>NZ_JALDMY010000004.1:0-43207 GCF_022698285.1 Streptomyces sp. AN091965 | reverse complement strand
ACCGCATCCACAACCTCCTCGACGCCGTCATGAACCTGGGGCACGGCCTCGAACTCCCCCAGGTCCTGCGCGACATCGTGGAGGCGGCGGTCACGCTCACCGACGCCGAGTACGGGGCCCTCGGCGTGATCGGCGACGGCCGCCGCCTCTCGCAGTTCCTGCCGGTGGGGATGGCCGACGAACTGGCCGCCCGGATCGGGCAGGCACCCTGCGGACGCGGCATCCTGGGCGAACTGATCAGCAATCCGGCGCCGTTGCGCCTGACGGACCTCGGTCGCCACCCGGCCAGCTTCGGCTTCCCCGCGCACCACCCGCCGATGCGGACGTTCCTCGGGGTGCCCATCCGGGTGCGCGACGAGGTGTTCGGCAACCTCTACCTGACCGAGAAGCGCGGCGGCGCCGGATTCGACGCCGACGACGAGGCCGTCCTGACGACGCTGGCCAACGCCGCCGGAGTGGCGATCGACAACGCCCGCCTCTACCACGAGAGCCGACGGCGCGAGCGCTGGCTGGAGGCGCTCAGCGAGATCACCCGCAGCCTGTTCGCGGGGACCGCCTCCCGCGAGGTCCTGCGTCTGATCGCCCGCCGCGCGAGCGAGGTGGCCGACGCCGACCTCGCCGCCGTGCTGCTCCCGGCCCCGGCGGGCGGCGACCTGCTCACCGTGGAGGTGGCGCACGGCCCCGGCGCCGCGCGCATGGAGGGCGCGACGCTGCCCGCGCGGGGGTCGCTGGCCGGGCTCGCCGCCCGCAACGGCCAGGCCGTGGCCACCGCGGACGCCGACAGCGACCCGCGCGCCCATCCGCTCGGCGCGGCGGCGTACGGCCCGACCATCGTGGTCCCGCTGCCCCAGGGCACCTCGGCCCCCGGTGCCCTGCGCCTGAGCAGGCGATCCGGCCGCCCGGCCTTCGACGACACCGAAGTGCCGCTGGTCTCCCGCTTCGCCGACCAGGCCGCGATCGCCCTCGAACTGGCCCGGCACCGCACCGAGTCGGAGGAGCTCGCCGTCCTCAAGGAGCGCGACCGCATCGCCCGCGACCTGCACGACCTGGCGATCCAGCGCATCTTCGCCACCGGCATGACCCTGCAGAGCGCGACCCGCATGATCGAGCATCCGGACGCCGCCGAACGCGTGGCGCGGGCGGTGCGGGACCTGGACACCACCGTCGAGATCATCCGGTCGACCATCTTCGAACTGCGGTCCGCGGGCGACGACCGGGGCGGGCCCGGGCTGCGCCACCGGCTGCCGGAGACCGCCCGCCTCGCCGCCCAGTCCCTGGGCTTCAGCCCGTCCCTGCGCATCGACGGACCGGTGGACTCCACCGTGCCGGCCGACGTGGCCGAGCACGTCCTCGCCGTGGCCGCCGAGGCCCTCAGCAACGTCGCCCGGCACGCCCGGGCCGGTCGGGCGGACGTGGTGCTCGCCGTTCCGGCCACGGGGGACGCCCTCACGCTCACCGTGACGGACGACGGGGCAGGCATCTCCGGTCCGGGCAACTCCGCGGGGCGCAGCGGCGGTCTGGTCAATCTGCGCTCCCGGGCCGAGCAGTACGCCGGGTCCTTGACCGTCGAGTCCCCGGAGGCGGGCGGCACCCGCATCGTGTGGCGTGTGCCGCTGCCCGGCGACTGAACTCCCGCGCGCTCCGCGGCTAGCGCCTCGCGCCCTGCTGCTCGCGCAGCCGCTCGGCGATCACGGCCGCCTGGACGCGGCGGCCGACGCCGAGCTTGGTGAGGATGGACGAGACCCGGTTCTTGATGGTCTTCTCGGCGAGGAACAGCCGGTCGGCGATCTGCCGGTTCGTCAGGCCCTCGCCGATCAGCGCCAGGATCTCCGCCTCGCGCGGTGACAGGCGCTCCAGCTCCGGCGAGCGGGCGGGCTCGGGCTCCGGTTCGCGCAGCCGCGCCATCACCCGGGCGGTCGCGCGCGGGTCCAGCATCGAGGCCCCGCCCGCCACCGTGCGCACGGCGTTCACCAGGTCCGAGCCGTCGATCCGCTTGAGCACGTAACCGGCCGCGCCCGCCATGATCGCGTCGAACAGCGCCTCGTCGTCGTCGAACGACGTGAGCATCAGACAGGCGAGGTCCGGCATGCGGGCGCGCAGCTCCCGGCACACCTCCACGCCCGCGTGGTCGCCGCTGCCGCCCTCGCCGAGGCGTACGTCGAGGACCGCGACGTCCGGCCGGACGGCGGGGACGCGGGCGAGCGCCTCGGCGGCGTCCGAGGCCTCCCCGGCCACCACGATGTCGGGCTCGGCGTCCAGCAGGTCCCGTATGCCCCGCCGCACCACCTCGTGGTCGTCGAGGACGAAGACCCGCAGCGGCGAAGCGGGCGCGGGAACGGTGTCGTTGTGTGTACGTGCTTCCACGGAAGTCCAGGTTACGGCCCGTACGCCCGGCCCCCGACACGAGGTGAGGGCACCCGGCGGCCACCGGGAGGCCGATGCGGTGAGGTGCCTTCGCTTCGGGTGAACCCAGCGGTACACCCCCGCCCCAGTGGGTACGAGCCGTCCCGTACGGAACCTCACCGAAATGCCCTCGGAGCGAAAGGCGCTGGACATGATTCGAAAGCTGCAAGCGGTCGCACTGGACTGTGCGGATCCGGTACGGCTCGCGACGTTCTACGCGGAGCTGCTGGGCGGCCGAGTGGTCGCGGACCCAGAGGACTCCGACTGGGTCGAAGTGCACGGGTTCGAGGGGACACCGCTGGCCTGTCAGCGCGTGGACGGCTACCGCCCGCCCGAGTGGCCGGGCCAGCAGTACCCGCAACAGCTCCACCTGGACTTCGACGTCGACGACCTCGAAGCGGAGGAGAAGCGGGCCCTTGACCTGGGCGCCACGGTCCTTGAGCGGACGGACCAGCTCCGGCCGGAGGCCAACTGGCGTGTCTACGCGGATCCGGCAGGGCATCCGTTCTGCCTGTGCCTGCACTGACGTCACGTGTGCCCGGACTGACGTCACGTGCCTGCTGGACGCCGCCGAGCCGCGTACCGACGCGGCCGAGCGGCGACAGCGGCTAGTCGGTGCCGTCAGGCGCGGCGGCGTCCGGGCGGCGGCTGGCGCGCCACTCGCCGACCGCCGTCCAGCCCAGGCTGCCGACCACGCCGGTGTAGAGCGCGAGCCAGAAGTCGAAGGACGTCTCCGAGTCCAGCACGTGGTCCACGAACAGCAGGGTGACCACGCCGAGCAGCAGCAGCGTCCCGTACATCTTGCGGCGGGCCGCGCGCTCCTTCTTGCGGGGGCCGTCGGCGAGCCGGAGGGCGTAGATCCCGACGTCCCCGAAGACGTCCTCGGCGTGCTCGCCGGGCTCCACGGCGGCGAGGTGCTGCCGTGCCTCGCGCACGTGCCCGCGCGCCTCGGCCGCCGTCATGCCGTGCCGCCCGCGCAGCAGTCCGCCGAGCCGGTCGAGCCACGCGGCGTCGTCGCGGCCCGCGGGCGGGCGCACCGCGAACCACCGGTCGACGACCCGCTCCGGGACGGCGAAGGCCCCCACGGCGCAGGCCGCGCACCCCGCCATGAGGACCGGCACGGGCACGGCGAACAACTGCACCTCGGGCACGGCGACACCGACCCCGCCCCCGGCCGCGATGACGGCGGGCACACCGGCGGCGAAGGCGTACGCGCCTTTGAAGCGCCCGGCGGACCGCGCCACCACGGCCACGGTGATCAGGCCGACGGCCAGGACGACGGTGGTGATGCCCACGACGCCCGGCCAGCTCACGCTCACCCACAGCCCGTCGTGCACCCAGTCGATGGCGCACAGGACGGCACCGACCACCCCGAGCGTGCCGAACGCGGCGAGCAGCCGCTCCCCGGGAGTGAGGCCGTGGGTGTCGGTCCGCGCCCGGTACTCCTCACTGACGCGTTCCTCGGCGACGGCGCGCGCGTACGCCTCCGGCGCGCCGAACAGGTCGTGGGCGGTCCGCCCTTCCTCGCGCACCAGCTCGTGCACCTCGGCGAGGACGTCGTCGGCGAGCCCCGCGGGCGCGTCGTGGTCGAGGACGAGGCGCAGCTCGACCGTCGCCGCCCAGTCCGCGTCCTCGTCGAGGTCCCAACGGAGGTTGTGCTTCCGCGTCTGCTTCTGTGACTCGTGCTGTGACGTGGCCACGGCTACTCCTCGTCCCCCGCACCGTCGGCGAGCGTGGCGACCATGGCGGTGAACGCGTGCCACGCGGCCCGCTCCCGCCCCAGTCGCTGCCGCCCCGCCTCGGTGATCCGGTAGTACTTGCGCCCGGGCCCGCCCTCTCCCGCGCCCCACTCGATCTCGACGGCGCCTTCCTCTTCGAGGCGGCTCAGGGCGGGGTAGAGGGCGGCGGGCTTCACGCCGGTGAGTCCCGCGTCGGCGAGGCGGCTGAGCAGGGCGTACCCATAGCTCTTGGCCTCGCTGTCGAGGACCCCGAGGAGGCAGAGCGGCAGGGCCGCCCGGGTCCAGGCCGCCGTCCCAAGGGCTGCCGCGTGTGCTGCCACCGAGGTCGCTCCTCTGCTCCACCGACTATTACGGAATTCAGAATAGTCGAGGAACTGAGTAATCGGACACGCACCCCCGTGCGGCCGCTACGCGGTCCGGCCGTCCCGCAGCCTCACCGCCGTGCGTCCGGACGCGGGGTCACGCTCAAGGAGCACGTAACGGCTGAGGACGGCGAGGGCGACGATGCAGCCGCTCATCTCCAAACCCTCCTCCACGAGCGTTCCCAGCATGAGCACGACGCTGTGGCCGTTCTCGAGTGCCCAGCCGTTGAACGCCTCGGTCACCAGCGCCCCGCCGAGATACACCCCCAGCGCGCTGAGCACCCCGTTGCGCAGATCGCGCGGGAGCCCCCGCGCCCACAGCACGGCGCAGACGGTGCCCGCCGCCGCGAGCAGCGCCCCGGGCAGCACCCAGGCGTGCGTGGGCAGCGCACCCCCGGCCCATTCCTTCCACGACCGGCCGACCTCGCCGAGGCGCTCGTGCAACGACACCGTCTCGTCGATGCTGAGCAGCGCGGTCGCGGCGGCCAGGCCCAGCCACGACAGCCGCCCGGGGCGCGTGTCGCGCCCGCTGAGCAGTGCCGCGGTCAGCGCCACGCCCGCCACGGCCAACAGGAGCGTGCTGTTCCACCACGTGGCCAAATTGGCCTCGACGTCGACGTTCACCAACCTGCGGATGGTCGGGATGGAGTCGTAGTGGTTGTAGGCACGCGTACCGAGGTCGGCGAGGAGTAAGAACGCGGTGGCGCCCGCGGCGCACCACAGGACGCGGTGGGCAGGCGGTCTCACGAGCTCACCGACGCGCTGGTCGTGGGTTTGTGTATCGGTCATGCGTACGGAGGCTAGCGGCTTGATCGGCGGACGAGGCGTCCGGGGGCGCTCCGCGGGGTGCTGTTCCGGACAGAACTCCCGCGGCGGGCGCGTACGCGGTGAACTCGGTTCCCGCGCCGCTTTATTGGATTGCCGCCGCTCGGCACGGTCGGATAGGAAGCTCGCATGCTGAGAGGGAGCAAGGTCGGGCTCAGGGCCCGGCACGAGGACGACGTGCCCGTCCTGCACGCCGAACTCCACGACGACGTGGCCAACCAGGCGCGGTCCGACACCCGGCCGTGGCGGCCGATCACGCCCGGCTCGAAGGAGTCACGCTTCGCGGTGGACGACGAGGAGCAGCGCCACGCCGCCTTCTCCGTCGTGGAGTTGGCGGGCGGCGCGCTCGTCGGCGACGCGGTGCTGTGGAACATCGACCCCCACAACCGGTCCGCGCACATCGGCCTCGGAATGCTGCCGTCCGCGCGCGGCAAGGGCTACGGCACGGATGCGGTCGCGATCCTGTGCCACTACGGCTTCGTGGTGCGCGGCCTGCACCGCCTGCAGATCGAGACCCTGTCGGACAACGCCGCGATGCTGCGCTCCGCCGAGCGCAACGGCTTCGTCCGCGAGGGTGTGCTGCGCTCCTCGGCCTGGGTGATGGGCGAGTTCGTCGACGAGGTGCTGCTGGGGCTCCTCGTCGAGGACTGGAAGCCGGACCTCACCTCGGCGTGACCGGTGAAGCCAGGGCCTGGCCCGTGACGCTCAGAACACGCCATTGGTGACCCGTGCGGCGGACGCCGGGGTTGAGGGAGCGGGCCGTGGGGCACGGCTGTGCTCGACCGGGCACGGGAGCGGAAGGAGCCGGGGCGATGGGTGACATGGGCACTGCTGGTGAGCGGGGTGCGCACGGCGGGGGCGGGGGAGGTGCCGCACTCATCGACGCGGCGCTCGGCTTCGTGTTCCCGGCCGCGCTCAGGGCGGCCGCGCTCGCGCGCGTGGCCGACCACCTGGCCGACGGGCCGCGCGCCCCCGCCGAGTTGGCCACCGCCACCGAGACCGACCCGGCGGCCCTGACCCGGGTGCTCCGGCTGCTCGCCACGCGGGGCCTGTTCAGTGAGGACGAGCGGGGGCACTTCCGCCTGGAGGCGGCGGGGCAAGCACTGCGGTCCGACGTCCCGGACTCGGTACGGGACGGGGTCCTCATGATCACCGACCGTACGTTCTGGCTCCCGGCGGGCCGGATGGACCACTGCCTGAGCACCGGCGGATCCGTCTTCGAGGCCGTCTTCACGCGGCCGTTCTTCGACCACTTCGCCCAGGACGCCAAGACCGCGGCCGTCTTCCACGACGGCATGGCCGCCATGTCCAGCGTGGAGAACGGACCGATCGCCGGGGCCTACGACTTCCCGAAGACCGGCACTGTCGTGGACGTCGGCGGAGGCCAGGGCGGGTTCCTCGCCGCGATCCTGCGGGCCGGGCCGGGGCTCAGTGGTGTGCTGTACGACCAGGCCCACGTCGTGGCCGGGCACCGCCTCGCCGACGACGCGGCGCTCGCCGGACGGTGGTCCACCGCGGAGGGCGACTTCTTCACCGAGGTGCCCACGGGCGATGTCGTTGTCCTCAAGCGCATCCTGCACGACTGGCAGGACGAGCAGTGCGTCCGCCTGCTGCGCGCCTGCCGCCGCGCGCTCGCCCCGGGCGGGCGGATCCTCGTGGTGGACGCGGTCGTCGCACCCGACAACCGCCCCCATCAGGCCAAGGACCTGGACCTGCTGATGATGGCTTCGCTGGTGGGGCGTGAGCGCACGTACGAGGACTTCCGCGGCGTGCTGACCGAGGCGGGCCTGCGGCTGACCCGTGTCGTTCCCACTCCCACCGTCCTGAGCATCGTCGAGGCCCAGGCCGTGGACGACGCGTAGGCGACCGACGGCTCTTGGACCCGGGCGGCCGGACCGGATCGTCCGCTGCAAAAGCCCCTGGGGCACCGGGACGTGACCCGGATCGCCCCGGAACCCGTGCGGACCGCCGCCCCACTACCGTTGCTCCCCATGACGGCACCCGACACGGACATCACCGAGGACTTGATCCGGGATCTGCTGCGCGCACAGCACCCGGACCTGGCGGACCGCCCCCTGAAGCTCGGGGCGCGCGGTTGGGACAACCAAGTGTGGCGGCTCGGCGACGACCTCGCCGTGAGGGTGCCCTGGGCGACGCGGTCCGCGGACGAGCTGCTGCGCAAGGAGCACGCCTGGCTGCCCGCCCTCGCCCCCCTCCTGCCCCTGCCTGTTCCCGTGCCGCAGCGCCTCGGCGAGCCCTCCGCACGGTTTCCCCGGCCCTGGCTCGTCACCACCTGGGTGCCGGGCGAGCCCGCAGACCACGCTCCCGCCACGCGCGCCGCGGAGGCGGCCGTCGGCCTGGCCGCCTTCCTGACCGCCCTCCACCGCCCCGCGCCCGACCGGGCACCGGCGGGCCGCGACCGTGGCGGCGCGCTGGCCGACACCGCTGAAGGGTTCACCCAAGGCCTCGCCTCGGCCACCGACCTGGGGCTGGTACGCGACCCGGAGGCCGTCCGCGCGGTCTGGGAGGACGCCGCCGCCGCGCCGGGCTGGGCGGGACCACGGCTCTGGCTCCACGGCGATCTGCATCCGGCCAACGTCCTGACCTCGAACGGCACCTTCTGCGGCGTCATCGACTTCGGCGACCTCTTCGCCGGTGACCCGGCCTTCGACCTCGCCGCCGCCTGGATCCTGCTGCCGGACGGAGCCCTCGACCTCTTCCACGAAGCCTGTCGGCCGAGCCCGGACGCCGCGACCCTGCGCCGCGCCCGCGGCTGGGCGGTGCTGCGCGCCCTCGCCTGCCTCCACATCGGGCACGCCGGAGTCCACGGCCGCCCCGGAGGCAAGCCGACCTGGGGGCCGCCCGCTCAGGACGCGCTGCGACGACTCACCGCGTCGGTCCGCCTGTGAGCCGAGCACGCGGGTGGCGGGTGACCCCCGACCCGCGGGGAGCTGCTGCTCAGGGCAGGGGGAGTTCGGCGAGGACGGTGGTGCCCGTGCGGGAGGGGCGGATCGTGGTGTGGGCGGCGTAGGCCTCCACGAGGGCGAGGCCGCGGCCGGACTCGGCGTGCAGGAGGTCCGCCGTGGCGTCGTCCGGCGCGGTGGTGTGCCGGTCGGGGCGGCGCGTCACACGGCGGTGCCAGCAGCCGGTGTCGTGGACCTCGACGCGCAGGACGCCGGGCAGGAGACGCAGCCGCAGAGTGACACGGGGGCTGCCGCTGTGCAGTATGACATTTGTGACCAGCTCAGTGACGACGAGCGCCAGCGCCTCGCGGGTGGCGGCATCGAGGTGCCAGGCCCGCGCGGACGTCGTCGCCAAGCGGCGCAGGGCCGGAGCCGCGGCGGCGGTGGCCGCCAGCGTGGCCAGCGACTCGCGGTGCACGGTGGCCGGGCCAGTGGGCGCCGCGGACGCGGCCGGGATGGCACCGGTGCCCGTTCGGGACGGTTGCGCGTACTGGGCGGTGATCATGCGGTCCTCCCGCTGCCGTGCCCGGAGCGTCGCATCACGGGCGCTTAGCACGCTGTCAACCGCAGCAGGCGGAAAGCAATCAGTGCCGGGCGAAATACGGATACGCAAAGAAGGCCGGAAGGCCTGGTAGACGGCGTACAGGAGCAGCGTGGTCACGCAGGGTGAGGAATTCTGGGAAGGCCGGATACGGCGGACACTGGCCGAGAAGGACGCCGGTCCCGTCCTCGTCCTGGTCGCCGGAGCCGCGGGCGCCGGCAAGAGCCGGCTGCTGCGGCGCCTGGCCGAGCTGCCGGAGGCCGTCGGCGTGGTGATCCCCTGGCGCTCCGGCGACCGTCAGACTCCGGATGTCGCCGCCGACGCCCCCGCGCTGGTGCTGGTGGACGACGTACACACGGCGGACGAGGAGGCTCTGGCCCGGATACGGGTCCTGGTGGCGAAGGCCGGGCCGCAGACAGCCGTCGTCGTCACCTACCGCCCCGAAGAATTGGCCCGGCCCGGTCTGCCGTTCGGTCCTGCGCCGCTTCGCTACCCCGACGACCTGGTGATACTGCGCCACCGCGTGCTGCCGTGGCACGCCGGTCAGGTGGCCGAGGCGGCGAGTGAGGCCCTGGGGGAGGGGTGTGGCCCTCAGGCCGTGGCTCGGCTGCACGAGCGGTCGGGCGGTGTGGCCCAGGTGGTGGTCGACCTGCTGGCCGTGCTGCGGGACAGCGCGGGGGAGCGCTGCACCGCCGCTGACGTGGACGCCGCGGGGGTGCCCGTACGCCTTGCCGAGCTGATGCTGCACCGCACCGACGCCCTGCCCGGTCCTGCACGGCGCGTGGTGTGGGCCGCGGCGGTCCTCGGCGAACCGGCGTCCGGGGCGGACCTGCTGACCGTGGCCGGGCTTGAGGCGCGTACGGCTCAGGAAGTGGACGACGACGACCACGGCGACCGGGGAGGCCATGACGGCCGCGACGCGCTGGTGGCCGCCCTCGCGCGAGCCGCCCTCCTTGAGGACGCCGAGCACCGCTACGCCCTGCCCGTCCCGCTCGCGGCCGAGGCCGTGCTGGAGACGGTCCCCGGACCCGTGCGCCAGGAGCTGCACGGCCGGGCGGCCGCACTGCTCCAGCGCAGGCACCCCGTGCCATGGGCGGCCCTGGCCCGGCACCGCCGGGCGGGCGGCGAGATGCGCGCGTGGCTGCGGGCGGTGGAACGCGCGGCCCGCGAGTTCGCGGCCGAGGGCCACCACCAGGAAGTCATCGCCCTTCTGGAGGACACCCTCGCCTCGCCGCTCGTGTCGCACCCCGCGCGAGCGCGCCTCGCCCCCGTCCTGGCCGCCAGCGCCGTCGTCGCGCTGCGCTCCGACCAGACGGTCGAGGTGCTCACGCAGATCGTGCGGGACGAGAACCTGCCGCAGGCCGTACGCGGCGAGATGCGTCTGGACCTGGGACTCCTGCTGTGCAACCAGGTCGGCATGAGCACGCACGGCTGGGCGGAGCTGGAACGGTCCGCCGCGGAGCTGCGCGAGGCGCGTCCGGAGCTCGCGGCCAGGGCGATGTCGGCCCTGGCCATGCCCTACTGGCCGGGCAACTCCCTGGACGTGCACCTGGCGTGGATGCGCGACGCGGAGCGGGCCAGCGCGGCGAGCGGCGACGAGGTCGTGAAGACCGCGGTGGCCGCGAACCGGGCGGGCCTGGCCCTCAGTTACGGCAACCCCGAGGGGTGGGAGCTGCTGAAGGCCCTTCCCGTCGACAGCCCCGACCCCCGCTGCCGCCGCCACGCGGCCCGCGGCCTGTGCAACGCCGCGGACTCCTCGGTGTGGCTGGGCTTCTACGACCGCACCCGCGAACTGCTCGACCAGGGCCTGGAGCTGTCCGCGCGCAGTGGTGCCCCCTACACCGAGCGGACGGCGATGGGCACCCGGCTGCTCCTGGAGTGGGCGACCGGACAGTGGGAAGGCCTCGGTGAGCGCTGCGAGGCGTTCGTCCGCGAAACCGCCGACATGCCCGTCATCTCGGCCGACGCCCGCACCGTCCTGGGGCTGCTCAACCTCGCCCGCGGTGGGTGGGGCCCGGCGGCCTCATGGCTGTCGGGCAAGGACGCGCCCCTGGCCGAACACGCCGCCGCCCCCCTGGGCGCGACCCTCGCCGGGGCCCTCATCCGCCTCGCCCTGGCGCGGCAGGACTTCGCCGACGCGGCCGCGCAGGCCCGTGCCGCCTGGAACAACATCGTCACCAAGGGCGTGTTCGTCTGGGCGGCGGAGCTGGCGCCCTGGGCGGTCGAGGCGTTGGCCCGCGACGGCGACACCGCGGGCGCGCGCCGGCTCGTGGACACCTTCGCCGACGGTCTGAAGGGCCTCGCGTCCCCCGCCGCCGACGCGGCCCTGTGGTGGACCCGTGCCGCGCTGGCCGAGGCGACCGACGACCCGGCCCGGGCCCGCCCCCTCTACCAGCGGGCGGCGAGTGCGTTCGCCGCCCTTCCTCGGCCCTACGCCCACGCCTTGACGGCCGAGGGCGCCGGACGCTGCGCCCTGCGGGAGGCGGACGCCGACACACCCGATGGCCAGGACACACCCGATGTCCGCGACACACCCGGCGACCACGACACACCGGATGACCAGGACACATCCGGCGTTCGCTCCACAGCCGACGACCGCGACACGACGGACAACGACCACGGCGACACGCACGACGAAGACGCCGCACCCGACGAAGGCGCCACACCCGGCACGCCCCGCGCACGGGGCCTCGCCGATCTCGCCTTCGCCGCCGAGCAGTTCAGTGACCTCGGCGCGGCCTGGGACGCGGCGCGCGTGCGCGCGCTCTCGCGCGTCCACCAGCCCGAGAAGCACCGCCGCCGCCCCGGGCGGCCTTCCTACCGCGACCAGCTCTCCCCGCGCGAGCGCGAAGTCGCCGAGCTCGCGGGCAACGGGCTGACCAACCGCGAGATCGCCACCACCCTGCACCTGTCGCCCCGTACGGTCGAACAGCACGTCGCCCGGGCCATGCGCAAACTGGGCACCGCGACCCGACAGGAGCTGGCCCCGTAGGTCTTCCGCTGCGACCCCAACGCCGCCCGGCAAGGCCCGCGTTGACGGGACCGGTGCTCGCGTCACCACCAAAACCCCAGGTCAGGCCTAGACCAACGCGGCCTGCGGGCATGGTTAATTGCGTATCCGTAGGTTGGGCCTCCCGGATAGGCGCGCTGTTCCCCCGGCCATAAGTTCCGTGCCACCGGTTGGTCGAACGTTCATCTGTTGCAGGCCGTACGAGTCCTGCGTGACGGACAGGCGTGCGTCCGGCCGGGAGCGCGTCACGGCGTCTCCCCAGAGCCCCGCGCGCCCCCGGGCCTGTGCCGCCCCCACATCCCCACACGCACCATTCGGCACAGGCGCGGAGCAAATTGTCATGCACGGCACGAACCGCTGGTCCGGCATGCCCGGACCAGCCCGTGAAAGGCACATCTTGAGCGGTTCCAGACGCATACGCATATCCCTGCTGGCCACGGTCGGCGCCGCCGTCCTGGTCGGCACCGGAGTCACCACCGTCGTCGCAGCCCCGGGCCCGGACTCCGCCGCGGTACCCGGCGCGTCCGTGGCGAAGGCGGTCCCCACCGAGCGCCTCATCGTCGGCTACACCGCACGCGCCGACGAGGCCACCTCCAACGCCGAGGCCCGCGCCGACGCCCGCGCCAAGGGCGATGACGTCGGCGAGAGCCTCGCCTTCGAGCGGCGCCTCGGCACCGGCGCCGCCCTGGTCGACCTCGGTGACGACCTCGGCACCAAGGACGTCAAGGACGTCATGGCCGCCTTCGCCGCCGACCCCGACGTCGCGTACGTCGTCCCCGACACCCGTATGTACGCCGCGGCCGACCCCAACGACACCTACTACGCGCAGCAGTGGGACCTCTTCGAGGACAAGGCCGGCATGAAGGTCCCCGGCGCCTGGGCGCAGGGCGCCACCGGCGAGGGCGTCAACGTCTCGGTCATCGACACCGGCTACGTCGCCCACTCCGACCTGGCCGCCAACGTGGTCCCCGGCTACGACTTCATCTCCGACCCCTGGATGGCCCAGGACGGCGGCGGCCGGGACAGCAACTCCGCGGACCCCGGCGACTGGATGAACCGCGGTGAGTGCGGCACCGACGCGAAGGGGCAGCCCGTCCCCGCCCGCGACACCAACAACTCCTGGCACGGCACCCACGTCGCGGGCACCATCGCCGCCTCGGGCGACAACGCCAAGGGCATCACGGGCATCGCCCACCGGGCCAAGGTCCAGCCCGTCCGCGTCCTGGGCAAGTGCGGCGGCACCACGGCGGACATCATCGACGCCATCACCTGGTCCTCCGGCGGGACCGTGCAGGGCGTCGCGGCCAACCCCTACCCGGCCGACGTCATCAACATGAGCCTGGGCGGCGGCGGTGCCTGTGACGCGGGCACCCAGAGCGCCGTCAACGCCGCGGTGAACCGCGGCACCACCGTCGTCGTCGCGGCCGGCAACTCCAACGCCAACGCCGCGAACTTCAACCCGGCCAGCTGCAAGAACGTCATCGCCGTCGCGGCCGCCGACCGCCAGGGCAACCGGGCCGTCTACTCCAACTACGGCAGCGTCGTGGACATCACCGCCCCCGGCGGCGAGACCTCGCCGAACACCGCCGACGGCATCCTGTCCACCCTGAACTCCGGCGCCCGCGGCGTCGGCGGTGAGACCTACGTCGCCTACCAGGGCACCAGCATGGCCGCGCCCCACATCGCCGGGCTCGCCGCGCTGATGTACCAGACCGAGCCCGGCATCAGCCCGGCCCGGGTCGAGTCGACCATCAAGGCCAACGCCCGCTCACTGCCGGGCAGCTGCTCAGGCGGCTGCGGCGCGGGCCTGGCCGACGCGACAGCGACCCTGTCCGCGCTCGGCACCCCCTGACCGCGACGGAACCCCTCGGGGCCCGGTGCCGCGACGGCGCCGGGCCCCGGCACGCGTACACCGCAGGCCTCAGTCCTCCTTCGGGGGCGGCACGGGCAGCGAGCCCACCGGGCAGTCCGCGACACCGGCCGTGTCACGGGTGATCGCCTCGGCGTTCTCCGCGGCCTTGGCCGGGTCGGTCACCCAGAGCCGGTAGAAGTCGAAGGGGCACTCCGCCACGCCCCGTTCGCCCTCTCCCGCCGCGTGCACACCGGAGTAGCCGCGGTGCATCAGCTTGTACAGGTGGTTCTGCGACTGGTCGTGGGCGCGCGCGTCCCGGATGGCGGACACCGACAGCTGCGCGTACTGGATGCCGTACTCCTCCTCGCCGGTCTCGCCCAGCGTGCGCCCGTCGAAGCCGATGAGCGCGGAGTGCCCGAAGAAGGAGTAGACGCCGTCGAACCCGGTGGCGTTGGCGACCGCGACGTAGCAGTTGTTCGCCCAGGCCATCGCCTTGGCCATCAGGACCTGCTGGTCCTTGGCCGGGTACATATAGCCCTGGCAGCGCACGATCAGCTCGGCGCCCTTCATCGCGCAGTCCCGCCAGATCTCCGGGTAGTTGCCGTCGTCGCAGACGATCAGCGAGATCCGCATGCCCTTGGGGCCCTCGGTCACCCGCGTGGCGTCCCCCGGGTACCAGCCCTCGATCGGACACCACGGGAAGATCTTCCGGTACTTCTGCGCGATCCGGCCCTGGTCGTCGATGAGCACGAGGGTGTTGTAGGGCGGCTTGTGCGGGTGGTCCTCGTGCCGCTCGCCGGTCAGGGAGAAGACTCCCCAGACCCCCGCCTCGCGGCAGGCCGCGGCGAAGACCTCGGTCTCCTCGCCCGGCACGCGGGAGGCGGTGTCCAGCATCTCGCCCGGGTCGTACATGATCCCGTGCGTGGAGTACTCGGGGAAGACGATGAGGTCCATCCCTGGCAGGCCGACCTTGACGCCCTTCACCATCTCGGCGATCTTCCGGGCGTTGTCGAGCACCTCGGCCCTGGTGTGGAGCCGGGGCATCTTGTAGTTCACCACTGCGACCCCGACCGTGTCCGGGCCGGAGGCGATGTCGCCATGGCGCATCGTTCGCTCCTTCCGTTGCGTTGCCGTACCGGGCGTCCTCGCCCAGACAACGCCCGCCCCGACGGCATGACAAGCGTTCCGACAGGGAGTCACGGGACGGAGCGAGGCTCCTGTCCGCCGCCATATGGGTGCATTCCGAACAGGTGACCACGCGCGGTCCCGGGTACGTACCAGGGCGCTCGGGTCCACCGTGGGCCCCCGGCCGCCGAAGGACGTCACCATGCCGGAACCCCGTCCCTCACGACGCCGAGGCGGCGCGCTGTGCGCGCTGGTCCTCACGCTGTCCGCTCTCCTCACCGCACCGGCCACGGGCGCCGAGGCCCCCGGCCGACCGGCCGCGCGCGGCCCGGGTGACGACGGCCCGGTCGTCGTCACCGACCACGGGCCGGTACGGGGCCGGTCCCACGGCGTGTACGACACCTTCGAGGGGATTCCCTTCGCCGCACCGCCGACCGGGCCGCTGCGCTGGCGCGACCCGCGACCGGCACGGCCCTGGCACGAGGTGCGCGACGCGGGCGCGCCCGGCCCGAAGTGCCTCCAGCTCCCGCAGTTCGGGCCCGGTCCGGTGACCGGCTCGGAGGACTGTCTCACCCTCAACGTGACCGTGCCCTCCACTCCGTCCGCCGCGGCGAAGGGCCGCGGCCGGCCGGTCATGGTCTGGGTGCACGGCGGCGGCTTCACCATCGGCTCGGGCTCCCCGTACCGGGCCGAGCGCCTCGCCGTCCAGGGCGACGCCGTGGTCGTCACGCTCAACTACCGGCTCGGCGTCCTCGGCTTCTTCGGCCACCCCGAGCTGCGCGGCGCGACCGACTTCGGCCTCGCCGACCAGCGGGCGGCGCTGCGCTGGGTACGGGCCAACGCGGCCCGCTTCGGCGGGGACCCGGGCCGGGTGACGCTGTTCGGGGAGTCCGCCGGGGCGCTGAGCGCCTGCGCGCACCTCACCTCGCCGAAGTCCGCGGGGCTCTTCCACCGGGCGGTGCTGCAGAGCGGGTCCTGCATGACCGCGTTCCCGCGCGGCGCCATCCTCCCCCTCCAACCCCGCTACGAGCCGTTCGTGCCGAGGAGCCGGACGGAGACGGCGGGCACGGCGGCCGCCGCCGCACTCGGCTGCGCACGGCCGGGCGGGACGCTCGACTGCCTGCGCCGCCTGAGCCCCGGCCAACTGGTCACGCCCTCGCTGACGCAGACGTTCTCCCTCGTCTCCTACGGGGGCGCAGGGCTGCCCCTGCGCCCCGACCGGGCCCTGGAGAAGGGCCGTTTCCACCGTGTGCCGGTGGTGCAGGGCAGCAACAAGGACGAGCTGCGGCTCTTCCTCGGCCTGACGCAGTCGACGAACCCGATCCCCGACGCGAGCGCGTACCGGGCCCGCCTCGTCCACTCCTTCGGCGCGGCGGCGGCGGCCGTCGAGAAGCAGTACCCGCTGACGGCGCACTCCTCGCCGGGGTCGGCCTGGGCCGCCCTGACGTCCGACGCCTCGTTCACCTGCCCCGCGCTGCGGGCGAACCGCGCGCTGGCCGCGCGCGTGCCCACGTACGCCTATCTCTTCAGTGACACGAACGCGCCGCGCCTCGCGGAGCTGCCGGCGGTGGAGGGCTACCCCTACGGGGCGGCGCACGGCTTCGAGCTGCCGTACCTCTTCCCGACGGACACGGTGCCGCGGTTCTCCCCCGGACAACACGCGCTGGCGGCCCGCATGACCGGCTACTGGACCCGGTTCGCGACCACCGGTGACCCGAACTCCGCGGGCGCACCCACCTGGCCCCGCTCCGCCGTCGGCCCCACCGTGCTGTCGCTGGCCCCCGGCCCGGACGGCATCCGCCCGGTGGACGCCACCACCGCACACCACTGCGCGTTCTGGGACCGGCAGAGCGACTGAGCGGGAACGGGCCCGTCGGCGGGAAGCCGCACGGCCCGAGCCCTCGGCCCGGCCCCGTGGCCTGTGAAACGATCAGCCGCATGGTGTCTGTGAGCGCATTGCTGCCGGTGGAGGCGATCCGGCTCGGGGTCGAGGCCGAGGACTGGCGCGGGGCGGTCCGCCGCGCGGGTGAGCTGCTCGTGCAGGCCGGCAGCAGCACGGACGCGTACACCGCCGAGATGATCCAGAGCGTCGTGGACAACGGCCCGTACATCGTGCTCGCGCCCGGCTTCGCCTTCGCGCACGCGCGGCCCTCACCGGCGGTGCTGCGGACGGGCATGTCCTGGGTACGGCTCGCGCGGCCGGTGGAGTTCGGGCACGCGACGAACGACCCGGTGGACCTGGTCGTGGCGCTGGCCGCGCGGGACGCCGCGCAGCACACCGAGGCGATGGCCTCACTGGCCCGGCTGCTCGCGGACCCGGAGACCGAGCGGGCCCTGCGGGACGCGCCCACGCCGCAGGCCCTGCGGGCGCTGCTCGCGGGGGAGAGTCCACCGGGGCCCGCACAGGACCGCGAGGCGAGCGGCGGCCGGACTGTGCACAAGATCCTCACCGTCTGCGGCAACGGCCTGGGCACGAGCCTGTTCCTGAAGAACACCCTGGAGCAGGTCCTCGATCGCTGGGGGTGGGGCCGGTACGTCACCGTGGAGGCGACCGACACCATCTCCGCCAAGGGCAAGGCGGCCGAGGCCGTCGCGATCCTCACATCCCGCGAGATCGCCAGGACCCTCGGCGACGTCGGCATCCCCGTGAAGGTCGTGGACGACTTCACCTCCACCGCGGAGGCCGACCGGGTGCTGCGCGACACCTACGACGTATGAGCCGGACCACCGCACACGACGGTGGAGAAGTGGGAGGAAGGGCACCGTGGACCGGCTGGTATCGGTAGCGAAGTTCCTGGTCGAAGAGATCCTCAGCCAGCCCGCGTATCTGATCGGGCTCATCACGGCCGCGGGTCTGGTCGCGCTGCGCAAGTCGGCGGGCCAGGTGCTCGGCGGCGCGATCAAGGCGACGCTGGGGTTCTTGTTGATCGGCGCGGGCGCCGGGCTCGTGGTGGCGGCGCTCGCCCCGCTCGGCGAGATGATCCAGGGCTCGACGGGCGCGCACGGCGTGATCCCGACGAACGAGGCCATCGTCGGCATCGCCCAGGCCGAGTACGGCTCGCGCGTGGCCTGGCTGATGATCCTCGGCTTCGCCGTCAGCCTGGCGCTCGCGCGTTTCACGCCGCTGCGCTACGTCTTCCTGACCGGCCATCACATGCTGTTCATGGCCACGCTCCTGACGACGGTGCTCGCCACCGCCGGGCAGAAGTCGTGGGTCGTGGTCGTCGTCGGCGGTGTCCTGCTCGGCATCCTGCTCGTGGCGATGCCCGCCTTCGCCCACCCGTGGACCAAGCGCGTCACCGGCAACAACACCGTCGCGACCGGCCACTTCGGCACCGCGGGCTACGTCGTCGCCGGAGCGACGGGACAGCTCGTCGGGCGCCGCAGCCGTTCCACCGAGGACATGAAGCTGCCCGAGGGACTGCGCTTCCTGCGGGACTCGATGGTCGCCACGGCCCTGTCCATGGTGCTCATCTACCTGATCATGTCGCTGGTGTTCCTCGCCAAGGTGGGCAAGGAGACCGCGTTCAAGGCGTTCGCCACGGACGGCGGCCCGGCCGCGCCCGACGTCGGCGCGTACGTCATGCAGTCGATCATGCAGGGACTCCAGTTCGGCATCGCCGTCGCCGTGATCCTCTTCGGCGTCCGCACGATCCTCGGCGAACTCGTGCCCGCCTTCCAGGGCATCGCGAACAAGCTGGTGCCGGGCGCGGTGCCCTCGCTGGACGCGCCGATCGTCTTCCCGTACGCGCAGAACGCCGTCCTGATCGGCTTCATCTCCAGCTTCGTCGGAGGTCTGATCAGCCTCGGCCTGCTCACCTGGATCTTCGAGCCCGCCTTCGGGCTCGCGCTGGTGCTGCCCGGTCTGGTGCCGCACTTCTTCACCGGTGGCGCCGCGGGGGTGTACGGCAACGCCACCGGCGGGCGGCGCGGCGCTGTCGTCGGTGCCTTCCTCAACGGCGTGCTCATCACGTTCCTGCCCGCGCTGCTCCTGGAGGTCCTCGGTGCCTTCGGCAAGGAGAACACGACGTTCGGCGACGCCGACTTCGGCTGGTTCGGCTCCCTCATCGGCAACGCCGCCAAGGCCGGGACGGCGGGCGGCGTCGTCCTGATGCTGCTCTTGGGCGCGGTGATCCTGGCCGGGGCCATCGTCGTGCAGAAGCGGGTCGTGGAGACGGGCTGGGACCCGGGCGCGCGCCGCGACGCGCTCCTGCCCCGCGAGGAGCAGGCTCCCGCCGCACCCGCGGCCCCGGCCGCCGCGTACGGAAAGATCGCGCCGCCTCCGGGCGCGCCGAGGCCGCCCGCGCCGCCGAAGGAAGGGTGACGCGTGACAGCGTCGTGGAGTCGCCGCAGGCGACGGAGGACGGGAGCGGCGATGGCGGGGGCTGCGGCCCTGGCCTGGGGCGAGTGGCTGAACCGGCGCTGGTCCCGCACGCTCGTGGGGCGCGGGGAAGGCGCGGTCGAGGCCGTGGTCGTGCTGGGTTTCAAGAACCCCCGGGCGACGGCGAACGTCATCAACCGCTGGCGCGTTCGCGCCGGAATCCGCTCGGCCACCGGCGGCGGGGCGGGTGACACGCGCGTGATCTTCAGCGGCGGCGCGACCAGCGGCGGCGCCACGGAGGCCGAAGTGATGGCCGACTACGCGACGTCGGTGCTCGGCTTCCGCGGCACGGTGGTCCTCGAAGACCGGAGCCGGACGACCTGGGAGAACGTCACGAACGTGATCCCCCTGCTCGAAGACGCCGACCGCATCAAGATCGTCTCCCAGCCGGCTCACGCCCTCAAGGCGCGCGCGTACGTGCGGCGGCAGCGCCCCGACCTCGCCGAGCGGCTGGTCCGCGCGGACGACTACCGCCCGGGGGAGTGGACGGTGGTCAAGCCGCTCCTCGCCCTGTACGGCCTCTGGGCGCTCCGCGGCCTCACGGCCGACGAACGGAAGATCTCGCTGTAGCCGCCACTGCCCCGGCGGTGTCCCCCCCCCACACGGACGTGGCGGGTCCAGGACCTGTCCGCGAGGCCCTGAACCCGCCCGGGCCTCAGAGCTTCGTGGCGAAGTTCTGCACCCACCAGGGGCCGTTGGCCTTCAGGCTGACCCCTGCGCCGAAGTCCTTGTACGCGCAGTTGAGGATGTTGGCGCGGTGCCCGGAGCTGCGCATCCAGTCACGCATGGCGGTCTTGGGGCCCTTCGGGCCCTTGTGTATGTTCTCGCCCCACGCCCCGGCGCGGTATCCCGCCTTGCGCATCCGGTCGCCCGCGCTCTTGCCCTCGGGGCTGGTGTGGTCGTAGTAGTTCCGCGCCGCCATGTCCTTGGCGTGGGCCTGCGCGGCGGCCTGAACCCGGCGGTCCAGACGCAGCGGCCGGCACCCCGCCTTCGCCCGCTCGGCGTTGACGAGGACCAGGAGCTGCTTCTGGTACCGCGCGGCCTTGCTCAGCGCCGGGCGCTTCTCGGCCGCTGCGACGGCGGTGTCCGGCTTCTCGCCGCCGGAGGTGTCCGCGAGGGCGAACGTCCCCACCGACGCGAGGGCGGCCGCCGCCACGGCCCCGCCCGCCAGCACGCGGACCTTCGGCCCGCGACGGCTCCGCCCGTGACGGCCGCGCTCCGCGTCGGTGTTGTCCTTGCCCAGGTGCATGTGCGCTCCACTCTGTGGTGATCGTCGGTCGGTCCGACGTAGGGGAGACCGGGCGGAGGGCCTGGGGACAACACTTTTCGCAGGACGCGCTTCTAGGGCGTGCCGAAGGCCCCGCTCGTCCACGCGGCGCGCAGCGCCTTCTTGTCGACCTTGCCGACCTTGGTCGTCGGAAGCTGCTTCAGCAGGACGGTCCCGCGGGGCATGTACAGCGCGCCCAGCTCGGCGGTCACCGCCGTGCCGACCGCGCCCGGGTCGACGTCGACGTCCTCGGCCGTGGCCAGGAAGATCTGTACGGCCTCCCCGTACTCCTCGTCCGGTACGCCGAGGGCCGCCGCGTTGCGCACCCCGGGCAGCGTGAGCAGGAAGTCCTCCAGGACCCGGGAGTAGACGTTGTCACTGGTGCTGCCGGTGACGATGATGTCCTTGGCCCGGTCGACGAGGTAGAGGTACCCCTCGGCGTCGAGGTAGCCCATGTCGCCGGTGCGCAGCCAGCCGTCGTTGAGAGCCTCGGCGGTGCGCTGCGGGTCCTCGAAATAGCCGAGCATCACCGTCTCGCCGCGGACACACACCTCACCGACCTGCCGGACGGGCAGCGCCGAGGTGCTGTCCTCACCGCGGATCTCGATCTCGGTGTCGCATATCGCGCGACCGCAGCTGCGCCAGAGTTCGGGACGGCGGGAGCCCTCCGCAGCGAGGTCTTCCGCGCCGAACGCGGTGATGCCGAGCGCCTCCGACTGCCCGTAGCCCTGGCTGAGCACGGGCCCGAAGACCTCGACCGCCTGCTGCAGTCGGCTGGGCGACGTCGCCGCGCCGCCCACGACGATCCGGCGCAGCGCGGGCAGGGCGCCGGGCACGCACTCCGGGTGGTCGAGAACCGCGTACAGCATCGGCGGCACGAACATGGTGGCGGTGATCCGCTCCTCGCGAAGGACCGTCAGGGCCGCGCCCGCGTCGAACTCCGGCAGCACGACGAGGGCGGACCCCGTCACCAGCGCCTGGATCGAGGTGAGGTGGCCGCTGCCGTGCGTGAGCAGCGTCGAGGCGAGCACCCGGTCCGTGCCCGGGTCCATGGTCGGGAAGAACCCGGCGCGGGAGTCCTGCGGATCGTCCTCCGCGATGTCGACCAGCGTGTCGTAGAGCCGGTGGCTGTGCGCGGCGAGCTTGGGGCGGCCGAGGGTGCCGCCGGTGTAGAGCACGGTGACGGCCTCGTCCGCCGCCGGGGCGGGCACGCCGCCGGGGCGCTCCGCCGGGCAGTCGGCCGCCAGGGCGAGCAGGTCCGGACACGGCTGTGCGCAGGGGCCGAGGCTGACGAGGGCGGGGGCGTGGACGCTGCGTCCGGCCGCGTCGGCGGCCCGCTGCGCGAAGAGCGGGTCGGTGACCACGACGCGCGCCCGGGACTGCTCGACCAGCGCCGCGAGCTCGCCGGGGCCCGGCTCGGGCGGCAGGAAGACGACGCGGCAGCCGATGAGGTGGACCGCGAGTTGTACCAGGACGGAGTCCACGCGATTGGCCAGGAACAGCCCCACTCCGTCCCCGGGTTCGAGCCCCTGCCGGCGCAGTGCGTGCCCCAGCCTGAACAGCCGTCGGCGGGCCTCGCCCCGGGTCAGCCGCTGCGCGCCCTGGACGAGGGCCTCGGCCTCTTCGTCCTTGTGCCAGTGCTCCAGGATGCGGTCCACGTACGTCCGCGGCGCGGCTGTTTGCTGCTCGTTAATGATCATGGACACATGCAAACATGCCGCTCGCATGTCATGAACGCGCAGGGGGTAACTTCGGCCACCACCAGGGGGAGTAGCATGCCCCCCGATCCGGGGCGGATGGTTGCTTTTGCGCCGCAGGGCGCATGGCCTGATGTCATCGGTGCGGTGAGGGGAGTGCGGCGCCGTCTCTCCGGGGGCGTCCCGGCCGCCGAGGCGGCCCCGGGCCCGGTCCGTGCGGGGCGCCGAATCCGAGTGGGGCGCTTCCGGTCGTGAAAGAATTTCGAATGCATCAATGAATGCGGTACGTGTCTTCTCCATCAAGGCGACTTTCACCATCACCCGACGGCACGGTGATCGAAAAGCCCGGTCGCCATTCGACACCTTGTCGAAGGACGCGAACTCGGCCTGTGCGCACGAAGCGCGAAACGGTCTGCGCGGCAACAGGGCGCCGCAGCGGAGGTGTTGACTGAGGAATAGGGCCGGGATAACGTCGCCATGAATCTCGGTCCCACACTTTGTTTCCGCATAACCGGGACCCGTGCCCGACGTGAAGCCACGCAAGGACGACACGCAACTCCGCGTCAATGGGCCATGCGCAGTGCCGCCTCTGCCGTTGGAAACCTGTTCCAGGAAGCACCGGCAAGGTCCCCTTCCCATCGCGTCGACACGGTGGAAACGGGCGAGGAAGAACTGGCCGTAGAGCCGGAGCAGGCGGGGAGAGTCCCGCTTCGTCGGTCCCCGTGAAGAGTCTCAGCGCAACCACCCGAACGGCGCGGATCGTCGCCGCGCCGCGAACAGTTCGTCATGGCGCGCGCCGCCGACACACATTTCCGCGGGCGGGACTTTCGGCGCTTTCCACAGCTGAGACCTGTGGAATGCCCGGACGGAAGCAGAGATGAATTGCTGATCCCGACGGCGACCTGGCCGTCACTATGGACATGCCCTGGGGGGCAACAATGACAGAGGAATCAAGGGCGCCGGCGCCGGGCCGGGGGGCGTACGCGCTCTGGGGCGGCGACGCCGAAGTGCGGTGCCTGCTGGAGTCGTTGGCCGAGACCGTGAAAGAGCGAAGCGAAGACATCGCGGTCCAGGACGAGGAACACGCACTGACCTACGCCCGGCTCGCGACCTGGGCCGGTCACATCGCCGATCTCCTCGTCGACCACGGCATTCGCCCGGGCGACCGGGTGGCGGTCACGGGACCACGCAGTGCCGCAGTCGTCGCGGCGATGCTGGCCACCGTGAGCGCGGGCGCGACCTATGTGCCCCTCGACGTCGAGTATCCGGTCAGGCGCCTGGAGCACATGGCCGCCGACAGCGAGGCCCGACTGCTGCTGTACTGCGGCGACGAACCTGCCTTCGACCGCAAGGCCGAAGCGGTCCGCATCCCCGCCGCGCCCGACCTGGCCGACGCGGAGGCCGCGGCCGCGCTCTCGCTGCTGTCCTGTCGACCGGACCTCCCTGTATACGTGATCTACACCTCGGGTTCAACGGGGCTGCCCAAAGGCGTGGCCCTGCCCCACCGCTGCGTCGACAACATGGCGGCCTGGCAGTGGCGCCACTCGGTGCGCCCGGACCTGCGCACGGCCCAGTTCGCCCCGCTCAACTTCGACGTGTGGTTCCAGGAAGTACTCGGAACCCTCTGCGGCGGCGGAACGCTGATCGTCATGCCCGAGTCGCTCCGGCGCGACCCCATCGCTCTCCTGGACTGGCTCGTCGACCACCGCGTCGAGCGCCTGTTCCTGCCCTACGTCGCCCTGCACATGCTGGCCGTGGCCGCCGAGGCCACGGACTCCCTGGAGCAGCTCGCCCTGACCGAGGTGAACACCGCGGGTGAGCAGCTCGTGTGCACCCCGGCGGTCCGTGCCCTCTTCCGTCGCCTCCCTGGTTGCCGGTTGAACAACCACTACGGGCAGAGCGAGTCCGCCATGGTCACGGTGCACACGCTCACGGGACCGAGCGACACGTGGCCCACGCTCCCCCCGATCGGACGCCCGCTGCCGGGCTGTGAGGTCCTCGTGGCCCCGACCCAGGCGGGCGAACCGTCCGTGGGTGAACTCCTGGTCGCCGGCGCACCGCTGTCCGTGGGCTATCTGAACCAGCCGGCCCTCAACGCCGAGCGGTACGTCACCCTCGACCGGACGACACCGCAGGGGCACCGCCACGCCTTCCGCACCGGTGACCTGGTGCGCGTCGAGGAGGGCAGCGTGCACCTCCTCAGCCGGATCGACCGCGAGGTGAAGATCCGCGGAGTGCGCGTGAACCCCCTGGAAGTGGACGCCTGCCTGCTGGAGCAGCCGGGGGTCGTCGAGGCGGTGACCGTCGTGGTGGACATCGCCGAGGGCTCCCGGCAGCTGCGCGCCGCCGTGACCTTGGACGTGGACGAGGACGCGTTCGACGGCGCGAGGACGCTCAAGGCTCTCGCCGAACTCCTGCCCGAGCAGTTCATCCCGGTCTCCCTCACCGTCCTGCCGGAACTGCCGCGCACCCCCAGCGGAAAGGCCGACCGGGACGCCCTCACCGCCGCGCTCGCACCCCTGACGCCATGACGCCGGACGGCGGGAACAGCGCACAGACCCCGGGCACGGCCCGGGAACGGGGGAGCACCGCACGAACGCAATCCATCCGAAGAGGGGGGCGCATGCACCACAGCGACTTCAAGACGGCGACCGAGCAGCGACTCGCCGAGATCTGGGCCGACGTCATGCGGCTGGACAAGGGCAAGGTCAAGCGCGACCACGACTTCTTCGACGTCGGCGGGGACTCGCTGCTGGCCACGAAGGTCGTCCTGCGCGTACGCAGGGACTGGGACATCAAAATCACCGTCAGGGTGCTGAACGACGCGCCGGTCCTGGCCGAACTGGCCGAACGCATCGACCAGCGGGTGGCGAAGTCGGCACGGCCGACCGCGGGTTCGCCCGCTCCTGCGACCCGCGCGAGCAGGCCCGGCGCGTGCCTGTGGGAGATGCGCCCCGGAACAGGGGGACCCGGGCAGGGAACGCTGCTCGTCCTGCCCCACGCGGGAGGCTCGGCGCAGAACTACGGCCCGTGGGCGGACTGGCTCCCCGAGGACCTGCGCATCCTCGCGGCCCAGTACCCCGCTCGCGCGTCGCGCGCCGACGAACCGGTCGCGGCGGACCTCCACCGCATCGTCGACGAGATCCTCGAAGCCCTGGGCGACCTCGACGGGCCGCTCTACGTCTTCGGCCACAGCATGGGCTCCTATGTCGGGTACGAGCTCTGCTGGAGGGAACAGTCGGCGGGACGCGCACCCGCTGTCCTCTTCGCCTCCGGAGCCGTCCCTCCGCACCGGCACCGGCCGAACCCGGCGACCGAGGAGGAGATCACCGACGAGTGGCTCCTGGGAATCCTGGGGATGTACGAGGGCATTTCCGACGACCTCCTGAACCACCCGGAGGTCATGAGCCAGGCCCTGCGCACCCTGCGGGGCGACGTGAAGCTCTTCAGGAACTACGCGTACGGCGACGTCCGGCGCAGGTTGGACACCCCCATCGTGGTGTTCGGCGGAGAGAGCGACGACCTCGTGCCCCCGGCCGAGGCGGAACGCTGGAACGACCTGGGCACAGCGGAGTGCGTCACGCATCTGATGCCGGGCGGGCACTTCTTCTATCTCGACAACATGGCGACCGTCACGGACGCCATGTCCACCTATCTCGTGAACAGTCACGACGGGCAAAGGGCATAGGGGCGCGAGCATGGGAACCCAAGAATCCTCCGGAACCGCGGAAGCCGGGACGGTCACACGGGACCGCCGGAAGATCGTGCTGGTGGAACTGCCCACCTACGAGAACATCCTGCCGCTCGCCTCGGGCTACATCCAGGCGTTCGCCCAGGACGACGACGAGGTCGCGGCGGCCCACACCTTCGAGATCGTGTCCCTGCCGGTCACCGGCGACCGGCACGACCTGCTCCGGCAGCTCGCCGACAAGGACGCGTACCTCTACACGTTCAGCTGCTACATCTGGAACATGAAGCTGGTCCGCTGGCTGCTGAAGGAACTGCGCGCACTGCGTCCCGACGCGTACTACCTGCTGGGCGGGCCCCAGGTGATGAACCACGCCGCGACCTATCTGAGCGACGGCGCGGAGAACGTCTACGTGTGCAACGGAGAAGGGGAACGCACGTCGCTCGAGTTCATCCGGCAACTCGGTGCGGAGAAGCCGGACATGCACAAGGTGCCCGGGCTCAGCTTCTGGTCCGCGGGCGACCTCGTCACCACCGAGGCGGCGCCCAGGATCCAGAACCTGATGGACATTCCCTCGCCGTTCCTCAACGGCGTCTTCGACGGTCACGAATTCAGCTTCGCCATCATGGAGACCAACCGCGGCTGCCCGTTCCGCTGCACCTTCTGCTATTGGGGCGCCGCCACGAACTCCAAGGTCAACAAGTTCGAAGAGGAACGGATCAAGAACGAGCTCAAATGGGTCAGTGAGCACGGCTACAACGCGCTGATGATCGCCGACGCCAACTGGGGCCTGTCGCCCCGCGACATCGCCCTGAGCGAGTACATCGTCGAATGCAGCGAGGAGAACGGCTACCCGCTGATCGTCCACATGGCCGCCGCCAAGAACCGGCCCGAGCGCATGGCCGAGATCACCGAGATCTTCGTACGCGGTGGACTCATGGTGAGCCAGCCCATCTCGCTGCAGACGGTCAACGTGTCGACGCTGGAGATGGTGGACCGGAAGAACATCCGCGAGGAGACCTACATCGGGCTCCAGCGCCTGCTCCGGGAGAAACGGATCAGCTCGTACGTGGAAATGATCTGGCCGCTGCCCGGCGAGACCCTCACCTCGTTCAAGGAGGGACTGACCCGGCTCTGCCGCTCGTACGCCGACACCATCATCGTCTATCCGCAGCTGTTCCTGCACAACACGCCCATGTACGCGCAGCGGGAGGCGCTCGGCATCCTGACCGCCGAGGCGGCCAGCGACGTGTCCGAGGCGGAGGTCGTCCTCGGCACGAAATGGGTGACCGAGGAGGACTGCTACGAGGGCTACTGGGTGAACCACGCGCTGTACACCCTGTACAACATGCGGGCCCTGTTCGTGCTCTCGGGCTATCTCGACGCGACCGGAATCCTCTCCTACGGCGACCTGTTCGCCGAGATGGCCCGCTACTTCCGGAGCAGGCCCGACTCACAGGTGTGCCAGTTCTTCATCCAGTCGACGAAGGACCTCGGCAACTACGACCTGCTGAACACGGGCAAGACCGCGCACATGGTGCTGAGCTCGCACCGCGAGGAGTTCGACCGGTTGCTGGCCGACTTCGTCGCCGAACAGGACTGGTGGGCCGACCCGATGGCACGCCAGGCCTTCGAGATGGACCTCCTCACCCGGGCCTACATCTACCGCGAACCGGTGCGGACTCCGGACTACGAGTTCACCGAGGTCACCCTGCTCGGCCGGCCGGACGGCAAAGGCTACCTGGTCGAGGTGTCCGCGGAACTGTTCCGCCTGCTGGTGGGGCGCGAAATGCTCGAAGCCGACGACGAGGGGGCGGAGCGGGTCACCTTGCACATCGACCACCGGGGGCGGCAGAAGATGCCGTACCAGCGGCAGCGGAGCCTGGAGCACAACGCGAACTACTGCCAGGGCATGGTGCTGCGCTCCCGGGAGATCCTGCCCACCCTCCAGGTCGCCTCCACCGAGGCCCTCAGCTCCGTGGCGTGAGCCGCCGAGCCACGACGGAGCCGGTTGCCCCGGCGGGACGGCGAGCCGATCCGCCGGGGGACCACCGGCCCCTCGTCACTCCGCCTCGGCGGGCAGGTCCTTCATCCGCCGAAGTGGGCTCGGCAGGATGAACAGGATGCTCACGACGCCGCCCAGGGTGGCCAGCCACAGCGTCGGGCGCAGCCCCAGCCAGCTGCCCAGGACGCCGCCGACGAGCGCGCCCAGCGGCCGTGCCCCCTTGTTGAACAGCATGAACGCGCCCTGCACCCGGGCGCGGAGCCGGTGCGGCGTCAACGCGAGCTGGATCGAGGTCGCGGAGATGTCGCACACCATCAGGCCGATGCCGGAGACGAACTCGGCGACGATCAGCAACGTGGCCGCCAGCCACACCGGCCCGTGGGCCAGCGGCACCAGGACCAGGGCCCCCGGATAGAGGAACGCGCCGAGGAAGAAGGCCCCGCCCACCCCCAGGGACCGGCTCGCCCGGGTCGTGAGCGCCGCCCCGGCCATCGCACCGATGGCACCTGCCGCGATCACGACACCGACGAGGCCGGACGACAGGTGGAGCTCCTGCACCGCGTACAGGACCAGGAGGGTGAAGTAGATCGTGTAGAAGAAGTTGAGGCTGGCGTCCGCGAAGAACTTCGCGAGCAGGACCGGGGTGCGCAGCACGAACCGCAGCCCCTCCCGCAGATGTCTGCGCCCCGCGGGGGCGGGGCGGGGCTCGTCGGGCGAGAAGGACCGCAGCAGCAGGGCCGAACCGAGGAAGGAGACGACGTCGAGGACGATCGCGACGGGACCGGAGAGGATCTGCACGAGCCCGCCGCCGATCCCCGGGCCCGCGGCGAAGGAGAAGTTGTAGCTCCCCTTGACCAGGGCGTTGCCCGACAGCAACTGCTCACGCGGCACGACGACGGCGAGGAGGCTGTTGGCGCACAGGCTGAACAGCATGCCGAACGTCCCCGTGACGAAGGCGACGACGTACAGCTGAGGCAGCGTCATCACGCCGAGCCAGTAGGCGATCGGCACGGTCACCAGGACAAGGGCGCGGACGAGGTCGGCGACGATCATCGTGGCGCGCAGCCGCCCGGACCGGTCGATGAGCGAGCCCGCGTGCAGCGAGAACAGCAGATTGGGAAGGGACGCGGCGGCCGAGAGGGCTCCCAGCTGGGCCGCGTTGGCGTCCAGGGCCAGGACCGCGGCCAGCGGCAGGGCGACGAAGGTGATCTGATCACCCAGGTAGGAGATCGACTGTGCGGTCCAGTACCTGCGGAAGGCGGTCTGGCGTAACAGCGGTGGCACCCGGTCAAGGACGCGGCGTTGCGTGGTGCTCGGGACGGTCTCCTCCGCTGGATCGGTCGGCCCGGCGCTCAAAGGTCGCCGCTGCTTTCGGCGAACGCCGTTCCACCACAGGGGAGATCATGGATCGGGCGGCCCGGTTCCGTGGCGATGACGCGCAGGATCAGGCCCAGGTCCTCGACCATGGCGCGGGCCGTCTCCCGGTCGAAGAGGTCCTCGGCGTACTCCAGGTGCCCGGTGACGCCGGCCGGTCCGCCGTCGCCGTCGAAGGCCTCGGTCAGCTCCCAGGTGAGATCGAACTTGGCGACCTTCAGCGGCAGGATCTCGGCCTCGGCGCGCAGGCCCGTCAGCTCCGGCGGCTCGACGGGGCCCGCCTGGAACGCCAGGAGGACCTGCACCAGCGGGCCGTACGCGGCCGACCGCGGCGGATTCACCACCTCGACGACACGGTCGAACGGCAGGTCCTGGTGCTCCATGGCCGCGAGGTCCGTCACCTGCGTACGGCGCACGGCCTCGGCCACCGTGGGGGCGCCCGACAGATCGACCCGCAGCACGAGGGTGTTCACGAACAACCCCACCAGGTCGTCGAGCGAGGCGTCCGACCGCCCGGCCACGGTCGCGCCGATGACGACGTCCTCTCCCGCGCCGCGCCGGTGCAGCAGCAGGGCGAGCGCGGCGTGGACGAGGACGAAGGCGGTGCAGCCCGAGCGCCGGGCCGCGCCCAGCAGTTCCCGGTGGAGCTCCGGGCCGAGGGCCAGGGGCAGATGGTCGCCTTTGCCGCCGGGCACCGGCGGACGGGGGCGGTCGGTGGCCATCACCAGCGGCTCCGGGGCACCCGCCAGGGCGGTGCGCCAGAACTCCGTCTGCCGCAGGGCCGTGGGGGAGGGGCGGTCCGGGGCGTACTGGGCGCGTTGCCACACCGCGTAGTCGGCGTACTGGACGGGCAGCGGCTCCCAGGGCACGCCCCGCCCGGCGAGGCGGGCCCGGTAGGCGAGGCCGAGGTCCCTGGTCAGGCGGTTGTTGGACCAGCCGTCGACAGCGATGTGGTGGATCAGCAGGAGCAGGACGTACGCGTCGGAGCCGTCCGCGCGGGTGTCGTCGGCGAACAGCTCGGCGCGGAACGGGATCTCGGTGGCCAGACAGAAGGAGCGATCGGCGGCCTCCCGCACGGCCGCCACCACCGTGCCCGACGTCACGCGGGTGTGGTGCAGCGGCGCCTCCCGCGGCGCCGGAAGGACCTCCTGGACGGGCCCGTCCTCACCGAGGACGACCCGGGTGCGCAAGGCCTCGTGACGCTCCAGTACGTCACCGAGTGCCGTGCGCAGGGCCGCCCGGTCGAGGGAGCCGCTGAGGCGGAGGACCATCGCGACGTTGTAGAGGCTGCTGGGGCCGGTGAACTGGTCGAGGATCCACAGGCGTTCCTGGGCGAAGGACGCGGGGACCGGCAGGCCGCGGTCGGCGGGCCGGATGAGCCGCGCCGCCTCCCGCCCGCTGCCGAGGGCGGCGCCCAGGCTCCGCACGGTCGGGTTGCGGAAGATGTCCGCGGTGGTCACCTCGACGCCCAGAGCGCTGCGGATGCGCGCCGACAGGGTCGTCGCGGTCAGCGAGTAGCCGCCGAGCACGAAGAAGTCCTCGTCGGGACCCACCGAGGGCATGTGGAGGCATTCGGCGAACAGGGCGGCGAGGGCCTCCTCCGGTACGCCCGTCGGTCGGGATGCGTGGTGCGGCTCGGTCGTCACGGGCTGCTCGCTCCTCACCAGGTCCTGGTCCTTCGTACGGTCGCGGCGCTCCACCCGGTCAGTGGGCCGCGGGCACCGGCACGTCAATAAGGTGCGGTCCGGGCTCGGACAGCGCCCCTTTCAACCGGTCGGCCAGTTCGCCGACGGTCCGGACACGGCACGCCGGTACGCCCATGCCCTCGCTGAGGCGGACGAAGTCCAGGTCGGGCCGGTCGAGGTCGAAGAGCCCCGCCAGCGGCTCGGCGGACGGACCCAGCATGCGGCGGGCCTCCCGGCGCAGGATCGCGTAGCTGCGGTTGTTGAGCACCAGGACGGTGACGTCGAGGTTCTCGCGCGCCTGGGTCCAGAGCGCGCTGAGGGTGTACATCGCGCTGCCGTCGGCCTCCAGACAGATCACCGGCCGCCCGGGACAGGCGAGTTGGGCGCCCACGGCGAGCGGAAGGCCCTGGCCGATGGCGAAGCCCGACAGGGTGAGCAGATCGTGGCGCGCGGACGCGGCGGTCGCGGCGGGCAGAGCCGCGCCGGACGTGTTGGTCTCGTCGACCAGGACGGCTCCCTCGGGCAGCACGGCGCCCACGACCCGCGCCACCGTCTCGGCGGTCAGCTCGGCCCCGGCGGAGGGGCGCGGTCCGGGCAGCGCCTCGTGGCGCCGCGGCCGGATGCCCGGGGCGACCTGGTCGGCGACCTCCTCCAGTACCTCGACCACGTCCTGGCCGTGACCGGCGAGACGGGTCACCGCGCAGCCGGGCGGAACCAGGTCGCCGGGCACCCCGGGGGTCGCGAAGGCGGTGACGGGCCGGGCCGCACCCGCCAGGATCAGCCGGGTGACATCGGCGAGTCGGGCCCGCGCGGCCTCGGGAGCCGCGCTGAGCCGCTCGACGAACGGCACGCCCAGGCCGCGTTCGAGCCGCCCGGGGAACGGCTCGGCGAGTATCCGGGCGCCGGTGGCCCGCGCGATGCGGTCGGCGGCGGCCAGGCCGCGGGCGGTGAGCGTCCGCCCGCCGAGCAGCAGCAGGGTGCCGGGGCCCGCCCGCAACGCGCGGGCGCTGGCGGTCGGAGTGCCCGCCGACGCCGTCGCGTGCGCCTGCCGATCGCTGTGGGCGGCCGGGTCCGCCGCTGTGGGGCTGGGCGGCCGGGCGGCGTCGTCCGGTGGCTCCGGGCGGCACGGCGACCAGGCCACGTCCGAAGGGACGACCAGGGTGGCCACGCCGGAGGGCGGACCGCACGCCGCCCGCAGCGCGGCGAGCGCGTCGGCTCCCAGGTCCGCGGCGTGCGCGCTGCTGCGGACCCACTGCGACATGGGGCGGGCGAGGGCCGCGACGTCGGACTCCAAGGGCGCGCCGAGGCCGTGGTGGGTGATCGCCCCATCGCCCACGACGTTCAGCACGGGCGTGCCCGCCCGCTGGGCGTTGTGCAGATTGGCGAGGCCGTTGGCGAGCCCGGCGCCCTGGTGGAGCAGGGTCATGGCCGGTAGGGGTGCCATGCGGCCGTAGCCGTCGGCCGCGCCGGTCGCCACCCCTTCGAAGAGGCACATCACGGTGCGCGTGCCCGGGGTGTCCTGGAGCGCCGCCACCAGATGGATCTCCGAGGTGCCGGGGTTGGTGAAGCACACGGAGACCCCGGCCGCGCGCAGGGCAGCGGTCAGGGCGTGGGCGCCGTCGCCCGGCGGTGTGCCGCTCATGCCGGACGCGTCGTGGTGTCGGCGTGCCGGGGCGCGGCGGCGGCGCCCTCGTGCAGCAGCGGCGCGATGGCGTCGAGGACCTCGGGGCGTCCCGCGAAGGGGAAGTCCGCGCGGGGCCAGAAGACCACCAGGTCGGTGAAGCCCATCTCCGAGAACATCTCCCTGGCCTCCTTGAAGGACTGCGCCGACTCCAGGACGCCACCGAGCTGTTCACCGGCGACGACGGTACGCGCCAGCGTGGACGGCTCCCTGCCCTCGGCGGCGCAGGCCTCGTCGAGCCGCGCGAGCTGGTCCCTGAGCAGCCCGGCCATCCGGTCGAAGCGGCCTTCCTGGAAGCGTCCCGGTACCCCGACGGTGATCCAGGACTGGGCGTGCCGGGCCGCGAGGCGCATCCCACGGGGGCCACCGGCCGCGAGGGCGAACGGCACGCGCGGGCGCTGGACGCAGCCGGGACGCATATGGGCCTCCCGCGCCTGGAAGTACCGGCCGCTGTAGCTGGTCTCCGTCCGGCGCAGCAGCAGGTCCGTCAGCTCGACGAACTCCTCGAAGCGTGCCGCCCGTTCGGCCGGGGACAGGGGAGCGGCACCGAAGACCTCGGCGTCGAAGCCCTGGGCGCCCGCCCCGACCCCGCAGATGAGGCGGCCCTCGGAGATGTCGTCGAGCGTCATGAGCTCCTTGGCGAAGGAGACCGGGTGCCGCAGGTTGGGGGTGGCCACCAGCGTGCCGAGCCGCAGCCTGGTCGTGACGGCGGCCGCGGCGGTCAGCGTGGTCAGGCCCGAGTACCACGTCGACTCGCGCAGCCGCCGCCACATCAGGTGGTCGAAGGTCCAGGCGTGGTCGAAGCCCAGGTCCTCGGCCCTGCGCCACATGTCTCGGGACCGGGGCCAGGTGTACTCCGGCAGGATGACCACGCCGTGCCGCATCGACCGGCGGGTCGGCGCGGCCGTGCCACCGGGCGGTGTGGTCCGCCCGGGGTCCGGGACGCCGGTCACGTGGCCCGTGCGCACAGGAAGTAGTCGTCCAGTTCCGCGAGGCGCGCGGCCATCGCGGGGTCGGCGACCCGGTCGCGGATCCCGGCGATCGTCCGCCAGAAGAAGTTCTCGCCACCGTCGTACTGGAAGCCCGCCTTGGCGACGAGGCCGAACACCTCCCGGAGGTTCCCCGGGTCGACCACGTCGGCCAGGCCGTACAGCGCCTGCCGCGCGGCGTCCGGCAGCGGTGGCCGGTGCACGATGCGGGAGTCGGGGATCACCCGCTCGGCCTCGGTGCCGAGGGTGAGCAGCTCGTCGTGGTCCTCGGTGTCGACGAAGTCGACGATCAGGTGCAGGCGCAGCTCGTCCGAGAGGTTGGCGGCGCTGTGCACCTTGGTGACGTCGAGGAACCACACCTCCCCGGCCGCCATCTGAAAGACCACGTTGTCGTCGCTGAAGTAGCAGTCCGGAAACGTGATCAGCGGGATGTGCAGCCGGTGCGCGGGGCGCTTGTCGGTGGCCGCGGCCGTGTCGAACTCGACGTAGTCACGGTGCGGGACCAGGACGTTCGAGGTCAGTGCGGCCAGCCGGGCGAACCGCAGATGCCGCACGGACAACGACTCTTCCATGATCTGTACGAGGTACGGCAACTGCCGCCCGTACTCCGTGACACCCGACGCGCGGCCGTCGTCGTAGTGCTTGATGATGCCGTCCCCGTTGTCGCCCCCGGGCGCCCAGAGCATGATCTGCCCTTGCCGGCGTGCCGGGCGGCTGCACAGGAACTCGTCGTAGGGCTCGGCGAAGTCGAAATCCTTCGCCTGCTCCAGCTCCTTGGCCAGTCTTTCCTCGTCTATGTCCACCGTGCTGACGCGATGAGAATGCAAACTCGCCAGTCCTTCCTGAAACAGGTTTTTGACGGCAGAAGCGGCAGCGTGAATTGCCGATGAATGTAGAGTCACGCCTCGTCTTCGCGTGGCCTGACGGCTCTTCCGCGCGGCCACGCAGCGGGCACGGGCCCCGGAGATGCGGACGCAGGGTGCGGGACCGGGAGTCATGGCGACGGTAGCCCGGTGATATTCGCCAGTCAACACCCCCGGTGAGTGGCGGTCGTTGGGCGGTGAACCGCTTCGCATCACGTTCATGCGGGCTGATTCCCTACGCCTTGAAGGGCTGGTGAATTGATCTCCGCCCACGTCTGCCATCAGCACGCATGCCGTCGAATGCGGCCCGATGCGCTTTCGTCCCGAGAGGCTGCGGGGGAGAGGGCATGTGTCCTGATTCCACTGTTGACTGGAATTTTCGATCACCGTAGTGTGGGGCTTCGTTGAATGTTGATCGCATGGTGAAGGCGGGTGCCGAATTGGCCGATGCCGGACACGTCGGACGGCTACTCCGTCTGCACCTCCCTCGAGCAGGCCGTGTTTTCGAAATGGCGCATCAATAACATTCGAACCTTTGCCGCCCCTCGTTTTCCTGGCGCATGAGTCGATCGCGCGGGTGGTGTGCCTCGATTCCCCTGGGCGGGCCGCCCATGGGTTGATGCGGCTGTGCACCGGCAAAGGGAACCAGAGGACGGGGTACCCGGTTTGCTCAACGACGCTGTGGAGTCCGCTGTTGCCTCGGGGCCATCGCCGACCGAGCCGTACGACGTCGTCGGCATCGGATTCGGACCGTCGAACCTGGCGCTCGCCATCGCCGCACGGGAGATCGACCCGTTGCGCACGTGCCTCTTCCTGGAGCGCGGTCCGCGTTTCCGCTGGCATCCGGGCATGCTGCTCAAGGGCTCCCGGATGCAGATCTCGTTCCTCAAGGACCTGGTCAGCCTCCGCAACCTGGCGAGCCCGTACTCCTTCCTGAACTACCTCAAGCACCGAGGCCGGCTCGAACGGTTCGTGAACCTGCACGAGTTCCATCCCTCGCGGGCCGAGTACAGCGACTACCTGGTCTGGGCGGCGGACGACTTCTCCGAGCAGGTCCGCTACGGCGCCGAGGTCGTCGGCGTCACCCCGCACGGCACGGAGTCGTTCGACGTGCGCTACCGCGAGCGGACCGGCGGCCGGACCCGCAGCGTGCGGGCACGCAACGTGGTCGTGGCGCCCGGCGGGAAGCCCCGGATACCCGAAGGCGTCGACCTCGATCATGCGATCCACTCCAGCGCGTTCCTGCCCCGGTTCGCCGAACGGCTGCCGGACACGGACGGGGCGCACCGGATCGTCCTCGTCGGTGACGGGCAGAGCGCCGGGGAGATCGCGCTCCAGGCCCTCACGGAGTACCCCGCGATCGAGGTCCACCTGATCGCCTCCGGCTTCGCACCGCGCCCCACGGACAACAGCCCCTTCGTCAACGAGCAGTACTTCTCCGACAGTGCGCGCCGCTTCCTGGAGCAGCCCGCCCAGCGCCGGGCCAAGCAGCTCGCCGACGTGCGCAACTCCAACTACGGAGCCGTCGAGGAGGGCCTGCTCGACCACCTGTACCGCCTCACCTACCTCGACGAGGTCACGGGACGCCGCAGACTGTTCATCCACCCCTACTCCCGCCTCGTCGCCGCGGGACCGGGCGAGGGCGGGACCCTCGCCACCGTCCAGGACCGCCTGGACGGGACGACCACCACCCTGCCCTGCGACCTGGTGGTCCTGGCCACCGGTTACGAACGCCGCCTGGACCGCGAGATGTTCGCCGACGTGCTGCCGTACGTCCGGCGCGACGCGACCGGCGAGCCCGTGCTGACCGCCGCCCATCGCGTCGCCCTGACGCCGCCGCTGACCGCGGGCCTGTACGTCCAGGGCCTGGGCGAGAGCTCCTTCGGGCTCGGCGACACCTTGTTGTCCCTGCTGCCGTTCCGGTCCCGGCAGATCGTCGACGACATCGCGGACCGGCTGGGCCCCGCCCCCGGCCGCAGTGCGGCGCGCTATCCGCCGGACCGCCATGTGGAGCGCGACGCCGAGAGGACGTACGCGGTCGTGGAACGCTTCAAGTTCGCCACCGTGATCTCGGCGCGCGGCACCGACGACCCCGTCGTCACCCAGCTCCCGCTCACCCTGGACCGCTCGCGAGGCCGCCGGGGGTTCCTCTTCGGGCACCTGGACCGGGAGAACCCGCACGCCCGGCTCCTCGACGACCGCCCGGTGACCATCCTGTTCCACGGACCCAACGGCTACATTTCGCCCACCGTCTACGAGACGGACCAGCTGCCGACCTGGAACTCCGTCACCGTCCAGGTCCGCGGCCGGGCCCGGATCGTCCGCGACCGCGACCGGATCGTGGCGGGCATGTGCGAACTGGCCGCGCGCGCGGAGCGCGACGCGGGCCCGCCGACGCTGCGTCCCGACGACGAACGCATCGACAAGCTGATCGACTTCGTCGTCGGCTTCGAGGTCGAGATCACCGACATCGTGGGCCGCTTCAAGCTGTCGCAGGACCAGGAGGAGCACGAACGACGGCATGCCGCCCACGCGCTCGCCGACACCGCGGAGACCGACCACCGCGAGCTGATCGGCCAGCTGCTCGGCATGTCCCTGGACAACGGCCGCACCGCATCGGACCCGGGCGGCGACGCCACCGTAGAGAGCCTTGTGGGAGGTGACGGCAGTGGACACCACGTCTGAGGCCGCGAGCGAGCCCGACTTCCTCGTCGTACGCAACGACGAGGAGCAGTACTCCATCTGGCCGACGGGCAGAGACGTGCCGGCCGGCTGGGAAGTGATCGGTCCGCCACGGTCCAAGGACGCCTGCCTCACGCACATCGCCGAGGTCTGGACGGACATGCGGCCGGCCAGCCTGCGGCGGAGCATGGAGGCCGCGGCCGGGGAGCAGACCTCATGAGCGTGCCGCCGCCCGGCACGAAGCGTGCCCCGGGAGCGCCCCCGGCGACGGCGCCGTCCTTCAACCACATCGGCGTACAGACCGCGGACCTGGACAACTCCCTCAACTGGTACCAGGACTTCTTCGGCTGCACGCCGAACTGGACGCTGTCCACGTTCTCGTCGCTCACCCTCAGCAGGCTGCCCGGGATCACCACCCTGGTGGAGCTGGAGTGCGGTTCGGTGCGCTTCCACCTCTTCGACCGGCAGGGCAGCGCCGCACAGCCGCCCGACCCCAAGGCGGCGCAGTACCAGCACGTGTGTCTCCAGGCGGCCTCCTCCGAGGAGCTGGTCGCCTGGCGCGAGCACTGGCTGGCGCTGTTCCGCTCCGGCTCGTACACCTTCGTCGACCAGGAGACCGCGACCGACGTCGTGGTGGACGCCGACGGCGTGGAGAGCTTCTACTTCCTCGACGTCAACGGTCTCGAGTTCGAGTTCACCTACATACCCGGTGCGCGCCCGTGAGCGGGAGGGCGGCCGAGGTGACGACCGCGACGCGGGTGGCGGAGTGGGACTTCGGCGCCTACCCCTACGGTCTGGAGCCGCTCCACCTGCCCGAGCCGGACGACCTCGACCGGGACGGGCCCGACGCCGCCGCCGACGCCGCCCTGGAGCACGCCGCGCGCAGGCTCGGGCTCGCCACGGCGTGGCTGTCGCAGGAGGAGATCCACCTCGCCGACCGGGACACCCTCGACGACGTGTTCTGGTTCCGGTGGATCACCGGGCACCAGATCTCGTTCCTGCTGTGGCACCTGATGGCGCGGGTCCTCGCCCGCATGCCGGAGCCGGGGCCGGAGCCGGACCCACGGCCGTCGCCGGATCCGCCCCGCACCGGTGCCGCCCTGCTCGCGGGCCTCGCCGAGGGCTACAACGCCATGATGCTGTACACCAGCTCCTGCACCCGTGACAGCTACGAGCGGGTCATCCGCCCGGCGATGCACCGCCACCACCACGGCTTCAGCGGCAGCTGGGCACCGGACTACCGGCCGGTGCGCCGGCTCTTCCACGGCCGGGTCCCCGGCGCCGGCGGCCTCGACAACCCCGAGCTGGAGGAGGCGCTGCGGGTCAACCAGGTCGTGCACGGCGCCGTGGCGGCCCGCCTGGTGCCCGGCAGCGAGTCCCTGCTCCAGCAGTCCGTCGGGGAGATGCGCCTGCAGGACCGGGCCGTGCGCTCGGTCTTCTACGACCACTTCTTCCTGACGGTCCGCCGCCCCGTCCCCGAGCGGCAGGTGCTCGACCAGCTGCTGCGCCGGCTGCGCGCCGCGCTGATCGACGTGTCCCTCAACGGCCTGTACCCGTACGGCGAGCAGACCTTCGAAGGGCTGCCGCCCCCGTACCGCACCCCGTTCATCGGCGAGTGCGAGCACCGCTTCCCGAGCATCACCGCCCGTACCGCGCAACTCACCTGCGGCTTCGCGGGACCGTCGAGCGCGGGCAGCCACACGGAGGGGGAGGACAACCAGTGACAACCCACCGACCGGCCGTGCGGCTGCCCCTGCCGCCGGACCTCATGGCCCGGGTCGCGGCCCTCGCGCGGAAGGGCGGCTGTCCGGCGGACACGGTCGTCGCCGCGGCGGTGGCCGCGACGCTGTTCCGCTACGACCGCGTCGAGGAGCGCCGACTGATCACCGGCGGTACGCCGTCGGCGGTGCGGGTGACGGACGCGGTGTGCTTCACCGACCTCGTGGCACAGGTCCACTCCGCGTCACCTGTGCCGACCGTCCCGACTGCCCCGGCGGTGTCGACTGCCCCAGCTGTCCCGACCACGCCGAGCGCCCCCGCCGTACAGGACGCCGTACAGGTCGTCCTGCACACCCCGCCCGGAACCGAAGAGGCCACGGCGGAGATCGCCGCGCCCGCAGGGCAGTGGACCCCGGCCGCCCTGGAATCCCTGCTGCGCCACGCCCTGGCCGAGCCCGCCACCCGCGTCGGCTCGCTGCGCCTGCTGAGCGCCGAGCAGGCCGCGGCCCGGATCGCCGCGACGGACGCCGGGGCGGCCGCCGCCCCCGTGCCGCACCCGCTGCACCGCCCCTTCGAGGAACAGGCCGCCCGCCACCCCGACCGCGTGGCGCTGCTCACCGCCGACGACACCGTCACCTACGGCGAACTCGACGCCCGCGCCGAGCGGTTCGCCGACCGGCTCGCGGCCCTGGGCGCCGGGCCCGAGCGGCCGGTCGCCCTCCAGCTGCGCCGCTCGACGGAACTGGTCGTGGCCCTGCTCGCCGTCCTCAAGTGCGGCGCGCCCTTCGTCCCCCTCGACGACCGGATGCCGCCCGAACGCATCCGGACCGTCCTGAGCTCGGCCCGCGCCCAGCTGCTGGTCTCCGCGCCGGGCACCCGCGCCGTCGACGGCCTGGACATCCCGTGCGTGACCGAGCAGCCGGACGCCGAGACCGCCGACAGCGCCGAACGCGCCCCGGCCCGCGCCCCCGTGCACCCGCACAACGCCGCGTTCATCTACTTCACCTCCGGCTCCACCGGCGTCCCCAAGGGCGTGGTCACGGACCACACGTGCGCCGCGATCCGCGTCGACTGGACGGCCCAGTACTACGATCTGGGGCCCGGCACGGTCACCCTGCACAAGACGCCGCTCATCTTCGACGTCGCCGTCATCGAGATCCTCGCGCCGCTGTCGGCCGGCGGCTCGGTGCGCCTGGCGGAGCCGCACGGCGAGGGGGACGTCGCCCACCTCGTCGATCTGCTCACCCGCGGCGAGGTGACGTTCGTGCACTTCGTGCCGTCCATGCTCAAGGTGTTCCTCGACGAGGCCGGGGACGCGAAGTTCCCCGGCGTGCGCTGGGTGCAGACCTCGGGCGAGGCCCTGCCGACCCGGCTCCTCGACGGGGTGCGGCAGCGCTTCGGCGACGCCGAGATCCACTCGGCGTACGGCCAGAGCGAGACGTGCGAGCTCGCCGTCTGGGCGGGCCGACGGCCGCACCTGGACACCGGGGTGCCGCCGCACGCCGCCCACGTACCGGTGGGCCGCCAGGTCGGTCTGTACCGGCCGTACGTGCTCGACGAGGCGCTCCAGCCGGTGCCGGACGGCGTCCCCGGGGAGATCTGCGTCGCCGGGGTGGGCGGCCTCGCCCGCGGCTACCACCACCAGCCCGCGCTGACCGCCGAACGCTTCGTCCCGCACCCCTACGCCCTCGAACCCGGCGAACGCCTCTACCGGACCGGGGACCTCGGCGCGCACGCCCCCGACGGACAGATCCTCTTCCTGGGCCGCGCCGACACGCAGACCAAGATCCGCGGCGCCCGGGTCGAACCCGCCGAGGTCGAGGCGGTCCTGGCCGAAGGACCCGGCGTGCGGGACTGCGCGGTCCTGGTGCGCCCCGACGAGCAGGGCGACGCCACCCTCGTCGGCTACGTCGTCGGCACGGACGTGGACATCGAGGAACTGGCCCGGTGGGCGGCCGAGCGCCTCACCAGCCACCTGCTGCCCCAGGTCTACGTCCGCATGCCCGCCCTGCCCTGCACCGCCTCCGGGAAACTGGACCGCGCCGCGCTGCCCGCGCCGACCACCGAGGACAGGGCTGCCCGCGGCGAGGGCGAGCGGGCGCAGTCGCACCTGGAGGCCGAACTCTGCCGACTGTGGAGCCGCGTCCTCGCGCTGCCCGACGTCGGACCGACGGACAACTTCTTCTCCCTGGGCGGCAATTCGCTCAAGGTCGCCCAGGTGATGGTCAGGATCTCCGCCCTGTTCGGCATCCGCGTCCCCGTCTCCGCGTTCTTCGAGGACCCGACGGTACGCGGCCTCGCCGCCCTCATCGAACGGACCCTGGGCGAGCTCGTCGGCTCGATGTCCGAGCAGGAGGCCGCCGAGCGCATCGAGGCACTCAACGCACGCGGCTCGGGAGGCTGAGATGGACAGGACGACCGACGCCCGGCACGAACTGATCAGGCGACTGCTCAGCCAGAGCGTCACCACCACCCGCCACCTGGCCATCCCCGCGCACCGGCCCGGCACGGGCGTGCCGCTCACCCCCGCCCAGGCGGGCATCTGGTTCTTCACCCAGCTCTTCCCGGACAGCACCGAGTACAACTGCTTCGACAACCTGCGCATCCCCTGGGCCTGCACCGAGGCCGACCTGCGCCGCGCCCTGCGCACCCTGGTCGAGCGGCACGACGCGCTGCGGCTGCGGATCACCGTCGAGGACGGCGAGGCCCGCCAGTACGACCGGCCGCCGTTCGACCCCGACGTGGACTGGCACGACCTGCGCGCGCTGCCCGCCGAGGACGCCGAGCGCCGCGCCGAGGAGATCGCCAACGCCGGCGCCCAGGTGCCGCTGCGCGTCGACCGGCCGCCCCTGTTCCGCGTCTCGGCCGTCGCGCTGCCCGGCGACGCGATGCTCCTTGTGTTCGTCGTCCACCACATCGTCAACGACTACGCCTCCATGTCGACGTACATGGAGGAGCTGAGCGCACTGCTCGCGGGCGCGCCGCTCGGGCCGCCGCCGGACGTCGGCTTCCTCGACTACGCGGCCTGGCTCGACGACACCGCCGACAAGGACCGCGCCGTCGTCGAACTCGCCTACTGGAAGGACAAGCTCGGCGGCGACCTGGCCGTCCTCGACCTGCCCGCCGACCGGCCGCGCGGCGACGAGCCGAGCCGCAGCGGCCACTCCGTCGCCGTCGACCTGCCGCCGGGTCTGGTCGGCGACCTGAAGGACCTGGCCACGCGCAACGGCACCACGCTGTTCGTCGTGCTGCTCGCCGCCTACAAGGTGTTCCTGATGCGGCTGACCGCACAGCGCGACACCGTCGTGGGCACCGCCCTCAGCGGCCGGGACCACCCCGACGCCGAGCGGATCGCCGGATGCTTCGTGAAGTCGGTGGCGCTGCGCACCGACGTGGTCGCCGCCGCGTCGTTCCACGACGTCATCCGTGCCGTGCACACCACCACCGCCGAGGCCCAGGACCACCAGACGGTGCCCTTCGAGCGGATCGTGGACGCCTTGGGCACCCCGCGCCGCCTCACCACCCACCCCGTCTTCCAGACCTTCTTCGGCTTCCAGAGCGACGAACGGCTCCAGCTGAGCGGCGCGCAGATGAACCCGCTCAAGCTCCTGGAGTACGGCACGGCCAAATGGGAGCTGTCGGCGACGCTGTCGGATACGCCCCAGGGCGTCAGCGGCGTCATGGAGTGCTCGGCGGCCCTCTTCGACGCCACGACCCTCGACCGGTTCCGCGGCATCTGGCTGCACCTGAGCACCGCGCTCGCGGCGGACCCCGAGGCGGCCGTCGGCACCCACCCGCTGGTCACCGACGCGGAACGGCAGCGGATCCTGTACGGCCTCAACCCCCACCAGCCGCTCGACGTCCCGTACGCCACCCTGGCCGAGCCCTTCGAGCAGCAGGTCGTCCGCACCCCCGACGCGGTCGCCGTCGAGGTGGGCGAACGGACCCTCACCTACGGTGAGTTCAACGCCTGGGCCAACCGTCTGGCCCGCGCGCTGCGCGGCCTGGGCGCCGGGCCCGGGACGCGGGTGGCGCTGTTCATGGACCGCAGCGTCCGCACCCTCGCGATGGTGTACGCCGTCGCCAAGAGCGGCGCGGCCTATGTGCCCCTCGACCCCCAACTGCCCGACGCCCGACTGGCGTTCATGCTCCAGGACACCGCCCCGCAGCTCGTGGTCGCCGAGGCGGACGGCACCGGCCGGATGCCCGTCGGGACCTGGGCCGTACACACCTTCGCGGACCTCGACGCGGCCGCGGCGAACGAGGCCGACGGCGACCTCCCGGCCCGGGGCGACTGCCACAACGTCTCCCACCTGCTGTACACCTCGGGATCCACCGGCAAGCCGAAGGCCGTCA
>NZ_JALDMY010000003.1:0-50510 GCF_022698285.1 Streptomyces sp. AN091965 | reverse complement strand
AGCGTTCCCACTGCTCGGGGAAGTACCGGCCGACCCCTCGGTAGAGCCAGTCGATCTCGGAGCGCCGGGTGGTGGTGACGGCGGCGATGACGATCTGCGACACCCGCTCCGGGTGCGTCTCGGCGTACGCCAGGATCAGCGTGGAGCCCCACGAGCCGCCGTACAGCAGCCAGTGGTCGATGCCCAGGTGCTCCCGCAGGCGCTCCATGTCGGCGATCAGGTGCTGGGTGGTGTTGTGCCACATGTCGGTGGTGGGGTCGCTCGCGTGCGGCGTGCTGCGGCCGCAGCCACGCTGGTCGAACAGGACCACCCGGTACCGGTCCGGGTCGAAGTACCGGCGCACCCCGGTCCCGCACCCGGACCCCGGCCCACCGTGAACGACGAGCGCGGGCTCGCCGTCCGGGTTGCCGCAGACCTCCCAGTACACGAGGTTGCCGTCACCGACGTCGAGCATCCCCTTCTCGTACGGCTCGATCGGCGGATACAGCTCAGCCATTTCCGGACCTCCTGAGAATCAGATGCAACGTGTGGTCACGACTGGTCGAGGGCCCGTTCGATCGCGCGGCGGGCCCGGGCGGCGGCCGCCCGGTCGTGCTGGAGCTGCATGGCCGCGTTCAGCGCGAGGCCGGCGGCGACGATCTCGAACAGTGCCTGGTCGATGTCGAACCCGGCAGGCAGCTCGCCGTTGTCCACCGCCGCGGTCAGGTCCGACCGCAGCTGGTTCCGCCAGCGCGACCACACCTCGGCCACCGCGTCGCGGACGCGGCCGGGGCGGCCGTCGTACTCGCTGAGCGCCGCGGTCATGAGGCAGCCGCCGGGCAGCAGGGGCGCTTCCAGGTAACCCACGGAGTTGGCGCACACCGCGCGCAGCCGCCGCAGGCCCGGCGGTTCGGTGAGGGCGGGCTCGACCACCCGGTGCCAGAAGTCCACGAACGCCTTGTCCAGCGTGGAGATCTGGAGCGTCTCCTTGGTGCCGAAGTGCTTGTGGACCCCGGACTTGCTCATCTCCAGCTCCTCGGCGAGCCGACCGATGGTGATGCCGTCAAGGCCCTCCGCGGAGGCGATCGCGGCGGCACGGTCGAGGATCCGGCCCCTGGTGGCCTGCGCTTCGGCCGCTGAACGTCGTGGTGACATGCGCCGAGGGTAGCGTACGGGCGTTCGCTATTGATTTGGCGAACGCTCGTACGCTAACGTTCGCGGCAGCCACCGGAACGGACGAAGGAGTGCGAGATGCGGGTGCGCCGACTGGGCTGGGCCGGACTGGAGATCGAGGCAGGCGGCGAGCGCCTGGTGCTCGACTACGTGCGGGACCTGTCACCGCTGTTCACGGGGTGGAAGCCCGGCGAGGGGCTGGCGGTGCCGAGCGGGAAGGCCACCGCCGCGCTGGTCACCCACCTGCACCGGGACCACACCGACGCGGCCGCGCTCGCGGACGTACTGACGCCGGGCGCGCCGCTGCTGCGACCGGCGCCCGGTCATGGCGACGACGTGGACAACGTGACGACGCTGTTGGCCGAGCGGGAGCTGGTCCTGCACGAATTGGCCCCCGACATCGTGGACGCCTGGGCCACCCGCGAAGTCGGGCCGTTCCGCGTCACCGCGGTCCCCGCCGTCGACGGCCTTGGCGACCCGCAGCTGAACTGGGTGGTGGAGGCCGACGGGCAGCGGGTCTTCCACGGCGGCGACACGATGTTCCACGGCTACTGGTGGCTGATCGCGCGCCGGTTCAGCCCGTTCGACGCGGTGTTCCTGCCCGCCAACGGCGCGGTGGTCGACGCACCGCACCTGCAGCCGCCGAGCCCGCTGCCCGCCGCGCTCGACCCGAGGCAGGCCGCCGCGGCCGCGGAGATCCTCGACGCCCGGTACGCGGTGCCGATGCACTACGAGCCGGAGCAGCCGGACAAGATCGCGGGCTATGTCGAGGTCTCCGACCCGGAGGGGGAGTTCCGCACTCACGCCGGACGGCGCGCACGCGTGCTGGCCGTCGGGGAGTGGCTGGACTTGGCCACATGACCGCAGACCCGGCCGCGCCGACGGGGGCGCGTCCTGGCTCGCGGACGGAGGGGGCGCCGTGCTTGGGGTGCGCGGGGCGGCTCACTGCCTAGCGCGTACACCTCTCGATGGTCGGGGGGCCGCCGTCCGCCTGGTGGAGCCGGACCTCGGCGTCCTGGGCCCCGTCGGTGGCGGTGCACACGAGTTGGCGCAGGGCGGTGCGGCCGAGTTCCCAGTCGGGCGGTAGGAAGAGGTCGACGGTGCCCCGCGCGCTGACGTTCAGGGTGGGTTCGCCCGGGCCGGAGGGAACGAAGCTGATCAGACCGCGGCCCCGCTCGGCCGCGTCGGGGCCCCGCACCAGCTGCTCGATGGCCCGCTGCCGCGCGTCGGGGCCCCGATGGAGCCGGGAGACGCGTTCGAGACCGGTGGCGGAGTAGAAGTACACGTGCACGGCGGGTGAGGGGCGCTCGTGTACCCGCGGCATGCCGGATGCCGCGGGTCCTGCCGGGGCCGGGCCGGTGTCGTCGACGCCGCAGGCGGTCAGGGGCGCGAGGGCCAGGGTCACGGCGAGCAGTGGGGCCAGGGCCGCGGGGTGCCTCATGCGGGATCCCGGGGCAGGGTGAGAGTGAACACCGCCCCGCCACCGGGGGCGTTGGCGGCCGTGAGGGTGCCGCCGTGCAGGCGCGCGTTCTCGGCGGCGATGGCCAGGCCGAGGCCGCTTCCCTCGCTCCGGGCGCGGGCGGCGTCGCCCTTGGTGAAGCGGTCGAAGACGTGCGGCAGGACGTTCTCGGGGATGCCGGGGCCTGCGTCGGTGACCGTGAGGACGAGCGTGTCCCCGACGGCCCTGGCCCGCACGCGCGCGGGGACGGAGGGGCCGCCGTGGCGCAGGGCGTTGCCGACGAGGTTGGCGAGGACCACGTCGACGCGGCGCGGGTCGAGGCGGGCTCGCAGGCCCGTGGGCACGTCCACGGCGACCTGGTCCTGCCAGTGCCGCAGGCCGAGGGTCTTGCGGACGAGTTCGCCGACGTCGATCTCGTCGAGGTGCAGGGCGGCGGCGCCCGCGTCGAACCGGGAGATCTCCATCAGGTCCTCGACCATGCGGCCGAGCCTGCGGATCTCGTCGGCGACCAGGGCGAGGGCCTCGGCGGTCTCCGGGCGCAGGTCCCCGGCGGCGGCGTCCGCGTCGAGCACGCCGGTCACGGCGGTCATCGCGGCGAGCGGTGTGCGCAGTTCGTGGGACACGTCGGCGGCGAACCTGCGCGCCTTCGCCTCCATGCTCCGCAGCGTGGCGGCGTCGGCCTGGAGGGTCGCGGCCATGGTGTTGAAGGTGGCGCCCAGGTCGGCGAGTTCGTCGTCGCCGACGACGGTGATGCGGGTGTCCAGGGCGCCCGCGGCCATGCCCTCGGCGGCCGAGCGCAGTCGGCGCACCGGGCGCAGGACGCGGCGGGCGGCGAGCAGCGCGGGCACGGCGGAGAGGATCACCACCGGTACGACGCCCGCGCGGGCCGCGGAGACGAGCGCGTCGACGTCCCGGCGCTGCGACGCCAGGGAGAAGGACGCGTACACGACGAGCCCGGAAGGGCGCGAGGGCTCTTCGCCGAGGGTCACCGGCAGGGCGATGGCGAGCCAGGGGGTCCCGTCGTGGTGGAAGCGCTGGACGACGGCGCCGCGGGCGGCTCCGCCCGCGGCGCGCAGCCGGGCGGGCAGCGCGGGTGCGGGACCCGTCACGGTGACGGGGGCGCGGCCGTCGAAGGCGGCTGCGGTGCGCCAGCCGCGCGCGCCGTTGGCCCGGTCGAGCTGCAGCACGAGGGCGCGCAGGTCCGCGCCCGTGGGGGAGGCCGGCAGGTCCGGGGCCAGGGAGTCGACCTGGGTGCGCAGGTCGTGCACGGCGCTGTCCTGGGCCCGGTCCAGGATCGCGGCCCGCGCTTGCCGGAAGGTGAGGGCGGCGGTGGTCAGGGCGCTGAGCGCGGACACGAGGACGAACGCGACCACGAGCCGGGTGCGCAGCCCCCGGGGGAGGAGCCGACGCCTCACAGCGGGCCGAACCGGTAGCCGAACCCGCGCACTGTCTGGACGTAGCGCGGCTGCCGGGGATCGTCCTCGATCTTGGCGCGCAGCCGCTTCACGCACGCGTCGACGAGGCGGGCGTCCGCGTAGTAGCTGTGCTCCCAGACCTGTTCCAGGAGTTGCTGACGGCTGAAGGTGGCCTCCGGCGAAGCGGAGAGGAAGAGCAGGAGCTTGAGTTCGGAGGGGGCAAGGGCGAGTTCGGTGCCGTGCCTGGCCACGCGCAGCGCGCTCCGGTCGATCTCCAGGCCGCCGTGCGTCTCGGGCTGCCCGTGGGCCGCGGCGGTGTGCGGGGGCGGGGCGAGGCGGCGCAGGACCGCGCGCATGCGGGCTTCGATGACCTCGTCGCTGGCGGGTTTGACGATGTAGTCGTCGGCGCCCGCCTCGAGGCCCACGACGACGTCGACGTCGTCGCCGCGCGCGGAGAGGATCACGATGGGCAGCTGGCTGACCTCGCGGATGCGGCGGCACACCTCCAGGCCGCTCATGCCGGGCAGCATCAGATCGAGCAGGACGATGTCCGGGGCGAAGGCGGCGAGCGACTCCAGGCCGTCCTCGCCGGTGCCGACGGCCTCGGTCTCGTGCCCCCGGCGGCGCAGGCCCAGGGTGACGCCCCGGCGCACGCCGGGGTCGTCCTCGATCAGCAGGACGCGGGTCATGAAGGACCTTCGCTTTCTACTCGTTCGCCGTCGGGGGAGGAACCGCCGCGCGGGCGGCTCAGGGGTCGTTCGTGCCGAGGGGCGCCGTGGAGCCGGTCTCGTCGCACCGGACGCGCCACGGCTCGCCGGACAGGCCGGACTCGTGGACCCGTACGACCACGTCCGGGGGACGCTTTCCGCCCGGCACTCCGGGCGCGGCGGCAGCCGTGCACACCAACTGGTTGACGGCCGCCCGCGGCAGCTCCGACACCAGCCACGGCAGATACAGATCGACGGTTCCCGGGGCGGCCACGGCGCGCACCCGGTGACTCCCCTGCGGCAGCGCGGTGGTGATGCCGCGCGCCCGCTCCGACGCGGTGGGACCTGCCAGGAGGGCGTCGAGGGCCTGCTGCGGCCCGGCGTGGGCGGGCGCGGAACGGATCACGGCCCAGGACCCGTGCGGGGCGACGAGCGTGATCCGCAGGGTGCGGTCGGCTGTGCCCGCCCGCTCCCCACGCGCGGGAGCACCGGCGTGCGCGGGCCCGGAGTCCGAGATCCCGCAGCCGGTGAGCGTGAGAGCGAGCGCGGCGAGCGGCAGTGAGCAGACGCGCACCGAAAGGCGCACGCCTGCGCGTACCGGACGCCCCGCGCGCTGCGGCGCCTCACGCGTCATCCGCACGCGGTCACCCTCAGGAGCACGTGGTCCCCGTCCTGGAAACGCCATCCCAGTTGATGCATTGCCGATATTTTTCCCATTGTGTCTGCCTTCGTGCCGTCCGGCCGATTGCCGGGCCGGTGTGCCTACGAGGTCTTGAGGCGCTCCACGTCCACCGTCCCGGCGCCCGGATCAGGCTGCGGTACGAGGGCCCACGCTCCCACCGCCACGGCGACCGCCGCCGTGAGCGCGACCAGGCCTTGCCGCCCCGCGGCCCACGGAGCCCGGAACCGCACCGGGTCCTCGACCAGGATCTTCGAGAGGACCGCCGCCCCCAGCGACACGGCGATGGCCAGCGCCGTACGGCCCCAGCCGCCGACGCCGAGCACCTCGGCGGGCAGCAGCAGATACACCGGCCAGTGCCAGAGGTAGAGGCTGTAGGACAGTTCACCCAGGCGGCGGGGGAGCGTGCTGCCGAGTATTCGGCCCGCGCGCCTGTCGGGTGCGGTTGCGAGCAGCGCGATCAGCAGCGCACAGGCCAGTGAATGCGCGAAGAGGCCGCCCTGGAAGAGGCCCGGCGCGTGCTGCCCCTCGGTCAGCGCCCACGCTGCCGCGAGTCCGCAGACCAGCACGGCGGACGCGGCGCCCGCGAGACGCCCCGGGACGCGGGCGATCAGGCCACGCACCGGTGAGGTGGCCGCGAGCGCGCCGAGCAGCAGCGCGAAGGCGCGGGTGTCGGTGCCCTCGTACGCCCGGGTGGTGTCCACGGCGTCGCCGAGGCGGAGCATGAGGAGGAGCGACACCAGCGCGCCCGCTGAGGCGAGCACGGCGACGCGCCGCTCCCCTCCCCGGCCGCGCCCGGCGAGAGCGACCACCAGCGGCCAGGCGGCGTAGAACTGCCACTCGACGGCGATGCTCCACAGATGGGCGAAGACGCGGGTGCCGGAGGCGTTCCAGTACCCGATCTGCTCGGTGACGAAGTGCCAGTTCACGGCCTGGGCGGCCACCCACGGCGCGTCGTCGAGCGCGAAGCCCAGGAGCGCCGGTGTCCCGAGGGTCCACGTGAGCAGCAGGGTCGTGGTGCCCATGACGGTCAGCGCGGGCAGCAGCCGCCGGGCCCGCCGCCCCCAGAACGCGGCCAGGTCGACGCGCCCCCGGCGCGCGGTCTCGCCGAGCAGCAGACCGGTGATCAGGAAGCCGGACAGGACGAAGAAGAGGTCGACGCCGAGGAAGCCGCCTCCCAAGTGCCCCGCGTGGAACAGCAGGACGGCGAGGACGGCACACCCCCGCAGACCGTCCAGCGGGGCGATGTGCCGCGCCCGGCCACGGGCGGGTGGTGCGGCACGGTGGGCACGGCGGCGCAACCCGGGCCCGGGCAGAAGCGGTCGCATGTCGGTCTCCGGGCCGCTCAGCCGCAGCCGAGCTTGCCGAACCGCTTGTCGGCGGTCCACCGGCCCTTCGCCCACTTCTCCGGGGCGGCGGGCTCGAACGAGAGCTCCTTGCCGAGCTGGTCGGTGAACCAGCGGGCGAAGGCGGCCGACCCCTGCTGGCAGGAGTGGACGCCGTCCGCGGAGCGCTGCGCCTTGTCGGCGGTGGCGTCCGTGCCCCACAGGGCGTCGGCGTCGAGGAAGCGCACCTTGCCGTCGGCGGCCGCGGCGACCTGCTTCGCCGCCTTCGGCGCGGACCTGATCGCGCCCTCGTACTTCCGGTAGAAGTCATCGATCTTGAAGGGCGGGGCGGAGACCAGGACGAGCTCGGCACCGGCCCGGTGCGCGGTCTTCGCCAGCTTCACGTACGAGGCGCGCTGCTGAGCGGAGGTGCCCCAGTCGTAGGTGGTGATCTGGTAGGCGATGACGTTCGGCCGGAAGGAGGTGATGTTCTCGGCGAGGTCCTTCCACGTCGTCCGGGCGATCTGGCCCGCCATCCTGTCCCCGGTGACGACCGTGCCGCCACCCGTGGAGGACGCGTCCTTGAACGCCACGCCGCTCGCCTTGAGGGCCGCGCCCAGGGCCGGGGCCTCGCTCCCGGCGATGGAGTCGCCCATCCACAGGACCCTCTTGCCGGTCTTGGCGGGTGTGCCCTGCCCGGAGGTGTCGGCGCTGTCGCTGCCCGCGCCGCAGCCCGTCAGGGCCACGGCCGTCGCGGTGGTGAGCAGGGAGGCGAGGAGAAGAGGGTGCCGACGGCGCGTGCGCCGGGCCCGACGGGGGGAGGTGGTGGTCTCGGTGTGCATGGCACCAGGCAACCAGCGCGGATCACGGACGAGAGGCGTTGTCATCGTCCGGTCACATGATGAGCGGGACGCCGTCATGAAGACCGCTCGCGGGGGCGGCGGCGTCGGCCCGGCTTCCACTGGTCCGCTCAAGCGCGTGCGATGACGGGCCGGGTGGTGGTCCGCTCATGGCCGGGTGCTGCGCCCCGCCGTCATGGCTGCCTTGGGACCTGATGACACGGCCGACGGCAGCCGCGGTCCGGTGGGGCTCAGCTGTAGTCGCCGTCCAGGAGGTGGCGGGCCTCGACGCGGGGCGGGGTCCAGACCTGCCGGTAGTCGGGATGGTGGTGGAAGCGGGCCGCGGCGTGCTGCAGGGCCAGGCCGAGCCCGTCGATGAAGGCGGCGTCCCGCGCGGAGAGCGCGCTGTGGTCGCGGCGCAGGAGGAGGTCGCTGTGGATGATGAGCTGGGCGTTGACACCACCAGTGAACGGGTCGCCCGCAGCCGCAGGGCCGACGTCGGCTATCCGGTCGGCGAGGAAGTGGTGGAGCGCCTCGTACTGCGCGGTGGTCATCATCGGGTCAGCACACTCATTCACTAGGGCCGCGACCAGCGGGACGCGATGCCTTGCTGACGCGGTGTTGCCTGGCGGGTCCTCAACCTGCCCCAACCTACCGCCCGGGCCCCGCGCGACGTGAGGGTCGTACGTGGGCTCCGGGCTCCGCGCGGGACACGGTTCATGGTGGTCGGCCGCGCGAGGCCCGGGAGAGGAGCGTGAGCCGGCCCCTCGGTGCCCAGTCTGCCGACTTCCGTGGAGGGCGAGGCACCCCTGGCCCATCGGATGACGGCTCGCCGGGGACGGCCTCAGTAGCGGGAGCCGGGAGGAGGGGGCAAGGGTGCCGTGCGCGTGCCGCCGGGGGCGGTCGTCCGCCGATGGGCACCGGGGCGTGGTTCGTCGTCGCCCATGATGAGCAGCGGGTCGAACATGACGATGGCGCCCGCGATGACCAGGAAGCTCAAGGGGCCGATGAGCATGGGCAGCATGTCCAGGGCGGGTGAGCCGCGGTGGGACGTGCTGGTGGTGTGCGCGTGGACGTTGACGCTGACGGCGGCCATGCCGGTGTAGTGCATGCCGGTGACGGCCAGGCCCATGATGGCGCTGGCGCCGAGGCTGGCGCGGAATCCGCGGATGGAGACGGCGGCCCACAGTGCGGCGGTCGCGGCGACGATGGCGATGAGGACGGACAGCGCCACGATGACGGGGTCGTAGTCGATGGCGGCGCGCATCCGCATCGCGGCCATGCCCAGGTAGTGCATGGCGGCGACACCGACCCCGGTGAGCACACCCGCGCTCAGGAGCACGCGCGGTGCGGTGCCGCGGTAGCCGACGGTGAAGACGCCGATCGCCACGACCAGGACGGCCACCACGAGGCTGAGGACAGTCAGCGTTGTGTCGTAGCTGATGGAGACCTGCTGGACCCGGAAGCCGAGCATCGCGATGAAGTGCATGGTCCAGATGCCACAGCCGATGGATGCCGCGCCCAGCGACAGCCAGGCCGGTTTCCACGAGCGGTCGGTCCGCAAGGAGCGGACGGTGCAGCGCAGCCCCAGAGCGGCGCCCAGGAACGCCATGATGTAACCGGATATGGGGGTGATCAGGCCGTAGTGGAAGCCGTCGATCGTGCCGTGCATGCGTGAAGAACCTTATGTATCTATTCGAGGGCAATGAGGAAGGAGGGCGCCCTTGGGAAAAGATCACCCTAACCGGTGGAAACCTGCCGTCTGCACGGAGAAATGCCTGGGAATCCCTGCGTACGGGCTGCCGGGAGTGCCCGGCGCGGCGTGGCGCGGGTGCTCAACGGGCAAGCGGCCGAGCAGTGTTGCGGAAGGCTACGGTCCGGTTGCTGTAACTGTTGATCTTGGCCGCGAAAATACGTGAACTTTGCAGTACTGGCGTTCAGGGACGCCCTCTCCGCCTCCCGCTCCCGGTCTGCTCCCAGCGCGGGAGAAGGACCGAGGGCCGGGCAGTCGGACCTTCAGGAGACCGGCGTGCTGCCGTCGACCTCGCGCCAGAAGGCATCAACCCGGGCGTTGAACGCTTTCGGGGACTCCTGGAACGGCTGGTGAGCCTCGCGCGGCAGGACCTCGAAGCGGGCACCCGGGATGGCATCCGCCACGATCCGCCCCAGCCGCGGTGGCGTGGCGATGTCCCGTTCACCCGCCAGAACAAGGGTCGGCGTCGTGATCCCGGGCAGTCGATCGAGCGTGTCGTGCTGCATGAACGCCTCGAGTTGATGCTGGAAGGCCTCGGCGGACTGCGGGTGGGAGAAGGCGAGCGTTTCGTCGATGATCCGCTGCACCGTGCCGTCGGCGTGGGCGCGCGGCGAGTAGATCCACAGGAAGAACGCCTCCAGCATGGCGCGTTCGTCGGGCGCTTCCGTGACCAGCCAGTGCCAGAAGCGGGTCATGGAGGTGACGTAGGGATCAGCCCGCGCCCAGGTGCTGACCAGGACGAGGCTGTGCACGGCCGCAGGGTGACGCAGCGCCAGCTCCTGTGCGATCGCGCTGCCGCCCGAGAAGCCGACGACGTGCGCCCTGCCGACGTGGAGCACGCGCAGTAGTTCCGCGGTGTCGGCGGCCATCGAGGCCACGGACAGGGGCCCCTCGGGCAACGGCGTCCGCCCGGCCCCTCGGTTGTCGAAGGCGGTGACCTGGTAGCGGTCCGACAGCCCGTCGAGCTGGGACTGCCACGCCTCCGCGGGGTCGCCCAACCCCGCGATCAGCAGGACGTCGGGCCCGTGACCGCGGCGCTCGGTCCAGATCGTGGTCCCGTTGGCTTCGATGTGCTCACCCATGGAATGCCCTCCGCTCCATCGTGTTCACCGCCGGCTCTGAGCGGATCCTGCCGCGTCGCACGCACTCCCGAAAGCTCCCCGACCGTCCGGCTGCCGCTACCGCCCTCGCCCGGGTCGCGTCGGGCCGGGGGTGCCGCGGTCCTGCACGGGGGTGGCCGGAGCGTTCCGCTCCAGGCGGGCGCGGAGGGTGAGGGCGAAGTCCTCGGCGCGGGCCAGCTGGACCCGCAGCTTCTCCACCTGCTCGGCGGCGGCCCGCTCGTAGGTCCGTACGCGTTCCAGCAGGGCTTCGCGCTCGACAGCGTCGAGCGTGGTGCCGGCGTCGAGGCGATCGGTCGCGTCGAGCAGGTCCCGCATCTGGTCCAGGGGGAAGCCGAGGGGCTTCATGCGGCGGATGACCATGAGCCGGGCTACGTCGGCTTCGGTGTAGAGGCGGAAGCCGCCCTGGGAGCGGGCGGAGGGGGCGACCAGTCCGGTCTCCTCGTAGTGCCGGATGGTGCGCAGCGACAGCTCCGTGCGCGCGGCGACCTCGCCGATCTGCATGTGCTTTCCGTCCACGCCCGTGGTCCTCTGGCTTTCTCGTCGTCGGCAGGCCCGGCCCGGGAGGGAGCCACCCATCCCTACTCTAACGTTAGGGTAGAGTTGCTGAGGGTGGGGGCGGTCGGCCGCCGCCTCGCCGTTGCCGTGTCGGGTCCGAAGAAGCCCCGGCGAAGACCCGATTCCCGCAGGAGCCAAGCGTGCGCGAGCCCATGACGCCCGGCGCCGCCGCCTGTCCGCCGTGACGCTCCACCCTCGGACGTGAGCCCGGCCGCGCTGCTGCGCGGGCCCCGCTCCGTGCCCCCTTCTCGACTTCCGGCTCCGCACCTCGCGGAGCCGCCCTGCGGGGTGTCGGCCCGGCCCCCGCGCGTCCTTCCCGCACGCCCCGGGCTGCCGCAAAGGGGCGTGCCCGAGTACGACAGGTTCCGTCTCCCTTGTCCCCTGCTGCCGCTGTGTCACCGGCCGCGCGCCTGCGCGGCCTGAAGCCCGACTGGATCTCCGACCCGAAGGTCTGGCGCACCGAGGTCCTCGCGGGCCTGGTCGTGGCCCTCGCGCTGATACCCGAGGCGATCTCCTTCTCGATCATCGCCGGTGTCGACCCGGTCATCGGTCTGTTCGCCTCCTTCACCATGGCCGTGACCATCTCGATCGTGGGCGGGCGCCGGGCGATGATCTCCGCCGCGACCGGCGCGGTGGCGCTGGTGATCGCACCGCTGAACCGGGAGCACGGCTTCGGCTACCTCGTGGCCGCCGTCATCCTCGCCGGTTTCCTCCAGGTCGTCCTGGGCGCGCTGGGCGTGGCGAAGCTGATGCGGTTCATTCCCCGCTCGGTGATGGTCGGCTTCGTCAACTCCCTCGCCATCCTGGTCTTCATGGCCCAGGTACCGGAGATGCGGAACGTTCCCTGGCCGGTCTACCCGCTGATCGTCAGTGGCCTCGCACTCATGGTGTTCTTCCCGAAGATCACCACCGCGGTCCCCGCCCCGCTGGTCTCGATCGGCATCCTCACCGTCATCACGGTGGCGGCAGGCCTCGCGGTGCCGACCGTGGGCGACAAGGGCGAACTGCCGGCCTCCCTGCCGGTGCCGGGTCTGCCCGACGTGCCGCTCACCCTTGACACGTTGACCACCGTCGCGCCGTACGCGTTCGCCATGGCCCTGGTCGGGCTGATGGAGTCGTTGATGACCGCGAAGCTCGTCGACGAGATCACCGACACCCACTCCGACAAGACCCGTGAGTCCATCGGCCAGGGCATCGCCAACGTCGTCACCGGCTTCTTTGGCGGCATGGGGGGCTGCGCCATGATCGGCCAGACAATGATCAACGTGAAGGTGTCCGGCGCCCGTACCCGGTTGTCGACCTTCCTGGCGGGCGCGTTCCTGATGGTGCTGTGCATCGTCTTCGGCCCCGTCGTCTCCGACATCCCCATGGCCGCACTCGTCGCCGTCATGGTCATGGTGTCGTGCGCGACCTTCGACTGGCACTCCGTCGCGCCGAAGACCCTCAAGCGGATGCCCGCCGGGGAGATCGTCGTCATGGTGATCACCGTCGCCTGCGTGGTCGCCACCCACAACCTGGCCGTCGGCGTCGTCGTCGGTTCCGTCACCGCCATGGTCGTCTTCGCCCAGCGCGTCGCCCACCTCGCCGAGGTCACCGCCGTCACGGCCCCCGACGGCAGTACGGTCGTCTACCGGGTCACCGGTGAGCTGTTCTTCGCCTCTTCCAACGACCTCGTCGGCCGGTTCAACTACGCCACCGACCCGAAGAAGGTCGTCATCGACTTGAGCGCGGCCCACATCTGGGACGCGTCCTCCGTCGCCGCCCTCGACGCCATCGAGACCAAGTACGCCCAGCGCGGCAAGGCCGTCGAGATCACCGGTCTGAACGACCCGAGCGCCCACCTCCACGGCAAGCTCACCGGTGAACTGACCCACCACTGACCCCCGTACCCGCACGTTCACGGCAGAGGACTCGGGCCCAACCGCCGGAGTCCTCTGTTCGTGAGGACCGGTAGGTCGATCTCAGCCGCCACCGTCACACACCCGTCGGTCAACCACTTCCGGCAGTTGTTCCGCACCACGGGAACGGAGCGGCTCCGCAGGAGGACACCCGTGCCATCACACCGGTGTCAGCATGGAGAAGAGCGAGCGGTCCAGTACGCACCGGGCATCACCTCGCGGCAAGTCGGGCGAGTGTTCTCTTCCGACTGGAGCGATAACTTCCGGCAGCGTTGATTTTCGGTCCGACCACCGCATTCTTCAGGCCATGTCGCATTCCCTCTTCCTTCGGCCTGGGGGCGGTGGGACGATCGGATCCCTTCGCTGCCTGGAGATCGACCGGTGGGAGTGACCATGGCCAGCACGGTTCCTATCACCGCGGATCTTCCCGTCTTTCCACACCTCGATCTGCATCTTGTACTCACCGGCGACCTCCCGCTCAAGATCCAGGTGTTCAGCCGCACTTTTACCGAGGCCGCGCCCCAGCCATTCGTGCTGACCGAACAGACGCAGGGCAGCACATTCCACTTCTTCGCTCCGCACCGTTCGGTGGGAGACAGGCTCAACAGACTCCCTTCGGTGAACAGTCAGGGAGTCGTGACGGCCAAGGAGCCCGGGGTCTATCTCTTCCAGATCACCGTCGGCGGCGGGTTCGGCGTGGTGGTGGGCAGGCTCCAGGTGCACGAGAAGATCGAGGAATGGTGGTTCGGGAACACATCCATGGCCACAGCGAAGGACGGCAAGTTCGCGCACGCCCAGCCGTCGCTCTACGCCAGGTTCAGCGAGCATCGTGCAGCCGGTACGGACGCGGTCGGAGATATCACAGGGCATGACTACATCGAGCTGGAGTCCCCGAGTTCGGACGTGGTGGTCGCTCCGAGGGGAAGGCTACGGGGAGCGGCGGAGACGACGGCCCCGGTGATCATCACGGGAAAACTCAAAGGCACCGACAAGGTCGACGTCCTTCCGGTGCGGGTGGTCGACTACGCGAAGTCCCGGTCGACGCTCACTCGGGTCAGGGCCGCGGACGTGGCGAACCATGAGGACCAGTGCAACATGGTCTTCGTCGCGGAGGGGTTCCGGGCCCAGGACGCCCAGTTGTTCGACCGCATCGTCCAGCGCACCGTGCGCGACATGTTCGAAAAGCCGAGACACCAGCCCTACGCGCTCCTGAGCAAGAGTTTCAACGTCTTCTCTTCGTTCGAACCTTCCGAGCAGCAACTCGTCACCTGCGGCCCGCGCGTCGTGAGCGCGGCGGGAAAGGGAGTCGACCTCACCGGCCGCCGCATTCCCGAGTCGGACCCGCGGGGCCTTCCGGAGAACAGTTACAGCGTGCAGGAGCTGGTCGAGCGCGTGGGTCTGCCCCGGCGCGGCGAGGACCGGTCTCCGCAGCAGTTGAGGGACCTGTGGAAGGGGCAGAGTCTGACGGACTTCGTCGAAGGCAGGGCCGGCGACCTGGTGGTCGAGACGTGGAAGGCGCACCAGTCGGAGGGGTTCCTCCAGGCGTCGGACACGTTCTACGGCCTGTACCTCGGCCGCCGGTGGGCCGACGGCGGCAGGTTCCACGGTGGAGGGGAACCCGCGGTCCAGCCGCCCGCCGGTGACACACCGAACGCCCCGCGTCTGAAGGAGTTCATCGACCGGGTCTACGAGTTCTACCGGGTCTCGGGACATCAGACGCTGGAACTCGATCCGCGGCGGCACGCCCCCGAGGTATATGCGAACAGCAATACGGCGAACCCGGGAAATTCGGTTCTCGGCTATCTGACAGGGCTTCGTCTCTCCGATTCACCGAACCTCCCCATCGGGCAGAACTGGGTTCCCGACGACACTCGTTTCCGCAAGAGCCGGGGGATGGTCGCGATCATCGCGTACGAATCACTCCTGGGCGGCACGGCCTTCAATAAGGGCACGATGACGGCCTCGACAGTCGGCAGGCAGGGGAAAGTCGAGTTCACCACGGCGTCGGGGACCAGACCGGTGATGACGAGGACTCCTCCGCCACCCGTCGTGGCGAAGGAGCCCCTGGGGGTCACCGACATCGACCACCTCGTCAACAAGGTGGCCCATGAGTTCGCCCACTCCTTCAACCTGGGAGACGAGTACGAGGACTTCGGCGGCGACCAGAAGGGGGACAACGACCCGTTCCGCGACGTGATATTCGACAATCTGGCGAAGCTCAGCTTCCTGCACCAGGGAGCACCACCGCAGGACCGAAAGCTCAACCCCGGCAGAATTAAATGGTTCGAGGTTCCCCGGGTGCGGACATCCGGAAGGCTGCTCAAGCCGTCCCAGACACTGCTGCCCGACATATTCGAAGTCACGGTCGGCACCGCCGACATGGGGAAGTGGGTCCAGGCGTTCACGGACAACGCCAAGGTGACGGTGCGCAACTTCACGACCGGTGCGGACAACCGGCAGCTGCCACTGTCGGCCACACCCGGCGACATGCTGACCAATCTGACCATCGCATCCAGGCCCGATGAGAAGCAGGGCACCCTCTTCCTCCAGACCCCGGGGGCCGTCGCGGCGATCCCGGTCTTCAAGAAGGGCTCGGTGGTGTTCGCCCAGCGGACGGACACCTCGGGGCTACCGGTCTTCGTGGTGGACAAGGCGGTACGGGACTTCGTCGCCGATCCCAGTCCCGCGAACCAGCGCAGCCACGGCCCGCTGAACCGGAACCGCGACACGACGAAGCCCTTCGGGAAAAGGGAAGAGGAAACGGATCTCCCCATCAACGTGCCGGGCTTCGTGCCACCGAAGTTCGCCTACCGGATGGTGGGGATCTTCGAAGGCGGCAACCACTTCGCGGGCGGTTTCTACCGGGCGTCGGGTGAATGCAAAATGCGCGGCCAGGACAAAGGCGCGACGAACGACGCCGACCTACGGGGCGTGTTCTGCTTCCTCTGCAAATGGCTGATCGTCAACCTCATCGACCCGGCCCAGCACGCCGCGCTCGACGTGCACCAGTACCCGAGGGCGTGACATGGCTGACCAGGGCACCTTCGACAAGCTCCTCGCCGGGATCGGGCAGGCACTGCTGCCCCTGCGGGAGGCCGTCGCCTCCCCTCAGGCATGCATCGGCCTCCTGCACCAACTCGGCTGGACGGTCGACGACCCCCCGGCCCCGCTGCGCGCGCTCGGCACCACCACGGACACGCTGTACGACAGCCTGCGTCGCCTGCTGGGCGACGGCGGCCTCAACGAGGGCGCCCCCGGGCTCCGCATCCCGGCCCCCGGAAAGCCCGAGAGGGCGAGCGCCGCCACTGCCTCCGCCGATGAGGCGGCCCGCGTACTCGCCGCCGTACAAGGCCTCGTGACCGCGATCCGGGCCATCGCCGACGCACCCGACTCGGCCATCCCGCCCCACTTGAGGGCCGACGGCTTCCGCGAGCAGTTCCCCCGGCAGCTCCTCGACCACCTGGTCATCACGTACCTGCAACGCTTCCATCCGTCCGTCGGGTTCGGACTGCGCGCGCTCGGCGTCATCAAGGCGGCCTACGTGCCGCCCACGGGCAGCCGCCCCTCCCACACCCGCATGACACTGGACGTGACCGACGTCCCCAAGGTGCTCGACGACCCGTCGCTCGTGCTGAAGAACGCGTACGGCTGGGGCGGGCCCGACCTCGACTTCGCGGAGCTGGCCTCCCAGCTCGACAACCTCTTCCTGGGCATGGGCTTCGACGTGCGCATCGCGCAGCTGTCCGAAGGCGCGGAGACCGCTGTGCAGGGTCCGCGCACGGACCCGCTGGGCCCGACGGCGACCGCGGTCACCTTCGTCGCCTTCGACCAGGCCGTGGGGGAGGAGGCGCGGGCGCGCGGCGCGGTGCGGCTCGTCCGGGTGCCGCCGGCCGCCCCGGGCGGGGCGCCGGGCCTCGCGCTGCTGCCCTCGCTGACCGGCTCGCTCGGGGTCCGGTTCGAGCTGGCGTGCGGCATCGCCCTCACGGTGCGCAGCGGCCTCGACCTCCAAGGCGGGGTGGCGCTCCTCGCCCGGCCCGGCGAGGGCGTGGACGTGCTCACCGGCTTCGAGTCGGGCGGCGCCCCCGTGCACGCCAAGGGCGCCCTCGAGGTCACGGCCGAGAGCATGGTCGCGGACCGGGCGCCGGTGCTGCTCCTCGGAACGCCGGACGGCACCCGGCTCCAGTTCCGCGCGCTCGCGGGCACGGGCGGCGTCCGGGTCGACGGCGACGACGTGGACGTCTTCGCCGAATTCGACCTCACGGGCCTGGAGTTCGTGTTCCGGCCGGGGGAGGACGCCGACGGATTCCTCGCCGCGGTCGTTCCGGCCGACGGGTTCGCCGTCGGCGGCGACCTGTCCCTCGGGGTCTCGCACCGCGACGGCCCGTACTTCCGCGGCACCTCGAACCTGGACCTCCGGATCCCCGTGGGCCGGCGGCTCGGGCCGGTCGAGGTCCAGAGCCTGACCGTCTCCGTGACGCCCTCGGGCGGGTCCGTGCCGGTCAGCGTCGGCGCGACGTTCACGGCCGCACTGGGCCCCGTCACCGTGGTGGTGGACAGGGTCGGCCTCACCGCGCTGTTCGACGGGCGCCCCGAGCAGGACGGGAACCTCGGCCCGCTCGACGTCTCCCTCGGCTTCAAGCCGCCCGGCGGCGCGGGCCTTTCGATCGACACGGGCGTGGTGCGCGGGGGCGGCTTCCTCGCCTTCGACCCCGCGCGCGGCGAATACGCCGGGGCGATGGAGCTGGAGTTCGCCGACTTCCTGGAGCTCAAGGCCGTCGGCCTCGTCAGCACCCGGACGCCGGACGGCTCGAAGGGGTTCTCGCTGCTGATCGTGGTCACCGCCGACTTCGGCGAGGGCATCCAGCTCGGCTACGGCTTCACCCTGCTCGCGGTCGGCGGCCTGATCGGGCTGAACCGCGGCATGAACCTCCAGGCGCTCGCCGAGGGCATCCGCACGGGCTCGATCGAGTCCGTGATGTTCCCGCGCGACGTGATCGCCAACGCACCGCGCGTCCTGTCCGACCTGAACGCGTTCTTCCCGCCGGAGGACGGCACGTTCCTCATCGGACCGATGGCCAAGATCGGCTGGGCCACCCCGACGCTGGTGAGCATCTCCCTCGGGCTGATCATCGAGATCCCCGGCAACGTCTCCGTCCTCGGCACCCTGCGCGCCACGCTGCCGAACGCGAAGCTGCCCCTCCTCGACCTGCGCGTCGACTTCTTCGGGGCACTGGAACCCGGCAAGAACCGGCTGTGGTTCGAGGCCCGCCTCGTGGACTCGCACGTGCTGACCATGCCCCTCGACGGCGGCATGGGAGTCCTGGTCGCCTGGGGCGACAACCCCGACCTGGTGCTCACGGTCGGCGGCTTCCACCCCTCGTACAAGGCACCGGCACTGCCCTTCGCCGTGCCCGAGCGGGTGTCGATCGACATCCTGCACCGTGACAGGCAACTGATCCGCGTCTCCGGCTACTTCGCCCTCACCAGCAACACCGCCCAGTTCGGCGCGGAGGCGGAACTCCGGCTCGGCTTCGGCGGGTTCGGCGTCGAGGGGCATCTCAGCTTCGACGCGCTGTTCCAGTTCAACCCGTTCCGGTTCGCCATCGCCATCAGCGCGGAGGTCTCGCTCAAGGCGTTCGGGGTCGGTGTGTTCAGCATCGACCTGCGTTTCCAGCTGGAGGGCCCCGCGCCCTGGCGGGCGCGCGGGAAGGGATCCATCGGGTTCCTGTTCTTCTCCATCTCCGCCAACTTCGACATCACCTGGGGCGAGAACGCCGTCACCACGCTGCCGCCCCTCCAGGTCCTCCCGCTGCTCGCCGCCGAGCTGCGCAAGACCGAGGGCTGGCAGACCCGCCTGCCCACCGGCAGCGGCAAGCCACTGGTCAGCCTCCGCAGGCTCCCCCCGTCCGACGACCTGGTGCTGCATCCGCTGGGCACGCTGTCCGTACAGCAGCGCGCACTGCCGCTCAACGTGCGCCTCGACAAGGTCGGCCCACAGCGCGCGGCCGACGGCAGGCGCTTCACCGTCGCGCCCGCCCCGGACAGCGGGCTCGTACGGATCTCCGACACCGGCGACAAGTTCGCCATGGCCCAGTACCAGGACATGACCGACGCGGCGAAGCTGTCGAGCCCCGCGTACGAAACGCAGGACACCGGTCTGGAGCTCACCGCCGCCACGGGCGCCCTGGCATCCGCACGCGTCGTGCGCCGCAGCGCGCGCTACGAGCTGCACATCATCGACAGCGCACCCTCCACGAACGGCGTGCGCGGCGCGGCCGGCACCGACGGCCCGCGCACCGAGCCGCCCGCGCGGCTGTCCGCCGCGCGCACCAAGCGGTTCCACAGCGTCAGCACCGCCGTGTTCGACGGGCTGCTCCAGGGGAGCAGCACCAGCAGGTCGCCGCTGTCCCGGCGCGAGGCGCTGCTGCGCCAGCCGTTCGCGGCGGCCGACACCGTGCGCGTCGCCGACCAGCGGTTCGTCGTCGCGTACGTGCGCAGCAACGTGCCCGCGCTGCCGCCGCGCGCGCTCGGCCGCAGGTCCGCGGGTGCTCCGGCGGACTTCCGCAGCCAGGCCACGGCGGCCGACGCGCTCGCCGACTTCGTCGCCGCCGACACGACGCTCGACGGCCAGCTGCACGTCATCCCTGCGTCCGAGGCGGCCGTGCCGGCCTTCGTGCCCGGCACCTGGGCGCCCGCGGGCACCCTGCCCGCCCCCGTGGGCCAGGCGGACACCGTGGTCCTCGCCACCGGCAAGGCGCTGATCGCCGGGGGGGCCGGCCCCACGGGCACGGCACTCGGTGCGACGGCGCTCTTCGACCCGACCGCCAACGCCTGGTCGGCTGCGGCCCCGCTGGCGGCACCCCGCCGCCTGCACACCACCACGCGGCTCACCGACGGCAGGGTCCTCGCCGCCGGAGGGCGGGGTACGGACGCCGTGCCCCTGGCCTCCGCCGAGGTGTACGACCCGGCCGCCGCGAGGTGGGCCGCGTCCGGCCCGATGGCCGCAGCCAGGTGCGCGCACTCCGCGACCCTGCTGCCCGACGGCCGGGTCCTTGCCGCCGGAGGCAGCGCCGCCCGGGGCGGGCACGGCTTCGGCGCGCTGCGCTCCGCCGAGCTGTTCGACCCCGTGACCCGGGTCTGGGCCGCCACGGCGCCGATGAACGACGCCCGCACGGGCCACCGGGCCGTGCTCCTGCACGACGGCCGGGTCCTTGTCGCGGGCGGAGCGCTGCCCACGGGCGGCACGGGCGAAGCGGCCCTCGCACACTGCGAGCTGTACGACCCGGCCGACGGCACCTGGACCCCGACCGGCAGTCTCCACACGCCCCGCAAGGGGCACCAGGCGACCCTGCTGCCCGACGGCCGGGTCCTCGTCACGGGCGGCGAGCCCGTCGTCGCGGCGGACGGCACGTTCAGCCCGCGCGCCCTGGCCTCTGCCGAGCTCTACGATCCGGTCACCGGCGCCTGGACCCCCGCGGCCCCCCTGCCCGGCGGCCGCGCCCGGCACCGCGCGCTGCTCACCCGCGCGGGGGACGTCCTGATCATCGGCGGTACCAGGGGTCCAGGCTTCACCGCGGGCTTCCGGAGCGTGCTCGCGTACGCCCCGGCAGCGGGTACCTGGACGCGGCTCGCGGGCCTCGCCCAGGGCAGGTGGTCCACGGCCGCGGCCGAACTCGCCGACGACCGCGTACTGGTGACCGGAGGCATCGCGGCGGCCGGCGCCGCCGCCCCGGGACCCGAACCACTCCAGCTCGCCGCCACGGCGGAGGCACTGATCCCCTGACCACGTCCCGGACCGGCTCCCGGCCCACGGACCGGTCCCCCACCCGTACGGACGGCGCACCCGAGGAGCTTCGATGACCACCACCTCCGCCCAGGCCAGCGGGTCCTGGACGTCCGCTCCCGCCCTGCCCCGGGCCGCCACCTGGTACGGGCAGCACGACAACGCCGTGCCGATCGCGGGCGGAAGCGCCGTCCTGGTCGCGGGCGGCGCCGACAGCACCGCGGCGGCCGTCAGCCACGCCGCCGTCTACGAAGCCGCCGCAGGAGCCTGGCTCCCGGTCGGAGCCCTGAACACGCCCCGTCGACTGCACACCCTGACCCTTCTGCCCGACGGGAAGGTCCTCGCCACCGGCGGCACCAGCGGCCCGGCGCCGGGCGCCCCCGCCCTCGCGACGACCGAGCTGTACGACCCGGCGACCCGTGCCTGGACCACCAGCGGCGCCATGGCGGGTCCCCGCGCGGGCCACAGCGCGGTCCTGCTCGCCGACGGCAAGGTGCTCGTCGCCGGAGGCACCACGTTCCGGTCGCCCCAGAGCGTCAAGGCCCTGCGCACGGCCGAGCTCTACGACCCCGCGGCGGGCACCTGGTCGGCGGTCGGCGACATGACGGAGGCCCGCACGGGACACACCGCCCTCCCGCTCGCGGACGGAGCCGTCCTGGTCTGCGGCGGCACCGCGCCGGTCGGCAGCGCCGACGAGCCCGCCCTCGCCTTCTGCGAGCTGTACGACTCCCCCTCGAAGAAGTGGGCGCCGACCGGAAGCCTGCGCGCGCCCCGCAGCCACCATCAGGCCACCAGGCTCTCGGACACCACGGTCCTGGTCACCGGCGGCCTCGCGCCCGGAGCGCCCGGCGGCGGCGCGTTCGACCCGTTCAGCCAGCGCACCGCCGAGCTGTACGACCTGACCGCCGGGACGTGGAAGCCCGCGGCTGACATGCCCTCGGGACGCGCACTGCACCGCGCGCTCCCGTTCGGCCCGAACGGGGTCCTCGTCATCGGGGGTGCTGCCGACGACAAGGACGAAGCCGGCTACCGCAGCGCCGTCCTCTACGACTCCGTCGCGGACACCTGGTCCCCGGCGGTGGGCCTCGCCGACGGCCGGTGGGCGTTCGCCGCCGCGCCGCTGCCCGGCGGGAAGGTCCTGGTCACCGGCGGCACGACCCGCACCGGGACGGCCGCCGCCGACCCCGACCTGCCCGAACTGACGGCGAGCACAGAGATCTTCACCGGCGGGGGCGCCTCGTGACCACGAACGCGTACTCCTTCCTGCCCTGGCTGCGCGCCGGGATCGCCACCCGCATCGCGGGCGACCCCGGGACCTCGGCGCGCGCCCGCATCCCGGTCCGGCTGCGGATCTCCGGCGAGCCCCTCACGGGCGGGCCGCTGGTGCAGGAGATCGAGCGGAGCGTCCAGCTCTACGGTCCGGGGGACGTGATCGGCGTCGACCCCCGCGCGATCTCCCGCAGGGAGCCGCGGCCCGGGACCACCAACTACGAGCCGAACTACCTCGCCCACATCGAGTTCGCCGACGAGGACTTCCCCTGGCGCTACAGCCCCGCACCGCCCGACGACGCCACCAAGCGCCTCGCCCCCTGGCTCGCCCTCGTCGTCCTCGCCGTCCGGGCCCCGGCGGACGGCACGGCACCGGAGTTCACCGAGAGGCCGCAGGGGAGCGGGCCGCTGCCCGTGATCGCCGTACGGGACACCGCCGCCACCCTGCCCCGGCCCGACCAGCTCGGCGCCTGGGCCCACGTGCACGTCAACGGCTCACTGCCGGGCCCCGTCGCCTCCGACAGCTCGGCAGCCGCCCTCGCCGCGCTCGCCGAGGTGCTCCGCACCCACGCCGACGACGCCTGCTCGCGGCTGCTGTGCCCGCGCAGGCTGCGCCCGGACACGGCCTACGAGGCGTTCCTGGTACCGGCGTTCGAGACCGGTCGCCTGGCCGGGCTCGGCCTCGACCCCGCGGGCTCGCCCGGCGCCGTCCACCTGGCGTGGGGGCCGCCGTACGCGGGCCGGCCCGTGTCGGGGCACCTGCCGTACTACCATCGCTGGCCGTTCACCACCGGCAGCACCGGCGACTTCGAATCCCTCGTCCGGCTCCTCCGCCCCCAGAGGCCCGACCCACGCGTGGGGCGCCGGGACATCGACGTCCACCGTTCGCCCGGCCTCGGCCTGCCCGGAATCCAGACACCGGCAGCGCTCGGCGGCGTCCTGCCGATGGGCGGCGCGCTCAAGGTGCCGCAGCCGCCGGGCACCGAGCCCGACGCGGCGGAGAACTGGGACAACTTCCACGACTGGCCGCCCCCCGCGGCCCCGTACCCGCACCCCTTCCAGAGCGCCCTGGCCGCGCTGCTCAACCTCGCCGACGACTACCAGCGCCACGCCCCGGCCGCCGCGCACGCCGCGCTCGAAGCGACGCCGCTCGACGCGCCGCCGCCCGCGGCGGAGTCCGACCCCCTCCTCACCCCCTCGCTGTACGGCAGGTGGCACGCGCTCACCTCCCGGGTCCTCACCCGCCAGGACGGCACCCCCGTCCCGCCGCCCGAGAACCGCAACTGGGTCCACCGGCTCAACCTCGACCCGCGCTTCCGCGCCGCCGCACAGTTGGGCACGCGGGTTGTCCAGGCACGCCAGGAAGAGCTGATGGCCGCCGCCTGGGCACAGGTCGGGGACGTCCTGGCCGCCAACGCCCGGATCCGCGCCGCGCAGCTGGCCCGCGAGGTCGGGCACGTACTCCAGACCAAGCACCTGGACCCGGTGGGAGGCACTACGGCGGTGGAACTGTCCGCCGCCCCGTCGGGGCGCTCGCTGCGCCTGACCGCGCCCGCGCACGCGCGGGTGACGTCCGCCGCCACCGGCACAGCCGCGGCGGCCGTGGCGCCCAACGGGCAGGCGGAGAAGGTCGCGGTCGGATTCCGGGTGGCTGCCAGCCAGGTCGCGGGCGCGCCGCTGTCCCCGGCGATGCGGCGGATCACCCGGCCCGGGTCGCGCCTGATGCGGATGCTGCCCTTCACCCCCGACCGCCCGCCGGACGCGCTCGTGCCCCGCATGGACGCCCCCTCCGGGGCGGTGACGGCCGCGCCCGCGAAGACCACCCCGGCCGGGCTCGTCACGGCCGAACGGCTCGCCGCCGCACTGCACCCCGGGCCGCCACCGACGGACCCGGTCGACAGCCTCCCGCACAGCCCCGACTTCCGGCTCCGCGAGGTCGGCGACCCCGTGGTACCCAGGACGGGCACCACCGACAGCCCGGAGGCGGCCCGCTTCAAGGGCGCACTGCGCGAGCTGCACCAGGCCCTGAACGTCGCCACCTCGGTCGGCAGGGCCGCTCCGCGGGCGCGGCTCGAAGTCGCCGCCGCCACCGGCGCGGTGCTGTCCGGACTGCGCGCCGACACGACCGTACCCAGGACGCTCCTCGGGTCCGTCGGCCTGCCCAAGCGGCTCCGCCCGTTCGCCGACGACTTCATCGAGGCGATGGCGTACCCGGTCTTCGACCTGCCCACCTACCGGGACCTCCTCGACCAGTCGGCCGACGCGTTCGTCCCGCGCCTCGACCTGCTCCCGCAGAACTCGATCACCCTGCTCGCCAACAACCGCGAGTTCATCGAGTCCTACCTCGTCGGACTCAACCACGAGATGGCCCGCGAACTGCTCTGGCGGGAGTACCCCACCGACCAACGGGGCACCCCCTTCCGGCAGTTCTGGGACCCCCGCACGGCACAGCTCAGGCCGGGGGAGAGCGCCGAGCAGCGGCGCGAGCGGTGCTACGACATCCCGCCCGTCCACACCTGGCCGACCACCGGACGGCTCGGCCAGAACGTGAACGACCGCGTCGGCACCGGACCCCAGAAGGAAGACCTCGTCCTGGTCGTGCGGGGAGAGCTGCTGAAGAGGTACCCGACGGCCGCCGTCTACGCCCAGCGGGCCGAGTGGCCGCTCGGCCCGGACGGCCTGCCCGACCTGACGCAGGAGCGGGTGCCCGTGCTCCTGCCCGACGAGGACAGGCCGCCCCCCTCACTGGTGCGGTTCCCGCTGTACGAGGCGAGGATCGAGCCCGACATCACCCTCCTCGGGTTCGACCTGGACGCCGACGAGGCACGCGGTGCCCCACCCGCCGACGCGGGCTGGTTCTTCCTCCTCAAGGAGCGCCCGGGGGACCCCAGGTTCGGAGTCGACGACGCCGAACCGACCCCGGTGGAGGTCTGGAACGACCTGTCGTGGGCCGACGTCGACCCGCGCGGGCGCGGCTTCCTCGAACTCGACCTTCAGGTCACCGTCCCCCTGGCCGCCTTCGACGGCTCCGAGGACGACCAGGAGAAGCGCGAACAGCGTGCCGAGGACGAGAACCTGCCGCTCTGGCACGCCGGCCTCAGCTCCGCCGACCTCGCCTACATCCTCTTCCAGGTGCCGGTCCTGGTGGCCGTCCACGCACAGGAAATGCTGCCCCGATGACGCACTCGACGCCACCCCCGGCCACGCCTTCGGCGGCGACCACGACTCAGCTCAGCGACGACTTCCCCGTCCTCCTCGGCCCCGTACGGATCGAGACCCGCTTCACCCCGTCCGAGCTCCTGATCCGGGTGTTCCCCGACGAGTGGTCGGTCGACAAGTTCGAGCCCCGGCCCACACCGGCCGAGATCGCCGCCCTCGACGCGTACTGGACCGCGCGCTGGGCCGCCGCACGCGAGCCCGCCGCGCTGCGCGCCGCCCAGCTGGAGCTGGCCGGACGGATCGCCCCCGGACGCGCCGCCTGGCTCCTCAGCGGGCGGCTCCCGGCCAACCCCGGCGAGGAGCCGACCGCCGTCCCCGCCGGCACGACGGTGCTCGTGGTCGTGGGCCCCAAGCCGGTGGCCGCCGCGGACCGGCAGCCGACATCCGCCTACTGGACCGCGGTCTGGCGCGCGCACGGCGACCGCCGCCTGCTGCGGCAGGCCGACACCGCGCTGCTCACCGCGGTCGGCGCCACCCGGGCCGCCGCCATCAGGGGTCTGCGCCCCGCAGGCGTCGAAGGAGCGCCCGCCCGTACGGGCGACGCCGTACAGGTGGCCTTCCTGGTGCTGCCGCCCCCTGCGACGGGCTCCACCGCACTCGATTCATGGACCCGCGCCGCGCGCGCCCGGCTGCTGCCCGAGCGCTTCCAGGCGCTGGGCTACGTCGATGGACAGCAGGTCCTGTCCGCGACCGGCGCGCCCGTGCCCGACACACTGCCCGTGAGCCCCGACCCCACCGCCGCCGACCAGATCTCCGTGGACCCGGCGACCGGGGCCCTGCACGTCCCCGACGAACTGCGCTGGCTCATCGACTTCGACCGTGCCGTCGCCCTCGGCATGGGCCTGCGCGTCCCGCTGGACGACCGTACGCGCGGCGGCCTCGACCGGCTGCTCGTGTTCGGCCTGCGCAAGGAGACCGACCCGCTCACGTCGGCACAGCAGCTCACCGACCTGATCACCCGGCAGCTGCGCGGCCCCGACGGCTACGCGCTGCTGCCGCAGGGCACCCCGACCAACAACACCGAGCGGCTGCCCGCGGGACACGACGACGCCGACGAGGCGGAGTCGGCCCTGCGCCCGGCCGCCGCCCCGGCCGCCGAGGCCACCGACTGGACCGCCAAGACCGACGGCCTGCGCTTCGCCGAACTCCTCGGCCTGCCGACCGCCGTCCTCGACGGCATGCCGCACGCGGACGGCACCGACCAGCGCGAGGCCCGCGCCGCCAACACCGCGCTGTGGCCGGTGACGTGGGGCTCCTACCTCCAGACCGCCCTGCACCCCGTCCTCGACGTCGAGACCGTCCGCAAGACCAGGGACTTCTTCCTGCGCCACGTCTCCGGGCGGGGCCCGGTCCCGGCCGTCCGGATCGGAAGGCAGCCGTACGGCATCCTGCCCACCACCGCGTTCTCCCGCCTCACCTGGCCCGACTCGGCCGTGCACCTGCGCGGCCTGGACCGACTGCTGAGCGCGGCGGCCCAGGACTGGCAGGTCGCCGCGGACAAGGTCGCCCACCTCGGCGAAGCCCCCCGATCCGGCGCGGACACCGACGACCCCCACCAGCTCCTCCTGGACATCCTCGCCCTGCACCCCACCTCGGCCGAGTACCACCAGCGGTACGCACACAGCGTCGAGGACCTCTTCAACCGCGAGAACCTCGGCGGCCGGGGTGCCGACGTACTCCCCGCGCTCGACCGGCTGAACATGCCCGGACCGCTGCGCGCACTCCTCGCCCGCCTCGGGCACCCCGACGGCGGCCCGGACCACGACCCCGACCTGCTGCGCAAGCTGTTCACCGACGCCCAGCAGCCGCTCCTCGCACCCCTGGTCGACGACCGGCCCCTGTCGGAGACCGACCCCGTACGCGCCTACACCCCCGACGGCCGCAACTACCTGCGCCTGCTCGCCGACGAAGCGGGCGTCAGCCTCGACGCGGTCCGGCTCGAACGCGGCTTCACCGACGACGCGCCGCCCGCCGCGCTGCTGTATCTGCTGCTGCGGCACGCGGTGCTGCTCGGCTGGGCCGACGCCGCCCGCAACCTCGCCGTCGCCGCCGGTGCGGCCACGCCCGACGAACTCGCGGCCGACCCGCCGTTCGTGCACGTACGGATCCCGGACCCCGGCCGGATGCTGCCGAGCGAGAGCCGCTTCCGCAGGCTGTACTCGCCGGAGCGCGCAGTGACGGGAAGCCCCGACCAGCTCCTGGCCGACTTCGTCCCGGGCGTGCTCGGCAAGACGCCCGCCACCGCCGAACTCGCCGAGCAGATCAAGGCCCTCGGCATCCTCGCCGACCTGCCCACGGCCCGCCTGGAGCGGCTCCTCACCGAACACCTCGACCTCGCCACCTACCGGCTCGACGCCTGGCGCCTCGGCCTGGCCACCGCACGCCTGGAGGAGCTGCGGTTCGGCACGAACGGCGGCGCGGTGCCCCGCCCCGGCCTGCACCTCGGCGCCTACGGCTGGCTGGAGGACGTCCGGCCCCGGGCGACACAGCTCACCCCGGTCGAGCTGACCGGCGAACTCGCGGAGATCTTCGCGGACGGCGAGCCGCTCCTGCACGACCCGCGGAACGCGGGCTTCGTCCACGCGCCCTCGCCAGGACACGCCAGGACCGCCGCCGTCCTGCGCGCCGGATACACGGCCAACTCCAGCCCCGACCACCCCGACACCTTCGCCGTGAACCTCAGCTCGGAGCGGGTGCGGACCGCGCTCGGCCTGCTCGAAGGACTGCGGCAGGGCCAGCCGCTCGGCGCGCTGCTCGGCTACCGGTTCGAGCGCGGCCTGCACGACCGGCACGAGGAGGCGGAGGTCGATCGCTTCATCACCGCGCTGCGCGCCCGGTTCCCGCTGCGCGCCGGCAAGATCCCGCAGACGGCGCCCGACCCCGCCGACGGCGTCCCGATCGAGCAGGTCGAGGCGCGCAACGTCGTGGACGGCCTCGCCCTGGTCCGGCACGTGACCCGTACCGGTGTGCCGGACACCTACCCGTTCGGCCTGGAAGGCGTACTGCCCCCCGCCACCCCGGGCCAGGCCGCGGCCCTGACCGCCGAGGTCCGCGCGCTCCTCGACGTGCACGACGCGCTCGCCGACCTCGCCGTGGCCGAAAGCGCCCACCAGGCCCTCGCCGGGAACACCGAGCGCGCCTCCGCGACCCTCGACGCCTACGCCAAGGCGGGCTTCCCGCCCCGGCCCTCCGTGGTCGAGACCCCGCGCAGCGGCACCACCCTCACCCACCGCCTCGCCCTGCGGCTGCGCCCCGGCCTGCGCCCGGACAGCCACGCGACCCCCAGGGCACAGGCCGAACCCGCCGTCAACGACTGGCTGGAGGGGATGCTGCCGGACGCGGACGACGTGGTCGCCCGCGTCACCTGGACCGACCCGGTGAGCGGACAGGACCGAAGCCGGAACGTCGCCCTCGACGACCTCGGGCTCGACCCGATCGACCTGCTGTGGACGGTCCGCTCCGCGGGCGCCGAGGCGATGACCGACCTGGAGGACCGGATCACCGGCGCCGTGATCGACCGGGACCACCCGCGACCGGACGCGACCCTGACCATCCGCCACACCGAACGCGTCTCCCGCAAGGTCACCTTCTTCGAACTCTCCCCGCTCATCGGGGCCTTGCGCACTCTGCTCACCACCTCGCGGCCCCTGCGCACCAGCGACCTCGCGCCCGCCGCGGGCACCACGCCCGTCGACCGCGCCGCCGACGACGCCGTGTCCCTGCCCCGCGCACGCCCCGCCGCCGTCCGCGACTCCCTCGCCGCACTCGACGAGCAGGCCGCCGACTACGTTCACGACCTCGCACCGCTCTACCCCGACCCGCCCGCACCACCGTCGCGGGCCGCGGTGCTCACCGCCATCGACGGCTTCCTCACCCGGTACGCCGGGCTCGCCACCACAGCGTCCGGGTTCGGGATGGTACGCAGCGGCTGGGGCGAGCTCACCCAATGGCGCAGGGGCGTCTACGCCGACGTGCTCGCCGCGGTCGCCACCACCGCGTCACGCATGACCCGGGCGCTGGCCGACGCCGACGCGCTCCTGGCGCGGTACGACGCGCTGCCTCCCGCCACCGCCGACAGCGAGCGCTTCCGCGTGCTCCAGCAGGCCGAGCGCCTCCTCACCACCCGCCCGACGACCCCTCTCCCCAACAGGCCCGCGCAACTGCGCGGGATCGTCGGCAGTCGCCGCACCGCCTTCCGCAACCGCCTCCAGGCCCTGAACCGGCAGGCACAGACGACGAAGAGCACGCTCAGCGGCCTGCTAGCCGAGGTGGCCGACCTGCTGCCGCTCACCGACATCGACCCCGCCGGGCTCGACCTCACCCCCGTCGAGGACCGGGTCGTCGCCTTCGGCAGCGAACTCCTCGACCGGGCACGCGCGCTGCGCGCCGACATCGCCGACCGACGGGCCTCGGCGGACACCGCACTCACCGCGTACGACCAGGCGGTGACCGACCCCGACCGGGTCGCGGCGGGCGTCGAGGCACTCCGGGCGATGCTCGGCCCCGAGACCGTCGTCGTACCGGAGTTCGCGCCGCCCGCCGCGCTCACCGCCGAGTGGACGAAGGCCCGCAGGGACAGCGCCAAGCTCCTGGACCACCTGACCCGGCCCCCGGTGAACAGGGACTTCCCGCTCGACGACTGGATCCACGGGCTCGCGCGGGTCCGCGAGATGCCCCGCCTCTGGGAGCGCGCCGTGCTGCTCAGCTCAGCCTTGCGTGACGACGACGAGGAGCCCGAGCTGGCCCCCGTCCAGCTCCCGTACCGCCAGAACGACCACTGGCTCGGCATGGAGTTCGCCCCCGGCGCCGCGCTCACCGAGGACCGGCTGCTGTTCACTGCGCACTACGCCGACGGCGCGGACGAGGACGAGCCGCACTGCGGACTGCTCCTCGACGAGTGGACCGAGGTCATCCCCGCCGAGCGGCAGACCACCGGGATCACCGCCGACGTGGACCGTCCCGACTCCGAGCCGCCCCAGGCCATGCTCCTCGTCGCACCGCCCGTACGCACCGGCACCTGGGACACCTCCGACCTGGTGGCCGCGGTCCACGAGACCTTCGAGATGGCCAGGACCCGCGCCGTGGAACCCGTACACCTGGAGGACAGCGCCTACGCGCACCTGCTGCCCGCCACGCTCATGTCGGCGACCGCGCAACCGATCACCATCAGCACCGATCTGTCGATCGCGAACGTCCGCTGGAAGGCCGACCATGACTGAGCCACGCATCGCGGATCTCGCCGGAGCGCTCCGGGACCGCGCGCACCCCGCCGTCGGCGTCTGGAACCGGCTCGAAGGCAGGCCGCGCACCACCGACTTCGACCGCGCGCTGCGCGCGGAGGTGCGGGACGCGCTGTGGCTGCTGACCCGGCAATGGCAGCTGGGCGAGTTCCGGGGCGCCGACGCGGGTTCACCCGTGACCGCCAGGTACGCCGTGACCACCAGCACGCCCAGCCGGTTCCGCCCGGGGGACGGACCGGCCGAAGCGCTGCCCACCGACAGGCCGCTGGAGACGGTCGCCGAACGCAGGCCCTTGCCCTTCGCCCTCGGCGCCGACCGGATCTCCTTCGACCTGCGCCTCGCGCTCGGCCGCCGCTGGCTCAAGCTGGTCTCCGGCGTGCCGGTGCTGCGCGCGCACGACGTGCCCGAGCAGTTCACCGCGCGCTACCCCGTCGCGCTGCCCGACCCCGCGGACGAAGCCGACAGCGCGCTGGTCGCGCACCCGGAGGTCTGGGCGACCATGCAGGCGCTCGCAGGCCGACGCATGGACGGACACCTGCTCCATCAGCACCTGAAGGCGGGCGGACACCCCTCGGACGGCATCGACCTGCCCCGCCCCCACCGCGCGACCCTCGATGCGCTCGGACCCCGACTGACCTCCTGGTTCGACCAGTTGATCGACGTCCCGACCGGTGTGACCGCGGAGCGGCCCGAAGGCAACGCCACCTGGGACGCCCGGCGTCTCGAACACTCCTTCGCCGTCTCCGCACCCGCCCCCGGCGGCGGGGAGCGCGTCCTCACGGCCGCCGAGTACCCGGGCGGCCCCCTCGACTGGCACGCCTTCTCCGCCGACCCCGGCGGCTCGCTCGGCGGCACGGACCCGGCGCCCGTACCGGCCGCACGCACCGTGTTCCCGGCACCGGTCAGCTTCGCGGGGATGCCCCTGCCGCGCTGGTGGGCGCTGGAGGACGGCACCACGAACTTCGCCGCCGTCACCCCGGACAGCACCGACCTGGCCCGGCTCATCTTCCTGGAGTTCGCACTCGTCTTCAGCAACGACTGGTACCAGCTTCCCTGCGACGTACCCGCGGGGACCCTGGCCACCATCCAGGGACTCGCGGTCACCGACGTCTTCGGGCAGCGCCGGTGGATCACCCCGGCGGGCACGGGCGAGCGCCACGACTGGCAGCGCTGGTCGATGTTCACGCTCGGCACCGACGGCAAGACAGGCCTGCTCCTGCCGCCGGGCACCCCGAAGGTCGCCACCGGCCCCCCGCTGGAGGCCGTGGTACTCGTACGGGACGAGAGCGCCAACCTCGTCTGGGGCATCGAGGAGACGGTCCAGTCGGCCAACGGCGGAGGCCGCAACGGCGACGAGACCGCGGCCGAGAGCCTCGCCCACCGCCGCAGGCTCCACCCGCCGTCACCGGCCGACGACCCGCGCGCCGACCTCACCTACGAGATCGCGAGCCCGGTCCCCGAGAACTGGATCCCCTTCATTCCCGTACACGTGCCGGGGGACAGCCGGAGCGTGCAACTCCAGCGTGCCGCGATGCCCAGCGAGGTGGACGGCGTACCGGTCCGGCCGCGCACGACCCTGCTGCGGGAGGGCCTTGACGCGCAGCGGCCGTACTTCATCAACGAGGAGGAGGTCACGCGCACCGGAACCCGGCTCACCGTCGCCTTCAACAGGACCCGGTGGCGCGACGGCCGCGTCGTCGTCTGGCTCTCGGCCCAACGCACCACCGGCCACGGCGAACGCTCCAGCGGCCTCGCCTTCGACCTCCTGAAGGACTCCTCCACCTGAAGCCCGGCCCACCGGGGCCCGCCCCCACTCGTGGTGCTCCGGGTCAGCCACACGTGCGCCGGTAGGGAAGGCCCTTGGCGCGGACGGTCCATTCCTCGCGGCTGAGGCCGCGGTCGGTGATCGCGCAAGCGCGCCGGACGGGGTCCGCGACGACATCGGTCAGTTCGGTGACGTCCCACACCAGGGTGGACCCGTCGTGGCTGGCCGCCGCAAGGAGGTGGCGTCCCCGGCTCCACGCCAGCGCGCCGATGCCCTTGGACTGGCCTGTCAGCACGGTCAGTTGCTCGGGCGCGGCGGGGTTGCTGATGTCCCACAGACTCGTGGTCTTGTCCCAGCTGCCGGTGGCCAGGACGCGTCCGTCGGGGCTGAACGCCACAGTGAACACGGAACTGGCGTGAGCCCTCAGCGTCGCGAGACGGCGGACCCGGCCGGGGTCGGCGATGTCCCACAGCACCGCGGTGGAGTTGTCGCCGGCTGTGGCGAGCTTGCGGCCGTCCGGGCTGAAGACCGCCTGGTACAGCGCGCCGCTGGGGTGGGCCGCCGCTCCCAGGCGCCGTGGCCGCGCCGGGCGGGTGACATCCCACAGGATCGCCCTGCCGTCGCCGCCTGCGGTGACCGCGAGATGGCCGTCGGGGCTGAACGCCACCCCGTTCACCCAGTTGCCGTGGGCGCTGAGCGTGGCGAGCTGACGGGGGTGCAGCGGATCGCTGAGGTCCCACAGCAGGGCTGTGGAGTCCGTGCTGCCGGTGAGCGCGGTGTGACCGTCGGGGCTCAGAGCCACCGCGTACACGTCGTTGGTGTGACCCCTCAAGGACGCCAGTTGACGGGGGCGACGGCGGTGGTGGATGTCCCACAGGATCGCGGTGTCGTCGGTGCTGCCGGTCAGCACCGTCCGGCCGTCTCGACTCATCACGACCGAGCCGACACCGGCCGTGTGCCCGGCCAGGGAAGCCAGTCGCCGGGGGCGTGCCCGGTCGGTGAGGTCCCACAGAGTGGCTCTGCTGCCGGCGCTGCCGTCGGTCGTGACGGCGGTGCGTCCGTCCGAGCTCAGCGCCACGCCTCGCCCGGCCCCGGCGGGACCGGGCAGGGAAGCCAGTCGACGCGGAGGAGCCGCCGCCACGGCATCCCACTGGATCACCGAGCGGTCCGCGCCTCCGGTGGCCAGGCTCTGCCCGTCGGGACGGAACGCGACGGCCTCCACCGCGCGGGAATGTCCGGTGAGGACGTCGAGGCGGACCGGGTGCGCCGCGTCGGTGACGTCCCACAGCGCGGCGGTACTGTCCCAGCTGCCCGTGGCCACGGTGTGTCCGTCCGGGCTGAACGCCACCGCCCTGACCGAGTTGCCGTGACCGGCGAGCGTGCCCAGTTCGCGTGGATGCCCGGGTGCGCGGACGTCCCAAAGGATCACGGTTCTGTCCGCACCGGCGGTGGCGAGGATGTGCCCGTCGGGGTTGAACGCCACCGCCCACACGGTGCTGGTGTGGCCGGTGAGCGTGGCCGAACGGCGTGTGCGGGCGGGTCGGCGGACGTCCCACAGGGTCGTCTGACGGCTCTCGCCCCCGGTGGCCAGAGTGTGCCCGTCCGTGCTGAAGGCGACCGCGGAGACGGTGTCGCGGTGGGGGAGGAGGATCAGGCGGCGCGGACTGGCCCGGTCGGTGACGTCCCACAGGGACACCGTCTTGTCCCAGCTCCCGACGGCCAGGGTGCGGCTGTCGGGGCTGAAGGCCACCGCGAACACCGGCTCGCTGTGTCCGCGCAGTACGGTCAGCAGCCGGGGCCGTTCGGGGTCGGTGACGTCCCACAGGGACGCGGTCCCGTCCCAGCTGCCCAGGGCCAGGAGGGCCCCGTCGCGGCTGAAGGCGAGGGCGTTGACCCCCGCGCTGTGTCCGGTGAGCGTGGCGAGGTGGTGCGGTCTGGCCGGGTCGGCGATGTTCCACAGCTGGGCGGTCCGGTCGGCGCTGGTGGCCATGACGTCGTGCTGCCGGGGGTTGTACGCCACACCGGTGACCCCGCCGTGGTGCGGGGGGAGGGTGCCCCGGTAGTGGGTTCCCATCAGCGTCTTCACCAGGCTGGCCCGTGTGCGTGGGCCCGTGGCGGTGCGTGCCGCGGCGATACCGAGGAGCAATGAGTCACCCGCCTGCTCGTTGCGGAGCGACTCGGCCTGGAACAGCAGGTTCCGGGCGGCCGCGTCACGCCGCTGGCCCCGCGCCTCCTGCCACTGCTGGAAGGCGAGGCCCCCGCCGATCAGAGTCATGGCGAGCAGGACGACCAGCAGGACGGTGAGCTGGGTGCGCCGGAGAGCACGGCGGCGGGCGGCGCGCAGTTCCGCGGTGTGCTGCTGGACGCTGGCGTCGAGGAAGTCCCGGGCGAGCGGGCCGAGCCCGGCCCGGTGCTCGTCGCGCTGGGCCCAGTCGCGGGCCAGAGCGAGGCGGCTGCCCGTGTACAGACAGGCCGGGTCGTGTCCGTCGCTCTTCCACGTGTACGCGGTCTGCGTCAGCTGCTGGTGGACGAGGAGACCGGCACGGTCGGTGTCGATCCATGAGCGCAGCCGGGGCCACGCGCGCAGCAGGGCTTCATGGGTGATCTCGACGCCGTCCTGGCTGACGGTGACCAGCCGGGCGTCGTCAGCGGAGAACACGGCCAGGACCCGGGCGGCCAGCTCGGGATCCGGCAGCTCGGCGAGCAACCGGTCGCGGTGCGTCCTGCGCCGGGTGTCCTCGGTGCCGTCGCCGATGTGCACCAGGCGCAGCAGCAGCTGCCGCGCGGTGGCTTGCCCGGACTCGTCCAGCGTGGCCAGGGCGCGGTCGGCCGCGGTGGCGACGGCGCGGTCGATGCCGCCGGTGGCCCGATAACCCTCCACGGTGAGGAGATGGCCGTGCCGTTGCTGCCAGGTGGCACGCAACGCATGGGCCAGCAGGGGAAGTCGGCCCGTCTCGTAACGGGCGACGGCCGGGGGCACAGGGCTGTGTCCTTCGGGGAGGGCGGCGGGGCCCGGGTCGACAGCGCGGGCTGCGGGACCGGCGAGGGCGGGCGCGGCCATGCCGAGATCGCGCAACAGTATTTCCGCCAGGCCTGGTTCGACGTCCAGGCCTGCCTCCCGGGACGGCAGGACGATGGCCTGGCGCAGCTCGGGTTCCGTCATGGGCGCCACTACGAGCTGGCCGCTCTGCAGCACGGACCGCAGCCAGGGGTCACTCGCGCACGGCGTGTAGAAGTCCGACCGCAGCCCGAGCACGACCAGCCCTGCCGGGCCTGTGCCGTCGGAGTCCGCCTGCGCCAGGCCTTTGAGTACGTCGAGGAAGGCTTGCCGGTCCTGCGGGCTGCCGCACTCGGTGAAGAGTTCTTCCAACTGGTCGACCACGACGACGAGTCGTACGCGGCCGGTGCCCGGGCCGCGGTCTTCGTCGTCCGCGCCGCCGTCGGCACCGTCCTGTCCCTCCCGCACAGCAGCCGGTGGTGCGGTGCCGCACGCCAGCGCCACACACGCCCGGGGGCCGTCCGCCACCGCCTCGGCCGCGGCCTCGGGGCTCACGCCCGAGGCGCGCGCCAGCTGAGCGGCCAGGGCGCCCAGAGGACGCGCGGTGGGGGTGAGCCGCAGACGCGGCCAGCCAGCCGACCCGGGCAGGGCTCCACGAGCCAGCGCGGGCAGCAGACCGGCCTGCAACAGCGAGGATTTGCCGGCGCCGGACGGAGCGACCACGGCGAGCGCTCCTCCGGCGCGCACCCGTTCGTCAAGGCGCACGAGCAGTTCGGCGGTCAGCCGGTCCCGGCCGAAGAACCACCCGGCCTGCCTCTCTGCGAATGCTGCCAGGCCCGGGTAGGGGCACTCGCCACCGCGGGTGTCCGACGTGGACTGCCGGGCCCGGCGTACGCCGTCCTCGTAGTGCAGGTGCAGATCGCGCTCCGCGATGTGCAGGTCCCGTCCGGCCTGGTAGATGCGGGCTCGACGGGAGGCCAGGGCGCGCAGCACCGTCCGCTCGCCACCGAGGGCCGGCTTGTCCGGCCCGGTCATGGCCCAGTGATCTGCTGGTCGCCGCCTGCCTGATACACCCGCCCGGAACCGGTCGCGGTGGCGTGCATCGTGATGTGCCGCACCGCGGGCCGTTCGGACGGAGGCAGCAGCGGTGTCCAGACCTGCTCCAGGACCCGTCGGATCTCGGCCAGGACGTCCGGGTCGGCGGCCACCAGCTGAGCCAGCCTCCCCCTCCACTCGTCGGCCAGGGCGTCCTCGGTCCGCACGTCACCGTCCCGCCGGGCGGCCAGCAACGCGGCCCGTGCGTGTTCCAGTTCCGCCTCGATCGCCACGACCCGCTCCGGGTGCACCCGCTGCCACAGGGTGACCGCCCCGGCCCGCGCCTGCTGCCACGCGTCGGTGGCGATCGCCGTCACCAACGCCGTCCCCGCCGCCATCACCAACGGATCCACCCGGCACCTCCACGACCCATCGGCCGGTAAGAAACCAGCCAACTCCCCGTCGATGCCATCCTGGCCTTCGAGCGAAGATCACACACAGTAATCGGGTGAATGTGTGACAGCCGCCGCCATCCTTCTCCTGATGGGTTGCCGGGACGCACCACGAGGGCTGTGGCAAGGCGGTGACAGGCGAGCTTGAGGGGGCACCGGGCCTCGTGCGGCAACCGCGTCTGCCGTGAGCGCCTCTGCGTGAGTTGTTCGCCCCGCGGCGCCCGCACCAGGACGGCTCGCCAGCAACGCCCTTCTACAGATAGGGCAGGACGAAGTCGAAGCCGGCCTTGCGGTGGGCGGCCCCGGCGGGGCAGACGCCGTCGGTGGGGTAACCGTAGAAGAAGAGGCCGTAGCACTTGTCGCAGAAGCGCCAGTTGCGCTGGGACTTGCCGTTCTCGGGGATGTCGTGCGGCAGGACGAAGTCGTAGTCCCCGGTGGCCTTGCGGTGCCCGCCGCCGGTGGGGCAGCGGCCGTTGGTCGGGTAGCCGTAGAAGAACTGGCCGTAGCACTTGTCGCAGAAGCGCCAGTTGCGCTGCGCGGTCGGCGTCTCCGGTACGTCGTGCGGCAGATTGAAGTTGAACCCGGCCGAGTCGTGGCCGCCGCCCGCCGGACACGCGCCGTCCGACGGGTAGCCGCGGAAGAACAGGCCGTAGCACTTCACGCAGAACCGCCAGTCCGCCTGGCTCGCGCGGGCCGAAGCGGGGCTCCGTCGCGGTCCTGCCGCCGCGGCGGGCCCGGCGAAGGCCCCGGCCATGGCGGTGGCGCCCGCCGCGCCCGCGGTCGCCTTGAGCACGGTGATGAGCATGGCGCGCCGGTCCGGGTTCTCGGTGTCGCCGCTTTCCCGCGGCGACCCCGGCTTGGGCTGTCTCAGGTCCATGGGTGACTCCTTCGCTCCGCCGGGCCCCGCCATCACGGATCACGCGCACCAGCGCCCGCAGGACGGGATTCCAAAGGCTCACCCCGGCACCAGGCCTCCCTGGACCTCCGGTTCACCGAGGCGCCCTCACCTTGCCCCACGGCTTCGAAGGCTGCCATCGCGGTTCCGGTCAGCGGAACTTCAAGGCCTGCGGAGCCGCTGTCCCCCTGGGGCGGCGGAGCGGCGTCGCCCGGCCCAGTGGTACAGCAGCACCGAAGCCACCGCGGCGGCAGCGCACCAGGTGGAGATGAACTCCTGCCGCCACAGGACGACGGACACCGCGGCCCCGATGGCGGTCAGGACGCCGAGGAGGCTGAGGACGCGGTCGCCGGAGACGAGCAGGGAGCCGATGGTCGCGAGCAGATAGCCCGTGACGGTCAACCCCGTGTGGGACAGCCCGAGGGTGTAGCCGACCGTGTGCCCGCGGATCTCGGCGCTCACGGTACGAGTGACCAGCGCGTACGCGAGCGCTGCCGCTGTCGCGACGCCCACGGCGAGGGGGATCAGCAGACGGCGGTGGGCGCGGGGCGGCGCGGCACACAGGACGGCTGCGGGCACCCACAGCGGGAGCAGGGGCAGGGCGATGACGGCCCACGCGGTGATGGCGGGCCCGGTGCCGCCGTTGTGGTGCCAGACGACGGCTTCGATCAGCTGATGGGCCCCCAGGAGGACGGGAAGTGCGGCCAGGGGCAGGTCACGGGGGCGTCGGGCCGCCCGGGCCACGGTGGCGACTCCTACGGCCGTGATGCCCGTACCCGCGACGAGGTCGGCTGTTGCGCTCCAGCACATGAGGGCAACGGTACGGCTGCGCCGGGCTTGGTGGAGGCGGGCTCGCCAGGAAGGCCGGGTCGGGCCGCGTCCCGCGTCGTCGACCGGTGTGGACGATCGTGGTGAACCCGGCACAGAGGGCGCAGCAGCAGTGAGGTGGGGGTAGCCCCCGGCCGGATCCGGCGACGAGCCCCATCGCGGCTGAACGGCCGCTCCAGCAAGCTCATTTCCCACGGGGCCGACCGCAAGGTGGCCCTGCGACGAGGACGGATGCGAGTCGTCAGTCCTGCCGATGACAGGGAGGCCGGGATGAAGCGCGTACGCAGGGCGCTGGTGACGGTGACGACGGCGGTCGCGGTGCTCGCGGCGCCGACCGCCGCCCTCGCCGTATCGGGAGAAGCCGTGTCGGGGGAAGCGGAGCGCACCGGGTTGCAGAGAGGCCTGGACGGGATCACCGCGGAGAGCGCCGTGGGCGCCCTGATGGAGGTGCGTGACGAAGACGGCGTGTGGCGGGGCACCAGCGGGGTCTCCGAGCTGGGCACGGCGCGGCCGGTCCCGGCACACGGACGCTTCCGGATGGGCAGCATCACGAAGACGTTCCTGGCCACCGTCGTCCTGCAGCTCGTGGCCGAGGGCCGCCTGCGGTTGGACGACAAGGTCGGCACGTGGCTGCCCGGTGTCGTCCCCAACGGTCATCGGATCACCGTGCGGCAGCTGCTCAACCACACGAGTGGGGTGCCGGACTACCGCCGCGCGCTGCCGATGCCACCGGCGCCGGAGTTCCTGGACAACCGCCTGCGGACCTGGTCCGCGACCGAGCTGATTCAGCGGGCGGTGCTCAATCCGCCGACGTTCGAACCCCCGGGCTCCGGCTACGCGTACTCCAACACCGGCTACCTGCTGCTCGGCCAGATCATCGAGAAGGTGACCGGCCGTTCGTACGGCGAGGAGATCGAGCGCCGGATCATCCGCCCCCTGCGGTTGCGCGGCACCTCGGTGCCGGGGACGTCCCCGCGCCTTCGAGGGCCGCACCCGCACGGCTACGTACCGATACAGCGGGCCACGGGGAGGCAGCTCGTCGACCTCACCGTGATGAATCCGTCGCTGCTGGGCGCGGGCGGCGAGATGATCTCCACGACGAGTGACCTCAACCGGTTCATGGCCGCGCTGCTCGGTGGGCGCCTCCTGCCGGGCCACCTGCTCGACGCCATGCGGACACCCGGCGTCAAGGACAGGACGTACGGGCTGGGGCTGCGCTGGCAGGACACCTCGTGCGGGGTCCGTGTGTACGGCAACGACGGTGACGCCCTGGCTTATCAGGCCTGGTCGTTCACCACCGAGGACCGGCGCCGCCAGGTCACCGTCGCGCTCACGCCCGACTTCCGCGGCGATCCGGACGACGCCGTCGAGGCGCTCCTCGACGAGGCATTCTGCGACTGACCCTCACCCGTGTCCCTCACCCGGTGGAGCGAAGAGGAGGCTCGGGCAGCCAGTCCCGAGTCGGGTCGTACTCCAGCCACCGGCTCCGCTTCGCTTCCTCCGCGCAGGCGGTGGCGAGCCCGTCGAGGCCCGGGTGTCCGTCGCCGGTGCGCCACAGCAGCGACCAGGCGTACAGCGGCGTGGGTTCGATGAGAGGGACCGAGCGCAGTCCGGGGACCTTCGGCAGGGGTACGTCCGCGGGGACCAGTGAGAAGCGTCGTGGCTCTTGCGCCACTTCGGCGAGGAAGTGCGCGAGCCCCAGGTTGACGCTCGCGGCCGCGTCCCGGATGCCGAACCGGACGGCGAACTGGTGGAGGAAGTCGAGCCGGTCCAGGGCGCCGGGCGCCCACAGCACGCTGTCGCGCAACTGGTCCGGACGCAGGGCCGGTTCGGCCGCGAGGGGGTGGTCCGCGCCGAGGACGGCGTCCACCGGTTCGAGGCGGACGAGGCGGTGAGCGAGGCCGCCGGGCAACGGGGGGTGGACGCGGCCGAAGGCCGCGTCGGTGTCGCCGTGCAGCAGTGACGCCGTCACCGACGGCAGGTCACGCCCGTGTCCCAACGCCAGTTCCCCGGCTCGCCCGGCAACCTGGGCCAGCGACCGCATCGGCGCGTAGAGGTGCCCCCAGACGTCCACGCGCAGCGGACGGTCCTCGCCGACCACCGCCGTGACGGCGGCGTCGGCCGCGGCGACGGCCTGCCGGGCCGGCGGGAGGAAGCGCTGCCCGGCCTCGGTGAGGCGTACGCCGCTGCCGCCGCGGTGGAACAACTCGGTGCCGAGCAGGGATTCAAGGCGCGCGATCCTCTTGGACAGGGCCTGCTGGGAGAGGGCGAGCGTCCCGGCCGCCCGCCCGAAGTGCAGTTCGTCGGCGGCGCGCACGAAGGCACGTACCTGCGCCACGTCGAGATCCATGGCTCTCACCATAGGTGACAACCGATGGTTGTCGGTCTCGCCCGGTCGTTGTTGGATCCCGCTGGGGCCGCGGGGGTTGCATCGTCGGCATGCAAAGACTGATTCCCACGGGGCAAGCGGCGCGCCCCGTCGCCTTCGCCGAGGTCCCCCAGCCCGTGCCGGAGCCCGGTGAGGCACTGGTCAAGGTCGAGGCGTTCGCGCCCAACCGGGGCGAGACCTTCCTCCTCGAACGCCCCAAGGCGGACCTGCTGCCCGGCAAGGACGTCGCGGGGCTCGTCGTCCAGGCGGCGGCCGACGGCTCCGGACCCGGCATCGGCACCCGCGTGGTCGGGCATCCGGCCCAGGGCGGCTGGGCCGAGTACGCCGCTGTGCCCACGCACTCGCTCGCGGTGCTCCCTGACAGCATCGACAGCGCACGGGCCGCGGCCCTTCCCCTGGCCGGGATCACCGCCCTGCGGCTGCTGCGTACGGCCGGTTCCCTGGCCGGTCGAAGGGTGCTGCTGACCGGTGCCTCCGGTGGCGTCGGCCACTACGTCACCGAGTTGGCCACCGGGGCCGGAGCAGAGCTGACCGCGGTGACGGCCACGCCAGCGCGCGGCGAGCGGCTCGCGGAGCTCGGCGCGCAGGTGGTGCACGAGGTCGCCGCGGCGCGGGGCCCGTTCGACATCGTGCTGGAGTCCACGGGCGGTCCCGACCTGCCGCTGGCCCTGTCGAAGACGCGCCCGGGCGGCACCCTCGTCTGGTTCGGCCAGGTGAGCCGCACCCCGGTGACCCTCGACTTCTTCCAGCTCTTCGGAGGGCCCGAGCGTGCCACGATTCAGCACTTCCACTACGCAGGCGCCCCGTACGACTCCGATCTCGCCGCACTGGTACGCCTCGTGGAACAGGGCCGACTGCACCCGGAGATCGGCCGCACCGCCGACTGGGCACACACCGCCGAGACCCTCGTCGACCTGCGAGAACGTCGGATACGCGGCAAGGCCGTCCTGCTGATCGGAGGAGCACGATGAGCGCCGCCGAGTTCGCCGCCGCCCAGTGGACCCGCGCCACCGGCGCGGGTGTGGACCCGCACGAGTACCGGCGCGTCACCGAGGACCTCACCTCCGTCACCGACTGGGGACCTGCCTTCCTGCGCACCGGGCACGCCTACCTCCAGCGCGCGGCCGACGCCGGGTCGCCCTTCTCGGCGGGGGAGCACCTGCTGACCGCGGCCCGGTGGTTCCACCTGGCCACCCTCGCGCCGTACGCGCAAGCGCACCGGGCAGCCGTCGAAGCGGATCGCGCCCTGGGCCGAGCACTCACGCTGCTGGAGCCCAGCGCACGGCGGGTGAGCGGTGAGGGCTTCACCGGCTGGCTGCGCGGCCCCGCCGACGCGCCCGGCACCGTGGTCGTCGTCCCCGGCCTGGACTCCGCCAAGGAGGAGTTCCTGGACCTGGTGTTTGCGCTGCTGGCCAGGGGGCTCGCGGTGTTCGCGATGGACGGCCCCGGCCAGGGCGTACTCGCGGCCACGACGACGTTCGTGCCGGACTACGAGCGGGTCGTGGGCCGAGTCGTCGACGCCCTCGGCGTCACCCGCATCGGTCTCGTCGGTCTCAGCCTGGGCGGCTACTTCGCCGCCCGGACCGCGGCACTGGAGCCGCGCGTGGCGGCCGTCGCCACCGTCAGCGGCCCTTTCCGCCTCGACTGGCAGGAACTCCCCCCGCCCGTACGCGACCTCATGGCTCAGCGCGCCGGAGGGGCCGACGCCGCCCACGCGTTCGTACGCCACGTGGACCTCACCCCACTGGCGCCCCGCATCGCGGTACCGCTCCTGGTCGTCGACGGCGGTCAGGACGTCATCCCCGGCGTGACCAACGGCGAGCCCCTGGCCCGCCTTGCACCGCGCGGCACCTACCTGTCGGTCCCGCACGGCGACCACTTGCTCGGCAACGCACGGGCTGAATGGCTGCCGCAGCTCGGCGACCACCTGGCCGACAGCCTGCGAGCCTGAACGCCAGGAACCTGGTCACAGGCGGCTGGCCTGCCACCCAGTGGTCAGCCAGGGTGTGGGGCGAGCGGTGTGTAGTGAGTGCAGCATCGCTCGGTCGGCGTCGGCGTCGGCGTCGGTGCCGACGCCGACGGTGAATGCGTCCGTCGTGTCCGTCCTCACGTCGCTCGGGCAGAGGCCGGTGATCGGCCGCCAGGTCAGCCCAGGGCAGGCTCGAAGGTCTGCGGCTCCTGTTCCTTTCGCCGAAGGAGAGTGAGGGCCTCGCGCAGAGTCAGGTGCGCCCGGGCCCGCCACTCGTGTTCGAGGATGGTGAACATGTAGCAGTCCCACCAGCGTCCGTCACGGAAGTAGAGCTCCCGGACCTTCCCATCCCGTGTGCTCCCGGAGGCGAGGAAGAGCCGCTGGGCGGCGAGGTTGTCGACCGCTGTCATGAACCACAGCCGGTGGACGCCGAGTACATCGAAGGCGAGGCTCGCAACGAGCTGGCTCGTCTCGTAACCCGCCGAGAGGTCCGCCAGGTGGGGCCGCAGGATGATCGAGTGGCAGTAGACACTTGAGTACTGCTCGCGTTCCACGGTCACCGTGCCGACGAGGGCGCCGCCCTCACGCTGGACGATCGCGAGCCGGTGCCGGGTTCGACCGGGATCCGCTTGGTCCGCCTCGGCCACACCCATCAGGTCGACGGTGGCCTCGTACGACATCGCGCCGGTCGAGGTGTGGCGCATGACATGAGGGTCGCCAAGGATCTCTGCCAACGCATAGGCATCGGACGAGACGAACTCCCGCAGCGCGAGCGCGGTGCCCTCGCGCACGACACGAGCGACGGGCGGAAGGCAAACGGCAGAGGAGAGGTCGGCTGTACTCACGGTGATGTTACTGATCCTCTGTTGTATAAGGGCTACCCCGAAAGGGACATCCCGTGTAGTTAACCGGCTACCAATCAACAACCGATCAACACGGGCATGACGGAATGCCCCTGAAGGCGGTAACAGCTGCCTGGGCCCCGTGCCCGCGAGATCCTCACTGCCGTGCGCAGCGGAACTCCTGATGCCCTTGCCGGACGGTTGGGCACTTGGACGGTTGTGCCTAGGACCGTCGCGGGGGCTGGTTGTGTCCGAGGCCGTACCTGCTGTCTGTCTGGGGTGTGGTGGGTTAGGGGTGGGGTGTGGTGGTGATGGTGCTGGTGAAGGCGGTTTGGTTGTTCTGGGTGGCGGTGATGTGGGTGGTGGTTCCGGTGGTGGTTGCGCTTGGTCCGGTGTCAGGTCCGGGTTGTGTGGTGGTGGTGATGTGGGTGGGGGTGGTGTATTCGAGGAACTGGAGGAAGGTGGCGTGGATGTGGGTGGGGTAGGGGGGTGGGGTGGTGAGGCGGGGGGTGCGGGTCGGGGTGCGGGTGAGGGTGGCTGTGGCTGTTCCCGTGGCCGTGGCTGTGGTTGGTCGCGGGCTGGTGCCGGTGTTCAGTGCGGTGTTGTGGTTGTGGTTGTGGTTGTTGTGGTGGTGGGTGGCGTGGGTGGCTTGGCGGGCGGCTTCGAGGAGGAGCATGCCGGGGGTGTGGTCGACGGGGTGGTCGAAGAGGGTGGGGTGGGTGGTGTCGTTGCGGAGGGTCCAGTGGTGGGGGTGGGGGGTGGGGGAGAGGACGACGTCGTGGGGGTGGTGGCGGCCTACGTGGGTGGGGTGGGTGGGGGGTGGGGGTGTGGTGGGTGTTTGGGGGTGGTTGCCGCGGATGCGCTGGTAGATGGTGGGGGAGTGGGCGGAGAAGCGGGTTTGGGCGGTGCCGAGGTGGGTGCCGTTGCGTAGGGCGATGGCGTGGAGGGTGAGGGCGGTGAGGTGGCCGTTTTGGCGGCGGCGGATGTCGGAGCAGGTGATGTAGAGGGTGAGGTGGGTGGGGTGGTGGGGGGTGTGGTGCATGGCGTGGGGGTTGATGTCGGCGGTGAGGTATTGCCAGATGAGGTGGTGGCCGTGGGGGAGGTGGTAGGCGTTGTGGGCGAGGAGGGGGAAGCATTGGCGGATGGTTTCGATGAAGAGGAGGGGGTCGTTGAGGTGGGGTGTGGGGGTGTAGAAGGGGTGGTGTGTCGGCCATTGGGCGGTGACGGTGTAGGTGTCGGGGCGCAGGGTGTCGTAGCCGGTGAGGAGGACTTCGGCGGGGTTGTGTTTGTGCACGTGGTGGGGTGCGAGGGTGGGTTGTGCGGGGGTGTTGGTGGGTTGTGCGGGTGTGTGGGTGAGGTGCTGGGTGACAGGCATGGTGAGCCCCCGTTGAGTGGTTGCGAGTGACCGCTTGCACTTGTGCTCGGTTGGCGCTGTCTCGCCGTTCAGCAACATAACGAGTGTTCTTTTTGTTGTCGAGGGGTGTCTGGTTCCTGTCCGTGGCACGGGGTGCCGTGGCGGGGGGCCGGAGTGCGGGGTGGCGGGGAAAGGGGGGCTTGTCGGGCGGGTGCACCCAGGGGCGCGGTGAGTGCCGGGGCGGGGTGCGGCGGGGGTGGGGGTGGTGGTGGAGTTGACCGGAACTGTTCGCCCGGGGCAGCGAGTTGGGGCTGTGGGGCGGGGCGTGGAGGGCATTGGGTGGCTGAAAGTGGAAGGTCGTCATCCGTCCCGGGGGCGGTTGGCTGCTTCCCGCCCTTGCCCCCGCCGCCGTCCTCCGTCCCCGCCCTCCGTCCTCCGCTTTCCGTCCTTCGTCCTGTGTCTCGGGTCGGCTGTCGGTGTCCGGCTGGGGGGTGCCGCGGGTGGTGCGCGGGCGGGTGCGGGGCTGGCTGCCTGGCGGGGTGCCGGGGTCTGGGGTCTGGGGTGAAAGTGCCGGTCGTGGCCACTGGTTGAGGGCGGCGGCTAGTAGGGCCGTCTCGTCGCGGGTGGCGGGTGTGTCATACCGCGTGGCTGCAGCCCGGTGGCGTTTGAGGTGGCTGGCCCCCGCACTTGACGGCGTGCTGCTGTTTGTAGCTGTCGTTGGCGCGTGCTGCTGCTTGTGGCTGTCCTTGCTGAATGCGCCACCGGCTCTAAAGGCTGTTGCAGAAGGCCGTGTTTGGGCAGGTCAGGGCCTGGTTCAAGGCTGCTTCTGATGCCAAGGCGAGGTTGTGCATGTGGGCGACGGCGCGGACAGCGTGGTGGAGGCCATCGCCGCGCTGCTGGCAGTCGCGCAGGATCTTGTAGTTCTTCAGCGCGGCGAGGGTGTGCTCCACCCGGGCCCGCACGCGTCGGTGCTCTGCGTTGTCCGCTTGCTCGCCGGGCAGCAGGGCCCGCCGCTGGTTTGCGGTGCGGTACTACCAGGCCGGTGTTGAAGTGCGCGCCGTCCCCCAGCACGGTGACGCCTTCGCAGTGCTGGGCCAGGCCGGAGTTCCCGCCAGACGTGGGCGTCGGCCTTGTTGCCCGGGGCCGGCCGGGCGGTGGCCGCCACCAGGCGTGTGTCGGCATCGATGATGACCTGCTCGTTCGCCGAGAAACGGTAGTTGCGTGAGGAGGCGGCAACGGTGCGGTCCCGGACCGGGACCAAGGTGCCATCCACGATCCACAACCGCTCCATGGCGTCGGCCGGAGGCGTCACAGGCTCCAGCGTCAGCAGCGGCCCCAGTTTCTGGATCACCCGGCACACGGTGGCCGGCGAGACCCCGAACAGCGGCGCCAGCTGCCGCATGGTCAGGTTCGTGCGGTAGTACACCGCCACCAGCAGCACCCGCTCGGCCAGCGGCAGACACCACGGCCGCCCCCTCATGGTGCCGTTGCCGTCCCGCTCGCGCACCACCTTCAGCAGCCGCTGGAACGTACCAAACCGCAGCCCGGTGAACGTCTCCACCCACAGCAACTCAGCCCGCAGCACCCCACCCATACAGGAGAAAACCCCAGTTCACAGCCTTCTGCAACAGCCTTTAGAGGTTGTTCCGTATGGGGTGTGGGTTATCCGGTGAGGGCGAGGTTGTGTGGGCTCCAGGTGTGTCTGGTCTTGCCGTTTGCGGTGCGTGATGGGTGGGCCGGTGTCTTGGTGGCTGCCGTCGGCGCTGGTTGGTGGTCTGTGGCAGGCCTGATTGGCGCCGGGCTGTGTGAATGCCCGGCAGTCGTTGCGGCTGCCGGGCGGCGGACGGCCGATCACCGCGGCCGGGCGGCTGTTGGCGGCGGTGATGACCTGCGGGTTCGTCGGGTACCGGTAGTTCTTGCCGGGGGCGGGGGTGCTGCGGTCGTGGGCGGGTGTGAGGGTGTCGTCAGCGATGGAGGCGGTGTCCTTGCGCGGTTGGCGGGCCGCAGTGATGGTCGGCGGGGGCGCCAGGTGATCGAGGGTGCGGTCCTGCAGACTTATCAAGTCCCCGGGATATCGGCGCCGCCTGCCGCGACGTCAGGTCCGTGCGCCGGTATGTCGCCGCCAGCAACGCCCGGGTCTCCGGCGGCCGTTGCCAGGGGTGGCCGTGCTGGACGTCGCCGCCTCGGTGCCATGCCAGCGCCGTCGGCTTGGTGAACGGTGGCTTGGTCGGCCCGGAAGGACGGCTCGGTCCATTTCGGATCTTCCGCTGTGATCACCCCGACCGTGCCCGGCCGGCGCGCCAATCATCTCCCCGGTTGCGGGACGGCATCGAGGTGTGCGGTGGGGCGGGTCAGCGGTCCGCTGCGGGGTGGGGCGTTCGTGGAGCAGCGGTCAATGGGTGGTGGTCAGCGGGTGGTGGTGTGGGGTGTGGGGTGGGTGTTTTAGCCGGGGGGTGGGTTGTCGGCGAGATGGTTGTTGTGGTCGATCTGTGGCATGTGGGTTTCGGCCCAGGTCCGCAGGGCGGAGAGTGGTTTTTCGAGGGACAGGCCGAGTGCGGTGAGCTGGTAGTGGACGGCGGGCGGCACGGTGGGTTCTACGCGGCGTGCGGCCAGGCCGTCGCGGACCAGGCTGTGCAGGGTGTGGGACAGCATCTTCTGGGAGATGCCGGGGATGCGGCGGCGCAGTTCGGCGAAGCGCAGCTCACCGGGTGCCTGTTGGGCCAGTACTTTGACGGTCATCGATGTCCACTTGGTGCCGATGCGGTCGAGCAGCTGGCGGGTGGGGCACAGCGGGTCCAGCACATCTCCCCGTTCGCCGGGCCGCGGGCCGGGTCCGCTGGGTCTTGGTGTGGTCACCTGGGGCTCACCACCTGTAGGGGAAGTGCCGTCTTGGGCGGCCCAGGATAGTTCCCTAGCGTGACCTGGTCACCCTTGTTCACCTTGTTCTGGAGTGTCTCCATGCCTGAGCTGCGGCGTGTTTCCGTCAACGGTGTCGAACTGAACGTGGCTCTGTCCGGATCCGGTCCGGCGGTGCTGCTGCTGCATGGCTTTCCGCATACCTGGGAGGTGTGGCGGGAGGTCATGGCCGGCCTGTCGGGCCGGTACCGTGTCATCGCGCCGGACCTGCGCGGCCTGGGTGCGAGCAGCCCGGTCTCCTCGGGGTTCGATGCGGGGACCCTGGCCGAGGACGCCGCGGGGCTTCTTGCCGCGCTGGGTGTGCCGTCCGCGGCGGTGGTGGGTATCGATGCGGGGGTCGCGCCGGCTGTCCTTCTGGCGCTGCGCCGTCCCGGGCTTGTCCGGCGTCTGGTGGTCATGGAGTCTGTGCTGGGCACGCTGCCCGGGGCGGGGGACTTCCTGGCCGGGGGGCCGCCGTGGTGGTTCGGTTTCCACTGTGCTGCCTCTGGCCTGGCCGAGACTGTGCTGGAGGGCCGGGAGGCTGCCTATGTGGGCTGGTTCCTGCATACCGGCACGCTTGGTGAGGGGGTGCGTCCTGCGGTGCGGGATGCGTTCGTGCGCGCCTATACCGGCCGTCAGGCGCTGAGCCGCGCGTTCTGCTACTATCGGGCGCTGCCGCAGAGCGCGGTGCAGATCGAGCAGGCTCTGGCCGCAACCCGCCTGAGGGTGCCCACCATGGCGATCGGCGCCCGGCCGGTCGGCAGGGCGCTGGAACACCAACTCCGCCCCGTCACCGACGATCTGAGCGGGCACCTCATCGAGGACTGCGGCCACATCATCCCGTTGCACCGCCCCCGTGCTCTGCTCGCGCTGTTGCGGCCGTTCCTGGCCGGCGGGCAGGCAGGAGCGGGGTGAGCGCGGACGGGGCCGGGTGTCCGGTGCCTGCCCTGCCGAGGTGTGCGCCGACGGTGTGCGCCGTGGGTGTGGGTGTGGGTGTGGTGGGCGGGAGTGTGCTGTCGTGTCATGCGTGCCTTCGCCGGTCTGCTGCGGGCTGGCCGTTCTTCCTTTGGCCCGGCCGCGGGCGGCCCGGGTGTGATGTGCGCGGGCGGGCTGTGGGCCCGCGCACGCTCCTGTGCCGGGATCGCGCGGAGGGCGGGGCGTGGCGAGCGGGGTTGCGGGACGCGTAGGCAGGTCATGACGGATGCCGGGGGCGGGGGCTGAACTTGTCGGTACCGGCGGGTCCTTCGGTGCCGGTGCCGGTGCCGGTCGGGCTGGGGTGCCGGGGCCAGCTGCTGGTGCAGGCGGGGGTCCGTAAGCGGTGCGTGCCTCTTGGGTACTGCGCTGCGGCCCGCCCTGGCGCTGTGGCCCTGCGGTTCGCTGGCGGGCGTGGTTCTGCTGTCCGCGCGGGGGATGTGTTGTCGGCCGGCAGGGGGGGGCGCGTGCCCCGCCGAGGGGATGGGTCCGGCGGGGCATGTGCGTGAGGGGTGGGTTACATCTCGCCGGGGCGGGGCTTGTCGAGCCAGCTGGAGGCGGTCACGCGGTGGGTGTCCAGGCGGTTTTCACCCGCGTGGAGGGTGAGGGCGGAGTCGGTGGCAAGGCCGTGTGCGGACGCGACTGCCGGGGGTGCGGGGAGGGGAGCGGCCGGGCGCGCGGTGTGGTGGGTGCCGGTGTCGGCGAGGGCTGTGCTGGCGCCCAGGGCGCACAGGGCGGCCGCTGCCACGCCTGTTGCCACGTGCTTGATCATGAGAGTCCTCCCGGGTCTCGGAAATGTGGATGGGTGCACGCAGTAGACCGTCCGCCGCTCAACAAGCGGTCAACACCGGTATGACAGCGAATGCCTTGGGGGGCGTGCAGCCGGGTCGCCCGTCTGCGGCCCCTGCCCAGAAGGTCCTCGTGTCCCGGTGCGGCCGATGACGAGGTAGAGCGCGTTGAACGGCCTGACCGGCAAGGCAGAGCGCCGTGGGGGGGCTGACCGGCGGCGGACGCCGGTGTGCCGCCCGCAGGTCTGTGGTGTGGTGCGGGCGGGCGGCGATCCCGGCACTGCTGCTGATGCTGTACCCGAAAGCCGGGTGGGCGGGCGCGGAGCGTGGGGGATGTTGTTGCCGGGTCCGGCTGCGGGCTGGACATAGGGGTGGCCTGGGGGGACTGGAGGTGTCTTCGGGCCAGGCCGGGGGCCGGGCTGGCGGGTGGGGCCTGTCCGGGAATTCGCGGCCCTCGGGAGGGGCTTGTGGTGGCCCACGCTGTGGTGCTGGCTGTGCTGTTGGCCCGTGCGTGAGGCGGGGCTGGGTGCCCTCTCGCCGTGGGGGGCGTGCGGCTGCCCGGGGCGGTGCCCGCAAGCCGGCGTACTGCTGCTGTCCCCGGTGCTCGGCCGGTCGTTGGCCCTGGCCGCTCGGGGGCGTTGGGTGTGCTGGGTTGCTGCGGCCGGTGTGTGCTCTCGCTGTCTGCGGTCGGTGTTTGCTTTGTCTCCTGTGTTGGCGGGAGGGGGCGTGCGGTGGAATCCGTCCGGTGGTGGCGGCAGTTCGTCTCGGGCCGCTGCTCTCTGTGTCCGGGGTTGGTGGCGGTGTCCGCGAGGCGGCTTCGCAGGGGCCGGGGCCTTGTGGGCTGGTGGGCGGGGGCTGTTGGGCGGGTGTGGGGGGATCTGGCGGGCTGGTGGGTGTGGGTGGTTGCTGGCTGG
>NZ_JALDMY010000002.1:0-2079 GCF_022698285.1 Streptomyces sp. AN091965 | reverse complement strand
CCACTTGCTGCACGACCCGCTGTACGCGATGGAGACCTTCAAGCTGTTGCGCAAGCACGACCTGCCGTGGGTCGAGGAGGGCGGCCTGAGCCTGTTCAACCTCGTACTGCTGCACCTGGGCGCCGAGTTCGCGGACGGCATGGACGAGGCCGAGCGGCGCAACCCCAACTTCCGCAACGTCCTCGCGGCGATGCGGGCCGGGCTCACCTGCCGGGACCTGATCAAGGCCATGGCCGACGGCGGCTGCTACAGCGTCTACCTCGCGGTGGAGAGCGCCAACGAGGACAGCCTCGTCGAGTCGGGCAAGCCCCGGCTCAACGCCTTCCAGAAGGCCACCGGGGAAATCGTGGAGATGTTCACCGAGTACGGCATCCAGGTCACCGGCGGCTTCATGCTCGGGTTCGTCAACCCGCCCGAGCGGCCCGGGGACGAGCCGTACATCGAGTCGCTGGAGCAGATCGAGAAGACCATCGACTACGCGGTCACGCTCATGGGCCACGGCATGGCGTACGCCAACCCCTTCATCGTCACTCCGCTGCCGGGCACGAAGATGTGGGACTTCCAGAAGGACTACGTCGTACGCCACTACGACAACGGCTGGTCGCACGAGAAGGGGACCATGGCCACCGACAAGTGGAGCGCGGAGGACATCGAGCGCGCGCGTCTGGAGCTGCTCGTCCGGGCCAACGGCGCCGACAAGGTCGTGGAGATGGTCCGCCGGGGCACCTGGCCGGTGGACGCCTGACCCGGCCGGGCTCAGCCCCTTCGCGGGCGGCTGGGCCCGGCACGGCCCCGCCTGCGCGCCGCCCGCACGGCGTCCGCCGAGGCCAGTGTGGCACCACCGGCGATCAGCACGCTGGCGGCGGCGACGGGCCAGCTCGCGTCCGCGCGGCCGGTGGCGACGAGGAGGGCGGTGGACAGCAGCGGAGCGAAGTAGGAGAAGGTGCCGAGGAGTTGGATGTCGCCGTGCTTGGTGCCGTGGTCCCAGACGTAGAAGGCGCCGCCGACCGGGCCGAGGCCCAGGGCGAGCACGGCGAGCCACTGCCATCCGTCGGGCCGGACCGTGTCCTCGAACACCAGGTGGCAGACGGCCGCGAGGGCCGCCGTGGCCAGGCAGAAGAAGGCGACCATGTCCGTGGGGACCTGCGGATACCGGCGGTTGGCGACCGAGTACGCCGACCACACCACCGCGCAGACGGCGGCCGCGGTGTACCCGAGCAGGTACTCACCCCGTAGGTGCACTCCCTCGCCGCCGGTGACGAGCAGGAAGGTGCCGCCGAGCCCGAGCACCGCGCCCGCCGTGTGCCACCAGCGCAGCCGCTCACCGGGCAGGGCCGCGGAGAACACGACGATGAGCAGCGGCCACAGATAGGCGATGAGTCCCGCGTCGACCGCCGGGGCGTTGCGCAGGGCCAGGAAGTAGAAGAAGTGGTAGCCGAACAGGCCACCGATGCCGAGTGCCCAGGCGCCGCCGGGCAGCCCGCGGGCGAGCCCGGCGCCGCCGCGGACGGCCCGGGGCAGCCCGAGGAGTCCGCCGACCAGGAAGGCCATGGCGGTGAGCTGGAACGGCGGGATCCGCCCGGTCAGCGTGGTGACCAGGGCCAGCGACGCCCACAGCAGGACGGCCACCGCCCCGATCCCGGTGGCTCGCAGCTGACGCGTCGACTGCGACGCGACCGCGTGCCCGTGCCCCGACGCGATGACGTCGGCTCGTGTGTTCCGCGCGTCCACCAGTCCTCCAGTCCCCCGTGCCCGGTAACGGCGCGTCCTCGTACAGCTACCGGGAAATGCTACTGACGCGGCGAACGGCACCCGCACATTCCGGACAGGCGCGAGGAGTTCCGGCGCGGGGTGCGCACCCCCACGCTCGCCGACCGACTCCTCGCAGCGAGAACGACCGCTCACTACAGACAGTGACGGCTTGGTCGTGAGAACTTGGCTTTCCGGGGCGAAGTTCCGAGGTTTGATCACGCTGGGTCGCGGTACGTCGTACGATCTTGGCCGTTGATCCCGCTGCCTGCCACCCGATCCGAAAGGCCCCAGGTGAGCCAGTACTTCGAGATGGGCGACGAGACGCTG
>NZ_JALDMY010000001.1:6937500-9741347 GCF_022698285.1 Streptomyces sp. AN091965 | reverse complement strand
CGTCGTCGAGTACGGCGTGCCGATCACCGACGTCGCCCACGACGTCCGCGAGAACGTCATCGCCGCCGTGGAGCGCATCACCGGCCTGGAGGTCGTCGAGGTCAACGTCGCCGTCAACGACGTGCACCTGCCCGAGGACGACAACACCGACAACGGCCCGGCCCGCGTGGAGTGAGGGTCCGTGCGCCCGTCGGCCGTGACGTCCTGCCCCTGACATGAGGTGAAGCGTGAGTACAGCCCTGGTGGGTTTGATCGTGGGCATGGCCCTGGGATTCGCCGGCTGGTTCGGCGGCTTCGGCGCCTTCCTGCTGGTGGCCGCGCTCGGCGCGGTGGGCTTCGTGGTGGGGCGGCTGGTGGACGACGGCGTCGGTCTGCACGAGTTCCTCACCGGTCGCGGCTCGGAGCGCCGGTGACCGCGCCGCCGCGCCCCTCGGCGTCCCGTACGCCCGCCACGGCGCGCGGCACGACGACCATTGCCGACCGGGCGGTCCGCCGTGTCGCGCAGCGCGCCGCGACGGAGACACCGCTCCCCGGCGGTGTCCGCGCCGACGGCGGGTCGGCGGCCGTGCGGGGCGCGAACGCCCGCGTCGGCGTCACCGTGGCGCTGCCGTACCCGAGCGGCCTCGACGCCGCGGCCCTGGCGGTGCAGCACCACGTCACCGCGCGCACCGCCGCACTCACGGGCCTGGCCGTGCCGCCCGTCAGCGTGCGCGTACGGGCCCTGGACCGGCCCGCGAGGGGCTCCGAGGAGCCGGGCGGCCCGCCGGGAGTCCCCTCCGCGTCCCCGCCCGTGTCCCCGGCCGGGCCGGGCCCGCACCCCGCGCGCCGGGCCCGGCGGCCCTGGTCCCCGCGCCGCCTGCCCGTCGCCCTGGGCGCACTGGCGGTCGCGTCCGGGTGCGCGGTGCTCCTGTACGACGTGGTGGCCGTGCACGCGGCCGGGCGCGCCCCCGCCGCGTGGCGGGTCCGGCTGGTCGCGTGGCTGTCGGCGCACGGGCCCGACGGCGGCACGGTCACCGGCCTCGCGGCGGCCGGGACCGTCCTGCTCGGCCTGTGGATGGTCGTGCTGGCCCTGACCCCGGGCCGCCGCGCGAGCCTGCCGATGACGCCGCCCGACGCGCACACGCACGCCGATCTCCCTCGGGGCGCGGTCGCCGTACTGCTGCGGGATTCCGTCGCCGCGCTGCCCGGGGTCACCCGGGTCCGGGCGCGCGTCGGCCGCCGTCGGGTCCGGGTGTGCGCGGAGCTGGCCTTCGGCGACCGGCGCGGTGCCGTGGAAGCGGTGACGCGCGCGGCGGAGGACGCCCTGACCGGGTGCGGCCTCGCTCGGCCCCCACGGCTGCGCGTGCGCCTGCGGCCGGGGCCGGGCGCCGCGGCCGATGTAGGGGCGCCGGAATGAGCGGCCTGCGCTCCGCCGCCAACAGGGCGGTTCTCCTGGTGACCGGGGCCCTGGCCGCGCTCGGTGGCGCGGCCCTCGCCTCGACGACCGACGCCGTGCGACGGCGGCTGCCCGAAGCCCTGCCCCGCCTGGACCCCGACCGGGTGTGGCTGGACGGCGCGGCCCTGGACCGGTGGCGGGCACACGGCTGGTGGGCCGCCGCCGTGATCGCCGCGCTCACGCTCGGGGTGCTCGCGACGGCGGCCTGGACGGCGTACGAAGTGCGGGCGGGCCGACTGCGGCACCTGCCCCTCGGAGACCCGGGGCACGCGCGGCACGGTGACATCACCCTCTCCGGTCCGGCCCTCGCCGCGGCGGTCTCCGACCGGGCCCGGTCCACGCCCGGTGTCGACCGGGCCCGGGTGCGCCTCCTCGGCCACCCGCGGCACCTGCGGGCCCACGTCACCGTGACGCTCGCGCCGGGCGCCGCACCGCAGGCCGTCCTCCAGCGGCTCACCCGCGGCGCCATCGCCGAGGCACGGGCGGCCGCGGCGCCCCGGGCGCTCCGCGCCGAGATCCACTTCGAGGTCCGTGCCCACGCCCCGCGCCGACTGCGGTGACCGCGACGCCCTTCAGCGGTCGGGCGCCGGGGCAGGAGGTGCGCGGCCGCTACGGCCGCTTGCCGCGCGCCTGCCGGAAGCGGTCGAGCCCGTACGAGAGCTCGACGATCGGGTCGGGGTAGTCGAGGGCCGCGCGGTCCAGGCCGGGCAGTTTCCACGGCTCGTGCACCGACGGGGCTTCGATACCGGAGAGTTCCGGCACCCAGCGCCGTACGTACGTGCCGTCCGGGTCGTACTTCTTGGCCTGGGTGACCGGGTTGAGGACCCGGTTGGGACGGGTGTCGGTGCCGGTGCCCGCCATCCACTGCCAGTTGAGCTGGTTGTTGGGCACGTCGCCGTCCACCAGCCAGTGCAGGAAGTGCTCGGCTCCCACCCGCCAGTCGACGTAGAGGGTCTTGGTCAGGAAGCTCGCGGTGAGCAGCCGCGCCCGGTTGTGCATCCAGCCCTCGTGGCGCAGTTGCCGCATCCCCGCGTCGATGAGCGGGTAGCCCGTGCGGCCCTCGCGCCAGGCGGCGATGTCGTCGGCGGCGGTGCGCTCCGTACGCCAGCGGTCGTGCTGGGTGCGGTAGTCGGCGTGGGCGGCGTCCGGCCGTGCGGCGAGGACCTGGCGGTGGAAGTCGCGCCAGGCCAGCTGCCGCACGAAGGCCTGCGCGCCCGGACCGCCGTGGCGGTGCGCGCGCCGCACGAGCTCCACCGGGGACAAGGTGCCGAAGTGCAGATGGGGCGAGAAGCGCGAGGTGGCGTCGGCCGCCAGGTCGTCGTGGGCGTCCTCGTAAGTGGCCAGTCCGCGGCGCCAGTACGCGCTCACCCGTTTGCGGGCCTCGCTCTCCCCGGCGGGCGGCAGCGCCGGCGACACCTCGGAACTCGCGTCGCGCGCGCCGACCTTCTCTCCCCTCACCTCGTCGGGTACGGACACCCCGCGCGGGGTGCCGACGACCGGCCGCAGCGGCACCTGCGCCCACTGCCGGTAGTACGGGGTGAACACGGCGAAGTGGTCGGACGCGGCGGGGGTCACCGTGCCCGGCGGCACGGCGACGGTGACCGCGTCGTGCACGAAAAGCCGACGGCCCGCGGTCTCCAGGGCCGAGCGCAGCCGCTCCTCCCGCCGCGCGGCGAACCGGGTGTGCCCCGCCGACATGTGCACCTCGTCGGCGTCCGCCTCGGTCACCACCCGGCACACCTGCTCCACCAGATCGCCGGAGCGCACCACGAGCCGCCCGCCCCGGTCACGCAGCGCGGCGTCCAGATCGGCCAGACAGCCGTCGAGGAACGCGGCGCGGTTGGGCGCCGCGAACCCGGTCGCGTCCACGGCGCTGTCCCGTACGAAGAGCGGCACCACGGCGTCCGCCGCGTCCAGGGCCGCCCGCAGCGGTGGATGGTCGGTCAGGCGCAGGTCGGAGGTGAACAGGACGACCGAGACGTGCATGCGTGTCAGCTTCTTTCGGTGGGCGGGGAGCGGCTACGGGCCCTCAGGAGCCGGACACCCAGGGCTCCGGACCACTCAAGGCTTCGGCCGGAAACCGCTGCCCGGATGCGGGGGGTGTCGTGTCCGGTCAGTGCCGTCGTGCCCGGACGCCGGAGGAGCCGCCCGCTCGGCCGCGCGGACGATGTTGCGGGCCATGCCGCCGAAGACCACCGCGTGGAAGGGCGAGACGCTCCACCAGTACAGCTGACCGAGGAGGCCGTGCGGGTGGAACAGCGCCCGCTGCCGGTAGCGCACGCCCCCGGCCCCGTCGTCGTCCACCCGCATCTCCAGCCAGGCGAGGCCCGGCAGGCGCATCTCGGCGCGCAGCCGAAGGAGTCGGCCGCGCTCGATCTCCTCCACCCGCCAGAAGTCCAGCGAGTCGCCCACCCTGAGCCGGTGCGCGTCACGCCGGCCCCGGCGCAGGCCGACGCCGCCGACCAGCCGGTCGAGCCAGCCGCGCACCGCCCACGCGAGTGGGAAGGAGTACCAGCCGTTCTCCCCGCCGATGCCCTCGACCACGCTCCACAGCGCCTCCGGCGCGACCTCGGTCGCCCGTTCGCGTACGTCGGTGTAGAGGCTGCCGCCCGCCCAGTCGGGGTCGGTGGGGAGCGGGTCGCTGGGCGCGCCGGGCACGGCGGCCGACGACCAGCGGGTGGTGACCTCGGCCTCGCGGACGCGTTGCAGGGCGAGGGCCACGGCACGGTCGAAGCCGAGGGGAGAGCCCGGCGGGGCGGGCACGTACCGCGCGATGTCGTTCTCGCCGCACACCACCTCGTACCGCAGCGACTCCGTCAACGGGCGGGCGATCCGGGTCGGCACCGGTGTCACCAGGCCCACCCAGTGGCTGGACAGACCGGGGGTGAGGACGGGGACGGGCAGGATCAGCCGCCGCGGGAGACCGGCGACGGCGGCGTAACGGCGCATCATGTCGAGGTACGTGAGGACCTCGGGGCCGCCGACGTCGAAGGCGCGGTTCACGTCCGGGGGCAGCCCCGTGGAGCCGACCAGGAGACGCAGGACGTCGCGCACGGCGATCGGCTGGATCCGGGTGTGCACCCAGCGCGGGGTGACCATCACGGGCAACCGTTCCGAGAGGTAGCGCAGCATCTCGAAGCTGGCCGACCCGGAGCCGATGATCACGGCGGCGCGCAGCACGGCCGTCGGCACCCCCGAGTCGAGCAGGATGCGGCCGACCTCCGCTCGGGAGCGCAGATGCGGCGACAGCTCCCGCTCGGGCACCGTGTCGGGGGTGAGGCCGCCCAGGTAGACGATCCGGCCGACACCGGCCCGGCGGGCCTGCTCCCCGAACACGCGGGCCGCCCGCCGGTCGGTCTCCTCGAAGTCCCGCCCGGTGCCGAGGGAGTGCACCAAGTAGTAGGCGACGTCCACGCCGCTCAGGGCGCGCGCGACCGCTGCGGGGTCCGTGACGTCTCCCCGGACCACCTCGGCCCGCCCGGCCCACGGATGGTCCCGCAGCTTCTCCGGAGTACGGGCCAGACAGCGCACCCGGTGGCCCGCGTCGAGGAGCTCCGGGACCAACCGGCCCCCGATGTAGCCGCTCGCGCCGGTCACCAGGCACGTGCGACCAGCGCCCGCCCGCCGCCCGGTCGGGGTGGTGTCGTCGTCACTCATCGTGGCTCCCGCCGCTCGCCCGCTCGTCATCCGTCGTCGCCGTGGCGTCCGTCATTACTTCTACGGTGCGAACGTGCCGGACGGATGCGCCCGGCACAGGGGCCTGCGCGGGTGACCGGGGCACCGCCCGATCGGCCCGGGCCGATCGGGCGGTGCCGCGAAAAAAACGTGCGTCGGGCCAATCCGTCAGGCCGTCGGCTCCGGAATACGGAACAACATCCACCGCTCTCCGGGAGGCCGTCGCGTGAAGGAAGTCGTGCACATCGGGTCCCGGGCGGCGCCGGGGCCCGACCTCCAGGAGCTGATGGCCCGGGTGGCCCGCGGCGACCAGCAGGCGTTCTCGTCCCTGTACGACGCGGTGGCCGCCGCCGTCCTCGGGGTGGTGCGCAGCGTGCTGCGCGACCACGCGCAGTCCGAGGAAGTCACCCAGGAGGTCCTGGTGGAGGTGTGGCGCACCGCGCCGCGCTACCGGCAGGACCGGGGCACGGCCATGAACTGGGTCCTGACCCTCGCGCACCGCCGCGCGGTCGACCGCGTCCGCTCCGTGGAGGCCGCCACCGCCCGCGAGCACAAGGCGGCGCTGCTCACGCACACCCCGGACTACGACGAGGTCAGCGAGCAGGTCGAGACCCGCCTGGAGCGCGAGCAGGTCCGCCGGTGCCTGCGCACGCTCACCGAGGTCCAACGGCAGTCCGTGACGCTCGCCTACTACCGCGGCCTGACCTACCGGCAGGTCGCCGAACTCCTCTCGCTGCCCCTGGGCACCGTCAAGACCCGCCTGCGCGACGGACTCATCCGGCTGCGCGACTGCCTGGGAGCGAACGCATGACCATCGGCGCGGACCCGCACACGCTCACCGGCGCCTACGCCACCGACGCCTTGGACGACGACGAGCGCCGTGCGTTCGAGGAGCACCTGGTCCGGTGCCCGTCCTGCGCCCAAGAGGCGCGGGAACTGACGGCCGCCGCGGCTCGGCTCGGCCTCGCGGCGGCCGTCGCCCCCCGCAGCGCGCTGAAGGACGAGGTGCTGCGGCGCCTCACCACAGTCCGCCAGGAAGCACCGCGGCCGCGGCCGGTACCGCAGTCCGGTACCGCGTGGCACCGGGCCCGCCGCGCGTCCCGGTGGGCCCTGGCCGCCTGCCTCGCCGCGGCCGCCGGTCTTGGCGGCACCGCCGTCTGGCAGCACCGGCAGGCCGACGAGGCGCGCGAGACGGCCCGCCGGGCCGAGGCGCGGTCCGAGGACCTGGCCGCCCTGCTGGCGGCGCCCGACGCGCGGGCGCGCACCGGGAAGCTCCCCGGCGGGGCGAGGGCGACGGTGGTCGTCTCCAGCAGCCGCGACCGGGCCGCGCTCCTGGCGTCCGGCATGGCGAGGCCGCCGCGCGGCAAGGTCTACCAGCTGTGGTTCGACGACAAGGGGTCCATGCGCCCCGCCGGACTCATGGACCCCGACCGCACGACCGCGGCGCTCCTGCTGACGGGCCCGGTCGGCCGGGCCACCGGCATGGGCATCACGCTGGAGCCCGCGGGCGGTTCGCCCGAGCCGACCGCACCGCCCGTGGCCCTGGTGCGCTTCCCCGCCTGACCGCCCCGGCAGGCGTCAGCGGACGGTGACGAGGACGGAGTGCCAGCCGCTCGCACCGTCGGGGATGGTGCGGGTGCGCTCCTCCGTCTGCGGGGTGCCGGTGCGGTCGGTGGCGCGCACGGTCAGGGTGTGGCTGCCGGACGTGGCGTTCCACGGGAGGGACCACTGGCGCCAGGTGTCCCGGGTGTCCTCCGCGGCGAGGTCGGCCCGGCGCCAGGGGCCGTCGTCGACACGGACCTCGACCTCGTCGATGCCGCGGTGCTGGGCCCACGCCACACCGGCGATCACGACCGTGCCGGGCTCGGGGCGGGCGAAGGGCCGGGGGGTGTCGATGCGGGACTGGGTCTTGACGGGGGCCCGCTGGGCCCAGTCCCGCTCGACCCAGTACGTGTCGTAGGCGTCGAAGGTGGTGAGTTCGATGTCCTCGATCCACTTGCAGGCGGACACGTACCCGTAGAGGCCGGGCACGACCATGCGGACCGGAAAGCCGTGGGCGAAGGGCAGCGGTTCGCCGTTCATGCCGAGCGCGAGCAGCGCGTCGCGGCCGTCCAGCACGTCTTCCACGGGTGTGCCGAGGGTCATCCCGTCGACCGAGCGGGCGACCAGCTGGTCGGCGGGCCCGCCCCGGGACGGCGGCTCGACGCCGCATCGGGTGAGGAGTTCTGCCAGCGGTACGCCGAGCCAGCGCGCGGTCCCCGCGTAGGGGCCGCCGACCTCGTTCGAGACGCAGGTGAGGGTGATGTCGCGCTCGATGAGGGGCATGCGTAGCAAGTCGTCGTAGGAGAGCCGCAGTTCGCGGGTGACGCCCTTGCCGTGGATGCGCAGGCTCCAGGACGACGGCACGACCTTGGGCACGACGAGGGCGGTGTCCACCCGGTAGAAGTCCGCGTTGGGTGTGGTGAACGGGCTGATGCCCGGCACGCGCAGCGCCGCTCCCCGGGGCACCGGGGCGGCGGGCGAGGACGGCGGCGGCAGGGTGACGCGGTCGCGGGCCTTCACCGCCCGCTCGGCGCCCGCACCGTGCAGCGCGCGGCCGAGCAGCCCGGCACCCGTCGACGCGGCGGCCGCGGCCGTGGCGGCGACGAGGAACCGGCGACGGTCCAAGCCGGGACCCCCGGACCCGGCGGCGCGCGGCGCGGGCCGAAGCTGCCCGACGAGCCAGTACAGCAGCGCCGCGCCGACCACGGCGCCCACGACGGAAGGAAGCGCGTCCTCCGCGCCCACGGAGTCCGGACGGCTGGTGGCGGCGAGCGCCCCGACGGCTCCGAAGAGGACGACGCCCGCGGAGCCGACCCGCCGGTACCGGGCGGCCAAGGCCCCCAGGACGAGGGCGAACAGGGCCAGGACGCCGAGGATGCCCAGCTGCAGGACGAGCTTGTCGTTCGTGCCGAAGGAGCGGATCGCCCACGTCTTGAGGGACGCCGGGGTCCGGTCGACGGCCGCGCCGCCGACAGCGACCACGGGCCCGGCCTCGGGGCGCACGGCCGCCGACACCAGCTCGGCCACGGCCAGGGCCGTGTAACCCGACAGGAGGCCGCTCAACGCCCCCAAGGCGCCCCGCCCGAGAGCCGATCGGTGCCCGGAGGTTATCAGTTCATCGCTCATACGGGACATCCGTAGCCGCTCCCAGGGGCGGATTGGTGCCGTGCCACGGGCGGAGTACACCGCGCCGCGCCACCCGAATTCCGGTGACGGCTCCCCGCTGACCTGCACGGATCCGGAACGCATTGATCTCCTCGGGTGAATCGCCAAGCCGGAAGGGCCACAGCTTCGAATCACCGGCGTGCGGAGCACACCAGAGGTTCCGCTTCCGCAGGTCCCCCATCGAGGAGCAGATGATGAGCAGCACCTTCCGTATCCGCCGTGTCGCACTGGCCCTGGCCGCGGCGGCCGTTCTGCCGCTGTCCCTCTCCGCCTGCTCGGACGACGGCGGCGGCAAGGACAGCGCCTCCGACAAGAAGTCCACCGCCGCGCGGGACGACGCGAGCAAGGACGCCTCCGCCGAGGGCACGAAGAGCGCGGACGAGCCGTTCGGCCCCGCCTGCGCCTCGGTTCCCAAGGACGGCGCGGGCAGCTTCGACGGCATGGCCAAGGACCCGGTCGCCACGGCCGCCTCGCACAACCCGGCCCTGTCGACCCTGGTCACCGCGGTGAAGAAGGCCGGACTCGGCGACACGCTCAACAACGCGAAGGACATCACGGTCTTCGCGCCCACCAACGACGCGTTCGCGAAGATCCCCAAGGAGGACCTGGACAAGGTCCTCAACGACAAGGCACAGCTGACCAGCATCCTGACCTACCACGTCGTGGGGAAGCGGCTCGCCCCCTCGGACCTCGCGGACGGCTCCTTCCCGACCCTGGAGAAGGGCACGGTCCGCACCTCGGGATCGGGTGAGTCGTACAAGGTCAACGGCTCTGCCGACGTCGTGTGCGGCAACGTACGGACCGCCAACGCGAACGTGTACATCATCGACACCGTCCTGATGCCGAAGAAGTGAGGAGCGTGCGGGCGGCACGCACGGTGTTCCCCGCAGCCGCCGGGCACGGTGATCCCCGTGGTCGGGCAGGGTGATCCCGCGGCCGGGACGGCGGTCAGCCGTCGGCCGCGGGCTCTCCGGGAGCCGCTGGGCCCAGGAGGTCGCCGTACAGGGCGCTGAGCGTCGACGTCGCGTCCCCCAGGCCGTGGCAGCGCACGAGCCCCGGCACGGTCCTGCCCGCCCAGCCGGGGCCCGCGGTCAGGACCGCCGGGCTGCGCCGCGCCCCCTTCACGCCCCACTCCATGGCGGTGAGGTGCTGGGCGAGCGGGACGCTGGCCGTGGAGCGCGCCTGCGACCACAGCACCACGGCCACCGGTCCGACGCGGCGCACCGACGCGAGCAGCGCCTCCACGGGAACGGCGGCGCCGAGGATGCGCGTGGGCACGCCCCGTTCCCCCAGGGCGGCGTGCAGCGCCTCCAGCGGCAGGGTGTGCTGCTCGTCCGGTACGCAGGCCAGCAGCACCGGGGCGGCATCGACGGGCGGCCCCGCCGGGACGAGCAGCGGAACGCTGCGCAGCGTGGTCGAGATGTGCCACGACAGCAGGTGCTCGACCTCTACGTAACGGTCCCCGGACGACGCCCACTTCCGGCCCACGGCCCGCAGGGTCGGCACCATGACCTCGTCCCAGGTGACGGCCAGGCCGTGGCCCCTGACCAGGGCGTTGAGTCGGCTCTGCACCTCCGGCGCGTCGAGCCGCACCGCCGCGCGGGCCAGGCCCCTGTACTCCTGCCGCACGTCCCCGAGCGACAGCCCGCCCCCGCCACGGTCGCCGCGCACGGGGGCGGACGGGGCCGTGCCGCCCGCCCGCTCGGACGGGCCGCGTTCCTTGGCGATGCGGGCCGCCTCCGCCGGTGGCACACCCGTGGCGGTGAGGCGGCACATCTCCTCGACCATCGCGACGTCCTGGCGGCTCCATCTGCGGTGCCTGCCGTCCGCGCGCACGGCGGGGCCCAGACCGTAACGCCGGTCCCAGGAGCGCAGGGTGGTCGGCGAGACGCCGAGGCGCCGTGCGAGGGCCCCGGTCGTCACGGCGGCACCGTCGTCCCCGTCCCGGTCCTCCTGCTGTGCGTCGACCACGCGGCCACCATACGACGCACAAACGACGCATGTTGCTCCGTTCGGCGAGGCCTGCGGACGATGGGAGTCCGGTCGCACCCCTTCGAGTGGACCGAGCCCCGGGCGGCCCGGCCGTGCGCCGCGCCGGTCCAGCCCCCTGCGTAAGGAGCCGCAGCCATGCCCTCCACCCACACCGCCCGGCGGACGCCCGGCACCCACGGCACAGGGGGACCGCGCGCGGCCGACCGACTGCCGCCCCGGCCGCGGCAGTCGGGCGCGGCCGGGGCCGAGGGGCAGCCGTGCGACGAGGACATCGCCCGCGGTTTCGTGTCCGGCGAGGAGGACGCCCTCGCCGCCGCCTTCCACCGCTGGGGGCCGCTGGTCCATGCACGGGGGCGGCGGGCACTGGGCGACGCGCGCGAGGCCGAGGACGTCACCCAGCAGGTGTTCCTCGCCGCCTGGCGGGCGCGCACCACCTACACGGTCGGCAGAGGCACGTTCCCCGGATGGCTCGTCGGGATCACCCGCCACAAGATCGCCGACGCCCTCGCGGCCCGCTCCCGCCGGGCGGACCTCGTCACGCTCGTGGCGACGGTGCCTCCCGCGTGCGCGGACCGGCGCGCCGAGCACCCGGAGGCCGTGCTCGACCGCGTGCTGATCAGCCACGAGGTGAGCCGTCTGTCACCCGCCCAGCGGCGCGTGCTCAGGCTCGCCTTCTACGACGACCTCACCCAGCCGCAGATCGCCGTCGTCACCGGCTGGCCGCTCGGCACGGTGAAGAGCCACGCGCGCCGGGGCCTGGAACAACTGCGCCGCCGACTGCGGGAGAGCGACGCCGTCGAAGCACGGGAGGAGGACGCTGACAGAAACCCGGGAGGACGCTGTCGCGATCATTGAGAACAGATCGGCCACCGTCACGTGCATACCTCAAGCATTGGCCAAGGCATTGGCCGTTAACCCGACATTCGCCGTTAACCGGAGAGAATTCCGCAGAGATGAAGAAGGGGAGAAGTTTCTGCCGGAAGCGTGAGCCCGCGCACAATGCGTGACTGTGCGCCCCTGTGCGCCCCCTATGGAATTCAGCCACACCCGCGTCCTGGTCCGGTGGGCCCACCGGGGACTGGACATCCCCGATCGGTCCATGTCGTGGGATGGAGGGCAAGTGGGCAGTGGGGGTGCGAATTCGGTCAGCATCTTCCATCGCGGCAGTCGTTCATGGCCGGGGCTCGGCTGCTGTTCCTGGTCGAAGGCGTTACTGGCCAGATGCGGGTGGACGGAAGGCGGCGATTTCTATGGTTGGGTGTTTGGCCATGGGGCGGCGGGGCACACGCGTGGCGGCGGTCCGTACTGGATTGTTGAGGCTCGAACGAGACCGTTCGAAAGCTACTCGACGGTTACGCAAAACAGACGGCGGAAGCACCCTTCGTTCAACTTCTGGGGGTTGCTATCGAGTGACCCACCGTGAAGACTGTGGCGAGGGTGCTCTGAATATGCGTGGTGCAAAGCACAGGACCGCATCCATGGGATGTGCGTACGTTCTCGTCCGCAGCTGGGAGTCCCGTCTTCGCGGGCCCGCGCCACCGATTCGTACGAGCAAGGGGAAATCTCGCGCAAAAGCCGCGAGGATCGTTTCACTGGGGGATGAGTGATGTCGGCTTGGTTCGCACACGAGGTGCCGCCCTTCGCCGAAGGGCGGACGGAAAGCCGAAGTGCGAAGGGGCGGACGTGTTGAGCCAGGCCAAGCGGCCCCGGTGACGGCGGAGAGCAGGCGTGCGGGTCGGTGAGGACACCGCCGCCCGCCACTAGGGCCTGCCCGCCCTCCGTGACGGACGCTCCATCGGCCTGCCCGCACACCGCGTTCACCGCGTGGGGCCCTTCGGCGCGCGCGGGGACATGCGGCCCGCGCACGGCCACGGCGGCCCCGCCCCGCGTGCCGGAGTCGACTCAGCCCGAGCGACCGCCCCACCCCCTGCTTTCGTCGTGCCTCCGCATCCCCCCACCCAAGGGAGAGAAGTGACCAGCAATTCGACCAACAGCTCCTCGACACAGGACCACTTACTGTTCGACGCGCTGACCGAACAGTGGCGATCCCTGCGCGAGGCCGGCCCGGTCCGCCACGACGAGGCGCAGGGGGTGTGGCACGTCGTAAACCACGAAGGGGTTGCCGCCGTGCTCGCCGACTCGGCGACGTACTCCTCGGACATGACCCCGATCGCCCCCTCCCAGGAGGACTTCGAAGCCTTCAGGCAGGGCAACTTCGTCGGCATGGACCCGCCCGAGCACCGCAAGTTCCGCACCCTGGTGAGCCAGGCGTTCACCCCGCGCGTGGTGCACGGGCTCGAACCGCGCATCGAAGCCGTGTGCGCCCGACTGCTCGACGCCGTGGCCGACCACGACCGGATCGACATGGTCGACGCGCTGGCCTACCCCCTGCCCATCATCGTGATCGCCGAACTCCTCGGCATCCCCACCGAGGACCACCCGCTGTTCCAGGAGTGGGCGGCCACCCTCTTCGGCGGCGACCAGCTCGGTGAGTCTCCCGACATGGCCGACCTGGAGCGCGCCCTCGAAGCCATCGCCCCGACCGTGCGCGAGATGAACGGCTACGTCCTGGACCACATCCGCCGCCGGCGCGCCGAGCCCGGCGATGACCTCATCAGCAAGCTCATCGCCGCCGAGGTCGACGGAGTCCGCCTGGAGGACCAGGAGATGGTCGGGTTCGTCGCCCTGCTCCTCGTGGCCGGGCACATCACCACCACCGCCCTCCTGGGCAACGCCCTGGTCGCCTTCGACCGCAACCCCGGCACGCTCACCGCCCTGCGCGCCGACCCCGGACGGCTGCCCGACGCCATCGAGGAAGTGCTGCGCTGGCTGCCGCCCTTCCCCGAACTGGGCCGCCGCGTCACCCGCCCCGTGGTCCTCGGCGGTCACGAACTGCCCACCGACACCCTGGTGATGGCCCACCTGGGCGCAGCCAACCGCGACCCCGACCGCTTCACCAAGCCGGACGTCCTGGACGTGACCCGCAGCCCGAACCCCCATCTGACCTTCGGCCACGGCATCCACTTCTGCTTCGGCGCGCCCCTGGCCCGCCTGGAGGCCCGCATCGCGCTGCGGATGCTGCTCGACCGCTTCCGCGACCTCTCCGTCTCCTCCTACGGCGACGTCACGTACCAGAACCCGGCCGTCCTCGTCGGCGTCCGCCACCTGCCGGTCGACGTCGTCAGACCGTAAGCACCCGCGCCCTCACGTCCGGCCCGGAGCCCGCCGGCCGTCGCGCCACCCGCCCTGAGCCACTGTTAACGGGAGCCACCTCGTCATGCCGTACACCACCGCCGCCACGATCATCGAGCGGTCGCCGTCCCGCTTACGCGAAGCCCTGCAGGACCGTCTCGACGTGCTCGCGCGCGCCCACCGGGTCCCCGGTGCCCACCTGACCGTGGACACCGGGACGGACGTGGTCAGCGTGCACACCGGCACCACCGACGCCTCCACCGGCACTCCGTTCACCGCGGACACCGCCGTGCCCCTGGGATCCGTCACCAAGGTCTACACCGCCGCCGCCGTGATGCTCCTCGCCGACGACGGCGATCTGGAGCCCGACGACCCCGCGGCCTCGTTCATACCCGAGCTACGCGCGTTACCTGAGGTAACGATACGTCACCTGCTCAGCCACACCGCCGGGCTGCCCACCGGACCCGACTCGGACACCGCCGCCGGGGCGACCGTCTCGCGCTACCTGGCGGAGGTCTGTGCCGCCCGGGACACGCTGTTCGCGCCCGGGGCCGGATTCTCGTACTCCAACGCCGGTTACATCGCCGCCGGACGGATCATCGAGTCCGTCACCGGCATGACCTGGAAGGAGGCCGTCCGCGCCCTGCTCCTGGAGCCCCTCGGCACCACGGCCGCCTACCTCGGCGAGCCCGCCGCCACCCGCAAGGCCGCCGTCGGCCACGCGCTGAACACCGCGACCGGACAGCCGCGCCCGGCCCGGCAGAACCTCGCCGCCGTCGAGGCACCGGCGGGCGCCCTGCTGGCCAGCGCCCTCGACCTGGCGGCCCTCGGGAGATCCCTGATAGGCCGGTCCGCCGTGCTGCCGCCCGCCGTCGCGGCGCTCATGCGCACCCCCGTGCCCGGCGCCGACCCGGGGGTCCTCGCGGACGCCTGGGGCCTGGGCGTCGCGCTGTTCAAGGAGGACGGCCGCTGGTGGTGCGGCCACGACGGGAACGCCCAGGGCACCTCCTGCCATCTGCGGGCCGAGCCCGACAGCGGCGTGGTCGTCGCCTTCACCGGCAACGCCGGCGGCGCCACCGCCCTCTGGCAGGACCTCGCCGACGACCTCACCCGGCTCACCGGTGTACGCGTGCCGACCGCTCCGGCACCCGCACAGCGGGGCGAACCCATCGCCCTGCCCGAGTGCGTCGGCACCTACCGCAACGGCGCCCTCGAATACCGCATCACCCTCGACGTCGACGGCTCCCCAGTGCTGTCCGTGGACGGCGACCTCCCGCTGCCCCTGGTCTGCTACGCCGACCTGACGTGCGACCTGGTCGACCCGGCCACCGGTCGCCGCGAGCCCGGCGGACGCTTCCACCGCGACGCCGCCACCGGCACCGTCGACCGCGTGCAGATCTCGGGCCGCACCGCCCGCCGCACCCGCACCTCCTGAGCACACCCAGCTCCGGCGTGAGCACGCCCCGGCCCTGCCCTGCCGGGGAGCAACCCGTGCCCGCGCGCACCCGCACCGTCCCCGCGCCGAAGGACATCCCCCCATGACGGACCTGCATGACAAGCCCACCGCGGCGACCAACCCGCCGTCGGCCGACCACGCCGCCGCAGGCGGCGGAGGCGGGAGCTCCGGTGCGCACCCGCACCCGTCGCTCGGTGAGCTGTTCGCCGCATGGGTGGCCCGCACGCCCGACGCGCCCGCGGTCACCGACGGCCGACGGACGTGGTCCTACCGGGAGTTGGCACAGCGAGCCGACCGCCTCGCCGCCGACCTCGTACGTCGCGGGGCCGGACCGGACCGCACGGTGGCGCTCGTCCTGCCGCGATCGATGGAACTGATCGCGGCAGAGATCGCCGTGACACGTGCTAGTGCCGCCTTCCTGCCCGTGGACCCGGGCTACCCCGCCGAGCGGCGCGCGCTGATGCTGGCCGACGCCGCACCCGTGGTGGTCCTCGACGACCCGGCCCGGGTCCGCGCCGTCCTCGACGACGCGACCGCGCCGGTGCCCGACCGGTGGCCCGGGCCGGTGGGCGCCGACCACGCGGCGTACGTCATCTACACCTCCGGCTCCACCGGCACCCCCAAGGGCGTGACCGTCACCCACCGGGGCATCGCGGGCTTCAGCCGCGGCTGCGCCGAGCAGTACGCCGTACGGCCCGGCGACCGGATCCTGCAGTTCTCCTCGCCCAGCTTCGACGCCGCCGTCCTCGAACTGTGCAGCTCCGTCCTGTCCGGAGCCACCCTCGTGGTGCCGCCTGACGGACCGTGGCTCGGCGACGAACTCGCCGCCGTCCTCGACGAGCACCGCATCACCCACGCCCTGATCCCGCCCGCCGCCCTCGCCACCCTGCCCGACCCGGCGCACAGCGCCGCGGGCAGCCACCTGAGCACCCTGATCGTGGGAGCGGAGGCCTGCCCGCCGGCCCTCGTCGACCGCTGGGCCCCCGGCCGCCGGATGATCAACTCCTACGGCCCCACCGAAGCGACCGTCGTCGCCTCCTGGACCGGACCGCTGGCCGCGGGCAGCGGCGCGCCGAGCATCGGCACCCCGCTGTCCGGCACCCGGGTACACGTCCTCGACGCGGCGATGCGCCCCGTCGCACCCGGCGCCGACGGCGAGCTGTACGTGGGCGGGGACGGCGTGGCCCGCGGCTACCACGGCCGCCCCGGCCTGACCGCCACCCGCTTCGTCGCCAGCCCCTTCGGCCCGCCCGGCACCCGGCTCTACCGCACCGGCGACCGCGCCCGCTGGAACGCCGAAGGAGAGCTGGAGTTCCTCGGCCGCGCCGACCGCCAGGTCAAGGTCCGCGGCTTTCGCATCGAACCCGGCGAGATCGAGGCCGTGCTCCTGCGCCACCCCGGCGTGCGCGAGGCCGTCGTCGTGGTGCGCGAGGACGACCCGGGACGGCGACGGCTCGTCGGCTACGTCACGCCCACCGACGCCGCCCGCGCCCCGGAGCCCGCGGCGCTGCGCGCGGCGACCGCCACCGCCCTGCCCGCGCACATGGTCCCGGCCGCCGTCGTCGTCCTGGACGAACTCCCCCTCACCAGCCACCACAAGGTGGACCACCGCGCCCTGCCCGCCCCCGTCCGCGAGACCGGCGACGGCTGGACCCAGCCGCGCACCCCGCAGGAAGAGGCGCTGGCGGCCATCTGGGCCGAGGTCCTCGCCGTCGACGCCGTGGGCGCCGACGACGACTTCTTCGACCTGGGCGGCGACTCCGTCCTCGCCGCCCGGACGCTGTCACGGATCACCGAGGAACTGGGCGTACGCCTCGCGGTGCGCGACGTGTTCACCGCCCGGACCGTCGCCGCTCTCGCCCCGCTCCTCGGCGACCCGTCCGCCACCGCACCGCCCGAGCCGATACCGACCGCCCCGCGCGGCGGCCCGCTGCCCCTGTCCAGCGCGCAGCAGCGGCTGTGGTTCCTGGACGACCTCACCGAGGGCGGCACGGAGTACAACACCGGCGTGGCCCTGCGGCTGCGCGGCGACCTCGACGGCGCGGCCCTGCGCCGCGCCCTGGACCGGCTCGCCGCCCGCCACGACGCGCTGCGCACCACGTTCGCCACGGTCGAAGGACAGGGCGTGCAGCACGTCAGCACGGCAGCCGAACTGCCGCTGCGCACGGCCGACGTGGCGCACGTGCCCGCCGCCCGGCGCGCCGAGGTCGCCGAACGGCTCCTCACCGAGGAGCTCGGCCGCGCCTTCGACCTGGCCACGGGCCCCCTCACGCGGGCGCTCCTCATCCGCGTCACCGACGGGGAACACCTGCTGCTCCTCGCCCAGCACCACATCGTCACCGACGGCTGGTCGGTGGGCCTGCTCACCCGCGAACTGGCCGCGCTCTACCACGCGGAGGCGACCGGAACCCCCGACGGTCTGCCCGCGCCCACCGTGCAGTACCCGGACTTCGCGGTGTGGGAGCGGCGACAGCGCTCCTCCGGCACCGACAGCGACGACCTCGCGTACTGGAAGCGGCATCTGACGGGCATGCAGCAGCTCGACCTGCCCACCGACCGGCCCCGGCCGCCGGTGCGCACCACCGCCGGCGCCGCGCACCGCCACCCGATCCCGGCGGACCTCGTCGAGCGGCTGCGGCAGCTGGCCGCGGGCCGCGGCACGACCTTGTTCACCCTGTTCGCCGCGGCGGCGGCCGTGCTGTTCTCCCGGTACTCCGGCCAGCGGGACGTGGCCTTCGGCACCGTCACCAACGGGCGTGGACGCCGCGACCTGGAGGACGTGACCGGCTTCTTCGCCAACACCGTGGTGCTGCGCGAGGAAGTCGACGACACCACCACCGTCGGCCGGTTCGTGGAACGCATGCGCGCGACCGTCCTGGACGCCTTCGCCCACGACGGGGTGCCCTTCGACCGCGTCGTGGAGGAACTGGCACCGCCTCGCGACCCCAGCCGTACGCCGCTGGTGCAGGCGCTCGTGGTCCAGCAGACGGCCCCCGCCCACCCGCCGCGGGCCGGTGCGGTGCGCGTCGAGGAGCACCCGCTGCCGCGCCCGGCCTCCCGCTTCGACCTGGTCCTTGAGTTCGCGCCGCGCCCGGACGGCGGCCGCGAGCTGACCGTCGAGTTCAACACCGATCTGTTCGACGTGGACACGGTCGCCCGGATGAGCCGCCATCTGCACCGCCTCCTGGAGGACATGGCGGACGGCCCGCACCGGACGCTGGCCGAGCTGCCCCTGCTCCTGGAGGGCGAGCGGCGCACCCTCCTGGAGACCTGGAACCCGCCCGCGCGCACCGGGCACGACGACACCGCGAGCACGCTGCCGACGCTCTTCGAGGCCCAAGTGGCCCGCACCCCCGAGCGCACGGCCGTGGACTGCGGCACCACACGCCTCGACTACGCCGAGGTGAACCGGCGCGCCAACCGCATCGCCCGGCAGCTCGTCGCCCGCGGCGCCGGGCCCGAGACGCTGGTGGCCCTGTGCCTGCCGCGCACCGCCGACCTGGTCCCGGCCCTGTGGGGCGTCCTGAAGTCCGGCGCGGGCTATCTGCCCGTGGACCCCGGCTACCCCGCCGAGCGCATCCGCTTCATGCTCGCCGACGCCGAACCGGCCCTCGTCGTCGCGGGCCGCGCGACCGCGGGCGCGCTGCCCGCGGACTGCGAGCCGCTGCTCCTGGAGGACTGCCTGGCCGACGGCGCGGACCTGCCGGGGGACACGGACCTGACGGCGGCGGACCTGGCACGCCCGCTCGTCCCCGACCATCCCGCGTACGTCATCTACACCTCGGGGTCGACCGGCCGCCCCAAGGGCGTCGTGGTAGCCCACCGCAGCGTGGCGGCGCTCGCCGAGTGGGTGGCGGAGCGGTTCGGGCCCGAGCGCCTCTCCCATGTGATCGCCTCGACGTCGCTCAACTTCGACGTGTCGGTGTTCGAGTTGATCTGCCCCCTGCTCGCGGGCGGCAGCATCGAGGTGGTCGCGGACCTCGCCGCCCTCGCCGAGGCCCCCGACCTGCGCAGCGCCGGACTCGTCAGCGGCGTGCCGTCCGTGATCGCGCGGCTGCTCACCGAGGGCCACACGGCGATCGCCTCGGACACGTTCGTCCTGGCCGGGGAGGCACTGCCCGCGCAGACCGTGCGCGACCTGCGGCGGGCCATGCCGTTCTGCGAAGTGGCCAACATATACGGCCCGACCGAGGCCACGGTCTACGCCACCGCCTGGTTCGCCGACGACACCGAACCCGACCAGGCCCCGCCGATCGGCAGGCCCGTGGCGCGCACCCGCGCCTACGTCCTCGACCACCTGTTGCGCCCCCAGCCCCCGGGCGTGACGGGTGAGCTGTACCTCGGCGGCGGCGGCCTCGCCCGCGGCTATCTGCGCCGCCCCGGTCTGACCGCGACCCGCTTCCTCGCCGACCCCTTCGGCGCCCCCGGGGACCGGATGTACCGCACCGGTGACCTGGTGCGCTGGACCCAGGCGGGTGAACTGGAGTACCTGGGCCGCACCGACCAGCAGGTCAAGGTGCGCGGCTTCCGCATCGAGCTGGGCGAGGTGGAGGAGGCCCTGCTGCGCTGCGAGGGCGTTGCACAGGCGGCCGCCGCCGCCCGCGAGAGCGAAGGACACCGGCGCCTGGTGGGCTACGTCGTGCCCGCCCCGGGCAAGCGGGTGGACCCGGACGCGGTGCGCCGGGAACTCGGCCGCGCCCTGCCCGACTACCTGGTCCCCGCCGTCGTCGTCGGGCTGAGCGCGCTGCCCCTGAACCCCAACGGCAAGCTGGACCGCGACCGGCTCCCCGACCCCGGGCCCGTCGGGCGCGCCGCCCGCCACGTGCCGCCGCGCACCCCCACCGAACGGCTCCTCGCCGGGATCTGGGCGGACGTCCTGCACGTGGAGCGGGTCGGGGCGGACGACAACTTCTTCGCGCTCGGCGGCGACTCCATCCTCAGCATCCAAGTCGTCGCCCGCGCCCGGCAGGAGGGCCTGACGGTCACCTCCCGCGATGTGTACCGGCACCAGACGGTGGCCGATCTCGCCCGCTGCGCGGACGCCGCGGAAGGCGGCAGGACCGCCGCCCCCGTGCAGGTGGCGGCCACCGGACCGGCGCCGCTGACGCCCATCCAGCACTGGCTGTTCGACAGCGTCGGCGACCGGTCCGGCCACTTCGCCCAGACCCTGTCGGCGGAGCTGCGCGAGGCGGTCGACGCGGCGGCCCTGGAGGACGCGCTCAACGACCTGGTCGCCCACCACGACGCGCTGCGCTCCCACTTCGTGACCGACGGCTCCACGGGCTCCGACGGCTCCACAGGCTCTGACGGCTCCACGGGTCCTGACGGCCCCGTCACCGCCCGTTGGCACATCGGTGAACGGACCCCGCGCCTGCGCCTGGCACGCCACACGGGCCCCGACGCCGACGCGCCGCACCTGGGCCCCTTCGACCTGCGCGAGGGCCCGCTGCTGCGCGCCGTCCTGCACGAGCGGGGCAGGGGGCTGCGGCCCGTCCTGCACCTGGCCGTCCACCACCTCGTGGTCGACGGCGTCTCCTGGCGCGTCCTGCTCGAAGACCTCGACCTGGCCTACCGCGCCCGCCGCGAGGGCCGCGACGCCACGGCGGCCCTGCCCGCCAAGTCGTCGCCGCTGCGCCACTGGGCACAGCGTCTTGCCGCGCACGCGGCCGACGGCGGCTTCGCCGACGAGACGGCGTACTGGACCCGCGCGCTCGCGGGCGCCGAGGCGGCCCTGCCCACGGACGGGGCGGGCCCCGACACCTACGCCTCGGCCCGCTCGGTGACCGTACGCCTCACGCCCGAGGACACCACCGCGCTCCTGCGCACGCTGCCCGACACCTACCGCACCCGGGTCAACGACGTGCTCCTGAGCGCGCTCGGCCGCGTGCTGTGCGCGTGGACCGGCCACGAGCGGCTCCTGGTGGACGTCGAGGGGCACGGGCGCGAAGAGCTGTTCGCCGACGTCGACACCAGCCGGACCGTCGGCTGGTTCACCACCCGCCACCCCGTCGCGCTCGCGGTCCCGGCCGATGCCGGCTGGGACGCCGTGCTCAAGCAGGTCAAGGAGCAACTGCGCGCGGTGCCCCGGCACGGCCTGGGGCACGACGCGCTGCGCCACCTGACCGGGCCCGAGACGGCGCCCGCCGGGCCCGCCGCGCAGGTCAGCTTCAACTACCTGGGCCGGTTCGGGCTCCCGGACGCGCCGGACGGCCTGTACGGCGGACCGTTCCGCCCCCTCGAACTGGACGCCGACCCGCTGTCCGCGCGCCCGCACCCGCTGGAGGTCGTGGGGCAGCTGGACGGCGACGCACTGGAGTTCACCTGGTTCTACTCCGACGCGCTGCACCACGAGGCGACCGTCGCGGAGCTCGCCGCCGGGTTCGCGGACGCGCTCGCCGGGATCGCCCGGCACGCGGCCCGGCCCGGCACCGGCGGCCGCACCCCGTCGGACTTCCCGTTGGCGCGGCTCGACCAGCGGGCCGTGGACCGCGTCGTGGGCGACGCCCCCGACGCGGTCGAGGACGTCCACGCGCTGACGCCCACCCAGGCGGGGATGCTCTTCCACGGCCTGTCGCAGGACGACCAGAGCGTGTACTTCCAGCAGGTGTCGTTCGTCCTGGACGGCGTGCCCGACCCCGCCGCCCTCGCGGCGGCCTGGCAGCACGTGACGGACCGCACCCCGGTGCTCCGCTCCCGCGCGGTGTGGCAGGACGTGCCCGAACCGCTCCTCGTGGTGCGGCGCCACGCGACCGTGCCGGTCACGCACCTGGACTGGCGCGAGCTGACCGACGACGAGCGGGCCGACGCGCTGCGGGACCTGCTCGACCGGGACCGCGAGCGCGGCGTCGACCTGGCGTGCGCCCCGCTCCAGCGCATCGCCCTGGCCCGGCTCTCCGAGACCTCCGTACGCGTGGTGTGGTCCTTCCACCACCTGATCCTGGACGGCTGGAGCCTGTTCCAGGTCCTGTCCGACGTGTTCGCCCGCCACGCGCGGCCGTCCGGCTCCGCGGACGAGGGAGACCCGCTGCCCGTGCGGCGCCCCTTCAGCGACTACGTGGCCTGGCTGCGCGACCGCGACGACGACCGGGCCGAGCGGCACTGGCGCGACCGCCTCGGGGGGCTGACCGAGGGCACCGCGCTGCCCTACGACCGCGAGCCGCGCGAGACCCACCACGCGGAGTCCACCGAGGCGGTCCGCGTCACGGTGCCGCAGGCCACGACGCGCGCCCTGGAGGACCTGGCCAAGGCCGCGGGCCTGACCCTGAACACCCTGGTCCAGGGCGCCTGGGCGCTCCTCCTGAGCCGTCTGGCGGGCCGGGACGAGGTCGTCTTCGGCACCACCGTCTCCGGCCGCCCGCCCGAGCTGCCGGGCGCCGACTCCATCACCGGCCTGTTCATCACGACCCTGCCCACCCGCGTCCGGGTGGCGCGCGACGGCACCCTCGCCGACTGGCTGGGCGCCCTCCAGTACGACCAGAGCGAGGACCGCCGCTTCGACCACGTGCCGCTCACACGGATGAAGGCCCTCACCGAACTCCCCGAGCGGGCCAGCCTGTTCGACAGCATCGTCGTCTTCGAGAACTACCCCGTCGACGACGACCTCGCCGCCGCCCACGGGCTGCGCCTGAGCGACCTCGACGGCATCGAGACCACCAACTACCCGCTCAGCCTGGTCGCCTACCCCGGTGCGGAACTCGGCCTGCGCCTGGGCTATGACCCCGCGCTCTTCGACGCCGCCACGGTCGCCCGCCTGGGCGAGTACCTCACCGTGCTCTTCGACGGCATGGCCGCGGGACCCGAGCGCCCGCCCGCGCGGCTGCCGCTGCTCACCCCCGCCCGCCGCCGCCAGGTCGTCGACGAGTGGAACGACACCGCCACCGCCCTCCCCGAGGCGACGGTCGCGGAGCTGTGGAGGGCACAGGCGCGCCGCACGCCCGACGCCGTGGCCCTGGAGGCCGGTGCCGACCGGCTCACCTACCGGGACCTGAACGTCCGGGCCACGGCGCTCGCCGCCCGGCTCGCCGCCCGGGGCGTCACGGCCGAAGTGCCGGTCGGCGTCCTCATGGACCGCTCGGCCGGCCTGGTCGTCGTCCAGCTCGCGCTCGCCCTCGCCGGGGGCGTCTACGTCCCCCTCGACGGCCGGGCTCCGAGCGAGCGGCTGCGGCGCATGCTCGCCGAGGTCGGCGCGGACCTCGTCCTGACGGACGCCGAGTGGGAGCGGACGGCGCGGGACGTGCTGCCCGACGGGACCGTGCTGCGGCCCGACCGCGAGCCCGAGGGCGGAGCGCCGGACGCTCCCACTCGGCGTCCGTCAGGACGAGGTCCGCGCCGACCTCGGCGAGCATGCGCCGCAGCCGCTCGCTCGGAGCCCGGCCGTCGAGGGGGACGTAGACGCCCCCGGCGAGGGCGAGCGCGAGCTGGACGACGACCAGGCCGGCCGAGCGGTCCATGAGGACGCCGACCGGCACTTCGGCCGTGACGCCCCGGGCGGCGAGCCGGGCGGCGAGCGCCGTGGCCCGGACGTTCAGGTCCCGGTAGGTGAGCCGGTCGGCACCGGCCTCCAGGGCCACGGCGTCGGGCGTGCGGCGCGCCTGTGCCCTCCACAGCTCCGCGACCGTCGCCTCGGGGAGGGCGGTGGCGGTGTCGTTCCACTCGTCGACGACCTGGCGGCGGCGGGCGGGGGTGAGCAGCGGCAGCCGCGCGGGCGGGCGCTCGGGTCCCGCGGCCATGCCGTCGAAGAGCACGGTGAGGTACTCGCCCAGGCGGGCGACCGTGGCGGCGTCGAAGAGCGCGGGGTCATAGCCCAGGCGCAGGCCGAGTTCCGCACCGGGGTAGGCGACCAGGCTGAGCGGGTAGTTGGTGGTCTCGATGCCGTCGAGGTCGCTCAGGCGCAGCCCGTGGGCGGCGGCGAGGTCGTCGTCGACGGGGTAGTTCTCGAAGACGACGATGCTGTCGAACAGGCTGGCCCGCTCGGGGAGTTCGGTGAGGGCCTTCATCCGTGTGAGCGGCACGTGGTCGAAGCGGCGGTCCTCGCTCTGGTCGTACTGGAGGGCGCCCAGCCAGTCGGCGAGGGTGCCGTCGCGCGCCACCCGGACGCGGGTGGGCAGGGTCGTGATGAACAGGCCGGTGATGGAGTCGGCGCCCGGCAGCTCGGGCGGGCGGCCGGAGACGGTGGTGCCGAAGACGACCTCGTCCCGGCCCGCCAGACGGCTCAGGAGGAGCGCCCAGGCGCCCTGGACCAGGGTGTTCAGGGTCAGGCCCGCGGCCTTGGCCAGGTCCTCCAGGGCGCGCGTCGTGGCCTGCGGCACCGTGACGCGGACCGCCTCGGTGGACTCCGCGTGGTGGGTCTCGCGCGGCTCGCGGTCGTAGGGCAGCGCGGTGCCCTCGGTCAGCCCCCCGAGGCGGTCGCGCCAGTGCCGCTCGGCCCGGTCGTCGTCGCGGTCGCGCAGCCAGGCCACGTAGTCGCTGAAGGGGCGCCGCACGGGCAGCGGGTCTCCCTCGTCCGCGGAGCCGGACGGCCGCGCGTGGCGGGCGAACACGTCGGACAGGACCTGGAACAGGCTCCAGCCGTCCAGGATCAGGTGGTGGAAGGACCACACCACGCGTACGGAGGTCTCGGAGAGCCGGGCCAGGGCGATGCGCTGGAGCGGGGCGCACGCCAGGTCGACGCCGCGCTCGCGGTCCCGGTCGAGCAGGTCCCGCAGCGCGTCGGCCCGCTCGTCGTCGGTCAGCTCGCGCCAGTCCAGGTGCGTGACCGGCACGGTCGCGTGGCGCCGCACCACGAGGAGCGGTTCGGGCACGTCCTGCCACACCGCGCGGGAGCGGAGCACCGGGGTGCGGTCCGTCACGTGCTGCCAGGCCGCCGCGAGGGCGGCGGGGTCGGGCACGCCGTCCAGGACGAACGACACCTGCTGGAAGTACACGCTCTGGTCGTCCTGCGACAGGCCGTGGAAGAGCATCCCCGCCTGGGTGGGCGTCAGCGCGTGGACGTCCTCGACCGCGTCGGGGGCGTCGCCCACGACGCGGTCCACGGCCCGCTGGTCGAGCCGCGCCAACGGGAAGTCCGACGGGGTGCGGCCGCCGGTGCCGGGCCGGGCCGCGTGCCGGGCGATCCCGGCGAGCGCGTCCGCGAACCCGGCGGCGAGCTCCGCGACGGTCGCCTCGTGGTGCAGCGCGTCGGAGTAGAACCAGGTGAACTCCAGTGCGTCGCCGTCCAGCTGCCCCACGACCTCCAGCGGGTGCGGGCGCGCGGACAGCGGGTCGGCGTCCAGTTCGAGGGGGCGGAACGGTCCGCCGTACAGGCCGTCCGGCGCGTCCGGGAGCCCGAACCGGCCCAGGTAGTTGAAGCTGACCTGCGCGGCGGGCCCGGCGGGCGCCGTCTCGGGCCCGGTCAGGTGGCGCAGCGCGTCGTGCCCCAGGCCGTGCCGGGGCACCGCGCGCAGTTGCTCCTTGACCTGCTTGAGCACGGCGTCCCAGCCGGCATCGGCCGGGACCGCGAGCGCGACGGGGTGGCGGGTGGTGAACCAGCCGACGGTCCGGCTGGTGTCGACGTCGGCGAACAGCTCTTCGCGCCCGTGCCCCTCGACGTCCACCAGGAGCCGCTCGTGGCCGGTCCACGCGCACAGCACGCGGCCGAGCGCGCTCAGGAGCACGTCGTTGACCCGGGTGCGGTAGGTGTCGGGCAGCGTGCGCAGGAGCGCGGTGGTGTCCTCGGGCGTGAGGCGTACGGTCACCGAGCGGGCCGAGGCGTAGGTGTCGGGGCCCGCCCCGTCCGTGGGCAGGGCCGCCTCGGCGCCCGCGAGCGCGCGGGTCCAGTACGCCGTCTCGTCGGCGAAGCCGCCGTCGGCCGCGTGCGCGGCAAGACGCTGTGCCCAGTGGCGCAGCGGCGACGACTTGGCGGGCAGGGCCGCCGTGGCGTCGCGGCCCTCGCGGCGGGCGCGGTAGGCCAGGTCGAGGTCTTCGAGCAGGACGCGCCAGGAGACGCCGTCGACCACGAGGTGGTGGACGGCCAGGTGCAGGACGGGCCGCAGCCCCCTGCCCCGCTCGTGCAGGACGGCGCGCAGCAGCGGGCCCTCGCGCAGGTCGAAGGGGCCCAGGTGCGGCGCGTCGGCGTCGGGGCCCGTGTGGCGTGCCAGGCGCAGGCGCGGGGTCCGTTCACCGATGTGCCAACGGGCGGTGACGGGGCCGTCAGGACCCGTGGAGCCGTCAGAGCCTGTGGAGCCGTCGGAGCCCGTGGAGCCGTCGGTCACGAAGTGGGAGCGCAGCGCGTCGTGGTGGGCGACCAGGTCGTTGAGCGCGTCCTCCAGGGCCGCCGCGTCGACCGCCTCGCGCAGCTCCGCCGACAGGGTCTGGGCGAAGTGGCCGGACCGGTCGCCGACGCTGTCGAACAGCCAGTGCTGGATGGGCGTCAGCGGCGCCGGTCCGGTGGCCGCCACCTGCACGGGGGCGGCGGTCCTGCCGCCTTCCGCGGCGTCCGCGCAGCGGGCGAGATCGGCCACCGTCTGGTGCCGGTACACATCGCGGGAGGTGACCGTCAGGCCCTCCTGCCGGGCGCGGGCGACGACTTGGATGCTGAGGATGGAGTCGCCGCCGAGCGCGAAGAAGTTGTCGTCCGCCCCGACCCGCTCCACGTGCAGGACGTCCGCCCAGATCCCGGCGAGGAGCCGTTCGGTGGGGGTGCGCGGCGGCACGTGGCGGGCGGCGCGCCCGACGGGCCCGGGGTCGGGGAGCCGGTCGCGGTCCAGCTTGCCGTTGGGGTTCAGGGGCAGCGCGCTCAGCCCGACGACGACGGCGGGGACCAGGTAGTCGGGCAGGGCGCGGCCGAGTTCCCGGCGCACCGCGTCCGGGTCCACCCGCTTGCCCGGGGCGGGCACGACGTAGCCCACCAGGCGCCGGTGTCCTTCGCTCTCGCGGGCGGCGGCGGCCGCCTGTGCAACGCCCTCGCAGCGCAGCAGGGCCTCCTCCACCTCGCCCAGCTCGATGCGGAAGCCGCGCACCTTGACCTGCTGGTCGGTGCGGCCCAGGTACTCCAGTTCACCCGCCTGGGTCCAGCGCACCAGGTCACCGGTGCGGTACATCCGGTCCCCGGGGGCGCCGAAGGGGTCGGCGAGGAAGCGGGTCGCGGTCAGACCGGGGCGGCGCAGATAGCCGCGGGCGAGGCCGCCGCCGCCGAGGTACAGCTCACCCGTCACGCCCGGGGGCTGGGGGCGCAACAGGTGGTCGAGGACGTAGGCGCGGGTGCGCGCCACGGGCCTGCCGATCGGCGGGGCCTGGTCGGGTTCGGTGTCGTCGGCGAACCAGGCGGTGGCGTAGACCGTGGCCTCGGTCGGGCCGTATATGTTGGCCACTTCGCAGAACGGCATGGCCCGCCGCAGGTCGCGCACGGTCTGCGCGGGCAGTGCCTCCCCGGCCAGGACGAACGTGTCCGAGGCGATCGCCGTGTGGCCCTCGGTGAGCAGCCGCGCGATCACGGACGGCACGCCGCTGACGAGTCCGGCGCTGCGCAGGTCGGGGGCCTCGGCGAGGGCGGCGAGGTCCGCGACCACCTCGATGCTGCCGCCCGCGAGCAGGGGGCAGATCAACTCGAACACCGACACGTCGAAGTTGAGCGACGTCGAGGCGATCACATGGGAGAGGCGCTCGGGCCCGAACCGCTCCGCCACCCACTCGGCGAGCGCCGCCACGCTGCGGTGGGCTACCACGACGCCCTTGGGGCGGCCGGTCGACCCCGAGGTGTAGATGACGTACGCGGGATGGTCGGGGACGAGCGGGCGTGCCAGGTCCGCCGCCGTCAGGTCCGTGTCCCCCGGCAGGTCCGCGCCGTCGGCCAGGCAGTCCTCCAGGAGCAGCGGCTCGCAGTCCGCGGGCAGCGCGCCCGCGGTCGCGCGGCCCGCGACGACGAGGGCCGGTTCGGCGTCGGCGAGCATGAAGCGGATGCGCTCGGCGGGGTAGCCGGGGTCCACGGGCAGATAGCCCGCGCCGGACTTCAGGACGCCCCACAGGGCCGGGACCAGGTCGGCGGTGCGCGGCAGGCACAGGGCCACCAGCGTCTCGGGCCCGGCGCCGCGGGCGACGAGCTGCCGGGCGATGCGGTTGGCGCGCCGGTTCACCTCGGCGTAGTCGAGGCGTGTGGTGCCGCAGTCCACGGCCGTGCGCTCGGGGGTGCGGGCCACTTGGGCCTCGAAGAGCGTCGGCAGCGTGCTCGCGGTGTCGTCGTGCCCGGTGCGCGCGGGCGGGTTCCAGGTCTCCAGGAGGGTGCGCCGCTCGCCCTCCAGGAGCAGGGGCAGCTCGGCCAGCGTCCGGTGCGGGCCGTCCGCCATGTCCTCCAGGAGGCGGTGCAGATGGCGGCTCATCCGGGCGACCGTGTCCACGTCGAACAGATCGGTGTTGAACTCGACGGTCAGCTCGCGGCCGCCGTCCGGGCGCGGCGCGAACTCAAGGACCAGGTCGAAGCGGGAGGCCGGGCGCGGCAGCGGGTGCTCCTCGACGCGCACCGCACCGGCCCGCGGCGGGTGGGCGGGGGCCGTCTGCTGGACCACGAGCGCCTGCACCAGCGGCGTACGGCTGGGGTCGCGAGGCGGTGCCAGTTCCTCCACGACGCGGTCGAAGGGCACCCCGTCGTGGGCGAAGGCGTCCAGGACGGTCGCGCGCATGCGTTCCACGAACCGGCCGACGGTGGTGGTGTCGTCGACTTCCTCGCGCAGCACCACGGTGTTGGCGAAGAAGCCGGTCACGTCCTCCAGGTCGCGGCGTCCACGCCCGTTGGTGACGGTGCCGAAGGCCACGTCCCGCTGGCCGGAGTACCGGGAGAACAGCACGGCCGCCGCCGCGGCGAACAGGGTGAACAAGGTCGTGCCGCGGCCCGCGGCCAGCTGCCGCAGCCGCTCGACGAGGTCCGCCGGGATCGGGTGGCGGTGCGCGGCGCCGGCGGTGGTGCGCACCGGCGGCCGGGGCCGGTCGGTGGGCAGGTCGAGCTGCTGCATGCCCGTCAGATGCCGCTTCCAGTACGCGAGGTCGTCGCTGTCGGTGCCGGAGGAGCGCTGTCGCCGCTCCCACACCGCGAAGTCCGGGTACTGCACGGTGGGCGCGGGCAGACCGTCGGGGGTTCCGGTCGCCTCCGCGTGGTAGAGCGCGGCCAGTTCGCGGGTGAGCAGGCCCACCGACCAGCCGTCGGTGACGATGTGGTGCTGGGCGAGGAGCAGCAGGTGTTCCCCGTCGGTGACGCGGATGAGGAGCGCCCGCGTGAGGGGGCCCGTGGCCAGGTCGAAGGCGCGGCCGAGCTCCTCGGTGAGGAGCCGTTCGGCGACCTCGGCGCGCCGGGCGGCGGGCACGTGCGCCACGTCGGCCGTGCGCAGCGGCAGTTCGGCTGCCGTGCTGACGTGCTGCACGCCCTGTCCTTCGACCGTGGCGAACGTGGTGCGCAGCGCGTCGTGGCGGGCGGCGAGCCGGTCCAGGGCGCGGCGCAGGGCCGCGCCGTCGAGGTCGCCGCGCAGCCGCAGGGCCACGCCGGTGTTGTACTCCGTGCCGCCCTCGGTGAGGTCGTCCAGGAACCACAGCCGCTGCTGCGCGCTGGACAGGGGCAGCGGGCCGCCGCGCGGGGCGGTCGGTATCGGCTCGGGCGGTGCGGTGGCGGACGGGTCGCCGAGGAGCGGGGCGAGAGCGGCGACGGTCCGGGCGGTGAACACGTCGCGCACCGCGAGGCGTACGCCCAGTTCCTCGGTGATCCGTGACAGCGTCCGGGCGGCGAGGACGGAGTCGCCGCCCAGGTCGAAGAAGTCGTCGTCGGCGCCCACGGCGTCGACGGCGAGGACCTCGGCCCAGATGGCCGCCAGCGCCTCTTCCTGCGGGGTGCGCGGCTGGGTCCAGCCGTCGCCGGTCTCGCGGACGGGGGCGGGCAGGGCGCGGTGGTCCACCTTGTGGTGGCTGGTGAGGGGGAGTTCGTCCAGGACGACGACGGCGGCCGGGACCATGTGCGCGGGCAGGGCGGTGGCGGTCGCCGCGCGCAGCGCCGCGGGCTCCGGGGCGCGGGCGGCGTCGGTGGGCGTGACGTAGCCGACGAGCCGTCGCCGTCCCGGGTCGTCCTCGCGCACCACGACGACGGCCTCGCGCACGCCGGGGTGGCGCAGGAGCACGGCCTCGATCTCGCCGGGTTCGATGCGAAAGCCGCGGACCTTGACCTGGCGGTCGGCGCGGCCGAGGAACTCCAGCTCTCCTTCGGCGTTCCAGCGGGCGCGGTCGCCGGTGCGGTAGAGCCGGGTGCCGGGCGGGCCGAAGGGGCTGGCGACGAAGCGGGTGGCGGTCAGGCCGGGGCGGCCGTGGTAGCCGCGGGCCACGCCGTCCCCGCCCACGTACAGCTCGCCGTCGGCGCCGGGTGCGACGGGGCGCATCGCCGCGTCGAGGACGTGTACCCGGGTGCCGGACAGCGGGGTGCCGATGCTCGGCGCGCCGCTGCCCGCGGCCAGCGGTCCGGTCCAGGAGGCGACGACGGTCGCTTCGGTGGGGCCGTAGGAGTTGATCATCCGGCGGCCGGGGGCCCAGCGGTCGACGAGGGCCGGCGGGCAGGCCTCCGCTCCCACGATCAGGGTGCTCAGGTGGCTGCCCGCGGCGCTGTGCGCCGGGTCGGGCAGGGTGGCGAGGGCGGCGGGCGGGATCAGGGCGTGGGTGATGCGGTGCTCGTCGAGGACGGCGGCGAGTTCGTCGCCGAGCCACGGTCCGTCAGGCGGCACCACGAGGGTGGCTCCGGACAGGACGGAGCTGCACAGTTCGAGGACGGCGGCGTCGAAGCTGGGCGAGGAGAACTGCAGGATCCGGTCGCCGGGCCGTACGGCGTACTGCTCGGCGCAGCCGCGGCTGAAGCCCGCGATGCCCCGGTGGGTGACGGTCACGCCCTTGGGGGTGCCGGTGGAGCCGGAGGTGTAGATGACGTACGCCGCGTGGTCGGCGCCCACCGGCCCGGGCCACCGGTCGGGCACCGGCGCGGTCGCGTCGTCGAGGACGGCGCGGACCCGGGCCGGGTCGTCGAGGACCACCACGGGTGCGGCGTCGGCCAGCATCAGCGCGCGCCGCTCGGCGGGGTAGCCCGGGTCCACGGGCAGGAAGGCGGCACTAGCACGTGTCACGGCGATCTCTGCCGCGATCAGTTCCATCGATCGCGGCAGGACGAGCGCCACCGTGCGGTCCGGTCCGGCCCCGCGACGTACGAGGTCGGCGGCGAGGCGGTCGGCTCGCTGTGCCAACTCCCGGTAGGACCACGTCCGTCGGCCGTCGGTGACCGCGGGCGCGTCGGGCGTGCGGGCCACCCATGCGGCGAACAGCTCACCGAGCGACGGGTGCGGGTGCGCACCGGAGCTCCCGCCTCCGCCGCCTGCGGCGGCGTGGTCGGCCGACGGCGGGTTGGTCGCCGCGGTGGGCTTGTCATGCAGGTCCGTCATGGGGGGATGTCCTTCGGCGCGGGGACGGTGCGGGTGCGCGCGGGCACGGGTTGCTCCCCGGCAGGGCAGGGCCGGGGCGTGCTCACGCCGGAGCTGGGTGTGCTCAGGAGGTGCGGGTGCGGCGGGCGGTGCGGCCCGAGATCTGCACGCGGTCGACGGTGCCGGTGGCGGCGTCGCGGTGGAAGCGTCCGCCGGGCTCGCGGCGACCGGTGGCCGGGTCGACCAGGTCGCACGTCAGGTCGGCGTAGCAGACCAGGGGCAGCGGGAGGTCGCCGTCCACGGACAGCACTGGGGAGCCGTCGACGTCGAGGGTGATGCGGTATTCGAGGGCGCCGTTGCGGTAGGTGCCGACGCACTCGGGCAGGGCGATGGGTTCGCCCCGCTGTGCGGGTGCCGGAGCGGTCGGCACGCGTACACCGGTGAGCCGGGTGAGGTCGTCGGCGAGGTCCTGCCAGAGGGCGGTGGCGCCGCCGGCGTTGCCGGTGAAGGCGACGACCACGCCGCTGTCGGGCTCGGCCCGCAGATGGCAGGAGGTGCCCTGGGCGTTCCCGTCGTGGCCGCACCACCAGCGGCCGTCCTCCTTGAACAGCGCGACGCCCAGGCCCCAGGCGTCCGCGAGGACCCCCGGGTCGGCGCCGGGCACGGGGGTGCGCATGAGCGCCGCGACGGCGGGCGGCAGCACGGCGGACCGGCCTATCAGGGATCTCCCGAGGGCCGCCAGGTCGAGGGCGCTGGCCAGCAGGGCGCCCGCCGGTGCCTCGACGGCGGCGAGGTTCTGCCGGGCCGGGCGCGGCTGTCCGGTCGCGGTGTTCAGCGCGTGGCCGACGGCGGCCTTGCGGGTGGCGGCGGGCTCGCCGAGGTAGGCGGCCGTGGTGCCGAGGGGCTCCAGGAGCAGGGCGCGGACGGCCTCCTTCCAGGTCATGCCGGTGACGGACTCGATGATCCGTCCGGCGGCGATGTAACCGGCGTTGGAGTACGAGAATCCGGCCCCGGGCGCGAACAGCGTGTCCCGGGCGGCACAGACCTCCGCCAGGTAGCGCGAGACGGTCGCCCCGGCGGCGGTGTCCGAGTCGGGTCCGGTGGGCAGCCCGGCGGTGTGGCTGAGCAGGTGACGTATCGTTACCTCAGGTAACGCGCGTAGCTCGGGTATGAACGAGGCCGCGGGGTCGTCGGGCTCCAGATCGCCGTCGTCGGCGAGGAGCATCACGGCGGCGGCGGTGTAGACCTTGGTGACGGATCCCAGGGGCACGGCGGTGTCCGCGGTGAACGGAGTGCCGGTGGAGGCGTCGGTGGTGCCGGTGTGCACGCTGACCACGTCCGTCCCGGTGTCCACGGTCAGGTGGGCACCGGGGACCCGGTGGGCGCGCGCGAGCACGTCGAGACGGTCCTGCAGGGCTTCGCGTAAGCGGGACGGCGACCGCTCGATGATCGTGGCGGCGGTGGTGTACGGCATGACGAGGTGGCTCCCGTTAACAGTGGCTCAGGGCGGGTGGCGCGACGGCCGGCGGGCTCCGGGCCGGACGTGAGGGCGCGGGTGCTTACGGTCTGACGACGTCGACCGGCAGGTGGCGGACGCCGACGAGGACGGCCGGGTTCTGGTACGTGACGTCGCCGTAGGAGGAGACGGAGAGGTCGCGGAAGCGGTCGAGCAGCATCCGCAGCGCGATGCGGGCCTCCAGGCGGGCCAGGGGCGCGCCGAAGCAGAAGTGGATGCCGTGGCCGAAGGTCAGATGGGGGTTCGGGCTGCGGGTCACGTCCAGGACGTCCGGCTTGGTGAAGCGGTCGGGGTCGCGGTTGGCTGCGCCCAGGTGGGCCATCACCAGGGTGTCGGTGGGCAGTTCGTGACCGCCGAGGACCACGGGGCGGGTGACGCGGCGGCCCAGTTCGGGGAAGGGCGGCAGCCAGCGCAGCACTTCCTCGATGGCGTCGGGCAGCCGTCCGGGGTCGGCGCGCAGGGCGGTGAGCGTGCCGGGGTTGCGGTCGAAGGCGACCAGGGCGTTGCCCAGGAGGGCGGTGGTGGTGATGTGCCCGGCCACGAGGAGCAGGGCGACGAACCCGACCATCTCCTGGTCCTCCAGGCGGACTCCGTCGACCTCGGCGGCGATGAGCTTGCTGATGAGGTCATCGCCGGGCTCGGCGCGCCGGCGGCGGATGTGGTCCAGGACGTAGCCGTTCATCTCGCGCACGGTCGGGGCGATGGCTTCGAGGGCGCGCTCCAGGTCGGCCATGTCGGGAGACTCACCGAGCTGGTCGCCGCCGAAGAGGGTGGCCGCCCACTCCTGGAACAGCGGGTGGTCCTCGGTGGGGATGCCGAGGAGTTCGGCGATCACGATGATGGGCAGGGGGTAGGCCAGCGCGTCGACCATGTCGATCCGGTCGTGGTCGGCCACGGCGTCGAGCAGTCGGGCGCACACGGCTTCGATGCGCGGTTCGAGCCCGTGCACCACGCGCGGGGTGAACGCCTGGCTCACCAGGGTGCGGAACTTGCGGTGCTCGGGCGGGTCCATGCCGACGAAGTTGCCCTGCCTGAAGGCTTCGAAGTCCTCCTGGGAGGGGGCGATCGGGGTCATGTCCGAGGAGTACGTCGCCGAGTCGGCGAGCACGGCGGCAACCCCTTCGTGGTTTACGACGTGCCACACCCCCTGCGCCTCGTCGTGGCGGACCGGGCCGGCCTCGCGCAGGGATCGCCACTGTTCGGTCAGCGCGTCGAACAGTAAGTGGTCCTGTGTCGAGGAGCTGTTGGTCGAATTGCTGGTCACTTCTCTCCCTTGGGTGGGGGGATGCGGAGGCACGACGAAAGCAGGGGGTGGGGCGGTCGCTCGGGCTGAGTCGACTCCGGCACGCGGGGCGGGGCCGCCGTGGCCGTGCGCGGGCCGCATGTCCCCGCGCGCGCCGAAGGGCCCCACGCGGTGAACGCGGTGTGCGGGCAGGCCGATGGAGCGTCCGTCACGGAGGGCGGGCAGGCCCTAGTGGCGGGCGGCGGTGTCCTCACCGACCCGCACGCCTGCTCTCCGCCGTCACCGGGGCCGCTTGGCCTGGCTCAACACGTCCGCCCCTTCGCACTTCGGCTTTCCGTCCGCCCTTCGGCGAAGGGCGGCACCTCGTGTGCGAACCAAGCCGACATCACTCATCCCCCAGTGAAACGATCCTCGCGGCTTTTGCGCGAGATTTCCCCTTGCTCGTACGAATCGGTGGCGCGGGCCCGCGAAGACGGGACTCCCAGCTGCGGACGAGAACGTACGCACATCCCATGGATGCGGTCCTGTGCTTTGCACCACGCATATTCAGAGCACCCTCGCCACAGTCTTCACGGTGGGTCACTCGATAGCAACCCCCAGAAGTTGAACGAAGGGTGCTTCCGCCGTCTGTTTTGCGTAACCGTCGAGTAGCTTTCGAACGGTCTCGTTCGAGCCTCAACAATCCAGTACGGACCGCCGCCACGCGTGTGCCCCGCCGCCCCATGGCCAAACACCCAACCATAGAAATCGCCGCCTTCCGTCCACCCGCATCTGGCCAGTAACGCCTTCGACCAGGAACAGCAGCCGAGCCCCGGCCATGAACGACTGCCGCGATGGAAGATGCTGACCGAATTCGCACCCCCACTGCCCACTTGCCCTCCATCCCACGACATGGACCGATCGGGGATGTCCAGTCCCCGGTGGGCCCACCGGACCAGGACGCGGGTGTGGCTGAATTCCATAGGGGGCGCACAGGGGCGCACAGTCACGCATTGTGCGCGGGCTCACGCTTCCGGCAGAAACTTCTCCCCTTCTTCATCTCTGCGGAATTCTCTCCGGTTAACGGCGAATGTCGGGTTAACGGCCAATGCCTTGGCCAATGCTTGAGGTATGCACGTGACGGTGGCCGATCTGTTCTCAATGATCGCGACAGCGTCCTCCCGGGTTTCTGTCAGCGTCCTCCTCCCGTGCTTCGACGGCGTCGCTCTCCCGCAGTCGGCGGCGCAGTTGTTCCAGGCCCCGGCGCGCGTGGCTCTTCACCGTGCCGAGCGGCCAGCCGGTGACGACGGCGATCTGCGGCTGGGTGAGGTCGTCGTAGAAGGCGAGCCTGAGCACGCGCCGCTGGGCGGGTGACAGACGGCTCACCTCGTGGCTGATCAGCACGCGGTCGAGCACGGCCTCCGGGTGCTCGGCGCGCCGGTCCGCGCACGCGGGAGGCACCGTCGCCACGAGCGTGACGAGGTCCGCCCGGCGGGAGCGGGCCGCGAGGGCGTCGGCGATCTTGTGGCGGGTGATCCCGACGAGCCATCCGGGGAACGTGCCTCTGCCGACCGTGTAGGTGGTGCGCGCCCGCCAGGCGGCGAGGAACACCTGCTGGGTGACGTCCTCGGCCTCGCGCGCGTCGCCCAGTGCCCGCCGCCCCCGTGCATGGACCAGCGGCCCCCAGCGGTGGAAGGCGGCGGCGAGGGCGTCCTCCTCGCCGGACACGAAACCGCGGGCGATGTCCTCGTCGCACGGCTGCCCCTCGGCCCCGGCCGCGCCCGACTGCCGCGGCCGGGGCGGCAGTCGGTCGGCCGCGCGCGGTCCCCCTGTGCCGTGGGTGCCGGGCGTCCGCCGGGCGGTGTGGGTGGAGGGCATGGCTGCGGCTCCTTACGCAGGGGGCTGGACCGGCGCGGCGCACGGCCGGGCCGCCCGGGGCTCGGTCCACTCGAAGGGGTGCGACCGGACTCCCATCGTCCGCAGGCCTCGCCGAACGGAGCAACATGCGTCGTTTGTGCGTCGTATGGTGGCCGCGTGGTCGACGCACAGCAGGAGGACCGGGACGGGGACGACGGTGCCGCCGTGACGACCGGGGCCCTCGCACGGCGCCTCGGCGTCTCGCCGACCACCCTGCGCTCCTGGGACCGGCGTTACGGTCTGGGCCCCGCCGTGCGCGCGGACGGCAGGCACCGCAGATGGAGCCGCCAGGACGTCGCGATGGTCGAGGAGATGTGCCGCCTCACCGCCACGGGTGTGCCACCGGCGGAGGCGGCCCGCATCGCCAAGGAACGCGGCCCGTCCGAGCGGGCGGGCGGCACGGCCCCGTCCGCCCCCGTGCGCGGCGACCGTGGCGGGGGCGGGCTGTCGCTCGGGGACGTGCGGCAGGAGTACAGGGGCCTGGCCCGCGCGGCGGTGCGGCTCGACGCGCCGGAGGTGCAGAGCCGACTCAACGCCCTGGTCAGGGGCCACGGCCTGGCCGTCACCTGGGACGAGGTCATGGTGCCGACCCTGCGGGCCGTGGGCCGGAAGTGGGCGTCGTCCGGGGACCGTTACGTAGAGGTCGAGCACCTGCTGTCGTGGCACATCTCGACCACGCTGCGCAGCGTTCCGCTGCTCGTCCCGGCGGGGCCGCCCGTCGATGCCGCCCCGGTGCTGCTGGCCTGCGTACCGGACGAGCAGCACACCCTGCCGCTGGAGGCGCTGCACGCCGCCCTGGGGGAACGGGGCGTGCCCACGCGCATCCTCGGCGCCGCCGTTCCCGTGGAGGCGCTGCTCGCGTCGGTGCGCCGCGTCGGACCGGTGGCCGTGGTGCTGTGGTCGCAGGCGCGCTCCACGGCCAGCGTCCCGCTCGCCCAGCACCTCACCGCCATGGAGTGGGGCGTGAAGGGGGCGCGGCGCAGCCCGGCGGTCCTGACCGCGGGCCCCGGCTGGGCGGGCAGGACCGTGCCGGGGCTCGTGCGCTGCCACGGCCTGGGGGACGCGACGTCGACGCTCAGCGCCCTGTACGGCGACCTCCTGGGCCCAGCGGCTCCCGGAGAGCCCGCGGCCGACGGCTGACCGCCGTCCCGGCCGCGGGATCACCCTGCCCGACCACGGGGATCACCGTGCCCGGCGGCTGCGGGGAACACCGTGCGTGCCGCCCGCACGCTCCTCACTTCTTCGGCATCAGGACGGTGTCGATGATGTACACGTTCGCGTTGGCGGTCCGTACGTTGCCGCACACGACGTCGGCAGAGCCGTTGACCTTGTACGACTCACCCGATCCCGAGGTGCGGACCGTGCCCTTCTCCAGGGTCGGGAAGGAGCCGTCCGCGAGGTCCGAGGGGGCGAGCCGCTTCCCCACGACGTGGTAGGTCAGGATGCTGGTCAGCTGTGCCTTGTCGTTGAGGACCTTGTCCAGGTCCTCCTTGGGGATCTTCGCGAACGCGTCGTTGGTGGGCGCGAAGACCGTGATGTCCTTCGCGTTGTTGAGCGTGTCGCCGAGTCCGGCCTTCTTCACCGCGGTGACCAGGGTCGACAGGGCCGGGTTGTGCGAGGCGGCCGTGGCGACCGGGTCCTTGGCCATGCCGTCGAAGCTGCCCGCGCCGTCCTTGGGAACCGAGGCGCAGGCGGGGCCGAACGGCTCGTCCGCGCTCTTCGTGCCCTCGGCGGAGGCGTCCTTGCTCGCGTCGTCCCGCGCGGCGGTGGACTTCTTGTCGGAGGCGCTGTCCTTGCCGCCGCCGTCGTCCGAGCAGGCGGAGAGGGACAGCGGCAGAACGGCCGCCGCGGCCAGGGCCAGTGCGACACGGCGGATACGGAAGGTGCTGCTCATCATCTGCTCCTCGATGGGGGACCTGCGGAAGCGGAACCTCTGGTGTGCTCCGCACGCCGGTGATTCGAAGCTGTGGCCCTTCCGGCTTGGCGATTCACCCGAGGAGATCAATGCGTTCCGGATCCGTGCAGGTCAGCGGGGAGCCGTCACCGGAATTCGGGTGGCGCGGCGCGGTGTACTCCGCCCGTGGCACGGCACCAATCCGCCCCTGGGAGCGGCTACGGATGTCCCGTATGAGCGATGAACTGATAACCTCCGGGCACCGATCGGCTCTCGGGCGGGGCGCCTTGGGGGCGTTGAGCGGCCTCCTGTCGGGTTACACGGCCCTGGCCGTGGCCGAGCTGGTGTCGGCGGCCGTGCGCCCCGAGGCCGGGCCCGTGGTCGCTGTCGGCGGCGCGGCCGTCGACCGGACCCCGGCGTCCCTCAAGACGTGGGCGATCCGCTCCTTCGGCACGAACGACAAGCTCGTCCTGCAGCTGGGCATCCTCGGCGTCCTGGCCCTGTTCGCCCTCGTCCTGGGGGCCTTGGCCGCCCGGTACCGGCGGGTCGGCTCCGCGGGCGTCGTCCTCTTCGGAGCCGTCGGGGCGCTCGCCGCCACCAGCCGTCCGGACTCCGTGGGCGCGGAGGACGCGCTTCCTTCCGTCGTGGGCGCCGTGGTCGGCGCGGCGCTGCTGTACTGGCTCGTCGGGCAGCTTCGGCCCGCGCCGCGCGCCGCCGGGTCCGGGGGTCCCGGCTTGGACCGTCGCCGGTTCCTCGTCGCCGCCACGGCCGCGGCCGCCGCGTCGACGGGTGCCGGGCTGCTCGGCCGCGCGCTGCACGGTGCGGGCGCCGAGCGGGCGGTGAAGGCCCGCGACCGCGTCACCCTGCCGCCGCCGTCCTCGCCCGCCGCCCCGGTGCCCCGGGGAGCGGCGCTGCGCGTGCCGGGCATCAGCCCGTTCACCACACCCAACGCGGACTTCTACCGGGTGGACACCGCCCTCGTCGTGCCCAAGGTCGTGCCGTCGTCCTGGAGCCTGCGCATCCACGGCAAGGGCGTCACCCGCGAACTGCGGCTCTCCTACGACGACTTGCTACGCATGCCCCTCATCGAGCGCGACATCACCCTCACCTGCGTCTCGAACGAGGTCGGCGGCCCCTACGCGGGGACCGCGCGCTGGCTCGGCGTACCGCTGGCAGAACTCCTCACCCGATGCGGCGTCGAGCCGCCGTCCCGGGGCGGGCCCGCCGACCAGCTGGTCGCCCGCTCGGTCGACGGGATGACCCTCGGCACACCCGTGGAAGACGTGCTGGACGGCCGCGACGCGCTGCTCGCGCTCGGCATGAACGGCGAACCGCTGCCCTTCGCCCACGGCTTTCCGGTCCGCATGGTCGTGCCCGGCCTCTACGGGTACGTGTCCGCCTGCAAGTGGATCGAGGACATCGAACTCACCACCTTCGACGCCTACGACACGTACTGGGTCGAGCGGGACTGGGCCCAGCGGGCCCCCGTCAAGACCCAGTCCCGCATCGACACCCCCCGGCCCTTCGCCCGCCCCGAGCCCGGCACGGTCGTGATCGCCGGTGTGGCGTGGGCCCAGCACCGCGGCATCGACGAGGTCGAGGTCCGTGTCGACGACGGCCCCTGGCGCCGGGCCGACCTCGCCGCGGAGGACACCCGGGACACCTGGCGCCAGTGGTCCCTCCCGTGGAACGCCACGTCCGGCAGCCACACCCTGACCGTGCGCGCCACCGACCGCACCGGCACCCCGCAGACGGAGGAGCGCACCCGCACCATCCCCGACGGTGCGAGCGGCTGGCACTCCGTCCTCGTCACCGTCCGCTGACGCCTGCCGGGGCGGTCAGGCGGGGAAGCGCACCAGGGCCACGGGCGGTGCGGTCGGCTCGGGCGAACCGCCCGCGGGCTCCAGCGTGATGCCCATGCCGGTGGCCCGGCCGACCGGGCCCGTCAGCAGGAGCGCCGCGGTCGTGCGGTCGGGGTCCATGAGTCCGGCGGGGCGCATGGACCCCTTGTCGTCGAACCACAGCTGGTAGACCTTGCCGCGCGGCGGCCTCGCCATGCCGGACGCCAGGAGCGCGGCCCGGTCGCGGCTGCTGGAGACGACCACCGTCGCCCTCGCCCCGCCGGGGAGCTTCCCGGTGCGCGCCCGCGCGTCGGGCGCCGCCAGCAGGGCGGCCAGGTCCTCGGACCGCGCCTCGGCCCGGCGGGCCGTCTCGCGCGCCTCGTCGGCCTGCCGGTGCTGCCAGACGGCGGTGCCGCCAAGACCGGCGGCCGCGGCGAGGCAGGCGGCCAGGGCCCACCGGGACGCGCGGCGGGCCCGGTGCCACGCGGTACCGGACTGCGGTACCGGCCGCGGCCGCGGTGCTTCCTGGCGGACTGTGGTGAGGCGCCGCAGCACCTCGTCCTTCAGCGCGCTGCGGGGGGCGACGGCCGCCGCGAGGCCGAGCCGAGCCGCGGCGGCCGTCAGTTCCCGCGCCTCTTGGGCGCAGGACGGGCACCGGACCAGGTGCTCCTCGAACGCACGGCGCTCGTCGTCGTCCAAGGCGTCGGTGGCGTAGGCGCCGGTGAGCGTGTGCGGGTCCGCGCCGATGGTCATGCGTTCGCTCCCAGGCAGTCGCGCAGCCGGATGAGTCCGTCGCGCAGGCGGGTCTTGACGGTGCCCAGGGGCAGCGAGAGGAGTTCGGCGACCTGCCGGTAGGTCAGGCCGCGGTAGTAGGCGAGCGTCACGGACTGCCGTTGGACCTCGGTGAGCGTGCGCAGGCACCGGCGGACCTGCTCGCGCTCCAGGCGGGTCTCGACCTGCTCGCTGACCTCGTCGTAGTCCGGGGTGTGCGTGAGCAGCGCCGCCTTGTGCTCGCGGGCGGTGGCGGCCTCCACGGAGCGGACGCGGTCGACCGCGCGGCGGTGCGCGAGGGTCAGGACCCAGTTCATGGCCGTGCCCCGGTCCTGCCGGTAGCGCGGCGCGGTGCGCCACACCTCCACCAGGACCTCCTGGGTGACTTCCTCGGACTGCGCGTGGTCGCGCAGCACGCTGCGCACCACCCCGAGGACGGCGGCGGCCACCGCGTCGTACAGGGACGAGAACGCCTGCTGGTCGCCGCGGGCCACCCGGGCCATCAGCTCCTGGAGGTCGGGCCCCGGCGCCGCCCGGGACCCGATGTGCACGACTTCCTTCACGCGACGGCCTCCCGGAGAGCGGTGGATGTTGTTCCGTATTCCGGAGCCGACGGCCTGACGGATTGGCCCGACGCACGTTTTTTCGCGGCACCGCCCGATCGGCCCGGGCCGATCGGGCGGTGCCCCGGTCACCCGCGCAGGCCCCTGTGCCGGGCGCATCCGTCCGGCACGTTCGCACCGTAGAAGTAATGACGGACGCCACGGCGACGACGGATGACGAGCGGGCGAGCGGCGGGAGCCACGATGAGTGACGACGACACCACCCCGACCGGGCGGCGGGCGGGCGCTGGTCGCACGTGCCTGGTGACCGGCGCGAGCGGCTACATCGGGGGCCGGTTGGTCCCGGAGCTCCTCGACGCGGGCCACCGGGTGCGCTGTCTGGCCCGTACTCCGGAGAAGCTGCGGGACCATCCGTGGGCCGGGCGGGCCGAGGTGGTCCGGGGAGACGTCACGGACCCCGCAGCGGTCGCGCGCGCCCTGAGCGGCGTGGACGTCGCCTACTACTTGGTGCACTCCCTCGGCACCGGGCGGGACTTCGAGGAGACCGACCGGCGGGCGGCCCGCGTGTTCGGGGAGCAGGCCCGCCGGGCCGGTGTCGGCCGGATCGTCTACCTGGGCGGCCTCACCCCCGACACGGTGCCCGAGCGGGAGCTGTCGCCGCATCTGCGCTCCCGAGCGGAGGTCGGCCGCATCCTGCTCGACTCGGGGGTGCCGACGGCCGTGCTGCGCGCCGCCGTGATCATCGGCTCCGGGTCGGCCAGCTTCGAGATGCTGCGCTACCTCTCGGAACGGTTGCCCGTGATGGTCACCCCGCGCTGGGTGCACACCCGGATCCAGCCGATCGCCGTGCGCGACGTCCTGCGTCTCCTGGTCGGCTCCACGGGGCTGCCCCCGGACGTGAACCGCGCCTTCGACGTCGGCGGCCCCGAGGTCCTCACGTACCTCGACATGATGCGCCGTTACGCCGCCGTCGCCGGTCTCCCGCGGCGGCTGATCCTGCCCGTCCCCGTCCTCACCCCCGGTCTGTCCAGCCACTGGGTGGGCCTGGTGACACCGGTGCCGACCCGGATCGCCCGCCCGTTGACGGAGTCGCTGCGGTACGAGGTGGTGTGCGGCGAGAACGACATCGCGCGGTACGTGCCCGCCCCGCCGGGCTCTCCCCTCGGCTTCGACCGTGCCGTGGCCCTCGCCCTGCAACGCGTCCGCGAGGCCGAGGTCACCACCCGCTGGTCGTCGGCCGCCGTGCCCGGCGCGCCCAGCGACCCGCTCCCCACCGACCCCGACTGGGCGGGCGGCAGCCTCTACACCGACGTACGCGAACGGGCGACCGAGGTCGCGCCGGAGGCGCTGTGGAGCGTGGTCGAGGGCATCGGCGGGGAGAACGGCTGGTACTCCTTCCCACTCGCGTGGGCGGTGCGCGGCTGGCTCGACCGGCTGGTCGGCGGCGTCGGCCTGCGCCGGGGCCGGCGTGACGCGCACCGGCTCAGGGTGGGCGACTCGCTGGACTTCTGGCGGGTGGAGGAGATCGAGCGCGGCCGACTCCTTCGGCTGCGCGCCGAGATGCGCCTGCCGGGCCTCGCCTGGCTGGAGATGCGGGTGGACGACGACGGGGCCGGGGGCGTGCGCTACCGGCAGCGGGCGCTGTTCCACCCGCACGGCCTCCTCGGTCAGCTGTACTGGTGGAGCGTCTCGCCCTTCCACGCGGTGGTCTTCGGCGGCATGGCCCGCAACATCGTCCGCGCGGCCGAGCGGGCGGCTCCTCCGGCGTCCGGGCACGACGGCACTGACCGGACACGACACCCCCCGCATCCGGGCAGCGGTTTCCGGCCGAAGCCTTGAGTGGTCCGGAGCCCTGGGTGTCCGGCTCCTGAGGGCCCGTAGCCGCTCCCCGCCCACCGAAAGAAGCTGACACGCATGCACGTCTCGGTCGTCCTGTTCACCTCCGACCTGCGCCTGACCGACCATCCACCGCTGCGGGCGGCCCTGGACGCGGCGGACGCCGTGGTGCCGCTCTTCGTACGGGACAGCGCCGTGGACGCGACCGGGTTCGCGGCGCCCAACCGCGCCGCGTTCCTCGACGGCTGTCTGGCCGATCTGGACGCCGCGCTGCGTGACCGGGGCGGGCGGCTCGTGGTGCGCTCCGGCGATCTGGTGGAGCAGGTGTGCCGGGTGGTGACCGAGGCGGACGCCGACGAGGTGCACATGTCGGCGGGGCACACCCGGTTCGCCGCGCGGCGGGAGGAGCGGCTGCGCTCGGCCCTGGAGACCGCGGGCCGTCGGCTTTTCGTGCACGACGCGGTCACCGTCGCCGTGCCGCCGGGCACGGTGACCCCCGCCGCGTCCGACCACTTCGCCGTGTTCACCCCGTACTACCGGCAGTGGGCGCAGGTGCCGCTGCGGCCGGTCGTCGGCACCCCGCGCGGGGTGTCCGTACCCGACGAGGTGAGGGGAGAGAAGGTCGGCGCGCGCGACGCGAGTTCCGAGGTGTCGCCGGCGCTGCCGCCCGCCGGGGAGAGCGAGGCCCGCAAACGGGTGAGCGCGTACTGGCGCCGCGGACTGGCCACTTACGAGGACGCCCACGACGACCTGGCGGCCGACGCCACCTCGCGCTTCTCGCCCCATCTGCACTTCGGCACCTTGTCCCCGGTGGAGCTCGTGCGGCGCGCGCACCGCCACGGCGGTCCGGGCGCGCAGGCCTTCGTGCGGCAGCTGGCCTGGCGCGACTTCCACCGCCAGGTCCTCGCCGCACGGCCGGACGCCGCCCACGCCGACTACCGCACCCAGCACGACCGCTGGCGTACGGAGCGCACCGCCGCCGACGACATCGCCGCCTGGCGCGAGGGCCGCACGGGCTACCCGCTCATCGACGCGGGGATGCGGCAACTGCGCCACGAGGGCTGGATGCACAACCGGGCGCGGCTGCTCACCGCGAGCTTCCTGACCAAGACCCTCTACGTCGACTGGCGGGTGGGAGCCGAGCACTTCCTGCACTGGCTGGTGGACGGCGACGTGCCCAACAACCAGCTCAACTGGCAGTGGATGGCGGGCACCGGCACCGACACCCGTCCCAACCGGGTCCTCAACCCGGTCACCCAGGCCAAGAAGTACGACCCGGACGGCACGTACGTACGGCGCTGGGTGCCGGAACTCTCCGGTATCGAAGCCCCGTCGGTGCACGAGCCGTGGAAACTGCCCGGCCTGGACCGCGCGGCCCTCGACTACCCCGACCCGATCGTCGAGCTCTCGTACGGGCTCGACCGCTTCCGGCAGGCGCGCGGCAAGCGGCCGTAGCGGCCGCGCACCTCCTGCCCCGGCGCCCGACCGCTGAAGGGCGTCGCGGTCACCGCAGTCGGCGCGGGGCGTGGGCACGGACCTCGAAGTGGATCTCGGCGCGGAGCGCCCGGGGCGCCGCGGCCGCCCGTGCCTCGGCGATGGCGCCGCGGGTGAGCCGCTGGAGGACGGCCTGCGGTGCGGCGCCCGGCGCGAGCGTCACGGTGACGTGGGCCCGCAGGTGCCGCGGGTGGCCGAGGAGGCGCACCCGGGCCCGGTCGACACCGGGCGTGGACCGGGCCCGGTCGGAGACCGCCGCGGCGAGGGCCGGACCGGAGAGGGTGATGTCACCGTGCCGCGCGTGCCCCGGGTCTCCGAGGGGCAGGTGCCGCAGTCGGCCCGCCCGCACTTCGTACGCCGTCCAGGCCGCCGTCGCGAGCACCCCGAGCGTGAGCGCGGCGATCACGGCGGCGGCCCACCAGCCGTGTGCCCGCCACCGGTCCAGGGCCGCGCCGTCCAGCCACACCCGGTCGGGGTCCAGGCGGGGCAGGGCTTCGGGCAGCCGCCGTCGCACGGCGTCGGTCGTCGAGGCGAGGGCCGCGCCACCGAGCGCGGCCAGGGCCCCGGTCACCAGGAGAACCGCCCTGTTGGCGGCGGAGCGCAGGCCGCTCATTCCGGCGCCCCTACATCGGCCGCGGCGCCCGGCCCCGGCCGCAGGCGCACGCGCAGCCGTGGGGGCCGAGCGAGGCCGCACCCGGTCAGGGCGTCCTCCGCCGCGCGCGTCACCGCTTCCACGGCACCGCGCCGGTCGCCGAAGGCCAGCTCCGCGCACACCCGGACCCGACGGCGGCCGACGCGCGCCCGGACCCGGGTGACCCCGGGCAGCGCGGCGACGGAATCCCGCAGCAGTACGGCGACCGCGCCCCGAGGGAGATCGGCGTGCGTGTGCGCGTCGGGCGGCGTCATCGGCAGGCTCGCGCGGCGGCCCGGGGTCAGGGCCAGCACGACCATCCACAGGCCGAGCAGGACGGTCCCGGCCGCCGCGAGGCCGGTGACCGTGCCGCCGTCGGGCCCGTGCGCCGACAGCCACGCGACCAGCCGGACCCGCCACGCGGCGGGGGCGCGCCCGGCCGCGTGCACGGCCACCACGTCGTACAGGAGCACCGCGCACCCGGACGCGACCGCCAGTGCGCCCAGGGCGACGGGCAGGCGGCGCGGGGACCAGGGCCGCCGGGCCCGGCGCGCGGGGTGCGGGCCCGGCCCGGCCGGGGACACGGGCGGGGACGCGGAGGGGACTCCCGGCGGGCCGCCCGGCTCCTCGGAGCCCCTCGCGGGCCGGTCCAGGGCCCGTACGCGCACGCTGACGGGCGGCACGGCCAGGCCCGTGAGTGCGGCGGTGCGCGCGGTGACGTGGTGCTGCACCGCCAGGGCCGCGGCGTCGAGGCCGCTCGGGTACGGCAGCGCCACGGTGACGCCGACGCGGGCGTTCGCGCCCCGCACGGCCGCCGACCCGCCGTCGGCGCGGACACCGCCGGGGAGCGGTGTCTCCGTCGCGGCGCGCTGCGCGACACGGCGGACCGCCCGGTCGGCAATGGTCGTCGTGCCGCGCGCCGTGGCGGGCGTACGGGACGCCGAGGGGCGCGGCGGCGCGGTCACCGGCGCTCCGAGCCGCGACCGGTGAGGAACTCGTGCAGACCGACGCCGTCGTCCACCAGCCGCCCCACCACGAAGCCCACCGCGCCGAGCGCGGCCACCAGCAGGAAGGCGCCGAAGCCGCCGAACCAGCCGGCGAATCCCAGGGCCATGCCCACGATCAAACCCACCAGGGCTGTACTCACGCTTCACCTCATGTCAGGGGCAGGACGTCACGGCCGACGGGCGCACGGACCCTCACTCCACGCGGGCCGGGCCGTTGTCGGTGTTGTCGTCCTCGGGCAGGTGCACGTCGTTGACGGCGACGTTGACCTCGACGACCTCCAGGCCGGTGATGCGCTCCACGGCGGCGATGACGTTCTCGCGGACGTCGTGGGCGACGTCGGTGATCGGCACGCCGTACTCGACGACGACGTCCAGGTCGATGGCGGTCTGCCGCTCGCCGACCTCCACCTTCACGCCGCGCCCCACGTTCGAGCGGCCGCCGGGGACGCGGTCGCGCACGGCGCCGATGGCGCGGGACAGGCCGCCGCCCATGTCGTACACGCCGGGGATCTCACGGGTGGCCATGCCCGCGATCTTCACCACGACCACGTCGGCGATGGACGTCCTGCCGCGCGTGGCGGCCGGCTCGTCGGCTCCGGTGCGGCCGGTGAGGGTGGTGACGCCCGGCGCGTTCTGCCGGGTGCCGCCGGTGTGCTCCGCGGTCTGGGGGGTGTTCGCCTTCGCGGCCAGCTCTTGTGTCGCCATGGGGGCCGTCTCCTCGTCTCACGGTGTCCGTAGGTGCCTTCCTTCTGCTCTGACCCGTGTGCCCGGCCGGTTGTTACGCATCCGCGCGCACTTCTTCGACCGAATAGGAATCGGTCAGGGTCGCGTAACATCCGCGCCCCCGGCCGTGTCGTAAGGAGAGGACCACCAGAGAGGAGCGAGCGTGCCCGGGGACGAGGACGGGACACCGTGGGAGGCCGGCCCTTCCCCCCGGCACGACGACGCGTTGCTCGCGGTGCGTGCGGCGGAAGGGGACGAGGAGGCCTTCGAGGCGCTCGTCCTGCGCCACGGACCCCGGCTGCTGCAGCTGGCCACCCGGCTGCTCGGCAGCCCGACGGAAGCGGAGGACGCCGTGCAGGAATCGTTCGTGAGCGCCTGGCGCAAGCTGCCCGAATTCCGCCGCGACGCCCGCTTCGGCACCTGGATGCACCGCATCGTGACGAACCGGTGTCTCAATCTGCTCCGCGCCCGGCCGCGCGTCGCGGGCCTCGACGACGTGCCCGAGCCCGCCGCGCCCGAGCACCAGGTCTCGCCCCCGCGGGCCGTGGAGGGCATCGCCGCCGTCGAGGACCTGACGAAGGCCATGGAGGGCCTGTCGGTGGAGCAGCGCGTGTGCTGGGTCCTGCGCGAGCTCGACGACATGCCGTACGAGTCCGTGGCCGAGACGGTCGGCATCACGACGGGAGCGGCCCGCGCCCGGGTCTTCCGGGCGCGCCGCCACTTGATGGAGACGATGGCGGCATGGCGGTGAACGAGCACGGCGGGCCCGGAGCGGGCGAGGGGACACCGGTCCCGTACGAGGGTGACGGGCTTGGGCCCTCGTACGACAGGGGCGGTCCGCTGCCCTCGTACGACGGCGCGCGGGACGACGACGAGGCGCCCGAGGACGAGCGGCTGCCCTGCGGCCGCCGACTGGCCGCCGTGTGGGAGGCCGGGGAGGCGGGCGAGCCGGATCCGCACATCGCGGACTGCCCGTACTGCCTCCCGGCTCTCGACGGCTTCTACGAGTTGCAGCACGTGGTCTGGCGGGCCCGCGACGCGCAGCGCTCCGCGTGGCCCGCGGACGCCTCGGCGCTCAGTGCCCGGATCATGGACGTGGTCCGCCTCGAACTGCGGCCCGGCCGCACGCTCCCCTTGGGCGAGGCGGACGAGGACGCGTGGATCGTCGAGGCGGCGGCCGCGCGCACCTTCCGCGCGGCCGCCGAAACGCTGCCGGGCGTGCGGGCGGGCAGCTGCCGCGTGACCCCGGCGGGGCCGGGCGGCGCCGCGCGCGCGCCGGTGACCGTGCGCGTCGAGGTCCAGGTCGCCCCGTCCTGGGACCTGCCGGACGTCGCCGACCGCGTACGGCACCGGATCGCCGACGCGGCCGCGGACGCCCTGGGCCTGCGGGTGGCGGCCGTCGACGTGGTCATCACCGATCTGCTCGACGGGAACGGAGACGGCACATGGTGACCCGGGCACACGACGAACGGCGGCTCGTCGAGGCCGTCGCCGCGGCCGTGGGTGAGGTCCCCGGGGTGGCCTTCCTGCGGCCGGGCCTCGCGGCACGCCTGCGCGCCACCGCGGCGTCGGCGCGCCGCGTCAACGGCGCACCGACGGCGTCGACTTCGGGCATACGCGTCCGTGGCACGGGCAGCACCCGCGACGCCGACGGGCTCGCCCTGGAGGTGTTCGTGGTGGTGCACCGGGGCCACCGTGCCCTCGACGTGACCCGCGCGGTCCGCGAGGCGGTGACGCGAGCCGCGCGGACCACGCCGGCGGGACCGGTCCCGGTACGCGTGACGGTGACGGTCAGCGGCATCGTGTGACGGCTGCGGCGCATCACCTCCAGCCCGTTCGTCCCGCACACCGACTCCGTCCGCGGCTTCGTCCTCGACGTCGCCACGGGCCGCCCGGCCGAGGTCGGGCAGGGCGGTGTTCCGCCGGGCGGAACGCCGCTCCAGGGCCGGTGCGAGCCGAGGTCAGTGACGCTCGGCGGCCAGCCACCCGGCGAGCCCCAGCATCGCGGCCCCGGTGCACGCGTCCAGGGCCCGCCGGGTCCGCTGGGTGATTCCCAGGCTCTTCAACCGCCCGCCCAGGGCGGCGTAGCCGCACGCGCAGAGGAACTCCACGGCGATGTACGCGGCGCCGAGGAGCAGCAGCGGCACCGCCGCCTCTTCGACGCCGTCCCCCAGGAACTGCGGCAGGAACACGGCGAACAGGAGGAGCGCCTTCGGGTTGGACGCCGCGACGGCGAACTCCTGCCGGGCGAGCCGTCGGCCCGTGCGCCCACCGCCGTCCTCGGCCGGAGCGGCTTCCCGCTCCGTGTACGGGGTGGGGCTCGCGCCTCGCTGTCGGCGCACCGCCGTGTGCAGCGTGCGTCCGCCGAGCCAGACGAGACAGACCACGCCGCACCACTTGATGACGTTGAAGGCCACCGCGGAGCCGGTCAGTACGGCCCCGAGGCCGGTGGCGACGGCGACGACCATCAGCGCGAACGCGCCGAAGCGGCCCGCGAGCGCGCCCACGGCGGGACGCGGACCGTGCCGCAGTCCGTTGCGCAGGGCCAGCAGTTGGTTCGCCCCGGGGGTGGCGGCGAGCAGCAGCGCGGCGGGAAAGAAGGAAGCCCACTGGATACCGGAGACCATGCGACTCCGTGTACCCCCGCGGGCGCGTGGGACGTCACCCGGGCCGCGGCGGACGCCCCGGCCGTGACGTTCAGCCGTCGCGCGCGGGGTCGTGGTCGGTGTGCGGCGCGGCCGTGTGCGGGGTGTCGACCTGGGCGAGCAGGCCGAGCAGGGAGGCCACGGTGAGCCCCGCCTCGGCGGGGTGGCGCAGAATCGTTCCCGGCTCGATCTGGTACGCGTTGGTGCGCCCCTCACGGGTGTGGGACAGATAACCGCTGTGCTCCAGATCGGAGATGATCTTCTGCACGGCGCGTTCCGTGAGTCTGCAGTGAGCAGCGATGTCCCGGACCCGTGCGTTCTGGTTGTCGGCAATGACAGCGAGTACCCGCGCGTGGTTGGTGATGAACGTCCATCCCGTGTGCGGCTCCGGTGCTCCACCCATGGGCAGATCGTACGCCAGCCAGTTCAGGCAAGAAAATACGTGAACCATATTTCGTGTATCCGTTGACGTGGATCCACCGGGCGGCGAACCTGGTGGCGGCAGAGACACAGGTGCTCCACCCCAGGGGAGAAGACCATGCCGCAGGCGGCGCAGTCAGGGACCGGGCAGGCCGACAGCCGCACGGGACTCGCCGACCCTCGCAGCCCGGCACCACGGTCCGAGCTGACGGTCCACCTCCGCCCCGAGGGCGACCGCCTGGTGGTCGCCGTCGGCGGCGATCTCGACCTCGACACGGACCAGGAGCTGCACCGTGAGCTGCGCTCGGCCCTCACCCGCTCCGTCCGGGGCATCGACGTGGACCTCAGTGGCGTCGCGTTCTGCGACTGCTCCGGGCTCAACACCCTGCTGACCATGCGCCAGCAGGCCCTGGACGAGGCGAAGACGGTGGCGATCCGCGCGCTGAGCCCGGCCGCGGAGCGGGTCTTCTCGCTCACCGACGCCCTGCCCCTGTTCACGCCGGAAGCCGGCGCCGAGGCGGGTGACCCGCCCGCCACCGACGCCTCGGACGACTCCGAGAACGGCCTGCGCGTCAAGGTCGTACAGCTGCGGCGCGCGATGCAGACCCGGGGACCCATCGACACGGCCCGCGGCATCCTGATGGCCGTCTTCGCCCTCGGCGAGGAGGAGGCGTGGGACGTCCTGGTCATGACCTCGCAGAACACCAACGTCAAGCTGTACTTGCTGGCTCAGCAGGTGGTGGGGTCCATCAAGGGCGCCCCGCTGCCGGACACCGTCCAGGCCCAGCTGTCCGCCGCCGTCACCCACGTCACGGCCGTGAACGACCGCGCCGGGCGTGAGGAGTGAACCGGCGCTCCGGCACGGCTGACGGGCCGAGGCCGCGCACCTCGCGGGCTTACGCGGCGCCGACGATGCGGGCCGAGACGCAGAGGTCCTCGTCGCGGTAGCCGAGCCGGTCGTACAGCCGCCGCGCGGGGACGTTGTCGGCGATCTGCCACAGGGTGCAGAAGCCGTGCTCGCGGACCGCGTACCTGGTCAGCCAGGCGGTGAGCGCGGCGCCCAGGCCCTGGCCGCGCTGGGCCGCGTCAGTGGCGACGGACGCCATCAGCGGCGCACCGCTGTCGCGCAGGCTGCTCAGGGCGCCGCAGGCGACGAGCCGCCCGTCGGCGTCGCGGATCCCGGCCCAGAGGCTGACGTCGGCGGATCCGGGGCCCGTGGAGTGGCTCGGGCTGTGTGCGCGGAGGAAGGCGGCCAGTTCCTCGTGGTGCTCCGCGCCGAGCTCGACCACGCGCTCCTCATTGCGCATCACGGGCGGCTCCACGAGCGTCCAGCGGAAGACCCACTCCACCACATCGGAGAGCTCGCGGCGCTCCCCCACCAGCGCGTCGCTGCCGCGCGGCCCGGTGAACTCATGTACGGCACCGGGCAGTTCGCGCTCGGCGTTCAGCACGAGTTCCGCGGCCGCCGCCGCGTCGCCGACGCTCCACACGTGTCCGCGCCCGGCGTCCAGCCAGGCGACCGCGCCGTCGCCGGACCAGCCGGTCCGGTCGTCCTGGCGGCTCCGGGCGGCGCCGAAGCGCAGCAGGGCGGCACCGGACCGACGCTCCAGGCCCTGGTCGAACAGGTCGGCGGTCCGGGAGACAAGGGTCGTAGCCTGCATCGTTCTCTGCCAAGGAAGGGGGTACGGGTACACGGGAACGTCAGGCGCGCGGCCGACAGGACGGCCACTGTGACATACGGGCCCCGGGGTGGGGCAAATCTGCTCTGACGTGGCCTTATGTGAGATCGACCGCAGCGGAACGGTGCACGGGCGGCCCCGTTTGGACCCACCCCCGCTCGACCGTGCGTTCCCGCCCTCGAATGGTGTGCGAACTGCCTTACCCACACGGGTGATGACAGGAGTCGGCCCTTCAAAAGACCTTGAAATCAGCGGACTCTCGCGGACATAGGGCCTTTCGTACGGACGAAGGCCCAGAAAGGGGGAACACGCCATGGACACCCCGAGGCGTACCGGGCGACGTGCCGCGAGGGCCGTCGCGGCCGTCGGCGGCGCACTCGCACTCGTCATCGGCCTCTCCGCCCAGGCACAGGCGGCCAACGGCACGCTGAGCTTCCGCGACGCGAGCGGGATCGACCACGCGAGAGACAACCCGACCAACGGCGTCTGCTACAGCTTCACGGCGGAAGCGGTCAGCGTCGCCAACCTCACCGACACCGACGGCAGGCTCTTCACCGGCAGCCTCTGCGAGGAGAACACCTTCCTCATCCCCATCCACGCGGGATCGTCCCTGGTCTTCGGTGCGACGAAGCCCCGCAGCGCCAAGTTGGGAGCGTGACGGCCATGGGCGCCACCCTGCGACGCGCGGGCCGGGCGGCCCTCGCCCCGGCCCTGTCCTTCGCGCTCCTCGCCGGTTTCCCCGGTGAATCCGCCGCGGCCGTCGGCGTCCTCAAGTACACGGACGCACAGGGCGTGGAGCACCGCAAGGAGAATCCGTCGGACGGAGTCTGCTCCTACTTCGAGTCCCCGGCGGTGAACGTCACCAACGGCACGGGAACGGACGCCGCGCTGTACCGGGACCAGGAATGCACCGACTTCCTGATCTACATCTTCAAGGGGACGCGCCTTGACTTCGGCGGCGACCGGCCGCAGGGCATCAGGTTCGGCTGACCGCACCGACGGAGCCGTCGGCTTCGGTGAGCTTCGCCAGGCGCTGGCGCACGTCCTCACGGGCGCCGTCGCTGCCGGTGACCCGGGTCCGCAGGCTGAGCAGTTCGGTGCCCAGCTCGCGGATCCGACCGGTGTCGGTGACCCGGTGCCAGGCCTGGTGGGCGCGGTCGACGGCCTCCACGACGGCCGGGTCGCTCTCGGGCTGCTCGGCCATCAGGCGCGTCACGGCCCCGCGCATCCACAGCTCGCAGGCCCGGTCGAAGGCGCCCTCGGCGAAGGCCAGGAAGGCGCGGACCTCGATCCAGTGCGCCACCTCCGGCGAGGTCGCGCCGTGGCCGCGCAGGGCGTTCTGCTCGCACGCGGCGGCGATGGCGGCGGCCTCGGCGTGCCGCCCGGCCCGGCTCGCCTCACTGATGGCGCGGTGCGGATCCGCGACGGCCAGGGCCGCGGCGGGCGGCGCAGGGGCGGCGGCCATGAGCGGCGCGGCGGGCGCCACCGGTGCCGTCCCGGGCGCGGGGACACCGAGCGGGGGCTGCGGCGCCGCGCCTGCCGGAGCGATGCCTCCCAGCCAAAGAGTGGCGGCGGCGTCGACATCGGGGGCGGCCGCCTCCACGGCCAGCTCGTGCAATACGGGCGCGGGAGGCGTGGCCGGAACCGTGCGCAGGAGGTGCGCGAAGGCCCGCGTGTAGGCAGGGGCCGGCCGGTGGTGGCGGTCCTCCCACTGCACGGCTCCGTACAGGGCGTAAGGGCCGTCGAGCACCTGCTCACGGCGGACGAGCGCCTGCCAGACGGCGGTGTCGGCGGCCAGGTCGGCGACCACGGTCGTCGTGCCCGGCGGCCGGTGCCGCAGCTCGGCGGTGAGCCAGTGCCACGGCAGGGCCGTGTAGCGCACCGTACGTGCCGTGGTGCGGGCGAGCGCCAGGTGGAGCAAGTGCTGGCGGGTGTCGACGACCAAGTGCCCGGCGACGTGGACGAGCAGGTGCCCCTCGGCGGCCGCGGCCGTCCGCAGACACGTCAGCACGGTCTGGGGATCCTCGGGATTGGCCAATTGGACCGCGCTCGCCTGCCGGGTGCCGACGAGCCGCGCCGGCGGCAGAGCGGCGAGGGGCGGCAACTGGGCGGTGACGGCGAACGGGTGGCGCACCGGTGGCTCGGCGGCAATCAGCAAGGCGTATCCGGGCAGGTCGTAGTCGGTGCTCGTGCTGTTCGCCATGCCCAGCACCGTATCTGGCCAGCCAGTCGGCGCCAGGGCCTTTCGTGCGACTCCCCCGCCGCGAGCGCGCCACTTGTCTCCTTCCAGGCCGAATGGTCCAGAACGCGGCGGGCCCGGCACCGGAGACACTCGGCCAAATCCGAAACCCGGGGCGCATGGCCGGCGCTCGCTCGGGCACACTGATGGCCGGGCCCGCCGTGCTCCCCCGTCGCGGCGGGCCCACCTCTCGGCCCGGCTCTCCTGCGGGCAGCACGGGCGTCGGCGCCCCGGAGGACCGACCGTCTCAGTCCGCTTCGTAGGCCGCCCTCGCCGCGACGATGTCCGGCACGTGCGTGCGCGCCCAGTCGCAGGCGACGTCCAGCGGCTCCAGGAGCGAACGCCCCAGGGCGGTCAACTCGTACTCCACGCGCGGCGGGTTCTCGTCGTGCACGGTCCGGCTCAGGAAGCCGTTGCGCTCCATCGAGCGGAGGGTCTCGGTGAGCACCTTGGGGGTGACCCAGTGCAGCGGGACCCGCAGCTCGGTGAACCGGCGCGGGCCGCCCTCCAGACAGCGCAACACCATTCCCGTCCACTTGTCACCGACGCGGAACGGCGCCGCGCGGTCGGAGCAGCCGGGATCGTCGAACATCTCCGCGGACAACGGCGTCTGTGCAGGCAGGGGGATCCGCGCGGGCAAGGGCTGGTTCATCCGCCCGACGCTAACCCAGTACCTTTGCAGTAACCAGCCACCCCCGTCCTAACGTCGGCGCCATGAACAACGACCTCATCATTTTCGGAGCGGGTGGACGCGTCGGCCGGGCAGCGGTGGCCGAGGCGGTGGCGCGCGGCCACCACGTGACAGCCGTGGTCCGCGACCCCGCCAAGTACCAGGACCTGAGCGGCGAGCGGGTCACCGTCGTCCAGGGTGACGTGACCGATCCGCGCTCGGTGGCGGCGCTGGCCCCGGGTCACCGTGCGGCGGTCAACGCGTCGGCACGCCTCGACATCGGCTCCGAGGACTACTTCACCGCGGCGGCGAACGCGCTCATCGCGGGGCTCGTGGAAGCGGGGGTGCGACGGCTGCTGGTCCTGGGCATCGCCACGACACTGGAGACCTCCCCCGGCGTACGGATCATGGACGGCCCGGACTTCCCCGCGGAATGGCGGGCCTTCGCCCAGGGGCACGTCGCGGAGTTCGAGCTCCTGTCCACGGCGGGGCCGGAGCTCGACTGGCTGATGGTCGTGCCACCGCTCGACCTGAACGCCGACGCCGAACCCACCGGCGGCTACCGAACAGCTGTCGGCACCGTCCTCGAAGGGCCCGGGCGGATCTCCCACGCGGACCTCGCGATCGCCCTGCTCGACGAGATCGACACGCCCCGCCACAGCCGCGTGCAACTGGCGGTGACGGCGGCCACCGCCCACGGGGCCTGACGCCCACGGCCCGCGGAGCACCTCGTCGACCGTCGGGGTGCTCCGCGTGTCAGCGGCGGGCGGCGGATCCCTACGGCCGCCCCACCGTGTCGAACCACCGCACCACCTGCGGCGCCGACACCACGAACGACCGGAAATGGTCCACGGCGCCCTGGTTGACGATCCGTGCGGGCGCTCCGTGGCGCGCGAGTCGGGCCGCGCAGCTCCGCGCGTTGGCGATCGGGACGTCGGTGTCGGCCGTCCCCGCGTACAGCCGCACCGGCAGGTCGGCCTTCCAGTCGCAGGTGTGGTCGTTCTCGCGCGCCGCGTCCAGCAGGCCGCCGCCCGGGTGCTTGAGCCGCTCGTAGAAGGACGGCGTGAGCAGGTCCTTCACCGTGGGCGCGAGTGCGCCGAGGATGTCCTCCTCCTCGTGCTCGCCGTCGAAGAGGCCCTCGACGCGGTGCGCGTACGGCTCCCGGAACACCTCGGCCGGGTTTTTGTAGATGGCGTGCAGACGATTCTGCGCGACCAGCCAGTACGACACGTAGAGCACGCCGCTGACGTCGTTGACCCTGCCGTCGTACAGGGCCGGGAGCTCCTGTCCCTCCAGGTCGTACGGACCGCTGACGGGGGCGAGGGCCCGGAGCCTGAAGTGCCGGTCCGCGCCTTCCCGCAGCGCCCGGCCGAGCCCCATGGCGACCTGGCCGCCCTGCGAGAAGCCGGTGGCGTACACGTCGCCGTTGAGCGGGCGCCCCAGCTTCCCCGCCGCGGCGCGGGCCGCGCGCAGCATGTCGACCGAGGCGGTGACGGACGAGCGGGTGTCCATGTACGGATGGAGGCCCGGCCCGCCGCCGAGCCCGAGGTAGTCGGGTGCGGCGACGGCCCGGCCCGCGGCGGCGTTCAGATACGAGGCGACCCGCCCGAAGTCCTCCCCGGCCGAGGGCGCGTAGTCCCGGTTGACCATCGTGCCGTGCGTGTCGGAGACCACGTCGAGCCGGTGGGACCCGCCCTTGGGCAGGGTCAGCAGGCCGGTCGCGGTGGTGGGCCGACCGCGCGGGTCCACGGTCTTGTACGTGAGGCGGTAGGCCCGCACGCCGTACCGCGCGGGGCCGCTGTCGACGTTCCGCCCGCCGAGGAAGGCCCGGACCTCTGCGAGGTCCCGGTCGGCGACGGGGGTGAGGGACAGGAGGTCGCCGCGCCCGGCGCCCCGGTCCCCGGCGGCGGCGACCGGGGCCGCGGCCAGGCCCGCGAGCAGCAGGGCGGCCACTCCGGCGAGGCCCCGCCGCACGCGCCGACTCGCCCTGTGCGTACGGCCTTTGCGTGTGTCATCGCTCATTCCCCGAACGCTACGGGCGCGCGACTCACCTCGGCATCCGAGTGTCCCCCGTACCGGGGGTGGACCTGAGTGCACCCCCGCTCGCGCCGGGGGTCAGCGGCACAGGGCCGTGTCCACGACCTTCTCCACGCGCAGCATGTCCGCCTCCGCGTCCGGCAGCCTCGTCACCGCGACGTTGGCGGCGCGGCCGTCCTCGGTGACGCCGCCCCGGGTCTCGTAGCCGTCGATGTCGCCGCCGTGGTTCCAGGCGACGCCGCCGCACGACAGTGGCCTGCTCACGAGCCCGAGGCCGTAGCGGGCGCCGGGGCCGAGGGCCTTGGCCGGGATCGTGGTGCGCATCTGGGCCAGCTGGGCCTTCGGCAGGAGGGCACCGTCCAGGAGCGCGCCGAAGAACCGGTTGAGGTCGGCGTTGGTGGAGATGATCTGGCCTGCCGCCCAGGCCCAGGAGGGGTCCATCTCCGTGAAGTCGCGCGGCGGCCCGCCGTCCGGGTCGTTGATGTAGCCGTGGGGGTGCCGCTCCCGGATCGTCTTGTCGCCGACGGCCGGGAAGTAGGTGTGGCGCAGTCCGGCGCGCTGGATGACGCGCTTGTCGATCTCCTCGGCGAGGGGGCGCCCGGTGACCTTCTGGATGATCAGCCCGGCGACGACGTAGTTGGTGTTGTTGTACTCCCACTTCTCGCCGGGGGCGGAGCGGGCCTTGTGCTTCAGGGCGATGTCGAGGAGGTCGCGGGGTGCGAAGTACCGGTGCTGGATGGCCGGGAAGTCGAGGTGGTCGGTGTAGTTGGGCAGCCCGCTGGTGTGCTGGAGCAGCTGACGGACGGTGATGCGGCGCCCGTCGATGCCGTCCCCGCGGACGAGACCGGGCAGGTAGGTGTCGACGGAGGCGTCGAGGTCCACTTTCTTCTCGCCGACCAGTTGCAGCACCACCACCGCGGTGAAGGTCTTGGTGTTGCTGCCGATGCGCACCTGCCCGTCCCGGGGCACCTTCGCGCCGGTGGCCAGGTCGCCGACGCCCGCGGTGTAGCTGCGGGTGCGGCCGTCGCGGTCGCTCACGCTCGCCAGCGCGCCGGGCGGGCCGCCGTCCCGCACCAAGGCGTTCAGGCCCTTCTGCACGGCGTCCGGCCGGGCGGCGGGCGCGGCGGAGGCCGCCGACGGCGCGAGTGCGCCGAGCGACAGCACACCGGCGGTCACCGCGACAGCGGCCCTCTCGAGGCTGCGGCGACCGCTTCGCCGCCCTCCGCTCCGCTGCCGTCCGGGAGGGCTCTGCTGCCGTCCGGGAGCACGGTATGTCTGTCCTGCCTGTTCGCGCACGGGTCAACTCCGGGGAAATCGTAGGGATATCGGCGGTTGGTGCCGACGCCCAGCATTTCCGGAAGCGATCATTCAGGGCGATCCCGCTACCCACCCGGCTCGAGCGGGGGCTAACCCCCGGCGCGCCACCCGGCAGGCACCGGTCTCGGAGCCTGTCTGTCCGGCACGGCGGCGAGTCGCGGGCTCAGCCCCGTTCGAAGCAGTGCGTGACGCCGATGGCGGAGAAGCCGCGGCGCTCATACCAGTGGCGCGGCCAGTCCGCCGCGTCGGCGGTGAGGAACCGGGTGCCGCAGCCCTCGTCGACGGCGGCGCGCAGGGCGGTGTTCAGGACGGCGTCCGCGTGACCGCGCCTGAGGTGGGCCTCCGAGGTGACCAGGTCCTCGATCTGGGCCAGGCCGCTCGCCGGGTCGAGATAGAGGTCGGCCCACGAGGCGACCTCGCCTTCTTCCGTGCGGGCACCGAGGAAGCGAACGACGTCCGCCCCGCGCCGACGGGCCTCGCGCCGGTCGACGAGATGGCGTACGACCTCGTCGTCAACGTCCGGGAGGAGGTCCCGCCAGCGCCGGGTGAGCGGAGCGCGCAGCGCGTCGAGGTCCACCTCGTCCGCGGCTCCGCCGTCGCCGACGGGGCCCGCGTGCAGCATGACGAGATAGGCGGAGTGGGAGTATCCGGCCCGGATCAGCGGCTCCGCGCAGGCCGTTGCGACCGCGTCGTCGAGGACCGAGATCAGCCGGTGCGGCAGCTGCCCAAGGGCCCGGTCCGCGAGGGCGGGCAGCGCCTCGGGGTCGACGGCCGCGTCGATGACGACCTGGTTGTTCGCGCGCGAGTGCGCGAAGGCGTCGTCGTAGACGGCGAACCCGCCGGGAAGGTCCACGACGCGCCCGGCCTGACGGCGGGCGAAGGCGGCCAGGAAGGCGTTGATCCGCTGGAGTTCCGATCTCGACATGGAGGGAGCCTAGGCAGTCGTGGCCCTGGCCGCCTTCGGATTTTCCGCCGGGTCAGGCCTTCTTGTCGCCCAGCTTCCCGACGAAGCCCTGCGCCTTGTCCACGGCCGTGTCGATCTTGCCGCTGTGCTTGCCCTCGGTCTTGCCGTCGATGAAGTCGCCGACCTTCTCCAGGCCGCCCGAGATCTTGTCGCCGTGGGTCTGGGCCAGGTCCTCGGCCTTGTCCTTCAGGTTCTTGAGGTTCTTGAGGGCGTCGAACATGTACTGCCTCATCCTTCTTTTTCTGGGTTTCCCCTGGTCAGGCCCATGATCGCATGTGATTGGCCGAATGAGGCGGCCGGGGGCGGGCCCCGGGGGTACGCACGGTGGGCGCGGGAAGGGACCGAGGGGGCCGCCCCGCGCCGGCCCCGGGGGGCGGCCCGGCGCCACCCCCGTTCGACAAGATCCACTTCGTGTCACGCGCACGTCAGGGAAACATCGCCGGAGCGTTCCCGCCGGTTCACACAGCGCTGGTGAAGTGTCCGACAAGTCCAGTACTCGATCGAGGAGTCGTGCATGTCCAGACCGCGCCGGTCCCCCCGTACTCTCATAGTCGCCGCTTCCGTGGTCGCCGCCACCGCCACCGCCGCTGTCGCGGTCACCGCCGCGGCGGGGGCCTCGGGCGGCAAGGAGCAGGCCCAGGCCTCGATCAAGGGCGGGAAGGCGAAGAACGTCATCCTGCTCATCGGCGACGGCATGGGTGACTCGGAGATCACGCTGGCCCGCGACTACACCGTGGGGGCGGCCGGCCGCCTGAACATGGACAAGTTCCCGCTCACCGGCAGCTACACGACGTACGCCGTGCACCCCGACGGCTCCCCGGAGTACGTGACCGACTCCGCCGCCAGCGGCACCGGCTGGGCCACCGGCCACAAGACCGTGAACGGCCGCATCTCCAAGACGCCGGACACCGACAAGGCCGTGCCGACGATCCTGGAGCTGGCGCAGCGCAGGGGCTATGCCACCGGCTCCGTGACCACCGCCGAGCTGACCGACGCCACCCCCGCGGTGCTCGCCTCGCACGCCACCGACCGCAGCTGCCAGGGCCCCGCCGACATGGCCAAGTGCCCCGCCGACACCATCGCCAAGGGCGGCCCGGGCTCCATCGCCGAGCAGAGCGTCAACCACAAGGTGGACGTGCTCCTCGGCGGCGGCAAGCAGCGCTTCGACCAGAAGGTCACCGACGGCAAGTACAAGGGCCGCACGGTCACCGAGCAGGCGAAGAAGCTGGGCTACCAGGTCGTCACCGACAAGGCCTCGCTGAAGAACGTCAAGCCGGGCAAGCCCGTCCTCGGCCTCTTCGCCGACGGCAACGTGGCCACGGAGTGGACCGGCAAGCCCGCCGCCGTCGGCGGCACCGACCCGCAGCGCTGCGTCACCTCCAACCCCAACCGCCCGGACGGCACCCCGGCCCTCGCGGATCAGGCCACGCAGGCCATCAAGCTCCTTGAGGCCAAGCAGAAGAAGCAGCACTCGAAGCAGGGCTTCTTCCTGCAGATCGAGGGTGCCTCCATCGACAAGCAGGACCACGCGGCCGACCCCTGCGGCCAGATCGGTGAGACCGCCGCGTTCGACCGCGCGGTGAAGGTGGCGCGCGCCTACGCCGCCAAGCACCCGGACACCCTCGTGGTGACCACCGCCGACCACGGCCACACCAGCCAGATCGTGCCGCTGGACGCGCAGCCGCCCGGCCTGACCTCCACCCTGGTCACCGACGAGGGCCAGCAGCTGAAGGTCAACTACTCGACCAACACCCCGGGCAAGTCCCAGGAGCACACCGGCACCCAGGTCCGCATCGCAGCGCAGGGCCCGCAGGCGTACCGCGTCCTCGGCGTCACCAACCAGACCGACCTGTTCACCACCATCCGTGAGGCGCTGCGTCAGCGCTGACGCGACCCGAGCACACGCGTACGGCACACGACCCGAGGGGTGGTGTGCCGTTCGCGCGTCCGGGGACTCACCCGACGGAGGAGAGAGCGGACAGGGCAGCGGACGAGGCAGCGGAAAGAACGTCGCGCTGACCTGTCACATTCGGCTGCGCAGCCGCGTCAGACCAGTGACGGCGACGCCAGCGCGGCTGGGAGGCCGTCGCCACAAGTACCTGACCCGCTCAGCAGTCCCCAAGGAGTCCCCATGTCCACCACCGCCGTCGTCGTCACCGTCCTCACCGCCGCCTGGGTCGGCTTCTCCGGCTTCTCCCTGCTGCGCAAGGCCGCCTTCGTCACCGAGCCGCTCGTCCAGTACGGCGTCCCGCAGTCCTGGTGGACCCTGCTCGGCCTGGCCAAGGCCGCCGGAGCACTCGGCCTGCTCATCGGCCTCGCCGTGCCCGCCATCGGGGTGGCGGCCGCGATCGGCCTCATCCTGTACTTCGGCGGAGCAATCATCACCGTGCTGCGGGCCCACTCCTACAAGACCGTCGCCTTCCCCGTCCTCTACCTCGCCCCGGTCGTGGCCACGCTCGTCCTCAGCCACGCCGCCTGACCGCAAATCCCCCTCCCCGCAGCACCCCAGCCCGCGACCGGCCTGCCCCGCCGACCGCGGGCTTCGTGCTGCGAGGCTCCCGTCAGGCGCCGTTCACGCGCCCGACTGCGCGAGCAGACGCCGCAGCCAGCGGGTGCGGGCGTCCCGGGCGTCCCGGCTCACGGCCGCCTTCGGGGCGATGCCGTCGAAGCCGTGGTAGGCGCCGGACCACACGTGCAGCTCGGCCTGGCCTCCGGCCCGCCAGATCGCGTTCGCGTACGCGACGTCCTCGTCGCGGAACATCTCGGCCGAGCCGACCTCGACATAGGCCGGGGGCAGCCCGGAGAGGTCCGTGGCCCTCGCGGGGGCCGCGTAGTACGGCAGGTCCGCGGTGCCGTGGCGATCGCCGAGGGCCGCCTGCCACACGGTCGTGTGCGAGGTGAGGTCCCACAGGCCGCGGCCCGACATCTGGTGGCTGGAGAGCGTGCTGTTGCGGTCGTCGAGCATCGGGCAGAGCAGCAGTTGCCCCCGTACTGCGGGGCCGCCGCGGTCACGGGCCAGCAGGGCCAGGGCCGCGGCGAGCCCGCCGCCCGCGCTCTTGCCGCCGATGATGACGCGGTCCGGGTCGACGTCCAGGTCGGCCGCGTGCTCGACCGCCCAGACGAGTCCGGCGTAGCAGTCCTCCAGCGGTCCCGGGTACCGCGTCTCCGGCGCGAGGCGGTACTCGACGGAGAGCACCGCGAGGCCCAGCGGCAGCGACCACTCGCTGAGGACGCGCGGCAGCACGGACCAGGCGTTGCCCATCACCATGGCGCCGCCGTGCAGGTAGTACAGCAGGGGCAGCGGGCCCGCGAGCCCCGCGGGCCGGGCGCTCACGAGCGTGACCTCGGGTGCGCCCGGCGGCCCCGGCACGGACAGCTCCGTCACCTCGAAGCGGCCGTCGGCACGCAGGGCTTCGGCCGTCGGCCGGGGGCGCGACGCCGCGTCCCGCGCTCGTCGCTCCTGGAGGTTGTCCGGGGTGACCGGCTCCCTGGGGCCCGTGGCCAAGGCAGCGAGGGCGGCGCCCAGTTCGGGGTCGAACGGGGGCGCGGCACACGTCTCCGGGCCGCCGCCGGGCGGGTTCGGCGTGGGGTCCTCGCTCATGACCCGCCCTCCGTCCGGACGGCGGAACACCCGGCCGCCTCCCCGCCACGCTCCCCCACCCCGGCGCACGCGCGCCCTGCGAACACTCGTCTGAGATCCATACGGCGTACCCCATCACACCTCCCGCGCCGCGCCCCGTGGTCGGCTGTCCGGACGACGGCAGGGCGACTGCTGAGGCAGGACTGTTCGCGCAGGTCAGGCGGACTTTCGCCGGGCTCTAAACCCGCCGGGGGCGTTACTGAGTACGTTCGGCGTCAGTCCGAAATTCATCTCGCTCGGGACGTCTCGGGAGGCCCCAGTGAGCTTCATCTTCCACCGACAACTGCCGGACGAAAGGGCGGTGTTCACGCTCTTCCGGGACGTCTACCTCGGTGGGGCACCCGTGTGGGCCGTCCAGGAGTGGGTGCGGAGGGAGGCGGCCGTGTACTACGCCTCCGAGGCCCGCCGGTTCCGGTCGAACTGGGTCGAGTTCCGGGGCAGGACCATCGCCAAGGCGCGCAAGCACCGGAGCGCGATCCTGTCCGGCCGCTCGGGCCCCGTCGCCTTCTATCTGGAGGATCTTCCTCCGCTCCTTGCGAGGCAGCTCGATGAGCATCTCAACGACGCCGATCTGCCGCCGGGATGGGATCCGGCCGAGAAGAAACAGACGATCCTCGGCGGCCTGCACTACGTGAGCGACGGAAACCTCACGGAGCGCGAGAAGGAGGTCTTCCACATGGCCGGGGTCATGCGGATGCCGAGGACCGAGATCGCGGGCGCCATGGGGATCACGACCGGCTGCGTCAAGGCCCACTTCAGCAACGCCTGGAAGACCATGACCGAGGACCAGGTCGACGTCGACGGCCTCGAATGGCTGCTGTCCGGGCGGCGACGCGAGCCCGTGCATACGTGAAGCGGCACGTGCGTGACGAGAGGGAATCGATGACCAGGCCCTGCACCACCAGCACCGCCAAGGAGGAGGCTCCGATGGGTGAGTTCCGTACGTATTCGTTCGACCCGGAGAAGCATGTCCGGGCCTACGCCGACACCGTCCACAAGGCCTGCTGCGACGAGCGCCGGTCCACCCGGGCGCGGACGCAGAGCACCATCGCCAAGGTGCCGAACGCGGCGATGCCGCTCGGCGCCGTGGTGGTCAGCATCTGCATGACCGTCACGATGCTGCTGTTCTGGGGGATCTCCACGGCGGTGGCGCTCCAGCTGGGAGCCGGGATGGCGACGCTGTACACCGCGACGAACGACGTGCGGATCTCGGTGGTCCGCAACAACCCCGGCTGGCGCCAGCGGCACCGGATCCTGGCGCGCCTCATCCCCCAGCACCCCGTGGACTGACGGCGGCGGCCCCGCCCAGCGCCTCCAGGATTCCGAGCCCGTGGCAGACGCTGAGCGGCTACGGCCCGACCACGACTCCCGTTGCAACTCCTCGATCTCATCACGGAAGAGCCGATGCCCTCATTTTCATCGCGGTCCCTCGCCCGGAGGACGGATGACCGGGAAACACCTCAGTACGCACGTTTCCGCGTGTCCGCAGGACCGGAGTCGACCACGTCGCCCCCCATGCCGTCCGCGCCCCGGCGGCCGCGCGCGATAGCACCGCACGACGGGGCGCGACGGCCCTGAACGACCGCGGCCCCAGGCTTGGTGGAGCCCGAGGCCGCAGCTGTGACGTGCGCCGTGTCACCGCCGCACGGAGAACCTTCAGACGCTCGCCGGCCGATCTGTCCAGGACCTGGCCGCCGGGCATCCTCCTAGTTCCCGGTTAGGACAGCCTCATGGTGCCCCCCTGCTCTTCGTTTCCGTGGCAAAACACGGATGACACCTGCGCGAGCGGTCTGTTTCAGGCCAGCACGGCGGCTTCGGGCGGCTTCGACCACACGTTCACCTGGGTCGCGCTCCTCACCGCGATCGGCCTCGTCGCCGGGGCCGTCTACCGCTGGCGCGACAAGCGGGCCAAGCTCCTGGAGAAGGACTACGCGGTGCTCGACAAGGTCGTCGTCGAGCTCGACACCCTTCAGTCACTGGCCGCGACCCATGCCGATCTGGACGGCCTGAAGAGGGAACTCAGCCTCGTCAGGCAGGCGCAGAAGCGCTTCCCGAAGATCCCTTTCGGTGCCGTCGTCGCCACGATCGAGGCGTATCAGACGACCGCGTTGAGCACCGAGTGCGCCAAGAGGATCACCAAGCGCATCTCCGACAAGAAGTCGGTGACCGAGGCCCTCGAACTCTCGCGCCAGCAGGGCGCGAAGATCGCGGACATCCGTGTCGCGATCAACTCCGCGCAACGCGCCATCGACCGCAGGCTCAGGCAGTGACCTCAGCTGCCCGGCCGGGCGTCGACGATGAGGCTGATTTCGACGACCTGGCCGGGGAAGGTCAGTTCGGTGACGCCCACCGCGGTGGCGACCGGGCGGTGGTCGCCGAAGTAGGCCAGGTTCCCCCGTGCCATCGCCTCGGCGTGCGTCCGCAGGTCCACCACGTACAGGGTCTGCGCGATGACGTGGGCGCGCGTGACGCCGTAGTGGTCGAGGATCTTGTCGACGTTGGCGTACGTCAGCTGCACCTGGGCGTCGAAGTCGTCCGGGTGGCGGAACACGCCTGCCTCGTCGAACGCGAGCTGACCGGAGACGTGGATCAGGTCACCGGACTTGATCGCCTGTACGTAGCCGAAGTCGCGCTCGGCCTGCACGTCGTACTGGAAGACATCAGTCGTGCTCATCGTGTGCGTCCTTCTGGTGCGGGTCTCGGGACAGGGAGGACCCCGGCGGCAGCGGGTGGCCGGATCCGCCGAGTCGCTCTCTTGTGGTTACTCAGAAACCGTAGGAGAGTGAGCGCCGATCTGGAAGAACGCACTTTTCCGTAACGGGGGAACCAGATGGTGACCAAGCAACAGCTCAAGGGCCTGCCCGAGGACGCCGATCTGAGGCGGGCGGACTCCCTGGCACGGGAGATCTTCTCGGACATCGCCAACAAATGGGCGTTCCTGATCATCGAGGCGCTCGGCGAAGGCACCCTGCGCTTCAGCGGGTTGCGCAAGGAGGTCGAGGGCATCAGCCACAAGATGCTCACCCAGAACCTGCGCATGCTGGAGCGCAACGGCCTGGTGGAGCGGACCGTGCACCCCACCGTGCCGCCGCGGGTCGAGTACACCCTCACCCCGCCCGGCCGGGCCCTGCGCGCGGTGGTCGACGGCATGTGCGGCTGGACCCACGCCCACCTCGGCGACATCGAGGCCTCCCGCGACCGCTTCGACGGCTGACGGCACGGGCCGGGCCGGGCCGTCAGTCGAGCAGCAGGGGGTTGGGCAGCCGTGCCGCGGGGTGCATGCGCAGGAGGGTGTGGAGCACTCCCGCGAGGCCGGACATGAGGCTCGGTGAGAACGCCTCGCGGGCCAGGCCGCCGACCGGGCCCCGTTGTTCGAGGCCGGTCAGGATCTCGCCGTCGAGGCTCTGGGGGTCGTCGGCGCCCAGGGACGTCAGGAACTCCCAGAGGCCGAGGTCGCCGTGGCACAGGGTGTGGCTCCAGCCGAAGCCCTCCGCGGCGCAGGCGCGTGCGGCGCGCCGGGCCATGTCCAGCTGGGCCGGGTCACCCGTGCGCCGGTGGAGGTCCAGCAGGCCGATGCCGATGCCCGTGCTGCCGTGGCACCAGCTGGTGAAGAAGTCCTCCTCGGCGCCGATGCGCACGTCGAGCCAGTTGCCGTGCCCGGGACGGTAGAGGGACTCCTGGTAGGCGAAGGCCCGCTCGGCCAAGTGGGCCCAGCCGCGTCGTTCGCCGGCCGATCCGGCGTCGGTGAGGGCGAGCCGCAGCAGGGCCCAGCCGATGCCGGTGGCGCCGTGGGCGAAGCCCCCGATGCCCTCGGGGTTGAGCCGGGTCGTCCAGCGGGCACCGCTCTCGTCGACGACGGCCAGACCGGAGAGGCGGCGGCCGATGCGCGCGGCCGCCGCCAGCCAGCGGTCCTGCCCGGTCGCCGCGGCAAGCCCGAGCAGCGGGACGACGCCGCCCGCCGCCCCGTTGAGGAGGTCCACCTCGACGTCGTCGTCGACCAGCGGGCCCTCCTCCAGGAGGCGGGCCCGTCCGGCGGCCCGCTCCAGGAGCCAGTCCTCGCCGAGCACCCGGTGCAGCGCCAGCCACGTCCACACCTGGGACGCGGCACCGCTGAACGCGCCCGCCGACGGCGTCGGCGTGACGTCCTCGGTGCTCACCAGGACCCGCAGGGCCCCCGCGAACGTCTCGGCGACGCCCGGCACCTCCTCCGCGCGCCCGGCCCGCACCTCCTTGTCGTACTCCGCGAGCGTCAGCGCCACGCCGCCCTGCCCGGTGTAGAGGTCGGCGGGCAGCACCCTGATGGACCATCCGGCGGGGGTGAACACCGGGCTGATCCAGGTGACCGTGCCGTCGTCGCCGCGCACCGCGCCGTCGCACAGCCGCCGTACCATCCGCGCCGCCAACTCCCGGCGGCGGCGCTCCCGGTCGCGGGCGTGCGGGTCGCGGGCGGCGGCCTGCACGCGCGTGGGCAGCGACCGCTCGTTGAGGTACGCGCCCACCAGGGCATCCTGGATCACCGACTCCTCCAGGGCCAGGTCGGCGGTGCGCCAGTCCTCGACGGTGGCGCGTACGACGGCCGCGTCCACGGAGAAGGCGAACATCGGCACGTCGCCGACCAGGAGGTCCGCGATCTCGCCGTCGATGGCCGCGCGGTCCGTCGGCGCGCCCGGCAGCACCTCGGCGTTGCGCCGCAGGATGTCGCGGGCCCGCTCGACCGCGGCGGGCTCGTCGTGCAGCGACGCCGGGTGCCACAGCATCCGGCCGATGTCGACGTACGCCTGCGTCGGCCGCAGGATCCGGCGCGCCCGCGTGCCCTCGAAGCGGCGCAGCAGCGCGTGCGGGTCGGTGCCGGGCCGCCGCAGGTGCGCGGTCATCTCGCGGAAGCCCGCGAGGACCCGGTCCCAGTACGTGCTCAGGACCGGGGTGGGGCTGGGGTGGTTGCCCGCCGTGGGCATGGCCACCAGGTCCACCTCGAAGCGGGCGGCCGCCGTGCCGCCGCCCGCGATCACCGGGTGCGGGATCAGCGGCTGCTGGCCGGGGAGCGCCCCGACCCCGGAGATGTCCACGCCGCCGAGCGCGAAGCCCGTGCCGCGCACGGGCAGCAGTCCGGTGCGCAGCACCGTGCGGCGGATGGCGGCGGCCGCCACGTCGACCGCGTCGCCCCGGCCGCTGGGCGGGAACGGCGCGGGTGCGTCGAAGAGCGTCTCGGCGTCCACGATCACCGGGACCGGGCCCGCGGCGATCATGTTCTCGGCGTGCATGTCGGTGCCGCCGGTGCAGCGCAGGACGGCCAGCCAGTGTCCGACGCCCCGGTAGAACGCGGTGAGTTCGGCGTCGTCGGCGCAGTAGCGGTGGGGGACGAACTCGGCCCAGCCGTAGCCGTCCCGGGCCAGCGTCCGCGGCACCCGGATCCGCTCGTGGGGCGGCGGGGCGCCGGGAAGGTCCGCGAACAGCTCGTCGAGGAGCGCGCCCAGGGCCACGTCGGCCGCGGACGGCCGTGGCTTGTACATGATGCTTCCGTCGGCGAAGTCCACCCGGCTGACGGTCAGTCCGCCCCGGTGGCTGTCGCCCGCTCCGAACGCGACGGCGCGCACCTCCCCCGTCGGCGCGCCGAGCAGCGGCCCGAGCAGCTCGCGGTCCGTGGCGAGCCGCTCCGCGAAATGGGCGGTGGCCGCGACCGAGAGCCGCGCCACCGACGCGACCCGGGCGCCGAGGGTCGGGTAGCGGTGGGCCAGGGCGTCGAGATAGCCGTCCGCGCCCGCCTGCTCGATGAACGCGGCCCAGGTCCCGTCGTCGGGCCGGGCCGCCGCACCCGCGTTGGTTCGGCCCGTGTCCGCCGCCATGCGCAGCGCGTGCAGTTCGATCAGGAAGAGGCGCGACAGCTTCGCGTGCAAGGAGGTGAGCAGGGCGGTGTGCCCGGCCTCCAGGATCACCTCTCGTTCGCGCCCGCCGAGCGCGTCCACGGCGGCGAGGCGCCGGGCCAGCTCCTCCCGCCAAGGGCGGGCGAGGTTCCGCACCGGCCGGGCGAACCACTGGGCCTCGTCGCGTTCCCTCCCGGCTCCGTCCTGCTGTCCGGGCTTGTGCGGTGCCGATCCGCTCACGGGTCAGTGCCCCCATCCCGCGCCGCGCGCCGGCGCCTTCGAGCCGCTTGGACGAGACGCGGGGAGCCGCGGGGCCCGGCGCGCTCCCCGTCACGGGAGTGCCGTGGCCCGCGGCTCCCCGCGGGGAATCAGCAGCACCAACTGCCGTGCGACCCGCTCGGGCTGGAACAGAAGCCGTACAGCGAGTCACTCGGGTCGGTCAGCGCGGCCTCGGCCGCGGTACCGCCGACGTAGAGCGGCCCCGCGGGGTTGGCCTGGCCGTACGCGCTCTCGGCGCCCGACAGCCACGCTTCGAGAACGGCGTTGCGCACACTGGTCTGGGGCATGAGCGGCCTCCGGAGGTAGGAGTCGGGGACGGATTGCCGAGACCTGAGTATCACCGGACTCAAAGGCTCCTCAGCCGACCGATCCAGCCACAGTCACACGGGATTCGTGGGGCTCGGAACATCCTGTGGGACAGGCGTGACGGGCCGTACCCGGCCTGCCTTCCCCGGCTCCGTGCCCCGTTCCGGGTCATGACCTGCCGCCTCGCCTCGTCCCTGGAGGTCTGCACGATCTCGGCCAGGTTGGCGAGAGCGTCCGCCTGAATCGTGGAGTCCGAGCCCGCGCGGAAGCACGGCCTGGAGGGCGGCGACGCTCATGTAGTGCCCTGTCCTGGACGAAAGTTCCCGAGGGCTCGCCCGCCCCGGCCCGGGAGCCCGCCCGGGCCCGGATCCCCTCAGCCCGCCGGGGGACCCTGGGCCCGTCCGACGGGTCGGGCCGTCTCAGGCCACGGGCACGAGCCCGTCGCGCCGTGGCCGTCGCGAGCGGCCGGGGAATCCCCCGAGCCGACCGGTCACAGCCGGGCGTCTCGGTGGGTCGGCTCGCCGTCGACGACGGTGAGCAGCACCGGAAGGTCCGGGAGTTCGGTCGCGGCGGTGGTGAGCGGATCGGCGGAGAGGACCGTCAGGTCGGCACGGTGGCCGATCACGACGCGGCCCGCCTCGTGCTCCGCACCGGCCGCGTAGGCGGCGTTGACGGTCATGCCCTGGAGCGCCTCCAGAGCCGTGAGGGCCTGCTCCGGGCCGTGCGGGGGCTGGCTGAGGTCACGGCTCGGGCGGCGGTGCCGGGCCCCGGCCATGACGCCGAGCGGGGAGGAGGGCGCGATGGGCCAGTCGGAGCCGAGGACGACGACGGCCCCCGATTCGTGGAGGTCTCGGCAGCGCCAGGCGCGCGCGGCGCGCTCCTCGCCGAGGCGGCGCGACCAGTTGTCGGTGTGGTCGGCCCGGGTGAAGTCGCAGCAGTGCGTCGGCTGCATGGAGGCGACGACGCCCAGTTCGGCGAAGCGGCGCAGGGTGTCGTCGGGGACGGTCTCGATGTGCTCGACCCGGTGCCGTACCGCTCGCCAGTCGTCGGCCTGGGCCTTCTCGACGGCGTCGAGGACGTGCCGTACCGCCGCGTCGCCGATGGCGTGGGTGGCGGTGGGCACCCCGGCGCGGTGGAGCGTGCCGATGACGCGGGTGTACTCCTCGGGATCCGGCCAGAAGGCGTGCCGGGACTCGCCGTGGCAGTCGGGCCGCTCCAGCCACGCGGTGCCGTTGTCGATGGTGCCGTCCATGAAGATCTTCACGCCGTCGGTGCGCCACAGCCGGCCGCCCTCACCCTGCTGGTCGATGAGCGCGCGCAGGCCCTCGGTGTCGGTCCCCGGCTGGCACCACGGGGCGACCCGCAGCCGCAGCGGAAGCTGCCCGGCCGCGTCGAGTTCGGCGTAGAAGGCGAGGCTGTCGCCGCCCGCGTCCATGACGTGGCCGCCGGTGAGGCCCGCCGCGGCCATGGTCCGCAGCGCGGCGGCGACCCGGGCGCGGCGCTCCTCGTAGGTGGGCCGCGGGGCGACCCGCGTCACGAGTTCGCAGGCGGCCTCCTCCAGGAGCAGGCCGGTGGGCCGCCCCGCGGTGTCGCACACCACCTCGGCGGTCGCCTGGTCGAAGGTCCGCGGCCCGTCGACCCCGGCGAGTTCGAGGGCACGTCGGCTGACCAGCATGGAGTGCGCGTCGAAGAGGAGCAGTTGGGCGGGCACGCCGTCGAGCACGGCGTCGAAGGGGGCGGTCTCGACGGGGGCGCCCGCGAACACGTTGGGGTCCAGGCCCCAGCCGCGCAGCCACGCGCCGGGGGCGAGGTCCCGCACCTCGCGGGCGAGCGCGGCACGCACCTGGGCCACGTCGGTACAGGCCGACAGGTCCAGGCCGTGGGTGAGTTCGGCGCCGGTGACAGGGTGGATGTGCCCGTCGACCAGACCGGGTGTCACCACGGCGCCCTTGAGGTCGACCACCTCGGTGGCGGGGTCCGCGAGCGCGCGGACCTCCTGGTCGTCGCCGAGGGCGGTGATGCGTCCGCCCGCCGCGGCGAGCGCGGTCTGCGGCAGGAACTCGCCGGACTCCGGGTCGAGCAGACGGGCCGAGAGCAGGATGAGGGAGGTGCGCACGGGGGTCTCCTTGCGGGGTCGTCGGGTGGATGCCGCGCTGCGCCGGGCGTGCTGCGCTGGTCGTGCTGCGCGAGGTCGGCAGCGCTCGGCTCGTCGTGGGATCGGCGGTCTGCGGGGAGGGCGGCGGCGCCCGGAACCGCCCGGCACGCCGCCGGAACGTCAGTCGGGGGTCACCTCACTCAGCGAGCCCGGTTCCAGGCCGAGTTCGCGCTCCGCCGTGGTGAGGGGCAGGCGCAGCACCTCGGGCGCGCTGCCGACGCTGTCACCGCTGTTGACCAGCACGCCGAGGCCGTCGAGGACGACCAGGATCTGCTCGGTCGTCACCATCGGGTCGTCGGTGCGGAACTCCCCGCGGGCGACGCCGTCGCGGATGTGCCCTTCGAACCGGTCGCGCCAGGCGGCCTCCTGCGCACTGACGCGGGCGCGCAGCGCGGGCCGGTAGCGGCTGAGGTGGCGGGCGTTGAGCCAGAGGCGACTGAGGTCGTCGTAGGCGTCTCCGGTGGTCCGGGCGAAGAACCGTGCGAGGTGCTGGACGCAGGTGGCGCCGGCGCGCTCGGCCGGGAGGAGCGCGTCGAGCTCGGCGCCCGCGGCGGTGCCGTAGGCCTCGGCCACCAGGTCGTCCACGGCGGGGAAGTAGTGGCTGATCAGCCCCGGCCGCACGGCGAGTTCCTCAGCGATGCGCCGGAGGGTGATGCACTCAAGGCCTTCGGTCAGAGCTACCCGCGCCGCCGCCGCAACGATTTCCGCATGCCTTTCCGCTGGAGGCTTGCGGATTCGCTTGTTCTGGAGCCTTGACGTCATGGAATCCATGCTATTGAGTGTGCGACCAATAAACAAGCACGTGGGTTTCCAGCATCCGGAGGGGCCGCATGGCGTCCACGCTTCCCGACCCGCACGAAGTCCCCCCGAGCCCCCGGACGGCACCCCGGGAGGAGCCGCCTTCGACGGGCGGGACGGGCCGCATCGAGGCCCACGGCATCGACCACATCCCCGAGCACGAGCGCCACGGCCACCCCCGGCGCCTCTTCTCCGTCTGGGCCGCGGCGAACGTCAACTATCTGAGCCTCGTCATCGGCGGCACCCTGATCCTGATGGGCCTGACGCTGTGGCAGGCCCTCGCCGTGATCGTGACGGGCAATCTGTTCTGGTCGCTCACCGGGCTGCTCGCCCTGTCCGGCCCGGCCGCGGGCGCGCCGAGCGAAGTGATCACGCGCGCGATGTACGGGATCCGCGGCAACCGGGTCAACAACGCGGTCGTCGGCTGGATGATCTCCGTGTCGTACTTCGCCCTGAACCTCGCCGCCGCCGCTACCGCCGCGTTCTCCCTCGTCGAGAAGACCGGTGTCACCACCGGCACCGGCGTGAAGATCGCCGTGGTCCTCGCCATCGCCGCGCTCACCCTGACCATCGGCGTCTACGGCCACGCCACCATCCTGCGGCTGTACCTGCCGATCACCCTGGCGCTCACGGCCGTGTTCGCCGTCGTCGCGGTCCGCGTGTTCCAGCACGCCGACTACGCCTACGCGCCCGCCGAGCCGCTGACCGGCGCCGAGTTGTGGGCGGTCCTCATCTCCGGCGTCACCCTGGTCGGCTCCGCTCCGCTGTCGTACACCACCAGCGCCGACTTCTCCCGCTATCTGCCGCGCACGACGTCCGCCAAGGCCGTCCTCGGCTGGACCGCCCTCGGCGGCTTCGTGCCCGGCGTCGCCGTGTGCTCCCTCGGGGCGCTCGCCGCGACCTCGGTCGACATGACGGACCCTCAGGCAGGGCTCCAGCGGATCCTGCCGGGCTGGTTCGACCCGGTCTTCCTGCTCGCCCTCGTCCTCGGCACGATCGCCCTCAACGCCCTGACCTCCTACAGCGCCGGGCTCGCCCTCCAGGCCGTCGGCATCCGCATCCGCCGCTCCCGCAGCGTGATCGTCGACGGCGCCGCCGCGGTCTCCCTCACCCTGTACGCGCTCCTCGTCTCCGACTTCCTCGACACCGTCAGCAACGTCCTCCAGCTCACCGTCGTCCTGCTCGGCCCCGCCACCGCCGTCTACGCCACGGACATCCTGCTGCGCCGCAACCGCTACGACGGCCCGGCCCTGATGGACGAGACCCCCGCCGGCCCCTTCTGGTACGCCGCCGGGGTCAACCCGGCCGGTGCCCTCGCGCTGGCGGGCGGCGTCACCGCGGCGGCCCTGTGCGTCGACACCGCCTACACCGGACCGATCGCCCGCGCTCTGGGCGGCATGGACCTCTCCCTGCCCGTCGGCATCGTCACCGCCTCGTCCCTGTACGCGGTCCTCACCCGGGCCACGGGCGGAGCGCGCGTCCCCCGGTGAGGAGGCGGCAGGTGTGCCCGCTGCCGTCCGGGGCAGGGGCGAGGGCGGTGACAGGAGGTGTGCATGGTCCATCTGGCGGTGCCCCTGTGGGGCTTGAGGAGCGGGCAGGGCCCGCGGCAGCTGACCGAACTCGGCCTGGCCCTGCTCCTTTCGAGCCTCATCGGTTGGGAGCGCGCGGCACGGCACAAGAGCGCCGGGCTGCGCACGCACACCCTGGTGGGCATCGCCAGCGCGCTGATGATGGAGGTCTCCCAGCACGGCTTCGCGGGGGCGCTCGACCTGCCCGGCGTCTCCTTCGACCCCTCCCGGGTGGCCGCACAGATCGTCTCCGGGATCGGCTTCATCGGCGGCGGCCTGATCTTCGTGCGCCAGGACGTCGTGCGCGGCCTCACCACCGCCGCCACGGTCTGGCTCACCTGCGCGGTGGGCATGGCCTGCGGCGGCGGTCTGCCCGTGCTCGCCCTGGCCGCGACGGCGCTGCACTTCCTCGTCGTCCGCGGCTATCCACGGCTCGCCGCGCGCCTGCTGCCCCGCGCGAGCGGCTCCGCCTTCGAGCTGCGCATGACGTACCGGACGGGCACGGCGCTGCTGCCCCAGCTGATGGAGACGTGCACCCGCCGCGGCTTCCGCATCCTTCGGGTCAAGGTCGACCGGCTGCCCGGCGGAGCCGACCCCGACGCCCGCGTCCTGCTGGCGCTCGAGGGCACCGCCGACACCGGACGGCTGACCGCCGAACTCTTCGACCGCGACGACGTGATCGAGGTCGAGGTGACCAGTGCCACCGATGACGACTAGTCAGCCACAGCTTGACCTCAACCGAACTTCACCTATGAGTCTTGGCGGCATGACGCACGACACCACCGCTCTCCAGCGCTCGCTCCCCTCCCCCTCAGCCCTCTCCGGACATCGGTCCGGCGGCTCGGGACCGCTGTCCGACGCCACGCTCGACACCCTCGCCGAACGGCTCGCCGCCGGGGCCGACATCGTCGGCATCGGCGAGTCCACGCGGTTCTCCCGGGAGACCTTCGGCCTGCGTGACCAGCTCTTCCGCCGGCTGGTGCGGCAGCACGGGTTCCGGGCGCTCGCCCTCCAGGACAGCGCCGACGTCGCCGCCGGCCTCGACCGGTACGTGCGCCTCGGCGAGGGCTCCGCCGAGGCCGCGCTCGCCGGTGCCTGGCGTCCGTGGCGCACCGTGGAGATGGCCGCGGCCCTCGACTGGATCAGGGAGTTCAACCGGGAGCATCCCGACGACCCGGTACGGATCTTCGGGCTGAGGCCCGCGCAGGCGCGGCCCGAGGACTACGACGCCGTCCTGGACCACGTGCGCGCGACCGCCCCGGAACTCCTCGCCGAACTGGCCGCGCACCTCGCCCCGATCCGCACCGCGCACGACATCGACGAGCACGTGCAGCGTGCGCGGGGCACGCACCCCGGGCGGCCGTTCGTCGACCACGCCCGGGACGCGCTCGCGCTGCTCCAGGCCCGGCCCGGCAGCAGCGATGACGACGCCGTCCTGACCCGGATGCGGCTGATCGTGAGCTTCCACGCGGGCAGCGTCGCCGGACGCGGCAGCTTCACGAGCGACACCGCCACGGAGGCGGACGCCCTCGGCGACGCCCAGCGCGGGACCGGCCTGCGCCTGGTCTATTGGGACGGGATCGCGCACACCGCGGCGACCGGGACGGTCCTGGGCTCGGCCCCCGATTCCGCTGCGCGGCCCACCGTCGGCACGCACCTGCGGGAGCGCTACGGCACGCGGTACGTCTCCGTGGCGATCGGCTTCCACCACGGAGACCTCGGCGTCGTCGCCGTTCCCGAGCCGGGCGCGGACCTGGTGGACGCGCGGCTCGGCTCGGCGGACGTGCCCGCCCGCTGGCTCGACCTGCGCCGTGACGACGTACGCCGCCAGTGGGACGGCCCCGCCAGGCTCCGTGTCATCAGCGGCGTCTACGACCCGTCCCGTGACGCCTCCGAACACCTCGCGGTCGCTTCGCTGGCCGACGCGTTCGACGTCCTCCTGCACGTGCGCCGGGCGACCGGGGTGCGGTGGCTCGCCTGAGGCCTCAGGCGGGGCCCATCTGTCCCGACTCCCAGGCCCAGGCCGCGATCTCGACGCGGTTCCGGACGGCCAGCTTGGCCTGGATGTGGACGAGGTGGGTCTTCACCGTGGCGACGGAGATGAACAGCTCGGCGGCGATCTCCTGGTTGGTGCGGCCGCGCGCCACGCGCCGGGCCACGTCCAGCTCCCGCTCGGACAGCTCGTGCGGTGCGCCTCCCGCGGCCGCCGCGCCGCACCGCGGCCCGTGCCGCTCGGCGGTACGCCGCAGCAGCCGCAGCGTGACGGCCGGCGAGACCAGGGCGTCGCCGCGGGCAGCGGCGCGGACCGCCTCGACCAGGAGGCCGGGTCCCGCGTCCTTCAGCAGGAAACCGACGGCGCCGCAGCGCAGGGCCTCGTCCAGGTAGTCGTCCTGGTCGAAGGTGGTCACCACGACGACGTGCAGGGGATCGACGGCGTCCGGTCCGGCGAGCAGCCGGGTCACCTCCAGGCCGTTGAGCTTCGGCATGCGGACGTCGACCAGGCAGACGTCGGGGCGCAGCCGCCTGGCGAGCTCCACGCACGCGGCGCCGTCCGCGGCCTCGCCGACGACCTCGATGCCGGGCTGCGCGGCGAGGATCAGCCGGAAGCCGGTGCGCACCATCTCCTGGTCGTCGGCGATCAGGACGCGCAGGGGCGCGGAGCCGGTGTCGGGGTTCGTCACGCTCATCGTGGTCAGTGTGGCAGGTGGGCCGGGGGAAACGCGGCGCGGACCCGCCAGCCGCCGCCCGGCGCGGGCCCGGCCGCGAAGCTGCCGCCGACTGCCTCCACGCGCTCGCGCAGGCCGACCAGGCCGAGGCCGCCGCTGCCGCCGGGCGGCGGCCGGTCACCGGCGGGCGCGGGCCCGTTGGTGACCTCGACGCACAGGCGGCCGCCGTCGGCGGTCAGCCGCACGCGGACGTCGTCGGCCTCCGGCGCGTGGCGGCGCACGTTGGTGAGGGACTCCTGGACCACGCGGTGCGCGGACGTCTCGACCTCCGGCGGGAGGGCGAGGTCCCGGGCGCCTGCGGAGACGTCCAGGGTGGCCGCCGCTCCCCCGCTGTCGCCGTGCGCGGTCACCAGGGCGGCGAGTTCGGTGAGCAGGTCGGCGGGCCGGGTCGGGGCGTCGGGCGCGGCACGCAGCACGTGCACGAGACGGCGCATGGAGGCGAGGGTCTCCGTGCCCGCCCGCTCGATGCCCGCCAGGAGCGGATCGAGCTGCTCGGGCGCGGTTTCCCGGATGGTGCGGGCCGCCTGGGCCTGGACGACGATGCCGGTGACGTGGTGGGCGACGAAGTCGTGCAGGTCACGGGCGAGGGCGAGGCGCTCCGCCTCCTGCACGGCGGTCACCGCGTCGGCCCTGCGCCGGTCCAGGGAGCGCAGATAGCAGCCGAGCGCGAGGACGCCGCCCGCCGCGACGGTGAGCAGGAACGCGAAGGTCTGGGCGTCGGAGGGGAAGCCCATGCGCACCGGCGCGACCGCGATCGCCACGGCCAACAGCGGGCAGAGCCCGTACGCGGCCGGAACCCGTGCCGTCCGGGCCGCCACGGTGAGCAGCGCGAGCAGGGCGGCCGACTCCAGCAGCCCCCAGCTGCCGCCCGCGGGGGCGAGCCACAGCATGCCGAGCGTCAGCGCCCCGGACGCCAGGGCCGCCCCGGCCGTCAGCGTCTCCACGGCGACGCGGCGGCACGCGAGCAGCGCCCCCAGCGCCAGCGGCCCGGACACCAGCGGGAGCCAGGACCCGTCCGGCTCGTTCGACACGAGGTCGCCGAGCCAGAGCAGCAGGGCGGGCGGCAGGGCGAGGAGCAGCAGGCGACGGCGGTTCACACAGTGAATGTACGGACCAGGTCGTACGCGAGGGCTCAACCGAAAGCCGGACCGGCGCGGGTCCGATCCATCGAATGGCTGAGGCGGTGCCCGGCGCCGCGCGGCGACCGTGGAGGAACGCAGCATTCCAGGACTCCCGAAGAGAGCGACGCCCATGCCCCGAATCCCGCGCACACCGGCCTGTGCCCTCGGCGTGGCCGCGCTCGCCGTCTCCCTGACGGCGTGCGGCGGCTCGTACAACCCCTTCGACGACCACCAGGAGAAGGCCACGTACAAGACCGGCGCCGAGGCGAAGAAGGACCGGAAGTCCGTGCCGCGGTGGCTGCCGGACGACGCCACGGACGTCTCGTACGTGATGTCGACGACGGGTGGGGACCGCATCATGCGGTTCACGGCGGAGAACGGCGGGTTCCCCTCTTCGTGTGTGCGCGGAGAGCCGCAGGGCAAGCCGCGGCTGAAGGCCGACTGGTTCCCCTCCGACGTGGCCGCGAAGGCCGACGTGAACTGCGGCACCTGGTCGGGGGCGCGGATCGGCGGCACCCTGTACGCGTGGCAGGACCGGGATGTGGCGTCGGGGGCGCGGGGCACGGCGGCTGTGCGGATTCCGGAGCAGCGGATCGCCTGGAAGGCCTGCCGCGCCGAGGAGGGCGTGCCGAAGGGGGCCGACTGCGGCACCGTGCGGGTGCCCGTCGACTGGCGGAAGCCCGACGGCAAGAAGATCGACATCGCTGTCGCCCGACGTACGGCGACCGAACCGGACCGGCGTGTCGGCACGCTCGTGTTCCTGCCCGGCGGCCCCGGCAACTCCGGCGTCGACACGGTCCGGGCCACCGACGCCTGGGGCGGCCTGGAGCGGCGCTTCGACATCGTCAGTCTCGATCCGCGCGGCGTCGGCGCGAGCAGCCCGGTGCGCTGTCCGGCGGAGCCGTACGTCGCCATGGTGCGGGACAAGAAGCCCGCCACCTCCGCAGCGGAGTTCGCCCGCGAGCGGGAGCGGGCCACCGCTCTCGCCGAGGGCTGTGCCCGCGCGTCCGGGCCGGTGGCGGCGCACACCGACGCGACCAGCGTCAGCCATGACGTCGAGGCCGTCCGCGCCGCGCTCGGCGAGGACCGCGTCTCCCTGTACGGGCACTCGTACGGCACGGTCTACGGCCAGCGGTACGCGCAGCTGTACGGCCAGCGGGTGCGGGCCGCCGTGCTTGACGGCGTGATGGACCCGGCGGTCGGCCGTCGTGACTTCAACGCCACGAGCGCCCGCGCCCTGGAGCGGGCCTACGGGCAGTTCGCCCGGTGGTGCGGCAAGAGCGACGCGTGCGCGCTCGGCGACAAGGACCCGCGCACGGTCCATCGGCGGGTGGCCGCCAAGGCCGCCGACGGCACCCTGCGCAACGACGGGAAGAAGGTCACGCCCGCCACGCTGAACGGCACGCTCGACCAGATGCTCCTCACCCCGTCGTGGCCGGTGGTCGGCGAGTACCTCCAGGCCCTGGACAGTGGGAAGCCCTGGCAGGAGGACGGCGAGGAGCCGGTCGGGAAGCTGCTGCCCGTGGCCGACCAGGCGGTGTGCGTCGATCTGAACCTGCGCGCACCGGACGCGGCGGCCTACCTCGCCGACCAGAAGGCGGCCCGCAAGGCCGCGCCCGCCTTCGGCTTCTCGCCGAACGCCGTCGGGTACGCCAACCTCTGCCTGGGCCTGCCGGAACGCGCCACGCCCCGGCCCGCGACGCCGGGTGACGTCCGTACCGAGCACCCGATGCTTCTGATCAACGCCCGCCACGACAACGCCACGCCCGTGGACTGGGCCCGCTCCGTCGCGCGGCGCCTCGGCGACAAGGCGGCGCTCGTGGAGGTCGACGGCTGGGGCCACGGCGCGAAGATCTTCAACGGCGGTGCCGAGCGGAAGGCCGTCACCGACTACCTCACGCGTCTGGCCACGCCCGCGCCCGGCACCGTGATCAAGGGCAGCGTGCCGCCCGGCGCCTGACCGGTCGGTTCACGACCGGGCGAGGCGGTGCGGCTCCTCGTGGGTCTCCCGCACGGTGACGGTCAGCCGCTGCGAGGCGTGCCAGTCACCGGCGGGGTGGCCCACGAGGTAGCTCACCCGCGCGGTGCCCGGGGCGGGGCGGAGGGTGAAGACCTTGGCCTCACCGACCTCACCGGCGTCGATGACCTGCGTGTCGATGCGGGATGTGCGCAACACCCCGGTGTCCCACCTGAGTTGGACCTGGTCCCCCGCCGCCATCCCCGCGTACGGCTCGATGCGCACCATCAGCTCCGGTTCGTGCCCGCCGAGGGTGACCACGCCGTCGGCGGCCTCGTGGATCCTCGGCGCGGCCAGCTGATGTCCAGATGTGTCCTTCATCTCCCGGCCCCCTGCGACTTGACCTCCGGCCAGGGGAATCACGACGATCCGGATCCCCTGACGCCCCTCTCCGTCACCGTCCATTCTCGACGAACTCGGCCCCGCGTACCGGTAGCTCGCCCGACATTTGCCCATCGTTTGCTGTAGCGGCGACTATGCGCCGCGTGCGGGGCCCTTGAACGGGCCGCGCGAGCGGAACGTGCGGCGGTAGGCGTCCGGCGGTACGCCGACGGTGCGGTTGAAGTGACGGCGCAGTGTCGTGGCGGTCCCCATGCCGGTGGCCGCGGCGATGGCGTCGATGCCGTCGTCGGTCTTCTCCAGCAACTCCTGGGCGCGGCGGATGCGTTGGGTCAGCAGCCACTGCAGCGGAGTGGTGCCGGTCGCCGCCTTGAAGTGGCGGCCCAGCTGGCGCGAGCTCATGCGTGCCCGGCGGGCCAGGTCCTCCACGGTCAGCGGCTCGTCGAGGCGCTCGATCGCCCAGGGGAGCAGCCCGGCGAGGGGGTGGTCGTCCTGGGCGGGCACGGGGGCGGTGACGAACTGGGCCTGGCCGCCGCCGCGGTGCGGCGGCACGACCAGGCGGCGGGCGACGGCGTTGGCGACCGACGAGCCGTGGTCGAGGCGGACGAGGTGCAGACAGAGGTCCATCGCGGCGGCCTTGCCCGCGGAGGTGAGCACGCTGCCGTTGTCCACGTAGAGGACGTCCGGGTCCACCTCCACCCGCGGATGGCGGGCGGCCAGGGCGTCGGTGTGCGCCCAGTGCGTGGTGGCGCGCCTGCCGTCCAGGAGGCCCGCGGCGGCCAGGACGAACGCGCCCGTGCACAGGGAGGCCACGCGCGCACCCGCCTCGTGGGCCGTGCGCACCGCGTCGACCAGGTCGGCGGGCGGCTCCACGTCGACGTCGGCCCAGCCGGGGACGATCACGGTGCTCGCGTGGCGGAGCCGGTCGAAGCCGTGGTCGGGCTCCAGGCGGAACCGGCCGAACCGCACGGCGCCCGCGCCGTACACGCCGACGTCGTACCAGGGTCCGGGCACGGCGTCCGGGGCGGAGCCGAAGACCTCGTACGCCACGGACAGTTCGAAGTGCAGCATCCCGTCAGTGACGGCGAGCGCGACAGAACTCATGTCCGGAATTGTACGTGGCATGTCGTTCCAGACACTCACGCGCGGCGCCAGCACCGACCAGGATGTTCCTCGTTGATCGTTCAAGCACAGAGGAGAAGTCATGGCGACGGGGCAGATCGTGGCGGTGTACGGCGCTTATGGGCACACCGGCAGGTTCGTGGTGGCGCACTTGCGGGAGCGCGGGTTCGTCCCGGTCCTCTCCGGCCGGGACGCGAGCAAGCTGCGGGAACTGGCCGCGGCCCATCCCGGCCTCGACGTGCGGCCCGCGGCGGTCGACGATCCGGCCGCGCTCGACCGCGCGCTGTCCGGCGCGGCGGCCGTGGTCAACTGCGCCGGGCCCTTCGCCACGACCGCCGCGCCCGTGATCGAGGCGGCGCTGCGCGCCGGGATCCCGTATGTGGACGTGGCGGCCGAGATCGAGGCCAACGCCGACACGTTCGCCCGCTTCGCGGACCGGGCCCGCGCCGCGGGAGCGGTGATCGTGCCCGCGATGGCCTTCTTCGGCGGCCTCGGCGACCTGATGGCCACGGCGGCGATGGACGACTGGACGCATGCCGACGAGGTCCACATCGCCTACGGCCTGAACAGCTGGCACCCCACTGAGGGATCACGTGCCGCGGGCGCGGTCTCCCGGGAGCGGCGCGGCGGCCGACGCGTCCGCTTCGCGGACGGACGCCTGGAGTACCGCGACGACGCCCCGCCCACCCTGGAGTGGACCTTCCCCGAACCGATGGGAACCCGGTCCGTCATCGGGGAGTTCACGATGGCCGACGTCGTCACGGTCCCCAGCCATCTGCCGGTTCCCGACGTGCGCACCTACATGAGCGTCGAGGCGGCCGGGGACGTGGTGGCCCCGGACACCCCGGCCCCGGCCGCCGTCGACGAGCGGGGACGGTCGGCGCAGACCTTCGTCGTCGACGTCGTCGTGCGCTCCGGCGGCAGGGAGCGGCGCGCCGTGGCCCGCGGTCAGGACATCTACGCGGTCACCGCGCCGCTCGTGGTGGAAGCGGTGCACCGCGTCCTGAGCGGGAAGGTGCGGACGGAGGGCGTCGCCTCCGCGGGGCGGGCCTTCGACGCACCCGGCTTCCTCCGCTCGCTGGCGCCGCACATCACCGTCGAGACCCTGACGCCGCGCCCGTAGCCCGCGCCCCGCTCACGCGGCGCGCGGGCCCGGAGCGGGCCTCGGGCCCGCGGCCGCCGGCTCCGACGGCCACCGGCGCGTGGTGTCAGTCCTGGTGGACTTCGTTCCTGCCGGGGCCGCCGGACAGGGTGTCCGTGCCGGGACCGCCGTACAGCTTGTCGTCGCCGCTGTTGCCGTAGATGGTGTCGTTGCCGCCCTCGCCGTACAGGACGTCGTTGCCCTTGCCGCCGTACAGGAAGTCGTGGCCCGCTCCGGCGCGGACGGTGTCGTTGCCGTCGCCGCCGTTCAGGTTCTGCCGGTTCCCGCCGCCGCGGATCACGTCGTTGCCCGCTCCGCCGTCGGCGTCGCTGTTCTCGCCGCCGGCGTACATCGTGTCGTTGCCGTTGCCGCCTATCGCGATGGCGCCCCTGCCCGCGCGGATCGTGTCCTTGCCGTCGCCGCCGAGCACGACGCTGTACTCGCTGACCGTGAGGGTGTCGTCGCCCGTGCCGCCCAGGATCGAGTTGCCCTGGACGCCGGGGGCCTCGGCGAGGGTGTCGTTGCCCTTGCCGAGGTCGATGCGGGCGAAGTAGTAGGCGTCGTCGGTCTTGTTGGTGTACTTGACCGTGTCGTCGCCGTCACCCGCGGACAGTTCCAGGGTGGCGTACGGGTCCTGGCTCTCGGAGGTGTCGACCTTGCAGGACACCTTCGTACGGTCGGAGCCGCTGGGGTAGGTGCAGCCGGTGCCCGCCTTGATGGTGACGACGTCGTCGATGACGTAGGTGAGGTTGTCGAGGCTCGTACCGGTCCGCGACGCGGTGATGTTCAGCTTGTTGGTCTGACCTGCGGCGGCCGTGTAGACCACCGACTTCCCGTCAACCGCGGCGGTGGCCGACGGCGCGGCGGCACCTGCCGTGCCGGACAGCAGCACCGGTGCGGCGATCCCCGCGCCGAGAGCCAGCGTCAACGCGGAAGCGGCGCTTAACGCACGGCTGCTGATGGGTCGAGAGCGCATTTCCTAACCTCCATGAGGAGTAAGTGGTTTCAACAACAACAGGGGACTCGTGGGGCGGGCACTTGGTTGTATTCCTGTCGATCGACGAATCCGCCGACGAGTGCGGCAAGATGCCTTGTTTAGCCCTCTGACCTGCCACTTTCATGTTTCGGCGAGGAAATTGACAACACGCAGAAAGGGCAGGTTCATCGCGAATTCACCCACCCACCTGTGAAATCCCCCCCGAACTCAGGGGTCTGGAATGGCATTGCGTACGGCGCCACCCGACGGGCGGCGTGGGCGCCCTTGCGGGATCGACCGCCCCCGGCACTCCGGGCCGTCCCGCGCGAAGCGCACGCGCGCCCGCGACCTCACCCCGGAGCCGCCACGCGGTCGCGCAGCCGCCTGGCGAGAAACCGACCCTCTAAATGATCTTGAACGGGTCACCGCATGTATACCTTTGCCGTGACTTTGCGCTCTTTCTTCACCCGTTCCTGTGCCGTGGCCGTCCTCGCCACGGCCGCCGTCTCCGCACCGGCCGCCGCGGCGGAGCCGTCGGCACCCACCCCCCGGCCCGCTGCCCCGGCCGACAACACGCTGTGCGTCTACAGCACCGAGATCACCGACAGGACCACCGGCGGCTACGTCTGGGACGTGGGCACCCGTGCCTACGCGCTCTGGAAGTCCGAGGACTTCCAGAACAAGTACGGACAGCTCTCCTACGGCGAGCAGACGAACAAGCTCCTGTACGAACTCAACGTCAGCCAGCACGTCTTCGGCCACAGCTGGCTGGTGCACTTCAACTCGCACGGCGCCTTCGAGCGCAAGCTCGCCGGAGGCGCCACCGCACGCTACGACACGTACTCGTTCCAGCCGCAGGACCCCGACGGCCGCAACGGCGACGGCAGCGCGGTGGACGGCATGTCCATCAACTACACCGGCTACGACGTGAACGCGCCCGGCAAGCCACTGATCGAGTGGGACCGGCCGAGCCGCAAGCAGGACCGCAACGGCGCGTACGCGCCCCGCGCGGCCCGCTGCAAGGCGCTCACCCCCGCCCAGCAGACCGCCTTCGAGAAGGAGATCGACCGGCGCAAGCAGGCCGACGAGAAGTACACCCTGCTGCCCACCTGGAAGTACCTCCTCACCGGCGGCTGGGCCGGGACCCCGGCCCGCAACTGCACGACGTTCGCCCTCCAGGTGTGGGACGCCGCGATGGTGAACGCCCCCTCCGAGCGCATCGACCCGACGCTGCGACTGCCCGCCGCCGACCTCAACCGGCTCGGCGCCAAGGTGCCCGCCGACCTCACCCAGAGCGAGTTCTCCGCCTGGATCCCCGCCCTCGCGGGCAAGTGGATCCACGAGAAGAACGGCAACCGGGACGAGAACGACGAGGTGCCGCGCTTCGCGACCGACGACCCCACCCCGTCGCCCGCACCGGCCCGCCGGCTCGCGCACTAGCACCGGGCGGCGACGGCAACGGGCGACCGATGAGTTCCTCCGTGCCCGGCAGTCATAGATGATGTTGGTGCGAACGACGCCGCGCGTGCGGCCGAAGGACGCATCGACCGCACTTGCCGAGAACCGGGCGCACGCGCCGGGCACGAGAGACCGAGGACCCCAGATGCGTACTCTGATCAGCACCGCCTTCATCTCGCTCGACGGCGTCGTGGAGGCTCCCGGGGGCGAGCCCGGTTACCGGAACTCGGGGTGGACCTTCAAGGACGTCGAGTTCCTCCCCGAGGCGTTCGAGATCAAGGGCAGGGAGCAGCAGGAAGCCGCCGCGATACTGCTGGGCCGCGTCAGCTACGAGGCGTTCAGCCCGGTGTGGCCGGACATGGAGGAGTTCGCGGACTACAAGGTGATGCCGAAGTACGTCGTCTCCACCACCCTCGCGGAGAGCGACCTGGTGACGAACTGGGGCGAGACCACGATCCTGCGCTCGCTCGACGACGTCGCCGCGCTCAAGGAGACCGACGGCGGCCCGATCATCGTCCACGGCAGCGCCGGTCTGAACCGGAGCCTTTCGGACGCCGGTCTGATCGACCGCTACCACCTGCTCGTCTTCCCGCTGCTCCTCGGCGCGGGCAAGCGCCTGTTCAGCGACACGGACAAGGACACCCAGAAGCTGAAGCTGGTCGAGCACGAGGCGTACGCCAACGGCCTGCAGAAGAACGTCTTCGACGTCGTCCGCTGACACCACGGCTCGGGCCGTCGGTCATACCGCCGCATCACGCGGTCGGGGTGGCCGACGGCCCGAGCCGCTCCGCGAGGAAGGCGATGATCTCGTCGCGGGCCCGTACGGTCGGGTGGCCCTCCTGGTCGACGAGGTGTGCCGTGACGACGCTGTGGGCGCAGCCGACGACATCGCGGAAGAAGGGCGGCGGGTCCGGGTGCGCCGCTCCGCCGGGCAGGACGCGGCCGTCGAACGCGTCGCCGAGCAGCGCGCGATAGGCCGCGAACCGTCGCCCCGTACACCACGTGTCGTCGTCGAAGCGGTAGCCGAGCACCCGCAGCCCGTCCCGCTCGACGCGTTCCGCCACGGCGGCGGCGTCCTCGGCACTGAACTCCAGAGCTCCGGGGTCGTCCAGCGGCAGCGACGGATGGTTGACCACGGGAGCGATCACCGCGGGTTCGAGCGTCATGCTCAGGGCGAAGTTGCCCGTGAAACACAGGCCGACGGCACCGACGCCCGGTCCCCCGCACTCGGCGTGCGCCACGCGGGCGAGTCCGCGCAGCCACTCCACGACCGGGCTGGTACCGCCTCCGGCGAAGGCACGGAACTCGGCGCTGACACAGGCGGGCCGGACGACGGTCTCGACCGCGTCGGCGCGCGGATACGCGCCGTCGACGCCGAAGAGCGAGGGCAGATGGACGCGGAACCCGGCATCGCGTACCCACCGGGCGAAGCGCACCACGTCGGGGCTGATGCCCGGCATCTCGGGCATCAGGACGACCGCCGGTCCCGACCCGGCGACGTACACGGTCTTGCTGACGCCCTCGACCTCGACGGTTCTGCGGGACCAGTCGTCCATGGGATCGCTCCGGGCCCGCGTCAGGTCTCCCTGGGGCCGCGACGGGTCTCTCCTGGGCCGCAACTGGTCGCTCTGGGCTCGCTCGGTTGTCATGGGCCACAGGATGGCGAGAGGCTGCCCTTCCAGAGAAGCGGCGGTATCGCCAGGAGTCATGGTGATCCCGCCACCCGTCGGGTGCCGGAGGTGCCGCATGAGTCCGCTGCGCGTGAGCGTCCTGGCCTACCCGGGCTGCTTCGCGTCGGAGGTGTACGGCGTCCTCGACCTCCTGACCATGGCCACGCATGTCGCCGCGGCGCACGGGGCGCCCGAGCCGTCCTACGAGGCGACGGTCGTCTCGCCCCGCCGCCGCGTGACCGCCTCCGGCGGCGCGCGCCTGGACGTCTCGGCACCGCGCCCCGCGGACGTCGTCGTCGTACCGGGCTTCGAGCTCTCCCCCGCGCTCGACCTCGCAGCGACGCTCGCCGGCCTGGAGCCCGAAACCGCCGCGATCCGCGCGCAGGCAGCCGCGGGGGCCGCCGTCGTGTCGGTCTGCGTCGGCGCCTTCCTCATCGCCGAGGCCGGACTGCTGCACGGGCGCGAGGCGACGACGTCCTGGCTGTTCGCCGAGCGCTTCGCACGCCGGTACGCCGATGTGCGGGTCCGCCCGGAGCAGGTGGTCGTCACCGACCGGGGCGTGACGACCACCGCCGCCTTCAGCGCGATGTACGACTTCGCGCTGCGGCTCGTCCGCGAGCAGGACGGCCCCCGCGTCGCCCGCGGCACGGCACGCGTCGCGCTCCTGGACGACGCGCGTTCCACCCAGGCCGCGTACGTCGACCCGGAGCTGCTGCCCACCGGAGGCACGGGTTTCGCGCACCGGGTGAAGCGCTGGCTCGACCAGCGCCTCAGTACCCGCTACGACCTGACCGCCCTCGCCCGCGCGTTCGGCGTGAGCACGAGGACGATGCTCCGGCGCTTCGGCGAGGAAGCGGGCGAGACGCCCCTCGCCTATCTGCAGGGCGCCCGGGTCCGCCGCGCCAGACACCTCCTCGAGACGACCGACAGGACCGTCGCGAGCATCGCCGCCGACGTCGGGTACCGCGACTGCGGGACGTTCAGCGGGGTCTTCGCCCGGCACACCGGCCGCCAGCCGAGCGCGTACCGCTCCGCGTTCCGACGGTACGAGCCCTCGGAGAACCTCTTGCCGCGCCCCTGAACCGCGCGGAGCCCCGGACGGACGTGGAGAGTTCGCCTCAGTCCCGCCCGTACGTTCTCCCAGGCCTTGCGGGCGGACGTGGTCTCCCGGAACTGGAGGTCGAGACCGAGCCGCGCGGCCAGGTTCCTCGTGAGCTCGAAGGGTTTGACGCGCCCTCCGAGGAATTCGTCTCGCACGTCACCATCGTGGACTCTCCCCCCGTGGGAGAGTCCACCCGAGCCGGCCGCGCGTCCCGGCGGCGGGCGCGCGGCGGGGGCCGGACCCGTCGGACGACGGGCCCGGCCCCCGTGGTCGGCCGAAGGGTCAGACGCGGTCGGCGGCGATCAGGACGTACTGGAACGAGCCGTCCTTGTACGAGTTGATGAACGCCTCCTCGATGCCCGTGACCAGGGACGACGTGGCCCGCAGCTCCCAGTACGGCAGGGTCGCGGGGGTCAGGTCGACGACGGCCTGCGGGACGAGGCGGTTGTCCGCCATGGCGCGCAGGTACTCCCGCCGCGAGTGGATGTTGCACTCGAAGTGCGCGTTGATCTGCGAGACCCACTTCGAGGGCTGGCCGTAGCGGGGGTTCCAGCAGCCGGTGATCGTCACATAGCGGCCGCCCACGGAGAGGATGCGGGAGTGCTCGGCCATGAGGTCCTCGAGGTCGACGTACATGCTCGACTCGTTGTTCCACGAGCCCGCGGCCTGCCCCGTCTCGAAGGGCATCGCGAGCATGTTGCAGACCCGGGAACGGACGGAGTCCTCGATGCCCAGCTCGAGCGCGCGCTGATTGCCGAACTCGGCCTGCTTGGCCGAGAGCGTCACCCCCTCCACCGAGCAGCCGAAGCGCTGGTGGGCCATGACCATCGAACCACCGCGGCCGCAGCCCGCGTCGACGAGCGTGTCGTCGCGGCCGATGGCGCCGAGGTGGTCCAGGAGCGTCTCGGCCTGCGCCGACTCCAGCCGGTGCAACTCGGCGATCAGCCTCTTCTCGTACCCGCCGTCGTCGATGTCCCCGAGTGCGGAGCGGTCGACGTCACCGATGCCGTAGTGGTGGTGGTAGAGGCCGTCGACGTCGCCGAGGCGCAGATTGACGGGACGGGCCTCGTGGTCCCAGTAGCGGGCGATGTCGCCCTGGTAGGGCGTGGCCGGGGCGGGGATGAAGACGGAGGCGTCCGTGGAGCCGTTGACAGAGGTGACATCGGCGGTGAGATCGGTGCTGGACATGGATAAGTCCCCCTTTACCAGAAATCGGGAAGGCTGTAGCGGTAGGTGTTGGTCATGTGCCAGTAGTGGTTGCCGTCGACCCAGACGGCCACGCCCTTGAGGAAGCGGAGCACACGCGGGTCGGGGCAGGAGGCGGCCAGCTGTGCGGCCGTGGCCTCGAACTCGTGCATGAGCTCGTTGTGGACCTCGACGGCCTTCAGATAGGCCTCCCGCTCGGAGAGGTCCTCCCGTTCGGCGATCACCACGGGCAGGTTGAGGTGCTTGCCGGGGCTGGCGAGCTCCTTGGTGTACGAGTACAGGTCGTTGACGATGGTGGTGGCGTTGCTCGCGAGGGCGATGACCCGCTGCATGGCGGGCTGCGCGTGCAGGTCCGCCGGGAGTTCGTAGCCACCGACGGTGTCGGTGATGGTGGGGCACGGGCGGAAGTTGTTGAACTGGCGCATCGCCAGGTACTCCCACACCTGCGGTACGTAATCGGTCTCGGCCCAGGCCGCCTCGGCGAGGTATCCCAGGTGCAGCCGGGCCATGTCGTGCCGGAACCGGTCGGCCTGGGCGGGGGTGGCCAGCTGGGCGAAGTACTCCATGGCGGAGGCGTAGGCGCGCCGCGGGGCGTCCGACTGGAGGGATTCGGCCCAGTCCGGCGCGTACTCCTTCGTCGTGTGGAGCGGGTCGAGCGCGGTGTGCGCGAGCAGCAGCCTGCCGCCGAGGCCCACCGGCGAGCCGCCGTGGTCCTCGCAGTAGCAGTCGTCGACGGCGTTCTCGGCGACCATGAGCCGGGCGGCCGCCATCACGTGCTCGACGGTGGGCGCGTCCGGGTGGCAGGCGACCATGTACCGGCCGGTGGAGAAGCCGTCGAACTGGTCCTCCCACTCCGGCGGGTACGCCTGCACCTCGTCCACCGCCCAGCGCTTGATCCGGCGGCTGACCTCCTCCACGCGGACCGGGTCGGGCTCCGGTACCGGGTGGTGGTAGAGGCCGGGGATCGGCGTGCCCTCGGCCGCGGGCGGCTGCTCCGGCGGCTCGGGCTCCAGCGGCTCCGGGTCCGGCGCGACCGGGGCGGCAGGCAGCTCCTCGCGCCGGGCCAGGCTGAGGGCCGCCGTGCCCAGGCCGCTGGGGCCGCGCAGCACCCGGGCGAGCGCGGCGTTGGGTTCGATCGCGCTCGGCGGCAGGGGGGAGGGCCCGGGATCAGGCATCCGTGACTCCTAGGTGACGTGGGGTGGGCAGGCCTCGGCGGCTAGTCGGGCCTGCGGGCGATCTGCACGTTCTCCAGCACACCAAGGGCGTCGGGCACCAGGACCGCGGCGGAGAAGTACGTGGTCACCAGGTAGGACGTGACCGCCTGGTCGTTGAGCCCCATGAAGCGGACCGAGAGGCCCGGCTCGTACTCGTCCGGCAGCCCCGTCTGGTGCAGGCCGATGACGCCCTGGTTGTCCTCGCCGACGCGCATGGCGAGGATCGAGCTGGTGTGCTCCTTCGTGATCGGGATCTTGTTGCAGGGCAGGATCGGGACGCCGCGCCAGGCCGGGACCTGCTGGCCGCCGAGGTCCACGTTGTCCGGGTAGAGCCCGTGGGCGCTGAAGCCGCGCCCGATCGCCGCGATCGTGCGGGGGTGGGCGAGGAAGAACTTGGTGCCGCGGCGGCGGCAGAGGAGCGCGTCCATGTCGTCGGGGCTCGGCGGTCCCGCGTGGGGCTGGATCCGCTGCTTGAGGTCGGCGTTGTGCAGGAGGCCGAACTCGCGGTTGTTGATCAGCTCGTGCTCCTGGCGCTCGCGCAGCGCCTCGATGGTGAGCCTGAGCTGTTCCTCGGTCTGGTTCATCGGGCCGTTGTAGAGGTCGGCGACCCTGCTGTGGACCCTCAGGACGGTCTGGGCGACGGAGAGTTCGTACTCGCGCGGGTGGAGTTCGTAGTCCACGAACGTGCCGGGGAGCACCGGCTCGCCGGTGTGCCCGGCGGAGAGGGCGATCTCGGCCTCTCCGTGCCGGTTCTGCCGCTGCTGGGGCAGTGCGCTCAACCGCTCGACGTGCGCCCGCAGGCTCGGCGCCGAGGACATCAGGGCGGCGAAGTCCCCGCGGGAGAGCGTGACGAGGGTGCCGTCGGTCTCGGCGGTGGCGGTGAAGTCCCAGGTGGCGTCGGTATCGAGCAGGGCGTCGTCGCCGAACCGGTCGCCGTCGCTGAGCACCGCGACGGCGACCTCCTCCCCGTACTGGCCCACGGAGGTCTGGTTGATCCGGCCGTGGGCGATGAGGTGGAGCTGCTCGGCGGCGGCGCCGCGCTCCACGAGGACCTCACCGGCGCGGAAGTCGCGCTGCGCGCACCGGTCGGCGATCGCGGCCAGCACGTCGTCCTCGTCGAAGTCCCGCAGCAGGGCCAGTTCGCCGAGCTCTCGGGGGATGACCCGGACGCGTGCACCGTCCTGGATGAAGTCGATGCGTCCGTCGCCGACGGTGTACGTCAGTCGGCGGTTCACCCGGTAGGTGCCGCCCTTGGTCTCCACCCAGGGCAGCATCCGCAGCAGCCAGCGGGAGGAGATCTCCTGCATCTGCGGGGCGGACTTGGTGGTGGTGGCGAGGTTGCGGGCAGCCGCCGTGCCCAGGCTGGTGCGCGGCGGCTCCAGCTGTGCCTCCCGGCTGGCGTCAACGGTCATCGGGCAAGCGCTCCTTCATAAGGCATTCGCAGGCAGCCGGTGGCGTACCTGTGCACAACTGTTGAAAGTTGACAAATCGCAGCTAATATCGGTGAACCGGTCCAGAACTCAGGGAACAGTAACGGCGGGTACGCCCCGTCCACCCACGGAATCCCGGGGCATTACCTCGATGCGGTGAGCTTGACCGGCAGGGCGTTTGCCGCGGCCACCAGTGGTTTTCGGACAGCAGTCACCCCGGCCCAAGGGCATGGCACGGTCACTCACCCCTCTCCCCGCCCTCACACCTCACCCTCAACCCGCGCGACCCGGGTGTCGCGCCCCTGGTCGACGTACCGTCAGGCGTCCGCACCCACGCAGCAGTTGGCGTAGTTCGGGGCCCTCCCTCCCGTACGCGCAATCCGCCCGCCCGGCTCAAACGAATCCCCCGCGCAGACGCGGAGCACCCCGCCCCGTGCGCGAGCGCCACGAGAGACCAGGGAAGGGCCCATGACCCAGCACGAGAAACGCATCCGTACCCGGCGACTCACCCTGCTGGCCGTTCCGTTGCTCCTGGCGGGAGGTGGGGTGCTGCCCGCCGCGCCGAGTTCGGCGGCGGGCCCGGTGTACTGCCTGGGCGAGCAGGCGACGGTCGTCGGGACCGAGGGCGACGACTTCGAGACCGGCACTCCGCAGCGCGACGTCGTCCAGCTGCTGGGCGGCAACGACACCTACGCCGACCTCACCGGCGACGACCTGGTGTGTCTGGGGGACGGCAACGACCAGTACGGTTCCGACTTCAACCTGGCCAACGGCTCCGACAAGGTCTCCGGCGGCCCCGGCAACGACACGGTCTTCGGCTTCGGCGGCGCCGACGTCCTGCGCGGCAACGAGGGCAGCGACCAGATCCGCGGCGGCAACGGAGCGGACACGCTCGGCGGGGGCGAAGGGGACGACGACCTCGTCGGCGAGGCGGGCACCGACAACGCCAACGGGGGCGACGGCACCGACGCCTGCGACGCGGAGACCGAGACGGCCTGCGAGGGGTGAGCACACACGAGTGCGGGGGGTGCGGGGAGTGCCCGTCCACTCCCCCGTACGCCTGCGCGTCCAGCCCCGCTCCTGCCTCTGCGGCACGGCGCCCGCCCGGTCCGTCACGGGGGTACGGACCGCTGCGGCCACCGGCACCGGTCAGACGGCACCGATTCGCGCCGGAAGGCCCCGGAACCCCGCGTTCGCGGGACACTTCGGCCATGGCCTCCTCCCATCAGGCGCGGCCGCGCAGCGGGCTCGACGAGGCGACCCGGGCGGTCCCGGAGGACCGCCTGGAGGTCCAGGCCCTCCTGCTGGCCGCCGACGAAGACGCCTTCCGCGAGATCTACGAGCGGTACTCCCCGCTGGTGCGGGCCCTCGCGGCGCGCATCACCCGCGACCACAGCGCCGCCGACGACGTCGTCCAGGAGGTCTTCGTGCGGCTGTGGGAGAGCCCGCTGTCCTACGACCCGGCCCGCGGGCCCCTGCGCGCCTGGCTCGGGGTGGTCGCCCACCGGCGTGCCGTCGACTGGGTCCGCCGCGAGGAGCGCCACCGCAGGACCGCCGAGCCGCCGGCACCGTCCGGCCACGACGAGACCGCCGAGGCCGTGACCGCGCGCCTGGAGGCGCTCGGTGTACGCTCCGCCGCGGCCCGGCTGCCGGACACCTTGCGCACTCCGCTGCTCCTCGCCTACTACGGAAGCCGTACCTACCGTCAGGTGGCCGGTGACCTCGGCATCCCGGAAGGGACCGCCAAGACTCGCCTGCGGGCCGCCCTGCGCGCACTGGCCGCGGCACTCGCGGAGGAAGGGATCACACCATGAGCGGTGCCGCCCGCCCCGCGCCCGGCGAACACGCCGAGGTGCGTTCGCTGTTGGGCGCATGGCTCCTCGACGCGTGCTCGGACGGGGAGAGCTCCGCCGTGGCGGCGCACCTGGAGCGCTGCGCCGCCTGCGCGGCCGAGGTGCGGCACCTGTACCCGGCGGCCGTCGCGCTGGCCGATCCGCCGCCGTACGACGACGCCACCGCCCTGCCCGGAGCCGCCAGGAACCCGCCCGGTTCCCCGCGTTCCCCGCACGACCGCGTCACCGCCCTCGCCTTCGCCCGTCGGCCGCCCGCTCCCCGCGCCGTCCCGCCGCACCTGCGCCCGTACACCGACCAGGTGGCCACGTTGGACGCCGTCCTGCGCGACCTGGCCGACGCGGAGTGGAGCACCCTCACCGTGGAGGGCTGGACGGTGGTCCAGCTGGTGGCCCACCTCGCCGCGACCGACGGCCTCCTGGCCGAGGGGCTCGACGCCGGGGCCCGCGGCCCGCTGGGTCAGGCGGGTGACAGCGTCCGCGACCGCACCCGGGCCTGCACGGCCTGGGCGGCCGACCAGGCCCCCGCGTCCGTGCACAGGGCCTGGCGCGCCCAGGCCGACGTCCTGCGCGCCGCGCTGCTCGGCGACGGTGGCGGGACCGCGGTCGGCCCCGAGCGCCTCGTCTCCCTCGGGGGTGCCCCGCCGCTCGCCGTGGCCCATCACGCCGCCGCCAGGGCCTTCGAGACCTGGATCCACGCCCGGGACATCGCCCTGCGCACGGGCCGCCGGCTGCCGCCGCCCACGTCCCGCTCGCTGTCCCTCATGTGCGACTTCGGCGTACGTCTGCTGCCGCTCGCCATGCGGCTGCGGGGCACGCCGCTGGGGGACCGCGTCCTGCACCTCGAACTCACCGGCCGGAGCGGTGACACGTGGCTGCTCACCGAGCCGGGCCGCTCCTCGCCCCAAGGCCCGCCCGACGCCCGTCTCGTCCTCGACGCCGTGGAGTTCTGCCTGCTCACCGGGGACCGCCGGACCCCGGCCGAGGCCGCCGCCCTCGCCCGCGTCAGCGGGGACACCACGCTGGCCGACGAGGCCCTGGCCGCCGCGCCCGCCTTCGCCGGTCCCTGAACCCCGCCCCACCGGACACAGAGGACGCCGATGCACACCCCCCTCACCCCTCTGGCCTTCCTGCGCCGCGCCGCCGAGGTCCACCCCGACAAGACCGCTGTCGTGCACGGTGGACTGCGGCTCAGCTACGCCGAGTTCGCCGCGCTGGCGACCCGCCTCGCGCACGCGCTGCGGGCTTCCGGGGTGGCGCCCGGTGACCGGGTCGCCTATCTCGCCCCGAACATCCCCGAGCTGCTCGTCGCGCACTTCGGCGTGCCGCTGGCCGGTGCCGTGCTCGTCGCGGTGAACACCCGCCTCGCCCCGGCGGAGGTCCGGCACATCTGCGACCACTCCGGGGCCCGAATCCTGGTGGGCGACGCGGAGCTGCTCGCCGGGGCCGGACCGGAACTCGGCGGCCTGACGTCGGTCCGGGAGACCGTCGTCGTCGGCGCGGACGCCGGGGCGGCGCTCGGCACGCCGTACGAGACGTTCCTCGCCCGGGGTGACGACCGTCCGCTCTCCTGGGACGTGCCGGACGAGAACGCGGTCATCGCCCTCAACTACACCTCCGGCACGACCGGTCGGCCCAAGGGCGTCATGTACACCCACCGCGGGGCCTACCTCAACGCCCTCGGTGAGGTGCTCCACTCACGGCACACGCCCGAGAGCGTGTACCTGTGGACCCTGCCGATGTTCCACTGCAACGGCTGGTGCACCGCCTGGGCCGTCACCGCGATCGGCGGCACCCACGTGTGCCTGCGCGCGGTGGTCGCCGAGGACGTCTGGCGGCTCCTCGGCACCGAGGGGGTGACGCATCTGAACGGCGCCCCGACCGTCCTGCTCACCCTCACGACCGCCCCGCAGGCCCACCGGCTGCGGCGCCCGCTCACGGTCACGGTCGCGGGCGCGCCGCCCAGTCCCACCCTGATCCGCCGGGTCGAGGACCTCGGCGCCGACGTCGTCCACGTCTACGGACTCACCGAGACCTACGGCCCGTACGCCGTCTGCGAACCGCAGCCCTCCTGGGACGCCCTGGACGGCCCGGCACGCCACGCGCTGCGGGCCCGCCAGGGTGTCGGCATGATCCAGACGGACGGCCTGCGCGTCGTCGACGCGGACCTGCGCGACGTGCCGGCCGACGGCACCACGCTCGGTGAGGTCGTCATGCGCGGCAACAACGTCATGGCGGGCTACTTCCAGGACGCCGAGGCCACCGCCGAGGCGTTCCGCGGCGGCTGGTTCCACTCCGGTGACCTCGGCGTGCGGCACCCCGACGGGTACGTCGAACTCCGTGACCGGGCCAAGGACATCATCATCTCCGGCGGCGAGAACATCTCCACCGTGGAGGTCGAGCGCGCCCTCGACTCGCACCCCGCGGTGCACGAGGTGGCGGTCGTGGGGGTGCCCGACGAGAAGTGGGGGGAACGCCCGAAGGCCTTCGTGGTCCTGGGCCCCGCCGCGGACGACGTCGAGGTGACCGCCCAGGACCTCATCGACCACGTGCGCTCCCGCCTGGCCCGCTTCAAGGCGCCGGACCGGGTCGAGTTCGTCACCAGCCTGCCGAAGACGTCGACCGGCAAGATCCAGAAGTACGTGCTGCGGGAGCGGTCCCGGTAGGCCCGGGGGCGTCAGCTCAGCGCGTGCGCGCCGACGGCCCGGCCGACGCGCTGCGGCAGGTCGTTCCAGGGCCGCGGGCTCACGACCGGCACGCCCAGGGTCCGGGCCCGGTCGGCGAGCCACCTGCCGTACAGCACGCTGACGCGCGCCCGGTGGTGCTGCGGTCCGGCGTCCGGCTCGCGCGCCAGGTAGTTGGCCGTCACCTGGGCCTCGTCGTCCTCGTGGACGAGGACCGCCCGCACCCCGTCCATCGACTTCACCAGGTCGGGGAGCAGGTAGTCGCCCTCGATGATGACGGGGGTGTCGGTGTCCACGTGGTTGGCGACGACCGCCTCGACGGCCGGGGCGAGCACCCGGGCGATCGCGATCTGCCGCTCCACGACGGACTCGGGCGCCTGGAGCGCCGCCTCGGGGTGGGTGCGCCATATGTGCACCTCGGGCAGGTGCTCGGGCCGGGTGACCGCGAGGAGTGCCTCCACGATGTCGTCGACCTCCACGACGGGGACGGCGAACCGTCGTGCGAGCGCGCGGCTGACCGTGGTCTTGCCCGTTCCGGAGGCGCCGCCGACGGCGAGGACGCGCCAGTCCGGCTGCGGGGGCTGCTCAGGGGTGTCGTTCACGCGGGAACTGTAGCGAGCGCCGGCCGGGCTTCGGGGCGGCGGCCGGGAGCTGGAAGCCGACTTCCGCGCCGCCGCCCTGGGCGCCGGTGGCGAAGACGGTGCCGTCGTCGGCCGTGATGATGTCGTGGACGATGGCCAGGCCGAGGCCGGACCCGGGGATGGACTGGGTGCGGGGGCCGCGGTAGAAGCGGTCGAAGACGGCGTCCAGGTCGTCCGGCGCGATGCCGGGACCGTGGTCGCGTACCGTCAGACGGTTTCCTTGCACGTGGAGGGCGATGGGTGCGGGGGCCTCGCTGAACTTCACCGCGTTACTGAGGAGGTTGTCGACGCAGCGTTGCAGCGCCCGGGGTCTGGCCCGTACCGGGACGGGGCCCTCGGCCGTGACGGTGATGTCCCGGCCCGTGCGCTGGCGGTAGCGCTGCGCGCTGTCCTCCGCCGCGGCGGGCAGGTCGACGCTCGCCGGGTCCTCCCCGGTGTACCGGTCGGTGGCCAGCTCGACGAGTTCGCGGACGAGTTCGTCGAGTGCCGTGGTCTCCGTGACGAGGGTGGTGAGGATCTGCTCCTCGTCCTTGGGGTCGAGTCTGCCGCGGGCACGCTGGAGCAGTTCGGCGCTGCCGCGCACGGAGGTCAGGGGGGTGCGCAGTTCGTGGCTCGCGTCCTGCACCAGTTGCTGCTGCTGGGCGCGCGAGCGGCGCAGGGCGCCCAGCATGGCGTCGAAGCTGCGGGTCAGCTGGCCGATCTCGTCCGCTCCCGCGGGCGGCAGGGGCGTGGACAGGTCCTGGGTGGTGGTGATGCGCCCGGTGGCGCGGGCGAGGCGGCTGACCGGGCGCAGGATGCGGCCCAGGACGATCCAGCTCAGCACCGCCGAGAGGCCGGTGGCGGCCACGGTGGTCCAGGGGATGCGCCACAGGAAGGCGTTCTCGACGCGGGCGACGCCTTGGTAGTGCTGTCCGACCATCACCGCTCCCCCGTCGGGCAGCGCCTTGGTGAGCACCCCGTACTCGCGGCCGGAGACGAACACGTCCTGGCGGCTGGTCCCGGTGCCGGTGCGGGCCACCTCGCGGTCGGCGTCCGAGACCGGGAGGCGGTCGCGGCCGGGGTCGAGGGGGCGCACGGTGCCGTCGGCGAGCAGCACCTGTTCGGTGACGTCGGGGCGCACCGGGGGCTTGCGGGAGGCGCCGAGCAGGGCGGTGACCGTGTCGGCGCGGTCTTCGAGGCCGCGTTCCAGTTCGTCTGCGACGAGGTCGCTGACGCTGCGGTACGACGCGACGACGGTGACGCCGATGGCGAGTACGGCCGCGGCCACGACCACCAGGGTGATCTTCGCGCGCAGCGTCGGACGGGCCAGCCGTCCCAGGGGGCGTGCCATCACGCCGACCTGACGGTGAAGCCGACGTTGCGCACGGTGTGGATCACCCGGGGGGCGCCGTCGTGTTCGGTCTTGCGGCGCAGATAGCCGATGTAGACGTCCAGGGAGCGCGAGGTGGTGTCGAAGTCGTAGCCCCATATGCGCTCGTAGATCTGGGCGCGGGTGAGCACGACGCCCGGGTTGTCCAACAGCAGTTCCAGGACGTCGAACTCGGTCTTGGTCAGGTCGAGCGGGTGGGGTCCCCGGTGGGCCTGCCGGGTGGCGGGGTCCAGGGTGAGGTCGCCGACGGCCAGCAGCTCGGCGGCGGCTTCGGGGGGCGCGGTGCGGCGCAGCAACGCGCGGATGCGCGCGAGGAGTTCCTCGGTGGCGAACGGCTTCGCCAGGTAGTCGTCGGCGCCCGCGTCGAGACCGGCGACGCGGTCACCGATCTGGTCCCGGGCGGTGAGCACGAGCACGGGAAGCCGGTCGCCGCGTCTGCGCAGCATCCGGCACAGGGCCAGGCCGTCCAGGCCCGGCATGACCACGTCCACCACCGCCAGGTCCGGGCTCTCCTCCTCGATCAGGGCGAGCCCGCGCAGTCCGTCGGGGGCCAGCAGGACGCGGTAGCCCTCGAAGCGCAGCAGTTGGTCCAGGGTGCTGCGCACACCTGGGTCGTCCTCGACGACCAGGACGGTACGGCGGTGCTCGTTTGCCTCAGTCATGAGCACATCTTCGCTGGTGGGGGCGGTGGCCCCGGCGGGCGGCCCCGTCCTTGGCCCGCTCACCGACGCCCCTCGGCCGGTGGCGGCCGCCCGCGTCCCGCCGGGCCCGGGGCGTTCAGGCCGAAGGGGTGTGTTCCGTCGGGCCGTAGAGGGCCGCGTCCGCGCCGGTGTGCAGGGCCCAGTAGCGGTCGCCGTAGGACCAGTGCCACCACTCGGTGGGGTAGTTCACCAGGCCCGCGGCCGTGAGCACCGAGCCGAGCAGCTCCCGGTGGGCGCGGGCCCGGTCGCTGATGTTGGCGGCGCCGGTGTAGCAGGCGCCCTCGCTCTCCTCGGGGTCGGCGTTCATGCGCGTGCCCAGGTCCAGTTCGCGTCCGTCGGTGTCGGCCAGGGTGAGGTCGACGGCCGCGCCCGCGCTGTGCGGGGCGATCTCGGGCGGTGACACGTAGCGGCTGGTCGCCGCGTGGAGCTCCGCGGCGGACCAGTCGGGGTGCTGGGCCCGCAGTTCGTCGGCGTACTCCTCGAAGTAGGCGCGCTGCAGGGCCAGCGGGCGGTACCCCTCGACGAACAGCAGCCGCACGTCGGCCGGGAGCAGCGACTGGGCCTTCAGCAGGCGTTCCAGCACGCCCGCGCGCAGCTGGGCGAAGGAGTCCGCCGACCGCAGGTGCGCGAAGCCGTCCGCCGGGTCCTGCTCGCGGTCGTCGACGCGCAGACCGCCGTCGCGCCGTACGTCCACGAGCTGTTCACCGCACTCGGCGACGGGTATCGCGGCGACCCTCGGGTCCGACATCAGAATGATCTCGCTCATCACGCGATCATCTCCCAGGAGGGCGGTGCCCGGAAGTGCCTCGTCCGTCACCACGGGATCATCGCCCTGGTGGGTGTCGGGGCCGCTGGCCCGCGAAGTCAACCGCGCGGGCGCTGCGCCCTCCCCCTGGGGTACGGCGGTTCAACGCGGACTGCGCCGGGCCGGGTTGGGTACACGGCCAGCCCCTGGGTAGAGAAGCAGCCATGTCCTGCCTGCCTCGCCCGGCGGACGGTGTCGTGGTGGGCCATGAGGTGTCACGCTCATGGGCCCCGCGCGGCCGCCGCCGGACGAACTCTCGCCGACCGAGCAGGATCATGGCGAGAAACATGCGGGTAGGATCCGCCGACACCCCGTTCGCACTCAGGAGAGGTGGACGTCATGTCCGATGCCCTCGCCACACCGACCGGACTCGAGAGTCACTACGCCGCGCAGCTCGCGGCGGACCTCGAGCGCAACGCCACCGAGCAGGAACGTATCGGTACCGAAGTGCAGTCCCTGCAGGAGCAGTTGCGTGCCCTGCAGCGCGACCGTGAGCTGCTGCTGAAGATGCAGCAGCTGCTGGACGACGGGGCCGCGGCCTCCGTCCGGCAGGCCGCCGCGACCCGTAAGGCGCGGGTCCCCGCACCCCGGGAGACCGCGCCCCGCGCCAAGCGCACCGCGCCCAAGAAGGCCGCGGCCGCCAAGGCCAAGCCGCAGCCCAAGCCCAAGCCCGCCGAGGGACCCACCCTCATCGAGCTGGTGCGCACCCACCTCGGACAGCAGAGCGAACCGCGCTCGGCCGCCGAGGTGACGACCGCGCTCACCCAGGGCCACCCGGATCGCACCATCAAGACCACGGTCGTGCGCACCACCCTGGAGAAGCTGGTCGCCAAGGGCCAGGCCCAGCGCACCCGGCAGCAGAACTCCGTCTTCTACAGCACGCCCGACGCCCCCGAGCAGACGAAGGGGGCCGACGACGGCGCGGCCACCGCCGCCGAGAAGCCGGAGTCGAAGGACTGAACTCCGTTCGGGAAGAGTTCTGTCCAGCGGAATGCGAGGACCGGCACGGGACGTTCACCCAGAACGTTCAAGCAGTTGGGGAGCCCGAGCGGCTCCCCACGCGTGCCGCCCTCGCACCGCGCGGCGGCCGCCCATCACAGAGGATCGCCAGGACATGACGCACGACGCACGCACCCTCACCAACCCCTCCACGCTCCACGACCCGACCCCCTTCGGTTACAGCCACGCCGCATCGGCGCCCGGCGAACTCGTCTTCATCGGCGGTCAGTACGCCTCCGACGCCACCGGTTCGCCGGTGCCCGGTGACTTCGCCGCCCAGGTCGACCTGGCCTTCGAGCGGCTGCGGTCGGCTCTGGAAGGGGTGGGCCTCGGCTTCGAGCACGTCGTCCGGCTCGGCACGTACATCGTGGACCACGACGTCGACAAGCTCGGCGCCCTGGGCAAGGCGCTGCACACCCACTTCGGTGACCGCCTCCCGGCGCAGACCCTCAGTGGTGTCGCCTCGCTCGCCCTGCCGGGCATGCTCTTCGAGGTCGACGCGGTCGCCGTCCGCCCGGCCGCGTAGCGGTCGCGCCCCACTCCTCCGCGGGGCATCACGGACGACGCAGCCTGACGGCCAGGAACATCGGCTGGTGATGGCTCTTGTCGTACCGGCGCGGATCGACCCTCCGGGCCTCTTCCGTGGCTCTCGGCTCGACGAGCTTCTCCAGGACGAAGCCCGCGCCGAGGAGTTCGCCGAGGAAGACCTCGAGGGGGCCCGCAGTCCCCGCACCTCACCGGCCAGCTCCAGCATGGCGGGACGATCGGTGTACGCGTGGTACGCGCTGTCCGTGGCCTGTGCGGCGAACTGCTCGCCCATCTCACCGTGGTACGCGGTCTCGGCTGTCATGCCGGTGATCCTCGCAGGAGGTTCGTGGCCCACCGCCCGGCAGGGCCGGGGTGGCTCGACCGTGCCGCCGGGCCGTAGTGTCTGCCCGGCTCGGTCCGAGGCGATCAAGGGGGCAGTGGTGGTGCGGTGGGGGCAGCGGGGCGTGGTCGGTGTGGCGGTGGGGGTGGTGGTGGCCGTCGTCGCCGGGTGTGCGGCGCAGGAGGCGGGTGACACCGGGCGGTCGAAGGGCACGGCATCGGCGTCCGCCACGCCGTCGAAGGACGCGCCGTCGTCACCCGCGGCCCGGCCGCTCACCGCGGGGAAGCTCAAGTCCCTGCTCCTCCGGGACGCGGACGTGCCGCAGGCCGAGAGCACCTCGGTGCAGGGGCCCGTGCCCCGCTACGATCCGCCGGTGCGGGTGCCCGGCCCCGGCTGCCAGGAGGTGTTCGACGCGCTCGTCGCCCACCACGCGTCCGCGTCCGTGATCCAGGACTTCTGGTGGCGCGGCAGGACCTGGGGCGGCCGCACCTGGCTGGCCTCGTACGCGGGCACCGGGGCCACCGAGCGGTTCCAGCGGCTGACGGAGGGCCTCAAGACCTGTAGGACGCTGGTGGGGCAGACCCCGGAGGGCAGGCTGGGCTCCCGGATATCCCGGGTGAAGGCGGCGGAGTTCGGTGACGAGGCGGTCACCTTCGACCTGAGCTCGACCGGCCGGGACGGCGCCCCGCTGGTCGACCACCACACCTGGGTGCGCGTGGGCGCCCTCACCGTGGACATCAGTGACCGCGGCGCCCGCGACGCACCCCGCTTCCCCCTCGGCGTGGTGGTCGACCAGCAGCTCGACCGGCTCACGAGGGAGAAGCGGAGGTGACGCGCCAGCGGGGTCAGGCGCGCAGGGCCGTGAGCCCGTCGTAGGCGGCCATCACGACTTCCAGGCCCCGGTTTTCTTCTTCGGGACCGCGCATCTGATTCGTCACGTACGCCACCGCCATGCGGGCGTCGGGCTCGACCATGACCAGGGAACCGCCCCAGCCGCCCCAGCCGTAGGTGGTGCCGAACAGGCCGTAGCCCATGCCGTAGCGCATCGAGGTGCCCAGGACGCGGTCCTCGCCGTGGAACTGCTCCTGCCACGCGAGCTCGCAGCCCGCCCCCGACAGGAGCCGTACACCGCCCACCGCTCCCCCGCAGGCCAGGACCGACTGCACGAGCGCGACCGAGCGGGCGTTGCCGAAGCCGCTCGCCGCGGGGATCTCCGCGCGGCGCCAGGCCGTGCTGTTGCCGTCGCGGACCCGGATCGCGGTCGCGCCGGAGGGTGCGGCACCGGTGCCCGGCGCGCTCGCGGCGTAGTCCTCGCCCTGGGCGGGCGGCGGCACCGTGAGCGCGACCCGCCCGTCGTGCTCGGCGGGCAGGCCCAGGTGGAAGTCGGCGCCCAGCGGCCCGGCCACCTCCTCGGCGAAGAACCGGCCCGGGCTTCGGCCGGAGATCCGGCGGACGACCTCCCCGACCAGGAACCCCTGGGTCAGCGAGTGGTATCCGGCCGCGGTGCCCGGCTCCCAGCGCGGTGTCTGCGCGGCCAGGCGCGCCGTGGCGGCCGGCCAGTCGTAGAGCTCCTCGACAGGCCCCTCCCAGTCGGGCAGCCCCGCGGTGTGCGCGAGCAGATGGCGGACCAGCACACCCGCCTTGCCCGCGGCCGCGAACTCCGGCCAGTACCGGGCGACCGGCGCGTCCGGGTCGAGCGCGCCGCGGTCCGCGAGGACCAGGGCGCACAGCGCCGTCATCGTCTTGGTGACGGACCAGGTGTTGACGAGGGTGTCCCGCTGCCAGTCAGTCGTACGGTCCGCGTCGGCGAAGCCGCCCCAGACGTCGACCACCGGCTCGCCGTCCACGAAGACGGCTGCCGAGGCGCCCGTGTCACCCGAGTCGAGGAGCGCCGCGAGCGCTTGGGGTACGGCGGTGAACAGATCATCATATGTGCCCTGAACGTCGGCCATGCGCGGAATCTAGCCCGTGTCGCCGCGGCGCGGTCAACCGGTTTTCCGGCGGCCCGAGCCGCTCCACGAGGGCCGTGCGGCCGGGCCCCGTGCCGCCCGGCCCGGGGCCGGGACCCGGCCATGCCGTCGCCGCCCGTCCGCCGCTCACCGGGCCGTCTGTGAGACTGGCCCCTTCCGGACCGCCCCTCACCAGGGCGGCGTCGAGACGAGGAGCCAGTGTGGAGCCACAGGACCGTACCCGCCCGGTGATCGCGGCACCCGCGCACGTATGGATGCTGGTGCGGCAGCACCCCACCGCGCTGCGCAGGTCCACGCGTGAGCTCGCCGACGCCCTCGCGGCCGTCCACGGCGACCGATTCGCGGTCTGGCACACCGACGAGCTGCTCTTCGGCGTCCAGGACGGCCGGTTGGTGCTGCACACCCTCGGCGGCGCGGAGCTGCCCGCTCCCGAGGTGGTGTGCGTGCGCCAGGTGGCGGGGCCCATGCGCGACGACCGCGAGGTGACCCTGCTCCGGCATCTGGAGCGCATGGGCAGCACCCTGGTCAACGGCGTCGACGCCCACCTCACCAGCCGCAACAAGCTCTGGCAGCTCCAGGAACTCGCCCTGGCGGGACTGCCGGTGCCCGACACCCTCTCCTACGCCACCGCGCCGCTCGAAGGCGTGGTCCGCAGCCCTCGCCTTGACGGGCCGTGCGTGGTGAAGTCCGTCAGCGGCTGCAAGGGCACGCAGGTGTTCCTCGCTCCCGACGCCCAGCTGCTGCGATCGATGGCCGGGAGCCTTCAGCAGCACGTGCCGTTCCTGTTCCAGGAGCACGTGGCGCACTCACACGGCCGTACCCTGCGCGTCATCGTCGTCGACGGCGAGCCGGTGGACGCCGTGCTGCACACGTCCGGCGACGGCGGCCTCACCGCCAACATCGCCAAGGGCGGCTCCGCCGTGCTGTGCCGGGGGCGCTACCCGCGCGCGGAGGAGCTGGCGGTGGACGCGGCCCGCGCCCTGGGCCTGGACATCGCCGGGGTGGACCTGCTGTTCGCCACGGAGGACACCTACACCGTCTGCGAGGTCAACTCCGTCCCCGGCTGGCGTCCGGCGATGGAGGCGGTCGTGCCCGCCATCACCGCCTGCGTCGACCGTCGTCTGGCCGCCCGGGGCGAAGCCCGCGCGAAAAACCTGGTGGACGGGCCGAATCGGGCGGTGCGATAGTCCGGCCGTGACGACCACCGCCTCCGCCGCCCCCGTTTCCCTGGCCGATGGCCTCGTGCTGCGCGAGGCCCGCCCTCAGGACCTCGACCGGATCGGCGCTCTGCTGACCGCGCGGGGTGAGCCCGCCGACGCCCTCGACCACCGCCTCGTGGCCGAGGACCCGGACGCCGGGTGGTCCTCGTGCGCCGTGGTGGTCGACGGTGACCGCGTCGTCTCCACCGCGACGCTCCTCGACGAGAGCCTCCGCGTCGGCGGCGTCCAGCTGCCCGCGGGCCAGGTCGAACTGGTCGCCACGGACAAGGAGTACGAAGGCCGCGGACTGGTGCGGGCGCTCATGGGCTGGGCGCACGCACGCTCCGCCGCGCGGGGCCACGTGGTCCAGGCGATGATCGGGATCCCGTACTTCTACCGGCTGTTCGGGTACGAGTACGCCATCGACATGCCGCAGGCTCTGGCCCTCCGGACACCGCCGCCCGGTGCGGGAGCGCCCGCGCTGCGCGCCGCCGGGCCCGCCGACATCCCCGCGATGGCGGCCCTCCAGGACGCGGCGCAGGAACGGTTCGACGTGGCGATGCCGCACTCGGCCGCCTGCTGGCGGTGGCTCCTTGAGCACGAGGCGAGCGCTCTGTGGGTCCTGGAGCGGGCCGGTGCCGTCGTCGCCACCGGGCGCACCACGCCCCCGGACGGCGGGGTGCTCCTCGCCGAGGCCGCCGCACGCGACGAGGAGGCGGCCCGGCAGCTGCTGCGGGGTGTCGCCGCCCTGGCCCCCGAGGGGCCGGTGCGCGTCGTCGACCGGCCGGGCACGGTGACGTCCGCCGCCTGGCGGGAGTTCCTGGAGCACGAGCCGCGCGAGCAGGCCGAGCAGTACTACGTCCGCGTCCCGGACGTCGCGGTGCTCCTGGACCGGCTGCGGCCGCTGCTCTGGCAGCGCCTCACCGCGGCCGGTGCGGATCCCGGCGATCGCGACATCGTCGTGTCCACCTTCGGCGCCCACTACCGGATCCCGGTGCGGGCCGAGGGCCTCGGGGCCGTGGTCACCGGCGGGCCGATGCAGGGCCCCAGGGCCGTGGGCGGCGCCGGAGTGGCGCCCGACCAGCTGCCCGCCCTGCTGTTCGGCCCGCACGGCTTGGCGGGCCTGACGCGTCTGCGGCCCGACGTCTACGCCGCGCGGGAGGAGCTGTTCCGGACGCTCTTCCCGCCGCTGACCGCGGACGTGCTCAGCTTCTACCTGCCGTTCTGAGGCGGGTGGGCCCGCCACAGGAAGATGTCGGCCTTGCCGTTCGTGTCGCCCGGGACGATGCCCGCGTCGGGGCTGTCGAAGACGAGGCGGTCCTCACCGGCGATGGCTCCCGGAACGGCCCGTGCGGTGCCGTGGACGTCGGTCTCCCGGCCGCTCGGGACGTGGCGCAGGCGGAGCGCGGAGTACGCCACGGGGTCGTTGCTCCGGTAGAGCACCTGGTGGCCGTTCTGGCTGAGCGCGTCGATCCTCTTGCCGGGCAGCCGCGTGGTCGCGCCGTTGAGTACGTCGCGGACGTAGGCGCCGTCCGTCGTATTGATGGCGACGGTACGGCCGTTCCCGCCGAGCTGGACGAGTTCGCTCGACCCGCTGTCGTCGACGCGGACGCGGGCGTGCTGGTCGCGGTCGTAACGCCAGACCTCTCCGGTGCCCGCGTCGCGGTAGGCGACGTAGCGGCCGTCGGCGCTGATGGACGGCTCCTGCATGTCGCGGGTGGAGACCGGCGGGCCCTCACTGACGGTCTCGTAGGTGTCCGTCACGCGGTCATAGACGTCGACGCGGGAGGGGACCGAGGGGTGGTTGGGCAGCTGGGTGAAGGCGATGTAGCGGCCGTCGGCGCTCATGGTGGCGCTGTTGGACCCGGCCTTGGCCGGGCCGCTGCTGACGGTCCTCGTCTGCCCGGTCTCCAGGTCGGTCAGCTTGACCTTGACCGTCTGGCTGCCCCAGCCGAGGTAGGTGACGTACCGCCCGTCGTCGCTGACGGCGGGGTCCTGCAAGGAGTCCCTGATCCGTGTGACCGTGCCGGTCGTGTTGTCGCGGACGTGCACCGCGCCGGGCGGGCGGGGCGTGGGCTCCGACGTGAGGTTGGTGGCAGCGCTGTGGAAGACGGTGAAGGCGCCGTTCCGCGACAGGGACGCGTGGGTCGAGTTGTTGTCGGCCTCGGTGCCGTCGGCGGCGACGGACACGCGCTCCACGCTCGGCGCGTGTGACCGGGCGGGCCCGGCCGCCTGGGCGGTCGCGGGCACCGCGGTGAAAGTGACGGCTCCGACCGCGGTGACCGCGACGGCGGCCGTACGGATCCGTAACGCGCGTACGGCGGACAACTGCACGCTTCCAGCCAAGGACATGTTCCCCCCAGAGCGTGTTCCCCCCGGCCCGACGCCGAGGGCCTCCACGGATCCAAGCGCAGCCTCCGGCACGGGTCAATCGGACGCCATGCGTACAACCTAGACGGGCTTCCGTGCCTCCAGACGCCTTTGAAGCGCTCCCCGGAGGCCGTGCTCCGCCGGCTTCAGCCGTGGTGAGGTGTCCCGGGGCGGGGTGCCCGCCCCAGGCCCGTGCTCAGCATGCGGGCGGCGCGCCGGGCGGCTTCGACGGTGGTGCCGAGGCAGCGCGTGTCCACGACGGCCACGCCGAGGGCGGCGACGACCGCGCCCGAGGGAGCGTGCACCGGGACCGCCAGGCAGTTGCGCTCGCCGTCCCACTCGTACGCGTGTACGTCGGCGCCCTGCTCGCGGGCCCTGCGCAGTCGGCGCGTCCACTGGGCCGTGGAGTGCCCCGGCGGCGGGGCGGCCGTCGGCCCCGCGGCGGCGAAGATCACGTCGGCGGCGCTGTCGGGCGGCAGCGTCTCGCCCGCCAGGTGGGGGAAGAACTCCCGGGCGGCCGCGGGGATCCCGGTCACCACCGTCATCTGCCCGGCGTGCGGAACGGTCAGGCAGACCGTCGCCCGCGTCGCCGAGACGAGGTGCCGCAGCGGCAGCGCCGCGTTCCTCTCCAGGGCCCGATGGGCGCTCCAGGACCGCCCCAGGCGGGCCACGGTCGCGCCGACGCGGTAGCCCCCGGCGTGCCGCTCCACCGCTCCCAGGGCGGTGAGCTGGTCGAGCAGCCGGTGCACGGTGCTCTTGGGCAGGCCGGTGGCACGGCTCAGGCCGGTGGGTCCGGCCTCGCCCGCCCGGGCGAGCTCCTCCAGGAGGAGGAACGCACCCTCCAACACCCCCCGGCCGGGCGGTGTCCGCTCGTGATCCATGGTTGCCCCCTCGCGGCCACCGAGGCGTTCGGCAGCCTCTCGCTCCGCTCCGCCGGACACCCTAGGGCGGCCCGCTCCACCGCCGGTGAACGGCCGGGCCGGACCGATCCCGATCCGGCCACGGGGCCTATGCCCTACGGTCTTGCCATGGTGTCGAGTGAGGGGCTCGCTGCCGACCGCCGTGACCGGAGCGGCGGAGGCGGGTCCGGGGGCGGAGGCGGAGCGGTGGTCGAGGAAGACGACGTGGTCGCTGTGGTGATGGCGGCGTCGCGCCTGGTGATGGGCATGTCGGCGCGGGCACTTGCCGAGGTGGACGACACGCTCTCGCTGGCGCAGCTGCGGACGATGGTCGCCCTGGAGGGGTGCGGGCCGGTCAAACTCGCCGAACTGGCCGAGGTGTTGGGGGTGAACGCGTCGACGGCGCTGCGCGCGGTGGCGCGGCTCGAAGCGATCGGTCTCGTGGACCGCCGGGCCAATCCCGACAGCAGGCGCGAGGTGATCCTGACGCTGACGCCGTCGGGCGCGACCCTGGTGGCGCGCGTCCTGCGGCACCGGCGCCGGGAGGTGGCCAAGCTCGTCGAAGGGGTGCCGCCCGAGGCGCGGTCCGGTCTGGTGGCGGGGCTGCGGGCCTTGCTGGAGGTGGCGGGCGACCGTTCCGTCCATGTCCCCGAGGTGGCCGAGGAGTTCCGGCGGGTGGCCCTCTGACGGAGCCGGGCGCCCCCTGGCGCCCCTCGGCGCGGAGGGTCGGTCCCGCGGCGTCACGGGCGGGCGGGACGCCGCGCCGCCACCGCATGCCCCTGCACCGTCAGCCACACCACGGCCGCGACCCACGCGAGGAGGTGGACGGCCACGCTGGGCGCGTGGGGCGTCAGCGTGGCGGTGACGCGCGCGGTGGCGGTGGCGTACATGCCGACGGGGAAGACGACACACCACAGGGCGGGCTCGTACGCGAGCGGGACGCGGTGGTGGAAGTGCCGCCAGCAGCCGGTGGCGAGCAGCGGCGGTATCAGCACGGTCGCCCAGCTCCACAGGACGACCACGGCGAGGGCGAGCGTGCCGCGCACCGCGTGCGGCAAGAGGCCTTCGTGGTCGTGGAGTTGGGTGCCCGCGAGCGTGCTGATGGCCACCGCCCCCATCGCGACCCAGTACGCCGGAGTGCAGCGCGCGGGGCCCGGAGGGTGGCGCAGCAGTCTGCGGCCGAGCACGGTGGCGGTGCCCGCGTACAGCAGGACCCCGCACCACCACAGGGCGAACGCGAGCGGTACGAGCACGTGGCGCGGCGGCAGGCTGGTGAGGCCGAGGACCAGCGACTGGAGGCCGACGGTGGCCAGGAACCAGGTGCCGTCGGCCTCCCGCGCGGCCGCGCGCGGCAGGCGCGTGAGGCCGGCGGCGAGCACCGCCCAGGCCGCGCCCGCCACGGCGAGCAGGACGTACGCCGCCGCGCGTGCGGGGCCGTGACTGAGGCGGGTGACGAGGACACCGGAGGCCGCGACGAAGGTGAAGTGCCCGAACACTCTTGTGGGGTCGGTCAGTTCGGCCTTGAGGGTCGCGGGGTGGAGCAGGGCCTTGGCGCCGCTCGCCACCAGGAGGGCCGCGTAGAGCGCGCACGCGAGGGCGAAGAGCAGTGTGGAGGCGGTGCGGACCCCGGCTTCGTTCAGGGCCCGGGACACGATGCCGGTCGCCATGACGGGCGCGAAGCACGCCGGTGGCAGCGACCGGCACCGGTCACGGAGCCGGAGCCCGTCCCTCACCGGCGCGCGGCGGCGTCCCGCACCGGCGGGGAGACCGGGGCGGGACGGGTCACCGGCGCGGGGCGCGCGCCACGGGAGCGGTAGACGATGTAGGGGCGGGCCAGATAGCCGACCGGGGCGGTGAAGGCGTGGACGAGGCGGCTGAACGGCCACAGCGCGAACAGCGCCATGGCGAGCAGCGCGTGCGTCTGGTAGACGAACGGGGCGTGGGACATGGCCGACACGTCGGGGTCCAGGGCGAACAGGGAGCGGACCCACACGGAGACGCCGAGCCGGTAGTCGTAGTGGTGGGGCGGGCTGGTGGAGGCGGTCGCGGCGAGCCCGGCCAGGATCACCGCGGCGAGCAGCGGGTAGACGGCGCGGTCGCTGCGGCTGGTGGCGCCGCGGACGGCCGGAACGCGCAGGCGGCGGTAGAGCAGGACGGCGAGCCCGGCCAGGGTGGCGAGGCCCGCGATGCCGCCGACGAACAGCGCGTTGGCGTGGTAGAGCCACTCGTGGACGTGGACGCGGTCGGTGAAGGCCTCGGGGATGAGCAGGCCGATGAGGTGTCCGGCGATGACGAAGAGCAGGCCGAAGTGGAAGAGGGGGCCGCCGACCCGCAGGAGCCGGTTCTCGTGCAGCTGGCTGGAGCGGGTGGTGAAGCCGAACCGGTCGTAGCGGTAGCGCCAGACGGTGCCCGTGACCATGAAGGCCACGACGAGATAGGGCAGCACGCCCCACAAGGTGGTGTGCAGGTGCTTCACGAGACGGTCTCCTCCTCGTGCGGGTGCGGAACGGCTCGTTGGGGAAACGGCAGGAGTCCGACCGTCTCGGTGGGCGGCCCCGTCCGCGCCAGGCGCAGTGCGGCGGCGCGGTCGGTGGGCGAGGCGCCGGGCAGGGTGCGGCAGACGGCTTCGAGGACGTCGGCGTAGGGGCTGCGGTGGTCGCGCAGGGCGAGCCGGAGGAGCTCGACGGCGGCGCGGTCCTCCCGCAGCGCGGTGCGCCCCGGTGCGGGGCAGCGGGCGGCGAATTCGAGGACCAGGGGCAGGAAGTCGGGCAGTTCGTCGGCGGGCGGCTGCCACCCGTGGGCGCGGTACAGGCCCTGCCAGCGCAGCAGGGACTGGCCGCGGCGGCGCGTGTCGCCGTCGGTGTAGTACGTCAGGTGCAGGGTGCGCCTGCGGCTGCGGTCGAAGGTCGCGACGTAGCGCGCGGACAGGTCCAGCACGGGGACGTCGGCGACGGCCGCGCAGAAGCGGAGCAGCGGTTCCGCGCGGGGGCCGGGGGCGGCGGCGAGGGCGGTGGTGACCGCGTGGAGCCGGTGCGGCCAGTCCGCGTCGGGGTGGCGAAGGAGCAGGGACGCGGCCTGGTGGACGAGGGGTGCGTCGCTCATGCCCGGTGCCCCTCGGGCCCGGGGAACAGGCCCTCCGGGCGGCCCTGCCCGTTCCAGTTGAGGAGGTTGACGCGGCCGCGCAGCGAGGTCCCGGCGTGTTCGGGCGCGGGCTCTTCGGTGCCGGGCAGCGGGGTGTGGAAGGCGTCGGCGTCGAACATGCCGGGGCCGTGGTCGTGGTCGAGGCTGCAGCCGTCCGGCTCGTCGCCGGTGGCGGTGGTGTGGTAGCCGGTGGGGATGACGTAGCGCTCGTCGTACTTGGCGAGGGCGAGCAGCCGGTACATGGCCTCGACCTCCCCGGCGTCCATGCCGACGGCGCGGGCGATGGCGGGGTCCTGCTCCTCGCCGAGGTTGACGCGCCGCATGTGGGAGCGCATCGCGGCGAGACGGCACAGCGCGGCCTCGACGGGCGCGGGGTCGCCCGCGGTGAACAGACCGGCCAGGTAGGAGACGGGGATGCGCAGGGTGTCGATGGCGGCGAAGAGCTTGGCGGGGTCCTCGCCGTCGTGGCCCGTGGCGGTGAGGGACTCGACCACCGGGGAGAGCGGCGGCACGTACCAGACCATGGGCAGCGTGCGGTACTCGGGATGCAGGGGCAGGGCCACCTTGTACCGGCTGATCAGGTCGTACACCGGGGAGCGGCGGGCGGCCGTGATCCAGTCGTGCGGGATGCCGGACGCCTCGGCCGCGGCCGCGACCCGGGGGTCGAAGGGGTCGAGGAAGCAGTCCAGTTGGGCCTGGTACAGGTCCTTCTCGTCGGGGGTGGCGGCGGCCTCCCCCGCCTTGTCGGCGTCGTAGAGGATCACGCCGAGGTAGCGCAGCCGACCGACGCAGGTCTCGGAGCAGACGGTGGGCTGCCCGGCCTCGATGCGCGGGTAGCACAGGGTGCACTTCTCGGCCTTGCCGGTGGTGTGGTTGAAGTAGACCTTCTTGTACGGGCAGCCGGTGACGCACATGCGCCAGCCGCGGCAGCGGTCCTGGTCGACCAGGACGATGCCGTCCTCGATGCGCTTGTACAGCGCGCCGGAGGGGCACACGGCGACGCAGGACGGGTTGAGGCAGTGCTCGCAGATGCGGGGCAGATAGAACATGAACGCCTGCTCGTACTCCAGGCGCACCTGTTCGTTGAGGTCCCTCAGGACGGGGTCGCCCGCGAGGTGCTGGGGCCCGCCGCCGAGGTCGTCGTCCCAGTTGGGGCCCCAGGTGACGGACGTCGGGCGGCCGTCGATCTGGGAGCGCGGCGCGGCCGTGGGGACGTCCTCGCCCAGGGGCGCGCTGATCAGGTTGTCGTAGTCGTACGTCCACGGCTCGTAGTAGTCGTCGAGGGAGGGCAGTTCGGGGTTGGCGAAGAGCCGGGCGAGGCGGCGGGCGCGGCCGCCGCTGCGCGGCACGAGACGGCCGTGCTTGAGCCGCCAGCCGCCCTTCCACTTGTCCTGGTCCTCGTAGCCGCGGGGGTAGCCCTGGCCGGGGCGGGTCTCGACGTTGTTGAACCAGGCGTACTCGGTGCCCGAGCGGTTGGTCCACGTCTGTTTGCAGGTGACCGAGCAGGTGTGGCAGCCGATGCACTTGTCGAGGTTCATCACCATCGCCACCTGTGCCATGCAGCGTCCGATGGGGACTTCGTCACGGGGCATCAGTACTGCACCTCCTGGGAGCGGCGGCGGATGACGGTGACCGCGTCGCGCTGGTTGCCGGTCGGGCCGTAGTAGTTGGGGGCGAAGGACAGCTGGGCGTGTCCGCCGATGAGGTGGGTCGGTTTGACGAGGAGCCGGGTGAGGGCGTTGTGGACGCCGCCGCGCCGTCCGGTGCGCTCCGACTTGGGGACGTTCACCAGGCGTTCCTGCACGTGGTACATGAACACCGTGCCGGGCGGCATCCGGTGCGAGACGACGGCGCGGGCGACGACCACGCCGTTGGCGTTGACCGCTTCGATCCAGTCGTTGTCCGCCACGCCGATTGCTTCGGCGTCGGTGACGCTGATCCAGATGACGGGCCCGCCGCGGGCGAGGGTCTGCATCAGGAGGTTCTCCTGGTACTCGGAGTGGATGGACCACTTCGAGTGCGGTGTCAGATAGCGCACGGTCACCGAGGTGCCGTCGCCGTCGGTGGCGGGCCGCTCGCCGAGGAGGGCCAGGTCCAGGGGCGGCCGGTAGACGGGCAGCTGTTCGCCGAACTCGGTGATCCAGGGGTGGTCGAGGTAGAAGTGCTGTCGTCCGGTGAAGGTGTGCCAGGGCTTGCGGTGTTCGGTGTTGATCGTGAAGGGCGAGTAGCGCCGGTCGGACGCCTCCTTGCCGGACCATTCGAAGCTGGCGCTGACCTGCACGGGGCGGGCCTGGGTGTCGGAGAAGACGACGCGCCGTTCGGCGACCGAGGCGGCGAGTTCCTCGAGGCCGCTGTCGCCGCCGCAGCGTTCGGCCAGCTGGCGCAGCCCTTCGGCGGCGACGCGGCCGTTGGTGGTACCGGAGAGGGCGAGGATCGCCTCGCACAGCTTGACGTCCGTGTCCAGCAGGGGCCTGCCCCGGGCCGCTCCCTCGGTGGCAGTGCCGCAGCGGGCCGTCAGCCAGCGGCTCTCGGGGGTGGTGCGGACGGTGACGCCCTTGACCTGGAGGCCCAGTTCGTCGGGCAGCGGGCCGAGCGCGGCGAGCTGGTCGGCGACGGCCCGGTAGTCGCGCTCGACGAGCGTGTACTGCGGCCCGGTGGGGCCCGGTGGCGGTGCCTCGCCGGGGGTGTCGTGCTGGAGGGCGGTGGCCACCAGGTCGTGGGCGACGTCCAGACGGCCGTGGGCGAGGCGGGACACCTCGGCGGCGAGCCCGTGGAAGATCTCGAAGTCGGTGCGGGCCTGCCAGGGCGGGTTGATCGCCGGGGAGAAGGCGTGCACGTAGGGGTGCATGTCCGTGCTGGACAGGTCGTGTTTCTCGTACCAGGTGGCGGCGGGCAGCACGAGGTCGGCGAAGAGCGTGGTGGAGGTCATGCGGAAGTCGAGCGCGAGCAGCAGGTCGAGCTTGCCGCGCGGGGCCTGTTCGTGCCAGGTGACGTCCTGGGGCCGGTCGTCGGGCGGGACCTCGTCGGCGCTCGCGTTGTCGGTGGTGCCGAGCAGGTGCCGCTGGAAGAACTCGTTGCCCTTGGCCGAGGAGCCGATCAGGTTGGCCCGCCACACCGTCAGGACGCGGGGCCAGTTGGCGGGGTCGTCGGGGTCCTGGAAGGCGTGGGTGAGGCGGCCCGCCGCCTGCTCGGCGGCCACCCAGGGGCCGGGCTCCGCTCCCGCCTCGTGGATCTGCCGTCCCAGGGTCAGCGGGTTGGCCGAGAAGGTGGGGTAGGCGGGCATCCACCCCTGCCGGGTGGAGCGGGCGAGCAGGTCCGCGGTGTGCAGTCCGCTGAGCGCCCCGGGCCCGGTCGGCGACGCGAGGGCGTCCGCGGTGGTCCTGTCGTAGCGCCACTGGTCGGTGTGCAGGTACCAGTAGGGCGTGCCGGCCATCTGCCGCGAGGGGCGGGCCCAGTCGGAGCCGGTGGCCAGCTGCTGCCAGCCGGCGTAGGGGCGGACCTTCTCCTGCCCCACGTAGTGCGCCCAGCCGCCGCCGTTGACGCCCTGGCAGCCGGTGAGCAGCAGCAGCGACAGGAACGAGCGGTAGATCGTGTCGGAGTGGAACCAGTGGTTGGTCCCGGCCCCCATCACGATCATGCAGCGGCCCCGGGTCTGCTCCGCGGTGCGGGCGAACTCCCGGGCGGCGCGCACCACGGCCCCCGCGGACACCGAGGTGACGGCTTCCTGCCAGGCGGGGGTGCAGGGGGTCGAGGCGTCCTCGTACGGGACGGGCGGCTGTCCGTCCAGGGCCTCGCGCGCCACGCCGTACTGGGCCAGCATCAGGTCGAACACCGTGGTCACCAGGCAGCCGCCGACGCGGGTGGTCGGCACGGTGCGGCGGACCGTCGCGCCCGCCTCGTCGAAGCGGGGAAGCACCACCGTCGCGGTCCCGGCGCCCGGGTGTCCGAGGAGGCTCAGCACGGGGTCGAGGTCACCCAGGTCGAGGTTCCAGCGGCCCTCGCCGCCCTTGGCCCAGCGGTCGCCGAGCGTGCCGTTGGGCACCACGGCCGCGCCCGAGGCCGCGTCGAGGAACACCGGCATCCAGCGCCGCGCGTCCGCGTGCGCCTCCCCCGCCAGGTCCGCGTCGACGGCGGTGACGAAGGCCCCCGGGGCGTGCGCGCCCTGCTCCCGCTCGTCCAGGGCGACCAGGAACGGCAGGTCGGTGAACCGTTTGACGTAGTCGGTGAAGTACGGCACCTGTCGGTCGACGAAGCACTCGCGCAGGATCACGTGGCCCATCGCCATGGCGAGCGCGCCGTCGGTCCCGGGGTGCGGGTGCAGCCATTCGTCGGCGAACTTCGTCGCGTCGGCGTAGTCCGGCGACACGACGACGACCTTCTGGCCGCGGTAGCGGGCCTCGGCCATCCAGTGGGCGTCCGGGGTGCGGGTCACCGGCACGTTCGAACCCCACAGCATCAGGTACGCGGCGTCCCACCAGTCCCCGGACTCGGGCACGTCGGTCTGGTCGCCGAAGACCTGGGGCGAGGCGACGGGCAGGTCGGCGTACCAGTCGTAGAAGGACAGCATGGGCGCGCCGATCAGGGCGTGGAAGCGGGCGCCGACGGCGTGCGAGGCCATCGACATCGCCGGGATCGGTGAGAAGCCCGCGATCCGGTCGGGGCCGTACGCGTCGAGGGTGTGCACGTACGCGGCGGCCGCGATCTCCAGGGCCTCCTGCCAGCTGACGCGCACCAGGCCGCCGTGGCCGCGCGCCGCCTGGTAGCGGCGCCGACGCTGCGGGTCCCCGGTGATCTCCGCCCACGCCGCGACGGGGTCGCCGAGCCTCCGCTTGGCGGACCGGAACATCTCCACGAGAACGCCGCGGGCCAGCGGATACTTCACGCGCGTGGGCGAGTAGGTGTACCAGGAGAAGGAGGCGCCGCGCGGGCAGCCCCGCGGCTCATAGTCGGGCCTGTCGGGTCCGGTGGAGGGGTAGTCCGTGGCCTGCGTCTCCCAGGTGATCAGGCCGTCCTTGACGTACACCTGCCACGAACACGAGCCGGTGCAGTTCACGCCGTGGGTGGAGCGCACCACCTTGTCGTGGGCCCACCGCTCCCGATAGGGCTGGTCGTTGACCGTCTGACCTGGGTGGAAGACCGCTCGGCCCTCCGGTGTCGTGGGTGCCTGCTGAAGTAATCGGCCGATTTCGAGCAGTCGCTCGGCGGCGTCGGCGGCGGCGCGCTCCGCCTTCGCCCTGCTGCGTCCCATGCCCATGTCGCGGGCCCTCCTCGGGCATCGCGGTGCCGCCGTGCGGTGGTGGTCACGTCGGCACACACCTCATCGATCGAGGGCCAGAGTGCTCCTGGCCGGGCGCTGGTGTGGACCATTTTTCGGCCAGTTGGTTGTACTTAGAACTTATTTTTCTTGCTCTTTGCAATGGTTCAACACGCGATCGCTCATGCGTTCCCCGCCCGCCCGGACAGGCCAGGTGGAGGCCCCCTCCGGGGCGCGTGCCCGGCTCTGATCGTTTCCGCCCGCGAGCTGCCGTAAGGTACTGACGCCCCACCGCAAGAAGCACGAACACGGAGCAAGTACGCGTGTCACCCTCCCTCCAGCCGGTCCTCGACCGCATCGCTGACGAGATCCAGCGCCTGCCGGGCCGCGGCCGCCCGGCCGACTACATCCCGGCGCTCGCCTCGGCGGACCCGCGGCGGTTCGGGATGGCGGTCGCCGAGCTCGACGGCACGGTCTACGGCGTCGGGGACTGGCAGCAGCCCTTCTCCACCCAGTCCATCACCAAGGTCTTCACGCTCGCCCTCGATCTGAGCCTGGAGGGCGAGCTGCTGTGGGAGCACGTGGGCCGGGAGCCGTCGGGCAACCCGTTCAACTCGCTGGTGCAGCTGGAGTACGAGCACGGCATCCCGCGCAACCCCTTCATCAACGCCGGCGCCCTCGTCGTCACCGACCGGCTGCAGAGCCTGACCGGCGACGCCGCCGGGGTGCTGCGCGACTTCCTGCGCGCGGAGTCCGGCAACGACCGCCTCACCTTCGACGAGCACGTCGCCGACAGCGAGACCGAGCACGGCGACCGCAACGCCGCCCTCGCGCACTTCATGGCGTCGTACGGCAACATCACCAACGCCGTCCCCGAGCTCCTCGCCCAGTACTTCCGCCAGTGCTCCATCGAGGCGTCCTGCGCCGACCTCGCCCTGGCCGCCGGGTTCCTCGCCCGCCACGGCATACGGTCCGACGGCTCCACGCTGCTCACCCGCAGCCAGGCCAAGCAGATCAACGCGGTCATGCTGACCTGCGGCACGTACGACGCCGCCGGTGACTTCGCCCACCGCGTGGGCCTGCCCGGCAAGAGCGGCGTGGGCGGCGGCATCATCGCCGTCGTGCCCGGGCGCTGCACCCTGTGCGTGTGGAGCCCCGGCCTGGACCAGCGCGGCAACTCCGTGGCGGGCGTCGCCGCGCTCGACCGCTTCACCACGCTCACCGGGCTCTCCGTCTTCTGAGCCCGCCGGGGGCGCCGCCGCTCAGGCCCCGGCGGGCGGGGCCCCGCGGTCGGCACCCGTCAGGCGCAGCTGGACCTGGACCTCCTGGTCGCCCGACGCCGTGCCCTCGGCCGCGGCGCTGAAGGCCCCTTCGAGCACCGCGCGCAGCCGGTCGACCGCCGCCGGGGCGCCCTGGAGGTCGGCGGTCACGGAGTCCGAGAGGAGCACTCCCGGCACCGGGCCGGGTGCCGCGGAGGCCTGGAAGGAGCCGGTCCAGACGGCGGGCCGGGTCGCCTCGGTCTGGCGTGGCGCGTCGTCACCGCGGTCGCCGCGGAAGTGCGTGCATAGGGCACCGAAGACCGCGTCCGCGTCGGCGGCCGAGCAGTCGCTGAGCACCACGTGCACCAGGTCGGGGGACGAGGGCCGCGGCTGCGGGCTCGATGTGTCGGTCATGCTGTTCTCCCGTCGGGTCGTGGATGGCTGAGGCGGCGTCACAGGTCGCGCAGCACGGGCAGCAGCTCCTTCTCGGCCCAGTCGATGAACGGCAGCTGGTGGTCGCCGCCGACCTGGACGAGGGCGATCTCGGTGAAGCCGGCTTCCGCGTAGGGGCGTACCGCGTCGACGAACGTGTCGACGTCGGCGCCGCACGGGATCTGCTGTGCGACGTCCCGCGGCGTGACGTACTGGGTGGCTCCGGCGAAGCCGGACGGGCCGGGCAGTTCGGCGTTGACCGGCCAGCCGCCCACGCTCCAGCGGAACTGCTCGTGGGCGCGGGCGATCGCCGCGCCCTCGTCGGGGTCGTAACAGACGGGCAGCTGGCCGATGCGGGGCTTGCCGCTGCCGCCGTGCCGGTCGAAGGCGTCGAGCAGCTCGGGCTTCGCCTCGGTGGCGATGACCAGGTCGGCGTGGCGGCCCGCCAGGGCGCACGACACCTCGCCGGAGACGGCCACACCAAGGGGCGGCGGCTCCTCCGGCAGGTCCCACAGGCGGGCGTTCGCCACGTCGAAGTGGGTGCCCTGGTGGTGGACGGTGTCCCCCGAGAAGAGCGCCCGGATGATCCCGACGGCCTCTTCGAGCATCTCCAGACGGACCTCCGGGGCGGGCCAGCCGCCCCCCACCACGTGCTCGTTGAGGTTCTCCCCGCTGCCGAGGCCGAGCCGGAAGCGGCCCTCGGAGAGCAGCTGCATCGTGGCGGCCTTCTGGGCCACCACGGCCGGGTGGTAGCGGACCGTCGGGCAGGTCACGTACGTCATGAGCGGGATGCGCGAGGTCGCCTGCGCGGCGGCGCCGAGCACGCTCCACGCGTACGGCGCGTGGCCCTGCTCCTCCAGCCACGGGAAGTAGTGGTCCGAGGTCACCGAGAAGTCGAAACCGGCACCCTCTGCGGCGACCAGATGTTCGACGAGGGAGCGCGGTCCCGCTTGCTCGGTCATCATCGTGTAGCCGATTTTCACCATGATCTACGCATTCGCCCCATCGGCTCGGCTGAAACCCATGAACCCTGATGGCGGACAGCACACGGCTGCTACCCCGCCGTCGGGGTACTGGGTACCGAGTGGCCCCCACAGTCCGAAGTAGGCGGGCCGGAGAGGCGGCGTCCGGTGCGTACCGTGGGTGTGGAGGAGGAGCTCCTCCTGTTCGACCGTGAGAGTGGGGAGCCTCGGGCCCTGTCGACGGCCGTCCTGGCCCGTGCGGCCAGGGACACCGCCGAGCACGGCGGTGCGGAGGAGAGCGGGAACGGGGACTCCGGGGACGACGCCTTCGAGAAGGAGCTGCACGGCCACCAGATCGAATTCGCCACGCGGCCGCAGTCGGACATGGACAGCCTCTCCGCCGAGATCGTCCGGTGGCGGGCCGAGGCGGCCCGGCACGCCGGTGACGTCGGCGCCTCGGTGGCCGCCCTTGCCACCTCTCCCCTGCCCGCGAGCCCCTCCGTCAACGTGGGCAAGCGCTTCCAGTGGATGGAGGAGCAGTTCGGCCTCACCACCCAGGAGCAGCTGACCTGCGGCTGCCACGTGCACGTCGCCGTGGAGTCGGACGAGGAGGGCGTGGCCGTCGTCGACAGGATCCGGCCGTGGCTGGCGGTCCTCGTCGCGCTCAGCTCCAACTCCCCGTTCTGGCAGGGCAAGGACAGCCGGTACGCCAGCTACCGCAGCAGAGTGTGGGGGCGCTGGCCGATGGCGGGCCCCACCGAGCTCTTCGGCTCGGCCGTGCGGTACGAGCAGCAGGTCAGCGACATGGTGACCACCGGGGTGCTGCGCGACCGGGGCATGGTCTACTTCGACGCCCGGCTCTCCCACCGCTACCCCACCGTCGAGATCCGGGTGGCGGACGTGTGCCTCGACGCGGGCACCACCGTCCTGATCGCCGCGCTCTGCCGGGCCCTCGTCGAGACGGCCGCGCGGGAGTGGCGCGCGGGCACGCCGCCGCTGGGGCACGGCGTCAGCCTGCTGCGGCTCGCCGCGTGGCGCGCCGCGCGCTCCGGCCTCGACGACGTGCTCCTCCACCCCCTGACGATGCGGCCGACCCCCGGCCCCGAGGCGGCCCGCGCCCTCCTCGACCACGTACGGGACGCCCTCGACGACACCGGGGACCTCGCCCTGGCCCGCGAACGCACGGCACGCCTCCTCGCCCACGGCACCGGGGCCCACCTCCAGCGCGACCTCTACCGGCGCACCGACAGCCTGCGCTCCGTGATCACGGAGTGCGTACGCCACACCCAGGCACCACCCACGTGACCTGCGGCCCAGCCGCACGTCATGATCCTCCCCACGCTCACCCGCACGTCAACCCGCCGTAACCCACGGCGCCTTGGATGGCCGACGCCGGTGCTTCCAGCCGGCGCCCGTTCCCACCCCCACAGGGAGATACTCCGTGCCCCACCCCACCCCGCGCACCTGTCTCGTGGCGCTCGCCACGGCGGCGACGCTGGCCGCGACGGCCCCGAGCGCGACGGCCGCCGACGCGCCGCCCCGGCTGAAGGTGCTCACGTACAACGCCTTCCTGTTCAGCAAGACGCTGTACCCGAACTGGGGGCAGGACCACCGGGCCAAGGAGATACCGGCCGCCGGGTTCTTCCGGGGGAACGACGTCGTCGTGGTGCAGGAGGCGTTCGACAACTCCGCGTCCGAGGCGCTCCAGAAGAACGCCTCGGCGCTGTACCCGCACCAGACGCCGGTGGTGGGCAGGAGCAAGTCCGGGTGGGACGCCACCGGGGGCGCATACTCCGCGCTGACCCCGGAGGACGGCGGCGTGACAGTCCTCAGCAAGTGGCCGATCGTGCGCAAGGAGCAGTACGTCTACAAGGACGCATGCGGCGCGGACCACCACTCCAACAAGGGGTTCGCCTACGTCGTCCTGGACGTGAACGGCACGAAGGTGCACGTGGTCGGCACCCACGCCCAGTCCACCGACCCCGGCTGCTCGGCGGGCGAGGCGGCCACGACGCGCGCCAAGCAGTTCAAGGAGCTGGACGCGTTCCTGGACGCCCAGCGCATCCCGGCGAACGAGCAGGTCATGGTCGCGGGCGACTTCAACGTGGACTCGCACAGCCCGGAGTACGCCTCGATGCTCGCCGACGCGGGCCTGGCGCCCGCGGACGAGCGGACCGGGCACCCGTACTCCTTCGACACGCGGGACAACTCGATCGCCGCCGAGCGCTACCCGAGCGACCCCCGCGAGGACCTCGACCACGTCCTGCACCGCCAGGGGCACGCCCGTCCTTCGGCGTGGAAGAACGACGTGGTCAAGGAGCGGAGCGCGCCCTGGACGGTGTCGAGCTGGGGCAAGCAGTACACGTACACCAACCTCTCCGACCACTACCCGGTCGTGGGCGGCTGACGGACAGGACCCGAGGGGTCACGTGGAGCCCGTCCACGCGTCGGGCCCGAAGGTGCCCTCGACGTCGGAGGCGAGGGTGGCGGCGTTCACCCTCGCCTCCAGGGCGTGGACGGTGGCTCCTGGCCGAGGAGCGGGCGGCGGTGTCTGGAAGCCGCACGGGCCCACTGAGGCCGGGGCCGCGCGGCCCGGTGGCGCTGTCTACGATCGGCGTATGGCCCTCTTCCGTCTCGTACGCACCACGCCGCTCGGTCCCGACGAGGCATGGCGGCGGCTGACGGACTGGGAGCGGCACGGCCAGGTGATGCCCCTGACCAGGGTCACGGTCTCCGGAGCGGAGTCCGGGGGTGCGGGTGCCCTGCTGACGGCGCGCTCCGGGGTCGGGCCGCTGGCGTTCGACGACGTGATGGAGGTCGTGCTCTGGCAGCCGCCGCGGGGGCGGCGCGGGACCTGCCGCCTGGTCAAGCGCGGCTCGTTCGTCACCGGGTGGGCCGAGATAGAGGTGGGTCCCAGGGAGGCCGGTGCGGGTTCGCGGGTGGTCTGGCGTGAGGAGCTGCGGGTGCGGTGGCTGCCCGGGGCGCTGGATCCCGTGGTGGCACGGGCGGCGGCGTGGCTGTTCGGCCGGGCGGTCGACGCGCTGCTCACCGGGCGCTGACCGGGCGTTCACCGGGGCCCGGTCAGTCGAGGGGCTTCTCCCACACCGAGACGTGCTGGGTGCTCTCGCTGGTGAAGGGCCTCCGGTGCCAGTCCTCCCAGCGGTCGCGCAGGCGGAGTCCGGCGAGCCGCGCCATCAGGTCGAGCTCGGCGGGCCACACGTACCGGAAGGGGATGGCGCGGTGCTCGGCGCGGCCGTCGACGATCGTGACGTAGTGCGAGCTCAGCGCCTGTGTGGCCACGTCGTAGGTGTCGAACGCCCACTGGGTGGGGCTGATGTGGAACGGCACGGCGGTCTGCCCCGGCGGCAGGAGCCGCAGATCGGGCACGCCGACCTCGATGACGAAGCGGCCGCCGGGGCGCAGATGGGCGGCGGCGTTGTGGAAGCAGTCCACCTGGGCGTCCTGCGTGGTGAGGTTGTTGATCGTGTTGAAGACGAGGTAGACCACCGAGGCGGACCGCGCGTCCTCGACGTGGGTGGTGGCGAAGTCGCCGATGGTCACGGGCACCGCGTCGCCGCCCGGCTTGTCCCGCAGCCGGGACGCCATGGCGCGGGACATCTCGATGCCGTGCACCGGGACGCCGCGTCGGGCGAGCGGCAGGGCGATGCGGCCCGTGCCGATGCCGAACTCCAGTGCCTCGCCGTCGCCCGCCAGGTCGGCGAGGAGATCGACGACGGGGTCCACCGCCTCCGGGCGGAACATGTCGGCCGACGACTCGTCGTAGGTGGCGGCTACGTCCTCCGCGAAGTGTCCGTCCTCAGGGGGCATGCCGGGACGGTAGCGCCCGGGACTCCCGTGACGCACGGGGTTTTCCGCCGCACGGGATGCGGATCGGTCGGTGCGCGGTGAACCTGGAACCAGGGGCGACACCGCAAGGAGACATCCCATGTCTGTGCTGGACAAGCTCAAGCAGATGCTGAAGGGCCACGAGGACAAGGCGGGCCAGGGCATCGACAAGGCGGGAGACTTCGTCGACGACAAGACGCAGGGCAAGTACAGCAGCCAGGTCGACACCGCCCAGGAGAAACTCAAGGAGCAGCTGGGCGGCGACCAGGGGCAGCAGAACCCGCCGCAGTCCTGATCGAGGCACCGAGTGGTCCGGGCCCCGGCCCGGACCACGGGGTCTGCGGACGCTACGGGCGCTGGTCGCGGCCCGTCGCGGCCCGCGCGTGCGCGGTACGGGCGAGCTTCGGCCCCAGCCACCGCTTGAAGCGGCGCAGCGCCTCGACCTGCCCGGCGGCCTTGTCGAGGCCGTAGTAGAGCTGGGGCGGCACGTACGGCAGCAGCGGTGAGTGGCGCTGGCCGAGCAGGGCGAACATGCGGTGCGGCGGCAGGTGGACGTACCGCGGCAGGCTCTCGTACCACCGGGCGCTGTAGCGGGCGGCGCTCTGGACGGACAGGAGGGCGGCCTCGCGCTCCCGCTGGTAGGCGGCGAGCGCTGCCGGGAGCGTGGGGTGGCCGCGCAGGGCGGCGGCCAGCGCGATGGCGTCCTCCAGGGCGAGGGTGGTGCCCGCGCCGATGGAGTAGTGGGTGGTGTGGGCGGCGTCGCCGAGGAGGACGACGTTGTCGCGGTACCAGCGCTTGTTGGTGAGGGTCTGGAAGGTCAGCCACTGGGCCCGGCCGTCGGCGGAGGAGCGGCCGATCAGGGGGTGCCCGTCCAGGAGGTGGTCGAAGAGCTTGCCCAGGAGGGTCAGGCCTTCGGCCTCGTCGGCGCGGTCGAGGCCGAGACCGGTCCAGGTCTCCGGGGCGCACTCGACGACGCAGGTGCTGCCCTGCGCGCCGTAGCCGTACGCGTAGGCCCAGATCCAGCCGTGGTCGCTCTCCACGAAGGCGAACGTGAAGGCGTCGAAGACCTTGGTGGTGCCGAGCCAGATGTACCGGTTGCGTCCGGCGGTGACGTGCGTGCCGTGGTGCTCGGGGTACTGGCCGCGCAGCGTGCTGTGCAGGCCGTCGCCGGCGACGACCAGGTCGGCCTCGCGGGGCAGTGCGTCGGCCGTCATCTCGTGGCCGAACTCCAGGCGTACGCCGAGGGCCCTGGCCCGTGCGGCGAGCAGTTCGAGGAGGCGGTGGCGGCCGATGCCGAAGCCCTCGTCGCCGCGGTGGCGCGTGGTGCGGTCCCCCACGTGGGCGACGCCGTCGCGCCAGCGGACGGAGGCCTCCTCGACGGCGCGCGCGGACTCGGGGTCGTGCTCGTGGAGTTTGTCGAGGAGCCCGCGCCAGTACGTGACGCCCCAGCCGTAGGTGGAGCCCTCCGGGTTGCGCTCGTGGACGGTGATCTCGGTGGTCGGGTCCTGCCGCTTCAGGAGGATGGAGAGATAGAGACCGGCGGGGCCGCCACCGACGCAGGTGACCTTCACGTACACCTCTGCAAGTTGCTCACGATGACCATGCGACGACAGAGAGTAGCAGCAGAGGTGACTGTTGCCCGACGCGCTGCGAGGGGCCCGGCCGCGTCTCCCTACGGCCCGGGCCCTGCGCGGCGACCGCTCGCTACAGCTTGAAGTCGATCCGGCCCAGGAGACCGACCGTCAGCTCGAAGTAGTCGGCGTGCACCAGGCGCCGGGCGGCCGGTACCGGGGTGCCGTTGACGGTGGCCGTGTCGGTCGCCGTGTCCTTGTCGGTGCGGTACAGCTCGTGCTCCTGGACCAGCAGCCGGTACAGGGTGAGGAGTTGGCCGGTGGGGGCCGCGATGCCGCCGGACCAGGCGAAGCCCGTGCCGTTGGCGCGGCAGACCAGGTCCGCCGGGGTGCCCAGGTCCTTCCAGTCCATGTCGTCCTCCCCCGCCTGCGCCCGGCTCTGGAGGGTGAGCGTGACCCGGCGGCACGCGGCCGCGGCGGTGCTGCCGGTGCCGCTCATCTCACCCAGTTCGTTGTACGTGGCCGGGCCGGTGAGGGTGACCGTGAGCTGGTTGCCCTCGCGCCGCCCGGTGAGCGTGCGCGGCGGCAGGAGCTGGGCGAACTCCGCCCGTTCCACCTTCGACAGGTGCAGCGGGTCGACCGCGTACGGCTGGTAGCGGGCGAGGGCGAGGCGCAGATACGGGAAGTAGGTGGTGGCCGCGCCGCTGCCGAAGTCCACGTCGATGTCGACGTACCAGAGCCCCCGTCCCTTGTCGTACGCGGGGGTGAAGGCCGCCGCGTCGACGAGGACCGGTTCCGTGTCGGGTGAGCCGGGCAGGCGCAGACCGGTCGGGCGCTTCTCCGCGTTCGGGAAGTGCGTGGCCTGCGGGCGCGGCAGGACGGTGGTGTCGGACCAGACGGGGTCGACGCCCCAGCGGGTGGCGACGGTGTCGGGCAGGGCGGTGCCGGTGTCGAGCACCACGGCGAGCATCTCGTCGTCGCCGGAGGAGTACCAGGGGCGGTTCAGATAGACGCGCAGGCCCGCGGGGCGGCGGCGCTGGGTGACCGTGGCCCGCTGCTCGTCGACGCTGCGGTCGTGGCGCAGGGTGGGCACGGCGTAGGCGACGGCGGGCGGCTGGGGCCTGCGGGAGCTGGGCACCGGCAGGGGGGCCGCGGTCGGGCCGAGGCGGGTGACGTTGGCGCGGTCGTCGGTGATGGTGGGGTGGAAGTACTCGCGGAAGCGGGTGACGGCGGTCGGCGTGTAGCGGACGTTGCGGTGCCGGGTGTCGCCGAACTCGTGGGTGCGGGTGACCCGTTCCTCGTCGTCGGTGTAGGCCAGGGTGATGTCCTCCAGCTGCTTGTGGCCGTCCACGCGGGTGGGCGCGGGCTGGGTGACGTCGTCGAGCCACTCGCTCCAGCGGGCGTCCACCTCGACGTGGCCGGTGCTCTCGGCGTGGCTGGTGACCTGGACGGTGATGGCGGCGGCGGTCTGTTCGGCCGTCCGATAAGCCGTGAGTTCGGCGAGGCGGGGTGGCTGCACGGGCTTCTCCACCGCGTGCACCAGCGTGACCTCGGTCCAGGGCGTGAGCATCCAGTTCTCGCCGTCGGCGGTGGCCCGGGTGAGGAACGCCCTGTCCTGCTCGCGCAGGTCCTGCCAGAAGGAGGACTCGGTGAGCAGCCCCCACTGGCGCAGCAGGGGGAGCTTCTGCGGGTCCAGATAGCAGCTCAGGCGGACCGTGGCGATCTCGCCCTTGGGCAGGTACACCTCCAGGACGCGCTGGGTGAGGCCGTCCCAGTGCGGTGCGCCGCTGCCTTCCCGGATGCGGATCTTGAAGGGCTGGGCCTGTGGCCAGGGGCCGGGGAAGGGGATCTTGCGGTTGTCCAGGTCGCCGGGCAGGCCGCGCAGCATGACGCCCTCGGCGAGGACGTCCGGGAGGTACGGCAGGCGCAGTTGGTGGGTGTCGTGCACGACGAACTCGCCCTGCTTGAGCCCGGCGCCGCGGCGCGCGAGCGGCAGCGGGGTGACGGCCACAGGGTCGTGCACGTCGTGCTTGGCGATGTGGATGGAGCCTTCGAGCAGCAGGTCGTGCGGGAGGTGCGGCCACTGCGGGTCGCGGACGACGGTGTCCAGGAAGGACCCGGATTCGCGGGAGGCGGCGGCGAAGTACTCCGCGCGCACCCGGTCGGGCTTGGTGGCGCCGAAGGCGGCGTCGAACACGCCGTGCTCCTCGGCCATCTGCAGGGCCGTCTTCGGCGGTGCCACGTGTCGCTCCGCGATCGGCTTGTACTGGCGGTCCAGGCCGTCGACGTCGGAGCGCGCCTTGTGGTCGGGGACGTTGGAGCGCCACAGGACGTACTCGTCGGGCGAGATCTGACGGCCGTCGTCGGTGACGGTGCTGCGGATGACCAGGCGCTCGGTGGACTCGCCCTCGTTGAACGGAAGGAGCGGCACCACCACGGGCTGTGGGACGGGCTCCCAACGGCCGTAGGTGATCGCGTCGGACCGGACGGCGTCGGGTGTGCTCGCGGTGTGTTCGAGGCCGTTGCCCGCGAGGTCGACGACGCGGGCGCGCATCCGGTACGTGCGGCCGAAGCGCAGGGCGGGCAGCGAGCCGGGCTCCGCCGTGAACCGGGTCTCCAGGGGCACGTCCGGCGACACGGGCGGGGCGGGTGCCTCCGGCTCGTTGTCGAGCCCGATGGTGCGGCCCGGCCGGGGTGCGGCGAGGCTCCAGCCGTGCCAGCCGCAGACGGCCTGGTGGCCGTAGAGCTCCTTGGAGGTGGCGGAGGTGGCCGTCACGGCGCTGGCGCGCACCAGGCCCTCGTCGGGGCGGACCTGGAGGGTGATGGGCTGCTGTCCGGGCCAGCGGATCGTGTAGCGGCCGCGGCGGCGCAGCAGCGACTGCCACTGGCGGACGGCGCCGGTGGCCGGGTCGACGGTGCCGATGTCCACGCGGTAGCCGCGGACCAGGTTCTCCGCGGTCAGTTCGGCCACCTCGCCGTTGGTGCGGCGCTTGAGGTCGGTGCCGATCTGTCCGGCGAGGTAGTGGTCGCGGACGGTGTGCATCAGGGTGATGCCGCCGCCGCGGGCGGCCGGGGTGGCGGTGCCCGCGACCTGGTGGGCGACGGAGCCGGGGCTCGACGGCACGTCACGGTCGTACAGGGCCGCGATGGTGCGGGCGTAGTCGAGGTGCTTGAGCGCCGCCCCGTCCACGTCCAGTTCGGTGAGGTGCCAGGTGTCGGGGGCGCCGAGGTTCAGCATCCCGCCGGTGATCAGGCCCCCGGTGGCGGGGGCCGCTTCGAAGACGCTGCCCCGGACGAGCCGGAGGGTCGTCCAGGGGCGGAGCGGCTCGGCGTTGAGGTCGTCGGCGTGGGGGACGCCGTCCGCGAAGCGCACCCGGACGCGGGCCCCGTCGGGGATGCTCGCGGGCAGGGTGAACCGGCGGTCGACGACGAGGCCGAACCTGCGCTGGAGCTCCGGGTAGTCGCCGAGCAGACCGCACGCCTCGTGGAAGTCGACGCGGTGCTCTTCCTCCTCCTCGGCGGCCAGGGCCTCGGCGGACGGCCGGGGCCGGTCGTAGAACAGGGCGGTCTCGGCCAGGGGCAGCACGTGCTTGTTCACCGCCCTGGTGTAGAACTCGGTCGTACGGTCCATGACCCGCGGAGTGAGGTCGTCCGCGGCGGCGCGCGGGACGTCGCCGTGCTGGTTGAACGCCCGCTTCACCACCTCGTAGCCCTCGGCCAGGTTCCGGCCCATGTCCAGGACCTCGCGGGTGATGATGTCGGGCATCAGATACAGGGCGGGCATCTCCCAGCCGCGGTGGTCCGTCGGCGGTTCCTCGCACAGGAGGCTCTCCTGGCGGGCCCATTCGCCGCCGAGGCGGCTGCGCGTCGTGGTCACGGCGACGGCCTGGTACACGTCGGCGATCTCGTCGTGCACCATCTTGCCGGGGAAGGAGCGCAGGGTGTCCGGTGCCTCGGCGACCAGCGCGGTCGCCTGCTCCGGCAGGGCGACCGGGGTGGTGTCCTTGAACAGGGCTTTCCACGTGTCGAGGTCGGCCGGGGGGTAGTGGCCCGTCGGCTCGTGTGCCGTGACGTAGGTGTGCTCGGGCTTGTCGAACTCGAACCGGAGCCCGGCCAGCAGGGTGGCCAGCCGCTCGGGCCAGCGGAGGAACGCCTCGGACTGGCCGAGTTGGGTGATGCCGGTCAGGTGCGGGGTGACGAGGACGGACACGCGTACGGTGTCGCCCTCGATGACGCCGTCGGGAAGGACGGTCCATCGGATGCTGTCCACCATGGTCAGTCCACCTCCGCGAAGGCCGTGCAGTAGTCGAGGACGGGGTCGATGCGGGCGCCCGTGACCGGGTCGGTGTACGGCGACATGAGGTCGACGAAGGACGGCGGTGTGAGCTCCGGGGCGGGGGCGGCGCCCGCGACGTCGGTGCGCTTGCCGCTGCCCGCGAACTTCTTCTCGCAGCGGATCGTCACCGACTTCGAGAAGAAGCCGATCTCGATGCTGATGGTGAGCCGGGCGCGGCCGACGGCGTAGCCGCCTTCGTAGCCCAGTTCGAGGTAGAGCTCGATGGAGGCGGAGACGATGCCGAGGACGTCGACCTCGCCGCGGGCGCGGAGGTAGCCGACGAGTTTGACGTTGGGGCGGATCTCCTTCTGGTCGGGCCTGCCCGGGTCGTTGGTGACGCTGACGAGTTCGAGCCGGAAGTAGATGCCCGCCATCACGGACAAGCTGCCGCTGGCCACGCCGAAGTTCATGGACACCGCGGCGCCGAATTCGACGGCGGCGTCCAGGACGGCGATTTCCTTGGGGTTGAGGACGATGCCGAAGTAGCCGCCACCGCCGAGCATCGACACGGTGAGGCGGAACGGCGCCTCACGGCGGCAGAACGAGAAGCCCGCCTGGAGCGGGGTGTTCCCGATGAACGGCACCGAGAGCATCGCGTTCAGGGAGAGGTTCTCCAGGCTGAACACGCCCACGGCCGCGTTGGGCAGCTGCATCGAGTAGTTGGCGTGGATGCCGGAGCTGTCGACGGTGAGGGCGGGCGGGTCGCTGAAGCCGTCGAGCGGGATGAGGTTGCGCAGGGTCTGGATGAACTCCAGGTGCCCGATGAAGTCGACGCTGCCGAGCTTCACCTCGACGTCGGGTTTCTGGCCCGCGCGCATGGTGAAGCGGATCCGCTGGAAGTGCAGGGCGATCGCTTCGAAGTCGGGGACCATGCGCAGCTTGAAGTTGTCCAGCGTGCAGGTGATGTCGGCGGCCTGGGGCACGTCGGGCCGCAGGGAGCCGCGCAGGTCCGCCACGAGCGTCAGCTTGCCCACGGGCCAGAAGACGGCGTCCTTCTCGTGCTCCGGGGGCTCCTTCTTGTCCGGCCGCCACGCCGTGATGTCCGGCTGCCACTGGATGCGGGAGTTGACGACGTCCGGCAGCTTGGCGCCGAGCGCCGCCATCTTGATGGCGTCCCGCAGCGCGATGACCTCGCCCGCCCCGTTCTCGTACGTGGCGGTCGCCTCGGCGATGCGGGTGAGCAGCTGCCGCACACCGGTCTCGACCCCGGCGGGCAGGGCCACGCGCAGCTCCCTGAGGGCGTCGGCGAAGGCGCGGAAGGCGTTGTCGACGTCCTCGATGCGGGTGGGGTTGGGGGCGTGCTCCAGATTGCTGGTGATGTAGGCGAGGAGCACCTCGACGAAGCGTGTCGCGGTGTCGACGACGCGGATGACGCGGTCGGCGGTCTGGGGGAACTGTTCCTGGACGGCGGCCAGGGTGTCGCGCAGACCGCGCAGGTCGTTGAGGAATCCGGTGACGGCGTTGACGGTCGCCGTGAGGAAGTTCGGCGCCTTGAGCCGGTCGAGTCCGGCCTCCTTGAGGATCGCTGACAGCGGGAACATTCCGAAGAGCTTGGCGTCGTTGATCTGCTTGAAGTAGTCGAGGGGGTTGAACCGGCCCTGGAGGAGGTTGACCCACTTGTCGGCCGGGTCGGCGGCAGGAGCGAGGGCCGTGGCGGGGACGGCGGCCACCGGGCCGGTCAGCCGGGACAGGCCCGCGACGCTGAAGTTCGGCTGGGCGAGGGCTCCGGCGCTCTGCCCTCCCGAGCTGAAGGTCAGCGGGAACGGCTCGACGAGCTCGACGAACAGCTGGCCCTTGTTGGCGTCGGTGAAGGCGTCGCGCACGTACGGCTCGGGGTGGAACACCGACTTCGGCTGGTCACCGCCGCCGCCGGTGCCGAAGCGGCTGAGGGCCGGCACGACGGCGCGCGCCCAGCGCACGGTGGGCAGGAACAGGGGCTCTTCGGCGGCGACCGGGTCCGGGGCGAGCGCGGCGCCCCAGATCAGCCGGCCGGTGGAGAGCGTCGTGTCGTCGGGCTTGTTGCTCGGCGCGAAGGCGACGGCCTGGCCGCGCACGTCGGCGAGGGCGCGTTTGACCGCGTCGTGGGTCAGGTCGGGTTCCGTGGGGCTCGGCGCGGTCTCGTCCGGGGTGTAGAACGTGATCAGCGTCTGCACGTCGGCCCGGTTCCCGTACAGGTTCTTGCCGACGAAGGCCATGGGCGTGCGGAACTCGACAAGGCGGCCGTCCAGGTCGGTCATGCTCACCTGGAACTGGAAGGGCACCTCCCCGTCGGTCTCCGGGAAGAAGGCGAGCTTCTCGTTGGGGTGGTTGGGGTCGGTGGCCAGGCCCGGGATCGTCCGGGGCTCGTGCAGGTCGGGGGTGACGAGGGTGAGCAGCCGGACGCTGACGAACGGGAAACGGCGGCGCAGCCGCTTCAGCTCCTCCGGGTCCCCGGGCGCTCCGTAGCGGCGGACCGGCTCGCGCACCATGATGAAGAACCGCTGGTTGAGGTAGGCCGCGTGGTCCGGCCGCTCGTGGTCGAACTTGCGCTCGGTGACCTTGACGAGGTCCGCGAGGTGACCGAAGGGGAAGAGCCGCCCCCGGTACATGACCCGTACGTAGTGGTCGCGGCCGAGGGAGGCGCGGTGGCGCCACTGGGTGACCTGGAAGCCGTCGGGCGGCCGGTCCCAGCGGCCGAGGGAGTCGAGCCAGCCTCCCATGCTGGACAGCATGAGGTTGTCGCCGGTGAGCGGCGTCGGCCGGAAGCCGCCCGGCAGGCCGGTGTTGGAGGTCAGGTGCACCACGGACGACCGGTCCTCGGGGGTCATCGCCATGGTGAAGTCGTTGCCGTCGGGGCGCAGCGGGTGCGGGTCGGCGGGGTCGAAGCCGGGGTCGCGGGTCCAGACGGCACGGGCGCCGGTGGCGGGCAGCCGGGTGTGCCACAGCTCGACGCGGCCCGTGGGATCGGGGAGTTCGCTGGTGTGCGACCAGGTGGCGCCCTGGGGCGGTGACAGCAGGAGCCGGTAGGGCAGTTCGATGCCGGTCTTCGGGTCGTCCGGGTTCGCGAGCGGGTTCTCCGGCCGGGCTCCGGCGGCGGGCGCCGCGGCCGGGGCGGCGAGCAGCCCCGCGTCGACGGGCCCGTCGGGACCGTGCCGCGCCGCGAGCTCCGCCACCGTGCGGGCCAGGCGCAGGGCGTGGAAGACGTTGTCGGGAGCCTCGGTCACGGCGTGGTGCAGCCCGGCCGCGGCGGCCGGTTCCCGGGCGGCGTCCACGACGCGCAGGGGGAGCTCCCGCATCGCGTCGAGGAGGCCCTTCTCGGTGTAGGTGACGGAGCTCTGGGCTCCCACATCGAACACCAGGACGCTGCGGCCGCCGATGCGCGAGGCCACCGGCGGCGGCTTGTGCGGCTCGCTCCCGGCGAGGGTGGCGCCTTCCGGGATGCCGGGGGTGAGCTCGAAGAACGCCCGCTCGACGACGTGCTGGGGGCCGAAGGTGACGACGAGGTAGCCCGGCTGGTCCGGCTTCTGGCGGACCAGCCGGCGGGGTGCGAGCAGGGGCTTCTCCAGGCGCAGGCCCAGGAAGCGGAAGTGGAGGTCGAGCAGGTCGGTGGCGCGCAGCAGACGGTAGGGCTGCGGAGGCGGTGGCACGGACATGGGTTCCCCCGTTGCCGGGTCCGAGGACCCCGTAGGGCGGCATGGTGTGTCGCAAGAGTGGTGGAGGGAGGTGCGTCAGGACGTCGGTGTCACGGCCGACCTGCCTGACGCGTGGTGGGAGGGGTGGCGTGCCCGCGACGACGGAGCGAGGCGTGGCAGAGCCGCCACTGAAGCGAAGTGAGATGCGCCCTGGGATGGGTGATCCATGGTTCTATCGCACGCCGGGGGCTGTCGTCGCTGTCAATTTCGGCCTTCATGCCAGCTCCTGCCCGCACGCCGCTTCCGTCCCAGGATCCCCGCTCGGCGGGTGCGTGCGGCGATCGATACGCGCAGCTCACCCCATTGGATGAGCCGGAGGTGGCGCCGCGCGCAGCGCCGGACCGGTGCGCGGGCGCGTCCCGGTGCGCCAGGCGAAATCCGTTCGCCGGTGCGCGCCCGCGCGCCCTACGCTCGGCGGCATGAGCAAGCCCCTCGTCGCCCTTCTCAGCGGAGCCGGCATCTCCACGGACTCCGGCATCCCCGACTACCGCGGGCCGAACGGCCTGTGGCGGCGCGACCCCGAGGCCGAGAAGCTCGTGACGTACGAGTACTACATGGGTGATCCGGAGATCCGGCGCAGGGCGTGGCGGATGCGGCGGGAGAACCGCACGCTCCTGGCCCGCCCGAACGCGGCGCATCACGCGGTGGTCGAGCTGGAGCGCTCCGGCGTCCCGGTGCGGGTGATCACGCAGAACGTGGACGGGCTGCACCAGCTGGCCGGGATGCCGGACCGCAAGGTGCTCGAACTGCACGGCTCGGCACGGTCGGTGGTGTGCACCGGGTGTGGTGCGCGCGGGCCGATGGAGGAGGCGCTCGCCCGTGTCGAGGCGGGCGAGCCGGATCCGGCGTGCACGGCATGCGGTGGTGTCCTCAAGTCGGCGACGGTGATGTTCGGCGAGCGGCTCGATCCGGAGGTGCTCGGCGAGGCCGTGGCGATCACGAAGGCCTGCGAGGTGTTCGTCGCGGTGGGCACGAGCCTCCAGGTGCAGCCCGCGGCGGGCCTCGCGGGTCTCGCCGCCGACTTCGGGGCGCGCCTCGTCATCGTGAACGCCGAGCCGACCCCGTACGACGACCGGGCCACGGAGGTGGTGCGCGAGCCGATCGGCACGGCGCTGCCGGAGCTGCTGCGGGGGCTCACCGCCTAGAGGGGTGGACGGCGGGGCCAAGGAGGGGCGGCCCCGCCGTCCTGGGGGGGGGTGGTTCTCAGCCGAACTGCACGCTGTGCGGGAGGGGCTCGAAGTAGCCGCGCTCCTGGCCGGGGGCGAGGGTGTCCGCGCGCTCCTCGCAGCCCTGGTCGAAGTACACGGTGGCGATGGTGTCCGTGCCGTTGTTGACGCTGTCCGCGCCTTGGAGCAGGAGGTAGCACTCGCCGTTGTCCGGGTCGTCGATCTCCAGGTCGCCGGACTGGGACGAGTGGTAGAAGAAGGTCCCGGTGGCCGCGTGGGCGGTGCCGGCGGGCAGGGCGGTGAAAACGGCCAGTGCGGTGGCCGCGGCCAGGGCCGCGCGCCCGATGCGTGCCGACGTCATGCGCGTGGTGGTCATGGGTGCCACGGTTCCGCACGGGAGTGGAGTCACCCAGGGGACACACTCCCAGAGAGCCGGGAAGTCGGAGCGGGCAGCCGGTTCGCACGCCCCCTGTGCGCGCCCCGGGCGCCCCTCGTCCGACGCCCGCGTGACGCATCCAGGGCGACTCCCTCGTCCGGGTGAGTGCCGACAGGACCGGCATATGCGGACATGCGCGTGGGAAGCGAAGGCCCGTTGCACCCACCACTGTGAAAGGACCGCGCGTATGCGCTTCCGCACCGCCCTGGCCGCCGCCGCGGGCGCTCTTGCCCTGACCGTCGCCCTGCCCGCGTCGGCCACCGCGGCCGACGGCCAGTTCCAGTACACCTATAGCGGGCTCGACGGCAGGCCGCGGGTCGCCGTCATCGACGACCCGGAGAGCTGGGAGTGCGTCACGCTGCCGGAGGTGGCGGACCCGGGATCCAGCTCCCCGGCCCACTCGCCGCGCAACCGGACCGACGCGTACGCCGAGGTCTTCACGGAGCCGGACTGCACGGGTGACTCGTTCACCTTGCGACCGCACACCGGCTACGGCTCCGAACGCCTCAAGCTCCGCTCCGTGATGTTCTTCTGACGGCTTTTCAGCGACGTGTGCGGCTCGGCGGACCCGGTGTGACGCGCACGTCCACCGCCGCCTGGCGGGCGGCCCACACCTTCACGTGGCCCGCCCGTCCCGCGGGCACCCTGTCGGTGCTGGCGTGCGCCCCGCGCCCCGTGACCTCGACGCGCCATCCGGTGGGGCTCGGCGGCAGGGACAGCTCGGTGGTGCCGGGGCGGCGCGCGGCCCGGTAGGCCAGGCGGTAGGTGCCGGTGTCCGGGTCGTGGACGTCCTCGCGTACGGCTCCGGCGACCGCGGGGGCGTACGGCGTGGCGGTGCGCTCCTTGTTCGTACGGAAGCGGCCGTCGGGGTCGAGCGCGCAGTAGCCGCCGCCGTAGCACCACACGTAGCCCGCCCAGCCGGAGGAGTAGCGGTTCAGGGAGGCGAGGGCGTCGTCGTAGAAGCGGCGCATGTGCGGCAAGCCGCTGTTGAGGGGGCCCCACTCCCCCACCACGACCGGCAGGGAGTGCTCGCGCGGGTAGGCGGTGACGGCCCGCTCGTAGGCCTCGATCCAACCGGCCGACGGGTCGTAGTCGGCGCCCGCCTCCATCGCGGTGTTGTAGAAGTGCGGCGCGTACACGACCCGTTCGTCGTCGATGCGGCCGAGGCCGGTGGGGACGCCTTCGCCGACGATCGGGGTCGGCTCGACGAACAGCCAGGCCGAGCGGTCCCGGGTGCGGATCGCGTCCGCGAGGCGGTTGTACAGGGGGGTGAGCTGGGTGGCCTCGATGCGGCGGGCGGCGTTCGCCAGGTCCTCGCCGGGGCGGAGTTCACCCATCGGCTCGTTGATGAGGTCGTAGCCGAGCAGCGCCGGGTGGTCGCCGAAGCGGTCGGCGATCAGGCGCCACATGCGGGCCTGGGCGGTGCGCAGGTCCGCGTCCTCGTAGAGGTGGGTGAAGGCACGCTGGACGGCGGGCTCGAAGTACTCGGCGAACCAGTCGTCGGGGTGCGGGGTGAAGGGCAGCCCGTCGGTGCGCGTCGCCCAGCGGGGGATCCCGCGGTGGCCGAAGGCGGGTCCGAACACGTCCTGGTGGGCGTCGAGCACGACCTGGATCCTGTGCTTGTGGGCCCAGCCGAGGATCCGCTGGATCTTGCGCAGATAGCCGTTGCTGTAGTGGCCGCGGCGCGGCTCCAGGTCGTCCCAGAACACGAGGAGGCGCGCGACGTTGAAGCCGCGGGCGCGCAGGTCGCTGAAGTGGCGTTCCGTGATGGCGCTGAGGGCCTCGGCGCCGTGGTGGGTCTTGTCCTCGACGTTCCATCCGCGCAGCGTGAGGGTGCGGCCCCGGCGGTCGGTCAGGCGCGGGATGCCGGTGGTGTCCGCCGGGGGCGCTGCGCCGACGGCTCCGCCGCGCGGGCCGTCCGCCCGCGCGGCGGCGGGCCGGGCCTGGGCCGTGGGGGTCAGCGCCCCGCCGAGAAGGGCGACGGCGAGGAGCGCGGCCAGAGCCGTGCGGCGCGGGGCCATGGCGGACCTCCGGTGATTGACGGGGAACACCCTGGGTACCGAGGTGTTCGCGTCATCCAACCTGTTGACTGACGGCCCATCAAGATATTTGCGTGAGGCTTTGGTTGGAATTCCCAGCGGGCCTCGGGTCGCGCCCGCGCCGCACAGACCGAGAGGCTCAGTGCGCCTCCAGGACGCGCAGGGCGCGGTCGAAGGCCGAGTCGCGGTTCTTGGCGAACTCCTCCTTGGTGAAGACGGGTTCGCTCAGGTGCGGCGGGACGCCGGTGCCGTCGAAGGTGCGGCCGGTGCGGGTCAGGAACTCCTCGTTCGGCAGCCAGGCGACCATGCCGTTGGGGAGGTTGCGCGCCAGGACGTCCGAGAACACGCCCTGGGTGGCCTGGCCGACGCGCACGACCTTGCCGGGCCGGTCCATCAGGGCTTGGGTGAAGGTCTCCCCCGCGCTCACGGTCGAGCCGCCGGTCAGCACGGCGATCGGGCCGGTGTAGCGGGGCGCGTCGGCCGGGCGGACGCGGATGGGCTCGGGGCGGGTGTGCTTGCCCGGGTCGGCGGGGTCGTTGCGGGCCCGCTTGGAATAAGCGACGTAAGGCGTGTCGGTGAGGCGCTCGGCGATGCGGATGCCGAGGACGTCGGAGCCGCCGCCGTTGACGCGCAGGTCGATCATGAGGCCCTTCAGCCGCCGGGTGCGGTCCTTGGTGAGGATCGTGTCGAGCGCCCGGTCGAGCTCGGCCGCGTGGGCGGAGAAGGGGGCGCCCGCGGGCACGTACCCGGCGAAGCCGGAGATCCGCAGATAGCCCCGGTCGCCCGGCAGATCGGCGTAGGTGATCCGGCCGCCTCCGAAGTCCTTGCGGTACGTGGCGTGCTTCAGGTCGCGCTTCTCGATGAACTTCTTGGCCTTGGCGTCCAGTTCCTTCGTCGGGTTGACCGTGCCGGGGCGGACCTCGGCGTAGACGCGGTCGCCGTCCATGACCGCGACGTGGGCGTCGTGGAGCGGCTTCACCATGCTGCTGAAGATCGAGAACAGTTCCTTGCGCGTGGTGTCCGCGTGCACCCGGGGCCGGTACCGGTCGCGTACGGCGTCCCAGTCGACGCCCCTCGCCGCGAAGAAGGGGTAGTTCTCCGCGAACGACTGCCAGAACACGTCGAAGGACGCCCGGGGGCCCCTCGGGCCCTGCCGCGTGCAGTCGTCCGGCAGTGCCTGGACGCGCCGCAGGGCGCGGTGGCCCACGGAGCTGTCGAAGCTCAGGGTCGCGCGCCGCCCGTCGGGCCGGGTGCGGACGGCGACGACGGTGCCGTCCTCCGTGAGGTAGCGCCCGGCGCCCGTGCGCCGGGCCGACTCGCCCTTGAGACAGCTCACGGCGGTCGTCTGGTACTCCTGGAAGGTTCCGTTCCGGATCGCGAGGACGGTGCCGTAGCCGTCCATGCGCCAGTAGCCGTCGACGGTCGAGCGCTCCTTGCCGGGGGCGGGACGGTCCTTCGCGACGGCGCTCGGCGCGGCGCCCGCGGCGAGGGCCAGGACGACGGCGGTGGCGGTGGCGATGCGCACGGTGAGGCCTTCCGGGTAAGGGGTGCGTGACGTGAAGGGGTGCGGTGACGCGATCCGTGTCGGCATCACGGTCCCGCACGCGGCCCGGCGCGGCCATCCGGCTGGCCGGTGGGACGGGGGTGGGGACAACCCCCGCCTCTCGACACGCACCCCACGCGCCACCCCGGCCCGCCCCAGGCCTCGCACGCGTCACCCGAAGCGACTCGGACCTCGCACCGCGTGACGTGACTCGGGTCTCAAAGTGATCTGCGCGGTTTCTGTTATCCCCCCGCGCCCCGCAGGATCTCCGATGCAGTGGGCGCACTCAGCACCACGCAGCGATCAGGACAGGAGATGTGCCGTGCAGCACGATCAGTGGGAGCCGCAGCAGGGGGACGGCACCGGCCTGACCGCTCTCGTCGTCGCGGGCCGGGCGGGGGACGCGCGGGCCCAGGACGAGCTGGTCGCCGCGTTCCTGCCGCTCGTGTACAACATCGTCGGCCGCGCCCTCAGCGGGCACGCCGACGTCGACGACCTGGTGCAGGACGTCATGGTGCGGATGCTCAGAGGGCTTCCCGGCCTGCGCGATCCGGACTCGTTCCGGTCCTGGCTCGTCGCCATCGCCATGAACGAGACCCGCCGCCACCAGCGGCCCGCGCCGGTCGACAGCGGCCTCCAGGACGCGTACGACGTCCCGGACCCGGGCGGGGACTTCACCGACGTGACGATCCTCAGGCTCGGCCTGTCCGGGGAGCGCAAGGAGGTCGCCCGGGCCACGCGCTGGATGGACGACGACCACCGGGAGCTGCTCGCGCTGTGGTGGCTGGAGGCCGCCGGCGAGCTGTCCCGCGGTGAGGTCGCCGCGGCCCTGGAGCTCACGCCGGAGCACACCGCCGTACGGGTGCAGCGCATGAAGGCCCAGCTGGAGACGGCACGCGTGGTCGTGCGCGCGCTGGCCGCCGAGCCGCGCTGCCCCGTGCTCGCCCAGGTGGCGTCGGGCTGGGACGGCAGGCCGTCCGCGCTGTGGCGCAAACGTCTGGTGCGGCACACCCGCGACTGCGCATCCTGCGGGGGCCTCGGCGCGCGCCTCACGCCCGCGGAGGGGCTGCTCGCCGGGATCGCTCTCGTGCCGCCACTGCTGGTCATGGGGGCCGGGCACTTCTCCGGAGCGGGTGCCGGGGCCGGGACGGACACCATGGCGTCCGTCGCGTACGCGGGAGACGGCGAAGGACATGCGCAAGCCATGCATCAGCATGAAGCGGGAGCTTCTGGTGACGTCGGCGGCGGTGGCGCCCCTGACGTGACCCCCCTCTCCTCGACGGGCACCCCTGGCTCCCGGGCACGGCTGCGGCAGGGGCGGCGCAGCGTGCGCAGGCGGCGCCAGGCGGTCGGCGCGGGCGCGGGTGTGGCCGCCATCGCCGCGCTCGCCGGTGTCATGCAGCTCGCCGACGACTCGCCCGAGCCTTCGGACAAGGGCTCGGCGGTGGCGCTGGAGTCGGCTGAGCCCTCCGTGTCGCCGACGGTCACGCAGGAGCCGAGCCGGTCGCCGTCCCCCTCCGCGTCGCCGTCGAAGGCCAAGAAGGCCAAGAAGCCCTCGCCGACCGCGAGTCCTTCGCGCGCCAGCAGGAAGAAGACGGCCGAGCCGCCGCGCCCCACCCCCTCCACGAAGGCGGCGCCCCGCCCCACGACCAGGAAGCCCGCGCCGCCCGCACCCTCCGGGTCCAAGGCGCAGCAGGTCCTCAGCCTGGTCAACGCCGAGCGCGCCAAGGCCGGGTGCGGTCCCCTCACCCACAACAGCAAGCTGGCCACGGCCGCACAGCGCCACTCCGCCGACATGCGGTCGCGCAACTACTTCGACCACACCTCGCCGGACGGCACCGACCCGGGGCAGCGCATCACGGCCGCGGGCTACAAGTGGAGCACGTACGGCGAGAACATCGCGCGCGGCCAGCAGACCGCCGCCTCGGTGATGGACTCCTGGATGAACAGCGAGGGCCACCGCGCCAACATCCTCAACTGCTCCTTCAAGGAGCTGGGCACGGGGGTCGAGGAGGGCGAAGGCGGCCCGTGGTGGACGCAGAACTTCGGGGCGCGGGGCTGATGGTCTGACCCGGCGCGGGGGGCGACCCGGCGGGCGGTGAGCGGTGGGCCTCAGCCGCGCCCACCGCCGGGCCCCCACCGCCGGGCCGGGCCGGACGCCCCCCCACCGCCGGGCCGGGCCGCCCCCCCCACCGCCACTCGGAGCCGCCCCCGCCCCCGGACCGGACCCGGCCGCCGACCGCTGCCGGTCCGATTCGCCCCACCGGGCCCAACGCCCCATCCCACCAGTCAAATCCGTCCCAAAAGACTGTTGACACCTCAAAGGTGCCCGACGGAGGGTACCGCTGACCGGCTTGTCATGTTCTTGTCCACACCCACCAGGCAAGAGGTGAGCCTTGTTCCTCCGTCGCACCCGTCGTAGAAATGCGCGCGGCGCCAGCACGCGCCGCCTCCCGGTCCGCCGTCTCGGTCTCCTCACGGCGCTCCTGGGACTCACCGCCTCCGCCCTCGCCGTCGGCCCCGCACGGGCGAACCCCGAGCCCACGGCCCGGCCTCCCCTCGTCCAGCCCATCGACCCGCAGCGCTGGCAGAACCCCGACTCCATGACGTGGGCCGACCACCGGTCCGTGCCCGGCACCGACTGGGCCAATCCCGACCTCAAGCCCACCAAGCGCACCTTCAAGGGCGCCCTGGTGCTCCTGGACTACCCCGACGAGGAGTTCACGGTCAGCAAACCGGCCGGATCCAGCCTCTTCGGCAATCCCCAGCCGAGCGCCTCCAACATCCCGCGCGCCCAACTGCCGACGTTCTACCGCGACTTCCTCAACAAGCCGGGCGCGCTCAACCGCGGCCACACCATCAACGAGTACTGGATGGAGGACTCCGGCGGCCGCATCGGCGTCGACCTGACCGCCTTCGGCGTCTACCGCATGCCGTACAAGTCCTTCCAGTACGGCATCGAGCCGCAGATGAACCCGGGCGCCTGTCCGCGCGGCAGCAGTTGCGGCAAGGACATCCGCGCCGACGGCAAGGCCGCCTGGACCGCGGACGTGGGCGGCGGCGAGACCGCCAAGTACGACTTCGTCTTCTTCCTGACCGCGGGGCAGGACGAGTCGTCCGTGTGGCAGGAGTTCGGGCAGATGAAGTTCGCCTCGCCGCAGAGCGTGCCGGCGGCGTGGGGCCCGCCCGCGCCCATCGCCTCCGGCGGCAACTCCGCGAGCACCCGCTACGTGCCGTGGACGTCCTGGGCGGCGGCGGCCCGCATCTGGCCCAACGCGACGGCCGGATCGTCCACCCAGGCCGAGAGCTCCGGGATGGGCGTGTACGCGCACGAACTCAGCCACATCCTGGGCATCGGCGACAACTACAACAACCCGTACGGCAAACCGCTGCGCCGCGCCTACACCGGCATCTGGAGCATGCTCTCGCGCGGTTCCTTCAACGGCCCGGGAGGCCCGCACACCCGCTGGCAGATACCGTCCACCCAGGGCGGCTCGATGGGCTCCCAGCACGTCCTGCGCGACAAGCTCAAGCTCGGCATCGTCGACGAGAAGAACGTGCTGCGCCTGGACCGCGACGCGCTCAAGGGCTCCGGCACCGTCGTGGCCCGGGTGACGGCCCGCTCCGCGCCGCCCGGCGTCAAGGGGCTCAGCGGCGTCAACATCAGCATGAGCCGCGACCTGTCGCGCGCCTGCGATCCGGCCGCCGACCCCCTGTGCGACGGCGGCGGCTACCAGAACTACACCGTCGAGGTCGTCGACCGCATGGGCATGGACTCCTTCACGCCGGACAACGGCGTGCTGCTGTCCAAGACGAAGAACCAGGACCAGGCGCCGTTCGCGTGGGTGGTCGACGCGCACCCCGAGGACATCGACATGGTGGACTTCAAGCGTCCCGACGGCACCCCGCAGAAGATCACCATGGGCGACTACCGGCAGCTCAGCGACGCCCTGCTGCACGCCGGCGCCAACTCCGGCAGCGAGTACGAGTACGTCGACGAGGCCAACCGGCTGCACTTCTACGTCCTCGACCTGGAGCGCACCCCGAGCGGTGTCCTGTCGTACACGATCGCCGTCAAGTCCCTCGACGGCGCGGGCCCGCAGCGCCGGGGCGTGGCGCTGGACCGGGGGCACGCCAAGGGCAGCGCGGAACGCCGTGCCGTGTGCTCCTTCGACCTGGCCAACACCGGGCGCGGCCTTCCGCCGCGTCCGGGGCACCCCGAGAACGTGGACCGTTATCTGCGCTCCGACGTCTACCGCCTGTCCGCCAAGGCGTCCGGTGACGGCTGGTCCGCGTGGCTGCCCAACCGCCTCGCCACCGCGCGGTCCGGCCAGTCCGTCGAGGTCGATGTCGCCGTGAGCGCGCGGCGCGACGCCGACCGGAAGGGCCGGGTGGTGCTCACCGCCCGCTCGGAGAGCGATCCGGGCAAGACCGCGAAGGCCGTCTGCAAGGTGAACAAGGGCGGACACCACTAGGACCGCCCGAGGTCCGGGGTGCCGCCGCGTGCGGGGCCCCGAAGCGACGTAGCGGCCCCCGCACCGGTTCGGCGTCCGGTGCGGGGGCCGCTCGCGCGCGGCGTCAGTTCAGCGGGGCCTTCGGGGGCGTGCCGTAGAACGTCATGCGGGGCCAGCCGCGCTTGGCCGCGACCTCGTTGAGGGCCTCCGCGATCTCCGCGGGCGAGATGTCGTACTGGGCGGGCGACTCCTCGGTCTTGACCGTGAAGGTCATCGACAGCTCGGCGTAGCCGGTGCCGTGCTGGACCCGGCCGCTGAACTCCGTGCCCGGCGTGAAGGCGACGGCCGCCGCCTGCGTCCGCTCGGCGGACGCGCCGGTGTCGGCGGCCTGCGCCGCCTTGCCGTCCTCCGCCTGCGCGGTACCGGCCGACGCGAGCACCGCGCCCGCAGCGGCCGAACCCGAGTAGCCAAGCAGCGATCTTCTGGAGACTCCGGACATGTTTCCCCTCCTGACCATGGCGGCCTCCCCCCTGGAGGCCCGCGGTGATCATAAAGAACACGGCGGGCCCATGGGGCGGAACAAGATCGTCCATATGGGAGCGGTCCGGCACGTGCCGCACCGGGGCCGCAGAGGAGTCCCATCCGAACCCCCGAGAACGGCCGATCGCCCGCGTTGACAGGTACATCACACGCTCCTACGGTGCCCCCACCCAACAGGAAAGCTTCCTCCCTGCCAGGGCCGTCAACTCCCCCCACTCCCCCTGGAGGACACCGTGTCACGCACCCGACGCCACCCGTCCCGGACCCTGGGCGCGCTGGTGGCCGCGGCCACCGCCGTCTCGCTCTGCGCGACCCTGACCACGGCCGACGCCGCAACGCGGGCCGAGCCGGGCACCCCCGACCCCGGCACCGTCACGACCCTCGCCGGCGCCCTCGACGTGCCGTGGGGCCTGGCGTTCCTGCCGGACGGCGCCGCGATCTTCACCGAGCGCAACACCTTCAACGTCTACCGCCTGACGAAGACGGGCCAGAAGACGCTCCTCGGCAAGGTGCCCTACTCCCAGACCACCGGCCTCGAAGGCGGCCTGATGGGCCTGGAGATCTCGCCGACCTTCGCCACCGACCACTTCCTGTACTTCCTGCACACCTCGACCGACGGCAACCGCATCGCCCGCATGACGCTGGAGAACAACACCCTCACCGGGTACAAGGTGCTCCTCGGCGGCATGACCAAGAACCGCGCCCACAACGGCGGGAGGCTGCGCTTCGGCCCCGACGGCAAGCTCTACGCGGGCATGGGCGACGCGCAGAACGGCGCGCTCGCACAGAACAGGAACTCCCTCAACGGCAAGATCCTGCGCATCAACCCCGACGGCTCGATCCCCGCCGACAACCCCTTCGGCAACGCCGTCTGGTCACTCGGCCACCGCAACCCGCAGGGCCTCGACTTCGACTCCCAGGGCCGCCTGTGGCAGGCCGAGTTCGGCAACAACGTGATGGACGAGGTCAACCTCGTCCAGAAGGGCGGCAACTACGGCTGGCCCAACTGCGAGGGCACCAGCGGCAGTTGCTCCGGCACCATCCCGCCGAAGAAGACCTGGCCGGTGGCCTCGGGCTCGCCCAGCGGCCTGACCATCATCAACGACCACGTCTTCGTCGCCACCACCCGGGGCCAGCGGGTGTACCGGATGCGCATCGACGCGAACTCCGGCCTGACCGACCAGCGGACGTACTTCCAGGGCACGTACAACCGGCTGCGCACCGTCGAGGTCGACCCCCAGGGCGACATCTGGCTGACCACGTCCATCGACAGGGACGGCTCCCCGGGCAACGACCAGATCCTGCTCGTCGACGTCGTGTACTCGGGCGCCGCCGCGCGCCGGTGAGGCGAGGGGCCGGGCCGCGCACACGCGGGGACGCGCCCCGGAGGCGAGTCCGGGGCGCGTCCCTGCGCGGGGCACTTCCCGCGGGGCGTTACTTGCCGACCGGCGAGACCGCGATGCAGCCCGCCACGACGTTCTCGCCGGAGGCCTCCTTGATGACCTCGCCCTTGTAGATCACCTTGCAGGTGAGGTCGGCCCCCGTCGGGTCCGTGGAGATCGGGACGACGGTGGGCGGCATGATCCCGCGCAGCGTCACCGTCTTCTTCCAGGGCAGCTCCGGCTTGGCGGCCTTCTCCAGCTTGGGGTTGGCGGCGGAACCCGCACCGGCGGCGAACTCGATCTCGTCGACGTTCTTGCCGGAGACCTCGTAGGTCACCTCGTACTTCTCGTTGACGGCCTTGTCGACGGCGTCGACGGCCTTCTTCTCGGCCTCGGAGCAGGCGCCGAGCGTCAGTGCGAGACCGGCGGCGGCGAGCGCGCACGCGGCGGCGCGGATCGTTCTCTTCATGTGCGCAGACAACAGTAAAGAGCACGCAAAGTCAATCCGCGCCGCCAGGGAATCCCCAGCTCAGCGCGGGGCCGCCGCTCGGCCCCTAACGTTGCGGCGCCGGGAAGGCCACCGGGCCGCGCAGTCCGGCCCGGTTCACCGCGCGCACGCCGAAGAACACGTTGTCCTTGGAGAGGTCGACGGTGTGGCGGGTGGTGTCGCCCACGCGGACGGCGTGGGTCCACTCGGGCGAGGTCGTCTCGCGCCACACGACCTCGTACCCGGCCAGGTCCGGCTCGCCGCCGCGCTCCCACACCAGCTCCGTCGCGTTCGTCAGGGCCGTGGTCACGATCTTCGCGCCGCGAGGCGTGCCCGGGGCCCGAGCCAGGCTCCACAGGGCCGCGGCGTTGACCCGGGCGACGCGCGCGACGAACGGGAAGTCGCAGAACTCGGGCAGGTCCCCGTACTGCTTGCCGTCGACGACCCGGACGTCCTGGTGCTGGTGGGCGTAGTCCTCCGCGGGCTCGGTGAAGCGGGCCGCCGGGTAGCCGCGTTCGAGGAACGGGATGTGGTCGCCGCCGCGCAGATAGCGGTCGCGGCGGTAGATCACACGGACCTTCATGCCGGTCGCGTCGGGGTCGGCGACCTCGCGCACGAAGCGGGCGAGCTGACGCGCGGGAGAGTCGTTCTCGCCACCGACGGAGCGCCGCACCTCGGCCTCCTGCGGCGTCTCGGAGGTGGGCACGCCCTCGGCGAAGAGCCGGATGGTGTGCGGGTCGCGGGTGCCGTCGTCGGCGGTGGAGCTGCCCACGATGTCGTTGGTGAACATCCCTTGTACGTCGGCCCGTTGGTCCTTGTAGCTCTGCGCGAGGTGGGCGGCGCCGTACAGCCCCTGCTCCTCCCCGGCGACGGCAGCGAACACCAGCGTCGCCCCCGTGCGCCGGGTCGCGAGGACGCGGGCCAGCTCCATGACCACGGCGACCCCGGAGGCGTCGTCGTCGGCGCCCGGGGCGTCGCTGGTGTGGTCCATGGGGTCGCCGGCGCGGGAGTCGTAGTGCCCGGAGACGACGTAGACGCGGTCGGGGGACGTCGTGCCGCGCAGCGTGGCGACGACGTTGGAGATCCGGGTCGGCGTCGGGATGCGCGGCCCCGGCTGCTGCACGTAGGACTGGAGGTCCACGGTCATCCGGCCGCCGGACGCCCGGGCGTACTCCCGCATCCGGGCGAGGATCCAGTCGCGCGCGGCGCCGATGCCGCGCTCCGGGTCGTCCTGGGCGGAGAGGGTGTGCCGGGTGCCGAAGGCGACCAGGCGGCGTACGGTCGCCTCGATGCGGCGGTGGTCGATCTCCCGCAGCAGGGCGCGCAGTTCGCGCGGGGCCGGCTGCGGGGCGAGCCGGGTTCGCTCGTCCGCGGCGGCCGGGCCCGCGGCCTGGACGGTGGCGGCGGCCGCGGTGGCGGCGGCGCCGGTGAGGAGGGTGCGCCGAGGGGTGCCCTTCGGATTCGCCATGGCCGTATGGTCATGCACACCACAACCCACCCGCAAGACGCGCGCCTCTCCGGAGTCACCCGGGCGCGAGCCCCGCCGTCGCGCGAACACGGCCAGCAGCGTCAGGGCTTGCGCGCCACGCCCCCGAAGTCGTCGACCTCCGCGGGCAGTCGGCCCTTCCGCGGCTCGGGCCGCCAGCGCGAGACGGAGACCAGACCGGGCTCCAGGAGGTCCAGGCCGTCGAAGAAGCGGGCGAGCTGCTCGGGGCTGCGGTTGACGCGCGGGTTGTCGCTCGCCTCGTTCCACTGCTCGATCATCTCGCGCATCCGCTCGGGGTCGAGCACCTCGGTGTCGTCGCACAGGACCAGATAGCTGCCGGAGGGCAGGGCGGCCACCAGGCGGCCCACGATGGCGTAGACGGAGTCGTCGGTGATGTGCGCGGTGATCCCGAGCAGCATCAGGGCGACGGGCCGGGCGAAGTCCAGGGTCTTGGCGGCTTGCTCCAGGATCGCGTCCGGGTCGCGCAGGTCGGCGTCGATGTAGCCCGTCGCGCCTTCCGGGGTGCTGGTGAGCAGCGCCTCGGCGTGGGTGAGCACGATCGGGTCGTGGTCGACGTAGACGATCCGCGCGTCGGGGGCGAGGCGCTGGGCGACCTCGTGGGTGTTGTCGGCGGTGGGGAGGCCCGTGCCGACGTCCAGGAACTGGCGGACGCCCGCCTCCTCGACGAGGTGGCTCACGGCGCGCACGAGGAAGTGGCGCTGGGCGCGCGCGATCTCGATGATCCCCGGGTTGGCCGCGCAGATCTGGTCGCCCACCTGCCGGTCGACCTCGTAGCAGTCCTTGCCGCCCAGCCAGTAGTTCCAGATGCGTGCGGAGTGCGGCACGTTGCTGTTGATCAGCGTGGGGTCGTACGACATGAGAGCCCTCCCGGGGTCGACCGCTGCGGAGCTTAACGCAGCTCCCGGCGGCGGTCGGCGCCGGATACGGCCGGCGTGACGGCGCCGAGCCCGTCACGATCGAGGACGTCATCGCCGAGCCGCCGCAGGGCGGCGCATTCCTGGCTCAACTACGCCCTCACGAACCGCACGGGTGACGGGTGCAATGTCCTTGTACGTGCGGAGGATCGGCATCCGCACCCACAGGGAGGAGACGCACCATGGCAGCGGAGGCACACGGCACGGCTCCCACCCCCGACGAGGTCGGGGCGATGTACGACCAGTACGGCGATCTGCTGGCGCACCTGCTCGGGTCGAGCGCCGTGCACATCGGCATGTACGTGCCGCACGGCACGCGTACGCCCGCGACCTCGCTCGTCGACATGGCCGACGTCGCACAGGACCGGCAGACCGAGTTCCTCATCGACACCTTCGACCCGGTGGCGGGCAGCCGCGTGCTCGACATCGGCTGCGGCACCGGCGCTCCCGCGCTGCGCCTGGCGGAGCGCACCGGGTGCCGCGTCACCGGCATCACGGTGAGCCGCAGCCAGCTCGCCCGGTGCCAGGAGCGGCGGACGGAGCATCCGGCCGCGGGCCGCGTGGAGTTCGCGTACGGCAACGCCATGGCCCTGGAGCACCCCGACGCGTCGTTCGACGCCGTCTGGTCCATCGACTGCGTGCCGCACCTGTCCGACCGTCCCCTGGGGCTCCGGGAGGCGCATCGCGTGCTGAGGCCCGGCGGTCGCTTCCTGCTGACCGAGTTCACGGTGCGCGGCACGCCCAGCGAGGCGGAGATGTCCGCGTACACCACGCTGTGGGCGTGTCCGCCGCTACGGCCCTTCGCCGCGCTGATCGGCGAGGTCGAGGAGGCCGGGTTCCAGGTGGAGCTGGTGCGGGACATGACCACCAACGCCGTGCTGTGCGGCGAGCTGATGGGCGTGCTCTACCAGGACCGGCGCGAGGAGATCGAGCAGCGGTTCGGCAAGGAGGCGCTCACCCACACCGACCCGCTGATCGGTCCGTTCCGCTCCTTCACCCGTCGGCACACGGACTACCACGTTCTGGTGCTCCGCAAGCCGGAGGACTGAGGGGACCGGGCGTCAGGCCGCCCCGACCTCGTTCGCGGCCGCCTCGATGAGGTCGGTGACCGGGCCCGGCTGGGAGGCCAGGGAGGCGTGGCCGGCGTCGAGTTCGATGGTCTTGCGCGGATTCATGCGCTGGGCCATGCGGCGCTCGTTGTCGGGGTGGATCATGCGGTCGGCGGTGGAGACCTGGTACCAGCTCGGCTTGGCGCGCCAGGCCGGGGCGGTGACCGTGTCACCGAACGTCGAGCCCAGCGGCGCCTTCTGCGTGACGGCCATGACCAGCGCCTCCTCGGGCGTGAGGTCCTGGGCGAAGCTCTCGTGGAAGGCGTCCTGCTTGATCCACAGATAGCCGTCGGAGTCCGGGGCGATGTTGTCGAAGGCGGCCGGGGGGTTCTCCTGGCTGATCTGCCCCGGGCTCTCCCCGGCGTCCGGCGCGAACGCCGCGATGTAGACGAGTCCGGCGACGTTGGGCAGGTCGCCCGCCTCGGTGATGACCGCACCGCCGTAGGAGTGGCCCACCAGGAGCACGGGTCCGTCGATCTGCTCGACCATCTTGCGGGTGCGCTCGGCGTCGTCGGCGAGGGAGGTCAGCGGGTTCTCCACCGCGTGCAGATCGTCGAAGCCGCGCTTGTTCAGCTCCACGATGACGTTCGCCCAGTGGGCGGCGCCGCCCCAGAACCCGTGCACCAGAACAACGGCCGGTTTGCCTGCCATGGCGATTCCACCTGTTCGTTCCACGCCCCCGGTGAGTGATGTGCGCTCCCACGCTAAGCAGGCCGGGCCCGGCCCGCGACCGGAGGCCGGACCGCGCGGTTTCAGCCGACGGCGGTCAGCTCGTCGAAGGCCGCGAGCAGGTCCAGGAGCGGCGCCTCGCCCCACGCGGCGACCGCCAGGGCCGCCGCGAGCACCGCCGTGCCGTGCGCGCCCCCGTCCTCGTCCCGCCAGGAGGCGCGCAACGCCGCGTCGTCACGGCCGGCCCAGGCCCGGACCGCCCGGGTGGCGGCCAGTTCGTGGTGCGGCGGGCCCGCGGCGGCGAGCCGGTCGGCGGTGCGGACCACGTCGGCCGGGGTGAGGGTGCGCGGGCCCGACAGGACGACGCCGACGACGACGCGCAGGACGTCACCGGTGACGGACGGCAGCTGGGCCCGCACGGCAGGGTCCGGGGTGTCGAGGGCCGCGGCGATCGTCGCGGAGTCGCCGCGGGCATAGGCACGGACCAGAGCGACGCCCCTGCGCGTCGCCTCCCGGCCCGCGCGGTCGGCGGGCTCGGCGCGCCGCCGGGCCCGGTCGGCCTCCATGAGCGACCCGTGGGGACCGTGCGGTGCGGGGTACGAGGTCATGCCCCGGCTCCTTTCGCGAGACGTGCCCCGATCTTCCGACCTCAAGTGCGGTTGAAGTCAAGCCCCGGGGGCCGCACCGGTCACTCCGGCTTCGGGGAGGTCCCGTCGGCCTGCGGGGAGGTCCCATCGGTGAAGTCCACGCGCGCGAGGTCGGCGCGGGCCGCGACGCCGAGCTTCGCGAGCGCGTCGGTCACCTGGTGGTGGACCGTGCGCGGGCCGAGCAGGAGCTGGGCCGCGATCTCGGGGTCGGTGAGGCCGTCGGCGGCGAGGCGGGTCACCTGCCACGCGCGCGGCGTGAGCACCGGCCCGCCGCTCGGCTCCGGCTCAGGGCGCCGGATCCGCTCCCCGGCCCGCTCCTGCTCGGCCAGGGCGCGGTCGAGCAGGGGCACGGCGCCGAGCCGTCGGAAGGTCTCGGCCGCGTCTGCGAGCTGCACGAGGGCCTCCGTGCGCCGTTGGGCCCGGCCCAGCCACTCGCCGTACAGCAGGCGCGTACGCGCGTGGTCGAAGGGTCGCCGGGCCACGCCGCAGGCCTCCAGGGCCCGGTGGAAGAGGGCCTCGGCCTCGCCCGGGTCCGTGGTGAGGAGCGCGGCGGTGCTGTCGGCGGCGGCCTGCGCCCAGGCGGCGCCGGTGCCGTCGGCCCAGGCCCGCAGCGCCGCCAGGGCGGCTCGCGCGTCCGCCTCGGCACCGGCACGGAGTGCCGCCTCCGCGGTGTCGGGCGCGGCGAGCAGCGCGAGAGTGGGGTGCGCGGCGGCGTGGCCGGGCTCGGTGAGGCGGCGCAGCCACGCCAGCGCCTCGCTGTCCCGGCCCGTGAACAGGGCGTACTGGCCCCGGGCCCAGTACGCGGTGGCCGTCAGGTCGCGCATGCCGCACGGCACCGAGCGTTCCAGGACGCGGTCGGTGAGGGCGGCGACGGCGGGCGTCTCGCCGCGCAGCGCGGCGAGACGCGCGAGAGCGGCGCGGCACAGGGACGCGGCGTGGTCGGCCCCGGTCTCCTCGGCCACGCGCAGGGCCTCGGTGGCGTCGGCGGTGGCCTCCGTCCAGTGGCCGCGCGCTATGTCGAGAGGGGCGGTCCGCGGGGCGGTGCGCACGAGCGCGCCGGTGGGGTCGGTCGCGCGCAGGGCGGTGAGCCGGGCGCGCAGGACGTCGGCGAGGGCGGCCTCCGCACCCCGGGCCAGGGCGAGCGGGGCGGGCGGGAGCAGCGGCCAGGAGCCGGTGCCGAGCCGGGCGACGGCGTCGCCGGTGAGGGGCGCGGCGGCGGACGTCTCGCGGTCGGTGTCCCACCACTGGTTGAGCGCGGGCAGCAGCGCGGCCTCGGGCAGGTCGCCGTCGGTGGCGAGGCCCGCCAGGACGCGCAGGGCCTCGGCCTGCCGGTCGCCGGAGCCCGCGGACCAGGCCGCGCGCACGGCGACGCAGGCCAGTTCGACGGCGCGGCCCCGGTCGGCGACGGCGCGCAGGTCCCGCAGGAGCAGCCGGTGTGCGCTCTCCTGGTCGCCGTGGGCGTGGGCGATGAGGCCGCGCAGGCCGCCGCTGATCCCGGCGACGACCTCCTCGGAGGCGCACCGCTCGGCCTGGTCGAGGAGGTCGCGTGCGGTGGGGACCTGTCCGGCCTCCCAGGCGGCGCGGGCGGCGAGGGCGAGGCGCCGACCCTTGCCGTGGGGCGCGGTGGTGAGGCCGGCGGCCCGGCGCAGACCGGCGACGGCCGAGGCGTGGCCGCCGCGCCGCCCGCTCCGCCGGGCGCAGTCCTCCAGTTGGGCGGCGATGTCGTCGTCGGGGCCATCGGCGGCGGCCGCGCGGTGCCAGGCGCGCAGGTCGGCGCGGCCCTCGCCGGTCAGGACGTCCGCGAGGGCGCGGTGGGCGCGGCGGCACTCGGCGGGCGGGGCGTGGTCGTGGACGACCGTACGGACCAGGGGCGTGGGGAAGCGGACGCGCTCACCCTCGATGTGCAGCAGTCCGGAGCGCAGGGCGTCCTGCCAGGCGGGTTCGGTGGCGCCGAGCAGGGCGGCGGCGGCGCGGACGGCGCGGTGGTCGCCGCGGTCCTCGGCGGCGGCGACCAGGAGGAGGGTGCGGGTGGGCGCGGCGAGCTGCGCGACGCGCACGGCGATGGCCCGGTGCGGGGGCGGACCGGGCGCCGTCTGCCCTTCCGTTCCGTCGGCCGCGCCGGAGCCGGGCAGCTCGCGCAGGGCAAGGGGGTTGCCGCCCGCGGCGCGCAGGGTACGGCGGACGGTCTCGGCGTCGGCGTGCGGCGCGGCGTCGCGGACGACGGCTGTGGCGGCGGTGTCGTCGAGGGCGCCGATCTCCAGGGCGGTGCCGTCGTCCCAGGGGCCACCGGGCGCGGGCGCTTCGTGACCCGTGGCGACGAGCAGGGCGACCGGTTCGCTGTCCAGGCGGCGGGCGACGTAGGCGAGGCACGCGGTGGTCGGCCCGTCGAGCCACTGGGCGTCGTCGACGGTGATCAGGAGGGGCTGGTCCGCGGCGAGTTCGGACAGCAGCGTGAGGGTGGCGACGCCGATGAGGAAGCGGTCGGGGCGCGCGCCGCCGCGGCCGAGCGCCGCACCCAGGGCCGCCGCCTGGGCCGCGGGCAACGCGTCGACCCGGTCGGCCACCGACCGCAGCAGCGCGTGCAGCGCGGCGAAGGCGAGGGGCTCTTCCACGCGGGTGCCGCGGCAGGAGAGCGTGGTGAATCCGGTCGCCGTGGCGGCGGCGTGCTCCAGGAGCGCCGTCTTGCCGATGCCGGGGTCCCCCCACAGCGTGAGCGTCGCGCCGCTGCCCTCGCGCGCTCCTCGCAGGACGCGGGCGAACGTGGCCTTCTCGAAGTCCCGTCCGTGCACGTTCATTTGGTCGAGATCCTAGGGCAGACACAGTCCGTCCTGACAAAGAGTCTCGCTCTTGCCCTTCTACGGACTGTGTTCGACCGCTTCCCGTCCGTCGGCCCCGCGGCCCCCCGTAGGGCGCGCGGGGCGACCCGTCGGGCAGGCCCTAGGCGTGCTCCTCCGCCGTCACCGGCTTCGGGATCAGGAAGGACGTCACGAACGCCGCCGCGATGAGGACGACTCCGGCGATCATGCCCGCCGAGTAGCCCGCCACCGAGGTCTTGTCCGCGGGCGCGGCCGCGGTCTGCACGGCGAACAGGACGGCGAAGCTCAGGCCCGCGCCCAGGTTGAACGCGCCCGCGTTGAGGCCGGGCAGGACGCCGGGGCTCTCCTTCGGGGACAGGACGATGCCGAGACCGTTGAGGACGATGTTGGCGACGCCCGCGTACGTGACGCCGATGAGGATCGACGAGACGAGCAGCAGCGGGCGCGAGTCGGCCTGGAGCGTGACGAGCATCAGGGCGACCGTCGCGGCCGAGCCGACGAGGCCGAAGCGCAGGACCTTGCCGTAGCCGAGGGTGGCGGCGAGGCGGCCCGCGAGGGGGCCCATGGCCAGGCCCGCGAGGGCGTAGGGGGTCAGGGTCCACCAGGCGGACTGCTCGGCACTCATGCCGAACCCGGCGTCCGCGTTCTGCGCGAACGCGGGGATCATGCCGTTCATGACGGCGAAGACGCCGGTCATGGTGAGCACGGTCGTCAGGAGCAGGGCCCAGGTGGAGCGCTGGCGCAGGTGCCGGGTCGCCACCAGCGGGTGGCTGCTGCGGTCCTCCGCGCGCCAGAACACGGCGAAGGCGGCCGCGGCGACGACGGCGAGAGCGGCCACGAGCGGCCAGTTGGCGTCGCCGAGCTTCCCCGCTTCGTTGAGGGCGATCAGGGCCGCGCCGACGGAGACGACCAGGATGGCCACGCCGGGCCAGTCCATGCGGGTCTCGGCGGCGTTGTCGGCGGTCGACTCGGGGGTGAGCACGGCGACCAGGACGGCGGCGAGGGCGGCGACGACGGCCATCACCCAGAAGACCGAGTGGAAGCCGTAGTGGTCGGCGAGCTTGCCGCCCGCGATGGAGTCGACGCCCGCGATGCCGCCGTTGACGGCGGTGATGACGCCGAGCAGGGTGCCGTAGCGCTTGGGCTCGTGGACCTCGTTGCGCAGCATGATCAGGCAGAGCGGGACCGTCGGCCCGGACACGCCCTGGATGACGCGGCCGACGAACAGCATCGGCACGCTCTGCGCGAGCGCGGCCACGACGCAGCCCACGGCCATCAGGACCATCATCGCGGCGAGCACCCGGCGGCGGCCGACGAGGTCGCCCAGGCGCGGCAGGAACAGCGAGAACAGCGCGGCGGAGGTGAAGAACGCCGTCTGGGTCAGGCCGACCTCGGCGGTGGTCGCGCCGAGGGAGTCCTCGACGTTCTTCAGCGCGGGGCTGAGCATGCTCGCGTTCAGCTGGAAGGCGAAGCACGCCACGAGGAGGGCGGTGACGAGGACCCAGATCCGCACCGGGCGGCTGCCCGGCGCGGTCGCGGTGGCGGACCCGGTGGATGAGGCGTTCACGCGGGCACCTCGCCGATGCGCTCCAGGGCGTCGACGACGAGGTCCCAGAACCTGCCGTGGTCCAGGTCGACGGCGACCTGGGTGTGGCAGTCGGCGGGGGCGGGCGCGCGGAAGTCGGCCACGGTCATGCCGAGGGTGAGGGTGCCGGTCAGCTCGATGTCCACGGGGGCCTTGCGCACCGTCATGACGCTCGGGTCGATGACGTACGCGACGGCGCACGGGTCGTGCACCGGCGGGTGCTCGAAGCCCTGCTCCCGCAGGTACATGGAGCCGAAGAAGTCCAGGAGCTCGCCCACGAACGCGGCGGGCCGCGTGCCCACGGCGGCGATGCGCCCGACGACCTCGGGGGTGGCGAGCGCCTGGTGCGTCAGGTCGAGGCCGACCATGGTGAGGGGCCAGCGCTCGTTGAAGACGATGTGCGCGGCCTCCGGGTCGATCTTGATGTTGAACTCGGCGACGGCGCTCCAGTTGCCGGTGTGGTAGCCGCCGCCCATGAGGACGACCTCGCGGACGCGCTCGGCGATGCGGGGCTCCTTGCGCACGGCCAGGGCGATGTTGGTCAGACCGGCCGTCGGGACGATCGTGATCTCGCCGGGCTCGTGGGACATCACCGTGTCGATGATGAGGTCGACGGCGTGGCGGCGGTCGAGCTCCAGGGCCGGCTCGGGCAGGACGGGGCCGTCCAGGCCGCTCTCGCCGTGGATCGACTCGGCAACCTCGACGTCGCGCACCAGGGGCCGGGGGCAGCCCGCCGCGAAGGGCACGCCGGTGATGTCGGCGATGCGGGCCACCGACAGGGCGTTGCGGGTGACCTTCTCCAGGGTCTGGTTGCCGACGACGGTGGTGACCGCGACCAGCTCGACGTCCGGATTGCCGTGCGCCAGCAGCATGGCGATCGCGTCGTCATGCCCGGGGTCGCAGTCGAGGATGATCTTTCTGGCCATCGCGGAACCTCTTTGTTCGGCTGAGGCGGCGCTGGCGGGCGTCACCTCGGGAAAACGTTCTCCGAAGACTTTGTGCACGGGTGCGCATTATGTCAACGATCCGGAGCGTCCCCGTCCATGTACCCACGCAACGCCTCTGAACTGGTGTGACGTCAGGCCTGCGCGAGGCGACCCGAGGACCTGCCGCGCTTCGGCACCCTCAGGCGAGCCCTGGGGCCGTTGATAACGTTCTCCGGACATTGCCGAGGGAAGGGGGCACGGGCGTGGCTGACGTAACGCTCCGGGACGTGGCGCGGGCCTCGGGCTGCTCCGTCGCCACCGTCTCACGGGTCCTCGCCGGAACCCGGCCCGTGGGCGCCGACACCGCCCGCCGCGTCCGGGCGGCCGCGGCGAGCCTCGGCTACCGGCCCAACCACGCGGCCCGCGCCCTGCGCAGCCGCGCCACCGGCACGGTCGGCCTCGTCCTGCCGCAGATCACCAACCCCTTCTACCCGGCCCTGGTCCGCGAGCTGACCCACGCGCTGCACGCCGAGGGCCGGGCCGTGCTGCTCGCCGACTGCGACGACGACCCCGTGGCGGAGGCGGAGCGCATCGACGACCTGCTCAGCCGCCGCGTCGACGCGCTCCTGGTGATCCCGGCCGACGAGCGGCGCAGCCGGGACGCGGTGGCCGCGGCAGCGGCGCGGGTGCCGCTGGTCCTCCTGGACCGCCGGTGCGGCCCCGGCGTCGCCGACTCCGTGGCCGTCGACAACGCCACGGGCATGGCGCTCGTCCTGGACCACCTCGCGGCCACCGGGCGCCGGCGGCCCTGTTTCGTCGGCGCGCACGGCACGGCGTCGGCTGCGGCCGAACGGCGCGCGGCGTACGCGGCCGGTTCCGGCGCGCTCGACCCCCGGGCCCCGGAGCGAGTGGCGCTCGGCGACTTCTCCGTCGCCTGGGGCCGGGCAGCCGTCGACGTGCTGTGGGAGGCGCGCCCCGACGCCGTGGTCTGCGCGAACGACCTCATCGCGATCGGTGTGCTCCAGCGGCTGCGGGAGCTGGGCGCGGACGTGCCCGGCGAGGTCGCCGTCACCGGTTTCGACGACATCCCGATGGCGGAGCTCGCGGCCCCCGGCATCACCACGGTCCGCCAGCCGGTCGCCGAACTGGCCGCCGAGGCGACGCGGTTGCTCGGCCACCGCCTCGGCGCCGACGGCGCGGGACCGCAGCGCGCGATACGCCTGGCCCCCGACCTGGTGGTACGAGGCTCCAGCCGCCCCCTCCCCTGAGCGGGCTCGCGCTCGGCCCCGCCTCCTGAGCACGTTCGGGTGCAATCGGCGGCACGGGCGTTGCGGCCCGCCGCCGGGTCCGGGAAATTGACCTCGTGCCGGCTCGGCCGCCGCCCAGGCCGCCGCACCGCCGCTGAGGAGCCGACATGCCCGGAGTGGACGCCGAGACGGCGGTACTGATCGTCGGGGGCGGTCCCGTCGGGCTCACCGCCCGCGCGCTGCTCGCGCGCTGGGGCGTGCGGACGCTGCTCGTCGAGAAGCGCACGGGCCTCTCGCCCTTCCCCCGGTCCCGGCTCGTCAACGTGCGCTCGATGGAGATCTACCGCGGGCTCGGCCTCGCCGCCCGGATCGCGGGCCGCGCGTTCGCGCCCGAGTACGGCCGCATCCGCTTCCGCGACACCCTGTACGACCGCGACTTCGCCACGGCCGCGATGGTCGGGGTCGACGCGCCGGTGCCCGAGAGCCCCGTGATCGGCGTCCTCACCTCGCAGGACCGCCTGGAGCCCACCCTGCTGGCGGCCTCCGACACACCGGTGCGCTTCGGAGCCGAACTCGTCGACCTGGCGGAAGGGGACGAGGGCGTCGTGGCCGTGCTCGCCGACCACGGCAGCGGCGAGCGGACGCGGGTCCGTGCCCGGTACGTCCTCGCCGCCGACGGCGCGAACTCCACCCTCAGGCCGCTCCTGGGCATCGGCACCACCGGCCCCGGTGAGCTGGGCCGGTTCACCACCGTCGTGTTCGACGCCGACCTCGGCCGCTGGAGCGCCGAGCAGCCCGCCGGGGTCTACTTCACCGCGCACGGGTCGTTCGGTCCCGTCCACCCCGAGGGCGGCTGGCTCTGGTTCGGCCTCACGCCGGACGACGCCGCGCACACCGACTGGCCCGGCCTGGTCTCCCGTGCGCTCGGGCCGCGCGCCGAGGTGCGGCCCGAGGTGCTGCGGGTGCAGCACTGGGTGATGAACGCGTTCGTCGCCGAGCGCTTCCGGCAGGGGCGCGTGGTGCTCGCCGGTGACGCCGTGCACGCGCTGCCCATCACCGGCGGCCTGGGCATGAACACCGGCGTCGCCGACGTGCACAACCTCTGCTGGAAGCTGGCGGGCGTCCTGCACGGGTGGGCGGGGCCGGGCCTGCTCGACACCTACGGCACGGAACGCCTGCCCGTGGCCCATCGGACGCTCGACCGGACCGTGGCCGGCACCCAGCTCATGGTCGAGGTGCAGACGCGCCGCAACGAGCAGCTCCGTTCCGGCACGGCGACCGCGGATCCGGTCGAACTCCCCTGGTCGGAGCGGTACTTCGCGCAGCTCGGCCTGGTGCTCGGCGTCGCGTACCGCTCCGGGGCGGTCCTCGCCGACGGCCCGGCCCCGCCGGAAGCGTCCGACTCCTCCGAAGGGGGCACGGACTACGTCCCCACCCCGGAGCCCGGCCACCGCATGCCGCACCTCTGGCTCGCCCCGGGCCGCTCCACGCTCGACGCCTGCGGCGAGTGGTTCACCCTGCTCACCCCGGACCCGGCCCGGTGGGCGCACCTGCCCGCCGCGCTCTGGCCGTTGCGGATCGAGGCCCTCCTCCGTGAGCACGCGGACCCCTGCGGCCTGAGCCTGCACGGGGCGCTGCTCGTCCGCCCCGACGGCCACATCGCGGCCCGCTGGCCCGACGCCCCGCCGAGCGACGCCTCGCTCCGCCAGGCACTCGCGGCGGTCACCGGCTCGCCGACCGCCTGACGGCCCCCGCGCGATCCCGCCACCGGGCGGCACCATCAGGCCGAGTTCCACCGCCCGGGTCTTCGCACGGTACTTCTGCCGCGCTCGTCCGTTGTCCCCGTCGACGATCACCGCCCGCCCCGCTGCCTCGGGGCGGGCGGTGCCCCCCGCGAGAAGGGACACCGCCTCCGCATGACCACGCAGCACCGCCTGGGCCGGACGGCCGCCGTACTGGCCGCCGCCCTCACCCTGTCCACGGCCGCCACCGGGCTCACCGCGTACGCCGCCGACCACTCCGGCAAGACGGGCAAGCACGCCATCGCCCCGCGCGGCGACGCGGCGCGGCACGACGACGAGGGCGGCTGGGAGCGCGACGGCCTGCGCCTCGACGCCGCGGACAACCGCAAGGTCGACGCGTACGTCGCCCGCGCCCGTGCGGCGGAACCGGCGATCAGCCGCGACGTGCGGGCCGCCGCCGACCTCAGCCGGGCCGAACTCGTCGGCTTCGACCACCGTCTCAAGTCCCCCGACTCCCTCAAGCGGAAGGTCGCCACGGACCTCAAGGACCATCCGGAGCGGAACGTCGACGACGCCCTGGCCCGGCTGAGCGACGCGGTGCGCTACACCCTCCAGTGGCCCGACGACCGCTACGTCACCGGTGTCACCCTCGCCGCCGAGGTGCTCTCCGCCTGGGGCGACGACACCACGAAGTGGTCCAACACCTGGGGTCGCGAGAAGGGCTACAAAGGTCTCAACTCCGGCTGGATTGCGGCGGATTCGCGGCAGCGGTTCGAGGTGCAGTTCCACACCCCGGCGAGCAAGTACGCCCAGGAGGAGACGCACAAGCTGTACGAGGAGCTGCGGCTGCCCTCGACCAGCCCCGAGCGCAAGCGGGAGCTCCAGGACCAGCAGGACGCGATCTTCGCCGCGGTGCCCGTCCCGGACGGCGCTCCCGCCCTCGCCGCGCCCGCGCCGCTGCTCCGCCGCACGGCTCTGACCCCGGCCGCCTGACCTCGCCGCGCGGCACCGGCCGCGCTCAGCCCTCGCGCGCCGCCCGCTCCATGATCTCCGCGACCACGTCCGACTTGGCGTCGGCGTAGTTCTGCATATGGGTCCAGGTGCGGGCGGCAAGCGCTTGCTTGGTGCGGGCGTACAGGTCCCGGTCGTCGGGGTGGGCGCGCAGCCGGTCGCGGAACAGCAGCATGCGGGTCACCTCGGCGCAGCCGCGCGGGAACACGTGCAGGTTCGCCGAATCGGCGCCGGGCCCCAGGTCCTGCTTGCGCAGCACGCGGTGTTCGTACCACTCGGGTTCACGGATGGCGAGCCGGAATCCGATCCGCTCCAGGGCCGGTACGTACGCCTCCTCGTCGCCGGGGTCGGGGACGGTGAGCACCATGTCGACGACCGGCTTGGCGGTCAGGCCCGGCACCGAGGTGGACCCCGCGTGCTCCAGCTCGTGCGGCGTCGCGGCGAGCGCGGCACGGATGCGTGCCGCCTCCCGCGCGAAGGCCTCGGGCCAGCGCGGATCGTACTCCCTGAGCGTCACTGGCCCGTCGAGCCGGGGCACTTCGCCGACCGTGACCGCCTCGATGCTCTCGGCGGTCATCGGCACGCGTGCCGGTGTCTCGTCCTTGCTTTCCTGTGCGGGCATGACGGCTCCTGGTCGAGGGCGATGGGCCCGGCGATGGGCCCTCCCACTCAAAGCGGAGACCGTTCCGCGGTCAAGTACGTTCTGCTCGCGCAAGTACGTTCTCCTCGCGCCGGCATGGCACCGGGGCGGCGTCCCCGGGTCGTGTTCCCGCGGGCGCCGCCCCGGTCCTGCCGGGGGTACCGCCTCAGTCGCGCAGGACGACCAGGACGAACGCGGCCGAGAGCGCGCCGAGGGCGACCGCCGCGACGCCCTTCGTGAACCGGTGGTCGCGCAGCCCGGGCAGCAGCTGGTCGGCGGCGACGCGGCCGGGTCCGGTCAGGGCCAGGGCCACGGCGCCGGTGAGCAGGACGAGGTCGTACTCGATGCCCTCGGGGGCGAAGAAGCCGCCGCCCCACTTGGTGGCGATGGCGTTGAGCATGATGCCGAGGATGCCCGCGCCCGCGAGCGGGGTGAGCAGGCCGATGGCGAGGCCGAGGCCGCAGAAGGTCTCGGTGAGGGCGGCGACCCAGGCCATCGCCTTGGCGGCCTTGTAGCCGTCCGCGGCGAAATGGTCGGCGGTGCCGTTCAAGCCGCCGCCGTCGAACCAGCCGAACAGCTTCTGCGTGCCGTGACCGGCCATGGTCAAGCCGACGGCGACGCGCAGGAGCAGCAGACCGAGGTCGGTGCCGGGCTGGAGCGCGGGAGCGCCGGGGGCGGCCCGGTGGGCGACCGGCGCACCGGGCACGATCAGGCCCTCGGGCGGGGCGGGGGGACGGGAGGGGGACGAAGACATGCTGGATCTCTCCTTGGTGCGATGGGGGTGCGGAGGAAGCCGCGCGGCCGGACACCGCGCGGGCAGGGGGGCGTCCGGTGGAGCGGTCGGACGCCGCGTCCGTGGCGTGGGAAGCGTCGAGGGAGGAGAGGGCCCTCTACGTTCTGATGACGCGGGTTCTGTAGAGATCGACGGCGGTGGCGTCCGCGCAGCCCTTCGGGCTCGACGCGGTGGCAACGGGCACCGCGTCGCCGCTCGTCGGCGCGGACCGGGGCAGGGGCGCGCAGGGCTGGTCGGGCCGGGGCAGCATCGCGCCACGGGGCGCGTCCTGGGCGTCCCCGTCCTGGCAGCCGCTCGTGTCGGGGCCCACCGAGACCTCGACGGCCGGGCTGGAGGGGCCCGTCGTGCGCGCGTGGTCAGGCTTCTCCGTGACTAAGGAGGCCGACGCCGCGCCCGAGCCCCCCACGGTGAGCAGGCAGACCACGAGCGCCAGCAGGCACAGGACCGCGCCGCGCGCGCCGGTGTGCCGCGCACCGCGCCGGGTCCTGAGCTGTCGCCCGCTCATGCCGCCCGATCCTAGATCCGGACCGGGGCGGTACTGAAGACTTCAATGAGCCTGTTGTGCCGCGGCTTCACACCGGGCGGCGCATGCACACCCTCGGCCACCGGTCCAGGCCGTGGGCCGCCTCGTTCCGCCGCACCGCCCGCAGCTGCGGGCCGATCGCCGCCTCGTCGACGGTCTCGAAGCCGCAGCGGGCGTAGTACGGCGCGTTCCACGGCACCTCGGCGAAGGTCGTCAGGGTCAGCGCGGGGAACCCACCCGCCCTTGCGGTGCCGGCCAGGTGCTCGATGAGGGCGCGGCCGACGCCGCGCCGCGCGTGGTCGGGGTGCACGGACACCTGCTCGATGTGCAGGTCGCCGTCGACGTGGTCCGCGAGGAGGTACGCCACGGGCCGGTCGGCGTCGTCGGCCGCGACCCAGGCGCGCCCCGCCCGCTGGTACCGCGCGAGCTCGTCGGACGTGGGCGGCTCGTCATCGGCGATCTCCGGCATGCCGACGTCCCGGAAGGAGCGGCCCGCGGCCCTCTCGATGTCCTGGAGCAGGGGGAATTCGTTGGGGTCGACCACTCGGATGCGCATGATCCAATTGTTCCCGACGGCTCCGGGCGGCGCTCCCCCTTTTCCGCTCCACCGACCGGAGACGCCCCGTTGACCGGCGGCGCCTCAGAGGCGCCGCCCTCATGGGAGGGGGCGGGGGCCGCTGCCGGTCCCCGCCCGTGTGCGTCACTCGCTCTCGAGGGTGATGGCCTGCACCGGGCAGGCGCGTGCCGCCTCCTTCAGCATCGGGTCGTCCGCTGTGCCGGCGCTCTCGGGCAGCAGTGCGCTGAAGCCGTCGTCGTCCTGGGTGAAGACGCCGGGGGCGGTCAGCACGCACTGGCCCGCGCCGATGCAGCGGTCCGTGTCGATCGTGATGCGCATCAGCCGCGCCCCCAGCTGACGGGCAGTTCGATGAGGCCCTGGATGGTGTCGCCGGGCTTGATCGGGACCTCGTCCGGCGGGACGGCGAGCCGCAGGTCGGGAACCCGGGCGAGGAGGGAGGTGAAGGCGATCTCCAGCTCCAGGCGGGCGAGGTTCTGCCCGAGGCACTGGTGGATGCCGAAGCCGAAGGCCAGGTGGTGGCGGGCGCTTCTGCGGACGTCGAGGTCGTCGGGTTCGGGGTAGACGGCGGCGTCGCGGTTGATGGCCGAGGCGGCGAGGAAGACGCCCTCGCCCGCGCGGATGGTCTGCCCGGCCACCTCGATGTCGGCGGTCGCGACCCGCTGGAGCGCGTCGGCGATCGACAGGAAGCGCAGCAGTTCCTCCACCGCGTCGCGGATCAGCTCCGGCTCGGCGCGCAGCGCGTCGAGCTGTGCCGGGTGTTCGAGGAGGGTGAAGGTGCCGAGCGAGATCATGTTGGCGGTCGTCTCGTGCCCGGCGACCAGCAGGATCAGTGCGATCCGCGCCAGTTCGTCGCGGTCGACCTCGTCGGTGTGCAGCCGTTCGCGGACGAGGTCGTCGAGCAGGCCTTCGGTGGGCGCCGCCGCGTCCGCGGGGCGGCCCCCGGCGGCCCGGCTCTTCCGGTCGACCAGGCCCACGAGGTAGTCCATGAGGTCCAGCCGCGCCTCCTCGGCCTCATCGGCCGTCTTGCCGCGCAGCAGGCGGCGCGAGGCCTCCTCGAAGAAGTCGTGGTCGTCGTACGGCACACCCAGGAGCTCGCAGATCACCATGGACGGCACCGGAAGGGCGAACGCGGACACCAGGTCCACGGGCGGGCCCTGTTCGAGCATGGTGTCCAGGAGCTGGTCGACGAGGTGCTCGATGCGGGGCCGCATCGCCGCCACCCGTTTCACGCCGAACGGCGGTATGAGCATGCGGCGCTGTCTGTTGTGTTCGGGGTCGTCCACGCCGAGGAGCGCGGTCCGGACGCGGCGCGAGAGCTCGAAGCGGGGGGCGATGGAGGGGAAGGCCGGATTCTGTCGGTTCGCGGAGAGCCGGGCGTCGGTGAGCAGCGCCTGGGCCTCGGCGTGCCCGGTGACGACCCAGGCCTCGGTGTCGTCGTAGAGGGTGATGCGGCTGAGGGGGCCCTGTTCGCTCAGTGGGCGGTAGCCGGCGGGCGGGTGGTAGGGACAGGTGCGGTCCTGAGGAAAGGGAGCTGCTTGCGTCATGCTGTCTCCGGTTTCGGACGGGCGTACAGGTCTGCCGGTCCCCCGAGGCGTTCCGCTCCCCACTACATGCCCTCTACAGCAATTTCGATGACGTGCGGTTCGGCCAAGTTCGTCGCGCATGTCCCCCGCCGGGATGATGAAGGCCGGAAACCGCGCCTTGCGGGGCGGCGCCGTCCCGCGCCCGCCCCGTCACCTTCGTTCCGTTTCCGGGCCCGGACGCCTCGTACGGTCCACCGAATTGGCTGGTTCTCACTGTTCATTCCATCGGGCTACCAGGACTTTCTCCCGTGCCGCACGGCGGCGAGGCTCGGGAGGAACCATTCCTTCGCACCAGGAGGTACCCATGCGCACTCGCGTACTCCTCGCCTCGGCCGCACTCGCCGTGACGACGCTGGTCGGCGGCGCCACCTCAGCGGCCGCCGACGCCGACGCCAACGGCAAGGTGGAGAACTCGCCCGGCGTCCTCAGCGGCAACCTCGTCCAAGTGCCGGTCGACGTCCCCGTGAACCTCTGCGGCAACACCGTGAACGTCGTGGGCGTGCTCAACCCCGCCACGGGCAACGAGTGCTCGGAGAAGCCCTGACGCCTACCGTGGCGCGGCGAGGCCCTTGAGGTCGCGGACGTACCAGTTGTGGCACGTCCCGTCCGCCTCCCGGACCTGCTTCATGTACGTGAAGCCCGCGCGCCGCGCCACCGCTTCCGACGCGGCGTTGGCGGGGTCCACCCGGATCACGCCGACGCGCGCGCCCTCGGTCGCCGTGTAGCGGCAGACCAGGTCGACCGCGCGGGTCGCGAGGCCCCGGCCCCGCCAGGCGGGATAGAGCCCGTAGGCGATGTTGGCCGCGCCGGGGGCGAGGCCCGGGACGGTGAGCCGTACGTCGATGGTGCCCGCGAGGGTCTGGTCGTCACCGGCGCGCACGCCGAAGGCGCGCAGCGTGCCCTCGTCGGCCCACTGGTCCTGGCAGTGGCGCACGTACTCCTCCGTGCTCGCCCGGGTGCTGGGCTCGCCGTTGAGCCAGCGCACGAGGAGGTCGTCCTCGCCCGCCAGGTGCGCGTCGACGTCCTCCAGGGTCAGGGGGGACAGGGTGACCACGCCGTCCGACAGCTCGATGTTTCGCACGGGGCGACTGTGGTCCTCCGCCGCCGCGAGGGCAAGCGAATATCGCGGGCGTGCCGTGGGGCGCGGGGTCCGCACCCCACGGCACGGGCTCAGGAGGCCACGTACTCCCGCAGGTGACGTGCTGTCAGCGTGTCGGCTTCCGCGACCAGTTCGGCGGGGGTGCCGGTGAACACCACCTCGCCGCCGTCGTGTCCGCCGCCCGGGCCGAGGTCGATGATCCAGTCGGCGTGGGCCATGACGGCCTGGTGGTGTTCGATGACGACCACCGAATTGCCGTCGTCGACGAGCCGGTCGAGGAGTGCGAGCAGCTTGTCCACGTCGGCCAGGTGCAGTCCGGTCGTCGGCTCGTCCAGGACGTACGTGGACGACTTCTCGGCCATGTGGATGGCGAGCTTGAGGCGCTGCCGCTCGCCTCCGGAGAGGGTGTTGAGCGGCTGGCCGAGGCGCAGATAGCCAAGGCCGACGTCGTGGAGCCGGCCGAGGATGGTGTGCGCCTGGCCGGACGGGAAGAAGGCGTACGCCTCCGCGACCGACATGCCGAGCACCTCGCTGATGTTCTTGCCGCGCAGCGTGTACGTCAGGACCTCGGGCGTGAACCGCTTGCCCGCGCACTCCTCGCACACCGAGGCGACCTGCGCCATCATCGCGAGGTCGGTGTAGACGAGGCCGATGCCGTTGCACTTCGGGCAGGCACCCTCGGAGTTGGCGCTGAACAGCGCCGCCTTGACGCCGTTGGCCTTGGCGAAGGCGGTACGGATGGGGCCGAGGAGGTTGGTGTACGTCGCCGGGTTCGAGCGGCGCGAGCCGCGTATCGGCGACTGGTCGGCGACCACGACCCCGTCCTGCCCTGACAGATAGCCGTGGATCAGGGAGCTCTTGCCGGAGCCCGCGACGCCGGTGACCACGGTGAGCACCCCGAGCGGCACGTCGACCGCCACGTCCTTGAGGTTGTGCCGGTCGGCGCCCTTGATGGACAGGTGCCCCTGGGGCGTACGGACGCGTGTGCGCAGCTCGGCGCGGTGTCCGAGGTGGCGTCCGGTGAGCGTGCCGGACGTGCGCAGGCCCGCCACGTCGCCGGTGTAGCAGATCTCGCCGCCCGCCTCCCCCGCGCCGGGGCCGAGGTCCACGACGTGGTCGGCGATCGCGACGACCTCCGGCTTGTGCTCGACGACGAGCACGGTGTTGCCCTTGTCGCGCAGCCGCAGCAGCAGGCCGTTCATGCGCTGGATGTCGTGCGGGTGCAGGCCGATGGTCGGCTCGTCGAACACGTACGTCACGTCGGTGATGCTGGAGCCGAGGTGGCGCACCATCTTCACGCGCTGGGCCTCGCCGCCGGACAGCGTGCCCGAGGGCCGGTCCAGACTGAGGTAGCCGAGGCCGATCTCCACGAGCGAGTCGAGCAGGTCCCGCAGTCCGGCGAGCAGCGGCGCCACGCCCGGCGCGTCGATGCCGCGCACGAACGCCGCCAGGTCGCTGATCTGCATCGCCGAGCACTCGGCGATGTTCAGCCCGTCGACCTTCGAGGCGAGCGCGGCCCGGGTGAGGCGGCTGCCCTCGCAGAGCGGGCAGCGGGCGAAGACGACCGCCCGCTCGACGAAGCTCCTGATGTGCGGCTGGAGCGACTCGCGGTCCTTGGCCAGCCAGCTCCGCTGCATCTTGGAGACGAGGCCCTCGTACGTGAAACCGTTGGAGCCCACCTTCACCTTGACCGGCGCCTTGTGCAGGAGGTCGTCCCACTCCCGCGCGGTGAAGTCCCGCAGCTTCTTGTCGGGGTCGTGGAAGCCGGAGTTGGCCATGATCTGCCAGCTCCAGGAGTCCACCGCGTAAGAGGGGACGGTGATGGCGCCCTCGTTCAACGAGAGGTCGCGGTCCACCAGCTGGTCGACGTCGACGGTGGAGACCTCGCCGGTGCCCTCGCAGTCCGGGCACATGCCCTCGGGCAGATTGAAGCTGAAGGCCCCCGCGGTGCCGATGCCCGGCTCCCCGAGGCGGCTGAAGATGATGCGCAGCATCGTGTAGGCGTCCGTGGCGGTGCCCACCGTGGAGCGCGAGTTGGCGCCCATCCGCTCCTGGTCGACGACGATGGCCGCGCTGAGGTTGCGCAGCTCGTCGACGTCGGGGCGGCCGACGCTCGGCATGAACGACTGGATGAACGCGGCGTACGTCTCGTTGATGAGCCGCTGCGACTCGGCGGCGATCGTGCCGAAGACCAGCGAGGACTTCCCCGAGCCCGAGACTCCGGTGAAGACGGTCAAGCGCCGTTTCGGCAGGTCGAGGGAGACGTTCTGCAAGTTGTTCGCCCGGGCACCGCGGACCTGGATCACGGTGTGGCTGTCTGCGGGGGTGACGTTCACGAGCGCTCCTCGCACGTTGGTTCGAGCAGAAGGATCAGCGTACACCGTACCCAGTCGAGTCGAAGGGCCGTTCTCCACACCACCCCGACCACGGCGTTCGCCACGGCATCACGCCTCGCGCGTGAAGAAAGGCTTCTGCTCTCCCACAGGCCCACCATTCGGGTGAATGCCTGAATGTCGCCCTCGCACCGAGGGCAGTCTGGCGGTGCCCGCCCACGAGCCTTGGGCGGGAATCCCCCAGCGACGCGAAGGTGCCCATGCTCCGCAAACTCGCTCTGTCCACCGCCGCCCTGGTCACCGCCCTCGCCCCCGCGCTCGCGACGGCTCCCGCGTCGGCGGCCGGGCCCGGCGTCGAGCGCGGCCCCGGCGAAGTGTGCTTCTGGACCCAGGCGGGCCAGCACGGCACGGGCTTCTGCTACCGGCCCCCGGGCTACCGGGACCTGCCCGACTCCCACCACGACAAGACCGCGTCGTTCCGCTCGGACGCCAACCAGAACCTGTACGCGATCGACTGGGGGCGGCACGACTGCTTCTACCGTCTGATCCGCCCGTACGACTTCAGCGACAACTGGTCCTGGGGATCGCGGATCGACGGCGTGTCCGACAAGGACGAGGGCTGCCAGGCGGCCTGACCGGCCGGCGCCCGCCGCGCACCAGCCATCCCGAAACACCGAAGCAGTACCAGAGAAGCAAACAGAAAGGCCCCATTCACCCATGAGCACGAAGCTCGCCCCCTCCGCCCCCAAGACCTCCGCCAAGCGAGGCCTCTTCGCCGCCGTCGCGGCAGCCGCCCTCCTGATGACGGGCGGCCTGGTCGCGGCCACGCCCGCCGGTGCCGCCGACTGCCCCAGCGGCGAGTTCTGCACCTGGGAGCACTCCGACTACAAGGGCCAGCGCGCCAACTGGTCCGGTGACGACGGCTGGTGGGAGAGCTGGATCGCCGACGAGGACTCCTCCTGGGCCAACCACGGCATCTCCGGGCCCGGCATCAAGGATCACGTGAGGGTGTACTCGCGAGCCCACCAGGGCGGCCACATGACCATCTGCCTCACTCCGGGCCAGGAGGTCAACTACAACGGCGCGGCCAACGACAACGGCGACTCCCACACCTGGGCCATGAGCTGCTAGGCACCGTTCCACGGCGCGGGCCCGCACCCCTTCCCGGGGTGCGGGCCCGTTCCCGTGTTCAGCGCGGGTTCACCTGTCCGCCGCGCCCGGCGAACGCACCGGTGACGGCCATCGGTACGGCGATGACGACCAGGCCGACCAGGCCCGCGGTCCAGTGCCCGCTCCGGTCACGCACGACGCCGAAGAGCGTGGGCCCGACGGCGGCCACCAGATAGCCCACGCACTGCGACATCGCGGAGAGCAGCCCGGCTTCCTCGGTGGTGCGGGCCCGCATCGACATATAGGCGATGCCCAGGCTCAACACGGCCCCGAGGCCGAGCCCGAGCAGCGCGGCCCACAAGGTGGCGGCGCCGGTCGGCGCGACGGTCAGCCCGATCAGCGCCACGGCGCACAGCACGCTGCCGAGCACGGCCAGGTGGCTCTGCCGCCGGGAACGCTGCGCGGCCACGGGCACCAGCAGGGACGTGAGCATCGCGAAGCCCATGCAGACGGCGAGCAGCACTCCGGCGCGTCCCTCGGAGGAGCCGTGAGAGATGTAGAAGGAGGGCAGCCAGGTGGTGGCCGTGTAGTAGATGAGGGACTGGAACGCGTAGAACAGGGCCACGGCCCAGGCGAGCCGGTCGCGCCACAGCGATCCGCCCGCTCCCGGGGCGGCTTGGGGGCGCCGCGCGGGACCACGGCGCAGGCGCGGCGCCCACACCAGCACCGCGACGAGCGCGAGGATCCCCCACAGGGCGAGCCCGCCGGACCAGCCGAGGCCGAGTCCGTCGCGCAGCGGTACGGTCGCGGCGGCCGCCACGGCGCCGCCGCCGACGAGCATCGCCGAGTGCAGGCCGGACATCAGGCCCACGTGGCGGTGGAAGTCGCGTTTGATCAGTGCCGTCACGACGACGTTGGCCACGGCCACGGCCGCGCCGATCAGGAAGGTCCCGGCGAACAGCGGGGGCAGCGCGGGCACGAGGCGCACGGCGGCCCCGGCCAGGAGGAGCAGGAGTACGGCGACGAGGATGCGCTCCATCCCGTGGCGCCGGGCGAGGCGGGGCGCGAGCGGGGCGAAGACGCCGAAGCAGATCAGCGGCAGTGTGGACAGGACGCCCGCGGCGCCGTTGGACAGCCCTGTGGCGTGCCGGATGTCGTCCAGGAGGGCCGGGACGGCCACGATGACGGGCCGCATGTTCAGACTGATCACGAGCACGGCCAGGGCATACGGGAGCAGGCGGCGGGCGGGCGGCGCGGTTCCGGTAGCGGTTGAGGAGTCGGATCCGGAGGACGTGGTGGCTCCGGGCTCGGCGGGAGAGTTCACGACGCACTTCCTCGGGGGTGAGGGGGCGGACCGCCCGGCAGGTCTGGAGGTGACGGTTAGTCAGGACCGGTCAGGCGGACCGCTCCGCCGCGTAGCACGTGTGGCAGACGACGCGGCGGCCCGGCAGGTCCCGCGTCGCCTTGCCCATGCCGCCGGCCTGGTGGAGGACGAGCGGCGTGACGTGGCCGTGGTCGGCACAGACGACCAGGTGGCAGCGGCTGCAGATGCCGATGCCCGCGGTGTCGCTCCTGTTGTCGAGGGCGCAGTCGTAGCACTTCATGGGGGTCTCCGTCGGGGTCGCGCGCCGACGGCCTCCCGGTTCGGGGCAGGGCTGTCCCGGGAACCGGCGGGGCGGCGCGTCGGAAGAGGGGTGGGGGTCGCGTACGGCAGCGGCGGTCGCACGCCGGTCCGCGGGGGCGCTCGGCGGTCCGTTGCCGTACGAGACAGTAGCCCGCTATTTTGGACAGAGTCAATTCTAGGATCGGATCCCGCCCGGGGTGCCCGGGGTGATCCCGTTAGACTTCCGGGACGGAACTGGGGGTGCATCGTCATGGAGCAGCGAGCGGCCGACCTGCTCAGGTCCAAGGGGCTGCGCAGCACGGCACAGCGTCGCGCCGTACTGACCGCCCTGCACGGCCACCCACACTCCACGGCGGCGGAGCTGGAGAGCCGCATCGGCGTCACCGGCGGCGGGGCGCCCACCTCCGGGGGCCTGTCCCGGCAGGGTCTGTACAACGTCCTCGACGACCTCGCGCGGGCGGCCCTGATCCGCTGCATCGAACCGGCGGGCTCCCCCACCCGCTACGAACTCCGCGTCGGGGACAACCACCACCATCTGGTCTGCCGGTCCTGCGGCCGCATCGAGGACGTCGACTGCAGCGTCGGCCACGCCCCCTGCCTGGAGCCCGGGGACGACCGCGGCTTCGCGGTCGACGAGGCGGAGATCATCTGGTGGGGCCTGTGCGCGGACTGCCGGCAGGGCCGCGGGTGACACAGCGCCTCACCTTCAGCGCCGCCCCCTCCGCCGCCCCCCTTCCCGCCTGAACCGGGAACGTTTCCCGGTCCGCCCCGGCACTGCCCCCTATTGCTCGGGATCCTCCCGGCAGCACGCTCTAGAGGCTGTCAGAACAGGGAGGAAACGGTATGAAACTCTCCATCCGCAGGCTCGCCGCCGTCGGCACTGCGCTCACCGCGGCCATGGTCCTCATGGCGCCCACCGCTTCGGCCGTCGAGCCGGGCCAGCGGTTCCGCTACGGCGACCTGGACTGCCTCGCCACGTCGGACATGAACAAGAACGGCGGACTGAGCTGTACCGGCACCATGAACGTCACCTGGCGGGCGAAGGTCAAGTGCAAGCTGGGCTTCACCTACTACGGCACGTGGCAGAACAACGCCGAAGGCGGCACCAAGGACTCCAAGAGCGAATCCAAGTGCGCCTTCAGCGTCGAGGACGTCATCATCGACCCCATCGCCTGAAGCACCGCCCCGTCCGGTCCGCCGATCCGCGTCCGCGCGGCCCGATATTCGTTGGCGCACGCCACCACGCCGTCGCTAGCCTGACGTTCGCACTGTTGATCGCCGACCGGGCCGCGTGTCCGTAGAGAGGGGTGTCTTGATGCCCCGGGTCGCGCCGAGCGCGCCTCGCCGCACCGTCTGACCGTCCGCTGCGCCGCCGCCACGTCCGCGCGGCGGCCGGACACCGGTCCTCGGTGCCTTCCTTTCGCCGAAGCCGCTCGGCCTGCTCTTGCTGTCGTTTCCCTTCCCTCAGCAAGGAGTACCCCGGGTGTCCCACACCACCGGAGCTCGTCAGAGCGACGCCCGCAACACCCTCAGGATCGGCACGTTCACCTGTGCCTGGTGCGGCCTCACCGTGTCCGCCACCGCCGACGGCGTCCCGCGCGACCACTGCCCGTCGTGCCTGCACTCGCAGCACGTCGTCGACCACGTCGAGGGCGGCCCGAGCGGGTGCCGGGGGCGGATGACCCCGATAGCCATCGCCGTCCTGCGGACCGGCGACTGGCGGGTCATCCACCGCTGCGTGCGCTGCGACGAGCTCACGTCGAGCCCCGTCCGCACGGACGACAACCAGCTCATCCTGATGCGCATGGCGGTGCGGCCGCTCGCCCAACCGCCCTTCCCGCTCGAAGCGTTCGGCACTCTGTGAGCCGGGCCGAGGGGGAGGACACCACCATGCCGCGCCGCAACCACACCCGCGAGCCGTCATCGGCGCGCCGCCGCCCGCAACGGCACAAGGACGTCCTGCACGGTCGGGGCGGCCACCGCGCCCACGACTTCCGGTGCGTCGGCTGCCGGCTCGACGTGTCCCTGGACGCGCCGGGCACCGGGCACCGCAACCACTGCCCGCACTGCCTGGCCAGCCTGCACGTCGACCACCGCGTGCCCGGCGACCGCGCATCGCCCTGCCGCGGCCGCATGGCGGCGCTGACCATGACCGCGCGCCCGGACGGCGAGTGGATGCTCATCCACGAGTGCCTGACGTGCGGCGAGCTCAGCGCCAACCGTGTCGCGGGTGACGACAACGCGCTGGCCCTGGTGCGCCTGGCCCTGAAACCGCTCCAGGACACCGGGGTCGCCCGCCGGACGCTGCTCACCCTGTGACGGCCGGGGCCGCCGTGTCACCACGGCGGCCCCGCCCTCACGCGGTCCGCGGAGGCTACGGCGCCATCTCGTACGTCCCGGCCAGCGCCTCGACGCGGGCCCAGACGCGGGCCGAGCGGGCCTCGTCCACGACCGGGCGGCGGACCGCGCCGAGGGCCCAGCCCTGCTGCCGCTCGGTGGCGGAGTCCTTGCCGTGCAGCTCGACGGCGTAGCCGGAGAAGTCCCGTACGAGGACGGCGAAGAGCTCGTCGAGCACGTCCTGCTCCAGGCCCGTCAGGCGCGCCTGCTCCAGGATGAGCTGGCCGTGCACGACCAGCGCGAAGAGCTGGCCGACGGCGAGGAGCAGATCGAGGTCGCGGCTCTGCTCCTCGTCCGGGGCGGCCGTGGTGACGAACTCGCAGAGCGCGTCGGCCTGTTCGCGGAAGCGGGCGACGTTGGGCACCTCGGCGTACGCGTCGTAGGCGGTGCGCCAGTCGTGGAAGCGGATGGCGCCGAGGCCCCGGGCCGGCCCCTGCTGGAAGAGGAAGGCGTCGTCGGCCGCGTCCAGGCGGGTCGGCACGGGCGCGTACTCGGCCGGGTTCAGCAGGTGGTTGCCCATGAACTTCAGGATCAGGGCCAGGTTGACGTGGACCGTGCCCTCCAGCTTCGGCAGGCCCCGGATCTCGGTGGCGGCCTGGGCGAAGTAGGTGTCCTTCTCGAAGCCCTTGGCCGCGATGACGTCCCACATCAGGTCGATGACCTTCTCGCCCTCCGTGGTCACCTTCATCTTCGTCATCGGGTTGAAGAGGAGGTAGCGGCGGTCGTCGGGCCCGGCCGAGCGGAAGTAGTCCACGGCGCGGTCGCTGAACAGCTTCATCCCCACGAGGCGGACGTAGGCGTCGGTCAGCTCGCGGCGCACGTGCGGGAAGGCGGTGACCGGACGGCCGTACAGGATGCGGTTCTGGGCGTGCGTGACGGCCTCGTACATCGCGTGCTCGCAGATGCCGATCGCGCCGGTGCAGAGGTTGAACTTGCCGACGTTGACGGTGTTGAGCGCGGCGTCGAAGGCGGCACGGCCGGTGTGCAGGACGTCCTCGGCCCTGACCGGGTAGTCGTCGAGCCGGAACTCGCTGACGTACTTCGAGGAGTCCACGACGTTCTTCACCAGGTGGTACGCCGCGTGGCGGCTGTCGGCGGCGAAGAAGACGTACGCCTCCGGGCCCTCCATGTCGGTGCGGCGGCCGAAGACGGAGACGAGGCCCGCGGCGTTGCCGTTGCCGATGTAGTACTTGGAGCCGCTGGCGCGGAAGCCGCCGTTCCCGTCGGGCTCCAGGAGCATGTCGGTGGAGTAGATGTCGGCGCCGTGGGACTTCTCGGACAGGCCGAAGGCGAACACCTCGCCCTGGGCGAGGAGTTCGGCCGCGCGGGCGCGGGCGGCGGCGTTGTCGCTCTGCCAGACCGGGCCGAGGCCGAGGATGGTGACCTGCCACGCGTACCAGTAGTCGAGCCCGTAGAAGCCGAAGATCTCGTTGAGGGCGGCGATCCGGGCGGTGTCCCAGCGCTTGTCGCCCTCGCCCTCACCGGCGGCGGACGCCGGGGTGAGGAAGGTCGCGAACAGGCCCTCCTTGGCGGAGAACTCCAGGAAGTCCGCGAGCCAGGCGCGGGAGCGGTAGTCCTCGATCAGCCGGCGCTTGCCGCGCGCCTCGAACCAGTCGACGGTCGCGCGCAGCAGCCTGCGGGTCTCGGGGTCGAAGTGGGTCGGGTCATAGGTGTGGGGGTTGAACAGCAGCGCGTCGGCCATGGCCAGTCGCCTTTCCGGCTCGGGGGTCGGGGAGGTCGGGGAAGGGGGCGGGAGAGCTGTGGGTGCGTCAGCGCCGGGCGCCGAGCCGTTCGAGGGTGGCGATCACGTCGTCGAGCCAGGTGAGCGTCATCTGTTCGTACGCGATGCCGCCGCGCAGCACGACGTGCTGGAGCTCCTGCCCGTCGTCGAGCACCGCGGGTGCCTCGGGCCCGGTGAAGTCGCGCCGCTCCCCCGCGCGGTAGTGCGCGAGCCGGTCGGCGTGGGCCTCGCGGTACCGCCGCACCTCGCGGATCAGCGCGGCCGGGTCGTCGAAGGCAGCGCCGCGGATCTTCACGGCGAGCTCGTGCCGGACGCTCTCGGGCTCGATCGGCTCGTGCAGCCAGCCCGAGAGCGCGGCGCGGCCGAGGGCCGCGACGGAGTACTCCTTCTTGTCGGGCCGGTCCTGCTGCGCCACCGCGCGGGCCTCGATCCAGGCGTCGCTCTCCATGCGCTTGAGGACGCGGTAGATCTGCTGGTGGGTGGCGGTCCAGAAGTAGCCGATGGACCGGTCGAACCGCCGGGCCAGCTCATAGCCGGAGCCCGGCTGCTCCAGCAGGGAGACGAGGATCGCGTGCTCAAGCGCCATGCCCGAATCCTTCTATGCAACTCGTTGCATAGACAAGCGGCGCAGGGCAGGTGAGACACGGCTCACCCGGCCGCGTCGTGTTCCGTGCGGACGGCGGGTGGCCTACGACGGGTCGGCGCCCGCGGGCACTTCGTAGATCTTTCCGTCGACGCCCGCCCGGTAGAGCCTGCCCGCCGAGAAGCCGCGGTCGCCCTGGCCGTAGGTGACCTGGGTGGAGAGGTGCAGGCCCGACGCCACGGCGCACAGGCGGCCGTCCTCCACGCGCCAGATCTGGCCCGCGGCGTGCGTGGTGATCAGTGGCCGCCCCTTGCTGTCGAGGGTGAGCCCGTCGGGCAGGGCGAGGACGTCGGACGGGTCCACCGAGACCCAACGCCTCGGGTGGGCCGGGTCGTCGGCCGCGATGCGGTAGAGGCCGGGGGCCACGGTGGTCTGGATGACGTACACCTGCGACCCGTCCGGGGACACCGCGATGCCGTTGGACTGGGGCACCCGGGCCCAGGCCGGGTCCACCCTGCCGTCCGGCGAGACGCGGCCGATGTTCCGCCCGCCCAAGGTCGTGGTGTACACGGTGCCGTCGGCCGCGAGCGCGACGCCGTCGATGCCGCCGAGCCCGGCGGCGTACGTGGTGACCTCACCGGTGTCCGGGTCCACCAGAAGGAGCTTGGAGGTGGGCAGCACGTCGCCGGTGAGCGAGTGCACGAGGTCGTTGCCGGTGCCGACGAGGAGGCGGCCGTCCTCGCGCACGACGATCCCGCCGTTGGCACCCACGTCGCCGGTGAGGGGTACGGGGGTGCGGCCCGGTGCGTCGATCCGGTAGACGCGGCCGGTGAAGTAGGCGGTGGCGAACATCCGCCCCTGCTGGTCCACGACGATCGACTCGACCCAGTCGGGGATGCGCGCCACCTGGACCGGGGCTCCCCGCCCCGGGGTGGCACAGGCCGGTGCCGCGGACGCGGGGGCGGGTGCGAGCACACTCGCGGCCGCGGCCAGCAGGGCCATCGACACGATGCCGCGGCCCGGCCCGCGCAAGACGCCGCGCGGACTCCGGCTCACCTTCAACGTCATCGGTTCTCCTCCGTCGTCGGGGCGCTCTGCCGGGCGAAGTATCGGCTCCGGGAACGGTGAGCACCAGCGTCGGGAGGCGTCGGCTCGGACACACCGGCGGCGGGCGCGGGCGGCGGCGCACGCCGTAGGGTCGGCGTATGCGCATCGTGTCCCTGCTCCCCGCCGCCACCGACATCGTCGCCGAACTCGGCCTGATGGAGGGGCTCGTCGGGCGCACCCACGAGTGCGACTGGCCGCCCCGGGAGGTGGCGGCCGTGCCCGTGGTGACCGGTGCCGATCTGGACCAGTCCGCCTTGAGCAGCCGTGAGATCTCCGACGCGGTGGGCGGGTCGGCGCACTCCGGGTCCTCGCTGTACTCCCTCGACACCGAGGCGCTGGCGGCCCTGCGCCCCGATGTGGTCCTCACCCAGGACCTGTGCGACGTCTGCGCGGTGTCCTACGAGCGGGTCAGCCGCACCGTGCGGCTCCTGGACGCGGACACCCGCGTCCTGAGCCTGGAGCCGCGCACCCTCGACGACGTGCTGGACTGTCTGGTCACGGTCGGCTCCGTGCTCGGGGTGCGGGAGCGCGCCGCGTCGCGCCGGGAAGAGCTGCGGGCCCGCCTCGACCGGGTGCGCGCGCTGACCGCGGGGCGTGCGCGGCCCCGGGTGGTCGCGATCGAGTGGCTGGATCCGCTGTGGCCCGCCGGGCACTGGGTGCCCGAGCAGATCGCCGCCGCCGGGGGCGAGCCGCTCCTCGCCGGGCCCGGCGAGCACACCGGGCCCATGACGTGGGACGCGGTGCGCGCCGCCCGGCCCGACGTACTGCTCTTGCTGCCCTGCGGCTTCCCGCCCGAGCGGACGCTGCGCGAGACAGACCTGCTCACCCGGCTGCCCGGCTGGTCCGAGCTGCCCGCCGTCCGGTCGGGGCGCGTCCGGGTCCTGGACGGGCCCGCGTACTTCAACCGGCCGGGGCCGCGCGTGGTCCGCGGGGCGGAGGTGCTGGCCCACGTCCTGCACGGGGTGGGCGCCGGGGCGGAAGTGACGGCGGCCGAGGCGCGCCCGCTGCCCTGACGCGGGCGTGCGCGGCCCCAGCGCGGCCGTTCAGGACACCGCGCGGCGTCGCGGCGGGGTGAAGGCGTACAGGTCGAGGATCTCCGGCCGCGGAGCGACGCCCGGGCCCCCGGCGCGGACCCAGGCGACGATGTCCTCGGTCGCGTCCGCGTCGTTGACCAGGCCGAGCCACACCGGCCGGGCTCCGGCCGCCCGGCCCTCGGCGGAGGGCTGGACCACGATGACGTTGGCCTGTTCGCACACGTCCAGGCAGGCGGAGACGCGTACGGGTGCCTCGGCCCGCAGGCGCGCGGTCTGCGCGGCGTGGTCGACGCCGGTCACCTTCGGACTGCCGCAGCAGCAGTCCCGGCAGACGACGACCCGGCAGGGGGCCGGGCCGGTGGCCGTGTCGTGACTTCCTGCGGTGCCGGACGACTTCCGGGCCTGTCTTGCGGGCATGCCGCGTCCTGCCTCTCTCCGGGGAGATCCGCCCCGGCGTTCCGTGGAGGAGGCGACCGCGTGAGTCTCCTGGCTCTCGGGTCGCTGCTCGTCCCGGCCTTCCACCCCCTGGGGGGCAATGGCCGGTCGGGGCGCACTCGCCGATCACAGTGGCGGGACCGCGCCGGATTCTCACCGGCTTCCTCGGACCGCCGTCGCCTTGTCGCCGTCATCATTCCATCCGGCTGCCCCGGGGTCCGGCTTCGGGTCCGCGCAAGCCTCCGTACAAGGTGACCGGCAGGTCCTGGACGCTGTTGCTGACGAAGGACGGCAGCGGCACCAACTCCGCGCGCGGCACGGCGAGATCCATGTCCGGGAACCGCCCGAACAGGCCCGGCAGCGCGATGCCCGCCTCCAGACGGGCCAGGCCCGCGCCGAGGCAGTAGTGCGGGCCGTGGCCGAAGGACAGGTGCTTCGGCCGTGGGCGAGTGACGTCGAACTCGGCGGCGTCGGGGCCGAATCGGTCGGGGTCCCGGCCCGCGGCCGCGTACGAGGCCAGGATGGCCTCGCCGCGCCGGATCACCACGTCCCCGACGGGGATGTCGTCGAGGGCGTAGCGCAGCGGGAAGTGCGCGACAGGCGGGTCCCACCGCAGGGTCTCCTCCACCACGGCGTCCCACGGCCGTTGTCCGGTGGTGACGGCGGCGCGCTGCTCGGGGTGGGTGAGCAGCGCCGCCGTCGCGTTGGTGATCAGGTTGAGGGTGGTGCCGTGGCCCGCGACGAGGACCAGGGTCAGGGTGCCGATCAACTCCGGCTCCGAGAGCCGGTCACCGGCGTCGCGCGCGGCGATCAGATGGCTGGTCAGGTCCTCCTTCGGCCGCTTCCGCCGGTCGGCGACGAGGTCGGCGAGGAGTGCGTGCAGGCGTTGTTGGGTGGTGAGGGTCTCTTCGGGCGGGGTGACGCTGCTGGTCAGGCTCGCGGAGAGGGTCCGGAAGGCGTCGAAGCGCTCGTCGGGCACGCCGAGGAGGTCGCCGATCACCGCCATGGGCAGCGGGTAGGCGAAGTGGCGGCGCAGGTCCACGGGATCGGTGCCGCCCTCGGCGAGGGCGTCGAGGAGGTTCCGGGTGATCGCCTCGACGCGGGGCCGCATCGCGGTGACGCGCCGCGCGGTGAAGGCCTGCGTGACGAGGTCGCGCAGTCGGCGGTGGTCCTCTCCGTCGGCGGTGGTCATGCCGCGGTTGGTGACCATGCCGATCAGCGGCCAGCCCTCCGGCACCTCTCCCGCCCGCAACGCGGACCAGTGCGCCGGGTCCTTTCCCGTACGAGGGTCCGCCAGGACTTCCTGGAGGAGTTGGTGGCGGGTCAGGACCCAGGCGGGCAGTCCACCGGGGAGTCGCACACGCACGGCGGGGCCGATCGCGCGGAGCCTGCGGTTCTCGCCGTGCAGGTCACCGGCGCTCGCGTCGAGGCGGAAGAGAGGGGGTTGGCTGTCCACGGGTCACCTCTGGCTGGGGTCGACGAGGAAGCGATCGCGGAGCGTGTGCGAGGACGGGCCAGGAACGGGGCGTGCGCTGTGCGCGACGTGCGCCGCACCCGGTGTGCGCTGTGCTCGGCGTACGCGAACGCCGGGCGGGGCGAGCGTGTGCGGCGGGCGTGCGCGGGGCGGCTACTGGATCGTACGGTCCCGCGCGAGCCCCGAGAAGAGCGCGCGCCGTCTGTCCGACGGTCCGTGGGGGCCTGCCCGGCCTGAGATGTGACGGGTGTTCAGCCGGTCTTGACCGCAGGGGCGGCCTCGGGCTCCGGCTCCGGCTGCTGTGCGCGGTCGGCCGTGGCGCTGGCGACCGTCATCCGCAGCGGCGGCAGGGACGCGACGAAGGTGCCGAGGGCCAGGACGACGCCGAGCACCCCGGCGCCCGCCGTGTCGAGAACGGCGCCGACGGCCAGCGGCCCGATGCCGGTGCCCAGCGCGCTCGCTCCGCTGAGGGAGGCCACCAGGCGTCCGCTCGGGTCGAGGAGCGCCGCGGCCGCGAGGGTCTGGACCAGCACGGCCAGTTGGCAGGCCTGCCACAGGACGGCCGCGACGACGAAGAGCACCGGGTCGTGGGTGAGCACCAGGGCGGCCATCGACAGGGCCTGCGCCGTGATGAAGGCCGCCAGGGACCGCGTACGGCCGAAGCGGCGGGCGGCGACGGGGCCGAGCACGGCGCCGACGAGGGCCACGACGCCGGAGACGGCGAGGACGACGGACACGGCGGAGGCCGACATTCCGGTGTGTTCGCGGCCGAAGACCGAGGCGTACGCCCAGGCCCCCTGGGTGACGGCCCACAGCAGCGCGATCCCGCCCAGCAGGACCCACGACGGGGTGGCCGCGTCGTGCGGCGGGGCGGCCGGTGCGGTCGCCGCCGTGGCCGCCCCGGCCTCGGACGTCCCGCTCGTGGCCGGCCCGTCGGGAAGGCCGCCCACCAGGGGCCAGGCGAGCAGACAGCACAGCGCCATGACCAGGAAGCCGGTGCCCTCCCCCACGCTGTGGTTGGCCGCGGGCACCGCCATGATCAGCAGGGCGGTCACGGCCACCGTGCCCACGATGGTGCCCGCGGAGGCCTTGTCGGCGTCGTCGGTGGCGGCGATCGCCGCCGTGGCCGCGGCGTAGACCGCGCCGAGCCCGCCGCCGATGACGAGGTTCGCGAGGATCAGGGTCGGCAAGTCGCTCGCCGCGGTCGCCCCGACGAAGCCCGCGAGGCCGACGGCGAGACCGGTGCGGGCCATGCGGACGCGGCCGGGCCGCGCGGCCCGCGCGGCGAGGCGCAGGGTGACGACGGCGGTGGCCATGAGCTGGGTGGCGCCGACGAGTCCCGCGCCGGAGTCCCCGAGCGCGAACCGCGAGGAGAAGTCGTCGACGAAGAGGGGCATCAGGTTCGCCCCGCCGTTGCCCAGGGTGGCTCCGGCGATCAGTGCGACGGCGACGCCGAGGGTCAGGGCGGCCGTCCCGCGCGCCTTCATCGACGCCCCCGCGGGGCGCGGTCGGCCGGGGGTACTCGGCGGGTGGTCGGGGGTGCGACTGCCATGGGGTTCCCATCGGTAGGAGGTGCGGAAGGGGTGGGTCCGGCCCCCGGTGGTCACGGGCGCGCCGGGTGGGCGGCCGTGACCACCGGACGGGGCGGGTGCGGCAGGTGGGGCGGCGGGGACGGGCGGCGGGTTCAGCCGGTTCAGCGGCGGGTTCAGCCCGTCCAGCGGCGGGTTCAGCCCGTCCAGCGGCGGGTTCAGCCCGTCCAGCGGCGGGTTCAGCCCGTCCAGACGTCCTCGACGTAGCGGCCGGACTCGGTGAGCTCGGTGAGCCAGGCGGCGGCCTCGGCGTCGGACGCGCCGGTGTGCTCGCGGTGGACGGCCATGAACGCCTCCCGCACGGCGGGGGCCATCCGGCGGCCGTCGCCGCAGACGTGGACCCGGCCGCCCGCCCTCAGCACGTCCCAGACCTCGGCGCTCTCCCTGGCGATGCGGTCCTGGACATAGCGGGCGCCGTCCTCGGGGGCCTGGGAGAAGACGGGCCGCATGCTGACGGCTCCGGCCGTCTCGGCCGTCTCGAACTCCTCACGGTGCAGGTAGTCGACCTCGGGGTGGTCGCAGCCGAAGTAGCACAGGAGCGTGCCGGTGGACCCGGTGTGCAGGCGGTCGAGAACGGCCCCGCGGAAGGGTGCGAGGCCGGTGCCCGCGCTGACCAGGATGACCGGGACCGCGTCGTCCTCGGGGAGCCGGAAGGACTCGCCGCACGGGAGCACCCTGGCCTGGACGGTGTCCCCGGCCCGCACGGTCTGGACGTAGTGCGAGCCGACGCCGTGGAAGGTGCCCTCGCCCGCGCGGTGGGGCGCGGCGAGCAGCGACACCATCAGGTCGATCTCGCCGGGGGCGGCCTGCGCGGAGGACGAGATGGAGTAGTGGCGCGGGCGCAGCACCGGAAGGAGTTCCAGGAAGCGCTCGAAGGGCACCTCGCAGGCGCGGTAGCGCTCCAGCAGGTCCAGGACGCTGAGCCCGGTCACGGTGACCCGCTCGCGGAAGGCGTCGGCGTCGAGTCCGGCGAGTTCGGCCAGGGGGCGGCGCTCGGGCGGGCAGGCGGTGTGCTCGGCGAGGACGGCGATCTGCTCGGGCGTGGCCGGGGTCTGGAGCTCCACGAAGTCGGTGAGCAGTCGGCGCAGGGTCAGCGGCCGGTCGACGGGCAGGGTATTGCGGGCGCGGCGGCGGGCGCTCAGCCGCACGGTGCGCTCCGGGTCGAGGCCGAAGCGGGCGGTGACCCGCTGGACGAGGGCGTCGGGGTTGCGCGGCAGGACGGCCAGGTGGTCGCCGGTGCGGTAGGTGACGCCCTCGGGCAGCCGCAGCTTCAGATACCGCTTGGAGCGGCCCAGCTCGTGCTCCATGTCGACGAGTTCGTACGCGTCGAGTACGTCCATGGGCTGGACGCCGTGCCGGGCGGCGAGTCCACCGGTGACGCACGCGGTGGCGTCCTGAAGCTCGTACAGGCCCTGCGGCTCTGCGGCGTCGGGCTCGGGGCGCGCCGCCTCGCCGTCGGCGGCGCCGTACCGGTCGAGCAGGGCCGTCCACAGGTCGGCGCTCCAGCGGTCCACGGTGCCGGCGAAGTCCCCTGAGGCGTCCGCGGCACCGCGCTCCAGGAGCGGGGTGGCACCGGCGGCGGTGAGCCACTCCTCGATGAGGGTCGGTACGTGCTGGTAGGTGGCGGCCCAGTTGCGGTCGCCGACGCCGAGGACGGCGAACCGCAGGCCGTCGAGGGCGCCGGGCTCCAGGCCCTCCAGCCAGGTGACGAACTCGGCGGCGTCGTCGGTGGGGCGGCCGTTGTAGGAGGCGGCGACGATCACCACGGGGCCGTCGGCGGGGCTGAGCCTGCCCGCGCGGTCGTTGAGGGGGGCGACCGCGGTGGTGAAGCCGTGGTCGTCGCCGTCGGCGGCCAGGTCGTGGGCGAGCCCGGCGCAGGTGCCCAAGTTGGAGCCGTGCAGCAGGGTCAGCGCGGTCGCGGTGGCGCGGCGGGCCTCGGGCCGGTCCTCGCCCACGGGCGCGCTGCTCGCGGCGGTGGGCAGGCGCCGCTCGTCGCTGGTGCGCCGGGCGAGCCGGAGAGTGAACGCGTCGGGCTTGAGGGTGAGGGTCTGCTTGATCTCCAGCTGGTAGTCGCTGTGGTCGAGCAGCCGGTAGCGGTGGACCAGGAGGCCGAGGAGCAGGGTGGCCTCGTGCAGGGCGAACTGGCGGCCGATGCAGGCGCGTTCCCCGCTGCCGAACGGCTTGAAGAGGTGGACCGGGCGTGCCGCCTCGCGCTCGGGCGTGAACCGGTCGGGGTCGAAGAGGTCGACGTTCTCGCCCCAGGCGGGGTCGCGGTGCAGGGCCGGGGTGAGCACCATCAGGGTCTCGCCCTTGCGCACGGCGTACGTGCCGCCGATGACGGTGTCCTCGATCGGCTCCATGGCGAAGGCGGGCGCGGTCGGCCACAGCCGCAGGCTCTCGTTGAGCACCTGGCGGACGTAGCCGAGCTTGCCGATGTCGCCGTACTCGGGCGCGGGCGCGTCCGTGTCGCCCCACAGGGCGTCCACCTCCGCCTGCGCGCGGGCCAGGACTTCGGGGTGCTTGGTCAGGTAGTAGAGGGCGAACGACAGGGCCCCGCTGGTGGTCTCGTGTCCGGCGATGAGGAACGTGATCACCTGGTTGCGGATGTTCACGTCGTCCAGGGGCTCGCCGGTCCGCGCGTCACGGGTGTGGAGCATGCGGCCCAGGAGGTCGTCGGTGCTGGTGTCCCCCGATACCCTGCGCTGCCGGATCACCTCGTCGACGAGCTCCGTCATCAGCGCGGCGTCCTTGCGGAACTGCTCGGTCTGCCGCCAGCGGAACACCTCCGTGCCCGGGATCGACTCGCCCTTGGTCTGGGTGTGGGCGAGCGCCCTGCTCATCGCGTCGACGAAGGGATGCGCGTCGTCGCGCCGGAACGACTCGAAGTCGTAGCCGAATCCGCAGAGTCCGATGGTGTCGAAGGTCAGCCGGGTCATGTCCTCGGGCACGTCCACCGGACCCTCGCCGACCGCCCGGTCCCACTTGGCGATCAGCGACCGGGCGACGTCCAGCATCGTCGCGTGGTAGCCGCGCATGGCCCCGAGGGAGAAGGCGGGCATCAAAATGTCGTGCGCCTTCTGCCAGTTGGCCTCGTGGTGGAAGGCCGTGAAGAGGCCGTCCCCGGCGATCTGCCTGATCTCGACGAGGTCGCCGTGCACGTTCTTGCGGAACCGGGACTCGTCCGCCAGCTCGGCCACCAGGTCCAGGCCGCCGACCATCACGGTCTCGGAGCCGAAGGCGCGGATGCGGAACACCGGGCCGAACTCCTTGACCTCCTTCATCAGATGGACGAGGCCGTCGGCTCCGCTCGGGATGTCGAGGGCGTGGCCGGTCAGGGGGAGCGCGGGACGCTCCGGGATCGCCTGGGCCGTCGCCGTGGAGGTGAGGTCGGGGGTGGACACGTGCGTCATGAGGGGGCCTTTCGTTCCGCACCGGCAGTCGCTTGATCATTAAGATACACACGACTTTGTCATCTGACCATGTCGCTTGATTGTGTTGAGTGACACGGTCGCTCGGCTGAACTCGGCGAGCACCGTGGGCGTCGAGGGTCTTCGCCCGCGCCGGTCCACGCGTAGACCGGCCCGCCCGGCCGCAGGCGCGACGCCCGGGCCGTCTGGCGTAGCCCGGTCGCCACTGCCTCCTTCGACCGTGGCGTCGCGCCTACGCTGGCCTCCCGGCGCACCGGCACTCGCGCGGTCCACGCCGGTCGAGGGGGCGCAATGGGGGGCAGGGGCGCGGTGGGCCTGATCGCGGCGGTGATCGGCGCGGTCGGCATGATCGCGGCGGCGTTCATCACGGTGCGGGGGCAGGACGGCGGCGGCGAACAGCGCGGTCCGGGGACGATCGTCCAGACCAACGAGAACGGCAACAACCAGGCGTGCATCGGCCAGAACGTCGCCTGCGGCCCGGGAGCGACATCGAGCACCTCGGCCACGAACCGGCCCGCGTCCCAAGGGAGTTCCGGCGGATGACGGGAGCACCGCGCCGCACCGCCTCGGCGGTGCTGCTGCTCTGCCTGCTCGTCCCCCTCAGCGGCTGCGGCGGCGACCGAGGGGACGCGCAGGGCCAGAGCAACGAGAACGGCAACAACCTCGCCTGCAACGGCCACAACGTCCAGTGCGTCAACGGCACCCTCATCGTGTCGCCGCCGCCCGTGTCACCGTCGTCGCCCTCGACGTCGCCGTCCCCCTCGGACAGCTCGTCGCCGTCCGCGTCCCCGTCGCCCGACGAGCCCACTCCCAGCCGTACGCCTACGCCGTCGTCCACAGCGGACGACGCCGGGGACGGCTCCGGCGCCGCCGCGCGCCTCGACCGCGCGCCCCGGGCCGTGTTGCAGGGGCCCGGTCTCGGCTCGCTGCGCATCGCCCTGCTCGACGTGGACGCGCCGCAGCCGCGGTGGAGCACCCTGGGCATCGCCGCCCGGCAGCTGCGTGCCGCCGGAGTGGGCGGGGTGCTGTTCCGGCTGCCGTCGCCGGTTCCGGCCACGGTGCACGTCGACACCACGCAGGCCGCGGACGACGTGGAATACGTCTTCTTCGACGGCAACGGCCTGCGCCTGGGAACGCAAACCGCCGCCGGGTGCGCGGTGCTGTGCCCCTCGCTGACGCAGAACCTGGTCACCGTCCCGCAGTACCAGCACCTCTTGGTGACGGACGCCGGACGCAGCGCGGGCTGGCCGCTGGGGCAGCGGTACGTCTACACCAACGGCTAGGCCATACCGCCCGCCACGCCGACCAGTCGTACGAGGTCCTGGTGGAACACGTCGTCGTGCGCGCCCCGGGGCGGGCCGCCCGCGCGGATCCGTTCGGACGCGTCGACGCCGACGTACCCCGAGGACGGCAGCGCGCCCTCGGTGAGCGCGTCGGCGAGGGTGAGCGCGGGGCTGCCGTCGATGCCCTGGATCCCGTCGTAGCCGAGTGCGCCCCAGGTCCGGCCGGCGCCGGAGAGGAGGGCTCCGTCGCCGATCCTGCGGCAGGCGAGCGGGAAGAACAGGCCGAGTTCCAGGTCGTGGTGCGAGTAGCAGCACACGACGGGTCCCGTGACGCGTCCGTCCAGGCCGGCAAGCGCTCCCCCGCCGCTCAGTCGGGGCAGGTGCTCGGCGAACGCGAAGTGCGACAGGGCCGCCTGGAACAGGCACAGCGAGGCGACCCGCTCGTCCGGGCCGAGGCCCCGCACGGCGTAGGCCACCAGACGCGCGCCCGAACCGTGGCCGACGAGGTGGATCCGGGTGTCGGGCAGGCCCTCGCCGAGGGTCCGCAGGAGCGGGGCGAGGGCGTGCTCGCCGATGAACCCGGCGTGCCTGCGCATCGCGTACGACGTGACCTGGCACAGCAGTTGGTGGGCGCCGTCCCACACCCGGTCGAGCGTGCGTCCGGCGTACGGGTCGCGCAGGGGGCGCTCGCTCGGCGCGAGGGACTCGGGCCGGGACAGGCGCTCGGTGGGGTCGTCGGCAGGGCGCGGCCCGGCCGTGCCGGACTCGGTGAGCGTGCCGTGTTCGGAGACGTCGGGCGCGCCGGAGCCGGTGTGCGCTTCTTCGAACCGCTCCAGGCTGCGGTTCTCCACCCGCTCGGTCTCCTGACGGGCCGCGTCGAGCGCCTCGGCGAAGCCCTCGCACACCTGGGTGGGGCTGTCGATGAGCATGGCCGGGTCGGTCTGCGGCAGGACGCTCGCGCCCAGGTCGGTGCCGTAGGCGTGCAGCGGGGTGTCCAGGGGCTGTTCGACGAGGCGGCGCAGGGCGATGCCCACGTCGTCCAGGGCGCCGTTCCTCAAGGGCCGTTCGTCGAGGAGCCCGAGGAGCTTGGTGAGGGTGTCCCCGCCGTCGGGGAAGACGCGGTGCAGCCCGGTGACGTCGGTGTCGGTGAGCCGCCCCGCGCGGCCGTCCTCCGGCCGCGCGAAGCACATGCTGGGCCAGCGCACGCCCACGAGTCCCACGCCGTCCGTGACGTCGGCCCGTGCGAACAGGGCGCGGCAGCGCGCGTCGATCCGCCCGGTGAGCTCGGGCTCGTGGTGGGCGGTGTGCGCGAGCACGACCAGGTGGCGCACGTCGGCCTCGCGGGCCGCGTCCGCCACCCGGTCTCCCTGCCGCTCGTCCACGGCGTCGCCGTGCGCGTCGAAGGCGACGTCCCACCACGGCGGTGCCTCTGCGGCCTCGCCCCGTGTCTCCCGCGTGTCCCGCATGCGCCCCCCTGCCGTCTCGCGCCACCGTGACGCGATGTCACGTGCACGGCGGGTGCCCCTACGGGGCGGGGCTACGCACGGCGCCACGGGGCGGCGCGCCGACGGGCCGCGCCCGGGCCCCGGGTCACGGGGTGCGGAAGCCCTGGAAGGTCACGGGCCTGCGGGTCTCGAAGCCGAGCCGCTCGTACAGGGCGATCGCGCCGGAGTTCGCCTCCGCCACGTGCAGGAACGGCTGGTCGCCGCGGGCCAGGATGTGGGTGACCAACGCGCGCACCACGCGGGCCGCGTGGCCCTGGCCGCGGGCCTCGGGAGCCGTGCACACGGCGCTGATCTCGGTCCAGCCCGGGGGCCGCAGCCGCTCGCCCGCCATCGCCACCAGGACTCCGTCCACACGGACCCCCAGGTAGGTGCCGAGTTCGGCGGTGCGGGTCCAGAACGGCCCCGGTTCGGTCCGCTTGACGAGGTCGAGCATGTCCGGCACGTCGTCCGGCCCCAGCTCCGCTATCACGACGTCGGTCGCGGGAGCCGGGTCACCGGGCGGGCGCCCGCCGGGCCAGACCATCTGCCGCCCCTCCAGGACGAAGACCGGCTCCCAGTCCGCGGGCGCGGGCGCCGCGTTGCTGAACATGTCGGCGAAGCCGTCGCTGCCGAGCAGCCGGGCCAGGTCGGCCCAGTCCTCCGGGTCGGGCTCGGTGGGCAGCGCGCAGAAGGTCGTGACCTCCGGCAGGTACGTGGCGGCCTGCCCGAGCCGTCGGGCCAGATGCGCGTGCGTGCCGAGCAGCGACTCGGCGACGGGATTGTCGAGCACGGTGGGATCACTGTTCACGCGCCCGATCTTCGCATCCCCGTGCTGCCGGGCCGCATCCCGGTGTGTCCCCGCCGCATCCCGGTGCTCCCGTCGCAACGGGGGTACTCCCCCGCCTCGTCGCGGTCGGGAGCACGGCCTGCCCCCGTACTCTCACGGGCCCGGATCGACGGTCGTCAGGTCGCGGTCGGCGGTTCAGCGGGTGGGGGTGTGCAGGATGCCGTTGATCAGGACCTCCAGGGCCCAGGTGTCGCGGTCGCCGGGCGAGAACAGGGCCTGCCTCAGCGAGGTGATCATCGGGTACCGGTCGGCGGGCAGGGCGGCGTAGCGGCGGTCGGCCGCGGCGATGGTGGACTCCTCGTCGGAGCCCTTGGTGGTGTACGCGCTCTGCTCGGTGGCGGCCGCGGCGGTGTGGAGCCAGAGGAGGTCGACGGCCCAGGCGGCGGCGTCGTCGTCGAGGCCGCCGTCCTTCAGGAGGGCGAGCATGCGGTCGAGGACCAGCAGGGCGTTGTCGCCGGTGGGGATGGCGCCGAGGGCGACGGCGGCCAGGCCCTCGTGGCGGCTCATCGCCTCGACGGCCGCGGAGATCAGCGCCCGCAGCCGTTCCCGCCAGGTGCCTTCCCCGGTCGGGCGGACCTGCCCGAGGGCTTCGTCGAGCATGGCGGCCATGAGGTCGTCGCGGTGGGCGACGTAGACGTAGAGCGAGGCGGGGCCGGTGTCGAGCTCCTTGGCGACGCGGCGCATGGTCAGCGCCTCCAGGCCGTCGCGGTCGAGGATCTTCAGGCCCGTGCGCACGATGACGTCGCGGCTGAGGGGGGCCTTGGCGGGCCGCGCGCGGCGGCTGACGGGCTGCGTGCTCATGGGCAAACCCTAGCCCGAAACGAACACCGTTTGACACGAACGCCGTTCGTTACCTACGTTCGGGGCGAACGCTGTTCGCGACGAACCTCGTTCGCCTTGTCTGCCGAAAGCCAGCGAAATCTCCCCCGAGAACTCCGAAAACCCCTGGAAACTCCTGATGACCACCGCCGCCCGCCCGTCCCGGCCGGGGTCCTGCCCCCGGCCCGGCGCTGGGCGGTCCTCGCCGTGATCCTGGCGGCCGAGGTGCTCGACCTGATCAACGCCACCATCACCCAGCTCGCCGCCCCCACCATCACCGCCTCACTCGGCAGCGGGCTGTCCCTGGCCCAGTGGCCCGGCGCCTCCTACGCCTCCGCCCTTGGCGTGCTCCCGGTCGTCGCCGGACTGCTCTACACCGTCCCCCCGTTCCTCCAGGTGGGCCTCGGCTACTCGCTGCCGCGCACCGCCCACCCCGCACACTCCCGACCCAGCACACGAACCCGTACGAAGAAAGCAGAACCATGTTCCTGATCACCGGGGGCCGCGGCGCGGTCGCCACCCACCTGACCACCCTGCTCCACCGCGACGGCCTGCCCGTCCGCGTCGGCTCCGCCCGCCCCGAGGACCTCGCCCCGCCCGCCGGAGTGGAGACGGTCCGCCTGGACCTCACCGACCCGGTCACCTTCCCCGCCGCCCTGGAGGGCGTCACCACCGTCTTCCTCTACGCCACCGCCGACCACGTCACCGACTTCGCCGACCTGGCCCACCGCGCGGGCGTCACCCACGTCGTCCTGCTCTCCTCCGCCAGCGTCCTCGGCCCCGACCCCGCGGGCGACCCGCTCGCCAAGTCCCACCTCGACGTCGAACAGGCCCTGCTGGCCTCGCCGATCACCACCACGATCCTGCGGCCCGGCTCCTTCGCCGCCAACGCGGGCGGCTGGGCCTGGTCCATCAAGTCCGGCAAGCCCGTCAGCCTGCCCTACCCCCACGCCCACCACGACCCCATCCACGAGTACGACGTCGCCGAGGCCGCGCACGCCGCGCTGACCGACCCCCGCCACCGCGGCGGCCTGTTCACCCTCACCGGCCCCGCGTCCCTCACCTTCACCGAGCAGATCGAGCAGCTCGCCGCCGTCATCGGCCGTCCGATCCCGGTCCGCCACGCCACGCGCGAGGAGTGGAAGCGGGAGACGGCCGACTACATCCCCGCCGTGTACGCCGACGCCCTGCTGAACTGGTGGGCGTCCCAGGACGGCAAGCCCGCGCACCTCACGGACACGGTCGAGCACCTCACCGGCCACCCCGCCCGCCCCTTCACCACCTGGGCCGCCGACCGCGCCGCCGCATTCACCACCTCCTGACCCTCCTTGATCTCCTCCCCCGAGGACAGGCCGCAGCGACACCCCGTCACTGCGGCCTGAAGCCATGGCACCTCCGGCCCCGGCCGCGCCACCTTCCGCCGCCCCGACGAGCGCATCGCCCGGGTCATCGCCCAAGCCCTCGGCGACGCGCGCAGCGTCCTCAACGTCGGGCGCGTGGGACGAAGCCTTCGGCCGGCTGCACGGCCGCCCGACCTACGACGGATCGCTGGTGCTCCTGCACGCCACCCCCTGACCAGGCCGAACGGGTCACCCCCTCCGCCTCCCGCCGCCGGAGGCGCCCAGTAGGGTGATGGCCGCGACGACCAGTAGAAACGGACCACAAGACGTGCATGCTCCAGAGACCACCGCGCCCATCTACGACCTGCTGATAGCCGAACGGGGTGACGTGGTCGCCATCGCCGCCCGCACCGCCGAGGAGACCCAGCGCGAAGCCGACGCCATGCTGGACTTCGGCTCCCTGACCGGCCGCAGGAACGGCGAAGCGTAAGCAGAGCCTCCCCCTTGGCCCCACCGCTTTTGTCCGGCAGGACGTGAGGGGGCTGCCGGACAATTCCGCGGGCGGTGGACTGCCGCACACAGACCCACTGGGGCCTGTGTGTGCCAGATCGGCAGAACACCGAGGGGACATCATGCGAACCAAGAAGCGCCTCGCGCTCGTCACCGGCCTCATCGCGCTGGGCGCGGGCCTCATCACCCCGGCGGCCGTCGCGACGCCGGAGCACCGGGCACCTGCCGCCTCCTGCCTCGGCGGCGCCTGGAAGTACGACAAGGTCCCCGGGGAGATCGACGCCCCGCCCGGCGCGGCGTACTACCGCACCACCACCCGGTGCGCGGACATCCAGGTCAAGCCGAGCAACGGCACGGTGCTCAAGCTGTGCTACCTGAAGAACCACGACCCGGAACAGGTGGTCTGCAAGCGCGAGGTCAACGTGCCTGGCGGCAGCTGGAAGATCCTCGGCACCGACTTCAAGGACGGCGTCGAGTTCTGGCTCCGCTTCAGCAACGCGGGAGCCCACAAGACCGGCCTGGTCGCCGCCTGACAGCTCCGTGGCCCGGGAGCCCCACCCGTCTTCGGCGGGTGGGGCTCCCGGCGTCGCTCACATCCGCCGGTGCGCGTGCAGCAAGTACTCCTCCCGGTGCAGCGGGTTGTGGTCGGTCCTGGGCCTGGACCGCGGGCTGGTCGCCGCGCGGTAGTGGCCGAAGGACGTCTCCAGGACGCCCTCGCCGCCGGTGAGTTCGGGCAGCTCCCGCTCCAGGCCGTGCACGCTGTCGGCGGGCAGGTGGCCCTCGACGACGAACGCGTCACCGCGTGCCGTCGGCGTTCCCGGCAGGGCGCGATGGCGGGCCAGGGCGAGCGCCACCGGCGCGAACGCGTCCTGCGGCACCTCCAGGACGAAGCGGTGCATCGGCTCGTGCACGACCGTCCCGGCCCGGCGCAGCGCCGCCATCAGGACCAGCGGCGTCAGCCCGCGGAACGCGCCCGCCGTGCTCGTGATGCTGCAGAAGCCCGAGTGGGTCATCGTGACCGCGCAGTCGGGCACCCGCCAGCCGTACACCCCCTGCTCCAGCGTGGCGTGGACGGTCTCCTCCACGGCCCGCATGTAGGCGAGGGGCAGCGAACCCAGTTCGACCCCGAGACGGAAGGTGACACCGCCACCGGCCGACCCCGGCTCCACCCGCAGCCCCACCGTCGCCCGGTAGGGATTGCCCTCCTCGCCGAGGGCCTCGTGGGCCGCGCCCGTGCCGGTGACGCGCTCGACGCAGATCGGCGTCGTCCGCCGGAAGCCGACCGCCAGGTGCTGTTCGGCCAGGCTCGCCGCGAGGACCTCCTTCTGCACCTCGCCGTAGAGGGAGACGGACAGCTCCTGCCCGCCCCGGTCCTGGCGCAGTCCGATCAGCGGGTCCTGTTCGGCGAGCCGGGTCAGGGCGAGGTGCAGCGCGCCCAGGTCGGCCGGGTCGGCGGGCACCACGACGGTTTCGAGGGAGGGCGGCGCGAAGACGTGGTCGTAGGGGCGACCGACCGGCGGCGTGCCGATGACGTCCCCGATGCGGACCGCCGCGAGCCCGCGCAGCGTGGCGATCTCCCCTGCGCCCGCCGAGGCGCGGCGCTCCAGCACGCCCCGGTCGAAGACGGCCAGGTCCGTGACCTTGGCCGTGGCGGCGCCGACCGCGACGCGCTCGCGGGCCGCGAGCCGCCCGGAGAACAGCCGGGCGTACGCGACCTTCTCGCCACCCGCGCCGCGCTCCACCTTGAACACCCGCCCCGACAGCGGCCCTTCGGCGTCAGCATGCTCGGCGGGCAGCAGTTCCTCGATGCCCCGGACGAGTTCCTGGATGCCCGCGCCGGTGATCGCCGAGCCGACGTACACCGGATGCACCCGGCCCTTGCGGGTCTGTGTCACGAGGGCGTCGTGCAGGCGCTCGTACGGGACGGAGGCCTCGTCCGTCACGTACGCGGCGAGCAGGGCGTCGTCCTGGGCGGTCAGGACGTCGAGGAGTCCGCGGGCGAAGGGGCCGTCGTCCTCGGTGAAGGCCGTGACGCGGGCCGTGGGCGTGCCGAGGCCCGCGGTGACCCGCCCCATCGCGAGGGTGGGCACGCCGAGCCTGCGCTCGGCCTCGCGCCGGACGCGCGTGTCGTCGGCGCCGCGCCGGTCGGCCTTGTTGATGAAGATCAGGGTGGGGATGCCGAGCCGCTTCAGCGTCCGCATCAGGACGCGCGTCTGCGGCTGTACGCCCTCCACGGCGGAGACGACGAGCACGGCGCCGTCGAGGACGCCGAGGACCCGCTCCACCTCGGCGATGAAGTCGGGGTGGCCGGGTGTGTCGATGAGGTTCACCGAGACGGCCGAACCGCCGCCGCCAAGGCGGAAGTTCACCACCGCCGACTTGATGGTGATGCCGCGGCGGCGCTCCAGGTCGAGGGAGTCGGTGTGGGTGCTGCCCGCGTCGACGCTGCCGATGGCGTCGATCACCCCGGCCTCGTACAGGAGCCGCTCGGTCAGGCTCGTCTTGCCGGCGTCAACATGCGCCAGGATCCCCAGGTTCAGCGTGCGGTGCGTGGTGCGCACAGAGCGTCATGTCCTTCAGGTTGATGACTGTTCCTTTCGTCTGGGACATGGACGTTCCGCGCATCGCCGTCTCCTTGATCTCGTGGGCTGCTGCGGCGATGTTCGCACCGCGGGCTCGGGGCCGTCGACCGAATATTGCGGCGCGGCCCCTCACCCGCCCTCGTTCAGATCGCGATCGACTGCTGCAGCCAGCGGCTCACGCGGTAGGGGATCCACCAGGCGTACGGGCCGACGTCCAGGACGAGCTTCTCGCCCCGGAAGTCGTCCAGGGCCTCCTGCGGGACGCTGTCGGCGGGCGCGCCGTGGTCGAGGAGGTCGATGGCCGTCGCGTACTCGGGCTCGTCGGCGGTGAAGCGGCGCAGCTCGCCCCAGCGCCGGTCGCGGATCTGGATGAAGCCGGGCCCCTTGCGCCACAGGCATTTGCACAGGTAGTGGCCGCGCCGCCAGGTGCGGAGGGACGCCTCGGCGTCGGTGGGGCCGTGCAGGGCCGCGGGCGGCTGGAGGTGGCTGAGCACTCGCCAGCTGTCCCCCGCGTCCGGGTCGAGGAGCAGCTCCCACTCCACCATGACGGCGCGCGCGGTCAGGTCCCGGACGAGGCTGAGCCGGTGCAGGGCGGCTGCCGGGTCGGTGGCGGCGGTCAGGTCGACGGGGGCGGGCAGGCGCACCCGGCGCGCGCCCAGCTCCCACAGGCGCGCCGCCTCGCCGCGGGCCGGGCCCGGCAGCGGCACCTCGCCCAGGAACATGCCGGGCAGCGCACACGCGTCCGGGTCGTAGTCGCGCCAGGCCAGGAGCGTGGGCGAGGTGAGGGTGGCGGTCATCGGGCTCCTCCTGGTCGGTCGTTCGGGCGGGTCAGGCCGGCTCGGGGACGGCTTCGGACGCGGCCGCGCCGTCCTCCGCGTGGACGTGCCGCATGAAGTCGAGGCGCAGCAGGTCCTCGTTGACCGCGGCCGGGGCGATGTGGACGTACTGTCCCGCGTCCGCGAAGACGATGCCGAGGGCGAGCCAGGAGTCGAGCAGCCGCTGCAGCCGCTCCTCGTCGACGCCGGCTCGGGGCACGCGGGCGGCGGCCTTGCGGGTGAGGGCCTGGAGGGTGTGCGGCTGGTCGAGGAGGCGGAAGACGGCCAGTTCCAGGGGATCGCTCAGCTCCATGGCGCGCCAGGCGAAGGTGCGCCTGCGGCTGACCAGGACGATGCGGTCGCCGTGGTCGTCGTGGGTGAGGCGGGCGTCCGTGTGGTGCTTCTTCCAGTCGCCGAGGGCCGCGTTGAGGGCGCCCACGGTCTCCTCGCCGATGCCGCGGGCCGGGGCCTCGAAGACGTACGCCATGCCGTACAGCTCTTCTTCGGGCAGGTCGTAGGTGAAGCGGTAGTGCGCCTCGGGACGCAGTCCGGTGAAGCCGAGTTCGGGCCGCTCGAAGTAGGGGCTGAAGCGCTCGATGGCGATGCGGGCGGAGAGGTCGACCGGCGGGTCGAGGTGTTCCAGGGCGGGGATCTGCGCGACGACCGGGTCGTAGTCCTCGGCGCTCTCGCCGGGGAAGCCGTGCAGGTAGTTCCAGGCGACGGACAGGCCGGTCTCGGCGCCGTCGCGGAGCATCCGGACGTTCTGGCAGCCGCTGACGCCCTTGTCCATCAGGTCGAGGACGCGGCTGTTGAGGCTCTCGATGCCCGGCTGGACGTAGATGAGTCCGGCGTCGGCGAGGGTGCGCAGCTGGCTGCGCTTCATGTTGGCCTTGATCTCGATGTGCAGGCGCAGGTCGTAGCCGCTGTCGATGATGCGGGGCAGGACGGAGGTCAGATAGCGCATGTCGAGGATGTTGTCGACGACGTACATGTCGAGGACCCGGTGGCGGCGGGCCAGCTCCATGATCTCTTCGTAGAAGGTGTCCGGGCTCTTGGAACGGAACTCCATGAACGAGCCGTTGAGCCCGCAGAAGGTGCAGTGGTGCTTCTCGCCCCACCAGCAGCCGCGGGCCCCCTCGACGACGAGTTTGGGCTCCACCCAGTTGCGGGCCACCGAGGCGGCGAGGCGCTCGAAGTAGCCGCTGTAGTCGGGCGGCAGGATGGCCGCGGGCGGCAGCGGCCGGGTGGCCATCGGGTTGGCGATGCTCGTGCCCGACGCGTCGCGGCGGCACAGGCCCGGCACGTCGTCGACCGCGGCCTTCTCCTTGAGGGCGGTGAGCAGCTGCGGGAAGGCGCCCTCGCCCTCGCCGCGGACGACGTAGTCGACGAAGGCGAAGTTGCGGTGCACGGCGGCGCCCTGCTCGCCGTCGCAGTTGGCGCCGCCCATGACGGTCACGACGTGCGGGGCGAGTTCCTTGACCCGGCGGGCGGCGGCGAGCGCGGCGGTGTTCTGCTGGAAGGTGGAGGTGAAGCCGACGACGTCGGGCTCCTTCGCCACGATCTGCTGGGCGATCATCTCGACGAACTCGGGGACGACGCGGTGCAGTTCGCGCGTCATCTTCATCCGCGCGGCCTTGAGCTTGCCGGTCATGGTGGCGGTGAACTCCTCGTCGCGCCACTGCGGGTCGTCGTACAGGGCGGAGGAGAAGACCCAGTCGCCGCAGCCCATGAAGTACGAGGAGAGGGCGTAGTACTCGTAGTCGTCACCGGTGAACTCGGTGCGCTCGGTGATCCAGTCGGTGAAGGCGAGATTGGCGTGCAGCACCTCGGCGGTGGCGCCGGGGACGCGCTCGTCCACGCTCCGTTTGAGGATGCCCAGGGCGAGCGACGGAAGGTCGATGGGCGACCAGGGCATGTTGACCAGCAGTACGCGCATGGGCGCTCCTCCGATGGTGGGGCCGACCGGCCCCCGGGGGGTGCTCCCGGGGGCCGGCCGGTTCGGGATCAGTCCTCGACGCTCTCGTCGCCGTCCTCGGCGTTGCGGAACGGGACGGTGACCGTGATGCCGATGCTCGGCTTCCGGTTCGTCTCGTCCTCCGCGAGCGGGTCGTTGTGGATGACGTCCTTCTGCATGGCTCTCTCCTCTCACTGATGGGCGGTGCGGTGCGCTGACCCCCTTCCGGGCGGAGGGGGGCGTCTGGGTGGGGTGGTGCCGCGGAGCTCCCGGTCGAGGAAGAGCACCGCGCGGCGCAGCACGGCCACGTGGTCGCCGCCGTCGTAGCCGTCGTGCCCGGAGTCCAGCCAGAGGGACTCGTGCCGGGCGCCGATGGCGTGGAGGACGCCGAGGTAGGAACGGACCTGTGCGGCGGGGCATTTGGTGTCGTGCGTGGCGGCGACGACCAGGAGCGGATCCTGTACGTGGACGGCGTACCGGATCGGGGAGCTGTGCGCGTAGCGTGCGGGTACTTCCTCGGGGGTGCCGCCGAACAGCCGCTCGTCCAGGGCGCGCAGGGCCGGGGTGGCCGAGGCGTGGGCGGCGGCGTAGTCGGCCACCGGCTTCACGGCGACGCCCGCCCGCCACAGGCCGGGCCGGGTGCCGAGGGCGAGCAGGACGAGGTAGCCGCCCCAGGAGGTGCCCCAGAGGCCGGTCGCGTCGGGGCGGATCAGGCCGCGCGCGACGAGGTCGGCCCGCACGGCGGTGAGGTCCTCGACCTGGGTGTGGCCGACGCCTTCGCCGAAGGCGCGCTGCCAGCGGGGGCCGTAGCCGGTGGAGCCGCGGTAGTTGACCCGGGCGACGGCGAATCCGGAGGCGACCAGGGAGTGCACGGTGCCGTCGTAGGCGTCGCGGTCGTGATCGGCGGGGCCGCCGTGCACCAGGAAGACGGCGGGGTGGGGCCCGGGGCCGTCCTCGGGGAGGCTGAGCAGGGTGTGCACCGGGCCGTCGGGGCCGGGGGTGCGGATGTCGCGCAGGGTGCCGGGGACGCGGCCCTCGACGGTGCCGAGGGGCGGCAGCGGCGTGCCGGCGGTGGAGGCCATCCGCGGCGGGTGGGCCGTGTCGGTCCAGAGGGTGTGCAGGTCGCCGCCGGGGTGCGGGGCGGCGTCCAGGAGGGTGCCGGACGGCGCGGGGACCACGTCGAGGGCGCGCCGTTCGAGGTGGGCGCGGTACAGCAGGGAGCGTCCGTGGCGGTCCTGGCGGATGAGGACGGACAGGCCGTCGGGGTACCAGCGGGCGGTGATCTGGGTGTCGAAGGCGCACCAGTCGTGCGTCACGGTGCCGGTGGCGGGGGTCCAGGTCTCCAGCAGATAGCGGTCGTCGCGCTCGCGGACGAGGAGCAGGGTGGCGTCCGGTCCCGCCGGTGCGAAGCCGAGGGCCCACAGCCTGCCGTGCGCGCCGTCGCCGGGCAGGACCGCGGCGTCGGTGCCTTCGGGGGTGAGGACCGTGACGGCGCGGGGCGAGTCGGCACCGCGCGTGAGGGCCAGCAGGTCGCCCGCCGGGGTGAGTCCGGCGAGCGCGGCGGGCCCCTCGACGCGCGTCACCTCGCGGCCGGGGCCGCCCCGGGACCCGATGTGGACGGCGGTGCCGTCGTCCAGGCCGACACCGACGGCGGCGATGGCACCGCCGGTGACGGCGAGGCCGCGCGCGGTGCCGTCCGGGACGCCCGCGAGTCCGGGCCGGTCGGGGCCGCCGGTGAAGGGCTGGAACCGCCAGTGGCCGACACCCCTGGCGTCCTCGGCGAACCACCAGACGCGGGCGTCCCGGTCGATCGCGCCGTGCAGGGTGCCGCCCGGCCTGTCGGTGACCTGCCGGGCCCGGCGGGCGGCGGCGTCCCAGGTGAAGACCTCGCAGCGGCCGTCGGCGTCGGCGGTGAAGACCATCCGGCGCGGGTCGGCGGCGCACACCTCGGGCAGCGCGGCCCGGTAGACCTGGAAGCGGCTCACGCGGCGGCCTCCGTGAGGGCGGCCCGGCGGGTGGTGTGCACGGCGAGGAGGGCGAGCAGGGCGGCGCAGCCGAGGGCGGGCGCCGCGGTGTCCACCCGGTCGGCGAACAGGCCCGCGAGGACCGGGGCGAGGGCCGCTGCTCCGCCGGACGCGGTGCCGAGGACCGCGCCGACGCGGGCCTGCACGGCGGGCTCGGCGACGAGGAGCACCCGCGCCTGGAGGACCACGGCGGCCAGCGGGATGACCAGGCAGACCGCGCCGAGCAGCGCGCCGTACGCCCACGGTCCGGTGGCGGTGGCGAGCGCCGCGGTGAGCGGGACGAGCAGCCAGGTCACAGCGGTGACGAGCCGGGCGGCGCCGACGCGGACCGCGACCTTCGGCGCGGCGAGCGAACCGGCGAGCCCCGCGCCGCCGGAGACCGCGAGCACGACGCCGAGCGGAAGCGCCCCCGTGCCGGAGCGCTCCAGGGCGAAGACGGCGGCGTAGTAGAGCGCGACGGCGACGCCGTTGACGAGGGCGATCCAGACCAGGACCAGGCGCAGCAGCGGCTGTCGCCGCACCAGGCGAAGGCCCGCCGCGGCCTCGCGGAACAGGCTGTCGCCCGAGGGCTCCGCCGGGGCCTTCAGGTCGGTGCGCATCGCTCGTACGCAGCTGGCGGCGACGGCGTAGGAGACCGCGTCGGCCAGGAAGGGCAGGGCGCGCGCGAGCTGGTAGGCGGCGCCGCCGAGGGCCGGGCCGAGGATCAGCGCGCCCTGGTCGGCGGCGGCGAGCCGGGCGACCGCGCGGGGCTGTTCGTCGGGCGGGCAGACCAGGGCGACGGTGCCGCGCGAGGCCGCCTCGTGACAGGCGGTGGCGAACCGCTCGACCAGGACGGCGCCGAGGAGGTGGGCGAGCGTGAGGTGCCCGAGCGCGAGCGTCAGGGCGACGGACCCCATGGCGAGCGCGGAGACGGCGGCGGACCAGAACATGATCGTCTTACGGGCGCCCCGGTCGGCGGGGACCGCGGCGAGCGGCCCGAGCAGGATCCCGGCGGCCAGCGACAACCCGGCCACGAGCCCGGCCGTCTGCGCGGAGTGGCCGAGCGCGAGGAGCAGCAGCGGCAGGACGACGCCGGAGGCCTGGGTGCCGAGGGCGTCGGCGGCGTTGGCCCACCAGAAGAGGCGGAAGTCGCGGGCGGAGAGCGAACCGGCGGAAGCGCGGGGGTCCTGGGGCGGCCGGGGCCGCGATACGTCACCGTGGCGGTCCGGTGTGTCCGCCTCCGTCTGTGGCTCCACGCAACCCCCTCACAACTGTGAATTGCCTGTGTAGAGATGTGCAGAAAGTGAAACGAGAGCGGGATCGTAGCCAGCCTCCGGAGCGCGCTACAAGACGCCGGGGTCGCTGACTGAAAAGCACCGTGGAGGGGCACGCAGGGGGCGCATCGGCCCGTACGCCAAGGGGAGCCGTGAGTTCCGTCAGGTTGCGCGGGACTACCGAGCCGCACGTGACGCGTGTGACGTGAGGGACACCGCGAGGAACGTCAACGTGTGGGGCGGACGGGGGCCGTGGGGTGTTCGCCAGCCGTCAACTCTGCTACGCAGAACGGACGTTGATGGTTCCATCCGAGCGTGAGGATGGCTGGTTCCCGACGGTACGGGAGGCTTTCGTCGACGGCCGGGAGGCACACCGCACCTGCCCCGGGAGGTGTGGAGGACTCGCCGGCTCCGCCAGGGATGGGCATCGACGACGCAGCCGGCGAGGGTTCGGGAGAGCGACGGGTCAGGCGTCCGGCGGCACGGCCAGGGTCCGCGCGACGTCTTCGTAGGCCCGCAACGTGTCCAGGAAGGTCTCGCGGCCCCAGAGGGCGAGACCGAGGAGCACGACGAGGACGGCGGTGACGTGGATCTCGCCGAGCGGGTCGGCGGCGTGGGCGCCGCGGAACCCTTCCAGGTCGCCGCGCGCCCAGGCGCGGACCGCCTGTGTCACGGTGAACTCGTAGACGGTGGGCGCGGCGGCGGCCACCTCGTCGGCGAGCCGCACCACTTCCCCGGTCCGCAGCTCCCGGCCCGTCAGCGCGACGAGGGCCAGCGTGGACCGCAGCAGCCCGCCGAGCACCGCGTACGTCTGCTGCCGTTCGGCCTCCCCGACGCGGGCCAGGGCTCCGGCCACGGCGGCGGCGTCGCCCGCCGCGTAGCCGCGGACCACGCCGAGGGCGCGGTCCGCGGCCGTGCCGGGCGTGCCCCGCCCGTCCCGGCCATCCGCTCCCCGCTGCCCGTCGCTCATGATCGCCACGCTAGTTCAGCGCGGCTCTCGCGGACTCCGTCCGGGGTCGCGGCCGAGCTCGGCCGAAAGCACTAGGACCAGCGAACGCGCTGGTCACAGGCGCCCGCGAGGCGTTCGGGGGTGAGCAGCTCGGCCAGCCGCTCGGCGGGCAGCAGGCCCTTCTCCAGGGTGAGTTCGGCGACGCCGCGACCGGTCCGCAGGGCCTCCTGGGCGATGGCGGTGGCCGCGGTGTAGCCGATGTGCGGATTGAGCGCGGTGACCAGGCCGATGGAGTTCTCCACCGAGGCGCGCAGTGCTTCGGTGTTGGCGGTGATGCCGCCGTCAGGACCCGCGACACAGCGCTCGGCGAGGGTCAGACAGGCCGCCCGCAGGGACGTGATGCTCTTGGACAGGGCGTGCAGGATGACCGGCTCGAAGGCGTTGAGCTGGAGCTGACCGGCCTCCGCGGCCATCGTGACGGTGAGGTCGTTGCCGATGACCTCGAAGGCGACCTGGTTGACGACCTCGGGGATCACCGGGTTCACCTTGCCCGGCATGATGCTCGAACCGGCCTGGACCGGGGGCAGATTGATCTCGTTGAGCCCCGCGCGCGGCCCCGAGGACAGCAGCCGCAGGTCGTTGCAGGTCTTGGAGAGCTTCACCGCGATCCGCTTGAGGACGCCGGAGAGCTGCACGAACGCGCCGCAGTCCTGGGTCGCCTCGATCAGGTTCGCGGACGTCACCAGGGGCAGTCCGGTGATCTCGCACAGATACCGGCGGGCCGTCTCGGCGTAGCCCGGCGGGGTGTTGAGGCCGGTGCCGATGGCGGTGGCGCCGAGGTTGATCTCGTGCATCAGCTCAACGGCCTCGGACAGACGGCCCCGGTCCTCCTCCAGCATGACCGCGTACGTGGAGAACTCCTGGCCGAGGGTCATCGGCACGGCGTCCTGGAGCTGGGTGCGGCCCATCTTCAGGACGTCCCTGAACTCCACGGCCTTGGCGGCGAACGCGTCCTGGAGCACGGCCATGGCCTGGAGCAGCCCGTGCACCGCCGTGATCGTCGCGATGCGCAGGGAGGTCGGGTAGGCGTCGTTGGTGGACTGGCTGAGGTTGACGTCCTCGTTGGGGTGCAGATGGGCGTACTCGCCCTTGGCGTGGCCGAGGAGTTCGAGGCCGCGGTTGGCGACGACCTCGTTGACGTTCATGTTCGTGGAGGTCCCGGCGCCGCCCTGGATGACGTCCACGACGAACTGGTCGTGCAGGTGCCCCGCCCGGATCTCCCCACAGGCGGCCACGATGGCGCGGGTCTTGTCGGCGGACAGCAGGCCCAGCTCCTCATTGGCCCGCGCCGCGGCCTCCTTGACGGCGGCGAGCGCGTCGACGAGCTGCGGGTACACGGAGATCGGGACGCCCGTGACGGGGAAGTTCTCCGTGGCGCGCAGCGAGTGGATGCCCCAGTACACGTCCGCGGGCACGTCGCGCTCACCCAGCAGGTCGTGCTCGCGGCGGGTGCGCGGGGGCCCGGCCGGGGTGTTCGTGGCGACCGCGCCGATCGGACGGTCGGATGCGGCTTCGGCGGCGGGCCGGGCGGGGGCGGTCATGGGGTGGTCCTTTGTGTCCTGTTGTACGAGGGGTGGTGCGGGAACGCGTGCGAGAGCGGAGGGAGAGGGACGGGCGCGGGTACGCGCGTCAGGCGGCCGAGGCCGACGCCCGGCCTTCGCCGTCGTCCGGAGTGCCCAGGAGCTGTCGCAGCAGCGCGCCCCGCCGCTGGGGTGCGGCGTCCGCGAGCAGCGCGGCGAGCACGGCGATGCGCGCCTGCCCGGCGCGGAGGGTGCCGGTGAGGACGGCGCCCGCGGCGACCAGGTCGACCGCGCCGCCGCCGGTGTAGATCTCGGCGACCGGGCCGGAGTGCACCCGGGTGGTGAGGGCCACCAGGACGCCGCGGTCCACGGCCGCCGCGACGGCTTCGGCGAACCGCGGTGTCGCGTTGCCCGCTCCGGTGGCGACGAGCACGATGCCCCGCGCCCCGGCGGCGACCGCGGCGTCCAGGAGCAGCGGATCGGCGTCGCAGTGGTGCATCACGATGTCGACGCGGGGCAGCGGGTCCGAGCCCACGGGCGCGGGCAGCGGCAGCGGCTCGGGCCGCTCGGGGCGCCGGTCGACGTCCACACGCCCGAAACCGAGCCGCCCCACGGCCTGCCCGGACGGGTCGGCGAACGGGTGCGCGGCCAGGGTGCGGGTCTTCACGGTGCCGCGCGCCGCGTGCATCGTGCCGTCGAAGACGACCAGGACCCCCATGTCCCGTACGGTCGCGGCGACTTGCAGGGAGTCGTACACATTGCCCGGCCCGTCGCCGTCGGCGGCGCCCAGCGGGCGCTGCGCGCCGGTGAAGACGACCGGGCGCGGGTCGTCGTGGTGCAGATCGACGAAGAAGGCCGACTCCTCCAGGGTGTCGGTGCCGTGCGTGACGACGACCCCGGCGACGCCGGGGTCGGAGAGCGCCTCGCGCACCGCGCGCAGCAACGTGAGCTGCCGGGCGGAGGTCATGCTGGAGCTGTTCACGTTGAACAGGTCGACGACCTCGACCGTGACGCCGTCCGGCACGGCGGCCTGGGCCAGGACCTCGCCGCCGGAGGCGTCGGCCGCGTACCCGGCGCCCTGCCAGCGGCTGGCGATGGTCCCACCGGTGCTGATGACGACGACCCGCCGCGGGGCCGTCGGGGATGCCAGCTGCGTCATCGGCGCGGGCCTGCCTCTCCATGAGTCGGGAGTGCGGTCGGCGCCCCTCGTGGTGCCGCGCGGCCGCATCGATCGACGGCCCGAGGTTCACGGACAGTCACGCCGCAATAATAGGCGAGCGACCGCGCAATCCGATTGCGATATCAACCCGTAGGTGCCGCTTCCAGTAGTGCAGAATTGCGTCATGGACCGAATCGACCTCGACATCTTGCGCGAGCTCCAGCAGGACGGCCGCCTCAGCAACCAGGAGCTGGCCCAGCGCATCGGCCTCAGCGCGTCGCCCTGCATGCGGCGGGTGCGGCAGCTGGAGCAGGACGGCGTGATCCAGGGTTACCGCGCGGTCGTCGACCCGGAGGCGGTCGGCCGCGGCTTCGAGGTCCTGGTCTCCATCGAGGTCCGCCGGGACCGGGAGACGGTCGAGGCGTTCGAAGCCGCCCTCCAGGACATCCCCGACGTCATCGAGGCGTACCGCCTCTTCGGCAGCCCCGGCTGTCTCCTGCGCATCGCGGTCGCCGACCTGGCCGCCTACGAACGCCTGTGGATCGAGCGGCTCACGACCCTCGACGGGGTCACCGAGGTCAACTCCCAGATCATCATGAAGCGCATCAAGGAACCTCGCGGCCTTCCTGTGGACCGGGTGCCGAGGTCCTGAGCAGCTGCTCGGGCTCCCGGGATCCGAGGCGCCCGGAGTCGGCGCGGAAGGCATGCAGCCCGCCGCCGTCGGGGTCAAGGCCGAGCTCCCGACCAGCACGGATCAACGGTCGAGCTCAGTCGCCTCGGTCGTAGACAAGACGCTCGACCTGGCCCGGCGTGAATTCGTTCGGGATCTCCTTGCCGTTGACGACGAGGTGGACCGCGGAGGCATCACCGAGGACCAGCTCGATGCGGCGTTTGTCGGTGAATTCCTTGGTCTCGCCGCTTTCCAGCCTTCCGTCGAACAGGCTCCGCCCGTCGTGGCCCTTCGCCGAGATCCAACTCTCCTCGCTGTCGGCGCTCACCACGACAGTGACCCGGTCCTTGGGTACTGCCCCCGGGCGGGGCGACGAGGGCTCGGACGGCGGAGCGGACGCCCGCGGGGTGGTCCGCCGGGAATCCGAGGCGGTGGCGGGAGGGCTGCCGCTCTTCTTGTCGTCCCCTTGCCCCCTGAGGGCGAACAGACCGCCCGCAAGCGCGCTCGCCACGGCCGCTGCCACGATCAGCAGGGTGATCACGCGGGGCTTGCGCGACGCGGCGGGCCGAAGAGGTTCGTCGCCGCGGCCGGGAACGTCGGGTGCCAGGGCCGGAACCGGTGGCACGGCGCGCGGCCGCTCAGGGGCGGCGAGCGCCACGGTGTTCGTGTCCGGTACGGGCTCCGGGTCCGGCCCCAGCGAGGCCAGGAGCGTCTCGGGCGCGGGACGGTCAGCCGGATCCTTGGCCAGGCAGGCGGCGACCAGCACCCGTAGCCCTTCCGGCAGCGCGGAGAGGTCCGCCGGTTCGTGCACCGCCCGGTACATCAACCCCATGGGCGTTCCGGCCCCGAACGCACTGCCTCCGGCCGCCGCGACGAGCACGGCACCGAACGCGAACACGTCGGCGGCGCCGGTGACCCGGTCACCCCGGGCCTGCTCGGGCGCGAGATACCCGGGCGTGCCGAAGGCCGCCCCGGTGGCGGTCAGCCGGGTGGCCTCCACGGCCCGCGCGATGCCGAAGTCGAGGACGCGCGGGCCGTCGTCCGCCATGATGATGTTGCCCGGTTTCAGGTCCCGGTGTACGAGCCCGCAGGCGTGGACGGCGTGGAGCGCCTCGGCCAGGGCTGCCCCGAGGGACCTCAACCGCTCTTCGTCCAAGGGCCCGTGCCGCTCGACCAGCTCGGCGAGCGTGGGCCCGGGGACGTACGCGGTGGCCAGCCAGGGTGACTCCGCGTCGGGGTCGGCGTCCACGACCGGAGCCGTGTGGAAACCGCCGACCCTGCGGGCGGCCTCGACCTCCGCGCGGAACCGTTCACGGAAGTGCGGGTCGGCCGCCAGCTCGGAGCGGACCACCTTCACCGCGACGGCCCGACCGCCCGGTGAGCGGGCGAGGTAGACCTTCCCCATGCCGCCCGCGCCGAGCTCCCGCTCGACGGCGTAGACGCCGATCCGCCGCGGCAGGTCCGCGCCGTTCTCCATCACCTGCACGCCTCCCCCTGCGCACGGTCGCCCGTACGCGACGCCGTCCGGTCCGCCCCGGCCGGACTCCGGTCCCGCATGTCCGTCCAGCAGCGTAGACGACCTCACGGCCCGGCAGTCCGGGACGCCGGACCGGACAAGCTCAAGACGCCGTCGCGGAGCGCAAAGTGAAGGGATGCCGAAGAAGAGCGGGCCTCTCGTCGCCCATCCCCGCACGGGGAGGTGAATCTTCACCGGTGCTTCGCCGATCCCCACCCCTTTCCTCAGGTTCTCCTCCCCTTCGCCCTCAATGACCTGCCGGGCAAACCCCTTAGGTTTTGCGCATGCACACCACACGGGTAACGCATCGTCTGAGTACCGGAGTCGCGGCTCTCGCACTGGCAGGGGGGATCTGCGTCCTGCAGCCCACCTCCGCCCAGGCGGCTCCCGCCGCCGAGTACTGGACTTTCAGGAACATCTACTTGAGCGGCAACCAGTGCCTCACCGGCGGGAAGATCAACGGCGGCAAGACGAGCGTCTTCATGTCCAAGTGCAATGGAAGTAATTTCCAGCAGTGGGACTGGCGTGGCGACGACCCGGGCGGGCTGCCGATGAAGCAGCTCCAGAACAAGGCGACCGGTCTCTGCCTGGCCACCGACAACAAGAGCTGGGAGAACAACGCCGTCTGGACGAGCCGGTGCGAGTGGCGGGACGGCATGCGCTTTCACTACGACGCCGACCAGAAGTACTTCATGTCGGCACTGACCAGCTACAACGTCTATCTGACCGCCCGTGAGTCGGGGGCGGTCTACAGCACATCGGACAATGACGCCGCGGGACACTCGTGGTTCGGATCGCACTGAAAGCCTTCCGCGCGCCCGGCCCTTTCCCGGGGCTCGCCGAAGAACACCTCCGCCAGGGACCAAGGGCGGGCGAAGCCCTCGCCGACGTCGGCTCGCCCTCCCCCTCCCTCCCGGCCCACGGGCCCGCTCACTTCCGCAGCCAGTAGCTCACCGTCTCGCGCCACTGCTCGAACAGGGCCCGGTCGCCGATGACCTCGGGGCCTTCGGTGAGGGCCGACTCGCGCTGGTAGAGGGCCAGTAGCAGGGCGGTGGCCGGGCCGCGGACCGCCACCGCGGCCTTCTCGTGCACGGGCCGGGTGGTGATGGCGTCGCCGGTGAGGTCGACGAACCACTCCCCCGCGCTCGCGGGCTCGGCGTCGGTGGCGTGGAAGTGGACCGTGCGGCCGGGGCCGAGGAGGGCACGCAGGTGCTCCTCGGACTCGTAGACCTGCGGCAGGACGGTGAACTCCATCCACTCGCCGACGCCGATCAGCGCGACGTCCGTGGCGAGGGTGTACGGGCCGCCGACGGCGACGGCCGCGTCCGCACGGTGCAGGACCGTCTCGAGCAGCATGCGCCGTGCCCAGAACTCCGGGGTGCCGCCGGGCGCGGGCGTCCACACCGGGGCGTCGGGCCCCACCTCGCGCAGGGTGTCCGCGAGCCGAGCCGCGCCCTCGACCACCCAGTCCGCGAGGGCGGCGGCGTCGGCGCGGTCGTCCCCGGCGACGTCGTCGACCTGGTCGTGGGGCACCGGTCCGCTCGCCCGGGTGCGGACCACGGCCTCGGCCCAGCGGTGCGCGCCGCCCACGTGCCGCAGGAGGTTGCCGAGGCTCCAGCCGGGGCAGGTCCGCACCGGCACGGCGAGGTCGGCGTCCTTGACCTGGGCCCGCAAGTGCTCGGCCTGCGTGCTGATTTCGGATACGTGACGATCGAAGGTCACCTTGGTCATGGCCTCACGGTAGATCATGCCGTCGGCGCTCGGCGCGCGCTTTAATCCCGCCACCGCCCACACCCGTTTCCGCCACCGCCCGGCACCGGATCGCTCCACCGCCCGGGCCTCATGAGGCGGTCGCCAGGAACTGCGTGGCCGCGAGCTCGCCGTACAGCGGGTCCGCCGCCACGAGTTCGTCGTGCGTGCCCGTCGCGCGGACCCGGCCCGCGTCCATGACGACGATCTGGTCGGCCAGCGTCACCGTCGACAGGCGGTGGGCCACGACCAGGACGGTCACCTCGCGGGACACCTCGGCGACGACGTCGCGCAACGCGAGTTCGTTGACCGCGTCGAGCTGCGAGGTGGCCTCGTCCAGGAGCAGCAGCCGGGGCTTGCGCAGCAGGGCGCGGGCGATGGCCACGCGCTGGCGTTCGCCGCCGGAGAGCTTGGAGCCGCGGTGGCCGACCACGGTGTCGAGGCCGTCGGGCAGCCGCTCGACGAGGGCGTCGAGCCGGGCCCGTACCAGGACGTCGCGCAGGTCGGCCTCGGTGGCGTCCGGGGCGGCGAAGACGAGGTTCTCGCGCAGGGTGCCCGCGAGGACGGGGGCGTCCTGCTCGACGTAGCCGATGGTGGCGCGCAGGTCGGCGAGCGGCCAGTCCTGTACGTCCTTGCCGTCGACGAGGACACGGCCGCCGGTGGCCTCGTAGAACCGCTCGACGAGCCCGAACACGGTGGTCTTGCCCGCGCCGGACGGGCCGACGAACGCGGTCATGCCGGGGCCGGGGACGGTGAAGGTCACGCCGTGGTGGACCAGGGGCAGCCCCGCCTGGTAGCGGAAGGTGACGTCGTCGAAGGCCACGGCGGCGGGGGTGCTCTCCGCCCCGGCCACGCGCGGCGCGGGCTCGTCGAGCTCCTCGGTCTCCATGCGCTCGGCCCGCACGATGCGGGCGACGGCGGCGGAGCCCACCTGGTACTGGGTGACCGCGTCGACGAGCCGGCTCACCGGGTCGATCAGGTAGAAGAGCAGCATCAGGAACGCCACCAGGGTGGCCACGGAGATCGCCTCGGAGGCGACGCGCGCGCCGCCGACGCCGAGCACCGCGAGGAACGACACCTGGATGGCGAAGCCCATGGAGCTCCACGCCACGGCCTGCCACTTGGCGGACTTCACGCCGTAGCGCCAGGCCTCGTGGGCGGCCTCCTCCACGGCGGCCGTCTCGCGCCGCTCGGCACCGGAGGCCTTCAGGGTGCGGAAGGCGCCGAACGCGCGCTCCAGGGCGGTCGAGATCATGCCGACGGCTTCCTGGGAGCGCTCGGTCGCCTTGGAGATCTGCGGCATGACGAGGGCGGTGGCACCGCCGATGAGGACGATCACGCCGAGGGTGACGCCGAGCAGCACCGCGTCCATGAAGGCCATCATCACGATGGTCGCGATGACGGTGAGGGCGCCGGAGAACGCCGACACCACCGACTGCGTGGTGACGGCCTGCAGCAGCGTCGTGTCCGAGGTGACGCGGGACATCAGGTCGCCGGGCTGTACGCGCTCGATCTCGCTGACCTTCAGCCGAAGGAGTCGGCGTATCAGGGAGCGCCGGGAGTCCAGGACGACGGACTGGGCGGTGCGTTCCAGGATGTAGCTGCCGACGGACTCGACGGCGGTGCCGATGACGAGGAGGCCGGTGAGCAGGATCAGGATCGAGGAGATCGACTCGTCGTCGGACAGCCGGTTGACGAGTTCCTCGATGGCCACGGGCTGGGCGAGGCCGGTGGCCGCGCCGATGAGGGTGAACAGCGCGCCGAGCGCCACCGCGCCGCGGTGCGGCCGGAAGTGCCGGTAGAGCACGCTCCAGGTCTCCTTGGCGGGCAGCCGCTCGGGTCTGCCCGCCCCGCTCTCGTCCTTCGCCCGCTCCGCACCACTGTGTTCGGTCACGTTTTGCTCAGCCTTGGTCTGCTCGGTCGGGTCTCTCTCGGCACGGGGCCGCTTGTCGAAGGAGGGATCTGCACCAGTCACACCTGGCAGGACGCAGCACGGGGGCACGTTGCCTGACACGCCCCCACGAACACCGACCACCGATTTCCAGCCACCGGACACGGCCCGGACCGCGGGCCGTCCACGCGCCTCTCAGCGCAGGCGCAGCCGCAGCTCACCGACCCGCAGCAGCCGGGCGAGCAGCAGATAGCCGAGGACCATCGCAGCGGCACCGGTGGTGAGCGCGAGCGCGGTCCGCAGCGTGCTCGCGGCCCCTCCGGACGCGAGGCCGTGCGCGACGGCCCAGGCCAGCGCGCCCGCGGGAGCGGCGGCGAGGCCGAGCTTGCCGTAGGTGCGCAGCAGCCGCCTGCCGTCCATGCGACCGCCGAGGCGCCTGCGCAGCAGGCGTGCGGTGAGCAGCAGCCCCACGGCGTACGACAGCGTGTACGCCCCCGCCATGCCGACGACGGCCCAGCGCGCCGGGAGGAGATGGTGACAGGCGGTGGCCAGGGAGATGTTGACGGCGGCGATCCACGCGGCCATCCAGAACGGCGTGCGCGTGTCCTCGAAGGCGTAGAAGCCGCGCAGCAGCAGGTACTGGGCGGAGAACGGGATCAGGCCGAGGCCGAACGCCTGGAGCATCTGACCGAGCGGCTGCGCGGAGGCGGCGTCGGCCGTGCCGTGCCCGAACAGCAGGGTCGCCGTCTGCGGGCCGAGGGCGAGGAAGAAGAACCCGGCGGGCACGATGACGACTCCGGTCAGGCGCAGCGCGCGCGACAGCTCACCGCGCAGGTCCGCGGTGCGGCCCTGGGCCGCCGCCGTGCTCAGCCGCGGAAGCAGCGCCGTGACCAGGGAGACGGTCACGATGGACTGCGGCAGGAGCCAGATGGTCTGCGCGTACGAGTAGGCCGTGTACCCGGCGCCCGCGGTGGGCAGGCGCTGGTCGGCCGCGTTCGCGTAGTTCGTGACGACGGTGAGCGCGATCTGGTTGGCGAGGACGAACAGCAGGGTCCAGCGGGCCGCCCGGGCGCTCTTGCGCAGGCCCGCGCCGCGCCAGTCGAACCGGGGCCGGAAGCGGAAGCCCGCCGCGCGGACGTAGGGGATCAGGGCGAGGGCCTGGAGGGCGATGCCGCAGGTGGTGCCGAGACCGAGGAGCCGGACCTGGCTCGCGGTGATGTCCCCGACGCGCTCCGGCGCCGCCATGAGGCTCAGATAGGCGCCGAACATGCCGATCAGGACGACGTTGTTGAGGACGGGCGTCCACATCATCGCGCCGAACTTCTCCCGGGCGTTGAGGACCTGCCCCAGCATGCCGAACATCCCGTAGAAGAAGATCTGGGGCAGCAGGAACCGCGCGAAGACGACAGTGAGCTCGTACGCCTCGTGGGTGTCCGGGGTGTCCCGCATGTACAGGCCGACGATCTCGGGAGCCGCCCACACCGCCAGTGCCGTGCCCGCGGCGAGCACGCACAGGACGAGCGTGACCAGGCGCTGCTCGTAGGCCCGGCCGCCGTCGGGGTGCGTGGTCCGGGCCCGGACGAGCTGCGGCACGAGCACCGCGTTGAGCGCGCCGCCGATCAGCAGGGTGTACAGGCCCGTGGGCACGGTGTTCGCCGTGTTGTACGTGCTGGCCAGCAGGCCGGTGCCGAGTGCGGCCGCCTGGAGGACCTGGCGGATGAGGCCCGTCGCGCGGGACACGACGGTGCCCGTCGCCATCAGGAGCGAGGACCGGGCCAGGCCGCCGCCCTTTCCGGGCCGGGCAGCGCCCTTCCTCGCCTTGGCGCCGCGTCTCCCCGGTTCGGCGCCGCGCTTCGGCGCGGCGTGCCGCCCCCTGCTGCCGCCGCGTCCCCTTCGCGCGTCCCGCTCCGACCGCTGTTGCCGCTCGCCCGGCGGTGAGACCGCCGGGCCGTTCGTCCCCTCCGTCATCGTGCCAATCTACGCATGGGGCATCAGGGGGCGATCAGGGGACGGGCAGAGGACGTCGAACCTGGCGGCCGCGGTCTACGCCCGGAAGGTCTCGGGCCGTTCCGGGCTCGCCGTCGCCAGGGCCTTGGTGACCTCCGCCGTGCCCGCTCGCAGGCCGTAGACGGGGGTGTCGGGCTGCTGGCGCCAGGAGTCGTCGATGCCGCCCGCGTCGACGGTGTCGAAGCCGAGGGCGTCGATGAGGTCGCGGGCGGTGCGCTTCGCCGCCTCGTCGTCACCGGCCACGGGCAGGGCCAGGCGGTCGGGGTCGCCCGCGGGCAGGGGCTGGTCGAGGATGTCCTGGGCGTAGGTGCCGTTGAACGCCTTGATGACCGGGTGGCCGATGTGCTGCTCGGTCCAGCGGCTCTCGGGCAGGCCGTTCTCGATGGCCTCGATCTTGCCGTCGCGCTCCTTCGGGTAGTAGTTGCCGGTGTCGATCACGACGAATCCGTCGGCGGCCCCGTCGAACAGACCGGACGGCAGGTCGGGGATGTTCTTGAGCGGGATCGTCACGACGACGACCTCGGCGCCGCGCGCCGCCTCGGCCACCGGCACGGGCGTGGCCCCGGTTTCCTCGGCGAGGGCGGTGAGCGTGTGCGGGCCGCGGGAGTTCGCCACGGACACGTCGTGGCCGAGCGCGGTCAGACGGCGGGTGAGGTTCCCGCCGATGTTGCCCGCGCCGATGATGCCGATCTTCATGAGGTCCTCCAGGCAAGAACGCGTCACGGCCCGTTGCCGTCGACGCACGTGTGCCTCCAACCCCCGGGCCGGCCGGTCTATTTCCCTGGTGAACGGAGGATGAACCGGGGCTCGGACCTGTCGTCGCCCCGCGTCGGATATTCCCTTCCAGCCATTGAATGTCCTATGGCTGCGACTGGCTTTCCTATTGGCTCCCTATGGACAGAGCGGCCTACCTTCGGGGCATGTCGAAGATTCTTTTCGTGATGACCGGCGCCGCTCACTGGACCCTCGCCGACGGCACCCCGCACCCGACGGGCTTCTGGGCCGAGGAGGCGGTGGCGCCCTACGCGGCCCTCAAGGCCGCGGGCCACGAGATCGTGGTGGCCACGCCGGGCGGTGTCGTACCTCCCGTGGACCGGGCGAGCCTCGCGCCGGAGGTGAACGGCGGCGAGCAGGGCGCCGCCGACACCGCCGCCGCGCTCGCCGCGTTCACCGAACTCCGCTCCCCCGTCCCGCTGGAGGACGTGGACCCGGACGCCTACGCCGCTGTCTTCTACCCGGGCGGCCACGGCCCCATGGAGGACCTGGCGGTCCACGCCGCCTCCGGCAGGCTGCTCGCCCGCGCGCTGGAGTCGGGCACACCGCTCGCCACCGTGTGCCACGCCTCGGCGGCGCTGCTCGCCGCCACCACCGCCGACGGCACCAACGCCTTCGCGGGCTACCGCCTCACCGGCTTCACCAACGCCGAGGAGGCCCAGGCCGGTCTGGCGGACAGGGCGGCGTGGCTGCTCCAGGACCGCCTCGTCGAGGCGGGCGCCGCCTTCGAGGAGGGCGAGCCGTGGGCCCCGTACGTGGTCGTCGACCGCAATCTGATCACCGGTCAGAACCCGGCGTCCTCCGCCGCGGTGGCCGCCGAGCTCCTGAGGCACCTGGACGGCTGAGGCCCCGGCCCGCGGGCCCCGGGCCAGGGGTGTCCTGTCCGACGTGACGCCCCACCAGCACGTGAGGAGCGGTGGCCGGGCTCCGGCCGACGGGCTGCCGGTGCCCGGCCGAAGCCGCTCTTCACCCCTTCTTGCGCATAGGTTCGGTGTTACACACCTCGTGTCACCCATGCCGTGTCGTTCGTACGTTGTGATCCCCATGTCGCGATCCGTACGCTGTGAAAGGACCGCCCCCATGAGCACCCCGAACACCCCGCGCCCCGCCGCCGCCTCGGGCACGTTCGCCCTCGGCGGCGACCTGCCCGTCCACCGCCTCGGCTACGGCGCCATGCAGCTGACCGGGCCCGGTGTCTGGGGCGAGCCCGAGGACCGTGACGAAGCCGTACGCGTGCTGCGCCGCGCCGTCGAGCTCGGTGTGACCTTCATCGACACCGCCGACTCCTACGGCCCCTTCGTCAACGAGGTCCTCATCAAGGAGGCGCTGCACCCGTACGCCGACGACCTGGTCATCGCGACCAAGGCCGGTTTCACCCGCTCGGGCCCGGGCGCCTGGCACGCGGTGGGGCGCCCCGAGTACCTGCGCCAGCAGGCCGAGCTGAGCCTGCGCCACCTCGGCGTGGAGCGCATCGACCTGCTCCAGCTGCACCGCATCGACCCGCAGGTGCCGCTCGCCGACCAGGTCGGCGAGCTCGCCCTGCTCCAGCAGGAAGGCAAGATCCGCCACATCGGCCTGTCCGAGGTGACCGTCGAGCAGTTCGCGGCGGCCCGGGAGATCGCGGAGATCGCCTCCGTGCAGAACAAGTACAACCTGGCCGACCGCGCGTCCGAGGACGTCCTGGAGTACGCCGAGCGCGAGAACATCGCGTTCATCCCGTGGTACCCGATGGCCACCGGCGAGCTCGCCCGCCCGGGCGGCCCGCTCGACGCCGCCGCGAAGGAGCACGGCGCCGCCCCCTCGCAGCTCGCCCTCGCCTGGCTGCTGCGCCGCTCCCCTGTGATGCTCCCCATTCCGGGCACGTCCCGGGTGGCGCACCTGGAGCAGAACACGGCGGCCGCCGGGATCACCCTGACCGACGCCCAGTTCGAGGCGCTCGCGGCTGCGGTCTGACCCCTGCCGTCACCGGTCCCGGCGCTCACCGGCCACGGTGGGCGCCGGGCCGCTCACCCGGCCCGCGCCCCATGCGAGCAGCACCGCCGCAGCGGCGACCGCACCCCCGCAGACCATCACCGCGGCCGCCGACGCCCGGTCCACCACGGCGCCGCCCGCCAGCGCGCCCAGCGAGAAGGTCGCCTGGAAGGAAGCGGTGAAGAGGACCGAGGCCGCCTCCGGCGCCCCGGGCGCCGCGACGGCGAACCAGGTCTGCGAGCACACCGGCACGGCACCGTACGCCACGCCCCACACGACGAGCAGCACGACCGCGCCGCCCGCCCATCGCCCGGCGACCGGAAGAGTCAGCGTGGCCAGGGCGATCAGCCCCGCCGCGACGGCGAACGCGGCACGCGGCCGACGCGCCGCCACCGCCCCGCCCACGAAGTTCCCGACGACCCCGGCCGCGCCGTACGCCAGCAGGAACAGGGTCACCAGACCCGGGCTCACCCGCGTCACCTCGCCCAGGAAGGGCGCTACGTACGTATAGGCGCCGAAATGCGCGAGTACGACGAGGAACGTCATGAGCAGCGCCAGCCGGGTGCCGGAGCGCCGCAACAGCCCGCGCAGGATCCTCGGGTGGACGGGTTCGGCGGGCGGCAGCGCGGGCAGCAGCACCAGCATCGCCAGCCACACGGCCACGGTCAGGACCGCCATGGCGGCGAAGGCGGTCCGCCATCCGGCCACGTCCCCGATGTAGGTGCCGAGGGGGACGCCGAGGACCGAACCCAGGGGGACGGCCGAGAAGATGACCGCCTTGGCCCGCCCCACCGACTCCCGGGGCACGAGGCGTTCGGCCAGACCGGCCGCGATCGACCAGAAGCCGCCGATGGTGACGCCCACGGCGACGCGGGAGACGAGCACGAGCCAGTAGACGGGCGCGGCCGCCGCGAGGGCGCTCGCCCCGGCGAGCAGCAGCATGAACGCGCCGAGCATCGTGCGCCGGTCCACGCGCCCGGTCGCCATGGTCACGACGGGCGCGGACAGCGCCGCCAGCAGGCCGGGCATGGTCATCATCAGCCCGGCCGTGCCGTCCGTGACCCGGAAGTCGCGGCCGATGGCGGGAAGCAGGCCGATCGGCAGGATCTCCACCGTCACGATGGTGAAGATCCCCAGCGTGACAGTGGCGACGGCCAGCCAGCGCACCAGCGGAGGCCGGTCGGCCGCGGTGGGTCCGTCAGGGGCGGGCAGGGCTGCGGCGGCGATGGCGGAAGGCATGGGTCCGTCCTGGTGAGGGGCTGATCTCGAACCTCAGTCCAGCAGGGACGCGGCCTGCGGTCTGGCAGGTACACGACGCCGTGGTCCGCCCCGCGCGCCCGCACACCCCCGGAGACCGTCACGCGCCCACCGCCGAGCCGCTCCCCACCCCGCCGGAAAATCCCCGCCCCCGCACCACGGCGGCTGCTAGCATCCCCACCATGATCACGTCCGAGTACCTCTTCGCCATGATGCCCCCGCAACGGGGCTGCTGATACCGGACGTTCGCGTTTCCGAGGCCCCGAGTCGGGGCCTCGTTCCGTTTCCGAGCGGCTTCGGAGCCCCGCCTCTCCACTGGAGGTTCCGATGACCACACCCCGTACGTACGTCACGACGACGATCCCCTACGTCAACGCCCGCCCGCACCTGGGCTTCGCCCTCGAACTGGTCCAGGCGGACGTCCTCGCCCGCCACCGGCGCCATCGGGGCGACGAGGTCCGGCTCCTGACCGGGACGGACGACAACTCCCTGAAGAACGTCCTGGCCGCCGAGGCCGAGGGCCTGCCCGTGCAGGACTTCGTCGACCGCAACGCGGAGGCCTTCGAGGCGCTGCGCGAACCGCTCGCCCTGTCCTTCGACGACTTCATCCGCACCAGCCGCGACCCGCGCCACCGCGTGGGCGTGGAGCACCTGTGGCGCCGGTGCGCGGCCTCCGGGGATCTGTACCGCAAGCACTACGAGGGCCTGTACTGCGTCGGCTGCGAGCAGTTCTACACCCCGGCCGAACTCGTCGAAGGGCGCTGCGCCGAGCACGGCACCGAGCCGCAGCTCGTCGCGGAGGAGAACTGGTTCTTCCGTCTTTCCCGGTACGCGGACCGGCTGCGCGCGCTGATCTCCTCCGGCGAGCTGCGCGTCGAACCCGCCGCGCGCCGCAACGAGGTGCTCGCCCTCATCGACGGCGGCCTCCACGACTTCTCGGTCTCCCGCTCGCACACGCGCGCCCGGGGCTGGGGCATCCCCGTCCCGGACGACCCGAGCCAGGTCGTGTACGTCTGGTGGGACGCCCTCGGCAACTACGTCACCAGCCTCGGCCACGGCACCGACGATCCCGCGTACACCCGCTGGTGGGAACGGAGCACCCGCCGTGTCCACCTCGTGGGCAAGGGCGTCGTGCGCTTCCACGCCGTCTACTGGCCGGCCATGCTCCTGTCGGCGGGGCTTCCGCTGCCCACGGACGTCCTCGTCCACGACTACCTCACCGTCGACGGCCGCAAGATCAGCAAGTCCAGCGGCACGACCGTCGACCCGGCGGAGCTGGCCGCGGCCTACGGCACGGACGCGGTGCGCTGGTGGCTGCTGCGGGACGTGCCGCGGGTCGGGGACGCGGACTTCACCCGGGAGCGGCTCGTCGCGCGGGCCGACGCCGACTTCGCCGGGGGCCTCGGGAACCTCGTCAACCGGGTCGTGACGATGGCCCACCGCTTCCGCGACGGCCGCGTCGCCCCCGCGCGGGGCGCCGTCGCGGGCACCGAGCGGCTCGACGCGGCCTGTCGCCGCGTCCAGGACGAGGTCGACGCGGCCCTGGCGGACTTCGACTTCCGGCGGGCGACGGGCGCGGTGTGGCGGATCGTGGAGGAGGCCAACCGCTGCGTCGACGCGACGCGCCCCTGGGAGCTGGCCAAGGCCGAGCGCGCCGGGGACCGCCTCGCGGGCGACCGTCTCGACGCGGTTCTCGCCGCCCTGCTGCACGCCTGTCGCACGCTGTCCGATCAGCTCGCCCCCTTCGTACCGGAGTCGGCGGCCCGCGTCGCGGCGCAGCTGGCCGAGACCGACGGCCGCGTCCCGGCGGCGCGGCCCCTGTTCGCCCGGATCGAGGGGCCCGGGGACTGAGATCCGGACGGGCCCGGCTGACGCGTGGTGCTCTCGATGCCCCGGGGGTGTCGAGAGTTTCACGATCACCGTTAGGCACTGGACTTTCGAGCACAGGATCGACTTACCTTCTTACAGCCCGTGACCAGGGAAACCCACCCACGTCACTCCGATAGCATGATCGGACTCACGACCACCCGCTGCCCGCCCCAACCGGAAACCCGTGCCACGCGGCACAAAGAGCGAACCGTTTAGTCAACATCTACCAAATCGGCCAAACAATTGATATCCATGGTATCGCGGTTGATCTCGCGAATTAACTGCAGAATTTCTTTCGCCGCGTGGCGTCAACCACGGGTGATCCTGTGGACCGCCGCGGGCGTGGTGACCCTCGGCTTCCTCATCGCCCTTGAAATCACCGCGCGCCGCTACGGCCTTCCGGGGCCTCTCACCAATCAGGTGCAAGAGGTGATATATCCGCCCGCGTCGGGGCCCCTGCTGTATGCCGGAATGGCCTTGATGATGGTGGTGCTCACCTGGCGGGAAAGGTTTGTCGCGCTCGGCATCGCGGTCGCGATCGACATTCCCTTCTTTCTGGTGCGATGGGCACTCGGCGAGAAGCTGACTTTCGGCAACGGCGCGCTGTGGGTGGTTCTCGGCTACGCGGTCTTCGCGGTCACGCGCCGCACCGGCAAGGAGCGCATGCTGCTGCTGAAGGGCGTCGGCCTCGGCCTGCTCCTCGTGGCGGGCCGCAAGACCGGTGACGCCTGGCTGCTCATCACGTCGAAGACCCGGCCGACGGTCCTCGACCAGTACCTGGCGACCGCCGACCACGCGCTGGGCAATCCGTCGTGGCTGGTGGGCCGCGTCATCAGAGCCACGGGGCCGTTCGGCGAGCACTTCCTGGACTTCGTGTACGTCCAGCTGGCGGTGGCCGCGGTGGTCGTCGCGGCGTACCAGCTGCGGAACGTGGCGGCCGAGCGCCGCTTCCCGCGCCACCACCTGGTGCGCACGTTCCTGGTGATCGGCCTCCTCGGGCCGAGCATCTACATGATCTTCCCGGTGGTCGGGCCGATCTTCGCCTACGGCACGGGCGCCTTCGGCACCGGCGGCGAGCACTGGGCGGTGGCCAACATCTGGCCGGACACCCTCCCCGGCACCACGCCGGGCCCCATGACGTACGACGAGATCACCCCGCGCAACTGCATGCCGAGCCTGCACACCGCGTGGGCCACGATCATCTTCATCCATTCCCGCAAGGGGCCGCGGGCGCTGCGCTACGCGGGCACCTTCTGGCTCGTCGCCACCCTCACGGCGACGCTGGGCTTCGGGTACCACTACGGCGTGGACCTCATCGCCGGTGTGGTGTTCGCGCTCACGGTCGAGGTGGCCGTGCGCTCCTTCGCTCTCGGCTGGGACCGGTCCGCAATCCAGCTCGTCGCCCATGGCGCTGCGGTGTTCGCCGCGCTCTTGGTGTCCTATCGGTACTTGGCCGTGGAAATGGCCACATACCCGTGGCTCTTCGGACCGCTCCTCATTCTCGCGATGTCCTCCGTGATCTACGGATACATACGGACCACCAAACGCTCGGATCCCCAGCCCGCGCGCTCCCTCCAGGCGAAGCCGCAGCCCGAATTGGTGTAATCCCTCGGCAGTGGACCGTGAACCACACCCCCCCAGAGCCCACCCGCGCCCGGCCGTGCGCGAGTGGGCTCTGTCGTTCACGCGACGGCGGTTCCCTCCAGCTCGACCAGCTGGCCGGGAACGGCCAGCCGCGTCACTCCGAGCATCGTGGTCGCAGGCGCCACCCCGGCGGCACCAAGGCGGGCCGCCAGGACGCCGTAGTGCTGGAGCAGCAGGTCGACGTCCGTCGTGTGGACGTTGAGCCGAACCAGGTTCGGCAGCGCCATGCCGGCCTCGCCGAGCACGGCCTCCACGTTGTCGATGCTCAGCGCCAGCTGCGCCGCCATGTCCCCGTCGTGCTGGGGCTTGCCGTCCCCGTTCATCGCGGTCTGCCCCGAGACGTACAGGGTCCGGGTGTGCCCGGAGACGACCTCTCCCTGGTTGAACCCCATCCCCACCGACCACGTCACCGGATTGACCGCCGTGCGCTGCAGCGTCACATCTGCTCCATTCGATTCACAGGGAGTACGTACGTCCATCGGCTCGGCCACCGCCGACCGGGACGTCGCGTCGCTTCGTGTCCACGAGCCTGCCAACAAATCACGACACCCTTGGTCACGTATGGAATTAGAGTGCGCGCATGCGTGCCGATCGGCTGGTCTCCCTGGTGCTCCTGCTGCGTCGGCACGGGAGGATGACCGCGACCACGCTGGCCCGGGAGCTGGAGGTGTCCACCCGGACCGTGCTGCGCGACATCGAGGCGCTGTCCGCGGCGGGCGTCCCGGTCTACGCCGAGCGCGGCAGGCACGGCGGCTTCGCGCTGCTGCCGAGCTTCCGGACCGAGCTCACCGGACTGAACCACGACGAGGCCCTCGCCCTGCTGACCGCCGGATCGGTCCGCGGCGAGCAGGTGTTCGGCCTCGGCTCCGCGCTCGCTTCGGCCATGCGGAAGGTGGTGGACGCGCTGCCCGAAAGCCACCGGGACTCCGCCGGGGACGCGGCCCAGCGATTCCTCGTGGACCCGGAGACCGATCTGCTCTCCCGCAGGCTCGTCACCGAGGAGGTCCCCGGCACCGCGATGGCCGAGGTCCGGCGCGCGGTGCTCGCCGGGCACAAGCTGCGCATCCACTACGCGGCCACGGGCCGGCCGCCGCGATGGCGCACGGTGGACCCGATCGGCCTGGTCACCGTGCGCGACCGGGCCTATCTGCTGGCCACGAGAGCCGGAGCGGACCGCACCTACCGCCTCGCGCGGGTCCTGGCCGCCGAGGAACTCCCCGAACCGGCACAGCGGCCGAGCCGGGTCGACCTGGACCGGATCTGGCGGGAGCGGTCCGCGCGGTTCCTCTCCGGCGGCGAGCACCTCACCGTCCTTGTCCGGGTGAACCCGGCGCGGCGGGAGGAGCTCCTGGACACCGCGCTGGCCGTCCGCGCGGAAGAGCCCGACGCGGACGACTGGCTGCGCCTCGAAGTGACCTTCCAGGACTCCCGCCACGCCGAATGGGCCCTGTGGCAGCTCGGCATGGACGCGGAAGCCTTGGCCCCGCAGCCGTTGCGCACCGCCCTGCGCGACCGCGCGACCGCGGTGGCCGCCCGCTACGGAGGCGTGTCCTCCGCAAAGGCCTAGCACCCATGGCTGGATAGGTGGGCTTCTCGTCATTGCTGACGCCTTCGGGCCGTTGAAGAATTTCCGGCATGACGACACGGCAGAGCACGCAGGCAGCGACAGAGCGCCTTTCGGGTGACAGCTCCGGCAAGGAGTTCGCGGAATTCGGCCTTCCCGAGAGCGAGTTGGCGCGAGAGGCACTGCGGTACACACGGGGCATCGAGTCGCCGGTGATGTTCCACCACAGCATCCGCACCTATCTGTACGGCCGCTGCGCCGGCGAGCGGCGCGGGGTGGTCCCCGGACGCGACTACGACGACGAGCTGCTCTTCCTCGGGTGCATGCTCCATGACCTCGGCCTCACCGAGGAGGGCGACGGCGAGCAGCGGTTCGAGGTCGACGGCGCGGACCTGGCCGCCGAGTTCCTCACCGGGCAGGGGGTGTCGCCGGAGCGGGTGGACATCGTGTGGGACGCGATCGCCCTGCACACCTCCGAGGGCATCGCCTCCCGCAAGCGTCCCGAGATCGCCCTGGTGAGCGCCGGGGCCCGGCTGGACGTCGCGGGCAGCGCCGGTGATCTGCCGCCGGGGTACGCGGACCGGGTGCACGCCGCGCTCCCCCGCCTGCACACGGCCGCGGCCCTCCGCGACGCGATCGTCGCCCAGGCCCTCGTCAAGCCGCACAAGGCCCCGCTGTTCAGCCTGCCCGGCGATCTCGTACGGGAGCGGACGGGAGCCGCGCGGCCGACGTGGGAGCAGATCACGCAGGCGCCGGGCTGGAACGACTTCGCGGGGTACGGGGGTTAGTCCCGGCCGACCGGCAGGGCCACGCACCCCCAGGGGGCCTCACACAGCGCCTGCCTCCCTCGCCCGGCGGTGGCTCGCCACACGCTCCCGCGTGGCGCACCGGCGCGAGCAGTATCGGCGGGCCGCGCCGCCGCCGATCGCGACGTACACCCGCGTGCAGCGCGGCGACGCGCACACGCCGCCCGGCGGGCGCTGGCGGTCCCACACGAGCACGGTAAGGGCCATGCAGGACGAGGCGAGGAGCCACTCCGCCCAGGGTGCCTCGTCGTCGCTGTCCAGGTGCGGGTGCCACGGCGATCCGCCGCCGTGCGCGGTGAGGCGGACCGGGCCGCAGCTCTCGGCGAGGATCCGGTTCAGGCGGTGCGCGGCGGTGTCGACGTCGGGTGCGGCGAAGACGTCGTGCAGGGACGCGGCGGCGATACGCATCGCCCGCACGTCCTCGGCGGACAGGCCGAGCGGGTCGCTCTCTCCGTACTCGCGCAGCACCGCCTCGACCGCCGCCACCTCCGCCTCCGTCGGCGTGTCCGGTGCCGTGCCGCCGAGGGCGTTGACGAGCGCGGCGGCGCGCCGGGCCGTGCGGAACACGGAGTGCCGGGTCGACCAGTCGCCGTCCGCGTTGTCCATGTCGCCTCCGCCGTCCATACCGTCCATACCGTCCGTGCCGTTCACTGAGGGATCCACCCCTTGGAATGTAACGCTCTTCCATACGAATTGCGTTACTGCATAACGTGCTCACCATGATCAGGCGTTACAAGCTTGCCTTCTACTTGGCGGGCGCCACGGCGGCCCGTACCGGTGACGAGATGTCGGGGCCCGCCCTGCTGCTCGTCGGACTCGCCGTGACCGGGTCGGCTTCCAGCGCGTCCGCGCTGCTGGCCGGGATCACGTTGTCGGCGGCGGTGGGCGGGCCGGTCATCGGGGCCATGCTGGACCGGGCGACACGGCCGGGACGGCTGCTCGCGGGTGCCCTCGGCGCGTACGCGGCGACGCTGCTCGTCATCCTGGTGAGCCTGGGGCGGCTCCCCCTGCCCGTCGTGGTGGCCACCGCCGTGCTCGGCGGGCTGCTCGGGCCGGCGCTCGCCGGTGGCTGGACCGCCCAACTGCCCTGCGTGGCCGCCCCGGACGGCCTGCCGCGCGCCACCGCCCTCGACGCGCTCACCTACAACTTCGCCGCTCTGACCGGACCGGCCCTGGCGGGTCTCGTGGCCCTGCTGGCCGGGGCCCCGGCGGGCGTCGCCGTATCCTTCGCGCTGATCCTGCTGGCGCTGCCCGCGGCATGGAGCCTGCCCGGCCGCGCCCCGGCATCCGGGGGCAGCGGCACGACGTCGATCGTCGCCGACCTGGTCTCCGGGTTCGTCGCCCTCGGCAGCACCCGGCCGCTCGCCCGCGCGACGCTGACGTCCGTCGTGTCGTACGTCGGCGTCGGCACGCTCGTCGTCTGCACTCCCCTGCTCGGCGCCGAGGCGTTCGGATCGTCGCACTCCGGTACGGTCCTGCTGACCGTCCTGGCCGCGGCGTCGCTCGCCGCCAACGCCCTGCTGGCCAAGCGGCCGCGGCTGCTGCGGCCCGATGTCACCGTGCTGGTGAGCACGCTGGTGCTCGCTGCCGCGTTCGCGCTCGCCGCGACGGGCGCGCCGGTGCCGCTCGTCGCCGCGATGGTCATCGCGGGAGTCGCCGAAGGCCCCCAGCTCACGGCCCTGTTCGCGGTCCGGCACCGCGAGGCGCCGCAGCGGCTGCGCGGCCAGATCTTCACCACCGGCGCCAGCCTGAAGATCACCGGCTACGCGCTCGGCGCGGGGCTCGGCGGGCCGCTCGCCACCTGGTCCCTGCCCGGCGCCCTGCTCGTGGCAGCGGGCTGCGAACTCCTCGCGGCGGCGGGCTACCTGGCCTGTACCGCACCCTCGCGACGGCGGCTTCCCTTCTCATGGAGGAGAGCCGGTGCGGGCACGTGACCAGGAGCACGTCACCCGGACGCGCAGCCGCCGTGCCCCGGCAACCCGCACGTGTCGCCGTAACGTCCGCATCGCCCTGCACTGCTGCCCCACCCGGAAAGGCCCCCGATGTCTCCCAGAGCGGCGAGCGACCCCGTGGTGCTCCAGGACTACGACCAGCACGGCCGGGTGTGGGCGCTGGCCCGGGCCACGGGGCTGCTCGCGCCCGCGTCCGGGCGCTGCCACGGGTTCCTCCACCTCGACGGCGGGTCCGGCGGCGCGGGTGAACTGCCCGTCGCCGCCGCCCTGTACGCCGAGGGCCCCGACCCGGCGGTCCTGTGGCTGCAGTACGGGCCCCGGCGCTGGGACTGCGCCACGGTGACCGTACGGCAGGCGTGCGAGGCGGACGGGCACCGTCTGTTCACGGTCTTCGGGCCGCGCGGGCCGGAGCTCGAACTGCGGTACCCGGCACCGGATCCGGGTCCCGCCGACCCCGCGGAGGACTGGATCGACACGGTCGCCGACGACTTCTTCCTGTGGGTCGCCGAGCGCCTCGGCGACGACACGGAGGGCGCACGGCGCGCACTGCTGGAGCACTTCGGGACGGGCTTTCTGCCCGCGTGACTCAACATGCCCTAGTAAGCCCCCGGAGCGATGAATCCGTGAGCGAGCAGGAGTCATTACACGTACTAGAGGGTGCCACTCCAAGCGGCACCGACGTACAGCGACCCGGAGGTGTGCCATGTGTGCCCATCAGCCGCCGTGCCCGTCAGCGCAGGGTTCCGACCGGGACGCCGCGCTGGTCGTCAGCGCCCACCCCGAACAGGGCTGGAGCCTGCTGTGCAACGGCACGATCGTCTTCGACGACACCGGTGAGATCCTGCCGGACGGACGCGTGGTACCGCCGCTGCGCCCCCTCGCACCCCCGCCGCCTCCGACCCTGGCGATAGCGGCCTGAGGGCACGCGGCCACCGGATTCCGACGCCGGATCACGGGCCGCCGATCAGGGCAGGATCGCGCCGAGCAGCGCTCGCGCGCACAGGTCCCGCACCTGGTCGCGGCCCAACTCCCCGCGGTCGGGCGTGTCGAGCCACTCCAGGCACACGGCCACCATGAAGGCCAGCCAGCCACGGACGGCCAGGCGTACGGCGGGCAGGTCCTCGCCCAGGTGCGCGGTCCCGGGGTCGGCTGCGAGGGCCGCGAGGATCTGCCGCTCCTGGGCGGCGAGGCCCTCTCGGTAGACCTCGCGCACCACCGGGTCCCCGGCCGCCTCCGCGCTGTGGAAGGCCCGGAAGCCCTGGGCGTGCTGCTCGACGTACGCGAGGAACACATCGAGGCCGGAGCTGATCTGCTCCCGGAACGGCAGGCCCGGCCCGGCCGCCGTCAGGCTCAGCATGCGCGCGCTCTCCCGCTGCACGACGGCGGCGAAGAAGTCCCGCTTGGTCGGGAAGTAGTGGTAGAGCAGGCCCCGCGAGACACCAGCGATCTCGGCGACCTGCTCGATCCAGACCTCGTCATAAGGGTTCCGCGCGAAGAGGCGCGCGCCCACCGTGAGCAGCTGTTCCTTGCGCTCCTCCGTGCTGAGTCTGCGGCGGGTGCGCTCCTGGGCGTTCGCGGCCATACGAGCACCTTACTTGACGTCGGTTCAACAGCGGGCGGAGACTGGCCCCGCCTATTGAATCCACGTATAAGAAGGCCTAACTCGGCCTGTTGACAAGGGAGATGGTGGTCGTGGCGCAGACGACGCGGCAGCCGGGCGGTGCCACTGCGCTGCCCAAGGGGTTCCGTGGCGCCGAGCTCGGCTGGCCGCAGCTGCGCCGGATCCCGCATCCGCCGCGCCGCGTGCCGCTGCTCGGGGACGTGCTCGGCATCGATCCGCGCACGCCCGTCCAGGACTCGATGCGGATCGGCGCCGGCCTCGGGCCGATCTTCCGCCGCAAGGCCTTCGGCAAGGAGATCGTGTTCGTGTGGGGCGCGCGGCTCGCGGGCGAGCTCGCCGACGAGGCGCGGTTCGCCAAGCACGTCGGGCTCGGCGTCGCCAATCTGCGGCCGATGGCGGGCGACGGCCTGTTCACCGCCTACAACCACGAACCCAACTGGCAGCTCGCGCACGACATCCTCGCCCCGGGCTTCAGCCGGGAGGCCATGGCGGGCTACCACCCCCTGATGCTGGACGTGGCCGGGCAGCTGATGGACCGCTGGGACGCCGAAGCGGCGGCCGGGCGGGCCGTCGACGTGCCCGGCGACATGACCAAGCTGACGCTGGAGACGATCGCCCGCACGGGCTTCGGGCACGACTTCGGCTCCTTCGAGCGCACCCGGCCGCACCCCTTCGTGACCGCCATGGTCGGCACCCTCTCCTACGCCCAGCGCCGCAACGTGGTGCCGTCCGTGCTCGCGCCCGTACTGCTGCGCGGCGCCGAGCGGCGCAACGCCGCCGACATGGCGTACTTGAACCGGACGGTGGACGAGGTCGTGGCGGCCCGCCGCGCGGCGGACGCCTCGGGGGCCCAGGGGGATCTCCTGGACCGGATGCTGGAGGTCGCGCACCCGGAGAGCGGCGAGCGCCTGTCGGCCGAGAACATCCGCCGGCAGGTCATCACCTTCCTGGTGGCCGGGCACGAGACCACGTCCGGCGCCCTGTCGTTCGCCCTGCACTATCTGGCGCGCCACCCCGAAGTGCTCGCCCGCGCGCGGGACGAGGTGGACCAGGTGTGGGGTGACGCGACGTCACCGGCGTACGAGCAGGTGGCGAAGGTGCGGTACGTGCGCCGGGTGCTCGACGAGTCGCTGCGGCTGTGGCCGACGGCGCCCGCCTTTTCGCGGGAGGCGCGCGAGGACACCGTGCTCGGTGGTGTGCATCCGATGCGCCGGGGCGCGTGGGCGGTCGTCCTGGCGGCGATGCTGCACCGGGACCCGGAGGTGTGGGGAGCGCGCCCGGAGGAGTTCGATCCGGACCGGTTCGCACCCGCCGCCGTGCGTGCGCGGCCCGCGCACGCCTTCAAGCCCTTCGGCACGGGCGCGCGTGCCTGCATCGGTCGTCAGTTCGCGCTGCACGAGGCGACGCTGGTGCTCGCGCTCCTGCTGCGCCGCTACGACCTGCTGCCGGAGCCCGACTACCGGCTACGGGTCACCGAACGCCTCACGCTGATGCCCCGGGGGCTGCGGCTGCGCCTCACCCGCAGAGGGGTTCCCGGGCCGTCGGACGGGTACGCGCCGGGTGCTTGAGGGGCAATTGTCAGACCCGTGCGCAAGAGTGGAGGTTGCACCTTCACACAGTGGACCCGCGGGTTAAGGAGCCAAGCGACATGACCGGCACGACGTATCCCGAACTGGCTGCGGCCCAGGCCTGCTTGCGGCTGCTGCACACCGCGCGCGCCGCGCTGTCCGATCCCGTGACACCCCAGACCACGGCCCTCCTGGCCGTGCCGATCGCGGACGCCGACGAGGCCCTGCGCCGGGCGGGCCTCGCGGGCAACGAGGCGGCGCTGCTGAACCGCATCTACGACCTCGCCCCCCTGCCGGCCCCCGCGCGTGCGGAGAGCGTACGGTGACCGGCGACGACAGCGGCCGGACCGAGGGGGCGACCGGCGGCGCGGACACGGCGAAGAGCAACGCCGCGTACGGCAAGAAGCCCTTCAAGCGCTCCAAGAGCCACTTCGCCGACCGGGTCACGGCGGACGGCCGGGACGGCTGGCCGGTCGAAGCCGGGCGCTATCGCCTGGTGGTCAGCCTCGCCTGCCCGTGGGCCAGCCGCGCGCTCGTCTCCCGCCGCCTGCTCGGCCTGGAGGACGCGCTGTCCCTGGCGGTCGTCGACCCCATCCAGGACGACCGGAGCTGGCGCTTCACCCTGGACCCCGGCGGCCGCGACCCGGTGCTCGGCATCCGCTATCTGAGTGAGGCGTACGACGCGCGGGAGACCGGCTATCCGGGCGGCGTGAGCGTCCCCGCCCTGGTGGACACGGACAGCGGCAAGCTGGTCACGAACGACTACCAGCAGCTGACCCTCGACCTCGCGACGGAGTGGCGGGACCTGCACCGGCCCGGCGCGCCCGACCTGTATCCGCAGCCGCTGCGGGACGAGATCGACGACGTCATGGAAGGCATCTACCGCGACGTCAACAACGGCGTGTACCGCGCGGGGTTCGCCTCCAGCCAGAGCGAGTACGAGGCCGCGTGCCGGGACGTCTTCCACCGCCTGGAGGAGACCTCGCGGCGGCTCGCGCACCGCCGCTATCTGGTCGGCGACACCCTCACGGAAGCCGACATCCGCCTGTTCACGACCCTGGTGCGCTTCGACGCCGTGTACCACGGTCACTTCAAGTGCAACCGCTGGAAGCTGTCCGAGGACCCGGTGCTGTGGGCGTACGCCCGCGATCTGTACCAGACCCCCGGTTTCGGCGACACCGTCGACTTCGACCACATCAAGCGGCACTACTACGAGGTGCACACCGGCATCAACCCGACGGGCATCGTGCCGCTCGGGCCGGACCTCGGCGGGTGGCTGACGCCGCATCACCGCGAGCAGCTCGGCGGGCGGCCGTTCGGCGACGGGACGGCACCGGGGCCGGTGCCGGAGGGCGAGGAGGTGTCGGCGGCCGGGCGGCCGTGACGGCGGTCGGGCGGAGCGGCCACCGCCCCGGGGCGGCCGGGCGCGGGCTCTCCCCCTCAGGCGCGCCCGAAGTCAGGGGCACCCGATGCGCTCGGCGGCCTTGAGGACCTGCCCCGCCCCGTCCTCCGCCGCCAGCACACGGGCGACGGCCTGTGCCGCAGCCGTGTGCGTGCCGTCGCGGACGGCACGGGTGAGGGCGTCGGCGAGGCGTTCCGCGGTGAGCTTCTTGAACGGGACGGGGGCGGGCGCGGCGCCCAGCGCGGTCAGCCTGGCCGCCCAGAAGGGCTGATCGGCGGCGACCGGCACCGGCACGGCGGGGACCCCGGCGCGCAGCCCCGCCGCCGTCGTGCCCGCGCCCGCGTGGTGGACCACGGCCGCCACGCGGGGGAAGAGCAGGGCGTGCGGCAGCTCACCGACCGTCAGGATGCCGTCGCCCGTGGCGTCGAGTCCGGCCCGGCCGGTCTGGAGGACGCCGCGGAGCCCGGCCCCGCGCAGGGCCGCGACGGCCAGCTCGCTCAGCCGCTCGCCCTCGCCCGCAGCCATGCTGCCGAAGCCGATGAACACCGGCGGCGGGCCGTCGTCCAGGAACTCCTCGACGGTGGTCGGCAGCCGGGCGCCGGGGACGAGGTGCGGCCACCAGTTCCCCACGACGTCGAGCCCGTCCCGCCAGTCGGCCGGGCGCGGCACGACGGCCGGTGAGAAGCCGTGCAGCACGGGCCGACGCCCCGCTTCCTGCCGGGCACGGACGGCGGCGGGCGCGGCGGCGGGCAGACCGAGCCGGGCCCGCAGGTCCTGGATCGCGTCGGCGTAGACGCGGTCGACCACGCGCAGCGAGAGGCGGCCCGCGGCACGGTTGCCCCAGCCGCCCAGGGAGCGTGCGCCGCTCACCACGGGCGCGAAGGCGCGGGTGGGATGGGCGGGCTGGAGGTAGGCGCCCAGAGTCGGCACGTCCATGGCCTCCGCGAGCTGCCAGCCGAGCGGTGCCGTGGTGGTGGACAGGACGAGCAGGTCGGCGCCCTCCGCGGCGGCGTCGGCGACTCCCGCGCCCAGCCGCCGTACGAACGCGCTCGCAGCCCGGATCAGGTCCTTGCGGGTCGCGGCGGGCCCGCTCGTCCCCGGGTCGGCGGGCAGGGAGCGGAACCGCAGACCGGAGCCGCGCACCAGGTGCTCGAAGGTGTCGTGGGCGGCGAGCGTGACGTCGTGGCCCGCCGCGCCCAGGTGGGCGCCGAGGCCCGTGTACGGGGCGATGTCACCGTACGAACCGGCCGCGGTGATCAGGATCTTCATCGGCTTCCTTCGGCTGGGGGTCGGGGTTCCTCGGCTCGACGTGGGGCTGCTGCATCACGTGAGGCCGCTTCTTCACCTGAGGCCGCTTCTTTAGCTGACGACACGCCACTCTCACCCTCAGGTTTAGGGTGAGAGTGAGGGTTGTCGGGGTCGTGTGCGGTGGTGTTCGCCCGGATGGCTTTCCACAGGTAGCGCGCGAGTCCTGGTCGCTGTTGCGCGGGTGGCACGAGCAGGGCGAACGCCCTCGGGTCGGCCACGAAGTCGTCGGCTATGCGCAGGTGCATGTCGGGCGGGCAGTCCGTGAACCAGCGGCCGACGTGCTGCCGGTGCCGCTCGGCGAGCGCCCTGGCCGTGGGCCCGTCGGCGGGCTCGCCCGTGTCGAAGGCCGCGAGCACCTCGGCGCGCCAGGACGCCGCCTCGCCCATGATGCGGGCCCAGTCCTCCTTGGAGTGCTCGGCGGCCCGGGCCATGGCCTGCCGGTGCCCGGCGCTGTCCTGCCACTTCAGCTCCGCCTCCGTGGCGTAACTGAGGTCGAAGTCGATCTCGCCGAACACCTCGAACCGCTCGCGCGGACTGAGCCGCACGCCGGTCTGCTGCACCTCCATGGCCCGCTCCGCGACCTCCACGAGCCGCTCCAGCTTGCCGATCTGCTCCCGCAGCGCCTGGCGCCGGGCCCGCAGCTGGTCGAGCGCGTTGGCCTGCGGGTCCGCCAGGATCTCGGCGATCTCGTCGAGCGCGAAGCTCAGCTCCCGGTAGAACAGGATCTGCTGGAGGCGGGCGAGGTCGCTGTCGCTGTAGAGGCGGTAGCCGCCCGGGCTGCGGGCACCGGGCGCGAGCAGTCCGGCCCGGTCGTAGTGGTGCAGGGTGCGGACCGTGACTCCGGCGAAGCCGGCGACCTGCCCGACGGTGTAGCTCATGGCGCTTTCCCTTTCGTCGGCGTACAGCGTGCGGCCTGACGTGGCGTGAGGGTCAACGGGGATGCCACCGGCCGCCGTGGTTCAGCGCCGCAGCAGCGACGCGGGCGTGCGTCCGGCGAGCGCCCGCACGGTGCGGGTGAGGTGCGCCTGATCCGCGAAGCCCGCGCCGAGGGCCGCGTCCGCGATGGCGCTTCCATCGGTGAGCAGCGCGCCCACGGCGGTACGCAGCCGCTGCCAGCGCCGCATCACCGCGAGCGGAACACCCACCTCCGTACGGACGAGGGTGCGCAGGCGGCCCGGGGAGAGGCCCACGTCGGCGGCCACGCCGTCGAGCCGCTCCGCCAGGGCGCTCGCCCGTACGGCGTGCGCCACGCGTGGATCGACGGCGGTGGGCTCCCCGGCGACGCCGGCGAGTTCGTGCCCGAGGGCCGACGCGTCCTCGCGCCACGCGGCGAGCAGTCGGGCCACCGCCCGCTCGTCGAGCCACGTAGGCCCGGACGGGTCCGCCCGTACGCACCACGGATCCACGAACACGGCGACGAAACCGGCGGAGGTGGCGCAGGTGTGCGCGTGCTGCGGCGGCACCAGCACGCCCGCACCGGCCCCGCCGTCCACGCGGACGCCACCACTCAGCGGAAGGACGACCTTCCAGACGGGGTGGCGATGGCGCGGGACCGCGTACGCGGAGGGCTCGGCGAAGAGGCTGAGCCCGTGCCGGGCGGCGAAGCGCGGCCCGGGCAGGCCGTCCCCGCCGGAAGGCTCGCTCCGCCCACCGTGACCGCCCGGCCGCGCCATCCCGCCCACCATCCTCTCCAGCCGCCGCATCCGGATGCTGTGTTCAGCCGTTCCGTTCAATACGCGGGCCCGCGCCCGTGTTGATCATCGGTGCATGACCACGCTCGCCGCCCCGGCCCTCGCCCTGTTCCTGTGCATCACGTCCGTCGCGCACTTCGCCTTCCCCGTCTACTTCCGCTCCCTCGTGCCCGACTGGCTGCCGCGCCCGGCGGCCTTCGTCGTCGGCAGCGCGCTGGCGGAACTGGCCCTGGCCGCCCTACTGCTCGAACCGTCCGCGCGCGGAGTGGGCGGCTGGTCGGCGGCCGCGCTGTTCACGGCGTTCCAGACGGCACACCTCGATGCCGTCCGCCATGTCCGGACGCGTCCCGGAGTCCTCTGCTCCGGGTGGGGCGTGGGAGCGCGGCTGCTCGTGAACGCGGTCTACGTCGCGTGGGCGGTCGTCGTCGCGACGGCGGCGTGAGACGGCCGACCGGGCGCCTCGCGAGATGACCGACCCATGCCTCACCAGCCCCTCTTTTGTTAATGGAAGCCATTTTCATGTACGGTCGGCGTGTTCGCGCCCCCCCACCCCCAGGAGGTTCACGATGGCCGTCCCCAAGCGGAAGATGTCCCGCAGCAACACGCGTCACCGCCGTGCCCAATGGAAGGCCAGCACGGCCCAGTTGGTCCCGGTCACGGTCGACGGCATCACCGTTCACGTGCCGCAGCGCCTGGTGAAGGCGTACGAGCGCGGTCTCATTCCCGTCGAGCGCTGACCCGGCGGGTTCCCTCCCCCGCCGCTGAGGGATCATGCCGACATGACTGATCACCTGTCTGAACCGGCGACCGCCGTGCGGCTCGCGGAGTACGCGCCCGCCGACCAGAACGAGATCCTCGGCGACGGCCCCGACCCCTTCGGCGTCGCGGACACCGGCCTCACCTGGCTGCCCAAGGACGAGCACTTCGGCGTCCGTCTCGACGGCCGTCTGGTGGCCCACGCCGGTGTGCTGCGGCTGCCCATAGCGATCGGCGACACCACGACCGAGGTCGTGGGCATCGGCGGCGTGGCCGTCGCGCCGGACGTGCGCGGACGCGGTCTCGCCCGCACCGTCGTGGCCGCCGCCCTGGACCACGCCCGGACGATGGGACCGCGCCACGGGCTGCTCTTCTGCCGTCCCCCGCTCGTCGCGCTCTACGAGCGCCTCGGCTGGCGCGCGCTCGACCAGGACGTGCACGTCGAGCAGGCCGAAGGGCCCGTGGTGATGCCGCTGCGCACGATGTGGACGCCGCTGCGGGACGGAGCGGACTGGCCCGCGGGAGAGGTCCGGCTCCTGTCGTTCCCCATGTGACCGGGGTGGGTGGCGCATACGGCGGGGCGGGTTTCCCGTGGCCGTGGCGCCGCTCCCTCAGGTCAGGAGCCGCAGCATCCGCCGGCACGCCTCGCTCTCGTCCAGGCCTCGTGCCAGCGGATGCCACTCCCCTCTTTCGTACGTTCCGAGCTCCCACGCCCCCTCTCCGTCACCGCGTAGGTACGCGAAGTCCGGGGGCGTGGGCGCCGGTTCGTGGACGCCCTCGATCCAGTAGTAGCCGTCGGCCACGTCGGCGGCGCACAGCGCGGACCGCAGGGCCTGGACGTCCACCGTGCGTGCCCGATCGCCGTCAGGCCTTGGCGGGCTTCAGGTAGTCGTGGTCGAGGAGCCACTTCACGTTCAGGCGCTGCCCCTCGCCCGGGTTGAGGAAGGCGGGGTCGAGCTTGATCTGCTCGCCGCCGCCGGGCTGCTCGAACCAGGGGGCTATGCCGCCCTGCCAGACGTCGAACGGCTTGGCCACCTTGTACACGCGATAGTCGCAGGCGTACGCGGCGTCGCGGGTGTTCAGGTTCTGCGGCGGCAGGGCGCGCTCCGCGTAGGAGTCGCCCGCGGGCGCGAGGAAGGAGCCGTACTCGGAGCCGAAGCGGTCCAGGCGCTCGCCCGCCTCCAGGGTCTCGCGGTGCTTGTCGACCTGGCCGTTGACCGTCTCGAAGCCGTCGTTCGGCGGGTACTTCCAACTGCCGGTGTCCGCCGGACCCTCCCAGTACTTCTTCAGGAACGCGGACGGAGTGAGCTTTCCGGTGCGCTTCCAGCCCTTGAGGAGCGGGCCGACCGGCCGCTGTCCCTTCTTCGGCAGCCACTGGGGGCCGAGACGCGCGTCGTCCTGGAAGGTGCCGGTGCACGGCTCGTGCGGCGCGCCGGTCGACGTCGGCGGCTTCGGTGCCGGAGCCGCGGTCGCGGCGGGGGCCGCCGCCACGGCCGTCGCGAGCGTGGCCGTCACTCCCATCGCGGCCAGGGTCGTACGGATCCGGATCACACGGCTGTGGTCCACTCAGTGGCTCCTCGTCTGCGTTGATGGCTGTTCCCGCACCGCGGTGCGGGAACAAAGGTTCACCCGCGCAGATGACCCCTTCGCAGCTCGGAGGGGTCGACTGACCGATATGACATGCCTGGTGACGCCTATTCGGCCAAAACGCATCGGGGCCGGGTCCGCTCGGCGTACGAGCGCGCGCCGATGAGCAGGGCCCAGCCGAGCCCACCGAAGGCGAAGCCGCCGAACGCCACCATCCACGCGAGCCCGGAGCCGGTGGTGAACACGCCCTCGGGCTCCAGGCTCGGCAGGACGCCGAAGGCCATGAGCGCGGCGCCGAGGGTCAGGAGCGTTCCGTAGCAGGCCAGTCCGGCGCCGGTGAGCCAGGCCGGTACGAGCGGCAGCAGCCGGGGCACGCGCCGCCCGGCCAGCGGCGGCGCCCAGCGCGGGAACACCTGCCCCCAGCGGTGCAGGAGACCGAGGAGCAGGAAGACGCCGAGGAGCGCCGCGAGGACCGTGACGTCGATCCCCACGGAGGCGAGGACCCGGGAAACCCCGGACGACTCCGCCTCGACCTCCCGCTGCCAGGCCTCGCCACGCACACCGATCGCGTCGCCGCCGCACAGCCACACGGTCTTCACCCCGGCCCACGGCAGCAGGCCGCACAGCAGGACGTACGCCGTGGCCCTCGTCCGGCGCGGTGCGGGCACCGGCGCCGGATGCGCCATGGGCCCGTCGCTCGCGCCGGTGTGGGCCTGTCCGCAGCGGGGGCAACGGCCTTTCAGGTGACGGCGGTGGACCACGGCGAGCGCGGTGAGCAGGACCGCGTTCCCCGCCGTGAGGAGCAGGTGCACCAGACCGGTGACACTGTCGACGCCCGAGCCGGAGGCCAGCGTCACGAAGGCCGGGGGAAGCCCCGGCATGGTCCAGCCGTGCGCGGGGATCAGCACGCCGAACGACACCCCGACCGCGATCCGGCCCCGCCGGGTGAGCGGCCCCGTCGAAGCCAGGCCCACCACTGCGGCGAGGAGGCTCGCGACGGACGTGCCGAGCAGCACGGCGGACGGGTAGTACCGCTCGCCCGCCAGCGGTACACCGGTGCCCGACACCGCCCAGACCGCTTGTACGGCTGCGCTCATGACGGCCCAGAGGGCCGCGGCGCGCGGCACCCGGGCGGGCCGGCGCCGCTACCAGGGTCGCTCCCCCGGCGCACCCGCCTCCGCCGCGCGGCGGAGCCCGCGTTCGCCCGAGGCGTCACACGGCGCTTCGCCCGAGGCGGGCCGGCCGGGCCGCACCCCACGCGGCGGCCGCAAGGCTCCAGCGTTCGGAGATGGCCCACCCTCTACCCGCACAAGACGACAGGACATCTGTGAAAGCGTGCAGGATATTCATCGGATCGTTCGATCTTCCTAGGGTTGAGCACATCAACACGCCGGGCGGGACCGGGGATCACCTCCGCGCCCCGCCCCCAGCAGAAGGAGAGACCGACATGCGCGCCGTCATCCAGAAGTCCTTCGGCGGTCCCGAGGTCCTGGAGACCGTGGAGACCGAACGCCCCGCTCCGCTCGGTGGCGAGGTGCTCGTCCGGGTGCACGCCAGCAGCGTGAACCCGGTCGACGTGGCGGTCCGGGCGGGCTTCTACCCACTGCTCGGCGAGCCGCCGTACGGCGTGGGCTGGGACATCTCCGGCGTCGTCGAGGAGGCGGCACCGGGCGCCCGGTTCAAGCCCGGTGACGAGGTGTTCGGCATGCCGTTCTTCCCGCGTGCGGCCACCGCGTACGCGGACTACGTCGCCGTGCCCTCGCGCCAGGTGGCCCGCAAGCCCGCCACCGTCGACCACGTGCACGCGGCCTCGGTGCCGCTCGCCGGGCTCACCGCGTGGCAGGGCCTCGTCGACGCGGCACGGCTGACCGAGGGCCAGCGCGTGCTGGTCCACCGCGCCGCGGGCGGCGTCGGGCACTTCGCCGTGCAGATCGCGAAGGCGCGCGGGGCGCATGTGACGGCCCTGGCGAGCGCTGCCAAGCACGACTTCGTGCGCGGCCTGGGCGCCGACGAGGTCATCGACTACCGCACCACCGACTACACGGAGGTCGTCAAGGACCTCGACGTGGTCTTCGACTCCTCGTCCGACGGCGCGCGTTCGCTGTCGGTGCTGCGTCCCGGCGGGACCCTGGTGAGCATCATGGAGCACGGGAACCAGGAGCTGGCCGCGGCCGTCGAGGAGGCGGGCCGGCGATTCGCGGGCGTCTCCGTGGAGCCGGACTACGCGTCCCTGGAGGCGATCGCCCAGCTCATCGACGCCGGGCGGATACGGCCGCACGTCTCCGCGACCTTCGACCTCACCGAAGCCGCCAAGGCCCACGAGCTGGTGGGGTCGGGCCGCACGCAGGGCAAGGTGGTGTTGACCGTCGCTTGATCAACGGGCCGTATCGTGGGCAGCCCGATCGTGGACGACGACGAAGGGGCGGGGCGTTGGACATCCTGACCGAGGCGCTGAGCTCGATGCGGACCGGGCATCCCACATCCGTGCGCACCGAGGGGCGCGCGCCCTGGGGCCTGCGCCTCCCCTCCGTGGCGGGTGCCGGGTTCCACGTGGTGCTGCACGGCACGTGCTGGCTGATCCCCGTGGGCGCGCCCCACTTGGCACCGGTCGCTCTCAGTACGGGCGACGTGGTCTTCCTGCGGGACGGCACCGCGCACGTCCTCGCCGACCACCCCTCGACCCCGGCCGAGGAGGAGCGGGCCGAGCAGTTCAGCCCGGGATCGCCCATCGGCACGGTCTCGCTCGGCGGCGAAGGGCCGCGCACCAGTCTGCTGTGCGGCAACTACCACTTGGACCAGGGGCGGCCGCATCCGCTGGTGGGCCAGCTGCCCGAGGTCGTCCACCTGTCCACCGGGCGCGGCCGCCACCCCGAGCTGAGCACCGCCGTGCAGCTCCTCGGCACCGAGCTGGAGCACCCGCGCATCGGCTCGGCCGGGATCGTCCCCGCCCTGATCGACTCGCTCCTGCTGTACATCCTGCGGGCCTGGCTGGAGGACCAGCCGCCGTCGGCCGCCAAGGGCTGGGCCGCCGCGCTCAGCGACTCCGCGGTGGCCCCGGCCCTCACCGCGATCCACACGGACCCGGCCAACCAGTGGACCGTCGAGTCGCTGGCCGACCGCGCGGGCCTGTCCCGCGCGGCCTTCGCCCGCCGCTTCGCGACGCTGGTCGGCGAGCCGCCGATGGCGTACGTGACGCGCTGGCGGATGACGACCGCCGCCCAGCTCCTGCGGGAGTCCGAGGTCCCCCTCACCACGGTCGCCGCCCGCACCGGCTACGGCTCCGAGTACGCCTTCGCCAAGGCCTTCAAGCGCGAGTACGGGCAGGCCCCCGGCGGTTACCGGCGCCGCTCGCGCGCGGCGGCGTGAGCGGCGCCCGGCCTAGGGCCTGTCCGATGGGTCGGCGTGGAGCAAGGAGCGGCGTCTGGTGCGTGCGATCGCAAGGCGCAGGGATGTCCTCGTAGCGGAGCTACTAGGGCATTTCGGCAACGCGGCGAGCGTGCGTGCCAGACGCCGCGACGCCGCGCCGACCCATCGGACAGGCCCTAGGCGCGCCACCTGGGCCGGGCGAGGTGGGTCGCCGCCCGCAGCAGCCATTCGACGGGCCCGTACGGATGGCCGCGCAGCCACCAGCGGCAGGCAGCGGCCTGCGCGGCGAACAGCGTGAAGGCCACGGCCGTGACGCCCAGCGGGGACACGCGGCCGACGAGGGCGGTGCCGTAGCCGGTGAACAGCAGGGCGCAGACGAGGGATTGCGTGAGGTAGTTCGTCAGGGTCATCCGGCCCGCGGGGGCCAGCGCGGCGCTCACCGCCCGGCCCCGGGGGGACCGCACCACGCGCAGCACCGTCGCGGCGTAGGCGGCCGCCAGCAGCGGGGCGGTGATCACGTCGACGCCCAGGGCGAGCACCTGGTACGCGGTTCCCGGGTGCGCGAGGCTCGCGTGGGCGTACACGACCCCACCGGCCAGGCCGACCGGGAAGCCCACGGCCTGGAGCCGCCGCAGGAGGCACTGGTGGCGGTCGAGGGCGGCCAGGGTCTGGTGGCGGCCCGCGGCCAGGCCCAGGAGGAAGGCCGCCAGGGCCGCGGGCGCCTGGAAGAAGACGAGCAGGAACACCACGTCGGGCAGCTCGTCCAGGTGCGCGCCGACGACCGAGGCGGGGCCGGAGCGCAGCGCCGCCGTGGCTTCGTCGGCACCGGCGGCCGCCGCCGCGAGGTCGGGGCTCAGACGCGCCGCGTGGGCGACGAGCGCGAGCAGCGCGTACCCCGCCGCCGTGAGCGCGAACAGCATGACGGCGACGCGCACGGCGGTGCGCGGTCGCACCCGGCGCAGGGCCAGCAGGATCAGCCCGAGCACCGCGTACGTGGTGAGGATGTCGCCGGGGAACAGCAGCACCGCGTGCAGGACCCCGAGCACGAACAGGCCCGCCAGGCGCCGCAGGAAGCGCGGGGTGAAGCGGGCCCCGGCGCGCTCCGCCGAGGCGAGCTGCAAGGTGAAGCTGTAGCCGAAGAGGAACGAGAACAGCAGGAAGAACTTGGCCTCGAACAGCACCGCGGTCACGGCGCGGACGGCCGTGTCGAGCGGCGCGCCGAAGGCCGGGTCCTCCACTCCGGAGCCGTGGTGGGCGGAGGCCAGGTAGTGGATGTTGACCAGCAGGATGCCCAGGAGCGCGAAGCCGCGCAGGGCGTCGACGTCGGTCAGACGCGGCCGGGCGGGGGCGTCCGGTCGGCGAACGGTCGTCTCGGTCACGCCCCCTCCCCCTTCGATCGCTTCCGCCTCCGTCGCTCCCCGGATGCCCCTCGTGGATGCCCGCGCATGACCCACCCCCACCTAACTATCATTTGGAAAACTCTCGTAGAGAGAATGAACGTAATACACTCGATCGCGCAAGAGGGCTCTCCGGACGAGGAGCCCTTCCCGCGACAGGGGGCGGTACCGATGAGCGCGACGCACCACGGGCCCACCGCGGCCACGGGCGGGGAGATCGAGGTGCGGCGCGGCGTTCCCGCAGGCGCGGAGGAGCAGGTCGCCGCGCTCTACTGGGAGGCCTTCGGGCGGAAGTTGGGGGCGGGTCTCGGCCCGCCCGACGCCGGACGGTCCTTCCTCGCCCGCCATCTCCACCACGACCGGGGCGTCGTGGCGGTGCGCGGGCACCGGGTGGTCGCGGTCGCCGGGTTCCAGCTGGGCGGACGCGCGCTGACCGGCGGGGGCGCACGCGACGTCCTGTCCGCGTACGGTCCGCTCGGCGGTCTGCCGAGGCTCGCGGTGCTCGCCCTGTTCGAGCGGACGCCCGCCGCCGGGGAGCTGGTCATGGACGGCATCGCCGTGGCCGCGGACCAGCGCGGTCACGGCATCGGCAGCCTGCTGCTGCGGGAGGTCGCCGCCGTCGCGGCCGAGGCGGGCTGCCGCCGCGTCCGTCTGGACGTCATCGACGTCAACCCGCGGGCCCGCGCCCTCTACGAACGGCACGGCTTCACGGCGACCCGGACCCGGCGCACGCCGTATCTGCGCCGTCTGATGGGCTTCGACGCGGTGACGACCATGCACCGCGCGGTCACGGCCGCGGATTCGGCAGCAGACCAGGAGGAACGATGAGCACCACCGCACGCGAGGGCACCGGCGCACCGGCCGACCGGCCGGAGATCCCGACGCGTCTGCTGGTCCACGCCCTCGTGCGCGAGGACGGCACCGTCGACGCGGGCGAGCTGTACACGGTCGCGAACGTCCTCGGCATGAGCGACCAGCAGGTCCGGCTGTGCGTCAAACGGCTCGTCGGCGAGGGCCGGTTCACACACGAGGGCCGGGGACGCAAGGCGGTGCTGCGCGCCGTCGCCGACGCCACCGGCTCCCTCGCCCCGGACGCCGCGTACGTGCGGCACGCGTACCGCCAGGACCGGGGGCTCGCGCCCTGGGACGGCGTCTGGCACGTGTTCGCCTTCGCCGTGCCCGAGTCGAGCCGCGCCGCCCGCGACGCGCTGCGGGACGCCCTCCTGCACCTCGGCGCCGCCCCGGTCCAGGGCGGCCTGTACGTGTGCGCCAACGCCGTCGAGGATCTGGTGGAGGCCCAGGCGCGCCATCTCGGCGTGCTGTCCTCGGTCACCTTCCTCACCAGCACGGATCTGCGCATCGGTGGGGTGGAGGCGCCTCGCGAGCTGGCCGCGTCCCTGTGGCCGCTGCCGGAGATCGCCGACCGCCACGACCGGCTCGCGGCCTACGCGGAGTCCTGCCTCGCGGAGCTGGACGGCTCCCCCGAGCCGACGGGCGTCGAGCAGCTCATCCTGGCCGTCACGCTCGCCGCCGCGTTCTCCGCGGCCATGAAGCCCGACCCGCTCCTGCCTCCCGAGCTGCTGCCCGAGCCCTGGCCGGGCACCCGGGCCAGGGCCCTCACCGCGCACTGCTGGGAGCGCCTCCTGCGCGCGGCGCGGTCGACCGGGGACCCCCAGCGGCCCTCCCCGCGCCTGTTCCGGCTGTACGCGGATGCGTTGGCAAATGCGCGGGGGCCGGAGGGCAAAGGCTGACGGCGCTGTTCAGAAGGGGGTGGAGGACGTCGATCGTCGTCCCTCTTACCCGTTGCACATGATGCAACTCATGTTGCGACTATTGCCTGTTCAACGGACCAGGGTCCAAGGTGGCTGCCACATCGCCACTACCGTCACTTCTGACACACGAGGTGCAGCATGGACAGACGCCGGTTCATCGCTACGACACTCGCCGCGGCCGCAGCCGGGGCCGTCACCACCACGTCCGCCGGGGCCGCGCCCCTCTCCAGCAGCGGGAGCAGCGGGCGCCCCCTCTTCCTCGGCACCTACACCTCCGAGCCGGGCGGCGGCGCCGGCATCGGCCTGGCCACGTACGACGACACGACGGGCCGCATCACGGGCGCAGGGACGCTCACCGGGGTGCTCGACCCGTCCTATCTGGTGGCACATCCCTCGGGGCGGACGCTGTACTGCGTCAACGAGCGGTCGCCGGGCGGCGTGACCGCCGTCGCGCTCTCCCCCGACGGCGCCCACCGGGTGCTCGGCACCCGCGACACCGGGGGCGACGGCCCCTGTCACCTGTCCGTGCACCCGAGCGGCCGCTGGCTGCTCAGCGCCAACTACTCCTCCGGCAGCGTGGCCGTGCACCCCATCGAGGACTCCGGCGCGCTCGGCGAGCGCACCGGCCTCGTCAGGCACACCGAGCCGCAGCCGGGCCCCGGGCAGCAGGGCCCGCACGCCCACCAGGTCGTGACGTCCCCGGACGGCCGCCACGTCCTGGCCGTCGACCTCGGGACCGACACCGTGTACACGTACCGCCTCGACACGGACGCGGGCACGCTGCGCCCGGTCACCCGGGTCACGCTGCGGGCGGGCGCGGGGCCCCGACACCTCGCGTTCCACCCCTCGGGGCGCTTCGCCTACGTGGCCAACGAACTCGACAACACGGTCGTGGTCTGCGCCTACGACCCCACGACGGGACGCGTGACACCGGGTGAGCCGCAGTCCACCGGCACGCCGTCCGGCCTCACGAACTATCCCGCGCAGCCTCTCGTGACCCGCGACGGCTGTTTCGCCTACGTCGCCAACCGGGGGCACAACTCCCTGGCGCGGTACGCCGTCGAGCAGAGCGGGGCCCGGCTCCGCCTCCTCGGCACGACGCCCGCGGGTGGGGACTTCCCCCGGCACCTCGCCTTCTCCCCCACGCAGCGGCTGCTGTTCGCCAGCAACCAGCGCTCCGGCTCGGTGAGCGTCTTCCGCGTCGACGCGGGCACGGGGGAACTCACCCCGACCGGAGAGCCGTTCGCGGCGCCCATGGCGGTGTGCGCGCTGCCCCTGTGAGGGGGTACGCACCCGGTCCGCGGCCCCGGCATAGGGTGACCTGATCCGGGCCGTGGCCGCCCGGTGTGACGACCGGCGATACAAGGGGGTTCTCCATGGTGGGGAAGGCAGCGGCGGAGCAGGTCCGCGTCGCGGTGATCGGTACCGGCGGGATCGGCGGGTACTTCGGCGGGCGGCTCGCCGCCGCCGGGCACGACGTGCGCTTCGTGGCGCGGGGCGCCCATCTGGAGGCCCTGCGGCGCGACGGCCTGCGCGTGGACAGCACGGCCGGGGACTTCGCCGTGGCGCCGGTGCGGGCGACCGACGACACCCGCGACATCGGCGAGGTCGACTACGTCCTGCTGTGCGTCAAGACCTGGCAACTGCCCTCCGCCATCGCCGCGTTGAAGCCGCTCGTCGGCGCCGACACGGCCGTCGTGACGTTCCAGAACGGCGTGGAGGCCCCCGAGCAGGTGGCTCGGGAGGTTGGTCGCGGTGCGGTCCTGCCCGGCACCGCGAAGATCATCGCGCACCTCGACGGGCCGGGGCGCGTGCGCCACGTGGGCGGGCCCGCGGCGCTGGCGTTCGCGGAGTGGGACAACGGCGCGTCCGAGCGCGTGACGCGCCTGGTGTCCACGCTCACGGGCGCGTCCGTGGCCGCCGCCGTGCCGGACGACATCTGGGCGGAGCTGTGGGCCAAGTTCCTGTTCGTGGTGCCGTTCGGCGGGCTCGGTACGGTGACGGACGCGCCGTTCGGCGTGCTGCGTTCCCGGCCCGGGACACGGCGGCTGCTGGTCGAGGGCATGACCGAGATCCAGCGGTTGGCCGCGGCCCACGACGTGCCGCTGCCGGAGGACATCGTGCCGAGGACGCTGGACTTCATCGACCAGCAGCCCGCCGAGGGCACCTCGTCGCTCCAGCGCGACATCCTGTCCGGCCGTCCGTCGGAACTGGACGCCTGGAACGGCTCGGTGGTCCGGCTCGGCGAGCGCACCGGGACGCCGACGCCGGTCAACCGCTATCTGTACGAGGTGGCCGGGGTCCTCGCGGCGCGGGCGGGCTCGACCGGCAAGTGACACGCGCCGCCCCCTCGGCGCCCGCTGTCCGCCCGCCGCACGGGCGGGCGGACAGCCCTTCGTACGGGCGCGCCTCAGGACGCGGTGAAGCTCACATCATCGGCGCTCGGCACGACCTCGACCTCGTCGCCGAGGGCCCACTCGGCGACGCGCGACACCGTCGCCGCCGGTACGGCGTCGCTGATGCCCTCGGCCGCCGGGATGTCGTACGTCCCGTGGGCGTCGTGCGGCATGACCACGCGGAAGTCCAGGTCGAGCGCGGTGCGCGCGGTGGCGCTGACGCACATCTCCGACATGACGCCGCAGATGGCCAGGGAGGTGACGCCTTCCTCGCGCAGCAGTTCCTCCAGTTCGGTCTCCTCGAAGCCGTCGTCGTACTCCTTGCGGATCACGACCTCGCCGCGGTCGGCGTCCACGGGCAGGTGGAGCCGCCAGCCGGGCGTGCCCGGCTCGTCGGTGGCGCCTTCCGGGCCGTCGTTCTGGAGCTGGACGACGAGGGCGTCGGCCGCACGGGCCTTGGCGATGAGCTGTTCGGTGCGCTGGAGCACACGCTCGACGTGAGGGATGGCGTCGTCGCCGGAGACGAAGGCGGACTGCATGTCGACGACGATCAGGGCCTGAACCGGTTCCACCGGATCGTTGGGCAAAGACTTACTCTGCGCGCTCATGGTGCCCATCATGCCTGGATCACTCCGGCGAACGGTAACCGACCCTGGCGCGACGACGGCCTCATCTCCCGCGCGAGGAACAGCGGTTCGGCCGCCGACGGCCCTCAGGACTCCGGCGGCGCCGGGCGCAGCGCGGGGCGGCGCAGCAGGCGCGCCTTCGTGAGCAGGGCGTGCATCCGCTCGCTGACCTGGCCCAGGTCCTCGACGGGCGCGTCGAAGGGCAGGCGCACGTCGGCCTGGCTGCTGACGCGTTCGAGGCGCAGGGTGAGGCCGTGACGGTCGACGGCCAAGGGTTTGACGTTCACCACGCCGCTCAGGCTCTCCGCGGCGATGAGCCGGGTGAGCTGCTCGACGGCGTCCGGGTGGGAGTCCGCGAGATGGGTGAGCAGCCGGGACTCGGCGTGGGCCAGCGGATCGGGGTCGGTGAGCGCGAACTCCTCGAGGTCGATGCCGGTACGGCCGTGGGTGTCGTGCAGAACGACGGTGGTCGGCTCGAAGAGGAGCTCGTCGTGGGTGGCCGTGAGCGACCCCGAGAGCCACAACCTGCTGCGCACCCGGTCCCGCACCGGCACGGGCGAGACGTCCGCGAACTCCACGAGGGTGGACGGCGCGCCGCGCGGCGCGCAGATGAGGGCGGCCGCGAGGGCGCTGTCCTCCGGCGGATCGAGGCGTACGGCACCTCGCTCGGTGACGCTGTGGGCACCGAGGAGTTCGTCCCTGCCGATCTCCGTGGTCACCGCGCAGGACCAGGCGGTGGCGAGCACGGAGCGGGCGCGCGCCGCTGCCGCGGGCATGGTCGTGCTGATGTGTCGGACACCCATCCTCAACCTCCATTAGGTAAGCCTTGCCTAACTTATCGGAGATCGGGGAGCGCTGCCAGCACGCGTGACCTGCGGCGCGCCGCCCTCACCGGATCGACACGGTTTCCCCCGGCGCCACGCCCCGTCAGGTCCAGCGGTGCATCCCGATGGAGGCGGGCGCCGTGTCGCGGAAGCCGAACTTCTCGTACAGGAAGCGCGCGTCGCCGTCCGCGATGAGCGAGACGTACGCCCCCTCGGGCGCGCGGCGCTCCAGTTCGTCGACGAGCGCGGCCATGATCCGCTTGCCCAGCCCCTGCCCCTGATGTGCGGGCAGGACGGCCATGTCGACGATCTGGAAGACGCACCCGCCGTCACCGACGACGCGGCCCATGCCGACCGGCTCGTCCCCGGCGTACACGGTGACCGCGTGCCAGGTGTGGGGCAGTCCGGCCGCGGCCTGTTCGGCCGTGCGGGGGCTCAGGCCGGAGGCGGCGCGCAGGTGGAGGTAGGTCTCGGCGGAGGGCGTCTCGGCACGCACGACGTAAGGGTCAGTATCTATGTTCACCTGCTACAGGTTAGCAGCGTGGAAAAGCCACCTACGGGGATGTCCGCAGGTGGCTTTCCCGGGGGATCCGTCCGCTCAGTGGCCGCGCGCGATCCACTCCTCCACGTGACCGGACTCCGCGCCGATCGTCGTGTTGTCGCCGTGGCCGGTGCGCACCACCGTCTCCGGCGGCAGCGTCAGGAGCCGCTCACGAATCGACTCGACGATCGTCGGGAAGTCGCTGAAGGACCGCCCCGTGGCGCCCGGACCGCCCGCGAACAGCGTGTCCCCGGTGAACACCGTGCCCAGCTCGGGCGCGTGCAGACTGACCGCGCCCCGGCAGTGGCCCGGGGTGTGCAGGACCGTCAGGGTCGTGCCTGCCACGTCCAGTTCCTGGCGGTCGCAAAGGTCACCGTCCGGCGCCCGGTCCGGGTGGGTCAGCTTCCACAGCTCCAGGTCGTCCGGGTGCAGCAGGACGGGCGCGCCGGTGCGCTCGGCGAGCGCGGGGGCGGCGTCGACGTGGTCGTCGTGGGCGTGGGTGCACACGATGGCGACGACCCGCCGGTCGCCCACGGCATCGGCGATGGCGTCGGCGTCGTGCGCGGCGTCGATGACCAGGACCTCGCGGTCGTCACCGACGATCCAGACGTTGTTGTCCACGTCCCACGTGCCGCCGTCGAGGGAGAACGTGCCGGAGGTGACGAGGTGTTCAACGCGGACGGGGCCCGCGGTCGCGGGCGCCATCAGAAGACCACCACCGAGCGCAGCACGTCGCCGTGGTGCATCCGCTCGAAGGCCTTCTCCACCTCGTCGAGCGCGATCGTCTCGGTCACGAACGCGTCGAGGTCGAGCCGCCCCTGCCGGTAGAGGTCGATGAGCATGGGGAAGTCCCGCGAGGGCAGGCAGTCGCCGTACCAGCTCGACTTGAGCGCGCCGCCGCGCCCGAAGACGTCGAGCAGCGGCAGGTCGAGGCGCATGTCCGGGGTCGGCACGCCCACCAGGACGACCGTGCCCGCGAGGTCACGGGCGTAGAAGGCCTGCTCGTACGTCTCCGGGCGGCCGACGGCGTCGATGACGACATCGGCACCGAAGCCACCGGTCAGCTCCCGGACCGCCTCGACGGGGTCGGCCGAGCGGGAGTTGACGGTGTCGGTCGCGCCGAGGCCGCGGGCGGTCTCCAGCTTCCGGTCGTCGATGTCGACCGCGATGATCCTCGCGGCGCCGGCGAGCCGGGCCCCGACGACCGCCGCGTTGCCGACGCCGCCGCAGCCGATGACGGCCACCGAGTCGCCCCGGGTCACCCCGCCGGTGTTGATGGCCGCGCCGAGCCCGGCCATCACGCCGCAGCCGAGCAGGCCCGCGGCGGCCGGGGACGCGGCCGGGTCGACCTTGGTGCACTGCCCGGCCGCGACGAGGGTCTTCTCCGCGAAGGCGCCGATGCCGAGCGCGGGCGAGAGCTCGGTGCCGTCGGCGAGGGTCATCTTCTGCCGCGCGTTGTGCGTGTTGAAGCAGTACTGGGAGCGGCCCCGCTGACAGGCGCGGCACTGGCCGCACACGGCGCGCCAGTTGAGGATCACGAAGTCGCCCGGCGCGACCTCGGTGACGCCCTCGCCCACCGACTCCACGACGCCCGCCGCCTCATGGCCGAGCAGGAACGGGAAGTCGTCGTTGATGCCGCCTTCGCGATAGTGCAGGTCGGTGTGGCAGACCCCGCACGCCTGGACCTTCACCACGGCTTCCCCAGGCCCCGGATCCGGCACGGTGATCGTCTCGATCCGTACCGGCTCGCCCTTCGCGCGTGCGATCACGCCCCGCACTTGCTGCGCCATGACTGGTCGCCCTTCTGTCGCTGCGTACGTCCGTCCGGCGCATTCGGCCCACCCTGGGGCGAACGCGTCGGTAGGAAGGAGCCTACGGCCCCCGCGCCTAGGGTGGGTCCGTGCGTGTACTCGCTGCTCAGACGCTGCTGCCCGCCAATGTGATCCTCGGTGTCGTCCTGCTGGTCCTGCTCCTGGCGGCGGCCGCGGTGACGGCGGTGTTCCGGCTCTCGCCGGACGGGTCGCGCGGCCGGGCCCGGGAGGTCGCCGTGGCCGGTGTGCGGGCGGCGGCCCAGCTGACCGCGGTCTCCCTGCTCATCGGCTGGGTGGTCCACCACACAGCGGCCCTGTTCGCGTTTCTGCTGCTCATGCTGGTCGTGGCCACGCGCACGGCGGGGCGCCGCATCACCCCGAACGGCACCTGGTGGTGGGCGGCCGTACCCCTGGCGACGCCCGTCGTGCCGGTCGTCTGCGGGCTCACCTTGACCGGTCTCGTCCCGGTGCGGGGCATCGCCATGGTCCCGGTCACGGGCATCCTCATCGGCGGCGCCCTCACGGCCACGGTGCTCGCCGGGCGCCGCGCCCTGGACGAACTTCACACCCGCTTCGGCGAGTTCGAGGCGGGTCTGGCCCTCGGTCTGCTCCCGCACGACGCCCGCCTGGAGGTCTGCCGTCCGGCCGCGTCCGACGCCCTGCTGCCCGGGCTCGACCAGACCCGCACGGTCGGCCTGGTCACGCTTCCCGGCGCGTTCGTCGGCATGTTGCTCGGCGGCGCCTCACCCGTGCAGGCGGGCGCGGTACAGCTGTTCGTCCTCATCGCGCTGATGGCGGTGCAGGCCATCGCCACGGCCGTCACCGTCGAGCTGGTCGCCCGCGGCAGGCTGCACCGCGACGAGCCGCCGCGGGACGCCCGGCCCGGCTCCGCGCCGGACACGGCCGGAGCGTAGGCTCCGCAGCATGTCTGTCTACGACGCAGTAGAGATCGAGAGCCTCCAGGGCGGCCCCGCGGACCTGTCCCAGTACCTGGGCAAGGCCGTCCTCATCGTCAACGTCGCCTCCAAGTGCGGCCTCACCCCGCAGTACGCGGGCCTGGAGCGGCTGCACGAGCAGTACGCCGCCCGTGGCTTCACCGTCCTCGGGGTGCCGTGCAACCAGTTCATGGGCCAGGAGCCCGGCACGTCCGAGGAGATCGCCGAGTTCTGCTCGGCGACGTACGGCGTGACGTTCCCCCTGACGGAGAAGGTCGACGTCAACGGCGCGCAGCGGCACCCGCTGTACCAGCACCTGGTCACGACGGCGGACGCCGAGGGCCACACCGGCGACATCCGCTGGAACTTCGAGAAGTTCCTGATCGGCGCCGACGGCGCGGTCGTCGCGCGCTTCGCCCCGCAGACCGAGCCCGACGCGGCCGAGGTCGTGGCCGCCGTCGAGGCGGCGCTGCCCGCCTGACGTTCCGGCCACCGCGGCCGGTGGGAGACGGACGTCCACCGGCCGTGGTGCGGGGACCGCGTCACGCGGTCACTGGCCGACCCGCCCGTCCACGCACTCGCGCAGCAGGTCGGCGTGTCCGCAGTGGCGGGCGTACTCCTCCACGCGGTGCACCAGCAGCTCCCGTATCGAGACGTTGTCCTTGCCCACGCGCTCGCCCAGGTCCTCGTACCCGGCCAGCGCGGCGTCGGTCTCCGCCTGCTCGCGCTCCAGGTCGGCGAACGAGGCGTCGACGACGGCCTGGTCGGCGACCGCGCCGTCGAAGTCCCCGTCCCGCACGCCGTACAGCTTCGGCGGCGGGCCGCCCGCGCCGAGCCAGCCGCGCCAGTCCCGCTCCACCTCGGCGAGGTGGCGCACCAGGCCGAGCAGCGACATCGTCGACGGCGGCACCGACCGGCGGGCCAGTTGCTCCGCGTCCAGGCCCTCGCACTTCATCCGCAGGGTGTGGCGGTAGTTCGTGAGGAAGTCCCGCAGCGTCGCGAGTTCGCCGTCCGGCGTGGCTCCGTCGCGGGGGTCGTCGCCCGGGTCCGTCCACATGTCGGGGTAGACGGTCGCCTGGCTCCAGCGTGCGGGTTGATCGTTCATGTGCTCGATGATCGTCCGTGACGGCGCGAACGTGCCAGTGGGTTTCGGCCGGGGCCGCTCCCCTGCCGCCCAGGAGCCGCTCAGACCGGCAGCGCGTGCGGACCCTCCTGTCGCGAGGGGTCGGGCCCCGGCCCGGGTGTCCCCCTCAGAGCCCGGCGCGGGCCTCGCTGATCGCCTGGTCGAGGATCGTCAGGCCGAGGGACAGCTCGTCCTCGGTGGCGGTCAGCGGCGGCGCCATCCGCAGGACGCCGCCCATGCCCGGCAGCTGGACGATGTTCATGTGCAGGCCCAGTTCGAGGCAGCGCCGGGTGACGCGTGCGCCCAGCTCGCTGGAGCTCCGCCCGCTCTCCGGGTCGACGGCGAACTCAAGGCCGGCCAGCAGGCCCCGGCCCCGGATGTCACCGACGACCTCGTGCCGTTCGGCGATGTCCGTGAGGCCCTGGCGGAGGAAGGCGCCGAGGGACCGCGCCCGCTCGTCGAGCCGGTCGCGGACCAGGACGTCCAGGACGGTGTTGCCGACCGCGGCCACCAGCGGGTCGGCCACGTGCGTGGTGAAGAACAGGTACCCGCGCTCGTACGCCTCCTGTTCGATCTCGGCACTGGTGACCACGGCCGCGAGGGGAAGCCCGGCGCCGAGCGTCTTGGACAGCGTGAGGATGTCGGGCACGACGCCGTCCCGCTCGAAGGCGTACCAGGTCCCGGTGCGGCACAGGCCGGTCTGGGCCTCGTCGAGGATCAGCAGCATGCCGCGTTCCCGGCACTTGTCCCGCAGGGCCGCGAAGTACCCGGGCGGCGGCTCGATGATCCCGCCCGAGCTGAGGATCGGCTCGACGAGGCACGCGGCGAGGCTGCCGGTCGACTGGGCGTCGATCAGGTCGAAGGCGAAGTCCAGCTGGCGGCGCCAGTCGAGGGCGCCGTCGGGCGTGGTGAAGTCGGGCCGGTAGGCGTTCGGCACGGGGATGGCGAAGTTGCCGGGGGCGCCCGGGCCGTAGCCCTTGCGGCCCGCGCTGTACGTGGCGGACGCCGCGGCCTGCGTCATGCCGTGCCAGGACCGCGCGAACGAGACGATCTCGTGCTTTCCGGTGACGAGCTTGGCCATCCGTACGGCGGCCTCGTTCGACTCGGCACCGGTCGTCAGGAGCAGCGCCTTCTCCAGCGGCGCGGGCAGGGTCTCGGCGAGGCGCCGGGCGAGGTCGACGACCGGGCGGCTGAGCATGCCGCTGAAGAGGTGGTCGAGCGTCGCGATCCCGTGCTGGACGGTCGCGACGATCTCCGGGTGCGAGTGGCCGAGGATCGCGCTCATCTGGCCGGAGGTGAAGTCGAGGATCTTCCGGCCGTCCGCGGTGTACACGAAGCTGCCCGCGGCCCGGTCGATGATCTCGCGGGTGAACGCGCCGCCGTACCGGACGAGATGCCGCTCGGCGTCGGCCCAGAAGGCCTCCGACGACGAAGGCGACACCAGGGACGACCGTGACGACGCGGCCGACGCGGGCGACGCGGGCGACGCGGGCGACACAGAGGACAGCCCGGGCGCGGCGGTCGCCGGAGCGGCCGGGGACGGAGGGGAGGTCGAAGGAGCCATGCCCTCGACGTTAGGCGGCGCCCGAGCAACGCGTCCATCTCACAATTCCGGCTTTCCTGTTCGGACGAGCCGAACAATAATCGTGAGGTGATGAACCCCTGGAGACTGCGCCTGCTCACCCAGCTCGACACCCTCGGCACCGTCCGGGCGGTCGCCCAGGCCGCGAGTCTGAGCCCGTCGAGCGTGTCCCAGCAGCTCGCCGTGCTCGAATCCGAGACCCGCACCCAGCTGATCGAACGGACGGGGCGCCGGGTGCGCCTGACGTCGGCCGGACTGATCCTGGCGCGGCGGGCCCGGGCGATCCTCGACCACATGGACAGCGTCGAGGCCGAGCTGCGCGGGTTCGGCGAGGAACCGGCCGGGCCCGTGCGCCTCGGGGCGTTCCAGAGCGCGGTCCACACCATGGCCGTACCGGCGGTGACCCGGCTCGCGCGGGAGCATCCGCACCTCGACGTCGAGGTGCTCCAGCTGGAGCCGCACGAGAGCATGCCCGCGCTGCGGGGCGGCGACGCGGACCTCATCATCACGACCACGGACTTCGACGAGCTGCCGCTGGGGCCCGACCTCGACCTCGTGCCGCTGGCCACGGACTCGATCCTGCTCGTGGTCCCTGCCGGGCATCCGGCGGCCGGGCGCGGCTCCGTGGACCTCGCGGCCCTCGCGGACGAGCCGTGGGCCTTCGACATGCCGCAGTCGTACATGGCGAACCTCGCGCTGCGCCTGTGCCGGCAGGCGCGGTTCGAGCCGCGGGTGGTGTGCCGGTTCAGCAACTACATGCTGGCCCTCCAGCACGTCGAGGCGGGGCTGTCCATCGCCCTGCTTCCCGGCCTGGCGGTGGACCGCCGCTATCGCGTCGCCACCAGCGAGCTCGCGTCGCCCGTGACGCGCACCATCACGGCGGCCGTCCGGCGCGGCGCACCGCAGCGCGCCGCGGTGCGCGCCGTGCTGGACGCGCTGCGCGCGCCGGACCCGACCGCTCCGGGCACAGGATGTCGGGTCGGGCAGGGTGACTCCTCCCTAACGTGAGGGAGCGAAAGGGAAGGAGATCCGGGTGCTGGAGCGGCTCAACGAGGCCATGGAACACATCGAGGCACATCTCGGCGAGCCGATCGAGGTGAGCGAGCTCGCGCACATCGCCATGACGTCGGAGTACCACTTCCGGCGGCTGTTCTCGGCGCTGGCGGGGGTCCCGTTGTCGGAGTACGTCCGCCTGAGGCGGCTGTCCACGGCGGGTGCCGAGGTGCTCGCCGGTGAGCGCACCCTGCTCGACATCGCGGTGCGCTACGGCTACGGCTCGGGCGAGGCCTTCGCGCGTGCGTTCCGCGCCGTCCACGGGGTGGGGCCGAGCGAGGCCCGCCGCACCGGTGCGGCGCTGCGCTCCCAGCCCCGGATGTCCTTCCGCCTCATCGTCGAAGGGAGCAGCAGTATGCGATACCGGATCGTGGACAAGGACGAGTTCCGCGTGGTGGGCAAGAAGGCCCGCGTCCCGCTCGTCCACGAAGGGGCCAACCCCGCGATCGCCGAGTTCATCCGCGGCATCGACGCGGAGACCCTGCGACGCGTCACCGCGCTGTCGGACCAGGAACCGACGGGGGTCGTCGGGGTCAGCGACCAGCTCGACCCCAGCCGTGCCGAGGGGACCGAACTCGACTACTACCACGGCGTGGTGACGGGCGCCGAGGCACCGGAGGACATGGACGTCCTCACCGTTCCCCCGGGGGCGTGGGCCGTCTTCGAGAACTCCGGCCCGTTCCCGCAGGCGCTCCAGCACCTGTGGCGGGACGTGTTCACGCAGTGGTTCCCGTCGAACCCGTACCGGAGCAGGCCGGGCCCCGAGATCCTCCAGGTGGACGTCTCGGCGGACCAGGCGCGGGCGGACGCGAAGCTGTGGATTCCCGTGGAGCGGGCCGCCGCCTGAGCGGAGACCACGTGAGGGCGTGGACGGCAGCCCGTCCACGCCCTCACGAGTGATCACATCGGAGCCCGATGCCCACCGGAAGCGGCGACGTCCGCGAGCCAGGCTGAGCACCATGAACGACACGGACACCACGCTGATCGGCCACGTCGACACGGCCTGTACGTAGGGGACGCGGTCACGTACACCTGGGGCCTCGCCCGCGCGGTGCGGCTCGACGAGCGGCTCGACGCCCGCACGGTGCGCTGGATCCTCGACAACGTCGCGTGGATCCACCAGGACGTCAGCGAGAGCCCTCTCGTGGACAGCGACCGCTCGGGCGGCCGACGCAGGCGCCGCCGCCGAGCACGTCCGAACAGGACCGCCTCCTGCGTCTGATGGGACGCGTGCCGCAGTCCGCGAACCGCCGCGCGTCGGCTCACGGCCGGTAGATGCACGCCGCCAGCGGAGCACTGAGCTTCCAGCCCAACACCTCGTACAGGGCCCGGCCGTCGTCGGTCGCGCCCAGGACGCCGAGGCCCGCGCCGCGTGCGAGCGCCTCGTCGGCGAGGACGCGCATCACGTGGCTGCCGAGGCCCCGACGGCGGTGCGCCTCCTCCGTGACGACGCGGTCCACGACGGCGGCCTCACCGAGGACGGCCATCTGCCCCCGGGCGGCGAGGGCACCCGCCCGGTCGTGCAGGCGCACGAAGATGACACCGTCGCGGGTCCGCACCGACACGGTGTAGCCGTCCGGTACGGCCGGGGCCGTGGCCCGCAGGGCCATGGACATCAAGTAGCCCGACTCCTCCTTGTCGACCACCCAGCCATCGGGCAGCCAGGGTTCGACGTCCTCCGGCTCCCCGGGCACCTTGAGCCAGGTGTCCGGCACGCTCACCGAGGCCGCCGCCGCGCGCACGACGGGCTCGGTGGCGTACGGCAGCACATGGCGCCCCACTTGACCGGGGGCGCCCACGTCGAGGTAGAGCCCCCAGGGCCGCTCCACCGGCGGCGGCGTACTCCGCGACACCGTCCAGCCCACCGCCCAGGTCCTGACAAGTTCCGGAACCACACTGTCCTCCCGAAGTCGTCGCTCCTCGGCTCCGCGGGCGCGTCCCACGCGAAGCTCGTACGTTAAATCGTACGCTAGAGCAGAATATAGTTCATCACAGGAGTGCTGAAGTCCCTTATGGCATCAGCTGGTTCGGAAGCGGCCGGGCCCGGCCGGGCTCCACGGGCCCACAACCCACGGCGTCTTCCCTGCACTTGACCGTACGCGGTCTTGTCCTGGCGGCAGGATCCCTCAAGGATGCGCATGACAAAACCGAAGCACCTTCGGTCACACAGCCATCAGAGGGGACCCCCACATGAACAAGCCTCTCGTCGGTGCCGTCTTCACCGCGCTCCTGCTCGGCGCGACGGCACTGCCCGCGGCCGCCGTCAGCAACGAGGCGCCGACGGCCGACAAGCAGGTGGTACGGACGCAGCCCGCCGCCAAGACCAAGGTCAACACCAAGGCCGTGACCTTCGCGGGCACCGTGGCGCTCAGCAACTGCTCCGGCTCCGTCGTCCGCGTGCCCAGCTCGCAGCCCACCGACCGCGCGCTCGTCCTGTCCAACGGCCACTGCCTGGAGACCGGCTTCCCCGGCCCGGGTCAGGTCATCGTCGACCGGCCGTCGACCCGCAGCTTCACGCTCCTCAACGCCAGCGGCGGCAACGCGGGCACCGTACGCGCCAGCAAGATCGCGTACGGCACGATGACCGACACCGACGTCTCGCTGTACGAACTCACCAGCACCTACCGCGACATAGAGACCCGCTACGGCATCAAGGCCCTCGACATCGACGCCGCGCACCCGCAGGCCGGTCGCGCCATCACCGTCGCGTCCGGCTACTGGAAGCGGATGTACAAGTGCAACGTCGACGGCTTCGCGTACCGCCTCAAGGAGGGGCGCTGGACCTGGAAGGACTCGCTCCGCTACACCCAGCCCTGCCAGGTCATCGGCGGCACCTCCGGCTCACCGGTGATCGACGACCAGACCGGCAAGGTCGTGGCCGTCAACAACACCATCAACGAGAGCGGCCAGCGCTGCACCGACAACAACCCTTGTGAGGTCGACCAGAACGGCAACGTCACCGTCCGCCCCAACATCGGATACGCCCAGCAGACCTACATCGTCGTCCCCTGCGTCGGCGCCGGCAACAAGATCGACCTGAACCGTCCCGGCTGCACCCTGCCCAAGCCCGCGGCGGCCGCACGCCGCTAGGCGAGCCCCGGGCGGGTCCGGGCGCACCGCGGCCCGGACCCGCCGCTCGGCACGCCCCGAGCCTCAGTACAGGCTGGAGAACAGCACCACGACCATCTGCGCGGGCTCGTCGCCGTCGTTGCGGAAGGTGTGCGGACGGCCCGCGGCCCACTGGATGCAGTCCCCGGCGCGCAGGACGTGGTCGACGCCGTCGTAGCGGGCCACGAGCGTGCCGCGGGTGACCGTCACCAGGTCGGTGCCCTCGTGCTGGAGGTCCTCGACCAGGCCGCTGCGCGGTGCGAAGTCCCCCGTGACGACCTGGTAGCCGAGCTCGGGGGCGCGCAGCACGCGGTAGACGACTCCCGGGGCGCGGTTCAGGGTCTCCTGTTCCTCCCTCGGGTACACCGAGGGCGTGGCGCGGCCCCGGGAGAAGCCGAGGAACGAACCGACGTCGTGGCCGAAGACCTTGGCCAGGCGCCCGAGCCGCTCCAGGGCGATGTCGGTCTCGCCGCGCTCCAGGGAGGCGAGGAAGGACACGGACAGGCCGCACTCCGCGGCCACCTGGCGCAGCGACATGCCCCGCTGGGTGCGCAGCCGGTGCAGCACCGCGCCGGGGGGCGGGAAACCGAGCTCCGGGTCCCTGGAGGACGTACGGGTCGACGGGTCCGGATCAGCCATGACGGCATCCTAGAACCGCCGGTCGCACCCCGGGCCTCCGCCCCCGAAGCCCCGGCGTCCCCGCCCTGGAAGGCCCCGGCAGGCTAGCCGTCCTCGCCGGGCGGCGTCCCGCAGCTCGGGCCGCCCAGGCCGTCGAACTGCACCGAGCTGAAGAAGTCCCGATAGGCGGGGAAGAAGTTGCCCTTGCCGGTCGGACCCGAGGAGGTCACGGCCGTGCAGCCGGAGTAGTTCGCTTCGGACCAGAGGTAGATGGTCGACGGCGTCCGGTTCCAGTCCGACTTGGCGTGGTCGTCCATGCCGAGCGGGGCGAGGTCCGGGGTGTTCCCGCTGAGCTTGATCATCTCGCCGGTCCCGTCGAGACCCGAGAACATGCAGTAGAAGCCGGCGGGGCACCGGTCGTACCCCTCGGCCGCGTGGGCCGTGGAGACCGGAGCCGCCGTGACAGCCGTGGCGGCCACCGCGACGAACAGCGCGGAGAGCCTCGTCCTCATCGTCTTCACCATGCGTGTGCCGACCCTTCGTTCTGAGGCCCGCGAGTCCGCGGGCTGCGGCCAACGGAACGGTGGCACGCGGGCCGTGGTACCCCCAGGTTTGTTGATCCGCTCGGTGTGTCGCGATCCCCCACAAGCGGGGCGTACGGTGCGGTAGACCGGTGCGCGCGGCTCAGGCGCGCCGCTGGTGGGTGCCCGGCGTATAGCCGAACGAGCGTCGGAAGACGTCGATGAACGCGCTCGTCGAGGACCAGCCGCAGCGGTGCGCGACGGCGGTGACGGGCAGGTCGTCGCCGAGCATCCGCAGCGCGTGGTAGAGCCGTGACTGCGTGCGCCACTGCGGGAAGGTCATGCCGAGCTCGGCGCGGAAGAGGCGGCTGAGGGTGCGCTCGCCGACCCCGGTCGCGGCGCCGAGCTCGGCGAGGGTGCGCGGATCGGCGGGGTCGCCGTGGACGAGCGCACAGACCGCCGCGAGACGCGGGTCCGATGGCGTGGGCAGCCGCACCGGCTGCTGCGGGGACGCGCGCAGCTGGTCACGCAGGACCGCGCGCAGCCGACGGCGCTCCGCGCTGCCGTCCTTGGGCCCGCGGGCGTACTCGATGATCAGCTCGCGCAGCAGCGGGCTGACGGCGAGGACCGTCGGCTCGTCCAGGTGCAGCGGGTTGTCGTCGGCGGGCAGGCCGACGAAGTACATCTCCAGGTGGCCGTAGGCCCGGTGGGAGTGGACGGTGCCCGCGGGGACCCAGATGGCGCGGGTGCCGGGCGCGTACCACGTACCGGCGTCCGTGGTGACGGCGACGACCCCGGAGCCCGCGTAGGCGATCTGGTGGTCGTCGTGCCGGTGCGCGTCGATGCGGTCCCCCGGGGCGAGGACCCTGACGTGCGTCGGGGCCACGGGGGTGTAGCGGACGGGTTCCTGTTCCGGCAGGGCTTCACCTTCCGGCATGCGGGCAGCCTCTCCGTACGGCGTTCGCCAGGGTGGCGGGAAATCGGCAGACCTTGGCATTTTATCGGAAGCCCGACAGGGCGCGGCGGGGCGACGATCGGTCCGTGTCCAAGCCCTCACCTCGCAACAGGCCCCTGACCCTGATGTCCCTCGGCCACACCTGTGTGGACGTCTACCAGGGGGCCGTGGCCGCCCTGGTCCCGTACTTCGTGTCCGAGCGGGCGTACACCTACGCCGCGGCCTCCGGCATCGTCCTGGCCGCGTCGCTCCTGTCGTCGGTGGTGCAGCCGCTGTTCGGGGCGCTCACCGACCGGTGGGCGATGCCGTGGCTGCTGCCGGTGAGCACGGTCGTCGGCGGTGCCGGTGTCGCGCTCAGCGGCGTCTTCGACTCGTACGCCCTCACGCTGGTGGTGGTCGCCGTGTCCGGCGTCGGTGTCGCCGCCTACCACCCCGAGGCCGCGCGGGTGGCGCGCGTCGCCAGCCGTGGCAGCCACACGGCGATGGGCTGGTTCTCCCTCGGCGGCAACATCGGCTTCGCCACGGCCCCGCTGCTCGTCGCCGCCGTCATCGCCACCGGCGGGCTGCGGGCCTCGCCGCTCCTGGTCGTCCCCGCGCTCGCCGGTGCGGCCCTGTGCGCGGCAGCGCTGCGCGAGGTCAAGGCACCCCTCGCGGCCACGGCGGCGGCCGCCCGCGCGGCCAAGGGCACCGGCGCCGACGACTGGGCCTCGTTCCTCCGCCTCTCCGGCGCGATCGTGTGCCGCTCGATCGTGTTCGTCGGGCTGAGCGCGTTCATCGCGCTGTACGTGCGCGAGCGCGTCGGCGGCGGTGAAGTCGCCGGAACGGCGGGTCTGTTCGTGCTCTACATCGGCGGGGCCGTCGGCACGGTGATCGGCGGCCGCCTCGCCACCCGCCACAGCCGCGTCACGGTGGTGCGGTGGTCGTACGCCGTGAGCGTGCTCGCCGTCGCCGGTGTCGTCCTGATCCCCGGGCCCCTGCTCTACGTGTGCGTGGCGCTCACGTCGGCGGGCCTGTACGTGCCCTTCTCCCTGCACGTCACCCTCGGCCAGGACTATCTGCCGAGCCGCGTCGGCACCGCGAGCGGGGTGACGCTGGGCCTGACCGTCAGCGTCGGCGGCGTCGCCAGTCCGCTCATCGGCACCCTCGCCGACGCCACGTCCCTGCGCACCGCCCTGGCGCCGCTGATCGTGCTGCCCGCCATCGGCTGGCTGCTCCTGCGCCCCCTGCGCGAGCCCGCTCAGCCGCTGCCTCCCGTCCCGGCACCGGCCACCGAGCCCCCTTGTTACGATCGTCCGGCAGGCGCGGCCTCCGCGCCCGCCCGCGACTGCCGTTCCGACGAGGGAGGTTGATGAATATGGCCTGCCAGGCCCTTCATCGGCATGCCCAAGTCCGGGCCGCGCAAGGACAGTGAGCGGCCCGGTCGTCCGAACGACCAGGAGTCTCACGTGTCTTTCTCCTCTTCTCCGCTCTCCTCTGATTCCTCTCCGGCTTCTCCCTCTCCCGCCTTCGCGTCCTTCTCGCTGACGGGGGCGGACCTGGCCACTGACCGGCTCGTGCTGCGCGCCTGGTCGTCCGCCGAGCTCACTGCCGTCGTGGCCGGCACACGCCTTGCGGACTGGGCGGAGGACTTCCCCGCCGAGGGCGACGGCGTCATCGCGGGGTTCCTCACCGACCACCCCGAGGGCCTGCACGCGTACGGCCACCGGTTGATCGTCGAGCGCGGCAGCGGTCTCGCCGTCGGCTCGATCGGCCTGTTCTGGCCGCCCGCCGAAGGCGTCCTGGAGGTCGGTTACGGCGTGGTGCCGTCCCGCCGGGGCCGGGGCTACGCGCCGGAAGCCACCCGCGCCGTCGTCGAGTTCGCCCTGAGCTCCCCCGACGTCCACGCCGTGTACGCGACCGTGGAGCTGTCCAACGCGGCGTCGGTCCGCGTCCTGGAGAAGGCCGGGCTGCGCCGCTGCGACGGGGACGCGACCACCGCCCGCTTCCGGGCCACGGCCGACGGCTGACAGGGAGCGAGGGCCCCGGGGACGTGCCGACCGGGGCCCTCACTCCGTACGGCGTAATTGGCGATATTCCGTCAGATCCAGGCTTTCCTCCGGGTGTCACCATGGCCCCTATGGGAAACCCCGGGGACACGGCAGGGTCGGCGGCGATCGTCACGGTGGGGGTCGAGGAGGAATACCTGCTGGTCGATCCGGTCACCCGGGAGCTGAGCCCCAGCGCCGACAAGGTCGTGGCCGACGCCGTCGGGGAGCTCAAGGACCGGGTCACCACGGAGATCACGCGCTATCAGGTCGAGGGGCGCACCGACCCGCACACCGAGCTGGCCGAGCTGGCCGACCAGATCCGGGCCACGCGCGGCGGCATCGCACGGGCCGCGGCCCGGCAGGGGCTGCGGCTCATCTCCAGCGGCACCCCGGTCCTCGGGCACCCCGTGCCACCGGCGTTCACCAGCACGCCGCGCTATGTGAAGAGCCTCGCGCGGTTCCGTGCCCTGGACTACGAGCAGAGCACCTGCGCCTGCCACATCCACGTGGGCATTCCGGATCTGCACACCGCGCTGCGCGTGAGCAACCACCTGCGTCCGTGGCTCCCCGCGCTCGTGGCGCTCGCGGCCAACTCCCCGTACTGGTACGGGGAGGACACCGGGTACGCCAGCTGGCGCACCTTGGTCTGGGGGCGCTGGCCGGTGTCGGGGCCGCCGCCGTACTTCGAGTCCCAGAGCCACTTCGAGGACCTCGTGGACGACCTGGTGGCCACCGACACGCTCCTGGACCGAGGCGGCCTGTACTGGGACATCCGGCCCTCGCACCACGTGCCCACGGTGGAGGTCAGGGTCGCGGACGCGGTGTCCACCGTGAGCGACGTGGTCCTGCTGGCCGGTGTCGTCAGGGCGCTGGCCTGCGACGCGCTGCGGGCCATCGAGGCCGGGGTGCCCCCGCTCCGCCCGCCGCCGGAGCTGCTGCGGGCCGCCTGCTGGCGGGCCGCGCGCGACGGGCTCGGCGGGGCGGGCATCGACCTGTCCACCAGGCGCCTGGCCCCCGCGGCCACCCAGGCCGTCAGCCTGTTGAGCCGGGCACGGCCCGCCCTCGAACGCCACGGTGACGTCCCGCTGGTGCGGGCCGCCTGGTCCCGGCTCCAGGCCGACGGCAGCGGCGCCGACCGCCAGCGCGCCGCGTACCGGCGGCGCGGAAGCCCCGTGGACGTCATCGACCACCTCATCGCCAGCGTCGAGGCCTGACCTCTACCCCGGCCCCCGGAAGCTCCGCCGGCCGCGCCGCCGTCGACTTCCGGCCGCGCCGCCACCGGGCGCACGGGCCGTGCACACCGCCCGACTGGCGGAGTACGGCCGCCCGATGCCCCCGGCCGGGCCAAGCCGATCTGCGCCGTCCGGAGCCCGCTCCTACGGTGGCTGAATGACCATCAGATTTCTGTCGGCCGCCCTGCGCCGCTCGCTCCTTCGCACGTCGGCCCTCACCACCGGGGCGTTGGTCTGCCTCACCGGCACCGCCGCGTGCGCCGAGCCCACGCCGCCCGTGCGGCAGCCCGCGTACACCTCGTCGCTCCTGGACCGGCCCGGCACACAGGTGCGGCCGGGATCGGCGGCGCCGCCGCTGCCCGCCGGGGTCTCGGCCCTGTCCTGGGTGGTGGCCGACGCGCGCACCGGCGAGGTGCTCGCCGCCCGGGACGCGCACCGCCGCCTGCCGCCCGCCTCCACCCTCAAGTCGCTGTTCGCCCTCGCGGCCCTGCCCCGGCTGCACCCGGACACGCGGCACACGGTCACCGAGGCCGAACTCGCCCGCGTCGGCGGCGGCAGCAGCCTGGTGGGCGTCTCGGCGGGCCGCAGCTACCGCGTGGCCGACCTGTGGCGCGGGGTGTTCCTCAGCTCCGGCAACGACGCCGTGCACGTGCTCGCTGCGATGAACGGCGGCATGGACCGCACGATCCGGCAGATGCGCGCCAAGGCCCGGGCGCTCGGCGCCCGCGACACACAGGTGGTCTCGCCGGACGGCTACGACGCCACGGGCCAGGTCTCCTCGGCGTACGACCTGGCGGTGTTCGGCAGGGCGGGCCTCGCGGACCCGCAGTTCGCCCGCTACTGCTCGACGGCGGTCGCCTCCTTCCCCGCGGGCGGCTGGTCGTACCCCATCCAGAACACCAACCGGCTGCTCACCGGCGCGGACGGCGTCGCCCGCTACCCCGGTCTGATCGGCGTCAAGAACGGCTACACCACCCGGGCCGGGAACACCCTCATCGCCGCCGCCCACCGGGGCGCGCGCACGCTCGTGGTGAGCGTGATGAACCCTCAGAACGGCGGCTACGCCGTGTACGAGGAGGCCAGGCGGCTGCTCGACTGGGGTTTCGCGGCGGCGGGCCGGGTGCGGCCGGTCGGCTCGCTGCTGCCCGCGAAGCCCCGTACGGCGCCGGACCGGGCCCGGCACGCCGCCGCGGCGGCGCCCGCGTTCGCGCCGGAGCCGGACGCGGAGTCCGACGACGGCTCCGCCTGGCCCGCTCTCGTCCTGGTCGGGGCGGGTGCGGCGGTGCTCGTCGCCGGGTGCGTGGTGATCGTGCGGCGGCGTGCGGCTACGGTGGCCCGACGGGCGGGTACGGGAGGGGAGTTCGTGGAGTGAGCGAGCCGCTGGGGGTGGCCGTCCTGGGCGCGGGCCACATGGGCGCCGACCACGTGCGACGTCTCGCGCGGACGGCCGGGGCACGCGTGGTGGCGGTCGCGGACCCGGACACGGGGCGGGCCGAGCAGGCCGCGGCCGGGATCGCGGGCGTGCGCGTGCACGCCGACGCCCTCGACGCCCTCCACCGGCCGGACGTGCGGGCCGTGGTGGTGGCCTCCCCGGACGCCGCGCATGAACAGGCGCTGCTCGCCGCCGTCGCGCGGGGCCTGCCGGTGCTGTGCGAGAAGCCCCTCGCGCCGGACCCGCGTGCGGCGCTGCGGATCGTCGAGGCGGAGGCACGGGCCGGGCGCGCCCTGATCCAGGTGGGGTTCATGCGCCGCTACGACGCCGCGTACCGGCGGCTCAAGGCGCTGCTGGACGCCGGTGACCTGGGCAGGCCGCTGATGCTGCACTGCCGCCACCGCAACGTGTCCTCTCCCCCGCACTTCACCTCCGCGATGCTCATCGGCAGTTCGGTGTCCCACGAGATCGACGCGGCGCGCTGGCTGCTCGGCCAGGAGATCACGGCGGTGACCGTGGTCCGGCCCCGGCCGTCGTCGGGGGCGCCCGCCGGGCTGCTCGACCCCCAGTTGGTGCTCTTCGAGACGGACGGCGGCGCCCTGGTCGACGTGGAGGTCTTCGTCAACTGCGGCTTCGGCTACGAGGTGACGTGCGAGGCGGTGTGCGAGCACGGCACCGCCCGCGTCGGCGACGAGCACGCGATGGTCGTACGGTCCCGGGGCGGCGCGCGCCAGGACATCGCGCAGGACTATCTGGTGCGTTTCGCCGACGCCTACGACCGCGAGGTCAGCGCCTGGGTGCGGGCGGCGGTCGAAGGGCGGCTGACGGGCCCCGGCGCCTGGGACGGATACGCGGCGGCAGCCGTCGCCGACGCGGGCGTACGGGCGCTGGACTCCGGGCGGCGGGTCGCCGTGGAGCTGGCCGAGCGGCCCTGAGCGCCCGCGCGGCGCCAGGCTTCCCGGCCGTCAGCCGCGCCCCGGCCGCCAGTAACCGAGCGCGTGGACGCGGTTCTTGGGCAGCGCCAGTTCCTTGCGTACGTACGCCGCGAGCGTGCGGGTGGTCGTCGTGTCGCAGGTGATCCACACATAGGCGTCGGTGGTGCTCTCGACGGCCGCGGCGAGACCCGCCTCGGCCTGCCGCACCAGCGCGGCGCCTGAGGTCTGCCGGTCGATCCAGTGCACGTCGTGGAGTGCCGGGTCGACGCCCAGGGGCAGTTCGCGGTCCGAGGCGTGCTGCGTCTCGAACCAGATCGTCGCGGGGATGCCCGGCATCGCTTCGATGAGGGAGTTCACCGCCGGCAGCGACGCCGCGTCGCCGATGACGAGCAGCCGCGACGGCTCGGGCTGCGGCAGGTCGAAGCCGGTGCCCTGCACGGTCGCCTCGATGGTGTCGCCGGGCCCGGCCTTGCGCGCCCACTCGCTCGCGCAGCCGTCGTGCAGCGCGAACTCCAGGCTGAACGTGCCCGCCTCGGGATCGGGGTCGACGAGGGTGTAGGCGCGCTGATGGGGTTTGCCCGCGTTGTCGAACCACAGCCGCACCCACATCGTCGGGTGCACCCCGGTCTGCGCGAGCATGCCGCCGTCGCTGACGTGCAGGCGACGGTAGTGCTCCGTCACGTCCTCGGCACCGGTCACCGTGAACCGGAAGTCCTTGCCTCGGAACAGCTTGAGGACGACGCCTTCCCAGCCGTGACCCACCCCGGTCTCCTCCCCTGAGATCCTGATACGCCCGTTTCACGTGGAACAACGCGTGATCGAGTTAGGCAAGCCTAACCTACACCTAGGAGTGGGTCCGTCAGCAGCCAGAGAGGGATTAGCCGGTTCAGACTCCGCCGAGGAGCTTCGTCAGACCGCGGTCCAGGTCGAGACCCACCTCCTCGCCGTCCGTACCCACCACGGCGTACGTACGCATGAGGAAGCGCCGCAGCGCACCCCGGTCGAACTGCACGAGCGCGAGGCCGTGCGGGGCGTGGAACTCCAGGACGGTACGCGCGCGCCCGCACGGCCAGACGTGCACGTCCCCCGTGCCCGCCGGGGCGCTCAGGCCGTCCTCGAGCAGGCGGCGGGCGAAGACCCAGGTGACCTCGGCGCCATCCAGGGACACCTCGGACGGAAAGGTCACCTGCACCGCCAGGGGATCGCTCGCCGCATAGCGCAACGTCACGGAGATCGGACGCTCTCGGCCCTCGGGGGTGACCAGACGAGCGCGGGCGGACTGTTCGAGCGTGACGGCCATGGTCGAGCTCCACTTCTGCCGGTTCCTTACCCCTACGACCCGGTAGCGGGTGCCCTCATTACGGAAGTGCATGAAGCGTTCACTGTGACCTGCGTCACCTATCCCTGATATGTCCGATATTTCTCACCTAGTCTTTCGACCTCACCCACCACCCCCGCAGTGGGACAGGAGTGTCCTGTCATGTCCGACGTCCCTGCCGACGTCCCCCCTGAGGTCCCCGCCGGCGATCCGCCCGAGCTCGCCGCCGCCATGTCCGGGGCGGCGACCGCCGCGTACGCGCGCGTCTACGAAGCCGAGCATCCGCGTCTCGTCGCGTACGCGCGCTCCCTGACCGGCAACGCCTGGGTCGCCGACGACCTGGTCGCCGAGGCGCACTTCCGCGTCTGGCGGCGCCTGGCCGCCGGGCACGAGATCGAGAACGTGGCGGCGTACCTCATGACGACCGTGCGGCACCTCGCGGTGTCGGTGGGTCGGGCCGCCGCGAAGGAGACGCCGCACGACCCGCAGGCCCCGTGGGCGCCCGAGGTCGTCGACGTCACCACCGTCGCCGACGGCGAGGGCGACCCGGCGGCGCGGGTGTCCTCCGTGGACCTGCTGACGCGGGTCCTGGGCCAGCTGCCCGAGCGCTGGGTGAAGGCGCTGTGGCTCGCCGAGGCGGAGGGCCAGCCGCTCGACGCGATCGGCCGCAGCATCGGCGCGGGCCGCGGCGCCACGGCGGTGCTGCTGCACCGGGCCCGCGAGGGCATGCGCCAGGCCTTCCTGCGCGCCCACCCCGGTACGCCCGAGAAACCGGCCTGCGAGACCCACTGGGACCGCATGCCCGCGCACATACGCGGCGAGGCCTCGCCCCGGCAGTCCGAGACGCTGATCGCCCACCTCGGCGGCTGCCCCGACTGCCGGGGCCGCCTCGCCCTGCTGACCCGCGCCAACCACCGGCTGCCCGCCCTGGTGGGACCCGCGCTGCTTCTGTTCGTCCTCGGCGGCGCGGGCAAGTTCCTGGTGCCGCTCGCGGCCGGAGCGGGCGCCGGGGCCGGTGCCGCGGCCGCCGCGTCGTCCGGCGGGAGCGCGCCCGGTTCCGGCGGGCTGCTGCACGGCCTGCGCCACGCCCTCACGGCGGGCGGCAAGCTGCCCGTGGCCGTCGTCGGGGCCGTCGGCACGACGGTGGCGGGAGCCGCCGTCGCAGCGGGCCTCGTCCTGAGCGGCCCGGGTCACTCGGCGGCCCCCGTCCGCGCAGTGACGGCGGAGAGCGGCGCGGCGTCCCGTCCCGCGGACGCCCCGGGCGGCGAGCCGGAGAAGGCGTCCGACGGGGCGCCGGACGTCACCGTGCCCGAGCCCCGGCCGGGTACTGCGGCGAAGCCGAACGCGCCCGGGGGCGCGGCACCGGGGCGGCCCGAGGCCCCGGTGCCTCCGCAGGCGCGGCCCGAGCGGCCCGCCGAGCAGCCTGCCGACCGACCTGCCGAGCAGCCCCAGGTCCCGGCTCCGGCCCCGGCCGCGCGCCCCGCGCAGACGCAGCCTGTACCGCCTGTGACGCGACCGGAGCCCCCGCGCCCGCCGGTGACTCCGACACCAACGCCAACGCCTCCGCTGACGCCTCAGCCGACTCCGACTCCGACTCCGACTCCGACTCCGACTCCGACAGAGCCTCCCTCGCCGTCGCCTACGCCAACACCCACGCCGACGCCGACGCCGACCCCCACGCAACCGCCGGAACCCACACCCACCCCGACGCCCACCGTGCCTCCGGAGCCCACACCGACTCCGACGCCGACGCCGGTCGAGCCCACCCTTCCCCCCGAGCCGACACCGCCGCCCACCACCGGCCCGGTCTGCGAGCACTGGGCGGGCCCCCTCTACATCTGCCACCGCCCCTAGAAGGCGCCCGGCGCGGCAGACGCACGGACGGGCGGACCCACACCGGCGGAAGCCGGTCGCGGTCCGCCCGTCCTCAGGTCGGGCGCCAGGCGTCAGACGCGCGGCGTCACCAGTTGTAGACGATGTCCCCGTTGCTGTTGACCATCTTGAACGTCCCGTCCCCCTGGTCGATCACGCACCCGTAGCCCCCGTCCCCCGTCGCTCCGCAGAAGGTGGAGGCGCTGGCCGAGCCCGCCGCGGCGATGCCGCCGCCCACGAGGACGCCAACAGCGGCGACGGCGACGGCGAACCTCCCGGCCCGCCTGCGGCCCGGCTTGGTGGCGGTGTTGTTCTGCTGCATGGACTAACTCCCTCGTCCCATTGTGTGGATGGACACAGGGGGTTCGTCACGGCCACCCGGCCGGATTGGTGCGGCCCAGATGTCGGCGGCGTACCGACCGGCCGGTGCTCGACGGAACGGGACGGAGCAGGGTAGGAGTACGAGGCGTGTCCTCACCTCATACGCATCGGACCGCCGACCGCTTCTCCGCACGCGAGGCCATCGCCTCCGTCACCGCCGACTTCACCGAACTCCCGGAGCCGCCGAGCGCGGTGCGGCCCGACGGACCGCTCTCCTGGTCCGGGTACGACGACGCGCGCGCCGCGGCGTACGAGCGCACCGGCGAGAGGGAGTCCGTGGTGTGCGGCACGGCCGTCGTCGAGGGCGTGCGTGCTGTCCTGGTCTCCTTCGAGTTCCGCTATCTGGGCGGTTCGCTCGGCGAGCGGACGGGCGACCGCTTGGAGGCGGCGTACGCGGCGGCTCGTGCGCACCGGCTGCCGCTCGTCACGCTCGTCGCGACCGGTGGCAGCCGGATGCAGGAGGGCATGCGGGCCCTGTCCCAACTCCAGCGCGTGGCGGCCCAGTCGGCGCTCAACCGCGCGGCCGGGCTGCCGCAGATCGCCGTGGTGCGCGACCCGACGACAGGGGGCGGCTGGGCGACCCTGGGCGCGGGCGCCGACGTCGTGCTCGCGCTGCCGGGCGCGCAGGTGGGTTTCGCGGGCTCCCGGGTCCGGCCGCCGGACGCGGACCCGGCGGCGTACACCGCCGAGGCCCAGCTGGCGGCGGGCGCCGTCGACGCGGTCGTGCCGCGGGAGCAGCTGCGCTCCCGCCTGGGGCGCTGGCTGCGGCTGCTCACCTCGCCCGCGCGGGGGCCCGTCGCGCCGCCGCGCGCCCTCGGGCACCCGCAGCCGTCCGGCACGGGCTGGGAGGCCGTGCTCCGGGCCCGCGCTCCGGAGCGGCCGCGCGCGGCGGCCTACCTCGACGCGTACTTCTCCGCGCGGGAGGAGATCAGCGGGGACCGGTGCGGCGGTACGGACGCGGGCCTGCTGTGCGGGTTCGGGCTGCGGGACGGCCGGACGGTCGCGTACGCGGCCCAGTGCGGCACGGCGACGCGTCCCGCCGGGTACCGTACGGCGGCCCGGCTCATCCGCCTCGCCGACCGCCTCGGCGTGCCGGTGCTCACCCTGATCGACACGCCCGGGGCCGCGAACGACGCCGAGGCGGAGCGGGCGGGAGCGGGCGCCGCGATCGCAGACGTCTTCGCGGCGGTGGCCGCCGCGCGCACCCCCGTCACCAGCCTGGTCATCGGCGAGGGCGGCTCCGGCGGCGCGCTCGCCCTGGCCGCTCCCGGCCGCACCTGGGCGGCCCCGGACAGCTATTTCTCCGTGATCGCGCCCGAGGCGGCGGCCGCCATCCTCAAGCGTCCGCGCGCGGACGTGCCCGGCCTCGCGGACGAACTGCGGCTCCGCCCGCAGGACTTGGTCGACCTGGACGTGGTGCGCGGCATCGTCGAGCAGCGCGAGGAGGACTGAGCGGAGCACTGGGCGGAGCGCCGGGCCGAGCGCTCGGTCGAGCGCCGGGCGCGTACCGCTACGGGCCGCCCGGCCGGGGCGCGACGCCGTGCGTCCCGCCGTGCGGGATCAGGCCCCGCGTTGCAGGATGGCCGCATGCTGTTCGCCAGGGTCGCGGAGGTGTCCAAGGAGGTGGCGGCGACGGCGGCGCGGTCGCGGAAGGTCGCCCTGTTGTCCGACCTGTTCCGGGCCGCCGAGCCCGCCGACGTGCCGTTGGTCATCCCCTATCTGGCGGGACGGCTCCCCCAGGGGCGGATCGGGGTGGGCTGGAACGTGCTGAAGGATCCCGTCGCCCCGGCGGCCGAGCCGACGCTCGCGGTGGCGGACGTGGACGCGGCGCTCACCGCGCTGGCCGCCGTCGCGGGCGCCGGAGCGCAGGCGGAACGGCGACGCCTCGTCCAGGAGTTGCTGGGCGCGGCCACGGCGGACGAGCAGAAGCTGTTGTTCGGCCTGCTCACCGGCGAAGTACGCCAGGGAGCGCTCGACGCGGTCGCCGTGGAGGGGCTCGCGCGGGCCACCGGAGCCCCGGCGGCCGAGGTGCGGCGGGCCGTGATGCTGGCGGGCGACCTCACCCCCGTGGCCCGGGCGGTGCTCGAAGGAGGGGCGGACGCCCTCGCGGACTTCCGGCTCACCGTCGGCCGCCCCGTCCAGCCGATGCTCGCGCACAGCGCGCCGTCCGTCGGCGAGGGGATCGACAAGCTCGGGCCGTGCGCGGTCGAGGAGAAGCTGGACGGCATCCGCGTCCAGGTGCACCGCGACGCCGACGGCGTACGCGTCTACACGCGCACCCTGGACGACATCACGGACCGGCTGCCCGAGCTGACGGCCCTCGCGGGCGCGTTGCCGGGTGCGCGGTTCGTCCTCGACGGCGAGGTCATCGCGCTCGACGCGGCCGGGCGGCCCCGGTCGTTCCAGGAGATCGCCGGACGCGTCGGCTCCCGTCTCGACGTGGCCGCCGCGGCGGCGGAACTGCCGCTGTCCCCGGTCTTCTTCGACGCGCTGTCCCTCGATGGTGAGGACTTCCTCGAACTCCCGCTGCGGGAGCGGCACGAGGTGCTCGCCCGGCTCGTGCCCGCACCGATGCGGGTGCGCCGCCTCGTCGTCGAGGACCCGGCCGACGAGGCGGCACGCCGCGCCGCCGACGACTTCTTCGCCGCCACCCTCGCGCGCGGCCACGAGGGCGTCGTCCTCAAGGGCCTGGGCGCCCCCTACAGCGCGGGCCGCCGCGGCGCCTCGTGGCTGAAGGTCAAGCCCGTGCACACCCTCGACCTGGTGGTCCTGGCGGCCGAGTGGGGACACGGGCGGCGCACCGGCAAGCTCTCCAACCTCCATCTGGGCGCCCGCCGCCCCGACGGCACGTTCGCCATGCTCGGCAAGACCTTCAAGGGCATGACGGACGCGATGCTCGCCTGGCAGACCGAGCGCCTGCGGGAACTGGCCGTCAGCGACGACGGTTTCGTCGTGACCGTCCGCCCCGAACTGGTCGTGGAGATCGCCTACGACGGCCTGCAGAAGTCCTCGCGCTATCCGGCCGGGGTCACGCTGCGGTTCGCCCGGGTCGTGCGGTACCGCGAGGACAAGCGGCCGGCGGACGCGGACACCGTGGCCACGGTCCTGGAGCAGCGCCAGGCCTGAAGCTCCCTCCTGCCGGGGGCGGCCGCGACGCGCGTCAGCCCGGGCCGGCGGCCTCGCCGTGGCGGTGGGGGCGGCCGTGGTCGAGCCAGGCGCGCTCCCATTGGCGGGTCAGCACCGGATAGACGATGAGGTAGCGGAACGGGAGGATGAAGCCCATGTAGATCCGCCCGAACCGTCCGTTGGGTTTGACCAGGGCCGCCATGCGCAGTTCGTAGCCGCCCCCGTCGGTCCGCACCCAGCCCACGTGCATGATGGCGTGGACGGTCTTGTTGCCCAGTTCACGGGCCGCCTCGTTGTCGAGTTGGTACACCTCGGAGAACGGGTCGGTGCAGGGGACGGCGTCGCTCGCGGTCCGGGCCAGGTCGGCCGGGAGGCGGTCGCGCAGCGAGGCGACCCGGCCGCCCACGCCCGCCCGCTCGGAGTCCCAGCCGAGCAGACCGCCGAGCTTCCAGCGCACCGCGAACAGGAACCGGACCGCTGCGGGTTCCTCCCGGATGTCGTACGCCGTCTTCAGCGCCTTGACCATCACGGGGAAGTCGTCGGGACCGGCGTCGGGGGTGCGGAAGGACCACACGTCCTCGATCCGGAAGTCCTGAGTGAACTCGTGTATCCGCCACGGCTGTGCGGTGTGGGCGGCCTTCGGGATGCGCATCGGTCGTTCCTTCCGAGCCGGTGTGCCCTGTCGGTGGCACGGGGACGCGGCAATGGCGCCGCCGGTCATCCCGCACCGGGGAAATGGATCCGCTAGTTCCGGAACCATTGGTATCGCTACTACTGGTTCCGTATGATGCGCTCATGTCCGCTCGAAAGCAAGCTCGCAACCCGGGGGGCCGCCCCCGGGACAGCCGCGTCGACGACGCCATCGCCCCCGCCGTCCTCGAACTGCTGGGCGAGGTGGGGTACATGCGGCTCACGATGGCGGAGGTGGCCGCGCGCGCCGGGGTGGGCAAGGCGGCGATCTACCGACGCCACACCAGCAAACAAGAGATGATCTTCGACGTTCTGCTGCCGGACCAGTTCCTGGCCGTGGCGCCCGACCTCGGTTCGCTCCGCGCCGACCTGGCCGCCGTGCTCGACGAGGTCGCGGACGCCATGACCGCTCCGCCGCGGGGGACGGTTCCCGGCCTGCTCGCCGACCTCCACGCCGATCCCGCCCTGCGCGAGCGGTTCGACGAGAAGTACCTGGGAGCCCAGCGCCGGACCCTCACGGAGATCCTGGACCGCGCGGCCGCGCGCGGCGAACTCGCCGCCCGCCCCGACCCGGCCGCCCTCAACGCCCTCCTGGTCGGCCCCGTCTTCGCCTGGCTGTTCCTGCTGTCCGAGTCCCCCGACCGGCTCCCCGACCTGACCGCCACCCTGCTCGACGCGGTCCTCGCCCTCACCACGGGGGCCCCGCACGCGTGACGTGAAACGGCGCTTCCCCAGCGCTGACGGGGAGTTGAGGGACGGTCCTGCGGAATTTCACATGCCTGTGACTGCTGTTGCGAGCGCGCCCAGCGCTGTACCGTCTCGGTCGAAGTCCGGTGGCGTGGAAGGGAGCGGCGCATGTCCGGCCCCCCGATCGGATGCACCCCAGACGGCGTCCGTCGCTGACCCACCCCTTGCCATCAACACCGCGTACAGCCTGTCCACACCCCCCACAGTTCCGGCTCCCGAGGGGCCGGCCTCACGAATGAAGGGACAGCAATGCGGCATTACATACGGCTGGGAATAGCCGGCACCGCGGCGGCGGTCGTCCTCACGGCGTTGCCGACGGCGCACGCCCTGGCCACACCGGAGCCCGCCCGCACGAGCAAGGCGTCCGCCGTGGTGACGCTCCGCTACGACGACACCCGGGCCGCGGGCTGGGAGGCCGCGATCACGGCCGGTGTCGCCTCCTGGAACTCCAACGTCGACAACGTCAAGCTGGTCAAGGCCGCGCCCGGCACCCGCGCCGAGATCCAGCTCGTGGCCACCAGCGGCTGGCCGCAGGCCACCCTCGGCCCGGTACGCCCCGGCGGCCGTGGCGTCGTCCAACTCGGCCAGGAAGCCGTCACCCAGGGCTACGACAAGACCCGCATCGCCGCCCATGAGATCGGCCACAACCTGGGCCTTCCCGACACCAAGCCCGGCCCGTGCTCGCAGCTGATGTCGGGCTCCACCGGCGGGGTCTCCTGCAAGAACGCGGTTCCCAACGCCGCCGAACAGGCACGGGTCGAAGCCGCGTACCGCAGCGGCGCGGCAGCGCACACGCCCACCGACGGCCGCGTACTGGTCGACGCGCGGTAGCTCGCGGCACGGTCCCGGCGCGACGATGCCCGACCGTGTTCCCCACGGTCGGGCATCAGGTCGCGCCTCTCGTCGTCACCCCGGGGTCATCTCCCCCGCGGCCCTCGCCTTCGAGGCATGTGTCCGTCCTTCACGCCGCCCCCCGCGTCCGGCGCGGAGCCGGTGCCGTCGCCGTCATGCCGCCAGCTTGGCGAGCCCGTGTGCTGGAGCCATGACGTCCGCGTACGGGCTGTGCCACGGCTCGGCGGGGCGTTGCGGGGAACGGCTGAAGGACAGCCGTCACGACAGGCCGAGCACCCGCAGGGCCAGGCCGATCGCCGGTTTCGGACCGAACGACGTGGACTTGCGCGGCAGCAGCACCCCGACGCGTGCCAACTCCCGCACCCGCTCCTCCCCGAGCGCGGGCAGCAGCACGGCGCTGCCCCGGCCCGGCGCGGCCACCGCCGCGACGGCCCCGGCCGCGTCGTGGTGGTGGCGTACGGCGCCGGGCAGCTCCGGCACCGACCACGCGACGCCGATCAGCAGATGGTCGCTGACGGCCGAGGGAAGCGCGGCCCACTGCGGCGGCCGCCCGGCGAGGGCGTCGCGCAGGGCCCCGGGTTCCGGATCGCTGACGGCCCAGGCGCCGCCTCCGCCGACGAGGACCATCTCGTCGGGCCCGGGCGGACGCGGCCCCTGCGGCAGTCGCCGGACGCGGGCGACCTCGGCGGCCGCGGACGCCGCCTTCTCCGGATCGAGCCCGGGGAGCACCCGGTGGATCGCGGCGAGCCGCGGCGGATACGCGACGGTGTCCACGAACAGGGCCAGACTGCTGGCCCAGGGACCGCTCCGCTCCGCGCCCAGGCGCAGGCACGCGGCGTGGCGGTGGTGGCCGTCGGCGATGAGGGCCTGGCCGGTCTCCACGCCCGCGCTCAGCAGGGCCGTCTCGGCCTCGTCGTGGCACGCCCACACCAGGTGGGTGGTGTCGCCGACGCGGGCCACGGCCGTCGGGGTGCGCCGGGTGATGTGGTGGGTGATCTGCGTGGCCGTCGACCGCGTGCCGCGGTACGTCAGGAGCAGCGGCTCCAGTTGGGCACGCAGGCCCGCCATGTGCGCGGCCCGCTGGCGTACGACGTGCGCGGACACGTCCTCGTGCGGCAGCAGGTCCCGGGCCGCGCCCCCCGGGTGCGGGATCGGCAGTTCGCCGATCACTCCGCGCTGCAGGATCCGGGCGCCGCGCTGCTGCTGGTACACGTACAGGGCGGGGTGTTCGTCGCGCCGCAGTACGCCGCGTCGCAGCCAGCGCTGGAGCTGTCCCGCCGCGGCCTGCGGGTCGGACGCGTAGATCAGGCGCGCGATGTGGTGCGGGCGCACGCGCTGGGAACGCGCGTGTGCCGGTTCGAGGTCGTCGTGGGGCGGGGCCACGAGCGCGGACAGGTCACCGGCGCGGTCCTCGTCGTAGCGCACGGCCCTGAAGGGGCGCAGGCGCGGTGGAGTCGGGCCGGGCTCGGTCGGGTCGGAGGTGGACATGGGGCACTCCTGTGGGATGGCGCGGCCTGCCGGGGGCAGGCGTCAGACGACGTCTGCCCCCGTCCGCCACGGGTCAGTGGGTCAGGCCGCCGCGGGCCGCGGCGCGGGCGGCGCCAATCGGCCAGTGCGGTGCAGGCCGTACAGCGCGCTCGCGCAGCCGAGGCCGAGTGCGAGCAGCGCGGCCCAGGGCAGCGCGGGGAGCCCCGCCTCGCGGGCGGCGTCCAGGGCGGCGCCGGTGAGGAGGTTCCCGAGCGTGATGCCGACTCCGCAGACCGTGTTGTAGAGGCCGTAGTGGGTGGCGACGAGGCGATCGCCGCAGAGGCGGACGATGGTGTCCATCTCGAAGGGGTAGGCGATCATCGTGCCGAGGGCCAGGAGCAGCGCCGCGAGCGCGGGCGGCACGGCGGCCAGGGCCCACAGCCCGATGCGCGACCCGGGCACGGGCAGCGCGGTGGCGAGGAGCAGCGGCACAAAGGCGACGCCCATGACCGCGAGTCCCCTCACCAGGGCCTCACCGGGTTCGTAGCGGGCCTTGCACCAGGCGGTGACCTTGGTCTGGCCGACGATGGTGCTCAGTCCGCTGACGGCGAAGAGCGCCGCCACCGCCACGGTGCCGAACTGCCCGTCCCCGCCGAGCCTGCGCACGTCCAGGGGCAGCGCCAGATAGACCTGGAAGGACAGGACGTACGAGCCGATCATGGCGGTGGAGAACAGCAGGAACGGCCGGTTGGTGAGGATGCCCCGCCACTGGGTGAGCACGCGCTCCCCCGTGCCCTGGGCACGCTGTCCGCCGCGGACCGGCAGCGCGCGGATCTGCACCACGGAGAGCAGGGCGAAGATCGCGGCCGCGACCAGGCAGGTGATGCGGAAGTCGACCCCGGTGAGGACCATGCCGACCAGCGGGCCCAGCAGGATTCCGGCCTGGTAGAAGACGTTGAACAGCGCGAACGCCTCGACCCTGCGCTCTCCCGCGTCCACCGCGAGGTACGCGCGCACCGCCGGGTTGAACAGCGCGCCCGCGAGACCGGTGGCGGCCGACGCGGCGAGCAGCGCGGGCAGCGAGTCGACCAGGCCGAGCGTCGCGAAGCCCACCGTCCGCAGGACGCAGCCCGCGACGATCAGGGGCTTGTAGCCGAACCGGTCGGCGAGCGTGCCGCCGACGAGGAACATGCCCTGCTGGCTGAAGTTGCGTACGCCGAGGACCAGGCCGACGAGCCAGCCCGCCAGGCCGAGCGTGCCGGAGAGGTGGGCGGCCAGATAGGGCATCAGCATGTAGAAGCCGAGGTTGATGGTGAACTGATTCACCATCAGCAGCTGGACGCTGCGCTCGTAGGACCGCAGCTGGACGAGGGTGGCTTTCACCGGCCCGCCTCCGGCTCCGCGGCCAGGGTCAGCGGGTCGACGACCTCGGCGCACCGGGTCCAGCGGTGCACCTCCTTCTCGTCGGCGCGGCCGATGACCTCCGGTTCGGCGGCCGGCGGGCTGTCGAGCAGCCCGTGCCGCGCGCAGTAGTCGTCGTCGTACACGGTGCTGAGGTAGCGCTGCGGTCCGTCGGGGAAGATCGCGGCGATGCGGGTGTCGGCGGGCAGGGTGCGGGCGAGCCAGCCCGCGACGAGCGCGACGGCGCCGACGCTCCAGCCGCCGGTGGCGTAGTGGGAGGCGGCGAGGCGACGGCAGGTCCACACGGCCTCGTGCGGGGCGACCCAGTGGACCTCGTGGAAGGTGTCGTAGGCGACGTTGCGGGGGTAGATGCTGGAGCCGAGGCCGCGCATGACGCGGGTCCGGGCGGGCTGGCCGAAGATGGTCGAGCCGATGGTGTCGACGCCGACGATCTCGATGTCCGGGTACAGCTGGCGCAGGACCCGGCCGACTCCCGCGGAGTGGCCGCCGGTGCCGACGCTGCACACGAGGACGTCGATGTGGCCGAGCTGGGCGGCCAGTTCGAGGCCGAGCGGGGTGTACGCGCTGGTGTTGTCGGGGTTGTTGTACTGGTCGGGGCACCACGAGCCGGGGTGGGCGCGCAGCAGTTCGCTGACGCGGTCGCGGCGGGCCTGCTGCCAGCCGCCGGTGGGGTGCGGTTCCGCGACGATGTCGACGCTCGCTCCATAGGCGGTGAGCAGGCGCGTCATGGACGGTTCGAGGCCGGGGTCGGTGACGAGGGTGACGGGGTGGCCGTGGACCATTCCGGCCAGGGCGAGGCCGAGGCCGAGGGTGCCGCTGGTGGACTCGATGATCCGGCCGCCGGGGCGCAGTTCGCCCCGGGCACGGGCCCGCTCCACCATGTGCAGGCCGGGCCGGTCCTTGATGCCGCCGGGGTTGAAGCCTTCCAGCTTCGCCCAGAAGCCGTGTCCGGCGGGCGCGAGGGGCTCGGACACGCGCAGCAGCGGTGTGTCCCCCACGAGGGCCGACAGGGCGGAACGGTCGGTCGTCCTGGCGATGTTCATCGGTGACTGCATCTCTTTCGCTCTCGCTCGACGAATGCGCGGTGCGTGTTCATCTCGCGTCGCGGTCTCGCGGCGGACGGGCGGTCCGTGTCCGCGGGGCCGCGGGCGCGGCAGCCGGGGGTGCGGCTGCGGGCGAGCGGTCTAGATGCGCCACCGGGCCGTGCGGACGAGAGTTGCCCGGCCCGTTCGTGTTCTTCGCCGCCGCTGTGCCGCGCGGGGCCTCGGCGCCGCGAGCACCACCCAGGCCGCCGCTGCGGCGGGGGCTCCCGCTCCGGCGGGCGGGGGGTCCGCTGCCGGGGCGGCGGGGGCGCGCAGGGGGCCGTCCGGAGCGCACTCCTCGGATCCGTGGTGCTGGTGGGGGCTGTGCGGAGCGGCGTCTTCCGCACTGGGAACGGCGGTGATGGCCGCGACGGGCGGGCGCTGGGGTCCGTGGTTCTCGTCGAGCGGTCCGTGGACGAGGGCGCACAGCACCATGACGGCGAGCAGGGTGCCGCGGACGAGAACGGCGATCCTGCGCCGCCACGGTGTGCGCCGCCTTCGGGGGCAGGCGGGCACGCGGGGGGATACGGACACGGGTCCTCCGGTCGTGCGCCTCCGCGACGGCGGCGGCCGTGCAGGGGCGACGACGGATGTGAGTGGGGGGTGTGGGGGAACGATCGGCCTCCGGCGACGGCCGCTCCCGCCGTCCAGGGACAGACGGGCGTGCCTGCGGACGGAGGGCGGGCCCGGGGGCCGGGCGTCGCGGGTTAAACCTGTTGGACCACGGAGGACTTGAGGGCCACGGAGGGTGCGAGCGCGTATGCGTACGCGCCGGAGGCGCGGCTCGCGGGCGGGCGTCCGGGAGCACCCTGCTGTCCGACCGAGGCGGCCAGGCAGGGCGCGCTGAGGGCCGGTCCCGGTGCGGGCTGTCCGGAGGCGCACTGCTCGTCCGGGTGCACGGAGCCGTGCTCCCCGTGGCAGCCGTCGTCCGCGGCCGGGGCGGCCGCCTCGGGCTCGCTCGCGGGCGCGTCCGCGGCCGCGCCCGTCACGGACACGGCGCTGGTGGCCAGGTGCGCCCCGGCGTTGTCGGGGCTCGCCCCGTGTGCAAGGGCCACGGCGAACAGCAGCGCGGCGAGCGCCAGGAGCCGCAGCAGCGGACCCGTCGTACCACGGGATTCCGCTCCAGCACGGTCCCGCGCCATGCGCCGGGGTGACCAAGCCGTAACCACGCCGTGATCCTAACCAGCTCTCGACGCCGCTCCGTCAACTCCCCCGAAACAACGTCATCGCGCCAGGCAAATGACCGAATCCCCTCCGCGGTCGCGTCCGGCCCCTCAGCGCAGGTCGAGCCGCATGACGACCCGGGGGTGCCCGGCGAGCACCGAGGTGGTGTCGGCGGCATGGGTGAACCCGGCGCGTTCGAAGTTCTTGCGGATCCCGGCGTAGGCCATCGTGAGGTCGACCCGCGCGTCGCCGTTGTCGAGCGGGTACGCCTCGATCGCCGGCGCGCCCCGGTCGCGGGCGAATGCGACGGCACCGGCGATCAGGGCGTGCGAGATGCCCTGCTTGCGGTGGCCGGGGCGGACGCGCAGGCACCACAGCGACCACACCGGCAGGTCGTCGACGTACGGGATCTTCCGGCTGCGCGCGAACGAGGTGTCGGCGCGCGGCGCCACGGCGGCCCAGCCGACCGCCTCGTCACCGTCGTAGGCGATCACCCCGGGCGGCGGGTCGGCGCGGCACAGCTCGGCCACGTACTCGCCCCGGGCGGGCCCGCGGAGTTCGTTGTTGAGCTTGGACGGGATCCGATAGCTCAGGCACCAGCAGACGTTCGCCCCCGGCGTCTTCGGACCGACCAGCGTGCGAACGTCCTCGTACGCGGACGCCGGACGCACCTTGATGACCATGGCACCACGATGTCACGGCACCGACAGGCGGGCACCATCCGGGCGAACTCGGCGCCCGGAACGGGCACGAGACCGTTCCGGCGCAGCTCCCGCCAGCCGTCTGAACACCGGGGACGAGAGCGCTCTCCCAGTCAGAACCGGTCAGAGAAAACCCTCTCACGGGCACGGCCTCCTCCCTGCCGAGCCGGTAGAAAGACATACGGCTGTCAGTTTCGAGTGGTTGCGGACGGCAGCACAGCCGCGCCGTCACCCCCGCTCGCCGTCACCGCGCTCGCGCGGCCCGGGTCGCCTACAGGTGCTGGGGCCCGGGCCGCGCGAGGAAATGACGTCGGCGGCAGCGGACACGGCGTGCAGGGCGGTGACCGGGCGACGCCCGGTCACCGCCGCACGGCGGGCTTGCCCATTCCGGCCCGATCACCGCCGTGGCAGCGCTACGCTCCGGGGCCCTCACACTCCCTCGGGGGGACCCATGCGCCGCTCCACGATCCTCATCCCCACCGGTGTTCTGGCCGTCGCCGGAGTCCTCACGGGGACCGTCCTCTGGCTCGCTCCTCCCTCGTACGACCCTTCGTACGACGACCGCGTCCAGGACTGCGCCCACGCTCTCCGCGAGCGGTACGCCGCGGGTGACGAGGGGCGCCCGGGGGCCTGCGACGGCGTGCAGCGGAAGGACTACGCCGCGCTGGTCGCCGATGTCGGACGCGAACGTTCCTGACCCCGGCGGCGTCACAGCGGTATCCGTCGTCGAAAGGGCCGACATGACCGCCGCACGTCCTCGTGTTCCCGTCCGCTTCCTGGCTTCCGCCGTACTGGTCGTGGGGGTGTCGGGCACGACTGCCGCCTGTGGGGACGAACCCGCCGCGATCGTCCGGAAAGCGGGGCCCGCGCCCGCCGCCCCGGCGGGCGGGGGTGGCTGGCAGGAGCCGTCCTCGTACGCGTACACGCTGAGGTCGGGTGCGGGCGAGCGGGCGCTGATCGGGACGTTCCGCGTGACGGTGCGCGACGGGAAGGTGAGCGAGGCGGTCGGTCTGGACGACAGCGGGCGCCGCGTCGTCAAGGAGCTGCCCGAGCAAGTGCCCACCATCGGCGAGCTGTTGGACGAGGTCGAGCAGGCCGAGCGCGAGAAGGCGCACACGGCCGAGACCGAGTACGCGGCCGACGGGCACCCGGCACGGATCACCCTGGACTGGGAGAAGGAGGCGATCGACGACGAGGCCCTGTACGTCATCAGCGCCTACGAGCCGCTCGGTGGCGGGACACGGCCGAACGGGTGACGAACGGTCACCTTTCCGGCCGAGGAACGGTTACGGGTTGCGGCAGGGCGAGATGAGTGTCCGACCTCGACGCTCCGACGGCATGTCCGTCGCGTTCCGCAGGCCGCCGCTGCCGGGAAGGAAGAACGATCGTGAAGATCGCCAAGGCCGCCTTCGGTGTCGTCGGCGTCGCGATGGCCCTCGGGGCCGTCACTCCCGCCGTCGCCGCCGAACCGCTGGGCGGAGGACAGCAGTTGCTGGACACCGCCGTCACCGGGAACAAGACCCCGCTCGACGCCGTCGACGTGAAGAAGGTCGTCGGCACGGTGGACGAGACCGCGGGGAAGCTGAAGAAGGCCGACGCCACCAGGGCCGCAGGCAAGGTCGGCGAGGTCGCGAAGGGCGCGGGCGCCCTCTAGACCTCCCGTGCGTGACGACGCGGCGCCCCGGGAAACCGGGGCGCCGCGTCGTGCTGTGCCCACCTTCGCCCGTCGCCGCCAGGTGACCAGCGCGATGTCACAACTCCCCGCTACAGGGCCACTGTTGAGCGTGCGGCGCCGCGCGGTGGCGGTGCGGAGACGAGAAAGGGCACGCGAGTGGATCCTGTGGTGGCCGGGGCAGTGGCGACGGTGCTCGTCAGTGTCGTCAGCGGCGTGGTGAAGACAGTCCGCCTGTGGCTCGGCAGGGAGGTGGAGCTGGCACGCATCACCCACGAGGCCCTGACCGAGCGGGTGCGCTGCACCGCCCCGTGGGCGTCGCTGCGGGAGTCCCGCGACGGCCATCACGTACAGGTCGTCGCCGCGGCGCGGCGGACACCCGGGCGCGCGGCGGCCCGCCCCGGCCGCCCCTCGGCCCCGGCGATCGGGGGTGGCCGTCGTGGAGGAAGCCGCCGGCGCTGAGCTGAGCCCGCCACGGCCGCTGGAGGCCGATACGGTCGCGCTGCCCGGCCGGGAGCTGGCCGAGGAGCTGCACGAGACCGAGTACCCGGCCCTGGTGCGGTTCCTGCTGTTCCACGGGGCTTCCTGGAACGAGGCACAGGACGCCGCGCAGGACGCGTTCACGCAGATGTGCGCGCCGGGCGTGGCCATCCGCTACCCCAAGGCCTGGCTGCGCACGGTGGCCTGGCGCTCGTGGGTGGCGCAGCAGGTCAGCCTGGAGGACAGCTGCGCGGAGCCGCCGGAGCCGCGCGTGCTCGTGCGGTGGCAGACGCCCGCGCACGCGGCGGAGCTCGGCGAGGAGGCCCGGCACGTCACCGCCCTCCTGCTCGGCCTGCCCGCCAAGCAGCGGGCCGCCATGGCCTGGCACCTCGACGGGTTCACCACGCAGGAGAGCGCTCGGGCGATGGGGACGACCCAGGCAGCCGTCCGGCAGAACCTGGCGCGGGCCAGGGCCGCGCTCCGGGCGGGCCTCGGCCTGGCGGGCGCCGGCATCGGCGACGTACACGAGGGGCAGCGATGAGCCACGACGGGGGTACGACGAGCCGCGACCGGGAGTCCCCGAAAGGCCCCGGCCACGAGGGCACGCGCGCGGCCGACCACGCGCTCGACGCCCTGCTGGCCGCCGCGCACCGTCGCGTCGGCATCGCCGTGCACGACCGGATCATGGGGCAGGGCGGCCCGCCCGAGCTCCGCGACCCCGACCTCGCCCTGGACCGGATGCTCGCGACCACGTACCGGCAGACCGAACTCGCCGTCACCACGCGGCTCGACCGGGAGAGCGAGGCCGCCGGGGAGCCGAGGGCGGCACACGGGCAGGAGGCACCCGCCGACAACGCGTTGCTGCGGCGGCCCGCGGCGGTGCGCCTGAAGTACCGCCTGGAGGCGCTGCGCATCGCCCACTCCTTCGGCCCCGTGGGCCTCCTGGACTCCCTGCGGGCCGCGCTGCGCGAGGCACGGTGCCTCGCTGAACTCCTGGAGGCGGACACGGCGCCCGCCGGGGCGCACGAGTCCGTCCGCCGCCTGGACGCGCGCCTCGCCCAGGTGCGGCTCCCGCCCTCACCCCGGCGGCGCGCCTCCCCCGTGATCGGCAGGAGCTACCTGGCCGCTGTGGAGGACTTCCTCGCGCCGGGAGCCGAACAGCTCGTCCGGGCGGTACGGGACGTACGGCTGTTGCTCGACGAGGAGCTCGCGCCCTGCCTCATGGACGAGCCGGATGAGCGGGATGCAGGGGATGGACCGGACGACCGGGAAAGGACGGGCGAGCATGTCACCGTGCCCGGTTATCCGCTCGGCGCCGACGTCGTGGCGCAGGACCTCGTGGACGACCTGGCCGACGCCCACGACCAGGCCGTGACCCTCTGCCGCGCGATCAGTGACGTGGAACGGGCCTGCACGGACTTCGTCGGGGCCGATCTGCGGGGTGCCAGGCTGGACGGCGTTCAGCTGGAGGGCATCAAGTGGGACGCGGCCACCGTGTGGCCCTCGGAGTGGGAGCCGCTGATCCGGCGGGCGTCGCTGCCGGTCGGCGGGGAGCGGGGCGTGCTGGTGGTCGCGGCGGAGCCGTACGACAGCGTGGTGTCCGCCGACGCGTAGGCGTCCGCCGGGAGCCGGGGCGCCTGGGGCCGCGCGGCCCCCCGCACCCGTGCCACCGCCCACGACCTCCCTCCGCGTACCACCAAGTACCGGCCAAGGATCGGCAAAATCCGGACCGATAGGGTGGCATGAACACGAAGTCACCCACCAGCACCAAGGGAGAGCTGTGTCCGCTTCACGTTTGAGCCGCACTCCGTTGCCCGGCATCGGTACGCGCTACGACCTCGCCACGCGTGAGCAGCGACGGCTGTCCGTCGTGGCGCACCGGGACGGCGGGCGCACGCTCAGCGCCTACCGGTCCGACGACCCGGACGCCTGCGCGCTGTCGCTCCGGCTCACCTCGGGCGAGGCGGCGGCGCTCGGTGACGCGCTGCTGCCCGCGCCGCAGTGCTCCACGGTGCTGCACACCACCGACCTCGGTCTGGTCGCCGAGCGCGTCGAGATCGCCGGCAGCTCGCACTGGAACGGACGGCTGCTCGGCGACACCCGGCTGCGCACCGAGACCGGCACGTCGGTCGTGGCGGTGCTGCGCCGGGCGGAGGCCATTCCGTCGCCCGCGCCGGACTTCCGGCTCGCGGGCGGGGACACCCTCATCGTGATCGGCACCCGCGAGGGCGTGGAGAGCGCCGCGACGATACTCGGCAGGGAGTGAGCGCGTGCACTCTGCTGTCCTACTGATCGAGTTCGGTGCCATCATCCTCGCGCTCGGCCTGCTCGGGCGGGTCGCCGGGCGTTTCCAGTTCTCCCCCATCCCGCTGTACCTCCTCGCGGGGCTCGCGTTCGGCACCGGCGGCGTGCTGCCGCTCGGCGCCAGCGAGGAGTTCGTCGCCATAGGCGCCGAGATCGGCGTCATCCTGCTGCTCCTGATGCTCGGCCTGGAGTACACGGCCAGCGATCTCGTCAGCAACCTCAAGACGCAGTACCCGGCCGGGATCGTCGACTGCGCGCTCAACGCGGTGCCGGGGGCGGCCGCCGCCCTCCTGATGGGGTGGGGTCCGGTCGCCGCGGTCGTCCTCGCCGGAGTCACCTGGATCTCGTCCTCGGGCGTCATCGCCAAGGTGCTCGGCGACCTGGGGCGGCTCGGGAACCGGGAGACCCCGGTGATCCTGAGCATCCTGGTCCTCGAAGACCTCGCCATGGCCGTCTACCTGCCCATCATCACGGCCCTGCTCGCCGGGGTCGGCTGGGCCGCGGGCAGCCTCACCCTCGCGATCGCCCTCGGCGCGGCGGGCGCCGTGCTCTTCGTCGCGGTGCGCTACGGCCGCCTCATCTCGCGCTTCGTCTCCAGCGACGACCCCGAGAAGCTGCTCCTGGTCGTCCTCGGTCTGACCATCCTCGTCGCGGGCATCGCACAGCAGTTGCAGGTGTCCGCCGCCGTCGGCGCGTTCCTCGTCGGCATCGCGCTGTCCGGCGAGGCCGCCGAGGGCGCGCACACCCTCCTCGCGCCGCTGCGCGACCTGTTCGCCGCCGTGTTCTTCGTCTTCTTCGGCCTGCACACCGATCCGGCGAGCATCCCTCCAGTGCTCCTTCCCGCCCTTGCGCTCGCCGTCGTCACCGCCTGTACGAAGATCGCCACCGGGTACTGGGCCGCGCGGCGCGCCGGCATCTCCGTCAAGGGGCGCTGGCGGGCGGGCGGCGCGCTCGTGGCGCGCGGCGAGTTCTCGATCGTGATCGCGGGGCTCGCGGTCTCCGCGGGCATCGAGCCGTCGCTCGGCCCGCTGGCCACGGCGTACGTCCTGATCCTGGTGGTGGCGGGGCCGCTCACGGCTCGCTTCGTGGAGCCCATCGCCGCCTTCGCGGGCGGTGTGTCCCGGCGCCGGGACGACCGGGTGCGGGAGCGGGAGTGCGCCCCCACCGAGCGCCCCGACGAGCGCGCCCCGGTGGCCGAGCCGCGCACCTCCGAAGTCATCGACGTGGACTGAGCGCCGCGCGAACGGCCCGTCGCCGGGGCCGGGGCGGGGGCGGCACGCCCCCGCCCCAGCGGCGGTCCCGGCCCCCTCCCCGCCCAGGTCGCGGCGCCCGCACGGGGCGCTTAGCGTGTGACGGGGGTGTCTTTCGAGGCGGGGGGTCTGGAGGCCACCATGGATCACACGCCCGGCCCCGAGCCCGCGCCGCGGGACACCCCGGACCCGCTACCCCACGGGGCGGAGCCGATCGCGCACACGGCGGACCCGACGCCGCAGTCGGCCGTTCCGCCCCCGGCGCACACCGCGTACCACACGGGCGGCAAGCACGAGCACCGCTGGCTGATCCTCGCGGTCATCGCCATCGCGCAGCTCATGGTGGTCCTGGACGCGACGATCGTGAACATCGCGCTGCCGTCCGCCCAGCGCGACCTGGGCTTCACCGACGGCAACCGGCAGTGGATCGTCACCGCCTACGCCCTCGCCTTCGGCAGCCTGCTGCTGCTCGGCGGACGCATCGCGGACCTGGTGGGCCGCAAGGCCGTGTTCATCGCGGGGCTCGCCGGGTTCGCGCTCGCCTCCGCGCTCGGCGGTGCCGCGACCAGCTTCACCATGCTGGTGCTCGCCCGCGCCCTCCAGGGTGTCTTCGGCGCGCTGCTCGCGCCCGCCGCGCTCTCGCTGCTCACCACCACGTTCACTGACCCGCGCGAGCGCGCCAAGGCCTTCGGCATCTACGGCGCCGTCGCCGGGTCGGGCGCGGCGGTGGGGCTGCTGCTCGGCGGCGTACTGACGGAGTACCTGGACTGGCGCTGGTGCCTGTACGTGAACCTCGCCTTCGCCGCGGTCGCCATCGTCGGCGGCGCCCGGCTGCTGCACCCGGGGGCGCCGCCGGACCGGCCGAAGCTGGACGTGCCCGGCACCCTGCTGGTCTCCGCGGGCCTGTTCTGCATCGTGTACGGCTTCTCCAACGCCGAGACGCACGCCTGGGGCGACTGGATGACGTGGGGCTTCCTCGCCATCGGCGTCGTCCTGGTCGCCGCGTTCGCCTGGTGGCAGACGCGGGCCGCGCATCCCCTGCTGCCGCTGCGGGTGGTGCTCGACCGGGACCGCGGCGCGTCGTTCCTCGCCATGTTCATCTCCGGCGCGGGCATGTTCGGAGTGTTCCTGTTCCTCACGTACTACATGCAGCAGATCCTCGGCTACACACCGATCAAGACCGGTCTCGCGTTCCTGCCGATGGTCGCGGTGATGGTCGTGGTGTCCGTCCTCACGACCAACGTCTTCGTGCCGCGTTTCGGCGCCAAGCCCATCGTGCCGCTCGGCATGGGCCTTTCGGCGGCGAGCATGGTCTGGCTGACGGCGCTCGACACGACCAGTGGCTACGGAGCACACGTGCTGCCGCCGCTCCTGGTCATGGGGCTCGGCCTCGGCCTCGTCTTCGCCCCGGCGATGAGCATGGCCACCTCCGGCGTCGCCGCGCACGACGCGGGCGTGGCCTCCGCGATGGTCAACACCACCCAGCAGGTGGGCGGTTCCATCGGCACCGCGCTGCTCAACACCCTCGCCACCAGCGCCGCGACCAACTATCTGACCGGTAAGAAGCCGACGCCCGCCGTCCAGGCCCAGGCGCAGATGCACAGCTACGAGACCGCGTACTGGTGGTCGGCCCTCTTCTTCGCGATCGGACTGGTCGTGACGTTCGTCCTGTACCGCAGGGGCCGTCCCGCGGGCGGACACCTGAGCGAAGGCGCGGTCCACATGTGAACGGGCACGGATGAGCGGGGAGAAGGCCTCCGCGGACGACAACGCCGGTGTGGCCCTGGCCTCGCCGCGCGGCCGCTGGGTCCTCGCGTGCGCGGTGCTGGCCTCCGGGATGGCCATGCTCGACGGCACGGTCGTCAACGTCGCCCTGCCCACCCTCGGCCGCGACCTCGACGCGTCGATCTCCGGCCTCCAGTGGGTGGTCAACGCCTACATGCTCACGCTGTCCGCGCTGCTGCTCCTCGGCGGCGCGCTCGGCGACCGCATCGGGCGGCGGCGCACGCTCGTCATCGGCGTGGTGTGGTTCGCGCTGGCCTCCGCGCTGTGCGGGCTCGCCCAGGACGCGGGCACGCTGATCGCCGCGCGCGCCCTGCAAGGGGTGGGCGGCGCCCTGCTCACTCCCGGCTCCCTCGCCCTGGTGCGGTCCTCGTTCCGGCCCGACGACCAGGCCAAGGCGGTGGGCGCCTGGTCGGGCCTCGGCGGCGTCGCCGGGGCGGTGGGGCCCTTCCTCGGCGGCTGGCTGATCGACGGGCCGGGCTGGCGCTGGATCTTCCTCATCAACATTCCCCTGGCCGCCGTGGTCCTCCTGGCGGCCCGGCACGTGCCGGAGAGCCGCGACGAGCACACCGCCACCCAGCGGTTCGACGTGCCGGGCGCCGTGCTCGCGGCGCTGTTCCTGGCGGGCGTGAGCTTCGCGCTGATCGGCGCGTCCGGCGACGCGTCGGTCGCCGCCACCGTCCTGCCGGGGATCGGCGGCCTGCTCGCGGGCGCCGCCTTCCTCGCCGTCGAGCACCGGCGCCGCGACCCGATGCTGCCGCTCGGCCTGTTCCGCTCCGGCCTGTTCTCGGCGGCGAACGTCATGACGCTGTGCCTGTACGCCGCCATCGGCGGCATCCTGTTCCTGCTGCCCGTCCAACTCCAGACGACCCTCGGCTACGACGCGCTGCAGGCGGGCACGGCGACGCTGCCCATCACCGTCCTGATGCTGCTCCTTTCGGCGTCGGCGGGCGACCTGGCCCGGCGCGTCGGACCGCGTCTGCCCCTCACCCTGGGCCCGCTCGTCGCGGCCGCCGGGGCCCTGCTGATGCTGCGGATCGGCCCCCGCTCCTCGTACGCCACCGACGTGCTGCCCGCGGTCGTCGTCCTCGGCGTGGGCATGAGCGTGTTCGTGGCGCCCCTGACGGCGACGGTCCTCGCCTCGGTGGACGCCTCCCGGGCCGGGCTCGCCAGCGGCGTCAACAACACGGCCGCGCGCATCGCCCAACTCCTCGTGGTCGCGGCCCTGCCGCTCGCCGTGGGCCTGAGCGGCACGGCGTACGCGGATCCCGACGCGCTGGACACGGCCTTCGGCAAGGCGGCGTGGGGCTGCGCGGGCCTCTTCGTCCTCGCGGCGCTCGCGGCGGCGGCCTTCGTCCGGCCGCGCCCCGCGGACTGGCACGCCGAGGCGGGCAACGAACCGCACTGCAAGGCCAATGTAGCGGTGTCGGCTCCGCCGTTGGAGCCGGGCGTGTGCGGCGGCGAGGGCGACGAGCGCGGCCGACGGCCCACGTGAGACGGGCTGCCGACACCTGCCCGCGTACGGGATCCGGACAGAGATCGCGCGGGGCGGAGAGGTCCTGACGTTCCACGACGGCGGGTGGAGGGTCCTCACGGGCTTGCCTGATGACTACGAGGCCGAGCCACCGGCCTCCTTGGGGGTGCTACGGGCCGGGTCTTCGGGCGCCCGGTCCTGTCCTCCACCTGGATGGTTCTTCGGCACGGGGGCGCGCCCCCGGAGTGGCCGGGTCCGTGCGCCCGGCGCCGTGAGAGCGGACGGTTCGCGTCCGTCAATCGCCAGGTGCCGTAGCCCAGTTAGATGACGCGCCGGTGCCGGGAGCGTGTCCGCGAGGGCCTATCGTGTACGTCATGTCCGCTCCCGAGCTGATCCGCATCGTCTCCCGCTCCTCCCCCATGGCCCTGGCCCAGGTCGAGCGCGTACGCACCGAACTCGCCGCCCTGCATCCCGGAGTCCGTACCGAGGTCCTGCCCGTGACCACCTCCGGGGACCGCTGGATGGGTGACCTGGCACAGCTCGGCGGGAAGGGCGCGTTCACCAAGGAGGTCGACGCGGCGCTGCTTGCCGGTGAGGCGGACCTCGCCGTGCACTGCGTGAAGGACGTGCCCGCGGACCGGCCGCTGCCGCAGGGCACGACGTTCGCCGCGTTCCTCAAGCGGGACGACATCCGCGACGCGCTCATCCACCCGGACGGGCTCACGCTCGACCAACTGCCGCAGGGCAGCCGCATCGGCACGTCGTCCGTGCGCCGCGTCGCCCAGCTCGCCGCGTCCCACCCGCATCTGACGTGCGTACCGATGCGCGGCAACGCGGGCCGCCGACTGCAGAAGCTCGCGGCGGGCGAGGCCGACGCCCTGATGCTCGCCGTGTCCGGCCTGGAGCGGCTCGACTCGATGCACCTGGCGTCCGAGGTGCTGTCCGTGGAGACGATGTGCCCGCCGATCGGCGCCGGGATCCTCGCGCTCCAGTGCCGCGAGGACGACGTCGCGACCATCGACCTGGTGAGCGGGCTCGGGGACCGTGACGCCTGGCGCGAGGCCACGGCCGAGCGGATGTTCCTGCACGTGCTCCAGGGGCACTGCAACTCGCCGATCGCCGGATACGCCCGCTGCGACGCGGGGGGCGATCTGTCGCTGCGCGCACGCGTCTTCACGCCCGACGGCAAGCGGGTCCTCAACGCCCACGAGTGGGCGGGCCCCCTCGACCCCGCGACGCTCGGCACCTCGGTGGCCGTGACCCTGCTGCGGCAGGGGGCGCGGGAGCTGATCGACTCGATCGAGCACTGAGCCCCCGCCGGGTTCCCGCCTGCCTCAGCCCGTCGTCCAGGGCCGCAGCTTCTCGGGGTTCCGCACCGACCAGAAGCGCCTGATCCGGTCGCCCGCGAAGTCGAACGCCACCACCGACGCGACGGCGCCTTCGTGTTCGATCACCAGGCCGGGCTCGCCGTTGACCGTCCGCTCCAGGATCGTCAGGTCCGGCACCCGGTTGATGATCATGACGAGCTGACGCGCCACGTGTTCGCTCCCCACGGTGAGCGGCACGGCGCTGACCAGGCCTCCGCCGTCGGCGACACCCACGGCGTCGGGGTCGAGGAGGCCGACGAGCGCGCCGATGTCCTTGGCCTCCCACGCCTCCTTGAAGCTCCTGACGACGGCCGCCCGTTGCGCCGCCGGGGTCGGCGCGGGCGCGTCCGCGGCGCGGATGCGGCGACGGGCCGACGAGGCCAGCTGGCGGCACGCCGCCGGTGTCCTGCCGACGATCTCGGAAACCTCGGCGAAGGAGTAGCGGAAGACGTCGTGCAGGACGAACGCCACGCGCTCGGCCGGAGTCATCGACTCCAGAACCACGAGGAACGCCATGTTCACCGACTCGTCGAGGGTGACCCGGTCGGCCGGATCGGCCGCCCTGCCGCCTGACCGCGCGTCGGCCCACTCCCTGTGGTCCGGCACCGGCTCCGGAAGCCACTGGCCCACATAGCTCTCGCGCCGGGCCCGCGCCGAGCCGAGCAGATCGAGGCAGATGCGGCTCGCGACCCTCGTCAGCCAGCCGCCGGGCGACGCGATCTCGTCCCGCCGCTCCCGTGGCATCGCGTACCAGCGGGCGTACGTCTCCTGTACGACGTCCTCGGCGTCGGCGAGGGAGCCGAGCAACCGGTACGCGACATTGATCAGCTGCCGCCGCTCGCTCATGATCGCGCTCAGGCCCGGGTCGAGCCGGTCGTCCCGGGGCTCGTACGGGGCCCCCAGGGTGTCGCTGCTCTCGCTGCTCGGGGTGCTCATGGTGTCGCCGCTCCTTTGGCCGTCTCCGCCGTCATCCCTACGACGAAACAGCACGCCGAAATGTGAGATCGGCTCGGGACCTCACATCTCCAAGGGCTGCCTCGTCGGAGGAGTGGAGCGAGCACGGCTCGTACTCGTGGGACGCGTTCGGCCCCGCGACGGGACGCATCCGGTCCCACGAGCAGCGGCTCATCGACTCGGCGCGGCCATGCCTCCGCCGCGCCTACTTAGGAGATCACCATGGAACCCCGTCTCAACTTCCTCACCAACCCGATCTCGGGCAACGCCCTCAAGCACCTCTCCGCGGCGGGCAGGGCGCTCGCCGACTCGGCGCTGCCCGCCGCGACCCGCGAGCTGGTGGCCCTGCGCGCCAGCCAGATCAACGGCTGCGGCTTCTGCGCCGACATCCACACCAAGGAGGCCGCGCACGCCGGGGAGACCCCCACGCGCCTCAACCTCCTCGCGACCTGGCGGGACGCCTCGGTGTACACCGAGGCCGAGCGTGCCGCCCTGGAGCTCGCGGAGCAGGGCACCCGCATCGCCGACGCGGCGGGCGGGGTCACCGACGAGGCCTGGGCCAACGCGGCCAAGCACTACGACGAGGACCAACTGGCCGCGCTGGTGGCGGAGATAGCCCTCATCAACGCCTTCAACCGCCTGAACGTCATCACCGCGAACCCCGGAGGCGACTACAAGGTCGGCCAGTTCGGCTGAGACGGCCCGGGCGGGCGCGGGGCCGCGGCTTCCGCCGGGCCCCGCGCCCGCCCGGTCCCGGCGTCAGCGGATCGGCCGGAACGAGTAGTAGTGGTGGGACGGGTCGTTCCAGGAGAAGCCCGGCTTGACCAGGGCGGTCGCGCTGCCGGAGCAGTTACTGGTGGGCCACAGGTGGACCGTGCGGTTGGTCTTGTTCGTCCCACGGACAGCGCCCGCTGATGACGTGTTGTAGCAGGCACCGACCTCCGGGTCGAACTCGATGGTGCGCGCGCCGTTGTCGCCGTAGTACTCGAAGTAGCAGCTTCCGCCGCCGGGCGGCGGGCAGGCGGGTTCTCGGGCATCGGCCGCCGCTCTCGACCCGGTCGCGCCGCCCGTCTGCGCGATGCCGGTGAGGCCCAGCGCGAGCACGCAGGTCAGGGCGATGCGCAGGGCGGTCTTGGGGTACGTCATGGTTCCACTCCTCGTGTCGCGAGCACGGTGCCGCGAGCACGCTCAGGTGCTCGCCGATACTCGTCCGGACACCTCCGGATCGTGAGGTCCACGCCGTACGCCCGTCCATCACCCACACGAGCGGGAGCGGCGCGCAGGGGGCTCGTTGGCCGGATTGTGGGGGGTGTGACGGCGGAGTCGGTGAGTGCGGCCGTCGTGTGACAGCTGTGATCGCCACCGCCGTGGTCACCACCGTCGTGGTCGCTGTCGCCGTGATCGCCACCGCCGTGGTCACCACCGTCGTGGTCGCTGCCGCCGTGGTGGGCGTCCGGTGGTGGGCGTCTGGGGGAAAACCCCCAGGTCAGTCGGAGGAAATCACCGTTACTGCGGTGCTGGTGGGCGGCCTAGCGTGAGGTGTGTTGACCACGCCGGGCGCAGGCCGGGCTTGCCGCAGGAGTTGTGATGATCGAGGTCCAAGGGCTCACCAAACGGTACGGGCTCACCACTGCCGTGGACGCCTTGAGTTTCGAGGTGCGCCCCGGAGCCGTGACGGGCTTCCTCGGGCCGAACGGCTCGGGCAAGTCGACCACGATGCGCATGATCATGGGCCTGGACAAGCCCGACACCGGCTGGGCCCGGATATCCGGACGCACGTACGACGAGCTGGGCTGGCCCCTGCGTGAAGTGGGGGCGCTCCTGGAGGCGCGCACGTTCCATCCGGGCCGCAGCGCGCGGGCGCACGTGACGGCACTCGCCGCGGGCGGTGGCATCGCACGGGCACGAGTGGACGAAGTGCTGGCTGTCGTCGGCCTGAGCGACGTCGCCGGGCGGCGTGCGGGGACGTTCTCTCTGGGCATGGCCCAGCGGCTGGGGATCGCGGCCGCGCTCCTGGGCGATCCGGAGGTGCTCCTCTTCGACGAGCCGGTGAACGGCCTCGATCCGGAAGGCGTGCGCTGGATCCGGGAGTTGATGCGCTCCCTGGCCGCCGAGGGCCGCACCGTCCTGCTGTCGAGCCATCTCATCAGCGAGATGGCACTCACCGCCGACCATCTGGTGGTGATCGGGCAGGGGCGGCTCCTCGCCGACACCTCGGTGCGGGAGCTCACCGCGGACGGCCGTTCGCTCGAAGAGGCATTCTTCGCGTTGACCAGCGGCTCCGCCGAATACCGCGGCGTCACCACCCACACCGCCGCCCGGCGGCCCCAGCGTGCCACCGATCCCGCACATCCCGACCCGTTCCACGGTGTCACCAAACCCACCGACACCGAGAGGAACCCGCGATGACCACCGCCCCCGTCGCCCCGAGTTACGGCTTCCGGCAGGCCGCCCGCATGGAGTGGGTCAAGCTGCGGACCCTGCGCTCAACGTTCTACGCGCTGCTGCTCACCGTGGTCAGTATGGTCACGATCGGCGTGGTCACCATGGCCAACACCAAGGCGCCGTCGCCGGACAAGGCTGCCGCGTTCGACCCGACGAACAATGTCCTCGCGGGTGTCGCTCTCGGCCAGTTGCTCATCGGCATCCTCGGCGTCCTCATCGTCACCGGGGAGTACTCCTCCGGGTCCATCCGCTCCACGCTCGCCGCCGTCCCGGACCGTCGGCTCCTGCTGACCGCCAAGGCGTCCGTGTACGGCGGAGTGGTGCTCCTGATGGGCGAGGCCGTCGCCTTCCTGACGTTCTTCGCGGGGCGTGCCGCGCTCGCCGAGGGGGTGCCGAGGCCGGGCATCGGGGACTCCGGGGTGCTGCGGGCCGTGCTGATGTCCGGCGCCTATCTGGGGATGATCGGCCTCATGGGCGTGGGAATCGGCGCGATCACCCGGCACACCGCGAGCGCCATCGCCTCGCTCGCCGGCGTCACGTTCGTCCTGCCCGCGCTCATCGGCGGCATATCGGGCCCCGCCGTGGCCCAGTACTTCCCGACCATGATCGCCGGTAACTCCCTGGCGGTCGCCAAGCCCGTCTCCGACATGCTCGCGCCATGGACCGGGTTCGCCGTTCTGTGCCTGTACACGGCCGTCGTCCTCGGCGTGGGTGCGCGGCTGCTGGCCCGACGCGACGCCTGACAGGGAAAATGATCACTATGCACGACTCCAGCAAGACCCCTTCCCGCTCGCCCTCCCCCGCCGCCCGGGCACGTTCCTGCCTCCTCATGGTGCTGCGGGCACCGCTGACCCGGCGCGCCTGGCGCGAAGTGGCGTACTGCCTGCTCGCCTTTCCGCTGGGCCTGGTGGGCGGTGTGGTCCTCACCGTGTTGCTCGCCCTGGGCGCGGGCCTGACGGTGTCGCTGCTGGGCGCGGTCGTCGGCGTCCTGATCCTCGTCACGGGGGTGCGGCTGGCCCGGGCCCTCGGTGGGGTGCACCGGCGCATGGCCTCCGCGTTCCTCGGCGAGCGACTGCCGGCCCTGGAGCGGCCGCTCGCGGGCACGGGGCTCTTCGGACGGCTCGACGCGGGGCTGCGGGACGGCGCGGGATGGCGGGCCGTGTCCTACGTCCTGGTGAAACTGCCGGTGAGCGCGCTCGGGATGTACGCGGTGCTGTGGTGGCTGACCGGTCTGGTCAATGTCACGGCCCCGCTGCGGTGGGCGGTCTTCGGACAGCAGCCGGGCCCCGGTGACGACGGCATGCCCGTCCTCACGCCCGTTCCGGCCGGTGGACTCACCGTGGACACCTTCGCCGGGACGTTCGGGGCCCTCGCGCTCGGCGTGGTGCTGCTGTTGCTAGCGCCCTGGCCCACGCGTCTGGTGGTGGGGGCGGACCGCTGGCTGCTGCGCGCCCTGCTGGGCACCAGTCAACTCGCCGACCGGGTGCGTGACCTGGAGGAAACCCGTGCCCTCGCGGTCGACGACTCGGTGGCGCTGCTGCGCCGCCTGGAGCGCGACCTGCACGACGGGGCGCAGGTCCGGCTCGTCGCGGTGGCCATGAGCCTCGACATGATCAAGGAGCGCCTCGGCCCGCCGGGCGCGGACGACAGACCGGCTCCCTCCGGTGACGGCGGCTCCATCGACCTGGTCCGCGTACGGCAACTCGTGGACGGGGCCCACCGGAACGCCACGGAAGCACTCACCGAGCTGCGCGACCTCGCCCGGGGGCTGCACCCGCCCGCGCTCGACGACGGTCTGCCGGACGCGCTCGCCACGCTCGCCGCCCGCAGCAGCATCCCCGTCGAGCTGACCACCGATGTGCCCCGACGTCCCACCCCCGCCATCGAGACCATCGCGTACTTCTGCGCGGCCGAGCTGCTCACCAATGTGATCAAGCACAGCGGTGCCACGCAGGCGATCCTGACGGTGGACGAGTGCCACGACGGGATGTTGCGGCTCCAGGTCGTCGACGACGGCCGGGGCGGTGCGACGATCGGCGCGGGCAGCGGGCTCACCGGCCTCGTCCAGCGGGTGCGGCCCGTGGACGGCCGACTGCTGGTCCACAGCCCCGAGGGCGGACCGACGACAGCCGTCGTCGAGCTGCCGATGCACGCGTGAGAGCATGCCGCCATGCGTGTAGTGATCGCCGAGGACGCCGCTGTACTGCGGGAATTGCTGGCCCAGATGCTCATGGAGCGGGGCCATGAGGTGTGTGCCACCGTCGGGGACGCGGACGCGCTGCGCGGGGCGGTGGCCGAGCACCGGCCGGACGTCACCGTCGTCGACATCCGGATGCCGCCGTCGCACACCGACGAGGGCCTGCGCGCCGCCATCGACATCCGCCGTACCCACCCGGGCACCGGGGTGCTGCTCTTCTCCCAGTACGTGGAGACGAAGTACGCCACGCGCCTCCTCGCGGACGGCTCGGCAGGGGTGGGCTATCTGCTCAAGGACCGGGTCGCCAACATCGCGGAGTTCACCGACGCCCTGGAGCGCGTGGCGGCGGGCGGCACCGCCCTGGACCCGGAGGTCGTCACTCAGCTCGCGGGGGCAAGCCATCGGGCGGCGGAGCTGGCGTCGTTGACCGAGCGGGAGCGGGAGGTGCTGAAGCTGATGGCGGAGGGCCGATCGAACGCGGCGATCGCGCAGGCCCTCGTGGTGTCGGCGGGCACGGTGGAGAAGCATGTGGCGTCGGTCTTCGACAAGCTGGGGCTGCCCCCGTCGCACGACCACAACCGTCGGGTGCTCGCGGTGATCCGCCATCTTCGGGCATGACGGACCCGCGGGTCCGACGGGCCTGCCCCCTGGTGGGCAGGTCAGTCGGAGGTGTCGAAGCCGGGTGCGTCCGTCACGGCTGAGCCGTACAGCGCTCTCTTCGAGCGTTCCATGAGGTAGCAGACGACGGGGCGGCCCAGGCTCCAGGACGTACGGCTGACGGTGCCCGCGGTCCAGCTCAGCTCGTCCGTGCCGAGGTAGGCGGCGGTGAAGGCCGTGAAGCGCTGTGCGCACTGCTGTCGCGCCTGGGCCTGGGCGAGGGTGTCCCCCGGGTAGGTGTCGGCTCGGTAGCGCGGGGCGGTGGCGAAGAGCTCGAAGTGGTGGGCTTCGTCGCAGTCGACGCGCAGCGCGGTGGAGCGGGCCTCGCGTCCGGCCACGCAGTCACCCACTTCGAGATCCGCCCAGCTGACCGGCGTACCGGAGGGGGTGACGAAGGGCGAAGGGCTGTCGGTGGCCGTGCCGGTTCCTGTACCGGGATCCGTCTCCGTGCCGGGTGTGGTGTCAGTGCCCGAGGGTGTGTCCGTGTCCGAAGGGGTGTCGGTGACCGAGGGGGTGTCGGTGTTCGACGGGGTGTCTCCTCCCCCTGCCGCTGCCGTGGTCGTGTGCGTACCGGTGGAGGCGTGCGGTGTGTGGGTGCGGTCGGGGAACGGTCCCACGCCCCAGGCGGGCAGCCAGTCGTTCGGGAGGGCCTCGCGGCTGAGTGCGGCGGCCGCCGACGTGCCCAGGCCGAGCACCACCACCAGCACGAGGGCGCCGCGTCGTACGCGACGGCGGCGCGGGGTGGCGGAGCGGCCGGGGCCCGGTCCGTCCGCGTGCCGTCCGGTGGGCGCGTCCGGCTCAGGGACCCAGGAGTACGGGATCTGGAACTCCCCCGGGTCCCGCGCGTAGGGGTCCCCCTGATGTCCCTGGCGCGGCGTGGCCATAGTCCGAGGGTGCCAGGTGGATGCCCCGCTGAGTACAACTCCGTGCGAATTCAGGGAAATTGGCACATCCTGTTGCCCAACGGGGGCGTTTCGCGGGACATTGCCCTGAGCGCCGACCACGGCGGGTTCGTCACGGTACCCAGGGGGCCTGCGGCATCACGCGTGGGGCGGCGCAGGGGGGAGGTCCGCTGTCATGGGCGCCAGCACGGACACGTACGCCCAGTGGGCGGTCGGCATGCTCGAGGCACTGGAGCGGGCTCCGGCGCACGAGAGGGACGAGGGCGCCCTCACTTCCCGGCGGGCGGAGTTCCGCTCGGCCGTCGCCCATCTGCTGGGCGAGGCGCGCGATCCGCTGTCGATCGGGATCGTCGGCGAGTTCAGCGCGGGCAAGTCGCTGCTGATCGAGGCGCTGCTCGGGATGCCGGGTCTCCTCTCGGTGAGCCATGTGCCGACCACGGGCAACGTGACGGCCATCCGCATCGACCAGTGCGACGACGAGCCGGGGCCGACCCTCCAGGAACGCTCGGTCGTGTACTGCACGGCGCCCGAGACGGCCGAGCTGATGGCGCATCTGCACCGCAGGATCGGGGAGCTGGCAGGCCTGGAAGGCCTGGGCGAGCGGGAGCTCGACGCGCTGCGCGCGGCACGGCCGGGAGCCGAGGGGTGGCAGCCGCTGGTCGACTGGTGCCATCGCCACGGCCGTTCCGCGCAAGGCTCCAAGATGACCGCGGTGGCCGCGGAGACCCTGCGGCTGCACGCCGCGTACGAAGAGGGCGCGCCGCTGCTCGGGCGGCGCTACGACCTGTCCGACGCGCAGGCCAAGCGGGCCATGTCGCTTCCTGACGCGCCGGCGGACCCGGGCGGCGGCTGGGACCGGCGCGACACGGTGGCGCGGGGCGGCCGGATCCCGGACGACGTGCTCGCCGCGTGCGTACCGCTGATCAGGAAGATCGAGCTGCGGGTGCGGGTGCCGCGGGCCGTGTGGGACCTGGCGGACGTCGGCGCGCTCACGCTCCTCGACTTCCCCGGTCTGAACAGCCAGATGTCGGGTGAGCGGGACCGGTTCCTGAGCCGCCGCGAGCTGCGGGACATCCACACCGTGCTGGTCCTGATGAACGCCCAGCGCGGGCCCGTGGGCAGTGAGCAGGACTTCTTCGACATGCTGCGCGAGCCCACGGCGGACGGGCGCGAGCGCAGGTCGGACGAGGAGCTGCGCGAGAGCATCCTGGTCGCGGGCGGGCGCTTCGACCAGCTGCCGGTCGACGACCCGGCCGGGCTGCGGGCCGCGCTCCTGGACTCGCCCGAGCGGCTGACGGAGCGACGGCTGCGCGGCCAGCCGGACACCGCGATGCTCGACACCATTGTTGAGGCCGCGCAGTCGCTGCTGCCCGCCGGGCAGCACAAGCAGCTCATCCTGGTCTCGCCCATGGTGGGCCTCGCCGCGCTGCGCGCCTCCGGCGTCCTCGGCGGCGAGGGGGCGGGTGGGGCGCGCGCCCGCGTGCGCGAGGCCGACGGCGGCGCCGGGCAACCGGCGCTGACGGGCCTGTGGGCGCGCGTCGCCGACCGGCTCGAAGCCGACGCCCCGGGCAGCCGGCTGATCCGGGCGTTGCGGGAGTACGCCCACGACGGCGGGCTGCGGCTGCTCCGCGGTGAACTCATCGGGCACGCCCGGGAGCACAGCGGCACCCTCAAGGCCAGCGCGGTGCGCCGCCGGGCCGCAGCGGTGGACCGGGCCCGGCTCGCGCTGATCACCGCGGAGCGGTCGGCGCACCCGGGGGTGGAGTACCCGCCCGCGTACCAGGAGATCCAGCGGACCCTGCACGCCACGCGGCAGGCGCTGGCCGCGCTGCGCGAGGTGCTGGTCCTGGAACGGGCCACGGACGGGGCGCGCGGCGACGACGCGCTGCGCCGGTACCTGGTCGACGAGGCGGCCATGGCGGTCGCCGCGTGGCCGCAGTGGAAGGAGCTGTTCGCCGCGGTGGACCGGGAGCGGCACCTGGTCGTGGTGCCGCACGCCACCGAGGGCGACGCGGACTTCGCCCAGCACATCCAGGACGAGCTGGCCCTCCTCGGTCTTTTCACCCAGGAGCCCGCCGCGGAGAGCGATCCGGTGCCAGGCATTCCGGATGGTCCCGAGGAGCTGCTGGTGGCGTTCCGCGCGTCCCACGAGGCGCTCCTGGCCCTCGTCCACGACCGGATCCGGGCCGCGTACGAGGAGCGGCTCGACGACCACGCCGGGGTGTTGGAGGAGCTGCGCCGCGGCTGGATCGAGATCACCGCCGAGGAGCAGCGGCGCGGCGGGCTGCCGCCGCCGCGCCGGGACCGGCTCGGCGCGCTGATCGCGACGACCAACCCTGAGTGGTACCGCGCCGAACTGCGGCAGACGGTGCCCCCGCAACCGGATCCGGCGGACGTCGACGCCGGCTTCCCGCTGCGCCTCGACCGCTGCTTCCCCTGGCATCCGGACCAGCCCGAGGACCGTGACCAGCTGGAGCGCCACGTCGCGCACGTCGTCCGGATGCGGCGCGAGCTGGTGGCCGCGCTCGTGGATCTGGTGCACGGCCATCTGGCCGCCCACCAGGCGGAGTTCGCGCGGCAGGCGGGCAAGGCCCTGGCGCAGGGCGAGCGCTTCGTGAACGCCACGGACACGCCCGAGCTGCTCCTGTCCGGGCTGCGGGCCGACGGCGCGGCCCAGGGCACCGCGCCCCTCGATCTGGCCGCGCGCCTGGAAGCGATGCCTCTGCCCCGGCCGTCACCCCACTCCGGGGCGACCCAGGGCGCACGAGTGTCCACAGTGAAGAGCCCCGCCACACCGCCCGACGCCACGCGCAAGGCCTGACCCACGGAGACGCCATGGGACTGCACGCCCGCTTCGTAGCCTCGGGGCCGTCCTGTGTGGCGGACGCCCGCGGCGGCGGATTCACCCTGCTCGGACCGCTGTCGGCCGTCCAGCTGCCCGACGTGGAGCTGCGGCCGACCGGCGGCGGTGTCGTCGTCAGCAAGGCCGAGGTGCTGCACACGGACCCCGGCCTTCCGGCGCTGGACGCCGCCGCGCTCGACGGGGCGTTCCGCGCCGTCGAAGGCCGGGTCGTCCAGGCGCCGACGACCGTACGGGCACGCGGTCCCGTGGCGCTGGCCGGGCCGCCGGGCGTGACCGCGCTGCCGCTGGTCGTCCGCTTCACTCACCACGAGATCAATCCGGTCACCGGGCGTCCCGTCGGCACCATCCACGCCACCACCGAGCTCGCCACCACGCTCCGGCTGGACATGGCCATGTCCCCGCCCGTCCCTCCGGCCCCACCGGTCTCCCAGGCCGCTCCGGCGCAGGCCTCCGGTTCCGGGCAGTGGTACGACGCCACCCTGTGGTCGCGGACCCCGGCCGGAGCCGCGCCCGAAGGCGACCCCGCGCACGCGGCACCCGGGCCTTCCCCGAGCGTGCCGCCCGCCCCCGCGCCCGGCGGCCCCGGTGCCCGCCGGGTCCCGGAGGGCGCCGTGCGCCACTTCGGCTTCGCGGCGGTGGACTTCGGCACCACGAACTCCACGGTCACCGTCCACGACATGCGCCAGCTGGACGTACGCGCCATGTCACGGCACCAGGAGGCGCGGCTGCGCGAGGAGTTGAGGGAGCTGCTCGCCGATCCGGACGCGTGCGGCGGCGAGCGGGCACAGTGGCGCGAGCTGCTCACCGACGTGGCGCGGCAGTACCTCACGGACGGCGACGCTCCGCGCCCCGGGGCGGACGGCGGCCAGGCGCTCGCCGACGCCCTGGAGAGCGGCCACGGCGGCGACGGCTGGGTGCACGCTCTGTACACCGCGCTCGAACTGCGGGTCGCTTCCCGGGACGAGCGGCTGCGCCGGGCGGCGACACCGCTCCTGCACCAGTGCTACCACCGGGCCTTCGACGTGCTGCCGCTCGACGTGCTCAGGCTGTTCCCCGTGGACCTCGACCAGTCGGGCACCACGGAACTGGCCAGCCGTATCGAGGTCGTCGCCACCGATCCGGAGCTGCGGGTGCGCATGGGACCGGAGCGGATCCCGGTGGGGGGCCTGCCCATGGGCGGGGCCCAGTCGCACCGGGGTGTCAAGCAGTACCTGGGCCGCGACCACGTGATGCCGGGCCTGGAGCCCTTCACGGCCGACGACCTGATCCGCGAGGGGCTGCGCTATCTGCTCGACCAGACCGACGAATACCTCGCCGCCAACCCCAAGGAGTTCCACCAGGGCAGGCTCGACCACGTCGTCATGACGTATCCGACGGTGGCGCCGCCCGCGGTGCGCCGCAGGCTGCGCGAGCTGGTCGGGGCGGGGGCGGGCGGCGCGGGCGACGGGCTCGGCGTCACGCTGGTGGACACCCAGTTCGACGAGGCGGTGGCGGCCGCGCTGTTCTTCATCATGCGGGACTTCGGCGGCGACTTCGTGGCCGGAGTCGAGGCGTTCCGGGCGCGCTGCCGTCCGCTGCCCGGCACGGACCGGGCCTGGCAGCAGAACGTCCTGGTCATCGACATCGGCGGGGGCACCACGGACCTCGCCCTGATCAATCTGCGGCTCAAGGACGCGACGCCCGACCCGGTACCCGGTCAGGACCCCCGGTTCACCGGCCGCCTGTACGTCCTCACGCCCACGCTGCTCGGCTCCACCGGGCACCTCCAGCTGGGCGGCGACCTGATGACGCTGCGGCTCTTCCGCTGGTACAAGGCGGCCTTCGCCGACCATCTCCTCACCAGCCGGCCGGAGCGCTTCGAGCACGTCGTGGGCTCGCTGAAGGGCCCGTACGCCGTGGACGGCCGCTATGTGCCGCGCACCCTGCTCGACCGCGACCCCGAGATGGAGGGCTATCCGGCGGACCTGGTGGACCGCGTGGTGCCGACGCGGTGGAGCGCCGAGACGGTGGTGACGGTCTCCCGGGAGGACGCGGAGCAGACGTTCTGGCTGCTGTGGGAGCTCGCCGAGGACGCCAAGTTCCGGCTCGGCGCGGGCGAGGCCGCGTACCAGCCGCTGCCGGAGACGCTGGAGGTGCTCCTGGGGCGGCTCGGGGCGGCGGGCGCGCACGGCGAGCCGGGCGGGGCGTGGGTGCCGGTGCTCGACGCCGCGACGTTCGCGGGGCTCCTCGCGCCGGACCTCAAGGAGATCATGGATCTCGTGGTCGCCCTCACGAAGAACATCGTGACGGCCACCGAGCTCGACCGGATCTTCCTCACCGGCAAGAGCAGCCGGATGCCGCTGGTGCGCCACACCTTGGAGCGGCGGCTGCGGCAGGAGAGGGAGGTCCGCTGGAACCCCGCGGGCATCGCCGTGGAGGAGGAGTACGGCAAGAAGGCGACGTCCATCGGGGCCTGCTGGGGCCACCACGTCCGCCGCTTCGCCCACACCGTGCGCAACGCCCGGGGCGTCCTCGGCCGCGGCCGCTACGTGCTGCGCATCGAGGTGGACAACCTCAGCTACTACCTGCCGTGCGACTTCGGGCCGACGTACCAGCTGGCGGCCAACGACCCCACGCACGCCCTGCTCCAGGTCGGCGCGCGACTGAGCCCCATCGGCCCCGGCGGCGCCTGGGCCGTGCGCAGCAAGTGGCAGAGCCTGCCCGCGAGCCTGCGCATCCACCGCAACATCGGCACCGGCTGGAAGGAGTGGGGCGCCTTCGACCCGGACGCCTGGGTGCGCCTGGAGGAGCCCGGTTTCCGCCTGAACATGGCGGAGTGGACCCGCGAGGCGACGTTCCAGGTGGAGGTGAACGCCGACCTCGACCTGGCCGTGCACCTGGCGCGCGGCGCGCCGCAGTACGAGGTGGACGGACCGGCCCCGGTCCAGATCGACCTCGGCGGCGCCGGAGGCCAGTGGGTGCCGGTCGAGATCGTCGCCGACAACCGCGTGGCCGGGGACCGTCCGGACAAGGGCGTGGTCGTGTTCAGCCTGCCGCAGGACCCGCGCCGCCCCGGCGCGGCGGGGGCCGAGGCACCGCGCTTCGACCAGGTGTTCCGGGTGCCGGACGCGGGTCCGGGCACGCGGGCGACGCGGGGCATGACGAGCGGCCCGCTCGGCCCGCCCCCGTACGACGGCTGGTCGTTCTACCTGCGCTACCCCGGCGAGCCCGACCGGAAGTGGGACCTGCTCGGCGTCGTGCCGGTGCCCGAGCGGAGCGGCACGGAGGAGGCGTACGGCACGGAAGCGGTGGAGGCCGAGGAAGGGGTCCCGTACGTGGCGACGCTCGACGAGCAGGGGCGGCTGCGGGTGCACCGGGCGCCGGTGCCGTACTGGAGGGCCGACTCGCTCGCCGGGATGTGGGGCGCGCCGGGTTCGGTGTTCCGGGTGGACATGAGCGACACGAAGGCCTCGTACATCGCCGAGCGCGACCCGTTCAACGGCGGGCACTGACCGCCGTGGACGCGCTGCGCAGGCTCAGCCGACTGCCCGATTCGCATCTGGCGGCGCTGGCGCGGGCCCATCTGGCGGGCCTGCAGGCCGCGTTGGGCGTGGCCCTGGAGGCGCTGCCCGACGACACGGGCGCGCGGGAGTGCCGGGCCGCGCTCGCGGAGGTGACGGCGGCGCTGGCGGCGGAGGGAGCCGTCGGCTCGTCTCCGGGGCGGGCCCCCGCATCCGACGAAGCCGCGGAAGGCATGGGCGCCTCCACTGAAGCCATGTGGGCCTCCGCCGAAGCCACGGGCGCCTCCGCCGAAGCCGCGGAGTCCGACGAGAGCACCCCGCCGATGGGCACACCCGTGCCGGTCACGCGGGAGCCGGTCGCCTCGGTGCCCCCGGAGCCGGTCGTGCGGCCCTCCCCGGCCGTCGACCCCGAGCTGGCCGCCCTGGCCGCGGAGTTGACGCGGAGCCAGGAGAGCGCCACCTTCCTCGGCCCGCTGGCCGTGCCCGGGGACGCCGACACGGCCGCGCTGTGGCGGTGGTTCCAGCTGACCCTGCTGCGCCTGCCGGGCGCGTACGCGACGCGGTGGCGCGCGCGGGCGGACCAGTTGGCGGTGGCGGCGCGGGACGCGACCGCGGAGCAGTGGGACGAGTGGCGGGCGCTCGACGGCGTCGAGGTCCTCCTGCCGCCCCTGCCCCGGGCGGGGGTCACCGGCGTGCGTCTCGGCGCGACGGGGTCCCTCGCGGACTGGGCGGTGGCCGCCGCGGACGGCGACCACAGCGCTCCCCGGGCCGCCGGTGAGCTGCGGTCGCCGCTCGCCGCCTGCGTCGTCCTCGCGGGCTGGGTGACCGATCTGGCCTGCCTGGACGTCCAGTTGCACCACTGCCTGGAGAGCGTGACGCGGCGGGGCGTGGCGCCGCTGTCCGAAGCCGAGCACCGCGCGGCCTACCGTCTGGAGCTCGCCCAGCGGCTCGGGCGCCTGGCCCGGCAGCCGCCGGGCTCGCCGGCGGAGCTGCGGGCCGCCCTCGCGGTGGACGAGGCGCTGTGCTCGATCCTCCATCTGCCGCCCGCCGCGCCCGGCAGCTGGTGGGCGCGGGTCGCCGAGGCGTCCCAGCGGGCCGTGCTCGAACTGCGGCGCCGGGTGCGGGACAGCGGCGCGGACGTCGCCGTGCAGGTGCTCGCCCCGACCTATCGCGAGGCCCGCCGCCGCACCGGGGGCAACGACATCCCCCTGGACGCGGGCGGACGCAAGGGCCAGGTGCTCGCCGGGCTGAGGCTGTGGGCGCACGTCGACGGCCGCGAGCTGCCGGGCCGGGCGGTGTACCGGGCATGAGGCGACTGCGGCGCGGTGGTCCCGAGGGGGCGCACGGCAGGAACGGCGGGCCCGCAGGAGGCGCGGCATGAGCCCCGTGCCGGGCCGCCCCGCGCGCTGGCCGACGAAGACCGAGTACGCGGAGGCGGTCCAGGACCCGGCCGCGGCGTTCGCGGAACCGGAGCTGGCCGGGGGCGTCCTCGACCTCAACCGGCTCGGCATGCCGCGCACCAGCTCCGGGCGGAGCGCGGTGGTGTTCCGGCTGCTCGGGCCGCGCGGCGCCTGCGCGGTGCGCTGCATGACGCGGCCGCCCGCCGCGGGCGCCCTGCGCTACGACGCGCTGAGCCGCTACCTCCAGGGCCGCGCCTGCCCCGCGCTGACCCCGGCGACCTGGCTGGAGCGGGGCATCCGCGTGGGCGCCGGCTGGTGGCCGGTGGTCCTGATGCCGTGGGTGCCCGGGGACACCCTCGACATCGCGCTGTCCCGGCGTCTGCGCGAGCCGCGCGCCCTGCGGCACCTGGCGGCCAACTGGCGGGTGGCGCTGCGCCAGTTGGACCGCGCCGGCATCGGCCACGGCGACCTCCAGCACGGCAACGTCCTGGTGGACGACGAGCTGCGGCTCCAGCTGGTCGACCTGGACGGGGTGTGGGTGCCGGTCGGGCAGGAGTGGCCGCGTGCCGACGCCGGTCACCCCGACTACCGCCACCCCAAGGAGGACGGCGAGCTGCGCGGTGTGCGCCTGGACGCCTTCCCCGCCTCCGTCATCTTCCTGTCGACGCTGGCCGTGGCCGCGGACCCGGGCCTGTGGAAGCTGCACACCCAGGAGAACCTGATCTTCCGCGCCGCCGACTTCGCCCGCCCGCGCGGCACTCCCCTGTGGGACCGCCTCGCCCGCTCTCCCGATCCCCGCGTGGCGGCCCTGGCCGCCCGCCTCGCCACCGACTGCGAGCGCGCCCCCGGCCAGGCGGGCACTCCGGAGGAACTGGTGTCCGCCCTGCGCCGGTGACCGATCGATCACGAATCGAGAAGCGCGCTCGGGGAGCTGCGTCTAGCCTGCTCGCCATGGACATCACCATTCATACGGCTTCCCTTCCGCACGACGACCCGGACTCGTCGCTCGCCTTTTACCGCGACGTCCTCGGCTTCGAGGTCCGCAGCGACGTCGGACAGGGCAAGATGCGCTGGATCACGGTCGGCCCCGCCGGTCAGCCGGGCACGTCGATCCTGCTGGCGCCGCCCGCCGCCGACCCCGGGATCACCGAGGACGAGCGCCGCACGATCACCGAGATGATGGCCAAGGGCACCTACGGCTGGATCCTGCTGGCCACCCCGGACCTCGACGCCACGTTCGAGAAGGTGCAGGCCGGTGACACCGAGGTCGTCCAGGAGCCGACCGAGCAGCCGTACGGCGTCCGCGACTGCGCGTTCCGCGACCCCGCGGGCAACCTGATCCGGATCCAGGAGCTGCGCTGAGCCGTGCGGGCATCGAACGAGGGGGGTTCCCATGTGTAAGCCCGAATGGCGGCGCGCACGCGTCCAGGCACAGCGCCTGGACGATCTCGCGCGGCTGCGCCGCGTCCGCGACCGGATCGACAGGGAGTACGCGCAGCCACTGAACGTGGAGGCGCTCGCCCATGCCGTGCACCTGTCCCCCGGGCACCTGAGTCGGTGGTTCCGGGCCGCCTACGGCGAGTCGCCGTACGCGTACCTGATGACGCGTCGCATCGAGCGGGCGACGGCGCTGCTGCGGCGGGGCGACCTCAGCTTCACCGAGGTGTGCTGCGCGGTCGGCTGCGCGTCGCTAGGCACGTTCACCACCCGCTTCGGCGAGCTGGTCGGCATGCCGCCCGGGGTCTTCCGGCGCCAGGCGGCGGATGCGACGGCCGACGGTGCCGGTGCCGCGCGGGCGGCGATCGAGGTGGAGGGGATGCCTGCGTGCGTGGCGAAGCAGGTCTCCGGACCGGTCAGGATTCGAGAAGCCCCGGCCGGGGCGCGGCCCCTAGCGTGAGGGTCATGGCGACCACCACTTCCACCGCGGCCCGCACGTCCCTCGCATCCGTCGCCCTTGAGGTGGCCGACGTCGAGGCCGCTCGCCGCTTCTCCAGCGCCTTCGGCGTGGACGCGTACATACGCCTGCGGGCCTCCGAGGCGCACTCCACCGGATTCCGCGGCTTCACCCTGGGGCTCACGGTGTCCCGGCCCGCCACCGTCGACGGCTTCCTCGGCGCCGCCGTGGACGCCGGAGCCACGGTCCTCAAGCCCGCCGCGAAGTCGCTGTGGGGCTACAGCGGCGTCGTCCGGGCCCCGGACGGGACGATCTGGAAGATCGCGACCTCCGCGAAGAAGGACACCGGCCCCGACACCCGCGCGATCGACGAGGTCGTCCTCCTGCTCGGCGTCGAGTCCGTGAAGGCCACCAAGCAGTTCTACGCCGAGCGGGGCCTGACCGTGGCCAAGAGCGTCGGCGGCAAGTACGTCGAGTTCGCCGCCGGCCAGTCGAGCCCCGTCAAGCTGGCGCTGTACAAGCGCCGTGCCCTGGCCAAGGACCTCGGCGTCCCCGTCGACGGCTCCGGCTCGCACCGCGTCGTCCTCGGCGGCACCGCCGACGCCTTCACCGACCCGGACGGGTTCGCCTGGGAGGCGGCCGCGCCGGACGCCCCTACCCCGTCCTGAACGACAGAAGGAAGACCATGAAGTTTTGGACCCACGTCGAGCCGCCCGAGCCCATGCGGGGCCTGGAGGTCCCGCCCGAGGTGGTGGCGGCGCTCGGCGGAGGCGCGCGGCCCCCGGTGACGATCACGGTCAACGGGCACTCCTGGCAGAGCCGGGTCGCCCTCCTGCGCGGCCGCCACCTGCTCGGCCTCAGCAATGCCAACCGGCAGGCCGCGGGGGTCGCGATCGGCGAGGAGGTCGAGGTCGAGGTGGAGCTCGACACCCGGCCGCGCGTCGTCGTCGAGCCCCCTGACTTCGCCCGGGCCCTGGACGACGACCCCGTCGCCCGCGCCGCGTACGACCACCTCACCCACAGCCGCAAGCGCGAACACGTACGCGCCATCGAGAACGCGAAGAGGCCCGACACGCGCCGACGGCGCATCGAGAAGGCCATCGCCACCCTGCGGGGCTGAAACCCGAGAGGAGTGCCTCCACCGGCGCGATCGTTCCCCGCGCCGACCGCCGTACCGATGGCCCCCGAAGCCGGGGCCCGTCTCACACCCGTGCGACGCGGCAGCGCGCCAACGTGATGTCGTCCTCCTCCAGTTCCCCCCGTCGCCACAGCGCCCGCACCTTCGCCGTGAGGTCGGCCGCGTCGCACCGGCGCAGGAAGCGCCACACGTGCGGGCCGTGCGCGGTCTCGGTCAGGGCCCAGCGGGCCAGGGCGTCGGTCATGACGAGGAGGTCGTCGCCCGCGGCTCCGGCTCCGGTGGTGACGCGGGCGGCGGTCACCGCGTCCGGCAGGGCCGTGGCCGAGGTCGGGAGCAGGGCGGGGGCGGAGGTGAACTGCTCGGGGCGGTGCAGGGGGAACGACAGGGTCGGCGCGTCGGCGCGCAGGGCGACCAGGCAGGTGTCGCCGACGGCCACGGCCTTCCACCGAAGGGTGTCCGCGCCGGGCGGGGCGGGCTCCGCCACGAGCCCCAGGAGGGTGGCGTAGCTGCCGCGTTCGACGGCGTCCCAGAGGTACGGAGGCGCCTGCGGCGACAGGCGTACGCACTGCGACCACTCCTCGGCGGCGGCGCGGACCCAGCCGCGGAGCGCCGGGGCGTCGAAGCCCTCGGGCGGCCGCGCCACGAACCGGCGGACGAGGCAACGCGCCCAGGGCCCTGAGGCGAGGGCGCGCGTCGCGCCGTCGGAGACCGCGATCAGGCCGCGCGCCGGGTCGAGGGCGGCGGCGTCCTCGCTCGGTTCCGTGGCCGACTTGGGCACGGCGAGCACCTCGGCGCCGACGAGCGCGAGCCGTGGCCCGGATCCGGTCACCCGGCCCGCACCCGGCCCGTTGTGGCGGTGCCGATCCGCATGAAGTCGACCAGCTCCGGCACGTCCGCGTTGTACACGAACCCGCGGGCTCCGGGGGCGATGCGGTCGGCGTAGCCCGCCTCCTCCACGAGGCCCGCGGGCAGTTCGCTGGACATCTCGTACAGCAGCGCGGTCGCCGGGTCCGCGCCGCCGACGGGCGCGGACGGGAAGTACACGGCCTGCTCGCCGCGCGCCGACAGGTGGAGGTTGAACAGGAGCAGGCGTCCGTCGGCGGTGCGCAGCTTGCGCAGCCGGGCCGCGGCCCTGCGCGGGTCGCCGTCGGTGGCCATGCCGTCGGTCACGTGCAGCACGACGGGCGGGAAGGAGTCCCGGTGCCGGGCCGCCCAGCGCTTGAGCACCTTGTGCGTGTACTGGAGCGCCGCGCACATCGGTGTCGAGCCGTGCCAGACCGGGTCGAGCCACACCATGCTGCGGCGGCTGACCGGGCGGTAGCGGCCCTCGCCGTCCGGGAGGAGCTTCTCGCGGGTCTCCACGCGCGCGTAGCGCGGCAGATGGGCGCTCGGCACGAGCGGGTCGCGTCCGTCGCCGCCGACGACGGGGACGACCGTGCCGGGTCCGCCGTAGCCGATGACGCCGACGTCGAAGTAGTGCCGGGGTTCCTCCTCGCGCACGTCCTTGGTGCACTCGATGAGCACGGCGTACAGCACGTCGTTGACGGTGTCGCTGAGGGCCTGGCCCTTGCGCACCCGCGCGCTGCCGCCGATGGTCTGCTGCATGGTGCCGGACTGGTCGACGAGGAAGAGGAAGCAGCCGGGCCGCCGCCGGTCGATGCGCTGTTGGTAGGGCACGGTTACCTCCCGGCGTCCGGGTCGTGGGCGGGCGGGCCGGGGCGGCGCCCGTGGTGCAGGAGGAGGTCGCAGCGCGTGACGCGGTAGCGCACCGGGGCCTCCGCGGTCCCGGGTGTGCGGGCGTCGCGGACGCCGGTGAGGACGTCGTCGACGAGGCGTTGGAGGGCCGAACCGCCGGGCCCGCGCCGGGCGATGCCCCGCTGGGCGAGCCGCGTCAGGTCCTGCGGGCGGTCGGTGACGACGGCGACGAGGGTCTCGGGGCGCGGTGCGCCGCGGGGCAGGCCGTCGGGCCAGTACAGCTCGATGCCCGCGAGGCGGTGACTGCCGGGGAGCCGGAACAGCTCGTAGTGGTCGCCGGCGCCGAGGCCGACGCCCGCGGGCTCGGTGGTGGTGAGCTGGGTGACGGCCCCGCGCAGACCGATGTCGAACACGGAGACGTAGCGGCGTTCGGCGGCCCGGTTGTGAAGGCGGATGACGATCTCGTCGCCGTGGAAGACGTGGAAGGCCTGGAGGACGTGGGCGCCGCCGCGGTCCAGGGGCTGTTGGGTGCCGTCGGCGCCCAGCAGCGCGTAGTGGAAGGTGACGTCGTCGGGCAGCGCGGCCGGGCCCGTGCCGGAGGCCAGGGCGCGGACGTGGGCGGCCCGGGCGAGCTGCTGGAGGTCCAGGGTGAGGGAGTCGAGGGCGGTGTCGGTGGTGGGGGTGGCGGCGGTGCGCAGCGGCTCGCCCTCGGCGTCGGCCAGGCGCAGCCCGTCGGCGGTGAGGGTGAGGACGGCCAGGGCGGGCTCGTCGCTCCGGGCGGTCCGCAGGTGGGCGCAGGCGTTGAGCCGCGCGGCCACGCGGGCGTGGTCGGGGTGGTCCGCGGGGGTCAGGAGGACGGGGCGGCGGCCCCAGCAGACGTGGAGCGGGTGGGCCTCGGTGCCCGGGGGCAGCCGCGTCCCGATGCCCGGTGCCTGGTCGGCCATGGGGAGGCGCAGCCGTGCCGTCCCGGCCTCCGCGCGGTCCACCACGGCGGTGGTGAGCGGCCGTTCGGGGTCGCCGCCCGGGGGCACCAGCGCGTACTGGTCGCCCACGGCGATGCCGAACAGCTCCACACCGGTCAGATACGCCCCGTCCCGGTCGGAGCCCACGGGGAGCACGCCGGTGGCCCGCTGCTCGGTGGTGTCGAACAGGAGCCGGTCCGCGGGCCCTTCGACCTCCGGCCGCTGGAAGGGGACGACGTCGAGGACGGCGGGCCGCAGCAGGCCCATCAGGGTGCGCCAGGTCAGCCGGTCGGCGCCGGGGGCGCGCAGCAGCCGGGCGAGGCTCGCGGTGAGCAGGCCGCGCGGGCCGTCGAAGCCGGGCAGCTCGACTTCGTAGGCGCTGGCGTCGGGTTCGCAGGCCACGAGGCGCACGACGGACGGGTTCGACTCGGCGGCGGCGCGGCCCGTGCGGGGCGGGGCGGCCCGCACGGCCGTCCGCCAGGCCCCGTACACCGCCGCCCAGTCGCGGCCGTCCGTACGGGCCTTGGGGACCTGTCGGGCGGTGCGGGCCATGCGGGCGGAGTGGCAGCTGTCGATGATGGTCGTGACGTTCGCGGTGCGGGCGCTCAGCTCGTCCTGGAGCAGGCTCAGCTCGTCGGCGAACAGGCCCCGGAACGCGCCGTGCGGGCCGGGCTCGTCGATGTCGGTGGGGCACAGGTACTGGAGGCGGTCGGGTCGTCCGGAGGCAGTCGGTGCGGGGCGAGGGGCGCGCGCCTGGCCGCCGTGGCCCGAGTAGTAGACGACGGCGGCGTCCCCGGCCTCGGTGGCGTCGACGAGCGCGCGATAGGCCTCGATGAGGCCGCGCCGGGTCGCGCGTCGCCCGGTGGCCCGGGTCACCTCGAAGCCGAGGGGTGCGAGGGTGTCCGCCATCAGCGCGACATCGGCGTCCACGCCGCGCAGCACTCCGGTGCGACAGCCGATGAGCAGTGCCCGTTGACGCATCGCAGCCCCCCGTGACGCGCGCCGTAGCCGCCAGGATGGCACGGCGGACCACCCCGGTCACCCCCGCGTCCGCGGCACGTGTCAGGCGCCGATGTGGACGAACGGAGCCCAGTGGTAGGGCAGTGGGGACGTGTGCCGGGTGAGGGCCGTGGGCGGGCGGCCGTCGCGTGCGCACGCGGCCGCGGCGCCGCCGCCGGTCAGCTCGCGCAGGCGCTCGTACGCCGTGGCGCGCCCGTCGGCGTCCAGGGCACGCAGGCGGCGCTGCGCGGTGGTGAGCGCGTCGGCCACCGGTGTGCCGGGGCGGGCGAGCAGCGCTTCGTAGAAGTACGTCATGAGGACGGCTCCGGAGGCGTCGTCGACGGGCCACAGCGACACGATCGCGTGCCGCGCGCCCGCCGTGACGGCTGCGCGGACCAGGCCGATGACGTCGCCTCCCGCGGTGGCCGTGCCGCGTCCGGTGTGGCAGGCCGAGAGCACGACGAGGTCGGCGGTCAGGTCGAGGCCGGTGACGTCCCCGACGGTCAGCCGGTCGTGTCCGGCGAGCGCGACGTGGCTGCGGTGCGGGCCGCGCTCGTGCAGCACGCCGTGGGTGGCCAGGTGCAGGACGGCGCGGCCGGGGGCGGACGCGGTGACGGCGGCGGCCGTCGCGGCGTCGCCGAGCAGCGGTTCGGTGCCGAGGAGCCGGGCGATGGCCCGCACTTCGGTCGCCGTTCCGGGCAGTCGGGCGAGCCCGCGTCCGGGTGCGTGGGCGGGGTCGCCGACGAGTAGCGCGGGCGCGTCGCGGCGCGGGGGCCGGCCGCCGCCGGGCCGGGTGACGAGGGAGGCCGAGGGCAGCTGGGAGATCACGCACCGCTCCCCCAGCGGCACGTCGCCGAGGGGCAGGACGGCGAACGGCACGAGGGTGAGTGCCCGGTGCGGCACCACGTACAGGCGGCGACGGCTGCGCACGGCGTCCGCGACGGGGTCGAGGAGCAGCCGCGCGAGGGCGCCCGCGTCCGCGGTGTCGTGGTGGCCGCTCGCGCACGCGGAGTGGAATCTCCGTACGGCGCAGGCGAGATCGCGGTGGTGCACGGTCCTGCGGGTGTGGCGGGCGCCGTGCCGGTCGACCGCCCAGGTCACCAGGTCGTCGTCGAACGTCTCGTACATCAGGAGCAGCGCGTCGTCGGGCAGGGCGGCGCGCACCGCGTCCAGGCGGGTGCCGCGGACGCGCCGTTCGCCGTCGGCACGCCCGCGCAGCAGCCCCGGCGCGTGCGTGGCCACGTGGGTCTCGGCGGCCTCCAGCTCGTCCTCGGCGGCGAGCACGGTGGCGCGCAGGCGCGCGGAGGACGGGGTGTGCGCGACGTCGCCGGTCACGCTGTCCACGAGCCCCTCATAGGCGGCCGCCCACGCCGAACCGGCGCGCAGCCAGCGGCGGGCCGCGTCCAGCGGTGGCCCCTGCGGCAGGTCGTCGAGGGTGCGCAGCACGTCGACGGCGATGCCGCGGCAGCGGTCGGAGAGTTCGAAGGCGAGGGCGCGTTCGGCGTCCGGGTCGACGGTGTCGTGGGGCTCTTCGGGGTGCTGGTCGGCCGTGTCGAGGGCTTCGTCGGCCCGGCCGAGGTGGGCGCGGGCCGCGATGTGGTACATCGCCGCGACGTTCACGTCGTCGGTCATGGAGGTGCGCAGGACGTCCCGGACGAGCTGGTCCGACCAGCGTTCGAAGCGGGCCACCGCGTCCTCGCTCATCCGGGCGGCGGCGCTGTGGTCGCCGAAGGCCTCGGCGAGCTCGGCACGGCGCGCCAGGTCCTCCCAGGGGCGCTCCGGGTCGCCGCACCAGGACGTCTCGTCGAGGACGGCCAGGGCGTGGCGGGCGGTGTGCGGGTCACCGAGGCGCAGGAAGAGGCTGACGGCGTGATCGGGGTGCAGGCCGCCGCGCCGGAAGAGGCGGGAGGCGAGGGCATGGGCCTGCTGGCGTCGGCCGAGTTCGTACAGGAGGACGGTCCGCAGCAGCGCGTCGTCCCCCGCCCGGTCCAGCGCGGCGCGGAGCACTGCGTGCGCCTCGTCGCGGAAACCGGCCTCCAGCGCCCTGCGGCCCCGGTGGCGCAGCAGTTGGGCGGGGGCGCGCCGCAGGCTCTCGCGCACGATGTCGATGGCCTCTCGCGCGGGCGGCCAGGATCCGGCGAGCCGTTCGGCCGTGGCGGCCACCTCGCCGAGCCGCGCCTGGGCGACGCCCTTCAGGTCGGGGTCGGCGAGCGCCTCCACGGCCCGGTCGAGCGCCAGGGCGAGTTCGGCGGCGCGCAGCCAGCTCCGCTCGTCGGCGCCCCGTTCGCGCAGCGCGGCCGTGGCGTGCGCGGTGTCGGCGGCGAGGAGCACGGTCGATGCCTGGCGGAAGTTGAGCCGGTCGACGAGGTCGACGTACGCGCGGTCGGTGAGGTCCGCCTCCGGCGGGGCGGTGATCCGGGCGGTGACGAAGCGGGCGGCCCGCAGGCAGCGCAGGGCGGCCAGGGTCAGGCCGTCCCGCTGCCAGGCGGCGGCCCGTGCGAGCAGCAGGCGGACCAGGCCCTTGAGGTAGCTGACGCTGCCGTCGTCGCGGCACCAGCGCGCGAGTTCGTCGAGGTCGCGGCGGTCGGCGTCGTGGCCGTCGGCGAGGCGGTCGAGCAGGTGGTGCGTGGTGGCGAGCGCGGTCAGCGCGCCCGCGCCCGACTGTTCGGCCAGTGCGGCGGCGCGCTCGCCCGCCCGCACGCGGTCGGGCCCGTCGCCGCGCGTGCGGGGCAGGTGGACCAGGCGCAGGGCGACGCGGGCGCGGCCGCGCGGGGCGGGCAGGCGCGCGTAGAGGGCGTCGGCCGCCTCGTAGTGGGCTCGGGCCATGGCAGGGTCGACGCGTACGTCCTCGGGGGCGCTGCCCGGTCGCTCCGCATGCGCCGGGCCGAGGCGCAGGCCCAGGAGGTCGGGGTGGGAGCACGGCGTCAGGGCCGCGTCGCCCTGGAGGAGGTAGACCCGGGCGAGCACCCAGGGGTCGCCGTGTGCGTCGTGCCGGCACCGGTCGAGGGCGGCCAGGACGTCGGCGTCGCGTCCCGCGCGGCGGGCCACGTCGGCGGCGGCGAGGTGGACGTGCGCCCGCACCCAGCGCACCAGCGCGGCATCCGTCCCCGGCACGTCGTTCGCCTGGCGTTCCGTGTCGCGCAACACGTGGGCGATGGCCCAGTGGTCGCCGCTGGTGCGGGCGTTCTCCACGGTGTCGCGGGCCGAGAGGAGCCGGGGCAGGAAGCGGGCGGCCCAGAACTCCACCAGGGCGGCCTCCGGGGCGGGCGTCCGGGGCGCCCCCGCGGCCAGGCGTTCGGCGTCGCCCTCGGCGAGGACGGCGCCCCCGTCGCCGGGGTACCAGTTCAGGTCGAGGGCGTGGGCCGCCATCCGCAGCGCCGCGGCCATGTCGTCGACGGCGCCCGGCTCGCGCACGCCCGCGAGGCGGCGCAGGGCCCGCCGGGGCTCGCCCGCCACGAGGGCCCGGGCGCTCGCGACGAGCGGGTGCTCGGGCCGTGCGGCGTCCCGGCCGAGCCCCGGTTCACCGGTGAGCAGTATGCGGAGCACGTCGTGGGCCATGTCCATGCGCTTCCCCCCCAACACCCCGCCTCTGTACGAGAGTTGGGGCTCCACCCGCGATTTTCGGACACCAGCGTACTGAGCGCGACGACCGAGGACTCCGGCCTCCACCGAAAGCCCGCAGAATGCGCCGGGTGTGGCGAACAAGCCGGAGGACCAGCACCTTCGCGCCATGTTCCGTTCGCGTGGAAGCCGTGCCACCGTCGGGTGTCCATGCCGACGGGCGCGTGCCGGAGCGCGGCGTGGCGGCCCGGATCACCAGGCGCAACCCCCGCCCCGTCGGCCTCGGAGTACGGACGGTCGCCCTTTCACCTAAGGACACTGGCATATGACAACAGCACCACCACATCGGGTGTTGCCAAATCCCTTACGTGCCTGAGTCCGCTGTGCCAGAGTCGTTACCGGTCGAAGAGTTGTTTCTGAAGTCAGCACGGAAGCCGACAGCGCGGCCAGCCAGGAAGCCCGCCGCCCCCACCAGCGCGGCCCCCGCGAGCCGGCCCAGCCGCATCGCATCGCCTACGGAGCCCCCATGCCGTCCCACGTCTTCGCGGACCGAACCGCCCAGCCGCCCGAGCGCGGCCCGGTCGACGCGCTGATCACGCAGACGCGCCGGCTCCGCGGCGAGGTCGACGCCGTGCGCCGCGACGCCACCGCCGACCACAGCGACCCCACGGGCCGCTGGCAGCGTGCCCTGTGCGACCTCGCCGTCCATCAACTCAACGATCTGCACGGACACCTGGCCCAGCTGCGGGACGGCCCGCCGCGCACGCTCCGCCCGCACGGCGGCGCCGCGCGGCCGGAGCCGCCGCCCGGCTCCCTGCTCAGCCGCGTGGGCAGTGCCGAGTGGAACCTCCTCACCGACGAGGCCACCTGGTCCGGCGAACTGTTCCAGATCCTCGGCCGCGACCCGGCCGCGCCGCCGCTGTCCCTCGACGAGCTGCCCTCGCTCGTGCACCCCGACGACCACGCGCTGCTCACCGCGATGGTCACGGACTGCCTGGTCGACGGCAAGCCGATCGACGGCGAGTTCCGCGTCGTGCGCGCCGACGGCAGCGAGCGCCAGGTGCACATGATGGGCGAGCCCGTACTCGCCGCCGACGGCTCCACCGCCTCCATGTGGGCGGTCCTGCGGGACGTCAGCGAGCTGCGCCGCAGCCAGCGGGCGGTCAGCGAGAGCAGCGACTCGCTCCAGCGCCAGCACCACCTCGCCCAGACCGAGCACCGGCTCGCCGTCGAGCTGCAGGAAGCCGTACTGCCGCCGTGGCACGGCTCGCTGCGCTTCCCGCAGGGCGGCCCGGCAGGCCTCGACCTCGCCGCCCACTATCTGCCGTCGTCGTCCAGCGCCCTCATCGGCGGCGACTGGTACGACGCCCTGGAGCTGGCCGACGGCCGGATGCTGCTGAGCGTCGGCGACCTCACCGGCCACGGCGTCACGGTGACGTCGGGCATGGCGATGCTGCTCGGCGCGCTGCGCGGCATGGCCGTCGCGGGCACGCAGCCGGGCCAGCTGATGGCCTGGCTCAACCAACTCCTCGACACCTCGGCGCAGCCCGCCCTCGGCAGCGCCGTCTGCTGTCTGTACGACCCCGAGCGGCACATGCTGACCTGGTCCCAGGCCGGGCACCCCGCCCCGCTGCTGTTCCGTGACGGGACGGGGCGCCCCCTGACGCCTCCGGACGGCGTGCTCCTCGGCGCGACGTCCGGCGCGACGTACGACCAGGCCGACGAGCCGCTGCGCCCCGGTGACCTGCTCCTGCTGCACACGGACGGCCTGGTGCCGCGGCGTTCCCGAGATGCCGCGACCAGCCGACTGCTCGCCCTCGCGCCGCGCTTCGCCGAAGCGAGGACGGCTCAGGACTGTGTGCGCCTCACGGTCGAGGAGTTCGGCGTGGCCCCGCGCGAGGACGACGCCTGTCTGCTGGTGGCCAGGGTCGACACCTAGTGCCACGAAGCCCTGGCCCCGGCTTCCCGCCACCGCGCCCGACGCTCCTCACGCCCGCGCCCATTTCCCTCCCCCGGGCCTGCCCGCGGCCTTGGGAAGGGCGTGCTTGATCTCCTCGCGCAGGTCCTCGATCTTCGGGTAGCCCGCGTACTGGGCGGTCAGCCGGTACATCTCCCGTAGCCGGTCCCATGTGCGGTGCGAGGAGTTCGAGCCCATCGACACCAGTGCGAGCCGGGCGTACCGGTCGGCCTGTTCGGGGTCGTCGGCGATGAAGCAGGCCGACGCCAGCGAGATGTAGTCGAAGATCGTGGAGCGGTCGTGGCCCTGGGTGCGCAGGGCGATGGCCTCCTTCGCGTGGCGCTGGGCGACGTGTGCGGCGGACGGGTCGTGGTCGGCGAGGGTCCGGTAGGCGAGCGCCTGCATGCCGTGCAGGTCCGCCTCGTCGAACATCTGCATCCAGCTGGGCGGCGGCACGTCCCCCTTGTCGGAGACGAACAGGTCCTCGGCGCGGCCGAGCGTGCGCCGCATCGCCTGGCCCTTGCCCATGGACGCCTGGGCCCAGGCCTCGATGGTGTGCAGCATCGCCTGGGTGCGCGGCAGCGTCTGCTCGCCCGAGCCGGACTTGGCGAGCTTCATCAGGTCCAGGGCGTCGTCCGGCTTGCCCAGGTGCACCATCTGGCGTGCCGCGCGGGACAGGGCCTCTCCGGCGCGCGGCCGGTCGCCGCCCTCGCGGGCCGCGTGCGCGGCGATCACGAAGTACTTCTGGGCGGTGGGTTCGAGGCCGACGTCGTGGGACATCCACCCGGCGAGGACGGCGAGGTTGGCGGCGACGCCCCACAGGCGCCGCTGGAGGTGGTCGGGGTGTCGGTAGGCGAGCATGCCGCCCACCTCGTTCAGCTGGCCCACCACCGCCTTGCGCTGGAGACCCCCGCCACGGGACGCGTCCCAGGCGCGGAACACCTCGACCGAGCGCTCCAGTTCCTCGATCTCCTGGGAGCCGATGGGAGCGGCCTCATAGCGGTCGAACCCGGCGGGATCGGCGTACAGGGGATCGTCGAGACGGGGGGCGTCGGCCTTCAGGGTCGGATCGGTGTGCAGCCAGTCGTGCATGGCGCTGGTGAGTGCGGAGCCGGCGGCGAGCGCGGCACCCGCGCCCACCAAGCCGCGTCGGTTGAGCATGAGGTCCATTCCCGTGAATTCGGTGAGGACCGCGGCGGTTCGCTCGGGCGCCCACGGCACGCCGTCCGGGTGCTCCACGCTCCCGTCGGCGCGCTGTTTGCCTACGCGCCCGTGCCGGACCAGACCGAGGTCCTCGATGGTCACGACACGGCCGAGACGCTCGGTGAACAGGACCGCCAGGACCCGTGGCACGGGATCGCGCGGGATCTCTCCCATGTCGATCCAGCGCCGCACCCGTGAGGTGTCGGTGGCCAGCTGCGGATGACCCATCGCGGCCGCCTGCCGGTTCACCAGTCTGGCGAGTTCGCCCTTGGACCAGCCGGCGAGGCCGAAGAGGTCCGACAGGCGGGTGTTGGGTTGTCCGTTCACGTCAAGCCCCCAGGTTCTCGGCTGAGTTGACAGTAACCGTCTGTCAGTTGCTGAGCGACTATTCGCCAGGGTTCGCCAGGGTGCGCCACATGGTGTGCCAGGGGCCTCGGGGTGTCAGGTAGGAGTGCGCCACCCCGACCCGGTCCCCACGGGGCATTCCCCAGGGTGCACCCACGGAAGGCCGGGGCGGGAGGGCGCCGCAACTCGCAGGCACACGAAGGGATCTGTATCGCCCATGTACGCAGCATCGTCCTCCGTGTCCGCCCCGCCCCGGCCGCTGCGCCCCCACTCGCCGTCCCGCGGTCCCGCCCGCCCGGCGGAGGCCCCGCTCCAGGGCGGCGGCCCCTATCTGGCCCCGGCGCGCGCCGCGTCGGGGACGCTCGCTCCCGGCCGGCCGCGGCGCGCGCCGGCGACCGCGAACGGGCCGCTCAGCGGGAGACTCGACTTGTCCGGCCCCCACGGCGCGCAGCTGCGCACGGCCATCGCGTCGGTGCACCGCATCTGTCCGGAGTTCCACCCGGTGCAGGTGCTGCGCCGCAGCGGCCGCACCGTCCTGCTCGTCGGCACGACGGGCCGCAGCACAGCCGTCGCCAAGTGCCTCCTCGACCATTCGTCCGGCTGGACCGAGCGCATCAGGCACGAAATAGCTGCATACCGCTCGTTCGTCAGGCATCGTCCGCCCGTGCGCGCGCCGCGGCTCATCGCGGCCGACCCGGACGACTGCACCCTGGTGATCGAGCGGATGCCGGGCCGGGTCGCGGCGCTGCTGCGGCACCCCACGGAGGCCCCGCCCCGGGCGGACGTGCGGGCGGCGGTGGGCGCCGTGCACCGCCTGAACCAGTGGCGCCCGCCGAACGACGTGTTCGGCAAGCCGCTGGACTATCCCCGGCGGATCGCGCGCTTCCACGAGCTGGGGCTGCTCACGGACCGGGACATGGGCGACCTCCAGAAGCTGCTGCACGGCATAGCGCACGCGTACGCCTCGCAGCCGCAGGCCATGTGGCAGTTCTGCCACGGGGACGCGCTCCTGTCGAACGTACTGCTGTCCCCGGCCGGTCCTGTGCTCGTCGACTGGGAGCACGCGGGCTGGTACCTGCCCGGCTACGACCTGGCGACGCTGTGGGCGGTCCTCGGGGACGCCCCGGTGGCGCGCCGCGACATCAGCCAGCTCGCCCAGCAGGCGGGCCCGGCGGCACGCGACGCGTTCCTCGTCAACCTGATGCTGGTACTCACGCGCGAGATCAGGATGTGCGAGACGGCGGTGCAGCGCACGCTGCACGACGCCGCCCCGACGGCACCGGTGGGCGCGCCCCACCCGGTCGCCGTGCCGTCCGGCGAGGAGCAGCGCCTGCTCCTCCGGCGGCTGCACGACGACTGCCAGATGGCCCGGCGGGCCGTGCGGGCGGCGGTCGGCACGCGCTGACGGGGACGTAGGCCCGTGGGGCGCCCTGCTGGGGGGGCGGGCCACGGGCTTTCGCGTGCGCGCAGGGGCTGCGTGCGCGCAGGGGGCCGTGTGTCGCCGTGCCGCCGTGCCAACTCTCTTCGCCACCCCTGAGGTTCCCCCCAGCCAAGGATCTAGGGGTAGCCCCATGTCGTGGCGCGGCGCGTGCTTCTAGCGTCAAGGCGACACCGCTTGATCCAAAGGAGCACCATGCGCGTCGCACCCGCCGTCACCATCGGCCTCGGCCTGGTCGGCCTGCTGGCCGGAGCCGTCCCCGCAACGGCGTCCCCCGCCCCGCCCCCCGTCCGCTCCGAACAGCACCAGCGCCTCGACTGGCGTGCCTGCCCCGCGGAGCAGAAGGAGCTCAACGAGGCGGGCGCGCAGTGCGCCCACGTGACGGTCCCCCTCGACCACGCCCGGCCCGACGGCCGTACGATCCAGCTCGCGATCTCCCGCATCAAGGCCAAGAACCCCAGCGAGCGGCGCGGCATCCTGCTGTCCAACCCCGGCGGTCCGGGCGGCACGGGGCTCGGCACCACCCTCGCCCTGCGCCCGGCGTTGAAGGACGTGGCGGACCGCTACGACCTGATCGGCTTCGACCCCCGGTTCCTCGGCGACAGCAGCCCGATCGCCTGCACCCCGGCCGGGCCGCCCACACCGCCCGCGCCGAAGACGTCCGCCCGCAAGGACTTCGAGGCCTCGGTGCGGTCCGCGCGGGACCAGGCGCGGCGCTGCCGCGAGTACGGCGACAACGCCGAGCTCCTGCCGCACGCCTCCACCCGCAACGTGGCACGGGACATGGACGCGATCCGGGCCGCCCTCGGCGAGCGCAAACTGTCGTACTACGGGGTCTCGTACGGTGCCGATCTGGGCGCCGTGTACACACAGATGTTCCCGCGCCGCACCGACCGCATGGTCATCGACTCCTCCACGGACCCGGCGGCCACGCAGTACGAACTGTTCCGGCGCTCCGGCGAGCCGCTGGAGAAGTCCCTCGACGAATGGGCCGGGTGGGCCGCCCGGCACCACGGCACCTACCGGCTCGGCCGCACCGCCGCCCAGGTGCGGGCCACCGTGCAGCGGCTGCTCGACCGGGCCGAGCGACGGCCCGTCGCCCTCGCGGGACAGCGGCTCAACGCGCCCGTCCTGCGGCTGATCCTGAAGCAGCCCATCCAGCACCAGGAGAACGATCCGGCCCTCGCGGCCATCGTGCGGGACCTCGTCGACGCCGCCGCGGGAAAGCCGGTCGAGCCGGGGCCCGAACTCGCCGCCATGCTGGAGCTGCTCTCCTCCCCCGAACTGGCGGACAGCTTCGTGGGCGGCGCGGTCTTCATGTGCGGCGACGGCGGCTGGCCCGCGGGCGGCTGGCCCGCGGACCCCGAGACGTACTGGCGCAACAGCGTGCGCAGCCGCACCACCCAGCCGGTCTTCGGCCCGTACGTCAACGGCATGATCGCCCCGTGCGCCTTCTGGGGCGCCGAGCCGCGCGAGCCCGGCACCAGGATCGGCAACAACGTGCCCGTCCTGATGCTCCAGGCCCGCCGTGACAACAACGTTCCCTACGAGGGCGGTCTCGCCCTGCACCGCAAGCTCACCGGTTCCCGGCTGGTGACGGCGGACATCCGCGCGCACGGCGTGTACGGACGCGGTCTCGACGGATACCGCACCGTTCCGTGTGCCGAGCGGGCCGTCAACGACTATCTGCGCGGCGGGGATCTGCCCGCCACCGACATGACCTGCGCCGCCACGGAGGTGACCCGATGACGGGGACCGGCCCGGCGATGAGCCGACGCACCACCATGGCGGCCGCCGCCGGGGCCCTGCTCGCGGGCGCGGCCCCGCAGGCCGTGGCGGCCCCGCTCGACGCCCCGGGGCACGCGCGCCACGCCCTCCAGGCCGATGTCGACGCGGTCCGGGCGACCGGGGCCACCGGAGTCCTCGCCGAGGTGCAGACCGCGCACGGCCGCACCACGGCACGCGCCGGAGTGGCGGACCTGGAATCCGGTCGGCCGGTGCCCTGGGACGCGTACTACCGCATCGGCAGCGACACCAAGACCTTCACCGCCGTGGTCGCCCTCCAGCTGGTCGGCGAGGGCAGGCTCGCGCTCACCGACACGGTCGAGCGCTGGCTGCCCGGCGCGATCCGGGGCCACGGCAACGACGGCAGCAGGATCACCGTCGCCAACCTGCTGCGCCAGACCAGCGGCCTCAACGACTACGTCACGCTCGGGGAAGGGGAGTTCACGCCCGAGGCGTACCGCAAGGGACGGTTCCGGACGCACACGCCCCGGGAGCAGTTGGCGGCCGCGCTCACGAAGCCGCCGCAATGGCTGCCGCGCCGCGACGCCCCGGCGGCCGAGCGGCGCTGGGGCTACGCCAACACCAACTACGTCGTCGCGGGCCTGGTCATCGAGGCGGTGACGGGCCGTCCGTGGGCGCAGGAGGTCCACGAGCGCGTCATCGAACCGCTCGGCCTCCGGCACACGCTGATCCCCGGGACCTCCCCTTACGTCCCGCAGCCGACGGCGACGGCGTACACGCAGTTCCCCGGCAGCACGCGCCTTACCGACACCACGCTCGCCGCCGTCGGCGGTGCGGACGGCGCCCTCATCAGCACGACCCGCGACCACGCCGTCTTCCTGCGCGCCCTGATGGCCGGACGGCTGCTGCGCCCCGCGCAGCTGGCGGCGATGCGGCGCACCGTCCCAGCCGAGGACTGGATCCGGGCGAAGGGCGTCCGCTACGGCCTCGGCATCGCCTGGCGGCCGGTGGCGGGCAGCGGCTCGGGCCTGTGGTTCCACGGCGGGACCCACCTCGGCGTGGTCTCCGAGTCGGGCGTCACCGAGGACGGCACCCGCGCCGTGACGACCGCGACGTTCACCCTGCGCACCGACGAGGCCCGGCAGGAGGCCCAGAACGCCGCCACGCTCCGCCTGGTGGACAACGCGCTGCGGGCAAGAGGCGGCCGCTAGGGCGGCGGGTTCTGCTCGACGCTCCGCGGGCGGCCGGCGGACAGGGTCGTCGTCACGCCGTCCAGGAGCGGCCCGCCGGCCTCGGGGGCGCGTCGCGCGGCCGGCCGAGCGGCGTGGGGGCGGCCTCGGCGAGCAGCAGGGTGAGGTCGTCCGCGAGCGGGGTGCCGCCGGTGTGGCGGTGCAGCAGGTCGGTCAGGCACCGCAGGGCGTCGTGCGGGTCGGGCGCGGTCAGGGCCGCGTGGCACTGCGGGTCGTCGAGTGGGAAGGGAGCGCTGTCGGCGTCGCGGGCGTCGGTGAGGCCGTCGGTGTACAGGAGCAGGCGCTGCCCCGATGCCAGCTGGACCCGTTGCAGACAGGGGGCGGGGCGCAGGCCGAGCGGGGGTGAGGGCCGCGGCGGGGAGAGCAGGTGGAGGCGGCGGCCTGTGCGCAGGGGCGGTGGGTGACCGCAGTTGACGATGCGGGCCTCGCCGGGGTGGAAGTCGACGAGCAGCAGGGTCACGAAGTCCTCCGGGCCGAGTTCGGGGCCCAGGTGCTCGTCGAGGGTCCGGGCGAGCCGGACCGGGTCGGGTTCGGTGGCGGCGGTGCGCCGGAAGGCGGCCAGGACGGCGGCGGCCACCCGCAGGGCCTGGACGCCGTGCCCCTTGACGTCGGCGAGCAGCACGCGCGGGCCCGCGCACGTGAGCACGGCGTCGTGGACGTCGCCGCCGAGGCGGGCATGCGGGTCGGCGGGCCGCGCGTGCACGGCGAGAGCGACGTGGCCGACGCGGTCGGGCAGCGGGCGGGCCAGGGCCTCTTGCACGGTGTCGGCGAGTCGGGTCATCCGGTCGAGCGCGCGCTCGGCGCGCACGCGGGAGTGCGCCGTCACCACGGCCCACACCGAGACCGCCGCGATGTTCAGGAGGGACGCCAGGTCGCGCAGGGAGATCGGCGGCGAGTCCAGCAGGGTCAGGCCGACGGCGAGGGCGCCCAGGACGGCGGTGACGCGCGCCGAGAGCCGTTGGGCCGCAAGGAGCGGACCGATCAGGAGCAGTGCGTGCAGGGGCACGTGGGCGAGGCTCGTGACCGTGGCCACGGCCGCCTGTGCCACTACCGCCGTGGCGAGCCACTTGCCCCGTGTTTCCACTGCGTCCCCCTGGTCGTCTGGTGAAGTTCGGATTCGCGCGCACGACCCCTGCGTGCGGGGTACTGTGCCAGCTTCGATGACGGTCCGTGGCCCATTCGCCACAGCCCGCGCACCGCTGCCCCGGCGCGGGTAGCGTCGAGCGCTGCCCGGGCCGCGCTCGACTTCCGTCTCGCCGAGGGCGACGGGCACGGCGCCCAGGAGCTGAGCGGGTCCCTGTGGTTCGTCTGGTTCGCCTACGGCTTCACCACGGAGGGCCGCCACTCTCTCGACCGGGCCCTGGCCCTGCCGCACAGCCCCGGACCCGCCCACGGAGAACCACCGTCTCGCGGAGGAGGTGACCCGGGCGGCGAAGGGCCGGTAGCCGCAGCCGGGGCCCGGTGCGGCGGCACCCGCGCATTGGTCCATTCCACTGACGCGCAGCAGGCGATCGCGCTACCCGGGGCGAAAACCTGGGGAAACGCCGCTGACATGGGAAATCCCTTCCCCTGGGCCTGATTGACGGATCGTCGGAGAGCGGGTACCACTGACGCACGCCCGGCCCCGCGCACCCCGTCCCGCCGCACCGGCCCAGAGGTCTCAGGAGGCTGCCTTGCGAGGATCCGCCCACCGCTTTGAATCCGCCGCGCACAGACGCACCGTGAGGGCGGCGGGCGCCCTGGCGTCGGCCGCCCTGCTGGTGCCGCTCATCGGCGCCGCCCCGGCGTCGTCCACGGCCGCACCCGCGGGGCCCGACTCCCTCCAGCGCGCCTTCGCGGCGGCCGCCGCCGAGTACGACGTGCCGCAGAGCGTGCTGCTCGGCGTCTCCTACCTCCAGTCCCGCTGGGACGCGCACGACGGCGCCCCCAGCGTGACCGGCGGCTACGGCCCGATGCACCTCACCGACGCGCGCACCGCGCTGGCCTCGGCGCCCCACCACAGCGAGGGCGACGAGGACCCGCGCGGCGACGCGTCCCGCCCGACGCTCAAGCCGCGCCAGGTGCCCGACGAGGCCCAACTGCCCGCCCGGCTCAAGACGTTGAAGCGCGCCGCGCGGCTCAGCGGCATTCCCGAGCGCGAGCTGCGCGAGGACACCGCGGCGAACGTCCGCGGCGGCGCCGCCCTCCTCGCCGCCGCGCAGAAGCGGCTCGACAGGCCGTTCAGCGACGACCCTGCCGACTGGTACGGAGCGGTCGCCGCGTTCTCCGGCGCGGACGAGCAGGCGGGCGCCGCTACGTACGCCAACGAGGTGTTCGCGGTGATCCGCGACGGCGAGCGGCGCACGACCGACGCCGGACAGCGGGTGCGGCTCGCCCCGCGGCCCGGCCTGAGGCCCGACGCGGCGCAGGTCGAGCGCATGGGCCTGCGCAGGGCGCCGGCGGCGCAGACGGACTGCCCCAGGTCCCTCGCCTGCGAGTGGATCCCGGCTCCGTACGAGGAGTTCGGCGACAACGACTACGGCAACCACGACAAGGCCGAGCGGCCCGCCTCCCAGGGCATCAAGTACATCGTCGTGCACGACACGGAGGGCAGGTGGGAGGGCGTCCTCAAGCTCGTCCAGGACCCGACGTACGTGTCCTGGCACTACACGCTCCGCTCGTCCGACGGCCACGTCGCCCAGCACGTGCGCACCAAGGACGTCGCCTGGCACGCGGGCAACTGGTACGTGAACTCCAAGTCCGTCGGCCTGGAGCACGAGGGCTTCCTCACGGCGCCCGACACCTGGTACACGGAGGCCATGTACCGCTCCTCGGCGCGCCTGGTGAAGTACCTCGCCAAGCGGTACGACATCCCGCTGGACCGGCAGCACGTCCTCGGCCACGACACCGTCCCGGGCACCACGGCGGCCACCATCCGGGGCATGCACACCGACCCGGGCCCGTACTGGGACTGGCAGCACTACTTCCAGCTCCTCGGCAAGCCGCTGCACCGCACGGCGGGTCCGAAGGGCGGCCTGGTGACGGTCGCGCCCGAGTTCAGCAGGAACCAGGTGGAGTTCACCGGCTGCGTCAAGCCGGGCGAGAAGTGCGTGCCGCACGGCTCCAGCGCGGTGCGCGTGCACACCGAGCCCCGCGACGACGCGCCGCTCGTCAAGGACATCGGGCTCCGCCCGGGCGGCGAGCCGTCCACGATCGACGTGAACGACATGGGCTCGCGCCTGTCCACCGGCCAGCGGTACGCGGTCGCCGACCGCCAGGGCGACTGGACGGCCGTGTGGTACCTCGGCCAGAAGGCGTGGTTCAAGAACCCGAGGAAGCAGCCGACGGCCGTCGACGCGCGCGGGTGGACGGTGACGCCGAAGGACGGCGCGAGCGAGGTCCCGGTGTACGGCCGCGCCTACCCGGAGAAGGAGGCGTACCCGCCGGAGGTCCCGGTGCAGTCGGTCTCCCCGCTGCCGTACAAGCTGCTCGCGGGGCAGAAGTACGCCATCGGCGACAAGGTGCCCGGTGAGTACTTCTACGCGCCGACGTTCGACCTGAAGCCGCACCGCGTGGTGCGCGGCAAGGACGTCTACTACGAGATCCAGTTCGGCCACCGGGTGGCGTTCGTGCGCGCCGCCGACGTCGAGGTGGTGCCGTCCGGCAGCTAGCCGCGGCGGCCCCGGGAACCGCCGGGCCCGGGCCTGTCGTGGGGGCAGGTCCGGGCCCGGCGCATGCGCTACCGAGGACGTGCGGCCGCGCGGGTCAGCCGGCGGTCTCCGTACACCAGATGGGCTGGCCCTGGTAGTAGATGCACACGTTGCCGTCGTCCTGGACGGACAGGATGGCCCCGTGGCGCCCGGAGGTGTTCGACGCCCACACGGGGCGGTCGTCCTGGGCGTAGACGACGAGGTTGCCGTCACCCTGCATGACCGCGCGGTACCCGTCCGGGCGGGTGTCCGGCGACCACACGGGCTTCTCGACGCTGTCCCGGTAGACGACGAAGTTGCCGTCCTCCTGGAGCCTGAGCAGCGTGTGGCCGTTCCCGGAGGTCCAGGCCATGTTGCGGTAGATCGTGCTCGACGGTGTGTTCGGATAGACGTCGTTGTTGCTCATACGCGACTTCCCTCCCTGTCGAGATGGGCGGACACCCCGCTCCCCCACGACGCTAGGCGCGGTGGCGCCCCGCGCCTGAGAACAAAGCACGCCAGCCTGAACACGGGGGTACGAACAGTAGGAAACCGCCATTCAACAAAAGCTCCCCACCAGCCCGTTGGGCGGTACGGAGCGTCCGCCACGGGGGGACGAGACGGCGCGAATCCTGTGCCGCGCCGACGGGCCCGGGGCCTTGTCCAGGAGCGGTACCGGCCAGGCGGGACGGGGCGGTGTGCCCCGCGCGGACCGAGATGCGTGATGCCGCCGCGCGGGGGCCGGGAGGGCGGTGGGTCAGCCCTGCTGGAACAGCTCGGCGGGCAGGGGCTTGAGGAGTGCGTACAGGTCGTCGGTGATCGGGCGGTCCCAGGCCGCGATGGTCACCAGGACGTTGTCGCTGCGGTCGAACTGGACGCAGGAGATGCGGCTTTCGGAGAGGCGCAGGCGGCGCACGATCAGGAGGTTGTCCCCCTGCATCACCGGCACGTCCTCGCTGGAGACGACGGTGACCTCCTCGTCGTTCTCCAGCGCGAGGAGGAGCTGGGCCACCTCGAAGGGCACCTCGCCGTCGGCGAGCTCGCGGGCCGGGGAGCCCTCCGGCAGATTGCCGATGATCATCGCGGGGCCGCGGCCGCCGAACAGGTCGTAGCGCAGGAAGACGCCCTGGCAGCTGCCGTCGGGGGCGGGCAGCAGGCCGGCACCGAGGTTGCCGGGCCAGTCGCCCGGGTCCATGGCGAGGACATCGAAGTCCGGCCCGGCGGGGGTGGCGGAGCTGCGGCGGCGGAGGAAGGACATGCGGCCATGGTACGTGCCCGCGGAGGCGTTTCCGGCGCGGGGGCCGCGAGGGAGAAACCCGTGGTCACGGCGGGCGCCGGGGGTGTGCGAGATCGCCGCGCGCGCCGTCCGGCCGGGGGCGGCGCGGCGCGTCAGGCCGGGCCGCGGCCGCGCTCGTGGTGGCGGGCCACGCGGGCACGGTTGCCGCAGGACGGCTTGCACCACTCCTGGCGCGGGTGCTCCTTGAGGAAGTACCGCACGCAGCGTGGCGCGTGGCAGGCGCGCAGGCGCTGCCGGTCCGGCCCGGCGAGGAAGGCGTGCGCGGCCCGGGCCAGGGCGGCGTCCAGCAGGTCAGCGCGCCGGTCGGGCGAGGCGGGCCCGGGAGCGGGCACGGGCTCGTCCCGCACGCGGGGAGCGGCGCCGCCCGGCCAGGTCAGCACGGGCACGGTGGACACCTTCGCCGCGGCCTCGTTCAGCCGGGCGACGGCCTCGGCGGGAGGCGGGAGGCGGTGGGCGTCGGCGGGGCTCGGCGCGCCCGGCAGGACCGCCCGGGCGAAGAGCGCGCGGACGGCGGAGCGCACCGCCCGTACGCGGTCGAGCCCGGCGGCGTCCGCGCGGTAGCGGCGCGCCGCCAGGGCTTCGGGCAGCGCGTCGGCGTGCTCGCGCACCCAGGCGGTGAGGCCCTCGGGCGTGTCGAGGTCGTCGGCGACGCCGCCGCGCCCGTCGTGGCGGACGGTGGCGGCGAGGTCGAGCGTCAGCCGGGTGGGGCCGGGCGTCGGCGCCGGTGCGGAGGCCTGGGGCGGAGCGGGCATGGGCTAATGATAGGTTCCGCTGCATCCATTAGGCGGGCTTCCCGCGGAGCCCGCCGGGGGCCGGGTCCGGAGTCCCCGGGGCCGCGCCGGGAGCCCTTCTCGGCGGGCGCCGCCCGGTCGGCGTCAGGGCCGGGGGCACGCCCCGGAAAGAGGTGCCGGTGACCAGCGCGACCGTACTGAACTACTGGAAGGCCGGGCTCACCGACGTACCCGACGAGGTATGGCGCCATCCACGCCTGGACGTGCTGCTGCTGCCCGACAACGCGCTCACGCGGCTGCCCGCCCGCCTCGGCACGCTGGCCTCGCTGCGCACCCTCGACCTCGGCCACAACCGGCTCACGTCCGTGCCGCGCGAGCTCGGCGACCTCACCGCGCTGAGCGACTTCCTGTACCTGCACGACAACCGTCTCACCTCCCTGCCCGCGGAGTTGGGCCGTCTGACGCGCCTGGCCTATCTGAACGTCGGCGAGAACCGGCTCACCGACCTGCCGGACACTCTCGGCGCCATGACAGGTCTGGTCGAGCTACGCGCCCAGCACAACCGGCTCGCCTCGCTCCCCGCCTCGCTCGGCGGCCTGCGCTCCCTGCGGGAACTGTGGCTGCGCGGCAACGCCCTCAGTTCGCTGCCCGCTGCCGTGCGGCAGCTGAGCGCACTGCGCGAACTGGAGCTGCGCGAGAACGCCTTCGCCACGGTGCCCGACGCGCTGCGCGGGCTCCCCCTGCTGCGGCGCCTCGATCTGCGGGCCAATCGACTGCGCGAACTTCCCGGCTGGCTGACCGAGTTGCCCGCACTGGAGAAACTCGATCTCCGCTGGAACGAGGTGCCGGACGACGACCCCACCGTAACGGCCCTGCGCGCCCGCGACTGTGTGGTGCTGCGCTGAGCCGTCCGCGCCGCGCTGAGCGGCCCGCACCGAACGGCCCGCACCGAACGGCCCGCACCGAACGGCCCGCACCGAGAAGAGAATTCCTTGACTTAAAGCGCGAGCGCGTTAACTGTCCAAAGGTATAGGGGGATTTCCGAAGCAGGCCTCCCTTTACCTCTCGGGTCACCTGCACGCCTGCGACCTGCACCTATGCGGGCATGTTGGAGACACCCCAAGAGACTTTGCCCACCGTTGAATTGGCCTCGCGGGGGCGGTATACGGATGCCCGCATTCCCGGGTTGACATCAAAGGCAGCACCCCACCAAGCTGTCCGTGGACCAGTGACGAGGGATCTAGATATGCCACTCCCATCGATTTCACTGGGGTCCTGGCACATTACCCGCGGTGGCTTTCCGCGCCCTTTTTCGATTCGGGGGCGTGCCACCCGGGGCTGCTACTGGAAGAAGGGAACAGCCATGGCGCGTGCCGTCTGGATGCGGCCCTGGACCACTCCGTCCGGAGCCGGCCGCGGCAAGGCACGTTCCACCGAGTGACCTGGCGACGCCGGATCCGGGCGTCATTCCTCTCCGGGCGGCGGAGTTCCCCTCCGCCGCCGACTCCACGGCTCACCGGCTCGCCGGGTGGGCCATCGGCCCCGGCCCGGCCGCCGGCCGCCAGGTCACGTGACCCACCGGGACCAGCCACCGAGAGGAGGAGACCCATGAAGAAGACGCCGATCCGCAAGGCCGGTCCGATCCGTCTACCGACCGCCTGCTACTACGCGTGCGCCGAACACTGAGCACCGCGGAGCCGGGCCCCGGTCCGGGCCCGGCTCCGTCCCCGCCCGCCCCCGGCCGGGCCCGCCCGGCCGCACGGCGGGTGCCTCGCGGTCTCCTTCACCTGTGTGCCGCGGCTGGTCCGGCAGTGCCTGTTCCGTCTCCGGCACCGGCCTCGCCCGGGCCGCCGCGCTGACCTTCTGGCCCACGGCCGTCGACCGGTTCGCCCGTGCGGGGCCGGCGCGCCAAGGCCCGCACCGCCACCGCCTCACGCCGAGGGGCATCATCCGCATGACCGCCCTGCCGCCCCACCACCGGTGGATCCTCACCACCGAAGAGCCGGAGCCGACCGGCGAGCTGCCCGAGCCCCCGCGCCCCGAACTGGAGATCGGCTGCCACCGGCGGCTGCGCGGGCCGTTCACCGGCGGCGGCTCCCTGCTGCGCCACCTCGTGCCCGAACTGCTCGCCCGCGATCCCGAGTCGGTGGCCGCGCGTGCCACGGAGATCACCGTGATCGCCCCGGACCTCGCGCCGCTGGTCCCGCGCACTCCGCAGACGCTCACCCAGTCGGCCGGAGCCAAGGAGCGCACCCGCTTCCACCCCGCGCCGCGCGCCCTGCGCATCGCCCACGGCGTGGCCGAACTCGCCCTGGACCGGGCACGCCTCCTCCGTGCCGAAGGCGCCGTCATCGCCTTCTACGACGTCGACGAGGCCGACCCCACCGACCGCGAGCTCGTGGCCATCCTGCTGCGCCGCTGCGACCCCGCCCGGCTGACCGTGGTCGCGGAGAGCCACGGCGACCGCGACGACGCGCTCACCACGTACACCGTCCGTGCCGCGCGGACGCCCCGGCCTGCGGGCGCCGACCTGGCCCAGCTGTTCATCGACTCCGACGGCACCAGCCGCGACCCGGCCGTGCGGAACGCCTACTACGCGCTGCCGTCGGCGGAGCGGGCCCGCAGGCACACCGCGCGCGCCGATGCCCTGAGGGACGTGGACTATCCGACGCTGCGCCTCGGCGCCGTCCCGTACCACCTGGAGCACGGCTGCGACCCGGCGGGCGCGGGCGTCGCGGCCTTCGTCGAGGCCGTCGACAGCTGCTTCGCCGCGGGCCTGTGCTGTCTTGGGCGCGGCCACGAGGCGTTCGCGTATCTGGAGGAGATGCGCCGCAGCACGGCCGACCCGGATGTGCACATGGGAACGGCCTGTCTGTCGGCCATGCTCCACACCCGCTTCCTGCCCCGGGAGGACCACGACGAGGACCTGGCGCTCGCCTGGGTGAACACGGCCATCGCGCTCGCCGACAGCCATCCCGACCCCGAGCGGCGGCTGCTCGCCCGCGCGTTCATGCGCAAGGACCACACGGCCTCGCTGCGCGACTACGACGACGTGATCCGCCACGACCCGGACCACGGCGACCACTACTTCGACGCGCCGCGCAGTACCGGGCCCTCGGCCGCCACGACGAGGCCCTGCGGGACTACGCCACCGCGATCCGGCTGACCCCGCCGTTCTCCGAGGCCCACTTCAACCGCGCCGATCTGCTGCTCGAACTCGGCGACGACGAGGACGCGTTGCGGGACCTGGACTACGCCCTGGACCTTGAACCGGGCCACCTGGACTGCCTCACGCACCGCGCGGAGCTGCTCCTGGAGCGCGGTGACACGGCCGGGGCCCGCCGCGACGTGGAGCACGGCCTGGCCATCGAGCCGAGGTGCCCTGGCGGACTGGCGCGCCCCTCTGCGGGCCTTCGGCCCGGGCGAGGCGTCGCCGCGCGGCAAGGAGATCGAGCTGCCGGCCGGCGACCTGACCCTCGCGGAGATACGGGAGGGAGTCGGGTGACGCACGGCCTCCCGGGTCCTGGGCGGCTGGCGCTCGCGCCCCTCGACCGCCTCCTGGTGGGCGACCACGCCCTGGTCATCGGTCGGGTGACCAGGGCGTGGCACGCGGCGGACGGATGCCCGCCGGTGCACCACGACGGCGGTCGCGTACGCCTGTCAGACGCTCTGGCGCTGACGGCGGGCGAGGAGTGAGTCCCGGATCTCCCCCGCGCGCACGGCCGTGTTGGAGAGCAGCGTCGAGGTCAGGCCATGGGTGTGCTCGGTGCCACCCTGGAGGTAGACCGCGGCACTGACGTTGGCGTTGGTGGCCACGCGGTGGTCACGGCTGACGACCAGCTCGTCCTCGTCGTCGCGGCGGCACAGCTTGTCGACCTCGCCGAGGCGTTCGCCGAGGCCGCGCGGCCGGTAGCCGGTGGCGTGGACGAGCACGTCGGCGGCCAGCGTCTCGCGCTCCCCGGTGGGCAGGAACTCCACGCCGATGTCCAGGCGGTCCGGGTGCGCGTCGATGCCGCGGATGCGGGTGACGTTCAGCATGCGCAGTCGCTGCCGCCCCTGGACCTTCTCCTGGTACATCGTCTTCGACAGGGACTCGATCAGGTCGATGTCCACGACCGAGTAGTTGGTGGAGCGGTGATAGTCGAACAGCGACTGCTTCACCTCCCGGGGCGCGTGGTAGAAGAGGTCCACGGCCTCGGGGTCGAAGATGCGGTTGGCGAAGGGGCTGTCGTCGGCGGGCGTGTAGCCGTACTTGGCGAACACCGAGCAGACCTCGGCGTCCGGGAAGTTCCGGTGCAGGTAGTCGACGCACTCGGCGGCGCTCTGCCCGGCGCCGAGCACGACGGCCCGGCGCACCGGGGTCGCGGTCTCCTTGAGCGCGGCCACGCGCGGGATCAGCTGGCTGTTGTGGAAGATCCGCTCGGAGTTCTCCATGCCGGGCGGCAGGTGCGGCTCCAGGCCCGTGGCCACGCAGATGCTGCGCGCACGGCGTACGACGGTCCGCTCCGGGTCCTTCGCGTCGCGGCTGACGACCTCGAAGTGCGTGACCTCGCCGTCCTCCGTCACGGGGCGCACGGCGACGACTTCGGCCGAGTAGTCGACGAGGTCGTCGACGCGGGCCGCGGCCCACTCCAGGTAGTCGTGGAACTCGACGCGCAGCGGGAACAGCGTCTTCTGGTTGAGGAAGTCCACCAGCCTGTCGCGCTCCTGCAGGTAGCACAGGAAGCTGAAGGAGCTCTTCGGATCACGCATGGTGACCAGGTCCTTCAGGAAGGACACCTGCATGGTCGCGTCGTCGATCAGCATCCCCCGGTGCCAGCCGAACCGCGGCTGCTTCTCCAGGAATCCGGCGCGTATCCGGTCGCTCTCACCGAGCCGCGCGTTGTGTTCGTGGACCGCGATCGCGAGCGCCAGGTTCGATGGCCCAAATCCGATCCCCAGGACGTCATACATCACGTCCGTCCCCCTGTGCTCATTACGCGTCTCCGGCCCACTGTGCACGGCATTCACCCGCTTCATCGCCTCCTTAAGCAGCCACATGGTAGATAAGGTTAGCCTTACCTTGCAATGTCTGAGGAGGAATCATATGCGGGACGCCGCCTCCGGCCACCGGATCCGGGGGTGCCGGGCGCCGCGGACCTTGCTTGACTCCGAGGGCGCTTCGCCTTGCCCCGAACGGGAAGTAGACCCCGCCGCACCCCACTTCGAGAGCGACGCGTCCGTCCGAAGAAGTGACCACGCACACACGGACCCCAGGGCGACCAGGCGGCCGACCGCGCACCCCGGTTCGATCGCCGCCGAGCGGCGGGACCCTTGAAGGCCGCCGAAGATTTCCGGTCACCGTCACCGCGGCACGTTGAACGTACACGACCCCTCGCCACCCACAGGCGCGGGAGCCCCACCATCGGGCGCGCGGACATACGGCGCACATCGGCCACTTCGCTCGCGCGCACGCGCGGCGGGCGACAGGAAATGAAAAGTCCCTCGATCCGCAAATCCCCCTTCCCGAAAGGCCGTTGAACGCCTTCCCGGACCGCGGGGCAGACCACGGACCCACCATAGAACTTAGGTTAGGCTAAGCTAAACCCAATCTTGATCGGCCCGCCTGAAGAGGCGGGCCCGCCCATGAAATGGAGTGGCTCCGTGAGCGTGACCGCTGCCCGGGGATGGCCCACCAGCGGGGTGCCCGCCAGGATCAGCGAATCCGGCGACCCCCTTCCCTGGCCGGAGGAGCTCCGGGACCGCGCGGTCGTCGTCAAATTCGGCGGCAACGCCATGGTGGACGCGGATCTGCAACGCACGTTCGCCCAGGACGTCGTGGAGCTGTGGCAGGCGGGCCTGCGCCCGGTCGTCGTCCACGGCGGCGGACCGCAGATCAGTGCGATGCTCGACCGCCTGGGCCTGGAGACGCGGTTCGAAGCGGGTTTGCGGGTGACGACGCCGGAGACCATGGACGTCGTCCGCATGGTGCTGACCGGCCGCGTCCAGCGGGAACTGGTCGGCCACATCAACGCCCACGGCCCCTTCGCCGTCGGCATGTCCGGCGAGGACGCCCACACGATGACCGCCGTCCCGCGCCCGGCGTGGGTGGACGGCGAGCCGGTGGACATCGGCCTCGTCGGCGAGGTCGTGGACGTGAACCCGGACATGGTGCGCACGCTCCTGGAGCAGGGGCACATCCCGGTGGTGTCCCCCGTGGCGCGCGGCGAGGACGGGCAGGTCTACAACGTCAACGCCGACCTCGCGGCCTCGGCCCTCGCGGTGGCCCTCGACGCCGAGCGCCTGGTGATGCTCACCGACGTCGAGGGCCTGTACGCGAACTGGCCGCACAGCACCGAGGTCATCGAGCACCTGACGGCCGACGCCCTCAGCGGCCTCCTGCCGGGCCTCGCGAGCGGGATGCTGCCCAAGATGGAGGGCTGCCTGCGCGCCGTCCGCGGCGGGGTCCGCAAGGCGCACGTGGTCGACGGCCGGGTGCCGCACGCGGTACTGCGCAGCGTCCTCGCACCGATGAGCCCCGGCACCACCGTGGTCGCCGACGATGCCTTGGCGCCCGAGCGGCGGGCCGTCACAACGACTTCGTGAGGATCCGGGCGTTGCGGCGCGGATCCAGGGAAGCCGCCCACGACGGAGGCGCCAGGCGCGCCGTCGTGGGCGCGAACCCGTAGCGCAGGAACAGGCCGCCACCGCCGGTGGTGGCCGTGAACAGGGCACCGAGGCGCTCGGCGTGCGCCGTCGCGAGCACGGCCCGCAGGAGGGCGGCTCCCACGCCGCTCCCCTGCCGGTGCCCGGCCACGCAGAAGTTGTACACGACGCCCGCACGGCCGCCGCCCTCCGCCGGAGCCGCCCGGTGCGTACGGAGTCCCACACAGCCCGCGAGGGTGCCGTCGGCCGCCTCCGCCACCAGGAAGTCGGCCGCGTGCGCGGCGTAGAGCTCCACCGGCCGCTCCCGCAGCGCGCCCGAGCGCACGAAGGGGCGGGACAGTTCGGCGAGCGCGGGCGCGTCCTCCTGGCGGGCGGTGCGCACGGCGTGCGGTGGCGCGGGCCGGGCGTGCTCCTGCGGCGCAGGGCGCGGCGTAGCCGTGATCAAGGCTTTCCTTCCTCGGTTCCACGATCGAAGAGCGGCGTGTGGCCGCGTTCCCCTGACGGGGCATCAAAGTAAGGTCAGCCTTACTGTTCACGTGCCCGGTCCGCGCGCACCGGCGGGCGGCCGATCGGCTCGACCTCGTCAGGCGTCCATGGACGCCGCGAGGGAGCGGGGGCGCAGATCGGTCCAGTGGGTCTCGACGTACTCCAGGCACGCGTCCCGGGAGTTCTCCTCGAAGACGACCGCCCAGCCCCCCGGGACCTCGGCGAACGCGGGCCACAGCGAGTGCTGGCCCTCCTCGTTCGCCAGGACCAGGAAGCGGCCTTCGGTATCGTCAAACGGATTCGTGCTCATGTTCGTTGTCTCCTCGGGGTCGACGGGCCGGCGTCAGCCGCGTCGAGCATGCTCTTCAGCTCGTCGGGACGCGCCGGAAAGGGAGAGGCGCGCCACAATTAGGTTAGGCTCACCTAATTAAGATTAGCCTATTCCTTCCCCATCCCTCTCACAAGGAGCGGTCCTGTCGTGACGGAACCTGCCTCCGGCCTCGCCGCCGGAATCGACGCCCCCTTCGCCGAGTTCGGTCTGCCCGGCGCACCCGGCACCGAAGCCTTCTGGGCGGCTGTCGGAGCTCCCGTGTCGGTCCCCGACGGCGACGGCGGCTGGGTGACCCTCTTCCTGTGGCGCGGCTCCCCCGCGACCCTCGAATTCGAGAGCTGGTCGGCACCGGTCCCGCTGCTCCGCCGGGACGACACGGACTGCTGGTACGCCAAGGTGCGCATGCCCGCGCGGCTGCGCGTCACCTATCAGTTCCGCGCGGACGACGCGGCGTACGCCGACCCCTTCAACCCGGCCGGCGCGGGCGGCGACCGCTCCATCGCCGCCACGCCGGACGCCCCGGCCCAGCCGCACTGGCCCGTCGTCGGCCCCGACGACGTACTGCCGCTGCCCCGCACCCGGCTGCGCTGGGCCGGCGAGCGGATCGGCGGGCGGCGCACGGTGCGCGTCCACCCGGTGGCCGGCGGCGGGCCCGTGGTGCTGCTGCTCGACGGGGACGACTGGCTGTACCTGCACCCCGCCATGACCGCGTTCGACGCGGCCGCCGCCGCTGGCGAGATGCCTCCCTGCACCCTCGTCTTCCTGCCCGCCAAGGACAGGGCGGCCGAGTTCGGGTGCCGCAGTGACCTGTGGGAGGCCGTCCGCGACGAACTCCTGCCGCTGGTCGCGGAGTCCGGCGTGCACGCGGAGCCGGAGCGGCTCGTGGTCGCCGGGCAGAGCCTCGGCGGGCTGAGCGCGCTGTACGCGGCCCTGGAGTACCCGGACCTGGTGTCCCGCGTCGCCTGCCAGTCGGGGTCGTTCTGGTGGACGCCCGAGGCCATGGACGCGGCGGACCCGCTGGGCGGCCCGGTCGGCGGCGCCGTCGCCGCGCGGCTGCGGGAGCGCCCCGACCTGTCCGGGCTGCGGGTCGCGTTCGACGTGGGGGAACACGAGACGCGGATGCTGCCCCACTGCGAGCTGACCGAGACCCTGGCCGAACAGGCCGGTGCGACCGTGCGGGTCTCCCGCTCCGCGGCGGACCACGACCGCGCGGGCTGGCGGCAGGCGCTGCTCCGGGACGTCGCCTGGGCGCTCGCCTGACCGGCCGACAGCCTGGGGTTCGGCCGTCTGGCCGTCTGGCCGTCTGGCCGTCTGGCCGTCTGGCCGTCTGGCCGCAGCAAGGGCCCGGTACGACAGCAGCGGTTCCCGGGGAGGTACTCCACCTCCCCGGGAACCGCTGCTGTCGTACCGGGCGTCAGGACGTCACGGCGTCAGGACGTCACCGTGCCACGGCCCGGCAGTACCCCTCGTCCGTGGCGAGCAGGTTCCGGTGGGTGTCCTCGGCCGTGATGACGCCGTCGTCCAGGACGAGCACGCGGTCGGCGGCATCCAGGAGGGCCGGACTGCTGGTGATGACGATGGTGGTGCGGCCCCGGCGCGCCTTCGCCACGTTGCGCGCGATGAGCTGCTCGGTGACCGCGTCCACGGCCGTCGTCGGGTCGTGCAGGACCAGGACCTCGGTGTCGGCGGCCAGGGCCCGCGCCAGGGACAGGCGTTGCCGCTGCCCGCCGGAGAGGTTGGCGCCGCGGTCGCGGACCGTGTAGTCGAGGCCCTCGCGGTGCAGGGCGACGACGTCGGTCAGCATCGACGCCTCCACGGCCTCGTCGACGGACCGGCTGGTGCCCGACGGGTCGATGTTCGTGCGCAGGGTGCCCGCGAAGATCTCCCCGTCGTAGGGGTTCACCAGGATGTGCTCGCGCACGGCCTCCATCGACAGGTCCGCGAGCTCCTGGCCGCTCACCCGCACCACGCCGTCGTACGCGTGCGGCGGGACCTGCACGGCGAGGACCGACGCGAGGTCGGCCGCCGCGCGCGGCTGGTAGGGGGCGATCGCCACGAACTCGCCCGCCGCCACCTGGAACTTCAGCTTGCGCAGCGCGCCGTGGCGGACGCAGTCCACCTCCAGGTCGCCGCCCGGGGCCGGGCGGCCGGGACCCGGTGTCGCCAGCGGCGGGGCGGCGAGCACCAGGGCCATGCGCGCGGCCGAGGCGCGCGCGATCATCACGTACTTGGGCATCTCGGAGAACATCTTGAGCGGCTCGATGATGAACTGCGCGAGGCCCACGGCCATCACGAGCTCCCCGATCGTGATCTGCCCCTCGAACGCCAGCCACCCGGCGGTGATGGACACCGCGGCGGCGAGGATCGCGTTGAGGGCGAGCGCGGTGCCCGCGTACACGCCGTTCACCCGGGCGACGGTGATCGCCTGGTGCTTCGCCTCCGTACTGACCTTCCGGTAGGACCGGAACGCCGCGTGGTTGCCGCCGAAGCCGTGCAGCGGGCGCAGGCCGGTGATCAGGTCGGCGACCTTCGCACCTGCCCGTGCCACGCGGGCCTGCTGCTCCTGGGTGCTGGAGCCGATCCGCTTCGACATCACGCTCAGGACCGACAGGATCGCGACCGTACCCACGACGACCAGGAGGCCGAGCCGGTAGTCCGCGAGGCCGAGGGCGACCGCCGCGACCACCACCGCGACCAGCGAACTGATCAGCAGCGGCACCACTTCGACGATGTCGGCGGTCTGGTCGGCGTCCTCCGTGGCGATGGTGAGGACCTCGCCCGACTTCAGGTCGACGTCCCGGGCCACCGGCTGGAGGCCGCAGGACGCGACCTTCACGCGCCAGCGGTGCGCCTCGGTCGTGTTGGCCTTCTGCAGGACGCGCATGCCGAACCGCCACGACAGCGAGACCGTCGTGATGATCACGGCGAGCGCGCCGATCGACAGGCCGAGGGCACCGAGGCTCCGGTCCCTCATCGTGTGCTCGACGATCAGGCCGAGCGCGATCGGGAAGGCGGTCTCCCCGGCCTGGTACAGGCCCATGAGGACGGTACCGGCGGCCATGGCGCCGACGTTGCGGCGCAGTGCGGTGCGCAGGATGTCTGCCCCGGGGCGGGGCCGCTGCGTATCAGGAGTGGTCATCGAGGTGGCGGGCAATCGCTTCGGGGGTCTTGAGGGTGAACAGGTCGCGGATGGTGATCACAGGTCCGTACTCGCGGCGGAGCAGCCCGATGAGCCGCACCGCCAGCATGGAGTGCCCACCGAGGGACACGAAGTCGCTCACTGCGCTCACCTCGTCATCATCCAGGTCGAGTGCTTCGGCGAAGTACTCGCACACCACGGTCTCGGTCTCGGTCGCCGGGCGCCGCTCCGTCGCCGTGGTCAGCGCGCCGAGCGGCTTGGCCTCCGGCAGTGCCTTGGTGTCCGCCTTCCCGTTGACCGTCAGCGGGATGCTGTCGACCTGGGCATAGTGCGTCGGCCGCAGGAAGTCCGGAAGACCCGTGCCCACTTCGGCGGCCACCGCCGCGAGGTCGGCGCCCTCGAGGACGAGGTACGCGGCGAGCCGGTGGGCGCCGTCGACCTGCGGGTCCGGCTGGGCGACCGCGGCCACGAAGCGCACCGCCGGGTGCGCGGCGAACGCGGCCTCGACCTCGCCGAGTTCGACGCGGTGGCCCCGGATCTTGACCTGCTGGTCGGTGCGGCCCAGGTACATCAGGTTTCCGTCGGGCCGCCGCACCACCAGGTCGCCGGTGCGGTACATGCGCTCGCCGGGCGCGCCGAACGGGCACGCCACGAAGCGGTCCGCGCTCTGGCCCGGCCGGCCGAGGTAGCCGCGGGCGATGCCGATGCCCGCCACGTACAGCTCACCGGGGACGCCGTCCGGCAGCGGCCGCAGCCACGGGTCGAGCACATGGGCGTCGGTGTTGTCGATGGCCACGCCCACCACCGGGTCCTGGCACTCGAAGGTGCCGACGCCGAGGGTGTTGATGGTGTATTCCGTGGGCCCGTAGAGGTTGTAGCCGACCGTGCCCTCGGTCTCGGCGAGCCGCTGCCACAGCTTCGGCGTGACGGCCTCGCCACCGAGCAGCACCAGGGCCGGGCGCCGCTCCGGGTGGTCGAGCAGGCCCTCGGCCACCAGCTGCTGCGCGTAGGTGGGCGTCACGTTGATGACGTCGATCCCGTGCTCGAGGCAGTACTCGACCAGGCGCGGCGCGTCGCGGCGCAGCTCCTCGTCGCAGATGTGCACCTCGTGGCCGTCGGCGAGCCACAGCAGCTCCTCCCACGACATGTCGAACGCGAACGACACGGTGTGGGCGATCCGGAAGACCCGGTGGCCGTGGTCGGCGAGGACCGGCTCGAAGATCCGCCGCTGATGGTTGATCAGCATGTTGGTGAGCCCGGCGTACTCGGTGACCACGCCCTTGGGCTTTCCGGTCGAACCGGAGGTGTAGATCGTGTACGCGGGGTGCCGCAGCCGGTCCGGGTCGTCCGGCGCGAACGTGACGAACGGCTGGGCTGCGGGCAGCGGGCGGTCAAGATCGATCAGGTCGCCGGTGAGGCGGTGCGCCACGGCACTGACGGTGAGGATCACCGCGGGCCGCGCGTCGTCGACGATCGCGGCGATCCGCTCGTCCGGGTGGTCCAGTTCCAGCGGTACGTACGCGGCGCCGACGCGCAGCACGGCGAACAGCGCCACGATCGAGTCGAGGGAGCGCGGGACCGCGAGACCCACGGTCGTCTCGGGGCCGATGTCCCGCGCGGCGAGCACACCCGCCACGGCGCGGCTGCGGTCGCGCAGCTCGGCGAACGTCATGGTCGCGCCGTGGGCGACGAGCGCCACCCGCTGCGGGTCCCGGTCGGCCGCCCGGTCGAAGCGGTCGACGACCGTGTCCGTGCCGATGTCCGTGCGCTCGACGGGCCGGGGGTCCTCGCCCAGGCCCGGCAGGGCGCCGACCGGCCCCGTCGAGCGGGCCAGGTCCTCGAGGACGCGGACGTAGTCGGCGAGGAGGCGACGGGCGTTGTCCGTGTCGCCGTCGCGGTGCTCCAGCTTGACCGTGAGCCGGTCGCCCGGCGTCACGACCCAGGTGAACGGGTAGTGGGTGGAGTCGTCGGCCCGCACGGAGGTGATGCCGTGCCGGGAGTTCATCGCGGCGAACGCGTCCATGTCCAGGAAGTTCTGGAGCACGAACAGGTTGTCGAAGAGGGTGTCGTGTCCGCTGGCGCGCTGGATCTCGCCGAGGCCGACGTGCTCGTGCTCCATCGCCTCGACCCGGGCCCTCTGCACGGCCTCCAGGTAGTCCCGGACGGTGTCGTCGGGGCGGGCCCGCGTCCACTGGGGCACGGTGTTGAGCAGCACGCCGACGATGTCGGACAGCCCCTCGCCGTCACGGCCGGAGACGGTCACGCCGAACACGGCGTCGCTGCGGCCCGTGTGGGCGCCGAGCAGCAGGCCGAACGCGCCGGTGAGGACCGAGTTCAGGGTCACGCCGTGCGTCTTGGCCGCGTCCCGCAGCAGGTCCGACTGCTCGGCGGACAGGGTGTGCACGAGGGCGCGCGGCAGCTCGTCCGACAGGGCCGGGGTCGGCCCGGCGAGCAGTGTCGGGCCTGCCAGGCCCGCCAGGTGCTCCGCCCAGAACCGCTCGGAGGCGGCGGCGTCCTTGGCGTCGAGCGCGCGGGCGTAGTCCTCGAAGCCCGGCGCGGCCGGGGTCGCGTCGAGGGTCCGGCCCGCGCCGATGGCCTCGTAGGCGTCGAACAGGTCGCGCAGCACGATCTCGCGGGACCAGCCGTCCCACAGCAGCAGGTGGTAGCTCAGGAGCAGGCCGTCGCGCCCGTCGGGCCTGCGGACCACGGTGAGGCGGATCAGCGGCGGCTCGGCCGGGTCGAAGCCGGTGTCGCGGTCCCGGGCGCGCAGGTCCTCGACCTCCGCGTCGGTGGCCAGGTCGACCGTGCGGACGTCCACGCGTCGGCCCGCCTTGAGGACCTGGACCGGGTTGCCGTCGTCGTCGGTGGCGAAGCCCGCGCCGACGACCGGGTGCCGCGCGATCACGTGCGCCATGGCGTCGGCCAGGACGTCGGTGTCCAGGCGCCGGTCGAAGGTGAAGTAGCTCTGCGCGACGTAGTGTCCGGCGGCGCCCGCCAGCTGGGCCTGGAAGAACAGGCCGCGCTGGAGCGGGGTGACCGGTGCGGTGCGCTCGGCGGTCGTGGCGGCCTCCGCGACCCGGGCGAGGGCGCTCAGCCAGTGCTCGGTGATCGCGTCGGGGATGCCGTCGGCGAGGGTGAAGGCCGCGTGCAGGCTGCCGGTGGCCGCGTCGGTCCAGGCGTTGACCTCGACGGCGTAGGGGCTGCCCTGGTCGCCGCCGGTGAGGTGCAGGGCCTGGGACTCGCTGCCCCGGCCGAGGTAGTTGAAGAGGACCTGCGGGCGGGCGGTGAGCAGCGGGGCCGTCTGCGGGTTGAGGTACCTGAGCCGGCCGTAGGCGACGTGTCCGTCCTCGTCGGGCTGGCGTTCGGCGACCTCGCGAGCGGCCGCGACGGGGTCGGTGTGGGCGCTCAGCCGCACGGGTGCGATGGCGGTGAACCAGCCGACGGTGCGGGTGTAGTCGTGGTGCTCCTCGACCGGGACCCGGCCGTGCCGCTCCAGCTCGACCGCGAGGTCGGTGGGCGCGGCCTGGATCGCCGTCAGCGCGGTGCGCAGCGTGCCGCACAGCAGCTCGGTGAGGTCGACGCCGAGCGCGGCGGGCGCGGTGCGCGTCACGTGGTCGCTCACCTCGGGCGCGAGCACGACGGTCCGCTCGCGCACCTCCCCCACCGCCGGGACGAGGGCGGGCGCCCGGAGCGTTTCGATCCAGTGCCCGAGGCCGTCGATCGCCTGCGTGGACCGGAGCGCCAGCGCTTCGGCGTACTCGGCGTAGGAGGTGGTCGGCGGCGCCAGGTCCGCCCCGTTCATGGCGGTGGTCAGGTCGTCCAGGAGGACGAGCCAGGACACCGAGTCGACGGCGATGTGGTGCACCGTGACGACCAGGGTCCTGCTGGCCTCCAGCCAGGCGAACGCGATGACGTCCCCGGTCTCGGGGTCGAGGCGTCCGGCGGCGTCGTTCGCCACGGCCGTCGCGTCGGTCGCCGCGGCCGCGGAGGGCCGTACGACGGTGACGTCGCGGGCCGGTTCGGTGTGCAGGGCCCAGGCGCCGTGCTCGGCGCGCAGCCTGAGCCGCAGGGCGGGGTGCGCGGCGACCACGGCGTTCGCGGCGCGCCGGGCGTCGGCGAATCCGGTGCCCTCGGGCGCCACCAGGGTCCTGGCCTGGGCGAATCGGGCGAGGGAGCCGCCCAGTTCGCGCTGGCGCAGGATGATCGGCGTCGGGGTCAGCGGGCCGTCCTCGCGGCGGGCGGGCGTGGCCGCGGCGACCGGGGTCCGCTGCCTGTGCGCGTCCAGGTGCTCGGCGAGCGCGCGCGGCGTCCGGAACAGGAACACGTCGCGGGGCGCGAAGTGCAGGCCGAGCGCCCGGCCCCGGTTGATCAAGGTGATGGCGACGATGCTGTCGCCCCCGGCCTTGAAGAAGTCGGTGTCGGCGTCCACGACGGAGCCGGGCAGCGTCTGGGCGAAGAGGTCGACGAGGGTGGCGAGCACGGAGTCGCCCGCGTCGGCCGGTGCCTCGCCCCGCGCCTCGAGCGGGGCCTCGCCCTCGGCCACCCGCGTGTCGTCCTGGGCGGCGCGGGCGATCAGGGCCTTGCGGTCCAGCTTGCCGTTGACGGTCAGCGGCAGCGCGGCCGCCGTCAGGACCCGGCCCGGCACCATGTGCACGGGCAGCTTCGTGGCGAGGAGCGCGGCGAAGTCGCCGGGCACGCGGCCCACGACGTGGGCGACCAGGTGGTCGCCGGTGTCGGCCACGGTGACGGCCACGTCGACCACGCCGTCGAGCTCCCTGACCGCGGACTCCACCTCGCCGAGTTCGATGCGGAAGCCCTTGAGCTGCACCTGGTCGTCGGCGCGGCCCGCGAACTCCAGCTCGCCGCCGAGGGTGCGGCGGGCGAGGTCGCCCGTGTGGTACATGCGGGAGCCGTCGGCGGCGAAGGGGTCCGCCACGAACCGGCCCGAGGTGAGCCCGGCCCTGCCCAGGTAGCCGAGCGACACCTGGTCACCGGCGACGTAGATGGCGCCCACGCGGCCCGGCGGCACCGGCCGGAGCCGGTCGTCGAGCAGATAGGTCGCAAGGCCGGGGATCGGACCGCCGATGGGGCTGACGTCGTCGCCGGGGCCGAAGTCCGCGTCGGTGAGCACCCGGTGGGTGACGTGCACGGTGGTCTCGGTGATCCCGTACATGTTGACCAGCTCGGGCGCGGCGGTGCCGTGCCGCTCGACCCAGCCGCGCAGGCGTCCGAGGTCGAGGGCCTCGCCGCCGAAGACGATCCGGCGCAGCTCCGTGACCGGCCGCTCGGCGATCCGGTCGGCCTCGATGAACTGGTAGAAGGCCGACGGGGTCTGGTTGAGCACGGTCACCGCGCGCTCGCGGACCAGGCGGTGGAAGTCGACCGGGGAGCGGGTCAGGGCGTACTCGGGCACGAGGAGTTCGCCGCCGTGGACGAGGGCGCCCCACAGCTCCCAGACCGCGAAGTCGAAGGAATAGGAGTGGAACTGCACCCAGACGTCGTCGGGGCCGAAGTCCATGTCGGCGCGGGTGTTGGCGAGCAGCGTCACCACGCTGGAGTGCGGGACGACGACGCCCTTGGGCCGTCCTGTCGAACCGGACGTGTAGATGACGTACGCGGGGTCGTGCCAGCGGGCCTCGGGCGCGGGTCCGGCCGGGGCCTGCGGCAGCTCGTCGCCCTGGACGAGCACGCGGGCCGCCACTCCGGCGCGGGCGAGGAGGTCCGTGAAGCGGTCCCGCTGGCCGGCGTCCACGAGGACGACCTGCGGCGCCGCGTCGGCGAGGACGTACTCCAGGCGGTCGTCCGGGTAGGCCAGGTCCAGCGGTACGTAGGCGCCGCCCGCGCTGACGATCGCGACCAGGGCGACGACCTGCTCGACGGAGCGCGGCACGGCGACGGCGACCCGCTTGCCCGGTCCGACCCCGGCCGCGCGCAGGGCCGTGGCCAGGTCGTCCTTCGCGGCGGCGAGTTCGCCGTAGGTCAGCGACCTGGTGTCGCCGTCGAGGCCGCACTGGGTGACGGCGGTGGCGGCGGGGTCGCGGAGCGCGGCGGCGTCGAACAGGGCGCCCAGGGTGGTCGGAGCGACCGGGTCCTGGCGCCGGTCGCTCTCGGCGGCCAGGTCGTCGACCAGGGCGTCCGGGCGGGTGAGCAGGCCGGTGAGGGTCCGGGCGAAGGTGTGCAGGATGGCCTGCGCGGCCGTCTCGCCCAGGAGTTCGCCGTCGTAGATGAGGTTGAAGCGCGGTCGGCCGTCGAGGGCGCGCTCCACCACCAGCGTCAGCGGGTAGTGCGGGGCGCCTTCGTTCACGATGTCGGCGACGACGAGCGTGTCGTCGGGGCGCCGCAGGGCCTCGACGTCGGTCGCGACGTCGAAGACGACCAGGGTGTCGAACAGGGAGCCGGAGCCCGTCTGGCGGCCGATCCTGGCGAGCGAGACGTGCTGGTGCGGAAGGACCGCGCTCTGGTGCTCGCGCACGGCCGCGAGCAGGTCGCGGGCCGTGGTGTCCCCGGACCAGCGGGCGCGCACGGGAATGGTGTTGATGAACAGGCCCACCATGTCCTCGATGCCGGGCACGTCCGCGTCACGCCCGGAGACCGTGGAGCCGAACACCACGTCCTCGCCGTGCAGGATGCCGCCGAGGGTGATCGCCCAGGCGCTGTGCACGGCCACGCTCAGCGGCACGCCGGCCGAGCGGACGGCCGCGTCGATGTCCTCCTGCGGCTCCACGACGGTGTCGGCGAACCGCTCGGAGGGGGTGTGTCCCTCGGCGACCAGGGAGGCGGCGGGCAGGTCGGCGAGTTCCTCGCGCCAGACCCGGTCGCTCTCGTCGTCGTCGCGTGCGCCGAGCCAGCGCACGTAGTCGGCGAAGCCGCCGAGCGGGTACACGGTGCCGGGCGCGTGGTACTCGGCGAGGAGCGCGCGCAGCATCGGGGGCACCGACCAGCCGTCGGCGATGATGTGGTGCACGGTCTGCACGAGGACGGTGCGGCCGGAGCCCGCGCGGACCAGCGTGTAGCGCATCAGGGGGCCGGTGGCCAGGTCGAAGCCCGCGCGGCGGTCCTGCTCCGCGTACTCCCGGAGCTCGGCGTCGGTGATGCCGGGGCGGTCCAGGGTGGTGAAGGGCGCCTGGACGCCGCCGTCCAGGACGGAGACGACGCGGCCGTCGGCGAGGGCGACGAAGCGCGCGGCGAGGTTCGGGTACAGGGTGAGCAGCCGGGTGGCCGCGGCCGCGAGCCGGTCGGCGTCCACCTCGCCGTCCAGGGTGAGGAGCTGCTGCTCGACGTAGGCGCCCGCGGACTCGTCGTCGAAGACGGAGTGGAAGTAGAGGCCTTCCTGGAGCGGGGTCAGCGGCAGGACGTCCCGCAGCGCCGGTCCTTCCAGGGCGTCGACGTCGGCCTGCGTGAGGGGCACGAGGGGGAAGTCGCTGGGCGTGTGGCCGCCCTCGTCGAGCGCGGCGAGCCCGGCCAGGGCCTCCTGGAAGTAGCCGCCGATGGTGGTGATGTCCTGGTCGGTGAATATCCCGTCGGGCCAGGAGATGGTGGTGACCAGCTCGTACTCGCCGCTCGCGGCGGGTTCGGCGATCGCGTTGAACTCCAGGGCGCGCGGCAGGCGCATCGCGGGGTCGCGCTTCTCGCCCAGCTGCCCGGTGGTGTGCGCGAGCTGCCAGTCCCCGGCGGCGCCCGCGTCGAAGCGGCCCAGGTAGTTGAAGAGGACCTGCGGTGCGGGCGCGTCGAAGGCGGTGTCGGCGAGGTAGCGCAGGGCGCCGTAGGAGACGCCGTTGCTCGGGACCCGGGCGAGGTCCTCCTTGACCGCCTTGAGCGCGGCGGCGAGGTAGCCGGGCGCGGTCGGGTCGGTCGTGGCGCCGGGGTCCACGGTCACCGGGAACAGAGTGGTGAACCAGCCCACGGTGTGCGACAGGTCCGGTTCGAAGCCGACGGCGTCGGCGACGAACTGGCCCTCGCGGCCGTGGCCCTCCAGCTCGATGTGGGCGAACGTCTGGTCCTGCCCGAGGTCGCGGCGCCACCGGGCGAGGGTGACGGCGAGCGCGGTGAGCAGGACGTCGTTGACGCCCGCGTGGAACTTCGCGGGTATCTCGCCGAGCAGCGCGGCCGTGGCCTCGGCGCCGACGGAGACGGTGCGTATGCGCTCCCGTGCGACGGTGTCGGCGGCGGCCAGGGCGCGCCTGCCCACCAACTCGTCGGTGTGCGGCAGGGGCCGCTGGAAGTAGGCGCGGTCCGCGTCGAACCCGGTCCGGCCGAGGAGCTGTGTCCAGCGCCGGAACGAGGTGCCCGTCGGGGGCAGTTCGATCGGCGCGCCCGCGGCGCTCTGCCGCCAGGCGGTGGCCAGGTCCTCCATGAGGACCCGCCAGGACACGCCGTCCATCACGACGTGGTGGGCGACCAGGACCAGCTGGCGGGCCGCGCGGCGCCAGACGGCGCGCAGCATCACGCCGTTCGCCGGGTCCAGGGCCTCGGTGGCGAGTGCGACGCACTCGTCCAGGGGCCGGTCGCTCTCCTGCCAGCCGACGGCGGACCGGTCGGCCTCGGGGATGTCGAAGCTCCAGCGCTCCGCGCGCACCAGCTTGGCGCGCAGCATGTCGTGGTGCCCGGCCACGGCGGCGAGGAGCGCGTCGAGGGTGTCGGCGGTCAGGTCCGCCGGGGTGTTGAGGACGACCGACTGCACGAAGCCGTCGATGGCGTCGGTGGTCTCGCCGAGCCACTGCACGATGGGCGAGCCCACGACGGTGCCGGTGGCGGTGTCGCCGTGGTCCACGGTGGCGACGTCCTCGCGGCTCGCCACCGCGGCGAGGGCACCGAGGACGCTGTTGCTGAAGATCTGCCGTGCCGTGACGAACAGGCCCGCGTCGCGCAGCGCGCTCAGCAGCGAGATCGCCAGGATGCTGTCGCCGCCGAGCTGGAAGAAGTCCTGGTCGGCGCCGACCTCGTCGAGCTGGAGCAGGGCCGCGACCGCCGTGCACACCACGCGTTCGTTGTCGGTGGCGGGCGCGACGAGGGAGCCGGCGGCGAGCACGGGCTCCGGCAGGGCCTTGCGGTCGAGCTTGCCGTTCGCGGTGAGGGGGAACTCCGTCATCACGACGGCGTGGGCGGGCACCATGTACTCGACCATGTGCTCGGCGGCCCACGCCTTGACGTCGTCGGCCGTCAGGTCCTCGCTCCCGGCGGCCGGGATCACGTAGCCCACGAGGTAGGTGCCGCCCGCCGCGTTCTTCTTCGCGACGACGCAGGTGTGCCGCACGCGGGGGTGCTCGGCGAGGCCCGCCTCGACATCCTCGATCTCCAGGCGCATGCCGCGGATCTTGATCTGGTTGTCGGCCCGGCCGAGGAAGTCCAGGGAGCCGTCGGGGGCGAACCGGGCGAGGTCACCGGTCCGGTAGAGACGGGAGCCGTCGGCGGCGAAGGGGTTCGCCACGAACCGGGACGCCGTCAGGCCCGGCGCGTTGACGTAGCCGCGGCCGAGGAGGAATCCGCCCACGTAGAGCTCGCCGCCGACGCCGACCGGCACCGGGCGCAGCTCGTCGTCGAGGACGTACAGCTGGGTGTTGGGGTTGGCCTTGCCGATCGACGTGGAGAGGCGCTCGGCAGCACCCCGGTAGATGACGTGGGAGACGCCGATCGTCGTCTCGGCCGGGCCGTAGCCGTGGTACATGGGGATGTCGAGCCGGGTGCGGAACCGCTCGTACAGCTCCGGGGTGAGGACCTCGCCGCCGCACCACACGTGGCGCAGGCTGTCCAGGCGCCCGGACTCGCCCGCCATTTCGAGCAGCACGTCCAGCATGGACGACACCAGGTACGTGAAGGTGACGCGCTGTTCGGCGATCACGCTCAGCAGGTGGTGCGGGTCGCGTTCGCCGCCGGGCCGCAGGACCACGAGGCGGCCGCCGCACACCAGCGGCAGGAAGATCTCGTTGATGGAGATGTCGAAGGACAGCGGCGCCTTGAAGAGGGAGGCGTCGTCGTGGCCGAAGCCGAGGATCTCACCGACCTGCCACAGCAGGCGCTCGCTGATCGCCTCGTGGCGGATCATCGCGCCCTTGGGCCGTCCCGTCGAACCGGACGTGAAGATGACGTACGCCAGGGCGTCGCCGAGGACGGTGACGCCGGTGCCCCCGGCGGGGTAGGAGCCGTACTTCCAGTCGCCGAGGTCGACGGCGACGGCTTCCGGTTCGCTCGGGTCGTGGGCGCCGGAGTCGCTCAGCTGGAGCACGACCCGGGCGTCGGCGATGACGACGGACCGGCGCGCGGCGGGCCACTGCGGGTCGAGCGGCACGAACGCGCAGCCGGCCTGGAGCACGCCGAGCAGCCCGATGACCATCTCGGCGGAGCGGCCGAGGGAGATGCCGACGACCTGTTCGTGGTCGAGGCCGCGCTCGATGAGGTGGTGGGCGAGCTGGCTGGACAGCGCGGCCGCCTCGCCGTAGGTCAGCGAGCGGTGCTCGTCGACGATGGCGACGGCGTCCGGCCGGGTCCGCGCCTGTTCGAGGAACATCTCCACGATGGTCGGGCGGACCCGGTCGGCGTGGGTGTCGTTCCACTCGGCCAGGGCGGCGAGGCGGGCCGTGGCGCCGGACGGGCTGATGGTGCCCAGCGGCCGGTCCGGGAAGTCGGCCAGGTCGTCGAGCGCGAGCTGCGCCTCGGCGAGCGCGACGCCCTCGGGGACGGCGATGCCGCGGCCGTCCGCGTCGGCCTCCCAGCCGGTGGGCGCGACCCCGCCGTTGTCGACCCAGGCGAGGACGTCGGCGAAGAGCGTGCCCTCGGTCAGGTCGATGCCGTCGGGGCCCTGTCCCGTCGCCCAGTACGAGAGACCGATGGCGCACGCTGCGGCGATGGTCCGGTCGGAGTGGTCACCCGTTCGACGGCGTACGTCGGCCAGGGCCGCGGGGGAAAGCCGTACGCGACGAGCGCCCGGTTCCATCGTCGAAGACTCAGCGTTCATCGAAGACTCAGCGTTTCCTTCCAAGGAACGAACGTTGGCCTGACCGAGGGTCAGATGTGCTAACTACCTTCTCGCCACGCCTGCCACAGCCGTGCGTAGCGGCCGCCCAGGGCCACCAGCTCGCCGTGGGTGCCCAGTTCCACGACGCGGCCCGCGTCCAGGACGGCGATGCGGTCCGCCGCCATGGCCTGGGTGAGCCGGTGGGCCACGAACAGCGTGGTGCGGCCCGCGCACGCGGCGCGCACCGCCCGCTCCAGCTCGGCGGCGCCCTCGCTGCCCGCCTCGGCGGTGGACTCGTCGAGCACGACCACCGGGGAGCGGCTCAGCACCAGGCGGGCCAGGGCGATGTGGGTGACCTTGGTGACGTCCAGGCGCTCGCCGCCCTCGCCGACCAGGGTGTCGAGCCCTTCGGGCAGCGCCTCGACCCAGCCGTCGGCGCCGACCGTGCGCAGCGCGTCGGTCAGTTCGGCGTCGGTGGCCTTCGGCGCGGCCAGGCGCAGGTCGTCGGCGAGCGAGCCGGAGAACACATGGGTCTCCTGCGTCAGGATGCTCACGAAAGCGCGCGCCCCGGCCTCGTCCAGACCGGCGAGGTCCGTCGTGCCGATGCGCACCGATCCGGCCTGCGGGGTCCCGATGCCCGCGATGAGCGCGGCCAGGGTCGACTTGCCCGCTCCGGTAGCGCCGACGAGGGCGAGCGAGCCACCGGCCGGGATCGTCAGGTCGACGTCCTTCAGGACCGGCTGCTCGGTGTCGGGGTAGCGATACGTCAGCCCCTTCACCGTCACCGAGTAGGGCGTGGCGTCCGCCGGGGCGGCGTCCGCGTCGCCGACGAGGCGCTCCTCCGCGGGCTCGCCGAGGACTCCGACGAGCCGGGTCAGGCTGGCGCCCGACTTCTGGGCCTCGTCGAAGGTGAACATGATGGCGCCCAGCGGGGTGAAGAGGCGGTGGAACATCAGCGGGGCCGCCGACACCTCACCCAGGGTCGCGGCGTCGGCCTCCAGGAGCGCGTACCCCACGACGAGGATGAGGACGAGGCCGATGAACTCGGCGCGGTTCTCCCTGCCGACGAAGCGGCCGAAGAACCGGAACACCTCGATGCCGTAGTTGCGCACGCGCCACGACTCGCTGGTGACCTGCTCGCGGACGGAGTCCTCCAGGCGGTACGCCCGGACCGTGTCGATGCCGTCCAAGCCGCTGATCAGCGCCTGTGCGCGGTCGGCCTGGGCCACCCGCTGCTTCTTGTAGAGCGGGGCGGACCGGGGCAGGTACCAGCGCAGGGCCAGGGCGTAGGCGGGCAGCGCGCCCGCGCCCGCCAGGCCGAGCCGCCAGTCGAGGCCGAACATGCCGACCGTGGCGATGAAGACGAGGACGCCCGCGGAGAACACCGTGGGGATGGCCATCCGGATGCCCTTGGACAGGACGGCCACGTCGTCACCGACCCGGGACAGGACGTCGCCGCGGCCGACCTGTTCGATCCGCGCGCTCGGCATTCCGAGCACCGAGCGGACGGCGCCTTCGCGCAGCCGCGCGAGCAGGTCGGCGCCGAGCCGTCCGATCAGATACGTCGACGCCGCGGTGGCCACCGCGCCGAGCAGCGCGGCGGCCCCCATCAGGACGCCGACCGTGAGCAGGACCGAGCGCGACTCGCCCTCGACGACTCCGTCGACGACGCGGCCGAGCAGCAGCACCGGGAGCACCTGGAGTGCCGCGCCGACCACCGTGGTGAGCACGGTGGCCGTCGTCAGCCAGGGGACCTCGCGGCAGTGCGTGGTGACCCATCGGGTGGCCTCACGGCCGCCGGCCGTGCGCAGGGTCGCCGGGGCGACCTTCGTAGCGGTAGTGCTCACACCTAGCCGACCGACTTGACGAGTTCGTCGATCGCGTAGGGCATGGAGAGCAGGGTGCCCTGGGAGATGGCCGCGCCGACCGCGGGACCCTCGCTGTCCAGCAGGTAGGAGACGTTGCCCTTCTTCACGGCGTCCAGGTTGCTGAAGAGCTCGGACTTCTTGAGCGCCTTCTGGTCCGCCTTGTCGTTGATGACGAAGATGCGGTCGGTGTTGACCAGGTCCATGCGCTCGGGCGACAGGACGGTGAAGAACTTGCCGCCCGCGACCTTGTCGATCTTGGTCTGGTACTGGAAGCCGATGCCCGTCACCAGGCGGCCGCGCACGTCGGTGGAGGTGAACGGCGCGACGGAGTCCTTGTACCAGGACAGCGCGACGGCGTTCTTCTTGGCGAACTCGGGGTGCGCCTTCTTGGCGGCGTCGAGCTTGCCCTGGATGTCCTTGACGAGCTTCTCGCCCTTCTCGGCCTGGCCCAGCGCCTTGGCGATGTGCAGGGCGTTGTCCTGCCACGGAGCGCTGAACGGCTCCTTCTCGCCCTTGGTGCGGCCCACGGTCGGGGCGATCTTGGAGAGCTTGTCGTAGGCGGCCTTGTCGATCTCGGAGTACACCGCGATGATCAGGTCCGGCCGCAGGGCGGCGATCTTCTCGTAGTTGGGGCCGGAGTCGCCGTTCTTCATGATGACGTCGGGCTTGGCGTCGCCCCACTTGTCCTTCACCCAGGGCCACTGGGTGTTGATGTCGGGGGACTTGCCCGCCGGGTTCGGGTACTGGTCGGTCATGCCGACCGGCTTGGTGCCGAACGCGAGGACGGTCTGGTCGTCCGTGTAGCCGACGGTGACGACCCGCTTGGGGGCCTTCGTCACCTTCGTGGATCCGAACGCGTGCTCCACGGTCACGGGGAACTTGCCCCCGGCGGCGGCCGGAGCGGCGTCGTCGCCGCCCTTGTCCGACTTCTCCGAGCCGCATCCCGCGAGGAGTCCGACGCCGAGGGCCGCGGCGGACACCACGGCCGCCATCCGCCGCCAGGGCCTCATGGTCGTCGTTCGATGGAGATGCATCCGAGATCCCTTGCTTTCACGCTGTCCGGTGCGCCCCTGTCTCAGGGCAGCCAAACCTTACCTTGCCGTTGTGAGGTAAGCCTAGCCTAACTTTCAACTTGTCTGTGCGCGGGGCCAGTCGGGTCACCCGGGCGCGGACACGGCAGAGCCGCAGGTGGGGGCCGGTCGGGCCGCGGCGAGGCGCTCCGGGGGGCGCGGGAGCGCGCAGGCGCGCCACGCAGGAGGGGGCTCAACCACACCGCGCGCGAGGGGCGGTCGCGCGCCGGGGCAAGCCCGCGCGGAGCGGCCCCGGTGTTCGCGTGGGGAAGGACCGACGGGCCCGCAGGGGCGGGGCTCAGCCCAGCTGCACGTGCGTACGGCCGATGGGCACGATCAGCGGCCGGTCGCCCACCGGGTCGTCGATCACCATGGCGCGCAGCCCGAACGCCTCGTCGAGCAGCTCGGAGGTGATGACGTCGCGCGGGTGCCCCTGCGCCAGGATCGTCCCCTCCTTCATCACGATGAGGTTGTCGCTGTAGCGCGTGGCCAGGTTGAGGTCGTGCAGAACCATGACCACGGCGCACCCCGACTCGTGCAGGTCGTCCACGAGGTCGAGCACGTCGACCGCGTGGGCCAGGTCCAGATAGGTGGTCGGCTCGTCGAGGAGGAGCAGATCGGTGCCCTGGGCCAGGGTCATGGAGATCCAGACGCGCTGGCGCTGCCCGCCGGACAGCGAGTCGACCGGCCGGTCGGCCAGGTCGGACACGCCGGTCATGGCCAGGGCGCGCGCCACGACGTCGGCGTCGTCCGACGACCACTGCCGCAGCCAACTCTGGTGCGGATGGCGGCCCCTGGCGACCAGGTCGGACACCGTCAGGCCCTCGGGCGCGACGGGCGCCTGCGGCAGCAGGCCCATCTTCTTCGCCACGTCCTTGGTCTTGAGCCGGACGATGTCCTCGCCGTCGAGGACGACGGACCCCTTGGTCGGCTTGAGCAGCCGCGAGAGGGTCCGCAACAGCGTCGACTTGCCGCAGCCGTTGGGGCCGATGATCGTGGTGATCACCCCTGGCGGTATCGCCACGTCGAGATCGTCGATGACGGTCTTCGCGCCGTAGCCGACGCTGACGCCCCTGGCCGTGAGCCGTGCGGCGTCGTCGACGACGTCGGACTCGATCTCGGTGATGTACTGAGTGACCACAAGCCCCCCTCTGCGCATTTAGGTATGCCTCACCTTTGTATCAGGCTATTTGAGGTTCGCCCGCACCAGGAGGTAGATGAGGAAGGGTCCGCCCACCGCGGCGGTGACCACGCCGACCGGGAGCGTGCCCGGCAGGGCCGTGCGCGCGAGGAGGTCCGCGCCGATCAGGAGCAGCGCCCCCACCATGCCGGAGGCCACCATCGGCGGCGTGGGGCAGCGCGCGAGGCGCATCGCCACCTGGGGCGCGACCAGGGCGACGAAGGGGACGGGGCCCGCCGCGCTCACCGCCACGGCGGCCAGCAGGACCGCGCAGAGCAGCAGGATCGCCCGTACCGCCTGGAAGCGGACGCCGAGGCCCGCGGCGACCTCGTCGCCGAAGTGCATGGGCTTGAACTGGAAGGCGACGCACGCGACGACGGCCAGCAGCGCGAGCGAGCACCAGAGCGCCACCCAGACCTCGTCCGAGGACCGGTTGTCCAGGGAGCCGACGAGCCAGGACTGCGCCCGGGCCACGTCCTTGATGTCGGCCGTGGTCAGGAGCCAGGTCGTGAGCGCCTCCATCACGGCGCTCACCGAGATGCCGATGAGGATGAGCCGGAAGCCGTCGATCCCCCGCCGCCACGCCAGGAGGTACACGAGCAGGCCGGTGAGGAGACCGCCGCCGAGCGCGGCCGCGGAGAGTCCCACAGAGCCGACGACCGCCGACGACGCCCCGCCCGACACCGTGAGCAGGAACACCGAGACCGCGCTCGCGCCCTGGGTGACGCCGAGGACGTCCGGACTGGCCAGCGGATTGCGGGCGATGGACTGGGTGATCGCGCCGGAGACCCCGAGCGCGATGCCCACGACGAGCCCGGCGAGGGCGCGCGGCAGCCGCAGGTCCATGATCACGAACTCGTCGACCTGCTCGCCCCGGCCGAAGAGGGTGGCGATCACCCGGGACAGCTCCAGGGGGAAGTCCCCGATGCTGATGGACAGGCAGAACACCACGAAGGTCGCCGCCGTGAGCACGAGCGTGACGAACGCGACCCACGGCCGCCACACGAACGACACCTGGCCGATCCGGATGCCCGGCGCCACCGACGACTTCACTTCTGTCCCGTTCACGACGTCCGCCCCGTTCACGCGCTCTTGAACTTTCCACGCCACACCAGCACCGCGAAGAACGGGGCACCGAGCAGGGAGACGACGACCCCCGCGTCCAGCTCGCCCGGCCGCACCACCAGACGCCCCACGATGTCGCAGACCAGCAGGACGACCGCGCCGAGCAGACCCGCGTACGGCACCAGCCAGCGGTAGTCGGGGCCGGTCACATAACGGGCGATGTGGGCCACCATGAGCCCGAGGAAGGCGATGGGCCCGCACGCCGCGGTCGCCGCGCCCGCGAGCAGGGTGATGGCGCCGATGCCGAGGGTCCGGCTCAGCGCGATGTTCACGCCGAGGCCGCGCGCCACGTCCTCGCCCAGGTTGAGCAGGTTGAGCGAGGGCAGGGTGATCGCCGCGAGGACGAGTCCGACGGCGACGAACCCGGCGATCGGCCAGATGACGCCGAACTTCACACCGGCCACGGAGCCCGAGTTCCAGAACCGCAGCGCGTTCAGCGACTTCTGGTCCGACAGCGCGATCGCGGTGGTCATCGCCGTGAGGAACACCGTGATGCCCTGCCCGGCGAGGGCGAGGGTGAGCGGATTGCCCGCCCCTCTGCCGATGCTCGCGAGCGAGAACACGACGACACCGGCGACGGCCGCGCCCAGGAAGGCGAACCACACGTACTGGAACGGGTTGGTGAACCCGAACACGGCGATCGCCGACACCACGGCGAAGGAGGCGCCGGCGTTCACGCCCAGCAGGCCCGTGTCGGCGATCGGGTTGCGCGTGTACCCCTGGATCAACGCCCCGCCGACGCCGAGGGCGATGCCCGCGACGATCGCGAGGACCGTCCGGGGCACCCGCACGGTCTGCACGATGAGCCTGATCTCATTGAGCCGCTGGTCGGCCTCCGGCGAGGCGAAGAGGCCGTGCCACACCTCGGCGGGGCTCAACGCGCGCGCACCGACGGCCAGGGACGCGATCGCCGCGACGACGAGGACCGCCACCAGCACGCCCAGACCGACGACCCGCCGTCGGCGGACCCCTGACGAACCGGTGGGCGCAAGGCGCTCAACTGCAGTTATGCCCATGCGACGTACGTTATCCCTTTGCTCGGGCGGGGACGTACGGCCAGGGGGGCACCTCGCGTCCGGCAAGGAACGCACCCACGGATCCGCCCCCGCCCTGGTCCCCTGGCAGAGCGCTGCGGAGCGCCCGCCACCCTAGCTGGCGGCGGCTCGGGGCCGGTCGGCACCCGGGCAGCCCCCTCTCATTCCACTTAGGCTAGCCTAAGCTAAACTCGTACCGGGGTCGAGAGGCCCGTCGCGGTGCGCGCACACCGGCGGCCATCAACTTCGGCACCCCGTGCGACCATTGCACACCAAGGTAAGCCTTGCTTTACTTACCGCCGGTCAATCCCTGCTCTGAGGAGGAACCCCATGCGGGTCGTCATGTTCGGTTACCAGACCTGGGGGCACCGCACCCTGCAAGCCCTCCTGGACTCCGAGCACGACGTGGTCCTCGTCGTGACGCACCCCAAGAGCGAGCACGCGTACGAGAAGATCTGGAGCGACTCCGTCGCCGACCTCGCCGAGGCGCACGACGTGCCGGTGCTCATCCGCAACCGTCCCGACGACGACGAGCTGTTCGAGCGCCTCAAGGAGGCCGACCCGGACATCATCGTCGCCAACAACTGGCGGACCTGGATCCCCCCGCGCATCTTCGGCCTGCCGCGCCACGGCACGCTGAACGTCCACGACTCGCTGCTGCCGAAGTACGCGGGCTTCTCGCCGCTGATCTGGGCCCTGATCAACGGTGAGACCGAGGTCGGCGTCACCGCGCACATGATGAACGACGAGCTCGACGCCGGTGACATCGTCCGGCAGGAGGCCGTGGCGGTCGGCCCGAAGGACACGGCGACCGACCTCTTCCACAAGACGGTCGACCTCATCGCCCCGGTCACCACCGGCGCGCTCGACCTGATCGCCTCCGGCGAGACGGAGTTCACCAAGCAGGACCGCTCGCAGGCGACCTTCTTCCACAAGCGCGCCACCGAGGACATCCGCATCGACTGGACCTGGCCGGCCGAGGACCTGGAGCGGCTCGTGCGCGCCCAGTCGGAGCCGTACCCCAGCGCCTTCACCTTCCACAAGGGCAAGCGCCTGGAGGTCGTGGCCGCGGTCGTCTCCGAGGGGCGCTACGGCGGCACGCCCGGCCGCATCTTCTACCGCGAGGGCGAGGGCGTGGTGATCGTCGCCGGGGCCGACGCCCGCACCGGCCGCAACCACGGCCTGGCCATCACGCGCGTGCGGACCGAGGACGGCCGCGAGCTGTCCGCGGCCGAGTACTTCACCTCCATGGGCGGCTACCTGACCCAGCGCCCCTGACGGCCGATCCCGCCTTCCCGGTCCCTGGGACCGACCGTCGGCGCCCGCCGCACGGACTCCGGTCCGCGCGGCGGGCGCCGACATATATCCCCAAGTGCTCCCATACATGATTGAGCTCGTCCATATAGGGCTAGAAATGGACGAGTCACCCTGAGGAGCTACGCCTCGGAGGCGGCGGCCGCACTGCCACTGTCGGCGCCGTCACCGTCCGTCCGGTCGGCGCTGACCTCGACGCCCATATCGCCGTCATCCACGCGAACCAGTCGATATCCCCGCTCGAAGCGCGGGCGGCCGCGCCGGTCCGCCTTCTTGGCGCGCGCCCGGCGCGCGGCGGCGAGCAGGGCGGCGACCTCCGGGCTCTTGCGGCGCAGCCGGAGGAAGGACTGCTCGGACCAGCCGCCGAGGACGGCCGCCGACGACTGGACCGAGCCCTCCCTGACGGCCTTGAGGACCACGCGCAGCGCGGCGGGACCGAGCCCGGGGGCGTCGACCGCCGCCGGAGCGGCGCGTTCACGCTCCTGCTCCGCGAGCTGCGCCGCGGCCGTCATGGCGGCCGCGAACGCCGGGTCCTGCTCCTGCCAGTTGCGGAGCATCCGAAGGGAGACGCCCGCCGCCACGGCGCACCCGGCCGGGCCGAGGCCGAGCGCGGCGGCGCGCAGCGCGTCGGCCCGGCGCACGGCGGTCTCCTCGCGCAGGCTCGGGTCGCCCCGCAGGGCCGTGTGTAAGGACCGTTCGACGTCTTCTTGCGCGTCGAGGCCCGCGACCACACCATCGGCCCAGGCGTCGAGTCGATGCGCACAGGCCGCGCGCCGACGTTCCACCCGTCTCTCGTCCACCCCACCCACCACCATTAGAAGTTAGGCTAGCCTCACCTAACAATAGCTCGCGCGGGACGAAGATTCACTCCTCTGAAGGGATCTGTTCGTGCTTTGCTCCAGGATCACCAACGCCACCATCCTCACGATGGATCCGGCCCGTCCCACCGCCCGGGAACTCGGCATCTGGCGGGGCCGGATCGTGGGGCTCGACTCCGACGTGGCGGGGCTCCCGGCGCGGCGCGTCCTCGACCTGGGCGGCGCGACGGTCCTTCCCGGGTTCATCGACAGCCACGTCCACCTCATCTGGGCCGGCCTCAAGGCACGGGCACCGAGCGTCGCGCCCAGCAGGCGGGTCGACGACATCCTCACGGCCGTGGCCGAAGCGGTGGCGGCCGCGCCCGCGGACGGCTGGGTGAGCTTCGGGGGCTACGACCAGCGCACGCTCGACCGGCCGCTGACCGCCGCCGAGCTCGACGTGGTGAGCGCGGGCCGCACGGTGTACCTGGGCCACATCTCCGGGCACGCGTGCCTGGTGAACTCCGCCGTCCTGAGGCAGCTGCCGCCGCACGTCGCGAGCCCGGACGGCTTCCTCGCGGAGGACGCCATGGGCGCCGCCCTCGCCCTGCGCCCGCCGCACACGCTGGCCGAACTCGCCGACGCCGTCGCGGAGTCCGGCCGCGTGTGCCGGTCCCAGGGCATCACGGCCTGCGCCGAGGCGGGCATCGGCAGCGAGCTGTTCGCGCACAGCCCCATCGAGGGCGCGGCCTTCCAGCTCGCCCACGAGACGGGACGGCTGCCGCTGCGGGTCCAGCTCATGGTGGCGGCGGACGCCCTGCGCCCGGTCGAGGCCGCGTGCGAGGACACCACGACGCGGTCGTTCGGCCTCGGACTGCGCACGGGCTTCGGCGACGGGCGCCTCTCGCTCGGCGCCCTGAAGGTCTTCACCGACGGCGGCATGATGGCGCGCACGGCCGCGCTCACCGAGCCGTATGTGGGCGGCGCGTCCAGCGGGCAGCTCCAGGCCGATCCCGAGGTGCTCACGGAGACCATCGTCGAGGGCCACCGGGCGGGCTGGCAGCTCGCGGTGCACGCCATCGGCGACCGCGCCGTCGACCTCGCTCTGGACGCCCTGGCGGCGGCCCGGCGCGCGAAGCCGCGCACCGACGCCCGTCACCGCGTCGAGCACGCGGGCCTCGTCCGGCCGGACCAGCTCGGCCGCTTCGCCGAGCTCGGGGCGATCGCCGTCGTGCAGCCCAGTTTCCTGCGGTACTTCGGCGACGACTACGCCACGATCATGGGGCCCGAGCGAGCGCCGTGGCTGTACCGGGGCCGGGGTTTCCTCGACCACGGGGTGCGTCTCGCGGGCAGCTCCGACCGGCCCGTCGCCGACGGCGCGCCGCTGCGGGCCGTCCAGTTCATGGTCGAGCGGGCCTCCGCCTCCGGCCGCCTCATCGGCCCCAAGGAGGCCATGGGCGTCGACGAGGCGCTGCGCGCGTACACCGTCGACGCCGCGTACGCCTGCCGCTGGGAGGACAGCGCGGGCAGCCTCTCCCCCGGCAAGCGCGCCGACCTCGTGGTCCTCGGCGACGACCCGCGGCGGGTGGACCCGGGGCGCATCGGGGACATCGAGGTGGTGGGGACGTTCGTCGAGGGCGAGGAGCTCGACGCCGCCTGACCGGAGGAGACGGCGGCCGGGTCCCCAGGGCGGCACGGCCCTCACGGCGGCCCAACACCCAGGGCGGCCCGGCACCCGACGGCGGCTGGCGGGGCACCGCGCGGCGGCAGCGCGCCGCGGCGGGTTCCAGCACACCGCGATGGCTTGTCGCGGTCCTGACAATCCATCGCCGTCCTGGCAGGCTCGTTCCGGCCCACTCCCCCACCCGCCCCGCGCACCAGCCGCCGGAAGGAGCCGACATGGCCCCGCCCCGTACTCCCCGCCGTCGCACCCGCCGCACCGGAGCCCGGCTCCTGCTCACCACCGCCGTCGTCGTGGCCTCGGCCCTCCAGGGCGGTCTCGCCGGCGCGAGCCCGGCCGGGCCGCGCGCGGTGGCCGGGGTGGGCTGCGGCACGAACGTGGGCCGCGTCCCGCTCGACACCACGTACAACCCGGCCACCGGGCGCTACGAGCTCAACGACCCCAAGCGCGGCAACCACAAGACGTACGACATGCAGAACGGCACCGGCGGGTCCGGCACCGTGGTGACCGACGACGACAACACCTGGTGCGAGGGCGGCCGTCAGTCCGACGCGGTGGCGGCGCACTACATCCACGCGGTGTTCTGGGACTACCTGCTGGAGGTCCACGGCCGCAAGGGCGTGCGCGGCGACGGCAAGGGCGGGTGCAGCCGCGTCCACTACGGCCGCAACTACGTCAACGCGTTCTACGAGTCCGCCTCCAACTGCGTGACCTACGGCGACGGCACGTCGAACCCCGCCAGGCCCCTGATCCGCATCGAGGTCGGCGCGCACGAGATGGCCCACGGCGTCACGGCGGCCACCGCGGGCCTCGGCTTCTCCGGGGAGCCGGGCGGCCTCAACGAGGCGACGAGCGACATGGTCGCGGCCGCCGTGGAGTTCCGCGCGGCCAACCCGGCCGACCCCGGCGACTACCTCTTCGGCGAGCGCATCGACGCGGGCGGCCAGACCGCCCTGCGCTACATGGACCGCCCGTCCCGGGACGGCCAGTCCAAGGACTACTGGTACGCGGGCATCGGCCAGCTCCCGCCCGCCTACTCCGCCGGGCCCGCCAACCACTTCTTCTATCTGCTCGCCGAGGGCAGCGGCCCCAAGGTCGTGGGCGGCGTCAGCTACGACAGCCCGACGTACGACGGCAAGCCCGTCACCGGCGTCGGCCGGGCCGCGGCGGAGCGCATCTGGTTCCGCGCGCTCACCCTGTACATGACGTCCACCAGCGCCTACCGCTCCGCGCGCACCGCGACGCTCGCGGCGGCCGCGGCCCTGTACGGCACGGACAGCGCCGAACACCGCGCGGTGGGCGCCGCCTGGGCGGCCGTCAACGTCACGTGACGTCCGCACCCGCGGGCGGGATCCGGCGGTGCAGATCCTCGACCATGGTCCGCACCGCCAGGCGGAAGACCTCGGCCTGGTGGTCACCGATGAAGGAGGTGTGCCCGAACACCTCCAGGACGACCAGGCCGTGCAGATGCCCCCACGCGCTCATGAGCAGGGCGATCGCGGGCGGCGGCAGCGAGCCCATGCCGTCCGCGGGCAGCCGCTCGAAGTGTTCCCGGAGCGCGGGCGAGAGCTCCGGCACGTCGGCCGCGGCGAGTTGCTCCGGGGTGAACCCGCCGAACAGCTCGCTCTCGAACATCGCGCCCATGCGGCGCACGGCCTGGGTGGTGGGGCCCTCGGGCGGCGCCGCGTAGTACCGCAGGGGCGTGCCGTACAGGAGTTGGAACCGCTCGGGGTGGTCGATGGCCCACTGGCGGTAGGCCTCGGTCACGGCCACGACGCCCTGTGTGCCCGGCTCGTCGGCCGCCGCGTCGAGGCCCGCCCGCATGGCGGCGGCCAGGTCGTCGTACGTCTTCGCGATGAGTGCGGTGACCAGGTCGTCGCGGCTCGGGAAGTAGTGGTAGAGCGCCTGCACCGTCATGCCGAGGCTCCGGGCGACGGCACGCAGGGACAGGGCCGCGGGGCCGTGTTCGGCGATCTGTGACTCGGCGGCTTCCAGGATCTCCCGGGTGGCCGCGGCGCGGCGCCGCTCGCGCAAGGAGGGCCGGGCCGTGGCGCGTTCGTCCGTTGCGGTCATACGGCGACCGTACGCCGAAGGACTTGGCGGTGTGACGGGATTCATTGAACTGCTCGGAAAATCTAACACTGCCAAATCTTCTTGTATCTCCCTACCGTCGTCCTGCGGCGCCGAAGAGTGCGACACCGCACCCGCTGCCCAGGAGCGCAAAGGAGAGAGCGCGTGTTCGAACGCATAGCCGAGCTGGCGATCCGTCGGTCCCGGCTGGTCCTCATCGTCGCCACCGTGGTGGTGGCCCTCATGGGCGCGCTGGGCGCCGGTGCGTTCGGGAAGCTGCTGGGCGGCGGCTTCGACGACCCGGCCTCCCCGTCGTCCCGGGCCAGGGACGTCATCGACGAGAAGTTCGGCGGGGAGACCAACCTGGTGCTGCTGGTCCGCACCCCCGAGGGCCGCGTCGACGCCCCGGCCGCCCGGCGCGGCGGCCAGGCCCTGGTGGCCGACCTCAAGAAGGAGCGGGACCTCACCAACGTGGTCTCGTACTGGGACACCGACACCCCCGACCTGCGGTCCGAGGACGGCAGCGAGGCCCTCGTGCTCGCCCGTGTGAAGGGCCGTGACGCCGAGCAGCAGGAGAACGCCAAGGGCGTCATCGACACGTACGCGGGCACCCACCAGGGCGGCCTCACGGTCGAGGCCGGAGGCAGCGCCGGGGTGAGCTACGAGATGGGGCCGCAGACCGAGGAGGACCTCGTCCTGGCGGAGACCATCGCGGTACCGCTGATCCTGCTGCTGCTCCTGGTCGTCTTCGGCACAGTGGTCTCCGCGCTGCTTCCGCTGGCCATCGCGCTCATCGCCGTCGTGGGGGTGTTCGCCGAGCTCTACGTCGTCGGCAGCGTCACCGACGTCTCCATCTTCGCGATCAATCTGACCACGGCCCTCGGGCTCGGACTCGGCGTCGACTACGCCCTGTTGATGATCAGCCGGTTCCGCGAGCAGCTCGCGGCGGGGGCGAGCGTGGAGGACGCCGTTCGGCGGACCATGAGCACCGCGGGCCGTACGGTCGCCTTCTCCGCCGCGACGGTGGCGGCCGCCCTCGCGGCGCTGATGGTGTTCCCGCAGTACTTCCTCCGCTCGTTCGGCTACTCCGGGGTGGGAGTCGTCGTCATCGCGGCCCTCGCCACCCTGTTCGTGATGCCCGCGCTGCTCACCGTCCTGGGGCACCGGGTCAACAGCGGACGGATGCCGTGGGCGAAGCCGGAGCGGTCCGGATCCGGGGCCTCGGTGTGGGGGCGCCTGGCCCGCACCGTGATGCGGCGGCCCGCGCTCACCGCCCTGCCCGTGCTCGTGGTGCTCCTCGCGGCGGCGAGTCCACTGCTCGGCATCACCTTCGGCACGGCCGACGAGCGCGTGCTGCCCGAGGACGCCCGCAGCCGCGAGGTCGCCACCGCCCTGCGGGAGAACTTCGACGGCAACGACGCCGCCGCCCTGCACGTCGTCATCGACGAGTCGGTGGACAGGGGCCCGTTGGAGTCGTACGCGGTCGGCCTGTCCGCGCTGGAGGGCGTGGCCCGCGTCGAGACCAGCACCGGGGTCTACGCCGACGGGAAGTCCACGGCGACCGGCCCCGGCAACGCGGCGCTCGGCCGCCCCGGCGCGCAGCAGCTCAACGTGGTGAGCTCCCTGACACCCAAGTCCGACGCGGCCAAGGACCTGGTCGAAGGCGTCAGGACGACCGCGGCGCCCTCCGGGACGCGCCCGCTGGTCGGCGGGGCCGACGCCGAACTCGTCGACTCCAACGACTCCATCGGCAGCAGGCTCCCGCTCGCCATCGGCCTCATCGCCGTCACCACGTTCCTGCTGCTCTTCCTCTTCACCGGCAGCGTCGTGCAGCCGCTGCGCGCGCTGGTCCTCAACCTGGTCAGCCTCGGAGCGACCCTCGGCGTCATGACCTGGATCTTCCAGGACGGCCACCTCTCCGGCCTGCTCGGCTTCACCCCGCAGCCCATGGAGACGTCGATGACCGTGCTGATGTTCTGCGTCGCCTTCGGCCTCTCCATGGACTACGAGGTGTTCGTCACCAGCCGCATCAAGGAACTCCACGACCTCGGCGCGGACAACGAGTCCGCCGTGGCCGACGGCCTCGGGCACACGGGCCGCATCGTCAGCGCGGCGGCCGTCCTGCTCGCGGTGAGCTTCTTCGCCTTCGGCACGGCCGAGATCAGCTTCATGCAGCTCTTCGGCCTGGGCAGCGGTCTGGCCATCCTCATCGACGCCCTCGCCGTCCGCGGCGTCCTCGTCCCCGCCGCGATGCGCCTGCTCGGCCGCTCGGCCTGGTACGCCCCCGGCTTCCTGCGCGCCTTCCACGCCCGGTTCGGCCTCAGCGAGGGCGGGCCCGCCCCGGCTCCGGCGGCGCGTCAGGGGAACATCGCCCGCCGCCCGAGCAGCAGCGCGGCGAGCCGCAGGTAGGCCTTGTACGCGGCCGGGGTCAGCCAGGACAGTTCGATGGTGCTGGCCATGGCGAGGTGGCCGTCGCGAGGGACGGTGACCAGGCCCCGGCAGCGTGAGCGCAGGGCGCGTACGTTGCCCGGGTCGAGGGTCCAACCGGCGGCGGGGCGGCTGTGGTTGAGGACGACGACAGCCTCCTCCACGAGGTCGGGGCGGTTCAGGGTGACGAGGCGGTCCATGGTCTGCTGGGCCTGGGTGAGCCCGGCGGGGTCGGCGCGGGAGACGATGACGACGCGGTCGGCGTGCTCCAGGACCAGGGACACGGGCTTGTCGGAGTCGATCAGGGTGAGGCGGAAGTACTGCCGCGTCGCCCGCACCACCTCGCGGAAGTCCTGGTCGGTGTACTGGCCGCCCGCGGAGGGCCGCGACACCGAGTCGTTCGCGAGGACCATCAGGCCCGAGCGGTGCGGCGACAGGAACAGGCTGAGGTCCTCGAAGCGGCGCACCTCGGGCAGGGAGGCCGCCAGATCGGTCAGGCCCGCGAACGTGCCGCGGAAGACGCGGCCGCCGATGCGCACGTGCCGCCCCGCGTGCTTGTCGGCGTCGATCGCGAGGACCCGCTCCTGACGCTGGTCGGCGAGGACGGCGCCCAGCATCATCGCCGTCGTGGTGCAGCCCGCGCCGTCCTTGACGCCGACGAGCGCGATCCGCAGCGGCTTCGCCAGCGGCGCGCGGACGGTGCGGGTCCAGGTCTCGCTGTCGTCGTCATCGGGCTCCTCGGCGCGCCGCCGCTCCTGCGGCGTCTCGGGGGCGAGCGCGTCGTCGTCGGTCTCCTGCCACGGCTGCGCGCCGGGCAGCCGGGCGCCGAGGGCGTCCGCCACCTCCCGCACCGTGGGCCTGCCCTCCGGTTCGGCCGTGACGCAGCGCAGGAGGAGGTCGGCGAGCTCCCCGTCGAGCGCCCCGAACCACGGGTCGCGCCGCAGGGCGTCGTGCTCGTAGCCCTGCCAGGCGCGGCCGGTCGCGGCGCGCAGCAGCACGGCCCCCAGGGAGTACACGTCTCCGGCCGTGATCCGTGACTCGCCCCAGTACGTCACCTCGGGCGCCCGGTAGGGCGAGGCGGGCGGCATCGCCGCGACCGAGGCGCTCCAGGCCCCGTCGATGCGCGCGGACGTCCAGCTGATGATGTGCAGGGTCGACTCGGTCACCAGGACCGCGCCCGGGGTCAGGGAGCCGTGCACGATGCCCCGGCGGTGGCAGCGGCTCACGGCCCGCGTCAGATGCCAGCCGAGCCACAGGAACAGCGGGGTCCCCGCCAGCGGCCCGGCCGCGTCGAGGACCGCGCGCAGCGTCGGCGCGGGCCGCCCGTCGCCGAGGGTGTCCAGGCGCAGCGCGAGCCAGGGCACGGGCACGTCGCGCAGGTCGCTGGCCACGATGGCCGGGGCGTACACGCCGTCCATGCGGCGCAGCGCGCCGCGCTCGTTGTCCAGCAGTTCCCGCGCCACGGGTGAGGCGGACGAGGAGGACACGCGCAGCAGGACCTGGAGGCCGTCCTCGTCCTCGGCGATGTACGCGGTGGGCGTGCCGCCGGCGCCGTCCCTGCGCAGCAGCGTGTAGGGGCCGAGCGCGTGCAGGTCCTGGAGGCGCAGCGGCAGCCAGGACGGGGCGGCCTCCAGGCCGGAGGGCAGCAGGACCTCCTCCTCGACCGGGGCCCCCTCGGCGGCGGGCGCCGCCATGGGGCGGGCGCCCAGATGGGTCAGGAGGCGGTCCTCCAGCCAGGCGAACGGCCGGGTGCCGGGCAGGAGTTCGCTGGTTCCGGAGGGGTGGGCGAGCCAGGCGGGGAAGTCCGGGGAGCGGCCCACGAGCGCGCGCAGGCGCTCGGTGACGGTCCTGGTGGTGCGGAGCAGGTCGATCGGGGACGCCGTGTCGAGCAGGATGTCCTGGGCGTCGCGGGCGAACCCGAACCTGCGGTGCTGCGCGGGCAGCCGCCCGTCGGCGGGTTCGACCTGCTGCATGAGGCCGCCGAGGAACACCTCGGCGAGGTGCGCGGTGTCCGCCCGCCAGTCCACCGCGGCCTGGACGAGCCGCATCACGGGCACGGTCAGCGGCGACACGGCGGCCAGGTGCGCGGCGAGCCGGAAGGCCTCCGGCGACGCGGCGTCCCGGAACCGCAGCACGGCGGTGGCCGCGTCGGCGCCCCGGGTGTCGGCCCGGCCGCGCGGGGCCGGGGCGTGCGGCGGGACCAGCAGGGGCAGTTCGGTGCTCGCGCCGGGCGAGGCCACGAGCCGGGCCCAGGCGGCGACGGCCGGTGGGTAGGGTTCGAGCACCGGCACGGGGACGTCCGCGAAGTCCTCCCCGAGCCCGGAGGGCAGCAGCGGGTCGGACACGTACCAGGTGTCGTTGGCGGCGCCCCGGCGCCGCGTGGTCACCAGCCAGGGTTCGGAGCGGATGCCCGAGCCGCCCCACAGATGGGCGGGCAGGGCGTGCAGGATGGCGGTCGGCCCCTGGCGCGCCCAGCGGCCGAGGGCCTTGCGCATGCGTCCGTCGCGCCAGCAGGGGCCGACGCCGTCGCTGATGACCAGGACCAGGGTGCCCCCGGAGGGGTCGACGGCCGACGCCGGGGACAGCAGCGGGGAGTGCGCGTCGAAGGGGCGGGAGCGCAGCACCGGTACCCGCCGGGTGCGGGTGTCCAGGCCGAGGACGCGGATGCCGCGGAACGCGCCGAGGCGCTCCAGGAGGGCGCGCAGCTCGGTCGCCAGGCGCCGCCACAGGAGCATCGAGACGCCGTCGTCGATGAGCAGCACCAGGTCGAGCCAGCGCTGCCGGGCGGGCCGGGTCACCACGTCGGGAAGGCCGGTCTCGGCGAGGGCCGCCGCCGTGGCCGCCTCGTCGAACTCGCGCCGGTGCGGATGCGGCTGGGGCTGCTTCAGGAGCCGCAGCGCCCGGCCGAAGCGCAGCTCCTCGTCGCCGAGGGCCTTCTCCTCGGGCACCCGTACCGGCAGCGCTCCGTCGTCCGGGTGAAGCCGGTCGGCCGCGCCGAGGCGGGCGAACTCGGGGGCACTGCGGGCCGCCGCGGCCGCGTGCAGGGCGCCGAGCAGCTGGGCCGGTGGCGGGGGCGGCGCCGGGGTGCCGGGCGCCGGGGTGCCGTCGGCGGGTGGGCCGTCCGTGGCGCGCGGGTCGGCGTCGGGTACGGGTTCCTGCGCCGGGCCGGGCGGCGGGGCGGGCAGTGCGGTGCCGGCGAGCGCCCGGGCGAGGGGCGCGTTCCCGTCGGGGGGCAGGCGCGCCGCGAGCCAGACGGCGTCGAGCAGTTCGTGGATGGACAGGTCGTGCCCGGTCAGTCGGCCGAGCACGCCGAGGACCACGGGGGACGGCTCACCGACGGCGGGCGGCGGCTCGCCGCGGGTCCGCCCGGCCGCGGGGTCCCCGCCACCGGGGGGCATCTACAGCGCTCCGCCGAGCCGGTGCAGCACCGCGTCCAGGAGTCCTTCGGCGTCCAGGTCGACGCCGCCCTTGCGCAGGAACACGGCGTTGAGCAGCTGGTCGGTGGCCAGTTCGCCGGGGGCGCGGCGGTTGAGGAAGGCGTGCAGGAGGTCGTCGACTCCGGCCAGGGCCTCCTCGCCGAGGTGGGCCGACACGATCTCCCGCAGCCGGGCCTCGTCGGGGTCCGGCAGGGCCAGGCGCACGCAGCGGCGCATGAAGGCGGGCGGGAAGTCGCGCTCGCCGTTGCTGGTGATCACCACGACGGGGAACTCGTGGCAGCGCACCCGGCCGCGCGTGACCGTGACCCATTCGCCGTCGGCTCCGTGGGTGAGGACCGGCACCTCGGACTGGTCGTCCGGGAGCCGGGACAGTTCGGGGATCTCGAACTCGCCCTCCTCGAACACGGTCAGGAGGTCGTTGGGCAGGTCCACGTCGCCCTTGTCGAGCTCGTCGACGAGCAGGACGCGGGGCCGGTCGCGGGGCACCAGGGCCGTGCCCAGCGGGCCGAGCCGGACGAAGGTGCCGATGCCCGGCTCCCCCGCGTCGCGCTCCCGGCGCAGATGGGTCTCGCGCAGGCGGCCGATGGCGTCGTACCCGTACAGGGCGTCCTTGAGGGCCGAGCGGCTGTTGACGGCCCACTGGAGCACCGGGCCGAGGGTGAGTTCGTGGGCGACGGCGTGCGCGAGCGACGACTTGCCGGTGCCGGGGTGGCCGGTGACGAGCAGGGGCCGGCGCAGGTGCAGCGCCGCGCTCACCACGTCGGCCTCGGCGCGGCCGATCAGGTACGGGCGGGGCCTGGGGCGGGCGCCGGAGCCGTCGGGGAAGCGGCGCCAGGGCGGGGCCTCGGGCAGCTCCACCCGCCGGGCCACGCGGTCGCCGCGGAACAGCCGCCAGTCGTCGTGCCCGCTCATGTCGCCCGCTCCGTTCCCTCGCCGCCGTCGCCCGGGCCCGCGAGGCCCTCGGCGGGGTCGGCGAGCTGCAGTTCGTCGGGCAGCGGCATCTCGATGTCCTCCCACACCAGCGCGGGGCGGGTGCTGGTCCGCGGATCGGCGTACGCGCGCACCCGGAAGTGCCGGACGCGCTCGGGGAGCTGGTCGACGGGCCCGTCGGGGGTCAGCCCGTCGAGGTCCGGGTCCGCCTCGGGGGCCCGGGGGCCGCGGTCCCACAGCACGATGGGCACGCCCATCACCAGGCAGACGGGGAGCAGTTCGACGCGCTGGGCGGCCGTGCCCTGGACCAGGACGCGGGCGGTGTCCCGGTGGACCGTCTTGAGCAGGCCGATCAGGCCCGCCCGGCCGCCGACGGTGCGGTCGGCGCGCAGCGGGTCGCCGCGGTGGCGCGCGTTCCAGCGCCGGGTGAGGTCGGCGGCGCCGGTGCGGGAGCGCCGCCGCAGCCGCGGACAGCGCAGGATGAGGTGGAAGTCCTCACCGAGCGGTGCGGGGATGTACTCGTCGACGCCCGCCCCGTCCCACTCGTCCACCGGCAGTTCCAGCGCGTCCGGGGGTACGGAGACGGCGACGAGGGCCACGCCGCGTTCGGCGCCCTCGGTGCCGCCCGCGACCTCGCGGATGAGCCGGGCGATCTCGCGTCCCGCGCGGGGGTGTTCGGTGCCGGTGACCGCGCGGGCCGCGGTGCCGTCCGCGCGCAGCCGCCACACCGCGCAGCGGTAGTGGTCGGCGGGGTCCTTGGCGTGCCGGTCGAGCTCCACCAGGATCCGGGCCCCGGCCGGGGCGGACCGCTGCGACCAGCGCTCGGCGTCGGCGCGGCGCTCGCGCAGCGCGGAGGCGTGGATGCCGAGGCGGGCGGCGACCCGGCCGCTCCACTCCTGCAGGGCCCGGCAGGCAAGGCCGCCGGTCTCGGCCGCCACGTACTCGACGACGCGCAGCAGGGCGGGCAGCCGGGGCGTCTCGTCGGGCACCGGGGAGCTGTCGCCGGGCCAGGTCTCCAGCTCGCGCAGCACTCCGTCGACGGCGGCGGGCGCGAGCCGGGCCGCGTGCAGGGAGTGCGGCAGGTCCAGATAGGGCAGGGCGGCGGTCGCCGCGCGGTGGAGCAGGCCCGGGTCGTGTCGGCACAGGTGCTCGAACTTGGCGCGCAGCAGCCGGTGTTCGGCGACCGAGAGCAGACGCGCGGCGCCCGTCAGACGCCCGAGGGCGAGCAGCCGGTCGAGCTCGCCGCGGCCGCGCGGGTCGTCGGCCACGGTGGGCGCGAGGGACTCGGCGAGGGTGGGCAGCGCCCGCTCGGTGCGGGTGAGCAGCTGGGCCAGTTCGGCCACGGAGGGCGCGGTGCCGTCGGTGGGGGCGCGCAGGCCGAGTTCACCGGCGAGCACGGTGGCGTGGGCGGCGCGGGCCGTGGGGTCGCCGAGCAGCAGGTGCAGGGGGCCGACCATCATGTCCCGCACGGTCTCGTGCGCGTCGGACTCGCCGCCCGGCCCCGCGAGCGGCGCCGAGGCCTGCGCGAGACCGGCCAGGTACGGCTCGGGCAGGGCTCCGGCGCGGCGCAGTTCGAGCAGCACGGACTGCCAGCCGAGGCCCCAGCTGCGCCGGACCGTGTGCTGGGCCAAGAGCGCGGTGTCCGGGGCGGTGATGCGGCCCATGACCAGGCCCACGGCGGCGCCGTCGGCGAGGCACCACAGGGGTCCGCCGCTGTAGCCCTCGTCGACGGCGGCGCCCGACAGCTGTCCGTCGAGGTAGCCGACGCCGTCGTCGTAGGAGGCCACGCGCGCGTCGGCGTAGGAGAAGGGCTGCCCGGCGCCGTACCAGGCCCTGACCTCCTGCCCCCGTGTCATCTCCAGCCAGCGGACGGGGCCGACGGGCGGCGGCGGCTCCTCCCTCAGCTCCAGGACGGCCAGGTCGCCCTCCCACTTCAGGGAGCCGTCGGGGACGGGGCCGAGGTGGTGCGCGCGGGGCGGTATCCACGCCACCAGGCGGGCGGGGCGCGTAGTGGCGGCGGAGAGTACGGGGAAGGACACGTCCAGCGTGACGCCGCCGGGGTCCCGCGGGCTGAGCATCCGCTGCCCCAGGGCCGCGTTGACCACGTGGGCGCAGGTCAGGAGGGTGCGTCCGCAGAGGTAGACGCCCGCGCCCGCGGTGCGCGTCCGGTCCGCGCTCAGGACGCGCACCAGTGCCCCGCGGGCGTCCCCGTGCCGGTCGTCCCCGGTCGCCGCGAACCAGTTCATCTCTCGGTCCGCGGGGACAGCTCCCAGGTCGCCGAGACGGTCATGCTCGCCTGGCCGCCCGCGCCGACGATGCCGAGCCGCAGGTCCTGGCCGATCTGGATGCCGAAGTCCACGGAGAGTTCGCGGGGCGGGTCGGGGATGCCGCGCACGGCGTCGTGCACCTGTTGCAGGACGGGGCCCAGCGGGCTCAGGACGGAGCGCAGCGCGTCCGTGGCGAGGGTGCCCACGCGCGCCCCGCTTCCCACGGGGGTCACTCCGGAGATTCCTCTCGGCAGGTCGGCCTCCACTCCGTCGGGCGCGGCGGCGGGGGCTTCCCCCGCGGCTGCCAGTTCGAGACGGACGCGGACTCCGTCGTCAAGGGTGAACTCCAGGTAGTCGTAAGGCGGCACAGAAAGCATTGTGCAGAGCAAGTCCGTTGACAGATAGGGGAGTTGAAGATTCCGCAGGGTCATGAGTGACCGGTTCGCCGACTTGACGGTTCCCCGGCGTTCCGTTCAAGTGCTTACCGTCGGTCGGGAGATTTCTGGAGGTATCAGGATGGATAGGCGGAGTGTGCTGGCGGGTGCGGTCGGATCCGCGGCGGTGGCCGCGTGGGGCGCCGGGGTCGCCGGGGCGGTCGACACCGCACCGGCGAGCGGCCGGCGGCTCCTGGGGCCGGACGGACGGCCGGACTGGGGAGCGGTGCGGGCGCAGTTCCGTCTCGACCCGGCCTGGGTCCATCTGGCGACGTTCTATCTGGCCTCGCAGCCGCGGGCGGTGCGGGCGGCCGTGGACCATCTGGCCCGGCAGCTCGACGCCGATCCGATGCTGGTGCCGACGAAGCTGTCCCTGCCCGACGGGCCGACGGGCTGGGACCGCGTACGGACGGCCCTCGCCGGGTACTTGGGCGGCGAAGCCGACCACATCGCGCTCGCCGCGAGCACCACCATCGGCCTCGGCCTCGTGTACAACGGCGTGCGCGTCCGCCCCGGCCAGGAGTTCCTGCTCAGCGAGGACGACCACTCGGTGCACCAGGGCGCCGCGCGCCTGGCGGCGGAGAAGCACGGGGCCCGGGTGCGCCTCGCCCCGTGGTTCGCCGACTCCGGGGAGGCCACCGCCGAGGAGGTGGTGAGCGCGGTCCGTGCGCAGCTGCGCCCCACGACCCGTGTCCTCGGGATCACTTGGGTACAGTCCAGGACCGGGGTGCGGATGCCGGTCGAGGCCATCGCCAAGGTGGTCCGGGAGGCGAACCGGGGACGCAAGGAGGCCGATCGCTGTCTCCTGGTGGTCGACGGGGTGCACGGGCTCGCCGCGGTGGACGCCGACGCCGCGCGCCTGGGTGCCGACGTGGTGGTCGCGGGCACGCACAAGTGGCTGCTCGGGCCGCGCGGCACCGCCCTGGTGTGGCTGGCTCCGCACGCCCTGGCTCAGGTGCGCCCGACGTTCGCGAGCTTCATGGGGGAGGAAGGCGCCGCCGCGCTGTCACCGGGGGGATTCCTCGCCTACGAGCACGCCTTCGCCCTGCCGGTGTCCGTCGCGTTCCACCAGGCCCTGGGCCGCTCCCGGGTCGCCGGGCGGATCACGGAGCTGTCGACGCGGGCCAAGGAGGGGCTCGCCCGCATCCCGGGCGTACGGCTGCACACGCCCGTGGCGCCCGGGATGTCCGCGGGCATCACCTGCTTCAGCGTGCGGGACCTGCCCGGTTCCGCCGTGGTCGAGAAGGCGGCCGAGCGCGGGGTCCGACTGTCCTCGCTCTACCACGACAGCCTGGGGTACGCGCGGATCGGCACCGGCGTCATGAACTCACCGCGGGACGTGGACGTCGCGCTGCGCGTGGTGCGCGACATCGCGGGCTGACCCGACGAGGGGCGCCCGCCCCCGGGCCGGGTATGCCGGGCCCGGTCTCCTCCGGTCCGCGCCCGCCCGGGGCGGCGCGGCCGACACGTGACCGCCGGTGGCCGACGGCCACCGGCGGTCACGTCAGGTCGAAGCGCCCCTCCCGGGCCCCGTGCACGAACGCCCCCCACTCCGCGGGCGTGAAGATCAGCGAAGGGCTCTCCGGACGCCCGCTGTTGCGCATCGCGATGAAGCCCTCGACGAAGGCGATCTGCACGTCCCCGCGGCCCTCGCTGCTCGACCGCCATTCGGCGGCGCTGAGGTCCAGATCCGGCTTCTCCCAGCCCGCCAGCGGATGCTGCTGAGTGGTGGTGGTGCTGTCGGCCACGTCCGTGCTCCTCCCAGTGCGTCGTCCGCCGCCAGCCTAGCTTTCCGCCCCGGTGCCGCACAGGCCGCGACGAGAGGACGGCGGCGGGGCGGAAGCACACGCGTCAGGTCGCGGGAGGCGCGGACCCGACGAGCCACATCGAGAAGAACTGCGAGCCGCCGCCGTAGGCGTGCCCAAGTGCCCTGCGGGCGCCGTCGACTTGGTGCTCCCCGGCCTGGCCGCGCACCTGGAGCGCGGCCTCCGCGAAGCGGATCATGCCGGACGCTCCGATGGGGTTGGTCGACAGGACACCGCCCGACATATTCACCGGAAGGTCACCGTCCAGTTCTGTCACGCCGGACTCGGTGAGCTTCCAGCCCTCGCCCTCGGCGGCGAACCCGAGGTTCTCCAGCCACATCGGCTCGTACCAGGAGAAGGGCACGTACATCTCCACGGCGTCGATCTGGCGGCGCGGGTCGCCGATGCCCGCCTGCCGGTAGACGTCGGCGGCACAGTCCCGCCCGGCACGCGGCGACACGTAGTCCTTGCCCGCGAACATCGTGGGTTCGCTGCGCATCGCGCCGCCGTGCACCCAGGCGGGCGGGCGGGGCGCGCGGGCGGCCCCGGCGCGGTCGGTGAGCACCATGGCGCAGGCGCCGTCGGACGACGGGCAGGTCTCGGAGTAGCGGATGGGGTCCCACAGCATGGGCGAGGACCGGACCTTCTCCAGGGTGATGTCGTGTTCGTGCAGGTGCGCGTAGGGGTTCTTCAGCGCGTTGCGCCGGTCCTTGTACGCGACCAGGGAGCCGACGGCGTCGGGGGCGCCGCTGCGCCGCATGTACGCGCGCACGTGCGGGGCGAAGAAGCCGCCCGCGCCCGCGAGCAGCGGCTGCTGGAAGGGGATGGGCAAGGAGAGCCCCCACATGGCGTTGGACTCCGACTGCTTCTCGAAGGCCAGGGTGAGCACGGTGCGCTGGACGCGGCTCGCGACGAGGTTGGCGGCGACGAGCGCGGTGGAGCCGCCGACGGAGCCCGCGGTGTGCACGCGCAGCAGGGGCTTGCCGACCGCGCCGAGCGCGTCGGCGAGGTACAGCTCGGGCATCATGACGCCCTCGAAGAAGTCGGGGGCCTTGCCGATGACGACGGCGTCGATGTCGGCCCAGTCCAGCTCGGCGTCGTCGAGCGCGCGGCGGGCGGCCTCGCGGACGAGCCCGGCGAGGGACACGTCGCGGCGGGCGGCGACGTGCTTGGTCTGGCCGATCCCGACGACCGCGACGGGCTCCTTCGACACGGCGGCTTCAGGCACGGGGCTCCCCTTCCAGGACGGCGACCAGGTTCTGCTGGAGGCAGGGGCCTGAGGTGGCGTGGGCGAGCGCGCGGTCGGACGCGCCGCGGTGGATCCGCCCGGCGGCCTCGGCGACGCGGACGAGCCCGGCGGCCATGACGGGGTGGGCGGCGAGCGCGCCGCCCGAAGGGTTGACGAGGACGCCGTCGTCGAGCCGGAGCGCCTTGCGCAGCACGACTTCCTGGGAGGTGAAGGGCGCGTGCAGCTCGGCGGTGTCGACGGGACGCGCGAAGGCTCCGGCGCGCTCGGCGGCCAGGCGCGTGGAGGGCGAGTCGGTGAGGTCGCGGACGCCGAGGGAGTGGGCCTCGACGCGGTGGTCCATGCCGCGGATCCAGGCGGGGCGCGCGCACAGCGCGCGGGCCCGGTCCCCGGCCGCCAGGACCACGGCGACGGCTCCGTCGCCGATGGGCGGGCAGTCGCCGGTGCGCAGCGGGCGGACGACGTACTCCCCCTGCGGGCGCGCGCCGGGCAGCTGCGCGTGGGCGTTGCCGTCGGCCGCGTCCCGGCTGCGGGCGGCCACGGCGGCGAGGGCGGGCTCGTCGGTGTGGCCCGCGTCGATGAGGGCCTGGGCCTGGAGGGCGGCGAGGGCGATGGAGTCGGGCCACAGCGGGGCCACGTAGTAGGGGTCGAGCTGGCGGGTGAGGACGTCCCGCACGGATCCGGGCGAGGACTTGCCGTAGGCGTAGACGAGTGCGGTGTCCGCGTCGCCGGTCAGGAGCTTCACCCAGGCCTCGTACAGCGCCCAGGCGCCGTCCATCTCGACGTGCGACTCGGAGATCGGCGGCCAGGCGCCGACGCCGTCGAGCGCCATGGTGAAGGAGAAGGCCCGGCCCGCGAGGTAGTCGCTGGATCCGGAGCAGGTGAAGCCGATGTCGGCGGTGGTCAGGCCGGTCCGCTCCAGGACCTCGTGCAGGACCGGCATGAGCATCTCCACCTCGGAGAGCTCGTCGGTACGGCGCCGGTGGTCGCTCTGTGCGCAGGCGACGATCGCCACGTCCCTGGGCATGCCGGTGAACTCCCCTGTCACAGCAGCTCCTTGTACGTGTCGTAGTCGGCGTCCGGCTCGCCGGTCGGCCGGTAGTGGTCGGGGTGAAGCCCGTCCTCGGACCACACCGGTTCGACGCGCAGCCCCATGCGGACCTGGTCGTACGGGATGCCGCCGATGCGCCCGTGCAGGGCGAGGTCGGCGCCGTCCAGGGCGATGTGCGCGTACACATAGGGCACCTCGATATCGAGGTTCTTGGCCTTGATGTTGACCACGCAGAAGGTGGTGACGGTGCCGCGCGGCCCGACCTCCACCTGTTCGGTGGTGGCGACCCCGCAGGTGGGGCAGGCGCCGCGCGGCGGTACGTACACCTTGCGGCAGCGCGGGCAGCGCTCGCCGACGGCGCGGCGCTCGGCCAGGGCTGCCAGGTAGCCGGTCTGGGCGCGGCCCGGGGTGTAGGTGTAGTCGAGGCGGGCGGGGGCGACGATCCCGGTCACGGCCTCGCCCGCGAACGTGCCGCTGTGCGCGGGGGTCTGATGATCCGTCGGCTCGCTCTCCCCGGGCTCCCAGGGTTCGAAGCAGGCGATGTCCGTGATGGCGCCGGTGCGTTCGGCGGCCCAGCGGACGCGCACGCGCAGACCGGTGCGGACGGCGTCGGGCCCTGCCGCGTCCAGGGCGTGGAGGAGCGCGGTGTCAGCCCCGTCGAGGCGGACGAGGACCCAGGCGAAGGGGGTGTCGAGGGGCTGGCCGCGCCGGGGTGCGGGGTTCCAGGCCCAGGTGGTGACGGTGCCGGTGGCGGCGACCTCGACCAGGTCCCGTATCTCCTCGGCGGTCTCGGGGTCGTACTCGACGGGCGGGACGAGCACCCGGCCCGCGGCGGTGCGCACGCCGAGCACGGTGCGGGCGCGCAGGCCGGTGAGGAAGGCGGACTGGACGGGGCCGAGGGAGCGGGTGAAGGGGAACTCCACGACCATGGGGGCGCTGAGCGCGTCGGGCATGTCGCCGACTCCTCGGGTCAGGCCCGCCGGTAGACGGGCGGGCGCTTCTCGGCGAAGGCGCGGGCGCCTTCCTTGGCGTCGGCGGTGTCGAAGACGGGCCAGCCGCGCTTGAGTTCGGCGGCGAGCCCGTCGGCCTCGCTCAGGTCGGCGGTCTCGTACACGGAGGCCTTGACCGCCTCGACGGCGAGGGGGCCGCAGGCGTTGATCCGCTCGGCGATGGCGAGGGCCCGCTCCAGGGCGGTGCCGTCCGGCACGACATGGCCGATGAGGCCCACGTCGGCGGCCTCCCGCGCGGTGTACGGGCGGCCGGTGAGCAGCATCTCCAGGGCGTGGGTGCGCGGGATCTGCCGCTGGAGGCGCACCGTGGAGCCGCCGATCGGGAAGAGCCCGCGCCGGACCTCGAAGAGCCCGAAGGTCGCGGACTCGCCCGCCACACGGATGTCGGTGCCCTGGAGGATCTCGGTGCCGCCCGCCACGCAGGGCCCTTCGACGGCGGCCAGGACGGGTTTGCGCGGCCGGTGGTGGCGCAGCATCGCCTTCCAGTGCAGGTCGGGATCCGCCGCGAGCCGCGCGCGGCAGTCGCGGTCCTCGGCGCCCTCCATCCCCTTGCCCGCCAGGGCCTTCAGGTCCATGCCCGCGCAGAACGCCCCGCCCGCCCCGGTGAGGACGACGGACCGCACGCCGTCCTCCGCGTCGGCGGCCAGCCAGCCGTCGTACAGGCCCACGAGCATCGGCAGCGAGAGCGCGTTCCTGGCTTCGGGCCGGTTCAGTGTGAGCACCAGTGTGGCGCCTTCGCGCCGCACGGAGAGATGTTCCGTGCCACCCATGGCCGTCCTCCCGTCATTCAGACCTGGAACAGGTTGCAGGAGGCGAGGTGCCAGTTCAATAGCATTCTGACACTCAGTCAGATTTCTTCCGCGCGGCCCCTTCCGCCTTCCGGGCCCCTCTGCTCTGATGACCGCCACACGGCACGTCACGGCGTCGGGGTCAGGAGGAGCGGTGGAGTACAACCTTGCCGACCTGTTCGAGTCAGTCGTCGACGCGGTGCCGGACCGCGAGGCGCTCGTGCATCTGGACCACCCCGGCACCGGGGCCGAGCGCCGCCTGACGTACGCGGAGCTCGACGCGGCCGCGAACCGCGTCGCCCACCACCTGATCGACAGCGGCCTCGCCCCCGGCGAGCACCTCGGCCTGCACCTGTACAACGGCGTCGAGTACCTCCAGACGGTCCTCGGCTGCCTCAAGGCCCGCCTGGTGCCGGTGAACGTCAACTACCGCTACGTCGAAGAGGAGTTGGCCTATCTCTACCGGGACGCGGACCTGGCCGCGCTCGTCTTCGACGCCGAGTTCGCCGACCGGGTGGCGGCGGCACTCCCCCGCGCGCCCGGGCTACGGCATCTGATCCGGGTCGGCGAGGCCGCCGCGGCCGGGCCGCGGGCGGTGCCCTTCGCCGAGGCGGAGGCGTCCGGCTCGCCCGCGCGCGGCTTCGCGCCGCGCTCTGCGGACGACCTGTTCATCATCTACACCGGCGGCACGACCGGCATGCCCAAGGGCGTGATGTGGCGCCAGGAGGACCTGTTCTTCTCGGGGCTCGGCGGCGGCGCGCCGACGGGCGAGCCGGTCACCCGGCCCGAGGAGGTGGCCGAGCGGGTGGCGGCCGGCGGCGACGGCATCACGTTCTTCCCGACGCCTCCGCTCATGCACGGCACCTCGACGCTGACCGCCTTCATCTGCTTCCACTTCGGCCAGCGCCTGGTCATCCACCGCAGGTTCGCCCCCGAGGAGGTGCTGCGCACCATCGAGCGCGAGCGGGTCACCAGCGTCTCCCTGGTGGGCGACGCGATGCTGCGCCCCCTCGTCGACGCGCTGACCGGGCCCTGCGCGGGCACCGACCTGTCCTCCCTCTTCAGCGTCTCCTCCTCCGGCGCGATCATGTCGGAGACGGTCCGTGCCCAGTTCGCGGAGCTCGCCCCGAACGTCATGCTCCTCAACAACTTCGGCTCGTCCGAGTCCGGCTTCAACGGCACCGCCACGGACGACTCGGGCCCCGAGCGCGGCTTCCGCATCCAGGTCAACTCCCGTACGCAGGTGGTGGACCTGGTGACCCACGAGCCGGTCGCCGTCGGCGAGCCCGGCCGCATCGCCCAGCGCGGCCACGTCCCGCTCGGCTACTACAACGACCCCGTGAAGACCGCCGAGACCTTCTTCCGGCGCGGCGACGAACGCTGGGTCCTGCTCGGCGACATGGCCACGGTCGACACCGAGGGCATCGTCACGGTCCTCGGCCGCGGCTCGCAGTGCATCAACACCGGCGGTGAGAAGGTGTACCCCGAAGAGGTCGAGCAGGCCCTGAAGTCCCATCCCGACGTGTACGACGCGCTGGTCGCCGGGGTCCCGGACGAGCGCTGGGGCACCCGGGTCGCGGCCGTCGTCCAGCTCCGCCCCGGCGCCGCACCACTGGATCTGGGCGCCCTCCAGAGCCACTGCCGCGCCCGTCTCGCGGGCTACAAGATCCCGCGCTCCGCGGTGTTCACCGACCACATCCAGCGCTCGCCCAGCGGCAAGGCGGACTACCGGTGGGCCCGGAAGGTGGCGGCGGAGGCCTGAGCCCGGGTGTCACATCCGCGCGCCCGGCGGTGTCTTCATGTCGAACAGCCGATCAGGCACTCGTACAAGGAGAACCGCCATGGCCCCGCGCATCCCGAAGGCCGAGCTCCCCGCCGAGCTCACCCGGAACATGATCGACCAGCTCGGGGCCGTGCCCGAGAACGTCGAAGTCCTCTGGCACAGCCCCCAGGTCGCCCGGGACAACCTGGAGTTCGGCAGCAAGGTGGGCGCGTGGGACGCGGCCGACGCGAGCCTCAAGTCGTTCGCGCACATGGCCGTCGCGGCCCTCGTCGGGTGCGGCTGGTGCCTGGACGTCGGCTACTTCCAGGCGCACAACGCCCAGCTGGACCTCGCCAAGGCGAGCCAGGTGCCGCGCTGGCGCGAGGCGGAGGTCTTCACCCCGCTGGAGCGGGACGTCATGGAGTACGCCGAAGCCATGAGCAGCACGCCGCTGACCGTCACCGACGAGCTGTACGCGGGCCTGCTCGGGCGGCTCGGCCCGGCGGCGATGACCGAACTCACGGCGTTCATCGCCTTCGTCAACCTGGCGACCCGGGCCAACGTGGCGAACGGGGTGGAGTCGCAGGGCTTCTCGTCCGCCTGCGAGATCCCCCTGGCGGCCCGTGCGTCGCGGTCCGGCGCGGCCTCCGCGTCATGACCGACGACCCCTTCGTCATCCACCGCGGTCTGCTGTTCACCGTCGTCTACGAGATGCTCGGCTCGGCGGCCGACACCGAGGACGTGCTCCAGGAATCCTGGCTGCGGTGGGCCGACGTCGACCGCCAAGGGGTTCGCGACCCCCGGGCCTACCTCGTCCGGCTCGTCACGCGCCAGGCCCTCAACCGGCTGCGCACGCTGGCGCGCAGCCGCGAGGACTACGTCGGCGAGTGGCTGCCGGAGCCGCTCCTCACCAGCCCCGACGTCGCCGAGGACGTCGAACTCGCCGACAGCGTCTCCGTCGCGATGCTGACCGTCCTGGAGACGCTCGCGCCCACGGAGCGTGCCGTGTTCGTCCTGCGCGAGGTCTTCGAAATGCCCTACGGCGAGATCGCCGGGGCCGTCGGGAAGTCCCCGGCCGCGGTGCGGCAGATCGCGCGGCGGGCCCGCGAGCACGTGGCGGCCCGGCGCCCCCGGGTGCGGGTGAGCCGGTCGGAGCAGCAGGCCGTGGTGGACCGGTTCCTGGCCGCGCTGCGCACCGGGCACCTCCAGGAGCTGATGGAGGTCATGGCCCCGGACGTGGTCATGATCGCCGACGGCGGAGGCCTCGTCGCCGCCGCGCTGACCCCGATCCACGGGGCGCACGCGGTAGCGCCCCTGCTGGCCCGCGCCCACCGGGTGGTCACCGCGCTCGACGCGAGGCCGGTCTGGCTCAACGGCGCCCCCGCGGGCCGCGTCGCCTTCGACGGCGAACCCGCCGCGGTGAGCCTCGCGGTGGAACACGGCCGGGTCACCCGGATCTACGTGGTCCGCAACCCGCGGAAGCTGACGCGCCTGGACGAACCGGCCGAACTCGCGCGGTAGGCAGGCGCCTTCCGCACCGGTGCCGAGGCTCGGGCCCTCACCGGGCGTCGCGCAGCTGGAGCAGATACGCCGCGGTCACGGCCACGGCACGGTCCGCGTCGTGCGACAGCTCCACGAGGGCGTGGGAGGCCGTCCCGCCCGGGATGCCCGCCAGTGCCTGGGTGAGCCGTCCGCGTGCGGGCGCCCGGGTCTCCTCGTGCGCGAGGCGGCCGACGAGCGTGCTCGCGATCCGGTCCGCCGCCGCGGTGTCGCTCGCCAGCACGCTCAGCGCGTCGGCCGCGTCCGTGTCGCGCCGTCCCTCCACGATCATGTCGATGAGCGTGGGGACGGCGTCGGCCACGCCGGATGCCCCGAGGGCCAGTGCCGCGTATCCGCGCACCACGGCGTCGGAGCTCGCGAGGGCCTCCCGCAGCCGGGCCGCGGCCTCGTCGCCGGGCATCTCGGCAAGGCACTGGACGGCGCGTTCGCGCACCGCGGCCTCCGGTGCGGCCAGGGCCTCGGCCAGCAGGGCCGGGCCGTCGCCGTCCGAGCGCGCCAGGGCCCATCGAAGGGCCCCGGCGACGTTCGGGTCGGCCTCGCTCAACACCGCTTCGACCAGGGCCTCCACCGGCACCGGAACCTCGTCGGCCGAGGAGAGGGCGGCCCGCTGGCGTACGTCGGCCCGCTTCGACCCCAGCGCCTGGAGCAGCGCGACGGCCTGGAGGACGCCCTCCCAGTCGGCGGGGTCCGCCGCGTCGATCCGGCGCAGCCGCGTGAGCAGCTCGGTCTGTGCCGCGATGCGCTCACGCGTCTGCCGGATGAGGTCGTCGACGAGCGCCGCGGGCGTGAAGCCGGGGTCGTCGAGCGCGCGTCCGATCTCGCGCAGCGAGAGTCCCAGCGACCGCAGGCTCTCGACGTGGAAGATCCGCTGGACGTCCGCCCCGGAGTACTCCCGGTAGCCGGATCCCGTACGCACCGAAGGGCGCACCAGGCCGAGCGACTCGTAGTGCCGGAGCATGCGGGCACTGACCCCGGAGCGGCGCGCCACCTCACCGATCAACACGTCCTACCGTCCCTCCTGGCCGGGCCCTGCGAGGGCCACGACGCGCTTCGCCTCCTCGACCGCGTGCTCGAATCCGGCGTCGGGGTCGCGCAGCAGGCGTTCCGTGGCGAGCGCGTGCGTACGCACGCGCGGGTCAGGGGCCATCGTCGCAGCCCGCAGCGCCGGAACGATCACTTCCCCCAGCGCGGCGAGGGCCCGGCTGAGGCTCAGCTGCGTCTCCCGTCCACCCCGCCCGAGCTGCGTCGCCAACACCGTGGCCAGCGCGGACTCCTCGCCCTCGGGCACGAGCACGACCGCGGCCCGCCAGGCGCTCCGCGCCACCTCGTCGTCTCCGTCGCACAACAGCGTCCGCGTGATCGCGGGCCACCCCCGCCGGTCCCCGATCTTGGACAGCGTGTGCAGCGCCTGGCTGCGCGCCTGCGCGCGCTCCGAACGGGTCTCGCGCAGCAGCGCGGGAAGCGTCACCGCCACCGGGTGGCGGGTGAGCGCCCAGGTCAGCATGTCCCGGACGAAGAACTCCGGCTCGACCGCACACCGCTCGACGACCTGGTCCACCAAGCGGGGGTCGGGCGCCGTCCCCACCTCCAACGCGGCCCGCAGCCGCACGGACGCCCGACCGTCCTCCAGCCCCCGAACCGCGCGCATCCCGTCCGCGTCCTGCCTCGTGACCGTCATCGAGACCACCTCCTGGACGAGCAGTGAAGACCTTGCCACGGTGTCAAGGTCAAGCAGCACCGCTCGGAGGCGTCTCCCCGGTCGGCGGGTGCGGGCCGTGTCCGGGCGCGCGATGTGTGGAAGCGGGCCGGGAGGGGAAGGCCACGTCAGCCACCTCACTCGACGGCGAGGAGAGTCGCCATGCGCACCGGCATCGTCATGACAGCAGGGCCGGGTGTGGAACACCTGGCCGCCCGCGCGGAGGAACTCGGCTTCGACAGTTTCTGGGTGTACGACACGCCGATGGTCCATGGCGACCCGTTCGTGAGCCTCGCCCTCTGCGCCAAGGCCACCCGCCGGATCAGGCTCGGCATCGGTGTCACCTCACCGGCACTGCGTTCCGCGCCCGCCGCGGCGGCGGCCGTCGCCAGCCTCAACGCCCTCGCCCCCGGCCGCGTCGTCTGCGGGGTCGGCACCGGCAACACGGCGCGTCGTACGCTCGGCATGTGGCCCACCAGGATGGCGGAGCTGGAGTCGTTCACGGCCGCCCTGCAAGATCTCACCGCGGGCCGCGAGTCGGACTACCGCGAGGGGACCCGGTCGAGCAGGGTGCGGTTCCTGCACGTCGGGCCGTACGTCGACACCGAGGCTCCGGTGGAGTTCGTCGTGGCCGCGTTCGGCCCGAAGGCCGCCGCGGTCGCCGGTCGGCTCGGCGCGGGAGTGATCTCCTTCGCGCTGCACGACCCCGCGGCCTGGTCCGCCCTCGGCCAGGCCCGGCGGGCGGCGGCGGGGGACGCGGGCAGCGCCGGGAAGGCCCGTTCGTATCTCATGTCCTCCCTGTACGTCCTCGCCGACGGCGAGGACCGCTACGGCGACGCGGTCAAGGACGCGATCGGGCACATCGCGCTGAGCGCACTGATCCTCGGCGCGGAGAGCCCCGCCTTCCGCGCGGGCCTCGCTCCGGAAGAGGCAGCGGCGGTCGACCGTCTGCTCCAGTCGCGCGGCACCACCCCCACCGACCCCCGGCGTCACCAGGCCCTCTACCGCAACTACCTGGGGCCGCTCGCCCCCGAGGACCGCGAGCTCATCGTGCCCTCCCTGGTGGACACGTTCGGCCTGATCGGCACCAGGGACGAGATCACCGAGCGGATCGACGCACTGGCGAAGGCGGGGGTCGACGAGCTGGTGATCCAGCCCGTCATGGATCCGGAGACCGAAATGGCCGCGCTCGCACGGCTGCTGACCTGACCCTCGGCGAAGAACGGCCGCCGGATCGCCCGGCGGACCGCTGAGGACGTTCGGCACCCGCGCTCCTGTCCCGGCGCGACGAGACGGGCGCCGGGGAACGGGCTAGCGGCCGCAGCACCTCCTCCATGGCCGAGCGCAGGACGCTCGACGCCTCTTTCAGCAGGTAGCCCAGTGACGTCACTCCGCGAGGTCCTTCCCGGCACGGATCTCGCCTCCGTTCCCCAGCCCGGCATCGGTGTCACGATCTGGCTCCACGCCACCGGCGTCCAGGCCATCCACGACGCTCTCGTCGCCGACGGCCGCACCGTCGTCTCCGCGCCGATCGACGGCCCCTTCGGCCGCACCTTCACCTTCGCCGACCCCGACGGCTACCACGTCACCCTCCACGAGCGCACCTGACCGCCCACTCGGCTGCCGGTCCGGGGAGCCGGGCTCTAGTCCCGCAGGCTCCGGAAGAATCTCCGGACGTCGTCGACGAGGAGCGCGGGCTGTTCCAGTGCCGGGAAGTGACCGCCCCGGTCGTACTCCGTCCACTGCACGACGTTGTTGGTGCGGTCCGCGATGTGCCGCAGGGGGATGAAGTTGTCGTGCGGGAAGACCGCGAGCGCGGTCGGTGTGGTCGACGGCTCGGGCGGGGCGCCCCAGTAGTCCGCGTGGGCCCGCTCGTAGTAGATGCGGGCGGACGAACCGGCCGTGCCCGTGAGCCAGTACAGCATCACGTTGGTGAGCATCCGGTCGCGGTCGACCGCGTCCTCGGGCCGGTGCTCGGAGTCCGTCCACTCCTTGAACTTCTCGACGATCCAGGCCAGTTGCCCCACCGGGGAGTCGGTGAGGCCGTACGCGAGCGTCTGCGGCCGGGTGGCCTGGATGTCGGCGTATCCCTGACGGTCGCGGCTCCACGCCTGGAAGCGGGCCCAGGAGGCCGCGGCGCGCTCCCGCTCCGCCGGGTCGAGCGCGGCGAGCTCCTGCGGGGTGGGTGCCGTGGCCTGGAACGCGTTCGGCAGCAGATTCAGATGGACGCCCGCCACCCGCTCCGGCCGGGTGCGGCCGAGCTCCCTGGAGACGGCCGCTCCCCAGTCGCCGCCCTGGACGCCGTAGCGCACGTATCCGAGGCGCTCCATCAGCGCGGCGAACGCGGCGGCCACGCGCTTGAGCTCCCAGCCGGTCTGCGCCGTGGGCCCGGAGAAGCCGAAGCCCGGGATGCTGGGGAGCACCAGGTGGAAGGCCTCCGCGTCGGGGGCGTCGTGGTCTCGGGGCCGGGTCAGCGGGCCGATGACGTCGGCGAACTCGACGATCGAGCCGGGCCAGCCGTGCGTCATGAGCAGCGGCGTCGCGTCCGGCTCGGGCGACCGGATGTGCGCGAAGTGGACGTTCGCGCCGTCGATCGTGGTGGTGAACTGCGGCCACTGGTTCAGCTCCGCCTCGGCCGCCCGCCAGTCGTACGTGTGCCGCCAGTAGTGCGCCAGCTCCTGGAGGTAGCCGCGCGGAGCGCCGTAGTCCCAGCCCACCCCCGGGAGCTCGTCCGGCCACCGGGTGCGATCGAGTCGCCCGTACAGATCGTCGAGATCGCTCTGGGGTACGTCAATGCGGAACGGCCGCAATGCCTCGTCGGCCGAGACCGGGACCGAAGATGCCGAAGTCGTCGTCATTCGGGGCATGCTACGTCCGCTCGCGCCGACCCCGCCCACTCGGCCGATCCGGACCGGCCCACGCCGGAGTCCTTGTCGTCGCCCCGGGCGCGGGCACGGTCCTGCCGGGGAAGCCCCTTCAGCTCGGCCTCGTGGGCGGCCTCCTCACGAGGCGATCGCCGTGATCCATTCCTCTGCCGTGAGCACGTCGAACCACTGCGGGAACAGTTTCTCCGTGAGGAAGCGGTGTACTTCGGGGTCGAGGTCGAGGCAGGCGTCGCTGAGGACGGTGAGGTCGAGGTCCAGGTCGTTGCCTCCGCAGACGGTGTGGAGGACGACGCCGCTGGTGGCGATGCCGGTGAGGACGAGGCTGTCGATGTCGCGGGCGCGGAGGACCAGGTCGAGGTCGCTGCCCGAGAAGGCGCTGCCGCGCCGCTTCGTGACGACGACGTCGCCCTCCTGGGGTGCGATGTCCGGGTGGATCTCGTTGCCGGGGTTGCCTTCCGTGAAGAGGCCTGCCTGCGCGACCGTGGTGACTGTCTTGTTGCGCGGGCTCACCTCCGCCTTGTCCGCGCGCAGGCCCATCACGACGTAGATGACAGGGATGCCCGCGGCTCGGGCGCCGTCGATCGCCTTGCCCAGGCGGGAGAGGTACTCCGAGCTGTCACCCGCCCCTCCGTCGTACGCGCCGACGGCGAACTCGCCTCTGCCGTGCGCGATGTCCACCACGTCTCGCTGAACGTCCATCACCAGAAGAGCACTGTTGGCCATGCGGGCCGTCCTTAGGTCATTGAGGAAGGGAAGATCCGGCTTTCCCTACGGGCGTTGCGTGCACTCAAGCGCCTTGTGCGGCACGAGTACCTTGTACGGCACAGGTGTCAGGTGTGTCAGGTGTGTCAGGTGTATTACATGTGGTACTGCGCCGCACGCACCACCCGCGTTACCCGCGTTACCAGGCTCCGCCGAAGGTCACCCCGTACGGCAACGGTCGCCCTGACCGGGCTCCGGGCCCGATGCCGTCCGCGTCCAGGGGGCCGCGCCGCTCTCCCCCTGCCGCTCTGCCCGCGCGGCCCGCGAGGGGTGGGCGATGGCCTGGGTGGACGGGCCCTCCTCGGCGGCGCCGGGGTAGCGGGGCAGCTCGCGGGCCTTGTCCAGGAGGTCCCGGGCCAGCGCGTGGTTCTGCCGCGCCCATTCGATCTTCGCGGCCAGGCGGTAGGCGTAGTTGAGGCTCGCCGGGTCACCGGCCGTCTGGAACTGGGTGAGCGCGCGATAGGCGTGCTGGGCGGCCGCCGGGAGGTCGCCCGCCTTGCGCAGCGCCTCCGCCGCCGAGGCGTGGGCGTGGGCAGCGCCCTCCTTGTCGCTCTGGGCGGCAAGGAGTCCGGCGGCCTGGTCGGCCAGGCCCGCCGCGGCCGGGAACCGCCCGGCGAACGTGTGCAGCGCCGCCTGCCCGACGAGGCACTCGGCCAGGAGCTTGTCGTCGCCCGCCTCCTCGAAGCAGGCGTGGGCCTCGGCCTGGAACCGCATCGCGTCGTCGACGAGCCCGGAGACCAGGGCCCGCTCGGCGAGGTTCATCAACTGATGGCCGAGATCGGCCGGGTCCGCCGTGCCGCCCGGCCGCTGCCGCGCGGTGGCGGCCGCCCGGCGCAGTTCGGCCGTCACCTCTTGCCGCACGGCGGCGACTTCGCGGGCGCGCTGCCGCTGGTCACCGGGCCCGTGCTCACCGCCCAAGAGGGCCAGACAGCCCCGCGCCCGGGCGATGCCCCGGCCGTCGGCGCGGCCCGCCGCGTAGCGGTAGGCGGCCTCGGCCTCCTCCCGGGCCTCGTCGAGGCACCGCTCCTCGCGGAGGGCGTCGGCCACCTCGCAGCTCAGCTCGGTCGCCACGGTCCACCGGTCCCGGCGCGCCGCCCGCGCGGCCGCGCGCAGCTCGGGCAGGGCCGCGACACGCCAGCCCCGGTCGGCGCCGCCCTCGCGCGTGACCTTGAGGCGCCGCCGCAGGTGCAGGTAGAGCCAGGTGCGGCACAGGGCCTGCTCCGCGGCGCTGGTCTGCGAGTAGCTGCGGTAGAGGGCGTGGAACGCGTAGCGCCCGTCGCTGCGCTGGAGCAGCCCCGCGTCGACGAGCTCCTCCAGCATCAGCCCGCAGATCCCGGGCGGCATCCGGCTCAGGGCCGCCGCCGAGTGCCGGTCGAAGTCCGGCCCGGGGTGGCTGACACAGGCGTGCAGGACGTGCCGCTGCCGTTCGTCGAGCGCCTCGTACGACATGGTGTACGCGGCACGGACGCGGTCGTCGTCCCAGCGCAGGTGCTGCAGCGGCCGGTCCGACTCGCGCATGGCGTCCAGCATGAGGTCGGGCGGCGTGCGGCGCAGCCGGGCGGCGACGGAGTACAGGGCGAGCGGGAAGCAGCTCAGCATCCGGGCCATCTCGGCGAGTTCGGTGTCGTGTCCGGTCAGCCCGCACAGGTGCCGCATCATCTCGACCGCGTCCTCCAGGGCGAGCGGAGCGAGCGGATAGCGGCGGGTGCCGGGCCTCGCCTCGGTGAGCGAGGCGCGGCTCGTGACCACGACGAGCGCGTCGGGAGAGGCCTCGACCGCCCGGGCCACTTCGGCGGCGTCCGTGACGTCGTCCAGGAGGACGACGGGGAAACCGGCCTCGGCGTGCCCCGGGCTGCGGCCGGTGAGCCGCTGGTGGAGCTCGGCGGCCAGGGCCGACTTGCCCACGCCCGGCGGCCCGTGGATGACGAGGAGCCCGGGCCCCTTGGCGGCGTCCTCGGCGAGCTCCCGCAGCTCCCGGTCGCGACCGAACAGGCGCTCCGCCGGGGGCGGCTGCGGCGCCGCCGCGTTCCGGTGCTCCTCGGCCGGTGCCTGCTCGACGTAGGCGCGATTGCGGAAGACGGCGATCCGCTCGCCGGAGTTGTGGGTGCCGAGCTGGGGGTGCTGGGGGTGCTGCCGCGCGCTCAGGCGCTGGTGCAACCGCGCGTGGAGCGTGCCGAAGTCGAGTACGGGCCCGGCCTCGGGCACTCCTGTCCGGACCAGGTCGACCAGGGCGCCGGTGAAGGCGGACAGCTCGTCGCCGGGCGGCGCGTAGGCGAGTTCGGTGGCGGCGCTCGAGGTGAGCACGCAGACGCCGTCGATGTCGGCGGCCTGCTTCAGGAGCGCTTCGGGGTGGCTCATGCCTCCCTCGACGGCCGCGCCACTGAAGCAGCAGTCGAGCACCACGGCGCACTTCAGCTGGCGCTGGCGGTGGGCCGCACGCACCTCGTCGCGGATGTAGGCGTACGGCAGCGACCGCCACATCTGCCGCTCGTTGGAGTCGTGCAGGGCCAGGTGGAGTTCGGTCGGCCGGTCGGGGTGGAGCAGGCCGTGCCCGGCATAGTAGACGAAGAGGGTGTCGCTCGCCGCGCGCACCGCCTCGTCGATGGCCCGCATGACGTCACCGCCGGTGGCCTCGGGGCCGAGGACGCGGCAGCTGGCGGACGACAGGCCCCAGCCGACCTCGTCGCACAGGACCTCCCGGAGCGCGCTGATGTTGCGCTGCACCGCGGGTAAAGGGGACAGCCCGGCTTCCTCGGCGTAGGCGTGCACCCCGATCAGGACCGCACGGGAGGACGTGTGGGCCGACAGGCGCACGGTCATGCTTCGGACTGCTGGTGCTCGCGGCGCGCCCGTACGGTGTCGAGCACTTCCTGGGCGGTTCCCTCCACCACCGTTCCGTCGTCCTCGATGACCCGCACCAGGGGTGGCTTGGCGCCGCGCGGGCGGCGCCAGGCGGCGACGGCCACGAGCAGCGAGAGGACGCCGACCGTGCTGTCGAAGACGGCGGTGACCATCTCCACGGCGCCCATCGCGCCGTCCGCGCCGGACGGTTCGGGAGGGACGGTCCCCCCGGACTCGATCTCGATGCCCGACCGCGCCATTCCGGGGTCGCGCCGCAACCATCCGGCGAGCGCACCCGCCCCTGCCGCGTCTCCCGCGTCAACCCAGACTTCGCCCATGCACACTCCCCCACGCTCGGCTCACACCGGCCTCACAACGGCTGATCCCTCAGGGTCGCATTTTCCGTACGTGCTGGGGGAGGTGTATGCCGACGTGCATCCATTCAGGGGTGACTTCTCGCCACCGCTTGCTTATCCGCACACGGACGGCAAGGCTCTCCGCAACGCTGTCGCGTGCAAGGGGTCAAGACCCTTCTCGTGCCGTACGTGCAGGGCGGCTGCCGTCAGCAGCCCGCCGCAGTACGGGGCGGTGCGCGCGGGCGTCGACGCGGCGAGGGCACGCACGAGTTCCCCGTTGACGCGGTTGATCTCCTCGCGGACCTTGCCGAGGTCGGGCCGCTCGGCGGGTGCGGACGAGGGGTCGGCGTCCCACTTGCGGTGCAGGGCGCGCTGGACGAGCTTGTTCGCCTCGATCTGATCGCGGAAGACGCGCACGGTCGTCTCCGGGTCCCCGCCCGCTTCCCCCGCCTGTCGGGCCACGGCGTCCAGGACCTGCTGCTCACGGGCGGGGTCGTCGATGGGGCTGCCGGTGCCGTACTTGGCCGCGGCAACGAGGTCGGCGGTGGCGAGGCGGTCGGCGGAGAGCGCGGCGACGGCGCGGAGTTGACCGTACGGGCCGGAGTGCGCCCCGGCATCGACGGCGGATGCCGTCCACCCTGCGGGCGCGGGCGCAGCGACGGCGGCGCCCCCTCCGAGGACCAGCACGGCGGCAGTACCGCCGACGGCGAGCAGCCGGCCGAGGCGGGAGGCAACGGGAGGGGCGAGGGGCAACGGGGTCTCCCTGGGTCGTTTCTTCCGGGTCATCAGATCCTCGCAGATCAATGGAACAGAGCCACATGCGCTGATTCACGCCATTCGCCGCGGAACCCTGTCCTCACGGTGAGGAGACGGTCACGATCTGAACAAATTCTCCGTTCGAATCGGACAGTTCAAGCGGACAGCAAGTGGAAGATCCAGCGGAAAGATCCAGCGGCGGCCAGGCCGAGAAAGCGGATCAAGCGATCACGTCGATCGGACGGATCAAGCGAACTCACCGGTGACATCATCCTGCGGACAGATGGAGCGCTCATGACGCGAACCGATGCCCATGCGCCCGTGCTCATAGAGAACCCGTCCATCAAGTTCTCCAGTGCGCCCGAACGCGCCGCCCTGCGGCACCTGGGCAGACCCTCCCTGCGTACGTCGAAGACCGGCACCCGGCGGCGCGCCCGCGGGGAATCGCCCCGCGTGCTCCTCCTCGTCCCCTCGTACACCCGCGTCGTGGAGCCCTCCCCGCAACGGAGCAGCTTCCGGACGCTCGGCCTGGACACGTTCGAGGTCATGAAGCGGGCGGGCACACCGATCGGCCTGCTGCGCATCGCGGCGAACGCCCGGCTCTCCGGCTTCGACGTCCGCATCGTCGACTCGCCCTTCGCCGGGTGGGAGCAGGAGCGCCGGCTCGTGGACCTCGGGGGCGGCAGCACCTTGGTGCGCTACGGCCTCGACGACGCGCAACTGCGGGCCGTCATCGAGGAGTTCGACCCCGATGTCGTCGGCGTCCAGTGCATCTACACCGTCCAGTGGGGCAACGCGCGCGCCCTCGCCGACCTGATCAAGGACATCTCCCCGGAGATCGTGACCGTCACCGGCGGCGCGCACCCCAGCGGCGACTGGCAGTACGCCGTGCCGGACTCCCCCTTCGACTACGTGGTCATCAACGAGGCGGACCAGACCTTCACCGCGCTCCTCCAGGCGCTGACCGAGCCGGAGGGTGACGTCGACGCCGTGCCGGGCGTCGCCTACCGGCGCGCCGACGGGACCGTCGTGCGGACGACCGCCATGTCGCCGTACATGCGGATCCTGCCCAAGCGCCAGGGGCTCGACCAGCGGCTCGGCATGATGCCGCTGCCCGACTTCGGCATGCTGGACATGCGCCAGTACGAGCAGGCCTACCACTCCTCGGGCAAGCGGGTGCGCGACCGGGGCTCCTGGGCGCAGATCTTCTCGACCATCGGCTGCAACGTGGGCTGCGACTTCTGCTACATCCCGATGGTGAACGGGCCGTGGCGGGCGCTCGGGACCGACTGGTTCGATCTGCACCTGGCCGAGATACGCAAGCACGGCGTGACCGAAGTCCTCATCGAGGACGACCACTTGCTGCACGACCCGCTGTACGCGATGGAGACCTTCAAGCTGTTGCGCAAGCACGACCTGCCGTGGGTCGAGGAGGGCGGCCTGAGCCTGTTCAACCTCGTACTGCTGCACCTGGGCGCCGAGTTCGCGGACGGCATGGACGAGGCCGAGCGGCGCAACCCCAACTTCCGCAACGTCCTCGCGGCGATGCGGGCCGGGCTCACCTGCCGGGACCTGATCAAGGCCATGGCCGACGGCGGCTGCTACAGCGTCTACCTCGCGGTGGAGAGCGCCAACGAGGACAGCCTCGTCGAGTCGGGCAAGCCCCGGCTCAACGCCTTCCAGAAGGCCACCGGGGAAATCGTGGAGATGTTCACCGAGTACGGCATCCAGGTCACCGGCGGCTTCATGCTCGGGTTCGTCAACCCGCCCGAGCGGCCCGGGGACGAGCCGTACATCGAGTCGCTGGAGCAGATCGAGAAGACCATCGACTACGCGGTCACGCTCATGGGCCACGGCATGGCGTACGCCAACCCCTTCATCGTCACTCCGCTGCCGGGCACGAAGATGTGGGACTTCCAGAAGGACTACGTCGTACGCCACTACGACAACGGCTGGTCGCACGAGAAGGGGACCATGGCCACCGACAAGTGGAGCGCGGAGGACATCGAGCGCGCGCGTCTGGAGCTGCTCGTCCGGGCCAACGGCGCCGACAAGGTCGTGGAGATGGTCCGCCGGGGCACCTGGCCGGTGGACGCCTGACCCGGCCGGGCTCAGCCCCTTCGCGGGCGGCTGGGCCCGGCACGGCCCCGCCTGCGCGCCGCCCGCACGGCGTCCGCCGAGGCCAGTGTGGCACCACCGGCGATCAGCACGCTGGCGGCGGCGACGGGCCAGCTCGCGTCCGCGCGGCCGGTGGCGACGAGGAGGGCGGTGGACAGCAGCGGAGCGAAGTAGGAGAAGGTGCCGAGGAGTTGGATGTCGCCGTGCTTGGTGCCGTGGTCCCAGACGTAGAAGGCGCCGCCGACCGGGCCGAGGCCCAGGGCGAGCACGGCGAGCCACTGCCATCCGTCGGGCCGGACCGTGTCCTCGAACACCAGGTGGCAGACGGCCGCGAGGGCCGCCGTGGCCAGGCAGAAGAAGGCGACCATGTCCGTGGGGACCTGCGGATACCGGCGGTTGGCGACCGAGTACGCCGACCACACCACCGCGCAGACGGCGGCCGCGGTGTACCCGAGCAGGTACTCACCCCGTAGGTGCACTCCCTCGCCGCCGGTGACGAGCAGGAAGGTGCCGCCGAGCCCGAGCACCGCGCCCGCCGTGTGCCACCAGCGCAGCCGCTCACCGGGCAGGGCCGCGGAGAACACGACGATGAGCAGCGGCCACAGATAGGCGATGAGTCCCGCGTCGACCGCCGGGGCGTTGCGCAGGGCCAGGAAGTAGAAGAAGTGGTAGCCGAACAGGCCACCGATGCCGAGTGCCCAGGCGCCGCCGGGCAGCCCGCGGGCGAGCCCGGCGCCGCCGCGGACGGCCGGCGGCGCAGCCCGAGGAGTCCGCCGACCAGGAAGGCCATGGCGGTGAGCTGGAACGGCGGGATCCGCCCGGTCAGCGTGGTGACCAGGGCCAGCGACGCCCACAGCAGGACGGCCACCGCCCCGATCCCGGTGGCTCGCAGCTGACGCGTCGACTGCGACGCGACCGCGTGCCCGTGCCCCGACGCGATGACGTCGGCTCGTGTGTTCCGCGCGTCCACCAGTCCTCCAGTCCCCCGTGCCCGGTAACGGCGCGTCCTCGTACAGCTACCGGGAAATGCTACTGACGCGGCGAACGGCACCCGCACATTCCGGACAGGCGCGAGGAGTTCCGGCGCGGGGTGCGCACCCCCACGCTCGCCGACCGACTCCTCGCAGCGAGAACGACCGCTCACTACAGACAGTGACGGCTTGGTCGTGAGAACTTGGCTTTCCGGGGCGAAGTTCCGAGGTTTGATCACGCTGGGTCGCGGTACGTCGTACGATCTTGGCCGTTGATCCCGCTGCCTGCCACCCGATCCGAAAGGCCCCAGGTGAGCCAGTACTTCGAGATGGGCGACGAGACGCTGTGGAACCCCTCCGGCGGAGCGGCGCGGCTGTTCCTGCGCCAGGTGGAGGTCTTCGAGGCGGAGCTCGGCGTGCCCTCCGGCGTCGGCCCGATGGAGAACGACGAGTCACACATCGACCCCGACGTGTTCGGCGACTTCGTCAACGCCTTGGTGGCCCACCACCGCAGAACCCATCACGCCGTCGTCCTCGCCCTGACGGACGGGTTCCTCGCCACGGTGCTCGCCCTGGCCGAACGGGCCGGTGTCGCGGCGGAGTTGGAGGACGAGGAGTGGTCGGCCCGGCTGCGCGAGCGGGCGCGCGAACTCGACCGGTACATGGCGCGTTGAGCACGCCGCGGGGTGACGCCCTGCGCGCCCTCCGACGGACCGCGCCGCGTGTGGCACAGGTCACCCACCTCGCCCCGTCACAACTGACCGGGTCAGTCCGGTCAGTACTGGTGAACCAGCACTACGGCGACGCGTACAACAGCATCAACCAGCAGCCCGCCGGGGGCTACAAGCCCGGCCGGTTCGGCTGGGACGCCCGCCTGCGCGGAGCCGCCCTTGCCCCCGGGCGGCTCCGCGCGCGTGCAGGGCGCCGGTGGCTCTCGTTCGATGCCGTGACCGGTTCGGCGGACTCAAGTACCCCAGGGGAACCACACTGTTGACCACCGTCCCGCCCGGTCAGGCCACGGGATGGCACTACCACGACGGCACGCTGTACGCCCGCGTCAAGCAGGGAACCCTCAGTCACTTCGACGCCACCTGCGCCTCCAGCGGGGTGCACCCCGAGGGCAGCACTCTCCAGGAACCGCCGGGCGCCGACCACGTGCACCTCGGCCGGAACCTCGGCACCACCGACCTCGTGCTCCAGGTCCTCTACGTACTGCCGCACGGTGCGCCCTTCTCGCAGGACGCGCCCAACCCGGGCTGCGACTTCGAGTAACAACAAGGCCCTGTCGGTGTTTTCCGCACCTCCGCCACCGGCAGTGCGCACGCGGGAGCGCACTCCGGCGGCTCAGGGCGCACGCCCGGCGGAGTGCAACGCGGCACCCTGCGCGACCCATTGTGATGAAGTGGCCCTCTCCCTAACGTAGGGCACCGGAAATTCGGGACAGGAATTCACGGAGCCCGGCACACTTCTCCGGTGGAGTAAGATCCGCGCGGACCGGAGCAAACGGATCCGGAATTCCTGAATCTATGCATCTCCCTGACGCGCAGAAGTACATGCGGCAAGTCGGAGGAAATGCACAGGCGCCGCTCAATTCCCTTCAGAATTTCCATGGCAGGTGACCTGCGGCACGTCCGTCCCCGAAAAAGAGCGAGCAGGAGGGAAGACTCTCATGCGCACCTACGAACGCCCCACACTGGCCAAGGCCGGCGGCTTCCGCAAGGTGACCGGCGCGGGAATCAGGGGTCCGAAGGACCTTCTCGGTCTCAAGCAGCTCCTCTGATCTGATCCGGTCGGCGTTGCGGTCGACCCGAAGCCGGGTGGTGGCCCCAGGCCGCCACCCGGCCCTTCCGCCCCCGCCCATCCGTCGCACGGACCGCCGCTCACCGGCGGTCCGTGCGACCCGCAAAGGGGTATGCCGTGGACTCGCTGTTCTCTCTCCGGGCGGCACCCGCCTGGTTCCTCGTCCTGCCCGACACCGACGCCGCGGCCCCCGCCGCACGCGCCGCCCTCCCCCACGCCACGCGCCGACTGCACCATCCCTCCGGACGGCCGTGGCTGATCGGCCGCTGGGCACCGGGCACCGCGACGTGCGGGGGCCGGGGCCGGGCGCGGATCGTGGTGATCGGTGACCACGCCGTGTCGCCCGGGGAGGCCGCCCGGGCGGCGGCCGTCGCGGAGTCCCCCGCCGCGCTCGACCGCCGCGCCGCCGCCTGGCCGGGCAGCTTCCACCTGGTGAGCTCCGTCGCCGGACAGGTACGCGTGCGGTGCGGCGCCATCGGCGTACGCCGCGTCCACCACGCCAGGACCGGCGCCGCGGGCGACGCGGTGACGCTCGCCTGCGACCGCGCCGATGTCCTGGCGGACCTGATCGGCGCCCCGCTCGACGAGCGGCGCCTCGCGGTGGAGCTGCTCACCCCCGACATGCTGCACCCGCTGTCCGGGCAGCCCCTGTGGCGCGGCGTGCACACGGTCGCGGGCGGCCACAGCCTGACCCTGCCCCCCTGCGGAGCGGCGCGCGAGACCCGTTGGTGGTCCCCGCCCGAGGGCGAGGTGCCCCTCTCCGTGGGGGCCGCCGCCCTGCGGGACGCGCTCGGCGCCGCCGTGCGCGTCCGTACACGCGGCCGCGACCTGGTGACGGCCGACCTGGGAGGCCTCGACTCCACCGCCGTGTGCTGCACCGCCGTCCGCTCCGGGACGCCCGTCGTCGCCTACACCGTGGCCCAGCACGACGCGCTCGGCGACGACGTGCACTGGGCCCGGCGCACCATCGACGCCCTCGGCGCCGTCGTGGCCGTCGACGGGGGCGGCCCCGTCGAGCACCACGTCGTACCCGCCGAGGCGGTGCCGATGACGTACGACGGCCTGGACGCGCTCGACGACGTCCTGGACGGCCCCAGCCCGATCACCGTGGACCGCAACCGGCGCATGTGCCTGCTGGAGCTGGCCGCCGCACGCGGGTCCGGGCTGCATCTGAGCGGCCTCGGCGGGGACGAACTCCTCGCCGGGACCCCCGCCCGGCTGCACGCCCTGCTGCCCGGGCATCCGGCCGTCGCGCTCCGCCAGCTGCGCGGCTACACCGCGAAGTACCGCTGGCCCCGGCGGCGGGTGCTGCGCGCCCTGGGCGACCGGCGCGGCTACGGCTCCTGGCTGCGCCGCGTCGCCGACCACCTCACCGATCCGCCGCCCGCCGTGGACGAACCGCTGCTCGACTGGGCCGTGCCGCCGCGCATGCCGCCCTGGGCGACGCCCGACGCGGTCGATGCCGTACGCGAACTCCTCTTCGCCCAGGCGCCGTCGGCCCGGCCGCTCGGCCGCGGGCACGGCGAGCACCGCGAACTGGCCGCGATGGCCTCCTTGTCCCGGACCGCCCGGTACATCGACCAGATCTCCGCGGCCCACGGCGTGACCTTCGCCGCGCCCTACTACGACGACCAGGTCGTCGAGGCCTGCCTTGCCGTGGCGCCGCGGGAGCGCATCACGCCCTGGCGCTACAAGCCGCTGATCGTGGAGGCGATGCGCGGCACCGTGCCCGAATCCGTGCGCGCCCGCGCCACCAAGGCCAACGCCACCTTCGAGGAGGAGGCCGGTCTGCGGGCGCACCGGGCCGGTCTCCTCGCGCTGTGCGACCAGTCCCGCCTGGCGCGGCTCGGCCTGATCGACGCCCGGGTCCTGCGCGCCTGGTGTGCCCGGCCACTGTCGGCGGAGCTGGAGAGCGGCCTGCTGCACCCGACCGTGGCCTGCGAGGTGTGGCTGCGCTCCCGGCGGACGGCGCCCGCCCCCGCCGGTCCCTGACCGTCCGGCGCGCACGACCCGTACGACCACCACCGTCCGCGGTTCATCCGCACGCCCGAGGAGTGAGACATGGCGCTCGCACTGCGGCCCACCGTCCTGCTGACCGAGACCGAGTACGGTGCCGCGCTGCTCGACCAGCGCAGCGGCGACTACTGGACCCTCAACCCCACCGCCGCCTGCGTCCTGCGCTGCCTCGTCCAGGGCCGCGGCACCGAGGCCGCGGTCCGGGCCCTGACCGGGGAGTACGACGTGACCGCCGAGGCCGCCGCGGAGGACGTCGCCCGCATCGTCGACGAGTTGCGTTCGGCGCGCCTTGTGAGCCTGGAGGGCGAGGACGCATGACCCTGTCCGAAGCGGTTCCCCACGACCCGCGCTCCGTCCCGCTGCCCGGTCGGCTCGCCACTCGCTGCGCGGTGGTGCTGGCCCATCTGCTGGCCGCCCAGCCGCCCGGCCGCATCCGCTCGCTGCTGACCCTGCTGCGCCGCGGCGCCCGGCCCGCGACGGCTGCCGAGGCCGAGGCCGCGCGCACCACGGTGGTCACCGTCAGCCTCTCCTGCGCGGGCCAGAAGGGCTGTCTGCCGCGGTCGTTGGCCACGGTCCTGCTGTGCCGGATGCGCGGCCAGTGGCCCACGTGGTGCGTGGGGGTGCGCGCCCGCCCGCCCTTCGCGGCGCACGCCTGGGTGGAGGCCGAGGGCGTCCTCGTGGGCGAGGGCTGCCCCCGCGACTACTTCCAGCGCTTCTTCACCGTGGAGTAGACGGCGTGCCCCCGGGTCCCGGAGCACCGGCGGCCCCCGCGCGCACCGGCCGCCGGGCCCTGCTGCGCACGCTGCGCCCCCAGCGGGCCGCCCTCGCCACCGGCACCGCGCTCAACCTCGTGGGCGGCGGGCTCGCGCTGCTCCAGCCGCTGGCGGCCAAGTGGCTGGTGGACGGGCTCGCGCAGGGCCACTCCACGGCCGGGCCGCTGGTGCTCCTCGGCGTGCTCGTGCTGTGCGGCGCGCTCGTCGTCGGCGTGGGCTACTACGTCCTCGAACGCGGCGCCGAGGCCGTCCTGTGCGGCACGCGCCAGCGGCTGACGGACCGTCTGCTGCGGCTGCGCGTACCGGAGTGGGAGCGTCATGAGCCGGGCGATCTGATCGCCCGGGCCACGTCCGACACGACGCTGCTGCGCCAGATCGCCGTCGAGGGAACGGTCGCCGCCGTCACCGGAACCGTCCTCACCTTCGCCACCCTCGTCCTGATGGGCCTGCTCGACCTCGTGCTGCTCGGCGTGACGCTGCTGGTGATCGCCCTGGTCGGGCTCGCGGTCGGCGTGGTGGCCCCCCGCATCGGCCGCGCCACCCGCCGGACCCAGGAGGCCGTCGGCGCCCTGGGGTCCGGCCTCGAACGCGCCCTGGGGGCCTTCCGTACGGTGAAGGCCGCGGGCACCGAGCAACAGGAGAGCCACCGTCTGCGCGCGGTGGCGGAGCGCGCGCGGCGGACCGGGGTCAGCGCCGCGGTCTGGCAGTCCACGGCGGCCACCGCCTCCGCCCTGGCCGTCCAGCTGTCGTTCCTGGTCGTGCTGGGGGTCGGCGGCGCACGGGTGGCCTCCGGCGCCGTCCCGGTCGCGACACTGGTCGCCTTCCTGCTGTACCTCTTCTCGCTGGCCCCGCGCGTTGGTCAACTGGCCGAGGCCGTGGGCCAGTTCCAGATGGGCGCGGCGGCGGCCGCGCGCATCCACGAGGTCGAGACGATGGCCACCGAGGCCGTGGACGCCCGCCCCGGCGCCGCCGTGCCGCCCCGGGCGGGCGCGGGGCCCGCGGCCGTGGCCTTCGACCGGGTGTGCTTCGCCTACCGCGACGGCGGGGCGGCCGCCCACCACCAGGTGTCGTTCACCGTGCCCGCCGGTGGCACGACGGCCTTCGTCGGACCGTCCGGAGCGGGCAAGACCACCGTCTTCTCCCTGATCGAGCGCTTCCACGACCCCGACGGCGGGCAGGTCCTCGTCGACGGCGTCGACGTCCGCCACTGGCCGCTGGCGCGGTTGCGCACGGCCATCGGATACGTCGAGCAGGACTCCCCCGTCCTCGCCGGAACCCTGCGCGACAACCTGGTCTACGGCGTCCCGTGCCCCACCGACGCCCAGGTGGACGACGTGGTGCGCCGCACCCGCCTCGACGCCCTGGTGCAGCGGCTCCCCCAAGGCCTCGACACCCCGGTCGGGCACCGCGGGGGCCGGCTCTCCGGCGGTGAGCGGCAGCGGGTCGCCATCGCGCGCGCCCTGCTGCGCCGGCCCCGGCTGCTGCTCCTGGACGAGGCCACGTCCCAGCTCGACGCCGCCAACGAGGCCGCGCTGCGCGACGCCGTGGCCGAGGCGGCGCGCACCACGACCGTTCTGGTGGTCGCCCACCGGCTGTCCACCGTCGCCGCCGCGGACCGGATCGTCGTCATGGAGGAGGGCCGGGTCCGTGCGGTGGGCACCCACCCCGAGCTCCTGGCGGGCGACGCCCTCTACCGGCGACTGGCCGCCACGCAGTTCCTCACGCGGGAAGGGAGCCGCCCACAAGGAGCGCCAGGTCGATGAGCCGGTTCGAGTACCCCCACTCGTTGTCGTACCAGCCGACGACCTTCACCTGCGGACCGACGACCCGGGTGAGTTCGGCGTCGAAGACGCACGAGGCGGGGTCGCCGACGATGTCGGTGCTGACGAGCGGGGCCTCGGTGTAGTTCAGCAGCCCCTTGTACGCGCCCGCCGCGGCCTCCGCGTACGCGGCCTTGACCTCCTCCACCGTGGTGCGGCGGGCGGTGGTGACCGTCAGGTCGGTGACCGAGCCGTTGGGCACGGGCACGCGGAGCGCGAACGCGTCGAGTCGGCCGCGGAGTTCGGGCAGGACGAGGCCGATGGCCTTGGCCGCGCCGCTGGAGGTCGGCACGACGTTGAGGGCGGCGGCGCGGGCGCGGCGCAGGTCCTTGTGCGGGGCGTCCTGGAGGTTCTGGTCCTGGGTGTAGGCGTGGACGGTGGTCATCATGCCGGACTCGATGCCGACGGCGTCGTGCAGCACCTTGGCGAGGACACCCAGGCAGTTGGTGGTGCACGAGGCGTTGGAGATGATCGTGTGGCGCAGCGGGTCGTACGCGTCGTCGTTCACACCGAGCACGACCGTGACGTCCTCGCCGCTGGCCGGGGCCGCGACGATGACCTTCTTGGCGCCGCCGTCGACGTGCGCGCGGGCCTTGGCGGCGTCGGTGAAGACGCCGGTGGACTCGATGACGACGTCCACGCCGAGGTCGCCCCAGGGCAGCGCGGCCGGGTCGCGTTCGGCCAGCACCCGGACGGCGGTGTCCCCGGCGCGGATCACGCCGGGCTCCGCCGTCACCTCACCGGGGAAGCGGCCGAGCAGGGAGTCGTGGGCGAGCAGATGGGCCATGGTGGCCACGTCGCCGAGGTCGTTGACCGCGACGATCTCCAGGTCCTCGCCGCGGGCCGCCGCCGCGCGGAAGACGTTGCGGCCGATCCGGCCGAAGCCGTTGATGCCGATGCGGACAGTCATGGTCTCTCCTTGGTCGTCCTTGCGCGGGGCGCTCCTGCGCGACGGCGTCCCTGGTCGTACGCCAAGACGTGACGCGACGTGCCGAAGCGGCGGGCGCGCCCCGCCACAGGTCACGGCACGAGGCACCCGCCACAACAGCATAAGCAGCTTATATAAGGGGCGCGATATATTTCGGCCGTGGACCACAACTCGCACGCCGACGCCGCGCGGGGCAGCGCCGCCCCGCACACTCCCGACCTGGACGTGGACGCCTTCACCGCGGCCGTCGAGGACTTCAACCGCTTCTACATCCGGCTGCCCACCCTGGAGAAGCACCCCTTCACGACCCTGTCGGTGCTCGACACCCTGGCCTTCGGCGGCAGCCCCCGGCGACTGACCGAGCTGACGCGGACCGAGCAGATCACCCAACCCGCCATCACTCAGCTGATCACCCGCCTGGAGCGCGACGGCCTGGTCGAGCGCCGCCCCGACCCGAGCGACGGGCGCGCCGTCCTCGTCCACATCACCGAGGCGGGCCGGCGCATCGGCCGGTCCCGCCACGACGACCGCACCCGGCACCTGGCCCCGCTCGTCGAACGGCTCGCCCCCGAGGACCGCCAGGCGCTGGCCGCGGCACTGCCCGCGCTGACCCGCCTGGCGGCACTCGGCAGGGCCGAGGAGCACCGGCCCGGATAGCCGGGGCGCTCGGCTACGCGCCGCGTGCGCCCGGAGCTGTGGGCATCACGCCGGGTCGATGCGGTGGATGCTGCCGCCGATGTCGAGCGCGTACAGCTCGCCCTTGCGGCTCTGCACGAACGAGACGACCTCGCCGCCGTTGACGCCGAGGTCGCTCGTGCCCGTCACCTTGCCGTTCTCGATCCTCAGGGTGCGCAGGGTGCCGTCGCAGTAGTCGCTGTAGACGTACTGCCCCCGCAGGGCCGGGACGGCCCGGCCCCGGTAGACGAATCCGCCGGTCACCGAGCAGCCGAGGCCGTTGCGGTCGTACTCGTGGACCGGCGGCACGTGGTTCGCGGGCTCCGTGCCGCCGCGGAACGGGTGGGTGCCCTCCATCTGCGACCAGCCGTAGTTCTCGCCGCCCTTGCTCCTGGCCGGGGCCCAGTCGATCTCCTCCCAGGCGCTCTGGCCGACGTCACCGATCAGCAGGTCGCCCGTGCCCGCGTCGAAGGAGAAGCGCCACGGGTTGCGCAGCCCGTACGACCAGATCTCGTCCCTCGCCTTCGGGTCGTTGACGAACGGGTTGTCCCGCGGGATCGCGTACGGCTTGCCGCCCCTCGGGTCGATCCGCAGCAGCTTGCCGAGCAGGGTGTCGAGGTTCTGCCCGTTGCCGTGCGGGTCGCCGCCCGCGCCGCCGTCGCCGAAGGCGATGTAGAGGTAGCCGTCCGGGCCGAACTTGATGTCGCCGCCGTTGTGGTTCGCGTACGGCTGCGTCTGGGTGAGGACGGTGCGCCGCGTGTCCGGCCGGATCCTGCCGTGCCGTACGGCGAACTCGTCCACGACGCTGGTGCCTTCGAGGTTCGTGAACGAGATGTAGAAGTGCGCGAATCTCTTGTCGAACGCGATGCCCAGCAGGCCGCGCTCACCGTCGGTGGTGGTCTCCTTCGAGATGTCGAGGACGGGCTTGCCGAGGCCCTTGGCGTCCAGGACCCTTACGGTGCCCGCGCGTTCGGCTATCCAGACCGTGCCACCGGGCCCGGCCGTTCCGGCGATGGGGTTCTGGGCCGTGGCCACCTTCGTGAGCGCGACCTTCGGGGCCTGCCCCGGGGCGGCGCGTTCATCGGCGGATGCCGTGGTCAGGGCGAGGGAGGCGACGAGGCAGAGGGCGCCGACGATCGCCGAGCTTCTGGTGCGTACGTTCACCGTGATCCTCCTGGAGGCGGCGAAGGGGGAGGTCACCCGGCTGCTTGGGGCAGATCTGGGGGGTGTCGCCCGTGCCAGCACGCAACCTGGGTGGGGGATGGTGTGCTACTGGCCACGGATGAGGGTACTGGGATCGACGTGATTGGTGTAGACCAAGACCCCCTCCTTCTCGTCCCTTTCAACGAAATCCCTCCCCCGCTCCAGGGGCTCCCCCCCCTAGCCCCAGGTCACAGTGCCGAGTGGGTCAGCCAGTGGTCCAGCAGGGCGCGGTCGCCCGTCACCGTCACGCGGGCGTCCTCCGGCGGGATGCGGCGGTTCACCAGCAGCAGGAGGTCCGCCACAGCGGCCGAGACCACCGTGTCGGCGTCGACGGGGCCGCGCTGCCAGCGCACCCCGTCGGGTGTGCGGGCGATCACCCAGCCCGCTCCGGAAGGCGGCCGGAGTCCGATCCGTTCGCCGTGGCCGCGCAGTTCGGCGACGGCGGGCCTGAGCGTCTCCCACGCCGGTGCGGCGAGGAGCTCCAAGTGTTCGCTGAGCACCTCGGCCGCGAGGTCGTCGGCGACCTCGAACGCGGTGCCCGTCGCGTACGCGGCGTCGTAGTGGTGGACGCAGGTGTCGCTGAGCATCCTGCGCAGCCAGGAGACCGCGGGCCGGGGCCCCAGAAACGTCTGCACCACGGTGTCCGCGCCGGTCTCCCGGAGCGCCTGGATCACGTCGTCGGCGCCCTCGCGCAGCCACCCGGCCCAGTCGTCCGGGTTGCCGGGATCGGCCTCCCACGGGTCGGGGACCGGCAGCTGTTCACCCTTGCGCACCAGTTCGGCCGCCCACCGGTGCTCCTGGCCGACATGCCCTACGAGGGTGCCCAGCGGCCACTGCGGGCAGGTCGGAACCCGCGTGTCCTGGGGCTTTCCCGCGACCGCGCGGATGAACCCTCCGGTCTGCTCCCGCAGGCCCTCCACGAGCCGTGCGGTGTGCAGCGTCGACGACATCACGACATCTCCTCTCATGCGGCTACGCCGGTACGGTAGGAGCTCCAGTCCAGTGGAGGTTCAAGTGCCTTTACTCGATGGCACGCTCGGCATCGGCGACCTGGCACGACGGACCGGCGTGCCGGTGCGGACCGTTCGCTTCTACTGCGACGAGGGCATCGTCGACTCGGTGCGCAGCACGGGCGGTCACCGCAGGTTCGACCCGTCGGCGGTCGAGCGGCTCCATCTGGTCAGAAGGCTGCGCGGGCTCGGCCTCGGCCTGCCGTCCATCAGGAACGTGCTCGTCGGCGAGCGCTCCGTGGCGGAGGTCGTCGCCGCCGAGCGGGCCGCCCTCGACGTACAGCTCGCGGACCTGGCCTGGCGACGGGCCTCGCTGCGCGCGGTCGAGGAGGCCGAACCGGCCGACCGGGCCGCTCGCCTCGAACTGCTCGCCGCCGTGGCGGGCGGGGGCGCGGCCCGCGACGCGCTGATCGACTTCTGGAAGCGCACCAGGGTCGCCCCGGCGTCCGAGGCGACGCTCTCCGCCTTCGTGACCATGGCGGTGCCGGAGCCGCCCGCGGACCCGACGCCGCCGCAGGTCGTCGCGTTCGCCGAGCTGGTCGCCCTGACCGGCGACCGGGTGCTGACCCGCGGCCTGCTGGCCATGGCGCGGGCCAACGCCGAACTCGTCGCCGACGAGGACGTGTTGATCCACGGCATCCGCGAGGCGTGCGCTCTCGCCAAGCCCCGGGTGCAGGCGGGCGAGGCACCCCGCGCGGGCCCCGAACTCGACCGTTTCGTCGCCGTGCACGCGTCGGTGCGCGGCACCACCGACACGCCGCGGTTCCGGCGCCGCCTCCTGTCCGACGTGGCCGCCGACCACGACCGCGGCATGCGCCGCTACTGGCACCTGGTCGCCGAAGCCAGCGGCGACCCCGTCACCTTCGGCGCGTCCCATCTGTGGCTGACGGACTCCCTCGACCTGTGCGTGAGGGCCCGGGGCTGACGTGAACTCAGAGCTGGTACAGGCGCTGAGCGGTGTCGTGGAAGAGCTTCGTCCGGCTCTCCGGCGAGTACCGGGCGGCGGCGCGCCGGAAGAGGCCGTAGATGTCGTTGAACGACATCTGGATGCTGCCGACGGGAAAGTCGCTAGCGAACATCGCACGGTCGGCGCCGAACGCGTTGACGATGGTGTCGATGACGAAGGCGAACGACTCGTCGGTCGGGGCCGGGTCGTAGGTGCCCAGGGCGGAGATCTTGATCGCCACGTTGTCCGCCGCGGCGAGTTCGGCGATGCTGTCCTGCCACGCGGCCAGGGCGACGGGGTCGCGTTCCATGGGGCTGGCGGCGTGATCGACCACCATCGTGACGTCCGGGAAGGCACGAGCCAGGTCGGCGACCTGGTCGGCCTGCCAGGGGAACATCAGGAATTCCACGAGCAATCCGAGTTCGCGTGCCCGCTCGACGCCCTCACGCCAGCCGGGATCGCGGGTGAGGAACTGGTCGGTGACCCAGGACCGCTGGGGGTTGGGATGCCAGCCGATGGTCTGGCGGACTCCGACGACGCGGTCGAAGGCGGCTTGGGCTGACATCGTGCGCTCCGTGGACGGGGTGCCGAAGGGGCAGGCGGCCACGTAGCGCTGTGCGATGCCCCGATGCCTGGGCAGGGTCTCCAGCCATCGCGTCTCGTTGACGGGGTCGTCGGCGGGGTCCCAGAGTGCCTCCACGTGAACGCTCGCCACGACGTTCTGCTCTGCGGCGTCGGCCACGTAGTCGCCGACCAGGTAGTCGTGGTGGAGCTTGTCGATACCAGGCAGGACGCTGAAGTCCGCCGGGGACAGCCACGGGTGGACGTCGGCGGCGAAGTCCCACAGGTGCATGTGCGGGTCCATGACGGGTCCGTCATAGCCGATGTGCGACATGGGCTCCTCCGAGCGTCGAGTGGCGGAACGGCCGGGACCCCGAGCTGCCGGCAACGCGGCGAAGCCTCCGCCGCCGGCGTGGTGATTCCGCTCAACACGCCGACCACGCAAGCTCCGTCGGTTCCGCATTCTGCCAGCCTTGGCGTGCCGCACGAGCTCGTTGAGCGGTTGTCCGGCTGCCGTACGCAGGGACGCTGATCCACGGCCGGGTCGCGTGGTGCCGGACGCCTTCGCCGGTCAGCAGCCGGATTCCGTTCCGCATCCAGGGTGCCCGTGAGGGCTCACGCCCGCTCCCCGCCGCCGAAGAAGCCGGTCAGGACAGGGGCGAGGAGGTCCGGGGCGATGGTGTGCTCCTGGCCGGGGAAGACGTGCAGGGCGAAATTGTCCGCCAGCGCGGCGAGTTCCCGCGCGCCCCTCAGCATCTGCGGTGCGCCCGCGTCGCCGCTGCCGACGAGAACGGGCCCGGTCACGGACCGCCAGCGGTCGGCGGGCAGCGGTCGGCCCGACATGGTGTCGCCCATGACCTGCCCGTCGTAGGGCAGGGTGCGGGCGGTGGCCTCCATGCCGCCCCAGAAGGGGGCCTGGCGCATTCCGGCGACGGCCTCGGCGGGCAGGCCCACGGCCGCGGTCATGAAGTAGGCCACGGCATCGCCGTACGCGCCCTGCCGCACGAGGTCCGTCAGACGGGCGACGTAGTCGGCGGGCAGCGGCGGGCGGCTGTCGTCGGTGATGAACGGCGGTTCGTACACGGCGAGGCGGGAGACGGCGCTGCCCCGCGCCACGGCCTCGAGCGCCAGTACGGCACCGGAGGACATGCCGAAGACCATCGCCTCGCCGCCCACGCTCCCAATCAGCGCGTCCAGGTCCTCGACCTCACGCTGCACGTCGTACTCCGGGCCGTCCCCGCTGTCACCGCGCCCCCGGCGGTCGTACGTGACCACGGTGAAGCGCTCGGCCAGCAGACCGGCGAGCCCGGCGGAGTCGCCGCGCGTCATGAACGCGCCGCCGACGAGCACGACGGCGGGGCCCGAGCCCTGCTGCTCGTAGGCGATGGCCGTGCCGTCGGCGGAGAACACCTTGTCCATGAGAGACCACCCCAAAGGAACTCTGCGCGGTACGCGGGACCGGAAGTCCCGCGCTTCAGTACTGGACCGTACAGTACCCACGCGAGTACTGGTCAGTCCAGTACTCTTCCGGGAGGGACGGGCCGAAGGAGAAGGAGTCGAGGATGGACAGCCGTTCAGCACGCAAGCACGAGGCGATCCGGGAGGCCGCGACCAGCGTCTTCCTGGACAAGGGGTACGCGGGAACGAGCATGGACGACATCGCGAAACTGGCCGCGGTGTCCAAACAGACCGTCTACAAGCACTTCTCCGACAAGGAGAAGCTCTTTGCCGACATCGTCCTGGCCACCACCGACCGGCTCGACACCACCATCGACCTGCTGGCCGACCTCCCGACCGACGACGCCGGCCTGGAAGAGAACCTCACCCGGCTCGCCCGTCAGTTCCTGACCGCCCTCACCGACCCCCGGGTGATCCAGCTGCGGCGCCTGATCATCGCCAACGCCGACGTCTTCCCCGACCTGGGCAGGGAGTGGTACGAGCGGGGCTTCGAACGAGGACTCGCCACGCTGGCGGCGACCTTCCGGCGCCTGTCCGACCAGGGGCTGCTCCGCGTCGACGACCCGCTCCTGGCCGCGAACCACTTCTCCGGCCTGCTGCTGTGGATCCCGGTGAACCAGGCCATGTTCACCGGCAGCGCCCGGCACACCGAGGCCGACCTCGACCGCTACGCCGCCGCCGGCACCCGGGTGTTCCTCGCCGCCTACCGCTGACCACCGCACCGCGAGAGTCGAAGCCCGCCGCCGCTCCGGCCCGCGAGCACGGCGTCAGCCGCGGTGCCGCCCGCGCCGCTGTCACCGCCCCTCGGTCGGCCTCCGGGGCCGGTCCCCTGCCCCGGAGGCAACATGACTTAGAGTCAACGCAGGGAGCCCAACTCATCACCGAGCGGGGCGTGAGAACAGCTCGGCGAGGAACATCAGGTGCACGACCGGCGGGGCGGACTTTCCTTTCGGCTGCTCGGGCCCGTGGACGGCCGGGCCGGTGACGAACCGATCGGTGTGGGATCGCCGCAGCAGCAGGCCGTCCTCGCCATGCTGCTGCTGGCCGAGGGCCGGGCCGTCTCCATGGCGGAGCTGATCGACGGCGTGTGGGGCGAGGAGCTGCCGCGCACCGGGCGCCGCACGGTCCTCACCTACGTCTCGCGGCTGCGGGCCGTCCTCGATCCCGGCCGGCATGCCGGTGAGAGCGGTCAGGTCCTCCTGTCCGTGCTCGGTGGATACGTGCTGCGGGCCGAGGACGTCGAGGTCGACTCCGTCCGGTTCGAGCGGGAGGCGGCCGACCGGAGCGGCAGCGTCCACGCCCGCCACGACCGGCTGGCCGGGGCCTTGGGCCGGTGGCGCGGAGCCGCGCTCGCGGGCGTGCCCGGCCCCTGGGCGCAGCGCGAGCGGGACCGTCTGGAGGAGCTGCGGTCCACGGCGCGCGAGGCGCAGTTCGGCCACGCCCTCGACCTGGGCCTGCACGCGCGGGCCGTGCCGGAACTCCAGACCATGGTCGCCGAGTTCCCGCTGCGCGAGCGCCTGAGCGAACTGCTCATGCTCGCCCTCTACCGCTGCGGGCGCCAGGCCGAGGCCCTGGCCGTCCACCGTGCCGTGCGGCAGGCCCTGCGTACCGAACTGGGAGTCGCGCCCTCCGCCTCGCTCATGGACCTCCAGCAGCGGATCCTCACGGCCGACCCGGGCCTGATGGGGCCCGCGGAGCAGGGCCGGGCCGGTGGCCGGAGGGACTCCTCCGTTCCACCGGCCGCCGTGGCGGCGCCGGTCCGGCCGCTCCCCCAGCAACTCCCGGCGGGCATCGCCGACTTCACCGGCCGCGGCGCCGCGGTCGACGCGATCCGGGCCGTCCTGGCGGGCGGTGGCACGGGCCAGGAACACGCGGTCACGGTGTGCACGGTCAGCGGCACGGCGGGCGTGGGCAAGACCACCGTCGCCGTCCACGTCGCGCACGCCCTGGGCGAGGAGTTCCCCGACGGACGGCTCCATGTGGATCTCGGCGCGGGCAGCACCCCCGCCGACCCCGCCAGCGTCCTCGCGGACTTCCTGGCGGCCCTGGGCACCCCGTCCGACCGGATCCCGCTGGGCCTCCAACAGCGGGCCGCGCTCTACCGCACCCTCCTCGCGGACCGGCGTGTGCTGCTCGTCCTCGACAATGCCCTGGACGCCGAGCAGATCCGCCCCCTGCTGCCGGGCACGGCGGGCTGCGCCGTCCTGGTGACCGGCCGCTCCCGCGATCTGGCGCTCCCGGGCGCGCACCGCTTCGACCTCGACGTACCGTCCGAGTCCGAGGCGTTGGCGCTGCTCGCCGCGATCGTCGGCCCCGCGCGGGTGGCCGCCGAACCGGAGGCCGCGCGGGCCCTCGTGGAGGCCTGCGGGCGGCTGCCGCTCGCCGTGCGCATCGCGGCGTCCCGGCTCGACGGCCGCCCGGGCCGCAGCATCGCCTCGCTCGAACGACGCCTCCAAGACGAGCGCGCCCGGCTCGACGAACTGCGCGTCGGAGGCCTGGCCGTGACGTCGACGTTCCACCTCGGCTACGGGGCGCTGTCCCCCGACGCCGCCCGCGCCTTCCGGCTGCTCGCCCTGTCCGACGCACCCGACCTCCCGCTGGCGGTGGCGGCCGCGCTCCTGGACACGGACGAACGCACCGCGGAGCACCTGGCCGAGACGCTCGTGGACGCGGGCATGCTCGAGTCGCACACCCCGGACCGCTACCGCTTCCACGACCTGCTGCGGCTGTACGCCCGCCACGGCACGGGGCACACGGACCGCCCGGAGGAGTGCGAGGCGGCACTCGTGCGCGTGGCGGAGCTGCTGATCGCCACCGCACTGCGGGCCGCGCGGGCCGTCGTGCCCACCGAGACCCCGCGCGCCTGGCTGCGGCCCGTGCGGCACTCGGGCGTGGCCTTCGCAGGGCCCGAAGAGGTGCGGGAGTGGTTCGGTGCCGAACACGCGCTGCTCACCGCCACGGTCAACCAGCTGCTCCCCTGGGGCCCGCAGGCCCTGCGCACAGCCGTCGAGCTGCTCGGGGTCGTCGGGGTCAGCGGGCACTTCATGGGCCGCGCCCACTACCTGGAGATCAGCAGGATCGCGGGGGCCGCCGCCGAGCGGGCCCGCGCGCACGGGGATCCGGAGTACCGGGCCCGTGCCCTGCACACCCGCGCCTGGCTCTCCTTCCTCGCGGCGCGGCACGAGGCGGCGGAGGCCGATCTGCGCACGGCGCTCGCCTGCGCCGCCGAGACGGACCACGCCCTGCGCCACCACATGTCGGGCATCCTGCTGGCCCTGGTGCTCTGGGCGACGGACCGGCCCGAGGAGGCCGAGCGCACCATGCACGAGGCCGCACGGTTCGCGGGCGACCTCCAGGACCCGGACAGCCCCGCGGCCGTCGCCCAGTACGTGGCACGCCTGTACACGGCGCTCGGCTCCCGGCAGCCCGACGTCACGGTCATGACGCCGCTGATGCGCACGGCGGACGCCACGGGCGAGTCCCTCACCACCACGGAAGGCCTGCAGCGCCTGGGCACCCTGCTGCGACGCCCTGCGCCGGACCCCGCACACGGGACCTAGCGGCGCGCCCGCACCTTGCCGAACTCTCCGTAGACCGCGAGCGCGGCCCCGACCACGAACAGCACGGCGTACCCGGCCGTGGGCACGTCCCACCACTTCTGGATGAGGCCCCAGGAGTCCCCTCCGAAGGCCCGGCCCAGGAACCCCAGGGCGCCCTGGATGCCGACGACCCAACCCACGATGACGATGATGTCTTTCATGCCCTCAGCGTCGCCCGCACCCAGGTCCGGGACATCGTCCACCGGTCGGACCTGCCGGTAGGCCGAAGGATGCACGCCGGCATTCCCGCAGGCAGGGCCATCGCCCCCGTGCCCCCCGGCATTGGCCACGATCGGCAGCTGACAGCCGTGCGCTTCCGGCAGCGGCCGGCCGACGGTGTCAACTGCCGGGGCGCGGGGCGATGTCGGCGAGGAGCCGTGCCGCGTCCTCGTAGCGGCGGATCTCGGCGCTCGTGGCGCGGGCGACGTACGGGACGAAGCAGGGCCCGTTCGCGGAGACGACCTCGTGGAGCAGGTCGGGGCCCGCGCCGTGCCAGACCAGGGCATCAGCCACCACGACGGCCTCGCCGAAGGCCGGTGGGCGCCAGTAGGGCGAGAAGTCGATGACGGCCGGGGCCAGGCCCGGCTCGACCAGAACGTTGCCGGTCAGTTCCGCGGGCCCGGCCCGTGGACGCGGGCGCCTGGCCTCAGTTCGACGCGGACCGTGTCGTCGTCCTCGATGACGAAGGTGGCGTCCCGGTCCTCCCGCCAGCCCAGGGGGAGGACGTAGTACCGGTGGTCGCGCTCCACCAGGAGTCGCAGGCCGCTGTAGCGGTAGCGGTAGCGCAGGCCCTTGCCGAGGTCCTCGGCGACGACGTCGGGGCCGGTCAGGCTGAGGCGTTCGGTGCTGAGGACCACGACGGCCACGCGGTTCACGAGGCGGTGCGAGGTGCGCCGCGCGTCGCGGCGGCCCAGGTCACCGGCCGCCAGGGCCACGACCCACATCAGGAACACCCCGGCGACCACGAGGGAGACGGCCCGTTCCCACGCGCGTCGCCGCCGGGGCGAGCGGGCGGTCGCCGCCGAGGTCTGTCCGAGCAGCAGCCCCACGGCGACGCAGAGGGGTGCGATCCAGTTGAGGCCGCCGAGCAGCGGCCACAGCGCCATGAGGACGGCCCCGGCGACGATGAGGAAGGGGTGAAGGCGCGCGAGGGTGTGGCCGTACTCCCGTACGGCCCGCACCTGGCGCTGCTCCACCCCGAGCAGGGCCATCAGCTCCGGCGTGTACGGGATGAGGACGAGCACCGCGAGGGCGGCGAACACCGGCAGCGTGACGAGCCGCAGGCTCCGCAGGGCGAACTCCAGCGAGTCGAACCCGACGGCGAACGTGCCGAGGTGGAAGTAGCTGTAGAACGCGTCGACGTAGAGGTAGCCCGCGTAGAGCATCAGCGCCACGACGAAGGAGCCCGCGCCGAGCAGGGAGTTGGCGTACTCCAGGTGACCGCCGGTGTCGGCGTCCGGCGGAGTGGCGGGGGGCGTGTCCGGCGACCGGCGCGCCCGGGGCGGGCGCGGGGCCGGGCGGGCCGGGCCGCGTACGCGGGGGCGCGGGCCCCGCAGTGGTGTCGTACGGCGGGATCTGCGCGGCGGCGGGTCCGGTGCTGTCATCGGCGTTTCAGGAGCCGTCGTCCGTCGTGGGCGGACCGCTCTCGGAGGCTTCGGGCGGGGTGGACGGCGGGCAGGTGGCGGCCACGCTGCCCGGGTCACCGCACGGAGGCGGCGGGTCGGTGGTGACGCCACCGGAAAGGCCCCCGGAGGTGGTTCGGGTCCCGCCGTCGGTGCCGCCGGTGTCTCCGCTGGGGTACACGCCGATGCCTCCGACGGAGCCGCCGCCCGTGCCTCCCGGTGCGACGGGTGGTGCGGAGACCGGCGGAATGTCGTCCCCGCCTTCGTCCGCTCCGCCACGGTCCCCGTCGCCCCCGCCGGTGGGCGAGTTCGCGCCGGAGTCACCGGACCGCGCGGAGGTGGGCCGATCGGAGCCACTGTGGGGGTCCGACGGGGCCTCTCCGCCGCCTCCGCAGCCCGACGCCCCACACAGCACGAGGGCCACCGCGAGGCCCACCGCGCTCGCGTCCCTGACGCGTCGCCCTGTCCGCATCGCATCCCCCTGGACAGCCCGTACGTACCTACGCTGCGCTGCCTGCGGAAAGGATCCCACCGGGTCGTGCGGTCCGCAGCTCCGCGTGTGCTCGGCGTAGGGAATCTGCGCCCGTTGACGGACGGGCCGGGCTCTCGACGCCGTACGTCTTCCCGGCGCGGCCGTACCGGTCCGAACGTGCCGACCCGAACGTGCCGGTCGGATCGGAGCGGTCAGGCCGCGCGGCAGAGCACCGCGGGTCCGGCCGGGGCCGCGGCGCGGGCCACCGTCGCCTGCACGGGAGAGGCGGCGGGGGCCGCGGCCCGCGAGCGGTTCCGGGCGAAGACGACCAGGCGCAGCACCACGAACCGCGCGACACCGGCGAGCGCCGAGGCCGACAGATAGACGACCTGCTCCAGCACCGCGCCGGGCGCCGCCACCAGCTGCTGGAGGGCGAACATCGCGACGCAGGTGACGACGTACGCGGCCGCCGCGGATCCGGCCGACTGCATGTGCTGGCTCCAGGTCGCCCGCCCGCCCCTGCCGAAGGTGAAGCGGGCGTGCAGCTCGGTGGCGAGGAGCGTGGAGACCACGGTGATCAGCGCGTTGGCCAGGGCCCAGGGGAGCCAGGAGGCGAGGCCCGCCACGGCGAAGCTGGAGGCGAGCCCCACGCCGCCGCCGCAGAGCACGAAGCGGGCGAAGGCGGTGACGGCGCCCGGCGCTGCCACCTGCTGCTGGCTCTGCGCTGTCTCCATGGTCCGACCCCTTCGATGGTTCTCCGCGAAACGCGCGCCCCTCGGCCGGTGAGACCGAGGGGCGCCCCCTCATGTCGCCATCATGGCACATCCATGGCGCCATTGCGAGCCATTTATGGCGCCACACGCATCACCGATGGCGTCACCACGTCATGGGACCACAAAGACGCAGGTCAGAGCCGCTAGGTCAGCCACACCCCACCTCGGGAGCGCCGCATATGCCACCGCTGTGGCGGAGACTCTGCGGACTGCCGTGGCGCCAGCCTGGCACCAGCCCGCGGGCCGACGGCGCCGGAGGTGGCCCCTCGGTTCATGAGCCGGCTTTCGCCCGGTCCCGCGGGCGCGTTCCGTGGTCCTTCTCCGAGGCGACGGCCGCGGCCGAGACGAGGGTCGCGGCAGTGAGGCTGCCCCAGAGCGCCGTCGGGCCGTGGGGCGCCAGAGCGGTGAGGGCCATCGGGGAGACGGCGAGGCCGAAGCCCGTGGACAGTTCGAAGCGGGCGAGGGCGCGGCCCAGGGCACGGGCCGGGGCGAGGTGGGTGACGAGGGCGGTGGCGCTGCCCGCGTAGATGATCTCGCCGAGGGTGCAGACCACGGAGACCGCGGCGACGGCCGGGGCACCCCAGCCGCGCCCGAAGGACGTGGCCGCGAGGAAGCCGACGTAGGACACGGCGAGGACGACACCGGCGGCGGCCAGCACGGCCCGCCGGGAGTAGCGGGACAGCAGGACGGTGAGCGGAACCTGAAGGGTGACCACCAGCACCGTGTTGGCCACGAAGATGGCCGCCGACCACACCGGGGAGGCGTGCAGCTGCGTCACCAGGACCAGAGGGAGCGCTATCTCGGGGACATTGAGGCAGAAGACGTAGATCACGTTGGCGGCGAGGAGCACACGCATCCGGGGTGCGGGACCGCCGTGCTCGCCCGTGTCGTCGGCGGTCGCCGGACGCGCGTGGAGGTGCACCGACCACGCCAAGGCCGCCGCGGCGAGGTAGGCGAGGCCGGTGACGGCCGCGAGCGCCTGGAGCGCGGCGGTGCCGCCCGCGAGGCACGCGGTGGCGATGAGCGCGCCCACGCCCAGGGCGGCGTTGCGCAGGGCCCGGCCCGCCGCGAGGGCCGCGTCGCGGTCCCGGCCCCGGGCGACCGTGGCCACGAGCGCCGCGTGGGCGGCGGGCCAGGCCTGGTTGCCCACGCCGAGGACGAGCGCGGCCGTCGCGAACAGCCACACGTGCCCCGCCGGGGTGGCCAGGAGCAGCGCCACGCCGAGGACCCGTACCAGCATCGAGGCCGCCACGACCGTGCTGCGCGCGCCCCGGTCCAGCCATCGGCCCACTCCGGGCATGCACACCAGGCCCACGACGACTCCGGCCGTCATGGCGATGCCGGTGGCCGGTGCGGACAGCTTCAGCACCGTCACTCCGTAGAGCAGGAGGAAGGGCCGCAGCAGGCCGGTGCCGAGCGCGTCCACGGCCAGGGCGACGGCGTAACGCGGACCGCCTGAGGCCCGGACGAGGGCGCGGGGCTCGATCTTGGTGGTGGTTGCCATGGCGCCAACGGTGCGGACGGCGACCCGTCCGACCTCGTCGGTTGACGGTGTCCGTCAACCGACGCCGCCGCCCGTAGGCAGGTCGGTGATGATGAGCGGATGACGCTGAGGATCGACATCAGCGGTCTGCCGCCCGAGCGACTGCGGTTCGCCGCCTCCCCGCTGGCCGAACTGACCGCGATGCTGCACGTGCTGGCCGAACCGGGGCACCATCCGCAGTTCGCCGCCTGGGCCGGGGACGTCTGGGCCGGGCTGCGGCCGGAGCTGGCCGAGCGGTTGCGGGAGGCGGAGTTCCTCTGGCGTTCCTCCCAGGCCGACTTCCTGCTTCCCGCCCGGCCCCGGCCGACCCTCGCCGAGGAGCTGGACGACGTGGACCGGATCGACGACGAGGCGTACGTGACCGCCGCGCTCGTCACCACGTGCGGCAGCACCCGGGTCCGCTCCGCCGCGCCGTCGCCCCTCACCGACGCGGCCGCGCGCGAGCGGGCCCTGGACCTGGCCCAGGCCCGCGGCGCGCGGCAGGAGGCCTTCGCGGAGCGGCTGCTGGCGGATCCGGCCGCCGTGCGGGCCCGGGTGCGCCACACCCTCGAACTGTGCGCGGAGGCGTTCTTCGACGCCGCCTGGACGGGTGTCGCCGTGCGGCTCGCCACCGATCTGCGCCTCAAGCACGACCTGCTGCGGCGCCAGGGCGTCGGAGCGGCCCTCGCGTCGGCCTCGGGCGCGGTCGCCCTGGCACCGGACGGCGACTGCATCGTCGTGGACAAGCTCCAGGACAAGGCGACCTCCGCCCACGGCACGGGTGTCACCTTCATCCCCAGCGTCTTCGGCAACCCGCACCTGGTGGTGGTCCACGCGCCCGGGTGGCAGCCGGTGGTGCAGTACCCCGTGGCCGAGCCGGGCCCGGCGGAGCCCGTATCGCTGGAAACGGTCACCCTGCGCCTCGACGCCCTCGCCCATCCGCTGCGCCTGCGGCTGCTGCGCACCCTGGCCCGCGGCCCCCACACCACCGGCGAGCTGGCCCACGCCTGGGAACTCTCCCGCCCGGAGGTCTCCCGCCACCTCGCCGTGCTGCGCCGCGCGGGCCTGCTCGCCTCCCGACGGCACGGCCGCTACGTCCGCCACGCCCTCAACGTGCCGGACCTGTCGGCCCTGGGCACGGACCTGCTGGCGGCCGTGCTGCGCTGAGCCCGTGCGGCCCGCCGCGATCGCGGTGCTCCCCCGCGTCCGGGTCGCGGAGTGCGGGCGCCCGACGTAGACCTGGAGTCATGAGCGAGGAGAAGACGACCTGGCATCCCGGTGAGATCGTGCCCTCCAGCGGGATCTACGAATGCGACTGCGGCGCCGGGCACCACTGGAGCACCGATGTGAAGGGGCACCGGTTCCCTCCGTTCCCCGCGGGCTGCCCGGGCGAGTACTGGCGGCTCCAGACGCAGGCCCACCCCGAGGAATCACTCGGCTGACCCAAGGGGGCACCGTGCCGCGCTCGACCGGGCAGGCTGCCGACAGCGCGCTTCCCTATGTGCCCGCGCGGGGCGGGATCCCGGCGCTGCGGCGCGCCGCCGCCGGCTGCCGCGGCTGCCCGCTGTACGCCGAGGCCACGCAGACCGTGTTCGGCGCAGGTCCCGCCCGCGCCCGCCTCATGCTGGTCGGAGAGCAGCCCGGCGACCAGGAGGACCGGGCCGGCGAACCGTTCGTGGGTCCGGCCGGGCGGCTGCTCCGCTCGGCGCTCGACGAGGCCGGGATCGACGCCGAGCAGGCGTACTTCACCAACGCGGTCAAGCATTTCAAGTTCGCGCCCGTCACCGAGGGCAGGAAGCGCCGCATCCACAAGGCGCCGAGCCTCGGAGAAATGGCCGCGTGCCGCCCCTGGCTCGCGGCCGAGATCAAACGGGTGGACCCGGAACTGGTCGTCGCACTCGGTGCGACCGCCGGGAAATCCCTGCTGGGAAATTCCTTCAAAGTGACCGCATCGCGGGGTGCCCTGCTCTCCCTGGCGCCCGGGACCGATCTGCCGCTCGCCGAGGAGGAGAGCGGCAGCGCCGACGACGCCGATCGCCGGCTGCTGGCCACCGTGCATCCCTCGGCGGTCCTGCGGTCCAAGGACCGCGACGAGGCGTTCGCGGGGCTCGTGTCCGACCTGCGTGTCGCCTCCCGCTTTCTGGGCTGAGACGCCCCCGGTGGCACCGGACGACCGCAACTTCATACCGCCCGGCACATGTGGGCTGCTTCTGAAGCCGGCGGGCCCGGGCACCCGGCCCCTGGAATGTGAATACCCATTCCGAAGCGACTTAGTAAGTGAGAGCGGATTTCCGCCCGGACACATAGGAGGCATACATGACTGGCTATTTTTCGAACGGGGGCGGGTACAACACTCATATGAAGACCATGGAGTGGGAACTCGCTGCTTCCTCCGGCACGGCGTTGTTGATGTGGATTGCCGGTCTTGCCGTGGTCGGCGTTCTCATCGCCGCCTTCATCTGGGGCCGCCGCGTACAGGCCCGGGAGGCCAGGCGGCCGCGTCCGGACGAACAACCGCACCTTCCCGAGGACGGCCCCGTCAGGGAGGTCCGGGAGTACCGGGACCCGGACGAAGTGCCTCACGACGGCGGTTGGCTCACCCCGCACGAGCTGAAAGAGGGCTACGGCCAGTCGAGCACGCACCCCAGCGCCTCACAGGACCCCAAGGACCACAGGAAGGGGCGCGGCAGCAGCTTCGGAGGCGGCGGCCTCGGATAGCGGGCTGCACCCCCGTGTCACCGGGGTCCCACGGGGCCGCCCCTCGACGTCTCGGGAGGCGGCCCCGTCCGTTTGCCCCGAGAGTGGAAGGGCAGACGACCAGCGTGCTTCGGACAGGAGGCGCGTTCGCGAAGCGGCAGCGCCACTGTCGCCTGCGGCTGCTGTCGAAGCCGCACGGTGGCCTCGCCGCGATGTCCCCCGCACGCACGCGTAGGCCGAGGAGCGAGTCCCATGCCCAGGGATGCGTCCGCCAGCAGCCACCCACACCTCGCGCCGCGCCACCGCGCACGCCGCGTCCGCGCGTACGACGCGGGCCCGGTCAGGGGCCGTCAACCGCTACGTCCCCGAGCGCGGCCCCGCGCGCGGACCGGAGTGAGTGACCGGACACGAGCGCCATCGCACAGCAAACAGAACCGAGAGAGGTCGTCCCATGCCTGCTGGATCCAGCAAGAAGCGTGAACGCCAGTACGAGCACATCAAGGAGAGCGCGGAGAAGCGCGGGGAGTCCACGAAGCGCGCGAAGGAGATCGCCGCCCGGACGGTCAACAAGGAGCGGGCGCGCTCCGGCGAGTCCAAGACCGCGAGCAAGACCTCGACGCAGGACAAGAAGTCCGCGTCCCAGCGCGGCGGCGAGCGCTCGCACAGCGGCTCCCAGGGCCCCACCCGTGACCAGCTGTACGAGGAGGCCAAGAAGAAGAACATCGAGGGCCGCTCGTCGATGAACAAGAAGGAACTCAAGCGGGCACTCGGCCACTGAGGCTCCCCAGGGGGCTCATGTCCGCGTACGGCGGGTACTCGTGCCCGCCGTACGGCCGCCACCGGAGGACGGGACCGCCATGACCGAGTACGAGCGTTCGCGCACGATGCCCGCGCCGCCCGAGTACGTCTTCGACCAGGCCGCCAACGTCGACGGGCTCGACAGCTGGCTGCCGGGCGCCCTCCACGTGCGGGCCGGGCACCTTCCCGACGTCACCGTGCACGAGGACCGCACGGACGAGGACACCGCCGCCGAACTGCGCGTGCGACGCGAGCAGATGCGGCTCGAATGGGGCACCCGCGACCAGGACAGCTACGCCGGTTGGCTCCAGGTCACCGGGGTCGACGGGGGCTCCGGCGAGGCGACGGTGCACCTCACCTTCTTCGACGAGAGCCACGACCCGGGCAAGGAGGCCGTCGAGGCCGCGCTGGACGACAGCCTCCGGCGCCTGGAGGAGCAGGTGCGTCTGCGCGTCGACAACGCGGCGGGCTGAAGCGCGCCGACGGCCGCCCGCCGAGGTCCAGGAGGTCCGCGTGCGCCTCTCCCACAGCCGCCCCACCGAGCCGGGCTACGTCCGCCGGCGGCACGGGCGCGGCTTCCGGTATCTCGATCCGCACGGCCGGCCCGTGCGCGACCGCGCCGAGCTGGCGCGCGTCAAGGCACTGGTGATCCCCCCGGCGTGGCAGGACGTCTGGATCTGCGCCAAGGCGAACGGCCATCTCCAGGCCGTCGGCACCGACGCCGCCGGGCGCCGCCAGTATCTGTACCACCCGCAGTTCCGCGCCGAGCAGGAGCGGGCCAAGCACGAGCACGTCCTCGACGTGGCAGCCCGCCTGCCGAAGGTGCGGGAGGCCGTGGAAGCACACCTGGGTGACCGCGGGCTCACCCGGCAGAGAGTTCTCGCCACCGCCGTACGCCTTCTCGACCTGGGGTTCTTCCGGATCGGCAGCGACCGCTACGCCGATCTGAACGACACCTACGGCCTCACCACCCTGCTGCGCGAGCACACCCGCTGCGCGCGCGGCGAGGTGGTGTTCACCTATCCCTCCAAACAGGGCAAGGAGCAGGTCCAAGCGGTCGCCGACCCGCCCGCGTGCCGCAGTCTCAGCGCTCTCGCACACCGCCGCAGCGGCGGTGACCGGCTGTTCGTCTACTGGGAGCGTCCCGACTGGCACGAGCTCAGCAGCACGGAAGTCAACGCCTACCTCAAGGAGTTGGCCGGTCTGGAGATCACGGCCAAGGACTTCAGGACCTGGCACGCCACCGTCATGGCGGCCGTGGCCCTCGCCGTCTCCCAGGGCGCCGCGCACAGCGAGACCGCCCGCAAGCGCGCCATCAGCCGGTCCGTCCAGGAGGTCGCCGCCTACCTCGGCAACACTCCGGCCGTCTGCCGTGCCTCGTACATCAACCCCCGGGTCATCGAGTTGTACGAGGAGGGCGTCACCGTGGCCGCGGTCCTGCCGCGCCTCGGTGCCACCGGCACGTACGGGATCCCGGCGACGCAGGGGCCCGCCGAGCGGGCCGTCCTGCGCATGCTGCGCACCGGGCGCGCGCCCAAGGGGCAGTGAGCCGTCACCCGAGCCGGTACTGGGCTCGGCTCTGCCAGCACGCGCCGTCCCACACGATCAGCTCGACCGCGCGTACGGGGCAGACCAGCGGCAGCGAGGGGGCGAGTTCGCGCTCCAGCTCGTCGTACGCGGCCTCTTGCGCGGCGGGGGCCTCGCTGGTGGCGATCGTCAAGTGCGGATCGAGTCCCGCGCCGAAGATCCCCCGGTACGGGACCGCTTCGGGCCACCGCTGGGTGAGGTCCTTGGTGAGTGCCTGGACCGGGTCGCGCGGCCACGGCTCCAGATAGAGCACCCCGGGATAGCGGCCGAACTCGGCGAACGTCAGGGTGAAGGCGTCGTGCCCGGCGAAGAGCGCGGAGAGTTCCCGCTGGAGCGGCGCGTCGAGGCGGCTCTCGTGCAGGAACGGGTAGAGCACGGTCACATGGGCGGGGAACCCGGCCCGGACCAGCGGATCGGCCTGGGGAACCTTGATGGTGAGTGCCGTGTCACCGGGTGTGTCGGGCCAACCGCCCGCCCCGTGCTCACCTTCGGTGAGGTCCCCCTCTGTGGTCATGACACGCCATGATCGCACGGGCGCCCGGCGGGCCGCGGTCCCGCCCGCCGGGCGCCATCGGCGTCAGGCCGTCCGGGGCCGCCGCTCGACACGCCCCACGTACCACCGCAAGGCCATGGAGAGGGCCCCGAAGGCCAGGAACAGGGCGGTGGCTATGCCGAGCGTCCACCAGCGCAGGTCCCCGTCGACCGCCAGCTCGCTGCCCACCCCCGGGTGCAGGCTGTGCAGCAGGACGTGGAAGAAGAAGGTCAGGCCGACCAGATAGAGGGCGTACCAGGCGGGCTTGCTCCATTCCTTCAGGCTGCGCCCGTCCATGCCGGACAGCGGGAGCAGACCGAACACCACGACCTCTATGCCGGCGACCACCGCGAGCCCCACGGCGTAGGCGAGCACGTACCGGATGCTTCCGGGTTCGGCGTGCTCCTTCTGCGCGGCTTCCAGCACGGGGGCGCCGAGGACCCAGATGAGGACCACGGCGGCCAGTACGCAGATCCCGCCGATCAGGATCGCCTGCCCCTTGGGCAGACCGTCGTCGGGGTCGTCGGCCCTTCGGCGGGGCGACCTGAGGGCCATGTAGACCGCGACCAGGCCGTAGACGTACGGGACCGGGAACTCCAGGAACCGGGACATCGCCGTCATCAGGCCCGCGAGCAGCAGGCCCGCGGGGACCACCCGCAGCTCGGAGCGGACGCCGTCCCTGCGCGGGTGCTGGAGGGAGTCCTTGGTCTTTTCGTAGGCCACCAGGATGACCAGCATCCCTACGGCCGCACCGGCGACCTTGATCGCGGTCGCCGGACCCACCGTGGTGTCCGTGTCGGCCCAGACGGCCAGGGAGCCGCCGAGGAGCGCGAAGCCGCACGCCCTGAGCCACCCGGGCAGTCGCGGCGACCGGGCCCGCCTCTGCTCCTGGCGGCGGAGCCACCAGCGGCTCAGCGCGTTGTCGGCCAGCTGGGAGGGGAAGGCCCTCTCCAGCAGGAGGACCACCACCAGGAACCAGGCGGCCATACCGACCGATCCGGCCAGGTCCTTCAGAGCCCAGGAGACATCGGCCGGGGTGCGCAGGGCACCGACGAGCCCGAGGTCAGGATCCTTGCTGGTCGAGCCGTGCCCGTCATCGTCCTTCGGGTCCTTCTCGTCATCGTCGCGCGGGGAACCCGAGCCACCGTGGTGGTGATCGCCCTTGCCTCCGTTCGGCGTGCCCGAGCCGCCGCCCGGCTTGCGCGTGGGGCTGTTCGACGGCGTCGGCGTGATCGGCCCTGTCTTCCCCTCCGGGAACCGGGTGGACCCTAAGGGCAGTTGGAAGACCGTCAGCTGGTCCCGTGCGGGAAGCGTGATCTCTCCGGCCTTCTCCCGCGCCCGCCCCGGGCAGTCGAGGCCCACGTCGCGGCGGCCCGTCATGGCCGCGGGGATCCGGGCGTGGAGGTCGATCAGCTCCCAGCGGCCCCGCTCGGCCGTGCCCTCGGTCGAGTCGGAGTCCAGCCAGGTGTCCAGTCGGCGCCCGCCGATGACGATCGCGCCGTTGACGCAGGCGGCCGGGTAGCCAGCCATGTGGATCGTGACCTCGCGCGGGTCCTCCGACGGGCCCGACGGCGTGGTGACCGGCCGGTTCACCCTGTAGGCCGCCGAGGCCCGGACGTCTTCCGGGGTGCGACAGGCCGCGGTCACCTCGTGGCCCCCTTCCGCGGCGGAGGCCGGGACGTGGAACGGGACGGTGAAGCCTCCGCTCTCGGAGGGCGTGCCGCCCGCGACGGACTGCCCGTCCCACAGGACGTCCGCTCCGGCTCCCGCGTCACACAAGAAGCCCGTACCCGTGACGGTCACGTGGTCGCCCGGCTCTCCGGCGTCGGACGACAGGGAGATCCGCGGGTCGGGCCGGGCCGCGGCCACGACGTCGAACACGGCCGTGGCGGTGGGTCCGTCGGCCACGGCCGAGCAGAACGCCGTCATCTCGTACCGCCCCGGGGCGGCGTTCGTCGGCACGGAGACCTGCTGCGCGAAGCCCCCGCCGGCGTCGACCGTCACGCTCACGGGCGTCTGTCCCTGCACGGTGAACGTCAGCGGGCCCGCGAGGCTCTCCCCCTCGGAGCAGTCGAAGTCGCTGCCCGTCGCCGTGAACATGCCGCCCTGTGGTACCCGTTCGCCCTGGGGGCCCAGTGAGGGGTCCACGGGATCGGGCGGTGGCTCCGGGTCGCCCGTCTCGGTGTCCGTGGGCTGTGGATCGGGCTGCGGCCCCGAGGGGGACGCGTCCGTGCCCGACGGCCCCGGCGCGGGGTCCGTCCCGGCCGCGGCCACGGCCCGGTCCGCATCGCCGCCCACCAGGGCCACGCAGGGCATCGCCGCTGTGACGACCAGGAGCACCGCCCCCAGGAGCGCCCCCCATGGTCGCCAGTTCCGTACTCGTCCCGTCCGCTTCATGGCCGTGTCCCCCCACGCCCGCACGGCCCCCGGCCGCGCCCCCTCGGCTCCCACTCTTGAGACGAACGACCGGCCCTCAGCCGTTTCCGGCCAGGGGGGCGCAGCGTGGTGCGACCGCGCACTGGACAGGGCCATGCGCTACCAGCGCACGCCCCGCTCACGCCTCCCTCTGCCGCACGCCCCGACGCGCGGCCGCGGCGGCGCGCTAGGTCAGGTCCAGGTCGCTCCGCACCAGGTGGTGGTCCGAGTACGCGCTGGGTTGGACACGATGTGTGAGCGGGGCGATGCCGCGGAGGAAGACGTAGTCGAACTTGAGGTTCCAGTCGGTGGTCGGCTTGCAGGCGCCGACCAGCGAGGGGTGGCACTGGGGATCCGTGTCCGTGGCCAGTGCCCACATCCGGCGGAGCTCGGGAGCGCCCGGCACGGCGTTGAAGTCACCGAGGACGATCGCGCGGTGGTGCCGGGCCACCTCCGTGGCGAGCACACCGGCCTGGTCCGCCCGGACCGCTTCCTGGCTGCGCTGGGCGAGGTGCGTGTTGAAGACCCGGACGGACTTGCCGCCCACCTGGGTGGTGACGGCCATGTACCCGCGGTCCTCGGAGCCGCCGTCGGGGTACTCCACGTTCACGCGGTCCGTCATCGGGGCCGCGGAGAGGATCGCCTGGCCGAAGGCCCCCGGGCTCCACGGCCATCCTCCGCAGCGGCCGCGCTTGCGGAGAACCGAACCGTACTCGACGTGGTAGACGAGCCCGTGCAGGTCCTCCAGATAGTCGCGGATCCTCTCGACGTCCCGCACGCACGCTTCTTGCATGCCGATGACCTGGGGTGCGTGGGCGGCGATCTCCGCTGCCCGGCCGACGTTGTTGTTCTCGCCGCAGGGATTGCAGATGTTCCAGGTCATGACCCGGTTCGGTACGACGTCCCGGACGGCTTCGACGGGCTGGGACCTGCCGAAGACGGCACCGCTCGGTGTGCTGGGGCCGATGAGCACCAGACAGGCCACGACCAGGGCGCCCACGAGCAACCGCATGCCCCTTCCGAGCACCATCGCCTCCTCCAAGGGGTGACACGTGGGAGCTGACGTCTCCCCGCACGAGGTTATGGGACGGACCTGTCGGCACCACGTGAGCCCCGGCGGATCTCGTGGGGCGCGGCCGGATGCCGCCGCCGCGATCAGGCCCCGCGGCGGCAACCGGACACGGGTGGGCCGTCGTAGGAGCCCTACTCCACGGCGATCCCGTAGTCCGGAAGCAGCTGTTCCAGGCCGCCCGGGTATCCCTTGCCTCCCACGACGAAGTCCCAGTCGCCGCTCGCCCGGCGGCGGAAGGACCCCAGGACCAGGGCCGTCTCGCCCGCGCGGCCGTCGGAGACTTCGAGCTGTCCGAGTTCGGTCAGCGCGGGATCCAGCAGGCGGATGCGGGCGTCGGTGAAGCCCGACAGGTCCGCGTCGGGGTTGGTCTCGGGGTCGATCGCGGCCACGAGGGCCAGCCGGTCCGCCGCTGCCGGCAACGCTTCGAAGGAGACGCGGAGGGCGGCCTTGTCGGGCGGCGAGGCGGGGTGCGCGCGGACTGCTCCGTCCGGCGTCCGGGGGTTGTTGAAGAACACGAAGTGGTCATCGCTGAGGACGCGGTGGCCCGAGCAGACGAGAGCGCACACGTCGAGGGCCACGGTGCCGGACCAGGACATGCCCAGCACGTTGTGGTCCTCCGTCTGCGGCGCGGGGGCCGGAGGCGGCGCGGGCGCGGTGCGCTCGCCGAGGCGGCCGTGCAGTCCGTGCCGGTGCAGCAGGTCGACGAGCTCGCTGCCCGATATCAGCTCCAGGGGCTTGCCGTTGGCGAAGGTGTGGGAGCCGGGCCCGAATCCCGACGTGGTGACCAGCACGCCCTTGTTGGCGCCCTGGTCCTGGACGGTGCCGTACAAGTCGCGCACCGCCGTGGGCGGCACGGTGTTGCGGTAGCGCTTCACCTGCACGACGATCTTGCCGCCGCGGATCGGGGCGGGGTCCAGGGCATCGACGTCCACACCGCCGTCGTTCGAGCGCTGCGTCATCACGGCCTGCATGCCCATGGCGCGGAAGAGGTCCGCGACGAGCGACTCGAACACGATCGGATCCATGTCGTACAGATCCGGTTCGTCGCCGTCACCACCGTGGGTCACGACGTGGTTGCCCACGTCGTGGGGCCGGCGTCCGAGGCGCACGGGCACCAGCTGGTCCGGCCGTGCCGTCAGCTGGCCCCTCAGCCCGTCGGCCAGGCAGCTCACCGCGTCCACCTGTTCCAGACGCATCTGCGTGAACGTGGAGCGCGGCGCCATGACGGTGGCCAGGAAGATCTCGGTCTGCCTGCCCGTGGCCGGGTCGTGGTCGTCCACGAATCCGTTCAGGGCCACCGACTCCAGGGCTCCGTGCTCGTCCGCGGCGAAGAGGTCGTGCAGGACGAGCAGCAAGCACTGCGCGAGGACGTCGCGGTACAGGGACCGGCGCTGGGTCACCGGGCGCGGTGTTTCCTTCTCCTCGTCGGCGGTGACCATGAACCGCACGGACTTCGTCTCGGGGACGACGCCGAAGCCCGGGAGCTCCCAGTCGAGGACCAGCTGTCGTGCCGCCGGATCGTAGGCCGCGGAGATCCGGCGCGGGAAGCTCTCGGGCCAGGCGGTGGAGGCGTAGAGGGCGGCGGAGAAGTACTCCACCACGGACTCGGGGTCACCGCGGCGCACTCCCGCGGACACCTCGGCGATGCTCGCGTTGTAGCCGCGCACCTCCGCGAGCTGGCTCTCCGCCCACTGCGCGTACTGGTGGTGGAGCGCCGCGAGTTGCTGTTGGCGCTGGGTCTCCGCCGCCTGTGCGGCCTGCCAGTCGTGTTCGAACCTGGCCCGCGCCTCGGCCTGCGCCTGCGCGCGGCGGCTCGCCGTCCAACCGCCCTGGGCCTGGTACTGGTTCGGGTCCGGCATGGCGACCGGCACGGCCAGGTGCCCCGGCGAGAACGGCTCGACCTCCTCGGCCCGCAGGAGCACGGCCGCCCTGAAGGCGGGCCCGCGACACCCTGACGCCAACAGCCCCTGGAGCGCCTCGACTTGGGCGTCCAGCTCCTCCGTCCGCCGCCTGGCCTCCGCCTGGCGGTACTCCCGGTAGTCGCGGGCCTGTTGGCGCTGCTGGGCACGAGCCTCCCGCTCCCGCTCCCTTCGCAGCCTGGCTTCGGCTTCCCTCTGGCGCTGTTGCTGGCGCTGCGCCTCGGCCCAGACACCGACCAGACCACTAGAGCGACGACTCATGCGCGGCAAGCCCTCCCCAGGACGTCAGTCGTCCACCGACCGCCGTTCGCCCCCTCGACCAGCGGTGATGAATCAAGAGGGAACAACTCTATCCAGCAATCGACGTGCATCTCCAAACGTGCCGGGGGCAAAGTCCCCGGGCCGACCACCTCTGCGGCCCGGCATCCCGACGAGGGCACACGCGACGCCTCAAGGCCCGCCGTCAGGAGCCCTCTTCAGGATCCTTCGCCCGCGGTGGGTGGCGCCATCGCGGACGATCCGGGCGCGGCCGACGGGGCGCACGAACCGCCCCCGCCGCCGGGGTCGCCGCACGGCTGCGGCGGCGAGCTGGAGGTGCTCCCGGTCGTCCCGTCGACGGAGGGGCTGCTGCTGTCGACGCCGCCGATGTCGCCGCCGGGGTACACCCCGATACCGCTGATCTCACCTTCGCCGGGCGCGACGGGGGGCGCGGAGGCCGGCGGGATGTCGTCCCCGCCTTCGCCGCCCTCACGGCCGTCGCCGCCGCCCGCTCCCCCGCCGTCCCCGTCTCCGTCCGCGCCGTGGTCGCCGGTGCCACCGCCCCGGTCTCCGGGCGCGTCCGCGCTCGAACCGCCGGACCGCGCCGAGGTGAGCGGGGACGCCGGTCCGTCGGTGCCGCCCCGCTGATCCGACGGGGTCCGGCCGCCACCGCCACAGCCCGCCGCGCCGCAGACCACGAGAGCCACCACGAGGCCCACCGCGCCCGCACCCCTGAGGCGTCGCCTTGTCCGCATCGCATCCCCCTGGACAGCCGTGGGTACGCTGCCTGCCGAAAGCGTCCCACCGCGCCGCGCGGGCCGCAGCACCGTGCGTGACCGGCGTACGGAATCTGAGCATCTTGGCGGAGCGGCGTGACTCGTGACACCGTATGTCTCCCCCTGCCCGCCCACAGCGATCCACGCGTTCGCCGACGTTCCGCAGCGCGTGGAGGCCGCACCGCGGTCGTCGCGGTCGCCTCGGCCCGGAACGGCCAGAACGCGCCCATAAAACCGCAAAGCGGCCCTCAAGGATCATCTGAGACCTATCGTGCGCATGCGGCCGCGCCAGGTGGCCGCCCTTCTGTCGGCGCCGTACCCGAGCCAGAGGTCCTGATGCTGCGCAACGCCCTCTCCCTGGTCTCTCTCTCCCTCGCCGTGATGGTGGGCGCTCCCGCGTTCGCCGCCACCCCCGCCACCGCCGCCCCCGCCACCGCCGCCACGAACCGAACCGCTCAGGACGATCCGCCGCCGCCCACCTCCTGGGAGAGCGCGGGAGTCTTCGACACGGAGGCCGAATGCACCGCCGCGGGCCGGACCCAGCGGTTCTTCTTCACCTGCCGCCACGAGTGGTGGGAGATCGGTTACCGCTGGCGGCTGTGGATCTACAAGGGTGAACCCGTCACCAGGAGCACCCCAGACCCGGCGGGCGCGCGGCAGCGACCGGACTGGGAGTTCGAGGCCGGCTACTACCGGTACGCCTGGTGCGGTCACGCGGGAGCCGCCGGCGTCCCCCGGTACTGGACCGCGTATCAGTGCCGGACAGTGCACCTCGGCGGCGACGAGTTCCGCTACGACCTGTGGGTGTGCCACAAGGCAGAGTGCCGGACCCGCGCCCGTTCCGACGACTCCTGACCGCTCTGGTGGATGGCGCCCGCGCGTCGCCCCCTCCTGCCGGGACCCGCGCCCCCTGTCCCGATGGCGCATGACACGCGACACTGTCACGAGAAGGGGCCCGGCGAGGTGTCGTCCCGTCAGCGCCTCGGAGGCCGTTCCGCACCGCTCGATGCCCACAGGAACGCACCACTGAGCGTCCTCGGAAGAGGTGAGGTGCATGGAACTCCCCCTCGTCGTAGGCATCGACGGGTCCGAGCACAGCCTGCGTGCCGTCGACTGGGCCGCCGACGAGGCCGCCGTGCGCGGAGTACCGCTGCGCCTCGTGCACGCCGCGTCGCGGGAGGGCGGGAGCGACCTCACGCTCGCGGACGCACGGGGCGAGCCGTCGGCCAAGGAGCTGGCCGACACCGTCGTCGGCGTCGCCGCGCGGCGGGCGCAGCGGCGCGACGAGAACCTCAAGCTCTCCGTCCGGATCAGTGCCGAGGACCCGATCCAGGCGCTCCTGCGCGAGGGCCGCGACGCGGTCGCGCTGGTGACGGCCTCGCGCGGCCGCGGCCGCATCGTGGAACTGCTGCTCGGCTCGGTCAGCCTCGGCGTCGCCGCCCGGTCCGACTGCCCGGTGATCGTGCTGCGTGGCCGCCACGACAACCAGGCCAGGGCCGGGACGCGGCAGCGCGTGGTGGTCGGCGTCGGCGAGGAGGGCCTTTCGGCGGCAGCCGTCCGGTTCGCCGTCGACGAGGCCGAGCGGCGGCACGTCGTCCTGGAGGCCGTACGGGTGTGGCGCCGTCCGCTGTACGGGACCGGCGCCGCCGGTCACCGGGCCGGGGAGCACGCCGACGGCCATGAGCGGCGCGCGGCGGACGGTCTCGCCGCAGCCGTGCGCGACGCCGTGGCCGACCACCCCTCCGTCCACGTGCTGGAGCAAGTCGTCGAAGGCGCCTCGCATCCGGCGCTCCTCGACGCCTCGGCCCGTGCCGACCTGCTCGTCGTCGGAGCCCGGCGAGGGCACGGACCGCACCTCGGCCGGGCCGCCCACACGCTTCTGCACCACTCCGCCTGCCCGGTCGCCGTCGTGCCGCAACCGGCGTGAATCCCGTACGGATTCAGCGGCGCACCCCCGGCAGGCGTTGAAGGCTCTCCTCCAGTTCGTCCAGCGCCCGGCGCGCGGTGGCGATGCGGGCGCGCAGCTCGTGCTCGGCGTCCGCTGCCTCGCCCGGTGGCGCGTCTCCGTCCCGCCGCTGCCGTGCCTCGTGCTGCTCCTCCATCGTGCGCGCCTCGTCGAGGGAGGTGATCACCACTCCGATGAGGACGTTGACCAGGACGAAGGAAGCGATCAGGACGTACGTCGCGTAGTAGACGATGCTCCAGCGGGAGATCTCCAGGCCCGCGCGGACCGCGTCGCCGAGGCCGTCGAGGGTCATCAGGAGGAACAGGGTGAGCACGGCCCGGCCGATGGAGCCGAAGTGTTCGGGGTCGGCGTCGGCGAAGAAGACCCAGCCGACCATCGCGTACACGTAGAGCACGAGGGTGCCGACGAGCAGGAAGCTCACCGTGCCGGGCAGGCTGCGGCCCACCGCGACCAGCACGATGCGCAGTTGGGGCAGGAACCGGGCGGTGCGCAGGACGCGGGCCAGGCGCAGCAGCCGCAGCACCGTGGTGTTCTCGCGCGCGAACGGCAGGAAGGCGCAGAGGACGACGGCGAGGTCGAAGAGGTTCCACGGGTCGCGGAAGAAGTCGCGGGGCCGGTCGGCGTGCGCGCCGAGCCGCAGAAGGACCTCCGCGGTGAACAGCACCAGGAAGCCGTGCTCGACGAGCTTCAGCTCCTCGTGCCAGCGGTGCACGACCCCGGTGTACGTCTCCACGCCCAGGACGGCGGCGTTGGTGAGGATGAGGACGAAGACCGCCAGGCCGAACCAGCGGGCCTCGGTCAGGCTCCGGCAGCGCTCAGCGACCGCTCGTCTGCCGCGTGTTGAGCGCGTGCGCCCGTCGTAGATCATCGGGTATCGCACTGCCCCTCGCCGGAATCCCGTATGCCACTCACCGGAAGTTGATCTTACGATCTCCGGTCGTCCCGGTCCTCCCTCCAGGGCGAGAATGGCCTGGTCGCGCCGCCCGTGCCGCGATCCTTGCCCTCAGCGGGCCGTACGGCCGCCGAACTCGGAGCCGCCGCCCGCTGGATGCGGCACCCGCTCCGTCGGGGGCTGTGCGCCGACCGGCGCTTATTCTCCTGTTTCATGGAGGCACTGGCCGCACGTCTTTCGCAGCTGGATTCGCATGTCGAGGGCGCGATCCGCGTCGTCATGTTCTACGACACGCTGATGCGGCGGCGGGTCGACCTCCCGGCGCTCGCCCGGGCGTCCGCGGGCCTCGCCGAGTGCGCGGCCGGGATCCGGCTGCACGGCGCTGGGCGGCCGATCCGCTTCTCGCCCGACGGCACCGAGGCGACCGGCCCGGCGCCGACGGCGTCCTCCACGGCGCCGATCACGCTCGACGACGAGGAGATCGGCGCGGTGTGGCTGGAGCGCACCGGACCGGCAGGGCCGCTGGACGAGGTGCTCCTCGACCGGCTCGCCATCGCCGCCGCGGCGGTGGTCGAGCGGTACGGTCCGGCCCGTACCACCATGGCCGACCCCGCCCTCGTCGAGCTCGCCATCAGCGGCGACAGCGACGCGGCGGCCAGGGCCCGCGCGCTGCGCCTGCTGGGGTTCGCCACCGGTGTGCCGCTGCGCGTCGTCGCCGTACGCTCGTCCGTTCCGCTCGACCGGATCAGCGCCGCGCTCTGCCCGGACCGCCCGGTGAAGGCGGCCCCGCTCGGTGACGTGGGCGTCGTCCTGGCCGGCGCCGTGGCCGTGGACCGCTTCCCGGCGGGCGTGCGCGCGGGCATCGGCACCGCCGACAGCCCCGAACGGTCCTGGGGCGAGGCCCGGACGGCACTGCGCTTCGCCACCGAGCGGAGGCCAGTCGTCCACTACGACGGCCTCGGCGCGCTCGCGCTCCTCGCGCAGGTGCCGCGGGACGCCGCGCGCGACAATGCGGACGTGACCGCGATCGGCCTCGTCGCCGACGCCCCCGAGGACTTGGAGACGCTGGAGGCCTACTGCGCCACGGGCTCGCTGCGCCGCGCCGCCGACCGGCTCCATCTGCACCACAGCAGCGTCGCCCGTCGGCTCGATCTGATCGGCAAGGCCCTGGACATCGAACTCACCACGCCCGCGGGCCTGATCCGCGCCACCCTCGCCCTCACGGCGTGGCGACTGCTCGACAACTGAGCCCCCCACGGGCACGGGGCGCCCGCGCGCCTGTGACACTGTCCCGATGATCGTCAGACTCGCGACTGAGAACGACTTCCCCGGCTTCCTGAGCCTGGCGGCCCAGGTGGAGCACTGGTTCGGCCCGATGGTGGAGGAGCCCGGCTTCCACCGTGCCGTGCGGGAACACATCGGCGACTCCTCGGCCCTGGCCGTCCCCGCGCCCTCGGGAACGGGCCTGCTGGGCGGGCTCCTGTTCGGCGGAAGTGCCCCGACGTACCACGTCCACTGGCTCGTCGTCTCCACGGAGGCCCGCGGCCAGGGCGTGGGGCAGGCGCTGATGGCGGAGGCCGGGCGCAGGTTCGGCCCCGGGCCGGGCACCGTCGAGGTGATCACCTTCGGGGCCGACCACCCGGGCGCCGTCACCAGCGGTGCGCGCGACTTCTACGCCCGCCTCGGCTTCACCCCGGCCGAGGCCGCGGAGCCGGGGCCGGAGGGCGGCTCGCGGCAGGTGTTCAGGTGCGCCATGCCGGTGTGAGCCGGTCACCAGACGTCCGAAGGGGCCGCGCCCTCCTCGGCGTCCGCGATCCTCTGGAGGTGGAACTGCGGAAACCGTACGCCGTCCGGGTCGAGCAGGTCGACGAGTTCGACCAGCTGGCGCTGTAACGCCCGGAGGCGCGGCGCGGAGGGCGCGCCGTCCGCGGCGATCGTGTCCACGTCGGCCAGCGCCGCGGTGAACCACGCCCTGAAGCGCTCGTCGGCGTCGAGGCGTTCGCAGAACTCCGCGTAGTCGAGGCAGCGCCTGCGGCCCGGTTCGCTGTCGGGGTGGATCATGACGCTGCCGATGGCACGCTGCTGGATCCGGAACAGGCGCAGCTCGTCGTGGTGGGCGGTGGACCTGTTGAGGGTCTCGGCGATCCGGGACAGCTGGTGCATGACGCGGCGGTTGGGGCCGCTGCCACCGAGGTCGAGGAACTGGACGTCCCGCCGCAGGATTTCGACCCAGCCCAGGTATTCGGCGAGGACGTAGACGGTGCTGCGCCGGGCCAGCTCCGCGTCCTGCTCGGTGCCCTGGAGCAGGAAGAAGGCCAGGTATCTGCCGCGGAGGACGTTGTACAGGCGGCTCTGGAGGTCGAAGGCCGCCCAGGCGAGCGACGCCCCGTACTGGTTCATGTAGTTGAGCCGCTCGGCCGCGGCTGTGCGGCGCTGCTGCCAGTAGCCCAGGAACGCCGTCGTCGCGGCACTGGCCAACGCCACGGCCGCCGAGATCCACGTGAGCGCGTCCACGGGGAAAACCTAGGGGTACCGGCACGCGCCTGTCAGGCACGTGCCGGTACCGAAAGCACCGCTCAGGCGTCCGCGGTGCCCCCGGACGTCCGCAAGCCCCTCAGCCGTCCGCGCCGCCGAAGTCCGGTGCCACCGGCGACAGCTCGGCCCAGACGATCTGGCCGGAACCGCCGCCGGTCGGCGTGACGCCCCAGTCCTGCGCCAGCGCGTCCACCAGCGCGAGGCCGCGCCCGCTCTCCCTGTCGAGGTCCGGTGGGCGCTGCGCGGGCACCGTGTCCCCCCGGGCCTGGTCCTCGACCTCGATGCGGAGCCGCTGTCCGGTCACGCACAACCGGCACACCACGTGGTCGCCGAAGGCGTGCGCGATCGCGTTGGTGACGAGCTCGGAGATCAACAGGACGGCGTCGTCGCCGACTTCCGGGGCGAGGCTCCACTCCGCCATCCGCTCGCGTACGTGTATGCGTGCAGCCCGTACGGAGGCCGCGACGGCCGGTAAACGGAACACGGTCGACCGGTGCGCGGGCAGGGGCCCGGGCACGAGATCCGAAGGCGTGGGGTGGGTGGGGGAAACCACGTGGGTCGCCTTTCGTTCGCCGTCGCCTCACCGACGGTGTCGGCCACGCACCTCGGCGTGACGACGCGTACGTGCTCGCCCTCCGCCCGCCGTCGGGCCGCCGGGGCGGTGGCGCCGGATCGGCACCGCCGCAGGCGAGTCATGGCCTGGGCCCGGCCGGGCCCGTTCTGTCATGACGGACCGTCAACTCCGTGATCATCACGGGCTCTTGATGTTCCTGACAGCACATCCACTGTGACATCTGTGAAGAGCGGACTGCAACCGCTGAGTTGAAATTTTCAATTCGTCACGCGCAAGCTGCTCACATCGGCCGATGATCGTGACAGACTGCGATCGAGGCACCGGTGAGACGCCCTGCGCGGGCGCGACCGCGTACAGGTGCGGGGAGGTGGGGCATGGCAGCGCAAACCGCGTGGGGCGGCGCCCCCTCGGTCCTGCGCATGATCCTCGGCAAGCGGCTCGAGGTCCTGCGGACGCGCGCCGGTCTGACGTACGAGCAGGCGGGCGAGACCATCGGCGTCAGCCACTCGACGATCCGCCGCCTGGAAGCCGCCAAGGTGGCGCGGCTGCGCCTCTCCGACGTCGAGAAGCTGCTGCGGACGTACGGCGTCGCGGACCAGCGCGAGATCGACACCTTCCTGCAGTCGGTCCGCGAGGCCAACCAGCGCGGCTGGTGGCACTCGTACCGCGACGTGATGCCCGACTGGTTCGCCGCCTACCTCAGCCTGGAGCAGGCCGCCCACCAGATCCGCGCCTACGAGTCGCAGTTCGTCCACGGCCTGCTGCAGACGGAGGACTACGCCCGCGCGCTGCTGAGCGCGGGCAATCCGCACGCCGCGGCCGAGGTCACGGAACGCCAGGTCGCCCTGCGCATGGAGCGTCAGGACCTGCTGACCCGCGCCGCTCCCCCGCACCTGTGGGTCGTGATGGACGAGACCGTGCTGCGCTGGCCGGTCGGCGGCAGCGCCGTGATGCGCGCACAGATCGACCATCTGATCGCGGTGACGGCGCAACCCCACGTGACCTTGCAGATCATGCCCTTCAAGAACGGCCCCCACCCGGCCATGCGGGCGGGAGCGTTCCACATCTTCCGGTTCAAGGCCCCGGAGCTGCCGGACATCGTCTACGTCAACGGCCTGGTCGGAGCCGTCTACCTCGACAAGGGCGACGACGTGGTGGTCTACCGCGAGGCCCTGGACCGATTGGGCGCCCAGGCGGCGCCCGCCCGGAAGACCGAAGCCCTGCTCGGCGCGATCCGTAAGGAGCTGTGAGTGCACCCCATACGCAACGGCATGCCTTCCCGGGAGCTCGGCGCCCACGGTTGGCGCAAGCCCTGGAGCGATGACGCCGGAGGCGCCTGCCTCGAGGCGAAGAAGCTCGTCGACGGGCGGGTGGCCTTCCGCCAGTCGACCGACCCCGGCGGGCCCGCGCTGATCCTCACGCCGCGTGAAGTGGCCCGCTTCCTCGCGAGCGTGAAGGCCGGCGACGCCGACTTCCTCTGCTAGTACGGCGGCCCCTCGGGGCCTGGCTCTTCCCCGTTGCGCGCACGGCCCCGGGCCGCTCCCGCGAAACGGTTCACCACACGGGAACGCCGCGTAACTCATCGCATCGCACTGCTCACCGCACCGCTCACCGCACCGCTCACCGCACAGCGAGATCACGACTGACAGGAGGGGCCGTGTCGCACGACGACGGATGGCCTGCCGACCGGATCGACACCGCCAGCGCGCACTCGGCGCGCATCTACGACTACATCCTCGGCGGCAAGGACTACTACCCCGCCGACAAGGAGGCAGGGGACGTGATGGCCCAGGAGTGGCCCGCCCTGCCCATCCACATGCGGGCCAACCGCGACTTCATGGATCGCGCCGTGACGTATCTGGCGCGGGAGGCGGGCATCCGGCAGTTCCTCGACATCGGCACCGGCATCCCGACCTCGCCGAACCTCCACGAGATCGCCCAGTCGGTCGCTCCGGCGTCCCGGGTCGTGTACGTCGACAACGACCCCATCGTGCTCACGCTGTCCCAGGGGCTGCTCGCCAGCACCACCGAGGGCATGACCTCGTACATCGAGGCCGACATGCTCGACCCGGACACGATCCTGAAAGCCCCCGAGCTGCGCGAGACCCTGGATCTCGGCGAGCCCGTCGCGCTCACCATCATCGCCATCGTGCACTTCCTCCTCGACGAGCACGACGCCACCGGCATCGTCCAGCGGCTCCTGGAGCCCCTGCCGTCGGGCAGCTACCTGGCGATGTCCGTCGGCACCGCCGACTTCGCGCCGGAAGACGTGGCGCGGGTGGCACGCGAGTACGCGGCCCGGGGCCTGCCCATGCGGCTGCGCACCCGGGCCGAGGCCGGGCGGTTCTTCGAGGGCCTGGACCTGGTGGAGCCCGGGATCGTCCAGGTCCACAAGTGGCGCCCGGACGGCACGGAGGGTGAAATGATCAAGGACGAGGACATCGCCATGTACGGCGCGGTCGCCCGCAAACCCTAGTTTCCCGCCGGGCGCGCTGCGCCCGCTGCTGCGGCTACGGCACGGGGTACGAGACCCTTGCCACAAGCCATGAAAGCTTGAATTACTGACCCCGAAACAAGATCGGCCGATAGCTCGGCCGCCCGGCTCGGACGGGGGTATCCGCCCATGGCGCGTACACCGGCACTCCTGGACGCCGCGGAGCGGCTCGGACGTGAGGAGCTCGGAGCGCTGCAGCTCGAGCGCCTTCAGGACACCTTGCTGCACGCGTACGAGAACGTTCCCTTCTACCGGGCCGCGTTCGACGCGGCGGGGCTCAGCCCCGACGACTGCCATACGCTGCCCGACCTGGCCCGCTTCCCCTTCACCACGAAGGGGGACCTGCGGGCCAACTATCCCTTCGGGATGTTCGCCGTGGAGCAGTCGGAGCTGCGGCGCCTGCACGCGTCGAGCGGCACCACGGGCCGTCCCACGCTCGTCGGCTACACCGAGCAGGACCTGTCGATGTGGGCGGACGTCGTGGCCCGCTCGATCCGGGCCGCGGGCGGCAGGCCCGGCCACAAGGTCCATGTGGCCTACGGCTACGGCCTCTTCACCGGCGGGCTCGGCGCGCACTACGGCGCGGAGCGGCTCGGCTGCACGGTGATCCCCGCGTCCGGCGGCATGACCGCGCGCCAGGTGCAGCTCATCCTGGACCTCCGGCCCGAGATCATCATGGTGACGCCCTCGTACATGCTGACGCTCCTGGAGGAGTTCGAGCGGCAGGGCATCGATCCGCGCAACACGTCCCTCCAGGTCGGCATCTTCGGCGCGGAGCCGTGGACGGAGGAGATGCGGCACGAGATCGAGGAGCGGTTCGCCATCGACGCCGTGGACATATACGGGCTCTCGGAGGTGATCGGCCCCGGGGTCGCGCAGGAGTGCGTCGAGACGAAGGACGGCCTGCACATCTGGGAGGACCACTTCTATCCGGAAGTGGTCGACCCGATCACCGGTGAGGTGCTGCCCGACGGCGAGCTCGGCGAGCTGGTCTTCACCTCGCTCACCAAGGAGGCCATGCCCGTCATCCGCTACCGCACCCGGGATCTGACGCGTCTCCTTCCGGGTACGGCCCGGGTCTTCCGCCGCATGGAGAAGGTCACGGGCCGCTGCGACGACATGGTCATCCTGCGCGGCGTGAACCTCTTCCCCACGCAGATCGAGGAGATCATCCTGCGCACGCCGGGCCTCGCCCCGCACTTCCAGCTCTGTCTCACCCGGGAGGGCCGCATGGACGCCCTCACGGTGCGCGTGGAGTCCCGTGTGGACACGCCGCGCGGGCGCCGCGTCACCGCCGCGCGCGAGGTCGAGTCGGCGGTCAAGGACTCCATCGGCGTCTCCATCTCGGCGGAGGTCGTAGACCCCGAGTCGATCGAGCGGTCGGTGGGCAAGGTGAAGCGGATCGTGGACATGCGGAACCTCAAGCCCTGACAGTGGGCGGCCCACGGGGCCCGCACGCCCTGTCACAGCCCTGCCGGAAAGCCACCCACGGCCCGCGCGAACCCCTCCGGGTCGGTCTCGTGCACGGTGTGCCCGGTGTCCAGCTCCACCAGCCGGACCCGCGCCCGCCGCCGGGCCATGTCCCGCGCCCGCGCGGCGTCGAGGACCCGGCTGCGGCTCCCCCGGACCAGCGGGGCCGGGCAGTCGCTGCCGAGCCAGTCGTCCCAGTGGTCACCGTTCAGCGCCTGCTGGGAGGCGATCATGTCCGCCGGGCCGGAGGCGAGTCCTCAGCCGTCCGAGTACGCGCGTATCGCGTCGGACACGTACGGGCCCGCCCCGCCGAGCTCCCCCAGCAGGGCGGCCCGTGTGGACGCCCGGCGTGGCCAGTCCCGGCAGAAGGAGAAGGCGCCGGGATGTCCTCGGGTGGGGTCTCCCCTGCTCGAACGCAGCTGAGAGCTTGGGGAAGGAGCTACTAGGGCATTTCGGCAACGCGGCGAGCGTGCGTGCCAGGCGTCGCGACGCCGCGCCGACCCATCGGACAGCCCCAGGGGCGAGCCGCCGGGGCCGGGTCACTCCCCGTCCGGTGCGTCGATGATGTCGCCCTTCTTGTCGACGGTGTGTGTACGCCAGTACACGTCCCACTTGTCGTCGACCTTCTGCGGCACCTTGCCCTCGGGGTAACGCGTGTACCCCTTCGGCTCCTTCGTGCCGTTCTTGACGCACCCGGAGCCGGTTCCCCCGATGGTCATGACGGGGTACTCGCCGCCGCTGCAGATGTCGTCCCGCAAGGAAAGGCCGGAACAGCCGCTGAGCGCGACGACTGCGGCGGCTCCCGTGAGCGCGACGACCGCGGCCGTGCGGGTCCGGCGGCGGGAGGCGGTGCGCGGGCGGGTGACGCTGGGGGACATGATCGTCTCCTGTTGGTTGTCCGGTCCGCCCCCCACTGTGGTCGAAAGGGTCCGCCCGGACCTGAGTACGCGTACTCAGGTCCGGGGCCCTGGCGGTCGGCCGGTTCGCGTACCGAGCCGATGGGGTCAGCCGTCGGAGAACCGGTCCCGCAACTCCCGCTTCAGGATCTTGCCGCTGGCGTTGCGGGGCAGTTCGTCCACGAACACGACCCGCTTCGGGGCCTTGAAGGCGGCGAGCTTCTCCCGGGCGTGGGCGATGAGTTCGGCCTCGGTGACCCGCGCCTCGTCGCGGGCCGGGACGACGACGGCCGTCACGGCCTCGATCCAGCGCGCGTCCGGCAGGCCGATCACCGCAGCCTCCGCGACGGCGGGGTGGGTGTAGAGGGCCTCCTCCACCTGGCGTGAAGCGACCAGCACCCCGCCGGAGTTGATGACGTCCTTCACGCGGTCGACGACGGTGAAGTAGCCTTCGGCGTCGCGCACGGCCAGGTCGCCGGAGTGGAACCAGCCGCCGCGGAAGGCCTCCTCGGTCTCGTCCGGCTTGCCCCAGTAGCCGTCGCACAGCTGCGGGGAGCGGTAGACGACTTCGCCTTCCGTCCCGTCGGGCACCTCCTTGCCGGTGGCGTCGACGACCTTGGCCTCCACGAAGAGGACCGGCCGCCCGCAGGAGGCCATCCGCCCCTCGTGCTCGTCGGGCCCGAGGACCGTGGCGAGCGGCCCGATCTCGCTCTGCCCGAAGCAGTTGTAGAAGGCGAGCCCCGGCAGCCGTTCCCGCAGCTTCTCCAGGACCGGCACCGGCATGATCGAGGCGCCGTAGTACGCCTTGCGCAGCGCGCTCAGGTCGCGGGTGGCGAAGCCGGGGTGCTGGGAGAGGCCGATCCACACGGTGGGCGGCGCGAAGAGGCTGTCGGCGCGGCCCGCCGCGACGAGGTCCAGGATCCGCGTGGCGTCGGGCCCGTCGAGGATCGTGTTCTCGGCCCCCACCGCCAGGTACGGCAGCAGGAACACGTGCATCTGCGCGGAGTGGTACAGCGGCAGCGAGTGCAGCGGCCGGTCCGAGGCCTTCAGATCCAGGGCGTGCACCGCGCTGACGTACTCGTGGATCAGGGCGCGGTGGCTCATCATGGCGCCCTTGGGGTGGGCGGTCGTGCCCGAGGTGTACAGGAGCTGCACGAGGTCGCCGCTGTCCGGCTCCTCCCCGTCGTACGGCGCCACGGCGGCGAGCCGCGTGAGCAGCGAGTCGGCCGCGTCGCGCAGGGGCAACACCCGCACGGTGTCCGGGAGTCGGGGCGCGAGGTCCGGGTCGGCGAGCACCACCGCGCTCCCGGACTGCCCGATGATGTATGCCAGGTCGTCGCCGGTGAGGTTCTGATTGATCGGCACGTGCACGAAGCCCGCCCGCGAGCACGCCAGAAAGCCGATCAGGTAGGCATCGGAGTTGTGCCCGTACGCCCCGACCCGGTCCCCCCGCCCGAGCCCGCTCTCCTCCAGAACCCGCGCCGCCCTGGAAACGGCGTCATCCAACTCGGCGTACGTCCACACCCGCTCGCCGTACCGCAGGGCGACACCCTCCGGCGAACGGCGCGCACTGCGCCGCAGGACCCCGTCGACCGTACTGCTGCGGACATCCGTCATGGCGTGATCCTGTGGGCCGCCGGAGCGGGGGTCAAGATGTGGGCCGTGTCCTCTTGGCGACGGCTCGCGGTGTGCTGACCAGGCCGCTCATCAGGGCGTGTTGTTAGGGTCCCGGTCATGGCGCGACTGAAGATCGAGATATCCGTTCCGGAGACGCATGTGGAAGTGGTGGTCGAGGCGCTCCACGCGGCGGGGGCGGGGCGGGTGGGTGAGTACGCGCGGTGTTCCAGCGTGTGGAGCGTGACCGGCAGCTGGCAGCCGTTGCCCGGTGCGCAGCCGTATGACGGGGAGGTGGGTGTGGTGCAGCGCGGCAGGGAATGCAGGGTCGAGTCCGTCTGCGAGGTGGAACAGGCCCGTGCCGTCCGGCAGGCGGTCCGGGATGCCCATCCGTATGAGGAGGCGGTCATTCACTTCCTGCCTCTGTACGAGCCGTGAGGGGGCCGCCTCGGCACCTCCGGAACGGGAGCAGCCCCCCGTCAGGCCAGCCCCGCCTCGATGGCGCGGCGGACGGCGTCGGCCCGGTCGCGGATGCCTGCCTTGGCGAACAGGTTGTTGATGTGGGTCTTGACCGTGGCCTCGCTGATGAAGAGCTTCTCGGCGACGGCGCGGTTGGGCAGGCCCTGGCCGATCAGTGCGAGGACCTCGCGTTCGCGGGGTGTGAGGTCCTCGGGCAGGGCTTGTCCCCGTGTCGGCGCCTTGGTCCTGAGGGTGGCGAGCAGCCGGTCCTGGACCTCGCGGTCGAGCACGGACTGACCGGCGGCAGCGGCCCGGATCGCCCGGGTGATGTCCTGGCGTCCCGCGTTCTTGGTGAGGTAGCCGCGGGCTCCCGCGCCGAGCGCGCCCAGGATCGAGTCGTCGTCGGCGAAGGTGGTGAGGACGACCACCGCCACGTCCGGGTGCTCCTCGTTCAGACGGCGGGTTGCCTCGATGCCGTCCATCACGGGCATTCTCAGGTCCATCAGGACGACGTCCACCGGCCCGGCCGTGACAGCGGTCAGCACCTCGCTGCCGTTCGCGGCGGACGCGACGACGTCGATGTCCTCGGTCAGCCCGAGCACCGCGGCGAGCGGTTCCCTCACGGCGGCCTGGTCGTCGGCGACGACCACCCTCAGCCGCTGCGGCTCCTGTGTCGGTTCACTCATCCCGGGATCACTGCCTCCACTTGCCAGCCGCCCTGGTACGGCCCGTCGGTGACCGGGCCCGCGGTGAGCGTTCCGCCCAGCAGGGCGACGCGTTCGCGCATTCCGATCAGCCCCATCCCACTGCCGACGTCCACGCTCACCTTACGGGTGGCGGGGCGGTTGCGGACGCTCAGCGTGGTCGATGAGGCGGTGAACTCCAGCTCCACGCCCACCTCTCCCCCGGGCGCGTGCCGAGCGGCGTTGGTCAGTGCCTCTTGGGCGATGCGCAGCAGGTTCTGGGTCACCTGGGCCGGCACCGCACGGACGGTCCCGGTGACGGTGAGTACATCGCGTCGGCCCGTCGAGGCGAGCATCGCCGTCAGGCTCTCCAGGAGCGGCAGCGCGTCCTCGCGCAGTGCGTGCACGGTCCACTGTGCCTGTTTCAGGCTCTCCTTGACCAGGTCGTGGGCCTTGTCGTTGGCCTCGCGCACCCGGTCCAGGTCGCCGGTGTCGAGCAGCGCGTCGGCCAGTTCCAACTGCATGTTGATCCCGGCCAACGAGTGCGCCAGGACGTCGTGCACGTCCCGGGCGATGCGGCTGCGCTCGGTCAGCACGGCGGTCCGGGCCTCGGCCCGGGCGGCGCGCTCGGCGGACTCCGCCGCTTCGATCGCCGCCCGTACGGCCCGGCGCTGGCTGCGGTTGATGATGCCGATCAGGACCGGGGTGCCGGTGGTGAGACCGAGCGTCCAGGGCAACAGGTGGTGCCCCGGGCCGAGGTGGAAGTACAGGACGCCACCGCAGAGCAGGCTGCAGGCTCCGGCGAGCACGAGGGCCTGCTTGGTCTCCAGTCGGTATCCGATGTGACCGGCGAGGAAGAAGGCGAAGAGGTAACTCGTGCCGCTGCTGCTGGTGCCGATCAGGGCGGCCGCCGCGACGATGCCGAGCGACAGCCAGACCAGGGCGAGGTGCTGGGGAACCTTGTGCTCGGGCAGGCGCCGGGCCAGCAGCGCCGCCGCGTTGATCACGAAGAGGACGGCGACGGCCAGGCCCCGGCCGCTGAAGCCCATGGGCCGGATGGTCAGGGCGCCGACGGCGATGACGGCGAGGGTCACGGCCCACTGCACCCGCGGGTCCTGCCCGGGAACCGGCCGCGGGCCCGCCTCCTGGTCCGCGGCCTGCTGGGGAGTCGGGGCACTCGGCGTAGCGGACACGGGCAGAACATACTGCATGGTCAGGCCGTACGGTCGGCGGCGGGCACGGGGTGGGTCGCCGTCAGGCCGCGACTCCGGCTCCGGCTCCGTATGAAGATCGTGGCCACGCGCGTCACCACTTCGGTGAGTGCCATCAGCACGAACGCCGTCACCCAGGCCTGCTCGCCGGTGATGTGGTGCGCGAGGCTGAACCGGGCCACGTCGTCGGCGCCGCCGCCGTGCTCGACCCACATCTGGAACCCCATCCGCGCGCCCATGCCCACGACCCACAGGATCGCCGACACCGCCCCCGCCTTGATCAGGACGTGTCCGTCGAGGGCGCGGATCCGGGTGTAGACGCCACCGGCGACGCCGAGCGCGGCTCCCACGCCCATCAGGGCCGCGATCAGCACCAGGTCATGGCCCGCGGTGGGGATGGAGTCCAGGTACGAGTAGGCCACGAAGGCCACGATTCCCAGGGGGACCAGGAAGGTCTTGAGGTCGAGTCGGTCTTCCCGCAGCTGCCGGAAGACGACCAGGATGAGGGCGATGTCGGTGATCCACTCGGTTGTCGTCATGCCCTCAAGGCTCCTGCGACGAGGCCCGGAACACCTGGACCCATGGGTGGAACCGGGGGTGGAGATCAGCTGCCTCGCCGATCTCCACCCTGCCGCGTCAGAACCTGTGCACGGCCGCTGCCTCGGCCCGGCCGATGACGTCGCCGAGGCCACCGCCGCACGGGTCCGCCGAGTGGTCTCGGTCGAGGTGCCGGGCATGACGGCGGCCACGGCTGTCGGGTGCTCCGCCGCAGGTTCTCCTGTCCAGAGGTCTTGACAACTTGATTGGTCTGGACCAACTTTGCGCAACAGCGGTGGCCGCCGTCGTCGCTTGCGTACTTCACCTCTCTCCCCCCAGGAGGCATCCCGTGGACCGTGTACGTCAGGACAGACCCGGCGTCCGCCGGAGGATCAGCGCGGCGATGGCCGTCGGTGCGGCCGCCGCGCTCGCCGTCACCGCGCTCGCCGCGCCCGCGCAGTCGGCGGACACCCACGCGGCCGACAGCAAGGCTGCGCGCACCACAGCGGCCAACGCCCAGGCCGCAGACGTCAACGTCGCCAAGAACGCCGGGTTCGAGGCGGACCTGAGCAACTGGACCTGCGCCGCGAACAGCGGAGCCGCCGTCACGTCCCCCGTGCACGGCGGCGCGAAGGCGCTCAAGGCCACCCCCTCCGGCCAGGGCACCGCCGAGTGTTCCCAGATCGTCGCGGTGAAGCCGAACTCGACGTACAAGCTGACCAGTTGGGTGCAGGGCAGCTACGCCTACCTGGGCGCCCGCGGCACCGGCACCACCGACGTGTCGACCTGGACGCCGAGCGCCTCGTCCTGGCAGCAGCTCTCCACCAGCTTCACCACCGGCGCGAACACCACCTCGGTCACCGTGTACACCCACGGCTGGTACGGGCAGAGCGCGTACTACGTGGACGACGTGAGCGTCTTCGGGCCCGACGGGGGCGGCGGCCCCGACCCGGTCGAGATACCGCCCGTCCCGGCCGGCCTCGCGGCGGGCACGACGACGCCCACGTCGGTGGACCTGTCCTGGACCCCGTCGTCCACGGCGACGGGATACACCGTCTACCGCGACGGCACGAAGGTCGCCTCGGCCGGCGGCGCCTCCACGACCGTCACCGGCCTCACGCCGGAGACCACGTACAGCTTCCAGGTGAGCGCCTCGAACGCGGCGGGCGAGTCGGCGAAGTCGACGGCGGTGTCCGTCACGACCCCCAAGGGCGACGGCGGCGGCGACGGCACCGTGCCGCGGCACGCGGTGACCGGCTACTGGCAGAACTTCAACAACGGCGCGACCGTGCAGAAGCTGCGGGACGTGTCCGCGCAGTACGACATCATCGCCGTGTCGTTCGCCGACGCCACCACCACTCCGGGGCAGATCACCTTCAACCTGGACCCGGCCGTCGGCTACGCCTCCACCGCCGACTTCAAGGCGGACATCGCCGCGAAGAAGGCCGCGGGCAAGTCCGTGATCCTCTCGGTCGGCGGCGAGAAGGGCACCATCTCCGTCAACAGTGACGCCTCCGCCACGGCGTTCGCCAACAGCGCCTACGCGCTGATGCAGGAGTACGGGTTCAACGGCGTCGACATCGACCTGGAGAACGGCCTCAACCCCACCTACATGACGAAGGCGCTGCGCCAGCTCTCGGCGAAGGCGGGCCCGAAGATGGTGCTCACGATGGCACCGCAGACCATCGACATGCAGTCCACGTCCGGCGGGTACTTCCAGACGGCGCTGAACGTGAAGGACATCCTCACGGTCGTCAACATGCAGTACTACAACAGCGGTTCGATGCTCGGCTGTGACGGCAAGGTCTACAGCCAGGGCAGCGTGGACTTCCTGACCGCGCTCGCCTGCATCCAGCTGGAGGGCGGCCTCGACCCGTCGCAGGTCGGGATCGGCGTCCCGGCGTCGACGCGCGGCGCGGGCAGCGGTTACGTGGCCCCGTCGGTCGTGAACAACGCCCTGGACTGCCTGACCCGCGGTACCGGCTGCGGCTCCTTCAAGCCGTCGAAGACGTACCCGTCGCTGCGCGGCGCCATGACGTGGTCGACGAACTGGGACGCGACGGCGGGCCACGCGTGGTCGAACGCCATCGGCCCGAAGGTGCACAGCCTTCCGTAGCGAACGAACGCCCCGGAGGGGCGGGCCGGGCCGAACACGGTCCGCCCGCCCCTCCGGGAAGGTCCGGTCCTGGCCGCCCGGCCTCCGGGGCGGCAGTCACGCACGGGCCGGCTCAGGCCGGTGTGAGGACGCAGAACTCGTTGCCCTCCGGGTCGGCGAGGACCGTCCACGCCATGTCGCCGCCCACGTCGACGCGCGTCGCGCCGAGAGCCTGGAGCCGGGCCACCTCCGCCGCCTGGTCGTCACCGGCGTACGGGCGGAGGTCGAGGTGGACGCGGTTCCACACCGTCTTCGGGTCGGACGAGCGGAGGAACTCGAGGTACGGGCCGACGCCCTCGGCGGAGCGCAGTGCCGCACGGTCGTCGGTCACCTCGTGCACGGTCCAGTCCATCGCCTCGCCCCAGAACCCGGCCATGGCGCGGGGGTCCGCGCAGTCGACCACGACCGCGGCCATCGGTCCGGTGTCCCGGTAGACCTCCCGAGGTTCGAGGACGCAGAACTCGTTGCCCTCCGGATCGGCGAGGACCGTCCACGGGACGTCGCCCTGGCCCACGTCGGCGGGCGTCGCGCCGAGGGCCGTCAGGCGGGCGACCAGTTCCGCCTGGTGGGACGCGGAGGTGGTGGCGAGGTCGACGTGCACGCGGTTCTTCACCGTCTTGGACTCCGGGACCCCGATGACGTCGACGCAGACGGCGGCGGCGTTCGGGTAGGAGAAGCCCTCGGGTTCGACGTTGGTCTCGGCGCCCTTGTCGCCGGTGACCTTCCAGCCGAGTGCCTCGGCCCAGAACCGCCCGACCGCGGAGTTGTCCCGAGCCTGCATCGAAATCTGTACGAGTCGTGTCGCCATGCGGGTGATCATATGCCTGTGCTGATCAGGCGCCACCGGGTTATGCGGGACGCTGGTTTCCGTGCCCTCCGGCGGCCGTCATGTCGCCGTGCCCTCAGTCGTCGGACTCCGGGGAGGGAGGCGTGATCGTGCCGTCGGCGTCCAGTCCGTTGGGCCATCGCGCCGGGAAATCGAACAGCCAGGCGTAACCGGCGTCGGCGGCCTTCAGGGCCACGTGTTCGGCGCCCGCGGGGTCGCCGTCCCGCTCGCGCATCCGGAAGAGGCGGAAGAGGGCGTGGGGATCGCCGTCCTCGGCGGCTCGGCGGTACAGGAGCTCGGCGCCCTCCCCGGCACGCAGGTCCGGGGCCGTGAGAGGGGGGAATCCACCGGCGTCGGCCGCGCTTCGGGCGAGGCGTTCGACACCTTCCGTGTCGCCCGCCCGTTCGTAGGCCTGGGCCAGTCGGAACAGGGCCAGCGGGTCCCCGGCGTCGGCGGCCCGCTGGTACAGCCGCTCGGCGCCTTCGCGGTCGCCCGACCTCTCCGTCAGGGCGGCCTCCGAGTAGAGGGCGACCGTGCCCGCCACGACGGGGCCGCCCAAGTCGGCCGTACGACGGATCAGTTGGTTCGCCCACGTGAGCCGGGCACTCCTGAAGGCCGCCGTGGACAGGGCGAAGAGATCCCGGGCGGGAAGGTGTTCGTAGGCCGCGTGCCAGAAGGAGGAGGGTGGGAACCGCGTCCGGCGCGCGGCGCGGCCGATCTGTACGAGGTAGTCGGCGAGACGGAACGCCCGGTCGGCGGGCGAGGCCTGCGGGTCTCTGCGCTCCCGCGCGGGGCCGGGCCGCAGCGGCCGCAAGGGCGCCATGCGGCCGTGGACGGGCGCGGTGGCTTCGGCGAGCGCGCCCACCGCCCAGTCGCCGGTCAGGCTGTCGTACTCGGAGTCGGTGAGGTAACCGACCGCCGCTTCGGTGAGGAAGGGCAGGGGCAGCGCGGCCCCCGCGCCGTACCGGCGGGCGTCGATCGCGGCGTCCAGGAGAGCGCGCGCGGCCGGGGTGGACGTGTCGTAGCGGCGCAGGAGTTCCGGACCGCCCGCGAGGAACTGCGGCACGCGGCCGGCGCTGCTCCAGGCGAGGGCCTCCGCGAGGGGCGCGTCGCCGTGCCGCGCCAGGGCACCGGCGGACCTCAACGCTTCCTGGTCGAAGGCGTCGGGGACGGAGATGAGCCGTCCGGCGAGCAGGTCGCGGGCCTGCGGGTGCGGATCGGGCGCTCCGGGCGCGGGCGAGGCGGTGTACGGGTGCGCGTACTCGGGCCACAGGGTGCCGAGGACGAGGACCGGGCCGCGCTCGGGCCGTACGAGCAGGTCGTGCAGCGCGGCTGCGAGCCGCTCGCCGTGGCGGGGCTGGCCGAGGTAGTGCTGGGTCTCGTTGAGCCACACCACCGTCCGGGGACGCACGTCGTCGAGGCCGCGCAGTGCCGCCTCGGCGCGCGTGGGATCGACCGGGTGCCACAGACGCCAGCCCTTCGGCGCGAGCGGCTTGACCGCTTCCCAGCAGGCACGGGTCTTGCCGGTGGAGGAGGAACCGACGAGGACCGCCATCCCGCTGGAGCCCTCGGCGGCGGCCGACACCACGCGGGCCAGGGTCCGGTCGTGGTCGCGCAGGACGTATCCCGGCAGCGTCTGTGCGAGGGCCGTGGACGCCGGGCGCAGCGCCGGGTGGACTTCCAGGTCGAGCGGGTCCCACTGACTGATCGGTCGTGCGGTGTGCGGGGCTTCGTCCTGTACGGCAGGTGGGGTGACGGCGGCGCGGGCGGCCCGCAGCACTCCTTGGGTGGCGGGCTCGCGTTCGGCGTCCGGCAGCGTACTGATCAGGGCCTCGGCCACCTGGAGGGCGTGGGGCAGCGCGGGAGCGGGGTCGCGGAGCGCACGCTCGATCGTGGACCTCCCCAGGGGGGTCCCGGCGGCCTCCAGGCGCTGGGCGATCTCGCGCAGGCTGAGCCCGGACTCCTCCTGCAGCACCAGGAGATGGTCGCGCAGATCGCTCCCTCCGGCTGCCCGGCCACCTGTCGCCGCCTCCCCCTCCGCACGTGCCTGGTGCAGCCGCAGCTCCAGAGCCCTCGTCTCGTCCTCGGCCAGGCCGAGGGAGGACGCGAGACGACGCAGATCGGCTTCGCTCACGAGGCGCTCGCCGTTGAACACCCGGGACAGCGAGGCGGGGCTCAGCCCGATGGAGCGGGCGAGTTCGCGCAGGGTGAGCCCCGACTCCGCACGGCGGCGCCGCAGTTCGACGGCGAAGGAGCGGAGCGCGGGCGACAGATCCTGTCGCAGCGCGGCCATGGGACGTCCGGCGCGTCGCGCCGTCATGCTGGATCACCACCCCCGGCATCGCCGTTCAACTGCATTGTTTCCATTGTCTCAGAAACTCTGGGACAGTGGCAGGAGGGGACGCCACAGTCAGCCCTGTTCCCTCGTCGTGCCCGCAAGGCACTTCGCCCCGAGGGGGTCTTCGTGTCCGTCGTCGTCGCCGTGCTCCTGGGGTGCACCGCCCTGGCCGCCGCGGTCTGCGCGCGCGTGGGCTTCCGCCTCGCACTGGCGGACGGCGCCGGTCGCGCCAGGGCCTGGGGCGCGGCCGGGGCGTCCGCCATGGCCGTGATCACCGACGTGTGCACGGTCGCCGCCACCCTTGAGCTCGGGGACGGGCATCCCAGGGCCTCCCGCGTCGCGGTCACGGTGGTCACCGTCGCCCTGGCGCTCTTCCTCGGGTTCGTCGCGTACGACGTCACCGGCCCGGCCCCCGCGCCTGCCGCGGGGCCACCCGCCGCCGCGCTGAGCAGGCCGAAGCGACTTGCCTCCGCGGCCACCGCGTTCACCAGTACGTTCATCGTGCTCGCCCTCGTCCTGCCGCTGCTGAACTGACGCCCGGGGGAAGGGCGCCCGATCAAGGGGCTCCCGGTGGCGGGGCTCCAGTGAAACGGCGCCGGTGAAGGGGCGTCCACCGCCCGGCGGCCGCCCGAGGCGTGGCGTCGGCGGCGGAGACCGGGACGCGTGCGGGGAAGGGACGCGTGCGGGGAAGGGACCTTACAGCACCGCCACTTGAGCCGTCCCCTCCCCGCGGCCGCCCCCTACGGCAGGTCCGCGCGGAACTTCTTCGTCAGGTCCGCTCCCCGGACCACACCGCCCGAGTGGTACTTCAGCGCCCAGGTGTCGATCACCGAGCCGTCGCCGAACATGCAGCCGGGGATCGCCTTCTCCGGGTTCGTCTCGCCCTTCTTGGCCCAGCCGCCGCCGTCCGTCGCCCGGGGGCCGTACATGGCCGTGCCGTTGAGGGCCTTGCAGTAGCCGAGGGACGGGTTGCCGGGGTGGCCGCCCGGGTCGGCGGGCTTGTGGACGTAGGCGAGGGCGGCGAGCGTCGGCTTCGTCGCGGCGAGCGTGTCCGCCGCGATGGTCAGCTTCGAGCCGTCGTCCGCGGTGAACACGCACATCTCCCTCTCGCCGCCGAGGCGCACGATCTGGGTGCCGGTCTTGGTGTAGTACGGCACCTGGACCTGCGCCTTGCCGCCCTGCTTCACGCACCACGCGGCGGCCGGGGACCTGTGGTGGCCGGAGGTCCCTGCCGAGGAGCCGTCGGCGGCACTGGCCGCCACGGCACTGCCCGACAGCAGCAACAGGACACTCATGGCGAGGGCTTGGGGACGCTTCATGTTTCCTCCAGTAGGACTCAAGGGGCTCCTGGGCTCGCACGACATCTTCGGGAGGGGAGTTATCGCAGGTCAACGCGGAAGCGATCGGCAATCGACTCCCCGCGCGACAACGTCGTGATCACGCACCCGGCCCGCCCGTGACGTGCCGCGATGACCAGCGAGTTCCGGCCAGTAATTCACCCGTAACAGGCGTGGCCGTGTGCCCGCCTGGAGAAACTGCACCTCATGAGCACGTCAGCACGCACGTACGCCAGAGGGAGCGGGGCCTTTGAGGACGACGGCGCGGCCGGTGCGGGCGCCGGGCCGCTGCATCTGTATCTCCTCGGCGGTTTCCGCGCCGAGCGCCCCCTGGGCGTACCGCCCGCCGCGCGCTGGCCACGCCCCGGCGCCCGCACCCTGGTGAAGCTCCTGGCACTCGCGCCGGGTCACCAGCTGCACCGCGAGCACGTCATGGCCGCCTGCTGGCCGCACGCCGAGCTGGGCGCCGCGCTGCGGAACCTGCGCGTCGCCCTGCACACCGCGCGCCACGCCCTGGAGCCCGAGCTCAGACCCCGCGCCGCTTCCTCCTACCTCACCACCGACGGAGCACTGCTGCGCCTGGCGCCGGGGGCTGTGCTCGTCGACGCGGACCACGTCGAGTCCCTGGCCGAAAACGCCTTGAGGTCCGGGGGCGTGCCCGAGCTGACCGTCGCGTTCGAGGCGTTCACCGGCGAGCTGCTCCCCGAGGACCGCTACGCCGCCTGGGCCGACGCCCGGCGCGCCCGCCTGGCCGACCTGCGGGCCACGACGGGCCTCGCGCTCGCCGAGCGCCACCTCGCCGAGGGCGATCCGGTGCGCGCGTCGACGGTCGCCCGGCGCGTGCTCGACCAGGCCCCCGCCGACGACCGCGCCCGCCGGGTCCTCCAGGACGCCTCCCGGCGCCGGGAGCACGCGGTTCCGCGCGAGGACGTCGACGTCGAGGCGGCGCGCGTCCGCCTCGACTGGGCGCTCACCCTTGACCGTTCGGGCCGCTACGACGAAGCCATCGGCGTACTGCGGCAGGCCCTGGCCGCGTACGCGCTGTGCGGCCACGCCGACGCCTGCGCCCTCGCCGCCGCCCGCCTCGCGGAGGTGCTCGCCCGCCGCCACCGCCCGGCCGAGGCCCACGCGAGCCTGCGCGCCCACGCGCCGGGCCCGGCGGCCCCGGCAGAGGTCAGGGCCGCGCATCACATGGCACGGTCCCTGGTCCTCTTCTACGAGGGCGCGTACGAGGCGGGACTCGACGCGGCGCGCACCGCCCAGGCCGCGCTGGGCGGTCCCCCGCCGACGGCGACCGCGCGCCTCTCCCCGACGTCTCCCCCGCCCGCGCGCTCCGCGCTCCTGGCCCGCTCCCTCGCTCAGCAGGCCGCCTGCAACGGCCTCCTAGGCCGCTTCGAGCAGGCGGTCGCCCCGGCCGAGCAGGCCCTCGACGCCGCCGGGGCGTCCGGTGACCCGGCCCTGCTCGCCACCGTGCTCTCCGTCCTGCGGGAGAACGCGCGCCGCGCGGGCGACCTCCGCCAGGCCCTGGGCCACGGCCGCCGCGCCCTCGCCCTGGCCGAGCAGGCGGGCCGCCCCACGGCCACCGCGTTCGAGCGGGCCAACCTCGCCGAACTCCAGCTGTCCCTGGGCGATGCGGTCGAGGCGGAGCGTCTGGCGCGAGCCGCCGTCGAGCTGGCCGAGCCCTTCGGCGGCACCGTCCTGGCCTTCGCCCTCACCGCGCTGGCCCGTGTCCGCACGGCCACCGACCCGGCCGGGGCCGCCGCCCTGCTCGACCGCGCCGAGCACTGCGCCCGCGAGGGCGGCCACCGCCAGGCCCTCGACGAGGTGCGTGCCGCCCGCGCGGAGTGGGCCGCGCGGCACTGAAGGAACCGCACGCCCCACGGAACACCTGGCGTACGCCCTCCAGACACGTTACGTACCGGTTGGTACGCTCCAACGGCCACTGCTCTCACCGTAGTTGGGAGGCACGATGCGCATGCGTACCAGACCCGTCGTGGCGTTGGGCACGGCCCTGCTGACCGCCTCGGCCCTGCTGCCGGCCACGGCGGCGGCCGCGCCGGGCGGCAGCGGACGGCCCTCGGGCGGCGGCCTCTCCGCCACCATCCGCTACACCGAGTACGGCGTCCCGCACATCCTCGCCAAGGACTACGCGGGCCTCGGCTTCGGCACCGGCTGGGCCCAGGCCGCCGACCAGGTGTGCGTGCTCGCCCAGAGCTTCACCACCGTACGCGGCGAGCGCTCGCGCCACTTCGGGCCGGACGGCGACCCGGGCGGCGGCCTGTCGTCGGCGACGACGAACCTCGCGAGCGACCTGTACTTCCGGGGCGTACGGCAGGCGGGCACGGTCGAGAAGCTCCTGAAGCAGCCCGCGCCGCGCGGTCCGAGCCGCGCCGCCACGGAGCTGATGCGCGGCCTGGCCGCGGGCTACAACGCGTGGCTGCGGCAGAACCGCGTCACGGACCCGGCGTGCGCGAAGGCCGACTGGGTGCGTCCGGCTTCGGCCCTGGACGTGGCCCGCCTCGGCCACGCGGTGTCGATGCTCGGCGGTCAGGGCCGGGTCGTCGACGGCATCACCGGGGCGAATCCGCCGGGCCCCGGCACGACGCGCCGCTCCCCCGACCCGCGCGGCACCGCCGAGGCGGCGCGGCGGCTGCTCGCGCCCGGCGGCGAGGGCGCCGACATGGGTTCCAACGCCGTGGCCTTCAGCGGCAGGACGACGGCGGGCGGCCGCGGTCTGCTGCTCGGCAACCCGCACTACCCCTGGCAAGGCAGCCGTCGCTTCGTTCAGCTCCAGCAGACCATCCCGGGCGAGCTGAACGTCTCGGGCGGGGCGCTGCTCGGCACCCCCGTCGTCAACATCGGCTTCAACAGCCACGTGGCGTGGAGCCACACCGTGGCGACCGGCGTCCCGTTCACGGTGCACGAGCTGACGCTCGACCCCGCCGATCCCACCGCGTACCTCGTCGACGGCGAGCGGGAGCGGATGACGCGGCGCACGGTCACCGTGCCCGTGCGGGGCGGCGCTCCGGTCACCCGTACCCAGTGGTGGACGCGCTACGGTCCGGTCGTCACCTCGCTCGGCTCCCAGCTGCCCCTGCCGTGGACGGCCAGGACCGCGTACGCGCTGAACGACCCCAACGCCGCGCAGCTGCGCGCCGGTGACACCAACCTGCGCTTCGGCAAGGCCCGTTCGGTCGCGGGCGTGCTGCGTGCGCTGCGCGAGACCCAGGGGCTGCCCTGGGTCAACACCGTCGCCGCGGACCGCGCGGGGCATTCACTGCTCACCCAGTCGCAGATCCTGCCGCGCGTCACCGACGACCTCGCCGCGCGCTGCTCCACCCCGCTCGGCAAGCTGACGTACCCGGTGGCGGGCGTGGCCGTCCTGGACGGCTCCCGGCGCGGCTGCGCGCTCGGCTCGGACGAGGACGCCCTCCAGCCCGGCACGTTCGGTCCTTCGCGCATGCCCACCCTCAAGGACGCCCCGTACGCGGAGAACTCCAACGACAGCGCCTGGCTGTCCAACGCCGACCAGCCCCTCACCGGCTACGAGCGGATCTTCGGCACCATCGGCACCGAGCGGACGATGCGCACGCGCGGCGCCGTCGAGGACGTCGCCGCGATGGCCCGCCGGGGCGGCCTGACGGTCAAGGACCTCCAGCGGCAGCAGTTCACGAACCGCGCGCCCGCCGGTGACCTGGCCGCCGCCGACGCCGCGCGCGCCTGCGCGGCCCTGCCCTCGGGGTCGGCGACGGGCAGCGACGGCAGGGCCGTCGACGTGCGCGCCGCATGTGACGTGCTCAAGGCCTGGGACCGCACGATGAACACCGGGTCACGGGGCGCGCTGCTCTTCGACCGGTTCTGGCGCGCCCTGCGCGCGAAGGTGCCGGACGCCCAGCTGTGGAAGGTGCCCTTCAGCCCGTCCGATCCGGTCCGCACTCCCCGCTCCCTCAACACCGACGCGCCCGGTTTCGCCACCGCGCTCGCCGACGCCGTGGCGGAGCTGCGCGCCGCGGGCATCCCGCTGGACGCCCGCCTCGGTGACCACCAGTTCGTCGTACGCAACGGACAGCGCCTGCCGATCCACGGCGGCACGGAGTCCCTCGGCATCTGGAACAAGATCGAGGGCCGCTGGAATCCGGCGAGCGGCGGCTACACGGAGGTCGGCAGCGGCTCCAGCCACATCCAGGCCGTCGGCTGGGACGCCTCCCCCTGCCCGAGGGCGCGCACGCTCCTGGCCTACTCCCAGTCGTCGAACCCGCGCTCACCGCACTACAGCGATCAGACACGCCTGTACTCCGGCGAGCGCTGGGTGACGTCACGGTTCTGCGAGCGGGACATCCGCAAGGCGCCCGGCCTGAAGGTGGTGAAGGTACGCGAGCGCTGAGGCCGGGGCGAGGCCGTCGACATCGTCACCTGAGCAACTGAGGCGGGGCGGGCGCTTCGAGCGGAGGTTGCGGAAGACCTCGGAGGGCGAGAGGAGAACGCATGCGCCCCTCACCCCCCGAGGCCGAGCTGCACCCGGAAGGGCGCTGGCTACTGGCAGAGCGCGAACGCCGTCAGGTTCTGAGGGCCACTCCCCTTGTTCGTTCCACGGAGGATCCAGGTGGAGCCAGAGGCGTACGAGTCCGTGAAGAAGATGTCGTACGAGCTGGTCGTCCCGCCGCCTCCGGTCGGCGCGGTGCCTGCGGGGCAGGTCGCGCTCGAGGTGAGGTTCTCGCCGGGGTTGAGGGTCACCGTGTTGCCCGTGACGGGCGAACCGGCCTGTGCCGCCCGCGCCTTGACGATCCTGGGCTTGGGCTTGGGCGCGTCGGAGCCGTCGGACCCCGACGACGCCGAGGCCACGGTGGCGAAGCCCACGGCAGCGATGACGGCCGCACCCACGCTGACTGCTTTGAGCCGAGTGGTCATGCGCTCACTCTCCTTCTGTGGCGGTGAGCACCGGGCCTGACTGCCCGGCGCGGTCCACACTCTGCGTGGCTCACCGAGCCTCCAACGAGCGCATTTCCACTCACCGGAACGTTCCGGTGAGTGGGCCGGAGGCTTCTCCTGTGCGGGGTTCAGGGGCATGCTTGGGCATGCCTTACCGGCCGTTGTCGGGCTCCGTCCCGTACCGGACACCTTTCTGCCCGGTGCGGATGACGCCGTAGCCCCAGTACGCGAACCAGCTCACCAACGTGTACAGCGCTCCCCGAACGGCCGAACCGTACGAACGGTGCACGTGTCCCTTCGCTCCGACGCGGTTGCCGCACCACAGCTTGCCGTCGGCGCGCATGGCGCACTTGGGGGACGCGCCCTCTGATGTGCCCGACGCCTCCCCGGCACCAGCGGCGACCAGACTCATGGCCAGCACAGCGATGGCCACGGCAACGTAAAGCTTCTTGCGCAAGGACATGGTTCCTTTTCCTTCCGGTTCCTTCCGGTTCCTTCCGGCCAAGGGCATGTCCAGCCCCGGACCGGAGATGGGCGGTGGTCTCCCGCCACACACTCAGCGTTGGCCCCGGGGGATTGATGAGCAGCCCTACTCCGTGCTGCTCATCATTGCGGCAGAGGTGCCGGTCGCTGGCCGACGTTCGTCAGTGGACCGCACGTTCTTGTCGCGGGTCTGCTGGAATGCCTCGCGGGGTGCACGCTCGGTTCCGAGTCGGCCAGGGGGAGGGCCTGCGTGGGGCGTCGTGAGAAACCGTTGGACCCGGCAGCCGGTCCGGTGGCGGGGTTCGCATGGGCGCTGCGTTCGCTGCGCGAGCAGGCGGGCGAACCCACATATCGGGAAATGGCGCGCCGGACGGCCTACTCCGCCACAGCGTTGTCCCGGGCCGCGTCGGGTGAACAGTTGCCGTCCCTGGAGGTCACTCTGGCCTATGCCGCCGCATGCGGTGCGCGGGCCGAGGAGTGGCAAGAGCACTGGCATCAGGCCAAGGCCGAGGCCACCCGGCTCCCGGCGGAGCCCGCGGATGCTCCGGCGGCGCCCTACCGCGGGCTGGGGCGGTTCGAGCCAGCGGACCAGGACCAGTTCTTCGGCCGCGGTCGTCTCACCGACGAGTTGGTCGAGCTGGCCTGCGCGCAGCGGGTCACGGTGGTGTGGGGCGCGTCGGGCAGCGGCAAGTCCTCTCTCCTGCGGGCGGGGCTCATCCCGCCTCTGCAAAGAGTCGATGACGCGGCACCCCGTCCGGCGGCCATCCGGATCCTCACCCCTGGAGCCCGCCCCTTCGAAGAACATCAGAAGCGGTGCGTGCCGGCGGTCGGGGCAGGAGACACGTGGCTGGTGGTGGATCAGTTCGAGGAGGCTTTCACCATCTGTCAGGACGCGGCACAGCGGCGTGCGTTCATCGACCTCCTGATGCGGGCCCGCGACGCCGGCAGTGGCCTCCGGGTGGTGCTGGGAGTACGGGCGGATTTCTACACCCGCTGTCTCGAGCACGAGGGCCTGGCCGCGGTCCTGGCGAAGGCGAGCCTGCCCGTCGTGCCCATGACCTCCGCGGAGTTGCGCGAGATCATCGTCAAGCCCGCTGCGGCTACCGGACTGATCGTGGAGCGGGCCCTGACGGCACGCCTGATCGAGCAGACAGGCGGGCGACCGGGCAGTCTGCCCCTGCTCTCGCACGTGCTCCTGGAGACGTGGCGCCGACGTCAGGGGCGGACCTTGACGACCGAGGCCTACGAGGCTGCCGGAGGCCTGCACGGCGCGATCGCCCAGAGCGCCGAGGCCCTCTACACCCAGCTCAGCACCGACCAGGCCGAGCTGGCCCGGCTGCTACTGCTCCGCCTCATCACTCCAGGAGAAGGCGCCCAGGACACCCGCCGCTCCGCTCTCCGCGGCGAACTCGACCTCACGGAGACTCCCGCCCACGTCGACCAGGTCCTCGACCAACTGGCCCGCGCCCGCCTCCTCACCCTCGACGACGACACCGTGGACCTCGCGCACGAGGCCCTCATCACCGCCTGGCCGCGCCTGCGCGCCTGGACCCAGGAGAGCCGCGAACACCTGCGCTGCCACCGCCAGCTCACCGAAGCCGCCCGCAGGTGGCGGGAGCTGGACGACGACGCCGGTGCCCTCTACCGCGGGGCTCTTCTGGCCACCGCCGAGGAGCACTTCCCCCAGGCTCACGGGCATCCGGAGCTCACCGCCCTGGAGCGCGCCTTCCTCACCGCCAGCACCACGGCCAGCGACCAGGAACAGCGCGCGACCGCCCGCACCACCCGCCGCCTGCGGCACTTCACGGCGGCCCTGTCCGTCCTCCTCGTCCTGGCCATGGCCGCAGGACTGCTCGCCTGGGAGCAGAGCCGCCGCAGCGAGCGGGAGAGCGACCGAGCCCTGGACGCGCGGCGAGTGGCCCAGTCCCAGCAGCTCGCCGCGCAGTCCGCAGCGCTCCTCGACGAGGATCCCGACCTGGCCTCGCTGCTGGCTGTCCAGGCGCACCGTACGTCCCCTACACCGGAGTCCGCTGCCAGTCTCTATTCCGCCTACGGGCTTCCCTTGCGGCATCGGCTGACCGGACACACCGGCTGGGTCCGTGCCCTGGCCTTCGGCCACAAAGGGCGCACCCTCGTTTCCATCACCGAGGACCGGACGGCGCGCGTGTGGGACACAGCCACCGGCAAGAGCCTCTCTGTCATCCGCGGCTACGCCGACGGGGCGCATGCGATGACTCTGAGTCCCGACGGCCGCACCCTTGCCATCGCGGCCGGCGACGACAACAACATGGTCTGGCTCACCGATGTGGCGACGGGCAAAGTGCGGCACGTCTTCGGCAGAGTGGAGAGTTCCATCGAGTTCGCGTTCACCCCGGACGGGCGGACACTGGCCATGGGCACCGAAGACGGAGTGAGGCTGTGGGACGTCGCCGACAGCAAGGCGCGTGGCACTCTCACCGACCGCCGTATCAAAGCCGCCCAGGAACTCGCCCTGAGCCCGGACGGCCGCACCCTGGCGGCCGCCGGTGCGGACGGCGGGGTGGGGTTGTGGGACGTGGCCACAGGCAAGCCACGTGCCATGCTCACCGGCCGCTTCAGGTCGGCGGACGCACTGGCGTTCAGTCCCGACGGACACACCTTGGCCACCAATGGCAGTGACGGCAGGGTGTGGTTATGGAACACGGCCTCCGGCGACCTGCGCAGGGTTCTCACCGGCGGAGCCGATGTGCTCGCGTTCAGCCCCGACGGCAGGATGCTGGTCACCGGAGGCGGCAGCGCGGTGCGGCTGTGGGACGTGCCCACCGGCAAGAAGCGGGCCACGCTCACCGGCCACACCGGCGGGACGAACGCGGTGATGTTCAGCCCGGACGGACACACCCTGGCCACCGGCAGCGACGACAAGACGGTGCGGCTGTGGGACGTACACGCAGGCGCTACACGAGCAACAACCACCCACCACACCGGCACCCTCTACGCCATGGCGCTGAGCCCGGACCGCCGAACCCTGGCCATGGCCGGCCCGGACCACACTGTGCGTCTGCGGGACGCAGTGCGGGGCAGCCCTCTCTTGAGCCTCACCGGTCACACCCGCGACATCGAATGGGTGGTGTTCAGTCCGGACGGAAAGAACCTGGCCACCGGTAGCGTCGACAGCACCGTACGGCTGTGGGACGTGAGAACAGGGAAGAACCGGCGCGTACTTCCCGGTGATCCTGCCTCCGCGGTGGCGTTCAGCCCCGACGGAAGGACTCTGGCCTCCACGGACATCAACGGACACGTGCAGATGTGGAACACCACCACAGGTGAGAAGTGGACCATTCGGTACCCCCTCACCGAGGCGATGGCGTTCAGCCCGGACGGGCGCACGCTGGCCACAGCCGGCGACGATGACGCGGTGCGGCTGCGAGACGCGACCACTGGCAAAACGCACACCACGCTCCGGGGCCACAACTCGTCAGTGGAATCCATGGTGTTCAGCCCGGACGGACACACCCTGGCCATCGACAGCGACGACAGCACCGTACGGTTGTGGGATGTGGCAACTGGCGAGGCGCGCAAGGCGATCGCCCGCCACTCGGACTCGGCTTCCGCAGTCGCGTTCACACCGGGAGGGCGAGCCCTGGCGGCCACCAGCGGCACTGACACCTCTGTGCGGCTATGGGATGTCGAAACGGGCAACACGTACACCACGTTCACCGGTCACACCGAGGATGTCTCGACCATCATGTTCAGTACCGACGCGAGCACCCTGGTCACCCTCGGCGACGACAAGACGGTCCGGCTATGGAAAGTGGACGTACCCACCCCCGCCAGGTCCATCCGCAAGATATGCCGCCTCATCCACCGAGACCTCACCCCGCTCGAGCGTTCCACGTACTTGCCGAAGGGACCGGCCCGCCCCGTCTGCTCTCCCTGACTTGCCGCGCAGTATCGAGGGGCCCACCTCGCCCGTCCGGTGGCGGGGTGGGCCCCTCGCACAAGTCAGGGAGTGGTGAGACCGAACCAGTACTCGAAGGAGTCCAGGAGCCCGGTGAAGGTGTTCAAGGGGGTGATGGTGCCGGTGGTGATGGTGAGGGTGCCGTCGGTCAGGAGTTGGTCGGGGGTGGTGGCGCCGATGACGAGGTCGTTCAGGCCGGTGCGGGTGAGGGTGTAGACGGCGTCGGCGGAGTCCGGTGCCGTACGAGGGGTGTACACGAGGACGCCGTTGCGGAGCTGGACGGTGCACTGGTCGGGGTCACCGGCCAGACCGCCGGTCACGGTGAAGCCGAGGGTCAGGGGGTGAGTGGCGGCATCGGGCCCGTTGAGGCGGATGCCCAGGTAGTCGAAGACCATCTCCAGGCTCATGGCGTCAATGACGGGCCGGGTGATGATCTGTGGGGAGGGGATGCCGGGCGGGGTGCCGTCGGCGGGCCGGGTGCGCAGCTCGTGCGCTGCGGCGAGGTAGAAGTTGCGCCAGGGGCCGCTCTCGGCCTGGTAGCCGAGCTGTTCGAGAACGTCGGCCTCCAGCCTGCGGGCCTGGTGGTCGGTGGGGTCGGCGAAGACGGCGTGGCTCAGGAGTTCCGCGGCCCACCGGTAGTCGTCCGCGCTCTTGGCGTTGTCGAACGCCTCCCGGGCCAGCGACACGACCTGCGCGGCGCCGCCCATCGCCTCGACGTACCGCGGTCCGGCCTGCTCGGGCGGCAGGGTGTGCAGATGGGCGGCGTTGCCGTCGTACCAGCCGAGGTAGCGCTGGTAGACGGCCTTGATGTCGTGGTTGAGGGTGCCGTAGTAGCCGCGGTTGAACCACTGGCCCGCGAGGCTGCCCGGCACGTTGGTGTCGAGGTCCTCGGCGATCTCGGTCATGGTCCGGCCGTGGTTGGCCAGGCGCAGGGACTGGTCGTGGAGGTAGCGGTACAGGTCGGCCTGGCTGGTGAGGAAGTCGACGATCTCGTTGCCGTCCTCGCTCTTCCAACGGGGCCAGAAGTGGCTGGCGAACAGCACGTCCGAGCGGTCGCCGTACCACTCGACGGACTGAGTGAGGTACTGCGACCACGCCTTGGCGTCGCGGACCTGGGCCCCGCGCAGGCTGTAGAGGTTGTGCAGGGTGGGAGTGGCGTTCTCGGCCATGCACACCGTACGGACGTCGGGGAGGTAGAAGTTCAGTTCCGCCGGGGCCTCGGTGCCCGGGGTGAGCTGGAACTCCATTGTCACCGGCCCGAAGCGGTGGAACTCGTGAGGCTTGGCTTTGGCCGGGGTAACGGTGAACGTCGGGGGCAGCAGACCCGACGAGCCCACGGAGTTGTACTTGCCCAGGCCCGCGTCGACCTGCCCCTGGGCGGAGCGGTCCAGCAGGGCGCCGTACATGAACAGCGCCCGGCGCTGCATGGCGTTGCCGGCGTAGACGTTCTCGCTCACCGAGTGCTCCAGGAACCCTTCCGGAGCGATGATGTCCACGCCCTCCGGCAGCACACCGTCCTCGAACAGCCCCAGCACACCGCCGTAGTGGTCGAGGTGGGAGTGGGTGAAGAGCACGGCGCAGATGGTGCGTTGCTGGCCGCGGTGTTCCCGGTAGAGCTTCAGCGCCGCTGCCGCGCACTCCTCGCTGATCAGGGGGTCGACCACCACGATCTCCTGGGAGGCGCCGGTGGGGTCCTCCAGGAAGGAGATGTTGGACAGGTCCATCCCGCGCACCTGGTAGACGGCGTTCTCGACGACTTCGAACAGGCCGGTCTTCATGTTCAGGAGCGCGTTGCGCCACAGGCTGGGGTTGACCGTGTCGGGTGCCTGGCCGGTCAGGAACGCGTACGGGCCCAGGCTCCACGCAGGGATGTCGCTGCCGTCCCGCTCCACGGTGAAGTCCGCGGGCAGCGACACGAGCTGGCCCTTCGCCGCGAGTGCCGCCTCTGGGTCCTGATCCGTCGGTGGGACGGTGACCGCGGCGTTCAGGTCCCTCGTCAAGGACGTCGCGGGCTGGGCTGCGCTGTGTTCCGAACCAGTCAACGGTCTTTCCCTTCGCTCGGCCGGGCACGCCCGGCACGGACTGGGTGCCCCGTACAACTGCGCTCCGGACCGCCGCGTCGCCGTGCGTGGGCGCCGCGCGGGCTCTCCACCTCAGCGGTCCGGTGGATCGGATCTTTGCAGCCCCCAACCAGTCTCAAAAGGGGGTGAACCGGCCAGGATCGACCGGCCGGGGAGCCCCTCGGCCGAAGGCTCCGCGCCCGAGCTGCGCCCCCATCCGGCGCGTCGCCCAGATCCATGACGGCCGCCTCGCTCCGCACCCCTTCTCGCATGATTCGCCTTACCGATCGTCGAAGGCGGCCCGCAGCAGGTCGCGGTGGGCACGCACGTAGCGGATGTCCGCCTCGTACAGGTCCGTGTGGCCTTCGGCGATGTGTTGCTGGAACGCCTCGTTGCCCAGCGCGGCCTGTTCACGCATCAGGTCCAGGAGGGCCTGAAGCCGTGCGGGAACGGCGTCGATGACCTCGGCGCCCGCGCCCGGGCCGTGGGCCCGGCAGAAGGCGGTTCCGGTGGGTCCGGCCTGCGCCCCCTCCAAGCGGTACGTCGCCGGTGGCGAATCCGGTCCGCTGAGCCGAGGCACGAGAGCTCTCGCGTCATCCGTGCCAAGATCCAGGGGTGGAGATGACCGACGTGACGCGTGCGATCGCGGCTGCGAGGTGGGTTGCCGCATCGCTCGGCCTGCCGACCGACGGTGCGATCGTTCTCCAGAACTCGAACAAGCTGGCGCTGCGGCTGACGCCTTGCGACGTCCTTGCCCGGGTTGCCCCTGTGGGGCAAGAGGTCGCACAGTTCGAAGTCGAGCTGGCTCAACGCCTCGCCGAGGTCGGAGCCCCGGCGTGCCCCTTGGAGTCCAGGTCTGAGCCGCGCGTGTACACGCGCGATGGCTTCGCGGTGACGCTGTGGACCTACTACGAGCCCGTGACACCTCACACCTCACCAGTCGCCTACGCCAAGGCGCTGGAGCGGCTGCACACCGGCATGCGCACGGTCGATGTGCCGAGCCCGAGGTTCACGGACCGCATCACGGAGGCGGAAGACGTTGTCGCCGACCCGGATCGCTCGACGGAGCTCGCCGACGCGGACCGCGTGTTTCTCGGCGGCAGGCTCGCAAGCCTGCGACGGGCGATCGAGGAGCGCGGCGCCGTGGAGCAGCTGCTCCACGGAGAGCCGCATCCAGGCAATGTGCTCAGCACGAGGAACGGCCCGTTGTTCATCGACCTGGAGACGTGCTGCCGTGGACCCGTCGAGTTCGATCTCGCCCACGTTCCCGAGGCGGTCTGCGAGCACTACCCACGCGTTGACCACGGGCTGCTGGAGGAGTGCCGACAGCTTGTCATCGCGATGGTCGCCGCGTGGCGTTGGGAGCTTGGTGACCAGTTCCCGAATGGGAGGCGGTTCGGAGAGGAGTTGCTGCGCGTGCTGCGCGAGGGGCGTCCGTGGCCGACACTCGACACAGTGACCAGGCGACTGGACGGTCTTCGGCAGTGACAGCTCTCGGGCTTCGGCTCATCCACCCCTTGGACAGCCGGGTGTCCTCGTACCGGATCACGTACCGGTCGAACGCATCTGACCGTACGTGACGATCCTGCCGCCCGGTACGTCACCCGTCCCGAGCGGCCCAGCCGGGTGGACGGGGTCGGCATGGCCGGGTTCGGGGGTTCCGGGCGAGCTGGTCGGCTTGCGGGTGGTGCCTCATCCGGCTTCAAGATGCGGTGCACCGCATGCTCGCGGGCGAGAGTGCAGCGCGCGTGACAACGGGCGGAGGCTACCGCGACCAGTCCCCTCTGCGTCACGAGGTCATGGCATTCACCGGCGCCACACCGGTGGCCGTGGCGGACGAGCCCTTTCTGCCCGTGGACGACCGCGCCTGGCCGTGATGATTCAGCCATCAAAACCGTTGCGGGAAATGCCATTTTATGGCTTCTCAGTACGGTCGTTACGGTCGGATTCATGGAGTGGAAATTTTCTACGGCCGAAGAAACCATGGCTGCCCTGCGCGCCGGTGAAGTGACGTCGGTGGAACTCACCGACGAGGTGATCGCCCGCATTGAGCGGGACGACGAGGCCGTCAACGCGATCTGCGTGCCGGACTTCGACCGCGCGCGGGCCGCCGCGCGCGAGGCCGACCAGGCGCGTGCCCGCGGGGAGGACCGGCCGCTGCTCGGCCTTCCGGTGACGGTCAAGGAGTCGTACAACATGGCCGGGCTGCCTACGACTTGGGGCATCCCGCAGTACCGGGACTACCTTCCCACCGAGGACGCGGTGCAGGTGTCGCGCCTCAAGGACGCGGGCGCGGTACTGCTCGGCAAAACCAATGTGCCCTTGGGGCTGCAGGACATTCAGAGCTTCAACGAGATCTACGGTACGACCAACAATCCATGGGATCACAGCCGCACGTCGGGCGGCTCCTCCGGCGGTTCGGCGGCGGCCCTGGCCGTCGGATTCGGGGCGCTGTCCATCGGCTCGGACATCGCCGGTTCGTTGCGCACCCCCGCACATTTCTGCGGCGTCTACGCGCACAAGCCGACGCTCGGCCTCGTGGCGCACCGCGGCATGGTCCCGCCGCCCTCGCCCGCGCTGCCGACCGAGAGCGAACTGGCCGTCGTCGGGCCGATGGCGCGCACCGCCCGCGACCTCACGCTCCTGCTCGACGTCATGGCCGGCCCCGACCCGCTGACGCTCGGTGTGGCACACCAGCTGACGCTCCCGCCCGCGCGCCACGAGCGGCTCAGTGACTTCCGGGTCCTGGTCCTCGACCAGCATCCGTTCCTTCCGACCGGGTCCGCCGTCCGGGCGGGCGTGCAGCGCGTGGCCGACGCGCTCGTCGGCGCGGGCGCCCGCGTCGAACGGCACAGTCCGCTGCTGCCCGACCTGGCCGAAGCCGCCGTGGTCTACATGCAGTTGCTGATCTCGGGCTCGGTCGCACGCTTTCCCATCGACGCGTACGAGATACTGCAGGCCCGGGCCGCGGAGCTGAGCGCGGACGACCAGAGCCTCGATGCGGTGCGGCTGCGCGCCATGGTGTTCACCCACCGCGACTGGATGGAGACCAACAGCCGTCGCGAGCTCCAGCGCCACCGCTGGCGCCAGTTCTTCGCCGAGTTCGACGCCGTGGTGTGTCCGATCACGCCCACTCCCGCGTTCCCCCACGATCACCATCCCGACCCGCTGCGCCGCCGCATCGCCATCGACGGCGTCGAGTACCCGTACTTCGACCAGCTCGTCTGGGCCGGCCTGGCCACCATGCCCGGCCTCCCCGCCACCGCCGTACCGACCGGCCGCTCCTCCGAGGGGCTGCCGGTGGGAGTACAGCTCATCGGCCCGATGTACGAGGACCGCACCCCACTGAGGCTGGCCGAACTGCTTGAGCGGGAGATCGGGGGGTTCCAGGCGCCGGAGTAGGGGCATCCTGCCGCACTCGACCGACCTGCGCACCGGTCGGCGCCCCGAGGGGCCCACCCCTCGGGCGTCGGCACCAGCGTCACCCGGCCCTTCGGAGGGCGGCTTGGAGTCCTCCAGCCTGACGATGCCGTGGTGCACCTCCCTCATGTGCGCACGCGTCATCGCCACCACGACGAGGCCGCTGAGCCCGAACAGCACCAGGAGGGTGACCACGGCGGCGCGGCGAAACCCGCTGCCCTCGGGCGTCTCTCGGAGCGCCGCCACCGGCGACACCGGGTGATCGTGCACGCGGTGAGCGTGGCCGTAATGGTCCACTCTCACCCGGGTGTGGACCACCTGAATGTATTGGGGACGTGAGTGTGAATCGGCCATCCGAACACCCCCCACCGGCACCGGTGCCGGCACCGGCGGAAGTCGTCACCTCGGAGTCGTCCTGCCTGTGACGCGCGCCGCTTCGGCGAGCTGTGCTTGGTTGTTGCGCCTCAGCTTCTCCAGGGTGGTCCGGTTCTCTGTGACCAGGTCTTTCTGGTAGCGCGATTCCACCGCGAACCACACACCGACCAGATTGGTCTTCTTCTTGCAGGTGATATCGGCGTTCGCCGTCTCGATCTGCTGGGCCGTGACACGCGCGGTGAAGCGAGGGTCTCCCGGTGGGTCGAGGGGGGTGGCGTAGTCGTAGCCATGCGCTTTCATGCACCGCGCCCACTGGGTGAGCACCGCGCGTACCCGGGAGTCGCGTTGTGAGCGTGTGAAGCTTTCCGCAGAGAGATTCTGCGCTGTCGACGACTCGCTGTCGGAGAGGGGCGGAGCGCCGGACGACAGCCCGCGCGCCGCCTCACCCGCGCAGCCCTTCTCAGGGATGGGCTTTCCCTTCCACGACCGCTGTCCCTTTCCCAGGAGTACGGACGTCTCCGCGGGGTCATCGCTCGTGGGAGCCGGTTTCGAGGCCGGTGCTTTCCCGGGCGGTGGCGGCTTCGGCTGATAGCCGTACTTCGCGGCCGCTGCCCTGTCGGTCGTCCCGTAGCGCCGCTCGTTGCCGTCCGGTGGTTCGGGCTGAGGCGGCGGGTCCGGCATGCGGAATGCGAAGCCGAAGCGGTGCATGCACCGGGCGACCAGGGTGCTCTGCGCCGCGGCGAGCCGGTCGAACTCGTCCGAGGACAGCTGGTACGCGTCGAGGGGAAGCTTCAGGGAAGCGGCGGCCAGTACGGTCGGCGTCGACTTCACCTCGGGCTCGGCCCCGGCGCCGGCGCCGGAACCTGCATCGGAACCGCTGCTGCAGCCAGTCGCCGCCGACAAGGCGATCAGGAGCAGTGCGGCGGCGACTCGTTCCGTCGTGAGCTGCATGGGGTCTCCGTTCGGTGGAACCGGTTCCCCGCCCGGCGGACCGGGCGGGGAACCGGAGTGGCATCAGCGGAGCAGGCCCGGAGCCGGGGCCACGCCTGCCGGACCGCTTGAGAAGTAGTGCGATTCGAGGTTGGCGAAGTACGGTCGCGCGAACGTCCCGGACGTTCCGGGAGCCGCGACCCCGCGCGTCCCCGTGAAATTGGGTCCGGTAAATGCCTGGACGTACATGGTCAAGTTCCTGTTGTCGCCGGACAGCGCCCTGTTGGCCACCGCCCGGAACTGGCCGACACCGGCGGTGAGGAACGTCTCGTTGCTGTAGTTGGTGTCCCCGCCGCTGTAGTCGTACAGCGACCCACCGAGGTTCACTGAGGCGTACAAGCACCATTCGCGGAACTGGCACACGCCGTCGCCGCCCGCCGCGTCGGCCGGAGCGGAAAGCCCGATGACGGCTGCCGCGGAAGCGATGGCGGTCGCCGTCGCGGCCTTCACTGCTTTGGGGATCCTCATGTCATTTCCCTCTCTCCCGAATTCCTTCGCCTGGTCGTTCAAGGGTCTTTCACAAGGCCCCTTGACAGCACCTTTCCTAGGGGAAAATCGAAGACACAGGGAAGGCTATTCAGTGCGAGTTCGCGATGTCTTGAGTAATCAATACTCAAGTCCGTCCCGGGTGTTGGCCGATGAGCACCGCGAGCGCGGCGCGGCCGGAGACGCCGAGCCTGGCGTACACGCGGCCCAGGTGGTTGTCGACGGTCCGCACCGACAACGAAAGGCGCTCGGCTATGACCTTGCTGGGCAGCCCGGAAGCCGCGAGGAGCGCGACCTCGTGCTCCCGCCGGGAGAGCGCGGACACGCCCAGGCCCCGCTGTGCCACCAGCATGGGCGTACTGGCACCTTCGCACCTGTCGAGCAGCGCGGTCATGCGCGTCCGCGCCGCCACCGCCGCCGCTTGGTTTCCCGCCGTCAGGTGGGCGCGTGCGGCCGCGGCCGCCGTCTCGGCGGCGTGCAGCGCGAGGCCGCGGTCGTCGAGCGCGGTGACCGTCGCGTCGAGGGCGGAGCCGTCCAGGGCGACCAGCGCGTCCGCCGCCCTGGTGAGGGCCGGGACCAGCGGTCCGTGCGCGGTCTCGGCGAGGTCGGCGAGCCGGGGCGTGGCCGAGGAGGGCGCGCCCAGGCGGGCGACGTCGTAGAGCGCGATGGCCTCGGCGTCGTACTGCTTGGTGTCGTCGGCCAGATCGGCCGCCCACCGGGCCTGCCGGGCGGCGCGCTCCAGGTTCCCCTCGGCCGCGATCACCCAGGCGCGGTCGAGTTCGATCCAGGGGTCGACCAGCCTCCGGACCTCCCCCTGCGGGCCGTCCGTGCGCAGGGCGTCGGCGCGCCGCATCCACCGCCCTGCCCCGGCGGCGTCACCGGCGAGGGCCGCGGCTCCGCCCAGGTCGGCGAGCAGCCAGCGGGCGAGCTGGTCGGCACCGCGCCCGTGCAGCGCGGCCACCGCTTCCCGCAGCACCGCCTGGGCGGTCGCCACCTTCCCTTGCGCCTTGGCTATCGCGCCCCGGCATCCGGCCCAGCCGATGGCCACCTCCCTGATTCCCTGGTCGACGGCTCCGCTGTAGCCCGCTTCCGCGAGGTTCCTCGCCTCGTGCAATCGTCCGGCGAGCACCAGGCCGAGACAGTGCGTCCAGCCGAACACGGCCTCGTCCCACAGCGTCGAGGCGGGTTGTCCGAAGCCCGTCGTGCGCTCGGCGGCCCGGTCCCACAGCCACACTCCCTCCCGGCGCACCAGCGCACCGTCTTCGTACGCCTCGACCAGGAGGTCCCTCAGCAACCGGGGCCTGCCCGCCGCCGTCCGGACGATCGCCAGCCGGGTCACCCCTTCCACCTGGGGTCCCAGGGAGCACGTCAGAAGGTCGTCCATCGCTCCTGGTGTCAGCGGTGGGACGAGCATCCGGTGGGCCAGGGCGTCCTTCCAGAGCGCGGTCACCCCATCAGGTGTGGGCTCTCCCGCTCGTACCGTCGCCACCACGGATACGAGGCCGCGCAAGGCGAGTTGGTGGATCACCCACGCCGACTGCTCGTCCAGCAGATGGGCGTCGTCGACTCCCACGACGAGCGGCGGCCGGTGCCGAGCGGCATGCCGGACCGCGTGGTGCAGCACGGCCATCGGATCAGTGCCCGGCGGCTCGTCGCCCGCGACCAGCGGCAGCAGGGCGCCGAACGGGATGCTCGCGCACGTGCGGGTGGCGGCCAGCCAGCAGGTGCCCCGGCCCGCCCGTCGGGCACGGGCCAGGACCGCTCGCGCCAGCCGGGTCCTGCCCACCCCGGCCTCGCCCGCCAGCACCACCCCGCCGCCGGCGTTGCCACCTGAACCGGCGGCCGTGCTCGTGCCGATCACTGCCCCGATCGCGACCAGCTCCCGTGCCCGGCCGACCAAAGGCCAATCGGACGTCTTCGGACCGTTCCCCGTCATTGATTCCTCCCCCAAGAGCGCCACGAAGGCGCCCCCACAGACAACACACAGGCATTCGGACCGCGAAGGGGAGCGGATTGGAACGGGAGAGCGAGAGCCGGTGGAACCGGCGTGGGCCTTCGACGCCACGGGGCGGAGGCCCGACCCCGACACCGGCCCTGCCGGTGATGCCGGATCCTCAGCTCAGCCATCCCGGAGGCGTCGCCGAGCAGGTCGGCGACGACGGAGCGCAGCCGGTCGGCCGTCGCCTCGGCCGGGGCGAGGGTGTGGCCGAGGCCCCGTTCGACGATGCGGTCGGCGGTGGTCCGCGCTTCGGGGGTGTGAGGCAGGGCGAGCATCGGTACGCCCGCCGCGAGGGCCTCCATGGTGGAGTTCATGCCGGTGCGGGTGACGAAGGCGTGGGCGAGTACGGCGGTCTGCGGTACGGACCGGTGGGCCTCGATGGTGCGGGGCAGCCGGCCCGAGGGAGGCCGGATCGCCCCGCGTCCGACGGACATCACGACGTGGTACGGCTGATCGGCGAAGGCCCGGACACAGCAGTGGAAGAAGTCCGGATCGCTGATGATCGTGCCCAGCGCCACGTACACCAGCGGCGCTTCCCCGGAGGAGGACGGGGACGCAGGCGTGGAGCCGCCGGGCGCGGGCAGGTTCGTGAGCGCTCCGACTGCGGTCCGGACTCCCCCCGTAGGAGCCACACCCATCGACGCCCACGCCACCACCGCGGGCACACACCGCGCCCCTCGCGCCACCAGCCCGGCGCCCCGGCACACGCTGCCCCAGCCGTCATCGACGCCATCACGGCCGAACAGCCACCGCTATGCCTCCCTCTGAGCAAGGCCCTATACGGCCTCTGAGAAGTAGCGTGATTCGAGGTTGCAGAGGTAACGCGGGAGTAATGTCCCGGACGCTCCGAGGGTCGCGCACCCGCGATCCCCCGTTCAGTTGGACCAGGTGTATCCCAGGGCGTTCAAGACCTCGTTCTCGTTGTCGATGGACGCCGCGCTGTTTGCCACGATCCGGTCCTTGCCGAGACCGCTGGTGCGCACGTCGTCGTCGCCCGTCGCGCCGGCCGGAGCAGAAAGCCCGATGACGGCTGCGGCGGCAGCGGCGGCGGTCGCCGCCGTGACCTTCGCCGACTTGGCGATCCTCATTCCACTTCCCTCTCTCCCGGATTTCTCCTGCTGGTCGTTCACGGGCCTTTTTCAGGGCCCTTGGCCGCACCGCTCCTCGGAAGATTTCGGAAGACACAGGGAAGTCTAGGACGGCCTGCTCGTGGCGTCCTGAGCAATCAGTGCTCAATTCCGTTCCGGGTGTTGGCCGATGAGCACTTCGAGGAAGCAGTCCAGCGCTCAGTTCACGACCGCCGACGTGGTGCCCAGCGATGCGGCCCGACAGGGACGTCCGTGGAGCGACCGGACTCGAGGACGACCTGACCGCCGAGGAGGATCCCCTCCGACACCCCACCCCTCGGCTGGGGGGCGCGTCCGCCCGTCGCCTCGGAGGCGAGCGCCGTGCAGCACGCCTACCGCCTGAGCCCTTGCGGCAGAGTGCGGCACTCCTTGCATTAGCCCGCGTCTGCAACTATTGTCTACGCATGTAAGGCGCGTCCGCATCTAAATGCGGCGCTCGCGCAACCCGGTGGTCCATCCCTTCCAGCGCCCGGCTCCGTCGACGGAGCCGCCGGCGCACTCACGGACGTCCACCCTCACCTGCGAAGGCACCCTCATGTCACTCAGCGACATCCTGCCCGGGCGGCTGGGTTTCGGTACTGCTCCGCTCGGCAACATGTTCCGCGCGATTCCCGACGACGAGGCCCGCGCCACGGTCGAAGCCGCCTGGGACCAGGGCATCCGCTTCTATGACACCGCTCCCTTCTACGGCGCCGGGCTGGCCGAGACGCGGCTGGGCGAGGTCCTTTCGACCCGTCCCCGGGACTCCTACGTGCTGTCCAGCAAGGTCGGCCGCGTCATTCTCGACGAGCACGAGAGCGCCACCCCCGACTTCGGCGAGAAAGGCGGACTGTTCGAGCACGGCAACCCCAACAAGATCGTCCACGAGTGGACCGCCGACGCCACCGAGCGCTCCATCGAGGACAGCCTCAAGCGGCTGGGCACCGACCGCCTCGACATCGTCTGGGTCCACGACATCGCCCAGGACTTCCACGGCGACCAGTGGCTGAACAAGTTCGAACAAGCCCGCACCGGCGCCTTCCGGGTCCTGTCCCGCCTGCGCGAGGAGGGCGTCATCAAGGCCTGGGGCCTGGGCGTCAACCGCACCGAGCCCATCGAGCTCACCCTGGCCCTGGACGAGCCCCGCCCCGACGCCTTCCTCCTGGCCGGGCGGTACACCCTCCTCGACCACGACCACGCCCTCCAGCGCCTGCTGCCCACCGCCCAGGAACAGGGAGTCGACATGGTCGTCGGCGGCCCCTACAGCTCCGGCATCCTCGCGGGCGGCACCCACTTCGAGTACCAGCAGGCCCCGCCGGAGATCATCGAACGCGTCGGCAAGCTCAAGGCCCTCGCACAGCGCCACGGCGTCAGCATCAAGGCCGCCGCCCTGCAGTTCTCCCTGGCCCACCCCGCCACCGCCGCCGTCATCCCCGGCGCCACCCGCCCCAGCCGCATCGCCGAGGACACCGCCGCCCTGAACGAGGGCATCCCCGCCGCGTTCTGGACCGACCTGCGCACCAACGGCCTGGTCAGCCCCACCGCACCCCTCCCGAACAACGCCTGACCCGCCCGGGAACGGCCGACGGCCGCGCCGGATGCGATCCCGGCGCGGCCGTCCCGTGAGCCTTGAGCGTTCCCTAGCGGCGGGCGCTCCGGGCCTCCTGCCACTCCTCCCGCGTGAGCGCGTACTCGACGGAGCGCAGGTCGGTCCCCGGCGGGAACCAGCCGGCGTCCGCGTCGAAGTCGCGCACGTGGCGCAGCCCGACAGCGGCCATCGTCGCCCGGGAGGCCGCGTTGCCCGCCGAGGTCATGGCGCAGACCCGGTCGAGCCCGAGGTCCTCGAAGCCGTGCCGGATCAGCTCGGCCGAGCCCTCGCTGCCCAGGCCCTTCCGCCAGTGGCGCCGCAGCAGCCTATAGCCGAGTTCGGCCTGGCCTTCCGCGGGCTCCTCGTCGACGTCTCCCGGCGGGCGCAGGATCCAGTAGCCGACGAAGTCCCCCTCGACGAACCCGGCCCAGTACCCCAGGCCCTCGGCCCGCTCCGCGTCCGCGAGGGCCGCCCGGTGCGCCTTCTCCACCACCTGTTCACGGCTGCGGACCCCGCCCAGGTAGCGCATCACCTCGGGGTCGGAGTCGAGCTCGATCTGAAACTCGACATGCTCATCGGACAGCGGGACCAACTCGACCCGTTCGGTACGCAAGATCGCCTGGGACATGGCGCCCAGTATCTCCTACCGCCGGACGCGACCCCCTGGCGGTCCGGTCGCCGCCGTACCCCGGGGAACCCTTCCGATGGGGCCTGTCCGGAAGTACCGGTAGGCGGGGGCCGGCGGTGGGCCTGCGAGGATGCGGTCATGGAGCGGATACTGAGTCGGCAGGAAGCGTCGGAGGCCGTCCAGGACCACGGGTGGCGCTACATGCTGGGCGCCTTGCAAACGTCGGTTCCGGTCGGCACGTTGGCTCAAGCGATCGGCTTGGCAGCGGACGCTGTCGCCGTGTGCGGCGACGACGCCGATCGCCATCTGCGGGTCGATGCCCGCCCTGACCTGGCCGTCTTCACTCTGCAGTCGTTGGACCACGCGGCGGTCACCACCCGGGATGTCGAGCTGGCGCGTCGGATCTCCGCCACCGCTGAAAAGTCCGGGGTGCTGCCGGAGCCCGGACTCGGAACGGGGGCACCCCGGTCCGTCCAGGTCATGGAGATCGCCATCGATGCCCTGGACATCTCCGGGATCCGACCGTTCTGGAAGGCGGTGTTGGGCTATGCCGACGAGGCGGGCGCCGCGGGGCCGGAGGATCCGCTCGTCGACCCGCTCAGGCAGGGCCCGGCCCTCTGGTTCCAGCCCATGGACCGCGCGCGTCCGCAGCGCAATCGCCTCCACATCGACATCAGCGTTCCGCACGACGAGGCACCCCGACGGATCGAGGCCGCGCTGGCCGCCGGCGGCCGACTCGTGTCCGCGACCCGCGCCCCCGCCTTCTGGGTGCTGGCCGACCTGGAGGGGAACGAGGCCTGCGTCACCACTTGGCAAGGCCGGGACGGCTGACCCCATGTGACGGCCCGCACCGCGAGCCTCCACTCGCGCCGGGCAGACAGCCTGTCCGGCACCGATGCCCCCCCCGGGGACGCCGCGGATGATCTCCAGGTTGGTGGTGCCGTCCGCGCCCCACGGCGGCGTCCCGAGAGGCGCTGAGGCACGCATCTTTGCTGAGGCACGCATCTTTTCGGCAGGGGACGGCTCTGCCGACGGCAGACGCGCAGAGCGTCCGCGCCGCCCTCCGGGCAGGATCACCGCATGCCGATCACCACAGCGATACGCCGACTCGACCTCGGGTACTTCGTCCGGCCCGCGTCCGAGGCGGGTGGGGCGGAGCCACGGGTGGAGCCCGTGCTCGCCTATCTCGTACGGCACGAGCGGGGGCTGCTGCTCTTCGACACCGGCATCGGCGAGGCAGGGCCCGGGGCCGAGGCCCACTACCGGCCCCGGCGCCGTCCGCTGCCGGAGGCCCTGGCGGCCGCCGGGGCCCGCCCCGACGACATCACGCTCGTCGTGAACTGCCATCTGCACTTCGACCACTGCGGCGGCAATCCCCTCCTGGCGGGCAGGCCCGTGCTCGTGCAGCAAGCGGAGCTGGCCGCCGCGCGCCGGGGCGGCCACACCGCCGAGCACCTCGTCGACTTTCCCGGCGTGCGCCATCAGGAGCTGTCCGGAGAGGCGGAGGTCTGGCCCGGTGTGTGGATCGTGCCGACGCCCGGGCACACGGACGGGCACCAGTCGCTGGTCGTGCAACGTACGGACGGCGCAGTGGTCCTCGCGGGCCAGGCCAGGGACTTCGCCTCGCAGTTCGCGGGCGACCACCTCGCCCGGCGGGCGGCGCGGGACGGCGCGGGGGCGCTGCTGCCCGCGTACCCGCACTGGCTGGAGCGGCTCGCCGCGTTCGCGCCGCGGAGGGTCTGCTTCGCCCACGACGCCTCGGTGTGGGAATCCGCGCCGGACCGCTCCGGAGAGCCGTGGTAGCCGTGGTGCGCGGGCCGCGGTCTCAGAGCTCCTTGACCCGGCCCTCCCAGTACGGCTCCCTCAGGCGCCGCTTGTAGAGCTTGCCGTTCGGGTCGCGGGGCATCGCCACGACGAAGTCGACGCTCTTCGGCCGCTTGTAGCCCGCCAGGTGCCGTTCGCAGTGGCCCAGGATGTCCGCGGCGAGCGCGTCGCCCGCCGTGTGCCCGGGCGCGGGCTCGACGACGGCCTTGACCTCCTCGCCCCAGTCGTCGTGCGGGATGCCGAACGCGGCGGCGTCCGCGACCGCGGGGTGGGTGAGCAGGGCGGACTCGATCTCGGCGGGGTAGATGTTGACGCCGCCCGAGATGATCATGTCGATCTTGCGGTCGCGGAGGTAGAGATAGCCGTCCTCGTCCAGATAGCCGAGGTCACCGACCGTGAAGAAGTCGCCGATGCGGTTCTTGCGGGTCTTCGCCTCGTCCTTGTGGTACGCGAATCCGCCGGTGGTCATCTTCATGTAGACGGTGCCGAGTTCACCGGGCGGCACCCGGTCGCCGCCGTCGTCGAAGACTGCGAGCTCGCTGATCGGCCAGGCCTTCCCGACCGTGCCGGGCCTCTTCAGCCAGTCGCGGGCGGTCGCGAACGCGCCGCCGCCCTCGCTGGCCGCGTAGTACTCCTCGACGCACTCCCCCCACCAGTCGATCATCGCCCGTTTCACGTGCTCGGGGCAGGGCGCGGCCCCGTGGATGGCGTGCCGCATCGACGACACGTCGTACGCGGCCCTGACCTCCTCGGGCAGCGCCAGCAGCCGGTGGAACTGGGTGGGGACCATGTGCGTGTGCGTGCACTTGTGGCGGTCGATGAGACACAGCATCTCCTCGGGCGTCCACCGGTCCATGAGGACCAGAGGGTGTCCGATGTGCAGGGCGGCGCCCGCGAATTGGAGGACGGCGGTGTGATAGAGCGGGGAGCACACCAGGTGCACGTTGCCGTCGAAGGGCTTGATGCCGAAGATGCCCAGGAAGCCGCCGAGGTGGGCCTCCTCGGGAGGCTTGCCGGGCAGCGGGCGGCGGATGCCGCGCGGCCGTCCCGTCGTGCCCGAGGTGTAGTTCATGACCCAGCCGAGCGTCCGGTCGCGCGGGGGCGATGCGGGTTGCCCGGCGAGGAGTTCGGCGTACGGACGGAATCCGGGGGCGGCGCCGACGGCGTAGCGGCGCGCGGCCGGGAGCCCGGCCTCCTCGGCGGCGGCCGTCGCCGCTGCGGCGAACCGCTCGTGGGCGATGAGCACCTCGGCGCCGGAGTCGGCGACGATCCAGGCGATCTCCGGGCCGACGAGGTGGTGGTTGACGGGGACGAGGTAGAGGCCCGCCTGCGCGGCGGCGAGGTAGGCGGTGAGGAGCTCGACGCCGTTCGGCAGGACGACGGCGAACGCGTCACCGCGCTCCAGGCCCACCGCGCGCAGCCCGTGCACGAGCTGGTTGACGGCGGCGTGCAGGCGGCCCGCCGTCCAGGACGTCCCGTCGTGCGCGGTCAGCACGGTCCGGTCCGGGTCGGCGGTCGCCTGGGCCCAGAAGCCGTTGGGCGGGGCGCTGTTGGTCATCGGGCTGCCTCCTCGGGCGGGGACGGGCCGGGGGGTCGGGTCGGTGGACCGATCCGGTCGGGCTCGTGGGGCGGTGCGGTCGAGCTCCTGGAGCGGTGGGGTCGGGCCCCGGTGGCGTGCGGCGGGGCCCGGGGAGGACGCGGGGTCGCCCGAGCACGCGGTCAAGCGCGCCCGGCGATCCGGTTGAGCCGGGTGACAGCCCTCTCGAAGCCGCTGGTCAGGTCGTCGAAGACGGCCTGGACGCTGCGCTCGGCCGTCATCCGGCCGACGATCTGCCCCACGGGCGTGCCGAGCAGCGGCTCCACCTCGTACTTCTGGATCCGCGAGACGGCCTCGGCGACGAGCAGCCCCTGCAGCGGCATGGGCAGCGTGCCGGGTCCCGCCGGGTCGTCCCAGGCGTCGGTCCACGCGGTACGCAGCTGGCGCGCGGGTTTACCGGTGAGCGCGCGGGAGCGGACGGTGTCGCCGGAGCCCGCGGCGAGCAGCTTGCGCGTGAGGGCCGGGGAGTGCAGGTCGGCCTCGGTCGTGGTGAGCCAGACCGAGCCGAGCCACACGCCCTGCGCGCCGAGGGCGAGGGCGGCGGCGACCTGTTCGCCGCTGCCGATGCCGCCCGCGGCGAGCACGGGCATCGGTGCGACGGCCTCGGTGACTTCGGGCGTGAGGACCATGGAGGCGATCTCGCCGGTGTGGCCGCCCGCCTCGTAGCCCTGGGCGACCACGATGTCGAGGCCTGCTTCGGCGTGCTTGCGCGCGTGCCGGGCGCTGCCCGCGAGCGCGGCGACGAGCACGTCCCGCTCGTGGGCGCGTGCGACGACGTCCGCGGGCGGTGAACCGAGCGCGTTGGCAAGGAGTTTGATCGGGTAGTCGAAGGCGATGTCGAGCTGGCCGCGGGCGACCCGCTCCATCCAGCCGGTGATGCGCCAGCCCGCCGCCTCACCCTCGGCGAGCTCGGGTACGCCGTGCCGAGCCAGGGTGTCCTTGACGAACTGCCGGTGGCTCTCGGGGATCATCGCTTCGACGTCGGCCTCGCTGACGCCCTCGACCTTCTTCGCGGGCATCACCACGTCGAGGCCGTAGGGATGGCCGTCCACGTGGTCCTGCATCCAGTCGAGGTCGCGCGCGAGGTCGTCGGGCGCGGTGTAGCGCACCGCGCCGAGCACGCCGAAGCCTCCGGCCCTGCTGATGGCCGCGGCCACCGCGGGGAAAGGTGTGAAGCCGAAGACTGCGTGCTCGACTCCCAGTCTCTTGCTCAGCTCCGTCTGCATGGGCGCAGGATGCCGCAGGCGTCCGGACGACGGAAGAGATTTTCTGATGCGACGTCAGATCTCCTCGGCGCCGCTTCGGCCGACGCTCCCGACATCTCTTTGACTAACCGACCGGTCAGATATCTGACCGATCGGTTAGAGTGCTGCGTGGCGGCGCCCGGCGACATGAGGCGCCCTACGGAGGGGAAAGGTGCCGGACATGGAACGCGAGCGCACGACGTGCTGTGTGGTGGGCGGCGGACCCGCGGGCATGATGCTCGGCCTGCTGCTGGCCAGGGCCGGAGTCGAGGTGACCGTCCTGGAGAAGCACGGGGACTTCCTGCGCGACTTCCGCGGGGACACCGTCCACCCCTCCACCCTGCGGCTGCTCGACGAACTGGGCCTCGGCGAACGCTTCGCCGAGCTCCCCGCCCGCAAGCTCCAGGAGATGCGGGTGCACATCGACGGGACGACGGTCGTCGCGGGCAGCCTGCGCCGCATCCCCGGCCGTCACAAATACATCGCGATGGTGCCGCAGTGGGACTTCCTCGATCTGCTCGCGGGCGCAGCCGCCGAGGAGCCGGGCTTCACCCTGCGGATGCGCACGACGGTCACGGGCCTGTCCACGGACCGGACGGGCCGGGTCACCGGCGTGACGTACGTCGACGCGCTCGGCGCCCGGGGCGAACTGGCCGCGGACCTCACCGTCGCCTGCGACGGCCGGGACTCACGGGTGCGCCGGGAGGCCGGGCTCGCGCCCGACTACTTCGACGTGCCCATCGACGTGTGGCAGGTACGCGTGCCCGCGCCGCGCGACCCGGTCAAGGACGGCCGCGTGTTCCTCAGCGTCCGCGACGGCCAGGTCGCCGCCACCATGGACCGGGGCGACTACTACCAGACCTCCTACCTCATCGAGAAGGGCGCGGACGCGCGGCTGCGGGCCCACGGCATCGAGTGGTTCCGGGACCGGCTCGCCGACCTCCTCGACTGGGACCGCGATGCGCTGCGCGGGATCGGGTCCTGGGACGACGTGAAACTCCTGGAGGTCACCATGGGCCGACTGCGCCGCTGGTACCGCGACGGCCTGCTGTGCATCGGGGACGCGGCGCACATCATGTCCCCGGTCGGCGGCGTCGGCGTCAACCTCGCGGTGCAGGACGCCGTGGCGGCGGCCCGCATCCTCGCGGCCCCGCTGCGGCGGGGCGACGTCGGCCTGCGGGACCTGGAGCGGGTGCAGAAGCGGCGCTGGCTGCCCATGGCGGTGACCCACGCGTCGCAGCGGGGCGAGCACGAGAAGCTGCTGCGGCCCGCCCTGGCCGGAACGCTCCGCGGCGACCGGCTTCCGCTGCCGCTCAAGCTCCTGCAGAAGGTGCCGCCGCTGCAGACGGTCGCCGGATACCTGGGCGGGGTGGGGGTGCGGCCGGAGCACGCCCCGGGTTTCGCCCGGCGGTGACCGGCCGCCCGCGGCGCCGGTGACCGGCCACCCGCACCATCGGTGACCGGCCGCCGCCCGTCCCGTCCCGGGCCGGGCCCTTCTCGGACCGCTCTCACCCGCCCGCCCGCTCGCCGCCGCTCCCGCGCAGCCGCTTCCGCAGCTCGCGGGGCCACTTCCGGGTGTCACGCGGCTCCACGTACGGCTCCTGCGTCTCCGGCATGCCGCCGCTGATGGCTCGCTGGCGGGCGAGTTCGGCGTCGAACTCCAGGCCGAGGAGGACGGCCAGGTTCGTCAGCCACAGCCAGACGAGGAAGACGATGACACCGGCGAGCGTGCCGTACGTCTTGTTGTAGGAGCCGAAGTTGGCCGCGTACACGGCGAACCCGGCGGAGGCGACCAGCCACAGGACGACGGCCACGGCGCTGCCGGGGCTGATCCAGCGGAAACCGGAGGTGCGGGCGTTGGGCGCGCGCCAGAACAGCAGGGCGATCATCAGGACGACCAGGACGAAGAGCACCGGCCACTTCGCGAGGGACCACGCGGTGACCGCCACGTCGCCCGCTCCGATGGCGTCACCGGCGCGCTCGGCGAGCGGGCCGGTGAACACCACGATCACCGCGCTGACGGCGAGCAGCACCATCAGGACCAGGGTCAGCCCGAGCCGCAGCGGGGTCAGCTTCCACACGGGGCGGCCCTCGGCCACGTCGTAGACGGCGTTGGCCGCGCGGATGAAGGCGGCTACGTAGCCGGACGCGGACCAGACCGCGGCCGCGAGCCCGGCCAGGGCCACCACGCCGCTGACCCCGCCCCGGTCCTGCAACTGCCGTACGGCGTCCGTCAGCAGGTCGCGCACCGGCCCAGGCGCGAGGTCGTCCAGGTTGTCAAGGACGCTGCGCGTGGCGGACTCGCCGATCACCCCGAGGACGGAGACCAGGACCAGGAGCGCCGGGAACAGGGACAGCACGCTGTAGTACGTCAGGGCGGCGGCGCGGTCGGGCAGGTCGTCGTTCAGGAACTCCTTCACCGTGCGGCGCGACACGGCCCACCAGGAACGGGCGGGCAACTCGCCCGGCTCGTCCGGCTCGACCCGCTCGACCTCGCGGCCGGGGCCGGGGCCGGGGCCGGGGCCGGGGCCGGGGCCGGGGCCGGGGGCAGGGTCCTCCTGCTGCTGTCGCGCGTCATCCGCCTCGGTGTCCCGCTGGTGCCTGCGCTCGTCGCCGTCTGTCATACGGGCACGGGTGACCCCATCGGGCCCGGGCCAATCCGGAGTGCGCCGTCGCGTGTCGCGTACGGACGGTGTTCCGATCAGCACCCCGGGTACCCGGCGCGGCGTCCGACATCAAGGCACTGCACAGGGAGAAACCATGGACCGGATGCACAAGCCCGGCCGCGAGGGCCGGTCGACCGGACAGGACGTCGCGGGCGCCGCCCGCGAGGGCGCGGCGGAGGTGGTCCACGAGTCCGTCGCCCAGGGCCGGGACCTGTACGAACGGCTGCGGGAGCAGGCCGCGGACGAGGCCGGCGCGCAGGTGCGACGCCTCGCGGCGGGCCTGCGTCACCTGTCGACGGACCTGTGGCACATGGGCGAGAACGCCAAGCCCGACTCCCCCGCGGCACCGCTCGTGCGGCAGCTGGCGGAGAGCGGCCACCGTATCGCCGACCGCATGGAGCACCGTCGCGCCGACGAACTCCTCGACGACGCGCGGAACTTCGCGCGCAGCCGCCCCGGGATGTTCCTGGCGGGCGCGGCCCTCGCCGGGCTCGCCGTGTCCCGGCTCGGGCGAGGCGTCGGCGCGGCGGGGCAGCGCACCGAGGTGCGGCCCGCCGACGAGGGAGCACCGCTCGAAGCGCCCGAGTCCGTCGCCGCGTACGCGCCCGAGCCCGCCCTGGCCCCCGGCGAAGGGCCCCCGCCCATGCCCCGCCTGGGCGCCTCCGCCGCCCCGGTGACGCCGGAGCCCCCGGCCACGCCGCCGCCCACGACCGGCCGGGGGTGGTGACGGTGCCCGCCCCGCACACCGACCGGCCACCGGCCGCCCGCCCGGCCCCCGCCCCGGACGCGTCCGTCGGTGACCTCGTAGGGGAGATCACCCACGACCTGACCCATCTCGTGCGCACCGAAGTCGACCTGGCCAAGGCGGAGCTGAAGGAACAGGGCGGACAGGCGGGGCAGGCAGCGGGTCTGTACGGGGGCTCCGGATACGCCACCGGCCTCGCCCTCGCGCTCGCCAGCCTCGCGGCGGTCTTCGGCCTCGACCACGTCATGGACCGCGCGTGGGCGGCGTTGATCGTCGCCGCGGTGTGGGCGGTGGTCGGCGCGGTCCTGTACGTCACCGGGCGCAAGCGGATGCACGCGGTGCAGCTCACGCCCGAGCGCTCGATCGACTCGTTGAAGGAGGATGCGAAATGGGCCCGACACCCGACCGGCTGAGGCAGGAGACCGAGGACACCCGGGCACATCTGTCCGACAGCGTGGACCGACTCGCCGAGCGGCTCAGCCCGCCCCGTGTGGCGCGCCGCCGCGCGCGTGCCGTGCGCTCCCGCGCCGAGGGCGTCAGGGACCGGGTCATGGGCACCGCGCGCGCCACCAGCGCGCAGGTCGGCGACACCACCGGGCAGGTGCGGGAGCAGGCCGGGCAGACGCCCGAGCGGATGCGCGCCCGGACCCAGGGCAGCCCGCTGGCGGCCGGGATGGTCGCCTTCGGCGCGGGCCTGCTCGTCGGCGCGCTCTTCCCGCCGACCACCGCCGAGACCCGCGTCGGCCAGCGGGTCCGCGACCACTCCGAGGAGCTCGTCGCCCCCGTGAAGGACGCCGCCCAGGGGGCGGCCCGCGAGGCCGGGGCCGAACTGCGCGAACCGGCCCGCGAGGCCGTGTCGTCGGTCAAGGACACGGCCCAGGAGGCGGCACGCTCCACGGCCCGCCGGGCCCGTACGTCGGAGTGACCGCGGGCGCACCGCCCCGGCCTGAGCCGGCCGGGGCGGTCCTCGGTACCTCTCGGGGCGCACCCGGGCCGGGGCCCACTGGCACGACGCAGCGGAGCAGGCCATGCTGGCGTCGAGGAGGTGCACTCGTATGGGCATCGAGGATTTCGGCGGCGGCCAGGCCGCGCAGTCCGACGTCTTGGTCGTGACCACCAATGACGTTCCGGGGCATCAGGTGCAGCAGGTCATCGGTGAGGTCTTCGGTCTGACGGTGCGCTCGCGGCACCTCGGCTCGCAGATCGGCGCGGGCCTGAAGTCCCTGGTCGGCGGCGAGCTGAAGGGGCTGACGAAAACCTTGGTCGAGACGCGGAACCAGGCCATGGAACGGCTGGTGGAGCAGGCCAGGTCACGGGGTGCGAACGCGGTCCTCATGATGCGCTTCGACGTGACGGAGGCGGCGGACGTGGGCACCGAGGTGTGCGCGTACGGAACCGCCGTGGTCCTCGCCCCCAAGGGATAGCCGCGGAAGCCTCAAGGGATAACCCCCCGGGGGGGCAGTACGCCGCCGTCCACAGGCCTGCCGGCCGATGTACGGTCTGCTGCGCAAGGCCTTGATTTCATGACGCATCCAGTGGCGCGTTCTCAACGTCACGGACGGGCGGGCCAGTTGGCTCTGCTGTAAGGTTCAAAGAGTTTTGTCGCATCGAGATGCGGTCCGCACGGCGCACGTCACCCCCGTACAGCCAGGGCACACCCCCTCCCCTCACGAGCTTTCGCTCCACCGGAGGCAGCATGCATCCCGCGAGGCAGAGACTTCACGCGGCGCTGGGCACCGACGGCATTCCCGGTCGCCCCGCGACCTCGTGCGCGGACCCGCTCGCAGGGTGTCCACCTTGTCGACGCTCGGGAAACAGGGCCGTGACGCCGACGCCCCCGCTCCAGTGAGCCCTCACGTCACGCGCCCGCAGCCGCTCCCCCGCACTCTCTGACCTTGCTTTCATGGATCGCTTCCGACTTGTTGCCACATGATCCATGGCAGGAACTACCTTTGAGTAACGACAAGAAATGGCATCACTGACTGTTATCTGTTGTTGACTCAACGAGTGCCGTGTGCAAGCATCGCGAATGACCGACGGTCGGTCAGTCATGCCCGCGAGGCCACCCCCACACCACCCGACACCACCATGACGTCTTGCCGTCCCACCGACTTCCGAGGCCGACCACCAGAACTCCCCCACTCCCGTGCACGCTTGGGGAAAGGGCCGGACCGAACCGCCGAAAGCGAAGCGCGAGGAATGCGCGGCCGCGCACCACCCTCCTCTCGGCCGCACGCCTTTCCCGCCCTTCAGGGCAATCCACGCATTCCATGTGCCCCGCATGACGAACGCCCCCTCTCCCCGCACGGAGAAGCACCCTCGGCCTCTTCCACCATCGGAGCAGCAATGCTGAAATTCCAGATCCTGGGTGCGATCGAGATCCAGTCTCCCGATTGCACGATCCGCCCCAAGGGCACACTCCAGCGCGCCCTGTTGGCCACGCTTCTGGTCAGCGACGGGCCCCTGGTGCCCACACAGACACTCATCGACGAGATATGGGGAAGCGAGCCGCCCGACGAGGTGGAGAACGCCATCCACGCGCACGTCAGCCGCCTGCGGCGGAAACTCGCACCACTGGAACACGCCTCCTGCGGCTCGCAGTTGGTGACCCACCCCGGCGGCTACCGCCTCGCCCTGGGCGAGGACCAGCTCGACGCCCGTGTCTTCACCCGCGGTTACGAATGGCTGAAGGCGGCCTCCGGAGCCCCCGCGAAGGTCGCCGCGGAGTGCCGCCGCCTGCTGGAGCTGTGGCGGGGCAGCACCTTCGGAGGTCCCGTGGGCGGACCGACCTGCCAGGCCGCCGCCACCCGCTACGAAGAGGCCCGCCTCGCGGTGGAGGAGCGGCTCTTCGACTGCGAGCTGGACGACGGGCAGCACCACCGCATCATCCCCGAGCTGCGCAGGCTCCTGATCGCGCACCCCTTCCGGGAGCGGCTGCACCAGCAGCTGATGGTGGCCCTGTACCGGGCCGGACGCCAGACGGAGGCCCTCCAGGTCTACCGCGACCTGCGCCACGAGCTGGCCGAGGAACTCGGACTCAGCCCCTCCCCGATGATGCAGGCCTACGAAAGGGCGGTGCTCGATCAGAACCCCGCCTTGAACTGGAGCACCGTCATGGAGGCCGTGGACACCCAGCCCCCTTTCCTGCGTTCCGCGCCGATGCGCAACCGGTCTTTACGGGACCCCACTTGCGCTTGACATGTACCCATAAGGCGCGGGTTCCTCCTCGACCGCCGTCGCGGAGGGACCCGCGCCGTTCCGCTGCTCCCGCGCCCCGCCTCAGGCCGAAAGGGCCTCGGCGAGGGCGTCGCGGTGCCCGGGGATGTGCTTGGCCGTCCGCAGCTCGATGAGGGTGTGCCAGCTGAGGACCGAGTCGCTGACGTACTCGCCGTTGCGGTCGTGCATCCGCAGGGTGAGCCGGGCCCGGGCGTCGTCGGTGGTGAACGACTCCAGTACGGAGCGCAGTTCCGCCCAGTTGCGGCGCACGTTGTCGACGCGCTGGGCGTGTGTGGTCGTGTCGATGATCGCCGCGATGCGGCCGGGATCCATCGAGGGCTGGTTGTCGACGGTGGCGGCGCGCCCCTCGATCTGCTCGCCCGCGGCGGTGGCGATGATCCGGTCGGCCAGAGCGATGTGGCACAGCCGCCAGTCCACGTCGGCGCGCGTCTCGGCCCCCAGAGGTGTGGAGCCGTCGATGGCCTCGGCCCGGGCGAGCAGGCCCTCGTAGACGGAAGCGAGTGCGGTGACATCCATGAGTGTGGTCCGCTGTTCTGTAGAAGGTGAAGGCGGGACGCGCCGCGGCCGGGGCCGGTCGCGGCTCACGCGTGGCGGCGGTGCTTGCGCGCCAGCAGGAGCATGTCGAGCAGGCACAGGGCGGCCACGACGGCGGCGAAGAGCTGGACGGCCGCCAGCAGTCCGGTCCCGGTGGCCAGGAGCCCGACGCCGATGACGGGGACGCCGACCCCGAGGTAGACGATGACGTAATAGCTGGAGAGGACGTCGGCGTACCTGCTCTTCGGCGCCAGGCGGTTGATCTCCGTGATGCCGCCCAGGAAGGTCAGCCCCTGCCCGACGCCGCCGATGACGGTGGCGACGAGGAGGAGGGCGAGGGAGGCGATCTCTCCGGCCACGGCAAGCAGCACCAGACCGACGGCCAGCAGGAGCAGGCCCACGATCTGGATCACGAGCGCCGGGCGCCCCGACGCGGCGATCTGGGCGGCCACGGAGCAGGCGAGCATCAGCGTGACCGCTCCCCCTGCCAGGGCCAGGTTGCCGCTCCCGGACAGCTTCGTCACATAGGTCGGCACCAGGCTCAGGAACAGCCCGATCACGGAGAAGGCGAGGAAGCTGGCCGTGCCGCTGGAGACGAACACACCGCGCATCGAGGCGGGGATGGACGGGCGGCGCGGACGCCATGGCGTGGCGGGCCGCGAGGTCGGGAGGGTGGCCATGGCGATGCCCGCGGGCACCAGCAGGACGATCTCCACGACGAAGGGCAGCACACGCGGCCAGGGGGCGTACTCGGCGAGCAGGCCGGCGATCAGCGGCCCCGCCCCCAGGCCGCCGACGGAGGCCACGGTCGACACCAGGGCGGCGCGGCGCCGGTCGCCGTGGGGCTCCAGTTCGTTCAGCGCGGCGGTGAGCGCGCCGGACGCGGCCCCCACGGCCAGGCCCTGGAGCAGCCGGGCGGCGAAGAGCCAGCCGACCCCGTCGGCGAGCGCGAACACCAGGGAGCCGAGCGCGGCGAGGACCACGGCGGGCAGCAGCACCTTGCGGCGCCCGATGGAGTCGGACAGCGGCCCGGCGATCAGCAGGGAGGGGATGAGGGAGGCCACGTACACCGCGAAGATGAGCGTCACCATCAGCGGCGAGAAGTCGAACGACCGCTGGTATCCGCGGTACAGCGGGGTCGGCAGGTTGGTGCCGGTCAGTAAGAAGAGCAGGGTGTAGGCGGTCGCCCAGAAGCGGACCGGGCTTCCCGCGGTGGCCGGGGCGCCGGCGGGGGCCGCCAGTCGTTCCGTCGTCATGTCGTCCTCGGATGTCTCACGTGTGGATCGCGGCGCGGTGGGCCCGCCATCATGACCGGCGGTCAGTCAACCAAATGACCGGCGGTCAGTCAACCAAATGACCGGCGGTCAGTCAACACACTGACCGACGCCCGGTCAGATATGCTGCGCGGAACCGGAACACCGTTCGACGGAGGTGGACATGGAGCCGAAGGCGCGCAGGAAGCGGGTCGCCAAGAGCCCCGACGACCGCAGGGACGACATCCTGCGCGCCGGAGAGCGGGTGTTCGGCACCACCGGTTTCGAGCGGGCCACCATCTCCGAGCTCGCCGACGCGGCCGAGATCGGCAAGGGCACCTTCTACCTCTACTTCGAGTCCAAGGACCATCTGCTCGGCGCCCTCTGGGAACGCTACGTCGACGCCATCGTCTCCACGGCGCAGGAGATCCTCGCCGAGAGCGCCGCCTGGTGGCCGACCATCGACCGCGTGATGACCGCCCTCATCGGGCACGCCCTGAAGAACGCCGAGTTGCACCGGATCGTCTACGGATCGGCCAACGCCAAGGCGCTCGAACTGTGCCGGCAGGCCAACCAGCGCGTCATCGACCTCATGTGCGACTTCGTGGAACAGGGCACCCACGCGGGCGCCTTCCGGGCCATCGACACCCGCCTCGCCTTCCGGATGTCCTACCACGCGGCCGACGGCCTCCTGGACGACCTCGTCGCGGACGGCGACGAGCACATCGACGAAGCGCACGTGACCGCCATGGTCCTGGAGTTGATGCACCGCGCCCTCGGCGACCCCAAGGCCACGCCCTCGCCCGCGTACGCCTGACCCGGCGGCCCGGGGCGCTCCCCCGCGGGGGGGGGAGCGGCGTCGGCGTCAGTGCCGGGCGACAGCTTCCGTCCGGGACGGCGCGGCCAGGGAGTCGACCGCCCCGGCCCAGCCCGGGCCGGTCCCGGCGTCGGGGAAGGCACCCGGCTGGCGCATGTCGCGGACCAGCTCGTCCACGAGCTCCCGCCTGAGGTGGGGAACCGCGTACAGATGGACGTACGTCCGGCGCTCGCCGTCCTCGTGCACGGTCTCGCAGGACAGCGAGTACTTGCGGACGATCTCCGCGCCGGGCCGGCGGAAGCGCACCGTGAGGGCCTGCGGGCTGCGGGCCACCCACAGGTCGACGCCCAGCTTGTCCTGGAGCGCGAGGAGCCGGTCGTGGGCGTACCCCGCGAGCTGGTGGCACTCGGCGGCCAGCCGCACCAGGTCGTCGTAGGAGTGCCGGGAGAGGTAGTCCCACAGGAGCAGCGACGAGAAGCCGTTGCGGGACCCGGCGAACGTGGTGTCGGTCGCCCCGATGTACTCGGAGGACTTCGGCGGGGTCATCTGCAGGCCGGTCCGTGTCATGTAGATGCCGCACGCCCAGGGCGTGCCCATCCACTTGTGTCCGCTCATGGTGAGCGAGTGCACCTCGGGCAGCCGGAAGTCGAAGACGGGCGGCGCCTCGTCGACCATGCCCGCGTCCCTGGCCATGTGCAGATACGGCGCGTACCCGGCGCCGAGCGCGGCGTCGATGTGGATCCAGAAGCCGCTCCGCTCGTCGAAGTCGCTGTCCGTGCCGCGGTCGTGGTAGACGCGCCGCCGGTCGAGGCCGTACTCGGTGCAGATCTCCCGCACGGTGCGCGCCACGGTCGGGACGTCGTCGTAGGCGCCCTTGAACGTCGATCCGTAGTTGAGGCTGACCAGGATCGGGTAGCCCTTGCTCGCGAAGAAGCGGACCAGCGGGGCGAGTCGGCCGACGTCGATGGCGCCGTCCCGCGACGGCACCTCCGTCGGCCACGGGGTGCCCGGCCCGAGCGGATTCTCGTCCGGGTAGCGGGTGCTGCCGATGTGGTGGAAGGTGTTGATCCCCAGCACGCGCACGGCCTTCGTCAGGGAGTAGTGCGTGTCCTGCGAGAAGAACGCCACCGGTTCGTAGGCGTGCGGGCTCTGCCCCTCGCGCCGCAGCGCCTGCGTGTAGACGACCGACGCCGGGTCGTGGCCGGTGTGCTCGCGCTCGCGCAGCAGCAGCTTGCCCGACAGGTGGTCGCGCGCGTTCCACAGGCCGTACAGGTTGCCCTCGCTGGAGCCCATGGTGAGGACGTAACCCCAGTACGTCTCGGGGTCGTTGCCGTCGTGGGGCCACTTGGCGTTCCACAGCGAGGCGAAGTAGTCGAGGACGGCCCGCTCCAGGAGCTTGGAGTTCAGGGTGTAGGAGCTGGACTCGTAGGGGTCGCCGACGTTGTTGAGGTGCCGGTCGAGGTAGTGGCTCAGCCGCTGGAAGTCGAGGTCGCTGGTGACCTGGTAGCCCGCGAAGTTGCGGGTCTGCGCGTCCACATAGCGGCGGAAGAGGCCCTCGGCCTCCGCGTACTGCTGTCCGTTCAGGCCCGCGGGCGGGATCTGGACCTTGGCGAAGGGGACCTCCGGTATGTCCATGTACGTGTCCCGGGGGTCACCGGACGGCGGGGTGACGGCGGGCACCCCGTCCACGACGCGCAGTCCGCTGAAGGTCTTCTGCCAGGGCGTGTCCTCGGGGCCGAAAGGAACGTCCGGCCCCGAGGAGGCGGGGGTGGTCGACAAGGGGGTGTCCTTTCCCGGTGAACGGCGTGGGGCCGCGGCAGCCCACGGGCGCGGCCGCCGCGGTGGGGGTCACGTCAGACGGAGGATCTCCACGGCCTCGTCCAGGCCCATGTACGCGAGGCGCGCGGCGGCCATCTTGTCCGTCCAGCGCTCGGCGGTGGCGTAGCGCTCCTCCGCGGTGGTCTCCAGGAGCGGCCGGCCGGGCCAGACCTCGTAGTCGCCGATGAGGGCGGCGTGCTGGCGCATGCCCTCCTGGAACAGGTGCTCGCGCTCCAGGATGTACTTCTTGTCGGGGATCTCGTCCCACAGCGTGCGGCCCCGCTTGATGATGTCCATCAGCCGGGGCCGGTAGCCGGGGTCGGCCCGCAGGTGTTCGCGCACGATGGAGCTGCCGACGGTGAGGTGGCGGATCTCGTCGATGGCCGCGCCGCGGGCGATGGCGCTGGCCGCGGGGTCGATCAGGCTCCACTTGCGTTCGCTGAGTTCGGCGGCCGGCGCGAGCACCCCTTCGATGATGATGGTGAAGACCGCGACGCCGCCGACGAAGTCGCCCTCGTCGCGCACCGCGCGCACGGCGAAGTCCAGGATCGGGTCGAGCACTTCGCGCTTGTAGTCCGTCGAGAGACCGGCGATGGTGGCGTGCAGTTCACCGGCCGGGACTCCCATCTCGACGAGGTGGTTGCGGAACACCATCGAGTGTCGGGCCTCGTCCATGAGCTGGGTGGCGAAGAAGTCCATCTCCGCGATGCCGGTGGCGTTGGCCACGTAGTGCGCGAGCACGCGGGTGCCCTGTTCCTCGGCGACCGAGCGGCAGCCCAGCTCCAGGATCTGGGCGTCCCGCAGCGGTCCGTCCGCGCGCATGTGCTCGGGGGTGACCTCCGCGTCGGTGTGCCCGGTGCGGGCACGGTCGCGCAGGGTGCCCTGGGCGACGCCGCTGAACCAGTAGGCGAGGTCGCAGCGGCGGGCGGAGAGGTCCAGGTTCATCGCCCCGTCGAGCAGCCCCGGGGCGTGGTCCCAGTCGGTCTCGGGCGGGAGGGTGTGGGTCATGTCGGCTGTGCCTTTCTGCTGGTGGGCGCGCGGCCTACTCCAGGGAGGTGACGGTGCTCGGCCCGTCCCTGCGGACGCGAAGGACGTCGCGCAGCTCGATGTCGTAGAGGTCGCCGCCGAAGTTGAGGAGGGGTCTGCCGGTGCGTCCCTGGCCCTCGACGACGTCGGCGACCAGCAGGTCGTCGCTCGCGCCCAGGGGCAGCAGATCGGCCGGGCGGCAGGTGAAGTGCGCGAGGGCATCGCCGAGGATGGGCATGCCCCCGGTCGGATGCGCCGCCCAGGGGACGTAGGCGAACTGGCGCAGCCCGCGGGGCCGCTCCGGGTTGGCGAACCAGTCGGCCACGGCCGACTGCCCGCTGGACAGCACGTTGACCGCGAACGCGTCGCAGCGCCGGATCAGCGTCGCCAGATAGGACCCGCGGCGCAGGCTGGCGCCGATGCGCAGCGGACGCTGGGTGAGCACGCTGACGGTGCTGACGGTCGCGCCGTGCGCCGCGTCGCCGTCCCGGGCCGTGAGCACGGCCACGCCGGTGGGCAGCCGACGGGTGACGCCGCGCAGCCGCTGTTCGTCGGTCACCGCCCCTGACCGGTCGCGGGCGGCGGTCGCCGGTGTCGTCATCGCCGGGAGCCCACGGCGGGCGCGGTGGCGGCCGGGGCGGAGACCGGTCGCTTGCCGAACAGCTTCTGGGTGAGGCCGGCGAAGTCCTCGTTCACCACGGGTTCGAAGGGCAGGGCGAAGGGCTTCAGGAAGTTCCCGAAGACGCCGCGGTCCGCGCACAGGTGGATGGGGATCACCAGGAGGGCCCACTCCGGGCCGCTGATCCAGATCCACAGGCCCACCACTGCGCCCTGGGTGATGAGGCTGTGCATCGTGTTGTACAGGACGTAGTACGCCTTGTGGACGCGGTGGTCCGGGCTCCTGCGGTGGGCGACGGCGCCGGGGATGTAGCCGATCAGATCGATGTACGCGAACAGCAGGACCGCGGGGATCCAGCGGACGTCGCCGATGTGCGCGATGAAGAGCCCGAGCGAGACCCCCAGTCCGGTGAGGTACTCGCCGCGGTGCAGGCGCGTCGTGGTGGGTGATTCGAAGGCGTTGAGCTGGTCCATGGTCGCTCCCCCTCTCGGGTGGGTGTCAGATGCGCAGCGGTCCGCCGTCGAAGTACTCGACCAGGTGCGGCGAGGAGCTCGTGCGGCCCGGCGGGTGGAAGGCCAGCGGGTGCAGCGCCGACGACAGGTAGGCGATCTCCGGTGCCTTGATGAAGGCGATCCCGCCGAGCAGTTCGACCGCTTGGTCGGACACCGCGGCGAGGGCCTTCTGGATGGCGAACCGCGCGGTCAGGGCCGCCGCGACGGCGTCCTCGCCGGACAGGCCGTCGCGCAGCGCGCGGGCCACGCCCTCGGTCAGCGCCACGGCCGACTCCAGCCGGATGCCGAGGTCGGCCCGGTCGGTCACCGAGCCGCGCTCCCGCTCCAGGACGAGTTCGGTCAGCGCGCTTGCGGCGCCCACGTAGGCGGAGGTGATGAGCAGTTCGAACCAGACGAAGGTGGCGGTCTGGAGGTCGTCGAGCCGGCTGGGGTCGTCGGGGGTGCCCCTGATGATCAGCTGCTCGGGCACGTGGACGTTCTCCAGGCGGACCTCGTTGCTCTGCGATCCGGCCAGGACGGGGCTGTCCCAGAAGGGGTGCACGGTGATGCCGGGCGAGTCGGCCAGGATCAGCGGGACGGCGAGGGAGGGCTGCCCGTCCTCGTCGGGCAGGATCACGCTCGCGGTGAGGATGCTCATGGAGCGCGACAGGCTGCACGGCTTCTTCGACCCGTTGAGCACGAAGCCGCCGTCGACGGGTGTCGCGGTCACCGAGGGGTTCAGGATGTCCTGCTGGGTCCGGCCCTCGGCCCACCCCGAGGCCAGGAGCAGCCCCTCGGGGGCCACCCGGGCGAGCAGCTGCTGCTGTTCGGGGGTGGGCGGGATGACGCGGTCCGTGAGGGCGAAGACCATCGCCGCGGTGAAGTTGTGCATGGTCGCCGCCGCGGCCAGCGAGGGTGAGGAGGCCCCGAGGGCGCGGGTCACCCGCACCGCGTCGAGGGCGTCGGCTCCGCTGCCGCCGTACGCGGAGGGCACGAGCAGCCCCGCCCCGCCGTGCGTGCGGAAGATGTCGAGGACGGGGCTGTCCGGCGACTCCCGCTCCAGGAGGGGGAGTTCCTCCAATGCCTTGATCAGCCCGGGGTGCAGGCGCTCGCACGCTGCACGGGCGGTATCGAGAGAACGCATGCTGAGCCAACCTCCGGCGTCCGTCGGGCAGAATGCGGCTCCCGGGGCGGAATGCCGCGGGAGCGGGGAGAATGCCGTGCGGAAATGGGCGGGTGAAATACCCGGGATTCAACGGCACGTGCCGCAAGTCTCACACAGGCGTCTGACACCTTCCTGACACCCGCTCAAGGCGATGTCGGACGGGGTTCGCTGACATCCGGGTGATAAACACCTGACGTGCCGCAGGAGTTCAGTGCTGCGGGTATTGCGTGCCCGCACCCGGCGCTCCACGATGAGCAGCGGTGTTCCTTGGCCCGTGCGCGTGAGCACGCTTCGCGATGAACCCGTGAGCACGCTTCGCGGCGACGCCGTGAGCTCGCTTCGCGGCGAACCGTAGAAACCAGACCGACAGGCTAGGAGCCTTCCAGTATGAGCAGTCAGACATCACAGGACACCCTGGGCGTCTCTGTCGAGTATGTACTCAACGCGATCCAGGAGTTCAGCGCGTCGGAGAACCCGAGTTCCTTTCTCGCGGTCAACGAGGGGAACTCGTACTTCGCCCTCCCCGGGCGGCCGGGGGTCATCGTCTACCGTCCGGCGGGCGACTTCCTCATCCAGTTCGGCGGGCCCTTCGCGCCCGCTGCGTCCTATGTGGACCTCGTCCGGGCCTTCGCGGACCACGCCACGGCCCGCGGGCGCCGCCTGGCCGTCATCCAGCTCCAGCGGCGGGACGCCGAGATCTACGCCGGCGAGGGCTTCACCGTGAACCAGGTGGGGGCCTCGTACGCCGTCGACCTGACCGCCTTCACCCTGGCCGGCTCCCGCTACATGCAGCTGCGCAACAAGATATCCAGGGCCCTGCGCAGCGGCCTGACCGTCGTCGAGGCCGACTACGAGCAGTGGCGGGACGGCGTCGACGACATCAACACCCGGTGGCTGCCGCTCAAGGGCGAGGGCGCCCGCCCGCTGGAGTACCTGGTCGGCCAGACCGGCGGCCCGATGCAGAAGCACCGGCGCCTGTTCGTCGGCCACATCGACGGCGAGGCCATCGGCTACGTCTCCTACTCCCCCGTGTACGGCGCCAACGAGGGCTGGATGCACGACCTGAGCCGTCGCCTCCCGGACAGCCCGGCGGGGGTCATGGAGGCGGTCAACAAGGCGGCGATCGACGTGTTCCGCTCCGAGGGGGTGCCGTGGCTGCACTTCGGCTTCACCCCGTTCACCAGCCTCAGCGACGAGCGGGAGGTGCCCGGCCACAGCCTCGGCTTCAAGTGGCTGATGCACCACCTGTGGGAGAACCAGGTCGTCTACCCGGCCTCCTCCCAGCTGGCGTACAAGCAGAAGTGGAACCAGAGCCTCGTCCTCACCGAGTACGCCGCGTTCCCCGGCCGGGCGAGCGCCGAAGGGTTCGTCAACATCTGGCGGGCCGCCAACGCCATGTGAGACCGACACACGACAGGACTGGTGCCCGGATGCCCACGCGACAGAACTCCACCACGCCGCTCGACACCACGCTTGAGGAAACGCAGCGGCGCCTCGCCACCCTGTTCGTCCAGCTGTGCGGGGACCCCGACGACCGTGCGGTGGCCGAGGGCGCGGACGAGGCGCTGCGGCGGCTCGACGCCCTTCTCACGGCCGGGGACGACGCTCATGAGTAACTGACTCCCCAACGCGGTGCATTCACCGGGGACGCGGTGCCGACGGCCACCGCGTCCCCGGTGGTGTTCCGAATACCTCGGAAAAAGAAAACGGCGGAGTTCGCCAACGTCAGCGGGACGTCAGGCTGATGTCAGAGGCATGGGGCAGAGTATTCATCAACAGCAGGACGGCGGCGGAAGTCGCGGAAAAGCTGAGGAGAGGTCTCCGTAGCGGCCTATCGGGGACCGGGTGAAAACTCGGTCGGGCTTCGGCCCGCGCAGGTTCGAATCCTGCCCTCTCCGCGCAAGCCGACAGTGTTCCTGACCCCATTCGGGAACGCGTGGTCGGATCGCACAGGGAGAGGTCCCCGTAGCGGCCTATCGGGGACCGAGTCACCACTCGGTCGGGCTTCGGCCCGCGCAGGTTCGAATCCTGCCCTCTCCGCCAAGGCGGCAGCTTCTTCCTCTCGTTGCTCGGGCTTTTCAAAGGACTTTCTCTTCGGAACAGGGTGACCTGGTGGATACCGTGCCTCTTCCATGTGACCGGAAGCCCCGCATCGCCATCATCGCGAACCCGGCGGCGGGCTCGACGACCCGTACGCACGTCGCCTCCGTCGCCTCGCTGTGCACGGACTTCGCCGAAGAGGTGGGCGTGTTCTGGACGCAGCGCCGGGGTCATGCGACCGAGTTCCTCGGTGAGCTGCTCCAGCAGGAGGCGACCGTCTACGGCCACCCGGACGTCCTCGTCTCCGTGGGCGGGGACGGAACCCTGCGGGAGGTCGTCGACGGGGTGCGCCGTGCACCGCACCGTCCGCCGCTGATGGTCCTTCCGGGCGGGACCGGGAACTCCAACTACCGCTTCCTCTGGGACGACATGCCCTGGGATGACGCCCTGCGCGCCGCGCTGAGCGGCGCCGCCGGAGCGCCGCGCCCACTGGACCTCGCCCGCATCGACGCCCCCGAACGGCTGGTCGTCCTCGGCGTCAGCACCGGACTCTTCGCGGCCGCCACGGCCCTGTCCCGCTCCATCGCGACCACCGGGCGCGACCGGTACCAGGAGGCCATCTCCAGGACCCTCGCGGAATACCGGCCCTATCCGGGCCGGGTCCTGGTGGAGGGCAGGGTGGTCCACGAAGGCGCCACGACGCTGGTGAACGTGGGCGGAGGCCGTCACCGTGCCGGTGTGTACGACATCCTGCCGCACTCCCGGCCGGACGACGGGCTCCTGGACGTCTGCGTGCTCGACGCCTCGCTGCCCGTCGAGGACGCCCTCGCTCTCCTGCGCTCCGGCGCCCACGTGGGCCGCGCCGGTGTCGTCTACGCGCGCGGCGCCGAGGTGACGCTGGAGCGCGTCGACGGCAGCCCGCTGCACTTCGAGAGCGACGGGGAGGTCGTGGAGAGCGATCGCCCCGCCATCACGGTCGAGGTTCTGCCCGGCGCGGTGCCGGTGTTCACGAACGGCCGGCACCCGGGGCCCGGTGACCAGTCGTGAACACGACGTCCGGGCCCGGCCGGCACGGCCGGGGCCTGCTGGAGTGCCTCGCCCGCTGGGCGAGCACCCTGCGGCTCGCCGACGTGCCCGCGCGTGTACGGGACTTCGCCGCCAGCCACGTCCTGTCCCAGGTGGCCGCGATCCGCTCCGGCCTCGCCCAGGAGGACGGTCGGCGGCTCGTCCGGGCGCTCGGCCCGCCCTGGCAGCAGGACGTGGCGCAGTCGGCCCGCGTGCTGTCCGCGGCCGGGGCGTGGCTCAACCTCGACGACACCGCGTACGCGGGCCACTTGGGTCCCTCGACCGTGGGCGTGCCGCTCGCCTACGCCCGTGCCCTGGGCCTGTCGGGCGCCGAGCTGCTGCGCGCGGTCGTCGTCGCCGACGAGTGCGCGGCCCGCGTCACCGCGGCGGCGACCCTGGGCCCCTTCCGTGGTCAGACCGCGCTGCACACCCATGTGGTCGGGGCGGTCGCCGGGCGCCTCGCGTGCGAGCGCGCCCCCGCCGAGGTGTGGACCGATGCCCTGGCGCTCGCCCTGAGCACACCGCCGTGGACCTTGATGCGCGGCTTCCTCACGACGGACGCCCGCCTCCTGCACGTGTCGGCGGGCGTCCGCCTGGGCCTCGACGCCTGCGACGCGGCTCAAGGAGGGCTGCACGGGGCGGCGGACCTCCTGGAGCACGAGGACGGATTCCTCCGGCAGTTCGCCGACGTACCGCTGCCCGGGGCGGTTGCGCGTGGGCTCGGGCAGCGGTGGCACACCGAGACCCTGTCCTTCAAGCTCCACCCGGGCGGCCCGGGGATCGACGCGGCGATCGACTGCGCTGTGGACCTGCACGCCCGTCTGAGCGCCGGGGACGTGGACCGGGTCGAGGAGGTCCTGGTCGAGGGCTCGCTGTACACGACGTACGCGGCCCGGAAGGCGGAGCCCTATCTCGACGGCTCGCGCACGCCCATCGGCGCCCTCGTCCTCACCACGCCCTACCCGGTGGCCACCGCCCTGCTGACGGGCGGCCTCTCGATCCACGACTTCACTCCCCCGGCCGTGGAGAAGGCCGACCGCTGGAACCTCGCGGCCAAGGTACGGCTCGCCCACGACCCTGGGATGACCCGCTCGCTGATGCGGGGTGACGCCCCCTTCGGCGAAGCCCTGCGGGAGGCCGGTGACCGGGCGCGCCCCTGGATCGAGAAGTTCGGCGGCCAGGACCTGCTGGAGCTGACCGGGGATCTCGGTCAGCCGCTGGACGACTTCACCCGGGTGACCAAACCCACGCCCGCCCGCGTGACGGTGCGGCTGACCGACGGCAGTCAGTACGTGCAGGAGCGCACGATCCCCCGTGGTGGCATCGGACCCGAGCTCCGGGCGGAGCACCAGGAGCTGGTCGCCGCGAAGTTCCTGGAGGCCGGAGGGCCCGCCCACGTGGTCGCCGCGTGGCCGGGCCTCGCCGACACCGGCCCGGCCCGGCTGGCCGGGCTGATCGCCGGCGCCCTTGCCGACACCGCCGCTGCCGACAGCGCCCGTACCGACTGAGGAGACAGCGTGCACGACCCCCAGGAGTTGCTGCGTCCGGGCGCACGGGCCGCAGAGCGACTGAAGCGACGCCACTACGCCCTCGACACCGACGCGTTGGACAAGGCCGTCCGGCGGCGCGCGGAGGCCATCGCCCACCGCGAGGCCCTCCGGGCGCGGCTCAACGCGGTCACCAAGCAGCTCGGCGGACGCGGGACCAGGACGCAGGAGGACCTCGACGCAGCGAAGGCGCTGAAGGGCCGGATCCGCGAGGCCGACGAGGCACAGCGCACCGCCGAGAGCCACCTCAGGGACCTGCTCCTGCTCGTGCCCAACGTGCCCTCCGACGAGGCGCCCGAGGGCGGCTCCGACGAACCGCCGGTCGAGATCCGGCGCTGGGGCGAACGGCCGGAGTTCGCTTTTGCCCCGCGCGACCACGTCGAGCTGGCCTCCTCGGCCGGTCTCCTCGACCTGCCCCGGGCCACGAAGCTGTCCGGCGCGCGCTTCGCGGTCTTCCGCGGCGCGGGCGCGGCCCTGGAGCGGGCCCTGTGTTCCTTCCTCCTCGATCTGCACACCAAGGAGTACGGGTACACCGAGTACAGCCTGCCGTACCTCGTGACGCCCGAGGCGATGACGGGGACGGGCCAGCTGCCCAAGTTCGCCGACGACCTGTTCGCCACCCGCGTGGCCGACCGCGACCTGTATCTGATCCCCACCGCCGAAGTGCCGCTCGTCAACCTCTACGCGAACGAGGTGCTCGCGGCGGGCGACCTGCCGCTGGGGCTGACCGCGCACACGGCGTGCTTCCGCTCGGAGGCGGGGTCGTACGGCCGTGACACCCGGGGGGTGATCCGCCTCCACCAGTTCGCCAAGGTGGAGCTGGTGCGGCTGTGCCCGCTCGACGACGCGGCCACCCAGCTCCAGCTCCTCCTCGGCCACGCCGAGGAATGCCTGCGCAGGCTCGGTCTGCACTATCGCGTCGTCGACCTCCGCGCCGGAGACCTCGGCTTCTCGGCCCGGCGCACCTTCGACATCGAGGTGTGGCTGCCGAGCCAGCAGGGCTTCCGCGAGATCTCCTCCGTCTCCGACTGCGGGGACTTCCAGGGCCGCAGGGCCGGGGTACGCGTCAAACGCGGCCCGCGGAAGGAGTACGTGGCCACCCTGAACGGCTCGGGGCTGCCCCTGGGCAGGACCGTGGTGGCCCTCCTCGAACAGAACCAGCGCGGTGACGGGTCGATCGCGATCCCTCCGGCGCTCGTGCCGTACACCGGTTTCCACACGATCGAGCCCGACGGGGGCACGCTCCGGTAGGACGCGGGGCCGGTCGGCGTCGACGTGTCAGGCGACGTGCAGCGTCAGCCCGTACCGCGCGAGGATCTCGTTCACCGGCTGGTACCAGGTCTCGCCGCCGCCGGAGCAGTTGCCCCAGCCGCCCGACGTGACGCCCTGCGCCTGGTCTCCGCTGATGAACGAGCCGCCGGAGTCGCCGGGTTCGGCGCAGACGCTGGTCTTGGTCAGCTGGTGCACGACGGTGCCGTCGGAGTAGTTGACGGTCTCGTTCTTGGCCAGGATCTGCCCGCAGTGCCAGTGCGTGGTGGAGCCGGAGCGGCAGATGGACGTCCCCACCGGCATCTCGGTGGAGCCGCGCACCAGCCGGTCGGGGATGGTGCCCCAGCCCAGGACGACCGGCACGGTCCACCAGCCCTGGCCGATGGAGACGTACGCGTAGTCGTCGCCCGGGAACGACGAGCCCTGGAACGTGCCCATCGCGGAGCCGTCCCAGCCGCGCACCGAGGCCCCCGCGCGCCCGCAGTGCCCGGCGGTGACGAAGCCGCCGTGCACGGAGAAGCCTATGGAGCAGCGGACGTTGCCGGTGTAGTACGGGTCCCCGCCGACGGTCCCGGCGGCGAAGGTGCGGGGTGCGTCGGCGACCGTCGCCACCCGCACGGGGGCGGTGGCGCGGGCCCGGCGCACGAAGGCTTCGACGTCCTTGTCGGCGGCGTGGCCCGCGACGACGGAGACGACGATCCGGTTGGCCTTGGGGTCGACGCGCCAACTCGCCACGCCTGACGGTGCCTTGATGCGGTCCACGCGCGCCTTCGCGGCGTCCAGGCGCGCCGCGCTGTGCTCGACGAGCCGGACGGCGGCGCCCGTGCGGCGCACCTCCTCCGCGGCCCGCGGCCGGGTCACGGCCACGGTCAGGCGGTCGCGCCCGGCGTCGAACCAGGATCCGGCGTAGTCGGCGCCCGCCGCCTTACGCGCCGCGCGCTCGACCTTGACGGCCTGCCGCTCGGCGGCGAGCCGGTCACGCGCGGCGCTCGGCGACAGGCCGAAGTCGCGCTCCATCGCGTCGAGGAGCCCGGCGGACGCGGGGGCCTCGGACCCGGGAGTGGTGGAGGTGGAGGTGGCGGCCGTGGCGATGCCGGTGCCGCCGCAGGTCGCCAACAGCAACAGGGCGGACAGGGCCAGACGTGCTCCCGTCTTGCGTCTCACAGGGGACCCTTTCGTCGTTCCGACGGGGTGGGGGTGGAACCGGGGTGGGGGGTCGGACCGGGGTGAGCGTGGAACCGGGGCGGGCGGTCGGACCGGGGCTTCTGAGAGCGCTCTCACTGCGGATGGGGCCGAGAGTAGGCAAGCCGCGATGGCAAGTCCAGACCACGCGGCTTCCGTTCCGTGCCCGCTGCGGCCCGATCGGCGCCCGCTTCCGCCAGGCCCTGGTTCTCGCACCAGAGGTGTGCTCTCGTACCTACGGACAACCTCGCACCGCCGTGCACGGCCGTTCGCCCCTCGCGGCCTCCGTGCCGCCGCCTTCCTCAGCCAAGGAGGATCCGTGCGACTGCGACAGTTCACCGGCGATCGCGTCGGCAGCTACTTCGGCCTGCGCTCCATCGCCGTGGAGAAGGCCGGCGGCACCCCGCGCACGGTGCTCAACGGCACCCGCGTCTATCTGATGGCCACCCTCGACCAGGGCTTCTGGCCGGACGGCTTGCACACCGCGCCGACCGACGAGGCCCTGGCGTACGACCTGCGGACGCACAAGAAGCTCGGCTACAACTCGGTGCGCAAGCACATCAAGGTGGAGCCGGACCGCTGGTTCCACTGGGCGGACCGGCTGGGCCTGCTGGTGTGGCAGGACATGCCCGCGATGACCGCGGGGACGGCTCCGGACGCCGCCGCGCGGGCCCAGTACGAGCGCGAGCTGAAGGAGGTGGTCGACGAGCACGGCTACCCGAGCCCGGCCCAGCCCGCCCCCGACGGCAGGAGGGCCCTGGTCAGCGGCGAGTACGGCGGGCTGGGGCTCGCGGTGCCCGGGCACGCCTGGTCGGTCCAGATGTCGTACGTCGACGTGGACCCGGAGAGGTACACCGACGACCACCTCGCCCGCCTCGCCGAGGTCCGCGCCCTCGCCTGCAAGGGCGGCAACGGCGCCGTGTACACCCAGATCTCCGATGTGGAGGGCGAGTTGAACGGTCTGCTGACGTACGATCGCCAGGTCCTCAAGGCCGACGCCCAGCGCGTCAGGACCGCTCACGAAGACCTGATCAAGGGTGCGCAGGACGGCACCCTGCCCTGTACCGCGCCGTGACCGGCTGAGCGTGGGGTCGGCACCTGGTGTTCCAGCCACCGTGAAAGCCCGTGCACGCGTGAGGAACGGGGGTCGGATGCCCGTGTCGGGCAGTGGGGGCGGCCACGTCGAGCTGCTCCTCGGAGCGTACGTCCTCGGCGGCCTCTCCCCCGTGGAGTGCCGACGCGTGGCCGCCCACATCGCCGCGTGCGACAGCTGCCGCACGGCCCATCGGGAGCTGTCCGACGCCCCGGCGTTCCTGTCTCTGCTCTCCGACGCGGACCTGGCCGACGGACTCGGCCTCGCGGACAGCGATCCACCCGATGGGGCCGCCGGGGCCTGACACGGCGTCGGCCCGGCGGAGTGTCAGTCGGGGGCTGTGAGCCCTCGGCCGCGCAGGCTGTCGCTGAGGGCCCGCATCGCGTAGTACGAGCGTGACTTGACGGTCCCGGCGGGCACACCGAGGGCCTCGGCGGTCTGCGTGACGGTGCGTCCCAGGTAGTACAGGTGCAGCAGCACCTCCCGGTGGCGGGCCGACAGCTCCCGCAGGGCCTCGACCACCACCTGGCGCGTGAGCGTGTGATCGACGCCGTCCGGCACCGGCAGCTGGGCGGGGCCCGGCTCGCCCTCTTCCGGTGGCCGGGCCCGGCGCAGCCGGTAGCCGTCGATCACCAGATTGCGGACGACGGCGAACAGCCAGGGCCGCAGCGTCTCGGCCGTCGGGTCGAGCTCGCCCGAGTGCTGCCACGCGCGGATCGCCGTCTCCTGGAAGACGTCCTCGGCGCGGTGCCAGTCGCCGCCCGTCAGCCCGGCGGCGAAGCGGAGCATGACCGCCCCGTGGCGGTGGTACAGCGCCCTGAGGAACTCCTCCGTCGGCTCCGCCGCCCGGGCGGTGCGCGCACCCCGTGTCCTCGGCGGCATCAAATCCAGCAACGTGCTCCCCCTCCGTCGCGTACGTGAGCGGCAGCGGGCACCGGCGCGTGACTGCGCGGGGTCCCGTGACGTGATGCGCGCCAAGCGGTGCAGGGCGGGGACGGGGCGAACGGCCTCTTCGTCGGCGCCCTGGGCCTCGTGGCGTCCCGACCTCGTCGTCAGGGAACAGCTGCCGCTGGGCGACCCCCCGTATGGGGCCTATTGCGTCTTTCTACCCGCGGTGCGCGGGAACGGAAGCGCCCGTTGTACGACACGTTCGGCCCGAGTGTGCCCGTTCCGTCGCGCCTCTCCCGCTCCGGATGCCTGGTCGACGGCCCGCTCGGGCGGGGCACGGGCCCGCCCGGAGCCCGACAGGGGCCTGCGCCATGCCCGTTCACGGCCCGGTGGGAGGGCGTCGCCGGGGAGCGCCGTCGGCCCCTCGTCGGCTCGAACGAAGCGAAGACTGGCCGGAACGAGGTGCCGGAGCGCGGTGAGGGCGACGTAGTACCGCGTGCCGCTGTCTCCCCAGCGGTGTGCACCGAGAGGAGCTGACCTTGACGGCTCAGCGAGTACCGACGGCCCCGCCCCACCCGACACACCTCGACCTGCGACGCACCGGTCAGGCACGTGCCGAACCCACGTGCTCCGACCCGACACAACCCGACCCGATGGATTCCGACCGGACGGCTCCGGACCCGACGGCTCTGGACCCGACGGCTCTGGACCCGGCAGACCTGCACTTGATCCGTGATTCTCTGGCATGGGTGCGCGGCGCGGACACCGACGGCGTGCTGGCCGGGCTGGTTCCCGCGCTCACGGAGCGGGAGCGGGCGGAGATGGCCGCGCACTGTGCCCTGGCCCACGTGGCGGCGCTGGTGTTTCCGGCCTCGATCGACGCGCTGACCGCCGGGCTGCGCGCCGAAGGACTGACCGTCGGGAAGGCGGTTCCCAGCACCGTCGTGCGCGCGCGGCTCGGCCGGCGGTACGGCGTGCCGCCCGAGTCCCTGGACGTCTCGATCCTGCACGCGGGCCTTCCGGGGGCGGGCGACGGCGCACGTACCGTCGAGGTCTTCGCGCTGGAGCTGCCGCCGGGCTCGCCGCTCGACGGGATCGCCACCCGGGAACGCGCCGAGCGCAACGAATCGCACGTCGCCCTCGACGTGCTGGCACCCAACACGGTGGTGCTGTCCGGACTCCGCGCGCTCCTCGGCGGGCGGGGCGGTCTCGTACCGGACGGCGGAGGGCACAACAGGCACGAGGACTGCACGGTGCTCTACTTCCGCAGCGCCGGAGAGGCAGGACCTGCCGGGCGCGCGCAGCCGCCGCGCTACCGGCGGCTGGAGATCCGGGCCCGCGGGCACCACCCGCTGGCGCTGACCGCGCATCGTGAGGCGACAGCGCCCGAGCCCGCCAAGCGCCTCCTTGAACTGATGACCGGTGCCTGGACCACGCAGGCGATCGCCGTGGCCGCCGAGCTGGACGTGCTCGACCACCTGCCGGTGGGGCGCGGCGCGCAGCCGCGTCCCCTGCCGGTCGCGCGGGTGGCGGCGCGGGTCGGAGCCGACCCGCGGGGTCTGGCCCGGCTGCTGCGCCACCTCGCGGCCGTGGGCCTGGTGGCACCGGCCGGTGAGTCCTACGTGGCCACGGAGATGGGTGCGCTCCTGCGGCAGGACGCCCACCCCTCGCTGCGCCCGCTGGCCCTGCTCTACGGCGGGCCCTTCTACGACTCCTTCGGCGCCCTGGCCCACTCCGTACGGACCGGCGAGGAGTCCTTCGCCGCGCTCTTCGGGAAGGGACACTTCGACTACCTCACCGAACACCCCCGCCTCGCCCGGCTCTTCGACGCCGCGATGGCCGCGAGCGCGGCCATGTTCGCGCCGATCCCCTGGCTCTTCGACTTCCGCGGTGCCCGGGTGGTGGTGGATGTGGCCGGGGGCAACGGCCACCTGCTCGGCCGGATCCTGGAACACATGCCGCATGTGCGCGGTGTGCTGTTCGAGCGGCCCGACGTCCTGACGGCCGCACGGCAGCAGTGGCCCGACACGAGCCGGGCCCACCGGTGCGCGTTCGTCGCGGGCGACTTCCTGGAAGCCGTACCGGAGGGCGGAGACGTCTATCTGCTCTCCCGCGTCCTGCACGACTGGGACGACGACCGGGCCCTGACGATCCTCCGCAGCTGCGCGGCGAGCATGGCGGACGGCGCCGCCCTGCTGATCGTGGAGCGCCTCCTGCCGACCGACGGATCGACCTCCCTGGCCGTCTCCTGGGACCTGCACATGATGTGCAACGTGGGCGGCCGCGAGCGGACCGCCGCCGAGTACGAACGCCTCCTCGCCGCGGCCGGATTCACGCTGGATACCGTGCACGACCTCCCCTTGGACGGCAGCCTGCTGTGCGCCCGCCGAGGCGACGCCCGGCCGGACACCGGGCTCTGACCGGGCACGGTCACGGCTGCGGCGGTGGGGGCGAGCTCCTTCCGCACGGGCACCGACGTCGGCGAGCCCGGCGCACGCCCTCTCGCCCGGCCAACGCTCCGAGAGCCTTCTTGTCCGCTGCCCCTGCCCTGGAAAAATGGTCTCCGACCAGGTGCTTCACCCCGAAGAGACAGGCCCGTACATGTTCGACGCGCTGAAGAACGCCAAGGCAAAGGCCGAAGAACTCACCGAAGCCCACGGGGACAAGGTTTCCGACGGACTGGAGAAGGCCGGCGACCTCGTCGACGACAAGACCGGCGGCAAGCACGGCGACAAGATCGACACTGCCGTCGACAAGGCCCAGGACGTGGTCGAGAAGCTGGGCGAGAAGAAGGAGAACAAGCGCTGAGCCGCCCTGCGAGCTGACCACGGGTCCGGGCGCCGCACCGCCGTCGGGCTCCCGGACCTCCAGCTCTCGCCCACGGGCATCCGGACGACGCCTGCCCGCCCCGGGCCCGGCGCCTTGCGGCGCCGGGCCCCAGAGGCGTGCTACTTGCTCACGGCGAAGCGCATCAGGGCGTGCTCGTCCCCCTGCTTGATCTTCCCCGTCGTGTTGATCACTTCGAGCTTCCACGTGCCACCGACCCGCACGGCCTTGGCGACGGCACAACCGTTGTCCTGGCTGAGCAGACTCGGCCAGATGTCGGCAACCTGCTGAGAGCTGCCCCCGGTCGCGTCGTAGACCTTGAAGCTGATGTTGCGCGCCTTCTGGAAGGAACTGCCCTTCTTGTACGCGGCAGCGACGAACACGATCGCCGTGATGTTGGACGGGAGCCGGGCGAACTCGACCGTGACCGTCTCGTCGTCCCCGTCGCCGTGGCCGGTCTGGTTGTCGCCGCTGTGGACCAGCGAGCCGTTGCCCATCGGGTCCAGTGAATCAAGGCCCGCGAGGCGCACCGGGTCCGCGCCCTGCATGGCGATGGCTATCAGGTCGAGGTCCGTGCCGGTCTTGCGGCGGAGCTTGCCCAGCACCCCGCCGCTGCTGCCGGCGGTGGGGTCCCAGGAAGCTCCGATCGAGAGGTGGGTCACCCCATCGAGGTCCGCCGGGCCGTCTTCCTTGGTGAGCGTGATCACGTGCGTGCCATCCTTTGATCCAACGGGCTACTACACGCAGAGTGTGCCTGGCACCCCGTTGGTTCCCTGGGGCGGGTCCCGGCTGACGTGCGTCGTCTCACATCCCGGCTCGGCCACCGACCGGTTTCGGCCCGCGCCCGAGCGGCGTCGTTGACCCGGCGACTGGCCCACCGGTTGACTCTCCCCGCCGACCGAGCGGCAGCAGCGGCGCGGCCGCCCTGATCGCGGGGAGGACCGATCAGCGTGCGACGTACGAGCAACGGGAGCGGAAGACGGTGGCGGCGCGGCGGCTGTGTGCTCGGGGCCGCCGTTCTCTTGGCGGGACCGACGCCGCAGGCGCGGGCGGAGCCGGAAGGAGACGGGGTCGTCCAGGTCGACCTCGGGCTCGACGGCGGCCGGCCCGACAACTGGTCGCAAGCACGCGGGATCAGCGCCGACGGGAGGTTCGCCCTCTTCACCTCCCTGGCGTCCAACCTCGTGCCGGGTGACACGAACCGCCTGTACGACGTCTTCGTACGGGATCTGCGCTCCGGGCGTACCGAGCGGGTCAGCGTCGGCGACGACGAGGCGCAGCTGGACGGGTCCACGAGCGAGGCCGGCATCAGCGCTGACGGCCGCTACGTGGTGTTCAGCTCCGACGCGCCCGGCGTCGTGCCGGGGCAGCCGACGGGCGGCAGCGAGCAGGTCTTCGTGCGGGACCGTGCGGCCGGGCGCACCGAACTCGTCCCCACCGAGGGGAACTCCGGCAGCCCCGCCATCAGCGGGGACGGCCGTTACGTGGCGTACCACTCGGGTCGGCGTGACATCTCCGTCGCCGATCGCCGGACCGGGGCCACCCGGCTGGTCACGACCGGGACGGACGGTTCCCCGGCCGACGACGCCTCCGCCGACCCGGTCATCAGCGCGGACGGAGCCACCGTCGGCTTCCGCTCCAAGGCCACCGATCTGCTGCCCCGCGGGCAGGCCCGTACCGTGGCGGAGACGGACGGGGCCCCGGCGTCCAAGCCCCCTCCCGCGCGCCACACCTTCCCCTTCTTCACGTACGACTCACGCACCGGCCGCGTCCAGAAGGCCTCCGTCGACACGACCGGCGCGCCCCGCGACGCGCACCCGTACGCGACGCTGAGCCCGGACGGGCACTACGCCCTGTTCAGGGTCTTCGAGCCGAACGGCCCTGACGTGGACGGCTCGCACGTCGAGCTCTACGTCCGTGACCTGCGGCGGGGGGCGACCACGCGGGCCGCGCCGCCGCTGCCGGGCACCCGGACGGTGCACGACGCGTACCGCGGCACGGTGACGGCCGACGGCCGCCGACTGGTCTTCGGCTCGGGTGCCGACAACATCGTGCCCGGTGACACCGATCAGGTCGTGGACATCTTCCGGCGCGACCTGCTCACCGGCCGGATCGAGCGCATCAGCATGACCGAAGGCGGCAGGGAGATCTCCTGGACACCCAACTCCCTCTCCGTGGACGGCCTCGGCACCACCGCGCTCTTCGACGGGGGCGGCAGGGTCTACGCCCTCCGGCTGCCCACCGGCTGATGGGGCGTCAGCGCGCGCGTCGGCACGTGCCCGTGAAGACGCGGTCGAGTTCCTCGTCCAGGGCGGCGAGGACCGCCGCTTCCGGTGTGTTGTCGGGGTCGATGTGCGTGTGCAGGGCGAGTCCCTCCGCGCACGCGACGATCCGCAGGGACTGACCGGTCGCGTCGACGTCCTGGGCGACCTCGCCGCACGCCTTGCCGTTGTCGATGGCCCGGGTGACGCGGGCACGGATGCCCGCGAGGGTCTGCCGCTGGACGGCGGCGAGGCGGCTGTGGTGCGCGGCCTGGTCCGCGAAGGCACGGCGGACGAGGAACTCGGCGCGGCGGTCCGCGTCGAGCGGCACGAGCTCGGCCAGGGCCTGGCGCAGCATCGTGGCGATGGTGCGGCCCTGTGCCTCGCCGCGGTTCACCAGTTCCTCCACGCGCGCGGTGAAGCGCGCGTTGGCACGGGTGAACGTGGCGAGCAGCATCTCGTCCTTCGCCGTGAAGTAGTGCTGCACCAGGCCCACGGACATGCCTGCTTCGGCGGCGGTCCGCGCGACGGTCACGGCGGTCAGGCCGTCCCGCACGATCAGGCGTTGGACGGCATCGGCGATCTGCCCGTTGCGGGCGTCGTGGTCGGCGACTCTCGGCACGTGAATACGGTACCGTGCGCTATAACCGTATGCATATATTGCTACCGGAGAAGGGGCCCACCATGCTTCGACGTCGTTCGACTCGCTTACTGGGACTGCTGATTGCTCTCTTTTCCCTCCTGCCTTCCGGTGTGGCTGCCGCCGACACCGGCGGTGGCGGTCAGGCGGAGGGCCACCGCCGCCCCGCCCGCGATCCGGCCTTGCAGACGCTGGTCGACCGGGTGGCGGCCGACCCGAACCCCAACCCCGGCGCCTTCCTGCTCGCCCGCGACGGCACGAAGACCCGCTTCGGCGCGGCCGGCCTCGCGGACCGGGCCACCGCCGCCCCGATGAGTCCGCACCTGAGGTTCCGCGCCGGAAGCATCACCAAGACCTTCACCGCGACGGTCGTGCTGCAACTCGTGGCCGAGCACCGGCTGCGTCTCGACGACACCGTGCAGCGCCTGCTGCCCGACCAGGTCCGCGCCGACAACGCGCTGTCCGGCGCGCCCGTCACCGTCCGTCAGCTGCTCAACCACACGAGCGGCCTGTACGACTACATCGACGGACTGCTCCCCCACTTCCGCAGCCTCGACCAGTACTGGCCCCGCGACCAGCTCATCGGCATCGGCCTCGCCGAGGACCGGTACTTCCCCGAGCCCGGCACCCGGTTCCGGTACTCCAACACCAACTACCTGCTGCTCGACCTCATCGTCGAGCGGATCACCGACCGCGATCTGCGCACCAACCTGGAGCAGCGCGTCTTCAAGCCTCTCGGCCTGCGGGACACCTCGTACCCCCTGGCGGACACCACCATCGCCGGGCCCCATGTGCACGGCTACGCGGACGTCTCACGGCTGCTGCCGGACGTGCCGGACCCCACGCGGTACGACGTCACCTCCCTCAGCCCGTCCGAGTCGGGGGCGTCGGGCGCCCTCGTGACCACCGCGGCCGACACGGCGCGCTTCTACCGGGCCCTGCTGCGCGGGCGGCTGCTGCCCCCGGCCGTCCTGCGCCGGATGCTCGACGACACCGTCCCCACGACCGGCAGCCCGCGGCCCGCGGTCGGCTACGGCCTGGGCATGTACGTCTACGCCACGGACTGCGGCCCCGCGTACGGCCACGGAGGCAGCGCCGCCGGATATCTGACCTTCGCCCTCAACAGCCGTGACGGCGACCACCAGCTCGTGGCCCACACCAACTGGAACCCGATCGTCGACACCGGGCTCGACGAGCCCTTCTGGGCCGCCTTCCAGGAGGGGTACTGCGCCCGCCGCCCTGGATGACGTCCAGGGCTCCGGCGAAGCCGCCGACGGCGCTGAGGCCGGCGAACAGCTCGTCTTCGCCCGTCAGCGGGCCCTCACCCGGGGAAAGGCGGGCATGCCCGCCGTGACGGCAGCGGCGGCCTTGAACCACGCGTGAGCAGCGCCCCGGAGACGAGAAACGGCCCGGTGTGGAAGCGGGACAGGGCAGCCGGTCGACGCGCGCGGGCACCGGGCTGAGAGCCGTGGGGGGTCACTCAACGCCTCCCTCGGTGTCTTGCGCGACGCCCCTCGTGGTGTCCCGCTCGTCGTCCCCCCGCGTCGCCAGCATCCGTTCGAGCCGGTCGAAGCGTGCGTGCAGGGCGCGGGCGGTGTCGTCGCGCAGGGCGCGCGCCTCCCGCTCGGCACTCCGGGCCAGGTGGTGGCGGCGTCTCTGGTCCCGGCCGACGAACCAGGTGGCCAGCGCGGCGGTGACCATGCCGTACGTGGTGATGCCGATCCCCATCTCGACCGCGCCGACCACGCGGCCCCACAGGGTCACCGGGTAGAAGTCGCCGTAGCCGACGGTGGTCGCCGTCTCGACCGACCACCACAGGGCCTTCGGATACGAGGTGAGGTTGGCGTTCCGCGCGCCGTGCTCCGCGGCGACCACCGCCCAGGAGCCGACCGCCATCGTCACGGCGAGCACGGCGGTGGCCCCGCCCGCCGCCTTCAGATGCAGTGAGCGGCCTGCCCGCCCTTCACGGCCGAGCAGCAGCGCGACCGCCCTGGTGAGGAATCCCGGCAGCATGGCCGGATCCTGCGTGACCCCGTGCGGGCACCGGCGCCGGGCGCGCCCAGGGGTCACACGATCGGGTGATTCCCCCGTACGGCACGGCCGCTGTTCCATTGAGCGGAACGGGCGCTGGCCCCCACCCGCACCCCTCGCCATAGTCGACCTTCCGCGCCCCTGCCTGCACGAGCGCGTGAACACAGCTCTCCAACCCCGCGACTCGGAGGCGGCGCTCATGACCCTCATGCGTCTCACGCTCGACACCGTGTACCTCTTCGAGGAGGAGGAAGCGGGGTCCACCCGCATGGGCCTGTACGTCCGGGTCCTCGACAACTCCGGGAACCAGGTGGACGAGTTCCGCTGGAACCGGCGGAACGGCGAGGTCGAGGACAACTTCCAGTACCCGCTGGACGGCGACCAGGAGTACCCCAGCGTCCTGGTGTTCGACATCGGCGGCGTCCCGGGCGGCATCGGCCGCCTCCACGTCAAGGCGTACACGGACAACGACGAGCGCTGGCCCGACGAGGGCCACCACGAGAACTTCCTCGGCGAGGCGGAGGTCGTCTTCGACACCCGCGAGCCGAGCCAGCTCGGTCAGGTGCTGCTCGGCCCCACCACCACCGACAACGGCCACACCGGCTACGCGGTGACCGGCCTCCTCGAAACCGTGCCGCCGCACGGCTTCCGGCAGATGCGGCTGGTGTTCCGGGACGTGGTGGTCTTCGACGACGAGAACAGCGACTTCACGCACATGGGCCTGTACGTCCGGGCGTTCGCCCCGGCACAGGGCGGCGCCGAGGCCATCGACCAGGAGCTCCTGCGCTGGAACAACGGCGGCGACCGCGTCTTCGACGAGGCGCTCTTCCCGCTCGCCAGCGGCCTCCCCTCCCCCGTCACCACGCTGGCCGTGGGCGGCCCGACCCGGATCTGGGTCGAGGCGTACACCCACGACGACGAATCCTGGCCGAGCGGCGGCGCCTATGAGAACTTCCTCGGCCGCGCGATGATCACCATCGACCCGAACGAGCGCGACACCCTGGGCCGCCACGTCCTCGGCCCCACCCAGACCGACCAGACCCACAACGGCTTCCTGCTCACGATGAGCAGCGAGCTCCTGCCTCCCGACGCCACCCCGAACCTGGAGATCACCGGCGTCGAGGTCACCCAGGCCACCCAGCACTTCACCCCGCCCGCGGGCGGCCCCCAGCACGCCCTCGCGGCGGGCAAGGCCACGCTGGTCCGCGTCTATCTGGACTCCGGCATCGATCCGCGCGAGGGCGGGACCGTGGACGGCGTGGTCGGGACACTGACCCTCAACGGCGGCTCCTTCACCGTCCGTTCGCTGAATCCGATCACGGCCCGGCCCATCGCGCAGGTCGACCGGGGGCAGATCGCGCACACCCTGAACTTCCTCATCCCCGCGGACCGGGTGACGGCCGGCACGGCCAAGATCCAGGTGCAGGCGGAGGTCGCGGGCACCCTCAGCAACCCCATGGAGGTCACGGCCGACTTCCGGGCGACGCGGCCGGTGACCGTCTGGATGGTGCGGGTGTCGACCCCGACGGTCCCGGCCCTGACCGAGGCGCACTACCGCTCCGTCGCAGACACCCTCCCGCGGCGCTACCCCATCGCCGACACCGGCGGGATCGTCTACTACACGGTTCCTGGCCTGACCGAGATCCACACCACCCGCGACCTGACCAGTGAGGACGGGCAGGAGGACTTCATCGACGACCTGGAGGACATCCAGGAGGACCACGGCAACGACGACCAGTTGCTGTACGCGATGATCGACCAGGCCGTCCCCATGGGCGTCCGGGGCAAGGCGCGGTACGACGACCACGTGGCGTTCGGGTACGACTTCGAGACCACGTTCGCCCACGAGGTGGGCCATCTGCTGGGGCTGCTGCACGCTCCCTGCGGCGGCCCGGAGCACGTCGACGAGGACTTCACTCCGCCCGACGGCCGCACCGGCGAGGTCGGCGTGGAACCACTGACCCGCACCATCCACCCGGCCAACCTCGGTGACCTGATGAGCTACTGCGGTCTCGACACCCGCTGGATGAGCGGCTACCACTGGCTGCGGCTGCTCAACACCCTGTCCGTGCGCGGCGAACAGGCCGACGCGGCACCGCCCGAGCGCCCCGTCCACGGCACGGTGCCCGCCACGCTGACCACCACCAGCCGGCCGTTCCCGGGCCAGTACGTGCGGGTGCGCGGCCGGGTCACCCGCTCCGGGGCCGTGCGCTGGCAGCCGTGCCTGCGGACGTTCCGCACACCGTCGCCGCCGCGGACGGTCCCCGGGCCCGTCCACACCGTGTCCGTCGAGGACGCGGCCGGACAGGTCCTGGCCAGCGCGCCGACCGTGGTGGTATTCGACCGCCCCGAGCAGCAGGAAGCAGCGTTCACCACCCGTCTGCCCTACGCCGCGCGGGCCCACCGGGTCGTCCTGCGTCGCGACGGAACGGAGCTGGGCGCGCTGGTCGTACCGTCCGGCGCACCGCAGTTCATCCTCAACACGCCGCTGTCCACGCCGGAGATCGACACCGAGGGCGTCCTGCACCTGCGCTGGCAGCGACTGGACGTCGGGGAGCCCGAACCGCGCCCCGCCTTCACGTACTTCGTGCGGTTCACCAACGCCGACGGAACCTTCGCACCCCGCCCCGGGGTCAACCTCAGCGGCACGTCCTTCGACCTGGACCTGCGCACGATGCCGGGGCACGAGCGGTGCGTGGCGCAGGTCATCGCGACCAACGGCTACCACACGTCGTACGTGCAGACCCCGCCGTTCGCCCTTCCTCCGCAACCGCCCGAGGTGCTGCTCGGCGCCGTCGACGGCCCGCTGTTGAACGCCCAGGGCAGTTCGCCGCAGCACGGCCCGATCACCGGCGCCGACGTGGCGTGGGTCGTCGACGGCCGCGCGGTGGCGACCGGCGGTTCCTTCGACGTCCGCTCCACCGGCTCCGGAGCCCACGCGATCGCGGTCCGGGTCACCGACCGCGACGGCCTGGACACCACGGCGCCGCTCGGGAGGTACGACGGCACGAGCGGGGAGCGCCTGCCGGTCCCGTTCGAACAGTAGCCGGACGGCCGCGCCCGCCGCGCGCGGCCGGGAAACCCGTCAACCGCCCGCCTGCCGGGTCCCGGAGTCGACGACGTACTCGACGAGTTCGCGGGACGCGGCGGCGGGCGGCCGTGCTTCGGGGCGGGACGCGCCCGTGGCGAGCAGGCCGTCGACGAGGAGGAGCAGCTGGTCCGCGCCGACGTCGGGGCGCGTGTGCCCGAGGGCGGTCAGCTCGTTCGCGAACAGGCCGTGGAGGGTGCGCCGGTAGGCCTGGGTGACCTCGTGGGCCGGGTGATCGGGGTCGGTGAGCGCGAGGTCGGCGGCCAGATAGCGGCAGCCGTGGAAGTCCGGGGCCGCGGCGATCTCGGCGAGCCGGTCGACGACCGCGAGGAGCCGGGTACGGGGGTCGGCCCCGGCGGCGTCCATCGTGGCGCGGTACTTGTCCAGGTCCTCGGCGGTGCTGCGGCGCAGCACCTCGGCGATCAGGCCGTCCTTGCCGCCGAAGTGCTCGTACAGCGAACGCCGGGCGGCTCCGGCCGCCTTGAGCAGGGCATCCACGCCGACGGCGACGCCCTGGGTGTAGGTCAACTCCTGAGCGGCGAGCAGCAGTCGTTCGCGGGGGCCCGGTTTGGTGGCGGCGGTCATGGCGTGATTGTGCCAGCCCTTGACGCGGTAGATCAACTGGTCTATCTATATCTCCAGCGACAGCAAATAGACCGAATGGTCTATCTCTTCTGGGGAGGCATCATGTCAGCCGGCCACACCACCGAGGTCACCGACTCCGTACACACCACCACCGAGGTCATCGATCGCTTCAACCGCGCGTTCATCGAGCACGACGCGGGCCTCCTGGACGGCCTGATCGCGGAGGACTGCGTCATGGAGAGCGTCCAGCCCGCGCCCGGCGGGGAGCTGGTCCACGGCCGTGAGGCGTGCACGGCCTGGTGGACGGCCGTCATCGACGACCGCGCCACGCAGTTCACGCCGCAGGAGGTCATCGTGGCGGGCGAGCGCGCGACGATCGTGTGGAGCTACCGCTTCGGGCCGGGTCCCGACCAGTGGGTGCGCGGGGTCAACGTCATGCGCGTGACGGACGGCCGCATCACCGAGGCGTCCGGCTTCAGCAAGACCGCGGGCGAGGTCCCGCTCGCCGCCGAGTCCGACGCCGCGTGACGCACCCCCGCCCCCGGCATTTCCACCCCCGCCACACGAAGGGCCCCTCGATGCGGAGCTACCACCTGTCCCACAGCGGCGCCGGACTTTCCGGCCTCACCGTCCGCGAGCACGACGTCCCCACCCCCGGCCCCGGCCAGGCCGTGGTGGCGGTGCGCGCGACGTCCCTCAGCTTCCGCGAGCTCATGGTCCTCGACGGCACCTACGTCCTGCCCGTCGAGCCGGACGTGGTCCCCGTGTCGGACGGGGCCGGTGACGTCGTCACGGTCGGCCCGGGCGTCGACGCGATCCGCGTCGGCGACCGCGTCGCCGCCACGCTCTTCCCCTCCTGGAAGGACGGCCCGTTCGCCGTGGAACACCTCGCGCAGCGCGGCGGCTCCCTGGACGGCATGCTCACCGAGTACGCCGTCGTCGACGCGGACTCGCTCGTGACCGTCCCCGCCCACCTGTCGTACGAGGAGGCCGCGACGCTGCCCTGCGCGGCGGTCACGGCCTGGAACGCGCTGACCGGTGACGGCCTCGGCCTCCGGCCCGGCGACACCGTCGTCGTGCAGGGCTCCGGCGGGGTGTCCCTCTTCGCGCTCCAGTTCGCCAAGGCGCTCGGCGCGCGAGTGATCGCCACGACCAGCAGCCCGGCCAAGGCAGCACGGCTGCGCGGCCTCGGCGCCGATGACGTCGTCGACTACACGGCCACGCCCGACTGGGCCGACGAGGTCCGCGCCCGCACCGGCGGACGGGGCGCCGACCGCGTCGTCGACGTCGCCGGGCTCCTCCACGAGTCCGTCCGCGCCGTCGCCCTGGCCGGCACCGTCGCGTGCGTCGGCTTCGTCGGCAAGACCGCGGAGCCGCTCGACCCGCGGGCGCTGTTCGCCTCCGGCGCCACGATCCGCGCCGTGGCGGTGGGCAGCCGCGCCCAGTTCACCGCCATGAACGCCTTCATCGAGACCCACGGGCTCCGGCCCCTGATCGACCGGGTCTTCCCCTTCGACGAGGCCGTCGACGCCTACCGTCACTACGCCGCCGGTGGCGCCTTCGGCAAGGTGATCATCAGTACCTCGTGAGTCCGGCCCGAGGCGGTCCGGCCCGCGACCAACTTGATCGGGTGACTTGTTCTACTGACTAGGTCGGTAGGATGGGCGCATGGCTCACGTTTCCGCGGCCGAGCGCCGCCCTCAACTGATCAAAGCGGCCATCGACCTCATGACCAGGGAGGGAGTCGCCGCGGGCAGCACGCGCGCGATCGCTGCCGAGCTCGGTGTCGCGCAGGCCACGGTCCACTACACCTTCGGCACGAAGGCGGATCTGTACCGGGCGGTGATGGAACAGCTCACCACCGACCTGATCGCACACGTCGAGCAGGCGACCCCGCAGGACGCCGGCTTCGAGGACACGATCGTGGCCCTGGTCGGCGTCCTGTGGCGCACCGTGCGGGAGGACGCGATGCGCTACAACCTGCAGACCGAACTGAGCATGGTCGCCCTGCGCACCCCCGAGATGACCGAGGCCCTCGGCAGCTACTACCAGGGCGTGAACGACGTGACGGCGAAGCTGGTGGCCGAGGCGGCGGCGCGGACCGGGTACGAGCTCGCCCACCCGCCGGAGGCCGTCGCCCGCTTCTTCCTCGCGGGCTTCGACGGGCTGACGCTCCAATGCCTCTACACCCCGGACCAGCCCGGCGAGGACCTCGCCCTCCAAGCCCTGGTCTCCGCGACCATCGCGCTGGCGGGCGGCCGCCTGGACCTGGTGGAGGTTCCGACGGACTGAGCCTGCGGCCTCCGCTCCGCCGGGAGGTTCGGCACGGGCGGTTCCGGGGCACGGCTCCCGGGGCCGCCTGCCGCGCTGCCCGATGAGCGGCCCGCCCGCCGCGGCCGCCCCGCAGCGCCGAATCAGCCAATTATGCGCGGAGGGCAAAGCAATCCCACCAGCCTGCTGAGCCACATTCACTTTTCCCGTCCATGGCTGCACTCGGGCAGCGCCGTCATGATTCGGCCGGGATGGCCGAAGCCCGACGGGAATTCCATGGGTCGATCCACATATTTCCATGTCGGACGTCATTGGTTCCACCCGGCCGTTACGCCCCCTCCTGGCATCGGTTAGTTATTGCATTTGTCTTGCAGGAGCGCAATGGCGGCAGCAGTTGGGAATCGGCCGCCCTCTGGGCGCCTACGCTCAAATGCGTATGTGCGGCGCCCCTCCTGACCGGCCACGCTCTCTACTATGCGGCGACATCGGTGATGGGAGCCGTATGTCCGTGAGGAGGACCGAATGATTGTGCACATTGATTTCCACCGCACTCGGAGGATGCTGGCCCCGAGTCATAACCACTCAAGTATCGCTCCTGTGTTCACCTGGAACGACTGAGAAATAGGTGCCGGGTTCCGGGAATCGCCGACCGGCGATTCCCGGATCTTCACGGGTTGGAGGAATCGTTGACGGTCAATGAATCCATCGGAATCGGCTGTCCCCGGATGGTGCGCGTCGAATTACGGCCACTTGTCTGGCCCCGCCCGGGCGCGGCACGGCACACGCTCGCCATCGCCCCCAGAGGCGGTCTTTTCGAGATCAAGGCGGCACCCGAGGACGTCGCGGCGGTCCTGGCCCGCTGTGACGGCGCGACCCCCGTCGAGGAGATCGTCCGCACCACCTCCGACCCGGCGGGCTACCGCGAAGTCCTGGAGAAGCTCACGGAACTCGGTGGGCTCAGCACGGCGGACCCCATCGCGGGCGAGGCCAACTGGCTGCGGTTCGACCAGGGACCACGACCCGATCCCGAGCGGGTGACGGCCACACCTCTGATCCTCACGGGCGACGCGGAGCTCACCGACGTCGCCCGCCTCTGCCCGGCGACGGCGAACTTCGCCTCGGTCGAGGTGACGTCGAGGTCCGGCCTCGCGGACGCCCTGGCGGCGCATCCGGCCGGGAAGCCCGTCGTGCTCGCCCTGCGCGACCGCTTCGACCTCGGCTATCTGGAGTCGCTGAACGACTTCTGCGCCGAGCACCGGGTCCTGTGGTCGTCGTTCCACCTCAGCGAAGGCCGCGGCTGGGCCGGGCCGACCGTCGCCCCCGGCCGTACGCCCGACTACCGGGACCTCCTGGGCCGACGGCTCACGGCGGCCGAACGGCCCGACGTACACGCCGCGTTGACCGGCGAGGCCGTTCTCGGCCCGGGAGGCGGCCCGACGCCGTCCGAACTCCTGTGGATGCTCTCGTACTTGCTGATCGACATCGAGCGCTGGGTCGCCGGGGTCACCGCGTGGTCGCTGTGGGCGGAGATCGAACTCGACCCGGTCGAGCTGACCATCGCTCGCCACCCGGTGCTTCCGCTGCCCGACCGGCCCCTGGACGACGACACCCCGCCGTTCAACGAGCGCCTCCTGCTTGACAACCGCACCGGCCTGATCGCCTCCCACCAGATCTTCCAGCACGACACGTCCGTCCCCGACCGGCTCGTCACGGTGCAGACCAACGTCGCCGACATGCGCCGCCTGTACACCTGGGCCAACAACGTGGTCTGCGGCGGCACCGCGTTCCGCAACTTCCGGGCGGCCCGCAGCGCCGCGATCGGCGAGGCCGTCGAGCGGTACTGCGGCAACTGCATCACCGAGACCGTCGACGTCCGTGAGGCCTCGTACCAGGATCTCCAGCAGGCGGGGGAATCCGCGCTCGACCCGAACCGCCTCGTGCTCTACTCGGACCGGTTGTACGACAGCCCCGGCTTCCCGTTCGTCCGGTTCACGCACGACCGGACCACCCACTGGGTGCGGGGCCGCTCGCTCACCGCCGACCGGCCCGTGTGGGTGCCGGCCAGTCTGGTGTACGTCAACTGGTACATGGACCAGTACGCGGACGTGCCGCCCACCAACTTCCTCTACTATCCGGGGCTCGCCGCGGGGCACACCCTGGACGACGCGCTGGTCTCCGGCATCGAAGAGGTCATCGAGCGGGACGCCACCATGATCTGGTGGATGAACCGCCATCCGCTCCCCAAGGTGGAACAGCCCCCCGAACTGGCCGCGCTGTGGGCCGGGCGGCCCGCCGAACTCGGCCAGCGCGCCTGGCTCATCCAGCTGGACAACGAGTTCGACGTGCCGGTCCTCGCGGGAGTGGTCGAGAACCACATCGAGAAGCTCTTCACCATCGGCTTCGGCGCCCGGCCCGACCCGGTGGACGCCGCCCGCAAGGCGTGGGGCGAGGCGTTGACTCTCCAGGACGGCACCCGGGACTTCGACGACCCGGCGGGCCTGTTCCGGGAGGCGGTCGCGGCAGGCTGGACCAACGCCATGGTCAAGCCCTGGCGCAAGGACCGCGCCTACCTCGACGACTACGCGAAGGACTTCCACGACGTCAACGACCTGCTGTGCCAGCAGCAGCTGTTCCTCGACCCGCGCGCCACCGAGGTGGTGCGGCCCTGGGTGGACACCCCGACGAGCCGGTCGATCGACGATCTGCCGCGGCTGCCCGACCGCGCCCTCGCGACGTACCGGGACGTGGTCGAGAAGCGCGGTTACGAGATCATCTACGTGGACGTGACCACCCACGACGTCGCCAAGACGGGGTTCCGCGTGGTCCGGGTGCTCATCCCCGGTCTGGTCCCCAACTTCCCCGCGGCGTTCCCGTTCCTCGGCAGGAGGCGCATCCAGGACATGGCGGTCACCCTCGGCTGGCGTCAGCGGCCGCTGACGGAGGAGGAGCTCAACTACTTCCCGCTGCCGCACGCCTGATGCTGCTCCACAGCCGGCTCCTCACACTCGCCACCGCTGTCCGCTGGCACATCGCCGCAGCGGTGGCCGTGGGGCTCGGCGTCACCGCCACCTACGTCGGCCAAGGGCTGCTGGTCGCCGCCGTGCTCGAGCAGGTGAGCGACCACAGGCCGTGGACCCACAGCATCGGCCAGGTCGCCGGGGTCCTCGCGCTCGTCGCCGTACGGGCAGGACTGCTGCAACTGCGCGAGCTGTGCGTCAGCCGGACGGCCGCCGCGACCAAACTGCGGCTCCGTCGCCGCCTCTACGCGCACCTGCTCGCCCTGGGCCCCGGCCACCTGACCAGGACCAGGACGGGCACCGTGCAGTCGGCCCTGGTGGACGGCGTGGAGGCGGTCGAGAGCTACTACGCGCGCTATCTGCCGCAACTGGCCGTCTGTCTCCTCGCGCCGGTCGGACTCGTCGCCTACCTGACGTCGATCGACTGGGTCGTCGGGGCGCTGGTGGCGGTCCTCGTGGTGTTCGTCCCGCTGGCGCCGCGCTGGTGGGACCGGCTGCTCGGCGAGCGCGGACAGGCCCACTGGGACGCCTACGCCGCGCTCGACGCCGAGTACCTCGACACCATGCAGGGCCTGACGACGCTCAAGGCCTTCAACGCCGGAGCGCGCCGCCGGGCCGAACTCGGCGACCGGGCCGAGGTGTTGTACCGATCCACGATGGCCCAGATGCGCGTGTCCCTGGTCGACACCGGTCTCACCGCCTTCGGCGTCGCGGCGGGCACCTCGCTCAGCGTGGGCGTCGGCGCGCTGCGCCTGACCCAGGGGGCGCTGGACCTCGCCGGGCTCTACGTCGTCGTGTTCCTGGTGTTCGAGTGCTTCCGCCCGTTCATCGAGCTGTCCCGGTTCTGGCACGCCGGTCACACCGCGGTCTCGGCCGCCGCGGGCATCCACGCCCTCCTCGACGCGGTTCCGCAGACACCCGAGCCGTCGCCTCCCCCGCGGCGCGCGCGGATCGAGCGGCCCCCCGTCGTCGAGTTCGAGCGCGTCACCTTCACCTACGCCGACCGCGCGGCCCCCGCCCTCGACCAGGTGAGCCTCCGGCTCGAAGCGGGCGGGACGCTCGCCGTCGTGGGCCCCTCGGGCGCCGGGAAGACCACGCTGGTCTCCTTGCTCCTGCGCTTCTTCGACCCCGTCGGCGGGCGGGTCCTCGTCGACGGCTCGGACATCCGTGGACTGCCCCTCGCCACGCTCCGGGAGACGATCGCCGTGGTCTCCCAGGACACGTACCTCTTCCACGGCACCATCGCCGACAACCTCCGGCTCGCCCGGCCCGACGCCACCGGGGAGCAGCTGCGGGAAGCGGCCCGCGCGGCCGGAGCACACGCCTTCGTCGAGGCCCTCCCCGCCGGATACGACACGCCGGTCGGTGAACGGGGACTGACGCTCTCCGGCGGCGAACGGCAGCGCATCGCGATCGCCCGCGCCCTCCTCAAGGACGCACCCGTGCTGGTCCTGGACGAGGCCACCTCCAGCGTCGACGCCGCGGCGGAGGCCGACATCCAGCGGGCGCTGGGGAGGCTGAGCAGGGGCCGCACGACACTGGTGGTCGCCCACCGCCTTTCCACGGTCCGCGACGCCGGCCGCATCGCCGTTCTGGCACGCGGGCGGGTCACCGAGGTCGGCGACCACCGGAGCCTGCTGGTCCGCCACGGGGACTACGCCCGCATGGTCGCCGCGCAGGCGGCGCCATGACCCCGGCCGCACGGTCCGCGCCGCACGGCCGAGCGTTGACCGGCCTCTTGCCCTTCATGAAGGGGTTTCGCCGCAGGCTGGCTCTCGCACTGCTCGTCGGGATCGCCGACCAGGCGTGCGGGATCGCCGCGGCGGTCACCGCGGTCTGGCTGGTCGGCCTGGCCGCCACCGGCCACTCGGCGCGGGCCGTCGGCCTCGGCGTGGTGCTGCTCGGCGCGCTCGTGATCGCGCGGGCCGCCGCGGCATGGGCCGAGATGTGGATGGTCCACGACATCGCGTACCGCATCCTGGCGGTCCTGCGGGTCCGGGTGTACGAAGCGCTGGAGCGCCTCACTCCGGCCTATCTCCTCGGCCGCCGCACCGGGGACCTCGCCTCGACGGTGATGGCCGACGTCGAACTGACCGAGGAGTTCTTCGCCCACACCGTGATCAGCTTCCTCGTCGCCGTCGTCGTCCCGTTCGGCGCGCTCGCGGTGCTCGGCACGCTGCATCCCCTGCTCCTGGCGGCCGTGCTGCCCTTCCTCCTGGCGATCGCCACCGTCCCGGTCTGGCTGGCCGCACGGTCCGGCGCGCAGGGAAGGGAGCTGCGCGCGCGGCTCGGCGAGGTCAACGCCGATGTCGTGGACGGTGTGCAAGGGCTGCGGGAACTGGTGGCGTTCGGCCGCGGAACGGCGTGGCTCGACCGGATCGGCCGGGGCGGGGCCGCCCTCTACCGCACCCAGCTCGCCCACGGCCGCAGATCCGGCGCCGAGCACTCCGCGGCGGACGCCCTCGTCACCCTCGGCATGGCCACCGTCCTCGTCACCGGCTCGCTGCTGGTCTCCGACCACCGGCTGCCCGCGACCACCTTGCCGGTCGCCGTGATCCTCGCCGTCTACTGCTTCGCCCCGCTGAACGACATCCTCTCCACCGCCCGCAACTTCGGCGCGGTACGGGCCGCCACGGACCGCGTCTTCACCGTGCTCGACACCCCGCCCACCGTCACCGATCTGGCCTCGCGGCCGCCCCCTCCGCCCGTCGCTCCCCATGTACGGTTCCGCCACGTGACCTTCGGCTACGGCACGAAGGGCCCCGACGTCCTGCACGACGTCGGTTTCGCCGTGGCACCGGGCGAGACGGTGGCGCTGGTCGGCCACTCGGGCGCGGGCAAGTCCACCTGCGCCCACCTGCTCCTGCGGTTCTGGGACGCCCGGCACGGCTCGGTCTCCGTCGGCGGCCACGACGTCCGCGCGTTTCCCCAGGCCGCACTGCGCGAGCTCGTCACGCTGGTGCCTCAGGAGGTGTACCTGTTCAACACGTCCGTGGCCGAGAACATCCGGATCGGCCGCCAGGACGCCACCCCTGCCCAGGTCGTGGCGGCGGCACGGCGTGCCATCGCCGATGACTTCGTCACCGAACTCCCGTACGGCTACGACACCGTCATCGGCGAACGGGGCGCCCAGCTCTCCGGCGGCCAGCGCCAGCGCATCGCGATCGCCCGGGCCTTCCTGCGGGACGCGCCCGTCCTGGTCATGGACGAGGCGGTCTCCAGCCTCGACGCCGAGAACACGGCGCTGCTCCAGGCCGCGATGAAGCGTCTCCAGGCCGGTCGCACGACGCTCCTGGTCGCCCACCGCCTGTCGACGATCCGCTCCGCCGACCGGATCGTCGTCCTCACGGGCGGCCGGGTCGCCGAATCGGGAACCCATGAACACCTGCTCGCCCGCGAGGGCGTCTACGCCCGGCTCATCGCCTCTCAGCACGACGGTGTCATCGGCATCCCGCGGCGGCCCGGCGGGTCTCCGCAGGACGGCGGGTGCTGAGTCGGACCAGCCCGAGCTCGACTCCGATCACCCGGGCGGGCCGGGGGTGCCGCCCTCGTCCCGGGTGATCGTCCCTCACTGCGGCTCCTCGGCCGCTGCGCACGGCGCGGACAGGTCAGCGATGCTGTGCCCGTGGCTCACCGCTCAGGTGGTGTGCCACTGCTGGTGGGAGCCCAAGGTGCAGTCCCAGATGACGACCGAAGCGCCGTTCCCCCAGTTGGCGTTGACGATGGTCAGACACCGGTTGTACGCGGGGTTGCGGAGCCGGGTGCCGTCCCAGACCCACTGCTGGGGAGTCCCGCCGTGGCAGTCCCACATGTTCACGGCGGTACCGTTCTCGCTGTTTCCCGCGGCGACGTCCAGGCACTTGCCGTTGAGGTCACTGCGGATCGTGTTGCCGGCCCAGTACCACCGCTCGCTCGTGCCCCCGAAGCAGTCCCACATGGCGACCAGGGCACCGCTGCCGGGGTTGGCCGATCTGACCTCCAGGCATCTGTTGTTCATGTTCGAGGCGATCATGAAGCCGACCTTGGCCCGCTGGGTGCCGGGCGGCTCCGCGGCCGAGGCCGAGAGGGTGGTCGTGAAGAGGCTGACCAGACCCAGGACCAGGGCCGCGAGGAGGGCGCCGTGCCGTCGTGACGTCTTCACACGTACCTCCAAAGGTTGGATGCAGGCGCTTTCGTCGGCGACGACGCTACGGGGACACGGCTGTGCCCGGTGAGACGCAAACGCGCCGCCCGTCGGCACGGTCAGACCGGGCTGTCCCCCGCCGCGCCGTACTGCCGGACGGTCTGACCGCCGTCCGTCGTGCGCAGGACGTACCACGTGCCGTTCGACGGCCGCCACACGACGAAGTCCGCCCGCCGGTCGCCGTCGAAGTCACCCGGCACGGGCACGTCACCCGCCTCACCCCACCGCTGCGAAGCCGCGCTGCCGTCGCTGCTGCGCAGCACGTACCAGGTGCCGTTCGACGGCCGCCACACGACGAAGTCCGCCCGCCGGTCACCATCGACATCGCCGAGCACCGGAACGTCACCGGAGTCACCCCACCGCTGCGAGGCCGGGTTGCCGTCGCTGCTGCGCAGGACGTACCACGTGCCGTTCGAGGGGCGCCACACACCGAAGTCCGCCCGCCGGTCACCGTCGAAGTCACCCGGCACCGGTACGTCACCCGAATCGCCCCACCGCTGGATCGTCTGGCCGCCGTCGCTGCTGCGCAGGACGTACCACGTGCCGTTGGACGGGCGCCACACGGCGGCGTCGGCCTTGCCGTCGCCGTCGAAGTCCCCGGCCAACGGAACGTCCCCCGACGTCCCGTACTGCTGGGTGGTCTGGCCCCCGTCCGTCGTGCGCAGGACGTACCACGTGCCGTTCGACGGCCGCCACACGGTGAGGTCGGCCTTGCCGTCGCCGTCGAAGTCGGCGGCCACCGGGACATCGCCGGGCCGGCCCCACTGCTGGATGGTCTGGCCGCCGGTCGTCCGCAGGACGTACCAGGTGCCGTTGGAGGGCCGCCACACGGCGGAGTCAGCTCTGCCGTCGCCGTCGAAGTCCGCTCTCAGGCGTTGCGGCGCGCCCCCGTCGAGTGCCGCGCGGGGCTCGGGAGCCTGCTGCGCGTCCGCCGCGGCGGGACCCGCGAGGCCCGTGGTCACCGCGAGCGCCATCGTGCAGATCGCGCCCATGCGGACAGCCGGACTCGTCTTCCTCTTCCTCATGGCATCTCCCGCGTTCCTGTCGTCGCGCTGCTGAACAGCGCGTGTCACTTGGTGAGTTCGCTGAGTCGTATGCGCCTGCGGAACACGGTGACGATGCCTGAAGGGGGCTCCGGGGGTAAGACGAAATTCCGCTGAGCGGAACGCAGGGGTCGCTGTGTCCGATAGGCGACGGGGCGTGGCGGGTTCGCCCCCGCCCGCCCAGCGGAGACCGTCGTCCTCCCCCACGAGGCCCTCGGGCTACGGTCGCTGACCCCATGCGGAGACCATCGGTGCGGTGCCCAGGTCGAGCCCTCCCGCCGCGACGTTGGCCAGGTGGTGGTCGATCTCCTCGTCGGTGGCGAGGCCTCGGTCGACCAGGTGGTGGCGGACCTGCCGCACCGTCGCGTCCTCCAGCACGGCGCACGCGGGCGAGGTGATCGGGAAGTACGCGTCGGCCTGTACGCCGGTGAGGCCGGCCTCGCGCAAGGTTCGGGGCAGGGTCCGCCCGTACGCGAGGTCCGCGCCGCGCTCCGCCATCAGCGTCCGGAAGGCGGACCGCAACCGGTTGGCGAGTCGCTGTCCGGGTCCCGACTCGTCCGGGCACAGCTGTGGTACCAGCATCGGGTCGGCGTCTTCCAGGAGCAGCCAGCCACCGGGCTTCAGTGCCTGCACCATCCGGCGCAGGGCCTCGGCGCGGTCGGCGATGTGCACCAGGACGAGCCGGGCGTGCACGAGGTCGAATCCGCCGGGCGGTGCGGGCGGCGGGTCGGCCGCCACGTCGTGGGTCCGCACCTCGATCACGCCGTCGGCGACGTCCCGGGTCCAGGACACGTCGATGTCGGTGGCGAGCACCGAGCCCGTCGGCCCGACGCGTTCCGCGAGCCCGAGCGGCAGCGAGGGGCCACCGGCGCCGACCTCCCAGCAGCGCATGCCCGCCCCGACCCCGAGCCGGTCCACGTGCCGGAACGTCACCGGGTCGAACAGCTCGGCGAGCGCGCCGAAGCGGGTGCCCGCCTCCGATTGCCTGTTGTCCAGAAGGTAGTTGCTGTCGTATTCATGATCAGCCATGGGGCGAGTGTGGCAGACGGTGAAGGGATGCTCTTCGGCTCAGCGGACCCGGTCGTGGACGAGTGCCGGCCTGCCGTGGTCGCCCGCGCCGGGGTCGGGTCCGCGCGGTGCCGAGGGCCTGGCGGGCCCCCGTGGAGTTGGAGGATGACACGGCGGCGGATCATGCTGTTCTGCCGTTCTCCCTCCCCGCGGGGCCTTCGAAGGACTCCGCTGCCGAAAGGTTTCTCTCCTGAACGCCTCCCTCGCCGAAGCGCTCTCCGCCGTGCTGCTCCTGGCGGTCCTGGCCGGTGCGGTGGTCCGGCCGTGGGGCCGGCCGGAGGCGGTCGTCGCCGTCCCGGCCGCCGGGGTGGCCATCGCCACCGGGGCGATCCCGCTGGGTCACGCGGCGGACGAGGCCGCCCGCCTCGGCCCGGTGATCGGCTTCCTCGCGGCGGTACTGGTCCTGGCTCAGCTGTGTGCCGACGAGGGTCTGTTCCAGGCCTGCGGTGCCTGGATGGCCCGGCGGGCGGCCGGGAGTCCGCGCCACTTGCTCGCGCAGGTGTTCGGCGCCGCCTCGCTGATCACCGCGGTGCTCAGTCTGGACGCCACGGTCGTGCTCCTGACGCCGGTGGTGTTCGCCACCGCGGCCCGGCTCGGCGCGCGGCCCGCGCCGCACGTGTACGCCTGCGCCCATCTGTCGAACTCCGCCTCGCTGCTGCTTCCGGTGTCCAACCTCACCAACCTGCTCGCCTTCGCCGCGAGCGGGCTGGGCTTCACCCGTTTCGCCGCCCTGATGGCCCTGCCCTGGCTGGCCGCGATCGCCGTCGAGTACGTGGTCATCCGGAGGTTGTTCGCCACCGACCTGGACGCCGGAACCGAGGCGCCGCCCGTTGACGAGCCGCGCGAGCTGCCGGTGTTCGCGCTGGCCACGGTGGTCGGCACGCTGGTGGGTTTCGTGGTGACCTCCGCGGTCGGGATCGACCCGGCGTGGGCGGCAGCGGCGGGCGCGACCGTGCTCGGGGGCCGCGCCCTGCTCCGGCGCCGCACCACTCCCACCGCCCTGGTACGTGCCGCGGCCCTGCCGTTCTGCGCCTTCGTCCTGGCCCTGGGCGTCGTGGTGCGCGCGGTCGTCGACAACGGCCTCGCCGACGCGCTGGGCCACCTGGTGCCCGACGGCACCGGACTCGCGGCCCTGCTCGGCGTCGCGGCCCTGGCCGCCGTGCTGGCCAACGTCATCAACAACCTCCCGGCCGTCCTGGTCCTGCTGCCGCTGACCGCCCCGGCCGGTCCCGGCCCCGTCCTGGCGGTGCTGCTCGGGGTGAACATCGGCCCCAACCTCACCTACGCCGGATCCCTCGCCACCCTGCTGTGGCGGCGGATCGTCCGCGAACACGACAGTGACGTGCGGCTGGGCGAGTTCACCCGGCTCGGGCTCCTCACCGTGCCCGCCGCCCTGCTCCTGTCGGTGGTGGCCCTGTGGGTCTCACTGCTCGCGATCGGGGGCTGAGGGGCCCGAGGAGGCCCCTTCGGGGCGCTGTCCGACCGCCGCCCTAACGGGGGCTCCCGCTGCCGTAAGGCGCATACAGGTCCAGCAGCCTGGTGCGGGCCGCCTGGAGGCGGTGGGCCAACACCTTGCCGACCCATTGACCTACGGCGGCGCCGAGTTGGGGGTCGCTCTCGCACAGGGATCGTACGGAAGGGGCATCGAATTCGTAGGCGCGTACCGGAGTCGTCGCCACGGCGCCCAGCTGCCACACGTACGGCGGGAACAGCCAGGACCAGCCGACCAGTTCGTCGAAGCCGATGGTCTCGATCACGGGTGAGCGGCGGCCGGGGACGTGCATGTCGAGGGTGACCGTGCCGGTGCGTACGACCCAGAAGCGGTCGGCGCGTCCGCCCTCGTCGAACAGGCGGGTGCCCTCGGCGAGGGGAACTTCACGGGCGACGCGCAGCAGACGTTCCCGGTGGGCGGCGGGCAGGGCCCGCAGCATACGGGTGCTGGACATGGTCATGGTGTTCACCGCTGTGCCTTCCTGTCGTGCCGCGGCGGGCCCGACGCCGTCAGCATCCGCCCCGGCGCCCGCGCGGCACAGTGGCCGGGCGGCGCCCCGGCGCGGGCCGAACGGCCCTACGGGCCGGGCCGGTCAGACGGGTTCGGCGGCCGCGCGGCCGCGCGGTGGGTCCGGCACCGGCGGCGCCTGGAAGCCGTCCCGCGTCCAGGCGACCTCGAAGGGCATGTCCGGGTCGGCGTTGCTGAAGCGCGCGGACACGTCGCGGCCCGCGACGAGCACGGTGACAACGAGGGTGGCGGGCAGGTCGATGCCGTGCCGAGCCGCGAACACCAACGGGTCCGCTGCCGCTTCACGGGCGAGGTCCGGGTCGTCGGCGACGGCTTGCAGCACCTCGCCGACGCGTTCGTTGCGGGCGAGCTCGACGATCCGGTCGTGTTTGGCGATGGCGCGCTCGACACCCGCGAGGTCGCCGCTCAGCACCTCACGTGGCAGCGGCGGCTTCGGGGGCTCGGGCCAGGGCGGCCTGCGGCGCAGCATCTCCCGGAGCCTGCGGGCCTGCTGGTGCAGGTCGGCCAGGGCGGCCTGGTGGAGTTCGGCCAGGCGCTGGAGCGTGGCCTGATGCGGGTTGGCGGGCATGGGCGGTCTCCATCTCGTACTGCTAGAGGGCGGTGTCCCAGGTCCCGGACCGGTAGGTCATGACGGGGTCGACGGTCAGCCCGCCCTGCTCGTCGACGGTGAACCGCGTGACGTACCAGAGCCTGCTCGCGGTGCCGGGGACGTCCGCGACGACCCAGCGGCCGCGCCGCGTGGGCAGTCCGGCGGCGTCGAGGCTGAGCAGCGCCACCGAGGCGCCGGAGGCGGCGAGGGTCTGCTCGCCGGAGAAGTTGTCGACCCAGCAGTGGTACTCGCCGGGGACGAACGCCCCGGCGACCGGGGTGACGGTGATGCGTTCGGGCCCGGTGGCGTCGCGGTCGTCGACGTCGAGGCGTACGAAGTCGACGGGCCGCATGGCGTTGAACAGGCAGTGGAAGCGCCCGTCGCCGCCGTCGGGGCCGGAGCAGTGCAGGTCCAGGTCGCGCGGAAGGGCGCCCCAGTCTAGTTGCAGCACGAACGCCGTGGGCGCTTGGACGGACACGTCGCGGCGCAGCCGCACGGTGAGGATCACGGTTCCGGAGGCCGGGACGGTGGCGGGGACGGTGTTCGGCAGATACCCGGTCATCGTGGCCCGTACCGTGGCGGCACCGGCGGGCTGGACGCGGGCGAAGGTCGCCTGTGGCGGCACTCCACTGGTGGTGGCGGTGCGGGCCGTGCCGCCGACGGTGAGCCGGACGCCGGCCCCGTCGAGCGGCTGGTCGTTGTTGTCGGCGTCGACCACCCGGACGACGACGGTGGCGGCGGTGAGCTGGACGACCAGTTCGACGTGCGCGCCGCGGGGGTCGATGGTCACGGTCCTGTCGGTGCTGGGGTCGTACTCGGTCGAGAGCTTGATCTGCCCGTGCGGGACACAGGCGAACGAGAAGCGGCCCTCCAGGTCGGTCCTGGTCTGGTACGGATTGCCGTCCAGGTCGAGGAGCGGATTGTCCTGGACGTCGGTGAGGAACACCCACTCGCCGGGCATGGGGCTGCCCGCGGAGTCGAGGACGCGCCCGGTGACCATCGTGCAGTCCATCGGGATCCGTACGTCGACGGCGCCCCGGTCGGGGACGGTGTCGCGGACGGTCGCGGTCTGGAAGCGGTCCGCTGTGGCCTGGAGTTCGATCGGCCCGGCGGGTACGCAGTCGCGGACGGCGCCGTCGACGGACGCGGTCAGGTCGGCGCGGCCGTCGGTGGGGCTCGGTCGGGTGTCACCGGCGAAGGGCACGCTCGGCGGCAGCGCGGTGACGTGGGCGCCGGGGATCGGTGTGCCGGTGCTGCGGCGGGTGACGACGGCGGTGACGTGCGCGCAGCGGCGGCACGCGGTGTCCGTGGGCGGACGCCAGCCGAGGTCGGGCCGGACCTCGTTGAACTCGACGGTGAACACGGTGGCGGCCGGGCCGCCGGGCTCGGCGTCACCATCGACCCGACGGGGGCTCGCGTCGTCGCGCAGGCGCCAGAACCGCTCCGGCTGGGCGCGGTTGCGGGTGGCGAAGGCGAACGTCACCTGATCGCCGGTGTCGATCGGCGTACCGACGGGGGAAGGGCTGCCGCCCACCACCCTGGTGACCGTGAACGTCCACTCCCTGGAGTCCCCGGGCTGATAGGCCGGATACCCCGGGCCCAGCGGTGAGGTCACCAGCAGGGGACGGTCGCGGCCGCCGAACTGGTACGTGACCACCTGCGGGTCCTTCTTGCTCTTGCGGGGCAGCACGAGCACCCCGTGGTCGACCCGGACCAGGACGTCCGGCAGCGCCCGCCACGTGCCGTCGAGGGCCCGCAGCACCATCTGGTCCCCGCTGCGGACGGGCCAGGTCGTGGGCTGGTCGATCAGGAAGGTTTCCCAGGTGCCCGGCGCGGAGGAGGTCGGGCCGAGGAACCCGGAGTGGGCGGTGGGGCCGTTGATGGCCTGAAGGTGGCGTCCGTCCGGCGTGCGGATCCGTACGGCGTTGGGCTTGAGCGGCGCCGGCCGGCACCTGCCCTCGACGCATTCACACCATTCCGAGCAGGGAGGCCAACAGCTCATGGGCGCGCCTTTCCGCTGGGGCGGCATCCGGTCCGACCCCGAGGACGGATCCCCGCGCCGCGCTCCGGGCGGTCCCCCCGTCAGGGTGACATCGGCTTGAAGGAGACGTACTTGCGGAACCGACGGCTGTCAAGGCGCCGTCGGTCAGCGGCCGCGGAGCACCCCGCCCCTCCGGTGCGAGGCCCGTGCCCTCCACGTGGGCCGCACCACGGCAACGGCCGAGGCACGTACCCGTCAGGGCCGGCGGGAAGCTCTACGCCCACGGGACCACCACCTGCGCGGTCTTCGCGCTCTGAAGGGCTCCTGAGGGCCCCGCCCGCCGGGGGTGGGCGGGGCCCGTGCGCCGGGTTGAGCGACGTGCCGTCACAGGCGCAGGAGCGCGAGGTCGACGGCGGCGGCCATGGCGTGCGCGCCCGCGTCGTTGAGGTGCAGGTGGTCGCCGCTGTCGAGGTCGGGGCGGATGGACTCCGGCGCCTCCGGGTCCTGGACGGCCGCGGCCACGTCGACGACGGCGTCGAAGACGGTGGAGGTACGGATCCACGCGTTGACCTCGCGCCGCACCGCGCGGCCTTCGGGGGTGTCGACGCCGGGGTAGATGGTGCCCGCGTAGGGGCCCATCGTCATGCCGATGACGGTCAGGCCGTGCGCACGCGCGCGGTCGGCGAGCGCGGTGAAGCCCGCGATCAGGTCCTCGGCGGTGGCCGGGGGCTCGCCGGACATGCCGGGCAGGCCCACGTCGTTGAGGCCGAAGTGGAGGAGCACGTGGGTGGCGCCGGGCACGCGGAGGACGTCGCGCTCGAAGCGGGCCAGGCCGCGCAGGCCGATCTCGTCGGTCAGCAGGCGGTTGCCGCCGATGCCCTGGTTGACGACCCACCCGTGGTCGAGCCGGCGGTTCAGCTGGTCGGGGAAGCGCAGGTTGGCGCCGGTGGAGGTGCCGACACCTTCGAACCAGGAGTCTCCGAACGCGACGGCGACCGCGGTGCCCTCGGGAGCCAGGACGTCGACGCCGGTGACGTAGTAGCGTCCGTCGATCTCCTCGGCGTCCGTGAAGTCCGCCGCGACCGCGTCGCCGGGCAGCAGGTAGGCGTTCTGCGAGGGGGTGTGGGAGTAGGTCGCGAGGCCGGTGTCCTCGGGCAGGTGGAGGGTCAGCGCCAGGTCGTCACCGGCGGACACCGCGAGGTCGACCGGGTCGCTGTGGAGCCGCTCGCCGACGGGGATCACCACCTGCGTCTCCCCGCCGAAACGCAGGGCGGTGTCGGTGGCGGGGTCGACGGCGCCGCCCGTGCTGCGGACTCCTATGCGCGCCACCCCGATGACCAGGGGTTCCTTGCCGTATTCGTTGCTGAGAAGGACGCGCAACGCCTCGCCTCCGCCGTCGAGGTGGAGGATCTGGCGCAGCGTCTGGTCGCGGAAACCGCGGGAGGGCTTGAGCTGGATGGTCTCGTACGGGCTGAGCACGGCGGAGCGGAAGCCTGCGACCCAGGTGGTGGCCATGGTGGTGAACTCCTCGTTCTGGTGGAGGGGGCGCGCGGTCGAGCACCGTCGACGCACGGACCCCATTTAGTTGCTGTGCGGAATTTCCACGCTGCAAGCAGATTTCTACCGCAGCAATATTCCGCACGTCAACTATCTTCATGTCAGCTATCCGCACAGCAATCACTTGGGGTTAGGATGCGGGGCATGGATTCCGATGTCTTCGACGACCCCCGACTGACCGCGGCGGGCTTGTTCTTCGAAGCCCACGCCGGGCTGAGCGCGAAACTGGCGCCGACCCTGGAGAAGTCAGGGCTGTCGTCCTTGGACTTCGACGCCTTGACGCGCTTGAGCCGCTCCCCCGGCAGGCAGTTGCGGATGACCGACCTGGCCGCCCAGCTGTCCCTGTCGACCAGTGGCGTCACACGGGCGGTGGACCGGCTGCAACGCGGCGGCCTCGTGCGCCGCGCGTCCAGCCCCCATGACCGGCGCAGCACCTACGCCGTCCTGACCCCGGAGGGCGCGGAGCGGCTGCAAGGAGTGCTGGGCGAACACCTCACCGAAATCGAGCGCTGGTTCACGGGCCTGTTCACCCCGGAGCAACTGGCCGACCTGGTCACGAGCCTGCGGACGCTCCGCGACGCCGTGCACCCGAACGCGACGAAGAACACCGCCCCGCCTCCAGCCGGGACAGAGTGAGGTCACGGGCCGCCGGGCCGCCGGACCGTAGGGTGGGCTCCTCAGGTACGGAGGGGAGCCGGGATGCCGGAGACGCTGACCGCCAAAGGGCGTGCCACCCGTGGGCGCATCGTCGAGGGGGCGGCCGAGGTGTTGCGCGAGCAGGGTGTCGCCGTGGCGACGCTCGATGACATCCGCGCCCGGACCGGCACCAGCAAGAGCCAGCTGTTCCACTACTTCCCCGAGGGGAAGGACCAACTGCTCCTCGCCGTGGCCCAGTTCGAGGCCGATCGCGTCCTGGAGGACCAGCAGCCGCACCTGGGCCGCCTCGACACCTGGGAGTCGTGGCGGCAGTGGCGGGACGCCGTGGTGGAACGCTATGAACGCCAGGGCGACGAGTGCCCGTTGGGCTCGCTGTTCCTCCAGGTCGGACGGTCGGGGCCGGGCGCTCGGGCGATCGTCACGGAACTCATGCGGCAGTGGCAGCGGGACATCGCCGGCGGCGTGCGCGCCCTCCAGGCGAACGGCCTGGTCCCGCCGTCCCTCGACGTGGACCGGGAGGCCGCCGCGCTCCTCGCGGGCATCCAGGGCGGCGTGACCATCATGATGTCCACCGGCGACTCGACCCACCTCAAGGCGGCGCTCGACAACGGCATCGCCCACCTCCGGGCGACGGGCACTCCCCCACCGGCCTGACGGGCCGACGCGCCGCCCCGGTCCGTCGGGCTCCGTCCCGCCCGGACCTCCCGCTCGGCGGCGGCGCACACGGGCCTGCGGCGGTCGGCGCCTCAGTCGTCACCCCGGACGATGTTCCCCTCCGGGCCCACCCGCGCCGAAGAGCGGGCGCCTTCGTCAGGCAGGGGAGGCAGACAGGTGCGCACGCCCTTGCCGCGCAGGCGGCGGGCCCTGGCCCAGCCGGTCTCGTGCAGACGCAGGACTTTCTCGTTGCTGGTGCGCGCGGTCACGGCGCTTCAACTTCTCTCGCGTTGGAAGACGGGCAGGAGCGGCGGCGGCGCCGACTCTCCTTTGGTGTGCCGGTCGGGTTCCCTCGACGGAGGGCGGGAAACGACGGTGCGCCCGCCCCGGCCCCGGAGGCGGAGCCGGGGGCGGGCGCCCGCCTGCGCCATAGGCCCTAGCCGTGCTGGTGAGGCTGCCGGGAACCCTGGTGAAGGGTGGTGTCCGACGAGCCCCGGGCACCGGACTTGGCCAGTCCCCTGCTGATCAGATAGCCCATGGTCAGCAGGGTGACGTACAGCCACGCCTGATCCGCCGCGAAGCGGTCGCTGCCGTCATCCCCGTCGCCCACTACCGCGGAAGCGATGAGGACGGCGATGACGGAGGCCACGCAGACGAACAACTCCGTTGTCCTGAAAGCGGGCTTGGTCTCCACGCCGGTGTGTCGCGCAACCGGCGCCGTGGCCTGTGACGGGCCGGTCTCCGGGTAACCGGCTGACGAAGCAGCGGTCATCGCGCTCTCCTAGTAGTCGCCTGTCGCCCGGCGGGTCCGCCAGGCCGGCGAGCGAGTACCCGGGCCGCCGGGGCGACACCGTGCGGTTCGGGGCCGTCCCGCCGCCCGCCGCCACCCCGGGGCCGACGGTCGTCCGCGTCGGCTGTGGGACAGCCTTCACTGCCTGGACGGGACGTAGCCCTTCCGGCCGGCGGGCCAACGTGCTCACGGCGACTCCCCGGCCGAGGCGCTCCCGCCGGTGGTCGCAGCCGCCGACGTGCTGCGTACCGTCGCTACGCATCCGTCGTACGTGCGGTCGTCCGAGCGTCGGCGGTATCCGCTTCACCCGGGCGCCCGGCGTGCGGGCGGCGTGGGTTCGGTCCTGCGTAACGGGGCGGGCCCAGCGCGAGGGAGCGGGCCGTCAGCGGCACGTCGTTCCTCGGTACGCCAACCGGAGGTGGAGCGTCCGGTACCGCCTACGCCGACGGGGGCGCGGGTCACGCGCGGCGGTCGATCAGGAGGGCCCCCTCCCGCGCCGCCTTCGTCAGGTGGGCCCCGACCGAGGCGGAGAGGCGGGCGACGATCGTCTCGCGGTGGCTGTCGGCGAAGTGGCGCGCGAAGTCCTCGGCCGCCTTCGCCTCCAGGCGGTCCTCGTCGGCCTGGGTGCGGATCTTCTTGAGGAGGGTCTTCTCGCGGTTGAGCTTGCGCAGCGGACCGGCGATGTCGGCGTTGGAGATCCACTTCATCAGGGCGTCCTTGCCCATCCAGATGCCGATCACCACGGCCACGGCCGCCACGATGGAACCGATGATCCAGCCGATCGGGTTGGACGCCGCGGCGACCGCTCCGGCCCCGGCAGCACCTTGCGACGCCGCCGAGATGACCCCGAGGGCCGCCCCCGCCGTCATGGTGGTCATCCAGGCCGCGACCAGGCCGAGGATCGAGTCCAGCGTCTCAAGCAGCGGTTCGAGGTTGACGTCGGGCCGGGGTGTCGTCGTCGCGGGGCCGAAGGGCGAGACCCGCAGGGGTTCCGTCGGGATCCCGTACCGGTGCGCGATCGCCGCGGCCTCGCGGTCGATCACCGCGGTGACCTCGGCGTACCAGGCGCGGGTGGCCTCTTTCAGCTTCGCCTGCCCGGCGGGGCTCCTGAGGTACGCCTCGCGCTCGCCCGCCACCTCCATGGCGATGTCCGTGAGCAGCCGCAGCTCGCCCTCGCGCCACCGTACGACCGCGGGGCAGACCTGGTCGTCGACGATGCCGTCCACGGTGACCTTGCCGAGGGCCAGGCCGAGGGACTCCAGGTTGTCGCCGATGACGGCGGGCACGCGGTCGCGGGCCAGCACCTCCACCTCCTCCAGGAACCCCTCGACCCGGCGGCGCGTGCGGCCCGCGATGGCCAGCCCCTTGGCGATCGCGTGCTCGGGGCGGACGCCGAGCAGCACCCGGGTGCCGCCCTCCTCCGCCTCGAAGACGTCGAGGCAGATCTCCTGCGCGAACCGCATCCGTGACGCCCCGCCGGTCATCAGCACGACGTCCGGCGGCTTCCCTGTCTCCTTCACCAGCTTGTCGCGCACCCCCTCGACCGCCTCGCGGAACGCCGCGCGCCAGGAACGGCCCAGTGCGTCCAGGCGCCCGTCCAGGATGTCGTCCATCAGTGGCGGCGAGAGCCGGATGGAGACCTCTATCAGCTCCCCCGACCGGGCGACGACGTCGTCGCCCCCGAGACGCCGGGGGCCGGGGTTCAGCCGCAGTTGGTCGGGAGAGAGCCCGAAGTAGCGCTCCTTGGCATGACGGCAGGCGAACTCGAGGCGTGCGCGCTGGAGGGGGTCGTCCGCGAGCGCTTCCTCCAGGAGGGCGCTGTCGCGGTGGTCGGCCACGACGCGGCGCAGCAGCTCCTTCTCGATGAGCGAGGCGCCGAAACGGGAGTTCCAGTCGGCGACGGGCAGCTCGCTCATGCCGGACACGAAGGTGTAGTCCGTCGTCAGGGACCCCATGTCCATCACCAGCACCGTGCCGCGCCCGGCGATGGCCCCCATCAGGTGCTGATCGGCGGTCTTGAACTCCTCGGACTCCTTGGCGTAGAGCATCGCGGCGCGCGATTCGGGCACCAGCTCCACGCTCTGGCCGGGGAAGAGACCGGTCACGGTGGAGCGGAGCAGCCGCTCGTACTCCTCGTACTCCTCCGTGTCCCACCCGGACGGGACGCCGAAGACCCAGTGCAGCCGCGTCCCAGGCGTGATCTTGAGGAGGCCGGAGGTCTCGACGCCCTCGGTGCGTTCCAGGGCGAGTTCCCGGGCGACCTGCCGGATGAACAGGTCCGTCGCCCGCCGCGCCCGCGCGTCGAGCCCGGCGTGTTTGAACGCCATGTAGAACTCCGCGTCGCCCGGTACGAGGCCGTCCGGAGGGGGCTCGGGGACGCGGGCGAGCCGCGCGGGCAACACGGTGAAGCACGGCTCCCCGACCAGGGTCGTGTCGCCGGCGCCGTCCTCCGTCCGGCCGTCGTCCTCCGTCCGGCAGAGGGCGACGACGGTGGGGTGCACGCGGCTGGGGGTGCGGGAGATGTCCTCCACGTGCGGCTCTCCGTCGGTGGTCGACCACAGGGTGGCCACGGCGGTCTCCCCGTGGCCCAGGTCGAACCCGATGACCAGGCTCCTGTCGACCTGCGACTTGCTCTCCGGCCTGTCCTCCGGCGTCGGTTGCAGCAGCGTCATCGGTCGTTCTCCTTGCCCTGAGCGGTGGTCCGAGGGTTCCCCGCGGTGGTCGCGGGCAGGCGCAGGGCCCTGCCCCGCACGAGGACCCGGCGGTCGTCGCCGTCGGGGTGCAGGACGAGGGCGGGCAGGTCCGTCTCGTACCGGCACACGGCGTCCCGCGTCACCTGCTCCAGGTGGAAGGCGTCCGCCTGCCGCTCCGGCCGGAGCTCGGGGTCGTACGCGAGGATCTCGATGCCCTGGGCGCGCAGGAGCTCCTGGAACACGCCGATGCGGTCCCAGACCCGCTCCGCGCGCCCCCGGTCGCGGAGGCTGACCAGGTCCTGGATCAGCTCCATCATGACGTCGTGCTCGTACCAGGGCGGGGCGGGCGGCCCGGTCGTCGGGGGCTGCTTGCCGAAGGCCTTCTCCACGTGCGGCAGCGCCTTGCCGACCGCGTCGAGGGCCGGGGCGGGCGAAGGACGGGGAGCGGCGGACCGCCCGGCCTCTGCGGCCGAGCGGTACTTCCGCTTTCCCCCGCCCCGCCCCCGCCTGTCCCTGAAGCGGCCTTTGGGCTCCTCCTCGTCGACCTGTGGTTCGCGCTCCGCCGCGGGCTGCTGGACGAGGACCGTGCGGACGGTCTCCGTCACCGCGGTGCTCAGCGCGTCGAGCAGGTGGGTGAGCTGGTAGCGGACGTGCGGATCCAGTCGCTTCCCGTCCAGGCCGCGGCGTACGTCGTCGATCGCGTTGCCGACCGTCTGTCCGATGCCGTACGCGGGGCTCAGGTTCGCGGGCCGGACCGCTCTCCTGCGGGCGGTGGCGAACAGGTCCGTCAGGGTGTGCGGGGCCAGCGGCGGGTGACTGCCGGACGCCGGGTGCTCAGCAGCCTGTCCTGGTGCGGGAGTCGGCGTGGGAGTGCGGGCCTCGTCAGGTGTCATGGCTGGTCGGCTCCTGTCGCGGTGCGGTCGGGGCGGCGGGCTCGTCGCTCGCCCGGTGGTGTGCCTCGGTGAGGGCCCATGTGCTGAGTCCGGCGTCGCCCGCGATGTGGAGGTAGTGGCCGTCGGGTGAGAAGGCCAGGGCGACGGGGGTGTCCGGGTAGCGCAGGTGGGTCCACGTACCGCGGCCCTGAGTCCCGCCGACCCAGGCCTGGCCGTCGACCGCGACCGCCGCGGACAGGGCTCCCTGATGCGAGATCGCGACGCCTCGCACCTCCTGAGCGTTGGGGGGCACCAGCTCTTCGTCCCTTCCCAGGTATCGGGCGCGCCCCTGGTCGTCCAAGGTTCCGCCACCTGCCAGGACATTCATGTGCGGCCCCGAGGCCAGAGCCCGGACCTGTGCCGGGAGCAGCGTTGACGACCGCAGCTTGCCGTCTGCGAGGTTGACGAAGTAGGCCACGCCCCGGTGTCCCCGACCTCCAGCGACCACGGCTTCCTCCCCATCTCCACGGACCGCGAGCACCGTCGGGCGGTGCCAGAGCTCAGCAACCGCCCGATCCCGCCCCGTCGTCATGTCGACGCCCCGCAGGACGCCGTCGCCGCCAAGCACCACGACCTCCCGCCCGCCGGGCAGTTGCTCCAGGGCCAGTACCGCGGCGGGCTGCTCCGCCAGCTGCCGCAGCCGCGCCGACGCACCGCCCACGGCCGGGGCGGCCAAGGCGTACACGCCGTGCGCGGACAGCTCGCCCCCTGAGACTCCGAAGACCGGCCACGTCCCCGGGCAGGACCAGGCCGCCGACAGAACCCGTCCGCGGATGCGCAGTTCGTCCCTGGTCTCCCCGGTGAGGGCGTCCAGGAGCCGCAGCACGGAGCCCTCGGGGCCTTCCCGCACGGCGACGGCCACGTGGCGGCCGTCCGGGGCGACGGCCAGCGCGGTGACGACGCCGGGCGAGCGCAGGACTTCCCGCGGGCGCGGCAGGAGGTCGCCCGGGCCCGCCGGGCGCAGTGCCGTGACCAGCCACGTACCCGAGTACAGGGTGTCGCCGGGCCACACGTGGTGCTGCTCGACACGGCCTCCTGTACGCGCGCGCAGGTCGAAGAGGGTGTTGTCGGCGAGACGGACCCGGGCCAGGGCCGCGTCGGGGCGGTAGGCGGCTCCCCCGGCGGTGAACCAGCGCACCAGGGTCGCCCGGCCGCCCGGCAGCGTCCAGGACAGGGGCGCGCGCAGCGAGGACGGGCCGTCGGCGGCGATCCGTCGCTGCGGGATGCCCTCGGCCCAGGTCACGGCTCCCTCCACGACGGCGAGCACCGGGTCCAGGGCGGAGCGGACCGGCACGCGGGTGCCGAGGCGCCGCTCCAGATATGGGCGTACCGACGGCATCTGGGTGCTTCCGCCGACCAGGAGGACGTCGACGTCCCGCGGGTCCACTCCGGTCTCGGCCAGCAGGGTGCGGCAGCAGACGACCGAGTCGGCGAGCAGCTCTTCGGTGAGCCGGCCCAGGCGTTTGCGGCTCAGGCTCTGCGGCGGCATGCCGGGAACGACGGTTTCCACGGGGCAGTCCTCGGCCGCGAGGCCGTGCTTGAGCCGGATGGCCGAGCGGAGGGTGAGGTGGGCCAACTGGTCGCGGTGCGCGGCGTGTTCGGGGGCGGCACGCAGCCAGTCCTCCATGGCCGGGGTCAGGTCGCGCACGATCGCGGCGTCGATGTCCCGGCCGCCGTGGCCGTCGGCGAGGCCCGCGGTGCCGAGGAGGGTGTGGCCGGTCTCGCCGATGCCGACGAGGGCCGCGTCGAAGGTGCCGCCGCCGAGGTCGTACACGAGCACGGTGCTGCCGGGTGGCCAGGGCCCGCCGTCCGACGGGGCGAGGGCGGCGGCCACGGGTTCCTCGAGCAGTTCGACGTCGGTGAAGCCCGCTCGTTCGCCCGCGCGGATCATCGCGTCGCGCCGTCGCCCGGTGGTCCGCGCGGGGACCGTGACGAGCAGCCTGGAGGGAACGCCTCCGGGGAGCGGCGCCGTGCGGCGGCGGAAGGCCGCGAGGACGGCCACCGCGAGGTCCTCCGCCGTGTGGGCGCCCCCGGGGCCGCGCAGCACGGGGACGGGGCTGCCGATCTCGGGTTTGAACTCGGCGCGGAAGCAGTCCGGGCCGCCCGCCCTGCGGGCCTCGGCGACGGAGCCGACGAGCAGCTGCCCGTCGTCGTACACCGCGGTGGGCCACCAGTCCCGTCCGGTGCCCGGCTCCTTCAACAGACGCGTCCTGCCGTCGCCGAGCAGGATCGCCGAGGACGTGGTCGTGCCCAGGTCGACCACGAGGACCGGCTCACCGCCCGCGGGGCCGCCGTCGACGGGGCCGGGAGTATCGGGGAGGGGCGCGGGTGCTGCCGGGGCCCGCTCCTCCTCGTGCGCCGGTACGTCGTCCAGGAGGGCCCGGGCCCTCCGCAGCCGGTGATACACCTCGTCGTAGCGGCGCTTGAGGACGTGGGCCACGGCTCTGCCGCCGGGCTCCCGCGGGGGTCGCGGGCCGTTCCAGTGGGCCAGGCGGTCCAGCGCGGCGCGTTCGAGGGCGGCCAGGCCCGTCTCGGGTGCGAGGCCGAGGCGGGCCGCCACGGTGCTGCCGCGCTCGCCGGTGACGCGTTCCAGTTCCCGCGCATCGCTCTCGGACAGCCGCAACCGTCCGGTGTAGTGCCGCAGCAGGAGGTCGAACTCCATGAAGGCGGGCTCGGAGTGTTCCAGACCCGTGATCGCCTCCACCGCCCGTACGACGAGGTCGCGGTCGCGGTCGGACGTGTCGGGTGCGAGGAGTACCGGAAGGCCGCGTATCTCCTCGATCATCCGGGCCGCCTTGATCAGGTCGCTGCGGGCGGCGAACCGCTCCGTCAGCTCCCGGCGCAGCGCGGTGATCCCGCTGCGCTCTTCGAGTTCCCTGCGCAGCACGGCGGGCCGGTCCACGCCCTCCCGCAGCAGACGGCAGGCCAGGGACACGCCGTAGGGGGTGAAAAGACCGGCGAGGCGGCGCCGCCGGTCGGCGGGCAGGGGCAGGTCGGTGGCGGAGACGAAGCCGGACAGATGGCTGAGACGCAGGTCCAGTGCTGTCTGGGGCACGCCCGTGAGGGCGTGCAGCGCCTCGAAGTCGTCCTCGGGGTGGAACGCCGCCGCGCCCGCCGCCAGCAGGCCGCACAGCGGGCGTACGTCGTGGAACATGCGCGCGGTGTGCGCGGACGCCATGATGCGGCGCGCGTGCTTGCGCGCGGTGTCGCGGGGGTCGTCGACCGGCTGCCCGATCTCTCCGGGCCACAGGAGTTCGACCTTCGTCAGGACGCCGATGGAGGTGACGGGCGTCGGCGAGAAGCCGGTGCCGTCGGCGTCGTGGAACCGGCGCAGCACGTCGGCGTCGGGCGCGGTCACGTCGCTGTTGAGGACGGCTATCACGGCGTCGGCGCCGCGGAGCCCTGCGGCCGACGCGGCGGCCACCGACTCCCGGTCGACGCCCAGGGCGCGCATCGCTTCCTGGGTGTCCTGCGCGTAGGGCGAGTCGAAGCCGGGCGTGTCGACGAGGTCGAACTGCCGCAGACAGGCGTGCGGGCCGAACACCTCCACGTGGTCGACGGGGCGCGGCTTCTCCGCCTGGTGTCCACGGGCCGTGAACTCCTCGATCCGGCCGATGCCTTCGAGGTGCGTGGGCGGCCCGTCCTTGTGGTGCACGGTCAGCGCCGTACGGTCGCCGTGGCGCAGCACGCTGACCACCAGGGTGAGCGGGGCGCTGCCCGTCAGGGCTACGGGGGCGCCGATGAGCGCGTTGACCAGGGTGGACTTGCCGGAGCTGACGCGTCCGGCGACCGCGATCCGCAGCGGGGCGGTGAGCTTCGGCAGCTGGGCTTCCAGGGTCGCGCGTGCGGTGTGCGTGGCCGTGGTGGCGGGGATGCGGGCGAGCGCGTCGCGGACGGCGCGCTCGGCTCTGTGCCGCAAGGTCATGGGGTGCGTCTGTCCGTCCTGTGCGTCCCGTGGGGGCGCGCGGGCGCCGCGCCCCGCTCAACGGCCGGGCGGCACCAATGCGTTGTGCCCCGTGCACGGGCCTCCGTGTCAGTCGTCCCCCGCTGCCGCGAGGCGGCCGCGGAGTTCGTCCACGAGGGCCGTGACGTCGGTCTCGATCCGGCGCAGGCCGTCGCGGCGGGCGATCAGCGGGGCGAGGGCCGCGTCGGCGTCGCTGCGGGCCGCCGCCAGGGCCGCGGCCACCTCGGTCCGGGCCGTCTCGCACTCCGCCCGGCGCTGGGCGATCCGGTCGCGCAGCTCCGCCCGCGCCCGGTCCGCGGAGGCGTCGACGAGGGCCTGCACGGCGTCGTGCAGGAAGGCCCGCTGCTGCGCCTCCCACGGAGCGAACAGCCGGTCCAGGGCGGCGACCTGCTCGGCGTGCGTCGTCCTGCGGATCTCCCGGACCTGCCCGGCGAAGGCCAGGACCGCCCCGACCAGGCCGCCGACGACGCGACCGGCCACGACGCCGGGGGTCGGCGGGCGCGAGCCCTCCCGTCCCTCCGCCATCGTCTGGAGGACGCCGTTCACCACCTTGCCCGTACGGCTGCCGCCCGGGAGCGAGAGACGCACGGCCTGGTCCCAGGCGATGGCGCCGACGACCTCACCCCTGGCCACGCCCAGTCGGGCTCCGCGCGCGGCGGCGTCGAAGGCCGTCGTGAGGCTGGTGACGACGCTCGGCGTGGCCGCCGCGGAGGCCGCGGGCACGGCCGGCGGATCCGGCAGGGGCGGCAGCGGCAGGTCCGTGAACATCGGGCTCCGCAGCGGGATGCCGCTGCGCTCGGCCACCGCCTCGCACGCGGCCCCGGCCAGCTCGGCCGCCGAGCGCCCCAGCTGCCCCGCCAGCACGGCGAGCTTCCCGGCCAGGTCGTCGAGGACGGCCTGGGGATCGTCGAGGAACGCCGGGTCGGTCCGGTAGCGGGCCCGCAGGTCGCGCCACGCCTTGGCGAGGGTGGTGTCGGCGCGGGCCCGCAGCCCGGCGGTGACGTCGTCGAAGGCCGTGTCCAGGTCCGCGGGCCAGGTGGCGGAACCCGCGACCAGGCGCCCGGCTTCGACGCGCCGCGCGGCCGCGGCCGCGGCCAGCTTCTCGCGGGCCGCGGCGTCCTGGGCCTCCAGGACTCCGATGGCCTCCTCGACGGGCGCGAGCAGGCCGCGTACGACGGAGTGCAGTTCGGCGAGTGCCGCGCCCGCGCGCAGCCGCAGCCGGGCGTGGTCGACGGCCTCCCACAGCCGGGCCTCGAACTCCTGGTAGCCGGTGAGGCTTTCGTCCGGCGGCTGGGCCCCGGTGAGCTGGAGCAGTCGGCTGCGGCTCGACACGGCGAGCACCGGGGAGCGCTCGTCGAGCCCCGGAACCGCCGCGAGGCGGGCGCGCGCCTCACCGACCGCCAGGGCGGGGTCTCCCGTCTGGTCGGCCTTCGTCACGGCGAACAGGAGGCGCTCGGGGCACTCGTCGGCTCCCAGGGCGCGCACCACCCGGTCGATGAAGGCGATCTCGGACGGAAGCGGTGGCCGCTTGGCGTCGATCACGTACAGGACGAGGTCCGCCTGGGGCAGCACGCCGAGGGCGGCGGCCGTGTGGCCGCGGTGGACACCGCCGATGCCGGGGGTGTCGACGCACACGACACCGCCGCGGAGCTTCGCGTTCGGCGTGCGGATCGAGGCCCTGACCACCCGCTCGGCGTCCGTCGCGGCGGTGCCGTCCTGCACCTCGGCCTCGCAGATGTAGGCGCGCAACCCGTCGCGGCCCACGTCGCGTTCTTCCGTGTCAGATCCGTGCCGTGCCGCCAGTTCCACCGTGATCGACTCCTGCTCGCCCCACCGCACCGAGGTGAGCACCCGCGTGGAGACGTACGAATCGACGGGAAAGAGCGTCGCGTCCTCCAGGAGCGCGTTGAGCAGCGACGACTTTCCGCTGCTGAACTCGCCGAGCACCACGACCGTCAACTGCGCCTGGCACACGCGCCGTTCGACCTCGTCCAGACGAACGGCCAGGTCCCGTCGCCCCGCTTCGAGCGCGTACCGCGCCACAGCGGGTACCACAGTCATCATTCGATCAGCGAAATCGTCGTTGTCCCACATGTACGCCCCCCAACGGCCGATCGGGCTGAAGCCGCACACCCCCCACGGGTCGGCCGCCCTGACTCCGCCTTCCCGCGCAGTCTCGTCCGGATCGATGTGGTTGGCCAATACCCGTCCCCCACACGGGTGAACATGCCCGTGCTCGCGTACGCCCTGCCGACGCTCCGGAAGCCGTTGACAAAGGATCCGCCGAAGCGGTGTACGGACCGCCCACGGTCGAAGACAATCGGCATCCGTTCCTGTGCGATGGCGGATACGCGGCGGGGGGCAGCGTGACGGATACGGCGACGGGAAACGACTTCGGCGAGGCGGCGCGACAGGCGGCTTCCGCGCTGCGCCGCATCGCGGCGTGGTGGATGCCCGCCGCCCGCTGGGCCGCTGTCGCGGCGGCCCTCGAAGCCATCGGGCAGTCGTGGCAGGCCGGTGACAGCGAGCGGTTGCGCCTGGCGACGGCCCGGCTCGCCCTGGCGGGCCCGCGCCTCGTGGCGACGCGCCACGAGGACGACCCGTTGGTCCCGGCACCGGCAGAGGTGTACGAGCGGTCCAACCTCTTGGTCACCGAGATCCTGAACCGCTCGGAGGCTCCCTCGCCGGGTCGCGGCACGGACGGCTCGTCGGACAGCTCATCGGACGGCTCAAGGGACGACGACGCCTTCGACGACACCTCCGACGGCGAGGGCGGGGCAGGCGCGTGAGCGCGGTGGTCCGCCGGGCCCTGCTGCTCCACGTGTTCTACGCGGTCGGTCCCGGGGGCCTGAGCGAGCGGAGGGCCCGGGTGCAGCGCGTCTGGGACGACTGCGGCCGTCTCGGCCTCGACGCGGCCGTGCCCGGCGAGCCGTCGCTCGACGAGGTACCCGCGATCGGCGGGCCCGCGCCCCGCTACCGCGTCCTGGCGGCCCGGCAGCGGCCCGGCCACGGGCTCCGTCAGGCGCTGCTCTTCCAGAGCCATGACGTCGTCGGGGTCACGCTCCTGCTGGCCCCGGAGCCGGAGAGCGGCTGGGAGTCCCTGGAGCGGCTTGTGCCGTGGCCGTGCCCGGGGAGCCTGGGATCCGTTCAGGTCCTGCTCGGGCTCAGTGCCGGTGCGTTGTTCAGGGAGGACGGCTCGGCCGCCGTGGTGCCGGAGGTGGCCGAGGAGGTGCGCGGCGCGTTCGCGGGGCGGTACCCCGGTGAACCGCACCGCACCCGGGAGGGCTTCGCGCTCTGGGAGGCGCCCGGGGCCTGCCCCCCGGCCGCGCGGAGGTGTCTCGTGGCGCTCGCCTCCGTGGCGCGGGAGCGCGACCTCGACGCCTTCGCCTGGCACGCCCGGGACCGCCCCGCCCCTCTGACGCGCCATGTGCTGCACGCGGCGAAGCTGCGGTACGAACGGGGCGTGCTCGAGCGGAGCCGTCACGCGGAGCTGCGCGACCGCGCCGGTGCGGCGGTACGGCAGGCGTGGGAGGTCACCGGGCGCCTGCTGGGCGGGGACGGGCCCGCGCTGCGGGAGGTCCTCGACGCCCGTGCCGTACTGATCGGGCTGCGGACCGACAGCCAGGGGCTGATCGTGGCGGCGGCCGGGCTCCGGATGATGCGCCGCACGGTGGAGATCGCCGGGGACAACCTGGCGGCGGCCGTGCCCGGGGAGTTCGAGCCGCCGGACACGCCGCCGTCGTCCGCGAGCCCGTTCGCCGGTGACCGGCTCCTCGCGGAGCGGCTGCGGCAGGACATCGACGACGAACTGGAGTACCTCCAGGCGACGGTCGAGTCGGCGGCCGAGGTGTCCCGCGAGGCCCTGGCGGCCACCGAGGTGCATCTGGCCGACCACCGACAGCGCCTGACGCTGCTTCAGACCTCTTTCCTCGGCGCCCTGTTGATGGGTCTCGCCGCCATCCAGGCGTTCGGCTACCACGTGCCGGTGCCCGGCCCGGTCCAGGCGCCGGTGATCGCCCTGCTTGCGGCGCTCGCCCTGACGCTGCCCGTGACCGTGATCGCCTGGTCGCGCGGCACGGTCCGTACGGGCACCTTCGTGGTGCTGCACCACGTCCTCCTGGGGGCCGTGGGCGCGTCGGTGGGGTGGGCCGCGGCGACCCTGGTGGCCGAGGGGACCGAGGGCGGTGCGCAGCAGGCCCGGTGGTCGCTGGTGGGCGCCGGGGCCGGGGCGGTGGTCGCCGTGACGGCCGACGCGCTGTGCCGCAGGCGGCGTACGCGGGACAGGACGTGACCACAGGGGGGAGCATGGCATGGGGATCAGACGACGGCTGCGGGCCGAGGTCAAGCGCATCGACGGGTTGCAGGCGGCGCGCGAGGGGCGCTGGCAGGCCGCCCGGGACGACCTCACCCTGGCTCTTGAGTCACTCACCGCCGAGGGGCTGAGCGCCGAGGTGCCCAAGGTGCTCGAACCCCTGGTCACCGCCTGCATGATGGCGGGCCTCCTGGAGGAGGCGGAGCGGCGTGCCGTGGACTTCCGCGCGTGGGCCGCCGACCACGGCGACCCCGAGGACCGGGCCACCGCCATCGGGAAGTACGGCGAGGTGGTCGCGCAGATCGGACGGCTCGTGGAGGCGGCCGAGGCGTTCCGCGAGGCCCTGGTGGCGCTCGGTGAACCGGCCGACGAGACCGGCGGGGAACTGCGCTGGTCCCTGCTGAGCAACCTGGGCAGCGCCCTCGCCCACGCCGGGCGCTTCGGCGAGGCCGAGCAGGTGCAGCACCGGGCCTTCGAGGTCGCGCGGGAGCTGGACAGCGCCGCCCGGGCGGCGCTCGCCGCGAGCCAGTTGAGCCTGGCCGTGAACGGGGTGGGGCACCGCGAGCGGGCACTGGAGTGGGCCGAGGTCGCCCACCGCTGCGTGCGGCCCGACGATGACGACCTCGTGGTGGCCGAGGTCGAGGGCAACCGCGCGCTGGCCCTCAGCAGGGCGGGGCACACCGCCGAGGCCGAGGAGGCCATGGAGCGGGCGTGGGCCGCCGCCCGGAGCATCCCGCTGATCGCCCAGCAGGCGCGCGTGACGAAGCTGGAAGTGCTCAGCCGGGCGGGACGGCACGACGAGGCCGTGGCCATGGCCGACGCGCTGCTTGCCGCGCTCCCCCCGGGGCAGGCGCGGCAGCGCGCCGTCGCCCTCAACCTCCGGGCCGGGATCCGCCTCCAGGCGGGCCGCCCGGCGGAGGCCGTCGCGGACCTGTTGAGCGCCCTCGAACTGAAGCAGAGCGTCGACGACCACCGGGGGATGGCGACCGGCCACCTCAACCTGGCGCATGCCTTCCTGGGCATCAAAGACCTGCCCGCGGCCCGTCACCACGCGCGGCGGGCCCAGGAGTTGTGGGAGCCCCTGCTGCGGGCGGCCAGTGACGAGGCCGGTTCGGTCGGCCTCTTCGACACGCACGCCACGGCCCTCACCCAGGTCGCCCAGGAGCTGCGGCTCGGCGTCGACGACGTGACCGGGGCGCTGGAGGCGGCCGAGCGGGGACGCTCAGGGCCCTTGAGCGAGCGCATCCGCGCGGCCCGGCCCGCCAGGTCCCAGGTGCCCGCGGAGCCGCCCGGCAGCGAGCGGATGCGGCGCCTGGCCCGCCGCATGGGCGCCACGCTGCTCGTGTACGCCCCGCACTTCGAGATCGAGGCCGTCAGCGGGCAGGCCCCGCTCCTTCGGGAGATCCACATGTGGGTGGTGACTCCCGACGGGGGCATCCATCACGAGGTGCAGCGCGAGGTGACCGACGACGACCGCCTGGACGAGGCACGGCCGGTGGATCTGCTGGAGGCCGTACGGCAGTTGGAGCGCCAGGTCGGTGACGACGCGCTCATGGCGGGGTGGTCCGACGCGCTCCTCGGGAAGGTCGCGCACCTGTTGCCCTCGGGGCCGGACGCGCGCCTGGTCATCGTGCCGCAGCGGGGGCTGTGGTCGGTTCCCTTCGCCGCGTTGCCCGTCGCCGGGGAACCGCTGGTCAGCCGGTGCTCCCTCACCATGGTGCCGTCCCTGCACGCCCTGGAGCTGATCGCCCACGAGGACGTGTGGCGCGGCGAGGCCGCGCCCGGAGGTTCCGGGGCGCTCGTGGTGGGCGGCGTCCGGGACGCGGTGGTGCCGACGCCGGACGGGCGCCTGCTGCCGCTGACCGATCTGCCGCTGACGCTGGAGACCGCGCGCGCCGTCGCCCGTGTGCACAGGGGTTCCGCCCTGGCGGGACCGGCGGCGACCGTACCGGCCGTGCTCGACCGGATGGGCTCCGCGGACCTGCTGCACTTCTCCTGCCACGCCGTGCTCGACGCGCGGCTGCGGCTCGACCAGCTCCCCGGCTGCATCGCCCTGACGCCCGCGGGTGCCGAGCACGGCCAGCTCACCAGCACCCTGCTGGCCAGCACCCCGACCCGGGCCAGGATCGCCGTCCTGGGGTGCTGTGCGACCGGTCAGGGCCTGGTCACCGCCGACGGCGTGCTGGGCCTGGCCCGCACCTTCCTCATCGCGGGCGTCTCCACGGTCGTCGCCACGCTCTGGGAGGTCCCCGAGGAGCCGACCCACGACGCGCTGGTCTGCTTCCACCAGGAGCTGGCGCGGACCGACGACCCCGCCGAGGCGCTGCGCCGCGCGGTCCTCATGACGCGGCGCACGTGGCGGGCCCCGGAGATCTGGGCCGCGTTCACGCTGATCGGCTCGCCGGGGCCGCGGCGGGACGAGGGGTGACGCCGGGGCCGGTACCGACGTCTGCGGGCGGGACCGCCCCCTCATGACGAAAGTTCATTCGATTCACGGCGGGCCGGATCGTCCAGCGCGCGTATCTCGTACGGCGTTGTCCCTGCTCGGCACAGGTTGGCCGAGGTCGGCCTAGGATCCGTGCCCAGCACGCCGTAGGTTCCTCGTGGTCCCGGACCCCGGCCATCGTTGGAGAGGTCAGGCCGCGTGCGGGCAGGCGAGCCCCTCACGGCCGCTCTCGCGGCACCGTAGCTGGAGGGCTGGTATGCCGAGCGCCGTCCACCGTCCCGTGGACCCGCGCCGTGCCCCGGACGCTCGACTTCCGAGGCTGTGCCTCGCCGTCGAGGTCAGTCGCGCGCCCCGCACCCGGATGCTCCTGGGCGAGGCCGCCCAGTGTCTGCTCACCGCGATCGGCGCCCCGCCGGTGCTCGCCCGGCGCGCGGCCGAGGTGGCCCGGCTCGGCGCCGACTACGTGACGGGCCACAGCGAACGGCCGCGCTGTCGCCTGTGGGTGCGCACCGATCCGGACGGCGTCACCCTGACCATCACCGACTATGCGGGCACCAGCCCCAGCGGCCAGCCGGCCTGGCTGCCCGCGACCCCCGCCGACCAGGAGCAGCCCCTGCCGGTGTCCCCGCACCCACAGGTGCGGCGCGAGGCCGTCGCACACGACCTCGCGCTGCACCGCACCCCCGAGGGGCATCTCCGCTTCGCCTTCCACACCTTCTGGCCGACCGCGGCCGGGGGTTCGGCCGACGGCGTCAGCCGCGTACCGGAGTGACCGCGATCGGCGGCAGCGACCGCAGGCAGGAGGTGTCCCCGGGGGTGTTGGAGCGGATGAACTTCGAGGAGACGCCCACCACGCAGCCGCTCAGCTCAAGCTCGGGCACGTGGCCCATGTTGCGGGCCGAGTGGAAGCGGCTGTCGCGGAACTGCTTCGCGGCCTTCTTCCCGCTCGCGTCGGGCGTGTTGGAGTCGAGGTCGCCGGACAGGACGAGGACCGGCACGTTCGGCAGCGCGGGCTTCGTCGGCTGCGGGTCGGGGGTGTCCTTGCCCGGCCAGCCGATGCACACGTCGCCCGCGTCCGTGGTCCCCTCGGTGAAGCCCTTGGCGCTGAACGCCCCGTGCTCACCGGGGCGCACGGCCGCGAGGGCGGCGCGGTACTGGCGCCACCGCGCGGACTTCGACGCGTCCTTCGACCAGTCCCTGCGGTAGTCGTTGCAGACGACCGCGATGTACGGCGCCTGGTCAAGTTCGCTGCCCGTCCTGCCCTCCTCGCGCACCAGCTTGCGCAGCGGCGCGGCGTCACCCTTGACGAAGCGGTTGAGGGCGTGCGGCAGCCTGCCGAGCAGCGAGGGCTTCTGCGGTTCGAAGCCGACCTGGCTGCTGGCCGCCTCGAACAGCAGGTTGGCCAGCTTGTCCTCGGTGAACTTCTTCTTGTAGACGCCGTGGTCGGTGGTGATCGGGATCGTCAGCGGCGCGGTGCGCAGCCGGGCCGCGGTGGTGGCCAGGTCCCGCACCGCCCGCTCGCCGTCGCACGCCGCGGGAACGCTGCGCTGACACACCCGGCGCAGAGTCGTCGAGACCGCCTGGGCGCTGGGCCGCGCCATCGTGTCGAGCGCGAGGGGGTAGGCCCCCGACAGCACGATGTTGCGTACGTGCTCGGGGTGGCGGGAGGCGTAGACCGGCATCAGGTAGGTGCCGTACGACAGGCCGTACAGGCTGAGCTTGCGCACCTTGAGGCGGGCCCGGACGGCGTCGATGTCGTCGGCGGTGGCCGCCGAGGTGAAGCCCGCGGCCTTGGGCCCGAGGTTCTTGCCGCACCGCTCGACGGCGGCCCGCTGCTGGGCCCGCGTGCCGAACCGGTACTCGGCGTCGGTGACTCCGCAGGGGACGCGCTGCGACATGCCGGTGCCGCGCGGGTCGACGAGCAGCACGTCGTGGTCCTTCAGGAGGTCGCCCAGGGCCCAGGTGATCTCCCCGGTCTTGTCGATCAGGGTCTCGCCCGGGCCGCCCGGGTTCATGGCGACGGTGCCCTTGGCGGGGCCGGAGCCGCGGTGGCGCACCACCGCGTAGCTCACCTTGACCGTGCCGAGCTGGGGCTTGCCCGTCACGAGGAGGCGCTTCTCCTGGCCGCAGTCGACCTTGTGGCCGGGCGCGGTCGGACACCAGCCGGGGGCCGCCGCGGCCGTGGGGCCGCTCGTCGGCGCGGCGCCGGTGGCCGTCGCCGTCGCGGTGGGCAGCACCGAGGCCACCACCGCCATCAGGCCCACCGCCAGACCCGCGCGCCGCGCCGTGCTCTTGTACGTCATCGCCCTCTCCTCCGCCTCAAGCCCCTCGGGCTCCCGGGATCCCCGGTGTTCCCCGGGTGCGAGCACCACGATGCAGGGCGTGCCGCACAGCAACGGCAGAGCAACGGCAAAAGCGCGTAAGAAACGGCCGCGCACGGGCATGCTTCTCGCGGGGGAGGACGACCTCGTCGTGGTCTCCCACCTGTCGCCCCACCCCCCCCGGCCGGTCCGGCGAGGTGTATTTGGGCCATCTGCTCGTCGAACCGCGCCGCCACGCCCCCGGGTTGGCCGACCTCACCGACGCGGAGTCCCAGCGCGTCGGGCACTGGTGCGCGCGGGCCGCGCGAGCGCTGCGGGAGGCCGGTGGCGCCGAGCCGCGTCGACGCGGGGCGGGGTGGCGGAGGTCTCCGCGCTGGTCCGGCGGCTGCGGAAGGCCGCGGGCTGAGCCGCCCCCGCACGGGCGGCCCAGCCGGGGATCCGGGAGCTCGTCAGGGCTTCCGGGCGTGGGTGCGGGGCAGGCGCGTCGCCCCCACGGCGGCGAACAGGCAGAAGCCGAGCACCCACCAGAAGGTGTCGCCGAACGCCCAGGAGATGTCGCCGTCGCGGGCGGAGAGCCGGTTCTGCAGGACCACCGCGAGGACGGCGGTGCCGAGCGAACCGCCCACGGTGTTGAGCAGGTTGAGCGCTCCGGAGGCGCGCGGGAGGTGCTCGGGCTCGATGCGGCTGTAGACGATGTTCATCACCGGCGCGCCGATCATGGCCATCCCCACGCCGCGCACGGTGAGGGCGGCGGCGATCACGAGGTCCGGTGGCTCGTGGCCGAGTTGGGTGAACGGGACCGTGCCCGCGAGGATCAGCGCGATGCCCGTGAGCACCAGGGTCCGGGGCGCGACCTTGTCGATGGTGCGGTTGACGAGGACCGAGCCGGCCGCCGCGCCCAGGCCCTGGGGGGCGAGCAGCAGCCCGGCCTCCCACGGCGAGAGGCCACGGCCCGTCTGGAAGTACAGCGGCAGCAGGAACATCGTGCCGAACACCGACGCGCCCAGGACGAGCAGCGCGAGGGCGGCGGCGCCGAACGGCGGCCGGGTGAAAAGGCGCGGGTCGACCAGCGGGGTGCGGCTCGTGCGCAGCCCGTGCACCGTGAAGGCGACGAGCACGGCCAGGCCCACCGAGACGCCGAGCGCGGCGGGCAGGGTGCGGCCGTGGGCGACCTCGGTGAGGCCGAAGACCAGCACGGCGAGGCCGGGCGAGAGCAGGGCCGCGCCGCGCAGGTCGAACGCCGTCCGCCGAGGCGAAGGCGGCACCTCGGGCACGTAACGGCGGGCGAGGAGCACCGCCGCGGCGCCGATCGGCAGGTTCACCAGGAACAGCCACGGCCAGGACGCCACGCCGAGGAGGGAGCCGCCGACCAGCGGGCCGAGGACCGGGGACAGGAGCGGCACGACCGAAACGACGCTGATCACCCGGCCGGTGCGCTCCCGTCCCGCGATCCGGGCGAGCAGCGCCTGCCCGGTGGCGGGCAGCATCCCGCCGCCGAGGCCCTGGACCACCCGGAACACGATGAGGCTGGTCGCCGACCAGGCGAGCGCGCAGAGCGCCGAGCCGAGCAGGAACACGCCGACGGCGGCGAGCCACGTCCGGCGGCCGCCGAACCGCCCGGCCAGCCAGCCGGACGCGGGCACGGCGGCCACCACCGCAAGGAGATAGGCGGTGGAGACCCACTGGATCTCGGTGACCGACGCGCCGAACTCCGCGGACAGGGTGTCGATGCCGACGCTGACGATCGTGGCGTCCACCGTGGCCATGAAGGTGCCGAGCACCAGGATGAACGCGATGCGCAGCAGGTCGGCGTCGACCCGCGCGGGCGGCGGTGCGACCTTCTCGCTCATCGGTGCTCCAGGAGGTCGCGTACGTCGGTGTCGAGGTGGTCGCCCAAGGTGCCCAGCAGGGCGAGGAGTTCGTCGGCGAGGCCGTCGACGTCCACCCCGGCGCGGGGGGCGAGCACGCCCGTCCAGCCGTCGCCGTCCGGCATGACCGTCAGGGTCACCGGGTGGTGGGTGGCCTCGCGGAAGCGGGTGCCGACGACCGTGAGCCCGGGGGCGGGTGCGCGCAGCCGGTCGGGGTCGACCGGATAGTTCTCGAACACCACGAGGCTGTCGAAGAGGCGGTGGCGCCCGGTCAGCCGCTCCAGGTCGGTCAGGGCGACGTGCTGGTGCTCGACCAGGGCCCGCTGCCGGGCCTGGAGGTCGGTGAGCGTGTCGGCGAGCGTGCCGTCGAGCCGGGCACGGACGGGCACGGTGTTGGCGAGCAGACCGATGATCTCCTCGACCCCTTCGAGCTCCGGGGGACGGCAGGCGACCATGGCGCCGAAGCAGACGTCCGCACGCCCGGAGCGCCGGGCGAGAAGCACCGCCCACGCGCCCTGCACCAGCGTGTTCTGGGTCAGGCCCCGGTGCGCGGCCAGCCGGGCGAGGCCGGCCACCAGAGGCGCGTCGAACGCGATGAGCGTGGGCTCCTGCCAGGCCGGGCCCGGCTCGCCGCCGCCCAGGTGGTCGCCCTCGGGCAGGCCGTCCAGCTCCGCGGCCCAGACGGCGAGGTCGGGTTCGTGCTCCGCGCGCCAGCGCAGATAGGCGCCGAACGGCACGGGAGCGGGCAGGTCCGGTTCCTCACCCCGGACGCGGGCGGCGTACAGGCTGAACAGCTCGGTCAGGATGCGCGGGGCCGACCAGCCGTCGGACAGGACGTGATGGGTGGTCAGGACCAGGTCCGCGAGGTCGGGGCCGCGGCGGATCACGGTCAGCCGGACGAGCGGCCCTTCGGCCAGGTCGAACGGCTCGGCCAGATCGGCCGCCAGGGCCTCGTCGGCGGGCCCGTCGGACACCCGGAAGTCCGGCCGGGGTGACTGAGGGATCACCGCGAGGTCCGCGGGGAACACGGCGCCCAGGTTCGGATGCCGGGCCAGCAGGCCGGTGGCCGCGGCACGCAGGGCGTCGACGTCGAGCGGCCCGGCGAGCGTGAACGTCGACTGCACGGTGTACGGGTCGGGGCGCTCGGTGCGCGCGTGCCGCAACATCACCTCCTGCAACGGCGTGAGCGGCTGCACCTCAGCGATCGGCCGGTCCCCGGTGAGCGCGCTGATCTCCGGCGCCGCGGCGGTGCGAAGGAGCGCGGCCCGCAGGTGCTCGGCGAGCTCCTCGATCTCGGCGGCGGTGAACAGCGCGGACGGCCAGGTGATCCGGACCCCCAGCGCGTCGTCGCGCACCAGGGCGTTGACCATCAGGGCGTGCGGCAGGGGCAGTTCGCCGGTGCCGCCGGAGCCGAGCGGGTCGGCGTCCGGGGCCGGCTGCCAGGGCGTCTCCCCGGTCGGGGCGCCGGGGAACTGGCCGAGGTAGTTCCAGGCGACCTCCGGCGCCGCCGGGTCAAGGAGGCCCGCGGCGGTGAGGATGCCGTGGCCGAGGCCGTCGCCCTGGGCGCGCAGGCGTTCCCTGACGGCCCGTACGTCGTCGCGCGCGTCGAGCCGTACGGGGTGCACGGCGGTGAACCAGCCGACGGTCCCCGACAGGTCGACCCGGGTCGGACGGCCGTGGCTCTCCAGGGCGACGAGAACCTCCGGGATGCCGCGCCAGGCGTGGACCGCCTGGGCGAGGGCCGTCAGGAGTACGGCGTCGGGGGTGCTGCGGTAGGCGGCGGGCAGGGTCGTGATCAGGGCGCGGGTCGTGTCGGCGGGGAGCCGGATCTCGTGGTGCGCCGCGGTGGCCACGGTGTCCCGGGCGGGATCGAGCGGCCCGGTGAGCGCCGGGGTGGCGGTCATGCCCTGCCAGTGCGGCAGTTCGGCCCCCCGGTCGGCGTCGCGCAGGGAGCGCGCCCAGGCGAGGAACGACTGGCCGTGCCGGGCCAGGGCGCCACCGGAGTAGGCGTGGCGCACGTCGTCGAGGAGGACGCGCCAGGACACGCCGTCGACCACCAGGTGGTGGGCGACGAGGACGAGCCTGCCCGGCCGTTCGGCTCCGGCGTCGACCCACAGGGCGCGCAGGAGCGGCCCGGTGCGCGGGTCCATGGCCTCGCAGACCTCGGCGATGTGGGCGTCGACCAGGTCCCGCGGCTCGTCGTCCGTCGTCACGCACGTCAGGACGTCGGTGGCGGTCACCGCGCCGACCTGGGGGATGCGCAGGGCGTCGGTCACCAGGCGGGCCCGCAGCACGTCGTGCCGGGCCAGGAGCGCGTCGAGCGCGCCGCGCCAGGTCGCCCCGTCGCCGCCCGGCGGTACGCAGATCTCCACCCACTGGCAGAAGCCGTCGGCGGCGGTGCCCGCGCGGCGCAGCAGGTCCCGCATGATCGGGGTCAGCGGCGCGTCCCCGCTCACGGGACCGGCGGCGTCGTCCAGAGCGCGGGCGCGCGCCGCGATCCCGGCGACCGTCTCGCCCTCGAACACGTCCCGGGCGGTCAGGCCGAGGCCCTTGCGGCGGGCGCGCGAGACCACTTGCAGGGACACGATGCTGTCGCCGCCGATGGCGAAGAAGGCGTCGTCGGGGCCGATGTCCTCGGTGCCGAGGACGTCCTGGAACACGCCGAGCAGGACCGCTTCGGCCTCCGTGGCCGGTGCGCGGCGCGCGGCGGCCGCGGTCTCGGGGGCGGGCAGCGCGGCGGCGTCGAGCTTGCCGCTGGGGCTCAGCGGCAGCCGGTCGAGCTCCACGAACGCGGTGGGCACCATGTGGTCGGGCAGTTCGCCCGCCAGGTACGCGCGCACCTCCTCGGTGTCCAGGTCCGCGCCGTCGGTGGGGATGACGTAGCCGACGAGCCGGTCCTCGCGCACGATCACCGCGCTGGCGCGCACGTCGGGGTGGCGGGTCAGCGTGGACTCGATCTCGCCCAGCTCGACGCGGAAGCCGCGGACCTTGACCTGGTGGTCGACGCGGCCGAGGAACACCAGCTGCCCGTCCGGCCGCCACCGTACGAGGTCTCCGGTGCGGTACATGCGCTCCCCCGGCGCGCCGAACGGGTCGGCGACGAACCGCTCGGACGTCAGGCCGGGGCGGCCGAGGTAGCCGCGGGCCACGCTGGGCCCGCCGAGGTACAGCTCACCCGTGACGCCGACGCCGACGGGCTGGAGCCCGCCGTCCAGGACGTAGGCGCGGACGTTGGGGTCGGGGCGGCCGATCGGCAGCGGGCCGGGGTCATCCGCCTCGTAGTGCCAGGTGACGGAGTTGATGGTGACTTCGGTGGGGCCGTAGGCGTTGAACAGCGCCTTGCGGCCGGTGCCCCAGCGCCGGGCCAGTTCCGGGTCGAGGCGCTCGGCGCCGACGACGAAGAACACGTCGGGGTCGACGGTGCGGTCGTCCGGCATCGCGGCCAGGAACGACGGCAGCAGGTTCACTCCGGTCACCCGGTGCTCGACGATGTAGTCGAGCAGTTCGTCGCCGGGGACGCGGACCTCCTCGGGGGCGATCACCGAGGTGCCGCCGGACAGCAGCGGCACCATCGTCTGCCAGAACGCCACGTCGAAGCTCGTCGACGCGAAGTGCAGATACCGGTCGTGCTCGGTGACGCCGACGACCTCCTCCTGGAGGGCGATCAGATCGGGCACGCCGCGGTGGGTGACGCCGACGCCCTTGGGGCGGCCTGTGGTGCCGGAGGTGTAGATGACGTAGGCGAGCGCGTCGTCGGTGAGCCTCGCGCGCGCCTCGGCCGGGTCGGTGTCGGGGGCGGCTGCGAGCGTGGCCGGGTCGTCGAGCCGCAGGACCGGGACGTCGCGTGCGGCGGGCAGTTCGGCCCCGGTCGTCACGGCGGCGGCCGGGGCGATGTCGTCGAGCATGTACGCCAGGCGCTCGCGCGGATAGCTCGGGTCGAGGGGTATGTACACGGCGCCCGCCTTGGCCACGCCGAACAGGGCCACGGTCATCTCGACGTCACGTCCGAGCAGCACGGCGACCGGGTCCTGGGGCCGTACGCCGCGGGTGATCAGGGCGTGGGCGAGGCGGTTGGCCGCGCGGTCGAGCTCGGCGTAGCTGAGGCTGCGGTCGCGGCAGACCAGGGCCTCCGCGTCGGGCTTGTGGCGCACCCAGGCGGCGAACTCCTCCAGCCAGTGGCCGCGGGCCTTGGCGGGGACGACCTCGGTGCCGGTGCGCAGCATCCGCTGCCGCTCCTCGGGCTCGAGGGCGGGCAGCCGGACGGCGGGGCGCGCCGGGTCGGCGACGATCTCCCGCAGGAGGTTGAGCAGCCAGCGGCCGTAGTCGCGCACGGTCGACTCGGCGAAGGCGCTCGGCTGGTAGCCCAGGCCGATGGTGAGGGCGTCGTCGGGGATCACGATGACGGTCAGCGCGTAGTGCGTGGCGTCGGTGATGTCCACACCGGCCAGGTCGAGGCCGGGGGCGAGCGGGGTGCGCTTGCGGCTGGAGAGCGGGAAGTTCTCCATGACCAGCATCGTGTCGAACAGTTCGCCGACGCCCACTGCGCGCTGGATCGCGGGCAGGCCGACGTGGTGGTGGTCGGCGAGGGCCACGCTCTGGGCGTGCACGTCCGCCATGAGGTCCCGCGCGGTGCGGTCCTGGGGGTGGGCCACGCGCACCGGGACGGTGGTGCCGAGCTGGCCGATCATCGACTCGACGCCGTCGACCTCGGCGGGCCGCCCGGACACCGGGCAGCCGAACACGACGTCGCGGCGCCCGGTGAGCCTGCCGAGCAGCAGGCCCCAGGCCGTCTGGAGCACGGTGGTCAGGGTGACGCCCTGGGCGCGGGCGAAGGCGCGCAGGCGGTCGCTGAACTCCCGGCCGAGGTCGACGCTGACGCGCCCGGGCCGCTCGACGCCGGTGACGGTGCTCGCCGGGGCGAGGCGCGTCGCGTCGTCGACGCCTTCGAGGGCGGTGCGCCACGCGGCCAGGGACGCCTCGTGGTCCCGCCCGGCCAGCCAGCGGAAGTACTCCGAGAGCGGCGGGGCGTCCTGCGCGGCCGGGCCGCCGCCCAGCTCGGCGTAGATCGCGAGCAGGGTGCGGCCGACCAGCGGCATGGACCAGCCGTCGAGCAGGGCGTGGTGATTGGTGATCACCAGCTTGTGCTCGTGCGGGCCGACGCGGGACAGCAGGAAGCGGATCAGCGGCGGGCGCGCCGGGTCGAAGGGCCGCTGGAGCTCGGCGCGGGCGGCGTCCTCGAACCGGTCGTCCTGCCGCCAGTCCAGGGCGACGTCGGCGGGGATCACCTGCACCACGTCGTCCCCGGCCGTGCCGAGGTACGCCCGCAGCGCGGGGTGGCGGCGCAGCAGCTCCCGCGCCGCCTCGGCCATCCGGTCCGGGTCGAGGTCCCCGACCAGGGTCGTCACGGCCTGGACGACGTAGACGTCGGTGTCCTGCTCCTCGCGGACCAACGTGTGGAAGGACAGGCCGAGTTGCAGCGGTGTCGCGGGCAGGACATCGGCGACGCGGCCGGTGCGTTCGAGGGCGTCGATGGCGTCCTGGTCGAGGTCGACGAACGGCAGGTCGGACGGGGTGAGCCCGCCGGAGGTGTGGCGCGCGTGCGCGGCGAGGGCGTCGAGCGCGGCGGCCCAGGCCGTCTGCAGGGCGGTCACGGCGTCGGCGGGGAGCACCTCGGTCGCGGCGGTCCACTCGACGGCCAGGCGCGGTGCGCCCTCCTCGTGGACGAAGCAGTTGAGGGCGAGGACCTGCTCCAGGGCCTTGCCGTCGGGTTCGGTGACGGCGAAGGCGTCCCGCTCCGGCAGACGCCAGCCGGTTCCGGTCAGCTGGGCGAAGCGGCCCAGGTAGTTCAGGAGCACGTCCGGCGGCGGGGTCGCCGCGAGTTCGGGGCCCGTCTGCGGGTCGAGGTGGCGCAGGACGCCGTAGCCGACGCCGCCGTCGGGGACGGAGCGGCGGGCCTCCTTGGCGGCGCGCAGCAGCCGCCCCACGTCGTCGGACGCGGGCACGCGCACCGGGTACTCGCTGGTGAACCAGCCGACCGTGCGGGCCAGGTCGAGGTGTTCGCGGCCGTGGCCCTCCATCGTCACGGTCACCGCGTCGCCGCTGACGCCCCAGGTGCGCAGGGTCAGCACGAGCGCGGCGAGGAGGACCTCGTCGACACCGGCGCGGTAGGCCGCGGGCAGCGTGGTCAGGAGCGCGTCGGTGGTCTCGGGCGAGGCCACGGTGACCGAGCGGTGGGCGGTGGCGACCGTGTCCCGCCGCTGGTCCAGGGGCCGGGCCCCGAGGCGGGGCGCGGCGTCGAGGGCGGTGCGCCAGTGGTCGAGTTCGCCGCGGCGCGCGCCGGAGGCGCCCTGCTCGGCGAGGAGCGTGGCGTGGCGCCGCCAGGACGCGCCGGCCGGGGCGAGGGCGCCGCCGGTGCAGGCCGTGTGCAGGTCGGGCAGCAGGACGCGCCAGGACACGCCGTCCATGGCGAGGTGGTGGACGACGAGGACCAGCCGGTCCGGGGTGCCGTCGCCGGTCCGTACCAGGGTGGCGCGCAGCAAGTCGCCGGAGCGCGGGTCGAGTTCGCCGGCGAGGCGCTCGGCAAGGGCGGTCACGTCCTCGCCGTGCACCTCGTTGACGACGGCACGCACCGCACCGCGGGGCAGCACCTCCAGGACGTCGTCCGCGCGCAGCCGCAGCGCGTCGTGGTGGTCGAGTACGGTCTGGACGCCTCGGGCCAGGTCCTTGTGGGCGAGGTCGCCGACGCGCAGGGCGGTCCACTGGGCGTATCCGGCGACGGTGTCGACGTCCGGGTGCGGGTCGAGCAGGCCGCGCACGATCGGCGGCGCGGGCACGGGCCCGGTCGGGTCGTCCGGGATCCGGGCGCCGTCGTCGACCGCGGCGGCCGAGGCGGCCAGGGCGGCGAAGCTGCGCCGCGCCAGCAGATCGCGGGGTCGCAGCTCGAAGCCCTTGGCCCGCAGTCGGCTGCTGACGGTGATGGCGGTGATGCTGTCACCGCCGAGGGCGAAGAAGTCGTCGTCCACGCCGACGCGTTCGACGTCGAACACCTCGGCGAGGACGGCGCACAGCAGCCGCTCCCGCTCGGTGCGCGGCTCCCGGCCGCCGCCGGTGGCTGCGGGTGCGGGCAGGGCGGCGCGGTCGAGCTTGCCGTTGGGCGTGACGGGCAGGGCGTCGAGGACCACCACGGCCGCGGGCACCATGTGCTCGGGCAGCCGCTCGGCCAGGTGGGCGCGCACGGCGTCGCCGGTGGCCGTGGCGGACACGACGTAGCCGACCAGGCGGGACGAGCGCACCGCGGCGGCCGCCGCGGTGACGCCGGGCACCGCGCCGAGCGCCGCCTCGACCTCGCCGGTCTCCACCCGGTGGCCACGGATCTTGAGCTGTCCGTCGCCGCGGCCCAGGTACTCCAGGCCGCGCCCGGGCACCCAGCGGCCCTGGTCGCCGGTGCGGTACATCCGCTGCCCCGGCGCGCCGAACGGGTCGGCGACGAAACGCTCGGCGCTCGCCCCGGGCCTGCTGAGGTAGCCGCGGGCCAGGTGCGGTCCCGCCAGGTACAGCTCGCCCACGGTACCGTGCGGCACCGGCTGCAGCGCGTGGTCGAGCAGCAGGATCCGGGTGCCGGCGAGCGGGTGGCCGATCGTGGGCTCCTCGCCCGAGATCCGGGCGGTGGTGGCGTCCACGGTCGCCTCGGTGGGACCGTACATGTTGCGCGCGGTGATCCCCGAGGCGGCGACCCGCTGCCACAGGGCGGGCGGGGTGGCCTCGCCGCCGAGGACGAGGAGCGTCGGGCGCAGGTCGAGCAGGCCGCTGTCGACCAGCGGCGCGGCCATCGACGGCGTGGTGTCCACGACGTCGATGCCGTCGCGGGCGTACGCGGCGAGCAGGGCGTCGGCGTCGCGCGCGGTCTCGGCGTCGTAGACGTGCAGGGCGTGCCCGCACAGCAGCCACACCAGGTGGTCGAAGGCGGAGTCGAAGGCGAAGGAGTAGGTGTGGGCGACGCGCAGCCGTCTGCCCGTGGCCCCTTCGGCCTCGGCGACGACCGTCGTCCGCTGGTGGTGCAGGAGCGCGGCGAGGCCGCCGGCCCGGCCGAGGACGCCCTTGGGGCGGCCGGTCGACCCGGAGGTGTGGATGACGTAGGCGAGGTGCTCGGGGTGGCGGGGCGCCGCCAACTCGTCGTCCCGCAGCGGCGCGTCGGACAGGCCGACGGCCTCCTGGAGCAGGGTGGTCCAGGGCAGTCCGTCGAGCGTGCCGTCGGTGAGGACGAGGGCGGGGCGGGTGTCGTCGATCAGTTCGCGCAGCCGCTCGACGGGGTGCGCGGCGTCCAGGGGCTGGAAGGCGGCGCCCGCGTCGAGGACCGCGAGCAGCGCGACCACCAGGTCCGCGGAGCGCGGCAGGGCCAGGGCCACGAGGTCGTCGGGCCCGATCCCGCGGGCCCGCAGCGCGCGGGCGACGCGGTGCACCCGGCCCGCCAGGTCCCCGGCGGTGAGGTGCTCGGCGCCGCACACCAGGGCGGTGTGCGCGGGGTCGGCCGCGGCCATGGCGGCGAAGGCGGTGGGCACGTCCACCGGCGTGCCGGGCAGGGCGGGCGGCGCCCAGTCGGCGAGGAGGCGGTCCACGTCGTCGGTCAGGGCGATCCGCCCGACGGGCAGGCCGTCGGTGAGCCCGGCGAGCAGGGTCCGCAGGCCGGTCAGCTTGCCGTCGACCGTGGCCTGGTCGTTGGTGCGGGCGTCGACCTCGAAGCCGAGCAGGAGGCCGCCGTCGCGGGTGGGCAGGACGCTCAGGCCCATGTCCTCCGGCGGGCCGCCCGCGACGTTGCGCATCACTCCGGTGGACCCGGCGAAGTCGAGGGTGAGGTCGAACGCCTTGAGGTTGATGCCGCGTCCGTGCAGGAGCGCGCCCGCGCCGGGCACGCCGAGGTCGCGGGGCAGGTCCTCGCCGCGGTAGCGCTGGTGGTCGCGCATCTCCTTCATCGCGGCGGCGACCGCGCGGCTCAGCTCGCCGAGGCCGTCGCCGGGGCGCACGGTCACCCGCAGCGGCAGGACGTTCACCGCCATGGCGGGGGTGCGCAGTTCGGTCGAGCCGGTGCGGCACATCAGGGGCAGCGCGAACACCACGTCGGTGCGGCCCAGCATGCGGTGCAGGAACGCCGCGTATCCGGCGATCAGCGCCTCGCCCCAGGTGACGCCCGCCTCGTCGGCGAAGGCGCGCAGCCGGGCGACCTGGTCGGCCGGGACGACGGCGCGGGCGGTCAGGGTGCGCTCGGGCGGGCCCGCGGCGGTGTCGGCGTCGCCGAGGTCGGGCAGCGGGGTGAACCGCTCGACCCAGTACGCGCGGTCCTCGGCGGCCCGGTCGCCGTCCCGGTAGGCCCGGTCGGCGGCGACGAGGTCGGCGAAGGAACCGAAGGTCGCCCCGGGCGGCTCGGTGCCGCGCACCAGGGCGGTGTAGCGGGCGGCGGTGCGCCGGGCGAGCATCGCGGCGGTGTAGCCGTCGAAGACCAGGTGGTGGCCGAGCTGGGTGAACCAGACCTCGCGGTCGGAGAGCTTGATGACGACGCGTGAACAGAGCGTGCGTTCCACCATGCCCCGACACGTCTCGCCCGCCCGCGCGCGCTCGGCGTCGACGAGCGCGGCCGCCGCGGCCGCGGGGTCGGCCGCGCCGCTGACGTCGACCACCTCGGGCGCCGGGACCGGCTCGTCGCTGATCGACTGCCGCGGCCCGTCCGGCGTCTCGCGCACCCGCAGCCGCAGCGTCTCGGCCTCCTCGGTGGTGGCGCGGACCGCCTCGACCACGGCGTCCACGTCGACCGGTGCGTCGCCGGATATCTCCACGACGTCGCCGACCACGTAGTACGGCGAGTCCGGTTCGAGGCGCTGGGCGTTCCAGATGCCCAGCTGGGCCCTCGTCAGGTCGAGCAGCCCGTCCGAGGACACGCGTGCGGTGCTCAATTCACTCTCCTTGCAGTGTGGGGACGACCATCGGCGTGTCCGTCACGGGGTCGGGGACGATGATGCTCGGCAGGTCGAACACGTCCTTGATCAGCGCGGCGTCCACGACGGCGCCGGGCTCGCCCTCGGCGACCACCCGGCCGTCCTTCATGGCGACCAGGTGGTCGGCGAAGCGGCACGCCTGGTTGATGTCGTGCAGGACGGCGATGACCGTGCGGCCCTCGTCGCGCAACCGGGCCAGCAGGCCGAGCAGTTGGTACTGGTGGGTGATGTCCAGGAAGGACGTCGGTTCGTCGAGCAGCAGGTACGGGGTCTCCTGGGCGAGCACCATGGCCATCCAGACCCGTTGGCGCTGGCCGCCGGACAGCTCCTGCACCGGCCGGTCGGCCAGGTCGGCGACGCCCGCGGCGGCCATGGCCGCGGTGACGGCCTCCTCGTCCCGGGGCGACCACAGGGCCAGGAGCGACTGGTGCGGGAAGCGTCCCCGGGCCACCAGCTGGCGGGCCTTGATGTCCTCGGGGGCCAGCGGGTCCTGCGGCAGGAAGCCGAGCTGCTTGGCCAGGGTCTTCGGGGCGTAGCCGCCGACCTCGCGGCCGTCGAGCTCGACGTGCCCGGAGTCGGGGCGCAGGAGACGTACGAGGGCCCGGAGCAGGGTGGACTTCCCGCAGGCGTTGGGGCCGACGATGGCGGTGAACGCGCCGTCGGGGACGTCGAGGCTCAGCCGGGTGGAGACCACGCGGTCTCCGTAGCGCAGGGTGATGTCCCGCGCGGTCAGGCGTGCGGTCACGCGCGCCTCACCTCCTTGGTAAGCAGCCAGATCAGATAGCAGCCGCCGATCGCGGTGCTCACCACTCCGACCGGCAGGGAGACGGGTGCGAGGAGCATCTGGGCGATCAGGTCCGCGCCCTGCAGCAGGACCGCGCCGGTCAGCGCGGCGGGCAGCAGCGGGACACCGGGCGCGCCCGCGAGCCTGCGGCCGATCTGCGGGGCGGCCAGGGCGATGAACGCGATCGGACCGGCGACCGCGGTCACCGTGGCCGTGCAGCCGACGCCCACGACGACCATGAGGAGCCGCAGCCGGTCGAGTCCGACCCCCGTGGTCACGGCGACGGCGTCACCGAGCGACGCCTGGTGCATGGCGTGCGCCCGCGTGACGATCAGGGCCAGCAGGACGCCGATGACCGCGAAGGGGATGCCCACGTCCTCCCAGCCCACGTCGTTGAGGGAGCCCGCGCTCCAGCCGACGGCGGCGATGGCGACCTCCAGCTCGGCGCGCAGCACGATCCACGAGTTGAGCGCGGTCACCATGGCGTTGACGGCGACGCCGATCACCACGAGGCGCAGCCCGGAGAAGCCCCGGTCGTACGCGAGGAGGTAGATCACGGCGGCGACGACGAGACCGCCGAGCACCGAGCCGACGGCCAGTTGCGCGGAGGTGCCCGAGAGGACGGTGAGGGCGACCAGGGCGCCGGTGTAGGCACCCGCGTCGAGGCCGATCACGTCCGGGCTGCCCATGGGGTTGCGGGTGAGGTTCTGGAAGAGGGCCCCGGCCACGCCGAGCGCGGCGCCGAAGACGAGGGCGGCAAGCACCCGCGGCAGCCGCCAGTCCTGGATCACCACGGAGGGCTCGGCCCCGCTGAGCGCGGCGAACACCTCCCTGGGGGTCTTCCAGGACGCGCCGTAGCACAGGCCCAACAGGCCGAGGGCCAGGATCAGGGTGGTCATGACCGCGACGAGCACCACCGTGCGGCGTTCGACCCGCAGTCCGAGCGCGCTCACGGCGCTGGTCCGCCGGGTGCGTTCGGCGGTCGTGTCCGACGTGTTCACAGTGCCCCCGCCCCGTGGCGGCGGACCGCCCAGATCAGCATGGGTCCGCCGAGGAACGCGGTCACGATGGCCACCGGCACCTCGCCGGTGGGCAGCAGGACGCGCGAGCCCATGTCGGCGACGAGGAGCAGGATCGGGCCGAGGACCATCGTGTAGAGGATCAGCCACGGCACGGAGCCCCCGGCGGGCTTGCGGACCAGTTGCGGCACGATCAGGCCGACGAACAGGATCGGCCCGGCCACCGCCGTGGCCGCCCCGCTGAGCACGGTGATCAGCACGAGGGCGGCGGCCCGCACGCGGACCACGCTCGCGCCCAGGGTGTGCGCCACGCTCTCGCCGAGGCTCAGGACGTTCAGCGCCCGGCTCAGCAGCAGCGCGCCGATCAGACACACCGCGATCGCGGTCAACGGCCATGCCAGCGGCGCCTGTTCACGGCCCGCGAGCGAGCCGACCGACCAGAAGCGGTAGGTGTCGAAGGCGTCCGGGAGGATCAGGCGCAGGCCGAGGGCGACGCCGTTGAGGACCGCGGTCAGGGCGACGCCCGCGAGCACCAGGCGCAGCGGTGAGTGCCGTCCGACGGCGGCGACGAGCAGGGCCGCGAGCACGGACCCCGTGACGGCGAAGCCCAGTTCGCCCGCCTGTCCGCCGGCCAGACCGAGCGCGGAGCCGATGGTGATGGCGAACCCGGCGCCCGCGGTGACACCGAGGATGCCGGGCTCGGCCAGGGGGTTGCGGGCCAGCGTCTGGATCAGCGCGCCCGCCACCGCGAGGGCGGCGCCCACCGCGACGGCGAGCAGCGCGCGGGGCGCCCGGACGTCCCGCACGACCAGGTGGTCGTCGGTGCCCTGGAAGTCGAACAGCGCCCGTACGACCTCCGTGGGCGGCACCGAGCGGGCGCCGACGCCGATGCTCAGCACGGCGACGGCCGCGAGCAGCACCAGGCCGCCGACGAGCAGCCCGATCCGCTGCGCGCCCCGCTCGGCGGGTGCCGTCTTCCGGCCGGTGGATGCCGCTCCGGACGCGCGGCCCGCGACGGTCACCGCTTCAGGAGCGGAGCGAACGACTCGTCGATCGCGTCCAGGGTCTGCATGGCCTGTCCGTAGGTCGCGGCCTCGGTGTAGCGGATCGGGAAGGTCTTCTTCGCCTTGACGGCGGGGAGGTTCTTCCACAGCTTCGAGTCCATGACGTACTGGACCGACTTCGGGACGCTGCCGTCGGCCATCACCGAGTACGTGATGGCGTCGGCGTCGCGCAGCGAGGCCGGGAGCTCCTCGATGGAGGGGTACTCGCTGACCGCGCGGGAGCCGGGCCCGGCCTTCTTGACCTTGCCGTAGTACGTGGCGCCGATGTCCTCGGCGATGTTGGTGCCCCAGGAGCGGCCGAACTCGCGCTGGAAGGTGCCCTTGGCGGACTCGCCGTAGGCGCCGACGTGGCCCAGCTTGAGCTGGGGCAGCACGTTCTTGTACTTCTTCTTCAGCTCGGCGGCCTTGGCCTCGTACTTGGACTGGAGGGAGTCGAACTGCTTGAGGGAGCCCGCGGCGTCGGCCTGCTTGCGGGACAGCTCGCGCCACGCGGACGGCACGGTCGGGCCGATCGCCACGACCGGGGCGATGGACTCCAGGCGCTTGACGTCGATGTCGCCGAGGACCGGGGCGGGGACGCCGATGACGATCAGGTCGGGCTCGGCCTCGGCGATGGCCTCGTAGTTGGTCTCGGTCGCCTGCTCGCCCGCGACCTTGGGCACCTTCTTGTAGGTGGCCAGGTCCTTCTTGCTCATCATGGGCTCGCCGCGCTTCCACGACGAGATGCCGACCAGCGGCGCCTGGGCCTCGATCATGACGGGCACGGCGTAGCCGGTGGCGACCACGCGCTTCGGCTCGACCGGGATCTTGATCTTGCCGTTGTCCGCGGCGAACACCCGGGTCTTGCCCTTGTCCGACGCGTCCGACCCGTCCTTGGACGACCCGCATCCGGTCAGGACCAGGCCCAGCGCGACGGCGCCGACCAGGCCCGACGATCTGCGTATCGACATGTGGAGCTCCTTGCTCTTTCGGGGAGGCCGCCTCGTGAGGCGGCGATGGGGGGGAGGGAACGGTCAGTGGTCGTGCTCGTCGTCGAAGTCGGCGACGCCGCGCTTCCAGTAGCCGGTGATGTCGTGGTCGGCCTTGTCCAGGCGCAGTTCGTCGCGCACCCAGCGGCGCAGCGGCTTGATCTGCCCGGCCTCGCCCGCGACCCATACGTAGATCCGTTCGCCCTCGGGCACGGTCACCTCGGTCACGGCCCGTGCCAGGGCGTCGCCGCTGCCCGGCGGTCGGTCGCCGCGGTGCAGCCAGCGCACCTCGACGCCCTCGGGCGCGGCCAGGTCGATCTCCTGTGCGGCGTCGGCGACTTCGACGAAGGCCCAGCCGCGCGCGCCCCGGGGCAGCTCCTCCAGCCAGCGGGCGATCGCGGGCAGCGCGGTGATGTCGCCCGCGAACAGATAGCGGTCGTAGGCGTGCGGGACGATCAGTCCGCCGGGCGGGCCCGCGACGTGCACGACGGCGCCCGGCTCGACCGCGTGGGCCCAGTCCGACGCGAGGCCGCCCGCGTGCGGGACGATGTCGATGTCGATCTCGCCCGCGTCGGGGTCGTAGCGGCGCACGGTGTACTCGCGCGAGGTGGGCGAGGGGCGCGGCCAGCGCAGCATCGACCCGTCCGGCTCGGGAAGGCGCAGCGTGCCGTCCGGCTCCGGGAAGAGCAGCTTCACGTGCTCGTCCGGGGAGTGGGCCTCGAACCCGGCGGCGCCCGGCCCGCCCAGGGTGAGCCGCAGCAGGCCGGTGCCGACCATGGCTGTGCGGACGACCTCGGTCTCCCGGACGCGGATCGGGTAGCCCACCTTCTCGGCGTGGCGGCCCGCCCTGACCTCCGCGATGCGTTCCAGATGCCGGTCCCTGTGGTCCTTGAGCGTCATGCGGCGCCACCGGTCAACAGCGCGGTCCAGTGGCCGAGTTCGGGCCGCTCGGCCAGGTCGGGGAACTCGACGGCGGCCGCGCCCGCGGCGCGCCAGCGCTCGATGAGGGTCATGATGCGCACCGAGTCCAGACCGTGGTCCATCAGGTTGTCGTCGGGCGCGATCTCGGCGGGGTCGCAGTCGAGCAGCTCCGCGACGTCGGCGCGGATCCTCTCGGGCGACAGGGTCTGGGGCATCGAGTGACTCCTGGGGACATCGGGGCCGACGGCGCGGTCGGCACGGGGTGGGCGGCCTGGCGGCCGAGGGAGGCGGGGCGTCGCGGCGGGCGGCACGGAGGGGGTGCGCCGCCCGCCGCGCACGGCGATCACCGCCACCGCCCCGGCACGCCGACGGCCCGTACCGGCGCCGACGTACGGAACTCGGCCGTGGTCGCCGCCGGTTCACCGCCGGGTCCGGCGACCCGGCGCACCGGTACGGGAGGGAGGGACACGTCAGCGTTTCCTTTCTCGGGCGTGCGCGGTCGCGCCGCCGTCGGCGAGCGGGCTCTGCGGGGTGCCGCACCGGGCGGCAAGTACGCGGGAGGGAACGGGAGTTGCCAGGGGCGGCACCCCTGCCGGACCACGGACACGGTCGACGCGCGGCCACCGTGACCCACCCCCGGACGACGTCACGCCAGCACGTTGGCCGGATCCGGCGGATCCACACCGCGCCGAGACGCCGCAGCCGCCCCCATACCTAAGGCGACCAGCCCTGAAACCCCCGCAATCCACACATACTCCCCCGCTCGCTCAGGTAAGGCTAACCTAACTACTAATCGGCGGAGTGCGCAAGTGATCTTCACGCCGTACGACCTCGCACGAGGCGAACGCGCGCCACAAACGCGGCAGGGCCATATGACGTGTCGTCATATGGCCCTGCTTCATGGCGCTTCGCGGCGCGTCCCGCGCGAACGGTGGACCGCGGCGGCGCCGCGCCCTCACCCCGGCGGCGCCTCCTGGCTGCCACCGCTCCCCTGCCCCCACCCCTCAGGCCCGCCCCCGCGCCACTCGATCAGCGGTGACACGGCGACCTCCACCGGGTCGAGGTCCAGGCCCGCGCGCCGCAGGAACTCGGTCACGTCCGCCACGCTGTGGGCGACGCCGACGTTCTCCCCGTGCACGTCCACCCGTCGACCGCCGGACGGGGACGCGCGGTGCACCACTATCTCTGCTGTCATGCCTCCAGCGTGCGCCCGCGCCGCGGCCGACGCAGGCCGACATGCCGTCACGGCAGGTCGCGACCGGCGAGGCGCTCCGCGAGCGCCCGGACGAGCTCCGCCGCCAGGACGGCCTGGCCCACGGCGGCGAAGTGGATGCGATCCGCGCTGACGAGTCCGGGGCGGGCGTTGACCGGGTGGTCCCACATGTCGACGAGCACGGCGTCGTGCGCGCGGGCCACGTCCCGTACGAGGGCGTTGAGCGCGTGGATCCGGTCTCCCCAGTCGGGGATCGCCGGGACCTGGAACGCCCTGCCCAAGGTGAAGGTGGTCAGTTGGGCACCGGTCGCGGCGGCGCGCTCGTGGACGCGGCGCACGGACCGCTCGACGGCGGCGACGTCGAAGTCCCTCCGGAACAGGTCGTTCGCGCCGCACGCCACATGGACCAGGTCCGGGCCGAAGGCGTCGAGGCGGTCCATCTGCCGGGCGAACGTCCGGCCCGACGTCGCCCCGACCTCCGCGGTGTTGAGGTACTCCAGGCGGGGCCGCACGCGGCGCAGGACGTCGGCGAACCGGTCGGGCCATCCCAGGGACGCGTATCCCGGGCTCGGGTCGCCGGTCCCGGCGGCGAGGCTGTCGCCGACCGCGGCGAAACGGCACCAGGGCGCGCGGGACAGCAGCTGGGCGGCGCGGCCCGGGGCCAGGCAGAAGGGATCGGACTCTTCGGTGAGAGCGTCCGGGGCGCTTGCGGTGGTTGTCATTGAAAGACCGTACGATCGTTCGTACTTCTATGACAAGACGTGCGAGGATGCCGTCATGAACGAGCCCGAGCGCCCCGCGCCCTCCCCCACCGCGCAGGCCGAGAACGCTGCCTCGGAGAACGCGGGGACGACCGACCGGCGGCTCCTGCGCGGCTCCCGCACCCGCCGGGCCGTCGCCCGGCACGCCGTCGACGTGGCATCCCTCGACGGGCTCAACGGCCTGAGCATCGGGCGTCTCGCCACCGACCTGGGCCTCAGCAAGAGCGGCGTCGCCACGCTCTTCGGGTCCAAGGAGAAGCTCCAGCTCGCCGCCGTGGGCGCGGCCCGCGAAGCGTTCGTCGACGCGGTGGTGCGGCCCGCCGCGGACGCGCCGCACGGCGCCGACCGGTTGCGTGCGCTCCTCGACCGGTGGCTCGTGTACGCGAGCGCGCCGCTGTTCACCGGCGGCTGCTTCTGGGCGGCGAACCGGCCCGACTTCGACAGCCGCCCCGGGCCGGTCCACGACGCCCTGTTCAGCCACCACCGGGAGTGGCTGACCCTGCTCGCCGACGAGCTGCGCCACGCCGTCGGCGCCGGTGAGGTCCCGGCCCTGGACGCCGAGCTGACGGCCTTCCAGATCGACGCGGTCCTCACGGCGACGAACACCGCGCTGCGCGTGGGCGACCCCGACGCCGCGCACCGGGCGCGCCTGGTGGTGGAGGGCCTCCTCTCCCCGCGCGGCTGAGCGTCCTAGGCGCGTGGCCGACCGGCACCGGCCCGTCGTTTCGCCCATCGGGCCCCGGGTACCCGGCGCCGGCCTTGTCCGGCACGGCGAAGCCGAGGAGTCCCCGATGACCCTGAACCCCCTGGAACAACGAGGCATCCCGCTGGACCGCCAGATACGCTCCTGGCGCGAACTGAACGTGGAACCGATCGACCCCGACCGCTGCGATCCGTACACCCGGTGCCGCATCATCACGATGAACGGCATCGAGGTCGAAGCGGCGCTCTTCAGCCATCACTTCGCCCGCCACTGCCCCGACCCGGAGGTGCGGCGCCTCCTCGCCGAGGTCCGGTACGTCGAGCAACAGCAGCAGAAGGCCGTCAACTGGCTCCTGCCGGGGCTCGCCTCGGTCCTGGAGACGACCATCGCGTACGAGCAGGTCGCCGTGGACCTCACCGCCTGGGTGGCCCGGTCGGAGCCGGATCCGGCTCTGCGGCAGGCGTACCGGTTCGGCGTCCTGGAGGACTTCGACCACCTGTTCCGGTACGCGAACCTCTACGAGATGATCGAGCACCGCAAGGCCGAAGCGATCGTCGGGCAGCTCACCGAGGTCATGCCGGGCCGCCCCACCGAGCTGCACCACCGGCATCCCGCGGACAACGTCCGCGCGCCGTACGACCGCGCCACCGCGCAGCCGCTGTCCAAGCTGCACGCGCTGACCGTCCTGTCCGCCGAGCAGCAGACCATGAACTTCTACATGAACGTCGGCCCGCAGTACATGGAGCCGATCGCGCGCCAGCTCTACCAGGAGATCGCGCTCGTCGAGGAGGAGCACGTCACCCACTACGAGTCCCTCCTCGACCCCGGCGAGACCTGGTGGGAGCAGCTCGTCACCCACGAGTACAACGAGTGCTACCTCTACCACTCCTTCATGGAGCAGGAGACCGACCCCAAGGTGAAGGCCGTCTGGGAGCTGCACTTGAACATGGAGTTGGAGCACCTGCGCATCGCCTGTGACCTGATGCGCCGTCACGACGGACGCGACCCTCAGGAGATCCTCGCGCCCGAGCTCCCGGCCCCCTTGACCTTCGAGCCCAACAAGGAGTACGTGCGCGATCTCCTCGCCACGGAGATCGACCTGACCACGCTGGGCACCGGCTACGTGCGGGACGCGCACGAGCGGTTCCAGGGCATGCAGGAGCGGATCCACGGCGGCGAGGAGCCGCCGAGCGAGCGCGTCATGGCCCAGCACGCCGACCTGTTCGGGCGCGCGTACCGCTCACAGCCCGGCGACCGCTCCGACACCGCCTCGCGGGTGAGGGGCCGCCATGTCTGACACGCCCGAGGGCGACGGAGACGTCGTCACGCTTCTCCTGCGGCAGCACGGGGACATCCGCACGCTGTTCGACGCGGTGGAACGGGCCGCGGGCGCCGAGCGGCGCGCCGCCTTCCGCCGTCTCGTGCGGCTGCTCGCGGTGCACGAGACGGCCGAGGAGGAGGTCCTGCACCCCTTCGCCCGCGCGGTGTTCACGGGCGGCCGCGACATCGTGCGGGAGCGGCTCACGGAGGAGAAGGAGGCCAAGGAGCTGCTCTCCCGCCTCGACGGCGTGGCCCCGGACGACCCGGCGTTCCTGCCCGCCCTCGCCCTGCTGCGCACCGAGGTGACGCGGCACGCCCGCGCCGAGGAGCGGTACGAGTTCCCGCACGTCCTGCGGCACACCCCGCCCGGCCGTCTCACCGCCATGGCGGCCGGGGTGCGGGCCGCGTGGGCCCTGGCTCCCCGGAACGAGAGCCCCCTCCCGGCACTCGTCGACCGCACCCGTGACGCCGTACGCGAGGCCATGGGCCAGGGCGGGTAGGAGCGCGCGCCGCCGGGCTCCGGCGAGCGCGGCCCGCTTCCTCGGCCGGGTCAGCGTCGGTCGATCGCGTGCAGGGTGAAGGTCACCAGTTCGTCCTCCGCCGCGTTCAGGTCGAGGTCCGGGTGGGCCAGCCAGTGGCTGATGACGCCGTCGATGGCGCCGCCGACGGCCAGGGAGGTCGTGGTGGGGTCGAACGGCCGGAAGTGCCCGGCCTCCTGGCCTGCGGCGAGCAGGTCCGCGAGGGCCTGCCAGCGGCCGGCGGTGTCGTGGCTTCCGGGGTTCTTCAGGCGGGTGCCGCCGTGGTCGTCGAGGAGCATCTCGGTGATGACGCGGACGTGGCGGCGGTTCTCCCGCTGGTAGCCGACCATGGCGCGGACGTAGGCGACCACGGCGGCACGCGGCTCCGGCGCGGCCGCGACCCGCTCGCCGACGTACGCGGTGAACTCCTCCAGAACGTGGGCCAGCGCGGCCCGGGTGAGGTTGTCCTTGGAGGCGAAGTGGTAGAGGACCGCGGCCTTGGACAAGCCCGCCTGCTCGGCGATGGCCGAGAGGGACGTCGACGGGTAGCCCTTGGTGGAGATCAGGTCGATCGTGCACTCGATGAGCTGGCGGCGGCGGGCCTGTTCGGTGAAGGTCGGTGTGTCCGCGCGGCGGCCGTCTCGTCGGGCAGCCATGGTGAGCACCTCTCGTTTCCTTCACACACGCGTGGGGCGCTCCTCCCGGCCCCGCGCCGACCGGGACCGACCGTACACCAGCGCCGATCGCCGCCGATCAGCGCTCCAGCCGCCGATCAGCTCTCCAGGACCGCCATCGCGGCGTTGTGCCCCGCGATGCCGCTGACGCCGCCGCCGCGACGGGCGCCCGCGCCGCAGAGGTGGACGTTCGGGTGGGCGGTGGCCACGCCCCAGCGGTCCTCGTGCCCTTCGACGTCGTCGGCGTACGGGAAGGAGAGGTCACCGTGGAAGATGTTGCCGCCGGGCAGGCGCAGCTCGCGCTCCAGGTCCAGGGGGGTCTTCGCCTCGACGCAGGGGCGGCCGTCCGCGTCCGTGGCCAGGCAGTCGGCGATGGGCTCGGCCAGGTGCGCGTCGAGCTGGGCGAGCGTGGCGGTCAGGAGCGCGTCGCGGGCCGTGGCGTTGGTGGCCTCGGTGAACAGGCGGGCCGGGGTGTGCAGGCCGAACAGGGTCAGGGTGTGGTAGCCGCCCTCGACCAGGTCGGGGCCGAGGATCGTGGGGTCGGTCAGGGAGTGGCAGTAGATCTCGGAGGGCGGCGCCGCGGGCAGCGCGCCGCCCGCGGCCTCGGCGTGGGCCCGCGCCAACTCCTCGTAGCCCTCGGCGATGTGGAAGGTCCCGGCGAAGGCATCGCGGGGGTCGACGGAGGGGTCGCGGAGCTTGGGCAGCCGCTTGAGCACCATGTTGACCTTGAGCTGGGCCCCTTCGGCGGGCGGGGGCGGCGGCTGCCCGGTGAGGGCGGCGAGTTCGTGCGGGGAGGTGCCGACGAGCACGTGCCGGGCGGCGACCGTGCCGTCGCCGTCCGCGGTGCGGTAGGACACCTCGGCGCGCAGGCCGTCGGTCTCGACGCGCGTGACGTCATGGCCGGTGAGCAGTTCGGCGCCCGCGGCCAGGGCGCGGTCGGCCAGGGCGCGGGTGAGCGTGCCCATGCCGCCGACGGGGACGTTCCAGTCGCCGGTGCCGCCGCCGATGACGTGGTAGAGGAAGCAGCGGTTCTGCCGCAGGTCCGGGTCGTGGGCGTCGGCGAACGTGCCGATCAGGGCGTCGGTGAGGACGACGCCGCGCACCAGGTCGTCGGTGAAGCGGGCCTCGACGGCCCGGCCGATCGGCTCCTCGAACAGGGTGCGCCAGACGGTGTCGTCGTCGACCAGGCGCCGCAGCTCCGCCTTGTCGGGCAGCGGTTCCGTGAGTGTCGGAAAGATCCGCCGGGCCGCGTGGGCGGTCAGCGCGTAGAAGTCGCGCCAGGCCTCGTACGCCCGGTCGTCGCCGGTCAGCCGGGCGAAGGAGGCCCGTGTCCGGGACTCGCCGCGGCCCACCAGGAGCCCGGTGGGACGTCCGTCGCGGACGGTCGGCGTGTACGAGGACACGGAGCGGGTGCGGACTCGGAAGTCCAGGTCCAGATCGCGCACGATCTTCCTGGGCAGCAGGCTCACCAGGTACGAGTAGCGGGAGAGCCGGGCGTCGAGGCCGGGGAAGGGGCGGGTGGACACGGCGGCGCCGCCCGGTCGGCCCAGGCGCTCGAGGAGCAGCACGGACCGGCCCGCGCGGGCGAGGTAGGCGGCCGCCACCAGCGCGTTGTGGCCGCCGCCGATCACGACGGCGTCATAGCTGGGTCGCATGCCTCTTCGTAGCACGGATCAGTTTTCGAGGGGGCGTTTCGCGGGGCGGGGAGGCGTTTCGCGCGGCGTGCGCCTCGGGCGCGCGGGGCCACCGGGGCTCCCGGTGGGTCAGTGGCCGCCCGTCGCGCGCTGCTGGCGCAGCGCCGCCACCCTGCGGTAGAGCGCCACCGCCTCCGCGCCGCGCCCGAGCTGCTCCAGGCAGTGGGCCTCGTCGTTGCGGCTGGCGAGGGTGTCGGGGTGGTCGGCGCCGAGGACCCGCTCGCGGGCCGCGGCCACGTGGCGGTAGGCCGTCAGCGCGTCCGCCCAGCGGCCGAGCCAGCCGAGGCCGACGGCGATCTCGCGGCGGCTGACGAGGGTGTCGGGGTGGTCCGCGCCGAGGACGCGCTCGCGCACGGCGCACACGTCGCGGGCCTCGGCGAGCGCCTCTTCCCAGCGGCCCTGGCGGCCGAGGTTGACGCCGAGGCCGTGCCGGGCGCGCAGGGTCTCGGGGTCGGCGGGGCCGTTGACGCGGGCGCGGTCCTCGATGAGGGAGCGGTAGAGCTCCAGGGCCTCGGCGCTGCGGCCGAGGCGGCCGAGGCTGATGCCGACCTCGTAGCGCGCGGCGAGCGTGTCGGGGTGGTCGGCGCCGAGGGCACCGGCGCGGGCCTCGGCAACCTCGCGGTAGGTGTGCAGCGCCTCCGGCCAGCGGCCCAACTGGCCGAGGGTGTAGGCGACTTCGTAGCGGGTGACGAGGGTGTCGGGGTGGGTGGGGCCGAGGACGCGGGCGCGGGCCGCCGCGACGTCGCGGGCCAGCCGGTAGGAGTCCTCGAGGCGGCCCAGGCGGCTGAGGTTGAACGCCAGGTTGTGGCGGCAGCGCAGGGTGTCGGGGTGGTCGGGGCCCGCGGTGCGCTCCCGCACGGCGAGCACCGAGGTGTACACCTGGTGGGCCTCGAAGTGCCGGCCGAGCTGGCCCAGCACGTACGCCGTCTCCTGGCGGACGGCGAGCGTGTCCGCGTGTTCGTCGCCGAGGGCGCGCTCGCGGCCCTCGGCGACGCGGGTGTACTCGCGCAGGGCGTCGGCGGGCCGCCCGGTGCGGCTGAGCGTGAACCCGACCTCGTAGCGGCTGGCGAGGGTGTCGGGGTGGTCGGGCCCGAGGACGTGCTCGCGCTCGGCGGCGACGGCGCGGTGCACCTCGCCCGCCTCCGCCCAGCGGCCGAGGCGGCCGAGGCTCAGGCCCGCGTTGTGGCGGCTGACGAGGGTCGCGAGCACGTCCGGCGACGGGGTGGACCGGGGCCGCGGCTCGCCGGTGGGGCGCCCGGTGGCGCGCGGGATCCACTCGCCGGTGAGGCCCGCGGCCGCGTCGGGCGGGGTCAGGCGCAGGGGGCCCGCGCCGGTCGCCTTGTGGCCGGTGGTCATCCCGCGCGTCCACGACGGCAGGGACGGTTCGGACCTGCCGGGCACGGGCCGCCCCGTGGGCCGCTCGGGGGGCGGGTGCTGGGTGCGGCGCAGGGGCGGGCTGACGACGGTGGGGACGTAGGTGGGGCGGGTCGCCTTGCCGCCGCGGCCCGCGGCGATGCGGCGGCCCAGTTCGCGGGCGTCGCCGGGCCGCTGGTCGGGGTGTTTGGCGAGCAGGTCGAGGACGATCCGGTCGAAGAACTCGGGGAGTTCGCCGCGGCGGCGGCGCGGTGGCTCGGGCTCGGTGTCGCGGTGGCCGACGAGGATCGCCCACGCGTCGTCGAGGTCGAACGGCGGGGCGCCGGTGGCCAGTTCGTACAGGACGCAGCCGAAGGAGTACAGGTCGCTGCGCTGGTCGACCTCGGCGCCGCTGATCTGCTCGGGCGACATGTAGTGCGGGGTGCCCATGGCGATGTTGGTGTTGGTCAGGCGCGAGGTGAAGCCGATGTCGGCGCCGAGCCGGGCGATGCCGAAGTCGCAGATCTTCACGGTGCCGTCGAGCAGCCGCATGATGTTCGCGGGCTTCAAGTCGCGGTGCACGATGCCCTGTTCGTGCGTGTAGGCGAGAGCGGACGCGACCTGGTCGGCGATGTCCACGACGTCGGCGACGGGCAGCGGGTGCCGCGGGTTGTCGTCCAGGAGCTGGCTGAGGTTGCGGCCTTCGAGGAGCTCCATCACCAGGAACAGGACGCCGTCGCACTCGCCGAAGTCGTGCACGACGGTGATGCCGCGGTGCTGGAGCCCGGCCGCGACCCGGGCCTCGCGCCGGAAGCGCTCGCGCAGGACACGGGTGAACGCCGCGTCGTGCTGGGGCCCGAGCGGCTTGAGGCACTTGACGGCGACCCTGCGGCCGAGCGCTTCGTCGCGGGCCCGCCACACCTCGCCCATGCCGCCGCGGCCGATGAGGTCGAGCAGCTGGTACCGGCCCTGGATCAGCCTGGTGTCCCCCGACTCTGGCATCTCGTGCTGTCGCCCCCGTCGCGTCGTCGCGCCCTCCCCGGCCCGTCCAGTATGGCGTCCTGTCCGGCGACTTTGTACGACGCGGGGCGACTGCCCGGGCCGAGCCGGGCCATGGCGCGCAGGATGTGCTTGGGCGGCAACTGCCAGCGCAGACGCGCGGGAACGCAGCGCAGCACGGTACCCGTGGTGACGAGGCGGCGCGTCACCGTCGCGGGCGGCGGCGCGCTCCTGCCGTACAGCTCGTGGGCGTAACGGGGCAGCGACGCGTAGGCGAGGTCCGCCACGCGCCGCCACAGCAGGGCGCGCGCCGGGACCAGCAGGGGCGCGGTGGGCGGCCGCCGCAGGAAGTCGTCGACGACGCGCGCCTCCGCTCCGGCGGCGAGGTCGGGGGCCACCTTCTCGAAGTACGCGGCGAGTTCGGCCGTGGACGCCGGTACGCGGGCGGGGTCGAGGCCCACCAGGCGGGCGCTCTCGCGGTGTTCGGCGACGTACCGGTCGGCGGCCGCGGCGCCGATCCGGAAGCCGGAGCGGCGCACGACGTGGAGGTAGGAGTCGATCTCGGCGCAGTGCACCCACAGGAGCAGCTCGGGTTCGTCGACGCCGTAGCGCTCCCCCGTGTCCGGGTCGGTCGCCGACAGCATCGTGTGTATCTTGCGCACCCGGGCGCCCGCCGCCTCGGCGGCCTCGGTGGTGCCGTACGTCGTCGTGCCGACGAAGCCCGCCGTGCGCATCAGACGGCCCCAGGCGTCCTTGCGGAAGTCGGAGTTCTGCATGACGCCGCGCACGGCGCGCGGGTGCAGCGCCTGGAGGTACAGGGCGCGTATGCCCGCGACCCACATCATGGGGTCGCCGTGCATCTGCCACGTCACCGACGAGGGCCCGAAGAGCCCGGGGTCCGCGTCCCTCATGCCCCCACCTCCCCCGTCAGGCTACCGGCGGGCGGGGGAGGTGGGGGCATGAGGTCGGCGACGGCGAGCGGGACCGCGGCGGACCGCGGAGTCGTCATGCCCCTATGACGCCGCGGGCACCGCCGGGGTTCACGCGTCCTTGCGGTCGGGGTCCGGGAGCTCCTCGCCCGTCTCCAGGAGGGTCTTGAGACTGGAGAGCAGCGCGGCCCAGCCGTCGTGGATCATCTCCAGGACGGCGCTGCCGGGCTCGAAGCCGTCGTGGACGACGGTGAGCTTGACGGTCTCCCCCTGCGGCTCGATGTCGAACGACACCTTGGAGCGCTTCTCGGCGGCGATCTTCGCGAGCGACTCGTCGTCCAGGTTCACGGCCTTGGCGAAGCCGGGCGTGAAGGTGTGCCAGGTGTAGGAGAGCTTCCGGTAGGGGTCGCACTCCAGGACGACCTGCTCGGGGTCGGGGCCGGTCAGACCGTGCCCCTCCCAGGCCATGACCGAGCCGGGCTTCCAGTCGGTGACGAACTCCAGGCCCCAGTAGCGCCGGGTGAAGGCCGGGTCCGTCAGGGCCTGCCAGAGCTTCTCGGGGGTGGTCTTGATGTACGTGGTGTAGACGAACGCGGTGTCGTCGGTGCGGCTCATGGTGCTGCTCTCCAATGCGTGCTTGAGATCGGCGAGCGCGTGGGCCCGCGCCCGGTCGTAACGGCTGATCCAGCGGTCGGCGATGGCGTTGATGGGCTCGGCGTTGAGGTAGTGGAGCTTTTCCCTGCCCCGCCGGACGGTGGTCACCAGACGGGCCTCCTCCAGGAGGGCCAGGTGCTTGCTCACCGACTGCCGGGCCATGTCGAGCCCCGCGCACAGCTCGCGCAGGCTCTGGCCGTTGCGCGCGTTCAGACTGTCGAGGAGCCGTCTGCGGCTGGCGTCGGCCAGCGCCTTGAAGACCTCGTCCATCGGGTGATCCATCCCCGCCCTCCAATAGGCAGCCATTCAGCTGCCTAAAACGATAGGCAGCCATACGGCTGCATGTCAAGGCGGGCCGCAGTATCACCCTCGCCCCGGGGATGGCCACGGGCACGCCGAACGCGGCGGACGGGGTGGCGCGGCCCTGACACCTCCACGACGAGCCCCGGCGGACGGCACCGCACGACTCGGGACGAGCCACGGCATCATGCGCCGAGGGCCAAGCAACCCCGCGCTCAGCGCCAACTCGCCGAGCCTGCCGCACGCCACAATGTGAGGGCAGCCGGAGAGGGAACGGGGGCCCGGCACCGTGCTGTCACTCGCGCCTCGGGTCCCTCACCCTCGCGCCACCACCGGGCTGCCGCTCCATGCGCTTCTCCAGCACAGCACTCCTACCCGAAGGGGAAATTCGTGCGGAAATCGCTAGCCGTGTTCGCCGGTGCCGTCGCACTCGCGGCGGCATTCGTCGGACCGAACGCCGCCAGTGCGTCCGAGACCCAGTTCACCAAGGTCCCCGGGGTCGAGGGTCTGTACCGGGTGACCGGAGCCAACAGCGACGTCATCGCGCAGGACGCCTACGACCGCTGCGGTGCGGGCACGTGCTTCTTCCAGCACTACAACGGCGAAGGGCTGTTCTGGACCGTCCCGAGCTGCGGCCGCCACCACGTCCCGCCCTACCTCGACGGCAAGGCCACCTCCGCCTGGAACAGGACGCCGACGCCCATCATCCTCTACGACGGCACCTACACCGGGCGCCTCGGCAGCATGCCGGGGTGGTTCAAGGGCAACCTCAACCCCGCCCACGACAACAAGTTGAGCTCCGTCGACGCCGCCTGTTGACCCTGCTCCGAACCAGGGGCCCCGGGGCCCCGTGCCGGCCGCCCGCGAGCCGCGCCCCCGAGGGCGCGGCTCGCGGGCGGCCTCGCGCGCCGCGGACAGGCAGGACGGCCCGCCCCGCCCGGTCACTCCCCGGTCACCCACAGAGACCTCCGAGGCGCAGGGCAACCATTGGGCGACGCGGGCGGTCAAGGGAGTGAACCGGCGGTGAACTCCCGTACGGGCGCGCACCGCCGACCCTCGATCAAAGGAATCCGGGAACCTCATGTCTCCAGCACGTCGCCGAGCCCGTCTCACCACGCCCCTGGTCGCCATGTCCCTGCTGACGGGTGGGCTGACGATCTGGTCCCTCGGCCAGAGCCCGGCCGAGGCCGTGACGCCCGCCGCCCAGAAGACCGCCGCCGCCGAGGCCACGGACGACTTCAACGGCGACGGCTACGCCGACCTGGTCGTCGGCGCCCCGGGCGCCACCGTCTCCGGCAAGAAGAAGGCCGGGTACGTGGCGGTGGCCTACGGCTCCAAGAACGGTCTCGACCCCGCCCACAAGAAGATCATCAGCCGCTCCACCGACGGAGTGCCCGGCCCGGCCGCCACCAAGCAGGAGTTCGGCCGCACCTTCACCAAGGGCGACCTGGACGGCGACGGTTACACGGACCTCGTCATCGGCACCGGCTGGCGGGACGCCGGGTCGGTGATCATGTGGGGCTCCGCGTCCGGCCTCACCGACGGCACGAAGATCAACACGTACGGTCACGCCCCGCAGGCGGGCGACTTCGACGGTGACGGCAAGACCGACCTGGCGCTGTTCGCCACCGTGGCGTCCCACGGCGACGACCCGGTCGACCAGCGGGCCAAGCTGTGGAAGGGCCCGATCTCCCGCACCGCCAAGCCCACCGCGACCCTCGACTTCATGGACAAGTCGCAGTGGTGGAGCTACAGCAGCGACGACCGCCCCGACCTCAACTGCTCGCCGCTGCCCGACAAGCCCGAGAGCTGCATCGACGGCCCGCGCTCCGTGAAGGGCCCGGTCGTGCCCCGGGCCGTCGGCGACATCAACGGCGACGGCCGCGCCGACATCGCCATGAACGACTACTACGGCGACGGCGAGTGGGGCAACAGGGTCCTGTACGGCTCGCCCACCGGCTTCAAGCGGGGCCAGGCCGCCGGTTCCGACGGGGCCCTCGCCCTCGGCGACGTCAACGGCGACCACTACGACGACCTGGTGGTCGGCGACAGCGACTACGAGTCCCGGGTCATGGTCGCCTACGGTTCGAAGGACGGCCTGAAGCTCGGCGAGGGCCAGGTCCAGAAGTTCAACCAGGACCTGCCCGGCGTCCCCGGTGCCGAGGAGGACGGTGACGCCTTCGGCGCCTCCGTCGCCGTGGGTGACGTCAACCGCGACGGCTTCGCCGACATCGCCGTGGGCGTGCCCGGCGAGGACGTCGGCCGGGTCACCGACGCCGGTTCCGTCGTCCTGGTCCGCGGCAGCGCCGCGGGCGTGACCGGCGCCGGTGCGCAGGCGTTCCAGCAGGACACGCCCGGGATCCCCGGCGTCGGCGAGAAGGGCGACGCGTTCGGTGCCGCCACGGCCCTGCTCGACGTCACCGGCGACGGCCGCGCCGACCTCGCCGCGTCCTCGGTCAACGAGAACGCGAGCGCGGGCGCCCTGTGGTCGCTGCGCGGCACCTCCGCGGGGCTCACGGCCAAGAAGTCCGTGGCCTTCGGGCCCAAGGACCTGTCGGCTCCGTCCGTGGCGGCACTGTTCGGCAGCGCGTTGCGCTAGCGCTTCGCCTTGAGCCGCGATGGCCGTTGGCCACCTGCGGGTTCGTCGTGGCTTATCGCGCAGTTCCCCGCGCCCCTTCGGGGCACTCCCCGTCGGGGCACGACCGCGTAGGGGCGGAGAGTGCTGTCCTCCGCCCCTACGTCGTTCAGGACGCTGCCGCGAACAGCTTCTCCGCCTCCGCGACCGCTCGCGTCAAGGCCTCCGGGTCCTGGCTCAGGTTCGCCACGATCGTGTCGAGGTCGCGGAGCCCGGCGCGTTCCAGGAGGCGCTTCTCGTTCGTGGTCCATTCGCCGCGCGCCGCGAGGACCGCGTGGGCCGTCTCCATGGCGGCCACGGCGAGTGCCCCCGCCACCTCGGTGGTCCGGCCGCGCCCGGCGTACGCGCCCCGGGCGTACTGGAGTGTCAGGGCGGCCCGGCCGCGCCAGAACACCGGGGCCGCGGCGCGCAGCGCGGACGGGTACGTAGGGCGGGGCAGGGCGCCGCTCAGCACCTGGTTGACGGCGAGTTCGGCGACGAGGAGGTAGCTGGGGATGCCCGCGAGGTGGAACATCAGCGGTTCCCAGTGGAAGCGCCCCTGCCGGGCCTGCGTCAGCTCGTGCTCGACGACGTCGAGGTCGCGGTAGTGGACGTCGACGCGGCGGCCCTCGATGCTGAGCCAGGCCCCGCCGTTGAAGACGCCCCCGCCCCACTCCCCCAGCTCGGACACTTCGCCGTCCCAGCCGACGGCACGCAGGTCCGCCGGGTCGAAGGCGCCCCGGTAGTACACCGCCATGTCCCAGTCGCTGTCGGGTGTGTGGGTTCCCTGGGCGCGCGAGCCGCCGAGGGTGACGGCGTGCACGGCGGGCAGGGCGGCAAGCCGTTCGGTGACGGAGCGCAGGAAGACGTCGTCAGTCATGGGGTTCCGATCGTGTGAAGGGGATGACGGGCGTGCGGGCGCGCCGCGCCGACGCCGGAGCCGGGGCTCGGACGGCGTCGTGCGGATCGGCGCGCGGAGGTCATCACTCACTTCATGGGGCGTGATCGTACGGCCCCTGCCGCGGTGCGGCCAGCGATTTTCCCCGCGGCCTCTCGGGCAGGCCGGCGAAGGGGCCTGCCCGAGAGGCCGCGGGGGCCGAGCGGCTGTGGGTCACAGCCGCTCGGCCCTCGCTCAGCCCTCGCTCAGTGCTCGCTCAGTGCTCGCTCCTGGACTCGACGGCGTGGCCGCCGAACTGGTTGCGCAGCGCCGCGATCATCTTCATCTGCGGCGAGTCGTCCTGCCGCGAGGAGAACCGCGCGAACAGCGACGCCGTGATCGCGGGCAGCGGCACCGCGTTGTCGATCGCCGCCTCCACCGTCCAGCGGCCCTCGCCGGAGTCCGCGGCGAAGCCCCGCAGCTTGTCCAGGTGCTCGTCGTCGTCCAGCGCGTTGACCGCCAGGTCAAGCAGCCAGGAACGGATGACCGTGCCCTCCTGCCAGGACCGGAAGACCTCCCGCACGTCCGTCACCGAGTCCACGGCCTCCAGCAGCTCCCAGCCCTCGGCATAGGCCTGCATCATCGCGTACTCGATGCCGTTGTGAACCATCTTGGAGAAGTGACCGGCGCCGACCTTGCCCGCGTGGACATAGCCGAAGTCGCCTTCGGGCTTGAGGGCGTCGAAGACCGGCTGGACGCGCGCGACGTGCTCGTCGCCGCCGCCGACCATCAGCGCGTAGCCGTTCTCCAGACCCCACACACCGCCGGAGACACCGCAGTCGACGAAGCCGATGCCGCGCTCGGCGAGCTCGGCGGCGTGCTTCTCGTCGTCCGTCCAGCGGGAGTTGCCCCCGTCCACGACGACATCGCCCTCGGCGAGCAGGTCCTTCAGCTCGTCGATCGTGGACTGGGTGGGGGCACCGGCCGGAACCATCACCCAGACCACGCGGGGGCCTTCGAGCTTGTCGACGAGTTCGGCGAGCGAGGCGACGTCGGAGACCTTCGGATCACGGTCGTATCCGATGACGGTGTGGCCCGCGCGGCGGATGCGCTCGCGCATGTTGCCGCCCATCTTACCGAGGCCTACGAGTCCGAGTTCCATGTCGGTTCACACACCTTCCGGGGTACGGCCGCGCAGGGCGCGGTACTTCGCGACCAGGGCCGTCGTGGACGGGTCGAGGCCGGGGACGTCCGCGCCCTCGGTCAGGGCGGGCTCGACGCGCTTGGCCAGGACCTTGCCCAGCTCCACGCCCCACTGGTCGAAGGAGTCGATGTTCCAGATCGCGCCCTGGACGAACACCTTGTGCTCATAGAGCGCGATGAGCTGACCAAGCACCGAAGGCGTGAGCTCCCGCGCCAGAACCGTCGTCGTCGGATGATTGCCCCGGAACGTCTTGTGCGCGACCAGGTCCTCCGGCACGCCCTCGGCCCGCACCTCATCCGGCGTCTTGCCGAAGGCCAGGGCCTGCGTCTGGGCAAAGAAGTTGGCCATCAGCAGATCGTGCTGGGCAACCAGACCCGGCCGCAGACCGGCGACCGGCTCCGCAAAACCGATGAAGTCCGCCGGAATGAGCTTGGTGCCCTGATGAATCAACTGGTAGTACGCGTGCTGACCGTTCGTGCCGGGCGTACCCCACACCACCGGACCGGTCTGCCACTCCACCGCATTCCCGTCCCGGTCCACCGACTTGCCGTTGGACTCCATGTCCAGCTGCTGCAGATACGCCGTGAACTTCGACAGGTAATGCGAATACGGCAGCACCGCATGCGACTGCGCGTCATGGAAATTGCCGTACCAGACACCCAGCAGACCGAGCAGCAACGGCACGTTCTCCTCCGCCGGAGCCGTACGGAAGTGCTCATCCACCAGCCGGAACCCGCCGAGCATCTCCCCGAACGCGTCCGAGCCGATCGCGATCATCAACGACAGACCGATGGCCGAATCGAAGGAGTAACGACCCCCCACCCAGTCCCAGAACCCGAACATGTTCGCCGTGTCGATACCGAAGTCCGCCACCTTCTCGGCATTCGTCGACAACGCCACGAAGTGCTTGGCCACGGCCGCCTCGTCACCGAGGGACGCAAGGAGCCACTCCCGCGCGGACGTGGCATTGGTGATCGTCTCGATCGTCGTGAACGTCTTGGAAGCGATGACGAACAGCGTCTCCGCCGCGTCCAGATCCCGCACGGCCTCATGCAGATCCGCACCGTCCACATTCGACACGAACCGGACCGTCAGCTCACGGTCGGTATAGGCCCGAAGAGCCTCATAGGCCATCGCCGGACCGAGATCGGAGCCACCGATACCGACGTTCACCACGTTCTTGATGCGCTTGCCGGTGTGCCCCTTCCACTCACCCGAACGGACCTTGTGCGCGAAGGCCTCCATCTTGTCGAGCACCGCGTGCACACCCGGCACCACGTTCTCACCATCGACCTCCACCACAGCATCGGCCGGGGCACGCAACGCCGTGTGCAGCACCGCCCGCCCCTCCGTCGTATTGATCTTCTCGCCCCGGAACATGGCATCCCGCAGCCCGAACACGTCGGTGGCGCTGGCCAGTTCCTGGAGGAGCGCGAGGGTCTCGTCCGTGATCAGGTGCTTGGAGTAGTCGATGTGGAGGTCACCGACCTGGGCCGTGTAGCGCTCGGCGCGGCCCGGGTCGGCGGCGAACAGCTCGCGCAGGTGCGTGCCCTCGGACTTGGCGCGGTGGTCCTGCAGGGCGGCCCACTGCGGTCGCTGGGTCAACAGGGGCGTGGTGTCAGGCATGTTGAACGGACTCCTTGGAGCCGGAGGCGTCGCCGTGCAGCGCGACGGCGTACATCTCGTCGGCGTCGAGGCGGCGGAGCTCTTCGGCGATCAGCTCGGCGGTCGAGCGGACCTTCAGGGCGAGGGTGCGCTCGGGCTGGCCGGGCAGGGACAGGGTGGCGAGGGGGCCCTCGGGGCGGTCGATGCGGATTTCTCCGTTCGCCGTGCCGAGGCGGACCGCGGTGACGACGGGTCCCGCGGTGGTGACGCGCTCGACCGGGACGCCGAGCCGGGCGCCGAGCCAGCGCGCGAGCAGCTCGGCGCTGGGGTTCTCGGCCTCGGACTCCACGGCGGCCGACGTGATGTCGACGCGGGCCTGGTCGAGGGCCGCGGCCAGCATGGAGCGCCACGGCGTGAGCCGGGTCCAGGCCAGGTCGGTGTCGCCGGGCGCGTAGGACCTGGCGCGGTCCGCGAGCGCGGCGAGCGGGTCCTCGACGGCGTACGCGTCGGTGATGCGGCGGGCGGCGAGGGCGCCGAGCGGGTCCTTGGCGGGATCGTCCGGGGCGTCGACGGGCCACCACACGACGACCGGGGCGTCGGGGAGCAGCAGCGGCAGGACGACGGAGTCGGCGTGCTGGCCGACCTCTCCGTACAGGCGCAGGAGCACGGTCTCGCCGGTGCCCGCGTCGGCGCCGACCCGGACCTCCGCGTCGAGGCGGTTGCCCTGGCGGTCGCGCGGTGAGCGCGCGGTGCGCTTGATGACGACGAGGGTGCGCGAGGGGTGCTCGCGGGCCGCCTCCTGGGCCGCCTTGGTGGCGTCGTAGGCGTTCTCCTCGTCGGTGACGATGACCATCGTGAGGACCATGCCCACGGCGGGGGTCCCGATGGCGCGGCGCCCTTCGACGAGCGCCTTGTTCACCTTGCTTGCCGTGGTGTCGGTCAGGTCGATCTTCATGGCCTGCGCCAGCTCCGTCCGTCTCGTGCGAGCATTTCGTCCGCCTCGGCAGGGCCCCACGTACCGGCCGGGTACCTTGCGGGCTTGCCATGGTTGTCCCAGTGCCCCTCGATGGGGTCGAGGATGCGCCAGGACTCCTCGACCTCCTCCGTGCGCGGGAAGAGGTTGGCGTCGCCGAGCAGGACGTCCAGGATCAGCCGTTCGTAGGCCTCCGGGCTGGATTCCGTGAACGACTCGCCGTACGCGAAGTCCATCGACACGTCGCGGATCTCCATCGACGTACCCGGGACCTTGGATCCGAAGCGTACGGTCATGCCCTCGTCGGGCTGGACCCGGATGACGATCGCGTTCTGGCCGAGCTCTTCGGTGGCGGCTCCGTCGAACGGGGAGTGCGGGGCGCGCTGGAAGACGACCGCGATCTCGGTGACGCGGCGGCCGAGGCGCTTGCCGGTGCGCAGGTAGAACGGGACGCCCGCCCAGCGGCGGTTGTCGATCTCCAGTTTGACGGCCGCGTAGGTGTCCGTCTTCGAGGTGGGGGCGATGCCGTCTTCCTGGAGGTAGCCCTTGACCTTCTCGCCGCCCTGCCAGCCCTCGGCGTACTGGGCGCGCACGGTGTGCCGGTCCAAGTCGTCCGGAACGCGTACGGATTTGAGGACCTTGAGCTTCTCCAGGACGAGGGACTCGGCGTCGAACGCGGCGGGCTCCTCCATGGCGGTGAGGGCCATGAGCTGGAGCAGGTGGTTCTGGATGACGTCGCGGGCGGCGCCGATGCCGTCGTAGTAGCCCGCGCGGCCGCCGATGCCGATGTCCTCGGCCATGGTGATCTGCACGTGGTCGACGTAACTCCGGTTCCAGATGGGTTCGTACATCTGGTTGGCGAAGCGGAGGGCCAGGATGTTCTGGACGGTCTCCTTGCCGAGGTAGTGGTCGATGCGGAAGACCTGCTCGGGTGCGAACACGTCGTGGACGATCGCGTTGAGCTCCTTGGCCGACGTGATGTCGTGGCCGAAGGGCTTCTCGATGACCGCGCGGCGCCAGGAGCCCTCGGGAGCGTCGGCGAGGCCGTGCTTCTTGAGCTGCCGGACGACCTTCGGGAAGAACTTCGGCGGCACGGAGAGGTAGAAGGCGTAGTTGCCGCTGGTACCGCGCTTCTCGTCGAGCTCGTCGACGGCGTCGCGCAGCTGCTCGAACGCGGTGTCGTCGTCGAAGTCGCCGGGGATGAAGCGCATGCCGTCGGCGAGCTGCTGCCAGACCTCCTCGCGGAACGGGGTCCGCGCGTGCTCGCGCACCGAGTCGTGGACGACCTGGGCGAAGTCCTGGTCCTCCCACTCGCGCCGGGCGAAGCCGAGGAGCGAGAAGCCCGGCGGGAGCAGCCCCCGGTTGGCGAGGTCGTAGACGGCGGGCATCAGCTTCTTGCGGGACAGGTCGCCGGTGACGCCGAAGATGACGAGCCCGGAGGGGCCCGCGATGCGCGGCAGGCGGCGGTCGCGCGGGTCACGCAGCGGGTTGCGCCACGTACTGCTGGGGCTCACTTGGACTCAACTCCCTGACCGCGCAGGCCTTGCAGACGGGAGGCGACGGTGGCGAGGAGGTCGTTCCAGGCGCTCTCGAACTTGGCGACGCCCTCGTCCTCGAGCTGCTGCACGACCTCGTCGTAGGAGATGCCGAGGGCGTCGACGGCCTTCAGGTCGGCGCGGGCCTGCTCGTAGCCGCCGGTCACCGTGTCGCCGGTGATCTCGCCGTGGTCGGCGGCGGCCTTGAGCGTGGCCTCGGGCATGGTGTTGACCGTGCCCGGGGCGACCAGCTCGTCGACGTACAGGGTGTCCTTGTACGCCGGGTCCTTGACGCCGGTCGAGGCCCACAGGGGGCGCTGCTTGTGGGCGCCCGCGGCCGCCAGGACGCCTGCGCGCGCGGAGGCGAAGACCTCCTCGTAGGCCTCGTACGCGAGGCGGGCGTTGGCGAGGGCGGCCTTGCCCTTGAGCTCCTTCGCCGCGTCCGTGCCGAGCCGGTCGAGGCGCTTGTCGATCTCGGAGTCGACGCGCGAGACGAAGAAGGAGGCGACGGAGTGGATGGTGGCGAGGTCGTGGCCGCGCTCGTGGGCGAGTTCCAGTCCCTTGAGGTACGCGTCCATGACGGCGCGGTAGCGCTCCAGGGAGAAGATCAGCGTGACGTTGACGCTGATGCCGAGGCCGATGACCTCGGTGATGGCCGGGAGGCCCGCCGTGGTCGCCGGGATCTTGATCATGACGTTCGGCCGGTCGACGAGCCAGGCCAGCTGCTTGGCCTCGGCGACGGTGGCCGCGGTCTCGTGGGCCAGGCGCGGGTCGACCTCGATCGACACGCGGCCGTCACGGCCGCCCGTCGCGTCGTACACGGGGCGCAGGACGTCGGCGGCGGCGCGGACGTCGGCCGTGGTCATCATGCGGACGGCCTCGTCGACGGTGACGCCGCGGACGGCCAGGTCGGCGAGCTGGTCCTCGTAGCCCTCGCCGGAGCCGATGGCGGCCTGGAAGATCGAGGGGTTGGTGGTGACGCCCACGACGTGGCCGTTCGCCACGGTGTCGGCGAGGTCACCGGACTCGATGCGCTTGCGGGACAGGTCGTCCAGCCAGATGGAGACGCCCGCGTCGGCGAGGGCCTGGAGGGGCTGCGAGGTGGGTACGGCGTTGCTCATGTTCTTCATCTTCTTTCGCGTACGTGCTGCGTAGTGATCAAGCGCGGGCGGCGGCCAGGGATTCCCTGGCCCGCGCGGCGACGTTCTCGGCGGTGAAGCCGAACTCGGCGAAGAGCGTGGCGGCGTCCGCGGAGGCGCCGAAGTGCTCCAGGGAGACGATGCGTCCGGCGTCGCCGACATAGCGGTACCAGGTCAGGGCGATGCCCGCCTCGACGGCGACGCGCGCCTTGACGGTCGGCGGCAGGACGCTGTCGCGGTACTCCTTCGGCTGCTCCTCGAACCACTCCACCGACGGCATGGACACGACGCGGGTCGCGATGCCCTCGGCCTCCAGGCGCTCCCGGGCACCGACGGCGAGCTGCACCTCGGAGCCGGTGGCGATCAGCAGGACGTCGGGGGTCTCCTTCGACGCCTCGGCGAGCACGTAACCGCCCTTCGCCGCCGCCTCGTTGGCCTCGTACGTCGGCACGCCCTGCCGGGTGAGGGCCAGGCCGTGCGGGGCGGGGTCGACGGAGCCGCGGCGCAGGATCTCGCGCCAGGCGACGGCCGTCTCGTTGGCGTCGGCGGGGCGGACCACGTTCAGGCCGGGGATGGCGCGCAGCGAGGCGAGGTGTTCGACCGGCTGGTGGGTGGGGCCGTCCTCGCCGAGGCCGACGGAGTCGTGGGTCCAGACGTAGGTGACGGGGAGCTGCATCAGCGCGGACATGCGGACCGCGTTGCGCATGTAGTCGGAGAACACCAGGAAGGTGCCGCCGTAGACGCGGGTGTTGCCGTGCAGGGCGATGCCGTTCATCTCGGCGGCCATCGAGAACTCGCGGATGCCGAAGTGCACGGTGCGGCCGTACGGGTCGGCCTCCGGCAGCGGGTTGCCCTCCGGCAGGAAGGAGCTCGACTTGTCGATGGTGGTGTTGTTGGAGCCCGCCAGGTCGGCGGAGCCGCCCCACAGTTCGGGGATGACCGGGCCGAGGGCCTGGAGTACCTTGCCGGACGCGGCGCGCGTGGCGACCTTGGTGCCGGCCTCGAACGCGGGCAGTGCCTGCTCCCAGCCCTCGGGCAGGCGGCCCGCGATGACGCGGTCGAGGAGCGCGGAGCGCTCGGGGTTGTCGGTGCGCCAGACGGCGATCCGCTTGTCCCAGGCGGTGTGCGCCTCGGCGCCGCGGTCCAGGGCCTCGCGGGTGTGGGCGATGACGTCGTCCGCGACGGCGAAGGACTCCTCGGGGTCGAAGCCGAGGAGGCGCTTGGTGGCGGCGATCTCGTCGGCCCCCAGGGCGGAGCCGTGGGACGCCTCGGTGTTCCGCGCGTTCGGCGCGGGCCAGGCGATGACCGTGCGCATCGCGATGAAGGACGGCCGCTCGGTCTCGGCCTTGGCGGCGGCGAGCGCCTCGTACAGGGCGTGGACGTCGATGTCGCCGTCGGCTCGCGGGGTGATGCGCTGCACGTGCCAGCCGTAGGCCTCGTAGCGCTTGAGGACGTCCTCGGAGAACGCGGTCTGGGTGTCGCCCTCGATGGAGATGTGGTTGTCGTCGTAGAGGAAGACGAGGTTGCCGAGCTTCTGGTGGCCCGCGAGGGACGAGGCCTCGGCGGAGACGCCCTCCTCCAGGTCGCCGTCGGAGACGATCGTCCAGATGGTGTGGTCGAAGGGGCTCGTGCCCCGGGGCGCCTCGGGGTCGAACAGGCCGCGCTCGTAGCGGGCGGCCATGGCCATGCCGACGGCGTTGGCGGCGCCCTGGCCGAGCGGCCCCGTCGTCGTCTCGACCCCGGCGGTGTGCCCGTACTCGGGGTGGCCCGGCGTGCGGGAGCCCTGGGTGCGGAACGCCTTCAGGTCGTCGAGGTCCAGCTCGTAGCCCGCGAGGAAGAGCTGGGTGTACAAGGTGAGGCTGGTGTGGCCGGGAGACAGCACGAAGCGGTCACGGCCGGTCCACTCCGGGTCGGCCGGGTCGTGCCGCATGACCTTCTGGAAGAGGGTGTACGCGGCGGGCGCGAGGCTCATGGCCGTGCCGGGGTGTCCGTTGCCGACCTTCTGCACGGCGTCGGCCGCCAGGAGGCGGGCGGTGTCGACGGCACGCTGGTCGAGGTCGGTCCACTCGAAGGGGCCGAGGGTGTCCGGTGTCTGCGTGCTCATCTGTCTGAATTCCTTCGCATCCGTGAGTCGTCTTCCGTGCCCGAAGGCACTGCCCACCGAGGACCAAAGCCCCTGGTCGAGCCATCTACGAAGGTAAAGGTCATACTTTTGGCGAGGTAGGTGCCCCCGTGCCAGCGTTGGGTGAAAATGGGACACGCACAGCGGTCAGGGTCTCCGTGAGGTCCCTTTGAGCCAAGGACAGTGGATGACGGAGCGGGGCAGCGCACGGACGAGCGCACATCTGGGAGCCGCGGAGCACATCCGTACCTACCCCTTCGACCCGAGCGCGAGCGTCTCCGGGGTCGGGATGCAGGTCGGCCCGATGGGCACCGACGGCCCCTGGGCGGGTGGCGTCGGCCTGTCGCGGCGCGTGCACCGCATCGACTTCCACGTGCTGCTCTTCTTTCGCAAGGGCCCGGTCCGCCACACCATCGACTTCGCGGAGTACGCGGTCGGCGCGGGCGACGTCCTGTGGATCAGGCCCGGCCAGGTGCACAGCTTCTCGGCGACCGACCGGTACGCGGGCACCGCGCTCACCATGCAGCCCGGCTTCCTGCCGCGCGCGACCGTGGAGGCGACCGGCCTGTACCGCTACGACCGCCCGCCGCTGCTGCGCCCGGACGGGGCCCAGCGCGCCGCGATCGACGCCTCACTGGAGCAGTTGCAGCGCGAGTACCTGGACACGGCGACGCTGCCGCCGAGCCTGCACACCTCGGTCCTCCGGCACTCCCTCACGGCCCTCATGCTGCGGGTGGCGCACGTCTCCGCGCAGGCCGCCGCGGACGAGTGCAGGCCGCAGCCGGACACCACGTTCACGCGGTTCCGCACGGCGGTCGAGCAGGGCTTCACGACCAACCACAGCGTCAGCGCCTACGCCGACGAGCTCGGCTACTCGCGCCGCACGCTCGTGCGCGCGGTGCGCGCCGCCACCGGCCAGACCCCCAAGGGCTTCATCGACCGCCGCGTGATCCTGGAGGCCCAGCGCCTGCTCGCCCACACCGACCTGCCGGTGGGCCGCATCGGCGCGGCCGTCGGCTTCGCGGACTCGGCGAACTTCTCGAAGTTCTTCCAGCAGCACACCGGGTGGACCCCGGCGGCGTTCCGCTCGGAACAGGCCTGAGGCGCTCCGGACGGGGCCGGACGGGCCCTACTGCGGCCGATCGCAGAGGAAGCAGCCGTCCCGGAGCGGGAGCGCGCTGAGGACGCGGTGGCGCACGCACGAGGCCATCGCGGCCTCGTCCGGGCCGGGGAAGCCGTGCGCGGCGCTGCTGTCGGCGGGCGGGGCGAAGGACTCCACCATGGCCGTGAACCGGTGCAGGTAGTCATGGACGCGGGGCGGGTGGTAGCCCAACTCGCTCCAGCGGTGTCCGCTCGCCGCGAGTGCTGTGGCACGCAGCACGAAGTCCTTCGCGCGGGCGCGCTCCCGTTCCGTCGCACCCCAGTCGAACTCCGCCAGGTCGAACCCGACGGCACCGCGCCCCATGACGTTCTGGTCCTGCAGGGTCAGCAGCGCCGCGAAGCGGAAGTCCCACTCCTCGGAGGCGAGATCGGACACGGCGAGCGTCAGCACGTCGATGAACACCGCGGTGGCGCCGTTGGACAGGTCCAGGTCGTGGCTGCCGCCGGAGAAGATGTTGCTCACCGGCCTATGATGCGATCCCCGCCCTCCACCTGCTTGGAGACAACGCATGACGGATGCGAGCACCGGCCAGGTGGTCGTGAACAGGGTGATGTCCCTGGACGGCTTCATCGCCGGTCCCGGCCACACGATGGACTGGGTCTTCGAGCACATGACGTCGGCGACGTTCCCGGAGGTCATGGCCGCGACGGGCGCCATGCTCATCGGCCGGGGCACGTACGAGGTCGGCAAGCGCATGTCCGAGGAGAACACCGCCTACGACGGCGGGGCGCGGTTCGTCCTCACCCACCGCCCGCCCGACGAGCCGGACCCCCACGTCACCTTCCTCACCTGCGGCATCGAGGAGGCCGTGACCACGGCACGCCGTGCCGCCGGCGACAAGAACCTGGAGATCCTCGGCGCCGACGTGGCCGCCCAGTGCCTGCGGCGCGGCCTCGTCGACGAGATCCTGGTGTACGTGCTCCCGGTACTGCTCGGCGACGGCATCCGCTTCGCACCACCGGGCCTCGACCGGATCGACCTGGAGCCGCTCGGCAACCTCCACTCGGGCGGGGTCACCATGCTGCGCTTCCAGGTGCGCAAGTAGCGGTCGCGACCAGGCCTGTCCGGGCGGCTCCCGAGGCGAACAGCGAGTTCGTCTCAGCGGCGCACCCGGGGCATGCCCAGCCCGATCCACGAGATGATCTCGCGCTGGATCTCGTTGTTGCCGCCGCCGAAGGTGAAGATGACCGCGGAGCGGTAGCCGCGCTCCAGTTCGCCCTGGAGGACCGCGCCCGCGGAGCCCTCCTTCAGGGCGCCCGCGGCGCCCACGACCTCCATCAGCCAGGCGTAGGCGTCACGGCGCGCCTCCGAGCCGTAGACCTTGACGGCGGAGGCGTCCTGCGGGGTGAGCGTGCCGTCCTGGACGGCGTGCACCATCTGCCAGTTGAGGAGCTTCATCGCGTCCAGCTTGAGATGGGCCCGCGCCAGGCGGCGGCGCACCCAGGGCAGGTCGATGACGCGGCGGCCGTCGGCGAGCTTGGTGCCCGCGGCCCAGTGGCGCACGTCGTGCAGGGCCCGGATCGCCATGGTGCCGTGCGCGGCGAGGGTGACGCGCTCGTGGTTGAGCTGGTTGGTGATGAGCCGCCAGCCCTTGTTCTCCTCGCCGACGCGGCGGCTCGCGGGCACCCGGACGTCCTCGTAGTAGCCGGCCGTGGTGTCGTGCCCGGCGAGGGTGCTGATGACGGTGCAGGAGTAGCCGGGGTCGGTCGTCGGCACGAGGAGCATGGAGATGCCGTGGTGCGGCGGCGCGTCGGGGTCGGTGCGCACGGCGAGCCACACCCAGTCGGCGGTGTCGCCGTTGGTCGTCCAGATCTTCTGCCCGTTGACCGTGTAGTGGCCGGTGGTCTCGTCACCCTCGCGCACCGCCCGCGTCCTGAGGGAGGCGAGGTCGGTGCCCGCGTCGGGCTCGCTGTAGCCGATGGCGAAGTCGATCTCGCCGGAGAGGATCCTCGGCAGGAAGTACGCCTTCTGCTCGTCGGTGCCGTACCGCATGAGGGTCGGGCCCACGGTGTTGAGTGCCATGAGCGGCAGCGGGACACCGGCCTGGGCGGCCTCGTCGAAGAAGATGAACTGCTCCATGGGCGTGAGCCCGCGCCCGCCGTACTCCTCGGGCCAGCCCACGCCGAGCCAGCGGTCGGCGCCGAGGCGGCGGATCGTCTCGCGGTAGAACCGCTTCTGCGCGGCGCGGTCGCCGAACCGGGCGGTCGCGTGGTCGGGCACGAGCTCGGCGAAATACGTACGCAGTTCGGCGCGCAGCCGCTGCTGCTCGGGCGTGTATGCGAGGTGCACGGCCCCTCCTGGCGGTCCGTTGCCGAGGCGGCCTTGAGGCCGCCCCCGGCGCCACCGCACGGCGGCGGCCCGGCTTGACGGCGGTCACAGTAGAACGTGTTCCAGTAAGGGGGAAGAGCGATGACGCGAACCGTCCACCGCCCCGGCGGCACGCGGCTGCGGAAGGGCGGTTCACCCGCCGCCGCACACCGGCAGGTCCTGCACGGCGCGTGCCGCCTCCAGTTCCGTCAGGCGGGCGTCCAGTTGCCTCGGGGCGACGAGGAAGCGCAGGACCGCCTGGTGGAAGGCGTCACGGGTGGTGCGGGGCATGAGGTCGGAGGCGTCCCAGCAGCGGGGCTCTCGCGGTGTGCGCAGGTGCTCTCCGATCTCCCGCGCCGTGCTGTCCTGTCCACCGTCCGGTGCGGCCCCCTTGTTGGCGGTGTACTCCGGCAGCGCCGTGTCGGGGTCGGCCAGGTAGCGGATGAACTGTTCGGCCTCCGGCGAGCGGCCCAGCAGGGTCGCGAGGTCGCCGGACACCTCCCAGGCCCCCGCGTCCGGGCGCGCGCCGGGGACGATCTGGGCGGAGTGGACGTAGTCGCCGCCCGCCCGCCGCCAGTGGGCGGCGCGGAAGGAGCCCTGGTGCTCCAGGCGGCCGGGCCCGCAGTCCGCGCCGAAGCCGGTGGTCAGGGCCTGCTCGACACGGCGGTTCCGGCCGGCGCCGACCAGTTCGCCGAAGGTGGTCCAGGCCTTGCGTACGGCTCCGTCGGTCCAGGGGAGTTCGCCGTTCGCCCAGTCCTCGTACACCCGGGGCCCGGCCTGCTGGAGCAGGATGTCCTCCACCCAGTCGGTGCCCGGCCAGCCGGAGGTCGCGCCGGACTCCATGCCCAGGCACCACCGTGCGGGGGTGCCCGCCGAGCGGGCGTCGGGCCGGTCGCCCGCGTACCACACCATGCTCTTGAGGCCGGTCTTGACGGGGAGCCAGTAGGTGTGGCTGCCCCGGCCGGGGATCGTCACCTCGGGCGCCCAGATGCGGTCGTACTGCCGGGGGTCGAACAGGCCGTCCAAGGACTGGAGCCTGCCGTCGGCCGCGTAGGACAGCAGCTCGCCCGGCCCCGGCAGGATCGCCACGTCAGGGGGGTTCCCGGCCGCCATGTCAGCGGCAAGGACCTGGCTCAGCGCGGAACTGCCCTGGTAGACGACGTCGATCCGGTACGTGTCCTCGAACGGCTCGATGACCTTCTCCTCGAAGTGCTCGCGCTCCGCGCCGCTCCAGTTGGCGAGCAGGGTGACCGAGCCCGTCGCCTCCCGTGCCCAGCGCACCCCGGCGACCACGCCCGCGCCGAGCAGGACCAGACAGACGGCGAAGACGGCGAGGGTGCGGCGCCGCGGACGGCGCGGCGCGGCGCTCGCCCCGGTCCTCTTCCCTGCGCTCGTCCCGGTCCTCTTCCCGGCCCTCATCGCGGTGCCCTGAACCGGTACTCGGCGATCCGCGGCCACAGCCCCCACGCCGTCAACGCCATCACCACGGCCCCTCCCACCAGCACCCAGTCGGACAGCGACGCCCAGAGCCCGGCGTGCGTCATCGCGTCCTGCACCTGCTCCGCGACCCTCGGGATGTCGTCCGGGTCGTCCTTCGGCACGCGGATCCCCGCGACGGAGTCGGTCATCGCGCCATGCGCCTCGACGGTGACCCACGCAAGGAGCGGTACGCCGGCCGCGCACACGACGGTCGCGGCGAGCAGCCGCACCTGAACCGGCCGCCGGAAGCGACGCCGTACGTACCACTGGGCCTCGAACAGCGCGGCGCACAGCGCCACGTACAGCACGGCGACCGCGCTCCAGCCGAGCCACAGCTGCCACGGGAAGGCCGCCTGCTGTCCGGCCTCGTCGAGCTGTCGGTCGCGCAGGGCGTCGAGGCGGCTCGTGATGTTTCCGTCGGAGCCGGGCTCGGCCCGGAGGCCGAGCACCTGTTCGGCGTAGAACAGGTAGGGAGCGCGCAGCGGGGAGCCTTCCGGCTCCTGGCCCCGGCGCTCCACCCAGCCGGAGTAGACGGCGATCAGACCGGTGACGGTCTGCAGGTCCTGGCGGCCCTCCAGGCCGGTGACGTTCTCCGAGGCGGCGAGCGCGAGGCTCTGGTGGGCGACCGAGATCTGAGTCTGGAACTCGCCGCTCTTGTCGCCCTCCGCCCCGCTGTCACGGACCACCTCGTGGGCCTTGCGCATCGCGCTCTGCGCGGTGTCGACGGCCAGTATCCCCGGGGTGCTCGACGAGGACAGCGGCACGGTGTCGTCGTGCACGCCCCGGTAGGCGAGGAACAGCACGACGGTGGTGGCGGCCCCGAGGGCGAGGAGCAGCCTGAGTCTTCGGGTCAGGTCCCGGCCGGTGGTGCTCACGGCAGGGCCTCGAAGGAGTGGCCGCAGGAGGGGCAGAACCGGGCCGCCGCCGGTGCCTTGTGGGAGCAGACCGGGCAGGGCACGGTGGCCCTGCCCGACCCCGCAGCGGCCGCGCTGCCGCCGCCGGGGCCCGTGCCCCCGCCGGCGCCGGTGCCGGACGCGGGGCCGTAGCTGCTGTGGCTGCTGGCGGCGATCAGGTGCTCGAAGTCGACGGCCGTGACATCGGGGCGCAGGGTGACCCGCCCGGCGCTCGCGTCGTCGATCCGCACCAGCCGGGCGAGGCGGTCCAGCTGCTCGTCGGCGCCCATCGCCCGGGCCAGCTGCGCCGCCCGGCCCAACTGGTGCTCGGCGAGGTCGCGTTCGCCGCGGCGGTGGGCGTCGGTCGCGGCGGCGACGGCCTCGCCGAGCCGCTGGTGCTGCTCGAAGTGCTCGACCTGGGCGTCGGTGTGCCGGGACAGGGCCGGGTTGTCGGTCCAGTGCACCAGGCAGGGCTGCGGCTCCGGCAGCCGTGGCTCCTCGGCTCCGGGCACGTCGACGGCGACGACGGCGAGCTGGAGGTCCTCGCGGCGCGGGCGGCCGGCCGGGTCGGCGAACAGGCACAGCTGGTAGCGGCGGGTCTCGTCGCCCCAGGCGCGGGTGACGAACCGTTCGGTCCCGTCCTCGGGGGTCAGCTCCGCCTCGGCCGGGAAGACCTGCTTGAGGTAGCGCACCTCGGCCCCGGGCATCGGCGTCACCGAGATCGCCAGCTCGGGGACCGTCTTGGTGAGGAGACGGCTCACCAGCTTCTCGTACTCCGCAGGCAGGGCCTCCTCCTCGCGCACCGAGGAGGCGGAGCCGTGCAGCCGACGGGTGATGGCGAGCAGCTCCCGGGCGTCCCAGCCGTCGCCGATCCCCCACGCGTCACAGACGAACCGGCCCGCGCACTCCTCCAGAACGCCTGCCAGCGGCATCTGCTCGTCGTGCTCGTTCTTCCCGTCGGTGAGCAGCAGGACGTGCCCGACGGGGGCGCCCTGCTCGGTCAGCAGCCGACGGGCGAGGTCCAGCCAGGCGCCGATGCAGGTGCCGCCGCCCGCGACGAGGCCGTGCACCACGCGCTCCGCCCGCTCCCGGGTCTCGTACGAGGCGCGGGCCATGGTCGCGGTGCCGGGGTAGGCCATGGTCCCCTGCTCGTTGCCCCGCACCACCGCGAACGGCGTGCCGTCGGGCAGTTCACGGATCGCGGCGACGGCCGCCTCCTGGGCGGCGTGCAGCTTCTCCGGCGGCCAGGTCATCGAGCCGGAGCAGTCCAGGGCGAGGACCTGCGCGAGCACCGGGCCGCCGCCTTCGGCGCCGTCCACACGCACGCTGAGGACGGCGTGCATCTGCGGGTCGCTGGCCTCGCCGGAGAGGTACTTCCACTGGCTGACCTCAAGGCCGACGGTGACCTGCCCGGCCGTCCCGCCCGCCCTCGGCGCTCCTGTCTCCACCATGTCCGTGCGCCTCCTCGACCTCGTCGTCGGTCGCCTTCGCCGCCGCTCGCTCACGCCGTACGCCGTCTGCCCCGCAGCAGCTCGCGGACGGTGGCAGGTTCGGGGAGCACCGCGTAGGCCCGGTCAAGCAGGTCGCCGCGCTCGCCGACGCTGCCCGCCTGGTCCGCGAGCCGCTTCAGCGACCGGGAGAGGAGCCCGGCAAGGGCCGACTCGGTGTCCGCCGGGCCGAACAGCTCGCCGGTGGGGAAGCCGCTCCCCCAGCCGTCGGGCGGGCGGCAGCCGAGCGCGTACTCCCTCGCCTCGGTGACCAGGCGGTCCCAGGAGCCGCTGCCGTCCAGGTGCAGCCCCACGAGCCGTTCGGCCGCCTCGCGCAACTCGGCGGCGCCGGGCACGGATCCCCCGGGCAGCCGACCGGCGAGCACCCGGACCGCGGCCACGCGCGCGGCGTCGTAGTGCCGTGAGGTGGTCGGCACCTCGTCCAGGACGGCGACGGCCCGGTGCCGGTCGCCGCGGCGCAGCCGGACGCGGGCCAGCCCGAAGGCAGCGCTGCCTTGGGCGGGGTCCCGGCGCCGTACGGCCTCGTAGTACTCCTCGGCCTGTCGTGCGCGGGCCTCGGCGCGCCGGGCCCGTTGCTTCACGTCGCGCCGGGTCCCGTCCCGGGCCGCCCCGGCTTCGGGTGCCGTGAGCTCCTGCTCGGCCAGGTACTCGGCGCAGTACCCGAGCGCCAGCTTCGGCGCGATCTCGCCCGGCAGGGCGGTGTAGACGGCAACGAACTCACCCTCTGCCGCCTCTACTTGACCTCGCGTCAGATGAATGAGGCCCTGGTGCCAGAAGATCCGCCAGTCGTAGTCGCCGACGCGCTCCTCGGCGATGCGCAGCCACGCCGCGGCCCGGCCGGCGTCGCCCGCCTCCAGATAGGCGCGGCACAGCCACAGCGCGGTCTCCGCGGTGCGCAGCGCCGGGTCGCTCTCCGCCCGCTCGGCGATGCGGTCGGGGGTGTCGGCGGCGAGTCCCCCGAGCAGTACGGCGGCGGCGTCACCGGCGTCGGGCAGGGGCACGGGCAGGGCGCGGGCGGTCTCCCGGGGGTCGGGGGCACCGACGGGCAGCCCTGGGGCGGTGCCGGGGCGGTCGGTGAAGTGGGCGAGGGCGGGGACCGTGCCGAGGGCGGCGCCGAAGAGCGCGGCGGTCGGCTCGAACCGGGTGGACCGCTCCGGGTACGGCTCGTGGCCGCTCAGGGCCTGGTGCTCGCGCAGCACCTCCCACAGCTGGCGGGACATCTCGGCGGCCGAGCGGAAGCGGGCGGCGGGTTCGGGGCGGGTGGCGCGCCGGATCAGCGCGTCGAAGGAGCGGGCGGCAAGGCCTGCGGGCGGCCCTGCCCGCTCGGCGAGGACCTTCAGGGTGCGGCCGACGGCGTACAGGTCGCTGTCGACGTGGAGGCCGCGTTCGTCGCGTTCCTTCTTCGGCGGGGCGTAGCCGAGGGTGTACACCAGACCGGAGGAGCGGTCGTCGATCCGGCGGATGGCGCCGAGGTCGATGACCTTGATCTCGCGGCCGTAGTGGATGACGTTCTCGGGCTTCATGTCGCAGTAGAGCAGGCCCTGGTCGTGCAAGTACTCCAAGGCGCCGAGGATCTTGCAGCCGTACGCGATGACGTGCCCGAACTCGAAGCCCCCGGGCCCGAAGAGCCGGGCCAGGGCCTCGTCCGGGGCGAACCGGATCCAGGCGAGGGAGCGGCCTCCGACGTACTCCATCACGATGTAGCCGGTCGGATCGGTGTCGCCGGGCGCCTGGTGCTGCACGTACGTCACGATCCGGACGATGTCCCGGTGGTGCAGCGTGGTGAGCGAGCGGCGTTCCTCGACGGCGGCCCGCCGGGCCACGGCGTCCCCGGTGTTGATCAGGCCTTTGAGGACGACGTGCAGGCCGGGGACACGAGTGTCCTCGGCGAGGTAGACCCAGCCGTGGCCGCCGACGGCGAGATAGCCGAGCACCTCGTAGTGCCCGGCGATCTGGTCGCCGGGGCGCAGTTTCGGGCGGAAGGAGTACTCCGTGCCGCACTCCGGGCAGAAGCCGTGGTCCGGTGGCAGGTCGTCGTCGTAGGAGACCCCGATCGTGCCCGGGCAGTTGTCGGATCCGCAGCGTCGGCCCCCGGTGGGCGGCCGGGCCGTGATGTCGGCGGCCTCCGAGGGCTCCGGGGAGGGGAGATGGGGCAGCACCAGCAGTCCGTCGCGGTCCAGTTCACCGGTGGCCGGTCCGGCGGGGCGCCCCGCGCGCTCGCCGGTGCCGGTCGGTGCCCCGGTCTCTCGCGCGTCCGGGCCCGGTCCGTCCGGCGCCGACGCGTGCGGCGCCGGAGGGTCGGGGGTGACGGCCCGCCGGAGGCAGGTGTCGCAGAACCCGGTCACCATGATCCAGCCGCCCTGGCAGTCGGCTCTGGCGCAGGCGGTGCCGCTCACGCCGGGCCTCTCTTCCGGCCGGGGCGGCTGTGGTGGGTGTGGTGGGTGTCGACGTGGTGGGTGTAGGCGTCGACTGCCGCCTCGGCCGCGTGGACGTCGCAGGGGCGGGCCTGGAGCAGGTCGTGTGCCCGGAGATAGAGAGCGTCCACCGCCGGGTCCTCCTCACCTCGGGTGGAGTGCTGCCGCAGGACGTGGTAGCTGCGCAGGCGGCCGCCGAGTTCGTCGCGGCGGTCGCTCAGGAGGTCGAGCCGGGCGATGTGGCGGGTGAGGCGGGCGGCGACGCGTTCCGCGAGGCGCTCGTAGCGGGCCAGGTCCGGGCCGTGGTCGCGGCCTGCCGTCCGGAGCACATCCGCGAGGGCGGCATGGGCGGCGACCAGGTCCGAGTCGACGGGCGGAACGCCGTGCGGCACCACGGCCGCACGGCGTTCACTGAGGGTCCCGGCGAGCGGCCCGGTGATCTCTCTCAGCCGCGCCACGAGCCGTTCCCCGCGCTCGCGCGCGGGTCGCACGAGGAGTTCGCGGCGGGCGCGGTGACAGCAGCTGCCCGCCGTGCGGAAGACGAGGAGCAGCCTGCTGCCCCCGGCGCGCAGCACGTCGAGGAGGTCGAGGAGTGCGGGCGGGTCGAGCGCCTCGTCGACGCCGACGACGACCAGGTTGAGGGTGACCCTCGCGGCGCGGATCCGGTCGAGGGCCGAGTCCCCGTGCCGCGGCCACAGGCCCATGCGTGCGGCGATCCGCTCGGCGATCTCCGCGGAGGTGAGCCCGCCGGCGTGCACGGCGAGGTCGTGGCCGCCCGCCGACGGGACGGTGTCCGGCGGGTCCAGCGAGGCCCGGCCGACGGAGGCCGCGGTGCGCAACTCCCGGTCGGCGAGGGTGATGGCGCGGCGCAGCGTGGCGCCGCGGGCGGCGTCGTCGTGCCGGACGACGCTGATCTTCACCTGTCGGCCGTCGTCCCGGAGCCAGGCGGCGAGGCGCTGGGCGAACGGCTCGTCGAGCAGGGCCTCCGCGGCGTCGTCCTCGGTGGAGCGCAGTCGGTCGTCGACGGCGGTGGGCCCCTCCAGGAACGGCTCGACCTGGGGCAGGTGCCGGACGATGGTCTCGGCGGGGCTCATGAACGAGAACCGGTTGCCGTGTGTGTCCTTCTGCCCGGTGAGCACCATGCCGATGACCTCGCCGGTGGCACTGTCGGCGACGCCCGCGCCGCTGCAGCCGGGGCTGGCCAGTTCGCCGGGGCTGGTGGGGCTGAGCTGCACCTGCCCGTCGCGTCCGCAGCTGCCGACGACGGTGGCGCGGAACCAGATGCCGCCGTTGTGGTCGTAGGGGAAGCCGTACATCCGCACCTCGCGGCCCGGCGCGGACAGCCGGTGCAGCCGGACCTCCTCCCCCACGGGCCGGGGCCGCTCCAGCCGCAACAGCGCGACGTCCCCGCAGGGGTCGCCGTCCGCGTCCCGTGTCTCCGGTACGTACGCGTCCCCGTCCACCCGGGCGGCGACCGCGGGCACGCGATGGTCGACGGCGCCCACGAACTCCGCGGTGACCCGGGCCGCCGCCCGGTCCACCACATGGGCGCAGGTGAGGACCTGGTCGGGGCTCAGCAGAATGCCGGCCCCCGCGATCTCCCCGTCAGCGCCGCGGATCCGCACGGCCCAGCTCGGCGTCTCCATCGACGAGGCGGCTCGGACTCCCCCGCCAGCAGCCATACTCCGCAACTATACGGGCGCCCGCCCCCGTCGCATACTGACGCAATACGAGATCAACGGCCTTTCTGAGGAGGCGAGTTGTCGAACGAACCGGGGTTCGTGGGACTGGCCGAGGTGATCCGTCAGATCAGGGGCGAGCTGGCGGCGGCCCGCCTGGAGAGCCAGGGCCAGGACCTGAGCTTCGCCGTGGAGAACGTGAGCCTCACCTTCACCGTCCAGGTCCACCGCGCCGGAACGGGACGTGGTGGGATCCGGATCGGCGTGGTGACGGCCGAACTCAGCGGCAGCGTCGACCGGCAGGCCACCCATCAGATCCAGGTCGACCTGACACCGGAGCTGGCGAGCGGGGGGCGGGTGAGTGTGAGCCGGGACTAGGTCTGCCGGTTCACGACGACGCCGCACGCCACCACCGCACCACCTCTTGACGGCGGACCTTAGAGCCCGCCGGTCCGACCCCACTCCGCGTCCGGCAACTGCGCGCCGAACCCCCGGTACTCCTGCGCCCACTGATCGCGCCGGGCCGCGTTCCACGCGTCCGCCTCCCCCCGTGAGGGGACCCGCGTGCCCTCGGGGGGAAGGAGAAGGGACCACAAGGGCCGGATCAGGGCACCGCGTGCCGCCTTGGCGCGGGAGCCCATGCCGAAGTGCACGGCCCGGTAGCCGTGTCGGATGGCGAAGGCGATGGGCTCGTAGAAGAGGAGGTTGAAGTACGTGCCGTCGTCGCCGGACAGCCGCTCGTAGTCGAACCCGACGTTCCGCGCGTACAGGACCCCTTCCCACGCGAAGTACAGGGCGTAGCCGAGGAGGTCGCCGTCCGGTCCCCGGCACAGGAAGACACGGCTCTCGTCGTCGAGCACGCGGGTGTACTGATCGAGGAGGTCGGTCATCCGGGCCGCGGTGCTCTGGTGGCCGTACTTGCGCTGGACGTTCGCCAGGAGCGGCCCCAGTGCCTCGTGGCACTCGCCGAGCCGGATCACCTCCACCCGTCTGTCCTGCGCGCGGAAGGCCGCGATCTCGCGCCGGACCGCGTGGCGCCGCTTCGAGGACAGATGTCGTACGTAGTCCTCGAATGTCGCGAACTCCACTGGCAGCCAGGTGTCGACGCCGAACGGCGAGAGGAGCAGCGGTGCCCGCTCGTCGTCGCGTGCCTCTTCCTCCGTCAAAGAGGCGGACACGGTCCTCGCGGCGTCCGAGGTCAGATAGAGCAGGGCGGCGCTGCGGGCGCCCCGGGCGGCGGCGAGTTCGCGGAAGCCGCGCAGCAGGCGCCGTGTCGCCTCGCGCTGCCGGGGCTCGCCGAGGGCGGGGTCGAGGAGCGGGTCGGTCACGTATCCGCTGCGGGTGCCGCCGAGCATGCCCGGGTACCAGAGGGCCCTGTCCACCCCGGCCAGGGCGGACAGGCCGCCGTACTGGTCCTGGTAGTCGTAGGCGTCGAGCTCGGCGTCCGGCCAGGCGCAGTCGTAGGCCGGGAGCGCGGCCACCACACGCCCTTGGGCCCGGCAGACGACGTACGCGGCCTCGTCCTGGTGGCACCGCTCGGCATACGCGAGGTACGGGCGGCTGACGTACAGGCTCCGGCCTCGTCCGAGCCGCGCCCACTCGGCGGCGTCGCACGCCTCGACCGACGGCAGGAGGTCCGTGCCGGGGTCCAGCGCGGGAGCCGGAGCAGGTGGTGCCGGGGCGGGCGGGGCCGACTCCCTTCCAAGGCCCGTACGCGGGTGGTCCGTCATGGGTGTCCCCCGCCCTTTCCGCGTCGTGCTTCGAGGCGCCGCACCAGGAAGGCCAGCGGCACCGTCACCAGCAGATAGCAGCAGCCGGCCGCGATGATCGGCGTGCTGTTGCTCTGCGTTCCCGCCGCGTCCTGGCCGAACTTCGCCAGATCGCGCTGGTCCAGGCTCACCCCGAGGAACAGCACCAGGGACGAGTCCTTGAACGCCGCCACCAGTTCGTTGGTGAGGGGCGGCACCATCGTGCGCAGCGCCTGCGGCAGGACCACCGCGGTCATCGCCTGCCGGTCGGACATCCCCAGCGAGAGGGCCGCCTCGACCTGGCTGCGGGGCACCGCGGCGATCCCGGCCCGGAACGTCTCCGCCAGGTACGCGCTCGACACCAGGCCGAGCGCGAGGCCTGCCTGCCCGATCACACCGCCCGGGACGGCGAACCCGGGGAACGCCAACGGCAGGCCCACTCCGATGAACGCGAAGACCAGCAGCGCGGGCAGACCGCGGAAGACCTCGACGTACACGGCGGCGAGCCAGCGGTACGGCGCCACTCTGGAGGTCCGCAACAGCGCGACGCCGAGGCCCAGCGCGAATCCGATCCCGTACCCCGTCGCCGTGTAGAGCACGGTGTTGCGCAGCCCGACGACCACGAGGTCCGGGAACATCGCCCTGGCGATGTGCGGTTCCGCGAAGTTGTGCTGAAGGCCGGACCAGTCGGCCGCGAGCACGACGGCGAAGACCGCGACGGCGAGCGCGAGGTACTGCGCGGCAAGGAGCAGTCCGCGCCGCCGCCGGACGGGCAGCTCGGCCGCCACCGCTTTCGAGGCCGTCATGCGGCCTCCGGGGAGGCAGCCCGGGCCGGGGGCACACCGATCCACTTCCGGTAGAGGCGTTCGTACGTGCCGTCGCGCCGGGCCGCGGCGATCACCTCGTCGATCAGCCGCCGCAGCCCGGGGCGCCCACCCTGGCGGACGGCGAACGCGTAGTCCTGCTCGGCGTCGATGGTCAGGGCCGTGGTGAAGGCGGTGGCGTGCCGGGGGTCCTTCAGCCAGGTGGACACCGCGGGGCAGTCCTGGACGAGGACCTCCACCCGGCCGGAGCGCAGGGCGTCGAGCTGCCCGTCGACCGTGGCGTACGCGCGCGGGTCGATGCCCGCCGCGAGGGTGTGATCGGCCCCGGTCGTACCGGACTGCACGCCGACGCGCAGCTGCCGGTGGCGCACGTCGGCCAGGGAGCTCACCCGGGTGCCGCGGTGGACCACCACGCACAGCACCGCGCGGAAGTACGGCGCCGAGAAGTCGACATAGCGCTCGCGGTCCCGGGTGACCGCCAGGGCCGCCGCGACGATGTCGCACCGCTCGGCGTTGAGCACCGTCCCGGTCTTGAGCACTTCGAAGGGGAAGTCGACGACGCGCTGCCGCACCCCGAGCCGCTTCGCCACCAGGCCCGTGATGTCGATGTCGAAGCCGACGACGCGCCGGTCCTTCTCGTACTCGAACGGAGGGTAGGGCAAATTGGTGCAGGTGGTGAGACGCCCGGCGGCGACCAGCGGAACTCCGGCCACGACCTCGCCGCGCGCGCTGCCACACCCCACCACACTGCCGCACCCCACCACCAGGACGCCCGCGCACAGCAGCGTCGACCAACGCCTCAGCACGGGTCCTCCTCCAGCGGATCGCCGCCGATGCCGTGCCACGGGAACCACAGACGGGTGCTTCCCGGTGCGATCCTGGACAGGGCCGCGAGGCCCGACACCGCCTCGGCGACGTCTGCCGCGCAGGGCGGCTCGTATCCGAACCGTCTTACGAACAGCGCACGTTGACGGGCGTCGAGGGACTCGCCCACCGCGGTGAGGACCAGCGAGCCGAACGACACGCCACGGCGTCGGCAGGTGTCCGCGAGCGCGAACGACATGACCCGGTCCGCCGCCTTCGCCGCCGACACCAGGGCGCCGGTGCGCGACGGAAAGTCCCCGAGCGAGCTGTCGACGCGGACGACGCCGCTGCCCGGCGGGAGCCGCGCCACCATCAGGTCCAGCAGGCGTCCGCGCGCGAGGGAGTTCACCCACAGCACGCGCTCGGCCTCGCTCTTGTCGGTGTGCAGCGGGGCAGGGGTGTACGCGCCGATCGCGTCCACCACGAGGCCCAGGCGCTCGGGCCCCACGGCCCGCAGGGCGGCGGGCCAGGCGTCCTCGTCGGTCACGTCCAGGGGAACGAGGGCGGCGCCCGGAGCGGATCCGGCGCGCCACCGCGACCGGGCGCGGGCCGTGGCGATCACCTCGTCCCCGAGGTCCGAGAACCGCGCGCACAGCGCCGCCCCGAGCACTCCCGTTCCCCCCAGCACCAGGACCGTCCGCCTCACGGGGCCGACTGCATGCTCTCGGCCCGCATGACGCTCGTGATCCGGCGCAGCCCGGCCAGCCACAGGTCGTAGATCTCGGCGGCGGGCAGCTCGACCGTGCTCATCACCGAGGGGATGTCCTCGCGCCACAGCCGCCAGGGCTTGGGCTCGATGGTGACGTTGTACTTGCCGGGGTCGCGGTAGATGGAGGTTCCCGGGTAGGGCGTGCAGATGAAGTAGTCCACGAGGTCCGTCAGGCCCGCGTCGAGCAGCCCGACCATGTCGTCGAGGGTCGCGTCGGCGGACCGGCGCGACTCCCCCGGGGCCCCCACCATCCAGTAGGTCAGGACCGCGAGGTCGTGCTCCTTGGCCCGTTCGCAGGCGGCGTGCAGCTGGTCCGCCGTGATGCGCTTCTGAAGGTTCTGGATGACCTCGGAGTCGGTGCTCTCCGCGCCGATGTTGATGAGGCGGCAGCCCGCGTCCGGCATCTTCGCGAGGAGCTTGCGATCGGAGTCGCGCACCAGCAGGTTGGCTCTGGTCTGGCAGAACCACGGGATGCCCACCTCGCCGAGCAGGTCGATCACGGCCGAGCAGTGGTCGTGGTTGAGGGTGAAGACCTCGTCCCCCACGAAGAGCACGGCCGGGTCGAAGCGCTCCTTCATCCTGGTGAGTTCCCGGCGCAGCCGCTCGGTGTCCTGGAGGTAGGGCTTCATGCCGATCCACAGCGTGTCGGCGCAGAACGAGCAGCGGTAGGGGCAGCCGAGGGTGGCGTAGATCCGGGCGTAGTGCAGGGGGTAGCCGCGGGGCAGGACGCCGTAGTCGGCCTCCATCGTCCAGTAGTCCTGGAACAGTTCGCGCCGCTCCGCGGTTCTCTCCCCCGGGCCCGGCACGAGCAGGCCGGGATAGCCGTTGCCCGGGCGGCGCCCGGCGGACAGCTCGGACAGCAGGTGGGCGAGCGGTGCCTCGCCGCGCCCCACCACGACGTAGTCGAAGCCGTCGCGGAGGCTCTCCTGCGGCAGTTCGCTGACGTGCGGCCCGCCCACGACGACCGTGGTGCGGGGTGCGAGGCGCTTGATCCCGCGGGCGAGCGCCACGGCCAGCTGGTAGTTGGCCGTGTAGGGGGACATCGCCACCAGGGAGGGCGCCGTGGCCCGCACCTGCCCGGCGAGGTCGCCGACGTCGATGTTCCGCTCCGGGCCGGTGTACGAGGCGAAGTCGACGAGCCGGGGCGTCCAGTCGAGGCGTCTGGCGACCGCCGAGAGGCGGGTCACCCACAGCGGGAGCTCCGGGATGGTGTACGCCTCGCCCTGCGGGAAGTCGCGGTCGAAGATCCGCCCCATCACCCGCCAGTACTCGGCGTAGTACGCGTTCTCCTCCGGAGACGGTTCAGGCTTGGTAATCAGCGGGAGCTGTAGGAAGGATATCGACCGCGACGACATTGTTCGGCTTCTCCTCCTGGTAGACCTTGTAGGTCATGCAGCCGCCCTGGCACTTCTGCTTGAGGTGCATCTCGCAGGTCACGCACTCGGGGAAGGAGGGGCGCTGCTTCAGCTCGGCGTCCTGGGCCCGGTGCGCCTCGATCACGGTGGCGAGTTCGGCGCCGGACTGGGGCCGCGGTGCGGTGAAGACGGGCATCGCGGTGCAGTAGCTGACCCGGCCGTCGACGTGGAAGTAGGCGAACGGCTTGCAGCGGCGCACGAGGGCGAACTTCTCGGCGTAGCGCTCCAGGAAGTCCGGCTCGAAGATGCACAGCGGGACCGGCAGGTCCGGTGACGTCTGCACCCCTCGCTCCTCGGCGTGCAGGAGCATGCGCTGGACCGCGGGGCCCAGCTCCCGCATCGCGTGCAGGCCGAGGAAGGGCGTGCCGCCGGACGTCGGCGTGGAGAAGATCCAGGTGAAGGAGGCGCCGTGCTCCGCTGCCAGGTCGACGAGTTCGGTGAAGGGGAAGTCGGGCCCGTCGATCACGCCGATGACCGAGGTCTCGCAGGTCTCCGCCATGGCTGCCAGATTCTCCCGCCAGCGCGGCCGGAGCCAGGCGTACCTCTCGAAGAGGAGCTCGTCGTAGTGGAAGCTCATGCGGGTGACCGCGGGGCTGTTCAGCAGCACGTCCCGGCGCTTGGCGTTGAACCCGCCGTTGGTGTAGACGGTGGTCGACCACCCGCGCCGCTCGATCTCCCCGATGTATCCGGGCAGGTCGGGGACGATGGTGGGCTCGCCGCCCACGAGGTACACCTCGGGGAAGTCGGAGACGTCCTGGAGCATGTCCAGGACCTCGCTGAACAGGGTGAGCGGCATCGTGTGGTGCTCGGTCTTCTGATCGCGCGCGTAGCAGTACGTGCAGATGTCGGTGTTGCACAGCGACGTGATCGACACGTACGCGCCCTTGTAGGTGTGCACCCGCGCCTGCTGGCGCGGTGTCCGGGCGTTCCAGCCATGAGATGTGAACCGGTAGTCCGCTACCTGAGACGTCATTCTCGTTCCCCTCGGCGGCCGGACGCTCTAGCGCGTGGCCGTCCACTCGGTGAGGCGCTCCGTCGCGGGACCGGGCCAGTGCAGGCCGCGGTCGAGCTTGGCTTGTTCGGCGATCTCGAACCCTCCGAAGAAGTCCGCGCAGGTGCCGATGACCACCCGCGTATCGAAGGGGCGGCAGGAGAAGACGTCCAGGAAGAACTGTCCCAACCGCGGATAGGTGTGGATGGCCGCGTGGGATTCCTGGAGAATGACCACGCTGGAGTATCCGTAGTGTGCCGTGTCCCCTTGTTCGGACGCGGTGAGCGGCCCGTCGAGTATGCGCATGCCGATACGCGTGACGAGCTCCCGCAGGAAGTTGCCCACCGTCTGCGGATCGTCGAGCTGATCGGGCCACGCCACCTGCCGCACGCGCAGCATGACGTGTGACCCGTAAACCGAGCCGAACTCCGTTTCTGGCATACCAGCACGGTACTGATGCCTCTCGCCCCGGCCATCCGTAGGATTACCGATCCTCGGCCGCCGGCCTCACACGGGCTCGTGGACGCGGTCCGCGTGCCGGGTCACCAGCACGACGAGCACGCCCGCCGCCAGGAAGAACGCGCCGAACGAGAGCCACCCGGCGTACTCACCGCCGACCAGGACGGCGCCCATCACCACCGGCGCCAGGGCCTGCATCAGCTGGGTGGAGAAGCTCCAGACGCCCAAGTACACGCCGTGGTGGCCTTCTTCCGACAGCGCGAAGGACAGGCCCCAGCTCGACGCGGCGGAGTACAGCTCGCCGAAGGTGATCAGGACGACGCCGAGGACGATGACGAGGGTCGCGGCGACCGGTCCCGCGTCGGCGGACACCGGCATGACGAGACAGCCGCCGAAGAGGACGACGCCCGCGTACAGGCCGGCGCGCGCGGCCCCCTTCAGCGTGTCCGTGCGACGGCTGACGGCCACCTGGAGCGCGATCACCAGGAGGGTGCTGAGCAGCAGGACGAGGGACAGCGTCCACGAGGGCGCATCGGTGCGCGTGACGATCCACAGGGGCAGCCCGACCGTGAAGAACTCCGAACACACCGAGAGCAGTCCGACCAGCAGCGCCAGCGTGAGGTAGGAGCGGTCGCGCAGCACGCCAGCGAGGCCCGTCAGCGAACCGGCCGCGTCCGTGGCCACCTGGGACGGTCCGGCCCGCAGGCGCGTCAGGAGCAGTACCACCAGGACGAAGGCCAGTGCGTTTCCCACGACCAGCGCCTCGATGGCCGCGCGGGAGTCCAGCGCGAGCGCGACGCCCGCGGCCAGACTGCCCACGGCCCAGCCGACGTTCGTCACGGACCTGCTGTAGGCGATGAACGAGATCCGCTCGTCCTTCTCGGCGAGCACCGTGATGTACGCGGGCTGTACCGCGCGCCCGGTGTTCTCCGCGAGGCCGATGCCGCAGGCGACCAGCAGGAAGCCGACGTAGCTCTCCACCAGCAGATAGGACAGGAAGAGCGGGATCCGCACGGCGTAGGAGACCAGCAGGACCCGTCGGTAGCCGTAGCGGTCGCCGAGGAGTCCGCCGGGAACCGCCGTCGCGACGCCGAGCAGCGCGGCCAGGGTCAGGCCGCTGCCCACCTGCGCCGCCCCCAGACCGACGACGCGGATGAAGAAGATCGCGCTGCCCGCGATGAAGAGGCTGTTGCCCGCGGATTCGACGAGCGTGACCAGCGCGTAGGTCCGCAGGGCGGGGCGTGGGGGAAGCAGCTGGGGAAGACGGCTCATGCGTCCACCGCGCGCGTGCCGGGGGCGGGCTCGGGGGCGGCCTGGTGCGTCTGGTGGTAGCGCAGGGCCGCCTCGGAGCGGTTGCGGGCGCCGAGCCGCTCCAGGATGTGCGCGACGTGCGAGTTCGCCGTGCGGGTGCTGATCGTCAGCTCTTCGGCGATCTCCCGGTCGGTCCGGCCGTGGGCGATCAGCCGGAGCACCTCGGCCTGGCGCGGCGTGAGGTCCGCCGGGTGGGGTGCCGTCCCGCCCTGCCCGGGTGCGGCGTGCTCGGCGACGTCCGCTATCCGTCGGCACAGCGGCTCCGCGCCCATCCTGGCGGCGAGGCCGTGCGCGGCCTCCAGGAGCTGACGTGCCCTGCGGTACTCCGTGTGCTGGGCGAGGAGCGCCCGGCCCTGGCCGAGCAGCGCCGGGGCGAGGCGGGCCCGGGCGCCCGTGCGGCGGAAGACCTCGCAGGCGCGCGACCAGTGCTCCGCGCGGTGCACGCCCCGGTGCCGCTCGGCCTGGGCGCGGGACACCTCGATGACGCCGTCGGTCAGTTCCACCTCGGCGACCACGGAGATCCGGGCCCGGGTGTAGGTCTCCTCCGCGACGTCGAGCAGCCGCGGCACGCTGTGCCCGCAGCCGCCCTCGCCGTCGGCGCGGTCGCCGTGCGCCTCGATGACCGCCGCCAGCGCGTGCACGAGAAACAGACCGCCGCCGAGCGACGGCAGGGGGTGCGCGGCCAGTTCGAGCACGCGGTCCGACAGCTCCTCCAGGGCCTGCTGGTGGCCCAGGGCCGAGGCGATGGGGATGAGCAGGCTCAGGAAGTAGGTCTCGTGCACCAGGTTGTCGACCGGCAGCAGCCGCTGGAGCTCGGGCACGCGCTCCCTGGCCACGGGGTGTCCCCGGTGGGCGGCGAGGAAGCAGGAGACCAGGTGTTCCTCGGTCTCCAGGATCGACTTCGGGTTGCTCGGCAGCCGGTCCAGGGTGAGCCCGGCGGCCTCGCCCCAGACGCCGCCTTCGATCAGGTCCTCGACGAGCGCGAGGCGCAGCATCGTTCCGCCGGAGTAGGCCTGGCCGTGCCGGTCGGCGAAGCGGAGCCCTTCCGAGCGGATCCTGATGGAGTCGGCCAGACGCCCGCTCACCAGATACGCCGCGCGCGCCTCGACGAAGTAGGTGCGCAGGGCGACGTCGGCGCAGTCGATGCGGAAGGCCGCGTCGCGCGCGTTCCTGGCGTACTTGATGGAGGTCTCCAGTTCACGGACGCAGCTCGTCGCCTCCGCGAGGTTCATGTCGACGATGGCCTGCAGATGGAGGTCCTCGGAGCGTGCGGCGATGGTGCGGGCGCGCGAAAGGAGGCCCATCCCGTCGGCCGCGCAGCCGGTCGTGACGCGGGAGAGGCCGCAGGAGCACAGGACCCGCGCCCAGGTCCGGGGGCTGTCGGAGGCGGCGAGTTCGCTCAGGGCGCGCTCGTAGCACTCCCGGCACTCCTGCCCCGAGTCCTGGCCGTTGCTGCCTTCCAGATAGCGGCCGAGGTGCTCGTACAGGAGCGCCCGCGAAGGCGCGCCCGGCAGGCCCGCGGCGATCTCACCCAGGGCCTGGTGCACCAGGGTGCGGGCCTTGATGACGTCGCCCGACGAGAAGGCGGACTCCGCGGCGCGCCGGAGCACCTCGGCGCGGCAGGTCCGCGGCACCGGCCACTCCCGCAGGTGGCCGGAGAGGCTCAGGGCCCGTTCGTAGAGGCGCAGCGCGTCCGCCGGGGAGGAGACGTCGATCAGCAGGGCGGCGTGGACGGCGGCCCTCAGGGCGGTGGCCTTCTCGCCCGCCGCGTACCAGTGGTTGGCGATGCGCAGGGCGACCAGGTGGCCGCTGTCGTCGGCGAGCGCCGAGTGGGTCGTGAGGGCCTCGGCCACGCGCCGGTGCAGCCGCGCGAGGTCGCCGGGCAGCAGTTCGTCGAGGAGCGCCTCGCTGATCAGGGAGTGCCGGAACCGGTAGCCGCCGTCGCGCGAGGTCAGCAGTTTCGCGGTGACCGCTTCCCGCAGGGCGGGCCCGAGCGCCCCGCCGTCCCACAGCGCGGCGAGCATGCCCTCGGACGCGGGGTGGCCGACGACCGCGAGGAGTTCCAGCAGGGTGCGCGCACGGGCGGAGACCCGGGACGTGCGGGCGAGCAGAAGGTCCTTGAGGGTGTTGGGCAGGATCTCGCCGGTGCTCCACGCGTCCTGGAGGAACTCGCAGTACAGGGGGTTGCCGCCGGAGCGCCGGTGGATCTCCCGGGCCACGTCGTCGGCCACCTCGCTGCCGCCCCGCGAGGCGAGGAGCAGCCGGATGTCGTCGGCCTGAAGGGACTCCAGTTCGATGATCTCCGCACCGGCGCGGACGAGTTCGGCGACGAGGTGGAGGTGCGTCGGCTGCGGGGACGGCTCGTCGGTGCGGTCCGTGAGCACCAGCAGGACGCGTGCCCGCTGGAGGTTGTGGTGCAGGAACTGGATCAGTTCCCGGGTGGCCGCGTCGGCCCAGTGGATGTCCTCGATCGCGAGGACGACGGGGGCGTCGTGGCTGATCCGGGCCAGGGTGCTGAGCACCTGTTCGGCGATCTGCGCCGCGGAGGGGCGGGCGGCGGCCGGTGCCCGGGCGCCGAGGGAGGAGAGCGCCTCGGTCAGCGTCCGGAGGTCCTGTGCGATCCTGGCGCGCTGGTGGGTCGTTCCGGTCCGGATCACCGGGTGCCGCAGCGCTTGGATGAGGGGCGCGAAGGGGCCGCCGAAGAGCCGCAGCGAGAGGCAGTCGCCCAGGAGCAGGATCCCCTCGCGCCGCTCCGCGATGTCGAGGAACTCCCCGAGTAATCGGCTCTTCCCTATTCCGGCTTCGCCCCGTATCAGCAGGAATCGGGGGCGGTCGGCATCCAGACGTTCATAGTGGTGGACGAGGCCTTTCAGGCAGGCGTCCCGGCCGATCATTACGGAGCTCTTCCTGCGCATGCGGTCCCTCCGACCATGCGTCCGCGTCACGGACCAATCCGGATTTTCGGTGGGTGAGCGCCCTGTCGGCCGGTCGCATCGGTCGGAACGCCGCGCCGGCGGTGGCCGTCGACGCGGCGTCAACAGCCGGGGCGGGGAGCGACGCGGTAGAGGAGCCCACTGGATTCCCAGCTTCGGAGCTGGAGGTAGTCGCGCATGATCTGCTGCTGGGAGTCATGCAGGAGGTACACATGCCCAGGGGAGGAAAGGATGTCGACGGTACGGCGCACGTCGGCGCCCTCGCTGATCTTGCTCAGGATGCCCCAGTACGACGGCAGCCGGTCGAGCAACGACAGGCCATCGGCGCTCTCCACGTACCCGGACCGGTCGGCGATGAGGGAGATCATCGACACCTGTTTCCTGAGTGCGTACGGCAGCGGGATCCGGCGCGCGAACTCCTCCGGGGCCGCGTAGCACTCGGCCGTCAGGGTGGCGTGGTTGTCGCCCGTCGCAGCGGTCACCGCTTCCGGCAGGATGCTGCCGACCGGCCGCGCCGCGGTCTCGATGAGGACGGGACCGGCCGCCGTGACCATGATCTCCGTGTGTGCCGGGCCCCACTTGAGGCCCAGTGCGTCCAGCACGTCGCGTACGTACGCGACGATCGCCTCCTGCCGCTCGCCGGAGCGCGGGAGCAGGTCCTCCCGGTCGGAGACCACCGCCGCGCCCTCGATCTCCTTGGTCTCGTCGGACCAGATCTCGGCGACGTAGTGTCCGCCGTCGGCGCTGACGGTGTTGACGTAGTACTGCTCGCCCTTGAGGTACTGCTGTACGAGCAGTTGGCGGTTGACGCTGCCGACGCGGTTCACCGTGCCCAGAATCTTCTCCGCGGCGGACCTGACGGCCGCGCTGTCGTGGCAGAAGTGCACGTTCTCGGTGCCCGCGCTGTCGACCGGCTTGACGACGACGGGCCACTGGTCCTGCGCGACGGCCCACGCGACGGCCTCGGACGGGTCGGATGCCCGGTGGTCGACCGCGGCGCGCAGCCCGGCTCGGCGCAGGGCCTCGGCCATGCGGCCCTTGTCACGGCGATCACGGCTCTGTGCCGTGCCGTTCGTGGCCAGGCCCAGCCGCTCGCTGAGCGCGTCCGCCAGCTCCACGCCGTTCTCCGTACCGGCGATCACGAACTCGACGTTCCGTGCCGCCAGCCAGGCCGCCGTCTCCGCGACCGCGCCGGTGTGTGCGTGGTGTTCCTGGAAACTGGACGGTTCGAAATCCCGCCGGAAGAACTCCGGGATCTCGGGGGTGCTCTGCACATGCACGCACGCGACGCCGAATTCCCGGAAAGCGGCTGGCAGATAGCGCCCGGTGGAATGGGCGTCCACAATCGCGCCGACGCGCTGGCTCATGACGTACCCGTTCTTCTCGGCCCCGGACAGGGTCGCGGTCCCGGGGCGGCCGGAGCCCGCGGAGACCTCGGTACCGGCAACAGAGCCCGTGCCGCACGGACAAGGCCCCGCGCTCGGCGGACAGCGCTCAGTACTTCACCACGGGATTGTCCGTCTCGGACAGGAGCGCCGCCCACTCCGACGCGCTGACCTCGATGGTCTCGGTCGGTGGGCCGGGCGAGAGGATCAGGCGCGGCTCGTGCTCGATGGCGCTGTCGATCAGCAGGGTGACCTGCGGCGGCAGGCCGAGGGGAACCGCGCAGCCGGGCTCGCAGCCCGTGACGGCCTTCAGCTCGTCCCCGGAGGCGATGGAGAACTTCTCGCCCAGGGCCGCCCGCGCCCTGGCGGTGTCGAGCCGCTGCCCCTCGACGGAGACGAACATCGTGTGGCGCCCGCTCTTGCCGCGCAGGAACAGCGACTTGGTTTCCGTACCGGTCAGCTGGAAGCGCTCCCTGACCTCTGCGGCGGTCTCGTAGTCCAGGACGGCCTCATGCGCGTGGGGCGAGAAGTCGACTCCGGACCGGGCGAACACCTCCGCGACGCGCTGCCGGACGTCGTCGGCGGTGGGTTGCTCATCGGCTGACTTCTGACCGTCCACCATGGGCCATTCATTCCTTTCACACGACCTGATAGCTGATCAGATTACCCCGGAGCCCTACCGTTCTCCAGTCCGTTCATGGTGAACACACCGGGAGGAACAGCCCAGTTGGCCGCCGCGCGCAGCCGTGTCGACGCGCCCTGCCTCAGTGGTCAGGACGCCCCTGGCTCGCGCGGTGGAGGAGGTCCAGGTTGCGGAGGAACGCCTCCCGGTCGGCGGCGGGAATCCGTCCGAGCAGGCGCTCCTCGCCGTCCTGGACGGCGGCCCTGGCGGTGTCCCGGAGGCGGCGCCCCTCGGGGGTGAGGGTGAGCAGGCGCACCCGGCGGTCCTCGGGATCGGGGCGGCGGGTCAGCAGTTCGCGGGACTCCAGGTCGTCGAGTACCGCGATGATCCGCGTCTTGTCGGCGTGGATGGCCTCGGCCAGTGCGGCCTGGGTGCGCAGGGGCGTCTCGTCGAGGTGACAGAGGACCGCGTACGCCCACATCGTCAGGCCGTGCGCGTCGAGGACCGGCTGCTCGGCGGCCATGAGGGCGCGGCCCAAGGGGACGACCATGGCGGCGAGATCGGGGCGGGGCGCGTCCCCGGGAGCGGCGTTCATGTCAGGGACGGTACCCGTTGACAAATAGTACGCCTACGCAGATCGTAGGCGCATGCTTATGAACATGGTGAGGTCCCCCTGGACGCCCGGGCCCGAGCACGGCCGGGACGGTCCCGCCCTGGTCAGCGTCACGGACTTCAGGCTCGACCGGGCGCTGGACCTGCCCGGCGTCCACCGCGCGGGCCGGCGGCTCGGGAGGGGCTGGCCGGAGCTGGAAGGGGCCTACGGAATGTGGCTCTGGGCGCGGCCCTTCGCCCGTCGCTGCGGCGCCGTGGCCGTCTGGCGGGACGAGGCCGCCCTCCACCGGTTCGTCGCCTGGCGGCCGCACGTGGAGATCATGCGCGCGTACCGGGACCGGGGCACCCTGACCTCCACCACCTGGCACTCGGACGCGTTCGACCCGGCACAGACCTGGGCCCGCGCCCGCGCCTGCCTCGCCTGAGACCTTCGGGCCGGGGAGCATCCGAGGGGCGCCCGGGCAGCGTGGCTTGCGGAGGGAGCGGCGAGAGTCCGCAAGTCTCAGTTTCGGACAGCATCGCGATTTAGACATTGTCTCGGTTTGGTCACGAGGCATGAGAGGCCTGAACGCCGCCGGTCGAGGCGCCCGTACTCACGCCACGAAGCCACTCGACAGCTCGGCGTCCACCACCGGCCCGGTGCCGCGACGCACCCGCCGACCGAACCTCAGGAGACCGCGATGCTCAAGAAGACCAAGCCCGCCCTGTTCCTCGCCTCCTTCGCCACCGTCGGGGCCCTCGCCCTGACCGCCTGTGGGGGCGGCGGGAGCGACGACGGCGCCAGGAAGTCCTCGGGCAACGCCCCCGCCGCCAACGCCGACCGCGCGGAAGGCCAGGCCGGCGGCGGCTCCGGATCCGCCGACGGCTCCGGCTACGACCTCTCCCTGCGGTCGGGCACCGCCCGCGAGAACAACGCGCCCCGGCGGACCGGCGATTGGGCCAACCCGCCCGGCAAACCCGCGGCTGAGGCCGTGCAGCGCAAGTGGGTCCAGCTCTCGGCGAGCCGCGCGGGCAAGCTCGACCCCGTAGTCGTCAACGGCTCCGGCTTCACCCTCTACCGCTTCGACAAGGACACCGCGCGGCCCTCCGTGTCGAACTGCTCCGGCGCCTGCGCCACCACCTGGCCCCCCGTCCTCGTGGACCCGGGCAGCAAGATCTTCGTGGACGGCGTGAAGACCTCGGACGTGGGTATCATCAAGCGCGCCGACGGCACCCGCCAGGTGACGATCGGCGGCCGGCCGGTCTACCGCTTCAGCAAGGACCTCAAGCCCGGCGACACCAACGGCCAGGGCGTGGGCGGCACCTGGTTCGGCGTGACGCCGAACGGCCGGAAGGCGGGGCAGCCCGCCGGGGGCGACGCGGGCCAGGGCGGCGGCCAGGGCCAGGCCGACCCGGCGAGCAGCGTGATCCTGTTCGACAACGTGGGCTTCCAGGACCCGGCGCAGGGCGTGGCGGGACCGGGCTGCCAGAACGTGGCGCGCCCCGAGGTCGCCTCGTCCCTGTCCGCCGACGGCTCCCTGAAGCTGTGGTCGCGCCCCGGCTGCAAGGGCGAGTCCAAGGTGGTCTCCGGGGACGTCGCGGACCTGGGCAGGGTCGGCTTCGACAACAAGGTGAGCTCGATCGCGTTCGGCTGACCGGGCAGGCCTCAGGCGGCTTTCCGCGTACGCCCCGGACGGGCTGCGGCCTCCCGCGCCCACCCCACGTGCCCGTCCGGCCGGATCAGCGCGGAGCCCACACCTTCCCAGTCGGCACGGTCCCCGACCGGCGGCCCCTGGTGGACGATCACGTCCGCCGAGGGGCCGTCGGCCTGTCCGGCGAAGTCGAGCAGGACGGGGCGGCCCGCGTGCAGGAGGTCGAAGAGCCGCACGTCCGGGCCGAGTCGGAGGTTCGGCGCGCGGCGGCCGGTCAGCGGATGGTCACCGCCGCCGTCACCGATCCCCGAACCGCCGTCGCGGATCTCGTACGCCTCCGTGTACGCGGTGTCGTACGCGACCCCGAGGCCCGAGAGGCCCTCGGCGAGGCGCCGGGAGAACGCGGGCACGGTGGCGACGGCCGCGTCGAGCACCTCGCGCAGGGCGCGGCCCTCGGCGGAGTAGGCGGTCATCAGTGCCGTCTGGGCGCGGGTGCTGGTGAGCAACTCGGCGCCGACGGGGTGCCGTTCGGCGTGGTAGGTGTCGAGCAGCGCGTCCGGGGCCGCGCCGCGCAGGACGGCGGCGAGCTTCCAGCCGAGGTTGGTGGCGTCCTGCACGCCGACGTTGAGGCCGACGCCGCCCGCCGGGAAGTGCATGTGGGCCGCGTCGCCCGCGAGCAGGACCCGGCCCTTGCGGTAGGCCGACGCCTGGCGCGTCGCGTTGCCGAACCGGGAGAGCCAGCGCGGGTCGCGCATCCCGAAGTCGTCCCCGGCGATGCGCAGGACGGTGGCGCGCAGCTCCTCGAAGGTGAGTTCGCCGGGCCAGTCGGACCGTTGTCCCTCGGGTGTGTGGCCGACGAAGCGGTGGGCCCCATCCGGCAGACGGACACACATCAGCCCGCCCCGGGGCGTGGCCACGCTCAGGACGGGCCGGGCGAACGGCCGGTCGAGGACGACGTCGCCGAGCCAGCCCCAGACCGTGGCGTCGGTGCCGGGGAAGGCGATGTCCGCGGCGGCGCGCACGGTGCTGCGGGTGCCGTCGCAGCCCACGACGTACGCGGCCTCGATGGTGTACGCGCGCTCGGGGGACTCGGCGTCGACGCGGACGCCGGACGCGTGCTCGGCCAGGCCGGTGAGGCGGTGGCCGCGCCGGACGACGGCGCCCGCGGCCCGCGCGCGCTCTTCGAGGAGGGCTTCGGTGCGGGCCTGCGGCAGCGCGAGCGTGAAGGGGTAGGGGGTGTCGAGGACGCCGAAGTCGAGGCGCTGGTCGAGCGCCCCGTAGTGCCCGTCGGGGATGCGCAGGCCTTCGGCGAGGAACGGCTCGGCGGCGCCGCGGAAGGCCAGGACCTCCAGCGTGCGCGGATGCACGGTGAGCGCCTTGGAGTGCGGGGACGGCCCGGGCCGCGCCTCCAGGACGGTCACCCGCACACCGCCCAGGCGCAGTTCGGCGGCCAGCCACAGGCCGACCGGGCCTGCCCCGGCGATGACGACGTGGGGGTCGGGATGGTGTGTGCGCACGGGCGCTCCTCTGCCGGTGGTCTCCAGGGTCCTGCGGGCGGCGGTCGTCGCCGACGGAGGCGTGCGTCACACCTCGCCCCACATTTGGTCACTGACCAATTCAAGATGACCTCAGTAGACTAGGTCAGTGACCAAAAGGCAAGAGCCGCCCGTGCGGGCGGAGAGCAGCTACCGTGCGGGCCTGAGCCCCCGGGCCGTCGCCCGCGCCGCCCTCGGCATGCTGGCCGAGAAAGGCGCCGACGGCGTCTCCGTGCGCGGCACGGCCGAGCGCCTCGGCGTGCGGATGAACACCGTGCTGTGGCACGCCAAGACCAAGACCCGGCTCCTGGAGCTCATGGCCGACGCGATCGTCGGCGAGGTCTCGCTGGAAGGGCTCCCCACCGAGTGGCGGGAGCGCGTGCGCGAGCTGATGGCCCGCTTCCGTCGGGCGCTGCTCGCCCACCGGGACGGCGCCCGGATCGTCACCGGCACGTACGCCGCCGAGCCCGCGACGCTGCGGTTCGCCGAGACGCTCACCGCGGCGCTGCTCGACGGCGGCCTGCCGGGCCGCGAGGCCGCCTGGACGGCGTGGAACCTCCAGTACTTCGTCCTGGGCCTGACGCAGGAGGAGCAGTCCGTGCCGGTCGAGGGGGACCGCCGCTTCACCGAGGCGCTCGCGGCGGGTGACTACCCGTCACTCGACCGGCTTTCGCGGTACTTCGGGGACACCTCCTTCGAGGGCCGGTTCGACCACGGGCTCGACCTGCTGCTGGGGCCCGGGCGGCGGTGAGCGCCCGGGCCCGCGCGGCCCGCGCCGCCCTCAGGCGCTGTCGGCGGCGGCCCGAAGGGCCGCCACGTCGATCTTCTGCATCTTCAGCATGGCCTCCATCGCCCGCTGGGCGCGGCCCGCGTCCGGGTCGGTCATCAGCTCCTGGAGAGCAGCGGGAACGACCTGCCACGAGAGGCCGTACTTGTCCTTCAGCCAGCCGCACTGGCTCTCCGCACCGCCGTCCGCGGTGAGCCGGGACCAGTAGTGGTCGACCTCGTCCTGGTCCGCACAGTTGATCCGGAAGGAGACGGCCTCGTCGAAGGTGAACTCGGGGCCGCCGTTGAGGGCCGTGTACGCCTGTCCGTCCAGCTCGAAGTCGACGGTGAGGACGGTGCCCGCCGGGCGCGGCCCGGCCTCTCCGTAGTACGACACGTTGTTGACCTTCGAGTTCGGGAAGACCGAGACGTAGAACTCCGCGGCCTCCAGGGCCTTCGTGTCGAACCACAGACTGGGGGTGATCTTGGGCATGGAACTCTCCTGTCGCCTGGCCGTCGGCGGCGGCCCGCGAGCCGCCGCTCCATTCCCTGTGTTGACCCTCACCCGGGCCGGAACTCATCGCCACTGGGCGGGGCGACGCGCCTCGAAGGCCGCTCAGCCCGTCAGGAGCGCGGTGAGGCGGTCGAGGAAGGGACGCTGGCCTGCGACGAGCCGGTCGTGGGCCTCGGGCAGGGGCAGCCAGGCCACCCGGTCGAGCTCGGGGAACTCCTGGACGCGGCCCGAGCGGGGCGGCCACTCCATCGTGAAGGTGCCCGGCACGACGGACGCCGGGTCCAGGTCGGCCTCGACGGCCCAGACAGTCACCTTCTTGCCGCCCGCCTGACGCGCCTCGCCCAGCGGGAGGTAGGGGCCGGGCGGGGCCGGGAGCCCCAGTTCCTCCTCGAACTCGCGCACCGCGGCGGCCAGCGGCTCCTCGTCGTCGCCGTACTCCCCCTTCGGGATGGACCAGGCGGCGGCGTCGCGGCGCGCCCAGAACGGCCCGCCCATGTGGCCGACGAGCACCTCCGGGGCCGGGCCAGGGGCGCGGAAGAGGAGCAGTCCGGCGCTGCGGCGGGCGGTCATGACAGCGGGGAGGCCTCCGCCAGTGCGGCGGCCCCCGGCCCTTCGAGCTCGTCCAGTGCGGTCCGTCGCCCGGAGACGGCCAGGAGCAGGGCGAGCGCGGGGCCCTTGGCCTCAGGGCCCGTGCCGATCGCCAGGTCGGTGTCCGTGGCCGTGAGCCGGACGCGGGTCGTCAGCTCCTTGGCCCCGCCGAAGGAGGCCGGTGTGCGGGTCTGCAGGCGCAGCGCCCTGACCACTGCCTGTCGCGGGTAGGAGCGGGTGAGGCCCACGGGACGGCGGATGTCCTCGCCGTGGACGACCTCCTCGACGAGCCTGCTGTCGAGGGGCGCCGGGGGCGTCGAGGTCCGCGCCGCCACCCGGCGCAGCCGTTCCAGCGTCTCCCCCGGTGTGGCGCCGCGCTCGCGCTCCACCCCGCGGGTGTTCTGGCGGTCGAAGTCGAACCGCGCCCGCACGAGACCGGCCACGAAGCCGAGGCGCGTGGTGCGGGCCGTGTCGACCAGGTGGGCGGCCACGTCGTGCACGCTCCAGCCCGCGCACAGGGACGGCGTGCTCCACCGCTCGTCATCGAGGTGCGCGAGGTCGTCGATCAGTGCCGCGCGCTCCGCGTGCACCAGCGCCCAGACGTCGTCCTTCATGACAGTTCCTCCACTCGATCACAGGTTCTGTCAGGGGGACTCGCGGCGCACCCGGAACTCATCGCTCACGCGTACGGCACGACCGCGACGGGGCAGGACACGCGGTGCACCGCCGAGTGCGCCGTGCGGCCCAGGTGCGGGCCCGTCGTGACGCGGCGGCCGATGACCAGGAGCGAGGCCCCGAGCGAGGCCTTCAGGAGGTGGTGGCCCGGACGCCCGAACACCACCTCCGCCACGACCTCGACCTGCGGGAACGCGCGCCGCCACGGGGCAAGGAGGGTGCCGAGCCGGTCCCGTGCGTCCGCCTCCGCGCCGAGGAGGCCCGTCAGGTCCGTCGGTTCGGCGGCGGACGGCGGCGTGGTGGCGGCGGGCCGCCGTACCGTCCAGGCGTGCACCGCGTGCAGGGGCGCGCCCCGGGCCTCGGCCGCGGCGAAGGCGTACGCGAACGCGGGGTCGCCGGGGTGGTCGAAGTCGACGCCGAGCACGACCGGGCGGTACGGCGTGCCGCGCGAGGGCGCCCCGGCGGCGTCGGGGACGTGCGCGTCCTCGGGCCGCTCCCCCGCGCGGACCAGGACCACGGGGCGCTCGGCGCGGGCGGCGACGCCCGCCGCCACCGAGCCGACCAGGAAACCCGCGAACCCGGTCGGGCCCGAGAGCCCCCGGGAGCCGAGGACCAGGGACTCGGCCTGCGCGGACGCGGCGAGGAGCGCGGGCACCGCGGGTCCGCGGGGCTGCTGGGCGTGGATCTCCAGGGCCGGGTGGAGGTACGCCAGCGTGATCGCGGCCCGGTCGAGGACCCCGCGGGCCCGGTCGACGGGCCTCAGGACGCGGTGGCCGCGGGCCGGGGGCGCGGGCGGGGTCCCGGCGTGCACCAGGCGCAGCGGGGCGCGGTGGCGCAGGGCCTCGCGGGCCGCCCAGTCCGCGGCGTCCATGCTGGCGTAGGAGCCGTCGATGCCCACGGTGACGACGTGGGGGACGGCGGTCCGGGCACTGCCGAGGGGGGTGGTGCGAGGAGTGCCGGAGGGGGACGGAGTGCGGTCGTGTTTCATGTCGTGCCCCAGCGGGGTGGAAGGGTGAACGGTCGGTGCGGGTCGGCGCGGGCGGTTCCGGGCGGGCCCGATCGGATCGATCGGGCCCGTGGGACCGGGCGCGGCCCCCGGCCGGGCGGGCCGGTCAGTAGGGCCACGACCAGTCCGCGACCTCCGGCAGGTCGGTGCCGTGCTCGCGGATCCAGGCGTGGTGGCGCGTCCGGGCGTCGGCCATGAGCTGGCGCAGGCCCGTGGCGCGCACGGACAGGTCGGCGACGCGGTCGATCACGTCCATGACCAGGCGGTACCGGTCGAGGTCGTTGCGGACGACCATGTCGAAGGGCGTGGTGGTCGAACCGGTCTCCTTGTAGCCGCGCACGTGCAGGTGGCCGTGGCCCGCACGGCGGTAGGCGAGGCGGTGGATGAGCCACGGATAGCCGTGGTAGGCGAAGATGACCGGCTTGTCGCGGGTGAAGAGCGCGTCGTACTCGAAGTCGGCCATGCCGTGCGGGTGTTCCTCGCGCGGCATGAGGCGGGCGATGTCGACGACGTTCACGACCCGCACCGCGAGGTCCGGCAGGTGCTCGCGGAGCAGGGCCGTGGCGGCGAGGACCTCCTGGGTGGGCACGTCGCCCGCGCAGGCGAGGACGACGTCCGGGTCGCGCAGGCCGTCGTCGGTGCCCGCCCACTCCCAGACGCCCGCGCCGCGCGCGCAGTGGGCGCGGGCCGCGTCCAGCGACAGCCAGTCGAAGCAGGGCTGTTTGCCCGCGACGATGACGTTCACGTAGTCCCTGCTGAGCAGGGCGTGTTCGGCGACGGACAGCAGCGTGTTGGCGTCCGGCGGCAGATAGACGCGCACGACCTCGGGGCTCTTGTTGAGAACGTGGTCGACGAAGCCGGGGTCCTGGTGCGAGAAGCCGTTGTGGTCCTGGCGCCAGACGTGCGAGGTGAGCAGGTAGTTGAGGGAGGGGACGGGGGCGCGCCAGGGCAGGTCGCGTGACGTCTTGAGCCATTTGATGTGCTGGTTGACCATGGAGTCGACGATGTGCACGAACGCCTCGTAGCAGGAGAACAGGCCGTGACGGCCGGTGAGGAGGTAGCCCTCCAGCCAGCCCTGGCAGAGGTGTTCGGACAGGACCTCCATGACGCGGCCGTCGGCGGCGAGGTGTTCGTCGGTCGGCAGCGTCCGCTCCTGCCAGGCCTTGCCGGTGACGGAGAAGAGCGCGCCCAGGCGGTTGGACTCGGTCTCGTCGGGCCCGACGACGCGGAAGTCACGGCGTTCGGCGGTGTCGGCGAGGACCTTGGCGAGCAGCCCGCCGAGCACCCGGGTCGGCTCGTGCAGGGCGGTGCCGGGCTTGTCGACCGCGACGGCGAAGTCCTCCAGGGGGCGCAGGGGGAGGCTGCGGGTGAGCCGGCCGCCGTTGGCGTGCGGGCTCGCGCCGAGGCGCCGGGCGCCGTCGGGGACGCAGGCGAGGACCTGTGCGGTGGGACGTCCTTCGGCGTCGAAGAGCTCCTCGGGCCGGTAGGAGCGCAGCCAGGCCTCCAGCTGCCGCAGGTGCTCGGGGTTGTCGCGGACACCGGCGAGCGGCACCTGATGGGAGCGCCACGTGCCCTCGACGGGTTGGCCGTCGACTTCGGCCGGTCCGGTCCAGCCCTTGGGAGTGCGCAGCACGATCATGGGCCAGGCAGGTCGCTCGGTCGTGGCGTCGTCGCGGGCCGCCCGCTGGATGTGGGTGATGCGGTCGACGGCCCGGTCGAGGGCGGCGGCCAGGTCGCGGTGCACGGCGCTGGGGTCGTCGCCGCTGACGTGGATCGGCTCGTGGCCGTATCCGCGCAGCAGGGAGTCGAGTTCGGGCTCGGGGATGCGGGAGAGCACGGTCGGGTTGGCGATCTTGTAGCCGTTGAGGTGCAGGACGGGCAGGACCGCGCCGTCGTGGACGGGGTCGAGGAACCTGGTGGAGTGCCAGGAGGTGGCGAGCGGTCCGGTCTCGGCCTCGCCGTCGCCGATGACACAGGCCACAAGGAGGTGGGGGTTGTCGAAGGCGGCGCCGTAGGCGTGCGCGAGCGAGTAGCCGAGTTCGCCGCCCTCGTGGAGGGAGCCGGGCGTCTCGGGGGCGACGTGGCTGGGCACGCCGCCGGGGAAGGAGAACTGCCTAAAGAGCCGCGCCATGCCGGTGGCGTCGCGCGTGACGTCGGGGTAGACGTCGCTGTAGCTGCCGTCCAGCCAGGAGTTGGCGAGCACGGCGGGGCCGCCGTGGCCGGGGCCCCAGACGCACAGCGCGTCCAGGCCGCGTTCGCGCACGATCCGGTTGAGGTGGGTGTGGACGAGGTTGAGCCCGGGTGAGGTGCCCCAGTGGCCCAGGAGGCGGGGCTTGATGTGCTCGGGCTTGAGCGGCTCGGTCAGGAGCGGGTTGGCGAGCAGATAGATCTGGCCCGCCGCGAGGTAGTTGGCGGCACGCCAGTGCGCGTCCAGGACGGAGAGCTGGTCCTTGGCCATGGGAAGCCTCGATTCCGTCGGAGTGTCCGGGGGCGGGGTGGCCGGGTTCCACGGCAGGTGCGGTTCAGGCCGGGTGAGTCACCCACGCCGGATGGCCTGCCCCGCGGCGGGGGCGTGCCCCACTTGGGGGCGGCCCGGTCGGGGGTCGGCGGGGAGGGGGTCGGGGGCGGGCCGGGGCCGGGGTGGTGCGGTCCTCCCCTCCCGAGAGGGCCGCACCACGGTCACTCAGGCGTGCGAGATGCGGTCAGGCGTGCGGCACCACCGCCACCGGGCACGCCGCGTGGTGCAGCACCGCGTGGTTCACCGGGCCGAGCTGCATGCCCACCTGGCCCGTGCGGCGGCGGGCGCCGACGACGAGCAGATCGGCGCCCGCGGCCGCGTCGAGCAGCGCCGCGCGCGGGCTGCCCTCGACGACCCTGCGGTGCACGGGTACGGCGCTGTGGGTGCGGGCCAGGCCGCCGATGGCCTCCTCCACCCGGCGCTCGGCGCGCTCCTGGTGGGTGTCCGCGGCGTCGGCCGGGCGGGGCCGCTCGGGGGCCTCGTGCGCGGGGCAGCGCCAGGCGTGCACGACGTCGAGGGCGGCGCCGCGCCGCTGCGCGCAGCGGACCGCGTAGTCGAGCGCGGGCCGCGCGTCGGCGGCTTCGTCCACGCCGACGACGACCCGCCGGTGGGAACCGCCGCGGTGGTCCTCCGCGCCGCGCACCACGGTGACCGGGCATGCGGCACGGGCGGCCACGGCCAGGCCGACCGAGCCGAGCAGCAGGCCCGCGAGCCGGCCGCGGCCCCGGCTGCCGACGAGGATCCCGCTCGCCCGGCGGCTCTCGCGTATCAGCGCGGACGCGGGGTCCTCGTCCAGCGTCTGACTCGTGACCTTGACCGAGGAGCTGCGGCAGTGGGCGCGCTCGGTCGCGTCCGCGACGACGCGGTCCGCCTGTGCCCGCACCAAGGCGCGGTTGATGCCGAAGGACGGCTCGCGCCCCTCGTACCACTCCCAGCTCGACGCGTGCACGATCCGCAGCGGCACCGCCTGGCGGTCGGCCTCGTCGACCGCCCAGTCCAGCGCCCGCAGGCTCGACTCGGAGCCGTCGACGCCCACGATCAACGGATGCTCCACGGGCCATCGCCCCTCTCGTCTGGTCGCGAACTCATCGGAGAAGGCCGCGGCGAAGCCTCCCGGGGCTGCTTCGAGGTGACGTCCGGGAGGATTTCAGGGCCTTCCCGCATGACGCTGACACCGCGACGACGCGGGCGCGAGTGGCGAACAGGCCTGTACGGGGAGGCCGAACGGCCCTGTGGCCGAGACCCGCCCGTCCGCAGGGCCGGGCCGCACGGGGCCGTACGGCCGGGGTGACACGTGAGCGCGGGGCCCGGCGTCCCGTCCGCCCTCCGGAGCCCGCGAGGGCCGTCCGGCCCGCTGCCGAGGGGCGGCCGGGACCGCTACGCTCGAAGACGCGCACCCCTTGCGTGGTGCGGAGGTTGACGCGATGCGCTCTCGGGTTCTGTGCTGGCGCTGGCGACGCGGTCCGCTGCGCCGCCGCTCGGACGTGGTCGAGGCGTGGACGGTGCTCGTGGTGGGCCTCGTCCTGTTCCTGGGCGTTCCCGCGGCCGGGGCCGCCGCCGGGCTCGCCGTGCACGCCCGGGCCGAGGAGACGGCGCGGACCGCCACGGCCACCCGGCACCGCGTGACCGCGACGCTCACCGAGGACGCGCCTCCGCCGGTCCCGGCCGTCGGCACGGTGCCCCTGTACGACGTCCCCGCGCGATGGACCACCCCGGACGGCACCGAGCGCAGCGGCCACGCGCGCGTGGCCGCGGGCAGTCGGCGCGGCGAGCACGCGGCCGTGTGGCTGGACCGGCGCGGTCGCGTGGCCGGGGCGCCGCCGGACGCGGAGGACGTGGCCCTGCGCACGGCGAGCGCGGCCCTGGCCGCGGGCGCGGCCACCGCCCTGGTCGCGCTCCTGGCGCGGCACGCGGTGGGCCACGCCCTCGACCGGCGCCGCCTCGCCGCCTGGGAGCGGGAGTGGCGGCGCACGGGGCCGGAGTGGGGCGGCCGACCGGCCTGACGCGGGCTCAGCTCCCGCTACGAACCGGTCCGCCGGCCCCGGCTGCCTCAGCCGCTCTCCGCCGACGTCAGGCGCTTGCGGATCCACTCCACGGCGGAGTCGTACCGCGGCGTCCAGCCGAGCTCCGCGCGGGCCCGTGCGCCTCGCACCCGGCTGTTGGAGCCGAGGGCGTACACGGCCGGTTCGTAGCCCCACTCCTCGATCGCCGCCTCGATGCTCCACGCCTGCGCGGTGCCACAGCCCAGGACGTCGGCGATGGCCTGCGTCATCTCGCCGAAGGGGGCCTCGCCGTTCTCCACGAAGTAGAAGGCTCCGGCGGGCGCCGACGCCAGGGCCAGCTCGTACAGGTCGGCGACGTCGTCGATGTGGACGTTCGACCAGATGTTGTGTCCCGGGCCGATGTGCCGGGCCACGCCGCTCGCCTCGGCCTGGCGGGTCAGCCGGGGCAGCTGCACGCTGTCGCGCGACAGGCCGTAACCGTGGCCGTAGATCAGGGAGTTGCACAGCACCACGGACCGCACGCCGCGCTCCGCCGCGGCGAGGACGAACCGGTCCAGGTCGACGCGCGGCGCCTTGTCCGGCTCGGCCCGCCAGGGGCTGCCCGGCTCGACGTCGGTCTCGGTGAAGACGCACCGCGCCACCGCGCCGCGCGCGTCGTCGGCCACGATGCTGGAGCCGCTGGTGTGCAACAGGGGCTTGTCGGTGCCTTCGAGCGCCGCGACGAGGGCTTCGACGGCGGGCCGGTGGTCGCTGTCCGCCGCGTTGACCACGGCGTCGGCGGAGCGCGCCGCCGCGCCGAGGACCGACGCGTCGTCGAGGTCGCCGAGGACCGGTGTGATGCCGCGCTCCCGCAGCGCCCGCGCCTTCTCCTCGGTGCGGGCGAGGCCGCTCACGTCGTGGCCCGTCCCCCTCAACCGGTCGGCGAGCGAGCCGCCGATGTAGCCGGTGGCTCCGGTGACGAAGATGCGCATGGTCGACCTCCAGATAACGGGCGTACGCCGTATGCATTGATGTGCGGGACCACGCGCACGCGACTGCCTGGCGTCGTTCCTCGCCCCCCCCAGACCCGGCCGGGGGCGAGGGCGAGCACGCCCACCTTGCCCAGGTGCAGATTGCGCTGGACCAGGCGGGCGGCCTCGGCCGTCTCGTGCAACGGGTACGTGGTGGTCAACGCGGGGCCCAGGCGCCCGAGGTCGAGCAGACGGTGAACGGCGGCCTGTTCGTGCAAGTCGGCGCCGTGACTGCCGATGATCCGCTTCAGCCGCATCCACAGATAGCGGTTGTCGAACTCGTGCCGGTAGCCGGTGCTCGACCCGCAGGTGACGACCGTGCCGACACCGACGAGCATGCGGTAGGCGGTGCCCGCGCGCAGCGGATTGCCGGTCGGCTCCTCGTCGTCGACGTACACGGGCGAGACGACGACCTCGTCGCCGACGCGCCGGCGCCGCGCGCCGGATCCGGCGCGCACGACCACCCCGGCCGCGTCCGAGCCCACCGCACGTCCTTGTCGGCGACGCCGGTGAACCCCTCGGCGTCCTCGGCGCGCAGGTGGACGGCCGTGCAGTGGGCGGGGACGTCGATGCGGGCCAGCTCGTCGGCGGGTGCTCCCGCGACGACCGCTTCGGCGAGCGGGTCCCTTTGTGTTCCTCCTTCGGGGTGGCCGGGGCCGGGATCAGGTCGCGGGCAGGCCGAGGCCCGCCGCGAGCGTGGGCCAGGACGCCTTGGACTCCCGCTGCCAGGACGGCCACGCGTGGGTGCCGCCGGAGTGGACGTGCGTGCGCGCGGACCACTTGGCGACGCTGCTGCTGTTCCACGACGACGCGCTGATCGACGCGCTCGCCGCACGTCACCTCGCGCCCTTGGGCACGGTGCGCTATCGGCTGCGCCGGCTCGACGAGGTCTTCGGCAGCCAGCTGCACGACCCCGCCGCCCAGTTCGAGATGCAGCTGGTGCTGCACGCGCTCAGCCTGCGGCCGCGCCGGGGACGGTGAGGGCCGCCCGCGCGCGGCCGAGCGCCGCGCGCTGCTCCGGGGTGAGCCGCTCGGTCCGGGCGACGACGGTGTACGCACCGTCCGGGGTGCGCCGCAGCTCCAGCGGGTCGGCGACCTCGGGATGCTGCTCGGCGTCGTACAGGGCGCTCGTGACGCGCTCCGGCGACCAGCCGAGCGCCCCCGCCAACCGGCCGCCGTCCAGCGGCGCTCCGGCGTGGGCGAGGGCGGCGAGCACGGTCAGCGCGTCGGCGAACGCGGCCGCCGTGGAGCCCCCGGCCATGTCGTCGCTGAGGCTGGTGAAGAAGCGCCGCATGTGGTCGAGGCGGGCGCCCGCGGGGGTCGCGGCGTCGAGGATCTCCACGCCCGCCCGGGCGGTGTCGGCCATCATCGTGTGGGCGCGGGCGCTCGCCAGCCAGGTCCGCAGCCACATGTCGTCGTCGATGACGTACCGCTCGCGCCGTCCGGTGGGTACGCGCTCGCGCCGCAGCAGGTCGAGCCGTTCGAGATAGCCGACGGCCTTGGACACCGAGGCGGGGCTCACCCGCAACAGAGCCACGAGTTCGGCGGCGGTCAGCGTCCCCGAGTCGGTGGTGACGAGGCTGGCGAGCACCCGGGCCGCCATCCGCGGCACCCCGGTGTGGGCCAGCACCTCCGCGAACCGGGCCACGAAGCGGCGCACGACCTCGGCGTCGCGACCGGGTCCGACGTCGGGCGCCGCGGCTTCCGGGGCGCTCGCCGCGGATCTGCGGGCCCGGCGCGCGGTGGCGTGCTGGGCGTGCTCGGCGCGGTAGCGGCCGGGCCCGCCGTTGCGGGCGACCTCTCTGCTGACGGTCGACGTCGGTCTGCCGAGCCGCCGGGCGATCTCGGCATAGCCGAGCCCGTCGGCGAGCCCGGACGCCACCTGTCGTCGGTCTTCGTGGGTCAGCCTGCCTCCAGGCACCGCGCCCGCCTTCCACTTGCCGGTCCTCACCACCGGCCCACGTTCCGCGCGGGCGGCCCGGCCAGTATGCGTCGGCCGCCAGCTCATTGCAACGGTCAGATAAGGGAATTGCCCTCACGCTTATGCCAGTTGCAATGATCCGCCCTGGACACTCATCTACCCGCCCGCACAACTGCACTTCTGATTGATGTCTTTGTAAACGCAACGTAGCTTTCGAGGCCTCCGAACTTCCTCAACGCCACGGTGAGCTGATGACGACAACCGGCGAAGCCGACGTCGTACTCGATGTCGACGGGCTCCGCATGCGCTACGGCACGACCGACGTGCTGCGCGAGGTGACCTTCCGCGCCCCGGCACGGCGAAGTGCTCGCCCTGCCCGGCCCGAACGGCGCGGGCAAGACGACCACGGACGAGGTCCGCTGGACCCGCGCCGGGCGGCGGTTCACCCGAGCGGGAGTTCGCTACGAGCGGCCCGGGCCTCGGGGTCGCGCGTGGCGGAGCGCCGGGAGAGGGAGCTGCGACGCGTCGGCTAACCACACGTTGCCGACCTCCGCCCGGGGCGAGGCCCGGCCCCCCTCCCCCGGTGATACCCGGCCCGCCCCTCGTACGAGGGACAGGGCGCATCCGCAGGCCTCGGCCTGGGCAGCCATGTCGGCGGCTCCGCCCTCACCCGGGAGGGGCCCCGACCAGCAGAAAGGGAATCCATGCGCCGACGCCTGACCGCAGCCCTCCTCGGAGGCCTGGCCTTGACCGGCATGTCCACCGCCACCGCGGCGGCCGTCGGGCCCGCTCCCACGGCGCGGCACGCCCCGGCGCACCCCTCACCGCTGCTCCCCGCACCCGAGTCGCTGATCACCGAGGGCATCTCGATCGAAGGCCCCCTGATCAACAACCTCGGCCTGCCGAAGCTCCTTTGAGGGCCCGCGCCGACGCGCGCCGCGTACGACCCGTGCCCCCACGACGACTTCGTGGGGGCACGGGCGCTCAAGGCCTGTCGACCTGTCGATCCATCGACTCCTCAGGGCATCGTCCCGCCGGCGTTGCGGATCAGCTGCCCGAGGACCTTCACCGTGGTGACGTAGTCCGCGTCGTCGATGCCCTCGTGGAGAGCCGCGCGGATCGCGGGAGCGCTCCGCGCCAGGTCGACCCGGGCCCGCTCGCCCTCTTCGGTGAGCCACAGCCGGTCCTCGTCGTCCCGTCTCAGCCAGCCGCGCTCGACGAGCACCGCGGACGCTTCCGCCAGGTCGTCCTCGGGCCGGATGTAGAGGCTCATGGCCTCCCGCAGTTCGGGCAGGGTCATCCCCCGGCCGTCGGGCGAGATGTCGTTCACCGACAGGTTGCGCAGCAGCCAGAACTGCGGCTGCGTGTAGCCCTTCTCCAGCTGCCGGGCCCGGGTGAACGCGATCAGCGCCTCGTAGGCGACACCGGTCCAGTAGGCGGCGGGCTGCCCGGCGAGCTCGGCATCGGACATCTGCTGGGTCGTCATGAGAGGGTTCCTTTCAGGTACTTCGGATACGTCGGTGCTTCACGCGGGAAGGACCACACCCCGAGCTGGGCGGGCCTTCAGCCCGCCGCCAGGGTGTTCTGGGCGGCGCCGACGCGCCAGGTGCCGTCCTCCTTGACCAGGATGTAGAACGGGCGGCCCTCGGGCCGGTCGGCGATCCTGGTGCCGTCGGGGAGCACCGGCTGCTGGCGGACGTTCACCGCGGCGACGTCGGGCTTCAGGAACAGCACGCGCTCGACGTCGTAGACGGCGGTGGACTCCGCCGTCGCACCGGGCAGCACCTTCCGGGTGAAGGCCGCGATCTCCTCGAAGCCCGAGAGGCGCTTGCCGTGGCCGGTGGTCCACACCGGGCCCTCCTGGCGGAAGACGGCCAGGAACCGGTCGGCGAGCTCGTTCTGCTGGGCGTGCTCGACCTCGGCGACCAGGCGGCGGATCGCGGCCACCTCGGCGTCGGTCTCCGGCCCTTCGGGAGCGCCGAACACCTCGATCGGCCGGTACGAACCCGACGTCAGCTCCGCCACCATGCCCGGCCGGGCCGGCCGCCAGCCGAGGGCGGTGCGGGCGGCGGCGCCGCTGACGCTCTGGTCGAGGGCGAGGGCGTCCGCGAAGAGCGCGCCGAAGACCTCGGCGCCCTGCTCAACCGGCACCACGCGCGGGGCGGCGAGCACTCCGGCCGCGCGCCCGGCGGCCTGTGCGACGTCACGGACCGCGACGGCCGACTCGCCGACGCCGTGCCACACGGTGCCCGCCTCGGCCCGCTCGACGGCGGCCACGAACAGCTCGGCCAGGTCGTCCACGTGGACGGTCGGCCAGCGCACGCCCTCTTCGCCGTAGTACTCGGGCACCCCCTCCTTGCGGGCCCGGTCGACCAGGAGGGCGGGGATGCCGCCGCCGCGGCCGTACGCAATGGCGGGCCGGACGACGACGGCGCGCACGCCTTCGGCGGCCTCGGCCAGGACCCGCTGCTCGATCTGCGGGCGGTAGCCCACGAGGCCGATCGGGTTGGTCGGGGCCTCCTCACCGACCTCCTGGGCGTCGCCGGTGGCGCCGAGGACCCACACGCCGCTGGTGTAGACGAGGGGGCGGCCGGTACCGCGCAGCGGAGTGGCCAGCGCCTCGATGACGGCGGAGTCGACGTCCGCGTCGCCGCTCGGGGGCGCCAGGTGGATCACGGCCTCGATGTCGGGGGTCACCGCACCGGCGAGCGAAGCCGGGTCCGCCGTGTCACCGATCAACTGGGCGTGCCACGGTCTGCCTGACTGCGGCTCGGCGCTACGGGTGAGCGCGACGACCTGGTGACCGGCGGCGGCAAGGTGCTCGGTGACGGCGGAGCCGATGTAGCCGGTGGCACCGGTGAGCAGAACCTTCATGACTTTCCTATCGTGAGGAACGAGACGTCCTGTCCCGTTCGTTGGCGTACTGACCTGCTTTGGTCAGAACCGGATGTCGGAACCGGATGTCGGAACCGGGTGTCAGAACCGGGTGTCAGAACCGGGTGACGGTCAGTTCGACCCGGGTGCCCCAGCGGTCGAACTCCGCGTAGGCGGGCTGCCATCGGTCCGCGTACGTGCGGTGCGCGGACTCGGGCAGCAGCTGCTCCAGCACGGCGGTCACGGTCCGCTCGGCGGCGCCGTCCAGGAGCCAGGGCAGGATCCGGGCCGCGTCGGCCCCGATCCGCTGGGCGTGGACGCGCCCGAACCGCTCCCACTGCTCCTGGCTCAGAACGGCCTGGACCAGCGGGAAAACGGTCTCCTCCTCATGGCGGAGATGTCCGCGCAGACCGGTGACCAGGGAGCCGGTGAGCTCACCGAACAGGTCGGGACCGGCATCCGGGTCGGTATGCGCCCTGTCGATCGCCTCGAGCAGGCGGGCGAGCGCGGCGTGCTCCGCCTCGATCGCCTCAAGACGCACCAGGGAGACGGGCTGTCCGTGCAGGGCCTGACGCAGGGAGGGCCACAGCGCGTCGTCCTCGGCGGAGTGGTGGGCGTGCAGCGCCGCCCGGAACAGCTCCCAGCCCGCGGTGCGCAGGACGTCCCGGGGATCGGGACCGGCGCGGACCGTGGCCCCGTCGAGTAAGCGCAGCTCCCTGCGCAAGGCGTTGTGCATCGCGTACGTCACGGTCATGTCGAGCGTGTCCGTCATGTCTGTCCGACTCCTGGTTCCGGTGCCCCGGTGAGCCCGTGTCAGGCAGTGGCGGCAGCACGGGTTCCTCCAGGAACAGGGCAGCGCGCAGCCACGCTTGGCGGAGCGGGGCACCAGGGGAAGAGGGACCGGGCGGGGCGACGAGCGGCCTGCCCGGGTGCCTCAAGCCTCCCGCGAGAGCCGTGTCCGGATCAACGCGGACTTCGCACGTTGATCAATAACCCGACGGTTATCGGAGTACGGGACGCGGCGGCGCGTCAGAACCGCAGCGTGCCGAGCTCGCGGACCGTCTCGGCGAGAGCGCCGATCAGCTCGCTCTCCGCCTCGGTCCGCCAGACCAGGGCGTAGGACAGGGGCGCCAGGTCCGTGACGGGCAGCCAGCGGATGTGCGGCATGCCCCAGTGCCGGGTGACGTGGCTGGGGAAGCAGTGGATGATATCCCCCATGCCGACCTGGTTGATCAGCTCCTCCGCGTTGGACACGATGCTTCCGCGCTCGATCTGCCTGCCCTGGGACGTGTGGAAGGGCAGATAGCTGTCCTCCCAGTAGTCAGGCATGTTGGGAGCGACGGCGTGCTGGAAGTCGGCGAACACCTCCAGGTGCGCCGACGTCCGCCGGGCGAGTTCCTGGTCGGCGGCCACGGCGAGGACGCGCGGGTCCGTGCACAGGACCGGGCCGACGGTGAGGTCCGGCTCCTCCACCGGCAGCCAGGTGACGAGCACGTCCATCTCGTTGTCACGGAGCCGCCCGAACGTATCGACGTACGTGAGCTGACGGATCTCCAGTTCCCACTGCGGGAACCGCGAGCGGAAGGCCCTCCAATAGACGTGCATGTCGACGATGTTGAACGGCATCATGCCGACGCGGAGCCTGCCGGTGACGCCGCTGGCGGTCATCCGGGCGCGTTCCAGGGATGCGTGCAGGCCCGCGTAGACCGGCTGGAGGTCGTCGCGCAGCTGGCGTCCGACGTTCGTCAGGCGGACCGTGCGGCTGGTGCGCTCGAACAACGGGGCGCCGATCCGCCGCTCCTGTTTCCTGATGGCCTGGCTGACCCGCGCCTGAGAGACCAGAAGTCGCTCGGCGCTCCTGCCGAAGTGCAGCTCCTCGGCCACGACCAGGAAGATCTCAATGTCCCGCAGCTCCATGACGCCCCCGTGTCCTTCTCCATCGGCAGCGCGGAGGCCGCCGAGCCGCAGAAGTATATGTTGATCAACCCTCAGAGCCACCCCCACCAGCCCTTCCCTGGTACCGGGGGGCAACCCCCGGGGGATCACGGACGGGACGGCCCGGGTTTCCCGGGCTCCCCCTGGGACCGACCTTCTCAGTCGTCGCGCAGGCGTCGCCATGTCTCCTGCGGATCAGCGCTGTGGAGGTAGCAGAAACGGAACTCCACGCTCCCGTCCGTGCCCGCCAGACGTGACAGTGCCAGGTCCGGATCGACCAGCGAACGCGGCTCCCCGTACCCCTCCGGCCCCTCCGCGATGACAGCGAGCGCCACGGCACGAGCCGCGTACGGCTTCTCCACGCCCGGCCCCCCGTACAGCACCCAGGCCGCCCCTCCCGCCACGGAGGCGAGGGGGTAGCGGTCGTCGCCACGGGTGAGGGCGTCGAGGGCCCCGCCGACAGTGATGTCCCCGCGCACGGCGCGAGTCTCACGAATCATGCGGTAAGGAGGGACGTCGTCGTCCCCCGCATGGACCCTGTCACGATCGATGTGCAGCGCGATCGCGTTCGCTGTCATCAGATGGCTCCGTTCAACGTCTCGCCCGGACGGCTTCCCCCGGCGGGAAAGGTGGTCGCCGCAGACCGCCGAACGACCGGCCTTCGGGAGTTCCCGGGCGGAGGCCCTCAGCCCTTCGGCGCGATGCCCAATGACCGCACGAGCTGGGTCAGTTCCTCCTGGAAGAGCTTCTCCGGGTTCGCGGTCTGGGTGCGCAGATGGCCGTAGATCTCCAGCGTCACCAGGCCGTGCAGGTGGCCCCACATGCGCAGCGCGAGGGCCACTCCGGCCGGGGGCAGGTCGGGGAAGGCGGGGCGGACCTTGCCGAGGAGGCCGGGGTCGAAGTCGGCCCACTGGAAGTCGCTGTCCGCGTAGAGGTGTTCGGCGTGCGGCCAGGCCGTGGCGGCGAGGCCGGTCAGGGCCGTGCAGACCCGCTGTGCGGCGTCCGGGGCGGCACCGCCCTCGGGGGCGACGTAGCCGGGCACCGGGTCGCCGTAGATGAGGCGGAAACCTTCGGGATTGGCCAGCGCCCACCCGCGGAAGGCCTGCGCCCAGGCCCGGATCCGGTCGGCCGGGGATGCGGCGGGAGCGGCGTCCTCCGCGGCGTCGACGGTGTCGGCGAGCGAGGTGTACACGTCGTCGATGAGCGTGGTGACCAGGTCGTCGCGGGTCGCGAAGTAGCCGTAGATGGCGTTGGGGGTCATGCCCATCTCGCGGGCGATGGCGCGCAGGGTGATCGCGCCGGGGCCGCCCGAGGCCATCAAGTCCAGGGCCACGCTCTTGATTTCGGCCGTCGTCTCGGCTCGCAGTCGCGCACGCCGCCCAGTGGTCCCCGTCCCTGCCATGCGGCCACTCTACAGCGTCACAACACTGATTGCCGTACCAAAACTTCACGGCGTATAGTTTTCTCATGGCGTCCAGCCGAGTGGCGGCCGCCAGCACGTCTGGGCATGAACAAGGGGAGAACCATGCACATCGGAGTGATCGGTGCCACCGGCACCATCGGCAGTCGGGTCGTCACGGAGGCACTCGGGCGCGGACACCACGTCACGGCGCTCAGCCGCGACGCCTCACAGATCGACGAGAGCCGCGCGAACGTCACCTGGAAGAGCGTGGACGTCCTCGACCCCGCGAGCATCTCCGCGATCCTGCCCGGCCTGGACGTGCTGATCAGCGGGTTCCAGCCGGGCAACGCGGCCAAGGACCTCGCGGACACCGTGCAGCGCTCCATCGCCGACCCCACGGTCCACGCCACCGCGGCCCGGGCCCTGACCAAGGCCCTGGAGAGCCATCCGCGGACCCGGCTCATCATGATCGGCGGGGCCGGCAGCCTGGAGACGGCGCCCGGAGTGGCTCTGGTCGACGACGTCGAGCGGATCCACGAGACCCTCGACCAGCTCGGGCTGCCCCGCGCGTACGCGGCCGCGGCGCGCGGGGCCCGGGACGGCCTGAACGTCTTCCGTACGTCGAACCGGCTCTGGACCTACTTCAGCCCCGCCGAGGAGATCGCCCCCGGCGAGCGCACCGGCCGCTTCCGGGTCGGCGGCGATCAGGTGGTCCGGGACGCCGACGGCCGCAGCCGCGTCTCCGCGGAGGACGCCGCCGTCGCCCTGATCGACGAAGTGGAGCTGCCCCGCTTCGTCCAGCGCCGATTCACCATCGGCTACTGACACACCATCACGGCCGCTTGCGTGTTCCCTGTGGGAGAGCTCTTGGGGGTCTCCCACAGGGTGAGCGCGTGCGGGCGGCTTGTTGACCTTGCCGTTGGCGGCAGGGTTGCACGATGACCGGCATGAACAGCACCGCACCGCAGAGCAGCAGGATCGTCGCCGTCACCGGAGCCGGCACCGGGATCGGCCGGGCCACCGCCCGCGCCTTCGCCGCCGAGGGCGCCCACGTGGTCACGATCGGACGGCGGGCCGAACCCCTTGAGGAGACCGCGGCCGGGCACGACCGGATCACACCGCTGACCGCCGACATCACCGCCGAGGGCGAGCCGGATCGGATCATCCGGGCCGTGCGGGAGGCCCACGGCCGACTGGACGTACTGGTCAACAACGCGGGCATCGTGCGCAGCGGCGTCCTCGGCACGCTGACGCCGGAGATGATCACAGCTCAGCTCGCCACCAACCTCGTCGCCCCCATCCTGCTGGCCCAGGCCGCGCTGCCGCTCCTGGAGGAGTCGGGCGGGGTGATCGTCAACGTCAGTACGTCGGTGGGGCAGCGGGCCTGGCCCGGCAGCTCGGTCTACGCGGCCACCAAGACCGCCCTGGAGCTGCTGACCCGCAGCTGGGCGGTCGAGCTGGCGCCTCGCGGGATCCGGGTGGTGGCGGTCGCCCCCGGCGCGATCGACACCCCCATCGGCGAGCACCAGGGCCTGACGCCGGAGCGGAGGGCAGCGGTGCGGGAGTGGCAGCTGGCGCACACCCCACTGGCCCGGATCGGCCGCCCCGAGGAGGTGGCGTGGGCAGTGACCCGGCTTGCCGCACCGGCCGCGTCGTTCGTCACCGGGGTGGTGCTCCCCGTCGACGGCGGGGCGGTCGTGGCGTGATACAAGTGGCGCCGGAGGTGGGGCGGGGTGCGGATCGGTGAGCTGGCCGGGGCGACCGGGACGACCTCTCGTGCGCTGCGGCACTACGAGCAGGCCGGACTGATCTCCTCGCAGCGGGCCTCCAACGGCTACCGCGTCTACGACGAGCGGGCGGTGGTGCGGGTCCGCAACATCCGCTACCTGCTGGCCGCCGGGCTCACCCTGGACGACGTACGGGTGTTCCTGCCGTGCCTGGACGGCGATGTGGCCGCCGCACCGCCCTCGGACAAGGGCCTGCGGGTCGCGCTGGACCGGCTGGCGGTCCTCAACGAACGGATCGCGGCCCAGACCGAGGCCCGCGACCGGCTCCAGGCCGCGCTGCGACAGGCGACCGGTGACCGGATCCGCCCCGTGGCCTGAACGCCCGCCTCGTCGCGGAAGCCGGACGCGGTACCCACCACGGAGAAGAGTCACTGCTTGAGGCTGGTGGCGACAGCCGCCTGATCAGATCCGCGGGCATTCCGGGTCGTTGACCTGTCACATTCCCCGGCGCAGCCGCGTCAGACCGGTGACGGCGACGCCAGCGCGGCTGGGAGGCCGTCGTCGCCAGCACCTGATCCGCTCAGCAGTCCCCAAGGAGTCCCCATGTCCACCACCGCCGTCGTCGTCACCGTCCTCACCGCCGCCTGGGTCGGCTTCTCCGGCTTCTCCCTGCTGCGCAAGGCCGCCTTCGTCACCGAGCCGCTCGTCCAGTACGGCGTCCCGCAGTCCTGGTGGACCCTGCTCGGCCTGGCCAAGGCCGCCGGAGCACTCGGCCTGCTCATCGGCCTCGCCGTGCCCGCCATCGGGGTGGCGGCCGCGATCGGCCTCATCCTGTACTTCGGCGGAGCAATCATCACCGTGCTGCGGGCCCACTCCTACAAGACCGTCGCCTTCCCCGTCCTCTACCTCGCCCCGGTCGTGGCCACGCTCGTCCTCGCCTACGCCGCCTGACCGCAAATCCCCCTCCCCGCAGCACCCCAGCCCGCGACCGGCCTGCCCCGCCGACCGCGGGCTTTCGCATGGACAGGGCCCTGCGGCGGGGCGCGACGCGGGCAGCGCGGCCGCGACCCGAGGCGCTCAGGGCTGCCTGACGGCGCCGTCGTGTGGCGGGGTGGGCCGGGCGACGGACAGCTGGCAGCTCCCGTCCACGCACGAACGCCGCAGCCGACCGTTCGAGATGGTCTGCAACAGCCCGATCCCCCAGCACAGGGGGCACCCGCGCAAGGCGAGCAGCCCCACGGGTGCCAGCAAGAGGCCGACCAGCCCGATGACCGGGATGAGCAGGACCGATCCGGCCAAGGTGCCGAATCCCAGCGCGCCGCGCGCCAGGTGCCGGGGCAACGACGTGCTGGCGAAGCTCTGTCGGTCAGCCACGGCCGTCTCCCGGTAGGGGACCGGGTGCTTCCTGCAAGGCCTGGCGCACCGCCGCGCGGGCGCGATGCAGCCTCGATTTCATCGCGGCGGTGCTGAGGCCGAGCGCGTCGGCGACCATGCGTCCGCTGTGGCCTTGGATGTCCCGCAGGATCAGTACACGTCGTTGATCGGCGGGCAGGGCGGCGATCGCCCTCGCCACCCGGCCGGCTTCCAGGCGCTGCAGCACCTCGTCCTCGAACGACGGCACGACGGTGTCCGGGACCGGTCCGTGGCTGCGCAGGGTCAGCCGTGCCCTCCGCAGGCACTCGTTGCGGACGATGCGGAACATCCACGACGCCAGCGCACCGGAGGCCCGCAGCATTCCGATCTTGCGATACAGGATGATCAGGGCTTCCTGCGCGGCGTCCTCGGCGTCCTGGGGAGTGGCGCACAGCGAATGGGCGAACCGCTGCACATGCGGGTGCGAGCCGGTCACCAGAGCGGCCGTGGCTTCGACGTCGCCCTCCTGTGCCGCGGCGATCAACTGATCCCCGGGCCATGTGAAGTCAGCCACGCGCGCGCCCCCTCCGACGCCGCACGAGGACACTGCACGCGCAGACGAGCACAGCCGCGACGATGACGGCACCAATGATCACGACAAACCTCCGCTTCCTGTGCAGACGCTCTTGTCCGCACACGTTAGAGAGGCCCGAGCAGCCCCAAAGGATTCACCCCCAACACGGCTCTGCCGTCTGTTCTGTCCCTGTGGAACGATCACCGCCATGGAGATCCTTCGGAACGTGTTCCTCGTCTTCCATCTCTTCGGGTTCGCCGCGATCCTCGGTGGCCTCTTCTTCCAGCTGCGCGCGAAGGACCCGGTGACGGGCAGCTACATGGTGAGCAGCGCGGTCGTCCAACTGGTCACCGGTGTGGGACTCATCTGGACCCGGACTTCCCTGGATCTGCCGGTGGTTCACGCGAAGATGGGCGTGAAACTCGCCCTGGACGTCCTGGTGGCGGTGACAGCCCTGGCGGGCATGCGCACCGAACAACCGTGGGCCTTCTATGCCGTGGGGGTGTTCACGGCGGCTGCGGCCGTCGTGGCCGTTGCGTGGACGTAGCCCCCGACGGGCTCCGGCGCGCGTCTCGATGTCGTCCGCGTCGGGCAAGCCGCCCCGCGCGGCCCTGTGTCCCGTCCGGCGTCGCGGCCTGACGGATAGTCATGACGTGACGCGGACGGCAGCGATCGGCGTCGACAGCAGTGACACCACGATGCCGCCGAGGGCGGGCCCGACGGTCCGGGCCGCGGACCGGCTCCCCTCGAGCGCGCTGTCGTCCCGCAGCAACTGATCGCGTCCTGCCACGGGGGTGACCCGCCCTCAGCAAAGACCCGATGGCCCGTGACGGGGCGGGGGGACGGGAATCTCGGGATGTGAAGGGCCTAGGGGGTGTGCAGGCGGCACGCGCGGGCGTCCCGGCCGTGCACGCATATGCCCCGCGCACACCCTTCTCGTCGCTTTCCTGCGGTTCTTCAATGCCTGGTATTCCGCGGCCGAGACCTGTACGGGAAGTGGTGATGTGCGGTGATCACGATTCTCCTCCGCGGCGCCCCGGAGAGCATGGAGCCGGTTGTCGAGCCGGACGCGCCGGCACTGCCGGAGCGTGTCGCCGTTCCGTACTACGCCGGTTCCCGGGAGGAGTGCAGACTCCGGCTGGACTGTGGCGTCTCTCAGCCGAGAGGAAGTCCACGGTGGGACCGGTACCCACGGGCCGCTCGGACGCCGCGGCACTGGCGGCCGCGCATGATCCGGAGCCGGCGATCCGGGCCGGCCAAGGCTGCTTCCTCCAGGGGGACGTGTGGGCGTGGGATCCCGACTTCTCTCCAACCGAGGATGGCTCGCCCCCGGTGAGCTCCCCAGCATGTTCTTCTTCTCCCTGTCCTACCTGTGGACCGCCGTGCTCGGCGTCGTCCTGCTCCCGGGTGGTCGTGCGGGGGACGCGCCCGTCGCGGGGAAGGCCGCGGTGGTCTCCGGCGGGGGCTCGGGGGGAGCTGCCGCGGCTGTGGGACGCGCCGGTGCGCACGGCGGCGCTGCGCTGGGGCGTGACACACCCGTACCCGCGTCCGCCCGGCGCGGCAACGTCCCGCGAACCCCCGACGCGACGAGGCTCCGTGCTCGACGCCGACTTCTTCCGCCGCTGGCTGGCCTCGGCCGCGGCGGCCGTGGACCGGGAGGCGGACCGGCTCACCGCGTTGGACTCGCCGATCGGCGCCGCACGGGCACGGCGCTCGGCGAAGCGCCGCAGGTCAGCGAGGCGGAGTTCGACGCCGCGCTACGTGCGGGGGTGGCCGCGGCGGCCCGGGAAGCGGCCCGCCAGGGGGCGTCGGCGACGGTCCCGCTCCAGGCCCGCGAGGGCAGGGCGAGCTGTCTGAGCGCGCGCAGCGTCGGCCACCAGGACCGGGGGGCGGCCTCGTCGGCCCTGCTGTTCTAGGCCCTGACCGACGCCGCCGAAGCCACCGCCACCGGGGAGGCGCCCGGTGAGTGACGCCGCCCGGGACCCGGGCCAGCACGCGGACCGGCGCGTCGGCATCGTGCTCGTCTCCCACAGCGCCGCCGTGGCCGAGTCCGTCGCGGCCCTCGCCCGGGCTCTCGCGAGCGGCGGCGGCACTGCCCCCCCCCCGTCGCTCCGGCGGGCGGCACCGCCGACGCCGCCGAAGCCACCGCCACCGGGGAGGCGCCCGGTGAGTGACGCCGCCCGGGACCCGGGCCAGCACGCGGACCGGCGCGTCGGCGGGCCTCACCGCCGTGGCGGCGGTGGCCCAGGAGGTGTACGGCTACCGGAAGGCGTGACGCCCGGCGGAGTTCAGCCGACCGCCGTGCGCTCGGCCTCCAGGCGGTGCGGGCAGAAGCCGTCACGGGCGAGGAGCGCGGCGCCGACCCACCCCGCCCCCGGGCCGCAGCGGGTCAACCGGACGTCCGGCAGGGCGCGGTGGGCGCGCGCGGTGACGTAGCGCTCGAAGCTCGCGCGCACCGGGGTGAGCAGGGGTTCACCGGCATCGGCGACGCCGCCGCCGAGGACGACCAGCTCGACGTCGAAGAGGTTCACGAGGGTCGCGATGCCGATGCCGAGCCAGTGGCCGACCCGGGCGAGGTGCGACCGCGCGGCGGGGTCCCCGGCCTGGGCGGCGGCGGTGACGTCCTCGCCCGTGACGGCGGGCCGACCCGTGGTGTGCCCCGCCGCCGGTGCGGCGTAGCGCGCCAGTGCCGGGCCGGAGGCCAGGGGTTCCAGGCAGCCGACGGTGCCGCAGCCGCAGCGCGCGCTCCCGTGCGGGTCGACGATCATGTGCCCGATCTCGGTGCCGATGCCGGTCCTTCCGCGGAAGAGCCGGTCGTCGAGGACCAGGCCGCCGCCCACGCCGGTGCCGACGGTGACGAACGCCATGTAGGAGGCGCTGTGCCCGAGGTGGTACTCGGCCCAGCACGCGGTGTTCGCGTCGTTGTCGACCACGGTCGGCAGGCCGGTCGCGTCCGCCAGCAGTGCGCGCAGCGGCGCGTCGCGGAACGCGCTGTTGGGGGCCGTGCGGACGCGGCCGCCGGGCCAGTCGACGAGCCCGGCCACGCCCACCCCGACACCCGCGACACCGGGATGCCGGGAGCGCAGCGCCTCGATCAGCCGTACGGCCGTCTTCAGCATCGCTTCCTGGTCGGCCGCGGGGCACGGCACCGCGGGCACGCGTTCCACGACGTGCCCGTCGGCGTCGACGACTCCGGCCGCGATCTTCGTACCGCCGACGTCGAGCCCGACGAACAGACGGGCGGACGGCCCGAGGGAGGGAAGGGAGGGAAAGGGATCCATGGGGTCTTCTCCTAAGGGGGTGGGGCGGCGCTCAGTGGGGTTGGAGCCGCACTCCGAAGCAGTTCTGCAGCGCGATGAGGGCCGCGCCGTGCGCGCCCCGGTCGGCGACCAGTGGCTTGGTGACGAGGTGGCAGTCGCGGTTGTCGTGGAAGGCGTACGAGCGGTACGTGCCGACCGCGCTCAGGAACGCGTTCGCCGCGCGGTGGCCGCGGCCGCTGATGAGCAGGCTGTCGGCGGCGTACAGGACGACGTGGCTCGGGCCGAACAGGGTCAGCAGATGCGCGAGTCCGCGGGCGACCGAGGTGCCCGCCTTGCGGAAGGCGGCGACCGCCGCCAGGGCGTGCGGGTCGTCGCCGTCGGCGAGGTCCACCGCCGCTTCCAGGCCGTCCAGTTCACGGCCCGTGATGTCCTTGATCGCCCCGGACAGCGCCCGGTTGCCTACCTGGCTCTCGATGCAGCCGCGCATGCCGCAGTCGCAGACGCGCCCCTGCGGCCACACCCGCAGGTGGCCGAACTCCATGGGCACGCTGAGGCGTTCGCGCCGCACCACCATGCCCGCGCCCACGCCGTCGCGCACGAGGACGACGCCGAAGGTGTCCGCGCGGCGCCCCACCCCGAGGGTCTGTTCGTAGGCGGCGAAGGCGTGCGCGTCGTTCTCGACGACGGTGTCCCAGCCGGTGGCGGCCATGAGCCGGGGACCGAGCGGGAACTCCACCCACTCGTACGGGGGCGGCTTCTCCGTCCCGTGGTCGTCGGGTCCGTTGACCAGGTGCCGCACCAGGCCCGTGTCCGCGTCGACGGGCCCGCCGACCTGGACGCCGACGCACACCCGGTTCCCGGGGAAGGAGCGACCCAGCTTGCTGTCGGCGAGGGAGCGGATCAGCGCGGCCGCGCGCTGGACGACCGCCTCGGGCTCCATGTCGGACAGGTCCGTCCGGGACCGGGCGGTCACCACTCCCTCGCTGGTGACGATGACACCGGCGAGTTTGTACGGGAGCACCTCGATCCCTATCGCGTAGTGTCCGTGGTCGAGTTCGTACGACCGCCGAAGGACCCGCCGCACCTTCGCGTCGTATCCGTCCATGGTCCGATCCCCCCCGGGTGGTCTCTGCCGTGTGCGGGCGGGTCAGGGCGGGAAGCCGGGGCCGACGATCTCGGGGTGGCGCTCGACCGCGGTGCGGACCGCGCGCCGGGTCAGGGCGACCACCTCGTCCATGTCGTACTCCTCGATGCCTCCGACGCGGCGCAGCCGCGCCCCGCCCTCGGCGGTCGCGGCCGCCCCCACCCGCTGGACGAGGCGCGGCTCGCCCGTGTCCTGGAACGCGTCGTCCGGCGCGCCGATGTCGATGAGCCTGCTCGCCCGGTAGGCGTAGGGCAGGTGCCGCACGCACTCCGTGAGGAACGCGGCCTTCGCCTCCGTGCCCGCCGTGCAGGGCGGGAGCGCGCTCTCCGGCCGTTCCAGCTGGTCGCGGAAGGTGTTCACCGCTCGTGCCACCGTCTCCACGACGAGGTCGCCGACCTCGTCGCGGCGCGGCCCGGCCCCCGCGTACCCGGACGTCGCGATCGCCGCGAGCCAGAGCTGGACGATCTGGAGGCCGTAGACCACCCAGTCGGCGCGGGCGCCGAAGTCGGAGGTGTAGGCCTCCAGTTCGCGTGCCCCGCCCCGGCCGCGCGCGTGCGCGTCCAGGACCGTCCGCAGCCGGGCCTCCACCTCGTCCGACGTGAGGTCCGCGTCGACCTCGGACCGGATCCCCTGGAGATACCGTTCGAACGCGGGGTGCACCTTCAGTTCGGCGCCCGTCCGAGGCGGCGGGCTGACACGGATCGACGTGGGATTCCGGCTGTCCCCCATGCGCATGTGCGCCTCCTCCTTCTCGTTCTTCATGGGCACGGCGGTCACGGCCCGCCTTCCGGCTGGTCGCCCTCGATGCTGCGCCGCAGCGCGGTCCGGGCGTGTCTCAAGTGGCTGCGCACCGTGCTCACTTCCATCTTGAGCAGTTCGCCGATCTCGTCCGTGGAGTAGCCGTCCACGTAGAGGGCCACCACGGCCCGCTGCCGCGGCGGCAGTTCGAGCAGCCGCTGCCGCACCCATTCCTTCTCGTCCGGGTCGTCGTAGTCGTGGACGGCCGGAGGGTGCAGGCAGGCCTGCCACTCGCCGTTGGTCCGTTTGCGGTCGCGTTCCGCGATCTTCAGGTACTTGTGCCAGGCCACCTTGCGGACCCAGCCGTACGGGCGGCGGCAGTTCGGCCATATGCCCGCGAGTTCGAGCATGGCCTCCTGCGCGACGTCCTTGGCCTCCTCCACTGTGGCCCCCGCCGCGGCCAGGCCGCGGACGAGGCGGGGGTATTCCGCTCGGAAGAACTCGGAGAACTCCGGTGGGACGGCCCCGTGGACACCTAGAGGGCTCACGCAGCCACCTCCTCGGGTCGGTCTCCCTATAGGTCCCTCCGGAGGCCGTTCGCGTGCAAGGAAGGCGGCACTTTCCCTCTGCGCGGCAGGAGTTGCACGCCGACGGCTCAAAATCGCCCCCTTTTGACAAGCGTGAAGGAGGCAGGGCACTCATGAAGTGGAAGACCCGTACACGGCACGAGGACGACAACGCGGACCGGCGCTCCCGCCGCCCCTCCCCCGCCGAGGTCGTGAAGCTCGTCAACGGCACGGCCATGGGCGTGGGCGGGGCCTATGTGCTGACGTCGTCGGCGCTGATCGCGGTGCTCGCGGGGGTCCTTGCCGTGGTGTTGGCGGCGCTGTACTTCCTGTAGGGGCCCACCCGGCCCAGGCATCCCGGCACCGGTCCCGGACCTCGGGCGTGAACGTCGACCCGTCGAACGAGGCCCGGTGCGGGGTGGCCCGCAGGTGCGCCCGCTCGGGACCGATGTCCTCGATGCGCACGCCGGGGCCCTCGACCGGCCGCGTCAGGTCGGGGCGGAGAGGCGTCCACGGCTCGTCGGTCGGCCGGCCGATCCCGCCCAGCAGCTCGTCGACCGGGGCGCCCGGCGGCGCCGCCACGTTCACCCGCCCCGCGGGCCGTCCGCGGCTGTTCTTCGCCGGGCCACGGCCTGGCTCTCCAGGGCTACTTCGCGGGTTGGCTCCGCGGCGTGATTCCCTGCGGATCCGACGTTTCTACGGTGGTTCCACCGAGGCCGACAGCCCTGTGCACGGCCACCGAGAGAAGGGTCGTGGACATGTCCTCACGTCGTCGTGGAGCCGTTGCCGTCCTGCTGGCCGGTGCGGTCGCGCTGTCCGCCGGTGGCTCCGGAATCGCCATCGCGGCATCCGGAACGGCCGACGGGGGCGGGAAGCAGGAGGCGCGGCTCGCGCTTCCCGCTCCCACCGGTGCGTACGCGGTGGGCCGGGACTCGCTGCACCTCGTCGACAAGACCCGCCGCGACCCGTGGGTGCCCGAGGCGGGCGCCCGCGAGCTGATGGTGTCGCTGTACTACCCGGCGCGGAGGGCGACCGGTACACCGGCTCCGTACATGAGCACCGAGGGCGCCCGGGCCTTCCTCACGGAGATGGAGGTGGAGCTCCCCGCCGCGGTCCTGAGCACCACCCGCACCCATGCGTTCGCGGGCGCCAGGGCCAGGTCCGGGACGTACCCGCTGGTCGTGCTCTCACCGGGCTTCAGGACGCCGGGTGCCGTCCTCACCGGTCTGGCCGAGGACCTGACCAGCCGCGGTTACGTCGTCGCGGTGGTCGACCACGCCTACGAGGCCGCGGGGGTCGCCTTCCCCGGCAAGGGCATCCTGCCGTGCACGGCGTGCGGGAAGATCGGCCCCACCACCTTCCGGCCCGCCGCGGAGGGGCGCGCCAAGGACCTCCGCTTCGTCCTGGACCGGTTGGTCGGGAAGACCTCGCCGTGGAAGTACGCGGACCGCATCGACAAGGACAGGATCGCCGTCGGCGGGCACTCCCTGGGCGGTGCCGCGGCCGCGGCCACCATGGCGCGGGACCCTCGCGTACGGGCCGGAGTCAACATGGACGGCCCCTTCGTCGACAGCGGTGACGAGTCCGGCCTGTCCGGCCGCCCCTTCCTGATGATGGGCACCGAGGCCGACCACAGCCCCGGCGGCGAGGACGGCAGCTGGGACGTGATCTGGAAGCGCCTCGAAGGCTGGAAGCGGTGGCTCACGCTGTCCGGCGCGGACCACTTCGCGTTCACCGATCTGGCGCCGCTGGCCGGGCAGTTGGGCGAGGACGACCCCGAGGGCCTGCCGGGCAGGCGGGCCGCGGAGATCACACGGGACTACACGAGGGCGTTCTTCGACGCGTGGCTGCGCCACCGGCACACACCGCTGTTCGACGGGCCGAGCGCGGCCAACCCCGAGGTCGTCTTCCAGCACACACCGCGCTGAGGCCGACTGGTCGGCACCACCGCCCCACGGCCCCTCGACGACGGGCTCCGCAACAGGCATACGTGGCGGCGGCGCGCGTCGAGGGGCCAGGAGACCGCGGGTACCCCAGGCGACGAGGCCCGCGGCCTTACGCGGCGCGACTCCAGGCCACGCGCCCGGCCCGGAGCAGCGCTTCCTCGTCCGGACCGGCGCGGCTCAGCGCGACCGGATCCTTCGGAACCGTTCGGCCCTCCGTGTCCCACGCCACGCGTCCACCAGGGGAAACGGCCGCACCGTTCGGGTCCGTTCGGGTCCGTGCGCCGCGCCCGGCCCCGTCGGCGTCACTCCGGCGACGGAGCCCAGACCCCCGCCCGCGCCGCGGTGGCCGCCGCCCGCGCTGCCGCGTCCGCGTCGGCCTCGGTCACGGTCCGTCCCCGGTTGAGCAGGGCGTAGTACAGCGGTGCCGAGACGGCGGCGACGACGGCGTGCGGGTCGGTGCCGGCGGGGAGTTCACCGCGCGCGATCGCGTCGCGGACGCAGCCGGACCACTCCTCGATGCGCACCTCGTAGAAGCGGTGCAGGGCCTGCGCGGCCTGGTCGTCGCAGAGGGACGCGGCGATCAGCGCCGTGAACAGGCGGCCCTGCCGGGGGTCGGTGAGGGTCTTCACGACGAGCCGGGCGTTCGCCCCGAGGTCCCCGTCCAGGCTGCCGGTGTCGGCGCGCCGCAGCGACTGCTCGGCCATGTCGGCCAGCAGGTCGGCGGCGAGCGCGCCGGGGGTGCCCCAGCGGCGGTAGACCGTGGTCTTGCCGACGCCCGCGCGGCTCGCGATCTCGGTGAGGTCGAGCGCGTCGAACCCGTCGGCGGCCAGCGCGTCACCGGCCGCCCGCAGGACGGCCTCGCGTACGCGAGCGGTGCGTCCGCCCGGCCGGACGGTGCCGGGGGCCGGGGCGTCTGGCATGGGTCCCCTCCTAAGGGTGTCGAGCGGTGTTTCACGGCGTGCGCCCCATCGTATCGGGACTCTGGTTCCCTTACCGCCTTCGGCGTGCTAACTTCTCAGCCGTAACGGAACGACAGACCCATTAGGGCAGATCGCTTCAGGATCCCTCCGTCCTGCCCCTGCGCGCTCGCCGCCGTCGGCCCTTCCCGCGCTGCCGCGGTGAAGCCGAAAGGAAGACTTCCCGCGCTGTCGCGGGAAGCCGAAAGGAAGCTCTCCCATGTCCGCACCGAAGCTCGCGGCGCGCCCGGCTCCGCGCCGCACCGACGTCACCGCACCTCCGACCCGGCCTGCGCATCAACCCCAGCGGCTCACCGGCGAGTTGAAGCTGACCCTGGCCGTGCTGCTGGTCGCCCAGTTCATGCTGGCCGTCGACTTCTCGATCCTGAACGTCGCCCTGCCCGCCATCGGTGACGGCCTCGGCTTCTCGCTCTCCAACCTGCAGTGGATCGCCACCACCTTCGCCCTGAGCGCGGCGGGCTTCACCCTCTTCTTCGGCCGCATCGGCGACCTGATCGGCCGGAAGAAGATCTTCATCGGCAGCCTGGCCCTGCTGGGCCTCGCCTCGCTCGTCGGCGGCCTGGCCACCAGCCCGGAGGTGCTGCTCGCCGCCCGCGTCGCCCAGGGACTCGCCACGGCCGCCGCCACCCCCGCCGGGCTCTCGCTGCTCACCACCTCCTTCCCCGAAGGGCCCCTGCGGCAGAAGGCGCTGGGCATCAACGGCGCCCTGATGTCCGCCGGGTTCACCACCGGCGCGATCCTCGGCGGCGTCCTGACCGACCTGCTCTCCTGGCGCTGGGCCTTCTTCGTCAACGTGCCCGTCGCCCTGGCCGTGATCGTCGTCGCCCCCGCCGTCATCAAGGAGTCCAAGCCGGCGGTCCGGCCGAAGCTCGACCTGCCCGGCGCCCTCACCGTCACCCTCGGCCTGCTCGCCCTCGTCTACGGCCTCACCCAGGCGGGCGAACACGGCTGGACCGACGCCCACGCCCTGACCGGCCTCGCCGCGGGCGCCACCCTGCTCGCCGCGTTCTTCGCCGTCGAGCGCAAGGTCGCCGAGCCGCTCGTCCCGCTCAAGACGCTGGGCCGCCGCACCGTCGCCTGGGGCAATGTCCTCGGTCTGCTCGCCTTCGTCACCGAGACCTCGCTGGTCTACCTCCTCACCCTCTACCTCCAGAAGACCCTCGGCTTCACCCCGCTCGCCGCCGGTGTCACCTTCGGCGTCCTGGGCGCAGGCACCGTCGTCGGCGGGCTCCTCGCGCCCCGGGTGATCGCGCGCCGCTCGACACTGACGGCCCTGGTGGCGGGCGGCGTCGTCCAGACGGTGTTCACCGCCGCGCTCCTCTTCCTCGGTACGACGACGGGGGCGTCCCTCGCCCTGCTGCTGCCCGCCACCTTCTTCGGCGGCATCGGCAACATGCTCGTCATCGTCGGCTTCATGGTGACCGCGACCAGCGGGCTGCCGGACGCCGAGCAGGGCCTCGCCACCGGTCTCGCCTCGATGTCCCAGCAGGTAGGCATCACCATGGGTACCCCGATCATGTCCGCGGTCGTCACCGCCGGCACCACGGGCGCGGCCACCGCCTCCGCCGTCCACCACGGCGTCACGGTCGCGATCGCCGTCAACGCCGCCCTCGTGCTCCTCGGAGTCGTGTTCGCGGCGGTGTTCCTCCGGCCGCGGCGGGGGGCCGGGGCGGCCGGGGACGAGAGGGCCTGAGGACCGCAGCCGGGCGGCAGGCGCGTAACGCCTGACGGCGCGGCGGGCACGCATCACCCGGCGGCGGGCACCCGGTACGGCCCCCGTGCTCAAAGAGCCGAGCGCGGCAGGCCGAGGCCCACCCCCACAGTCACCTCCCCATCCCTTTCTCCGAAGGAGCGGTTCATGGACCTCCAGCTCACCGACAAGGTCATCGTCGTCACCGGCGCCACCAGCGGCATCGGCCACGCCACCGCCCGCCTGCTCGCCGAAGAGGGCGCCCACGTCATCGCCGTGGCCCGCGGCACCACAGGCGCCGCCGCCGTGCCCGCGAAGGCCGACTTCCTCGCCGCCGACCTCACGGAGCCGGCGGCCGCCGAGCGGGTCGTCGAGCACGTGCGCTCCGCCCACGGCCGCCTGGACGGCCTGGTCAACAACGCCGCCGCCCTGGTATCCCAGCCGTCCTTCGCCGCCATCGACGACGACCAGTGGCACACCACCTTCGAACTCAACCTGCACGCCGCCGTCCGCCTCACCCGCGCCGCGCTGCCCCTGCTCCAGGACAACCCGCGCGGTGCGAGCGTCGTGCACGTCGCCAGCGAGGCCGCCCGGCTGCCCGACGCCACCATCGCCGACTACGCCGCCTCCAAGGCCGCCCTGCTCTCCGTCTCCAAGTCCCTCGCCACGAGCCTCGGCGCCAGCGGCGTCCGCTCCAACGTCGTCTCGCCCGGCCCCACCCGCACCGCCCTCTTCGACGCCCCCGGCGGCTTCGCCGAACAACTCGCCGAACGCTTCTCCCTGCCCGCGGACCAGGCCGTCGACCACTTCATCCGGCACGAGCGCCGCCTGCCCACCGGCCGCATCGGCGCGCCCGAACAGGTCGCCGATCTGATCGCCTACCTCCTCTCGCCGCGCGCCGCCCAGGTCACCGGCGCCGAGTGGAGCGTCGACGGCGGGGCTCTCCGCCAGCTGTGACCCCCGCAGGATCAGCCACACGGACACGGACACAGGCACGAACACGGGCACCCATGGACACACTTACACCGAGAGGACCCTCCGCCATGATCACAAGTAGCGCAGTCCGCGCGGGCGACCTCGCCTGGCGGCAGCTGACCGTCCCGGCGCCGAGCCCCGTCCCCGTCCGCGTGTACGAGCCCGAGGCCCGCCCCGGCGGCTGGCTCGTCTGGGCGCACGGCGGGAGCTGGCAGTACGGTTCCGCCGCGGACTGGCACCCGGTCACCCACCGCCTCGCCTCCCTGAGCGGATGGACCGTGGTGAGCGTCGACTACCGGCTCGCCCCCGCGCACCGCCATCCGGCCGCGCTCGAAGACGTCCTCGCCGTACTGGACTGGGCGGCCGAACGAACCGACGCCCGGATCGCGGTCGGCGGGGACAGCGCGGGGGCCACCCTGGCCGCGGGCGCCGCCCTCGCACAACGCGACCGCGGCCGCCGCCTGGACGCCCAGTTGCTGGCCTACCCGCCCCTCGACCCGGCCTGCGCCACGCCCAGTCACCTGCGGGACCCGGCCGCCTTCCCCCAGCCCGCCGCGCTGCGCCGGGCCTGGCGCACCTGGCGCGGCACCGGGCCCGCCACGGCTGTCGCGCCCGACGGCACGGCCCTGCACAGCACGCCGTTCGACGCCCCCGACCTACGGGGGGTCGCCCCCGCCGTGCTGGCCGTCGGCGCCCTTGACCCCGTCGCCGACGACGTCCTCGCCTACGCCGACCTCCTGCGGGCCGCGGCCGTCCCCGCCCGCCTCGTCCACGCGCCCGACACCGCGCACGCCGACCTCCTCCACCCGCAAAGCCGCCTCCTGCCCCGCCTGGCCGACGCCCTGCGCCACCTGCCCTGACCGACTCTCCTGGAACGGACGCCCCGCCATGACCACACCCCCCGCCCCCATCGAGGCCCTCGTCCGCCACTTCACCGACCTGCGCGACGGCACCCACGCCGGCCACACCGAACGCCCCGCCAAAGAAGCCGTCTTCGCCACCACGACCGACCTGCTCGACGGCCCCGCCCGCCAGGCCCTCACCGAGTACGACACCCATCTGCTGCTCGGCACCGGCACCCTCCACGCCACCGGCCTCCGCCGCGACCGGCACGGCGGCAGCTACGCCACCTGGCGCCTGACCTGGCCCGAACAAGTCCGCGCCGGCCTCCCCGCCCTCGCCCTCCACGCCCACTACGACGCGGGCTTCCACCACCCCCACCTGCGCGGCGCCACCGTTGCCGAATGGCCCCTGAACGTCTTCACCCCCGCCCAGGCCGCCGAACTCCTCCCCACCTTCCGCACCATCATCGCCGCCGATCTGCACAACCTCGTCTTCCAACGGGACTGGCGCATCGTCCCCGCCCTGCACACCAACCGGTAAGAAGGGACACCAGCGGCCACCACCGGCCGCACCAGGAAGAAGGAGAAACCGGCATGGCGATTCAGCGGATGGACAACGTCGGCATCGTCGTCGAGGACATGGACGCCGCCATCGCGTTCTTCGTGGAACTCGGCATGGAGCTGGAGGGCAGGGGGGAAGTCGAGGGCCCTTTCGCCGACCAGTGCACCGGACTCGACGGCGTCCGCTGTGACATCGCGATGGTCCGGACCCCGGACGGCCACAGCAGGCTCGAGCTGGCGAAGTACCACAGCCCCGCGGCGATCGACGACGGGCCGCGCAACCGGCCGCACAACATCCTCGGCACGCACCGCGTCATGTTCGCCGTCGACGACATCAAGGACACCGTGGCCCGCCTGCGCCCGCACGGCGCCGAACTCGTCGGCGAGATCGCCCGGTTCGAGGACAGCTACCTGCTCTGCTACCTCCGCGGCCCGGAGGGCATCATCGTCGGACTGGCCGAGCAACTGAACTGAGAGCGGCAGCGGCGAAGGCACACCGGTTCACGTGGTCCCCCCGGCCTGCGCGGCGAGCGTCCAGAGGCCGTCGGCGGGGGCGTGCCCCGGGAGGCGCCCCGCTGAAGGCCGTCCAGCTACACGGCCCGCACGGCATCCGCCGGGACCTCGAAGACGAGCACGAGCCCGCCGCGTTCGTCGTCCCGCTCGCCGACACGGGTGAAGCCGAAGCCCGCGATGGTGGCCAGGGACGCGCTGTTGTCGGACCTGATGGTGGCCCGCACGGTCTTGACACCGGGTTCGGCGGCGGCCCGCACGAGCAGCGCCTTCAGCATGGCGCGGGCATAGCCCCGGCGTCGGTGCCCCGGCACCACGGTGTAGCCGACCTCGACCGCACCGGCCGCGTCCGGCGGCCCGTGGAACCCGGCGTCGCCGACGACGGTGCCGTCCGGTACGGACACCGCGGCCCGCGTGATCCACGGCGCGGCCGACGGGTCCCGGACGACCTGGTCCGCGCGATAGGCGAAGATCGACCGGGCCCGGTCGCCGACGAAGTGCGCGTCGAGGGCGACCCCGGCCTCGGCGCTGCCCCCCGCGAGGTCACCGTCGGCAAGCGCCCGCAGTGCCACCGCGCTGAGCTCGACGAAGCGGACGCGTCGGGGTGTGGAGAGAAGTTCGCTGTTCATCGCGGTGATGCTCGCTGAGCGCCAGGGGGCTGTCCAGCGGTTTACGCCTCCGACCAGCGCGGCCAGCCGTGTCAGGGGGCCTCGCGGTTCGACCGGGAGCCGTCTCCGCCGCGCGCGGCGCCCTGCTGGCGCGGGTGCTCGCCCGGCCCGAACCGCGGGGCGCTCCCGCCCGGGTGGCGCGGCGGCTGGGGTGGGCCGTCAGCGCCTTCCTGCTGGTGCGCGGGGTCGGCATCGAAGTGCTGCTCCTGACCGGCGCGGCGCACCTGGACGCCTCCGTGAGCCAGGAGCAGCGGGCCTGGACCCTTGCCCTGGGGAACCCGTGGTTCATCGCCGGAGGGCTGGCCTTCAGCCTCGCCGCCCGCCGGTCCGGCAGGCGTCCTCAGGTCACCAGGCCGGGCGCGAAGTAGTCCCGCAGCCGGGCGATCTTTCCGTCGCGGACACGGAAGATCTGCACCAGCGACACGCTGACGTCGTCCTCCCCCGCGGGCCCGTCGAAGACCGTGTCGATCTCGGCGACGAACACGTCGGGGTCGGCGGTGGTGTGCAGCACGTACCCGGACTTCTCCAGGTTCGGCGCCTGACCGTCCTGCTTCTGCCGTTCGTAGTACGCCGCCATCGCGGTACGGATCTCCGCGCGGCCCACCAGCCTCCTGGGGAAGGCGGAGTCGGCGGGCACGAGCGGCGCCTCGAAGACGCCGTCCTCGGTGAAGGTCTCGGCGACGGCGTCGGCGTCGTGGGTCATGCTTCCGGCGTAGACGTACCGCTCGAAGATCTCCTGCGGCGTTGGGGACATGACGGCCTCCCTGGATTCGGACGCGGACGCCCAGATCATCACAGCGAGACCTCGGAGAAGACGGTTTCCGGGAACCTGTCACCTTCGTCGGACCGCGATGATGAGCACCCGGCCGCGCGCCGAACGGCACGGCCTCCCCGCAGGGCAAGGAGAACGGCACTGTGTCCACCTTCGTGGTTTTCGACCTGGAGTTCACCACGTGGCCCGGAGCACTTCAGGACGACTGGTCGGGTCCCGGGCAGTTGCGGGAGATCGTGCAGATCGGGGCGCTGGGCCTGGACGCGGACCTCTCGGTCGTGGAGGAGTACGAGGCGCTGGTGCGGCCGGTGGTCAATCCGCGGCTCTCGGCGTTCTTCACCGAGCTCACCGGGATCGAGCAGGAGGAGGTCGACCGGGAGGGCCTCTCCCCCGCCCGGGCGATCGGTGACTTCCTGGGGTTCTGCAAGGGCCGGACCGCGCTCTCGTACGGCAACGACATGGTCGTCATCGGGGAGAACGTGGGCTGGGCGCGGGCGCGCGGCGAGCGGATCGACGGCAGCTGTTTCGACACCCCCTTCCTGAACGTGCGGCCCTGGATCAACGCCCTGGCACCGACGACGACCGGCGTGAACGTGGGGCGGCTGTGGCAGGTGCTCGGGCTGCCCAAGCCCGCCGCCGGGCGCGAGCACGCGGCGCTCTTCGACTGCTACTCCTTCGCGGCGGCTCTCAGACACCTCCGGGCCGCCGGAGCCGTCCTGCCGGAGGGCTGCCTCTGAGGTCCGGCGGGGCGGTTGATCCGCCGCACCTCTTGATGTGCCCCGGTCACGCCTGCCAGATTGGTCCGGACCAATTGCCGTCGAGTGGAAGGCACACCCGTGCGACGGACCCCCCACACACGTCATCTGCCGCCCGTCTGTCTCACCGTCACCGTCGCCTGTCTGCTGAGCGCCTGCGCCTGGGGCGGTGAGGAGGACGGGGGTGCGGCGCCGCCGGACGCGCCGCGCGGGGTCACCGTGCAGGCGGGCAGCGCCACGTCCGTGCACGTGATGTGGAACCGCTCCACCGGCCGCGCCGAGATCGACGGGTACGAGGTGTACCGGGGAGCCACCCGCGTCAAGCGCGTCCCGGCCGCGCAGCACATGGTCGACATCACCGGGCTCCGGCCGTCCGCCACGTACACCTTCTCCGTCCGGGCCCGCGACGCCGACGGAAACCTCAGTGCGGACAGCAAGAAGCTGACGGTCACCACGCCCGCCGCGGTCGCGGCCGACACCAAGGCGCCCTCGCGTCCGCGCACCCTGCGCGGCGAGGCCGAGGGCGGGCACGCCGCGACCCTGTCGTGGGGTGCCTCGAAGGACGACCGGAGCGTGGCCTCGTACGAGATCTACCAGGGCACGACGAAGATCCACAGCGTGGGCGGCGGCACCACGGACACGCTCATCACGGGGCTGCGGCCGGGCCGGACGTACACGTTCAGCGTGAAGGCGCGGGACGCCGCCGACAACTTCTCGCCCGCGAGCCCCTCCGCGCGCGTGACCACCTCGGGCAGCAAGGACAGCGGGCGCGGCACCGCGCCGGCCGACCTCCGCGCGACGACGCACCTCAAGGACGGGGCGTACTACATCGACCTGTCCTGGAAGCCGCCGCACACCGGCGGCTCGGTGACGGAGTATCAGATCCATCTCGACGGGGAGAGCGCCACCTCGCTCGTCTTCGGCGGCACGGTTCCGCGGGGCCGGATGAAGCACAGCTTCTACGTGGGCAAGGAGCCCGGCGAGACGCACCGCGTGCGGCTGCGCGCCAAGCTGCCCGACGGCACCTGGGGCGCCTTCTCGGTCCGGCGCACGGTCACCACGCGGTGAGGGGTCGTGCGGTCGCCACGCGGGTGGCGACCGCACGGCCTCAGCGGGTGCTGCCGGAGTCGATCGTCGGCAGGTAGCGCGGGGCGCGCCAGGCCTGCAGGCGCTGCTCCACCGCGGCGCCCAGCGACAGGAGGCGCGCGTCCTGGTGGTCGCCCGCGGTCAGGAGCACGCCGACGGGCAGCTCCTTCACGGTCCCGGCGGGCACCGAAAGGGACGGGTAGCCGGCGACGGCCGCCGGGGTGGAGGACGGGATGACGTCGTTGTCGCCCCGCTTGCAGTCAGTGGTCCAGGCGGGCGGGTTCGTCGGCGCGGCGATCGCGTCGAGGTCGTGGGCGGCCAGGGTCTCGTCGATCGAGCGCCGGGAGAGGTCCTTCAGCTCGGCGCGCATGGCCTTGTAGGTGGGATCGGTGGTGGGCGGCGCCGCGAGCGCCTGCTCGAACAGCTCCTGCCCGGCGAAGCAGGTCCGCTCCGCGGGGTGGGAGCGGTTGAACTCGATCAGACCGGCGAGGTCGCGCGGGCCCTTGCGGGTGCCGAGGTAGGCGTCGATGTCACGGTGGAACTCGCTGAGCAGCGCCGGGAATTCGAGCTCCGCGAGCCGCTTCTGGTACGGGGGCGTCACCTCGACGACCTCGGCCCCGGCGGTCCGCAGCTTCCGGGCGGTGCGCGTCATCACGGCGTCCACGTCCGGGCCGAGCTCGGGCAGCCGCCACAGGCCGATGCGCTTGCCGCGCAGGCCGCCCGGGCGCGGCTGCGCGTCCGGGAGCCCCTGGGACACGGCCGGGCGGTCGCCGTCGGCGCCGCTGAGGACCGCGAGCGTGAGCGCGGTGTCGACGACGTTGCGCGCCATCGGCCCCGCGGTGTCCTGCTCGGCGGAGATCGGGACCACGCCGGTCTGACTGACCACGCCCAGGCTGGGCTTGAGCCCGACCACGCCGTTCATCCCGGCCGGGCACACGATGGAGCCGTCCGTCTCGGTGCCGATGGCCACCTGGGCGAGGGAGGCCGCGAGGGCCGCGCCCGAACCGGCGGAGGACCCGCACGGATTGCGGTCCAGGACGTACGGGTTGTGGGTCTGGCCGCCCACCGCCGACCACCCCGAGGTCGGCTTGGCCGCGCGGAAGTTGGCCCACTCGGACAGATTGGTCTTGCCGAGGATCACCGCCCCGGCCTTCCGCAGCCGCTTCACCAGCGGAGCGTCGGCGTCCGGCGGGCTTCCGGCGAGGGCGAGCGACCCGGCCGTCGTGGGCATGCCGCGGGTGTCCACGTTGTCCTTGAGCAGGACGGGGATGCCGTCGAGCGGGCCGATGACGCGGCCCGCGCGGTGCCGCTCGTCGCTCGCGGCCGCCTGGCGCAGGGCCGTCGGGTCGGTGCGCAGCACCGCGTTGATCCTGGGGTCGACCGTGTCGATCCGCCGCAGATAGGCGGAGGTCAGCGCCTTCGAGGTCAGCGAGCCTTTCGCCATCCGCGCCTGGAGCTGCGGGATCGTCACCGTGTCGAGGTCGACGCCGAGGCCCGCGGCCGACGCCCGTTCCTCGCCGCCGTCCTCGGCGTGCACGGCGGGCGTCCCCGCCCAGAGCGTGCCCGCGACGAGCGCGGCGGCCACGGTGGCAACACCGGTCCTCCGTACGCCCTTTGCGGCCCCCGTCGTCGCTGTGCCTCGTGTGCTTCTCGTACACCTCGCGCTTCGCGTGCTCCTCATGAGGCATAGCCGACTACACGGCGAAGGGCCCGCGCAAGGGCATCACGGGCCGTACTCCCGGGCACGGAGCGCGGGCCCCGGGGGACGGCCGCCTCAGGCCTCCGCCCGGCCGCTCCCCCGCCGCACGGCCCTCTCGCCCCGCGCCGTCAGCAGGTCCGCCGACCGCTCGCACCACTCCCGCGTCTCCCGCTCGAAGGCGAGCCCGCGCAGACACGTCAGATACGGTCCGATCCGCCGTCCGGTGCGCAGGAACTCCTCCTCGTCCAGGTCGCCGCGCAGCCGTCGCAGGAGCGCGGTGAGGACCTCGGTCTTGGCCTCGGCGACCCGGGCGCGCTCCCGGAGCTGCGCGATCACCGGGGTCGCGTCGACCCCGTCGACGGCCTGCACCTTGACCAGCAGGTCGTCGCGGATGAACGACGGCTTGGCGGTGTCCGCCGCGAACCGCTCCAGCTCGGCGACGCCCGCGTCCGTGACCGTGAACAGCCGCTTGTTCGGGCGCCCTTCCTGCACCACCTCGCGCCCGGCGACCAGGCCTTCGCCCTCCAGGCGCGACAGCTCGGCGTACAGCTGCTGCGGCAGCGCGTGCCAGAAGTTGGCGACACCGATGTCGAACCCCTTGGCGAGCTGATAGCCGCTGAACTCGCCGTCGAGCAGCGCCGCGAGCACCGCGTGCCGCAGGGCCATGAGCCACCGCCTCCCCTTCTCCTCGTCGCCTCTTCCCTTTACCGACCGACTCCCCCATCATAGTCAACGATCTGACTAGTCAGATTCTTGACTATGAAGACCGGGGCCCGGCCCCGGCGTCGCCACCACCCCCAGTCCCTCAGGAGGTTCCACCGTGACCGCGCACCCTGCCGCGTCCGCCGTCGACCGCTTCCGATCCGCCGTCGAGAAGCGCGAACTCGCCGCCTTGGAGGATCTGTTCACCCCGGACGTCCGCTTCTACAGCCCGGTGAAGTTCCGCCCCTTCGAGGGCCGCGAGATGGTGCTCGGCCTGTTCGGCGTGCTCCTTCGCACCTTCGAGGACTTCCGGTACGTCGGGTCCTTCGAGGGCACGTCCGAGACGAGTGCCGACGGGGCCGAGGCCCCCTCGGCGGTGCTGCTCTTCCGGGCGACGGTCGGCGGCAAGGAGATCCACGGGATCGACCTGCTGCACGTCGACGACGACGGCCGGATCAAGGAGTTCACGGTGATGGTGCGGCCGCAGTCCGCCGTGGAGCATCTCGGGCAGGCGGTGTACGCGGGCCTGGTCGCCGACGGACTCGTACCGCCGCTGCCCGAGGGGCGGTGAGCCCCGGGGAGACCGGGACAGCACCGGGCTTCCCGGCGTTCCCGGACTCCCCGGCGTTCTCAGGCGTTCTGAGGCGTTCTCAGGCGTCGAGCGGCACGTCCAGGCGCGCCTTGCGGTGGCTGAAGACCGCGATCGAGTGCGGCCCGTGGTAGGCGCCCATGCCGCTCTCGCCGACCCCGCCGAACGGCAGCTCGGGAACCGAGAGATGAGCCATCGGCAGCCCGAAGCCGAGGCCTCCCGACGACGTCTGCGCGGCGATGCGCTCGCGCGTGGCCGCCGAGTCGGTGAAGGCGTACAGGGCCAGCGGCTTGTCCCGGTCGTTGATGAACGCGATCGCCTCGTCCAGGTCCGCCACCTCGACGATCGGCAGGACCGGACCGAAGATCTCCTCCCGCATGACCGGCTCGTCGGGCCGCACCCCGGCGAGCACGGTCGGCGCGATGTACTTCGCGGCCCGGTCGGTCTGCCCGCCGGTGACGACGCGGCCCGAGCCGAGCAGCGCGGACAGCCGGTCGAAGTGCCTTTCGTTGACGATGCGCCCGTACGCGTCCGACGCCGCCGGGTCCGTCCCGTACAGCTCCTCGACCGCCTCGGCCAGGTCGGCCGCGAGCGCGCGGGCGGTCTCCGGGTCGGTGAGGACGTAGTCGGGCGCCACGCAGGTCTGTCCCGCGTTCGCGAACTTGGCGCGGGCCAGGCGCCGTGCGGTCTGTGCGGTGTCGACGCCCGCGTCGACGAACGCCGGTGACTTGCCGCCGAGTTCGAGCGTGACCGGCGTGAGGTGCTCGGCGGCGGCCCGCATGACGATGCGGCCCACGGTGCCGTTGCCGGTGTAGAAGATGTGGTCGAAGCGCTGCGCGAGCAGGGCCGTCGTCTCGGGCACCCCGCCCTCGACGACGGCCACGGCGTCGGTGTCCAGGTAGCGCGGCAGCAGCTCGGCGATCAGCGCGGAGGTGGCGGGGGCCAGCTCGCTGGGCTTGACGACGACCGCGTTGCCCGCGGCGAGCGCCCCGGCGACGGGCACGAGGAGGAGCTGGGCGGGGTAGTTCCAGGGCGCGATCACGAGGACGACGCCGAGCGGGTCGTACTGCGTACCGGCGCGCGCCGCCTCGCCGAAGACGCCGCGCACGTCGACGTCCTGCGGGCGCAACCACTCCTCCAGGTGCTCCAGGGTGTGGTCGATCTCGCGGATCGAGAAGTCCACTTCGGAGCGGTAGGCCTCGGCGCGGGGCTTGCCGAGGTCCGCGTGCAGCGCGTCGGCGAAGTCGTCGCGGTGCTCGCTGAGCAGCGCCCGCAACCGGGTGAGCTGCCGCTCGCGCCAGTCGAGGGGGCGGGTGCTGCCGGTGCGGAAGGTCGCGCGCAGCCGGGCGACGAGGGCCGCGGGGTCGGCGGGGGCGGGGGCGTTCATGAGGTCCTCTACAAGGGTCGGAGCGGTGGGGTGCGGTGGGACAGCAGCCCCGTGAGCAGGGCGTCCGTCGCGGGCCGCAGCAGGCGGGCCGCGTCGGGCGCGGTTTCGAGGCCGACGACGAGGGCGAGACAGATGTCGGCGCACTGTGCGGGGGTGGGGGCGGCGGGGGCCGTGTCGGCAGGCTCTCCCGGGGCGACCCGGACGGCGTCGCGGCCCGCGGCCGCTCGACCATCCGCCACCGCGGCTTCCCGGCCTGCCACCGCTTCATGGGCCTCGGCCGCTTCCCGGCCCGCCGCCGCTTCCCGGTTCACCGCCGCTTCCCGGCCCGCTGTGGCTTCACGGTGCGCCGCCGCTCCACGGCCTGCCGTCGTCTCACGGCCTGCCGCCGCTTCCCGGTCCGCCGCCGCGAACTGCTCCGTCAGGAGCGCCCGTAGCCGGGCCGTGAACGCGTCGCAGATGTCGCCGGAGAGGCGTGCGCGCGGGTCGAGGAGTTCCACGGCGTGCGGAGAGCGGCCGGTGAGGTCGAGGACCAGGTCCAGCTTCGCCGCGAGGATGCCGTGGACGCGCTCGGCGGGCGGGGCCTCGGCGACGGCTGCGGCCTCGGCCCGGGCGAGCGCCCGGTCGTGCAGGCGCATGGCGAGCTTGCGGACCGCGTCGTCCTTGCCGCGCACGTACTGGTAGACCGCCGACCGCGACACCCCCATCTCGCGGGCGATGTCGTCCACCGTGGTGCGCCGCACGCCGTACCTGCTCAGGCACGCGTACGTCGCGTCGAGGGCCTCGGAGAGCCGGTCGGCGGCCACGGTCAGCCCAGCGCCTTGACGATCTCAGCGGCCAGCGGCGCGGCCGACGCCGGGTTCTGGCCGGTGTACAGATTGCGGTCGACCACCACGTACGGGGCCCATGCCTGCCCCTCCTGGAAGTCGACGCCGAGCGCCACCAGCCGGTCCTGGAGCAGCCACGGGGCACGGTCCGCGAAGCCCGACTGGGTCTCCTCGGCGTTGGTGAAGGCGGTGACGCGGTACCCCGCGAAGGGCGATCCGCCCTGCTCGTCGGCGGTGGCGAGAAGCGCCGCCGGGCCGTGGCAGACGATGCCGAGCGGCTTGCCGGAGGCGAGGGCGTCGCCCAGCAGGGCACCGGAGGCGGCGTGCACCGCGAGGTCCTCCATCGGGCCGTGGCCGCCCGGGTAGAAGACGGCGGCGTACTCGTCGAGCCGCACGTCCTCCAGGGCGACGGGCTGCCGCAGGGCGGTGACGCGCGCCAGGTCGGCGGCGATCGCGTCGGCGTTCTCCTGGCCGCCGTTCAGCTCGGGCGCGAGGCTCGCGGGGTCCATCGTCGGTACGACGCCGCCGGGCGTGGCGACCACCACGTCGTGGCCCGCCGCGGTGAAGGCCTGCCAGGGGGCCGAGACCTCCTCGGCCCAGTAGCCGCTCGGGTGCGCGGTGCCGTCCGCCAGCGTCCATACGGCGGAGCCGGTGACCACCATCAGGATCTTCGCCATGTCTGTCTCCTCTGCTGCCGCACGGATCTGTGCCGCGCGGGTCTCCTGCTGTACGGAGCTGCTGCCGCACAGTTCGCCACCGCACGGGCTGACGTTTCGTACGTGAAGTGTCAGTACGTCTCGCCCTCGACGGTAGACCCGCCTCCCATAGAGGGCCAATAGGATCTCCGGCATGGCCCATAGGAATTCCGATGGCACGGGCGTCGAGGGCGCGGGCGCCCCGCAGTCGCCCCGCGCGCCGCTCGACCTGTCGCTGCTGCGCACCTTCCTCGCGGTGCACCGCTCCGGTTCGTTCACCGCGGCCGCACGGCTGCTCGGCCTGTCCCAGCCGACGGTGACGACACAGATCCGGTCCCTGGAGCAGCAGTTGGGCCGGGAGCTGTTCGAGCGGCGGCCCCGCGGGGCCGTGCCCACGTCGGTCGCCGACGAGCTGGCCATCCAGGTGGCGGGCCCGCTGGACGCCCTCGCCGCGGTGGCCGACCGCGGCCCGCTGGCCACCGAGCGGACGCCGGACCCGGTGCACCTGGCGGGCCCCGCCGAGCTGGTGTGCACCCGTGTGCTGCCCGCGCTAGCCCCGCTCACCGACCAGGGGGTGCGCCTGCGGGTCACCGTGGGCCTGACCGACGAACTCCTGGACGGGCTGCGCGGCGGCCGCTTCGACCTGGTGATCTCCACGATGCGGCTGCGCGGCCGCACGCTCAGCGCGGTGCCGCTCGCCGACGAGGAGTTCGTGCTCGTCGCCTCGCCCGCGTGGGCGCGGCGGATCGGCCCGGAGCGGGTCGCGGCCGACGGCGCCGCCGCGCTGCGCGGGGTACCGCTCGTCGCGTACGCCGACGACCTGCCGATCGCCCGCCGCTACTGGTGGCACGTCTTCGGCGAACGCCTGACCGCGCGGCCCGCCCTGACGGTGCCGGATCTGCGCGGGGTGCGCTCGGCGGTCGCGGCCGGGGCGGGCATCTCGGTCCTGCCGCGCTATCTGTGTCTGGAGGAGCTGGCCGCGGGCGCACTGGTGCCGCTGCTCCTTCCGGAGGATCCGCCGATCAACACCGGCTACCTCGCGCAGCGCCCGGGCACGCCGCGCAACCCGCACGTCCTGCTCGTCCGCGACCGGCTGCTGCAGGCGGCCCCGTCCTGGTGACGACCGGTCAGACGTCGGCCGGACGAAGGATCCCGTCACCTGCCCGGAGGCCGTCCGCATGCGGCGCGGCCCGACGGCACGTTGGCTCGTCGTCAGGCAGCACGGGCGCTTCCCCCATTCCGGCGGCGCACGGAACGTACCGCCTCCCGTGCCGCCGGAGGGCAGACTCATGCGTATTCACCGGATATCCCTTCGCTCCGGCCTGACCGTCGCCGCCGTCGCGCTTCCCCTGGCCCTGAGCGCCCCCGCGGCGCTCGCGGCACCGGGGATCACCGTGACCGTCAACGGCACCACCGTGCAGGCCACCACGACCGCCTGTCCCAGCGGGGGCAAGGCCGCACTGCTCAGCAACGGCGCGGCCAACTTCGCCCAGGGCCGGCAGGTGACCCTGGCCGGCGGCAACGCCTCCTGGCAGAACGTGACGGCCGGCACCCATACGGTCGTGGTGATCTGTCAGGACGGTTCGACGGCGGGCTCGCAGACCGTCACGGTCTCGGGCGCACCGACGGCGTCGTCGACGACGGCCCCCGCACGCGGGGTCCGCGGCGGCTTCGGCGGCGCGGTCGAGGACTACGGCACGGTCACGCTCGCCGCGGGCGGTGCCCTGGTCGTCTCGGCCCTGGGCGGCGGCGCGTGGTACCTGCGCCGCCGTACGGTACGCGGCCGCTTCTGACCCCCTTCCCCTCTGGAGCCGGGCAGCCGGTCCGGCTCCCCGAACCACGGCAGGCCGGGCCCTCGGGCCCGGCCTGCCGTCGTGGCGGACCGGTCGCCCTCGTCCCTCCGGTGCCCTTGTTCACGCGGCCCGCGCGCCTTACCGTCCTCCCAGCCGATTGGGAGGGCCGCCATGCCACGACCGCTCAGCGTCCAGCTGTACTCCGTGCGCGACGAGCTCGCCGCCGACCGGGCGGGAACGCTGGAGCGCCTCGCGGCGATGGGGTACGGCGCGGTGGAGGCCTTCGACGTGACCGACGACGCGCCGGGGCTCGCCCGGATCGCCGAAGGCCTCGGGCTCGCCGTCTCCGGCGCGCACGTCGGCCACGCCCTGGCCGGGGACCCGGGCCCCGTCTTCGACGCCGTCGCGGCGCTCGGCACCGACCTCGCCGTCGTCCCCGCGGGCTTCCCGCACCAGGACTTCACGACGCGCGACGGACTCGCCCGGGTCGCAGACCGCCTCACCTCCCTCGCCCAACGGGCCGCCCGGCACGGGCTGCGGCTCGGCTACCACAACCACTGGTGGGAGGTGGAGCCGCGGCTCGACGGCGAGCACGCCCTCGACGTGCTCGCCGGGCTGCTCGACCCGGACGTGTTCCTGGAGGTCGACACCTATTGGGCGGCGGTCGGCGGCGCGGACGTGCCCGCGCTCCTCGGCCGCCTCGGCGACCGCGTGGAGGCCCTGCACCTCAAGGACGGCCCCGGCACCAAGGACGACCCGAACGTCGCCGTCGGCGGCGGCACCATGCCGGTGCCCGAGGTCCTCGCGGCGGCCCCGGACGCCTGGCGGGTGGTCGAGTTCGACGCGTGCGCGGGCGACCTGCTCGGCGAGCTGGCCGCGAGCCGCGTCTACGTCAGCGCCCTGGAGGCGGCGTGAGCACGGGCGGCCCGGTCGGCGTCGCGGTCGTCGGCGCGGGCGTCATCAGCGCGGAGTACCTGCGGACCCTGGGCCGCTTCCCCGACGTGCGGCTCCTTGCCGTCGCGGACCTCGACCGGGAGCGGGCGGCCGCCGCGGCCCGCGCCCACGGCATACCGCTGCACGGCGACGTGCCCACCGTCCTCGCCGAGCCGGACGTCGAGCTCGTGGTGAACCTGACGGTGCCCGCGGCGCACGCACAGGTCGCGGCCGCGGCGCTGCGCGCGGGCAAGCACGTGTACGGCGAGAAGCCCCTGACGCCGACGCCCGTGGAGGCGGAGAAGCTCATCGCCGACGCGTCCGAGCGCGGGCTGCTGCTCGGCGGCGCCCCGGACACGTTCCTCGGCGCGGGCCTGCAGTCGGCCCTCCGCGCCGTCCGGGCCGGTCACATCGGCACGCCCGTGGCGGCGACGACGGCGGTGCAGAGCCTGGGCCCGGAGTCCTGGCACCCGGACCCGGCGTTCTTCTACCAGGCCGGTGCGGGGCCCCTGTTCGACGTCGGCCCGTACTATCTGACGGCGCTGGTGGCGCTGTTCGGCCCCGTGTCGAGGGTCGCGGCGACGGCGGCGCGGGCCCGCGCGCGGCGCACGGTCGGCTCGGGCGCCAGGGCCGGGCAGTCGTTCCCGGTCGACGTGCCGACGCACGTGAGCGCGCTGCTCGCGTTCTCCTCGGGCCCGAGCGCCAACGCGACGTTCAGCTTCGACAGCGCGCTGCCGCGCATCCGCTTCGAGGTCACGGGCACGGAGGGCACCCTCGCCGTGCCGGACCCGAACACCTTCCGCGGCCCGCTGCGGCTGCGGCCGAACGGCTCCGACGACTGGCGCGAGCTGCCCGTCCACGGCCGTACCGACGGCCGCGGCCTCGGCGTCCTGGACATGGCCCGCGCGATCCGTGCCGGCGCCGGGCGGATCGCGCCCGACACCCTGAGCACGCACCGCGCGTCGGGCGCCCTGGCCCTGCACGTCCTCCAGACCATGACGGCGATCACCGAGTCCGCCGAGCGGTCGGCGTTCACCGCGCTCGCCACCCAGGTCGTGCCCCCGGCGCCGCTGCCCGAGGGCTGGGACCCGACGGCGGCGACCCTCACCGGGCCCTGACGTCTGCCGCGTCCCGCTGGTGCCGAGGGGCGACGGGACCTGACCGGGTCACGCCTCAGCCGCGCGGGCCGAGCGGCCGTCGGGCCGGGGCGCGGCCAGTTCGTCGAGCGCCCGGGCCAGCCACTGCGTCCAGAACGTCTCCAGGTCGATCCCGGCCCGCAGCACCAGGTGGCGCAGCCGGTCCTCGACCGCGTCGCTGCCGGGCGGGAAGTCGCGGCGCTCGATCTCCTCGTACTCCGCCAACTGGCGCCGGTGGAGCGCGAGGTGGCGGCGCAGGTCCTCCTCGATGCCTGCCGTGCCGACGACGGCCGCCGCCCGCAGCCGCAGGAGCAGCGCGTCGCGCATCGGCTTGGGGTCCTGGCTCGCCGCGGTCCACCGGGACAGCTCGGCGCGGCCCTCGGGCAGCACCTCGTAACTCTTCTTCTGGCCGCGGCTCGCCGTCGCGGCGGGCAGCGCGCGGATCAGCCCGTCCCGCTCCAGTTTGCCGAGGTCGCGGTAGATCTGCTGGTGCGTGGCGGACCAGAAGTAGCCGATGGACCGGTCGAAGCGCCGGGTCAGCTCCAGGCCCGACGACGGCTTCTCCAGCAGGGCGGTGAGGATCGCGTGCGGCAGTGACATGCGGGCATCCTAGGGACGCGGCGCGGCCGGGCGTCCGGCCGCGCCCGCCCCGCTCACAGCGCGGCGGCCAGCTCCGTGCCCTGCTTGATGGCGCGCTTGGCGTCCAGCTCGGCCGCGACGTCGGCGCCGCCGATGAGGTGCGCGTTCACCCCCGCGGCGAGCAGGGCCTCGTACAGGTCGCGCCGGGGCTCCTGGCCGGTGCACAGCACGACCGTGTCCACGGGGATGGTGCGCGCGGCGCCGTCGACCGTGAGGTGCAGGCCCTCGTCGTCGATGCGGTCGTAGCGGGCGCCCGCGACCATCTCGACGCCTCGGTGGCGCAGCTCGGCACGGTGGATCCAGCCGGTGGTCTTGCCGAGGCCGCCGCCGACCTTGGACGTCTTGCGCTGGACGAGGTGGACGGTGCGCGGCGAGAGCGGCCGCTCGGGCGCGGCGAGCCCGCCGCGTTCCCGGTAGTCCATGTCGACGCCCCAGTGCTTGAAGTACGTCGCCGGGTCCAGGGCGGCCTTGTCGCCGCTGTCGGTGAGGTACTCGGCGACGTCGAAGCCGATGCCGCCCGCGCCGACGATCGCGACCCGGTCACCGACGGGCGCGCCGTCGCGCAGCACGTCCAGGTAGCCGACGACGCTCGGGTGGTCGACGCCGGGGATGTCCGGGGTGCGGGGCGTGACGCCGGTGGCGACCACGACCTCGTCGTACCCGGCGCCGGTGAGCCGGTCCACCGTGACGTGGGTGTTCAGCCGCACGTCCACGCCGCGCAGGTCGAGCTGGGTGCGGTAGTAGCGCAGCGTCTCGTCGAACTCCTGCTTGCCGGGGACCTTGCGGGCCACGTTCAGCTGGCCGCCGATCTCGGCCGCGGCGTCGTAGAGCGTCACGTCGTGGCCGCGCTCGGCGGCGGAGACGGCGCAGGCGAGCCCGGCGGGGCCCGCGCCGATGACGGCGACGCGCTTGGTGCGGCGGGTCGGCGCGAGGACGAGCTCCGTCTCGTGGCAGGCGCGCGGGTTCACCAGGCAGGAGGTGATCTGGAGGTTGAAGGTGTGGTCGAGGCAGGCCTGGTTGCAGCCGATGCAGGTGTTGATGGCGTCGGGCTGCCCCTGGCGCGCCTTGGCCACGAAGTCCGGGTCGGCGAGCAGCGGGCGGGCCAGGGAGACCATGTCGGCGGCGCCGTCGGCGAGCAACTGCTCGGCGAGCTCGGGGGTGTTGATGCGGTTGGTCGTCACCAGCGGCACGGACACCTCGCCCATGACCTTCTGGGTGACGAAGGTGTAGGCGCCGCGCGGCACGGACGTCGCGATGGTGGGCACGCGGGCCTCGTGCCAGCCGATGCCGGTGTTGATGATGCTGGCGCCCGCGGCCTCGATCTCCTTGGCGAGCAGAACGACCTCGTCGAGCGTGGAGCCGCCGGGCACGAGGTCCAGCATGGACAGGCGGTAGACGATGATGAAGTCGTCGCCGAGGCGCTCGCGCGTGCGCCGCACGATCTCGACGGGGAAGCGGATGCGGTTCTCGTAGGCGCCGCCCCAGCGGTCGGTGCGCCGGTTGGTGGGGGCCGCGATGAACTCGTTGATCAGATAGCCCTCGGAGCCCATGATCTCGACGCCGTCGTAGCCCGCGTGCCGGGCGAGTTCGGCGGTGCGGACGAAGTCCTCGATGGTCCGCTCGACCTCGTCGTCCGTCAGGGCGCGGGGCGGGAACGGGCTGATCGGCGCCTGGAGCGCGCTCGGCGCGACCAGGTCCGCGTGGTAGGCGTACCGCCCGAAGTGCAGGATCTGCATCGCGATCCGGCCGCCCTCGCGGTGCACGGCGGCGGTGATCGGCGCGTGCTGCTCGGCCTCGGCCTCGGTGGTGAGCTTGGCGCCGCCCTCCCAGGGGCGCCCCTCCTCGTTCGGCGCGATGCCGCCGGTGACGATGAGGCCGACGCCGCCGCGCGCCCGGGTCGCGTAGAACTCGGCCATGCGCGCGAACCCGCCCGGCGCCTCTTCGAGACCCACGTGCATGGAGCCCATGAGGACCCGGTTGGGCAGCGTGGTGAAGCCCAGGTCGAGCGGGCTGAGCAGATGCGGGTAGCGGCTCGGGGAGTCCATGCGGCCTCTTTCGTCCACGGGTGCGCGAAGTCGTCAGGACAGTTGTAGGCCAGCCCCACCCCTTATGCAACTAGTTGCACAATGGGCGGGACGCAGCTCACACCCGACGGCCGTCCGCCGCCCCTCACTCCCCCTGCGCGTTGTCCTGCAGGAACCGCTCCACCTCGCTGGCCACGCCGGCCTTGGCCGTGGACGCCCTGGCGCCCGCGCGCGTCGACGCCTCGTGCACCCCGAGGCCGCCCACCCACACGTAGCCGAACGACGGCTCGCCGTCGAGGCGCGGGCTGACCTGGACGTCCACCTGCTTGAGCTTGGTCACGGGTGCCGCCGCGTAGAGGGTCGCCGTGACGCGGCGCTGCGGATACAGATTGAAGTCCCGGATGACCACCGAGCCGTACTCGTCGACGAACGCGCCGTGGCCGTCCCGGCCCACGCGCACGTCGAAGTGCCACGGATGGTCGTGCAGATCGATGGTGACGAACTCGGAACCGCGGTTCTCGAAGGTGACGTCGAAGGCGACGTAGGTCAGGCCCTTGGCGTCATCGTCCCGGCCGCGCTTGGGAGTGGCCCGCTTGAGGCCGTGCACCCGCACGCGCAGCCCTGCCAGTTCGTCGGACTGGTACTCCTGCCAGTCCCCGACGACGTTCGGTACGTCCATCATCCCCACCCTTCGGTCGGCACAAGGCTAGAACGAGCTGCCCCTCGGACCCTTTCCCCACTTGATCACTACCGGCCGGAGCGGCAGGTTATCCCCGGGCGCACGCGTGACCGATGACTTCTCGCCGCCGCCGCGGACCACCGCGGCACCCCCGGCGGCCCGCGCCGCGCGGGTCCTCGGCACCGCGCTCGGCCGCCGGTCCTCCGACGTGCGGGGGACCCCGCAAGCGCCGTGTCCGAAAACCGCCAGCCGCGCCCTCGCGCGCGACGCAGACTGATCACAGGGACACGCTCCCCCGATCCCCTCCGAGCCACCGGAGGCGATCCCGGACCCCTCGGAGAGGACAGGCGCGATGACCGTCTACACCACCCTGGACAGCCCGCTGGGCGAACTGCTGCTCGTCGGCGAGCCCTCGGCCACCGCCAAGGGCGGCACGGCACTCGCGTCGCTCTCCATGCCGGGGCAGAAGGGCGCCGCGGCCGTCCGGGACGGCTGGGTCCGCGACGACGAGGCCTTCGCCGCCATCGCCGACCAGCTGCGCGCGTACTTCGCGGGCGCGCTCACTCGGTTCGACGTCGAGTACGCCACCGGGTCCGGCACGGACTTCCAGCGCAGGGTCTGGGAGGCCCTGGACTCCGTGCCGTACGGCACCACCACCACGTACGGGGCGCTCGCCGCGCGGCTCGGCCTGTCGCGCGCCGCCGTCCGCGCCCTGGGCACCGCCATCGGCCGCAACCCGCTGCTCGTGGTGCGCCCCTGCCACCGCGTGATCGGCGCGGACGGCTCGCTGACCGGCTACGCGGGCGGCCTGGACCGCAAGCGCCGGCTCCTGGACCTGGAGGCGGCATGACCGGGGCCGCGCCCGCCACCGCCGGGCCCGCCGCCCGGGTCGCCGCCACGGACTGGGCCGGTGCCGCCGCCGAGCTCGACGCCCACGGCTGCGCCCTCACCCCCCGGCTCCTGGACGCCGACGCGTGCCGGTCGATCGCCGCCCTGTACGACGAGACGGAGCTGTTCCGCAAGACCGTCGACATGGCCCGGCACCGCTTCGGCTCCGGCCAGTACCGCTACTTCGGCCACGACCTGCCGCGCCCGGTCGCGGAGCTGCGCGCCGCCCTCTACCCCGCGCTCCTGCCGATCGCCCGGGACTGGGCGGCCCGCCTCGGCCGCCCCGCCCCGTGGCCCGACAGCCTCGACGAGTGGCTCGACAGATGCCGCGCGGCGGGCCAGTCCCAGTCCTCGCAGATCCTGCTGCGGTACGAGGCCGGCGACTGGAACGCACTGCACCGCGACCTCTTCGGCGACCTGGTCTTCCCGCTCCAGGTCGTCATCGGCCTCGACGTCCACGGCGACGACTACACCGGCGGCGAGTTCCTGCTCGTCGAACAGCGCCCCCGGGCCCAGTCACGGGGCACCGTCACCGTGCTCCCGCAGGGGCACGGCCTGGTCTTCACCACCCGCGACCGCCCGGTGCGCTCCGCCCGCGGCTGGTCGGCGGCCCCGGTCCGGCACGGCGTGAGCACGGTCCGCTCGGGCCTGCGGCGCTCGCTGGGCCTGGTGTTCCACCTGGCCTAGGGCCCCCGCGCGGCTACTCACGGCGTTCGGACGCGCGCGGGTCAGTCGCCTCCCGCTCGTCCGGGGTCCGTGGCGTGCCGTCCTGGCGCTGCCAGGCGGCGTACAGCGTGGAGAGCCCGATCGCGACCGTGGACACCGCCTCGGCCTCGATCCCGCACCGGACGAGGACGACTCCGGTCCCCAGGACCGCGAGGAATACGACGAGATCGATTCGCCGTCGTGGAAGGTGCATCGCTGAGCCTCTCCGAAATCTCTTGTCCCGACTGCCGCCTGATGTCTTGTCAGGCAGCAATCAGGCTGTTGGGGGTGCGGGGTGTTGCGCTAGGCGGCACAGTTGCCACGTGTCGCAACACCGAGCGACAGCAGCCGACAGGGAACACAGGGAGGGGACATGGGCAGCCTGGTGCCGCTCGGCGGGGAACTTCCCGACGAGTCACGGGCGCTCGCCGAGGCGCTGCGCGCCCTCTTCGACGGGCTCGGGCTCAGCGTTCGCCGGTACGCGGCCCGGCGGAGCTGGGACGCCGGGTCCCTGTCCCGCTTCCTCAACGGGACCCGCATCCCCACCTGGGAGTTCATCAACTCCCTCTTCCACGACGTCGCCGAGCACCAGGGCCGCACGCCCACCCCCGAGGCCATGGAACTGCTCCGCCGGCTGCACCGCGAGGCACTGGCCCACAGCGGCTCCCCGCTCCACCGGGTCCAGCTCCTGGAGGACCAACTGGCCGAGGCCGACCGGCAGTCCACCCGCTCGGCGGCGCTGGTCCGGGCGCTCGAAGGGGCGTTGGTCGACACGCAACACCGCGCGGCGGACCTGGAGGTACAGATCGGACAGCTGCGGGCGCACCAGAGCCGCGAGCACGCCGACACGGACACGGTGCTCGAACTGTACGAGGACCAGCTCGCCGGGCTCCGCAGGGAACGGCAGTCCCTCATCCAGCAGGTGGAGGCGCTCGGCGAGGAGCTCCGCGACGCCCACGCCCGCCGCGTCGAGGCGGAGGAGCGCTGCGAGGAGCTGGAGCGCCAGCTGATCACGGCCGAGGAGAACTGGCAGGACGACGACACCGCACCCCGCCCCGAGCCCGAGGGCGGCTTCCTGGACACCGCCCCCGGCGCGGAGGCACCGCCCCGGGCGCGCCCCCGTACGCCCGGCGGGAAGACCCACCCGGGATGGCTCAACCCCGGCTTCGTCTTCGACACCTTCATCGTCGGCGACTCCAACCGCTTCGCCAACGCGGCCGCCCTGGCCGCCGCCAAGCGGCCCGGCCGGGCGTACAACCCCCTGTACATCTACGGCACTTCGGGGATCGGCAAGACGCACCTGCTGCACGCCACCGCGCACCACGTCCTCGCCCTCCACCCCGGCCTCCGCGTCCGGTACGTGCACGCGGAGGACTTCAAGCCCCAGGGCGAGTACCGGAACGCGGACGTCCTGCTGGTCGACGACATCTACTTCCTGATGCACCACAGGGCGACGCGGGAGGGGTTCTTCCGCACCTTCAACGCGCTCCACGAGGCCGGAAAGCAGATCGTGCTGTCCTCCGACCGGCCCCCCAAGCAGCTGCCGAACCTCGAGGACTGGATGCGCAGCCGTCTGGAGTGGGGCCTGATCACCCACGTCCAGCCGCCCGAGCTGGAGACGCGCGTCGCGCTCCTGCGCCGCAAGGCCGCCGCGGACGGGCTCGACACCCCGCCGGAGGTGCTCGAGTTCATCGCCTCCCGCACCCTGCGCAACATCCGCGAGCTGGAGGGCGCCCTGAACCGGGTGACCGCGTTCGCCCACCTCAACCGGCAGCCGGTGGACCTCGGCCTGACCGAGATCGTCCTCAAGGACCTGGTCCCCGACCGCGGGCCGTCGCGCGGGGAGCGCGTCGGGCAGCTGATCATCACCGTGACCTCCGACTACTTCGGCCTGGCGGAGGGCGAGCTGTGCGGCACGTCCCGCAGCCGGGTCCTGGTGACGGCACGCCAGATCGCCATGTACCTGTGCTGCGAACTGACCGACATGTCACGGCCGAAGATCCGCGAGCTCTTCAAGCGGAGCGACCCGAGCACCGTGGACCACGCGGACCGCAAGATCCGCGCGCTGATGGCGGAGCGCCGCTCCATCTACAACCAGATCACCGAACTCACCCTGCGGATCAAGGACGCCGCCGACGAACTGGCCGACTGACCGGGGCGGCGCCTCAGCCGAGCCCGCTCACCCGCAGCGTGACGTTCAGCCGCCCCGTCAGGCCAAGCCCCGGCGGCGCCGTACCCGCGTGGATCCGCGGCACGCCGTGGTACGCGAGGCGGGACGGGCCGCCGAACACCACCAGGTCACCGCTGCGCAGCTCGACGTCCGTGTACGGCCGCGAGCGCGTCTCGGTGCTGCCGAACCGGAAGACGCACGCGTCCCCGATGCTCAGCGACACCACCGGCGCGTCGGACTTCTCGTCGCTGTCGCGGTGCATGCCCATGCGGGCGTCGGCGTCGTAGTAGTTGACGAGCGCGATGTCGTACGCGGGCGCGGCGCCCCCGTCCGCGCCGCGGTCCCCGTACGCGTCCCGCACCGCGGCGCGCCCCAGCTCCGCGAGCCAGGCGGGCATGGGCTTCACGGGTGCGCCGTCGCCGTCGACGACGGTGCGCGCGTAGCCGTACGGGTACCAGTGCCGGCCCAGGCACACCTGCCGGGCGGTCATCGTGCCGCCGCCCGGCAGGTGGACGGTGCGCAGGCCCGCGGGCGGGCGCGCCCAGGCCCGGCAGGCGGCGAGGAGCTCCCGCTGGCGGTCGGGGCCGAGCCAGCCGGGCACGTGCACCGCGCCCGGGGCCACCTCGCCGCGCTCGCGCGGGAACAGCTCGTCGGTCATGGGCGCAGGACCGCCCGCAGGATCACGAACTTGCGGTTGCTCGCGGCGACTTCGACGTTGCCGAAGAGGCGCTTGAGCCGCACGTGGTAGCCGAGGTGGCGGTTGCCGACGACCCACAGCTCACCGCCGGGCCGCAGCGCGGCACGGGCCCCGCGGAACATGCGCTGGGCCGCCGCGTCGGTCGTGGCCTGGTGGCTGTGGAAGGGCGGGTTGTTCAGGACGAGGTCCACGGACGCGGCGGGCATCGCCGTCAGCGCGTCCCCGGCCAGGAACTCCGCCTTCGCGGCGGCCGAGTTGGCGTGGAACGTGGCCTCTGCCGAGGCGACCGCCTGGTACGACTCGTCCACGAACGTGACCCGGGCTTCGGGGTTGGCGACCGCCGCGGCCGTGCCGAGCACGCCGTTGCCGCAGCCCAGGTCCACGACGTGGGCGTCGCCGTGGCTCGCGGGCAGGTGCTGGAGGAAGAACCGGGTGCCGATGTCGAGGCGGTCGGCGCAGAAGATGCCCGCGTGGTTGACGGCGGTCAGGCCCGCGCCCGCCCCGGAGTCGGCGGGCAGGACGTACCGGCGCGGCCAGGGACCGCTGCCGTGGACCCGCTCCGGGTCCGGTGTGGTGTGGATCAGACGGGCCTTCTGCCGGGCCAGCGAGGTGCGGGTCGGGCCGATGATCCGCTCGAAGAGTTCGAGGGTCGAGGTGTGGATCTCGGTGACCATGCCGGTGCCGACGACGACGGTGCCCGCGTGCAGGGACGGGGCGATCCGGTGCAGCTGGTCCTCCAGGAGCGCGAGGCTCTTGGGCACCCGGACCAGGAGCACGTCCACCCGCTCCGGCGGCGCGTCCCGCGTCGTGAGCAGCCGGGTCGGGTCCGGGGCGTGCCCGGCCCGCTCCAGGTTGGCGAGGGTCGCCTGCCTGCCGAGGAAGGAGTCGGTGATCTGGATCGGCCGGTGCGCGGCGAGCACCGTGGTCAGCGCGCCCCAGCGGTCGCCGATCACCGCCACGGCGCCGTCGAGGGCGACCGGCGCACCGCCTTCCTCTCCCGCCAGGTGGCGCAGCAGATAGGCGTCGGCGGCGGACCAGGCCCGCAGCTGGTCGCGGGGGTCCTCCGGGAAGCGTGTGAGGTCGTACGCGCCCCATGACGTGCTCAAACGGTTCATCGTGCCCTCAGGCTACTGGGCCGCGCGCGGCGGCGCGGACCCGGCCGCCGGCGAACGCGCCGGGCCGCCGGTCGTCGTGGGGCGGACCGCCTCAGGAGGAGCGGAGCAGCCGCTGCCGGGGCACGGCGACCCGGGTGCGCTCGGGGTCGGCCGGACGCTCGGTGTCGTACACCGCGAGGACGGGCCGGTCCAGGGCCACGCGGTCCACGACCACCGGCACGGCGTGGCGCGCGCCCCGCCGGTCGTGGAAGACGACGGTGACCTCGCCGCGCCTGCCGCGCACCGGCCGCCAGCCCTCCAACCGGGCCTCGGCCGTGGCGAACCCGGCCCGCACCCGGCGCAGCGCGGCCGTCCTGCGCAGGCTCACGACGGCGCCCCACACCGCGAGGAGCCCGCCCACGGCCGCCACCGACCACAGGAACGTCAGCCAGGCCGCGACGGAGTGCCGTCCGACCGGTGCGAGCAGCATGTAGTCGGTGACCGTGTCGTACGCGACGCGGCCGTCGGCCAGCGCGTCGTACCAGCCCACGGCGGCGGCGAGCGCGCTGAGCGCGATCAGCACGCCGACGGTCGCGCGGTGCAGGAACCGGGCGGCGAGGAAGCCGAGCAGCACGTCCGCGCCGATGCCGAGCTCCGGCGCCAGGGCCACCAGCTGGTCGCTGCCGCAGCCCACGTCGTCGTAGCAGGACCACCCGGCGCTCGTGGCGTCGTACGTGCTCAGGTGCCACACGAGCCAGACCTGCCAGGCGAGGAGCGCGCAGGCGAGCCCCCGCAGCACGACGCCATAGCCCTTCCGCCCCAACTCCCGTCCCTGCCTCAGTGGTTCGGCGACGCCGCGGAGGCGCCGCGCGGAGAGCATCCGTCAATGTCCGTGCAGGCTACACGCTGTCCGGTGCGGCCACCACGGGGCGTGCGGGCGCGGCTCAGCCGCGCGCGAACCAGGTGGGCCCGTCCGCCATGGCCTGCTTGATGCGGAACAGGCCGGTCTCGTGCAGCTCGTCGGGAAGCCGGTCCAGGGCGAACCAGGCGACTTCGAGGGACTCGTCGTCGTTGACGCGGGGCGCGCCGCCCACGGCCCGGCAGCGGACGGTGATGTCCATGAACTGGCAGACGTCGCCGTTGGGGTAGGTGACGGGCTCCAGGGTCTCCACGAGGACCACCCGCTCGGCCACGCACCGCACGGCCGTCTCCTCGAAGACTTCCCGCTCGGCGCACTCGGCGGGCTGCTCCCCGGGCTCCGGGATGCCGCCGATCACCGACCACTTGCCGTTGTCGGCGCGCCGTCCGAGGAGCACCCGGCCCTCGTCGTCGAAGACGATCGCGGTCACTCCCGGGAGCCACAGCAGCTGGTGGCCCACGTCGGCACGCAAGGTCTTGATGAAGTCTGGAGTAGCCATGATCAGCAGCCTAACTGCCGGTGCCCGCCCGCCTGCGCGCGATGACCCAGCCGATTCCGGCCACTCCCAGACCGGCCAGAAACACCTCCGGCCAGATACCGAGCCGCGTCGCGGGCGTCAGCGAGCTGCGCTTGGGCACCTCCGCGACGAGCGACTCCGCGGTGAACATCCCGGTGCGCTGGGCGACCGTCCCGTCCGGGCGGATCACGGCGCTCACCCCGCTGGTCACCGGCACCATCACGGCCCGTCCGTGCTCGACGGCCCGCACCCGGTCGATGGCCAGCTGCTGGTACGTCATCTGGCTGCGCTCGAACGTCGCGTTGTTGCTCGGCACGGACAGGATCTGCGCGCCCTTGTCGACCTGGTCCCGGACCACGTCGTCGAACGCCGCCTCGTAGCAGGTCACGGGTCCGACCTCGGTGCCCGCCATGTCGAACACGACCGGCTTCGTCCCGGGCTGGAAGACACCGGCGCGGTCGACGTCGGAGCTGAAGATCCGGAAGAAGCTCCGGTAGGGCATGTACTCGCCGAACGGCTGGAGGTGCCGCTTGTCGTACGAGGCGCCGGGGCCCGTCCTCGGGTCCCAGAGGATCTGCCGGTTGCGGGGCTTGCCGTCCTTCGCCCCGACGACGGCGCCCACGGAGACGGGGGCGCCGATGGCCTTCGCCGCCTTGTCGATCTCCGCATAGGCGTCGGCGTTGACGAACGGGTCGATGTCGGAGGAGTTCTCCGGCCACAGGACCAGATCGGGCTGCTCGGCCCTGCCCGCCTTGACCTTCGCGGCCAGGCGCAGCGTCTCCCGGACGTGGTGGTCGAGCACGGCCCGGCGCTGGGCGTTGAAGTCCAGGCCCATGCGCGGCACGTTGCCCTGGATGACGGCGACCGTGGCGGTGCCGTGCTCCGCCGCGGTGGACACCAGCGGCAGCGCGGCCGCACCGGCGGCCACGGGTGCGACGGTGAGCGCGGCCGCGGTCAGCACGGCGCGGTCCCGCGCGCGGGGCGCGGCCCTCAGGCGGCGCACGACGTCGGCGAGCCCGAAGCCGCTCAGGACCACGGCGAAGCCGAGCAGCGGCGTCCCGCCGAGCGCGGCGAGGGGCAGGAAGAGACCGGTGGGCTGGCCGAAGGCGACCTTGCCCCACGGGAAGCCCTCGAAGGGGAAGCGCGCCCGCGCCGCCTCCAGCAGGAGCCACACCCCACTGGCCCACACCGGCCACACCGGAAGGCGCGACACCGCGGCGATGCCCAGGCCCGCGAGGCCGATGAACAGCGCTTCGGCGACGGCCAGGGCGAGCCACGGCAGCGGCCCCACGTCGACACCCGTCCAGGACAGGAGCGGCACGAAGTAGCCGAGCCCCATCAGCAGGCCGAGGCGGAACCCGGAGCCGGCCCTCCGGCCGTGCAGGACGAAGCCGAGCAGCGCGAACGCGAAGGGCGCGAGCCACCACAGCTCGCGCGGCGCGAAGCTGAGGTAGAGCAGGACGCCGGAGAGCACCGCGGCGACGGCCGGAATCAGCCGTCGCCGTACCCGCTCCGCGCGGGTTTCCGGTCCGGGCTGCGGTTCGGTCTGCTCCGACGTCTCGGTGGGAGCGGTGGTGGCGGTCACTCGGGGAGTCTACGGCCCGCCACCTGGGCGCGGACAGCGCGGTCGACCCCTGCGCACGGGCGTCCCACGTGCCCCTTCCACACATTTACTAGATCGTTTCTGCGCAAGACATCCACAACCGACGCCATCAGCCGCTACGGTGTGCCGCAGTCCCTGACGTGCGGCTGGAACACGCTGCCACGCCGTCGGGGGCCCGCGGACATCGGGGGGCGGGTTGGGGTCGACGGGGGCGGTGACGGCCGAGCGGACCGGGGAGCGGCACGGGGTGGCCGACGCGAGCGGTCTCGCGATCCTCGCGGCGTGCGCGGCCTGGGCGCTGATCACTTCGGCGGTCGGCGGCGGTCGTCCTGACGGCGTGCTGCTCGCGATCCTCGCGGTCGCCGCCGGGTACGCGGGCGGGCGCATCGCCGGGGCGCTCCTGCCGGTGGCGACCCCGTGCGCCGGGGCCCTCGCGGGGGTCTGCCTCGCCGCCGCGGCCCCGCACGTCACGCCAGGACCCGCCAGCTCCTCACCGCTCGGTCCCATCGGCGCCACCGCCGCGCTCCTGAGCCTGTCGGCGGGCGCGGTCTGCTGTGCGGCGTGGGCGGCGCGCGGTCCCGCGCTCCGGCTGTGTCTGCGCCTGGCCGCCGTCGGTGTCGTGTGCTGTGCGGCGCTGCTGGGCTCCACTGCGGGCTTCCTCGCCTGTGCCGGGATCCTGCTGTGCTCGCTCGCGGGGCCCCTGGCCCGCAGGCCCCTCGGCCTCGCGGGATTCGCCCTCGCCGCCGCGCTGGTGGCCGGGGCGTCCTGGGCCGTCGCCGAGGACGTGCTTCCCCGCGGCCTGACCGCCTCCCTGGAGGGCCAGCTCGGCCCGCACCGGGTGGGTCTGTGGCGCGACGCCGGGGAGCTGGCGGGCACGCATCCGGCCTTCGGGGTGGGCCCGGGGCGGTTCGGGGACGCGTCACCGACCGTGATGGAGGGCCTGCTCCCGGACGGCAAACCGCACTCGGCGCTGCTCCAGCAGGCCGCCGAGCAGGGCTTCACCGGAGTCGTGCTGCTCACGGCGGCCTTCGGCTGGGTCCTGTTCGCGCTGTGGCGCTCGCCGCGCTCCACCGCGGTCGTCCTGACGGCGGGCGCGGCCCTGACCGCCGTCGCGGCGGTGGCCACGCTGGGCAACGCGCTGAGCGTGACGTCCGTGACGGCGGGCGCGGGCCTGCTCGCGGGGCTCGCGACGGCACGGCCGCTGCCCGAGGGCGGGGAGGACGAGGGCGGGTAGCCCGGCCGCCTCAGGAGGGGCGCGCCCGGTCGGTCAGACCGTCGGCGTGGGGCGGGTCGGCCGCAGGTGGTCGCGGATGACGCGGACCGCGCTCTCGGCGTTGTCCACGGTGACCGTGAACTTGTGGCCGTCGCCGAGTTGCAGGACGACGCCCTCGCCGCGCCGCACGATGACGGCGGTGCCCTGCTCCGGCCGCCAGCGGTAGCCCCAGCCGCCCCAGTGACGCGGGGTGACGGCGGGCGCGAAGTCGGCGCCGACGACGTGCGAGAGCGGGATGCGGCGGCGCGGTACGCCGATGTGGCCGCAGCGCACTTCCATGCACTCCTTGTCGACCTTCACCGCGACGTGGACGAACGCCAGCGTGCCGAAGAGCATCAGCAGACCGACCGCGATGCAGCCGACGATGGCCATGACCAGCGGCAGGACGCCCGAGGGCCACAGCGTCTCCACGGCCAGGTCGATGCCCAGCGCGAGGCAGGCGGCGCCGGCGCAGGCCAGCAGCCACTGGACGCGGTTGGACGCGCGTCCGGTCCAGATCTCGGGCTGATCCTCGGCGGCAGCCCGCTCGCCGTGGGCATGGTCCGTCATGGAGTCGAGGTTACTCACGATCCGCGGCGATGGCACCGCGTCCCGGAGAGTTACCTCTCCGGCCGGACCCCCCGAACACCAGGTTCGCCGAGGTGAGGGGCGCCCGGCAGGGCGCGTTCCGCTCGCTGGGCCGCACGGGATGGGTCAGCCGTCGGCCAGGACAGGCCCCCCTTCGGCCGCCGTCCCGGGCCGGACGGCCGGTCTCAGCCCTTCAGGGCCGGGCTCGCCGACGCCAGGAGGCGTCCTTCGGCGTACGTCAGGGCGGCGGGCGGCAGCGCGGCCTCGCGCCCGCTGAGGAGCACGCGGACGCCGCCGTGGCCGTCCCCGGCCGCCGGGCGCGCGCCGGGCACCTCGCCGATGCGGCGCAGCGTCTGGGCGGCGACCGCGCCGGCCGAGCCGTGCAGGACCAGCGGCGTCCGGTCCGCTCCCTGCACGGCGGCGCGGATGCGCTCCGCGACCAGTTCGTAATGGGTGCAGCCCAGGACGACGGCCCTTACCCCGGGCGGCGTGAGGGCGGCGGCCGCCGCGATCGTCCGGTCGATGGCGTCCTCGTCGGCCCACTGCACGGCGTCGGCCAGACCGGGGCAGGGCACCTCGGTGACGTCGACGCCGTCGGCGAACTCCTCGATGAGGCCGCGCTGGTAGGGGCTGCCGGTGGTGGCGGGGGTGGCCCAGATGGCGATCGGTCCGCCCCCGGCCGCGGCGGGCTTGATCGCCGGGACGGTGCCGATGACCGGCAGTTCCGGCTCGAAGCGGGCGCGCAGGGCGGGCAGCGTGTGCACGGTCGCGGTGTTGCAGGCCACGATCAGCGCGTCCGGGCGGTGCGCGGCGGCGGCCGCGGCGACCGCGAGGGACCGCTCCGTGAGGTCCGCCGTGTCGCGGGGACCCCAGGGCATGCCGTCGGGGTCCGAGGAGAGGACGAGATCGGCGCCGGGTGCCAGGCGCCGTACCGCGGCCGCCGCGGCGAGCAGTCCGATGCCGGAGTCCATGAGCGCGATCTTCACCCGGTCACCTTAGTCGATCGGCCGTACGACCCGGTCACCGTGGGGCAGACTGCGGCGGGTGAGTGCCGTTGTGTGGATCTCCGTCGCCTCGCTCGCCGCGTGGCTGTGGCTACTGGTCGGACAGGGCTTCTTCTGGCGCACGGACCTGCGCCTGCCACCCCGGCGCGAGCCGGAGCGGTGGCCGGCGGTGGGTGTCGTCGTCCCCGCTCGGGACGAGGCCGAGGTGCTGCCCGCCAGCCTGCCGTCGCTGCTCGCCCAGGACTATCCGGGGCGGGCCGAGGTGTTCCTCGTCGACGACGGCAGCACCGACGGCACCGGGGCTCTCGCGCGCGAGCTGTCCGAGCGGCACGGCGGCCTCGCGCTGACCGTCGGCTCGCCGGGCGAACCGCCCGCGGGCTGGACGGGCAAGCTGTGGGCGGTGCGGCACGGCATCGGCCTGGCCCGCGCGCACGAGCCGGAGTACCTGCTGCTCACCGACGCGGACATCGCCCATGAGCCCGACAGCCTGCGGGAGTTGGTGGCCGCCGCCGAGTCCGGCGGCTTCGACCTGGTGTCGCAGATGGCCCGGCTCCGCGTGGCCAGCGCGTGGGAGCGCCTGGTCGTCCCCGCGTTCGTCTACTTCTTCGCGCAGCTGTACCCGTTCCGCTGGATCGCGCGCAGGGACGGGCGGACCGCCGCCGCGGCCGGGGGCTGTGTGCTGCTGCGCGCGGACGCCGCCGCGCGGGCGGGGGTGCCGGACGCCATCCGGCACGCGGTGATCGACGACGTGGCCCTCGCGCGGGCGGTCAAGCGGAGCGGCGGGCACATCTGGCTGGGACTCGCCGACCGCGTCGACAGCGTGCGCCCCTATCCGGCCCTCGCGGACCTGTGGCGGATGGTGGCGCGCAGCGCCTACGCCCAGCTGCGCCACAACCCGGCGGTGCTCCTCGGGACGGTCGCGGGGCTCGCCGTGATCTACCTGGTGCCGCCCGTCGCCCTGGCCGTGGGCCTGGCCGCGGGCGACACCACCGCCGCGGTCGTCGGCGGCCTCGCCTGGCTCGTCATGACGGCGACGTATCTGCCGATGCTGCGCTACTACCGCCAGCCGCTGTGGCTCGCGCTCACGCTGCCCGGCACGGCCTTCCTGTACCTGCTGATGACGGTGGACTCGGCGGTGCGGCACTACCGGGGGCGCGGCGCCGCGTGGAAGGGCCGGACGTACGGGGCCGCCCCGGAGGCGGCTCCCGACTCGCGGCCCTGACCGGCGCCTGCCGCGTACCGGGAGGCGCCGGCGTCGGACGTCACTTCCTGCCGGGCGTCCAGTTCATGCCCCAGCCATACGCGTAGTCGATGGTGCGCTGCGGGCTCACGCCGCGCTCGGGCACCAGATAGCGGGCCTCGCGCTGGACGACGAGCTCGCCGCCCTGGTTCGTGATGAGCGCCAGGGCGCACACCGTCGACGGCACCGTGCACTCGTCCAGGGAGAACTCGATCGGCGCGCCGTGCTGCGGCGTCAGCGTGACCGTCGCGTTGAGGTCGGCGAAGCTGCGCGCGCCCTCGTAGATGGTCACGAAGATGACCATGCGCTTGAAGTCCTGCGTACGGTCGAGGTTGACGGTGAGGTTCTCACCGGTCGACACGGCGCCGGTGCGGTCGTCGCCGTCCAGGAGGATGTACGGCGGCTGGTGGAGGGATCCGAAGGCGTTGCCGAGGGCCTGGACGACTCCCTTGCGCCCGTCGGCCAGTTCGAACAGCGCGCACAGGTCGAGGTCCAGGTCGGCGTGCATCGCCACGGCCCGCCCGAGCTTGCTGGCCCAGCCCTTGAACTGCTTGCGCACCTCCCAGTTGAGGTTCACGCGCAGCGCGCCCGAGGTGCCGCCCTGCTTGGTCAGGGAGACCGTGGGCGCCTCCTTGGTGAGCGTGACCTTGGTCAGGCGCACGGGGTGGGCGGGGGCGGCGGCCGGCGGGGGCGGCGTGACGGGGGCGGGCGCGGTCACGGGCGGGGCCGGGGCGGGCGCGGGCGGCGCCACCGGCGCGGCCGGGGGCGGGGTCGGCGCGGCCGTCTGCTGGGGCTCGTCCACCGTGATGCCGTAGTCCGTCGCCAGGCCCTCCAGGCCGCTGCTGTAGCCCTGGCCGACGGCGCGGAACTTCCAGGCGCCCTGGCGCCGGTAGAGCTCGCCGAGGACGAACGCCGTCTCCACGCTCGCGTCGGCGCTGTCGTAACGCGCGATCTCCGCGCCGCTCGCGGCGTCGAGGACCCGGATGTGCAGACCGGGCACCTTGCCGAACGTGCCGCCGTCCGAGGACGCGGCGAGGACCACCGTCTCGACGGCGGGCTCCACGCGCGCGAGGTCGACGACGAGCGCGTCGGTCACGGTGCCGCCCGCGGTCCGCTTGCCCTCGTGGCGCACGGCGCCCGAGGCGTGCGTCGCCTGGTTGTAGAAGACGAAGTCCGCGTCCGAGCGCACCTTTCCGGAGTCCGCGAGCAGCAGGGCGGACGCGTCGGCGTCCGGAACTCCGGGTCCGGAACCCCAGCCCAATTCGACCCGTACGGCAGTTGCCCCCACGGGAACATTCGAACCTTTGGCCATAGACATGTCTGCCCCCATCACCAGTGCCGGGCCCGGCAGGACCGCCGTTCCGTTCCCGCCCAACCTATTACCTGGCATTCGCGGACGCGCACAGGCCCACCCGGACATCGCTCCGCGTCAACCGCCGGTCGACCACCGGTAACCCCCCAGATCCCCGCCTTTTACAGGATCCCTACGCTGCCGCGCGACCGATTTTCCCAGGTTCGCTCGCATTGGGGGTCCGAAGGCACGGGCAACACGGCAAACAACCCTCTTATCGGTCTCCCCAACCAGCACATCAAGGGCTTAACTTATGGAGCATGACCTCCCCCCGCTCCACCTATGGCGGCGGTTACTACTCCGCGCCGTCCTTCCCGGACACTCCGATCTACGACTCTCTGGTCGCCGAGCGGGGCACCCCGCAGATCGCCCCGATCCGGGTGAACCCGTCCCCTTATGACACGGGCAGCCACCTCCCGGCCCTGCCGCCCGCGCTGCCCGCCCTGCCGTCGGCGCCCTCCGGGCCCTCGATGGCCGCTCCTCCGAACGCCGCGTACGGCTACGCGCCCGCCCCGCAGCCCGCACCGCTGCAACAGGCCCCGGCGCCGTACATCCCGCAGCAGGCGGGTCCGCCCCGCGGCTATCCGGGCCCGCAGCAGCAGCGGCCCATGGGGACCACGACGGGCTATGAGGCGATGCGCCCCGCGGCGCCCCGCCCGGCGCCCGCGCCCCACGAGGACCCGTACAACCGGCAGCAGTACCGGGGCTACTGACCGGCCGCGACCGACCGTCAGCGACCACTGACAGCACGGCCGCGCGCCGGGTCCGCCGTTCGACCGCTCCACGTTCATCCGCCGCAGGCGTCCGGGGGGCACGCCTGGCAGTCGCCGTCGACCCATGGGTCGACGGCGACTTTCGTATGCGCGCACACGGCCGGAGCGCCCGGGAACCGTTTTCGGCCTGATGTGCGGGGCCCGCATCTCCCCGCCCGGGCGGACTTCGTCCCGCGGGCGACCGGCGCCATCCGTATCGGTGACCCTCCGAAGATCCCCGAATGAACAGGACGGTCGTGGGGAACTCGAAGGCGGGGCAAGGCCGTTGAGGTTCGGTGGGGACCATCGGGACCGGTGGAAAGGCGCCGGTGCAAGCGCTGTCGGGCCCCGTCGGGACGAGTCCGGAAAGCGACGGGAAACAGGCCGATGTCATCCTCGGTTCTCGTGTCCCATGCGTGAGCCGGGCCGTCCGCGGTTAAGGCCGTGGTGACGGACGCGGAAGGGGGTGCAGGACCGTGCGAGCGATCGCCGGACTCTGGCGCTGGCGCCGCAATCCACTGCGCCGCGCGACGGACCTCGCCGAGGCCTGGGCGGCGCTCGTCGCGCTCGTCCTCATCGTCGTCGGGGCGCCGGTGGTCGGCGCCGTGACGGGCAGTCTGACCAACGACGCGCTGCTGCGCTCGGTGGAGGCCCAGCGCGCGGCCCGCCACGTCGTGACGGCCACCGTCCTGAAGAAGCTCGACCAGCCGCCCCTCGACCCCGACCCGGAGACGTCCTCCGCGCGGGACGCGCACCGCCGCGTGCTCGCCCACTGGAAGGGGCCGGACGGCTCGGGCCACGCGGGCACGGTCGCGTCCGGCCTCAAGTCACCGCACCCCGGCGACCGGTTCACGGTCTGGACCGACCGCACCGGCCGGGTCGTCGGCCGCCCGCTCGACCCGGCCACCGCGACGACCCACGCGGCCCTCGCCGGATTCGGTGCCGCCCTCGCGAGCGCCGGCCTCGTCGAGGGCGCCCGGCGGCTGCTCCTGTGGCGCGTCGTCCGGCGGCGCTACGCCCGCTGGGAGCAGGCCTGGCAGCAGGCGGGCCCGGACTGGGGCAAGACGGGTACCGGCGCCTGAGCTGGTGAGAGCCTGCCCATCAGGTCAACTCCCCCGCGTCGCGCGCGCTACGGTGGAGCGGGCCGACTCTTCGGCCTCCTCGCGCGCGGGCGCGGGGTCCCGCGTACGTCGAGGTGGGGGCAGAGCAACTCCATGGCACAGGGCACGGTCCAGGTGACGCACACCGGTACGTCGCGGTGGCGGCGCCGCACGGGAGAGTACGCATCGCTGACCGCCGCCTTGGAGGCCGCGGGCGACGGGGACGTCCTGACAGTGGCCCCGGGGACGTACCGCGAGAACCTCGTCGTCCAGCGGGCGGTGACGCTGCGCGGCCCCGAGGGCTCCCCCGGCTCGGTGCGCATCGCGCCGGCCGACGGCGTGCCCCTGACGGTGCGGGCCTCCGCCGTCGTCCAGGACCTGCACATCGAGGGCCAGGACTCGGCCGCGCCCGCGCTGCTCGTCGAGGACGGGGCGCCGGAGCTCACGGACCTCCGGGTGATGACGCGCTCGGCGGCCGGCATCGAGGTCCGCGGCGGCGCCCGGCCCACCCTGCGCCGCTGCACGGTCGACAACGCGGGCGGCATCGGCATCGCCGTACTCGACGGCGGCGGCGGGGTGTTCGAGGAGTGCGAGGTCGTCGCGGCGGGCCAGTCCGGGGTCGCGGTGCGCGGCGGCGGGCATCCGCGCCTGGAGCGCTGCCGGGTGCACCACACCTCGGGCGCGGGCCTGTCGGTGACCGGCGAGTACAGCGGCCTGGAGGCCGTCGGCTGCGAGGTGTACGAGGTCAAGGGTGCGGGCGTGCAGATCACCGCGCGCGCCACGGCGCACCTGACGGACTGCGCGGTGCACCGCACGACGTCCGACGGCGTCACGCTCGACACGGACGCGGTCCTCACCCTCGCCGACTGCCGCATCCACGACATCCCGGAGAACGCGGTCGACCTGCGCTCGCGCTCGGTCCTCACGCTGACGCGCACCACGGTGCGCGAGTTCGGCCGCAACGGCCTGTCGGTGTGGGACCCGGGCACCCGCGTGGACGCCAACCAGTGCGAGATCCACGACAGCACGGGCGACTACCCGGCGGTGTGGGTCAGCGACGGGGCGACGGCCGTCCTGGAGTCGTGCCGGGTGCACGACGTGCCGGACGCGCTGTTCGTCCTCGACCGGGGCTCGCGCGTCGACGTCATAGACAGCGACCTGACGCAGGTGCGCAACACGGCGGTGTCGGTGAGCGACGGCGCGACCGCCCAGCTCGACGACGTGCGCATCCGGGAGGCGGCCACCGGCGCGTGGTTCCGCGACCACGGCAGCGGCGGCGTCCTCGCGGACTGCACCGTGGACGGCACGCAGACGGGCGTGATCGTCACCAAGGGCGCCGATCCGACCATCGAGCGGTGCACGGTCACCTCCCCGGCCGAGGCGGGCTTCTACGTCTCCGCGGGCGGGCGCGGCAGCTTCCACCGCTGCAAGGTCGTCGACAGCGGCGGCTACGGCTTCCACGTCCTCGACGGCTGCCGTACGACGCTGAAGCGCTGCCGCACCGAGCGGTGCGCGCGCGGCGGCTACGAATTCGCGGAGGACGGCCCGCTCGTCGAGGACTGCACCAGCGACGAGAGCGCCGGCGTGCGGCCCGCCGCGCCCGAGCCGATCGTGCAGACGGCCACGCAGTCCACGGGGCTGCTCGGCGCGGTGCCCGAGCCGCGCGTCACCGAGCAGCCGCCCGCGCCGCCCGCGCCGCAGTCCTCCCGCACCTCCAAGGCGGTGCTCGGCGAACTCGACACGCTGGTGGGCCTGGACAGCGTCAAGCGCGAGGTGCGGGCGCTCACCGACATGATCGAGGTGGGTCGGCGGCGCCAGGAGGCGGGCCTGAAGGCCGCCTCGGTCCGCCGCCATCTGGTGTTCACCGGCTCCCCCGGCACGGGCAAGACCACCGTGGCCCGGCTCTACGGCGAGATCCTGGCCGCGCTCGGCGTCCTGGAGCGCGGTCATCTGGTCGAGGTGTCGCGCGTGGACCTGGTGGGCGAGCACATCGGCTCGACGGCGATCCGCACCCAGGAGGCGTTCCAGAAGGCCCGCGGCGGTGTCCTGTTCATCGACGAGGCGTACGCGCTCTCGCCGGAGGACTCCGGGCGCGACTTCGGCCGGGAGGCCATCGACACGCTCGTGAAGCTGATGGAGGACCACCGCGAGGCGGTCGTGGTGATCGTCGCGGGCTACACCGAGGAGATGAACCGCTTCCTGTCCGTCAACCCCGGGGTGGCGTCCCGCTTCTCGCGCACCATCACGTTCGGCGACTACGACGCCGAGGAACTCCTGCGCATCGTCGAGCAGCAGGCGGAGGAGCACGAGTACACGCTCGGCACGGGCACCGCCGAGGCGCTCCTGAAGTACTTCACGGCCCTCCCGAAGGGCCCCACGTTCGGCAACGGCCGTACCGCGCGGCAGACGTTCGAGGCGATGGTGGAGCGGCACGCGGGCCGCGTCGCGCAGGTGGCGGCGCCGAGCACCGACGAGCTCACCCTGCTGTATCCGGATGACCTTCCGGAGCTGGTGTAGGAGCCGGTGCGGGGCGCGGCGGCGAAGCGGCCGCGGGGCGCGGCACGGCGGGCCTGAGCCGGGCGAGCAGCCGGGTCCGCTCCTCGGCGAACGCGGGGTCGGCCTGGTAGTCGCCGTGGCCGAGCAGGGGCGCGGGCAGCGGGTGCTCGGCGGTGCGGCCGTAGGCGAGCGGGTCCTTGAGCGCGGCGCGGTCGACCTGCGGGCCGCAGTCGCCGTGCAGCCGCACCGGGCCGCCGATGGGGTCGGTGGCGCGGTGCAGGTTGCGCCAGCAGTCGACCTCGCGGTGCAGGCAGCTGAGCGCGGCGGGCCCGAAGTGCGCGGGGAACCAGCGGCCGTACAGGCGCTCAAGCGGTGAGCCGTAGGTGAGCAGCGCGACGCGTCTGCGCACGGACGGCAGCAGCTGCCAGGCCGCCGCGGCGGCGAGGACGCTGCCCTGGGAGTGGCCGGACAGGACGAGGCGGCCGCCCGTCGCGCGGGTCCAGGTGTCCATGCGCCAGGTCAGGTCGGGCACGGCGCGCTCGGCGTAGCAGGGCGGCGCGAACGGGTGGGCGGCGCGCGGCCAGAACGTGCCGACGTCCCAGAGGATGCCGATGGTGCGGCGGGCGGACGCGTCGCGGTAGGCGCGGCGGCTCCAGGTGACGAACAGTATGAAGCCGAAGCCGATCAGCCAGGAGCCGAGCGCCTGTGCGGTCTGCGCGGTGCCCTCGACGAAGGCGGGCGCGCCCTCGGCGGCCTCGCCGGGGACCTCGTCGCTCGCCCAGGCCCCGACGAGTGCGGCGGCCCCGAGCAGCAGCGTCGTGGCCGAGGTGACGCCGACGATGAGGGGCGCCCGGTCGGTGAGGGTGGCGCCGGCGCGCTTGGCGGCGATGCGGCGGGTGCGGGCGGTGTCGGGGCGCTCGCCGGGGTACTCGCGCGGCACCCGGGCGAGCTCGACGCGCAGGCGCCGCGCGGTGGCGACGGCGAGCCCGGCGCAGAGCACGGCGACGACCACGAGCAGCGGCGGGATGACCGAGGCCTGCCAGGTCAGCAGGGCGGGCGGCCCGTCGATCGTGCCGCCCCTGCCGTCCAGCCAGTCGGCGACGCGCTGCGAGCCGCCGCCGGACATGACGCCGCCGAGCGCGCAGGCCAGCATGGCCACGGCGGGGCCGCCGAGACCGCGTAGGGCGGTGCGCGTGTCGGGCGCCCCGCGGTAGAGCCCGGTGGCGACGGCCGCGAGGGCGAGCACCAGGGCGCCCTGGACGAGGGCGATGCCGCCGAAGGTCGTGTTGCCCGGAAGGCGGCCCGTGGAGGTCCAGTCGGGGCGCGACCACCCGGCGTACAGGACCGCGAGGACGAGCAGGACGACGGCGGTGAGCGGGAGCAGGCGCACCAGGGTGCGGTCGAGCCGCCGGTCGACGCGGTGTTCGCTGCGGCCCCTGCGGCACACCACGCCCACCACGACGGCTCCGCACCCGGCGAGGGCCGCCAGCAGGGCCCAGCCGAGGACGTCCAGGAGCGCGGACCCGCCGGGGCGGCGGTCGTGGCGGGCGGCGGCCGCGCCCACGGCGGCGGCGACCGTGAGCAGGCCCGCGGCCGTGTGGGCGGCGCGCAGCCGGGCGACGATCCGGCGGCCGTACCAGAAGCCGGGCCTGCCGAGGGCGTTGCGGGCGGCCTCCTCGGGGTCCGGCTGGTGCGGGAGCGGCTGCTGCGACTCGTAGGCGCTCCAGGTGCGGTGGGACAGGTACCAGAGCAGGCCGGTGAGGGCGGCGGGCAGGGCCGCGGCGAGGGCGAGGCGGCGACCGGGCTGCGACCACCAGCCGCCGCCTCCGGCCGGACCGGGGGCGAGGAAGCCGAGCCAGGAGTGGTCGGCCGCGCACGCGCGGGTGCCCGCGCACTGCCAGGCCAGCAGGTCGACCGCTATCTCGCAGGCCGCGGCCACGAGCAGCACGGTGAGGCTGAGGGCGACGAGGCGCACCAGGAGGCCGTACGCGCGGACCGCGCGCCGCATGCGGCGCGCGGTGGGGCGCATCCAGTGGGCGAGGTTGGCCACCATGAACGGCAGGAGCAGGAGCCACAGGGCGCGGGAGCCGTTGCCGGAGGTGAGGTTGGACCAGACGTAGGCCTCCGGGACGGGGCGGCCGCGGTAGTCCTCCGGGCGGGACTCGGCCGTCACGTCGTCGGCGCGGCGGTGGACGGCGGCGGTGCCGTCGCCGGAGACGCGGACGGTCCGCGGGTCGTCGAGCATCGCCTGCGGCGTGGCGCCGCCGACGCCGTGGACGAGGAGTTCCAGGGCGATCCGCTCCGCCGGTACGGGCGGGCCGGACGCCGGGTCCTCCGCAGGGGCGGGCTGCCCCGCTGTGGCGCGCTCCACTGTTCCGCTCCCCCGAGGTGTGCGCTGCTGACTGCGGAACCCAAGGATCCCGGCTCGGGGCGCCGCGCGCACCCGCCGTCACGTAATCTCCCCCTTCGTTATCCACTGGTGGCGCATGCGAGGATGAGGCGACCCTGATGACGGGCTTGACGAGGCGAAAGGGCCGGACCTGAGGTGAGTGAGAATCAGCACCTCCTCGCGGAGCAGCGCCGTGCCCTGATCCTGGACGAGGTCCGCCGCCGCGGTGGCGTCCGGGTCAACGAACTCACCAGGAAGCTGGGCGTGTCGGACATGACCGTCCGCCGCGACCTGGACGCGCTCGCGCGCCAGGGCGTCCTGGAGAAGGTCCACGGCGGCGCGGTGCCGGTGGCGGAGGCGAGCACGCACGAGCCGGGGTTCGAGGCCAAGTCGGGGCTCGAGCTCAGCGCCAAGGAGGACATCGCGCGGGCCGCGGCGGCCCTGGTGGCCCCGGGCACGGCGATCGCGCTCTCCGGCGGCACGACGACCTACGCGCTCGCGCATCAGCTCCTGGACGTGCCGGACCTGACGGTGGTGACGAACTCGGTGCGGGTCGCGGACGTCTTCCACTCCGCGCAGCGCAGCTCGGGCCAGCGGCAGGGGGCCGCCACGGTGGTCCTCACCGGCGGGGTGCGCACGCCGTCGGACTCGCTGGTCGGCCCGGTCGCCGACCAGGCGATCGCGGCGCTCCACTTCGACGTGCTGTTCCTCGGGGTGCACGGCATAGCGGCCGACGCCGGTCTGTCCACGCCGAACCTCGCGGAGGCGGAGACCAACCGGCGGCTCGTGCAGTCCGCGCGCCGCGTCGTGGTGGTCGCCGACCACACCAAGTGGGGCACGGTGGGCCTGAGTTCGTTCGCCACGCTGGGGCAGGTGGACACGCTGGTGACCGACGCGGGGCTGCCCGCCGAGGCCCGCGCGGAGGTCTCCGAGCAGCTGCGGCTCGTCGTGGCGGGCGAGCAGGAGAGCGCCGAGGAGGCCTGAGGCCGCCCGGCGGCCGCCGGTCCCTGCCCTTGTCGACCGTGCTCGTCTAAGGTGACCGTACTCGTTCCACCACCACCATCTGCTGGGGGCTGAGTGCGATGCCACGCCGTCTGAGGCCCGTGGGGCTCGACTTCCTCGTGACCGCTCCCGTGCGGCACGTCTTCACCGGTGAGGTGTCCGCGCCGCCGGAGACGGTGTTCCAGGCCCTGGCGGTGGACGTGGCGCAGTGGCCCGCGTGGTTCACGTCGGTCACCCGCGCCCGGCCCACGCGGGACGGCGCGGGCCGGGCGGTCCACCTCCAGGGCGGCTTCCGGCTCCTGGAGACGATCCTCGCCGCGGACGCGCCGACGCGGTACGTCTACCGCGTCGACGTCTCGAACGCGCCCGGGGTCCGCGCCCTGGTCGAGGAGTGGCACCTGACGCCCACCGCCACCGGTACGCGGGTGCGCTGGACCTTCGCGGTCGAGCCCAGGGGCCTGATGCGGTTCCTCTTCCGGCACGGCCGCAGGGGCCTCGGCAAGACCTTCGACGCCTCCGTCAGGAACCTGGACCGCCGGCTGTCGGGCACGAAGGCCTAGCGCAGGACGGGCTCAGGCGTCCGGCCACTCGCCGGTGGCGAGGAGCGTCTCTATGGCCGCCGCGTACGGCCGGATGTCCAGACCCTGCTCGGCGAGCCACGCGTCGGAGTAGTACTTGTCCAGGTAGCGGTCGCCGGGGTCGCAGATGAGGGTCACGACGCTGCCGGTGCGGCCCGCCGCCACCATCTCGGCGACGATCTTCAGGGCGCTCCACAGGCCGGTGCCGGTCGAGCCGCCCGCCTTGCGGCCGATGACCTGCTCCAGGGCGCGGACGGCGGCGACGCTCGCCGCGTCCGGGACCTTCATCATGCGGTCGATGGCGCCGGGCACGAAGCTCGGCTCCATGCGGGGCCGGCCGATGCCCTCGATGCGGGAGCCGCAGTCGCTGGTGGCGTCGGGGTCCTGTCGCGTCCAGCCGTCGAAGAAGCAGGAGTTGTCCGGGTCGGCGACGCAGATGCGGGTGTCGTGCTGCATGTAGTGCACGTAGCGGGCGATGGTCGCCGAGGTGCCGCCGGTCCCGGCCGTGGCCACGATCCAGGTGGGTTCCGGATAGCGTTCGAGGCGCAGCTGCTGGTACATCGACTCGGCGATGTTGTTGTTGCCGCGCCAGTCCGTGGCCCGTTCCGCGTAGGTGAACTGGTCCATGTAGTGGCCGCCGGTCTCGACGGCGAGGGCGGCCGACTCCGCGTACATCGTGCGGGAGTCGTCCACGAAGTGGCACTGGCCGCCGTGGAATTCGATGAGGCGGCACTTCTCGGCGCTGGTCGTGCGCGGCATCACCGCGATGAAGGGCACGCCGATCAGCTTCGCGAAGTAGGCCTCGGACACGGCCGTCGACCCGCTGGAGGCCTCGATCACGGGGCGTCCCGGGCGGATCCAGCCATTGCACAGGCCGTACAGGAACAGCGAGCGGGCGAGCCGGTGCTTGAGGCTGCCGGTCGGATGCGTCGACTCGTCCTTGAGGTACAGGTCGATGCCCCAGTGCTCGGGCAGCGGGAAGCGCAGCAGATGCGTGTCGGCCGAGCGGTTGGCATCGGCCTGGACCTTGCGCACCGCTTCTTTCAGCCAGGAACGGTACTCCGGGTCGCTGCGGTCGACATCGAGAGTGACGGCGGGCTCGCCGGTCGGGTCGTGCTGGGTGGTGCTCACCGCGTGGCTCCTCGCGCTCATGCCGGACGCGGTTCGATCCGGCCGGACCTCTTGATGATAAACACCTACAACACCGCCCTCACCTGCATAAACACTCCTTTTGGTACCTCAAAGGCGCAGCTGTCGCGGCCATCTGGCCCTCTTGTGTTCCTGACGTGGTCACGCACGGAAGTGGCATGTGCGTCGTCGCCGTACGCCCTAGTGCTCGGCGCCGGGCACGTGCACACTGCACCGCACGGGGCAGGGGTAATGTCCCGGACGGGCGCCATCGGGCGGCGCCCGGACAGCGGCAGACGAAGGCCCGCGGCACGCCGCGGCACACCATGCGCGGGACGTCACCGCGCGCGAGGGGGCGGAGCCTCATGGCAGAGCCGGAGTTCAGGGCCACCGGCGTGCGGATCGGGAAGCGGCTGCGCTCCCTGACCCGCGCGGGCCAGGTCCGGATCAACGACGGCAGGCTGGAACTGCTCACCAGTTACGGAACGGAGATCGACAGCGCACCGGTGCAGGCGGTGCGCGCGGGCAAACCGTGGTTCGCCCCGCACGACCGCGCCCTCGCCGAGGTCAACGGCACGCGCTACCGGCTCACGCTCGGCGACCACGATCCGGTGCCCGGGGAGCCGGGCCCACCCTCCGTCCGCGCCTTCCTGGAGGCGCTGCGCAGCGCGGGCGGCCGACGGCACGTCTGACGGGGCCGAGACGGGCGCGAGTTGCACGCCCGCACCCCCTGCGTCACTCTGGTTTCACATCACTCTGGGTTTACCGGCGATAACGCTGCGAACCAGCCGCCGGTCCCACAGCAGGCGGCGGACAGCGCGCGCCCCCTGCTGGATCGGAACGCCGTCTTCTTCCGGACCTCACTTCGGGGAGTCGCACCGTGATCAGCCAGCCAAGCAGGCAGTGCACGGTAGAGCTCCAAGCCCTGCCGTCGCGGATCGGTCAAGTCCGCAGAATCGTATCGGCGCAGTTGCGCTACTGGCATCTCGATCCGTTGATAGACCGGGCCGCGCTCGGCGTGACCGAGTTGCTCACCAACGTCCACCGGCACGCGGAGCCGGACAAGGTGTGCACCGTGGACATCGAGCTGATGCTCGGACGTCTCATGGTCTCCGTCCACGACCACGATCCACGGCTGCCGGAGGTGCGCGAAGCGGAGCAGTTCGCGACCTGCGGCCGCGGGCTCGCCATGGTCGCCGCGGTCAGCGACAGCTGGGGCGTCAGGCCGGAGGGCGAGCACGGCAAGGTCGTCTGGTTCACGCTCGCCGCGCCGTCGCCCACCGTGGACCTGCCGACGTATCCCGCGTACGACGCCGCGAGCACCCGCTCCTTCGTCGCCGCGTCACCCGTCGGCGCGCATACTCCCGCCCGGTCGGCCGTTCCTGGCTGACCGGGCGGTGACTGTTGTCGCTCTGTTCCCCGTCCCTTCCCCCGCTCCTCCTTTCCGCTGATTCCGCTCATTCCGCTGTTTCCGTTCTCCCTTTCCGCCGCGTTCCGCTCACTCCGTCGCGATCGCGCGCAGTACGTCGAGACGTGCCGCGCGCCGCGCCGGGCGCAGGCCCGCGAGGGCCCCCGCGACCACGCCCACCAGGGCGACCACCGTGAGCGGCAGCGGCGGCAGGGCGAACGCGAAGGCGGTGTCGGACGCCCCGTCGGACGCCTTGACCAGGACCCAGCCGAGGAAGCCGCCGAGCGCCAGGCCGCCCGCGGTGCCGAACGCGGCGACCAGGACGGACTCCCAGCGGACCATGGCGCGCAGCTGGGCACGGGTCTGGCCGACGGCCCGCAACAGGCCCAGCTCCCGGGTGCGTTCGTGCAGGGCGAGGGTCAGGGTGTTGGCGATGCCGAGCAGCGCGATGAGGACGGCGAGGGCGAGCAGCGCGTAGACGAGGGTGAGCATCATGTCGATGCCTCCGGCCGAGGACCGCGCGTACTCGTCGCGGGTCTGGACCTCGGGGTTGCCGTACTCCTTCGCCACGGCGGACACCGCGGCCCTGCCGTCGGCGGCGCTCACGCCGTCCTCGAAGGTGACGGAGACAAGGGTGTCGGAGTCCTGGGCGCGGTGCGGGGCCCAGGCCTCGCGGGTGACGACGTAGTCGCCCACGAGTTCCGACCTGCCGTACACGGCGCGGACGGTGAAGGTGTCCTTCTTCCCGTCGGCGAAGGCGAGTTCGGCGCGGCCACCGACCTTCAGGCCGCGCTTGTCGGCCTCGTCCCGGGTGACGGCGATGCCGTCGTCGCCGAGGCGGGCCAGGGAGCCCCGGACGTCGCCGAGGTCGAAGGCCTCGGCGAGGGCCCGGGGGTCGGTGACGGTCAGGGCCCGGCCCTTGCCGTCCACTTCGGCCACTCCCCTGCCGAGGCCGACGGCCGTGGCGACCTCCGGGCGCTCGGCGAGCGCGGGGGCCAGGCGCGGGCTCAGTCCGCTGCCTCCGGCGCCGAAGGCCGGGGTGCTGACCGCGATGTCGCCCGCGAAGGACCGGGACACGGTCTGGTCCATGGTCGCCTTCAGGGACGCGCCGAAGACCGTGAACAGGGAGACGACGGCGACGCCGATCATCAGGGCGCTCGCGGTGGCGGCGGTGCGCTTGGGGCTGCGCAGGGCGTTGCGCCGGGCGAGGGCGCCGGTGACGCCGCGCAGCCGGTCGAGCGGGCCGCCGATGAGCCGGACGGCGCGCGAGGCGGCGACGGGGCCGAGCACCACGAACGAGGCGAGCGCGAGCACGGCGCCGGCCCCGGCCAGCCACACCGACGGGTCGGCGAGGACCCCGGCCAGCGCGAGGGCCACGGCGGTGAGTCCGAGCGCGGTGCCCGCCACGGCCCGCGTCCGCGAGGCGCCGGAGTGGTCGACGGCCGTCTCGCGCAGCGCGGCCAGCGGCGCGGTGCGCCCGGCCCGGACGGCGGGCAGCAGCGCGGAGGCCATGCAGACGACGACGCCGACCGCGAGGGGCAGCAGCATGGCGGTGGCGCTGATCACCAAGTCGCCCTCGGGGAAGGGGAATCCGATGGCGGGGAACAGTGCCTGGAGCCCGGCCGCGACGGCGATGCCGCCCGCGAGGCCCGCCAGGGACGCGACCACGGCGACGGCGCCCGCTTCGAGCAGCGTCGCGCCGGTGACCTGGCGGCGGGAGGCGCCGAGGGCGCGCAGCAGGGCGTTCTCGCGCGTGCGCTGGGCGACGACGATCGCGAACGTGTTGTGGATCGAGAAGGTCGCCACCAGGAGCGCGATGCCGGAGAAGACGAGGAGGAACGTCGTGAACAGGTTCAGGAACTGCCCGGAGATCATCTCGGAGTTCTCCTCCGCGGCCTCCTGGCCGGTGATGGCCTCGACGCCGTCGGGCAGCACGCGGGCCAGCGCGTCGACGAGCTCCGCCTGGCCGGTGCCGGGCCCGGCCCGCACCTGGATGGACGAGGCCCGGCCGGGCTCCGGCGTCAGATGCTTCTCCGCGTCGGCGCGGGTCATGCCGGTGAAGGTCGTCTGCGCCATCCCGTCCTCGCCGCCGAACGTGGCCAAGCCCACGACGGTCACCCGGACCGGGTCGGGCGTGCGCAGGGTCGTGGTGTCGCCGATCTTGAGGTCGCCGCGCTCGGCGGCGCCGCGGTTGACGACGACCTCGCCGGACTTCGCCGGGGCGCGACCCTCGGCGAGCCGGTAGGGGTTGAGCGCGGTGTCCTCGATCCAGTTGCCCGCGAGGGTGGGCGGGCCCTGGCCGCCGATGGGGTCGCCGTCCTTGCCGACGAGCTGGCCGGCGCCCTGGATGCTGGGCTCGGCGGCCGCGACGCCCGCCACGCGCGCGATCCGCTCGGCGAGACCGGAGTCGACGGCCTGGCGGACGCCCTGGCTCTCGCCGGGCGCGGTGATGGTGTTCTCGGCACGCACGACCGCGTCGGTGCCGCGGGTCGCGTCGCCGAACATCGTGTCGAAGCCGGCGCGCAGCGTGTCGCCCATGACGAGGGTGCCCGTGAGGAACGCGACGCCGAGCAGCACCGCGACGAACGTACCGGCGAAACGGCGCTTGTGGCCGCGCAGGGAGGTGAGGCCGAGGCGCGCGGCGGGGGCGAGGGAGCTCATGACGCCGCCCCCTTCGTGGGGTCGTACGCGCCGGAGGCGTCGTACGCCGCTTCGCCGTAGGCGTCGTAGGAGGCCAGGCCGGAGCGGGCCGCGCCCGTGGTCTCGAAGGCCTTCATGCGGTCGAGGACCTTGTCCGCCGTGGGGGCCCGCATGCGGTCCACCAGCCGGCCGTCGGCGAGGAAGACGACCTCGTCGGCGTGGGCGGCGGCCACCGGGTCGTGGGTGACCATGACGACGGTGCGGTCCATCTGGCGCACCGTGCGGCCGAGCAGCCCGAGGACCTCCCCGCCGGAGCGCGAGTCGAGGTTGCCGGTGGGCTCGTCGGCGAAGACGACGTCGGGGCGGCCCGCGAACGCCCGCGCCACGGCGACGCGTTGCTGCTGTCCGCCGGAGAGTTCGGCGGGCCGGTGGTGCAGGCGGTCGCGCAGGCCGACGACGTCGATGAGCGCGTCCGTCCACTCCTGCTGCGCGCGGTCGCGGCGGCGTCCGGCGAGGTTCATCGGCAGGGTGATGTTCTCCGCGACGGTCAGCGTCGGCACCAGGTTGAAGGCCTGGAAGACGAAGCCGATCCGGTCGCGGCGCAGCAGGGTCAGACGCCGGTCGTCGAGGGAGCCGAGGTCCGTCTCGCCGATGAGGGCGGAGCCCGAGGTGAGGGTGTCCAGGCCCGCGGCGCAGTGCATCAGGGTGGACTTGCCCGAGCCGGAGGGGCCCATGATCGCGGTGAAGCGACCGGCGGGGAAGCCGACGCTGACGCCGTCCAGGGCGGTCACCGCGGTCTCGGCGGCCGCGGTCGAGCCGTAGACCTTGACGGCCCGCTCGACCCGTGCGGCGTAGCGGATCCCGGTCGGCTGCGGGGTGGCGGCGGTGCTCATGACCGGCCTCCCTTGATCACACGGCCGAACTCCTCGTTCAGGACGGTGAGGCGGCGCCAGTACTCGTCCTCGTCGATCTCGCCGGAGGCGAAGCGGTGGCCGAGCACGGCGATGGGCGACTTCGGGTCGACGCCCGCGGCGCCCCGCTGCCAGGGCCCGCCCCGGCCGCGCCACACCGTGCGGCGCAGGACCGTGACGACGCCGAACACCACGGCCGCCCAGATCAGCGGGAAGAACAGGATCCATGGGCCGGGCCCGCCGTCGAACGCCAGGGTGTACATGCTGTCCATCTCCTCGAAGGGGGTGCGGAGCGGTGCTTTCCGTCGCTTCCGAGCCTGGTCCGGGGGCGCCGTGAAGTCGTCGTACGGCCAGCGGCAGTGCGCGTACCTCCTGGGGAGTACGAGGGGGCCTCGGGCCTGCTCCCTCGCATGCGGCGGTGCGGTGGATGCCCTCCCACCTGGCACTCTGTACCTATTAGTATGTACAGTAGAAGCATGAGCACTCCGGAGCGTCTGATCGAGTCCACCCGCGAGCTGCTGTGGGAGCGGGGCTATGTGGGCACCAGCCCCAAGGCCATCCAGCAGCACGCGGGCGCCGGGCAGGGCAGCATGTACCACCACTTCTCGGGCAAGCCCGACCTCGCGCTCGCCGCGATCCGGCGCACGGCCCAGGAGATGCGCGCCACCGCCGAGGCCTCGCTGAGCGGCGACGGGTCGGCGTACGAGCGCGTCGCCGGGTATCTGCTGCGCGAGCGCGACGTGTTGCGCGGCTGCCCCGTCGGCCGCCTGACGATGGACCCGGACGTCATCGCGAGCGACACGCTGCGCGCGCCGGTCACCGAGACCCTGGAGTGGCTGCGCGAGCGGCTCGCCGCGATCGTCCAGGAGGGCCTGGACCAGGGCGAGTTCAGCCCGTCGCTCGATGCCCACGAGATCGCGTCGGCCATCGTCGCGACGGTCCAGGGCGGCTATGTCCTGGCCCGCTCCACGGGCTCCCCCGACGCCTTCGACGCGGGCGTACGCGGCCTGCTGGCCCTGCTCGCCCCGCGCTGAGCCCGCCGTACGCACTCCGGCGCCCGCACCCCACCGCCGAGGCGCCGCCTTCCCGCATGTCCCCGTCCTACGCGCAGAGGAACGCCGTGCACATCACCCGCACCCGCCCCGAGAGCCTTCGCGGCCCCGCCGAGCACTTCACCGGCAGCGTCTGGCTCGACGAGATCGCGAGCCCCGAAGCCCCGTCCCGGCTACGGATGTTCAGCGTCCACTTCACTCCGGGCGCGCACACCGCCTGGCACCGCCATCCGCACGGCCAGGTCCTGCACGTCACCGAGGGCGAGGGCCTGGTGCAGCGCGAGGGCGGGCCCGTGGAGCCGATCCGGGCGGGCGACACCGTGTGGATCGCGCCCGGCGAGCGGCACTGGCACGGAGCCGGGCCGCGCACGTTCATGACGCACCTGGCCGTGGTGGAGGCCGCCGACGACGGCACCGCCGCCCACTGGGAGGAACTCGTCGCCGCCGACGAGTACCCGGCCTGAGACCCCGCATCCGACAGAACAGCAGGTACGCACACCATGCACGCTCTGCAGTACGAGATCACCCTGCCCGCCGACTACGACATGGGCGTCATCCGTGACCGCGTGGCGGCCAAGGGGCATCTCCTCGACGCCTTCCCCGGCCTCGGCTTCAAGGCCTACCTCATGCGCGAGCGCGGCGTCGACGGCTCGCCCGTGAACCAGTACGCGCCGTTCTACCTCTGGAACACCGCCGAGGGCATGAACTCCTTCCTCTGGGGGCCCGGATTCCAGGGGCTCACCGACGACTTCGGGCGGCCGGTGGTGCAGCACTGGATGGCGCTCGGCTACGAGGCCGGGCCCGCCGGCGACGCCCCGCCGAGGGCCGCGGTGCGCCGCCGGACGCCGCTGCCGGAGGGCGCACGGATCGTGGACCTCGCCACCGGGCTCCTCGACGAAGCGGCGGCCCTCTCCCGCGCCGACGGGGCGGTCGGCGTGACCGTGGCCGTCGACCCCCGGCACTGGGAGGCGGTGACGTTCTCGCTCTGGGCCCACGAGGCGCCCGCGGAGCGCGGCGAGGTCTTCCAGGTCCTGCACTGCTCGACGCCCGAGCGGGACCGGCTCGTCCGGGGCAGGTCGTGGTGAGCGGGGCGGGCCCCGCGGTCCGTACCGTCACGGGGGACGTCGCGCCGTCCGCACTCGGCGTCTGCGACGCGCACGACCACCTCTTCCTGCGCAGCCCCCGACTCCCGGGCCAGGAGCTGGACTCGGCGCGGGCCGCGGCCGACGAGCTCGCGGCCTTCCGCGCGGCGGGCGGCCGCGGCCTCATCCAGTGGACCCCGCACGGCATGGGCCGCCGCGCGGCCGAACTGCCCGCCCTGGCCCGCGCGACGGACACGCGGATCGTGGCCGCGACGGGTCTGCACCAGGCCGTGCACTACGACGAGGACGCCCTCGCCGCGCTGCGCGCCGGGGGCCTGGCCGCGCTGTTCGTGCGGGAGCTGACCGACGGCATCGCCGACAGCGGCGTACGGGCCGGTCTGATCAAGGTCGCGGGTGGCTTCCACACGCTGGACGCCCATGCCCGCTGGACGATGACGGCGGCGGCCGAGGCCCACCACGCGACGGGCGCGCCCATCGCCGTCCACCTGGAGCTGGGCACCGGCGCCGAGGACGTGCTCGACCTGCTCTGCGCCGATCTGGAGGTGCCGCCCGCCAAGGTGATCCTCGGCCACCTCAACCGCTTCCCCGACCTCGACGTCCACCTGCGGGCCGCGGCGCAGGGCGCCTATCTCGCCTTCGACGGGCCCTCGCGCGCCCACCACGCCACGGACTGGCGCATGCCGGACGCGGTCCGGGCCCTCGCCGACGCGGGCCACGGCGCCCGGCTGCTCCTGGGCGGCGACACCACGACGGCCGCCGCGCGCTCCGTGCACGGCGGGCCCGGCCTGCCGCATCTGCTGCGCGGGGTCCGCCCGCGCCTGGCGCGCGCCGTCGGCGAGGACCTGGTGGACCGGATGCTCACGGCGAACCCGGCCGCCGCCTTCGCCGTGGAGTGGCCCGGCTGACCCCACCGGTGCGGTGCCGCCCGGCACCGCACCGGGAGCCGGGCCCTCACCTGCGCACCCGTATTGCATCGTGCGTTCCAAAACAGGTACGGTTCCGTCATGGCCCGACCGAGGACGTTCGACGAGGAGCGGGCCCTGGACGCGGCGATGCGCGCCTTCTGGGAAAAGGGCTACGAAGCCACTTCGACCCAGGACCTGTGCGACGCCACCGGACTGGGCCGCAGCAGCATCTACAACACCTTCACCAGCAAGCACGACCTGTTCCGCAGGTCGCTGAACCGCTACATCGACATGATGAGCGTCCCGCAGGCGGAGATCCTGGAGGACGGCGAGCGCCCGGGATTCGACCGGATCCGCGCGCTGTACACCCGGATCGTCGACTCCGAGTTCGAGTACCGCGAGGACGACCGCAGCATCGGCTGCCTCACTGTCAACACGGTGGTGGAGCTCGCCCGGCGCGACGCCGACGCGGACGCGCTGATCCAGCGCGACCTCGACCTGCGGCTCCGGCTGCTGCGGACCGCGATCGACGCGGGCAAGCGCGACGGCACCATCACCGCCCGACGGGACACGGAGTCCCTGGCGCGGTTCGTCAACGCCACCATCGGCGGCATGCGCGTCTCCGCCCAGGCGGGCGCCGACCGCGCCGTCCTCGAATCCATCGCCGAGACGGCCCTGGACGCCCTGCGCCCCTGAGCCTCCCCGCCGCACGGGCGCGCCGAATCCACCACGGAGCCCCTTCCGCGGCCACCCCTGTCTTCATTTTGTACTGACCTATCCAAAATTTGCCCCGCTCACCCCGAGGAGCCCCCATGCCCCGCGCCGTATACGTCCTGGCCCTAGGCATCTTCGCCATGGTGACCAGCGAGTTCGTCGTCGCCGGACTCATGCCGCAGATGGCCGACGGACTCGGCGCCACGATCCCCGAGATCGGCTATCTGATCACGGCCTTCGCGATGGCCATGGCCTTCGGCGGACCGTTCCTGACGGCCGCCCTGCTCAAACTGGCGCCGAAGCGGGCCCTGCTGGTCGTCTTCGCCGTCTTCCTCGCGGGCAACGTCCTGGCCGCCCTCGCCCCCGACTACGTGACCATGCTCGTGGCGCGCGTGGTGACCGGCATCGCCTCGCAGGCCTTCTTCGGGGTCGGCATCTCCATGGCCACGCAGCTGGCCCGGCCCGAGATGCGGGGCCGCGCCGTCGCCGTCGCGCTCAACGGGCTGATGCTGGGCACGCTCCTCGGCCTGCCGATGGCCACCGTGGTCGGGGAACACCTGGGCTGGCGCGCCGCGTTCTGGGCCATCACCGTGCTCACCGCCCTCGCCGCGGTCACGACGTTCGTCGGAGTGCCGCACGTCGAGCGCACCGAGGGCGGTGGCGCGCTCCGCGACGAGCTGGGCGCCTTCAAGAGCCCGCGGCTCTGGCTCCTCCTGCTCACCAGCACGTTCGTCATCGGCGCCACCTTCTCCGCCTTCAGTTACCTCAACCCGATCCTCACCGAGATCACCGGCTTCGCCACCGGCACCGTGCCGCTGCTGCTCATCGCCTACGGCGCCGCCACCCTCATCGGCAACACCGTCGTCGGCCGCCTCGCCGACCGGTACACCCTGCCCGTCCTGGCCACGGGCCTGCTGCTGAACCTCGGCTTCCTCATCGGCTTCGCGCTCGTCGCCGACGTGCCGGTCGCTGCCGTGGCGATGATGCTGGGCATCGGCCTGGTGGGCGTCACCATGAACCCGGCGATGATCACCCGCGTCCAGCGCGCCAGCAACACCGGCCCCCTGGTCAACAGCGTCCACTCGTCGTTCATCACGGGCGGCATCATCATCGCGACGTCCGTCGGCGGTCCCGCCATCGACGCCTACGGGCTGCGCGCCCCGCTGTGGATCGGCGCCGGACTCGCCGTGCTCGGACTGCTCTCGCTGATCCCGGACCTGCGCCGACGCAGGGCCGCCGCCCCGGCCGCCGCCGACGTCGTGGCCCCCGTACGGGAACCCGCGCGGGTCGGCTGAGGCGCCCCGGATTCCCTAACCCAGTGCCCCCAGGGGGTCGTCGAGCACCGGCTGCCAGGCCAGCTCGGCGGCCCCCACCAGGCTGTTGTGGTCGAGGGTGCAGGCCAGGATCGGCACCCCGCCGCTGCGGCCCCACAGGCTCCGGTCGGCGACGACCGCGCGCAGCCGCTCCGGGTCCGCGTCGAGCAGCGCGCGGTGCAGACCGCCGAGGACGATGCGGTCGGGGTTGAGGATGTTCACCAGGCCCGCGAGGCCGAGGCCCAGACGGTCGATCAGGGCCTCGGCGGCCACCCGCACCGCGGGGTCGGCATAGTGCTCGGCCAGCAGCGTGCGCGCCTGGTTGAGCAGCCCTTCGGGACCGGGCCTGACCCCGGCCTCCGTCAGGAAGGCGAGCGGGTCGGTCTCCACGTCGAGGCAGCCGCGGCTGCCGCAGTGGCAGGGGCGCCCCTCCGGGTGCACCGTGAGGTGCCCGACTTCGAGGGCGAGGCCCGAACTCCCGGTGTGCAGGCGGCCGTCGAGGACCAGGGCGCCGCCGACGCCCCGGTGTCCGGTCGCCACGCACAGCAGGTCGCGGGCGCCGCGCCCGGCGCCGTGCCGGTGCTCGGCGAGCGCCGCGAGGTTCACGTCGTTGCCGGTGAAGGCGGGGCCCGTGACCCCGGCCCGGCGTACGCAGTCCGCGAAGATCTCCCGCACCGGCGCGCCCGCGGGCCAGGCCAGGTGCAGCGGGTTGAGGGCGGTGCCCTCCGGTTCCGCGACGGCCGAGGGCACCGCGAGTCCGGCGCCGACGCACCGCCTCCCGGTTTCGCGCAGCAGGCGCGCGCCCTCGTCGACGACCGTGCCGAGCACCTGCGCCGGGTCCGCGTCGATCGTCTCGCAGCCGGGCGTCGTGGCGACGATCTCGCCGCCGAGGCCGACGAGCGCCGCGCGGAAGCCGTCGGCGTGCACCTGGGCGGCGAGGGCGACCGGGCCGGTCCCCGCGACGGAGAGGCGGTGCGAGGGGCGGCCCTGCGAGCCCGAGGCCGCGCTCGGCTTCGCGTCGACGCTGATCAGGCCGAGCGCCTCCAACTCGGCCGCGACGGCGCCCGCCGTGGCGCGCGTGACCCCCAACTCGGCGGTGAGGACGGCTCGGGTGGGTGCGCGCCCGGTGTGGACGAGTTCGAGTGCGGGGCCGAGCGCGGTACGCCCTCGCTCCAGGCGCGTACGCGCCTCACCCCCGGTGGCAGCCTTCCCGTTCATGAGGGCGAGTCTCCCATGATCCGTACGCCACCTCGCCGTTCCGTCGCCGCCATCCGGCCTTCCCGCGCCCTTCGCCTGCCCGTGATCCACGGTTTCGTACGCCTCTTTCCGAAGTGCGCCCCTTCGACTCCGCGGCGCACCCTCCTCGCACCGCGCTCACCGCGCGGCGGCCGTGCCCCGGACAACCGCCTTGTCCCCGACCGGGGTGCGGCCCTACGCTGACTTTGTGTCGCTACTAAACAAAACCACGTCAGAGGCGTCCGAGGCCACCTCTCACGACTTCAGCCGGCTGCGTGCCGCCCTCACCGTGTTCTTCGCCCTCGACGGCTTCGTCTTCGCCGGATGGGTCGTCCGCATCCCCGCCATCAAGGAGCAGACCGGGGCGTCGGCGAGCACGCTGGGGCTCGCGCTGCTCGGGGTCTCGGCGGGGGCCGTGGTGACGATGACACTCACGGGGCGGCTGTGTACGCGCTTCGGCAGCCATCCGGTGACCGTGGCGTGCGGCGTCCTGATGCCGCTGAGCGTCGCGCTGCCGCCACTGACGCACTCGGCCCTCGCGCTCGGCCTGGTCCTGCTGCTCTTCGGCGCCGCGTACGGCGGCATCAACGTGGCCATGAACAGCGCGGCCGTCGATCTCGTCCGGGCGCTGCGGCGACCGGTCATGCCCAGTTTCCACGCGGCGTTCAGCCTCGGCGGCATGATCGGGGCGGGCCTCGGCGGCCTGGTCGCCGGGCACCTCTCCCCCACCCGGCACCTGCTCGGGCTCGCCCTGATCGGCCTCCTCGTCACGGCGGTGACCGCGCCGACGCTGCTGCGGTACGAGGTGCCGCAGGCCCCGGCCGCCGCCGAGTCGCGGGCGTCCGCGCAGCCCGGGTCCGGCCGCGGCGGCGCGCGGGTCCTCGTCCTGGTCTTCGGGCTCGTCGCGCTGTGCACCGCGTACGGCGAAGGGGCGTTGGCCGACTGGGGCGCGCTCCACCTGGAGCAGGACCTGGACGCGCACCCCGGCGTCGCCGCGGCGGGCTACTCGTGCTTCGCCCTCGCGATGACGATCGGCCGCCTGTCCGGCACGGCGCTCCTCGAACGCCTCGGCGGCACCCGCACCGTCGTCGGCGGCGGCCTGCTCGCCGCGGCCGGGATGCTCCTCGGCGCGCTCGCCCCGTCCACGGGCGCGGCACTCGCCGGGTTCGCGATCACGGGCCTCGGCCTGGCCAACATCTTCCCCGTGGCGATCGAGCGCGCCGGCGCCCTCGCCGGACCGAGCGGGGTGGCGGCCGCGTCCACGCTCGGCTACGGCGGCATGCTGCTCGGCCCGCCCGCGATCGGTTTCATGGCGGACTGGTTCTCCCTGCCGGTGGCGCTGACCAGCGTGGCACTCCTCGCGGCGCTCGCCGCGGGCATCGCGGGGGCGACGGGCCGCACGCCCGCCGCTCGCGGCAACGCCTGAGCACCGCCGGGGGCGGGTACGGCTCTCCCTCCTGCCCCGCCGGGTCCAACGGCCCCGTCCGCACGCCCACCGCACACAGGCCGCGCCCCGCCGCCACCTGAGGCGGGTGCGGCGCGCCCACCCCCGGGCCCGCCCCCGCGCGAGCCCTCGCGCCCGGCCGCAAGCGCCTTTCGTCCCGGCGCGAACGCGGGCCTCGCTTCCCCCACGCGAGAGCCGGATCGTCCTGCACAATCCCCGCATGGAGATTGCCGAGCACATAGAGATCCTCGACCGCGAAGGGCGGCTGCTCGCCCGCGCCGCCGAGGAGGCGGGGACCGACGCCGCCGTGCCCACCTGCCCCGGGTGGAGCGTGCGTGACCTGGTGCGGCACACGGGCGTGGTGCACCGCTGGGCCGCCGCCTTCGTCGCCGACGCGCACCCCTCGTTCCGCTCCTGGCAGGAGGAGCCGGCCCTGGACGGCGCCGACCTCGTGGCGTGGTTCCGCGAGGGGCACGCACAGCTCGTCGCCGCGCTCACCGCCGCCCCGTCCGACCTGCGGTGCTGGACGTTCCTGCCCGCCCCATCACCGCTGGCCTTCTGGGCCCGGCGGCAGGCGAACGAGACGGCCGTGCACCGCGTGGACGCCGAGTCAGCCCGGGGCGGTACCCCCACGGCCGTCGGCACGGACTTCGCGGTGGACGGCATCGACGAGCTGCTGCGCGGCTTCCACGCCCGGTCCAAGAGCCGGTTGCGCACCCCGGAGCCGCGCGTGCTGCGGATCCGCGCCACCGACGCGAAGGAGGCGTGGACGGTCCATCTGTCCCCGGAGGTGCCCGTCACCGAGCACGGCGACACCGTGCCCGCCGACTGCGAGGTCGCGGGTCAGGCTGCGTATCTGTATCTGGCCCTGTGGAACCGGCTGCCGTTCCCGCAGATCACGGGCGACACCGCACTCACCACGCTGTGGCGCGAGACGGCGGGGGTCGGCTGACAGCCGGGCCGAAGGGGGCCCGGCCCCGGCCGGGCCCGCCCCCGAGCCGCCGTCAGGCGCCCGGCGCCGCCAGCATGCGGGTGAGCACGGCGCGCTGCACCGGCTTCACCTCGGCGTGCAGCGCACGCCCCTTGGCGGTCAGACAGACCAGTACGCCGCGGCGGTCCTCGCTGCACATGCCGCGCTCGACCAGGCCGTCCTTCTCCAGGCGGCCGACGAGGCGGGACAGGGCGCTCTGGCTCAAGTGGACCTGGCAGGCGATGTCCTGGACCCGGAAGCCGCCGCCACCGCCTGCGGAGTGCCCCGCGGCGAGCACGTCGAGCACCTCGAAGTCACTCGCGCCCAGACCGTGCGGATGCAGCTCCCGGTCCAGCTCGCAGAGGGTGCGCGCGTGCACCGCGAGGATCTCCCGCCACTCGTCCACGAGCCCTTGCTCGGCCTCCGCCGGGGGCTCGGCCTTCGTCGCCGCCATGGCGGCACCGTAGCAGAATTCCGGGGATTATTGCATCGGAATTAAATGCACTTGCAGTCAATGCATATGCATGTACTGTGCTCCGCATGACTTCACCGGTCCCCCCTGTCCCCCTTGCCTCCGCCTCGGCGGAGCGCTGGACCCCACGTCTGTGGGGCACGCTGCTCGTCCTGTGTGCCGCGATGTTCCTGGACGCCCTCGACGTCTCGATGGTCGGTGTCGCCCTGCCCTCCATCGGCTCGGACCTGGACCTCTCCACCTCGTCCCTGCAGTGGGTCGTCAGCGGCTACATCCTCGGCTACGGCGGTCTGCTGCTGCTCGGCGGCCGCGCCGCCGACCTCCTCGGGCGCCGCGAGGTCTTCCTCATCGCCCTCGGCGTCTTCGCCGTCACCTCCCTGTTCGGAGGGCTCGTCGACTCCGGGCCGCTGCTCATCGCCAGCCGCTTCGTGAAGGGCCTGAGCGCCGCGTTCACCGCGCCCGCGGGCCTGTCGATCATCACCACGACCTTCGCCGAGGGACCGGTCCGCAACCGTGCCCTGTCCATCTACACCACCTGCGCCGCCACCGGCTTCTCGCTCGGCCTCGTCCTGTCCGGCGTCCTCACCGAGGTCAGCTGGCGCCTGACCATGCTGCTGCCCGCGCCGATCGCCGTCATCGCGCTCGTCGCCGGTCTCAAGCTCATCCCGCGCTCCGCCCGCGAGGCGAACCGCGGCGGCTACGACGTGCCGGGCGCCGTCACCGGCACGGCGTCGATGCTGCTGCTCGTCTTCACCGTCGTCCAGGCCCCCGAGGCCGGCTGGGCCTCCGCCCGCACGCTGCTGTCCTTCCTGGCCGTGGCGGTGCTCCTCGCCGCCTTCGTCGCCATCGAGCTGCGCACCGCGAGCCCGCTGATCCGCCTCGGCGTCCTGCGCTCGGGAGCGCAGGTCCGCGCCCAGCTCGGCGCGGTGACGTTCTTCGGCGGCTACGTGTCCTTCCAGTTCATCGCCACCCAGTACCTCCAGTCGCTGCTCGGCTGGTCGGCCCTGGAGACGGCACTCGCCTTCCTGCCCGCGGGCGTGATCGTGGCCCTGTCCGCCACGAAGATCGCCGGGGTCATCGACCGGTTCGGTACCACCCGGGTCATCGTGACCGGCTTCGCGCTGCTCGTGGCGTCGTACGCGCTGTTCCTGCGCATCGATCTGACGCCGACGTACGTCGCGGTCATCCTGCCCTCGATGGTGCTGCTCGGCGTCGCGTGCGCCCTGGTCTTCCCCTCGCTCAACATCCAGGCCACCAACGGCGTGGCCGACCACGAGCAGGGCATGGTCTCGGGGCTGCTCAACACCTCGATCCAGGTGGGCGGCGCGGTCATCCTCGCGATCACCACCGCGGTCATCACGGCCTCCGGCGAGGGTTCGCCCGAGACCGGCGCCTCGCCCGCGGACGTCCTCGACAGCTACCGCCCGGGCCTGGTCCTGGTGACGGCCTTCGCCGTCGCCGGTCTGCTCATCAACCTCACCGGCCTGCGCGCGCGGCGCAAGCAGCGGACGATTCCCGTCGCCTCGTCGCAGCCGCGCACGGACGCCCCGCGCGAGCAGGTCACCGTCGGCGACTGACCACGGCCGGCCCCTGGGCCCGGCGGGCGGTTCCTTGCCCGCCGGGCCCTCGTCCTGTGACACTCCCCGTATGAATGACATGGGGGACACGGTCGGACAAGGCCGACGGAACCAGGCCGAGCGGGACGCGGTCACGGTCGAGATCGGGTACGCGCTCGCGAGCGCGGTGGCGGCCGCCGCGCTCGTCTTCATGGCCCTCGCGGGCGGGCCCATCCTCGTCTTCGGCCTGTCGGGCGGCGCCGCCCGGACGCTCACGGTCGTGGGCGTGACGCTCGCCGCCCTCGTGTTCGTCGTCCGCGTCGTCACCGTCCTGTGGCGCTTCACCGAGCGGTGGCGGGCACGCCGCGCGGCCCTTCCCGGTCTGCCCGCTCAGCCCAGCCAGCCGGGGCGGACCAGGCCCGACTCATAGGCCAGGACGACCAGTTGGGCGCGGTCGCGGGCGCCCAGTTTCACCATCGTGCGGCTCACGTGCGTCTTGGCGGTGAGCGGGCTGACGACGAGACGGCGCGCGATCTCCTCGTTGGACAGGCCGATCCCCACCAGGGCCATCACCTCCCGCTCGCGCTCGGTGAGGTCGGCGAGTGCCCCGGCGGCCGCCGGTTCCTTGGAGCGCGCGGCGAACTCCCCGATGAGGCGGCGCGTCACCCCCGGCGAGAGCAGCGCGTCGCCCGCGACCACCGCCCGCACCGCGCGCAGCAGTTCGTCCGGCTCGGTGTCCTTCACCAGGAAGCCCGAGGCGCCGGAGCGGATCGCCTCGAAGACGTACTCGTCGAGCTCGAACGTGGTGAGCATGACCACCCGGACCCCGTCGAGGTCCGGCTCGCCGGTGATCCGCCGGGTGGCCTCCAGGCCGTCGAGCAGCGGCATGCGGATGTCCATCAGGACGACGTCGGGCCGCAGCGCCCGCACCTTGCGCACCGCCTCCTCGCCGTCCGCGGCCTCGCCCGCCACCTCGATGTCCGCCTGGGCGTCGAGCAGCGCCTTGAACCCCGCGCGGACCAACGACTGGTCGTCGGCGAGCAGTACGCGGATCACGGGGCCTCCTGGGGGTGGGGTGCTCACTGGTCGTCGTGCCGGTCCCGGCCTTGCCGCGCGGCACCGGTGGTGGGCAGCACCGCCGTCACGCGGAAGCCGCCGTCGGGGCGCGGGCCCGCCTCAATGGTGCCCTTGAGCGCGGCGGCCCGCTCCCGCATGCCGGCGAGGCCGTTGCCGCTGCCGCCCGCGTCCGCGCCGGTGGCGGGGCCGTCGTCGTCGACGCGCAGGGTCACCGAGCCCGGGGCGTGGCGCACCAGGACGCGGGCCCGCCGGGAACCGGAGTGGCGTACGACGTTGGTGAGCGCCTCCTGGACGATGCGGAAGGCGGCCAGGTCCACGCCGGGCGGCAGGGGGCCGCGGCGGCCCTCGGTGCTGACGGTCACCGTCAGGCCGGTGCTCCCCGCCTGTTCGACGAGTTCCGGCAGCCGGTCGAGGCCCGGTGCCGGGGCGCGCGGGGCGGCTCCCGGGGCCCGCAGGGTGTCGAGGACCTGGCGGACCTCGCCGAGGGCCTCCTTGCTGGCGGCCTTGATCGTGGTCAGGGCGGTTCTGGCCTGCTCGGGGTCGGAGTCGAGCAGGGCGAGGCCCACACCGGCCTGCACGTTGATCACGGAGATGCTGTGGGCGAGGACGTCGTGCAGCTCGCGGGCCATCCGCAGGCGCTCCTCGTCGGCGCGCCGCCGGGCCGCGAGCGCGCGCTCGGTGCGCTCCTTGGCCCACTGCTCGCGGCGGGTGCGGGCCAGCTCCGAGACCGCGAGGAGCGCCACCACCCAGACGGCGATGACCAGTTCCTCGCCCCAGCCGAGCGCGGCGTCCCCGTCCGGCGGCAGCCAGCGGTACAACACCTGGGTGACCAGGATCTGCCCGGCCCACCACAGGCCGACGGCGCCCCACGCCGCCCGCCGGTGCCCCGCGACGACCGCCGCGAAGCAGCCGACCGCGACCGTGAGGAGCACGGGCCCGTACGGATATCCGGCGCCGAGGTAGACCACGGTGACCCCGGCGGTGACGTAGGCCACGGCCACGGGGTGGCGGTGGCGCAGCAGCAGGGAGCCCGACGCGACCAGGAGCAGCGCCCGCGCGAAGCCGTCGACCCCTTCCCGCTCGGGCTGGCCGTGCGCCGCGAAGCCCGTGCCGATCTGGATGAACGCCGTGAGGAGCACGGTCGTCAGCCAGGGCAGGCGGCGCCCGGCCGCGGCGGGCTCGTCGGCGCCCCGGAACCGCCACCACGGCGGCCCCTGCCGCCACAGTGCCGGTCCGCTCCGGGGCGGGCCGGGGCACCCGCGTCCGCGCTGTTCGTCCATGGCGGCCACGCTAGACGGCGGCCGGGGCGCCGGGCGTCCGCCAGGCGTGGCGATCAGGCGTACTCCCTGGGGAGTACGCCACGCGCGCGCCCGGCGGTCAGTCCTTCGGCAGCGGTCTTCGGCGCGCAGGCCCCTTGGGCTGGGAGGGCACGCGGACCTGTACGGCGTCCGGCGGGGCGGAGGAGTCGGACGGCGTCTTGGGCACGCCCCGGCGGGCCGGGCCGCCCGCGGCGGGGCGCACGCCGTCGAGGCTCCGGGAGCGGTAGCCGTCGAGCTCGGCCTGGAGCGCGCGCAGCCGCTGGTAGGTGTCGTAGAGGTAGCGCACCTTGGTGCGCAGCGTCCACGGGTCGACCGGCTTGACGACGATGTCGGCCACGCCGAGGCGCAGGGCCGTCGCCGACAGCTCCTGGCTCACGTCGAAGCCGGTCAGGAGGATGATCGGCAGGAGCTGCGTCTGCTCCACGCCCCGTACGTAACGCACCACGTCCAGGCCGTCGACGCCGGGCATGCGCACATCCAGCAGGGCCACGGCGATGTGGCCGCGGAGTATCTCCTTGAGGGCATCGTCCCCGTTGGTCGCGCACGTCGTCTCATAGCCGAGCGGAGCCAGCGCGCTTTCGAGCGCGAAGAGGTAATCCTCGTGGTCGTCCACGACGAGGACCTTCGAGTGCGACGGCATGTGTGGAGCCCCCTCATCCGAGCTAACCAGCCTATGCCCATGGCGAGTTGGAGAAACCTTCATCCGAAACGCTAGACGACTTCTCATTCTTCACAAGCCGATCACCGGACTCGGCCGCTCCACGCGTTTCCCGCCAGGGGGCGTGCGGCGCGGGCGCACGGGTGGGGGCGGGGCCGTCGGGACGGGCGCGCGGGACGTCCTTCCGCCCGCCGCCCGCCCCGGTCGCGGCGCTACCGGTCGAGCTTGCCGAGCACCCGGCCCGCCATCGGGTGCGTGCGCACGATCTCGGCGAGGGTCGTCCGGCCGCTGGTGATCTTCGCGAACGCGTTCCACGCCGGGCGGAAGCCGGTGATCGCCGTGTGCAGGAGGCCGGGGCGCCGCTCGAAGACGCCCAGCATGCGCCGCCCGACGCTCATCTCCACGCCGAGGCCCGCCTTGACGGCGAACGCGTAGTTCAGCGCCTGGCGGCGGGCGTCCACCGCGTCGTGCGCCTCCGCGATGCGTACCGCCCACTCCCCCGCGAGACGGCCCGAGCGCAGCGCGAACGAGATGCCCTCGCGGGTCCACGGCTCAAGGAGGCCCGCCGCGTCGCCGCACACCAGGACCCGGCCGCGGGACAGCGGCGAGTCGTCGCTGCGGCAGCGCGTGAGATGGCCGGAGGAGATGCTCGGCTCGAAGCCCGAAAGACCGAGCCGGGCGATGAAGTCCTCCAAATAGCGCTTCGTCGCGGCGCCTTCGCCGCGCGCGGAGATCACACCGACGGTCAGCGTGTCGCCCTTGGGGAACACCCAGCCGTAACTGCCGGGCATCGGGCCCCAGTCGATGAGCACCCGGCCCGCCCAGTCCTCGGCGACCGTCGCGGGCACGGGGATCTCCGCCTCCAGGCCGAGGTCCACCTGGTCCAGCTTCACCCCGACGTGTGCTCCTATGCGGCTCGCGCTGCCGTCGGCGCCCACGACCGCGCGCGCCAGGACCGTCTCCCCGCCCTGGAGGACGACCGCGACCGTGCGCCGGTCCGGCACGGCCGGGCCGTGCTGCTCGACGCGCGCCACGGTGACGCCGGTGCGCACCTCGGCGCCCGCCTTCTCCGCGTGCTCCACGAGCTGCTGGTCGAACTCCGGCCGGTTGATGAGCCCGAAGAGCGTCTTCCGCGAACGGCGGGTGCGGGAGAACTTGCCGTCCAGGGTGAACGTGACCGCGTGCACCCGGTCCCGCAGGGGCAGGTCGAAGCCCGGGGGCAGCGCGTCCCGCGAGGGACCGATGATGCCTCCGCCGCACGTCTTGTACCGCGGCAGTTCGGCCTTCTCCAGGACCAGGACGCTGCGTCCGGCGACGGCCGCCGCATAGGCCGCGGAGGCTCCCGCGGGGCCCGCGCCGACCACGACGACGTCCCACACCTGCCGCGGGTCGTCCGCTGACTTCTCGCTGCTCACGTTGGTCTTCCGCTCCTGATCCCCGTCTTGGCCGCGCTGTCCTTGCACTCTGGAGGGCATCCTACGGCGCACACCCGCGCGACCCTCCTGTGGGAGGATCAGCAACGTGCACACCGCACGCACCGTGCCCACAGGCCACGCGCGCGGCGCGCACCCGAGACCACCGCGAACCGCGTCACCCGTCCCCCAGGGACAACGTCGCACCTACGAGGAGCGTGCCCATGCCGTCGAATCCGATCGCCGAGACCGTCGCTTCGCTCATGCCGCGGGCGAAGGCGGAGCTCACCGAGCTGGTGGCCTTCAAGTCGGTGGCGGACTTCGAGCAGTATCCGAAGAGCGAGAGCGAGGCCGCCGCGCACTGGGTGGCCGACGCCCTGCGCACCGAGGGCTTCGAGGACGTGGCGCTCCTGGACACCCCGGACGGCACGCAGTCGGTGTACGGCTACCTGCCGGGCCCCGAGGGCGCCCCGACGGTGCTCCTGTACGCGCACTACGACGTCCAGCCCCCGCTCGACGAGTCCGGCTGGAGCACGCCTCCCTTCGAGCTGACCGAGCGCGACGGCCGCTGGTACGGCCGCGGCAGCGCCGACTGCAAGGGCGGCGTGATCATGCACCTGCTCGCGCTGCGCGCCCTGAAGGCCAACGGCGGCATCCCCGTGGCCGTGAAGTTCATCGCCGAGGGCTCGGAGGAGCAGGGCACGGGCGGTCTGGAGCGGTACGCCGAGGCGCACCCCGACCTGCTGCGCGCCGACACCATCGTCATCGGCGACGCGGGCAACTTCCGCGCCGGACTGCCGACGGTCACCGCGACCCTGCGCGGCATGACCCTGGTGCGCGTGGAGGTCGACACGCTCGAAGGCAACCTCCACTCCGGGCAGTTCGGCGGCGCGGCCCCGGACGCGCTCGCGGCCCTCGTGCGCGTCCTGGACTCGCTGCGCGCCGAGGACGGCTCGACGACGGTCGACGGCCTCGACAGCGCCGGCGTCTGGGAGGGCCTGCAGTACGCGGAGGACGACTTCCGCAGGGACGCGAAGGTCCTCGACGGGGTGGGCCTCATCGGCGAGGGCACGGTCGCCGACCGCATCTGGGCGCGCCCGGCGGTCACCGTGCTCGGCATCGACTGCCCGCCCGTCGTCGGCGCGACCCCGTCCGTGCAGGCGGGCGCGCGGGCGCTGATCAGCCTGCGGGTGCCGCCGGGCGTGGACGCCGCCGAGGCGACGAAGCTGCTGCGCGCCCACCTGGAGGCGCACACGCCGTGGGGCGCCCGGGTGCGCACGGAGCAGGTCGGCCAGGGCCAGGCCTTCCGCGCGGACGTCACCAGCCCCGCGTACGAGGCCATGGCCGCCGCCCTCAGCGAGGCGTACGACGGCCGGCAGATGCAGGCCTCCGGCATGGGCGGCTCGATCCCGCTGTGCAACACGCTGGGCGCGCTGTACCCGCAGGCGGAGATCCTCCTCATCGGCCTGAGCGAGCCCGAGGCGCAGATCCACGCCGTGAACGAGAGCGTGTCGCCGGACGAGCTGGAGCGCATGTCGGTCGCCGAGGCCCTGTTCCTGCAGCGGTACGCGACCGGGGCCTGACCCCACCCCGATGCCCGGGGCCACGAACACGGCCCCGGGCTCCGGCTCCCCCTCCAAAGCCCTACCGTGCCCGGCCGCACCCCCTCATGTCGTCGGCACGGAGCGCAGGAATCCTTGACCCCCAGCGCAAGCCACGGGGCCTACAGCAGACCGTGGTCGCGGGCGTACAGCGCGGCCTGGGCGCGGCCGCGCAGGCCGAGGCGGGTCAGAACGCGCGAGATGTGGTTCTTGACGGTGCCCTCGCTGAGGTAGAGCTCCGCCGCGATCTCGCGGTTGGTGGCCCCGGCGGCGACGAGCCGCAGGATCTCGACCTCACGGGCGGTGGGCGAGGCGCCCGGTTCCGCGACGGGCCCGGGCGGCCGGGTGGGCGGCGGCGCGGCCGCGAGGCGGCGGGTGACCGCCGGGTCGAGCTGGGCCACGCCTCGGTGGGCGAGCCGTACGGCGTCGGCGAGTTCGGCCGCGGGCAGGCTCTTGAGGAGGTAGCCGACGGCCCCTGCCCGCAGGGCGCGCACCACGTAGTCCTCGTCGTCGAACGTCGTCAGCATGACGACCTTGCAGGCCGGAGCGCGGCCGCTGACGGCGGCGACGGCCGCGACGCCGTCCATGCCCGGCATGCGCACGTCCATCAGGATCACGTCGGGCGCCAGCGCGAGCGCGGCGTCGACCGCCCCGGCGCCGTCGGCGGCCGTGCCGACCACCCGGATGCCGGGCTGGATGCCGAGCAGGGACGCGATGCCCTCACGGACCAGTTCCTGGTCGTCGACGACGAGGACGCGCACGGCATCGGGGCCTTCGGGGGTCCGGGGGTTCATCGGGAGCGTCCGGTCGGCGCCGGAGGGTCGACGGCGCCCGCCGCCTCGGGGATCGGCAGGGCGCGGGGCACCGTCGCCGTGAGCGTGGTGCCGTCACCCGGTGCGCTCCGCACGCGCAGTGCGCCCCCGAGCGGCTGGAGCCGTTCGCGCAGGCCGCGCAGGCCGACGCCGGGGGCGGCCCGCTCGACGGCCGGTTCGGGAAGGCCGCGGCCGTCGTCGGTCACGGTCAGGCGCGCCGCGGCCGGTCCGTACGCCACGTGGAGGTGGACGTGCGCCGCGTCCGCGTGGCGGCGGGCGTTCGTCAGGGCTTCCTGGGCGGCGCGGTACAGCGCGGTCAACTGGCCTTCCCCGTAGCCCGTTTCCTGCCCGGTGATGTCGAGGGTGACGTGCGGTCCGCCGCCGTCGGCTCCGTTCCGGACGAGGTCCGTGAGCGCGTCGGAGAGCGAGAACGGCTCCGGCTCGTCCCGCAGGGCCCGCACCGAGCGGCGGGCCTCGTCCAGGGCGCGCCGCGCCGACCAGCGGGCGGCGGCCAGGGCCAGGTCGGACTCTGCGCGGTCGAGGTCGCGGAAGGCCTCCGCCTTCTCCACCTGCACGGCGACGGCCGTGAGGTGGTGGCCGATGCTGTCGTGGATCTCGCGGGCGAGCCGGTTGCGCTCCTCGGCCGTGGACAGTTCGGCGACCCGGGCGGCGTAGGCACGCAACCGGCGCTGGGAGTCGGTGAGTTCACGCACCGTCGACTCCAGGCGCCACCGGGCGTCCTGCTCCCCCGTCGCGACGGCCGCCATGGACACCGTGAGGACCAGGACGAGGGCGAACATCAGCAGGTCGGAGATCGCTTCGGCGTCCGTGTACCAGCCGTCGGAGGCCAGCGCGCAGCGGCCGAGCAGCGCGCCCGCACAGCCCGCACCGAGCGCGATGCTCACGCGCCGCCCGAAGGCGAAGTACGCCGTGAACGGCACGAGGACGAACAGGGCCCGCGACAGGCCCGCGCTGTCGCAGGCCGTCACCGCGACGAAGAGGCCCACGCGCGCAAGGAGCACACCCGCCGCGACGCCGCGCGCGACGCCTGCACGCCGGTCGAGCCCGACGCCCGTACGCCGGTGGAGCCGCCGCTCGGCCGCGTCCAGGGCGAACAGCGCGGCCAGCGCCGCGACGAATCCGGCGGTGCGCGCGGGCGGCTGGGGCTCGTCCCCGACGAGGTCGTAGTACACGCCCGCGAACAGGACGGCCGCGTAGAGCACGGAGGCCACCCAGGGCGGTGCGTGGCCCGGTCGCACCGGCGACGGCTTCCTCGGGTGCCACGGCGTGGTCGTCATCCGCCCCTCCCCCAAACAACCTGCGGGTCACGGTACTTGGGGCGGTCGGCGGGCCACGACCCCAAGGGAGCTCCCGCAGGAGCTCTGGCCGTTCGGCACGTGCCGAACGGACGGCTACCGCCCGGCAGAGTGGCCGCCGATCCGGCCGTACGGCACTGCCCGCCCCCCCGCCCGCTCCCTACGGTCTCCCTGCCCCGCCGTTGTCCGCGGCCGGGCCACGACGAGAACCGGGAGCCCCACGCATGATCCGTCATCTGGCCGCCACCACCGCGGCGCTGCTGCTCGCGACGCTTGCCCCCGCCGCCACGGCCGCGCCGCCGCCAGGAGCCTGCCCCGGCGGGCGGCTGCGCGTCCCCGGCGCCGAGAAGACCGTCGCCGCCTGTCTGAGCGACCTCACCACGGCCGGTACGGTCGCCTCCGGCCACACCGACCCGGCGGACTGGGCGGGCCTGGTGGCACCGGGCACCCGCAGCCCGTCGGGCGTGCCCGGCGTCCAGCTCGACGGCTACTTCCCCGACTCGTCGCACACCAACGGCACGCACGGCTGGAACCACGACAGCCAGTTCGTGATCCGTCTGCCCGAGCGCTGGAACGGCGGCCTCGTCGTGGCCGCTCCGCCGGGCATCCGGGAGCAGTACGCCAACGACCGCACCATCGGCGACCACGTCCTGGCACGGGGCTACGCGTTCGCGGCCACCGACAAGGGCAACACGGGGCCCGCGCTGTACCGCGACGGCGCACGCCCCGGCGACGCCATCGCCGAGTGGCACCGGCGCCTGACCCAGCTGACCGTCGCCGCCGAGCGGGTCGCGGCACGGCACTACGGCAGCGCGCCCCGGCGCACCTACGCGGCGGGCATGTCCATGGGCGGCTACCTGGTTCGCCGGCAGCTGGAGAACGTCCCGTGGTTGTACGACGGCGGGCTCGACTGGGAGGGCGTCCTGCTGACCCGCGACGCGCCCAACCTCCTCACGACGCTGCCGCCCGCGCTGCGTGCCTACCCGCGGCTCCGCGCGGGCGAGCCGGGCGCACGCGAGGCGATGGCCGCCGCGGGGTACCCGCCGGAGTCCGAGCCCCTGTGGGACACGCACTACAGGACGCAGTGGGACACCTTCCAGCGGCTGATCCGCGAGGAGGTCGACCCCGGTTACGACGGCGACGCCGAGGCCGGTACGCCGTTCTGCCCCGAGGGCACCGGCCGTGGCTGCGACACGGACTACGACTACGCGGCGCGCCCCCGCGCGGTGCACGACACCATGGGCAGGCTCGCGCTGAGCGGCCGCATCGCCCGGCCGCTCCTGACCGTGCACGGCACCCTGGACGCCCTGATCCCCATCGGGCCCGGCTCCGACACCTACGCGCGGCTCGTCGAGAAGGCCCGGCGCAGCCCCCTCCACCGCTCCTACCGGATCGTCGGCGGCAACCACACGGACGGCCTGTACGCCGCGCACCCGGACCTGGTCCGCCCCCTGCTGCCGTGCGTCCGCGACGCCTTCGACGCCCTGACGGCCTGGGTGGAGGACGGCACGGCGCCCCCGCCCGGCCGCACGGTGCCGCGCCCGGACGGCGACCCGGTGCACACGTGCGCGCTCTGATCCCGGCGCGGGCTCCGACCAGGCCGCTCTGCCGGAGGCAGAACCCGTACGCCCCGGGCGAAGAGCCCTCGCTCCGCAGGCCGCGCCGTCCCTACGGTCGCCGTATGAACCCGATCGAGATCATCGAACTCCGGCCCCGGCTCCACCTCTTCCGCTTCTCCGTCGGCCAGGCCTATCTGTGGCGCGACGGCGACGAGCTGACGCTCGTGGACGCGGGCACCCCCGGTTCGGGCCCGGCCGTGGTCGAGGCGATCGAGGGCCTCGGGCTCCGCGCCCGCGACGTACGGCGCGTCGTCCTCACGCACTTCCACAGCGACCACGTGGGCGGGGCGGGCGAGGTGGCGGCCCTCACCGGCGCCACGGTCCTCGCGCACCACCTGGACGCGCCCATGGTCCGCGGCGAGGTCCCGGGCCCGGCACCGGTCCTGGAGGACTGGGAGGTGCCGATCTTCGCGGAGACGTCGAAGGACGTGCCGAAGCCGACCGAGCAGCGGGTGTACGCCGCCGAGGTGCAGGAGGTGACGGACGGCGACGTGCTGCCCTTCGGCGGGGGCGCCCACGTGGTCGGCGCCCCCGGGCACACCCGGGGCAGCATCGGCCTGCACCTGCCGGAGCACGGCGTCCTGTTCACCGGTGACGCGATCGCCAACACCCCCGAGACGGGTGTGCTCCTCGGCGTGTTCAACCAGGACGCGGGCCAGGCCGTCGCCTCGTTCCACCGGCTCGCCGCGCTGGACTCCGACATGGCGTGTTTCGGTCACGGCGATCCGGTCCGCGCGGACGCGTCGGCGGTGCTGCGGGAGTCGGCGGCGCGATATGCGCGCACCTGACACCGCCTGGGCGGGGCGGCCGGGAGCGGCGGCCCGCGGCGGACGATGACCGCCTCCGCCCGTGCCAGGGCCACGGCCCGGACGCGAGTGGGCTCGGCGAGCTGCACGCGGTCCCTCTCCAGAAGGGAGGACACGAGCCCCCTGCGTCCCGCCCAAGCGGCCTGAGGCGAGCGCGCTTTGAGCGCGCATTCACCGTCCGCGACCGCGATGACGCGCTCCCGCCGCCGGAATGCACCGTTCGGCTTCCCGCCGCATTCTTCCGCCCTGAATTCCCGTACGTGTCCACCGGGTTCTCCCGCGCCTTTTCGGGGGCCGGAAAAGGATGGCCGCGTTCCGTCATCCACACGCGCCGACCGGAGAGTGCCGGGACATCACCGGGCTGCCGGGGCACCTGGGGATCCAGACGCCCGCTGAGCGCCTGGTGACACCTAGTCCATGCACCCAGGCGACGTACACCGGACTCGCGCTGGACTTCGTGCCGAAAAGAGCCTCCTGCATTCACCGGGCCGAATGGTAGAAGTGTGCGCCTGGACGCAAAAACGGGGTACGAGGCGGTCTCGCCGCACGTGCCGTCGGGGGAGCAATCGCAGGAGAAGTGCGGGGCAGCGGAATGCTCAGGATCCATTTCAGTTCTGACGATCTGGCGCGCACCCGTTTCGCCGAAGAGCCCGATCCGATGTGGGAGTTGAACATCAGCCTGCACCGGCTCCAGCGCCGGGACGCCTCCGTGCTCTTCGGCCCCTGGCGCAGGGAGGTCGCGTCCTCCCTGCTGGGTGCCACACGGCTGCTCTCCGCGCTGTCCCCGGCCCGGGGCTACACCTGCGACTTCCTCACTCCCCCTGCCGACCGCGACCTGGCCGTCCAGACCGAGGCACTGCGGGCCACCCCACGGCGGCGCTTGCGTATCGAGCTGGAGACCTTCGAGCGGCTGAACCCGGGCACCCGGCTGCCCGCCTGGTCGGCGGAGCTGGCCACGGGCTCGACGCGGCTCCTCGGCCGGCTCGCCGACACCGCGCACGCGTACTTCGACGCCGGTCTGCGCCCGTACTGGCACACCGTCCATGACGCCGTGCGCCACGACGTGATGCTGCGCGCCAGACAGCTGGCCCACGGCGGCTGGGAGGCCGTCCTCGGCACCCTGCACACCACCGCGCGCTGGGAGTACCCGGTACTCAGCCTCGGCTTCCCGGTCGAGCAGGACCTGCACCTCGGCGGCCGCGGGCTGCTGCTCCAGCCGTCCTTCTTCTGCCGCTACGGCCCCACCGCCCTCTTCGACCCCGGCCTCGCACCCGTCCTCGTCTACCCCATCGAGCACCGACCCGGCTGGGAGCGCCCGTGCCCCGACTCCCCTGCCCGGCGGTCGCTCACCGCGCTCCTCGGCCGGGCCCGGGCGCTCCTCCTCGAAGCCGCGGCCGACGGCACGTTCACCACCACGGAACTGGCCCGGCGCACGGGTCTCACCCCGTCCAACGCCAGCCGCCACCTCACGGCGCTGCGCGAGGCGGCCCTCGTCTCCAGCCGTCGGCACCGCAACACGACCCTGCACACGGTCACGGCCCTGGGGGTGTCGCTCCTCGACGGCTGTCCGCTGCCCCTGCCCGCCTGACCTGCCGTGCGCCCGGAGCCCGCGCGGGCTCAGTCGCCCACCGGCTCCCCGGCCTCCAGATACAGCGGAACGCCCCGCTCCCGGGCGCGCAGGGCCCAGCGCAGGCGCTCGTAGCGCACCGGCGGAAGGAGCCGGGCGGCCTCCTCCTCGGTGACGAAGCGCCAGTCACGCAGTTCGGGGCCGGGCAGCAGCAGGCGCTCGGCCTCCACGCCGTCGAGGACGCCCCCGTCGAAGAGGAAGCGCATCCCGCCGTAGCCGGGCGGCAGCGGCGGCTCCCAGTCGGCGACGAGCAGCCGGGGAGTCCCGGTGAGCCGGATGCCGGTCTCCTCGGCGACCTCGCGCACACCGGCGTGCGCGGGCGCCTCGCCGCGCTCCACGACCCCGCCCGGGAACTCCCAGCCCGCCTTGTACGTGGGGTCGACGAGCAGTACCCGGTCCCGTTCGTCGAAGAGCAGCACGCCCGCGGCCAGGGTCTCGGCGGTGGGCTGCGGGGTCTGCACGATCTCGCAGACGGGGGCGGCTCCGGTGCGCACCGCGTCGGCGATGTGCTCGGCCGTCTCGTACGGCGTCAGGGCGCTGGTGTCGACGCGATGGGCGTCCGCCCCCAGCCAGACGGCGAGCGCCGAGTGGAAGGGCTCGATGTGGTCGAACGACCATTGGCGAATGCGCAGTTCGCCATCGGGGAGTTCCGGGGGGACTTCGCGTCCGGCTATGCGATTGCGCAGGATCGTTTCGTCCGGGGCGAGCACCACATGGCGTATCGGTATCCGCCGCGAGGCGAGCCCCCCGAATATCTCGTCCCGGTACTCCTGGCGCAGGAGTGTCATCGGCACCACGAGGACCCCGCCGAGCTCCGCGAGCAGTCCGGCCGCCGTGTCCACCACGAGGCGTCGCCAGATCGGCAGGTCCTGGTAGTCGCTCACCTCGGCGAGTCGCTTGGCGGGCAGCAGCTGCGGCAGGGCGCCGCCGATGACCTCAGGGTCGAAGAGCGCGCTGTTCGGGATCAGCTCGATCAGTTCCCGCGCGGCCGATGTCTTTCCCGCACCGAACGCCCCATTGATCCAGACGATCACGTTTCCCCCTCTTCTGTTGGCCCCAAGTGGCTTGCCCGCTACACAGTGCCACGGAAACCAGCACTTGATGAGGGCCGCCGACGCCAGACCAAAAGCCGCCAGATCATGTCAAGTCTCTCGCGACAACTTCGCCCCATCGAGTGGCACCGCCACCCCACGAATCGTTCCCGCACTGCAGGACGGGCCCCCGCCCGCTACCGTGATCCGCCAGGCACCCCGGCCCCTGGTGACCTCCTCATTCCGGTTGCTTCACGGCATCCACCCCGGCCTCGCAGACCGACCGGGGCCCGCCCTGGGGGGATTAGTGCATCAGGACGAACTGCGCGAATTCGCGTGCGAGATTCCGGACTTACCGCCTCGGGTGTACGAGTCCGGGGGCGGCGTCGTGGTGGAACTGCGCGGCGAGGTCGACCTCGTGGGCTTCCAGCAGGCGGCGCCCGTACTCGATCCCGTCACCGCGGGCTCCGCGGAGACCGTCGTCATCGACCTGACCCACACGACGTTCATCGACTGCTCCGGCCTCGCCCTGCTCATGCGGGCGCGGCGCCGCCTCGCGTCGAGGGGCGCCGAGCTGCGGGTCGTGTGCCGCGATCCGATGGCGCTGCGCGTCATGGGCATCACCGGCCTGCGGGTGATTCTCGAGCCGGTGGCGTCGGTGCGCGAGGCGCTGGAGCAGCCGGGGCCCGGCACGTAGCCGTCGGACCGGGCGGGGGCGGCCCGGAGCCGCCCCGGCCGGGTCAGGACTGCGGACGCTTTCCGTGGTTGGCCGCGAGCTTGCGGCGGGCCTTCTTCTTACGGCGTCGCTTCGAGGACATGCGGGCTCCTCTCCCTGCTGGTCGGGGCCTGTGCCCGAGCCGGAGTGCGTCTCCACCGTGGCACACCCCCGCCCCACCCGCGATTCGCCGCCCCCTCGGGCCCCGGCACCACGGAGAGCACACACGTCACACGGGGCCCGGCGCGACGCCCGCGTAACAGGCGTCCGGGTCGGCCGGCGCGCCCGGCACCGTCGCGTTGATGATCCCGTCGAGACGGGCACGCGCGGCGAGCAGACCGGCGACGGCCTCGTCGATGCGGTCGCGCTCCTTGGTGAGGTCCGGCAGCATCCCGGAACAGCCGGGGGCGAGCGCCCCGTCGTCGTCGATCATGCAGGGCAACAGCTCAGCGATGGTGGCCGTGTTGAGGCCCGCGGCCAGCAGGACACGGATGCCGCGCACGGTGACCACGTCCTCTTCCGTGTACTCGCGGTATCCGCTCGGGCGCCGCGCGGGAGCGAGCAGGCCCTGCTCCTCGTAGTAGCGCAACAGCCGCTGGCTGACGCCGGTCCGCCGGGAGAACTCACCCATGCGCATGTGATCACCACCACGTCCGTTGACTCTCACATCGATGTGAGAGAGCAGTCTAGGCCGCATGACGAACCACGAAACATCAGCAAGCACGACTCCCGCGGCCCCCGTCTCCGTCGTCGGCCTCGGCCCCATGGGCCTGGTCCTCGCCGAGGTCCTCCTGGCCAAGGGCCACCCCACGACCGTCTGGAACCGCACCCCGGAACGGGCGAGCGGCCTCGTCGCCCAGGGCGCGCGGCTCGCCGGGAGCATCGCGGACGCGGTGTCCGCGAGCCCCGTCACCCTCATGTGCCTCAACACCTACGACACGATGTACGAGGTCTTCGCCCCCGCCCACGACGCCCTGCGGGGCCGGGCCCTGGTGAACCTCAACTCCGGTACACCGCAAGAGGTCCGCGCGGCCGTCACCTGGGCGGCCGAGCTGGGCGCCGGCTATCTCGACGGTGCCGTCATGGTGCCGCCGCCGCTGGTCGGGCGGCCCGACGCGGTGTTCCTGTACAGCGGCGACCACGCCGTCTTCGACGAGCACCGGGCGCCCCTCGCGAGCCTCGGCGACCCGCGCTTCCTCGGCACGGACCCGGCCCTGGCCGTCCTGTACAACACGGCCCTGCTGCACATGATGTACGCGAGCGTCAACGGTTTCCTCCAGGCCTCCGCCCTGGTCGGCTCCGCCGGGGTGTCCGCGGTCGACTTCTCGAAGCTCGCACTCGGCTGGTTCGCACCCACGGTCGTCGACCCGATGCTCGCCCGGTACGCGCCCGCCCTGGACGAGGCCGACTACCCCGGCGAGCTCGGCACGCTGGTCATGAACGCGAACGCCCTGGAACACATCACGCGAGCCAGCGCGGAACAGGGCGTCCACACCGATCTGCCCCGGCTGATGCACGAGGTCGCCGAACGCGCGATACGCCAGGGCTACGGCGAGCACAACTACCTCGCTGTCTACGAGGTCTTCAAGCAGGCGTCGCCCACGCCCTGACAGCGGCCCCGGCGAAAACCCGTTGGCTGGCCATCGCGGCCGCTGCTACGTTTCCGGAGGCCGTGCGAGAGAGTGAGGAGGTGGTACCCGTGAACGTATCGACATGGGTGCTCCCCTCCGGGGTCACGGTCGGGCGGTAGGTCGTCCGGGAGCGCCGATCCAGCGCACTCCCGAAAGGCACGACCATGCACATCACTTCCGAACAGCGCCTCGACGACGGCGTCCTCGAGCGCGAGTTCACCCTCGGCGAGATCCCCGGCACCCTGTGGACACCCGAGTCCGCCGCACCGGCCCCGCTGATCCTGATGGCCCACAACAACGGCCTGCCCAAGAAGGAACCGCGGCTGGTGGCCCGCGCCCGGCACTCCGCCGCGCAGGGCTACGCGGTGGCCACCATCGATGCCGCCGGGTGCGGGGAAAGGCCCCGCTCCGCATCCGACGAGCGGGCCCGAGCCGACCTGCGCCGGGCGATGCGGGCCGGTGAGCCGGTCGACGACATCTTCGAGTCCTTGGTCGGCCCGCTCGTCGCCCAGGCGGCTCCGGAATGGCGGACCACCCTGGACGCCCTCCTCCAGCTGCCCGGGATCGGCGGCCCGGTCGGGTACTCGGGGTGGACCGCCCTCGGCATCCGCCTCGCGGTGACCGAGCCGCGCATCGCGGCCGCCGGTCTCTTCGCCGGGGGTTACGTGCCCCGCGCCCAGCGCGAGGAGGCCCGGCAGGTCACCGTTCCGCTGCTGCTCCTGTTGCAGTGGGACGACGAGGGCAACCCCCGGCAGCGGGCCCTGGACCTGTTCGACGCCTTCGGCACCGAGGAGAAGACGCTGCACGCCAATACGGGCGGGCACACCGGCACCCCGTGGTTCGAGATGGAGGACGGGGGCCGCTTCTTCGACCGGCACCTGAAGTAGGGCCGGTGCCGGACCGCCACGCCCGGTGAAACGCCTCCTCACCCCGGCGGGATCTTCGTGGTAGTCGTGGAGGTCCAGTCGTCGAGAGGGATGTCATGGCTGACGAGCCTGTGCCTGGCCGGTTGGGCGTGGAGATGCGGGAGGCGGTGTTCCCCGACGGAACGAAGGGCGTGATCACGGTGCGGGCGGGCCTGCCCCAGGCCGAGGTGGACGCCCTCGCGGCCCGGATCTGGACCGAAACCCCCACCAAGCCGGACCCCGCCCCGGCCCCCCGCGGCCGGTCCGCCCCCTGACGGTGGCCGCCGTCCACGCCTGACCCGGACGGCGGTCACCCCCGCGGCTTCGGCCTCCGGTTCGACCTCGGGGTCAGGGGGTGTCAGGGGCTGGCTGAGCCGCCTGCCCGCGTCGACGCTGTCGTACGCATCAGGGACCATGGGCTCGCACGAGCCGCGACCGAGACGAGGACGCCCCCCGTGAACTCCCTGGCCCTCTTCCTCCCCGAAGCGGGAGCCATCCCTCCGTGGCTGCGGATCACGGCCGGGGTCGTGGTTCTCGGCCTGGCGGCCCTCCGCGTCTGGTTCTTCGTCCGGCGCCGACGGTAGCCCGCTCGCCCGGCCGGTCAGCTCGCCACCGACGCCTCAAGCACCAGGTCGGCCTCAGCCCTTGCTCGATCCCAAGGTCAGCCCCGCGATGAAGTGGCGTTGCAGGAGGAGGAACACCAGGATCGTCGGGAGGGCGACCAGGACGGAGCCTGCCGCGAGGAGGTTGTAGTCGGTGAAGAACTGGCCGCGGAGGTTGTTCAGGGACGAGGTGATGGGGAGCTTGTCGGGGTTGGAGATGAAGATGAGGGCCCAGAGGAAGTCGTTGTAGATCCAGGTGAATTCGAGGGTGGCCAGGGCCGCGAGGGCCGGGCGGCACAGCGGCAGGGTGATGCGCCAGAACTGGGTCCACACCCCGGCCCCGTCGACGACCGCGGCCTCCAGGATCTCCTTGGGCAGGGTGCGCATGAAATTGGCGAGGACGAAGACGCAGAAGCCCACCTGGAAGCCGATGTTGACGACGATGACCGCCCAGTACGAGTCGTAGAGGGTCATCGAGTCGGACATCCACCAGGGCAGGTCGATCTTCAGGAAGAGGACGTAGAGCGGGGTCACGAGGACCTGCGGCGGGAGCAGGTTGCCCGCCGTGAAGAACATCAGCAGCGCGAGGCCGCCGCGGATGTTCAGGCGGGAGACCGCGAAGGCGACGAAGGCCGCGAGGAACAGCGTGACGAGCACCGCGGGCACGGCGATGATCAGCGTGTTGGTGAAGTACTTGCCCATGCCGGAGGCGGTGTAGGCCTCGCGGTAGTAGGCGAAGGACAGCGTGTCCGGCCAGGAGAAGTAGCCGTCCCGGGCGGTCTCCTCGTACGGGCGCAGGCTGGCGTAGACGGCGAGGAGCAGCGGGGCGACGAACGCCAGGCAGACCGCCGACAGGAAGATGTGGACGCCGAATCTGCCCCGGCGCGGGCGGGGGTGCGGCGCGGCGCCCCGGAGGGTCGGCGTCACGGCGCCGTCCCGGGTCGTGGACTTCAGGTCCGCGGTCATTTCTCGCGCGCTCCTCTCAGCTCCTGGACCAGGAACGTCACGACGAAGCCCAGCGAGACGCCGAGCAGGACGACCGCGATGGCCGAGCCGAAGCCGATGCGGCTGGCCTCCCCGATGATGTTGTCGGTGATGAGGACGGAGAGCAGTTCCAGGCCGTTGCGGCCCTTGTTCACCGCGTAGACGATGTCGAAGGCACGCAGCGCTTCGATGACCGTGATGACACCCACGATGACGTTGACGGGGCGCAGGGTGGGGAAGGTGACGCGGAAGAAGGTCTGGCGTTCGTTCGCGCCGTCGATCGCCGCGGCCTCCTTCAGCTCGGGGTCGACGGACTTCAGCCCGGCCAGGTACAGGATCATCACGTAGCCGGTGTGCCGCCAGCTCGCGGCGAGCATCATCATCCACAGGTTGATGTCGGAGTCGCCGAGCCAGTCGACGGGGTCCTGCTCGTTGCCGAGGATGGTGTTGACCACGCCCTGGTCGGTGCCGAGCAGCAGTTGCGCCATGAAGCCGACGACGGCGAGCGAGAGCACGACCGGCATGTAGAGCACGGACTGGTAGAAGCGGCTGAAGCGGACGCCCCGGTCGATGAGGACCGCGAGGAGGAGCCCGAAGGGCGTCGCGACGAGTCCGAGGAAGGCGGTCCACAGCAGGTTGTGGCGGACGGCGGGCCAGAACGCGGGATAGTCCTGGACCAGGTTCTCGTAGTTGTCGCCGCCCACCCAGTGGAGGTCCCCGATGCCGTCCCAGGACGTGAAGGACAGGCCGACGGAGGCGAGGGCGGGTCCCCAGACGATGAGGACGTCCAGCAGGACGGGCAGGCCCAAGAGCGCGCCGAGGACGGCGATGTCGCGGCGGGTGAAGCGCCGTGTCGTACGCCGTCCGGCGCGCCGCGCGGTGTTCTGCGGCACGGAGTGCGCTCCCCTGAATCAGCTCACGGACGTGGAGAAGATGTCCTTCTTCTGCCGTTCGATCCTGTGGCACAGGCCGTCGACGTCCTTGGGGTCGTCGATGAAGTCCTGCAGCGCCTTGATCATGACGGTCTGCGCGAAGTCGGGGCGGGTGTCGCGGTCCAGGAACTGGGAGATCTGTTTCGCCTTGGAGACCAGTTCGGCGGATTTCTTCTGCAACGGGCTGTACTTGCTCGTGTCCGCGTCCTCGTTGACGGCGACGTTGTTCGGGTCGCCCTTGAGATAGACGTCCTCGGCCTCCGCCGTGCCGAGCCACTTCATGAAGTCCTTGGCGGCTTCCACGTTCCTCGACTTCTTCGGGATGAGGAATCCGTCGATGGGGGCCTCCACGGCGTCCTGGCCGTACTGCGGGTCGATCTCGGGGAAGGGAAAGAAGTCGATGTCGCCGCGCTCGCCCTCCGGGAACTGGCTGCCGGGGTGCGGCATGCCGAACACCGCCATGCCGGTCCTGCGGCGCTGGAGGCCCTGTCCGGCCTCCTCCCAGGTCCGGCCGAGGGCGCCCTTCTGGTAGTACGGCATGAGTTCGCGCCACAGGTCGAAGACCATCTTGACCTTCCGGTCGGTCCACGCCTCCTCGCCCGCCATCAGGCGCTTGTGGAAGTCGTAGCCGTTGAGCCGCAGGTCGATGTAGTCGAAGGTGCCCATCGCCGGCCAGCCGTCCTTGTCGCAGAAGGCGACGGGAGTGCCGTCCTTGTGCATCTTCTTGGCGAGCGCGATGAACTGGTCCCAGTTCCCGGCCTGTTCGTACCCCTGCTTCTCGAAGAGGCTCTTCCGGTGGAAGACCGCCCACGGGTAGTAGTAGTACGGCACGAAGTACTGCTTCCCGTCGTGCGTGGACTGGTCCTTCAGCGCCTGGGAGAAGCCCTGGAAGCCCTTCCACACGTCGCTGATCTCGACCAGCAGGCCCTTCTCGGCGAAGTACTGCATGCGGTAACCGGCGAACCACATGAAGACGTTGTCGGGTGACCCTTGCAGATAGCGCGTGATGTTCTGCTGGAATTCGTTGTGCTCTGTGGTGTTGACCTCGACGCGCTTGTCGCTCTCCTTCTCGTACGCCTTGAAGGCCTGCGCGAAGGCCGCCTTGGGCACGGCGTCCGACGCGTTGGAGCCCACCGTCACCTCGTTCTTGTCGCCGCCGGGCCCGTCGCCGCAGGCGGTGAGCAGGGCGGGGAGCGTCACCGCCCCGGCGCCGAGGGCGGTACCGCGCAGGAGGGTCCGGCGGGACATCGGATGTCCATTCACATTCCGGGGGGCGGTCGGACCGTGGGACCCGGTGAAATCTGACTGTGCCATGTCCCCCTCCTCGGGGTGCAACCCAACACAACCGAACGCAAGGCTTGGATCTCACTCCCAAGACCCCCCGCCGTCAAGGGTTCTGACGCCAGATGCTCGAACCGTTACCCCTCCTCTTCCAACAGACTTCAACACGCTCTACCGTAAGCGCGCACCACTGACTCGGACATGGAGACATCCCATCTTCCGCGAGTACGGAGGAACGTAACGATGCGTCACCTTCCCACCCGCACATCCCGCCGAAGAGTGGTCGGATCCCTCACCGCGGCGCTGCTCTGCGCGGCGGGGCTCGCCGCGCCCGCCGCGGCGGGCGCGGCACCGGGCCCGCAGGCCGCACAGTCCGCACGGACCGCGGACGCCGACGGGCCCCGGCTGCCCGACGGCCTCGCGCCGACCCCGCCGATGGGCTTCAACAACTGGAACGCCACCCACTGCCGCGCCGAGTTCGACGAGGCGATGGTCAAGGGGATCGCTGACCTCTTCGTGTCCAAGGGCCTCAAGGACGCGGGCTACCAGTACGTCAACCTCGACGACTGCTGGGCCCTGCCGCAGCGCGACGCGCACGGCAAGCTCGTGCCCGACCCCCAGAGGTTCCCGGGCGGCATCAAGGCCGTCGCCGACTACGTGCACGGCAAGGGCCTCAAGCTCGGCATCTACACCAGCGCGGGCACCAAGACCTGCAACCAGGCGGGCTTTCCCGGAGCGCTCGGCCACGAGCGCAGCGACGCCCGGCAGTTCGCGGAGTGGGGCGTCGACTACCTCAAGTACGACAACTGCAATAACCAGGGCGTGGACGCCAAGGAGCGCTACATCGCCATGCGCGACGCGCTCAAGGCCGCGTCCGAGAGCACGGGACGCCCCATCGTCTACAGCATCTGCGAGTGGGGCGAGAACAAGCCCTGGGAGTGGGCCTCCGACGTCGGCCACCTGTGGCGCACGACGGGCGACATCAGCGACAACTGGAACTCCATGCTCTCCATCATGAAGCGGAACCTGCCGCTCGCGCGCTACGCGGGCCCCGGCCGCTGGAACGACCCGGACATGCTCGAAGTCGGCAACGGCGGCATGACCGACACCGAGTACCGCACGCACTTCTCCATGTGGTCGATCATGGCCGCACCGCTGCTCATCGGCTCCGACCTGCGCAAGGTCTCGCCCCAGACCTTCGAGATCCTCGGCAACAAGGAAGTCGTCGCCGTCGACCAGGACCCGCTCGGCAAGCAGGGCGCCGTCGTCTCGTCCACCGGCGGGCGCTGGGTCGTCGCCAAGGAGATGAAGGACGGCAGCCGCGCGGTCGCGCTGTTCAACGAGACCGGGAGCCCGCAGCGCGTCGCCACGACCGCGGGGGCCGTCGGCCTGCCGAAGGCCTCCGGCTACACGCTGCGCGACCTGTGGAAGCACGAGAGCTTCAACACCGCGGGGGCCATCTCCGCGACCGTGCCCGCGCACGGCACCGTCCTGGTGCGCGTCGCCGCCGACGGCACGTGGGCCGACAAGCCCCCGGCCGTCGAACTCGGCCTCGACACAGGCGCGTTGGTCGAGGCGGGCAAGCCCGACAAGCTCACCACCCGTGTCACCAACCTCGGCCGCACCCCCGCGCGCGACGTCCGCGTGCGCCTCAGCGGCCCCGCGGGCTGGCAGGTCAAGGCGACGTCACCCACGAGTACGGCGGGCCTGCCCACCGGCAAGGCCCTCACCACCTCCTGGACCGTGACGGCGCCCGCGGGCACGCCCACCGGCGCGTACGCCCTCGGCCTCAAGGCGACCCACCGCGGCCCGGGCGGCCGCCAGGTCGAGAGCGCGCTGCCCCTGACGGCCCAGGTGGTGACCGCGCCTCCGGCGGGCCGCTCCGCGCTGAGCGACCTGCCGTGGATCTCCACCACCAACGGCTGGGGCCCCGTCGAGAAGGACACCAGCAACGGCGAGAGCCGGGCGGGCGACGGCAATCCGCTCACCATCGACGGCAAGGTGTACGCCAAGGGGCTCGGCGTCCACGCCGAGAGCGACGTCGCCTACTACGCGGGCGGCGCCTGCGAACGGCTGACCGCGCAGGTCGGCCTCGACGACGAGAAGCTCCTCAAGGGCACCGTCGCCTTCGAGGTCTGGGCCGACGGCGAGAAGGCCGCGTCGACCGGCGTCCTCACCAACCAGACGCCCGCGCGGACCGTTTCCGCCGACGTCAGCGGCGCCGAGGTGGTGCGCCTCGTCGTCACCGACGGCGGCGACGGCATCGACTCCGACCACGCGGACTGGGCGGAGCCGGTACTCAGCTGCTGAGCGACCCGCCAGGCGCCGGAGCCCGGTCACGCGGCGCGACCGGGCTCCGGTCCGCTCAGCCGTTGACGGCCGACCGCAGCCGCGGCACCGCCGGGTCGGGGAAGGCCCGCAGCGCGGCCGCCGCCGCGCCCACCAGACCCGCGTCCGTGCCCATCAGGGCCGGGGCGACCGTCAGTTGGCGTACGAAGGACAGCGCGGCGTAGTCCCGCAGGGCGCGGCGCAGCGGCGCGAACAGGACGTCGCCCGCCATCGCCACGCCCCCGCCGATCACCGCGATGTCGATCTCGACGAGGGTGGCGGTGGCGGCGATGCCGGCCGCGAGCGCCTGGGCGGCCCGGTCGAAGGACGCCGTGGCGACGGGGTCGCCCGCACGGGCCGCGAGCGCCACGGCCGCCGCCGAGGTGTCGCCGTCCGGGCCCGGCCGCCAGCCCGCCTCCAGGGCGCGCCGGGCGATGTTCGGGCCGCTCGCTATCCGCTCGACACAGCCGCGGGCGCCGCAGGGACACGGGTCGCCGTCCAGGTCGACACAGATGTGGCCGATGTGGCCCGCGTTGCCGGTGGGGCCCGGGTGCAGCGAGCCGCCCAGGATCAGGCCGCCGCCGACGCCGGTGGACACCACCATGCACAGGGCGTTGTCGTGGCCCCGGGCGGCACCTTGCCAGTGCTCGGCGGCCGTCATGGCCACGCCGTCGCCCACCAGTTCCACCGGCAGGCCGTCGGTGGCGGCGCGCACCCGCTCCACCAGGGGATAGCCGCGCCAGCCGGGCACGTTGACGGGGCTGACCGTGCCCGCAGAGGCGTCCACGGGGCCCGCGCTGCCGATGCCGACGGCGCGCACCTGGGCCCACGGCTCCCCCGCCGCGAGCTCGCCGAGCACGTCCCGGACCGCCCGCATCACGGTGTCGCCGTCCTCGCGCGCGGGCGTCGGCCGCTGGGTGCGCAGCAGGATCCGGCCGCGGCCGTCCACCAGGGCTCCGGCGATCTTGGTGCCGCCGATGTCGAGTGCGGCGACGAGGTCCGTGGGCATCACTGTCAGATCTCCTGGTGAAAGGGCAGGCCGGAGAGTGCGGAGGGACAGTCTCTCGTGCTTCTGACAACGTTGTCCAGGTTCTATGCTCGATGCCACACGGCGAGCCCTTGCGCCCACCGCCGGAACCGCGACCCCCACATCGGCAGCGCAGCACGCTACCCCCGGGTAAACACCGGACATCCAACCCCCCGTATACATAGTGGACGTCATATGAGCCCGTACACAGTGGAAACCTGAACTTCCGCACGCGAACCGGCCTCCGTTACGCAGACTGGGTCCGCGACCCGCGCAGCACAGCCCCGTAGTGGACGACAGACAGGACAGCGCACCGTGGCAGAGACCGCCCGCACCCCCGTCTCCCACCGCCGCCCCGACGGCAGTTCGGACCCCGCGGACCCCAGGAGCCGCTACGGCAACCGGCCGACCATGAAGGACGTCGCCGCCCGCGCGGGCGTGGGCCTCAAGACGGTCTCCCGCGTGGTGAACGGCGAGCCGGGGGTCACGCCCGACACCGAGCGGCGCGTCCAGGAGGCCATCGACGCCCTCGGCTTCCGGCGCAACGACAGCGCGCGGGTACTGCGCAAGGGCCGCACGGCCAGCATCGGCCTCGTCCTGGAGGACCTGGCCGACCCGTTCTACGGCCCGCTGAGCCGCGCGGTCGAAGAAGTGGCGCGGGCGCACGGGGCGCTGCTCATCAACGGTTCGAGCGCCGAGGACCCGGACCGCGAGCAGGAGTTGGTGCTCGCGCTGTGCGCGCGGCGCGTCGACGGTCTCGTGGTGATCCCCGCGGGCGACGACCACCGCTATCTGGAGCCGGAGATCGCCGCGGGCGTCGCCACGGTGTTCGTGGACCGGCCGCCGGGGCGGATCGACGCGGACGTGGTCCTCTCCGACAGCTTCGGCGGCGCGCGGGACGGCGTCGCGCACCTGATCGCGCACGGCCACCGCCGCATCGGGTTCATCGGTGACCAGCCGCGCATCCACACCGCCATAGAGCGCCTGCGGGGCTACCGCACGGCGATGGCGGACGCGGGCATCGACGTCGACGAGTCCTGGGTGTCCCTCGGCCTCACGCACCCCGAGCGCGTCGCCCGCGCCGCCGAGACGATGCTGGCGGGCCCGGCTCCCGTCACCGCGATCTTCGCGGGCAACAACCGCGTGACGGTCACCGTCGTCCGCGTCCTCGCGGGGCTCCCCCGCCCCGTGGCCCTGGTCGGCTTCGACGACATCGAGCTGGCGGACCTGCTCCGCCCCGGGGTCACGGTGGTCGCCCAGGACGCGGCCCAGCTCGGCCGCACGGCGGCGGAGCGCCTCTTCCGGCAGCTGGACGGCGCGTCGGGTCCGCCCGAGCGGGTGGAGCTTCCGACGCGCCTGATCACCCGGGGCTCGGGGGAGCTGGCGCCCGCGGACTGAGCGCGGCGGAGCGCTACTTGGCCGACGGCGTCAGGTCGCCCCGGCGCGGCCCCGCGTAGGTCTGGAGCCCGGCCGGTGTGAGCCCGGTGAGCCGGGTGACCTCGGCGGTGTCGAGCGCGCCGCAGTCCAGGCCGCGCAGCAGATACCCGGCGAGGGCCTTGGCGGTGGCGGGCTCGTCCGCGATGTCGCCCGCGGTCCGGCTGGCGTACGCGGCGAGGCGGGCGGCGGCCTGCTCGAAGCCCTCGCGATAGAAAGCGAACACGGCGGCGTAACGGGTGGGGATGTGGCCGGGGTGCATGTCCCAGCCCTGGTAGTAGGCGCGGGCCAGGGCGCGCCGGGTGAGGCCGTAGTGCAGCCGCCAGGCGTCGTGGACCTTCGCCGTGGGGCCGACCGGCAGGACGTTGGTGGAGCCGTCACAGACGCGTACGCCCGTGCCCGCGGCCGCGACCTGCATGATCGCCTTGGCGTGGTCGGCGGCCGGGTGGTCGCTCGCCTGGTAGGCGGCGGACACGCCGAGGCAGGCGCTGTAGTCGAAGGTGCCGTAGTGCAGGCCGGTGGCGCGGCCCTCGGCGGCGTCGATCATGCGGGCGACGGTCGCGGTGCCGTCGGCGGCGAGGATCGACTGGCTGGTCTCGATCTGGATCTCGAAGCCGATCCGGCCGGGGGCGAGGCCGCGCGCCTTCTCGAACTCCTCCAGGAGCCGCACCATCGCGGTGACCTGCTGCGGATACGTCACCTTCGGCAGCGTCAGGACGAGCCCGTCGGGCAGGCCGCCCGCCTCCATGAGGCCGGAGAGGAAGACGTCGAGGGTGCGGATGCCGCGGTCCCGCACGGCGGCCTCCATGCACTTCATGCGGATGCCCAGGTAGGGGGCCGTGTTCCCGGCGGTGCCGTGCGCGTACGTCTCGGCGATCAGCCGGGCCGCGCGCGCCGCGTGGGTGTCCTCGTCGGCGTCCGTGCGCCCGCCGTAGCCGTCCTCGAAGTCGACGCGCAGGTCTTCCACGGGCTCACGCTCCAGCTTGGCCCGCACGCGCGCGTAGACCGGCTCGGCGAGGTCGTCGGCGAGGCCGAGGGCGGCGGCGAAGGAGGCGGCGTCCGGCGCGTGCTCGTCGAGCGCGGCGAGCGCCCGGTCGCCCCAGGAGCGGATGGTGTCGGCGGCGAAGAGCTCGCCGGGCACGTACACGGTGTGGACGGGCTGGCGGGTGCCGGGGTCTCCGGGGTAGCGGCGCTCCAGCTCCTCGTCCACCGGCGTGAGCGAGGCGCTGATCCGCTCGCTGACGGCGCCCGCGAGACTCGTCGCCACCTTTTCCTGCTGACCCATCCGTGCACCCTCCACATTCATAGTGCGGCGTTCCGTGCTCACGGTGTTCCATGGCGGGGACGCCATTGAACCGTCCATCTAATCTTCCGCTTCACGGAATCAGGAATCCGTATGGCGAAGTTATCCGTGTACCTTCCCACTGGTCAACACCTTCTCGTGTACCGGACCCCGGGCGTTCACGCCTGTCTCAGATGGTGCTTCCACACTCCGATGGGCCCTTTCCGCACGGCCCGGGCCCGCTCGGAGCCCGACAGCGCCGCGCCGCGACCGACCGAAGGAGAACGCGTGCCGACCGACACACCCGTGACCCGCCGCTCCGGCCTGCGTACGGCCGTGGCCACCGCGACGGCCGTCACGGTCCCGCTGCTCGCCACCGCGCTCGCCACCGCGCCCGCGCACGCCGCGGAGCGCCCGGGCCGCCGTCTGGAGGTCATGACCTTCAACCTGCGCTACGCGAGCCCCACGCCGCCGAACGCGTGGCCGGAGCGCCGCCCGGTGACCCGCGAGCTCCTGCACCGGGCGCGGCCCCACGTCATCGGCACCCAGGAGGGCCTCTACCAGCAGGTGCAGGACATCGCCGAGGACCTGGGCCCGCACTACGCCTGGATCGGCACGGGCCGCGCGGGCGGCAGCCGCGACGAGTTCATGACCGTCTACTACGACAGGCGCAGGCTGACGCCCGTCGCGTACGAACACTTCTGGCTCTCCGACACCCCGGAGGTGATCGGCTCCAACACCTGGGGCGGCGGCTCCATCCGCATGGTCACCTGGGTGCGCTTCCACGACCGGCGCACGGAGCGCGAGTTCTACTTCCTCAACACCCATCTGGACAACCACAGTCAGTACGCGCGCACGCGGGCCGCGCATCTGATCTCCGACCGCCTCTCCGCCCTCGACCGCACCGTGCCGAAGGTCGTCACCGGCGACTTCAACGTCGCGGCCCACAAGAACTCGGTGTACGAGACGCTGCTCGAGGCGGGGCTCGTCGACACCTGGGACGCGGCCGACGAACGCGGCAAGCAGTACGCGACCTTCCACGGCTACAAGCCGCTCGTGCCGGACGGCGACCGCATCGACTGGATCCTGGCGACTCCGGCCGCGCGCGTGCACGCGGCGGCCGTCAACGTCTTCTCCCTGGACGGGCAGTTCCCGAGCGACCACCTGCCGGTGCAGGCGAGCCTGACGCTGTGACGCACGAGGCCCCCGGCCCCGCGCGCGGCGGAACCAGGGGCCTCGTGAGGTCGAACAGCTCAGCCCTTGCGGGACTTGACCTCTTCGGTGAGCTGCGGGACGACCTCGAAGAGGTCGCCGACCACGCCGTAGTCGACGAGGTCGAAGATCGGGGCCTCGGCGTCCTTGTTGACGGCCACGATGGTCTTCGACGTCTGCATGCCCGCGCGGTGCTGGATCGCGCCGGAGATGCCGGAGGCGATGTACAGCTGCGGCGACACGGACTTGCCGGTCTGGCCGACCTGGTTGGAGTGCGGGTACCAGCCGGCGTCGACGGCGGCGCGCGAGGCGCCGACGGCGGCACCGAGCGAGTCGGCGAGCGCCTCGATGATCGCGAAGTTCTCCGCGCCGTTGACGCCGCGGCCGCCGGAGACCACGATCGCGGCCTCGGTGAGCTCGGGGCGGCCGGTCGACTCGCGCGGCGTGCGCGCGGTGACCTTGGTGCCGGTGGCCTGGGCGGAGAACGACACGGCCAGGGCCTCGACGGCGCCCGCGGCCGGGGCGGCCTCGACCGGCGCCGAGTTCGGCTTCACGGTGATGACCGGGGTGCCCTTGGCGATGCGGGACTTGGTGGTGAACGCGGCCGCGAACACGGACTGCGTGGCCACCGGGCCCTCGTCGCCGGCCTCCAGGTCGATGGCGTCGGTGATGATGCCGGACTCGACGCGGACCGCGAGGCGGGCGGCGATCTCCTTGCCCTCGGCGGACGACGGCACGAGCACGGCGACCGGGGACACGGCGTCGTACGCGGCCTGCAGCGCGTCCACCTTCGGCACGACGAGGTAGTCGGCGAACTCGGGGGCGTCGGCGGTGAGGACCTTGACCGCGCCGTGCTCGGCGAGCGTGGCGGCGGTGGCCTCGGCGCCGGCGCCGAGCGCGACGGCGACGGGCTCGCCGAGGCGGCGGGCGAGCGTCAGCAGCTCCAGGGTGGGCTTGCGGACGGCTCCGTCGACGTGGTCGACGTAGACGAGAACTTCAGCCATGGGACTTCAATCTCCTGCGGTTACGAAGAAGTTGGGGCGGTTGAGGGAGTGGCTGAAGCTCAGATGAACTTCTGGCCCGCGAGGAACTCAGCGAGCTGCTTGCCGCCCTCGCCCTCGTCCTTGACGATCGTGCCCGCGGTGCGCGCGGGACGCTCGGCGGCGGAGTCGACCTTGGTCCAGGCGCCCTCGAGACCGACCTCTTCCGCGTCGATGTCCAGGTCGTCCAGGTCCAGGGACTCCACCGGCTTCTTCTTGGCCGCCATGATGCCCTTGAACGAGGGGTAACGGGCCTCGCCCGACTGGTCCGTGACGGACACGACGGCCGGCAGGGACGCCTCCAGCTGCTCGGAGGCGGTGTCGCCGTCACGGCGGCCCTTGACGACGCCGTCCGTGACGGAGACCTCGGAGAGCAGCGTGACCTGCGGGACGCCCAGGCGCTCGGCGAGGATCGCCGGGAGCACGCCCATGGTGCCGTCCGTGGAGGCCATACCGGCGATGACGAGGTCGTAGCCCGTCTTCTCGACGGCCTTGGCCAGGACCAGCGAGGTGCCCATCACGTCCGTGCCGTGCAGGTCGTCGTCCTCGACGTGGACGGCCTTGTCGGCGCCCATCGACAGGGCCTTGCGCAGCGCGTCCTTGGCGTCCTCGGGGCCGACGGTCAGAACCGTGATCTCGGCCTCGCCGTCCGCGGCCTCCTTGATCTGCAGGGCCTGCTCGACCGCGTACTCGTCGAGCTCCGAGAGGAGGCCGTCCACGTCGTCACGGTCGACGGTCAGGTCCTCGGCGAAGTGCCGATCGCCGGTGGCGTCGGGCACGTACTTCACACAGACAACGATCCTCAAGCTCACGCCGGCTCTCCTACTGCATCGTCATTACTGGGCTGCTGCCTTGGCTGGGCCACTGCCTTCTTGCAGGCAGCATAGGCGCCTCAAGCGGCGGATCCCGGTCGGGGCGGCCCCCGCCCCAACCGGAATATTACTCATGAGTACACCCACTGCATTCCCGCTGAGCAAGCGCTTTGAACTGTGACCTTCGCAACGCTCCGTAATCGCGCGCACCCCGCGTCATCGGGAACTCTCAGTCACGCAGCGCGTTGAAGCGCCCCTGGTGGTACAGCAGCGGGCGACCCGCCCCCGCGGGGTCGCCGACGACCACCTCCGCGAGCACGAGCCGGTGGTCGCCCGCGGGCACCCGCGCCACGACCCGGCACACCAGCCAGGCGAGGACGCCGTCGAGCACGGGCACGCCGTGCGGCCCCTCGAACCAGCGCGTGGGTGCGCCGAAGCGGTCGGCGCCGCTGCGCGCGAACGTCGCGGCGAGCTCTTCCTGGTGCTCGCCGAGGACGTGGACGCCGACGTACTCGGCCCGGGATATCGCGGGCCAGCTGGAGGCGCCGGTGCCGATGCCGAACGAGATCATGGGCGGCTCGGCGGACACCGAGGTGAGCGAGGTGGCGGTGAAGCCGACGGGGCCTGAGCCCCACGCGGTGATCACCGCGACCCCGGCCGCGTGCCGCCGGAAGACGGAGCGCAGCAGATCGGGCGCGGCGAGCTGGGGAACGTCGAGGTCGGGTGAAGCCGTCATGGAGTTGTCCTTCTGCAGGAGGTACGAGCGGGTCCGTGGCTGCTCAGCAGGACCAACAGCGCGCACTGGCATGACGGGCGAGGTCCACGTGGACGCGCTCGTAGAGAAGGAGCTCCGGTGGCATGGCAGCAGGCTGTCGATAGATGGCCGGTGCAGTCAAGGCCCTGCGGGCGCGGTAAAGATCACTCAGGAACACGGGCCGGAGCACGGGACCTCCTTCCGGGACCGCGGCCCGCCTCATACGGCCGCCCCGAGGGCGGCGATGACGTCGGCCTTGCGCGGCTGTCCCGCCGCGCGCCGCACCACGCGCCCGGCGCGGTCGAGGACGAGCACCGTGGGCGTCTTGTCGATGCGCAGCTCCCGGACGAGGTCCAGGGCGCCCTCTGCGTCGATCTCCACGTGTGCGACGCCGGGCACCATGGCGGCGACGTCGGAGAGGACCCTGCGGGTCGCCCGGCAGGGCTGGCAGAAGGCGCTGGAGAACTGCACGAGCGTGGCCCGCTCGCCGAGCGGTCCGCCCAGGTCCCCCGCGTCCAGCCGCCGTGCGCTGTCGTGTCCGCGCGCCGCTGTCACCCGCGCCTCCCGCCCTTCTCCGTCGCCCGCCCGGGCGCTGTCCGGCCCCCGGCCGGGGGCGCACATACCTCATTCCCTTCAGCACCCGCGCGTGCTCAAAGATTCCGACGTGACGAGAATCTCCCGCACTACGGGCACTAGCGCTGGCCAGTCGCTCGTTCTTGGGGCACGATCTGCGGAGCCGTATACCTACGGATCCGTAACTTGGTTACCTGCCGAAGGTCCTCCTCCTCCGGCAGAGATGAAGGGCCTCCCCACCCATGGCAGAACTCGTGTACCGACCGGTCGTCGGTGTCGCCAAGACCTTCTTCAAGGCACTGGACCTGAAGATCGACTGCAAGGGTTCCGAGAACATTCCGCGCACGGGTGGCGCGGTCCTCGTCAGCAATCACATCAGCTATCTCGACTTCGTCTTCAACGGCCTGGCGGCGCTGCCGCAGAAGCGCCTGGTGCGCTTCATGGCGAAGGAGTCGGTGTTCCGCCACAAGATCTCCGGTCCGCTGATGCGCGGAATGAAGCACATTCCCGTGGACCGCAAGCAGGGCGACCAGGCGTATGCCCACGCCCTGGACTCGCTGCGCTCGGGGGAAATCATCGGCGTCTTCCCCGAGGCGACGATCTCGCAGTCGTTCACCCTGAAGTCGTTCAAGACGGGCGCCGCGCGCCTGGCCCAGGAGGCGGGCGTCCCGCTGATCCCCATGGCGGTGTGGGGCACGCAGCGGGTCTGGACGAAGGGCCACCCGCGCAACTTCAAGCGCCAGCACCTGCCCGTGACGATTCGGGTCGGCGAGCGCGTGGAGGCGCCCAAGGAGCAGTACGCGGGCGCGATCACGCGGCGCCTGCGCGAGCGCTGCCAGGAACTCCTCGAAGCGGCGCAGCGCGCCTACCCCGGCCGCCCCAAGGGTCCGGACGACACCTGGTGGCTCCCTGCCCACCTGGGCGGCACGGCCCCGACCCCGGCCGAGGTCCGCGCCGCCGAGGCGCACTGACGCTGCGGCGAACGGCCCGCCGCGCCTCAGCCGAGCGGCCGGTCAGCCCGCTCGTGGACGACGATCCGCGCGCCGGGGCTGAACTTCTCCAGGAGTTCGACGAGCTCCGCGGCCGCCGCGTCGAGGCCCGCGTGCGGGCCCATGCCTTCGAGCAGGAAGACCGCGTTGACGGTCTGCTCGGTGAGGCGGGTGCGCGGGCCCTGCCGCCAGTTCCAGCGGCGGCAGGTCACGCCCTCGTCGTCGCGCCAGACGACCTCACCCGCTTCGGGGTGCTCGACGGTCCGCTCGCCCCCGGCCATGGTGACGAAGTCCTCGTCCCCGGTGGCGCGGACGAGCCGCATGGCGCCCGTGATGTGGTCCAGGTCCTCGCCGCCGACGGGGACCAGATGCGCCACGCTGATCGCGTTGTAGACGTCGACCAGCGTGTTGATCCGCGGCAGCCCGGCGTCGGTGAGGGCCCTCTTGGCCAGGGCCTCGGCGGAGTTCCGGGTGCGCGAGGGCTTGGCGCCGAAGTCCGTGTAGGCCCCGCGCCAGTCCGCCATGTGCGGGTCCTCGTGCGGGGCGCGGCCGTCGAGGCGCGCGGCGAGGCGCCGGGCCGCGTCGTCGAGGAGGGCCGACGTGCCGTCGGAACTGGGGCCGTTCACGAGGTCGTACGCCTCGACGGCGATGTGGGTGAAGCCGGGCGCGAGCGCCCGCACCTCGTCGGACACGGTGAGCGTGAGCGTCATGATCTGCCTCGGGTCGCGGACGTCATCAGCGGAAGTACAGCATAACGAACCCATTAGTTCACTGCACTGTACTTCCGCTCCACGGCCGCTCGGGGCGGAGCCGCGCCGGGACGACGGCCGGCGCTACGGCGGTGCGCACCGGACGACGGCCGCAGGCCCGCGGCATGTCTACGGCAGCCCCCAGGCCGGTTCCGTCGCGTTGCCCGGCACGTCGCGCGGGCCCGGGGTCGGGCGGGCGCCCTTCGGGGTGACCAGTGCCGTCTGCCCGCGCCGCAGCGGGACACTGATCACGTCGCTCCCCCGGTACGGCAGGCGGCGGTCCCGCTCGTCACGTACGTCGACCTCCCCGGCGATGCCGTGCCGCAGCCGCAGCGGCTCCCCGGCCTCGCTGTGCACCCGGATCCACTCCGTGCGCCCGGCGCGCCGCGAGGCGTCGACGAGGAACGCGCCCTGCGCGCGGATCCGCTGGAGGCTCGCGTCCCGCCAGGTGCCGGAGACGGCGGGGAAGACCTTGACCACTCCCCCGTGGCTCTGCGTCAGCATGTCGAGCAGGGAACGGCCCGCGGCGATGGGGCTCTCCAGGGCGAAGTTGGAGCCTTCGCGGTACATGGTGTTGGGCGTGAGCGCGCAGTTGTCGGTGACGTTGCCGTCCACGAAGAACCGCAGGTGGCGCAGGGCCCGCTCCGCCTCCCCGAACAGCGTCTCCATGGAGGCCGCCGCCGCGTAGCTGTACCCGTGCCAGCGGTCCTGCCGCCCGGCCCAGTGGTCGAAGCTGCGCCGGTCGAGGCCTTCCTGGAGCGGGTGGAGCCACAGCAGGTGGGAGAAGTGGCGGTGGGACTCGGTGAGCGGGACCCCGGCGCCGATCATGACGCCGTTCCGGTCGCGGTGGTACGGGACGAGGCGGTCACGGATGTCGCGCCACCGCTTCTCGTCCGGGTCCCGCAGGCGCAGCCGCCGCACGGAGTCGAGCAGGGCCGTGACGCCCCACCGCAGCAGCGACAGGTCGTAGGTGCAGTCGGCGGCGTTGGCGTACTCGGGCGAGCGGGTCTCGGGCAGGTGCAGACGGCCGTCGGAGCCCTCGGTGAGGTGGCGCGCGTAGTAGCGGACCGCCTTGGCGAGGACCGGGCGGATGACGTGCCGCAGGGCGTCGTCGTCCATGTGGTGGCGGTAGGTGACCCATGCGTTGTGCAGGGCCCAGATGAGGTTGCCCGTGTGGTCGTTGGGGCTCACGCCGGGCACGCCGACGTAGCGCGGGCCGGAGCGCAGCCGCCAGTCGCCGGGGTGGCACAGCGCGTAGGTGTCGCCGTCGCGCAGCTCCGGGCGGATGTTGGTCTCCAGGTTGGCGTGGTCGCGGGCGAACGTCGGCGTGATGGCGTCGAGTTCGCGGTGGTTGGAGACGTCGGCGAGCGGATAGGTCACCTGGACGTTGGTGTTCCACCAGATGCTCGTCCAGTTGTTGCCCGTCTCCGGGAACCACGGACCGAAGACCGGGGTGACGGGCCCCTCGGCGCGGGTCGCGCACGCCAGCTTGTACAGCTGGATCCAGTAGAAGCGCTGCAGCTTCTTGTCGGGCACGGACACGAAGCTGCGCCGGTGGAAGGCGTGCCACCAGGCGCGGTGGCGGGCCACGGCCGCCTCGGCCGAGCCGTCGAGCGCCTTCTCGACCGCGCGGAGCGCCCGTTCCCTGCCGGCGGAGTCCGGGTGTCCGTACGCGATGGTGGCGGCGAGGAGGCGCCCGGTGCCGGAGCGGCGCTCGCGCCAGGCCGTGGTGTAGCCGCCGCCCGCGTGCAGGGGCTGCTCGACGTGGCCGGGGCCGGTGGCGGGGTCCGGGTTGGCGGTGTACTCGGGCGGGACGCGGACGGTGCGGGTGGTGCGCGAGGGCAGCGCGGTGAACCCCCAGGCCGCGGCCTCCTCACCCGCGCTCGGCTCCGTCGAGACCAGCAGGACGTCCTCGTGGCTGAGGATCAGGGCGGAGAAGGCGACGCTCCCCCGGGTGGTGGTGACGGTGCCCGCGAGTTCGGCGTCGTCCAGGTCCAGGCGCCAGTCGACGCCGGTGACCGTCCCGGCGAAGGTGAGCGTCAGGTAGCCGACGCCGAGCCGGGAGTAACCGATCGCGGCCTCCCACTGGCCGCGCTGGTCCTGTACGTGCGCGTGGTTGACCATGAAGCGCAGCACGTTGCCCTCGCCGGGCTGCGCGTACACGTGCGCGGCGAGGAAGCCGTTGCCGAGGAACGGCCCCTCCTGCCAGCTGCGCGGGAGCCGCTTCCACACCATGGCGGCGTCCCGCAGCAGCGCGCCGTGCGCGTCCGCGCGGGGCGCGGCCGCGGACGCGGCCCAGGCGACGGGCGAGCCCGCAGCGACGAGAGCTCCGGAGGCGCCTGCGACGAAGGCGCGCCGTGAGAGGGGAGTCATGGCGTGGGCCTCTCCAACAGCGGTGCGGTCAGGGTGAGTCGGCGTACGCAGCATCGGGGCCACACCGTGCCGCGTCAAGCGATCCGACAGGAATAGGTCGGATGACTTACCGGCTCCTTGCCTCGCACATGCCTCTCGCAGCGTACCGAGGGCAACACGCCTCCTCGCTACATCCGATGTTTCAGTCCCGCGTAGCGGGGAGCTCCTCCGGCAGCCTCTCCCAGAGCCAGGGGCGGTCCGGGGCCGCCTTGAGGATCTCCAGCACCACCGGGTTCGGCTCGGCGTACAGCGTCGGGTAGTCGGCCTCCCCGGCGGCCGCGTCCACCGGGAAGGCCAGCCGCTCGCCCCTGAGGGAGAACCGCGCGTCCACGCCGGGCTTGTTGCCGCGCGGATCCTGGCGGTGCCAGGCCCCGTCGAAGCGCACGGCGACGAGGCCGTGCAGCGCGAAGGCGCTGCCGTCGTCGTGGAGGAGCCTCTGGTAGCACAGGGCCGTGGGGATGTCCTCGGCGCGGAGCAGCGCGGCGAGCGCGTGCGCCTTGGCGTGGCAGATGCCGGTCCGCCGCTCCAGGACGTCGGAGGCGCGCCACGTCACGCGCGGGTCCCCGGCGTCCGCGGAGTGCGGGATGGTGTCGCGGACGAATTCATAGGCCGCCCGCGCGTATGCGTATGAGTTGTCAGCGTCCTCGGCCAGGCGCGCCGCGGTCTCCCGGACCAGGGGGTGCGTGTGGTCGATGGCCTCGTCCGCCGCGAGGTAGGCGGACAGATCTGGGTTCTCCTGGATCAGCTCCATGGGCCGCGAGCATAGGAAAGCGGCCGATCGAAGGTCAATGACTTTTCGATCGACCGCATACCCATGCACAAGCAGGGCCTGCACAGGACGGGCTCGGCCCGCGCGCCCACGACAGGCCCGCGCGCGGACCGGCGCGCTCCGGGCGCGACTAGCGCGCCATCTCCTCCTTCAGCACCGCCACGAAGGCGTCGACGTCGTCCTCCGTGGTGTCGAAGGAGCACATCCAGCGGACGTCGCCCGCGGCCTCGTCCCAGAAGTAGAAGCGGAACCGCTTCTGCAGGCGCTCGATGACGTCGTGCGGCAGCCGCGCGAACACGGCGTTGGCCTGCACGGGATGGAGGATCTCCACGCCGTGCACCGCGCGGACGCCTTCGGCCAGGCGCTGGGCCATCTCGTTGGCTTGCCGGGCGTTGCGCAGCCACAGGTCCTTGGCGAGCAGGGCCTCGAACTGCACCGAGACGAAGCGCATCTTGGAGGCGAGCTGCATGGACAGCTTGCGCAGGTGCTTCATGTGGCGCACCGCGTCGCGGTTGAGGACGACGACGGCCTCACCGAACAACGCGCCGTTCTTCGTGCCGCCCAGCGAGAGGATGTCGACGCCGACGGCGTTGGTGAGCGCCCGCATCGGCACGTCGAGCGTGGCCGCCGCGTTGGCCAAGCGGGCGCCGTCGAGGTGCACCAGCATGCCGAGCCCGTGGGCGTGTTCGACGATCGCGCGTATCTCGTCCACCGTGTACACGGTGCCCAGCTCGGTGTTCTGCGCGAACGAGACCACCTGCGGCATCGCGCGGTGCTCGTCGTCCCAGCCGAACGCCTGCCGGTCGATCAGCTCGGGGGTGAGCTTGCCGTCGGGCGTCGGCACGGTGAGCAGCTTCAGACCGCCCATGCGCTCGGGGGCGCCGCCCTCGTCCACGTTGATGTGCGCGCTCTCCGCACAGATCACCGCGCCCCAGCGGTCGGTGACCGCCTGGAGAGCGACGACGTTGGCCCCGGTGCCGTTGAAGACGGGGAACGCCTCGGCGCTCGCGCCGAAGTGGCCGCGGATGACCTGCTGGAGGTGGTCGGTGTACTCGTCCTCGCCGTAGGAGACCTGGTGGCCGCCGTTGGCGAGGGCGAGCGCGGCCATGATCTCCGGATGCGCGCCCGCGTAGTTGTCGCTCGCGAAACCGCGGACGGCGGGGTCGTGATGCCGCTTGGCATCGGTCTTCGGAGGGTTCACGGCTTCTCGGTCAGCCACAGACGTTTCCCGTTCACTTCCGATGTGGGGCGCTCCCAGACGCCGGTGATGGCCTCGGCCAGCTCCTTGACGTCCGTGAAGCCCGCGAACTTCGCGTTGGGGCGCTCCGCGCGCATCGCGTCGTGCACCAGCGCCTTCACGATCAGGATGGCAGCCGCGGCCTGCGGGCCGTCCTCGCCCCCCTCCTTGCGGAAGGCGTCGGCGAGCGCGAGCGTCCAGGCCTCCGCTGCGGACTTCGCCGCCGAGTACGCCGCGTTCCCGGCGGTCGGGTTGCTGGCGCCCGCGGCGCTGATCAGCAGGTAGCGGCCGTTGCCGCCGCGCTGGAGGCCGCCCTGGAAGGCGAGCGAGGTGTGCTGCACCGTGCGGATCAGGAGGTCTTCGAGGACGTCCCAGTCGCCGAGGTCGGTGTCGGCGAAGGAGGAGCTGCCGCGCCAGCCGCCGACGAGGTGCACCAGGCCGTCGATCCGGCCGTACTCCTTCTCCGTGCGGTCGGCCCAGGCACGGGCGGCGTCCAGGTCGAGCAGGTCGACCGTGTCGCCGGTGACCGTGGCGCCGCCGTGCGCGTAGCGCGCCGCGTCCACGGCCTCCGCCAGGCGCGAGGCGTCGGCGTCGGACGCGACCACGGTCGCCCCCGCCTCCGCCAGGCGGAGCAGGGTGGCCCGTCCCGCGGGCCCTGCGGCCCCCGCCACCGCGATCACGGCTCCGTCGAGTGCGGACATGGCCCTCGCCTCCTTGTTGTGGCCGCTCACGCGGCAACCGTCTCGGCGCCGGACTCCGCAGTGATCCCCTTGGTGGAGGCGATCACGTGCTTGAGCTTCTTGGAGAGCGCCTCATAGAACATGCTGAGTGGAAATTCGTCGGGAAGCACGTCGTCGACCAGTTTGCGCGGCGGCAGCGACGTGTCCAGGGCCTCCGGACCCTTGGCCCAGCGCGAGCCGGGGTGCGGGGCCAGATAGGAGGAAACCAGCTGGTAGCCGGCCAGCCAGTGGACGAGCTTGGGCCGGTCGATGCCGTCGCGGTAGAGCGTCTCGATCTCCGCGCAGAGCTGGTTGGTGATCTGCGGGGCACGATCCCAGTCGATCTTCAGCTTGTTGTCCGTCCAGCGGACGACGTCGTGCTTGTGCAGATACGCGAAGAGCAGCTGGCCGCCGACGCCGTCGTAGTTGCGCACGCGGTCGCCGGTGACCGGGAAGCGGAACATCCGGTCGAACAGCACCGCGTACTGCACGTCACGGGCCTGGGGCACGCCCTCGGCCTCCAGCTTCACGGCCTCCTTGAAGGCGGTGAGGTCACAGCGCAGCTCCTCCAGGCCGTACATCCAGAACGGCTGCCGCTGCTTGATCATGAAGGGGTCGAAGGGCAGGTCGCCGTGGCTGTGGGTGCGGTCGTGGACCATGTCCCACAGGACGAACGCCTCCTGGCAGCGGGCCTGGTCGGCGACCATGGCGCGGATGTCGTCCGGCAGTTCGATGCCGAGGATGTCCACGGCGGCCTCGGTGACCCGGCGGAAGCGGGCGGCCTCGCGGTCGCAGAAGATGCCGCCCCAGGTGAAGCGCTCGGGGGCCTCGCGCACGGCGATCGTCTCGGGGAAGAGCACGGCCGAGTTGGTGTCGTAACCGGCCGTGAAGTCCTCGAAGGTGATGCCGCAGAACAGCGGGTTGTCGTAGCGCGTGCGCTCCAGGTCGGCGAGCCACTCGGGCCACACCATGCGCAGCACGACCGCTTCGAAGTTGCGGTCCGGATTGCCGTTCTGCGTGTACATGGGGAAGAGCACGAGGTGCTGGAGGCCGTCCTCGCGGCGGGCCGCCGGGTGGAAGGCGAGCAGCGAGTCGAGGAAGTCCGGCACCTGGAAGCCGTCTTGGGCCCACTTGCGCAGATCGGCCACCAGGGCCGTGAGGTACGCGGCGTCGTGGGCGAGCAGCGGGGCCAGCTCCTCGACCGAGGCTATGAGGCGGTCGACCGCCTGTCCGGCCACGGCCTTCGACGGCGCGCCCTCGCGCTCGAAGTCGATCGAGCCGTCCTTGGACTGCCAGGGCCTGATCTCCTCGACGGCACCCTTGAGCACCGGCCAGGCCGGGTGGTCCACCACACGCCCGTCACGGGAAGCCCCGGGGCTGTCCGCCGCCGCCTGCACAAGAATTTCCGTCATGTCCCATCCTCCACGGGAGAACCTCGCGTATGAGCAGCGTATGTGTGCGAGCTTCTCCGTCACAAGAGGGGATCCGGGAAATTATCCTGCCCACCCTCCGCTGGGCCGCTGTTTTTCCTGTCGTCCGGCGCCGGGGCGGCCACCTCCCCCACTGTTTCCCGCTCCGGGCGTGCGGACACCCCCCGTCCCGGGGCGACCCGCGCGCCGCGAGGTGCGGCCGCCGCCCGCGCAAGACCGCGGCATCGCCCCGGAGGCAACATCCACGAGTACGGCCACGCGCGAAAGGCCCGCACCCCGGAAAACGCGCCGGGAATGCGAACCGAAAAGCAGAGCCGGGCGGATCGGAACACCGTGAAGAACCTCACCGCGGTGACGCGAAGAGCATCTCGCCGAGCGCCACCCCTCCCTGCATCGTTCCAGCTCAGAGGCCATACTTTCGCTCGTATACGGGCGCTACGACCCCCAACCTTTCACCCCTCCAATTGTTCAGCGCACCATGAACTACGCGCTTTTCGGCCGCATTCCCCGTACCGCTTCCGCTGGCTCGATTCGCCTTCTCCCTTCCGCCGCGAAAGGCCGCTAGCGTGCCCGGGCGCGGGGGAAGTCGAGGAGGGGATCAGCGGAATGTTCTATGCCGTTTTCAGGTGTGTCGTCCTGATACCGCTGCTGCGATGGCTGTTCCGGCCGCGGATCGAGGGGCTGGTCAACGTACCGGCCCGGGGCGCGGCCATCGTGGCGGGGAACCACCAGTCGTTCTGCGACCAGTTCCTGCTCGGCGTGACGCTGCGCCGGCGCATCAACTTCCTCGCCAAGCAGGAGTACTTCACGGGCAAGGGCCTGCGCGGACGCCTCGCCGCCGCGTTCTTCCGGGGCATCGGCGCGATCCCCGTGGACCGGTCGGGCAACGGCGCGGGGCAGGCCGCCGTCGAGGCCGGGCTCGACGTGCTCGACCGGGGCGGCCTGCTCGGCATCTTCCCCGAGGGCACCCGCTCGCACGACGGGCGCCTGTACAAGGGCAGGGTGGGCGTGGCGGCGATGGCACTGCGGTCCGGCGCGCCCGTGATCCCCTGCGCCATGATCGGCACGTTCGAGGCCCAGCCCGCGGGCCGCCGGGTGCCGAGCGTCGTGCCGATCACCCTGCGCTTCGGCAGGCCGCTCGACTTCTCCAAGTACGCGGGCATGGAGGACCAGCGCGCCGCGCTGCGGGCCGCCACGGACGAGATCATGTACGCGATCCTGGAACTCTCGGGCCAGGAGTACGTCGACACGTACGCCGTCGAGGCCAAGGCCGCGGCACAGGCCCAGGAGCTGGCGCGGCGCACCCGCAGGCGCGCGGGTCAACCCCCGGCCGACGCGCCCACCCACGGGTGAGACAGCTCGCGATCACGGTGCCCGCGGCGGTAGGACGGGCCGGGTCAGCCGTCCCCGCCACAGGGAGCGCCGAACCGTTGAGCACCCGCGCCGTTCTGGTCGCCGCCGTCATCACCGGACTCATTCTGGGCATCGTGGGCACGAGACCGGATGATTCCGCTTCGCCCCGCAGGAACGATCCGATCGTGGAGGCGGGCGATTAGGCTGCGGCCGTGCCGCGCGGTCCCCTGCCTCCGCACCGCGCGGAGCCGAGCCGCCGTCGACGGAAGCGAGTGACCTTGAACTTCCTCACCATCGGGCATCGCGGTGTCATGGGCACCGAACCCGAGAACACCCTGCGATCCTTCGTCGCCGCGCAAGCCGCGGGCCTGGACGTCATCGAACTGGACCTGCATCTGAGCAAGGACGGCGCCCTCGTCGTCATGCACGACGCCGACGTGCGCCGCACCACCGACGGCAGCGGTCCCATCGCCGAGAAGACCCTCGCCGAGCTGCGCGAGCTCGACGCGGGCCTGGGCGAGCGCGTCCCGGTCTTCGAGGAGGTCCTGGACGCCGTCCGGGCGCCGCTGCAGGCCGAGATCAAGGACGTGGCGGCGGCGCGCGCCCTCGCCGACGTCATGCACGCGCGGGACCTGGTCGGCCGGGTGGAAGTGCTCTCCTTCCACGACGAGGCGATCGCCGAGATCGCCCGGCTCGTCCCCGGCGTGCGCACCGCGCTCGTCGCCAGCCGCTACGGCGTGGACGTGGTGGAGCGCGCCACCGCGGTCGGCGCCGCCACGCTGGTGCTGAACATCCGCCGGCTGACCCTGGAGGTCGTCGAGCACGCGCGCAAGGCCGACCTGCGGATCATCGGCTGGGTCGTGAACACCCAGGACGATCTGCGCCTGGTGCGCGCGCTCCAGCTCGACGGCGCGACGACGGACTACCCGGACATCAAACGGACGGGACGTTTCACCGCCTGAGGCGACTCGTGAGGCCCCGCGCCGGGGCCTCACGGGGCCGCCGCCGCGCCGAGGCGGGCCGCTCAGCCGATCCGCTTCACCAGGAGCTCGAATTCCAGGTCGTCGCGCTGCGGGACGCCGAAGCGCTCGTCGCCGTACGGGAAGGGGCTCATCTTTCCCGTACGGCGGTAGCCGCGCCGTTCGTACCAGGCGATGAGCTCCTCGCGTACGGAGATCACGGTCATGTGCATCTCCCGGGCGCCCCAGGTGTCCCGCGCGGTCCGCTCCGCCTCCGCCATGATCACCTTGCCCAGCCCCGCGCCCTGGAGCGCCGGGCTGACGGCGAACATCCCGAAGTACACGTGGTCCCCACGGTGTTCGAGCTGGCAGCAGGCCACGATCCGGCCGTCGCGCTCCACCGCGAGCAGCTTGCTGTCGGGCGCGGTGATGACGTCGACGACGCCCTGCGGGTCGGTGCGCCGGCCCTCGAGGATGTCCGCCTCGGTGGTCCAACCGGCACGGCTGTCGTCGCCTCGGTACGCCGACTCGATCAGCCCGACCAGCGCCTCCGCGTCGGCTTCGGTGGCGTCCCTGAAGGTGAGGTCGCCGTGCGTGCTCGGGTGCGGGGCGGTTGCCATGGGGGCGGGTCTCCGATCTGCCGGTGCTGCGGTGCCGTCGCGCGCCGGACTCCTGAGCCCCGGCACGCACCGCCGAGCGTAACCCGGGACTAAGGTGCGGGCGCATGGTGCACGTACTCAGCAGCAGAATCCTCCTGCGCCCCACCGACCCGGAGCGCTCCCGGACCTTCTACGGCACGGACCTCGGCCTCGCCGTCCACCGCGAGTTCGGCACGGGGCCCGAGCGCGGCACGGTGTACTTCCTCGGCGGCGGCTTCCTGGAGGTCTCGGGACGCTCGACACAGCTTCCTTCGCCCGCCGTGCAGTTGTGGCTCCAGGTCGCGGACGCAGCCGCCGCGCACGCGGAGCTGGCCGCGCGCGGCGTGCAGATCCTGCGGCCGCCGGTCAAGGAGCCCTGGGGCCTCGTCGAGATGTGGATCGCCGACCCCGACGGCGTGCGCATCGCGGTGGTGGAGGTGCCGGAGGACCATCCGCTGCGCTACCGGCCCTAGGGCCGACCCGTCGGACAGGTCCCAGGTCAGCCGCGCGGGACGCCGAGGCGGCCCTCCAGCTGGCTGAGGAGCTCGCCCAGGAGGGCCCCGAGGCGCTCCTGGCCGTCGTCCGCCAGGCCCGCGAGCACCGTCGTCTCGTACGCCAGCTGGTCGGGCAGGACCCCGTCGACGAGGTCGCGGCCCGCGTCGGTAAGGCGGACGTGCGTGACGCGGCGGTCACGCGTGTCCGGGCGGCGGTCGATCAGGGCGCGCTCCTGGAGCAGCTTCAGGCGCTTGGTGACCGCCGCGCCCGAGGAGAAGGTCTCGCGGGCCAGCTCGCCGGGGGTCAGCTCGTGGCCGGTGCGGCGCAGGGCGCCGAGCAGGTCGAACTCCGGGCGGGTCAGGCCCGCCCGGCGCAGCGGGGCGTCCTCGGCCTGCTGGAGCAGGGCCGCGCAGCGGTTGATGCGGCCGATGATCTCCATCGGCGCGGTGTCCACGCCCGGATGCACCTGCTGCCACTGGCGGACCACCGCGGCCACCGTGTCGCCCGCACCCGCCCGGCCGTACCCACTCGTCATCCCCGCGCCCCGCTCCTCGTGCTCATGCCGCTGGTGTCACGGCCGCGCGCCCTCCGCGGCCTGCGGTCCACCACGTACCGTAGCCGCGAGCGTACGGTGCCCGGCCCGCTCCGCGTCCGCCACCCGGCGCGCGGGGAGCTCGCGCTGCCACCACTCGCCCGCGGCCGTGTCGTGGGCGGCGCGCAGGGCGACGAGGCTCGCGGTCAGACGGCGCCGGGCCCGGTGCAGGTCGGGGGCGGGTCCCGGCAGGGCGCTTTCGGCGTGGGCGCGGGCGCGGTCCGTGGCGGCGAGGGCGTGCTCGATGTGGTCGGCGGCCCGCCGGTTGGTGACGGCCACGGCGGCGACGAGCCCGAGCAGCGCGCCGAGCAGGGTGTCCACCACGCGGTCGGCGATCAGTGCGCCGGGGTCCTGGAAGCGCCCGAACTCGGTGACGAGCAGCGCCATCGGCGTCACGCACACGCAGCCCAGCCAGTAGTTGCGGGTGATGAGGGCCTCCGCGCCGAAGGCGCAGAGCAGCCCGCACACGGTCAGCGCGGCGTGGTCGTGGTGCGCGAGCGGCACGAGCGCGGCGAAGGCGGCCACGCCCACGACGTTGCCGACGACGCGCTGGACGCCTCGGCTCCAGGTCAGGGTGACGTTGGCCTGGTACAGGGACGCGGCGGTGACCAGGGCCCAGTAGGGGCGCCCGACGCCGAGCGCGAGCGCCGCGTACCCGGCCAGGGCGCAGCCGACGCCGGTGCGCAGCGCGATGGGCAGCAGCGGCGACCCGGGCGCGAGCCGCCGCCACAGCGGCACCGCGGCCTCGGCCGCCTCGGCCCGCTCCAGCGGCGGGTGCGGGGCCGTGGCACCGGTCACCGGGACGGCTCCGGTGCCGCGCAGCCCCTCGGCCAGGGCGCGCAGCCGCGCGGGGTCTCCCGCGGCGGGCACGGCGAGGGCTTCCTCAGCGGTCGCCACGAGGTGGTGCAGCGCGGTCCGGGTCGCGTCGACGCGTATCGCGTGCAGGGCCTGCCAGGCGGCGTGCACCGCGTCGGCAGCGGCGGCGCGGGCCCGCGCGGCGCCGGGCCCGCGCGCGTCGGCCGCCGCGGCGTCGGCGTACGCGGCGGCCGCGCGCAGGGCCCGGCCGGTGGCGCGCCGCTCCGGGCCGTGCGGGCGCAGCAGCGCGGGCGCCATGCCGACGAGCCAGGCCACGGCGCCCGCGCCGAGCGTCAGGGCGAGGTGCCCCGCCACCTGGTCGAGGCGCTGCGGCGCGAACAGGCTCGCGGAGCTGACGAAGGTGAAGATCAGATGGCCGGGCGGGCCGATGCGGGTGGCGTCGCAGAGCGCCTTCTGAGCGGCGGCGAGCAGCGCGCCCACCGCCACGAGCACCGCCGCGCCGGGCGCGAGCGCGGCGGTGGTCAGGGCGACCGCCACGCTCGCGGCCATCCCGGCGACGACCCGGGCGAGGGCGCGGGCCCGTGCGGCGTACGGCAGTTGGTGTGCGTACAGGGCGCAGAGCGACCCGGCCATCGTGTACATCACGAGGTCGAGGCGGCCGAGGGCGAGCAGCGTCAGATGGGGGATCGCCATGGCGACGAAGACGCTCGTCGCGGGCTTGAACCAGATGTCCGACGGCTTGCCGAGGCGCAGCACGCCGACGAGCGGCAGACGGCGGAGGTGCGCGCGCAGCGAAGGCCTGGACGGGGGCGCGGCGTGGGCGGGAGGTGGGGCGCTGCTCATGCCCAGAAGGTTAGCAAGTGTTTTACCTGCAAAATAAATAGCCCCGCGACTGGCTCCGCGTCCGCACTGGCCCCGCGACCGGCCCCGCGTCCGCGCAGGCCCCGTGACCGGCTCCGCGTCCGCGCAGGGACGAGCCCGTGACCGGCCCCGGACGGGCGCTGCCGAGACCCGCCCCACAACGAAGGGGCCCATGACCAGCCGCGCACCCCTTCCGCTCCCCCGTCGCGCTCCCGCCGTACACCCGTGCGCTCCCGTACGCCGCCCCGGCGCCGGGCATCGACTCGTCATCGGCGTCGTCCGTCGGTCGAGGAGGTGCCCGGTGCACGGACCCGGTTCGGCGAGCTGGCTGCTCGTGGCGCTCTGCGCGGCGAGCGGCGCCTACTGCGTGCTGCGGATGCGCAGCCGCGTCGAGGAGCAGCGCCGCACGGCGGGCGGCGAAGCGCTCATGGGCTTCGGCATGGCGGTGATGGCCGTGCCCGCCGCCGCGCTCTCCCCGCCCCGCGGCGCGTGGCTCGCGTACGCGACGGTGTTCACCGCCATCGCCCTGCACGCGGCCTGGACGACGCGGCGCTCCGTCCACCACGTCCACCACCTGGTGGGCGCCGCCGCGATGGTCTACATGTCGGCGGCGATGCTCTCCGCCCCCGGCGGCGGCCACGGCGACACGGGCGTCCCGGTGCTGACCGGCACCCTCCTCGTGTACTTCACCGCGCACGTGCTCGCCTCGGGCGCGCGGCTCGCCCCGGTGGGCGCGGTGGTCACCCCGGAGGCCGGCGTCGTCCGCTGGGCGGACCGGCCGGAGCTGGCCCTGGTGTGCCGCCTCGCGATGAGCATGGCCATGGTCGCGATGCTCCTGACGCTGTGAGCCCCCTCCCCGCGAGCGCCCCCTCCGCCCCGCGCAGAAGCCCCTGAACCCCGGCCCCTGCCGTGGCGTGCGTCACTTCACGGCGAAGGTCCATACCCTCTTGAGGCATGCCCCTCATAGGGTTGACCCATGATGGTCCCCGTCGCGCTGCTGCTCCTTGCCGGGCTGACCGCCGTCCTCGCGCCCCGGATGCTCGCGCGGGCGGACTGGCCGGAGCGCGAACCGGTGGTGGCACTGTGGGCCTGGCAGTGCGTGGTGGCGGGCGTGCTGCTCTGCTGCGCCCTGTCGATGACCTTCAGCGCGGCCGCCGCCTGGCAGGCCGTGCGGGGCCAGCTCTTCGCTCCCGCGCCGCACGGCGTCGTCGAGGCGTACGCCCTCGGCCCGACGCCCTGGGCCACGGTGACGGCGGTGGCCCTCGCCTGCGGCGGCGCCTGGACGGCCGTGATGCTCACGCGTGAGATCGCCCGCGCCCGGACCCGGCGCGCCAGGCGGCGGGCCGAACTGGTCGTGCGCGCCCCGCTGTTGCCCGGCGAGGAGCCCGGCGCCGACCGGCTCGTCGTCCTGGAGGGCGAGCGCCCGGACGCCTGGTGGCTGCCCGGATCCGCACCCCAACTGGTCATCACCACCGCCGCGTTGCGCCGCCTGAAGGGCCGCCAGCTCGATGCGGTGCTCGCCCACGAGCAGGGCCACGCGCAGGCCCGGCACGACTGGCTCCTGCACTGCTCCGGCGCGCTCGCCGCGGGCTTCCCGCAGGTTCCGGTGTTCGCCGCGTTCCGCGACGAGATGCACCGGCTCGTGGAGCTGGCCGCCGACGACGTGGCCTCGCGCCGCTTCGGGCGCCTGACCATCGCGCTCGCCCTCGTCGAACTCAACGAGGACCGGGGCGTGTTCGGGCCCTGCCCGACCCCGCAGGCACACGTTCCGGCCCGGGTGCACCGGCTGCTCGCCGCCCGCCCCCGGCTCACCGCGGGGCGCCGTCTGCGGCTGACCGCCGCGGCCGCGCTCGTGCCGGTCGTCCCGCTCCTGGTCGCGTTCGTCCCGGCGCTGCGCGCCCTCGGTTAGGCGTCGCCGCCGGGCATCGGTGAGGATCGAGGCATGGACTCCGCGCCTCCCCCGACGCCGCCCCCGCCGTCCCGCGCCGCCCGTGCGGCGGTGCTGCTCGCACTCCCCTCGCTGCTGCTGCTCGTCCTGGTCTGCGCCGAGTGGCAGCCGCTGCTCGCGCTGGACGGCGACATCGCGCGGACCACGCACCGCTGGGCGGTGGCCCACCGGGACCTCACCCACGCCGCCCGCGTCCTCACGGACTGGGTGTGGGACCCATGGACGATGCGCGCCCTGTGCACGGTGGTCGTGCTGTGGCTCGTCGCGCAGCGGGCGTGGTGGCTCGCCCTGTGGCTCGCGGCGACCTGCCTGGTGGGCACGCTGGTTCAGCAGGCCATGAAGGCGGCGGTCGGCCGGGAGCGCCCGGTCTGGCCGGACCCGGTGGACTCCGCGCGCTACGCGGCCTTCCCGTCCGGGCACGCGTTGACCGCCACCGTCGTGTGCGGGCTGCTCCTGTGGCTGCTCCGCCGCTACGCCGTGAGGCCTGCCGTGTGGCGCACCGCCGTCGCCGTCGCCGCGGTGTCCGTCGTCGGCGTCGGCCTCACCCGTGTGTGGCTGGGCGTCCACTGGGCCTCGGACGTCGTGGCGGGCTGGCTCATCGGCGCCCTGGCCGTCGCCGTCGCGATCGCCCTGTACGACCGCTACGCACCCGCCGTACGGTCCCCGGCGGCGACGGGACGGGCCCCCAGCCGTCGGTGACCGCGATCCCGTGGGGCGCGTCGGACGGTGCTTGACCCCGCGCCGGGCGGTCCCGGAGGATCGCGGCATGGCGATCAAGGGCGTGCTGTTCGACTTCTCCGGGACGCTGTTCCGCGTCGAGCCCCCCGTGTCCTGGCTGCGGGCCGCGCTCACCGCGCGCGGGCTCGCCCTGCCGCCGGACGAGGAGGCGCGGCTCGCGGCGGCGCTCGACCGCGCGGGCGCGCTGCCCGGCGGCTCGCCGACCCCGAAGGCGCCCGGGCACCTCGCCGGCCTGGTCGCGCGCCGCGACGAGAGCGCGGAGCTGCACCGCGCCGCGTACACCGGCCTCGCCCGGACCGTACCGCTGCCCGACCCGGGCCTGTACGACGCCCTCTACGACCGGCACATGGCGCCGGACGCCTGGCGGCCCTACCCCGACGCGCTCGACGTCCTGCGCGGCCTGCGGGCGCGCGGGGTGCGCGTCGGGGTCGTGAGCAACATCGGCTGGGATCCGCGCCCCGTCTTCCGCGCGCACGGCCTCGACGCGCATGTGGACGCGTACGTGCTGTCGTACGAGCACGGCGTCCAGAAGCCCGATCCCCGCCTCTTCGCGCACGGCTGCGACGCGCTCGCCGTCGCCCCCGCGGACACGCTGATGGTCGGCGACGACCGCCGTGCGGACGGCGGCGCGGCCGCCCTCGGCTGCGCCGTGCACTTCGTGGCCCATCTGCCGGTGCTCCAGCGCCCCGACGCCCTGCGCGCGGTCCTGACCCTGGTGGGCGGCGCGGGCTGACCGTCGTGCCCGCGGACCGCGCCTACGACTCGTAGTTCTCGACCTGCGCGACGGGACGCGCCCGCACCGCTTCCGGGTCGCCGCCGAACTCCTCCTTGGCCCGCCGCCTGCGCAGCAGGTCCCAGCACTGGTCGAGCTCCCGCTCCAGATCTCCCAGGCGGGCCCGCTCCGTGGCCTCGTCGATCGCTCCGGAAGCCAGCGATTCCCGGAGGGTCTTCTCGGCGTCGACCATCTCCGTGATCCGCGCCAGAATCTGCTGTTGGTCCATGTTCACGCGCCTCCTCAGACCCCCGGCCCCACTGTAAGGAGACAGAGCCGGATCGGCGAGGAGAGAGGGGAAGAACGGGGAGAACAGGGTGAACAGGTCGAAGGGGGACAACAAGGGGGATGAGGAAGACATGCGGAGCAGAGGGGCGGCCGCGACGGCCGCACTCCGGACATGCCTGAAGGCAGGCAACACTCCCCCGCGGTGTTGCCTGCCCCGAGCAGCCCCGGCCCATGTCGGCCCGGGCCGGGACGTCCTGAGTATATTGGCTGTGAGCCAGTCAACGCAGGAGTTACAGGATGTCCCCGCGTAGCCCATCGGTCAATGAAGAGTTGCGACGGCGTTCCCGCGAGCGGCTTCTGCAAGCCACGGTGGACCTGGTGGGCGAGCGCGGCTACGAGGCGACGACGCTCGCGGACATCGCCGACCGCGCCGGCTCCGCACGCGGCCTCGTGTCGTACTACTTCCCGGGAAAGCGCCAGCTCCTGCAGTCGGCCGTGCACCGTCTGATGCACCTCACCCTCCAAGAGGGCCTGGAGCGCGAGCCGCGCACCGAGGACGGGGACGAGCTCCTGGCCCGCGCCGTCGACGCGATCCTCGGCCTCGCCCGGGACCGGCCGGTCCTGATGCGCACGCACATGGCCGGGATCCTCCAGGCCGACGGGTTCGTGCAGTGCCCCGAGCAGCAGCGGCTCGCGTTCCTGCTGCGCGACACGATGGTCCGGCACGGCTCGCCGGACGTGGACACGGACTACCCGATGCTGCGCGCCCTGCTGATGGGCGCGGTGTTCGCGCTGCTGATCCCGGGCGCGCCGATGCCCTACGAGCGGCTGCGCGCCGAGCTGTTCCAGCGCTACGGACTCGACTGGAAACTCGGCGTCCCGCCGGGCGACGAACCGCCCGACGGGACGTTCTAGACCTCACCGGGGCACGGGCTCAGTGCCCGTTGAAGTACTCCGGCTGCGTCTGCACGTTGAGCTCGCGCAGCCGCACGCGCTTGGCCGGGTCCGTGCGCTTGTCGTTGAGCTTCAGCACGTCGAAGCCCTTGACCATGTCGTTCGAGTAGATGTGGCCGTTGTAGTAGTACGCCGACCACGAGCCGCCGCCGACGAGCTGGTCCGCGGAGAGCGGGCCGCGCTCGAAGTAGGCGATCTCCTTGGGCTTGGCCGCGTTGGTGAAGTCCCACACGGAGACGCCGCCCTGGTACCAGGCCTGCACCATGAGGTCCTTGCCCTTGACCGGGATCAGCGAGCCGTTGTGGGCCACGCAGTTCTCGGTGTCCGCCTGGTGGCGCGGGATCTTGTAGTAGCTCTTGAAGACGAGCTGGCGCTTGTCGCCCCGGCCCTTGATCTCGTAGATGCCGTCGGCGCCGCGGTTCGGGCCGATCTCGGCGTTGCAGGTGGCGCCGCCGCCACCGCCGAGCTCGTCGGTGAACACGACCTTGTCGGCGTCCTGGTTGAAGGTCGCCGAGTGCCAGAACGCAAAGTTCACGTTGTCCTGGACGCGGTCGATGACCTTCGGACGTTCGGGGTCCTTGATGGAGAACAGGATCCCGTCACCCATGCAGGCGCCCGCAGCGAGGTCCTCCGAGGGCAGCACGGTGATGTCGTGGCAGCCGGTGGTCTTGGAGACGCCCGGGTTGGTGGGCGACCCCGGGTTGCCGCCGCCGTCCGGGCCCTCGCCCGGGAACAGCACGGGGAAGCCGACGACCGCCGCCTTCTGCGGCGCCTTGCGCGGCACCTTGATCACGGAAATGCCGTCGTGCGGCGGCTGGCAGTCGGGGAACGCCGCGCTCGGCGCGTACGAGGAGACGTAGACGTAGACGTTGCGGCGCTCGGGCACCAGCGTGTGGGTGTGCGAACCGCAGGCGGTCTCGACGGCGGCGACGTAGCGCGGGTTGCGCTTGTCGCTGATGTCGAACACCTTCATGCCCTCCCAGGAGGACTTCTCCGTGGCGGGCTGCGTGGTGCTGGCGCAAGAGCTGTCGCTGCGCGAGGAGTCGGTCGACAGGAACAGCAGGTCACCGGAGACCGAGACGTCGTTCTGGGATCCCGGGCAGAGAACCTGCGCGACGGTCTCGGGCTTCTTCGGGTTGCTGATGTCGAAGATGCGGAAGCCGTCGTAGTTCCCGGCGAAGGCGTACTTCCCCTGGAAGGCGAGGTCGGAGTTGGTGCCCGGCAGCGCGTCCTTGGGGATGTTGCCCAGGTGCTCGATGTTGTCGGAGTGGACTATCTCGTCGGGCGCGGGGATCCTTCCGTCCCGTATGGCCCGCTGGGTGTCGGCGGCATCCGACTTCGACACCTTCTTCGGTGCCGCGGGGGTGTCGCCCGGGTCGGGCGTCGCCGCCGCGGGGACGGCGGTGAGCAGCGCGGCGAGGAGCCCGGCCGCGGCCGTGGCTACTCCCAGGCGTCTGCGCCGGGTTCGGGGTTCGTTCAGCAGAGTCACTGCTTCCTCCCTTGTGGCCGTTCGAAGGCGAACGGTGCACGGACACCCGCAGTATCGTGCTCCTCATGTACAAATCAACAGATGGAAACACGGTCGTAATGAACGCTTCCGATCACTGACGCTCATCGGCGTGCTAGGACGGACCCAACTACCCCGCGCGTCCCAGGAGGTTGCCGTGCCCCACCGCCGTACGCCCGCCGCCCGTACGTCCGTTGTCCGCGCCTCCGCCGTGACCGCGCTCGTCGCGGCCGCCACCCTCGCGCTCGGCGCCTGCGACTCCGCGTCGGACGCGGACGCCAGGCCCAAGTCCGGCTCCTCGAAGGGGCCTTCGGTGATCGCTCCGGGCAAGCCCGGGGAGAAGGCGGCGACGCTCTCGGCCGAGGAGGCCGCGCGGCAGAGAACCGACGACGACAGCCCGAACTCGGCGGACTTCGACTACGTCGAGAAGATGATCCCGCACCACGCCCAGGCCCTGGAGATGACCCGGCTCGTACCGAAGCGGGCGAAGTCGACGCGGGTGAAGCGGCTCGCCGACCGCATCACGGCCGCCCAGAAGCCGGAGATCGGCGCCATGGAACGATGGTTGAAGAGCCAGGGCAAGAAGGCGGAGAAGCGCGGGCACGGCGCGCACCACGACCACGCGGGGATGCCGGGGATGGCCACGCCCGCCCAGCTCGAGCAGTTGCGCGCGGCCAAGGGCGAGGCCTTCGACGAGCTGTTCCTGAAGCTGATGATCACGCATCACTCGGGGGCCGTCACCATGGCCACGGACGCCCTGTCGGAGGGCAACAACCTGCTGGTCGAGGAGATGGCCAACGACGTCGTGGCGCAGCAGACGGCCGAGATCAACCGGATGCGCGGGATGGGCTGAGCCCTACCCGGCCACCGCGCCTGAGCGGGCACGATGAAGTCCGCTGCATGGTGGAAGCGCCCCGAAGGGGGGCGGGGAACCGCGCCGCCGGCCACGACGAACCCGCAGGCGGACGACGGCATGGCACGGCGTATCCAGCGGAGCGCTCAGCGGCGGCGGTGCCGGGGCGACAGATGGCCCGCGTCGCGCGCCCCGGCGATCAGGCGCAGGGACTTGCGGCGGCTGTGCCCCGTCGCGCACATCACCGCGAGCACCGGGTCGCGGCCCTCGTCCCGCGCCGCGCGGTACGCCTCGACGGCGGCCTGGCGCACGGTGTCGCCGCGCTGCACGGAGGGCCGGGCCGGGCGCGCCGCGGCCGCCTCGTCCGCGAGCCCGCTGCGGCAGGAGGTGTCGGCCGGGCCGTACTGCTGGGCGACGCCCCGGCAGACGTCCGCCAGCGGGCCCTCGATGCGGTCGGCGAGCGCGACGAGCTCGGGCAGCGGCAGCGGGGGCTCCGCCCGCAGGTCCTCGATGGCGACGCGGCCCTCGCAGACGGCGGCGAGCACGTCGACGTGGGCGCCGTCGAGGTCGAGGCGCACGTGCAGCAGGGACGCGGGCCCGCCGCCCGGCCTGCGGACGTCCAGGTGGCCGTCGGCCCTCGTGAACAGCTGGAGCGTGGCGGCCGAGGGGTCCGCCGCCCAGCGCGGTGACTCGTCGTAGGCCGCGGGGTCCAGTGACTCCTGCGGGGCCGGAGGCCACTCCTCCAGCGGCTCCGCGCCGGGCCACCCCGGGCCGTGGGCCGTCCGTGGGTAATCACTCTCGTCGAAAAATGAGCTTTCCAGCACAGCCGCACGGTAGCCCTACAGTCACACTCCGCCAGGGCGGCACGCACGCGGCAAGCGGCAGGGCACCCTGTCAGCGGCACGCGCGGACGCGTCCGGCGGGCGCCCCGCCAGTGGCCCGCGCCACGGGTCCCGCGACCGGTCCGTCCCCTCCCCCTTTGGGCACACCGGTGCGATGCTGAAGCAGGACAGGCATCAGGGCGTCCCGGGGACACCTCGCGGAAGGAGCTCCGCCGTGCACGTCGCCGTCGTGGGATCGGGTCCGAGTGGGGTCTACACCGCGCAGAGCCTGGTCCAGCAGGACCGGGTGCCCGACGTGCGGGTCGACGTGCTCGACCGGCTGCCGTGCCCGTACGGCCTGGTGCGCTACGGCGTGGCGCCCGACCACGAGAAGATCAAGTCCCTGCAGAAGACGCTGCGCACGATCCTGGAGCACGAGCGCGTGCGGTTCCTCGGCGGCGTGGAGATCGGCCCGGGCGCGCTGCCCCCGGCCCGGCTCCTCGACTGCTACCACGCGGTCGTCTACTGCGTGGGCGCCGCCACCGACCGCAGGCTCGGGGTGCCGGGCGAGGACCTGCCGGGGAGCCACTCGGCGACGGAGTTCGTGTCCTGGTACAGCGCCCACCCGGACGTGGCGGTGAACGGCTCGGGGCCGCAGGACCGCTTCGTACGGGACGTGGACGCGGCCGTCGTCATCGGCGTCGGGAACGTCGCGGTGGACGTGGCGCGGATGCTGGCGCGCGGTGTCGCGGAGCTCGCGCCCACCGACATGCCGCACGAGGCGCTCGACGTCCTCGCCGCCAGCCGGGTGCGCGAGGTCCACATGGTGGGGCGGCGCGGCCCTTCGCAGGCGCGCTTCACCACGAAGGAGCTACGGGAGCTCGGCTCGCTTCCGGACACCGAAGTGCTCGTGGATCCGGAGGAGTTGGCCCTCGACCCCGGCTACGCCGACCCTTCGGGCCTGCCCGCGGCGAGCCGCCGCAACGTGGAGGTCCTGCGCGGCTGGGCCGAGCGGCCCGAGCGCGGGCTCGCGCGCCGGATCCGGCTGCGGTTCTTCCTGCGGCCGGTGGAGCTGACCGAGGCGGCGGGCCGGGTGGGCGGCGTGCGGTTCGAGCGGACGCTGCCGGACGGGCACGGCGGCGTGACCGGCTCCGGCACGTACGAGGAGATCGGGGCGCAGCTCGTGCTGCGGTCGGTGGGCTACCGCGGGGTGCCGATCGAGGGGCTGCCGTTCGACGGGGCGAGCGGCACGGTGCCGCACTCGGCGGGCCGGGTGCTGCGCGACGGCGCGGTGTCGCCGGGCGAGTACGTCGCGGGCTGGATCAAGCGCGGGCCCACGGGCGTGATCGGCACGAACCGGCCGTGCGCGAAGGAGACGGCGCTCTCCCTGCTGGACGACGCGCCCGCCCTCGCGCGCCGGGCGGTGGCGGACGAGCCGCTCGCCGCGCTGCGGGCGGCGGGCGCCGACCCCGTGGAGTGGCCCGGGTGGCTCGCGATCGAGCGGGCCGAGGCGCAGCGAGGGCGGCTGCTCGGGCGCGGCGGGCCGGTGAAGATCCCGGACTGGGCGGGCCTTCGCGAAGCGGCGGCCCGCAGCGGCGAACGCCCGCAGCCGCGACCCTGATCGGCCCACGGCCCCGCCCTCGGCCGCCGGACGGGCCCCCGACAGGTCAGTCTTCGTCCGCCAATCGGTCGGCCTGGTGTGCGGCCGCGGCCAGGACGCTGTCCAGGAGGCCGGGGAACAGGTCGTCCAGATCGGCGCGGCGCAGGGCGTTGAGCTTGGCGGTGCCGCGGTAGATCTGCTGGATCACGCCCGCCTCGCGCAGCACGCGGAAGTGGTGCGTGCTGGTGGACTTGGTGACCGGCAGCGCGAAGTCCGAGCACGTGAGGCCCGCGTCGTCCCGGGCCAGTTCGCGCACGACCAGCAGGCGCAGCGGGTCGGAGAGGGCGTGCAGCACGCCTTCGAGGCGGATCTCGGCACGCGCCGGGTGCGCGAGCACGCGCGAGCTCGGGGCGGCGGTCGTCATGGCGGCTCCACTGGGACGAGGGCGTGCGCGGCACCGGTATGTGTACGGAACGTTTCCATTGTACGAGAGCCATCGTAGTTTGACAGTCTCCGTACTACGGTGCCTATCGTACGAGCGGCAGGGGGCGTCCGGAGCGGCCTGTGGCGCCCCCTGCCCCGTTCCACTCGCCGCCCCCGAAGGGAGCACGCCGTGAGCGCGCTGTTCGAGCCCTACACCCTGCGGAACCTGACCATCCCCAACCGCGTCTGGATGGCGCCGATGTGCCAGTACTCCGCCGAGGCCACCGGGCCGGACGCGGGTGTCGCCACGGACTGGCACCTGGCCCACTACGCGGCGCGGGCCACGGGCGGCACCGGCCTGGTCCTCACCGAGGCCACCGCCGTCAGCGCCGAGGGCCGCATCAGCCCCTGGGACCTCGGCATCTGGAACGACACCCAGGTCGCAGCGGCGCGCAGGATCACCGACTTCGTCAAGGGCCAGGGCTCGGTGCCCGGGATCCAGCTCGCGCACGCGGGCCGCAAGGCCTCCACGGACGCCACCTGGCGCGGCGGCGCGCCGCTCGCCCCGGACGCGGGCGGCTGGCAGCCCCTCGGCCCGAGCGCGGTGTCCTTCGCCGACGGCCACCCCGTCCCCACCGAGCTGACGGCGGCCGGCATCCGGCGGATCGTCGGCGAGTTCGCGGACGCGGCGCGGCGCGCCCTGGACGCGGGCTTCGACGTCGCCGAGATCCACGGCGCCCACGGCTATCTGATCGGCGAGTTCCTGTCCCCGCACAGCAACCGGCGCACGGACTCCTACGGCGGCGACTTCGCGGGCCGCACCCGCTTCGCCCTGGAGGTCGTCGACGCCGTGCGCGCGGTGTGGCCCGAGGACAAGCCGCTGTTCTTCCGCATCTCGGCCACCGACTGGCTTCAGGACGGCGCGCCGGGCTGGACCGCCGACGACACCGTGCGGCTCGCGCCGCTGCTCAAGGAGCACGGCGTGGACCTCCTCGACGTCTCCACCGGCGGCAACGCCGCGGGCGTGCGCATCCCCGCCGCACCCAACTACCAGGTCCCCTTCGCCGCCCGGGTGAAGGCGGAGACGGAGCTGCCCGTGGCGGCCGTCGGTCTGATCACCGAGGCCGCGCAGGCCGAGAAGATCCTCGCCAACGGCGAGGCCGACGCCGTCCTGCTGGGGCGGGAGCTGCTGCGCGACCCGTCGTTCGCCCGCCGGGCCGCCCGGGAGCTGGGCGCCGACGTGCACGTGCCGAACCAGTACCTGCGCTCCGTCTGAACGGGCGAGCGCCGCCGGGAGGAGTCCTCCCGGCGGCGCTCTGCGGTGACCGGACCGGTCAGGTGCCCGGCTTGCGGCCGTAGACGAACACGTCGTCGCCCTTGCGCAGCATGCTCCAGTACTTCACGGCGTCCTTCTTCGTCATGTTGACGCAGCCGTGCGAGCCCGGCGGGGCCCAGACGCTGATGCCCACCGAGTGGAAGGCCTGGCCGCCGTCGAAGAACTGGCTGTACGGCATCGGCACGTGGTACAGGCTCGACACGTGGTCGATGTCCCGCCAGTAGACCTTCTTCAGGCCGGTGCGGGTCTCGTGGCCGTTGCGGCCGGTGCGCACCGGGACCGGGCCGTACTTCAGCTGCTTGCCGTCCTGGATCCAGCTGAGCTGGAGCGTCAGGTCGACGCAGGCGATGCGGCCCTTGTTGGTCGGGCACTTGCCCGCCTTGTTCGGGTTGTTCCCCACCTTCTTCTGCTTGTTCATCAGGTCCATCACGCCCCAGGTGACGGCGCCCGCGTACCCCGCGTTCGGGGTGATCTGGTGCTTGGTCTGGAAGGCCTTGATGGCCTTGCAGTCGGCGGCCGACTGCTTGCCGTCGACCGGACGGCCGAGGAACTTCTCGACCTGCTTCTGGTACGGCCCGGTCTGCGTCGAGCACGACGCGGCCTGTGCGGTGCCGGTCCCCATCGCGATCGCGAGCGGGGCCACCAGTCCGGCTATCCCCAGTGCGACGGCTCCTCGTCTGACTGTCTCCCCCACGGCTGCGCGCTCCTTCTTCGTACGTACGGCGAATTCCCCCTGGTAGACAGCGCGCGAGCCAGGTTCGTTGTAGGGGGAATTGACACAGGTCTGTAACAGCGGCGGGCCCGGCCGTACGGGCCTGGCCCGCCGCCCCGCCTCACACCCCCGGGTCGCAGCAGCCGTCCCTGCGCATGAGCCGCCCCACATCGAGCCAGTCCGTGTCGCGCGGGGTGCGCCGGGCCGCCGACGCGAACGCGCCCACCAGCTCCTCGGTCTCGTAGGGGGTGCCGCCGCGCAGCACCCCGACCGTGCGCACCAGCGTGGCGAAGTCGGTGAACGGGTCGCCGTCGACGATCGTCAGATCGGCGATCCGGTCCCGCTCGACGGTGCCGAGGTCCTTCTCCACGCCGAACACGCGGGCGGGCAGGACCGTCGCGGTGCGCAGGGCCTCGGCCGGGGAGAGCCCGCCCCGGTGCAGCGCGCGCAGGCCCATGTGCAGGGCCAGGCCCACGGGCACGAGCGGCTGGTCCGTGCCGAGGGCCACGAGGCCGCCCGCGGCCAGGATCCGCCGGTAGATGTCGGTCTCCGTGCGCAGCGTGGCGAGCTGGGCGGCGGTCGGCGGCGTCGCGGCCTGTTTGCGGACGGACTCCACGTCCCACGGCGGCATGACGGCCGTGACCCGGGGGTCGTCAGCCAGCGCGGGATCGGCGCCGATGAGCGGCACGGACGTGAACGGCGTCGCGACGAGCGCGAAGCGGGCGCCGCGCGCGGTGTAGATCTCGGTGACGTCGGCGTAGGAGCGCCCCGACGCGGTGATGGCGTGCCCGAACTCGGCCCGCTGGGTGGCCTGGAGATGCGTCGTCAGGTCCTGGCCCGTCTGGATGCCCGGGGACAGGAAGTGGCTGCCGCTGCGCACGCCGAGCCGCTCGTGGGCGAAGCGCGCCGCCTCCTCCATGACCCAGCTCGGCGCCCGTACGTACGTCTTGACGAAGTCCCAGTCGAGGTGCTCGGCCCGCTCCAGGGAGCGTCTGAGCCCGGCCCGGGTGCGGTGGGCGCGGCCCATGCTGTAGGCGACCCGGCCGCCGTCGAGGAGCTCGCCCGTGGTCAGCAGGCGCGGCCCGGCGAGCTGGCCGGTGGCCACCGCCTCGCGGATGCGGGCCTGCTCGTGGGCGAAGCCGCCGAGGGACACCGCGGTGGTGATGCCGTACGTGAGCTGACCCACCGTCTGGCGGCCGCCGTACGTGCTCTGCCAGGGGTGGGTGTGCGTGTCCCACAGGCCGGGGAGCACCGTGCGGTCGGAGGCGTCGATCCTGCGCCGGGCGGTCCGCGCGCCGCGGTGCGGCGCGACCTCCGCGATGCGCCCCCGGCGTACGACGATGTCGACGTCCTCGCGCACGGCGGTGCCGGTGCCGTCCCACAGCCGCCCGGCGTGCACCACGGTGTCGGGCGGGGTGGGGCGGCGCTGGTCGAGCGGCACGCGGACGGTGCGGGCGCGCCCGCCGTCGACGCCGATCAGGCGCAGGCGGGTGCCCGACAGATAGAGCAGGGTCGCGGAGTCGCCGGACCAGGTGGGGTGGTCGGCGGGCTCGGTGGTGAGGGTGCGGAGCCTGCCGCGCGGGGTGCCGTCGGCCGCGACGGGCAGCAGGCACAGGGCGGACTCGACGATCACGGCGAGCCAGCGCCCGTCCGGCGACCAGACGGGCCCGGAGTCGTAGCGGTCGGCGATGGAGGTGTGCGGCGCGACGGGGTGGAGGCGGTCGGTGCCGGTGGTGGTGTCCACGACGCGGACGAGGTTGTAGCCCTCGCGGAAGCGCAGGTTGAGCCGGTTGCGGTCGCAGAACGCGAGGTGGCGGCCGTCCGGCGACCAGCTGGGGCGGCCGGGAAGTCCGCCGCCGCCCAACGGCTCCGCGAGGGTCCGCTCGGTACCCGCGTCGAGGTCGCGCACGACGAGCCGCCCGGTCATGTCGAGGCAGGCCAGGCGCTTGCCGTCGGGCGAGAGCGCCGGGTGCACCCGGCCGCCGGTGGCGAGCGTGGTCTCGGCGCCACTGTCCAGGTCGTGGCGGTGGACGCCGAGCAGTCCGTCACGGTCGTCCGCGTACACCAGGGAGCGGCCGTCGCGCGCCCACGACGGGCCGAGCAGATAGCCGGTGGGTTTCGCCCGGCGCAGCCTCCGCGGCGCCTTGCCGCCCGACGTGCCCGCGAGCCACAGCGAGTTCAGGGCCGCGAACGCGATGTGCCGGCCGTCCGGAGAGAGGGCGGGCAGATGGATGCCCCGCACGGGGCGCACCCGGTCCTCGCCCAGGTCGTACTCCTTGACCCGGTAGCGGGGCCGGTCCACGGGAAGGACGCCCTCGAAGGGGAGGGTCCGCGGGGTGCCGGGGGCTTCGGGGCGCACGAGGGTGAAGCGGCCGTCGACGGTGAGGAGCAGTTCCCCGTCCTTCGTCCAGCGCGGCGGCACGGGCGCGATGTCGCCGGTGACGTCGACGGGCTTGCCGTCGACGACGAGCACGCAGGAGCCGTTCGGGGCCGCCGTGGTCCGCAGATGGGCGAGGCGGCGGCCGTCCGGTGCCGGGGCCGGGGTCATCACCTGGGCGTTCGCGGTCTCGGTGTGCTCGACGGTCACGGGGCCCGTGCCCCGGGCGGGGACGGCCGCGACCGTGCGCGCTTCGAGCGTGACGCCCGTGGGGCCGGTGACGCCCTTGGCCCGGACGAAGAGGATGCGGGTGCCGTCCGGGGTCCACGCGGGGTCGAAGTCCTCCCAGCGGCCGTCCTGGAGGGGGCCGTCCTGGCCCGGTACACCCGTGACCCGGGTCAGCTCCCCGGTGCGCAGGTCGAGGACGTGGATGCGGTACGCGCTGCCCGCCACCGGGTCGCCGCCCCGCTCGGAGGCGAAGGCGATCCTGGTGCCGTCGGGCGACCAGGCCGGGCCCCGGTCGTCCCACGGTCCGTCGGTGCGGCGGCGCAGGTCGGTGCCGTCGGCCCGCAGGGTCCAGAGGTGGAAGCCGCCGTCGCGGTAGGCGCAGAACGCGATGTGCTCGCCGTCCGGCGCGTACACCGGCCGGTTGGGTTCGAGCCCGGCCGGGGTGAGCCGCACGGCCTTGCCGCCGGCGCGCGGGGCGGACCACAGGACGTGCTGCACCTCGGCGATCAGCCGGTCACCGGCGGGCGAGAGGGTCGCCGAGCCGTTGGTGGCGCGGGTGAAGGACAGGGGCACCCCGGTGGCGGGGCGGGCCGCGGCGGGCGCGGGGGCCACGACACCCGCCGCGCCCGTGGCGGCGACGCCCGCGGCGCCTGCGACGACAAGGAGTTGACGGCGTGTCAGGGAGACCGGGAGGAAGGGGGTGGAAGACGAAGACAACGAGTCAGTGTTGCTGTCACGGTCCATGACACAGCACACTCGCGCACCCCAGAGGGCCGGGCAACACCGCCTTGCGCACCGTCACCCGACTCGGCGCATGGGCGTCACCCCCACCCGGCGCGCGGACGACGGCAACTCGGTGCGCAGGCGTCACCCGGACGCATTCCACGGCGGCTCGGCGCGTCCGCGCGACCGCGGGCGCCGCGCGCACGTGGCGCCCGCGCGCCGATATTCGATTCACCCGGACGAGTCGCCCCTGACATGATCGGCGGCATGCACCCCGGCGCCATCCCCCGTCAGCCCGCGCCTGCCGGCGTCCGCGCCCTTGTCCGAGAGGCGTTGCCCGAGGGCCACGACCTGTCCGTCGCGCCCGTGGGCGAAGGGGGTGAGCACTCCACCTGGTGGGTGGGCGACCGGTACGTGCTGCGCATCGCGCTGGACGCGGACACGACGGTCCGGCAGCGGCGCGAACTGGCCCTGCGGGACGCGCTGCGGCCCGTGCTGCCGGTGGCCGTGCCCGCGAGCGTCGCGTCCGGCACGTGGGCACCGGGGCTCGCCTACACCGTCGACGGACGGCTGCCGGGAGTCTCCGCCGAGCGCCGTCCGGTCGGAGCGGAAGGCGAGCAGGACCTGGCGCGGCTGCTCGGAGCGCTGCGCACGGCGGCCGCTCCCCCGCTGCCCGCGCGGCGGCCGCGCTCCCTCGACGCGCTCGGTGCGGCGGCCGGACCCGCCCTGGCCCGGCTCGCCGCCGACGGCGAGGTCCCCGGCGGCCTCGCCGTCGACGCCGCGGCCCACCCCGCACCCGCCGCCACTCCCGTGGTCCTGCACAACGACCTCAAGGGCGAGCACCTGCTGGTGAGTTCCTCGGGCCGGGTCAGCGGCGTGCTCGACTGGGCGGACGCCGTGGTGGGCGACCCCGCCGAGGACGTCGCCGGGCTCGCCCTGTCCGTCGGCGCCCCGGCGGCCGGGCGGGTGGCCGCCACGGCCGGGCACGCTCCGGCGGTGGCCGAGCGCGGGCTGCTCCTGGCCCGTTACGACACGGCCCTGCGGCTCGCCGACCGCCTGTACGGGGACGACGACAGCCCCGTGCCGCTGCTGCGGGCCCAACTGGCGCGCGCCTGGGAGCGCTGAGCCCGGCCCGGCACCCCTGGAAGGCACACCACGCGACACACCCGCCGCGGACACAACTCCCTTGCCACCCTAGGGACTTCCCTAGGTGCCGCACCGACGCGGCGGCCGCGCGCGGACTCCTATCCTGGTCGCCCTTGCCATGCGTCACGGCTGTCACGCGTCGCGTCCTTCGCCGTCGTCACGCGTCACGGCTCACGCCCCGCAGCGGCCCCGGGAGGCGTTGTGCGCTACGTCATCGAGGTGTACCGGTCGCATGAGGGGGTGTGCGGGAACGTCGTGTGCGAGAACACGGAGAACTCCGAGCACCCCGAGAGCCCGCCGCGGCCGTTCCACGGCTGGCTGGAACTGCTCTCGCTCCTCGAACCGCCGCTGCCGGAGGCCTTCGCCCTGGGGGACGCGACCCCCGACGACACGCCGTAGTCCACCGCCCCTCCGGGCACCCCACATGACCACGGATCCGGGCAATTGGCTTGTGCACCGGGTGTGTTGGCCACCATCGTGGGGTCCATGGCCATGTGTTCGGCACGGGTCGCCCACTCCCACAGGCCCCCCGTGGCCGCTGCCGGTGCGCGGGGGCGGCGATGACACTCGAGGACGCGGCGCACGACCTGCACCACCCCTGCGTACCCGACGACGCCTTCTGCGGGCGCGCGCCCGAACTCGCCGCGCTGCGCTCCGACTTCGAGGCCGCCGTCGCGGGCACACCGCGCCTCGTCCTGCTCGAGGGCCCCGGCGGCATCGGCAAGACGGCCCTCGTGCGCCGCTTCCTCGACACGGTGGACGACGACACGTGCGTGCTGCACGCGAGCGGCGAGGAGAACGAGAGCGCGCTGCCGTGCGGCGTCCTCGCCCAGCTCGTCGGGCAGAGCCCGCTGCCGGTGCCGGAGACCCTGGCGGGACTCGTGCGCACCCCGCAGTCGCTGCACGCGAACCTCCCGGCGCTCTCCGCCGGCTTCGGGCTCATCGACCTGCTCAGCGAGGTGCAGGGCAAGGGGCCCGTCGTCCTCGTCGTCGACGACGCGCACTGGGCGGACCCCGAGTCCCTGAACGCGCTCACGTTCGCGCTGCGCCGTCTGCGTCACGACCGGGTCCTCGCCGTCGTCGCGCTGCGCGACCCTCACGTCCCCGAGCTGCCCGAGGGGCTGCGCAGGCTGCTCACCGACGCGCGCACGCGACGGCTCGCCCTCGACGGCCTCAGCCCGGACGAACTGGCCGCGCTCAGCGATCAGTTGGGCGTGGCCCGGCTGCCGCACTCGGCCTCCTTGAGGCTGCACACCCACACCCACGGCAATCCGCTGCACGCCCGCGCGCTGCTCGACCAGGTGCCGTCCGCCGTGCTGCTCGACGTCACGACACCGCTGCCCGCGCCGCGCTCGTACGCCATGCTGGTGCTCGCCAACCTCGCCGGGTGCGGGACGCAGGCCCAGCGCCTGGTGCAGGCGGTCAGCGTGCTCGGGCTCTCCTGCCGATTACAGGTCGCCGCCCGGCTCGCCAAGGTCGCACAGCCGCTGCCCGCCCTGGAGCGGGCCGTCAAGGCCGGGCTGCTTCGCGAGGCGCACGGCGGGCCCGGCGCGCCGGAGATCTCCTTCCCGCACCCCCTGGTGCACGCGGCGGTCTACCAGGACATCGGCCCCGCCCAGCGCGCGGCCCTGCACACCCGGGCCGCCGCCCTGGTCGCCGACGAGTACTCGACGCTGCGCCACCGGGTCCTCGCCGCCACCGGGCCCGACGAGCAGCTCGCCGCCGCGCTCGCCGCCTGCGCGCGCCGTGAGGCGGCCACCGGCCAGTGGGCCGTCGCCGGAACCCATCTGCGGCACGCCTCGCGGGTGGCGACGAGCCCCCGGGAGCGGGACCGGCTCGCCGTGGAGTCCGTCGAGGCGCTGCTGCTCGACGGCCGGGTCCAGGAGGCCGCGGAGCTGGCCGCCGGCCTGTCCGAGTGCGCCGACCCGGCCCTGCGCGGCTACGTCCGCGGCTATGTGGCCCGCGTCCAGGGCCGCACCCAGGCGGCGTGGACGCTGCTCGTCGACGCCTGGGAGCAGTGCGACCAGGAGCGCGAGCCCGCGCTCGCGGCGCGCGCGGCCGAACAGCTCAGCTACGCCGCCGTCATGTGCGGCCAGGCCGCGTCCGCCGCGCGCTGGGCCGAGCGCGCCCAGCGCCTGTCCACCGCGCAGGGGCCGAGCCGGATGCTGCGCTTCAACCACCTCATCGCGCTCGGCCTCAGCGGCCGCGCGAAGGAGGGCATCGCGCTCGCCGCGGACCTGCCGGACCCGATGATCGTGCCGCTCAAGAGCATCGACCTGCTGCTCGCGCGAGGCGAGCTGCGGCTGTGGTCGGACGATCTGCACGGGGCGTGCCACGACCTGCGCGGCGCCGTCGCCAACTGCCGTGCGACGACGGTCCCGCTGCGGCTGCTCTCCACCTCGGCGCTCGCCCAGACCCTGCACCGGCTCGGCGAGTGGGACGAGGCCCTGATCCACGCCGAGTCCGCGGCGTCCATCGCCGACGACGCCGACCAGTGGTGGCTCAAGCCGGTCACGCACGGCGTCGCCGCGCAGATCCTCGCCGCCCGCGGCGCCTTCGACCGGGCGGCGGAGCACCTGCGCACGGCGGGCGAGGGGCCCGACGGCGCGGAGACACCCGTGGCGTACGCGTACGGGGTGTGCGCCCAGGGGCACTGCGCGGACGCGCGCGGCGAACCCCGAGCCGTCGTGGCGGCCCTGCGCCCGCTGCTCGGCTTCGCCGAGCAGGACGGCGTCAACGAACCCGGCGTCGTGGACTGGCAGCCGCTGCTCGTCGACGCCCTCGTCCAGCTCGGGGAGCTCGACGAGGCGGAGGCGGTCCTCGGCCCCTACGAAGAGCTCGCGCGGGCGCGCGGGCGCCACTCGGCGCTCGCCTCGGCCGCGCGGATCCGCGGCAATCTGCTGGCCGCCCGCCGCGAGCCCCAGCGCGCCCAGGCGGCGTACGCCCGGGCGCAGGACCACGCGGCGCAGGCCCCGCTGCCGTATCTGCGGGCCCGGGTGGCGCTCGACCACGGCGCGTTCCTGCGCCGCATCGGCCGCAGGTCCCTGGCCATCGCCCAGCTCCAGGCGGCGTACACGGCGATGACGGGGCTCGGGGCGCTGCCCTACCGGGCCCGGTGCGTGCGCGAGCTCAGCGCCTGCGGGCGGGCGGCACCGCCGCTCGCGGCCGACGAGCGCGGACAGGACGGCGTCGGCGACGACCTCGACGGGGCGCTCACCCCGCAGGAGCTCGCGGTGGCGCGGCTCGCCGCGCAGGGCCTCACCAACCGGCAGATCGCCACCGCCCTCGCGCTGAGCGTGAAGACCATCGAGTACCACCTGGGCCATACGTATGCCAAGCTCGGCATCACCTCGCGGATCGGCCTGGTCCAGCGGCTCGGCCCCCAGGAGCGGTCGTCGCCCTCGGCGGGCTGACGGGCGCGCCACGGCCCGCTCAGGGGCACACCGGGGTAAACCCCGGCACGCTCCCGGAGGCGCACGGCCGCCCCGGCCCGTACGTTCGTGCCGGACGGCAGGGCGTCGGCGGGACCCCTGGAGGTGGCTCGATGGCTTCGTTCACGTGCGCGGCGGCCGGTGACGAACGGCCCGCGCTGCGACTGCGACTGCTCGGCGGTTTTCTCCTCACCCGTGAGGGCACCGCGAGCGGTGAGGTCCGCGGGACCGACAGCGACCGCGCGTGTTGTTGCGGCTGGGGCGGTGACCCGGTGGAGGTGCCCGCCAGCGGGCAGCAGGTCCTCGCCCGGCTCGCGCTGTGCGGCACGGCCACGCGCTCGGCGCTCGCGGGCATGCTGTGGCCGGACGCCACCGAGGCGCGGGCCCGCGCCAGTCTGCGGACCGCCATGTGGCGCCTGAACGGGGCGGGTTCGGCCCTCTCGGACGCGCGCGGCGGCGCCCTGGCGCTCAGTCGCAGGGTGCGCGTCGACGTCCAGGACTTCACGGCGGCCGCGCGCCAGGTCCTCGCGGGGGCGCCGGTGCGGCTGCGTTCGGCGTACGACGTCCTGCTCTGCGGCGGCGAGTTGCTGCCCGGCTGGCAGCAGGACTGGGTGACCTTCGAGCGGGAGCGGCTGCACCAGCTGCGGCTGCACGCCCTGGAGGCCGTGTCGGCGCGGCTCGTGGCGATGCGCGCCTACGGACCCGCCCTGGAGGCGGCCCTGGAGAGCACCCGCATCGACCCGCTGCGGGAGAGCGCCCATCGCGCGGTGGTCTCCGTACATCTCGCGGAGCACAACCTGACCGAGGCCGTACGGCAGTACGAGAGGTTCCGTGGGCTGCTGCGCGGGGAGCTCGGCGTCGAACCGTCCGGGCAGTTCTCGGAAATGCTGCGGCACGCGACGGTGTGACGCGGCGGTGACGCCCGCGCGTCAGGATGGACCTGCCTCGTCCAGGATGCGGGGAGAAGGGGGAACTCCCCTGGTTGAGCGACGCGTCGGCCGACAGGCCGCCGCTTTGGTCCGCTCACGCCCTGGACGGGGCTTTCCCCCGCCCGGGCACCCCTCGGGCACGGGCCGGGCAGGTGTCGGGCACGGGCCGATCCGGGCCGAGCACCCGCCGGGCATCCATCGGGCATCCTTCGGACATGCGGAAGGACTTCGGACCCGCGGGGGGGGGCACACGGAGGGCACACGGAAGGCGCGCGGAGGGCACACGGAAGGCGCGCGAAGGGGCTGAACCACCCCCCGCGTGGCTCAGCCCCCGCTTCCCCCGGCGCCCGCCGCATCGGCGGGCACGTCCCTCATTCGGCCCCGGTCTCCCGCAGCCCCTCGATCGCCCGCTCCACGGGCCGGTGCGGCAGGCCCGTCCTGCGGCACAGCTCGTCCCGGGACACGGTGTGCAGCACGTCGGCCACGGCCCGGCCCTCCAGGTCCGCGATCTCCTGGACGTAGGCCTGGACGCGGCTGACGGCGTCGGACGCCAGCGGCCGGGCGCCGCCCACGCCGCGCGGCACGGGTCCGCCGCGGGCCGCGAAGGCGCCGGGCCAGCGCTCCTGTTCCAGCCAGGTCGTCCACACCCCGCGCCCCACCAGGCGCTCGGCGACGCCCTCCGCCACGGAGCCGTCCTCGATCACTCCGGGGTCGGCCGCGTCCGCCTCGATGAGCAGGCGGCAGGAGGCCGCCAGCATCGGCGGCGACGTGATCCGCGCGGACGGCCCGTCGATCAGGGTGCGCAGGGCCGCGACGTCCGGGTGTCCCGGCAGGTGCGGGGTGAGCCGCCGCACCACCTCGTCGAGCCGCCGCAGATCGGGCCTGTGGTCGAGCAGCATCGCGTGCGCGCCCACGACGCCGAGGAACGGGTCGGCGCGCCGCGAGTCCAGCATCGGCAGGAGCTGCTGGTCCGAGATGAGGTCGATGCCCTGGCGCAGCCCGGAGAGCGCCGCCTCGCGGGCGAGGCTCAGCTCCTCGTCGACGGGGCTCCAGCCGCCGCCGAGCGGCGCCATCTCCACGGAGGCATGCTGGGGCTGGGCGCCGCGCGGGCCGTTGCTGACGAAGACGAGCGTGGTCCAGCCCTCGGACACCCACAGCGCCTGGGCCAGCGGCAGGCCCTCGCCGGACGGCCTGCGCAGCCGGAGCCGGTAGCCGCCGGGCGCCAGCGGGCCGCTCCACGCCGACCAACCCTGCTGCTCGTCGACGCGCCAGCCGACCTCTCCGCCGTCCACGGCCGCGCCGCCCTCCGCGGCGATCTGCAGGGCGTACGGGTCGAGTCGCCAGCCGCGGCGCAGATTGCGCAGCAGCACCATCAGGCTGGGCGCCCCCGTCCCGTGCGTGGACTCCCGGCTCCAGCGCATCGCGGCGGCCCGGTGCTCGTCGTGGGTGGTGGCGGTCCGCCGCACGGGCGCCGGGGCCGGGACCCGGGGCAGCGGCAGGCGCTCCGTGAACGCCTCCTCGCCGACCTCGACGAACCGGGTGGCAACGGCGCCCGCGAAGCGCTGCTCGATGCGGTAGATGCCGGGCGTCACGGTCGTCTCGATGGTGCCGATGCCGGAGGCGACCTCGCGCAGCGTCTCGTCGGTGACGGTGACGAGCACGGACGGGGTGTCGGGGATGACGACGAACGGCACCTCGGGACGGGCCTCTTCAGAACTGGACACCGTGGCCACCTCCGGTGACGACCTCGAAGAATCCGCCGTCCCTGAAGTCCGGCGCGACCGGGCTCTCCGGCACGACCTTGTACAGGCCCGGTACGAGCGGCTCGACGTGGTCGGTGCCACCGGCCCCGTCGACGTACAGCCTGCGCGGCGGCGTGACGTCACGGCCGCGCAGCTCCACCCAGCCGTGGAAGCCCGCGGGGAAGCGCAGCGTCACCGGGTAGGAGCCGACGCCCCGCAGGCCTTCCGCGAAGACGATGGGCGTGCTGGTCTCGCGCAGGAACCGGGCCTCCTGCGGGACGAGCTGCTGCGCGGTGCGGTCCCGCACGTGGCGGCGCACGTAGTCGCTGAGGCTGTCGGAGGTGACCTTGCCCTCGGAGGTGACCGTGCCGCCGCCCGCCCCGCGAAGGCCCTCGATCAGGGCGCTGGTGAAGTGCCCGCGGGCCTGGTTCGGGTCGGGCGCCTGCTGTTCGTAGGCCGGGTCGCCGAGCGACGTCGCGTAGCCGACGAGGCACTCCACCTTGTCGGGCGCCTCGGTGGTGTCCGTGAACGGCGGGCCGAAGGCGGCGACGCCGCCGAAGCGGGTGCGGCAGCAGTCGGCGAAGAAGACGATCTCGTGGAACGGCGACGCCGACTCGTACCAGGACAGGTAGGGGCGCACGGCGATGTGGTTGCCGAGCAGGTCGATCGCGGCGTTGGCCATGAGCAGCGCGGCGTCGCCCCCGAACGGGGCGATGCCGTGCCCGGCGAGGAACAGGTACAGCCGCGTGTCGGCCCAGTTGCCGCCCTCGTCGACGGCCTGCCGGACCGCGCGGTGGGCCAGGTACAGGGCCCGGTTGACGCTCTCGCGGGTCGGCACCGCGGTCATCACGTCGGCCTCGCGCTCGTCGCGCTCGGTGGCCGTGACCAGGGCGACGTTGTCCTGCGGTACGTTGCCGCCGGCCGGGTCCACGAGCCAGTCGTGGAACCGGCCCGCGTCGCCGCGGGCCCCGCGCAGGTCGCTGATCGCCGGATAGCGGTTGATTCCGACGACCACGGCGTAGTGCAGGTCGTTCATCGAGTTTTCCCCCTGATGGAACTCCTGGTGGAGCCCCTGATGGAGCCGTCCCCCGGCCGTCAGTCGGCGAGCATCCGGGCCAGGCTGGCCAGGACTTCCGGGTCGTCGTCGAATCCGGCGTGGCTGCGGGCGCCGGAGGTGAGTCCCGGGCCGCCGTCCACCGGCGACCACACGGTGCGGGTGGCGTCCGCGCGCAGGAAGGCCCGCAGGTCCCGCGCGTCCGCGCCACCGGTGTCGCCCTCGGCCGTGAACCAGCGCTGGAGGCCCGCGAGCGGCGACACGGCGCTCTCCCCCTCGGGCCCGCGTTCCAGGACGCCGGAGACGAAGTACAGCAGGGAGCGCGGATACAGGAAGGGCACCAGCTGATCGGCGCGTTCGGCCGCGTCGGTCAGGGTGAACATCCGCAGCCGGTCGAAGAGTTCGGCCCGGCGGCGCACCACGGCGGCCAGGTGGCCGACGGTGCAGGCGGGCGCGAGGAGGACCACGTCGTGGACGCGGAAGTCCTCGGGCAGCGGGTCGTCGGCGTCGGCGCGCCTGCGGGCGAGCTCAGCGAGGAGGTTGCCGATGAAGACGGCGCCCGCGCTGTGCCCGACCAGGGTCACCCGGGGCCTGCTCCCGGAGGCGAGCAGCTGGCCGAAGCGGTCGAGGAAGCAGCGTCCGGCGCGGGTGTCGCCCGGGGCGTCGGCCGCGAAGGTGTCCGCGGTCTGCCGCTTCATCGCGTCCCAGACGGCCGCGCCGACGTTGGCGAGGTAGAACTCGCGGAGTATCTCCTCGACGACGGTCGGGTACAGGCCGTGGTCGGTGTGGTGCCGGAAGCGGGCGACGACGGCGGAGACGACGCGCACCGTCTTGCGCACCAGGAGCGCGGAGGTGACCACGGCCCTGCGGTTCTCCGCGTCGGCGGTCTCCGCGGCGAGCTCGGCCACGGTGTCCGGGGACATGAGGGTGGCGACCGCCGCGCGCCCCCCGTCGATGTCGCGCGCGGCGGTCGTCGCGGGAGCCGAGCGCAGGACGGAGCCCACGATCTCCCTGTTGCGCTCGGCGAGTTCGGTGTCCGCCGCGAGGTCGGCGGTGATGCGCACGCGCTCGGCCTCGCTGAGCGCGCGGACCTCGGCGGGCGGCGTGAGGCGTGCGTACGGCTCCTGTCCCGTGCGCAGCAGCGCGAGTTCACGGGCCACGGCCCGGGTCGACGGGACGGTGAAGCCGCCGAGCGCGCGGCTGCCCGGCTGCTGGAAGACGATGCCGGAGGCGAAGCGCACGACCCGGTTCAGGAGGGTCTGGAAGACGCCTTCGCTGAGGATCTGCGGCAGGTTGCCGCGCAGCACCTCCAGGAGGCCGCTGCTCCACACGAAGAACACCGGCTCCGCGCCCGCGGCCTCGTACACCGGGGCGAGCCGTTCGGCCGTCACGAAGCCCAGCGTGTCGTCGACGAGTCCGCCGTGGAAGTGCAGGACGACGCGCCGGCGGTCCTTCAGGCGGGCGACGAGCGCGTCGATGTCGTCGGTCGTGGTCGAGGCGAGCCGCCCGCTCGTCCCGCTGTGGACGCAGTTCCTGCGGGATGGGTGCATCGCGCTGACCTCCGGCCCGCCCGAAGCTCACCGCAGCCGTCTGCGGCGCCCCTCAGCTTCCGGCGGCTGCCACCGTAGGCCGCCGCGGGGCTGCCCGGCATCGGGGACGGGCCCAGGGATTACCCCGGGGTGTGCGGCGGCGTCCGGTGCCGGGCCCTCAGAGTCCGGCCCGTGCGGTGGGTTCCCGCCCGTCCTGGGCCTGTTGGGCGCGGTCCACGATCATCCGGGCGAGGGCGGTGAGGGTCCCGGGGTCCAGGGCGTCGTCGCCGGTGCGGTAGGTGGTCCAGGTGACGACCGTGCCGACGCGCACGCCCGCCTCGGCGCTCTCGGAGTTCACGATCACCTTGCGGTACGCGGCGCTCTCGTCGCCCAGCTGCTGGATCGCCAGGGGGTCGAGCGCATCGCTGTTCCGGTCCTTGTCCGCACGCAGGTCCTTGAAGCGCGCGGCCGCGTGGTCCGCGGTGTCGTACGCCTCGACGTGGAAGAAGACCCCTGTGAGCGGGTTCTCCTTCTCGTGCCGCACGGTGGCGGTGTACAGGGCGCCCTCGCAGCCGCTGTCGCACTCCGGGGCGCCCTTGCGGACGTCGGCGGCCTGGGTGGTCTGCCAGCCCTGTGCGACGCTGGCGGAGTCGGGCAGGACCGCCCGGACGTCGGGCTCCTGCCGCAGCGCGGTCACCCGGCCGCTCCCGGAGCCGCCCCCGTCGTCGTCCGTGAGACTGTTCAGCACGCTGCGGAAGCCGAGGACGAGCAGCACGGCCAGGACGACGCCGATGCTGGTCAGAGCGATCAACACGCTGCGCGTGCGCGGCAGTTCGACGGGGCCGATGACGACCGTGCTGCGGTTCGCGTTGCCGCCGATGGTGATCTGCTGGTGGACGGTCGGCGGGGCCGCGGGCGGGGGCGGCACGTCCGGCGCGAGGGCGGCCCGGAGCCTGCGCGCGAGCTCCGGGTCCTCCTGGAGGAGTGCGGTCAGCCGGGCGGTCACGTCGTCGGCCGCACCGTCGGGCGCCGGTTCGGCGTCGAGCCTGCGCAGGGCGCCGCGCCCCTCCTCGGACCGCTCGAGGCGGCCCCGGACCAACTCTCTGACCTCGTCGACCACTGCGGTTCCCGCACCGGAGGCGACCCCCGTCGTCATGGCGGTGACGGCCATGCTCGCCAGCTCTGCTAAGGACATGCGCACAGTTTGGCGCGTGCATGCAGACACTGTCAGGCTCAGGGACCGGGCCGGTCCCCGACCGTTACTTCATCCACTCCGCCTCGTACGCCGCGTACGTCCCGTCGTGGGTCTTCAGGTGCACGAACTGGTCGACGTACTCCTTGAACTCCTCGTCCCCGCGCGGGAGCGCGTAGGCCTTCTCGGCGAAGGTGAAGGGCTTGTCCGGGTGGAGCGAGCACAGTTCGGGGTGGAGCTTCGCCTGGTAGCGGGTCTCGCTCGCGTCCGTCATCATCACGTCCGCGCGGCCGTCGACGATCTCCTGGAAGATCGTGGTGTTGTCCGGGTGGACGGTGAGGGCGGCCCGCTTGATGTGGGCGCGGGCGAACTGCTCGTTCGTACCGCCGGGGTTGACGACGACCCGGGTGCCGGGCCGGTCGATCCGGTCGAGCGTGGCGTACTTGTCCTTGTCCGCGCAGCGCGCGATCGGGGTCTTGCCGTCCTCGCGGGTCGGCTCGCTGAAGTACGCCTTGCGGGCGCGCGGCAGGGTGAGGGAGATGCCGCCCACGGCGATGTCGCAGCGGCGTCCGGCCACGTCGTCGACGATCTCCTTCCAGGTGGTGGCGGTGAACCTGGGCTTCGCGTCGAGGGACGCGGCCAGGTCGCGGGCCATGTCGATGTCGATGCCCCGGTAGCCGCCGTCGCTCTCGCGGTGCGTGAAGGGGCGGTAGTCGCCGGTCGTGCACACGCGCAGCACGCCCCGCTTCGGCACGGAGTCGAGGAGGCTCCCCTTCCCCCGGCCCTTGTCCCGGCCCTGGCCGTGCCCGGCGTCGTGGCCGCCGGGCGCGGCGGGCGCGGCGGGCGCGGCCGCCGTCACGGCGAGCAGACAGACCAGGGCGGACAGGGTGGCGGCACGCTTCATGGCGGACGGTTCCTCTCGTGCGGGGCGGCTCGTGCGGGAGGGGCGGGGCGACTCTCGTGCGGGGCGGCTCGTGCGGGAAGGGCGGGGCGACGCTCGCCGGGCCGGTGCGGGCAGGGTCTCAGGGGGCGAGCGGCGTCAGGGCGGTCGCCCTCAGGTCGGGGCCCGTGCCGTCCTCGTACGCGTCCTCGTCGAAGGGGTACAGGGGCCGCTCCACCCGGTGGTGGCCGAGCCGTTCGAGGTCCTGGTCGACGCCGCCGGGGGTGAGGGCGAGGAGCCAGTCGGCGGCCATGTCGTACAGCTCCGGCTCCAGGTAGCCGATCTTCACGACGACCAGGTCGTAGGTCCTCGGATCGATCCCGAGGCCGCCTTCGGCGGGGCCGAGGAAGTCGGCGAGGGTGTGGAAGGGCTTGCGGCGCGCGACGAGGATCAGCGTGAGCCCGCCGACGCGGACCGCCGCCATGTCGACGCCCCGGTCGTAGGCGCCGCCCTCGGCCCGGTCCTTCTGGTCGGTCGCGCGCTGCAACGCCTCGACGGTGCCGGTGAGTTCGTACGGTCCGCCGTGGCCCGTGTCGACCTTGCCGCCCACGGACAGCGTCACCTCGGCGCCGACGCCCGCCGCGAAGCACTCGGCGACGGCGACGGGGTCGGTGATGCCGGGGTGCACGGCGGTGACGCGCCCGGAGCGGATCGCGTCGTTCGCCAGGAGCCGGGCCAGCATGTACGCGAGGTCGCCCGCGCCGCCCGCAGTGGGGTTGTCGCCGGAGTCGCTGATGAAGAAGGGCCGCCTGTCGGAGGCCACCGCCTTCCCGACGCACTCGTCGGCGCTGCCGGTCGGCCCGACGAAGACGAAGTCGCGGCGCGCCGCCCAGTAGCGGCGTGCGAGCCCCTCGGCCTCGGCGGCGGCCCGCCCCGCGTCGTCGCCGGTGACCACGACGGCGGCCCGGCAGCGCGGCTCGTCGGCCCAGGCGTAGCCCACCCACAGCGCCGCGTCGAGGATGCCGGGCAGCTTCTCGATCCCGGCGAGCGAGGCGTACAGGGACGTGGCGGGCTCCAGGCGCGTGCTGGTCTTCTCGCCCGGAAGGAGCACCGGCACCTGCACCCAGGCCCGGTGCGGCCGCCTGCCCTCGCGCAGACAGCGCACCAGGTTGCGGGCGGCGCGCTCGCGGGTCTCCCAGGCGTCCTCGTGCGGGGCCAGGCGGTGCGCGGTGAGCAGGTCGACGGGCTCGGCGAAGCGCCGCGAGACGTTGCCGTGCAGGTCCATGGCCGCGGAGATCATGGGGCGGCCTTCGCCGTCCGGGGTGCCGACGGAGTCCAGGGCCGCGCGCACCGTCTCCGTGAGGTCGGCCTCGGCGTCGGTGAGGCCGACGACGCTCATGGCGCCGTGGATGTCGTACACGAGCCCGTCGAGCGGGCCCGCCCGCCGGACGCGGGTGACGAGTTCGTCCTTGAGGGTCAGATACGACTCGGCTTCCACGGGGCCGCCGGGCAGGGACGTGGCATGCAGGAGCGGCACCCACTCGACGGGGCCGCCGAGGCAGGTGAGGTCGCTGTCCGGGCGGGTCCAGGCGTAGCGGTCGAGCAGCTCCTGGCCACGGGTCTGGCGGAAGTCGTCGGTGGTGGAACGGTGCGGACAGAACGTGGAGGACTCGATGCCGATGCCGCCGATGCCGATGCGCAGCGGGCGGCCGGTGACGGGCTCGGTGCTGGTCATGTGCGGGCGCTCTCTTCCTGACGGGGGGCGGACTGCTCGCGCGGGGCCGCGCCCGGCTCCTGGGCGGGCGCGGTCGGCAGCTCCGTGCTCAGGGCGGTGAGGCCCGCGCCGAGCAGCCCCGCGTCCGGTCCTGTCACCGTGGTGGTGATCTCCAGATCCGCCGTGGTGAGCGGCAGACAGCGTTCGTAGAGGACCCCGCGCACGGCGGCGACCAGCGGCTCGGCGGTGGCGAGCACGCCGCCGAGGGCCACGGCCTGCGGGTTGAAGAAGTTCACGACGACGGACAGGACCGTGCCGATGTGGCGGCCCGCCGTGCGCACCAGGGTGGTGGCCCGGGGGTCGCCGTCGGCGACGAGTCTCAGGAGTTCGCTCGTGGACGCCACCTCGACGCCCTGCGCGGCGAGTTCGCGGATCAGCGCGGCGCCGCTGGCGACGGTCTCCAGGCAGCCGATGTTGCCGCAGCTGCACGGGCGCTCCCCCGCCGCCTCGATGCGGACGTGGCTGATGTCCCCGGCCGCGCCGTTGGCGCCGTCGTGCGGGCGGCCCGCCGCGATGACGCCGCTGCCGATGCCGCGGCCCGCCTTGACCACGACGAGGTGGTCGAGCGCGGGCCGGGCCACGCGGTGCTCGCCGACGGCCATCATCGTGGCGTCGTTCTCGACGGTCACGGGCAGGCCGAGGCGTTCGGCGAGCACCTCGCGCAGCGGGAAGCGGTGCCAGCCGGGCATCCGCGAGGGGCTGAGCACACAGCCCTCGCCCGGTCGGACGGGGCCGGGGAAGGCGACGCCGAGGGCGCGCACGGCACGGCCCGCCGTACGCTCGCGGGCGGCGAGGTCGGCGACGCGCTCGCACAGCCAGTCGACGACCGGCTCGGGCCCGGCCGTGATGTCGTGCGGCAGGTCCAGGGGGCCGAGGACGCGGCCGCCGAGGTCGACGGCGCCGAGCCGGGCGTGGTGGCTGCCGAGGTCGGCGGCGAGCGCGACCCCGCCCTGGGGGCGCACCCGCAGGAGTCTCGGGCGGCGCCCGCCCCGGGAGGCCCCCTCGCCCGACTCCGTGAGCACGCCGGCGGTCACCAGCTCCTGCACGCGCAGCGAGACCGTGGACGGCGCGAGGCCCAGCTCCCGTACGAGAGCGGCCCGTGACGTGGCCGCGCCCGACGACACCAGATGCACGATGTGCTGCGCCGATCCGGGCTCGCCGTGTGCGCCGCTTGCCATATCGCCCCCGTACGTTCGACGAGTTGTTTCGCATGCCGACTGAACACTAGGGCGTGACAAAGGAAGTTGACCAGCTCTTCGAAGAAATGGCCGTTCCCGTCCGGCTTTTCGCAGTCTTTGCCGAACGAAGCTCTTGACTTGCTTTTCGCCGCAGGCCTAGCGTGCGGCCCTCCCACCGCTCAAACGTGCGGATCCGGTCCCGGCAGCTCCTGGAGGCCCCGAACCATGCGTGCACTCAAGGCGGCCGTGGCCGCGGGCCTCGTGCTCGCGGCCCTCACCGGCTGCACCCGCGACGGCGCCCGCGTCGACATGGGCCCGACCGGCGGCACCCCGGTCGAGGGCGGCACCGCGACGATGGCCCTGCCCCCGGCCGCGACGCCCAACTGGATCTTCCCGATCGGCGCGCCCGGCTACGGCGCCTCGTACAACTACGGCATCCAGAGCCTGCTCTTCATGCCGGTGTACGACGCCGTGCAGGACCGGCGGAAGGGCGAGCTGACCACCCACGGGCCGAGCACCCTGGGCCTGGAACCGACGTACAGCGACGGCAACAGGACCGTCACCGTGCCGCTGCGCAAGGGCGTGAAGTGGTCCGACGGCACGCCGGTGACGGCTCGCGACCTGGAGTTCTGGTTCAACCTCGTCAAGGCCAACAAGGCCTCCTGGGGCAACTACTCGGTCGGCACGATGCCCGACAACGTCAAGCGGTTCGAGACGCTCGACCAGCACACCGTGCGGCTGCGCCTGAGCCGCGCCTACAACCCGGACTGGTTCACCGCCAACCAGCTCACGCTGATGCGCGCGCTGCCCCAGCACGCCTGGAGCGCCACCACCGACGGCGGCGAGGTCGGCGACTTCGACCGGACGGCCAAGGGCGCCAAGGCGGTCTTCGCCCGGCTCACCCGGCACGCCAAGAGCCTCGGCTCCTACGGCAGCGACCCGCTGTGGAAGACCGTCAACGGGCCCTGGCGGCTCGCGGGCTGGCGCGACAACGGCCAGGTCACCATCGTTCCCAACGAGAAGTTCACCGGCCCGCGGTCCCAGCGCCCGCACCTGGACAAAGTCGTCTTCAAGCCCTTCACCACCGCCGACTCCGAGTACAACGTGCTGCGCTCCGGAGGCGTCGACTACGGCTACATCCCGCCCTCGGTGATGGCGCAGAAGGACAAGTTCGAGGACCGGGGCTACCGCGTCGACCCCTGGGAGGGCTGGGCGGCCACGTACATCGTCTACAACTTCAACTCCACGCACGCCGGGCCGCTCCTGCGCCGGCTCTACGTGCGCCAGGCCATGCAGCACCTGGTCGATCAGAAGGCGATGAGCGAGGTCATCTGGCAGGGCAGCGCCACGCCGACGCTCGGCCCGGTGCCGGTCACGCCGAAGAGCCAGTACCTGTCACCCGCGATGGAGCGCGACCGCTACCCGTTCTCGGTGGCCAAGGCGGTCTCGCTCCTGAAGGCCCACGGCTGGCGCACCGACGGCGGCACCGCGCGCTGCGTGCGCCCCGGCACGGGCCCCGACGAGTGCGGCGCGGGCATCGCGAAGGACGCACCCCTGAAGCTGACCCTCCTGTCCCAGTCCGGCTCCACCGAGACGACGAACACGATGCAGGAGCTCAAGTCGTCCCTGTCCAAGGCGGGCATCGAGCTGACGGTGCGCCAGCAGCCGCTCAACTCCGTCCTCGGCAACTCCGTGCCGTGCACGGCGAAGGACCCCGGCTGCGACTGGGACATGTCCTTCTTCGGCACGGCGGGCAGCTGGTACTACCCGCTCAACCCCAGCGGCGAGCAGCTGTTCTCCACGGGGGCCTCCGCCAACTTCGGCAACTACAGCAACGAGCGGGCCGACCGCGTCATCCGCGCCGTGCAGTACGCGCCGGACATGAAGGCCGTGCACGCCTACGGCGAGTACCTCGCCGAGCAGCTCCCCGTCATGTGGATGCCCAACCCCGCGTACCAGGTGTCGGTGATCCGCAACGACCTGCGGGGCGTCGAGCAGAACCCGACGGTCACCTTCGCCCCGCAGGACTGGTACTACGTCAAGAAGAAGGGAGCCGACAAGTGACCGGCTTTCTGGTCAAGCGCCTCCTCCAGGCGCTCGTCGTGCTCTTCCTGGTGTCGATCATCGTGTTCGTGCTGCTTCACCAGCTGCCCGGCGGCCCCGCACGCGCCATCCTCGGCCCCAAGGGCACGCCCCAGCAGATCCAGGACTTCAACCACCAGCAGGGCTACGACCGTTCGCTGCCCACGCAGTACGGCATGTACCTCAAACGCCTGCTCACCGGTGACCTGGGCGACTCCTACAAGCTCAACTCGCCCGTCCTCGACCTGCTGAAGCAGCGGCTGCCCAAGACGCTGCTCCTGACGGTCCTCTCCACCGCGCTCGCCGTGGTCATCGCGATCCCGCTGGGCCTGCTCCAGGCGGTGCGGCGCGGCAAGGCGTCCGACTACGCGCTCACCGGTCTGGCGTTCCTGCTGTACGCCACGCCCGTGTTCTTCCTCGGCCTCGTCATGATCATCGTGTTCGCGCAGGTCCTGCCGGTCCTCCCGGCGGAGGCGCCACAGGGCGAGTCGGTCGGCGACCTGCTCGGGGACGTCACCGGACTCGTGCTCCCGGTGGTGACGATGGCGTTCGGCATCGTGGCGATGTTCAGCCGCTACATGCGCTCGGCGGTCCTCGACAACCTCACCGAGGACTACGTCCGCACGGCCATGGCCAAGGGACAGTCGAGCCGCCGCGTGCTCGTCCGGCACGTCCTGCGCAACGCGCTGATCCCGTTGGCCACCCTCCTCGGCCTGTACCTGCCGACGCTGTTCAGCGGCGCCCTCGTCGTCGAGTCGATGTTCAACTACCCGGGCATGGGGCTGCTGTTCTGGAACGCCGCCCAGGGCTCGGACTTCCCCGTGCTGCTCGGCGTGACGCTCGTCGTCGGCATCGCCACCGTCGTCGGCTCCCTGCTCACCGACGTCCTGTACGCCGTCCTCGACCCCCGGATTCGGAGCGTGGCATGACCACCACGACGTCCCCGGTCCCGGCTCCCGGGACCGCTCCGGGCAACGAGGAGGCCGCGCTCGCGACACCCTCGCTCGCCCGCCGCACCCTGCGCGTCTTCACCGGCAACAAGCTCGCCCTGACGGGCGTGGTCCTCCTGGCCCTGCTCCTCGCGTTCAGCTACCTCGGCCCGCTCCTGTACGACACCGAGCAGGTCCACACCGACCTGTCACAGGCCAACCTCTCCCCCGGCACCGAAGGACACCTGCTCGGCACCACCGACCTGGGCTACGACATGGTGGGCCGGCTGATGGTGGCCGGGCAGACCTCGCTGGAGATCGGCCTCGCGGCGGGGCTCCTCGCGACGCTCTTCGGGACCGTGTACGGCGCGGTGTCCGGCTACTTCGGCGGCTGGGTGGACGCCGCCCTGATGCGGATCACGGACGCGGCGCTCGCCATTCCCGCGATGTTCCTGCTCGTCGTGGTCGCCGCGATCATCACGCCGAGCAAGGGCGTGCTGGTCCTGATCATCGCCGCCGTCGCCTGGCTGTCCCCGGCCCGCCTGGTGCGCGGCGAGGCGCTGTCGCTGCGCGACCGGGAGTACGTCCAGGCCATGCGGATGATGGGCGGCGGTGGCGCGCGGGCGGTCTTCAAGCACATCGTGCCGAACGCGATCGGCACCGTCATCGTCAACTGCACCTTCCAGATCGCCGACGCCATCCTCTACGTCAGTTATCTGGCGTTCCTCGGTCTGAGCATCCCGCCGCCGTCGGCCGACTGGGGCTCGATGCTGTCCGCCGGGATCACGTACACGCAGAACGGCTACTGGTGGCTGATCTTCCCGCCGGGCATCGCCATCGTGCTCGTCGTCGCCGCGTTCAACTTCATCGGTGACGGACTGCGGGACGCCTTCGACGTACGGCTGCGGAAGTAGGGACGAAGCGACATGGCTCACGACACCTCCGCGCCTCGGTCCACGGCCGAGCCGCTGCTGCGCATCGAGGACCTGTGCGTCGACATCGAGGCGCGCGACCGCACCGTGCACGCCCTCGACGGCGTCTCGCTCGACCTCGCGCCCGGCGAATCCCTGGGCATCGTCGGGGAGTCGGGCTGCGGGAAGACCATGACCGCGCTGAGCGTCCTCGGGCTGCTGCCGCCCGGCGGCCGCATCACCGGCGGGCGCGTCCTGTTCGCGGGCCGGGACCTGGCCGCCGCGCCCGCGCCGGTTCTCCAGGACGTACGCGGCAACAGCATCGGGATGATCTTCCAGGACCCGCTGACCTCGCTCAACCCCACGATGACGATCGGCGCGCAGGTCGCCGAGCCGCTGCTCCTGCACCGCCCCGGCACCGGCCGCAAGGAGGCGTGGGCGCGCGCCGAGGAGATGCTGCGCCTCGTCGGCATGCCCCAGCCGTCGGAGCGCATGAAGGCCTATCCCCACCAGCTGTCCGGCGGCATGCGCCAGCGCGTGGCGATCGCCATGGCCCTGGTGTGCGAGCCCCGGCTGCTGATCGCCGACGAGCCGACGACGGCGCTCGACGTGACCACACAGGCCCAGATCCTGGAGCTGGTGGACGACCTGCGGCGCACGCTCGGCATGGCGATGATCCTCGTCACCCACGACCTGGGCGTCATCGCGAGCCGCGTGGACCGCGTCGCGGTGATGTACGCGGGCAAGGTCGCCGAACAGTCCGACGTACGGGGCCTGTTCGCGCGTCCACGCCACCGCTACACCGAGGCGCTGTTCGCGGCCCTGCCCGAGCGGGCCGCGGGCAGCGGCACGGAACTGCACACCATCCCCGGCCTGCCGCCGAGCCTGACGACCCGGCCGCAGGGCTGCCGGTTCGCGCCGCGCTGCGCCTTCGCGACGGACCTGTGCCACACCCGCGCACCGGAGCCGGCGAACGACGAACTCCAGGGACCTGAGCACCGGTTCGCCTGCTTCCACCCCGTACCGTACGACGAGGAAGCGCCCGCGGAGGAACTCCTCGCACCGCCCCCGGCCGTGTCCGTGGAGCCGGGTGACGTCCTCCTCGAACTCGACGCGCTCACCAAGGAATTCCCCCTGCCCGGCGGCCCGTTCGCCCGGCGCCGGGGCACCGTCAGCGCGGTCGGCGGCGTCTCCCTGACCGTCCGCAGGGGCGAGACGTACGGCGTGGTCGGCGAGTCCGGGTGCGGCAAGACGACGCTCGGCCGGATCGTCGCGGGACTGGAGGAGCCGACGGCGGGCACGGTCCGCTTCGACGGCCGGGACCTCGCCGCCCTGTCCCGCGCCGAGCGGCGCGCGCACCGGCGCCGGGTCCAGCTGATGTTCCAGGACTCCACGGCCGCGATGGACCCGCGCATGCGCGTCGGCGAGATCCTGCGCGAGCCGCTCGTCATCCAGCGCGTCGGCGGCCGCGCCGACCAGGAGGAGCTGGTGGGCGCGCTCCTCGACGCGGTCGGCCTGCCGCGCGGCGCCGTGCACCGCTACCCGCACGAATTCTCCGGCGGCCAGCGCCAGCGCCTCGGCCTCGCCCGGGCGCTCACGCTCTCCCCCGACCTGGTCGTCGCCGACGAGCCGGTCTCGGCCCTCGACGTCTCCGTGCAGGCGCAGATCCTCAACCTGATGCGGGACCTGCAGCGCGAGCGCGGCCTCACGTACCTGTTCATCTCCCACGACCTGGCGGTGATCCGCCACCTCGCCGACACCGTCGGCGTCATGTACCTGGGCAAGCTGGTGGAGTCGGGACCCGCGGAGCGCGTGTACGCACATCCCTTGCACCCCTACACCCGCGGCCTGCTCGACACCGTCGACGTCCCCGATCCGCGGGCCGCCACGGCGGCGCGCTCCCCGCTGACCGGCGAGACCCCGTCGGCGGCGAAGCCCCCGTCCGGCTGCCGCTTCCGCACCCGCTGCCCGCTCGCCCAGGACGTGTGCGCCACCGTGGAGCCACCGGTCACCACGCCGAACGGCGCGGGCCATCAGGTCGCCTGTCACTTCCCTCTTACCGCTCCTCGGCTAGCGTCGACCGTATGAACGAGGCAGTGAGTACGGGGGCGGGTGCCGGGGGCGGTCCGACGAGCCTGGCGGCGGCCCTCGCGCGCGGCCCGCTGGTGCTCGACGGCGGCCTGTCCAACCAGCTGGCCGCCGCCGGGCACGACCTGTCCGACGACCTGTGGTCGGCGCGGCTGCTCGCCGAGCGCCCGGACGCGGTGCGGGCGGCGCACCGCGCGTACTACGAGGCGGGCGCGGACGTCGTGATCACGGCGAGCTACCAGGCCACCTTCGAGGGCTTCGCGCGGCACGGCATCGACGCCGTCAGCACGGCCGAGCTGCTCCGCCTGAGCGTGACGCTGGCCCGCGAGGCCGCGGCCCGCACCGGCGCGGGCCGCCCGCTGTGGGTCGCCGCGTCGGCGGGGCCCTACGGCGCGATGCTCGCCGACGGCTCGGAGTACCGCGGCGGCTACGGCCTGAGCGTGGCCGACCTGGAGCGCTTCCACCGGCCCCGTCTGGAGGTGCTCTCCGACGCCGCGCCGGACGTCCTGGCCCTGGAGACGGTCCCGGACACCGACGAGGCCCGCGCGCTGCTCCGCGCGGCCCGTGGCCTCGGCGTGCCCGCCTGGCTCTCGTACAGCGTCTCCGGCACCCGCACGCGCGCGGGCCAGCCCCTGGCCGAGGCCTTCGCCCTGGCCGCGGACGCCGACGAGGTCCTGGCCGTGGGCGTCAACTGCTGCGACCCGCGCGACGCGGACGCGGCCGTGGCCCTGGCCGCCCGCGTCACCGGCAAGCCGGTGGTGGTCTACCCCAACTCCGGCGAGACCTGGGACGCCCGCACCCGCTCCTGGCAGGGCCCCTCCCGCTTCACCGCCGCCCAGGTGTCACGGTGGCGGGAGGCGGGGGCGCGGCTGATCGGCGGCTGCTGCCGGGTGGGCCCGGAGGCGATCGCGGAGGTGGCCGAGAGGCTGCGCGGGCCCGTCGGCGGAACCGGCGCCTGAAGCCGGGTGCACGACGCGGCGCACCACCGGGAAGAATCGCCCTGACCTGCGAGGACATGCCGTCCAGGGGAGATTGTCAGTGCCCGGGTGCAGACTGAGCCGTACCTGAGACAACGACGTCCGGAAAGGTGCGAGGCATGGCTGACGTCCTGCTCACCATCGGCACCCGCAAAGGCCTCTTCATCGCCCGTCGCTCCGCCGGCGCGTGGCGGTTCGACGAGGCGCCGTACTTCAACGCCCAGGCGATCTATTCGATCGCCATCGACACCCGCACCTCCTCGCCCCGCCTCCTGGTCGGCGGCGACAGCTCCCACTGGGGCCCGTCGGTGTTCCACTCCGACGACCTGGGCCGCACCTGGACCGAGCCGTCACGGCCCGCGGTGAAGTTCCCCCAGGACACCGGTGCCTCCCTGGAGCGGGTGTGGCAGCTGCACCCCGCCGCCGCGGAGCCCGACGTGGTGTACGCGGGCACGGAGCCCGCCGCGCTGTACCGCTCGGAGGACCGCGGCGAGAGCTTCTCCCTGGTCCGCCCGCTGTGGGAGCATCCGACGCGCTCGCAGTGGCAGCCGGGTGGCGGCGGCGAGGGCCTGCACACCATCCTGACGGACGCCCGCGACAAGGACGCGGTGACGGTCGCGGTATCCACGGCGGGAGTCTTCCGCACCCGGGACGGCGGCGCGAGCTGGGACCCGGCGAACTCGGGCGTCTCCGCGGTCTTCCTGCCGGACCCGCACCCGGAGTTCGGCCAGTGCGTCCACAAGGTGACGAAGGACGCCGTCGACCCCGACCGGCTCTACCTGCAGAACCACTGGGGGGTGTACCGCAGCGACGACGCGGGCACCCACTGGACCGACATCGGCGAGGGCCTGCCGTCGGACTTCGGCTTCGCGGTGGTCGCGCACCCGCACCGCGCCGACACCGCGTACGTCTTCCCGATCACCGCCGACGCGGACCGGGTCCCGGCGGACCACCGCTGTCGCGTCTACCGCACCCAGGACGCGGGCAAGAGCTGGGAGCCGCTGAGCGAGGGCCTGCCCCGGGGCGACCACTACGGCACGGTGCTGCGCGACGCCCTGTGCACCGACGGCGCGGACCCGGCGGGCCTGTACTTCGGCAACCGCAACGGCGAGGTGTACGCGTCGGCGGACGACGGCGACACCTGGCAGGAACTCATCACCCACCTGCCGGACGTGCTCTGTGTGCGTGCCGCCGTGCTCGCGTGACGGGGGCTCCCCGCGGCCGGTGAGGCGCGCATACTGGCGCCATGCGCAAGTCCGCCGCGGTGATGGGCAGTTCGGTGTTCATGGCGCTCGCCCCGGGCACGGTGGCCGTCCTCGTGCCGTGGTGGCTGACGCGGTGGCAGGCCGGTCACTGGTGGCTGCCCGCTCGGGTGCTCGGCGGGGTCGCGCTCGCGGCCGGGGCGGTGGTGCTCGTCCACGCCTTCGCACGGTTCGTGACCGAGGGCCTCGGCACCCCGGCACCGGTGGCACCCACCGAGCACCTGGTCGTGGGCGGCCTGTACCGGCACGTGCGCAACCCCATGTACGTCGCGGTGGTGACCACCATCGCCGGGCAGGGCCTCCTCCTCGCCCGGCCGGTCCTGCTGGGCTACTCGCTGGTCGCGGGCGCGGTCATGGCCGCCTTCGCCCGGTGGTACGAGGAGCCCGCCCTGCTGCGCGCCCACGGCGCGGAGTACGCGCGCTACCGCGGGGCCGTCCCCGGCTGGCTGCCCCGGCTCCGACCCTGGCGCGGCTGACGGCCGGGCCCCGGCGGGGAGGGCGGGCCGTCGGGTGAACGGGCCCGTGTGTACGGCAGCCGTCACGGTGCCTGTTGCCCGGATCGGCCGCGGTGCCGCCGGGCGTGCCAGGCGGCACCGTACAGCAGCAGGGCGACGGCGAAGGAGGCGCCTGCCGTCTTGGCCGCGGGTGTCAGTACTTCCTCGGCGAGCGTGCCCCACGGGGCCTTGACGGTCTTGCTGGGATAGGAGGTCTCGGTCGCACCGCCGCCGAGGTCGCGCGTGAGGGGGCGGCTGTAGTCGTACACGGTCTCGTAGCGGTGGGTGTCGAAGTCCTCGCGGGCCTGTGCGGCGCCGCCCAGCGCTGCGGCTGTTGCCAGCGCGGCGACCACGCTCCAGCGCAGGGCCGGGCGCAGGCGGGCGGTGGTGTCGGCCCGGGTCTCGGTGCGCGCCCGGCTGCGGTGGCGCCAGAGATGCACGCCGAGGGCCACCAGGCCGACGACGGTGCTCACGTACTGAAGCAGCCGGGCGAGCGACAGGCCTCCCAGGACGGGCTCGCGCAGCAGTGTCACATGCGTGACCCCGTACCCGTCGCCGTGGGTGAAGGAGTCCCACACCTGATGGGAGGCGATGCCGATGAGCGCCGACAGCAGGAGCCACAGCGCGTGGCGCGACCTGCTCCGCGCACCGTCCGCCGGCCCGGGGCCGGGCAGGGTGCGGCCGGCGGGGAGCAGGGCGGTGATCGGTCGGCGCAGCAGCCCGTAGGCGGCCAGCAGGCACAGGGTGAAGAACAGGTCGATGCCCAGGCCCCAGCCGGGCGAGTGCGTGGTCGTGGCGTTGAGGAGGGGCTCGTGCCAGTCCGTGGAGCGGGTCGCGGTCAGACCGAGGGCGCCCAAGAGGTAGGGGACGTCGGGGGCCATGGCACCCGCGAGCAGAGCCGAGGGGACGAACGGGTGGCGCAGCAGGGGAAGGACGGCGGCAGGGTGGGACAAGGTGAACGGCAAAGTGAGCTCTCTTTGCTCTGCGGGAGGGGCGCGGTCCCGTCCGCGTGGCGCTGGGGCTGTCGTGGAGCGAGGGCGCGCGGCCGTCACGGCCAGACGGTCCGTCGGCAGTAGTACGCCAGAAAGAGTATTCACTTGAACGGACTATGGCAAAGGTGCTCACACGCTGCTCGTCGGCCAGAGCCTGCCGGTACACATCAAGCCGCCCTCCCGTCAGTCGACAAGAGGGCGGCCGAGAAGGAAGGGAGCAGTCAGCTCCTGCGGCGTGCCGCTATGGCACACGTGCCGAGCGCGGCTGTGAGCGGCAGCACGAGGAGCACGCCGACCACGAGCCAGAGGTCGGGCCCGGCCCCGATGAGGGCGGCGACGGCCAACGGCGCCGACGCCACGGCCACCGCACCGATCTCCCGCGCTCCGGAGGCCTGCCGCCGCAGCGCGAGAGCGGCTCCCGCGACGGCCAGGACCAGCACCGGCCAGACGCCGTAATCCGTGCTCACGCCGAAAGCCCCGGTGTCCGCGACGACGACCGGGAACCATCCCACGCCCGCCACCGCCGCGGCCGCCGCCGACAGCCCCTTGCCGGGCCGCCGGTCCACAGGGCAGGCGAGCACCACGGCAACCGTCAGCAGAGCCGTCGCGGACGTCGTCCACCCTCCTTGGACCAGCGGCGCATCGACAACCCCCTGCACCGCCGTGCCCAGCAGGCCGCACACGGCCGCCGCCACCCCGAGCGCCCACCGTCCGGCCAGGGCAACGATCGCGCCCACACACACCGCCAGTGAGAACAGCAGGTGCAGTGCGTCAGCAGGATCCGTGTGCGAGAGCTGTATCCATGCCGGTGCCGGAGAGATGACGAGCCCGGCGTACCAGCGGGTGAGGACAAGGCCGTTGTCCACCGCGGCGGCCGCCAGGGCGAACGGGGCGGCCACGGCGAGGAAACGCCCGCCGCGCGACGCCGAGTCGAGCCGCAGGCGTACCCGCAGGGCGTGGGCGGCCAGATCGGCATCCGCACGCATCCGGGCCGCGCGCGGCATGTCCGCGGTCATCTCCCGGTGGACGTCGACGATCTCCTGCCCGTACGCGGACCGGTAGTCGGCCGGATACAGGCGCAGCACGCGGTCGATCACGCGGGCACCGCCCCGCCACCGGCCGCCAGCCGCCGCCTGACCTCCTGGGCGGTCGCGGCCAGCCGTTCCGCCTCGGCCGCGAGCCGCTCCCGGCCGCGGTCCGTGAGGGCGAACGTGCGCCGGGCCCGGCCGCCCACCACCTCTTCGCGCTCCACCTCGATCAGCCCCTCGTTCAGCAGCCTGTCCAGCGCCCCGTAGAGCGCCCCGGTGCGCGGCACCACCCGGCCGTCGGTGATGGCCTTGACCTCCTGGGCGATGGCGTAACCGTGCCGGGGCGCGTTCGCCAGCGCGGTCAACAGCAGCAGTGCCAGTTCCTGCATCCCTCGCTCACTCATGACACCAGACTATTCCGCCCTGCGGAGCATGTGCCGGTCCGGGCAGCAGACGAACAGCCCGGTACGACGCGTTGGGTCTCCGCACGTCAGCTGTGGTGATGCCCGCGTTGCCGACGCCGGTGTTGACGGCTGTGGCGAGTGCGGGTGCCGAGGAGCCGCGGCAGGAGGTCAGCACGGCGATCGCCCCGTTGGGCAGCAAGCTGCCGGATCTCGAGGCGCTGCGGGGGCCCGGCGCTCGACGGGTACTTCTTCGCGGCTGATCAGCTCGGGCATTCGATCCGCCCCGCGTCTGCACCGCCTGCGACCGTCGCGGCAGCCGCCGGTCGCTCGATCGGCTCGATGTCCGTGACGAGGAGCGGGACCAGCGCCGAGATGCGCCCCCGTAGGCGGGGAGGGTTGGTCCGCGTACGCACTGTCAGTGCGGGCCACTAGAGTGACTCGGCGTGGCACCACGACCCTTGCATGAAATCGTCGAAGCCGGCTGGGCCAAGGCCCTGGAGCCGGTGGCCGAACAGATCGCCTCCATGGGTGACTTCCTGCGCGCCGAGATCGGCGCGGGACGCACCTATCTGCCCTCCGGGGCGAACGTGCTGCGCGCCTTCCAGCAGCCGTTCGACGAGGTGCGCGTCCTGATCGTCGGCCAGGATCCCTATCCCACCCCTGGGCACGCGGTGGGCCTGTCCTTCTCGGTGGCGCCCGACGTCAGACCGCTGCCCGGCAGTCTGATCAACATCTATCGGGAGCTGAACACCGACCTGGGTCTGCCCCAGCCCTCCAACGGCGATCTGACGCCGTGGACCCAGCAGGGCGTGCTGCTGCTCAACAGGGCCCTCACGACGGCCCCGCGCAAGCCGGGCGCGCACCGCGGAAAGGGCTGGGAGGACGTCACCGAGCAGGCCATCCGGGCCCTCGCGGCGCGCGGCCGTCCGCTGGTGTCGATCCTGTGGGGCCGGGACGCCCGCAATCTGCGGCCGCTGCTCGGCCAGCTGCCGTCGGTGGAGTCCTCGCACCCGTCGCCGATGTCGGCGGACCGGGGCTTCTTCGGCTCGCGCCCGTTCAGCAGGGCCAACGACCTGCTGGTGCGGCAGGGCGCGCAGCCGGTCGACTGGCGGCTGCCGTGACGGTCGTCCTCGGTGTGGACTCGGGCGGCTCCGGCCTGCGCGCGGCGCTCGGCGTCGCGGACGGGGCCCGCCGCCCGGCGCCCAGGAGCTCCAGGGAGCCGGTGCGGACGGGGCCGCGCGGGATCGACGCCGCGCACCTCGTCGCACAACTGGAGCCGATGGCCCGGGAGTTGCTGGCCGAGGCGGGCGACGGGGCGCGCCTGACAGCCGTCGCGGTGGGGGCAGCCGGGATGGCGTCGCTCGGCGACGAGTTGCGCGACCGGCTGCCGGCCGCGCTCGCGGAGCTGTTCGGGGTGCGCCGGGTGGCGCTCGCCGCGGACGCCGTCACCGCGTACGCGGGTGCGCTGGGCCAGCGGCCCGGCGCGGTCGTCGCCGCGGGCACCGGCCTGATCGCGACGGGCACGGACCTGACGGCGTGGCGGCGCGCGGACGGCTGGGGCCATCTGCTCGGCGACTGCGGCGGCGGGGCGTGGATCGGGCGGGCGGGCCTGGAGGCGGCCCTCCGGTCCTTCGACGGGCGGCGCGGTGGTTCGGCCGCGCTGCGGGCGCGCGCCGAGGCGCGGTTCGGCGCGCCCCTCTCCGGGCTGCCGGGGCTGCTGTATCCGCGGCCGGACCGGCCCGCGGTGCTCGCCTCGTTCGCCCCCGAGGTGGGCCGGTGCGCGGCGGAGGGAGATCCGGTGGCCCTCGGCGTGCTGCACGCGGCGGCCGGGCACATCGCCGACGCCGCGGCCGCCGCGTGCCCGGCCTCCGGAGACTGCGAACTCGCCCTCACGGGCGGCCTGCTGAAGCTCGGCGACGTCCTCCTGGTCCCTCTGGAGGCAGAACTGACGGAGCGTCTTCCGCACGCCCGTCGCGTCCCCGCCGCGGGCGACCCGCTCGACGGCGCCGTCCGCATCGCCACCGACCTCGCCCAGGACACCCTCAAGCTGCCGCACGATCCTCAGCTGTTGCGGGTGACCACGCTTACGTAAACGGCGTGTACGTACACGACGCTTACGTGACGGCGGAGATGCGTGCAACGACACGTACAAGGCCACGAGCCCGTCTTGTACGCGCCCGGCAACGTGCCTCGCGCGCGGCCCGCCGACCGCGGCCGCGCACCGGACGCGCGTCAACCGGAAGGGTGACTTCCGAACTACCGGAAGGGCGACGTCCGCACTCCCCGACAAATCGGCGCGACAAAGCGGACTAATGCCTCTGACCTGCACCCTCCCCGAACAGGGAAGCCCCACAAGCCAGTAGCATGCGGCGCCATGAGCTCCCCCACTGGGCCCGCATCCGGCCTGCCTGTACGAATGCCGCGCCCCCGCCAGCCGGGCCGGCACCGACGCCCGGAGCCCGTCGCGGCTCCCGAGGGCGCGCCCGCGCTCGTCCTCGCCGTCCCCGGCGTCCCCAGCACCACCGCGCGCGGCCTCGCCGAAGAGGTCGCCAGCATCGCGCGCTCCGAGCTGCCCGGCCTGGACGTGCGGATCGGCTACGTCGACGGGGAGGACACCGGCTCGGCCGAGTTCCCCACCCTCCGGGCCGTCCTCGCGCACACCGCCGCCCAGCGCGTCGCCCGGTACGAGCAGGCGCTGGCCGCCGGGGTCGAGGCCAAGGAGCCCGAGGGCGCCGACGCCGTCGTCGTACCGCTGCTCGCGGGCCCCGACGGCGCACTGATGCACCGCGTCCGGCAGGCCGTGGCGGACAGCCGCGCCGCCGCCGAGCTCACCGATGTGCTCGGCCCGCACCCGCTGCTCGCCGAGGCCCTGCACGTGCGCCTGTCCGAGGCCGGTCTGGCCCGCGCCGACCGCGCCCGGCTCTTCACGGTGGCCACCGCGGCGGACGGCATCGTCCTGGCCACGGTCGGCGGCGAGGAGGCCGTGCAGGCCGCCGGGATCACCGGCATGCTGCTCGCGGCGCGCCTGGCGGTGCCGGTGATGGCCGCGGCCCTGGACGTGGAGGGCTCCGTGGCGGCCACCGCCCAGCAGCTGCGCGGCGCGGGTTCGGCTCAGCTCGCGCTCGCCCCGTACCTGATCGGCCCCGAGGTCGACACGCGCCTGCTCGACGCGGCGGCGCAGGACGCGGGCTGCGCCGTGGCCGGGGCGCTCGGCGCCTACCCGGCGATCGGCAAGCTGGCCCTGTCGCAGTACACCACGGCACTGGGCATCGCCCCGCGGCCGTCCGGCGCGCCGGTGCGCTGACCGGCCACGCTCCGTGATGCCGATGGGCCCGCACCCCGGGACTGGGGTGGCGGGCCCATCGGCGTCGTGCGGCGGGGCCGCGGGCGGCCTCAGCCGAAGACCACGCAGGAGGCGGCGGAGACGGCCACCGCGCCCGCGCGCCGCGGCAGCCCGGTGTCCGGGTCGACGGTGAACCAGGTGACGTCGCCGGAGCGCTCGTTGGCCGCGTACAGGAAGCGCCCGGAGGGGTCGAGGGCCAGGTCGCGGGGCCAGTGGCCGTCGCACGGGACGGTGGCGGTGAGCCGCGCGGTGTCACCCTGCGGGTCGAGGGCGAAGACGGACAGGACGTCCTCGCCGCGCGTGGCCGTCCACAGGAAGCGGCCGTCGGGGGCGACGACGAGCGCGGAGGGGTAGGCGTCGCCGTCCGGCGCCCCGGCGAGGACCGGCGTCTCGCTCAGCGGCTTCAGGCTGCCGTCGGCGGCGTCCCAGGCGCAGACGGTGAGGGTCGGCGCGAGTTCGTTGAGGACGTACGCGCGGTCGCCGCGCGGGTGGAAGGCCAGGTGGCGCGGTCCCGAGCCGGGCCGGAGCGCGACCTCCCGGTGCAGGGTGAGCCGCCCGTCGCCGCCGAGAGCGCACACGCGCACGGAGTCGGTGCCGAGGTCGACGCTCACCACCCAGCGGCCGCTCGGGTCGGCGAGGACCTGGTGGGCGTGCGGGGCCTGCTGGCGCTGCGGGTGGGGCCCCGAGCCCTCGTGGCGCAGGACGGCCGCCGGGGCGGGGGCGAGGCTTCCGTCGGCGTGGACGGGGACGGCGGTGAGGCTGCCGGAGCCGTAGTTGGCGGCGATGAGGTGGCCGTCGTGCAGCGTGAGGTGCGTGGGTGCGTCGCCCTGCACGGGGACGGGCCTGGCGAGCAGTTCGGGACGGTCCCCGGATCCTGCCGGGCCACCGCCGCCGGAGACGCGGAAGGCGGCGAGGGCGCCGTCGGAGGTCTCGCTCACCGCGTACAGGGTGTCCGCGCCGGGCGCGAGCGCGAGGTAGGAGGGGTCGGGCACCGCGTCCGTGGCCGCGAGCACGGTCAGTGCCCCGCTGTCGGGGTCGACCGCCGCGCTGACGACACCGGGCCCGCCCGCCGCCGTGAAGGACCCGACGTACGCCCGCCGTACCTGCCTGTCGCCCACTGCTCGCCCCTCTCCGCGCCGGTGTCGCACCTGGTGCCCACCGGGACGCGTTCCCCAAGCCGTCACGCGCCGAGTGGCACGCGTGGGGCCGACGGTAGCAGCTGGTCTGGACCACTAGGGGGCGGACCGCACCCCGGCCGCCAGGAATCCTCTACCAGTCGGTAACCAGAAGTCCGCCTGCCCTCCATCCCTCACCGTGACCATGACATCCGCGGCGCACGGCGCCGCGCACCACGGACATGTCGAGTACCAGAGAACAACAGCAGAGGGGAAACCGGAATGGGACGACGCGGTGTGCGTCAGCGGATCGGTACGGCAGCGGTGGTCGTGGCGGTGGGCCTGGGGGCGACGGCGACGACCGCCGCCTCGGCGCACGCGGCGCCGAGCGCTCCCGTCGGCGCGGTGGCGGCCCGGACGGCCGACGTCGACTACGCGACCTGGCAGCGGGACGTGCGTGCCGTCGTGGACCGGGCCCTGCCCTATGTGAAGCAGCGCACCGCGGGCGCCGCCGGGCAGAAGCTCGCGGTCGTCTTCGACATCGACAACACCACCCTGGAGACGGACTTCCACCCCTGGTGGCAGCTGCCCACCCCGGCCGTGAAGCCCTCCCTCGCACTCGCCGAGTACGCCGCGTCGCGCGGTGTCTCCGTGTTCTTCGTGACCGCGCGGCCCGGCATCATCAAGAGCGTCACCCAGGCCAACCTGACGACGCGGGGCTACCCCGTCAACGGCCTCTACGTGCGCGCGCTGCCCGACCTCTTCGACGAGGTCAGCGCCTACAAGACGCGCAGCCGCGCCGACATCGAGGCCAAGGGCTACACGATCATCGCGAACGTCGGCAACCGCGAGTCAGACCTCGTGGGCGGCCACGCGGAGCGGACGTTCAAGCTCCCCGACTACGACGGGAAGCTGTCCTGACGCCCGCACCGCGCCACGCCCCGCCGCCCCCGAGCCGAAGGAACCCGAGGAACCCCTCGTGGACATCTCCAGCAGAACCCGCGCCGCGTCCGCCGGTCTGGCCCTGACCCTCGCCGCCCTCACCGCGCTGACCGCGGCGCCCGCGGCGGGAGCCCGCGCCGCGCTGCCCGGGATCACCCCGCGCGCCGAGACCCCCGCCCTGTACGACGACGAGGCGGGCGGCAACGCCGACGCCGACGACCCGGCCATCTGGCGCAACCCGGCCGACCCGGCGCGCAGCCTCGTGATCGCCACCGCCAAGGAGGGCGGCCTGCGGGTCTACGACCTGGGGGCCCGCGAGGTGCAGTCGGTCCCCGCACCCGCCGCGCCGGGCCCCGGCGACGCGCCCGGCCGCTTCAACAACGTCGACCTGGTGCACGGGCTCGGCCTCCCGTCGGGCCGCGCCGATGTCGCGGTGACCAGTGACCGGGGCAGCGACCGGCTGCGGATCTACCGCGTCGACCGCGACCGCCCCGGCGGCCCGCTCACCGACGTCACCGACCCGGCCGCGCCCCGCGTGTTCTCCGCGTCCCAGGCCGAGGCGAACGAGCAGCGCACCGCCTATGGCCTCGCGACCTGGACCGACCGCGCCACGGGCCGCTCGTACGCCGTGGTCAGCCGACGCGAGCGCGCCGCGCTCGCGCTGCTCGAACTGACCCCGGCGCCGGGCGGCAGGGTGGGCTACCGCAAGGTCCGCACCCTCGCCCTGCCCGCCTCCTTCCGGCTGCCGGACGGCTCGTCCTGGTCCCCGTGCGCCGAGCCGGGCGAGGGGCCGCAGGTCGAGGGCATGGTGGTCGACCCCGCGAACGGCACCCTCTTCGCGGGCCAGGAGGACGTCGGCATCTGGCGGCTGCGCGCCGATCTGACCGGCACGCCCCGGCTCCAGGAGAAGGTGCGCGAGTACGGCGTCCCGGGCACGTACGACGAGCAGACCGAGGAGTGCGTGGCGGGGGCCGACCCCGGCTACGGCGGCAAGCGCCTCGCGGCGGACGTCGAAGGCCTCACGCTGCTCACCGAGCGGGACGGCGACGGTCATCTGCTGGCCTCCAGCCAGGGCGACGACACCTTCGCCGCCTTCGACCGCGAGGCGTCCGACGGCCACGCGTACGAGGGCGGCTTCCGGGTGACGGCGGGGCCCGGCGGCCTCGACGGCTCCGAGGAGTGCGACGGGGCGGCCGTGCTCAACGCGCCGCTGGGCCGCACGTACCCCCGCGGCCTGCTGGTCGTCCAGGACGGCCACGCCACCCCCGAGGACGGCGGGCGCGACGCCACGGGGTTCAAGTTCGTCGACCTCGGTGACGTCCTGGACGCGCTCGACTCCTGACCCCGCGGAGGGGCGCGGAGCCCCTGCGGAGGGCGCGGGACGTGCGGGCTCAGCCGCCGCTCAGCCGCGCCCGTCCCGGGGCCTGCAGCGGCTCGGCGAGCTGCGCCAGGGCCTGCTCCAGGCCGTGTACGTGGGCGAGCGCGCCTTCGACGACCCCGGTGTGGGCCGGGGCCGCGTCGGGCCCGCGCCCCGTCGCGGCTCCGGGCGCGGTCAGCGCCTCTACGGCGGCCTCCACGCGCCAGCACGCGGCGGTGAGGCGGTCGTCGTGCGAGGCCTCCGCGTCGGCGGCGATGGCCGCCAGGCCGCGGACCTCGCGCGCGCAGTCGTCCAGCAGGGCCAGGACCCGGCGCGCCCGCTCCTTGCGGGCGAGCAGCGGGTTGAGCGGGTGCAGCAGCGGCGCGAGCGAGAGCCGCACCCGGCCGAGGAGCGCCTCCAGCTCGGCGACGTGCGGGGCCGGGTCGGCGTCCGCCGTGCCGCGCAGCCGGGCCGCGGCCTCGGCGGCGCAGGCGTGGACGCAGCGCAGCGCCCGCTGGATCCATCCGTCGGTGACGGCGTGGGTGGTGACGGGCAGCACCAGCAGGACCGCGAGCGCGGCGCCGAGGGCACCGACGGCGGTCTCGCCGACCCTGAGGGCGAGCAGCGCCGGGTCCAGCACGCCGAGGAGGCCGTAGAGCATGCTCGCCATCACGGTGACCGCGAGCATCATCCACGTGTACGAGACGGCTGCGGTGTAGAAGATCCCGAAGACGCAGACCGCGACGATCACGGCGGCGGCGACCGGCTCCGTGTGCAGCGGCACGGCCAGGACGAAGCCGAGCGCGATCCCGATCGCGGTGCCCAGGAACCGGCGGAAGCCGCGCACCAGCGTCTCACCGCGCGAGGTGGTGTTCACGAACACCCACCAAGTGGCGCCGACCGCCCAGTACCAGCGCTCCTGGGACAGCATCTGCCCCAGGGCGAGCGCGAAGGCCGCGCCCGCGGTGGCCTGGACCGCCTGCCGGGTCGTGGTCCGGGCGAGCCCGGTGGCCGCCAGGGGCGCGGGCACCGTCGCGGGCGGGAGGCCGCGTTCGTAGCACCACACGCCGAACCGGACGGCGGCGGCCGCGCACACGGACAGCAGGATGGCCGCGAAGAGCTCGGGGAGCTGGCCGGTGCGCGCGTGCAGGAACTGCGCCGCGAAGAACATCATGAACGCGAACACGCCGAGCGAGTGCCCGCGGGGCCCCCACCGACGCGCGTACACGCCGAGGCCCGTGACGGCGAGGAACGCCGCGTCCCGCACCAGCGGGTAGTCGTGCAGCGTGGCCGCGAGAGCGAGCACGGGAAGGCCGACGACGGGCAGCAGCGCCGTGGTCCCGGCCTGGCCGCGCACCGTCGGGTCCAGGACCGTGAAGAGCGCGAGCAGCGCGGCGAGACCGCCGATGATGGCCGCGACGAGTGAGTGCCCGACCAGGCCGCACAGGGCCACGGCCGCTCCGATGCCGAGCACGGCCCGGCTCGCGCTGCGCAGGCGCAGCAGCCCCGGGTCGGGCGCGACGAACGCTCTCTTCAGCACCAGCGTGTGTGCTCCTTCCCGCACCTGCCCGGATCCGCGCAGATACGCCCGCATGAAAAAGGCGCCGCGGAATCCGCAGCGCCATCGACAGGTACATCACATCATCAACAGGCCCGTTGGCTCAACCTGACCGTGTTCCACTGGACCATTGGCATACTTTGATGTCCTCATATTCTGCCGCGAAGGGGCCATCGGGCCACCATGTCCGCAGGTCAGCGGCGCTTGCCCCGCACCGGGACGGCGTACGGCAGCACCGTGACGGCCACCGACGGCAGGCCCTCCAGGGCGTGGGCGAGGTGTTCGCCGCCGCCGCGGTGCAGCAGCCTGCCGAGGGTGGTGCGGTAGGCCCGGTGCGGGATGAGCAGGGTCAGCGCCGTGTCGCCGTCCGCCGTCGTCGCGGCCGCGTGGTCGATCAGGGCCCGCTCCAGACGCCGGTCCTGGCAGTCCACGACCTCCAGCGGCACGTCCGTCGCCCCGCTCTGCGTCCAGCGGGCCGCGAGCCGTCGCGCGCGCGGCCCGTCGACGGCGACGTGCACGGCCCGCACCTCGTCCGGGCGGATCTCGTGGGCGTACCGCAGGGCCTGGAAGACGGCCGGGTCGAAGGCGTCGACCAGGATCTGCACCACGTGGCGCCGCCAGCGCGGCCGGTCGCTCTCCTCGGCGGGCGGCAGCGCCTCCAGGGCCTCGGCCTCGGCCCGGTACTCACGGTTGATGCGGATGAGCACCCACACGCCGAGCGGGAAGACCACGACGACCAGCCAGGCGCCCTCGGTGAACTTGGTGACGGCGAAGACGAGCACGACGGCCGCCGACACCACGGCGGCGCTCGCGTTGACGGCGATCTTCCAGAGGCGGCCGCGTTCGCGTCGCCGCAGGTGGTAGGCCGTCAGTCCGGCGCCCGCCATGGTGAAGGCGGTGAACACCCCGATCGCGTAGAGCGCGACCAGCTTGTCCACGTTGGCGTTGGTCACGAGCAGCAGGGCCAGGGAGACCGTCGCCAGGCTGATGATGCCGTTGGAGAAGACCAGCCGGTGGCCGCGCCGGGTGAGCTGCCGGGGCAGGAAGCGGTCCTCGGCCACGAAGCTCGCCAGGTAGGGGAAGCCGGTGAAGGGCGTGTTCGCCCCGGTGTAGAGGATCAGGGCGGTGGCCAGCTGGACGAAGACCAGTCCCGCCGTCCCCGCCCAGCCGCCGCCGAAGACGAGATGGGCCTCCTGCGCGATCACCGTGGGGGTGCCGTCGGTGTAGGGCAGTGCGTGGGTGAGGTGGGCGAGCCAGGAGATCCCGAGCACGAGGACGCCGAGCGCACAGCTCATCGCGATCAGGGTGCGGCGGGCGTTGACGCCCTGGGGCTCGCGGAACACGGAGATGCCGTTGGAGATCGCTTCGAGTCCGGTGAGCGAGGAGCCTCCGTTGGCGAACGCGCGCAACACCATGAACAGCGAGGCCCCGTACAGCCAGCCGTCGCCCGCCTCGCCCAGCGGCACCGCGCCCGCCGCGCGCACATCGGCGTGCGGCAGTTCCCCGAGCGCCCAGCGGACCATCCCGACCAGGAGCATCAGGCCGACCGCCGCCATGAACAGGTACGCGGGCACGGCGAAGACCCGTCCGGCCTCCTTGAGCCCGCGCAGATTGCCGTAGGCGAGCAGCAGGATCACGCCGACGCTGAACGGCACCTGGAGGTGGTCGAGACCGGTCCAGCCGTTGCCGACCAGGTGCGCCAGCGAGATGAGCGCGTTGGTGCCCGCCGACACCTGGACGGCGACCGTGACGACGTAGTCGACGAGCAGCGCGACGGCCGCGATCTGCGCGACGTCGGGCCCGAAGTTCTCCCGGGCCACGACGTACGAGCCGCCCGCCCGCGTGTAGATCATGACGACGTCGCAGTAGCACAGCGTCAGGAGCACGAGGATCAGCAGGATCGCCCCGGTCACCGGCATCAGCAGGGTGAAGGCGGCCACGCCGACGACGGGAACGAGGACGCGCAGTATCTCCTCGCTGCCGTACGCCGACGAGCTCACGCAGTCCGAGGCGAGCACGCCGAGCGCGGTGCGGTTGTCGAGCTTCTCCTTGCGGATGCGCGCGGTGACCAGAGGCGGGCCCAGCAGCATCCGCTTCAGGCGGTACGGGACGGGTTCCGGGACGCCCGCGGGGCGGTCGGTCGTGGCCATGGCTCCATGACACCGGTGCCCGGCGCGGAAGCCGAGGGGCCACCCCGGCCAAGAGCCGATCGGCGTACCGGTCCGCGTGCGGCAGCCCGGGGCACCCTGGTGCGCGATGGCGCGGCATGACTGGGCCATTGGTACAGTCGGCCGCGATCAATCCGCGTACCGAGGAGGCCAGGGGCCCATGGCGGTCGACGAGCTGGACACCCGCATCCTGCGGCTGCTCCTGGAGCAGCCGCGGACGAGCGTGCGGGAGTACGCGCGCGTGCTCGGCATCGCGCGCGGCACGCTCCAGGCACGCCTCGACCGCATGGAGCGCGACGGCGTGATCACGGGCACGGGTCCCTTCCTGTCCCCCGCCGCCCTGGGCCACCCGGTCCTCGCCTTCGTACACATCGAGGTCACGCAGGGGCACCTGGACGAGGTCGGGGACGCCCTGGCCGCCGTGCCGGAGATCATCGAGGCCTTCTCCATCACCGGCGGCGGCGATCTGCTGACCCGCGTCGCCGCCCGCGACAACGGGCACTTGGAGGACGTCATCCAGCGTCTGATCCAGCTGCCGGGCGTGGTGCGCACCCGTACGGAGATGGCGCTGCGCGAACGCGTGCCGCACCGGCTCCTGCCGCTGGTCGAGTCGGTCGGCCGGGCCACGGCCAAGGAGACGAGGGAGAGCCGCGAGCCCCGGGAAAGGTGACGGCGGCCACTTCGGCTTGATCACGTTCTTGGCATGCTGAGGGCATGAGCGCCCTGAACGACATCTCGGTCATCTTCGATCTCGACGGCACCCTCGTGGACAGCGAGCCCAACTACTTCGAGGCGGGACGGCAACTGCTTGCCGAGCACGGGGTCACGGGCTTCTCCTGGCAGGACCACGAGCGGTACGTGGGCATCTCCACGCAGGAGACCCTGGCCGGCTGGAAGGAGACCTACGGCCTGAGCACCCCGCTCCCCGAGCTGCTCGCGGACAAGAACCGGCGTTATCTGGAGCTGGCCCGCACGTCCACGCGCGTGTACCCGCAGATGGCGGCGTTCGTGGAGCTGCTGCACGAGGCGGGGGTGCCGATGGCGGTGGCCTCCGGTTCCTCGCGCGCCGCGATCGGGGCGATCCTGGAGGGCACGGGTCTCGACGCGTGGCTGAAGACGTACGTATCGGCGGACGAGGTCGCGCACGGCAAGCCCGCGCCGGACGTCTTCCTGGCCGCCGCGGAGCTGCTCGGCACCGAGCCCGCGCGCTGCGTGGTCCTGGAGGACGCGGTGCCGGGTGCCCTGGCCGCCCGGGCCGCGGGCATGCGGTGTGTCGCGATCCCCTACGTGCCCGCGCAGGCGGACGATCCGGCGTTCGCCGCGGCGGAGTTCCTGGTGCGGGGCGGGCAGGCGGAGTTCTCGGCCCGCACCGTGGTGGACTGGCTCGGCGGGCGCTAGCACCCGTCCCTTTCCCCGCAGCCAGGAGGGAAGGGGACGGGCGGCGCGGGGGGCCGTGCCTAGTGGTGGCGGAACTCCGGCGGGCGCTTCTCCACGAAGGCGCCCATCCCCTCCTTCTGGTCGTGGGTCGCGAACACGGCGTGGAACAGCCTGCGTTCGAAGCGGACGCCTTCCGTGAGGGTGGTCTCGAAGGCGCGGTTCACCGCCTCCTTGGCCATCATCGCGACGGGGAGCGACATGCCCGCCACGGTCTCGGCGACCGCCAGGGCCTCGGCGAGCAGGTCCTCCGCGGGGACGACCCGGGAGACGAGTCCGGCGCGCTCGGCCTCGGCGGCGTCCATGGTGCGGCCGGTCAGACACAGCTCCATGGCCTTGGCCTTGCCGACGGCGCGGGTGAGGCGCTGGGAGCCGCCGATGCCGGGGATGACCCCGAGCTTGATCTCGGGCTGTCCGAACACCGCGGTGTCGGAGGCGAGCAGGACGTCGCAGAGCATGGCGAGTTCACAGCCGCCGCCGAGGGCGTAGCCGGACACGGCCGCGACCGTGGGCGTGCGCAGCTGGGCGAGCCGGTCCCACGCGGTGAACCAGTCGCTGAGGTACATGTCGAGGTAGCCGCGCGGCCGCATCTCCTTGATGTCGGCGCCCGCGGCGAACGCCTTCGCGGACCCGGTCAGGACGATGCAGCCGACGTCCGGGGACCGGTCGAGCTCCTCGGCCGCCGCGACGACCTCCCGCATGAGCTGGAGGTTGAGCGCGTTGAGCGCCTTGGGCCGGTTGAGCCTGAGCAGGGCCGTGCGCGGGGCGGCCGCCCGGTCGACGAGGATGGTCTCGTAGGCCCCGGTGGGGGTCTCGGCGAGGTCACTCATGCGTCTGTCCTTCCTGATTCCTGAGGGCCTCGACGATTCCGGAGTTCCTGAGGGCCTCGACGATCCCGGAGAAGTCCTGCTCGGCTCCGGGCCCTTGGGCGAAGTCCCGGTACATCTCCGCGGCGCGCAGGCCGAGTTCGGCGCGCACCCCGCCCGCGCTGATCGCGGCGGCGGCGAGGCCCAGGTCCTTGGCCATCAGGGGAGCGGCGAAGCCGGGGCGGTAGTCCCGGTTGGCGGGCGAGCCGGGGACCGGGCCCGGCACGGGGCAGTTGGTGGTGAGCGCCCAGCACTGGCCGGACGCCGTGGACGCCACGTCGTACAGGGCCTGGTGGGACAGGCCGAGGCTCTCGCCGAGGACGAAGGCCTCGCTCACGGCGATCATCGAGATGCCGAGGATCATGTTGTTGCAGATCTTCGCGGCCTGCCCGGCGCCCGCGGCCCCGCAGTGCACGGCCTTCTTGCCCATCGCGGCGAGGAGCGGCTCGGCGCGGGCCACGTCCGCGGCGGCGCCGCCGGCCATGAAGGTGAGCGTGCCCGCCTCCGCGCCCACGACGCCGCCGGAGACCGGGGCGTCGACGGCGGCGTGCCCCGCGGCGGCGGCCGCCGCGTGCGCGGCGCGGGCGTCGGCGACGTCGATCGTGGAGCAGTCCACGAACAGCGTGCCGGGCCGGGCCGCGCCGAGCAGGCCCTCGTCCTCGTAGAGGGCGAGGACGTGCCGGCCCGCGGGGAGCATGGTGAGGACGACGTCCGCCTCGGCCGCGGCGGCCACCGCCGAAGGGGCGGCCTCGACCCCCGCGGCCACGGCGGCGGCGAGCGCCTGAGGCACCAGGTCGTGGCCCACGACGCGGTGTCCGGCACGGACGAGGCGGGCGGCCATCGGACCGCCCATGTGACCGAGGCCCACGAAGGCGACGACGCCGCCCGCCCGGCCCTGTGCTGCGGGGTTCACCACGGCTCCTCCTGTGCGGGTGCGCCGCCGCCGAGCACGAGGTCGCGCGCGCCGAGCGGCAGGAAGTAGCGGTCCACGTCGGCGCCGGTGACCTCGGCGAGCGTGGCCGGGGACCAGCGCGGGGCGCGGTCCTTGTCGATGACCTGGGCGCGGATGCCCTCGACGAGGTCGGCGGAGCCGAGGGCCGCGCACGACACGCGGTACTCCTGCTCAAGGACCCGTTCGAGGGGGCCGAGCCCGCGGGCGCCGCGCAGCGCCCTGAGGGTGACCTTGAGGGCGGTGGGCGATTTGCCGAGGAGGGTCTCGGCGGCCTCCTTCGCGGCCGGTGAGCCGTGGGCCTGGAGCCGGTCGACGATCTCCTCGACCGTGGCGGCCGGGTAGCAGGCGTCGATCCACTCCCGGTGTCCGGCGAGCGTTCCGGGCGGTGCCTCGGTGACGTACCGGGCGAGGACGTCGCGCACCGGATCCGTCGCGAGGTCCGCGAGGAGCCGCGGCAGGTCGGCGGAGGGGACGAAGTGGTCGGCGAGGCCGCACAGGAGGGCGTCCCGCGCGCCCACGGGCTCGCCGGTGAGGGCCAGATGGGTGCCGAGTTCGCCGGGCGCGAGGCCGAGCAGATAGGTGCCGCCGACGTCGGGCACGAAGCCGATGCCGGTCTCGGGCATGGCGATGCGGGAGCGCTCGGTCACGACGCGGACGCTGCCGTGGGCGGACACGCCGACGCCGCCGCCCATCACGATGCCGTCCATGACGGCGACGTAGGGCTTGGGGTAGCGGGCGATGCGGGCGTTGAGGCGGTACTCGTCGCGCCAGAAGTCCGCGGACGCCCCGGCGCCGGTGCGCGCGTCCTCGTGGATCTGCCGGATGTCGCCGCCCGCGCACAGGCCGCGTTCGCCCGCGCCGGTGAGGACGACGGTCTCGACGGCCGGGTCCGCCGCCCAGGCGGTCAGCGCCTCGTCGACGGCGCGGACCACGGCGTGGGTCAGGGCGTTCAGGGCGCGCGGCCGGTTGAGGGTGAGGTGGCCGGCGCGCCCCTCGGTGCGGATCAGGACGGGCTCTTCGGTCATCGCAGCGCCCCCGTGAGGCCGCGGGCCACGATCAGACGCATGATCTCGTTGGTTCCTTCCAGGATGCGGTGCACGCGCAGGTCGCGGACCAGCTTCTCGATGCCGTACTCCGTCAGATAGCCGTAGCCGCCGTGGAGTTGGAGGGCGCGGTCGGCGACGGAGTGGCCGGTGTCGGTGGCGAACCGCTTGGCCATGGCGCACAGCTGCGGCGCCTGCGGGTCGCCCTGGTCGAGGGCCTGCGCGGCCTGCCGGACCAGGGCGCGGGCCGCCGCCAGCTCCGTCGCCATGTCGGCGAGCTCGAAGCGCAGCGCCTGGGCGTCGAGCAGCGGGGCGCCGAACGCCTCCCGGTCCGCGAGGTGGACGAGGCTGCGGTCGAGGGCGCTGCGGGCGCCGCCGAGGGAGCAGGCGGCGATGCCGAGGCGGCCGCCGTTCAGGGCGTTCATGGCGATGCGGAAGCCGTTGCCCTCGCCGCCGAGCAGCCGGTCGGCGGGGACGCGCACACCGTCGAGGACGACCTGCCGGGTGGGCTGCGCGTTCCAGCCCATCTTCTTCTCGTTCGCGCCGAAGGACAGGCCGGGGTCGTCGCGTTCGACGACGAACGCGGACACGCCGTCGGGTCCGCCGCCTCCGGTGCGGGCCATCACCACGTACACGTGCGCGGCACCCGCGCCGGAGATGAACTGCTTGACGCCGGTGAGGACGTACGCGTCGCCGTCGCGCTCGGCGCGGGTGCTCAGCGCGGCGGCGTCCGAACCGGCCCCCGGCTCGGTGAGGCAGTAGCTGCCGAGCCGGTCCATGGAGGTCAGCGGCCCCAGCCAGCGGGCGCGCTGGGCGCGGTCGCCGTAGTGGTCGAGCATCCAGGCGACCATGTTGTGGATGGACAGATAGCCCGCGACGGAGGGGCAGCCGGAGGCCAGGGCCTCGAAGACGAGGACGCCGTCGGACCGGGTCAGGCCGGAGCCGCCCGCGGCCTCGTCGACGTAGACGCCGCCGAGCCCGAGGTCCGCGGCCTTGCGCAGCACGTCGACCGGGAAGTGCTTGTCCTGGTCCCAGGCGAGGGCGTGCGGGGCGAGGTGTTCCTCGGCGAAGTCGAGGGTGGTCTCGACGAGGGCGAGCTGGTCCGCGCCGAGCAGGGTGGTGGTCGTGGCGGTCATCGGGGCGCTCACGCCATCGTCGGGATCGTGAAGCTCGCGCCTTCCTTCGCCCCGGAGGGCCAGCGCGAGGTGACGGTCTTGGTGCGGGTGTAGAAGCGGATGGCGTCGGGGCCGTGCTGGTTGAGGTCGCCGAACCCGGAGCGCTTCCAGCCGCCGAAGGTGTGGTAGGCGACGGGGACCGGGATGGGGACGTTGACGCCGACCATGCCGGTGTCCACGCGCCGGGTGAAGTCGCGGGCGGTGTCGCCGTCGCGGGTGAAGAGGGCGACACCGTTGCCGTAGGGGTGTTCGGTGGGCAGCCGCAGTGCCTCTTCGTAGTCGGCGGCCCGTACGACGGACAGGACCGGGCCGAAGATCTCCTCCTGGTAGATCCGCATGTCCGGGGTGACGCGGTCGAAGAGCGAGGCGCCCGCGAAGAAGCCGCGCTCGTGCCCTGCCAGGGTGAAGGCACGCCCGTCGACGACGAGTTCGGCGCCCTCCTCGACGCCGAGGTCGACGTAGGAGCGGACGCGGTCGACGGCGTCGGGGCCGACCAGCGGCCCGAAGTCGGCCTCGGGGTCGTCGGAGCGGCCGATGCGCAGCGAACCGACGCGCTCCTTGAGGCGGGCCACCAGGGCGTCGGCGGTGGCCTCGCCGACCGGGACGGCCACGGAGATCGCCATGCAGCGCTCGCCCGCGGAGCCGTAGCCCGCGCCGATCAGCGCGTCGACGGCCTGGTCGAGGTCGGCGTCCGGCATCACGATCATGTGGTTCTTGGCGCCGCCGAAGCACTGGGCGCGCTTGCCGTGGGCGGCCGCGGTGGCGTACACGTGCGCGGCGACGGGCGTGGACCCGACGAAGCCCAGCGCCTTGACGCGCGGGTCCGCAAGGAGCGTGTCGACGGACTCCTTGCCGCCGTTGACGACGTTCAGGACGCCCGGCGGCAGGCCCGCTTCGAGGAACAGCTCGGCCAGGCGCAGCGGGACGGACGGGGCGCGCTCGGACGGCTTGAGGACGAAGGCGTTGCCGCAGGCGAGCGCGGGCGCGGCCTTCCACAGCGGGATCATCGCGGGGAAGTTGAAGGGCGTGATCCCGGCGACGACGCCGAGGGGGCGGCGCAGCGAGTGCACGTCGATGCCGGTTCCGGCGTTGTCGGTGAACTCGCCCTTGAGCAGGTGCGGGACGCCCGCGGCGAACTCCACGACCTCCAGGCCGCGCTGGAGGTCGCCGTGCGCGTCGGCGACGGTCTTGCCGTGCTCGGACGACAGCAGGCGGGCGAGGGCGTCGCGTTCGTCCTCGACGAGCTGGAGGAACCGCAGCAGGACGCGGGCGCGGCGCTGCGGGTTCCACTCGCCCCAGGCGGGCTGCGCCTCGGCGGCGTTCGCGATCGCCGCCTCGGTGTCCGCGCGGTGTGCGAGCGGTACGCGTGCCTGGACGTCACCGGTGTTGGGGTCGTACACGTCGGCGTGCGTTCCCGAGGTTCCCGGGGTGTGCTCGCCGCCGATGAAATGGGTCAGTTCACGGACCATGGGGGCCTGCTCTCTCGTCAGGTGTGGTCCGGGGATGGCAGGGCTGGGCCGCGTACCGTCGCAGGGCACGCCGAACAGCCGTCAGGCAGCGGGGATCACCGCTCGCAGGTCCGGATCTCCGGGGTCGTGGGTGCGCACCGGGGCCATGCGTGTCTGCTCCATCCTCGTGGACAACACGGAACACCCCGCGGCCGGTATCCTGACTCCCGGATCAGCGCGCGCTCCCCGCCTTCCCGACGGGCTTCCCCGTCAGTGACGTTCGGGCCTTCGTGGGAACGCGCTCCCCGGTCACAGTGGCGGGACCGTGCCGGATTCACACCGGCTTCCCTGCACCGCGGGCCTTGGTCACGACCATATACTTGGACGTCCTACTAAGTCCACGGAGACCGACCCCTACGACACCCCTGGTGCCCCCCGGAGGGGCCCGGGGAACAGCGCGACCAGCCACGCGGGGCCGTGGGCGAACGACGGCCGTCGTGGCTGGTCGCGCGGCGCTCAGGCGCCTAGTTCCTCGCGTACGACGCCGGAGAGCCCGGCCACGGCCGCCGCGAGCGCGTCCCGGTCCGCCCCGCCGCCCTGCGCGACCTCGTCCGAGCCACCGCCGCGACCGCCGAGCAGCCGCTTGACCAGGGCGGACGCCGAGAGGCCCGCGTCTTGCGCCGCCTGATTCACGGCCACGGCGAGGACCGGCTTGTCGCCGGACAGGGTCACGGCGGCCACGCCCGGCCGCTCGGGGCGCAGCCGTCCGCGCACTTCGAGGGCCAGGGCCCGCGCGGCGCCCGCGTGGCCCTCCGCCGTCGCGGTGGCCACGTACGCGCCGCCCACCTCGACGGCCCGCCCGGCGAGTTCGGCGGCGCGGGCGGCACGGGCCGCCTGCCGCAGGCGCTCGTTCTCCCGGTCGGCGGCCTTGAGCCGGTCGAGCAACGCGGCGACGCGGTCGGGGAGTTCGGCGCGCGGTGCCTGCAGCCGCTCGGCGATGCCGGCGACGAGGTCGCGCTCGCGCGCGAGGTAGCCGAAGCCCTCGATGCCGACCGCGGCCTCCAGGCGCCGCATGCCCGCGCCCACCGACGACTCGGCGGTCAGCGCGATGACGCCGATCTGCGCGGCGTGCTCGACGTGGGTGCCGCCGCACAGCTCGCGCGACCAGGCGCCGCCGATCTCGACCACCCGCACCCGCTCGCCGTACGTCTCGTCGAACAGCGCGAGCGCGCCGAGCTCCTTGGCCTCGGGCAGCGTCATCCAGCGCACGCCGACGGGCAGGTCGCGGCGGAGCGCGCGGTTGGCGGCCTCCTCGACCTCGCTGCGAACGGTGGCGGAGAGGGCGCCGCGCCAGGGGAAGTCGAGGCGCAGCTGGCCCGGGCGGTTGTAGGAGCCGGACTGCAGGGCGGTCGGGCCGAGGATCTCGCGCAGGGCGGCGTGCAGCACGTGGGTGCCCGAGTGGGCCTGGCGCGCGCCGAGGCGCCACTCGGGGTCGACGGCGGCGTGCACGGCGTCGCCGACGGCCACCTCCCCCGCGGTGACGCGGAGCTGATGGACCACCAGGCCGGGCAGCGGCCGCTGCACGTCGAGCACCTCGGCCTCCAGCGAGGCCCCGGTGAGCCGTCCGGCGTCGCTGTCCTGGCCACCGGACTCGGCGTAGAACGGGGTGCGGTCCAGGACGGCGGTGACGATCTCGCCGTCCCGGGCGACCGGGACCGGGCCCGCGGGGCCCAGCAGCGCGAGGACGCGGGAGTCCGTCGCCAGGGTCTCCCAGGCGCGCCAGTCGGTGGGCCCGTGCGCGTCGAGGACGGTACGCAGGGCCGAGGTGTCGGGGGCGGAGCCGGACTTGCGGGCGCGGGCGTCGGCGCGGGCCCGCTCGCGCTGCTCGCGCATGAGCGCGGCGAAGCCGTCGCGGTCGACCTCGACGCCCTGCTCCGCGGCCATCTCCAGGGTGAGGTCGATGGGGAAGCCGTAGGTGTCGTGCAGCAGGAAGGCCTGGGCGCCGGGCAGTTGGCGCCCGCCGTCGGCCTTGACCCGGGTGACCGCGGTGTCCAGGACGGTGGTGCCCTGCTTGAGGGTGGCGCGGAAGGCGTCCTCCTCGCCCTGGGCCTGGTCGGCGATGCGCGCGAAGGAGTCGGCGACCTCGGGGTGGCTCGGCGCCATCCGGTCGCGGGCGACGGCAAGGAGGTCCGCGAGGGCCGGGTCGCCGTACCCGAGCTGGCGCAGGGAGCGCACGGCGCGGCGCAGGATGCGGCGCAGCACGTAGCCCCGGCCCTCGTTGCCGGGCGCGGTGCCGTCGGCGAGCAGCATCAGGGCGGTGCGGACGTGGTCGGCGACGACGCGCAGCCGTACGTCGTCGGTGGCGTCGGCGCCGTAGCGGACCCCGGCGAGCTCGGCGGCACGGTCGAGGACGGGCCGGGTCTCGTCGATCTCGTAGAGGTTGTCCACGCCCTGGAGCAGGGTGGCCATGCGCTCCAGGCCCATGCCGGTGTCGATGTTGCGGCGCGGGAGTTCGCCGAGCAGGGGGTAGCCGGTCTTGCCGGTGCCCTCGCCGCGCTCGTACTGCATGAAGACGAGGTTCCAGAACTCCATGTACCGGTCCTCGTCGACGGCGGGGCCGCCCGCGCGGCCGAGCGCCGGGCCCCGGTCGTAGTACAGCTCCGAGCAGGGCCCGCACGGTCCCGGCACGCCCATGGACCAGAAGTTGTCCTCGTCGCCGCGGGCCACGATCCGCTCGTCGGGCAGGTCCGCGACGCGCCGCCACAGCGCCCGCGACTCGGCGTCGGAGTGGTGCACGGTCACCCAGATCCGCGCCGGGTCGAGTCCGTAGCCGCCGTCGGCGACGGAGCGGGTGCTCAGCTCCCAGGCGAAGCCGATGGCCTCCTCCTTGAAGTAGTCGCCGAAGGAGAAGTTGCCGTTCATCTGGAAGAACGAGCCGTGCCGGGTGGTCTTGCCCACCTCCTCGATGTCGAGGGTGCGCACGCACTTCTGCACGCTGGTGGCGCGCGGCCACGGCGGCGCGGCCTCGCCGGTCAGATACGGCTTGAACGGCACCATGCCCGCGTTGACGAACAGGAGCGTCGGGTCGGGCGTGGGCAGCGGGGCGCTGGGCACCACGGTGTGGCCGCGCTCGGCGAAGAAGTCGAGGAAGCGGGTGCGGATGTCGGCGGTGCGCAAGGCGTGCTCCGGGCGGGGGCTCAGGGGTTACAGGGGCGGTGCGGCGGCGGTGCGCGCCGGGTGGTCGGGGCCGAGGAAGACGGCGACGCCGTGGCCGTCGGGGGCGGGGTGGGTGACCTGCCGCCAGCCGAGCCGCTCGTAGAAGCGGACGGTGGCGTCGGCCCGCACGGACGTGAGCAGCCAGCAGCGGGCGTCGGGCGCGTCGCGCGTGACCGCGGCGAGGAGCGTACGGCCGAGTCCGCGCCCGTGCGCGCCGGGCACGACGGCGAGTTCGTCGACCTCCAGGCCGCCGCACAGCCAGGCGGCGGTGCGCTCGGCGCCGAGCGCGGCGGTGACGCGCGGGTAGGAGCGGGTGCCGGGCAGCGGGGTGCTCGACGTCCAGGCCGTGGCGAAGCCGAGCACCCGCTCGCCGTCGAGGGCGACAGCGCCCGCGAAGCCGGGCCGGGCGGTGTCGGCCGCGAGGCGGGTCAGGTAGACGTCGGCCTCGGCGGGCTCCGTGTGCCAGGGCGGCTCGGCGAACGCGGCGGCGTAGACCGCGCGGATGCCCTCGCGGTGGGCGAGCAGGCCGGGGCCCGTGAGGCGGTGCACGACGGCGGCCATCAGGCGGCCCTCGCGACGCGGGCGGTGGGGTGCAGCGCGGCGTGCTCCAGTGGCGCCGAGGGGTCGATGGACACGTCGAGGGGCGCGGGCTCGGCGCCCGCGCGCACCAGGAGGTCGCCCACGGCGGCGATCATCGCGCCGTTGTCGGTGCACAGGCCCAGCGGCGGGACGCGCAGGGTGATCCCCGCGGCCCGGCAGCGCTCCTCGGCGAGGGCCCGCACCCGGGAGTTGGCGGCGACGCCGCCGACGACCACGAGGGTGCCCACGCCGTGCGCGGTACAGGCGGCGACCGCCTTGCGGGTCAGGACGTCGGCGACGGCCTCCTGGAGCGCGGCGGCCCCGTCGGCGACCGGCAGTTCGCCGCCCCGGTGGCTCTCGGCCCAGCGGGCCGCGGCGGTCTTCAGACCGGAGAACGAGAAGGCGTACGGGTCGTCGCGCGGCCCGGTCAGCGGGCGCGGGAAGGCGACGGCGTCCGGCGAGCCCTCGCGGGCCGCGCGGTCGACGGCCGGACCGCCCGGGTAGGGCAGGCCGAAGACCCGGGCCACCTTGTCGAAGCACTCCCCCGCCGCGTCGTCCAGGGTGTCGCCGAGGTGGGTGATGGGGTCCCGGGCCAGGTCGCGCACGAGCAGCAGCGAGGTGTGGCCGCCGGAGACGATGAGGACCACGCACGGGTCGGGCAGCGGCCCGTGTTCCAGGGTGTCGGCGGCGACGTGCCCGGCCAGGTGGTGCACGCCGTACAGCGGGACGCCGAGCGCGTACGCGAGGCCCTTCGCCCCGGCGAGGCCGACCTGGAGGGCGCCGGAGAGCCCGGGACCGGTCGTCACGGCCACGGCGCCGATGTCGCCGAGCCGCAGCCCCGCCCGGTCGAGGGCGCGGCGGACCACCGGGTTCAGCGCGTGCACGTGGGCGCGGGCGGCGATCTCGGGGACGACGCCGCCGAAGCGGGCGTGCTCGTCCATGCTGGACGCGACGGCGTGCCCGAGCAGCCGCCCGCCCTGCACGAGACCTGCCCCGGTCTCGTCGCACGAAGACTCGATCCCCAGAACGATCCGAGGAGGTGCCATGCGTGTACTCCCGCTTCTTCCACGTGCCGACCGGCCCGGCTACTGCACCTCCATAGTAATTGCAATCAATGTGCAATAAGCCGCGCCCGCTGCCTTCCCCCCTCCCCTGGACAGGGGTTCATCACATACGCTTGCGGCGCGACTGGTTCGTCCTGCCCGCCAGGCAGTGGCGTCGTAAGAGGGAACCCGGTGGGAATCCGGGACTGCCCCGCAGCGGTGAGTGGGAACGACCGCCGTCATACGCACTGGGTCCGGCACGGACCCGGGAAGCGACGGCCAGTAGGTGACCTCCTCGGAGGTCTCGCCCGCGAGTCCGAAGACCTGCCCGTTGCCCGTGCGCGCCCCGGCGTGCGCGGCTCACCGGTGACCTCGTGGGCGGGTCGGCGTACACATCGGGCACAGGCGCGCGGCCATCGACGGCCGCGGCCGGTCGGCCGGTCTGTTCCTCCTTCGCGCTCCCGATCGTCCCGGGACCCACACGACATTGCTCGCGAAGGAGAGTTCTGTGACAGACAAGTCCGCAGCCGCGGCGGCACGGGCCACCGTGTACGGCTACCCCCGTCAGGGCGCAGACCGGGAGTTGAAGAAGGCCGTCGAGGGCTACTGGAAGGGCCGCGTCGGCGCCGAGGGCCTGCGGGAGACGGCGGCCCTGCTGCGCCGCACGAACTGGGAGCAGCTCGCGGACGCCGGTGTCCACGAGGTCCCGACCGGCGACTTCTCGTACTACGACCACGTCCTGGACACCAGCGTGATGGTCGGGGCGATCCCGGCCCGGCACCGCGCCGCCGTCGCGGCGGACCCGCTGGACGGCTACTTCGCGATGGCCCGGGGCACCGCGGAGGTGGCGCCCCTGGAAATGACCAAGTGGTTCGACACCAACTACCACTACCTGGTGCCGGAGCTGGGCCCGGACACGGTCTTCGCGGCGGACGCGACGAAGCAGGTCGCCGAGGTGAGGGAGGCGCTCGCGCTCGGCCTAGCCGCACGCCCCGTGCTCGTCGGCCCGGTCACCTATCTGCTGCTCGCCAAGCCCGCGCCGGACGTCGACCCGGGCTTCGAACCGCTGACCCTCCTGGACCGGCTGCTTCCGGTGTACGCGGAGGTCCTCGCCGACCTGCGGGCGGCGGGCGCCGCCTGGGTGCAGCTGGACGAGCCCGCGCTCGTGCAGGACCGCACGCCCGCCGACCTGAACGCGGCGGCCCGCGCCTACCGCGACCTGGGCGCGCTCGACGACCGCCCGAAGCTGCTCGTCGCCTCCTACTTCGACCGGCTCGGCGAGGCGCTCCCGGTGCTCGCCAAGGCGCCCGTCGACGGACTGGCCGTGGACTTCACGGGGCCCGCCGCCGCCAACCTCGGCGACCTCGCGCGGGCGGGCGGCCTGCCCGGCAAGCGCCTGGTCGCGGGTGTCGTCGACGGGCGCAACATCTGGATCAACAACCTGGAGAAGTCCCTCAGCACCCTCGGCACCCTGCTCGGGCTGGCCGACCGCGTGGACGTCGCCGCCTCCTGCTCCCTGCTGCACGTGCCGCTGGACGCCGCCGTCGAGCGCGACATCGACCCGCAGGTCGCCCGCTGGCTCGCCTTCGCCCGGCAGAAGACGACCGAGCTGGTCACCCTGGCCCGAGGGCTGTCCCAGGGCCCGGACACCATCGCCGCCGAACTCGCCGCGAACCGCGCCGACCTGGCCTCGCGCGCGGGCTCCGCGCTCACCCACGACCCGGCGGTGCGTGCCCGCGCCGCCGCCGCGACCCCCGCCGACGCCCGGCGCGCGCAGCCTTACCCCGAGCGGGCCGCCGCGCAGCGCGCGAGCCTGGGCCTGCCGCTGCTCCCGACGACCACCATCGGCTCGTTCCCGCAGACCACCGAGTTGCGGGCGGCCCGCGCCGACCTGCGCGCGGGCCGGATCGACGCGGCCACGTACGAGGAGCGCATCGAGTCCGAGATCCAGGCGGTGCTCTCCTTCCAGGAGAAGGCGGGCATCGACGTCCTGGTGCACGGCGAGCCCGAGCGCAACGACATGGTCCAGTACTTCGCCGAGCAGCTCACCGGCTATCTGGCGACCCGGCACGGCTGGGTCCAGTCGTACGGCACGCGCTATGTGCGGCCGCCGGTGCTCGCCGGTGACATCTCGCGCCCGGAGCCGATGACGGTGCGCTGGACCTCGTACGCGAACGCGCTCACCGACCGGCCGGTCAAGGGCATGCTGACCGGCCCGGTGACGATGCTCGCGTGGTCGTTCGTCCGCGACGACCAGCCGCTCGGCGACACCGCGCGCCAGGTGGCGCTCGCCCTGCGCGACGAGGTGAACGACCTGGAGGCGGCGGGCACGTCGGTGATCCAGGTCGACGAGCCCGCGCTGCGCGAGACGCTGCCGCTGCGCGCCGCGGACCGGGCCGCGTACCTGGAGTGGGCGACGGAGTCCTTCCGGCTCACCACGAGCGGCGTACGGCCCGAGACGCAGATCCACACCCACATGTGCTACGCGGAGTTCGGCGACGTCCTCCGGGCCATCGACGACCTCGACGCGGACGTCATCAGTCTGGAGGCGGCCCGCTCGCACATGCAGGTCGCGGACGAGCTGGCCGCCGCGGGCTATCCGCGCGAGGTGGGTCCCGGCGTGTACGACATCCACTCGCCGCGGGTGCCGGGCACCGACGAGGCGGCCGCCCTGCTGCGCAAGGGACTTGAGGCCATCCCGGCCGGGCGGCTCTGGGTCAATCCGGACTGCGGCCTGAAGACGCGCGGCTGGCCGGAGACCCGGGCGTCCCTGGAGAACCTGGTCGCCGCCGCGCGGCAGGTCCGAGCGGAGCTGACGGCGCGGGAGTCCTGACGCGGGCCGCCCGGTGGCCGGTGCGCCCCGGCCACCGGGCGGGCGCTCAGCGGGCGCTCGACGTGAGGACCGCGTCCACGAGGCCGCGCGCGAACTCCGGTGCCAGGCCGTCCGGCCGGAACAGGATCCGGAAGAGCAGCGGCGCGACCACGTGGTCCATGACGGCCTCGCGCTCCGGCAGCCCCCGCTCGCCCCGCTCGGCGGCACGGGCCAGGAGCAGGTCGACGTGCTCGGCGGAGTAGTCCGAGCAGCGGCTCGCGTTGCCGCTCTCGGGGTCGCCGAGGAGCGCGTCGCGCAGATAGGCACGGCCCGGCGCCGACGACATCTCCTCCAGGAAGTGCTCGGCCCACGCCGTCAGGTCGGCGCGGAAGCCGCCGTGGTCCGCGGGGTCCGCCTCGGGCCGCAGCCGCTCGACCGCGACGTCCGACAGGAGCTCCTGGAGGTCGCCCCAGCGGCGGTAGACCGTGGACGGCGTGACCCCGGCCCGCGCCGCGACCAGCGGGACGGTCAGGGCCGCGCGGCCCTGCTCCGCCTCCAGCTCGCGCACGGCGGCGTGCACGGACGCCTGCACCCGGGCGCTGCGCCCGCCGGGTCGGGCCATGGGCCTGGGACTCATGCCGTTCACCTTAACGCGAATTCCTAGCTTCTACGGGCGGGGGCCCGGCCCCGGCGGGGCGCTCAGGCCATCGCGGCGACCGGGTCGGGACCGCCCACGACCGGCGCGGTGACCGGCGTCGGGGCGAGTGCCCCCGCGCCCGGCCGCGTCCGTTCGTACGCCTGCCCCGCGCGCAGCAGCGTCCGCTCCCCGCGCGGGCGCCCGATGAGCTGCATGCCGAGGGGAAGGCCCGCGCCGCCCCGGCCGACGGGCACGGTCAGGGCGGGCAGTCCGGTGATGTTGGCGGGCGCGGACAGGCGTACGTAGGCGTCCGGCACGGTCTCCGTCGTGCCGTCCGGCCACTCCACGGTGTCCTGCCCGGTGCGAGCGGCGGTCAGCGGCACGGCGGGCGCGGCGACGACGTCGACCTCCTCCAGGAGCCGCGCCCACTCCTGCCGCATCAGGGTGCGGGCGCGCTGGGCCCGCAGGTAGTCACCCGCGTGGAACAGCTCGCCCGCCTCAAGAAGGACGCGGACGTCGTCCCCGTACAGCTCGGGCGCCGTGCGCAGCGTCCGCTCGTGGTTCGCGCTGGCCTCGGGGACCATCAGGCCCCACTGGATCGCCTGGACGTAGCGGGTCATCGGGATCTTCACGTCCACGAGGTCGGCACCGAGCTCGCGCAGGCGCTCGACGGCGGCCCGTACGGCGGCTTCGACGTCGGGGGCGACGCGGTCGAAGTAGTAGTTCGCGGGGACGCCGACCCGAAGGCCCGTCAGATCCCCCTCTTCGTACGGGAGATGGGCGTCTCCGGTCAGGGCGGGCAGCACGAGTGCGGCGTCCTGGACCGTGCGCGCGAGGGGGCCGACGTGATCGAGGGACCAGGACAGGGAGGTCACTCCGCGCGTGGGCACCAGGCCGTAGGTGGGCTTCAGGCCGACGACGCCGTTGAGCGCGGCGGGGACCCGGATGGAGCCGCCGGTGTCGGTGCCGATCGAGAAGAGCGCGGCTCCGGCCGCCACGGCGACGGCCGAGCCGCCGCTCGACCCGCCCGCGACCCGGTCGGCGCCCCAGGCGTTGCGGGTCTGCGGCGTCGTCAGGCCGTAGGCGAACTCGTGCGTGTGGGCCTTGCCGAGCAGGACGGCGCCCGCCGCCGCGAGCCGGGCGGCGACGGCGCTGTCGGCATCCGCCACATGGCCGTCGCGCACGCGCGAACTGGCGCTCGTGGGCTGCCCCTTGACGTCGATGAGGTCCTTCAGGGCGAACGGGACGCCGTGCAGGGGGCCGCGCGCACGCCCGGCGGTCAGGTCGCGCTCCGCCTGCTCGGCGGCGCGGCGGGCGGCTTCGGCCCGCACCTCCACGTAGGCGTTGAGGCGCGGCTCCACCTCCGCGACGCGGTCCAGGACCGACGCGGTGAGTTCGACCGGGGACAGCTCGCGCGCGGTGATCGCGGCGGCCGCGGCGGTGAGGGTCAGCTCATACGGCCGCATCGCGCACCTCCGCCCCGGCGGGCGCGGGCGCCACGCCGGTGAGGTCGAGCTCGCGCAGGGTCGCGACGACGGCGTGGATGTGCGCGGCGGTGGCGGCCACGGCGTCGAGTCGCTCATCGGCCAACGGGAGCCCCGCGCGGCGGGCCCAGCGGGCCGCGTCGTGGCGGTCGAGGTCGGCAGGGGGCATGGGGGTGCGTCCTTCCCACAGGGGTCCGGGCGGAATCCGGCGCCATCAGACGGAACAACAAAAGCTAAGCGTTTGCCTTAGGCCACCCTAGGGGCTAGCCTCCACTAACGCAAAGGCATTGCTTTTAGCCACCGGGGGTCACGCACGCCTCCGGCACCCCTTCGAGACACGGAGCGCTCATGACCCACCACCCCGCCCCCACGTGGACCGTCGGGAGCGTCGCCGTGCACCGCGTCGACGAGATCGACTTCCCGCCCGAGACGGGCGCCTGGCTGCTGCCCGACGCCACCCCGGACACGGTCGTCCGAACGCCGTGGCTCACCCCGGACTTCGCCTGCGCCGACGGCGTGCTGCGCGCGTCCAGCCACAGCTTCGCGTTCACCGTCGACGGCCGGCGGATCCTCGTCGACACGGGCATCGGCAACGGCAAGCAGCGCGCGCTGCCCGCCTGGAACGACCTGAACACCGACTACCTCGACCGGCTCACCGCCGCGGGCTTCCCGCCCGAGTCCGTGGACCTGGTGATCCTCACCCATCTGCACGCCGACCACGTCGGCTGGAACACCCGCCTGGACGGCGGGAGTTGGGTGCCGACCTTCCCCAACGCCCGCTATCTCACCACCCGCACGGAGTGGGACCACTGGGCGACGGCGGAGATGGAGGAGTCCCGGCGCCAGATGTTCCGGGACTCCGTGCACCCGGTCCACGAGGCGGGCCTGCTCGACTTCGCAGACGTCACGGAGGGCCCCGTCACGCTCGCGCCGGGCCTGCGCCTCCTCCCGGCCCCCGGCCACACCCCCGGCCAGGTCGCCGTGGAGCTGGGCGACGGCGGCGCCACCGCGCTGATCACCGGGGACGCCGTCCACCACCCCGTCCAGCTGGCGCACCCGGAGATCAACAGCTGCGTGGACATCGACCCCGGCCTGGCCCGCAGGACCCGCCGCGCCCTGCTCGGCACGGCCGCGGACACCGGCGCGCTCCTGCTCGGCACCCACTTCGCCCCGCCGACGGGGGGCCGCGTCGTACCGGAGGGCGAGGGCTGGCGGCTCGGCGCCTGACACGTCGACAGTTTCAGATTGGACCAGACCTATTGACGACAGGTCTATACCTACTTACCGTCGGCCGCATCACATCCCATCCGTAGCAAGGCCTCCCCGAGGGAGCACGCCATGATCGGTCGGACGGTACGTCTGTTGGGAGCGGCCCTGGCGCTGGCCTTCGCGGCACAGCTGCCCGCCGCGGCGGCGCCGGACGCGCCGGCGGCACCGCGGGACGAGACCTGCCCGGTCAAGTCCAAACCCGCGGGCAAGGTCCTCCAGGGCTACTGGGAGAACTGGGACGGCGCGTCGAACGGGGTCCACCCGCCGTTCGGCTGGACCCCCATCACCGACTCCCGCATGGGCGCCCACGGCTACAACGTGATCAACGCCGCCTTCCCCGTGATCCGCTCCGACGGCACGGTCCTGTGGGAGGACGGCATGGACGCCACCGTGAAGGTGGCGACCCCGTCGGAGATGTGCCAGGCCAAGGCCGACGGCGCCACGATCCTCATGTCGATCGGCGGCGCGGCGGCCGGGATCGACCTGAGTTCGAGCGCGGTGGCCGACCGCTTCGTCCAGACGATCGTGCCGATCCTCAAGAAGTACAACTTCGACGGGATCGACATCGACATCGAGACCGGCCTCGTCGGCAGCGGCAACATCAACCAGCTCTCACCGTCCCAGTCCAACCTCATCCGCATCATCGACGGCGTGCTCTCCCAGATGCCGCCCAACTTCGGCCTGACGATGGCCCCGGAAACGGCGTACGTCACCGGCGGCAGCGTGGTGTACGGCTCGATCTGGGGCGCGTACCTGCCGATCGTGAAGAAGTACGCGGACAACGGCCGCCTGTGGTGGCTGAACATGCAGTACTACAACGGCAGCATGTACGGCTGCGCCGGCGACTCCTACTCCGCGGGCACCGTCCAGGGCTTCACCAAGCAGACCGACTGCCTCAACAAGGGACTGAACATCCAGGGCACCACCATCAAGGTCCCCTACGACAAGCAGGTGCCGGGCCTTCCCGCGCAGCCCGGCGCGGGCGGCGGCCACATGTCGCCGAGCCTGGTCGCACAGGCCTGGAACAACTACAACGGCGCCCTCAAGGGCCTGATGACCTGGTCGATCAACTGGGACGGCTCGCGGAACTGGACGTTCGGCGACAACGTCAAGCGCCTCCAGGGGCGTTGAGCCACCACCTCGGGCAGCCCTTTGCCGACGTCCCCCGCCCGGCGGCCACCACCGCCGGGCGGGGGACGTCGTCGTACCGAGGACGGGCCGGATCGCTCCGCGCCGGGCCCGTCCCCTTGCCCGGCCCCCTCCCCTCTGCTTGACTCCGCCGCCGACAGGCCACCCCCACTCGCGGAGGACCCCATGGACCTCACCCGCAGACGTCTGCTCTCCGCGCTCGCCGCCGCCGGGCTGCTGAGCGTCGTCCCCTTGCGCCAGGCGAGCGCGGCCGACCGGGACCGCCTCGTCGCCAACGTGGTCGCCGTGTTCGCCGGGACCACGGAGTCCAACGCCAGGCCCGAGACCCGCGCCAAGCTCGCCACCGTCGAGCGCACCGCGCGGGCGAACCTGAAGGCGCTCGACGACGCGGGACCGGACGAGCTGTTCGACGGCCTCGTGCTCGGCAGCGACGAGGCCAACCTCAACACCGCCTTCCGCAAGCTGTACGAGATCGCGCTCGCCACCCGCACCCCCGGGCTCCCCGCCCCCGACCTGTACGGGAACACCGCCGTGCAGCGCCGCGTCGTCGACGGCCTCGGACGGCTGCACGAGCGCTACTACGGCGACCAGACCAAGGGCTACCACGGCAACTGGTTCCACTGGGAGATCGGCATCTCCCAGCACATCAGCAAGACACTGGTGCTGCTTGCCGACGTGGTCCGCGCGCACCGCCCCGAGCTGATCCGCACGTACGTCGCCTCCATGGACGCGTATCTGCGCAACGGCGTCGGCGGGGACGTGAACCTGGACTCCCGGTTCCACACCGGGGCCAACCTCGCGGACATCACCACCAACCGCGTCCTCCAGGGCGTGCTGCTCGCCGACGACGCGCGGGTGCGCAAGGCACTCACCGACCAGCTGACGGTGTTCGCCACCATCGACCCCTACGACCTCAAGCACGGCGTGACGGACGGGTACTACGCCGACGGATCGTTCCTCCAGCACTCCTCCGTCGCCTACACGGGCTCGTACGGGAAGGGGCTCCTCACCCGGGTGGTGCAGACCCTGAAGTTCCTCGACGGGACGGGGTTCGCACACGGCGAGGAGCTGGTGCCGGTCGTGCTGCGGTGGGTGCGGGACGGGTTCGCCCCGGTGATCTTCGAGGGCTGGATGATGGAGATCGTCAAGGGCCGGGCGGTGTCCCGCACCGACACCGGATACGCCGACGTGGGGGTGGTCGTCGAGGCCGTCGTGGACCTGGCGTCGCTCGCGCGCGGCGACGACGCGCGCGCCCTGCGGAGCTATGTGAAGCACGTGCGGCAGACGTCCCGTGTAGCCCCCGACCCGGGCCGGTTCGTCTCGCCCGTCAGCATCGTGCGGTACGCCGACATCCTCGGCGACGCGTCCGTCCCGGCCGCCGACCTCAACCCCGCCGCGCGATGCGTCGCGTTCAACGCCATGGACAGGACCGTGCACCGCAGACCCGGCTACGCGTTCGCGCTCGCCCGCAGCTCGGACCGGATCAGCAAGTACGAGTACATGAACGGGGAGAACCTCCTGCCGTGGTTCCAGGGCGACGGCAGCCACTATCTGTATCTGTCGGGGCAGGACCAGACCGGCGCGTTCGGGGTCGACTACTTCACCGCCGTCCCGCCCTACGCACTCGCCGGAGTCACGGCCCCGGTGGAGACGCGCCGCTCCGTGCCCGAGCTCTACGGCAAGCCCTACTACGACAACCCCTCCCACCCGCTGCGCTTCACGTCGTCCTCCGAGTCGCAGAACACGTACGTCTACTTCCCGCGCGGCACCCACCGGTTCTCGGGCGGTGCCGTCCTCGGTGCGTACGGTGCCGCCGGAATGGTGCAGTCGAGCGATGTCGCCGACCGCGACCGCGCACTGCTGCCGGACGACTTCGTGACGTACCGCAACGCCTCCGCCACCAAGTCGTGGTTCCTGTTCGACGACGAGGTCGTCGTGCTCGCGGCGGGCGTCGCGGACACCGCCGGGCGGGCGGTGACCACGACCCTCGACACCCGGATCTCGGCGCCGGGCGCCCGCGTGACCCTCACCGGGGAGCTGCGCGACGGGCGGCCCTGGAGCGGCACCGGCGCCGGTCGCCTCGCCTGGCTGCGCTGGGCCGACGCCTCGCGGGGCGGCGCGGTCGGCTACGCCTTCCTGGACACGCCCCCGGTGCGCGTCGCCCTGGACGACGTGACGCGCAGCCTCCGCGTCGTCAGGACGGCGAACCCGGACACCCCCGTGACCCGCGGGGTGTTCGCCGTGCGGGTCGAGCAGGAGGCCGGAGCCGCCCCCGCGCGACTGGCCTACGCGCTGCTGCCGCACGCGAGCGAGGCGCGGCTGCGGTCGTACGCGGCGGTCGAGGTGCTCGCCAACTCCCCGCACCTCCAGGCGGTCACGCACACCGGCCTCGGTCTGACGGCCCTCAACTCCTTCACGGACGGCCGCCACGACGCGGGGCGCCTGTGGGTGGACGGGCCCGCCTCGGTCCTCGTGCGGCGCGGGCACGGCACCAAGTCCGTCGAGGTCGCCGTGTCCGACCCGACCATGGGCAGGGACGCCGTCGGCCTCCTGCTGCGCGGCCGTCCGCTGCGCGTCGTCGACGCCGACGACGGGGTGCGCGTACGGGCCGTCCCCGGCGGCACCAGGATCGACGTCACCACGCGCCACGCGTACGGCCGCAGCCTCACCGTCGCCCTGCGCCCTTGAGAAATCCCCGGCGCGGCCGCACCGTCGTGTACACCCGCAAATTTTCTGTGCACACCAGCGACGGTGCGCCCGTGACGTGGAGGACGCATGGCGACGGACACGACGGACAAGGCGACGAACCAGCGCGGCGTGGCCGTCGTCGCCGCCCTGATGCTGGGCGCCTTCGCCTTCAACACCACCGAGAACTTACCGATCGGCATCCTCAAACTGATGGCGGACGACCTGGACCGGTCACTGTCCGCCGTCGGACTCCTGGTGTCCGGCTACGGCCTGACCGTGGCCCTCGTCTCGGTGCCGATCGCCCGGGCGACCCGGTCGGTGCCGCGCCGCCTGGTGCTGTGCGCCCTGCTCGCCGCGCTGCTCCTGGCGAGCGTCGTGGCCGCGCTGCTCCCCTCGTACGGGGTCCTGCTGGTCAGCCGGCTGGTGACGGCGGTGGCCCAGGCGCTGTTCTGGGCGGTGATGGGGCCGGTCGCGGTGGGGCTCTTCCCGCCGCGCGTGCGGGGCCGTGTCATCGGGGCGCTGTCGGTGGGCGGTTCGGCCGCGCTGGTCCTGGGCGTGCCCGGCGGCACCTGGCTGGGGCAGCACGCCGGTTGGCAAGTGCCGTTCCTGGTGGTGGGCGCGCTCGCGGTCCCCTCGTTCGTCGTCATCGCCGCCGCCCTGCCCGCCTCGCGCCCGGAGGAGAGCCATGCCGCCCGGGGAGCGCGGCCCGACAAGCGGCGCTTCGCGGTCGTCCTGGGCGTCACGGCCCTCACGGTCACCGGTGTGTTCGCCGGGTACACGTACATCTCCGAGTTCCTCGTCGACGAGAGCGGGTTCTCGGAGTCCGCCGTCAGCACGCTGCTGCTCGTCCTCGGCGTCACCGGCATCGTCGGCGTCACGGTGTACGGGCGGCTCCTCGACCGGTTCCCGCGCGCGACGCTCGCGGTGCCGGTGGCCACCCAGGCGGTGGCGCTGCTCGGCCTGTACGCGGCGGGCGGCTCGCGGGTGGTCGCCACCGCGATGATGGTGTTCCTCGGTGCCTCGCTCGGCCCGATCTTCATGGCCACGCAGAACCGGGTCATGGACGTCGCCCCGGGCCGCACCGAGACGGCCATCGCGGCGAACAGCGCCGCTTTCAACGCCGGAGTGGCCGCGGGCGCCCTCGCGGGCGGCCTGCTGCTGCCCCTCGTCGGCGTCCGGGGCACGTTCCTCGTCGGCGGCCTGATGACGCTGGCCGCGCTCGCGCTGCTCCTGGAGGAGCACCTCCCGGGCCGCGGGGCGCGGCGGTCCGCCGCGCCGAAGGAGCCGTCGGCCCGCGAGGACGTGGACGCGCGGCCCTGATGCGCCGGGGCCCGGAAGCGGGGTACGCCGCCCGGGCCCCGCGCCGTGGTCAGGCTCCCGCCGGTACCCGTCAGGTGCTCAGGCTCCCGCCGGGACCCGGCGCTCCCGTCCGTCCCGGTGGATCGGCACCCGGGTGCCGGTGAGCGACACGCCCGTGCCGCCGCGCCGGGTCGCCACGATCTCGGCGGCGATGGACAGCGCCGTCTCCTCGGGGGTGCGCGCGCCGAGGTCGAGGCCGATCGGCGAGTGGAGCAGCGCCAGTTCGCCCTCCGTGAGGCCCGCCGCGCGCAGCCTGCGCAGGCGGTCGTCGTGGGTGCGGCGCGAGCCCATCGCGCCGACGAACGCGACCGGGAGGCGCAGGGCCACCTCCAGCACGGGCACGTCGAACTTGGCCTCGTGCGTGAGCACGCACACCACCGTGCGGGCGTCCGTGCCGGTCCTTCGCAGATAGCGGTGCGGCCAGTCCACGACCACCTCGTCGGCCTCGGGGAAGCGCGCGGGAGTGGCGAAGACGGGCCGGGCGTCGCACACGGTCACGTGGTAGCCGAGCAGTTTGCCGGTGCGCACGAGGGCCGCGGCGAAGTCCACCGCGCCGAACACGATCATGCGCGGCGGCGGCACGCTCGCCTCGACGAGCAGCGTCACCCCGCCCGGGCAGCGCGAGCCGTCCTCGGACACCTCGACGGTGCCGGTGCGCCCGGCGTCGAGCAGGGCGCGGGCCTCCGCCGCGGCCGTGCGGTCCAGGGCCGCGGCGCCGCCGAAGCCGCCCGCGGACGTGCCGTCGGGTCGGACGAGCAGGGCCCGCCCGAGCAGTTCCGCCGGGCCACGGGCCACCCGGACCAGAGCCGTCGGCTCGCCGTCGCCGACCCGGGCGAGCGCCTGCCCCACCACCGCGCGGTCCGGGGAGTCCGCGCCGTAGGGCGTGACCAGGATCCGGAGGGTGCCGCCGCAGGTGAGGCCGACGGCGAAGGCGTCCTCGTCGCTGTAGCCGAACTCCTCCACCATCGCCGTGCCCTCCTGGAGCGCGCGCCGGCACAGGTCGTACACCGCGCCCTCGACGCAGCCGCCGGAGACCGAACCGACGGCCGTGCCCTCGCTGTCGACGGCGAGCGCGGCGCCGGGGCCGCGCGGGGCGCTGCCGCCGACGGCCACCACGGTGGCGACGGCGAAGGAGCGGCCCGCGTCGGTCAGGCGCCGCAGTTCGTCGGCGATGTCAAGCATGACCGGCCCCGTCTGCGGCCCCGGCCCTGGCGCCGTCCGCGGCGGGCGCCGGGGCGCCGGGTGCCGCCGCGGCTGCGGTGCCCGTGAGGAGCACCCGGTCCGGCCGGATCGGCAGGTCCCGGTGGCGCACCCCGGTCGCGTGCCACACGGCGTTGGCGACGGCCGCCGCCACGCCCACGACCCCGATCTCGCCGATGCCCTTGATGCCGACGGGGTCGTCCTCGTCCACGTCCTCGACCCAGTCGGCCTCGATGGCGGGTACGTCGGCGTGCGCGGCGTAGTGGTAGCCCGCGAGGTCGGCGCCCACGTGGGTGCCGGACACCGCGTCCCTGGCCGCCTCCTCGTGCAGCGCCATCGACAGGCCCCACGTCATCCCGCCGACCAGCTGACTGCGCGCGGTCAGCGGGTTGACGATCCGGCCCGCGGCGAACATGCCGAGCATCCTGCGGACCCGTACCTCACCGGTGGTGACGTCCACGGCGACCTCGGCGAACTGCGCGCCGTAGGAGTGGCGTTCCTTCTTGGCGAGGGCCGCGAGCACGTCGCTGGTGTCGGACCGTGCCGTGATGCCCTCCGGTGGTACGGCGCCGCCGAGGGTCAGGCGCTCCCGCAGCTCCCGGGCGGCCAGGGACACGGCCCAGCCCCAGGAGCGCGTGCCCATGGAGCCGCCCGCGAGCCACGCGCGGCCGAAGTCGCTGTCCGCGATGCGCACCCGCACCCGGTCCGGCGCCGCCTCCAGGGCGTCCGCGGCGATCTGGGTCAGCGCGGTGCGGGCTCCGGTGCCCACGTCGGACGCGGTGATCCGCACAGTGAAGGTGCCGTCGGCCTCCGCCGTCACGGCCGCCGTGGACGGGGACGCCCCGACGAAGAACGTGGCCGCGGCCGTGCCGGTGCCGATCAGCCAGCGCCCGTCGCGGCGCGTGCCCGGACGCGGGTCGCGTTCCGCCCAGCCGAAGCGCCGGGCCCCCTCGCGGAAGCAGGCGACGAGGTTGCGGCTGCCGAAGGGGAGGCCGGAGACGGGTCCGACGGCGGGTTCGTTGCGCGCGCGCAGCGCGATCGGGTCGACGCCGCACTTGTCGGCCAGCTCGTCCAGGGCGCTCTCCAGGGCGAACGAGCCGGGCGCCTCACCGGGTGCGCGCATGAACGTCGGCGTGGGGACGTCCAGGGGCACCACGCGGTTGACGGAGTGGTGCGCGTCGGCCGCGTACAGGTTGCGCCCGAACGAGGCGCTGGCCTCGACGAACTCGAAGAGCGTCGACGTCACGCTGTGCCCTTCGTGGCCGAGCGCCCGCAGCCGCCCGTCGGGGTCGGCGCCGAGCCGCACGCGCTGGGTCGTCGCGCTGCGGTAGCCGACCACCGAGAACATCTGCCGCCGGGTCAGGACGACGCGGACGGGCCGGTCGAGGACGGTCGCCGCCATCGCGGCGGCCACCTGGTGCGGCCGCAGGCCCTTACAGCCGAAGGCGCCGCCGACGTGCTCGGAGCGGACCCGCACGGAGTCCGGGTCGAGTGAGAACAGCCGGGCCAGCTCGTCGGCGATCCAGTGGCTGCCCTGGTTGGAGTCGACGACTTCGAGCCTGCCGCCCTCCCAGCGGGCGGCCGCCGCGTGCGGCTCCATCGGATTGTGGTGTTCCTCCGGGGTGGTGTACCGCTCGTCCACCACGACGGCGGAGGCGGCGAGTTCGGCCTCGATGTCGCCCTTGGCGGCCTCGTTGGGCGCGCCGAGCACGCTCTGCGGCGCGTAGGCGTCCGCGTGGCCCGCGTGGAAGCCGACGTCGTGCGGCTCCTCGGCGTAGCGCACCCGGAGCGTCTGGGCGGCCTCGCGCGCCTGCTCGGAGGTCTCGGCGACGACGAGGGCGACCGGCCAGCCCGCGTAGGGCACGCGGTCGTGCTGGAAGAGCCCGACGACCGGGTCGGGCGGCCCGAGGGTGCCCACGTACCCGGCGTCGACGCGCGGGGCGTTGCCGTGGTGCAGCACCGCGAGCACGCCGGGCAGCCCGAGGACCGGCTCGGCGTCCACGCCGAGGACGCGTCCCTTGGCGACGGTCGACAGGACGAGCCAGCCGTGGGCGAGTTCGTCGAAGGGCACCTCACCGGCGTAGCGGGCGGCTCCGGTGACCTTGTCGTGGCCCTCGATCCGGGTGTGTCCGGTGCCGACGGCACCCGTCCCGGCCGTCGTGCGGGTGGCGGTGGTCATCGGCCCGCCTCCTCGGCCAGTTCGGTCAGGACGGCGACGACGAGGTTGCGCATCAAGGTCACCTTGTATCCGTTGTGGGGCAGGGGCGCGGCGGCCGCGAGCTCGGCGTCCGCGGCGGCGGCGAAGGCTTCGGCGCTCGCCGGGCGGCCGGTCAGCGCCCGCTCGGCGGCGTGCGCCCGCCAGGGCCGCGACGCGACCGCGCCGAAGGCGAGGCGCACCTCGTGGACCAGGCCGTCCCGCACGTCGAGGGCGGCGGCGAGCGAGCCGATCGCGAAGGCGTACGAGGCGCGTTCGCGCACCTTGCGGTAGCGGGAGCGCGCGGCGACCGGGGCGGGCGGCAGGGTGACGCCCGTGATCAGGGCGCCGGGCGGCAGGGCGGTCTCCTCGTGCGGCGTGTGGGCCACCGGCAGGTAGAAGTCCGTGAGCGGCACCTCGCCCGGCCCGTCCAGGGTTTCGTACGAGACCACGGCGTCGAAGGCGGCGAGCGCGACGCCCATGTCGGAGGGGTGCACCGCGACGCAGTGCTCGGTGGCGCCGAGGATGGCGTGGTTGCGGTGCTCGCCCGCGACGGCGGAGCAGCCGCTGCCGGGCGTCCGCTTGTTGCACGGCTGCGCCAGGTCGGTGAAGTAGGCGCAGCGGGTGCGCTGCAGGAGGTTGCCGCCGACCGTGGCCATGTTCCGCAGCTGGCCGGACGCTCCGGCTAGGACGGCCTGGCTCAACGCCGGGTACTGGCGGCGCACTTGGGGGTGGGCGGCGAGGTCGCTGTTGCTCACGGTGGCACCGATCCGCAGGCCGCCGTCGGCAGTCGGCTCGATCCCGCCCAGGGGCAGCCCGGTGACGTCCACGAGGCGCTCGGGGCGCTCCACGCCCGCCTTCATGAGGTCGACGAGGTTGGTGCCGCCCGCGAGGAAGCGCGTACCGCCGTCGGCGCCGTGCAGCGCCACGGCGCCGGGAACGTCGGGGGCGCGCAGATAGCCGAACTCCCTCATGCCACGGCCTCCTTGCCCGCCTCGGCGGTCCCCTCGGCCGTGCCGCCCGGGGCCGCCCGGGCCGCGCGCTCGACGGCCCGCACGATGGACACATAGGCGCCGCACCGGCACAGGTTGCCGCTCATCCGCTCCCGGATCTCCTCGGCGGTCAGCGGTGGCACGGCCGCGTCGGGCCGTACGTCGGCGGTCACGGCGCTCGGCCAGCCCGCCGCGTGTTCGTCGAGCACGGCCAGGGCCGAACAGATCTGCCCCGGCGTGCAGTACCCGCACTGGAAGCCGTCGAGATCGAGGAACGCCTGCTGCACCGGGTGCAGCCTGCCGCCTTGGGCAACGCCTTCGATGGTGGTGATCTCGCGCCCTTCGGCGGCCACCGCCAGCTGCAGACAGGAGACGGCGCGGCGGCCCTCGACCAGCACGGTGCAGGCGCCGCACTGGCCCTGGTCGCAGCCCTTCTTGGTGCCGGTCAGATCCAGGCGCTCGCGCAGCACGTCGAGCAGCGTCGCACGGTGGTCGACGGGCAGCGTGTGCTTCTCGCCGTTGACGGTGAGCGTAATGACGCTGCCCGTCGCGGCGGGTTCCGAGGAGGGTGGAGCCATGGTCAAGCCTTCTTTCGCGGACGCGGTGACAGCGCGCGCTCGCGGCCGGGACGTGCCCGGGCCGACGGGACGTGCTTGAACTGGTGGGGCCTGCGGAAAAGGTGGTGCGGGGGTGCCGGGCCGGTCCTCGGCCCGATCGAGCGGGAGGGCGGACACGGGCGGCGGACGACAGGAGGGCACACATTCAGCCACTCTGCCGCTATCGTGAGCACAAGCGGACAGCTGTCCGTTGCCTTCGAACCTAACGGACAGCTGTCCGCTTATCAAGGGCTGTCGGCTCGACACGGCCGGACGGCCGCGATCCCGGAAGGACGAGGGGTGCACGAGAGGAAGAACGCGCCACTGCGCTCGGACGCGCAGCGCAACCGCGCACGCATCCTGGAGGTGGCGCTCACGGAGCTGACGCGGGCGGCGGACACCCCGCTCAGCGCGATCGCGAAGAAGGCGGGCGTCGGCCAGGGCACCTTCTACCGCAACTTCCCGAGCCGCGAGGCGCTCGTCCTGGAGGTGTACCGCTACGAGGTCGAGCAAGTCGCCGACACCGCCGCCCAGTTGCTTGAGACCCGGCCCCCCGACCAGGCCCTGCGGGAGTGGATGACCCGCCTCGCCCGGTACTCCATGACCAAGGCGGGCCTGGCCCAGGCGATGGGCAAGGCCACCGCGTACGGCAGCTTCGCCGCGCTCGGCCACGGCCCGCTGACCTCCGCCATCGCCCTGCTCCTCGACGCCAACGACGCGGCGGGCACCATCCGCCCGGGCCTGACCCCCGACGACTTCCTGCTCGCCATCGCGGGCCTTTGGCACATCGATCCGGACAGCGACTGGCAGGCGCGCGCGGACCAGCTCCTCGACATCGTCATGGACGGCCTGCGCGCGGGGGCGCCGGGCCGCTGACCGGGCGGTCCCCCTCCGTTTACCCCAGGAAGCTCAGCCGCACCTGGCGGTCGGGGTTGTCCTTGTTCGTGTCGACCAGGCACACGGACTGCCAGGTGCCGAGCTCCAGACTGCCGCCGATCACCGGGAGCGTGGCGTGCGGGGCCACCAGGGCGGGCAGGACGTGGTCGCGGCCGTGACCGGGGCTGCCGTGCCGGTGCTGCCAGCGGTCGTCGGCGGGCAGCAGGGTGTGCAGCGCGGTGAGCAGGTCCCTGTCGCTGCCCGCGCCGGTCTCCAGAATCGCGATGCCGGCTGTTGCGTGCGGGACGAAGACGTTCAGGAGGCCGTCGCGACCGCGGGCCGCCTCGCGCAGGAAGCCCGCGCACTCGTGGGTGAGGTCGACGACCGTCTCCTCCGAGCCGGTCGCGACGTGCAGGATGCGGGTGGTGAAGGCGTCGGACATGCCTCCCATCCTGCACCAGCTCCCGGCCCCGGCTCAGCTGGACACCCCCCGGACCTTCCGCCAGGCGATACGGCACGTCCGGTCCGCGAGACGCCATTGACCGTGCCCGGCCGAGATCGCTACGTTCGGTCGCATGGTCCGTTCAGCTCTGCTCACTTCGCGCGGTCACATCGACCTGCTGCGGGTGGCCTCCTCCGCGTGTCGCCGCGGCTGCTGACGCCTTCTCACTTCGCTTCTCCGCGCACGCTCCGTCCGCCGTCGCCGGGTTCCCCCGACCGCGTGACCGCGCGTCGCGTCCCCGCCGCGCCCTGACGCGCCCCGCCCTCGCTCCCGCCGCCGCCCCGGACCGCGCCGGGCCGAGTGGCCGAGGCGCGCCGCGTCACCGCGCCCCGCCTCTCCCCCGCCTGGAGCGCCATGAGCATCAGTCACGCCCCGCCGCCCCCGACACCCGACATCTCCGGAACGTCTCCGCGCGAGAGCAGCACTTCGGGCGCCGGGGCCGCGCCCGACCTCGTCGCCCTCGTTCCGGCCTCCGCCCGCCGCGCCCGTGTCCCCCGCTGGCTGCGCCGCACCACCGGCCCCGTGCTGCTGCTCGCCCTGTGGCAACTGCTCAGTACGACAGGCACGTTGAGCCCCGACACCCTCGCCCCGCCGGGCACCATCGCCCGGGTCGCGGGCGGCCTCGTCGAGGACGGGTCGCTGCCCTCGGCCATGGGGGTCTCCCTCCAGCGCGTCGCGATCGGCCTGCTGCTCGGCACGGTGGTCGGGACCGGGCTCGCGCTGCTCTCCGGGCTCTTCCGGGTCGGCGAGGACCTCGTGGACGCGAGCGTGCAGATGCTGCGTACCGTGCCGTTCGTCGGCCTGATCCCGCTGTTCATCATCTGGTTCGGCATCGGCGAGACCCCGAAGATCGCCATCATCACGCTCGGGGTGTCCTTCCCGCTGTACCTGAACGTGTACGCGGGCATCCGGGGTGTCGACGCCCAGCTCATCGAGGCCGGCGAGTCGTTGGGGCTGTCCCGGTGGGGGCTCGTGCGGCACGTGATCCTGCCGGGCGCGCTGCCGGGCGCCATGACCGGTCTGCGCTACTCCCTCGGCATCGCCTGGCTCGCGCTGGTCTTCGCCGAGCAGATCAACGCCGACGCGGGCATCGGCTTCCTCATGGTCCAGGCCCGGGACTTCCTGCGGACCGACGTGATCGTCGTCTGCCTGATCGTCTACGCCTTCCTCGGCCTCCTCGCCGACTTCGTGGTCCGCACACTCGAAAGGCTGCTGCTGCAGTGGCGACCGACGTTCACCGGCCGGTGACCCCCGGCCCCGCGCCCTCGGCCGTGCGCGTCGAGGGCCTCACCCGCACCTTCGACGGCCGCCCCGTCATCGACGGACTGCGCCTGGACGTGCGGCCCGGCGAGTTCGTGGCGCTGCTCGGCCGCAGCGGCTGCGGCAAGTCCACGCTCCTGCGCGTCCTCGCCGGGCTCGACCGGGACATCGAGGGCACCGTCCTCGTGCCGCGCCGCAAGGCCGTGGCGTTCCAGGCGCCGCGCCTCATGCCCTGGAAGCGGGTGTGGCGCAACGTGCTGCTCGGCCTGCCCGGCAGGCCCGACCGGGCCGTCGCCGAGCGCGCCCTGGCCGAGGTCGGGCTCGGCCACCGCGCGCACGCCTGGCCCAAGACGCTGTCCGGCGGCGAGGCCCAGCGCGCCTCGCTGGCCCGCGCACTGGTGCGCGAGCCCGACCTGCTGCTCCTCGACGAGCCGTTCGGCGCCCTGGACGCCCTGACCCGGGTCACGGCCCAGCGTCTGGTCGGCGAGCTGTGGCAGCGCCGGGGCTGCGCCGTGCTGCTCGTCACCCACGACGTGGAGGAGGCGGTGCTGCTCGCCGACCGGGTCCTCGTCATGGACGAGGGCGTCATCGCGCACGAGCAGACCATCGATCTGGACCGGCCGCGTGACATCGCCGATCCCCGGTTCGCCGCGCTGCGCGCCTCCCTCCTGGAGCGTCTCGGCGTCGAGGCCCGTGCCACGGCCGCCGCCTGACCGCCCCTCACCCCGTCCGCCGCACCGTCCCCTCCCCCGCGCCGCCCCGGCGCACCCCCGTGACGTACTCGTAGAACGGACCCCCGCCCATGCGACGCCTCGCCCCCGTCCTGCTCCTGCCCCTGGCGCTGGCCCTCGCCGCCTGCTCCGGGCCGTCGTCCGCCAGCTCGTCGACCGGTGGCCTCGGCGGGAGCAACACCGACGGCAAGGGGTCGCTGACCCTCAACGTCGGGGACCAGAGAGGCGGTTCGGAGGCCGTCCTGCGCGCCGCCGGAGAGCTCGACGACCTCACGTACAAGATCAAGTGGTCGACGTTCACCTCGGGGCCGCCGCTCCTGGAAGCCGTGAACGCCAAGGCCGTGGACCTCGGCGCGGTCGGCAACACGCCGCCGGTGTTCGCGGCGGGCGCGGGCTCGAAGATCACCGTGGTGGCCGCGAGCCACGGCACGGCGCGCGGCGAGGCCGTCGTCGTGCCGAAGGACTCCGGCCTGAAGCGCACGGCCGATCTGAAGGGCAGGTCCGTGGCGGTGGCCCAGGGGTCGTCCGCGCACTACCAGCTGATCGCCTCCCTGAAGAAGGCCGGGCTCTCCCTGAAGGACGTCCGAGTCAAGTACCTCCAGCCCGCCGACGCGCTCGCCGCCTTCACCGGCGGCAAGGTGGACGCCTGGGCGGTGTGGGACCCCTACACCTCACAGGTCCTGCGCGGCGGCAAGGGCCGGATCCTCACCGACGGCGACGGGCTCGTCAACGGCCTCAGCTTCCAGGTGGCCGCGCCCGGCGCGCTCCAGGACGAGAAGAAGGCCGCCGCCGTCGCCGACTACCTCAAGCGCCTGCGCAAGGCGCAGGACTGGGTCTTCGAGCACCCCGAGGCGTGGGCGAAGGTCTGGGCGAAGGACACGGGCCTGCCCTACGAGGTCGCCCTGGACTCGGTCAAGCGCTCGCAGGGCACGCGCATCCCGGTCGCCGTCGACCGGAACGTCGTCGCGTCCGAGCAGGCCATCGCCGACACCTTCGCCGAGCTGAAGCTCATCCCGCGCCGCGTCGACTTCCGCGACTTCACCGACACCCGGTTCAACGGCTCGCTGCCGCCCTCGACCACCGAGCCCCGCACGTACAAGGAGTCCTGACCATGACCGTCCACCTCCACTGGTTCCTGCCGACCGGCGGCGACGGCCGCACCCTCGTCGACCGGCACGCCTACACCGACGGCGGCATCACCCGCTCCCGCGTCACCCCGGTGAGCGGCGTGCGCGCCCCCGACATCGCGTATCTGGCGCAGATCGCCAAGGCCGCCGAGCAGCTCGGCTTCGAAGCCGTGCTCACGCCGACCGGCACCTGGTGCGAGGACGCCTGGCTGACCACGGTCGCGCTCGCCCAGCACACCGAGCGCCTGAAGTTCCTGGTGGCGTTCCGGCCGGGGGTCCTCTCCCCCGTGCTCGCCGCGCAGATGGCGGCGACGTACCAGCGCATCACCCGCGGACGGCTGCTCCTGAACGTGGTGACCGGTGGCGACTCGACCGAACAGCGGCGCTTCGGCGACCACTTGGACCACGACCGCCGCTACGCCCGCACCGACGAGTTCCTCTCGGTGGTGCGCGGGGTGTGGAGCGGCAAGCCGTACGACTTCGACGGTACGCACTACCAGGTCGAGGGCGGGCTCACCGCGCTGCCGCCGGACCCGCTGCCGGAGATCTTCTTCGGCGGCTCGTCGGCCGCGGCGGGGCCGGTCGCGGCGCGCCACACCGATGTCTATCTGACCTGGGGCGAGCCGCCCGAGCAGGTGAAGAAGAAGATCGACTGGATCCGTGGCCTGGCGGAGGCGGAGGGGCGCACGGTCCGCTTCGGCATCCGCCTGCACACCATCTCCCGCGACTCGTCCAAGGAGGCGTGGGCCACCGCGCACCGCCTCCTGGAGGACCTCGACGCGGACACCGTCGCCGCCGCCCAGGAAGCCCTCGGCCGCAGCGAGTCCGTGGGCCAGCAGCGCATGCTCGCGCTGCACGGGGGCTCCCGCGACGGCCTGGTGGTCTCGCCCAACCTGTGGGCCGGTGTCGGTCTGGTGCGCGGCGGCGCGGGCACCGCGCTCGTGGGCAGCCACGCGGAGGTCGCCGACCGCGTCGAGGAGTACCACGCGCTCGGCATCGAGCACTTCGTCCTCTCCGGCTATCCGCACCTGGAGGAGGCGTACTGGTTCGGCGAGGGCGTCATCCCCGAGCTTGCGGCCCGTGGGCTGCTCGCGCGGATCCCCGCCTCGCCCCTGACCGGCGTCCCGGCGGCGAACGGCCGTCCGGCGTCGGCTCCGGGCGGGGCCCCGCTCCTGGTGGCCGGGGGCCGCTGACGTCGCCGCCGGGGCGCAGGCCCGCGTAGCGCAGCAGGTCGCGGGCGCCGCACGGCCGGACCCAGGACTGGGACACCCCCGCTCGGGCGGCGCGGGAAGATCCCCGCCCCGCCCAGAGTTAGTAGAAGCGTGAACGACATCGGGGTGCGAGACGCGGACGTGACGGACGTCGACGTGGTGGTCGTGGGCGCGGGGCAGGCGGGTCTGTCCAGCGCCTACCACCTGCGGCACAGGGGGTTCGAGCCGGAGCGGGACTTCGTGGTGCTCGACCACGCGCCCCGCCCGGGCGGCGCCTGGCAGTTCCGGTGGCCGTCACTGACCTACGGCAAGGTGCACGGCATGCACGCGCTGCCGGGCATGGAGCTGACCGGCGCGGACCCCGCGCGCCCGTCGTCCGAGGTCATCGGCGCGTACTTCACCGCGTACGAGGACCGCTTCGACCTGCGGGTACGGCGCCCCGTCGACGTGCGCCGCGTCAGCGAGGGCGAGGGCGGGCGGCTCCTCGTCGAGACCTCGGCCGGGGCCTGGTCGACGCGTGCGCTCATCAACGCCACCGGCACCTGGGACAAGCCCTTCTGGCCGCGCTACCCGGGGCAGGAGACCTTCCTCGGGCGGCAGGTGCACACCGCGGTCTACCCGGGCCCCGAGGCGTTCCGCGGGCAGCGCGTCGTCGTCGTGGGCGGGGGCGCGTCCGGCACCCAGCACCTGATGGAGATCGCCCCGTACGCCGCCCGGACCTGGTGGGTGACGCGGCGGCCGCCCGTCTTCTCCGAGGGCCCCTTCGACGAGGGGCGCGGGCGCGCGGCGGTCGCCATGGTCGAGGAGCGGGTCCGCCAGGGCCTGCCGCCGCTGAGTGTGGTGTCGGTGACCGGGCTCGCCGTCACGGACGCGGTGCGCGAGGCGCGCGCGAACGGGGTGCTCGACCGGCTTCCGATGTTCGACCGGATCACGCCGACGGGCGTGGAGTGGGACGACGGGCGCAGCGTCGAGGCCGACGTGATCCTGTGGGCGACGGGCTTCCGCGCGGCCGTCGACCACCTGGCACCGCTCCGGCTGCGGGAGCCCGGCGGCGGCATCCGCATGGAGGGCACGCGGGCGGCGGCCGACCCACGCGTGCACCTCGTCGGGTACGGCCCGTCGGCCAGCACCATCGGCGCGAACCGCGCGGGGCGCGCGGCGGTGCGGGACATCGTGCGGCTGCTGGAACAGGAGCCCGTACCGGCGCTGACCTGACGTCAGCTCCGCGTGGCGCGGCGCCCGTCGGGGTCGCGCTCAGGCATGCGAGGGGGCCGGCGGCCGGTGCCCGCGCGTGTCGCCCGGCGGGACGGCGAGCGCCTCGCTCAGCGAGCGGGCGACGTCGAACGATTCGGCCACGCCCGCCAGGCGCAGCACCTTGCGATGGAAGGGGTCTTCCAGAACGACGGTGAGCCGCAGCTCCCTGCGCCGCGTCACGGCCCGCGCCTGGCAGAGCAGCGACAGGCCGCCGCAGTCCAGGAACGTCACCCCGCTCAGGTCAAGGACCACGTCGTGGCAGCAGGTGAGGGTCAGCTCGGCGAGACGGCCGGTGAGCCGCTCGGTGGCGTAGATGTCCAGCTCTCCCCAGAGCGCGATGACCAGCCGCTCCCGCCGCACGTGGGAGCGGAGACCGAAGGGAAGGCTGTCGTCGTGCATCGTTCCCCCTCGTGGCGCCCTTGAGCGCGGATCCGGGGCGTGGCGGCCCTCGGCCTCCGGATCACGGAACGGAATGAACCGGCCTGGAGCGAGGACCAGCCACATCGATTGCGGTCTGTGCGGTGAGCTGATGCCACCGAGGGCACGGGCGACGCGGTGGTGCCTATGGCATACCCGACAGGCGCAGGATAATGCAACTCCCCTGCATTAAACCTGGGTTGGTCCATACGGTCGAGCCCCGGCGCGGACGTCCGCGCCGGGGCTCGACGGAAGCACGGGGTCCGCCCAGGGGCGGGCGCGCGTCACCAGGTCAGGGCCCGTCGGGTGCCCACGGGTCAGTGCCCGCCGCTCGCCCGGAAGCCGCGCGGCACCAGCCGAACGACGAGCAGGGCGACCGCCGCCACAATGCCTACGCTGACGTACGCCGTGGTCGTCAGGGCGGTCTCGAACGCCGCGCGGGCCGCGTCCATCAGGCGGGGGCCCGCCGTGCCGCCCAGCGTCTGGGCCGACTCGACGGCGCCGCCGATGGACTCCCGGGCGGCGGCGGGGCGGCCGTCCATCTGCCCGGCGTAGACGGTGGCGTGCAGCGAGCCGAGGAGCGCGACGCCGAGCCCGATGCCCAGTTCGTACGCGGTCTCCGAGACGGCACCGGCCTGACCGGCGCGTTCGGCGGGGACGGCGGACACCAGGACGGCGGCGGACGCCGTGACGGCGAGTCCGTCGCCGAGCCCGAGCGCGACGAACACGACGGCCACCACTGCGTACGGCGTGGGTTCCGGGGACAGGGCGAGCACCAGGAACCCGACGACGAGGCCGCCGAGGCCGAGCGCGAGCACGGTCCGCACGCCGCAGCGCTCCATGAGCCACGGCGTGACCAGCGAGCCCGCGAGCATCGCACCGGCCGCGGGCAGCGTCCGCAGCCCCGCGCCGAACGGCGAGTACCCGTGGACGTACTGGAGCCAGAGCGACATCAGGAACAGGGCGGCGCCGATCGCGAGCATGGCCAGGAAGATGGCGAGCGCCGCGGCCGTGAACGCGCGCCGCGTGAACAGGCGGACGTCCAGGAGCGGGTCGGCGAGAGTCAGTTGGCGCCGGGTGAACGCGGCGAGGAGGACCACGCCGAGGGCCAGGATGGCCAGGTCGCCGACCGCCAGGCCGCCCTTGGCGACGTGCTTGATGCCCCAGGCGAGTGCGATCACGCCGACGACGGAGAGCGCGGCGCCGGGCCAGTCGAGCGGGCCGTTGCCCGCGCTGCGGAACTCGGGGAGGAGTTTGACGCCCGCGAGCACGGTCACCACGACGACGGGCACGTTCACCCAGAACGCCGCCGACCAGCCGTGCGTCTCCACGAGCAGCCCGCCGACGAGCGGGCCGACGGCGGCTCCCGCACCCGCGACGGCGGCCCAGATGCCGATGGCCAGGGTCCGTTCGCGCGGGTCGGTGAAGACGCCGCGGATCAGCGACAGCGTCGACGGCATGACCATGGCGCCGCCGATGCCGAGCAGCACCCGCCCGGCGATGAGCTGCGCGGGGGTGGCGGCGGTCGCGGCGACGACGGAGGCGAGTCCGAACAGCACGAGGCCGACCAGGAAGAGGCGTTTGCGGCCGAGGCGGTCGCCGACCGCGCCGGAGGTGACGAGCAGTCCGCCGAGGACCAGGCCGTAGATGTCGATGATCCACAGCTGTTGCACAGCGGTCGGCCGCATGTCGTCGATCAGTGACGGCAGCGCCACGTTGAGGATGGTGGCGTCCATGGCCACCAGGAGCAGGCTGGAGCACAGCACAGCGAGGGCGGCCCAACGTCCCGGAGCGGGCGTCGGGCGGCTGTCCGCGGCGGGGCCTGAGGAGTTCAGGTCACGAGCCACGGGATATCTCATCCCTTCGGGGCCCCGGGGCGCGCACGAGGCGGTCGGGGCACATGTCGTACGAGCGCCCGGTGTGGCGCTCGTAGCGAGTATGCCCCATTCATCCGAAAGTGGCAGATGTGGGGCGGATGAGAGGTCCGACCCGGATGTCATGAGCGGCGGATGCCATAAGCAGAAGTGCTCGCTCGCAGCAGATCCAGCTGTTGGACTTCCGCACCGGCGCCGCCGACCGTGGAAACACACGACATCAGCCGCACACAGCGTCAGCGGCACCTCACCGCACAGGAGTCGAGCCCATGAACAGTCATGTCCTCATCGCGGGCGCGGGCATCGGCGGCCTCACCGCCGCCCTGACCCTGCACGCCGCCGGGATCGACGCCACCGTCGTCGACGGCGTCCGCGAGATACGGCCGCTCGGCGTCGGCATCAACATCCAGCCGCAGGCCGTGGGCGTCCTCACCGAACTCGGCCTGGGGGACGCCCTCGCCGCCCTCGGGATCCCGACCGCCGAGCACCGGTACGCCGATCGGCGGGGCGAGTCGGTCTTCACGGACTCCCGAGGGCTCGCCCGGGGGTACCGCTGGCCGCAGTACTCCATCCACCGCGGCGAGCTGCAGATGCTCCTGCTCGACGCCGTGCGCGACCGGCTCGGCGCGGGCGCCGTACGAACCGGCGTCCGAGTAGAACGTTCTATCCAGAGCGAAGAGGAAGTCCGCGTCCGGGTCACCGACCGGGCCACGGGCGGCGCCTCGGTCCTGAGCGCCGGGCTGCTGGTCGGCGCGGACGGTCTGCACTCGACGGTGCGGGCCGCGCTCCACCCCGAGCAGGGCCCGCTGCTGTGGTCGGGGGTGTCGATGTGGCGGGGCACCCTGGAGACCGAGCGCTTCGGCACGGGCCGTTCCGCGGTCATCGCCTCGGACGACCCGCGCCCCGACGGGAGTCAGGGCCCGCAGTTCCTGGCGTATCCGATCTCCCGCCCCGCCGACGACCGCGGCAGGTCCCTGCTCAACTGGGTGGCCCTGGTGACCGTGGCCGAGCCGGGGCCGCTGGACCCGGCGGCGGCCGACTGGAACGCCCCGGCGCGCGCCGAGGACGTCCTGCCCCACTTCGAGGGCTGGCGGATCGGCGGCCGTACCGTCCACGACCTGGTCACCGGGAGCGAGGTGATCCTGCGCTACCCCATGGTGGACCGCGACCCGCTGCCGCACTGGGGCGAGGGCCGGGTGACGCTGCTCGGGGACGCCGCGCACCCCATGTACCCCGTGGGCGCGAACGGCGCGACGCAGGCCATCATCGACGCCGGTGCCCTCGCCGACCGCCTGGCCGCCGACGAGGACCCGCGCGCGGCCCTCGCCTCGTACGAGGCGGAGCGCCGTACCGCCACGGCCCGGATCGTGGAGGCCAGTCGGCGTATGCACGCGTCCCCGCACTCCGGCGGGAGTGCCATCGACGCCATCACGACGGCCTATCGCGCGGCTACGGGCTGACCTTCCCCTCGCGCGCGTCGAGCGCCCGGGCCGCCGCCGGTGCCACGTGGCGCAGCGCCTTCTGCACCTGCTCGACGCCCGCGGTCTGCGAGAGCTGGTCCTGGGAGAGCGCGACCACGTCCAGGAGACGGCCCTCGACCCGGACGCGGCCGATGCTGTTGATGATCCACAGACCGGTGCGGCTGCGCGGCAGCCAGCCGTCCTTGGCGGGGTAGGTGGTGCCGGGGTCGGCGATGGTGTGCACGCCGCCCTCGATCTGCTCCTTGTCAAGGGTGCTCATCAGGTGCAGCTGGTACGCCCGCGACGCCCGGGACAGGGGTGAGCCGGAGGCGTGCAGGACGTCCAGGAAGCGCAGCTGGTCGCCGACCGTCGTGGTGGTCAGGCCCCACAGGCCGTCCACGCCGGGTGCGGTCTCCGTCATGCCGAGCCGCCGGTAGACCGCCGCCATGCCGGAGTCGGCGCCGACCAGGGGCCACAGCGCGGTGGCGGGCTCGTTCTCGCTCTGCCGGATCATCGGGGTGACCAGGGCGGTCTCGCGCTCGGTCAGGGGGCGCCGCTCGTCCTGGGACTTCAGCAGGAGCGCGGCCAGGATGTGCGACTTGACGACGCTCGCGGTGTGGAAGCGGAAGCCGGTGTCCCCGACGGTGGCGACGGCGCCGGTGGCCACGTCCCGGATGCCGATGGCGACCTGCCCCTCGGGCCGGGGCAGCGCGGCGGCGTACGCGGAGGCGACGGCGTCCCGCAGGACGGCCCGCGCGGAGGGGCGCACGGGCTCGGCGGACACCGGGGCGTCGGCCGTGTCGGCGGACGCCGCCGTGCGGGGGCCGAGGGCGCCCCAGGCCGCCCAGGCGAGGACGGCCGCGGCTCCGGCGGCCCCGGCGGACACGCACAGCCTCCGACGGCGGTGACGGCGCTGGCCGGGGGCGTGCTGGGGTGCGGGCATGGCGTCGGGGCTCCTGGTTCGGGGGTCGGGCGGGGCGCGCGGGAACGGCCTCGCTGACCCCCGCACCGGGCACCGGGGCCCGCACACAAAGGGAGCACTTTAACCGGACAGATCAGACATGGGCAAAACTCACATCTTCTGCCCGTGTTTATCCCTTAGTGGCTGGTCGGGAGGTAGAGCGTGTAGAGCAGCTTGTTCGGCACCACGGGCGGGGTGCCCTGGAGCACGCCCGTGGTCGCGTTGTCGACCAGGCCGCGCTTCACCTGCGCCGGGGTGTCCGCGGGGCGGAAGGCGAGGTGCAGGGCCGCCGCTCCCGCCACGTGGGCGGTCGCCATGGACGTCCCGCTGATGGTGTTGGTCGCGGTGTCGCTGTCCTTCCAGGCCGACGGGATCTGCACGCCGGGTGCGAACAGGGACACGCACGGGCCGTGGTTGGACGAGGAGGCACGGCGGTCCGCGCGGTCGCTCGCGCCGACGGTGATCACCTCGGGCAGCCGCGCGGGCGAGGTGGAGCAGGCCCCCGTGGACGAGCCCGCGCTGCCCGCCGCCACCGCGTACGTGACGCCGGAGCGGACGGAGGCGCGCACGGCGTTGTCGAGGACGTCGCTGGCCTGGCCGCCCAGGCTCATGTTGGCCACGGCGGGCCTCGCCTTCCGGGCCGTCACCCAGTCGACGCCCGCGACGACGCCCGCCGTGGTGGCCGAGCCCTGGCAGTTCAGGACCCGTACGGCCACCACCTTCGCCTGCTTGGCGACGCCGTAGGTCCGTCCGGCGGCGATGCCGCCGACGTGGGTGCCGTGGCCGTTGCAGTCGTTGCCGTTCTGGCCGTCGCCCACGGTGTCGACGCCGACCGAGGCCCGCCCGCCGAACTCCTGGTGCGTGGTGCGCAGGCCGGTGTCGATGACGTACACGCTGACGTCGGGAGCGGTGGTGCGGTAGGTGTACGTGCCGGACAGGGGCAGGGTGCGCTGGTCGATCCGGTCCAGGCCCCACGGGGCGTCCGGCTGCGTCTCGTCGAGGGCCCCGGCGTCGAGGCGCACCCGGGTGTCCTGGCGGACGTACGCGACGCGCGGGTCAGTGGCCACGCGCGCGGCCCGTGCCCGGCTCATCGTCGCGGAGAAGCCGTGCAGCGCGGCCCGGTACACGTGCCCGAGCCGCGCCCCGCCGGACCGCCCGAGGAGGTCGCGCGCCACGCCGGGCACGGCGCTCGCCCGGGTGTGCTTCAGGACCACGATCCAGCCGTCCGGCACGGCCGTCTCCCCGGCCCCGGCGAGGCGCAGCGCGCCCGGGTCCTTCGACGCACTGGCCCCGGTGGCGGGCGCGGCGCCGAGCTGGAGGCCCGCGGCGAGCGTCGCGGCGGACAGGACGGCCGCCGCACGGCGGCGCGTTGTTCTCCTCATGACCGTGCACCTGAACCTTTCGTGGGGGGGACAGAACAGGAAGTGGTCTGGGGGGCGGGCGAGTCACCGGGCCGTCTTGCTCAGGAGCACGTACCGGTCGGCCGTGCGCGCGTCACGACCTGGCTGATGCCGGTGGTCGCGTCGATCCACACCACCTGGCCGCCGGGCCCCGCGGCGGCGGACAACTGCTCGCCGCGGTTGCAGGAGACGCGGCCCTTGCGCGTGGCCGGGGCCTTCGGGTCGCCGCTCGCCGTGAACTGCCAGAGCTTGGCCAGCGTCTCGTTGCGCCACGTCGTGTCGGGCAGCCGGGCGCCGACCGTCACCGCTTCGTCGGAGGCCGTCAGGTCGTACGCGTTCAGCGCGCCGGGGGCGGACTCGGGGCTGAGGTCGACGATGTTCGAGCCGTCGATGTCCGCGCGGCGCAGGGAGGTCGTCCCCTCGCCCCGGACGGCGTCGCGCAGCCAGAACACGTGCGTGCCGGTGACGGCCGTCGGGCCGAGGCTCGTGCTGCCCGGGACCTGCTCGACCACCTTGTTCTCGCCGGTGGCGACGTCGATGAGCCGAGTGGTGTACGCGTACTCGGCGCGCACCCGGCGCCGCTCCTGGTAGGCGATCCTGCCGTTGCTCACCGAGGGGAAGGAGGCGCGGTGGTAGGTGCCGCCGCCGAGGCTGACCTTGTTCGCCGGGTCCTTCAGGCTCAGATAGGTCACGCCCTGCCGGCCGCCGTGGTTGTAGTGGGAGAAGGTCACGACGTCGCCGTCGACGTCCACGGCATCGGCGACGCCCCTGCTGTTGTGCCAGAGCTTCTTGACGGGGCCGCCCGCGAGCGGCCGGGCCAGGATGTCCACGCCGGTGGGGCCGTGCGCCTGCCACACCACCGTCTTGCCGTCGGTGGCCGGATTGACGTGGTAGCGGCCGTCGTTGGGGCTCATCAGCCTGGGCTGGCCGCTGCCGTCGGCGCGTCCGGCCCACACCGAGTACGCCTCGGAGCCCGTCTCGTCGGACCGGGACGCGGTCCACCAGCCGCCGCCGGAGCCGAGGCGGGTGTCGTTGGTGTTGACCCGGTCGAGCAGCGTGTCGGAGTCCACGCCGAGGGCCAGCTCCCAGCCGGGCACGATGCCGTGGGCGTTGAAGGCGCGCTGCAGGGCCTTCAACTGCCCCGCGTCGGCGTTCAGGTCCTTGGCCGCGGCGAGCACCGCGGCCCGGCCCTCGGTGAAGCCGTCGAGCGGGGTCAGGTACTGGGTGAGCGCCCGGTACACGATCTTGTCGGCGAGGGTGTCGCCGAGGTCCTCGCGGGCGTCCCAGAGCGCGCCCGCGAAGAGGGTGGAGTTGAGGTGCACACCGCCGTTGTCGGTGCCGAAGCCGACGCCGAGGAAGTGCTTGGCGGTGTTCCGGCCGTCGCCCAGATCGCGGAAGGCGCACGCGCGCGGGGACTTCGTGCGGCACAGCCGCTCGCCGACCAGGCCCGAGTCCGGGTCGGCGGTGGCGACGCCGTACGCCTCGTTCTCGATGGCGTTGCCGAAGTAGTCGGCGATCGCCTCGTTCAGGGCGCCGGACTGGCCCGCGTACACGAGGGCGGAGGTGTGCTCCACGACGCCGTGGGTCATCTCGTGGCCGACGACGTCCAGGCCCGCGGCCAGCGGCCGGTACTCGGCGTCGCCGTTGCCGTACACCATCTTCTCGCCGTCCCAGAAGGCGTTGACGTACGGGTGTCCGCCGTTCGTCACGCCCACCAGGGAGTTGACGGTCATGCCGTGTCCGTCGAGGCTGAGGCGGCCGTGCTTGTTCTTGAAGTAGTCGAAGACCCGCGCGCCGCCCCAGTGGGCGTCCACCGCGCCCGCCTCGGTCGCCTCGCTGCCGAAGGCCGGGGCGGGCGAGCCGAACTCCTGGATCCCGGGCGGCCACTGGCCGATGACCTCGCCGACGGACGTGTCCCGCGCGTCCCAGGTGGACAGGGTGCGGCCCCAGCCCTCGTCGTCCGGGATGCGGGTGGTGTCGCGCAGCACGTACTGCTGGCGCCCGGTGTCGCGTTCCACGTCCAGGGCTACGGACCTGCCGTCCAGCGTGACGCCGGAGCCCTTCTCCCGCGGCTCCGCCGGTGCCTCCCGTCGCGGCGCGGGAGCCCTGCGCGGCCCGCTCGGAACCGCGCCGCCGAACGTCTTGATACCGCTGTACTGGAGGACGGGGTACCCGGCGCGCGCGTCGACGTAGACCTCGCGCAGCACGGGTTCGCCGGTCGCGGGATCGGTACCGCGCACGGTGACGTGGTGGGTGAGGACGCCCTGCCCCTTGGGCAGCACGACGAGGCCGCGGGCGGTGCCCTTGAGGGGTATCTCGCCGTCGTCGGCTTCCTCGGCCCCGGCCGTGCGGGTGAAGTTCCTCGTGGTGAGGTCCGTGAGCACGCCGTCGACGGCACGCTCGACGGCGACCTCCGCGCCGACCTCGGGGGTGGTGCCCGCCCTGAGCCCGGTGAAGTACTTGCCGGAGGTTCCGGTGACGACGCGTGCGCCGCCCTCGTTCTCCATGCGGACGACGTACTGGCCGCCCAGGACGGGCACGCCCCGGTGCTTCTGCTGGAGCCGCACGGTCTCCTGGCCGCCCGCCGCCGTGGTGGTCCGCGCGGACTTCAGGTCGCGGCCGGGGTCGGCGATCCGGTAGCGGCTCTCCTTCCGTTCCAGGTATGCGCGGGCGGCGTCCGCCGCGCTGTCCGCCCGGGGCGCCTTCTCCCTGATGCCGTCCACCAGGGCGGGCGTCCTCGTCCGCTGCCCCGGGATCACCTCACCGGGGCTCGGTGGCGGCGTCCCCCCGGGCGCCGCCGCCGCGGGACCCGCCGAAACGACGAGTGCGGCGGCGCTGATCAGCGCCGCCGCACCGGATGAACCACCCCGCCGTGCTCTGGATCTCCTGGCTCTCGTCGCGCGGGCACTGTGCTGGCGCATCCCTTCCCCTCCCCCTCGTCGACCGGACCGGCGGCGTGGGCGCCGCCGGGAGAGCCATGGAAGCGACGATGCGACGAGCCATCAATGGGGCAGGGGAACGCGAGGACGACTTCCGGCCTACCTGAACGTGAACTCACTTCCCCCCAAGGGTTGGTGACGGGTCGTCATTGATTCCTGTTGAACTCCGCCACGTTGCGCTGCTGCTCCTCGTAGTTCGCGGTGAACCGCGTGTCCCCCGGCTTCACGGTCACGAAGTACAGCCAGTCCCCCGGCGTCGGATTCGTCGCGGCGCGCATCGCGGCCTCTCCGGGGTTGCCGATCGGGGTGGGCGGCAGGCCCATGCGGGCGTACGTGTTGTAGGGGCTGTTGAGCTTGGTGTCGCGCGCGGTGGTCTTGAGGGTGGAGCGGTTGAGGGCGTAGTTGATCGTGGAGTCCATCTGGAGCGGCATGCCCCGGTCGAGGCGGTTGTAGATGACGCGGGCGACCTTGCCCATCTCCTCCTTGGAGCCCGCCTCGGCCTCGATCATGCTCGCGATGGTGACGGTCTGGTAGACGTTCACCGCGTTCCGGTCGGCGCCCGCGGTGATGTGACCGCCGCTGAACCTCTTGTTCGCGGTGTCCACCATGTACGACAGGACGGACGCCGGGGTCGACCGGGAGCCGATGGGGTACGTGGCCGGGAAGAGATAGCCCTCGGGGTTGCCGCCCGCGTCGCCGGGCAGCTTGAGGCCCGCGCTGTCGACGGCCTTCTTCGTGGTGCCCTTGGAGACGTGCAGGGCCGTGTCGACGGCCTCGTACACCTGTCCGGCGCGCCAGCCCTCGGGGATCGTCAGCGTCCGGGGCCGGGCCTCTTCGTGGTCGTCCGGGAGCAGCAGCGGAACCGCCACGGCGGCGACCGCCGCGACAGCTCCGATGGCGATCAGGGCGATCCGGCCCCGGCGCGTCAGCCGGACCGCTCCGCGTTTCGTGCCCCGTGGCGGGGTGGTGGTGTGCATGCGGGCACGGTAACCCGCCTTTTGTCATATTTCCGGCATATCTCTACGTCGCCGGCTCCAGCCGGGCGTCCCTGCGGACGAGGGCGGCGTAACGCCCGTCCTGGGCGAGCAGCTCCGCGTGGGTGCCGCGCTCGACGGCGCGCCCGGCGTCGAGCACCACGATCTGGTCGGCGCCGCGCACGGTGGACAGGCGGTGGGCGATGGTGAGCGTCGTCCTGCTGGCCGACAGGGCGTCGATGGCCTGCTGCACGGCGTGTTCCGTGCGGGTGTCGAGGGCGCTGGTGGCCTCGTCCAGGATCAGCACGGGCGGGTCGCGCAGGATCGTGCGGGCGATGGCCAGGCGCTGCTTCTCTCCGCCGGAGAAGCGGTGGCCGCGCTCGCCGACGACCGTGTCGTACCCGTCGGGCAGGGCCGCGATGTGGTCGTGGATCTGGGCGGCCCGCGCCGCCTCGTGCAGTTCCTCCTCGGTGGCGTCCGGCTTGGCGAAGCGCAGGTTGTCCGCGACCGAGGCGTGGAAGAGGTACGTCTCCTGGGAGACGACGCCGATCGCGCGGGCGAGGGTGTCGAAGTCCAGGTCGCGCACGTCCACGCCGTCGAGCGTGACGCGGCCGCCCGTCACGTCGTACAGGCGCGGCACCAGATAGCTGAGCGTGGACTTGCCGGAGCCCGTCGGGCCGACGACGGCGAGGCTGCCGCCCGCCGGCACGGTGATGTCGATGCCTTCGAGGACGGGCGCGCCCTGGGGGTCGTAGCGGAACTCCACGCCCTCGAAGCGGACCTCGCCCTTGACGCGGTCAAGGCGCACGGGCCGGTCGCGCTCGGTGATGTCGATGGGCAGGTCGAGGTACTCGAAGATGCGCTGGAAGAGCGCGAGCGAGGTCTGGATCTGCACCCCGGTCGACAACAGGCTGACCGTCGGCCGGAACAGGCCCTGCTGGAGCGAGACGAAGGCGACGAGCGTGCCGATGGAGACGGTGGGCCCGCCCATCTGGAAGGCGAGCCCCGCACTCCAGTAGAGGACGGCGGGCATCGCGGCCATGACGATGGTGATCACGGCCATGCGCCAGCGCCCGGCCATGTTGGAGCGGACCTCCAGGCTCACCAGCTCGGCGGACTCGTCGGCGAAGGAGCGCGTGAGCGAGTCGGCGCGGCCCATGGTGCGGCCGAGCAGGATGCCGCTGACCGAGAGGGATTCGGTGACCGTGGCGGCCATGGCGGCCATCTGCTTCTGCCGCTCGGTGGCGATCTTCTTGCGTTCCCGGCCGACGCGGCGGCTGATCCACGCGAACAGCGGGAGCAGCAGCAGGGAGACGAGGGTCAGACGCCAGTCGAGGGCGAGCATGGCGACGACCGTCGCGATGACGCTCGTCAGATTGGAGACGAGGGAGGTCGCCGTGGAGGTGACGGTCGCCTGCATGCCGCCGATGTCGTTGGCGATGCGGGACTGGACCTCACCGGTGCGGGTGCGGGTGAAGAAGGCGAGGGACATGCGCTGGAGGCGGCCGTACACGGCGGTGCGCAGGTCGTGCATGACCTGCTGGCCGACGGTCGTGGAGATCAGCGTCTGCAGGACGCCGAAGACGCTGGTGACGACCGCGCTCAGGATCATGCCGAGGGCGAGCAGGCTGAGCAGGCCGGTGCGGCCCTGCGGGATCGCGGTGTCGAGGATCTCCTTCAGGAGGAAGGGGGTCACCACCGACACCAGGGAGGCGGCGCACACCAGCAGGCCCACGAGGGCGAGGCGGGCGCGGTACGGGCGGAAGAGGCGCAGGATGCGGCGCAGCTGACGGGGCTCTTCCGGCTCACCGGACGCCGGGGTCCGGGAGGGTTCTTCGTGAGGCATGGGCTCCTACGGGACGTAGTGGGACGTCGGCGGCGGTGCGCCGACGGGGACAGGTCGCGCCCACGGGGCCGCGGGCGCGGACGTGCCCGTGCCGCTGGTGTCCCGTACGGACGGGGCGGCACGGACGGGCCGCGTCCGCGAGAACGCGGCGGCGCGGACGCCGATTCCGCGTCGCCGATTCCGTGGACACCGGCGACGCGGGCACCGGTGCCGTACACCGGCGGCGCGGACACCGCTGGCGCGGACACCTGCCGTACCCGTACCGGTTGGCCGTTCGGGTACCGGCCGTACGAGCACCGGTGCACGGACGCCAGTGATGCGGACGCCGGACGCGTCGGCGGGAGCGCCGGGCGCGGATCACGCTTCGGCGGGAGCGCCGGACGCGGATGGCGCGCCGACGAGGGCGACCTTGGGAGCATAGCTCACTGTTACCTATACTCACAATGCACCAGGTCCTGTACTGTTTCGGCATGAGCACATCGGACAGCGACGGACTCCTCGCCGAGCAGCTGCTGCGGCTGACCCGTCGGCTGCACCGCATCCAGAAGCACCATCTGGAGCCCATCGGCATCACGCCCGCGCAGTCCCGGCTGCTGCGCACCCTCGCGCACTACGAGACGCCGCCGCGCATGGCCGATCTCGCCCAGCGCCTCGAAGTCGTGCCGCGCGCCGTCACCAGCCTGGTCGACGCCCTGGAGGCGAGCGGCCGCGTGCGCCGCGCCCCCGACCCGACCAACCGCCGGGTCATCCGCATCGAGCTCACCGACGGCGGGCACGAGGCCCTGCGGGAGCTGCACGGCGCGCGCCGGGCCGCCGCCGAGGACATCCTGGCTCCACTGGACACCGCCCAGCGCACCCAGCTGGGCGGGCTGCTCGACGCGCTGTTCGAGGTGCCGGAGAGCCGCCACTGCTGACCACCGGGACGGCGTGCCGCCGCTGAGAGGCCGTGGCGGTGGGCGGCCGCCGACGACGCCGAGGAGAGGCCATGCCCCTGCTGGAGCCCGATCCCGAAGCGCTGCGCCCCGCCCCCGACGGCCGTAGGCCGTCGCCCGACCGGGTCCCGCGCGAGCGGGCGGGCGGCACCCCCGAGCCGCTGCGCGGCGATCTGGTCGCGCTCCTGGGTGCCGACAAGGTCCTCACGCACGTCTCCGACCTCGTCCGGTACGCGTCGGACGCGAGCCCCTACCGCTTCGTGCCGCGCGTCGTGGTCGTCGCCGAGGACATCGACGACGTGTCGACCGTCCTGTCGTACGCCCACGGCAAGGGCCGCGAGGTCGTCTTCCGCGCGGCGGGCACCTCGCTCAACGGACAGGCACAGGGCGAGGACATCCTCGTCGACGTGCGCAGGCACTGGTCCGGCGTCGAGGTGCTCGACGGCGGGGAGCGGGCGCGGATCGGCCCCGGCACGACGGTGGTGCGCGCGAACGCCACGCTCGCGCGCCACGGACGCGTACTCGGCCCGGACCCGGCGAGCGCGATCGCCTGCACCATCGGCGGCGTGGTCGCGAACAACGCCTCCGGCATGACGGCGGGCACCACCCGCAACTCGTACCGCACGGTGGCGTCCCTGACCTTCGTGCTGCCGTCCGGCACGGTCGTCGACACGGCCGATCCGGACGCCGACACGCTGCTCGCGCACGCCGAACCGGCCCTGTGCGCGGGCCTGCTCGACATCAAGCGCGAGATCGAGGCGGACCCCGCACTCACGGCCCGCATCCGGGCCAAGTACGAGATCAAGAACACCAACGGCTACCGCCTGGACGCGTTCCTCGACGGGGCGACGCCCGTCCAGATCCTGCGCGGCCTCATGGTCGGCTCCGAAGGCACCTTCGGGTTCATCTCCGAGGTCGTCTTCGACGCGCTGCCCCTCGACCGGTGCGTGTCGAGCGCGCTGCTGTTCTTCCCCACGCTGCCCGCCGCTGCCGCCGCCGCGCCGCTGTTCAACGACGCCGGGGCCCGTGCCGTGGAGCTGATGGACGGCAACACCCTGCGCGCGTCCGTGCGCGTGCCCGGCGTCCCGGCCGACTGGGCCGGTCTGGCCAAGGACACGGCGGCGCTCCTGGTGGAGTTCCGCGCGCCGGACGAGGCGCGGCAGGAGGCGTACGAGGCGACGGCCGCCGAGGTGACGGCGGGGCTCGAACTCGTCGCCCCGGTCGCGTCCGTGACGAACGCCTTCACGCGGGACCCGGGGGTGATCGCCGGCTACTGGACGGCGCGCAAGGCGTTCGTGACGGCCGTCGGCGGCTCACGGCCCACCGGGACCACGCTGATCACCGAGGACTTCGCGGTGCCGCCCGGCCGGCTCGCGGAGGCCTGCGAGGCGCTGCTCGCCCTCCAGACGCGGCACGGCTTCGACGCGGCCGTCGCCGGGCACGCCGCGCACGGCAATCTGCATTTCCTGCTCGCCTTCGACGCCGCCGAGCCCGCGGACGTGGAGCGGTACGCCGCGTTCATGGACGACTTCTGCCGCCTCACCGTGGAGCGCTTCGACGGCTCCCTGAAGGCCGAGCACGCCACGGGCCGCAACATCGCGCCGTTCCTGGAGCTCGAATGGGGCCCGAAGGCCACGGAGTTGATGTGGCGCACCAAGCAGGTCATCGACCCGGACGGCGTGCTCGCGCCGCGGGTCGTCCTGGACCGCGACCCCAAGGCGCATCTGCGGGGCCTGAAGACGATCCCCAAGGTGGAGGCGATCGCCGACCCGTGCATCGAGTGCGGCTTCTGCGAACCGACCTGCCCGAGCGAGGACCTGACGACCACGCCGCGCCAGCGCATCGTGCTGCGCCGGGAGATGATGCGCCAGGCCCCGGGCTCCGGCGTCGAGGACGGCCTCGTCGCGGCGTACGGCTACGACGCGGTCGACACCTGCGCGGGCGACTCGACGTGCAAGCTGGCCTGCCCCGTCGGCATCGACACCGGCGCCCTGATGAAGTCCTTCCGGCACGCCCGGCACTCGCCCCGCGAGGAGCGCGTCGCGGCACTCACCGCACGCCGGTTCAAGGAGGTCGAGGCCTCCGCCCGGCTGGCGCTCGGCGCCGCCGCGGCGCTCCGCGCGGTGGCCGGGGAGCGGACCGGCGACCGGCTCCTGACCGCCGTGACCCGCGCCGCCCGCAAGGCCGTGCGCCCGGACCTGGTGCCCGAGTGGCTGCCCCAGCTTCCGGGCGCCGCCGCCCGGCGCCTCCCGCGCACCGCGCGCGTGGGCGCCGCCGCCGTGTACTACCCGGCGTGTGTGAACCGCATCTTCGCCGGTCCTGGTGGAGTGCCCCTGGCGCGGGCCGTCGTGGCCGTGTCGGCGCGCGCGGGCAGGCCCGTGTGGATTCCGGACGACGTGGCCGGGACGTGCTGCGCGACGATCTGGCACTCCAAGGGGTACGAGGCGGGGAACCGCGTGATGGCCAACCGCGTCGTCGAGGCCGCCTGGGGCTGGACGGCGGGCGGCGCGCTGCCGCTCGTCGTGGACGCCTCGTCCTGCGCGCTCGGCATCGCGCACGAGGTGGTGCCGTATCTGACGGCCGACAACCGCGCTCTGCACGAGGAGCTGACCGTCGTCGACTCCGTCGTCTGGGCCGCCGAGGAGTTGCTTCCCCGCCTGACGGTCCGCCGGACCGTGGGCTCCGCCGTGCTCCACCCCACCTGCTCCATGCGCCACTTGGGCGACGAGCCGCAGCTGCGGGCCGTCGCCGAGGCCTGCGCGGACGAGGTGGTCGTACCGGACGACGCGGGCTGCTGCGCCTTCGCCGGGGACCGGGGGATGCTGCACCCCGAACTGGGCGAGGCCGCGACCCGCGCGGAGGCCGCGGAGGTCGCGGCCCGGCCCTACGACGCGTACCTCTCGGCCAACCGCATGTGCGAGGTGGGCATGGAACAGGCCACGGGCCGGGAGTACCGCTCGGTGCTGCTCGCCCTGGAGCGGGCCACGCGCCCCTGACCACCGCCCTCCCGATGCGGGAGGGCGAACCTCCCGCGGGAGGGGAGGGCCTCCCGCACCGGGCAAGAGAAAAGTCCAAGCCCTCGGCCACCGCGGTCTCTTGCGTCCCGTGCGCACCGCCATCAGGGTGGGCCCCGCCCAGTGACATGGCACTGTGACGACGGAGGTCCGATGCACGACGAGAACGCGACACCGGTCCCTGACGAATCCACCGACGGTCACTCCCGGCGCGCGGTCCTGCGCACGGCCGGACTCGCCGGGGCCGGGCTCGGCCTCGGCACGTTCGCGGGCGGCACCGCCCAGGCCGACACCCCCGACGCGGCCGGGACGGCCGAAGGCCCGACCGGCGCCGCGCCCGCCCGCAAGGGCAAGACCATGATCGGCGTGCCCTTCGAGGCGCGCTCCACCGTCCGCGTCGGCATGATCGGCCTCGGCAACCGCGGCGGCGGCATGATCGACCTGTTCCTCGCGCAGCCGGGCGTGCGGGTCGTCGCGCTGTGCGACCCGGTCAAGGACAAGACCGCGGCGGCCGCGAAGAAGGTCGTCGCCGCGGGCCAGCCCGCCCCCGCGACGTACACCAACGGGGACAACGACTTCGAGAAGCTCTGCGCGCGCGGCGACATCGACTTCGTGTACGTGGCGACGCCCTGGGACTGGCACTTCGAGATGGCCAAGTCGGCCATGCTGAACGGCAAGCACGTCGGCGTGGAGTGTCCGCTCGCGCTCCGCCTCGACCACCTGTGGGAACTCGTCGACCTGTCGGAACGCACCCGCAGACACTGCATGCAGCTGGAGAACTGCTGTTACGGCAAGAACGAGATGCGCGTGCTGCGCATGGCGCACGCGGGCAAGTTCGGCGATCTGCTGCACGGCGCGGGCGCCTACAACCACGACCTGCGCCAGCTGATGTTCGACCCCACGTACTACGCGACCCCGTGGCGCCGCCTGTGGCACACGAGGCTGCGCGGCGACCTGTACCCCAACCACGGCTTCGGCCCCGTCGCCAACTACATGGACGTCAACCGCGGCGACCGCGCCACACACATCTCCAGCTTCGGCACGCCCGCCCTCGGCCTCGCCGAGTACCGCAAGGCGCACATGCCGCCGGGCGACCCGAGCTGGAAGGAGACGTACATCGAGAGCGACCGGACCATCAGCCTGGTGCAGACGGCCAAGGGCCGGGTCATCCGCCTGGAGCACGACGTCTCGACCCCGCACCCCTACAGCCGCGTCAACAGCCTCGGCGGCACCAAGGGCCTCTTCGAGGACTACCCCGCCCGCATCTACATCGAGCCGGACCACACCGACGACCGGTGGGGCGACTTCTCCACGTACGCGGCGGAGTTCGACCACTGGCTGTGGAAGGAACACTCCAATCCGCCGGGCGGGCACGGCGGCATGGACTACCTCCTGGTGTTCCGCCTGATGCAATGCATGCGGCTCGGGCTCGTCCCCGACTTCGACGTGTACGACGGGGCGACGTGGACCGCGCCGGTGCCGCTGAGCCACGCCTCCATCAAGGCGAAGGGCGCGCCGCAGGAGATCCCCGACTTCACCCGGGGCCTGTGGCGGAAGGCGCGGCCGGGCATGGACTCGGAGAAGCCGAAGGAGACCTGAGCGGGGTCCCTACGTAGGGATGCCCCAGGGGCGGCTCTCAGGACTTGAGGGCCGCCCTGTCCCCCATCACCACCACCGGCCGCAGCTTCGGATCGAGCGTGCGCAGCAGGTACTCCATGCCGGACTTCGACAGGCTCACACAGCCCGAGGTGCCGCTGCCGTGGTCCATGTGCAGCCAGATGCTGCCGCCCTTGGTCTGGCCCTGCGGGCGCGTCGGGTCGTTCGGCGGGGTGCCCTTGACGCGGTTGTAGTCGATCGCGACGACGTAGTCGAAGTCGTGCCAGTGCGTCTTCGGCCAGTAGTGCGGGGCCTGGAGGGCCGCGGTCCGCGTGTACGGGAGCCGCGCCCCGGGGTCGGCGAGGACGCCGCCCGCGTCGCTGAGCGTGAACACGCCGACCGGGCTGCGCTTGTCGCCCTCGCGGTGGTCCGGGGTCCAGCCCTTCTTGCCGTTGTGGGCCGGCCAGCTGCGCGTCTTCTTCCAGACGGCCCCCGCCTTCGTGTAGAGGACGACGGTGGCCTTCGCCGAGTCCTTGCCCTCTCCGTAGACGGCGACGACCTGGCGCGCGCTCTTGGGGATGCGGGACTGGAGCCGGTCGCCGACGTCGGGGATGCGCCTGAGGTCGGCGTCGGTCCGCGCCGCGCCGCGGTCGCCGCCCTGCGCGGAGTGCGCCGCTTCGCCTCCGTCGTCGCCACCCGAGCCGCCGCAGGAGGTCAGGACGACTGAGCAGGCGGCGGCCGCGGCCGCCGTTCGCACCACACCGGCTATACGCATGCGCTCCATGCTCGCACCGGCTTCCCCCGCCCCTCGCCGACGCCCCCGTCCCACCGGCAGGAATGGCCGACTCTTTGCCGGACGCCGGAAAATCGTTTGCTTCGGGCCACCGTGCGACGCGAACCTTGCACGGTTTGTTACCGCGTTCGTCACGCCGTTCGATTCCGCGTCCCTCACGTCGTTCGTCGCCACGTCCGTCACGTCGTTCGTCGCCGTGCCTCACGTCGTTCGTCGCCGTGTTGCTCGCGTCGTTCGTCGGCGTGTCCCTCGCGTCGTCGTCCGGCACCACCACGCGCATCGCACCGAAGCTGGGATCCCATGCACATTCGTGATCTTCCGTACGCCGACCCGGGCGAACCCGACACCCGCTCCGGCCCCCGCTTCCTGCTGTGGCTCGGCCGGAACCAGCTGGGCGGCCAGCTCAAGTCGCTGGGCTGGGGGCTGCTGCACTTCCTCGGCATCGCCGCGCTGCCCTACATGGTGGGCCTCGCCGTGCAGGCGGTGATCGACGGCTCGGGCGGGCGGCTCGCCCTCGCCGGCGGCGTCATCCTGCTCGCGGGGCTCGCCGTCGCGGGCGGCGACACGATGCTCCACCGCACGGCCGTCACCAACTGGATCACCGCTGCGGCCCGGGTGCAGCAATTGCTCGCCCGCAAGACCGCGCGCCTCGGCGCCGCCCTCACCCGGCGGGTGGCCGCCGGTGAGGTCGTCGCGGTGTCCACCGGTGACGTGGAGAAGATCGGCTGGTTCGTGGAGGCCCTGTCGCGCTTCGCCGCGGCGGCCGTGACCGTCCTCGTCGTCTGTGTGGGTCTGGTCGTCTACGAGCCCGCGCTCGGCGTCGTCGTCGCCGTCGGCATCCCGGTGCTCGCGCTCGCCGTGCTGCCGCTGCTGCCCCGGGCGACCCGCCGCGCCGACCTCCAGCGCGAGAAGGCCGGGCGGGCCACCGAGCTGGCGTCGGACACCGTCGCGGGCCTCAGAGTGCTGCGCGGCATCGGCGGCGAGGAGCTGTTCCTCGACCGCTACCGGCACGCCTCGCAGGAGGTGCGGACCGCCGCCGTGCGCAGCGCGCGCATGTGGGCCGTGATCTCCGCCGTCCAGGTCCTGCTTCCCGGCCTCCTGCTGATCGGGCTCGTCTGGCACGGCGTGCACCTGGCCCGCGAGGGCCGCGTCACGGTCGGCGAGCTCGTCACCGTCTACAGCGCGGTGATGCTGCTCAACTACCCCCTGCGGCACTTCGAGGAGATCGCCATGGCGTACTCCTTCTCGCGCCCCTCGGCGAAGCGGGCGGCCCGTGTGCTGTCGCTGGAGCGCACGACCGGGGCCGGGGGTTCGGAAGCCGGGGCCGGGGGTGGGGAGGCCGGGACTGTGGAAGAGGGCCCGTCCGCGGCGTCCGTTGGAGAGCCGGTGGCGCCCACCGGAGACCTCTACGACCCCGCCACGGGCCTGCTCGCCCCGGCCGGGCGGTTCACCGCTGTCGTGTGCGGCGACCCGGACGCGGCCGGTCGGCTCGCCGAACGGCTCGGCGGGCACCCGGCGTTCGACACGGACCTGCCGTCGGTGCGCCTCGGGGGCGTCCCCCTGGACGGGCTGCCGCTCGACACCGCCCGCACCGCGGTCCTCGTGCAGGACAAGGACCCGGTGCTGCTCTCCGGCACGCTGGGGTCGCTGCTCGACGTACCGGCGTCCGGGGCGGTGGATCCGCAGCGGGCGCTCGCCGCCGCGCAGTGCTCCGACGTCCTCGACGCGCTGGTGCAGGGCTCCACGGCCGACGACCCGATGGCCGCGCACCTCACCGAGCGCGGCCGATCCCTGTCCGGCGGCCAACGCCAGCGCCTGGCGCTCGCGCGGTCGCTGGTCACCGACCCCGAGGCGCTGGTCCTCGACGAGCCGACCTCCGCTGTCGACTCCCACACCGAGGCCCGGATCGCGGACGGCCTGCGCGAACTGCGCGCCGGCCGTACGACGGTGGTCCTCACCTCGTCACCGCTGCTCCTCGACCGCGCCGACCGCGTCGTGTTCCTGCGCGACGGCGAGGTGGCCGCCGTGGGCGTGCACCGCGAACTCGTGGTCACGCAGCCGGGGTACCGCGCGGTCGTCACCCGGGAGACCCCGGATGAGACGGCCGAGGACGCGGGCCCCAGCACCGGCTCCGGCCCTGGCCCTGGCCAGGGGCAGGGGCAGGGGCAGGGGCAGGGGCAGGGCTCCGCTCCGCGCAGAGCCCGCGTACACACCATCGACATCGAGGAGACGGCATGATCGGCCTGGCGCCGCCGGAGTACGACCCGGCGGCCCCGACCACGGCGGAGACGCTGCCCGTCGGCGCCCCCGCGACCGTACGGACCTATGTGCGCGAGCTGCTGCGACGGCACCGCAGGGCCTTCGTCCTGCTGGTCGTGGTGAACACGCTCGCCGTGACCGCCTCGATGGTGGGGCCGTATCTGCTCGGCGGTCTCGTCGAGGACGTGTCGGACGGTGCGCGCGAGGTCCATCTGGAGCGCGTCGTGGGCCTGTTCGCGCTCGCGCTCGTCGTACAGGCCGCCTTCGTGCACCAGGTGCGGCTGCGTGGCGCGATGCTCGGCGAGCGCATGCTCGCGGACCTGCGGGAGGACTTCCTCGTCCGGTCGGTCGGCCTTCCGCCGGGCGTCCTGGAGCGGGCGGGCACCGGTGACCTGCTGTCCCGCATCACCACGGACATCGACCGGCTCGCCAACGCGATGCGCGAGGCCGTTCCGCAGCTGGCCATCGGCGTGGTCTGGCTGGTGCTGCTCGTCGGCGGGCTCGCCGTGGTCGCGCCGCCGCTGGCGCCCGCGCTGCTCGTCGCCGTGCCGCTGCTCGTCGTCGGCTGCCGCTGGTACTTCAAGCGGGCGCCGTCCGCGTACCGTTCGGAGGCCGCGGGGTACGCCGCCGTGGCCGCCGCGCTCGCCGAGACCGTCGACGCGGGCCGCACCGTGGAGGCACACCGCCTCGGCGCGCGCCGCGTCGAGCAGTCGGAGCGCCGCATCAAGGAGTGGACCGCCTGGGAGCGCTACACGCTCTATCTGCGGTCGGTCCTCTTCCCCGTCGTCAGCGCTACGCACGTCACCGTCCTCTTCTCGGTCCTGATGATCGGCGGCTGGTTCGTCCTGCAGGGCTGGATCGGCGTGGGCCAGCTGACGACCGGCACGCTGATCGCACAGATGCTCGTCGATCCGATCGGCATCGTCCTGCGCTGGTACGACGAGCTCCAGGTGGCGCAGGTGTCGCTGGCCCGGCTCGTGGGCGTGCGTGACATCGAGCCGGACGCCGGTGACGCGGGCGTGGTGCCCGACGGACGCGACGTCCTCGCCGACGACGTGTACTTCGGCTACCGCAAGGGCGTCGACGTGCTCCGCGAGGTGTCCCTCGCCGTCGAGCCCGGCTCCCGGGTGGCGCTGGTCGGGCCGTCCGGCGCGGGCAAGTCCACGCTCGGCAGGCTGCTCGCCGGAATCTACGGACCGCGTACGGGCCAGGTGACGCTCGGCGGCGCCGAGCTGGCACGGATGCCCGCGGAGGGCGTCCGCGCGCACGTGGCGCTCGTCAACCAGGAGCACCACGTGTTCGTGGGCTCCCTGCGCGACAATCTGCGCCTCGCCAGGGCCGGGGCCGAGGACACCGAGCTGTGGGCCGCCCTCGGCGCCGTCGACGCGCACACCTGGGCGCGGGACCTCGACGAGGGCCTGGACACGGAGGTCGGCTCGGGCGGTCTGAGCCTGACGCCCGCGCAGGCGCAGCAGATCGCCCTGGCCCGGCTCGTCCTCGCCGACCCGCACACGCTGGTGCTCGACGAGGCGACCTCGCTCCTGGACCCGCGCGCGGCCCGGCATCTGGAACGCTCGCTCTCACGGGTCCTGGAGGGCCGCACGGTGGTCGCCATCGCGCACCGCCTGCACACCGCGCACGACGCCGACGTCATCGCCGTGGTGGAGAGCGGCCGCATCAGCGAACTCGGCAGCCACGACGAGCTGGTGCGCGCCCAGGGAGCGTACGCGGCGCTGTGGAAGTCCTGGCACGGGTGACGGGACCGTGACGGCAGAGGTCCGCCCGCTCCTCCCGGGGGAGGTAGAGGAGCGGGCGGACCGGTCTGAGGCCGTCGGGCCCACGTCCACGGACCGCCGTACGAGGCCGTGGGCCGACGGCCTCGACGAGTTCGTGCGCGTTCAGTTCGCGTGCGTTCAGTTCCTGCGTGTTCAACGACGTCACATCCGCCCGAGCCGGTGGTGAGAAGTACGGGAATTGCAGGTGCCGAGGATCGGCCCGGGGGCCGGTCACGCATTCATCGCACTCGTGCGCCATAGCACTGCCACACCACCTGGAACATTCCGCAAGGTTGTTATCGGAACCCTTCAACAGACGTGTGGGAAACACCCGACAACCGCCCTTCTTATGCGGCAAGAAAGTACTAACAGGAGGTCGAACAGCAGCCAACACCCCGGGGCTGATTCAGGCCGCCGGTTCGAGAAAGCGGACCTTTCCGGCTTGTCACGGCAACGTCCCAGGCCCGACCGGGTCCAGGCGCCACGAAACGGCAGTCCCCCACGGTCGGCGAATGCCCCGTCGCGACACTCCACAGCGGGGCACCACAGGGCATGGACGGCCCCCTGGGCATGTGCCCGCGATCTCACCTTTGATGGCCGAATCATGGCCCGCACCGCACGGCGAACGTCGATTTGCGCCGATTCCGCGGGCGTGTGACCGCACGGGCGAAGGGGTTGGCAAGTGAATCCGTGTCAGTTACGGTGATGCTGCTTCAGTCGTTCGTCGAGCGACTCCCGAGGGCGGCGCCCCTGTATTCGGTGTCCATGCCCCTTTCACCGACCCTCAGGTTCTCCAGGTCTCAGTTTTTCTGGATTCGCCTTTTCCGTCGGCCCTTCAGATCTCCGGGTCCCCGTTCTCCGTTCACCGGTTCTCCCGTTCACCGGTTCCCTGATCTCCAGGTCCCGGATCTCCAGCAGTGACGCCCCGCCCCCGAGGGCGCCTTCCGACTGCACCAGCTCCCCTCCCCCAACCAGCACGTCCACCGCCGTGCGCCCTTACGGCGGTGTCCACGGTGAGCAGCGCCCTCAAGCCGCCCGCTCACCCCGTCACGGAGGAGACAGGAGCATGCGGAAACACACCCGCACGGAGGTCAGGGCAGCGCCGCCGGGTGGCGGGAGCGCGACAGCGTCGGTCAGCGAGCGCAGAGGCGCCCTCCTCGCCCTGTCCCTGGGCGTCTTCTGCATCCAGCTCGACGCGTTCGGCCTCAGCCTCGCCCTGGCGCGGATCGGCCGCGACCTGGACGCGGGCGGGTCCGGACCGCAGTGGGTGATCAGCTCGTATCTGCTGTCCACCGGCACCCTGATGCTCGGCGCCGGACGCCTCGGCGACCTCTTCGGACGTCGGCGGCTCCTCGTCACCGGGCTCGTCCTCTTCGGCGCGGCATCCCTGGTGTGCGCGCTCGCCGCTACGCTGCCCCTCCTCATCGGCGCCCGGGTGGCCCAGGGCGCGGGCGCGGCAATGATCATGCCGGTGGGCCTGTCACTCCTGACCAACGTCTACCCCGGCGACCTGCGCGGCCGCGCCACCGGCTGGGCCCTCGGCATCGGCGGCATCGCCACCGCCTGCGGACCGTTCATCGGCGGCGCCCTCACCGACGCGGTGTCCTGGCGGGCCGTCTTCTGGCTCAACGTCCCGCTCGCCGCCCTCGGCGCGGTCTGCGCGTCGCGCACCGCCGAGAGCTACGACGTCGGCGCGTCCCGCACCGTCGACTGGCGAGGCCTGCTCACCGCGACGGCCGCGCTCGCGACGCTCGGCATCCTCATCGACCGCGGCCCGACCCTGCCCCGCCCAGCACTCCTCGGCGGGGCCCTGGCCGTGACAGGCCTGCTGGTCCTGTTCGTACGGTACGAACGCGCCACCCCTCGCCCACTGGTACAGCTCACGCTCTTCCGCAACGGCCCGTACGTAGCGCTCACGCTCACCGGGGCCGCCGCCAACACCGCGACCGTGATGTTCCTGCTCGTCGTCCCCCTCACGCTCCAAGGGCAGTGGGCACTCCCCGTCGCCTCCGCGGGCCTGGCCTTCCTCGCCCCGGCCCTCGCCATGGCGGTCGCGGGCCCCCTCGCCGGACGCGTACCGACGCGCGCCGCCGTGCCGCTCATGCTGGGCTGCCTGGGCGCGGGGGCGTTCGGCCTCGGCTCGCTGCCCTCGGCCTCCTCGCTGACGGCGTACCTCGCCATCGCCACCGGGTGCGGCGCGGCCCTCGGCATCGCCAACGCGCTGACCCTCATCGCCACGCAGGCCGTCATCACCCCCGAGCGGGCCGGCGAGGCCTCCGGCGTCACCAAAACCGCCCTCACCCTCGCGGCGGGCCTCGGCGTGGGCCTCACCGGAGCCGTCACCGGAGCCATCACCGGCGAGGTCGGCGGGGTGGGCCCCGGGGCGACCCACGACGCGGTGCTGCGGGGCACTGGGGTGGGGTGTGGTGGGGTGTGTCTGCTTCTTGGGGTGTGGTGGGGGCTTGAGGTGTGGAGGGCCGGAGCGGGTGGCGGGGCTGGGCCTGGGGCTCGATCGGGCGCTGGGGCCGGGCCTGGCGCTGGGGGCTCGACCTGAGGCCGGGCCTGGGCCTGGGCCTGGGCCTGGCTGAGTCTGCGGCGCGGGTCGGGTCTGAGGCTGGGCCTGGATCTGGACCCTGGGCCCGGCCCGGCGCTCGGCCTGAAGCTGGCGCTCGGCCTGAGCCTGGCGCTCGACCTGAGCCTGGCGCTCGACCTGAGCCTGGCGCTCGGCCTGAGCCTCAGGCCGGATCTGGGCCGTGACCTCACGGTCGGGCCCTGCCCCGGTGCGCCGGGCGGCCCGGCCAGGGCGGCGGCAACGGCGTGGCCCCACAGGCCCTCGCCCTCCTCGCGCCCTCGCCCCAGGCAGGCACCGCCGAGGACATCGGGCCGGGCCCGGGCACCATCCGCCGGGGCGTCGCGTCGCCGCCCCGGCCTCAGATGAAGTTCAGCGCGACCGCGCCACCCGCTCCCCCGAGCAGCATGAACACCGGCATCAGCACCTTCAGCTCGATCCAGCTCCCCGCGCGGAACCGCAGCGCTCGCGGCGGACCGATCGGGTACCAGCGCTTCCGGCCGATCGGGATGGGCCACAGGATCGGACAGCCGGACACCGTCAGCGCGTCCCCGATGTCGTGCACCAGCGCGCCGAGCACGATCGGAAGGCCCAGCCACAGATACTCCTGGCCGTCTCCGGTGAACAACCAATCCGCACCATTGCCCGGTTTGTCCAGAACTCCGGCCAGGATCCAGGCGCTGGTCGCGGCGAGCAGCCACACCAGTACATCGCTGCTCGAACCGCGCGCCGCCCGCCACAACAGCCCTTCGATGGCGAGCACCATGTGCACGAAGAGCAGGGCGAGCACCGCCCACCGGCCGCCGGTCACCGCGAGCACGGACGAGCCCGCTCCGATCAGGACGGCCCACACCCAGGTGTGGGTGAGCGTGCGGTGCCCGCCGGAGCGGCGCGGGTCGCCCTGCTTGCGCGTGGCGCGGTACACGGAGTAGGAAAGCTTGTCGACGATCTCGCACAGGCCGCGGGACACCGGGCCGAAGGCGCGCGAGATGGTCGCCGACTTGTGGTCGAGGTCCGGGGCGAGCGCAGCCCCGGCACAGATCAGGGCACCGACCAGGAGGACCGGCCAGGGCATCGAGTGCCCGGCGGCCGTGGCGGCCGCGCCGACCCCCAGCCAGGCCGCCGCCCCTGACAGTGAGTGTGCCGGTCCCATCATCGGTGCTGCCCGCCCCATTTCTGTTGTCGCGATGCCCCGTTGGCGACCCAGCGTAGCGTTCATGATCTTGGAGCCGTCGTCCGGTTCCCTGATCCGGGCAGCGGGAAGGCAAGATGGGGGTGTGACCCTTATCGATCAGCTGCCGCAGGACGCCGACCCCGATGCCCTCTACGAAGCCTTTGAAGGCTGGGCCCAGGAGCGCGGCATCACCCTCTATCCCCACCAGGAGGAGGCTCTGATCGAGGTCGTGTCCGGCGCGAACGTGATCGTGTCGACACCCACCGGCTCCGGCAAGAGCATGATCGCAGCCGGGGCCCACTTCGCGGCGCTCGCCCGTGACGAGGTCACCTTCTACACCGCCCCGATCAAGGCTCTGGTGTCCGAGAAGTTCTTCGAGCTGTGCAAGCTCTTCGGCACGGAGAACGTCGGCATGCTCACCGGCGACGCCTCCGTGAACGCCGACGCCCCCGTCATCTGCTGCACCGCCGAGGTCCTCGCCTCCATCGCGCTGCGTGACGGCAAGGACGCCGATATCGGCCAGGTCGTCATGGACGAGTTCCACTTCTACGCCGAGGCCGACCGGGGCTGGGCCTGGCAGATTCCGCTCCTCGAGCTGCCGCAGGCACAGTTCATCCTGATGTCCGCGACGCTCGGTGACGTCTCGATGTTCGAGAAGGACCTCACCCGTCGCACCGGGCGCCCCACGTCGGTCGTCCGCTCCGCGACGCGCCCGGTGCCGCTCTCGTACGAGTACCGCCTCACGCCCATCACCGAGACGCTCACCGAGCTCCTCGACACCAAGCAGGCCCCGGTCTACATCGTGCACTTCACGCAGGCCCAGGCCGTGGAGCGGGCGCAGTCGCTGATGAGCATCAACATGTGCACGCGCGCCGAGAAGGACCAGATCGCCGAGCTGATCGGCAACTTCCGCTTCACCACGAAGTTCGGCCGCAACCTCTCGCGCTACGTGCGCCACGGCATCGGCGTCCACCACGCCGGGATGCTGCCCAAGTACCGGCGCCTCGTCGAGAAGCTCGCCCAGGCGGGCCTCCTGAAGGTCATCTGCGGCACCGACACCCTCGGCGTCGGGGTGAACGTGCCCATTCGCACCGTGCTGTTCACCGCGCTCACCAAGTACGACGGCAATCGCGTGCGCACCCTGCGCGCCCGCGAGTTCCACCAGATCGCGGGCCGCGCCGGGCGCGCGGGCTTCGACACGGCGGGCTTCGTGGTGGCGCAGGCGCCCGAGCACGTCATCGAGAACGAGAAGGCGCTCGCGAAGGCGGGCGACGACGCGAAGAAGCGCCGCAAGGTGGTGCGCAAGAAGGCGCCCGAGGGCTTCGTGGGCTGGACGGAGGGCACCTTCGAGAAGCTCATCGCCGCCGAGCCTGAGCCGCTCACCTCCCGCTTCCGCGTCACCCACACCATGCTCCTCGCGGTGATCGCCCGGCCGGGCAACGCCTTCGAGGCGATGCGCCACCTCCTGGAGGACAACCACGAGCCGCGCAAGCAGCAGCTGCGCCACATCCGCCGCGCCATCGCCATCTACCGCTCGCTGCTCGACGGCGGTGTCGTGGAGAAGCTCGACGAGCCGGACGCCACCGGCCGCATCGTGCGCCTGACCGTGGACCTCCAGCAGGACTTCGCACTCAACCAGCCGCTGTCCACCTTCGCCCTGGCCGCCTTCGAACTCCTCGACCCCGAGTCGCCCTCGTACGCCCTCGACATGGTCTCCGTCGTGGAGTCCACGCTCGACGACCCGCGCCAGATCCTCGCCGCCCAGCAGAACAAGGCGCGCGGTGAGGCCGTGGCGCTGATGAAGGCCGACGGCGTCGAGTACGAGGAGCGCATGGAGCGGCTGCAGGACATCACCTACCCGAAGCCGCTGGAGGAGCTCCTCTTCCACGCCTACAACACCTACCGCACCAGCCACCCGTGGGTCGGCGACCACCCCCTGTCCCCGAAGTCCGTGATCCGGGACATGTACGAGCGGGCGCTGTCCTTCACCGAGTTCACCTCCTTCTACGAGCTCGCCCGCACCGAGGGCATCGTGCTGCGCTACCTGGCGAACGCGTACAAGGCCCTGGAGCACACCATCCCGGACGACCTGAAGTCCGAGGACCTCGAGGATCTGATCGCCTGGCTCGGCGAGATGGTCCGTCAGGTGGACTCCAGCCTCCTGGACGAGTGGGAGCAGCTGGCGAACCCGGAGGTCATGACGGCCGAGGAGGCGCAGGAGAAGGCCGACGAGGTCAAGCCGGTGACGGCCAACGCCCGCGCCTTCCGCGTGCTCGTGCGCAACGCGCTCTTCCGCCGTGTCGAGCTCGCCGCCCTCGACCAGGTGGACGAGCTGGGCGAGATGGACGCCGAGTCCGGCTGGGGCGCGGACGCGTGGGGCGAGGCCATGGACAAGTACTGGGACGAGTACGAGGACCTGGGCACCGGGCCGGACGCGCGCGGCCCCAAGCTGTTGCGCATCGAGGAGGATCCCGAGCACGGTCTGTGGCGCGTCCGCCAGACGTTCGCCGACCCGAACGGCGACCATGACTGGGGCATCGGCGCGGAGGTCGATCTCGCGGCCTCCGACGCGGAGGGCCGCGCCGTCGTCCGAGTCACGGACGTCGGCCAGCTCTGAGCTCCCCACGTTCCCGGACAGGAGTCGAGGACTTCCCATGAACAACCCCGCGGACCGACTGGTCGACCTGCTGGACCTCGAACAGATCGAGGTGAACATCTTCCGCGGCCGCAGTCCCCAGGAGTCCTTGCAGCGCGTCTTCGGCGGGCAGGTCGCCGGGCAGGCGCTCGTCGCAGCCGGGCGCACCACGGAGGGCGACAGACCCGTGCACTCGCTGCACGCGTACTTCCTGCGCCCGGGCCGCCCGGGCGTGCCCATCGTGTACCAGGTCGAGCGGGTCCGTGACGGGCGCTCCTTCACCACGCGCCGCGTCACGGCCGTCCAGCAGGGCCGCACCATCTTCAATCTGACCGCCTCCTTCCACAAGCCCGAACCGGGCTCCTTCGAACACCAGCTGCCGCCGCGCATCGACGCCCCCGACCCGGAGTCGCTGCCGACGGTCGCCGAAGAGATCAAGGAACATCTGGGCGCGCTCCCCGAGCAGCTGGAGCGCATGGCCCGGCGCCAGCCCTTCGACATCCGCTATGTGGACCGGCTGCGCTGGACCGCGGAGGAGGTCCAGGACGCCGAGCCGCGCAGCGCGGTGTGGATGCGTGCCGTCGGTCCACTGGGCGACGACCCGCTCGTACACACCTGCGCGCTCACCTACGCGAGCGACATGACGCTCCTGGACGCCGTCCGCATCCCGGTGGAGCCGCTGTGGGGTCCGCGCGGCTTCGACATGGCCTCGCTGGACCACGCCATGTGGTTCCACCGTCCGTTCCGGGCCGACGAGTGGTTCCTGTACGACCAGGAGTCGCCGATCGCGACGGGGGGCCGCGGTCTGGCGCGCGGGCGGATCTACGATCGTGAGGGACGGCTGCTCGTGTCGGTCGTCCAGGAGGGTCTGTTCCGCCCGCACTCGCCCCGCCATCTGGGCGATCAGTCGGACGGCTGAGTCCCACGGCGGGGTCTGCCGCCGAGGGGTGACGGGGTCGGTTCGGGTGACGGGACACGGGCGCCTCCTGACGCAGGGACGGCTACGGGGACGGGAGCACGGGATGAACGACACCGACGGCACGGCGTGGACCGACAGCGCGGGCACTCGGGAGAGCGACGCGGACGCCCGGGCGGGCAGCGGCCGGGACGAGATACTCGCCCAGGCCGTGCGGCTACGGGAGAGCGGCCGCCGTGAGGAGGCCCGCGCCCTCCTGCTCCCCCTGAGCGAAAGTCACCCCGATGACGCCGAGGTCGCGTACCAAACGGCCTGGGTGCACGACACGCTCGGCCTGGAAGCCGAGGCCCTGCCGCACTATCTGCGCGCGATCCAGCGCCCGGGCCTCTCCGACGAGGACCGCCGCGGGGCGCTCCTCGGTCTCGGCAGTACCTACCGCGTCCTCGGCAAGTACCCGGAGGCCGTCACCGCTCTTCGGGACGCGGTGGCGGAGTACCCCGACGACGGAGCGCTGCGGACCTTCCTCGCCATGGCGCTGTACAACACGGGCCAGCACCATGACGCCATGGAGCTCCTGCTGAACCTGGTCGCCACCACGAGCCGGGATCCGGAGATCGCGGGTTACCGTCCGGCCATCGAGCACTACGCCAAGGACCTCGACGCGACCCTCTAGCTCGACAGGGTGCTGCTCCTGTGCCGCGAGGTGTCTCGAGCCCTCCGTCGTGCCTTCCGTCGTGCCGTCAGTCCTCCGGCCGCCCGCGCCTGCGGCGCAGCCACCTCAGCAGCCCGCGCGGCTCTCCCCTCCGGCCCGTGTCCCTCTCCCGGGGCGCGGCCGCCGGAGCGGTGACCGCCGAGGAGACGGCCTCCGGAGGCCGGCCGGCTCCGCAGTCGTCGCCCGTGACAGGGGCCTGCGAATGCTCCGGTGCGCTGTGCGGGCGCGCCGTGGCTCTGATGGGCGGACGGCCCGGCCGTGGCGCGGGTCGGTGCCGCCGCGCTTCCGCCAGGCCGAGGCTCAGATTGGCCCGCAGCCAGCTGATCTCGTCCGGGTCGTCGGCTGTGGTGATGCGCTCCACGATGTGGGTCGTCGGGGACTCGGGGCCTGCTTGGGTGAGCGGCTGAGGCCTGAGGCGATGCAGATACGCCCGCTCGTACGGATCCCTGACGAGCTGCGCGAGGCCCATCGGATCCAGGAAGGAAGCCGTCACGGCGACGCGCTCCCACGGGTCCTCCGCCTGCCGCAGGAGAAAACCCATCTGCCGACGGCGCCAGTTGCGGGCCCTCAGGTCCGCGCCGCTCGCCAGCTGAGCCCGCATCGTGTCCGGCGCCCGGCCGGTGAGCAGCGGTGCATTGGCCTCGCACGCCGCGAACTCGCGCAGCTCCTCCGCCAGATAGAGCCAGACGACAGCTCGGTAGCGGTTCAAGTAGAACTTCACCGGCGTCAGCACCCCCGTGCGGGCGAGCCGGGTGAAGCGAGCCTGGGTGATGTCCAGCAGGGCCGCGCCCTCGGCGGTACCCACGGTTTTGACACCGTCGCGCAGGGACTCCGGGAAGCCGGGTGTCTCGCGGACGCGGTCGATCTCCTCGCGGCTGACCCGGCGGCGCATCCCCGCCGGATCGGGGACGGTACGGACCCGGCCCAGCATCACGGCGAGCTCGAACTCTCCCCGCTTGAGGCCCAGTTCCCGCGCGGCACTGCTGCGTGCCAGCGGCCCGGGTCGGCCGGCACGGGCCGTCGACGGCGCGGCCACTTCCGTCGGTGGCACGGCCCCTTCGGTCGGCGGCGCGGCTGCTTTCCTGGGCGTGGCGGACGCGAAGTGCGAAATGGTCTGCGTGTCGCCGGTCATGGCGGTTCTCCCCCGTGCTTGGTCACTGCTTCTGGGAAAAACCGTAGCCCGCGAGGCCCACTTCCCGCTCGGCCTGTGGATAACTCTGCCCCCGCCCGCGTTCACGCAGGTCAGGGGCGGGTCAGTAAGAGGTCAGAGATCTACGACCGGTGTCCGCTCCGGGTGCCTCGCGTCTACGCCCAGGTGCTCCCCGACACGGTTCACCAGCAGTGTCATCTCGTACGCGACCTGGCCTATGTCGGCCTGCGCCGCGCTGAGGACGCACAGACAGCTACCCTCGCCCGCCGCGGTCACGAACAGGACGGCGTCGTCGAACTCGATCATCGTTTGGCGTACGTTGCCCGCGTGGAAGTGGCGTCCGGAGCCCTTCGCCAGACTGTGCAGGCCGGACGACACCGCCGCCAAGTGCTCGGCGTCCTCGCGCGGCAGGTCCGAGCTCGCCCCCGTCACCAGACCGTCGCTGGACAGCACCAGCGCGTGCCGTACGTGTTCCACACGCCTCGTCAGGTCGTCGAGCAGCCAGCCCAGGCCCGTGTTCTGCGCCATGGTCCCTTCTCCCCGTGTGTCCCTCCCCCTGGCTGGAGGATCTGACCTGCCAGCCTTCACCACGTCCGGCGTCCCGGCAAGCATGATGGGGACATGGCACAGAAGATGACTGACGAGCAGTGGCGGGCCTTCGTCTCGCAGGGCACCCGCACCGGCAAACTGTCCACCGTCCGTGCGGACGGCAGCCCGCACGTGGCGCCGATCTGGTTCCTCCTCGACGGCGACGACCTGGTGTTCAACACGGGAAAGGACACTGTCAAGGGGCGCAATATCGCACGCGACGGGCGTGTGGCACTGTGTGTCGACGACGACGCGCCTCCGTTCGCCTTCGTGGTTCTGCAGGGCCGAGCGGAACTGTCCGAGGACCTGGAGCAGGTTCGGCACTGGGCGGCCCGCATCGGCGGGCGCTACATGGGCGAGGACCGGGCCGAGGAGTTCGGCGCGCGCAACGGCGTGCCCGGCGAGCTCCTCGTACGGGTGAGGATCGACAAGGTGCTCGCGTACGCGGCCGTGTCCGACTGACAGCGCGTGCGGCCCCGCCCTCACCGGGGCGGGGCGGCGCCCCACGCGGGCGACGCCTCACCACACCGGTGTCCACCCCGCCGCGGCGGGGTGGACCCGTCAGCCGACCGAGTCGAGCAGCCGGGCGGTATGCCTGCGCCCGGCGTACTCGACAAGCCGGATCAGCACCTCCTTTCCCGAGTTCCGGTCCCGGGCGTCGCACAGCACCACAGGGGTTCCGCGGTCGAGGTCCAGGGCCCGTGACACCTCGTGCGCGCCGTACGTCCGTGCGTTCGCGAAGCAGTTGACCGCCACGACGAACGGGATGTCGCGGTGCTCGAAGTAGTCCACGGCGGGGAAGCAGTCCTCAAGCCGCCGTGTGTCCGCGAGGACCACGGCGCCGAGGGCTCCCTGTGACAGCTCGTCCCACAGGAACCAGAAGCGGTCCTGTCCCGGGGTGCCGAAGAGGTACAGCGAGAGCCCGGATCTGATGGTGATGCGGCCGAAGTCCATCGCGACCGTGGTGGTGACCTTGCGGTCCACGCCGTCGGTGTCGTCGACCGACTGGCCCACCTCGCTGAGCAGTTCCTCCGTACGCAGGGGCCGGATCTCGCTGACGGCGCCGACCAGCGTGGTCTTGCCCACGCCGAAGCCTCCGGCGACCAGGATCTTCAACGCCAGGGCCGTGTCGTCACCTGTCTCGTCGGTCGTGGCGTCAGAGCGCTCGGAGCCCATCGATCACCTCTCGCAGGATCGTCTCATCAGGTAGCTGGGCGGGAGGAACGGGCCGTCGCACCTGAACGCGGCCCTCCTCCAGGAGGTCGCCGAGCAGCACCCTGACCACGCCCACGGGCAGGTCGGCGCCCGCGGCGAGTTCGGCGACGGACTGGGTTTCGGGGCGGCACAGGTCGAGCAGCACCCGGTGTTCGGGGCCGAGCGCCACGTCGTCGTCCGGCCGAACGGCTCCCTCGGCGAGGCTGACCAGGGCGATCAGGTCGAACCGCACACCATTGGAGGCCGGTCTGGTGCGCCCGCCTGTCATCGCGTACGGGCGGACCAGGGGTCCCGCTTCGCTGTCGTACCACTGGCTGCCGTGCTCCCGCGCGGCGCTCTGGCTGTTGTCGCTCATCGCTTGCCGCCGCCCAGGTCATCCGGTGCTCGGTGGCGGCTCGGAGAAGCGCGTGGGGGTCGTCAGATGCGCCCCGACGCGCTTGACCATGCGTGCCATCTCGTACGCGACGAGGCCGATGTCAGCGGTGACCGTGCTGAGGACGGCGAGGCAGGAGCCGTCGCCCGCCGCGGCCACGAACAGGAAGGCGTCGTCCATCTCGACCATCGTCTGGCGCACGCCGCCCGCTCCGAAGTGCCGCCCCGCGCCCTTGGCGAGGCTGTGGAACCCCGAGGCGACGGCGGCCAGATGTTCGCCGTCCTCCCGCGTGAGGGCCGTCGAGGCGCCGACCGCGAGCCCGTCGTTGGACAGCACCACCGCGTGCCGTACGTCGCCGACGCGGGCCACCAGATCGTCGAGGAGCCAGTCGAGTTCGCCGGACCGGTGCGCCGTGAGGCCGGTTTCCTGGATCATGCGGGGTCTCCTTCGCTGCTGTCGCTGCCGGGTGGGCGTCCGCCGCCCCGGGCCCAGCCGTCCCGGTAGGCGGCCAGTTGGCTCCGTGCGCGCTCCGGGCTGCGTTCACCGACGGAGTCGGGGCTCTCGGCCGCGGGCGGGCGCTGCCGCAGCTGCGGGGCGAGGCTCGCCTGACGTACGCGGCGCGGCAGTTCGTCCGAAGGAGACGCGGCGGACGCGAGGTCAGGCGCGTCCCTGGGAGACGCCGTCTCCGCAGGCCTGCACTGGCGCAGTGCCGTGACACCGGGAGGTGACGGCGCGGGCACGGGACGTCCGGCGGAGGGTCCCAGTACCCGGTGATCGCCCTGCCCGGCACCGGCCGCACTGAGCACAGCGGACGCCTCAGGCACGGAGGCTGACGCGAACCCCTCCTGTCGCTCTCCCTGTTCGCGTTGCGCGGTGCGGATGGAGTCGTCGTTCTGGAGCAGCGCGGTGGGCAGCAGGACGACGGCGGTGGTGCCGCCGTACGGGGAGGTGAGCAGTCGCACCCGGATGCCGTGCCGGGCGGCGAGTCTGCTCACTACGAAGAGGCCCAGTTGGTCGCTGTCGAACAGGTCGAGCGCCTCGGACTCCTCGACTCTCTGGTTGGCTTCGGCGAGTGCGTCGGGGTTCATGCCGAGGCCCCTGTCCTCGATCTCCAGGGCGTAGCCGTTGCCCACGGGCTCACCGGTAATCCGTACTTTGGTGTGCGGGGGCGAGAACTGGGTGGCGTTCTCGACCAGTTCGGCCATCAGGTGGGTGAGGTCGGCGACGGCACCGCCTATCACGGAGGCGTCGGGCAGGGGTCGTACCTCTACGCGCGCGTAGTCCTCGATTTCGGAGACCGCGGCGCGTACGACGTTCGTCAGGGGCACTGGAGTGCGCCAGGCACGGCCGGGCGCGGCCCCGGAGAGGATGATCAGGCTCTCGGCGTGGCGGCGCATGCGGGTCGTGAGGTGGTCGAGCCGGAAGAGGTCACCGAGTTCGTTCGGGTCGTCGGCCCTTCGCTCCATCGTGTCCAGGAGGCTGAGCTGCCGGTGGACGAGCACTTGGCTGCGCCGGGCGAGGTTCACGAAGACCCCGGAGATGCCGCTCGCCAGCTCCGCGCGTTCCACGGCGGCCCGCAACGCGGCGCGGTGCACCGTGGCGAGCGCCTCCGCGACCTGTCCCGCCTCGTCCTCGGCGGGCGGCTCCTCGGGGGCTTCCAGCGCGATGTCGACCTCCTCGCCCGCGCGCAGTTTCCGCATGGCGTCGGGGAGTTGGCGGCGGGCGATCTCCAGGGCGCGGTTGCGCAGTCCGACGAGCTCGACGACCAGGCCGCGGCCGATGCGTACGGAGATCACGAGGGAGGCCACGACGGCGACGAGCCCGCAGAGCACGGCGGCGCCCGCGACGGTGAACACGCCGCGCGTCAGCGGGTCGGCGCGGTCCGCGGCATCCCGTGCCGCGCGCTCCGTGAGGGTGCGCTGGGAGTCCCGTACGGTCGCGTAGGCAGTGTCCCAGGTGAGGGCGGGAGCCGCTTCCAGGGCCTTCTTGCCGGGCCGGGCGGCGAGCACCTTGTCCTCGACTGCCTTCACGTCGGCGTACGCGCGTTGCTGTGCGAGGCGCTGCCATGCCCGGCGTTCGGGTCCGCGCAGGTCCGCAGCGGCCGCCTCGGTGAGGGTCTGCCGGGTGTCCACGGCCCCGGTGAACCGGCGCAGCCGCTCCCCGTCGAGGGTGCCTGCGAGACGGGCACCCGCCAGCAACACGTTCTCGCGCGCCAGCATTTCGCCCGCCTGGGAGAATTCGAGCAGCACGCGCGCGTGGGAGCCCGGTTCGGCGCCCTGGAGTCCGGACAGCGCACCGCCGACTCCGAAGGCGGCCGTGATGGTCTTCGTGTACTGCCCGTAGGCGTCGTCCCACCCGGTGCGGCGGTCGAGGACGGAGGTGCGCACGGTACGCAGCCGCTCGGCGTCGGTGGTGAACTGTTCGAGCCGGTTCCCCACAGCGGCGGGCAGCCCGGCGCCGTCGGCGACGGTGTGGTCCTCGCCCAGGCGCAGCTTCGCCACGGCCCGGTCGGTCTGGTCCGCCTGTCTGCGGAGGGCGGCGGCGCGGTCGGCGGTGGGTCGCGTCGCGTGGCGCACGGCCGCGGCCCGTTCGGCCTGGAGGGCGGTGACGGCGGCGGCGACCGGTGCCCGCACGGCGGCGTCGGCGCGTTGGGTCTGCCGCAGCGACGCGACGTCCTGGGCGGTACTGACGGTCGCGTACGCCCACAGGGCCAGGAGGGAGACGACGGGCACCATCAGCAGGCACACGACCTTGGCGCGCACGGTACGGGGGCGGAACCACCGGCGGCCCACGCGCGGGAGCCCCGGTCCGGTGGGCGGCGCCCCTGCGGGCGGGTGTTCGTCAGCGGGCGGGCCCGCGTGTGCTCGGCGGCCGCGGGCCGTGGGGGCGGCCTGGACCGGTGAGCCGGGGTCGGGGGTGTTCCGGGGTATGCGCATGGCCTCCTCGCTCGGAAGGATCGGGTCGCGTACCGCCCGCTCGCGGCCGGGTCGGGCGCGCCGCTACGGAGGGGTGCGCCCGACGGGGCGTTGAGCCGACGCGGAGGCCGCACGCTCGCCCGCGCTCGGGGACAGGGCGACGAAGGCCGAGGTCAGGAACAGATAGGAGCCCAGGCCCACGGCGAGGGGGAAGATGAACTGCATCGTCGTGGCCCCGGGCAGTGCCGCCCCGGAAGGGGCGACACGTACGCTCACGGCGAGCATGCCGGTGTAGTGCATGCTGCTCACCGCGCCGCCCATGACGAGCGAGGCGACAGCCACCGCGAGCGTCGACTTGATGTTCAGCGCCGCCCAGAGCGCGGCGGTCGCCGCGACAACAGCGATCACCACGGAGAGGGCGACGACGGCCGGGTCGTAGCCGACGTCGCCGTGCAGGCGCAGCGCGGCCATGCCCAGGTAGTGCATGCTCGCGACGCCGAGCCCCGTGGTGAGGCCCCCGAGGGCGAGCGAGCGCCCTCGGTCACTGCCGTAGCCGACGGCGAAGACCCCGGCGCCGACGACGGCCATGGCGACGAGCAGGCTCAGGAGTGTCAGCGGCACGTCGTAGCGGATCTGCGTACCGCTCACTCCGAATCCGAGCATCGCGACGAAGTGCATCGTCCAGATGCCGGTGCCGATCGCCGAGGCCGCGGTGAGGAGCCAGTTGCGCCGCGAGCGTCCCGTGGCGCCCAGGGCACGCACGGTGCACTGCAGGCCGAGCGCGGCACCGACGCACGCCATCACGTACGACAGCACGGGCGTCAGCCAGCCGAAGGTGGCGTGGTCCAGGTGTCCCATGGCCCAGGGACGCTAGACCCGCGGGGGGCGCGCGGCGGAGGCGCATTTCGAAAGCGACTGCTATCTGGCGCGGAGATGTCCCTGAACGATCGCGCCACGCTCGAACGTGCGCGCCCCGGTTCCCCCTTGAGGAGGCACCGAGCCGGTACCCAAGCGTCAGACGTGGACCGGAAGGACGCGGACCGGCAGGCGCCGTCCACGGCCCTCGCGGAGCGGTTCGAGCGCTAGGGCGTGGTCCTCGACCGCACCTACATCGACCTCACCGGCCTCAGCCTCGCGGCGGCCTTCGGCACCGGCGGCCGCGCGGCCGGGGACGCGTACTGCGCGGCCCGCGGCATCGAGGCGCGGTGGGCCGACGACGGCGGCCTGCGCACGCGCCAGCGGTCCGCGGCCCCGAGCCGTCCTTGTCGAACTTGGGCGGCCGTCCCCCTCGCGAGCCGCGCTTGAGACGGTTACGGAGGCGGTCCGCCGGGACCGGGATCCGCTTGCTTGGAGTGCACTCCAAGGTCATAGCGTTGAGACAGCTGAACCGAACACCCAACGCGTCGACGCGTCATCCCGCACGGCCAACTGGAAAGGCGGCAAGTGGTAGACAACCAATTCGCGACGCATGCAGAACTTTTCGATCTGCGTGGAAAGCGCGCGCTCGTCACCGGTGGCACCCGAGGCATCGGAATGATGATCGCGCGTGGCCTTCTCCAGGCGGGCGTCCACGTGGTCATCAGCTCACGCAACGCAGAAGCGTGCGCTCAGGCGCAGGAACAGCTGTCCACATTTGGTGAGGTGCGGGCCATCCCCGCTGACCTGTCCCGCCACGACGAGTGTCGGCGACTGTCCGACCTCGTCACCGCCGACTCGGAGCGTCTCGACATCCTCGTCAACAACGCAGGCGCCATGTGGGACGAGCCTCTGGCCACGTTCCCGGACGCGGCCTGGGACACGGTTGTCGACCTCAACCTGAAGTCGCCGTTCTGGCTGGTCCAGGCGCTGCTGCCCGCACTTCGCAGGGCGGGCACCGCCGACGATCCCTCGCGGATCATCAACATCGGCAGCATCGCCGCCATCCACATCCCCCAGCGGCCCAACTACTCGTACTCCAGCAGCAAGGCCGCACTGCATCAACTCACCAGAGTGCTCGCCAAGGAACTAGGACCGCAGCACGTCACCGTGAACGCCGTGGCGCCGGGACCGTTCCCGTCGACGATGATGGCTGCAACCCTCGATGAGTTCGGCGAGGCGATCGCGGCCTCGGCCCCACTGCGCCGGATCGGCCGCGACGACGACATGGCGGGTGTCGCCGTGTTCCTCGCCAGCCGGGCAGGCGCATACCTGACAGGCGCCGTGATCCCCGTAGACGGCGGCATCGCCACAACCGCGTAAGGCGTCTAGGGTGCCTGTTTGCGAAAGTTGATCTTGATCGTTGACGATCATGTCCCGTTGGACGTGGGGACCTGGCGAGCGCCCAGTGGGCCCGACTTGAGCCGCTGTTGCCGCGGGGCATCAAGTCGGGCCGTCCGCCGGTATGGACGCGGCAGCAGCCGAGAGACGGCGTACCCGGCGGCCCCGGACGGGTTCTCCCTGGCGTGACGTGCCGGAACGCCACGGGCCGTGGGACCGGGTCTATGACCTGTTCCAGCGCTGGCAGCGCGATGACATCTGGGCCCGGATCGCCATCCAGCTGCGGGCCGAAGCGGATGCCAAGGGCCTGATCACCTGGGACGTGAACATCGACTCCACGGCCTGCCGGGCCCACCAGCACGCAGCTGCGGCAGCGAAAGGGGGTCTCCAGAAGGAACCGCCCGGCGGGAGCACCGTCGAGTGGGCCGACCACGGGCCGGACGCTCTCGAGGCAGCCTGACCAGCAAGATCCACCTCGCCATCGAACATCGAACACGGTCAGAAGCCGCTATCAGTGGTGATCACCGCCGGACAGCGGGGTGATTCGCCTCAGTTCGAGTCGGTCCTGGAAGCAATCTGGGTGCCTCGGCTCGGAGTCGGCAGGCCGCGCAAACGGCCGGACCGGGTCCGGGCCGACAAGGCGTACGACTCCCGCAGCCACTGCGCCTACCTGCGCAGACGCGGGATCGAGGCCACGGTCCCGGTCCCGACGGACCGCGTCCGCAAACGCCTCGAGCGCGAATCACGAGGGGGACGGCCGCCCACGGCTCCATCAAGCTCAAGGCTGCTCTGGAGATGGTGCGGGCGGCCGAGCGGGGTGGTGCCCTCACCCCTGGATCCGTGGTTGTCGAGTCGTCCTCGGGCAAGCTCGGCATCGCGCTGAGCATGATCGCGGCACACCGGGTCCGGCTTCGTCTGCGTCACGGACTCCCGGCGCGACCGGGCCAGCCGCCATCCGATGGAGTCGCTCGGCGCCGAGGTGCGCGTGATCACTCAGACGGACGGGGCCCGTGGCCTACTGGGCGCGCGAATCGACATGGTGCACCGCGTATGCGAGGAGGACGCGCGGTACGTCTGGCTCAACGCGGTACGTCTGGCTCAAGAGGAGAAGACCAGTCAGGGGAGCCGCCGCGCGAAGACGGCACCCGCGATGAGCGCGGGGTCATCGGTGAGGGTGACCATCAGGAGCGGGTCCGTGGCCAGGGTGTCGCCGTCGCCCGTGCTGAAGTTCCGGAGGTCAACCAGAGTTTGGCGTAGTGACGCTTCTGCGGCGTCATGAGGCACAGGCCTCTGCAAACATGATCATTTAGGAACAAAGCATGCCCTATGTCGCTGCCGAGGCATGCGGGATCATGAGCCCATGAGCGACGACCACACACGTGTCCAGGAGTTCTTCGCAGCGCGTGCCGCCGACTGGGACAGCCGCTTCCCCGACGACGGCCCCGCCTACCGCGCCGCCGTGGCCGAACTGGGCCTGGCTCCGGGCGCCCGGGTCCTGGACGCCGGATGCGGCACGGGCCGCGCCCTGCCCGCGCTGAGGGACGCGGTGGGGCCCTCGGGGATGGTCCTGGGGGCCGATCTCACTCCGGCGATGCTGGAGGCCGCCGTGCGGGCGGGCAGGCAGTCCTGCGGCCGGCTCCTGCTCGCTGACGTGGCGCGGCTGCCCGTGCGGGGGCAGGCGCTGGACGCCGTGTTCGGCGCGGGCCTCATCGCGCATCTGCCCGATCCGGCCGAGAACCTGCGGGAGCTGGCACGCGTGGTGCGTCCCGGAGGGGTGCTCGCGCTGTTCCACCCCGTCGGGCGCGCGGCTCTGGCGGCTCGCCAGGGCCGCCAGATCACCCCGGACGACCTGCGGGCCGAGGGCAACCTCCGTCCGCTGCTTGCCGGCTCGGGCTGGCGGATGACGTCGTACGTCGACGAGGACACGCGCTTCCTCGCCCTGGCCCTGCGTCAGGACTGACACCCCCGCGCGGATGCGCGAGGGCTCACGAGGGGCGTCGTTCAGGTGCGTCCCGTGAGCACCGCGGCGAAGGCGGCCGGGTTGTCCAGCATGACGTTGTGCCCAGCGTCCGGCACGGTGACGACCCGGACGCCGGAGGCCTCCAAGTCGTCGCCGCCCGGCACGTCACCGCTCAGCGCGCCCTGTACGTAGACGCGCTCTACGGAGAGGGCCATCAGCATCGCGCGCATGGTGGGACTCGTCCCGCGCACGAGCCCCGTGGCGCTGCGGTGCAGGGCGCGCGGATCGGCGAGGCGCATGGTCGCGGCCCAGCCCGGACCGACCCTCTCCAGTACGCGCGCGTGGCCCTCGGTGACGAAAGCGTCCTCTTCGTAGTCCGCGATTCCGCTGCTTCCTGCAGTCTTCGGCGGGTACGGGTCCAGGTTGGCCTCCGTGAGGACGAGGCGTGTTACCAGGTCGGCCCTGCGGTGGGCCAGCACGATGGCCACGGAGCCGCCCATGCTGTGCGCGACGATCTCCGCGTCGCGTACGTCCGCCTCATCCAGGGCCGCCGCAAGGGCGTCCGCATGGTCTTCCAGGGTGTAGCCGAAGCTGCCGGGGCGGTCGCTCAGTCCATGACCGGGCAGATCCACGAACAGCGATCTGCGTCCCGCCAGTTCGGGCCGGGCGGCGAGGTGCGCGTGATAGGGCGCCGACGCGGCCCCGAGACCGTGCACGTACACGCGCGCGGGGCCCTCGCCCTCGCACTCCGTCCAGCGGATCAGACTGCCTTCCGCATCGAACCGTGCGCCTCGCATCGTCATGCTCCGCTCCCCCTGAGTGGCTCGTTCCGCCGCCCGCCGTGTCCCGCGTCCGCGTCTCGCGTTCCGGGCCTTCGTCCGGCGTTCCGTGACACAATACATCGGGCTCGATGTACTACGACACCGATGTACTCCGCAGGTGCGGCAGAATGCGGGCATGCTGGAGCTCGCCATCCTTGGATTCCTGTACGAACGCCCGCTGCACGGCTACGAGCTGCGCAAGCGCATCACCGCCCTGACCGGGCACGTCCGCCCCGTCGCGGAGAGCACGCTGTACCCGGCCATCAAACGGCTCGAGAAGGCGGGGCTGCTGGCCCGCGAGACCCAGCCCGGCGCCGTGGCCGCGCCGCGCCACGTCCTGAGCCTCACCGCGGACGGCAGGAGCGAGCTGCGCCGCCGTCTGACCGAGCCCGCGCGGACGGACATCACCGACGAGAACCGCTGGTTCACGGTGCTCGCCTTCCTGCGGCACCTGGAGGACCCGGACGCCCAGGCCGCGGTGTTGCGGCGGCGCCTCGCCTTCCTCCAGGAGCCCGCCAGCTTCTTCTACGACGGCGACCGGCCGCTGCGCGCGGAGGAACTGGACGACCCGTTCCGGCAGGGCATCCTCACCATCGCGCGGGCCACGAGCCGCGCCGAGCTCACCTGGCTGCGCAAGACCCTCGCGTCACTCGGCTGAACCCGCCGCGGACACCTCGGTGTGCCGCACCGGACAGCCGCGCACCCCGGGCACCGGCCAGGTGCCGAGCTCGCCGGGCCGATAGCCGTCCCGATAGCCCTTCACTTCCCAGTTCTGCCGTCCGTAGTGCGGGGTCGTACGCGGCGGCAGCAAGCGCACCGCACGGCCGCGCAGCCGCACCGCGCGCCGGGTCACGGCGCGCGTCAGAACAGAGGGTCGTTCGTAGCCGAAGGCCCGCAGCAACGGCTCGTCGAGCAGTGCCAGGGTCGCCGTCCGCAGGACGGGCGCCAACGGGCGCGGGTACCAGGAGACCATCAGCTCCAAGGTCGCATCGGAGACACCGCGCGCCCCTTCGTCCCATCCGAAGTGCGCCTCTTCGTAGGCATCGAGGCACTGGGCGAACTCTTCGTAGGAACCGGGGATCTCCTTGATACCCATGTGCTGGCCCAGCGTGCGGTAGTACATCGCCGACGCGGTTGTCTCGTGCCGTGACAACCGGCGCCATCCGTAGGCGTCGATCCACCGTTTGGGCATCACGACGAACGTGCACAGCACGTAGCGCATGTCGTCGTTGCTGATGTCGTAGCTGCGGTGCATCTGATTGATGCGGCGGATCGCCGCGCGCCCCTCGTCGCCGTCGAAGCCGTGCTCGACGACCGCGTCGAGGAGCAGCGCCGTGTCGTCGTACCGCTTCTGCGTACGGGTGGTGAACTCCGCCGTCTCGGCCAGGAGGGCGCCGATGCTCGGCACCGCGTAGGTGCGGTACAGCGCCAGCTCCAGCGCGCGCGTGTGGTCCCAGGGGAACTCGTAGGTCGCGGACAGGCGGTAGATCTCCAGGAAGTCCTTCTCCGGGTCGAGGCGCCGGATCTGCTGGAGCCGTTCGTAGCGCTTCACCGCACGGTTCCCCTTCTTCCGCCGAGCCTTCAACTTTACTGTGGAGTACGGAGGATGAGCACCCAGCCGCGGGCCCATACGGGGGAAGGTGACCTGAATGTTCGGCAGGATCCGCAAGCTCTGGAGGGTGGACACGACGCCGGAGGACGACAAGCGCGCCCACAACCTCTTCGAAGCCGCCGCCGTCTACGTGGCGGCCTGCGCCGAGGACGACCAGGAGCAGATCGACGAGGCCGCGGGCTGGGTCTCGCCCGAAGCGCTGTCCTTCGGAGTGAACGAATTGGCGTGCCGGGCGATCATCGCCCTCGCCCGGGAACGCGACGAGTCGCCGGGCGCCGTGGCGCGTACGCTCCTCGGCCTGCCCGCCGCGTGACGTCGGCGTGGGAGGGATCGGGGCAGCCGAGCGCCATCCCGAGCGGAACGCCCGTCTCGGCGGCGTGGGCGAGCCGTTCACGAACCTCGCGCGGCGTGCGGGGCCGGTAGCCCGGACCCCCTCCACAGCAGTCCTGACGGAAGCGCACGCCCGCCCTCAGGAGCGCTGACAGGGCACGCCAGGCGGCGATGTCCCGACGCTTGGGCACGGCGAGCGCCGAGCCCGCGTCGATCAGCGGGTCGCCGCACCGCGGGCAGACGTCGTGACGCACGCGCGCGTGGTCGGTCGGCTTCTTGAACGACACGCGGCACGCGAGACACACGAAGTGCGAACTGGCACGGGACATGACACGCAGCGTAGAGGCGCCCCTCCTCGGCGCACGAGCGGATTTTCCTGGTCACCGCCCCTCGACGACGCCTGGGGCCAGTGGTTATGGTGCGCCGTCGGAGAAACGAGTGGGCACTGATGGGGAGGCCTGCATGGCCGGAACGGACGATGCCGTCGCCGCCGATGACGACGCGCTCTACGTGCTCACGGCGGTCCTGCTGACGCCCGCGAAGTTCCCCAGCGTGCTCGGGGACGACTACCCGGAGGCGTGTACGGCTCTCGGTCTGCCGCCGGTGGCCGCCGGATACGGTTTGGTGCTCGGCCAGGACGGCGTCGGCGCACGGTGGACGGTCGTGACCGACGACGTCTCGCTCGTCGCCGTCGCGATCGCCGCCTGGGACTGCGGCATGGAGTACGACCTGTCGCCAAGCGAGCGCACCGTGGTCGAGGCGCTGCCGGGCTGGCCGCTCGCGGTGGCCGTGGCCGCGCCGGGCGTGCCGGCGCCGCACGACCCGGAGCCCGAGCCCGACCGGCCCCACCGCGCTCCCTTGTCACCACCGGGGGCGGATGCGTGGGGGCCCGCGCAGCGACGCCTCGGCGCCGACGAGATCGCCCTGCAGTGGGCGGCCTGGCGGGAGCAGATCGACGATGCCGACTTCGCGGCGTACAGCGAGGCCGGGGCCGAGCAGCCCCAGGACGGCTCTCAGTCGGCCTTCTCCGAGGCCGCGCACGCCGAGCCGCTGACGGGCGTACGCCGCGTCCTCGCTGAAGTACGCGCCTATGTGGAGACGCCGCCGCCCCTGGGCCGGGTCCGGTCGTCGTTCGCCTCTGGGGAGGCCCGCACCTTGCGAGCCGACGGTCCCGGCTGGTCCATGGTCGCCCGGACCGACGACATCGCGTTCGTCCTGCTCGACGAGGAGCCTGGCGAGGTGCTTCCGGTGGGGCGCGGTCCGGAGCTCCCCGGGCTGCTCGCGGCGCTCGACAGGATGGCGGTACGCCCCTCCTAGGAGAGGCGGCTCCCGAGGGCGGCGACTGTCCGACCGCCTCCGCTCAGCGGCCCAGCTCCTTGCGGCTGACGCGGCGCAGCTTGCGCCGCTGTGAGGGGTCCAGTGTCAGATAGGCCGCCGCCGGAACGCCGATCACGATCAGGAAGGCGGCCCACCAGGGCAGCCAGATCAGCAGGAAGAGCCCTACAGCCACGCCTCCCGCGGCGATCTTCGCTTTCTTCGACATGTCCGTCGCCTCCTTCGCGGCTGTTGCCGCTCTCTGCCCTGAGAAACGGGATCGGCCCCGCGCCGAGTTCCAGGACGCGACCCTGACCGATCCCTGAGGTGCAACCCCGAGAGAACCCCGAGTCACCCCCGGGGGGCTCCTCGGCGTCCTCGGAGTCACTCGGCCCTGAGAGGCTCTCCCACCTCGTACATGTGGCGGAGTACCTGCCGGTAGGAATCGATCAGGCCGGTCTCTGCGTAAGGCATACCCACAGCATGGCAGTGCGCGCGGACCAGCGGCTGGGCAAGCCGCAGATGCGGGCGCGGCATGCTCGGGAAGAGGTGGTGCTCGATCTGGTAGTTGAGGCCGCCGAGGAGCCAGTCGGTGACCTCGCCGCCGCGGATGTTCCGAGAGGTGAGCACCTGCCGCTGGAGGTGCCCCCAGCGCTCGCCGTCCGGGTCGGGCATATCCATGCCCTTGTGGTTGGGCGCGAAGGCCATGCCCAGGTGCAGGCCGAACAGGGCCTGATGGAGGGCGGCGAACGCGAGAGCATGCCCCAGAGGCATCGCGGCCAGGAGCAGGGCCCCATAGCCCACGAGGTGAGCCACCAGGAGGGCACCTTCCACCACGCGGCCGCGCGGGCTCTGGCGGCGCAGGTCCCGGAAGCCGTACACCTTCATGGCGATGCCCTGGAGCAGGGTGAGCGGGAAGAACAGCCAGGCCTGATGGCGGGTGAGCCAGCGCCGGAAGCCCACGCGGACCCTGGCCTGCTTGCTGGTGAACACCAGGACGTCGGCGGCGACGTCAGGGTCCTTCTCGATGTGGTTGGGGTTGGCGTGGTGGCGGTTGTGCTTGTCGTTCCACCAGCTCACGCTCATGCCCAGCAGGAGGTTGCCGTGGAAAAGCCCGATGAGCCGGGCGGCCGTACGGTTGCCGGTGATCTGGGAGTGCCCAGCGTCATGGCCGATGAACGCGGTGCGGACGCACAGCACGGACAGGACGGGGGCCAGCAGCAGGACCCACCAGGTGTGCCCCAGGGCGAACACGCCCGTCGCCACCGCCGTCAGTGCCGCCGCGTTGACGATCATGGTGCGGGCGTACCAGCCGGTGCGCCGTTCCAGGAGCCCCTGGGATTTGACGGTGCGCAGCAGCGGAGCGAAGTCGCTTCCCGCGGGCGACTGCCGGGGCGCACGCGCGGGGCGGTCAGCGACGGCTGTGCTTGCCTGGGGCATGGGTCGGTTCTCCGGCTTCCACGAGGACGGGCTGACCTGAGAAAACGTACGAATCAGTGACAGTTGGCAACCATGGCGCCACCACCCGTATCGGCACGGGTGCCAGCAGGGGGCCGCAGGGGTGCTGGGTACACCCTTGCCGCGGCGAGTGATCGGGATCACGGCCGAACAAGGCCCGGATGGCCGGAAACGTGTTGTACTCTCGGCCGCTCCGGTCTCATTAGTCAAATTTGAGGAATGCGCCATCGCTGTGCACAGGCTCCCCGCTGTCACTCCCTCCGAGATCTCAGAACTCTCCCAGTGCTCCGTCTTGTTCCTGCCCGGTGACCCCGGGCGGACCGGACACGTCGCCTTCTGGCACCTGGACGGCGACGCTCCGGCCACCCCGGCCGCAGGCACTGTCCAGGACCTGACCGTCGCGTGGCCGGACGACGACGGTGTCCGTCTGCACGTCGTCCCGGCGGTGCTGCTCCCGGTACGGGTCGCGCTGCCCGTCCTCACCCGGGTGCGGGCCGCCTCGGGGGCTCATGCCACCGCCGTCTTCTGGGGCACGGCCGCCGTGCTCGCGCTGCAACTGGCCGCCCGGGGATTGCTGCTGCCCGGCCTGACCGACAACGACCACGACGCCTGGCGCGCGGGCCCGCTCGGCACCGGGGATCTGGAGCGGCTGCGTGAGCTCGCCGCCGCGATGCCGCCCGCGGCGCACACGGTCCCGCTCGACGGTGCCGTGCCGCCGCGGCTGCCCGCGCCGGAGCGGCTGCTGCGCCAGTTCCTGGACGCGGTCGCCGACACGCTGCCCCGCTCCCCCGCCGCCGTACCGGCCGCGGGCCACCGGGCCTTCGCCGCGCCCGAGCCCCAGCACGTGCCGGAGCAGCGCCCCTGGGCCACGGACGTCGCGGCCGGGCACGACGCGGGCGTGCGGATCTCGCTGCGGGTGGAGGTCCCCGGTCTCCTTGCCGAGGCTTCCCGGGAGACCCGGCTGCCGTTCCGGGCCGTGGTGCAGATCCACAGTGTCAGCGACCCCTCGCTCGTCGCCGACGCCGCAGAGGTGTGGTCCGGCGCCGCAGCCGAGGTTTTCGGTCCGCGTGCGCGCATGGACGCGCTCCTGGCCCTGCGGCGGGCCACGCGCGCGTGGGCACCGCTCGGCCCGCTGCTCCAGGCGACGGTCCCCGACGCCATCGAGCTGGCCGACGAAGAGGTCACCGCTCTGCTCGGCGAGGGCGCGCGCGTGCTCGCTGCGGCAGGCGTCGACGTGCATTGGCCGAGGGAACTCGCGCGCAGCCTCACCGCCCGCGCCGTGATCGGCCCGTCCGACGGTGAGGCCCCGCAGGGCCCCGACAAGCTGACGTCGGACACGCCGTCCTATCTCTCCGCGGACGCGCTGCTCGCTTTCAACTGGCGCTTCGCCCTGGGTGAACAGGAGTTGAGCCGCGAGGAACTCGACCGGCTCGCGGAATCCAACCGGCCCGTGGTCCGGCTGCGCGACCAGTGGGTGCTCATCGACCCCGAGGAGGCGCGCCGGGCCCTCGCACAGCAGGACCGCAAGGTCACGCCCATCGACGCGCTGAGCGCCGCGCTGACGGGCACCACGGACGTGAACGGCCGTCGCGTCGACGTGCAGCCGACCGGATGGCTCGCGACGCTGCGCGAGCGCCTCGCGGATCCGGAGGGCATGGAGCCCGTCGGACAGCCCGCCGCGCTCGCCGCCAACCTGCGCGACTACCAGCTGCGCGGCCTCAACTGGCTGGCCCGGATGACCTCTTTGGGGCTCGGCGGCTGCCTCGCCGACGACATGGGCCTCGGCAAGACCATCACCCTGATCTCGCTGCATCTCCACCGTCAGAGCGACGAGACCACGACGGGCCCCACCCTGGTCGTGTGCCCGACGTCTTTGATGGGCAACTGGCAGCGGGAGATCCAGAAGTTCGCGCCCGGCGCGGCGGTGCGCCGTTTCCACGGTGCTCAGCGCGGTCTGGAGGACCTCGCCGAGGGCGAGTTCGTCCTGACCACCTACGGGACGATGCGGCTCGACGCGGAGCGGCTCAACGCGGTCGACTGGGGCCTGGTGGTCGCCGACGAGGCCCAGCACGTCAAGAACCCCTACTCCGCGACGGCCAAGCAGCTGCGCGCGATCGGAGCACGCGCGCGTGTGGCGCTCACCGGCACGCCGGTCGAGAACAACCTCTCCGAGTTGTGGGCGATCCTCGACTGGACCACCCCGGGGCTGCTCGGCAAGCTCAGCACCTTCCGCACCCGCTACGCCCAGGCCGTCGAGGGCGGCACGGACCCGGCCGCGGCGGAGCGGCTCGCCAAGCTGGTGAGCCCGTTCCTGCTGCGCCGCCGCAAGTCCGACCCGGGCATCGCCCCGGAACTGCCGCCCAAGACGGAGACCGACCGCGCGGTGTCGCTCAGCACCGAACAGACCGGCCTCTACGAAGCGGTGGTGCGCGAGGCGCTCGCAGAGATCTCCGGTGCGGACGGCTTCGCCCGCCGCGGCCTGATCGTCAAGCTGTTCACCGGCCTGAAGCAGATCTGCAACCACCCCGCGCAGTACCTCAAGGAGGACGCGCCGCGCCTCACCGGCCGCTCGGGGAAGCTGGAGCTCCTGGACGAGCTGCTCGACACGATCCTGGCGGAGGACGCGAGCGTGCTCGTGTTCACCCAGTACGTGCAGATGGCCCGGCTCATCGAACAGCACCTGGCGGCGCGCGGCGTCCCCACCCAGTTCCTGCACGGCGGCACGCCCATCGCCGAACGCGAAGCGATGGTGCAACGCTTCCAGGACGGCGAAGTGCCTGTCTTCTTGCTGTCGTTGAAGGCGGCAGGAACCGGCCTGAACCTCACGCGGGCCGAGCACGTCGTGCACTACGACCGCTGGTGGAACCCGGCCGTCGAGGCGCAGGCCACCGACCGCGCCTACCGCATCGGGCAGACGCAGCCCGTCCAGGTGCACCGTCTGATCGCGGAGGGCACCATCGAGGACCGCATCGCCGAGATGCTGCTGCGCAAGCGCGAGTTGGCCGACGCCGTCCTGGGCTCCGGCGAGGCGGCCCTGACCGAGCTGACCGACGCCGAGCTGACCGACCTGGTGGAGCTGCGAGGGGGCGCGCGATGAGCGACGCGTACGACGAGGCGTCCTCAAGGGCGCACGGGGGCGGCATGAGCGACAACGACGGGAGTGACCATTTGACGCAGTACGACAGCGGGTCGGCGGCGGGCGACGGCGAGCGGACCTTCGCCGCCCTGCCGCCCGCGCACGGGCGGGGCTTCGCCCAGACGTGGTGGGGACTGGCCTGGCTCCAGGCTCTGGAGGACACGGCTCTGGACACCGCGCAGCTCAAGACGGGCCGCAGGCTGGCGCGCGCGGGAGCCGTGGGCGCGGTCTCCGTACGCCCCGGCCGCATCACGGCGGTCGTCCAGGACAAGGACGGCACACCGCGCCGCTCGGACGTCCTCCTGCAGCGGCTGAGCCCGGAGGATTGGGACCGCTTCCTGGACATGGCCGTCGAGCGGGCCGGGCACATCGCCGCCCTGCTCGACCGGGACATGCCGCCCCATCTGGTGGAGGACGCGGCGGCAGCGGGCGTCGACCTCCTGCCGGGCATCGGCGACCTGGAGCCCGAGTGCGACTGTGAGGCGTGGGACCACTGCGGCCACACGGCCGCGCTCTGCTACCAAGTGGCGCGGCTGCTCGACCAGGACCCGTTCGTCCTGCTCCTGATGCGGGGCCGCGGCGAGCGTGAGCTCCTCGACGAGCTACAGGTCCGCAGCGTCGCGCACATGGACCTCGAAGAGCCTGCCCGGGCGGAGTCCGCCGACACCGTCCAGGAGGGCGTGGACGCCGCCCAGGCGTACGCGGACGGGCTGATCCTGCCTCCGCTTCCCGAACTGCCTCCGCTGCCCGCAGAGCCGGGTCTGCCGCCGTCCCTCGACACTGAGACGGAGCCGGCGCCCGGTGTCGACGTACCGGCGCTCGCCTTCCTCGCGGCCCGCGCGGCGGCCGAGGCGCACCGGTTGCTGGCCGAGGCCCTCTCTCCCGGGCACGAAGCGATGCCCGTCGAGACCGAGTTGGCGCTCACCGAGGACGCCGTGCGGCTCGCGACGGCCGCGCCCGCGGCGATCGGCGCCCGGCTCGCCGACGGCTCCGGCAGGGACGGGAACGGGCTCGCGCGTGCCGTACGGGCCTGGGAGTACGGCGGGCGGGCCGCGCTCGCCGTGCTGGAGGAGGAGTGGGCTCCGGAGGGCGAGGCCCTGGCACGCGCGCGTGCCGCGCTTGACGCGGCGTGGGACGAGGACGAGCAGCCGACGCTGCGGGCCGCGCGCAACCACTGGACGGTCGTCGGCGCCGACGCCCAGCTCCGCCACGGGCACGACGGCCGCTGGTGGCCGTACCGCAAGGAGCGCGGTCGGTGGATGCCCGCGGGGCCGGCGGCCCACGACCCGGCGACCGCCCTGGCCGTGGTGACGGGCGGCGAGTGACCTCTCCGGCCCGAGGTGCCGGTTCAGCTGGCTGAAACGTGTACGGCGACACCGGCGTATCCACGGGGTGCGCCGTGTGCGCCGGGAACACCGGGACGCGCACTCGCCCCGGTCAGGGATTGAGCAAGGTCACGACGTCAAGGACCGTGGAGACGCCGGTGCAGCCGAGCGGATCCAGACGAAAGGGGATGACGAGGTAGGTGTCCCGCCGCTGTTGATCGGCTGGTGATGTCCGACGGCGCCTCCTGCCCCTCGCGGGAGGCGCCGTCGGCGCGTCACGGACGCCCGGCCCCGGGCAGCACACCGGGACCGGGCACGCCGCCGGACTTCGGAACGCGGACCTCGGGATGCGGGTCTCGGCACGCGATCTGCACGAACAGCACGTGATTCATCCACAGGCCTCCTAGTGGTTCACTCTCACGACACCTGGCGTTCGTGAGGGCGGCTGAAGGTGGCGCCAGTACCGATCTCGTGCCCCAGGAGGCTCCGATGTCCGCGCCCGTCGCCGGTCAGCGCCGTGTCCGTCGATCCACCGCTGTCGGCGTGCCGCTCGCCCTGCTCACCGCTCTCGCGGTCAGCGGCACCGCCATCGGCGCCCCCGCCGACTCCGGGCACCAGGGAGGTGCCGCACGCGTCACCTCCCAGGCCACGCTGGGCGACATCCCTCTGGGCGAATTCAGCAACCGTCTGCTGCCCGGCACAGTACGCAACGACCGTGGTGTCGATCTCGGGGGCATAGGCAGCGACATCTACCCGGCAGGTCGCAAGGGCGAGTTCTGGACGGTCACCGACCGGGGTCCGAACGGGCAGATCAAGGTCGACGGCAAGAAGCGCCGGACCTTCCCCGTCCCCGGCTTCGACCCGGCGATCGTGAAGATCCGAGTGTCCGGGCGCTCGGTGAAGGTCATCGACGCCCTGCCGATCACCACGCGCTCCGGGAAGCCTGTCACGGGGCTGCCCAACCAGGAGGGGCGCGACGAGGCCCCGTACTCCTACGACGCCTCCAAGCCGCTCACCTACGACCCGAACGGCCTGGACACCGAGGGCATCGTCCGCGCTGCGGACGGTAGCTTCTGGCTGGTCGACGAGTACGGACCGTCGCTGGTGCACGTCTCCGCGCGCGGGAAGGTCATCAAGCGCTACGTCCCCCAGGGGCTGAAGCTGCGCGGCGCGGACTATCCGGTGGCCGAGGCGCTGCCGGGAGTGCTGCTGCACCGGAAGGTCAACCGCGGCTTCGAAGGACTCGCGCTACTGCCCGGCGGCGACCTGGTGATGGCCGTGCAGAGCCCGCTGTCGCTGCCGGACCAGGAAGCGGGAGAAGGCTCGCGCACGGTCCGGCTCCTTCGCTTCTCCCCGGGCAAGCAGGCGATCACGGCCGAGTACGCGTACCGCTTCGACCCGGTGGGTGTCGTGGACCCCGGGGAGGACGACACGTCCGAGCTGAAGATCTCCTCCCTCGTGGCCGTCGGTCGCGATCGCCTGCTCGTGGAGGAGCGCACCGACAAGGCGGCCCGGTTGCAGCTCGTGCGCCTGGACCGGCGCGCGAACATCCTCGGCAAGAAGTGGGACAACGCCGCGACGCGCCCCTCCCTGGAGCAGCTCGACGACCCCCGGGCCGCAGGCGTACCGGTGCTGCGCAAGCGCCTGGTCGTGAACCTCGGTGCTCTCAAGGGGGTGCCCGGCAAGATCGAAGGGGTGGCCCTGGTCGACCGCCGCACGCTGGCCCTCATCAATGACAACGACTTCGGGATGACGGACGGCCCCGAGGCGTTCGACAAGAACGGCCGCCTCGTCGACAGCGGCGTGGAGACCTCCGTGACGTACGTGCGGCTCCCCCGCGCCCTGTAGCCGCCCTGGTCTCAGGACTGCGGGGCCTTCACGGTGCTTCGTTGCCCGCGGGTGTCTGCAGGAGCGACTCGAGGTCGCTCGGCAGCCCTGTGGGCAGCGTCGGGAAGTCACTGGGCAGCTCCGTGGGCAGCCCTGTGGGGAGCTGACTGGGGAAGTCGCTCGGCAGGCGCGTGGGGATCTGTGTCGGGATGCTCAGGGAGGGTGTGGGGCGGGTCTCGCTGCCCTTGGTGCTCTCCGAAGGCCGTTTGTCGTCAGGGGAGTCGTCACTCGCGGTGGCGACGAGGACCCCGACGACGATCACCCCGACCGCCACGAGGGCGGCGAGCAGCATGAACAGGCCGTTGCGCCGCCCGGGCGGTCTCCCCTCGGGCGGCGGCTGCCACCCGCCGCCTCCGGGAGGTGGCCCGTACCCACCGGGCGGCGAACCGAAGCCGTCGCCCGGAGGCCCGAAACCGCCACTCCCTGGAGGTGGGCCGAAGCCACCGCCTCCAGGGGGGACATCACCGGGCGGACGAGGAGGAGGCGGTACCGGCGGCATGGTCATACCGTAAAGAGACACCTCGAACCGGTCATGACGCGACCCCCGCGCGGGAGTTGATACACACACGGGCTACGGAACAGACGGTTCCGGCACCCCACGCCCATGCGAGCCGGCCGTCAGCCCCGCGTTCCCAGCAGGTGGTCCATGGCCAGCTGGTCGAGCCGCTCGAAGGCCATCCCGCGTGCGGCCGCCGCTGCCACGTCGAACTCCTCATAGGCGCCGCGGTCGGCGAGCAGTGCCGCCAGGCCGTCGTCGGCCGTGGGCTTCGCCAGTTCGTGCAGACGCGCGTCCCGCAGTGCCTGGTGCACGTCCGGGTCGGCGCGGAACGCCGTCGCGCGCTCGCGCAGGATCAGGTAGTTGCGCATGCAGCCCGCGGCGGACTCCCACACGCCCGCGTCGTCCTCGGTGCGCGGCGGCTTGAAGTCGAAGTGGCGCGGCCCGTCGTAATCGCTCCTCTCCAGGAGGTCGACCAGCCAGAAGGCGCTGCGCAGGTCTCCCGCGCCGAACCGCAGGTCCTGGTCGTACTTGATGCCGCTCTGGCCGTTGAGGTCGATGTGGAAGAGCTTGCCCGCCCACAGGGCCTGCGCGATGCCGTGCGGGAAGTTCAGGCCCGCCATCTGCTCGTGGCCCACTTCGGGGTTGACGCCGTAGAGATCGGGCCTCTCCAAGCGTTCGATGAACGCGAGGGCGTGTCCCACGGTGGGCAGGAGGATGTCACCGCGCGGCTCGTTCGGCTTGGGCTCGATCGCGAACCGCAGGTCGTACCCCTGCTCCGCCACATAGGCGCCGAGCAGGTCGAAAGCCTCCTTCAGCCGGTCGAGTGCGATGCGCACGTCCTTGGCCGCGCCGGACTCGGCACCTTCCCTGCCGCCCCAGGCGACGTAGGTGCGCGCGCCGAGCTCGACGGTGAGGTCGATGTTCCGGATCGTCTTGCGCAGCGCGTATCTGCGGACGTCCCGGTCGTTGGCCGTGAACGCGCCGTCCTTGAAGACGGGGTGTGTGAACAGATTGGTGGTCGCCATCGGGACGACGAGTCCAGTGGCGTCCAGGGCCGCGCGGAAACGCTTCACATGGGTGGCGCGATCCGCCTCTGAGGCACCGAACGGGATGAGGTCGTCGTCGTGGAACGTCACTCCGTAGGCACCGATTTCCGCCAGGCGGCGTACCGCGTCGGCCGGGTCGAGCGGCGCCCTGGTGGCTTCGCCGAAGGGGTCCCGGCCCTGCCAGCCGACGGTCCACAGGCCGAAGCTGAACTTGTCCTCCGGGGTGGGCTGGTAGCTCATGTGCGGCTCCTCGACGGCTCCGGGACTATTTCGTCATGGCGATTGACAAATTAGTATCCTCACGCGCCGCTGAGAAGGCCGAGGCCCGCATCGGGTATTTCTGAGCGGGTGCGCCCGGGGCGGGTATCTCTGCGCGCGTACGCCCCGGGGCAGAAGACACCTCCCAGGGGTGGGCACGTCCCGGCGGGACGGACCGTGTGCTGGGCGAGAGCCCGGCACTCCCGAGAAGCGCAGAGCAGCGGAAACGGAGGAACCGATGTCGTCAGCGCCAGCAGCCGAGGGTCCCCTTGTCGTCGGTGTGGACAGTTCCACGCAGTCCACCAAGGTCCTGGTCGTCGACGCGGCCACGGGGCAGGTCGTCGCCAGCGGTCAGGCACCGCACACGGTCACCTCGGGCTCGCGGCGGGAGAGCGATCCGGAGCAGTGGTTCAGCGCCCTGGGTGACGCGCTGCGTCAGTGCGGCACCTACGCACGCGAGGCCGCCGCCGTGTCGGTCGCCGGACAGCAGCACGGCCTCGTCACACTCGACGAGCGCGCCAGGCCCGTGCGCCCCGCGCTGCTCTGGAACGACGTGCGGTCCGCGCCGCAGGCCCGGCGGCTCGTCGAGGAACTGGGCGGCGCCAAGGCGTGGGCCGACCGCGTCGGCAGCGTGCCCGGGCCGTCGTTCACCGTCACCAAGTGGGCCTGGCTCGCCGAGCACGAGCCGGCGTCGGCTCGCGCGACCGCCGCCGTGCGGCTCCCCCACGACTACCTCACGCAGCGCCTCACCGGCTCCGGCACCACGGACCGGGGCGACGTCTCCGGCACCGGCTGGTGGGCGTCCGCCACCGAGTCCTACGACGAGGACATCCTCGGCATCGTGGGCCTCGACCCCGCGACGCTGCCCCGCGTAGCGCTCCCCGGAGAGGTCGTCGGCACCGTACGCAGCGGTGATGAACTGCCCTTCTCCCAAGGCACACTGGTCGCGCCCGGCACCGGTGACAACGCGGCGGCCGCCCTGGGACTCGGCCTGCGCCCCGGCATCCCTGTGCTCAGTCTCGGCACGTCCGGCACGGTGTACGCGGCCTCAGAGCACCGCAGTACGGATCCGACGGGCACGGTCGCCGGGTTCGCCGACGCGCGCGGCGCCTGGCTGCCGCTCGCCTGCACGCTCAACTGCACCTTGGCCGTCGACCGCGTGGCCACGCTCCTGGGCCTGGGACGCGACGCTGTGGAGTCCGGCGGGTCCGTCACCCTGCTTCCGTACCTCGACGGCGAGCGCACCCCGGACCTGCCGCACGCCTCGGGCCTGCTGCAGGGGCTGCGCCACGACACGACACCGGGCCAGATCCTGCAGGCGGCCTACGACGGGGCGGTCCACGCGCTCCTGGGCGCTCTGGACGCCGTCCTCGACGCCGACGCGGACCGCTCGCAGCCGCTGCTCCTCATCGGCGGCGGAGCACGCGGCACCGCGTGGCAACAGACCGTTCGGCGCCTGTCCGGCCGCCCCGTCCAGATTCCCGACGCCCGTGAACTCGTCGCGCTCGGCGCCGCCGCGCAGGCCGCCGGCCTGCTGACGGGCGAGGACCCGGCGGCCGTCGCACGCCGCTGGAACACCGCACGCGGGCAGGTGTTCGACGCCGTGGACCGGGACGAAGCCGCGCTCTCCAGGATCGCGGACGTACTCCGCGACGCGGCTCCCCTGCTGGACGGGGACGCCCCAGCATGAGCGCACCACCCCACACGACTCCCGCCGGAGCGCCCGGTGCTCGGCTGCCCGACACTCAGCAGGGCATGCGTCGCCGCAACCTCGCGCGCGTGATGCACACGCTCGCCGCGCACGGGCCGTTGTCGCGTGCTTCCGTGGCCTCCCGGATCGGCCTGACGCGGGCAGCCGTGTCCACGCTGGTGGACGAACTGGTCCGCTCGGAGCTCTTGGAGGAGTTGGGCCCTGAGCGGCCCGGCAGGGTGGGCCGCCCCGGTTCCGCACTGGCAGTCAGCGCACGAGGGCCCGTCGGCATCGGAGCGGAGGTAGGCGTCGACCATCTCTCCGTGTGCGTGGTCGACCTGCGCGGTGACGTACGCGCGCGTACGCAGCGACAGGTCGGCAACCGAGGGCGCGCGCCCGAGCCCGTGCTCGCGGACCTCGCCTCCCTGATCCGCGAGGTCACGCAGAACGCCGAGCGGGAAGGGCTGCGTCCGGCAGGTCTGGCCGTCGCGGTGCCCGGCCTGGTCGCCCGTGACAGCCACACCGTTGTACGTGCCCCCAACCTCGACTGGCACCACGCCGACATCGGCACGCTCCTGGCGTCGGAGTTGCCCCTGATCGTCGACAACGAAGCCAACTTCGGTGCCCTGGCGGAGCTGTGGCTCGGCGACGGCGCGCCGGACGACTTTCTGCACGTCTCCGCGGAGATCGGCATCGGCGCGGCGCTCGTGGTCGAGGGAATGCTGCTGCGCGGCAGCCGGGGCTTCGCGGGCGAGCTGGGGCACGTGCCCGTCCGCCCTGACGGGCCGACGTGTGCCTGCGGCGGACGCGGGTGTCTGGAGCGGTACGCGGGTGAGGAAGCGGTGCTGCGCGCCGCGGGGCTGCCGCCGGGGCCGGACCGGGTCAGCTTCCTCGTCGAACGCGCCGCCGCTGGCGACGAAGGGGTTCTCGGGGCGCTGCGCGGAGCCGGGACCGCGCTGGGGATCGCGCTCACCGGCGCCGTCAACCTCCTCGACCCCCGGACGATCGTGCTCGGCGGCGCCCTGTCCCGTCTCGCCCCGTGGCTGCTGCCCTGTCTGGAAGCCGAGTTGGGGCAGCGCACCGCAGGCCCTGGTTGTGCCGTCGCCGTCTCTCGCCTCGGCTCGGAGGGGCCGCTGCTGGGGGCGGCGCACGCTGTGGTGCGGGCGGTACTCGACGATCCGGCGGGGGTGGCGTAGCCCCATCGGATCCGGCCGGGCGAGGTCCGGCCGACACCCGGCCCTCCAAGCGTCCGCTGCCGGGCCGTTTCAGTACGCCCCGGTATGGAATGTCCCCGCGTAGCGCATCCCTGCCCTCCCCGGCATGCTCCGTCCAGACGTGGGGCGGACCTCTGTCTCCCTGTCCCCCACACGAGTGGTCAGGTTTTCCACAGCCACCGTGCCGTACACAGATGCGCTGCGGGCACTTCCACCTCAATCGCCCATGCCCGTACGGTGATTCACGTGAGCCGGGCGCTCCGCGGACGGCGGGGCGAGGCCACGGTGATCGGGGGATTTGTATGCCAGGAATTCGCATGCCGAGGTTGCGCACGTCGAGAATTCACACCTCGCGGTTGCACGCATCGGGAGTTCACACGTCAGGGGAAATCAAGCCGGGGGCGGCGCGTCAGCTCCGCCAAGGCCTGGCTGGAAGTGTCACCCTCGTGCCCGCGACGGCGCGTGCGGGCCCGCCGCACGAACCGGATTCACCGCATGAACCGGACCTACCGAATGAACCGGGCCCGTCGCACGCCATAGACCGACCGCACGCGCGACCTACAGCCACACGGCCCAGAGCGGAGCACCACCCAATGAACACCTCGCCCCTGCTCGACATCCGCCCCGGGCCGGACGGCGACACCTGGACGGCCAGCGGTGCACCGCGCCTCGCCGTGACAACTCCCGGCACCGCGTCCGGTCCGTACATCCCAGTCGCTCCGCACGCCCCCTTGACTCCAGGCACCAAACCCGCCCCGCCCACCGAGCGCGGCCTCCCCCAACAACCCGCACAAGATTTCGACTTCAGCAATCTGGACGTGCCTCGGCTCGCCACTCACACTGTGCAAACGACCGTGGCGAACGATCCCCACACGAACCACACGTGCGTGGCGAGGCTCCGCAAGGAGCGGCCGCGCCGTCGCGGCCATGCCGCGCGCCACGAGATATGAAGCTCTGCCTGCAAGATCCGGCCTTCCACGCTCCCTGAGACGCGCACACCGCGCAGTCGAGCCACTCCCCCCACCGAGAGGCAGAACAGCCATGGATCAAGCAAGTGAACGAGCTGCGCACCAGACGCCGGACGCGCCGGGCGACAGCGCTCGACCACCGGCGCCGCGCCCGGCAAGACTCCTGCCCAGCAGGCGTCGCATCCTCCAGGGCGCGGCTCTCGCCGCCGTCCCTTCGGCACTGCTGACGTCCCCCCACGCCGTGGCGAAGACACGACGCGCGGCCGCCTACCCGCCCGTCGAGTGGGCACCGGCCAGCTCCTCGAACTACACCGCCTCCAACCGCCCCAGCAGCTACCCCATCGCCTACGTCGTCGTACACGTCACCCAGGAGACGTACGCCGACACGCTGGCCATCTTCAAGAACCCGGCGAAGAAGGTGTCCGCGCACTACGTGGTCCGCTCGACGGACGGACACATCGCGCAGTGCGTCAGCGAGCGGAACGTCGCCTGGCACGCGGGCAACTGGACCTACAACACGCGCAGCATCGGCATCGAGCACGAAGGATGGGTGGATCAACCGGAGTACTTCACCGACGCGATGTACGAGCAGTCCGCCCTCCTCACAGCGGCGATCTGCGACAAGTACGCCATCCCCAAGGACCGTCAGCACATCATCGGCCACGTCGAGGTGCCCGGCACCGATCACACGGATCCCGGACGCTACTGGGACTGGTCGCGTTACATCCGCATGGTCAACTCCGTCTGACGGTCGCTGACGACCGCGAAAGACCGGCCGCCGGGGGCGCGCGGGCGCTTGTCGGCTTCTGTTCCCGGGGTGACGATGGCAGCACCGCGCCGCTGTCATCGCCGTCATCACCGTCCGGGAGGCCGACTTGACCGATCCATGGGTGGCCCTCGAGCCCGGCGCCGACCCCGCCGAGCGGGTTCGCACGATACGTCGGGCCCATGAGCGGTTCACCGCGGCGGGTACCGTCGCCCGCCCGGTGCGCTCCGCGGTGGCCGACTCGTGGCGTCGTTCCGCACGGGCCCGGGTCAGCCCCGCGGGCACCGGGGCGTCGGTGGAGCTGACGGCCGGGGACCTGGGCGCCTATCGGGCGGAGCATCCGCTGTCACGGGTGATGCCGCTGTTCCGGGAGTTGATGGGCGGCTTCGCCAAGGACGGCGAGCATCTGCTCGCGGTGTGCGACGCGCACGGCAGGCTGTTGTGGGTCGAGGGGCACACCACGACCCGGGCGCAGGCAGGACGGATGAACTTCGTGCCGGGCGCGCGTTGGGCGGAGTCGGCGATGGGGACCAACGCACCGGGGACGGCTGTGGCCGTCGACCGGCCGGTGCAGGTGTTCGCCACGGAGCACTTCGTCCGGGAGGTCCAGTCGTGGACGTGTGCGGCCGCACCGGTGCACGACCCGCGCACCGGGCGGCTGCTCGGGGCTGTCGACGTGACCGGCGGGGACGGCCTCGCGCATCCGCACAGCCTGGCGTTCGTCCAGGCCGTGGCGCGGGCCGCGGAGTCCCAACTGGCGCTGCTTGCACCCGAGGTGGACCCCGCGGACACCCTGGAGCTGACGGCGCTCGGCCGGGAAGAGGCCTTGGTGCTCGTGGGCGGACGCAAGCGGCGCCTGAGCCGACGACACAGCGAGATCATGGTGGTGCTGGCCCGGCACCCCGAGGGCCTCACCGGCGACGAACTGCTGTGCGCGCTGTACGAGGACGAGGCGGTGACGCCGGTGACGTTGCGGGCGGAGCTGACGCGGCTGCGGCAGGTGCTTGGGCCTGAGGTGCTGCGGTCGCGGCCGTACCGCCTCGCGGTGCCGGTCACGTCGGATGTGGACGTGGTGGAGCGGCGACTGGGATGCGGAGCGGTGACGGCGGCGTTCTCCGTCTATGCGGGGCCGCTGTTGCCGGGAGCCCAGGCGCCCGCGGTGGTGCGGCTGCGGCGGCGGCTCGCCGACCAGATGCGGGCGGCGCTGATCGTCCGCGGCGACCCTGACCTCCTGTCGGACTGGGCGCACACGCCGTGGGGTGAGGACGACGTGGAGGTGTGGCGGGCGCTGGCCGCGGTGCGCCCGACACCGCCGGTGGCGGCCCGCGTGCGGTTGCTCGACCAGGAGCTCGCGGCGGAGGGCTTCGACCCCACGCTGCGATCCACGCAGCGACCGTAGGTCCGCGGCACGGCGTACGGCCCACCACCGGAGCCCCGGCCACTACGGGCGGCACGCAACGTACTTGCAACCTCGCCCTCCGTACGCTCCCGCCGAGAGCTGCCCAACGGCGGGCAGCGTGTCCGGGGAGGCAGTCACATGGCCCGTTACGCGGCGCCCGGTACCGAGGGCGCGGTCGTGTCCTATCAGGCCAGGTACGACCACTTCATCGGGGGCGAGTACGTGCCGCCGGCGCGGGGGCAGTACTTCGAGAACCCGAGCCCGGTCAACGGGCAGCCGTTCACGGAGATCGCCCGGGGTACGGCCGAGGACGTGGAGCGGGCGCTCGACGCGGCGCACGCCGCCGCGCCCGCGTGGGGGCGTACGTCCCCCGGTGAGCGCGCGGCCGTCCTGCGGCAGATCGCGGACCGTATGGAGGCCAACCTCGAGCAGTTGGCGGTGGCGGAGAGCTGGGAGAACGGCAAGCCGGTGCGGGAGACGCTGGCGGCGGACATTCCGCTCGCCATCGACCACTTCCGGTACTTCGCGGGGGTGATCCGCGCGCAGGAGGGGACGCTCAGCGAGGTCGACGACGACACGGTGGCGTACCACTTCCACGAGCCGCTCGGTGTGGTGGCGCAGATCATTCCGTGGAACTTCCCGATCCTGATGGCGACGTGGAAGCTGGCGCCCGCGCTCGCGGCCGGCAACGCCGTGGTGCTCAAGCCCGCCGAGCAGACGCCGGCATCGATCCACGTGTGGCTGAGCCTGGTGAGCGACCTGCTGCCGCCGGGTGTGGTGAACGTGGTCAACGGCTTCGGCGTCGAGGCGGGCAAGCCGCTGGCGTCCAGCCCGCGGGTGGCGAAGGTCGCGTTCACCGGCGAGACCACGACGGGGCGGTTGATCATGCAGTACGCCTCGGAGAACATCAAGCCGGTCACGCTGGAGCTCGGCGGCAAGAGCCCGAACATCTTCTTCGACGACGTCTGGGCGGCCGACGACGACTTCCGCGACAAGGCCCTCGAAGGCTTCACGATGTTCGCGCTCAACCAGGGCGAGGTCTGCACCTGTCCCTCGCGGGCGCTCGTCCAGCGCGGGAACTACAGCGAGTTCTTGGAGGCGGCCGTCGCCCGCACCGAGCTGATCAAGCCGGGCCACCCGCTGGACACGGACACGATGATCGGCGCCCAGGCCTCCAACGACCAGCTGGAGAAGATCCTCTCCTATCTGGACATCGGCCAGCAGGAGGGCGCGAAGGTCCTCACCGGCGGCCAGCGCATCGAGTACGACGGCGAGTTGGCGGGCGGCTGGTACGTACAGCCGACGATCTTCGAGGGCGACAACCGGATGCGGATCTTCCAGGAGGAGATCTTCGGTCCGGTCGTGTCGGTCGCGTCGTTCAACGACTTCGACGACGCCATCAAGATCGCCAACGACACTCTGTACGGCCTCGGCGCGGGCGTGTGGACGCGGGACATCAACACCGCGTACCGCGCCGGACGTTCGATCCAGGCGGGGCGCGTCTGGACGAACTGCTACCACGCCTACCCGGCGCACGCCGCCTTCGGCGGCTACAAGCAGTCCGGCATCGGCCGCGAGACGCACAAGATGATGCTGGAGCACTACCAGCAGACCAAAAATCTACTGGTGTCGTATTCGGCGAAGAAGCTGGGCTTCTTCTAGACGCGCAAAGGAGGCGCCTGACCTGGGCTTTCGCCCGTCAGGCGCCTCCCGACGACGAAATCATCAGCGAGTCCGTCTTGCTCGGTGATTTCCAGTTCCTCCTGCGGGAATCCCACTGCTGACCACTGCTTCCGGACCAGTCACGGACCAAACGCGCCCCGCACAGCCCTCCCTTGCCTCCCCTCGGCTGACGCGGTCCCACTCCTGCACGGACCGCTCGATGAGGCGGTTGGCCTGCTCCATGGGCGCGCCCCGCAATACGCCCACGGCCCCCGGGAAAGATCGACTTCGACGGAATGCGGGGAGTTTCCCTAAACCCGGTCCCACTCCATGAGGCCGCTCACGATCGGGGGTTTAGGGTCAACGCGTCGACGCGACAGCGTGTTCGGTCCGGACGAAAGAGCGTATGAGTATGACGGCATCCGCCACCAAGAGCGGCGCCAAGCGAACGTTAACCGTACGTGCCGGAGAGGCGAGCGGTGACCGCATACGGCTGAGCGTCTACGACATGCTCATCGGCACGGTCTACACGCCTCGTGTCTTTTTCTACCGGGAGACACTCGACGGCGAGGCGCTCCGCGCCTCCCTCGGCAGGACATTGCGCAACTTCCCGATCCTTGCGGGCCGCATGAAGAGGGATCCCGACGGCGGTCTCAGCGTGCTCTGCGACGACGCCGGTGTGCGCTTCGTCGAGGCACACGCATCCGTGCCCATGCCGGACTACGGGCCTCGCCACACGGCGAAAAAGGGGCTGGAGCGCCATCTCAGTCACGCCATGCCGTTCTGGGTGGTTGACCGCGATACGCCGCTTTTCACGGTGAAGCTCACCCATATGAAAGGCGGCGGCTCCATTCTGGGCCTCACGATGAACCACGCCGTGGCCGACGGGACCAGCTATATGAGCTTCCTGGAGAGCTGGGCGCGCGAGCACCGGGGCCTCGGGGGCCCCAAGCCCAGCCACGACCGTGGAGTCATCGACGCGCTCGCCGCGTCGGCCGCGGGTGACACCGGTACAGGCGGCGCCCATCTCACGGTCATGGAGCGAGGCCAGAAGGCCGCCTTCCTCGGCCGCATCCTGCGGGGCAGCCTCGGCAGCGTGACGACGGTGACCACCCGCTTCACGGCGGCTGAACTGGCCACCATCAAGGTGGCCGCGATGGCCGACCTCGCCGGCACGGAGCAGTGGGTGTCGACCAATGACGCGCTGACCGCCCATCTCTGGAAAGTCCTCGGCGCGTTACGGGACCGCCCCGACACGAGCGAGGAAAGGCTCGGCCTCATCGCCGACTTCCGTTCGTTCACCGGCGGAGCCGTACCGGATGACTACTGGGGCAACGCCGTCACCAATACCCGGCCCAGGATGACCTCGGCCGAACTGCGCTCCCGCCCCCTCGGCGAGGTCGCCGTGACGGTCCGTGCGGCTCATGCCGAGAACACGGAGGAGAGAATCCGCGAGGAAGTGGCATTTCTCCGTGCCGAACGCGATGCGGGGCGCTTCAAGCGCGTCATGACCACGATGGCTCTGGACGCGTTCGACAGCACGGTCGCGATCAACAACTGGTCGAAGCTGCCCTTCTACAGCATCGACTTCGGGCAAGGCACCCCCTTCTGGTACGACTTCACCTCCATGGTGGTTCCCTGGACCGTGCACATCGCGCCGACCCCGGCCGACCAGGACGGCGCCCGCGATGTGCATATGGCGCTCCCCCGTGCCCAGGTCCGTGCCCTTCAGGAGCCGTCCTGGGCCGGCCGGTTCCACCATTACGCGGATTCCGGCGAGACATTTCCGCTGACTTTCATGGATGCCAAAGCGAAGCAGTGAGCCGCTCCGCGATGACGGGGCGGATTCCACGCTGCCAGAGCAGGCGGCGGTACTTGTCGTGGTCGTAGCCGCAGTCGGCCAGGAGGGCGCCGGGCCGTCGGCGCAGCCTTCCGACGCGTCCCGCGACGGCCGGGATCTTGGCGTCTCCAGCAGGTCATGCCCGGGCCGAAGCCCAACTCCTGGGGCAGGTAATCCCCTTGGATGCCGGTGTGCAGGACGAAGAGGGCCCCGCACAAGGCTCACCGGTCCGGTATCCGCGGTCTGCCTTCGACCTGCTTCGGAGCAGGCTCAGACAGCAACGGCGCGATGAGCGACCACAGTTCGTCCGATGCGGTCCACGGCCGCGACTGACGCCTCCCCATCACCAGACCAGCGAGCCGACAAGCCAACCGTCGTATGATCAACCGCTTTTGTCGGAGCCAGTAAGACCGAGCCGGACGACGAGTCGGGCCGGGGGCTTGCCCTGGTGGCGGCGTTCGCGGACCGGTGGGGCACGGAGTCGGGCCGGAGCCGCGCAAGGCGGTGTGGGCGGAGCTCGGCTGACGGTCGGCCATGACGCCCCATGGCCACGTTCGTTCAACAGTTGTTGATTGGCCGTTGAACGGACCTCGTTACCATCCGGCACCATGAACATCCGTACCGGCCACGCCGGGCCCCCGCCCGGCAGGGCTTGGCGGGAGCCGTGGCGCCGGCCGTGCTCACGACGCTGCCGCAGGTCCTTGTGGTCGCCCAGGGACCGCCCGCCACGGAACCCGGGAGGAAACCTGGAGGATGGGCTGCTCCTTGCCTCTGCCCCCGACTTCGTGGGCCGTTCAGGAGGTGAACAGTACTCCGATCTTCGGCAAGAACGCGGACGAACCCGAAACGGTGGACTTCCAGGGCCGTGCGCCGCAAGGGACCAAGAGCCTCCTCTGAACTGGGAGGTGACCAAGTGCGAGACGCCGTTCGACGAGGCCGACGACGACCTGTTCTCCCCCAACATCGGCAGCGGCACCCGGACCTCGTCATCGTGGCCAAGGACACGTACGACGTCCCGCTCGACGACGGCAACGTCCACGTCATCGGCCGTGCCACGGACAGCGACGGGTACACAGCCCCCAAGCCCATGCTCGGCATCAGGCTGGGCGACGACACATGGTTCCAGAGCGTGCACGGAGCCAACAACACCAACAACCGGGGCGGCACCCTCAACCGCATAGAGGCAGCCAGAGAGGACGCGCAGCAACCCGGCGACCTCAACTGGGCGGCCCTCTTGGCCGCTTACCAGCCGCAAGGGCCGAAACAGCCGCTCACAACTGTCACGATTCCAACGCAGCAGCACACTAGATGTTCAGAAACGGAGTCCTTGAACATGGTTGACATCGCGAGGCAGGACAGGCAGGACTTAGGGCAGGCGGACGACGCACAGTCGTGGCCCGACGGCCGTACGCGCGGCACCATCCCGCCTGGCCGGGGTGGTGGACTCCAACATGGGCGTTGGCGTGCGGCAACGCCTCATCGGCATGGTGGCCAGCGACGGCATCGCGCTCTGGGAGACCGACGCGCTCAACCCTCCCAGCGCCGCGCTCCACTGTCCGCCACACACCTCGTGGCTGCTCTTCCCCGAGTCCGGCCGGGTGCGGCAACTGCGGCTGGTCCCACCGCTTCGTGGACGACAACTGACTCTTCAAAAATCTCCGGCGAGCGAACTTCTCGGGGTTCCGGCGCATCGCGTGTGTGATCTGTTCCCCGATGAGGGAAGACAGCCGTACCACGCCCCGAACCCCCTCCACGTTCGTCCTCATCCTCGGCGCCCGGCAGGGCGGCGGGCCGTGGCGGCCGGTGGCCAAGCGGCTGCGCGCTGCCGGACACTGGGTTACCCCCTGGGCTGCACACCCGCCGAGATCTGCGGCATCGGCACAGTCACCGCCATGGACCTTCTGGTCGAGGTCGAAGACCCATGTCGAGGTCGAAGACCCATGCCGGTTCCGCACCGACACGCAGTCCGCCCGCGGGTGCGGTGCCGCTCTACTGGCCGTCTCCTCCGGCAAGGCCACGCCCGGGCCCGCCGCCCCTCCGTGCTGCACACCGTCCACGTCCTCGAGGTCCGCTGCCACGAGTCAGCCCGATCCTTCATGACAGGAAGACATGCCCTTTTGGGCAACAACTCTGACCGGATACCTCTAGTATCGACGCATTCTGACCGCCTACCTTTCTGATTATGCAGATCAGCCACCACGGCGGCGCAGATGTCGACAACAGGGCGGCCCGGCCGTCGATACGGGAGTGGATCTGCCGAAGCGGCACCACGTGCCACTCGATCTGTCACTCCCCGACGGCCCGCTCCGGTCGGCGTCTGAAGCCGGGCCGGCGAGCAGCAAGCGCGCTCGCGGTGCCGGTCAACCCGATGACGCCCTCCGACGAGTACGCAGATTCAGTGCGTGGCCGCCCGCCCCGCAGGGGCATCGCAGTTTTTCCGCTGCGGGTCAGGTGAATCGTTGACTCGCGAAGCGAGCCAACCCTGATATCACCGCCAGCGGCACAGACATAGCACATCCGATCATTCGACTGGTTTGCAGCGCCGATTCCGCTGCAGATCTATTGTTCAGCCCACACTCGGGAGAGTTTTTCATGCTCCAGAAGACCGACCGACCGACCATGGCCGACGGCCTTCCCCTGCCCGCACAAAACACTGCTCACAGAAATCGTCGGACAAACGGGTCGCACCCTTTCACCTGCATGGCAAGTCTCGACGCCGAGCTCAACATCGAAGCAGCGAACTCCGACTTCTTCCGTCATGTCGCACGCCCCTCACGGGAGGTGTGCGGGCAGAGCATCTACGACGTGCTGCATCCGAGCGCCCGCAACGTCCTGACCAAGCATTTCAGCCATCTCTCGGACGGCCATGGCGGAAGATTCGTGGAGAAAGTGGTCGCAAAACGCGGCCATGACCAGGTCTTCTCGACCGAGATGACAGGCATAGCGATCCGGGGAGAGGGGGACGCCTTCTCCGGTGTCGTCGTCCTGATGACCCCCGACGACGACCTGTCCGAGGCGGCCCCGACAGCGAAGTCGACGCCTCTCCTCACGCCTCTCGACGCCCGCATCCTGGAAGGGGTCGCCACCGGCGCATCGACCATCCAGCTGGCCTCGCGTCTGTACCTGAGCCGCCAGGGCGTCGAATACCACGTGGGTCTGATGCTGCGCCGATTCAAGGCGCCCAACCGCGCCACGCTGGTCTCCCGCGCCTACGCGATGGGCGTCTTCACGGTCGGCAGCTGGCCGCCCCGCGTACTGCCCGACTTCGTGAAGTGACCCACGAAGAGCGGCCGCCCCGCTGTCGGCCCCGGCGGCCATCGCCGCTGAGCCGGGCGGCCGCTCAGCGGCGATGGCCGCCGATCCCCTCGTCGTCAGCGTCGTGCCAGGCCACGCTGTGGTCGAAACTCTCTTGTACGCGGACGACGTCGTGGGCGACGTTCGCCACGGTCATCTGCGTCAATGTGGCCACAGAGGCGGTCATCGAGGCCAACTGGTCCCGCGATTCGGGGTCCTCCATGTTCAACTCAAAACGGTCCAGATCATTCATCAGCCTGCGCACGTACGGAGAGTCGCCCTGGCCGTTCCGCAGCGCGTTCAGGCTGCCACGCAGCTCCATCAAGGATTTTCGGATTTCCACGAGTTCCGCGCTCATTATGCGTTCCTCCGTCTCTTCCTAACCGGCCGGTCCATCGCCACCTGTGCCGATCCAGGATCCCGGGCATGCAACTCTCGGCGCTTCGGGCTGGCCGAACCCATTAAGGAGGAAGTCCTGGACATGCGCAATACTTGTTTCAACCTCGGTGCGACATCTGGTCGTTTCCCAAAACGCGGGGCGTGCCGAGGGCTCGTGAAGTGCGTTGGGCCGGGCGGATTCTAGGGGTCGTCTCAGTGCATGCGCCCTTGATCTGCCACGCCAACCACCTGTCCTGACCTGCTCGGCCTGCACTGCCCCAGCCTCGCCCTTGAATCCGCACAGTCCCCGTCCTTCGTCTGTCACTGGAGAGCCCGCTCCGGCAGACGGCACTGGAGCTGGTCCCGACGACGGGCTGCACAGGCCATGGTCGACACCCTCGGCGTTTCCGGACGGGCGGTGGAGATACATCTGACGAGCTGTTACCGCACGATGTCGACCTCCGGCCGCCCCCGGGACTCGCCGCCGCGCTCAAGGGCGCGGGTTTGGTTCGACAGGGGGAGGCCGGAGGGCCGGACGGGGCCGTTCCAACTTCGGCTCCGGCTCCGGCTCAGACCCCGTCCGGGACGCTCCGCGCCGCGAAGTGCTCGTTGAGGACGCTCAGCACGTCAGCAGCGCGTTCGTTGAGGTAGAAGTGCCCGCCGGGGAAGATCCGCAAGTCGAAGTCGGCCGTGGTGTGCCGATGCCAGTCACGCGCCTCGTCGATCGTCGTCTTGGCGTCGCTGTCGCCGACCAGGGCGGTGACCGGGATGTCCACCGTGACGCCGGGCGGGCAGCGGTATGTCTCCACTGCCCGGTAGTCCCCGCGCAGCGCGGGCAGGATCATGCGTAGGAGTTCGTCGTCGCCGAGCACCCGGTCGTCGGTGCCGCTGAGGGCCTTGACCTCGGCGATGACCCCGTCGTCGTCGCGTAGGTGGACGTTCTCGTCGCGGTGGCGGGAGGGGGCCCGCCGACCGGAGACGAAGAGCCGTACGGGGGACGTGCGACCGTCCTGCTCGAACCTTCGAGCGACCTCGAACGCGAGGAGCGCGCCCATGCTGTGGCCGAAGAAGGTGAGCGGACGGTCGGCCTCGCCGCGCAGCGCCTCGTGCACGCGGTCCGCGAGGGTGCCGATGTCGTCGATCAGCGGTTCCCTGCGCCGGTCCTGGCGGCCCGGGTACTGCAGCGCGACGACGTCGACGTGCGGGGCGAGGGCGTTGGCGACGGGCACGTAGTAGCTGGCCGAGCCCCCCGCGTGCGGGAAGCAGATCAGGCGGGGGGCGGCGGGGGGCACCGGTTGGAACCGGCGGCACCACTGGCCGTCGTCATGGGGGCTCACACTCACGCTGCTTCCATTCCCTTTTCTCTCTTTGCTTCTGTGTATCGACTGTGGAGCATTGCCTGTTCAGGCAGACACCACACCACTATCGAGGACGCGTGAGTCCAGGGGGGTCACGCGTCGGGGAGTCTGGGCGAATCCCTTGTCCTTGGCCCGGCACGCCGGTCACGCGTTGAAGGAACGGGTGGGCCGATGGCATAAATCTGAGCGCCGGACGCGAATCGAGGCGCCGGACGCGCAGCGAGGAGTTCGGCATGCCCAGCACCACGAATCCGCGGATCTCCAACGGCGAAGCAGTACGCGGCCCCACGGGTAGACGGCTCTTCGCGGTCAGCGACCTGCACGTCGCCCACGAGCAGAACCGGGCGGCCGTCAAGGATCTGCACCCCTCCGACCCCTCCGACTGGCTGATCGTCGCGGGTGACATCGGGGCGTTGACCGCGGACGTCGAGTGGGCGCTGCGGCTGCTGGCCGAGCGGTTCGCCCAGGTGGTGTGGGTGCCGGGCAACCACGACTGGCACCGCCGTTACCGGGCAGCCACCGTGGTCTACGGCCATCCCCACGTCCCCCGCACCACCTGGCGCGACGGGGTGCCGCACCGCGAGGTGTCTCTGGGCTGCCCGCGCGCGTGGCAGGCCCGCGGCCGACCCGATCCGCTGCTGCGCGAGATCCTGTCCCGCCGGGGTGCCCTGTCCCAGCGAGGTGCCCGATGACACCGCTGATGCGCCGGCTGCTGCCGGACCTTGTCGAAGTGACCGAGGTGCGCGGCGAGTTGGTGGCTCCGCCACTGTTCCCGGAGGAGGCCGCTGCGGTGGCCCGGGCGGTGGCCAAGCGGCGACGGGAGTTCGCCACCGGACGCCGCTGCGCCCGCCTGTCGCTGGCCGCGCTCGGCCGCACGGCGGCCCCGCTGTTGCCGGGCCCCTCAGGTGCGCCCTGCTGGCCCGCCGGGGTGGTCGGCGCGATCTCCCACTGCGACGGCTACCGGGTGGCCGCGGTCGCCCACGATCGCGATCTGGCGGGGCTCGGCATCGACGCCGAACCGGCCGGCCCGTTGCCGGACGGTGTCCTCGACGCGGTGTCGCTGCCCGAGGAACGGGCCGACCTGGCCCGGCTGACGAGCGCGGCGCCCCACATCCCCTGGGACCGGTTGCTGTTCAGCGCCAAGGAGTCGGTCTACAAGGTGTGGTTCCCCCTCACCCTCAAACCGCTCGGCTTCGAGGACGCCCGGCTGCGCTTCAGCCGCGAGCCAGGAGCGGCGGGCCTGGAGCACGGCACGTTCTCGGTCCGGCTGCTGGTGCCCCTGCCGCCCGAGCTCATACGGGCGGCCGACGGCGGGGCCGTGGACCTGACGGGCCGGTGGCTGGTGGGCGAGGGCCTGGTGCTCACCGCGCTGACCCTCGCCGCGGTCGGCTCCGGCACCAAGCGCCCGGCCTGAGAACCGGCCGAGACACAGACGAGGCAGCTGATGCCGACGGCGAAGCCACCGAGACCGGCCCGGTACGGCCGCCGCGCGTGTACGGTCGGCACAAGCTGGCCCTGGACCGGTGCGCTCCTCGGGCGTCCCGCATCCGATCCTGCGGCTGAGCCGTGTCGACGCCCTCGGCGCCAGCGGCTGTACCACCTGCCGCCCACGCCCGTCCGCGCTGTCCTGGACGGGCGGGTGACGATCCACGAGGGCGCGAACCCACTCTGCACCATGCGCCGCAACCGCCCCGGCGTTCTGGGGCCCGAGAAGGCCGAGCAGCGGTCGGTACCGGGGCGGGGCCGACGAGTGTGACGTCGGCCGCCTCGGTGCCGCAGGGCGAGGGCGTCGTCGAGGGTGCGCAGCACGGGCACACCGCTCAGCCCGTCGCCGCCGGTCAGCCGCCGGGGCCGTACGCGTACCCGCGGCTGGGCCACACTCTGCACCTGGCCCAGCGCTGCGGTGCCACGGTCCTGGGCGCGACACCGGCGACGTACCGCAGCATCCTCGACATCGTCGCCCCGCCGCACAGGCCACTTCGGACCGGACACCACGGCAGCGCGACTGAGGGATCTGTCAGGAAGAAGCGGTCCGGTGTGCCGGGTGCACACGGGACCGCTTCTTCGTGGTGCCTTCGGGTCAGAACTCGTCGAGTTCCAGGGGCGCGAGCTCGGCGAACGCATCCCCCGGCCCGGGGTTGGCCGGGTGGGAGCCGCCGCCGAGATGACGTACGACACCCCACACGGCGTTGAGCGCCGTGGTGACCGCGCCCTCCGCGAAGCCGCCGGTCCAGGAGACGTCGTCGCCGGCCAGGAAGAATCCCCGCTGGTGCTCAGGCAGCTCATCCTGCATGAAGTGGGTGAACAGGCGGCGCTGGTAGCGGTAGTGGCCCGGCAGGTTGGCCTTGAAGGCCCCGGTGAACCAGGGTTCGTTCTCCCAGCTGACGGCCACCGGCGGCGCGATGATGTGCGACCGGATGTCCACGCCCGGATAGATTTCGCCGAGCGAGCGCAGGACGACCTCCAACCGCTCCTCGGCGGACAACGCGGCGACCCGCTGCGAGTCGTCGTTCCAGGTGTAGGACAGACACATCACACCGGGTCGGCCGGGCCCCTGGTCGAAGAGGTACACCGAACGCGGCAGCCGGTCAGTGAGCGTCATGCCCATCACGTCCCGCCCGGTCGCGGCGTCGACGTCCAGCCAGAACGGCCGGTCGGTGAGCGCGAACAGTTTGGAGGAACTCATGTAGTGGGTGCGCTCGATCGCCGACCGGACCGGCCCGGGCAGCAGCGCGTCGTCGCAGGCGACCCGGCTGTTCAGCAGCCGGTGCTGTCCGGTGAAGACCACCGCCCGGTAACCGCGCGTCCGGCCGTCGGCGTCGGTGACCTCGATACGTTCCCCCGCACGGCGCAGCGCGGTGACGGCGGGCCGGGGCCGGTCTTCGTGGAGCGTGGCGAGCGACGTACCGGCCGGCCAGTGCGCGAGGCCCTCGGGAGCGTGCCGCCACAGGCCCAGCGGTACCTGTTCGCAGCCTCCCTCGATGGCCTGCTGGTCGACGTCGGCCTCGGTGTAGACGACGCGGAGGATCTCCAGCATCGAGTTGGGGAAGTCGGTGTCCCAGCCGCCGGTGCCGAAGCCGACCTGCCCGAAGAGCTCACGGAGCCGGAAGGAGGCGAAGGCGGGCGTGGAACTGAGGAAGCCGTAGAAGGACTGGTCGTCCAGCAGCGGCACGAGGCGGTTCCACATCGCCTTGATCGTGGCCGTGTCCCGGGTGCGGATCGCCTCCTGCATGAGCCATACGTCGGCATGCTCGCGCAACGTCTTGTCCCAGGCGTCAGCGACCTCCCGGTAGACGGGCGGCAGATCGGCCTCGGTCCGGGCCCAGTGGCTGACGCCGCCGATGTCCAACACCGTCATGGGGGTGCAGGGGCTGAGCGGGTTGGCGAACGGCGTGGTGCGCAGGCCCAGCGTGCGGACGTAGTGGAACAGCGCGGCGGCCGAGAGCGGGAACCGCATGGCCCCCAGCTCGGCCACCTCGTCCGGAAACCCGTCGAAGCCGACGGAGCGCATCCGGCCGCCCAGGCGTCCCGCCTCGTGGAGAACCGGACGCAGTCCCATCCGCATCAGTTCGTACGCGGCGACCAGCCCGGCCACCCCGCCGCCGACGATCGCGACCTCGGTTCCCACGGCGTCGGCCGGGACGCCGCCCAGGCCCGCCGGGTGGCGCAGCCAGTCGTCGTAGGCGAAGGGAAAGTCGGGGCAGAGCATGGTGATTCGAGAGCTCGACGGGCCACTCCCGTGGAGGGCAGTGAGGAGCATGTGGACCTATCTCCCTGTGGTGGGTGGGCGATCCATAGCCCAGCACGCCATGCGGGGCACGGACCAGTGAGGACAGAGGACTCTAGGGAATTGCTGGTCACGGCCGCCCAGCACCGACCAGCCCGGACCACCGCCATGGCCCACCTGCCCGCCTTGCATTCGCACAGGTAAGTGGCACCCGGTGGGAATCACGTACACGAAGCGGTAGACCGAGGAGCGAAGGGGTCGGATCGTCCGTGGCGCAGCGCGCTGTGGAGCGTGGTCCCCGGGTCGGAATCGCCGTGCTCTGCGTGGCGTTGACCGCGAAGCAGCCCTGGGGCGGGTCCGGTTTCGGGGCCGCCGCGCTGATGTCCGGGAGGTCCCGGACGGTGTCCGGGGCCGGTGTCCGCGACGCGCGGATGCCGGCCGAGCCCGGCTCCGCGGCACCGGAGAGGAAGCGGTCGAGCACGTCCGGATACAGTCCGCGCTCGGACCCGTGAGTCCCGTACGGGCTGCCCGCGCGATGCCCGGTTCGTCCACCAGGTCGCCGGTGGACGTCCCCTCGTGGCCATGGCGCCGGAACAGCCGCATCGCGGCGTCCGGCGCGGCCTCCGGATCGAATTCCTCCCCCGTGCCATGCGGGCACGCTTGCTCTGGGAGCGATCGGTCAATGACATGGTGGGCGCTGCCCGGGGGCAGCGCCCACCATCACCGCCTCGCCCGGCGGGCGCTCCTCTGCCGGACCCGTGGGCGCATCGCCTTGCGGGCGTCGATGGCCACTACCTCGAAGTTGTCCACAGTACGGTTCACCCGGCCGAAGAGATTGTCCGGGCCCGCGATGCAGACCTTGGTGATGCCTTGCTCCCGCATCGTTTCCACCATGTCCGGCCAGCGGATCGGGTGGTCGAAGGTGTCGAGCAGCATGGTGCGCACACCGTCCGCGCCGGTCAGCAGTTCGCCGTTCTGGTCGGCGACGACCGGCAGCTTGGGGTCAGCCACCTCGAAGGTGCCGAGGACCTCCTCCTCCGCCTTGCGGCGCAGGGCGCCGAACGCCGGGGCGTGCACGGGCGGCCACATGGTGTACATGTTGTACCCCCCGAGCTCGCCGATCCGCTTCTTGAACCGGTCGAGCACGGGCTCGCGCAGGGACACGAGGTAGAAGCCCTGGTCGATGTAGCCGGAGACGTCGTGCCACTCCCCCTCGGCATCCAGATCGGCCAGCGCCTCCTGAAGCCGCTCCTCCGGGGTGTGGATCACGCAGTGCGTGACCGCCTCACGGTGCTCCTGCCGGAAGTACTCCTCCTCGCAGCGCGCCAGTTCGGCGGTGAGCCGCACGGTCTCCTCGAACGGCAGGGACCCCGCGTAGGTCACCGCGGCCCGCTGGCCGAAGCTCGGTCCCGCGCACAGCTCGGGCCGCTCTCCCAGCGTCTCCTCCGCCCAGTCGGCGAGGGAGAGACAGACCGTCAGGAAGGCGATCTGGGTGTGCGCGGTGTACTGCCCCTCCTCTTCGGCGTCCGACTGGCGGTACCGGTCGAACACGGAGTACCCCACCACCTCGTCGGCGATCGCGAGCCGGCGCCGGGCATGGGGGTTGGTCAGCAGGAACTCGCCCACATCGGTGAAGCGGAAGGGCCCCATCCCGGGGAAGACCATCGCCGTGCGGCCGGTCTCCGGATCGGATGTCCGCACCTCTGCGGCCTGCGGCTCGGTGCTCTGCTGCTCCGTCATGCCTTCGCTCGCGGCGCCAGGTCGAGAGCCAGCTGCTCGAGCTGTCGTTTGTCGGGCTTGCCGTTTCGGTTCAGGGGGAATCGCTCCAGGACGTGAATGCGGTTGGGGTGCTCGAAGTCGGGCAGCAGGGAGGTGATCGGCTCCCGCCAGTGCCGCGGCTCGCGCCGCTGCTCGTCCTCCACGAAGAAGACGAGCTGGCAGCCGCGCTGTTCGTCGGGGACCGGGACGATCTTGACGAGGCAGCCGGCCGCGGCCAGCTTGTGCTCGATGATCTCGGGGTAGAGCGTGTGGCCGTTGCGGTGCGCCGCGGCCTTCCTGCCGAGGACGAAGAGGTTGTCCCCGGCGTCCAGATAGCCGAAGTCGCCGGTGGGGTACCAGTCGGTCCTGGCCGGGTCGACAGGGGTGACCGTGCCGTCCTCCGCCAGATAGCCCTCCATCAGGTCGGGCGAGTGGATCTGGATCTCCCCGACCTCGCCGGAGGTGAGGACGGCGCCCTCGTCGTCGACGATCCGCAGCTTCAGGCCCTCGACGGCCCGCCCGCAGGCGACCGCGTTGTCCTCGGTCGCGAAGGCCACGTTCCCGGCCTCGGTGCTGCCGTAGCTGTCAAGCAGGGGCAGTCCGAATCGCTCGACGTAGTCGGCGACCAGGCCGGGGTCCAGCGGGGCCGCCCCGCTGCAGAACATCCGGACACCCGACAACTCGTCCGCCAGGGCGGGCTTGCTGCCGATCATGTTGAGCATGCTGCGGTAGCTGGCCGGGGTGGCGTCGACCACCGTGGCCCCGCAGGTGCCCGCCATGGTCATCGCCCGGTCAAGGCGTCGGTAGGGCGCGATGACCAGCGAGCACTTCACCAGCCAGGCGATGAGCACCATGGACAGCCCGTACTGGTGGGAGAAGGGCAGCAGCGGCAGCAGGACGTCATCGGAACGATGGCCCACCTGCTGGGCGTTGCGCTCCAGGTTCTTCAGGAACTTCGCCCCGGTCTTGACGATGCCCTTGGGCTCCCCGGTGGATCCGGAGGACCACATGATCAGGCCGTCGGGCAGCTCGCACCAGGTGTCGAGGGACAGCTGCCGCTCGGCGGGGGTCTGCTCCATGGACGCCATGAGCAGCTCGTAGACGGTGACCCGGGCCGGGCCGCTCTTGGGCATCGGGGTGTCGTCGTCGACCACACAGATCTTGACCCCGGCCCGGTCGCAGATGCGCTGGGTGGCCTCCGCCCGCTCCTGGTGGTCGACCATGACGATCGACGCGCCGGCGTGCATCAGGGCGAGGAGGACCCCGACGAAGCCGGCGGAGTTGCTGGCCTTCAGCATGACCCGGGTGCCGTCGCCGACCCCGCGCTCACGGAGGGCTTCGGCGATGGCCAGGGCCCTCTGTTCGAACTCGGGAAGCGCATGCACCGCTTCCGTCGCAAAGACCTTTGCGGTCATCGGGTTTCACTGAGCCTTTCTTCTTCTTGAAGTCTCTTGGGGTGGGAGCCACCCACGACGCCGACGCTCCGCGAGCCGTGGGCCGTGGGCCGGGACCGCGAGTCCCCCCGGAGGTCTCCGGGGGGACTCGCGGGTCGTCAGGTGTCGAGGTCGCCGAGCATCATGTCGATCAGGTCGTCGTCGTCCATCGCGTCGATGGAGTCCGTCTCCTTCTCCTCGGTGCCCTTCTCGGCCTGGTCCTTGCCGCTCGCCAGCTCGGTGAGAGTGTCGAGCAGACCCGCGCGGCGCAGCCGCTCCAGCGGGATCGACGTCAGAAGGGCACGGATCCTGGCCTCTTCCGGATCGACGTCCGGCTCGGCCGGGCCGTCCGTCGCCACCCGGCCGCGCAGATACTCGGCGAGCACCGCGGGCGTGGGGTTGTCGAAGATCAGCGTGGAGGGGAGGCGGAGCCCGGTGGCCGAGTTCAGCCGGTTACGGAACTCCACGCCCGCCAGCGAGTCGAAGCCGAGGTTCTGGAAGGAGCGGTCGGGCTCGATGGACTGGGCGCCGCTGTGCCCCAGCACCATCGCCGCGCTGCCGCGCACCAGATCGAGCAGCGCCCGCTCGAGTTCGGCTCCGGCCAGACCGGCCAGCCGTACCTTGGCCGATTCGGGAGCGGTCGTCTTTCCGCCGCCCGCCGCCTTGCTCCGCGCCCGGACCACACCGCGCAGCAGGGTGGGGATGTCGGTCTGGCCGCTGAGCGCGGAGGTCTCAAGCCGCATCGGCACGAGCAGGGCGTCCTCGCTCATGGCGCCGGCGTCCAGCAGACGCAGACCGCCCGCCATGGACAGGGCCGCCATGCCCTCGCGCGCCATGCGCACCATGTCCGCCTGGCTGAGGGTGCCGGTCATGCCGCCGGCCTGGTCCCACGGGCCCCAGGCCAGTGAGACCGCCGGGAGGCCGAGGCCGCGCCGGTGTGCGGCGAGCGCGTCAAGGAACGAGTTGGCGGCGGCGTAGTTGCCCTGTCCCGGGCTGCCGAACACACCGGCGACGGAGGAGAACACCACGAACTCCGCCAGGTCCGTCTCCCGGGTCAGCTCGTGCAGGTTCCACGCCGCGTCGACCTTCGGCTCGAAGACCGCGTCGATCCGCTTCGGCGACAGGGTGTCGATGACACCGTCGTCGAGTACGCCCGCCGCGTGCACGACCGCGGTCAGCGGGTGGTCGGCGGGTATGCCGGAAAGCACCCGCTCCAGCGAGGCACGGTCGGCCACGTCACAGGCCGCCAGTGTCACCGACGCGCCCGCCTCGGTCAGTTCGGCCGCGAGGTCGGCGGCGCCCTCCGCGTCCGGCCCGCGCCGGGAGACGAGCACCAGGTTGCGCACCCCGCGCTCGGCCACCAGATGACGTGCCACCTCGCGGCCCAGGCCGCCGGTGCCGCCGGTCACCAGTACCGAGCCCTCGGGGTCGAGGGTCCGGGGCATGGTGAACACGTTCTTGCCGATGTGCCGGGCCTGGCTGATGTACCGCACCGCGTCCGGGGCCCGCCGCACGTCCCACGCCGTCACCGGGATGGGGTGCAGCGCACCGCTGTCGAAGAGCTCGACCAGCTCGACCAGCATCCGCTGGACCCAGTCGTAGTCGGCCGCGACCAGGTCGTACGCCGTGTACTTCACCCCGGGGTGGTCCTGGGCGACGACCTCGGGGTCGCGCACGTCGATCTTGCCCATCTCCAGGAACCGCCCGCCCCTGGGCATCAGCCGCAGGGAGGCGTCGACGAACTCGCGGGCGAGCGAGTCCAGCACCATGTCCATGCCCCGGCCGCCGGTCGCCTCCATGAAGCGCGGCTCGAAGTCCAGGTCACGGGAGGAGGAGATGTGCTTCTCGTCGAATCCCATCGCCCGCAGGGTGTCCCACTTGCCGGGGCTGGCCGTGGCGTACACCTCGGCGCCGAGGTGGCGTGCGAGCTGTACGGCCGCCATGCCCACACCGCCGGTGGCGGTGTGCACCAGGATGGACTCGCCCGCCTGCAGCTCGCCGAGTTCCACCAGGCCGATGTAGGCGGTCAGGAAGACCACCGGCACGGAGGCACCCTGCGCGAACGTCCAGCCGCGCGGCATGCGGACGATCTGCCGCCGGTCGGCGATCGCGATGGGCCCGAACGAGGCGTTGATCATGCCCATGACCCGGTCTCCGGGGGCCAGGTCGGTCACGCCCGGGCCGACCTCCAGGACCACACCGGCGCCCTCGCCGCCCATGGTGGCGTTGTCCTCGGGGTACATGCCGATGGCGATCAGCGCGTCACGGAAGTTCAGACCGGCGGCACGCACCGCGATCCGGACGTATCCGGGGGCCAGCGGCGCCTCCGCCGCGGGGTCGGGCAGCAGCGAGAGGTTGTCCAGGGTGCCGCCGCCTGTGGTGCCGAGCTTCCACGCCGAGGTGCCGGCGGGGGCTTCGAGCACCCGCCCGGAGGCGTTCCTGGCGAGCCGGGGGACCAGCCCCTGGCCGGCGCGGACCGCCACCTCGCGCTCGCCCGCCGCCATCGCGGTCGTCACCAGACCGGCGGCCGCGGTGGCCGATTCGGCGTGGCGGTCGAGGTCCACCAGCAGGAGTCGGCCCGGGTTCTCCGTGGCCGCCGAGCGCACCAGTCCCCACACGGCGGCGTTGGACAGTCCGGCGACGCCGTCGCCCGGTCCCGCGGCGACCGCGTCGCGGGTCACCACGACCAGCCGGGATCCGTCGAACCGGTCCTCGGCGAGCCAGGACTGCACCAGGGCCAGCGCCCGGTGGGTGGCCTTGTGGGTGGCGTCGGCGATGTCCCCGGCGTCCGGTCCGGCGGGCTCGGCACCGCACCAGGCCCAGACGACGTCGGGCAGCGCGGCACCCTCGTCGAGGGCGGTGACGAGCGCGTCCACTCCGGTGTACTCGGCGTGCTCGACACCGGAGGCGGCGAGCAGTTCGCCCACCCGCGCCCGGTCGGCGCCGACCACCGCCGTGGACACACCGACCCCGGCCGGGTCGCCGCCGCGGGCGGCGGCGAGCACGTCCCAGTTGGCCCGGAAGAGCGTTCCGTCACCGCCGGTGGAGCGCGGTCCTGACGCGAACCGCTCGGCCGCCACCTCCCGCACCACCAGCGACTCCACCGAGGCGACGGGCGCACCCGTGGCGTCGGTCACCAGCAGCGCGACCGTGTCCTTGCCCTGCGGGCGCAGCCGCACTCGCACCCGTCCGGCGCCCACCGCGTGCAGGGTCACCCCGGTGAAGGAGAACGGCAGGGTCACGCGTCCGCTCTCGCCGCCGAAGTCGCCCATCTCCATGGCGTGCAGAGCGGCGTCGAGCAGGGCGGGGTGCAGACCGAACCGTCCGGCTTCCTGAGCGGCCGAGTCCGGCAGCGCCACCTCGGCGTAGACGTCGCCGTCAAGGCGCCAGACCGACTCCAGGCCCTGGAAGACCGGCCCGTATCCGTAACCGACCTGGGCCAGGCCCTCGTAGAAGCCCTCCATCGGCACCTGCTCGGCGCCCGGGACGGGCCACTGCAGCAGGCTGTCGGTGACCGCGGCGCCGCTGTCCGCCTCGAGGACGCCCTGGGCGTGCCGCACCCACTCCTCCCCCGGCTCGTCGCTGTCGGAGCGCGAGTACACGCCCAGCGGCCGTATGCCGGACTCGCCGACGGGGCCGACCACGAGCTGGACGCGGACGCCGCCCTGCTCCGGCAGGAGGAGCGGCGTCTCGAGGGTGAGTTCGCCGAGCCGTCCCGCCCCGGTCTCGGCGCCCGCGAGCAGGCCGAGCTCCACGAATCCGGTGCCGGGGAAGAGCACTCCGCCGGCCACGGCGTGGTCGGCGAGCCACGGGTGGGTCTGCAGCGACAGGCGTCCGGTCAGCACCGTACGGTCGCCCTCGGCCAGTTCGGTGAGGCCGCCGAGCAGCGGGTGGTCCACCCTGCCGAGGCCGACGCTCCGGGCGTCGCCGGTCACGGCGCCGCCCGACTCGAGCCAGTACCGCTTGTGCTGGAAGGCGTAGGTCGGCAGGGCGACGCGGTGTGCGCCGCGCCCGGAGTACACCGCGTCCCAGTCCACGCCGATGCCGTTCGCGTACAGGGTGGCGACCGCCTCCGCCAGCGTCTGGGCCTCGGCGCGCCCGGAGCGGGCCAGGGGCACGAAGGCCGCGTCGGCGCCGACGGCGTCCAGGCAGTCCTGGCCCATCGCGGTCAGCACGGCGTCGGGGCCGAGCTCCACGCACGTCGTCACGCCCTGGTCGGCGAGGCGGCGCATGCCGTCGTCGAAGCGGACCGCTTCCCGCACATGGCGGACCCAGTACTCCGGGGTGGCCAGTTCGGCGCCCGCGACATCGCCGGTGACGTTGGAGATGACCGGGACGGCCGGGGCCGAGTACGCCAGGCAGGCGGCGATCTGGCCGAACTCCTCCAGCATGGCGTCCATCCGGGGGGAGTGGAACGCGTGGCTGACCCGCAGCCGCTTGGTCTTGCGGCCCTGGGCCTCCCAGTGGCCGGCGAGTTCGAGCACCGCGTCCTCGTCGCCGGAGACCACCACCGAGGTGGGGCCGTTGAGCGCCGCAAGGGACACCTGGTCCTCGCGGCCCTCCAGGCTCTCGGCCACCTCCTGCTCCGATGCCTGGACGGCCACCATGGCGCCGCCCTCGGGCAGTTCCTGCATCAGCCGTCCGCGGGCCGCCACCAGGGCGCACGCGTCCTCCAGGGACAGCACCCCGGCGACGTGGGCCGCGGCGATCTCGCCCACCGAGTGCCCCATCAGGAAGTCGGGGCGCACGCCCCAGGACTCCAGCAGGCGGAACAGGGCCACCTCGAAGGCGAAAAGACCGGCCTGGGTGAACATCGTCTGGTTGAGCTCGTCACCGGTCGCGGCGGCGTCGTCGTCCTCGGGGCCGAAGACCACGTCGAGCACGGAGGTCCCGAGGCGGACCTCCAGGTAATCGCACGCCTCGTCGAACACGTCGGCGAAGAGCGGGTAGGTCTCGTGGAGTTCACGGCCCATGCCCAGCCGCTGGGCGCCCTGGCCGGTGAACAGGAACGCCACCCGCTGCGCCGTGGACCTGCCAAGGACCAGGCCCGGCGCGTCGGTCTCCTCGGCGAGTGCCGCGAGGCCGCGCAGCAGCCCCTCACGGTCGGACGCCACCACCACGCCACGGTGTTCGAGCGCGGCTCGTGTCACGGCGGACGACCATCCGACGTCGACCGGCCTCGCGTCGGGGTGGCGCACCACGTGCTCGCGCAGCCGCGCGGCCTGCGCCCGCAGCGCCTCCTCGCTCCTGGCGGACACCAGCCAGGACACGGGCTGGGAGGCCGTGTCCGCGTCGGCGTCGGCGTCCGTGATGGGGGCCGGCTCCTGCGGCGGGGCCTGTTCGATGATGGCGTGCGCGTTGGTGCCGCTCATACCGAACGAGGAGATACCGGCCCGGCGTGGCCGCCCGGTCTCCGGCCAGGCGCGCTGCTCGGCGAGCAGCGCCACACCGCCCGACGACCAGTCCACGTGCGGGGTCGGTACCTCCACGTGCAGCGTCTTGGGCAGGATGCCGTGGCGCATGGCCATCACCATCTTGATGACGGCGCCCACACCGGCCGCCGCCTGGGTGTGGCCGATGTTCGACTTGAGGGAGCCCAGCCATACCGGCTGCCCCTCCGGGCGACTCTCGCCGTAGGTGGCGATCAGCGCCTGCGCCTCGATGGGGTCGCCGAGCGAGGTTCCGGTGCCGTGCGCCTCGATCACGTCGATCTGGTCCGCGGTCAGCTCGGCGTTGGCCAGCGCCTGCCGGATGACGCGCTGCTGGGAGCGCCCGTTGGGGGCCGTCAGACCGTTGCTGGCGCCATCCTGGTTGACGGCGGAGCCGCGCACGATGGCCAGCACCTCGTGGCCGTTGCGCCGGGCGTCGGAGAGCCGCTCCACCAGGAGGACGCCGACGCCCTCGGCCCATGACGTGCCGTCGGCCTCGGCACCGAACGCCTTGCAGCGCCCGTTGGAGGAGAGCCCGCGCTGGCGGCTGAAGAGGATGAAGTCACCCGGGGTCGGCATGGTGGCGACGCCGGTGGCGAGCGCCAGATCGCACTCCCCCTGACGCAGCGAGTGCGCCGCCTGGTGCAGGGAGACCAGCGACGAGGAGCACGCGGTGTCCACGGTCCACGCCGGGCCCTCGAAGCCGAAGGTGTAGGAGATGCGCCCGGCGGCGACGCTGCCCGCGATGCCGGTCAGCGCATAGCCCTCGAGGCCGCTCTTGGTGCTCTGGAGGTGGGGCCCGTAGTCGTGGTGCTCCGCGCCGGTGAAGACGGCGGTGCGGCTCCCCCGCAGCTCGGTCACGTCGATTCCGGCCCGCTCGAAGACCTCCCAGCTGGTCTCGAGGAGCAGCCGCTGCTGCGGGTCCATGGCGAGCGCCTCACGCGGCGATATGCCGAAGAACTCCGCGTCGAACTCGGGCGCGTCGTGGATGAACCCGCCCTCGGTCGCGTAGCTGGTGCCGGGGCGGTCCGGGTCCGGGCTGTAGAGCGCCTCCAGGTCCCAGCCGCGGTCGGTGGGGAACGGCGTGATGGCGTCCACGCCCTCGGAGACGACCTTCCACAGGTCTTCGGGGCTGTTGACGCCACCGGGGAAACGGCAGCTCATCCCGACGATCGCGATGGGGTCGTCCGAGCCTACGACGGCACGCGCGGGGGCGGCCTCGTCCGTGGCCACGGGCACGATCCGCCGGTGGAGGTGGTCGACCAGTTCGCCGGGGGTCGGGTGGTCGTAGGCGAGCGTCACCTCGAGGGTGAGCCCGGTGGCGGCGACCAGCCCGCGGTGCAGAGTGACCGCCGCCAGCGAGTCAAGGCCCAGGTCGAGGAACGAACTTCCGGCGTCGAGAGTGCGCGGCGACCCGGACCGCAGCGCCGCGGCTACGTGTGCGCGTACCAGGTCGAAGAGGACCCTGCGCTGTTCGACGCCCGGCAGTTCGTGGAAGTCCGGACCGAGGGAGGGCGGTTCAGGGCTCTCGCCACGGCCCGGTCCAGCCTGCGCGATGGAATCTCCCGAGTCACTGGACCCGTTCAACATGGTGCTCACCTAACTCCTGCCTTGGGTAAAACCCTGCGTCAAAGCTGTGTGCCGCGCCGGCCTCGGCTGCGGCGTGGGGCGCCCGCCCGCGGGCCGTCGGTGCGGGCGGGCGCGTGATGCACTAGAGGCTGGCCACCCAGTCCTCGATGGCCTGTGCGGTGGTCCCCGCCTGCTTCTCCACCATCGTGAAGTGGGTTCCGGGTACGTCGATCACGGAGTCGGCCGGCCAGTCCGACTGCCAGCCCGCCGCGTCCGGGTCCACCTCTCCCATCGGTTCCGCCGCACGGACGAGAAGGCTGGGAACCGCGCTCTCCGGCGGCTTCCACCCCTCGAACAGATGCAGATACCACCCCATGGCGGACATCCGGACACCCTCCATGGAGACGAGGGCGTCCCGCTCGTACATCTCGTCGAGCATGGTGTTCTCGAACTGGCCGATGATCGCGCTGTCCGGAAGGTAGGTGTCCAGCAGGACGACTCCCGCGGGCGGTGTGCCCTGGCTCTCCAGAGCGGCGGCCACCGAGTGGGCGACCATTCCGCCGGCCGACGAACCGACCAGGACGACCGGGGCGCCGTCGGCGTACTCCGAGACGATCCGCGCCTGGAGGCGGAACAGCGCCTCCGGGGTGGCCGGAAGGCTCTCACCCTGGACGAACCCCACGGCGGGCAGGGCCGCGACGTCCCGGCTGCCCCGGAAGGGGGCGGCGAGCTGCGCGTACTGGTGGACGCCGCCCAGCGCCATGTAGGAGGAGCAGCACATCAGCCAGGGGTGCTCGGCACCCCGGGAGAGCCGCACGGGCCTGATGGTCCCCTCGAAGTCGGCCGGGTCCTCGAAGGTGGGACGCAGCCGCGCGGCGTTCACCAGCAGATCCATGCCGATCTTGGTCTTGCCCTGCGCCGCCGCCTCCCGGAAGAGGGAGCCGAGGGTGTCGGGCGCGTCCGCCTGCGACGCCGGAGGCGCAGTCGCGGGCGTCGACGTGGCGGCCTGGGCCGACGGCGGCTGGGGCTGGCGGTCGGTGGGAGCGGACGCGATCCCGGCCGCGAGCCGGGGCCGCAGATAGGACACCAGCTCCAGGGGGCGCGGGTGGTCGAAGACCACCGTGGTGTCGAGGCGGAGGCCGGTGACCGCGGCAAGCTGGTTCCGGAACTCCACCGCCGTAAGGGAGTTGAAGCCCATCTCCATGAACTCGTGGCTGGTGTCGACCTCGTCGGGTGACGTGTACCCGAGCACCGCGGCGGCGAGCGTACGCACCAGTTCGAGCAGCGCCTCCTCGGTCTCGGTCTCCGAAAGGCCGGCCAGTCGCTGGCGCAACTGGGCGGACTGGTCGCCGGCCTCGGACTCGACCGCCCGGGCCGTACGCCGGACCACGGGCTCCGGGACGACGGCACGGAACACGGCGGGCATCGCGGCCCCCTGGGCGCGCAGCGCACCCAGGTCGAGGCGGGTGGGGATCACCACGGCCTGGCCGGAGGTGACGCCCTCGTCGAACAGCTCCAGGCCCTCCTTGGAGGAGAGCGGCACCAGACCCGACCGCGCCACCCGGCGCAGGTCCCCCTGCCCGAGGTGCCCGGTCATGCCGCCGGCCTCTTCCCACAGGCCCCACGCCAGCGAGACGCCCGGCAGCCCCTGGGTACGCCGCCACGACGCGAGGCCGTCCAGGAACACGTTGGCCGCGGCGTAGTTGCCCTGTCCGGCCGCGCCGAGCACACCGGCGGCCGAGGAGAAGAGGACGAACGCCGACAGGTCCATGCCCGCGGTCAGTTCGTGCAGGTTCCAGGCCGCGTCCACCTTCGCCCGCAGCACCGCGCTCACCCGCTCGCGCGTCAGGGACGCGAACAGCCCGTCGTCGAGCACCCCGGCCGCGTGCACCACTGCGCTCGGCGTGAACCCTTCGGGCAGCCCCGAAAGGACCGCGGCGAGCGCCTCGCGGTCCGCGGCGTCGCACGCCTCGATCACCACGTCGGCGCCCGCGGCCTCCAGCTCGGTCCGCAACTCGGCGGCACCGTCCGCCTCCGCCCCACGGCGGGACAACAGCACCAGCTTCCGGACGCCGTGCCGGGTGACCAGATGCCGGGCCACCAAGCCGCCCAGCAGCCCTGTGCCCCCCGTCACAAGGACCGAGCCGGAACCGAACACCTCCGGCTCCTGAGCCCCGCCCGAGAGCGGCGCCCGGCCAAGGCGCGGCACGCGGACCTCGCCGGAGCGCACCACCACCTGCTCCTCGCCGGAAGCCACCACGCCCGCGAGCAGCCCAGCCGACCGTTCGACGTCATCGATGTCGACCAGCACCACCTGGCCCGGGTTCTCCGACTGTGCCGAGCGCACCAGCCCCCACACGGCCGCGCCCGCCAGATCCGTCACACCGTCACCGGTGTCCACGGCTCCCCGGGTCACGAGCACCAGCCGGCTCCCCGCGAACCGCTCGTCCGCCACCCAGGACTGGACGGTCTCCAGTACCTCGGCGACCCGCGCATGCACCTCGCCCGCCACGGCCGAGCCGTCCGAAGCCACCGGCAGCACCACAGTGCCGGGCATGAGCGTGCCCGACGCCACGGCGTCACCGAGCGCCACCGGGTCCGTGTACACGTCGGTGGTGACGCCCGACGCCTCCAGAGCGGCGCCCACGCCGAGGCGGTCGTCGCCAAGGACCACCGACCAGCCCGACGCCACGCCCTCGGCGGGCTCGGCCGCGCCCGCCGTCCACTCCATGAGGAACAGCGCGTCACCGGTCTTCCGGCTCGCGTTCCTCAACGCGTCCGCCTGCATGGGCCGCAGAACGAGTGAGTCGACCGACGCCACCGGGCGGCCCGACGTGTCGGCTATCGCCAGGGACACCGCCTGGCGCCCGTCCGGGACCACCCGGACGCGCAGCGCTCCCGCGCCGACGGCGTCCAGGGAGAAGCCTCGCCACGAGAACGGCAGCAGAGTGCCCGCGCTCGGCGCGTCGTCGCCGCCGCGTACGTCCTTGCCCACGCCGATGGCGTGGAGGGCCGCGTCGAACAGCGCCGGGTGCAGGCCGAAGTACTTCGCGGTGCCGAGCTGGTCCTCGGGCAGTTCGACATCGGCGAACACCGCGTCACCGCGTCGCCAGGCACGCCGCAGCCCTTGGAACGCGGGGCCGTAGCGCAGCCCGTGTTCGGCGGCGTGCTCGTATCCGCCCGAGATGTCGACCGGCTTGGACCCGGAGGGCGGCCACTTCGCGAAGTCGAAGGAGGCGGCCGGGCCGGGCGGGGTGAGCACACCGTGTGCATGTCGTACCCACGGTTCCCCGAGGTCGGCCCGGTCATCGGCCGACTCCGGTCGTGAGTACACGCTCACCTCACGATGGCCGGCGGCATCGGCCTCCCCCACCTCGACCTGGATCTGCACCCCGCCGCGCTCGGGCATCACCAAGGGCGCCTCGATCACCAGCTCATCGACCCGGGGGCACCCCACCTGGTCACCCGCTCGGGCGGCCATCTCCATGAAGGCCGTCCCGGGTACCAACGCCATGCCCTGCACCGTGTGATCGGCGAGCCAGGAGTGCGTGGCCATCGACAACCGCCCGCTGAGCAGCACCCCGCCGCCGCCCGCCAGGGAGAGCACGGCGCCCAGCAGCGGGTGCCATACCGTTCCGAGGCCCACCGAGCCGACGTCGCCGACGGCCGCCATGGAGTCGAGCCAGTAGCGCTGACGCTGGAAGGCGTACGTGGGAAGGGCCACCCGCCGCGCGCCGCGCCCGGAGAACACCCGCTCCCAGTCGACTGCGGCGCCATGGACGTGGAGTTCGGCGACGGCGGTCGTCAGCGCCTGGACCTCCGTCCGGTCCTTGCGCAGCACCGGCACCGTCACCGGGCCGACCGCGGCCCGCTCGCTCAGACAGTCCTGGACCATCGCCGACAGCACGGCGTCCGGGCCGACCTCCAGGAAGGTGTTCACCCCCTGCGCCTCAAGGCCGCGTACGCCGTCGGCGAAGCGCACGGCCGCGCGCACATGCCGCACCCAGTACTCCGGCGAACACACCTCGGCGTCCGAAGCCGGTTCTCCGGTGACGTTGGAGACGAAGGGGATGGCCGACGGGTTGAGCACGAGCCCCTCGACGACCTTGCGGAAGTCGTCCAGCATGGCGTCCATGCGGGGCGAGTGGAAGGCGTGGCTGACCCGCAGGCGGCTCGTCTTGCGCCCCTGCTCCGCCCACTGACCGGCGATCTCCAGCACCGGCGCCTCGTCACCCGCGATCACCACGGCCGTCGGTCCGTTGACCGCCGCGATGCTCACCTCGGCCTCACGACCGGCGAGCGACGCCGTGATCTCCTCCTCCGACGCCTGGACGGCCACCATCGCGCCGCCCTCGGGCAGCGCCTGCATCAGCCGACCACGCGCCGCGATCAGCGTGCACGCGTCCTCCAACGAGAACACCCCCGCCACATGCGCGGCAGCGATCTCACCGATGGAGTGACCGATGAGCACATCCGGCCTGACACCCCAGTGCTCAAGCAGCCGGAACAGCGCCACCTCGACGGCGAACAGCGCGGGCTGCGTGAACGCCGTCCGGTCCAGCAGCTCGGCATCCGCGCTGCCTTCCGCCGCGAACATCACGTCCCGCAGCGGACGGTCCAGCACGACGTCCAGGTGCGCGCACACCTCGTCCAGCGCACGGGCGAACACCGGGAAGGCGTCGTACAACTCCCGCCCCATGCCAAGGCGTTGCGCACCCTGACCGGTGAACAGGAACGCGGTCCTGCGACCCTTCACCGCCTGTGCCCTGACCACGCCCGGAGCGACCTCGCCCTGAGCCACGGCCCGGAGACCACGCAGAAGGCTTTCGCGGTCCTCGCCGATCACCACCGCGCGGTGCTCGAACGCCGACCGGGACACCGCCAGGGAGTAGCCGACGTCCGCCACCGGTGCTGCCGCGAGATCGTCGTTCCGCGAGGATCCCTGAGCCGTCAGACGCGTGTGCAGCCGCTCGGCCTGTGCCCGCAGCGCGGCCTCGCCCTTGCCGGAGACGAGCCACGGCACGACGGAGGTGGCGACCGTTCCGGGTGCCTCGGCTCCCGGGCCCTCCTGCGGATCGGCCGGCCCCGGCTCCTCGGCTTCGGGGGCCTGCTCGATGACGGTGTGCGCGTTGGTGCCGCTGATCGCGAAGGAGGAGATCGCCGCCCGGCGGGGCCGGCCCGTCTCCGGCCAGGGCCGTGCCTCGGTCAGCAGTTCCACGGCCCCCGCCGACCAGTCCACATGCGGGGTCGGCTCGTCGACGTGCAGCGTCTTCGGCAGGACGCCGTGCCGCATCGCCATCACCATCTTGATGATCCCCGCGACACCCGCCGCCGCCTGCGCGTGACCGATGTTCGACTTGATGGACCCCAGCCACAGCGGCCGGTCCGCCGGCCGGTCCTGGCCGTAGGACGCGATCAGCGCCTGCGCCTCGATCGGGTCACCCAGCGTGGTACCCGTACCGTGCGCCTCCACCACGTCGACGTCGTCCGGGGTGAGTCCCGCGTTGTCGAGCGCCTGCCGGATCACCCTGCGCTGCGACGGGCCGTTGGGGGCCGTCAGGCCGTTGCTGGCGCCGTCCTGGTTCACCGCGGAGCCGCGCATCACCGCCAGCACGGGGTGGCCGTGGCGGCGGGCGTCGGACAGCCGTTCCACGAGCAGCACGCCGACGCCCTCGGACCAGTTGGTGCCGTCCGCGGCAGCCGCGAAGGGCTTGCAGCGGCCGTCGGAGGCGAGTCCCCGCTGACGGCTGAACTCGGTGAACGTTCCGGGGCCGGCCATCACGGTGATGCCGCCGGCCAGGGCGAAGTCGCACTCGCCCTGGCGCAGCGCCTGCGCGGCCAGATGCAGCGTCACCAGGGACGACGAACACGCCGTGTCCACCGTCACCGCGGGGCCTTCGAGGCCGAGGACGTAGGAGATCCGGCCGGAGGTGACGGCGGGCGTCTGGCCCGTCATCAGATGGCCTTCGACCTCTTCGGCCTCGATCGGTCCGGCCGCGCCGTACCCCTGGAAGGCGGCGCCCATGAACACGCCGCCGGTGGTGCCCTTGACGGACAGCGGGTCGATGCCCGCCCGCTCCAGAGCCTCCCAGGACACCTCAAGCAGCAGCCGCTGCTGGGGGTCCATCGCCAGCGCCTCACGCGGGGAGATGCCGAAGAACACGGGATCGAACTGCGCGGCGTCGTGCAGGAACCCGCCCTCGTTCACATAGCTCGTGCCCTGGCTGTCGGGGTCCGGGTTGTACACCTCCTCGTGCCAGCCGCGGTCCGTCGGGAACGGTGAGAGTCCGTCGGCGCCGTCCGCGACCATGTTCCACAGCTCCTCGGGAGAGCTGATCCCGCCGGGGAAGCGGCAGCTCATCGCGACGATCGCGATGGGCTCACGCTGCTTCGTCTCCACCTCCTGAAGGCGCTGCCGGGTGCGGTGCAGATCGGTCGTCACCCTGTTGAGGTAGTCGCGGAGCTTCGTCTCGCTCACTGTGTGCCGTCACTTTCTTTAAAGTCAGGGGGTCAGAGGGCGCTGGACACCGGTTCAGGACAGCCCGAGCTCGTTGTCGATGAAGGCGAACAGTTCGTCGTTGGAGGACGATCCGATCCGTTCGACCACCTCGGCGGAGCCGGAGTCGTCGGAAGCCTCGACCAGCTTCTCCAGGAGCTCCCTCAGCCGTCCGGCCACCTTCGTGCGCGCCTCGCCGTCGTCCATCACCTGGGAGAGCAAGGGCTCCAGCCTGTCGAGCTCGGCGAAGACCAGGGGCTCGCCCGTGCCGCCGTCCGGCAGGAGTTCCTCCCGCAGGTGGTCCACCAGCGCCGTGGGGGTCGGGTGGTCGAAGACCAGCACCGCCGACAGCCGCAGCCCGGTCTCCGCGTTGAGCCGGTTGCGCAGTTCCACCGTGGTCAGCGAGTCGAAGCCCATCTCCTTGAAGGCCATGTCGGGCTCCACCGCCTCCGGCGAGCCATGGCCGAGGACGGTGGCCACCTGTATCCGCACCAGGTCCAGCAGCGCCCGGTGTTGGTCGGCCGAGGAGAGACCCGCCAGGCGGTCCCGCAGCGACCCGGTGCCGGTGTGCGTGGTCTCCGACGCCGCGGCCCGGCGCCGGGGAACCCGCACCAGGCCGCGCAGCAGCGCGGGGACGTCGCCGGTGTGGGCCTGGACGCGCAGAGCGGCGAGGTCCACGTGGGTCGGCACGAGCACGGTTTCGTCGGTCCTGAGCGCGTCGTCGAACAGCGCGAGGCCCTCGCGCGAGCTGAGCGCGTTCAGCCCGGCTCGCGCGATGCGCTGGAGGTCCGCCTCGCCGAGGTCCCCGGTCATCTCACTGCGCTGCTCCCACATGCCCCAGGCCAGGGAGACCGCGGGGAGGCCGAGCCCGCGCCGCTGGTGTGCCAGGGCGTCCAGGAAGGCGTTGGCCGCGGCGTAGTTGGCCTGGCCGCCTCCACCGAAGTTGGAGGAGGCCGAGGAGAACACCACGAACGCGGAGAGGTCGAGGTCGCGGGTCAGCTCGTGCAGGTGCAGCGCCGCGTCCACCTTCGGACGCAGCACCCTGTCCACCCGCTCCGGCGTCAGCGACTCCACCACACCGTCATCCAGCACACCCGCCGCATGCACCACAGCCGACAACGGATACTCCGACCCGATCCCCGCCAGCAGACCCTCCACCGCACCACGATCAGCGACATCACACGCCACCGCCCGCACCTCGGCACCCAGCCCCGCCAGCTCCGCCACCAACTCCACCGCACCCGGCGCCTCCACGCCACGACGACTCGTCAGCACCAAAGAACGCACACCGTGCTCCACGACCAGGTGACGGGCCAGCAACGCACCCAGACCACCCGTACCACCCGTGATCAACACCGTGCCACGGCCGTCGAACGGCGGGGTCCCCGGTTCGGACAGGTCCTCGGCCGGGACCACCCGGGCCAGACGCGCCGCGAGGACCCGTCCGTCCCGCACGGCCACCTGCGGCTCCTCGGCGGTCAGCGCCGCCCGGAGCGCCGAGGACACGTCGCCGTGGTCCTCCGGGTCCAGGTCCACCAGCAGGAACTTCCCGGGGTGCTCGGTCTGCGCGGAGCGCAACAGGCCCCACACGGCGGCCTCGGCCGGGGTGCGCACCTCGCCGGAGGACCGGGCACCCATCGCACCGCGGGTCACGAACACCAGGTAGGAGTCGCCGAACCGCTCGTCGGTGACCCACGACCGCACCAGTTCCAGCGCGCGGTACGTGGCACCACGTACCCGTCCCGCCAGATCCGCCCCGTCGTCGATGCCGGCCGCGTCCGCGGCGCCCGCCACCATGACGACGTCCGGCGGCGTGGCCCCTGAGTCGACCGCCTCGCGCAGCGCGGCCAGATCCGCGTACGACACCACGTCGGCACCCGCGCCCTCCAGACCGGAGCGCACCCCCAGGCCGTCCGTGCCCAGCACGGCCCACGTCCCCTCGGAGGCCGGAGCCGGCGCGCCGACGGGAACGGGGGTCCAGTCCAGCCGGAAGAGCGAGTCATGCCCGGCCGCCGCGGAGTCGGCCGACTGGATCTGGCCCTCCGCCACCAGCCGCAGCACCAGGGAGTCGACGGTGGCCACGGCCCGACCGCTGGTGTCGGCCACGGCGAGGCCGATCGAGTCGGGCCCGAGCGAGCTGAGGCGCACCCTCAGCTCCGAGGCGCCCGTGGCCCGCAGCGATACGCCGGTCCAGGAGAACGGAAGCCTGGCAAGGCCCGCCTCCTCCTGCGGCACGAACATGACGGCCTGGACCGCCGCGTCCAGCAGGGCCGGGTGCAGTCCGAACCGCTCCGCGTCCGACGCGTTCTCCTCGGGCAGACGCACCTCGGCGAAGACCTCGTCACCGCGGATCCACACCGAGCGCAGCCCCTGGAAGACAGGGCCGTAGGCGAAGCCGCCCGCGGCCATCCGGGCGTAGACGTCCTCGATGTCGATCCGTTCGGCGCCCTCCGGGGGCCATACGGTGAGGTCGGCCCTGCCGGTGTCGTCCTGCGCACCGCTCCGCGCCAGCAGACCGGAGGCGTGCTGTGTCCACGGCTGCTCCATGGTGGAGTCCTCCAGCCGGGAGTACACGTTCAGCGAGCGCGTGCCGTTCTCGTCCGGTCCGCCCACCGCCAGCTGGAGATGGACCGCGCCCCGCTCGGGCAGCGCCAGCGGCGCCGTGAGGGTCAGCTCCTCGACCCGGTCGCATCCCACCTGGTCGGCGATGTGCAGGGCCAGTTCGAGGAAGGCGGTGCCGGGCAGCAGGATGGTGTCCTGCACCATGTGGTCGACGAGCCACGGATCGGTCTGCGGCGAGAGGCGGCTGGTGAACAGGAAGCCGTCCGCGTCGGGCAGTTCGACGGCGGCACCCAGCAGCGGATGCGTCGGCGGGACGAGCCCCACGGCGGTCACATCGCTGGCGAACGACGTCAGGGCCTCCAGCCAGTAGCGCTCCCGCTGGAAGGCGTACGTCGGCAACTCCACCGTCCGCGCGCCGCGCCCGGCGAAGACGGACTCCCACTCCACCGAGGCTCCGTGGACGTGGAGTTCGGCCAGCGCCGTCGTCAGCGCCCGCGCCTCGGGGCGGTCCTTGCGCAGCACCGCCACCATGACCGGCTCGGCGGTGCCCTCGGGACGGTCCGCCAGGCAGTCCCGCGCCATCGCGGTGAGCACACCGTCGGGGCCGACCTCGACGAACCGGTTCACGCCCAGTTCCTCCAACGCCCGTACCCCGTCGGCGAACCGCACGGCTTCGCGCACATGGCCGACCCAGTACTCCGGCGAACTCACCTCGTCCGCGGCCGCCGGCTCACCGGTCACATTGGAGACCAGGGAGATGGACGGCTCGGCGAAGGACAGCTCTTCGACGACCTTGCGGAAGTCGCCGAGCATCGCGTCCATGCGCGGGGAGTGGAAGGCGTGGCTGACGCGCAGGCGGCGGGTCTTACGGCCCTGCTCCGACCACTGTTCGGCGATTCCCAGTGCGGCGGCCTCGTCGCCCGCGATGACCACGGCGGTCGGACCGTTCACGGCGGCGACACTCACCTCGGTCTCACGGCCGACGAGCGATCCGGCGATCTCCTCCTCGGACGCCTCGATGGCGACCATGGCGCCGCCCTCCGGCAGGGCCTGCATCAGACGGCCACGCGCAGCCACCAGGGCGCACGCGTCTTCAAGGGAGAACACTCCGGCCACGTGCGCGGCGGCGATCTCACCGATGGAATGCCCGATCACCACGTCCGGGACGACACCCCAGTGCTCAAGGAGCCGGAACAGCGCCACTTCGACGGCGAACAGCGCGGGCTGCGTGAACGCCGTCCGGTCCAGCAGCTCGGCCTCCGCGCTGCCCTCCGCCGCGAACGCCACATCCCGCAGCGGACGGTCGAGCAGCGCGTCCACATGCGCGCACACCTCGTCCCACGCGTCGGCGAACACCGGGAACGCGTCGTACAACTCCCGGCCCATGCCGAGCCGTTGCGCGCCCTGACCCGAGAACAGGAACGCCGTCCTGCCGGAAGCCCCCGCCGTGCCCCGTACGACGCCGGGCGCGGTCTCGCCCTTCGCGAGGGCGTCGAGGGCACGCAGCATCTCCGCGCGGTCCTCGCCCACCAGGGCGGCCCGCTGGTCGAAGAGCGAACGGGTCGTCGCCAGGGAATAACCGACGTCCGCAGTGGGCGTGCGCTCCTCGGTGCGCGTGGCGAGTTGGTCCCGCAGCCGCTCGGCCTGGCCTCGCAGGGCGGCGTCGGTCCTGCCGGAGAGGATCCACGGCACCGGGACCCCGGTGGTGTCCGGGGCGGCCGTGGCCCGCGACGCCTCCGGCTCGTCGGCGACCGGCGCCTGCTCGATGATCGTGTGCGCGTTGGTGCCGCTCACACCGAAGGCGGACACCGCCGCCCGGCGCGGATGGTCCGTCTCCGGCCAGGGCACCGTCTCGGTCAGCAGCTCGACGTCGCCCGCCGACCAGTCCACATGCGGTGTCGCCTCGTCCACGTGCAAGGTCTTGGGCAGGACGCCCTCGCGCATGGCCATCACCATCTTGATGATGCCCGCGACACCGGCGGCGGCCTGCGTGTGACCGATGTTCGACTTGATGGCGCCCAGCAGCAACGGCCGGCCCTCGGGGCGGCCCTGGCCATAGGTGGCCAGCAGTGCCTGCGCCTCGATCGGGTCGCCGAGGGGCGTGCCGGTGCCATGGGCCTCGACCACGTCCACATCGGCGGAGGCCAACCGGGCACCGGCCAGCGTCTGCTCGATCAGCCGCTGCTGCGAAGGACCGTTGGGCGCCGTAAGACCATTGCTGGCGCCGTCCTGGTTGATCGCAGAACCCCGGATGACGGCCAGCACCTTGTGGCCGTTGCGCTGAGCGTCCGACAGCCGCTCCACCAGGAGCATGCCCACGCCCTCGGACCAGCCGGTGCCGTCGGCCGACGCCGCGAACGCCTTGCAGCGGCCGTCGAACGACAGTACGCGCTGGGCGCTGAACTCGATGAACGTGCCCGGTGTGGCCATGATCGTGACACCGCCGGCCAGTGCCACGGAGGACTCCCCCTGGCGCAGCGACTGCACGGCCATGTGCAGGGCGACCAGCGACGACGAACACGCGGTGTCCACCGTGACGGCCGGGCCCTCGAAGCCGAAGGTGTAGGAGATACGGCCGGAGGAGACGCTGGGGGCGCTGCCGAGGCCGAGATACCCCTCCACTCCTTCGGCGTCCCTCAGGATGCGTGAACCGTAGTCGTGGTAGTTGGAGCCGACGAAGACTCCGGTCTGGGTTCCGCGCAGCACCACGGGGTCGATGCCGGCGCGCTCGAACGCCTCCCAGGACGTCTCAAGCAGCAGCCGCTGCTGCGGGTCGATCGCCATCGCCTCGCGCGGCGAGATCCCGAAGAACGCCGGGTCGAAGTGCCCGACCTCCTCGAGGAAGCCGCCCGCCCGCACATAGCTGGTACCGGACTTCTCGGGATCCGGGTCGTAGAGGCTGTCGACGTCCCAGTCGCGGTCCTCGGGGAACCCGGAGATCACATCGCTCTCGGCCATCAGCAGGTCCCACAGCGCCTCGGGGGTGCGTACCCCGCCGGGGAACCGGCAGCTCATGCCGATGATGGCGATCGGCTCATCGGTGGCGACGGGCTTGTCGAGCGCCTCCGGCCGCTTGGGCGCGGCGGCGGTGGCGCCCCCGGTGACGGGCCGCTTGCCGAACATCTCGGTGTGCAGATACCGGGCCAGAACCGTGGCGGACGGGTAGTCGAAGACACAGGTGACCGGCAGCCGGAGGCCGGTGACCACGCCGAGGCGGTTGCGCAGCTCGACGGCGGTCAGCGAGTCGAAGCCGAGGTCGCGGAAGGCACGGTCGGCCTCCACCGCGTCGGCGCTGTCGAAGCCGAGGACGTCGGCGGCCTGGTTGCGCACCAGCTCCAGGAGGAGCTTGGGCTGCTCGGCGGGGGACAGCTCCGCCATCTCCCGGCGCAGCGCGGAGATGGCGTCGTCGCCGTCGCTCGCGTCCGCACCAGCGGTGGCAGCGGCAGCGGGACGGTTCAGCTCGGGCACCTCGCGGAACAGCGCGTTCGGACGGGAGCCGACGAACTCCGGCTGGAAGCGATCCCAGTCGATCTCGGCGATGACCAGGAACGTCTCGTCCAGTTCAAGCGCCTGCTGCATTCCGGAGATCGCCAGCTCGGGCGCCATCCCGACCACGCCGGAACGGTCCATCCGCTCGCCGACCCGGCCGGAGCCGAGTCCACCACCGGCCCAGGCACCCCAGGCGATCGAGGTCGCTGGGAGCCCGTCCGCGCGCCGCTGCAACGCCAGCGCGTCGAGGTAGGAATTGCCTGCCGCGTAACTGCCCTGTCCCGGGCCGCCCAGTGTGGCGGCGCCGGAGGAGAAGAGCACGAAGGCCGACAGGTCCATCCCCGCGGTCAGTTCGTGCAGATTCCGTGTCGCGTCCACCTTCGGACGCAACACCCCAGCCGCCCGCTCCACCGTCAGAGCGTCCACCACACCGTCATCCAGCACACCCGCCGTATGCACCACACCGGTCAGCGGGAACTCGCCCGGAATCGCCTCCAGCACCGCCGCCAGCGCCTCACGGTCCGCCGCATCACACGCCGCCACCGTCACCCGGGCACCCAGACCCTCAAGCTCCGCCTTCAGCTCGACAGCGCCCTCGGCCTCCATCCCGCGACGACTCGTCAGTACGAGATGCTCAGCACCCGTACGCGCCAGCCACCGGGCCACATGGCCACCCAGCGCACCCGTACCACCCGTCACCAACACCGAACCGCAGCTCTGCCAGGACCCTCGGCCCTCCGCGTCCTCGGCCGCCGTGGCCCGCACCATGCGCTTGGCGAACGCACCGGAGCCGCGCACCGCGACCTGGTCCTCGCCCTCCGCACCCGCCAGCACCCCGACCAGCCGGGCTGCCGCCCGGCTGTCCACGGTCTCGGGCAGATCGACCGCACCGCCCCAGCGCTGGGGATACTCCGCCCCCACGATCCGGCCCAGGCCCCACGCCAGCGACTGCACCGGGCTCACAAGGCGGTCGGAACGGCCCACCGACACCGCACCCCGGGTACCGCACCACAGGGGAGCCGTCACACCCGCATCACCCAGCCCCTGGACCAGCCCCACCAACGCGGCAAACCCAGCAGGAACACCCTCGAAGGCCCCATGCCCCGACTCGTCCAACGCCACCAGCGAGAACACACCCGCCACAGCCGAGGACTCCACCCCAGCCCCGCCGAGCGCCCCACGCAGCCGCTCCGCGACCGCCTCGCGGTCGTTGCCCGATGCGTCAAGGACCACGCGGACGACAGCGGCCCCGTTCGCCTCCAGCCCGTTCACCGTGGCGGACACGAGGGCGTCATCGGCGTGCGACGCGGGAAGGACGACGAGCCAGGTGCCCGAGAGGGCCGCGTCGGTGGCGGACGCCAGGGGCTTCCAGACCACCTTGTAACGCCAGCTGTCCACCGTGTTCTGCTCACGCCGCTGCCGACGCCACGACGACAACGCCGGAAGCAGCGCCGTCAACGACTGCTGCTCCTCGCCCTCCACCTCCAGCGTGCGGACCAGCGCCTCCAGGTCCTCGCGCTCGACGGCCTCCCAGAAACGGGCGTCCACGGCGTCCGCGCCCAGGGCGTCGGCGGGGGCCGACATCTCCCAGGCCGACACGTCCAGCCAGTACCGCTGCCGCTGGAAGGCGTACGTCGGCAGATCCACCCGGTGGGCGCTCCGGCCCCCGATCAGGGCGGTCCAGTCGACCGTGACACCACGCACGAACACCTCGGCGGCGGAGGTCAGGAACCGCTCGGCCCCGCCCTCGTCCCGCCGAAGGGTCCCGACGACCACGGCCTGCGCCTCGGCGGCCTCAACGGTCTGCTGCACCGGCAGGGTCAGCACCGGGTGCGGGCTCGCCTCGATGAACACGGTGTGACCGTCATCGAGCAGGAGGCGAGTCGTGGACTCCAGCTCCACCGTCTGCCGCAGATTCCGGTACCAGTACTCAGCATCCAGACCGGCGGTGTCCACCAGCTCACCGAACACCGTCGAGTAGAACGGCACTTCCGATGAGCGCGGCGCGATGTCCGCCAGTACCTTCAGCAACTCCTCGCGGATCTCCTCCACATGCGCGGAGTGCGAGGCGTAGTCCACCGGAACCCGACGGACCCGGACCTCCTCACCCTCCAGCTCCGCGACCATCTCATCCAGCGCACCCGCATCACCGGACACCACAACCGAACCCGGACCGTTGACCGCCGCAACGGATATCGCACCGTCCCAGGCAGCGATGCGCTCCCGCGCCTGGTCGACCGGAAGTCCGACCGACACCATGCCGCCACGGCCCGCGAGACCGGCCGCGATCGCCTGCGAGCGCAGGGTCACGACCTTCGCCGCGTCCTCCAGCGAGAGCGCACCCGCCACACACGCGGCGGCAATCTCGCCCTGGCTGTGACCCATCACCGCGTCCGGCTCCACACCCACCGAACGCCACAACCGCGCCAACGACACCATCACCGCGAACAACACCGGCTGCACCACATCCACCCGGTCAAACCCAGGCGCATCCCCGGCACCACGCAGCACATCCGTCAACGACCAGTCCACATAAGCCGACAACGCCGACTCACACTCACCAACCGCCTCCGCGAACACCGGCGAAGACTCCAGGAGACCCACCGCCATACCCACCCACTGCGCCCCCTGACCCGGGAACACAAACACCGAACGACCGGCGTCGCCGGTCCTCCCGCGTACCACTCCGTTCGACGTCGACGTGACGGTGTCCTCGGCGATCGCCTCAAGGCCCTGGAGGAGTGCCTCACGGTCGGCTCCGGTCACCACGGCCCGGTGCTCGAAGGCGGACCGGGTCGTGGCCAGCGAGAGAGCCACCTCCGCCACGTTCAACTCCGGGCGCTCCGCGAGAAATGCACGCAGCTGCCCGGCCTGCGCCCGCAGCGCCTCCGCGCCACGGCCCGACACCGGCCAGGCCACCGGGCCGTCGACGGCCCCGGTTCCGACGGGCTCGGCCTCCTCGACCGCTTCGGCCTCGGGAGCCTGCTCCAGGATGGTGTGCACATTGGTGCCGCTCATGCCGAACGAGGACACCGCGGCGCGCCTCGGGTGCTCCCGGTCCGGCCACGGGATCGACTCGTTCAGCAGGGAGACGGCGCCGCCGGTCCAGTCGATGTGCGGCGAGGGCTCGTCCGCGTGGAGCGTCTTGGGCAGCACGCCCGCACGCATGGCCATCACCATCTTGATGACACCCGCGACACCGGCGGCGGCCTGTGTGTGTCCGATGTTGGACTTGATGCCGCCCAGCCACAGCGGCTGGTCCGCGGGCCGGTCCTGCCCGTACGTGGCCATCAGCGCCTGCGCCTCGATCGGGTCACCCAGGGTGGTGCCCGTGCCGTGCGCCTCGACCGCGTCCACCTCGGCGGCCGACAGCCGGGCGCTGGTCAGCGCCTGCCGGATGACCCGCTGCTGCGAGATGCCGTTGGGCGCCGTCAGGCCGTTGGACGCGCCGTCCTGGTTGATGGCGGAGCCCCGCACGATGCCCAGCACCTGGTGGCCGTTGCGCCGGGCGTCGGACAGCCGCTCCACGAGCAGCATGCCGACGCCCTCGCCCCAGCCCGTGCCGTCGGCCGCGGCTCCGAACGGCTTGCACCGGCCGTCCGCGGCAAGGCCGCGCTGTCGGCTGAACTGGACGAACGCCGACGGGGTGGACATCACCGTGACACCACCGGCCAGCGCGAGTGTGCACTCGCGCTGGCGCAGCGCCTGAACGGCGAGGTGCAGGGCCACGAGGGACGACGAACAGGCCGTGTCCACGGAGAGCGCGGGGCCCTCCAGACCCATGGTGTAGGAGATCCGGCCGGAGACGATGCTCGCCGCATTGCCGGTGCCCGAGTGGCCCTCGACATCCTCCAGGCTCTCGGCCGCGCCGAGCGTGAGCATGGAGTAGTCCTGGCCGTTGGTGCCGACGAACACACCGGTCCTGCTGCCCCGCAGGGACATCGGGTCGATGCCCGCGCGCTCGCACGCCTCCCAGGACGTCTCAAGCAGCAGCCGCTGCTGGGGGTCCATCGACAGCGCCTCACGCGGGGAGATCCCGAAGAACGCCGGGTCGAACCGGTCGGCGTTCTCCAGGAATCCGCCCTCGGTCGTATAGCTGGTGCCGGGGCGGTCCGGGTCCTCGTCGTAGAGGGCGTCGATGTCCCAGCCCCGGTCCATGGGGAATTCCGTGATCGCGTCGGTACCGTCCGCCACCACGCGCCACAGGTCTTCGGGAGAGCTCACCCCGCCGGGGAACCGGCAGCTCATGGCGACGATCGCGATCGGTTCCTGGTCGGCCGACTCGGCCTCGAGCAGGCGCTGGCGGGTCTGCTGGAGATCCGCGGTCACCCGCTTGAGATAGTCGAGAAGCTTCTCTTCGTTCATTGTTATGTCACCCATGGAAGTAGTAAGGAACGACCCTCGGGAACCGACCGCGCCAGCTCAGGAGAGACCGAGCTCCTTGTCGATGAAGTCGAAGATCTCGTCCGACGTCGCCGACTGGATCTTGTCCGGAACCGCCTTCTTGCCGGAGTTGCGCGCATCCTGCTCCGCCTCTCCCCACTTCAGGAGGAGCGTCTGCAGACGCGTCGTGATCCTCGGCCGGTCCACGTCGTCGGCGGAGATCGTGGCCATCGCCGCTTCGATCCGGTCCAGCTCACCGAGGATCGGTGTGGCTGCCGAGACCCCGTCCTCGACGACATCGGTACGCAGTCGCCGGGCGAGCGCCACGGGCGTCGGGTGGTCGAAGACGATCGTCGCGGGCAGGCGCAGGCCCGTTGCCGCGTCGAGCCGGTTCCGCAGTTCGACGGCGGTCAGCGAGTCGAAGCCGAGTTCCCGGAAGGCCCGCTGGGACTCGACCGACTCCACCGACGGGAAGCCGAGTACGACGGCCACCTGGGTGGTGACCAGGTCGAGCAGCGCTCGTTCCTGCTCCGGCTCCGGCAGTCCGGCGAGCCGCTCACGCAGTTCCGAACCACCGGTCTCGAACCGCGCGGTGGTGCCGCCCGCGGCCGCGGCCTCCAGGATCCGCCGCGCCTCGGGCATCTCGTCCAGCAGCCTGCTGGCCCGTACGGCGGTGTAGGACGGGACGAATCGCTCCCAGTCGAGGTCGGCGATGGCCAGGTGTGTCTCCTGGAGGTCGAGGGCCTGCTGGAGTGCCATGACCGCCAGCTCCGGCGTCATCGCGGCCATGCCGCCGCGCCGCAGCCGGTCCTCCAGCGCCCCGTCGACCGCCATGCCGCCCTCGGCCCACGGGCCCCAGGCCACCGAGGTGGCGGGGAGCCCCTGGGCCCGGCGCTGCTGCGCCAGGGCGTCGAGGTAGGCGTTGGCCGCCGCGTAACTGCCCTGGCCCGCCCCGCCGATCGCCCCGGCGAGCGAGGAGAACAGCACGAACGCGGACAGGTCGAGGCCCTCGGTGAGCTCGTGCAGATGGCGGGCCCCGTCCACCTTGGGGCGCAGCACGCCCGCCACCCGCTCCACCGACATCGAGTCCAGGACGCCGTCGTCCAGGACGCCCGCCGCGTGCACGACGGCGTTCAGCGGATACCGCTCGGGGATGGCGGCCAGTAGGGCGGCCAGGGCGTCGCGGTCGGCGGTGTCACAGGCCGCGACGGTCACCTCGGCGCCCAGGGCGGTGAGTTCGTCGCGCAGTTCGGCCGCGCCGTCGGCTTCCGGGCCACGGCGGCTGGTCAGCACCAGGTGCTCGGCGCCGGCGCCCGCCAGCCACCGGGCCACCTGGCTGCCCACTCCCCCGGTGCCGCCGGTCACAAGGACCGAGCCACGCGCGCTCCACGGCCGGGCCGTGGTCCGCGGCGCGGCGGCCCGCACCAGGCGCCGGGTGAACACGCCGGACGTGCGCACCGCCACCTGGTCCTCGAACTCGCCCGCACCGCCGCCCAGCACACCGGACAGCCGGTTCGCGGCCCGCTCGTCCAGCGTCTCCGGGAGGTCCACCAGACCGCCCCAAAGCTTGGGGTGCTCCAGTCCGGCGACCCGGCCGAGGCCCCAGATCTGCGCCTGGGCGGCGCTGCGCAGAGTGTCGGATCCGGTCACCGACACGGCGCCTCGGGTCGCCACCCACAGCGGAGCCTCGACACCGGCGTCCACGAGTGCCTGCAGCGCGACGAGGTTCAGCGCGAGCCCTCGCGGCACCACCGTGTGCCCGGCGCAGGCGTCCTCATCCAGGGCCAGCAGGGAGAGCACCCCGCTGACGGCCCCGTCGGACGCGCCTTCGACCGCGGTGCGCAGCTGCTCGGCGACCGCCGCGCGGTCGATGTCCGCCGCACCGTCGAGCACGATCCGCGCCACGTCCGCGCCCTGCCGTTCGAGCATGGTCACCGCGGAGGTGACCAGCGCGTCGTCGGCGTACGGCTGGGGAACCATGACCATCCAGGTGCCGGTCAGCTCCCGCTCCGCGAGCTCGGACACCGCGTTCCACGCGATCTGGTAGCGCCAGCCGTCCACCGTGGACCGCTCTCGGTGGCCCTTGCGGTACGACGCCAGGGCGGGGAGCACCTCGGTCAGCGAGGCGTCTCCGTCCACGTGCAGCGCGGTGGTCAGCGCCTCCATGTCCTCGCGCTCGACCGCGTCCCAGAACCGGGCGTCGACCGAGTCCACCCAGGCGGAGGGGTCGGAGGCACCGCCCTCGGAGGCACCGCCCTCGGGGGCATCCAGCCAGTACCGCTGCCGCTGGAACGCGTACGTCGGCAGCTCGACCCGCCGGACGTCCTGGCCGGCGAACAGGGCCTCCCAGTCGACGGTGGCGCCGTGGACGTGGAGTTCGGCCAGCGCCGTCGTCAGTGCCTGGGCCTCGGTGCGGCCCCTGCGCAGCGCGGGCACCACGACGGGGGCCGAAGTCTCCTCCGCCGTCAGGCAGTCCCGTGCCATCGCCGCGAGCACACCGTCGGGGCCGACCTCGAAGAACCTGGTCACGCCCGCGTTCTCCAGGGAGCGCAGCCCGTCCAGGAAGCGTACGGCCTCCCGGACATGGCGCACCCAGTACTCCGGCGAGCACACCTCGTCGGCGCCCGCCGGCTTGCCCGTCACATTGGACACCAGGGAGATGGCGGGCGGGGCGAAGGCCAGTCCCTCGACGACCTTGCGGAAGTCGTCCAGCATCGCGTCCATGCGCGGCGAGTGGAAGGCGTGGCTGACCCGCAGGCGGCTCGTCCTGCGCTCCTGCTCCGACCACTGACCGGCGATCTCCAGCACCGGCGCCTCGTCACCCGCGATGACCACGGCCGTCGGACCGTTGACCGCAGCGACGCTCACCTCGGCCTCACGACCGATCAGCGACGGAGCGATCTCCTCCTCGGATGCCTCGATGGCGACCATCGCCCCGCCCTCGGGCAGGGCCTGCATCAACCGGCCACGGGCGGCGACCAGCGTGCACGCGTCCTGAAGCGAGAACACCCCCGCCACATGCGCGGCGGCGATCTCACCGATGGAGTGACCCATCACCACATCCGGTGCCACACCCCACGCGGACAGCAGCCGGAACAGCGCCACTTCGACGGCGAACAGCGCGGGCTGCGTGAACGCCGTCCGGTCCAGCAGCTCGGCGTCGGCACTGCCTTCCGCCGCGAACATCACGTCCTTCAGCGGACGGTCCAGCGCGACGTCCAGGTGCGCGCACACCTCGTCCAGCGCGCGGGCGAACACCGGGAAGGCGTCGTACAACTCCCGCCCCATGCCCAGGCGTTGCGCGCCCTGACCCGAGAACAGAAACGCCGTGATCCCCGTGGGATTCGCGACCGAGCGCACGACGCCGGGGGCGTCCTCGGCGGTGGCGACGGCCTCAAGACCGCGCAGCAGCTCCGCACGGTCCGCGCCGGTCAGTACGGCACGGTGCTCGAACACCGAACGGGTGGCGACCAGGGAGTAGCCCACGTCCTTCAGGTTCAGCTCCGGACGGGCGGTCAGCTGTGCCCGCAGTCGTCGCGCCTGGGCGCGCAGCCCGTCCGCGCTCCGGGCGGAGAGCGTCCAGGGCGCCGTGCCGCGGTCGTCGGGAGACGCCCCTTCGGCCGGTCGGGTGTCCTCGGTGTCCGAGGGGGCCTGCTCGATGATGGTGTGCGCGTTGGTGCCGCTCACGCCGAAGGCGGAGACACCGGCCCGGCGCGGCTGCCCGGTCTCGGGCCACTCGGTGGACTCCGTCAGCAGCCGCACCTCACCCGCCGACCAGTCCACCTGCGTCGACGGCTCGTCCACATGCAGCGTCTTCGGCAGGACGCCGTGCCGCATCGCCATGACCATCTTGATGACACCGGCGAGTCCGGACGCGGCCTGGGTGTGGCCGATGTTCGACTTCAGAGCGCCCAGCAGCAGCGGGCGGCCCTCCGGCCGGTCCTGGCCGTAGGTGGCCAGCAGCGCCTGCGCCTCGATCGGGTCACCCAGCGAGGTGCCCGTACCGTGCGCCTCCACCACGTCGACCTCGGCGGCCGACACCCCGGCGCTGGCCAGCGCCTGCCGGATCACCCGCTGCTGCGACGGCCCGTTGGGCGCCGTAAGACCATTGCTGGCACCGTCCTGGTTGACGGCCGAACCCCGCACGATGCCCAGCACCTGGTGGCCGTTGCGCCGCGCGTCCGACAGCCGCTCCACGAGCAGCACATCGGCGCCCTCGCTCCAGCCCGTTCCGTCCGCCGCCGCCGCGAACGGCTTGCAGCGGCCGTCGGGCGCGAGCCCGCCCTGCCGGCTGAACTCGACGAACGCCATCGGAGTGGCCATCACCGCCACACCCCCGACCAGCGCCATGTCGCACTCGCCCTGACGCAGCGACTGGCAGGCCAGGTGCAGGGCCACCAGCGACGAGGAGCAGGCGGTGTCCACCGTGATGGCGGGGCCTTCCAGGCCGTAGGTGTAGGCGAGACGGCCGGAGACGACGCTGCCGGCGTTACCGGTCAGCAGGTGGCCCTCGACGTCCTCGGGCACCGTCTCCAGGTTGGTGCCGTATCCGGAGCCCGAGAAGCCGACGAACACACCGGTCTGGCTGCCCCGCACCGATGCGGGGTTGATGCCCGCCCGCTCGAACGCCTCCCAGGAGGTCTCCAGGAGCAGGCGCTGCTGCGGGTCGGTCGCCAGGGCCTCGCGGGGCGAGATCCCGAAGAAGCCGGGGTCGAACTCGCCCGCGTCGTAGAGGAATCCGCCTTCCCGGGCGTAGAACGTGCCCGGCCGGTCCGGGTCGGGGTCGTACATCCCCGAAAGGTCCCAGCCGCGGTCCGACGGGAACGACGAGATGGCGTCACCGCCGCCGTCGATCAGCTGCCACAGGTCCTCCGGGCTCCGCACCCCACCGGGCAGGCGGCAGCTCATGGAGACGATCGCGATGGGCTCGTCGTCCGCGCCGGAGCCCGCGGGGCCCCCGGGGCCGGTGGCCGGTGCCGGGGACGTGGTGCCCAGGACCTCGGTGCGCAGATGCGCCGCGAGCACGCCGGCGCTGGGGTAGTCGAAGACCAGCGTGGCGGGGAGGCCGAGACCGGTCTCGGCGGCCAGTCGGTTGCGCAGGTCGACCGCGGTCAGCGAGTCGAAGCCCAGGTCGCGGAAGGCCCGGTTCGGCTCGACCGTCTCGGCGGAGGAGTAGCCGAGTACGGAGGCGGCGTGCCTGCGCACCAGATCGAGCAGCGCCCGGTCCCGCTCGCCCTCGGTGAGCGGCTTCAGCCGTTCACGCAACTGGGCCCCGGCGGCGTCGCCGCTCTCGCCGTCGCCGCTCTTCGTCTCCAGCGCCCGGACCTCGTCGAGGTCGCTCAGGAACGGGCTGGGCCGGACCGCGGTGAACGAGGGCGCGAACCGCTCCCAGTCCACGTCGACGACCGTGACCACACCGTCGTCACCGGCCACCGCGCGTTCCAGAGCGGCGATCGCCAACTGGGGCGCCATCGCGGGCAGTCCGCGACGCGCCAGCTGCTCCCCCGCGTCGCCCCGGGTGGCCATGCCGCCCTCGGCCCAGGGGCCCCAGGAGACGGCGGTGCCCGCGAGACCCCGCGCACGGCGCCGCTCGACCAGCGCGTCCAGGAAGGCGTTTCCGGAGCCGTAGACGCCCTGGCTGCCGCCGCCCCACACACCGGAGATGGAGGAGAAGACCACGAAGGCGTCGAGCTCACGGTCGCCGAGCAGCTCGTCCAGGTTGACGGCGCCCGCCACCTTGCCGGACACGACCGTCGCCGCGTCGGCGAGCTCCGTCTCCAGCAGGGAGGCCGCGAGCGTGACACCCGCCGCGTGCACCACCGCGGTGAGCGGCCGGTGCTCCGGTACGGCGTCCAGGACCGCGGCGAGCGCGTCGCGATCGGCGGCGTCGCACGCGGCCACCGTCACCTCGGCGCCCATGCCTTCCAGCTCCGCCTTCAACTCGGCGGCGCCCTCGGCCTCCGGACCACGACGGCTCGTCAGTACGACATGTTCGGCGCCGCTACGGACCAGCCAGCGGGCCACCTGCCCGCCGATCCCGCCCGTGCCACCGGTCACCAGCACGGTGCCGCGCGCCTGCCACGAGGTCTCCTCGCCGACGGCCGGCGCGGACCGCACCAGACGGCGTACGAAGACACCGGAGCCGCGCACCGCGACCTGGTCCTCGCCGCCCTCGACGGACAGCACACCGGCCAGCCGTTCCGCACCGCGCCGGTCCAGCGTCTCGGGCAGATCGACCAGACCGCCCCACAGCGGCGGGAGTTCCAGACCGGCCACCCGGCCCAGCGCCCAGACCATCGCCTGCGCCGGGCTGGTGAGCCGGTCCGAACGGCCCACCGAGACGGCACCGCGCGTACCGCACCACAGCCGGGCCGGAAGGTCGGCCGCGACCATGGCGCGCACCAGCACCAGGGTCAGCGCATAGCCGCCGGTCAGCTCCGGATGGCCGGGGCAGGGCCGCTCGTCCAGAGCGAGCAGCGACAGCACACCGCCCAGCTCGGGCGCCTCGGCGGCCACCGCGCGCAGCCGCTCCGCCAGCGCATCCGTGTCGAGGTCCCGCTCGTCCACGACGACCGGGACGACACTCGCGCCATGCCGTTCCAGACCGGCGACAACGCCCGAGACCAGTTCGTCCTCGGCGCGGGACGCCGGAACCACCACGAGCCACGTCCCCGACAGCGAGCCGTCGGCGGCGTCGGAGAGCGGCTTCCACGAGACCCGATAGCGCCAGCCGTCGATCGTGGACCGGTCGCGGTTGTTGCGGTGATACGCGGACAGGGCAGGCAGCACGGCGCTCAGCGGCGCCTCGCTGTCGACCGCCAGCGTCCCCGCAAGGGACTCCAGGTCCTGGCGCTGTACCACGTCCCAGAACCGCTCGTCGACGGAGCCGGTGCCGTCGCCCACGCCTCCACCGGGCAGCAGGCCGAATCCGTCAAGCCAGTAGCGCTCGCGCTGGAAGGCGTACGTCGGCAGCTCGACCCGCCGACCGCCACGGCCCTCCAGAGTGACGGCCCAGTCGACCTTGACGCCCCGCGCGAACACCTCGGCGGCGGAGGCCAGGAACCGCTCGGCCCCGCCCTCGTCCCGCCGAAGGGTCCCCACGACCACGGCCTGCGCCTCAGCGGCCTCAACGGTCTGCTGCACCGGCAGGGTGAGTACGGGGTGCGGGCTGACCTCGATGAACACGCCGTGCCCACTGCCGAGCAGGGTACGGGTAGTGGCCTCCAGCTCGACGGTCTGGCGCAGGTTGCGGTACCAGTACTCAGCATCCAGACCGGCGGTGTCCACCAGCTCACCGGACACCGTCGAGTAGAACGGCACCTCCGATGAGCGCGGCGCGATGTCCGCCAGAACCTTCAGCAACTCTTCGCGGATCTCCTCCACATGCGCGGAGTGCGAGGCGTAATCCACCGGAACCCGACGGACCCGGACCTCCTCACCCTCCAGCTCCGCGACCATCTCATCCAGCGCACCCGCATCACCGGACACCACAACCGAACCCGGACCGTTGACCGCCGCGACGGATATCGCACCACCCCACCGGGCGATGCGCTCCCGCGCCTGGTCGACCGGAAGCCCGACCGACACCATGCCACCACGACCCGCAAGACCGGCCGCGATCGCCTGCGAACGCAAGGTCACCACCTTCGCCGCGTCCTCCAGCGAGAGCGCACCCGCCACACACGCGGCGGCAATCTCACCCTGGCTGTGACCCATCACCGCATCCGGCACCACACCCACCGAACGCCACAACCGCGCCAACGACACCATCACCGCAAACAACACCGGCTGCACCACATCCACCCGGTCAAACCCAGGCGCATCCCCGGCACCACGCAACACATCCGTCAACGACCAGTCCACATAAGCCGACAACGCCGACTCACACTCACCAACCGCCTCCGCGAACACCGGCGAGGACTCCAACAACCCCACCGCCATACCCACCCACTGCGCCCCCTGACCCGGGAACACAAACACCGAACGGCCACGCACATCGGCCACGCCACGCGTCACACCCGAGGCCGCCTCGCCCCCGGCCAACGCGTCCAACCGCGCCAGAAGCTCGTCACGACCGGTACCCGTCACCACCCCACGGTGCTCGAACACCGAACGCGACGACACCAACGACAACGCCACATCCGCAGCACCCAACTCCGGGCGCTCGGCCACGAACTCCCGCAGTCGCCCCGCCTGTGCCCGCAGTCCGGCCGCGCTGCGGCCGGACACCACCCAGGCCACCGGACCGTCGACGGCCTCGGCCTCGGGCTCCGCCGCCTCCTCGGCTTCCGGGGCCTGCTCCAGGATCGCGTGCGCGTTCGTCCCGCTGATGCCGAACGAGGACACACCCGCCCGCCGGGGCCGCTCGGTCTCGGGCCAGGGCCTCGACTCGTTGAGCAGCCGGATGTCGCCCTCGGACCAGTCGACCTGGGTGGACGGCTCGTCCGCGTGGAGGGTCTTGGGCAGCACACCCTCGCGCATGGCCATCACCATCTTGATGACCCCGCCGACACCGGCGGCGGACTGGGAGTGGCCGATGTTGGACTTCAGGGAGCCCAGCCACAGCGGCTGTTCCTCCGGCCGGTCCTGGCCGTACGTGGCCAGCAGCGCCTGCGCCTCGATCGGGTCACCCAGCGACGTACCCGTACCGTGCGCCTCCACCGCGTCCACGTCGGCCGGTGTCAGGCCCGCGTTCTTCAGTGCCAGGCGGATCACGCGGCGCTGCGAGGGGCCGTTGGGCGCCGTGAGACCGTTGCTCGCGCCGTCCTGGTTGATCGCGCTGCCCCGTACGACGGCCAGCACGGGGTGGCCGTTGCGGCGGGCGTCCGAGAGCCGCTCCAGGAGGAGCAGGCCCACGCCCTCGGCCCAGCCGGTGCCGTCGGCGCCCGCACCGAACGCCTTGCACCGGCCGTCGGGAGCGAGCCCGCCCTGCCGACTGAACTCCACGAACATGCTGGGGGTGAACATGACCGCGACGCCGCCCGCCAGGGCCAGCGAGCACTCCTCCTGGCGGAGCGCCTGGCAGGCCAGGTGCAGGGCGACCAGCGACGACGAACACGCCGTGTCCACCGTCACCGCGGGCCCTTCCAGGCCCAGGGTGTAGGCCACCCGGCCGGACACCACGGAGGTGGCGTTGCCCGCGAGCAGCAGCCCCTCGACGCCTTCGGGCATCTCGCTCACTCCGGCGCCGTAGCCGGAGGACGAAGCGCCGACGAACACACCGCTTTGGCTGCCCCGCACCGACGCCGGGTCGATCCCGGCGCGCTCGAACGCCTCCCACGCGGTCTCAAGCAGCAGCCGCTGCTGCGGGTCGGTGGCGAGCGCCTCCCGCGGGCTCATGGAGAAGAAGCCGGGGTCGAAGTCGCCGGGGGCGTCCAGGAATCCGCCCTCGCGGACGGAGAAGGTCCCGGACCGCTCCGCGTCGGGGTCGAAGAAGCCGTCGACGTCCCAGCCCCGGTCGGGTGGGAACTCGGTGATGCCGTCACCGCCCTCGGCGACGAGCCGCCACAGCTCCTCCGGAGTCTTCACGCCTCCGGGGTACCGGCAGCTCATCGCCACGATGGCGATGGGCTCCCGGTCCCGCTCCTCCACCTGTCGAAGTCGCCGACGAGCCTGACGCAGGTCACCCGTCACCTTCTTGAGGTAGTCAAGGAGTTTTTCGTCTTCCGCCACTATCCCCAGCCCCTTGAAACACTCTGTGAGTTCCAGCTCGCCACGTCAGGACATTCCGAATTCGTCATCGATGAGTTTGAAGATCTCGTCGGCGGTGGCCGATTCGATCTCGCTGCCGTCGTCCAGGTCGTCGTCCGCCGCCGTCACGGCGCCGGACACCTGGCTGGTACCGCCGGCGGACCACTTCGCCACCAGCCCCTGGAGCCGCGCCATGACCTGGGCGCGCGTCTCGCTGTCGGATGCGAGCGCCGTCAGGGTGGCTTCCAGGCGGTCGAGTTCGCCGAAGACGGGCTCGGTCGTGGGCCCGTCGGCGGGGACGACTTCCTCGCGCAGGAACCGTGCGAGCGACGCCGGCGTCGGGTAGTCGAACACCAGGGTCGCAGGCAGCCGCGTTCCGGTGATCGCGTTGAGCCGGTTGCGCAGCTCGACGGCCGACAGGGAGTCGAAGCCCAGGTCCTTGAAGGCGTGTCCGGGTTCGATCGCCTGCCCCGACGCGTAGCCGAGGACGGTGGCCACCTGGTCGCACACCAGGTCCACCAGGATGCGCTCGCGCTCCGTGTCGGACTTCCCGGCCAAGTGCTGCTTGAGCGCGGCGGCCGGATCGGCCGTGGTGCTCGTGGCCGCCGACTCCGCGGTCCGGCGCGCAGGTGCGCGCACCAGTCCGCGCAGGAGCGCGGGTACCGGTTCGCCCACCGAGGACATGTCCATCGTCATGGGCACCAGGACGGCACCGTCGAGATCGCGGGTCGCGTCGAACAGGGCGAGCCCGGCCTCGGGGGTGAGGGCGACCATGCCGGTCCTGGTCATCCGGGTGACGTCGGCGTCGGCCAGTTCGGTGGTCATACCGCCGTCCTGCGTCCACGGCCCCCATACGAGGGAGGCCGCCGCGAGGCCCGCGGCCCTGCGGTGCTGGGCGAGGGCGTCCATGAAGGCGTTGCCCGCCGCGTAGTTGGCCTGGCCCGCGCCGCCGAAGGTTCCGGAGACGGAGGAGAACAGGATGAACGCGGAGAGGTCGAGGTCACGGGTCAGCTCGTGCAGGTGCAGCGCCGCGTCCACCTTCGGACGCAACACCCTGTCCACCCGCTCCGGCGTCAGCGACTCCACCACACCGTCATCCAGCACACCCGCCGCATGCACCACAGCCGACAACGGATACTCCGACCCGATCCCCGCCAGCAGACCCTCCACCGCACCACGATCAGCGACATCACACGCCACCGCCCGCACCTCGGCACCCAGCCCCGCCAGCTCCGCCACCAACTCCACCGCACCCGGCGCCTCCACGCCACGACGACTCGTCAGCACCAAAGAACGCACACCGTGCTCCACGACGAGATGACGGGCCAGCAACGCGCCCAGACCACCCGTACCACCCGTGATCAACACCGTGCCACGGCCGTCCAGCGGCCTCGGCATCGTCAGCGCCACCTTGCCGGTGTGGCGTGCCTGGCTGAGGAAGCGGAAGGCGTCGGGTGCCCTGCGGACATCCCAGGTGCGCACCGGCAGCGGTCGCAGTACCCCCTTCTCGAACAGCGAGATCAGGTCGTTCCACATCTCGTTGATGCGGTCGGGTCCCGCCTCGATCAGGTCGAACGCCTGGTAGGAGACACCGGTGTACTCGGCGGCCACCTCTTCCGGAATCCGGATGTCGGTCTTGCCCATCTCCAGGAACCGGCCGCCGCTCGGCAGCAGCCGCAGGCCCGCGTCCACGAACTCCCGCGCCAGCGAGTCGAGCACCACGTCCATGCCACGCCCGCCGGTCGCTTCGAGGAAGCGCTTCTCGAAGTCCAGCGTCCGGGACGACGCGATGTGCGCGTCGTCCAGACCCAGCGACCGCAGGGTGTCCCACTTGCCCTCGCTCGCGGTACCGAAGACCTCGGCCCCGAGGTGCCGTGCCAGCTGGAGCGTGGCCATGCCCACACCACCTGCGGCGGAGTGCACAAGGACCGACTGGCCCGCCTTCAGACCGGCCAGGTCCACCATGGCGTAGTAGGCCGTCAGGAACACGATCGGGGTGGAGGCCGCCTGCTCGAACGTCCAGCTCTCCGGGACCCGGGCGACAACGCGCCGGTCGGTGATGGCGAACGGGCCGAACGACCCGCTGAAGATGCCCATCACCTTGTCACCAGGGACGAGGTCCTTCACCGCGGAGCCGACCTCGGTCACCACACCGGCACCCTCACCACCGAGCGGCCCGGCCTCCCCGGGATACATCCCCAGGGCGTTGAGCACATCGCGGAAGTTCAGGCCCGCGGCGCGCAGCGCCACCCTGATCTCGGTCGCGCCGAGTTCCTCCGTGGCATCGGGGCTGGGCAGCAGCGCCAGGTTCTCCAGGGTCCCCTTGGCGTGCATGTCCAGGCGCCAGTCCCGCACCCCGGCGGGCGGCAGCAGCGCGGTGCCCGAGGAGACCCGGGCCATGCGCTGGCCGAGCACCGTGCCTTCGCGGACCACGGCCTGCGGCTCGTCGGTGGCGAGCACCGCGGGCAGTACCGCCTTGGACGCCTCGTCCTCGTCGAGGTCCACCAGGACGAAGCAGTTCGGATTCTCCGACTGCGCGGACCGCACCATGCCCCACAGCGGGGCGTGGATCAGGTCCGGGGTCTCGTCGCGGTCCTCGGGTGCCATGGCGCCCGAGGTCACGAAGACCAGCCGGGAGGAATCGAACCGGCGGTCGCCGAGCCAGCCCTGGATCATGCCGAGCGTGTGGTGCGTCACCGCGTGGATGGCGTCCACGGGCTCCAGGCCCCGCTTGGCCTTGCCCCTGCCCTTTGCCCTGCTCTTGGCCCTGCCCCGCGCCGCCTCGTCGTCGAGGCCCGGTGCGTAGGAGACCAGCACGGCCTCCGGGGCGGCGGCGCCGTCGTCGATCGCGGCACCCAGGGCGTCGAGATCGGCGTAGGCGGTCACCTGGGCTCCGGCGATCGCACCGGCGGCCAGTCCGTAGTGGTCGGTGCCCACCACGGCCCAGGTGGCCGCGGCCGCGTCCGCCGGGGAGACAGCCGGCACGGGGGTCCAGTCCAGCGTGAACAGCGAGTCGCGGAACGCCGACGTCCTGGCCGCGTCGATGTGGTCCACGGATACCGGGCGCAGCACGAGGGACTCGATCGATGCCACGGGGCGGCCGGTTCCGTCGGCCACCGCGAGGGAGATGGAGTCCGGCCCGAGCTGGGTGAGGCGCACCCGCAGCGTGGACGCGCCACCGGCGTGGAGCGACACCCCGCTCCAGGAGAACGGGAGCCGGGAGAGCCCGACGTCCTCCAGGGCGACGAAGGTCACCGCCTGTACGGCGGCGTCCAGCAGCGCCGGGTGGAGGCCGAAGTCGGCCGCCAGCGACGCGTGCTCCTCGCCGAGGCTGACCTCGACGTAGACGTCGTCGCCGACGCGCCAGGCGGCCCGCAGGCCCTGGAACACCGGGCCGTAGGCGAAGCCGGAGGCGGCGAAGCGCTCGTAGAAGTCGCTGATGTCCAGCGCTTCCGCGTCCGCCGGGGGCCATACGCCCAGGTCGAACGACGGCTCGGGGCCGGCCGGGGCCAGCGCACCGGCCGCGTGCTGCGTCCACGGCTCGCCCGAGGACGCGTCGGCCGGGCGGGAGTAGAGGCCGATCGAGCGGTGGCCCGTCTCGTCCGCGTCATCCACCCACAGCTGCACCTGGACCTGTTCGTTCTCGGGCAGGACCATCGGGGTGGCCAGGGTGACCTCCTCGACCCGGCCGCAGCCGACTTGGTCGGCGGCGCGGATGGCCAGTTCGAGGAATCCGGTCCCCGGGAACAGGGCCGCGCCCGCGATCGCGTGGTCGGCCAGCCAGGGCTGGCTCTGCACCGACAGCCTGCTGGTGAACAGGAATCCGTCGCTGCCCGCGAGTTCGACCCCGGCACCCAGCAGCGGATGGTTGGGGGAGCTGAGTCCGACGGAGGCGACGTCCCCGGTCATGGGGCCGCCGGCCTTCGGCCAGTACCGCTGCCGCTGGAACGCGTAGGTGGGCAGCTCCACCCGCCGTACGTCGTGTCCGGCGAACGCCGTCGACCAGTTCACGGTGGCGCCGTGGACGTGGAGTTCGGCCAGCGCCGTGATCAGCGACTGAACCTCGGGGCGGTTCTTGCGCAGTGCGGGGACGAGGGTGCGCGCGCCTCCGGCCTCGTCGGCCGTCAGGCAGTCCTGCGCCATCGCGGTGAGCACACCGTCGGGGCCCACCTCCAGGAACGAGCTCACCCCGAGCTTCTCCAGGGCCCGTACCCCGTCGGCGAACCGCACGGCCTCGCGGACGTGACGCACCCAGTACTCCGGCGAGCACACCTGCTCCGCGCCCGCCGACGCTCCCGTGAGGTTGGAGACCAGGGAGATCGACGGTGCCTGGAAGGCCAGCCCTTCGACAACCTCGCGGAAGTCGTCCAGCATCGCGTCCATACGGGGCGAGTGGAAGGCGTGGCTGACCCGCAGGCGACGGGTCTTGCGGCCCTGTTCGGCCCAGTCCTCGGCGATCTCCAGTACGGCGGCCTCGTCACCGGCGATGACCACGGCCGTCGGACCGTTGACGGCGGCGACGCTCACCTCGGCCTCACGGCCGATCAGCGACGGAGCGATCTCCTCCTCCGACGCCTGGACGGCCACCATCGCGCCGCCTTCAGGCAGCGCCTGCATCAACCGGCCACGCGCAGCGATCAGCGTGCACGCGTCCTGAAGCGAGAGCACCCCCGCCACATGGGCCGCGGCGATCTCACCCACCGAGTGGCCGATGAGCACGTCCGGGGTGACACCCCAGTGCTCAAGCAGCCGGAACAGCGCCACCTCGATGGCGAACAGCGCGGGCTGCGTGAACGCCGTCCGGTCCAGCAGTTCGGCGTCGGCACTGTTCTCGTCGGCGAACATCACGTCCCGCAGCGGACGGTCGAGCAGCACGTCCAGATGCGCGCACACCTCGTCCAGAGCCTGGGCGAACACCGGGAAGGCGTCGTACAACTCCCGTCCCATGCCCAGGCGTTGCGCACCCTGACCCGAGAACAGGAACGCCGTCCTGCCGGCCGTGCCCACCGACCCCTGGACGACTCCGGGGGCCGTGGCGCCCGAGACGATGGCGTCGAGACCGCTCAGCAGCGCGTCCCGGTCCCCGTTCAGGAGGACGGCGCGGTGGTCGAAGACCGACCGGGAGGCCGCGAGCGAGTAGCCCACGTCGTCCAGGTCGAGCTCGGGGTGGTCCGCCAGATGGTCACGCAGGTTGCGTGCCTGGGCGCGCAGCGCCTCGGCGCCCTTGCCGGTGACCGTCCAGGGGAGCGTCCGCGAACCGGACGAGAGGTCGTCCGTGAGACCGTCCGTGACGACCCGCGCCACCGCCGCCTCCGGCTCCTCGGGCTCCGGGGCCTGCTCGATGATGGTGTGGGCGTTGGTACCGCTGATGCCGAACGAGGAGATGCCCGCCCGTCGCGGTTCGCCGTTCTCCGGCCACGCGGTCGCCTCGTTCAGCAGCGACACCGCGCCACTGGTCCAGTCGATGTGCGGCGAGGGCTCCTCCGCGTGAAGCGTCTTCGGCAGCACGCCCTCGCGCATCGCCATCACCATCTTGATGATCCCGGCGACACCGGCGGCGGCCTGCGTATGACCGATGTTCGACTTGATCGAGCCCAGCCACAGCGGCTGGCCCTCGGGCCGTCCCTGGCCGTACGTGGCCAGCAGGGCCTGCGCCTCGATCGGGTCACCCAGCCGGGTGCCGGTGCCGTGTGCCTCGACCGCGTGCACCTGGTGGGCGGCGAGACCGGCGCCGGCCAGCGCCTGCCGGATCACTCGCTGCTGCGACGGCCCGTTGGGCGCCGTGAGGCCATTGCTGGCGCCGTCCTGGTTGACGGCGGAGCCGCGCACGATCGCCATGACCGGGTGGCCGTTGCGCCGCGCGTCGGACAGCCGCTCCAGCAGCAGCACGCCGACGCCCTCGCCCCAGCCCGTGCCGTCGGCCGATGCCGCGAACGCCTTGCAGCGCCCGTCCGACGACAGCCCCTTCTGGCGGCTGAAGTCCACGAACGAGCCCGGCGTGGACATGATCGTGACACCGCCGGCCAGCGCCATGGAGCACTCCCCCTGGCGCAGCGACTGCACGGCCATGTGCAGTGCCACCAGGGACGAGGAGCATGCCGTGTCCACCGTGACGGCCGGTCCTTCGAGGCCGAAGGTGTAGGAGACACGGCCCGACACGACGCTGCCCGCGTTACCGGTTCCGAGGTAGCCGTCGGGGCCGCCCGGGGCGGTCAGCAGCAGGCCGATGTAGTCCTGGCCGTTGCTTCCCGCGAAGACACCGGTCCGGCTTCCCTTGAGCGACGTGGGGTCGATGCCCGCCCGCTCGATCGCCTCCCAGGACGTCTCGAGGAGCAGCCGCTGCTGCGGGTCGATGGTCAGCGCCTCGCGGGGGGCGATCCCGAAGAACGCCGGGTCGAATTCATCGGCGTCGTAGACGAAACCGCCGCCGCTGGCGTAGCTGGTGCCCGTGTTCTCCGGGTCCGGGTCGTACAGGTCGTCCAGGTCCCAGCCACGGTTGGTCGGGTAGGCGCTGATCACGTCGCTGCCTTCGGAGACCAGTCGCCACAGGTCCTCCGGAGTGCGCACCCCGCCGGGGAATCGGCAGCTCATCGACACGATCGCGATCGGGTCGTCGTCCACGACCGTGCCCGTCACCACCGGCGGCTCGTCGGCCGTCGCGGGCGCGGTGCCCAGCACCTCGCCGAGGATGAACCGGGCGAGCGCCGTGGGAGTCGGGTAGTCGAAGGCCATGGTGACCGGAAGGTTCACACCGGCCGCCGCGCTGAGCCCGTTGCGCAGCTCCACGGCGGTCAGCGAGTCGAACCCGATGTCCCTGAAGGCCCGCTCCGGCTCCACCGCGTCGGCGTTCGGGTAACCGATCACCTCGGCGGCGTGGGTCCTGACGAGGTCGAGGACCTCCACCTCGCGTTCGGCGGCCGACAGCCCTTCGAGGCGTACGGCAAGCCCGGAGAGGGCCGCGCCCAGCTCGGCCTCCGCCTCCTCCAGGGCCCGCCGTACCTCCGGCAGCTCGTCGAGCAGCGGACGCGGCCGGGCCGAGGCGAACCCGGGGGCGTAACGCTCCCAGTCCACATCGGCGACGGTGATGTCCACCTCGTCGTGGTCGAGCGCCTGCTGAAGGGCCTCGACGGCCAGTTCGGGCACCAGCGGCGGCATACCGCGCCGCTTCAGCTGGGCCGCCGTGGCGTCGTCGACCAGACCGCCGCCGCCCCAGGCGCCCCACGCCACCGAGGTCGCGGCAAGACCCTGGGCCCGGCGCTGCTGCGCCAGGGCATCGAGGAAGGCGTTCGCGGCGGCGTAGCTGCCCTGACCGGCACCACCGACGGTTCCGGCGTAGGAGGAGAAGAGGATGAACGCGGACAGGTCCAGGTCCTGGGTCAGCTCGTGGAGGTTCACCACGGCGTCCACCTTGGGCCGGAAGACCCCCTGCGTCCTGGGGACGGTGAGGGTGCCGACGAGGCCGTCGTCCAGCACACCGGCCGCGTGCACCACCCCGGTCAGCGGGTACTCCGCGGGCAGCCCGTCGAGGAGCTCCCGCAGCGCGTCACGGTCGGCGGCGTCACAGGCCGCGATGGTGACCCGCACGCCCAGGGCGGTCAGTTCGTCCCTCAACTCGGCCGCGCCGGGGGCGTCCGGGCCCCGGCGGCTGGTGAGCACCAGGTGCTCGGCGCCACCACGGGCCAGCCAGCGGGCGAGACGGCCACCGAGGGCACCCGTGCCACCGGTGATCAGAACGCTGCCACGAGGCTGCCAGGCGCGGGCCGGCCGGGTGTCGCCCAAGGGCGCCCGGACCAGCCTCCGCGCGAAGACCCCGGAGGCGCGCACCGCCACCTGGTCCTCGTCGCCGGAGCGCCCGATCAGGCCGACCAGACGGTTCAGGGCCCGCTCGTCGAGCGCGTCCGGCGTCTCGGGGAGGTCGACGAGACCGCCCCAGCGCTGTGCGTACTCCAGGCCGACCACCCGGCCCAGACCCCACACCAGGGACTGCTTGACGCTGCCGACCCGGTCGGAGCGGCCCACGGACACGGCACCGGTGGTGGCGAGCCACAGCGGCACATCGATGTCGATGTCGGCGAGCGCCTGGACCAGGGCCACCGTGCCGGCGAAGCCGCGCGGAACGCCCGGGTGTCCGGCGAGCGCCTCCTCGTCGAGCGCGAGCAGGGAGAGCACTCCGTCGATCGCGAGCGTCCCGTCCTGCGCGGAGCCGTCCGTGGCGGACGTGCCGGGGGCCGCGGCCCGCAGGAGTCCGGTCAGCGAGGACCGCTCCGGCTCCGTCGCGTCCAGGTCGACCCGCACCATGCGGGCGCCGTGGCGCTCCACGTCCCGTGCGATGCGCTCCGCCAGTTCACGGGCGGCGTCGACCGGCGGGACGACGACCATCCAGGTACCGGTGATCGGGGCGCCCTGCTCCTGCCCGGAGCCGGACGACGGCTGGTCGATGAGGGGCTTCCAGTTGATCCGGTAGCGCCAGTTGTCGACCGTGGACCGGTCACGCCTGCCTCGCCGGTACGACGACAGGGCGGGCAGCACCGCGCTCAGCGGGGCCTCCCCGTCGAGCTCCAGCGTCTGCGCGAGCCCTTCGAGGTCCTCGCGCTCGACGGCCTCCCAGAACCGGGCGTCCACCGAGTCGGCCTCGGAGGCAGGGCCGTTGCCGAACCCGCCGTCCTCGCCCGGCTGCGGCCAGTACCGCTGCCGCTGGAAGGCGTACGTCGGCAGCTCGACCTGTCGGCCACCGTGCCCGGCGAACACCTTCCGCCAGTCAACCGTGGCCCCATTGACATGAAGCTCGGCGGCAGAGGTCAGGAACCGCTCCAGGCCGCCCTCGTCGCGGCGCAGCGTGCCCACGACCACGGCCTGCGCCTCAGCGGCCTCCACCGTCTGCTGCACCGGCAGGGTGAGTACGGGATGCGGGCTGACCTCGATGAACACACCGTGCCCACTGCCGAGCAGGGTACGGGTAGTTGCCTCCAGCTCCACTGTCTGGCGCAGATTCCGGTACCAGTACTCCGCATCCAGACCGGCGGTGTCCACCAGCTCACCCGACACCGTCGAGTAGAACGGCACTTCGGACGTACGAGGCCTCAGGTCCGCCAGAACCCTCAGCAACTCCTCGCGGATCTCCTCCACATGCGCGGAGTGCGAGGCGTAGTCCACCGGAACCCGACGGACCCGGACCTCCTCACCCTCCAGCTCCGCGACCATCTCATCCAGCGCACCCGCATCACCGGACACCACAACCGAACCCGGACCGTTGACCGCCGCAACGGATATCGCACCATCCCAGGCAGCGATGCGCTCCCGCGCCTGGTCGACCGGAAGCCCGACCGACACCATGCCGCCACGGCCCGCAAGACCGGCCGCGATCGCCTGCGAACGCAAGGTCACCACCTTCGCCGCGTCCTCCAGCGAGAGCGCACCCGCCACACACGCGGCGGCGATCTCGCCCTGGCTGTGACCCATCACCGCGTCCGGCTCCACACCCACCGAACGCCACAACCGCGCCAACGACACCATCACCGCGAACAACACCGGCTGCACCACATCCACCCGGTCAAAACCAGGCGCACCCTCAACACCACGCAGTACGTCCGTCAACGACCAGTCCACATAAGCCGACAACGCCGACTCACACTCACCAACCGCCTCCGCGAACACCGGCGAGGACTCCAACAACCCCACCGCCATACCCGCCCACTGCGCCCCCTGACCCGGGAACACAAACACCGAACGGCCAGGTGCTTCGAGGGCGTTCGCGCGGACCGCGCCCTGCGTCCTCGCGCCCTCGGCCATCGCCTCCAGGCGTTCGAGGAGCTCCTCACGGCCGGTCCCGGTCACCGCGCCCCGGTACTGGAACGCGGACCTGGTCGTCGCCAGGGAGAGCGCCACATCGGCGGCGCCCAGCTCGGGGCGCTCGGCCACGAACTTCCGCAGCCTGTCGGCCTGGTCCCGCAGCGCGTCGCCGCTCTTGCCGGACACGACCCACGCCACCGGACCGTCGACGGCTCCGGTTCCGACGGGCTCGGACTCCTCGACCGCTTCGGCCTCGGGAGCCTGCTCCAGGATGGTGTGCACATTGGTGCCGCTCATACCGAACGCCGACACACCCGCGCGCCGCGGATGCCCCGTCTCCGGCCACGGCCTGGCCTCGGCAAGGAGTTCGACGTCGCCGGCCGTCCAGTCCACCATCGGCGAAGGCTCGTCGATGTGCAGCGACTTCGGCAGTACGCCGTGGCGCATCGCCATCACCATCTTGATGACGCCACCGACACCGGCGGCGGCCTGCGAATGACCGATGTTGGACTTGATGGCGCCCAGCCACAGCGGCTGACCCTCGGGGCGCTCCTGGCCGTACGTGGCCAGCAGCGCCTGCGCCTCGATCGGGTCACCCAGCGAGGTACCCGTACCGTGCGCCTCGACCGCGTCGATCTCGGCGGCCGACAGCCGGGCGTTCGCCAGTGCCTGCCGAATGACCCGCTGCTGCGAGGGGCCGTTGGGAGCCGTAAGACCGTTGCTCGCGCCGTCCTGGTTCACCGCACTGCCCCGCACCACGGCGAGGATGGGATGTCCGTTGCGGCGGGCGTCCGAGAGCCGTTCGAGGACGAGCATGCCGACGCCCTCGGCCCAGCTGGCGCCGTCCGCGGCGGCCGAGAACGGCTTGCTGCGGCCGTCGGAGGCGAGCGCGCGCTGGCGGCTGAACTCGATCAGCGACATCGGCGTGGACATCACCGTCACACCGCCGGCGAGCGCCAGGTCGCACTCGCCCTGGCGCAGCGCCTGCCATGCGAGGTGCAGGGCGACCAGCGACGACGAACACGCCGTGTCCACCGTCACCGCGGGCCCTTCCAGGCCCAGGGTGTAGGAGATGCGGCCGGAGAGCACGCTGGGCGAGACGCCGGTGCCGATGTAGCCCTCGACGTTGTCCTGGGATCCGGCGAGGACACCGCCGTAGTCCTGGTAGGTCACGCCCGCGTAGACACCGGTCTGGCTGCCCTTCGCGGAGACCGGGTCGATACCGGCCCGCTCCAGCGCCTCCCACGAGGTCTCAAGGAGCAGCCGGTGCTGCGGGTCCATCGAGAGCGCCTCGCGCGGCGAGATCCCGAAGAACGCCGGGTCGAACTGGCTGGCGCCGTGCAGGAAGCCACCTTCCTGCGTGTAGCACTTGCCCGCCTCGTCCGGGTCCGGGTCGTAGAGGTTCTCCACGTCCCAGCCACGATCGGTCGGGAAGGGAGAGATGCCGTCCCGGCCTTCGGCGACCAGGTTCCACAGGTCCTCCGGGGTGGCCACCTCGCCGGGGTAGCGGCAGCTCATTCCCACGATCACGATCGGCTCGTCGTTGCCCGCCACCGCGACCGGCACCGGCTGCACCGCTCCGGTCAGCGCACCGAGAACCTCGGCTCGGGTGAACTTGGCGAGTTCGGCGGGGGTCGGGTAGTCGAACACGGCCGTCGCCGGGAGCCGCAGGCCGATGGCCTTGCTCACCCGGTTGCGGAACTCGACGGCGGTCAGCGAGCTGAAGCCGAGGTCCTTGAAGGCCTGCGAGCCCTGGACCGCGTCGGCCGAGGCGTGTCCGAGCACGGCCGCGACATGCGTACGGATCACATCGAGCAGCATCCGGTCCTGCTCGGGCTCGGAGAGCCCGGCCAGCCGCTCCCGCAGCGCGGCGAGCGGCCCGGAGTCCGGTCCGCCCCGCTTGGCGGAGCGCCGCGCGGTCTTACGGCGGCGCGAAGGCTTGGCGGAGGAAGTCTCCTCCACAGAGATCTCAGCAGGGGGTACGACGGCTGCCTCGGGCGAGGTGGCGGCGGGCTCGGGCAGAGTCTCCTCGGCCGCGTCGACCGCCGGGGTGGTCTCCGGCTGCCCCGGGGCGACCTGGCGCAGGGTCAGCGTGTCGGCGGTGACCACGGTTTCCCCGGCTCCGTCGACCGCGGTCAGGGAGAGGGTCTCCGGACCCGTACGGGCGAGCCGGACGCGCAGCGCGGAGGCACCGGACGCGTACAGCGATATCCCGGCGAGGCTGAACAGCACGCGTCCGCGCCCCACACCGTCCAGCACGCCGAGGCCGAGCGGCTGCAGCGCCGCGTCCAGAAGGGCGGGGTGCAGCCCGAACCGCTGGGCGTCCACGACGGACTCCTCAGCGAGGCCGACTTCGGCGAACACCTCGTCGTCGCGCTGCCACACCGCGCGGAGGCCACGGAACGAGGGGCCGTAGACGAGGCCGTCGCCGGCGAGCAACTCGTACAGGCCGTCCACCTCGACGCGCTCGGCGCCGGGCGGGGGCCATGCGGCGAAGCCCGCCGCCGCCTCGGCGGTCGTGGCGTCGTCCGGCTCCGGGGCGAGCACACCGCTGGCATGGCAGATCCAGTCGTCCGCGTCCTCTTCGGCGTCCTCGCCCGCGGGCTCGGCCACTCGTGAGTAGATCTCCAGCGAACGGGTGCCGGTCTCGTCCTCCTCTCCGAGGACGAGCTGAATCTGGACGCCGCCCCCTCGGGGGAGAGCCAGCGGCGCCTGGATGACGAGCTCTTCCACATGGCTGAGGCCGACCTCGTCACCGGCGCGAATGGCCAGTTCGACGAGGGCCGTGGTCGCCAGGACCGCCTCGCCGCGCAGGACGTGGTCCGCCAGCCAGGGCTGGGTGTGCAGCGAGAGAGTTCCGGTGAACAACAGGCTGTCGGCGCCCGCGAGGGGGACGGCTCCGCCGAGCAGCGGGTGGTCGGCGGGGTCGAGGCCGAAGGCCGCGGCGTCGCCCGCCGAGGTACCGGCCTCCAGCCAGTAGCGCTGGTGCTGGAACGCGTAGGTGGGAAGGTCCACGCGGCGGGCGCCGCGTCCGGCGAAGAAGGCCCGCCAGTCGACGGTTTCGCCGTGGACGTGGATCTCGGCGAGGGCCGCGACGAGTGCTTGTGTCTCGGGACGGTCCTTGCGCAGCACCGGCACCAACAGGGGGGCCGGTGTGTCCTCGGCCGCGATGTCGTCGGCCGGTTGGGTCAGGCAGTCCTGGGCCATTGCCGACAGCACGCCGTCGGGGCCCACCTCGATGTACGCGGTGACGCCCTGCGCTTCGAGGGCCCGCACCCCGTTGAGGAAGCGGACGGTCTCCCGCACATGCCGCACCCAGTACTCCGGCGAGCACACCTCGTCGGCACCGGCCTGCTGACCCGTGACGTTCGAGATGAACGCGACGGACGGGCTGTTGTAGGCGAGCCCCTCGGCGACCTTGCGGAAGTCGTCCAGCATCGCGTCCATGCGCGGCGAGTGGAAGGCGTGGCTGACCCGCAGGCGGCTCGTCTTGCGCCCCTGCTCCGCCCACTGACCGGCGATCTCCAGCACCGGCGCCTCGTCACCGGCGATGACCACGGCCGTCGGTCCGTTGACCGCCGCGATGCTCACCTCGGCCTCACGACCGGCGAGCGACGCCGTGATCTCCTCCTCCGACGCCTGGACGGCCACCATCGCGCCGCCCTCGGGCAGCGCCTGCATCAGCCGACCACGCGCCGCGATCAGCGTGCACGCGTCCTCCAACGAGAACACCCCGGCCACATGCGCGGCAGCGATCTCACCGATGGAGTGGCCGATGAGCACATCCGGGGTGACACCCCAGTGCTCAAGGAGCCGGAACAGCGCCACCTCGATGGCGAACAGCGCGGGCTGCGTGAACGCCGTCCGGTCCAGCAGCTCGGCGTCCGCGCTGCCTTCCGCCGCGAACATCACGTCCTTCAGCGGACGGTCAAGCACGACGTCTAGGTGCGCGCACACCTCGTCCAGCGCACGGGCGAACACCGGGAACGCCTCGTACAACTCCCGACCCATACCCAGGCGTTGTGCGCCCTGACCGGTGAACAGGAACGCGGTCTTGCCGCCGTTGGCCGCCTGCCCCTGGACGACACCGGGGGCGTCGTCGCCCGCGGCGACGGTCTCCAGGCCACGCAGCAACGTCTCGCGTCCGGTGCCCAGTAGCACCGCGCGGTGCTCGAACACCGATCGCGTGGCGACCAGCGATTCGGCGATGTCCAGAACGCCGTGCTCGGCCCCGTCGGCCAGGTGGGCCCGCAGCCGCTCGGCCTGGGCGCGCAGGGCTTCCGGGCTCCGGGCGGAGAGCGTCCAGGGGGCCAGGCCGTGGTCGTCGGCGGGGGTCGGGGCGGGCTGCGCCTCGCCCTCGATCGGCGGGGCCTGCTCGATGATGGTGTGGGCGTTGGTGCCGCTCACGCCGAAGGCGGAGACACCGGCCCGGCGCGGCTGCCCGGTCTCGGGCCACTCAGTGGCCTCCGTCAGCAGCCGCACCTCACCCGCCGACCAGTCCACCTGGCTCGACGGCTCATCCACGTGAAGGGTCTGCGGCAGGACGCCGTGCCGCATCGCCATCACCATCTTGATGACACCAGCGACACCGGCGGCGGCCTGCGTGTGACCGAGGTTCGACTTCAGCGAGCCCAGCCACAGCGGCAGGTTCTCCGGGCGCTCCTGGCCGTACGTGGCCAGCAGCGCCTGTGCCTCGATCGGGTCGCCCAGCGTCGTACCCGTGCCGTGCGCCTCCACCACCTGGATGTCGGCGGCCGACACCCCGGCGTTGGCGAGCGCCTGCCGGATCACCCGCTGCTGCGACGGCCCGTTGGGCGCCGTAAGCCCGTTGGAGGCGCCGTCCTGGTTGACGGCGGAGCCGCGCACGATCGCCAGCACCTGGTGGCCGTTGCGCCGGGCGTCGGAGAGCCGCTCCACGAGCAACATGCCCACACCCTCGGACCAGCCCGTACCGTCCGCGGCGTCCGCGAACGGCTTGCACCGGCCGTCGGGGGCCAGGCCACGCTGGCGGCTGAACTCGACGAAGGCGGCCGGGTTGGTCATCACGGTGACACCACCGGCGAGCGCCATGTCGCACTCGCCCTGGCGCAGCGCCTGCGCGGCCTGGTGCAGGGCGACCAGCGACGACGAACACGCCGTGTCCACCGTCACCGCGGGCCCCTCAAGACCCAGCGTGTACGAGATACGACCGGACACGACCGAGGTGGCGCTGCCGGTCAGCAACTGCCCTTCGAGCCCCTCGGGGATCTCGTGCAGTCCCGTTCCGTAGCCGGAGGTCGCGGCTCCGACGAACACGCCGATCTGGTTGCCGCGTACGGAGGTGGGAGCGATACCGGCCCGCTCGAACGTCTCCCAGGACGTCTCAAGCAGCAGCCGCTGCTGCGGATCCATGGCAAGGGCCTCACGCGGCGAGATCCCGAAGAAGGCGGCATCGAACTCGCCCGCCCCGTCGAGGAATCCGCCCTCGCGGGCGTAGAACGTGCCCAGGCGCTCCGGGTCGGGGTCGTACATCCCGTCGACATCCCAGCCCCGGTCGGAGGGGAAGTCCGTGATGGCGTCCGTGCCGGCCGCGACGAGGTTCCACAGGTCCTCGGGGCTTCCGACGCCGCCCGGGAAGCGGCAGCTCATCCCGACGATCGCGATCGGGTCGTCATCGACCGGAGCCACCGCCCCCGCCGATGGCACAACCACGGCCTCCCGCGTACCCAGCACCTCGGCACGCAGATGACCGGCCAGCACCACAGAACTCGGATAGTCGAAGACCAACGTGGCCGGCAACACCAACCCCGTCTCCGCGTTCAACCGGTTACGGAACTCCACCGCCGTAAGCGAGTCAAAGCCCAGCTCCTTGAACGCCCGCCCCGGCTCAACCACCTCCGCACCCGCGAAACCAAGCACCGCAGCAGCATGAGCACGCACCAGGTCGAGCAGAGTCCGGTCGATCTCGGCCTCGGTCAGCCCTGCCAGACGCTCCCGCAGTGCCGAACCGGCCGCGACGCCGGTGCTCTCGGCGGTTCCGGTGTTCGCCAACGCCCGCTGGACCTCGGGCAGTTCACCGAGGAGTGGACTGGGCCGCCCGATCGTGAACGCGGGCGCGAACCGCTCCCAGTCCACATCGGCGACCGTCACCACACCCTCGTCACCAGCGATCGCCCCCTGCAACGCCACAAGAGCCAGACCCGGCGCCATCGCGGGCAGACCACGACGGGCCAACTGATCGCCACCCTCACCGGCCGCCATACCGCCTTCCGCCCACGGCCCCCAGGCCACAGCCGTACCAGCAAGACCCCGACCCCGACGGTCCTCCACCAACGCGTCCAAATAGGCGTTAGCCGCACCATAAGCAGCCTGACCACCACTGCCCCACACACCCGCGATCGAAGAGAACACCACGAACGCGTCCAGCTCACGATCACCCAGCAATGCGTCCAGGTTGACGGCACCGGCCACCTTGCCGGAGATCACAGCGGCAGCATCGGCCACCGTGGTCTCGGCCAGCGGCCCCGCCGCATTGGCACCCGCCGCGTGAATCACTGCCGCAAGCGGATATTCCTCAGGCACGGCATCCAGCACCGCGGCCAACTGCTCACGGTCAGCCACATCACACGCCACCACGGTCACCCGGGCGCCCTGCGCTTCGAGTTCCGCACACAGCTCCGGTGCGCCGGGCGCCTCAAGGCCCCGACGGCTGGTCAGCACCAGATGCTCGGCGCCATTGCGCACCAGCCAGCGAGCCACCTGGCCGCCGAGCGCACCCGTACCGCCGGTCACCAGCACCGTGCCACGCACCCGCCACGACGCCACGTCCGCGACAGGCGCCGCCGACCGGGTCAGACGGCGTACGAACACACCGGAGCCACGCACCGCGAGCTGGTCCTCGCCGGCCCCACCGGCCAGCACGCCCACCCACCGCGCGACCGCACGCTCGTCCAGCACCTCGGGCAGATCAACCAGACCACCCCACAGCCCCGGCAGCTCCAACGCGGCCACCCGGCCCAACGCCCACACCATCGCCTGCGCCGGACGGCTGAGCCGCTCGGAACGGCCCACCGACACCGCACCCCGCGTACCGCACCACAGCGAAGCCTCGATGCCCGTGTCGGCCATGGCCCGCACCAGGGTCAGCGTCAGGGCGAGACCACTGGGGAGCCCGGGGTGCCCGGAGCAGGGCTCCTCGTCCAGGGCGAGCAGCGACAACACGCCACCCACGGCGGGTGCGTCGGCGACCGCCTCGTGCAGCCGCTCCCCCAGCGCCCCGGCGTCGAGGTCACGCTCGTCCGCCACCAGCGGCACCACATCGGCGCCATGGCGCCGGAGCCCTGCGACGGCCTCCGTCACCAGCTCGTCCTCGGCACGCGACGCCGGAACCACCACCAGCCACGTCCCCGACAACGACCCACCGGCCACGTCCGAGACGGGCTTCCACGCCACGCGGTAGCGCCAGTTGTCGATCGTGGAGCGGTCGCGCCTGTTGCGGTGGTACGTGGACAGCGCGGGCAGCACCGCGCTCAGCGGCGTCTCGCCGTCGACGTCGAGCGCCTCGGCGAGCGCTCCGAGATCCTCGCGCTCGACCGCTTCCCAGAACCGCGCGTCCACCGAGTCGGCGGCGCCCTGTGCGTCCAAGCCGCTCAGCGAGAGGGACACCTCGGGCCAGTACCGCTCACGCTGGAAGGCGTACGTCGGCAGCTCGACCGTCCGCGCACCGCGCCCGGCGAAGACGGACTCCCACTCCACCGAGGCTCCGTGGACGTGGAGTTCGGCCAGCGCCGTCGTCAGCGCCTGGGCCTCGGGGCGGTCCTTGCGCAGCACCGGCACCACGGCCGAGGCCGCTGCCTCGTCCCGCGTCAGGCAGTCCCGCGCCATCGCGGACAGCACACCGTCCGGGCCGACCTCCAGGAACCTGGTGACGCCCTGGGCGCTGAGCGCCCGCATGCCGTCCGCGAACCGCACGGCCTCCCGGACATGGCGCACCCAGTATTCCGGCGAGCACACCTGCTCCGCGCCCGCCGACGCTCCCGTGAGGTTGGAGACCAGGGAGATCGACGGTGCCTGGAAGGCCAGCCCTTCGACAACCTCGCGGAAGTCGTCCAGCATCGCGTCCATGCGCGGCGAGTGGAAAGCGTGGCTGACCCGCAGGCGGCTCGTCTTGCGCCCCTGCTCCGACCACTGACCGGCGATCTCCAGTACAGCGGCCTCATCACCCGCGATGACCACGGCCGTCGGACCGTTGACCGCCGCAATGCTCACCTCGGCCTCACGACCGGCAAGCGATCCGGAGACCTCCTCCTCGGACGCCTCGATGGCGACCATCGCCCCACCGGTCGGCAGGGCCTGCATCAGACGGCCACGCGCAGCCACGAGCGTGCACGCGTCCTCCAACGAGAACACCCCCGCCACATGCGCGGCAGCGATCTCACCGATGGAGTGGCCGATCACCACGTCCGGGACGACACCCCGGTGCTCAAGGAGCCGGTAGAGCGCCACCTCGACCGCGAAGAGCGCGGGCTGCGTGAACGCCGTCCGGTCCAGCAACTCGGCGTCGGCAGTGCCTTCCGCCGCGAACATCACGTCCTTCAGCGGACGGTCAAGCACGACGTCCAGGTGCGCGCACACCTCGTCCAGAGCCTGGGCGAACACCGGGAAGGTGTCGTACAGCTCCTGTCCCATACCCAGGCGTTGCGCACCCTGACCCGAGAACAGGAACGCCGTCCTGCCACCCGTTACGGCCTGCCCCTGGACGACTCCCGAGGCGATGCCGCCCTCCGCGACGGCCCGCAGGCCACGCAGCAGGGTCTCCCGGTCCTCGCCGACCAGCACGGCACGGTGCTCGAACACCGACCTGGCCGCCAGCGTGTGGCCGACGTCGAGCGCCTCGATGTCCTCGCGAGCCGCCACGTCCCCGTACAGCCGCTCGGCCTGCGCCCGCAGCGCCTCCCGGCTCTTCCCTGAGACCAGCCACGGCAGCACGTCCGTCGACACCGGTGTCCCGGGCCCGGCAGCCTCCGAGGCCACGGCCTCTTCCAGCTCGGGGGCCTGCTCGATGATGGTGTGGGCGTTGGTCCCGCTGAGCCCGAACGAGGAGATGCCCGCCCGGCGCGGCTGCCCGGTCTCGGGCCACTCAGTCGCCTCCGTCAGGAGCCGCACCTCACCCGCTGACCAGTCCACCTGGCTCGACGGCTCATCCACGTGAAGGGTCTGCGGCAGCACGCCGTGCCGCATCGCCATCACCATCTTGATGACACCGGCCACGCCCGCGGCCGCCTGCGTATGACCGATGTTGGACTTGATGGCGCCCAGCAGCAGCGGGCGGCCCTCCGGGCGCTCCTGGCCGTACGTGGCCAGCAGCGCCTGCGCCTCGATCGGGTCACCCAGCGTCGTACCAGTGCCGTGCGCCTCGACCGCGTCGACCTCGGCGGCGGACAGTCCGGCGCCGGCCAACGCCTGGCGGATCACCCGCTGCTGGGAAGGACCGTTGGGCGCCGTAAGACCATTGCTTGCGCCGTCCTGGTTGATCGCGCTGCCGCGGACCACCGCCAGGACCGGGTGGCCGTTCCTGCGCGCGTCCGACAGCCGCTCCACCAGCAGCATGCCCACACCCTCGGACCAGCCCGTACCGTCCGCGCCCTCCGCGAACGGCTTGCAGCGGCCGTCGGGGGCCAGGCCACGCTGGCGGCTGAACTCCACAAAGGCGCCGGGTGTCGACATGACCGACACACCACCGGCGAGCGCCAGGTCGCACTCGCCCTGGCGCAGCGCCTGCACCGCGAGATGCAACGCCACCAGCGAGGACGAACACGCCGTGTCCACCGTCACCGCGGGCCCTTCGAGACCGAAGGTGTACGAGATGCGCCCGGACACCACGCTGGCCGCGCTGCCCGTACCCACATGGCCGCCGAAGTCCTCGACGGCGTCGAGCATGATCGTGGAGTAGTCCTGGCCGTTGGTGCCGACGAACACACCGGTACGGCTGCCACGCAGCGCGGCCGGTTTGACGCCCCCGTACTCGAACGCCTCCCAGGACGTCTCAAGGAGCAGCCGCTGCTGCGGGTCCATGGCGAGCGCCTCGCGCGGCGAGATCCCGAAGAAGGTGGGGTCGAACTGGGGCGCCCCGTAGAGGAATCCGCCCTCGCGGGCGTAGAACGTGCCCGGGTGCTCGGGGTCCGGGTGATACATGCCCTCGACGTCCCAGCCCCGGTCGCCGGGGAACCCGGCGATGCCGTCGCCGCCCTCGGCCAGGAGTCGCCACAGGTCCTGCGGGTTCTCCACGCCTCCGGGGAAGCGGCAGCTCATCGCCACGATCGCGATGGGGTCGTCGTCGTCCGGCCGCACGCGGTGCGAGTCCGCCGAAGTGACGGCCACGGCGTGGGCTCCGACCAGTTCCTGCCGCAGCTGGTCGGCGAGCACCTCGGCGGTCGGGTAGTCGAAGATGAGGGTGGCGGGCAGGCTCAGACCGGTGGCCAGGTCGAGCCGGTTGCGCAGCTCGATGGCCGTGAGGGAGTCGAACCCGAGGTCCCGGAAGGCGCGGCCCGGCTCGACGGAGTCCGCCGAGAAGTGGCCGAGTGCCGAGGCCGCGTGGGTGCGGATGAGGTCCAGCAGGAGGAGGCGCTGTTCCTCGTCCGACTGTCCGGCCAGTTGTCCGCGCAGGTCATGGCCCGGTCCCGCCTGGCCGCTGGTCCCGGCCGCGGCGGTCAGGAGCTCACGTGCCTCGGGGATGTCGCTGACGAGGGCGCTGGGGCCGGCGCTCAGCGTGGAGGCCATGCCGGTCCAGTCGATGTCGGCCACGACCAGCGCGGCCTCGTCGTGGCCGGCGGCCCAGCCCAGCGAGTCCAGGGCCAGCGAGGGAGTCATGGGGGGCAGTGGCCCGCCGCGCGTCCGCTCCCCGGCTCGGCCGCTCGCGGCCATTCCGCTCTCGGCCCACGGGCCCCAGGCGACCGCGGTGGCGGCCAGGCCCTGGGCCCGGCGCCGCTGTGCCAGCGCGTCGAGGTAGGCGTTGGCCGCCGCGTAGGCGGCCTGGCCGGCGCCGCCGATGGCACCGGCGAACGAGGAGAACAGCACGAACGCGTCGAGCGGGAGCTCCGCGGTCAGCTCGTGCAGATGGCGCGCGCCCTCGGCCTTCGCGGCCAGGGTCCCGGCGAGTTGGCCGACGGTCAGGCCGTCGAGCACACCGTCGTCCAGGATGCCCGCCGCGTGCACGACGGCGGTCAGCGGATACCGCTCCGGTACGGCGGCCAGCACCTCGGCCAGGGCATCCCGGTCGGCGGCGTCGCAGGCCACCACGGTCACTTCGGCGCCGAGTGCCTCGAGCTCCGCGGTGAGTTCGGAAACGCCGTCGGCCGACGGGCCTCGACGGCTCGTCAGCACCAGGTGTTCCGCGCCCTCGCGCACGGCCCAGCGCGCCACCTGGGCACCCAGGGCGCCGGTGCCGCCGGTGATAAGGACCGAGCCCCGGGGGCGCCACACGCGCTCCGCCGACCCGTTGCCGACCGTGACGCGGGTCAGGCGCCGGACGTACGCTCCGGATCCGCGTACCGCCACCTGGTCCTCGCCGTCTCCGGCGGACAGTGCCCAGGCCAGTCGCGCGGCGGCGCGCTCGTCCACGGTCTCGGGCAGATCGACCAGACCGCCCCAGATCCGGGGGTGCTCAAGGGCGGCCACCCGGCCGAGGCCCCAGCTCTCCGCCTGCACGACGCTGGTGAGCTGGTCGGAACGGCCCACCGACACGGCACCCCGGGTGGCGCACCACAGCCGGGCGCGGATGTCCGCCTCGGCCAGGGCGCGCACCAGCGTCAGGGTCAGCGCGAGGCCGCGCGAGACCACCGGGTGCTCGGTGCAGGGCCGCTCGTCCACCCCGAGCAGGGACAGCACACCGCCGAGCCCGGACGGCTCGGTGGCTATGTCACGCAGTCGCCCGGCCAGCGCACCGGGGGCGAGATCGGCCTCGTCCGCCACCAGACGAACGACATCGGCGCCGTGCCGCTGGAGTGCGGCGGACACCGAGTCCGCGAACGTGTCGGCGGCACCGGACGCGGGAACGACCATGAGCCAGGTACCCGACAGTGTGGCCGCGGGAGTCTCCGAGACCGGCTTCCACGAGATCCGGTAGCGCCAGCCGTCGACCGTGGCCCGGTCGCGCTGCTGACGGCGGTAGGAGGACAGCGCGGGCAGCAACTCGCCCAGCGAACCGCTCCCGTCGACGTCCAGCGCCTCCGCCAGTGTCTCCAGGTCCTCGCGCTCCACCGCGTCCCAGAACCGCGCGTCCACCGAGTCCACGGCAGCGGAGGCGCCCGAGGCTCCGCCCGCGCCCTCCAGCCAGTAGCGCTGACGCTGGAAGGGGTACGTCGGCAGGTCCACCGTCCGCGCACCGCGCCCGGCGAAGACCTGCTCCCAGTCGACCGTCACACCGTGGACATGGGCCTCGGTCAGCGCGGCCATCAGAGCCTGGGCGTCGGGGCGTCCCTTGCGCAGGACCGGCACCACGGCCGGGGCCGAAGCCGCCTCGCCCGCCAGGCAGTCCCGCGTCATCGCCGAGAGCACACCGTCGGGGCCCACCTCGATGTACGCGGTGACGCCCTGGGCCTGGAGGGAGCGAACGCCGTCGGCGAAACGCACGGCCGCGCGCACATGCCGCACCCAGTACTCGGGGGAACAGACGTCGTCGGCCCCGACCGGCTCTCCGGTGACGTTGGAGACCAGGGCCAGGGTGGGAGTCTGGAAGGTCAGGTCCCGCGCGACACGGCGGAAGTCGTCCAGCATCGCGTCCATGCGCGGCGAGTGGAAGGCGTGGCTGACCCGCAGGCGGCTCGTCTTGCGCCCCTGCTCCGACCACTGACCGGCGATCTCCAGTACAGCGGCCTCATCACCCGCGATGACCACGGCCGTCGGACCGTTGACCGCAGCGACGCTCACCTCGGCCTCACGACCGATCAGCGACGGAGCGATCTCCTCCTCGGATGCCTCGATGGCGACCATCGCCCCGCCCTCGGGCAGGGCCTGCATCAACCGGCCACGGGCGGCGACCAGCGTGCACGCGTCCTGAAGCGAGAACACCCCCGCCACATGCGCGGCAGCGATCTCACCCACCGAGTGGCCGATGAGCACGTCCGGGGTGACACCCCAGTGCTCAAGGAGCCGGAACAACGCCACCTCGACGGCGAACAGCGCGGGCTGCGTGAACGCCGTCTGGTTCAGCAGTTCGGCATCGGCACTGTTCTCGTCGGCGAACATCACGTCCCGCAGCGGACGGTCCAGCACGACGTCCAGGTACGCGCACACCTCGTCCAGAGCCTGGGCGAACACCGGGAACGCCTCGTACAACTCCCGCCCCATACCCAGGCGTTGCGCACCCTGACCCGAGAACAGGAAAGCCGTCTTGACGGCCGTCCCGGCCACGCCCTGAACCAGTCCCGGGGCGGCTTCTCCAGATGCCACGGCCTCAAGTCCGGCAAGGAGTTCCGCACGGCTCGCACCCGACACCACCGCGCGGTGCTCGAACACCGACCGCGTCGCCACCAGCGAGTAGCCCACATCCAGCGCGCTCGACTCCACCCGCTCCAACAGGAACGCCCTGAGCCGCACCGCCTGAGCCCGCAACGCGTCCGCGCCACGAGCCGACAGCATCCACGTGGCCACGCCACTGCCGACACCAGAAGCCGGACTCTCCCCGGCCCCGGACTCGTCCTCCTCAACCGGCGGCGCCTGCTCGATGATGGTGTGCGCGTTGGTACCACTCACACCGAAAGCAGACACACCAGCCCGCCGCGGCTGACCGGTCTCAGGCCACTCCATGGACTCCGTCAGCAGCCGCACCTCACCCGCCGACCAATCCACCTGCCGCGACGGCTCATCCACATGCAGCGTCTGCGGCAGCACTCCGTGCCGCATCGCCATCACCATCTTGATGACACCGGCGACACCGGCGGCGGCCTGCGTGTGACCGAGGTTCGACTTCAGCGATCCCAGCCACAGCGGCAGGTCCTCCGGGCGCTCCTGACCGTACGTGGCCAGCAACGCCTGCGCCTCGATCGGGTCACCCAGGGACGTACCGGTTCCGTGGCCCTCCACCACGTCCACATCGGCGGCCGACAGACGGGCACTCGCCAGCGCGTCCCGGATGACCCGCTGCTGGGACGGGCCGTTGGGCGCCGTAAGACCGTTGGACGCGCCGTCCTGGTTGACGGCGGAGCCTCGCACGACCGCCAGGACCGGGTGGCCGTTCTTGCGCGCGTCCGACAGCCGCTCCACGAGCAGCATGCCGACACCCTCGGACCAGCCCGTGCCGTCCGCGGCGTCCGCGTACGGCTTGCAGCGGCCGTCGGGGGCCAGGCCGCGCTGGCGGCTGAACTCGACGAAGGCACCCGGTGTGGACATCACCGTGGCACCACCGGCAAGGGCAAGGTCGCACTCGCCCTGACGCAGCGCCTGGACCGCGAGATGCAGTGCGACGAGCGACGACGAGCACGCCGTGTCCACCGTCACCGCGGGCCCCTCAAGACCCAGCGTGTACGAGATACGGCCCGATACGACCGAAGTCGCCGTACCGGTCAGCAGGTGGCCTTCGATCTCCTCGGGGAAACCGACGACGTCCGCCCCGTAGCCCGAGGTGGCGGCTCCCACGAACACACCGCCACGCCGGCCCTTCACCGACCCCGGAGCGATGCCCGCCCGTTCGAAGACCTCCCACGAGGTCTCAAGGAGCAGCCGCTGCTGCGGATCCATGGCAAGGGCCTCACGCGGCGAGATGCCGAAGAAGCCCGCGTCGAACTCGTCCGCGTCGTGAAGGAAACCACCCTCACGGGAGTAGAACGTCCCCGAACTCTCGGGATCCGGGTCGTACATCCCGTCCACGTCCCATCCGCGATTGGACGGGAAATCGGAGATGGCGTCACCACCGCCGGCCACCAGCCGCCACAAGTCCTCGGGGCTCCCCACACCACCCGGGAAACGGCAGCTCATCGCCACAATCGCGATGGGCTCCTGCTCTCCTGCCTCCAGCTCGCGCAGGCGTTGGCGCGCTTGGTGCAGATCAGCCGTTACCCGCTTGAGGTAGTCCCGAAGCCTATCTTCGTTCACCATGAAACCCTTGCCTGTCACGAGTCAAAGAAGTCTGAAGAATGAAAGGAGGCCAGAGAACTGCACCTCGGCGCTCACGTTTTAGCTGAGCTCGTTCTCGATGAAATCGAAGAGATCGTCGTCGGACGCCCCGTCAAGCCGTTGCGTAATGCTCTCAGCGTCCTTCGCTCCGCCCTCGTCGCCATTCAGTCTGGCGAGGAGTACTTGGAGTCGGGCCGCGATGGCCATTCGCTCGGCATTGTCCGGCTCAGCCGTGGAAAGTGATGCCTCGAGTTTTTCCAGATCCGCGATCAGCGGAGTGGCAGATACCCCTTCGTCGGGCAGGACGCCCGCTCCTACATGCTCTGCCAGAGCCTTTGCGTTGGGGTAGTCGAAGACCAGTGTGGTTGGCAGCCGCAGCCCGGTTTCCGAGTTCAGCCGGTTTCGGAATTCTACCGCCGTGAGCGAGTCGAATCCCAATTCCTTGAAGGCTCGGTCGGGTTCCACGCCTTCCATGCCGGAGAACCCGAGAACCGCCGCCGCGTGACCGCGCACCAGGTCGAGCACAGCGCGCTGCCGCTCGCCCGGCGCCAGCGCGAGGAGCCTTTCCCTCAGGCGCGATCCGCCCTCGGCACCGCTCTCCTCTGCGGCACGGGCCTGCTCCAGGGCCGATACGACCTCGGGCAGTTCACCGAGGAGCGGACTGGGCCGCCCGATCGTGAACGCGGGCGCGAACCGCTCCCAGTCCACATCGGCGACCGTCACCACACCCTCGTCACCAGCGATCGCCCCCTGCAACGCCGCAAGAGCCAGACCCGGCGCCATCGCGGGCAGACCACGACGGGCCAACTGATCGCCACCGTCACCGGCCGCCATACCGCCTTCCGCCCACGGCCCCCAGGCCACAGCCGTACCAGCAAGACCCCGACCCCGACGGTCCTCCACCAACGCATCCAGATAGGCGTTGGCCGCACCATAAGCAGCCTGACCACCACTGCCCCACACACCCGCGATCGAAGAGAACACCACGAACGCGTCCAGCTCACGATCACCCAGCAACGCGTCCAGATGCCCGGCACCCGTCGCCTTGCCCGAGATCACCGACGCCGCATCCGCCAGCCCCATCCCCGCAAGCTCCGCCGCCTGCTCCACACCCGCCGCGTGGAAGACAGCCCTCAGCGGAAGTTCCTCCGGAACCGCCTCCAGCACACCGGCCAGCGCCTCCCGGTCAGTCACATCGCACGCTGCCACCGTCACCCCGGCACCCAACGCCACCAGCTCATCGCGCAACGCCTCAGCGCCCGGCGCCTCCAGGCCCCGGCGGCTGGTCAACACCACATGCTCGGCACCCTGTCCGACAACCCAGCGGGCCACCCGGCCACCCAGCGCACCCGTACCACCGGTCACCAGTACCGTGCCACGCACCCGCCATGTCGTCGCGTCGGCGACGGGCGCGGCCGACCGGGTCAGACGGCGTGCGAACACACCGGAGCCACGCACCGCGACCTGGTCCTCGGCAGCCTCACCGGCCCCGCCGGACAGCACGCCCACCAGCCGCGCGACCGCACGCTCATCCAGCACCTCGGGCAGATCGACCAGACCACCCCACAGCGCCGAGTGCTCCAGCCCCACCACTCGGCCCAAACCCCACACCTGCGACTGCGCGGTGCTCGCGAGCCGATCCGAACGCCCCACCGAGACGGCACCCCGCGACACACACCACAACAGGCCCTCGGCGTCCACCTCGGCCAACGCCTGTACCAACGTCAACGTCGAAGCGAAACCAGCAGACAGCTCCGGATGTCCCGGGCACGACCCCTCATCCAGAGCGAGCAGCGACACCACGCCACCCACCTCCGGCGCAGCAGCGAGGACTTCACGCAACCGCCCGCTCAGCACCCCGGCATCGAGGTCCCCCTCACCCACCACCAGGGACACCACATCGGCACCATGGCGCTCAAGCCCCGAAACAACCCCCGCCACCAGCTCGTCCCCGGCACACGACCCCGGAACCACCACCAGCCACATTCCCGACAACGACCCACCGGCCACATCCCCAACCGGCTTCCACGACACCCGATAACGCCAACCATCGATCGTGGATTGCTGGCGGCTGCTCCGGTGATATGCGGACAGCGCGGGCATGACCGTACTCAGCGGTGCGTTGCCATCGACGTCGAGCGCCTGGGCGAGCGCTTCGAGATCCTCGCGCTCGACCGCTTCCCAGAATCGCGCGTCCACCGAGTCTGCGGCCGTCGAACCGGAATTCCGGCCGCCGCCGGACGCGGATACCTCAGGCCAGAACCGTTCACGCTGAAACGCGTACGTGGGCAGCTCCACCTGGCCGGCACCATGTCCGGCGAATATCGATTCCCAGCCCACCGTGGCACCGTGTGCATGCAGTTCGGCAAGCGCCGTCATCAGAGCCCCTGCTTCGGGTCGCTCTTTACGCAGCACCGGGACCAGAACCGTCGCCGAGGTGTCCTCGGCGTTTTCCGCGAGGCAATCCTGTGTCATGGCGGTGAGCACACCGTCCGGACCAACTTCCAAGAACCTTGTCACGCCCAACGCCTTAAGCGAACGAACCCCATCCGCGAACCGAACCGCCTCACGCACATGCCGGACCCAGTAATCCGGAGAACACATCTCCCCCTCCGAGACCAGCCCACCAGTGACATTGGACACCAGCGCCATGGTCGGCGGTTCAAGAGAGACCTCACGGACCACTCGGCCGAACTCGTCCAACATACTGTCCATGAGGTAAGAGTGAAACGCATGTGAGACCCGCAAACACCTAGTCTTCCTCCCCTTCGCCGTCCAGGTGTCCGCCACCTGCTGGACCGCTTGCGTGTGCCCGGCGATCACCACGGCCGTCGGTCCGTTGACCGCCGCGATGCTCACCTCGGCCTCACGACCGGCCAGCGAAGCCGCGATCTCCTCCTCCGACGCCTGGACGGCCACCATCGCGCCGCCTTCAGGCAGCGCCTGCATCAACCGGCCACGCGCAGCGATCAGCGTGCACGCGTCCTCCAACGAGAACACCCCCGCCACATGGGCCGCGGCGATCTCACCCACCGAGTGGCCGATGAGCACATCCGGGGTGACACCCCAGTGCTCAAGCAGCCGGAACAACGCCACCTCGACGGCGAACAACGCGGGCTGCGTGAACGCCGTCCGGTCCAGCAGCTCGGCGTCCGCGCTGCCTTCCGCCGCGAACATCACGTCCTTCAGCGGACGCTCAAGCAGCACATCCAGATGCGCGCACACCTCGTCCAGCGCACGGGCGAACACCGGGAACGCCTCGTACAACTCCCGGCCCATACCCAGGCGTTGCGCACCCTGACCGGTGAACAGGAACGCCGTCTTACCGCCCGACACCGCCTGCCCCTGGACCACACCGGAAGCGATTCCGCTCCCGGCCACGGCCTCAAGACCACGTAGAAGGGCTTCCCGGTCCTCGCCGACCAGCACGGCACGGTGCTCGAACACCGACCTGGCCGCCAGCGAATACCCCACATCCAGCACACCGAGGTCGCCCCGGGCCGCCACATGCGCGGCGAGCCGCCCGGCCTGCGCCCGCAACGCCTCCTGGCTCTTGGCCGAGACCAGCCACGGCACCACTGCCGACGACCCGACGGTCGCGGAAGCGGAAACCGGAGCGGAAGCGGGAGCCACGGCGTCCGAAGCCGCGGGCTGCCCGGCCTCCGGCGCCTGCTCGATGATGGTGTGGGCGTTGGTCCCGCTCAGCCCGAACGAGGAGATGCCCGCCCGGCGCGGACGGCCGGTTTCCGGCCATGCGGTGGCCTCGGTCAGCGGACGCACCTCACCCGCCGACCAGTCCACCTCCCGCGACGGCTCGTCCAGGTGAAGGATCTTCGGCAACACGCCCTCGCGCATCGCCATCACCATTTTGATGATTCCCGCGACACCGGCGGCGGCCTGTGTGTGCCCGATGTTCGACTTGATGGCACCCAGCCACAGCGGCTGCTCCTCGGACCTCCCCTGGCCGTAGGTGGCCAGCAGCGCCTGCGCCTCGATCGGGTCACCCAGCGTCGTACCCGTACCGTGCGCCTCGACCGCGTCCACCTCGGTGGCCGACAGTCCCGCACTGGCCAGCGCCTGACGGATCACCCGCTGCTGGGACGGACCGTTGGGCGCCGTAAGACCATTGCTGGCACCGTCCTGGTTGATCGCGCTGCCCCGGACCACCGCCAGGACCGGGTGGCCGTTCTTCCGCGCGTCCGACAGCCGCTCCACCAGCAGCAGTCCCACACCCTCGGACCAGCCCGTGCCGTCCGCGGCGTCGGCGAACGGCTTGCAGCGGCCGTCGGGGGCCAGGCCACGCTGGCGGCTGAACTCCACAAAGGCGCCGGGTGTCGACATGACCGACACACCACCGGCAAGGGCCAGGTCACATTCGCCCTGCCGCAGCGCCTGCACGGCCATGTGGAGCGCCACCAGCGACGACGAACACGCCGTGTCGACCGTCACCGCGGGCCCTTCGAGACCGAAGGTGTAGGAGATGCGCCCGGACACCACGCTGGCCGCGCTGCCCGTGCCCAAGTGGCCTTCGAGGTCGCCCTGGGAGTCCACCCACAATCCGGCGTAGTCCTGGCCGTTCGTCCCGACGAACACACCCGCCCGGGCGCCCCTCAGCGACTCGGGAGCGATACCGGCACGCTCGAACGCCTCCCACGAGGTCTCAAGGAGCAGCCGCTGCTGCGGGTCCATGGCCAGCGCCTCACGCGGGGAGATCCCGAAGAACCTGGCGTCGAATTGCGGGGCGCCGTAAAGGAAGCCGCCCTCGCGGGCGTAGGACGTGCCGAGCCGCTCGGGGTCGGGGTCGTACAGCCCGTCGAGGTCCCAACCGCGGTCGGCGGGGAATGCGGAGATGGCGTCGGAGCCTTCGGCCACCAGCCGCCACAGGTCCTCCGGTGTGTGGACGTCTCCGGGGAAGTGGCAGCTCATCGCCACGATCGCGATGGGGTCGTGGTCCACGGCCACCGCGTTCGGCTGGGCGCTGTCGAGGGCCGGCCGGGCCGTGCCGAACGCCTCGGCGTCCAGGTAGTCGGCCAGTTCGGCGGCGGTCGGGTAGTCGAAGACGAGCGTCGCCGGGAGGCGCAGGCCGGTCGCGAGATCCAGCCGGTTGCGCAGCTCGACCGCCGTGAGGGAGTCGAACCCGAGGTCGCGGAAGGCGCGGCCGGGCTCGATCGAGTCCGCGGAGGTGTGGCCGAGCACCGAGGCCGCTTGGCCGCGGACCAGCTCCAGCACGGCCTCGTTGCGTTCGGCCGCCGACAGTCCGGCGAGCTTCCCGGCGAAGGTGGCCGCCTCCGTACCGGTGCCGCCGTCGTCCGTGGCCAGGTGCTTGTGCGCCTCGGGGATGCCGCTGACGAGAGTGCCGCCACGCGCGGCGGCCAGTGACGGGGCCAGGCGCTCCCAGTCGACGTCCGCGACGACGAGCGACGCCTCCTCTTGGCCGACGGCCCAGCTCAGCGCGTCCACCGCCAGCGCAGGGGCCATCGCGGACACCGCGCCACCGCGTACCCGCTCCCCGGCGCGACCGCTCGCGGCCATACCGGATTCGGCCCACGGTCCCCAGGCCACCGCCGTACCGGCAAGCCCGGCACCACGGCGCTCCACGGCCAGCGCGTCCAGATACGCGTTCGCCGCCGCGTAGGCACCCTGTCCGGCGCCGCCCACCACACCGGCGAACGACGAGAACAGCACAAACGCGTCCAGTTCCAGGTCGGCCGTCAGCTCATTCAGCAGCCGCGCGCCCTCCGCCTTCGCCCGCAGTACCCCGGCGAGCTGATCGACGGTCAGGCCGTCCAGGACGCCGTCATCCAACACACCGGCCGCGTGCACCACGCCACGCAGCGGGAAGCGCTCGGGAATCCCTGCCAGCACCTCGACCAGCGCATCCCGATCGGAGGCGTCACAGGCCACCACCGACACGGCGGCGCCGAGTCCTTCCAGCTCCGCCCTCAGCTCGGAGGCTCCCTCCGCCGCGAGCCCACGACGGCTGGTCAGCACCACGTGTTCGGCACCCTCACGCACCGCCCAGCGCGCCACATGCGCGCCCAGCGCTCCCGTACCGCCGGTGATCAGCACCGAGCCGCTCGGCCGCCATGCCTCGCCGCCCGTCGACGCCGTACGCACGAGCCGCCGGCCGAACACACCGGAGCCCCGGATCGCCGTCTCGTCCTCGCCGCCGTCCGCGGACAGCACTCCGGCCAGCCGCGACACGGCGCGCTCGTCCAGCGTCTCGGGCAGATCGACGAGCCCGCCCCAACTCTGCGGATGCTCCAACGCCGCCACCCGGCCGAGACCCCACACCTGCGCCTGCGCGGTGCTCGCGAGCCGGTCGGAACGACCCACCGACACCGCGCCCCGCGAGGCACACCACAGCCGAAGGCCCACGTCCAACGCGGCCGCGGCCTGCACCAGCCGCAGAGTCAGCGCGAGTCCGGCAGCGACCACCGGCTCCGCGGCACACCGCTCCTCGTCCAGCGCGAGCAACGACAACACGCTCGCGTCGGACTCATCGCCGAGCGCACCGAGCAGCATCTCGGCGAGCCCATCGCGGTCCATGTCGCCGTCGACCGACACCGGTACGACGCGAGCGCCGTGCTTCTCCAGCCCCTGCGCGATCGTGACGGTGAGCTCGCTGTCCGCGAGCCCGGCGGGTACCGCCAGCAGCCAGGTGCCCGACAGCGACCCCGCTGCCTCCTGGACCGGCTTCCAGGAGACTCGATAACGCCAGCTGTCGACCGTGGCCCGGTCGCGCTGCTGACGGCGGTAGGAGGACAGTGCGGGCAGCAACTCGCCCAGCGAACCGCTCCCGTCGACGTCCAGCGCCTCCGCCAGTGTCTCCAGATCCTCGCGCTCCACCGCGTCCCAGAACCGCGCGTCCACACCATCCACGGCGGCGGAGCCGCTCGACGCCTCCGCGCGGTCCTCCAGCCAGTACCGCTCACGCTGGAAGGCGTACGTCGGCAGCTCGACCGTCCGCGCACCGCGCCCGGCGAAGACCTGCTCCCAGCCCACCTCGGCACCGTGCACGTGGAGTTCGGCCAGCGCCGTCGTCAGCGCCTGAACCTCCGGGCGGTCCTTGCGCAGAACGGGTGCCACGGCCGAGGCCGCTGCCTCGTCCCGCGTCAGGCAGTCCCGCGCCATCGCGGACAGCACACCGTCCGGGCCGACCTCTACGAACCGGGTCACGCCCAGCTTCTCCAGCGCCCGTATCCCGTCCAGGAAGCGGACGGCCTCCCGGACATGGCGCACCCAGTACTCCGCCGAGCACACCTCGTCGGCACCGGCCGGACCACCCGTCACGTTGGAGACCAGAGTGGTGGTCGGTGGGGCGAACGACAGCCCCTCCACGACCTTGCGGAAGTCGTCCAGCATGGCGTCCATGCGCGGCGAGTGGAAGGCGTGGCTGACCCGCAGGCGGCTCGTCTTGCGCCCCTGCTCCGACCACTGACCGGCGATCTCCAGCACCGGCGCCTCATCACCCGCGATCACCACGGCCGTCGGACCGTTGACCGCAGCGACACTCACCTCGGCCTCACGACCGGCCAGCGATCCGGAGACCTCCTCCTCCGACGCCTGGACAGCCACCATCGCGCCGCCCTCCGGCAGCGCCTGCATCAACCGGCCACGCGCAGCCACCAACGTGCACGCGTCCTGAAGCGAGAACACCCCCGCCACATGCGCGGCAGCGATCTCACCGATGGAGTGACCGATGAGCACATCCGGCCTGACACCCCAGTGCTCAAGCAGCCGGAACAGCGCCACCTCGACGGCGAACAGCGCGGGCTGCGTGAACGCCGTCCGGTCCAGCAGCTCGGCGTCCGCGCTGCCTTCCGCCGCGAACATCACGTCCTTCAGCGGACGGTCAAGGAGCACATCCAGATGGGCGCACACCTCGTCCAAAGCCTGGGCGAACACCGGGAACGCCTCGTACAACTCCCGGCCCATACCCAGGCGCTGCGCGCCCTGACCCGAGAACAAGAACGCCGTCACACCCGACGCGTTCACCATGCCCTGGACCGTTCCGGGAGCCACTTCGCCGGTCGCGACAGCCTCGACGCCGCGCAACAACTCCGCGCGGTCGGCACCCGTGACCACCGCGCGGTGTTCATGCACCGCGCGGGTCGTCACCAGCGAGTGGCCCACATCCAGCGCGCTCAGCTCGGCACGCTCGACCAGATACGACCGCAGCCGCTCGGCCTGTGCGCGCAGAGCCTCCGCGCTCCGGGCGGAAAGCGTCCAGGGCACGATGCCGTGATCCTCGGCCGGGGCGGCCGGGACGATCTCCGTCTCGTCATCCGCCGCCGGGGCCTGCTCGATGATCGTGTGGGCGTTCGTCCCGCTCACACCGAACGAGGAGATACCCGCCCTGCGCGCACGGCCTGTCTCCGGCCACGTGATGGCCTCCGTCAGCAGCCGCACCTCACCCGCCGACCAGTCCACCTCCCGCGACGGCTCATCCACATGCAGCGTCCGCGGCAGTACGCCGTGCCGCATCGCCATCACCATCTTGATGATTCCGCCCACACCGGCGGCGGCCTGCGTGTGACCGAGGTTCGACTTCAGCGAGCCCAGCCACAGCGGCAGGTCCTCCGGCCGGTCCTGCCCGTACGTGGCCAGCAGCGCCTGCGCCTCGATCGGGTCACCCAGCGTCGTACCCGTACCGTGCGCCTCGACCGCGTCCACCTCGGCGGCGGACAGTCCGGCGCTGGCGAGCGCCTGCCGGATCACCCGCTGCTGGGACGGCCCGTTGGGCGCCGTAAGGCCATTGGAGGCACCGTCCTGGTTGACCGCCGAGCCCCGTACGATCGCCAGCACCTGGTGGCCGTTGCGCCGGGCGTCGGACAGCCGCTCCACGAGCAGCATGCCCACACCCTCGGACCAGCCCGTACCGTCCGCGGCGTCCGCGAACGGCTTGCACCGGCCGTCGGGGGCCAGCCCACGCTGACGGCTGAACTCCACGAACGCACCCGGCGTGGCCATCACCGTCACACCACCGGCCAGAGCCATGTCGCACTCGCCCTGACGCAGCGCCTGCGCGGCCAGATGCAACGCCACCAGCGACGACGAACACGCCGTGTCCACCGTCACCGCGGGCCCCTCAAGACCCAGCGTGTACGAGATACGACCGGACACGACCGAGGTCGCGTTGCCGGTCAGGATCTGTCCTTCGAGCTCCCCGGCCGCACTGTCGTGCCCGACTCCGTAGCCCGAGGTCGCGGCTCCGACGAACACGCCGATCTGGTTGCCGCGTACGGAGGTGGGAGCGATACCGGCCCGCTCGAACGTCTCCCAGGACGTCTCAAGCAGCAGCCGCTGCTGCGGATCCATGGCGAGCGCCTCACGCGGCGAGATCCCGAAGAAGCCCGCGTCGAACTCGCCCCCGTTGTGCAGGAATCCACCTTCGCGGGCGTAGAACGTGCCCAGGCGCTCGGGATCCGGGTCATACATCCCATCCACGTCCCATCCACGGTTGGACGGGAAGTCGGAGATGGCGTCACCACCAGCGGCCACGAGCCGCCACAGGTCCTCGGGGCTTCCGACGCCGCCCGGGAAGCGGCAGCTCATCCCGACGATCGCGATCGGGTCGTCATCGACCGGAGCCACCGCCGACGCCACAGCCACCGCCTCCCGCGTACCCAGCACCTCGGCACGCAGATGACCGGCCAGCACCACAGAACTCGGATAGTCGAACACCAACGTGGCCGGCAACACCAACCCCGTCTCCGCGTTCAACCGGTTACGGAACTCCACCGCCGTAAGCGAATCAAAACCCAGCTCCTTGAACGCCCGCCCCGGCTCAACCACCTCCGCACCCGCGAAACCAAGCACCGAAGCAGCATGAGCACGCACCAGGTCGAGCAGAGTCCGGTCGATCTCGGCCTCGGTCAGCCCTGCCAGACGCTCCCGCATACCCGTCGAAGTGTCGCCTGCCTGGCCGGACGCGCTCGCGGTGTCGAGTGCCCTCCGAACCTCGGGCAGGTCAGCGAGGAACGGGCTCGGCCGCTCCAGAGTGAACAAGGGGGCGAACCGCTCCCAGTCCACATCGGCGACCGTCACCACACCCTCATCACCCGCGATCGCCCCCTGCAACGCGGCGAGGGCCAGCGTCGGAGGAATGACCGCCAGGCCACGACGGACAAGCTCCCCTTCCATCCCCTCCGAAGTGGCCATACCGCCTTCCGCCCACGGCCCCCAGGCCACAGCCGTACCAGCAAGACCCCGACCCCGACGGTCCTCCACCAACGCATCCAGATAAGCGTTGGCCGCACCATAAGCAGCCTGACCACCACTGCCCCACACACCCGCGATCGAAGAGAACACCACGAACGCGTCCAGCTCACGATCACCCAGCAACGCGTCCAGATGCCCGGCACCCGTCGCCTTGCCCGAGATCACCGACGCCGCATCCGCCAGCCCCATCCCCGCAAGCTCCGCCGCCTGCTCCACACCCGCCGCGTGGAAGACAGCCCTCAGCGGAAGTTCCTCCGGAACCGCCTCCAGCACCGCCGCCAACTGCTCACGATCGGCCACATCACACGCCACCACCGTCACCCGGGCGCCCAGCGCTTCGAGTTCCGCACACAGCTCCGGCGCGCCGGGCGCCTCAAGACCCCGACGACTGGTCAACACCACATGCTCGGCACCCTGTCCGACAACCCAGCGGGCCACCCGGCCACCCAGCGCACCCGTACCACCGGTCACCAGTACCGTGCCACGCACCCGCCATGTCGTCGCGTCGGCGACGGGCGCGGCCGACCGGGTCAGACGGCGTGCGAACACACCGGAGCCACGCACCGCGACCTGGTCCTCGGCAGCCTCACCGGCCCCGCCGGACAGCACACCCACCAGCCGCGCGACCGCACGCTCATCCAGCACCTCGGGCAGATCGACCAGACCACCCCAGGTCCGGGCATGCTCCAGCGCGGCCACCCGGCCCAGCCCCCACAGCATGGCCTGCGCCGGACGGCTGAGCCGCTCGGAACGGCCCACCGACACCGCACCTCGGGACACACACCACAGCAAGCTCTCGGCGTCCACCTCGACCAACGCCTGCACCAACGTCAACGTCGAAGCAAAACCAGCAGACAGCTCCGGGTGTCCCGGGCACGACCCCTCATCCAGAGCGAGCAGCGACAACACGCCGCCCCACTCCGGTGCAGCCGTGAGGGCTTCACGCAGCCGCCCGCTCAGCACCCCGGCATCGAGGTCCCCCTCACCCACCACCAGGGACACCACATCGGCACCATGGCGCCGAAGCCCGGCGACGGCCTCCGCCACCCACTCGTCCCCGGCACCGGACGCCGGAACCACCACCAACCACGTCCCCGACAACGACCCACCGGCCACGTCCGAGACGGGCTTCCACGCCACGCGGTAGCGCCAACTGTCAATGGTCGACTGGTCACGACTGCTGCGCCGGTACGCCGAAAGCGCGGGCAGAACCGCGCCCAGCGTCGCCTCGTCATCGAAGTCGAGCGTCTTGGCCAGCGAAGCGAGATCCTCGCGCTCCACGGCCTGCCAGAACCACGCGTCCACCTCGTCCCGGATGCCGACATCGACACCGGGTCCGTCGGCGGACTTCTCGATCCAGTAGCGCTGACGCTGGAACGGGTATGTCGGCAGGTCGACCCTGCGAACTTCGAGACCGTGGAACGCCGGCCGCCAGTCGACGACGGAGCCATGAACATGCAGCCGGGCCAGCGCCGTGGTCAGGGCGACGGCCTCCGAGCGGTCCTTGCGCAGCACCGGCACGACCACGGGCGCCGAGCCGGACTCGGCCCGTTCCGCCAGGCAGTCCTGCGCCATCGCCGAGAGCACACCGTCGGGGCCCACCTCAAGGAAGGTGGTCACGCCCTGCGCGTCGAGCGTCCGCACGCCGTCCGCGAACCGCACCGCCTCCCGGACATGGCGCACCCAGTACTCCGGCGAACACACCTCCGCGTCCGCCACCTTGCCGGTGACGTTGGAGACGAGATCGATGGAGGGCGAGGCGAACGACAGGGCTTCCACGACACGGCGGAAGTCGTCCAGCATCGCGTCCATGCGCGGCGAGTGGAAGGCATGGCTGACCCGCAGCCGACGGGTCTTACGGCCCTCCTGCTCCCACTGCCCGGCGATCTCCAGTACGACGGCCTCGTCACCGGCGATGACCACGGCCGTCGGACCGTTGACCGCCGCGATGCTCACCTCGGCCTCACGACCGGCGAGCGACCCGGAGACCTCCTCCTCCGACGCCTGCACCGCCACCATCGCGCCGCCCTCCGGCAGCGCCTGCATCAACCGGCCACGCGCAGCGATCAGCGTGCACGCGTCCTCCAACGAGAACACCCCCGCCACATGGGCCGCGGCGATCTCACCCACCGAGTGGCCGATGAGCACGTCCGGGGTGACACCCCAGTGCTCAAGCAGCCGGAACAACGCCACCTCGACGGCGAACAGCGCAGGCTGCGTGAATGCCGTCCGGTCCAGCAGCTCGGCGTCCGTGCTGCCTTCCGCCGCGAACATCACGTCCTTCAGCGGACGGTCCAAGCCGACGTCCAGGTGCGCGCACACCTCGTCCAGAGCCTGGGCGAACACCGGGAAGGCGTCGTACAACTCCCGCCCCATGCCCAGGCGTTGCGCACCCTGACCGGTGAACAGGAACGCGAGGGTGTCCTCGATCCGTGCCACACCCTGGACGACCTGAGCCGCGTTCTCGCCGTTGGCCAGAGCCTCCAGATCGCGGAGGAGACCCTCACGATCCTCGGCGACCACAGCCGCGCGGTGCTCGAAAACCGAACGAGTCGTGGCCAGGGAAAAGGCCATATCGGCCGGAGACAACTCCGGATGCGCACTCATGTGGGCATGGAGCTGGCTCGCCTGGGCGCTGAGCCCCTCCGCGCTCCTACCGGACAGCAGCCACGGCAGGGCGGCGGGCTGCTTCGCCGCGTCGGCCTGGGAGGCGGTCGCCTCCTGTTGTTCATCGAGGTCGGCCTCCGGCGCCTGCTCGATGATGGTGTGGGCGTTGGTCCCGCTCAGCCCGAACGAGGAGATGCCCGCCCGGCGCGGCTGCCCGGTCTCGGGCCACTCGGTCGCCTCCGTCAGGAGCCGCACCTCGCCCGCCGACCAGTCCACCTGTCGCGACGGCTCGTCCACATGCAGGATCTTCGGCAGGACGCCGTGCCGCATGGCCATCACCATCTTGATGATTCCCGCGACACCGGCGGCGGCCTGCGTGTGCCCGATGTTCGACTTGATGGCACCCAGCCACAGCGGCTGCTCCTCGGACCTCCCCTGGCCGTAGGTGGCCAGCAGCGCCTGCGCCTCGATCGGGTCACCCAGCGTCGTACCCGTGCCGTGCGCCTCGACCGCGTCCACCTCGGTGGCCGACAGTCCCGCACTGGCCAGTGCCTGGCGGATCACCCGCTGCTGGGAAGGACCGTTGGGCGCCGTAAGACCATTGCTTGCGCCGTCCTGGTTGACCGCCGAACCACGCACGATCGCCAGCACCGGGTGGCCGTTCTTCCGCGCGTCCGACAGCCGCTCCACCAGCAGCAGTCCCACACCCTCGGACCACCCCGTGCCATCCGCGGCGTCCGCGAACGGCTTGCACCGGCCATCGACCGCCAGCCCACGCTGACGGCTGAACTCGATGAACGAACCGGGCGACGACATGACCGACACACCACCGGCAAGGGCCAGGTCACACTCGCCCTGACGCAGCGCCTGCACCGCGAGATGCAGTGCGACGAGCGACGACGAACACGCCGTGTCCACCGTCACCGCGGGCCCCTCAAGACCGAAGGTGTAGGAGATGCGCCCGGACACCACGCTGGCCGCACTGCCCGTCAGATAGCCCTCGAGTTCGCCTCCCACCTCATAGAGATGGGTCGCGTAGTCCAGGCCACTCGTGCCGACGAAGACCCCCACCGGCCTGCTGCGCAGGGACACGGGGTCGATGCCGGTCCGCTCGAACGCCTCCCACGAGGCTTCCAGCAGCAGCCTCTGCTGCGGATCGGTCGCCAGCGCCTCGCGCGGAGACATCCCGAAGAACTGCGGGTCGAACTCGTCGGCGTCGTAGAGGAAGCCGCCCTCACGGGTGTAGCTCGTCCCCGGGTTGTCCGGGTCGGGGTGGTACAGCGTCTCGTTCTGCCAACCGCGATCGGTCGGGAACTCGGAGATGGCATCGACGCCATCCGCGACGAGTTGCCAGAGTTGCTCGGGGGTGCGCACGCCCCCGGGGAAGCGACAGCTCATACCGACGATGGCGATGGGCTCTTTCGAGGCCTCGACCAGACGCTGGTTCTGTAGCTTGAGGCGGTCGTTTTCCCGCAGAGAAGCGCGCAGCGCTTCGACAACTCTTTCGGAGGACGTAGCCATCAGTAGCTCCACACTTCCAACAACATCAAAGGTCAGTGCCGCCCAGAGCCCTCTGGACGAGGTCGTCGACATCCATCGTGTCGACCGCGCTACTCAGTTCGTCTTGCGGCGCCGACTCAGAACCGCTCTCCGATGTCTGAGCGAGTTCGAGCAGGGCGTCCATGAGTCCGGCTTCACGGAAACGCGCGAGCGGAATGGAAACCAACGCCTCGCGTATCCGGTCCTCTTCCGAGTCGTTCCGCTCAGCCCCACCGCCTTGCGGGAACATGCCCGCTTCCAGGTGCTCGGCCAGGGCGATGAGGTTCGGGTAGTCGAACGCCAAGGTGGTCGGCAGCTCAAGGCCGGTGATCGCGCCCAGCCGGTTCCGCAGCTGAACAGCCGTCAGTGAGTCGAACCCGAGCTCTGTGAACGACCGATCGTTCTCGATGGCGTCCGGGGTCGTGTGCACCAGGACCGCGGCGACGTGCTGACGCACCAGCTTGCGCAGCCGGCGCTGACGCTTCGCCGAGGGCAGCGCCTCCAGGCTTGTGCGCAGCTCGGCCACCGCCGACTCGGTCGCCGCCGGGTCGGAAGGCGTCAGTGATGCCGTCGGCCGCCGCGTCTCTGTCAGCTCGCTCAGCAACGCTGTCGTCCGGTCCGCTCCCAGCTCGCCCGCGAGCCGCTCCCATGCGGCATCGGCCACGAGGAGGAAGGTTTCGTCCAGGTCCAGAGCACGCTGAAGCGCGGAGATGGCCAGATCCGGGTTCATCGGGGCCATGCCGCCCCGCCTCATCTGCTCTTCGAGCTCCCCGTCAACCGCCATACCGCTCCCGGCCCAGGCGCCCCAGGCTATGGAAGTCGCCGGAAGGCCGTCCGCGCGCCGCTGCAACGCCAGCGCGTCGAGATAGGCATTGCCCGCCGCGTAACTCCCCTGGCCCGGGCCACCCAACGTGCCCGCCGCCGAGGAGAACAACACGAACGCCGACAGATCCGTCCCCGCCGTCAACTCATGCAGGTTCCGCGCCGCATCCACCTTCGGACGCAACACCCCAGCCGCCCGCTCCACCGTCAGAGCGTCCACAACGCCGTCATCCAGCACACCGGCCGTATGCACCACGGCGGTGAGCGGCAATTCCCGCGGAATCGCGTCCAGCACCGCTGCCAGCGCCTCGCGGTCGGCCGCGTCACAGGCCGCCACCGTCACCCGGGCGCCCAGGCCCTCAAGCTCCGCCTTCAGATCGACGGCGCCCTCGGCCCCCATCCCACGACGACTTGTCAGTACGAGATGCTCAGCACCCGTACGCGCCAGCCACCGGGCCACATGGCCACCCAGCGCACCCGTACCGCCCGTCACCAACACCGAACCACTCGAACGCCACCCATCGACACCAGTGGGCTCAAGCGCGGAAGCCCGCACCAACCGCTTGACGAACACACCCGAACCACGCACCGCGACCTGGTCCTCGCCGTCCTCACCCGCCAGCACTCCGGCCAGCCGCGACACGGCGCGCTCGTCCAGCGTCTCGGGCAGATCGACGAGCCCGCCCCAGCTCTGCGGATGCTCCAGCGCCGCCACCCGGCCGAGGCCCCACACCTGCGCCTGTGTGGCGCTCGCGAGCCGGTCGGAACGACCCACCGACACCGCGCCCCGCGAGGCACACCACAGCCGAGCGCGCACGCCCAGCCCCGCCACGGTCTGCACCAGCCACAGAGTCAGCGCGAGTCCGGCAGCGACCACCGGCTGCCCGGCCATCGGCTCCTCGTCCAACGCGAGCAACGACAACACCCGGACATCGGATTCGCCGTCAACCGCGGCCAGCAGCGCCCGGGCGAGCGCGTCGTGGTCCGTGCCCGCGTCCACCGCCACCGGTACGACACGGGCACCGGACTTCTCGAGGCCTTGGGAAATCGTCTCGGTGAGCTCACTGTCCGCGAGCCCGGCGGGCACCACCAGCAGCCACGCACCCGACAGCGACCCTGCCACCGCCTCCTGGACCGGCTTCCAGGAGACTCGATAACGCCAGCTGTCGACCGTGGCCCGGTCGCGCTGCTGACGGCGGTAGGAGGACAGCGCGGGCAGCAACTCACCCAGCGAACCGCTCCCGTCGACGTCCAGCGCCTCCGCCAGTGTCTCCAGATCCTCGCGCTCCACCGCGTCCCAGAACCGCGCGTCCACGCTGTCCACCGCGGCGGAACCACCCGGCACGGAGCCGGACGACGCCTCCGCGCGGTCCTCCAGCCAGTACCGCTCACGCTGGAAGGCATACGTCGGCAACTCCACCGTCCGCGCACCGCGCCCGGCGAAGACCTGCTCCCAGCCCACCGAGGCTCCGTGGACGTGGAGTTCGGCCAGCGCCGTCGTCAGCGCCTGAACCTCCGGGCGGTCCTTGCGCAGAACGGGTGCCACGACCGAGGCCGAAGCCCCGCCCGCGATCAGGCAGTCCTGCGTCATCGCGGACAGCACACCGTCGGGGCCGACCTCGAGGAACGAGGTCACCCCGAGCTTCTCCAGCGCCCGCACCCCGTCCGCGAACCGCACCGCCTGCCGCACATGGCGCACCCAGTACTCCGCCGAGCACACATCGTCCGTGCCCGCTGGCTCACCGGTCACATTGGAGACCAGAGTGGTGGTCGGCGGGGCGAACGACAGCCTCTCGACGACCTTGCGGAAGTCGTCCAGCATGGCGTCCATGCGCGGCGAGTGGAAGGCGTGGCTGACGCGCAGGCGGCGGGTCTTACGGCCCTGCTCGGCCCACTGTCCGGCGATCTCCAGCGCCGGCGCCTCGTCACCGGCGATGACCACGGCCGTCGGTCCGTTGACCGCCGCGATACTCACCTCGGCCTCACGACCGGCGAGCGATCCGGCGATCTCCTCCTCCGAGGCCTGCACCGCCACCATCGCGCCGCCCTCCGGCAGCGCCTGCATCAACCGACCACGCGCAGCCACCAGAGCGCACGCGTCCTCCAACGAGAACACCCCCGCCACATGCGCGGCAGCGATCTCACCGATGGAGTGACCGATCAGCACGTCCGGGGTGATGCCCCAGTGCTCCAGGAGCCGGTAGAGCGCCACTTCAATGGCGAAGAGCGCGGGCTGCGTGAACGCCGTCCGGTCCAGCAACTCGGCGTCGGCACTGCCTTCCGCCGCGAACATCACGTCCTTCAGCGGACGGTCAAGCACGACGTCCAGGTACGCGCACACCTCGTCCAAAGCCTGGGCGAACACCGGGAACGCCTCGTACAACTCCCGCCCCATACCCAGGCGCTGCGCACCCTGACCCGAGAACAAGAACGCCATCACACCCGACGCGTTCGCGACGCCCTGAACCAGTCCCGGGGCGACCTCTCGGGATGCGACGGCCTCGACGCCGCGCAACAACTCCGCACGGTCGGCACCCACGATCACCGCGCGGTGTTCATGCACCGCGCGGGTCGCCACCAACGAGTAGCCCACATCCAGCGCGCTCAGCTCGGCACGCTCGACCAGATACGACCGCAGCCGCTCGGCCTGGGCGCGCAGAGCCTCCGCGCTCCGGGCGGAGAGCGCCCAGGACACGATGCCGTGATCCTCGGCCGGGGCGGGCTGCGCCTCATCCTCGATCGGCGGGGCCTGCTCGATGATGGTGTGGGCGTTGGTGCCGCTCACGCCGAAGGCGGAGACACCGGCCCGGCGCGGCTGCCCGGTCTCGGGCCACTCAGTGGCCTCCGTCAGCAGCCGCACCTCACCCGCCGACCAGTCCACCTGCCGCGACGGCTCATCCACGTGAAGGGTCTGCGGCAGGACGCCGTGCCGCATCGCCATCACCATCTTGATGACACCAGCGACACCGGCCGCCGCCTGCGTATGACCGAGGTTCGACTTCAGCGAACCCAGCCACAACGGCAGATTCTCCGGGCGCCCCTGGCCGTACGTGGCCAGCAGCGCCTGCGCCTCGATCGGGTCACCCAGCGTCGTACCCGTACCGTGCGCCTCCACCACCTGGATGTCGGCGGCCGACAGTCCGGCGCTGGCGAGCGCCTGCCGGATCACCCGCTGCTGCGACGGCCCGTTGGGCGCCGTAAGGCCATTGGAGGCACCGTCCTGGTTGATCGCCGAACCCCGGACGACCGCCAGCACGGGGTGGCCATTGCGCCGGGCGTCGGACAGCCGCTCCACGAGCAGCATGCCCACACCCTCGGACCAGCCCGTGCCATCCGCCGCGTCCGCGAACGGCTTGCACCTGCCATCGGGGGCCAGCCCACGCTGACGGCTGAACTCCACGAACGCACCCGGCGTGGCCATCACCGAGACGCCACCGGCGAGCGCCAAATCGCACTCGCCCTGACGCAGCGCCTGCGCGGCCAGATGCAACGCCACCAGCGACGACGAACACGCCGTGTCCACCGTCACCGCGGGCCCCTCAAGACCCAGCGTGTACGAGATACGACCGGATGCCACGCTTCCGGCGCTTCCGCTGCCGAGAGACCCCTCGAAGCCCTCGGGAACCTGCCGCAGCCGGGTGCCGTAGTCGTTGTACATCACGCCCACGAACACACCGGACCGGCTGCCCCGCTTGGTCGTGGGGTCGATGCCGGCCCGCTCGAACGCCTCCCACGAGGTTTCCAGCAGCAGCCGCTGCTGCGGGTCGGTCGCCAGTGCCTCACGCGGACTCATATCGAAGAAGGCGGGGTCGAATTGGTGCGCGTCGTAAAGGAACCCACCGTTCTGGGCGTAGTGAGTGCCCTCCCGGTCGGGGTCCGGGTCGTACAGGCGCTCAAGGTCCCACCCGCGGTCGGACGGGAACTCGGACATCGCATCCGTACCCGCCATGACCAGCTGCCACAGCTCTTCGGGGGTCCGTACCCCGCCCGGGAAGCGGCAGCTCATGCTCACGATCACGATGGGGTCGCTGTCCACCGGCGTGCCCGGCGCGGCCACCGCCGCCGCGCCCGCCGACGAGGAAGCGGCGCTGTCTCCGCCCAGGATTTCGTCACGGATGTGGCCGACGAGTGCCATCGGGGTCGGATAGTCGAAAACCAGCGTGGCGGGCAGCCGCAGACCGGTCTCCGCGGTGAGGCGATTCCTGAGATCGACCCCCATCAGCGAGTCGAAGCCGAGCTCCTTGAACGGCCGCCTTGTGTTGACGGTCTCGGCGCTGGCGTGCCCGAGGGCGGCTGCGGTCTGTGCGCGGACCAGCTCCAGCAACATCTGGTCCTGCGCCGTCTGCGGCAGACCCGCGAGGCGTCGGCGCAGTTCATCGGGGAGGCTCTCGTCCTGCTCCGATCGTGCGACACGACGCGCCGTCACGGTGGGTACGACGCTACGGAAGAGGGCGGGGAGTTCGGCGCCCTGCGCACGCAGCGCCGGGACGTCCAGCCGCACCGGAACTGGCACGATCTCATCCGCGACCAGAGCCGCATCGAACAGTTCGAGCCCCTCCTGGGAGGAGAGCGGCACCAGGCCGGAACGCGACACTCGGCGCAGGTCCCTCTCGCCGAGGTGTCCGGTCATGCCGCTGGCCTCTTCCCACAGACCCCACGCCATCGACACACCCGGCAACCCCTGAGCCCGCCGCCACGAGGCCAGCCCGTCCAGGAACACGTTCGCCGCAGCGTAGCTTCCCTGGCCCGGCCCGCCCAACGTGCCCGCCGCCGAGGAGAACAGCACGAACGCCGACAGGCCCAGCCCCTCGGTCAGCTCATGCAGGTTCCACGCCGCGTCCACCTTCGCCCGCAACACCGGCTCAACCCGCTCACGGGTCAACGACGTCAGCAGGCCGTCATCCAACACACCCGCCGCATGCACCACACCACTCAACGCAAAGCCCTCAGGCAACCCCGACAGCACCCCAGCCAAAGCCCGGCGATCCGCCGCGTCACACGCCGCGATCACCACCTCAGCCCCAGACGCCTCCAGCTCCGCCCGCAACTCCGCCGCAGCCTCAGCCCCCGCACCACGACGCGACAGCAACACCAGCCTGCTCACCCCATGCCGGGCCACCAGATGCCGGGCCACCAAACCACCCAGAACACCCGTCCCACCCGTCACCAACACCGCACCAGCGCCAAACACCCCCGACACCGACGGATCCGGCGCCGACACCCGGCCCAGACGCGGCACCCGCACCGCACCCGACCGCACCACCACCTGCTCCTCACCCAGAGCCAACACCCCAGGAAGCAGACCACCCACACCATCCAGATCATCGGTGTCCACCAGCACCAGACGCCCCGGATTCTCCGACTGCGCGGACCGCACCAGACCCCACACCGCGGCCCCGGCCATGTCCCGCACACCATCGCCCGCGTCGACAGCGCCCCGGGTCACCACCACCAGCCGCTCACCCGCGAGACCCTCGTCCGCCACCCAGGCCTGCACCCGCTCCAGGACCTCAAGGACCCGCCCGTACACCTCACCCACCACATCCGAACCACCGGAGACCACCCGCATGACCTCAATCCGCGGCGCCACCTCACCCGCCACGACAACCCCGGGCGCATCCACCCACTCCACCCGGAACAGCGCATCCCGCGCCACCCCGCCCACGGCATTGAGCTGATCCGCGTCAACCGGCCGCAGCACCAGCGACTCGACCGACGCCACCCCACGCCCCGACTCATCCCCCACCAGCACCGACACCGCACCCGAACCATCACCCACCGACGCCAACCGCACCCGCAACGACGTCGCACCCACCGCCTCCAGAACAAACCCACGCCAGGAGAACGGCAACAGGCTCCCCGACCCACCCGTGAAGCCCTCGCTCACACCCATCGCATGCAACGCCGCATCGAACAACGCCGGATGCAGACCAAACCGGCCCGCCCGCTCCCGCTCACCCTCCGGAAGCTCCACCTCCGCGAACACCTCACCACCACGCCGCCACGCACGCCTCAACCCCTGGAAAACCGACCCGTACTCCAGCCCGTTCTCCGCCGCCCGCACATACTCACCCGACACATCAACCAACTCAGCCCCCACCGGAGGCCACACACCAAAGTCGAAGGAAGCCGCGTCGGCACCTGCCATCGGCGCGAGCACACCACGGGCATGGCACGTCCATGGCGCGCCCTCGCCCTCCGCCTCCTCCCGTGAGAACACGCTCACCTCGCGGAAGCCGGAAGCGTCCGCCTCCCCCGCCTCGACCTGGATCCGCACCCCACCGTGCTCGGGCAGGATCAGCGGCGCTTCGAGGACGAGTTCCTCGATCCGGCCACAGCCGACCTGGTCCCCGGCCTGCCCCACAAGCTCGACGAACGCCGTCCCGGGCAGCAGCACGACCCCGTGGACAGCGTGATCCGCCAGCCACTCATGCGTAGCCAACGACAGCCGTCCGTTCAGCAGCACCCCACCACCGCTCGCCAACGACACCACCGCACCCAACAACGGGTGCCCCAGCGAACCCAACCCCACCGAACCCACATCACCCACACCCGCGGGAACATCAAGCCAGAACCGCTCCCGCTGGAAGGCATACGTCGGCAACTCGACCCGCCGACCGCCACGGCCCTCCAGAGTGACGGCCCAGTCCACCTCGGCGCCGTTCACGAATACCTCGGCGGCGGAGGTCAGGAACCGCTCGGCCCCGCCCTCGTCCCGCCGAAGGGTCCCCACGACCACGGCCTGCGCCTCGACGGCCTCCACCGTCTGCTGCACCGGCAAGGTCAGCACCGGATGCGGACTGACCTCGATGAACACACCATGCCCACTGCCCAGCAGAATGCGGGTAGTGGCCTCCAGCTCGACCGTCTGGCGCAGGTTGCGGTACCAGTACTCCGCGTCCAGACCAGCGGTGTCCACCAGCTCACCGGACACCGTTGAATAGAACGGCACCTCGGAGGTACGAGGCTTCAGGTCCGCCAGAACCCTCAGCAACTCCTCCCGGATCTCCTCCACATGCGCGGAGTGCGAGGCATAGTCCACCGGAACCCGGCGGACCCGCACCTCCTCACCCTCCAGCTGGGCGACCATCTCATCCAGCGCACCCGCGTCACCCGATACCACAACCGAACCCGGGCCATTGACCGCGGCAACGGATATCGCACCGCCCCACGCGGCAATACGCTCCCGGGCCTGGTCGACCGGAAGCCCGACCGACACCATGCCACCCCGACCCGCAAGACCAGCCGCGATCGCCTGCGAACGCAAGGCCACGACCTTCGCCGCGTCCTCCAGCGACAGCGCACCCGCCACACACGCGGCGGCAATCTCACCCTGGCTGTGACCCATCACCGCATCCGGCACCACACCCACCGAACGCCACAACCGCGCCAACGACACCATCACCGCAAACAACACCGGCTGCACCACATCCACCCGGTCAAACCCAGGCGCACCCTCAACACCACGCAGCACATCCGTCAACGACCAGTCCACATAAGCCGACAACGCCGACTCACACTCACCAACCGCCTCCGCGAACACCGGCGAAGACTCCAGGAGACCCACCGCCATACCCACCCACTGCGCCCCCTGACCCGGGAACACAAACACCGAACGACCGGGAGGCGCGCTCTCGCCCACCACCACGCCCGGAAGAGCGGACTTCTCCGTGACGGCGCCCAAGCCGGACAGCAACTCGTCCCGGTCCCGGCCCACCAGCACCGCGCGGTGCTCCAGCACCGACCGAGTCATGACCAGCGACCGCGCCACATCGGCGGCGCCCAGTTCCGGACGCTCGGCCACGAACTCCCGCAGCCGCCCGGCCTGCGCCCGCAGCCCTTCCTGGCTACGGCCCGACACCAGCCACACCACGGGACCATCGGCGACCTCGGCCTCAGCGTCGTCGGCCGCCTCGGCCTCCGGCGCCTCCTCCAGGATCACATGCGCGTTCGTCCCGCTCACACCGAACGAGGACACACCGGCCCTGCGCCGCTCACCCGTCTCCGGCCACGGGGTCGACTCGGTCAGCAGCGATACCGCCCCCGCCGACCAGTCCACATGCTCCGACGGCTCCTCCACGTGCAGGGTCTTGGGCAACACACCGTGCCGCATCGCCATCACCATCTTGATGACGCCACCCACGCCCGCGGCCGCCTGTGTGTGCCCCACGTTCGACTTGAACGAACCCAGCCACAACGGCCGGTCGGCTCCGGAGCGCTCCTGGCCGTAGGTGGCCAGCAGCGCCTGCGCCTCGATCGGGTCACCCAGCGGTGTGCCGGTGCCGTGTGCCTCCACCGCGTCCACATCGGCCGCGGACAGGTCGGCGTTGCGCAGCGCGTCGCGGATCACCCGCTGCTGCGAGGGGCCGTTGGGCGCCGTCAGCCGGCTGCTCGCCCCGTCCTGGTTCACGGCGGCGCCCCGTACCACGGCCAGCACCTGGTGCCCGTTGCGCTGGGCGTCGGACAGCCGCTCCAGCAGCAGCACACCAGCGCCCTCGGACCATCCGGTGCCGTCGGCGGCGTTCGAGAACGACTTGCAGCGTCCGTCCACGGCGAGTCCGCGCAACCGGCTGAACTCGATGAACACCCCTGGTGTCGCCATCATGGCCACGCCACCGGCGAGCGCGAGCGAGCAGTCGCCCTTGCGGAGCGCCTGGACGGCCAGTTGGAGCGCCACGAGCGACGAGGAGCACGCGGTGTCCACCGTCATGGCGGGGCCTTCGAAGCCGAAGGTGTAGGAGATGCGGCCGGAAGCGATACTTCCAGCGCTGCCGTTGCCGAGGTGGCCTTCAAGGCCCTCCGGTATGGCCTGGATGCGGGAGCCGTAGTCGTTGTACATCACGCCGACGAACACGCCGGTTCGGCTGCCACGCACCGACGCCGGGTCGATGCCCGCCCGCTCGAACGCCTCCCAGGACGTCTCGAGGAGCAGCCGCTGCTGCGGGTCGGTCGCCAGCGCCTCACGCGGGCTCATACCGAAGAAGGAGGCGTCGAAGCCGTTCGCGTTGTGCAGGAACCCGCCCTCACGCGTATAGCTCTTGCCCGGCTTCTCCGGGTCGGGGTCGTACAGGTCCTCGTCCCACCCCCGGTCCACGGGGAAGGTGGAGACCGCGTCGGTGCCCGAGGCGACCAGCTCCCACAGGTCTTCGGGCGACTCCACCCCGCCGGGATATCTGCACCCCATGCCGACGATCGCGATGGGCTCCCGGTCCCTGTCCTTGAGTTCCTTCAGCTCTTGACGAGTTTCGTGCAGGCTGGCCGTCGCGCGCTTGAGGTAGTCGCGCAGCTTGGTCTCGCTCACCGTTTCTTGTCACTCCTCTGAGCACCCCGGACAGGGGTGGAAAGCCTTCGGCCGGTAACTTCCGGGGACGGGGGCGTCCGCGTCACGAGAGCTCCTCGTCGAGGAAGTCGAAGATCTCGTCGTCGGTCGCCGACTCGAACGTGGTGGCGGCGACCCCACCGTTCGCCGTCTCCGCCTGCTGCCCCGCGGTCAGCTTCGCCAGGACCTGCTGCAAGCGCGAGGTGAGACGTGCCGTGGCGGCGTCGTCCGCCACCACCTCGGCGATGGAGCTCTCCAGCTTCTCCAGCTCCGACAGGACCGGCAGCACCAGCGATGCGTCCGGCTCTTCCGCGACCAGCACCTGCGCCAGGTAGCCGGCCAGCGCCCTGGACGTCGTGTAGTCGAACAGCAGGGTGGCGGGGAGCCGCAGACCGGTCACCGTGCCCAGCTGGTTGCGCAGTCCGACCGCGGTCAGCGAGTCGAAGCCGAGCTCGAGGAAGCCACGGTCCGGGGCGATCATGCGCGGGCTGTCGTGGCCCAGCGCCATGGCCGCGTGCTCCGTGACCAGTTCGAGGAGCGCCTGCTGCCGGGCGGCGGGGTTCATCGAGCCGATACGGCGACGCAGGTCGGCGGGGTTGGCACCGGAGCCGCCCGTGGACGCCTTCGCGGCGCCGCGTCGAGCCGTTGTCCGGATGATGCCCCGCAGCAGCGCCGGGATCGGCCCGTCCTGGGCTCGCCACGCCGCGGCGTTGAGCCGTGCCGGTACCAGGGTGGCCGCGTCGATGCCGCAAGCGGTGTCGAACAGGGCCAGGGCCTCCTCGGAGGACATCGGGGTCACGCCTTCGCGGGCGAGGCGCCGCATGTGGGCCTCGTCCAGCTTGCCGGTCATGCCGCTGCGCTCCTCCCACAGGCCCCAGGCGAGCGACTGGGCGGGAAGGCCCTCGGCCCTGCGCCGGTGGGCGAACGCGTCCAGGAAGGCGTTGGCGGCAGCGTAGTTGGCCTGGCCGGTGCCGCCGAGGGTCCCGGAGAGCGAGGAGAAGAGCACGAACGCGGACAGGTCGAGACCGGCGGTCAGCTCGTGCAGATTGAGCACTGCGTCCACCTTGGGCCGCAGCACACGGTCGACCCGCTCGGGGGTGAGGGCTTCGACGACGCCGTCGTCCAGCACTCCGGCGGTGTGCACCACGGCGGTGAGCGGGTGTTCGTCCGGCAGGGAGGCCAGGAGCGCGGCGAGGGAGTCGCGGTCGGCGGTGTCACAGGCGGCGACCACGGCATGGGCGCCGAGGTCCGTGAGCTCCGTCCGCAGTTCGGCCGCGCCGTCCGCGGCGAGGCCGCGGCGGCTGACCAGCACGAGGTGGCGGACGCCGTGCTCGCCGACGAGGTGCTTGGCGATCAGGCCGCCGAGGCCGGATGCCGCCCCGGTGACCAGGACGGTGCCCTGCGGGTCCCAGGTGACGCCGGTCGTGGCCGACCGCGCGCCGCCCTGCTCGGACGCGCTGTCGCGCGCCGCTACCCGGGCCAGCCTGCAGGCCAGGGCCGTGCCGTTCCGGACCACGATCTGTGGTTCGTCGGTGGTGAGCGCCGCGGGGAGGATCCGGCGCGAGCCCTCCTGGTCGTCCAGGTCGGCCAGGACGAACCGGCCGGGGTTCTCGGACTGGGCCGAGCGCACCAGGCCCCAGACGGCCGCGCCGGCGGGGTCGGCCACATCGGTGTCGTCGCCCGCGGCGATGGCTCCCTGGGTGAGGAACACCAGCCGGGAGGCGCCGAGGCGGTTGTCGGCCAGCCAGCTCTTGAGCAGGTCGAGGGCGTGGTGGCCGGCTTCCCGTACCGCCTGTGCCAGTTCCCTCGTCCGCCCGGTGCGGGACACGTTCGCGGCGAGTACGACGTCGGGCGCGGTCGCGCCCGCGTCGATGGCCTCGGCCAGGGCCGCGAGGTCCGGGTAGGTGTCCATGGTGACGTCGGCCGATCCGAGGACGCCGGTCAGCTCGGCCCGGTCGGGTCCGACGAGCGCCCAGTGCCCGGTGGCCGCGCCGCTCGTCTTCGGGGCGGTCGGCACCCATTCGATCTGGTACAGCGACTCGTGCGGCTGGGCCGAGTTGACCTGCTCCGGGGCCACGGGCCGCAGTACGAGGGAGTCGACCGAGGCGACGAGCGCGCCGGAGGTGTCGGTGACATGCAGGGAGACCGTGTCCTCGCCGACGCTCGTCAGCCGTACGCGCAGCGCGGACGTGCCGCTCGCGTGGAGGGTCACGCCGTTCCATGAGAACGGGAGGGTGCTGCCGTCGCTGCCGGACGGCTTGAACGCCACGGTGTGCAGCGACGCGTCGAGCAGCGCTGGGTGGAGGCCGTAGCGCGCGGCCTCGCCCTTCTGTGCCTCAGGCAGGTCGACCTCGGCGAAGATCTCGTCGCCACGGCGCCAGGCGGCGCGCAGCCCCTGGAAGGCCGGGCCGTAGGCGAAGCCGACGTCGATGAACCGGTCGTAGAGATCGGCCACGTCGACGGCCTTCGCCTCCGCAGGCGGCCACACGGCGAAGTCGGCGGCCACGGACTCCGGTGCCGTGGTGGACGCGTCCCTGCTGAGCAGGCCGGTCGTATGACGTGTCCAGGGGTCGTCCGGCTGGGCGTCCTCGGGCCTGGAGTGCAGGTTGAGCGAGCGGGCTCCGGACTCGTCGGGTTCGCCCACGGCGAGCTGGATCTGGACCGCGCCGCGCACGGGCAGGACCAAGGGCGCTTCGATGGTCAGTTCCTCCACCCGCTCGTAGCCCACCTGCTCGGCCGCGCGCAGGGCCAGTTCCACAAAGGCCGTGCCGGGGAAGAGAACGGTGTCCGCGAAGGCGTGGTCGGCCAGCCACGGCTGGGTGGCGACCGACAGGCGCCCGGTGAACAGGTACGTGTCGGTTTCGGCCGGGGCGACGGCGGCGCCGAGGAGCGGATGGTCGGGCGAGTCCAGGCCGGCCGATGTCACGTCTTCACCGGTGGTCGGCGCGGCTTCGAGCCAGTAGCGCTGCCGCTGGAACGCGTAGGTCGGCAGCTCGACCCGCTGGGCGCCGTGCCCGGCGAACACCGCCTCCCACTTCACCGTGGCGCCGTGGACGTGGAGTTCGGCCAGTGCCGTGGTCAGCGACTGGAGCTCGGGCCGGTCCTTGCGCAGCACGGCCACGAGGGCGGGCGCGACCGCGCCATCGGATCCTGCGGCCGTCAGGCAGTCCTGCGCCATCGCGGTGAGCACACCGTCCGGGCCCACCTCGACGAACGAGGTCACGCCCAGGTTCTCCAGGGTCCGTACCCCGTCCGCGAACCGCACGGCCTCGCGGACGTGGCGCACCCAGTACTCCGGCGAGCACACCTCGTCAGCGTCGGCCGGGGTACCGGTGACGTTGGAGACCAGGGAGATGGTCGGCGGGGCGAACAACAGCCCCTCGACGACCTTCCGGAAGTCACCGAGCACACCGTCCATGCGCGGGGAGTGGAAGGCGTGGCTGACCCGCAGGCGGCGTGTCTTGCGGCCCTCTCGCTCCCACTGTCCGGCGATCTCAAGGACCGCGGGCTCGTCGCCCGCGATGACCACGGCCGTGGGGCCGTTGACAGCCGCGATGCTCACCTCGGCCTCACGGCCGGCCAGCGACGCGGCGACCTCCTCCTCGGGCGCCTGGACGGCCACCATTGCGCCGCCTTCGGGCAGCGCCTGCATCAGCCGGCCACGGGCCGCCACCAGGGCGCACGCGTCCTCCAGGGAAAACACCCCGGCCACGTGGGCGGCGGCGATCTCACCGATGGAGTGGCCGATCAGCACGTCCGGGGTGATGCCCCAGTGCTCCAGGAGCCGGTAGAGCGCCACTTCGATGGCGAACAGCGCGGGCTGGGTGAACGCCGTCTGGTTCAGCAGTTCGGCGTCGGCACTGCCCTCGGTCGCGAACATCACCGCGGTCAGCGGACGGTCGAGCAGCATGTCGAGATGCGCGCACACCTCGTCCAGCGCCTGGGCGAACACCGGGAAGGCGTCGTACAGCTCCCGGCCCATGCCGAGCCGTTGCGCGCCCTGGCCCGAGAACAGGAACGCCGTCTTGTGCTCGGCCCGTGCCACGCCCTGGATCAGCGTGGCCGCGTTCCTGCCCTCCGCCAGCGCTTCGAGCCCGGAGCGGAACTGCGCCGGGTCCTCCGCGACCACAGCGGCGCGGTAGGGCAGGGCGGAACGGGTGGTCGCCAGCGAATAGCCGATGTCGGCGACGTCACCGGCGTCCGCGGTGCGCACGCCGTCGAACTCGCGCAGCCGCCCGGCCTGAGCGCTCAGCGCATCGGCGTTGCTGCCGGAGAGCAACCAGGGAACCATCGTCATACCGGTCGGCGAACCGGTGGCATCGCCATCCGTCTCCGGCGACGGCGACGGCGACGGCGACGGCGACGGCGACGGCGACTCAACGGGGTCGGCCGCCTCGATGATCGTGTGCGCGTTGGTGCCGCTGATCCCGAAGGACGACACGGCCGCCCGGCGCGGGCGGTCCGTCTCCGGCCACGCGGTCGCCTCGTTCAGCAGCGACACGGCACCGCTGGTCCAGTCGATGTGCGGGGAGGGCTCGTCCGCGTAGAGGGTCTTGGGCAGGACCCCCTCGCGCATGGCCATCACCATCTTGATGACACCTGCGACACCGGCGGCGGCCTGCGTATGACCGATGTTCGACTTGATGGAACCCAGCCACAGCGGTTGGCCCTCGGGCCGTCCCTGGCCGTACGTGGCCAGCAGCGCCTGCGCCTCGATCGGGTCACCCAGCGAGGTGCCCGTGCCATGGGCCTCGACCGCGTCGACGTCGGCGGCCGACAGGCCCGCGTTCTCAAGAGCCTTGCCGATCACACGCTGCTGCGACGGGCCGTTCGGCGCCGTAAGACCGTTGGAAGCACCGTCCTGGTTGATCGCCGAACCCCGCACGACGGCCAGCACCTTGTGGCCGCGGCGCCGGGCCTCCGACAGCCGCTCCACCAGGAGCATGCCCACGCCCTCGGACCAGCCGGTGCCGTCGGCCTCGGCGGCGAACGCCTTGCACCGTCCGTCCGGCGACAGCACACGCTGGGCGCTGAACTCGACGAACGTGCCCGGCGTGGCCATGATCGTGACACCGCCGGCCAGCGCCATGTCGCACTCGCCCTGGCGCAGCGACTGGCAGGCCAGGTGCAGGGCGACCAGCGACGACGAACACGCGGTGTCCACCGTCACGGCCGGGCCCTCGAAGCCGAAGGTGTAGGAGAGACGGCCGGAGGAGACGCTGGACGCGCTGCCGAGTCCGAGATAGCCCTGCACACCGTCCGGCGCGCTGATCGCCCGGCCGCTGTAGTCCTGGTAGTTCGAGCCGATGAAGACACCGGCCTGGCTGCCGCGCAACGCCGCCGGGTCGATGCCGGCCCGCTCGAACGCCTCCCAGGACGTCTCAAGCAGCAGCCGCTGCTGGGGGTCCATGGCCAGGGCCTCACGCGGTGAGATACCGAAGAAGTCCGGGTCGAAGTCGGCGATGTTGTCCAGGAATCCGCCGGTGCGCGCGTAGGTCTTGCCCGGCTTGTCAGGGTCGGGGTCGTAGAGCCCCTCGAGGTCCCAGCCACGGTCGTCGGGGAATCCGGAGATCGTGTCGACTCCGGCGTTCACCACGTCCCACAGCTGCTCAGGGGTTCGCACGCCGCCCGGGAAGCGGCAGCTCATCGCCACGATCGCGATGGGCTCGTCGGACGAGTCCGATCGGGTCGGCGTGATCTCGGCGGCGCCACCTTCCTCGGTACCGAACATCTCGCCGTTCAGGAACCGCGCCAGCACCGCGGGCGTGGGGTAGTCGAAGACCAGACTGACCGGGAGCCGCAGCCCGGTCGCCGCGCCGATCCGGTTGCGCAGCTCGACGGCGGTCAGCGAGTCGAAGCCGAGGTCGCGGAAGGCACGGTCCGAGGCGACCGCGTCCGCGCTGTCGTGAGCGAGGACATCGGCGGCCTGGGCACGCACCAGATCGCGCAGCGCGGCTTCGCGCTTCTCCCGGGGCAGAGCTTCCAGCCGGTCGTGAAGTTCCGCCCGCCCGCGGTCGGCGCTGCCCGGCGTGGACTGCTTCCCCGTGGCCGTGGTCCCCGCGCCGCGCAACTCGCGGAAGAGGGGGGTGTCGAAAGAGTCCGCTTCGAAGCGTGTCCAGTCGATGTCCGCGACGGCGAGGAACGTCTCATCGTGGTCCAACGCCTGCTGCAGCGCCGAAATCGCCAGCTCGGGGGACATGGGCAGCATCCCCGAGCGACTCATCCGCTCGCCGACCTCACCGGAGCCGAGTCCACCACCGGCCCAGGCACCCCAAGCGATCGAGGTCGCCGCAAGACCGTCCGCGCGCCGCTGCAACGCCAGCGCGTCGAGATAGGAATTGCCTGCCGCGTAACTTCCCTGCCCCGGGCCGCCCAGTGTGGCGGCGCCGGAGGAGAAGAGCACGAAGGCCGACAGGTCCATCCCGGCGGTCAGTTCGTGCAGATTCCGTGTCGCGTCCACCTTCGGACGCAACACCCCAGCCGCCCGCTCCACCGTCAGAGCGTCCACCACACCGTCATCCAGCACACCCGCCGTATGCACCACACCGGTCAGCGGGAACTCGCCCGGAATCGCCTCCAGCACCGCCGCCAGCGCCTCACGGTCCGCCGCATCACACGCCGCCACCGTCACCCGGGCACCCAGACCCTCAAGCTCCGCCTTCAGCTCGACAGCGCCCTCGGCCTCCATCCCGCGACGACTCGTCAGTACGAGATGCTCAGCACCCGTACGCGCCAGCCACCGGGCCACATGGCCGCCCAGCGCACCCGTACCACCCGTCACCAACACCGAACCACTCGGACGCCACCCACCGACGCCGACAGCCTCAGGCACGGAAGCACGCACCAACCGCTTGACGAACACGCCCGAGCCACGCACCGCGACCTGGTCCTCGCCACCCTCCACGGACAGCACCCCGGCCAGACGGACCAGCGCCCGGCTGTCCATGGTCTCGGGCAGGTCCACAACACCGCCCCAGCGCTGGGGATACTCCGCCCCCACGATCCGGCCCAGACCCCACGCCAGCGACTGCACCGGACTCACAAGCCGGTCGGAACGACCCACCGACACCGCACCCCGGGTACCGCACCACAGCGGAGCCGTCACACCCGCATCACCCAGCCCCTGGACCAGCCCCACCAACGCGGCAAACCCAGCAGGAACACCCTCGAAGGCCCCATGCCCCGACTCGTCCAACGCCACCAGCGAGAACACACCCGCCACAGCCGACGACTCCACCCCAGCCCCGCCGAGCGCCCCACGCAGCCGCTCCGCGACCGCCTCGCGGTCATCCGCGGCCCCGACGACCACGGAGACGACATGCGCACCACGGCCGGTCAAGCCATCCAGCACGGCGGCGGCCAGGGTCTCGTCACCACAGGCTTCCGGAACGACCACGAGCCAGGTGCCCGAGAGCGTCGACTCGGACTCGGACACGGATGCCAGGGGCTTCCAGACCACCTTGTAACGCCAGCTGTCCACCGTGTTCTGCTCACGCCGCTGCCGACGCCACGACGACAACGCCGGAAGCAGCGCCGTCAACGACTGCTGCTCCTCGCCCTCCACCTCCAACGTCCGCGCCAGCGCCACCAGATCCTCGCGCTCGACGGCCTCCCAGAAGCGCACGTCCACCGCGTCGGCGCTCAAGCCGTCACCGGTGACCGCACCCGCAGCAGCCGAGACGGCGTCCAGCCAGTACCGCTGCCGCTGGAAGGCGTACGTCGGCAGCTCGACCTGACGGCCACCGTGTCCGGCGAACACCTTCCGCCAGTCAACGCTTGCTCCACTGACATAGAGCTCAGCCGCGGAGGTCAGGAACCGCTCCAGACCGCCCTCGTCGCGGCGCAGCGTGCCCACGACCACGGCCTGCGCCTCAGCGGCCTCCACCGTCTGCTGCACCGGCAGGGTCAATACCGGGTGCGGGCTCACCTCGATGAACACGGTGTGGCCCTCATCGAGCAGGAGGCGAGCCGTGGACTCCAGCTCCACCGTCTGCCGCAGATTCCGGTACCAGTACTCAGCATCCAGACCGGCGGTGTCCACCAGCTCACCGAACACCGTCGAGTAGAACGGCACCTCCGATGAGCGCGGCGCGATGTCCGCCAGAACCTTCAGCAACTCCTCGCGGATCTCCTCCACATGCGCGGAGTGCGAGGCATAGTCCACCGGAACCCGACGGACCCGGACCTCCTCACCCTCCAGCTGGGCGACCATCTCATCCAGCGCACCCGCATCACCGGACACCACAACCGAACCCGGACCGTTGACCGCAGCAACGGATATCGCACCGCCCCACGCGGCAATACGCTCCCGCGCCTGGTCGACCGGAAGCCCGACCGACACCATGCCACCACGACCCGCAAGACCAGCCGCGATCGCCTGCGAACGCAGGGTCACCACCTTCGCCGCGTCCTCCAGCGACAGCGCACCCGCCACACACGCCGCCGCGATCTCACCCTGACTGTGACCCATCACCGCATCCGGCACCACACCCACCCAACGCCACAACCGAGCCAACGACACCATCACCGCGAACAACACCGGCTGCACCACATCCACCCGGTCAAACCCAGGCGCACCCTCAACACCACGCAACACATCCGTCAACGACCAGTCCACATAAGCCGACAACGCCGACTCACACTCACCAACCGCCTCCGCGAACACCGGCGAGGACTCCAACAACCCCACCGCCATACCCACCCACTGCGCCCCCTGACCCGGGAACACAAACACCGAACGGCCACGCACATCGGCCACACCACGCGTCACACCCGAGGCCGCCTCGCCCCCGGCCAACGCGTCCAACCGCGCCAGAAGCTCCTCACGCCCGGCACCCGTCACCACCCCACGGTGCTCGAACACCGAACGCGACGACACCAACGACAACGCCACATCCGCGGCACCCAACTCCGGGCGCTCGGCCACGAACTCCCGCAGCCTGTCGGCCTGGTCCCGCAGCGCGTCGCCGCTCTTGCCGGACACGACCCACGCCACCGGACCCTCGACGGCCCCGAGCCCGGCCGCCTCGGTCTCCGGAGCCTCCGCCGACTCCGGAGCCTGCTCCAGGATCGCGTGCGCGTTCGTCCCGCTCACACCGAAGGACGACACGCCGACGCGGCGAGGGTGGCCCGACTCCGGCCAGACCGTGGCCTCGGTGAGCAGCGCGACGTCGCCCGCCGACCAATCCACGTGCTGTGACGGCTCATCGATGTGCAGCGACTTCGGCAACACGCCGTGCCGCATCGCCATCACCATCTTGATGACACCGGCCACACCGGCCGCCGCCTGCGAATGGCCGATGTTCGACTTCACCGATCCGAGCCACAGCGGCTGGTCCGCGGGCCGGTCCTGGCCGTACGTGGCCAGCAGCGCCTGCGCCTCGATCGGGTCACCCAGCGACGTACCCGTACCGTGCGCCTCCACCGCGTCGACCTCGGCGCCCGACAGACGGGCGGTCCTGAGCGCCGCGTGGATCACCCGCTGCTGCGACGGTCCGTTCGGGGCGGTCAGGCCGTTCGACGCACCGTCCTGGTTGACCGCCGAGCCCCGGACGAGGGCCAGCACCTCGTGGCCGTTGCGCCGGGCGTCCGACAGCCGCTCGACGAGCAGCAGCCCGACGCCTTCGGCGAATCCGAATCCGTCTGCGCCATTGCTGAACGCCTTGCACCTGCCATCGGCGGACAGCGCGCGCTGCCGGCTGAAGTCCACAAGGCCGGCCTGTGTGGACATCACCGTCGCGCCACCGGCGAGCGCCAAGTCGCATTCGCCCTGGTGCAGCGCCTGGACCGCGAGGTGCAGCGCGACGAGCGACGACGAGCACGCGGTGTCCACCGTCACGGCGGGCCCTTCCAGGCCCAAGGTGTAGGAGATCCGGCCCGAGGCCACGCTGCCCGCGCTGCCGGTGCCGAGATAGCCCTCAAAGCCTTCGGGGGCGTTCCCTTGCAGCCGGGTGCCGTAGTCGTTGTACACAACGCCGACGAAGACTCCGGTCCGGCTTCCCTTCGCCGACTCGGGGTCGATACCGGCCCGCTCGAACGCCTCCCACGAGGTTTCCAGCAGCAGCCGCTGCTGCGGGTCCATCGAGAGCGCCTCACGCGGCGAGATCCCGAAGAACGCCGGGTCGAACTGGTCCGCGTCGTAGAGGAAGCCACCGTTGCGGGCGTAGTACGTGCCCTCGCGCGCGGGGTCCGGGTCGTACGTCGTCTCGAGGTCCCAGCCGCGGTTGGACGGGAGCGAGGCGGTGGCGTCGGTACCACCCATCACCAGGTGCCAGAGCTCCTCGGGCGTCCGCACCCCACCGGGGAAACGGCAGCTCATGGCGACGATCGCGATCGGGTCGTCGTCCGTGTGTGCCGGGGTGTCGGCGGATCCGCCCGCCGTCGGCGCCGCGATGGCCGTGCCCTGCTCCCCGAGGATCTCCGAGCGCAGATAGCCCGCCAGTACGGTCGGGTTCGGGTAGTCGAAGACAAGCGTGGCCGGGAGGCGCAGACCCGTTTCCGCACTCAGACGGTTCCGCAGTTCCACGGCGGTGAGCGAGTCGAAGCCCAGTTCCTTGAAGGGCCGTCCCACCTCGACGGTGTCCGACTTGGCGTGTCCCAAGGCAGCGGCCGCCTGGACGCGGATCAGCTCCTCGAGCAGGAATTGCTCCTGGTCCGCCTCGGACATGCCTGCCAGTCGCCGCCGCAGACGGGCGGCGATGTCGTCCGTGGCTCCGGCGCCCACGACGCGCCGGACCGTCATCCCCGGTACGACGTTGCGGAAGAGGGCGGGGAGTTCGGCGCCCTGCGCACGCAGCGCCGGGATGTCCAGCCGGAAGAGAACCGGAACAACCGCAGCCGAAGTCAGAGCCGCGTCGAACAGCTCAAGCCCCTCGTCCGTGGCCAGTGGTACCAGGCCCGAGCGGGATATCCGCTGGACGTCGTCCTCGCCGAGGTGTCCGGTCATGCCGCTGGCCTCGGCCCACAGACCCCACGCCATCGACACACCCGGCAACCCCTGAGCCCGCCGCCACGAAGCGAGGCCGTCCAGGAACACGTTCGCCGCCGCGTAATTGCTCTGCCCCGCGCCGCCCAGCACACCAGTGGCCGAGGAGAACAGCACGAAGGCCGACAGGTCCAGCCCCGTCGTCAGCTCATGCAGGTTCCACGCCGCGTCCACCTTCGCCCGCAACACCGGCTCAACCCGCTCACGGGTCAACGACGTCAGCAGGCCGTCATCCAGCACACCCGCCGCATGCACCACACCACTCAACGCGAAGCCCTCAGGCAACCCCGACAACACCCCGGCCAAGGCCTCACGATCCGCCGCGTCACACGCCGCGATCACCACCTCAGCCCCAGCCGCTTCCAGCTCCGCCCGCAACTCCGACGCGCCCTCAGCCTCCGCGCCACGGCGAGACAGCAGCACCAGCTTCCTGACGTCATGCCGGGCCACCAGATGCCGGGCCACGAAACCACCCAGAACACCCGTGCCACCGGTCACGAGCACCGCGCCAGCACCGAACACCCCCGACTCCGGAGCGTCACCCGAAGGCAGCGACCGGCCCAGGCGCGGCACCCGCACCACACCGGAACGCACCACCACCTGCTCCTCACCCAGAGCCAACACCCCGGGAAGCAGACCGTCGGCACCATCCAGGTCATCGGTGTCCACCAGCACCAGACGCCCGGGATTCTCCGACTGCGCAGACCGCACCAGACCCCACACCGCGGCCCCAGCCATGTCCCGCACACCATCGCCCGCGTCGACAGCGCCCCGAGTCACCACCACCAGCCGCTCACCCGCGAGACCCTCGTCCGCCACCCAGGCCTGCACCCGCTCCAGAACCTCAAGGACCCGCCCATACACCTCACCCACCACATCCGAACCACCCGAGACCACCCGCATGACCTCAGTCCCCGACGCCACCTCACCCGCCACCACAACCCCGGGCGCATCCACCCACTCCACCCGGAACAGCGCATCCCGCGCCACCCCGCCCACGGAGTTCAGCTGATCCGCGTCAACCGGCCGCAGCACCAGCGACTCGACCGACGCCACCCCACGCCCCGACTCATCCCCCACCAGCACCGACACCGCACCCGAACCATCGCCCGCCGGAGCCAGCCGCACGCGTAGCGATGTCGCACCCACCGCCTCCAGAACAAACCCACGCCAGGAGAACGGCAGCAGGCTCCCCGACCCACCCGTGAAGCCCTCGCTCACACCCATCGCATGCAACGCCGCATCGAACAACGCCGGATGCAGACCAAACCGGCCCGCCCGCTCCCGCTCACCCTCCGGAAGCTCCACCTCCGCGAACACCTCACCACCACGCCGCCACGCACGCCTCAACCCCTGGAAAACCGACCCGTACTCCAGCCCGTTCTCCGCCGCTCGCACATACTCACCCGACACATCAACCAACTCAGCCCCCACCGGAGGCCACACACCAAAGTCGAACCGGGCCTCGGAGCCGGGCGCGGCCGAACCCAGCAGACCGTGGGCATGCCGCGTCCAGGCGGCACCCTCGCCCTCCGCTTCCTCCCGCGAGAACACACTCACCTCACGGAAGCCGGAAGCATCCGCCTCCTCCACCTCAACCTGAAGGTGCACCCCGCCCTTCTCGGGCAGGATCAGCGGCGCTTCCAGGATCAGTTCCTCGACCCGACCACAGCCGACCTGATCGCCCGCCAGTACCGCCAGCTCCACGAACGCAGTCCCCGGCAGCAGCACGACCCCGTGGACGGCGTGATCCGCCAGCCACTCATGCGTGGCCAACGACAGCCGTCCATTCAGCAGCACCCCACCACCGCTCGCCAACGACACCACCGCACCCAACAACGGGTGCCCCAGCGAACCCAACCCCACCGAACCCACATCACCCACACCCGCGGGAACATCAAGCCAGAACCGCTCCCGCTGGAAGGCATACGTCGGCAACTCGATCTGGCGAGCGCCGTGTCCGGCGAACACCTTCCGCCAGTCAACGCTTGCTCCGCTGACATAGAGCTCAGCTGCTGAGGTCAGGAACCGCTCGGGTCCGCCCTCGTCCCGCCGCAGCGTGCCGACGACCACGGCCTGCGCCTCAGCGGCCTCCACCGTTTGCTGCACCGGCAGGGTCAATACCGGGTGCGGGCTCACCTCGATGAACACAGTGTGGCCCTCATCGAGCAGGAGGCGAGCCGTGGACTCCAGCTCCACCGTCTGCCGCAGATTCCGGTACCAGTACTCCGCGTCCAGAGCGGCCGTGTCCACCAGCTCACCGGACACCGTCGAGTAGAACGGCACCTCGGAGGTTCGGGGCTTCAGGTCCGCCAGAACCCTCAGCAACTCCTCGCGAATCGACTCCACATGCGCGGAGTGCGAGGCGTAATCCACCGGAACCCGACGGACCCGGATCTCCTCACCCTCAAGTTCGGCGACCATCTCGTCGAGCGCACCCGGGTCACCGGACACTACGACCGAACCGGGGCCGTTGACCGCCGCAACGGATATGGCACCGCCCCACCGGGCGATACGCTCCTGCGCCTGGTCGACCGGAAGCCCGACCGACACCATGCCACCACGACCAGCGAGACCGGCGGCGATCGCCTGCGAGCGCAGGGTCACCACCTTCGCGGCGTCCTCCAGCGAGAGCGCACCCGCCACACACGCCGCCGCGATCTCACCCTGACTGTGGCCCATCACCGCATCCGGCACCACACCCACCGAACGCCACAACCGCGCCAACGACACCATCACCGCAAACAACACCGGCTGCACCACATCCACCCGGTCAAACCCAGGCGCACCCCCGGCACCACGCAACACATCCGTCAACGACCAGTCCACATAAGCCGACAACGCCGACTCACACTCACCAACCGCCTCCGCGAACACCGGCGAAGACTCCAGCAGCTCCACCGCCATCCCCGCCCACTGCGCCCCCTGACCCGGGAACACGAACACCGAGCGACCAGGTGTTTCGGCGTCCTTCCCCCAGATCACACCGGGGAGCTTCGCCCCCTCGGCCACCGCCTCCAGGCGCTCGAGGAGCTCCTCACGGCTGGTCCCGGTCACCACGGCGCGCTGCTCGAACGCGAACCTGGTCGTCGCCAGGGAGAGCGCCACATCGGCGGCGCCCAGCTCGGGGCGCTCGACCACGAACTCCCGCAGCCTGTCGGCCTGATCCCGCAGCGCGTCGCCGCTCTTGCCCGACACCACCCAGGCCACCGGACCCACCGGACCCACCGGATCCGCGACGCCGCCGTCGGCAGGCTCCTCGGCCGCCTCGACCTCCGGAGCCTGCTCCAGGATCACATGCGCGTTCGTCCCGCTCACACCGAACGAGGACACACCGACCCTGCGCGGCTCGCCCGTCTCCGGCCACGGCCTGGACTCGGTCAGCAGCTCGATCTCGCCCTCGGACCAGTCCACGTGGCTCGACGGGGCGTCGACGTGCAGTGTCTTCGGCAGCACGCCGTGCCGCATCGCCATCACCATCTTGATGACGCCGGCCACACCGGCGGCGGCCTGTGTGTGACCGAGGTTCGACTTCAGCGAGCCCAGCCACAGCGGCCGTCCCTCCGGCCGGTCCTGCCCGTAGGTCGCCAGCAGCGCCTGCGCCTCGATCGGGTCACCCAGCGTCGTACCCGTACCGTGCGCCTCGACGGCGTCAATCTGGTTGGTGGTCAGCTCGCAGTTCTCGAGGGCCTGCCGGATCACACGGCGCTGAGAGGGGCCGTTGGGGGCCGTCAGGCCGTTGCTCGCGCCGTCCTGGTTCACGGCGGAGCCGCGCACCACCGCCAGGATCTCGTGCCCGTTGCGCCGCGCGTCGGACAGCCGTTCCACCAGCAACACACCGATGCCCTCGGACCATGTGGTGCCGTCGGCAGCGTCGGCGAACGCCTTGCACCGGCCGTCGGCGGCCAGTCCGCGCTGGCGGCTGAAGGTGACGAAGCCCTTGGGGCTCGCCATGACCGTCGCACCGCCGACCAGCGCCATGGAGCACTCGCCCTGACGCAGCGCCTGCGCGGCCAGGTGCAGGGCGACCAGCGCCGATGAGCAGGCGGTGTCCACCGTCAGCGCGGGGCCTTCGAAACCGAAGGTGTAGGAGACACGGCCCGAGGCGATGCTGGTGGTCGCGCCGTTGTGGAGGTACGGCTCGATCTCGTCCGGAATCTGCGCGGCCTCGGAAGCGTAAGTGGTGTGCATGGCGCCGGTGAAGACACCTGTCTGGCTGCCACGCAACGACGCGGGGTCGATGCCCGCCCGCTCCATGACCTCCCACGACGTCTCAAGGAGCAGCCGCTGCTGCGGGTCCATGGCCAGGGCCTCGCGGGGCGGGATGCCGAAGAAAGCGGAGTCGAATTGATCCGCGTCGTGGAGGAAGCCGCCTTCGCGAACGTAACTGGTACCGGGATGCTCGGGATCCGGGTTGTAGATCCCCTCCACGTCCCAGCCGCGGTTTGTCGGGAAGGGCGAGATGGCGTCCGATCCGTCGGCGACCAGGCGCCACAGCGCCTCGGGGGAATTCACTCCACCCGGAAATCGGCAGGCCATACCGATGATGGCAATGGGCTCGGTGGCCGAACTGACCAGCTGGCGGTTCTGACGCCGGAGCCGCTCGATTTCCTTGAACGACTTGCGCAGCGCTTCAACGGCTTTGTTCTGGTTGGATGCAGCAGGCATCAGAAACTCCACACTTGACGCGTCGTTCACTGGAAGAGCGCAACGGACCTGAAAGTTATGACAACACGCATTGCCAGACGGACACCGGCCACATTAGCTCTGGTTCCGTAAGGGAAACCCTAGAAACCCGCTCAGGCAGGGTTGACACCTCGGACGTGTTTCCCGGGGATTCGGTTTCAGCGGCGCTTCACCAAGTGTGTGATCCATGCCACGGTCACGTTCTCCGTCGGCATTCGTGCTCCCGAACTCTCAGGCCCTGTCTTCACGCGCCAGGGTCTTCTTCGAGGCGGATCGCACCGGTCGGACAACGGGATACGACCTCGCGCAGAACGTCCAGGTGTCCGGTGTCGGGCTGCGCGTCGAGCAGAACGACGGAGCCGTCCTCGTCGCTCTGGTCGAACAGGTCAGGCGCGATCAACGCGCACTGGCCCGCCGAACAGCACACCTCACGGTCGGCGGTGATCCTCATCGGGTCTCAGTCCTACCTTGTTGTTCGAGATGGGCCGACATGTCTACGTCTTGTGGGCCCTCTTGCATGACGGTGACGGACGGTGGGAGAACGTCCCACCGTCCGTCGTATTCACCGCTTGTACGCCTCGGTCAGTCGTCCCAGGTGACGCGAAGCGACCTGGGGCCGTAGTGCACGCAGTCGTCCCGCATCGGGACCTCATCGGCCGGTACGGCCAGTCGCAGCGTGGGGAACCTGTCGAACAGGGCCTCGTAGCCGACGCGCAGGATCGTGCGGGCGAGATGCTGGCCGAGACACTGGTGGACGCCGTGGCCGAGCCCCAGGTGCCCGTGATCCGAACGGCCGATGTCCAGCTGATCGGGGTTCTCGTAGCGCTCGGGGTCGCGGTTGGCGGCGGGGAGGGCGACAGTGACCACCTCGCCCTTCTTGATCGTCTGACCGGCGAACTCGACATCTTCGAGCGCCCACCGGCTGGCCCCGAGGTGGGAGATGGTGAGGAAGCGGAGGAGCTCTTCGACGGCGGCCCCCATGAGCTCCGGGTCCTCCTGGAGCTTGACCAGTTGATCGGGGTGCTCGAGCAGGGCGTAGACGCCCATGGCGAGCATGTTGCCCGTGGTGTCGAAGGCCCCGGTGATCAACGTGGCGGTCATGCCCATGAGTTCTTGCTCGGTGAGCTGCCCGCCGCGGATGAGGTCACCGAGGATGTCGTCCCGGGGGTCGCCCATCCGGCTGGGGACGAAGCGGGCCAGGAACCCGCTCATCCCGGACACGGCGGCGAGCGCCGCGGGAACGGTGGTGGAGAGCCGGCCGAGGGTCTCCACATGACGCTGGAGGCTCTTCCGCTCCGCTTCGGGGACGCCGATCATCTCGCACATCACTCGGGAGGGAACCGATTCGGTGAAGACCTCCACCAGGTCGGCGCCCGGCCCGGCCTTTTCCAGATCGTCGAGTTGCTCGTGCACGATTCGCTCGATCATGGGGGCGAGTTGCCGCGTGCGCCGGACCGTGAAAAAGCCGGTGACCAGCTTGCGGTACTTGCTGTGGACCGGGTCGTCCGTCTTCGCAAAAGCACCCGGATCAGCGGGACCTTCGTACGCCAGCTCCGTCGGGACGGGGGAGAGCAGCCCTTCCTGGCGCGCGCTGAAGCTCTTATGGGTGAAGAGTTCCTTTGCTTCAGCATGGCGGGTGATGAGCCACCCGGGCGTGCCGTCCGGATAACTCATGCGCGTTATTCGCTCCTGCTCGCGCAGCGGAGCGTAGCCATCCGGAGGATCGAAGGGGCAGCTCCGCTTGGTAGGCAGCGGCACAGGGGGGTGCAGGGCGTCGACCAAGACTCCTCCATCGATTCACAGTCCATGCATCGAGGTCGTCGGCGGCTACACCGGCTGGCTCGATCTTGATGTTAGCTTCGCCGTCGACCCGATAACTCACCAGAAGGACTCTGCGGGCGCGTTCTGTGAAATCCCTTAGACAAAAGGCGGGAGCTGTTGACCGCTGCGCGCGAGTGCACTCGCCGCGACGTCCGAACGCGTGGCGGCTCCCCCTCTCCCCGACCCCGGGTACGCCGGCTCCGGCTGCCGCGTTCCTGTCGGCACCGACATGCGTGGGAGGGGGTCCGTTCGACGCCTTCCCTGCGGCGTTCGACGGATGTGACGTGGTGGTGGCAGGTCTGGGGCAGGTCGCCGCGCGATCCGTGGCTGAGGCCGCGGGGATCCCTACGTGTACGTGAACCATGCGGGGGTCCACGTGCCGTCGCCGCACCACGCGCCACCGCCGCGGCCGGGCCGGCCGAAGCCCGATGTCGTCGACAACCATGGGGGTTGGACGCCCAGAGCATCAACGCGCAGTTCGGCGAGGCACTCAACGGTCACCGGGCAGCCCTTGGTCTGCCGTTGGTGGACAACGTGCGCGATCACATCCTCACCGACCGTCCGTGGTTGGCATCCGTGGTTGGCAACGGACCCGGTCCTGGGATCGTGGCGGGAGACGTCCGGCCTCGACGTCACACAGACCGGTGCATGGACCCTCGCGGACGAACGGCCCCTCCCTGCGGACTTGGCGAGGTTCCTGGACACGGGCGCCCGGCTGGTCTGTGTGGGCTTCGGCAGTATGTTCCCGGCCGAAGGCATCGGCGGCATGGCCGTCGAGGCGATCCGCCAACTCGTACTGGGTCGGTCGGGTGGCGGCACTGGACCTCGGTGCGGACCTCGATGCTCCGACCACGACAGTCGGATCTCCGGGCATCGCGCTCAAGGCCGCCCTGTCACCCGAGGCCCGGGCGCGCACGAAGGCCCTGTGAAGCCGACTCCATGCGGACGGAGCGGAGGTGGCCGCGCGCCGGTTGGTCGCCGGCTCGCGGTGAACGAGGCGGCCCCGTAGCGCTCGGGCCGACAGGACGATCCGGAGTGGGTGGCCAAGCAGCGGCGCCGCCCGCTGTAGGCGCCGAGGTGTTCGCAGACGCCGCAGCACGATCGAGGAGCGGATCTCGCCGCACAGGAGCGTTGAACCTCCTACCAGTACCTGTCGGCGAAGGCCTCAGCTATCACCACGTGTCACATCCGTGTCACCAACTCCGTCGACACGCCTGCCCCGTGTACCACCAGGAAGGGGCGCCCCCGGATGACATGCAGGCCCTGAACCCGACCGAAATGTGCTGCCGATGGTCGGGCGCGCACGACGATGTCGAACTCCCCGCCGCAGCGACACCACAGCGCCGGGAAAGCGGCGAGGAGTGTCATGAAGAGCGTGGCCCCGACAGCGTGGCTCGGTTCCTGCGACGTCGCGTGGAGTTCCAGATGAACGCAAGGCACCGCGTCTTCCCGCCACTCATTCCGGCGTCGGCCCAGCCAGGAGGAAGTTCTCGCTCGGACGGCCAGATCGAGGAGCACCTGGAGGCGTCGCCGCTCGGAGGGGCTGAGTGCTGGCCACTCGGTCGGCGTGGCGACGGTCAGGTTCTCGAATATGGCACGGAAGGGGGCCTTATCCCCTGGAGGATCTTTCGTTTGTCAGCGCCACCCCGGTGAGCAACGGCAAGGACACCGACACCGAAGCGATCCCTCCGGTCAGCCCCCACAGGACGCTGGACGCGAAGGAATGACCGCCCAGAAAAAGGCCGAGGAGTGCCCCCAGTTCACCCAGCACCGCAAGCGTGACAGTCCGCTCAATGATGGTGGCGCTGATGCCGCTGGCGGTGTGCTGGCGGTGGTTCATAAGACCCTTCGCAAGATGATTCGCAGGGGCCCCGGCGCAGTCGGTAAGGGACGGCATGCGCCGGGGCTGACTCGACCGTGGCACGAGCCATGGAGGGCCACGCAGGGGAGAGCGGCCCATGACGATCGGGGCTTTGGTCCCTGACCACATGGGGCCGACCGGCTGTCTCACCGCGGACGTAGGCAGTCCCGCCTTCGGTGAAAGGCTGCCCCTACCGCAGCATCGGGAACTCCATGTGGATCCTTGTTCCACGCTTCCAGTAGGTTTCAGCAATGGCAGGGAACAAGCACCGGCCGCTCCGCCGTCTTCCGCGGCGACAGTCATCGGCTGGAAACGGTATGCATAGTTGCGTGCATGGCGTGCGACTGCGCGAATGCTCATTGCCCTAGAAATTCTACTGATCGGCGGCCCGCAAACTTCACCATTGCGGTAGAGGGGGTGGCCGCTCGCCCTGCCCGCGGCTTCCCACATTCAGGTTGCCGAGTGACTTTTGAGTAGAAACCGTCCTGGAACAAAAGGAGCAATCTTGCGTGCGTTGAGCGAACGTCTGACGACAATTGCCATGGACAGTCAAGGGGGTGGGGCATGGACCGCTGCCGTGGTTTTGATTCTCATCGTTGCTGCTGCGGGGTTGTACGTCTGCACCCTCATGGACATCCTCACTTCTTCCGCAGGCAAGGGGATGAAGGCCGTCTGGATCGTCTTCGCTTTCATCGCGCCTTTCATCGGCAGCGTGCTGTGGTTCCTCGTCGGCCGACGTTACGCCCGACGGTCACCGGTCACCTTCTGACGTCAGTGGCACAGATGGGTTCGACCTCATGGCACACCACCACGCCGACGGAACCACCCGGAACCGGCTCGGAACCTGACGCAGGGTCAAGCACGCTTCACGGGAGTGCCCAGCGAAGACCACCCGGGTTGCTCCCGAGCATGATGGCGCCCCGCTCAGGTCGCCCGCGTGGGGTCGTCATCATGCTGGGCATCCGGGGCGCGTCATGACCCCGATGAGGCCCCCATCCGTACGCTGCCCGTCCGACTCGTCAGGTGCGCCTCGCGCAAGTGACCATCGTCCTCGACGACAGGCGCGAACCACCGGACCTGCTCACCGGTCGGTGGCATTCGACCGGCCGCCGGACAGGGCCGGGCCGACGCTCCCGTCGACAGCAGTCGCAGGACCCCGTGGGCCGGGGCGACGAGTTCACCGGCAGAACACTCTCTGGATGTACCATCATCCAGACTTGCAGAATTGCGCAATTGGCTAGTTTCCTTGGCCATTAAGCCTTGGAGGGGGTGGCTGGTTCGACTGCGTCTGGCGACACGGCGCAGGAGCGGGCGCACCACGCGCTTCGCCGCGGAAGGCGTCGACCGCGAAGGACACCCCATCCGTGACGGTGGCTCAAGGCGGGCTGGACGACGTGGTGCACCTGACCCGGCTCCATGGAGTCGAGTCGGGTGAAGCAGCCGACGACGAGAAGGGCACGGTCCAGGAGTGAACGAGGTGCCGGTTTTGCTGTACGAGGCGCAGGCAGATTTGCTCCAGGTGCTGGGGCACCCAGTGCGCATCCACGTGCTTGAAGTGCTCCAGCGCGCTCCCGTACCAGTGCGGGAGCTGCTGGCCGCGATCGAGATGGAGGTCGAACTACCGGAGTTGTCGCAGCAGTTGGCGGTGTTGCTCGGCTCCGGGGTCGTGGCCGTGAACCGCAGGGGGACGACAGCGGTCTACGAGGTGGCGGTCGGCGACGTCGACGAGCTGCTCACGGTGGCGCGACGCATGTCATCCGCACTGCTGTCGAGCCAGGGTGTCCTGCTCGAACAGGCACGAGAGCGGGCCTCGGAGGGCGCTTCGTGAGGGGTTCGAGCCGCTTCCCTCCACGCCGCAGGGTCCGGTCGACGACAGCCCTAGAGCTCGTGCCGACCCTGGTGGAACGGCACCTCGTATCGACAGGAGGTCGGACCGCCCCGGCACCAGGGCCGGGAGTCGGGAGTCGGGAGTCGGGAGTCGGGAGTCGGCGACATGCTCGCAGGGCGAACTGTCGCGCCTCCGTCACCGTGACCGTCCGGGGCTGCTCGGGCAGGCGTGATGCCCCCTCCTCCGTGGCGAGTCCGTGCGGCCTGGGTACGCGAATTCAGCCGATCCCGTCCACAGCCTCCGCCCCCCCACGGCGCCAGCGACCGCCCCGCGGCATCAGAGCGTCGGCCTTCCTCAGGCCCTCAACTCCGTTCGAGCAGCGGAGGCCGCACTCACCGAAGGGCGGCTGCCGGCCGTGCGCCTGCTACGAGGGAGGCTTCGACTCCGCCGAGGCGGTCCGCAGATCAGCGAGCAGTCCGGCCTGATTGGCCAGTACTCCCGACAGGATGGTGCGCGCCACCTTGAGCAGCTCCGCCACGTGCTCGCTCGTCAACGAGTAGTAGACGGTCGAGCCCTCCTTGCGGGTGACGACCAGGTTCGCGCGCCGCAGGACGGCCAACTGCTGGGAGAGGTGTGCGGGCTCGATGCCCACTTCGGGCAGCATCTCCGCGACCGCGTGTTCACGCTCGCTCAGCAGCTCGAGCACCCTGATCCGCGCCGGGTGCCCGAGCGTCTTGAAGAATTCGGCCTTGAGTTGGTACAGCGGTGCACTCATCGGACCGGCCTCCCGCCCTGCCCGTCGGCGACCGGCCGACCGGCCCGCCACCGCGGGTGCTCCGCGCACCGCATCCGCCCAGAAATCATCAGCATGCGACCATCCTGGACCCCGAACACCGGAATGATGACCTCCTAACTTGCCGACATTAGCAAGTCAGAAGTCCGAGGGAGGCCCGCGCCCGGAAGAAGCACGAACGTGCCCGCGGGCCGGCACCGTGCCGACCGCGACAGGAGTACGGGGCGGCGCCCGCCGAGGTTGTCCGCCCCTCCCAGGGCACGTACGGGTTGCGACACGGCTGGAGGGAGCGGACCGCCCCGACCGGCCCGGTCCGCTCCCCCGCGCTCAGCCGGTCCAGCCGCCGGTGCGCCATTGCTGCCGCTCTTCCCGCCCCTCGGGCATGGCGTCCCGGTCCGTCCCGTGCGCGGCGAGCGCCGTGGTCAGGTCGTCGTGGACGGGGAGGGGCGGGCAGTCGGCGACCGGGACCAGGGAGCCGTCGGCGGGGATGGCCGCCAGCTCCAGGCGACGCCCGTGCGCCGCGAGCCGACGAGCCGCCTCGGCCACGGCGAGCCGGCCCTCGACGGACCAGCCGCGCAGTTCCGTGCAGTCCACGATGACCGGGCCCGTGCCACGGGCCAGCACCCAGCCGACCGCGCCGGTGAAACGGTGCGCCGCGTCCTCGCCGAGGTGACCGGCGACGGACAGGATGCCGAGGTCCGGCGCGACGGTGTAGCGCCACTCGATGGTCATGGTCGTCATCAACTGCCTTTCGTATGCTGCCGCGTGTGCGGAGGACGGGGACGGATCACAGCGGAAGCGTGATCCAGACGCTCTTGCCTGCCGCATGGATGACGGTGACGTGCGGAGAGGTGCCGGCGGGGTGCCGCACGACATGGGTGACCAGCTCGCCGAGGATCAGCAGGGCCGTGCCGACGGCCCGGTGGCGGCGGCCGATGCCCCGCTCGTCCAGGACCTGCTCGGCCGTCTCCCGGGCCACGCACCGCGGACGGCACGGTCGGCGGAGTCAGCACGTGCCGGTGGGGCAGAGCCGCCAGGCCTCCCACCATCACGCCTCCGCACGGGCGAGCCGGTACCCGCTCACCGTCCGCGGACGAACGCGCAGCAACGTGTCGTGCGGGCCGTGCTTCCAGCCGGGCAAGGTGCGCCGATAGTGCGCCGCCTCGTCCGGATCGGAGACCGACTCGGCCGGACCGCTCGCGGTGACACTCCAGCCGGTGCCGATCGCCGTGCGGACCTCGTCCACGTGGTAGGTCACGGTGACGCCGGCAGGCAGAGCCGATCCCGGCACGGGTGCGCGGACGATCAAGCAGCCGTACTCCAGCACATGGGCCGCGGGGCGCAGAGCAGGCGAGCCCTTGTGGAGGTGGACACCCCCGCCATGCACGGGATGACCACGCGCACGTCGGTCAACGCGGCCGCCCCATGCGGGACCTGGTGGGAAGCGGTGAAGAACAGCGGCCCGTCGATGCGGTACGGGACGATGTGCCCGGCCGGCAGTGTCTGCTCGGGGGCGCGGCGGTCTCCCCCGTCCGACGGCACACGGTCCACGCGGGCCTGACGGGCTACGGCACGCGACGCGGGCGCACCGGCGGCGACGGCGGTGGCAGGACCCGCCTGCGCGCCGAGTCCGGAGGACCCTCCGAAGCCGAGCGTCGGCGGCAGTGGCACGATCGCCACCGTCAGACCGGCGAGCACGTCCCGACGGGGGCCGCGGCCCCTCTCGACGCCATCCGTATCCGTGTGCGCGGGCAGAAGGGAACGGACCGGCGTCCGGGCCCGGGGCAGCGGAGCGCTCACCTCGCGGCGGCCCCGGCTTCCCGCAACTCCTCCAGCAGGTCGTGCCGCCCGGCCAGCATCTGCGTGAGGATCCGGCGTGCGGCCCGCATCAGGTCCGCGACGTCCCCACCGGCCAGCGCGTACACGACCGTCGAGCCCTCCCGCCGCGAGTTCACGATCCCCGAACGGCGCAACACCGCCAGCTGCTGCGACAGAGCCGACGGCTCCACCTCTATCGCGGCCAGCAGATCACGCACGGGCATCGGCCCGCCCTGCAGCAGCTCAAGCACCCGTATCCGTACGGGATGACCGAGCATCCGAAAGAACTCGGCCTTGGCCTGATACAGCGGAACGGACACGAACGCTCTCCCCGAAGTCCCGTGCGGTGACGCCGTGCCCGCGGCTACCTGCGGGCACGACCACCACACCATCTAATGAATTGCAAAATTTCGCAATTCAGCCAGTCGACCTATCCTGGCCGGACAACCTCAAGATCCACCAGAGCCGGCCCACGGCCGCTGCGGCGGTTCGGCGACCGACGCGGGCCACGGCGTCGGTGCCGTTCGGCCGGCCGAGCGCGACGGCTTCCCCGCCGAAAAGGACTGTGCCGATGCCCGAGAACCTGCCGCCCTGCCCCGCGTGCTCCAGCGCGTACACCTATGAGATGGGCGCACTGCTGGTCTGTCCCGAGTGCGGGCATGAATGGGCACCCGCGTCAGCCGACGCCGATCAGGTCACCGCGGACACAGCCATCAGGGATGCGGTGGGGAACGTACTCACCGACGGTGACACCGTCACGGTGGTCAAGACCCTGAAGGTCAAGGGCAGCCCCACCGGCATCAAGGCGGGCACCAAAGTGCGCAACATCCGCCTCGTCGACGGCGTGGACGGCCACGACATCGACTGCAAGGTCGACGGATTCGGCTCCATGCAACTCAAGTCCAGCGTGGTCAAGAAGGCCTGACCCGGACGGCACGGCAGCAGACCCGGCGCCCCCTCTTCCCCGTGGAAGGACGAAGGGCCCCTCCCCCGGCGGGGAGGGGCCCTTCAGCCCTGTTCCGTGTGGCCTGTGGGCGTTACGCGGGTGGGTACACCAGCGTGATCTCCCGGCTCAGGCCGCTCTCGTCGGCGTCCGGGTACATGGAGACCTCGCCGTCGGACCAGCGCACCAGGAAGTCGTCCGGGTGCTTGTTCTCGGTGTAGTCGCCCGCGCCGAGGACCGTGGCGTGCGTCCAGAGCCGGTTGGGCTTCTTGACCTGGACCTCGCCGTGGAAGCCGTTCTGGTCGATGTCCTTGTAGAGCGTCAGCTCGCCGTCCGTCCAGCGGACCATCAGGTCATGCTGGTCGTTGCCCGTGAAGTCGCCCGAGGTGATCGTCGAGGCGTGCGTCCACGTACCGTTGGGCGCGGCGAGCTTCTTCTCGCCGTGGAAGCCGTCCTTGTTGAGGTTGGTGTAGAGGGTGACCTCACCGTCGCTCCAGCGGACCACGAGGTCGTCGGTCCACTTGTTGTCGGTGGTGTAGCGGCCGCCGGTGAGGGAGGTGGCGTGCTTCCACAGGTCGTTGGGCTTCTGGAGCTGCACCTCGCCGTGGAAGCCCGCCGCGTCGACGTCCGGGTACAGCGTCAGCTCGCCGTCGGACCAGCGCACGATCAGGTCGTCCGTGTCGGCGCCGGAGAAGTCGCCCGCGGCCATGGTGACGGCGTGCTTCCAGGTGCCGTTGGGGCCGGTGAGACGGATCTCCTTGTCGAAGTTGTCGTTGTCCTCACCGGCGCCGCGGTACAGCGTGACCTCGCCGTCGGACCAGCGCACGATCAGGTCGGAGTAGTCCCACGTGCCGGGGTTGCCGTCGGTGAAGTAGCCGCCGGCCATGGCCTCGGCGTGCTGCCAGGTCTCGGCCTTGCCGAGGACGCCGCGGCCCGCCGGGGGCTTGTTGTTCACCGCGTCGTCGTACAGCGCCTTGGCGTCGCCGTCCAGGTAGGAGCTGTACGAGATGTCGTCCACGTCGCCGCCGGTCTTCCAGCCGCCGATGACGCCGATGATGCCGAAGCCGCTGCCGCGCTTGATCAGGAAGGGGCCGCCCGAGGCGCCGCCGGAGTACTTGTCGCAGGCGATGCGCAGGAAGCTGCCCGGGATCTTCGGGTCGGTGCTGTTGTAGCGGACCGTCTTGTCCGTGCAGTCCAGCGGGCGCTTCTGGTTGGCGGGGTAGCCGATGAGGCGGACCGGGTTGTGGTCGTACCCGGCGTTGATCATCAGCTCGGCGCCGCCGACGACGTCCTCGACGTTCTTGCCGCCGCGCGGTTCGAGCACCAGGAAGTTGAAGTCCAGGTCGGCCGCGGCGTCCGGGCCCTTGGACAGGTACCGCTTGTCGACGTAGATGCGGCCGGGCTTGACGGTGAAGGCGCCGTGCGGCTTCTTGCCGTCGTCGTACTGCGGGACGAACGTCAGGTTCTTGCGCGCGTCCTGGTCGTCGAAGCAGTGCCCGGCGCTCATCACGATGTTCTTGCCGGGGCTCTTGACGACCGTGCCGCCGCAGAAGCGGCCGGTGTTGGTGCCGTCGTTCCAGAAGAAGGTGCCGACGACCGGCAGGCCCTCGAAGGGCTTGCTGGCCGAGCGCACCATGCGCCGCTCGGCCGTGGACCCGGGCTTGCGGGTCGTGTCCTCCTCGACCGGCTCGGCGGCGCGCATGCGGGCGGGCGTCCAGTAGTCGTCGGCATCGGCCGGGGTGAACGCGCGGGCATCGTTGTCACCGCCCGCCGGTACGGGGGTCGGGGGCGCGGTCGGGGCCTTCGGCGTGGTCGTCGGGGCCGGGCTCGTGGGCTTCGGCGCGCCCTTCGGGGCCGCGTCCTTGCGCTTCGGCACGCGGGTCGGCGCCGGAGGCTTACCCTCCGGCGTGGGCTCGGTCACTGACGCCGCGTCGGTGGCCTGCGCCGTGGGCGACGGATCGCCGGGGTCCGCCTGCGCCGGGAGCCCCGGCAGCAGGATCAGGGCCACGGCTCCCGCCGCGGCACCCAGCGCTCTGCGCACGTGCATGGTTGTTTCCCCCCAGATGAATGAGACGCCTATCACCCGGTATGGCGTGACTGCGTCAAGGTCGGCCAAGATCGTATGGCCACCGCGCGCCAAGGGAAGGTAAAGCCTCTATGAACAACTTCACAGGGTCGTCCGGGCGAGCGGGAGCCGCCGCGCTGGCCGCGTCCGCCGCGTTCGCCCTGGTCATCGGGGTGTCGGGACCGGCCCACGCCGAGCGGCTCCCGTTCCCCGGACGGGGCTACGCCTCGGTCGGCGGCCCGGTCGCGCCCGGCGGCCTTGTGGACCTCACGGTCAAGGAGCGCCCCGGCAATCCCCGGCCGACGGCGGTGGAGGTTTCGAGTCCCGCCCTGAACGACGGCACGGCCATGGGGGACACGGGCGCGGCCTGGGTCGGCGCGGGCCGGGTCAAGAAGGGCGTCCGGCCGGGGACGTACGCGGTGACGTTCACCCTCCGGCACAAGGACGCCGACTGCGTCGGCGAGGGCGAGGAGGACTACACGTGCGACTACCCGGCGATCGTCCTGCGCAAGAAGGTGACGGTCGCCGCGTCCGAGGGCGACCGGGACGGGGACGACCGGGACGGGGACGACGGTGCGGGGTTCGGCCGAGGTGTCGCGGTCGGAGCCGGGTCGGCCGTCGTCGCCGGGGGGCTGTTGGGCGCGGCCGTGGCGTGGCGACGCAGGCGCCGGGCCTGACTTCCGGGCGGCGGGATGCCGTCAGTCGCCACCGGGCTCGGCGCATCGCCCGGTGTCCACGTCACCACCGCAGACGGACTCGCCCACGCGCGGCGGCACCCGCTCCGGACGGCCGCTCAGGGCGTCGCGGGACCCGGGCGCCGGGGTCGGCGACGCGGCCAGGGCCCCGCCGGGGGCCGGGACTGTTCGGCCCGCCCCGGCCGGGGCCCGGTGGCTCACAGCTCCCCGAGGAGCCGCTCGATGTCGTCCGCGTCGGGCAGGCCGAGTTCACGGAAGACGGTGTGCGCGCGGCGGTAGTTCTCCTGGGCGCGGTCGGTGTCGCCCTGGGCCCGGTGGGCGTGGCCGAGTTGGGCGAGGGCGCGGGCGACGATGCCCGCGTCGCCGCGCGCCTCGGCGATGTCCCGGGCCCGAGCGGCGTGTTCGGCGGCTTCCGCGGGCCGCCCCGAGAGGTTGTGGGCCTGGGCGATCGCGCCGAGCAGGAGGCCCTCGCGGAAGCGCGAGCCCGTCTCGCGCCACAGGCGCAGGCTCTCGTGCAGGCTGTCGAAGGCCTCGGCCGTGCGCCCGGTGCGCAGGCAGACCTGGCCGAGGTTGTGCAGCGCGTTGGCGCGGCCCGCGACATCCCCGGTCGCCGAGGTGACGGCGACGGCCTCGCGGCAGTGCGCCAGGCCCTCCTCGGCCCGGCCGGTGGCCAGCAGGGCCAGGCCGAGGAAGCCGAGCGCGTACGCCTCGATGCCTCGGCTGGCCACGGCCCTGCCATGGGCGAGCGCCTCGGTCAGCAACGCGTGCGCGGTGGTGAAGTCGCGCAGGGCAAGGGCGCCTCCGCCCCGGGTGATCAGGACTAGGGCGAGCAGCGTCCGGTCCCCGGCCTGTCGGCACAGCTCGATGGCCCGGTCGAGGGTGGGGGCGCCGAGCCGCATGGCGAAGCGGTGCTGCACGGAGCTGCCGAGCATGTACAGGGCGCGCGCTTCCGCGGTGCGGTGACCGGCGGCGCGCGCGGCCTCGGCCAGGGTCCGGGCGGCGCGTTCGATGCCGTAGGGCTGCGCGCCGAGGCGGCCGAGCGGGTCCGCGGCGAGCAGCAGGTCCGCGCAGACCGTCAGCGACAGGGAGGCGTCGCCCGCGGCCTGCTCGATGAGCCCCAGGAGCGACGTCTGCTCGTCGAGCAGCCAGGCGGCGGCCGCCTGCGGGCTGCCGAAGGCCGGGCCCTCGTAGCGCAGCGCGGCCGCGTGCCCGGGGAACACGTCGTCGGGCAGCGAGGCCCGGTGGGCGCCGAGGGCGGTGGCCAGGCAGAACTCGAGGAGGCGGGTGAGCGCGGCGGTCCGCTCGCGGTCCGGCACTTCGGCGCACGCGGTCTGGCGGGCGAAGAGCCGGAGCAGGTCGTGGTAGCGGTAGCGGCCGGGCGCGACCGACTCGAGGAGGCTCAGGTCGACCAGCGCCTCGCACAGCTCCTCCGCCTCCCGCTCCGGCCGGGCGAGCAGCGCCGCGGCGGCGGACACGCCCAGTTCGGGCACCTCGGGCAGGGCGAGGAGCCGGAAGGCGCGGAGGTGTTCGGCGTCGAGGAGTTCCATGCCGAGCCGGAAGGTCGTCTCGACGGCGGTGTCCTCCGCTCGCAGCGCGCCGAGGCGGCGCCGCTCGTCCGCGAGGAGCACGGCGGTCTCCGCGAGCGTGTGGTCCGGCCGGGCGACCAGGCGGGAGGCCACGACGCGGATGGCGAGCGGCAGATGGCCGCAGGCGTCGAGCACCTCGGCGGCGGCCTCCGGCTCGGCGGACACGCTCTGCTCGCCGACGATCCGGGTCAGCAGCTCCAGGGCCTCCGCCCGGTCCATGGGCCGCAGGTCCACCAGGGTGGCCCCGGTCAGGCCGACGAGCCGGGAGCGGCTGGTGAGCAGCACCGCGCTGCCGGGCGTGCCGGGCAGCAGGTCGCGGACCTGGGCCGGGTCGCGGGCGTTGTCGAGGACGACGAGCACCTGCCGGGTGGCGAGCATGGAGCGGTAGAGGGCGGCCCGCTCCCCGGGCAGCATCGGGAGGTGACCCGCGCGGACGCCGAGTACGCACAGGAAGCGGCCGAGGACCTCCATGGGCTCCGCGGGCCGGGGGTCGGTTCCCCGCAGGTCCGCGTAGAGCTGCCCGTCCGGGAAGCGGTGGCGCATGCGCCGGGCCACGTGCACGGCCAGGGCGGTCTTGCCGATGCCGCCCATGCCGCTGATGGAGCTGAGGGAGACGATCCCGTCCTTCTCCAGCGCGGCGCACAGCCGGTCGGCCTCGTCGCTGCGGCCCGTGAAGTCGGCGACGTCCTGAGGCAGTTGAGCCGGGCCGTGGGACCGGTCCGGGCCCCGGAGCCCGGCCGCGGCGCCCGCCTGCTCCCCGGGTCCTTCGGTGAGGATCCGCTGCTGGAGCTGGTCCAGGCCGGGGCCCGGGCGGATGCCCAGCTCCTCGGCGAGCGCGCGGCGGATCTGCGCGTGGACGGCGAGTGCGTCGGCCTGCCGTCCGGCGTGGTGCAACGCCGTCATCAGCAGCTCGTGGACGCGCTCGCGCCAGGGGTGTTCGGCGGCCAGCCCGCGCAGCGGGCCGATCGCGTGGTCGCTCCCGCCGCAGGCGATCTCGGCCTCCCAGCGGGCCTCGACCGCCGTCAGGCGCAGCTCCTCGAGGCGGGTGCGCTGGGCCTCGGCGAAGGGGCCGGGCACACCGGCGAGCGGCCTGCCCTGCCACAGGTCGAGGGCGGAGACGAACAGGGACCGCGCCTGTTCCAGCCGGCCGGCGGCCCGGGCCCGCCGCGCCTCGGCCGTACGGAGCTCGAAGACCGTCAGGTCGACGTCCTCCGGGGCGACGTGCAGGGTGTAGCCGTCGCCCGTCGTCCGCAGCGTGCGCGCGGCGGCGCGGGGTGCCCGGTCGGGCTCCAGGAGTCGGCGCAGGGTGAAGACGTGCGTACGCAACGACGCCAGCACGCCGGGCGGGGCCTCGTCGCCCCAGGCCCCGGCGATCAGCTCCCAGGCGGACACGGGGGTACGCGCCCGGAGCAGCAGTACCGCGAGCACCGCCTGCAGCTGGGGCGCGCCGACGGACACCTCGGCCGAGCCGTCATGGACACGAAGGGGGCCGAGAACGGTGAAGCGGTGGGCGGCTCGACCGGATGCGCCGTCGGAGGAGCGGCCTGGCGGGGCGGTGGGGGGCATGGGATGTCTCCAAATGACGTCAGGACCAGGTGGCGTGCGGGCCATGTGGGGTGACGGCCTTTGACGTGAGGGGCCATGTGACGAGAGGGGCTTGGGGGGCGTGAGGTCACGGCTTGGGGGCGTGCGGAAACGGCTTGAGGACCGTGCGGTCAGGGCTTGAGGGGCGCGAGGTCACCGCAGGGGGATCACCCGTGGCGCCGGTTCCGCTGTGGCGGGTTCGGCACGGGAGGTGAGTCGGCCGGTCCCGCCGGGGAGAGACGTGCCGCTTCCCCCGTTCGGGAGACCGGTCCCGGTTCGCACCCGTCCCGGCTCCCGGGCCCGTCGCCGAGCAGGGCCAGCAGGTCGTCGGCCTCCGGCATGCTCAGGCGGGCACAGATCTCGTACGCGGCGCGCCGGTGGGCCCGGGCGCCGTCGTGGTCCCCGAGCCGGACGAGGGCGGAGCCGAGCACGGCCAGCGCGTGGGCGCGGCCCCAGTCGTTCCTGACCTCCTCCAGCGTCGTGGCCGCGGTCCGGGCAAGCCGCGCGGCCTCCTCGGCACGGCCGGTGGCGAGCCGGTTCTCCGCGAAGCGGAAGAGGGCGAGCCCCTCCCACAGCCGGTTGCGGCGGTCGCCGAAGAGGGCCAGCGCCTCGGTGAGGCGTGCGGCGGCCTCGGCGGTCCGCCCGGCGGTGTCGAGGACGACGCCCAGTTCGTACAGGGCGAACCCCACCCGGTGGCCGCCGCTCAGACCCTGGTGGACCGCCAGGGCCCGCTCGGCGTCCGCGACCGCCCGGTCCGTCTCGCCCGCCGACTGGCGCACCCGGCAGCGCACTCCGAGGACGTTCGCCTCGCCGAACCGGTCGGCGTGCGCCCGGAAGACCTCCGACGCCTCGGTGAGGAGGGCACGGGTCTCGTCGTAGCGGCGCAGGTGGTACGAGCAGCGGGCGAGGAGCACCATGGCGTCGGCCATGACGAGCGCGTCGTCGGCCGCGCGGCTCGCCGCCACCGCCCGGCGGCAGACCTCGACCAGTTCGGGAAGGCGGGCCGCGTAGTAGTAGCCGTGGCCGAGGGCCAGGTAGGCGCGTCCGGCGCTGCGCCGGTCGCCCAGGCGGAGCGCCGCGGAGATCACCGCGTGGGCGGCCTGCTCGAACTCCGGCCCGGGGCCCCCGCGTTCGAGGAGCTCCTCCATCATGAGCAGCAGGTCGGCCGCCGGGGCGACGGCGTGGGCGGGGCCTTCGGCCGCTTGGCGCACGGCCGCGAACAGGCACGGCGCCTCCTCGGCGAGCCAGGCACCGGCGGCCCTGGCCGTGGCGAACGACAGGCCGGGGACCGTAGCGGTCACCCCCAGGCGCTCGGCCCTGCGCAGGGCGTCGGGGTGCGAGGCCCGCACGGTGGACACCAGGAAGTCGAGGAGGCGGCGCAGACCGGCGGCCTGTTCCTCCGGATGCTCCTCCGCGCCGGCGCGTCCACGCGCGTAGAGGCGGAGCAGGTCGTGGTAGCGGTAGCGGCCGGGCGTGGGCGACTCCAGCAGGCTGACGTCGACCAGGGACTCGCACAGCGCCTCGGCCTCCGCCTCCGGCAGGCCGAGGACGGCGGCCGCGGCGGCGGACGAGACGTGCGGGCCGTCGGGCAGGGCCAGCAGCCGGAAGGCGCGCTGCTGGTCCGGCCGGAGCTGGGCGTGGCCGAGGGCGAAGGCGGCCTCGACGGTCAGGTCGGCGACGCGCAGTTCGGCCAGGCGGTGCCGCTCGTCGGCGAGCCGGGCGTGCAGCGCGCCGAGCGGCCACGCGGGGCGCGTGGCGAGGCGGGCCGCCACGATCCGTACCGCCAGCGGAAGGTGGCCGCAGGCCGACACCAGCCGGGCGGCGTCGTCCGCCTCGGCGGCGACGCGGGCCGGGCCCAAGGCCTTGCCCAGCAGGTCGAGCGCCTCGTCCGGGGTCATGACGTCGAGGTCGACCAGGCGCGCGGACGCGGGCCCCGCGAGCTTGGCGCGGCTGGTGACCAGGACGGCGCACCGGGGCAGCACGGGCAGGAAGGGCCGCACCTGCTCGGGGCCGTGGGCGTTGTCGAGGAGGACGAGGACGCGGCGGCCGTCGAGGCGGGCGCGGAACAGCGCGGAGCGTTCCGCGAGGCCGTGGGGTATCTCGGCGTCGTCCACGCCAAGGGCACGCAGGAACGAGCCCAGTACGGCGGCCGGGTCGGCCGGGTGGCCGCCGACGCCTTGGAGGTCCATGTAGAGCTGTCCGTGCGGGAAGGACTTCCGTACCAGGTGCGCGACGTGCACGGCGAGGGCGCTCTTGCCCACCCCGCCCGCTCCGGAGACGGCCACCATGGGGGCGGCCCCGGGCCGGTCGGACGTCAGCAACGCGCACAGGTCCGCCACGAGCGTGGCGCGCCCGGTGAAGTCGGCGAGGTCGCCCGGGAGCTGGGCGGGCAGCGGCGGTGCGCCCTGCTCCGGTGCTCCGGTGCTGCCGGTGGCCTTCGGTGTCGTGAGCAGATCGCGCGCCTGGGCGAGGTCGTGGCCGGGTTCGAGCCCGAGTTCCTCGCTCAGCAGCAGACGGGTCTCGTCGTAGAGGGCGAGCGCTTCGGCGGACCGGCCGTCGCGGTGCAGGGCCTGCATCTGGAGGGCGCGCAGCCGTTCCCGGAAGGGGTGGCGCGCGGCCAGGCGAGCGAGTTCCGCGAGGACCGGCTGCGGGCCGTCCAGTTCCAGGTCGAGTTCCAGACGGGCTTCGAGGGCCGTCAGGCGCTGGTCGGCGAGCCGGGCGCGGTGCGCGTCCATGGCCGCGCCGGGGACGCCCGCCAGGGGGTCGTCCCGCCAGGGTTCCAGCGCGAGGCGCAGCCGGGCGCGGGCCTCCGCGAGCTGCCCGGCCGCACGGGCCCGGCCCGCCGCGGTGACGTGGTCCTCGAACCGGGCGAGGTCCACGGCCTCGCGCGGCACGTGCAGCGCGTAGCCGTCGGGGACGGAGACCAGGACCCGGGGGGACTCGCCCGCGGCCCGCTCAGGTTCGAGGAGTTTGCGCAGCCGCGAGGCGTACGTCCGCAGGGCCCCCACGGCGCGGGGTGGCGGATTCCCGCCCCACAGTGCCTCCACCACGTCGCCCACCGAGGCGGCCCGCTCCTGGCGCAGCAGCAGCACCGCGAGGAAGGCCTGCTGCTGCGGGGAGCCGAGCTCCAGCTCCCTGTCGCCGCGCCACGCCCGCAGCCGGCCGAGCAGCACGAAGCGCAGCCCGGTCTCCCCCGTGACCATCTTCCGCCCCACCCCATTGACGCCTTCAGGCGCGCATGCCGCGCGACGGGCCGCCCCCGTCTTCCCGTCGGGGCTCGGCACGTCGCCGTCCCCGTCGTCGTCCTCACGGGTCGTCCCCGTCGTCGCCCCCACGGCGTGCGCTGGCCTGAATCGTACCTGGGTGACGCCCGTCAAACCGTCGCCGGACCGCCCTCGGGACCTGACCGCCGTGCGGCTGGGCGCCGCGCTGCCACGCCTTTCGGCGACCACCACCGGCGCACTCGCCCCGTACCGGGCCCGCCCTTCGCGTACGCGCTCTCCGACGATCAGGAACCGTGCATTGTCCACGCACATTTCGGCCAGACCTCGGTGCGCCTCTGCCAGGGGCGGTCAGGGAGCCGGAGGCTAGTCACCTCCGCCTCCGCCTCCGTCGCCACCGCCACCGCCGTCGCCTCCGCCGTCACCCCCGCCACCGTCCCCGCCGTCGCCGCCGTCCGAGCCCCAGCCGTCCCCGCCGCCGGACTCGTTGTCGTCGCTGCCCCGGCCCAGGTTGCTGAACCAGGGGCGATCCCAGTCCTCGTCGAGGACGATCGGTTCGCCCCCGTCCGACGGGCGTCGTTCCGCCCGGAACCGTGCCGAGCCCGTCGTGTCGCCGAGCCCGAAGGCCGTGGCGAAGACGTGCGCCATGACGGCGTCCAGCGGATCGGCGCTCTCGTACCGCACCGGAGCCAGCGGCAGCAGCACCGTGCCCGGCTCCAGGACCGGTCGGCGCGGGGGCCGTGCCAGCAGGGCGACCCGGCGCTCGTCGCGCAGCAGCCACGAACTCGTCGCGTTCTCCCGCCGCAGCGTCCACGCCTGGCCGGGCAGCCGCACCTCCACCCAGCTCTTGGACTTGCGCAGCTTCTTCTTCAGGGTGAGCTCGGCGGTCACGTCGCCGACCGTCAGCCGCAGGCCCTGGGACGGTTCGGGGGCATCGCGGAAGAAACCGTACGGAGCCCGGATCCGTACGACAGGAGCCTGCGGCCCCCACACGTCCACGCGCACCAGGCGCCGGTCCACGGCCACGGCGACCGGCCCGAGGGGCCCCGGCGCGGACCGCCGCGCCATCCACAGCGGTACGTCCTCGGCACGCGCCCGGGCCGCGAGGGCGGCCACCTGGTCGGGGCCGCCGCACTGCCCCACGGCCAACTCCCCCAGCTTGCAGGCGAACGCGAAGGCCTGCCGTACCTTCAGCGGTGTGGCCGTGCCGGTCACGCGGGTCACCGGGACGACGCCGGGCCCCTCCGCGAAGCGCTCCAGCGGCCGTTCCGCCCCGCCGCCGCCGAGCCAGGATCCCCGCAGGAACGCCTCGGCCATCGCGCCGAGGTTCAGCTCGCTCAGCGGCGTGGTCCTGCCCCCTCGCCGCAGCCCGTCCTCGGACAGCTCCACCGTCCGCGCCAGCGGATTCCACGAACGCTCGCCATAGAGCACTTCGCTCACAGCTCCCCCGTACCTCACCCGAACAGCCGGCTCAACGGGCTCACCCTCACACACCGCACGGCGGCGAGTGGCACCGAGCCCCCCCCGTCAGGTCAGGGTGGCGGCTTCGAGGACGGCGTCGGTGAAGGCCCCGGGTTGTTCCTGGGGGAGGTTGTGGCCCGCGCCCGGCACGACGTGGTGGGTCCAGGGGCCGGAGAAGTGGGCGGCGTACCCGCTGCCGTCGGTCGGCGGGACGGCGCCGTCGGCCTGGCCGTCGAGCGTGACTGCGGGAACGGTGATCTTCGGCTGGCCCAGCAGCCTCCGCTCCAGCGCGGCGTACCGGCGGTCTCCGGGTGCGGCCGCCAGGCGGTGTCGGTAGCTGTGGATCACCACGTCGACGTAGTCGGGGTTGGTCCACAGCCGCGCCGCCTCCGCGAACTCCGCTTCGGTGAAGCGCCATTGGGGCGAGTTGCGGCGCCAGACGACGCGGGCCAGGTCCTCGCGGTTGCCCTGGAGCCCCGTCCGGCCGCGCTCGGTGAGGAAGTAGAAGAAGTACCAGTAGGCCTCCTCCCGCGCGGGGGCCAGGGGCTCTTGGGCGGCGGCGAGGTTCTGGACGAGGTAGCCGTTCACGGAGACGAGGGCGGTGCAGCGCTCGGGCCACAGGGCCGCGGCGACGTCAGCGGCCCGGCCGCCCCAGTCGTAGCCCGCGAACAGGGCCCGGGGGATGCCCAGGGCGTCCATGAAGGCGATGAGGTCCGCGCCGAGCGCCGCCTGCTGGCCGGAGCGGACGGTGTCCTCGCGCAGGAAGCGGGTCCGTCCGTGGCCGCGCAGATAGGGGACGTAGCAGCGGTGGCCGCGCCGGGCCAGCGCGGGCGCGACCTCGGCGTAGGAGCCGACGGGGCTGAACGGCCAACCGTGCAGGAGGATCACCGGCTCGCCCCGGGCCGGTCCGACGTCGTGGTAGGCGATGTCCAGTACGTCGGTACGGGTGTGGCGCACCGGCCCCAGGCCGTCCGCGGCCCGCCCGGGCGCGGGCGCCGCAGCGGTCACGGCCCGGGCCGGTCCTCGCCTACTGATCATGTCGCTTCCTCGCGTTCGACAGGGGTGCCGGGGGTGTGCGGACAGCGCGTCAACACACCCTTCAAACGTCACCACCTTAACCAGTGACGCCGCTCGGCGTCAGCCTTTTCACCAAGCCGGGAGAACGTCGCGCCGAACCGGCGGACAGCGACCTCGGTCGACACCCGCAGCCGCGGCCTTGCCGTAGCGCGGATCACACAGTGATGGTCTTGTACTCGGTGTACGTACCGAGCCCGACCGTGCCGAACTCGCGGCCGACACCACTCGCCTTGAAGCCGCCGAACGGGCCGTCGAAGCCGACGGAGGCGCCGTTGACCGTGACGGTGCCGGTGCGGACGCGGCGGGCCACCGCCAGGGCGTGCTCCTCGTCGGAGGACCAGACGCCGCCGGACAGGCCGTACTCCGAGTCGTTGGCGATGCGGACGGCGTCGTCCTCGTCGTCGTAGGCGATGACGACGAGGACCGGGCCGAAGATCTCCTCCCGGGCGATGCGCATGGAGTTGTCGACGTCGGCGAAGACGGTGGGGGTGACGTAGTTGCCCCGCTCCAGGCCGACGGGGACCTGCGGGCCGCCAGTGACCAGGCGGGCGCCCTCCTCGATGCCGAGTCGGACGTAGTCGCGGACGCGCTGCTGCTGGTCGGGGCGGATCATCGGGCCGATGAACGTGTCGGAGTCGCCCGGGTCGCCGACCTTCAGCGACTCCACCAGCCCCTTGAGCCCGGCCACGACCTCCTCGTACCGGCTGCGCGGAGCCAGGATCCGGGTGTGGGCGATGCACGACTCGCCGTTGTTGAGCAGGGAGGCGAACCTGACGCCCGCCACGGCCTTCTGGATGTCGGCGTCGGGGAGGATGATCGCGGCGGACTTGCCGCCGAGCTCCAGGCTGACCCGCTTGAGCTGTTCGCCCGCGATCGAGGCGATGCGACGACCGGCCCGCGTCGAACCGGTGAAGGCGATCTTGTCCACCTCCGCGTGCGACACCAAGTACTCGCTGGTCTCCCGGTCCGCGGGCAGGACGCTGATGACCCCTTCGGGCAGGCCCGCCCGTTCCAGGAGTTCGGCCAGGACGCCCATGCTCAGCGAGTTCTCCGGGGAGACCTTGAGGACCACGGAGTTTCCGGCGAGCAAGGCGGGGACGACCTTCGAAGTGGCCGAGGAGAAGGGCGAGTTCCACGGGATGACCGCGGCCACGACGCCGACCGGCTCGCGGCGCACCACACTGCGCAGGGGGGACGCCGGGTCGGACGGGGCAAGCGTCTCCTCCCAGGCGAAGTCCTCCGCAGCCTTCAGATAGGCGTTCGCCTGCCGGGTCAGGCCCGTCTGTCCGGCGCGGGTGAACCATCCCGCCGAACCGGTCTCCACGGAGATCAGACGGGCGATCTCCTCCGCGGCCTCCTCGCGCAGCGCGTTGAACTGCCGCAGGCGCGCGATCCGTTCGACCGGAGGAGTCAGCCGCCATGTGCCCGCCTCGAAGGACTCCCGCGCCGCGGACACCGCCCGGTCGACGTCCGCCGGTCGCGCCTGCGCGGCGCGGCCGATCACCGTCCGGTCGTGCGGCGAGGCGATGTCGAGCAACCGCGGGTCGCTCGGCTCGACCCAGGAGCCTCCGATGAAGAGCCGACCGTAGGCGATCATGCGCTTCCCCTCTTCCGTGATCTCGGTTCGTTCTTGAGTGCTCATTAACTGTCACATCAATGTAGCAGTTCTATCTATTAACCGCCTCGGTCGCGAGGCCATCACAGGGCGTTGGACATCACCCACCGCCCGGTCAACGCGGCGCCATTCGTCACCCCCTTGACCGGTGACACACCATCTGCGAGTGTCGCCCCGACACCCGCACACACGAAGAAGGGCTTCAGATGATCAACAGGCGCACCTTCAGCAAGGCCGCTGCCCTGGGCACCGGCGCCGCGGCCGTCTCGCTGTCCGGCCCGCACACGCGGGCCTCTGCGGCGTCTGCCGATTCCGCCTCACCCCGGCCGCACGGCGGCCCCACGCCCGCCGTGCCCGTCGTCACCCCCGGCACCCACACCGCATTCGCCACGCTGAAGCACGTCAAGGCGGGTGTCCTCGACGTCGCTTACGCCGAGGCGGGACCGGCTCACGGGCCGGTCGTCCTGTGTCTGCACGGGTGGCCCTACGACATCCACAGCTTCGTCGACGTGGCACCGCTGCTCGCCGGGATGGGCTATCGCGTGATCGTTCCCTATCTGCGCGGGCACGGCAGCACCCGCTTCCTCTCCCGGCGCACACCCCGCACCGCCGAGCAGTCCGCCGTCGCCCTCGACGTCGTCGCCCTGATGGACGCGCTCAAGATTCCCCGAGCGGTCCTCGCCGGTTTCGACTGGGGCTCGCGCACCGCCGACATCATCGCCGCCCTGTGGCCCGAACGCGTCAAGGCCCTCGTCTCCACGGGCGGTTACCTCATCACCGACGTCAAGGCGCAGCGGGAGCCCGCCGCCCCGGCCGTGGAGCACACCTGGTGGTACCAGTGGTACTTCGCCACCGAACGCGGCAAGAAGACGATGGAGGACGTGGACGACCGCATCGCCCTCTGCCGCTACGTGTGGACCCTCGTCTCCCCCAACTGGCGCTTCGACGACGCCACTTTCGCCCGCACGGCCCACGCCTTCCGCAACCCGGACTACGCCGCCGTCGTCCTGTACAACTACCGGTGGCGCATCGGCCTCGTCGAGGGCGAGCCCCGCTACGACCGCTACGAGAAGCTCCTCGCCGCCCAGCCCTCCCTCCACGTGCCCACCGTCACCCTCGACGCGGCCCTCGACCCCTTCACCCCGCCCGGCGACGGTTCGGCCTACCGCCATCACTTCACGGGGCCCTACGAGCACCGCACGATCGCGGACGTCGGGCACAACCTGCCGCAGGAAGCGCCCACCGCCTTCGCCCAGGCGGTCGTTGACGCCGACCACCTCTGAACCCTGCCGGTGGGACGGCTCCGCCGGTGCGGCGGCTCTGCCGTCAAGCTGCACACCACTGTGGCGTTAGGCAGCTCAGACGCCCCACTTCACGGCTAGACTCCGTGCGGTGAGAGCCGACGCAGCACGCAACCTGGAAGCCGTCCTGACCACCGGGGCCCGCATGCTCGCCACCGACCCCGGTGCCAGCATCGCGAGCATCGCCGCCGAGGCGGGCGTGGACCGGCGTACGGTCTACCGGCGCTTCGCCTCCCGCGAGGACCTCCTGGCCGCCATCCACGACGCCCGCCTCACCGCCGTCGAGCAGGCCATCGAGGACGCCCGGCTGCGCGAAGCGCCCGTCGCCGTCGCCCTGCACCGCTACGTCGAGAACGTCATCGCCGTCAACCGCACCTGGCCCGTGGACCTGGCCCGCATGCTCACCGACGACGCCGTCCGCCGGCGCAGGGACGCGTCCGTGCACGAGGTCGACGCCTTCCTCCAGCGGGCCACCGACGACGGCCTCCTGCGCCGCGACAGGCCCGAGGGCTGGGCGAGCGTCCTCCTGCCCCAGCTCATGCACCTGGTGTCACGGCACCTGCCCGACCTGAGTGCCGGTCAGGCGGCGGACGTCGTCGTCGACACCCTGCTCCACGGCATCGGCACGCCCTGACGGGGACGCCACCGGGCGCATCCGGTGCACGGATGCGCCCGGCCGGGCTCTAGTAGGTGGTCACCAGGGGCTTCGTCTCGTCGACGACGTAGGTGGAGAGCATCATCGTCGTCACCTTGCCCACGTTGCGGGCGTTGTGGACGACCCCTTCCGGGATGAAGAACGGGTCACCCGTGCGCAGGCGGAGCGGCGGCCTGTCGTCGAACTCCATCAGCACGTCACCGCGGATGATGTAGCCGACCTCGACACCGGGGTGACTGTGCCGCCCCGACTCCTTGTGCCGCGGAATCCGTACGAGTGTCTGTACGGTCTCCCACCCCTTCGCGGGCGAGGGGTGCTCCTGGAGGAGCGTACGGGTGACGCCCCCGGTCGGATCCGGGTCCCCGCCGGGGCGCGGGGACGGGCCTCGGGCGGGCTCCGCGGCCGAGGCGCCGGCCGACGGAGCGGCAGCGCCGAGGGCGCCCGCCGCGGCGGCACCGCTCGTGCGTAAGAGGCGGCGTCGATCGATCATCGTGGCTCTCCATTCATGTCGTGTCATGCGGTTCATGACGTGTCGTGCCGTGCCATGGATGTCATGGCGGAGGGAAGGTGAGGCGGTCAGCGCCGCTCGCAGCGGAAGCTGGCGGCGTCGGCAGGGTCGCCGTGGCCCCGGTAGCGGGAGACGCGCGGGTAGCCGCACAGGTCGCGGGTGACGCTGCGCCCCCGGGCGTCGACGAGGGTGGCGGGCAGGACCGCGGGGGCCTTGCCGCGCTCGACCCAGGCCCGCAGCGCGCCGAGGTCGTCGGTGGTGCCCCTGCCCCTGTTGAGGCCGCAGTGCACCGTGCCCGGGGCGAGGAAGAGCCGGTAGAAGTCGTCGACGCGCCGGGCGCCGCCCATCGTCCGCTCGACCTGCCGGCGGTAGTCGACCGTGCCCTGTGTGGGGATGTACTCGTCGGCCTGGCCGTGCCAACTCAGGAGCTTTCCACCGGACTTGCGGAAGGCCGAGAGGTCGGGGTCGTCGGTGCCGATGACCTTGCCGTACTCGGCCTGCGACTGCCGGAACAGCCGGGCGAACCGCTCGTAGGTGATCGTCGCGACGTCGAACGACGGCTGCTTCTCCAGCCAGGTCGCGACCCAGAACCGCGGCACGGGGAACGGCTCACCCTTGACGTCGCCGTGCGCGTCGGGCTCGGTGACGCGGGCCAGGCCCGTCAGGTCGGCGCCGACCGGGACGCCGGACCACAGCTTCTCGCCCGAGGGGGTGCGCGGGCCGTCCCAGACCTTGCGGACCACGGCCGCTTCGGCCGCCGTGATCGTGTGCTTCCCGCCGTCGCACAGCACGTCTGTGCCGATCAGGCGGCGCGGGTCGAAGTCGCACCGGGCCGCGTCGTTGACCAGGCCGTCCCTGACTCCGTCGAGCGGGTCGCAGGCCTTGACGGCGGCGTCGGTGAAGGCCTTGAACGCGCAGGAGGACGGGTAGGTCCGCTCGTTGTTCATGACCACCTGCGGCCACAGGGTGGCCACCTCGAACTCGTCCCAGCTGACGGCGGGCGCGTTCGCGAGGATGCCGTCGTAGTCGTCGGGGTGGCGCTGGGCCTCCATATGACCCTGGCGTCCGCCGGTGGAGCAGCCGTTGAAGTAGGCGAAGGAGGCACGTCTGCCATAGGCCCCGGCGACGGCCTGCTTGCCGAGGACCGCCGCCTCGTGCTGGGAGCGGGAGGCGAAGTTCGTCAGCAGCGCGGTGTTGACCCGCCCGTCGCCGCGCAGCCCCCAGCCGACGTCGAGGACGTCACCGACTCCTGCGTCGGTGGTGGTCGCCGCGTAGCCGTTCTTCACCGCGGTGGCCAGGCCGACGCCGTTGTCCCCCGCCGCGTACGCGCTGCCGCCGAGCCCCTGGAAGCGGCCGTTCCAGCCGTCCTCGGGCAGCCAGGTCCGCACCGTGGCGCGGTCGTGGGCGCCCGGGTGGGTGAGAGTGACCGTCACCTCGCAGTAGGCGGGGACGCCGGTGACCGTGCCGCCCAGGATTCCGCTCCCGTGGACGGTGCCGCCCGGTCGGCGGACCGCCGTCACGGACTCCACCTCGGCACCGGCCGGAGCCTTCAGGGACGGCGCGACGCAGGCAGCCCTCGCCGGGCCGGAGCTGTCGTGGCCGGCCGCCGTCGCGGTGGGCAGGTACACGGACGCGGCCAGCGGGGCACCGGCGGCCAAGACCGTCAGAAGTCGTCTCATGGATCGTCCCGTCAAGGAAAGAGGTGGGCGCGAGTGCGCCGTCATGGGGTCCGGATGCCACTGACGGTATCACCGGTTAGACCGGTGACGGCAAGAGTGGCGGGTCGACGTCACTCCGGACCGGCGGCCCGGCCAAGGCCCGCACCACGGGCGCGACGCGAACGCGACGGATGCGGCCGCCGCCCGACGCACGTCGGCGAACACGCCTGCTACTGTGTGCGCGACGTGGACCCATCGAACTAGGAGTGGCAGTCGTGGCAGGTGACGACGACATCTCCGGGTGAGACCCGGATGTGACCGGCCGTCGGACGGCGCTGTACGAGCGCCCGTACCGAGGCCCCTTCGTCGTACCCCTTTTCCCCCACCTGCCCAGGGCAGAGCTCTGTCTGCCCTCAAGCCTCCGAGGTCACCTCCATGTCCGACGCCGCTGTCGTCTGCTCGAACGTCTCCTTCGCCTGGCCCGACGACACCCCCGTCTTCCACGACCTGTCCTTCACCGTGGCCACCGGCCGCACCGGCCTGGTCGCCCCCAACGGCTCCGGCAAGAGCACCCTGCTCAAGCTGATCGCCGGTGAACTCACGCCCGCAACCGGCTCGTTGTCGGTCGGCGGCACGCTCGGCTACCTCCCGCAGAGCCTCCCCCTGACCGGTGACCTCACGGTCGCCGAGGTGCTCGGCGTCGCCGCGGTGATCCGTGCCCTCGACGCCGTGGAGTCCGGTGACGTGAGCGAGGAGCACTTCACCACCATCGGCGACGACTGGGACATCGAGGAGCGCACCCGCGCCCAGCTCGACCGTCTCGGCCTGGCCTCGCTCGCCCTGGACCGCACCCTGAGCACGCTCAGCGGCGGCCAGGTCGTCTCCCTCGGCCTCGCCGCCCAACTGCTCAGGCGCCCCGACGTCCTGCTCCTCGACGAGCCGACCAACAACCTCGACTCGGAAGCCCGGCACAAGCTCTACGACGCCCTGTCGGACTTCACCGGCTGTCTGCTCCTGGTCAGCCACGACCGCGCACTGCTCGACCGCATGGAACGCGTCGCGGAGCTCGGCAGCGACGAACTGCGCTTCCACGGCGGCAACTTCACCGCGTACGAGGAGGCCGTACGGGCCGAGCAGGAAGTCGCCGAGAAGAACGTCCGCAACGCGGAGCAGGAGCTAAAGCGCGAGAAGCGCGAGCTGCAACAGGCCCGCGAACGCGCCGAACGCCGCCAGAGCAACGCCGCCCGCAACCTCAAGAACGCGGGCCTGCCCCGCATCTTCGCGGGCAATATGAAGCGCGGCGCCCAGGAGTCCGCGGGCCGCGCCGGGCAGATGCACGCCGCCCGGGTCAGCGAGGCCAAGTCCCGGCTCGACGAGGCCGGGCGCGCGCTGCGCGACGAACAGCGCATCACCCTCGAACTGCCCGACACCCACGTGCCCGCAGGACGCAACCTCTTCCTCGGCGAGGGGATGCAGGTCCACCACGACGGCACGGCCGTCTTCGCCGACGGCGGCGTCGACCTCACCGTCCGCGGCCCCGAGCGCATCGCCCTGACCGGGCCCAACGGCGCGGGCAAGACCACCCTGTTGCGTCTGGTCACCGGCGAACTCGCCCCGGACAGCGGTGAGATCAAGCGGAACGACGGGCGGATCGCGTATCTCTCGCAGCGCCTCGACCTGCTGGACGTGGACCGTACCGTGGCGGAGAACTTCGCCGCGTTCGCCCCCGAACGGCCCGAGGCGGAGCGGATGAACCTGCTCGCCCGCTTCCTCTTCCGCGGGCCGCGGGCCCACCTGCCCGTCGGGGTCCTCTCCGGCGGGGAGCGGCTGCGCGCCACGCTGGCCTGCGTCCTGTGCGCCGACCCCGCCCCCCAGCTCCTCCTGCTCGACGAACCCACCAACAACCTCGACCTCGTCAGCGCGGCCCAGCTGGAGGGCGCCCTCAACTCCTACCAGGGCGCCTTCATCGTGATCAGCCACGACGAGCGGTTCCTCACCGAGATCGGCGTGGACCGCTGGCTGCGGCTCGCCGACGGACGCCTCAAGGAGACCGGGGCACCCGCGATGTGAGGCCGGCGCGTGCAGTGGCCCGCGCCGAGGCCGTGCGCCCCGCGGGCCGACCACCGCCACCGACCACGTGGAGCGGATCCCTGTGTCCCAGCACGCCCAGCACTCCCAGCACGCCTTGCTCGCCCATGACCTCGTCCGCGTCCTCGGCGGCCGACGCGTCCTTGACGGCGTCGGTCTCACCGCGTCGCCCGGCCACCGCATCGGCCTCATCGGGGAGAACGGCGTCGGCAAGTCCACCCTCCTGCGGCTCCTCGCGGGCACGGACCGCCCCGACGCCGGAACCGTCACGCGCCCCGACGACCTGGGCTTCCTGCACCAGGAGATGCCCTTCGCCACGGACGCGACCGTCGCCGCGGTCCTCGCCGACGCGCTCCGCGAGGCCCGCGCCGACCTCGCCGAGCTCGCCCGGCTCGGCGACGAACTCGCCCGCGTCCCCGAGGACGCCCCCGGCCACCAGGAGCTCCTCGGCGCCTACGGCAGGCTCCTCGAACAGGCCCAGGACCGCGAGTCCTGGGACGCCGACCGCCGCGCGGCCCTGGTCCTCGACGGCCTCGGCCTCGGCGCGCTCGACCACGACCGCACGCTCGGATCGCTGTCCGGCGGGCAGCGCGGCAGGCTCGCCCTGGCCGCGCTGCTCGTCCGGCGGCCGTCGGCGCTGCTCCTCGACGAGCCGACCAACCACCTCGACGACGGCGCCGCCGCCTTCCTGGAGGAGCAGCTCCGCGCGCTGCCCGGAGCCGTGGTGTTCGCCAGCCACGACCGGGCGTTCCTCGACGCCGTCTGCACCGACCTCATCGACCTCGACCCGGCGGTGGCGGGCCCGGTGCGCTACGGCGGCGCCTACACCGCGTACGTGGACGAGAAGCGCGCCGAGCGGCGGCGCTGGGAGCGGCGGTACGCCGAAGAACAGGAGGAGTTGACGGAGCTGCGGCGCGCGGCGCAGGTGACCGCGCACCGCGTCGCGCCGGACCGGGGGCCGCGCGACAACGAGAAGATGGGCTACGGCCACCGGGCCGGACGCGTGCAGCACCAGGTCTCCCGCCGCGTACGCAACGCCGCACGGCGCCTCGCGGAGTTGGAGCGCGACCGGGTCGCCGAGCCGCCCGCCCCCCTGCGGTTCGCGGCCGGGGTGCTCGCCGCGGTGACCGAGGACGAGCACCGGCCCCTGGTCGCCCTGCGGAACGCACGGATCCCGGGCCGGCTCGCGCCGACCGCTCTGGAGGTGTCACCGACCGACCGGCTGCTGGTCACGGGCGACAACGGAGCGGGCAAGTCGACGCTCCTCGCCGTGCTCGCCGGACGCCTCACCGCCGAGGGCGTCGTCCGCGCACGGCGTCAGGTGTCGGTGGGCCTGCTCGACCAGGACACCGTGTTCCACCGGCCCGAGCGCACGGCGCGTGCCACCTACGCGCGGTCGCTGGGCCCGGCGCGGGCCGAGCAGGTGCCCCTCGGCTCGCTCGGCCTGCTGCACGCGGGCGACCTGGACAAACCCGTCGGGCAGCTGTCCGTGGGGCAGCGGCGGCGGCTCGCGCTCGCCCTGCTGGTGGCCCGCCCGCCCGAGCTGCTGCTCCTGGACGAGCCCACCAACCACCTCTCCCCGCGCCTGTGCGACGAACTGGAGGAGGCCCTGGGCGGCGGCCCGGGCGCCGTCGTCCTCGCGAGCCACGACCGCTGGCTGCGCCGCCGGTGGCCGGGCCGCACGATCCACCTGGAGCGCGACCACGAGCGGTGAGCGGGCGGCCCGGCGCGGTGGCGATTCTTGCGTCCCTCGACAGTCACCTGCCAGGATGGTGATGTGAATCTGGACCACGTCTTCGTCTGCGGGCATCCGGCGCTCGACTTCGCGGCCACGCTCCGTGCTCGGCGCTCGGTGCGGTTCGAGATGTTCGTGACGCCGGAGCGCCTCAACGCCTGGTATCTGGAGTCCGGGCTCGTGGACACGATCACACCCGGCCACGAGGAGGACGTCCGGGCGGCGATCGCCCTCCGCGAGGCCGTCTACCGGCTCATCACCAACCGCCGCCTCGGCGAGGAGTTCGACCGCGAGGCCCTCGCCGTGCTCAACGGCGCCGCCCGCGCCACCCCGGTCACGCCCCAGCTCTCCCTGTCCGGCCGGCACAACGAGGCGACCCCCGCCCAGGCCCTCGCCACCGTCGCCCGCCACGCCGTCGAACTGCTCAGCGGCCCCGACGTCCCGCTCCTGAAGGAGTGCGGCAACCCGGAGTGCACCCGCGTCTACGTCGACCGCTCCCGTGGCATGCGGCGCCAGTGGTGCGGCATGGAGTCCTGCGGCAACAAGATCAAGGCCGCTGCCTACCGCGCGCGGAAGAAGACCGCGCCCGCCCCGACCGCCTGAGTCGGCCCGGTACGCCCCGGCGGCGTCGGGACGCGCCTGGACCCGCCTCACCCGCACGGCCCGGCCGAGGTGCTCCCCGCCCCCGGAGTCCGCAGGATGGTGGCCCGGACCAGGCGGCGGAGGGCGGAGCACGGCATGCGAGGGCGGCCACGGGCAGGGCGCGGATGACGGGCTCCGGCAGCGGCGCCGCCGCGCGGCTCCTCGCCCGCCTGGCCGTGCTCGCCGCGCTCGGCACCTTGGCGGTCCTCGTCCTCGTGTTGCGGGAGGGCGGTCTGCTGATCCTCGGGGCCGGGCTGCTGGGTCTCGTCCTCTGTGCCGCCGGGCTGTGGTGGTTCCTCGCGCACCGCGGCGTGGTGCGCCTGTCCGGGGCACTCGTCGCGGTCGCCGCGCCCGTCGCGGTCCTCGTGTACTTCGCGTACGACGGCCTGTGGCTGGCCGCGCTCGTCCTGATCCTGTGCTGGGGCGCGACGCTGCTCTGCGCCCGGGCGGCGCTGCGCGAGGCGGTCCCGGCGCGGCCGCGACGGGCGGTCGCAGCACCAAGGCCCCGGCAGCCGGTGCTCATCATGAACCCCGAGTCCGGCGGCGGAAAGGTCGGCCGCTTCGGCCTCGCGGAGCGGGCGCAGGAGCTCGGCGCGCGCGTGCTCCTGCTCGACCCGTCCGCCCCGGCCGACGTCGCCGAACTGGCCCGCCGGGCCGTGGCCGACGGCGCGGACCTGCTCGGCGTCGCGGGCGGCGACGGCACCCAGGCGCTGGTCGCGGCGGTCGCCGCCGAGCACGGCCTGCCGTTCCTCGTGGTCTGTGCCGGTACCCGCAACCACTTCGCCATGGACCTCGGCCTCGACCGGGCCGACCCGACGCGGTGCCTCGACGCCCTGACCGACGGCGAGGAGGTCCGGGTCGACCTCGGTGACGTGGCGGGCCGCGCCTTCGTCAACACGGTCTCCTTCGGCGTGTACGCGGACGTCGTACAGCGGCCGGAGTACCGCGACGACAAGGCGGGCACGGCCCTGAGCCTCATGCCGGACCTGCTGGTCGGCGAGGGGGTGCGACGGCTCGACGCCCGGGCGGACACCACCGCGCTCGCGGCCCAGCAGGCGCTGCTCGTCAGCAACAACCCGTACGGCTCGCCCGACGACCTCGGCGTCGGCGGCCGACGGCCACGGCTCGACAGCGGCGAGCTGGGAGTCCTCGCCCTGCGCGTCGAGGGCGCGGCCCAGGCCGCTGACCTGGCCGTGCGCGGGTCGCAGTCCACGGGCCTCACGGTCATGACCGCGCGGCGGGTCGAGGTGACCTCCGACGCCGCCGAGATCCCCGTGGCGGTGGACGGCGAGGCGCTGCGCATGCCCACGCCGGTGGTGTGCACGCTGCGCCCCGGCGCGCTGCGGGTCCTGGTGCCGCGCGACCGCCCGGGCGTCGTGGTGCCCGCGCCGCCGGTGAACTGGCGGCGGCTCCTCGACCTCGCGTTCGGCGGGCCGGGGCGGACCTCCGGACGGGAGACCCATGGCTGACGAGGACACTGTCACGGACCGGCCCCGGTCGACGGCGGCAGCCGTGCTCGGGGACCTGCGCGCGATCGACGGGGCGCTGTACGCCGCCGTGGCCGCCACCCCCACGCCCACGCTCGACCGGGCGCTGCGGCGCCTGTCCCACGCGGCCGACCACTCGAAGATCTCGTTCGCCGTCGCTGCGGGCCTGGCCCTCGTGCCGGGACGACCCCGGCGTGCGGCGCTGGCCGGGACCGGAGCGGTCGCGCTCGCCTCGGTGGCGGCGAACCTGTTCGGCAAGCGCATGGTCCGCCGGAGACGGCCCGACCGGGAACAGGCCCGCGTCGTCGTGGACCGGCACGTGCCGATGCCTCAGTCGGCGTCCTTCCCCTCCGGCCACACGGCGTCGGCGGCCGCCTTCGCCACCGCCGTGGGCGTCGTCCTGCCCGCGGCGGCCGTGCCGCTCGGGGCGCTCGCGGTCGCCGTCGGCTACTCCCGCGTCCACACGGGCGTGCACTACCCCGGCGACGTCGCGGCCGGCGCGGTCCTCGGCCTCGCCGCGGCGGCGGTGTCCCTCGCGGTCGTGCGCGTCCCGCCGGACCGCCGCGGCGGCTGACACGCGTGCCTGGACCGGGCAGTCACGGTGGCGAACAGGGCACCCGTAGCGTGCCCGACGGCCACGGCCCCCGGTACCGGGCCGCGTACGTCGACAGGTGGTACGCCGTCGTGCGGCCGCCCGGCGTCAGCGAACGGGACCTCGCCCGCCTGCGGGACGTCGTGGCGGGTCGCACCTGACGGACGGCGGGGCGCCGGTCGCGGTTGCCGACTCGCGGTGGATGCCTCGCCGATGCCGTCGGCGCGGCGCTACGTGCCGGGGTGCTCGTCAGGGGCCGGGCCCGTGCCCCGCCCCTCGGCCGGCTCCGTGCTCGGCACCTCGTCCCGGTCCTTGCCCCGGTCCTTGTCGGGGTCCCTGCGGAAGCGGCCGAACGCCCGCGTGAGGGCGCTCAGCGGTGAGCCTTCCGCCTTGGCGGGGCCCGATCCGGACAGCAGGGGCGCGCCGGGGCCGGACGCGTCGGCCAGCGCGGCCTGAGCCGCCTCGGCCGCCTCCCGGTACAGGTCGCGCGACTTCGTCATGGCGTCGAGCGCCTCGGCGTACTTGGTGACCATGTGCTGGGCGTGGGCCAGCTCCTCGTCCGGGGTGAGCAGGTGCCAGCCCTGGCGCAGCCGGGTCAGGGCCCGCTCGGCCTCGTCCGGCAGCGGCCGGGGCAGCGCGGCGAACTCCGCGATCTTGTCGAGGAGTTCCGTGGGCTCCGAGCCGTCGAGGAAGACGCTGCGCACGGTGAAGCGCTCCGCGTCGTAGTCCGGGCTCCGCGGCTCCACGGGCAGGATGACGGCGCCGCCGCGCGGCATCCGGACGCTCAGTTCGCGCTTCATCGCGAAGTCGGCGATCTGTGCCTGCTCCGGCGTGCCCCGGTGCTCGACCACCCGGTGCCGCAGGCCCGGCGGCAGGAACGCCGAGACGGGCTGCTGCCCCGTCGCGTCGGGCGTCATCGCCTCGTGCACGACGACATGGATGAACCAGCTCTGCCGGATGCTGTCCCGCAGCCTGCGGCGCAGTTCGTCGTCGTCCTTCGGCAGGTGGTTGGTCGTCCGCAGGCGCAGCTCCCCCACCGTGTCGTGGTCCCAGGCGACGCGGTCGCTGTCGGGCCAGAACATGGTGGCGGGCGAGGGCCAGTGCGCGTCCCACACGTGGTCCGCCTCGGCGGCGAGGACCCAGACGACGCCCTCGCCGTCCTTGCGGCGGCCCTCGAGGTCGTACGTCGTCAGCTGCGCGCGCACCGTGACGTCGTCGGCCACGTGCCAGCGGGCCTCGAAGAGGCGGCGGGCCGAAGGGCCGGGGTCGGCGGCCCCGTCCCGCGGGTGCAGGACACTGGAGCGGGCGGCGTCGGCGGGGTCGAGGTCCAGGAAGTCGTCGAGCACCCCGGCCGCCTTGAGGGCGATCAGGTTGCGCCGGACGTCCTGCTCGGGTTCGGGCCCGAGGTGGCGCCCGCGCCCCAGCCACGCGGTGTCGGGGGCGGTGGTCGCGGAGGTGCTGTTCTCGGCCATGGACTCGTTCTGTGGGTGGTCAGGGCATGACCAGTATGGTCGGTGATTCCGTCGGAGGAAGCGCTACCCGTCCACAACTTCGACACTCCTGCCGCACGACGGGCGAGGTTCCGGCCACCTTCGGTATGCCGGGTGTTTCCGGCGCGGCCGCCTTGGGCCGGTCGGCCGGGTGGTTCCGCCTGGCCGACCCGGCCGGTCAGAGGCCGGCCAGCAGCCCGTCGAGCGGGGCGGGCACGCGGTCGGGCGCGAGTCCCTCGACCAGGACGCGGCCGTAGCGGATCTTGCGGCCCTTCTTCGTGCCGAAGAAGCGGCGCAACTGCTGGTGCGCGGTGCGGTCCCGCTGCGCGGGCTGGCGCAGGAAGGTCTCCAGGGCGCGCAGGTCGCCCTCCGCCCGGACCAGCTCCTCGACGCGCGGCACGCCCAGGGCGCGGATGAGCTCGTCCTCCAGGTCCGCCGCGCAGACGAAGAAGTCCCGCGGCGCCGCGCTGGCCCGCTCCCAGCCGCGGACGTAGTAGCCCCGCTCGGCCTCGTCGCACAGCCCGGTGAGCCTGAGGCCGAGTCCGGAGGGGCCGAGGAGCCGGGCGAAGCGCCCCACGCTCATCGCGCCGCCGATGGCCAGGACACAGACGCCTTCGGCCGCCAGGTCCCGGCCGCGGCTCGCGGCGAGCGCGTCGACCGCGGCGACGTCGCTCGGCCCTTCGAGCAGGACGACCGCCCGTACGGGCAGGCGCTCGGCCAGCTCGCGCGCGAGGTCGCCGGGGCCTCCCGCCACCCACGCGATGACCGCTTCACGGAACGCCCCCATGTCAGACATGAGGCGAGTCTCCGCTGTTTCCGGCCCTCGGGACAGTGAATTTCCGCCGCGCCACTCGGCACCACGCTGCACCACTCGGCACCGCTCGGCACCGCTCTGCCTCACTCAGCACCGCTCCACGCCGCTCCGCACTGCTCAGCGCTGTGCGGACGGCAGCGCCGGGCCGGGCACGCGGAGCCGCTCGATCCGCGCCTGCCCGGGCGGGTACGGGAAGAAGGACGTCGACCCCACGGCCCAGTACGCGCGCGTCCCGGGCACCCGCGCGATCCCGTTCATCAGCACCGGAGACGTGGACTCCGGCCCCCGCTCGCTCACCCAGCCGCCATTCTCCCAGCGGAGGTAGTGCGCCTGGTTCCAGTTCGGGTACTCCCAGCCCGCGATGCGGTCCGGCCGGTCCCGGCCGTCCCCGACGATCCCGACGAGTTCCCCCGCGACGAAGGGCAGCTCGACGTGGTGCCACGCCGTGCCGTCGTAGTGGCGCAGCCGCGCGCCGGGAGGGCGGCCGCCGGTGAGGGTCCAGTTGTAGCCGCACACCCAGATGTCGTCCGCCGCGACCGGGAGCTGACCGGTGACGTAGTTCGGGTGGCCCTCGACCGGGATCTCGTGCCAGGCACCGTCCCAGCGGGCGCACACTCCGTTGCCGTGGATCCAGACGTCCCCGCGGCGGGTGCGCCGCACCCCGACCGCGGGGCTGGTGTTGCCGCTGGGCAGCGGTCGGAGCCAGCGCCAGCGCCGTCCGTTCCAGTGCATCGTCCGCGACCCGTTCTCGTACGAGCCGACGGCCCAGGCGTCCCCGTCGGGGGCAACCGTGAGGCCGTGGACGGTGGTGCCCGGGGTGCCGTCGCCGGGGAAGGGGACGCGCTCCCAACCGTCGCCGTCCCAGGCGTACAGGTGCCACAGGCTGTTCTCGTGGTCGAGCCCGACGGCCCACGCGTCGCCGGAGGCGTTGGCCGCGACGTCCATGAGGAAGCCGTTGAAGCGCAGGCCCGCCGTGTCCGTGCGGGACCAGTCGGTGCCGTTCCAGAGGTACGAGAGCGGCCTGCCGTACGTGCCGCGGTCGAGGCCCTCCGTGCCCACGGCCCAGGCCAGGCGCGGCCCCGCGGCGGCCACGGCACGCAGGCTCGCCATCTCCGTCGCGCCGGGCACCGGGACCTGCCGCCAGCCGTCGGCCCGCGCGGCGGCCCCGGCCTGCGACACCGGCAGCAGAGCGGCTCCGGCCGCCGTGCCCAGCGCGCCGCCGACGAAGCGTCTCCGGTCCATGGCGATGCCCCCTGGGACGTGCGGCCGTGTGAGCGGTGCGAGCCGTGCGTGGGGAGAGCGTGCAGCAAGCGGCGCGAAGAGGGAACGCACGCGCGTGAGTGTTTTCCGCCCGCTCCGCTTCCGTACGCACACACGCACACCCACACGCGCACCCGCACCGAGCGGCCGACGCGGTCCCGCCCCCGGGCCAGGTGGCCTCAACACCACCCCCGTCTCGGGTCCTAGGCCGACTGCCCCGGCGCCTCCCGCGGCGGAGGCTTGTCCGTGTCACAGCTGAGCGGTTCGACGAGCGACAGGGAGACATGATGGCCAGTCACACGCGGCGGAGGGTCCTTCAGGGGGCGGCACTCGCGGCGGCGGGCAGCGTGGTCGGCGGCTACGGAGGCGGCCACTACGCGGCGGCGGCACAGGCGAGGCCCGGCCACGCGGCCAAGGGCGGTCGTCTCCCCTTCCTGGAGGGCGCCTTGGCGCCGGTCACGGAGGAGCTGACCGCGTTCGACCTGGAGGTGACCGGCCGGTTGCCGCGCGACCTGGACGGCCGCTATCTGCGCACCGGCCCGAACGCGCTCGGCCTGGAGGACCCGCGGGCGCACCACTGGATGCTCGGCGACGGCATGGTGCACGGGGTGCGGCTGCGCGACGGGCGCGCCGAGTGGTACCGCAACCGCTGGGTGCGCTCCTCCGGGGTCGCGGAGAAGCTGGGCGAGCCCTACCCGGGCCGGGTGCCGCCGGACGACTTCGCGTGCAACACGCACGTGATCCCGTACAAGGGGCGGATCCTGGCGCTCCAGGAAGGCGGGCCGCTCCCGTACGAGTTGGACGGGGAGCTCGGTACGGCGGGTCCGTACGACTTCCGCCACACCCTGAAGGGCTCGTTCACCGCGCACACGAAGTACGACGCGGCGGCCGACGAGCTGCACGCGGTCACGTACTACCCGACCTGGGACCACGTGCGGCACCTGGTGATCGACAGCACCGGGCGGGTGGCGCGGACCACCAGGATCCCGGTGGCGGACGCGCCGATGATGCACGACTTCGCCCTCACCCGGAACCACGTGGTGATCGTGGACGTGCCGATCACGTTCGACCCGGCGGCCGCCGAAGCGGGGGCACTGGTGCCGTACGTCTGGAACGAGCGCCACCCCCCGCGCGTGGGTGTCATGCCGCGCGCAGGAGGCGCCACGCGCTGGTTCGAGGTCGACCCGGTCTACTACTCGCACACGCTCAACGCCTACGACCAGGGCGACGAGGTGGTGGTGGACTTCACCTCCATGCCCGCCCCCTTCCACGCGGCGGGCCGGGGCAGCGGCGGCCCCTCCGCGACAGGGACGCCGACGCTCGACCGCTGGCGGATCGACCTGCGCGGCGGCCGGGTCCACGGCACCCGCGTCGACGACCTGCCGCAGGAGTTCCCCCGCGTCAACGAGTCCCTGGTCTCCCGGAGGCACCGCTTCGGGTACACGGTGAGCGCGGCGGAGATGTGGCGCGCGTACCTGACGGTCGACGGCGTGCCCCCGGCGGGGAAGTCGACCGACCACCTGGTCAAGCACGACATGCTGCGCGGCACGCGGCAGACGCACCGCCTCCCGAAGGGCGCGGCGGCGAGCGAGCCGGTGTTCGTGCCGCGCCGGGGCGCGCGGGACGAGGACGACGGCTACGTCCTCACCTATGTGAACGACCCCGATCGCGGCGCGACCGACCTGGTGGTCCTCGCGGCCCAGGACTTCACCGGCCGCCCGCTGGCCCGTGTCCGTCTGCCCGGCCGGGTGCCGCTCGGCTTCCACGGCAGCTGGGTGGCGGACCGGTAGCCGGGGCTCGTCCGCGAGGAGAAGCGCCTGACCGGGCCGTGCCCCGTCAGGCGCCTTCGCGCGGGATCAGGCGCCGGGCGGGGTGACGCACTGCACGCGGGTGGTGGGCGTGGTGAAGATGCCGTCCTTCTTGCCCTGGCCGTCGTCGTACTCGTAGTAGACGTACGAGTCGAAGGCGATGTTGCCGTTGCAGCCGGAGTCCGCGGCGATCTGGACCGGCAGCGTGACGGTGCGGGCCTGGCCGGGCGGCACGGGGACGGAGTAGCTGAAGCCCAGCTGGTGGGTGCCGGTGGTGCTGCAGGTGACGCCGGTGCCGGTGCAGGCGCCGAAGGCGTACTTGAGGTCGGGGCGCTGGGTGGTGGCCCAGGTGGGCTGCATCGTCTGGTAGACGAACCAGATGTCGGTCGCCTGGTTGTTCGTGAAGGTCATCGTGAGGTTGACCGTCGAACCCGGAGTGACCGTGGCCTGGTCGGCGCTGAACGTGACGTCAGCGGCGGCCGCGCCGTCGGCCCGGGCGGTCTGCCCGAGGCCCAGCAGCGCGAGACAGAAGGCGAGGAACGCGGCGAGGCCGAAACGCCGCAGGTGTGTGATTCGCATGGGGGTGGAGAGTACGAGCGTGCCCACGGGCCGTCTGCCCTCCCGCAGAGGTGAGGGAGGGCTCCTGTCTCATCCCCATGTCCGCCCGGCTCCCGTCAAGTAGCGTGCTTCCCACCCTTGCGTCCCGCGTCTCGCGACGCCGGGCGCGCGCCACCGGGTGCGCGCGCACCGGAGCTGTCCGGTAGTCGCCGCACCGCGCGGCGGGGTGAATGGCGGGAACCGGGCGAGGGCGGGTCCGGTCGGCCGCCGACGCGGCGTCGTCACGCCTCCGGTTCGGGGAGCCTGACGGGTTGGTCGGTGTAGGGCCTGCACTCGAAGGTGGGCCCGGCGTAGTACCCCGCGTACTCTCCCTCGGCGATCCGGCACGCGAGGACCTCGTCGGCGAGGACCTCCAGCTGGTGCATCTGCCCCACCGCGCTGTCGACCTGCTGCGGGTGGCCCGTGAGGCCGGTCTCCAGGTTCGCCACGAGCCGCTCGTAGAAGCGGTTGAAGGCGTCCGCCGCCCGCCACTCGGGGGAGCCCTTGCGGTACTTGCACATCTGCGGATCGGGCAGGACGCGCACGATGTCGGTGTCCACGGGCAGGGTGAGGCGCGGGCCCGTGGGGTGGCAGGGCTTGTCCTGCGGCAGATAGCGGCGGCCCTGTGCCAGCTCGTCGAACTTGTAGTAGTGGGACAACTCGCCGTTGTCGTCCCACATGCGGTGCGGGTCGCCCTCGCCCTCGTGGATGACGTCGGTCAGCAGGGCGACGGCTTCCGCGGAGGTGCGCACGCCGATGTTGTCCTGGCCCCCGAAGTGCGTGTACTGCCGTGTGATGGTCTCCGGGTGGAAGACGTCCTCCTCCTTCCCCTGCTCCACCAGGTAGCGGATGCCGTCGATGAGGGCGTTGTAGAAGTCCCCGATGGACTCGAAGCGCAGCGGGATGGGGCTCGGCAGGGCCTTGATCAGGTCGAGCCCGCCGCCGGTGCGCAGCCGCGGCGACTCCAGGTCGATCGCGCCGCGGATCCGCTCCCGTGTGTCCGTCGGCAGGGGGTCGGGCTGCTCGATGAAGAGGCCGAGCCGCCAGAGGTCGTCGCCGCAGGGGAGCAGCCGCACCAGGCCCGCCCGGGTGAAGTCCGGGATCTGGCAGGGGTACACGGGCGTCGCCTTCGTGACCTCCGGTCGGCCGCCCACGGCGGTGAGCACGTTCGCGGCGATGGCCATGTGCCGCATCTCGGAGATCACGACGCTCTGGACGATCCGGGTGACGTCGGGGAACCTCGTCCGCCGGTCCTTGATGGTGAGCCATCCGGAGAGGTAGGCGGGAATGGTGGTGAACTCCAGGGCCACGGCGTCCTGGAGCTCCGCGCGCAGCGCCTCGATGGTGTGGATCGGCGGCGGATCGGTCTGGGCCATGTCGGGGTCTTCCTCCCTGCGAGGTGCGGCGGCTACCTGCTGAGCACGTCGCCGACCCCGGCGAGCAGGCCGGGGGTCGGCAGCAGCGCGGCGAAGACGACGTTCTGGGCGATGACCTCGTCCGGGTGGAAGAGCTCCGATGCGGTGTTGCGCCCCACCTTCTCCAGGTACTGGTCCCACAGGGTCCTGTTGTCGTCGGGCCTGAACGGCATGAGGTACGTCAGGGGGCGCCCGTCGTCCCCAGTGACGGGCGCCCACCGCCCCCCTCCTTGGTCCTCGACCGCCATGAAGTACCACCGCAGATAGCCGAAGAAGCTGCCGCCCGCGTACGGTCCGTCCGCCATCAGGACCGGCACCAGGTCGCGCGGGACCAGGTCCTGCGCCGGGCCGTCGTAGGGCCCCTTGGGCACGTTCAGCCGGATCCGGACGTCGAGGAGCGGGGTGTCCGGGTTGGTGATCTTCAGTTCCGGCATGGTGGTGGGCGAGGCCGCCTCCGGCCAGGGCACGGACGGCAGCTGGACCGGTGCGGTCATGAGGGTGTATCCGACGAGGTCGTACAGCCGTGCGCGCAGCTCCCGGTTGTTCTTGCTCACCAGGTGGAAGAGCTCGTGCACGAGCAGGTCCCGCAGGCTCGTGGTGTTCTGCGCGGCGAACAGCGGGTCGCTGTCGGGGGACGGCAGGTGCAGCGTCTCCACCTTGCCCGCGGGGACCACGATGGTGTCCTCGCCCCGGGTGTAGGCAGCGCGCCCCTCCTCCTGGCCGGAGGTCTTCACCAGGAGGACGGTCGGGGGCAGTTGGAAGGACCAGGGCTTGAAGAGCCCGTCGATCTCCTCGACGATGCGGGTGAGGGCGGCCAGTTCGTCGTCCGTCCAGTCGAGGGCCTGGTTGCCCACGTAGTCGAGGTAGCCCTCGACCGTCACGTCGAGCACGTCGGCGCGCAGACACAGCCGCGCCTGCCGGTCGAAGGGGCTCAGCTGCCGCACGAAGGCGTCCCGCCGCCGCAGCAGCTCGCGGCCGCGCTCCACCGAGGCGGCGACGACCTCCGACGCCGCGACCTCGCCCACCCTGGTGCCCGCGCTCGTTCCCGTCATCGCCACTCCCCCAGCTTCTCCGCCGGCCAGCCCTTGCCGACCAGGCCCTGATACGTCTTCAGTACGCGCCGCTGCCCCTCGGAGAGCTCGCGCGTCACGGGCATGTAGAGGGTGGAGTGCAACAGGTCCCGCTCGGCGAGGGCCACGATCTGGTCGATGTTGCGGTCCACGGACTCCTTGTCGCCCAGGTCGAGGTGGGCGTAGTGCTTCATCACCGGATACACGACGTCGTGTACGTACAGGACCTTCCGGTAGAGGAAGTCCCAGGCGTCCTGCGGTGAGAACCCCGCGTTCCAGCAGTCGGCGAACTGCCGGGGCAGGTCGTCGTGGAACGGCAGCACGCGCACACAGGCGTAGGAGGCCCACGAGATGCCGTAGGGCACCCCCGAGCCGTCGTCCGTGCCGGGCGCGGGGCCGATGGCCGCGGGCGGCGTCCCCGGGCCGTAGCGCTCGACGGGGAAGAACGCGACGGTGGCGCAGCCGGAGCGCACGGGCCGGAAGGAGACGGTGGCCTCACCGGTCCCCGCCGACACCGTGACGGTCTGCGTCGTGAGGTCCAGCACCTCCTGGTAAGCGCCGCCGTCCGGCTTGCGCCAGGCACCGCCCTCCGCGCACGGCTGCGGCGGGTCGGGCACGTACTGCTGGACCACGAGCTCCACGTCCCGCCGGGGGATGGCACCGCGCTCCCGTATCTGCACGGTGATCGTTCCGGGCTCGCCCTGGTCCAGATAGACGCTGCGCTGGTCGGTCTCGGCGGTGACGGTGCTCTCCGTGAGCAGCGCCACCGGGTCGCCGCCCGGGGCGTGGTGGAGTTCCAGGGTGCCCGTGTCGAGCAGCGGCACGACCTCCGCGGGCGCCTTGATGTCGACGATGCCCGCGGTCGTCTCGTACGCCGAGGTGCGGTAGGCGTCGAAGGGGAGGTCGCCGACGGCGTGCACGACACCGTCCCCGTCGCGCACGACGAGCCGCAGATCGCCGAGGTTCGCCTTCTCCCCCAGGGAGTCGATCTCCGGAAGGGTGTTGCCGAGGTCGAGGCTCACGTACACCGCGTCCCGGGTGTGCCGGGTCTCCGCCACCGCCGGGGCACACCACCCTTGCAGGGCCGTCCCTCGGGGAGACGTTCCGCGCTTCTCCTGCCGGCCCTCGTACGCGCACTGGAACATCCGTGCCGGCAGCAGGCACCGGCCGCCGGGCGCGCTGGTCGGCTTCTCGCCGTCGTGCCAGAGGCCGACGGTCCCCAGGACCGTGGACACGCACGGGTTCTGGGTCGGCGTCCGCCCTTCCCTGAGCTCGCGGTCCCACAGCTCGGTGAGCCGCCGGTACTGGGCCGTCGTCCGTTCCTGGGGGTCGCTGATGCTGTCGCAGTGCTCGAACTCGGCGGCTGTGAAGTACAGCGTCCGGTACGCGGTGAGGCGCACCATGAGGCCTTGGACGCCCCGCTGGGCGAGGGCCGCCCGGAGCGCGTCGAGGAGGGCCGAGGTGCCGGACGCGATCCGCAGCGTCTTCGGGTCGCCGGGAACGCAGGCCTGGAGCACCGCGCCGCCCACGCCCGCGATCTGGAGCTGCCCGTCGGCGTTGAGGTTGCGGGCCAGGCTCAGCCACCGGGAGTTCATCGACGAGCCCGGTGCGACGTCCCCGCTGAGGTGGCACTGCGGCGCGATGCGCGAGCCGACCTGGAAGCGCTTGAGGTAGAAGGAACTGCCCCACCAGGCGTCCGGGTTGTTGTCGACCATGCGGCCCGGGGTGTGGAAGGTGCTGTGCGGGAAGGCGTCCCCGACGATGTCGATGATCCCGCCGCTGTCCGGGTCCTCGGGGTGGTGGACCAGCGGGTCGGAGGTGATCACGGGACCGCCCGGCTCCAGCTGGCCGCCGGTGAACCGGGTGTCCGTCGACGCGCCGGGCCCGGGGTCGTCGGGCCGGGCGGTGTCGTGCAGACACCACTCCATGCCGCCGAAGTAGCCCCACTCGCCGGGGTTCTGCCACCAGCCCGGCGCCGGCCTCCCCTGGTCGTCCACCGGCTGGTACCACCGCAGGGTGCGGGCCCAGGCGGGGAACTCCTCGCGGACGTTGTCCGGCGTGATGCCGATGGGCGGTTGCTGCGCCGGATCGTTCAGGAACTCCCAGTTCAGCTCGGCGCGGGTGAAGTCGTAGAGCGGCCACTGGTCGTTGTTGTTCCCGGTGGCCGGGTTCCACGACGCCCTGCCCTTGAAGAAGAGGCGCGGGACGGACAGCACACTCACGGTTCCTCCCGATGGGACGCGCGGGCGGGGTACGGGGGGTGGTGCCGGGCTGCGGGTTCCGCGTCAGTACAGGCGGGGCCTGGCCCGCACACCGAACGTGCCGAGTTCGAGACCGCCCGCGAGCAGGACGAGTTCGCTCGCCTCGTCGCCGTACAGCTCCAACTGGGCGCGCAGCGCTTCCCGTTGCTCGCCGGTGAGCTCGATGAGGATCCGCTTCCGCTCCGGCTCGCCGTCCGGTGCGGGCCGGGCGGGGACCGCACCCGGCGCGCCCGCGAGGGACCTCAGATTTCCGACCATGGCCTTGTCCGCCGTCCTTCCGACGCCGCTGCGCCTGCCGATGGCAAGCGCCGGGCGCACAGTTTCGAGGCCCGCGGGGGCCGCGGAAACCCCCGCGCGGCGCGAACGAGCCGACAGGATGTTGGGAAAAACCAGGCGCTGCGGAGCCGCACGGGACGGGAGCATTCGAGCGATTCCGGCTGCCGCGGCGCGTACTTCGGGCCACCCTCCCGCGCCGGACGCGCACCCGGACGGCCGTGTGCCCAGCGGTGCCCGCGCGCCCGGGGCGCGTGCCGTGCCGCGAACCGCGCCCCGCAGGCCGCGGGGCTCCGGCCGAGACCCACCGCGGGGCCCGGCCCCAGTTCGAATCCGATTCCGCCGTCGCGACAGTGAGGGGCGGCCCGCCCTTTGGCGCGCGGAGCGCTCCGCCCGGCCCGTGCGTCTACGCTCCGCCTACGTCAACCGTCGCTCCGCACGCCCGCCGTCGGGCCCGCTCCCGCCGGACCGTCACTCCGTAGCGCGAACCGTCACAACCGGTGATCGCTGTCGTCGTTAGGCGACCGGAGGGGCCGAGACCGGTGCAGGGACGACGGGCGGGCGAGGATCCATGACAGACACGTCGCTGTACGACACCGGCCCGCCGCGCGCGTCCGCCCCCGGGGCGGACGGCGAGGAGCTCCTGCGGCGCGGGGCGGCGCTCGTCGATCCCCCGCTGCGGGCGGCCGTGGCCGGGCTGCACCCGTCCACGGCCGCCGTCTGCCGCTACCACCTGGGGTGGGACGCCGACGAGTCCCCCACGTCGGTGCGGCACGTGGCCAAGCGCGTGCGCGCGGCGCTCGCGCTGCTCTCGGTGCGCTCCGTCGGGGCCCCCGAGCGCTTCGCCGCCGTCGCCGGTACGGCCGTGGAACTCGTGCACCAGCTCTCCCTGTTGCACGACGACATCATGGACGGCGACGCCGAGCGGCGCGGCAGGCCCGCCGCGTGGGCGCGGTTCGGCACCGGCGCCGCGGTGCTCGCCGGTGACGCCCTCGTGGTCCAGGCCGTCGCCACCGTCTTGCGGGCCGAGGCGCCGGGCGCCCGGGCCGCCATGGAGGACCTCATCACCGCGGTGGAGCAGATGGTGGAGGGCCAGGCGGAGGACCTCGCCCTGGAGCGGCGCGCGCTGCGCGAGGTGTCGACGAGCCGGTACGCGCGCATGGCGCGCGGCAAGACCGGGGCGCTCTTCGGCTGCGCGGCGGCCCTCGGCGCCGTGCTCGCGGACGCGCCGGCGCCGGTGGTGCGCGCGCTGCGCGCGGCGGGCGGCGACCTCGGCGTGGCCTTCCAGATCCTGGACGACGTGCTCGGCCTGTGGGGCGACGGCGCGCTCACCGGAAAGCCCGTCGGCGCGGACCTGGTGCGCGGCAAGAAGACGCTGCCGCTGGTGCTCGCCGCGGCGGTGGACTCCCCCGAGGGCCGCCGCGTCGCGGAGCTGCTCGACGTCGTGCCACTGCCGCAGGACCGCGTCCCCGAGGTCATGCGCCTCCTGGAGGCCGTGGGCGGCCGGGAACGCGCGGAGGAGGCGGCGGCCCGTCATGTGGCGGCGGCCCTCGCCGCGCTCGACGCGGCGCGGCTGCCCGGCGAGGTGCGGCAGGAGTGGAGTTCCCTCGTCGCCTGTCTGTCCCGCCGCAGGCGCTGAGGCCGACCGCGCCGCACCGCCGCGCGCCCCCGCCGCCGCCCATCCCCCGCAGGAGGAGATCGCCGTGCCGACCGCCCCGTACGCCCTGCGCGTGCGCGACGTCCACAAGGCCTATCGCTCGCGCCGCGTCCTGAGAGGGGTGTCGTTCAGCCTCGAACCGGGCACCCTCGCGGGCGTCGTGGGCGAGAACGGCGCGGGCAAGAGCACACTCCTTCGCGTCCTGTGCGGGCAGGTCGCCGCCGACGCGGGGCGGGTGGAGCGCCGCGGCTCGCTGGGGTACTGCCCGCAGGAGGCGGTGCTCAACGAGGCGCTCACGGTCGACCAGCACCTGCGCCTGTTCCGCACGGCGTACCGCGTCGACGGGCCGGGGCGCGCGGAGGAACTCCTCGACGAGCTGCACTTCGCCGAGTACCGGCACACCCGCGTGGGCCTCCTCAGCGGCGGCACCCGGCAGAAGCTGAACCTGACCCTCGCGCTCCTGCACGACCCGCGGGTGCTGCTCCTGGACGAGCCGTACCAGGGCTTCGACTGGGAGACGTACCTGCGGTTCTGGGACGTGGCGACCCGGCTGCGCGAGCGGGGCCGCTGCGTCCTGGTCGTGTCGCACCTGGCCTGGGACGCCGGGCGCCTCGACGTCGTGCACCGGCTGCGCGACGGCGTGGCGACGCCGTGGAGCGCGGAGGGCCGGCCGGCCGGTGTCCCGGGGGCGGCGCGATGAGCCGGACCTGGGAGGCCTTCCGCACGGGTGCCGCCTTCGCGCTGCTCGAACACGCCCGCAACCGGCTCGCCCTGGTGCTCGTCGTCGTGTACATCCCGCTCTGGCTGACCCTTGAGCACTGGTTCGTCACCCCCGACCGGCTGCGCTTCCTGCTGCGCGCCGCCGGGCGGACCGTGACCGTCGACGGCAACCACCTGACGATGGTGTCGGGGGCCGTCAACACGGTGACGCTCATCGTGGGCTTCATGATGTTCATGACGACCTTCAAGGCGCTCGCCTTCGACCGCAGGCTCGCGCTCGCGGGCTACCCCCGCTCCTGTCTGCTGCTCGGCAAGGTCGTCGCGATGGCGGTCGCCTCCGCGCTCATCGCGGTGTACGCCACCGCCGTGGTGTGCTGGTACTGGGATCCGGTCCGGCCCGTCCTGCTCGCGCTCGGCCTGTTCGCGGCCGCCGTGAGCTACGGCGGCATCGGCATCCTGCTCGGCGCCTTCCTGCGCAACGAGCTGGCCGGTCTCTTCGTCATCATCATGGCCAGCCTGCTCGACACCATGCTCCAGAACCCCATGAGCAACGCGGGAGCCGATAAGGACGGGCTCCAGCTCCTGCCCGGATTCGGCCCCACCCAGGTCGCGGTCGCCGCGGCCTTCACGCCCGGCGTCACTCCGTACGGTCATCTGCTGCTCGGCCCCGCCTGGTTCCTCGCCGTGTGGCTGCTCGGCACGGGCGCGTTCTTCGTCAGGACCCGTGACCATCTGCCCCCGCCCTCCGCCCCCCTGCCGACCGGGAGAACCGCGTGAACCGTCACGACATCCGCCTCTTGGGCACCTGGCGCGCCCCGCTCGCGCCGGACACCGTGTACGCGCTCCTCGCCGACGTGCCGTCCTACCCCACGTGGTGGCCCGCCTTCCGCTCCGTGCGGCGGACCGGCGAGCGGGGGTGCGAGGTCGTGATCAGGTCGGCGCTCCCCTACGCGCTGCGGGCCACGCTGACGGCCGTGGCGGAGGACCCGGCCGCGCGCGTCCTCGAAGCGGCGCTCGACGGGGACATCGCGGGCAGCGTCCGCTGGACCGTGGCCCCCGACGGGAACGACGGCTGCGTCGCCAGGCTCGCCCAGCACGTCACCGTCCGCAAGGCCGCGCTCCGGCGCTGGATGCCGATGGCCCGGCCGGTCTTCCGCGTCAATCACGCGCTGGCCCTGCGGGGCGGCCGGAGAGGGCTGACGGTCCGGGCCCGCCAAGGGCGTTAGGGCGTCAGGGCAAGCCGTCGGAGACCGGCGCGGGGCCGGGGTCCGCGTCTCCGTCGGCGTGGCGCAGGACCCAGTCGTCGAGGTCGCGCGCGGCCTCGCCGGGGGCCCGCCGCACGTGGGCGTGCCACCAGCGCTCCGGGGCCTCGGGGGTGCCCGCGCGGAACCGGGCCTCGGCGGGTGCGTACCGCTCGCTCGCGGTGCGTGCCGGTACGCCGAGCACGTCGCCGACGAGCTGCCAGGCGGCGCCGCCGAGACGTTCGTATACGACGGCCGCTTCGAGCAGCCGCCGTGCGGCCGTGAGCACGTGCGCGGCGTCGGCAAGGGCGGCGCCCGGGGTCCGGGGCGTGCCGTCGGGGCGCAGCTCGCGCGGGCCGACCGGCACGGCGGCGCGCGCGAGTTCGGAGAGCTCGTACGCCTCGTACGCGAGGAGCAGCCGGGCGCGCGCCGCCTGCGGGGAGAGGTCCGGGGACGGCGTGGCGGTTCCGGCGGTGCCTTCGCCTTCGCCCTCGTCCCCGGCGCCTCCGGTCGTGTCGGCCACCCCGGTCAGCCCCAGCTGCGGACGAAGTACAGGACGGTCATGGTGACGGCGGTGGTGAGGATGACGCCCCGCAGCACGCGCGCGGACAGGCGGCGGGCGAAGTGGGCGCCCGTGAAGCCGCCGGTCACCGCGCCGGTGAGCATGGCGGCGAGGAGCCAGGGGGTGTCCAGGGCGTCGGAGCACACGAGGAAGAGGACGGCCGCGGTGAGGTAGATGGCCGCGATCTGGACGGTCCGCATGGGGTTGCTGACCGCGGTGTCGAGGCCGAGGCCCACGCTCCACAGGGCCATCATCATGATGCCTACGGCTCCGCCGAAGTATCCGCCGTACAGGGCGAGCAGGAACTGCCCGCCGAGCACCGCCGTGGAGCCGAGGCCGAACGGGCGCCCCGTGGCGTCGCTCAGCGCCCGCGCCAGACGGCGGCCGCAGGCCAGGACCACGGTGGCGAAGGCGAGCAGCCACGGCACGGCCGCGTCGAAGGAGGCCGCGGGCAGGGCCAGGAGCAGTCCCGCGCCGAGGCCGCCGCCGACCGCGCTGACCGAGGTCAGCGCGGTCGTGGAGGTCTCGCCCACCGGTGCGACGTCGCGGCGGTACACCCAGGCGCTGGCCATGGTGCCGGGCAGGAGGGCCACGGTCGACGAGGCGTTCGCCGTCACGGGCGGCACGCCGACCGCGACGAGCGCGGGCAGCGCCACGAACGTGCCTCCGCCGCCGAGGGCGTTCAGCGTGCCGGCGGCGACTCCGGCGATGAGGGCCAACAGGATCTCGGACACCCGCCGAGCATCACGCGGTCGGGGGCGGGCCCACAATGCGTAATCGACACACTGTGCCTCAGCCTGTGCCATAGGCTCGCGGAGGTGCGTTACGACTTGGACGACCTCCGGCTCTTTCTGCACATCGTGGCGGAGGGGTCGATCACGGCGGGTGCGCGGCGGATGCATCTGAGCCTGCCCTCGGCCAGCGCCCGGGTGCGCTCCCTGGAGCGGCACGCCGGGGTGGCCCTGCTGATCCGGGGGCGGCGCGGGGTGCGGCCGACGCCGGCGGGCACCGCCCTCGCCCGGCACGCCCGCGACGTGCTCACGCACACGGCGCGCCTGGAGAGCGCCGTCGCCAGCTACACCCGCTCTCCCGCCGCGCCCCTGACCCTGTTGAGCGGCGGGTCCGCGATGCACGGGCTCGTGCCGCGGGCGCTGGTGTCGTTCCTGCGCGCGCACCCGGACACCGACGTCACGGTGTCCGAGAGCCGGACCCCGCGGACCCTGCGGATGCTCGCCGACGGCGAGGCCGACCTCGGGGTCGTCGTCGACGACGAGGCCCACGACAGCGGGCTCGTCCTGGAGCCCCTCGGCGACGACTCCCTCGTGGTGATCGGCCAGGCGGGCGGGATCCTCGCCGGGCGCACCGCCCTGACGTACAGCGAGGTCGCCGAGCATCCGCTCGTGGGGCTCGACGCCGAGTCCTCGCTGCGCCGCTGGATCGAGCAGCACCTCGGCCCGCACGCGCCGGTGGTGCGCTACCGCACGAGCGTCGCCGGACTGAGCACCCTCGTCGCGCTCGTGGCCGCGGGGGTCGGGCTCGCCGTCGTTCCGCGCCGCGCCCTGGACCCGCACCGGCCGCTCGACGTGTGCGCGCTCCAGGACGGCTGGTCGCGGCGGCGCCTCCTGCTGGCGTGGGGCGTCGGGGACCGGGCCGCGGCGCCCGCGGCGGTCGCCCTCGCCGAACACCTGCGGCGCGCGGCCTCGGCCGAGGCCCCGCCGCCCGGCGCACCGGGAACGGGGCCCGGCGACGGCTGAGCGGCGGCCGGGCGTCGAAGAGCGAGGCCTGCCGGCGGGGTTGGCCCACACGGGCCTACGAGCCCGCGGCCCATGGGTTCACGGCCCGCGGGCACGGCGGCCGGTCGACGGCAGCGGCACGGGGCGGTGGGCGGTCGCACCACGGAGCAGTGGGCGGCCACGGCGAGCCCGATCCCGGTGGCCACGGCGCACAGCGGTCCGTGACCCTCACACGCAGCGGTCCGCGGCCCCGCACGCAGCGGTCCGTGGTCTCCGCACGCAGCGGTCCGCGGCCCCGCACGCAGCGGTTGGCCCAATCTGCCCGGAACCGGCCCCTCCAGGCAATACCCGAGCCTAAGTCTATGACCTTTCCCATACCGCTCGTTTGCGGCGGGGCAGGACAGGCGCAGCCATATTGACAGACCCTCAAGGACTGATCGATCATCCCGTTGACGGCTCCCCACGTGTCCGGAGGTATCCAGGCCGCACAGCAGGTCAGACGGCACGTCGGGCCACGCGGCAACGAATTCGCTTACGATCAGCGCCCCTTGGGCCCAAAGGCCCGACGCATTATGGATCCGATTGCAAATTCGGAACTGCCGGGATACTCGGCCGACCTCGCTGAGTGATATCTCCGCGCCTTTCCGTCACCACTCCCCTCACCACCGTGAATAAGCCACCCGCAGAGTGGAAGAGTTAGCTTTGTCCGCGAACAGCGACGTCCCCCTTTCCGTGACCCTCCCGACCGCGGACCGCGCCGCCCCCTTGGCCGCGTCCTCCGCACAGCAGCGGCTGTGGTTCCTGTCGCAAATGCCGGGCGCGAGCGAGGCGCACCACATGCCCACGGCGGTGGAGCTGCGGGGCGCCCTGGACCGGGTGGCGCTGAGCCGGTCCCTGGACGCGCTCGTCGCCCGCCACGAAGTGCTGCGCACGCGCCTCGTGGCCGACGGGGGCGCGGCGGTACAGGAGATCGACCCGCCCGGCGGGGGCCTGCCCCTCACGGCCGAGGACCTGACCGGCAGGGCCGACGCCGAGGCCGAACTCGCGCGCGTGCTCCGGGAGGAGGCCGCGGCCCCGTTCGACCTGGCGCACGGCCCCCTGATCCGCGGCCGTCTGGTGACGCTCGGCGCCGACCGGCACGTCCTGATGCTCACGGCGCACCACATCGTGGCCGACAGCTGGTCCCTCGGCGTCCTGACCCGCGAGGTCGGCGCCCTGTACGCGGCCTTCCGCGAGGGCGCGCCCGACCCGCTGCCGCCGCTGCCGGTGCAGTACGCCGACTACGCCGCCTGGCAGCGGCAGTGGCTGGCCGACACGGCGCCCGACGGGGCCGCGGCCCGGCAGAGCGCCTACTGGCGCCAGGCCCTCGCGGACGCCCCGGCGCTCCTGGAGCTGCCGACCGACCGGCCGCGCCCGGCCGAGCAGGACTACCGCGGCGGACAGGTGCGGCTCGACGTCGACGCGGAGCTGACGGCCGCGCTCAAGGAGGCCGGCGGCGACGCGACGCTGTCCATGACGGTCCTGGCCGCGTGGGCTCTGGTGCTCGCGCGCGCCGCGGGCCAGCCCGACGTGGTGATCGGCACGCCCGCCGCCCACCGGAGCCGCCCCGAACTCGAAGGGCTCATCGGCTCCTTCGCCCACACGCTGGCGCTGCGGATCGCGGTGTCCGACGACCTGACGGTGGGCGGGCTCATCGAGCGCGTCCGCGCGGCAACGTTGTCAGCACAGCGCCATCGGGATCTGCCGTTCGAGCAGGTCGTCGAGGTCGTCAAGCCGGCCCGCAGCCTCGCGCACACCCCGCTGTTCCAGGTCCTCTTCGACTGGCAGGACGGCGCGGAGCAAGGCGCGTGGGCGCTGCCGGGCGTCGACGCGACGCCGCTCGCGACGCCGCTCCCGGTCGCCAGGTTCGACCTGACCCTGACCCTGGCGGAGGAGAACGGCGGGCTCACGGGCACGCTCGACTACGCCACCGCCCTGTTCGACGCCGGGACGGCCGAGCGGTACGTCCGTCAGCTGCGGCACGTCCTCCAGCAGCTGGCCGCGGGCCCCGGCACGCCGGTCGCCGAGCTGTCCGTGCTCGACGAGGACGCCCGCCGCCAGGTGCTCGTGGACTTCAACGACACCGCCGCCACGGGCTCGCCCGCCGGTCTGGTGGAGCGCTTCGAGGCCCAGGTGCGGGAGCGGCCCGGCCAGACGGCCGTGGTCCACGCGGGCGACGCGCTCGACTACGCCACCCTGGAGCGGCGGGCCAACCGGCTCGCCCACGCCCTGATCGCGCGCGGCATCGGCACCGACCGCGTCGTCGGCCTGCACACGCATCTGTCGGTGGACCTGCTCGTGGGCATCCTGGGCGTCCTGAAGGCGGGCGGCGCGTATCTGCCGCTCGACCCGGCGCTGCCCGCCGAGCGGCTCGCGGGCATGGTGGCGGACGCCGACGCCCTGCTCGTCCTGAGCAACGACGCCGCGCCGCCGGACGGGGCCTGGCTGCCGCTCACCGCCGTCGAGGCCGAGGGGCTGAGCGAGGACGCGCCCGGCCGCGGCTTCCGCCCCGACGACCTGGCGTACGTCATCTACACCTCCGGCTCCACCGGCCGCCCCAAGGGCGTGGCCGCGACGCACCGGGGCATCCTCAACCTCCTGGACTACTGGCAGACGCGGTTCGACGCGACGCCGGGCCAGGCCTCGGCGATGTGGCCGAGCTTCGCCTTCGACGCCTCGGTGCAGGAGCTGCTGCTCCCGCTCACCTCGGGCGGCGTCCTCCAGCTGGTGCCGAAGGAGGTGCGTGACGACCCCGAGGCGCTCCTCGCCTGGATGCGCGAGCACCGCATCGTGGAGGCACTGCTTCCGCCCGCCTACGTCAAGTGGATCTGCGAGGCGCCCGAGGAGCGTCTCGCGGGCCTGTCCCTGCGCTACATCCACACCGGCCTCGAACCCCTGCCCGAGGACAGCCTGCACCGCATGACCCGGGTCCTGCCGGGCCTGCACATCCTCAACGGCTACGGCCCGACCGAGACCGCCCTGTACTGCACGGCGTACCTCACCCCCCAGGACCTGGAGCGCCAGGCCCCGATCGGCCCGCCGGTGGCCAACACCCGTACGTACGTGCTCGACGAGCGGCTCAGGCCGGTGCCCGTCGGCGTGGTGGGCGAGCTGTACATCGCGGGGGCGGGCATGGCGCGCGGCTATCTGGGCCGCCCCGGCCTGACCTCCGAGCGGTTCGTGGCCGACCCGTTCGTGCCCGGCGCGCGCATGTACCGCAGCGGCGACCTGGTCCGCTGGCTGCCCGACGGCAACCTCCTGTACGCGGGCCGCCGCGACCACCAGATCAAGCTGCGCGGCTTCCGCATCGAGCTGGGCGAGATCGAGGCGACGCTGCTCGACCAGCCCGGCGTGTCCGAGGCGGCGGTCATCGCCGACCGCGACGGCGCGGGCGAGCCGCAGCTGGTGGCCGCCGTCGGCGTGGGCGACGCGACCCCGCGCCCGGCCGCCGAGTGGCGCGCGGCCCTGGCGCGACGGCTTCCGGCCCACATGATCCCGGGCGTGTTCGTCGAGGTGCCGCGGCTTCCGCAGACCCAGAACGGCAAGCTCGACCGTGCCGCGCTCCTGGAGCGGGCCCGCACCGACCGGCCCGCCCAGGTCAATCTGGCGAGCCCGCGCGACCACATAGAACTGACGCTGTATCAGATATGGCGGCGCCTGCTGCTGCAGCCGGACATCGGCATCCGCGACAGCTTCTTCGACATCGGCGGCACCTCCGTCTCCGCCATCAAGCTCGTGCACGCCGTCCGCGAGGCCTTCGGCGAGACCCTGTCGGTCCGCGACGTCATGCTGCACCCGACCATCGAGGAGATGGGCGGACGGCTGCGCCGGGGCGCCTCGGGGGCGCCGCCGAGCAACCTCCTGCGGTTCCGCGCGGGCGACGGCGACGCGCACGTCGTCTGCGTCCACCCGGCGGGCGGCACCGCCTTCTGCTACCTCTCGCTGGCCAAGGCGCTACCGGAGCACATCGGCGTCCACGGCATCCAGTCCCCGGGCGTGAACCCCGGGGAGTCCTTCCTGCCCACGGTCGAGGCCATGGCCGAGGCCTATCTGAAGCTCATCGAGCCGCTGTCCAGCGGGCCGCTGATCCTCACCGGTCTGTCCTACGGCGGTCTCGTGGCCCACGAGATGGGCCGCCTCCTCGCCGCCGCGGGCCACGAGGACGTCAGCGTGGTGCTGCTCGACGCCCAGGGCGCGGGCAACGCCGAGCAGCGCGCCAACATCGCCACCGTCGACATGGCCGAGTTCCGCGACAAGCTGGTGAAGTTCAACGGCATGTACCCGGGCATCGACGACCGGCAGATCGAGCAGTACTTCCACATCTACAACCACAACCGCACCACCGCGGTCGCCTACGACCCGCTGCCGACCGCGGCACGCACCGTCTTCCTCCAGGCGATCGAGGGCGCGACGGAGAACTTCCTCGCGGACGTGCGCGCCTTCTGGCGGGAGCGCGCCGACGGCGACTTCGAGGTGGAGTCGATCGCCTGCGACCACTGGGGCATGCTGGAGTCCGCCGAGATCCTCCGGGTCGCCGCGCGGATCGAGTCGGAACTGGCCCGCATCGCCGGGACCGGTCAGCCGCGGCTCGCCGAGTCCGCTCCGGCGCGGGAGGCGGAATGACCATCGCCGCACCGGTGCCGTCCCCGGCCCCCACGCTCGCCCGGTCGGTGCTCGACCGGGCCCGCCGCCACCCCGACGCCGTCGCGGTCGTCGAAGGGGAGCGGTCCCACACCTACGGCGAGCTCGACACGGCCAGCGCCGCCGTCGCCGCCGCGCTGCGCCACCACGGCGTACGCCCGGGCCAGGCGGTCGCGGTCTGTCTGCCGCGCTCCTGGGAACTGGTCTGCGCCATGCTCGGCACGCTGCGCGCGGGCGCGGTGGTCGTACCGCTCGACGCCCAGAGCCCGCCCGAGCGGCGCCGCCACATCCTGGCCGACTCGGGTTGCGTGGCGGTCGTCCACGGCGGCGCGGCACCCGACGCGCTGCCCGACGACGTGCGCCCGCTGCCCGTGGCCGCGCTGCTCGACGGCGGCAAGGACGCGCCGGACGCGCTCGCGCCCGCCGCGCCGGTGTCGTTCGTCTTCTACACCTCCGGCACCACCGGGCAGCCCAAGGGCGTCGAGGTCCGGGACGCGGGCATCCTGCGCCTGGCCGAGCCCGGCTACGTCGAGACCCACGAGGGCGCCGGCTTCGCCTGCATGTCCAACCCCGCCTTCGACGCGATCAGCTTCGAGGTGTGGGTGCCGCTGCTCACCGGCGGCCGCTGTGTGATCCTCGGCGACGCCACGGTCCAGGACCCCGAGGTCCTCGCGGCCGCCCTGGAGCGGCTGCGCGTCGACATCGTGTTCATCACGGTGGCGCTGTTCAACGCTGTCGTGGACAAGGTGCCGCACTGCTTCTCCTCCGTCGGCCAGCTCCTGACCGGCGGCGAGCAGCTCAACGCCCGTCTGATCCGCCGCTGGTACCGCGACAACGCCGACAGCGGCACCCGTCTGCACAACGTGTACGGCCCCACCGAGGCCACCACGTTCGCGCTGTGCCACCCCATCCCGCGCGACTTCGACGGCGACGTGGTGCCGATCGGGCGCGCCCTGCCGGGCACCGGGACGCTGCTCGTGGCGGCCGACGGCAGCCGCGCGGCCGAACCCGGCGAGGTGGCCGAGCTGTATCTGTCGGGCGAGGCGCTCGCCGCGGGCTACCGCAACCTCCCCGAGGAGACCGGGCGCCGCTTCGTCACGCTGCCCTGGCACGGAGACGGCTCCACGCGCCACTACCGCACCGGCGACCTGGTGCGCCTGGACGCCGAAGGCCACATCGCGTACGTGGAGCGCGCCGACCGCCAGGTCAAGGTCCGCGGCTTCCGCGTCGAACCGGGCGAGCTGGAGCGGCAGATCGTGGCGCACCCTGCGGTGCGCCAGGCGTACGTGTGCACCCGCCGCGACACGAGCGGCGTCAACGAACTCCTTGCCTATCTGGTCCTCGGCGCCGACCTTTCGTACGACGACTTCGACGCGCACCTGGCGGCGAGCCTGCCCGCGTACATGCGGCCGCACCGCGCCTACCTGGTGGACGCGCTGCCGCTCAACGCGAACGGCAAGGTCGACACGGCGGCGCTGCTGCGGCGCCCCGACGCGCCCTGGCGGCGCGCCGACGAGCCCGGTGCGGCCGAGGCCGTCACCGCCCTGGAGCGCGAGGTGCTCGATCTGGCGGGCGAGGTCCTCGGCCTCACGGGGCTGCGCCTCGCCGACCGCTGGATCGCCTGCGGCGGCGACTCCCTGAAGGCGCTGCGGCTGCGCTTCGAGGCGCGCCGCCGCTGGGGCTGTGAGCTGCCCCAGGCCCTGGTCCTGCACGGGGACTTCGCCCAGCTGGCCGCCGCCGTCGAGGCGGGCGGCGCGGACGGCACCGGCGGCTCGCCCTACCCGGCGGCGCCCGCCCCGGCCGGTGCGCGCTCCGCCCCCGCGACCTCCGAGCAGCAGCGGCTGTGGCTGCTCCACCAGCGCGACCCCGCGTCCCGGGCGTACCACGTCCCGATGGTCTTCCGCGTGGACGGCGAGGTCGACGCCGAGGCGCTGCGGCGCGCGCTGCGGCGTCTCGTCGACCGCCATCCGGCGCTGCGCACCGCCTTCGAGGCCACGCCCGAAGGGGTGCGGCAGGTGGTGGCCGAGCCCTACGACCCGTGGACCGAGCCCGACGCACAGGCGCTGCGCGACGAGGACGGCCGCCGCGCCTTCACCGAGCGGTTCCTCGCCGCCCCCTTCGACCTGGCGCTGCCCCGGCTGCTGCGGGCCTGCTGGCTGCCCCGGCCCGGCGGCGGCGAACTGCTGCTGCTCCTGCACCACATCGCGGTCGACGGCTGGTCCCTCAACGTGCTCTTCCGGGAGCTCTCGGCGGACTACGCGCGAGACGGCGCGGACCCGGCGCCGCAGGCGCGGCCCGCGCCGACGCCGCTCGACTACGCCACCTGGCAGGGCGAGTGGTTCTCCCGCGACGCCTACCGGGCGCTGCGCGCCGAACTGCGCGCGCACTACGCCGAGTCGGCCGACGCCGCGCCGGACAGCGCGCCGCTGGAGCCCGTCCGCGCGGGCGACCGCGCGGGGCTGTTGCACACCACGCTCGACGCGGACCGCCGCGCCGTGCTCGACCGGCTCTGCGCCGATCTCGGCCTCACCCGCTTCCAGCTCCTGCTCGGGGTGTACGCCTGGAGCCTGTACGGGGTGACGGGCCGCGCCCGGCCCCGGATCGCGGGGCCCGTGGCCAACCGGCCGGTGCAGGACTTCGAGGCCAGCGTCGGCATGTTCGCCAACACCGTGCTCCTGCCCCTGGACCTGTCGCCCGGCGAGCGGCTCCGCACCCAGGTGCGGCAGCACGGCGCCGCGGCGCGCGCGGTCCTCGACCGGCAGGACGTGGCCCTGGCCGACGCCCTGGCGGACCGGGGCGCGGGCGCGGGTGACGCGCCGTTCGACTTCCTCTTCGTCCTGGAGAACACCGACTTCGACGCGTTCGCGCTGCCCGGCTGCGCGACCCGCCCCGAGTGGCCGGTCCCGGACCGGGCGAAGTGCCCGCTGACCCTGTCGGTCATCGAGCGCGGCACCGGCTTCGACTGCCTGTGGGAGTACGACGCGGGCCACTTCGACACCGCCCAGGTGGCGGCCCTCGACGAGCTGTTCCGGCGCGGCATCGACCGGCTCGCCGACGGCTCCGACACCACCCTGGCCGAGCTGGTCGCGCCCTACCGCCGCGCCCTGCCGGAGCCGGGCCGCTCCGTCGCCCCCGCCCTGCCCTTCACGACCGTCGCCGAGGGCTTCGCCCAGCAGGCGCGGCGCACGCCCGACGCCCCGGCGCTCGCCACCGGGGACCGCACGGTGACGTACGCCGAACTCGACGCGCACGCCGCCGCGCTCGCGGCCGAGCTGAGCGAGCGGCACCCGCTGCCGCCGCGGGGCCGGTGCCAGGTCGCGCTGTACTTCCAGCCGTCGGTCGAGCACGTGGTGGCGCTCCTGGCGCTCGCCCGGCTCAACCTGACCGCGGTGCCGCTCGACCCGGCGTACCCGCCGGGACTGCTGCGGCAGATCCTGGAGCAGGTGGAGCCGCTGTGCGTGCTCGTCACGCCCGGCGACGAGGCGGCGCTCGCCGCGCTCGCCCCGGACGGACTGCCGCGCCACGAGGTCACCCTGGGCCCGGCGGCCGCGGACGCGCTGCCGCAGTCCCCGCCGCACGACGGCGCGCGACCGCTCTACACCCTGTTCACCTCCGGCTCCACCGGCACCCCCAAGGGCGTCCAGGTGCCCGACCGGACGATGGCCAACCTGCTCCAGTGGCAGCGCACCACCGGCGGCCTCACGGCGCCCGCCGCCACCCAGCAGTTCTCCATGCTGTCGTTCGACGTCTCCTTCCAGGAGATCTACAGCACGCTGTGCGGGGGCGGCACCCTGCACCTCGTGCGGCCCTCCTGGCGCCAGGACGCGCCCGCGCTCCTCGACCAGCTCGAAGCCGCGGGGATCGAGCGGCTCTTCCTGCCGTACGTGGCGCTCCAGGTCCTCGCCGAGCACGCGGTGCGGCTCGGCCGCTTCCCCGCACGCCTGCGCGAAGTGATCACGGCGGGCGAGCAGTTGCTGTGCACCGACGCGATCCGCGCCTGGTTCGCCGGGCTGCCGGGCGCGCGCCTGTTCAACCACTACGGGCCGAGCGAGACGCACGTGGTGAGCGCCCTGTGCCTGGAGGGCGACCCGGCCGACTGGCCGGAGCGCCCGGCGATCGGCGTGCCCGTGGCGGGTTCCTGGCTGCGCGTGGTCGACGAGGCCGACGAGCCGGTGCCGCCGGGCTGCCCCGGCCGGCTGCTCGTCGGCGGGCCGATGGTGACCCCCTGCTACCTCGGCTCCCCCGCCCTGAACGCGGAGCGCTTCGTCGAACTGCCCGGGCTCGGCACCTTCTACCGCACCGGCGACGTGGCCCGCTTCGACCACGACGGCCTGCTGCACTACCTGGGCCGCGACGACCAGCAGATCAAGCTGAGCGGCCACCGGCTCGAACTGGGCCAGGTCGAGGCGGCGCTCCTGCGCCACCCCGACGTCGCCAACGCGGTGGTGGCCCGGGACGACGACGCCCGGCTCGTGGCCTGCCTGGAGTGCCCAGGGAGCGTCCCGTCGCCGGAGGACCTCGCGCGCCATCTGGCGCCGCTGCTTCCGGCGTACGTACGCATCGACCGGTTCCGGCGGCTCGCACGCCTTCCGCTCACGCCGAGCGGCAAGCTGGACCGCCGCGGGGTGCTGACCGCGCCCGGTGAGGAGCTGCGGCCGCGGGGCGGGGCCGCGCCGGTCCTCTCGGCGCGCGAGGCCCGGCTCACCGAGCTGTTCGAGGCGGTGCTCGGCCGTCCCGTCGGGCCCGAGCAGCGCTTCTTCGACGCCGGGGCCACCAGCCTCGACCTGATGCGCTTCCATCTGCGCTGCGGCGCCGAACCCGGCCTCGACTTCACCATCCCCGACCTGTTCGAGCACGTGACGATCCGCAGCCTGGCCCGCTTCCTCGACCGGGGGGCGGCCGAGGCGGACGCGGGCCCCGCGCCCGCGCGCGGGGAGTCCGGGCCTGCGGGCCCGGCCGACGAGCCGATCGCCGTGATCGGCATGGCCGTGCGGCTGCCCGGCGCCGACGACCTGGCCGCGTTCTGGGACCTGGTGCGGTCCGGGGGCCGCGGCATGGAGCACTTCGAGGCCGCCGAAGGCCTGGTCGGCGCCCGCAGCCAGATGTCCGGTCTCCTCGGCTTCGACCCGGAGCACTTCGGCATCAGCCGCCAGGAGGCGCGGCTGATGGACCCGCAGCAGCGCCATCTCCTGATGAGCTCCGTCCAGGCCCTGGCGCACGCCGGGATCGCGGACCCCGCGGGGCGGCGCGTCGGCATCGTCGCCGGGTGCGGCGAGAACACGTACCACCAGTCCCTGATGCGCGAGGCCGACCCCGAGCGGCTGCCCGACAGCTTCCAGATGGCCCTCCACCAGGAGAAGGACTTCCTCACCACCAAGGTCGCCTACCACCTCGACCTGACGGGTCCCGCCTTCACCGTCCAGGCGGCGTGCGCCAGTTCGCTGGTGGCCGTGCACGTGGCGGCCGGGCTGCTGCGCCAGGGCGACGCCGACGTGATGCTGGCGGGCGGCGTGCTCGTCGACACGCTCCTCACGGACGGCTACCGCTACCGCCCGCAGCACATCTTCTCCAAGGACGGCCACTGCCGGCCGTTCAGCGACGACGCCAGCGGCACCATCGGCGCCAGCGGCGTCGGCGTGGTCGTGCTCAAGCCGCTGCGGCTCGCCCGGCGCGACGGCGACACCGTGTACGCGGTGATCACCGGTTCGGCGCTCAACAACGACGGCTCGGGCAAGCTGAGTTACAGCGCGCCCTCGCTGCCGGGCCAGCGCGAGGTGATCCGCTCGGCGCTGCGCCGCAGCGGCCGCGCCGGCGCCGACCTCGGCTACGTCGAGGCGCACGGCACCGGCACCCAGCTCGGCGACCCGGTCGAGGTCGGCGCGCTGCGCCAGGCCTTCGCCCTGGACGGCTCCGACCGGTGCGCCCTGACATCGGTGAAGAGCCAGATCGGCCATCTGGGCGCCGCCGCGGGCGTGGTCGGCCTGGTGCGGGCCGCGCTCGCGGTGCACCACGGGGTGATCCCGCCCAACGTCGACTTCCACCAGCTCAACCCGAAACTCGGCCCCGACATCGCGCCCTTCTACGTGCCGACGCGGGAGCTGCCCTGGCCCGACGGCAGACCCCGGGTCGCGGCGGTGAGCAGCTTCGGCATCGGCGGCACGAACGCGCACCTGGTCCTTGAGGCCGCCGAGGCGCACGAGGCCGCCGCCGAACCCCCCGCCGTCCCCTGCCTGGTGCTCTCCAGCAGCAGCGCGGAGGGCCTGCGCGCCGACGCCGCGCTCGTCGCCTCCTACCTGGAGGCGCGGCCGGAGGCGTACGCGCAGGTGCTGCGGCACCTGCAGGCGGGTCGCACGCCGCGCCGCCTGCGGGCCGCGGCCGTGTGCGCCGACGCCGCCGCGGCGGTCGCGTGGCTGCGCACGGTGTCCGGTGTCGAGGTGACCGCCGAGGCCACCGCGGACGACGAGCCGTACCGCGCCGAGGGCCGCACGGCCGCCGAGCTCGCCGAGGCCTGGCTGTCCGGCCGGGCCGTGCGCTGGCCCGCCGGCCCCGCCCCGGCGCCGTGGGACTTCCCCCCGCCGGTCTTCCGCCTCACCCCGTACGCCTTCGAGCGCGCCACCGCCCCCCGCGAGTCCGTCGCGGAGCCGCAGCGGCTGCCCGAGGCCGACTGGCTGCACCAGCCGCACTGGGTGCGCCTGGCCCGTGCCGCCCGCACCGACGGCCCCGCCGCGTCCGGCCTCCTCGTGGTCATGACGACCGGGCCGCTGCCTTCCGAGGCACTGCGCGTCTTCGAGGCGGCGTACGAGCGGGTCGTGCGGGTCGACGCGGCCGGTGCCTTCGCCCGCGTCGACGACGACGTGTACGAGGTGGACCCGGCCGACGCGGACTCGCTGCGGGAGCTGTTCGCCGCCCTGGGCGACGCGACCCGGGCCGGCGTCGACTGGCTGCACGCGCTGCCGCTCGCCGTCGAGGGACCGGTCGGCGGGGCGAACCTGGAGCGCGCCCGGTGGGCCTGTCTGGACACTCCGGCCGCGCTCGTGCAGGCGGCCGGTCCTCTCCGGCTGCGGCCCTGGTGGCTGTCGTACGGCGCCCAGCCCGTCGTGGGCGACGTGGACCGGCCCGAGCTGGGGCTCCTCGCGGGCGCCGGTGAGGTCGTGCCGCAGGAGTCGGGCGTCGACGGCCGCTGGCTCGACCTGCCCGGCGCCGCGCCCGCCGACTGGGCGCGTGCCGTCGCGGGCCTGCTGACCGGCGCGGACGCCACGGCCGACCTGCCGCGGCGGCTCGCCCTGCGGCAGGGCTACTGGTGGCGCCAGGCGCTGCTCCCGGTGCCCGCGCCCGCGCTCGCGGCGCCCTCCGGCCTGTGCGTGACGCCGGGCGGCACCTATGTGGTCCTCGGCGGCACGGGCGGCATCGGCTGCGCCCTCGCGGCCGTGCTGCTCACCCACGCCGACTGCCGCGTGGTCCTGCTGTCCCGCAGCGGACGCCTTCCGGCCGACCTGGCGCAGTGGGCGGACCGGGTGGACCTGGTCGCGGCGGACCTGGCCGAGGACACGGCCGACGACGTCCTGGCCAGGATCGAGCGGCACACCGGCCGGGTCGACGGCGTGGTGCACGCCGCCGGTGCTGCGGGCGGCGGTCTCCTCGCCCGCCGCGACGGCGCCGCGATGCGGTGGGTGACGGCGGCCAAGCTGGGCGGCGCCCTGCTCGTGGAGCGCCTGATCGAGCGGCACCGGCCGGACTTCGCCGTGTACTGCTCGTCCATGGCGGCCCTGTTCGGCGGCATCGGCCAGTTCGACTACGCCGCGTCCGCGGGCCTCCTCGACGGCTTCGCCCGGCACCGGTCCGGCGCGGACGAGGCCACGCTGCGCATCGGCATCGACTGGGACATCTGGAGCGAGGTCGGCATGGCGCGCGACGCGCTGCGCTCGGACGCCCGCCACCAGGCCCACCTCGCGTTCGGCCTCGCGGTCAAGGAGGGGCAGCGGCTCTTCGAACGGGCGCTGCGCCTCCAGCTGCCGCAGCTCCTCGTCTCCACGACGGACATCGAGCGGGTGCGGGACTTCTACGCGCCACCGGACGACGCGCCCTTGGCCGGACGCCAGGACGCGCCGCCCCTCGCGGAGCGGGACGCGCCGGTGAGCGCCGGCGGCGACGCCGGTGAGCTCGCCGGGTGGCTCCGGGACGCGCTCGGCCTCGACGAGCTCGACCCGGACGCCTCGCTGTACGACCACGGCGCCGACTCGCTCACGCTCATCGACCTGATCGCCGAGGTGGACGAGCGGTTCGGCGTCGACATCGAGCTGTCCCGGCTCAGCCACCGGGTGAGCCTCAACGAGGTGCTCACCCACCTCGGCGAGGCCGCGCCCGCCACCGCGGAGCCGGTCACCCTGGAGGTCTGGCAGGAGGGCACGGGCCGCGAGCTGGTGTGCCTGGTGCACCCGGTCGGCGGCGACATCCAGGCGTACCGCGCGCTGGTGTCGGCCCTCGACCCCCGCCTGACGGTCTGTCTGATCGCCGACCCGGCGCTCCGTGCCGGCGACCCGCCCTCCTGGTCCCTCGCCGAGCGGGCCCGCCAGTACCACGCCGCGCTCCAGGCGCGCTTCCCGCACGGCACGTGGCAGTGGCGGCTCGCGGGCTGGTCGTTCGGCGCCTGGGTGGCCCAGGCCATGGCCGCCGAGGCGGAGGCGGCCGGACGCCCGGCCGACGGGCTCTATCTGCTCGACCCGCCGCCGCCGGACGCCGGGCCGCACTTCCGGGCGTACGACGACACGCGTCTGGAGGCGGTCTTCGCCCACGAGCTGAACCAGGGCGGCGGCGCCGGGCAGGCGAGCGCCGGGGCGGCGGCCTACGCGGAACGCCTGGCGCGCTGCTGCCGGGCCAACATCGCGGGCATGGCGGAGCACGAGCCGCCCGTGCTCGCGGCGACGCCCGCCTGGCTGTGGCTCGCGACGCGGCCGGTGGCGGGGCTGCCCGCGCTCGGCGCGCCCGAGCGTCAACAGCGGCTGTGGCAGGAGCGGCTGCCCGCCCTGCGGGAGTGCCACCCGCTCGACACCACGCACTACGACATCGTCCGGGCACCTCGGGTGCGGGCGGTGGCCGACACCGTCAACGCCACGTCGGCACCGCTCCCCGGGGCCTGCTGACACCGCCCGACGCACCATCGAAGGACCCTCATGAACCCCTATCAATCGCTGCCGCCGCGCTCCTTCTGGCGCACCGCCGTGGCCGAGCCGGACCCGCGTGACATCGCGGAGCTGTGGACGCCCAAGTTCGCCCTCGGGCAGGACGACGTGATCCTCACCGCCGGGTCGTGCTTCGCCCGGCACATCGGCCGCGCCCTGCTGGAGCGCGGCATGAACTGGCGCGACGCCGAACCGGCCCCGCCGGGCCTGACCGCGGCCGAGCGCGAGGCCCGCCAGTACGGCGCGTTCTCGTTCCGCACCGGCAACATCTACACCGCCGCCACGCTGCGGCAGTGGCTGTCGTGGGCGCTGGGCGAGAGCGCCCCGCCCGAGGGGGTGTGGCAGGACGAGGGCCGCTTCTTCGACCCGTTCCGCCCCTCGGTCGAGCCCGCGGGCCACGCCTCGCCCGAGGAGGTGGCCAAGGCGCGCGAGCACACCCTGGCGGCGGTCCGGGGCGCGGTCGCCGAGGCGAGCTGCCTCGTCTTCACGCTCGGCCTGACGGAGGCGTGGCTGGACCGCGTCGACGGCACGGTCCACCCGGTCTGCCCGGGCACCGTGCGCGGCACCTACGACGCCGAGCGGCACGCCTTCCACAACTTCACCTTCGCCGAGGTGTACCGGGACCTGTCCGCGGCCGTCGAGCTCGCCCGGGGCGTCAACCCGGGGCTGCGGGTGCTCCTGACCGTGTCCCCGGTCCCGCTGACGGCGACCGCGACGGGCGGTCACGCGCTCACCGCCACCACGTACTCCAAGTCCGTCCTGCGCGCGGTGGCCGGGCAGCTCGCGCAGGAGCTCGACCACGTCGACTACTTCCCCTCGTACGAGATCGTGACCGGCGCGCCGTTCCGGGCCGGGTTCTTCGAGCCGAACCTGCGTACGGTCACGCCGGAGGGCGTCGACTTCGTCATGGGCCGGTTCTTCGACGGCCTCGCCGGGGCCCCGCGCCCGGCCGAGCGGCCGCGGCCCGCCGACCGCCCCACCACCCCGAACGCCGGAGAGGACTTCTGGTGCGATGACGCCGTACTCGACTACTACAACTCCCACTGACACGGCCACGGCCCGCTTCCTGCTGCTCGGCGACTCGCACGCGGGGGTGATCGGCCGTGCGGCCAAGGCCGCGGGCATCGCCTTCAGCGGCGGTCCCGTGGGCGCGGGGCGCGAGTTCAACGCGGGGTTCTTCGACCGGCGCGGGAACGACGTCGCCTTCCGCAAGCCCGAGACCGACACGCTCTACCGGGGCTTCCTCCAGGAGATCGGCGTCGACGGGCTCGACGAGCTCACCGTGCCGCTGGTGTGCACGTTCGGCTTCAGCGCGCACTTCGTCGCCACGACGGCGAACTGGGACGTGTACCGCGTCGGCGGCGCGTTCGTCCCGGGCTTCCTGGAGAGCCGCCTCTTCGACGACCTCGTCCGGGCCACGGTCCGCGACGCCCTCGCCTTCTACGGCCACGCGCGGGACCTGGGGCTCCGCGTCGTCTCCGTGATGCCGCCGCAGCGGGTGCCCGGCATGTCCGACCCGGTGGTCTTCATGGCGGCCCAGGACGTCGTGCGCCGCGCGCTCCTCGAGCTCGGCGTCGAGGTCGTGGACCTGCGCGCCCGCGTCACCGACGGGGCGGGCGTCCAGCGCCCGGAGTTCAGCGAGGCCACCGACGCGATCCACGGCAGCCTCGCCTTCGGCCGCCTGATCCTGGCCGAGCTGCTCGACCTCGGCCTCTGACCCGCCGCACGGCCGCACCGCGCGGGCCGGCACCGGCCCCGCCCACTCATCCGATCCGCAGGAGGAACACCACCATGGAACAGTTCGCGCTCGACGCCATCGAGGCCATCACCACCCGGCCGCCCGAGGTCTACGACCACATCACGGTCGACGCGCTGACCCCGGTGATCGGCGCCGAGGTGTCCGGACTCGACCTGTCCAAGGAGCTCACCGAGGAGCAGGCCGCCGAGGTCAAGCGGGCGTTCCTGCGCCACCACGTCCTCGTCTTCCGCGACCAGGAGATCAACGGCGAGGAGCACAAGCGCTTCGCCCGGCACTTCGGCGAGCTGCACCCGGTGGCGCTCGCCCCCGAGGGCTCCGACCCGCACATCCTGGAGATCAGCGCCGACGCGGAGTCGCGGAACGTCGCCGGGCACGGCTGGCACGCCGACGGCACCGCCGACCTGCGGCCGTCGCTCGGCTCGATGCTGTACGTCACGCGCACCCCCGAGGTCGGCAGCGGCGGCGACACCATGTTCGCCAACATGCACCTCGCCTACGAGATGCTGTCGCCCGCGATGAAGGCGCTCCTGGACCCGATGACCGCCGTGCACAACGGCCTGCTCGCCTGGGAGGGCGCCACCCCGCCGCCCGAGTACGACGTGCCGGTGAACACGCACCCGGTGGTGGCCCGCCACCCCGACACCGGCCGCAAGCTGCTCTTCATCAACGGCATCTACGTCTCGCACATCGAGCAGCTCTCCAAGGGCGAGAGCCGGGCGGTCATCGACATGATCGTCAAGCAGATCACCAACACCGCGCTGCTGAGCTGCCGCGTCCGCTGGACCCCGAACACGCTGGTGTTCTGGGACAACCGCTGTGTGCAGCACCACGCGATCTGGGACTACTTCCCGTACTCGCGCTACGCCCAGCGCGTCGCGATCGCGGGTCACCGGCCCACGGCCTGACGCACGACGAGAGGGGGCGGAGGCCGCTGTGGCCTCCGCCCCCTCGTCCGTTCCTCACAGGTGTGTGAGCGTCCTTGCGCGTCCTGCTACCTACCGGTTCGCGGCGCGGTCCAGGGCCGCGGCGAGCCCGTCCGCGAGCCGCGCGCACGCCGCCCGGTACCGCTCGTCGCGTCCGGTCTGCTCCGCGCGCTCGGCGTCGGCGAGCGCGTAGGCGTGGACGTACGCGAACGGATACGCCTGCGCGAACGCCTGCCCGTCGGCCGCGGCGAAGGCGGCGGCCAGCGCCCGGGTGTTCGCCAGGGCGTTGGCGTCGGCGTAGGAGCGGGCGTTGGCGTCGGTGTTGAGCTTCGCGTACATGGCGGCGAACTCGGCTGCCTTCTCCTCGCCGTAGTCGTTGTCCATCGCGTACTCGCGTGCGTTGACGGAGGCCGTGGCGTAGGCGTCGGCGTACGCGTACGCGTAGCCGTAGACCTGGGTGAGGGCGGGGCCGAGCGCCTCGGTCCACTCCTCCTCCGTCGCCCGCTCCCCGGCCAGGGCCCGCTCGTGCAGGCGGCGTACGGACTCCAGGGCCGCGCCCTCGCCGCCGCGCCGGGCGCTCACCTCGGCCAGGAGCAGCGCCACGGCGTGGGCGTGCCAGTCGTGGACGACGGCGAAGGGAACCGGCCCTTCGAGGCGGCCGAGGGCGGTGTGCGCGCTCCGCGCCCAGCGCCGCGCCGTCGGTTCGTCCTGGCCGCGGAACAGGGCGGCGGCCAGCTGGGCCAGCCACGACGGCAGCTCGGCTCCCAGGTCGGCGGGGGCCGCCGGGTGCTCCGGCCCGACGGGTCCTGCCGCGAGCCGGGCGACGAACCGGTCGAACGCCTCCGTCGTCTCCGCCGCCTCCGCCGGTTCCGGGGCGTCCGGTGTGCGACTCATCTGCCTGTCTCCTGTTCCGTCCGTCCCACGGCTCGGTCACCGGCCGTCCGTACACCCTCTCATGGGGCCTGACCAGCGGCGCGGCCGGTGAAGACGGGGTGAGCGCGGGGGGCCGGCGGGCAGGGGGTCAGCCGCTCGCCGCCGCCAGGTGCTCCAGGGTGTCCGTGAAGCCCTTCCACGCGGACTCGGTGTCCTGCGTGCGCTGGTGCTCGCCGCGGAACCACTCCACGAACTCGGCCACGTCCAGGAGGCTCCAGCGCAGCCGGTAGAGCGCGAGGGCGTCCGGGTCCGGGGTGCGCCCGGTCAGCTCGGTGTAGCGGGTGAGGGCCGCCGGGTCGTCCGAGAGCAGGGAGAGGTCGCGCTCGGGAAGGGCGAGGCCCACCGTGTCCCAGTCGACCAGGAGATAGCCCTCCTCGCCGAGGATGAGGTTGCCCGGATGCGGTTCGCCGTGGGTGACGACCAGCGGCGCGCCCCGGCCCCGCACGCGCGCGACGAGCGTCTCGAAGGCGGCCAGGCGCTCGCGGAGCGTCGCCTCGTGCTCGCGCAGGAGCTTCCGCGCGGGCTCGGCGAACGGTCCGCCGGGCCAGGGCCCTTCCGACGCGTCGAGGGCCGCGAGGACGCCGTCGAGGCCCGGGGGCTCCACCGCGGCGGGCGGCGTGGTGTCCGGGGGCGTCCGGCCGTGCAGCTCCGCGAGCAGGTCGAGCACCTGGTCCCGCTCGGCATCGGACAGGCGCTGCCCGAACTCCCCCGCGCGGCCCGGGACATGCGGGAACACCGTGAGGGCGTACCGGGCGTCCAGGGGCAGGACCGGACCGCCGTCGGTGGCGGCGACCGGGGCCACGACGAAGCGCAGTCCGTCGCGCTCCCGGAGGGTCAGCGCCGTGTCCATGGCCTGGCGGAGGCCCTTGAGCGCGGCCACCGCGCCCTGTCCGCAGTGCTCCTTGTGCTCCAGGTCGGAGACGGTGGCGAACCACGGCCGGCCGTCCTCGTCGGTCACCGTCCAGTGGTAGTCCCCGAATCCGACCGGGGCGTAGGTGACACGCGACGGGGACACACCGAATCCCCTCAAAGCTTCCCATAGACGCGTTTCATCAAACTTTTCAGGAAGATTCTGCATTGCTCCACGCTAGCAACTAGAGTGCGTGGTGGGGAAGTTGATGTCGAAGTCCCGCGTCCGGCGCAGCGGGGAGCAGAGCAGGAGCGGCGCCACGGCGAGCAGCGCGACCGCGAGGGCCCACAGCGCGGGGCGGACGCCGAGGTGCGTGGCGAGGGCGCCGCCCGCGAGGGCTCCCAGGGGCGCGGCCCCCCACACCGCGCAGCGGAAGATCGCCGACACCCGGCTGAGCATGCCCGGCGGGCACACCCGCTGCCGGTAGGTGACTTGAAGGATGTTGAAGACGGTGACGCCGACGCTGATGGCGATGTGGGCGAGGGCGAAGAGCAGCACCCGCCAGTCGTCCTGGGCCAGCGGCGCCAGCAGCAGGAAGGGGGCGGCGACGGGCACCGCGAGGACCACGGTGCGGGCGTCGCCGAAGCGCCGGGCGAGGCGCGGCGTCAGCCAGGCCCCGGCGAGCGCACCCACCGCGCCCGAGGCGAGCAGCACGCCCACGAGCCCCGGCGAGATGCCGACGACCTTGCTGAGGAACACCACGTCGAGTGCGAAGGCGGCGGAGAAGACGAGGTTGTTGAGGCCCGCGGAGAGCGCGATCATGCGCAGGACCGGCTGGCGGCGCACGAAGCGCAGGCCTTCCCAGGTCTGGCGGGCCAGGCCGTGCGCGAGCGCGGGCGGCTCGGGCTCGGGCACCTTGATGCGCCACAGCAGCACCGCCGAGACGGCCGAGCCGACGGCGTTCGCCGCGAGCGCCCAGTACGCGCCGAGCCACTGCACGGAGAGCCCGCCGAGCCCGGGGCCGCCCAACTCCGCCCCTGAGCGCACCAGTTGCAGCGTGCTGTTGCCCTGGACGAGCCGCTCGTCGGGCACCAGGCGCGGCAGATAGCTGTGGTCGGCGATGTCGCCGAACAGCTGCGCGCAGCCGAGCAGCAGCGCCACGCCGTAGACCATGGGCAGGGACAGCGCGTCGGCCGCCCAGGCGAGCGGCAGCGACGCGAGGGCCAGACAGCGGACCAGGTCGGCGCCGATCATGACGCGGCGCGGGCGTGCCCGCTCGACGAGGGCGCCCGCGGGCAGCCCGAGCACCAAGTAGGCGGAGAAGTAGGCGGTTTCGATCAGGGCCGTCTGCCAGGCCGAGGCGTCCAGGGCCAGGACGGCGGTCAGCGGCAGGACGACGAGCGTCGCCGCCGCCCCGGTCTCGTTGAGCACGTGGGAGCCGACGAGCAGCCGGAAACCGTGCCGCACGGCCCGCCCGGCACCCGGGTCCGGCGCCGTCAGCGTGCCGGAGGCCGGGGACTCCACCGGGTCAGGCATGGCCCACCAGGGCGCGCAGTTCGTGCGCCACGTGCGGGGCGGACGCGATCGTCATCGCGTCGCCGGGCGGCTCCCCGGCCGCGCCGCCGCCGACCCAGGCCCCGGCCTCCCGCGCGATCAGCACTCCGGCCGCGCGGTCCCACAGACGCGTACCGGATTCGTAGTACGCGCCCAGGCGGCCCGCCGCCACCCAGCACAGGTCGAGGGCGGCGGAGCCGCTGCTGCGGATGTCCCGGACGTGGCGCACCACGTGGGCGGCGAGGGCCGCCTGCCGGGCGCGTGCCGCCGGGTCGCTGCTGAACCCCGTGGAGACCAGGGCCTGTTCGAGCCGATCGGGGCCGGACACGGACAGCGGCCTGCCGTCGCGGGCGGCGCCCCGGCCGCGGATCGCGGTGAACGTCTCGCGGCGGGACGGGTCGTGCACGACGCCCACCTCGGTACGGCCGTCGCGCTCGGCGGCGACGGACACGACGAACGCCGGATATCCACTGACGAAGTTCGCGGTGCCGTCCAGGGGGTCGATCACCCAGCGCACCCCGGAGCGGCCCGGGCGCTCGCCGCCCTCCTCCCCCAGGATGCCGTCGTCCGGGCGGGCCGCGGTGAGGACCTCGACGACGCGCTCCTCGCTCGCACGGTCGAAGGCGGTCACCAGGTCCGTGGGGGACGACTTGGTCCGGACCTCGGGCGGTCCCGACGCGGCCCCCTCAAGCAGCAGGTCACCGGCCAGGCGCGCGGCCCTGACGGCGAGTTCGAGTAAAGCGGCACCGCCCTCGGCATGTGCCAAAGACATGGACAACCCCCTTGTGGTGTACACGCGACTATGTAAAGGTATCACCAAGTCGTTCCAAGGGTGTGAGCCGTGCCGAGCACTTATCGGCACGCAGGAACTCGCCTGCCGTGTACGTGCCTTGGTGCCGTCCCAAGCACGGGGGATTTGAGTCAGGTTCGTTAGCCGAACGATGTCCGGGCACAGAGGAGACCTGTGTGGAATTCCGCCCAGTTTCATCGGTGACGTAAGCCAGTAGACGTCATCGCTCGTTTCCCTCCGGGCGCCGCGCCCCGTTGGGTTAACCCCTTTTCGGGACAGCAGGTCCGGCCTTTTCGTGCTGCCCTGCTTCCCCGCTCCACCGCTCCCCTCCGCTCCTGTCGAGAGAAGTTGGTGCCGTGCAGAAAGAACGTGTCCGCGTGGGCGTCATCGGTTGCGGAACCGTCGCCCAGATCATGCATCTGCCCTATCTGCGGAGCCTCTCCGACCAGTTCGAGATCACCGCGCTCAGCGACCTCTCCCCCGGCCTGCTCGACGCCCTGGGCGATCGGTACGGGGTGCCGCCCGAGCGCCGCTTCACGGATCACCGCGCGCTCCTCGACACCGACGTGGACGCCGTCCTGGTGCTCAGCGGCGGCAGTCACGCGCCGCAGGTCCTCGCCGCCGTCGAGGCGGGCAAGCACGTCCTGGTGGAGAAGCCGCTGTGCTTCACGCTCCGCGAGGCCGACGAGATCGAGGCGGCCGCCGCCCGGGCCGGAGTGCGCCTCATGGTCGCCTACATGAAGCGCTACGACCCCGGCTTCCTGTATGGGAAACAGCTGGTCAGCGCCATCGAAGAGCCTCGGTACGCGCAGATCAACACCCTGCACCCCAGCGAGGACCAGTACATCTCCATGCACGGCGTGCGCCGCTTCGACGACGTGCCGCGCCAGGTCGCCGACCGGGCGCACCGGGCCCAGGAGGAGCTGCTCGACGAGGCGGTCGGCGCGGTCCCCGACGCCCTGCGCTTCGTCTACCACGACGTGTTCCTGGGCAGCATGGTGCACGACGTCAACGCGCTGCGGGCCCTCGTGGGAGAGCCGGACGACGTGCTGTTCACGGAGATCTGGCCGCGGGACTCCCGCTATCCGTCCGTGACGACGATGCTCTCCCATCCGGGCGGCCTGCGCACCAGCTACACCTGGACCTATCTGGACGACGTCCGCGACTATTTCGAAGAGATCGCGGTGCTTTCCCCGGCCCAGCGGGTGCGCATTCAATTCCCCTCGCCTTTCCTCAAGCACTGGCCGACTCCCGTCGTCGCCCAGCACATGGAGGACGGCGCACTCGTGGAAAGACGGATCCAGGTCTCGTACGACGAGGCGTTCCGCGAGGAACTGCGGGCCTTCCATTCCTGTGTCGTGGACGGCACACCGCCGCTCACCGATGTGCGCGACGCCCGGGAGGACATCGCGGTCCTCCAGCGCGTCTTCGCCCGGTGCGCGCCCGAAGGGCTCGGCGGCGAAGCGGGCAAGTGCCGCTGAGGCGCGGCCCGAAACCCGTCGTCTCGAACTTCAAAGGAATGTAAAGCGATAGCGCGAGAGGCAATGCGCAGCGGACGCAATCGTGGCAGAAAGGCCCAAGGAAGCATGAGTCCCACCGCCCTGCCCGCGTCGTCGACCCACCACACCATCGCACTCGAGCGGAGCCACCGGCTGCCGGGCGGACAGTCCATGACGGACCTGTCCGGCCTCGTCGTGGACCGCGCGCGCAACGCCGAGGTGTGGGACAAGGACGGCAAGCGGTACATCGACTTCTTCACCGGCGTCGGCGTGTGCAACATCGGCCACGCCCACCCCAGGTTCCTGGCCGAGGTCGGGGAGCAGCTGAGCGCGTGCGCCGTCGGCACGTTCTACACCGACGCGCGCTCCCGCTACTACGAGCTGCTCGCCGCCCAACTCCCGGAGCGGCTCGGCAAGATACACATGTTCTCGACCGGCAGCGAAGCGGTCGAGGCCGCCGTGAAGCTCGCCCGCGCCGCCACCGGCAAGCACGAGGTCGTCAGCTTCTGGGGCGGCTTCCACGGCAAGACCCAGGGGGCCCTGAGCCTGCACGGCGGGCCCCGCAAACACCGCTCGGGACCGTTCCCGCCGGGCTCCCACCAGGTGCCGTACGCCTACTGCTACCGCTGCCCGCTCCAGCTGGAACACAGCAGCTGCGGCCAGGCCTGCGTGGACCTCGCCGAGCAGTCCATCGAGAACGGCTCCGTCGGGGACATCGCCGCGATCATCGTGGAGCCGGTGCAGGGCACGAACGGCAACATCATCCCGCCCGCCGGATATCTGCGGGCCGTGCGCCGCCTCGCGGACCGGCACGGCGCCCTGCTGATCCTGGACGAGGTCATCACCGGCTTCGGCAGGACCGGTGCGCTGTTCGCCTTCGAGCACGACCCCGAGGTCCGCCCGGACGTCGTCGTGCTCGGCAAGGCGATGGCGTCGGGCGTCCCCGCCAGCGCGATCGTCAGCCGCGCGGAGCTGGTCGAGGGCACCTCCTTCGGCGAGCCGAGCGCGGCCGCGTCCACCTTCGGCGGCAACCCGCTGGCCAGCGCCGCCGCCCTGGCCACCCTGCGGATCCTGCTCGACGAGGGCCTGCCCGAACGGGCCCGCGCGCTCGGGGGGACGGTGGCACGCCGCCTCGCCTCCTGGACCGAGGAGTTCCCGTTCGTGGGCAACGCCGCGAACGTGGGCCTGATGGTCGGCGTGGAGCTCGTCGAGCCCGGCACGCGGCAGCCGCTGCCCAAGGACGTCACCCGCCGGATCTTCCAGGACCTCCTCGCCGAGGGCGTCCTGGCCATGGCGTACGACAGCCGGATCCGGATCTACCCCCCGCTGAGCATCCCGGAGGACCACCTCGACGAGGGGCTCGCGGCCTTCGAGTCGGTCTTCCGGTCGCTGCGGTCACTCCGGTCGACGCAGCGATGACGCAGCAGTGCAGCAGCGATGAAGCAGAAATGAGGAGCGCCATGGAACTCGGGTGCGTGGTGCGCAGCGCCCCGGAGGCCGAGCAGGCCGCCCGGCTGCCGCTGGACTACCTGGAGATCAAAGGAGACATGCTGTGTGTCGAAGGCGATGAGTTCGCCGCCCTGCGCGCCCGCCTCGGCGCGGCGGGCCTGCCCTTCAAGGCCATGACGTCACCGCTGCCGCGCCGCTACGGGTGCCGGGTCGTGGGCGCGGAGGCCGACCACGCGGCGGCCCTGGAGGTGTTCCGCGACCTGTGCGACCGGGGTGCGGCGCTCGGCGTGCGCACGGTCGTGCTCGGCAGCGGGCAGGCCCGCGGCATCCCGCCCGGCTTCGCCGCCGACCGGGCCCTGCGGCAGTTCAGGGAGTTCCTGGCCCGGGCGCACCAGGAGTGTGCCCGGCGCGACATGACGCTCGCCCTCGAACCCCTGAACCGTACGGAGACCAACTTCGTGAACTCCTGCGCCGAGGCGCGGGAGGTCGTCGACGGCCTCACCGGGGCGGACGTGCGGATCACCACCGACTGCTTCCACATCCTGAGCGAGCAGCTGCCCGTCGCCGAGGAGGTGGCCGCCGCGGGTCCGGCCATCGGGCACGCGCACACCTCGTCCGTGCCGCGCGGCAGCGGTGACTTCCACGAGGGCGCGCAGAAGGAGTTCGTTGCGGCCCTGCTCGCCGCGGGACACCGGGGCGGGCTCACCATCGAGGACGACTTCGGCGACTTCGGGCGCGAGGCGTCCGCCGCGGTCGACGTCTTCCGCCGCGTCCTCGCCGCCGCGTCCGACCCGTCCCCGGCCTGAGGAGTCCGTATGCCCTTGAGCTTCCTCACCGACCACACCTCCCCCCTCATGCGCGGCTTCGCGGACGAGGTCGTCGCCCGCTGGAACGAGCGGCGGCCCGACTCGCCGGTCGACCTGGCGGTCCAGGACCACGAGGAGTTGCGCGCCCTGCTGCACGCCGGGCTCACCGGCGAGAGCCCGCCGGACGTCATGACCTGGTTCGCGGGCAACCGCATGCGCGCCCTGGTGGACCAGGGCCTGATGCTCGACATCTCCGCGATGTGGCGCGCGGAGGGCTTCGCCGATGTGTACCTGCCGAGGTTCAGCTCCATGACCGGTGGCATGGGCCCGTCGTGCTTCCTGCCGACCTCGCACTACTGGTGGGCGGTGTACTACCGACCCTCGGTCTTCGCCGAGCTCGGCATCCGCACGCCGGTCGAGACGTGGCAGGACCTCGACGAGGCGTGCGCCGTGCTGCGCCGCGCGGGCCTCACCCCGTTCTCCCTCGGGGCCCGGCACCGCTGTCCGGCCGCCGCCTGGTTCGACTACCTCGACATGCGGCTGAACGGTCCCGCGTTCCACCAGGACCTGATGGCGCTGCGCGTGCCGTACACCGACGCGCGCGTGACCAAGGTGTTCGCCTTCTGGCAGCGGCTCGTCGAGAGCGGCTGGTTCCTCGGCGACCCGGCGGCGTACGACGAGGAGGAGGCCGTCGCCGCGGTGCTGCGCGGCGAGGCGGGCATGACGCTCGTGGGTGCGTACGCGACCGACGAGTACACCCCGCCCGGCGAGCCGGACATCGACTTCTTCCGCTTCCCCCTGATCGACCCGGGCCTGCCCGTCGGCGAGGACACCCCGGTCGACGGCTACTTCGTGACCGGGACCAGCGAGGCGCCCGCCGAGGCCACCGCGTTCCTCGCGCACCTCGGGTCGCGCGAGGTGCAGCAGCTGACGATCGAGCGGCTCACCACGCTGCCCACCCGCACCGACGTCGACGTGGCCCGGGGCGGGCGGCACGTCACCAAGGGCATGGAGATCGTCCGGGGCGCCGACCACCTGGGGCAGTTCTACGACCTCGACACCACCTGGGAGCTCTCGGACACCGGCATGGCGGCGTTCGTGTCCTTCCTGCGGGAGCCGTCGCGCGCCAAGGAGCTCCTCCAGGAGGTGGAGGCGGCCCGCGGGGAACTCCTCGCGGCCCCGGCCTCCGCACGGGCCTGACCACCCGGTCCGCCCGTCCACCGGCCCGGCCGGCCGGGCACCCCACCGCCCTTCCCGTACCTCCCGATCCCGCACCCCCGTTCCTGACGACCAAGGGGACACACATGTCAGCGGTACGCAGTTCACCCCTCGCCCTGCACGGCGGCACCCCGGTCCACGACGGCGCCTGGCCCGCCTGGCCACAGGCTCCCGAGTCCACCCTGACCCTGCTCAACGCGGCCGCCACGTCCGGGCGTTGGGCGGTCAGCGGCGTCTACACCGGCACCCCGAGCTTCGAGCGGCGCTTCTCCGAGGCGTTCGCCGCCTACCACGCGGCCCCCGGTCTGACGCCCTACGCGGTGCCCACCACGAACGGCTCGGCCGCGCTCACCATCGCCATGGAGGCCCTCGGCGTCGGCCCCGGCACGGAGGTCATCGTGCCGGGCCTGACCTGGGTGGCGTGTGCGTCGGCCGCGCACGCGCTCGGCGCCACGCCGGTCCTGGTGGACGTCGACCCGCACACCCTGAGCATCTCGGCCGACGCGGCGAAGGCCGCGGTCACCGACCGGACCCGGGCGATCCTCGTCGTGCACGCCTACTGCTCGGCCGCCGACGTCGACGCGTTCCAGGAGCTCTCGCAGAGCACCGGCATCCCCCTCATCGAGGACTGCTCACAGGCGCACGGAGCGGAGTGGCGCGGGCGCAAGGTGGGCACCTTCGGCACGATCGGGGTGTTCAGCCTCCAGCAGACCAAGGTGCTCACCTGCGGCGAGGGCGGCGTCGTCCTCACCACGTCGGCCGAGCTGCACGACCGGCTCCAGCAGTACCGCGCCAACGGACGGCGCTACACGGCCCGGCCGGTCGCGGGCCAGCTCGAACTGGAGGACGTCGGCGCGGTCGAGGGCCACAACCACTCGATGTCCGAGTTCCACGCGGCGGTCGCGCTCAGCCAGCTGGAGTTCCTGGAGGAGCAGACCGCGCGCCGGGAGCGCAACGCCGCCGCCCTCACCGACCTGCTCGCCGGCATCCAGGGCGTGTCCACGCTGCCCGCGCCGCCCGGTCTGACCCGGCGCACCTACTACGACTTCGTCATCCGCCTGGACGCGGAGCTGCTCGGCCCGGTGCCCGTCGGCCGCGTCGTGGACGCCATGTCCGCCGAGCTGAACATGTTCTTCGAGACCCTCGACACACCGCTGAACGCCAACCCGCTGTACGTGCCGCTCAAGTCCCCGCGCACCCCCGGCTCGGACGACGCGCGGCGGGGCCTGGACCCCGCCCGGTTCGACCTGCCCGCCGCGACGGCCGCGTACCGCACCTGCTTCGCCTTCCTCCACCAGGCGCTGCTCGGCACCGAGCGGGACGTGACCGCGATCGCGACCGCCGTCGAGAAGGTCGTCACCCACCTCGACCGGCTCGGGGACGGGGCGGAGAGGGGCCGGGCATGAGCGTGCGCCTGGCCGACGGCAAGGTGTTCAACCCGGAGGGAGTCGAGGTCAACGCGAGCCTCCAGTGCAACATGCGCTGCCAGTCCTGCGCCCACCTCTCGCCGCTGTACCGCCGCGAGAACGCCGACCCCGCCGAGATCCACGACACCCTGAGCGTCCTCGCCAGGAGCTACCACGCCTCGTACGCGAAGATCATGGGCGGTGAGCCGCTGCTGCACCCGGACGTCGTCGGTCTGATCGAGGCGGTGCGGGCCACCGGGATCTCCGACACGATCCTCGTGGCCACCAACGGCACGCTCCTGCACCGCGCGCCGGAGCGCTTCTGGGAGGCCGTGGACTCCCTGGAGATCTCGGTCTACCCGAGCCGGATGCTCGCGCCCGAGGAGGTCGAGCGGTACCGCGGGCTGGCCCGGGACCACGGGGTCTCCCTGCTCGTCAACTACTACGGGCACTTCCGCGCGGTGTACTCGGAGTCGGGCACGGACGCGCCGGGCCTGGTGCGGGACGTCTTCGACACCTGCAAGCTCGCCCACTTCTGGAACTCGCACACCGTCTACGACGGCTGGCTCTACCGCTGCCCGCAGAGCGTGTTCATGCCCCGGCAGCTGCGCGACGGCGGCTGGGACCCGCACGTCGACGGCCTGCGGATCGAGGAAGGACCGGACTTCCTGGAGCGCCTGCACCGCTTCCTCACCGGTGCCGATCCGCTGCGGGCCTGCCGGAACTGCCTGGGCAGCGTCGGCAAGCTGCATCCGCACCAGGAGCGGCCGCGCGCGGGGTGGCAGGTGACCGAGCAGCTGGAGGAGCTGGTCGACTTCCCGTTCCTCGAGGTCTGCAAGGACGACATCACCGCCGACGACGGCTGCGTGGAGCGGTCCCTCTCGGCGCCGGTGGGAGGTGCCTGACATGACGGCGAACGAGAACCCGACCGGCGGGGCGGCACCGGAGGAGGGCGGCGAGAGCATCACCGTCGTCACCCTGACCCGCTACCGGCCGGTGCTCGTCCAGCGGGCCATGCGCAGCGTCCGCGCCCAGGTGACCGACGTGCCGGTGCGCCACCTCGTCCTCATCGACGACAGCGAGGAGACGCTCACCGCGCTGCGCGAGGTGACGGACGCGTTCCCGCGCTGCGAGATCCGGTACGTGCCGCGCGAGCCGCACGAGAAGTCGGGTCCGGGCCGGTCGTCGCGCCTGCGCAACCTGGGGGTGCGGCTCGCCGACTCCTCCTGGATCGCCTTCCTCGACGACGACAACGAATGGACGCCCGACCACCTCCAGTCCCTGCTCGACCAGGCCCGCGCGCACGCGGCACGCGCCGTCTACAGCGAGGTCGGCCTCCTCGACAAGGACGGCGCCCCGTACCTCGAACCGCGCTGGCCGTGGGCGAACAGCGTCGCCGAGGCGGAGCGGATGTACGCGGACTACGTGGCCAAGGGCATCTGCGTGCCGGGCTCGAACGTCATCAAGGACCGGCCGGGGACGTTCGAGGTGCCCGTGGACACCAGCGCCTGGCTGCTCGCGCGGGAGCTGCTGCTCGACGTGCCCTTCGAGGAGGAGTTCTCGGCGGCCGACGCGGACGGTCTGGTCAGCGAGGACGACAAGCTCTACTACCGCCTCGTGCAGCGCGCGGAGCCGATGGTGTGCACGGGGCGCGCGACGCTCCGCTACTACCTGGGCGGCTACTCCAACAGCGGCGAGACCGTCGCCCCCGAGGAGCGGGGCGCGATCGCCTGGGCCTCGGAGTGAGCCGCTCCGACAGCCGCCGTACGCAACGACGACAGGGAAGGGAGAGGGTCCCGTGGTGACCGAGTCGACGACTGTGGCGGGAGACCGCTGCGCTCTGGGGGCCGAACACGGCTCCTACTACTGGGGGGACAGCCTCGCGCTGATCAAGGGGGTGCCCGACGGCAGCGTGCGCGCGGTGGTCTGTTCGCCGCCCTTCGAGGGGCCGCGGCTCATCGCCGACGAGGACCGCACGGGCGCGGAGTTCCTCGACTGGATCCTGCCGTTCTTCGAGCAGTTCGACCGGGTGCTGCGCCCGGACGGCTGTGTCGCGTTCGAGCTGGGCGGCATCTGGCTCTCCGACGCGCCGGGCAAGGCGGTGCAGCACGCCGGTGCCGTGCACGCCCTGGCCGCGGCGGGCTGGCGCCTGGTGCAGGACTTCTACTACTACAACCCGCAGTTGCTCAACCCGGAGCCGGACGGCGCGGCACGGGCCCCGGACTCCATCACGCCCATCTGGGTCATGGCGCGCACGCACGACGTGCACTACGACGTCGCGGCGCTGCGGCACCCGGCGCGGCAGCCCTTCGTCCGGGGCAATCTGCTGGAGTTCGACACGTCGGGCGTCTACGACCAGGCGTATGAGAAAGCGCTGGCGGAAACGTCTCTGCACCCGTATGTGGACCGTTGGCCCACGGTGGTCCCGGAGTTGTTCGTGGAGCTCCTGACCGAGCCGGGCGACCTGGTCCTCGATCCGTTCGCGGGCAGCGGGGCGACCTGCTTCGCCGCCGAGCGGCTGCGCCGGCGGTGGCTCGGCTTCGAGCTGGACCGGGGGCTCGAACAGCACGTGCGGGCGATGTTCGCCGCCCGCCGCGCGGGCTAGCGGGTGGTCCCGTGCCCCTCCGGCACGGGACCACCGCACGTCCCTGTCCGCGATCTTGACGACCCGTCAGGCCGGGGCCAGGAGCGCCTCGGGCACGCGGCAGTCGACCCACCGGCCGCCGTCGGCGGCCGACGCGTAGGCGCCGTCGATCACGAACGAGGTGGTCAGCGCCTCGCGGATGAGGTCACGGCCCCGCTCGGGCGCGGCGACCACCGCCGTGAAGTCGCGCAGCATCCGCTCGAACCACTCCTGGTGGGACGGGTCGTCGAAGCCGGACTCGATGGACGTGCGGACCACGTCGCCGTCCGCCGCGTAGGTGAGGTCGTCACCGTCGACGACCACGGAACCGGAGGTCCCCATGATCGAGTACCCGGTGCTGCGATGACCGGCGGCCCACGACAGGTGCAGCGCGATCTCGACGCCGTCCTCGCACCGCAGCCGCATCAGGGCGGTGTCCTCGGTGTCGGCGTACGCGGCGCCGTCCCGCAGCCGCCCCGTGAGGCAGGACACCGAGACCGGGGTCAAACCTGTCAGGTTCATGGCGAGGTACACGCTGTGCGGGCCGTGGTCGCGCAGGATGCCGCCGTGCGAGGTGCCGGGTTCGCGCCGCCAGTGCGGCCGCCAGTCGGGCACGCCCTTGGCGTGTCCGGCGCGCAGCGTGCGGAAGTGGGCGCCGACGACCTTGCCGAAGCCGGGTGCGGCGATGCGCTCCTTCATCGCCGCGAGCACGGGCGCGTACTTGTAGACGTGGCACGGGTAGTAGACGCGGTCACTGGCGCGGATCCTGCTCAACTGGCCGGCGTAGCCGTCCTCGTCGGGCAGGAAGACCGGTTTCTCGCACAGGACGTGCAGTCCGTGGGCGAGGCCGAGCGCCGAGTACTCGGCGTGGCTGCTCGGCGGTGTGCAGATGTCGATGAAGTCCAGGTCCTCGTTCGCGACCAGCTTGGCGAAGTCGCTGTAGGCGGAGAGTCCGAACGATTCCTCCGCATGGCTCCGCCGTTCCTTCGACACGTCGACGACCGCGGCAATGGATAAATCCTGTACCCGCGAATAGCCGACCATGTGCCCCAGGGCGATGGTGCCGAATCCAATGATGGCTCCGCGCATGGCGAACCTCCTTCGTCAATACGGCTGCCGGACGCGTGGAGAGCACGCGAGAAAGGGGGATGCGTGCACAATTTTTAAGCGCCGTACGACGTGCTGTCAACCTGCGGCCAGAATTAAAGAGAAGCCATTTCCGGCTCCCCTGAATTACCCGGAGCCGTTTATCAGGCACGCCCGGAAAGAAATATCAGGAAGCGGTTTTCGAGGAATGTGGGGGCCACGTCATGACATCGAGCCGAGGCGGTGCGGCCGGATCGTCCGCGGCCGCGCGGGTCGCCGTGGTCGGCGGTTCCGGGTTCATCGGCAGGAACCTCCGCGCCGCGCTCGACGCGGCGGGCCTGCGGACGTGCTCCTTCACCCGGCGGCACCCCTTCATGCGGGGCGACCGGGTGCACCGCGCCCTGCTGCGCTCGCACACGGTCTTCTACGTGGCGGGCGGCGTGACACCGGCGCGGGCGGAGCGGGAGCCCCGGCTCGCCGCGCAGGACTACTGGAACCTGCAACTGCTCCTGTGGGGGCTGCGCGGCGCCGCCCACCGGCCGCTGGTGGTCCTCGCCAGCTCGGGCGGGACCGTGTACGACCCCGACGCCGGGGCGCCCTACCGGGAGGACGCCCCCACCCGGCCCGTCACGGCGTACGGCGCGGTGAAGCTCGCCCAGGAGCGGGCCCTGGTCAGCGCCGAGTGGGCGGCGCCGGTGATCCTCCGGCTCGCCAACGTCTACGGCCCGGGGCAGCCCGCGGGCGCGGGGTTCGGGGTGGTCCCGCACTGGGCCGCGGCCGTGCGGGCGGGCCGGGCGCTGACGCTGATCGGCCGGGCCCGGCGGGACTACGTGCACGTCGCCGACGTGTGCGCCGCCCTGCTCGCGGTGCACCGGCGGGCGGACCGGCTGCGGGCCGCGCCCGGGCCGACGACCCTGAACATCGGCTCCGGCGTGCCGACCTCGCTCGACGAGCTGCGCCGGCACTTCGAGCGGGCGGCGGGCCGCGCCCTCGACGTGCGGCGCGAGCCCGCCCGCAGCTTCGACCGGTCGGACGTGTGGCTGGACGTCACGGCCGCCCGGGAGCAGATCGGCTGGCGCGCCCGGATCGGCCTGGCGGACGGGCTCACGGGCACGCTGGCCGCCGCGGGGGCGCCCGCCCGGATGCCGTCGTGACCGGGCGGGCGGGGGCGTCCCGGCGGTGGTTACGCCGGGGTCCGCAGGGCCGCGCGCCGCTTCAGCGGCTCCCACCAGGAGCGGTGGTCCGCGTACCAGGCGACGGTCTCGGCGAGGCCGCGCTCGAAGCCGACCAGCGGCGCGTAGCCCAGCTCCGTGGCGGCCTTGGTGCAGTCCAGGGAGTACCGCGCGTCGTGCCCCTTGCGGTCGGGGACGCGCTCGACCCGCTCCCAGCCGCAGCCGGTCGCGGCGAGCAGGTGCCCGGTCAGCCGCTCGTTCGTCAGCTCCGTGCCGCCGCCGATGTGGTAGACCTCCCCGGCCCTGCCGTGGCGCAGCGCCAGCTCGATGCCCCGGCAGTGGTCCGACACGTGCAGCCAGTCGCGGACGTGCTGTCCGTCGCCGTACAGCGGCACCGTGCCGCCGTCGAGGAGGCGGGTGATGAACAGCGGGATGACCTTCTCGGGGAACTGGTACGGCCCGTAGTTGTTCGAGCAGCGGGTCACCACCACGTCCATGCCGTGCGTGCGGTGGCAGGCGAGCGCGAGCAGTTCGGAGCCCGCCTTGGTGGCCGCGTACGGCGAGTTGGGCGCGAGCGGGCTCTCCTCGGACCAGGAGCCGACCGGGATCGAGCCGTAGACCTCGTCGGTCGACACGTGCAGGAACCGGCCGACGCCGTGCCGGCGCGCCGCGTCGAGCAGCAGCTGCGTGCCGAGGACGTTCGTCGTCACGAACGGGGCGGAGCCCGTGATGGACCGGTCCACGTGGGTCTCGGCGGCGAAGTGCACCACCGCGTCGTGGCCCGGCACCACCTCGTCGAGGAACGCGCCGTCGCATATGTCCCCGTGCACGAAGGCGTGGCGGGGATGGCCCGCGACCGGGTCCAGGTTTTCCCGCACTCCGGCATACGTCAGCTTGTCCAGGACCGTGATACGGATGTCGCGCGCCGCGCCCGGCGCCAACAACATGGACCGGACAAATTCGGACCCGATGAAACCGGCACCGCCCGTCACAATAATCCGCATGGAGAAAAGATACACACGGACGGGGGTACCGCGGTAGGGACCCCGAACAGGAAGGGAGGAAAGGGCCGGTCCGTAAGAACGTCCGGCCCGCCGTCAGCAATGCGCGGAATCATACTTGCAGGTGGCACAGGATCCCGTCTGTGGCCGGTCACCCAGGCCGTTTCCAAACAGCTCATGCCGGTCTTCGACAAACCCATGGTCTATTACCCGCTGTCCACGCTGATGCTGGCCGGAATCCGCGAGATCCTCGTCATCACGACGCGCGAGGACGAGGACGACTTCCGGCGGCTGCTCGGCGACGGCTCGCACCTCGGCCTGAGCCTCACCTACCGGGCGCAGGACCGCCCCGGGGGCATCGCGGAGGCCTTCCTCATCGGCGCCGACTTCATCGGCGGCGAGCCCGTGGCCCTGATCCTCGGGGACAACATCTTCCACGGCCGCAGCTTCGGCGTGCAGCTGCGCGAGCACACCGCCCCCGACGGCGGCCGCATCTTCGCCTACCCCGTGGCCGACCCCACGGCCTACGGCGTCGTCGAGATCGACGAGCACGGCACGGCCCTGTCCATCGAGGAGAAGCCCGCCAAGCCCAAGTCCCGCTACGCCGCCGTCGGTCTGTACTTCTACGACAACCGCGTCGTCGACATCGCCGCGGGCCTGCGCCCGAGCGAGCGCGGCGAGCTGGAGATCACCGGGGTCAACGAGGAGTACCTGCGCCGCGGCGCCCTTGCCGTGACGGTCCTCGACCGGGGCACCGCCTGGCTCGACACCGGCACGTTCACGGCGATGGTCCAGGCGTCGGAGTACGTACGCGTCATCGAGGAACGCCAGGGCCTGAAGATCGGCTGCGTGGAGGAGGTCGCGTGGCGCTGCGGCTACATCGACGACGCGCGCCTGCGCGCGCTGAGCGGCCCGCTGCTCAAGAGCGGGTACGGGCGCTATCTGCTGAGCCTGCTCGACGAGGAGGCGCTGTTGTGAGGCGCGGGCCCGGCGCGGTGCGCTGCGCCGGGCCCGTGCGGTGCGGGCGGGCGGCGGCCTCGGCGGCCGTCACCCTCCGTCGGCGGATCAGGGGTTGATCTTGGTCCAGGTGAAGGCGACCTTGTCGCCCGCCTTGATGTGCAGCTGGCAGCCGCCGACCTGGGTGGCCTCGCCGTTGACAGCGATGTTCCAGTAGTACGCGTTGCCGCCGTTGTGGCCGCCGATGGTGGTGACGAAGTAGTCGTCGAAGGACGGGTACCAGGTGCCGTCCCAGGTGAAGCCCTGCTTCTTGGCGGCGTCGTCGAGGGCGGCCGTCGGGGTGGGCCCGGCCGAGGTGTTGGCCTCGTTGTTGGTGCCGTCGCACTTGTGGGTGCCGCCCGTGGCCGTGGTCACGGAGTGGCCCTTGGTGGTGACGCTGCCGTTGAAGAGGGTGCTGTTGGGCCCCTTCACGGTGACGGTCACCTTGACCGCCGTGTTGGCGGTCGCCTTCGCGGGCGCCGCGTCGGCGACCGGAGTGACGGCGAGGGCCAGGCCCAGGGCGCTGACGACGAGGGCGGCTCTTCGGACGGGCGACAGCGTCGAGGTCTTGTTCATGGTTCTCCTTGCGTAGGTGCGGAGTTGCTGGTGCTGGGGAGGGAGGTTCAGGGGGTGGGGCGGCGGCGCCGGGCCACCAGGACGGCCGTCGCGCCGGCGGCGAGCAGGGCGCCCGCGGTGGCCGTCATCGGCAGGGGGGAGGTGCCGGTGGAGGCGAGGCTGCCGCCGGGGTTGCCCACGGGCTGCACGCCGGAGCCGCCGACGTCGCCGCTGCCGCCGGAGCCGGTCTGCGGGGCGGGTGTGTTGCCGCCGCCGCCCGTCGCGTCGTCGTCCGAGCCGCCGATGGTGGTGTCGTCGCCCCCGCCGCCGCCCCCGGAGCCGGTGCCGCCGTCGGATCCGGTACCGCCGTTGTTGTCACCGCCGGTGCCGCCGGTGTCACCGTCGTCGCCGCCGTTTCCGCCGTTTCCGCCGTTTCCGCCGCCGGACGTGCCGCCGTCGTCACCGTTGCCGCCGGACGTGCCGCCGTCGTCGCCGCCCGGGGTGCCACCACCCGGTACGCAGGTGATCTTCTCTAGCTCCGGAGCGGAGTCGGCGGCGTCCACCTGGGCCAGGGACTTGCCTGCGAGAGCGGGCACGACCTGGGCGGTGGCGCGCAGGGCCATGCCGTCGGCCTTCGGTTCCAGGAAGCCGACCGCGCCCCGGTCCTTCGCCGGGGCCGAGCAGTTCACCTGGCGGGACCTGAGCCAGGCGACGCCCTTGGCTGCGGCCTCGGTGCGCCCGCCGACCGCGAGGGCCTGGACGGCGAGGGCGGTGCTGTTGGAGTTGGCCTTCGCGCCGGAGCCCATGGAGTTGTCGGGGAATCCCCCGTCGGGCAGCTGGTTCTTCACCAGCCAGTCGAGCGCGGGCTTCACGGCGGCGGTGCGGCCCGACCCGAGCAGGGCCTGCACGGCGAGGCCGGTGCTGTCCATGTGGGACTTGCACGTGGCGGGGGTGGCGCCGAGGCCCAGCGGGAAGCCGCCGTCCGGGCAGCGGGACCCGGCGATGAAGTCGACGGCCTTCGCCGGTGCTCCGCCGGTGCGCTGGAGCGCCAGGACCGCCAGGGACTGGGTGAACTGCTGGGAGCCGTCCCCGGTGGGGTTCTTGTCGGTGAACCGGCCGTTGTCCTGCATGCGTTCGGTGAGGGTCTTCACCAGGTCGCGGCCGCCGAAGTCCTTCGGGTCGCGGTGCTCGACGGCGGCGACGAGGGTGAGCTTGGCGAGGCCGCCCGCGAAGACGGTGCCGGGCCCGCCCTTGCTCTCGATGTAGGCCCCCGCGTTGGCCTCCAGCCAGTCCGTGGCCTTCTTCTGCACGGCGCCGCCGGTGTCGGCCGACGCCAGGCCCATGATCACGTCGGCGGTCAGCCCCTGGTCGCCCTTGGCGTTGGAGCCGTCGGTCAGCTTCGAGGCCATCCAGGTGGCGGCAGCGCTCGCCGGGGCCTTGGGGACGGGCGCCGCCCCCGCCGCCGGTGGCGCGGGCTCAGCGTGGGCGGTGACCGGAAGGAGCACCGTGGCCAGCGCGGCCACCGGTATCCCCACCGCCGTTCTCGACCGTACGGACAGAGGCATGGTGAAGCTCCTTGTGCTTGCGGAAGAAGGGCGGGGAGGAGGGCGCGGCCTCGGTGTCCAAGAGCGGCGCGGCGGGCGCCGACAGTGTCACCGGCGCCCCGAAGGCGGCCCGGCGCGCGGCCCGGCGCAGGACGGCGAGGACCGCCGGGCCGAGCGTGACGACGGCGACGAGGTTGGTGAGCGCGCGGCCGGTGTCCCAGCCGAAGGTGGAGGTGAGAAGCGTGAAGACGGCGAAGCGGTGCAGGTTCTCGCCGACCGGCGCGCCGGGCACGAAGGACAGGTCGGTGTCGGGCCCCGCCGTGAACGGCCAGAACCACATGTTCAGGAGGAAGCCGAAGAGGTACGCGACGACGACGCCGTAGGCGGCGAGCATCGCGATCTCCGCGCGCCCGGACACCCGCTTGGGCAGCAGCCCCGCGCCGAGGCCGATCCACCCGGAGGCGATCATCTGGAACGGCAGCCAGGGCCCGACGCCCGCGGTGAGCAGCGCCGAGGCGAACAGCGAGGTGCAGCCGAGCACGAACCCGAAGCCGGGGCCGAACACCCGGCCCGCGAGGACCAGCAGGAAGAACACGGTCTCGATGCCCGCCGTGCCCGCGCCGAGGGGCCGCAGCCCGGCGTTGACGGCGGAGAGCACGCCGAGCATGGCCAGGGCCTTGGTGTCGATGCCGCCGGACGACATCTCGGCGAGGACGACGGCGAGGAGCACCGGCATCGTCAGGAGGAAGACGAGGGGTGCGTCGGCGGTGTGCGCGACGCCCTCGGGCCGGGGCGCGGCGAACAGCGGCCAGAAGAACATGGCGAGCCCCGCGAGGCTCGCGAGGGTGAGCACGGTGGCGGTGCGCGCGCCGAGGGGCAGCACGGGCACGCGCAGCCGCCGGGCGCCGCGTACTTGACGGCCTGTCATGGATGGCCGCTGGGTGCTCATACGGCCTCCAGAGCGGTCCGTACCTGCTCCACCGTCAGCCACTCCTGGGGGCTCAGCACCTTGGCGACCTGCGGCGCGAACGCGGGTGAGGAGACGACCACGTCGGCCGTCGGGCCGTCGGCGACGATCTCGCCCTCGGCCATGACGACGACGCGGTCGGCGGCCCGCGCGGTGAACTCCACGTCGTGCGTGGCGACCACGACCGCGCGCCCCTCGGCGGCGAGGCGCCGGATGACGCCGGTGAAGGCCTCCTTGGCGTGGTAGTCGAGGCCGCGCGTCGGCTCGTCGAGGAGGACGACGCCGGGTGCGGCGGCGAGCTGGACGGCGAGGACGAGGGCGAGCTGCTGTCCCTCGGACAGGTCGCGCGGGTGCCGGTCGCCCGGGATGCCGGGCGCGAGCGCGTCGAGCAGCTCCCGGCAGGTGCCGTCGGCGGTGTCCGACTCCCGGTCGGCCTGCGCGCACTCGGCGTCCACGGTGTGCAGGTAGAGCAGGTCGCTCGCGGTCTGCGGGACGAGCCCGACGAGCGCGCGGGCTTTGCGGGCGGCGACCTTCCCCGGGTCGGTGCCGCCCACGTCGACCGTCCCCGAGTGGCGGGGCCCCGAGCCCTGGAGCGCCCAGAGGAGCGAGGACTTGCCGGAGCCGTTGCGGCCCATGAGGGCGGTGACCTCGCCGCCCGCCAGGTCCAGGTCCAGCTCGCGTACGGCGACGGTGTCGGCGTACGCGACGGTGACCCGCCGCGCTCTCAGGGAGGGCTCGCCCCGGGGCGCGGGGGCGGCGGCCGGGGTGTGGCCGGTGAGCCGGGTGCGCAGCGCGGCGGCCCTGCGGCGCGCGTCGCGCACCGAAAGCGGCAGCGGCTCCCACCCGGCGAGCCGCCCCAGGCGCACGACGGGCGGCGCGACGTCGCTGTCGCGCATCAGGTCGGCCGGGTCGCCCTCGCGGATCCGGCCGTCGCCGGTCAGGTGCACGAGCCGGTCGGCGTACTGGAGCACGCGTTCCACGCGGTGCTCGGCGACCAGGACGGTGGTGCCGAGGTCGTGGACGAGCCGGGTGACGGCGGCGAGCACGTCCTCGGCGGCGGTGGGGTCGAGCGCGGACGTCGGTTCGTCCAGGACCAGGACCTTGGGGTGCGCGGTGAGGACGGAGCCGATGGCGACGCGCTGCTGCTGCCCGCCGGAGAGGGTGCGCAGCGCGCGCCGGCGCAGCTCGGCGATGCCGAGCAGGTCGAGGGTCTCCTCGACGCGCTTGCGCATGACGGCGGCGGGGACGGCCAACTGCTCCATGCCGTACGCCAGTTCCTCCTCGACCGTGTCGGTCACGAAGGAGGCGAGCGGGTCCTGCCCGACCACGCCGACGACGTGCGCGAACTCCTGCGGCGGCGCCTCGGCCGTGGAGAGGCCGCCGACGCTGACGCGGCCCTGGAGGTGTCCGCCGGTGAAGTGCGGCACGAGGCCGTTGACAGCGCCGAGCAGGGTCGACTTGCCGACGCCGGTCCGCCCGGTGACCAGGCACAGCTCGCCCTCGCCGATGGTCAGGTCGACGTCGCGCAGGGCGGGCTCGGGAGCGCCCGCGTAGGTGAGGGTGACGTGCTCGAAGCGGATCACGCGGCGGCCTCCCCCGGCCGGGGCGCGGCGCGCGGCGGTGCGGGCGCGAGCCAGGCGGGCAGGGCCCCGGCCAGGGCGGCGAGCGCGGGGAGCACGGTCACCTCGGGCCAGGCGAGGGGCGAGAGCGAGGGGTAGAGGGAGGCCGCGTCCGTGCGGGAGACGACGTACATCAGCGCGCCCGCGGCGAGCCCGGACGCGGCCACGGTCCACTCGGCGCCGCGCCACGGGTCGGGCCGGTACGTGCTGCGCAGGACGCGCCGTCCGCCGAGCACGAACCCGGCCACGGCCAGGGCGAGTCCGGCGAGCAGCAGCGGCGTGCCCAGATAGGGCAGCGTGCTCGCGCCCAGGGCGCCGTACAGGCCGCCGCACACGCCGAGCAGCCCGGCGATGACCAGCGAGCCGGTGAGCAGTCGGGTGCGCGGAGCAGTGCGCCCGGTGCGGCCGTAGCCGTGGGAGGCCATCGCGGCGGCGAGCGCCAGGGAGCGGTTCATGGCGTCCTCCAGGACGGGGACGACGATGCCGCGCAGCGCGCCGATGCCGCGGTAGCCCTTCTTGACCGTGCCGCCGCGCAGCAGCCGGGCCCTGCGCACCCGCTGCACGCTCTCGACCAGCTGCGGCGCCACGGTGAGCGTGACGACGACGGAGGTGCCGATCTCGTGGAGCGCGCCGGGCAGCGCCTTGAGCATCCGCTTGGGGTTGGCGAGGGCGTTGGCCGCGCCGACGCACACCACCATGGTGGCGAGCCGCAGCCCGTCGTACAGACCGCCGAGGAGCTGCTCGGCGGCCACGGGTCCGAACAGGCGGATTCCGGCGGCCCATGCGGGCAGCGGCACCTCCGGCAGCGTGAACAGGACGGTGTCGCCCTGGCCGCCGCCGAAGACGATGCGGAAGCCGACGCGCATCACGACGATGAAGGCGCCGAGGCTCAGATACATCCGGAACGCCAGGGCCCACGGCGCGTCGTCGCGCCGCTGGGCGACGACGAAGCCGACCGCGGCCAGGATCAGGACGAGCAGCACCGGGTTGGCAGTGCGGCTCGCCGCGGCGGCCATGCCGAGCGCCCACAGCCACCAGGCGCCCGGGTGGACCGACCGGGCGAGCCGGGTCACGGCGCACCGCCCGAGGCGCGCCGGCGACGGCGCCGGGCCGTCACTCCCCCGGCGACGGCGAGGGCCACGGCGGCGGCCGCAGCGACGACCGTGCCGGTGGGCACCCCTTCGTCCTTGCTCGCCGACACGGTCCGCGTGTCCTCGCCGCCGGTCCAGTCGGCGGCCTCGCTCGGCTTCGGCGCGGGGCCCGAGCCGGAGCCGGCGGGCGGGGACGGCTCGGCGTGCTGCTTCTTGCCGGTGTCCTTGGCCTTGCCCTTCCCGGCGTCCTTGCCCTGCTTGCCCTTGGCGTCCTTGGCGCCGTCCTTCTTGTCCTGGTGCCCGGGCGGCTTCGCCAGGCCGCCGCCGTCGGCGGGCGGCCGGGCGCCGTTGCCGGGGCCGGTGCCTCCTCCGGCGGGCGGCTGCACCCGGTCCGGGCGGTCGGGCGCGGTGCCGCGGTCGGGCGCTCCGGGGCCCGGCCTGCCGCCGCCCGTATGTCCGCCGCCCGTATGTCCGCCGCCCGCTCCCCCGCCGCCACCGCTGCCGGGGGCGGCGGGGCGCCGGGGTGCCACGCGCGGCGCGGGGGCCTCGCCCTGGTCCCGGTCGAGGGAGAACGACCAGCCTTCGAAGCTGCCCTTCGGCGGGGTGCGGTAGGTCGCCCCGTACTGGCTGTAGGTCCAGCGGCCGCCGTTGGAGGCGTGCCAGTAGGACCAGTAGGCCTTGGCGGGCGGGGTGTCGACGCAGGGCTCGCGGTCGGCGTTCGGCCTTCCCTCCAGGCGGCAGACGAAGGACTCGCCCCAGCGGTTGGTGCCGGTGACCTGGATGCCCGCGTCCTTGAGCGCGGCGAGGCCGGTCCGCTGGGAGCCGACGGCGCACCGCACCAGGGTGGTCCCGCCGAGCTCCCGGAAGTCCACGACGACGGTGACGCCTTCGCCCGCCTTGCAGAAGCCTCCGTGGCCGCGCCCGGTGTCCACCGCGGCGGCGGGCGTCGCCGGGCCGGGGCCGACGCCGAGTACGGCCGACGCGAGCAACAGCCCGAGCGCGGCGGCGGACGCGCGGATCGCACCGGCCATGTCGTGGGGGCCCTTCGGTTCGGGGTCGCACGAGGACCCCGCGCCACGGGCCGCCGGTGCCGCACGAAAAACCCCTACGCGCGTTCCAGGAAGGAAGCGGCAGGGGGCCGTAGAACCGGTGACGGGCTCTGGGCTCCACGCTGCAGACCATGACAGTGAGAAGCAGTGCACGTGCCACGCTGGGCAGCCCGACTCGCGGTCACGCCGAGGCGTGCCGCACACGGTTGCAGGTCAGTGCCGGAGTCTCACCGGCTTTCCCCAGTCGCGTACGCATTCAGTTGTCCGTGTGCCCTCGGCCGCACGTTCCGCCACGGCCGGAGCACACGCATCGTAGGCCCGCCGCCACCGGCCGCGCCAGGGCGGCGAGTTGTGACGCCCGCCACCGAATGGCCTGATCCTTACGGACGATGACGTTCCCTCATCGATCACTCGATCGGCCCAAGCGGAAACGATCCACCAGGTGAGCCCCTCGCGTTCGCCCGTCCGGGGCGGGGCGCGGCGGCGATCCTCGGGGCCGACGACCGGGGTCCGGCGGCCGCTCGCGCGGCTGGTCCGGACCCCTTCTTCCGGCCTCTTCCGGCCCCTTCCTCTTGAGGAGTCCTCTGGTGCGTATCCGTCGCAAGGTGATCGGCGCCCTCGGTTCGGCCGCTCTCGCGCTGACGTCGTTCGGGGTGGTGACCGTCTCCGCGAGCCCGGCGGCCGCCGATCCGTGCGGCTTCTTCGAGACGAGCTCCGACGCCTACTACCGGCACTGCACGTCGGACGGCTCCCGTGTGGTGATCAAGGTCAGGGTCGCCCTGGCCCCGGACTACGAGCGGTGCGTCGCGCCCGGCAAGACCTGGCTGGGCTCCGCCGACAAGATCCAGGGCGCCCACTACGTGGGCCGCACCTGCTGACACCGGTCACCGGCGGGGCGCTCACAGGGGGGCGCCCCGCCCGGCCCCGCGGGCATCAGCCCCAGACCGCCCGGGCCACCGCCGCGCCGGTGACCGCGGCGCCGAGCCCCGCCACCACACTGGCCGCCGCGTTGGCCGCGGCCAGGAACCGCGCGCCGGTCTCGGCCAGGCGCAGGGTCTCGTACGAGAAGGTGGAGTACGTGGTCAGCGCCCCGCACAGGCCGGTGCCGACGAGCAGTTGCGCGGAGTGCGAGGCGGCGCCGTAGGTGACGGCGCCGCTGAGGACGCCCAGGACCAGACAGCCCACCACGTTGACCGTGAAGGTGCCCCAGGGGAAGACGGAGTCGTGGCGGCTCTGGACGGCCCGGTCCGTCAGATAGCGCAGGGGCGCGCCGACGGCGGCCCCGGTGAGCACGAACACCCAGTTCATCGTCGCCTCCCGGAGAGCACGCGGCGGGTCGTCGCCGCCGCCGTCCACACCGCCACGAGCGCCAGCGCCGGGGTGGCGGCCAGATAGGCGAGCGCGATCCGGGCGTGGCCGTCCCCGAGCAGCCGCTGGATGTCGATCGCGTACGTGGAGAACGTGGTGAAGCCGCCGAGGACGCCCGTGCCGAAGAAGGGCCGCAGCAGGCGGTGGACGCTCCACGCCTCCGTGACCAGGACCAGGAACACGCCGATCACCGCGCAGCCGAGCGCGTTCACCACCAGCGTGGTCCAGGGGAAGGCGTCCGTCCCGGTGGGCCACAGCAGTCCCGCGCCGTAGCGGGCCGCCGCGCCCGCCGCGCCGCCCGCCGCCACCGCGACGAGCACGGGCGCCTGGCCGGGTGCCGGTCCCGCGTGCCCGGCGGGCGCCGGGACGTCGAGGTCCGGGTCGATGGGTTCGGGCCCTGCGGTCCGGTCGCGCGGTGCTGTCATCCGGTCGTACGTCTCCCACTCGTGCGCCGCCCGGGAGTGTGCGGGCGCGTGTCCTCACAAGCAGGGACCGTCGGCGGCGTCGTCACCGCGGTTGGGGTACGGCGGGCCCCACCGCCGTGCGGCCGTCCCCCGCGTACGGGGCCGGCCGTGCCGCCCAGGATAGTCGGCGCCGGGCGGACCGGCCGGAAGGGGCCGCGGGCGTGCCGGGCCGGTCAGCGCCGCAGCTTGACCCGCGAGAGCGCCGCCACGCCGAGCGCGGCGAGGCCGATCTGGATGAGCCACTCCGTCCAGTCGACGCCCTTGGTGTCGGCGACGTCCAGGCCCGAGGCGATGGCGGTGCCGATGAGCGCCGCGACGATGCCGACGACGATGGTCCACAGGACGCCGATGCGCTGCCGCCCGGGGACGACGAGCCGCCCCAGGATCCCGATGACGGCGCCGATCACGATCGCACTGATGAGCCCTGAGATCTCCATAGCTCCGCTTTCCTTCGGCAGAAGTCCGTTCCGCGTCCCCGGGTTCCCTGGAACGCGCCCGGCAGTCGTGGCGGCGTCCGGGGGCCGGGCACAGCGGTGGACGTTTCCGCCCCGGTCGTCAGGGCACCCGCGACCATGCAGGTCCGGCTGTTCGCGGAGTGGGGCAGTCGTGCGGGCCGTACGGCGGACGGCCTCCTGGCGGAAGCCCGCCGGGGCCTTGGGCGGGGGCCCGTACCCCGCGCCCAAGGTTCCTCACTCCCCGTGGCTTCCCAGCCGGGGCTGCGAGTCCCCCGGCGGGCCACCGGCAAACCCGGATCCGCCGGTCACCGCCCACCGAAACATCCACCGCGAAACGAGGGGCACCATGGCCACAGTGGAAACGGCGATCCTTGTGCTCGACAGCGGCGAACCGGAGCAACTGGCCGAGTTCTACGCCGGTCTCCTGGGCGAGGACGTGACCTACAACCCGCAGGCCGACCGGTTCGAGACCGTCGGAGCGTCCGGTACGCGCCTGGGCTTCCGGCGCGACACCGGCTTCGCGCCGCCCAGCTGGCCGCGGCCCGACGACGCCCACCAGACCCATCTGGAACTGCTCGTCGCCGAGGGCGACATGGACGAGGCCGAGCGCGCGGCCATCACGGGCGGTGCCCGGCCGGTGGACACCCAGCGCGACGGGGTGCGCGAGGTGCGGCTCTACTCCGACCCGGCCGGGCACACGTTCGCGCTGCGCACCCGCTGACGCGTTCCGGGTACGCGGCGCGTTCGCGGGTACCCGGCGCCCATGACGACGCAGAACGCACCGATCGCACTGGCCGCGCCGGGCGGCTCCCCGCTCGCGGCCTCGCCCTCCGCGAGCGCCTTCCTGGCCTTCGGGCTCGGCCTGCTCATCGTCGCGGCGCTGACGTGGGCGGTCTGGCTCGGCATCCGGGTGCGCAGGAGGGAGCCGGACCGGCCGCGTCCCGAGGAGCAGCCCCGGCTGCCGGACGGCGGTCCGGTCCGCGAGGTCCGGGAGCGGCGCGAGCCCGACGAGGTCCCGCGGGACGGCGGCAGCCTGACGCCCCACCAGCTCAAGGGCGGGGGCACGGTCGGCAGCAAGCCGAGCGACGACCAGGAGCCCAAGCGCTGGACCCCCGGCTCCAGCGGGGCCTTCGGCAGCGGCGGCCCCGGCCGGACGTAGCGCCGGTGGCCCGAGTGGGGCGTGCCGCGGGGCGCCCGGCTGCAACCTCCTCGCAACCTCCGGCGGTGTTGACTGGCCCGTCCGGGCCACCGCCCGGTGACCCGTGACCCGGAGGAGGCCGACCGGCCATGGCCGACACCCCGCGCGTGGAGCTGACCCCCGCGGCCGCCGAACTGCTGCGGCGGCTGCGGTCGGCCCACGGCCCGCTGATGTTCCACCAGTCCGGCGGCTGCTGCGACGGCAGCGCGCCCATGTGCTACCCGGAGGGGGAGTTCCGCACGGGTGACTCCGACGTGCTGCTCGCGTCGCTGACCGTGGACGGCGTGGCGGAGCCGGTACGGTTCTGGATGTCCAAGAGCCAGTACGAGGTGTGGAGTCACACCCGTCTCATCGTCGACGTCGTCGAGGGGCGCGGCAGCGGCTTCTCGCTGGAGGCCCCCGAAGGCGTCCGTTTCCTCATCCGTTCGCGGCTCGTGGGCGCCTAGCCCTGTCATCGCCGTCTGGTGAACTCCCCCTACTGCTGGGACAGTTGGACGGCCCAGCCGACCCGAGGGGGATCCGTGACACGACGCGGGCAAGGCAGCAGACGCTTCAGAGCGGTGCGCGGCGCGTTCGCCGCGCTGACGGCCCTCGGCACCCTGGCCGGTGCCGCCCTCCTCGGGGCGGCACCGGCCAGCGGTGTTCCGGGGGCCGCGCCCGCGGTCACCGAGATCGCGCCGGGCGTGGAGTACCGGGACTACGACATCCCGACGCCGCGCGGGACCGCGCACGCACACGTCCTCGACGTCGATCTGCGCCACCCGGGCGTCCGCGTGGGGCTGCTGTACCCGGGCGCGGTCGGCGCCCGGCAGCCCGTGTCCACGCTGGCCGACGAGGCGGGCGCGGTCGCCGGGGTCAACGGCGACTTCTTCAACATCACCGAGACCCAGCACCCCGGCGTCGAGGCGACCGGCGCGCCCGTCGGCCCCGCCGTCGCCGCCGGGCACACCCTCAAGGCGGCCGTCCCGAACGGCCAGCGCTTCGGCCCGGCCCTGCCCCCGGGCACCACCACCGAGGACGTCATCGGCGTGGGCGTCGACCGCAGGGCCCGTCTGGACCGTCTGACCCTCGACGGCAGCGTGCGCACCCGCGAGGCGCGGCTTCCGCTCGGCGGGCTCAACCAGTACGCGCTGCCGGTGGGTTCGGTGGGCGCGTTCACCAGCGACTGGGGCACCACCTCGCGCGTGCGGGCGACCTGCGGCACCGACACCGACCGGGGCGCGCCGTGCAGCACGGACACCTACGAGGTGACGGTGCGCGGCGGGCGGGTCGCCGCCGTGGCCGACACCCCCGGCCGCGGCGCCATCGCCGCGGGGACGACGGTGCTCGTGGGCCGGGAGGCGGGCGCGCAGCAGCTGCGCAAGCTGGCGTCCGGCGACCCCGTGCACGTGCGCCACCGGCTCGTGCCGTCGGTGTCGGACACCCCGTACCGCTTCGTCGTCGGCGGCTATCCGCTGCTGCGTGACGGGGCGCCGCTGCCGGGCCTCGACGACCGGACGTCCGCCGTGCGCACGGCCGCCGGGATCGACGAGGGGGGCCGCCGTCTGGTCCTGCTCGCGCTCGACGGCGCGCCCGAGTTCCGTGGCGGCCTGACGATCGCCGAAGTGGCCGCGTCCCTGCGGGAGTTGGGCGCCGAGGACGGCTTCAGCCTCGACGGCGGCGGCTCCAGCACGCTGGCCGCCCGGGAGCCGGGCGCGCCCGCCGTCTCGGTGCGCAACCATCCGAGCGGCGGCGCGGAGCGCCCGGTGCCCAACGGCATCGGGGTCTTCTCCCGCGCGTAGGGGGCCGCCGCCCTCACTCCCCCGCGTCCCGCACGGCCACCAGGCCGTTGAAGACACCCACGTACGCGGTGCCGTCGGGCCCGAGCGTCACGGGCGCCCAGTTGTTGTCGTACACGACACCGGTCCCGGCGAGCCGCTTCCAGCGGGTCTGGCCGGTGCGGAAGTCGACGGCCGTCAGGTACCAGGCGTCGATGCCCAGGGGGTGGGGGTCCTTGGTGTAGAGGTAGAGCAGTCCGTTGGTGGTGGACAGCTTCGGCACGGTGGACGGGGAGCGCTCCCGGCTCTGCCACACCGTGTCGCAGCCGCTGCCGTCACCGCGGACGTCGACGCGGGTGACGCCGCCGACGACGCTGCGGCCGAGGGTGAGCGAGGTGATGTTCTCGTAACCGTAGTTGTTCTCGACGACGAGGCTGTTGCCGTAGCTGATCAGCGAGTTGTCGGTGGTGGACGCGCCGGACCCGAAGACGGGGACCGAGCAGACCAGGCGGCGACCCTCGGGGACGCCGGCGCCGCGCCGGTAGACGAGGACGTGCATGCGGTCGTCGGCGTTGTCGGTGATGGCGACGTACTTCTCCGCCGTGCCGAAGAGGTCGGGGGTGGTGCCCGAACCCTGGTTCACGGAGCCGGGTTTGGTGCCGGTGCCCCGGTCGTAGGTTTGGCGCCAGGTGACCTCCGGCGTGCCGTCGGCGGCGGCCTCGAAGCCGTACAGGGCGTGGTCGGAGACGATCGACACGCCGTCCTCGGCGACCGAGAACGAGTTCTGGATCTCCTCGCCGCGCAGTCTCGTCGACCGTATGGCGCCGGTCTTCGGATCGACGGTGCCGACGCGGCCCTGTCGGGTCACCCACCAGATGCGGCCGTCCCAGTCGGGCTGCACGGAGGTGACCGGGTCGCACTCGCCGCTGGGGTGGAGGTTCGTCCAGCTGACGCAGTCGTGCGGGACGTGCGCGGTCAGGTCCCAGTCCTTGTCGACGACGAAGCGCCACCCGCCGCCGTCGGTGCGTTCGTGCGCGAGCCGTACGACGTGCTGGCGCGAGTCGGCGAGCACGAGGCGGTCCTTGTCGTCGAGGTAGGAGTACGCGCCGCCGGACGTGTCCTTGAAGATCCGGGAGAAGTCGAGGCGCGTGATCGCCTCGACGGTGGAGGGGCGTTGCGGCAGCTTGTACTCGGCGAGCGTACGCAGCGTGCGCGGGTCGAGCAGCTTGACCAGGAAGCCGGAGAAGGTGCCGCACACAGTGACGATCCGGCCGTCGCGGTCGAAGGTGACGGTGGCGCACTCGCCGCCGAGCGCGGCCATCTTCTCGCTGCCGACCTCGGGCGCGCGGCCGAGCGGACCGTGCCACGGATATGTGCCGCTGCCCGCCGCGTCGGCGTGCATGCCGCTGCGCCCGTTCGGGGCGAGGTGGGGGTGCTGGGGCGGCGGGTCCCCGGGGACGGGCGCGGCGGTGGCGGGCGCTCCCGTGTACGGGGCGACGAGCCGGTGCCCCGGCGCCTTGGGGATCTCGTCCGCCTGCGCGGCGGGCAGGGTCAGGGCCGTGGCCCCGAGGGCCAGGGCGAGGACGCGGCCCACGAGCGTACGGGGTCGGAGCGTACGGGTCAGACGAGGCATGCGCCGAAGCTAGGACCGGCCTCGTGAAGTGTCCATGCGCGTGCGGAAGTTGTTCACGGGGCCGCAACGCTCACCCGGCACCGGGCTCCGGCGCGGTCACGGCCGGATGCCGCTGACGATGTCCGCCGTGGCCGTCAGGCCGTCGTGGATGGTCGGCGCCACGCTCGTGCCCGCGAGGTAGAAGCCCAGCAGACCGCAGACCACGGCGTGCGAGACCTTCATGCCCCCGCTGCGCAGCAGCACCACCGCGATGATCAGGAGCAGCAGCCCCACCGAGATCGAAAGGAACATCACGGACCTCCTCCGCCACGCCGACACCGTGGCTTTCGGCGGCAAGTGTGGCGTAGCGGAGGGTTTGTCCGGGTGAGCGGCGTGTCCGCCGGACGAGTGGTGTGCGGGGGACGTCGCCGTGCGGGCCGTCAGCCGCGGCGGGCGTCGAGGAACGCCTGGAGGCCCGCGAGGTCGTCGGTGTTGAGGTGGTCGACACCGGCGTCGAGGAGTTCGGTCCAGACCGCGTCGCGGGCCGGGCCCGGCAGGTCGGGCGTGGCCCAGAAGCGGACGCGCTGCCCGCGCTTGTGGGCGGTGGAGACGATGCCCCGCAGCCTGGCGCGCTCGGCGGGCGGAATCGGGCCGACGCCGTTCCAGGTGAAGTTCAGGGACCAGTTGTCGCTGATGAGCGGGGCGAAGGAGGCGGGCGCCGGGCCGCCGAGGTCGGCGAGGCGGCCGTCGTAGAAGGCGCGGCGCACCGGCTGCGCCTCCATCACCGGGCGGGCCGCGCGGTCGCCGGAGACCACGGCCGTGATCGCGGAGCGGCGGACCTTGCCGTGCGCGTACGTGGTGAACAGGCGCCGGTAGGGCCGCAGATGGCGGTCCAGCTCGCGGTACGTCGACGCGCCCTCGGTCTTGAGGTCGATCAGGAGCTGGAACTGGCCGTGCCAGTGGCGGTACACGGAGCCGTGGTGGGCACGGACGCGGGCCGCGAGGGGCTCCAGGTACAGCGACTCCAGGGTGCGGCTCGGGTCGAGGTCCGCCGGGTCGTGGGCGACGAGGAGCTGTCCGCCGACGAGGAAGACGTCGGCCTCGACGCTGGTGAAGCGGTGGTCGAGGGCGTCCAGGAGGGGCCGGGGGTGCTCGTAGTCGTTGTGCGCGTGGGCCTGTGCGAGGGGGCGGGTGCGGGGGTGCCGGCCGTGCGCGAGCGGACGGGTGCCCGGCACGGGGTCGGTCGCGTGGGCGATCCCGGGCGCGGCGACGGCCGTCGCGACGGCCGCGCCGAGGGTGGTCAGGGCTCTGCGACGGGTGACGAGGGCCATGGAGTACCTCCCGAAAGGGCGAAAGTGGGGACGGGAATCGGCCGGAGCCTCAGTGAGTATGGCCTCCGACCACTCCGAAGAACCCTTCTGGCCTGGGAGTTGGCGTGATCGACGCCTTCAGTTCACCGCGCCCGCGGCCCGCCCCGCGCCGCTCGCCCAGCGGCCGGGCACCGCCCTTCGTGCGCGCGTCGACGGTGCGCCGAGCCGACAGCGGCCCGCCTCGGCCCAGGCGATCCGGCGGCCTCGCGGGCCGGCCCCTTGCCGCCGCCCGCGACGTGCGGGGCATGACGATGCCGGGGCGGACGGCGCCGGGGGGCGCGACGAGGCCGGGCGGACGGCCGCTTGGCCCTTTCTCCAGGCACCTTGCATCTGCCACGTAGAATCGCATCAATATCTGTAAATGCAAGATGAAGACGGCTATCTTGTCGCACATGCAATCCCACACCATCGGTCAGGCGGAGGGCGAGATCCAGACGGGGCCCCACCGGCTCGTGTCCCTGCTCACCCGCGAAGCCGTCGAGGAACTCGGCCTGGAGGTCGGCAGGCAGGCCACCGCCCGCGTGAAGTCCACCGGCGTGCCCATCGACCGCGTCTGATCCATCCGTCCCCAGCGGCACCGCCCGTCCCCGGTCACCGCGTCGTTCCGTTCTCCCGGGCGGCCCCGCACCGTCCGCAGCAAGAGGAGCCCCACCGCATGAACACCGTGATCACCAAGCGGCGTGCCGCCGCCGCGCTCGTCACCGCCGCCCTGCTCCTGCCGCTGACGGCGTGCGGCAGCGACGACGACAAGAAGGACGAAGGCGGCAAGAAGGACGGCGGCACGCGGCAGAAGGCCGACCTCACCGTCCTCGCCGCCGCCTCCCTCACCGACGTGTTCAAGACCGCGGGCGCCGCCTACGAGGACGCGCACCCCGGCACGAAGATCACCTTCTCCTTCGAGGGCTCGCAGGAACTGGCCGCCAAGGTCCGCCAGGGCGCCCCGGCCGACGCGCTGGTCACCGCCGACACCAAGACGATGGACGGCCTCAGGTCCGACACCGGCACGCCGACCGTGATCGCCAAGAACCGCCTGGTCATCGCCACCGGCAAGGGCAACCCCAAGAAGGTCGGGCAGCTCAAGGACCTCGCCGACAAGGATCTGAAGGTGGTCCTCGCCGCGCCCGAGGTGCCGGTCGGCCGCTACAGCGAGCAGATCCTCGACCAGCAGAAGGTCGACGTGAAGCCGGTCTCCCAGGAGCCCAACGTCCGTGCCGTCCTGTCCAAGGTCGAGCTCGGCGAGGCCGACGCCGGCCTCGTCTACAAGACGGACGTCCAGGCCGCCGACGGCAAGGCCGAGGGCGTCGACATCCCCGACGGCCAGAACGCGATCGCCGAGTACCCGGCCGCTACCCTCAAGACGTCCGAGCACACCGCCGCCGCGGCCGCGTTCGTCACGTGGCTGAACTCCGCCGAGGCACAGAAGATCCTGCGGGACGCGGGCTTCCAGAAGCCGTAGCCCCCGCGCACCGACCTGGGAATCCCCGATGAGAACACGCCGTGGAGCCGGTGCGCGCCCGCCGCTCACCCTGGCCGTGCCCGCGCTCCTCGCCGTCGCGTTCCTGCTGCTGCCGCTCGTCGGCATCCTCAGCAGGACCGCGTGGGGCGACCTCGGGACGCATCTGAGCAGCCCCGGAGTGACCGAGGCGCTCAAGCTCTCGCTGTACGTGTCCTTCTGGGCGCTCGGCCTCTCCCTGGTCCTCGGGGTGCCGCTGGCCTGGCTGCTCGCGCGCGTGCCGTTCCCCGGCAAGGCCCTGGTGCGCTCGCTCGTGCTGCTGCCCATGGTGCTTCCGCCCACCGTCGGCGGGGTCGCCCTGCTGCTCGGCTTCGGGCGGCGCGGGCTGCTCGGGCCCTGGCTGGAGGACACCTTCGGGATCGTCCTGCCGTTCCACACGTCCGGGGCCGTCGTGGCCGCCACGTTCGTGGCCATGCCGTTCCTGATCATCAGCCTCGAAGGCACCCTCGCGGGCATGCGCCTCTCGTACGAGGAGACCGCGGCCTCCCTCGGCGCCTCGCCGGTACGGGTGTTCTTCACCGTCACGCTGCCGATGGTCGCGCCCGGGCTCGCCGCCGGGGCCGCGCTCACCTGGGCGCGGGCGCTCGGCGAGTTCGGCGCGACCATCACCTTCGCGGGCAATCTGCCGGGCACCACACAGACGCTGCCGCTCCAGGTGTATCTGCTGCTCCAGGACCAGCCCGAGGCCGCGACCTCCGTGTCGCTGCTGCTGCTCGTGATCGCCATGGCCGTCCTCATCGCGCTGCGCGGGCGCTGGACGGGCGGGACGACCGACCGCGCGGCGCGCCCCCGCGGCGGCTCCGCGCCCCTGCCCGACGAGCCCACCGGCGCACCGGAAGCGACCGGGCCCGTCCCGGCCGAGGCCGCGCGGGAGCGCTGGCCCCTGCACGCGGACGTCACCGGCTTCACCGAGCTCACGCTGACGGCCGAGCCCGGCACCACCATCGCCGTCGTCGGGCCGAACGGCGCGGGCAAGACCACCCTCCTGCGCGCCCTGCTCGGGCTCACCCCCCGCGCCCACGCCCGGCTGCGCCTCGGCGCGGCGGACGTCAGCGCGCTGCCGCCGCACCGGCGCGGCGTCGCCTGGGTGCCCCAGGACGGCGCGCTCTTCCCGCACCTGAGCGCCCTGTCCAACACCGCCTACGGCCTGCGCGCCCAAGGGGTGCCGCGCGCCGAGGCCCGCCGCAGGGCGCGGCTCTGGCTCGACCGGCTCGGCGTCGGGCACCTCGCGCACCGCAGGCCCGCCCAGCTCTCCGGCGGCCAGGCCCAGCGCGTCGCCCTCGCCAGGGCCCTGGCGCCGCACCCGCGGCTGCTGCTGCTCGACGAGCCGCTGGCCGCCCTGGACCAGACGACGCGGGCCCACGTCCGGCACACCTTGCGCACGCATCTGGCCGGCTTCGGCGGGGTCTGTCTGCTCGTCACCCACGACCCGGTCGAGGCGGTCTCGCTGGCCGACCGGGTCCTTGTCCTGGAGGACGGGCGGGCCCTGCAGGACGCCTCGCCCGCCGAGGTCACCCGGCGCCCCCGCTCCCCCTGGGTGGCCCGCATGCTGGGGAGCAACGCCCTCGCCGGGACGGGCACCGGGGACGGCACGCTGCTGCTCGCCGACGGCGGGCGTCTGGTGGCCGCCGACCCGCTCGGCGAGGGCACGCCGGCCCTCGCGGTCATCCCGCCCGAGGCGGTGTCGCTGCACCTGGAGCACCCCGAGGGCAGCCCGCGCAACGTCTGGCACGGCACGGTCCGGGAGATCACCGCGGTGGGCAGCAGGCTGCGGGTCCTGGTCACCGCCGAGAAGGCGCCGGACCTCGTCGCCGAGATCACCCCGCAGGCGGCGGCCGAACTGGGCCTGGCCGACGGCACCCCGGTGTACACGAGCGTGAAGGCGACCGAGGTCACGCTGGTCACGGTCTGACGCGCGGGATGTGGGCAGAGGGTCCGGCCGGCCAGGAGGCTCGTGGGTGAGGTTGCCCGCGTCTCCGTGGTGGCCCGACGCGAGCAACCGGCATCCGGCCGGGCCGGCCTCGCGCCGTCGGGGAGGGCCCGGGTACGGAGTGATCGTTCCTGATGTCAGGCGTTGAGTCGCTCTTGCAGGTGGACGGTCACGGTGTCCCCTTCCTCCTTGCCGATCGCCTTGCGCACCTCCGCCTTCACCGGCAGCTTGTGCGTCCCGTCCCCCAGGGCCATGAACGAACTCCGGAACGGATGGCCGTCGATCGTGCCCCGGACCTTCACCAGGCCGCGGGTGCCGAAGAACGCGGCTGACTCGGGCCACACGACGTAGGTCCAGCCGCCGTAGTTCGGGCTCTTTTGCAGGGTTGCGGTGAACTGCTTGTCCATCACGGACACCACCTGTTCAGGAGCCTTCGATGAGGATGAGGTCGTTGCCGTCGGGGTCACGCACAGCGAACATGGGCGGCACCGCGGGCCCCGTCCGCAGGACTTCCGCATCCGCATCGACGCCGCGTGCGCGCAGGTCCGCGTGGTCGGCGTCGGCGTCCCGGGTCGTCAGACGGATCCCGGCCGGGACGCCTTCGGGAACGAGCGCGACAGTCGTCGTCGCCCCGGGCGGCGCCACCTCGATCCAGCGCCCGTCGCCGAAGGGGACGTCCCGGCGCACCTCGAAGCCGAGCTCATCGACGTAGAACTCGATTGCCTTCTGCTGGTCGGTGACGCGCATCCCGACCGTGGCCACCTGTGTGATGTGAGTGGTCCTGCTCATCCCGTGCCTCCGCTTCCTTGGTATGCACAAGGTGAGACGGAGGCAAGCGGGGAAACTCATCGCCGGCCACGAGGTTCGGCCGAACAGGGTACGTCAGCAGCGCGCACGCCGCCTGAAGCGGCCCTAGGGCACCGACCCGCCGGTCAGCTCGTCCCAGTGCACCGTCCGGTCGCACCACCGCTCCAGGAGCACCTTGTCGTGCCCCACGGCGAGCAGCCCGGCCCCGGTGGCGGCCCGGTACTCCTCCACGGCGGCGACCAGGGCGGCCGTCGTGGACGCGTCGAGCATCGCCGTCATCTCGTCGCAGATCAGCCAGCGGGGCCGCAGGACCAGGGCGCGGGCCAGACAGGCCCGCTGGAGCTGGCCGTCGCTGACCTCGTGCGGGCGGCGGCCGAGCAGGTCGGCGCCCAGGCCGACGGCGGGGGCCAGCTCCGCCACGCGGTCGGCGGCCCCGGCGGCGCGGCCGGTGGCCCGCAGGGGCTCCGCGATCAGCTGGGTGAGGGTCAGGCGCGGGTCGGCGGAGAGCCGGGGCTGCTGGAAGACCACGCCGAACGCGGTGCGCTGGGCGCGCGGGGCCCGGTGGCGCCAGCCGCGCGCGGCCTCGCCGTCGATGACCACCTGGCCCGCGTCCGGCCGGTGCAGCAGGGCCGCGACCCGGGCGAGGGTCGACTTGCCGCAGCCGCTGGGGCCGAGCAGGCCCACGGACTCGCCGGGCGCGAGGGTGAGGCTGACGTCCCGTACGACGGGGTCGCGGCGGTCGTACCCGGCGGTCAGGGAGCGCAGTTCAAGCACGGGGCGCCTCCAGCGCGGCGGTGACCGGGTGGTGGCAGGCGACGCCCGCCGTGAGCGCGGGGCGGGTCGCGCAGCTCTCGTCGGCCCGCGCGCAGCGGGCCGCGAAGGCGCAGCCCTCGGGGAGCGCGGACAGCTCGGGCGGCATGCCGGGGATCGGGGTGAACTCCCGCTCGGGCAGGGCGTCCAGGAGGCCGCGCGCGTACGGGTGGCGCGGTCCGGGCTCGCCGAAGAACGCCTCGGCGGCGGCGATCTCGACGACACGGCTCGCGTACATGACGGCGACGCGGTCGGCGATGCGCCGGGCGGCGGCCAGGTCGTGGGTGATCAGGAGCAGCGCGCGGTCGGCGCCGACGTGGCGGCGCAGCTCGTCGACGGTGCGGTCGACGAGCTCGCGGTCAAGCCCTGTGGTGGGCTCGTCGGCCAGGAGCAGCGGCGCGTCGCCGATCAGGGCGAGCGCGGTGGCGGCGCGCTGGGCGAGGCCACCGGACAGCTGGTGCGGGTAGCGGTCGAGGTGGCCGACGGGGAAGGAGGCGCGCTCGGCCGCCGCCTCCGCGGCCGCGCGCAGCGCGGGGCGGCGCACCCCCGTCAGCTCCCGCAGGGTCTCCTCCAGCTGGGAGCGCACGGTGCGTACGGGCGTCAGATGCGCGGCGGGGCTCTGCGGGACGAGGCCGACGCGCCGGCCGCGCACGGTGCGGGCCAGGGTGCGCTCGTCGGCGGTGAGCAGGTCGAGGTCGCCGAGCAGGGCGGCCCCCGCGGTCTCGGCGTTGCCGGGCAGGAGGCCGAGCAGGGCGGAGGCGAGCACGGACTTGCCGCAGCCGCTCTCGCCGACCAGGGCGAGGCATTCGCCCGGCGCGAGGTCGAAGCGGGCGTCGGTGACGGCGGCGACGTGGCCGCCGCCGCGCATGCGGAAGCGCACGGAGAGCCCTCGTACGGAGAGCACGGGTGGCCTGGACGCGGCGGTCACAGCATCAGCTCCGATCGGCGGCGCGGGTTGATCCGCTCGCGCCAGGCGCCCGCAAGGCCCGCGATCGCCAGGGTGGGCACGATGATGAACAGGCCGGGGAAGAGCGTGGGCCACCAGTCGCCCGCGAGCAGCGAGCTGCGGGCGCCCTGCACGAGCGTGCCGAGGCTCGCCTGGTGCGTGGGCAGGCCGAGGCCGAGGAAGGACAGCGCGGACTCGTGCCAGATGGCGTGCGGCACCATCAGGACGGCGGCGAGCCCGGCCTGCGGCAGCACCCCGGGCAGCAGGTGGCGCACGGTCACGCGCCAGCGTGAGGCGCCGCCGGAGATCGCCGCGTCGACGTAGGGGCGGGAGCGAAGCGACAGGACCTCGGCGCGCACGATGCGGGCGGTGGACAGCCAGTGGGTGAGCCCCACGGAGATCACCACGGGCCAGACGCCGGGCCGGAACATCGCGACGATGAAGATGCCGAGCAGCAGGTGCGGGACCGACGCGAAGACGTCGACGACGCGCATCACGATCCGGTCCACCCAGCCGCCGCAGGCGGCGGCGAGCGCGCCCACCGCGGTGCCGACGACGGTGGCCACGACGGCGGCGACCACGCCGACGAGCAGCGAGACGCGCAGCCCGTACACACAGCGCACCAGCAGGTCGCGGCCCACGTCGTCGGTGCCGAAGGGGTGGGCGAGGGACGGCGGGAGGAGCTTGTCCGCGAGGTGCACGGCCTGCTCGTCGAGGTCGACGACCGGCGGCACGATCAGGACGGCGAGCACGACGGCCGCGACGATCGCGGCGGAGCTCCACACGCGCCACGCGCGCGTGGCGGCGGCCGAGGTGCGCGCGGCGCGCGCGGAGGCCGGGCGCCAGGTGGTCTCAGCCATCGAATCCCACCCTGGGGTCGGCGAGCCCGTACAGCAGGTCCGCGAGGAGGTTGCCGAGCAGGACGGCGGCCGTCGCGAGCGCGGTGAGCGCGGCGAGCAGCGGGAAGTCCACGGAGGTGGCGGCGCCCACGGTGGCCGCGGCGATGCCCGGCCAGCTGAAGACGGTCTCCACGAGCAGCGCGCCGGTGATGAGTTCGGGCACGCGGGAGCCGACGAGGGTGAGCACCGGCAGCATGCCGGAGCGGAAGGCGTGCCGCAGCAGCACGGTGCGTTCGGCGAGGCCGCGGGCGCGGGCGCCGCGCACGGGGTCGTCGCCGAGCGCGTCGCCGACGCTCTGGCGCACGTACAGGACGAACCACGGCAGCTGGGAGATCGCGAGGACGGCGGCGGGCAGGATCAGATGGCTGGTGACCTGGCCGGACGTCACCGTCGTACTGGCGGTGTCGGTGAGTCCGCCCGCGGGGAGCACGTCGAGCTTGAGCGCGAACAGCCACATCACGAGGAGGCCGAGCCAGAACGGCGGGGCGGCTTCCAGGGTGTAGGCGAGCGAGGTGATGCCGCGGTCGAGCCAGCCGCCGGGGCGGCGCGCGGCGAGCACGCCGAGGGCCGAGCCGAGCAGGATCGCGAGGAGGAAGGCGGTGGCGGCGAGCAGCACCGACCAGCCGATGCGCTCGCCGATGGCGTCGGCGACGGGCTGGCGCAGCGTGCTGGAGTCGCCGAGGTCACCGGTCAGGGCCGAGGTGAGCCAGTCCCACCAGCGGCCGGCGAGCGGCTTGTCGACGCCGAGGTTGGCGCGCAGCTGGTCGAGGTTGTCCTGGGACGCGGTGAGCCCGGCCGTGCCCGCGTACGCCTTGACGGGGTCGAAGGGCGAGGCCTCGGCGACGGCGAAGACGCCGAAGGTCACGACGAGCAGGACCGGGACGGCGAACACGGCCCGTCGTGCGACGAGCCGTGCCATGGGCCCCCAGGGGACCCGTCGGGTCCCCTGGGCGCGCCGCTTGTCGGGCGCGGAGGTCACTTCTTCGGCTGCCAGTCCTCGACGTTCCACCACGGGCCGGAGGCCAGGCCGTGGTCGTGCGGCTCGACCTGGGTGGTGAGGTCGCCGAAGGACTTGTTCACCACGTACAGGTGGTCGATGTGCGTGAGGAAGGTGTAGCCGGGGTTCTTCACCAGCTCGCGCTGGATGGTGTCGTACGCGGCGCCGCGCTCGGCCCGGTCGCCGCTCTTGCGGGCGTCTTCCAGGGCCTTGTCGACCGTGGCGTTGTCGTAGTGCGCCATGTTGTTGAAGCCGTCACCGGCGAGCGAGGACTTCAGGAGGGTGTACTGGTCGAAGTCCGGGTCGGCCGGGGAGCCGCCGCCCGCGAGGACCGCGTCCTTGGCCATGCGCGGCTCGATGACCTCCCAGGTGCCGGACTGCACCTCGACCTTGATGCCGAGCTTCTTGGCGTCGGAGGCGTAGGCGAGCGCGTGGTCCTGGCGGAGCTTGTCGCCGGTGAGGTACCAGAGCGGGAAGGAGGCCTGGACGCCGTCCTTCTCGCGGATGCCGCCCTTGCCGGGCTTCCAGCCCGCGGCGTCGAGGATCTTCTTGGCCTTGGCGGCGTCGAACTTCCGCTCGGTGCCCTTGGTGAACCAGGGGCTGTCCGTCGGGACGGGGCCGTAGGCCTCCTTGCCCGCGCCTTCGAGGATGGAGTCGACCATGGCCTTGCGGTCCACGCCGATGTCGAGGGCGCGCCGCACGGCCGTGTCGCCCGCGACCTTGTTGCCGGTCGGCAGGGTCACGACGCGGTAGTCGAAGGTCTTGGCGGCGTACGTCTTCTTGGCACCGTCGGACGCGAAGGTCTCGGCGAGGTTCGGCGGCAGGATGGCGCCGTCGAGGTCGCCGGTGCGCAGCCGCGTGGCGCGCACGTCGTCGTCCTTGATGATCGCCATCGTGAAGTTCTTGATCTTCGGCGCGCCGCCCCAGTAGCCGGGGTTGGCCTTGAAGACGATCTTCTCGCCCTTGGACCACTTCACCAGCTCGTAGGGGCCGGTGCCGACGGGCGCGGTGGAGAAGTCGCCCTTGTTGACGTCCTGCTTGCCCGCGATGTGCTCGGGCGCGATGGGCAGGACGGTGCGCTCGGCGAACGGCGCGTAGGGGTACTTCAGGTGGAAGACGACGGCGTCGTCGCCCTTGGCCTCGACGCTCTTGAGGGCGTCCAGCTCGGTCTTGGAGGCGTTGTTTGTCTTCTTGTCGAGGATCGTCTCGTACGTGAAGACGACGTCCTTGGCCGAGAAGGGCTTGCCGTCGCTGAACTTGACGCCCTCGCGCAGCGCGAAGGTGTAGGTCTTGCCGTCGTCGCTGACCTTCGGGAGCTTCGCGGCGAGCGCGGGCCGCAGCTTCATGTCGGCGTCGTGCGTGAGCAGACCGTCGAAGATCTTGGAGTTGCCGTCCTTGCCGTAGCCGAGGAGCGGGCTGAGCGTCTCGGGTTCGTACGCGATGCCGACGACGGCGGAGTCCTTGGCGCCGCCCGAGCCCTTCCCGTCGTCCGGCGACGAACAGGCCGAGGCGGCGACCGCCAGTGCGGCGGTCGCCGCGACCGCGCCCGTGGTCCGTATGGATCGGGCCCTCATGCTCCACACCCCTACTGAAGATCAATCCTTCTTGCGAACAGCTCGCAATTATGCCTCAAGTAATGGGTGCGTAAGGCACGGGTCCCCTACGGATTTCGGACTACGTGCAGGTCAGGGCGCTGGCAGGGCGACCAGTCCGGCCAGGGCCTCCTTGTGCCGCCCCGCCGTGCCGAGGGCGAGGGAGTCGGCCTTCGCGCGCTTGAGGGCGAGGTGGACGGGGTGTTCCCAGGTCATGCCGATGCCGCCGTGCAGCTGCAGGGCCTCCTCGGCGGCGCGCACCGCGACGGGGGACGCGTAGGCCTGCGCGAGGGCCGTGGCGAGGTCCGGCTCGTCGCTGCCGGTGGCCAGGGCGTCGGCGGCGTTGCGGGCGGCGGCGCGCAGGTTCACCACGTCGAGCCAGACCTGGGCGAGGCGGTGCTTGAGGGCCTGGAAGGAGCCGACGGGGCGGTTGAACTGATGGCGTTCCTTCGTGTGGCGCACGGTCTCCGCCAGGCACCACTCGGCGAGGCCGAGCTGCTCCGAGGCGAGCAGCCCCGCCCCGGCGCGCAGGGCGAGGGCCACCGGCGCCGCCGCGTCGGGGGCGAGCGGGCGCGCCGGGGCCGCGTCGAAGGTGACCGTGGCGAGCGGGCGGGTGCGGTCGAGCGAGGTCAGCGGGGTGACGGTGACGCCGCCCCGGCCGGTGTCGACGGCGCACAGGCCGCCGTCGGACGGGACGAGCAGCACGTCGGCGGCGCCCGCGTCCGCGACGCCGGTCACCTCGCCGCGCAGGACGCCGTCCGCGTACCGCGCGAGCGGGTACGCGTCCCCGGGGGCGGTGGCGAGGGGCACGGCGAGCGCGCCGACCGTACGGCCCGAGGCGAGCGCGGCGAGCAGGTCGGCGGCCGCCTCGCCGCAGCCGAGCAGCGCCTCGGTGGCGATGACGGCGCTCGTCAGATACGGCACGGGGGCCACCGCGCGGCCGAGCTCCTCCAGGACCACGGCCGCCTCGCGGTGCGTGGCGCCCTGGCCGCCCCGGTCCTCGGGCACCAGGAGTCCGGCCAGACCCATGCCCTCGGTGAGGGCCTTCCACAGGTCGCGGTCGCAGGCCTGGTCGGACTCGGTGCGGGCGAGGACGGTGGGCGGGTCGCAGTGATCGGTGAGGAGGGCGCGCACGGCGGCGCGGAGCGCCTCCTCTTCCTCCGTGTGGAGCAGATGGCTCGGCGGGGTCATCGGGTCAGGTCCTTCCAGGCGACGTCCTTGTCGGTGCGCGGTTCCGGCGGCAGGCCGAGGACACGCTCGGCGACGATGTTCAGCAGGACCTCGCTCGTGCCGCCCTCGATGCTGTTGCCCTTGGCGCGCAGATAGCGGTAGCCCGCCCCGCGCCCGAAGAAGTCGACCCCCTCGGGCCGCCGCATCGTCCAGTCGTCGTACAGCAGCCCTTCCTGGCCGAGGAGTTCGACCTCCAGGCCGCTGATGGCCTGGTTGAGGCGGGCGAAGCCGAGCTTGGCCGCGGAGCCCTCGGGGCCCGGCTGGCCCGCCGCGAGCTGCTGGCGCAGGCGCTCGCCGGTGAGCCGGGCGACCTCCGCCTCCACCCAGAGGGTGAGCAGGCGCTGGTGCAGGTCGTGGGTGCGCAGCTCGGGGCGCTCGCGCCAGGTCCGGGCGAGCGGCTCGATCATGCCGCCCTCGCGCGGCAGGCGCGTGCCGCCGATGGACACGCGCTCGTTCATGAGCGTGGTCTGCGCGACCCGCCAGCCGTCGCCGACCGCGCCGAGCCGGTGCTCGTCGGGGATGCGGACGTCGGTGAGGAAGACCTCGTTGAACTCGGCCTCGCCGGTGATCTGCCGCAGCGGCCGCACCTCGACGCCCGGGTCGGTCATGTCGCACACGAAGTACGTGATGCCGCGGTGCTTGGGCACGTCCGGGTCGGTGCGGGCGATGAGGATGGCCCAGCGGGCGAGGTGCGCGCTGGAGGTCCACACCTTCTGTCCGTTGACGACCCAGGTGTCGCCCTCGCGCACCGCGCGGGTGCCGAGCGCCGCGAGGTCGGAGCCCGCGCCGGGCTCGCTGAACAGCTGGCACCACACCTCCTCGCCGGCCCACAGGGGCCTGAGGAAGCGGCGCTTCTGGTCCTCGGTGCCGAAGCCGAGGATCGTCGGCGCCGCCATGCCGAGGCCGATGCCGATGCGGCGCGGGTCGTTGTCGGGGGCGCCCGCGGCCTCCAGCTCGGCGTCCACGACGGACTGCAGCGGGCGGGGCGCGCCGAGGCCGCCGAGGCCCTCGGGGTAGTGCACCCAGGCGAGCCCGGCGTCGAAGCGGGCCTTCAGGAACGCGTCGCGCTCCGTCGTCCCCGGCGGGTGGGCGGCGAGGAACTCCCGCGTGCGGCGCCGCAGTTCGGCGGCGTCGGACCCATCGGGGGCGTCGGGCCTGTCCGTGGTGTCGGTCATGCGGCCGCTCCGTCCGTGAGACCGGGCAGGACGACGACGCGGCCGGTGGTGGCCCCGTCGGCGACGCGCTGGACGGCCGCCGCCGCGCCGGCCAGCGGCACCCGTTCGCTCACCAGGGGCTTGACCGCGCCCTTGGCGGCGAGCGCGGTCAGCTGCTCGTGACAGTCGAGGACGGCCCGCGGGTCCTTCCTGGCGTACAGGCCCCAGTGCAGGCCGACGATCGAGTAGTTCTTCACCAGGGCGTGGTTCAGGGCCGGCGCCGGGATGGTGCCGCTCGCGAAGCCGACGACCAGGAGGCGGCCCTCGAAGGCCACGCACTTGGCGGACTGGGTGTACGCGGCGCCGCCCACGGGGTCGTAGACCACGTCGGCGCCGCGCCCGCCGGTGGCGTCCTTCACGGCCGCGACGACGTCGTCCGCGTGCCGGTCCACGACCGCGTCGCAGCCCAGTTCGCGGGCGACCCGGGCCTTCTCGGCGCCGCCGACGACGCCGATGACGCGGGCGCCCGCCGCCTTGCCGAGCTGCACGGCCGCGCTGCCGACGCCGCCCGCGGCCGCGTGCACCAGGAGCGTCTCGCCCGCCTGGAGCCGGGCCCGCCGGTGCAGGCCGAACCAGCCGGTCTGGTAGCCGATGTGCAGGGCCGCGGCCTCGGCGTCGTCGAGGGCGTCCGGGGCGGGCAGCAGCGCGGCGGCGTCCGCGACGGCGTACTCGGCGAAGCCGCCGTACGGCAGCACGGGGTTGGCGATGACGCGCCGCCCGTCCGCCGTCGTGCCGCAGACCTCCACGCCGGGCGTGAACGGCAGCGGCGGGGTGATCTGGTACTCGCCCCGGCAGAGCAGCGCGTCCGGGAAGTTGACGTTCGCGGCGCGGACCTCGATCAGCACCTGGCCGTCGCCGGGCACCGGCGTCAGCGCCTCTTCGAGCCGCATCACCTCGCCCGGCTCGCCGTTGCGGGGTACGTGCCATGCGTGCATGCGAGGCCTCCACGGGGCGTCGGTGGACCGTGCTCCCGCGCATACTAAGCGGTCGCTTGCCTCAAGGGAACAGGGTCAGCCCTCCGCCGCGGACCGCTTCTTGGGCTGGGCCCGCACGTGCATGCGCTCGCCCTGCGGCCCGAACAGGCTCAGGAACTCGGCGGGGCCCTCACCGGTGGAGCCGAACCAGTGCGGCACCCGGGTGTCGAACTCGGCGGCCTCCCCCGCGGTCAGCACCACGTCGTGCTCGCCGAGGACCAGGCGGAGCCGCCCGGACAGGACGTACAGCCACTCGTAGCCCTCGTGCGTCCGCGGTTCGGGCTCGGCCGCGCGCTGGGGCTCGATGACCTTGTACGCCTGGAGCCCGCCGGGCTGGCGGGTCAGCGGCACCATCGTGCGGCCGTGGCGGACGATCGGCTTGGCCCGCACCCGGGGGTCGCCGACGGGCGGGGCGCCGACGAGCTCGTCCAGGGGCACCTGGTGGGCGCGGGCGATGGGCAGGAGCAGTTCCAGGCTCGGCTTGCGCCCGCCCGACTCCAGGCGGGAGAGGGTGCTGACGGAGATGCCGGTGGCGGCGGAGAGCCCGGCGAGCGTGGCGCCGCGCTCCTTGCGGATCCTGCGGAGACGGGGGCCGACGGCGGTGAGGACCTGGTCGGTCGCGCCGTCGTCCCCCTCGGGGGTGTGACTCTCTTCGCGTGCCATGCGCCCATTGCAGAATCGGCAACGCGTGATGTCAAACCCGCACCATCGGTCCCCGGCCGGAGAGGCCTCAGGCCGGAGGGGTCCCGACCGGAGGGGGCCCGGGAGGCCTCAGCGGGCGAAGACCTGGAACGCCACCGCGGGGACCCCGCCGAAGCGCGGCGCGAGCCCCTCGGCGATGCCGCCGAGGAACGAACGGCAGTACTTCTCCGGGTCCTCGTCGGTGAGGGCCTCCAGATAGGCGCGGTGTTCGAGCAGGGACCGGACGGAGCGCTCCAGGCCCGGCCGCGCGTCGACCGCGTGCGTGGGCCGGTCCGTCCCGGCCACGGCGACCCAGCGCACCCCGTTCCACGGCTCCAGGCCCTGCTCGGTCAGCTCCGGGAAGATCCAGCGGTTGCCCGCGTCGGCCACCGCGTCCAGGGTGGCGCGGCCGACGGCGACGTGGTCCGGGGTGTTCCAGGCGACGCCGCCCCACGTGTCCTGGTAGTTGAGCGTGACGACCAGCTCGGGCCGGTGCCTGCGGATCGCGGCGGCGATGTCGCGGCGCAGCGCCGTGCCGTACTCGATCACGCCGTCCTTGTGGTCGAGGAACTCGACGGTGTCCACGCCGACGACGGCCGCGCTCGCGCGCTGCTCCCGCTCGCGCACCGGGCCCGCCTCGGCGGGCGCCAGGGTGTCGATGCCCGCCTCGCCACGGGTCGCGAGGAGGTACGCCACCTCGCGGCCCGCGTCCGTCCAGGAGGCGACGGCGCCCGCGCAGCCGTACTCCAGGTCGTCCGGGTGGGCGACGACGGCGAGGGCCCGCTGCCAGTCCTCGGGCAGGGGGGCCAGCTGCTCGGGCGCGGCCGTACTCGTGTTCTGCGACTCGGTCATGCCCGCAGCCTATCCAGCGTCACATTCCGTGGCCCACCAGGCCGACCGGTGCCCGGCGCCCTGTCAGACCTCGCCCCGCACCAGGTCGATGAGCCGGTCGAGGACCCGGTCGCCGCTCGCGCGCAGGCCGTCGTGCTCGTACTCGTCGGTGACCCAGGTGCGCAGGCCGCCGATCGTACGGGCGGTGCGCAGCGCGTCGGCGGTGTCGACGTACAGGTCGTCGTGGTAGACGGCCGCGGCCACCGGCACCTCGTTCGCGGCGAGGCGCTCGGCGTCGTACAGCGGGGCCCAGTCGGCGCGTTCGGCGAGCAGGTCCGCGGTCTCGCGCAGCGGGCGCAGCGCCGGGTCGCAGTCGAACATCCAGCGCTGCACGGCCTCCCCGGTGAACAGGACCGGTTCGCCGCCCGCGAGGCTCTTGCCCGCGTCGAACGCGGGGAACTCGCCGCGCACCCGCTCGGCCGACCACGCGGTGGCCCGGCCGCCCTGGGCGTAGCAGGCCTCGTGCAGCAGGGCGTACAGCGGGTGTCCGGCGTACGACAGGAGCGCCTGGGCCTTCTCCTGGAAAGCGTCGGACAGTTCGTGCCCGCCGGGGGTGGGCACGAAGGCGTCCTCCAGGAGGTGGTGCAGGCGGTGGCTGCCGTCGCCGGTGCCGAGGAGGATGCCGAGGGCCTGGAAGGCCTCGACGGTGAAGCGGTAGCCGCCGTTCAGGACGGGCTCGTGCTCGGCGGCGTACTCGGCGACGCGCCGGGCCCGCTCGACGTCCTGGGGGTAACGCGCGTAGTGGGCCAGGGACTTGCGCTCCATGCGCGGGTAGGCGGCGCGGTAGACGTCGTCCGCGTGCCCGTCGAGCGTCGGGAGCCCGCCGGTGATCAGCGCGGTCGCCAGGCCCTCGGGGGCGGTGGACAGGTAGTGCGTGGCGCAGAAGCCGCCGAAGCTCTGGCCGAGGACCGTCCAGGGGGCGCCGCCGGTGACCTCGTGCCGGATCGCCTCGCAGTCGCGCACGATCGCGTCGGCGCGGAAGTGGCCGAGGTAGTCGGCCTGTTCGCGGGGTCCGCCGCGCAGCGGCAGGGTCTGGCGGTTGGCGGGCGTCGACGCGGCGGTGCCGCGCTGGTCGAGCAGCAGCACGCGGTAGTCGCGCAGGGCGCGGCCGAGCCAGGCCTGCTTGCCGACGAAGCGGTCGGAACCGAAGCCGGGGCCGCCCTGGAGGTACACCAGCCAGGGCAGGTCGGCGTCCTGCCCCGCCGCCGCCACGCACTCCCGCGCGAACAGCTCTATCCGCTCCCCCGCCGGGTCCGCGTGGTCGAGCGGGACGCTGAAGCGGCGGTCGGTGAGCACGACTCCGGGCTGGCGGTAGGTGGGGCTCAAGGCATCTCCTCAACAGTGCGCGGAAGCGGAACCGTCCTAGTGGAGCACACCGCCCACCGGGGCTCGTGTGCCGCCGTCCGCGCCAGTACGCTCGGGCCATCCGATGATCGACGAGGAGGAACGCACCATGCGTGTCGCACTCTTCCTGACGTGTGTCAACGACACGCTCTATCCGCACACCGGCCGCGCCACCGTGAAACTCCTGACCAGGCTGGGCGTCGAGGTGGACTTCCCGCAGGCCCAGACCTGCTGCGGACAGGCGCACTACAACACCGGCTACCGCCGTCAGGCGGAGCCGCTCGCCCGCCACTTCTCCGATGTCTTCGCAGGGTACGAGGCGATCGTGACGCCGTCCGGCTCGTGCGGGGCGATGGTACGCGAGCTGTACCCGCGCCTCGGCGAGCGGGCCAGGGCCGAGGGCCGCGGCGGAGGGCTCGCGGCGGCCGTGGCGCCGGTGGTGCCCCGGACGTTCGAGCTCACCGAGTTCCTGGTGGACGTCCTGGGCGTCACGGACGTAGGCGCGTACTACCCGCACACGGTGACGTATCACCCGACGTGTCACGGCCTGCGCTCGCTCGGGCTCGGCGACCGGCCGACGAAGCTGCTCGGCGCGGTGAAGGGGCTCGACCTCGTGGAGCTGCCCGGCGCCGAGGAGTGCTGCGGCTTCGGCGGCACCTTCGCCGTGAAGAACCCCGACGTGTCGGCGGCGATGGGCGCCGACAAGGTGCGCAACGCGGAGTCGACCGGGGCCGGGGTGCTGTGCGCGGCGGACAACTCCTGTCTGATGCACATCGGCGGCACGCTGTCCCGGCTGCGGGCCGGCCTGCGGCCCGTCCACATCGCCGAGATCCTGGCGAGCACGGAAGAGGAGCCCCTGGCATGAGCGGCACCTTCGTGGGCATGCCCGCGTTTCCCGAGGCGGCGCGCGCCGCCGTCGGTGACGCCACGCTGCGCGCCAATCTGCGGCACGCCACCCGTACCATCCGCGACAAGCGGGCCCGCGCCGTCGCCGAACTCGACGACTGGGCGCAGCTGCGCGAGGCGGGCAAGCGCATCAAGGACCACACGCTGCGCCACCTCGACCACTATCTGCTGCGCCTGGAGGAGGCGGTGACGGCGGCGGGCGGCACCGTGCACTGGGCCGCCGACGCCGCCGAGGCCAACCGCGTCGTGACCCGGCTCGTCGCGGAGACCGGCGAGTCCGAGGTCGTCAAGGTCAAGTCGATGGCCACCCAGGAGATCGGCCTCAACGAAGCCCTGGAGGCGGCGGGCATCCGCGCCTACGAGACCGACCTCGCCGAGCTGATCGTGCAGCTCGGCCGGGACCGGCCCTCGCACATCCTGGTGCCCGCCATCCACCGCAACCGCGGCGAGATCCGCGACATCTTCGCCGCGGAGATGGGGCGTTGGGGCCGCCCCGCCCCGGACGGGCTCACCGACACGCCCGCCGAGCTCGCCGAGGCGGCGCGGCTGCATCTGCGGGAGAAGTTCCTGCGCGCCAAGGTCGGGATCTCCGGCGCCAACTTCATGGTCGCCGAGACCGGCACGCTGGTCGTCGTCGAGTCCGAGGGCAACGGCCGCATGTGCCTGACGCTCCCGGAGACCCTGATCTCCGTCGTCGGCGTCGAGAAGGTCGTGCCGACGTGGCGGGACCTGGAGGTGTTCCTCCAGACCCTGCCGCGCTCCTCGACGGCCGAGCGCATGAACCCGTACACGTCGACGTGGACGGGCACCGCGGACTCCGACGGCCCCCGGGCCTTCCACCTGGTGCTGCTCGACAACGGCCGCACCGACGCCCTCGCCGACGAGGTCGGCCGCCAGGCGCTGCGCTGCATCCGGTGTTCGGCCTGCCTCAACGTGTGCCCGGTGTACGAGCGTGCGGGCGGGCACGCCTACGGCTCGGTGTACCCGGGGCCGATCGGCGCGATCCTCAGCCCGCAGCTGCGGGGCACGGCGAGCGCGGTCGACGCGTCGTTGCCGTACGCGTCGTCGCTGTGCGGCGCCTGCTACGAGGTGTGCCCGGTGGCCATCGACATCCCGGAGGTCCTGGTGCACTTGCGGGAGCGGGTCGTCGAGGGCGGCGAGGTGACCCGCCGCGGCGTGCGGGTGCGGCTGCGGCCCGCCAAGGGGCACGCGGCGGAGCGGGCGGCGATGCGGGCCGCGCGGTGGGTCTTCCGGCACCCCGGCGCCCTGCGCGCGGGCCAGCGCCTGGCCTCGCGCACCCGGGCCGTGCACCCCCGGACGCTGCCGGGGCCCGGCCGGGCGTGGAGCGCCACACGGGACCTGCCGCCGGTGCCCGCCGAGCCGTTCCGCGACTGGTGGCGGCGTACGCACGACGAAGGGAGCGGGACGTGAGCGGCAGGGACGTCGTCCTCGGCCGGATCAGGCGCGCGCTCGGCCCGGCGCCGGACGACGCCCCCGACCCGTACGCCGTCCACGAGACGGCCGTGCCGCGCGACTACCTGCGCGAGCACGGGACGCGCACCGAGGCCGAGACCGTCGACCTGCTCGCCGAGAACCTCGCCGACTACCGGGCGGTCGTGCACCGCGCGGACGCGGACGGCCTCGCGGAGCTCCTCGCGCGGCTGCTCGCCGCGCGGGGCGCGCGGACGGTGCTCGTCCCGCCCGGTCTGCCGCCGTGGTGGCTGACCGCCGCCGACCCCGTCCGCGTCCACGACCGGGCGGCGGACACGCCGCGGGAGCTGGACCGCGTCGACAGCGTCGTCACGGGCTGCGCGGTCGCCGTCGCCGAGACCGGCACGATCGTCCTCGACGGCTCCCCCGATCAGGGACGCCGCCGCATCACCCTGGTCCCCGACCACCACGTCTGTGTCGTCCGCGTGCCCGAGCAGGTCGTCGCCTCAGTGCCGCTCGCCCTCGAACGGCTCGACCCGCGCCGCCCGCTCACCTGGATCTCCGGTCCCTCCGCGACCAGCGACATCGAGCTGGACCGGGTCGAGGGCGTGCACGGCCCCCGCACCCTTGAGGTGGTGCTGGTGAGCGGGGTGCGACCGGCGCGGCTAGCGTGAGGGGATGATCCGGTTCGAGCAGGTGACCAAGCGCTACCCGGACGGCACGACGGCCGTGGACGACCTCTCCTTCGAGGTCGCCGAGGGCGAGCTGGTCACGCTCGTCGGCCCGTCCGGCTGCGGCAAGACGACCACCATGATGATGGTGAACCGGCTGATCGAGCCGACGTCGGGGCGCATTTTCGTGGACGGCGCGGACATCGCGGGCGTCGACCCCGTGCGCCTGCGCCGCCGCATCGGCTACGTCATCCAGCAGGTCGGCCTCTTCCCGCACCGCACGGTCCTCGACAACACGGCGACCGTGCCCGCGCTCGTCGGCTGGAAGCGGGCCAGGGCGCGGGCCCGCGCCGCCGAACTCCTCGACCTGGTGGGCCTCGACCCGAAGACGTACGGTTCGCGCTACCCGGAGCAGCTCTCGGGCGGGCAGCGCCAGCGCGTCGGCGTGGCCCGCGCGCTGGCCGCCGACCCGCCGGTGCTCCTGATGGACGAGCCGTTCGGCGCCGTCGACCCGGTGGTGCGCGAACGCCTGCAGAACGAGTTCCTGAGCCTCCAGCGCACGGTGCGCAAGACCGTCCTGATGGTCACGCACGACATCGAGGAGGCGGTGCGGCTCGGCGACCGGGTCGCCGTGTACGGGCAGGGCCGCATCGAGCAGTTCGACACGCCGGGCGCGGTGCTCGGCACGCCCGCCACGCCGTACGTCGCCGAGTTCGTGGGCGCCGACCGGGGCCTCAAGCGGCTCTCGGTGACCGTGATCGAGGCGGACGACCTGGAGCAGCCGCCGGTCGCCCGCCTGGAGGAGCCGGCGGCGCAGGCCGCGGCCCGGCTGCGGGCCGACGGCGCGCGCTGGGCGATGGTCCTGAACGCCGGGGGCGATCTGCACGGCTGGGTCGGCGTCGACGAGGTGGCGCTCGCCGGGGACGGCGCCGCGGTCGGCGACCTGGCCCACCGCATGAACGCCTGGCTGCCCGTGGGGGCCTCCCTGAAGCAGGCGTTCGGCGTGATGCTGCAGCACGACGCCGGGTGGGTCGCCGTGGTGGACGGGGCGCGCTTCGTGGGGGTCCTCACCCCGGCGAAGCTGCACGAGGCGCTGCGGCGGTCGGTGGACGCGGATGCTCAGGGGGTGGGCAGGGACGAGGTGGAGTTCGACTCGGTCGCCGACGCGTGACGCTGCGCTGTGCCGGTGCGTCGTCGCTGTGCCTGTGCGTCGTTCGCCTGCGGGTTCGCTGTGGCTGGTCGCGCAGTTCCCCGCGCCCCTTCGGGGCGCGCCCCCGACGGGGCGCTCAGGCGCGGCGGGCCAGTACGTACGCCCTGTGCGTCGGGGCTTCGTCAGGGCCGGGGGCCCGTTCCATGCGCATGTCCACGGTGAAGCCCGCCTGCTCCAGGAGGGCGGTCACGTCGTCGGTCACGAGGAAGCGGAAGTCCAGGTCCACGTCGTGGCCCCACCACTCGTCCAGGTGACGGACCTCCGTGCCGAGGTGGAAGGACACGAGGAGGAGGCCACAGGGGCGCAGCACCCGGCGGGCCTCCACGAAGGCGGGGAGGAGTTCGTCCGGCGTCAGGTGGATGACCGTGTAGAGGGCGGCGGCCGAGCCGAACTCACCGTTCTCGGCGGGCAGTGACAGCAGGTCGCCCTCGCGGAACTCCACGCCGGGGTGGCGCCGACGGGCCTCGGCGACCATGCCCGGGGACAGGTCGATGCCGACGGCACGGGCGCCGAGGCCGACGAGGTGGGACGCCACGTGGCCGGGGCCGCAGCCGAGGTCGGCGATCGGGGCGCCGGGCTCCGTCCGCTCCACGAGACAGGCCAGGAGCGCCCGGTCGAGCGGCTTGGCGTCGAGTTCGTCGTACAGCCTGCTCGCGTACTCCTCGGCAACCGTGTCGTAGCTGTGCCGGACTGCCGCGTGGTCCCCGTGATCAGCCATGCGGGCCAGCATGGCAGGTGCGGGGTCGCGGCCCTACAGCAGGCCCTTGTCCTTGAGGTACTTCTTCGCGACGTCCTCGGGGAGTCTGCGCCAGCTGTCCACCTGGCGGTTCATGTCGGCGAGGTCGTCCGTGGTCAGGACGGTGTTGAGGCGGCCGAGGGCGCGGGCGACGCCCTCGCTGCCCGCGCGGGAGCGGTTGACGACGGGGACGACGTAGTCGGCGTTCTGGAGGTGCTTGTCGTCGGCGAGCAGCACGAGGCCGAACTCGTCGAGGGTGGCGTCGGTGGACGTGGTGAGCACCATCTGGTCCTGGCCGCTCTGCACCGCCTTCTTGGCCTGGGTGGTGCCGACGCCCTTGGGGTCGACGGCGGTGACGTCGATGCCGTACACCGACTTCAGGCCGGGCTCGCAGTACGGGCGCTGCACGCACTCGTCGCCCGCGGCGAGCCGCACCTTGAGGCCCGACTTCCCCAGGTCGGTGAGGGTCTTCAGGTGGTGCTCGCGGGCGTAGGAGGCCGCGACCGCGAAGGCGTTCTGGTCGACGGCCCTGCCGGGGTCGAGGACGGTCAGGCCGCGCGGGGCCGCGAGGGCGCGCAGGGCCTTCATGGTGGTGTCGAGGTCGGGTGAGCCGACCGGCTCGGCGTCCGCGCCGTTGACCTTGGCGTTCAGCCAGTCCGCGAAGGTGGCCGCGTACTCGGGCACGACGTCGATCTGGCCGGACTCCAGGGCGGGTTCGTACAGCTCTCGGTTGGCGACGGACAGGAACTCGGTGCCGTATCCGGCCTTCTCCAGGAGCTGCGCGTACATGTGCGCGAGCAGGTCGCTCTCGGTGAAGCCCGCGGAGCCGACGACCAGGTGCTTGCTGTCGCCCGGCGGCAGGCTCGCCTCGCCCCGGTTCTCCAGGGCGGGGCCCGAGTCGCAGCCGGAGGCAAGGACGGCGGCCGCGAGGAGCACGCCGCCCAGCAGGCGGGTGCGCCACGCCGTCGCGGCGGGCCGCCCGCGCCGGGGGCCTCGGGCGGAGCGGACGCGCCACGTCATGGAGTTCTCCTTCCGCGCGCCGTGCGGGACCGGCCGGGCGTGAGCCGCTCCGCCGCCTCGAAGCACGCCTCGACGACCAGGGCGAAGACGGCCACGAGCACCGCGCCCGCGACGACCTGCGGGGTGCTGGCGAGGTTGAAGCCCGCGGTGATGATCCGGCCGAGCCCGCCGCCGCCCGCGAGCGCCGCGATGGTGGCCGTGGCGACGAGCTGGACGGCGGCGATGCGCACCCCGCTCATGATCAGCGGCAGCGCGAGCGGCGCCTCGACCCGCCACAGCATCTGCCACCCCGTCATGCCCATGCCGCGCGCGGCCTGGACGACGCCCCGGTCGACCTCGCGCATCCCGACGTAGGCGTTGGTGAGCAGCGGCGGCACGGCGAACAGCACGAGCGCGACCACGGTGGGCCCCTCGCCCCACTTGCCGACCGGGGTGAGCAGCAGCAGGACGAGGACCGCGAAGGTCGGGACGGCCCGGCCGACGTTGGAGATGTTCACGGCGAGCGCCCCGCCCCTGCCGAGGTGGCCGAGCACGAGCGCGACGGGCAGCGCGATGAGACAGCTGATCAGCAGGCACACCACCGTCAGGACCAGGTGCTGGACGAGGCGGTGCCAGATGCCGCCGTCGCCGTTCCAGTGCGCGGAGGTGCTGAGCCAGTCCCAGGCGTCGCCGAGGGTCTTCACGCGCGCCCCGCCCTCGTCCAGGGGGTGAGCAGGCGCTGCACGCCGAGCAGCGCCACGTCGGCGGCGACGGCGATGACCACGCACAGGACCGAGGCGGTGAGGACCTGCGCCTTGAAGTAGGTGTTCATGCCCGCGTAGATCAGGTTGCCGAGGCCCCCGAAGCCGACGATCGCGCCGACGGTGACGAGCGAGACGGCGGAGACGGTGGCGATGCGCAGGCCCGCCATGGCGGCGGGCAGCGCGAGCGGCAGCTCCACGGTCAGCAGCAGCCGGATCGGCCCGTAGCCCATGCCGCGGGCGGCCTGCCGGGTGTCCTCGGGCACGGCGCGGAGCCCGGCGAGGATGTTGCGGACAAGCAGCGTCAGCGAGTACAGGACGAGCCCGGCCACGACGAGCGGAGCGGACAGGCCGTACACGGGCAGGAGCAGCGAGAACATCGCGAGCGACGGGATCGTGTACAGCACGGTGGTGACGGCGAGGACGGGTCCCGCCGCGAGGCTCCAGCGGCGGGCGAGCACGGCCAGGGGCAGCGCGACGGCGAGCCCGATGAGGACGGAGACGGCGGTCAGCTCCAGGTGCTGGACCACGGCGTCGAGGAGGATCCGGCGGCGGGTGCTCAGGTACTCGCCGCAGATCCACTCGTTGCGGGCCAGGCAGTCGTCCGGGGGCGTCACCTTGTCCATTCCACCGGCGGTGGCGCGCCGCGGCGCGTCTTGCTGGACCGTACGGGGGCCGCCCCCTGTCGGCGGGGCGGCCGCGGGCCCTATGCTTCCGGGCCGGTGCGTCCAGGGAGGACTGTTGACTGTCGGACCCGCGACCAGCGCGACCGTCTACGAACCGGTGCCCTATTGGGCCAGGATCCCGCACGGGATCTGGCTCCAGGAGGCCACGTCCGTCGCCGTCGACTCGGACGACCGGGTCTACGTCTTCAACCGGGGCAACATGCCGGTCCTGGTCCTCGACCGGGAGGGGAACGTCGTCGACATGTGGGGCAACGACACGCCGTTCACCGGCACGGAGCTGATCGAGAACCCGTACGGCGCGCTGACCCCGCGCTGGAAGGGCTGCCGCTTCCTGCATCCGCACGCCGTCACCGTCGACCACGAGGACCACCTCTGGCTCGTCGACGACATCGGCAACAAGATCACCAAGACGGACCGTGCGGGAAACACCCTGCTCGTGCTCGGCACCGGGAGCCCCAGCGGCTTCCAGAGCGGCGAGCCCTTCAACCGCCCGACCGACGTGGCGATATCCCCGCTGACGGGCGACGTCTTCGTGACGGACGGGTACGGCAACTCGCGGGTGCACCGCTTCGACGCGCGCGGCCGCCATCTGCTGTCCTGGGGCGCGCCCGGAAGCGACGACGGGCAGTTCAGCCTCCCGCACAACATCGCCCTCCTCGGCGACGACGCGGTGATCGTGTGCGACCGCGAGAACCACCGCGTACAGGTGTTCTCCCTGGACGGCGATTTCCGCGCCTCCTGGCACGCCCACAAGGCGGTCGCCGTCTGCGCGGGCAAAGGCGCGGACACCCGTGTGTACGTCGCCGAGCAGGGGCCGCCGCCGGTCCAGTACGGCGTGCCCGGGCTCGGCCACAAGGTGCGGGTGTACGACCGGGACGGCCGCCGTGTGACCTCGTTCGGCGCCGACCTGCCCGGGGAGGCCCCGGAGCAGTTCAACTGGCCGCACAGCGTGGCCGTGGACTCCGAGGGCAGCGTGTACGTGGCGGAGGTGTCCTACGTGGAGGTCGGCAGCGGGCTCACGCCGCCGCGCGAGCTGGTGAGCCTGCGCAAGTGGCGGCGCGCACGGGGGTGAGCGCGCGCGGGGCGGCGTCGGCCCCGGGCCCGGTCCCCCGCGTACGCCTTTGCGAATCACCGCCCGACGGGGAGAACCACGCCAGGTGGCACGAACTCGCCCTGCACCCAGGACATTTAAGGCTGTACCGCCGCAACGGGACTCCTTGACACCCCGGATTGGTATAGGCCAACATCCGGCACGGTCGCCCGCTTCGCCGCGGTCAACCGATTCCGACCGCACTGCCCGTCGCGCGCCCCTGTGGAGGTCTCCCATGGCAAGCACCAGCCACCCGCACCTCACCCGCCTTGCCAACTCCGTCCTCCAGCCGGGGTTCGTGGGCACGACCGCCCCGGACTGGGTGCGGCGCAGGATCGCCGACGGGCTCGCCTCCGTGGTGCTGTTCGGGCGCAACATCGAGAGCCCGGAGCAGGTCGCCGCGCTCACCGCCGAGCTGCGCGCCGAGAACCCCGATCTGATCGTGGCCATCGACGAGGAGGCGGGCGACGTCACCCGCATCGCCGCGCGCACCGGCGCCTCCTGGCCCGGCAACCTCGCCCTCGGCGCCATCGACGACCCCGATCTCACCGAGCGCGTCGCGCGGGACATCGGCCGCCAGCTCCGCGAGATCGGCGTGTCCCTCGACTTCGCGCCGAGCGCCGACGTCAACTCCAACCCGATGAACCCCGTCATCGGCGTGCGCTCCTTCGGCGCCCGCACCGACGTCGTCTCCCGGCACACCGCCGCCTGGATCCGGGGCCTGCAGTCCGCCGGGGTCGCCGCCTGCGCCAAGCACTTCCCCGGCCACGGCGACACAGCCGTCGACTCCCACCACGGCCTGCCGCGGTTCACCGCCGACGCCGAGGAGATCGCCCGCACGGCGCTGCCGCCGTTCACCGCCGCGATGGAGTCGGGCGTACGCGCCGTCATGACCGCGCACATGCTCGTGCCCGCGTACGACGCCGAGCTGCCCGCGACGCTCAGCCCCGCGATCCTCGGCGGCGTGCTCCGCGGCCAGTTGGGCTTCACCGGCCTCGTCGTCACCGACGGCATCGAGATGAGCGCCGTGTCCGGGCCCTACGGCATCGCCGGCGCCACCGTCCGCGCGGTCACCGCGGGCGTGGACGCGGTGTGCGTCGGCGGCGAGAGCGCCGAGCAGTCCACGGCGGACGAGCTGCGCGACGCCCTGGTGCGGGCGGTGCTCGACGGTACGCTCCCCGAGGAGCGCCTGACCGAAGCGGCGGGCCGGGTCGGGGAGTTCGCCGCCTGGTCGGCCGGGCTCGGCCGGGAGGCCGCCCCGGCGGCGGACGCCTCCGACATCGGCCTGGTCGCCGCGCGGCGCGCGGTCCGGGTGCACGGCGAGTCCGGCGCGAAGCTCCCCCTGACCGCCGATCCGCACGTCGTCGAGCTGTCCCCGACGATGAGCCTCGCCGTCGACGGCGCGACCCCCTGGGGCGTCGCCGAGCCGCTGCGCGCGCTGCGCCCCGGCACCACGTCCGTGCGCGTCGGCGAGGCCGAACTCACCCGCGAGGCCGGCCTCCTCGACCGCGTCGCCCTCGCCCCCGCCAGCGGCCGCGAGCTGGTCGTGGTGGTCCGGGACGCGGCCCGCCACCCCTGGATGGCGAAGGCGCTCACGGGCCTGGTGAACAGCCGCCCCGACGCCCTCGTCGTCGAGATGGGCGTCCCCGCGGGCGACCGGGTCGGCGCCGTCCACCTGACCACGTACGGCGCCACGCGCGTGTCCGGCATCGCCGTCGCGGAGGTGCTCGCCGGCGCCGCGTGAGCGTAGTTCCGCCGCTCCGACGGCGTACTCACCCTTGGCGATACGACCCACTCACCGGCGTCCGCGCAGCGGCGCCCGCGCAGCTCGACGGCGGCGTGCGGGATCCTTCCCGCACGCCGCTGACCAGTACAGACGCCGCCAATGCGGGCGTCAGGTGAACAGCCGGACACACCAACACAGCTCGTCAGGACGGGGCTTGACTCCACCGGTGGCCTAGTCCATCTTTGGAGCACCCAAGAGCTGGTCTAGTCCTTTGCGGCCCCGGTCGGGCCACCGTCCCGCACACGTCACCACCGTCGCTCGAACCGACCCGCCGGGGCGCTCCGCGCCCGGCCCTCCACTTCCCGGCCAGGGGAACGCCGCTGTTCCCCGGCCGCGTCGGCGACAGCGCTTCCACCGCTTCCGTCCGCCTCCGCCCGAGGCTCCCCCACGCCCGGAACCACGAAGCCGCGGTCGCTCCTGCCCGCCCGACACCACTCACCACGCCAGGAGTACGTGCATGCCCGCACCCGCCGCCCCCCTGCACCGAGCCGCGTCCTCGACCCCGTACTTCAGTGCCGACGGCGAGACCTACCTCGCGCAGACGCCCCTGAAGGACATCCGCAAGTCCCGCCCGCTGCGCGTCCTGAGCGAGGAGGAGTACACCTTCTGGCAGACGTACGGCTACGTCGTGGTCGAGGAGGCGATACCCGCCGAGGCCGCGCGCCGACTGCTCGACTTCACCTGGGAGTTCCAGGGCCTCGACCCGGACCGGCCCGAGACCTGGTACGAGGAGCGGGAGTTCCGCACCGACCTCGACCGGGACCTGTACGTCTACGGTTTCGTCGAGGCCTACCACCACCAGCTGCTCTGGGACAGCCGCCAGACCCGGCGCGTGTACGACGCGTTCGTCGACGTGTGGGACTGCGAGGAGCTGTGGGTGACCCTCGACCGGCTGAACCTCAACCCGCCCAACGTCAACAACCGCTCCCGCTCGCTGATCGCGCCCACGGACGAAGGCTTCGACATCGAGCTGCACTGGGACGTCGACTCCACGCTGAGCGTGCTGCCGCAGCGCGTCCAGGGCATCATCGCGCTCCACGACACCGACGCCGAGCTCGGCGGCTTCCAGTGCGCGCCCGAGCTGTTCCGCCGCTTCGACCGCTGGCGGCTCGACCAGCCCGCGGACCGCGACCCGGTGCGGCCGAACACCGACCGCGCGGAGTTCCCCGTGGTCCGGCCCGAGCTCAAGGCGGGCGACCTGCTGATCTGGAACGGCATGCTGGCCCACGGCGTGGCGCCCAACACCTCCGCCGACGGGGTCCGGGCGGTGCAGTACCTGTCGATGATGCCCGCCCTGGAGGAGCACCACGCGCTGCGCACGTCCCGGGTCGCGTCCTGGCGGCACCTGAGCACCCCGGACTGGAACGCGACGCTGCTCGGCGACGCCCGGCTGCCCGAGTCCGAGCGCTACGGCACCGCCGCGCTCACCGATCTGGGCGAGCGGCTCCTGGGGCTCACGCCCTGGCACTCCGCCGACACCCACCGGTGAGGCGGGGAGCCGACATGCGCAAGATCTGCCTCACCCTGCCCACCGACCGGGCCTGCGTGCCCATGGTGACGGCGCTCGGCCGGGAGGCCGCCCACGCCGCCGCGCACTTCGACGTCGAGGTGCACGTGCTGATCCTCGACTCCGCCGAACCGACCGCCTTCGCGGAGCACGCCCGGGCCGCGCGCGCCGCCATCGGCACGCCCGACGTCGTCGTCCACCACCTCGGCGAGGCCGCCCAGCGCGTGTTCCTGCGGCAGGTGATCCAGCGCTCGGGCCTGCCGAAGCCCGAGCTGCTGCTCGACCTCATGCTGCCCGCCGAGCCGTCCTACGGGGCCTGCACCAACCGGGCCTTCCTGATCGCGAGCGCCCTCGGCTGCGCGTCCGTGCACCGCAGGGACTCCGACAGCCGCTACCAAGTGCTGGACGGCGCGACCGTGTTCCCCATCCACCAGGAACTCACCTCGCTCGGCAAGCGCGCGGGGGACGCCGCGTCCGGCGTCACCGAGACGACGCTCGACCCGGCGCACGCGGACAAGCCGGTGGTCCTCGTGGGCAGCTCCTTCATCGGCGAACTGTCCGTCGACATCAGCGAGATCCGCGACCTCGACCCCGACGTCTACCACGACGTCGTCAGTCTCTGGGCCCCCGCCGACTGGTCCCAGGACGACAAGCGCGCGCTCGTCGAGGAGTCCTTCACGGGCGCGGGCACCGCGCCGTTCACCGGGGACCACGCGGTCCTCGGCCTCGTCGAACCCATGCGCGTCGACATGTGCAACGTCAGCTTCCACCAGGTGCACGAGCGCGTGCCCCTGCCGCCCGCCACCAACACCATCGGCAGCGACTACTTCCTCCTGCACGTCGTGTACAACGGCACGCTGCCCGGCGTCCTGCACAACCGCCACATCGTGAACTTCCACACCGGCGAGCGGCGCACCGACCGCGGCTTCGCCGCGTACCAGACGCGGTTCACGAAGTTCTTCCTGTCCATGCTCCACCTCCACCACGTCTACGCGGAGCTGGCGCGGGAAGGGGCCGCGCTCCTCGACCGCCGCCACGGCGTCCGGGCCCGGCGCGTCGCCGACCTCGTGCGGGCCAGCACCCTCCTGGACCCGGCCGAGAACGAAGCCCGCCTCGACGTCATCGAGCGCGCGTACCGCGGGCTCGGCGGCCGCTACGCGGAGTTCGCCGCCACGCTGCCCGGGCGCCGCTCCCGCCTGATCGACGAGGCGCGCCAGGACATGGAGGACTTCGCGCTGCTCATCGAGAACTGGGCCGCCCTGGTGCGGGCGAGCGCGTCGACGGGCGTGCCCCGCCTCGACGGGCACGCCCCCGAGCTGGACCGCTAGCGAGGGACTGAGCATCCACATGAACACCATGTACGTCACCCCACGGCTGCGCGCCGCCCTGGAGGCCGCGACCGAGGACCGGCTCGTCTTCGACCTGCCGGGCATCGAGGAGCGGTACGACGCGCTGCTGCGCGAACTCCCGGGCGTGGCCGTCCGGTTCGCGATGAAGGCCTGCCCGCTGGACGAGGTCCTCAACGGCCTGGCCCGGCGGGGCGCGGGCTTCGACGCGGCGAGCCCGCACGAGATCGCGCAGGCCCTCGCGACCGGCGTGCCCACCGACCGGGTCCACTACGGCAACACCGTCAAGTCCGACCGGAACATCGCCGAGGCCCACCGCCTGGGCATCAGGGACTTCGCCACCGACAGCGTGGAGGACGTCCTCGCGATCGCGTCGCTCGCCCCCGGCGCCCGCGTCTTCTGCCGCCTGGCCACCGACGGCGGGGGCGCGCTGTGGGGCCTGAGCCACAAGTTCGGCTGCTCGCCCGCCGACGCGCTGCGCGTCCTGGAGACGGCGCGGGACGCGGGCCTGACCCCGGCGGGCCTGTCCGTGCACGTCGGCTCCCAGCAGATGACGGCCGAGGCCTGGCGCGACGCCCTGGGGCGCCTGGCCGACGTGATCGCGGCCCTGCGGCCGCGCGGCATCCACCTGGACCACGTCAACCTGGGCGGCGGCCTGCCCGCGCTCGGCTACCGCGACCGGCACGGCACCCCCCTCCGACCGCCCCTCGACACGATCTTCGCCGTGATCCGGGAGGGCATGCGGCGGCTGCGGGCCGTGTCGCCGACGCCCCTGGACTTCGTCATCGAGCCGGGCCGCCATCTGGTCGCCGACCACGGGGCGGTGCGGGCCCACGTGTCCCGGCTCTCCACCCGGCAGCAGGCCACGGGGGAACGCGGGCACTGGCTGTATCTGAGCTGCGGCAAGTTCAACGGCCTGTACGAGATGGACGCGCTGCAGTACGCGCTCGTCTTCCCCACGCACCGGGGCGCGGACCGCGTCCCCGCCGTGATCGCCGGGCCCACCTGCGACAGCGACGACGCGTACGGCCACGAGCGCGGCCTGGTCCAGGTGCCGCGCCGGGCCGCGTCGGGCGACCCCGTCTGGGTGCTCTCCACCGGCGCGTACGCCACCAGTTACACGACGCAGGGCTTCAACGGGTTCCGGCCGCTGCCGCACACCTGGATCCGCGGCGAGCGCGACGCCCTCGCGGGCGCCGCTCCGGGAGGGACGCGCTAGATGACCGACGTCACCGCTGTCGCGGCCGGGGCACCCCCCGGCATCCGGATCCGCCCCCTCGCCCGGGACGACTGGGACGCCGTCGCGGCCCTGGAGGCCGAGGCGTACACCCCCCTCGGCCTCAGCGAGGGCCGGGCCGCCCTGGAGTCGCGGGCGCGGGCCTCGCCCGGCACCTGCTTCGTCCTGGACGGGGGGCGGATCGCGGTGGGCTACGTACTGGCCCTGCCCTACCCGCTGTTCCAGTGTCCCGACCTCTCGCACGGGGAGGACACCGCGTTCCCCTCGGGCAATCTCCACCTGCACGACCTGGTCGTCGCCGAGGCGTTCCGCGGCCGGGGGCTCGCGCGACGGCTGCTGCGCCATCTCTCCGCGACCGCGCGGTCGCGGACGTACGAGCGGATCTCCCTGGTCGCCGTCGGCGGCAGCGACACCTTCTGGTCGGCACGGGGCTTCGCCGCCCACCCGGAGGTCCCGCTCCCGGACAGCTACGGCACAGACGCCCTCTACATGTCGAAGGCGCTGCCGGCCACCGCTTCCCAGGCTCCATCGGAAAAGGCTCCATCGGAAAGACGAAGAGGCTGATGCACATGTTGCGTGTTCGCGAGGGATTTCGCCGGACACAGATCGCCATCGCGGCGCTGTTCTGCGCCCTCGGCTTCCAGTACGCCACGTGGGCCGCGCGGCTGCCCGCGCTCAAGTCCCGGCTCGATCTGAGCGAGGCCGAGCTCGGCCTGCTCCTGATGGCCTGCGGGGTCGGCGCCGCGGCGTCCTTCCCGCTGGTCGCCGTGCTCACCCGGCGGTGGGGGTCGCGGCGCCTGGCGTTCGTCTCCGCCGTCTTCCTCGGCCTGCTCCTGCTCGCGCTCGCCGTGGCGCCGAACTATCCGGTGGCCCTGCTGATCATGTGCGCGGACGGCGTGGGCGTCGGCTGTCTCAACGTCGCCATGAACGCGCAGGGCGCCGCGCTCGAATCCCGCTACCGGCGCACCGCCATGGCCAAGCTGCACGCCACGTTCAGCGCCGGTTCCCTCGGCGCGGCCCTGCTCGCGTCCGGCACGAGCGCGCTGACGTCGTCCGTGGCCGCGCACTTCGGGGCGGCCGCGCTCCTCGTCGTCCTGCTCGCGCTGTACGCCCATCCGGCGCTCCTGACGGACGATCAGCCCGCCGATACGCCCGCGGAGAAGCAGCGCCGCGGCTTCGCCCTGCCCGCCGCCCTCACGCTCTGGCTGGGGTTCGCCATGGTCTTCGGCACCGTGGCGGAAGGCGCGATGAACGATTGGTCGGCGCTCTACCTCAAGGACGTCGCCGACGCCTCGTCCCGGGTGGCGCCGCTCGGCATCGCCGTGGTGTCCGTGATGATGGTGCTCGCGCGCCTCTTCGCCGACGGCTGGCGCACCCGCTTCGGCGACGGCCGCGTCGTGCGCGCGGGCAGCGTCCTCGCCGCCGCCGGACTCGCCGCCGCCCTGCTCCTGGGCGGCGTCGTCCCGGCCCTGATCGGCTTCGCCTGCATGGGACTCGGGCTGGCGGCCGTCACCCCGTGCGTGTACGTCGCCGCCGCCCGGCAGGGTTCACGGGCCCTCGCCCTGGTCGCCGCGATGGGCACGACGGGGCTGCTCGCCGGTCCCCCGGTCATCGGCTTCGTCGCCAGCGGCAGCAGCCTCGTCTGGGGCATGGCGGCCGTCGCGGCCTCGGCCCTGCTCGTGTCGTGCTGCGCGCTGCGGATCGACTGGACTCCGGCGGCGTCGGCGGCGGACGGGGTCGCGGACGGGTCGGCACGCCCGGACCAGTCGGCAACCGGAGGCGAGCCGAGGCTGCTGGACGAGCCGACCGCTTCCACAACTTGACCGCCTTTGTCCCGCCTCTGACCGATATCTACCCGCAATCCGCTGCATGTTGACGGAATCACCGAGCGAATCGCGACACTGACGAAGCAACCCGACGGCCCCCGCAGCCCTCTCCAGGTCCGGAGGAGCCCTGTGACGTGAGGGCTCTCGGGGGAGCAAGTGACGAGGAGGACTGTCTTGATCCGTGTCCCGCGCTTGGCGACTGCCGCTGTGACGGCACTCGCACTGGCGGTGGGCTTGCCGGAGCTCGCGCACGCGTCGCCGGACCAGCCGCGTGCGCAGCGCTCCGACGACCTCATATCGCCCGACCGGACGGACGGAGCCGGGGACCGGCTCCCGCCGGGCTGGGAGCTCACCGGTGACGGCGCCGACCAGCATCTGGTGTGGCGCGCGCCGGAGCCGGTACCCATGGGGAACGCCCGCGTCGAGTTCTACGCGGGCGACCGGCTGCTCGGCCGCCCCACGGCCACCGACGACCAGCGGACGTTCCGGCTGAAGCTCGACGACGGCGTCGGCGCGAAGGACGCCCTGGGCGACCTCCAGGCGCTCGCGGGCGGCCGTCGTCTCGACAAGCCCGAGTCGGCCGCGCCGCGCAGCGCCCCGGCGCCCGCCCCGGCCCAGCTGCCCGCGGGCGAGGTCGACCCCGGCAAGCCGGGCAAGTACCGCACCGTCAAGGGCGAGTACGACCTGAAGTCGGTCAAGCTGCCCGGCTTCCCCGAGAAGGTGGAGATGCGGGCCACGGTGGTGGGCCCCGTCGACGCGCCGGGCAAGCGGCCCCTGGCCCTGTTCCTGCACGGCCGCCACGGCACCTGCTACAAGGGCCGGGACGCCGACGGCAGCTGGCCCTGCAAGGCCGGCTGGAAGCCGATCCCGAGCTACCAGGGCTATCTGCACGACCAGAAGCTCCTGGCCTCCCAGGGCTATGTGACGGTCTCGATCTCCGCCAACGGCATCAACGGCCAGGACGACCGCGCCCCCGACGGCGGTGCCCAGGCCCGCTCGTCCCTGGTGCGCCAGCACCTGGGCCGCTTCGCCGACTGGGCCGCCGACCCGAGGACGGCGCCCGACGCCGTCCGCGGGACCGCCCCGGTCGACCTGTCCCGCGTCATGCTCGTGGGGCACTCGCGCGGCGGCGAGGGCGTCAACCGCGCGGCCTTCGACAGCCGTTACCAGCCGCCCGCCGACGTGGACGGCTACCCGCGCAAGGCGCGCTGGCAGATCCGCGGCACGGTCCTCATCGGCCCCACGGTCTTCGGGCACAACCCGGACCCGGACGTGCCCTCGATGACGGTCCTGCCGGGCTGCGACGGCGACGTCTCCGACCTCCAGGGCCAGCTCTACCTGGACAACACCCGGGGCGTGGGCAACGGTTCCGCGCTGCACAGCGCGGTGTACATGGTCGGCGCCAACCACAACTTCTTCAACACGGAGTGGACACCGGGCCAGGCGCAGGCGCCCGCCGACGACGACTTCTCCTCCGGGCCGCGCCCCGACCCGGTGTGCTCGCCGGGCCACGGCCCCCGGCTGAAGGCCAAGCAGCAGCAGAAGGCGGGCTCCACCTACATCGCGGCCGCCGCCCGGCTCTTCGTCGACGGTGACGACGAGGTGCGTCCGCTCCTCGACGGCTCCGGCAAGGGCGCGCCCTCGGCGAACCCGGCCCGCGTGCTCACCCACGCCGTCGGCGGACAGCGCACGCCCGCCGTCGTCCCGGGCCGCTCGCTCGCGGTGACCGGCGGCAAGCTGTGCGACCAGACCGCCTCCAGGGGGGCGGGCGCCTGCTTCAAGCGCGGCACCAAGGGCCAGTCCCCGCACTTCGCGAGCTTCGAGGTGTCCCCCGACCCCGGTCGGTACGCCCTCGCGATGGGCTGGTCCCGCACGGGCTCCACGATGTCCGTCAAGAACGCGCGCCCGGTCTCCCTCGAGGGCTCCGAGTCGCTCGCCCTCCGGGTCATCGTGCCGCCGAACACCAAGGGCACCAAGCTGGACGTGACGGCCGTCGACGCCTCGGGCCACCGGGCGAAGCTCGGCCAGGTCCGCGCCGACGGGCTGCCGGGCAGCGGGTACATGGCCTCGTACTGGGGCCAGGAGCTGCGGGTTCCGCTCGCGGCCGCCGCCCGCGCCGGGCTCGACCTGAAGCAGATCGCGTCCCTGGAGCTGACCTCGCGCACCGCCTCCGGGCAGGCATGGCTGATGGACGCCTGGGGCTGGCGCCCCGGCACGGCCGAGGTGCGCCCCTCGAAGCTGGCGCGCGTCGACGTCGGGCAGCTGCGGGTCGACGAGGGCGACTCCGGGGTCCGTACGTACCGCGCTCCGGTCCGCGTGACCGGTGACGGCACCGGCAAGGTGCGGCTCTTCGTCCCGGGCACGGACCCGGACAAGTACGACACCAAGACGGTCACCGTGCGCCCCGGCGACACCTCCATCGGCGTGCCCTTCAAGGTCAAGGGCAACAAGCGCTACGGCGGTTCGAGCACGCACCCCGTCCTCGCCAAGTCGATCAGCGGCGCGGTCGTCGGCTCCCACCACGGCGGGGTCTTCGTCCGTGAGGACGACCCGATGCCCAAGGTCAGCGTGAAGCCGGTCGCGGCCAAGGTCACCGAGGGCAAGCCGCTGAAGTGGCGCGTCTCGCTGTCCGCGGCCGCCGACGTCGAGACGTACGTGGCGTTCCGCGTCGAGCGCGTCAGCGGCGGCAAGGAGCTGTCCACCAAGGACGTCGACAAGACGTGGCTGAAGCGGCAGTTCGACGCCAAGCCGAACCCGGCCCGCCCGCTGTCCAAGGTGGCGCGGGAGCCGTATCTGTCGGTGGTGGTCGACGCGGGCAAGCGCAGCGCCGACCTGAGCATCCCCACCGTGAAGGACCGGGTCCGCGAGGGCCAGGAGTCGGTGCGGCTGCGGCTCTACACGTACGACGAGAACTGGAACGAGCACCGGGGTCCGGTGTTCACCGGCCGGGTGCGCGACGCCGGTTAGGCACGCGCACCGCGACGGTCAGGGCGGGCGGCTCCCTCACGGGGGCCGCCCGCTCCGTCGTGTGCGGGGCCGCTCAGCTCCAGGGGTTGGCGGGCTGGTCGTTGATGTACGTCCAGAAGCGGGTGCCGATGGGCACGTCGCCGTACGCCCAGAAGCTCCAGCCGCCCGAACTGTCGAGGTTCGGGCCGTACTTGCCGTCGTGGAACTCGGCCATGCGCCAGCCCGCGCCGAAGGTGTTGGCGCACAGGCCGTCGGCGGCCGCGAGGCTGGTCAGACGGGTGCCGCGGATGGGGTTGCTGGCCGCGACGGTGCCCTTGGCCCAGCCCGCGTAGAAGTCGGGGGTGATGCCCGCGGGCGCGGGGCTGCCGTCGACCTTGAGACAGAGCACGGGCAGCGCCGTGCTGGTGGCGGTGTCGCCCTGGTACGGGTTGCTCAGCGGGCCGCCGCCCACGCGCACGGTGCCGTCAGGCCCGTCGGCGAGGAAGGTCCAGGTCATGGCCTTGGTGTTCCGGGTGTCGGACGGCGCGGCGGCCGCCGGGGTCACGGTGCCCGCCGCGACCGCGACGGCGGCCGCGGCGAGGCAGAGGGAGCGTACGGACGTCTTGATCGAACGCAAGGCTTCTCCTCATGGCTGGTGTGGAGCACGGCTCCTGGGGAGCAGGACCCTTGAGATGCCGGTCGATCGAGGATTCTTCACTTCCTTCACAGCTTCTCCTAGAGCCATAACCGGACATCCACGGCCCCTTGGTCACGGCGGCCCCGGCCTGGATGATCGACGCAAGGGAACAGGCCCGGAGAACCAGCTCAAGGAACCGGCCCGAGCCAGCGGGAGAAACCGGAAGGAACACGGGTGGGAGACACACAGCGGCACGAGCCGGGCGGCGGCCACGCCCCCGGGCATCCGCCGCTCACCTTCGCCGACAACCGCCGCCCCACCCCGCACGCGCTCATCGGCGCGGGCGTCGTCGTCACCGACGGGCGGGGCCGGGTGCTGCTCGGCCACTCGCGCCGCGGGGCCTGGGAGCTGCCCGGCGGCAAGCCCGACGCAGGGGAGTCGTTCGAGGAGGCCGCCGTCCGCGAACTCCTGGAGGAGACGGGCCTGCGGGCACGACCGGCCGACGCCCGGGTGCTCGCGGTCCTCATGGACGCCACCCATGGCGTGCCGCGCCTGACGGCGGCCGTCCACGTCACCCGCGCCACCGGCGTGCCCACCGTGACCGAGCCCCAGCTCATGCACCGCTGGGAGTGGCACGAGGTGACCGCGCTGCCGGGGCTCGGCGCTGCCCTGTTCACCCCGAGCGCCCACGTCCTGGACACGGTGTGGCCGGGCCTCCTGCCCGGTCTGCCGCCGGTGCACCGGCATGCCGTGGCACGGCACGCGGGCGAGCCGGGGGCGGCCGGATCCCGCGCGGCGGCGGACGGAGTCGATCACTCCGGATAAGGCGGAGGGGAACCCGTTCCAGGAAGGGTGAAATCCGTTTGCATGGCCCCGCCGCCACCGGGTACCAGACGTGTGGGCCCCGCCGCGCTCCCCCGTCGCGGCGGGGCCTTCTCACGCCCCCGCCGGGTCAGACCGCCGGAGCCGGGTAGGTCGGGTACTCCACCCCGGAGACGTGCTGGACGACGCGGATGACCTGGCAGGAGTAGCCGAACTCGTTGTCGTACCAGAGGTAGAGGATCGCGTTGTCGCCGTCGACCTTGGTGGCGCCCGCGTCGACGATCGAGGCGTGCCGGGAGCCGATGAAGTCGTTGGAGACCGCGTCGGGGGCGCTCGTGAAGTCGATCTGGCGGCGCAGCGGCGAGGTCAGCGACACCTCGCGGAGGTGGTCGAGGACCTCCTCGCGGGTGGTCTCGCGGCCGAGCCGCAGGCTGAGGATCGCGATCGAGACGTCCGGCACCGGGACGCGGATCGAGCTGCCGGTGATGGGCGCCTTGAGGTCGGGCAGCGCCTTGGCGACGGCCGAGGCGGCGCCGGTCTCGGTGATGACCATGTTGAGCGGCGCGGAGCGGCCGCGGCGGTCGGCCTTGTGGTAGTTGTCCAGGAGGTTCTGGTCGTTGGTGAACGAGTGGACGGTCTCCACGTGGCCGCGCAGCACGCCGTACTCGTCGGCCATCGCCTTCAGCGGCGGCACGATCGCGTTGGTGGTGCAGGAGGCGCAGGACAGGACCCGCTCGTCCGGCTTGATCGTGTCGTGGTTGACGCCGTGCACGATGTTCGGCACGTCGCCCTTGCCGGGCGCCGTCAGGACGACCTTGTCGATGCCCGGACGCAGGTGCTGCGACAGGCCCTCGCGGTCGCGCCACTTGCCGGTGTTGTCGATGAGGATGGCGTCCTTGATGCCGTACGCCGTGTAGTCGACCTCCGACGGGTCGCCCGCGTAGATCACCTTGATCTCGTTGCCGTTGGCGATGATCGTGCTGTTCGCCTCGTCGACGGTGATCGTGCCCTGGAACTGGCCGTGGATGGAGTCGCGCCGCAGCAGCGAGGCGCGCTTCACGATGTCCTGCTCGCCACCCCGGCGGACCACGATGGCGCGCAGCCGCAGGCCGTTGCCGGACCCCGCCTTCTCGATGAGGAGCCGGGCCACGAGGCGGCCGATGCGGCCGAAGCCGTACAGGACGACGTCGCGCCCCTGGCGGCACTCGATCTTGTTGGCGCCCGTGGCACCGGCGACGGCCTCGGCGGTGAACTCCTCCACCGACAGACCGCGCTCGTCGGTCTTGTACGTCGCGGCGAGCATGCCGATGTCGATCTGGGAGGGGCCGAGGTCGAGCGTGGTGAGGGCCCGCAGGAACGGCAGCGTCTCGGTGACCGAGAGCTCGTCGCCGGCTATCTGGCGGGCGAATCGGTGGGTCTTGAGGATGCTGACCACCGACTTGTTCACCAGGGAGCGGCTGTGCAGCAGGACCGTGACGTCCTGCTCGCGGTGCAGCTTCCCGATGAGCGGGATCATCGACTCCGCGGTTTCCTCGCGGTGCTTCCAGTTGGTGAACGAGTCGTCATTGACAGTCACAGGAATATCTTTCGAGCTAGGCGGCGCTCATATGCTAACCCCACGTTCATTCGAGCCCGCATGAGGTGTTGCCCACACCACGCCCCGGATTCACTGAAGCGCCGCTGACCTGGGCTTGTGCCAGGGCGCCCGGGAGGCTCGTGCGGAGGCGGCCGCTCAGCCGAGCGCGGTCGCCGCCACGGCCGTTCCCCCCACCACCAGGCAGCCCACGGCCCACCGCAGCCACCGGTACTTGACCGCCAGGATGGCCCCGAGCGCGCACGACTGCTCCAGGAGCCAGTGGCCGGGGTCGCGGCCCGCGGTGAGCACCGCCGCCGCCACCTCCCCCGGGTCGGCCCGCCGGTGGAGCGACACCACCGAGGGGCCCCGCCCCGCGGCGGCCGTCCCGGACCTGGCGTCCGGCCTGGTCCGCGGCAGGATCACCAGGGTCAGCATCACGATCCCGGCCAGCCACAGCACGGCGCCCGCCCGGTCCAGCGGGCCCGGGCCGAGCCCGCCGCCATCGGCCGACACGACGAGCGCGGGCAGGGCCACCGCACCCGAGAGCAGGATCGAGGCCTTGGTGTCGGCCCGTGTGACCTCCTCGCGCACGGTGGTGAGCAGCCGCTCCGCGACGTACCGGCAGCCCGGCTCGGACAGCGGCGACACCGGGGTGCCGCGCACGGCGGCGCCGCGCCGGGGCGCGGGGCCCGTGCCGGAGCGGGTGCCGGTGCCGGGCGGCGTCAGTCCTCCCCCGGTCACCGGGGTGTCCGCTCGTCGGAGCCGTCGCCGCGCGCGTCCGCGGCGTCGTCGTCCCGCGCGTCGTCCGCCCGCTTCCAGAAGGGGGTGCGCCGGGACTCGCCGCCGCCCGCCGCGTGATCGGTCAGGACGTGGCGCGCGCTCGACCGCAGGAACTCCACGACCACCATGGCCTGGTCGCCGAGTTCCCAGCGCTCCAGGAGGCCGCCCTCGATCAGACGGGACATCAGCTCCATGCCGTCCTGGCGCTCTTCGCGCTGCTCCTTGCGGAACAACTGCCGGATCTCCGCCAGGTCCTGGGGGTTGCGCGCCATCATCTGCGCCATCACGGCGTGGTCGCCGCGCTCGATGGCGCGCTGGAAGTCGGCGGCCCACTGCCGGATGAGCTCCCGCTTGTTGTCGTCCCTGAGCTGGCGCAGCTCCTGGTTGAGCCGCTCCAGGTCGGTCTGGTGCAGCACCCGGCCCAGGCTCCTGCCGTGGTCCTGGATGAGCGTGTCCCAGGAGATGGTGACGAAGACGTCCGTCTCCAGGCCGAACTGGCCGCCGAGGTGCTGCCCGGCCAGCGCCTCGTGCACCGCGTCGCGGACCTCCTCGGCCCGGTTGATGGAGTAGCCCCGGGACACGTCGCGCAGCCGCTGCTCCAGCTCCGGGACGAGCAGCGCGGCGACGTCGGTGACCTGGCTCCTGGCCACGAGGCAGGGGTCACCCACCCGCCAGCGCACGCGCACCTCGGCGGGGAAGGACCTGCCGTGCTCCGCCGCGGGCAGCTCGACCTTGAACGAGACCGTGTGCCAGCCCAGTTGCAGCTCGAACGCCGTGTACGGGCGGGCGAACCAGCGCAGCAGGAACCCCTCCTCGCCCTCGGGTCCCACCGCGCGGGGAGGCCGCCCGCGGTAGTAGAGCACGACCGCGACCTGTGCGCTGCGGTGCCGGTAGGGCCAGTCCGGGCGGTACTCGCGCAGGAAGGGGCCGGCCAACTCCTGGGTGGCCGCCGGGCGTTCGGCGGGCGAGCGCCACGTGCCCGGGTCCGGGGAGCGCGGCAGGGGCGTCGACGCCACCGGGATCGGGGCGCCACCGGCGCGCGGCGGCACGACGGGCCGCGCCAGGGGTGCGGGCGGAAGGGCGTGCGGCGGGTTCTGGGTGTTCATCTCACTCCGTCTCCTCGGCTTGCGGGCTGGGCGCGGTCACCTGCACGACCACGTGCGGCTGTCCGTCGATGGCGGCGCGCAGCCTGCGTACGGTGGTGGGTGCCACGGATTCGTCGGGGTCCCGCTCCAGGCCCCGGACCAGGTTCCGCAGCCGCTCGGCGTCGGCCTCGCCGCTCACGAGGGCGGGCAGGAAGTCGCACAGGACGTCGAGGAGCGGGGGGTCCTCCTCGCCGCGCCGTATCCACTCGCACAGCGACCACTGCACGTCGGGCCGCCAGCGGGCGGTGTCAAGGCCCGACCAGACCAGGTCCGCCAGCATCCCGGCGTACCGGGGGCGGGCGGTCAGGAGGGCCGCGGCGAGCGGCCAGTTCGTGTGCTCCTTGAGCGCGGGCGTCTCCTCCAGGCCCCACAGGTGCGCGGCGCGCTGCCAGATGAGGCGGTCCACGGTGAGCAGCGCCAGGTCCCTGCGGTTGGTGCGCCGGTCACCCATCCAGGCGCCGAGCCGCCGCAGCACCGTCTCCGGTTCTCCACCGGCGACCAGGCGGCCCACGCTGAAGGAGGCGTGCACGAGCAGGTCCCAGTCCTCCCGGCTCGCGAGGCGGCCCAGTTCGTCCAGGGCGGCCGGGACGGACCGCTCCACGGTGCCGAAGCCGTGCACCAGGGCGGCCGTGCTGAGCCGCGCCTCGTCGTCGCCGCGCGCCCACCCGCGCACGGTGTCCCGTACGACCGGCCGCACCGACTCGCTCAGGGCCGCCGCCTGGGCGAGCGCGGTGGCGGCCGCGAGGCGCTGCTGGACGGAGTCGCTGGAGGCCATCGGGAAGACGATCTCCTCCAGCGCGTAGAAGTACTCCAGCGCGCACAGCGCCCCTGCGGTGATGGCCGCGGGCACCCACACGGCCGGTCTGGCGTCGTCGCACTGGGTGCGCAGCCACAGGCACAGCGGCCTGCGCGCGTTGTGGTGGTCCTCCCACACGTGGGCCAGGACCGCCCGCGCGAGCGCGCTGCCCTGGAGCCGCACCTTGCGGGTCTCCAGGCTCCGGCCGTCGTACGTGACGTCGCCGGTGAAGAGTTCGGCCCGCGCGGCCGCGAGCCGGGCCGGGCGGTGGTCGCCGAACAGGGGCCGGCCCGGCTCCCCCTCGGGGTCCATGGACTGCGCCCACTCCCAGGCCAGTTGCTCCGCCGCCTCGGCGGCCACGCTGTGGGGCGAGCCGTTGTAGACGGCCACCGCCGTGCGGAAGGCCGCTTGCCGCAGCGCCGCGGACACCGTGTCGCGGTGGCGCGGCGCGGCCCGGCCGGTGGCGGCGAACCACGCCCCGGCCTGCCGGTGGGCGAAGGCCCGCAGCTCGCCGAGGAGTTCGTCCTCGGCGGTCTCCTCCTTGAGCCGCCCCACCAGAAGCCGGGCCAGGGACTCCACCTCGTGGGGGCGCAGCGGGTCGAGCCCCACGGCCCGCACCACGCGGGGCTCGCGCGCGAGGGCGAGGGCCTGCTCGACGCGGTCGTTCTCGGTGTGGCCGAGGAGCGCCACGAGGTGCTTGCGCAGCATGCCGTCGGCGGACGGGGGGCGGAACAGCCGCCCGTAGCGGCCGCGCAGCAGTTCGTCGGCGAAGGCGCCCGCCCCGACGACGAGGACGGCGTACGCCCCGCGCCGGTCGAGGAGGGTGCTGAGCCGGTCCAGGTGCAGTTCGGCGGGGTGTTCGGGCTCCCGCCCGCGCCGCCGCTCGGGCGCGTCCCGCTCGTCGCGCCCGCGGCGCCGCGGGGTGGTGATCGCCTCCTCGCCGGTGATCTCCACGACGTAGCCGCAGCCCTCCTCCAGGTCCGCCTCCCCGATCCGGTCCAGTTCCGTGCGCGGGTCCAGGCGCGCGACGCGCCCGTGCGTGACCTCGTCGAGGAGGGAGAGGGCCGTGTAGCCGCGCCCGCTGCCCGGGTCGCCGCACAGGGCGATCAGCCGCTGCCGCTTCAGGAGTCCGCCCAGGTCCGCGTAGCCGAGCGGCTCCTCGAAGACCCGGCGCAGACGCCGCAGTTCGTCGCGGGGCACGGGGCCGGACACCAGGCGGGGCGCACCGGCCCGGGCGTCGTGGTAGTGGTGGTGGTCGCCCAGGTGCACATCGCCCTGGGTGCCGTCGAGGATCGCGCTGCGCCCGTTGACGTCGACGAAGTTGGCGCGCGCCTGGCGCACGGCGTCGCCCGCACCCGCCGCGGGCAGGTCCCCGAGGAGGCCGGAGCGGGCCGCGCCGTGCCTGCGGCCCTCGTCGGCTCCCGCCGCACCGGCGCCGCCGGGGGCACCGCGCCCCGGCCCGCCGCCCGCCGCCTTGTCGCCGCCACCGCCGCCGGGCGCCGGTCCGCCGCCGCCCCCCTTGCCTCCGCCGCCTTGCGGCCCGGCGCCTCCCCCGGCTCCTCCCCCGTCGTCGCTCACGTCGGCCCGGCTCCTTCCGCGCTGTCGTCGTCCGGCGCGACGCGCACGCCGACGATGTCGCCGTGGACCTCCGCGCCGTCCACGATCTGGTTGTGTCCGTTGACGTTGATCCAGTACTTCGTCGGCCACTGCCGCGCCTCGTCGACTCCGGCCCCCTCAGGGGGAGTCGAGCCGGTTCCGGGAGCGGGCGGCGTCGCGGGCGCGGGCAGGGGCGGCCGGGTCCTGCGGGGCACGTGGAACCACGCGACCTCGTCGGTCTCCTTGGCCCGTACCGGCAGCGGGCGGTAGTGCTCGGGCTCCACGAAGCGGCCGCCCTCGGCGACCACCGAGCGGTAGAGGACGTCGGAGACGACGAAGACCACGTCGACGCCGTCGTCCGCGGCCAGGATCGCCCTGGCCGGTTCGCTGTCGCACAGCCGGCACGTCAGGTCGACCGCGCGGCCCACCAGGCCCCGGCCGTCGTGACTGACGGGGCCGCCGTGCATCGCGATCCGCAGCCGCAGCGGCTCGCTCGCGCCCCGGTTGTGCTCGCGCACCCCCTGGTGGACCTCCTCCAGCCACAGCCCCACCATCGCCGCGGGCGGCACCTGCGGGGCGAGGGCGGCGAGCACCCCGTCGCCCCGGTCCTCCACATGGACCTGACCGCCCACGCCCACGGCGGCGAAGGCGGCTTCGAAGACCCCGTACATCGCCCGGCGCGACCGGAGCTTGGCCTGGTGGCCGAGGCGCCCGGACCCCTTGACGTCCGCGCTCACCACCAGCCGGTGGACGGCCTCGTGACTGCTCACTGCATCCCCCCTCGACGACGGTGCGGCACCACCCAGGATGAGCGCGGACGGCCGCGGTGTATGTAGCCGTTTACACAACCGGCCCCACTCCTGATGACCCCTCGCCCGCGAGCAGCCGCAGCACTTCGACGTCGGTGACGACCAGGCGCCGGGTGGCCGTGCGGACGACGCCCTGCTCGCGCAGCAGCCGCAGCGCCTTGGCGACGGCCTCCCGGGTGGAGCCCACCGAGGCGGCGAGGTCGTGCTGCGGCAGCGGCAGGTCGATGGTGACGCTGCCGTCGGGGTGGTGGCGCCCGGCGCGGTGGGCCAGCTCGACGAGGCGCGCCGCTAGCCGCTGGAGCACGTTCTCCGAGGCCAGCGAGCGGCGTTCGCCGTCGGAGCTGCGCAGCCGGGAGCTCACCTGCCGGAGCACGAGGACGCTGACCGCGGGGCTGGAGCCGAGGAAGCCGCGGAACCGGTCCCCGGGGATCACGACGGCGTCGACGCGCCCGAGCGCCGTCACCGTGGCGCTGCGCGGCCGCCGGTCCACGGCCGCGAGCTCGCCGACGAGTTCCCCGGCGCCGCGCAGCGCGAGGATGAGCCGCTGGCCACGCTCGGTCGCCACGGAGACCACCGCCCAGCCGCCGAGGATCGCGACGACGTACGAGGTGGTGGCGCGCTCGGGCACGAGCACCTCGCCGGACGCGTAGCCGCGCGGGGTTCCGAGGGCGAGCAGGGCCGCCCGGTCCCGCGGCCGCAACGCGTCGAGCAGGGGCTGTTCCTGTTCGATGAGACTCAAGCTGACCGCCCCTGGACCGGCGCCTACGCGGAATCGACCTGCGATCGACCCCTCATCGACCGGGCCCGGCCCGGATCGCCCTGGAATCGACAGCACGCTAGGCAGCTGACAAGCGCACGTCAATGAGATCGGCGCGGTCCGTCTCCCCCCGACGGCGGCCGAGGCGCCGCTCGCCGCGCCCGGCGCGCTCCGCACTCACCCCTGCTCACCCCTCCCAGACGGCCATTCGGCCCCGCACCTGCTGCACCCGCCCGTGCGCCGAGTGATCGTTCTCGTGCCCGGACCGTTCGTCCGCGTACACGAAGGAGCCCCATGATCCCCGCCAGGTTCGCCGTGGTCGGAGCCGCCGCCGCCCTCGCCACCACCCTGCCCGCGGCCCCGAGCCCCGCCGCCGCGCCGCCCGCCCCCGGCCTCCCCGGCCTGCTGCGCACGGGCGAGGCCGACTGGCCCGAGGGCACCTTCCGCGCCCTGTGCCGACGCGGGCCCGTCACCGCGGCACCCGACCGGCGCGTCCTGCCGCTGCCCGGGGGCAAGTCCGTCACCGCCCAGGCCCTGAAGGTCTCGCGCGACCGCGAGGGCACCCTGTTGTGGAGCGGGCACCTGGCCGGGCACCCCGACCGGCCGGTCACCCTCGCGGTCGACGGCGCCTGCGGCAAGGGCAAGCCGCGGGTCGCCGGAGAGATCCACGAGGGGCGGGTGCGCCACGCCCTGGACGCCGTAGGGCCCGGGGTGTCGCGCGTCCACTCGTTCGACACCGTGCGCCAGACCCCGCTCGTACGCGACGCGCTGCGCCTGGCCGGACCCGCACGCCCGGCCGCGCCACCCGGCCGCCGCGCCGAGCCCAAGAACCCGGTCATCGACGTACTCATCGGCTACACCCCGGAGACGGCCGAGGGGACCGAGGGCGGCGCGGACGCCATCGAGCTGAAGGCCAAGGCCGCCGTCGAGGGCACCAACCAGGCGTACGCCGACAGCGAGGTGAAGGCCCGCCTCAACCTGCTCGGCACCTTCGAGACCCAGAGCTGGAGCGGCGCCGCCAGCGACATGGACGGCATGACGAACGCCCTGGCCAATCCGGAGGACCCGCGCTACTCCGACGACTGGGCCACCGGCGTCCGCGCCACCCGGGACGAGAAGGGCGCCGACCTCGTGCACGTCCTGTCGAAGTTCACGCCCCCCGAGGGCCTCTACACGGCCGGGACCGGCATGACCCCCTCCCTGCCGCGCCTCATGCCGGGCGACAACGCCAAGTACAGCACCGACGACACCGGGTTCGGCGCGCAGCAGGCCGACACCTTCGGCACCCACCACCTCGCCCACGAGATCGGTCACAACTTCGGCCTGAACCACGACTACGTCACCGACCCCGTCGACCCGGACGAGGACAACTACCGGCCGGGCAACTACAACCCCTACTACCCGGACAACCACGGCTTCCTGCCGAAGGACCGCACCTGGGTCGACATCATGGGCTACAACATGAGCTGCGCCGACGAGGACAGGTGCGAGAACAAGATGTGGTTCTCCAACCCCCGTCAGGACTACGACGGCGCGCCGCGCGGCGTGGCGCTCGGGTCCGAGAAGCCCGCCGACTCCACCCGCGTCATGAACCTCACGGGCCCGGTGCTCGCCAACTACCGCACGCCCGCCGACAGCGCGGAGGCCAAGCGCCACGCCCTCACCGCGGTGCCCCAGGACGGCACGGGCGGCACGGTCAGCGCCCCCTCCACGGGCCTGTTCGCCACCGGGGACAAGGTCACGGTCACCGCGACCCCGGACTCCGGCTACAAGATCGACCGCTGGTCCGTCGACGGGAAGGTCCAGCCGACCCGCGCCGCCTCCCTGAGCGTCACCATGGGAAGCGACCACTTCGTGACCGTGAAGTTCATCAAGGCCACCGCGCCGCTCAGCCCGGTCCCGGCCGCGCTCACCGCCGTCAGCCCCGCCACGGGCCCCGTCAAGGGCGGCTTCACCGTCACGCTCACCGGCGCCGGGCTCACCGGCACCACCCAGGTCCTCGCGGGCACGCCGACGGCGGGCGGCTTCCGCGGGGTCGCGGCCACCGACGTGCGCGTCGTCGACGACACCAAGGTCACCTTCACCGCGCCCGCCTATCCGGAGGCGGGTCCCGTCCAGTTCGCCACGGCCCGCGGCAACAGCCTCACCGCGTCCATCGGCTTCACGTACACCGACTGACCACGGACCGCCGCGGAGGGCCGGGGATTCCCCGCCCTCCGCGGCACGCGACGCGCTCAGGCCTGCGTGGCGACCTTCCACAGATGCCCGTCGGGGTCGCTGAAGTAGCCCTCGTACCCGCCCCACTCGGCCGCGGTGGCCTCCTTGACCGCGGTGCCGCCCGCGGCCACCGCGGCGCGCATGACCTCGTCCACCGCCGCCCGGGAGTCGGTGACGAAGTGGAACGAGCAGCCGCGGAACCCTGATCCCTCGGCCGGGACCCCGGCGTCCCGCGCCGCCGCATCGCGCGGGTAGAGCACCAGGGACGAGGAGCCCTCGCCCAGGCCGCACCGGACGAACCCGGGGTGGTCCTGCTCGACCTCGCAGCCGAGCCCTTCGACGTAGAACTTCTTGGCGCGCACGACGTCATCGACGCCCAGCATGATGGCGTTCACCTGCAATTTGATGTCCATGACGACCACGGTAGGCACCCGACGACAGGCGTCGCTTCTCGAAAACTGACCGTCTTCGCGCGGGGTCGGCCCGGGGCGTCGGCGGGGTCGGCCCGGACTCAGCGCCCGCCCGTGCGGACCGCGCCCACGCTCGCCGCCACCACCAGCGCGATCGCCGCGCACTGGACCGGCGAGAGGCCCTGGCCGAGGACCAGGTATCCGGCGAGCGCGGCCAGGGCGGGCGACAGGCTCGTCAGGACCGCGAAGGTCGCCGCGGGCAGCCGGCGCAGGGCCAGGAGCTCCAGGGCGTACGGAATGCCCGAGGACATCACCGCGATCACCAGGCCCAGCGCGAGCACGCCCGGTTCCAGCAGCGTCGCGCCCGCGGCCCCGATGCCGAGCGGCAGGCTGACCAGCATCGCGACGGTCATCGCGATCGCCAGCGCGTCAAGACGCGGGAAGCGGGCCCCCGCGCGGGCGCTGAAGACGATGTACGCCGCCCACATCGCCCCGGCCCCCAGCGCGAACGCCACTCCGGCGGCGTCGAGGCGCCCGAACCCGCCCTGGCCCAGCAGGAACACCCCGGCCAGCGCGAGCCCCGCCCACAGCAGGCTGGCGGCGCGGCGCGAGGCGACGACCGAGAGCAGCAGCGGCCCGAGCACTTCGAGGGTGACCGCCGCGCCCAGCGGGATCCGGTCGATCGCCTGGTAGAAGAGGACGTTCATGCCGCCGAGCGCGAGGCCGTACCCGCCCGCCACCGCCCAGTCCGTACGCGTGTGGCCGCGCAGCCGGGGCCGCGTGACGACCAGCAGCAGCACCGCGGCGAACGTCACCCGCAGCGCGACCGTGCCGAGCGCCCCCGCGCGGGGGAAGAGGAGCGCCGCGACGGCCGACCCGAACTGCACGGTCACCGCCCCGGCGAGCACCAGGCCGACACCGCCGAGGGTGCCGCGCCCGGCGGCCCGGCGGAGGACGGCGGGCGCGGTGGGCCCGGGGGAAGCGGCCGGGGCGGATGCGGCCGTCACCGTCGTCGCAGCCGCCGTCGCCGGGGACGAGGTGCGCGCCGCAGCCGGCGCCGCCGGGGACGAGGTGCGCGCCGCCGCCGCATTCGCAGCCGTGGTCGTCGTCGCTGTCGTAGAAGTCATGTGCTTCACGCTAGGGAGCCGTACGCGCCGCGTGAAATGCCTATTCCACCGCGGTTATGCTCTGGAGGCATGACCATTGAGCTGCGGCATCTGCGCGCCTTCCTCGTCATCGCCGAGGAGGGCAACGTCACCCGCGCCGCCGCCCGCCTCCACGTGGGCCAGCCCGCGCTCTCCCGCACCCTGCGCCAGCTGGAGGACCACCTCGGCGCCCGCCTCGCCGACCGCTCCACGCATCATCTGGAGCTGACCGCCGAGGGCCGTACGTTCCGCGACAAGGCCACCGCCGCGCTCGCCGCCGTCGAGACCGCCCTCGACCCGGCGGGGCTCACGAGCCGGCCGCTGCGCCTGGGCCACACCTGGGCGGCGCTCGGGGACCACACCGTCGCGCTGCTGCGCCGCTGGGACGAGACGCGCCCCGGCGTCCCGCTGGAGCTGCTGCGCGTCGACGACCGCACCGCGGGGCTCACCCAGGGCAAGGTCGACGCGGCCCTGCTGCGCGGCGCGGTCGCCGCGCCCGGGCTGCGCACCGAGCTCCTGCGGATGGAGGAGCGGGTGGTGGTCATGCCCGAGGACAGCCCGCTCGCGGCGCTCCCCCGGCTCACCCTGGCGGATCTGACGGCCCGCCCGATCGCCCTCAACACCGTCTCCGGCACCACCACGGCGGAGCTGTGGCCGTCGGCCGCCCGGCCCGCCGCGACCCTGGAGGTGACCAACACCGACGAGTGGCTCATCGCCATCGCCGCGGGCCGCGCCGTGGGCGTCACCACGTCGGCCACGCCGGGCAACTACGCGCATCCGGCGCTGGTCTACCGCCCGCTCGCGGACGCCCCGCCGGTCCCGCTCGTGCTGGCCTGGCGCGAGGGCCTCGGCCACCCGGCCGTCCCGGACCTGGTGACGCTCGTCCACGAGATCCTCGCGACCGGAGCGACCGGAGCGACCGGAGCGACCGGAGCGACCGGAGTGACCGGAGCGACCGGAGCGACCGGGACGGCCGGGACGACCGGGACGGCGTGAACCGGGGCCGCGCGGCCCCTCGTACCGCGTGACCCGATCCTGTCGCTCCCTGGCCCTCAGGCCCCTACTGGAGCCCTCTTCGCCCCGGCACGCTGAGGACGCGCCCCGGGCAGCACCCGGCGCGCGCCACCGGAACATCCGCAGGAACGACCGCCGAAGAGGGCACACGCCACCATGCACCGCACCACCACCCCCAGGACCATGCGCGCCGTCTCCCAGGACGCCGCCGGAGCGCCGGACGTCCTCAAGGTCGTCACGGTGCGGCGACCGGATCCGGGCCGGGGCGAGATCCTGGTCCGGGTGCACGCGGCGGGCGTGAACCCCGCCGACTGGAAGACCCGCGCGCGGGGCGTCTTCGCCGACGGTACGACGCCGCCCTTCACCCTCGGCTTCGACGTCTCCGGCGTGGTGGAGGCGGTCGGCGACGGCGTGGCACTCTTCCGGCCGGGCGACGCGGTGTTCGGCATGCCGCGCTTCCCGCACCCGGCGGGCGCCTACGCCGAGTACGTCACCGCCCCGGCCCGGCACTTCGCCCCGCGCCCCGAGGGCCTGACCCACGTCCAGGCGGGGGCCCTGCCGCTGGCCGCGCTGACCGCGTGGCAGGCGCTCGTGGACACGGCCGACGTCCGGCCGGGGCAGCGCGTCCTGATCCACGCCGCCGCGGGCGGCGTCGGCCACCTGGCCGTGCAGATCGCCAAGGCCCGCGGCGCGCACGTCATCGGCACGGCCAGTGCCGCCAAGCACCAGCTGCTGCGCTCGCTCGGCGCCGACGAGCTGATCGACCACCGCACCCAGGACTTCGCCGCGCTGCTCCGGGACGTCGACGTCGTCGTGGACGGCATCGGCGGCCCCCACTGGGCCCGGTCCCTGCGCACGCTGCGGCCCGGCGGCACGCTGGTCTCGCTCCTTCCGCCGGACGACGCCTTCCCCGTGCGGGAGGCCGAGGCGGCCGGGGTGCGGGCGGTGTTCATGCTCGTCGAGCCCGACCACGGCGGCCTGCGCGCGATCGCCTCGCTGGTCGAGGAGGGCCTGCTGCGCGTGCTCGTCGACGCGGTCCTGCCGCTCGAAGAGGCCGCCCGGGCCCACGCGTTGGGCGAGAGGGGCCGGACGACCGGCAAGATCGTGCTCTCCGTCGCCGGGGCGTGATCAGACGGCGCAGGCCGGGCAGAGCCCCCGGTAGGTGACCTCGGCACCGGAGACCGCGAACCCGAACCGCTCCTCCTGCGGAAGGGCGGACAGCGGATCGCCCGTCGGGTGGACGTCGCGGATGGTGCCGCAGCGGGAGCAGACCAAGTGCTGGTGCGGGTGGTGCGCGTTGGGGTCGTAGCGCTTGGCGCGGCCGTCGGTGGAGACCTCCATGACCTCACCGAGGGAGACCATCTCGCCCAGCGTGTTGTAGACGGTCGCGCGGGAGATCTCTGGCAGTCTCTCGGCCGCGCGCGCGTGCACCTCGTCGGCGGTGAGGTGCACGTGGTCGCCGTCGAGGACCTCGGCGACGACACGTCGCTGGGAGGTCACCCGCCAGCCACGGCCGCGCAGTCGCTCCAGCAGGTCGCTCATATGTCGGTTCACCTACTCGGTTCGGTGGAGTACCCGGAGTTTACGGCAGCGCTACTTGCTCCGAATGAATATGGATCAGGTGAGCTTCTTGACCTGGATCCCGTCCATCGTAGGATCGGTTCCCGACGATGGCCAAGGGCAGCCTCGCCCCTGTCCCAAGGACGCGTCAGGGACAACCACCACAAGTCGTACGGAGTCGTTCCTGACGTCGATCACGCGGTCGGTGCGGCCCCTTCCACCGCCTGCTGTTCTTCGAGCACCACGATTCGCCTAGACCGATCCGAGAGGATTCCCATGGCTGAGAACCCCGACGCAATCGTCACCGACCCGAAGACGGAGGAGACAGGCGGCTGCCCCGTCGCGCACGGGCGCGCCCCGCACCCGACGCAGGGCGGCGGGAACCGCCAGTGGTGGCCGGACCGGCTGAACCTGAAGATCCTCGCCAAGAACCCGGCCGTGGCGAACCCGATGGGCGAGGACTTCGACTACGCCGCGGCGTTCGGCTCCCTCGACCTGGCCGCCGTGAAGCGGGACATCGCCGAGGTCCTGACCACCTCGCAGGACTGGTGGCCCGCCGACTTCGGCAACTACGGCCCGCTGATGATCCGCATGGCCTGGCACAGCGCGGGCACGTACCGCATCAGCGACGGCCGCGGCGGCGCGGGCGCCGGTCAGCAGCGGTTCGCCCCCCTCAACAGCTGGCCGGACAACGCGAGCCTGGACAAGGCCCGCCGCCTCCTGTGGCCGGTCAAGAAGAAGTACGGCAAGAACATCTCCTGGGCCGACCTGATGGTCCTCACCGGCAACGTGGCCCTGGAGACGATGGGCTTCGAGACCTTCGGCTTCGCGGGCGGCCGCGAGGACGTGTGGGAGCCGGAGGAGGACGTCTACTGGGGCCCCGAGACCACCTGGCTCGACGACGAGCGCTACACCGGCGACCGCGAGCTGGAGAACCCGCTCGGCGCGGTCCAGATGGGCCTCATCTACGTCAACCCCGAGGGCCCCAACGGCAACCCGGACCCGGTCGCCGCGGCCCGCGACATCCGCGAGACGTTCCGCCGCATGGCGATGAACGACGAGGAGACCGTCGCCCTCATCGCCGGTGGCCACACCTTCGGCAAGACCCACGGCGCGGGCCCCGCCGACCACGTGGGCAACGACCCCGAGGCCGCCCCCATGGAGCAGCTCGGCCTCGGCTGGAAGAGCACGTACAACACGGGCGCGGGCAAGGACGCCATCACCTCGGGCCTCGAGGTCACCTGGACCGAGACGCCCACCCAGTGGAGCAACCTGTTCTTCAAGAACCTCTTCGAGTACGAGTACGAGCTCACGAAGAGCCCGGCGGGCGCCCACCAGTGGGTGGCGAAGGACGCCCCGGAGATCATCCCGGACGCCTTCGACGCCACGAAGAAGCACCGCCCGACGATGCTCACCACCGACCTGTCGCTGCGCTTCGACCCGGTCTACGAGCCGATCTCGCGCCGCTTCTACGAGAACCCGGCCGAGTTCGCGGACGCCTTCGCCCGCGCCTGGTACAAGCTGACGCACCGTGACATGGGCCCGGTCGTCCGCTACCTCGGCCCGGAGGTTCCCTCCGAGGTGCTGCTGTGGCAGGACCCGCTGCCGGAGCGCACCGGCGAGACCATCGACGCCGCGGACGCCGCCGCCCTCAAGGAGCGGATCCTCGCCACCGACCTCACCGTCGCGCAGCTCGTCTCCGCCGCGTGGGCGTCGGCGTCCTCCTTCCGCGGCAGCGACAAGCGCGGCGGTGCCAACGGCGCCCGCGTCCGCCTGGAGCCGCAGCGCAACTGGGAGGTCAACAACCCGGACAGCCTCGCGCAGGTGCTGCGCGCGCTCGAGGGCGTCCAGGAGTCCTTCAACTCCGCCCAGTCCGGCGGCAAGCAGGTCTCCCTCGCCGACCTGATCGTCCTCGCGGGCAACGCGGCGGTCGAGCAGGCCGCCAAGGACGCGGGCGTCGAGGTCGAGGTGCCCTTCTCGCCCGGCCGGGTGGACGCGGCGCAGGAGCAGACGGACGTCGAGTCGTTCGCGGCGCTGGAGCCCGCGGCCGACGGCTTCCGCAACTACGTGGGCAAGGGCAACCGCCTGCCCGCCGAGTACCTGCTCATCGACAAGGCGAACCTGCTGACCCTCAGCGCGCCCGAGCTGACGGTCCTCGTCGGCGGTCTGCGCGTGCTCGGCGCGAACCACGGCGGGTCGAAGCACGGCGTCCTCACCGACCGCCCCGGCACGCTCACCAACGACTTCTTCGTCAACCTGCTCGACCTGGGCACGACGTGGAAGTCGACGTCCGAGGCGCAGGACACCTTCGAGGCCCGGGACGCGAGCGGCGCGGTCAAGTGGACCGGCACCCGCGCCGACCTGGTCTTCGGCTCGAACTCCGAGCTGCGGGCGGTCGCGGAGGTCTACGCGAGCGACGACGCCAAGGAGAAGTTCGTGAAGGACTTCGTCGCGGCGTGGGCCAAGGTCACGGACCTGGACCGGTTCGACCTCGTCTAGTCCTCCGTAGCCTCCCGGTCGTTGTGCGACCCGAAGTCCGGGCCGGGCCCGTGCGGGCCCGGCCCGGACTTCTTCGTGCCCCCGTGCGCCCCGTGCCGACGGCCGCCGCCCCGCTCCCGGCCGCGCTCAGAAGTCGTCCGGCGTACGCACCCGCTCCCGTATCCAGGCCCCCGCGGGCTTGAGCCGGCTCGTGCCGGTCCAGGGGCCGCCGGCCTCGCAGGTGCCGGGCTTGTAGACGGCTCCGGTGCGGTCGTCGTCGGAGAAGTTCCAGTTGACCCAGCTGATCTTCTTCGAGGCCATCAGGTCCAGGTACTTCTGCGCCATGGCGAAGTCGTTCGAGCCCTCGCCCGCGTAGTTCTGGGTGCCGAACTCGGTGACGAACACCGGGAGCTTGCCGGCCGCTCGCGCGAGGGTGTCCAGATACTCCTCGCGGTGCGAGTCGGCGTAGAAGTGGAACGTGTACATGATGTTCTGGGCGTTCACCGGGTTGTTGACGACCTCCTTCTCGTCGCCGTCCTCCGAGACGCCGAACGACGACCAGGCGCGGGTGCCGACCAGGACGGGCGCGTCGGCGTCGATGTTCCTGATCACCGGGATGATCTGCTCGGCGTAGGACTTGATCCGCGACCAGCTCACACTGCTGGGCTCGTTGGCTATCTCGTAGATGATGTTGTTCTTGCCCTGGTGGCGCCGGGCGATCTCGGTGAAGAAGGTCTTGGCGCGCGCGAGGTTGGCGTGCGGGTCGCCGGGGTCGAGCATGTGCCAGTCGACGATCACGTACATGCCGCGGGCGCTGGCCATGTCGATGAACTTGTGGGCCAGGTCGGTGAACTTGCGCGGGTCGGACGCGTAACCGCCCTCCTGCACGTACGTGGACACGCGCAGGACGTCGGCGTTCCAGTCACCGGCGAGGGCGTCGAGCGAGCCGTCGGTGAGACAGCCCGCGTACCACTGGGTGCCGTGGCTGCTCAGCCCGCGCAGCTGGACGGCCTTGCCCCGCTGGTTGCAGAGCTTGGTGCCGCAGACGGTGAGCTGCCCGTTGGCGGCGACCGGGGTCGCGGCGGCGGGCCGCGGCGCGGTGGGGCCCGTGGCGGTGGCGGGCGCGGCGGCGGACACGACGCCCGCCACGAGCGCGGCGGCGAGGGTGGCGGCCAGGCGAGGGGATTTCATGGGGGGACTCCAGCCGTTGAAGGTTAGGAACCTTTCCTAACCATGAGATACCAGCGGCGGGAGTGGCTCACAAGGTTCATGACAAAACAGGGGTGGTCGTGGGGCCCGGCAGTCGCCGGGCGACCGGTTCGTGGACTACACGCTCGGCGAGAACGGGCCGGCGGCGCGCGACTGGCGCTTCCGCCGCGGGGCAACCGCTGCTCCGGCGCCCGGCCGGGCCCCCCTCACACGCCCCACGCCGTGAACGCGCCCCAGTGGACGGGAGAGTCGAAGGGGCGCTCCCGCCTGGCCCGCGCGCGGGCGGCGTACGCGTCGCTGAGGACGGCCAGGTGGCGGTGCGTCTCCGTGTACCGCGCGAGCTCGTCCCAGGTGAGTCGGCGCAGCCATCGGCGGGAGCGGCGCAGGGCCGGTACGGGGTCGTGGGTCTGGGAGAGCAGTTCGTAGAAGCGCGTCATGAGGACCGCCGTGGCCATGTCGTCCACGAGCCACAGGCTGCTGACCGCGCAGGCCGCGCCCGCCTGGAGGAAGGCGGCGGGGAGGCCGAGGAACTCGTCGGGGGCCTCGATGATTCCGTAGTGCCCCGATTGGCAGGCGCTGGCCACGGTCAGGCGGCACACGGGCAGTTGGTGGTGCACGAGGGCGTCCATGTCCACGTGGCCGTCGGCGAGCGCCAGCGCTCCGCCCCGGCTGTCGAACCCGGCGCTGCCGTGACAGCTGAGGTGCAGGTACGACGCCGTGGCGAGCCGGTCGAGCACCCAGGCCACGGTGGCCTCGGGCCCCACCGCGTGGGCCGTGTCGCACCGGCCCGCGAACAGGTCGAGGATCTCGGCGAGTTCGCTGCGGCTGCCGGGCAGCGAGCCGTCGGGGTCGGCGACGGCCACCAGGCGCGGCGGTGACTGCGGCGGCCGCGCGGCCCGGGAGCGCGAGGCCTCGTGGACGGCGGCGGACGGCGCCAGGATCAGGGTGCCGACGTCGTCGAGCACGTCGTCCGCCCCCGGGGCCACCGGCAGGGCGTGCAGGGGCACCAGGCCCAGCAGGCCCGTCGGCACCAGGACCGCCTCGTGCCGGGCGTCCTCGGTCAGGAGCGCGGCGAGGGGGCGGACGAGCGGTTCGAGCGCGGTCAGGCGGTCCAGGGCCGCCGGGAGCAGCCGCCGGTACGTCGAGGTGGGGGACTGCTGCACCAGCCACAGGCCCACGGTGTCGGATTCCGGGTCGTCCAGGTCCAGGAGCAGGAGACGGGCCAGGGTGATGCTGGTGACCTCCGGCACGAGCACGGCGCGCACGGTCGGCCGCGTGCCGACGACCGCGAGGACGTAGCTGCCCCAGGGCGAGTTCACCAGATACGCCAGCGGCCTGCCGCCCGCGGCCCGGACGATGTCCCGCAGTTCGGTGGTGCGCAGGAAGTCCTCGAAGCCCGGGATCGCCTGGACGTCCCGGACGACCGCCCGCAGGTCACGTTCGGCCGCGGCCTGTTCCCGGCTCGCGGGCGCCGCCCCGTCGGGGGTCATCGGTGCGGGCGCCGCGACCGCGGACCGGTAGCGGGCGCGGGCCTGCCGGTAGCGGCGGGCGATGACGGGGTCGACGCGCTCCAGCTCCTCCAGGTCGGCGGCTCCTCGTCCGGCCACCACGGACAGCTCGCAGGCGAGGCCGCGTTCGAGCGCCGCCACAGCGTGCTCGGGGCGGCCCGCCCGCGCCAGCAGGAAGGCCGTCCAACGGGCGAGCCGGTCCACTTGGACGAGGACGCCGCGGCGGCTGGCGACCGTGACCTGGGCGTCGTAGAGCGCGCTCACGGCGGTCAGCATGTCCGAGGCGACGTCGGCGGCCTCGGTCCAGCGCTCGGCGGAGGCGTAGGTGCTGAGGAGCTCCCTGGCGATGTTGAGGTGCAGGGAGGGCGCGACCGCGGGCGGCGCGGCCGCGAGGGCCTCGCGGCGCAGGCGGGTGCTCGCGGCGCTGCCGGGCCCGTCGAGCAGGTCACCGGCCTGGGCGAGGAGCCAGGCGATGCGGCTGGTGTTGAGCAGGCCGGGGCGCGTCACGGAGAGGTCACGTGCCGCGGTCGCCGCGGCGCGGGCCCCCTCGGCGTCGGCGGGGTCGCGGCTCAGCAGCAGATGGGCGAGGTTGCACTGAAGCTGCGACCACAGCACGGAATCGTCCTCGGGGCGCAGATGGCGCAGGGCGTCCCGGTAGCAGCGCTCCGCCTCGGGCAGGTCGTCCGGCTCGGCGCGGCGGAACAGCACCAGACCGAGGTTGACCATGGAGTAGGCCCAGTTCACCACGGAGCGCTCGGGGGACCGCTCGGTGAGCCCGGCCCTGATGTGCTCGATGCCGCGCGTGAGGTCGTCGGCGCCGCCGCCCGGCCGCTCGGCGAGCAGCAGCCCGTAGTTGGTCTGGATCCGCGCCCAGAACTCGGGGTGCTCGGATCGGTCCAGCGTGCTCGCGCGCTCCAGCAGGGCGCGGGCGGTCTCCCAGACCTCGTGGCGGTCGCCGTCGTCGCGCGCGTAGTGGGCGCTGGCGAGGTTGTTCGCCACGCGCACCCAGGCGAGGCTGCCCTCGGGCAGCATGCCGAGGGCACGTTCGAGGGCCTCGCAGGCCTCGGAGAGCTCGGCGTCGAGCCCGGCCCGGAAGGCGGCGGTCAGGCGTTCGCCGAGCATCTCGGCGAGCGCGCTCTCCGTCTCCCGCTCGCCGAGGTCGGCCGCGAGTGCCAGGGCCTCGCGGACCAAGGGGATGCTCTCGGGGCCCGGGGTGTCGCGGGCCCTGTCGTACAGGTCGCGCAGCTGGGTGCGCAGATCACCGCCGAAGCGGCTCAGGGACGCGAAGTAGCGGTCCACCGCCACCTGCGTGGGCGTGTGGTCGTCGCAGAGGCCGTCGAGCAGTTCCTGCCGCCGCTGGAGAACCGGCTCCAGCGGCGTTCCGGCCGCCGCGCGCAGTTCCTCGCGGGCGGCGTCCCGCACCCTCGTGTCCTCGGTCAGCTCCGGGTGGGCGCGCAGGAGTTCGGCCAGCGCGTCCGGCGGGCTCGTCAGGACCGCGCGCAGCAGCTCCGCCGTCCGGGCCTCGCCCCGCGCGTCGGCGAGCAGGCGCAGGAAGACCTCGTAGTGGGCGACGGTCTGCGACCCCTGCGGCTCCAGGTCGCGGCATGCCGCCCCGGGGTCGCCCAGGTCCCGCTCGACGTCGCGGGTCAGGATGAAGGGAAGCAGCCCGCGCGGCACGGGGATCGCCTGCCCGGTGAAGACGTCGTCGCGGAACGCCCCGGCGCGCTCGGCCTCCTCCAGCAGCGGCAGGGCGAACTGAGGCGGGCCGCCCCGGAGTTCCGCGAGCGAGGTGGCGTACAGCAGCGGTGCCGTCGCGCCGGGGCGCAGGACGAGCAGCGGCGCGTCGACGTGCGCCCTCGCCCCGCAGGCCGGGCAGTCCGCCCAGGCCACGCCCGGTCCGGGCCCCTGAAGGACGTCGGCGCGCTCGCGGGCGTCGACCACGCGCCACACGGGGGCGGCGCACTCCCGGTCACATTTCTCGCAGCGCCATGTGTAGGACGCCCTCACCGAGACCGTCACGCCCCGCCCCCCGACCGTTGTCCTCCTTGCCGTACGGACATTCTGACGCGCGCCGCCGACCGGCCGGGAGGGATCGCGCGAAAGCCCGGCGGACGGGGAGGCAGCCTGGTAACCGGGCGCTGCGCAGGGCCCAGGGCCCGGCGTCCGAGGAGGGCGAGGCGCGCCCCGCCGCGCCGACCCGTCGGACAGGCCCTAGCCCGCGCGGCCCCGCCCCCGCCGTGTGAGCGCGTGGCGTGCCACCTTGGCCAGGACCGCGGGGTGGAACAGCAGGGAGGGCGGCGCCGTCATGTTCAGCACGCGGACGAACCGGGCCCACACACCCGGGTCGTGGACGGCGAGGGCGAAGACGTGCTGGTTGTACCAGTGGGCGAAGCGCGCGGCCAGCGGCTGCTTGCCGGGGGCCCACATGAGGTCGGAGCTGCTGGCCATGGTCCAGGGGACCTGGATGACCCGGGCCGCGGCGCGCTGGTAGGCGCGGCTGAGCCCGTCGAGCCCGGACGCGTGCGTGCGGCGGTGGCGCAGCAGACGGCCGAGGAGTTCCGCTTCGAGCGCGGCGACCGTGAGGCCCTGGCCGTACACCGGGTTGAACACACAGACCGCGTCCCCGACGGCGATGAGGCGCTCGGGCCAGCGGGGGTTCTTGTGGTGCAGGCGCCACTCGTTGCCGGGGTTGGTGTAGCGGTGGATCTCGCCCTCCCTGGTGCCGCGCTTGATCTGCTCGGCCAGGCGCGGGTTGCCCAGGGAGCGGGCGAAGTCGAGATAGTCCTCGTCACCGGTGGGCGGCACGTGCCGGTCGACGCCGAACAGCGAGCACATCCAGCGGTGGCGCTCCACGGCGAGCACCACGCCGCCGCGCGGCACGTCGGGCGCGAAGGCCATCTGGTACGCGACGTCGAAGTCCTGCTCGTCCCCCGGCGGGCGGGCGTAGCACGCGGACGTGTAGGTGATCTTCGCCTTGACGACGGTCCTGCCGGACACCGGGAGGCCCGCCTCGGTGAGCCAGCGGTCGACCGACGTGGAGCGGCCGGAGGCGTCCACGACCAGGTCGGCGGCGACCTCGGTGGGCGCGTCGGCGCCGCGGGCTCGGTAGCGGACCCGGTCGAGCCGGTCCGGGGCGCTGCCCGTCACCGTCTCGCAGGACGTCGCGGCGAGCAGCCGCACGGCGGGCAGCTCCGCCACGCGCTGCCGCAGCCGCCGCTCCAGCTCGTCACGGGTGAAGGTCTGGATGGACACGCCGACCGGGTCGGGCGGCGCGTAGCCGGTCGGCAGCAGGAAGCTGATCCGCTCGCCGTAGTCGAAGACGGGCGCGCCCAGGTCGGCGAGTTCCGCCCGCAGGCCGGGGAAGAGCTCCTCCAGGACGTCGCCGCCCTTGGCGAGGAGCGCGTGCGCGTGGTAGCCCTGCGGGACGCCCGGGTGCACCCCGCTGTCCGGCCGCAGCGCGTCGCGCTCCAGGACGAGCACCTCGTCGAAGTGGTCGGCCAGGACCCGCGCGGTGACCAGACCGGCGTGCCCGCCGCCGACCACGACGGCCCGGCCCCAGCTGCTGTCGGACGACGGGCTGCGCTTGCTCTCGGCCATGGCGGGGTCCGTTCCTCTCGGGGCGGCTGCGCTGACACTTCATCCCGTGCGACCGGGGCGATCAAGACCGGGCGGGGAGCGCACGGAAGCACACCGCGTCACGCGCCCGGCGTTCCGCAAGGCCATCACTCCCGGCAGGAATAGAGAACCCCCTCTCGCGCCTTGGCTTCAGACATGACTGACACCCCCTTCGCCCCGCGCGCGCTGCTCGCGGAGAGCCGGCTCGGCGTCCTCGCCACGATCAAGTCGGACGGCCGCCCCCAGCTCTCCCCCGTCATGCCCTACTACGACCAGGAGGCCGACGTCGTCCACGTGTCGATGACCGAGGGGCGGGCCAAGACGGCCAACCTGCGCCGGGATCCGCGCGCCGCACTGGAGGTCACCAGCCCCGACGGCCGGTCGTGGGCCACCGCCGAGGGCACCGTGACCCTCACCGGGCCCGGCACCGACCCCTACGGACCCGAGGTCGAGGCCCTGGTCCGCTACTACCGCGCGGCGGCGGGCGAGCACCCGGACTGGGACGAGTACCGCGCGGTGATGGTCGCCGACCGCAGGGTCCTGATGACGATGCCGGTCAGCCACGTGTACGGCGAGAAGCTCGGCTGACGCGGTCGCGCCCTCGGCCTCGGCGCTCGTGCCGACCGCGCCGTCCGCCCCAGGGGCCCGCGGGAGCCCCAGGGGTCGCGCGGTGGTGAGCGCGCTCTTGCTAGGCGCACGCCTCCCGGCATAACTTCACGCTGTCACCGTGGTGTCGCGCCCGTCGCCCTCGTGTGCGCCACGGTCCCCACAGGCCGGAGCCACCCATGACCGCCTCCCTCCTGCGCACCCCGGAAGCGCCCGTCCTGGTCGGCCGGGCGGCGGAGTTGCGCGCGCTGGCGGATGCGGTGGCGCGCCCGCCGTCGGTGGCCCTGGTCGAGGGCGAGGCCGGGATCGGCAAGACCCGGCTGATCCGCGAGGCCCTGCGCCACCGGGGCGGGCGCGGGCGCCGCGTCCTGACGGGCAGTTGCCGCCCGCTGCGCGAGCCCTTCCCCTACGGGCCGGTCTTCGACCTGCTGCGCCCGCTGGCCGAGGGCGGGCTGCCCGCCGCGCTCGACCCGGTCTGCGGCGCGCTGCGCCCGTACCTGCCGGAACTCGCCGGGCGGCTGCCGCCCGCCCCCGAGCCGCTGCCCGAGCCGCGCGCCCACCGGCACCGGCTCTTCCGGGCCGTGCGGGCGCTGCTGGCCGCGCTCGGCCCGGCCGTCCTGGTCGTGGAGGACCTGCACTGGGCCGACGACGGCACCCGGGACCTGCTGCGGTTCCTGGTGGACGACCCGCCGGCCGCCCTGTCGGTGGTCCTCAGCTACCGCCGCGAGGAACTGCCGGGCGCGCGGCTGCCGTTGGGGCGCGCCTATCACCACCCGCCGGGCACCACGGCGGTCGTCGTCCCGCTGCGGCCCCTGGACGTGGCCGCCGTGCGCACCATGTGCGCGGCCCTCACCGGCACCGAGGACGCCTCCGCGGCCCTGGCCGCCGAACTGCACCGGCGGACCGCGGGCATCCCGTTCGTGGTGGAGGAGGTCGTGCGCGCCCTGCCGGAGACCGTGCGGCACGCGCCGCGCGCGGGGCGCGAGGCGCTGGACGGGCTGACGGTGCCCACGCCGCTCCAGGAGGCCATCGCCGACCGGATGAGCGCGCTCTCCCCCGGGGCGAGCGCCGCCGTGCACGCCGCCTGCGTGCTGCGCGTCCCCGCGGGCGAGGAGCTGATCGCGAACGTCGTGCGCGGCACGGCCGGGCTGCCCGCCACGGCCGAGGACGCGGCGGGCGTACGGGAGGCGCTGCTCGCCGGTGTGCTGTACGAGTGGGGCGACGACCAGTACGGACTGCGGCACGCCCTCGCCCAGCAGGCCGTCTACGCGAGCCTGCCGGGGCCCGACCGGCACCGGCTGCACCGGCAGGCGGTGCGCGCCCTGGCGGCACAGGACCCGCAGCCCCTGGTCCAGCTCGCGTACCACGCCCGCAGGGCCGGGGAGTTCGCGCACTGGCAGCACTACGGCGAGGCCGCGGCGGCCTCGGCGCGCGAGATGGGCGACCTGGCCCTGGCCGTGGAGCTCCTGGAGGAGCTGCTCTCCGACGGCCGCCTGGGCCGGATGGCGTGCGCCCGCGTCGCCGTGGACCTCAGCCGGGACGCGGTGGTCGGGCTCACCCACCGCAGGGCGACGGCGCTGCTGTGCCGCATCGTGCGCGACCAGCACCTGCCCGAGGGCCTGCGCGGCGAGATCCGGCTCCATCTGGGCCTGTTGCTCTACAACCAGGCGGGGCGGCACGAGGAGGGCCGGATCAACACGGAGTGGGCGATCAGGGAGCTGCGCCGCCGCCCCGCCCTCGCGGCGCGCGGCATGGCCGCCCTGGCCATGCCCGCCTGGGGCGACCACCCGTACCAGGTCTACGAGCGCTGGATCGAGCAGGCCGAACACCTCGCGGCCCGGGAGCCGGGCCCTTCGGCGTCCACCGCCGTGCGGGCCAACCGGCTCGCGCTCGCCATGTACGTGGGCGACCCGGCGGTCTGGGAGCACGCGGAGCGCCTCATCGACGCGGCCGGGCCCGGGGGCGACCGCCGCCAGGTCGCCCGCGCCTGCGGCAACTTCGCGGACGCCGCGACCTGTCTGGGCCACTTCCGCGCGGCCCACCGCTTCCGCAGGCTGGGGCGGCGCCTGGCCGCCGAGTGCGGTGCCGCGTTCCTGTCGGGCATCGTGGAGGGCACCGCGCTGCGCCTGGACTGGTACGAGGGCCGCTGGCAGGGCCTCGCCGAACGGGCCCGGCACGTCCTGGACATGATGCCGGGCGTCTCGGGCATCGCGGCCGACGCCCACCTCGTCCTCGGCCTCCTGGCCTCCGCGCGCGGCGAGTGGGACGAGGCCGCGGCGGAGCTCGGGGCCGCCGGGCTCGCCGCCCCGCACAACGCCCCGGGGCCGGTCCTCGCCACCGCGTCCGGCGCGATGACCCGGCTGCTCCAGGCCCGCGGCGACGGCGCGGAGGCGCGCATCGAGGCCGAGCGCGGCATCGCCAGGATCCGCCGCAAGGGCATCTGGTCCTGGGCGGGCGACCTGGCGCCGATGGCGGTGGCGGCGCTGGTGCGCGGCGGCCGGCAGGCGGACGCGGAGCGGGTCACCGCCGAGCTGGCCGACGGCATCGCGGGCCGGGACGCGCCGCTGGCCGCCGCCGCTCTCCTGGCCTGTCGCGGCTCCCTGGCCCTCGGCCGCGGCCGCCCGGAGGAGGCCGCGGCGGCCTTCGACAGGGCGCGGACCGCGTACGCCGTCCTGCCGCTGCCCTACGCGGCGGCCCGTGCGGGCGAGGCGGCGGCGCGCTGCCGTCTGGCCGCGGGTGACAGGGAGGCCGCGGAGCAACTGGCGGCGATGGCCGAGCGGTTCACCGGACTCGGCGCCACCCGCGACGCGGCCCGCTGCCGCCGGGTGCTGCGCGGCCACAACGTGCCGCTGCCGTCCCGGCGCGGCCGTCGGGGCTACGGCGACGAGCTCTCTCCCCGGGAGCGGGAGGTAGCCCGGCTCGTCGCGCTCGGGCACACCAATCGGGAGATCGCCGACGTGCTGTTCCTCTCCCCGCGCACCGTCGAGCAGCACGTCGCGAAGGTGCTGCGGAAACTGCGCGTCGGCTCACGGGCCGAGGTCCACCGACAGGGGCGCGCGCTCGCGCCCTGAGGAGTGCGTCGGCCCTCCCCGAGCGGTCCGGGAGAGCCGACGCGTCCTCGGGGCAGGGCCGGTGGTCAGCCGGTGAAGCCCGCGGTGATGGAGGTGAACTGCCACGAGGGCCGGTCGCGGTTGACCGCCCAGAAGGCGAGCCGGCCGATGTGGTGGGCGTTGGACCAGTCGCGGATCTGGGTCCAGATCTGGGGCGTGGTGACCTCGCCCGCGTCGCTGTTGCCGTTCATGCCCGAGATGCCGATGTGGGCGTAGGCCTCCGCGTCGGACCAGCCGTACACGGCCTTGAGCTTGGTCTTGAGGCCCTCGGTGGCCTTGACGGTGTTGCCGTACATGTCGGCGTGGCCGCCGAAGTTGAACGGCATGATCGTGAAGTTGTCGATGTCCGCCTGCAGGGCCTTGGACCGCTCGATGAGGCGGTTGCCCCAGGAGTTGGGCCCGGTGTTGAGCGTCGGGAAGGTGAGGATCGTCCTGAGGCCCGGGTTGTTCTGCTTGACGATCTTCAGGGCGCCGAGGATCCGGTCCTGGACCGCCGGGCTCTCGAATTCGTCGGTGTTCTCGATGTCGACGTCGACCGCCTTGAGCCGGTAGGCGTCGATGACCTTCTGGTACGCGCCGGCCAGGGCCTGCGGGGTGGAGCAGTTGGGGCCGAGCTTGTTGCCGCTCCAGCCGCCGATGGAGGGGACGATGTCCCCTCCGGCCGCGCGGATCGACTTGATGGTGGTCTCGTCCACGCCGCCGGTGAGGGGGCGCTGGCTGTCCCAGGCGGGGTTGCAGCCGCCCCGGGCGAGGATGAAGGCCATGGTGTACCACTTGATGCCGGTGGCTCGCATCACGTCGGTGGCGCTGGGCGGGTTGCCCCAGCCCAGGTAGAGGTAGGGCGCGGCCTGGACGAAGGGCGCGTGCCCCGCGTCCGCCGCGGGGGCGTCGGCCGCCCGCGCCGGAGCGGCCAGGGCGGCGAACGGGACGACCAGGCTGACGAGCGCCGTGGCGAGCCGTCGGGGAAGGCGTCTGCGCGTGGGGGATCTCAAGGGGTCTCCCTCGAGTGTCGGTTCCGGATGGGTGGTGCGGACGGCGCGTCCGGACACTGCCGCCCGTCGCTCACGAGCCCGTTGGCCGCGGCACCGCAGTGGCTCGCTCGGAGGTTATTGGCATGTACCAATCTGGTCAATAGGTCTGGACCACGCGACGCGCCCCGGTTTTCTGCGTACCCCTACCTACCGATACCCGGATTGTTCTCACCAGCGCTTCCGCCAACTCTGGGACTACACAACGCCGTTGGCCCAGACCAAACGGCGTACCGGCGGGCGAGCCCCCGTCGGCGCTCCCCCGCACCGGCACGGCACCCCCGCCCCCTCAGCGCCACCCCCCACACCCACCCCCCACACAGAACGCCTCCCCCCACGGAACTCCCCCCACAACGCACGCCCCCCCCCCACAGCAGGAGGAGAACCATGCGAAGGAACCTGCTCCTGAGATCCGTCGTCGCGGTCGTGGTCACGGTGGCCATCGCCCTGCTGGGCTCCGGGGCCCAGGCCGCGCCCTCCCCCCAAGGGCGGCCCGCCGCGGCGACGGACACCCCGGCGAAGGGCCACGGCATCACCGCCGACGAGCTCACGGCGCTCGCGGCGGCGGGCCAGGGGACCCTGCAGCCCCCGCCGGGCGGCTGGCCGGTCCCCTCCGACCGCAGCTACCGCCTCACGCCCTCCTGCCAGCAGTACGCCGCGACCATCCGGCAGGGCGCGGCCGCGTGGGCGAACCTGGACGAGACCACGAACCGCGACACCCCGGTGGAGTGCCGCAACAGCTACATCACCGACTGCGGAGGAGGCGGCAGGATCGTCGGCTGCAACTGGGGCCGCGGGCAGCGCATCGCCCTCTACATGGGCGGCGTACGGGACCAGACGTTGCTGGCCGCGCACGAGTTCGGCCACGACTGGTACAACCACTCCGGCTACCAGTGCGCGGGCTGGACCAGCCCGCAGCACGTGATGGCACCCTCGATGTGCGGCTTCGGGCCCGGCACGAAGAACCCGGTCCGCATCGACTGAGCACGCCCTCCCCTCCAGGGCGTGCGCACGAGAGCCCCTGTGGTGCCTTCCCCTTGACGGGGCCGGTGGCGGCACATCGCCACCGGCCCCGTCAACGCGCGGGCGCGACCGCCGGGCCGCTCACGTCCGGCCCGCCTCCAGCACGACGGGGCCCTCCGTCCCCAAGTGCCGCCAGCGCACCGGGTCGTGGTCGTCCGCTCCGGGCCTGCCTGCGGGCAGCGGGCCGGGGGACCTGGCGTCGAGGATCAACGCCTCGTCGCCGCCCGGCTGGAACGCGTAGTCGACCCGGTCGAGGCGGGACGGCACGCCCAGGGCGTCCAGGGCGGCGCGCAGCCGTTCCAGGGCCTCGTACCGGCGGTCGCTGGTGTGCAGGACCACCGGGAAGAGCCGCACCTCGCGGCGCGCCACCCGCACCAGCTCGATCAGCGCGCTCAGATGGAACTCCTCGCTCAGCTGCGCCCCGTAGGAGAACAGCAGGTGCGAGCTGAGCACGAGGTCGAAGGAGCGGTCCTCGAAGGGCAGGTGCGGCAGCGAGCCCGCGACGTAGCGGTCCGGGCGGGCCGCCAGGTCGGCGCCGAAGGCGCGCGCCGACGCCGCCCTCAGGCGGGTGTAGCGCTCGGGGCCGCCGAACCAGTCCCACACGTAACGCTCCGCGTGGTCGGCCACGTCCGCGTGCTTGTGCTCGATCTCGCGCAGCGCGAGCGTGCCGAGGAGGTCGCGGCCCTGGCCGTACTGCGGATCGACGGCGACCGCGTCGGTGCCCCGGGCCCCGGCCTCGGCCACGAAACTCGCGGCGCCGCCGGGGCAGTCGAGGATCCGCAGGCCGAGGTCGTCGTCCGTGAGCGCGAACATCGCCCGGTACTCGTCCAGGGAGCGGGCACTGACCAGCATCGCGTCACCCCCTGCCGACGTAGGGCATCGTCGTGGGCAGCACCGTCAGGGACTGGACGTTGGTGTCGAGCGGCATCGACGCCATCAGCACCAGGGCCTCGGTGAAGCGCTCCACCGGGATGGTCGCCTCGACGGCCAGCGTGCCGTCGCCCTGCCTGGAGGGCGGCTGCGGGCTCCCGTCCACCGGCGTCACGTTGCCCACGTCGATCTGTCCGCAGGCGATGCGGTAGGGGCGGCCGTCCAGGGACAGGCCCCGGGTGATGCCGAGCACCGCGTGCTTGGCCGTGGTGTAGGCGATGGCGTGGGGGCGCGGCGCGTAGGCGGACGGCGCGCCGTTGTTGATGATGCGGCCGCCCTGCGGGACCTGGTCGCGCATCACGCGGAACGCCTCCTGGGAGCAGAGGAAGGTGCCGGTGACCGTGGTGGCCATGATCTGGTTCCAGTCGTCGACGGCCACCTCCCCGACCGGCTTGCGGGGCACCACCGCGCCCGCGTTGTTGAACAGCAGGTCGAGGCGGCCGAAGTGGTCGACGACCGCGCGGAACAGCGCCGCGACCTGGTCCGGGTCGCTGATGTCGGTGGGCACCGCGAGCACCCGGTCCGCGCCGGCGCCCGACAGGGCCGCGGTCTCCTCCAGGGTCTCCTTGCGCCGCCCCGCGAGCGCGAGCGACCAGCCCTGGTCCAGCAGGGCGAGCGCGGCGGCGCGGCCGAGGCCGCTGCCGCCGCCGGTGACGACACCGATCCTGCCGTGTCCGCTCATCGCTCGTTCATCCAGGCGCGCAGGATGCGGCGGGCCTGCGGGCCCGGGGCGTCCACGTACGGGGAACGGCCGTGCAGCACCCGGCTGTTGCGGATCATCAGCAGGTCGCCCGCGCCGAGCTGGAGGCCGAAGGCGATCTCCGGGCGGTACAGCACCTCGTCCAGGTAGTCGAGGGCCTCCAGGCGCCGCGCGTCGAGCTCCGCGGACGCCCGTACCGTACGGGTCTGGTAGTAGCAGCCGATCGTCCCGTCGTCCTGGGTGAACAGGATCGGGGTGACGACGATCTGCTGGCCCGCGCGGCCGCTGCGGTCGAAGCGCCACTCCTGCTGCAACAGGGCCAGCACGTCGGGGCGTTCGCGCTCGATGATGTCGTACACGTGCCGGGCGCTGGCCAGCTTGGTGGTGCCGCCGCCGTCCGCCGCGGGCTGCAGACAGAGCAGCACGAGCAGGTCGCAGGTGTCGCAGTGGAAACCGAGCTCGGTGGCGCCGTCGCCGTCGCGGTCGCGCAGGATGGTCCACAGGTCGCCCTGCGAATTCTGCGGAATGGCCCCGCCGATCTCGTCGAGGACGCGGGAGAGACCGGTGATGAGGTCGGCGTCGGACGCGTCCGGGGACATGACGTTGCGCACGTTCACGAAGCCCACGGCGTCCAGGCTGCTGCTGATGAAGGAGCGCACGGTGGCGTACGCGGCCTCGCCCGCGCCCCAGCGCCCGGTGAGGGCGTCCGGCCACAGCAGCCGCCGGTCGTCGTCGGAGACCGACAGCGACCACACGTCGCGCGCCGACTCCAGGTAGTCGCTGGTCCAGCCGATGTCGTCGATGGTGGTTCCGGTCATGGCGTCATCAGTCCTTTCGAAGGCGTACGGGCGGGGTGCTGGCGCGGTGGCGGGCGGTCACCGCACGGCCGCGGCGACGGCGTCGGACCACAGCGTCAGCGCCTCGTCGATCTGCTCGGCGGTGACGACGAGCGCCGGGATCATCCGTACGACGTTGCCGTGCACCCCGCAGGTCAGCAGGAGCAGGCCCCGCTCGGCGGCGGCCTGCTGCACACCGCGGGCCAGGGCCGTGTCGGGGGATCCGTCGGGGCTCTGGAACTCGCTGGCCAGCATCAGGCCCGTGCCGCGCACGTCGGCGATCGCCGGGACCTCGGCGGCCACCTTGCGCAGGCCGTCCGCGAGGCGGCGGCCCTGCACGGCGGCGTTGGCGACCAGGCCCTCGTCGCGGATGACGTCGAGGGTGGCGAGCGCGGCGGCACAGGCCACGGCGTTGCCGCCGTAGGTGCCGCCCTGCGAGCCCGGCCGGGCCCGGCCCATCAGCTCCACGGACGCGGCGATGGCCGACAGCGGGAAGCCGCTGGCCAGGCCCTTGGCGGTGATCAGCACGTCCGGGGCGACCCCGGCGGCGTGCTGGTGGGCCCAGAACCGCCCGGTGCGGCCGAAGCCGGTCTGGATCTCGTCGAGGACCAGCAGGATCCCGTGCCGGTCCGCGCGCTCCCGCAAGCCCGCGAGGAAGGCCGCGGGCGCGGGCACGTAACCGCCCTCGCCCAGGACGGGTTCGACGAAGATCGCGGCGGTCTCCTCGGGCGCGCTCACGGTGGCCAGGACGTGGTCGAGGCCGCGCAGCGCCTGCGCGACGGCCGCCTCCTCGCTCAGGCCGAGCCGGAAGGCGTGCGGGAAGGGCGCCACCGCGACGCCGGGCATCAGCGGGCCGCTCGCGGCGCGGAACCGGGTGCCCGCGGTGCTCATCGCCGCCGCGCCCATGGTGCGCCCGTGGAAGGAGCCGTCGAACACGATCACGTTCTGCCGTCCGGTGGCCTGCCGGGCGAGCCGCAGCGCGGCCTCCACGGCCTCGCTGCCGGAGTTCAGGTAGAACAGCGCGTCCAGGCCCTCGGGCAGGACGTCGCCCAGGCGCTCGGTCAGCGTGAGCAGCTGGTCGTGCAGCACGGTCGTGTACTGGCCGTGGATGAGCCGGCCCGCCTGCTCGCGCACGGCCTCGACCACCCGGGGGTGGCAGTGGCCGGTGTTGGTCACGCCGACGCCGGCGGTGAAGTCGAGGTAGCGACGGTCGTCGGCGTCGTACAGGTACATCCCCTCGCCGCGGGTGGCGACCACGGGCGTGGCCTGCTGGAGCACCGGGGAGAGCTGGGGCATCGCGTCACTTCCTAGGGGTTCGGTGGCCCGCCCGGCGGGCGGGACCAGGGGAGCTCGGCCGGGTGGGCCGCATGGGGGGTCAGCGGCCCGGGTCGGCCGGGACCGGTGAGCGGTGCGGCAGGAAGCCGACGTCGGCCGCCCAGGAGAGCGCGGCCGACCACCACTGCGCGGTCGGCTCGGCGAACCGCACGCCGAGCCGGTCGAGCACGGACTGGGTCCACGCGCTGTCCACGACGACGTTGCGGTCGCCGAGCTGCGACCAGGTCGAGGCGAGCCGGGCCATGGTCGGATGGTGCTGCTCGGCGCGGGCGAGCGCCGCGGCGAACGTGGCGTCGTCCGTGAGCCGGATCGGATAGCCGTGCCGGACCATCCACGCCACGAGCGCGTCGTGGGCGACGGTGTGCGGCGACTCCTCGTGGTAGACGCCGGGCGCCGCGTGCGGATGGACCGCGAGCGCCGCGATGCCCGCCGCCACCGTGTCCACGTGGGAGAACTCGAACGTCGTCGAGGGCCTGCGCGGCGCCGCCCCGGCCAGGACGTAGCCGCGCACGGTCTGGTAGATGCGGTTGTCCGCGACGTTGCGCTGGAAGGCCCCCGTCCTGCTGTGCGCCGCGATGTGGCCGCTGCGGTGGACGTAGGCCTGCCGGCCGGTGGCCGCCCAGGCGCGCACGGTCTCCTCGGCGTGGAACTTCACCTTCTCGTACGGGGTGCGGAAGGTCTGCCCGATGCGCAGGTCGGCCTCGCTGAAGCGGCGCGCGGGCCCCTCCACCTCGCCCGAGACGGCCAGCGTGGAGACGTGGTGGAAGCGGGCACCGGGGGTGTGGGCGTCGATCCAGTGGAGCAGCCGCCGCACCGCGGTGTGGTTGGTCCGCTCCAGGTCGGCGGGCGAGGCGACCAGGCGGACGTCCGCCGCCGCGTGGACGACGACCCGGGCCGTGCGGGCGCGGGCGAGTCCGGCGGGGGTCAGGCCGAGGCCGTCCGCGGTGATGTCACCGGCGATCGCGTCGGCGCCGCCGAGCCGCCGGGCCGCCTCGGCATCGTTGTCGCCGCGCACCAGGCAGGTCACGCGGGCGCCGCGCTCGACCAGTTCGGTGAGCACGTGCCCGCCGAGATAGCCGGTCGCCCCGGTGAGGAGCACGGGCACCGGCTCGCGCACCACCGTCCAGTGCCCGCGCGCGGGCGCGACGGCGGTGTGCACCAGCTGGCCGGACGTGGAGACCGCCGTCTGCACGTACGCGGGCGGGGCGGCGTCCGCTGCGGCGGCCACCGCGGCCGAGAAGGAGGCGACGATCCGCTCCGCGCTCTCGTGCGACAGGCGCGGCCAGGCGTAGACCAGGTCGGTCACCAGGCGGCCTTCGACGATCCGGGCGGTGAGCCGCAGCCGGTACAGCGAGTCCCCGGTGGCGCAGCGGGCCGCCCCGGCCTGCTCGTCCGCCACCGTCCAGTCCAGGGACGGCTCGTCGGGCAGCCGGAAGGTGCCGAGGAAGTTGAACGCGGCCTCGGGGCGGGCTCCTTCGACGTCCATCGGCAGCTGGGGCGCGCCGCGCACGAGGTCCTCGACCTCCGCCGTGCGCGCGGTCCCCCCGGCCGTCTCCGCGGCCTTGACGGCCAGCCACTTGACGGCGGTGAACCAGCCCACGGTGTCCAGGTACTGACCGTCGTCGCCGTCGGTCCCCCGGCCGTGGGTCTCCACCTCCACGCCGAGGCTGCGCTGCCCGCTCCAGGCCAGCGTGGCGTCGGCGAACGCCGCGAGCAGGACCGCCTCCAGGCGCTGGGCGCCGCCGTGGCGCTCCAGGAGCCTGCCGGTCGCCTCCTCGTCGAGGCTCCACACGAGGGTCGCGGGTTCGGTGCTCGACGTGGCGTCGTCCACCGGGAGCCGGGGGGCGACCGCCGGGTGCGCGGGCGCGGTGCGGGGCGTGGTGGCGGCCCAGGCGTAGAAGTCGGCCGTCGGCGCCAGGTCGGCCCGCTGTCCGGACCGGGCGGCCCGGTAGGCGGCGGCGAGGTCGTCGAGCAGGATGCGCCAGGAGAGGCCGTCGACGACGAGGTGGTGCGCGATCAGCGCGAGCCGGTCGTCGACGCCCTGGCCTCCGGAGAACAGATGCACCCTCAGTAAGCGCCCGGCCTCCGGGTCGAGGCTGCGGTGCAGCTCGGTACAGAGCGCGCCCACCGTCTCGGGGAGGGCGTCCTCGGGCCGCAGCCGTGAGTGGCTCACGGCGTCCAGGTCGCCCGCGGGGCGCAGCGGGCCGAGGCCGCCGGGGCCGACCGGCCTGCGCAGCGCCGTGTGCCGGTGCAGCACGGCCTCGACGGCCCGTGCCAGGGCCCCGGGGTCCACGCGCTCCCGGCAGCGCAGCAGCACGGACTGGTTCCAGTGCCGGGGCTCGTCGACGGGCTGGCGGAACAGCCACCGCTGGGCGGGGGCCAGGTGGCGCGGCTCGGCGGCCAGGCTCTCGGCGCGCGCTTGTGGGCGCCGCCGGGAGGAGGCGGCGACCGCGGCGAGCCGGGTGGGCGTCGGGTGGGCGTAGAAGTCCTCGAACGCGACGCGGTGGCCGCGGCGGCGCAGGAAGGCGATGGTGCGCATGGCGAGGATCGAGTCGCCGCCGAGGCCGAGCACGTCCGCGTGCGGGTCGACCACGGGCAGGCCGAGCGCGTCCGCCCACAGCTCGCACAGGGCGTGCGCGAGCGAGGCGGCGGAGCGGTCGGCGGGCCGGGTGGCGGCAGTGGGCTCGGGCCGCGCGGTCCGGGCCCGGGACTCGATGAGGCCGGACACGGTGTCGCCGAGGCGGGCGCGGTCGAGCTTGCCGTTGGCGCCGAAGGGGAACTCCGCGAGGGCGAGGATCGGCTGCGGCACGGAGTATCCGGGCAGCCGGTCGTGCAGGTGGGAGCGGAGCGCGGCGAGGGTGTCGGCCTCGTCGCGCCCGGCGGTGAGGCGTACGGCGGCCAGGAGTTGGTTGCCCGCCGGGGTCGCGCGCACGATCACCGCGCCCTGGCCGACGCCGGGGAACTCCTCCATGGCCCGCTCGATCTCGGCGGGGTCGACGCGGAAGCCCCGGACCTTGACCTGGCGGTCCGAGCGGCCGACGAAGACGAGGTTGCCGTCGGGCCTGCGGCGGCACACGTCGCCCGTCCGGTACATGCGCAGGCCCTCGTGGGCGATGAAGCGGCGTGCCGTCTCGTAGGGGCGTCCGAAGTACCCGGCGCTCACGCCGCGCCCCCCGATGTACAGCTCGCCCTCCGCCGCGTCGGGCTGCGGCGTCTCGGGCGCGCGGGTGTCGGGCACGAGCCGCAGTTCGGCCTCGCCGATGGCGGTGCCGATGGGCACGGTGGGTTCGTCGGCGGGCAGGTCGGCCACGGCGGCGGCGAGGAAGCAGGTGGCGCCGACGGTGGTCTCGGTCGGGCCGTAGTGGTTGGCGACCCGTGCGGCGATCCCCTCGTCGAGCAGGCGCGCGGCGAGCGACCGGGGCAGCGCCTCGCCGCCGAGCAGGACGGTGTCCAGGGCGGGCGCGTCGGACGGCCGCCCGGCGAGCAGCGCCGTCAGGTGGGACGGTGTCGTCTTGAGGACCGAGACCCCGGCCTCGCGTATCGCGGCCCAGAACGCCTCGGGGTCCCGTGCGGCCGCGTCGGGCACGACGTGCACCGACCCCGCGGTCGCGAGGGCGAGCAGCCAGGAGGTGTGCCCGAGGTCGGCGGCCAGGGTGGTGACGTGGGCGACGCGGGGCGCGGCGGTGCCGGTGAGGCCGAGCCGGTCGCGCAGGGCGAGCGCGTAGTGGGCCGCGTTGGCGTGGGTGACCGCGACGGCCTTCGGCTCCCCGCTGGATCCGGAGGTGAAGGACAGGTACGCCAGGTCGTCCGGCGCGCAGGGCGGCGCGGCGGCGGGTGCGGCGGGCGGGCTCGCGGCGAGGTCGTCGACGTCGACGACCTCGGTGCGGTAGGGCTCGGGCGCGCGCAGTTCCGGCGCGGTGGTCAGGGCGTGGCGCACCTTGACCGCGTCGAGGCGGCGGTGCACGTCGCGCGGGCTCCACCCCGGGTCGACCAGGACGGCGGCGGCACCCGCGCGCAGGACGCCGTACAGCAGCGCGCACATGCGGGCGTCCCGGGGGCCGAGCAGGGCGACGCGGTCGCCGCGGTCGGTGCCGAGGCCGATGAGGCGGGCGGCTATGTGCCCGGCGGCGGTGTCGAGTTGCCGGTGGTCGAGGGTGCGGGTCCCGTCACTGAGGGCGGGCCGGTCCGGGTGGGTCCTGGCGTTGAGTTCGAGCAGGCCGGGCAGCGTGGCGTCGGGCAGCGAGGCGGGGGGTCGCATCGCTCGCGTCATGGGCGCAGACCTCCGGTGGTGGCGTTCGGTGCGTCCGCGCCGCCGGTGAGCGGGGTGAGGTCACCGGCGATGTACGCGGTCAACTCCTCGCTCGGCGAGAGGCGTTCGGCCAGCTCCCAGGCGAGCAGGCGGTGCAGGCCGTCGAGGTGGACCAGGCCGTCGTCGGTGGGCAGGTCCGCGTAGTGGTCGTGCGGGATCGGCCGGGTGGTGAGGTAGATGGAGCTGAAGGCGGAGCCGCGGAACAGGGCGATCTTGCCGGTGCAGACGGGGTTGGCCGCCGTGAACTCCGCCGCGTGCGCGCGCAGCAGGTCCGCCGCCTGGCCGACGGTGAGGCCGGTGCGCGGCACGAGTTCGCGGCCGCCGCCGCAGCCGAGGTGCCAGGGGAGCAGCACCGAGCGGACGTCGGCGCGGGACAGCCCGATCGTGGACCAGGTGCCGAAGGTCGCGTCGGCCAGGCGCAGCGCGCTGTCCGCGTCCTCGTTGGTGTTGACCTCGTGGGCGCGGCCGACGGGATGGTCCCGGTGGAAGCGGGCGCGCACCTCGTCGAAGGTGGTGGGGCCGATGATGTGCATCCGTGCTGTCCCTTCTCACGCCGACCGGGCGTACTCGGTGAAGTGCCGTTCCGCGAACAGCTCCGGCCAGCGGCCGCCGTCCAGGTCACGGGCGCGGGCCGTGGCCAGCATGTGTCGCCAGTACGGCTTCACGGGCCGCCAGCGCGCCCCGGTCTGGCAGTATGAGGCGTCGACGAAGTAACGGGGTAGGGTGCCCGGCGGACTGGGCGCGGGCCTGCGGGCGTGCAGCAGCGCCGAGTTGATGAGCACGGTCGAACCGGGCGGCAGGTCGTCGATGACCACCTCGTCGGGCAGTTCGGTGGTGCCGAGGTGGGCGAGATCGGCCTTGCTCCAGGGGTCGCGGTGGGAGCCGGGCACCACGGTCAGGGTGCCGACCGTGCCGTCGAGCCCGCCGAGGTAGTGCAGCGCGTGCACCATCACCAGGTCGCGGTCGCCCAGGTCGTTGGGTTCGTGGTCGTGGTGCCAGGACTTGCCGGGCGCTCCCGGGTTGTGCCGGTCGCTGTGCAGATGGTGGAAGACGAACGGCGCGCCCAGGAGGTCCGCGATGATCCGCAGCAGCGGATCGTAGGTGAGGAGTTCCCCGTGTGCGGAGAGTTCCAGCTCCATGACGGGCGGTGGATCGTCGTGTGGCCCCGGGTCGAGGCAGGCGGCTATCGAGCGGGAGCGCAGCCCCTCGTCGACCCAGCGGTCCACTTCCGGTACGAGCCGGTCCCGCAGCGCCGCCGGCAGCAGGGCGGGCAGGACCAGATAGCCCGAGTCCGCGAAGTGCTCCCGCTGCGCCGACAGCGTCTCACTGCCTTCAAAGGATAATGGCATCTACCCCACACCTTTCTGTGACCAGGAATGACGCAGTGAATTGTGGATGTTATCAGTGCGACCGGTCCGGACAACCGTTGTCGGCTTAATTCCCGCCGGTGCGACTCGGCTGTGCCGCCGGAATTACCGACGGACCTGCCACTTCGACACTCGACGAGCCGGATCTCCCCAATGGCGAGAAACGAGTACCGAGCCAGACGAAGAACTGAATGACCGCGATGGCCGTGAACAGGGTGGCCACCCCGAACTCGACGACCAGCCAGCTGCCGAGCAGCGAACTGACCGGAACGGCCGCGAACGGAATGGCCCGCTGGAGCCCCACCACCCTGCCGAGGAATTCCGGGTCGACCGCGCCCTGCCGATAGGTCCGCCACGGCACGATGAACGTGGAGGTCGTCGTGCCGACGACGAACCAGCACACGGTCAGCGCGCCGATGCCGGGCCACAGCGCGGGCAGCGTCAGGGCGAGGGCCTTCACCGCCATGGCCGCCGCCATGAGCGCGCCCGCGGAGAACCTCCGCAGGAGCACGGGGGACGCGGCGGCGCCCAGGACGGCGCCGAGCCCCTGGGCCGCGGCGATCACCGCGAGGGAGGCGGGGACGTCCCCGGTGGGCCCGGCCACGATGTAGACGAGGTTGGCCGCCGCGGCGGGGAAGGTGAAGTTCGCCAGGGTCAGCAGGATCGTGGCCCACAGGAGGGCGCTCTGCGTCATCACCATGCGCAGCGCCGCGACGGCGTCCGGCACGAGCGAGCGGCACGCGGCCCCGATCGAGGCGCTCAGCCGCCGCCCCACCGCGACGACGGCGGTGGCCGCGATCAGCAGGGCGGAGACGGCGAACGACGCCGCGTTCACGAAGCTCGCCGCGGTCGGCCCGAGCAGCGTGACCACCGCGACGCCCGCGACCGGGCCCAGCATGCCGAGGGTGCCGTCCGCCCCCTGGACCCAGGCGTTCATCGAGGCCCGCCGGTGTTCGGCGACCCGCTCGGTGATGAACCCCTGGAACGCCGGGAACGAGAACGGCCGTACGCACCCCAGCAGAAAGGCGGCCGCCATCACCAGGACCGTCGGCGGATCGATCAGACAGAGCACGCCGATCCCGGCGACGATCACCGCGGAGACGACGTCGCAGGCAATCATCAATTGCCGTCGGTCGGCCCGGTCGGCGACGACTCCGCTGAAGAGTCCGATGACCACGAAGGGCACGAATTCGATCGCGTAGGTCAGCGCCGTCGAGACCGCCGAACCGGTCAGCTGGAGCACGAGCACGGGTAAGGCGAAGCGGAATACCCAGTCCCCGGTGCTGGAAATGATGAAGGCCGTCCGCAGCAGCCGCTCGTCGCGCCGCTGGGCGTCCCGTTTCACCACGGGCCGCCGACACCGGGTGCAGGCCGCACGGGATGAGCGCGTGACGTGCGGGCGCCGCCCATGCGTGTGCACAGCAATCACTAACCCTCCCCGCCAAGAAAAGGAAAAGAAAACGGAAGCGCGCACGGGGTGGTCCGTACGGTGCCCTCGGATGTCGCTCGGCTCGGGCTCAGAGAAGCACAGGAAGCTCCGGTTCCACCATCCTTGTCCTGCCATCTGAGACCATTTCAACATGTGCAACGCCAGGGATTTCACCATGTGCAACGGCGGCTAATTCCAGGCGGTGCTTGGCCGGGGAATCTACCCGCGCCCCGAATGGAAAGACAAGACGTTGACTGGGTGCCGCGCCAGGAGTATGGTCTACACCACTTCTACGGGAATGTGATGGCTTTGCGCTGCCCACTCGCGCCCTTGGCGCCGACGCGCCCCATAAACTACTCGTAAGTTATACCGGCGAGTTAACATCGGCCGCCCGGCCGCATTCGAGCCGCCCGCCGCCCTTTCCATTCCAGTGGGTCTGCTTCCCCCGTGCGCACTCCCCTCGGAACACCGGGAAAGCAAGGCGGCGCGCCGGTGGACCGCCGCCGGGATCGACCTCCACGGCCCGCCCCGGCCCCCACACCCGGCCGCCGGATCCACCGCTTCCGCGTACCGCTCCAGAACCACCGCGTACTCCGCGGGGTTCGGGGCAAGCGATCGGTGTGAACCGCGGAACGACGGGAGGTTGTCGTGATGCACCCTCCGAAGGAGCAGCGAGTGGTGCGCGAGTGGGAGCGTAACGGGGCGGTGTCGGCGGCCGAGGCACGCGCGGCGGCGCGTGACTTCATGGCGTCGGTGGGATACGGCGACGAGCGGCAGGCGGAGGCGGTGCTCCTGGTCGTGTCGGAGCTGGTGACGAACGCCCTGCGGCACGCCCACGGCGTGACCGCCCTGCGACTCGACCACAGCGACCGGGGTCTGACCGTGTCCGTGTACGACGCCGCCGACGAGCCGCCGCGCACCCTGCCCCTCGACCCGGCGCGGCCGGGCGGCTTCGGGCTCCACCTGGTGCGGGACCTGGCAGGACGCCTCGACGTCGAGTGGTGTCCGGGCGGCAAGAGAGTGCGCGCCACCGTGCCGCTGGCGTGAACTCCGCGGCACTCCAGGTCCGTTCGCCGTCCGCGGGCGTGCCGCGTGCGCGGTGTGTGAGCAAGGCGACATGGACCCTGATCACCGACGCGCAGGTAAGGGCGTCGAGTCGGGGTACAGGTCAGCTCCACGAACGCACGTCAGCAGCGAGTCGGGCGGTGACGGCCCGGGAGAGGTGCGCAGCCATGGACAACCGCTTCTGGCTCGGCCGCGAGGACGAAGAAAAGATCGGCCACGAGGGCGAACCCCCGGGAGTGCGGGCCGTGTTGCGGCTCTCGGGCGAGCTGGACCTGGAGGGCGCGCCCTCGCTCGCCGAAGCCGCGGGACCGCTGCTCGGGGATGGCTCGCGGACGCTGGTCCTGGACTGCCACGGTGTCACGTTCTGCGACTCCAGCGGGCTCAACACCCTGCTGAACCTGCGGCAGCGGGCGGCCGACTCGGGCGCTCGGCTGCTGCTCGCGCGGCCGTCCGCCAGCGTCCGTCACCTGCTGCGCCTGACGCACACGGAGCGGGTGTTCCACGTCGTCGAGGCCACCGACGCCGTGGGCGACGCGTCGGTGCCGCGCTCCTGACCCCGCCCTACTCCCGCGGCCCCGTCGGCCCCGCGCCGAGGCGCACCGCGAGGGCGAGGGTGTCGTCGGCGTGGAGTATCACCGCGTGCATCTCCTTGGCGAGCGCCCTGGGGAGGTGGGCGGTGGGGCGGTGGGCGTGGTCGCGGACCGCGCGGGCGAGGCGTGCCTCGCCCTCCTCGGGGTCCCTGCGGCTCTCGGTGAGGCCGTCGGTGTAGAGCAGCAGCAGGTCACCGGGGCGCATCCGGGTGCGGCGGACCTTCTCGCTGCCGGGCAGCGGGAAGCCGATGCCGCGGCCGGGGGTTTCGAGGTACTCGGTGCCGCCGCCTTGGCGCATGAGCAGCGCGGGCGGATGGCTGCCGCCCGCGAGGTGGAGCTCACCGGTCTCCGGGCGCAGCCGGGCCAGCAGGACGGTCGCCATCAGGGCGGGGTCGAAGGGCGCGAGCACCTCGTTCGTGCGGACCACGATCGAATCCAAGGGGTGGCCTTCGAGGGCCAGGGTGCGCACGGCGTGCGTGACGTTGAGGGCCGTGCGGGTGGAGCGGACACCGTGGCCGAGCGCGTCCACGACGGTGATGTGCACGGTGCCGTCCGGCAGGACGAACCAGTCGTACAGGTCGCCTCCCGTGGGCGCCTCGGAGTCGGCCGGGGCGTAGTGCACGCCCAGTTCGAGGCCGGGCACGTCCAGGACGGGCGGGCGCAGGGCGTCCTCCAGTTCCCGCAGGACGCGGCCGTGGGCGCGGCGCACCTGCTGGTCGCGCTCGTCGAGCTGGACGTACAGGGCGAGCACACCGCTGTTGGTCTCGGCCAGTTCGTGCTTGAGGAGGCGGTGTTCGGCCTTGAGGGCGTCGACCTGGGCCAGGGCGGCGCCGAGTTCCTTGAGGAGCACCTCGGTCTCGCCGTGCGGCAGTTCGTCCGCGGCCCGCGGCTCCGGCGTCACCCCGGCGGTGTCGAGGGCGATGTGCCAGGTCACGGTGGACGGCGTGGTGCTGTGCGCGGTGAGGGGCAGCTCGTCGTCGCCCACGTCGACGCGGCACGCGCGGTGGCCGAGGGTCACGACGAGCAGCGGCGCCCCGTCCTCGACGCCGTCCTCCCGGGTCGCGGCCAGGGTGACCGGGTGGTCCGCCGCCACGAACGGCGCTGCCACGCGGGTCACGGCGAGCGCGAGGCGGGCGCGTACCTCCACGCCGAGTCCGTGGGTGTCGGCGAGCGAGCGGACGGCGTGTCTGAGCGCCGGGAGGGAACGCAGGTCGGTGACGGTCATCGGGGCCTCTGAGGGGTCTTGACGGTGACGACGGTCGCGTCGTCGCGGCTGCGGCGGAAGCCGTGGACGAGGGCGGCGGCGAGCAGCGGCGGCGGAAGGCGCAGCAGGAACGGCTCCGGGTCCCGGGACCACCGCTGGTCGACGCCGTCGGTGTGGAGCACGGCCGTCGTGCCCGGGGGCGCGCCGAGGCGGCGGACCTGCGGCGGCGGCATGTTCCAGCCGACGACGCCGGGCTGGCCGCTGAGCCTTTGGCCGACGTCGTCGGCGGACAGGAGCGCGACGCGTACGTTGCCGACGCCGCAGTAGTCGAGGGTGTCGTCCCGCAGCCGCAGTACGCCGATGGCGGCGCCCCGGGAGTGGCGCAGGGCGCGGTGCGCCGCGGCGAGCAGGTCGGGCAGATCGGCGTCGGGCACCCGGTGGAAGCAGCGCACGGCGGCGCGGGCGGCCTCCTCCGCCTCCGCTCCGTGGCCGAGCCCGTCGACGGCGAGGGCGGTCAGGCCGCGGTCGGTGAGGGCCACGGCCGCGGCGTCGCCGCAGTGCCGCTCCCCCTCGGCGGGCAGGCACAGGGTCCCCACGGGCCGTTCGGCGTCCGTGGTGCGGTGCGGGGGCGCGAGGCGGGCGCAGACCAGGGTGCCGGTGCCCGCCCGGGTGCGGATGGTCAGGGTGGTGGCGATGCGGCGGATCGCGCCGAGCCCCGCGCCGAGGGTGTTGGTGGTGGTGTAGCCGTCGGTCAGACAGCGCTCCAGCTCGCGCATGCCGGGCCCGCGGTCGGCGGCGATGATCTCCAGGCCGTCGCCGTGCGGGAGGCGCTGGAGGTAGAGGCTGCCGCCGCTGGCGTGCTTGGCGATGTTGCTGGCCAGCTCCGACGCGACGACGGCCGCGCGGTCGGGCAGGGCACCGGGCAGCCCGCACCGCCGGGCCAGGGTGCGGGCGGTGGCCGCGGCGAGGTGCACGGCGCTGAAGTGGTCGATGGGGACGGCGCGGGTGGGCTCCGCGAGGCCGGGCCGCGCGGCGCCGGGTCCACCGCCGGGGCCAGGGGTCACGCGCGCCTCTTGTGCCACCGCACGGCCGTGACGACCGTGCCCCGCCCGGCCTCGGTGCGCAGCGTGAAGTCGTCCATGAGCCGGCGGGCGCCGCCGAGGCCGTGGCCGAGGCCCGCGCCGGTGGTGAAGCCGTCGGTGAGGGCGGCCTCCACGTCGGCGATGCCCGGCCCGTCGTCCTTGACCGTCAGCCGCAGGCCCGTGGTGCCGAGCCTGCGCACGATCTCGACGGTGAGGGTGCCGCCACCGCCGTGCACGTAGGCGTTGCGGGCCAGTTCGCTGGCGGCGGTGACCACCCGGGTCTGGTCGACGATGCCGAAGCCCGCGAGCACGGTGGCGGCCCGCACGGCGTGCCGGACGTGCAGCAGGTCCTCCTCGCTGTACACGGTGTGGGTGGTGGACTCCTGCGGGCGGACCCGGCCGGACGCCCCCTCGGTGCGGGGCGCGGCGGCGGTCCCCGCGTCGGCTCGCGTCATGGCTCCGCCCTCTCCCGCGGCGGCGCGCCCTTCCGCCAGCCCAGGGCGGTCAGGCCCTGTTCGGCGCTGAGCGCCGTCTCGACGCCCGCCAGCTCGATGCCGAGCTCGACGAGGGTGATGGCGACCGGCGGGCGCATCCCGGCCACGATGACGCGGGCGCCGAGCAGCCGCGCCATGGTGCTGAGGTCCATCAGCATGCGGGCGACGAAGGAGTCGACGAGCTCCAGGCGGGAGATGTCGATGAGGACGCCGCGCGCGCCGCTGGCCGCGATGGTCTCGGTGAGTTCCTCGGTGAAGGCGAGGGCCGACTTGTCGTCGAGCTCGTTGAGGAGCCCGCTGACCAGGACGTCACCGAGGCGCAGGATGGGCACTCCCGCGGTGGGGCGCTCGGTCACCGGCCGTCCGTCCCGTCGGGGCCGGGGGTGTCGGCGAGCTTGATGGCGGCGGCGAGCGCGTCCGCGAGCGTGGCGCGGGTCAGGATGGTCGACAGGTCGATGCCGAGCTGGGCGATGGTCTGGGCGATCGGCGGCCTGATCCCGCTGATGACGCAGTCGGCGCCCATCAGCCGTACCGCCTTGACGGTCTGCATGAGGTGCTGGGCGACGGCGGTGTCGACGGTGGGCACACCGGTGATGTCGATGATGGCGACCAGCGCCTGGTCGTCCTGGATGGCCTGGAGGAGGTTCTCCATGACGATCTGGGTGCGCGCGGTGTCCAGGGTGCCGATCAGCGGTACGGCGAGGACCTGGCGCCACAGCCGTACGACGGGGGTGGACATCTCCAGGAGCTGACGGCTCTGGCGGCGGATGATCTCCTCGCGGCCCTCGACGTAGACCTCGAACGACAGGGCCCCGGCGCTGTCCAGGAGCTGGTTGATGAGCAGCGCGGCCGCGAGCATCTCGTCGCTCTCGTGCGTGCCGCGGCGCACGGCTTCGAGGAGCGCCTGTTTGAGGGCCTGGACGGCGAGCGAGGCCACGGTCGGCGTCGCGCCGGCGCGGGCCCGGCGCAGGGCGAGGTCGGTGACGCTCCTGTTGAGGTCCTCGTGGGTGTGGACGAGGCCGTGCGCGTTCCCCGGGCCTGCGAGGGCCCCGGTCAGGGCGCCCACCAGGGCGTCGGCCTCCTCGTGCAGTTCGCCCTCGGTCAGGTCGCTGCCGAGCACGGCTTGTTCGCGCTGTAGGCGCACCCAGCGGTCCGCGATGTCGTCGGCGTTCGCGCGCAGGACCTCGGTGACGCGTTCACGTACGGCGGTGTCGCTGCCAGTCACAGCCCAACCTCTCACCTTCCGGAGACGCCCGACGGGGCGTCATCCTTATTGCTGCTGACCGGGAGTTGGGCGGACGTTCGGCTCACCCGGCCGGTTGTCGCCCGCTGCCCGGCACATGTTATCGATCCCCTTCGCGCCGCTACCGGCGGGTTCCGCGCGGCGGCGGAGCGGGGGCCGTCGTACTCGTCCGACTCCGTGTACCCCTCAGTCCCGTACGAACCATGGCACTTAAGGGTGAGCCCGGAACACATGAGCGGGCGCGATCGGGGAACCGAGACGAACGTGGCGGGGCCGCATGCGGCCCCGCCACGTTCCTGTCGTGCTGCGGCGTGGGGACGCCGCGCACCGCGTGCAGTTGTCCGGTCGGCCCGTGACCGGTGGGGCTCAGGCGCCTTCGGGCAGCAGGCCCGCGCGCAGACGGCCGAGGATGCGGTTCAGCAGGCGGGAGACCTGCATCTGCGACACCCCGATCCGCTCGCCGATCTCCGCCTGCGTCAGCTCCTCCACGAACCGCATGTGGACGATCTCCCGGTCCCGCTCGGACAGTTCGCCGATCAGCGGGGCCAGGCTGTTCAGGTCCTCCACGAGTTCGTATCCGGCGTCCTCCGCGCCGATGAAGTCGGCGAGGACGGCCTCGCTCTCGTCCCCTCCGGCGCCGGTGAGCAGCGTGGTGTCGAGGGACGAGGACGTATAGGCGTTGGCCGCCTTGCGGGCCTCGACGACCTCCTCCTCGGGCAGGGACATCAGCTCGGCCAGCTCGGCGGTGGTGGGGTCGCGGTCGAGGCGGCTGGACAGCTCCTCGGTCGCCTTGACCAGCTCGATCCGCGCCTCCTGGAGGCGGCGCGGCACGTGCACGGCCCAGCTGGTGTCCCGGAAGAAGCGCTTGATCTCGCCGACGATGTAGGGGACGGCGAACGTGGTGAACTCCACTTCGCGCGTCAGGTCGAAGCGGTCGATGGCCTTGATCAGACCGATCGTGCCGACCTGCACGATGTCCTCCCGCTCGTCGCCGCGGTTGCGGTAGCGGGTGGCGGCGTAGCGGACGAGGGAGAGGTTCAGCTCGATCAGCGTGTTGCGGACGTACTGGAATTCATGGGTGCCTTCTTCCAGCACGGCGAGGCGGGCGAAGAACTGCTTGGACAGCACCCGGGCGTCGCGCGGCTCGACGGACAGCGGCGCTTCGATCAGTGGCAGTTCACCGTCCGCGCCGCCGTGCGTTGCGGGCACCTGGACCTCGGACACTGCACCTGTCGCGGCAGCCACACCTTCCACCCTTCTCTCGACGTCACTGGCTCTCTCCCCTCCCCCGAGGGGGATGTGACGTGCGTCTGCCCGCCGTTCGCTGTTCCATGCACGCGGATTCGCGTGATCCCTGAGTACGGCTACTCATCCGCGGGCCGCGCCCCTCGGCCGCCGGTCGGGTCGACGGCGACGAGTTCGACCTCGAAGCCGTCGGTGTTCTCCAAGTAGGCGGCGTAGGTCCGTTCACCCCCGGCGTGCGGGTGGCGGTCGGGGAACAGCAGGCTCCAGCCGTGCCGCGGCGCCTCGGCGGCCAGCGCCTCCACGGCGTGGGCGTCCTGGACGTGGAACGCCAGGTGGTTCAGGCCGGGCCGGCACCGGTCGTGCCGGTCCGAAGTGAGCGCCGGGGACTCCTCAAGGACCAGATACGTCGCTCCGAGCCGCCAGCTGCGGCCCGTGCCCCAGCGCTGGAACTCCGTGTGGCCGAGGGCCTCCAGCAGCCAGCCGAAGGAGGTGACGGCGCGGGCCAGGTCGGGCACCCAGATCTCGACGTGGTGGAGCGTCCCGGTGGCCGGTCGGGTCATGGGGCTCTCCCTTCTTCTCTTCGGTACGTCCCCGGAGTTCGCTCCTCGGGGCCGCGTGGACGGACGGTGGCGTGCGGGCACCCGCCTCAGGACAGCGAGGCGAGCAGCCCGAGTTGCGGTTCCAGCACTCCGGGCTGCCCGAGGGCACGGAAGTCGGCTTCGACGGCCGCCAGGTCGAGGACACCGGCGCGCACGGCGTGGTACCGGACGACCGACCACACGAAGACGTCGAGACTGTCGTACTGGGTGTGGGCCTCGATGACCTCCTCCTCGTGGAACCACACCGCGACACGGCCACTGGTGAGCACGACGTAGTAGTTGCCCCCGCCGTCGGCGCCGACGGACCACACGTCGTCGTCGGAGAGCTCCGTCTCGTGGTCGGAGTCGAGTATCCGGCAGCCGTTGGCCGCGAAGTCGAAGCCGTACGACCAGTCGGCCACGTCCAGGACGCCCGGCAGGGTTCCCGACCGGACCCGGCGGTCGAAGGCGGCAAGGGCGGCCGCGGCGTCGCGCGGGAGCCCGGCGAGGAACGGGGCGACCGGGCGGGTCGACGCGGGCACGTCGACCCGCGGCCCGCCGGGGAACCAGCGCGCCAGATCGGCGTCGAGGCCCCGCTCCACGTATCCGGTCAGCTGATCAACGGTGAGAGGCATGCGGGGAGGCTAGCGGAGGGGTCCGACACACCCGGTCGCCGGCCAGGAGGAAGCCCCTACCGCGGCGGCGCCGCATGGGGGATATTGACCATGACGATGCGTCTCGTCTCGTCCGTTCATCCATCACCAGGGGGCACCACCCATGTCGAGCACAGCACACGGCACCGGCCGCGTCTGGTTCATCACCGGCGCAAGCCGCGGACTCGGCCGCGCCTTCGCCGAGGCGGCGCTGACCGCGGGCGACCGCGTGGCCGTCGCCGCACGCACCACCGGGCCGCTGGAGGAGCTGGCGGCGGCCCACGCCGGGCGCGTCCTGGCGCTCGGCGTCGACGTGACCGAGCGGGACGCCGTGTTCGCGGCCGTCGCCGAGGCCGTCGAGCACTTCGGCCGACTCGACGTCGTCGTCAACAACGCCGGTGCGCTGTCGATGGGGATGGTCGAGGAGTTCACCGAGGCCGAGGCGCGGGCCCTGATGGACCTCAACTTCTTCGGCGCGCTCTGGGTGAGCCAGGCCGTGCTGCCCACCCTGCGCGCGCAGGGCTGCGGGCACATCGTGCAGATCTCCAGCATCGGCGCCCTCGGCGGCTTCCCGAGCAGCGGCCTCTACAGCGCGAGCAAGTTCGCCCTCGAAGGCCTCAGCGAGTCCCTCGCCATGGAGGTGGCCGACTTCGGGATCAAGGTGAGCATCGTCCAGCCGGGCGGCTACTGGACCGACCTCTACACGCGCATGGGCAGCACGGAGCCGCGGGAGGCGTACGCCCCGCTGCGGGCGGAACTGGAGAAGCAGTTCGCGCAGGGCTCCGTCGACAGCGACCCGCGGCTCGCCGCGCGGGCCCTCCTCACGCTCGTGGACAGCGAAAGGCCCCCGCTGCGGCTCCTGTTGGGCAGCATGGTCTACGACCTCGCCTTCGACCTGACGCGCGGCCGCATGGACACCTGGGCGTCCTGGGAAGAGGTCAGCCGCGCCGCGGAACAGGCGATCGCCGCCCCGGGCACCACCGACGAGGAGCCGACGGCCTGACGATGTCCGGGCGACGACCCGGCGACGACCGAGGGCGACCGACGACGGCACCGCCGGTCGGGCCGGGCCTGCCGGGCGAGGCCGCCGTCCGCCGCCGGTCAGCGCGGATCGTCCGGTGAGGTGGCCGGGAGGCGCAGGGCGGTCCTGCTCGCACCTCCGGGTGTGCCGCGCCGGCCCGTCGGGCGCTGGAAGTGGTCCAGCAGCGGGCCGGTGATGACGGTGGTCACGACGGCCATCATCACCATCGCCGTGAACATCTGGCCGTCCAGGGCCCCGATGCCGAGGCCGACGTTGAGGATGATGAGTTCCGTCAGGCCGCGCGCGTTCATCAGCGTGCCAAGGACGGCCGCCTCCCGCCCGGTCGCTCCCGTGAGCCGTGCCGCGCCCGCGGCGCCGAGGAACTTCCCGGCGCACGCCACCACGAGCACGGCCAGCAGGATCACCACGCCCCTTCCGCCGAGCCCGCCGAGGTCGACCGCGAGGCCCGTGACGACGAAGAAGACCGGCAGCAACAGCAGGCTGGTCTGCTCGATGCGCTCCGGGATCTCGGGGGCGCTCGCGTCGACCTCGGCCCGGGGCACGACGGCCCCGAAGGCGAAGGCCCCGAACACCGCGTGCAGCCCGATGACCTCGGTCGCCCAGGCGCTCAGGAGCAGCCCCACGACGAGCACGGCGTGGGTGACCAGGGCGCCGGACCACGGGCGCGCCGGGGCCAGCGCCCAGGTCAGCGCGGGCCGGACGAGCCAGACCAGGCCGGCGAGCAGCGCGGCCGAGGCGAGCGCCATCCGGGCGAGCGGCCAGGGGGCGGAGCTCTCCGCGAGCGCGACGACCAGGGCGAGAATGATCCAGGCGAGGACGTCCTGGACGGCCGCGCACGCGATGGCGACGGCCCCCATGGGGTCCTTCTGGAGGCCGCGTTCGCTGATGATGCGGGCGAGTACCGGAAACGCGGTGATGGACATCGCGGCCCCGAGGAACATCGCCGGCACGAGCAGGCCGTCCGTCTTCATGTCCGACCGCTCGAACCAGGGGGCCAGGGCCACGGCGAGCCCGGCCCCCAGGGCGAACGGCAGGGCGACGGAGCTGAGCGACACGGCCGTGATGCGGCGGCCGTGTCGCCGCAGGTGCGAGGTGTGGAACTGATAGCCGACGCCGAACATGAAGAGGGCGAGCCCGAGTTGGGACAGGGCCTGGAGGACGGGCCTGATGTCCGCGGGGAACAGCCTCTCGACCAGGTCGCCCGGCAGCAGCCCCAGCACGCTGGGCCCCAGGGCGATGCCGGCGACGATCTCACCGACGACCGCGGGCTGCCGGGCGCCCTTGGCGAGCCTGGCGAAGAGGAAGGCGGCGGCGAGCACGAGGGCCAGCGCGCCCAGCAGGCTCGCCGTGGTCACGGAGGAGGACCCGGCCGCGGCGACGTGTGTACTCACTGTCCGGCTCTCCGTTCGCGGTCCGGCGGAACGCTACTGCCCCTTGTGCAGCCTGCGCAGGTACTCGTAGGTCGACGGCAGCGTGTCGACGAGTTCGGTCTGTCGGCGTTTGATGTCGGCGAAGACGGCGCCCGACGCCTCCACGGCCTCCCGCCGCAGGGACAGCGACGGCAGCGGGTGGTCCGGGAGCATGCCGAGCCCCGTGAAGATGCAGTAGTAGCTGGAGTTGTTCCAGAAGTTGCGGAACTCCGCCTCGAAGTTGCCGTAGTAGTTGCCCTCGTCGACGACCGGCGTCTCCACGGAGAGGCCCGCCTTGTACATGTTCACCTTCTCGACGAAGTCGTCGGAGAATTCGAGTTCCTTGCAGGCCCGCCAGAACGGTGTGTCATTGCGGGGCGCGAAGCCGAAGTGCCCTTGGATGAAGTCCCGGGTGTCGTCGAACATCTTCTCCACTTCGGTGTTGAACCGTTTCGTCAGGATCGGCTCGAAGTGTTTGTCCGGGAAGTGCTTCACCAGCTGGTAGAGGGAGGCGTAGATGAAGTAGATGCCGGTGGACTCCAGTGGTTCGACGAAGCAGGAGGAGAGGCCGATGCCGACGCAGTTGCGCACCCAGGCCCGCCGGTTGCGGCCCACCCGGAATTTGATCTGGTTGAGCGGCTGTGTCTCCGGGTCGAGGTTCCACATCCGGCAGAATTCAGCTGTTGCCGAATCCACGGACTGGAAGCGGCTGGAGTAGACGTAGCCGGTGCCGAACCTACCGAGCATGGGAATCTTCCAGGTCCAGCCGGAGGACATCGCGATGGCGGAGGTGTAGGGCTCGATGCCGTCCTTCTCGTCGTCGTTCGGGACCGCGGTGGCGACCGCGCTGTCGTTGAGCAGGTAGTCGCTCATGTCCAGGAACGGCTCGCGCATCACCTGGTTCATCAGCAGGCTGCGGAAACCGGAACAGTCCACGAAGAGGTCGGCCTCCAGCCGGTTTCCGGTCTCGGTGTTGATGGCCGTGACGAACCCGCGGTGGTCCATCTCGGCGTGTGTGTAGCGGTCCTTGACGTGGGCCACGCCCAGCTTCCCGGTGGCGAAGCGGCGCAGGTAGTCGGCGACCAGGTTCGCGTCGAAGTGCCAGGCGTAGTTCGTCCACCTGGTGCCGTCGAGGTGGCGCGGCGCGAGGTTGCGGTCGAGGACCGGGGGCTGTACGTAGCAGGCGCGGTCGAAGGACTCGTCGGTCGCGCCGGACGCCCGGCGGTACGTCCAGTAGTGCGAGAGCGGCAGGTTCTCGTGGTCGGGGAGCAGCCCGAAGAGGTGGTCGAAGTGGTCCCCGCGGCCGTCGGCCGCGGGCCGCGCCGCGCTCTCGCCCGCGCCGGGCGTGCGCCAGTTGATGAACCTGATCCCCGCTTTGAAACTGGCGTTGCACTCGCGCATCCACTCCTCTTCGGCGAGGCCGAGGAAGTCGAAGAAGACTTTGTGCAGGTTCGGGATGGTCGCCTCGCCCACGCCGATTCTCGGGATCGCGGGCGCTTCCAGGAGCGTGATGTTCACCTGGGGGCCGAGAGCCTTGCCGAGATAGCACGCCGACATCCATCCCGCGGTACCGCCGCCCAGAATTACGATGTTCCGTATGCGGTTGTCGTCCATGGGGCACTCCTTGTCTTGGTCGCGGTGTGAGAGAACTCGCTGGAATCCGAAGGTTTCGGAGCCGGGCGGCCAGTGATACGTTCGCTGTGCTTCAGTGCCTGGGGCACTGCGCCACGGTGATCCGTCCGGGCCACCGATTGGCCCCCTCGCGATGCTCCGTTCCCGTCAGTCGAAATCCTCCCGCGTCACGTCCGTTGATGATTCCTTCATGGGTGTGGCATGCGACCGTCGGCTCGATGCCGGCAGAAAGAGGGCAGGAATGACAGAGTCGATCGAACACAGGGACAGGGCGGCAACAAAGGGTGAGGGATTCCGTGCGATGATGCGTGGTTTCCCGACGGGAGTGGCCGTGGTCACCGCGCTCGATCTCGACGACCGTCCGTGGGGGATGACCTGCTCGTCGTTATGCAGTGTCACGCTCGATCCGCCGACCCTGCTGGTGTGCCTGCGCGGGAAGAGCCCGACGCTGGCGGCCGTGGTGGACCGGGGGGAATTCGCGGTGAACCTGCTGCACGCCGAGGCGCAGACGACCGCCGAGCTGTTCGCTTCGGGCGCCCCGGACCGGTTCGACCGCGTGCCCTGGCACCTCGACGGCGACTGCGCCGGTCCGCACCTGCGGCAGGACGCGCACGCGGTCGCCGACTGCTGGACCCGTACGCCGCAGCCCGTCGGCGATCACGTCATCGTGTTCGGCGAGGTCTACGGGGTGACCAACGGCTCGCGCTGCCGGCCGCTGCTGTACGGGCTGCGCCGCTACAGCGTCTGGCCGCACTCCTGAGGCGGGTCCTGGACTGTCGTACCGCATCGCTCACTTCTCCCCCGGCCCTGTCGTGGCGCCTTCAGCGGGCGTGGGCGCGGCTTCGATGACGTGGTAGTCGGGCAGCCCGTCGGCGGCCGGTACGGCGGTGGCCGCGACGCGCGTGAGTCCCGCCGCTTCCAGGAGCGCCTGGTACTCCTCCGCCGTGCGTTCGCGGCCACCGGTGTAGATGAGGTTGTTGAGGTCGGTGAGCCCGAAGCTCGCGGAGTCGGCGGAGGTGAGCAGCGGCGGCATCACGGTCTCGAACAGGAGCACTCGGGCGGTGGGGGTCATGGCGGCCCGGCACCGGGCGAGCAGGGCGACCGCCGCGTCGTCGCCGACGTCCCGGACCAGGTGGTTGAGCAGGTAGGCGTCGGCGTCCGTGCGGATCCGGCCCGTGACGTCGCCTTCCACGACGTCACAGCGCTTGCCGACCCCCGCCGCGTCGAGGGTGGCCCTGACGCCGTCGAGCGCGGTGGGCAGGTCGTACAGGACGCCGTGCAGTTCGGGGGCGGACGACAGGACCGCGGCCATGAGGGCGCCGTCGTCGCCGCCGAAGTCGACGACCGTACGGAAGCGGGAGAAGTCGTACACCTCGGCGAGGCCGGGGGTGAACTCCTGCGAGCTGCGGGCCTTGGCCTCGCGGTACAGCGCCGCCGTCCGCGGGTCGCGCAGCGCCGACTCGTGGGCCGTGAGCCGGGTGCTGGCGTGCCGCCAGGGCTCGCCGGTGCGGACGACGTGGGTGAGCGCGCCCCACGCCTGCCACAGCTCCGGCGTGACGGACAGCAGGACGTCGTCGCGGAGCGAGTCCGGCGCCGCGGTGCGCAGCTGGCCACCGAGCGGGGTGAGGGCGAACCGGTCGGCGTCGAGCTGTTCGACGAGGCCGAGGCCGACCAGGGCGCGCAGCAGGCGGCGCAGGGCGGCCGGGTCGGTCCCGGTGTGCTCGGCCAGCTCGGTGTATCGGCGCGGGGCGTCCGCGAGTGCGTCGGCGAGGCCCAGTTCCGCCGTCGCGTGGACGATCTGCGAGGACACATAGCCCGACACCATGGCGGGAAGGGGGGACTGCATCGTGGTGGCTCCCTCGTCAGACGGTGTGGAGGGGAAGCTTGTTGACCCCGATCATGTCGGGCGTGTCGAAGAAGCCGGGCGGTGTGTCCGGGTCGGTGCGCAGCACGGGGAAGCGGTCGAGGAGCGCATTCAGCGCGATGCGTCCTTCGAGACGGGCCAGTCCGGCGCCGATGCAGAAGTGGATGCCCCCGCCGAACCCGAAGTGCGGGTTGGGGTCCCTGGTGGGGTCGAAGCGGTCGGGGTCCTGGAACTCCAGCGGGTCGCGGTTGCCCGCGCCCAGCCACAGGAACATCAACTGGTCCTTCGGGATGCGCAGGCCGCAGACCTCGGCCTCGGTCTCGGTGGCGCGTGTGAGCACGGTCGCGGGCGGCAGCAGCCGCAGCGCGTCCTCGATGGCGCCGGGGACCAAGGACCGCTCCGCGCGGACGCGCCGGCCCTGCTCGGGGTAGGCGTCCAGGCAGAGCACGGTGTTGCCGAGCACCATCGAGGTGGTGATGTGCCCGGTGATCAGCATGATGTTGGCGATGTTGACCGCCTCGTTGTCGGTGAGGCGTTCGCCGTCGATCTCGGCGGTGGCGAGCACGGTCATCAGGTCCTCGCGGGGCCGGCGGCGGCGTTCGGCGATGTGCCCGCCCAGGTACTCGAGGAGTGGTTGCAGCTGCTGCGTGCCCTCGCGGATGTCCTCGGGCCCCTGTTCGGTGTCCAGGGAGGTGAACCCGCTGAAGCTCTCGATGACGTTGTCCGCCCAGCCCTTGAACAGGGCGCGGTCGCTCGCCGGGACCCCGAGGAGTTCGGCGACGACGATGACCGGCAGCGGATAGGCCAGGTCGGCGACGAGGTCGATGTCGGGCTTGCCCGTGACGGCGTCGAGCAGCTCGTCGGTGATCGCGGCGATCCGCGGCTCCATCGCGGCGATGCGGCTGGGCGCGAAGGCCGGGGTGAGCAGTTTGCGGTACTTGCGGTGGTCCGGCGGGTCCATCTGGGAGAGGTCGCCCTCCATGAGGGAGGCGTCCACACTGACGGGCAGCAGGCGGGCCGTGCCGGAGGAGAAGGTCCGGTAGTCGCTGAGCATCTCCCGGCACGCGGCGTAACCGTAGACGTTCCACAGGTTCTGGGTCTCGTCGAACTGGATGGCCGGGTCGGCTCGTTCGCCGCGCAGCCAGCGGTGCTCGGGGTGGATGTTCCACCGGTCGACGACCGTGGTCATGGTGGGCTCTCCCTGCGCTGGGTGGGTCAGTTGACCAGGACGGGCAGGCTGTCCATGCCTCCGGCGTCGGCGATCTGGATGAACGAGGGGGGACGGTCCGGGTCGGTGCGCAGGGCCGGGCACCGGTCCAGGAGCACGTTCACCGCGGTCTTGGCGATCATGCGTCCCAGGCGCCTGCCCACACAGAAGTGGACGCCGCGGCCGAAGCCCAGATGGGGGTTGGGGGTGCGCGCCGGGTCGAAGGTGTGCGGGTCGGCGAAGACGCGCTCGTCGCGGTTGGCGGCGCCCGTCCACACCATGACCACCTGGTCCTTGGGGATGCGGGTCCCGGCCACCACGACGTCGGTGTTGGTGGCCTTGCCGACGGCCGAGATGGGCGAGATGTACCGCAGCGACTCCTCGATCGCGGTGGGCACGAGGGAGCGGTCCGCGCGGACCCGCGCCGCCTGGCCGGGGAAGGCGTCCAGGATCAGCACGGTGTTGCTGAGGAGCATCGACGTGCTGTGGTGGCCGTTGATCACCAGGCGGTTGGCGATGTTGAACACCTCCGTCTCGCTCAGCTTCTCGCCCTCGACCTCCGCGTGCACGAGGTGGCTGAGCAGGTCCTCGCTCGGCTCGCGCCGCCGCACCTCGGCGAGGCCGGTCCAGTACTCGCGCATCTCGCGGAGCAGGTCGAAGGCGCGCTGGAGCGCGTGCACGTCCTCCTGCGCGGCCTCGGGCGACTCGAAGTCCCCGGAGTCGTCGACCATCTTCTGGGACCAGTGGTGGATCCGGGCGCGGTCCTCGCGCGGCACCCCGAGGAGTTCGCAGATCACGGTCAGCGGCAGCGGTGTCGCCAGGTCGGCCACCAGGTCGAAGCCGTCCTTGCCCGCCTGGTCGTCCAGCATCTCGTGGACGAGGGCCTCGACGCGGGTCTCCAGGTCGGCCACCAGCTTCGGCGTGAAGGCGAACTCGACCAGGCCGCGCACCGTGCGGTGCTCGGGCGGGTCCATCTGGGAGAAGTCGCCCGCGCAGATGTCCTCGGGCAGCTCGCCCACGTCAAGACGTCCGCAGTTGTTCGAGAATATCGAGGGCTGGGTGAAGATTTCGACGGCCTCCGGATAGCCGTAGACGTTCCACATTTTCAAGGTCTCGTCGTAGTCCACGATCTTTCCCGGGCGTCGGCCGTGCAGCCATAAATGCTTCGGGTGGACGTCCCATTCGTCAACGTGCATTCCCGAACACGTCCTTCCGGGGAGTCTCTGAAAATGCAGGCCAGCCCATCGTTCAAGATGGGCTTCCGACTGTCAAGGAATCGCTTCAACTCCCGTCGGCGCAGCGCTCTTCCACCAGCTTGATGAATCGGCTCGCAGTCGAGTTGACGTAGAAGTCGCGGGGGGCGACCCGAGGAAGTCCCCTTTCCCGCATGGCGGTGATGACGCGCAGGATCAGGAGCGAGTTTCCGCCGAGTTCGAAGAAGTTGTCGTCGGCGGTCGCGTCGGTGTCCAGGCAGTGGCTCCAGACGGCGAGGACCCGCCCCGCCACGTCGTCGGGGCCGGGGCCCGGGTCCCGTACCCCGCCGGAGTGCTGTCCGGCGCGCGTGGCGGGCGCCGGGAGCCGGGCCAGGTCCGGCTTGCCGTTCGCGGTGAGCGGGATCGAGGGGACCGCGGTGAGGGTCGTCGGGGTCATGTAGTCCGGCAGGAGCCGGCGGGCGTCGGCGAGGATCTGCCGGGGGTCGCACGGCTCGACGAGCACCACGTAGCCGTCGATCCGGCTGCTCGCGCGGTCGGCCGCGGAGGCCTGGGTGACCGTGACGACGGCCGCGCCCACCCGGGGGTCGGCCGTCAGGACGGACCGGATCTCGCCCGGTTCGATGCGGTGACCGCGGATCTTGACCTGGTCGTCGAGGCGGCCCAGGTGGTCGAGTCGGCCGTCGGGGCGCAGCCTGCCCCTGTCGCCGCTGCGATAGAGCCGTTCGTCCGAGACGTCGTCCAGGACGAAGTGCTGCCGCGTCAGCTCGGGGTTGCCCAGATAGCCGTGGGCGACGCCCGCGCCGCCGACGTGGATCTCACCCGCCGCTCCCGGGGGGAGCACCCGGCCGCGGGGATCGCGTACGGAGACCGACCAGCCCGGCAGGGGGCGGCCGACCGAACGGGATTCTCCGGCCACATCGGCCGGAGTGACGGAATGCGCGGTGACGTGGACGGTGGTCTCCGTGATTCCGAACATGTTCACCACGTGGCAGCGCGCGGGGGAATAGCGGGCGAACCAGGGGGCGAGCAGCTTCACGTCGAGCGGCTCGCCCCCGAATATCAGGAGCCGAACGAGAAGGTCGCCCTGCGCCCCGCGGTCTGCCTGGGCCAGTGCGGAGAACGCCGAGGGAGTCTGATTGAGTACGGTGACGCGCTGCGTCAGCAGAAGCGCGCGGAATCCATCGGCGTCCCGCGCCGTCCAATAGGGCACGACGACGAGTCGACCGCCGGTCAGCAGGCAGCCCCAGATCTCCCAGACCGAGAAGTCGAACGCGGCGGAATGGAAAAGCGTCCAGACGTCTTCGGGGCCGAATGAGAATTCCGGGGCGGTGGCGGAGAGGAGGGAGAGGACATTGTGGTGGGGGACGACCACTCCTTTGGGGCGGCCCGTCGATCCGGAGGTGTAGATGACGTACGCGGGGTCGGCGGCGGAGCGGGTCGGCGGCACCCGGTGACCGCGGTCCGTGGCCGTGGCCAGGTCGTCGAGCCCGACCGTGCGCACGCCGGCGCTCGCCGGGAACGAGGCGTGGTCGGTGATGACCACGGGGACCCGGGCGTTCTCGGCGATGTACCGCATGCGCTCCGGCGGGTAGCCGCGGTCCATGGGCACGTAGGCGTACCCCGCTTTGAGGACGCCGAGCAGGGCGATCACGAGGGGCGCGTCGCGGTCCAGGCAGACGCCGACCTTGCCGGCCGGGGGCAGGCCCAGGGCGCGCAGGCCCGCGGCGACGGCGTCGGCGCGCTCGTCGAGTTGGCGGTAGGTCAGCTCCGTGCCGTCGCCCGTGACGGCCACCGCGTCCGGCCGCGCCCGTGCCACCTCCTCGAAGCGCTGCTCGATCCGCACGTCGCCGACGCCGGGGCGCGGGCGGCCGCCACCGCCGAGCCGCAGGACGTGGGCCGTCTCCTCCGCGTCCAGGAGGGGAAGCGCCGTCAACGGCACGGCTCCCAGGCTCGCGGCCCCGCCCTCCCCCGCGCCCTCTGCGAGGCATCCGGCCAAGCGCTCGACACAGGCGCAGAACGCGGCCGCGACGGAGGGACAGAGCACCCCTTCGTCGAACCAGCAGGACGCCTCCACCGAGCCGTCGGCCCGCTCCATGACCTGGAGGGTGCAGGGGAAGGGGGGCGTCTGGAACGGCAGATGGATCCGGTCGTACCGCCCCGGGGAGAACACGACGCCCACGCCGGGCCGTTCGGTCCGCGCCGTCGCGTCGGGGGCGGCGCCGAGCGCGGCGTCGACCTGGGTGAGATAGTCGGCCAGGCTCCGGTCCTCGTCGATCCCTTCCACGGTGACGGCCGCGCCGGGGCCCGCGGCGGAGCCCGGGTCGAGCCGGCCCACCTCGGCCGTCGCAGCACCGGAGTAGCGGGCCAGGGCGAGCGCCACGGCGCCGATGACCAGCCGTCTGCCGCCTCCTCCGGCGGGCTCGGGCAGGGTCAGCGGGCGCACCTGGACGGTACCGGCGCGTCCGGGGTCGGGCAGCCCCCAGGGCAGGTCGGCGCACCGCGGCGGCGGGGGCTCCGCCCCGTCCGGCAGGGCCGGGGGCGGGCCGGGTGCTGAGCCGGTGGCCAAGAGGTCGGCGACTTGGTCGAGCACGGCGTGGGGAACGCGGGAGCGCCGGGCCGCGAGCACGAGGTCGGCGCTGTCGTCGGCGTATCGCAGCAGGACCGCGCGCAGGGGCGGTGAGGCCTCGCGCACGGGGCGGAGTGCCTCGCGGCGCGTCCGCTCGCGGGCACATGACGCCTCGGGCGGCGCGGGAACGGCGGTCTCCCACAGCCGCGAGTCGTGCAGCGCGGGCCAGTGCCGCAGGGCCTCGTCCCACCGCTGGTGGACCTGTGCCGGCTGGACCGCACGGGGCAGCCGTACGATCACCGCGTGGCAGGCGTGGCCCTGTTCGGGCCGGGCGTGCCGGAAGGGCGGCAGGTCGTGGAGTGCGGCCGAGGGCCTCGCTCCCCCGGCCGCGCGCGGCGGTGTCCCGGTCGTCGTCGCCATGCCCGGCCCCCTGCCGTGTCGGAGTGGTCTCGGCCGCTCACCTGCTGGTGAAACCCGCGTCGACGGTGAGCACGGTGCCCGTCACCCGGGGGGATTCGTCCCCGGTCAGCCACAGCGCGGCGGCGGCGACGTCGGCGGGCTCGACGAGGGCGTTCATCGGCTGGTCCCGCAGGAAGAGCTGCTCGTGCTCGTCGTCGGGCAGCCGCAGCGCGTGCCCGATCTCCCGGAGCATCCGCCCCTCGACCAGCGGATCGTCGCGTACGGACCCGGGGCACAGCGCGTTGACCCGTACCCGGTGGGGCGCGTAGTCGAGGGCCGCCGCCTTGGTCAGGCCGACGAGGCCGTGCTTGGCGGTGACGTATCCGCCGAAGTCGCGGTAGCCGACGAGGCCTGCCGTCGAGGAGACGTTGACGATGCTGCCGGTCCCCCGCTCCACCATGGCCGGGGCGACGGCTTTGATCATGCGCCAGGCGCCGGAGAGGTTGACGTCGAGCATGAGCGCCCAGTCGGACTCGGCGATCTCATGGACCGGGACGCCGGCCGGTGCCGCGATGCCCGCGTTGTTGACCAGCCCGTCGAGCGAGCCGAACCGGTCGAGGGCCTCGGCGACCGCCGCCCGGACGGCCCGCGGGTCACGCACGTCGACCGCCGCGGTGAGGACGGCGCCGCCTTCCCGTTCGCACAGGGTCGCGGTGTGCCCGAGCTGCTCGGGGCCGCCGAGGGGGTAGCCGACGCCCGGCAGGTCCGCGGCGATGTCGAGGAGCGCCAGGTCGGCGCCCTCGCGGGCGAACCGGACGGCGCACGCGCGGCCGATGCCGCGGGCGGCTCCCGTGATCACGACGGCCTTGCCTTCGAGTGACCTGCCCATGCCCGCGCCCGGTTCAGTCGCGGCCGAGGGCCCGCAGCAGGGCGTCGGGCCCGTCGGTCAGGTACATGTGCCCGCCCGGGAATTCGCGATAGCTGAACGGGCCCCTGGTGACCTCGCGCCACTGCCGCGCGTGCTCCCTGGTGACGAGCGCGTCCTCGGCGCCGCGCAGCGCGGTCACCGGCACGTCGAGCGGTTCGTTCGACGAGGGCTTGTAGTTCTCGTGCATGGCCACGTCGGCGCGGAGCGGGGGCAGCAGCAGGTCCCGCAGGTCCGGGTCGTCGAACGCCGCGTGCCGGTATCCGGCGAAGTCCTGGACACGGGCGAGGAACTGGTCGTCGTCCAGGCCCGTCGCCCGGTCGTCGCGTCCGGTCCAGGGCCCGGGAGAGCCGCTGACGTAGAGGTGGGCGAGGCCGGCCCGGCCGAGTCTGCCGAGTTCGCGGGCGATCTCGTACGAGAGCACGGCGCCGAGGCTGTGCCCGAAGAGACCGAACCGGGGTACGTCGGCGACGAGTTCGGCCACCTGCGGGGCAAGCGCGGCGGCGGCCTCGACGACGTCGGTGAACGGCTCCTCGCAGAACAGCTCCTCGCGGCCCGGCAGCTGCACGGGCAGCACCGTGACGCCGTGGTCCTGACTCTTGCTCCAGGCGCGGTAGAAGCCCGCGCCGCTCCCGGCGAAGGGGAGGCAGACCAGCGGGTAGGACGCTGCAGTCATGGTTTCCTCGCTAAGGCGTACCCGTGGACGGTGGTGGCGCCGCGGCCGGTCGTGCCGAGACGGTTTCGCGGTCCTCCGTGCCGAGTCGGGCCATCAACGCCGCGACATCACGATGGGCGGTGGACGCTTCGCACGCGAATGAGGCCCGGACGCGCTCGCGCACGTGCGGGGGTTGCTCCTGGCTGAGCTTGAACATGCCGTCCGCGAGGGAGATGGCGATCCGGAAGGCTCCTACGCCGGGCAGAATCCGCCGAAAGTATTCGACGGATTCCTTCATGGACCAGTCGGCCCCGAATTTGCGCTCGTATGCCCGGACCGTCTCCTGCACCGTCGCCAGCGTCTCGTCGGTGGAATCAACCTTACGCAGTACGCCCGCGATATGGACAGCCGTGAAGTTCCAGGTGGGTGCCGCGGGCCGGGTCTCGTACACCGTCGGTGACACATAGGCGTGCGGACCGCTGAACGTCACGGCCACGGGTGTGGCCGGCCCCAGGGCACGCCAATGGGGATTTCCCCTGTTCATGTGTCCCCACAAGGTGGTGCCGGACAGCGAGGTCACCGGTTCGGTCACCCGGGGGTCAATGATGATCGGCACATGAGTCACCCACGGGGCCTCTCCTTCCGCGCCATTGCTCACCAATTGGCCCAGGGGGTTCCCACGTACAAGATCTATTTTCCAGGACTCCTCGGGCTCGCGGTAGACACGAGGAACGAACACGGGACGCTCCTTCCGCTCTCGCTGCCGAGTCGGTCTCCCGCAGCCGGGTCGATCGGGCTTCAGGTGAGGTGAGACCGGGCGATGTCCTGCTGCCGGGACATCGGGGGCCGCTCCATCGAATGGCCCCGAATCGGGTGCGGAGATCGCGGTCATTGCCTGCCGGTCTCCCGGGGCACCCGGATCTGTTCCGCGGGGCATGAGCGTGGTTACCGTACAGACGAATGCCTGCCATTGCCAGGATCATTTCGCGGACGGGTGCGGGGGGCGCTGGTCAGGGCAACCAGCCGGTCTCCGTTGCGATACGGACGGCGTCCACCCTGTTGCGCGCATTCAGTTTCGCCACCACCGCCGTCAGGTAATTGCGAATCGTGCCGACCGACAACTGAAGGGCGGTGGCGATCTCTATGGGTTCGGCCCCCTGCGCGACATACCGCAGCACCTCGGCCTCCCGCTCCGACAGCGGGTTCTCCCCCACGTCCCACATGAGCGTGGCCAGTTGGGGATCGACGAGGCGGTGGCCGGACGCCACCTCGCGCACGGCCTCCGCGAGCCGTTCGGACGGGGCCGTCTTGAGCAGCAGGCCGGCCACGTGGGCCGTGCGCGCCCGCAGCAGCACGCCCGGTCGCGCGAGGCCGGAGAGAATCACCGTCCGGCAGGTCGGCAGGGCCTCGTGCATCGTCTCCGCCAGGGTCAGGCCGTCGAGCCGGGCGATGTCGAGGTCGATGATCGCGACATCGGGATGGCATTCCAGGGCGGCCGGGACGACGAGTTCGCCGCGGCCGATGCTGGCCACCACTTGAAGGTCACGTTCCGTCTCCAGTAAATTCACCAGCGCCCCACGGACCATGTGCTGCTCGTCGGCGACCAGTACTTTCAGCACCCGCATGGTTCACCTCTTGCCTCAACAGGACATACCGGGAACGGCCACCGCAGTCACGAAATCCCGCCGGAGCGGGATGGGCCGTGGGTGTCTGGTGGACCTTCACAGGCCCACTGTTGAACGCTCTGCCGCTTGATCGATGCGCCCGTCAACCGGACCACGCTGGTCGGCGTGTCCGGCGAGAGGCGGTGCGGCGCGAGGAAGAGGCGCTGTCTCGATATGCGTCGGCGGCTCTTTCGCCGGAGAGGATCACGACTCGGTTCGGTGTCGTCATCAGATTTTCCCCGTGTGATCAAAAAGACGTCCGAAAGCCGTGGCCCCCGGACTGGTCTCGGGACGGACCGATCGCTGTGGGACGGAAATCCGAGTGGTCGGCTTGCACGGGATCCTCGCAGCGGCTCCACTGCGGCTGATGCCGGTGCAAGCGGCAGACAGGCTGATCACTATGTGTGCAACTCCCCTCTTCTCAGAATCTCCGTGCCGGGGCGATATCAGCGAACGTGATCCGAACGAGCGGGACGTTATGCCCGGAGTGAGCGGCGGGCGCCGGTCACGCGAGCGCGACACCGGACCGGGAACGAGCATGGAGCCCCTCGGCGGTCGAGGTCTCACTACCCGTACCTCGATGTACCGTGAAAGGGCTCCAGGTGACTGCCCATCATGCCACGGCCGATGTCTTCGGGGAAGCGCGATGCCCCCCGGGAATTCTGGTGCGGCATGTGGCTCATTGCCGCCCGGTGACGCCGTATCAGCGGCCCCGCAATTTCGTTCACGACTCATGTTTCTCCGGCCGCGCGCCGCCGGGTCCGTTCCGGCCACGGCCCGCGCGAGCCGGACGGACAGCGATCGGGGCGGCCGGTGTCCCGGCCGCCCCGACCGTGGTGAGCTGTCGCCTTCGCCCGGTCCTAGCCGGGGCGTTGCAGGGCCTTCTCGCGGTACTCCGCGACGCGGGCCCCCGACTGGCGCCGCGCCATCCGGCCCAGGACGAGCGGAGCGAGGACCAGCCCCAGGGCCGCCCACGCGCTGAGGACGCCGAGGGTCTCCAGGTGCCGCCAGGAGTCGTTGATCTCGACCACGACCATGTCCTCGGGCAGCAGCGCGGACCGCATGCCCAGGCCCAGCCAGTACACCGGGAAGACCTGGGCGACCCACTGCAGCCAGTCCGGCATCGAGGTGATCGGGTAGAAGATCCCGGAGATGCCGATCAGGCCCATGACCGGGACCGACATGGCGCCCGCCGCCCGCGGGTTGGACACCAGGGCGCCGAGCACGGCCCCGATGGACTGCGTCGCCACGAGTCCCAGAGCCAGCACCCAGGCCAGGGTGAGCCAGGCGCTCACCGCGTCGAGCCTCAGTCCGTCGACGATGAACGTCCCGGGGATCAGCAGGATCGCGAGGTACACCACGATCGACCCGGACGTGGTCACGAGTTTGCCCAGGAAGTAGGCGCGGATGCCGTGCGGCAGCGCCTTGGCGCGCAGCAGCGTACCGTCCTCGCGCTCCACGGTGAGGTACTGGATCATGAGGAGCATGCCCAGGGCGATGAACATGCCAAGGACGCCGGGCATCACGAGGGTGCCCAGCTTGAATCCGCTGTCCTGGAACTCCTTGTTGCGCAGGAAGAAGACGGCCGTGAGGGTCAGCACGGGCCACAGCAGCTGGTTGATCAGCTCGGAGCGGTCGAATGCCTGGCGCAGCTCGATCAGGCCGCGGGAGAGCCCGGAGCGCATCGGTGTCGTGGCGGGATTCATGGCGTCGGCACCTTCACCTCGTCGGCGCGGGTCTCGGATCGGCCGGATTCGGCCCGGCGCACCAGGAACAGATAGGTGTCCTCCAGGGAGGACCGGTGGACTTCGAGGTTGGCGACGGCCCCGCCGTGCCGCTCGAACAGCTCGCGGACGAACTGCGTGGAGTCGCTCACCGACCGCACGTACCGCTGGCCCTCGATGGACCAGCGCACCTCGTCCTCGCCGACGAACTGCTCGGCGAGTTCGCCGGCCGTGCCGTCGGCGACGATCCGGCCCTCGTTGAGGATGATGATGCGGTCGGCGAGCTTCTCCGCCTCGGCCAGATCGTGCGTGGTGAGCATGATCGTGGTCTCCTGCGTCGCGACGACGTCCAGGATGAGGTCGTGGAACGCGCGCCGCGCCTCCGGGTCGAAGCCGGCGGTGGGCTCGTCGAGGAACAGGATCTCGGGGCGGCCGACCAGGCCGATCGCCACGTCGAGGCGTCGGCGCTGTCCGCCAGAGAGCATCCTGACCTGTTTGTCGGCGTGCTCCGTCAGGCCGACGTGGTCGATCAACTCCGTTATGTCCCAGGGGCGTTGGGTGTCCGGGGTGGCGTAGGCGGCGTAGTAGGTGCCCATGTGGGCCAGGAGTTCGCGCACCCGCCACTTCGCGTGGTCCCGCCAGGACTGCAGGACGATGCCCACGCGGGCCCACCAGGCCTCGCCGCCGTGCTCCGGGTCGACCCCGAGGACGTCGACCTGCCCGGCCGACCGCTTCCGGAAGCCTTCCAGAATCTCGATGGTGGTGGTCTTGCCGGCTCCGTTGGGGCCCAGCATGACCAGCACCTCGCCCTTGCGCGCCTGGAAGTTCACGCCTTTGAGGACGTCGTTGGCGCCGTAGCGCATGCGCAGCCCGTCCACCTTCAGGGCGACTTCGTCGCTCGGTTTCATCGGCTTGCCTCTCGTGTCGTGGTGTAAGTCGTCCATCGGGGCCGTCCCTTGAGGAAGGTGTGTCGTATCGGTGGCCGCCGCCGTGGCCGGTCGACCGGAACGTGGGCGGGGCGTACGGGGTGTACGGGGCGGGCGGCCTCCGCCCGGGCGGAGAGGGCGCGCGGCCGCGAGCCATCGGCGTGGCGTCACGACGGTCTCCGTGACGACGGTCTCCGTGACGACGGTCTCCGTGACGACGGCCTCGTGGAGAGCGAGGAGCGTCCGCGAGGAACACGGGCGTCAGGGGTGCCGCCACGGGTCGACCGGCGGTTTGGTGCGGCGCTCCGCCGCGTGATGCGCGGCGCCGCCGGGCGGCGGGGAAGGCCGCCGCGAGCGCGGTGGCGACGTTTGGCGCGAGGGACCGGCGCCGCAGCCGGCTCGTAGTCAATTCACTGGACGGGCCCGGCCGTTCGGCGCCGAAGCCGCCGAGGGGGGCGGGAACGCCGTCCGTCGTGCGGGTACGTCTCGGACCGGGCCGCCCCGGCCCGCTCGTCTAGGCCTGGTCGTCGCGCAGCGACTGCTCGACGCGCCGCCTCAGGGCACCGCGGTCGACTCCCGCCACGGACAGGGCGCGCGGGACCGTGCCGTGCTCCAGCCGCAGGATGCCGAGGAGCAGATGCCCGGGCCGCAGGTCCTTCTTGTTCTGGACGGCCGTCAGGCCGCGCTCCAGGGCCAGCTTGGCGGACTGCCCCATCTTCGAGGGCGGCACGGTGGACACCCGCGGCGCGGGCAGGTCGCGGTCGGCGATCGACACGCCCGCCACCTCCAGGCTGGCCCGGAACTCCCGCCGCAGCGCCTCGCGGATCGTCGCGGGGTCGAGCCCGGCCGAGCCGAGCGCCTGCCCCGCCGCGCTCTCGCGCTCGGCGGCGATCGACAGGAGCAGGTGCTCCGCTTCGATGGTCACGGAGCCCGCCTGCTGGGCCTCGCGCGCGCCGGCTTCCATGATGGCTCCGGCGTAGTCGTCGAAGAGCTGTCGCTTCACTTCATCCTCCTCTTCAACTCGACCCCGGCATCGATCAGACGCCGGGCATGCTTCTTGTGGACCGCTTGGCGTGTCACGCCGAGCGCCTCGGCGACTTCCAGCCAACTCCAGCCCGTCCGCATGGCCTTCTCCACCGCGGAGTCCTCCATCTGATCGGCCAGTCGCCGCAGCGCCGCCACCGCCGCCAGCTGCTCGGCGGGGTCCTGTGACACGGCCCTCTCACTCACACTCGCCATGTAAGCAACCTAGGTTGACAGCCGAAGCTTGTCAAGTCAGGTTGCTTAGCGAGGGGGGCGGACCGCGGGCCGCGGCCCCGCCGGGACCGGACGATCACCGTCCGCACACCGGGACCGATTCACGCTTTTCCCGTGAGAATTTCACGACCAACGCATGAAGTTCGCAATGGCGTATATGTGTTTGACTCGTGCATACTGTGCCCAGCCGTAATTCCCCTACACACGTTCATATGCACGCACCACTAAACGGAGGGACGATTACTCATTTATCCGGGTTCCACATGACCAGTGGAGAGAAACATGGACCTGGCACTGACCGACCCGAGGGCCGGAATCCGGTCCGGCGGCACGCGTGGCTCGCATGCGACGCGACCCACGGCGGCGGGGAACAGGGACAGAATGTTCGTCACGGCAGGGCTCGGCAACGATGTCGGCATCCAGACGCGCCGCGCCGAGCTTCGCATACCCGCGGGCCTGACCTTCGAATCCTGGCGGCACATCGGATGCAACCTGACCATGATCTCCAACTCTTCCGGTTGGTGGCTCGGCGACTGGCTGGTGTACGGGGAGAACAGGTTCCCTGAGCGATATCGCGTCGTTCTCGACGAGACAACGCTCGACTACAAGACCCTGCGGAATTACGCCTGGGTGGCCCGGAGGTTCCCGCCCTCCCGGCGGCGCGACGGGCTGAGCCTCCAGCACCACGCCGAGGTGGCCGCCCTGCCGAAAGCGGATCAGGACCGCTGGCTGAAACAGGCGGAAAGAGAGAAATGGTCGACCCGGCGGCTGCGCAAGGAACTGCGCCAGACCCAGGGAACGGCGGACGAAGCATCGGAAGAGAAATCCATAAAGTTCGTCATGAGCCTGGACGCCGGCCGGAAGGACCTGTGGACGCACGCCGCGGACACGGTCGGCATGCCGCTCCAGGACTGGATGGCCAAAGTGCTCGACGAAGCGGCCGTCGCCGTGGAATGACGGTGTACGCCCCGCGGCCCGGTGCCGCCCCCGACCCCGTGGGTCGCGGGACGGCTCCGGGCCTTTCCGCGTGGCTCGTGCCCCGCTCGCCCGTGACTCCCGCGCGGCTCAGCCGGCGCGGACGCGGACCGGCAGCGACGAGACGCCCATGGTGTCGGGCGCCTGCATGAAGGTGGGGGGCTTGTCAGGATCGGTGCGCAGCTCCGCGTAGCGGTCAAGGAGCATGTTCAACGTGACCCGGCCCTCCATCCTCGCCAGGGAGGCGCCCAGACAGAAGTGGATGCCCCGGCCGAAGCCGAGCTGCGGGTTGGGCGTGCGGCCCGGGTCGAACGCCATCGGGTCGGCGAAGATCCGCGCGTCGCGGTTCGCCGCGCCGAACCACAGCAGGACCATCTTCCCGGCGGGCAGCCGCTGTCCGGCCAGCTCCACGTCGCTGGCGGTGGCCCGGTAGGTCGCCGCGACCGGGCTCAGATAGCGCAGGGACTCCTCGATCAGACCCGGCACGAGCGTGCGGTCCGCCCGGACGCGCGCCAGCTGGTCGGGGAAGTGATCCAGGCACAGCACCGTGTTGCCGAGCAGCATCGTGGTCGACAGGTACCCGGCGATGAGCAGCATCTTGGCGAAGCCGACGATGTGCTCGTCGCTGAGCCGCTGCCCGTTCAGCTCGGCCGCGAGCAGCCCGCCCAGCAGGTCGTCCCGGGGGCTGCGGCGGCACCGTGCGATGTGCTCCCGCAAGTAGCCGAGCATCGCGCGCATGTACTCCATCGCGGCCCCGAAGGCGCGCTCCTGTTCCTCGGCGCTGTCGGCGAGGGACGTGTCGCCCATCTCGCCGACCACTCCGGTCATCCACGCCTCGAACAGATGGCGGTCCCCGGCCGGGATGCCGAGCAGCTCGGCCACCACCGTTACCGGCAGGGGATAGGCGATCGACGTCATCAGGTCGAACTCGTCCTCGTCCCGGACGGCGTCGAGGAGTTGGCGGGCGAGCCGGGTGATCTGGGGCTCCAGCTCGGCCACGACCTTCGGCGTGAAGGCGTGCCGCACCACGTCGCGCAGCCAGCGGTGGTCGGGCGGGTCCATCTGGAGCAGATCGCCCTCGGTGAAGGAGTCACCGGCGTTGTCGGGCATGAGCCGCGCCGTCTGCGCCGACGAGAAGGCCCCGGGCATGCCGAGGGCCTCGAGCACCTCCGCGTGACCGTAGACGTTCCAGGCGTCCATGGCCTCGTCGTACCGCACGGGCTGCTCCAGCGGGCGGCCGTACAACCAGAACTGATCGGGGTGGATGCCCCACCGTTCCGCGAGGGAGGTCATCGGCCCGCACCCGCCGTCGGCCCGTCGGCCGGTGCGGCCATGGCCGCGCGCAGGCTCCGGGGCCGCAGATCGGTCCAGTGCTCCTCGACGTACGCCAGGCACGCGTCCCGCCGCGCGGTGCCGAAGACCACGCGCCAGCCCTGGGGAACCGAAGCGAACGACGGCCACAGCGTGTGCTGGTCCTCGTCGTTGACCAGGACGAGGAAGTCCCCGTCCGCCGCGTCGAAGGGGTTGGCGCTCATGGACGGACTCCCTTGTCTCCGCCGGCGTTCGCGCCGGCCAGCCTGTTCGCGATCGACACGGTGATCTCGCCGCTGCGCGTGGCCAGGTTCGACAGCAGCGACGAGGACAGTCCGTGGGTGTGCTCGGTGCCGCCCTGCAGATAGATCCCGCACTGCAGGCCGGGCGCGGTGACGAGCCGGAAGTCCCGGTCGACGTGGAGCCGTCCCTCGGCGTCGCGCAGGCACCAGGGGGCGAGGTCGCCCAGGACCGCCGCGGGGTCCATGGGCTCGTACCCGGTGGCGCAGACCAGCACGTCGAGGTCCATGTCGTAGGACTCGTCGCGGGCCGTCGAGTGCAGCGTGACCCGGACGTCGTTCTGGACGGACTTCACGCCCGCCACCCGCGTCAGGTTGAGGAAGCGCAGCCGCTCCGTGCCCGCCAGCTCGTCGTCGTAGGCCCGCCGGTAGAGGTCCCTGATGACCTCGCTGTCGACCACCGAGTAGTTGGTGTTCTTGTGGTAGTGCCAGAAGGCGTCGCGCGAGCGCCGCGTCCCGTGGAAGTAGTCGTCGATCGCGTCCGGGTCGAAGACCTGGTTGGCGAACGGCGTGTTGTCCGCGATCGAGTAGCCGTACGCCGGGACGATCGCGTGGATCTCCGCGTCCGGCAGGGCGTCGTGGAGGAACCCGACGATCTCGGCGGCGCTCTGCCCCGCCCCGGCGACGGCCACGCGCCGCAGCGGGCGGTGGTGCCGCCGGAACCGGTCGAGGAACTCCGAGCTGTGCCACACGGACGCGTCGGCCTCCACCCCGGCCGGCATCCTCGGCACGAGCCCGGTGGCGATGACGACGTTGCGCGCCTTCACCAGGCGGGTGGCGCCGCCGGGGGCCGTGTCGCACACCGTGAGCAGGGCGTGGTCCAGCGGCGTGCGGGCCCCGGCCGGTGTGCGCAGGGCGGTGACCCGCGCGCCGTAGCGGACGCGCGGGCGCAGCCTGGCCTCCGCCCACTCCAGGTAGTCGTGGAACTCCTTGCGGGTCGGATAGAAGTCCTGGTTGTTGACGAACCTCGCGAGGCGGCCCGACGCGTGCAGGTAGGCGACGAAGCTGTAGGGCGAGGTGGGGTTGCGGAAGGTGGCCAGGTCCTTGAGGAACGAGACCTGCATCTTCGCCGACGGCAGCAGCATGCCGCGGTGCCAGCTCAGCGAGGCCCGCTGTTCGAAGAACGCGGAGGTGACCGGGTCGGGGTGCTCCTCCAGCGCGATGGCGAGCGAGAGGTTGGCGGGTCCGAAGCCGATGCCCACGACGTCGTAGGTGTCCGGTCCTTTCATGTCCACGGGGAAGTCCCTTCGTCTTCTTCCACCGGCATCGGCCGGCGGCCGCCGTCGTCGCCCACCGGCGTCCACCGGCACGCCCTCGTTCACCGTCGTTCTCCGGCGAGATGACGGGCGATGACCTGGCAGATCCCGGTGGCGGGGCCGGGCAGATACAGATCCTCGTGTGCGCCGGGGATGTCGTACTGGTGCAGCGAGCCGTGGACGTACGGGCGCCAGTGCCCGGCGAAGCCGCCCGCGGGCCGCGGCACCGCGTTGAAGAGCAGGGCGTCGCCCCGGTACACGGGTGAGGCGAAGTCCCCGATCAGGCCGGTGTAGTTGACGATCGCGGCGACCGCGGTGTCCACGAACGGCGCGTCGACCCCGCCGGTGAGGTGTTCGGCGAAGTAGTCCCGCACGGCGGCCTCGGTGGGCGGTGCGTGGGCTGCCAGGTGCTCGCCGGGCGCGCTGTCGAGCAGGGCGAGAAGGCCCACCTCGTGGCCGCGGCGCTGCAGTTCCGTGGCCACCGCGTGCGCGAGCGTCCCGCCGACCGAGTGGCCCATCACGTGGAACGGGCCCCGCGGCTGGACGGCCAGGATCTCGTCGGCGTAGTCCGCCACCATCTCCTCGATGGACCGGGGCAGCGCGGCCGACCCGTCGAGCCCCTTGGCCTGGATCCCGTACGCCGGCCGGTCCCGCGGGAGCAGCGCGGCGAGCCCCAGATAGGGCCAGCAGATCCCGCCCCCGGGGTGGATCCACCACAGGGGTTCGCGGTCCCCCCGGGTCCTGAGGGGCAGGACGGGGCCCAGGGGGTCCGTGGGCCCGGCCGGGGCGTCGCCCGCCGCCACGGCCTCGGCGAGTTCGGCGACGGTCGGGTGCTGGAACACGGTGGCGAGCGGTACGTCGGCACCGATCACGACGCGGATCCGGTTGACCAGGCGCGCCGCCGAGAGGGAGTGCCCGCCCAGGGCGAAGAAGCCGTCGTCGAGGCCGACCCGGTCAAGTCCCAGCGTCTCGGCGAACAGCTCGCACAGCAGGCGTTCCCGCAGGGTGCGCGGGGGCCGGCCGGTCGAGGACCGGGCGTAGTCCGGGGCCGGGAGGGCGCGCTTGTCCGGCTTCGCGCTCGCCGTCAGCGGAATCTCGTCGACGACCATGACGACGGCGGGTACGGCGTGCTCCGGCAGGCGCTCCCGCAGGTGGGCCCTCAGCTCGGCCTGTGCCGTCGCGCCGGCCTGATCGGTGGGCGTGACGTATCCGACCAGGCGCTCGTCGCCGCCGGGCGCGTCGACGACGACCACGGCCCGGTCGACCGCCGGGTGCTCAAGCAGGGCCGCCTCGACCTCCCCCAGCTCGATGCGCAGCCCGCGGAGTTTGATCTGGTCGTCCTCGCGTCCGCGGAAGGTCAGTTCGCCGTCCGCGGTCCACGCGACGACGTCGCCGGTGCGGTACATCCGCTCGCCCGCGGGCCCGAACGGGCAGGCCACGAAGCGCTGTGCGGTGAGCGCCCGGCGGCCGAGATATCCGCGCGCCACTCCGGCACCGGCGATGTACAGCTCCCCCGGGACCCCGGCGGGGAGCGGCCGCAGCGCGGCGTCGAGCACGTACACCCGGGTGCCGGGGATGGGGCGGCCGATCGGTGGGATGCCCTCGTCCCCGGTGAGCGGGGCGGTCATGAGGGTGGCCGCGGTGGTCTCGGTGAGGCCGTAGATGTTGACCATGCGCCGTCCCGGTGCCCACCTGCTCACCAGGTCGGGCGGGATCAGCTCGCCGCCGGTCGCGAGCGAGGTGACGGTGGACAGGGCTCCCGGCGGCAGCTGTGCGAGCGCCCCGATCGGGCACATCAGGTGCGTCACGCGGTTCTTCGCGACGGTGGCGGCGAGCACCGGCCCGGCTGTCAGCTCGGCCTCGTCGGCCACCACGAGGGTCGCCCCCGACAGCAGCGTCGTGTAGATCTCGCACAGCGAGACGTCGAAGCTCGGCGACAGCAACTGGAGCATGCGGCTGCCGGACGTCACCTCCAGCCTCTCGGCGTGCGCCGCGACGAGGGCGGCGATGCCCCGGTGCGGGACCGCGACGCTCTTGGGCCGCCCCGTGGACCCCGAGGTGTACAGCACGTACGCGAGGCCGTCGGGGTCGGTGGCGCCGGGGACGGTCACCTCCTCGCCCTCGGGCAGCGGGCGGTCGAGCCGCAGCACCGGTACGGGGAACCGTGACAGCGCCTCGGCGGTGGCGGCGTCCGCCAGGGTCAGGCACGCCCCCGAGTCGGCCATCATGTAGGCGATGCGCTGGTCCGGGTAGCCGGCGTCGACGGGGAGATAGGCGCCGCCCGCCTTGGCCACGGCCAGCAGCGCCACGATCAGCTCGGGTGAGCGCCGGCAGGAGACCGCCACCACCGACTCCGGGCCCACCCCGTGCTGGAGCAGTGCCCCGGCGACCCGGTCGGAGCGGGCGTCGAGGTCCTTGTAGGTCAGCGCGTGCGGCCCGTGCGCCACGGCGGTCGCGTCGGGGCTCGCGGTGACCTGGGAGGCGAAGAGTTCCGTGAGCGTGCCGGGGACCGGCTCGGGCGTCCGTCGGCGCGCGGGGGCGTCCTCGGTGGTGATCGCCCCGATCGGCGTGTGCGGGGCCTCGGCCAGGGTGCGCAGGGCCGCGGCCAGCCGGTTGACGATCTCCGCGGCGGTCTCGGGGGCGAACAGGGCTTGTTGGTACTCGACGACGACGCGCAGGGCGGGGTCGGCGGACGCCGCGACGCCGAGGGGGTAGTGCGTGCCGTTGGGTGAGGTGACTCCGGTGATCGTGATGCCACCGGTGTCCTTCGGCTCGTCGTCCGGCAGCGGACGGGAGGGGTCGGAGGCCTTGGAGGGAGCGGCCTCGAAGACGGCGACGGTGTCGAAGAGGTCGGGCAGGCCCGTCTGCCGCCGGATGTCGGTCAGCGGATGGTGGTGATGGTCGAGCAGCGCGGTCTGCCGCCGCTGGAGGTCGCCCAGGACGTCCTGGAGGGTGGTCCAGGGCGTGCAGGTGAGCCGGACCGGGACGGTGTTGATGAAGAGGCCGACCATCGACTCCACGTCCGCCACGGCGGGGGGACGTCCCGAGACCGTGGTGCCGAACAGCACGTCCCGCCGTCCGGTCAGGCCCGCGAGGACGATCCCCCACACTCCGTGCACCAGGGTGCTGAGGGTGACGCCCATCCCGGCTGCTCTGCGCGGCAGTTCGGCCGCGACGTCCTCGGGCAGCGGGACCTCCAGGCGCCGGGCGGTGCTCTCGGGTGCCGTCGGCTGCGGCTGCCGGGAGGGGGCCAGCAGGGTGGGTTCCTCGACACCGTCCAGCTCCTGTGCCCAGGCGCGGGCGGACGCCTCCCGGTCCCGTCCGCCCAGCCAGGTGAGGAAGTCCCGGTAGGCGGGCGGCGGCGGCAGCGCCGAGGCGTCGCCGCCGGCCGCGTACAACCGCAGCAGTTCGCGCATGAGCAGCGGCACCGACCACCCGTCGAGCAGGACGTGGTGGGCGGTGAGCACCAGGACGGCCGACTCGGTTCCCGTCAGGACCAGGGTGAGCCGGATCAGCGGCGGCGCCGCCGGGTCGAAGTGGGTGGCCGCGTCGTCGGCGAGGAGCCGCCGCAGCGCCCGGTCCCGCTCCGGTTCGGCGAGGTCGCGCAGGTCCGCTTCCCGCCAGGGCAACGTGACGCCGTCCAGGACCAGTTGGACCCACTCGCCCGCGGAGGCGCCCGCGAAGGCGACACGCAGGTTGGGGTGCCGGTCCAGCAGGGCCTGCCCCGCGCCGCGCAGGCGGGCCGGATCCACCGTCCCGGCCAGGTCGTGCACCAGTTGTACGTGGTAGGGGTCGTGGCCGGTGCCGGAGAGCAGGGACTGGAAGAGCAGGCCGGACTGCAGGGCCGTGAGCGGCCAGACGTCCGAGAGCGCGGGGTGGCGCTGCCGCCAGGTGTCGATCTGCGCCTGCCGCACCGCCACCAGGGACACGTCGGCCGGGACGAGCCCGCCCGCGCCGGGCCGGGCGGCGTGGCGCGCCAGTTGGGCGAGGGCGGTGCGCCACAGCTCGGCGAGAGCGCTCACCTCGTCCCGGGTCAGCACCTGGCCCGCGAAGCCGAACCGGGCGGTGAGGCGGGGCCCGTCCGCGGTCTCGGTGACGTACGCGTTCACGTCCAGCGTGGACATCAGGGACATGTCCGGGTCGCACCGCACGGTCAGGCCGACGGCACAGGGGGCCTCGGTCCAGCCCAGGGAGCGCAGGTGCTCGGGCATGTCCGTCGCCGCGAAGCGTCCGAGGTAGTTGAAGGTCACCTGGCCGGAGGGGTACCGCGCCAGCTCGGCGGCGGTCTCCTCGTTCAGGTGGCGCAGCATCCCGTAGCCGAGGCCCTTGTGCGGCATCCGGAGCAGTTGGGTGCGGACGGCCTTGACCACGTCGTCGACGGCCGCGTCCACGAGGGCCGGATCGGCGTCGTGGGCGGCCGGTCGCAGCGCCGTCCCGGGCAGCTCGACGCGGAGCGGGAAGAGGCTGGTGAACCAGCCCACCGTGCGGGACAGGTCGGCCCCCGAGGCGATGGCCTCCTCCCGGCCGTGGCCTTCCACGCGCAGCAGCGTCGAGGGCTCGCTCACGCCGCGCGCCCGGCGCCACCGGCCGAGGGCGAGCGCGAGCGCGGCGAGGAGCCCCTCGCTCGGCCCGCAGCGGAAGGCGGCGGGCACCGTCGTGAGCAGTGCCGTCGTCAGGTCGGGCGGCACCTCCACGTCCAGGCTGTCCGCCGTGGCCTGGACGTCGATGGCCGGGTCGAGGGCCCGGTCGCCGAGGAGCGGGTCGGGGCCGTCCAGGACGGACCGCCACAGCGGCAGCTCCGCCGTCAGCTCGTCCGTCGACGCCAGGTGGGCGAGCGTGCGCGCCCAGTGCCGGAAGGAGGTGCCGACCGCCGGGAGCCGCGGTGTGTCACCGGCCCTGACGCGGTCCCACGCGGCGGCGAGGTCGGGCAGCAGGACGCGCCAGGACACCGCGTCCACGACCAGGTGGTGCAGGGCGACGACGAGCAGCCCCGGGTCGGCCCGGACGAAGCGCGCCATCACGCCTGCCGCCGGGTCGAGCAGGCCGAGGGCGGTGTCCAGCGCGCGCTGGAGGCCGGCCGTGCCGTCGCCGTCGCCGCGCTCGACCCGGGTGACGAGGGCGCGGACGTCCACCGAGCCCGGCGGCTCGACCCGCAGCGTGCCGTCCACGAGGCGGGAGCGCAGCACGTCGTGGTGGTCGACGACCGCGGTCAGCGTGGCGATGAGCCCCGCCTCGTCGATGTCGGCGGGCAGGTCGAGCACGGTGGCCATGGCGAAGCGGTCGATCGTCCCGTGCTCCAGCAGGTACGCCCCCATGGGCGGCAGCGGCAGGGTGCCGAGGCCGCTGTCGCCCGGCTCCGCCGGGGTGCGCGCGAGGGCGGCCCGTTCGTCGGCCCGCGCCGCGAGCTTGGCCACTGTCCGCAGCTCGAACATCTCCCGCGGGGTGATCTCGACGCCCCGCGCCTTGGCCCGCGAGACCACCTGGATGGACCGGATGCTGTCGCCCCCGGCCAGGAAGTAGTCGTCGTGGACGCCGACCCTCTCGATGCCGAGGACGTCGACGACGACGGCGGCGAGCGCCGCTTCCGTCGCCGTGCGCGGCGCCCGGTACTCGACGGCGAGCGCGGTCGGCTTCGCGGCGGCCGGGGCCGGGGCGTCGACCACGCCGAGCGGGGCGCGGGGGTCGGCCACGGCGCCGCGCAGCAGCTCGACGAACCGGTGCGCCAGGTCCTCGACGGTGGCGCGGTCGAACAGGTCGGTCGCGTACTCGACGTAGCCCGTCACGCCGCGTCCGGGTACGTCGACCATGATGAAGGACAGTTCGAGCTTGGCCGTGGCGGTGTCGACGGTGTCCATGGCCGTCCGGAGCCCGCTCAGCTCGAAGTCGCCGTCGGTGACGTGCTGCCAGGAGAACATGACCTGGAACAGCGGGTGGTAGGCGGTGGACCGTTCCGGGTTGAGCAGCTCCACCAGCCTTTCGAAGGGGACGTCCTGGTGGTCGTAGGCGGCCAGGGCGCGGTGCCGCACCTCGTCGAGGATCTCGGCGAACGTGGGGTTCCGCGGTGTCCGGACGCGCAGCACCCAGGTGTTGACGAAGAACCCCACCAGGTCCGTCAGCGCCTCCTCGGTGCGGCCCGCGATCGGGGACCCGATGGTGAGGTCGTCGCCGCAGCCCAGGTCGCGCAGGAGCGCCGCCAGGGCCGCCTGGAGGACCATGGAGGTCGTCGCGCCGCGGGCCGCGGCCAGTTCCTCCACGGCGGTCATCAGGCCGGGGTCCAGCGGGAAGGTGACGAGGTCGCCGCGGTGGCTCATGACGGCGGGCCGGGGGCGGTCGGTCGGCAGGCTCAACGGCTGGGGGACGCCGTCGAGTTCGGCCCGCCAGTAGTCGGCCTGGGTGGCGAGCACGCTCGCCGGGTCGTCCTCGTCCCCCAGCAGTTGCCGCTGCCACAAGGTGTAATCGACGTACTGCACGGGCAGTTCCCGCCACTCCGGCGCGGCGCCGCGCAGCCGGGCCGCGTACGCCGTGCTCAGGTCGCGCATCAGGGGGGCGATGGACTCGCCGTCGCCCGCGATGTGGTGGATGAGCAGCAGCAGTACGTGCTCCTGGGGGCCGCACCGGAAGAGGCGGGCGCGCACCGGGGGTTCGGTCGCCAGGTCGATGAGGTGGACCGCGGCGTCGGCGACGGCGTCGTCGAGGGCCGCGGGGTCGACCTGGACGACGGGGACGTCCAGGGACACCTGGCCGATCGGCAGGATCCGCTGGAAGGGCACCGCGTCGTCGTCCTGCGCCACCAGCGTGCGCAGGCTCTCGTGGCGCGCCACCACGTCCCGCAGCGCCGTGCGCAGGGCGGCGACGTCCAGGGCGCCGTCCAGGCGCAGCACGATGGGGACGTTGTAGGTCGCGGACGCCCCGTCGAAGCGGTGGGCGAACCAGACGCGGTGCTGGGCGGGTGACAGCGGCACGTGGCCGGGCCGCGGCTCGGCGCGGTGCAGCCCGGGGCGTTCCGACGGCCCGGTGGGCAGGTGCTCGACCAGCTCGGCGACGGTGGGCGCGTCGAAGACGGCGCGGATGGGCACGTCCACGCCCAGGGCCACCCGGATCCGGCTGACCAGCCGGGTGGCGAGCAGCGAGTGGCCGCCAAGGGCCGAGAAGTCGTCGTCGATGCCCACCTTCTCCAGGCCGAGGACCTCGGCGAAGAGCAGGCACAGCAGCTCTTCGCGCCGGGTGCGGGGGGCCCGTCCGCGCCCCGCGCCCGCGCCGAGGTCGGGGGCGGGCAGCGCGGCCCTGTCCAGCTTGCCGCTGCTGGTCAGCGGCCAGGCGTCGAGGGCCACGACGGTCGTGGGCACCAGGTGGGCGGGCAGGCGGTCCGCCGCGTGGGCGCGCAGGTCCTCGCCGAGCTGCCGGGGGTTGAACCAGCGCTGCTCAGCGGGTGCGGGGGCGGCCGACGGGATCACGGCCCCGGGGCGGACGGCGTAGAGCGAGTGCATGTCCGTGCCGGCCAGTTGGTCCTCTTGCCGCACGGTGACGTCGAAGCCGTGCTCGCGCAGGAGGCCGCAGATGTGGGCGAGACGCCCTTCGATGTCGTGGACCTCGACGGCCAGCTGGCGGATGAGCGGCCAGTGCTCGGCCTCGATGCCCCGCAGGACGTCCAGCTCGCTCTTCTCCGCGTCGATCTTCAGCAGGTCGATCACCGGGAGGTCGTGGTCGCGTATCACCTGCGAGAGCGTGCGCATCTCGATGTCGAGCCGCTCGCTGTGCAGCCGCTCCGTCAGCAGTTCGGCGAGTTCCGCCTCGTCGAGCCCGGCCCGCTCGCCGTCGTCGCCGACGACCAGCTCCAGCATGCGGCGCTCCTCGCCCTCGTCGGCGAAGCGCCCGGAGAGCAGGGACAGGTCGGGGTAGTAGGTGAACTCGGCGGTGCCGGTCGCGCTGCCGATGCCGCAGTTGGTCACCACGGCGTCGATGCCGTGCAGTTCGGCGTTGAGCTGGAACATCCGGGCGAGTTCGGGGATCGGTTCGAACGCGTGGATCCGGGCGTCGGGCCACTGCCGGCCGACGAACAGCGAGAACAGGCCGACGTGGCCGCCGACGTCGACCACCCGGGCGCCCGGCGGCAGGGTGATCCCGGCCCGGAGGTAGGCGTTGTGCGCGAAGATCTCGTCGTACAGGAACGCGGTGCTGGAGGGGTTGCGGGCGTGGACGGTCATGCCGTTGGGCAGCTCGTGCAGCTCCTTTCCGTCGAGCCGTCCCTCGCGGCGCAGGCGGCACAGGTTGGCCACGGCGGACGCCGTGGCCGGGTCCGGCACCACGTATCCCACCAGCAGGGGTCCGGCGCCGCTCTCGCGGGCGAGGACGACGGCCCGCTCGACGCCGGGGTGAGCGGTGAGCACGCTCTCGATCTCGCCGGGTTCGACGCGCCAGCCCCGGATCTTGACCTGGTGGTCGGTCCTGCCGAGGTAGGTGACCTGTCCCTGGCTGTCCCAGCGGACCAGGTCGCCCGTGCGGTACATGCGCGTGCCCGGCGCGCCGAAGGGGTCGGCGACGAACCGGTCGGCCGTCATCCCCGGCCGGTGGACGTAGCCGCGGGCCAGCTGGTCGCCCGCGAGGTAGAGCTCCCCTGCCATGCCGGGGGCGACGGGGGCCAGGCGCTCGTCCAGGACGTAGAGCCGGGTGTTCCACACGGGGCGGCCGAGGGTGACCGGGCCCGGCCCCGCCGGACACGGCGCGGCGGTGACGTCGACCGCGGCCTCGGTGGGTCCGTAGAGGTTGTTCAGGCGGGCGCCGAGGACGGTGTGGTACTGGTCCCGCAGGGCCGGGGGCAGCGCCTCGCCGCTGCAGATGACCTCGCGCAGGCTGGTGCACCCGGCCGCCGCGGGGTTCTGGACGAAGTCCTGGAGCATCGACGGGACGAAGTGGGCGAGCGTGACCTGGGCCCGCTGGATCAGCGCGGCGAGATACGCCGCGTCCCGGTGTCCGTCCGGCCGCGCCACCACCAGCGTGGCGCCGGACATCAGGGGCAGGAACAGCTCCCACACCGAGACGTCGAAGGTCAGCGGCGTCTTGTGCAGGACACGGTCCTGTGAAGTCACCGCGTAGTGGTCGCGCATCCACAGCAGCCGGTTCACGATGGCGGCGTGGTCGACCGCCACGCCCTTGGGCCGACCGGTCGAGCCCGAGGTGTGCAGGACGTACGCCAGGTTCGCGGGGGTCGCGCGGGTGCCGCGCCCGTCGCTCGCGGGAGCGACCACGGCGTCGGTATCGGTATCGGTATCGGCAGGGTGGTCCGGCTCGTCGACGGTGACGCGGGTGGCCCCGCTCGGGAGCGGCGCGTCCGGCGTCGTGAGGGTGAGCACCGGACGGGCGTCAGCGTGGACGTGGGCGATCCGGTCGGCGGGGTGCTCCGGGTCGACCGGCACGTAGGCGGCGCCGGTCTTCAGGGTCGCCAGGAGGGCGACGACCATCTCCACCGAGCGGGGCAGCATCACCGCCACCACGGTCTCCGGCCCGGCGCCGCGGGCCGCGAGGCGGCGCGCGAGCCGGTCGGCGCGCTCCGTGAGTTCGGCGCAGGTGATGGCCTCGTCCTCGTACCGCACCGCGACGGCCGCCGGTGTCCGGGCGAGCTGCTCCTCGATCAGTTCGGTGAGGGTGACGGAGGGCACCGCGTGGGCGGTGTCGTTCCACCGGGTGACCACCAGCTCGCGCTCGGCCGGGTCGAGCAGGGTGACGCGGCCGACGGGTGTCCGCGGGTCCTCGGCGAACTGCCGCAGGATCCACTGGAAGCGGTCGGCGATGCCGGTGACCACCGCGTGGTCGAAGACGTGCTGCTGGTACTGGAGGACGAGCCGCAGCTGCGGGTCGGCGTCCGCCACGACCGCGAGCGGGTAGTGGGAGCCGCCGTAGGGCGTCAGGCCCGTGACGGTCACCCCGGTGCCCGCGTAGGCCTCGCTGAGGCCGACGTGGTCGATGGGGTACGACTCGAAGACCACGAAGGTGTCGAACAGCGGATTCAGGCCCGCGGCCCGCTGGATGTCGGCCAGGCCCCGGTGATGGTGGTCGAGCAGCGCCGCCTGGCGGTCCTGCTGGCGGGTCAGCAGGTCCGCGAGGGTGTCGTCGGCGAGGCAGTTCACCCGCACGGGCAGCGTGTTGATGAACACGCCCACCATGGAGTCGACGTCGGGGATGGCGGGCGGGCGGCCCGAGACGGTGGCGCCGAACACGACGTCCGAGCGGCCGGTCAGCCGGCCGAGGAGGATCGCCCAGGTGCCCTGGACCAGCGTGTTGAGGGTGATGCCCAGCTCGGCCGCGCGCCGGGACAGGGCGCGGGCCAGGGCGGGGGGCAGCGGGACGGCCACCTGGCCCACGTCGGCTGCGCCGACCGCGGAGGCGCCCGGGGCCAGCAGGGTGGGCCCCTCCACCCCGTCCAGCTCCGCCGCCCAGGCGCGCGCGGCCGCCTCGTGGTCCTGCTCCGCGCGCCACTGGAGGAACTCCCGGTAGCCGCGCACGCGGGGCAGCGCCGAGGCGTCGCCGCCCGTGCCGTACAGCTTCAGCAGGTCGCGCAGCAGCAGGGGAACCGACCATCCGTCGAACAGGACGTGGTGGGCGGTGAAGACCAGCTCCGCGGTGTCCGCGCCCGTCGTCACCAGGGACAGGCGCAGCAGCGGCGGCGACGCCAGGTTGAAGTGGGTGCTGCGGTCGTCCTCCAGGAACCGCTCAAGCTCCGCGCCCCGGTCGGTGCGGCCTTCCTGGCCGCTGAGGTCGAGGTGGTGCCAGGGCAGCTCGATCCGGTCCGATATGACCTGTACATGATCGCCGTCGCCGTTCGGTACGAAGGCGGCGCGCAGGTTCGCGCAGCGATCGAGCAGGCTCTGTCCGGCCGCTCGCATCCGGTCCGGGTCGACCCTGCCGGACAGGTGCAGGACGAGCTGTACGTGGTAAGGGTCGAAGCCCGAACCCGCCAGCATCGCGTGGAACAGCAGCCCGGACTGCAAGGGCGTCAGCGGCCAGATGTCGGCCACCGACGCATGGCGGCGCTCCCACTCCTCGATCTGGGCCTGGCGCACCGTCACCAGCGGCACGTCCGAGGGCGTCAGGCCCCCGGCGCCCGGCTCGGCGACGTGCCGCGCGAGGGCCGTCAGCGCGGCGCACCACAGGTCGGCGAGCTCGCGCACCTCCGGCGCGGTCAGCACCCCGCGGGGGAAGCTGAACCTGGCCGTCAGCAGGGGCCCCTCCTCGGTGTCGGTGACCAGCGCGTTGACGTCGAGCGCGGACAGGGCGGGCATGTCGGGGTCGAGGTCGGCGAGGAGTTCGGCGGTGCCGGGGGCGCGGGTCCAGCCGAGCCCGCGCAGGTTCTCCGGCATGTCGGCCTCGGAGTAGCGGCCGACGTAGTTGAACGCGATCTGGCCGGAGGGCAGCCCCGCGAGCTCGGCCGCGGTGTCCTCGTTCAGGTAGCGCAGGAGGCCGTAGCCGAGCCCCTTGTCCGGGATGCGGAGCAGTTGCTCCTTGACCGCCTTGACGGCGCGGCCCACGGCCGGGCCCGAGGCGAAGGCGCCGTCCGGCGTGCCGTCGCCCGGTGCGGCGCCGTCGTCCGCGTCGGCGACGTCCAGGCGTACGGGGAACATGCTGGTGAACCAGCCCACCGTGCGGGACAGGTCCGCGCCAGGGACCACTCCCTCCTCGCGGCCGTGGCCCTCAAGGCGCACGAGCAGGGAACTCTCGTCGACGCCCCGGGCCCGCCGCCACCGCCGGACCGCGAGGGCCAGGGCGGCCAGCAGGCCGTCGTTGACGCCGCCGTGGAACGTCCGGGGCACGTCCGTCAGCACTGCCTCGGTGACCTGGGCGGGCACCCGCACCCACAGGTGCTCGACGGTGGACATGACGTCCACGGCGGGGTCCGGGCGGCGGGTGCCGAGCACCGGGTCCGGGCCCTGGACCACGGAGCGCCACAGGGGCATCTCGGCGGCCCGGCGCGGCGCCTCCTCCGCCAGCGCGTGCGTCCAGCGGCGCAGCGAGGTGCCCACGTCGGGGAGGGTCGGCGTCCGGTTCTCGCGCACCCGCTCCCACGCCGCCGCGAGGTCCGGGAGCAGGATCCGCCAGGAGACGGCGTCCACCACGAGGTGGTGCAGCACCATCAGGAGCCGCCCAGGGTCGCACCACACGTACTGCGCCATGACTCCGGCCGCGGGGTCCAGGCGGCCGGTGGCCGCGTCCAGTTCGGCGCGGGCCAGGTCCTCCCACGGCCCGTCCCACGTCACGCGGCGCAGCAGGGCGCGGGCGTCCACCGAGCCGGGCGGCAGGATCCGCAGGCCGTCGGCGTCGAGGCGGGACCGCAGCACGTCGTGCCGGTCGAGTACGGCGGCCAGGGTCGCCACGAGACCGGCCTCGTCGATGCCCTCGGGAAGGTCGAGCACCATGGACATGGAGAAGCGGTCGTACCCCCCGCCCAGCTCCCGCATGAACCGGGCCACGGGCGGCAGCGGCAGGAACCCCACGCCGCCTCCGTCCAGCTCCGCCAGGTGTTCGTCGGTGCCCGAGCGCGAGCAGGCCAGCTCCGCGAGGCGCGCCACCGTGCGGCACTGGAAGACCTCGCGGGAGGTCAGCTGGATGCCGTGGGCACGGGCACGGGCGACGACCTGGATCGAGCGGATGCTGTCGCCGCCCCGGGTGAAGAAGTCGTCGTCGACGCCGACCCGGTCCACGCCGAGGACTCCGGCGTACACCGCGACGAGGATCTCCTCCTCGGGGGTGCTCGGGGCGCGGTACTCGCCGCCGGTGAACTCGGGGGCGGGCAGCGCCGCGCGGTCCAGCTTGCCGGTCGGGGTCAGCGGCAGCTGGTCGAGGACCACGAAGGCGGCCGGCACCATGAACTCCGGCAGGCGCTTCACGACGAAGGCGCGCAGCTCGGCGATCGAGAGCCCGGCGGACAGGTCGACGTTCTGGTGGCGCCCGCCGCTGCCGGTGTCGCGCGCGGTGCGCCCGGTCGGGACCACGTAGCCCACGAGGTGGCGGCCGGTGGGCAGGTCGTGCGTGGTCACCACGGCGTGGGTCACGCCGGGGTGCGCGGTCAGCGCGGCCTCGATCTCGGCAGGTTCGATCCGGAAGCCGCGGACCTTCATCTGGCTGTCGTCGCGCCCGACGAACTCCAGTAGGCCGTCGGCGTCCTGGCGGACGAGGTCGCCGGTGCGGTACATGCGCTGCCCGGGGGGCCCGAAGGGGTCGGCCACGAAGCGTTCGGCGGTCAGCGCGGCACGGCCGTGGTAGCCGCGGCCCACCTCGCCGGCGACGTACAGCTCCCCGACGACTCCCGGTGCCACGGGTGCGAGTCCCGGGCCCAGGACGTAGGTGCGCATGTTGCCGAGGGGGGTGCCGATGGGTGAGCTGCTCGACGCGTCCGGCGGGGGCGGGCCCTGGATGACGTGCGCGGTCGCGTAGAAGCTCTCGCTCTGGCCGTAGCCGTTGACCACGCGGACCCCGGGGAACGCCTGCTGCACCTGGCGCACCAGTGACGTGGGCAGCGCCTCACCGGCGAAGACCAGGCTGTCGACCCGGGTGTGCGGGGCGATCTGGTCGACGAGTTCGGCGAAGACCGAGGGCACGGAGCTGATCACGCTGCCGGACCAGCCGCCCCGCTCCCCCAGTTCCAGCACGTCCCGCACGACCTCGACGGTGCCGCCGGTGGCCAGCGTGGTGACGATCTCGAAGACGGACACGTCGAAGCCGATCGACGTGCCCGCCAGCATCCGGGCGCCCGGCCCCAGTTCGAGCGTGGCCGCGAGCCGGGTCACGCCGTTGACCACGCCGCGGTGGGTGATCGCGGCGCCCTTGGGCGTGCCCGTGGAGCCGGAGGTGTACAGGACGTAGGCCAGGCCGTCCGGGTGCGGCGCGGCCACCGTGACGTCCGGGTCCGTGTCCTGGGCCGTCAGGTCCTCCAGGCACACCACGGGGAGGTCCCCCGTCGGCAGCGCACCGGCCGTGCCCGCCTCGGTGAGCACGAACACCGGGCGGGCCTCGGCCAGCACGTGCTCCAGGCGGGTGCTCGGATAGCGGGGGTCGACGGGCAGGTACGCGGCGCCGGACTTCAGGATCGCCAGCAGGGCGACCACCAGGTCCGCCGACCGCGGCAGCGCGAGGGCGACCAGCCTCTCGGGGGCCGCGCCCCTGCGGACCAGGGCGCGGGCGACACGGGTCGCGCGCTCGTTCACCTCCCGGTAGGTCAGCTCGCGCCCGTCGTGGACCAGCGCCACCGCGTCGGGCGTCGCCTCGGCCTGGCGCTCGAAGAGTTCGGGGACGGTCGCCCGCGGTGTCGGGGCCGCGGTGTCGTTCCACCGCGTCAGCAGCACGTGCTCGGCCGGGGTCAGCACGTCCACCGCGCTGATCGGCGCGTCGACGTCCGCGGTGAGCCGGCGCAGCACCCGTACCAGGCGTTCCCCGACGCGCACGACGGTGTCCCGCTCGAAGAGGTCGGTGGCGTACTCCAGGTTGCACACCATCCCCGGGGCGGCGTCGGCGAAGTTGAACTCGAGGTCGAACTTGGCCGTCGGTGTCGCCACGGTCCGCATCGACGCGCGGAGGCCGGGCAGGTCCAGGTCCGTCCGCTGGTTGTTCTGCCAGCTGAACATCACCTGGAACAGCGGGTGGTAGGCGGTGGAGCGCTCGGGGTTGAGGGCCTCGACGAGCCGCTCGAAGGGGGCGTCCTGGTTGTCGTACGCGCTCAGGGCCTTGTCCCGTACCCGGTCGAGCACCGTCCCGAGCGAGGGGTTGCCGCTGAGGTCGGCCCGCAGCACCCAGCTGTTGACGAAGAACCCGATCAGGTCGGCCATGGCGTCGTCGTTGCGGCCCGCGACGGTGGCGCCCATCGTGATGTCCTCGCCCGCGCCCAAGTGGTGCAGCAGGACGGCGAGGGCGGACTGCAGCACCATGGCCGTGGTGACGCCCCTGGCCGCCGCCAGGTCCTCGACGGCGGCCACCAGGCCGGGCTCGATCGCGACGGTCACGAGGTCGCCGCGGCGGCTCGGCCGCGGGGGCCGCGGCCGGTCGGTGGGCAGCCGCAGCTGCTCGGGGGCACCGGCCAGTTCGGCCTTCCAGTACCTGAGCTGGGTGGCGAGCACGCTGTCGGGGTCGTGCTCGTCCCCCAGGATCTCCCGCTGCCACACGGCGTAGTCCCGGTACTGCACCGGCAGGTCCGGCCACTTCGGCTCCTGCCCGGTGACGCGGGCCCGGTAGGCGGTGGTCAGGTCGCGGGCGAGCAGTTCCGTCGACTCCCCGTCGACGGCGACGTGGTGGACCACCAGGACCAGCGCGTGCCGGTCAGGACCGGACCGCAGCAGACACGCGCGTACGGGGATGTCGGTGGACAGGTCGAAGCGGTGGGCCGCCTCCTCCGCCACCGCGGCCTCCAGGTCGTCGGGCGGCACGACCGTCACCGGCACGGGCAGCACGAGGCGGGCCACCGGGACGATCTTCTGCGTGGGCACGCCGTCCTCGTCCTCGATGAACACCGTGCGCAGGGACTCGTGGCGGACGACGACGTCCCGCAGGGCCGCGCGCAGTGCGGTGACGTCCAGCTCGCCGTGGAGACTCACCTCGAAGGGCACGTTGTAGACCGCTGAGGGCCCTTCGAGCCGGTCGATGAACCACAGCCGCCGTTGTGCGAAGGAGATAGGGATCACTACGTCCGCTCCTCGATCGTTCTTGCCACGCGAGCCAGGGCCGGTAGACAGCGCACGCTCTTCAGAAGGGAGGCCTCGGAAGGGGGGATTCGGGGGGAGGCGCAAGGGGGGTGACTTCCGCCGGGGGCGTGCGGCGTCGTTCGACGGTCGCGGCCATGCCCGCGACCGTCGGGTCCTCGTAGAACTCCTGGGTGGTCATGCGGACCGCGATCCGGTCGTCGACCAGGCCGAGCAGCCGGGCGGCGCGCAGGGAGTCGCCGCCGAGTTCGAAGAACGAGTCGTCCCTGCCCACCCGTGGGCGGTCGAGGGCGTCGGACCAGATGCGGGCCAGGCGCCGTTCGAGTTCGGTGGCCGGCGGGGTGTGGGCGCGGGCGGCCCGGCGCGGGGACGCGTCGAGCAGGAGCCGCGGCACGTCGACGGTGCCGTCGGCGTGCCGGGGGATGCGCGGCAGCTCCACGAGGCGCACCGGCACCGGACAGGCGCGGACATGGGGCTCCAGGGCGGCGCGCACGGCCTCGGGGCGGGCGTCCTCAGCGGCGGCCCGCGGGGTGGAGGGGGCGTCCCGCCGGGTGTAGGCGACCACGAGTTCGCTGACGCGCAGCCCTTGCGGGGCCAGTTCCTCGACGATCCGCGGATGGGCGAGGTCGAGGCCGAGGAGCAGGTAGTGGTGGGGGGAGGTCAGGGCGCCCAGGAGCAGCTTCAGGCCCTCGTCGGGGTCGACGGCCAGGAACCCGCGGCGCCGCGCGGGCTCGCTCGGCTGGTCCCGGTTCATGCCGACGCCGCTCCACATGCTCCAGGCCAAGCACCGTACGGAACGGCCGTGTTCGTGCCGCCAGTGGTCGGCGAAGCCCACGAGGAAGGCGTTGGCCGCGGAGTAGGCGCCGAACGAATGGCCGCCGAACTCGCCGTTCACTGAGCCGAAGAGGACGAGCGTGGCGTCCGGGCGGCGGTGGAGCACCCGGGCCACGGCGAGCGTTCCGGCCACCTTGGCGTGGTACTGCTCGGCGAAGGTCGCCGCGGTCTCCCGGGCGAGGGTGTGCCGTTCGAGGGCCGCCCACTGCCCGGTCGGGTCGGCGGCGGCCAGATGCAGCACCCCGTCCACGGGCGCGCCCCAGGCCTCCTCGGCCGAGGCGAGCGCGGCTTCGAGGGCGATGTCGTCGGCGACGTCGGCCCGGTGGTGTCGGACGTCGCCCAACTCGGCCAGTTCGGCGAGGCGGGCGGCCTTCTCCCCCTCGGCGGGCGAGCGCCCCACGAGCAGCAGCTTGGCCCCGTACGCGGCCAGCAGGTGTCCGGCGATGTCCAGGGCGATGCCGCCGAGGCCGCCGGTGATCAGGTACCGGCCGCCCGTGATCACCGGCGGTGCGGCGCCGTCCGTGCCGCTGTCCTCGGGGACGGGTACCAGGACCGGCCGCCAGCGGTGCTGGTCCCGTGCGGCGACGACGCCGGTACGGTCCCGGTCGGTCAGTTCCGTGCGCAGCGCCTGCTCCCACCGCCGGTGGTCGGCGGGCAGGTCGAGGTGCCGGATCCGCGGCGTGGCGGACTCTCCGGCCGCGGTCCTGACCAGGCCGGGCACCGCGCAGGTGCCGAGGTCGACCCGGTCGCCGTCGCGGACGTGCAGCGCTCCCGCGGTGAGGACGAGCACGAGGGGACTGCCGAACTCCTCCTCGGCGAGCGCGCCGATCAGCGCGGTCAGTTCGGCCGTCGTCGCGGTCAGCTTCGTCAGGGGGTCGCCGTCGCACGACAGCGGGAGGGCGAACACGACGGTGGAGATCGCGCCGTGCCGGCCGGTCACCGACCGCAGCAGGTCCCGCATCCGCGCCCGGTCGTCCGGCCGCACGCGGTAGCGGTCCGGTACCTCCTCGACGAACCCCTCGCCCCGGGCCGCGACGACCAGCGGGCCGTCGGGGCGCAGCCGCCTGAGCACCTCCTTGTCGGCGAGCAGCAGCCGCACGCCGTCGTCGGCCCGGGGGGTGTGCCTGGGCAGGGGTGCCCACTGGCGCCGGGCGACTCCGCGTCGTTCCGTCTCCCCGGTGGTCGTGATGAGGCGGTCGTCGAACGCTCCGGCGCGCAGCCGGTCGGCCAGCGCGGACCGCTGGATCTTCCCGCTGCTGGTCTTGGGGAACTCGTCCTCCCTCAGGGGCACCAGCAGGTCCGGGGCGAGCCCGGCCTCCCGCCCCAGGACCAGGCGCGTGTCCTCGGCGATCCGGGCGAGCGTCTTGGCCTCGTCGTGCCCGGCCGGGTCCTCGGGCACGAAGAAGACAGCGAGGCGGTCGGACGTGGCGGCGGGTTCGCGCACCCCCGCCGCGGCCACGAACGTGGGCCGTACGCCGTCGACCCGCTCGACGACGCTCTCCAGTTCGTGCGCCAGGTAGTTGATGCCGCGCACGATGATCTGGTCCTTGGCACGCCCGGCGATGACGACCTCGCCGTCGCTGACGAAGGCGAGGTCACCGGTGCGGAACCAGCGGTGCTCGTCGTACGCGGCACGGTTGGCCTCGTCGTTGCGGAAGTAGCCGCGCGTCATCGTGGCGCCCTGGATGCGGAGTTCACCCACCCTGTGCTCCGGCAGGACGGACCCGTCGTCGCCCGTGACGCGCAGCCGGACTCCGGGAATCGGCCGTCCCACGGTGGAGAGCACCGTCGCGCGCCGGTCGTCGGGCGGCAGCAGGCGGACGGCGCCGCCCAGGGACGCGGGGTCCACGGCGACGGTGCCGACGGCGGGCTCGGTGCGGCTCTGCCGGGTGTAGGTGACCCCCGAGCACGTCTCCGACATGCCCCAGCACGGCACCATCGCGTCGGCGCGCAGCCCGTGCGGCGCGAGGAGTTCCAGGAACCGGTGGCTGGTCGCGGCGACGACGGGCTCCCCCGCGTTGACCAGCTCGCGGACGCGGGACAGGTCCCAGGACCGCCGGCGGATCTCCGCGCCCTGTTCGTTGACCATGGAGAAGGCGAAGTTGGGCGCCCAGGTGTTGGTCACCCGGTACCGGTCCATCCAGTCGAGCCAGAGCAGGGGGTCGACGAGGAAGTGGTCGGTCCTCGCGTTGACGTGCCAGCACCTGACGAACACGTCGCGCACGTTGTACATCGCGACGGTCACGTGGTCCAGCGGCATCCAGATGAGGCTGACGTCGTGCTCGGTCAGTCCGCAGTGCGCGGCGACCGCGTACGTACGGGCCGCCACTGAGGCGTGGGTGTGCCGTACGCACTTGGGCACGCCGGTGCTGCCGGAGGTGAGCAGGTCGAGGACGGTGTCCTCGGGGGTCGCGGGGAACCAGTCGTGGTCCGGCGGCGCCTGGAGGAGGTCGTGGGTGGTGAGGACGCGCACGTCGGGCTCGCCCCACAGCGCGCGCACCTCGGCCAGCGTCCCCGCGGTGGCCGTGTCGGTGAGCAGCACCGGCCGGCCGAGCAGTTCCCAGGCGTTGTGCAGCTTGCGGTTGGGTTCGTTGCGCGTCCGGTACGTCGGGGCGACGGCGACGGGCGCCGGGACGAACCCGCCGAGCACGCACGCCCAGAAGGCCGTGAGGTAGGCGCGGTTGTCGGCGAACACGAAGAGGGCGGAGTCGCCGGGGCGCAGTCCCGCCGCGCGCAGACCGCCGAGGGCTCGCTCGGCCTCGGCGAGCAGCTCCGGGTACGTCTGGACGTCGTCGTCGTGGTCGCGCCTGATGAAGACCGTGCCGCGGTCGGGGGCGTACGCGGCCGCCGTACGGAGGGCCGCTTGCAGCGTGGCGGGCGCGCCGTCGGGAACGGTCAGGGGCCCGCCGTCGAGGTCGGCGAGCGGGCCCTCGGCCGCGGCCGCGGGCGGCGGCGGGCCGGGGGCGGCGGACGCGGGCGGCGCGGCGGGGCCGGCCGTCCTGCGGGCGACCGCGGCCGCGTCGGCGACGCCGGGGAGCCGCCGGGCCGCGTCGGCGACGCGGTCGAGGGCCTCCTCGTCGAACTGCCCGGACGCACCGCACCGGCCGAACCGACCGGTCGGGGAAGGCCGGTCGGCCCGGTCGCGCGGGCCGGGCCCGTCGACGTGCGTCATCTCGTTCCCCCATCCGTCGCCGGGGCCAGTGTCCGCTCGCCGACGAACGCGACCACGTCGGCCAGCTCGTCCAGGAAGTAGAAGTGGCCGCCCTCGTACAGCCGGGTGGTGACGTCCTTGGTGGTGCACGCCGACCACCCGCCCAGGGTGTCCACGGGGGACCGCGGGTCGGCCGTGCCCGCGAGCACGGTGACGGGGCACTCCAGCGGCGGCCCCGCGGTCAGGCGGTGTCGTTCCCACAGCGCGAAGTCCGCGCGCAGGACGGTCAGGAGGGAGCCCAGCACGTCCTCGTCGGCGAGGATCTCGGCCTCGATCCCGCCGAGCCGGACGATCTCGGCGCGGAACTCGTCGTCCGGCAGTTCGTGGAGCTGCCGTACGCCCGTTCGCCCCGGCGCCGGTTGCGCGGAGAGGAAGAGCTGCTCGGGGCCCCGGTGGCCCCGCGCGCGCAGCGCCTGGGCGAGTTCGTAGGCCAGCGCCGCCCCGCAGGAGTGGCCGAAGAAGGCGACCGGGCCGTCCAGGACGGCGCGCAGGGCGTGGACCAGGACCCTGACCAGCGGGCCGACCTCGGTGAAGGGCTCCTCGGTGATCCGGTTCTGACGGCCGGGCAGCTGCACCGCGACCAGTTCGACGTCCGCGGGAAGCCGCTCGGCCCAGGCCGTGTAGGCGGCGGCGCCCGCGCCCGCGTGCGGGAAGCAGATCAGCCGCCGCCGGTGACCCGGCCTGCGCGCCCGCCAGACGTAGGGGCTCTCCGGGACCAGCTCGTCGATGTCGACACTCATGCGCGGCTACTCCTCAGGGATCTCGGTGACCCGGCGCAGCCCGGGGCGGCCGACCGCGGCGACGGTCGTCCACCGCGCGGCCAGCTCGGCGACGGTCGGGTACGCGAAGACGGTCCGGATCGACACCTGCGCCCCCAGCTCGGTGCGCATGCGGTTGATCAGCCTGGTCGCCCGCAGGGAGTTGCCGCCGCAGGCGAAGAAGTCGTCGTCGATGCCGAGCCCGTCGTGCCCGAGCGCCTCGGTGAACAGCTTGACCAGCGTGGTCTCCCGCTCGTCGCGCGGCGCTCTGCGGCCGGCCGCGGTCCGCCGCGGGCGGCGGGCGGCCCCGGCCGCGCCGGACAGCAGCCGTTCGACCCGCGTCACGGCGAGGGGGACCACCCGGGCGGGCAGCCGCTGGACGACGAGGTCGAGCACCTCGTGCGTGGACACCGGACGCCCGTCGACCGTGACGACGTACGCGGTGGACCCGGTCGTCCCGGGTCCACCGGTGACCACGAGCGCTTCGGCCACCTCGGGGTGGGACAGCAGCACGGTCTCCACCGCCGTGGCCTCGGTCCGCGCCCGGTCGCCCACGGGCTCGACGCGGTGGTCGGCGCCGCGCCGGGCGCGTACTCCGGTACGGAGCATGCGGGCGCCGGGCGGCCCGTAGGGGTCGGCGACGAAGTGCCCGGCGCTGAGCCCGGGGCGCCGGTGCAGGCCGCGGGCGAACTCCCCGGCGACGTACAGCTCGCCCACGGCGCCCGGCCCGGCCGGGGCGAGGGTGGGGCCGAGCAGCCGGATGTGCGCGCCCTCCGCGCGGAGGGCGTCCGGCGGCGGTGCGTCGCGCCGCACGTCGACGGCGCGGCCGCGGCACAGGCCGAGCAGCGGGTCCCAGACACCGGCCCCGGGGCCGGTCGCGGGCGCGCCGTCGGCCAGGGCGGCGTGGGTGAGGGCCACGGCGTACGGCTGCGCTGCCGCGTCCGGACCGTAGCGGAGGTAGGCGAGGTGTTCCGGCCGGACGGGTCGGGCCGGTGGCGGGGTCGGGTCGCCCGGCGGGGGCGCGGGATCCGTGCCGTCGTCGCCGGGGGCGTCGACCGGTATCGGCGTCAGGCCGGGCCAGGTCAGGGCGGCGGCGGCCGGGTCCGCGACGAGCGCGTGCGGGCGGGCGTCCGCCAGGACGGCGGCAGTCCACGCCCGCGGGTCACCGGGGTCGATCGGCAGCAGGCAGGCGCCGCTCCTCACCACGGCGAGCAGGGCCACGGCCCGGTCCGCCGGGTCGGAGCAGCAGGCGGCCACCACGGCTTCGGGTCCCAGGCCGCGTCGGCGCAGCCGCCGCGCGAGGCGGTCCGCCCTGTCGTTCAGGTCCCGCCAGGTCGGCGCGGAGCCGTCGGCGATCAGGGCTTCCGCACCGGGGTCCGTGGCGGCGCGCCGGGTGAAGAGGTCCGTGGCCGAGACCCGGCGCGTTCGGGCGGCCGACCGTGCCGGGCCCGGGGTGTCCGGGACCGTCACGCCGGGCTCCGTCACGGCCACGGAGGCAACCGAACGGCCGGGATCGTCAGCGAACGCGCGCAGCACGCGCCCGAACGCGTCCGCGACCCGCGTGGCCGCGGTCCGGTCGAAGGCGCCGCGCCGGTACTGGAGCCGCAGCCGCAGCCGGTGGTCCTGGTCCGCGTACACGACCAGCGGATAGTGCGACGCGCCGACGGACCGGCACGCCGTGACGTCAAGGCCTCCCGTGGCGCCCGCCGCGGCGATCTCCGGGTGCCGGGGCGGATGGGACTGGAAGGCGACGAGGGTGTCGAAGAGGACGTCGAGACCCACGGCCTCGTGCACGTCAAGGAGGGCACAGTGGTGGTGGTCGAGCAGGCCGTTCTGGGTGGCGCGCACCCCCGCCGCCACCTCGGCGAGCGTCTGCCAGGGCCCGCACCTCGCCCGCACCGGCACGGTGTTGAGGAACAGCCCCACCATCGACTCGACGCCGTCCACCTCCGGGGGCCGGGCGGACACCGCGCCGCCGAACACCACGTCGGTGCTCGCGGTGAGCCGGCCAAGCACGATCCCCCAGGCCGCCTGCACGACGTTGTTGAGGGTGCAGCCGAGTTCGACGGCGCGCCGGGCGAGCGTGTCCGCGTCACGGTCGCTCAGGGGTACGTCGAGTTCGCCGGGGCCGGTGGAGTCGGTGGTCGCGGGCGGGGCGGCGGCCGGGTCGGGTGCGCGGGCGGGGGCCACCAGGGTGGGCTCGCTCAGCCCCGCGAGCGCCTGCGCGTGCGCGCGCGCCGACCGCTCCCGGTCCCGGCGCGCGAGCCAGCCCAGGAAGTCCTTGAAGGAACGGGGGTCCGCGACGGCGCTGTCCCCGCCGTACGAGCGCAGCAGGTCCCGCGCCAGGATCGGTTCCGACCAGCCGTCGAACAGGGCGTGGTGGGCGGTGAGGATCAGCTCGGCGCGGCTCGGGCCGACGCGGGCGAGGGTCCACCGCAGCAGGGGAGGGCCCGCCAGGTCGAAGGGCGCGCCGCGCTCCTCGGCCAGGAAGGCCTCGAACGCGGTGTCGTCGGGCAGCGTGACCTCGCGCCACGGGGGCTCGGCGCGCGCGACGACCAGCTGGACCCGGTCCCCCGCCTCCGTCGTCACGAATGCGGTGCGCAGAGCCGCGTGCCGGTCGACCAGGGAGCGGGCCGCCGCGCGCATCCGCGGGGCGTCGACCGCGCCGCGGACCCCGATCACGAGCTGTACGTGGTAGGTACCTGAGTCCGTGCCCGCGAGCGTCGTGTGGTGCACCATCCCGGCTTGCAGGGGCGTCAGCGGCCATACGTCCACGAGGCCCGGGTGTTCCTTGCCCCACGCGTCGAGTTCGCTCTGCGCCACGGCGACCAGCGGTACGTCCGAGGGGGTCAGGCCTCCGGCGCCCGGGGCGCGCGCGTGCCGGGCCAGGCCCTCCAGGGCGGCGCACCACAGGTCGGCCAGCTCGCGCACCTCGGCACGGGAGAGCACGCCTTGCGGCGCGGCGAACGTGGCCGCGAGGCGCGGCCCGTCGGCGTCGTCGGCCACCGTGGCGTTGACGGCCAGTTCGCAGGGCGCGGGCATGAGGGGGTTGTGTCCGGCGTCGAGCGCCGCGAGGGTCTCCAGCTCGGCGCGGTCACCGGTGCGTGTCCAGCCGAGGCCGCGCAGTTCGTCGGGGAGGTCGGCGGCGGAGAAGCGGCCCAGGTAGTTGAACCCGACCTGGCCGAGCGGGTAGGGCGCGAGCGCCGGGGCGGTCCGGCCGTTCATGTAGCGCAGCAGTCCGTATCCCATGCCCTTGCCCGGGACGGCTCGCGACTGCTCCTTGACCAGCTTGAGGGCCGTGCCCGCGGCCGGCCCCCCGGCGAAGGCCTCCGCCACGTCGATCCCGTCCAGGTCGAGGCGGACGGGGAAGACGCTGGAGAGCCAGCCCGCGGTGCGGGACAGGTCCGCGCCCGGTGCGATCTCCTCCTCCCGCCCGTGGCCTTCGAGGTGGAGCAGCAGGGACGGCTCGTCCGTGCCGCGTCGCCGGCGCCAGTCCGCGACGGCCAGGGCGAGCCCGGTCAGCAGGCCGTCGTGGACGCCGCCGTGGAAGGCCGAGGGCACGGCGGTCAGCAGCGTCCGCGTGACGTGGGGCGGCAGCGAGACCCGCACCCGTCGCACGGTGTCCATGGTGTCGACGGCCGGGTCGAGGCGCCGCGCTCCCAACTCCGGGTCCGGCCCCTCCAGGACGGAGCGCCAGTAGGGCAGTTCGGCCACCCGCGCCTCGGCGTACGCGGCGTCCGCCATCGCGTGCGCCCAGCGTCGCGCCGAGGTGGCCACCGGCGGCAGCGCGGGCCGCTCCCCCGCCCGTATCCGCTTCCAGGCCGCGGCGAAGTCCGGCATCAGGATCCGCCAGGTCACCCCGTCGGCGGCCAGGTGATGCACCACCATCAGCAAGCGGCCCGGCCCCGCGGCGGCGTCGAACCACACGCATGCGGCCAGCAGGCCCCGGGCGGGGTCCATCTCGCCTGCTGCCGCGTCGAGTTGGGCCGTGAGCAGGGGATGCCAGCTCTCCTCGTCCCAGTGCCCGTCGCACTCGACCCGCCGGACCAGGCGGCCGACGTCCACCCGGCCCGGCGGCTCGACGACCACTCCGTCCGGTACGAGGCGGGCCCGCAGCAGGTCGTGCCGGTCGACGACGGCGGCCACCGTGGCGACGAGACCGTCCCGGTCGATTCCCTCGGGAAGTTCCAGGACGGCGGCCTGGGTCAGCCGCTCGAACCCGGCGCCCCTGTCCTTGATCCACCGCGCCGCGGGCAACAGCGGCATCCACCCCGCTCCGGCGCCTTCGAGCTCCTCCAGCTTCCTTTCGGCCTCGCCGCGCCCCGCGGTGGACGCCGCCGTCGCCAGGGTGGTGACCGTGCGGCGCTGGAGGATCTCCCGTACGTCGAGCGTGAGGCCCCGGGCACGGGCGCGGGCCGCCACCTGGATCGACTGGATGCTGTCGCCGCCCAGGGCGACGAAGTCGTCGTCGCCCCCGACCCGCTCCAGACCGAGCACCTCGGCGAACACCTCCGCGACGACCTGCTCGTGCGCGGTGCGGGGAGCGCGGTAGGCGCCGGCGCCGAACTCCGGTGCGGGCAGGGCGGCCCGGTCCAGCTTTCCGTTCGGGGTGAGCGGCAGCCGGTCCAGGGTCACGAACACCGAGGGCACCATGTATCCCGGAAGGCGCCGCGCGAGGAACTCCCTGAGCCACTCCGCCTCGGCACCGCCCGGCGCGGTCGGGTCGTCGGCGGGCACCACGTAACCCACCAGGTGCTTGCCCAGGCCGTCGTCGGCGTGGACGGCCGCCGCCGCGTGTGCCACCGCCGGGTGGGCGAGGAGGGTCGTCTCGATCTCGCCCAGCTCGATGCGGAACCCCCGCACCTTCACCTGGTCGTCGGCCCGGCCCTGGCAGACCAGCGTGCCGTCCGGCGTGCTGAACCCCATGTCGCCCGTGCGGTACATGCGTGTCCCGGCGGGCCCGTACGGACAGGCGACGAACCGCTCGGCGGTGAGCCCGGCCCTGTTCAGATAGCCGCGCGCCAGTTGGACGCCCGCGAGGTAGATCTCGCCGCGCGCCCCCGGAGGCGTCGGCCGCAGCCGCTCGTCGAGCACCAGGGCGCACATGCGCTCGAAGGGACGCCCGACGGGGACCTCCCCGGCGATCTCGACGACGGACTCCGCAGCGGACGACGTACCTACGTCAGCCGGTACGCCCGCTTCGGCCTGTATGCCTGTCTCCACCGGTGCGTCCGAGCGCGCCGCGGGCGCCATCACGTGGGCGGTGGCGAACACCGTCGTCTCGGTCGGTCCGTACAGGTTCGCGAAGACGGTGTCCGGGCAGGCGGCCCGGGCGCGCCGGACGAAGGGCGGCGAGACGCGTTCCCCGCCGATGACCACCTCACGGATGCCCGCGAGGCAGCGCGCGTCCTCCTCGACCAGCAGGTTGAACACCGAGCTGATCACCATGGCCGCGGTGACTCCGTGGTCGGCCACCATCGCCGCCAGCGTGGCAGGCGTCAGCTCCCGCGCGGTACTGACGACGAGCCGGCCTCCGTTGATCAGCGGCACCCACAAGGGATACACCGAGGCGTCAAATGCCAAGGGCAAGTGCAGGAGTACGCGTTCCTGGGTCCCCGTGCGCCAGACGCGGTCGCTCGCGAAGGCCACCAGGGCCCGGTGGGTGACGGCGACTCCCTTGGGCACACCGCTCGACCCCGACGTGTAGATGACGTAGACGAGTTGATCGGGGTGGCAGGCCGCCGTCCCGCAAGAGGGTTTCGCGGACGAGGCGGGGTCGGCCCGGCCCGTGGCGGCCGGGGCGGCGAGGCCGGCCGCGTCGCCATCGTGGTCATGGAGGCCGGCCGCGTCGTCGAGGCCGTCGAGCGTCACATGGGGGCAGGTTCGCGGCAGCCGGGCCGACGCTTGTTCCGTGGTCAGCACCAGGACCGGCTGCGCGTCGCCGAGCATGAACGCGACCCGCTCAGCGGGATAGTCCGGGTCGATCGGCAGGTACGCGGCACCGGCCTTCAGCACTCCCAGCAGGACCACCATCAGGTCGGCCGACGCGGGCAGCACCACGGCCACGACCGACTCCGGCCCCACACCGCGCCCGGCCAGCGCCCGCGCGAGCCGGCCCGCCCGGTCGACGAGGTCCCGGTAGGTCAGGCGGACGTCACCGCACGCCACGGCCACGGCCTCGGGGGTCTGTACGGCCCAGCGGTCGACCAGGGCCGGAACCGTCACGTCCAGGTCGGGTGCGGTCGACTCGACGGCCCTGCTCGGCGACCGCTCCAGGCCCACCGGTTCTCGCACGTCCATCACCCCACCACAAGAAATGCACCAGAGAACGAGTCACATCGGGGCACGGCCGAACGCGGTCTCGCCCAACCGAAAAGGCACCCCTGTCCTGGGCCGTCCGCAAAGAAAATCTCCGGCAGCCAAAGCCTTCCGGAGTCGATAAGGGCGGCAGCCGTTCATCCGGCGCCCGGCCCTCAGGCATCCCCACTGTCCAACGTCGGCACTATGAGGTCAAGCGCCGTACCCGGGCCGAACTCCCCACCACGTTCCGATTAATGTCCTGGCACCAGGACATCCCTATGCTGGATGGCCCGTCATGCTGGCATTCACGTAATGCGGACGATGCCAGATTAAGACCGTCGTGACGGTGAAACAGCTCCCACGGCACCGGCGGCACAGGGTGTCACGAACCGGAGGAGGGCACACATGACAGCGCCGAGCAAGGAACCCTGGTGCGTGAAAGTCGACACCTCCCTCTGCATGGGGTCCGGCATGTGCGAGGGCATCGCACCCGACTATTTCCAGCTGGTCGACAACCGCGCGCAGCCGACCCACCCCCGCGTCGAGCAGAACGATCTCGTACGCGAAGCCGGCGAGAGCTGTCCGGTGGAGGCAATCCTCGTACGCGACGAGCGGACGGGCACCGTGATCGCACCCCGCGAACACTGACCCGCCCCCGGCTTCAGGCCCGTCGGTTCCCTCCGCTCCAAAAGACCGGATTACGGCGCGCGGCAGGGCGAAGGCATACCGCGAGAACGCGTCAGCCAGGTATTCCCCGCCCGTCCTTGCGCATTCCTTGCACCCGGGTAGGGCATCTGCAAGCCTCGCATGGCCACCTGCTGTCCCCTGACCCGGCCGCGTCGTTCGCCCTTCCCCTGTCACCCGTCGTCCCTGATCGATGCGCCGCGCCTCCGTCCGGAGGGAGCGGTTTTCGGCGGGGCGCGCCGCGACACGGGCGTGACGGCCCGAGCGCCCGGCAGGACGCTCCGACCCAGCACGGAGAAGGAGAGCATCATGCGGATCGCCCTGGTCAACATGCCGTTCGCCGACTGGTACCGCCCATCGGTGGCGTTGAGTCAGCTCGCCGCGCACACCGAGCGCGAGTTCGGCGATTCGGTGCGGACCGACATCTGCTACGTCAACATTGACTTCGCGCTCTCGTTCGGAGCCGGTGAATACAACCGGCTCGCCAACGAATACGGCAACCTGACCACCGGAATCGGCGAGTGGCTCTTTCGCAACCTGGCCTTCCCGGACTCCGACGACAACACGTCCGACTACTTCCAGCGCTACTTCGCCGACGAACGGTCGGGCGATTTCCGGTCCCATCTGCTGCGCATACGAAATCGTCTGGGCGACTTCTGCGAAGGCGTCATCGACGACTACGGCCTCGCGACGGCCGACATCGTCGGGTTCACCTCCATGTTCTCCCAGAGCATCCCCAGCATCGCCCTCGCGCAGCTGATCAAGCAGCGGAATTCCAAGGTCACCACGATCATGGGCGGAGCCAATTGCGAAGCCCCCATGGGCGCGGTCCTCGCCGAGCGGATCCCCGCCCTCGACTACATTTTCTCCGGGCCCGCCCTGCACACCTTTCCCGAGTTCGTCCGGCGCCTGCTCGACGGCGAGCCCGCGCAGGCCGAGGCCATCCCCGGAGTGATGACCAGGCACAATGTGAGCGTCGACCGATTCCGCCGCGCCATCGGCCGGGACTGCGACATCGACGACTACGTTCAGCCGGAGTACCAGAGCTTCGTCGACAAGTTCAAGGATTCGCAGGAAGCCCTGCGCGCGAGCGGCGGCACGGACGAACCCACGCTCTACTTCGAGACGTCACGCGGCTGCTGGTGGGGAGAGCGCTCGCACTGCACGTTCTGCGGGCTCAACGGCTTGGGCATGGGATATCGCGCCATGGCCCCCGAGAAGGCGCTGGCGCAGCTCCACTGGCTCTTCGAATACCACCCCTGGTGCACCGCGTTTCACGGCACCGACAACATCATGCCGCGCAACTACCTGCGTGACGTCTTCCCGCACCTCAAGACGCCGCCCGGAGCGCGCCTCTTCTACGAGGTCAAGGTGCCCATCTCGGACCGCGACTTCCGCACCATGGCGCAGGCCGGGGTGCGCGAGGTGCAGCCCGGCATCGAGGCCCTCGCGACCTCGACCCTGAAACTCATGGCCAAGGGCACCACGTCGTTCCTCAACCTCCAGTTCCTCCAGAAGTGCCTGCGGTACGACATCGCTCCGGTGTGGAACCTGCTCATCGGCTTCCCCGGCGAGGAGGAGGACGTCTACCGGAAGTACGCGACGGACCTGCCGAACCTGGTCCACCTGCCGCCGCCCGACGGGACCTTCCTGGTCCGCTTCGACCGGTACAGCCCGTACTTCACCAAGCGGGACGAGTACGAACTCGCCCTGCAACCCCTGGAGTTCTACCGGCTCGCCTATCCCGTGGTGCCGGACGAGCAGCTCCACGACCTCGCCTACTTCTTCGTCGACGAGAACCTGGCGCCGTATCAGCTCCAGTCCATCGAGTGGATCACGAAGCTGCGCGAGCTGACCGACGCCTGGCACGCCGCCTGGCAGCAGGACACCCCGCCCCGCCTGGTGCTCACGGCCGACGGCGCCGGAGAGCCCGGCGTGCTCGACACCCGGTTCGGCACCCGCCGGTGGATCCCGGTCGAGCCCGAGACCGAGGCGATGCTGCGACGGCTCACGTCCCCCGCCCGCCCCGCCAAGCTCGCGTCCGACCTGGGCATTCCGATCGACCAGGTGCGGGCACGGCTGGCCGAACTGGCCGACCGGAAGGTCCTGTTCGAGGAGAGCGGCACCGTCATCAGCCTCGTCACGACGGAAACGGCCGCCACGGAAGCCGAGACCGACGAGGACGCCGGCCACCGGCCCGAAACGCTCAGCATCCTCGGTCTGTGACCGGCACGACGGCCCGGGAAGGCGCCGCGCCACGACGGATCCGAGGCCTGGCTCGTGGAGCCGCGCCCCGGGCGGCCGGGCCTCAGAGCAGTGCCGCTCCCACCACAGCCGTCGCCGCGAGGACCACGATCGCCAGGACGTTGACCACCACGTCCAGGTTCTCCGAGCGCCGCTCGGCCGCGCGGTCCAGCGTGAAATCGGACGGATCGGCGGGCGTGTGGTGGACCGTGACGTCACGGCCGTACGCACGGGCGGGGTCGGGCAGGTGTGCCGTGCAGTGGGCGGTGACAGCCGTACCCTCGCGGGTGGTGAACGAGACGACCGGGGTGATGGTGGTCGAGGTGTGGCCGTCGGCCTGGTCGACGGTGACGTCCTTCAGGACCGCGACGATCCGCCCCTGCGCGGCCTCCATCGCGGCCAGCCTGCCGATGCGGTCGTGCTTGGCACGTACCGTCCCGGGAAGGTGGACGGCCGCGTAGACCGCCAGCGGCCCGCCGAAGCCGATCAACGCCCACGGCCACCCCCGGTCGACCGCGGCGAGGGCCACAAGCCCGGCGTAGACCAGGAAGAGCGCGCAATGCGGCCCGCCCAGCCCCCTGCTGGCCTGCTCGGGGCCGGTGGAGAACCGGTAGGCGTGCGGTCTGCCCCGCGGGTGGCTGACCCCGACCTCCCGGCCCTCCCACGCCGCGGTGATCACCTCGCCGCGCTCACCGTCGTTCGTCACCGTCACCTCCTGCCCGGAGGCCGGATCGCGGTACGAGACGACCACGGATATCCCGCCCACCCGGGACCCGCCGTGACGGGGCTCCCGCACCCGCTCGATCCGCCCCGTGAGCCGGACCGCCCGCTGCGCCTTGGTCACCCCGGCCAGCGACATGCCGTACCCGACCACCGCCGCCGCGCCCCACACCGCACACCACAGCACCAGGAACTCGTCCCACCCCATGCGCCCCTCCTCCTGCCGACCCGGTCAACTGCCGCTGTGCCGCAGCACTTTGCCCCGCCCGTCCGCCTCCAGCGTCCCCGTGCCCCCCTCGCCGGTCACCACGACCCTGAGGGTGAGCGAGCCGCTGACGCCGTCGGCGGTCAGCTGCCAGCTCCGCGGCGAGTCGGCGCCGAGGTCGGCCCTGGCCTTCTCGACCAGCGCGGGCACGCGATCGTAGGGCAGGGAACGCGGGTCGAACCCGGCGCCCTTCACGCCGGTGGGAGAGAACGCGACCGTCAGCATGCGGTCCTGCACCACGACGGTGAGCGCTTGGCGCCGCCCCGCGCCCCGCGTCAACGACTCGACGGCCCTGCGCAGTTCACCCCGGTCGAGCATCGACTGGCCCGGGCCGAGGGTGACCGTACCGGTCGTCGACGTCACGGTGGTCGTCGTCGACGACGACGAAGAAGAGGAGGAGACGGACGGCCCCCGCGACGCGCCGCTTCCGTCGGAGTCGAACAGGTCGGCCCGGAACAGCAGGAGCACGGCGGCCACGCCGAGCAGCAGGCCGAGGAGCGTGAGGAGACCGCCGGCAAGTCCCTCCGGGGCCTCGCTCTTCATGGCAGGGCCGGGCGCCGAGTCCAAGAGCTCCGTGGCCGCCCGCTCCTCCCACTCCGGCGTGGGCCGTTCCACGATCCGCGCCTTCCACGGCTGGTCCGGCGGGTAGGCCACCACCACGACGCCGCGGCGCCGGTAGCCGGACAGCTCGACGAGGTTGATGTCCTGCCGGATCTCGACGCGGTAGGCGGGCGCGTCGTCCGGCGCGACGGTCAGGTCGAACCGCACCGGTACGTCGCTGGTCTCACCCCTGACGGCCTCCAGGCTCTCGATCATCGCGAGCGCCGTGCGCGGTGCTACGGCGGCCTCACGGGCGCGGCGCGGCAGGGTGACGAGGAAGAAGACCAGGCCGTAGACCGCGGGCAGCGCCAGCCCCGCGACGATCAGCGTCACCTTCTCGACGACGCACCCGCTGATGAAGGCGGTCAGCGACGCCCCGATCACACCGCCCGTCAGGAACCCCAGGGCGAGTCCTGCGGGCGTGTGGTGCGTGGGCGGCGCGCCCGCGGTGATCGTCATGCGGCTGATTGTGCACGCCACGGGTAACGGCCGACAGACCTGTGCACAACCCTGGCGGTCGCCACTCCGACCGTTTCCTCAAGCGGTACGCCCCCGCCCGCGAGGCCGGGCTCAGCCGCCGCGCCGCACCCGGGCCGCCTGGCGGGCCTCCGCCAGCTTGCGGGCCTCGCTGGTCTTGCGGGACGACCTGGTGCCGGAGCCGGAGCCGCCCTTCGCGTCCTTGGTGCTGCCCAGGCCGCGGAAGGGGGCGTTGTGGTTCTTGGGGCGCGAAGCCGCGGCCCCGGCGTCGAGGGGCTTGCCGGAGGGGGTCCTCGCGCCGGTGATCCGGCTCAGCTCCGCTTCGCCGGAGCGCACCTTGGTGACCTTGGGGGTGACGTCGGCGTCCGCCATGACCTGGCTCGTCTCGCGGCGCTGTCCCGAAAGGACGAGCGTCACGACGGTGCCGGAGCGGCCGGCCCGGGCCGTGCGGCCCGCGCGGTGCAGATAGTCCTTGGGGTCGGTGGCCGGGTCGACGTTGACCACGAGGTCGAGGTCGTCGACGTGCAGGCCGCGCGCCGCGACGTTCGTCGCCACCAGCGCGGTGACCTCCCCGTTCTTGAACTGGGCCAGGGTGCGGGTGCGCTGCGGCTGTGCCTTGCCGCTGTGCAGGGCGGCGGCGGCCACGCCGTTGGCCCGCAGGTGCCGGGTGAGCTGGTCGACGCCGTGCTTGGTGTCGAGGAACAGCAGGACGCGGCCGTCCCGGGCGGCGATCTCCGTGGTCACGGCGTACCGGTCCGGACCGTGGACGACGAGGACGTGGTGCTCGATCGTGGGGACCGCGCCGGACGGCGGGTCCACGGAGTGGACGGCGGGGTCGCGCAGATAGGTCTGCACGAGCTGGTCGACGTCGCGGTCGAGGGTGGCGGAGAACAGCATCCGCTGCCCGTCGGGACGCACCTGGTCCAGGATCTCGGTGACCTGCGGCAGGAACCCCATGTCACACATCTGGTCGGCCTCGTCCAGGACCGCGATGCGCACCCGCCCGAGACGGCAGCCCTTGCGCGCGATGAGGTCGTGCAGACGGCCGGGCGTGGCGACGACGATCTCGGCGCCGTCCCGCAGCGCGGCGGCCTGCCGCCCGATGGACACGCCGCCCACCACGGTCGCGAGCCGAAGCCGCAGGGCCTCGGCGTACGGGGTGAGTGCCTCACCGACCTGCTGCGCCAGCTCCCTGGTGGGCACCAGGACGAGGGCCAGCGGCTCCTTGGGCTGTGCGCGCCGCCCGGCCGTCCGGGCGAGCATTCCCAGGCCGAAGGCGAGCGTCTTGCCGGACCCCGTGCGGCCGCGGCCGAGGACGTCCCGTCCCGCGAGCGCGTTCGGCAGCGTCGCCGCCTGGACGGGGAAGGGCACCGTCACCCCGTGCTCGTCGAGCACCCGCAGCAGCGCGGCGGGCAGCCCGAGGTCCGCGAAGGACGCCGCCGCGGGGGCCTCCGGTGCCTCGTCCTGCGGCCGGGCGTCGGTACGTGCTGATTCGCTCACAGAGAGCCTTCCTCCGAGGGGACCGTACCGAGGAAGGCGCGGCGGGGACGCGGCCACCGGCACGGGGCACCGAACGGAGCTCCGGCACAGCGACGCTGCAAACGCCCCACGCTAGCACGCGGCCGGGCCTCCCGAGCAGCAGCGTCGGGGCCGGGCCGTGTGCTCCGTGGCCGGTCGTCGGCTGTCGGACGACGAGGGCGAGGTAGCCGCCGTCCGCGTTCAGCGACGGCCGGCCGCAGCTGTGGGGTCAATGCGGCACAGGGGGCGCCGAGGGGTGGTGCATGTTGGCTCGTTCATGCGGTTACGTCGAGGCCGAAGGCCTGGTAGGGACCTCGGCGCGGCAGCCCTCCCCGGCGACCGCGGCTGCGGCTGCGGCGGAGAGCGTGTGGTTGGCCAACGGCGGAAGGGCCCGGCCCGCGGTGCGGGCCGAGCCTCCCCCGCTCACCCGTCGCCGAGCACCCCGTCGAGGCGGTGTCCGGCAACGGGCGGCGACGTGGACCGAACCGCTCAGTGCCCGATCGGCCCGTCCGCCGGCTTCGCGCTCGGCGTGTACTTCTTCGCCGTCTTGCCGTTGAGGTCCCAGACCACCTGGCCGCCGCGGACCGTCAGCTCCGTGGACAGCTTCTGGGTGCCGTCCACGCGGAAGCCGAAGCTGTCCACGTACCCGAAGTTGCCCTGCTCGCGGGCGAACACCGCGATGTCAGCGGGCGCGCCCACCGAGAGGTTCCCCAGGTCGGGGCGCTTGATCGACTGGGCGGGCTTCCACGTCGAAGCGCTGATGACGTCCTTCAACGGCATGTTGAGGGCGAGGAACTTGGACATCACGTTGGTCATGTCCTTCATGCCCGAGTTCATGCTGGTGATGTGCAGGTCGGTGGAGATGGCGTCGGGGGTGAACCCCTCCTTCAGCGCCGGGACCGCGACCCGCCAGCCGAAGCTGCCGCCGCCGTGACCGACGTCGTAGAGGACGCCGCGGTCACGTCCCTGCTGCATCGCCGGGTTCAGCTTGCCGTCGGGACCCAGCTCGCCACGGTTGCCGGAGTAGGCGTGCGAGTAGATGTCGCCCGGGCGCAGCTTCTCGGTGAGCAGCGTCTTCAGGGGGCGCTCGGGGCGGGGCTCACCGAAGTCGACGAGGACAGGGACGCCTGCGTCCTTGCCCGCCTGGATGGAGTTGTCGACCGGCGTCCACTCCGGCCCCTCGTAGTGCGCCGTCTTGATGCCGACGATCGTGTCCGGGTACTGGCGGGCCTTCTCGGCGGCCGGGCCCGGCTTCATGTCGCTGAGGTCCTGCTCAGCGGGGTTGCCCGCCATGCCCTTGCCGACGATGTTCAGGAAGGCGAGCACACGGGTCTTGGAACGGTCGATGGTGTTCTTCTTGAAGAGGTCGAAGTTGGAGGCACCGGCGGATCCCGCGTCCACCGCGGTGGTGACACCGGAGCGGAAGGTGAACCCGTCAGGGGCGACGCCGTTCTTGCCGTTGGCGTACGCGTCCTCCGGCCCGTTGAACAGGTGGGCGTGCAGGTCGATCAGACCCGGCGTGACGAAGTTGCCCCCCGCGTCGACGGTCTGCTTCGCGGCGGACGCGTCGATGTTCGCGGCCACCTTGGCGATCTTGCCGTCCTTCACGGCGACGTCGCGCACGGCATCGAGGTTGCTCTTCGGATCGATGACGTGGCCGCCCCGGATGACGAGGTCGTAGGCCTCGGGGGTGCCGGTCTTCGTCCCGGCCGTCGCGCCGGTGGAGGGGGTGGCGCCGATCGTGGCGCCGACGATGAGGGCGATCCCTGCGGGCAGCAGGATTCGGTGGAGCCGGTCTCTTGTGGGCATGCGGATTCCCATCTCAGATGACGGCGATGTGGTCTAGACAACTGTGCCCGATGGGACGCCTTTCAATCAATGAAGCGTCCATGTATTTCTGTGGTCACACAGAAGACCGAACAGATCAAGCCACATGGGGAGTTGGCGCCGAGGCGGAGCAAGCCCGCCTGTTCCAGGAGGCGATGCGGTGGGCGGCGGCGACGATTCAGGCCGCCGAGAGGGCACGCCAGGCCACCCGACAGGTCCGAAACCTGTCGCCCGGGACATCTGGGGTTCTGGGTCCGCAGCCCCCTGAAACCCAGTCAGTGGGACCGGCAGCCACCGCAGAGGAGGCCATCGCCATGACGGTTCAGCACCTCCCCGCGGGCTGCGGTCCCACCTTCCCGGGCACCCCCGAACAACTCGCCGTTCACGAAGCCGCTACTCGCCCGGCGGACGGGGGAAGCCCGAGGGGCGGGCTTACGGCAGGGGACCGCCACGGGCGGTGACCCACAGGTCGTACCACTCCTCGTGGGTGAGTTCGGGCTCGCGGCCGACGGCGTCGCGGCAGGCGCGGATGCGTTCGGGTCGGCTGGTGCCGATGACCGGGGCGATGCGGGCCGGGTGGCGTTGCAGCCACCACAACAGGATCGTCTCCGGTGTCGTCCGCTTGCGTGCGGCGAGGCCGGAGAGGAGCTGCGCGGTGGGTGAGTCACTGTCGCCGGTGTAGCGGCCCTGGGCGAGGGCGCCCCAGGCCTGGAGCTGGATCTCGTGGGCCTGGCAGTACTCGACGGTCCCGTGCGGGAAGCCCGTCTCGGCCGCGGCCGGGGTGTTCACGAGGACGCCCGCCTCGACCCAGTCCCGGCTGCCCAGGCTCATCTCCAACTGGTTGGCGACCAGCGGGACATCGAGGTGGCTCTGGAGGTGTGTGATCTGCGCGGCGCTCATGTTCGACACACCGAAGTGCCGCACCAGACCCTGCCCGTGCAAGGAGGCGAAGGCCTTCGCGATGTCCTGCGGGTCGGCCAGCGGGTCGGGCCGGTGCAGAAGCAGGACGTCGATCACGTCGGTGCGCAGACGGGTGAGGCTCTCCTCGACGCTCCGGAGGATGTGTGAGCTCCGCAGGTCGTACATGCCGGGGTGGCGGCCGTCGGCCTGCCGGATGCCGCACTTGGTCTGCAGGACGATGCGCTCCCGCAGCCCGGGCGCCCGGTCGATCAACTCGCCGAAGACCGCCTCGGACTTGCCGCGCCGGTAGATGTCGGCGTGGTCGAACACCGTCATGCCGGCGTCGAGCGCGGCCTCGACAGCGGCTTCGGCGTGCGCGATGTCCGCGGCGGTGTACGGCACGTCGTCCCAGGTGCCGCCGAGCCCCATGCACCCGTACACCGGCTGTCCGGTGCGCAGGCCGGTCGTCTGCCCTGTCATGCGTGGCCCTCCCTCTCCCAGTGATCCTTCACCTAGAGATGTGCCCAGGACGCACGTTCCTACGGGTGGCCCGCGCAGGGTGGTGGGGCGGCGGCCCTCTGCCCCCGTACGGCCCCGATGATCAAGTGGCCTCGCCCCGCGCGATGTAGAGCTTCATGTCCGTGAAGTCGAGGGTCGCGTGGTACGGCTTGTGGAACGTGTGGAAGAAGGCGGCCCGCACGTCGAACCCGTAGGGGGTGAGCGCGGCCTGGGGGTGCGTCTCGCAGTAGATGTCCTCGGCGGTGGCGTCGCCGAGGCGGATCTCCTTCGGGTAGCAGGGGTAGGTGACGGCCGGGTGACTGTGGGCGAACGTCCCGATCGGGCGCTCGTAGTCGGCGCGGATCCGCAACCGCTCGGCCGTGTCCCCGAACACGACCGCGGCGCTCTCGCCCCCGCTTCCGCCGAAGTTCACGCCCACCACACCGGCGCGAGAACCGCCGACGCCCGTGATGCTGCCCCTGGTGTGCAGATACTGCTCGGCCAGCCACAGCGGCTGGGGCTCGGCGCCCGCCCGTGCGGCGGCGGCACGTACCTTCCTGGCCGCTTCGGGGGTGCGGCGGCGCAGGATCAGCTGGCGGCCCGCGTAGTCGAAGGTGGTCAGCAAGTGGGCGAACAACCACGTGCCGATCATGCCGCCACCACCGTCGGTGGTGGGGTCGACGTCTCCGCCGGACTCCGTCGTCGACCACCCCACGGGGACGTTCCGGAGTTCGATGTCACCCAGCCTGAAGGAATCCAGTACTCCGTAGTGCGCCCAGAGGGAACGGCCCTCGAAGTCGATCCTCTGGCTGGCGAGGGGGCTCAGCCCGGCCTCCTTGGCCTCCGTCGCGGTCAGGCTCAGATTCGAGGCGCCGGTGTAGAACGCGAAGGGCTTCGGCGGTCCGCCATTGACCGAGGCCTCCACCAGCGGGTTCGGGTCCATCTGCTTCCACGCCAGCCGCGCGGTGTCACCGTGGACCTGGTACGGCTCGCCGCGGACGGCCGCGAACCACTTGGCGTAGGCCTCTTCGCCACCCGCTCGCCAGTGCGGTGCGGACAGGGCGAGCTTGTCCTGCCGCAGGTAGCAGTCGGCCAGGAAGAGGTGGGCGTCCTTGTCGTCGGGCGCCAACTGGACTGCCGTCTTGAGGTACTTCTCGGCCGCGGGGAACTCGTTGGCCAGCAGTCCGACATGGCCGCGACGGCGGGCCGCGTGCAGGTTCTCGGGGTCCGCTTTCAGGATCTCTTCGTACGCGCGACCGGCCTGCTCGAACTTCCCGGCCTTGAACAGCGCGTCGGCGTCACCGCTGCCCGCCAGCGCCGTGGCCGTCCCGCCCAGCAGCGGCGCGGCCGCGACGGCGCCGGTCAGGACGGCGGCTCCCCGTAACAGCGCACGCCGGTCCCATGCCCCGCCCTCAGCCATGCCTGCTCCTCTTCGCGAGTGCGCTCGTCGTGAGGCCCTGTCCCGGATGAACCGGCCGCAACAGCTCCGGTTGGTTCGTCCGGCCCTGTCCGACCTTTTCCGGCCTTGTCCGAGGGGCCGCTTCCACGACTCCACTGAAGACTCAGGCCTGTTGCGGGGACGTATGCGCTTTTTGATACGCCCGCGATACTCCACCCACTCAGAGCGTCAAGGAACGGCAAGGGGCCTCTAGGCCTCGATGGGCGCGGCCGATCTGGCGGCCTGCTCGATCCTCGCCCAGTAGGCCGCACGGGCTTCCTCGTCGACCTGTGTCTGGTGCTCGGGGCGCATTCCGGTCCGGCCGTCGAGGCCCTCGCGCAGGATGTCGGCGTGCCCGGCATGCCGGTTGGTCTCGCCGAGGACGTGGACCATGACGGCGAACAGGTTCGTGTTGGGACGAGGCTCCGGCCACCACGGCACGTGGCCGGGGGCGTCGAGGGGAAGCTCGTCGATCGTCGCGTCCGAGTGTTCCCACGTGCGCAGGTAGAACCCGGTGATCTGTTCGCGGGTCTCGTCCTCACTCGCCCACAGATCGCTGCCGTCGTGGTCCTGCCACGGCACCAGCGGCTCCGGGGAAGGACGGTCGAAGACCTCGCCGAAGTACCGGGCCTCGACGCCGGCCACGTGTTTGACGAGGCCGAGGAGGTTGGTCCCGGTCGCTGTCAAAGGCCGACGGGCGTCGTACTCGGACAAGCCGTCGAGTTTCCACAGCAGCGCCTTGCGGTCCCGCCGCAGTCTCCCGTGCAGGTTTCTCTTCGCGAAGTCATCGATCATGCGGCATGAGCCTGCCACGGGCTGCTCGTGGTCTCAAGATCCCGACGTGGTCCGCGACGACGGGCAGAGCCGGGGCCCGGCCGGGGCCGAGACGCTGACCTGCTGCAAGAAGCCCCTTTCGGCGGGCCCCGGCCGATGAGCGCGGACGACGGCGGGAACCATCCCGTCCAGGCCGCCTTCGACGGCGGCCTGGACGGGACGACCTAACGCACCCGGCCGTACAGGTTCGGGCGGTATCGCTCGAAGGACGAGATCCGGACCCGCTTGCCGGGGCGCGGGGCCTCCAGGTACTGGCCGTTGCCCAGGTAGATCGCCACGTGGTGGATGCCGGAGGAGCTGCCGTCGCCGCTCCAGAACACGAGGTCCCCGCGGCGCAGGTCGCCGCCGGCGATCGGGGTGGTGGCGCGGTACTGGTCGGCGGCCACCCGGGGCAGCGAGATCCCGGCGGTGCGGTAGGCGGCCATCACCAGGCCCGAGCAGTCCCAGCTGTGCGGGCCGTTGCCACCCCAGGCGTAGGCGTCGCCGAGGTGGGCCATGGCGAAGCTGACGGCGGCCTCGGTGCCGTGCCGATGAGGGGTGCTGAAGACGGGCGAACGACCGGAGGAGGAGCCGCCCGAGGGCGTCGGCGCACCCGCGTACCGCTGGTACTTGCTCTGGTGACTGGTCCACCACCAGCCGCCGTCGCGCTGGTACCAGTACACGCGGTCGGTGGCGTCCCAGCCCGCTCGGCCGCGGAAGGTGGGGTGGGGGTTGTGCCCACGGCTGCCCCGCGAGGACGAGCTCGTGGGCGAACCACCGGCGTGCTGCTCGTACTTGCCCTTGTGGGCGGTCCAGTGCCAGTGGCCGTTCTTCCGGTACCAGTACACCCCGTCGGCGGCGTCGTATCCGGCGCGGCCCCGGAACGTCGGCTCGGACGACGGGGTCCGGCCGGGCCGTGAACTTCCCGCCCCCTTCGGTGCGTTCGCGTCGCGGCCGGAGTGCGCGACGTACTTGTCGTAGTGGGACGTCCAGCGCCACCAGCCCGTGGCGTCCTTGTACCAGTACTTGGAGCCGTCCCAGCCGGCATGGCTCGGGGCGGGTTCGGCCGAGGCGGTGCCGGTGGCGGTGCCGACCAGGACGGCCGCGCCGACGGCGGCCACGACGGCGCCGCGCACGGTGCAGCGCCGGTCGGCGCGCGTGCGCGAGGGGCTTCCCGCGCAGGCCGCCGTGCAGGCCGCGCAGGCGCAGTCGACGGGCGTCTCCTCGGTGAATTCGGGTGTCCGCACGGAGGTTCCTTTCAGTGAGTGTCCACGGCGGTGCCGCGCGCCGTGTAGAAGGCCACCGTCAAGTCCTTGACCAGGGCCTTGCGTTCGTAGTCGTCGAGAGCGACGAGGCCTCGCTGGGTGAGTCGGCTGACGGTGTCGTCGACGGCGTCGAGCACCGACGTGATCACGCTGTCGCGGTGTCGGGCGTCGATCGCGGCGATCTGCCGGCGCTGCATGGCGGCCGCGACCTCGGGCGCGTACGCGATCCCTGTCGGCCGCGCCGAGAACACCTCGATCCCGACCGCCCGGCACTCGGCCGCCAGGGCCCGGCTGAGCTTCTCCCCCACCGCCTCGGCGTCCCTGAGGGTCTCGATGTCGGCACCGACCTCGCCGAACGCGTCGGCGGGCAGCTGGGAGACCACCCGCGCGGTCACCGCCTCGACCTGCTCACGCAGGTACGCCGCGTAGTCGTCGACCGCGAACAGCGCCCGCGCGGTATCCGTGACCCGCCACACCACGAGCACCACGACCCGCAGCTCCACGCCCTGCGCGTCGACCGCGGCCATCGGTTCGCTGCGCCAGTGCCGCAGCCGTACGTCGACGCGGCGGCGCAACGTCAGCGGGCTGATCCACACCAGGCCGGTGCGCCGGACGGTGCCCCGGTAGCGGCCGAACAGCGAAAGCACCCAGGCGGAGCCGACCCGGCCCCGGGTGAGCCCCCCGAGAGCGAGCAGCGCGAGGGCCCCGCAGCCGCCGACGGCGCCCCACTGCCGGACGCCGAGCCCGTCCGCGGACCGATCGGGCAGCCGCAGCAGCTCCGTCAGCCGTACGGGCACGAGCCCGCCGGACCAGACCAACGCGCCCGCCCCGGCCACCGCGAGGAGCGCGACGAGCACCGCCCACCACCCCGAGCAAGCGGGCCCGCACCGCTCGAAGAGGTCCTTCTCCAGCCGAGGAGGAGGCACGAGCCGACGGGTCCTGGCGGGGCGGGCCGGTCCTGGGGCCGCGGTGGCCGTCCGCGGCGGTGGCCTTTTGGCCGGCTCGACGCCCCGGAAGAGGAGGTCCATCGGGATCGTTTCGTGGTACTTCCGCACGACGAACTCGGAGTTCGTCGCGTTCATCGCGTGCGACGCGTGTGCCGGGGGACCGCCACCCGCACCGGCGCTCTTTCCGGTTTCCGTGGTCGCCCCCTCTCTGTGGGCCCCTCTCTCGAATTCCGGCTGCTTCTCGGTGGCTTCGGGTTCCGGTAAAGGCATAGCAACCTCCAAGCGGCGCCAAAAGCACTCCCCCCAGAGCCCTCTGACGCCATGCCGAATGAACGATAACCAATCCGCTCCTGCCCGAATCAAGCGTGATCAACGGTCACCATAGGTCCCTCCTCCTGGGGACTTTGGTCCCGAAAGGGAAGGCATGGGACAGCACTGGGATGCGAACGTCCCCCATTCCGTACAGGTATCGGAAGAGCCGCTCACGCTTCCCGTGCGCCTTCACCGACCGCGCGGCTCGTGCGCTGTTCCGCGGCCCGGCGGACGAGTATGGCGTGCAGGTCTCGTTCCGCCGTGGGAACCGAGCGTGCGCGGCGCCGATGGATCACGACGCGGAGCTCGGTGGAGTCGTCCGCCAGGGGACGGCACGTGATCGTGCCGCTGCGTTCCAGCGGGTCGTCGAGCACGCTGTAGTCGGGCAGCACGGTGGCTCCGAGCCCTTCGGCCACCATCAGCTTGCACATCTCGGCGCCGTCGGTCGCGTACGACAAGGAAGGGGTCCTGCCTCCGAGGAGCCGGTGGACGTAGCGGTGCATGGCATAGCCGGACCGCATCACGATCAGCGGCTGGGCCAGCAGGTCGGCGACGGTGACCGCGCCGAGCGCCGCCAGCGGACTGTCCCGGCGGACGCAGACGACCGGGCGTCCGCGCAGCAGCTCGGTGGTGTGCAGGCCGGGTGGCGGGTCGTCGTCCCGGAGGTAGCTGATCACCCCGAGGTCGAAGCTTCCCTCCGTGAGGTGTTGCTGGATGCCGTCCTGCCGGTCCGCGATCACTTCCACCTGTGTCGAGGGGTGGGTGGCGCCGAACTCGCGTATGGCCGGCGCGAGGAGCGTGGCCGTCGCCGCGTTGACCGTGCCCAGGCGCAGCCTGCGGCTCACCTGGTGCTGGCCGTCGGCTGCCTGGCGCAGCCGGTCGACCGCGTCGAGCACTTCGGTGATGTGCGGCAGCAGTTCGCGTCCTTCGTCGCTGATCCTCGCCCCGGAACGCCTGCGTTCCAGGAGCTCCACTCCCAATTCCCGCTCCAGATTGCGGAGTGTCTCGCTCAGCGCCGGCTGCGACAGGTGCAGTTCCTCCGCGGCGCGACGCAGAGAACCCAGCCGTGTGACTGCTGCCAGGTACTCCAACTGTTCCATGCGCACGGCGAACCACCTCCGACGCACATCATAAGCAGCCCAATCCACCGGGCATTTGAAGGGGCGAGAGGGTTCCCCTATCACCGCATCGGAAATTCCTTACTGCCCCGAGCCGCGTCTCTGAGTAATCCCCGGCCGCAGCAGAACCCTTGCGATGCGCCTCCATCAGGCAGTGGGGCCCGGTCGAGGGAGCCTCAGCGAACTGAGCACCCGCATCAGACCGTTCTGCGCCTTACGCGAAGTCATTTCGCTACAGCGACATTGCATGTATACGGCTACATTGCGGCCTCATTGCAGAACCGGCCAAAACCTGGCGTAGCCGCCCACGGCACATCAAGCTGACATCCGCCCCTCCTGGTGGCACATCACCCGCACGCCCAGAGAAAGCCCCACCGCACATGTAAAGGACGTGCGTCCCGCCCCCGACGAAGGGCAGATCTCCCGAGCTCTCGCCCCCTACAACCTGGACCCCGCGACGCCGCTGGTGCAGCGCTGGTGGAACTGGCTCACCTGCTCCTGCCGACGCTCACCCTGACGCTGATGGGCTACGTGGGCTACCACCTGACACAGCGTTCGCTGCTGCTCGACACGATCAACGCCGACTTCGTGCGCACGGCCCAGGCCACCGGACTCACGCGCGCTCAGGCCGTCCGCAGGCACGCGCTGCGGGCCTCGCTGATCCCGACGGCGGCCTCCGTGGCGTTCAGCGTGCCCGCCGTCTTCACCGGAGCCGTCATCACCGAGACGGTCTTCGGCTGGAACGGCATGGGCCGCTACCTCATCGAGACCATCAGCAAGAACGACGTACACGGCACGGCCGCGTTCGCCGGGCGGGGAGGCGTGACCGCCATGACGTCCACCGGCGGTACGTCACGAGTACGTCCAGCGCGGCAGTGCTCCCAGCCCGCCCACCGGGTGGGCGGAGTCCGCGGGGACGAGGACCGCGTCGGCGCCCGTAGCGACGGCGGAACGCAACAGCGCGTCGTCGGCGCGGGCGGCGAAGGGCTGTTCGGCGCCCAGCGCCGCGGCATCCGTACGCCGCAGGGCAAGCTGGTCGGGGTCGGTCCCCGTCCAGACCTCCCGCGCGGCGTCGGGGCCGTCGTGGCGGACGAGGAGCGTGGCGACGCGGTGCTCCCGGGCGGCCTCCACCAGCGCCTCCAGGTGCTCCATCCCGTCTCCCCCGTCGCCGAACCGGTCCAGGAGGCCGTCGGTCCGGTGACGCGCGTGGTCGGCGGCGATGCGGTTGACGTCCTCGTCGAGAAGGCGCCCGTCCGCTCCCCGAGCGCGTCCCCCGTGCTCCGAGTCCCCTACACGGGTGAACCCCTGGGCGGGCAGATGGGCGTGGACCGCACTCCGTTCGCGCACGTCGCCCGCCAGCACCAGCAGCTCGGCGCCGGTCTGCTCCTGGCAGCTCGCCAATGCGTGGGCGATCGCCTTCGCGTTCTCCTCCCATGTGTTCTCGACCTTGAGCTGGAAGTGGCGCTCGGACCAGTCCGCGGAGGCCGTGCGATGCAGCGGCCACTGCTTGCCCTCGACCTCCCCCACGGGCCGCCGCCCGGCGGGCGTGCGCAGCTCGATGTCCGCGCCCGCCCGGTCCACGTAGGCGACCAGGCAGTCGGGTTCGTCGTGCGCGTACTCCAGCAGCGGGGTCAGGCGCGGCAGCCGCGACCACCACACGGACGGAGCGTCCCCGGGCGGCCCCTCGGCCAGCGGTTCGGCGCACACGAGGTCACCATCCGCGGCGAACAGCACGTACGGAGAGTTCCGCCGCTCGTCCGCGAGGGCGGACAGGGCGTCGTCCACCACGCGGCGCGTGCCCTCGTCGGCGCCCATCCGCCGCAACTCGCCCTGGACGTGCCGAGCCCGCAGATCCCGGCGCCGGAGCGTCGACTCGTCGGCCGTGACGACCGGCACGTACACGCTGGCCCAGGGGCCGGGGCGCTCGACGAGGGGATGCAGCGTTGAGAGTTTCACGGTGCCTCCGGTGGTACGGGGAAACGCTTGCAGGCCGGGCCGGGTACCCAGCCCCGCCCGGGAGCACACGTTTGTGCCTGGTTTCGATGTGCCTCGAAAGGCTTTGAGGGGCGGGTGGGACCCCCGCGAGACTCGGCCGCGAACGGGAAGCGACCCGGGCCCGCCACGCGGTACCGGACGGCCCCCGCCAGCATCCGCATCCGATGTCAGGGAGATGACCGCACATGAAGCTCAGCAGCTCGTTCACCGTCCGTGCCGGGATCGCCGCGAGCGCCGCTCTCGCGGCGACCGCCGTGCTCGTGGGCCCGGCCCACGCCGGGGTCTCCGGCCAGTACTCGTTCCGGAACGCGGGCACCGGCAAGTGCCTCGACGTGCAGGCCGGTTCGTCGGCGGACAACACGGTCCTCCAGCAGTTCAGCTGTAACGGCAAGGCCCACCAGCGGTTCTCGCTGAACTTCGAGGTGGACAACCCCACGTCCCTGATGAGAGCCGCCCACTCCAACAAGTGCATGCAGGTGTTCAGTGCCACGCCCGGCACCAACGTCGTCCAGCGTCCCTGCGACAACGTCTCCCAGCAGCGCTGGGAGTTCATCGAACTGGGCAACAACAACGTCACCGTCAAGAACGTCGCGAGCGGCCTGTGCCTCGACGACGGCGCGGCGCCCTCCGGAAGCCGCCGTGAGGTGCGCCAGACGGTCTGCACGGGTGCCGCGACCCAGGTGTGGACCCGCTCCTGACCCACCCGCGTGGGTGCGACCGCCGCGCGCCGGTGGCCGCACCCACGCGATGCCCGGCCCGCGGTGAGGCCACTTGACCTCATGTGTCGAAGGCGCTGAATCTTGGCTCACTGTCGTCCGCGGGAGGGGCACACACGATGGGTGCTGTCGACGAAAGCGGGACCGCACAGGCCGCGGACGATCTGCGGGCCACGTTGCGTGAGGCGGCAAGGCCGCACGCGCGGGGAGCCCGAGTGGACTCGGCCTGGCACAACGGGGGCACGGGGCTCGCCTTGGCCGCGACCACCGCCGCCACCGTCCTCCCTGTCGGCTACTCGACCTGGGCCCGCGTGGCAGCCGGCGTGGCCACCTTCCTCATCGCGCTGCTGCGCGCACTCGATTTCGGCTCCCGCTGGCGCTGGCACCTGAACATGCGGGCCCGATACACCAGCCTGGTCGACCGGGTCGACCGCGTGGCCGTCCTCCCTCCCGACCAACGCGCCGAGGCCCTGCGGCAGCTCTACGACGACCTCTCGAAGATCCGCGCCCAGGAACGCGCGATCCCCGGCAGCGCGAGCGGCATCGCCGCTTCCGGGAGCCCGCCCTGAGCGGAAGGCGGAGCCGGCTCATCTCGTCCACCACCTCCGCCCGGGTCAGCGCACACGCGCCCCCGAGGCTTCGACGCCACCGGCGGCAGCTCGGGGGCCGGGAGCGGCACCCCGCCGTAGCCCTCCACCTCGCCGAAGCGCGAGCCCGTCATCCAGAACCCCCTCAGCGGAGCCTTGCACCAGGCCGGTGTGGAGGCGCTCGGCATCGCACGGGCCAGCGCGATGGCCAGGCCCAGGCCGGCTCCGCCGGTGTGGTGGGTGCGTGCTTCGTCGAGGCGGGTGAAGTACCCGAGGACTCGGGCACGTTCCTCTGCTGGAATGGCTTCCCGGAGTCGTCAGGTTCGCCCGCGGGTCGAGGCGCGCGAGCATGAGCGTGTCGTTCATGGTCACTGCCAGTCGGCTGATCTCGTTGTTCCGCTTCGGTACGGGGACACGCTGGTCGAGGCGGTGGGTGCTCAGCTCCGTGAACTGCCGCCGGATGGCCTCCATGGGCCGCAGGGTGCGACCAGCGACACACCAGGCTCCCGCCGCGGTGAGCAGGACCAGTCCCGCCGCGATGCCGACGGTCCACTGCGCCACGGTGTCCAGCTCGGCTTGTTCCCTCTTCAGGTCGTTGACGGTGACGAGCCGGTGGGGCGAGGGCGTCGGATACTCGGGGTGGACGATGCGCAGACTCCGGTGCCTGCCGATCCCGCCCCGCAGCTCAGGCCACAGCCATAGGGACAGCGCCCCTTGATCCGTGGTGCCGTCCCGGTCGGCACGGGAGGTGACACCGTCCGCCCCGCGCGCGTTCGGTCTGCCGGAGACGCAGTACTGACGTATCCCCGCGGGCAGCTCGGCCGCGTTCGACTTGACGCCTCGGGCGAAGGTCGCGGCCGCATCGCCCCGCAGGCCCGTGGATTCCATGGCGTCCTCAAGGAGGTAGCGGCGCCAGAAGTCCGTGGCCAGGGAGGAGCCGACGGCCAGCGGGAAGGACACAAGGAGGGCGGACAGCAGCGCCGCCTCGGCCCGCATGCTGAGCGTCGGCAGCAACCGCACCCCCTGCCAGGACGCCGGCGGCGGTCGGTCCGCTGGGCCCGGGCCGCCGGGCGGTCGCGGGCCCAGCCCCTAGGGCGGGACGACGCCCCAAGTAGATTAGGATTCAACCTTTTCTCGCCACCGTCGGCCCGGTGATCCCGCGTCGGCCACCTGGGCGGTGGGCCGCCGGAACGGGCGGGAGACAGCCGCATCGAGCCTGGCCGGAGCCCCTGACCCCAAGGCCCCTCCGTGCCGGACGGCCACCCCGCCCCGGCGCGCATGACCCCCGACGCACACCTCGGCCAACGCCAGCCATCCGATTCCGCCCTGACAGGACGGTCGGCGGGCGGCCGATGCCCCGGCGCGTCAACAATGGCCCGATTTGATTTAACGTTCAATCGATTCGAGCGGCATGCTGGCCAGAGCGTGGGCAACCACCCAGGTATCCGCCCCAACACCCCATCCGACCAACGGAGATGACCCGCGATGAGCCAGACCATGCCGCTCCGCCTCCACCACCACGCCTGGATCACCGACGACCAGGAAGCCAACCGGCGCTTCTACGAGGACGTGATCGGGCTGCCCCTGGTCGCCGCGTGGACCGAGCGCGAGGTGCTGTCCGGGGCCGAACGCGCTTACAGCCACGCCCTGTACGGTCTGGCCGACGGCAGCGCGCTCGCCTTCTTCCAGTTCGCCGACCCCAAGGACCAGGAGGAGTTCAAGACCGACATCAACTCCACCCCCTTGCGCCACCTCGCTCTCAAGGTCGAGGCGGAGACCCAGGAAGCCATACTCAAGCGCATCAACGCGGCCGAGTACCCGGAGTCGAACGCTCACGTGATCAACCACGGGTTCTGCGTCTCGCTGTACATCACGGACCCCAACGGACTCATCCTGGAATTCGCCGTCGACCACCCCGACGTGGAGAAGATCGACGCCGAGCGCCGCGCCACAGCACACGCCGACCTCGCCCGCTGGCTCGCCGGAAACCACACCAGCAACAACCACTGGCGCTGACCCCGGCCGTCGGCGCGTCGAGGCCGAGCCGGATACCGGTCGAGACGGCAGACCGTCATTCGCCGCCCTGTTCTCAAAAGCGTGCCGCGCAAGGCGCAACGCTACCCGTGGGACCGGGCCAAAGGTCCGCGAGCCATGGCGGAGACCGGTGCGGCACCGCTGTGCCCCGGTCACGGCAGGCCCGTCGTGAACGACTGAGGGTTTTTCATCCTGACGCGGCCGCGAGGTGAAGGGCGAGGACGGCCTTGACGATCGCGGTGGTGCCGCTTCTTGCCGCAGCAGTAGAGCCGGGCGGCGGCGATCCGGCTGATCGGCAGCACGGTGCCGTCCAGGATCACGTACGCCTTCGTACGAGCCGTCACCATCGCCTCGGCGAGCGTCGGTGAGAGCACGGTCAGAACGTCGATCGCCTCGCGGACGCAGCGGTACACGGTGGCGATCCCGATGCCGAACCCGGCCGCGAGCTGCGCATACGTGTCGCCGCACCGCAGATGAGCCAGGGCGAGCAGGACCTGGCGTCGGGCAGTCGGCCGCCGCCACCGACTGCCTGTCTCCCGGCGACGTGCCGCCAACTCCCGGCTCAGGTGGCGCAGGTGCGCGGTGGACAGAGCGATGGCCGACAGGCAGACAAGCACACGGAGCTCCTGGAACGACGGTTGATCTTGGTCGACAACTCGTCCACCAGGAGCTTCGCCGTTCTGCAGATCCGTCCAACTCACCGTTACTCTCGACAGGTTGGAAGATCCTCAGTGTTGCCATCGCCGCCTACTCAGCCGATCTCACCAACGACCATGGTCGGTGGGTCAGGAACGCCGTCTACACCTCGGGCGACGAGCTAGGCATCCAGCTCGACCAGGCCGCCAACCGGCACGACATCGTCGGCGGCGAAGGCGGCCTCCTCGCCGCGGGCATCGGCGGCGGCCTCACCAGCCACGGCGCCCCCCATCGCCATCGCCGACGACCCCACCCTGGACATGGCCGACGCCGACAGCCCCGCCCTCGCTGACAGCCCAACGCCTCCCTCGGCCGCATGCCCGGCGAACCGCTGAGCGCGAGGCACTGACGCGCGCGGGGTGGGAGGCGACCACCGCCCAGCCCGACTCACCTGTCCCGGGACACCATCGGGACAACCGCCCCTGGTGACCGGGACGCGCCGCGCATGACGATGCCACCGGTGCGGAAATCCCGCGCCGGGTTCTCTCTCATCGAAGGCGGAGCAATGACGCACGCGGTTGTGGAAACGCCCACCCGAGCCGACGAGTTCGACGCGGTCGACGAATTCGACTTGGACGTGCGGATCGCCGTGAACACGGAAATCCACTCGCCCGAAGGCTCATCCAGCAACTGGCTCTCCTGCAAGGGGACCTGTTCCCTCTCCCTCTGCTTCTGCGGGGGCAGCACGTCCTGCCGGCTGTGCTGATCTGAGATCGCCGGAGCGGCCCTCCCGCCGGAGGGCCGCTCCCTCCAGGAGAAAGGAAGACATGACCACCGAACGCGTACTGGTGATATCTCCGCGCAAGAGCGGAACGCACCTCATCCAGGAACTGATGGTGCAGCTGGGCTTCCGGGTGTACGGAGAGCCTGTGCCGCCACGCGAGGGTCGGCCCGCCTTCAGCATCACGGAACGGCAGGAGCTGGCCGAGCGCTACCTCGACCCGGACGAGCTGGCCGGGCTCGACCACCGGCGCGACCGGGCGGAGTTCCTGCGCACGACGGACCAGCTGTGGCAGGAGCTCGCGTGGGCCTGGCAGGTGAGGCTGGCCGTGGCGCCGCTCACTCAGGTGGAGTCGGTCGCCCCCGACTCCGTCCTGAAGCTGAAGACCCGCACCGACTTCTGGACCTCGCCGTTCTCCGCCACCCCCGCGGGAATGAGCTGGATCTTCCACTCGGTGGATGTCTGGCGCATGGACAACACATTCCTCGCCGAGTGGCTCCACACCGGGAATCCCAAGGTCATCCTGAACTACCGGGACCCGCGGGACGCCCTGCTCTCGCTCGTCAACTTCTTCTCCCGGAGCAACGGGCTCGACTTCATCAGGTATCCGGAATCCGCTGTCTTCGGCCCGACGATGGAATCGATCGATTCCCTGGCCGACAAGCTCGCCTACGCGATCACCGACCCGAACATGCCCCTCCTCGACGACTTCGAGTCCGCCATGACGCTGCTGCGGCACCCCCAGGTGTGCAAGGTGTCTTTCGAGGAGTTGGTCGGGCCCCGGGGCGGCGGCACTCGTGCGGAGCAGCTCGCCGCCGTCGGCAAGGTGGCTGACTGGCTCGGTCTGGACGTGGACCGGGAGTCGGTGGCCGACGCGATGCTCGGGAAGAAGTCGTTCACGCTCAACAAGGGGCGCGCGGGCCGCTGGCGCGAAGCCTTCACCCCTCGACTGACCCAGCAGTTCGAGAGCCGGTACGGACACGTCCTCGACGCCTTCGGATATGCCTGGGGCGCGAGCGGGAACCGGGAGACGGCATGAGGGCGGCCGTCGTGGCCGACGCGCTGCTCGACAGACCGCTCGCCGAGCGGGCCCACGACACCGCGCGTCTCCTCGCCACACGGATCGCCGACCCCGAGCACGTCACGGCAACCGTGGCCGCGTCGCCCACGGACCCGAACACACCCGGTGCGAGACTCGGCAGCTCCCTGCTCGCCGGGGACGCGGGAGTCGCCCTGGTGCTGCGCACGGCGTCCCGCGCGCTGCCCGAATCCGCGGAGTTCTGGGCGCGGTCGGCGCGCGCCCGCCTCGCCACGGCGGTGCGCAGCACACGGGAGACTCCGGTGCGGGGCCCCGGCATCGGGTTCGGCACGGCGGGCCTCGCCCTGGTCGTGTCGGACTTCGCCGCCGACGAACCCCGCTACGGCGAGGCCCTCGGCAAGCTGCACGGCCAGCTCCTGGACCAGCTCGCCGCCGCACCGCTCACGGTCGGCGAGGGCGGAGTCCGGGACAGCGACTACGACGCCATCCAGGGCAGCGCGGGCATCCTCGGCCATCTGGTGTCCGTGCCCGCGCCCCGTGCCACGCTGCGGCAGGGCGCCCACTTGCTCATCGACCACCTGGTCCAGCTGTGCCTGCCGACCCGGCGGGACGCGGCCCCCAACTGGGTCATCCCGCCCCGGTACTACCCGCTGCCCGAGTACCTGGAGGAGTACCCGCACGGGTACGTCAACCTCGGCCTTGCCCATGGTCTCGCCGGGCCGCTGGCCGCGCTGTCGCTGGCGTGGCGGGCCGGATACCGGCGCAAGGGCCTGGCCACCGCCGTTCAGCGGACCTCGGCGTACCTCTGCGCCACCGCCGTGCAGGACGAGTTCGGTGTCGACTGGCCGACCGGGGTGCCCCTGGGCCCCGACGGCGACGAGACACCGGTCAAGAGCCCGGCGCGTGCCGCCTGGTGCTACGGAGCGCCGGGGATCACGAGCGCTCTGCTCCAGGCCGCGCACGCCACGGGCGACGACAGGCTGAGGGAGTTCGCGACCACCGCGCTGGAAGCGTCGCTGCGGCGCATCCGGGCCGGGCGGCACGCGTACTCGGCGACGCTGTGCCACGGTCTGGCCGGGGTCCTCGCCATCACCGCCGCGGCCGCACGCAGCACGCGGAGCGCCTCCCTGCGCGCGTCGCTGCCGTGGCTCACCGAACGTGTGGTGGACGCGTGCCACCCCGACCTGCCGTTCGGGGTGCGCAACAGCGAACCGCACCACCCGCCCATCGACAATCCGGACCTTCTGGTGGGCGCGGCCGGTGTCGCGGCCGCCCTGTGGTCGGTGTCCTCATCGGTTTCCGGACGCTGGCAGCGCTGCCTGCTCATCGCCTGACCCTCGCGGAGAGAACCTTCATGCCCCGGTCCCACAGCCCAGCGCACCCGGCGGTGTACCGCCCCGCCGGTTTCTTCCTCCTGCGCACCCCCACATTGACCACCGACTCCTACCGGTACGTTCTGGACGACGAGCCGAGGGAGCTCCGCGACTACCACAGCGCCGTGACAGGCGACGGGGAGACGGAGCTCTCCGCCCTCGCGTGGCCGCCGGAGAACCTCGCCCACCGGCGTCAACGGGCCCGTGCGCGGCTCTTGGACCTGGCGGAGGAGCCGTTGCTGCGCGAGGCCGTCCAGGTGGCGAGCCCCAGTCTCTTCCGGGAGCTGGAACGGATGGCACGCGACGGCGACAACGGCGACGCCGACGAGCGCGTGCACTCGTCCCTCCTTCGGTATGTGGCGCGGATGAGCACTCGGCCGACCCCCTTCGGTCTCTTCGCCCAGGTGGGGGCGGGGGAGTTCGGTGACGCCACGCGGCTGGCGCGGATGCGGGAGGCCCCGGCCTCCACCCGGACCCGGGCCGACGTGGGCTGGCTGCTGACGTTGATCAGGACCCTGGAGGGCGACCGGTTCCTGCGGGACTCCCTGCGCGTCGTGGTGAACCCCTGCCTCTACCGCAGCGGCGGGCGCCTGGTTCTGCCTGTCACCGACGTCTACGGGCAGTCCGACAACCGCTCGGCCAGCGTGCGGACCACCCGCGCCGTGGACCTGGCGCTGCGGTGCGCCGAGGGCCGGCCCTCGTACGCCGAGCTGATCGCACGCATGCGGTCCGCACTGCCCGGAGCGGGCGAGGACAGGATCAGGGCGCTGGTGGACGGGCTCTGGGACCTGCACATCCTCACCAGCGATCTGCGCCCGGCCACCACTGACACCCGGCCTGAGCGGGCTCTCCTCGAACGGATCCAGGGCGTCGACAGTGCCGAGCCGTACCGGAGCGCACTGGAGCGCACACACGCCTACGCGGCCCGGGTGGACGAGGCGCCGCGAGCGGATCTCTCCCGCCGCCTGTCCCTGCTGGACGCCCACCAGCGATCGACAGCACCCGACTACGAACGCGACGCGTACCAGGTGGACGCCACCGCTGCTCTCCTCACCCCGGTGATCAAGGCCGACGTCGCGGAGGCCGCCGCGGACGCCGCCGAGACGCTCCTGCGGCTGGGGCTCCAGCGCAGTCGCCCGCGCCACCTGGCCCAGTACCACCAGGCGTTCGTCGAACGCTACGGCGTGGGCGCCGAAGTGCCGGTCCTCCAGCTCCTCAACGCGGAGCAGGGGCTCGACGCACCCGAGACCTACTCCTATCCTCCGCGGTCGACCCCGTTGCCGCCCCTGCCCGAGCACGGCCCCGGACGGGCCGAGCAGGCACTCGCCTCCCTCACGGCCGCCGCCCTGCACCAGGGCCGGAACGAGATCGAGATCACCGACGCCTTCCTGGAGACGTGGGACCCGGCCGGTACCGCGGACCCTTCCGCCAGGCCGTCGCTGGACGTCACCGCGCAGATCGCGAGCAGCTCCAAGGAGGCCCTCGACCGGGGCGAGTGGAAGCTGGTGCTCTCCCCCGCGCCGCTGCGGGACGGCGGACGGCTGCTCGGCCGGTTCTCCGACGTCCTCGGGCACGATCTGACGACGAAGCTGCGGCAGATCGCCACCGCGGAGGAAGCGCTCTGCCCAGAGGCGCTGTTCGTCGAGCTCAGCTATGTCCACCAGGAAGGCAGGGGCGGCAACCTGGCCATTCACCCGTCCTTGCGCAGCCATGAGATCTGCGTCAACACCTCCCCCTCGGGCGGACCCGTCCAGCAGATCCTCCTCTCGGACGTGCTGGTCGGCGCCACCGACGACCGTCTCTACCTGCGGTCGGCGACGCTGGGAAGGGAACTGAGGGTCACTCAGAGCCACGTGCTGAACCCGTACAAGGCCCCGAACATCTGCCGGTTCCTCCTGGAGGTGTCGGACGACGGCTTCGCCCAGCTCGCGGAGTTCGACTGGGGCCTGCTGGACTCGGCACCGGTGCTGCCGAGGGTCTCGCGCGGCCGCGTCGTACTGCGACCGGCGCGGTGGCGCATCGACGTCGACATGCCCGGCGCGGTCCAGCCCTTCACCGGCGCGCTGCCCGACCGTGACCGGTTCTTCGACGCCTTCCAGGAGTGGCGTCGTACGTGGCGCGTGCCGAAGTGGGTCTGTCTCTCCGTCCTGGACAACAAGCTCCTGCTCGATCTCGACCACCCCCTCTGTGTGGACGAGATCCACCGCGAGCTGCGCCGCACGACGGCCGTCGGCTCGCTCCCGCTCATGCTGGAGGAGATGCTCCCGGACTTCTCGCAGCTGTGGCTGCGGGACCCGGACGGGCGCCCGTACGCCAGCGAGATCGTCGTTCCGCTTCTCGCGCGGGACGCGGCGGCCACCCGTCGCCCGGCCATCGCCGCGCCGGTCACCGGGCCCGCCGCCCGCCGCAGCGCGTCGACGCACGTCAAGCACCACCTCGTGGGCGGTGACTGGGCCCATCTCAAGGTGTACGCGGCACTCGGGCGGCACGACGACATCATCAGCGGTCCGCTGCCCGCTTTCGTCCAGGAGCTGCGCGAGGAGCACCTCATCGACCGGTGGTTCTTCATCCGCTACTGCGACCCCCACCCCCATCTGCGGATACGGCTGCGGCGCGCACCGGGCACGGACGGCGCGCCCCTCCTCCACCGCGCGATCGCCTGGGCCAGGACTCTGGTGGACGAGGGGCTGGCGCGCGACCTCGCCGTGGTGGCGTACGACAGGGAGACCGAGCGGTACGGGGGGCCCGAGGCCATCGAGACGCTGGAGGCGGCCTTCGAGGCGGGGAGCGACGCCGCCGCGGCCCTGGTGGGCCTCCAGCGTGCCCGCCCCGGGCAGCTGGACCCGGACGTGGTGGGTGTGTTCGCCATGGACACCCTCTCCCGGCAATGGGGGGCACCGGCAAGCGCATCCGGGACTGCGGGCGACGCGCACGGCGTCTCCGTCGAGGCACGAACCCGGTTCCGGGCACTGCGCGCCACCTTGTGCGACCTCCTGGCCCCCTGGGACGCCCATCCCGACCCCACCGCCCGGCTCTGGGCGGACGACCTCGGCGCCATCCTCGCCAGGCAGTCGCGGGCGGTGGCCCGGGCGGGGCAGCACGTCCGGCAGCTCGCGGCAGCCGGACGGCTCGTCGGCACGGAGGACGAGATCCTGCGCAGCCTGCTGCACATGCAGAGCATTCGCCTTTCGGGCGTGGACCGGGTCCGGGAGCGGCGGTGTCACGACCTGTGGGCCCTCGCGCTGCGCTCGTTGTCGGGGCGCCCGGACGCACCGGAGGAGAGCCGTCGCCGATGGCCGCTCCCGGAGACCGCATGAGCCGCTCATGGCAGCGGGCCCTGGCTCTCCTGTGGGGCATCGGCCGTTCGCAGGTCCTGGTGCTCACCGCGGTCACCGCGCTCGGCGCCGTCGTCCCCGCGCTCCAGGTCCACCTCACGGCCCGCACCGTCCAGCACGTGGCGGACAGCTTCGGCGGCACCGGTGCCGCCGAGCAGGGTCCCGCGCTGCTGTCCGGAGGCTGCCTGGTCGCTCTGTCCGTCGTCGGTCACTTCCTGGGGGTGCTGCGGACGTACCAGGAGACGCTCCTGCGCAACAGGCTGTCGGACGCCGTCACTCTGCTGCTCATGGAGAAGGCCGCCGGGCTCTCACTCCAGCAGTTCGAGGACGCGGAAACCTACGACGCGCTGCAACGTGCCACCCGTGAGGCCACTTTCCGCCCCTACCAGGCGTTCACCGGTTTCGCTTCCGTGGTCTCGTCCCTGCTGTCCTTCCTCTCCGTCGGCGCCGTGCTGCTGCACAACGACATTCCCTTGGCGCTCGCCCTCTGTCTCGCCCCCGTGCCGTCCGCTCTGGTGGGGCTGGCGTTCAGCCGACGCACGCACGCCGTCCAGAACGCGCGGGCGGAGGACCGGCGCAAGCTCATCTATCTGGAACATCTGCTGACCAACGACCAGACGTACAAGGAGACGCGCCTGCTCGACCTCGCCCCCTTGCTGCTGAGCCGGTCGAAGGCCCTGGTGGACGAGTTCTACAGCGTCGACCAGGACATCGAGCGACGCCAGGCCCTGGCCACGGCGCTGGCCGGTCTTGTGAGCACGCTGGTCACCGGCGGGGCCGTACTGCTGGCCGTGCACACGGCCCTGCGGACCGGACAGGTCGGGGCGCTCGCCGGGTACATCACCGGCATAGCGCTGATCCAGACGTCCGTGCAGACCCTCTTCGCCAGCGCCACGCAGCTCTACGAGAACAACCTGTTCCTCGGGAACCTGTTCGCCTTCATCGATCTCCCCTCGGAGTCCGTCACGCAGGGGCACCGCGTTCTTCCGGAGCGGTTGCGCCAGGGCATCGAGTTCCGCCAGGTGTCCTTCACTTACCCCGGGAGTGCGGAACCGGTCCTCGAAGACGTCTCGTTCACCGTTCCCGCGGGCACCTGCGTCGCCCTGGTGGGGAGCAACGGAGCGGGCAAGTCCACCCTGCTCAAGCTCCTCGCCCGGTTCTACGAGCCGACGAGCGGAACCATCCTGGTGGACGGCCGCCCCCTTGCCGAGTACGACCTCGCCGAGCTGCGAAACGGCATCGGCGCGATCTTCCAGGACTACATCCAGTACGAGGCACCGGCCCGCGAGAACATCGGCCTGGGCAGGGCCGGCCGCCTCGACGACGAGCAAGGCATCCGCGCCGCGGCCGACCACGGGCGGGCACTCGGCTTCCTCGACGAACTGCCGCAGGGGCTGGATACGTATCTGGGCCGCTGGTTCACCGGGGGCCGGCAGCTCTCCGGCGGGCAGTGGCAGAAGGTGGCCCTGGCACGCGCCTTCTTCCGCGAGGCCCCCGTCATGCTGCTGGACGAGCCGACGGCCGCCGTCGACGCCGCCGCCGAGGCTGAGATCTTCGGCCTGCTCAGGAAGGTGCACGAAGGGTCGACGTCCCTGCTCGTCGCCCACCGGTTCTCCGCCGTCCGCACCGCCGACCACATCGTCGTCATCGACGCGGGCAGAGTGCGCGAACAGGGCTCGCACGACGACCTGATGACGTCACAGGGCCTCTACGCCCGCCTCTTCCGCCTCCAGGCCTCGGGATACCAATAGCGCCCGGCCGCGGTCTCCGTGCATCCGCCCAACGGGCTCGCACGGCCGCCCCCTTGGCACCGGCGCCCACCCGAAGTCCCGCGCCGTGCACCACAAGCACCAGATCACAGACGCAGAGGAGCAGCATGGGATCAGCACAGACAGGCGCCGCCGTGCCGACAAACGCGACGAGAGCGGCCCCGGGGGAACGAGCCGGTGGCGCGAAGGCGGGGACACCGTGACGCGCATCCCCTTCAGCGTGCTCGACCAGGTACCCGTTCACTACGGGACGCGGAGAAGCACCGCCCTCGCCGAGACAGTCGCATTCGCGCGGGCCGCCGAGGAGTTGGGCTGTCACCGCTTCTGGGTGGCCGAGCACCACGGCGACCGCTCGCACGCCTGCGGCTCCCCCGAGGTGCTGGCCGCCGCGATCGGCGCCGTCACCACCCGCATCAGGGTGGGAGTGGGTGCCTTCCCCTTGCCGCTGTACGCGCCCTGGAAGCTGGCCGAGTCGATCAGCGTCCTGGCGGGTCTCGCTCCGGGACGGACCGATGCCGGAGTCTGCCGCGGTCCCGGTGCCACACAGGAGGCGCTCGCGGCCCTGCTCTCCCATCACGCTCCGGGCCTCCCCCGGCCCTTCGAGGAACTCGCCGCCGAACTGGTCGAGCTCCTCGGACGCCGCGCGGGAGACCTGAAGAGCATGCCTCTGGTCATCACCGGTTCCGGGCCCGGCAGCGCACGGCTCGCCGCGCGCCTGGGGCTCCCCTACGTCTTCGGCCAGTTCGCCCTCAGGGACGCACGGCCCGACCTGGTGGGCCTGTACCGCGAGGAGTTCGAGCCCTCGCCGTGGCTGGACACGCCGAAGGCCGTACTGGCCGTCCGTGTGGCGGCGGCCGACTCGGCCGACACGGTCGACGCCCTGACCGCAGGCTTCGCCGGTGTCCTTGCCGGCGCCGCCCACCTGCCGCCCGAGGCGCGCAGGCAGCTGGCTTCCGGCGCCCTGCCGACGACGGCCTCATGTCTCCCGGACGCTCCGCTGCCGCCCGTACCCGTACCGGACGTCGGCAGCATGCTGATCCGCGGAGACGGGCGAACGCTGCGTCGGCCCCTGGCGGACCACCTCTCGCTCTACGAACCGGACGAACTCATGGTGACGGTCTGGGCCTCCGACCTCAACGGACGCGTCCGCGCGCTGGAGCTCGTCCGGGACGCTCTGCCTCACTGAGCTCCGGGGAGCACGGCGGGCCGCCGCGGCCGGGTGTCGAACATCCGGAAGCCTTCCGGGAATCGCCCCGGGCGGGAGGCGAGCGGCGACCGGGCCGGGCCCCGGTCGCCGGTGCCCGTCAGCCCCGCGGAGAGGGCCGCCACGATGGCTTCACCGCGGCTGCCGACACCGAGTTTGCCCAGGACAGCCGAGACGTAGTTGCGCACGGTCTTGTCCGAGAGGGTCAGCTCGCGCGCGATGCGCCGGTTGTCGAAGCCGCGGGCGACGAGCCGGAGCACGTCGTACTCACGGGCCGTGAGCGCGGGGAGGGCACCCCGCCTCCGAGCCTCCGCCGACGGGCCCCGCAGGGCGGAGAGCGCGTACTCGACACCGGGGCTGAACGCCACGCCTCCACCCCGGACGAGCCTGATGGCGTCGAGGACCATGGTGGGTTCCGAATCCTTGAGCAGGAAGCCCTTGGCTCCCGCGCACAGGGCCTTCAGCACCAGTTCGTCCCAACCGCCCCGCGCCCACCCCGTCACCAGGATGCCCAGGGGCGGGTAGCGGCGCGCCAGCGCCCGGACAGTGTCCAGCCCCGAGCCTCCCGGCAGGTCGAGGTCCAGGAGCACGACGTCGGGCCTCGCGTCCCCGATGCCTTCCAGACATGTCCCGGCGTCCGGAGCCTCGCCCACCAGCCGTACGGCGCTGTCCGCGAGAACGGCACGGATACCGATCCTGACGATGGGATTCCGTTCGACGAGGAACACGCGAATCGGGTCTGCCGGCGAATGTGTCACTGCGCATACCTCTCGAACAGGCCAGGTCACACGCCCGGAATCCTGCGGATGTGAAAACTGGATGTACTGGTACATCGAACGGTAACCAAGTGAGTTTGATTTTCCAACCCACTAGAGGGTCGGCTGGTCCTCGCCCGACACGACGGACCCGTCGTGCCCCTGGTGTCTACCCAGGACGTCGGCCAACTCGTCACCGCGAGCGACAGCGGCGCCGTGCGGCTGTGGAACCTCACCGCCCACAAGGTGACCGGCAAGATCCACACCAGCGACGGGCCCACGTTGTCGGTGGCGTTCTCGCCGGACGGCACTCTGCTCGCCACGGCGGGCAAGGACGGCACCCTCCGGTTTTGGGACGCCACCAGCCACACCCCGATCGGTGACCCCGTCACCGGGCACACCGGACCCGTCCGGGCGGCGGCGTCCTCACCCGCAGGACGCCTCCTCGCCACCGTGGGCGAGGACCCCTCCGTACGACTCCGGGAAGAGGCCGCCTCCGTACGGCCGGGGAAAACGAACGCGCCCATGGCGCTCGGGGGAGCGGACCCGTTCGTACGGCTCCGCTACGAGGACTCCCTCGTACAGCCCCGGGAACCGGAGACCCCGGACAGCACACCGCCCCCGCAGCCGCCCGCAACGCCGCCCCTCGCCGTCCGGACGATGCTGCACCGCCGACTGCACGCGGGCCACCTCCTGGAGCTGGGCGGACTCCAGCACGACAGCCACGTCCACACGGTGGCGTTCGCCACGGACGTCCTCGCGATCGGCAGCGAGACCGAAACAGCACCTGACATGCCATCAGCAAAGTCAGCATCAGGTCAGCAAGAGTCCGCCTAAAGCCGACCGCACCCGCCCGCAGACCGGAATCAAGCTCGACGCCGTCAAGGTAAGGAGAGGGCGGCCGAAGGCCGTCACTCAGCGGGTCCGGCGACCGCTACACCGGTCGCGCTCGCCCATCGCCCCGAACCGCCACTCATCCTCATTTCCGCAGATCAGCGCACGCGCCCCCGCGGCTTTAGCGGCACTGACGGCAGCTCCGGCGCGGGTAGCGGGCCTCCGTCGTAGCCCTTCACCTCGCCGAAGCGCGTGCCCGTCATCCAGTCGGTGCGGGCCTGTTCGATGTCGGACTGGGTGCGGCCGATGAAGTTCCACCACATGATGAGCTCCTCCTCGAACGGCTCGCCGCCGAGGAGCATGAGGCTGGTGTCGGACGTGGCGCGTACGGGGAGTTCGGTGCGGCCGCAGCCCAGGTAGAGCATGGAGCCGGGGAGCAGCGGGACGCCGTCCACGTGGGCCTCGCCGGACATGGACAGGACGGCGTACTCGAAGTCGGTTTCGAGGGGGAGGCGCAGGTCGGCGCCCTGGGTGAGGGTCAGGTCCGCGCCGACGATGGGGGTGTACGTCGTACCGGGCGACGTGGTGCCGTCCAGGGTGCCGAGCAGGAGCTTCGCGCTCAGGCCCGGTGCGGTGACGACCGGCAGGTCGGGGTGGTGCTCGAAGTGCGGCTCGGTGTGGCGGTGGGCGTCCGGCAGCGCCACCCAGAGCTGCGCGCCGTGCAGGAGGCGGGCGTGGGCCTTGGGGCTCTCCTCGGAGTGGGAGATGGCGCGGCCCGACGTCATCAGGCCCAGCTCGCGGGGGCGGACCGTCTGCAGGCTGCCGGTGCTGTCGCGGTGCAGGACCTCGCCCTCGTGCAGCCACGACACGGTCTGCAGGCCCATGTGGGGGTGCGGCGGCACCTGCATGCCGGGCTCGTCGGCGATGTCGTCGGGGCCGTAGTGATCGACGAAGCACCAGGCGCCCACCATCCGCCGCCCCAGGTTCGGCAGGAGCCGGCGCACCTCGGTGGACTCGCCGAGCTGCACGCGTCGAGGACTGAGGAGTTCCCGCACCGGTTCCGCGACGACGAACCCGCGGCCGCCGCACTGGGCCGGCACCGCCTCGCGATCAAGATTGCTCATACCGCCCAACCTAGCCCCGAGGGGCCCGGCCCGTCAGCATCCACCCCGGCCCGCCCGCATCAGCGGATTCGTGCCGTCCGGCGCCGGGGCCGCCCCCGCCCCCACACGGCCACCCCCACGTAGTGGAATATTCAATTACCTGGTGCTGTTGTGTGCCGTCGAGGAGGCAAACAGTGAACATCACCTACTACGACCACGGCACCTCCGCCGAGCGCTGGGAGCGGGCGGGGCAGTTCTTCGACGCCAAGGAGTACGCGACGGCCGCGCGCATCCTCGCCCCGCTGGCCGACGAGGTGCCCGAGCAGGTCGCGCCGCGGCTGCTGCTCGCCCGCGCCTACTACCACTCGGCCCAGCTGCGCCGCGCCGAGACGGAGCTGCGCGCGGTCCTGGAGCTCGACCCCGTCGAGAGCTACGCCCGGCTGATGCTGGGCCGCACCCTCGAACGGCAGGGCCGGGACGCGGAGGCCGTACCGCACCTGCGGATGGCCGCCGCGCTGGACGGCGAGCCGGTCCTGTAGGACGGAGGCCGGGGCGTGCCCCGGCCTCACGGCTCGCCCAGGGTGAAGCCCACCACCGCCCCTCCCCCGGGCCTCGCCCCGGCGAACACCGTGCCGCCGTGGGACACCGCCACGTCGCGGACGATGGACAGGCCGAGGCCCGAACCGGGGAGGCTGCGCGCGGCCGGGGCGCGGTAGAAGCGGTCGAAGACGCGGGCGAGGTCGGTGGCCGCGATGCCGGGGCCGCGGTCGTGGACCTCGACGCGGCCGGTGGAGACCAACAGGTCGATGGGGGCGGTGCCGTCGCGGTCGAACTTGGCGGCATTCTCCAAGAGGTTGGTGATGGCGCCCCTGACCGCGGCGGGGCGGGCCCGTACGGGCCCGTCGTCCCGGGCGTGGACCGCGATCGCGCGGCCGGTGCGGCGGCGCGCCACCACCGCCGCCTCTTCGGCGACCTCGGCGAGGACGACGTCGACGGGCGGTTCGTCGTCGTGGCGGCCCGCCGCGATGGCGACGAGGTCGTTGACGAGGTCGGTGAGTTCACGGGACTCGTCGGCCAGGTCGACGACCAGCTCCGCCCGCACGGGCGGCGGCAGTTCGTCGATGCGGCACAGCAGCGCGATGTTCGTCCGCAGGGAGGTGAGCGGCGTGCGCAGCTCGTGCCCCGCGTCCTGGACGAGCCGCCGCTGGTCGTCCTCGGCCTGCGCGAGCCGGCCCAGCATGCGGTCGAAGGACCGGCCGAGCCGCCCCACCTCGTCGCTGCCCGCCACCGGCACCTGCCGGTCGACGCGGCCGGTCTGCGCCACGTCCTCGGCCGCGTGGGCGAGCCGCACCAGACGCCGGGTGATCCGGCGGGCCAGCCACCACCCCGCCACGGCGGCGGCGAGCACCACGAGGGTGGCGAGCAGCAGCGTGCGCCGCTGGAGGCTGTGCAGCAGGTCCTCGGTGTCGCTGAACTGCCGCGCCACCTGGACGGCGCCCTGGCCTTCGCCGAGGGAGACGGTGACGAGCCAGTAGTCCCCGCGGGCGAGTTCGACGTCGCGGCGCGTCACCACGCCCGCCCGCTCCTCGGCGGCCGTCGCGCGTTCCTCGTCGCCCACCGGCAGGCGGCGTCCGCCGCGCTCGGTGACCCCGCCGCGCGGGCCGAGGACCTGGGCGTCGGAGCGGGTGGGCCGGAGCAGGTCGTCGCGGATGCCGTCGCCGTCGAGGTCGGCGACGACGGTGATGCCCGTACGGTGTCTGCGCACCTGCTGGCGCAGGTCCTCGACGACCTCGTTGAAGGCGGCGTGCTGGTCGCGGCGGATGAGGCGGGCCGCGGCGTCGTAGCTGAGGAAGCCCACCAGCAGGGTCACGACGACGGCGACCGCGGCGAAGGAGGCGGCGAACCTCGTGCCGAGGCTGACCCCGATCCGGGCGCGCGCCCGGCGGCCCCCGTCGGCGGTGCCACCCGGCGTGCCGAGGTCGCCGCCGCTCATGACGCCCGCAGGACGTAGCCGACGCCCCGCAGGGTGTGGATGAGCGGCGGCGCCCCGGGCACGTCGAGCTTGCGGCGCAGGTAGCCCACGTACACGGCGAGGTTCTTGGAGCTCGGGCCGAAGTCGTAGCCCCAGATGCGGTCGTAGATCGTGGCGTGGTCCAGGACGATGCCCTCGTTGCGGGCCAGCAGGTGCAGGAGGTCGAACTCGGTTCGGGTGAGCTCGACTTCGCGGGGGCCGCGCCAGACGCGGCGCGCCCCGGGGGCGATGCGCAGGTCGCCCGCCGTGACGACGCCGTCGGGCTCCTCTCCCGCGCCCGCACCGGGCAGGGGCGCTGCGTCCGCCCGGCGCAGCAGCGCGCGCAGGCGGGCGAAGACCTCGTCGACCTCGAAGGGCTTGGCCACGTAGTCGTCGGCGCCCGCGTCGAGCCCGGCGACGCGGTCGGCGGTCTCCACCCGGGCGGTGAGCATGAGGACGGGTGTCCTGCTGCCTTCGGCGCGCAGCACCCGGCAGACCTGGAGGCCGTCGATGCCGGGCATCATCACGTCCAGGACGAGCAGGTCCGGCGGTTGCCGGTGCACGGCCGCGAGTGCTTGGACGCCGTCGGCGACGGCCGTGACGCGGTAGCCCTCCAGGGTCAGGGCGCGCTCCAGGGCGTTGCGGATGGCGCGGTCGTCCTCGGCGAGCAGCACGGTGTGCGGTGGACCGCCGGGAGTCGGCGTGTTGCGATACGGCTCGGTGTGCGGCATCCCGTTAGTCTGCCAACCGCCCCCTGTTCCACCGGCGCGCGGCCGCGTTCTTACCGTCCTCTCACCGTGGCCGGAATCCCGGCTTACCCGGGCGCGGAAAGGTGGCCCGCGGTTTCCGCCGCGTCATTTCGCCGCGCGTCCCGACCCACGCGCGGATCTGTCGAGCACCGCCGAGGGGAAAGCTCCGCATGAAGGCTCTGAAGGTCGTGTTCCTGCTGCACAACGTGTACGGGGTGGGGGGCACCATTCGCACCACCCTCAACCTCGCGTCCGCGTTGTCCGAGCGCCACGACGTCACCGTCGTCTCACTGATGCGCCACCGCGAGCGGCCGCGCTTCGAGGTCGACCCGCGGGTGCGGCTCGTCCCGCTGGTGGACGTCAGGGCGGGGAGCGCGGACACGCTCGATCCGCTGTTCGCCGAGCCCGCCGAGGCCTTCCCGTCGGCGGAGCGGCGCCACCACCAGTACACGCGCCTGCACGACGCGCGCGTCGCGGCGTATCTGCGGCGCTGCGACGCGGACGTGATCGTCGGTACGCGGCCGGGGATCAATGTGTACCTCGCGCGGTTCGGTCCGCGCCGCGCGCTGCTCGTCGGTCAGGAGCACCTGCGGCACGACGCGCACAGCAAACGCCTTCGCGCCCAACTCGCGCGCCACTACCGCCGTCTCGACGCCCTGGTGACGACCACGGAGGCCGACGCGGACGTCTACCGCAGACGGATGCCGCTGCCTGGGGTGCGGATCCTGAGCATCCCGAACATGGTGCCCAGGCCGCAGGTCCCGCCCTCGGACGGCACCGCCAAGGTCGTCGCAGCGGCGGGGCGGCTCGTCCCCGGCAAGCGGTTCGACCTGCTGGTGTCGGCCTTCGCCACGGTCGCGGAGCGGCACCCCGACTGGCGGCTGCGGATCTACGGCGGCGGCCAGCAGAAGGAGCCGCTGGAGCGCGCGGTCGAGGAGCTGGGCCTCGGCGGGCGGGTGGAGCTGATGGGGGTGCGCTCGCCGATCGAGCCGGAGTTCGCGCGGGCCTCCGTGGTCGCGTCCGCCTCGGACGCCGAGTCGTTCGGCATGACGCTGGTGGAGGCCATGCGGTGCGGCGTTCCGGTGGTGAGCACCGACTGCCCGCTCGGCCCCGCCGAGATCATCAGCGACGGCCACGACGGCCGCCTGGTGCCGACGGGCGACGAGGCCGCGCTCGCCAAGGCGCTGCTGGAACTCATCGAGGACGCGCCGCGGCGGCGTGCGATGGGCGCCGCCGCCCTGGAGAGCGCCCGCCGCTACGACCCGGAGCCGATCGCGGCCCGGCACGAACTCCTCTTCGCCGAGCTGCGCTCCACCCGCCGCAGGCGGGCCTGGCGGCGCATCCTGCCCGCGCGGGCGCGGCGCGTGCTGCGGCGGCTGCGCGGGCAGGGCGGGGGCGGCGCCGCGGTCCCCGCGCCGTCCGCGGGAGGCTCCGCCGGGCCGGGCCGGGCGCCGCGCGAGGCGCGGACACCGGTCTCCGCCAGCACCGACTAAAGCGCATTAGTTCCCGTCGGGATCCAGCTTCGGCTCTCCTGCGTCGTCAGAATTGCGGCGGTCCCGATCAGCGGTCGGCCGGACCGTCATCAACGCGGTCGCCATCGGCGTGGCCGCAGTCGGTCGTGGCCACGTCCAGCGCGTCGACTGGCGTCGACGGCGAGCTATGAAGCGGTCGTCCGGCGCGGCCTCGCCCCGGCGTCGCCCGGCGGCGGGGCACCCGGAAACTCGGTGGACAGCGGATCCGGCCGACGGGTGGGATGGGGCACCTTCCACCAGGTCGACGAAAGCGCCGGGCACACGGTCCGGCCGAGGAGTTCCCGTGACATCGAGCGGTACCGACGAGACGTACGACGAGCAGCACATCGCCATCGACGTCGACGAGCAGGGCGTCCCGGACGCCCAGGACGACGACGATGTCGCGGTCACCATCGACGAGCCGCTGGTGCGGCGCCTCCTGGCGGCGCAGTTCCCGCGCTGGGCACACCTGCCCGTGACGCCGGTGCCGCGCTCCGGCATGGACAACGCGACCTTCCGCCTTGGCGACGACATGGCGCTGCGGCTGCCCCGCTACGCCCGCTGGACCGGCCAGGTCGAACGGGAGCAGCGCTGGCTGCCGTGGCTGGCCCCGCAGCTGCCGCTCGCGGTCTCGCAGCCGCTGGCGCAGGGCGAGCCGGGCGAGGGGTATCCGTTCCCGTGGTCGGTCTGCCGCTGGCTTCCGGGCGAGCCCGCCACGACGGACGGCCTGGCGGATCCGCACGAGGCCGCGGTCCAACTCGCCGGGTTCATCCGGGCGTTGCAGCGCGTCGACGCGACGGACGGCCCGCCGCCGCAGTGGAGCAATGCCTTCCGGGGCACGCGCGTGGGCACCGAGTGCCCGCAGCTGGCCGCCGACTCCACCGTACGGGCGAAGATCGCGAAGCTGGACGGCACGGTCGACACCGACGCGGTCACGGCGGTGTGGGAGCAGGCCCTCGCGGCGCCCGCCTGGGACGGTCCGCCGGTGTGGCTGCACGGCGACCTGGCGACCGGCAATCTGCTGGCGGCCGGGGGGCGGCTGAGCGCCGTCATCGACTTCGGGACGCTTGCCGTGGGCGACCCGGCGTGCGACCTGATCCCGGCGTGGATGTTCCTGCCCGCGCAGGCCCGCGCCACGTTCCGGGTGGCACTCGGCGCCGACGACGCCACGTGGGCGCGCGGGCGGGGCATCGCGCTCGCCGGGTCGCTGCCGGTCCCCGACGACCCGTTCTTCCAGCAGGACCCGGCACGCGTGACGACGGCGCTCCGGCATCTGGACGCGATCCTCGCGGACGGCTGACCGGACAACGCCGTTTCGTCCCCTTCGCTCCCGGGCACCCGCCGCGGCATGGAAACGGTGCCCCTGCGACAGGACTGGATCCACCGGGCCGCGTGTGCTGATGAGGACCCTGAGCTGTTCTTCCCCGTCGGCACCTCCGGACCGGCCGAACAGGAACAGGAGGAGGCCAAACGCATCTGCGAGAGCTGCGCGGTAGCGCGTGAGTGCCTCACGTACGCGCTGAGCTCCGGCCAGACGTCGGGAGTCTGGGGCGGCAAGGGCGAGGACGAGCTCGCGGCGCTGCGGCCCTCCCGGGCCGCCAGGACGGCCCGGAGGCGGGCGTAGGGCACGGCCGCCGTCCGGCCGTGCCCTGCTGACGGGGCGGCCCCCTGTCAGATGAAGGGGGTGGGCCCCGTTGAAGGGGGCCCCGTCAGCCCCGGTACGTCTCCAGGAGCCGCAGCCACACCTCGCTGATCGTCGGGTACGCCGGGACCGCGTGCCACAGGCGGTCGATCGGCACCTCGCCCGCGATGGCGACCGTGGCGGAGTGGATGAGCTCGCCGACGCCGGGGCCGACGAAGGTGACGCCGAGGACGACTTCGCGGTCCAGGTCGACGACCATGCGGGCGCGGCCCCGGTACCCGTCGGCGTACAGGCCCGCCCCGGCGACGGACGCGAGGTCGTAGTCGACGGCGCGCACGCGGTGGCCCGCCTCCTCGGCGGCGGCGAGGGTGAGGCCCGCCGACGCCACCTCCGGGTCGGTGAAGACGACCTGCGGGACGGCGTCGTGGTCGGCGGTCGCGCTGTGGGCGCCCCACCGGTCGGTCTCCAGGATCGGCACCCGCTGAGCGCGGACGGCGATCGCGGCGCCCGCGATCCGCGCCTGGTACTTGCCCTGGTGGGTCAGGAGCGCCCGGTGGTTCACATCGCCCACGGCGTACAGCCAGTCGCTGCCCGCGACCTGGCAGCTGTCGTCGACGGGCAGCCACGCGCCGGGCTCCAGGCCGACCGTGTCCAGGCCGAGGTCATCGGTGCGCGGGGCGCGGCCGGTGGCGAAGAGGATCTCGTCGGCCTCGATCCGGTCGCCCCCTTCGAGCTCGACGGTGACCGTGGCGCCGTCCCGGCGCACCGCCTTCACCGAGGTGTCCGTCCGTACGTCCGCGCCCGCCTCGCGCAGCGCGTCGGCGACGAGCTCCCCGGCGAACGGCTCCATCTTGGGCAGCAGGCCCTCGCCGCGCACCAGCAGGGTCACGCGGGAGCCGAGCGCCTGCCAGACCGTGGCCATCTCCACGCCGACCACGCCGCCGCCGACCACGACCAGGCGGTCGGGCACGTGGTCGGCGCTGGTCGCCTCGCGGCTGGTCCACGGCTTGGCGTCGGCGGCGCCGGGCAGGTCGGGCACCACGGCCCGGCTGCCGGTGCACACCGCGACGGCGTGCCGGGCCGCAAGCCGTGTGAGGGTCCCGTCGGCGGCGGTCACGGTCACCCGGCGCGCGCCCGCGAGGCGGCCGTGGCCGCGGAACAGGTCCACACCGATCGAGTCCAGCCAGCCGACCTGGCCGTCGTCCTTCCAGTGGGAGGCGTACGCGTCCCGGTGGGCGAGGACGGCGGACGCGTCGAGGGCGCCCTCGACGAGGTGGCGCAGGCCCGGCACGCGGCGCGCGTCCGCGCGGGCCACGACGGGCCGCAGCAGCGCCTTGCTGGGCATGCAGGCCCAGTACGAGCACTCGCCGCCGACCAGCTCGCTCTCCACGATCGCCGCGCTGAGGCCCGCGGCGCGCGCCCGGTCGGCGACGTTCTCGCCCACGGGTCCGGCCCCGATGACCACTACGTCGTACGTGTTGTCCGCTGCTTCGCCCGTGGCGTCCGTGGATCGCTTCATGGGGCCAGTCTGGTGCCAGGTGTGCGGCGTGGCCACACGGGTACGCGCGCGGAATACGGCCGCCGCCGCGGCCGTTGTGCACGACGGCTTCGCCCCCACGCAGGAAGAGAGACTCATCATGAGCACGACCGTGGAGCTCACGAAGGAAAACTTCGACCAGACGATGACGGAGAACGACTTCGTCCTGATCGACTTCTGGGCGTCCTGGTGCGGGCCCTGCCGCCAGTTCGCGCCGGTCTACGAGAAGGCCGCGGAGGCCAACCCGGACCTGGTCTTCGGCAAGGTCGACACGGAGGCGCAGCCGGAGCTCGCCGCCGCCTTCGGCATCCAGTCGATTCCCACGCTGATGATCGTCCGGGACCAGGTCGCGGTGTTCGCGCAGCCGGGCGCGCTGCCCGAGTCCGCCCTGGAGGACGTGATCGGTCAGGCCCGGGGGCTCGACATGGACGAGGTCCGCAAGTCGGTCGCGGAGCAGCAGGCCAAGGAGCAGGGGGCGTAACGCCTGCTCCGGGGCGCGGGGCCGGGGCTCAGCTCGACTCGCGGTGCACCACGCTCGCGCCGAGGACGTCGTGGACCTCCGGCCGCGCCCCGGGCTCCCGCACCACCCGGTCGACGAGCTCGGCCAGGCCGCGGCCCGACGGCAGCTCGATGCGGACGCTGCTCAGGCGCGGGCGGAGGAGCCGCCCGAGCATCAGGTCGTCGGCGCCGACGACGGCCGCGTCGTCCGGGACGCGTATGCCCTCGTCCTGGAGGGCGCGCATGAGGAGCATCGCGTACTCGTCGTTGTACGCGAAGACGGCGTCCAGGCCGAGACCGCGCCAGCGGCCCGCGAGCCGGGCCGCGGAGTCCTCGCCGTAGCCCAGCGGCAGCTCGGTCACCCCGCTGTCGCCCGCGCCGCGCACGGCGGCCCGCACGCCGTCGAGGCGCGGCCGCGAGAAGGGTTCGAGCCCGGGCTCCTCGGGGACCACGACGCCTATGCGGCGGCGGCCGCGGGCGAGCAGGTGCTCGGCGGCGCTGCGGCCGACCAGGCGCTGGTCCATGAGCAGCGCGTGCGCCCCCTCGGCGCGCTGCGGGCCGAGCGTGAACACCGCCTTGGCGCCCGAGCGCTTGAGGACGGAGACGCCGCGGGCGCCGAGCGCGGTCGCGTCGGGGGCGAGCACCGCGACCGGGCGCAGCTCGGCCCAGGCGCGGGCGGCCTCCTCACCGGTGAGGCCGAGACTGCCGTACTGCACGACGGTGTAGTCGAACCGGCTGAGCGCCCACTGGAGTTCGCTGAAGAACTGGTTGAAGAGCGGGCCCACGGGGATCTGGGGCGTGGGCATGAGGACCATGCGGGTGTGCCCGGCGCGCAGGCTGCGGGCTGCGGCGTGCGGGACGTAGCCCAGCTCCTTGGCGGCCTCGCGGACGCGGCGGCGGGTGGGCTCGCTGATGCGCACGGCGCTGGTGTTGTTCAGGACGTAGCTCACGGTGGCGCGCGAGACGCCCGCGAGGCGTGCGACGTCGGCGCTGGTCGGAACGGAGTGCGGCACGCGCTGGTCGGCGTCCTGCGGCTCGGGGTCGGGTGGCGGGCTCGGCGCGGTCGGCGCCGGATCCGGCGCGGCCTGCTGCTTCGGTATCTGCACCATGACGAAGGCAATCCTTCCAGACGGCCCCGGGGCGCACCCAGGCGGGCGCGGGGGCGCTGCCGGGCAGTCGACGGGGCACGGGCGCGCACGCCATCGTGGCTGGTAGCGCGGGAGGTCACACACGCCGCTGACCGCGCACACGCGGCTCGGCCGGAGCGGCACACGCCGCTCACGCGCGCCGCGGCCCCGCGGAGCGCGCGCGGCGGGCGGGGGTGAACTCCGCTGCCCCGATACCGCGTTGGCCCGCCGGAAGCTACCGTGCGGTAAGCAACCGCGGCCGCGCCGCCCGACCGAAGGTGCCCCCACATGAGCAGCGACCGTTCCGAAGGCCTCGCGGAGACCGTCCGCGCGCTCAGCGCGGGCGAGGTGTCCGCCCGCGAACTCACCGAGCGGACGCTGAGCCGGATCCTGGCGACACAGCCCACGCTCAACGCCTTCCGCGTGGTGCGCGCCGAGGCCGCGCTCGCCGAAGCGGACGCCGCCGACCGGCAGTTGGCGAGTGGCGCCCGCGCCCCGCTGCTCGGGGTGCCGCTCGCGGTGAAGGACGACACGGACGTGGCGGGCGAGCCGACGGCGTTCGGCTGCCCCGGCGACTTCCCGCCCAAGGCGCGGGACGCGGAGGCGGTGCGCAGGCTGCGGGCCGCGGGCGCGGTCGTCGTCGGCAAGACCAACACGTGCGAGCTGGGGCAGTGGCCGTTCACGGAGGGGCCCGCCTTCGGTGCCACCCGCAATCCGTGGAACACCGCTCACACGCCGGGCGGTTCGTCGGGCGGCTCCGCCGCGGCGGTCGCGGCGGGCCTGGTGCCGGTGGCGCTCGGCTCGGACGGCGCGGGCTCGGTGCGGATCCCGGCCGCGTGGACCCATCTCGTCGGGATCAAGCCGCAGCGCGGGCGGATCTCGACGTGGCCGTGGCCGGAGGCGTTCAACGGCATCACCGTCAACGGCCCGCTCGCGCGCACCGTGGCCGATGCCGCGCTGCTCCTGGACGCGGCGAGCGGCAACCACAGGGACGACCCGCACCAGCCGTCCTCGATCCGCGCCGCCGAGGCCGCCACGCGCGAACCGGGCAGGCTGCGCGTGGCGCTCTCCCTGCGCACGCCGTTCACGGCCACGCCCAAGCGTCTGCACCGCCTCGTGCGCGCCAAGGTCGTGGAACTCGCCGACCGCCTGGCCGCGCTCGGACACGACGTGGAGGAGGCCGACCCGCGCTACGGCCAGATCGGCCTGGCCTTCGTGCCCCGGGCCACGGCGGGCGTCGCCGACTGGGTGCGCGAGGTGCCCGACCCCGCTCTGCTCGACCCGCGCACCAAGGAGGCGGCCCGGCTCGGGCGGCTGCTCGGCGGCGCGCCGCTGCGGCTCTCCCGCCGGGCGGAGGCGACCCTGCAGCGCCGGGTCGGCGCCGTCTTCGCCACGTACGACGTGGTCCTCGCGCCCACGACGGCCACCCCGCCGCCGCCCGTCGGGGCCCTCGCCGGGCTCAGCGGTTGGCGCACGGACCAGGCGATGATCGCGGCGTGCCCGTACGCGTGGCCGTGGAACGTGCTCGGCTGGCCGGGTGTGAACGTGCCCGCGGGCCGGGTCGCGGGCGGCCTGCCCGTGGGCGCCCAGCTCCTCGGCCCCGCGGGCAGCGAGCCGCTGCTCATCTCCCTGGCGGCCCAGCTGGAGGCGGACCGGCGCTGGCACGCGCACTGGCCGGAGCCGGCGGACACGCGGGCGGCGCCCTGAGAGGGCGGGGCCGTCGGGGCCTGCCCGGGGGCGAAGCGGCGACCAAGGGGCGCGTGGAAGCCTTGTGCGGCGCCCGAAAATGCCGTGCGCCTCGGGAAAGCGCCGTCTACCGTCTGGCCCGTGCAGCTCTACGAGATCCACATCCACGGTTTCGCCGACACACGAGCGGCGCTCGCGCTCCAGGAACCCCTCGCCCGCCTGCTGTGTCCCGTCGAGGACCACGCCGGGCCCTGCGAGGTGCCCTGGGGCTTCACCGCGGGTGACGGCTCCCTGGTGCTCGGCATCTACGCGAGCGCCGCGAAGGCGGCCGAGGTGACGGACCGGGTGCGGTCCTTCGTGGGCGGCGCCCACCCGGCCGTCCTGGGCGGGCCGACCAGCGACGTCTTCGACGAGCTCGCGGAGCAGTACCGCATCGAGCACCCGGCGTCCCGCGACTGACCGGCGCTCCCCCCAGGGGCGGACGTGCCGTTTCGGCCATCCCGTGCGGGAACGGCACGCGCGTGGTCTATTGGAAGGAATCCCGCGTGTGGTGCGTGAACGGGCGGCGTGGCGCGGCCGTCGTTCACCACAACGGCACTTCCCGGCCACCCGGGGCCGTCTTGTGCGAAATAGCTTCAAGGTCTTGGGTGTTACGAGCGCTGCCCGGACGCGACGTCCGGGCCGCCCGGAACAGGAGGACCCCCGGCATGCCAGAGGGAGACTGTACGAACCGTCGCGTGCGTCCTCGGGACGCCGTGACCGAGGCGGAGGTCGAGGCCCTGGTGCGCGGCATCTGCTTCAAGAACGGACCGCCCGCCGCCGTCGGCGTGGAGCTGGAGTGGCTCGTCCACGACCGGCGCTCCCCGCGCCTTCCCGTCACGTCCGCCCGCGTCGAGACCGCCCGCGCGGCCCTGCGGACCGAATCCCTGCACTCGGCGGTCACCGTGGAACCCGGCGGTCAGCTGGAGCTCAGCTCGCTGCCCGCCGCCTCGCTCATGGAGTGCGTATCGGCCGTGGCGGCCGATCTCACCGTCGTCCGTGACACGCTCCGCCCCCTGGACCTCACCCTCACCGGCCTCGGCGCCGATCCGTGGCGTGCCCCGACGCGGCTGCTGCGGGAGCCGCGCTACGACGCCATGGAGTGCTGGCTCGACCGCGCGGGCGAGGCGGGCCGCCGCATGATGTGCTCCACGGCGTCCGTGCAGATCTGCCTGGACGCCGGGTACGCGGAGCCGGGGCCGCTCGGCTTCGCCCGGCGCTGGCGGCTCGCGCACCTGCTCGGCCCGGTCCTGGTGGCGGCGTTCGCCAACTCGCCGGTGCAGGACGGCCGGGCCACGGGCTGGCGGTCCACGCGGCAGGCCGTGTGGGCGGGCATCGACCCCGGCCGGTCGGGCGCGCCCGCGCTCGACGAGGAGCCACGGGCGGCCTGGGCACGGCACGCCCTGGACGCGCCGGTGATGTGCGTACGTACCGAGAACGCAGCGCACACCGAGAACACCGGGAACGCCGAGAGCGCGGCGGGTGCCGGGCGCTCCGGGGCCGCGGACGGGGCGCCGTGGCTGGTCCCCCAGGGCCTGAGCTTCCGGTCCTGGGTGCGCTCGGGGCTGCCGCGGCCGCCCACGCGCGGGGACCTCGACTACCACCTCACCACGCTGTTCCCGCCGGTCAGACCGCGCGGGCACCTGGAGCTGCGCATGGTCGACGCGCAGCCGGGCGAGGACGGCTGGGTGGTGCCGCTCGCCGTGACCATGGCGCTCTTCGACGACGCGCAGGCCACCGAGACCGCCTACCGCACCGTCAAGCCGCTGGCCGAGCGGGCCGGGGTGACGCCCGCGCCGCACAGCCCGCTGTGGCTGGACGCGGCGCGCCACGGCCTGGCGGACCCGGAGCTGCGCGAGGCGGCGACGGCCTGCTTCGCCGCGGCCCTGGAGGCGCTGCCCCGGCTCGGCGCCGCCCCCGAGGTGCTCGCCGCCGTCACGGCGTACGCCGACCGGTACGTCGCCCGGGGCCGCTGCCCCGCGGACGACCTGCTCGACGAACTCGACGCACAAGGGGCGCTCGTCCCCGGGAAGGACGTACCGCGATGACCGGTTCCACGGCCGGAGCCCCGCACGGCGCGCCCGTCGGCCCCGAGGAGCTGCGGGAGCGCGCGCTCGGCGCGCTCCGGGCCGCGCGCGAGCGGACCGCGCTGCTCACCTCCTGCGTCGAGGACTCCGAACTGACCGCGCAGCACTCGCCGTTGATGTCGCCGCTGGTGTGGGACCTCGCCCACATAGGCAACCAGGAGGAGCAGTGGCTGCTGCGCGCGGTCGGCGGCCGCGACGCCCTGCGGCCCGAGATCGACTCCCTGTACGACGCCTTCGAGCATCCGCGCGCCGCCCGTCCCTCGCTGCCGCTGCTCGCGCCCGAGGAGGCCCGCCGCTACGCCGCCGACGTGCGCGGCCGGGCGCTCGACGTCCTGGAGAGCACCCCGTTCACGGACGGCACCCCGTTCGCGCCGGACGCCCCGATCGCCGCGGGCGGCACGCAGGCGGTGGCCGGCCTCACCGACGCCGGCTTCGCCTTCGGCATGATCGCGCAGCACGAACAGCAGCACGACGAGACGATGCTGATCACCCATCAGCTGCGCGCGGGCGGCCCGGCGCTCACCGCCCCCGACCCGGAGCCCGCTCCGGCCTTCGGCGGCCCGGACGAAGTCCTCGTGCCCGGCGGCACGTTCACCATGGGCACGTCCACCGAGCCCTGGGCGCTCGACAACGAACGCCCCGCCCACCAGCGGCTCGTGCCGCCCTTCTTCCTCGACACCACGCCGGTGACGAACGCCGCGTACCAGCGCTTCATCGACGACGGCGGGTACGAGGAGCCGCGCTGGTGGCACGAGCGCGGCTGGGAGACGGTCCGCAAGAACGGCCTCGCGGCGCCGCTGTTCTGGCGCCGCGAGGGCGGCCAGTGGCTGCGGCGCCGCTTCGGCCACGTCGAGCCGGTGCCCGCCGACGAGCCGGTGGTCCACGTCAGCTGGTACGAGGCGGACGCGTACGCGCGCTGGGCGGGGCGGCGCCTGCCCACCGAGGCCGAGTGGGAGAAGGCGGCCCGCCACCGGCCCGACGAGGACCGCTCGGCGCGCTACCCATGGGGGGACGAGGACCCCGCGCCCCAGCACGCGAACCTGGGCCAGCGCCATCTGCGCCCGGCGCCCGCCGGCAGCTATCCGCAGGGCGAGTCGCCGCTCGGCGTAAGGCAGTTGATGGGCGACGTGTGGGAGTGGACGGCGAGCGACTTCCTGCCCTACCCGGGCTTCGTGGCCTACCCCTACCGCGAGTACTCGGAGGTGTTCTTCGGCGGCGACTACAAGGTCCTGCGCGGCGGCGCCTTCTCCGTGGACGCCGTGGCCTGCCGGGGCACCTTCCGCAACTGGGACCACCCGGTGCGGCGGCAGATCTTCTCCGGCTTCCGCACGGCCCGTGACGCCACGGCCGCCGAGCTGGCCGCGGAGCTCGGCTGATGTGCCGTCACCTCGCCTACGTCGGCGCGCCCGAGCACCTGGGCGCGCTGCTCGTCACGCCTTCGTCCGGTCTCTTCCGGCAGTCATGGGCGCCCCGGCACCAGCGGCACGGCACGGTCAACGCCGACGGCTTCGGCGTGGGCTGGTACGCCGACGGCGACCCGGTGCCCGCGCGCTACCGGCGGGCCGGGCCGATCTGGGGCGACCAGTCGTTCGCCGACCTCGCGCGCGTGGTGCGCTCCGCGGCGGTGCTCGCCGCCGTGCGCGACGCCACCGTGGCCGGGGCGGACGGGGAGGCCGCGGCGGCGCCGTTCGCCGCGGACCGCCGGCTGTTCAGCCACAACGGCGCGGTGTCCGGCTGGCCAGGCTCGCTCGCGCCGCTCGCCGCCGGGCTCCCGACCGCCGACCTCCTCTCCCTGGAGGCGCGCTGCGACTCGGCGCTGGTCTGGGCGCTCGTCCAGGCCCGGCTGCGGCGCGGCGAGCCGCTGCCGCAGGCGCTCGCGGACACGGTCGTGGAGGTCGCGGAGGCGGCCCCGGGATCACGGCTGAACCTGCTGGTCACCGACGGCGCGACGATCGCCGCGACGGCCTGGGGCGACACCCTCTGGTACCTGGCCGTGCCCGGGCGCGGCACCGTCGCCGCCTCCGAGCCGTACGACGACGACCCGCGCTGGCGCGAGGTCCCCGACCACACGCTGCTCCACGCGAGCCGCACCGACGTCCTTCTCACCCCGCTCAAGGAGCCACCTGCGTGAGCCCGTTCCTGCTGACCCGCACCCTGCCCGAGGACGCCACCGACGCGGCCCTGCGCGCCGACGTCCTGCACGGCCTGTCGCGCACCCCGAAGACGCTGCCGCCCAAGTGGTTCTACGACGCGCGCGGCAGCGTCCTGTTCGACGAGATCACCACCCTGCCCGAGTACTACCCGACGCGTGCCGAGCGCGAGATCCTGGTGGCCAGGTCGGCACGGATCGCCGAGGTCACCGGGGCCCGCACGCTGATAGAGCTCGGCTCGGGATCCTCCGACAAGACCCGGCACCTCATCGACGCCCTGACGGACCTGGACACGTACGTGCCCGTCGACGTCAGCGAGTCCGCGCTCACCGGCGCGGCGAACACGCTCCTCGCCCAGCGGCCCTCCCTGAGCGTGCACGCGCTCGTGGCCGACTTCACCCAGGGCCTCGCGCTGCCGGGCACGCCGGGGCCGCGCCTGGTGGCGTTCCTCGGCGGCACCGTCGGCAATCTGCTGCCCGCCGAGCGCGCCGCGTTCCTCGCCTCGGTGCGCGGCCTGCTGTCCCCCGGGGACGCGCTGCTCCTCGGCACGGACCTGGTCAAGGACGAGTCGGTCCTGGTGTCGGCGTACGACGACGGGGCGGGCGTGACCGCCGCGTTCAACAAGAACGTGCTGCACGTCGTGAACCGCGAGCTGGGCGCGGACTTCGACCCCGACGCGTTCAGCCACGTGGCCGTCTGGGACCGCGACCGGGAGTGGATCGAGATGCGGCTGCGGTCCCGGCTCACGCAGACGGTGAAGATCCCCGCCCTGGACCTCGCGGTCGACTTCGAGCGGGGCGAGGACCTGCGCACCGAGGTGTCCGCGAAGTTCCGCGAGGACGGCGTGCGGTCCGAACTGGCCGCGGCGGGACTGAAGCTGACGCACTGGTGGACGGACGAGCGCGGGCGCTTCGCGCTGTCCCTGAGCACCGCGTCCTGAGGCCGGGGCCCGGGGCCCGGCGCCGTCGGCGGCGGGCCCCACGGGCCGGGCTCAGTGCGCGGCGTCCTCCAGGGCCTCGGTGATCCGGCCCGAGGCCGCCTTGGCCTCGGCGGCCGCATCGCCGCCCGCGAGGACCTTCGACATGTACGTCTTGATCGGGTTCTTGGCCTCGACCAGGGCCCAGCGCGGCGAGTTGGGCGTCGCCCGGCCCCGCGCGGCCCCGGCCGCCATCGCGGCCACCCCGGCGTCGCCCGACACGGTGGGGGCGAGCGTCGTCTTGTTCGGCACGTAGTCCATGGTGCGGGCGAGCTCCTTCTGCCACTTCTCGCCCGCGAGCGCCTTGACGACCTCGACGGCCGCCTTGCGCTCCTTCGTGCCCTCGCGCACGACGAGGTCGGAGCCGCCGGTGAAGACCGCGCCGGGCTTGCCCGCGGTCTTGCCGGGGATCGGGAAGTAGCCGATCTTCCCCTTCAGGGCGGGGTTCTTCGCCTCGATGGCACGGGCGCTGCCGGGCACCGCGATGATCTGCGCGACGTCGCCCTTGGCGAACACCCCGGCCTGCGGCGGGTGTTCCTCGTCGGCGTTCTGGGGGCCGTCGCCGAGCGCCTGGAGCTGCTTGTAGAAGTCCATGCCGCGCAGCGCGGCCGGGGAGTTCAGGGTGCCCTTCCAGACGCCGCCCTTCTCCTTGGCGAGGTCGCCGCCCTCGTCCCAGATGAACCCGGCCAGCGTGTACCAGTCCTGTCCGGCGAGGTAGATCCCTTGGTCCGCGCCGGAGTCGAGGCGCGCCGTCGCGTCCAGCCACTGCTGCCGGGTCTTGGGCGGCTGCTTGATCCCGGCCCGGGCGAACAGGTCCTTGTTGTAGAGGACGACGCGGTTGGCGGCGTACCACGGCACGCCGTACTGGGCGCCGCGGTAGCGGCCGGGCTCGGCGAGGCCGGGCAGCCAGTCCTCCATGCCGAGGTCGCGCGCGGACTCCAGGGTGAGGTCCTCCAGGCCGCCCCCGTCGACGTACTGGGACACCTGGGTGTTGCCGACCTCGATGACGTCGGGCCCGTCGTCCTTCTTGAGGGCCTTCTGCACCTTGGGGCCGATGCCGGTCCATTCGTGGATGCGGACGTCCAGGTCGATGTCGTCGTGCTGCTTCTCGAAGTCCTCGGTGAACCGCTTGACGAACCCGTCCGACGCGCTGCCCCGCATCAGCCAGACCGTGACGGAGCTCTTGTCGTCATCCGAACCGGTCAGGACGCCGCAGCCGGGCAGCAGGGCGGTGGCGGCGAAGGTCAGGGTGAGGGAGAGCGAGATGCGTCTGTGGCGCGCGTTCACGTCGGTCACTTTCTGCGGGGGACAGCACGGGGGAGGGGCCCGACGTGGGGAAGAGCGGTGCTCGAACGGGTGTGTGGGATTTTGGTACGGACCTCAACATCGGGTCAAGGGGCGCGAGCGCATCGGTCTCTCACGGCACCTCCATCAATCGATCACATCGGTCCACCCCCGCACCGCCGCCAACAGGCCCGCGCCACCGCCCGGCACTACCGTGGAGGGCAGCCGCACCGCCGCGGAGAGGAGAAGGACCTCATGTCCGAGCACACCTACCGGGTCACCGAGATCGTCGGCACGTCCCACGAGGGCGTCGACCAGGCCATCCGCAACGGCGTCAGCCGCGCCGCGCAGACGCTGCGCGGCCTGGACTGGTTCGAGGTCACGCAGGTGCGCGGCCACATCGAGGACGGGGAGATCCGGCACTACCAAGTGGGCCTGAAGCTCGGCTTCCGCCTGGAGGCCGCGGACTGACCGCCCGGCGCCGCCTCGGGTGCCGCGTCGTCGCGGGCCCGGCCCGCCCGGTGGCCCTGGCCCGCGCCCCTCGTGGCCTCAGGTGCGCCCCTCGCGTTCCTGGGCGTCCTTGAGCGCGGCCGACGTCCGCGCCCAGCGTGCCCGCACCACCGTGAACCCGGCCCGCTCCGCGTCGTCGCACACCAGCTCGTCGTCGTCCACGAGCACGCGCACCTCGCGGCCCTGCGCGAGGTGCCGCAGGACCTCCAGCTTGGTGCGGCGCGCGGGCCGCCGGTCGCGGTCGCGCCGCATCCAGATCGGCCCCTCGGGCAGTCCCTGCGCGGCGAGCCACGCCTCGGTGTCGGCACGGCAGCGCTCCGGCCGCCCCGTCAGATACACGACCTCGCACTCCCCCGCGCTCTCCCGCGCGAGCGCGACGCCGCGCGGCAGCGGCGGATCGTACGGCGCCGCCGCGAAGAACGCGTCCCAGTCACGCGGCTCGCGCTCCAGGAACCGCTGGCGGTGCGCCGTGTCGGCGAGCGTGCCGTCGAGGTCGAACACGGCCAGGGGTCTGTCGTCGTGCGTCACGTGATCAGCGTAAGGACAAGGACACGGCATCGGCGCACGGAACGCGACACACCTCATGAAGTGCGCGACGCCGTGGGCGGCAGCGGGAATCCTCAGCCGCGGCGAGCGTTGAACACGTCTGTGAGCACAGTGATCGAATCCACCCGCTTCTCCGTCCTCGACCGTTCGCGCGTCCGTGAGGGGCACGAGGGGGCCGAGGCACTGCGTGACACGGTCCGTCTCGCGCAGGACCTGGAGGCGCTCGGGTACCACCGCTTCTGGGTGTCCGAGCACCACGGCGTGCCCGGAGTCGCCGGTTCCGCGCCGACGGTGCTCGCCGCGGCCGTCGCCGGGGCCACCCGTACGATCCGGGTCGGCACGGGCGGCGTGATGCTGCCGAACCACCAGCCGCTCGTGGTCGCCGAGCAGTTCGGGGTCCTTCAGGCGCTCTTCCCCGGCCGGATCGACATGGGGCTCGGCCGCTCGGTCGGGTTCACGGACGGCGTGCGCAAGGCGCTCGGCCGCGACAAGCACGCCGCCGAGGACTTCGCGGCCCAGCTCACGGAGCTGCTCGACTGGTTCCGCGGCGCCTCGGACACCGGTGTGCGCGCCTACCCGGCCGACGGCGTGCGGATCCCGGCGTACGTCCTGGCCACCGGCGAGGGCGCCGCCATCGCGGCGGCCGCGGGTCTGCCCCTTGTCATCGGCGACCTGCGGGGCCGGGACCGGATGCTGCGCGCCGTCGAGGGCTACCGCGCGGCCTTCACGCCCTCGCCCTGGGCGCCGGAGCCGTACGTGATCGTCTCCGGCTCGGTCGCCGTCGCCGACACCGAGGAGGCAGCCCGCCGCCTGCTCGTGCCGGAGGCCTGGTCGATGGCGTACTCCCGCACCCACGGCACGTTCCCGCCGCTGCCGCCCGCCGAGCGCGTCGAGCGGCTCGCCGCGACGGGCGGCATGACCGACAAGGAGCGCGAGCTGTACGAGTCCGGGCTCCAGGGCCACCTCCACGGCACCGAGGAGCAGGTCGCCGACGCCCTGGAGGCGCTGCTCAAGGACAGCGGCGCCCAGGAGGTCCTGGTGACCACCAGTACGCACGACCGCGAAGGCCTCCTCGACTCCTACCGGCGCCTGGCACGGGTGGCGGGCCTCGCCGGGGCCCCGGAGGCCACCGGCACGTGACCGCCCGAGGTGCGCGAACGGCCCCGGCCTAGAATCGTGGGGTTTGCCCCATCGCCGCGTTCGGAGCCCGCCCCATGCCCAGCCCCCGCGCCCACGACCCGTTCGTCCGCGTCCGGGGCGCCCGCGAACACAATCTGCGCGGCGTCGACGTGGACGTCCCGCGCGACGTGATCGCCGTGTTCACCGGCGTCTCCGGCTCCGGGAAGTCCTCGCTGGCCTTCGGGACGATCTACGCGGAGGCCCAGCGGCGCTACTTCGAGTCGGTGGCCCCGTACGCGCGCCGCCTCATCCACCAGGTAGGAGCGCCCAAGGTCGGCGAGATCACGGGCCTGCCGCCCGCCGTCTCGCTCCAGCAGCGCAGGTCCGCGCCCACCTCCCGCTCCTCGGTGGGCACCGTCACGACGCTGTCCAACTCGCTGCGGATGCTGTTCTCGCGCGCCGGTACGTATCCCGCAGGCGCCGAGCGGCTCGATTCGGACGCGTTCTCGCCGAACACGGCCGCCGGCGCGTGCCCCGCCTGCCACGGCCTCGGCCGGGTGCACCGCACCACCGAGGAACTCCTGGTCCCCGACCCGTCCCTGTCCATCCGCGACGGCGCCATCGCCGCGTGGCCCGGCGCCTGGCAGGGCAAGAACCTCCGCGACGTCCTGGACACGCTCGGCCACGACGTGGACCGGCCCTGGCGCGAACTGCCGCAGGGCGAGCGGGACTGGATCCTCTTCACCGACGAGCAGCCGGTGGTGACGGTCCACCCCGTCCGCGAGGCGGGCCGCATCCAACGCCCCTACCAGGGCACGTACATGAGCGCCCGGCGCTACGTCATGAAGACGTTCGCCGACTCCAAGAGCCCGACCCTGCGCGCCAAGGCCGAGCGCTTCCTGACCAGCGAGCCGTGCCCGGCGTGCGGCGGCAGCAGGCTGCGGCCCGAGGCGCTCGCGGTGACGTTCGCGGGCCGCACGATCGCGGAGCTCGCCGCGCTTCCGCTGAGCGACCTCGCCGCGTGCCTGCGGGACACCGGCGGTTCGCAGACGGCCCGCGTCCTCACCGCCGACCTCCTCTCCCGCATCGACACCATCACCGAACTGGGCCTCGGCTACCTCTCCCCCGACCGCGCCACGCCGACGCTCTCCCCCGGCGAACTCCAGCGCCTGCGCCTGGCGACCCAGCTGCGCTCCGGGCTCTTCGGCGTCGTGTACGTCCTGGACGAGCCGTCGGCCGGGCTGCACCCGGCGGACACCGAGTCCCTCCTCACGGTGCTCGACCGGCTCAAGGCCGCGGGCAACTCCGTGTTCGTCGTGGAACACCACCTCGACGTGATGCGCCACGCCGACTGGCTCGTGGACGTGGGCCCGCGCGCGGGCGAGCACGGCGGCGAAGTCCTGCACAGCGGCCCCGTGGCCGACCTGGCCGACGTCGCCGGGTCCGCCACGGCCCGCTACCTCTTCGGCCGCGCCCCGGCCCCCGTACGGCAGGTCCGCGAGCCGCGCGGCCGGCTGAAGGTGGGCCCGGTGACCCGGCACAACCTGCGGGACGTGACGGTGGAATTCCCCCTCGGCGCGTTCACCGCGGTCACCGGCGTCTCCGGCTCCGGCAAGTCCACGCTCCTCGGCGAGCTCACCGAGGAACTCGACGGCGTCGGGCGCCTGGTCCGCGTCGACCAGAAGCCCATCGGCCGCACCCCCCGCTCCAACCTGGCCACCTACACCGGTCTCTTCGACGTCGTACGCAAGGTCTTCGCGGCCACCGACGCGGCACGGGAACGCGGGTACGGGGTCGGGCGGTTCTCCTTCAACGTGGCGGGCGGGCGGTGCGAGACCTGCCAGGGCGAGGGGTTCGTGAGCGTGGAGCTCCTCTTCCTGCCCAGTACGTACGCGCCCTGCCCCGACTGCGGAGGTGCCCGCTACAACCCCGAGACCCTCCAGGTCACCCACAACGGCCGCACCATCGCCGAGGTCCTCGACCTGACCGTCGAGGCCGCCGCCGGCTTCTTCGCCGACACGCCCGCCGTCCAGCGCAGCCTGAGCACCCTCATCGACGTCGGCCTGGGCTATCTGCGCCTCGGCCAGCCCGCCACGGAGCTCTCCGGGGGCGAGGCGCAGCGCATCAAGCTCGCCAGTGAGCTGCAGCGGGCGCGGCGCGGGCACACCCTCTACCTCCTGGACGAGCCCACCACCGGGCTGCACCCCGCCGATGTGGAGCTCCTCGTGGGGCGGCTGCACGAGCTCGTCGACGCGGGGCACTCCGTGGTGGTCGCCGAGCACGACATGGCCGTGGTGGCCGGGGCGGACTGGGTGGTGGACCTCGGGCCCGGGGGTGGGGCCGGGGGCGGCCGCGTGGTGGCCTGCGGCCCGCCTCGGCAGGTCTCCGGTGCCGCCCTCAGCCGCACGGCCCCCTACTTGGCCGCGGCCCTGCCCTCCCCTGCCTGACCGGCGTCCCTTCTCCCACCCACCCACCCGTACCTGCCCCGGCGCCCGGACCGGCCCCGGCCTGGCGGCTCTCGGGTTGTGGGGTGTCTGCTGCCTTGGGTGGGGTCGGGTGGGTGGGGGCAGAGCCCTGCCCGGTGTGAGGTGGGGCTTACGGGGGCTCGTACACCACTGTCCAGGGGCGAGGGGGCGGGGCCGGGGTGGACGCCCGGGGCACGGCCGTGCCGTCCCGGGTCAGGACCTGCGCCGCGAAGCCCGCGAACCGGGCGGCCCCCGCATGCGCCCCCTGCACGGGCCACGCCCCGGCGACCCGCTGTGCGAGGGGCCGGTCGGCGAGCGGGCGCCAGACCACCCTCGGCTCCTTGCGCGCGGCGGTGCCCCGTTCGAAGGCCACGCCCTGCCCCGCCGCCACGAGGCCGAGCAGGAACTCGGGGTTCCGGGCGTGCCGGACGCGGCCGGGCACGAAGCCGCCCCCGCGGCAGACGTCGAGCGTGGCGTCGTACCACCCCGGCGCGGCCTCCCGCGGGCCGAGGACCAGGTCGTGCCCGGACAGATCCGCGAGGGAGACCTCCGCGAGCCGGGTCAGCGGGGACGTCCGGGGCAGCACCACGCCCAGCTCGACGGCGACTTCGGGCCCGAGGACGAGGCCGGTGGCGTCCACCGGCAGCTGCAGCAGGCCGACGTCGAGGCCACCGGACGCGAGCAGGCGCAGCTGCTCCTGCGTGGACACCTCCTGGAGGTCGACGCGGAGGCCCGGCGCGTGCTCCGCGCAGGCGGCGAGGAGCGCGTGCAGCACGGGCGCGGCGGTGTCCTCGGGCACACCCGCGCGCAGCGTACCGACGTCGCCGTCGACGGCGCGCCGCACCAAGGACCGCAGCCGCTCCTCGCGCACGAGGAGCTCACGGGCCTCGTCGTACAGGACGGACCCGGCAGCGGTGAGCCGCACCTGCCGGTTGCTCCGGTCGAAGAGTTCGGCGCCGAGCTCCTTCTCCAGGCGGCGCACGGCCTGGCTGAGCGGCGGCTGTGCCATGCCGAGCAGCTCGGCGGCCCGGCTGAAGTGCAGCTCCTCCGCGGTGACGAGGAAAATACGCAGGTGCCGCAAGAGATCCACGCGACGAGCGTAGGCGAGAGGAAGTGAGGGGCGGGATGCGGGTCGAGGAACGCATACGGGAGGTCTTCGCCCGGGCGGGCGCGGAGGGCGCGCTGCACGCGATGCGCATCGACACCACCGGAGGAGCCGGTCCGGCGGCCGCCCCACCCGGCGGCCCGGCACCAGTGACCGCCCCCGCCCCCGCGGCATGGCCGACCACTGCCTCCCTCGACACGTCGGAGCCGGCCACCGACCCCACCACCCGTGCGGCCGGAGCCGTCGCCGCCCCCGCCGGCGGACCGAGGGCCCACCCCACCCGTACGACCGGACGGACAACCGGCCCCGCCCGCACCACGACGCCGACGACCGACCCCGGCCCTGCGCACGGAGCGGCACCCGGCCCCGTCCCTGCGGCCGGTCCGGCGATCGGCGCCCACCCCGCGGCCGGATCACCGCTCCCGCCTTCATCCCCTACCGGAGGACCAGCGACCGCTCACCCCCAGGGCGCGAGCCCGGACGTCTCCCTCTCCCCCGACACCCCCGTCCCCATCTCCTCCGTCTTCAAGGTGCTGCTCGTCCTGGAGTTCGCGCGCCAGGTCGCCGCGGGGCAGCTCGATCCGCGAGAGCGGGTCCTGGTGACGGACGGGCAGCGGCTGGGGGGCTGGGGGATCGCCGGGTGCGTGGACGACGTGGAGGTCTCGCTGCGCGACCTCGCGTACTTCGCGCTGACCGTGAGTGACAACTCCGCGGCCGACGTCCTGCTCTCCCGCGTCGGCCTCGACACGGTGGGCATGCTGGCGCGGGAGCTGGGTCTCGCGCGGACCCGGATCGTGGGCGGGCCGCGCGAGGCCCTCGCGTCGATGCTGGACGACGTCGGGGCGCGCACGGCGGAGGAGTTCGCCCCGCTGTACCGCGCCCTGCCGGACGAGGGGAAGCGGCGCCTGAGCGTCCTCGACCCGGCGCGGGCCAACGCCAGTACGCCGCGTGAGGTCACCCGCCTGCTCGACCTGATCTGGCGGGACGCGGCGGGGCCGCCCGAGGCGTGTGCGCAGGTGCGGGCGCTGATGGGGCGCCAGGTGTTCCGCCACCGGCTCACCTCGGGGTTCCCCGACGAGGTACGGATCGCCGCGAAGACCGGCACGCTGCCGGGGCTGCACATCGAGGCGGGCGTGGTGCGCTGGCCGGAGGGCGACACGTACGCGGTGGCCGTGTTCGCGAGGAGTCACGCGATGGCCGCCGACCTCACCCGGGTGGACGCCGCGATCGGCGCCGCCGCCAGGATCGCCGTCGACAGTTTGCGTGCGGGGGGCGAGCCCTCTTAGCCACCGTTCCGAGCTGGTGTCATATCGGATCGGATATCCACCTCGCGGATTTTTGATCTTGGACGGCGCCCTTCGCCTCCTGGTCTGCTGCCGCCATGAGCACCCACGCACGCCCCCTCAGCCCCGGCCGTCGCACCCTCCTGCGCGGTGCCGCTCTCGGCGCGGCCGTTCCCCTGGTCCCCGCCACCGCGTCCGCCGAGGGGCGCGCCCCGGCCCGCCGCCGTTCTTCCGCGCCCGTCTCGTACCGCTGGCTCGGCACCTCGGGCTGGCGGATCGACCTGCGGAAGAAGAACACGACCGTCCTCGTCGATCCGTACGTCACCCGCTTCGACACCGGCCTGTTCACCGGCTCCTTCGACCCCGGCACGCGGCTGCGCACCGACGAGGCACTGGTGCGCGAGCACGCGGGCACGCCCGAGGTCATCTGCGTCACGCACACCCACTGGGACCACCTCAACGACGTGCCCCAGCTGGCCCGTTCGACGGGGGCGCGGGTCATCGGCACCGAGACGACGTACCACGTGCTGCGCTCCTTCGGCGTGGACGCCGGGCAGATCTCCGTGGTGAAGGGCGGCGAGGTGCTCGACTTCGACGGGTACGTGATCGAGGTGGCGAGCTCGCGGCACAGCCGCAACGGCTCGTACTCCTACTTCGCGCCCGGCACCCTGCACGCCCCGCCCGCGGCCGCGCCCCGGACGGTCTCCGACCTGCCGGAGGGCGACACGCTGGCGTTCAAGGTGACGCCGGACGGCGCGCCCTCGGCGCTCTTCATGGGGGCGAGCGACTTCGACGAGCGCTCCTTTCGGGGTCTGGAGCCGGACATCGCGATGGTCGCGGTGGCGTCGAGCACGTCGACGCGGCGCTATGTGCCGCGGCTGCTCGACGCGCTCGGCCGTCCCGACGTGCTGGTGCCGGTGCACTGGGACGACTTCGAGAAGCCCCTGAGCCTGCCGCCCCGCAAGGACGGCACGGGCCTGGACGACTTCCTCGCCCAGGCCCGTGCCGTCAGCCCCCGCTCCCGGCTCGTGGTGCCGGACTACGCGACGGTGTACGGGGCGGACCTGCGGCCCCGCCGCTAGCGGCGGGGCGCCTTGCGGGTGGCCCGCAGCCACTCCTTGTTCATCGCCGCGATGGACGGCAGCGGGATGCCCTTCGGGCAGGCCGTGGCGCACTCTCCGGTCAGGGTGCAGCCGCCGAAGCCCTCGGAGTCCATCTGCGTGACCATGTCGAGGACGCGGGTCTCGCGCTCGGGCGCGCCCTGCGGAAGGACGCTCAGATGGTTCACCTTGGCCGAGGTGAACAGCATCGCCGAGCCGTTGGGGCAGGCGGCCACGCAGGCGCCGCAGCCGATGCACTCGGCGTGCTCGAAGGCGTAGTCGGCGTCCGGCTTGGGCACGGGCGTGGCGTGTGCCTCGGGCGCGGAGCCGGTCGGGACGCTGATGTAGCCGCCCGCCTGGATGATGCGGTCGAAGGCGGAGCGGTCGACGACCAGGTCCTTGATGACCGGGAAGGCGGCCGCGCGCCACGGCTCGACGTCGATGGTGTCGCCGTCCGCGAAGGACCGCATGTGCAGCTGGCAGGTGGTGGTGCGCTCGGGCCCGTGCGCGTCGCCGTTGATGACGAGCGAACAGGCGCCGCAGATGCCCTCGCGGCAGTCGTGGTCGAAGGCGACCGGCTCCTCGCCCTTGACGATGAGCTCTTCGTTGAGGGTGTCGAGCATCTCCAGGAAGGACATGTCCGGCGAGATCCCGTCCACGTCGTACGTGGACATGGCGCCTTCGGCGTCGGCGTTCTGCTGGCGCCAGACGCGCAGGGTGAGCTTCATGCGTAGCTCCGCTGAGTGGGGTGGACGTACTCGAAGACCAGGTCTTCCTTGTGCAGGACGGGGGCGGTGCCGGTGGCGGTGAACTCCCAGGCGGCCGCGTAGGAGAACTCCTCGTCCCTGCGGGCGGCCTCGCCGTCGGGCGTCTGGGACTCCTCGCGGAAGTGGCCGCCGCAGGACTCGGCGCGGTGCAGCGCGTCGAGGCACATCAGCTCGGCGAGCTCCAGGTAGTCGACGATGCGGTTGGCCTTCTCCAGGGACTGGTTGAACTCCTCGCCGGTGCCGGGCACCTTGAGGCGCCGCCAGAACTCCTCGCGGATCTGCGGGATGCGCTCCAGGGCCTTGCGCAGACCCGTCTCGGTGCGGGCCATGCCGCAGAACTCCCACATGAGTTCGCCGAGTTCGCGGTGGAAGGAGTCGGGCGTGCGGTCGCCGTCGACGGCCAGCAGGCGTGCGATCCGCTCCTCGGTCTCGGTGAGCACCTCGCGCACCTCGGGGTGCTGGTCGGTGACCTCCTCCTGGTGCGGGTTGCGCGCGAGGTAGTCGTTGATGGTGGACGGCAGGACGAAGTAGCCGTCGGCGAGGCCCTGCATCAGGGCGGAGGCGCCGAGCCGGTTCGCGCCGTGGTCGGAGAAGTTGGCCTCGCCGATGGCGAACAGGCCGGGCACGGTGGTCTGCAGGTCGTAGTCGACCCACAGGCCGCCCATCGTGTAGTGCACGGCGGGGTAGATCCGCATCGGCACCCGGTACGGATCCTCGTCGGTGATCCGCTGGTACATGTCGAAGAGGTTGCCGTACTTGGCCTCGACGGCTCCCCGGCCCATGCGCGCGATGGCGTCGGCGAAGTCCAGGTAGACGCCCTGGCCTCCGGGGCCCACTCCCCTGCCCTCGTCGCAGACGTTCTTCGCGGCCCGCGATGCGATGTCGCGCGGGACGAGGTTGCCGAAGGAGGGGTAGATGCGCTCCAGGTAGTAGTCGCGCTCGTCCTCGGGGATCTCGTTCGCCGGGCGCGTGTCGCCCTTGGCCTTCGGCACCCAGATGCGGCCGTCGTTGCGCAGCGACTCGCTCATCAGCGTCAGCTTCGACTGGTGGTCGCCGGTGCGCGGGATGCAGGTGGGGTGGATCTGGGTGAAGCACGGGTTGCCGAAGTAGGCGCCGCGCCGGTGGGCCCGCCACACGGCGGTGGCGTTGGAGTTCATGGCGTTGGTCGACAGGTAGAAGACGTTGCCGTAGCCGCCGGAGGCGAGGACGACGGCGTCCGCGAAGTAGGTGTCGATCTTGCCGGTGACCAGGTCGCGGGCGACGATGCCGCGCGCCCGGCCGTCGACGACGATCACGTCGAGCATCTCGGTGCGCGGATGCATCTCGACGTTCCCGGCCGCGATCTGGCGGCTGAGCGCCTGGTACGCGCCGAGCAGGAGCTGCTGGCCCGTCTGGCCGCGGGCGTAGAACGTGCGGGAGACCTGCACGCCGCCGAAGGAGCGGGTGTCGAGCAGTCCGCCGTACTCGCGCGCGAAGGGCACGCCCTGGGCCACGCACTGGTCGATGATCTCCACCGAGATCTGTGCGAGCCGGTGCACGTTGGACTCGCGGGCGCGGAAGTCGCCGCCCTTGACGGTGTCGTAGAACAGGCGGTGCACGGAGTCGCCGTCGTTGCGGTAGTTCTTGGCGGCGTTGATGCCGCCCTGCGCGGCGATCGAGTGGGCGCGGCGCGGCGAGTCCTGGTAGCAGAACTGCACGACGTGGTAGCCCTGTTCGGCGAGCGTGGCCCCGGCGGAGCCGCCCGCGAGCCCGGTGCCCACCACGATCACGGTGTGCTTGCGGCGGTTGGCGGGGTTGACCAGCTTGGCCTCGAAGCGGCGGGTGTCCCAGCGCTCGTTGACCGGCCCGCCCGGCGCCTTGGTGTCGACGACCGGCTCTCCGGTGACGTACTCGGCAAAGGAATTCATCGGTCAGCTCACCACTCCGGTCATGACGCCGACGGGTACGGAGACGAAGCCAGCGGTCAGCAGGAGCGCGAGGCCGTTGGCGCAGGTCTTCAGGGCGCGGTCGCGGCTCGCGCTGCCCGCGCCGAGGGTCTGTGCGGCGCTCCAGAAGCCGTGCCGCACGTGGAAGCCGACGGCGACCACGGCGACGATGTAGACGACGTTGCCGTACCAGGTCGAGAAGGTGTCGATGACGTTCTGGTACGGGTGCAGGTGCTGGTACTCGCCGGGGTGCGCGGTGCCCGTCGTCAGGTCCAGGATGTGCCAGACGATGAACAGGCCGACGATGACGCCGCCCCAGCGCATGGTGCGCGTCGCGTAGCTGCTGCGCGGCTTCTTGTGCACGTACTTCGTGGGACGCGCCTTGATGTCGCGCTTGCTGAGCTGGTACGCGGACACGGCGTGCGCGACGACGGAGACGACGAGCACGACGCGGATGACCCACAGGGTCCACTCCCAGCGCATCACGGGCTCGCCGAGCGTGCGCAGCCAGTGCGCGTAGTGGTTGAAGTCGCCGGGACCGAAGAAGATCTTCAGGTTCCCGATCATGTGGGCGACCAGGTAGAGCAGCATGATCAGACCGCTCACCGCCATCACGGTCTTCTTGCCGACGGTGGAGTCCCACACCGATCGCGGAAGTGACGGCCGTCGGTCCGTCCGCGTTGCCAGAGCCATGTCATCCACGCTACGGGCGAAGGTCCCGATCAGTCCAAGAGATGATGGCGCTCATCTCCATAGCGGGAGACTATGGAAAGTCTAGAGTGTGAGCATGCAATTCCAGCAGCTGCTGTACTTCGTCGCCGTCGCCGAGACCCGGCACTTCACCCGGGCCGCCGAGCGGGTGCACGTCTCGCAGCCGTCGCTCTCGCAGCAGGTGCGCGCCCTGGAGAAGGAGCTGGGCGCCGAGCTGTTCAGCCGGGCGCGCGGCAACATCACACTCACCGACGCGGGCGAGGCGCTGCTTCCGCTGGCCCGGCGCATCCTGGCCGACGCCGACACCGCCCGCATCGAGGTGCAGGAGCTGGCGCAGCTGCGCCGCGGCCGGGTGCGCCTCGGCGCGACCCCGAGCGTCTGCACCGGTCTGCTTCCGCAGGTCCTGCGCGACTTCCACGACCGGCACCCCGGCATCCAGCTCCTCATCGAGGAGGGCGGCAGCCACGACCTCGTCCGCCACCTCGCGCGCGGCGCCCTCGACCTGGCGCTCGTGGTGCTACCGCTGCCGAGCCCCTCGCCCGCCCTGACCACGGTGGAACTGCTGCACGAGGACCTGGTCGTGGTGTCGTCGCCGGACGCGCCCGGCCTCGGCGCCACGGCGCGCGTCGCCGATCTGCAGAGCGAGCGCCTCGTGATGTTCCGGCACGGCTACGACCTGCGGGAGCTGACGGTCGCGGCCTGCCGGGCCGAGGGCTTCGAGCCCGAGTTCGCCGTCGAGGGCGGCGAGATGGACGCGGTGCTCGGCTTCGTGCGCGCGGGCCTCGGCGTCGCCGTCGTCCCCCGCATGGTCGCCGAACGCGCGGGCGGCGACCTGCGGATGACGCCGCTCGCCCGGCCCCGCCTCCGCCGCACGATCGCGCTCGCCCACCGCAGCGACGTGGCACCGCCACGGGCGGCCCGGGAGCTGCAGCGGATGCTCCTCGCCCGGTGAGACCCGGCGCGGGCCCCCGAGGTGAGCGCCGGTGCCCCGCCGCGAGACCCGGTGCAGCGCACGCCCACGCCGTGCACGGGCATGCGCGCGCCCCCACTCCACTCCCACGCGCCCTCCGGAACAGCACGTACGTAGGAGATTTCCCGCCACCCGAAGCCTCCCGGCCACCCCTTACCCGGCCCTACCCTGGCCCTCCGAACGCGGGAGGGGGCGCGCATGGGGGCTGCGCGGGGCGTGCGCCACAGGGTCGCCAGGGCTGCTCGCGCGACGGCCGCGCTGCTGCTGTGCGGCCTTGTCGCGGCGTGTGTGACGTGGGCGTCGGACGAGTGGGGTGACACGGCGCGCGCCCAGGTCCTGGCGCAGCGGGCGGAGCTCGCCACACCGCGGCCTCCGCAGCCGTGGTGGGCGGAGGAGGAGGGGGCGCAGGCGGCGTCCGGCCGCGTTCCGGTGGGCTCGATGATGGACGTTCCGGGCCGGGGCAGCCGTGGCGAGATCGCGGTGCGCATCGAGCGGACGCCCCAGAAGTCCTGGCAGGCCCTGGTCCACTACCGGCTGCGGCTGCGCGCGGCGGATCCGCTCGTGAACCGGCTCAGGGCGCAGCCGGGGCGGTTCGCCCAGGTCTCCAGCAGGCTGCCGGGCGGGTACCCCACCGCCGCCGCCCTGCACGACGGCGCGCGGCGGCCCGGCTACCCCAGCTGGTGCACGGTCAGCCAGGCATCGGCGCGCGACAGCGTGACCGTCACCGCCGAGCACCGCGTCCCCTTGACCGACGCGACGGCCACGAGCGGCCTCAAGTACTCCATCGCCTCCTCGTTCAAGGACGAGAAGGGCGACCTGGTCCCCCTCGTCCGCCTGCCCGGCCACTGGGTCTGGAGCATCGAGGTGCCGCGCGGCTGGGGCCTCGCGGTCACCGTCACTCCGACCCGGCAGCGGGCCCGCACGGTCGAGTTCACGCTCAGGGACACCGACAAGCCCGGCCTCGGCGCGGTGACGGCGAGCCTCCGGACCTCCCGCGAGGCGTCCTTCACCCCCTACGGCTCCCCCACCCCGCAGGACCCGCCCGGCAGCAGCCCCGAAGCCCTGCTGTCCCTCGTCGTCCTGGCCGTCGTGATCTGCGCCGCACTGGTCGGCTACCGCGCCGCGCCGGGCGGGAGTCCCCGCGCGGGTCCCCTCGTTCCGCTCGTCGTCGTGGGCCTCGCCGTCGCCGTGGGCGCGCTGCTGCTCGACTCCTACTCCACGAACTGGAAGGTGCTCTCCTGGCTGTGGGGAGGCCTCGTGTACGGCCACACGGGCCTGGTCTCGGAGCCGCTGCCCATGGAGTCGCGCACGGAAGGCGTGCTGCTCGGGACCGTCCTGTTCGTCCTTCCGGTGCTGACCGTCGTCGTCGCCCACCGGCGGCGCGGCGCCCCCTGCCCCGCCGTCGTCGAGGCGGGCGTCCTCGCCGCGCCCGCCGCGGCCCTCGTCCTGCTGGCCTGGCTCATGGGCGGCGGCACGTGGACGCGGGCCGCCGTCACCTGTCTCGTCACTGCCTCGCTCGCGGCCGTCGTCGTGTACGCGGTCCTCCGCCTGCGGCTGTGCGGCGGCGCGGCGCGCCCGTGGGCGGTGCCGCTCGCCCTGGCCACCTGGACCGCGGGGATCTCCTGCGTCGTCCTCCAAGTGCTGCCCTGGGAGTTCCATCTTGCGACGCCGTTCACCGGGCAGTGGCTCTTCACCGGACGGAGCGCCGGAGCCTCCTGGCCGCTCCTGTTCACCCTGCTCACGCCCTGGGTCACCGCGCTGCTGCTGATCGTCGTCCCGCTCCTGCCGCCCCCGGCCCGGATCGGCTGGAAGGGGCGCCTGGCGCTCGCGGCCGTGCTCGTCCCCGCGCTGCTCCCGTGGTGGACCACCATGACCTCCACGGACCGGCCCGCGACCAGCGACCTGTTCGCCCAGCTCGCCGGGGAGTGGCCGGGCGACAGCCTCGTCTACGGCGTCCGCACCGTCGCGCCCGGCGCACAGGTGGTGTGGTGCGCTGCCGTCGCCGTCCTGTTGGCCCAGCTCTACGCCACCGGTGGGCAGCGGGGCCGCTGGGGCTCGGGCGCGCGCCGGAACTGCCTCGCCCTGCTGCTGTTCGCCGCCGCCGCGACCGTCATCGGCGCCCCGAGCAGCTGGCTGCCGTACTGGACGACCGCCGCCGCGCTCCTCGTGGCCTGGGCGGGCGCCCACCTGCTGCTGCCGCCCGGCCGTGCGGAGCGCGCCGGGCAGTTGCACGCGCTGTCCGGCGCCGCGCACGCCCGGCTGCTCAACTCCCTGGCCCGCGCCCTGCTCTTCGCCGAGGGGCGGCACCGCTTCCTGACGTCGTCACGGGGCACCCTCGCCGACACCTCCCTGCCCGCCGACACCTGGGAGGAGAAGTGGCAGAGCCTGCGCCGGCCCACCGCCGCCGACGCGGCCCGGGAGACGGCGAGGCTCAAGGCCGTCGCGCTCGGCGGCTCGGCGGGCCGCACCGCCTGGTCGAACGGCGTCGCCGCCGCGGCGGCCACCGCGCTGCTCACCCTGCCGTGGACGGCGTGGACGGCCTGGCAGGCCGAGGGCTACAGCGGCCTGCCGGAGTCGGTGACCGTGGCGGGCGCGCCCACCTGCGTCTGGCTGGCGCACGGCTTCACGTACGGCTATCTGTATCCGTGGCTGCGCGGCAACACACCCGTCGGCAAGGCGGGCTGGCTGTGGGCGGTGATGTCGGCGGTCCAGCTCCTGCTGCTCGTGCCGCGCCTGCGCGTGCCCCAGGGGCCGACCGCGCTCTCGGTCTTCCTGATCCTGGCGCAGAGCACCGTCATGGCCCTGGGCCTGGCGCTGTACTGGGAGATGCGCCTGGTCCGCAGGGCCGACCTCCTGTGGGGCCACATCCGCAACTTCCGCCGTCTGTCGTCCCTGGCCACCCCGGTGAGCGCGGTCCTGGTGGCGGCCGTGGCGGCGGTGGCCACGGTCCTGGCGACCACCTGGGCGAGCAACGTCACGGCCCCGGTGGAGACCCCCAGCCCGTCCCACTCGACCACGTCGGCGCCGCCCGAAGGGCACTGACGCGGGCCGCCCCCGTCAGGGCACGTCCGCGAGCGCCAGCTCGTGCAGCCGGTCCGGCGGGCCGGGCCGGGCGTAGTACCAGCCCTGGGCGGTGTCGCACCCCAGCTCCCGGAGCTGGTCGGCCTGCGCGCCCGTCTCGACGCCCTCGACCGTCACGGCCAGGTCCAGGCTGTGCGCGAGCGACACGATGCCCTCGACGATCTTCAGGTCGACGGGGTCGACGGGGTAGTGCTGCATGCCCTGGGTGAAGGCCCGGTCGAGCTTGAGGACGCTGACCGGCAGGCGCCGGAGGTTCGCCAGGTTCGAGTAGCCCGTGCCGAAGTCGTCGAGCGCGATGTCGACGCCCATCTCGGCGAGCCGCCGCAGCGGCTTGAGCAGGTCCTCGTCGGCACCGATCAGCGCGGACTCGGTGACCTCCAGGCACAGCGCTCCCGGCGCGAGCCCCGTCCGCTCCAGGATCTCCACGGTGTCCGAGACGAGGCCGGGGTGGGTGAGCTGGCACGGCGAGAGGTTCACGTTCACGCGCAGCGGACCCGAGTCCTCGTGCCGGGCCTCCCAGGTGCGCGCCTGGCGCACGGACTCCTCGAGGACCCAGCGGCCGAGCGGCACGATGAGCCCGGTGTGCTCGGCGAGCGGAATGAAGCGGTCCGGGCCGATGACACCGTGCTGCGGGTGCAGCCAGCGCACCAGCGCCTCGGCGCCGCGCACGCTGCCGTCCTCCAGGTGCACAAGGGGCTGGTACTCGATGAAGAACTCGCCGCGCTCCAGGGCCACCGGCAGCGCCGTCGTCAGGCCGTGCCGGGTGATGGCGCGGGCGTCGGCCTCGGGGTCGGCCAGCTCGTAGCGGTTGCCGCCCGCGTGCTTCGCGCGGTACATCGTGATGTCGGCGCTGCGCAGCACCTCGGCCGCGCCGCGCTCGGCGGCCGGGCCCTCGACGATGCCGATCGAGCCGCGCACGGTCAGCTCACGGCCGTCGACGCTGATCGGCGTCGCGAGCGCGTTCATGATGCGCCCGGCCAGCTCGTCGACCTCCCGCTCCGTGTCGGGCCCCGTGGTCAGCGCCACGAACTCGTCGCCGCCGAGGCGGGCCACCATCTCGCCGGGCGCGGTCGCGCAGGCCTGGAGACGGTCGGCGACCTCGACGAGCAGCCGGTCGCCCGCCGCGTGCCCCAGGCTGTCGTTCACCGTCTTGAAGCCGTCGAGGTCCAGGTAGCAGAGCCCGAAGCGGGCGCGCTCGCCGGCCGCGAGCGCCTTCTCCAGGCGTTCGAAGAACAGCGTGCGGTTGGGCAGTCCGGTGAGCGCGTCGTGCGTCGCCTCGTAGCGCAGGCGCAGATTCAGCAGGCGGCGCTCGGTGGTGTCCTCGACGAGCGCCAGCTGGTACTGCGGCACGCCGTCGGCGTCGCGCAGCAGAGAGACCGTCAGATTGGTCCACAGGACCGTGCCGTCGGGACGGTAGAAGGCCTTCTCCACGCGGTAGTGCTCGCGCTCGCCGTGCACCAGCTCCTCGTACAGCTTCCACACGTGCGGGGAGTCGTCGGGGTGCGTCCAGCTGCCCACGTTGCGCCCGCGCAGCTGGTGCTCCAGGCCGCCGAACATCCGCACGAGGGCGTCGTTGACCTCCAGGACGGTGCCTTCGAGGTCGGCGATGCCGATGCCGACCGCGGCGCCGTGGAACACCGCGCGGAAGCGGGCCTCGCTCGCGTGCAGGGCCTCGGCGACGGTGCCCCGCGCGTCGAGCGCCGCCCGGGATATGGCCTCCTGCTCGGCGAGGGTGCGGGCGCGCAGGGCCCGCGCGAAGCCCGCGGCGACCGCGTGCTGGATGCGGGCGCAGCGGGCCCGCAGCTCCTCGCGCTCGCCCTCGGCGCCGCAGTACAGGACCAGGTAGGCGTCCACCACGTTCAGCGTGCGGCTGAGCGCCTCGGGCTCGGTGCAGTGCGCCTCGACCAGGGCCGCGCCCACCGCCTCCCCGGTGGCGGCGCGGAACGGCCGCTCCTCCAGGGCGTCCCGCAACCACCGGGCGAGCGGCCGCAGTTGCTGCTCGAACTCGGGCCGGGTCAGCGAGGTGGCGGTCACCGGGAAGAGCGCGCGACTCCAGATCGTGGCGAATCTGCGCAGTCTGTCCTCCGGCCCGTCCGGCTCCGCGCTCAACGCTTGCGTCCCACGCCGGCGAACCCGGAGAAGGCCCAGGGGTCCTCGGCCTCGCACTCGTCGTACTCGTCGAGTTCCGTGTCGGCCCGCCACTGCGGCATCGGCACGAGGCCGGGTTCCACCATGTCGTATCCCTCGAAGAACCGCGCGATCTCGGCACGCGATCGCATGATCAATGGATTGCGGATGTCCTTGTACACGCCGACGGCGCCGGCGGCCTGCTCCTGCGGAACCGGTATCCCTTCGTACGAAATGTGAGTGACGGCCAGCAGGCTGCCGGACGCCGTCGCGTCCCGCAGTTCTCCGACCGCCGCGTAGGGATCGTACGCGTCCTCGACGAAGTGGAGTATGGCCGCCAGGAGAAGCGCAGTCGGCTTGTCCAAGTCGATCAGTGCCCTGACCTCGTAACTGCCCAGGATGTCACGGGGTTTGCGCAGGTCGGCGAAGACCGCGTCGACCTGGGGCTCGCCGTCCACGACCGCCCGGGCGTGCGCGACGGCGACCGGGTCGTGATCCACGTACACCACGCGCGCCCCCGGGGCCGCGGCCCGGACCGTCTCGTGGACCGCGCCGAAGGAGGGGATGCCGCAGCCGATGTCGAGGAACTGGTCGATGCCCGCCGCGGCGGCGAAGCGCACGGCGCGGCGGGTGAAGGCACGATTCGCCTGCACGATCTTGGGGAACCCGGGCAGGAACTCCATGGCCCGGCGGGCGGCGTCCCGGTCCGCCTCGAAGTTGTACGAGCCCCCCAGGTAGCAGTCGTTGATCCGGGCCGCGCTCGGCATCGCGATGTCGATGCCGGGCGGGGCCCAGGCGGGACGCTCCATCAACACTCCAAGGCATAGGCATCAGGCTGAGGCGAGCCGGTGTTCGAAGGTGAGGCTACTGATCGCCAGCCAAGGGAGCGAGTCAAACCGGAAATTGGCCGTCCGTTCTCGGTCACTGCCTGGGCCACTGCCGGTGGCACATGCCGTACGCATCCTGAGATACGCCGAAGAACCGGCCCATTCCCTCCGTCTCGGTACGGAAGGAACGGGCCGGTCGGACGGGCTCGTCCGGGCTACGGGGTGGGGCGCCGGACGGGCCCGGCGCCGCGCGGCGGCGGCAGGGGCCTACTGCGCGGCGCGCACCGCCTTGCCGTCCGGGGCCGCGGCGAACCACGTGCCGCCCACGCCCTGACCGTTGGTGTCGCCGGGCTTCGCGTCCCCGGCGAAGGTGTACAGCGGCCAGCAGTCGAGCGTCTGCTGCTTGAGCCCGTCGGGGCGGTTGAAGGTGACGAACCCCTTCTTCAGGACGCCCTTCGTGTCGTTCTTGGCCACGGGCTCCACCACCGGCCACTTCTTGAGGCAGGCGCCGGTACAGGCGGACTTCATGGGCCAGGCGGAGTCCTTGGTGAAGCGGTAGACCGTCATGCCGTTCTTGTCGACGACGATCTCGCCGAGCTCGGGGTCGACGCGGGTGGAGAGCCCGGCCGGGTCGGCGGGCCGCGCGGCGCCCGCCCCGCCGCCGGGGGCCGCCGGCTTGGCCTTCTTGCCGTCGGGAGCCGCCGCGAACCAGGTGCCGCCCACACCCTGCCCCTTGACGTCGCCGGGCTTGGTGTCCTTGGCGAACCGGTACATCGGCCAGCCGTCGATGGTCAGCTGTTTGCCGCCGTCGGACCGGGTGACCTCGCCGATCAGCGACGCGTCGACGCCGGGCGCGGCCTTCGCGCCCTTCGCGGACACCACGGGCCAGGCCTTCTCGCAGGCGCCGTCGCAGTTCGACTCGGGCGGCTCGGCGGAGTCCTTGTCGAAGCGGTACAGCGTGAAGCCCGCGCTGTCCGTGACGACCTTGCCGAGCTTCTTGCTGTCCCGGACGGCCAGCTGCCCGGCGGCCTTCGCCCCGCCCTTGGCGCCCGCGGCGCTGCCGGAGTCCGAGCCGTAGCCGTCGTCCGAGCCGTAGCCGTCGTCCGCGGGTGCCTCGTTGCCCACGTTCTGGCCCTTCGGGGACTGCTCCCCCTTGTCCTGACCGCACGCCGTCGTCAGCGCCAGCACGGCCGCAGCTGTCGCTACGAGCGAAGCGCTCCGCCAGGTCTTCATCTCTCACTCACTCCCGCTGTTCGCTTGGGTGGTGCGACGGCCGCTCGCGTCACACATGGCCCTAGGTACGGGTGGGGCGGGGGAGAGTGTTCAAGACGGGTTCAAGATTCTTTGCGGGGCCGGTGACACGGCCGGTGGACGCGGGACGTGCACGGCGCGCGGGGCGGCGCCTCCGAGCGGCACCCCGGCGCGAACTCGCGTACGACCGCTCCCTCCTTCGAATGATTCATCCCAACATTGCGCGCGAGCCGGGCGCACGCCCCTCATCATCTGCGTCGTGCCCGGATCATCCAGGGGCTTCCTCGCTCCCGTCACACGTGTGTTCGCGCTGCTCGCGCTGGCCCTGTTCGTGGGTGTCCCGGCGGGCTCGGCCGTCGTCGTGGCCGACGCCTGCGCGTACGCCTCGACCGGCCCGGGCGGAACGGCCACGGCGTACGCGGGCAGCGGGAAGTGCCCTCCGCCGCCCACGAAGCCACCCAAGCCGACGCCGCCGAAGCCCACGCCCACGCCGCCGAAGCCCACACCCACCCCGCCGAAACCCACGCCCACGCCCCCCAAGCCCACACCCACGCCGCCGAAGCCCACTCCCCCCAAGCCGACGCCCCCGAAACCCACGCCTCCGAAGCCGACCCCGCCCGCGCCGCCGCGGCCGGTGCCGCCGCCGAAGCCCGCGCCGCCGCCTCCCCCGCCGCCCACGCCCCGGATCGCCCCGGCGCCGCCCGCGCCGTCGGTCGAGCCGCCGCCACCGCCCAAGCCCCCCGCGCCCCGGCCGACACCCTCACCCCGGCGCTCCCAGCGCGCGCCGGAGCCCGTGCACTACCCCGCGTACCACGCGCCCCCGCGCAAGAGCCCGCCGCGCGACGGGGCCTCTCTCGTCCAACTCACCCTGCTCATCACCGCACCCGCGGTGCTCGCCGTCGCCGCGCTGCGGCCGCGCTGACCGCCGGAGGACTCCTTGACGGAATGGCTTGTTCTCACCCTCGCGATGGCTGCCGCGTGCGCCGTCGTGCTCCTCATCGTCGTGCTGCGGCACTGGCGAAGCTCCGCGGACGCTGACGTGTCGGAGACTCCGGACGTCATGGAGTACATGACGATGATGATCGGCGTGGTCTACGCGATCGTCCTCGGTCTGGCCATCGCTGGCGTCTGGGAGGCCCGCAGCGCCGCCCAGGACCACGTCCGCAACGAGGCCCAGGCGCTGCACGAGGTGCACGAGCGGGCCCGTGTCTACCCCGCCGAGGTCCGTGACCGCATCCGCAGCGACGTAAGGGCGTATGTCGGCCATGTGGTGACCAAGGAGTGGGACCAGATGGCCGACAACGGTGAACTCAGCGCGCGCGGCACCGCCCTGCTCGCCACGCTCCGCCACGACGTCACCGACTACGAGCCCAAGTCCGACTTCGAGGCGCAGGCCTATCAGCCGCTCGTCGACCAGGTCGCCCTCGCCGACGACGCGCGCGGCGCCCGCGGCGACAGCGCCGAGGCCACCATGCCCGGAGTCGTCTGGTTCGGCCTGATCACCGGCGGGCTCGTGACCGTCGGCCTCATCTTCGCCTTCCAGATCCGCCGGACCGGCCGCGAGCTGGTCCTCGCCGGTCTCTTCTCCGCCCTGATCGCCTTCCTGCTCTTCCTGATCTGGGACTTCGACGCCCCCTACAGCCGCGGCATCGCGGCCACGGCGGAGCCCTTCACGGCGCTCTTCCCCGGGATCGGCGACTGACCGCACGCATACGGCGCCGCCGGGAGCGGTCCGCGCGACCCGGACACGGGCCACGCGGACCGCTCCCGGCCCTACGCCCCGGGGCGGCGGCCGCTGAAGATGCCCCAGCGCAGGCGGCCGGCGCCGGCCGCGTCCACCCACAGCGGCAGATTGGCGAGCAGCCCGTCGACGTAGCCGGGGCTGATGACCGCGCGCAGGTCGGCCTCCTTGGCGCGCGTCTCGTCGGTGAGGCGGACGTAGTGGCGCTCCACCTGGTCGCTGTGGTCGGCGAAGTCGACCGAGCCCAGGCCGAGTTCGCCCAGAATCCGCAGATAGAAGGTGGGGGTGGCGAGCGCGTCCACGCCGAGGCGGGACACGGCCGTGTGCAGCACCTCGGCGGGCGTCTCCTCGTCGGCCATCAGATCGGTGAAGGCCAGGGCCCCGCCGGGGGTGAGCACCCGGACCGCCTCGCTCAGGACGCGGTTGCGGTCGCCGCTGTGGCAGAAGGCCTCCAGGGAGCACACGGCGTCGAAGTGGCCGTCCGCGTAGGGCACGTCGTGGAAGGAGCCGGTGACGACCTCGATGAGGTCGCCGAGGCCGCGCGAGGCGTTGGCCGCGCGGTGCCGCTCGTTCTGGGCCTCGCTGAGGTTGAGCGCGACGACCCGGCAGCCGAAGCGGTCGGCCAGGTAGCGGGCGGTCCCGCCGTAGCCGGACCCGAGGTCCAGGACGGTCCGCTCCGGGCCGAGGGTGCCCTGGAGCCGGTCCGCGAGCTCCTGGACGGTACGCCGGGAGGCGTCCGCGATGGGCTCCCGCTCGTGGGCGTAGATGCCCGTGTGGATGTCCTCGCCGCCCCACACGATGTCGTAGAACGCGTCGACGTCACTGGTCTCGTAGTAACGGCGCGTCGCGTCCTCGCCCGTGCCCGATGCGGTCACGTCACTGCCCATAGCCGCTTGCCACCTCTCGCCGGTCGGCCCCGGGCCCTTCGCGGGCCCTGCGGCCAAGCCTCGGCGTCTTCGCACCGAAGATCAACGAGGGCGAATCAGCCATGTCGGCGCCCTCCGGGCGGCCGCCGCGGGGTGGGGCGCGCCGGGCCGGGACCGTCCGTTCGGGAGGCGTGAACGCCGGTCCTGCCCGGCCGCCCGGCGGGCCACCGGCGCGTCGCAGGGAAGTACCGGTGGCCCCGCCGCACGGATGCCCCCGCCGTCCCCCGTCGTGCCCCATCCGCGCGGCATATGCGTCATGAAACCCCCTCGCGGGGCCGCCCGGGGAGTGTGTGCGCCGCGCCGGTTCGGGTGCGGCGAGCACACGGCGTGTGACCCGGGCGGCGCCGCTGGGCGTGCCCCGCCCGCGCGCCCACCGCGCGCCCTGGTCCGCGCTCCCCCTCACGCCCCCGCCGCTCCCGCGCTGCGACCCGGCCCTGACCAGCGCACCCTGGGGGGAGGCAGGCCCTGGAGCGGGGCGGTCGGCAGGAAGCGAGCGCGTGTGGAGCGGGTGGTGACGGCCGCGGGGCCGCTGGACTGGTCGCTGGTGGCCGGAACCGTGCCGGTCCTGCTGCGGGTGCTCGGCGCGCTGGGGCTCGCGGTGCTGCTGTGGTCGCGGGAGCGCCGGTGGTGGACGCGGCTGCTGCCCGCCGCCCTCGTCCTCGCCGCGCTGCTCGCGTTCCTGGTGCCGGTGGTGGTGGACGACTGGTGGCAGCCGTTCCCCGACGCGCTGCCGACCGACGTGGTGGTGTGGATCGGCGTGACGCTCCTCGGCGTGTGCCTGGCCCTCTTCCGAATGCCGACGCTGCGCCCGCGCGGCCGGGCCGGGGCGCTGGTCGCCGGGGTGTTCGTGGTGCTGTTCGGCCTCTCCGAGGTCAACATCCATTACGACAACTACCCGACCCCGCGCACCCTGCTCGGCCCGCAGGACACCGTCGGCTTCCGCGAGGCCGCGGGCGGCAGGGAGCCGCTCGTCGAGGTGCCGCCGGGCAAGGCGGTGTCCGAGGTCTGGCGGGCCCCCGCCGGGCTGCCCGCCAAGGGCACGGTGTCGAAGACCCCCGTCCCGGGGAAGCGGTCGCGCTTCGCCGCCCGGGACGCGTACGTCTACCTGCCGCCCGCCTACCAGGCGTCGCCGCGGCCGCCGCTTCCCGTGCTCGTTTTGATGGCGGGGCAGCCCGGCGCGCCGGAGGACTGGATCACCTCGGGCCAACTGCCCGACATGATGGACGACTTCGCCGCCGCGCACGCGGGTCTCGCGCCCGTCGTGCTCGTCGTGGACCCGCTCGGCGGCTCGTTCGACAACCCGCTGTGCATGAACTCCCGCCTCGGCGACGTCCAGACGTATCTCGCCGAGGACGTGCCGCGCTGGGCGGCCGACCACCTCCAGGTCGCCTCCGGACGCGCGCACTGGGCGGTGTCCGGCCTGTCCAACGGCGGGACCTGCTCGCTCCAGCTGGCGGTGAACGCGCCCGGCCGGTTCGGCTCCTTCGTCGACATCTCCGGGCAGGACGAGCCGACGCTCGGCAGCCGCGAGAAGACCGTCGAGGCGGCCTTCGGCGGTGACGAGGCCGCCTTCGAGAAGGTCAACCCGCTGGACGTGCTTGCGCGCGAGCGCTTCCCGGACACCTCGGCCGTGTTCGTCGCGGGGAAGGACGACTCCACGTACCGGCCGCAGGCGCTCAAGGCGTACGCGGCCGCGAAGAAGGCGGGCATGAAGGCCGAACTGGTCGAGCTGCCCGGCGGCCACAGCTGGCAGGTGTGGCGCCCGGGGCTGAGGGAGCACCTGGGCTGGCTCGCCTCCCGGACGGGCCTGACGCCGTGACCGGGCACGCCTGCGCTCCCGCCTGAGTCCCGCGCGCCCGCCCGGCTCCGCGCCCGGATTCCCCGCTGACGGAAAACGTGCTGGAAAAGCGGTGCCCGGTGGGTCAAATCGCCCTGGGCCGTGGCGCGTTCGGCGTGCCTTCACTTCCTCGCGCAACCCTCGAACACCCCTGCCACGTCTGGTCCCACGAGGGCAACGCGGAGGCGGTGGATCCGCCGCCGCGCCCCAGCACCACCGATTCAGTTATCGCTTCTTGCAAGGAGATAGACATGGCTGCCATCGACGCCCCCGCCACCCCCCTGGAGCTGTTCCTCATCACCACCCTCTTCGACGGCGGTCACATCGCCCCGGCGGTGGAGGAGCTGCGCGCGGCCGGCCTCGGCGACAAGGTCGACTCGTGGATCAGCACGGGTGAGAACCAGCCCCTCACCGCCGACGAGCTGGCCAAGGCCCTCGGCGACAGCATCGCCCGCATAGCCGCCATCCAGGGTCTCAGCACGGACGAGGTCGCCCAGAAGGCCGCGGCCGCGCTCCCGGTCACCTTCGACGCGCTGAGCCCGGAGGGCCAGGTCGTCACCGAGTAGGGCGCACCGCCCCGCTGATGCTCCTGTTCCGCTGACGCAGCTCCGCTGAACGACCTGCCGCCCGGCGGCCGAGGCTCCCTCACGAGGGCCCGGCGCCGGGCGGTTTCCGCTGTCCGGGCACAGCGCGACACGCGGCCGTTCCCCTGTCCGGCCCACAGGAATGCCCCGTTCGCACGACAGCGATCGCGGCGCATCCCCGGCCTGCCTAGCGTTCGACGCATCGAGGTGCGCATCAGGCGCCGGCGGAAGAAGGTCCGCGGCCGCTCCTCGGGGACCCGGAGGATTCGCCATGCGCGCGATACGCGTCGCCTCGGCCGCCCTGTTCACCACCGCCGCCCTGGCCCTCACCGCTCCCACCGCGGGCGCGGCCGTCGCGGGCGACGAGAACATCACCTCGTTCGGCTTCCGCGTCACGCCCTCCACGATCGCCGCGGGCGGGCAGGTCACGCTGACCGTCGACGGCTGCGACAACACCACCAAGGTGACCTCCGGCGTGTTCGACGACGTCACCATCCCCAAGGGTCAGTCGTCGGCCACCGCGCACGTCTTCTGGGACGCCAAGCCCGGCGCCATGTACGAGGTGACGTTCACCTGCGGCCAGGAGTCGGGCAGGACCGACCTCACCATCGCCACCGGCGGCGGCCACTCCAGCCCCGGCACGCACCACAGCAGGGGCGTCAGGGCGGGCGTCGGCGGGAGCGTCGGCGGGTTCGACGGGGGCCAGCTGGCCCTGGGCGGCGCGCTGATCGCGGGTGTGCTCGGCACGGCGTACTACTGGACGCGCCGCCGTACGGACGCCGACCACTCCTGACCCCTCGGGTCACACCGGCCCCGGAGCTCCGGGGCACGGACGGGAAACACGGCCGACCGGCCCGGCGCGGAAGGGGACGCGCCGGGCCGGTCGTGTCTGGTCACGCCCTGTTCTCGGCCCGGCGCCGCATCCAGAACACGCCGCCGCCGACCACCGCGGCGGCGACCAGGGCCCCGCCGATCGCGATGTCGGTGCTGGTCGCCCCGGACGTCGAGCTGCCGCCGAGGCCGCCGCGGGCGGCGCCGTGGATGACGGTGAAGGCGTGCGGGCGGGTGAGCGGCTGCTTGCCGTGGCAGAGCGCGGTGATGTCGTAGGCGCCGGGCTCGGCGTGGTGGTGCACGGTGACGGTCGCGCTGGAGGTGGTGCCGCCCGGGATCTGCTTGAGGTCCGTCTTCGGGAAGGCGGGCGACTCGACGCTGCCGGGGTGGTCGCAGCCGTCGACGGTGACCGTGAGCTGGCCGCCCCGGGCGATCACGCTGGGCATGGCGACGATGTTGCTGGGGCCCGCCCAGGCAGCCGCCGTCGGCGCGGCGAGGCCGACGACGGCGCCTGCGGCGACGACGGCCGCCAGTGCTCGAGAGTTACGCATGGAATTCCTCCGCGAGAGGCACCCCGGGGAAACCATTCCCCGGTCGTTCGGCGAGAGCGCCCTCAGACAGACCCTCAGACGGCGTGCGTACAGCCGCACTTCGGGGATCGTCCGTCCTGGTGAGGGGACACGCCGGGAGGCGTCCGCAGGCGTGGTCATCACCGCAGGTCACGGACCGTCAGAAAAAACCTGCGGGCGGCGACTCGGATGGCGCAGGCCGCCGTGGCCCGCCACCCGTTCGCGCCCGCCCTTTCGCACGCCGCGCGCGCTGCACTTAGCGTTTTCGTACGCGCCACGGACACGGCTGCGAACGCCGTGTCGAGAGGGGATAGGGAATGTCTTCGTCCCAGCCGTTCGAGCCCGCGAAGCAGCCTTCCGACGCCTCCGTGTTCGAGGAGTACGAGGAGTGCGAGGAGGAGCGGCCGCGCAAGCGCGCGCCGTGGGGCGCGATGGCGCTGGTGCTGCTCACCGGGCTCGCGCTGATCCGCAACGGCTCCGGCGAGTTCGACGTGGGCCCGCCGCAGCCCGCGTCGGCCGCGGCGGCGGACCGCGCGCCCACCAAGCCCGGCGCCCCCGCGCCCCTGACGTTCTCGGCCGCCGACCGCGTGCGCATCAAGGCGATCCGCGTGGACGCCCCCGTGATGGCGGTCGGCCTGGACACGGAGGGCTGGGTGGACGCGCCGCCGCCGGACGACCCGAATCTCGCGGGCTGGTTCACCGGCGCGGTGTCGCCGGGCGAGAAGGGCACGTCGGTCCTGGTCGGGCACGTGGACAACCAGCAGGGGCCCGCGGTCTTCTACGGCCTCGGCTCGCTCAAGAAGGGCAACCGCGTCGAGGTCCTGCGCCAGGACCGGCGCACGGCCGTCTTCGAGATCTACGGCATCGAGGTGTTCGCCAAGAACGACTTCCCCGGCCGGCGCGTGTACGGCGACACGGGCGCGCCCGAGCTGCGGGTCATCACCTGCGGCGGCGGCTTCTCGAAGCAGAGCGGCTACGACGGGAACGTGGTGGTGTTCGCCCGCCTGGTCGACGTGCGCTGACGCGCGGCCCCCGCCCGCCGCGCCCCCGCGCCGGGCGGGGGCGCGGCGCTCACACGCGGTAGCGGCTCGGCACCGTGAGGTGGAATCCGGCGTCCAGGAGCTCGGGCAGATAGGCGTCCAGGGCGTGCACGCTCTGGGTGCGGTCGCCGCCCGCGTCGTGGGACAGGACGACGACGCCGGGGCCCGCGCCACTCAGGACGCGCTGGACGATGGTGCCGGTGCCGGGGGTGCGCCAGTCGAGGGTGTCGACGGTCCAGGCGAGGGGCTCCATGCCGAGCTCGGCGCCGAGTTCGAAGGCCGCGCGGTTCCAGGCGCCGTACGGGGCGCGGAACCACAGGGGCGGCGTGCCCACGGTGCGCTCCACCACCTCGCAGGTGCGCTCCATCTGCTCGTGGATCGCGGACCGCCCGAGGGCGGGGAGCAGGGGGTGGCTCCAGGTGTGGTTGCCGATCACGTGCCCGTCGTCGGCCATCTGCCGCAGCAGGTCCCCGTTGTCCGCCGCCATCTCGCCGCACACGAAGAACATCGCGCGGACGCCGTACCGCCGCAGGGTGCGCAGGATGGCCGGGGTGTAGCGCGGGTCGGGCCCGTCGTCGAAGGTCAGGGCCATGGCGCGGGCGCGGCCCGGAAGACGCAGGATGGGCGCGCGGCGCACGGTGAGGCGGGCGGGCGCGGCGCGCTGCGGCCCGTGTCCGGTCATGGGCCGCAGCCGGTACGCGGAGGGCTTGCGGGCCCGCAAGGCCTGCGGCCCCGCGGCGGGGGCGCCGGAGGCGGCGGTCCGCCCCGGCGCGGGTGCGCGCCGGTCGGCGGAGCAGCCGGTGGCGGCGGCGAGGCCGAGGACGGCGGCGCCGCGCAGCAGCGCGCGCCGCCCCGGAGGCATCTGATCGTCTTTCATGACTAATGCCTCGCATGGCCGAAGGCCAGGGGCTCTCAGCAACACTGCGGGACCGCGCGAATACACCCGTTGGGACCAGCGCGGGCTCGCACAGCGGAGTGGCCGGGTCGGGCAGCGCCCCGAAGGGGCGCGGGGCTGAGTCAATGTGCGGCTCCGCCGCGTGGGCGCGACCAGCCACAGCGGACCGCCGGACGAGCGACGACCCCACACGCCAAGGCCAGCGCCGGCGTCAGCGGCGGCGGACCAGCGGGAACGGCAGCGTCTCGCGGATGGTCAGGCCGGTGAGGAACATGACGAGCCGGTCGACGCCGATGCCGAGGCCGCCGGTGGGCGGCATCGCGTACTCCAGGGCGTCGAGGAAGTCCTCGTCCAGCTCCATCGCCTCCGGGTCTCCCCCGGCGGCGAGGAGCGACTGCGCGGTGAGGCGGCGGCGCTGCTCGACGGGATCGGTCAACTCCGAGTAGGCGGTGCCCAGTTCGGTGCCGAAGGCGACGAGGTCCCAGCGCTCGGCCAGGCGCGGGTCCGCGCGGTGCTGGCGGGTCAGCGGGGAGACCTCGGTCGGGAAGTCCTTGTAGAAGGTGGGCAGCTCGGTCCACTCCTCGACGAGCCGCTCGTACATCTCCAGGACCACGTCGCCGCGCCCGTCGTCGGCGGTGTACGGCACGTGGGCGCGGTCGCACAGGCGGTGCAGGCCCTCCAGCGGCGTGTCGGCGTCGACCTCCTCGCCCAGGGCCTCCGACAGCGCGCCGTACACGGTCTTGACGGGCCAGGGCCCGGAGATGTCGTACTCCCGGCCGTCCTTGCGGGCGACGGGCGTGCCGAAGGCGGCGGTGGCGGCGCCCTGGATGAGCTCGCGGGTGAGGTCGAGCATCACGTCGTAGTCGGCGAAGGCCTGGTAGGCCTCCAGCATCGTGAACTCGGGGTTGTGCTTGTACGAGACGCCTTCGTTGCGGAAGGTGCGGCCCATCTCGAAGACCTTCTCCAGGCCGCCGACGCACAGCCGTTTGAGGTACAGCTCGGGGGCGATGCGCAGATACAGGTCGAGGTCGTAGGCGTTGATGTGGGTGGTGAAGGGCCGGGCGTTGGCGCCGCCGTGGATCTGCTGGAGCATCGGCGTCTCGACCTCCAGGTAGCCGCGGTCGAGCAGGCCCTGGCGCAGCGCCTGGACGGCGGTGGAGCGGGCCCGTACGACGTCGCGGGCCGCGGGGCTCGCGACCAGGTCGAGATAGCGGCGGCGCACCTTGGCCTCGGGGTCGGCGAGGCCGCGGCGCTTGTCGGGCAGCGGGCGCAGGCACTTGCCGGTGAGCTGCCAGGAGGTGACGAAGACGGTCAGCTCGCCCCGGTCGCTGTGGCCGACCTCGCCGGTGGCGGTGACGTGGTCGCCGATGTCGGTGCGGCTCGTGAAGGCGTCCAGGACGCCGGGGCCCGCGCGGTCACGGGTGAGGGCGAGCTGGAGGTCACCCGACCAGTCGCGCAGGACGGCGAAGACGACGCCGCCGAAGTCGCGCACCAGCATGACGCGGCCCGCGACGGTGACCTGTTCGCCCGCCGTGTCCGGGCGGATCGCGGCCAGTTCGTGGGTGCGCGGCGCGATGCCCACCGGGTAGGGGTCGACGCCTTCGGCGCGCAGCCGCTCCAGGGCCCGGTGGCGGATGCGGATCTGCTCGGGCAGCGCCTCGACGGGGTCGAGCCCGGCGTCGGCGCCGCCGCCGAGGCCGAGCGCGGCGATGGACGGCAGGCCCTCGGTGGTGGCGGGCTTGGTGACGCCGCGGGGCTTGTGGCCCTTGCCCCACAGCTGGCGCAGCGAGGGCACGGAGACGAAGCCCTCGGCGATGCCGGAGGCCAGGCCGATGCGGGCGAGGGAGCCCGCGTCGCCGTAGCAGAGGAAGCGCGGGTACCACTCGGGGTGGTACTTGGCGTTGGAGCGGTAGAGGGCCTCCAGCTGCCACCACTTGGAGAAGAAGAGCAGCAGCTTGCGCCACAGGCGCAGGACGGGGCCCGCGCCGATGCGGGCGCCCTCCTCGAAGACGGAGCGGAACACCGCGAAGTTCAGCGAGATCCGCCGCACGCCGAGCTTGGGCGCCACGGCGCACAGCTCGGCGACCATGAACTCCATGACGCCGTTGGGCGCGCTGCGGTCGCGGCGCATCAGGTCGAGCGAGATGCCGTCCCTGCCCCAGGGCACGAAGGACAGCAGGGCCAGCAGCTTGCCGTCGGGGTCGAGGGCCTCGACGAGGAGGCAGTCGCCGTCCTCGGGGTCGCCGAGCCGGTCGAGGGCCATGGAGAAGCCGCGCTCGGTCTCGGTGTCCCGCCAGGCGTCCGCCCTGTCGACGATCGCCTCCATCTCCTCGTCGCTGAGGGTGGCGTGGCGGCGGACGCGGGCGGTGGCTCCGGTGCGCCGGACCCGGTTCACGGCCTGGCGCGTGACGCGCATGTCGCGGCCGTCCAGGTCGAAGTCCGCCACGTGCAGGATGGCCTCGTCGCCGAGTTGGAGGGCGCCGAGCCCGGCGCGGGCGAAGGCCGTCGCGCCGTCCTCGGAGGCGCCCATCACGGCGGGCGCCCAGGCGTAGCGCCGGGCCACGTCGAGCCAGGCGCCGATGGCGTGCGGCCAGGCCTCGCGGTCGCCGACGGGGTCGCCGCTCGCCAGGCAGACGCCCGCCTCGACGCGGTAGGTCACGGCGGCCTTGCCGCTGGGCGAGAAGACGACGGCCTTGTCGCGCCGGGTGGCGAAGTAGCCGAGCGAGTCCTGGTCTCCGTAGGCGCCGAGGAGGGCGCGGATGCGGGGCTCCTCGTCCCCGTGCAGGGCGGCTTCCATGCGCTGGGAGCGGAACAGGGTGGCGGCGGCGTTGAGCAGCGCGAGGGCGCCGAAGAGGCCGAGGAAGAAGTACAGCGGGCGCGGCGGTGAGCCGTCGAAGTAGTCGTGGCCCTGGAGGAGGCCGCCGCAGACCCGGTTGGCCGCCCACAGCAGCCGCTCGCCGCGCGGCAGCGTGCCCGGGAAGAGCTCGACGAGGCCCCAGCCGACGAGCACCGCGAGGCCGAGCCCGGCGGCGAGCACGGCGACGGCCCGCCACAGGGCGCCGCGGCGCGAGTCGGCGGAGAACTCGGCGCGCGCCAGGATGAGCACGACGAGGGCCACGCCGCAGACGACGAAGGACGGCAGCGACTCGCTCCAGTAGCCGAGGGCGAAGCCGAGGACGTCGAAGGCGACGAGGAGGCCCAGGTAGATCACCACGAGCCACCAGGCGACCTTCTTGCGGGCCGCGGTGGCCGCGGCGAGCAGGAAGAGGAAGACGGCGTAGGCGAGGTTCGGGCTGACCGGCACGGTGAGCTGGTCGAGGAAGCGGATCACGGGCCGCAGCAGGCGCCGCAGCGGCGCGATCACGGCGAGCACCGCGCAGCACAGGCCGAGGGTGCCGAAGAAGGCCGCGAACACCTCGGGCACGCGGTTGAGGCCGCTGACGCGGAAGCCGCCGGGCCGCGCGGCGCCCGCGGGGCCGGGCTCCTGGACGGTGGCACTCATGGTCACGACTGTAGGAAAGGGCGGGGCGCGCCGCCCGTCGAACGCCGGGGGCGGCGGGTCCGCCGCAGCCCGAAGAGGCCGCCGATCCCCGGAACCGGGTCCTCCGATAGCCTCGGAAGCGTGACCGAAGAGCCCACGCAGCAGCCGTCCCAGCAGTTCGAGCGGGGCACCGACGGCCCCAAGGTGATCGTCGTCGGGGTCGACGGCTCGGATTCCTCGCTCCGCGCCGCGGCATATGCCGGTGGCCTGGCCCGGCGGCAGCGGGCGCTGCTCGCCGTGGTGTACGTCCAGCCGGTGCTCGCGGCGGGCGCGGCCCTCGGGGCCCCGGTCGCGGAGACCACCGACGAGATCGCCGAGGGCCTGATCGCCGAGATCCGGGACGCCACGGAGCGCGTGAAGGGCATATTCGACGTGCGCTGGGAGTTCCACACCTTCCGCGGCGACCCGTACAACGGCCTGGTCACGGCCGCCGACGAGCTCACGGCCGACGCCGTCGTGGTCGGCGCGTCCGAGCAGGCGGGCCACCGCATCGTCGGTTCGGTCGCGGTGCGCCTGGTGAAGGCGGGGCGCTGGCCGGTCACCGTGGTGCCGTAGGGCCGACCGGGGGAACCTCGCCCGTGCGAAGGGGGCGCGCCGACGCGTGGTGCGTGGTGTCTTCCGCGCCGGGTGCGCCTGAGCCAGGATGATCCGCCAGCAGCCGACCGCCGCCAGCGAAGAGGTGAGGCTCATGGCCGGACTACGGATGGGGCAGGGCGTCCTGCGGCGCAAGCCCATCGAGCACATCGAAGACACCGAGGCGGGCGGCGGGGGCACCCAGCTCACCCGCACCCTCGGTCTGTGGCAGCTCACGGCGATCGGCGTGGGCGGCATCATCGGCGCCGGGATCTTCACGCTCGCCGGTACCGTCGCGAACGAGAAGGCCGGGCCCGCGGTCCTCATCTCGTTCCTCATCGCGGGCGTCGCCAGCGCCGCCGCGGCGTTCTCCTACGCGGAGTTCGCGGGCCTGATCCCCAAGGCGGGCTCGGCCTACACCTACGGCTACGCGGTGCTCGGCGAGATCACCGGCTGGTTCATCGGCTGGGACCTGCTCCTGGAGTACACGGCGATCGTGGCGGTGGTCGCGATCGGCATCTCCGGGTACTTCAACTTCCTGCTGGGCGAGATGGGCGCGGACCTGCCCACCTGGATGCTGGGCGCGCCCGGCACCGGCGACGGCCACAAGGTCGACCTGTTCGCCGCGGTCCTGTGTCTGTTCATCGCGTACATGCTCACCCTCGGGATCAAGAACGCGGCGCGCTTCGAGATGATCGTCGTGGTCCTGAAGGTGCTCGTGGTCCTGCTCGTCATCGGCGTCGGCTTCTTCCACGTCGAGACCGGCAACTACTCGCCGTTCTTCCCGTTCGGCGTCAGCGGCGCGTTCACGGGCGCGGCCACGGTGTTCTTCGCGGTCTTCGGGTACGACGCGATGAGCACGGCCGCCGAGGAGTCCAAGGACGCGCAGCGCCACATGCCGAAGGCCATCCTGTACTCGCTGGCGATCTCGATGGTCCTGTACGTCCTGGCCTGCCTGGTCCTGACGGGCATGCAGGACTACAAGGACATCGACCCCGAGAGCGGCTTCTCCTCGGCGTTCAAGGCGGTGGGCCTGAGCGGACTCGCGGACGTGATCGCGGTGGGCGCGATCATCGGCATCCTCACGGTGATGTTCACCTTCATGCTGGGCTGCACGCGCGTGTGGTTCTCGATGAGCCGCGACGGGCTGCTTCCGAAGTGGTTCGCCAAGACGCACCCGACGCGGCACGTGCCCACGCGCGTGACGTGGATCGTCGGGTTCGCCTCGGCCGCGATCGCCGGTTTCCTGCCGATCGGCGAGGCGGCGGAGCTGACCAACATCGGCATCCTGCTGGCCTTCGTCGTGGTGTGCGTCGCGGTGATCGTGCTGCGGTACAAGCAGCCCGACCTGCCGCGCACGTTCCGCTGCCCGGGGATGCCGGTGGTGCCCGCGATCGGCGTGGTCTTCTCGATCTGGCTCATCACGTTCCTGGAGTGGCAGACCTGGGTCCGCTTCGCGGTGTGGTTCGTGGTGGGCCTGGGGGTGTACTTCGGGTACTCGTACCGCAAGTCGGAGCTCGCGAAGAGCGAGCGGGGTTCCGGTCCGGTCGCGTGAGCACCGTCAGGGGGTGAGCAGGTCCGCGACGGCGCCCGCGAGCCCCCCGACGACGGTGCTCACGAAGTCGATCACCCACTGTCCGAGGTCGGTCGGGACGACGAGCACGACGAACAGCAGCACCACGCCCGCCATCAGCAGGTCCCCCGGCCGGCCGCCGGTCAGCGCGTGGCCGCGCAGGCGCAGCACGATGACGACGGCCAGCAGGAACGCCACGTTGATCGACATGCTCACCCGGCAGGCCTCCCGTCAGGTGTGGCCCCGGCGCGGCGCCGGACGTCCCCCCCACCCTTCTTGGATAGCCACCACCGGGCGCCGAGGGGGGCGCTTTACCCGTGATTGACGGGGAAAAGCCACCCCGAGGCCGGAATCGTGGGACGCGTGGTCGAGGCCCGCGCCCCGGCGGCCTCAGGGGGCGGCCCTCACTTCCCCATCACCAGGCCGTCCGCGGCGGCGCCCCGGCTGAGCACGACGCGGCGGATGCGGTCGCGCACGTCCCGTACGTCGGCGCCCCGGTCCAGGGCTGCGTTGAGGTTGACGACGCGTCCGGCTCCCGTGTCGAACCAGTGCGGGACGAACTCGGCCTTCGTCACCTCCCAGCGGCCGCCGGGCGCGGCGGGCGGGGCGAAGGTGAAGCGGCCGATGGTGCCCTGGTTGCCGCGCGGGTCGTGGGCGCCCTCGTGGTTGATCATGTCGCCCGCGATCTGATCGCCCATGCCGTAGATCACCCAGGTGCCGTTGACCTTCTGGTACGCCTGCGGGACGTGGGCGTGGGTGCCGAGGATCAGGTCGATGTCGGGGCGGCCCGCCGTGCGCGCGGCCGTGAGTGCGCGGCTCAGGCGCAACTGCCGGCGGTCGGGCGCGTCCTGCCACTCGGTGCCCCAGTGCAGCGAGACGACGACCACGTCGGCACCCGCCGTCCGGGCGGCGCGCGCGTCGGCGAGGATGCGTGCGCGGTCGATGAGGTTCACCGACCAGGGCCTGCCCTTGGGCAGCGGGATGTCGTTCGTGCCGTACGTGTAGGACAGCTGGGCGACCTTCGCGCCGCCCGCGCGCAGCCAGGCGGGCGAGCGGCCCTCGGTGGCGGTGCGGCCCGAACCGGAGTGTTTGATCCCGGCCTTGTCGAGCGCGGCGAGGGTGCGGTGGATGCCGGGGGTCCCGGCGTCCAGGGTGTGGTTGGAGGCGGTGGAGCAGGCGTCGTAGCCGGTCGCCTTGAGGCCGGTGGCCACCTGGGGCGGGGACTTGAAGGTGGGGTAGCCGGTGTAGTCGCCGTTCGCGCCGTACACCGTCTCCATGTGACAGATCGCCAGGTCCGCGCGGGAGACGACGGGCCGGGCGCCCGCGAGCATCGGCGCGAAGTCGTAGCCCTCGCCGCCCGCGTCCGCCCGGGCGGTGCGGATGATCGAGGAGTGCGGCAGGACGTCGCCGGAGGCCACGAGCGTGAAGGGCCGGGCCCCGCCCGTGCTGCCGCCCGCCGCGGACAGGGCGGGCGCGGGCGGGCGGCGGGAGGCCCGCCGCTCGTCGTGGTCCGGCGCGGCGGGGGCGCCGCAGGCCGTGGTGACGGCGGCCACCGCGGCCGCGAGGAGGGCCAGGGCCCGGCGGGAGGAGAGCGGGTACGGGGCGGCGGCCCGGGTGCGCTGTGTCATCGGCCTGTCTTCCCTGAGAGAGGAGCATATGAGGGGAAATCAGATAAACAGACACAGAGCGGGATGAAGGGTTCACCCAAGGACCGATGCCGCTCATATCACTGAAACGGACCTCAACACAGAGTGATCTGAGGGGAAAAACACAGAGCCGCCGACCTGCGACGAAACCGCACGCATGGTCAAGGCTCAGTAAAGCGCCTTGCTCAGTACCCCCGTTGGGTAATCGTCTTGGCTCATCCGTGTTCCGGGTTGGGGGGCCAGCAGCCGGTGACGCACACACGGAGCCTCGAAAGCTAGGAAGGCGGAGCGTGATGCTGCACGAGAGCACGGGCGGCACCGGAGGCCCCAGCGGAGACGAGCTGACGGTGCCGATGGCGTGGCTGTACGCCGAGTACATCGCGGACGAACTGCTGCGCACGGGCGACCTGATGCCGCCCACGTCGTTCGAGTACAGGGCGGGGCGCGACGCGCTCGCGCTCACCATCTTCCTGTCGGACACGCGCGGCGAGCTGTCCGGCATCCGCGTGGTCTCGCAGCTGGAGACCTGGCTGTCCCTGACGGCCCACGACACGGCGTGGCAGGAGTGGGTGCGCGAGCGCATGGACGGGGTCACCGCCGACGCGATGGCCGCGCGCGGGCCCGCGCCCGACCTCGTGCTCGCCGAGGCCGCGTGGCGCTGGCTGGAGGAGACCGAACTCCTCGCGCCGGACCTGGACGCGGTGCCCGGCGGCGGCCCCGGGCCCGGCGAGGACGACGTGCCGAAGGTGTGGACCCCGGCGTGGCAGCTGGGCCTGCCGCTCGGCCACCTGGCGATCCAGCTGTTCTGACCGCCCGGCGGCGGGCACCGGCGGGGCCGTGCGCGGCCGCCCCGGTGCCGTGCCGCGCGCGGGCGACCGGTGGGCCGGCGGGTCCGTTGAGCGATGCGGTGGCCGATTCCGTACCCAAGGGCAGCACGGAGCACCCCCACCGACAAGGAACGCCATGAGGTCCCTGGAGCGGCACCGCGACGCCGGAGCCTACGCGCTCGGCGTCCTCGACCCGGCGGACGCCTTCCGCTTCGAGGGCCACCTCGAGGACTGCCCGCGCTGCCGGGCAGGCGTGGACGACCTCGCCCTGCCCGCCCGGCTGCTGCGCGCCCACGGCCGCGAGCTGCCGCCCGTGCCCGGCCCGCTGCTGCTCGACCGGCTCGTCGGCGAGGCCGCGCGCTGCCGCCGGGTCCGGCGCAGGCGGTGGCTCGGGGCCCTCGCGGCCGGTCTTGCGCTCGCCGTCGCCGCCCCCGCGGCGGCCGTGCTCACCGCGGACGGCCCCGCCCCGCTGCGCGCCGCGGCCACCGACGCGCACGGCGAGCTGACGGCCGTGCTCACCGCGCGCGCCGCCGCCGGGGGCACCGCGGTCGACCTGCGGGTGCGGGACACGGCGGGGCGGCGCGTCTGCGCGCTCGTCGCCGTCGGGCGCGACGGCGCCGAGGAGACCGTGACGACGTGGCGGGGTCCGGGGCAGGCCCTGACGACCCACGGCGGTACGGGGCTGGGCCCCGACCGCATCGAGCGCTTCGAGGTACGGGCCGCGGGCGGCGCCAGGCTGCTCACCCTGCGCCCCCACTGACGTGGGGCAACCCCGGCACAGGGGACCGGGGTTGCCTCTCCGCCGCCCCCTGCGCCGCGCCGGGCGCGGGCCGCTTCGCGCGGGCTACTTCAGGAACCGCGAGGTGCGGCGGTCGGCCAGGGCCTTGCCGCCCGTCTGGCACGTCGGGCAGTACTGGAGGGACGAGTCCGCGAAGGACACCTCACGGATGGTGTCGCCGCAGACCGGGCACGGCTCGCCGGTACGGCCGTGCACGCGCAGCCCCGACTTCTTCTCCGCCTTCAGCCGGGCGGCGGCCAGACCGTGGGCGCGCGCCACGGCCTCGGTGAGGGTGGCGCGCAGGGCGGCGTACAGGCGGCTCGTCTCCTCGGCGGTGAGCCGGTCCGCGTGCTTGAAGGGGGACATGCGGGCCGCGTGCAGGATCTCGTCGCTGTAGGCGTTGCCGATGCCCGCGATCAGGCTCTGGTCGCGCAGCGCGCCCTTGAGCTGCCGCCCCTCGGCGGCCAGCAGGTGCGCGAGGCGGTCCTCGGTGAAGTCGGCGGCCAGCGGGTCGGGGCCCAGGCGGGCGATGCCGGGGAGGGCGGCGGGCGCGTCCGTCACGTACACCGCGAGGCGCTTCTGCGTCCCCGCCTCCGTCAGGTCGAAGCCCGCGCCGGTCTCCAGGGCCACGCGCAGCGCGAGCGGTCCCTTGCCCGGCCGGGGCGCGCCGCTCGGCAGCGGGTCCTGCCAGCGCAGCCAGCCCGCCCGCGCCAGATGCGTGACGAGCCACAGCCCGTCCGCCTCGACGGCCAGGAACTTGCCGTGGCGGGCGACCCCGGTGACGGTCCGGCCTTCGAGCGCCGTCACCGGGGGGTCGTACGTCTTCAGGACGCTCACCGCGACGGGCAGCACGCGGACGATCTCGTGGCCGGTCAGCTCGCCGCCGAGGAACTCCCGCAGCGCCTCGACCTCCGGCAGTTCCGGCATCGCTCACCTCTCGTCGCGCCGCGGGCCCCTCCCGGCATCCTCACGCCGTGGGGCGCCCGCCGCATCCGCGGGCCGGGTCCGCTCTCCCCTGTCGAGGGCGCGCACCGTCCCGGCGCGGTGCAGCTTGTCGGGGTTGCGCATGCCGTACAGGCCGGTGATCCGGCCGTCGTGGATCTCGAAGGCGAGCAGCCAGTCGAGCGCGCCGTCGACGACGAACCGGGCCGCGGGCATGCCGTTGTAGGTGGCGTGCTCGAAGCGGGTCGTATCGGTGCCCGCGCGGGCCACGCCGAGGGCGAAGCGGGCGACGTCCTCGCGGCCCGTGATCGGGCGGCGGGCGGCGACGGCCTTGCCGCCGCCGTCGGAGAGCACCACGACGTCGGGCGCGAGGAGGTCCATCAGCGGCTGCACCTCGCCGCCCGCCGTGGCGAGCAGGAAGCGCCGTACGACGTCGCGGGTCGCGGCGGAGCCGGGCTCGAAGCGGCGGCGCCGCGCGTGCACGTGGCGGCGGGCACGGTGGGCGATCTGCCGCACGGTGACCTCGGACTTGCCGATCGAGGCGGCGACTTCGCCGTGCGTGTAGCCGAACACGTCGTGCAGCACGAACACCGCGCGCTCGGTGGGGTTCAGGGTCTCAAGGACCAGCATCATGGCCATCGACACCGACTCGGCCAGGATCGCGTCGTCGCTGACCTCGGGCGCGGTGCGGATCGGCTCGGGCAGCCAGGGGCCGACGTAGTCCTCGCGCCGCGCCCGGACCGAGCGCAGGTGGTTGAGGGCCTGCCGGGTCACCACGCGGACCAGATAGGCGCGCGGGTGCGCGACGTCCGCCGGGTCGACCGCGCTCCAGCGCAGATAGCTCTCCTGGAGCACGTCCTCGGCGTCGTCGGCGCTGCCGAGCATCTCGTAGGCGATGGTGAACAGCAGCGGGCGGTGTGCGGTGAAGGCGTCCTCGGCCATGCGGCTCCTTTCCTGACCGCCCATCGAGACACACCGCGCCGGGAAAGCGTGACCATCCGGCGCTGTGATCTCCTTCACGCCCCGCGGTCAGTCCGCGCCCCGCGCCGGGACGACGAACTCGCACCACACGCACTTGCCGCTCCCCCGCGAGTCCACGCCCCACACGTCCGCGAGCCGGTCCACGAGCAGCAAGCCGCGCCCGGAGACGCCGTCGTCGGAGGCCTCGCGCAGGCGCGGCAGGGCGCTGGAGGAGTCCTCGACGTCGACGCGAAGGCGCCGGTCGCCGCCGCTGACGACGCGCAGGGTGACGACGGCGGGCCCGTCGGTGTGCATGAGGGCGTTGGTGATCAGCTCGTCGGCGGCGAGTTCGATCTCGTCGGCCCGGCCCCGCGCACCCCAGGCGCGGACGGCCGCGCGGATCATGTGCCGGGCCTCGGCGAGGCCGTCGGGGTCGCCGGGCGCGACGTGCTGCTGGAGCCGTCCGCCGGAGCGCGGCGCGTCCACCGCGACGCGGCGCAGCAGGAGCAGGGCCGTGTCGTCGTCGCCCCTGCCGTCGTCGACGCTGCCGGACAGCAGGTCGGCGAGGTGCTCCAGGTCGCGCGGGCCGGTGCTGACGAGCTCGGCCAGGGCCCGGGTGCCGTCGTCGAGGTCGGCGCCGGGCTCCTCGACGAGGCCGTCGGTGTAGAGCAACAAGGTCTGGCCGGGGTCGAGTTCGAGGGTCGTGACGGGGTAGTCGAGCCGCCCGAACTCGGCGGAGAGGCCGAGCGGCAGGCCCCCGTCGACGGGCACCCGGCGGCAGGTGCCGTCGGTGAGCTGGAGCAGCGGGTCGATGTGCCCGGCGCGCACCAACTGGACCACGCCGGTGGACAGGTCGGCCTCGGCGTACAGACAGGTGGCGAAGCGGTCGGTGTCCAGCTCGTGCAGGAAGCCGGAGGCGCGGGCCACGACGGTGGCGGGGGTGTGGCCCTCGGCGGCGTACGCGCGCAGCACGATGCGCAGTTGGCCCATGACGGCGGCGGCGTGCGTGTCGTGGCCCTGGACGTCTCCGATGACGGCGCCGACGCGGCCGCCGGGCAGCGGGATGACGTCGTACCAGTCGCCGCCGATGTCGCGGCCGAGCGCCGCGCTGCGGTAGCGCACGGCGATGTCGGCGCCGGGCACGCCGGGGATGGTGCGCGGCAGCATGGCCTGCTGGAGCCCTTGCGCGAGGTCCTTCTCCTGTTCGTAGAACATGGCCCGTTGCAGGCTCTGCGCGATGCTGCTGCCGAGCGCCACGATGACGTTGCGCTCCTCGTCGGTGAAGCCGGTCCTGTCCTGGTAGAGCAGGCCGAGCGCGCCGATGGGCCGGGCCTGCGCGATCAGCGGCAGATAGGCGGCGGCCGTGATGCCCAGGTGCTCGATGTGCGGCCACAGGATCGGGTACGAGGACGCGAAGTCGTCCGGCGACTCGATGAAGCGCGGCGAGAGCGTGCGCACGGTCTCGCTCATCGGGTACGGCTCGTCGACCCGGGTGACGCGGGTGCCGGGCACGTAACTGCCGGACGGGCCCTCGGCGACGAGGCGGATCCGCCCGGACTCGACGAGGCCCATGACGATGTTCGACGCGCCGAGGTTGGCCAGGCCGTGCCGGTCCTTGAGGACGTCGATGACGTCGGCGACGGTCCGGGCGTGGGCGAGGGCCGCCGTGGTGTTCCGCACGATGCTCGTACGGCGACGCCGGTCCGCCTCGGCCTCGACGCGTTCGCGGTGGGCCGTCCGCTCGCTGAGCTCGCGGGTGGCGTCGCGCACGATGCCGACGATGCGCAGCGGGCGGCCGGTGGCGTCGCGCAGGATGTGGCCCTGGGTGTGGGTCCAGTTGAGGGTGCCGTCGCGGCGGCGGACGCGGAAGTACGCGCCGTAGTTGAGGCTGCCGTCCTTCATGGCCTGCGAGACCTGGCTGTCGAGGCGGTGGGCCTCGACGGGCAGGACCCGCCCGGCGAGGCTCTCGGGCCGGTTGTCGAATTCCTCGGGGCGCAGGTCGAACAGGGCGAGGGCCTCCTCGTCCAGGAACAGCAGCCTGCTGCCCAGGTCCCAGTCGAAGCTGCCCATGCCGAGTCCGGGCCCGTACCTGGCGAGGAAACAGCGGGTGGCGGCGGATGCGGAGCCGTCGCAGCAGCGCCGCACGGTCGCCTCGACACCTTCCGTGCCCGCGTCCATGGGCCAACGCTAGGCGCCCGCGGGGACGGCCGCATGTGCACGGCGTCGTCCCTGCTGGCGGCGGTCGTCGCGGGTCATCCGGCGAAGGTGTCGGGGCCGGTGGGGGCGTCCGGCAGGCCGGGGGCGTCCGGCACCGTCTCCCCGCCGATGCCGGGCCCGGTGTCCTGGCCGGGCGGCGGCACCACGTCGGTGTCGTCGGGCGGCGTCGGGGTGTCCGGCTCCAGGAGCGGGTCGGAGGGCGAGGGGCAGCCGGGCGGGAGCGGGGACGGGACGGCGTCCTCGGGGGTGGGGGTGCCGGGCGTGGGGCAGTCCGTGGACGTGGTGTCCTCGCCGGGGGCGGTGCCTTCGTCGGTGCCGTCGGGCTCCAGGCTGCCGTCCGAGCCGGTGGGGTCGGGCTCCTGGCTGCTCTCGTCGGGCGAGGTCGCGTCGGGCGAGGTCTCCTCCGGTGTCGTCCCGTCGGGCGAGGTCGGGTCCGTGGGGCCGGTGGGGGTCGGGTCCGGGGGCGGTACGGGGCGGTCGTCGCCGCCGTCCTCGTCGCCGGTCCGCCGCTCGATCCAGGTGTTGTTGACGATGTTGATGATCGTGATGTGGGTGATCGGGCGGGGTGCCGGGGTCACGATGATCACCTGGGTGGGCCGGTAGCCGCTCCAGGGCTCGCCGCTGTGGCGCGGGGCCTGACGGAAGGCGACGGGCGGTTTCAGCGGGTTGCCGCAGGCGCAGCGCACCCGGGGCAGGCCGCGGTCGTCGACGAGGACGGCGGTGCCCGCCTGGAGCACGGACTGGAAGCTGTTGGCGTGCCCGTCGCGGTAGCCGTGGTTGGTGATCCGGGTGTCGGCGCGCAGCACGACGGGCGTGAGGCCGCGCAGATACGCGGGGACGCCGGTCCGCGCGATGCCCGACGCCTCGGCGAAGGCGGCGGCCTTGGCCCGGTCCGCGGTGAGGAAGTCGATCTGCCGGCCGACGTCGCAGCTGCCGAGCCGGTGCGTGCCGCCGTACAGGCCCGGTGTGCCGCCCGCGAGGGAGCGCAGGCCCTGGTCGGTGGGCGAGGCGGATCCGGTGGGCGAGGGCTGCGGCGAACGGGTGACGGGCGGGGGGCTCGCGGCGGCCCTGGCAGTGGACGCGGTGAACGGGTCGGGCCCCTGGGCGGCGACGGGCTGGAGGAACAGCTCGCGCCCGCTCTCGGCGGTGTCCTTGGTGGTGGTGTCGCCGTCGCCTCCGGAGCAGCCCGAGGCCGCCAGGACCACGGCTGCCGCGAAGGTCGTCGCGTACGTGCGGAGCGTCGCGCCCACGGGTGTCTCCCGCCTGTCGCCGGGCAGATTGCCCCCTATTGTCTGGACCGGGACCGGACGACCCGCAAGCGGAGCGGGGCCCCGGGGGCGGGGAGGGGCAGCAGCACGGGGCGGGGCCCCGAACAGGCCCCTGCGCGCATGCCGAGCACGACCCCCGCACGAGAGGGCGGGCGAGCAGCGGGGCCGGACCCCCGCGCGCGACCGACACCGGCCCGGAGGGCGCAGGACGAGCAGGAGCCCGGGACGGGCCAGGCACCCAGGCCGAGCGGGGTCCGAGCCGGCGGTAGCGCGGGCTGGGGCGGGCGCGCCGCAGGCCCCGCCCCCCGGCTGCCGCTCCCGCTCATCGCTCAAGGGCACCGGGCCCGGTCACTGGTCCCTGCGGTGCACCCCCGCCACCGTGATCAGCACCGCCGCCGCGGTCCAGACCGCGTACACCGTCCACGCGCCGCCCGTCGACCACGGGAACGGCGTCACGAAGGTGTGCGGCTGCGTCAGGCGCTGCCAGGCCTCCAGCGGCATGGTGTGCGACACCACCGCGGACCAGTACCGGTCGGAGGTGAAGACCACGGGCAGGATGAGGAGCGTGACGACGCTCAGGACGATCGTCGTGCCCATGTGCCGCACCAGCGTGCCGATCGCCATGCCCGTGAGCGCCCCCACGGGCAGCAGCAGCGCCGAGGCCGTGATGACGCGGAGGGCGCCGGGGTGGTCGAAGGGGACGCCGAGGTCGCGGCCGGACAGGATCGCCTGGGTGGTGGCGAAGGACGTCACCGCGATCAGCGCGCCGAGCACGGTCGTGACGGCGGCGAGGACGGCCGCCTTGGCCGCCATCACGGACCGGCGCGCCGGGACGGCCGCGAACGTCGTGCGGATGAGCCCGGTGCCGTACTCACCGGTCACGGTGATGGCGCCGACGGCTCCGGCCGCGAGCACGAGGATCGTGGCGGCGTTGCCAGTGAAGGCCTCCTGGAGCGCGATGCCGTCCTGGACGAAGTCGGCCCGGCTCCGCGCGTCGCGGGCCGTCCAGTAGCGGTAGGTGTCGTAGGCCGTACCGGCGTTGAAGCCCACGACGGAGAGGAGGACGACCGCGTACGTCCACGGGGTGGAGCGCAGCGACCACAGCTTGAGCCACTCGGCGGCGAGCAGGTCACGGAAGCGGGCACGGGGCTCGGCGGGCGCCTCGACGGCGGCGTCACGGGGCAGGGTCGGATGCGCGGTCATCGGGTCTCTCCGGTGGGGGCGACGGGGGCGACGGGGCCGCCGGTACGGGACGGGGCTTCGCCGGTGCGGGCTGGGGCCTCGACAGTGCCAGTGGCGGCGTCGGCGTCGGGCCCGGGGTGGCCGGTGGCGGGCGAGGCGTCGCCGGTGCGGAATTCCGCGCTGTCCGCGGTGAGTTCCATGAAGGCGTCCTCCAAGGAGGCCTGGTGGGCCACCAGTTCGTGCAGCGGCAGGGCGTGGCGGCAGGCCAGGTCGCCGACCCGGCCCGCGTCGAGGCCGGTGACGGTCAGGCGCGGGCCGTCCCGCCGCACCGCCGCGCCCTCGGCGGTCAGCACCTCGGCGAGGTCCGCCGCGCGGGGCGTGCGCACCCGCACGCCCGCTCCGGTGCCGCGGGCCGCGAACCGCTCCAGGCTCTCGGCCGCGATGAGCCGCCCGCGGCCGATGACGACGAGGTCGTCGGCGGTGTGCTCCATCTCGGACATCAGATGGCTGGAGACGAAGACGGTGCGCCCCTCGTCGGCCAGGCGCCGGAACAGGCCGCGCACCCACAGCACGCCTTCCGGGTCGAGGCCGTTGAGCGGCTCGTCGAACAGCAGCACCGGCGGGTCGCCGAGCAGCGCGGCGGCGATGCCCACGCGCTGCTTCATGCCGAGCGAGAAGCCGCCGATGCGGCGCCGGGCCGCTCCGGTGAGGCCGACGTCGGCGAGGACCTCGTCGACGCGGCGGCGCGGAATGCGGTTGGAGCGGGCGAGGACCGCCAGGTGCGCGGCGGCGGTGCGGCCGCCGTGCACGTCCCCCGCGTCGAGCAGCGCGCCCACGTGGCGCAGGCCCCGCGGCCGTTCGCGGAAGGGGCGGCCGCCGACGGTGACGGAGCCCGACGTCGGGTCGTTCAGGCCGAGGATCATCCGCAGGGTGGTGGACTTGCCCGCCCCGTTCGGCCCGAGGAACCCGGTGACGCGGCCGGGGCGCACGCTGAACGTCAGGTCGTCGACGGCCGTGGTGGGGCCGTACCGCTTCGTCAGCTCCATGACTTCGATCATGGGGACAACGGTGCCGCCGACGGGGGCCGTCCGGCATCGGACCGGGGCTGACACTTGGCGGGGCCCGGGTGTCGACCGGGGGTGTACACCCCTGGTCCGATGCCCGTTGTCGATCATCTGGCTACGATGCCGGGCATGTCCGCGACATCGGCTCCGCCCCTGCTCAAGCGCCATTCCCCGGCCACCTGGATGGCGCTCGCCTGGTGCGCGGGCTCGGCGCTCACCTTCCTCTTCCGGTTCCGCCTCCCCGGCGAGTCACAGCCGTCCGTCTGGCCGGGCGTGCTGCTCTTCCGGTGGGACGGCCTGGTGACCCTCGCGCTCGCCACCGCCGTCACGCTGTGGGGCTGCGTCCGCGTCGAGCGCCGACCGCTGCGGGGCCTCACGCTGCTGCTCGCCGGTTCCGCCCTGGGGGCGATGCCGCTGAGCGTGGGCGAGATCCCGCTGCTGCAGTTCCTCGCGGTCGACGTCGCCCTGTACTTCGTCGCCGCGTTCCGGCCGCGCGGGACCGGGGCCGTGGCCCTGGCCATGGCGCTCGGCACGCTGGCCGCCTATCTCGGCGTACGGCTCCTGAGCGGCTGGGTCGTCGGCACCTCCGCCGAGCTGACCGTCGCGCTCACCGCCGTCATCGCCTGGCTGCTCGGCCGGGCCACGCACGAGTCCCGCGCGCACGCCGAGCAGGTGCGCGCCCAGGCGGCCGCGCAGGCGGTCACCGCCGAACGGCTGCGGATCGCGCGCGAACTGCACGACATGGTCGCGCACACCATCGGCATCGTCGCCCTCCAGGCCGGTGCCGCCCGGCGCGTCATCGACACCCGGCCCGAGCTCGCCCGCGACGCCCTCGGCGCGGTGGAGACCGCGAGCCGCGACACCCTCTCGGGTCTGCGCCGGATGCTCGGCGCGCTGCGGCAGGCCGAGCCGGGCGGGGCCGCCGACGCGGCGCCGCTCGACCCGAGCCCGGGCCTCGCGGACGTCAACCGGCTCGCCGCCCGGACGACGGCCGCCGGGGTCCGCGTCGACGTGCGCTGGCTGGGGCCGCCCCGGCCGCTGCCGCCGGAGGTCGACGTGTCGGCGTACCGGATCATCCAGGAGGCGGTCACCAACGTGGTGCGGCACGCGGGCACCGCGTCCTGCCGGGTGACCGTGGAGCGGCACAGCAAGGAGCTGCGGATCGAAGTGGTGGACGAGGGCAGGGGCACCGGCGGCGCGGACGGCCAGGGCTCCGGCTACGGGCTGCTCGGCATGCGGGAGCGGGTGAGCCTGCTGCACGGCGACTTCTCCGCGCGGCCCTGCCCAGGCGGCGGATTCCGGGTCGCGGCCCGCCTCCCGGTCCCGGCGGGTGCGCGATGACGGTCCGCGTGCTGCTCGTCGACGACCAGCCCCTGGTGCGCACGGCCCTCAGCATGGTCATCGCCGAGGCCGAGGGGCTCGACGTGGTCGGCGAGGCCGGGGACGGCGCCGAGGCCGTCCGGCTCGCCGCGGAACTCGCGCCCGACGTCGTGGTGATGGACATCCGCATGCCCGGCGTGGACGGCATCGAGGCCACCGGCCGGATCACCGCGGCCGGGGGCGCCACCAGGGTCGTCGTCCTGACGACGTTCGACGACGACGAGTACGTGTACGGGGCGCTGCGCGCCGGTGCGTCGGGGTTCCTGGTCAAGGACATGGCACTCGACGACATCCTGGGCGCGGTGCGGGTGGTCGCGGCCGGGGACGGCCTGATCGCGCCGAGCGTCACCGGCCGCCTCATCAAGGAGTTCGCGGTCCGCCCCCGGGCCGTGGCCGCCCCGGCCCGGGAGGTCACGGGCATCACCGAGCGGGAGCGCGAGGTGCTCACGCTCGTCGGCGGCGGCCTGTCCAACACCGAGATAGCCGAGCGCCTGTGCATCAGCGTGGCCACGGCGAAGACGTATGTGACCCGGCTGCTCGCCAAGCTGGGGGCGCGCGACCGGGTGCAGCTGGTGATCATCGCGTACGAGGCGGGGCTCGTGACGCCCTAGGCGGCCGCGCGCCGCGGAGCCGACGGGACCGGTGGCTCACTCAGCGTCACAATGGTGAGGTGGAGTGGTTCACGGCGGACGGGTACTGGCTGAGCCGTCTGGTCTTCCAGCGGGCGCTCGCCGCGGTCTACCTCGTCGCCTTCCTCGGCGCGGCGCTGCAGTTCCGCGCCCTCATCGGCGAGCGCGGGATGCTGCCGGTGCCCCGGTTCGTCGCGCGGGTGCCGTTCCGGGCCGCGCCGAGCCTGTTCCAGCTGCACTACTCGGACCGGTTCTTCGCGGGCTGCGCCTGGGCGGGCTGCGCGGTCTCCGCGGCGCTCCTCGCGGGCGTGGACGGACGGCTGCCGCTCGGGGCCGCGATGGCGCTCTGGCTGCTGCCGTGGGTCCTGTACCAGTCCGTCGTGAACGTGGGGCAGACCTGGTACGCCTTCGGCTGGGAGTCGCTGCTCCTCGAAGTCGGCTTCCTCGCCGTGTTCCTGGCGGGGGACGACGTCGCGCCGCCGGTCCTCGTCCTGTTCCTGCTGCGCTGGGTCCTGTTCCGCGTCGAGTTCGGGGCGGGCCTGATCAAGATGCGCGGGGACGCCTGCTGGCGCAGGCTCACCTGTCTGTACTTCCACCACGAGACCCAGCCGATGCCGGGGCCGCTGAGCTGGTTCTTCCACCATCTGCCGCGCCCGCTGCACCGCGCGGAGGCCGCGGCCAACCACGTCACCCAACTCGTCGTCCCCTTCCTCCTGTTCACCCCGCAGCCGGTGGCGACGGGCGCGGCCTGCCTGATGGCCGCCACCCAGCTGTGGCTGGTGCTCTCCGGCAACTTCTCCTGGCTGAACTGGCTGACGGTCGCGCTCGCCCTGTCCGCCGTCGACTTCCGCCTCTTCCTCGGCGACGCGGCGGACCCGCCCCCGCACCTCGCCGCTCCCCCGCTCTGGTACGAGGTCCTCGTCATCGCCGTCACCGTCGCGCTGCTCGCCCTGAGCCACCGCCCGGCGCGCAACATGCTGTCGCGGCGACAGGTCATGAACACCTCCTTCGACCCGCTGCACCTGGTCAACGCCTACGGCGCGTTCGGCAGCGTCAGCCGGGTCCGCCAGGAAGTGGTCGTCGAGGGCACGGCGGACGAGGCGCCCCGGCGGGACTCCGTGTGGCGCGCGTACGAGTTCAAGGGCAAGCCGGGCGACCCGCGCCGCTGGCCGCGCCAGTTCGCCCCGTACCATCTGCGGCTCGACTGGCTGATGTGGTTCGCCGGGCTCTCCCCCGCGTACGCGCGCGCCTGGTTCGGACCGCTGGTGGAACGGCTCCTGGAGGGCGACCGCGACACCCTGCGGCTGCTGCGCCACTGCCCCTTCCCCGACCGGCCGCCGCGGTACGTGCGGGCCCGGCTCTACCGCTACCGCTACACCACCTGGCGCGAGCTGCGCGCGACGGGCGCGTGCTGGGAGCGCACGTACGTACGGGAGTTCCTGCCGCCCACCCGGCTCGACACGGCGCGGCGACGGGAGCGCGGATAGTACTCCGGCATGCCCGTCCTGTCGCATGCCTTGGACACCCTCGGCGCCCGGCCCTACCGTTCCTCCCCAGGGGAAGGGACGGGCTCGCGCCGGGGGGTGGGGCGAGCGCTCTCGGGGGGAACGATGGACTATTCGTCCGTCCTGCGGTTCCGCTGGAACTGCGAGGACTGCGGCGCGTCGGCGGACGACGAGACGTACATGGCCGTCGACGCCGACGCGCGGCCGGATCTGGTCGAGAAGGTCATCGCCGGAGAGATCCCGGCGGTCACGTGTCCGGCCTGCGCGAAAAGGACCCGCCGGGGCGTTCCGCTGCTCGTGTACGGCAGCCGCTCCGTGCCGCAGCTGTTCTTCTTCTGCCCGCCGGACTCCTCGGCCACGGCCGACGAGGCGAACCGGAAGACCTATGTGGACGCCCTCCTGGACCGGCTCGGCCCGGTCAGCGCCGAGGAGGCGGAGGAGTTCGGCAGCGTCTGCCTGCCCTTCGATGCGGCGTCCGTCTTCCTGCGCTCCTACGTGTCGGACGACCTCCCGGCCGACGAGTCGGGCTCGTTCCTCGCCAAGTCCGGGGACGGGCCGCCACCGGCGCGGGTGCTGGAGGTCCTCGCCCGGATCGCCGCGACGTGGCCGCCCGGCCTCGGCCGGTCCGTCACCCACGGACCGCTCGTCGACGAGCTCGTGCGCCTGGCCGAGCAGGGCCTCGACCTGCTCGGCGACGGCGACGCCCACCCGGACCTGCGGGCCACCCTCCGGATGTGCCTGGGCCAGGTCCTGTGCGCCATGCGCCGCGAAGGCGACGTGATCGACGTCGAACGCGGCATCGGGCTGCTGCTCCGCGCGGCCCGCGGCCTCACCGACGACGAGGACTCCACGGCCCGGGCCGTCGCCCACCTCGAAGTGGGGCGCGCCTACGGCCGGCGGGCCATCGGCGACTTCCGCGCCAACCAGGAGTACGCGACGCGGCATCTGCGCACGGCCCTGGAGGCGGTCACGCCGGAGACGTCCGAGCAGACGTGGGCGCGGGCCCGCACCGAACTGGCGATCGTGCTCATCGAACGGGGCTCCCAGTCGGGCCCCGAGGAGGTCGAAGAGGCCATCGGCCTCCTGGTGCCGGTCGTCGAACGGCTCGACCCCGCCGCCGCCCCATACCTGTGGTGCGACGCCCAGAGCCTCCTCGCGGGGGCGTACAACGTACGGCAGCAGGGCGACCCGGCCGTGAACCAGGAGCAGGTGATCCGCCTCTACGAGCGCCTCAACGAGGTCGAGTCGGAGGAGACCGACCCCGAGCAGTGGGCCAACACCCAGGCCAGGCTGGCGGTCTCGCTGTGCAAGCGGACCCGCGGGGACCGGCGGGACAACCACCTCCGGGCCCGCGAGCACGCGCTGCGCGCGCTGCGGATCTACGAACGCGTCGGGGACCGCACCGAGGCGTCCAGCACGCGCGACAAGCTGGCCCTCATCGCCCACGCCCTCGGCGAGTACGACGAGGAGGTGCGGCTGCACCGGGCCGCCCTCGCGGACCGCCCCAAGGACAGCACGCCGCAGCTGTGGGCCCGCTCCACGACCAAGCTCGGCGTCGCCCTGCTCCGGCAGGCGGAGCGGGGCGCGACCGGCGATCCGGTGGCCACGGCCCGGCGGGGCCTGCGCCATGTGCGGGAGGCCGTCGACGCCTACGAAGGACTGCCGACCCGGGTGGAACTCGCCCTCGCGCACGGCCAGGTGGCGGACGCCGCCCGGCGCTGCCGTGCCCTCGACCCGACCCGGGAGCCCGAGCTGCGGGCCCTTGAGCTGTCGGCCCTCGAAGCGGCGGTGGACCGGGCGCACGACCGTCCCGAGGTGCTGCGCGAGGTGGCGACGGGCCTCGGGAACGCCCTCGCCGAGCGGGACGACTGGACCCGGGCGAGCGCCGCGTACGGGCAGGCCGTGGCGGCCGACGACGAGCTGTTCCGGTCCTGCCTGGTGAGCGCGTCGCGGGAGCGCCACCTCAGGGCGGCGGGCGATCTGCACCAGCGGGCCGCGTACGCGCTCGCCCGTGCGGGGCGGCTCAGGGACGCGGTGCTGTGCCTGGAGCGGGGCCGGACGCGCACCTTCCATCTGGCGCTGTCACCGGACCGGGCCCAGCTCAAGGAGGTGTCCTGGACGGCCCCGGAGGCGCACGCCGCGTACGTACGGGCCGCCGAGGCCGTCCAGGCCCTCGAATCGCGCAACCGCGAGCTGGGCAGGCCGCGTTCCGCCGCGGGCGACGGACGGCAGGTCGAGGCCGCCGAGTACGAGGTCGGCGAGCTCCTCGGGGAGGCCCGTGCCGCGCTGGCGGCCGCCGTCGCGCGGATCCAGGAACTGCCGGGCATGGAGACCTTCCTCCGGGACACGACGTGGGCCGACGTCCGCGCCGCGGCCCGCCCCGGGGAGCCGCTGTGCTGCGTCGCCTGCGCCCCGGCCGGGAGCGTGTCGCTGCTCGTCCGGCACGGGAGCGACGCCGGGCCGGGACTCGAAGCCGTGTGGTCCCCGCTCACCGCCGGGGAGGCCACCGGCCTGGCCCGGGCGGTCGCCCGGGCCGCGCGCGCCGACGGGCGCGGGCTGCGGCCCCTGCTGGCCCGGCTCGGCAGCCGTCTGGTCGCGCCGCTCGCCGCCGCCCTCGGCCCCGCGGCGGCGGGCGCGACCGTGGTGGCCTGCGGGCCCCTGGCCCACCTCCCGCTGCACGCCGCGACGCTGCCCGCGACCGGCGAACCGCTCCTCGCCACGCACTCCGTGGCCTACGCCCCCTCGGTGCGGCTGCTGCGCGCGGCCCGGCGGCGGGCCGGGGCCGCGCCGTCCGTCCCGGTCCTCGTCGCGGCCTCCGCCTCCGGTGCGGACAGCGGCCTCCTGGCCGCACCGGAGGCGGCGGCGCTCACCCGTCTCTTCGCCGCCGTCGGCGAGGGCCACCACGTGACCCGGGACCTGCTGACCGGCCTGGCCCGCGCGACCCATGTGCACCTGGCCTGCCACGGCGCCTACGACCCCGGCGATCCGCTGGCCTCCGGGCTCGACCTGGACGGCGGCCGCGTCACCCTGGCCGATCTGCTGGACGCCCGGCCCCGGCCGCTGGAGCGCGCCCGGCTCGTGACGCTGTCCGCCTGCGAGTCGGGTCTGGTCGACGCCCGGCTGCCCGACGAGGCGATCGGCCTGCCCACGGGCATCATGCTCGCGGGCGGAGCCGGGGTCGTCTGCACGCAGTGGGAGGCCCGCGACAGCGCAGCCGTCCTGCTGATGCTCGCCTGCTACCGGCGCCTCCTCGGCCTCGACGCCGAGCCGGGCCCCGGCACGGCACCGCCGCCCGGACCGCCCACGCCCGCGCGGGCCCTGCGGGCGGCCCAGCTGTGGCTGCGGTCCGCGCCCCTGTCCGCACTGCTCGCCCTGGACTGGCTTCCCGAGGGGGTCCGGCGCCGCCTGTCGTCCGACGGCGTGCCCGAACGGCCCTTCGCCCACCCCTACTTGTGGGCGCCCTTCGCGCTGGTGGGCACATGAGGCCGCCCCCGCCCGCCCGGGACTTCGCGGAGCTCGAACGGATGCCCGCGTACGCGCGGATCGCTCACCTCCAGCTCGTCGAGCTGCCCCAGCTCCGGCGCACCACCGCCCCCGACACCCTGGGCTATCTGCTCGGCTGCCTCTGTCTGGCCTACGCGGACGAGGAGCGCTACGACGAGGCGATCAGCACCGGAGAGCGGGCCCTGCGGATCGCCACCGAGCAGGCCGCGGCCGACGACGCCCTCCTCGGCCATGTGCGCCTCAACCTGGGCGTGGCCCTCAGCCGGTCCGGTGACCTCGCGCGCGGGCTCGCCTCGTATCTGGAGAGCTGGACGCACTGCCGCCGGGCCGGCGCGCGCGAGACGCTGGTCAAGGCAGGGAGCAACGCCCTGCTCGCCCTGGAGTCCGGGCAGCCCACGGCCGAGCGCGAGCTGGCCTTCCTCCAGGACTGCCGCTCCGTCTTCGCCGCGGCGGGCCTGTGGCCGCAGACGGCGCGCGCCTGCCTGCTGCTGGGCGCGGCCCTCCTCGCCCGGGGGCGGGCGGCGGACGCCGTCGGCGTACTGGACCACGTCCTGGTCCTCACCGAGTCGATGGGCGGGGCCCGCCCGACGCGGCGCGAGGCCGTGCGGCTCCTTCAGGAGGCTGACCACTCGCTCGCTGGCCTGCCGGGCGCACCGGCCCTCGGCCCCGGCGTGCTGTCCCAGGTGTGCGCCCTCGTCGTCGACGGGGTGGAGAGCCTGTGCCGTGACCGGCTCGACCGCGCGGCGACCTGCTTCTCGCGCGCGCTGCTCCTGATGGAGCGGCGCACTCGGGACCCGCAGCGCATGCTCGCCGCCTTCCTCCTGCTGGTGCTCGGCCGCCTGGCCTGGGCCCGCGACGACGAGGCGGCCGCGGCCGAACTCCTCGGCAGGGCCCGGCAGGAGCTGACGAGGATCGGTCGCGCGCAGGGCGACTGGGTGAAGCTGCACGCGCACCTCGGCGACCTGGACGATCTGCGGAAACTGGCGCAAGGTGTGGCCTGGGAGGCCCGACAGGGCGGCACGTCCGGTGGCGGGGGCGGCAGGCGCGGCCGCCGGGCACGGCGAAAGGCGCGTGAATGACCCCGGGCACGGTCCAGCAGCTGGCGATCGTGGTGCTCCTCGTGCTGCCCGGGACCACGTACCTCTTCGCCAGGGAGGGGTTCCTCGGCATCCGGGAGGCCGAGCAGGAGAGCGGCAACCGGATCCTGCGCGCCCTGGGCGTGGGCGTGCTGCTCGACACGGCGTACCTGATGGCCGCCGGGCCGCAGCTCGTCCGGCTGCTGCGGGGCGGCGGGAGGACGGCCCTCGCCGGTGTGGCGGACCGTCCGCGCGCGTTCGGCCTGTGTCTGCTGCTGCTCGCCGTCGCCGTGCCCGCCCTGCTCGCCTGGGCGGAGGCCCGCTGGACGCGGCGGCGGCGAGCGGCCCTGCACGAGCGCACCCCCACGGCGTGGGACGCCCTGTTCCAGGACCGGGGCGCGTGTTTCGTCCGGGTGCGGCTCAAGAGCGGCGGCTGGGCGGGAGGCTGGTACGGCACGCGCTCGCGCGCCTCCGCCTACCCCCGGCCCGGCGACCTCTTCCTGGAATCCCAGTACCGCATGGAGGCCGACGGCGCGTTCGGGCCGCGGCTGCCCGGCACGGGCGGCCTGTACGTACGAGCGAGCGACCTGGACCTCGTGGAGATCTACGAACCACGGCGCCGGACCCGAGGAGACAGCGATGACCCGTCCTGACGTTCCCTCCCGCGACACGGACCGCGGGTCCGTCGAGCCGGACGCACCCGTCGGCCTGGAGGGCCCCGACGAACTCGACGACCTGGGGATCTGGGCGGGGCCGCCGCGCGGCTGCCACCGCCCCAAGGCCGAGGACTGCCCCGAGGAGGAGGCCCTGCCGCCCGACGGCCCGGCCGGGGTCACCCCGGCGGTTCCTGCGGAGCCGCGGGACCCGGAGAGCTGAGGCCGCCCGCGCGGGCACGGCCCGGCCGCGGCAGGCCGTACACGCGCCGGGCCGTGCCCGCGAACACCCGCGCTCGCTCGGCGGCGCTCAGGTCCGCCGTCACCGCCCGTGCCGCGTGGACGACTCGGCCGTACGAGGCGGCGAGCCCGCACACCGGCCAGTCCGAGCCGAACATCAGGCGCCCGGGCCCGAAGGCCTCCAGGACGGTGTCCGCGTAGGGCCTGAGGTCGGCCGTGGTCCAGGCGGTCCAGTCGGCCTCGGTCACCAGGCCGGACAGCTTGCACACGGTGTTCGGCAGGGCCGCGAGGGCGCGCAGCGACGACGCCCAGGGTTCGAGGGCGCCCGAGGCCACGGGCGGTTTGCCCAGGTGGTCGAGGACGAAGGTGAGGTGGGGCAGGCTTGCGGCCGCCTCGGCACACCGCGGCAGCTGGCCCGGGCGCACCACGAGGTCGTACGCGAGGCCCGCGTCCGCCACGGCGGCGAGGCCGCGCCGGGTGTCGGCGCGCAGCAGCCACTCGGGGTCGGGTTCGCTCTGCACCTGGTGGCGGATGCCCACCAGGTGGTGTCCGCCGGGGAGTTCGCGGAGCGCGGCCAGGGTGTCGGCGACGCCGGGCCGGGTGAGGTCCGTCCAGCCGACCACCCCGGCGACGAGGTCGCTGCCCGCCGCGAGGGCCAGGAGCTCCGGGGTCTCCTCGGGCACGGTGACGGTCTGCACGAGGACGGTGGCGGTGACGCCGTGCGCGCGGGCGTGCGGCGCGAGGTCGGCGAGCGTGAAGTCGCGCCGCAGCGGGGCCAGCGCGGGCCCGGTGATCCAGTCCTGGTCGCGCACGGCGAGGTCCCACACGTGGTGATGGGCGTCAACGACCCCTTCTGGAGCGGTGGTCGGCTCCTCGTCCCGTTGCGTCACGGCAGCTCCTCCCCCGGTACGGGCACGTGCGGCGGCAGCAGGCCCTCGGCCCGCACCTGGGCCCAGAAGGCGGCGGGCACGTCCACGGCGAACTGCGCCACGGCGTCGCGGACCTGGTCGGGGTCGTGGACGCCGACGAGCACGCTCGTCACGGCCGGGTGCCCGAACGGGAAGGCAAGGGCCGCGGCGCGCAGCCCGACGCCGTGCCGGGCGGCGACCCGCCGCAGCCGCCGGGCGCGGTCGAGCAGCGCGGGCGACGCCTGCGCGTAGTCGAAGCGGGCCCCGTCCCGGGGGTCGGCGAGGAGGCCGGAGTTGAAGACGCCCCCGATGACGACGGACACGCCGCGCTCGTGCGCGGCGGGCAGCAGCGCGGGCAGCGCCGTCTGGTCGAGGAGGGTGTAGCGGCCCGCGCACAGCACGGCGTCGACGTCCGTGTCGCGGACGAAGCGCGTGAGCATCCCGGCCTGGTTCATGCCCGCGCCGATCGCGCCCACGACGCCTTCGGCGCGCAGCCGCTCCAGGGCCGGATAGCCCTCGTGGAAGGCCTGTTCGCCGTGGTCGTCGGGGTCGTGGAGGTAGACGACGTCCACGCGGTCGAGGCCGAGCCGGGTCAGGCTCGACTCCAGGGAGCGGCGCACCCCGTCCGCGCTGAAGTCCCAGCGGCGGCGGTGCGCGGCGGGCACGGCGAAGCCGCCGTCGGCCAGGTCGTCGCTGCGCACGGGCCCGGTGACCGGCTCCAGGAGCCGCCCCACCTTGGTGGAGAGCGTGTACGCGTCCCGGGGGCGCCCGCGCAGGGCCGCGCCGAGCCGCCGTTCGGACAGGCCGAGGCCGTAGTGCGGGGCCGTGTCGAAGGAGCGCAGGCCCGCGTCCCAGGCCGCCTCCAGGGCGCGGGCGGCGGTCTCGTCGGCGACCGGCGCGTAGAGGTTGCCGAGGCCCGCGCCGCCGAGGGACAGCTCGCCGACGGCGACCGTGCCGCGGCCGAGGCGGCGGGTGCGCGGGCCGCTCACCGGGGGGCCGCCGGCCTCAGCCGCAGGCCCTGCATCCCGCCGTCCACGGCGAGGGCCGTGCCGGTGGTGGCGCCGGACAGGGGGCTCGCCAGATACGCGATGGCCGCCGCGACCTCCTCGGCGCGCACCAGACGGCCGGTGGGCTGGCGCGCGGCCAGGGCGGTGCGCTCGGCGGCCGGGTCGGGGGCGGCGTCGAGCAGCCGGGCGACCCACGGGGTGTCCACGGTGCCGGGGTTGACGCAGTTCACCCGGATGCCCTCGCGGACGTGGTCGGCGGCCATGGCGAGCGTGAGGGAGAGCACGGCGCCCTTGGACGCCGAGTACAGGGCGCGCTGCGGGAGTCCCGCGGTGGCGGCGATGGAGCAGGTGTTGACGATCGCCGCGTGCGCGGAGCGGCGCAGGTGCGGCAGGGCGGCGCGGGTCACGCGGACCAGGCCGACGACGTTGACGTCGAGGACGGCGTGCCACTGGGCGTCGTCGTGGTCGGCCACGGTGCCCTGCGCGCCGATGCCCGCGTTGTTGACGAGGACGTCCAGGCCGCCGAGTTCGGCGGCGGCCGCCGCGACCGCGGCCCGTACCGCCGTGTCGTCGGTGACGTCGGCGGTGTACGCGCGCAGCGGCTCGGGCACGCCGCCGGGGTCACGGTCGAGCACGGCGACGCGGGCGCCGCGGGCGGCGAGGAGGTCGGCGGTGGCCCGGCCGATGCCGGAGGCGCCCCCGGTGACCAGGGCGCGCGTTCCCTCGAAGTCCGTCATGCGGCTGCTCCCTTCCGCCGGGCGCGGTCGGCGGCCCAGAACGCTCCGTCGGGGTAGGTGAAGCGGGCGATGGACTCGGCGCGCATCGTCGCCGAGAAGCCGGGGGCGGTGGGCGCGGCGTAGTGTCCGGCGCGTACCTCGACGGGGTCGGTGAAGTGCTCGTGGAGGTGGTCGACGTACTCGATGACGCGGTTCTCGGTGGTGCCGGACAGGGCCACGTAGTCGAACATCGACAGGTGCTGGACGAGTTCGCACAGGCCGACGCCGCCCGCGTGCGGGCACACCGGCACGCCGAAGCGGGCGGCGAGCAGCAGGATGGCGAGGTTCTCGTTGACGCCGCCGACGCGGGCCGCGTCGATCTGGAGGACGTCGACGGCGTCCGCCTGGAGCAGCTGTTTGAACACGATGCGGTTCTGCACGTGTTCGCCGGTGGCCACTTTCACGGGCGCGACGGCGTCGCGGATCGCGGCGTGCGCGAGGACGTCGTCGGGGCTGGTGGGCTCCTCCACCCAGTACGGGTCGAACTCGGCGAGGGCGCGGGTCCAGCGCACCGCCTCGTCGCGGTTCCAGCGCTGGTTGGCGTCGAGGGCGAGGCGGATGCCGGGGCCGATGGCGGCGCGGGCGGCGCGGCAGCGGCGGACGTCGTCGGCGAGGTCGGCGCCGACCTTGAGCTTGATCTGGGTGAAGCCGTCGGCGACGGCCTGGCGGGCGAGCCGGGTGAGCTTCTCGTCGCTGTAGCCGAGCCAGCCGGGCGAGGTGGTGTAGCCGGGGTAGCCGTGCTCGCGCAGCCGGGCCTCGCGCCGTCGTGCGCCGTCGCGGCCCGCGCGCAGGAGCGCGAGGGCGTCCTCGGGCGTGAGCGCGTCGGCGATGTAACGGAAGTCGACCTGGGAGACGAGCCAGGCCGGGTCCGCGTCGGCGAGCAGCTTCCACAGCGGCTGCGCGGCGCGCTTGGCGGCCAGGTCCCAGACGGCGTTGACGACGGCGCCGATGGCCATGTGCATCACGCCCTTCTCGGGGCCGAGCCAGCGCAGTTGGCTGTCCCCGACCAGGTCGCGGTGGAGGGTGCCCGGGTCGGCGCAGAGCGCGTCCAGGGAGCGCCCGACGACATGGGCGCGCAGCGCGTCGACGGCGGCGACCTGGACGTCGTTGCCGCGCCCGATGGTGAAGGTGAAGCCGTGTCCTTCGTAGCCGTCCTCGGCGTCGGTGCGCAGGACGACGTAGGCGGCCGAGTAGTCGGGGTCGGGGTTCATCGCGTCGGACCCGTCGAGCTCCCGCGAGGTGGGGAACCGTATGTCGTACGTGTCGACCGCCGTGACGCGGCGGGGAGTCGGGGACACAGAAGGCCTTTCCGGAAGGGAGGCGGGGATGCGGCGGCTCAGTCCTGTGCGCGGCCCGTGGTGACGCGGGCGATCATCAGGGCGACGAGGATGATCCCGCCGTAGATGGCCTGGATCCAGAAGGACGGCACCTGGGCGAGCGTCAGCAGGTTCTGGACGACGCCGAGCAGCAGGACGCCGGTGAGCGCGCCGACCATGGTGCCCTTGCCGCCTTCCAGGCCGATGCCGCCGATGACCGCGGCGGCGAACACCGTGAAGATCATGTTCTGGCCCTGGTTGGCGTTGATGGCGCCGACGTAGCCGGTCTGCATCAGGCCGCCGACGGCGGCCAGCGTCCCGGCGACGACGAACACGCCGAGCATGACGCGCTCCACGCGGATGCCCGCGGCGCGGGCCGCGTCCGCGTTGCCGCCGATCGCGTACAGGGCGCGGCCGACCCGGTGGTATTTCAGGACGAGCCCGGTGGCACCGAACGCGGCCGCCGCGATCCACACGGAGACCGGCACGGTCAGGAAGGTCGAGGTGGCGAGGGTGAAGAAGGACTCCGGCATGCCGAAGAGCGTCTTGCCCTCGGTGGCGCCGACGAGCACGCCGCGCAGCACGATCAGCATCGCCAGCGTCACGATGAAGGCGTTGAGCTTCAGCTTCACCACGAGGAGGCCGTTGAAGGCGCCGATCGCCGCGCCCACCAGGACGATCGCGAGCAGCCCGACGGCGGCGGGCAGTTCGGCGCCGAACCCGGCCTGGGCGGCGGGCAGGACGAGCAGCGCGCCCACGGCGGGCGCGATGCCGACGACCGACTCCAGGGAGAGGTCGAACTTCCCGGTGATGAGGACGAGGGACTCGGCGAGGACGACCATCGCGAGCGCCGCGGACGCGCCGAGGACGGAGATGAGGTTCCGCTCGGTCAGGAACGAGTCGTTGACGAAGGCGCCGAGCACCATGAGCAGCAACAGGGCGGGGAGCAGGGCGAGTTCGCGGGCGCGGCGCAGCAGGGCGGCCTTGGCCGCGCGGGGCTCCACGGCCCGCGGGGAAGCGGGCGCGGGTGTCGTGGCGTCGGCCGTGTCGGTCACGGGGGTGTCAGCCGTGTTGGTCACGGGCCACTCCTTCGATGGAGGCGATCAGCTCGTGGTCGTGCCAGCCCGCCGGGTGCTCGGCCACGACGCGGCCGTGGAAGAGGACGAGGACGCGGTCGCAGCGGCGCAGGTCGTCGAGTTCGTCGGAGACGACGAGCACGGCGGTGCCGTCCTCGCGGGCCCGGTCGACGCGGGCGAGCAGGGACTCCTTGGACTTCACGTCGACGCCCGCGGTGGGGTTGATGAGGACGAGCAGACGCGGCTCGGAGGCCAGGGCCCTGGCCATGACGACCTTCTGCGCGTTGCCGCCGGAGAGGTCGGAGACGGGCTGGTCGGGGCCCTCGGCGTGGATGTCGAGCCGCTCGATGAGCTCGCGGGCGACGCCGCGCTTGCGGTCGGTGGAGACGAAGCCGAGGCGGCCGAGCCGGCCGAGGACGCTCAGGGTGGCGTTGTCGCCGATCGACAGGGAGAAGACCAGGCCCTCACCGTGCCGGTCGCGGGGTACGCAGCCGACCCCGGCGCGCAGCGCGGCGGGCACGTCGCCGAAGGGCAGCGGGGCGCCGTCGAGGGTGGCGCTGCCGCCGGTCGGGGTGTGCAGGCCCGCGAAGGACTCGGCCAGGTTGACCTTCCCGCTGCCGCTGGACCCGGCGAGCCCCACGACCTCGCCGCGGCGCACGGTGAGGTCGACCTCGGCGTACGACGGGCTGGTGAGGCCGCGCACGTCCAGCAGCACGGGTGCCTCGTCGGGGACCCCGGGCACGGCTCGGGTCCCGTTCTCGGGGAGTGCCTCGCCCGCCATGGCCTCCACGAGGGCGGCGCGCGGCAGGTCGGCGACGGGCGCGGTGGTGATCCAGCGGGCGTCGCGCAGCACGGTGACGGCCTGGCACACCTCGTACACCTCTTGCAGGTGGTGCGAGATGAACAGGAAGGTGACGCCCGCCTCCTGGAGCGCGCGCATGCGGGTGAAGAGCCGCTCGATCTCGCGGTTGTCGAGCTGCGCGGTCGGCTCGTCGAGGACGATGAACCGCGCCCCGAAGCTCAGGGCGCGGGCGATCTCGACCATCTGCCGGTCCTCGACCTTCAGGTCGGCGGTACGGGTCGCGGGGTCGACGCGCACGTCCCAGGTGCGCAGCACGTCGGCGGCCTCGGCCCGCAGGCGGCGCCAGCTGATGAGTCCGGCGCGGCCCCGCGGCTGCCGGTTGATCAAGAGGTTCTCGGCGACGGTCAGTTCGGGGACGACGGTGGGCTTCTGGTAGACGCAGGCGACCTTGCGGCGCCAGGCGTCGCGGTCGGCGAGCGGCGGCGCGGGCTCGCCGTCGAAGAGGACGCTGCCCGCGTCCGGGGCCTGGAGGCCGGTGAGGAGGGAGACGAGGGTGGACTTGCCCGCGCCGTTGCGGCCGACGAGGGCGTGGGACTCCCCGGCCCGGACGGTGAGCCGGCCGTCCTGGAGGGCCACGGTGGGTCCGTAGCGCTTGACGACGCCGCAGGCCTCAACGAGGGGCGGGGCGCCGCGCGGACGCGGTGCGCTCGATGGGTTCTGCGTGCTCGGCGTGTTCATCGGGCCGCGTTGCCCCACAGCTCGGCGTCGTCGACGTTCTTCCGCGTGACGAGCGGCGCGGGCAGCTGGTCCTCCAGATTGCCGCCGGGCAGCTTCACGATGGTCGAGCCGTGGTCGGTCGGGCCCGGTGAGAACGTCTTCCCGTTCATCGCGGCCTTGATGTAGTACATGCCGTACTTCGCGTACGCGTCGGCGGGCTGCGAGACGGTGGCGTCGATCTGGCCCTTGCGGATCGCGTCGAACTCCTGCGGGATCCCGTCGTTGGACACGACGGTGATGTGCCCCTTCTCGCCCGCCTTCTTCAGCATCCCCTTGGACTTGAGGGTCTGGAGCGTGGGCGCGAGGTAGACGCCGCCCGCCTGGAGGTAGACGCCCTTGAGGTCGGGGTGGGAGTTCAGCAGGGTGTCCAGCTTGGACGCGGCGGTGTCCGACTCCCACTTGGCGGGGATCTCCAGGACCTTCAGCCGGGGGTACTTGTCCTTGACGCAGGCGCGGAACGCCTCGGAGCGGTCGCGTCCGTTGACGGACGCGAGATCGCCCATGATCTGCGCGACCTTGCCGCTGCGGATCTTCTCGCCCAGGTAGTCGCAGGCCTTGCGGCCGTACGCGACGTTGTCGGCGCGGACGACCATCGCGACCCTGCCCTTCTCCGGGGCGACGTCCACGGCGACGACGGGCACGCCCTTGCGCTCGGCCTGGTCGAGCCCGGCGGAGACCGCGGCGCTGTCGAGCGGAGCCACGACGAGGCCCTTCACGCCCTGGTTGAGCTGGTTGTTGATGTCGGTGATCTGCTGCGAGGGGTCGCTGTTGGAGTTCACGGTCTTGAGCGCGTCGACGTCCTCGGACTTCGCCATCTTCGGTACGTAGTCGTTGTACGACTGCCAGAACGGCGAGGTGAGCAGCGGCAGGATGACCCCCACCTTGCCCTCTCCCCCGCCGCCCGCTCCCCCGGTGTCCTTGGTGCTGCCGCAGGCCGCGAGGGCCAGGGCGGCGCAGGCGGCCGCCGCGGTGGCGCCGAGCGCCCGCGACCGCCGGGCCCTGCCGGTGGTGTTCCGCACTGTGCTGCCGACCATCTGACGGCTCCTCATCGGGCGGGGTCGAGTGGTACCGGGTCATCGAGCGGGTCCGCGTGGTGCCGAGCGGGACCGGGCCGCGGTTCAGCGGCGGATGGGCGACATACTTATCAGACCACTTGGGCGGCACAACACCCCTCGTCGCCAACTTCTCCCGCATTCCGGCCGTAGTGGTCGGACCACATTGCTCGCTACACTGCCCGGCACCCGGCCAGTGGATGAAGGAGCGTCACGTGAACCAGGCCCCGCAGAGCGCCGTGCCCGCGCAGAAGGGCACCGTGACGCAGCGGGCCATCGAGCAGATCAAGGCGATGATCGCGGAAGGGCTCCTGGAGCCGGGCCAGCGCCTGCCCACCGAACGGGACCTGGCCGCCCAGCTGGGCATCTCGCGCAGCTCCATGCGCGAGGCCATCCGGGCCCTGACGGTGCTCGGCGTCCTGGAGGCGCGGCACGGATCGGGCATCTACGTCACGCAGTTGGAGGCCGGTGACCTCCTGGAGACCTTCGGCGTGGTCGCGGACCTGTCCCGCGGGCCGCGCCTGGTGGAGCTCCTCGAAGTGCGCCGCGTCCTGGAGTCCACGGCCACGGCCCTGGCGGCCGCGCGCATCACGTCCGACCGGCTGGCCGAGGTGGAGGAGCACCTGGCGGCGATGAACGCCACCGACGACCCCGAGGAGATCCTCTCCCACGACCTGGCCTTCCACCGGGCGATCGCCCTGGCGGCGGGCAACGACACGATGGCCGCGATCCTCGAAGGCCTGTCGTCGCGCACCTTCCGGGCCCGGGTGTGGCGCGGCTACCAGGAGGAGGGCGCCTTCGAGCGCACCCGGCGCGAGCACGACCGCATCCACCGGGCCCTGGTGGCCCGCGACCCGGAGGCGGCACGGGCGGCGGCGGCCGCGCACGTGGGGGAGGTGGAGGCGTGGCTGCGGGGGCAGTACGAGCGCTGACCCGTCTCACGCTCACGGCGGGCCGGGCCCCCTTCGGCGGCGGCCTCAGTCCACGTCGACGTCGTCGAACAGCTCCAGCATCCGCGTGAGGACGTGCACGCACGCCGTCACGTCGGCGTCGGTGATGTCGCCGCGCACCTGCCGCAGCACGGCGCGCTCGCGCGCCACCGCGGCCGCGATCGCCGACTCCCCCTCCCCGGTGAGCCGGATCAGGGACGACCGGCGGTGCGCGGGGTTCGGGGTGACCCCGACCAGGCCGCGCGCGGCCGCGTCGTTCACCGTGCGCTGGACGAACTGACGGCTCAGCGACTGGGCGCGCCCCATCTGGGGCACGGTCATCGGGCCGTTCCTGTGCAGCAGGTCCAGGACCGCGCGCACGCCGACGGAGAGGCCCTCGATCGGCTCGGCCCGCTCCACCGTGCGCTGTGTGCGCCGGTACAACGGGCCCACCAGGTCGAACACTTCGGTGAGCCGACCGGCGAGGGCGTCGGGGTCGAGGGGCTCGCCGGGGCTGCGCTGCTCATCACTCACCCCCGCATCATGACACCTCGGTTGCCATCCCAGCGCCAACATGACACCTTGGTTGTCATGACTGACGCTTCTGCTCCGTACGAGGCGGACGGCTCCGGCCTGCACGCGTTCACGACCGACGACGGCACGCTCGCCTACCGCGACACCGGCTCCGGCGATCCGCTGGTCCTGCTCCACGGGGGCTTCCTCGACCACCGCATGTGGGCCGCCCAGATCGACGTCTTCGCCCGGCACCACCGGGTCATCGCGCCGGACGTGCGCGGCCACGGGCGGTCCGCGAACGCGACCGTGCCGTTCCGCCAGACCGACGACCTGGCCGCGCTCCTGCGCCACCTCGGCGTCGGCCCCGCGGTCGTCGTCGGCCTGTCGATGGGCGCGGGCATCGCGGTCGACACCGCGCTCGAACACCCGGACCTGGTCAGCGCCCTCGTGGTCTGCGGCGCGGGCACCAGCGAGCCGGAGTTCACACACCCCTGGGTCCTGGCCATCCAGGCCGAGTGGGCGCGCGCCGCGGCCGCCGGGGACGCCGCGGCCTTCACCGACGCGACCATGCTGTTCGCGGCGGGCCCGCACCGCTCGCTCGACGACGTCGACCAGGACGTCGTACGCCGTCTGCGGGAGATGACGGAGCACACCGTCGCCAAGCACAGCGGCGCCGAGGCCTCCCTGCTCGCGCCCGTCACCGACACCTGGGCGCGGGCCGCGGAGCTGCCCTTCCCGCTCCTGGCCGTCACCGGCGACCTCGACACCTCCGACAACATCGCCATGGCCCACCGCCTGGCCCACTCCATGCGCCACGGCCGCACGGCGACGATCCCGGGCACCGCGCACTACCCGAACATGGAGCGGCCCGAGGCCTTCAACGAGCTGCTGCGCGACTTCCTCGCGGCGGCGTGCTGACCGCCGCCGCCCGCGCCTGTTCTCCCCGTTCAGGGCGCGGGCGGCGGCTCGCACACGCGGTGCGGGGCGTGGCCCGTCAGGCCCGCCGCACCCGCAGCGTCACCAGCTCGAACGGCCGCAGCGACACGGCGATCGCGCTCCCGTCGCGCTCCGGCGCCTCCGCACCGGCCAGGGGCCGCTCCAGGAGGTCGGTCACGTCCACGCCCGCCGCCTCGAAGCCGAGGCGCAGCGTGGTGCGGGCCCGGCCGCCCCGCGCCTCGTGGAAGCGGATCACGACGTCACCGCTGCCGTCGTCGGCGAGCTTGACGGCCGTGACGACGACGGCGTCGTCGTCCACGCCCACCAGCGGCGCGACCTCCGCCGCGCCCCCGGTGACCCGCCGCTCCGGCAGATTGATCCGGTAGCCCTCGCGGACCGCGTCGACGATGCCCGCGCCGGGCGCGAGCGCGTGCCGGAAGCGGTGGACGCCCTGGTCGGTCTCGGGGTCGGGGAAGCGGGGCGCGCGCAGCAGCGACACGCGCACCGTGGTGGTCGTCCCTGCGTCCGCGTCCCGCACGGTACGGGTCACGTCGTGGCCGTACGTGGAGTCGTTGACGAGGGCGACGCCCCAGCCGGGCTCCTCCACGTGCACGAAGCGGTGGTTGCAGGCCTCGAACTTCGCGGCCTCCCAGCTGGTGTTGGTGTGGGTCGGCCGGTGGAAGTGCCCGAACTGCGTCTCGGACGCGTACCGCTCGGCGTGCACGTCCAGCGGGAAGGCCAGCTTGAGGAACTTCTCCGTCTCGTGCCAGTCCACCTCGGTGTCGATGTCGAGGCGCCGCCCGCCCGGGGCGAGGGTCAGGACCTGCGTCATCCGCGAATCCCCGAAGCGGCGCTCGACCCGCACGGACGCGCCGTCGCCGGGGGTGACGGCCTCGGCCTCGGTGAGGTCGGTGACGGTGTGGCGGTAGAACTCGTCGACGTCCCACGCGTCCCACATGTTCGGGAAGTCGGCGTGCAGCTGCGGCAGGTTCAGGGCCTGCCCCGGCGCGACCGTCTCCCGTCCCGACACCAGGTCGTAGGCGGAGACCACGAGCCCACGGGCGTCGATCTCGACCCGCAGCAGGCCGTTGTCCAGGACGTAGCCGCCGTCGGCGCGGGCGGCGATCCCCGACTGGCCGTCGGCCACCGGGGCGTGGGCGCCGCCCGCGGGGACACCGGCGCGGACGTGCGGCGCGGAGTTGAACACGAGGGTGCGCCCGCCCTCGCCCGCGAGCGCCCGCTGCGCCGCGTCGATGATCGCGTTCAGGTCGTCCGCCACGGCCGCGTACGTCGCCCGCGCCTCGCGGTGCACCCAGGCGATCGACGAGCCGGGCAGGATGTCGTGGAACTGGTGGAGCAGGACCGTCTTCCAGATGCGGTCCAACTCCTCGTAAGGGTACGGGAATCCGGCGCGCACGGCGGCCGTCGCCGCCCACAGCTCGGCCTCGCGCAGGAGGTGCTCGCTGCGGCGGTTGCCCTGCTTGGTGCCCGCCTGGCTGGTGAGCGTCGCGCGGTGCAGCTCCAGATAGAGCTCGCCGACCCACACCGGCGCGTTCGGGTACTCCGCCTCGGCCTTCTCGAAGAACTCCGCCGGGGTCTCCCAGCGCACGGTCGGCGAGCCCTCCAGGTTCCGCAGCCGGGCCACCTTCGCGATCATCTCGCGGGTCGTGCCGCCGCCCCCGTCGCCCCAGCCGACCGGGGCGAGGGAGTGCCGGGCCACACCCTTGTCCTTGAAGTTCCGCGCGGCGTGCGCGATCTCGCTGCCCTTCACCGCGCAGTTGTAGGTGTCGACGGGCGGGAAGTGCGTGAAGATCCGGGTGCCGTCGATGCCCTCCCACTGGAAGGTGTGGTGCGGGAACTTGTTGGTCTGCGACCAGGAGATCTTCTGGGTGAGCAGCCACTTCGACCCGGCGGCCTTGATGATCTGCGGGAGGCCCGCGGCGAAGCCGAAGGTGTCCGGCAGCCACGCCTCGTCGTTCTCGACCCCGAACTCATCGATGAAGAAGCGCTTGCCGTGCACGAACTGCCGGGCCATCGCCTCCGAGCCCGGCATGTTCGTGTCGGACTCCACCCACATGCCGCCCGCCGGTACGAACCGTCCTTCGGCGACTGCCTTCTTCACCCGCGCCCACACCTCGGGCCGGTGTTCCTTCACCCACGCCCACTGCTGCGCCTGCGACATGGAGAAGACGAAGTCCGGGTCGTCGTCGAGCAGGCCCGTCATGTTGGAGGTGGTCCGCGCCACCTTCCGTACGGTCTCGCGCAGCGGCCACAGCCACGCCGAGTCGATGTGGGCGTGGCCGACGGCGCTGATGCGGTGCGCGGAGTCGTGCGCGGGCGCGGCGAGGACGCCCTCGAGGCGGGCGCGGGCGGCGGCGGCCGTGCCGTTCACGTCCTGGAGGTCCACGGCGTCGAGCGCGCGGTCGACCGCCCGCAGGACCTCGTGGCGGCGGCCCGAGTCCTCGGGCAGCTCCTGCATCAGCTCGCCCAGGACCTCCAGGTCCATGACGAGCCCCCACACCGTCTCGTCGAACACGGCGAGGTCCATGCGCTCCAGGCGGTACTGCGGCTCGCTGCCCGCGGTGTCCTTGTCGCCGAGCTGCGTGGGCAGGAAGGGGTGGTAGTCGAGGATGACCGGGTTGGACGCGGCCTCGACACGCAGGTCCACGCTCTCGCCGCCCTCGGCCGGGGAGGCGATCCGCACCCACTGGTTGCGGGGGTTGAGGCCCTTCACCGGGGTGCCGTCGGGCCGGTAGACGAGGCCCTCGCACTGGAACCCGGGCATGTTCTCGTCGAAGCCGAGGTCGAGGACCGCCTCCACCGTGCGGCCCGCCCAGGCGGCCGGGACGGTCCCGGTGACGTGGAACCAGCTGGTGCCCCAGGGGGCGCCCCAGCGGGCCCCCACCTCGATGGGCTCGGGGGTGGCGGCGAGGCCTTCGGCCACGGGTACCGGTTCGCCCGGGGCGTTCCAGACGGCCACGGTCAGGGGGACGGACTCGGGGTAGACGGCGGGCCGTATGCGCTCGTCCAGAACGCGCTTGAGCCGGCCTTCTACGAGCTTGCGGTCGTCGTGCATGAGGGGTGTCTCCAAAGGTCGCGCGTGAGTGGCTGAGGCTGGTGGCCCTGCCGGGGGCTCCCCAAGCCCGCCCCTTCCCGATGTTCCAGAGTGACACTTCTGGAGTGGTCGGGTCATGGCGGTATCTACGCAGGTCAGGGACGCACGGCAAGGCTTGCTCTCCACGGAGAGCATGGAGAACACCACCACATCTGTAAAGGATCTGCCTACTGAGACCCTGCGCGGTGTCCGCTGCATCCGTCTGTCCGTCCGTACGGATGAGACGACGAGCCCGGAGCGGCAGCGCGAGGCCGACGACCTAGCGGCGGCGGCCCTCGGTATCGAGTTCGGCGAGGGTGCCGCCCTGCGGGAAGCGGTCGACCTGGACGTGTCCGCGTCCCTGGTCGGCCCCTTCGACCGTCCGCAGCTCGGTGGATGGCTCACGCGTCCGGATGACTTTGACGCCCTGGTGTTCTGGCGCTTTGACCGTGCCATCCGGGACATGGACGACATGCACGAGCTTGCCAAGTGGGCACGCAGGCACCGCAAGATGATCGTCTTTGCCGAGGGTATCGGCGGGGGTCGGCTCGTGTTCGACTTCCGCAACCCCATGGACCCCATGGGGCAGCTCATGATGCTCATGCTGGCCTTTGCCGCTCAGGTCGAGTCGCAGAGCATCAAGGACCGCGTCGCCGGGGCCCAGGCAGCCATGCGGAAGATGCCGTTGCGGTGGAGGGGCGGCGGCAAGCCCGCATACGGCTACCTGCCCGCTGCAATGCCCGCCGAGCACGGCGGCGTGGGCTGGACCCTGGTCCCGGACCCGTACGCGGTCACGATCATTGAACGCATCATCGCTGAGCTGATGGACGGCCGAGGACTGCACAGCATCGCGCGCGCCCTCAACGCGGATGGCGTGCTGTCCCCCTCCGCACACTGGACCGCCTACCAGGAACGCACCAAGAAGCGCACCACGGTGGCCACGGACCAGCCCGTGAAGAAGCCCGCGCAGTGGCGTGCGCAGACCATCGAGAAGATGCTGACCAACCCCGCACTCATGGGGTGGAAGATGCACCGCGGCAAGCCCGTGCGCGACGATGCGGGCAACCCCGTCATGGCCACCACATCCCCCATCTTCAGCCGCGAAGAGTTCGACCAGGTCGCCGCACTGCTCACCCCCAAGCCGATCACGGAGAAGGCACCCGAGCGCAAGGACTCCACGGCGCTGTTGCTGCGGGTCGCCCACTGCAACGGGTGCGGCGAGCGGATGTACCTGAACCGGTCCTCGGGCACCTACCGGTGCTCGTCGTACAAGTACGGGACGCACTGCCCCGCCCCGTGCACTGTGCGCGCCGTATGGGTCGACGACTACGTGACCGACGAGTTCCTGAAGGCTGCGGGACAGGTGCAGATCAACCGCGTCATCGAGATACCGGGCTATGACCCGCAGCCCGAGATAGACGCGACGGCGGCAGAGTTCGCCGAGCACCAGAAGCAAGAGGGACGCCAGAAGTCCAAGACCGCGAAAGCCGAGTGGCAGCGCCGTGCGGATGCCCTTGACGCCCGGTTGGCAGAGCTGGAGTCCCGGGAGAAGCGCGAGCCCCGCCGCAGCGTCGTCCCCACCGGCCGCACCTACGCCGACGACTGGAACGAGGGCGACACCGCAGCACGCCGCGCCATGCTCATCGACGCGGGAGCACGCCTGATGGTCAAGCCGGGCAGCAAGGGCGGATGGCGACGGCTCGACCTACGCCGCGTCGAATTCACCATCACGGGAGAGCTGGACCCCGCCATTGCCGAGCTTGCGACCGTCACGGCGGACGACGAGTCCGAAGCACGGAACGACGCGCCCCCGGCTCCCGGCAGCGCGGTGCGCCTCGCCGAGCCCGAGCCCGTACACACACACGCCGAGCCCACCACGAGCCCCGTGCGTGTGCACCCCGAGCCCGACCCTGCCCCTGCCCCTGCCCCTGCCCCTGCCCCTGCCCCTGCCCCTGGCGAGCCCACGCGCGAACTGGTCGCCGCGTAGCCGTGCCGTAGGCCTGAGGTTGTCCCGGCGGTCCCTGCCGACTGCCGGGGCTCTCGGCTGCCCCGGTACAGTCCCTGAGCGGTTAGGTATCCGGTTGTATGCGGTGCAGTACAGCTAACCGCGAGAGCCCCGGTCGGTCCCCGTGACTGCCCGGGGCTTTCCGCTGCCCGCCCTCGGTTCCCTCGCGCGCTCGGGGCAGCTCGACAGCGGGGCGAGGGGTGATGGAGTGACGGTTTACACCACTTTTTTGGAACGCATAGAAAAAATCCAAGAAAAGAGAGACCGGTACCTCAAACGGCACTCCGCCACCGCTTCGCAGCGGCCGGGCAAGGCTTGCTCTCCACTAAGGAGTAGAGGGCAGGGCATCCCGCTCATCCGAAACGGCAGGCAAGGTCTGCTCTCCACTAAGGAGTAGGAGGGGAAGCCCGCTCGGTCGAAACAGGGCGGGCAAGGCTTGCTCTCCACTGACAACTGAGAGCGGGATTACCGCGCACCCGCCCTACAGGGGGACACACGGCGGACTGAGTGTCCGCTCTCGGTGACAAGCGCTGTTCATGCACCACGCACCCCGCGTTACTCGGGGTGGCCGCGGGGGTCGTGAGGCAGCGCGCGGGGGCCGTACCGCCCATCAGTAACCCACTCGTCCGCGAGTGCGCCGAACGGGGTTGGAAGCCCGTACGGCCCCCACAACGTCCAGACCGGCCCGAGCCGGCGAGGACGACCATGCCCGCTGACCCAACGGCTAGAGGTGCGCGGTACCGGCCCCCCTCGGGGAGACCCGGAAGCAACCCGCAGAGTTCCCCGGTTCGAGTCCGGGGGCGGGCACTCCACCACAACGACGACCAGGCGGTGACCCATGACCCCATGCATTGAGTGCCCCAACACGGCAACTCGCCGCGGACGCTGCGACGTTCACGACGCACAACACCAGAACCGTCCCTCGGTTCGCTCCCGACGTTCACGCGGTAGGCGCCGAGCGAGACGCCATGATGCGGCGGCGCGGCTCCGTGCACGGATACAGGAGCGCGGTCACGCCTGGTGTGACTGGTGCATGGGCGACTTCCCCGCGGATGCGGTGGACGTGGACCACGTGCGGCCCCTCGCGATGGGGGGCACGGACACGGCGGGCAACGTTCAGGTGCTGTGCCGGGGCTGCCACCATCTCAAGACCCGTACGGAGTTCGGGGCCGCGAGCGTCGCCGGGTAGAGACGCCACCCCGCCCGGACCTTGACCAGGCTCGCGCGGGGCGGGAGCGGCGTGGTGCGCTCCTTAGCCCGATTCTTCCGTTCCACCCTTTGACTTGCCCAGCTCTTTAAAGAGGTAATGGCAGGATGCGATCGAGTGGTGCAGAGTTTCCAACCCAAGGATGGGGCTCGCGTAGTAAATCTGCTTCGTTTCCGCTGACTTAGTCGCAGCGGCGGAGGGCCCTATCGTGTAGCTGCCCACAGCGACACCTGTGCTGTTCATGACGACAATCTCAGCGGGAATTTTTGTACCGCCGCTCATCACTAGCATGGGTTCCCCATTGCGATAAAGCAGCGACAGTACGCTCAGTTCTTTGGGATCAACTTGACTGGCTGGGATTAGGGGAAGTTTCGCAGTTCCTGGCTTCGCTGCCTTATCGGGCATGTTCCCTCCGCGTTAGCCGGGTGCTTTGGAGCGATCGATGACACGCTACTCATCCAACGAGTCGGCTAGCGAGATAGGTCACCCGGTTGGCTTAGCCGTGCTTCCCCGGGTGCCCCGAATTGACGTGCGGCGCTGACGCAACGAACCACCCTGCACGGGACGTTGGGCGGCTCGCACGGGGTGGAGGGTGTAGGCGTGCACGCAACAACGAGCACCAGGACGACGAGCTAGGGGGCGACGTGCGCTGTATCGACTGTCCCCGACCGGCGACGCACCAGGGTCGCTGCGAGGAACGCCATCAGGCGTACGAGAACCGCGAGCCGGTCCGTGCTCGGCGTGCTCGCCGCTCGGTGCTTGCTCGGGTGTACTCGGGGGCTGCTCGGCTCCGTGCGCTGGTCGGCATCCGTGGCGGTGCTCGCTGTGCGCGGTGCGCTCGTCCTCGCTGACGGGGTGGACGTGGACCACGCGAGACCACCTACCCATGGGCGGGACGCACACGAGCGGCAACGTTCAGGTGCTGTGCTGGGGCTGCCACGAGCTGAAGACGAGCACGAAGTTTTGCATAAGAGGTACTTCGGGGATTCGGGATTTTTGATTCGTGTACGGATTTAGACGCCACCCTTTCCGTCACGCTTCGCTTCGGGCGCGTCCGGGTATTCCCAGTCGATGTCAATGCCGGTAAACATCGGGAATCGACCGAAGAAGTCCACGACGGATTCCACAAAGTTGGGGTTTGCTGAACCCCGGGCGTGCTCAAGCGACTTTGCGAGAGCCGCAGTCTGCTTCTCGATGAGCTGCAACAGTTCCTTTTCCTTAGCGTTGAGCATTCGCCCACCTTTCTGATGCCTGCCTGCCACACGGGTTGCGATGGCCACGATGTCAGATCGCTCTCGGGCACACACCAAGAACTGCCCCAAGTAACCCGTTAGGTGGACCCCATGCCGCGTAAACCCCGTACCCCCTGCACGATCCCCGGGTGCCCCGAGCTGACGAGCGGGGGACGCTGCCCGACCCACGAGCGCGAGGCGGAACAGCAGCGAGGCACGACAGCCGAGCGGGGCTATGACACCCGCTGGCAGCGCATCCGGCGGCGCTATCTGTACGCGCATCCGTGGTGTGTGCTGTGTTCGCGCGTCGCGACGGTGGCCGATCACTTCCCGGAGTCGCGCCGCTCGCTGGTGGCTCGGGGCGTGTCCGATCCGGACGCGTTCTCTCGTCTGCGTCCGCTGTGCACGTCGTGCCACAACCGCGAGACCGCGAAGCATCAACCGGGCGGTTGGGCTGCCGAGCGCGTCCGTCCTCGCCGCTTCTGATTCGGCGACCAGGGGGGTACTCCCTCGCCCCGCCGAGATTGATCGGCAGGGAGGCAAAAAACTCGCATGGCTCATTTGAGCGTTCCTGTGGGTCGTGCGCGCCGCCAGTCATCGACTGACGCTTACTTGATATTCCGAATTTTGATTAACCGTTGAGGAGAATTCTCATGACTTTGACCCTTGCTGAGTCCGCAAAGCTCTCACAGGACGATCTGCGGCGCGGAGTGATCGAGACGTTCGTTCAGGAGTCCCCGATCCTGGACCGGCTTCCCCTCATAGACGTGGAGGGCAACGCCTACCGGTACAACGAGGAATCGAAGCTGCCCGGAGTCTCCTTCCGGGCAGTGAACGAGGCGTATCCGGAGAGCACTGGTGCTGTGAACCAGCGAATTGAGACGCTGGCCATCCTCGGCGGTGACGCGGACGTGGACAAGTTCATTGCCCAGACCCGGGGCAACATCAACGATCAGCGGGCCATTCAGACCACGATGAAGGTCAAGGCCGCCTCCATCCACTTCGCGGACCAGTTCTTCAACGGCGACACCGCAGTGAACCCCAACGGGTTCGACGGCTTGCGCAAGCGGCTGCTCGGCTCACAGGTGCTGGACGCAAAGGGCCTTGGTCCGGTCGCCAACGGCTATGACTTCTTTGATGCCTTGGACGCGCTGACCGCGCAGGTGCGCGGCATCAACGGTGCCAACGGCGCGCTCTACATGAACGCCGAGATCCGCGCCAAGATCGTGTCAGGGTTCCGTCGGCTCGGCGGCGGGGAACTCCTTCCCGCCGAGATCGCAGGGAAGCGCACAGTCGCGTGGAACGGCATCCTGCTCCTGGACGCAGGGCAGAAGCTCGACGGCACTGACGTCCTGCCCCTGACGGCTGGCACGGGCGGCAAGCAGACCGGCGACATCTACGCCGTGCGCTTCGGGTCCTCCGAAGCCGATGCCGCTGTCTCCGGGCTGACCAATGGCGGCATCCAGGTCACAGACCTTGGCGAGTCACACGACAAGCCCGTCTACCGCACCCGCATAGATTTCTACTGCGGACTCGCCCTGTTCGGCGGCCGAGCAGCCGCACGGCTGACTGGCGTCCTCAACGGCTAGCCCACTCAAAGCCCCGTATTTGTCACCCTTACCAGGATGGCGAGTACGGGGCTTTTGGCGTGACTTGGAGGCTAACTAGCGCGCCTCTATTGCGGGTTGCCGCATTCCCTCATACGCCTCTCGCAAGTCACCAGCTTCTGAAATTTTGCGAGACTCAACGGCCTGTACGACTTCCAGGGCACGCCAGCGGTTGGAGGGGACGACTCGCCCCGAGAGAATGGCTCGCTGCGCTGCATCGCAGGCTTCGTCCACTCGATCGGAAACGACGAGCGACAGTGCGAGATCGATGTTCGCTGAGGCTACGCGGCGCGGCCATTTTGAGATGTCATTCGACGGAGCAAGCCGGTTGATTACCTCGCGGGCGTACTCTTCGGCTGCCGGATCACCTACCCAAGCCAGAGTGGTCGCAGTATAGGAAACGGATTTTCCGGGGTCGTACTGGTAATGGTGTTCAGGGTGATCAGGGAATTGCAGGGGGGAGACGAGTGTGTTGACTCGACCTATGGCGCCGTACGTCTCATTGGCTTGTCCGAGCCTGGCGTACGCGCGCCCTTCTTGAGCCGTCGCCTGGATTTCAACGGAACTCCCCTTCGGTGCAAGAGCTTGAGCCGCCTTGCTCAGCTCTACAGCCTTGGCGTAATCACCGGAAGTAAGAACCCGCCACGCGTCCGTCTCGAAACACCAGGCTTGGATTTCAGCATGCCCGGCGTGCTTGGCCAGCGTCATGGCCGTGTGCAGCCGTGCCGTCGCGGCATGCTCCTGGTTCAGGTCGATGTGGAGCGTTGCTCCCAACAGTGAGAACCAACCACCGAGGACCAGCAACTGCCGATGCTCGGCCAGGGTCTTCCTCGCGTCCAGCAAGTGACTGACGTATGACGAGTACTTACGCACCCGCACCAAGAGGTCCTGCGGAGCAGAAGACGGATACAGCCTCGCTAGTTCATCAAAAACCAGCTCAAGGCGTGAGAGCGTTTCACTCCCGACGTCACTTGCTGCCACTCGCCGCACAAGTTCCAGAGCTTCCATTTCGTCATCATGTGCGGGAAGAGGCGCCGCCAACTGGGTAGTTGTCGTGGGTGCTGCCTGCGGGGCACCATCTACACAGTGGATCAATGAATCCAGTTGAGATACGGACACCTTCAGCTCTCGGCAAAGGTCCGGTCGATGGAAGGATTGTGGAGCGGTTTCACCAGTCTCCCAACGGCTTACGGTTGTTCGCTCTACTCCGATGGCGTCAGCTAGCGATTCCTGGCTGAAACCCATCGCCTTGCGGCGCTTCACGAAGTTCTCTCGCCTGGCCATGTCGCCTCCCCGCTCTCTGGCTTGCCGTTGTACCAGGTCAGAGGGTCCGTTGAGTCCAGTATGCGGCAGCGATGCGGCAGAGATGCGGCACTCCCGCGCTGGCACGTCATGTTGCCCGGCCCTGTACTGGTGAATCGCCCAAGACGGGGTACTGCCGGAGCGGCCTTTGTAAGCCGTCTGGATCTCCCTGGATGGGCAGTCGAACAGCTCTCGCCTGGACCCGAGAGAGAGGCCCCATGGAAGCCACGGACCGTGCGCGACTGGAAAGCTACTTCAGCAGGATCGCTGATGAGTTCACGCCGCCCGAGCGGCCGTCGTCACTGCTGATCACACACCTGTTACCCGAGCGCCCCGCATTCATCAGGGCGGTCAGCAAGGCAACCAAGCTGCGGGCCGTGCTGCCCAAACCGAAGTCCATCAACACGATGGCCCGGCGCGAGGTGGAACAAGCCGTGGCGTGCGACGAGCTGATGCGAGAGACGTTCGCCGACGCGGACACCGCCGTGACCTACCTGGAGACGAGGGCGGCCGGGGAACCGGTCGTGCTGCTCGACGTAGGCGGGTACTTCGCACCCTCGCTGGACGCGCTGTGCGCCCGCTTCACAGGCCACGTCCTCGGCGTGGTCGAGGACACCGAGAACGGCCACAAGCGGTACGCCGACAGGGACAAGCTGCCGTGCCCCGTGGTGTCCGTCGCCCGCTCGCCCCTCAAGGACCCGGAAGACTTCCTCGTGGGTCAGTCGGTCGTCTTCTCCACCGAAGCCCTCCTCCGAGGGCGCGGCGACATCCTGCACGGACGTCCCGCACTGGTCCTCGGGTTCGGCAAGCTCGGTTCGAGCATCGCCCGGCTGCTGCACGTCAAGGGCGTACGGGTCATCGTCTACGACATCAACCCGGTACGGCAGACACAGGCCATGTCACACGGGTTCGAGGTGGCCCGAGACCGCGACCGAGCCCTAGAGACCGCAGGACTGGTGTTGTGCGCTACGGGAGGACTCAGCTTGCGAGGCGAGGACTTCCCCCGCCTGAAGAACGGCGCCTACGTGGCCACCGTGACCAGCTCGGAAGACGAACTGGAACTGGACGGCCTGCCTGCGGGCTACGTCCGGGACAGCGCGGGAGAGAACGTGACCCGGTACACCACCACGGGGCACTACTTCTATCTGCTGAACGGCGGCAACGCGGTCAACTTCCTGCACGGCGCGAGCGTTGGACCGTTCATCTTCCTCGTCCAAGCCGAAATCATCGCGGGCGCGGCCATGCTCGCTCACGGCGGCCTTGACGCCACCCTGCACGAAGTCCCCGCCACCGACCGGGCAGCCATCGCGGCTACCTGGCTCCACTACTACAACAGGTGATCGAATGCCCATCACGGCAGACCACATCCGCACCACCCTCGCCGAGTACGCCGACGCGCACCCCGAAGACAAGTGCACGCTCACACCCCTGTCGGAACTGTTGGACGAGGGCGCCGACGTGACCAGCCGGAAGGAATTCCGCGGCCACGCCACCGCGGGCGCCGTACTCGTCAATGACCAGCGCCAAGCACTGTTCATCCACCACGTCGCCCTGAACAAGTGGCTGACCCCCGGCGGGCATCTGGAGCCCGAGGACACGAACCTGATGCACGCCGCCCTACGTGAACTGGTCGAAGAAACCGGGATCACGCTCAGCGTCGCTCCCGTCCAGCCGACCCCGATCCACGTGGACGTGCATCCCATCCCTGCCAACGACAGCAAGGACGAGCCCGCCCACTGGCACGCGGACTTTCGCTACGTCTTCCAGGTGACGGGCGAACACTCCGTAACACTCCAAGAGGAAGAGGTCAGCGGGTACGCGTGGCGGGGAATCGACACGATCACTGACGAGACGCTACGCAGCCGCGTCCTCGCTGCCCTGCGCTGACCTCTCGTCGCCCCGTCTGTCCCGGCGCCCCTCCGCTGCGGATGGACGGGGCTTCGTCGTCCTGGTGCCCTCCGAGACGGCCCAGGTAGCCAAAACGCCCCGACAGACCGCGTAGGACCGGTCTACCGGGGCTTGCCGAGACAGCTTCCAAGGAGCTGAAACGACCGTGCGTGATGCTATCGCCAGAGCACTTCTCTGGGTGCTCGCCTTACTGCCCCGCACCCCTCGCGTCGAACCGGGGCGCCACACCGCCAAGTTCCTCTCACCCCGACCCATGTCAGTGAGGGAAGCCCACTCCGAGCCCGATTCCACCGCTGCATGGCGTACCCCATGGCGGACGCCGAGCGCCGAGACGGTCCGGGAGGTCTTCGAGCAGCGCCCCGATCTGCCGTACCTGCAACGCGAGCGGTGGCGCGCGGCAGCATTCGCAGAACTCGGCGTGGACTACGACCACCCCACCACGAACATCACTCCGGTTCGGCGCGTGAACGCATGAGCCGCGACGGAGGCACCAGCGAGCCCGCCACTCACGCATGGCCTGTGCTCGGCATCTGCGGGCACCAGACGACAGCCCCCGTCCCCGTCGGGGAGATTCCGCGTGCGAGCGGCGGAGGCTGGCACACCCACTACGTGTGCCCTGATTGCGTGCACCGCTACGGACCGCTCGCGCAGTGGGACGAGCTGCCCGCAATGCGCTGGACCACTCTTCGCTGATCAGCTCACGCAAGACCACGCCCCGCTCGGCCACATCCCGAGCGGGGCTTTTGCATGCTCTGACCAGGCACTACCCTCAGAACTCCTACTAACGAGCATCGGGGCTTCCCGAACAAGGGGGCTCCGCCCCCTTGGACCCCCTTGCGGCTGGGTCTCAGCCCCTCCGGCGTTTGAGGAGCGGGGGTCTGGGGGCGGAGCCCCCAGGATCGGGAAGGGGCGGGTCAGGGGCGCACCCGCGAGGGCAGGCGGAACGATCAGAGGACGTCGGACGGGTGGACCACCTCCGTGATGCCGCGCTCCGCGAGATGGCCGAGGTCGGAGACCCGTTCGGCCAGAACCAGCGCGGGCCGCACCCCCTCCCCGGCAAGCCGCGCGAAGGCCTCGAACACGTCCCCGCCGGGCCCGCACCGGGCCCGCCGCCCCGCGTCGGGGCCGACGTCGACGACGACGGCCGTGCTCCGCGCCGCGGGCGCCTCCCACCGCTCCTTGGCGAGCCGGGCGAGGGCGGCCCCCGCGGGCTTCACGCGGCCCTCGTTCGTGAGCAGCCCGAGGCTGTACTCCAGCTCGGGGAAGTCCGCGAGGGAGCGCGACACGTCGTGGGAGCACCACCACGTCACGCCCCACACGTCGGCGCAGTCGAGCGCCGCGGCCACGGTCGTCTCGGTGAACGCGGCCGCGTCCGCCGCGAGGATGAGCGGGGCGGGCGCGCCGACCTCCTGGAGCCACACGGGCCGGTGCGGGTCCAGGGCCCAGGCCTTGGACAGCTCGATGAGGTACGCGGCGTGCTGCCCGGTCGCGACCCCGTCGCGCCCGTGCCGCTGCGCGGTGCCGTTGAACACCCACGAGTGCACGGCCGTCACGGACCCGAGCCGCGCGGCCTGCGCGGGGGTGAAGGGCTGGTCGTCCTGGTACCAGGCGGCGTCGTACTCGGCGTGCAGGTGGAGGCGGCCCGGCGCCCCTTCCTCGCAGGCGGCGAGGACCTGCTCAAGCCAGGCCCCGGCCTGCTCCTGGGTGATCCGGTCGGGATCGGGGTGCGGCCCGGCGGCGAACTGGTTGATCTCGTTGCCGATGGTCATGCCGATGAAGTTGGGCCGGTCGGCGAGGGCCGCGGCGAGGGTGCGCAGGTACTCCCGCTGGCCGGAGATCACGTCGGGGTCGGTGAAGAGGTTGCGCCGGTGCCAGGTCTGCGTCCACGCGGGCAGGAAGTCGAAGCTGGACAGATGGCCCTGGAGGCCGTCGACGTTGACGTCGAGCCCGCGCTCGGCGGCGGCGTCGGCGAGCGCGACGAGCTGCTCGACGGCGCGCGGCCGGATGAGGGTGCGGTTGGGCTGGAAGTACGGCCAGATCGGGAACACCCGGACGTGGTCGAGCCCGAGCGAGGCGATGGCGTCGAGGTCACGGCGCACGGAGTCCAGGTCGAAGTCGAGCCAGTGGTGGAACCACCCTTCGCTGGGGGTGTAGTTGGCGCCGAAGCGGGGCGGCCCCGCGGGGGCGGCGGCCGTGCCGGACAGGTTCTCTGACGTCAAGGCGGATCCTGGTTCTCAAGGAGAGGGACGGGTGGGGCGGGCCTCAGCCCTTGACGGCGCCCTCCCCGACCCCGCGGAAGAAGTACCGCTGGAGGCAGGCGAAGAGCACGATCAGCGGCAGCACGGCGATCACCGTGCCCGCGGCGACGAGGCGTTCGTCGTTGGCGAAGGTGCCGTGCAGGTAGTTGAGGCCGATGGTCAGGGTGAACTTGTCGGGGTCGCTCAGCACGATCAGGGGCCACAGGAAGTCGTCCCAGGCACCCATGAAGGCGAAGATGGCGACGACGGCGAGGGTGCCCTTCACGGCGGGCAGCGCGATGCGGAAGAACCGCTGCCACACGTTCGCCCCGTCGACGAACGCGGCCTCCTCGATCTCGTACGGGACGTTGAGGAAGGCGTTGCGCATCAGCAGCACGTTGAGCGCCGAGACGCAGCCGGGCAGCAGGACGCCGATGAGGGTGTTGTTGAGGCCGAGGTCCCGCATGGTGGTGAACTGGGCGATGATGATGCCCTCGACGGGCACGAGCATGGCCAGGATGAACACGAGCGTCGCCGCCTTGCGGCCGCGGTAGCGCAGGCGCGCCAGGGCGTATCCGGCGAGGGCCGCGCCCACGCAGTTGGTGACGACGTTCGCCGCGGCGACCTTCAGGGAGTTGAGGGCGTAGTCCCACACGGGGATGGTGTCGGCGACGCGTTCGTAGTTGTGCAGGGTCGGGTCGGACGGCAGGAACTTGGGCGGCGAGCTGAAGATGTTCTCGTGCGGTCCCTTCAGGGACGTCGACAGCTGCCACAGGAACGGGCCGATCATCAGGGCCAGGACGAGCAGCAGCAGGAGGTAGCGCAGGGCGAGCTCCCACACGCGCATCCGGCGCCCGTTCTCGTCCGTGGGCCGCCACTTGCGCGGGCGGGGGGCCTCGGTGCGCGCCGCGCGGACGGCTTCGGTGTCCGGGGTCGTCATCGGTTCTCCTTCCGGTCCGCGCGCAGCACGAGCAGCATCAGCGCGACGGTGACGACGAAGATGACGACGGAGATCGCGGAGGCGTAGCCGACCCGTCCGGTCAGACCGGTGCCGGTGCGCTGCACGAGCATCACGAGCGTGGTGTCCTCGCCCGCGGGCCCGCCGGCCGGCCCCGCCATCAGATACACCTCGGAGAACACCTTGAACGCGGCGACCGAGGACAGCGCGGCGACCAGGACCATGGTGGAGCGCACGGCGGGCACGGTGACGCTGACGAAGCGGCGGATCGGGCCCGCGCCGTCGACGGCGGCGGCCTCGTGCAGTTCGCGCGGGACGTTCGCGAGCGCCGCCAGGTAAATGATCATGTAGTAGCCGAGGCCCTTCCAGACCGTGACGGCCATGGCGGAGAACAGCAGCAGCCACTGGTCGCTGAGGAAGCCGACCTTGCCCGCCCCCACCGCCTCCAGGACGGCGTTCACCAGGCCCCGCTCGTCGAGCATCCACACCCAGATCAGACCGACGACGACGATGGAGGCGACCACCGGCGTGTAGAAGGCCGACCGGAAGAACGTGATGCCGGGGATCTGCTTCTGTACGAGCATCGCGAGCAGCAGCGGCAGGATGACGAGCGCGGGCACGACCACGAGGACGTACAGGGTGCTGTTGCGCAGGCCGATCCAGAACATCTCGTCGTGCAGCAGCTCGCGGAAGTTGGCGAGGCCCACGTACTTGCCCTCGACCAGCTGCCGTTTGTCGGTGAAGGCGTTGATCACCGTGCTGACGAAGGGGTAGAGGATGAACCAGCCGACGATCACCAGGCCCGGGGCGGCGAACAGCCAGGGGCTGGTGGGCAGTTGGCGCCGGACGCGGCGGCGGGCGCCCGCCTCCCCGGCGGCGGTCCGCCGGGCGGCCGAGAGGGCGGCTCCGGCGGGCCGCACCGGGGAGGCGGCGGGGCTTGAACTCTTCATGGCTGCGGTTCCCTGGTCGGCGGATCAGCTCTGCTGGAGCAGCCGGTCACACTGCTTGACAGCGTTGTCAAGCGCTTCTTCGGGGCTCTCCTTGCCCTGCAGCGCCTTGGCGACGGAGTTGCGGAGGGCGACCTTCATCTGCTCGCTGAACAGCACGGGCGTGTAGTTCACCGCGGTCTTCAGGGACTTGGCGGCGGCGACGCGCACGCGCGTCTCGTCCGTGCCGTCCTCCTTGGTGAAGTACGGGTCGTCCAGGGAGCCCTTGGTGCTCGGGAAGATCGCGACCTTCTTGGCGAAGGACATCTGGCGCTGCGCGTCGGTCACGAAGTGCGCGAAGGCGACGGCGGCGGGCGTCTGCTTGGTGCGCTTGTTCACCATCACGCCCATCACGTACATGTTGTCCTTGCCGGTGCTGCTGATCTGCGGCGTGATGCCGATGTTCTTGTAGAGGCCCGGGGCGTCCTTCTTGAACTTCTCCAGGTCGAGGGCGCTGCCCGGGTTCATCGCGACGGCCTCGGTGAGGAACTTCTTGCCGGTCGACTCGGGCGTCGCGGTCAGGGCCTGGCCGTCCAGGGCCTTGGCGTCGTAGAGCTTCTTGTACTTCGTGAGGAGCTGGACGCCCTTGGCGTCGTTGAAGGTGAAGCCGGTGCCTTCCTTGTTCATCAGCGGGACGCCGTAGCGGCCGAAGTCCTCGATGGTGGGGACGTTGGCGAGCGTGGCGATGTCGCCGTCGCTCTTGTCCGCGATCTTCAGGGCGTCGTCGAAGAGCTGGTCGTAGGTCTTCGGCGGCTTCGCCGCGTCCAGGCCCGCCTCCTTGAACAGCCGCTTGTTGTAGAACAGCGGGCCGGTGTTCAGGTACCAGGGGAAGGCGTACGTGCCCTGCACGCCGGGGACCTGGTGGCTCTTCCAGGCACCCGGCAGGTACTCCTTCTCGTACTTGCCCGCCGCCTGGTCGAGGTCGAGGGCGATGCCCGCCTTGGCCAGCGGCGCCACCAGGTCCGGCGAGACGTTCACGACGTCGGGCAGGGTGCCCCCGGCGGCGTCCGCGCTGATCTTGTCGGCGTAGCCCTCGCCGGGCTGGTCGACCCACTTGACCTCGGTGCCCGGGTACTTGTCCTCGAAGTCGTCGATCAGGCCCTCGAAGTAGGACTTGAAGTTCGCCTTCAGGTTCCAGGTCTGGAAGGTGATCTTGCCCTCGACCTTGCCGGAGGCGTCGGTCGAGCCGCCGTCGTCATTGCCGCCGCAGGCGCTCAGGGAGATCATCGAAGCGACGGCGACGGCGGCGGCAGCGGGGACCGCCCGGCGGGGGCTGCGGAATATCCGGGAATGACGCACGTGAACGGCTCCTTTGCTCGGCCCGGCGCATGGCGGCACGGGCCACCGGCAGCGGTGGCGACCCGCAGGGAATCGCGGAATCGCACCGAGGCAGACCCTGCATGGAGTTCCGGTGAAAAGTCAATGGATTGGTGTCGATTCGTCTCCCCCGAGGCCGCTCGACCTCACTAACTCGCAGGTCAGAGCCATTGGTTGAAAGCCTTGTCACCAACAGCTAATGCGCTTTAGGGTGTGCTAGCTCAAGCGCATTAGTACCTGCGCGGCCGGAGCGCATCGGGCGCTCCGCACGCGGAAAGGGGCAACGGGTGCAAGGCAAGCGGTCACCGGCACGCCGGCCGACCATGAAGGACATCGCCCGGCGCGCAGGCGTCTCCGAGAGCGCCGTCTCCTTCGCGCTCAACGACAGACCCGGGGTCTCCGAGGTGACCCGCGACCGGGTGCGCAGGGTCGCCGAGCAGCTGGGCTGGCGGCCCAGCACGGCGGCGCGCGCCCTGTCCGGCGAGGGCGCGGCCACGGTCGGCCTGGTGGTGGCCAGGCCCGCCGCCACGCTCGGCGTCGACTCGTTCTTCCTGCAGCTGATCTCGGGCATCCAGGAGGTCCTGGCCGAGCGTCAACTGGGGCTGCTCTTCCAGGTGGTGGAGGACGTCGAGGCGGAGTGCGCGGCGTACCGGCGGTGGTGGGCCGAGCACCGCGTCGACGGCGTCCTCGTCGTGGACCCGCGCACCGACGACCCGCGGCCCGCGCTCCTGGAGGAGCTCGGGCTACCCGCGGTGGTCACCGGCGGCGTGCCCGACCCCGAACGGCCGCCGCGCGCCGGGCTCTCGACCGTGTGGGCCGACGACGCGGGCGCAATGGCGGCCGTCGTCGGCCATCTGCACGCGCTCGGGCACCGCCGCATCGTGCACATCGCCGGGCTCCCCGGCCTCGCGCACACCGAGCGCCGCGTGCGCACCCTGCGTGCCGAGGCCGAGCGCCGGGGCCTGCGCGGGGTCCGGTCGGTCACCACCGACTACTCGGACGCGGAGGGCGCCGCCGTGACCCGCCGGGTGCTGCGCTCGGCGAGCCCGCCGACGGCGCTCGTCTACGACAACGACGTGATGGCCGTCGCCGGGGTGGCGGCCGCGGCGTCCCTCGGCTTCGCCGTGCCCGCCGACGTGTCGGTGGTGGCCTGGGAGGACTCGGCCCTGTGCCGCATGGTGCACCCGTGGCTGACCGCCCTGTCCCGGGACACGGTGTCCTTCGGGCGGACGGCCGCGCGCGAGCTCCTCGGCCTGCTCGACGACGGCCCCGCGGAGACGGTGCAGGTGCCGCTGCCCACGCTGATCGAGCGGGAGAGCACGGGGGCGGTGCGCGCGGCGGGGTGAGGCGCCCGCGCGGTCACGCGAGGCGGCAGCGCGCGTCGACACCGCCCAGCTTGCCCGTGAGCCGCAGCACCCGGCCGAGGCCCTTGGGGACGATGCGGGCGCGCAGGGTCACCGAGGCCTCCACGGGGGTGTTCTCCGGGGCCGAGACGAGCAGCCGCAGCTCCTCGTTGACGTGCAGAAAGGCGCGGTCGGAGGTCCTGAAGTCCCAGTAGGCGGTGGTGAAGCCGACGCCGGAGGACGTGATGCGCGGGCAGTACACCGTCTTGCGCCGGGTGACCTGCGGGGACAGCTGCGCGCCGAGCCCGGAGGCGGCCACGCTGAAGCTGAGGCCCGCGCCCAGTGTCGTCTCCAGCTCGACGGGGCTCTCGCCGTCCACGAGCGCGGGCGACATGTCCGCCACGACCACGCCGGGCGACAGGGACAGGTCGATGACCAGGCGGGACCAGCGCACATCGGTCTCCGGGTGCGTCTGGACCACGCAGATCAGCGGGATGTCGTAGCCGGTGCGGCCCGGCTCCGTGCCGGGCACGCGCCGCACCGCGCCCCGGGCGAGTCCGATCCGGGTCTCGCGCCGCAGCAGGGTGACCGTGGTCTCGCCGACGGGGGCGGGGGCGCGGTCGAGGTCGTCCTCGTCGACGGCGGGGGTGACGAGGCCGATCAGCTCGTATCCCGCGGGCAGGCCGGTGGCGGTCAGCATGGGGTGCTCCCTCGGGTCGCGGTACGGGGGTCGGGGTGCGGGGCGCGCCAGTCGCCGAGCAGGCAGAAGGCCGCCCAGCTCTCCAGGCGGCCGCCGCCCGGGCGGTCGCGGGCCGCGAGCATGGCGGTGCGCAGGGCGGCGCCGGGTGCCTCGCCCGCGGCGGTCAGGTCGTGGAAGTCGCCCATGAGGGCGGCCGTGGTGGCGTCCGGCACCCGCCACAGGCTCATCACCAGGGACCGCACGCCCGCGTAGAGCAGGGACCAGCTCAGGCCGAGGGTCTCGTCGGTGCGGCTGGTGCGGCCGAGGCCGGTCTCGCAGGCGGACAGGACGGCGAGCCGGACGCCGTGCCAGTCCTGCCGCAGGATGTCACGGGCCGTCAGGACGCCGTCGGCGAGGACGAGTCCGGAGGACAGCGGGTCCGCGGCGTCGAAGGAGGCGTGGCAGGCGGCGTGGAACACCTCCGCTCCGGGCAGGGCGCGCAGCACCCGCTCCCGGGTCGCCCCCTCGCCGAGCAGCGGGGCGCAGCCGAGGCGCCCGCCCAGGGCCAGCGCCTCGTCGCGCGCGTGCGGCAGGTCGCCGCCGGGGTCGCCGAGGACGACGGCGCCGCCGCCCGCGACGGGCGCGCGGTGGGTGAGCGTGCGCAGGAGCGACACGGTGGGCAGATACGCGACGGCGTTGCGGTCGATCAGTGCCCCGGAGCCGTCGGGGCTCAGGGCGTGGAAGGGCACGTGGTGCAGGGCCCCGGTGGGGCAGATGACGACGGTGTCCTCGGGGCGGGTGAGCGCGGCCAGCGGCGCCACCAGCGGGTCGAGGACGCGGTGGAAGAGGCCGGGCATGTCCTCGGCCATCTCGCGGACGCGCCCCGCGCTGCCCAGGTTGTCCCCGATGAAGCGCAGCACCGCCGCGCCGTCGGCGTCGACCGGGGTCACGCGCACGGGGCCCTCGTCGCCGTCGCCGCCCAGGGTGAACAGGGCGATCTCACCGGTGTCGAGCAGCGCGTAGGAGGCCACCACCGTGCGCTGCCCGGCGAGTTCGCGGGAGACGGCGGCGGGATCCATGACGGTGGCGCGGCGGACCCCGACGTACTCCTCGGCGGGCGGACCGTATCCGGCGAGCCGCCGCCACAGGGCGTCGAGGCGCGCGGTGAGGTCGTAGTGGCGCTTCCAGTCCACGGCGGGCGCCGCCGCGAGGGCCGCGCGCTCGGCGATGAGGGCCGCCTCGTCGGCCAGCAGGTCGGGTGGTACGCCGTCGGGCGCGCGGAGCCGGGCGGTGCTCATGGCGTCGAGCAGGGAGCGGGCGCGCAGCCGCTCGGACGCGGTGAAGGCCGCGGCGATGTGGTGGCCCGGGTCCCGGTCGGGGCGGTCCGAGCCGTCCGTGGCGGGTCCCGCTTCCGCCGCGCGCCGGGCCTCGCTCTCCGCGCGCTGGAGGCGGTAGCGGGTCAGCAGTTCGTACGCCTCGGCCCGGCCGTCCTGGAGGTGGCCGCGCCGCTCGGGGTTCGGCTCCGCCGCGCGCACCAGGTCGGCCAGTTCCACGCCGAGTTCGAGTACGTCCGTGGCCGTGTACGGCTCGCCGTGCTCCCAGGCGGCGCGGGCCATGGGCAGGATCGCGGGCCAGGCGCGCTCGGCTGACAGGACCCGCCGGCCGCGCGTCGCGGTGGGCTCGCTCCGGGGTGCCCAGAACAGCGGGTCGCCCCGCTGTCCCGGCACGCCCGACAGGTGCAGCACCTGTTCGTAGGCGAGCACGGCGTGGCCGAGGTCGGGCCGGCGGCGCAGCACGGCGGCGGTGGCGAGCCAGTCCTGGGCGAGCCGGTCGGCGTTGCCGGAGTCGCGCTCGCGGGCCTCGGCGAGGTGGTGCAGGGCCATGCGCGGGAACCCCTGTTCGCCGAGGACGACGCCCAGGTGGTGGTGGACGATGGCGAGCGCGATCGGCACCGGGGAGCGCAGCGCCTCCCGCTCGGCGAGCGGCAGGGTCTCGTGGAACCAGCTCAGGGCGCGCTCCCGCTCCCCCAGCTCGTGCCAGGCCAGGGCGAGTTCGACGAGCGACACGATCCGCTCGTGGTCGCTGTCCGGGACGTCGGCGGTGATCTCGTCGAGCCTGCGCTGGTACTCCTCCGCCGCGGCCGCGTCGCCGCAGCGGCGCGCCACCCGCGCGAGGTCCCGGTACAGCTCCGTCCAGTGGTCGAGGCCGCTGAACTGGCCGTAGTCGAGCCACGGGTCGCGGCCCGTGCGCTCCCGCTCGTGCTCGTCGGTCACCAGCCACCGCTCGGTCTGGCACAGCAGGTCGTACGCCTCGCTGTAGCGCCCCATGGCGTCCAGGACGCCCGCGGCCTGCTTCAGGGCGTCCGCGAGCAGCCGCGCGCGGCCCGGCTCCTCGGGGTCGCCGGCGGGCCACTGCCGGTCGAGGTGCTCGGCGATCTGTACGCCGCGCCGGGCGAGCAGCAGGGAGCGCTCGAAGTCGCCCGCCTTGGCGGCCCACTGGAACACCGTCATCCGCAGCGTGTCGAGGGCGTCCGCCCAGTGGTCCGCCCCTTCGGCGCGCAGCCAGGCGTCGAAGCGGCCGTCGTCACCGGCCGCGGCGAGCAGTTCGCCGAGCACGGGCTCGCGTTCCCGCACGGCGGCTTCGAGCTCGGCGGGCAGCGTGTCCTTGATGCCGGTACCGGCGGCGGGTCCGGACAGGGGCAGGCCGATGGGGCCGCCGTAGGGGGCGCCGAAGCGCGCGGGCGCGGGGGGCTCGGCCGCCGGGGGTTTCGCCGTGGCTTCACCGGTGGCCGGGGCCGGGTCGGGCACCACGGCCGGGGGCGGCAGGGCTTCGAGGGCCTGCCGGGCCCCGCCGTAGCCGGGGTCGAGGGCCAGCGCGCGGGCGTAGCAGCGCCGGGCCTCCTGCGTGCCGTCGAGGGTGTCGCGGAAGGTGTCGCCGAGGAAGCGCCAGGCCATCGGCGTCTCCTCGACGGCGAGCGACTCCTGGAAGTAGACCCGGGCGAGCCCCGTCTCGCGGCGTACGAAGTGCACGTCGCCGAGCATCAGCAGGGCGAGCGAGCTCTCCGGGTCGGCGTCCAGGGCGCGTTGGTAGTACGTCGCGGCGTCGGTGTACTCACCGCGGTGGAAGTGGTGCTCCCCCTGGCCGATGAGCTCGGACGCCTCGCGCTGGGCGCGGGTCACCAGGGGGACGCCGAGCACCTTGGCCACCTTGGCCGCGAGGCCCGGCTCCTCCTCGGCGAGCTGTTTGAGGCGGTCCGCGCCGTCCGGGCTGCCCGCGATCATGGCCGCCCAAAGCTGGGCGGCGACCTCGCCCGGCGGCACGCCGACGCTGTCGGGGTCGAGGAGCAGTGTGCCGTCACGGAACAGCGCGTGCACGGGCGGCGGCGCGGCGGGGGCGGGGGCGTTGCCCGTCGTGGGCAGGACGTCGGTGATGTGACGGCCGCCGGTGATCCGGGCCAGCTCCTCGTCCCACTCCGCCGCCTCCGGGCGGAGCCTGGCGGTGAGGAGCAGCACGATCAGCTCGACGAAGGGCTCGTCGTCCGGCACCGGCGGGTCCGAGATCCGGGAGCGGAGCAGCGCGACGGCCTCGTCCAGCCGGTTGGATCCGGCGTAGGCGTTGGCGAGCGATCTGACCGCCGGCACATCCGCGGGATCGTCGGCCACCAGGGCCGTCAGGACGCGGATCTCGCGGGCCGTCGCGCCCTGGGCGCGCAGATGCCGGGCCAACGTCCAGCGGAAGCCCGGGCGCCCCGGGCCGGCCGCGAGCACCCGGTCGCCGAGCGCCGCCCACGCCAGCAGCCCCTCGCCACCTTCACCACCCCCGCCGCCCAGCCCACGTCCGTCGCTCTCCCGACGCCCGTCGCCGAGCCCGCTCCCACCGCCTTCCCCACGCCCCTCACCTAGCCCATGCCCGTCGTTCTCCCCGCACTCATCGCTCTCCCCGCACCCATCGCCCAGCCCGCTCCCGCCGCCTTCCCCACGCCCAACACTTTCCCGACGCCCGCCCCCTAGCCCACGCCCGTCGCTCTCCCCACACCCATCACCCAGCTCGCTCCCGTCGCCCTCCCCACACCTGTCGCCCAGCCCACGCCCATCGCCCAGCCCGCTCCCGCCGCCTTCCCCCCGTCCACCGCTTTCCCAGCGCCCGTCGCCCAGCCCACATCCATCACTTTCCCGACGCCCATCGCCCAGCCCACTCCCATCGCCCTCCCCACACCTGTCGCCCAGCCCGCCTCCGCCCCCGCTCCCGGCCCCGCCCCTGGCCTCGTCCTCGTTCCCGGCCCTGGCCAACCCGCGGAAGAACTCGGTCGTCCAGGCGATCCACAGCTCGGCGTCCGCGCCGGGGCCCCACCGCTCCAGCCAGCGCTTCAGGACGGCTTCCCGGCTTCCCTCCGTGTGGTCGCCGCCCTCGGCGACCGTCGCCACCACGTCGTACGCCGCGCAGCGCACCGTCAACGCCCGGCGGAGCCCCGTGAGTTCGTGGCCGCACATCTCCTCCAGCGGGCCGAGCACGTCCCGTGCGGGTGCCGGGACGTCGGCGAGGGAGGCCCGGTCGGTGCCGTCGTCGGTGAGGGCGGCTCCGGCCGTGCCGAGCGCGAAGGCGACGCCGTCGACCCGGGCGGCGCCCGGGTGCGCGGCGAGCGAGAAGTGGCGGTGCGCCTCGGCCCGGTGCCCGGTCGCGTCGGCGGCGATGCCGCGCATCAGATGGGTCTGCGCGGCCAGCATCTGCGTCATGCGGCGGACGTCGTTCCCGCGGGGGTCCTGACCGACCACCAGCGCGGCGCCGATCCCTTCGAGCACGTCGGCCAGGAGCCCGGCGTCCTCGTGGACGCGCCAGGGGTCCTCGCAGGTCGCCCCGTACCCGAAGAGGTCCGCGAGCAGGCACGTCGTCGCATCGGGGGAGCGCTGTGCCACCTCGTCCCGGCGGGCCGCGAGGGGCAGTGCCGCGAGGGCACGCAGCCGCTCCCCGGCCGCCGCCCGGTCGGCCGCCACCGGGCCCCGCGCCCCCGACGCCTCCGGCGGCTGCGGTCCGAACCGGTCGTGCATCGACCCGGCCCACGTCACCAGCATGGTCAGCCCCAGCACCGCGTCCCCCTCGCGCCGTCCGTCACCTCACCCCCCAGGAAACGCGGTGTGCGGCGTCACGGTTCCACGGCGTCACGTCAACGTTCCGCCGCGGACTCGGAGTTGACCAGCGGGAACCGCTCTGCGGGCGCGCCGGGACCGGCGGCCGGTTCCGCGCGGCGCGCCCACAGCGCGGCGCCCGCGAGCAGGACGACGGCGCCAAGGAGCCAGCGCGCGGGCCCGGCCGGCAGGAAACCGGCGATCAACCCCGTGAGCGCGCCGACCAGTTGCAGCGCGAGGGACTGGACGGAGAGGGCGGTGGCCCTGCCCTCGCTCGGCACGCGGCGGTGCAGCAGCTCGTTCTGGCTGGGGTTCGCCGCGCCGAGGCCCAGGTACACGAGCGCGTAGCCACCCACCGCGAGCAGCACCGGGACCGGTCCGGCGGCGCTCGCCGTGACCGCGAGCAGCAGCAGGCCGCCCCCGGCGGCGCCGAGGCAGAGGAGGACGGCGCGCTCCCCGCCACCGGCGAGGCGGGCGACGGGCGGGGCGAGCTGGCTGCCGAGGGCCGAGCACAGGTATCCGGCGCAGGCGAGCCCCGCGAACACCACAGCGCCCGACTCCGCCGCGCCGGTCAGGTCCGCGGCGCGGCCCGGCGTGAGCAGTTCGACGGTGACCAGGGCGCTGCCCGCCGCGCCCGCGCTGAGCACGACCCGGCGCACCAGGGCGTCGCTGCCGCCCAGGCGCATCCCGGCGACGATGGTGCCCGGGACGCCGCGCAGCACGCCGCGCAGGGTGGCTCGGGGCCGGGGCGGCTCGGGCAGGGCGGTCAGGACGTACACGATGAAGACGAAGGCGACGCCCACGCCGAGCAGCGCCGGTACGGACAGCGGCAGGACGAGTCCCGACGTGGCCCGGTCGAGGCGGGCGCCGAGGTCGGGGCCGAGCCCCAGGAGCCAGGGCAGCGAGCCGCCGACGAGCGTGCCGACCGCCAGGGCGGCGGAGGAGGCGGTGGCGCCGCGCGCCAGGCCGGTGCGCAGCTCGGCGTCGGGCCCCGCGCTCGCCTGCACGGTGTCGACGTACCAGGCCTCGGCGGGGCCGCTGGACAGGGCGCGGCCCGCGCCCTTGAAGGCCATGGCGAGGGCGAGCACCCAGGCGGTGGTGCCGAGCGCGTGCAGGGTGAGCGCCACCACGTCGAGCACGCCCGCGGCGGCGAGCACGGCCTTGCGGCCGAGGACGTCCGCGAGCCCGCCGGTGGGCAGTTCGAGCAGCGCGGCGGTCAGCGAGTGCGCGGCGACGCAGCCCGCGACCGCCGCGAGGGCGAGGCCGCGCTCGGTCATCAGCGGGACCATCGGGGCGATGGCGAGGCCCAGGGGCAGCCAGAAGAGGCCGCAGGCGATCACGTATCTGCGCCGGGCGCTGCGGGGGTCGAGCGGGCGGCGGACCGTCATGACACGCCCCAGCTGACGTTCCGGTGCGTGCCGGAGCCGCCGCGTCCGCCGGGGCCGTCCGGCTCGTCGCCGCGGGTGTCGTCCGGTCCGTACGCGCCCGGGTCGTCAGGTCCGTCGGACGCGCCCGCGGCGCCGCCCTCCGCCAGGCCGGGTTCGCCGTCCTCGGCGGGCGCGGGCGTCGCCACCGGCAGGGTCGCGGCGAAGACCACGACCTGCTCCGCGTCCGGGTCCGCGGCGTCCCGTGCGCTCAGTTCCGCGAGCTTGCCCTCGAAGGCCCGCCACAGCTCGGCCAGGGAGGCGGCGGTCAGGCGCGGCATGAGGTCGGTGATCCCGGCGTGTTCGCGCCACTCGGGCCCGAAGCGCCCGGCGTCGAGGTCCCGCTCGTGCCGGGCCAGGGACCGGGTCAGGTGGTCGAGCTGGCGCCGGGCCATGCTGCTCCGGAAGGCGCGGCCTTCCGGCGAGGCGTCCATGTCCGCGTTGTTCCAGCTGGTGACGGCGTGGACCGACTGCCAGCGCCGCTCGCGCCCGTCGCGGTGCTCCGCCTCGGCCACGAATCCGTACTTCGCCAGGACCCGCAGGTGGTAGCTGGTGGAGGCGGACGACTCGCCGGTCTTGACGGCGAGCTCGCTCGCGGTCGCGGGGCCGTCGGCGCGCAGCAGGCCGAGCAGCCTGATGCGCAGGGGGTGGGTGAGGGCCTTGAGGGCGGCGGCGTCCCGCTCGGGGTCGAGGATCCGGTGTTCATCAGCCATAGGGGGAGGCTAGGCCGCCACTCCCACTTTCCAAAAGAGTTTTTGCAGAATTTCTTTGGGGAAATCTTGGCGGACACGGACGGACCGGCGGGACGCGGGGCGGCCCCGAGGGCCAGGGGGCAGGAAGACCGGGAACGCAGGGCGTACGACGGCACGCACCCCGCGCCATGGGGTCGGCGCGGGGTGCGTGTGACGTGCGAGCGGATACCGTCAGTCGATACCCGGCAGGATGTGCGGCTCGGCGAGGTCGTCCTCGTAACCGGCGAGACGGATCGGGGCCGCCTTGGCCCAGGCCTCCAGGTTGCGGAGCTGCTTCGGGCGGCCCGCCCGCTCACCGCCGGTCTCGGCCTGCCGCTTCTCCTGCTTCGTCAGATCTGGTGTCACCGCGCACTCCTCTGTGTCGCGTAACGGACAAACGATGCCTCATTGCTTTCGCTGTCTTCGCGGTCGCGGTGGCGCCGGGTTCGGGCGGGATCGCGGCCGTGGTGGCGAGCCTGTCCCGGGACGGCAGCGAGGCGGTGGTGGATGCCTTCCAGCCGTCCGTTCGCACCAGATTAACCAAATGAGCGGCAGTCTGCTCGATAGCGCTAGACCTAAGGGGTGACTTCCGGACATCTCCCTGCGAGGAGACGCCCCGTCAGCCGAAGGAGGCGCGCGCCGCCCTTGACGCGGGGGCGGGCGCGCGGTGCGTCGGCGTCACCACTTGCCGGGCGCGTAGTCCTTCAGGAAGACGCCGTACACGTCGTCGCCCGCCTCGCCGCGTACGACGGGGTCGTAGACGCGGGCCGCGCCGTCGACCAGGTCGAGCGGGGCGTGGAAGCCCTCCTCGGCCAGGCGCAGCTTGTCGTAGTGGGGACGCTCGTCGGTGATCCAGCCGGTGTCGACGGAGGTCATGAGGATGCCGTCGCTCTGGAACATCTCCTGGGCGCTGGTCCGCGTCACCATGTTCATGGCGGCCTTCGCGGCGTTGGTGTTGGGGTGGCCCGCGCCCTTGTAGCCGCGGCCGAACACGCCCTCCATCGCGGAGACGTTGACGACGTACGCGCGCTTGCTCGGCGCCTTGCGCGCCGCCTCGGCCATCACCGCGCGCAGCTTGCTGATGAGGATGAACGGCGCCGTGTAGTTGCACAGCTGCGTCTCGAGGAGCTCCACGGGAGAGATCTGCTCGATGGACTGCACCCAGGTGTTGCTGTCCACGACGTCCGGCACCAGGCCGCCCGCGTCGATGGCGCTGCCGTCGCGGTGCCGCTCGACGCTGGCGTTGCCCGCGACCAGGGCGAGGTCGGCGACCTTCTGCGCGTCGAGTCCCGTGACCCCGACGGGCAGCGCGGCGAGGCCGTCCACCGCGCCGGAGTTGAAGGCGCCGATCACGTGGTGGGCGGGGAGCTCACCGGCGGGCAGCGGAGCGCTCTCGCCCTCGACCAGGGCGGCGTAGGCGGAGGGCAGCCGGCGCACGGTCTGCGTGGCGTTGTTGATCAGGATGTCCAGCGGGCCGCGCTCGGCGACCTGCTCGGCCAGGGCCACGGCCTGGGCCGGGTCGCGCAGGTCGATGCCGACGACCTCCAGGCGGTCGATCCAGTCCGCCGAGTCCTCCATGGCCTTGAACCGGCGGATGGCGTCCTTGGGGAACCGCGTGGTGACCGTGGTGTGGGCACCGTCACGCAGCAGCCGCAGCGCGATGTACATGCCGATCTTGGCGCGGCCGCCGGTGAGCAGCGCGCTCTTGCCCCTGAGGTCGGCACTGGCGTCGCGCTTGGCGCGGTTCAGGGCGGCGCACTCGGGACAGAGCTGGTGGTAGAAGTAGTCGACCTCCACGTACCGCGCCTTGCAGGTGTAGCAGGAGCGGGGGCGCTGGAGTATCCCCGCGATCTTGCCCGCCTCGGTGACCGACGACGGCAGGATGCCCTCGGTCTCGTCGTCGATGCGCTGGGCGGAGCCGGTGGCGGTGGCTTCGGTGACGGCCTTGTCGTGGGCGGTCTTCGCGGCCCGGCGCTCCTGGCGGCGGCGCTGCTTCACGGTGCGGTAGATCCCGGCCGTGGCGCGGCGCACGGTGATCGCGTCGGGGTGGTCGACCTCCAGCTCGTCGAGCTCCTCGAGCACGCTGAGGCAGACGGCGAGGCGCTCGGGGTCGATGCCCGGACCGTACGCGTCGGCCCCGGCGACGGCGCCGGTGCCTTCCTGCTGGCTCTCGTCTGTGACCGTCATCGCCGCTGTCGTTCCTCATCGCGCTCGTGCCGCGGCCCGTCTGGGGTCGACCGCGGATGCTCCAAAAGCGGAACTTTACGTAGCGCGGGGGCCCGGTATCAAACTCGTTCGGTCGTCGCAGGCGGCCACGAGCCCGGCGAGCTCCGCGCGGACGCAGGCCGCGAGCCGCTCCAGGTCCGGCACCGCGGCCCCGTCGGCGACCAGGCCGTAGTGGACGCGCCCCCGGTAGGTGGAGACCGCGACGGCCAGGGCCTGCCCGCGCGCGAGCGGAGCGAAGGGGTAGACCTCGGTGAGCGGGCAGCCGCCCAGGGCCAGGCCGAGGCTCGGCAGGGGCACGCTGGTGACGAGGACGTCGAAGAGCAGCCGGGCGGCGTGGGCGAGAGCCGGGCCGCCGACGCGGTGCCCGAGCGACGGCACGTGGTCGGCGAGCAGCGCGACGGCACCGGCGCCGCGCAGGGGCCCCGCGTCCTTGTTGCGGTCCATGGCGGCACGCACGGCGGCCAGGCGCGCCAGCGGGTCGGGGTCGTCCACGGGCAGCCGGACCAGATAGCCGGAGAGGCGGTTGCCCTGGGGGTGGGCGGTGCGCGGGCGGCGGCGCGACACGGGGACGAGGGCGCGCGGCGCGACGCCCGCGCTGCCGTCGCCGCGCTCGTCGAGCCAGCGCCGCAGCGCCCCGGCGACGACCGCGATCAGGACGTCGTTGACGGTGCCGCCCGCCGTCTTGCGTACGCGGTGGACGTCGTCGAGGTCGAGCAGGACGCCCTCGGTGCGGCGGGTGCCGGTGGGCCGGGAGGTGAGGGCGGCGCAGGAGCGCGCCCCCCAGGTCGCGCGGGCCACCGACGCGCCGATGCCGAGCGCCCGGCCGGCGTCACCGGCGGCGGACCGCAAGGACCCGGCGGCCGATCGTAAGGACTCGGCGGCCCGGCCCGGCCCGGCGCGGCGGCGGCCAGGCCGGGCAGCGCGCGCGGATCGAGGGCGCGCCACCACGGCGGGCGCGGTGCGGGGTGCGCGGCGGGGACGGCCGGGGGCTCGGCGGAGGCGGCCGGGTCCATGACGGCGGCCGCGAGCGTGAGGGCCCGAAGGCCGTCCGCGAGCGCGTGGTGGAACTTGAAGAGCACGGCGAAGGACCGGCCGTCCGCGCCGGGCAGCACGTGTGCCTCCCACGGCGGCCGGTCCCGGTCGAGGGGCCGCTGGAGCAGCGGGCCCGCCGCCGCCTGGAAGTCCCGCACGGGCGCGGCGAGCCGTACGTGCTCCAACGGGTCGAAGCCGGGCGCGGGGTGGCGCGCGGCGCCGCCGAGGGGCAGCAGCACCTGCCGGATGCGCAGGCGCAGGCCCGGTACGGCGGCGGCGCGCGCGGCGAGCAGCTCGGCGGCGTGCGCGGCGGCCGACGGCGAGTCGGCCGCGAAGACGCCGAGGGCCCCCAGGTGCACGGGGTGTTCGGCGGACTCGATGCTCCAGAAGGCGAGATCGAGGGGTGCGAGCAGGTCTGAGCTCTCAGAGGTCATGGCTTGCTCTCGCGTCGATGACGGGGAGCAAGCAGCCAATCACCCTCTGACAATTACGGTCAAGTACGATCTAGCTACGTACAGTTAACGCCTCATGAAGGCCCGCGCACCCCTCGATCCTCGGCTCACACCGTCCTGGCGAGGCGGTCCGCGAGCAGCTTGGCGAAGCGCGCCGGGTCCGCCAGGTCGCCCCCTTCGGCGAGCAGGGCGGTGCCGTAGAGGAGCTCGGCCGTCTCGGTCAGCTCCGGGGCGTCGGCACGCTGCTCGTGCGCGGCCCTGAGGCCGGTGACCAGCGGGTGCTCGGGGTTCAGCTCCAGGATGCGCTTGACCGGCGGGACCTCCTGGCCCATCGCCTTGTACATCTTCTCCAGCGTCGGCGTGAGCCCCTCCGCGTCACTGACCAGGCACGCGGGCGAACTGGTGAGGCGGGTGGTCAGCCGGACGTCCTTCACGTCGTCGAGGGCCTCCTTGAGCCAGCCGAGCAGCGGCGCGTAGGTGCCGGACTCCTCCTCCGACAGCTCCTCGTCGGCGGGCAGGTCGACCGCGCCCCGCGTGACGGACTGGAACTCCTTGCCGTCGTACTCCCGCACGCCCTCGACCCAGATCTCGTCCACCGGGTCGGTGAGCAGCAGGACCTCGTACTCCTTGGCCCGGAAGGCCTCCAGGTGCGGGGAGTTCTCGACCTGTGCGCGGCTCTCGCCGGTCATGAAGTAGATCTTGTCCTGGCCGTCCTTCATCCGGGCGATGTAGTCGGCCAGGGTGGTGGGCTCCTCGCCCGCGGTGGAGGAGAAGGACGCGATGTCGAGGAGCGCCTTGTGGTCCTCGGACCCGTCCAGCAGGCCCTCCTTCACGGCGGGGCCGAACTCCCGCCAGAACGTGCGGTACTTGTCCGCGTCGTTCTTCATGAGGTCCTTGACGGTGGACAGGACCTTCTTCGCCAGACGGCGGCGGATCAGCTGGATGTGCCGGTCCTGCTGGAGGATCTCGCGCGAGATGTTCAGGGACAGGTCGGCCGCGTCCACGACTCCCTTGACGAAGCGGAGGTGGTCGGGCAGCAGCTCGCGGGTGTCGTCCATGATGAACACGCGCTTGACGTACAGCTGGACGCCGTGCCGGGCGTCGCGCTGGAAGAGGTCGTGCGGGGCGCGCGACGGGATGAAGAGCAGGGCCTCGTACTCGAAGGTGCCCTCCGCCCGCATCTGGATGACCTCAAGCGGGTCCGCCCAGTCGTGGCTGACGTGCCGGTAGAACTCCTGGTACTCCTCGTCCTTGACCTCGGAGCGCGGCCGCGCCCAGAGCGCCTTCATCGAGTTGAGGGTGTCGTCGCCCATCCGGATGGGGAACGAGATGAAGTCCGAGTACCGCTTGACGATCTCCCGGATCTTCCGGTCGTCGGCGTAGTCGTACAGCGCGTCCTCTTCGTCCGCGGGACGCAGGTGGACGGTGACCGCGGTGCCTTCCGGCGCGTCCTCGACGGTCTCGATGGTGTACGTGCCGTCGCCGTCGGACTGCCAGCGGACGCCGCCTTGCGCACCGGCCGCGCGCGTGAGCAGGCTGACCTTGTCCGCGACCATGAACACGGAGTAGAAGCCGACGCCGAACTGGCCGATCAGCTCGGCCGACTCCGTGTGCTCGCCGTTCCCCTTGTCCCCCTTTTCCCCCTTGTTCGCCTTGTTCGCCTTGAGCCGGCGCAGGGTCTCGGCCGTGCCGGACCGGGCGATGGTGCCGATCAGCCCCACCACGTCCTCGCGGGACATGCCGATGCCGTTGTCCCGCACGGTCAGGGTGCGGGCCTCGCTGTCGGCCTCGATCTCGATGTGCAGGTCGTCGGCCCGCAGCGCGTCGTCGGTGAGGCCCGCGAGACGCCGTTTGTCGAGGGCGTCGGAGGCGTTGGAGATGAGCTCGCGCAGGAAGATGTCCTTGTTCGAATAGATCGAGTGGACCATCAACTGGAGGAGCTGCCGCGCTTCCGCCTGGAACTCCAGCGTCTCGGTGCTCATTACGTCCCTTCGCTCTGTCTGATGTGCACAGGTCGGTCACAGGATGCGCGCGTACGCGCCACCGAAATCTGACACACCGACATCCGCCCGGACAAGCGCACACGGCAAGGCGACGGGCCCTCCCCCGGCCCCGTCCGGGCAGCGGGAGGGCCCGCCGCCTCACTCCGCGACGTAGGTGCGCTGGGTCCACACGAAGACGCGCAGCTCGCGGTCGTCGACGCGGGTCGTCTCGGAGCTGGCCTCGAAGTGTTCGTAGCGGTTGCCGCACAACACCTTGACCTTGTCCACGCCGAGGTCCGGCAGATAGTGCAGTCGGTCCTCGTCCGTGATCAACGAGCGAGAGCCGCCGCTCAGGAAAACGTTGGGAGTGCCTTTGTCGACCATGCTCATCCTCACCTTCCGGGCCAGCGGTTCCGGTTGTCGCGCTGAACTTGCGTTTCCAGGACTGTGGTTGCGCCGGGTGACCGCCCGCGGCGACCTGCTCCCGCGCGGGTGGCGACGGCCGTGAACGGATCAGTGGAGGGCCGGGTGCGACGGGGGGCGCACCCGGCCCTGGTCTGTGGGGAGCACTCGCGCACCGACGCGATCTGCCGTCCCGTCAGCTCACCTGGTCCGCCGGTCCGTCAGCTCGGCGGGGCGGACGCGGGGTCTCTCGCGCGCGTTCGGCCCGCTTTCCCCATTTCCGGCCTCGAATTCGGCCGCGGGTCGCGAGCGCGCGGACGACTCCGGAATACGGAGATCATTCACCTGCGGGAAGACGTCTTCCCCGCCGCGCTCCCGTGCGACGAAGGCGTACCCGCGCAGCCCGTCACTCCGGCTCACTCGCCCCATGGCCATCCCCCACCCCCGCTCCTTCCAGGAACTGCCGCCCAGCGTACGCGGAGCGTACGGGCAGCGGTATAGGTACCGGCGTCCATATCTGGCCTCGGTATCAGGTCTACCAAAGCTAGTAGACCCGTTGCTCCTCGTGCAGGGTCGGGCGCGCACGCGCCCCCGCGCGCCGCCGGAACTATCAATTCTGATGATGGCGTGCCGCACGGGGATTCGGGATGGTGGAGGCGGCCCGTGGTTCACCGGTCGTCCGCTCCCCGAAGGAATAGCGAGGTGCCGCCTTGAGTGTCGTCCTTCTCCTGAACGGGCCCAATCTGGGCGTGCTGGGCCGACGCGAGCCCGAGATATACGGCACGGATACGCTCGCGGACATCGAGGCGGCGGTGGCCGAGGAAGTCGGCGTCCGGGGCTGGGAAGTCCTCTCCCTCCAGCACGACTCGGAAGGCGATCTCGTCGGGGCGATTCACCGGCACGGCCCGAGTACGGTCGGGGCCGTCGTCAATCCGGGTGCCCTCATGATTGCGGGATGGAGTCTGCGCGACGCCCTCGCGAGCTATGCGCCGCCGTGGGTCGAAGTGCATCTCAGCAATGTGTGGGCCCGCGAGCAATTCCGCCACGAATCGGTGATCGCGCCGCTGGCGAGCGGGGTCGTGGTCGGCCTGGGGGCCTTCGGCTACCGCCTGGCCGCCCAAGCCCTGTTGCATCTCACGGCGACCGCCCCGCGGAGCCCTCAGCGGCTGAACGGCGAGGTGGGCGGGGTCAGGCCCTAACGGAGCCCGCGGTTACGGCGAGTCGCGCGCGCCGGCCGACGGCACGGAGCCGAGCCGGAATCCGATGCCGCGTTTGGTCTCGATCCAGTCGTAGGATCCGAGCTTCTGACGCAGCGCCCCGATATGCACGTCCAGGGTGCGCGTCGAGCCGAACCAATGCTCGTTCCACACCCGCGCGATGATGGCCTTGCGGGTGTGCAGCGTATCGGGGTCCTCCATCAGCATGGAGAGCAGATCGAACTCCTTGGGGGTCAGTCTGACCGGCCGCCCTTCCAAGGTCACGTCCCGATTGCGCGGATTCAGCCGCAGCGGCCCCGCGACCAGTATCTCGCCCGCCGGGGCGGACGGTCCCGGAGCGTTCTGGCCGACCGGACAGGAAGAGGAGCGCCGCATGACGGCGTCCATGCTCGCCTGCAACTCGTGGAGCGAGTCGGATTTCACCACGCAGTAATCCGCTCCGGCGTTCAGGGCGAGCACCCGGTCGATCTCATTGGCACAGGCACCGACAATGATGATGGGCACGGATGCCTGGTTGCGGATTCTTTTGCACACCTCGTGGCTGTCCATGCCGGGAGTGGAGGAGTCGAGCAGCAGCAGATCGAAGTCTCCGAAGCTCTCCAGGGCCTGCGCGCCGGTCGGCACCGAGATGACGAAGTACTTCGCGGGGAGCGGTGGGTGGTGCAGGGCGGTGCTCAGACGCGCATCATTGCTGACCAGCAGAACGCGTGTGGATGGCTTTCCCAAAACGCTTCCCTCCTGAATTACCGTTGACCTGCCCGACTCCTCTTGCTGCGCTCTGGACTACCTGCCCCCTATTGATCCGACCTGAAGACCTACCCGGCTGCTATTGCTCCGAAACGGTAGCTGTTCTTCCGGCTTGGATTTTGCGTGAGTGAACTGGCGGGATATGTGGGGCAGTTGACACCCACGGCACGGCAGGCACCCCGGGCCCGGGCACCGTCGACGACATCGAGGGTTCGGACGCGTCCTCCGGCGGCCACGGGGCCCTCGGGCGCCACCGCAGGACGCCGCTCGCCGCCTCGCTCCCCCGGCCACCCCGCGGGCCACTTCACGCACAAGGTCCACCTCGTCCTGGACGGTCACTCCGCACACGGCCACCGCGAGGTCCGCACCCGAGGCACCCGCCGGCCCGGCCGGGTCGCACCGCGCGCCCCACCACCCCACTCCCGCCAGGGCGGGACACCCCGGCGTGATCGCGCAGGCACCCACCGTGCCACAGCAAGATCATCCTGCAAAGACCCCGAAAGCCCCTATCCTCACGCGATCCGACCGCCCTCAACACACCACCCGGGATGCGAGGGGCGCGAATGCGGGGGTTACTCATCCGTAAGTCCACGTGCGGCCGCTAAGGTAAGAATCTGGCCACAGCAAGAAATGGGCCACGGGAAAGCTGCCGCCCGGGAAGATCGCTGCAAAGCCGGTCAAATCGCAGGCGACACCACGGGACCCCTGTCGCAGCTTTGAAATTATGCTTCATCTCCGCTGAAGTGCTCCTGCACTTCAGGGGCTTAACGTTGGATCATCGGAACATGTCAGATGCAACGTGAGCCCCCTCCCCCTTCCGGCCGGTCCTTCCTCATCGGCACCGACCGGTGCCGCCCCTACGGCATGTCTGCCCGCATCACGGCGACGAAGTCGACACCGCGCGGTAGTCGACGAGGCGTCACATAGGGGTGGTACGCGCCCCCTTGCGCGCCTGCTCGCCATAACCGTTCCTGCGCGCACTTTCCCGTGGCCGACGTGGCCGGAGCGGCACACCGGCCACGCGGCGTCAGTGATGAGCCAATGATCCGTGCTGGGCCAATGACAGGAGATGTGATGCTCGATTCACCGTTCCGCTTGCAGCTGCCACCCTCCCTCTACGTCATGGGGGCCTGCCGCAACAGCTCCTGTGAAACCGTTCAGCTGGCCACACTCTCCTTTTCCGCCTGGTCGCGCGGTGATCTCACAGAAGGACTGCGCCTCGCGGAGAGAGCCGGAAAAACAGAACCGCGGTGCTCGGGGAATTGTGTGGGCCTCGCCAGGATCTGGCACTCCGCGCTCCTGGTGAGAATCCGGGAGCCCGCGGCCGGGGCGCGCGTGCTCGCCGGTGCGCAGGAGACGACGGTCAGCACCGCGGAGACCGGCGGCCTCGTCGCGGCCTCCCTGACGTGCGCGGCGGAACTCGCCTTCACCCAGGGGGACATCGACACCGCCGTCGACCTGGCGGCCCAGGGCGTGCGCGAGGCCCAGCAGCTCGGCCTCACCTGTCTGCTGCCCGAGGCGCACGCCGTGATGGCGCTCAGCGCCCTCCGGCAGGGCGACATGAGCGTGAGCTCGGACTTCGCCAACCAGCTGCGGGACGACGCCCTGCTGGGGCAGACCATCCACCGCCCCAGCCAGTGCGCCTGGGCGGCGGCCCAACTCCTGGAGGTGCAGGGCGGCGCGGCGAGCGCCGCCCATCTCGTCGTCGGCATCATCACGGACGACCAGCTCGTCCTGGAGCTCCTGGCCGCACAGCCGGCCGCCGCGGCCTGGCTGGTCCGGGCGGCGCGGAAGCTGGGCGACGAGGTCCTCGCCAAGCGGGTGACCGCCGAGGCGTCCGAACTCGCCGCGCGCAACCCCGGAATCCGTTCCGTGGAAGCGGCGGGAACACATGCCGAGGGGCTCCTCGCGGAGAATCCCGAAATCCTCATCACCGCGGCCGAAACACATCGGGACGCGTGGGCGGGCGCCTCCGCCCATGAAGACGCCGGAAAGCTCCTCGCGGACACCCGTCAGGAACGGGACCGGGCCGTGGAAATCCTGGAAAGGGCGGTGGACGGGTACTCCAAGTCCGCGGCCCCGCGCGATGCCCGCCGGGTCGTCAGCAGACTCCGTTCGCTGGGAGTACGGCGCGGCCGCTATCCGCAGTACGCCACCCACGACAGCGTGAAGATCGGCTCTCTCACCAATTCGGAAGTGGCCGTGGCCGAGCTGGTGAGCCAGGGGTTCACGAACTCTCAGGTCGGTGAGCGCCTCTTCATCTCCGGCCACACCGTGGCATTCCACCTCAAGAAGATTTTCCGCAAGATGAATGTGGCCTCGCGCGTCGAACTCACCCGCACGTGGAGCCGGATCTCCAGCGCCGATTACTGAACCCGGCGCCGTCGTTCGACATCCGGTGGTAACGTTACCCGGCTGCGGTCCGGAGCAGCGCACCGGAAAGAGGAAGTGTCCCGCGCGGGGTGTGGACGGAGTTTCTCCCGTTCGTGCCGTGCGGTCAACGGGGCACTTCCGCGAGGCAATTCACCGTGCCCCGGAGGCAAATCACCATGAAGATCATCGCGGATGCCGCCACATGCGTCGGCTCCGGCCAGTGCGTGTTCACCGAGCCGGGCCTGTTCGACCAGAGCGAGGACGAGGGCACGGTCGTCGTGCTCGACGCCGAGCCCACGGGCGACCTCCTGTTGCGCAAGGCCCGCGAGGCCGTCGACAACTGCCCGGCCCAGGCGCTCTCCCTGGCCGAGTGAGCCGCCCTGCGGCCTATCAGATCGAGGGGTGCCCAGCGGGTCGGGGCCGCCCTAGTCTTCGAGGAACGAGCCCGCCCCTTCCATCCGGCGCCGCACGGCGGAGCCCCCTGGTGTGCCCGCCTCGCGTCCGCGGGCCCGCGCGCCCCGCCCCTTTCGGCGTCCCGGGCGCTCGTGACCGCGGTGTCGCGCGAGAGCGGTGTGCCGCTCGGCTCGCGCGGTGACCGCCGCGGTCTTCCCGGCAGAGAGAGGACTTCGTCGATGACCGCGATCAACGCCTGGCTGGCCGAGGACTACGCGCAGGTGAACGCGCCCCACATCAAGACGGCGCTCGCCGCCCTCGAACGCGCGGGCGGCGCCCTGGACAAGGGCGGCACCTTCGCCGAGATCGGCTGCGGCACCGGGGAGGTCGCGCGGGCCGTCGCGGAGCGGGGCTTCGACGTGTGGGCCAGCGACGCGTCACCGTCCATGGTGGCGGCGACCCGGCAGCGGTGCGCCGGGCTCCCCGTGCGCGCCGAGGTCTGCCCGGCCGAGGAACTCCAGCTGCCGGAGGGGCAGTTCGACCTCATCCACTCCTCCTGGGTGCTGCACTGGCTGGCCGAGGCCGAGGAGCCGCTGCGCCGGATGGCCCGTGCGCTGCGCCCGGGCGGTCACCTCGTCCTCCAGTGGTCCGGCGCCCAGCCGCGCGGCGACGGCGCGGGGATGTTCGGGATCGTCCGCGAGGTCTCCGGCAGCGGGAAGTGGAAGGACCTGCTCGCCTCGGCGCCCCCCGCGATGCGCGACTATCCGGCCGACGACGTGGCCCGGGTGCTCCAGGACGCCGGTCTCGAACTGACCGACTACGACCCGGCGATCGTGCACGCGCTCGGCGGCAACGGCACGATGCCCTCCGACGCGGAGCTGGCGGAGATGCGCCGGCGCTACAAGCTGATGGGCTTCGCCACGCAGGCCGACGCGCTCGGCGAGCGCGTCGACGAGTTCGTGGACGAGGTCCTCCGGGCCGCCTTCGCGGCGGGCAAGGCCGGTCTCCACCACGCCAGGATCGTCGCCCGGCGACCGGAGTGAGTACGGGGCGCGGGATCCCCCGTTACGCAGCGGGACGTCGCGGCAGCCGACCAGCCGACCCGAAGGGATGAGTGCGATGAATGCAGCGGACACGTTCACGCGTCTGCGCGAGTACATGGTGGGGCCCTCGCGGTTCATGATCCTGCTGTCCTGTTTCGAGCTCGGCATCGTCGACGCGCTGCGCGAGCGGCCCGGCATGACCGCGGCCCAGCTCGGCGAGGCCGTCGGCGCCAAGCCGGACGCCGTGGAACAACTCCTGCACCTGCCGGTCAAGGAGGGCTTCGTCGCGTTCGACAAGGCCTCCGGCGGCTACTCCCTCGACGCGTTCGCGGGCGTGTCCGCGGCCGACCTCCAGCGAGTGCTCCCCGCCCTGAACATGATCAAGGTCGTCATGCTCCGGCAGATGTTCTACCTCACCGACAGCGTCAGGACCGGCAGCATCGTCGGCCTGGACAAGCTGTACGGATTCGAGGGCAACCTCTACGAGGCCGTGGCCGAGCACAAGGACCTGCGCGAGTCCTGGGCGACGATGATGGACGACGTCACCGCCCACATGGACCCCTGGTTCTTCCGCAACATCCACGTCCCGCCGGGCTCGCGCGTGCTCGACCTGGCCGGGAACACCGGGCTCGGCGCGATCCTCGCCCACCGCCTCAAGGCGTCGCCCGGCCTGCGCGTGACGACGTTCGACCTGCCCGAGAAGAAGGACGAGTGCCTGGCGAACTTCCGGGCCCAGGGCGTGGCGGAGCACTGCTCCTTCATCGGCGGCGACGTTTTCGAGAGCGTACCCAAGGGGTTCGACGTCGTCCTGATCAAGCACTTCCTCGACATGTTCGACAAGGACGACGTGCGGACGATCCTCCACCGCGTCAGCGAGGCGCTGGACGTCGGCGGGAAGGTCAACATCCTCGTGCCGGTCTACCCCGAGGACATCAGGGAGCCCAGCAGCGTCGGCGTCGACATCTTCCCCGCCTACTTCCTCGGCTGCACCATGGGCCAGGGCGGCCCGCAGAAGCTGTCGACGTACCGCAAGTGGCTGGAGGAGGCCGGGTTCCGGGTCACCAGGACGGTCGCCCAGGACCTCACCGCCCTGCCGGGGTCCCTGATCGCCCACGGCATCCTGTGCGCGACGAAGGCCGCCTGACCGCACCGGCTCGACACGCCCCGAGTGCTCGTACGCCGTACCCCCTCGCCCGGCCTGCTGTCAGGGGCGAGGGGGTACGGCGTACGAGCACTCAGACCAGGCGCAGCGGGAGCGTGTCGACACGGGTGACGCCGGGCCGCAGGGTCCACCGGATCTCCTCGCGCCGCACCGCCAGGGACAGGCCGGGGAACCGGTCGAACAGCGCGTGCAGCGCCACCTCCGCCTCCTGGAGCGCCAGCGGCGCGCCGAGGCAGTAGTGCGCCCCCTGGCCGAAGCCGAGGTGGCTCTGCCCGGCCCCGCGGCCGACGTCGAGGCGCTCGGGCTCCTCGTACCGGCGCGGGTCGGTGTTGGCGGGCAGGATCAGCGGCATGACCGTGGCGCCCGCCGGGATCGTCACGCCGCCCAGCTCGACGTCCTCCGAGGGGTGCCGGGGCAGACCCCACTGGGTGGGGCCCAGGCGCATGAGTTCGTTGACCGCCTGCGGCCAGCGGGACGGGTCCGCCCGGACGAGGGCCAGCTGGTCCGGGTTCTCCAGGAGGGCGAGCACCGAGTTGGCGAGCAGGTGCGTCGTCGTCTCGTGCCCGGTGATGACCAGGGTGAAGACGAGGGTGATCATCTCCCGTTCGGAGAGCCGGTCGCCGTCGTCCTCCTGGGCCTGGATGAGCGCGGAGATCAGGTCGTCGCGCGGCTCGGCGCGGCGCCGCGCGATGGCCTCCAGCATGTGGTCGACGCACGCGCGCATGACCTGCGGGAGGCGCTCGCGGTGCTCCGTCGGCGAGGACAGGCAGTGGCCCCACTCGAACCAGGGCGCGCGGTCCGCCTCGTCGATGCCGACCAGCTCGCAGATCACGGTGAACGGCAGCGGGTAGCAGAACGCGGTCAACAGGTCGACGGGGACGCCGTCGCGCCCCGTAGCGGCCATCCCGTCGAGCAGCGCCGTGGTGATCTCCTCGACCCGCGGGCGCAACCGGGCCACGCGGCGGGCCGTGAACGCCTTGGAGACCAGGCCGCGCAGCCGCCGGTGGTCCGCACCGTCGATCTGCATCAGCTTGTCTTCGAGGTAGTCGACCAGGTCGGTGGGGAGGTTGAGCTGGCGCATGATCGTCGTCCGGGTGTCCGGGGCGTCCGGCACCGAAGCGGGGTCGTTGTGGAACCTCGGGTCGGTCAGGACCCGGCGTACGTCCTCGTAGCGGGTGACCAGCCACATCGGGCGCCCGCCCATGATCGAGCCGGTCAGGGTCGGCGCCTGCTCGCGCAGCCGCGCGTACGCGCCGAACGGGTCGGCGATCAGGTCCGGCGAGAGCAGGTCGACCGGCTCGGTCGCGTTCTCGGCGGTGGCTGTCATGGGGCTCCCCCTCGGCGTCGAGGAATTGTCTCGTCGTCCGGTCCTGAAGGAGACCGGTGGATCCGCTGCTACGGAGTACGTGCGGCCGTACGGTCGTTGTCCGTGCGGCCGTACGGTCGTTGGCACGGTTCCTGGGCAGGCTAGGACAGGAATTTCCGGTGGAGCATCCCTCAACCTGGTAAGGTTTTCGGCTCCTTGACACCTTTCGTACCGTGGAATAGCGTGCCAGCGTTTTCCCTCGAATTCCCACGCGGCCGACGTCCCATGTGATCGATTTCCCGCGTGGTGGAATTCCGCCTCTGCCAACAGCGCGCACGTGCGAGGTTTTCCTTGACGCCGTTCAGCGAAGTTCCTGTGGACCCCGCGGACGCCGACGTCGTCGTCGTGGGCAACGGGCCGGTCGGCGCCGCGCTCTCGGTCCTGCTCGCCCAGCGCGGCTGGCGCGTGACCGTGCTGGAGCGCCGTCGGCGACCGTATCCGCTCCCCCGGGCGACCAGCTTCGACGGGGAGACCGCCCGGCTCCTCGCCACCACCGGCATCGGCTCCGGCCTGGGCCGCATCACCGAACCGGCCAACGGCTACCAGTGGCGGACCGCCGCCGGTGCGGCGCTCGTGGACATCCCCTTCACGACGGCGGGCCCCTACGGCTGGCCGGACGCCAGCACGATGCACCAGCCCGCCCTGGAGGAGCTGATCGCGGCCAGGGCCGCGGCGCTCGACGGGGTCACGGTCCTGCGCGGCCACGAGGTCGTGGGCATCGCCGACGGCGAGCGGCGGGTGGAGGTGACGGCCGCCACCGGCGACGGCTCCACCCACGTCCTGTCCGCGCGGTGGGTCGTGGGCTGCGACGGCGCCAACAGCTTCGTGCGCGACCACCTCGACGTGCCCGTCACCGACCTCGGGTTCTCCTACGAGTGGCTGCTCTGCGACGTCGAGCTGCGCGAGCCGCGCGCGTTCACCCCCACCAACGTGCAGGTCTGCGACCCGGCGCGGCCCACGACCCTGGTGGGCAGCGGCCCCGGGCGGCGGCGCTGGGAGTTCATGCGGCTGCCGGGCGAGAGCGCGGCCGAGCTCACCAGGGACGAGACGGCCTGGCGGCTGCTCGCTCCGTTCGGCGTCACCCCCGACACGGCGACGCTGCTGCGCAGCACCACGTACATCTTCCAGGCCAGTTGGGCCGACCGGTGGCGCGTGGGGCACGTCCTGCTCGCCGGGGACGCGGCCCACCTCATGCCGCCCTTCGCCGGGCAGGGCATGTGCTCCGGCATCCGGGACGTCGTCAACCTGGCGTGGAAGCTGGATCTGACGCTGCGCGGCCGCGCGGCCGCGTCCCTCCTGGACAGCTATGCGCAGGAGCGCCGCGCGCAGGCCAAGGAGGCGATCCTGGCCTCGGTCCAGCTGGGCCGGCTGATCTGTGTGACGGACCCCGTGGCCGCCGCGGAGCGGGATGCCACAGTCCTCGCCAACCGGCGCGGCCGCGCCCCCTCGGGGCCGGAGCCCGCGAAGCCGCTGCCCGGCGGGCTGCTGCACCGCGGGGCCGCGGCGACCGCGCCCGCGGGCGCGGTCGTTCCGCAGGGGCGCGTGGGCCGGGGCGGCCCGGCCGGTCTCTTCGACGACGTGGTGGGCCGTGGCTTCGTCCTGCTGACCACCGAGGAGCCGGGGGCCGTGCTCGACGCGGAGCGGCTGGCCTTCCTCGGGGAGCTGGAGGCCCACGTGGTGCGGCTGTTGCCGCCGGGAGCCACGGCGGACCACGCGCAGGGCAGCGCCGTCGAGGTGGTGGACACCGACGACGTCTACCGGCCGTATCTGGCCCGGTGCGCGGCGACGGCACTGCTCGTCCGCCCGGACTACCACGTCTTCGGCGCCGCGAGCGGCCCCGACGGCGTCCGCGAGCTGATCGACGACCTGCGGGAGCAGCTGTACGCGCCGCTTCCGACCGGCGTGCCGCACGGGACGGGCTGACAGGCCGTAGCGGGCGCACCCGGGCGCACGACCGCCGCGCCGGGGCCGGTCCCCGGCGCGGCCGGGCGTCTCAGGCCAGGCGCAGCGGTAGTTCCGCGACCCGGGTGAAGCCGGGCCGCAGGGCCCACGGGATCTCCTCGCGCCGCACGGCGAGGGACAGGTCGGGGAACCGGTCGAACAGCGCCTGGAGCGCCACCTCGGCCTCCAGATACGCCAGCGGCGCGCCCAGGCAGTGGTGCGCGCCCATCCCGAAGCCGACGTGGCTCGCCGCGCCCCTGTGCACGTCGAGGCGCTCGGGGTCCGGGTACTTGCGCGGGTCGGTGTTCGCGGCCAGGAGCAGCGGAGTGACCGCCGAGCCCGCCGGGATGCGCACGCCGCTCAGCTCCATCTCCTGCGCCGCGTAGCGGGGCTGCGCGAACTGGGAGGGACCCAGGCGCATGAGTTCCCGCACGGCGGGCTGCCAGCGGGAGGGGTCCTCGCGCAGCAAGGCCAGCTGGTCCGGGTTCTCCAGGAGGGCGAGCACCGAGTTGCCGAGGAGATACGTCGTCGACTCGTGCCCGGCGGTCACCATGGTGAAGACGAGGGTGACCATCTCCCGGTCGGAGAGGCGGTCACCGTCGTCCTCCTGGGCCTGGACGAGCGCCGAGATCAGGTCGTCGCGCGGCTCGGCGCGGCGGCGTTCGATCACGTCCGTGACGTGAGCGGCGCACTCGCGCAGGATGGTCGGGAGGTGCTCGACCTGCATCAGGGACAGCACGCGCCCCCAGCGCGACCACTGCGGGCGGTCCGCCTCGTCGATGCCGACCAGCTCACAGATCACGGCGATGGGCACCGGGTAGCAGAACGACTCCACGAGGTCGACGGGCGTGCCGTCGCGGCCCGCGTCGGCCATGGCGTCGAGCAGCCGCGCGGTGAGCTGCTCGATGCGCGGGCGCATCTCGGCGACCCGTCGCGCGGTGAACGCGCGGGAGACCAGCTTGCGCAGCCGGGCGTGCGGGGCGCCGTCGAGGTTCATCATCGCCTTGGCGATGAGGTCCTCCACGTCGGACGGGATGTTGAGCTGCTTCAGGATCGCGTGCTCGCCGTCCGGGTCGCCGCTCCGCACGGACGACGGATCGGTGACGAACCGCGGGTCGGTGAGGACCAGGCGCACGTCGTCGTAGCCGGTGACGAGCCACATCGGTGACCCCAGGACCGTGCCCGCGAGGACCGGCGCCTGTTCCCGCATCCGCGCGTACTTCGCGAAGGGGTCGGCCGTCAGGTCCGGCGAGAGCAGGTCGATCGGCTGGGTCGTGTTCTCGGTGGTGGCTGTCATGGGTCTACCCCTTCTGCGTCAAGGAAAATGGACCGACCGACCCACCACCGTGAGACAGGAACACGGGACGGGCATTGCCGTGCGAGGCGGTGAAGTCCGACGGCCCCTTTTCTCCCGTACGCCGTCGCGCCGCGGCGCATTTTGTGCCGACGCCTCGATACAGTCCGGCTCTTCGGGACGATAGGTCAGCCACGGCTGATTGAGCATCCCTCGACCTGATAAGGAATCCCTCGCTGTTTTCCTGGTTTTAGGGACCGTGGTCTTAGGGACCGTGGTCTTAGGGACCGTGGTCTTAGGGACCGTGGTCTTAGGGACCGGTTCTATGGGTGCGGGAATGGGCGGCGCGCGAGCAGACGGGCCAGGGACACCGCGCCGTGCAGCGAGGACAGGCCGCCGAGGGCGGCCTCCTCCACGGGCAGCGGGGGCCTGCCGGGGCGGGCCAGCTCCGTGACGTGATCGGCGACGAGCCCGGCGAACCCGGGGATGCCGTTCGCGAAGCCGCCGCCGACACGGACGAGGCGCGGCTGGAGCAGCTCCTGGACGCCCACCGCGGCGGCGGCCAGGGCCCGGCAGGTCCTGCGCAGCGCGGTGACGGCCCAGGGCCGCCCGTCGCCCCAGGCCTTGACCAGGTCGTCGAAGGCGGCCGTGCTCCCCCGCTGTCTGCTCGCGCGGCGCAGCGTCGCCGGGCCCGAGGCCACGGCCTGGAGGCACCCCCGGCGGCCGCAGCCGCACCGCGGGCCGCCCAGCTCGACGACCATGTGCCCGACCTCGAAGGAGCCCCGGCCCGGGCCGGGGCACGGCTCGCCCCCCAGGACGAGCCCGCCGCCGACGCCCGTACCGACGCCGAGGTAGAGCAGGTCGTCGCAGCCCGAGGACCGGGACTCCGCGAGCGCGCCGAGGTCGCCGTCGTCCGCCCAGGCGACGGCCGCCCCGGGGAACAGCGGGCGCAGGGCCGCGCCCAGGTCCGTGCCGGTCCACTCCGGCCGGCTCGGCCAGGCGGTGACGCGCTCGGCCGGTCCGACCGTGGCGGGCATGGCGATGCCCACCGCCCGGAAGGGGACACCGAGGTCCGCCCGTAACGCGGCGATCCGCGCGGCGAGTTGGCCGAGGTCGCGGGCGGCACTGTGGCGCGGAGGCCACGAGAACGCCCTTTCGTGGACGCACTGGTCGCCGGTCTCCACCCGGAGGGCGACCTTGGTGCCGCCGATGTCGACGCCCAGGTACGAGGCGCCCTCCTCACCGTCGCCCATGCCGTTCCCCCGCCTCAGGCGCCGGGCACGGGCGGGCACAGGTCCAGCAGGTCGGCCGGGCGGTGCAGGACGGCGTCCGGCCGGGCGGCGAGCAGCTCGTCCGCGTCGTCGACGGCCCACAGCGCGGCGACCGAGGTCACTCCCGCACCCTGGGCGCTGGCGAGGTCGGTCGGTGCGTCACCGACCATGACGGCCTCGTCGGCGGTCACGCCCAGAAGGCGCAGGGCGTGCTCCACGATGTCCGGCGCGGGCTTGGGCCGGGGCACCTCGTCCGAGCCGAGGACATGGGCGAAGAACGGGAGCAGGCCCAGCTGTTCGAGGAGGGAGCGCGCCCGCGGCCCGCTCTTGCCGGTGGCCACCGCGAGCTTGAGGCCGCGTACGCGCAGCGTCAGGAGCAGCTCGACGACACCCTCGAAGACCGGCACCTTGGGGGCGAGACGATAGCTCTCGCGGACGAACGGCTCCTCCATCTCCAGGGGCAGGCCCATGATCCGCATGATGTCCGGGAAGTAGCGGCCCAGGTGGCGCCGGTACTCGTCGAAGGGCGCCGGGCCCTCGCCGACGACCTCCTTGTAGGCGGTCGCGAACGCCTCGTACATCACCGCGAAGCTGTCGACGATGACGCCGTCCAGGTCGAAGACCACGGCGCGCCTGACGGGCACGAGCGTGTCCGTCGCGGTCGCCGTCGGCCCCGCCCCCGCACGTATCTCGTCCACTGCGTCGGCCGGCTCTCCCGAAGCCGCTGGTGTCACTGGCTCTCCCCCGTCCACCGCCCCGCGGGCACGCCGTCGCGCGGGTGCGCGGAGCGGGCCGAGGCGTAGAAGTCCTCGATGACGCGGACCGTCGTGCGGGCCTCGCCGATGGCCCGGCCGCGGCTGCCCGGTTCCTTCAGGACGGCGGCGAGGCCGTCCAGCTGCCGCCGGTACTCGTCGCCGATCGGCTCGTCCGGCACCGGGACCCGCGTGGTGGTGCCTTCGCGCGTCAGCGTCAGGACGGGCTCGGGGGCGCGATGGGGGCTGAAGCCGAAGGTGCAGCGCAGCTCGGCGGTGCCCGCGCTGCCCGCGAGCTGGATCCGGGTGACGTCCAGGGCCTCGTGCGACGCCCAGCCTGCGCGCAGCCCCACGGAGATCCCGTCGGCGCGGACGAGGAAGCCCCGTGCGGTGTCCTCGACGTCGCCGGCGGCCTCGGCGCCGGTCCTGTCGCGCCGCCAGGCCGCACCCCAGGCCGGGGCGTTGACGAAGTCGCTCGACGTCACGCCGACGACCTGGGTGAAGGGGGCCGGGCCGAGCAGTGCGGCGAGCGTGTCGAACAGGTGCCAGCCGAGGTCGAAGAGGACCCCGCCGCCCGCCTCGCCGCGCCGGGTGAACCAGCCGCCCGCCCTCGGCACGCCGCGCGCCCTGACCCAGGAGAGCTCGGCGTGCCGGACGTGTCCGAGGTCCGGCACCAGGGCCGCGAGGGCCGCCACGTCGCCGCGGTGGGGGGCCGCGCTGCCCGCGAGGAGGGTGGCCCCGCCCGCGCGTTCGGCGGCGGCCAGGGTATCGGCCTCGACGGTGGTCAGGCACACCGGCTTCTCCAGGAAGACGGAGACGCCCCTGCCGAGGAGGGCTCCGGCCACCTCGGCGTGCAGATGGTTGGGTACGGCGACGACGGCGAGGTCGACGTCCGCCGCGGTGAGCGCGTCCGCCGCCGGGTGCACGGGCACGCCCGGCAGGGCATCGAACGCCGCGCGCGCCACGGCTTCGGTGTCGACCACGGCCACCACGTCGAAGTCGGCGTGCGCCCGCAGCCGGGGCGCCCAGAGCTCCCGGCCCGCCCAGCCGAGCCCGACGACGGCCGTCCTGACGCTCATATGGCGGCCACAGCGTCCGCGACGATCGCGGCGGTCTCGTGCAGGGCCCGCTCGTCGGCGAGCAGCACCCGGTGGTGGAGCCAGACGCAGTCCTGGCTGATGGCCTCGGTTCGGGGGCAGCGCTCGGCGACCTCGTCGGGGGTCTCGTCGGGCGCGCCGAACTCCCAGAAGGCGGCGGTGCGGTAGATCGCGCGGAAGCCCGCGAACGCCGGGACGCCCGCCTCGACGAGCCGGTCGACGAGGGCGTTGCGCCCCTCCTCGCCGATGCCGGGGACGCGGAACATCGCCATGTAGTGGGAGGGGAAGTCGGTGCGCTCGTCGCCGCGCTGCGGGGTCACTTGGTCGATCGCGCCGAGGAGCCCGGACAGCAGCGCCCAGCGCTGCTGACGGGTGGTCACCTGCTGGTCGAGGCGGCCGAGCTGGGCCCGGAGCACCGCCGCCGAGAACTCGTTGAGCCGCAGATTGGATCCGGCGATCTCGTGCAGGTACCTGCGGTCGGTGCGGGGCCGCCCGCAGCTGTGCCGCAGGAACGCGGTCTCGTACAGCTCCGTGTCGGGGAACAGGACGGCGCCGCCCTCACCGGCGGTCATCAGCTTGCCGTTCTGGAAGCTGAACGCGGCCACGGAGCCGAGTTCGCCGACGCGCTTCCCGCGCCAGCGGGCGCCGTGGGCGTGCGCGGCGTCCTGGAGCAGCGGCACGCCCGTGTCGGCGGAGAGCTTGGCGAGGGCGTCCATGTCGGCCATGAAGCCCGCCATGTGCACGGGCATGATCACCCGGGTCCTGGGGGTCACGGCGGCGGCGGTCGCCGCCACGTCGATGGAGTACGTGTCCTCGTCGACGTCCACCGGCACGGCGACCGCGCCGAGGCGCTGCGCCGCCTGGGAGGAGGAGATGAAGGTGAAGGCCGGGACGATGACCTCGGTGCCGGGGCCGACGCCCATGCACTGGAGGGCGAGTTCGAGGGCGTGCGTGCCGTTCGTGACCGCGAGGGCGTGGGGGGCGCCGTGGTGCTCGGCGAACTCCCGCTCGAAGGAGTCGACTTCACTGCCGCCCATCCGCCACCACTGGCCCTGTTCGAGGGCGCGGACGAGCCCGTCCCGCTCCTGCACGTCGTACTGCGGCCACGCGGGGTACTCCGGCGCCTGTCGCACGTTCATGTGTCTCCAACCGTGGATGGGCTCGACGCGGGGCGCGGGGCGGTCGGGGCCGCGTGCCGTGGAGGGGGACGCGGGCGCACGGGGGCACTCGGCGTCGAGATCGCGGACGTCGCGCGCACTCCGCCCCGTGCGGCGTCACGCGTCGGAAGAAAAGCTGACCAACAGGTCCAAAGTAGAGGCCCGGCGGCGCCCCCGCATCCCTCGGTCAGGTAGTCGGCGCCGTCGCTAGGCGAGGCCGAAGAAGGCCTGATAGGCGTCCAGTTGGCCCTCCAGCATGTGGATGCCGTGATGGACGGGGTGTCCCAGGGCGGCCGCCTCGCGCAGGAGCCGCGTCTCGCGGGGCTTCATGACGATGTCGGCCACCACGCCGCCCGGCCGCAGGGAGTCCGGCGGGAAGGGCAGCGGATCGTCGGGGCGCAGTCCGAGCGGGGTGGCGTTCACGGCGATGTCGGCGCCCCGCGGGTGCGGTCCGGTCAGCGCGTGGACCCGGCCGGGCCAGTGCGCGTCGAGGCGGGCGACGAGGGCGCCGAGCCGCGCGGTGTCCGTGTCGTACGCGGAGAGGCGGTCGACGCCCGCAGCGAGGAGGGCCGCGGCGATGGCGCTGCCCGCACCGCCCGTCCCGACGAGCGCCACGTGGGTGCCCTTGGGTTCGTGCCCGGCGGCAACGAGTCCCGTCACGAAGCCCGAGCCGTCGAAGTTCTCCGCGAGCCAGCCGCCATCTGCCTCCCGGCGCAGCACGTTGGCGCTGCCGACGATGTCCACGGTCGGGCCGCGCCGGTCGGCGAGCGCGCGCACGGCCGCCTTGTGCGGGACGGTGACGAACATGCCGTCGAGGTTGTCGATCCGCCGCAGGCCGCGTACGACGGCTTCGAGGTGCGGCGGCCGGGCGTGCACCGGCACGAGCACCGCGTCCCGGCCGAGGCGCGCGAAGAGCGGGTTCATCAGGGCGGGCGACTGGACCTGGGCGACGGGGTCGCCCAGGACGGCGTACAGCCGGGTGGTGCCCGTGATGGGCGTGGCGGGAGGGTGTCCGGGGGCGGCAGAGTGTCCCTCGGCGGAAGGGTGTTCCTCGGCGGGCGGGTGCTCCTTGGCGGGCGGGTGCTCCTTGGCGGGGAGGTGTCCGGTCATCGCAGTCTCACCTTTCTGTCCGTGACACCGGTCGCCGCCAGCTCCGCGACGGCGGCGGCGAGTTCCATCGACTGCTCCGCGTTGAGGCGCGGGTCGCAGGCCGTGCGGTAGCGGGCGGGCAGGTCGGCCTCGGTGAGGCCGCGAGGGCCGCCGAGGCACTCCGTGACGTCGTCACCGGTGAGCTCGACGTGCAGGCCGCCGGGGTGGGTGCCGAGGCGCCGGTGCACCTCGAAGAACCCGCGGATCTCGTCGACGACGTGCCGGAGCGCGCGGGTCTTGTGGCCGCCTGCCGACGTGTACGTGTTGCCGTGCATCGGGTCGCACTGCCAGACCACCTGGTGTCCGGAGGCGGTGACCTTCTCCACGATCGCGGGCAGGACGGCGCGGACCCGGGTGTGCCCCATGCGGCTGATCAGTGTGAGGCGTCCCGGTTCGCCGTGCGGGTCGAGCCTGCGCACGTAGGCGAGGGCCTGCTCCGGGGTGGTGCGGGGGCCGAGCTTGAGGCCGATCGGGTTGGACAGGAGCTCCGCGAACGCGATGTGCGCGCCGTCGAGGTCGCGGGTGCGCTCGCCGACCCACAGGAAGTGCCCGAGGCCGCTGGCGAGCCGGGGCTCGGGGCCGCTGAGGTCCGCCCGCAGCGAGGTCCGCTCGTAGTCGAGCACGAGCGCCTCGTGGCTGACGTAGAGGTCGTCGTCGGGCCGTGCCCGCGTGCCGGTCCTGAAGTCCCGGACCACGGCCATGGCGTCGGCGGCGTCGGCGCGGGCCCGCAGCATCCGGGAGGGGTCCGGGGTGCGGGCCGCGGGCGTGGGCTCGATCGAGTTGACCAGGTCGCCGCGGTAGACGGGAAGGCCCCGCGCGTCCAGGGGCCGGGAGCGCGGCTTGGCGTACTGCCCGGCCATCCGGGCGACCGTGACGACGGGCCGTCCCGCGCGGCGGGCGAGCACCGCGGCCATGTCGGTGAGCAGGCCCAGGTTGGCCCGCTGGTGGGCCTCGGTGTTCTCGGCGAAGGCTTCGGCGCAGTCACCGCCCTGGAGCAGGAACGCCTCGCCGCGCGCGACCGCGGCGAGCCGCTCCGCCAGGCGCGCGGTCTCGGCGGGGGTCACGAGCGGCTCGGCCCGGCTCAGGGCCGCCACGACGGCCCGCGCCCGCTCCGGGTCCGGCCAGTCCGGCTGCTGTGCGACCGGCCTGGCCAGGGCCGCCGCGAGGCGGTCGGCCAGGAGGCGGTGCACGGGTCCGGCGGCGTCGGGTTCCGCTGCGGGCCGGGGCGGGCGGCTCATGTCCGGGCCGCTTCGGTCGCGGGAACCCCGGGCCCGGCGGCGCCGACGAGATCGGCGAGGGGCGCCCGGGGCATCCCTTCCAGGACGCGGGCGACGACCTCCTGCGGCACGTCGCTCACCAGCTCGGCGCCGTCGGGGCCGTCCAGGGCGAAGGCGAGGCCGGTGAGCGCCTTCTTGTCGTGCCGCATCAGCCGCAGCAGGGCGGCGGGGTCGGCCTCGGCGGGCAGCGCGGCGGGCAGCCCGTAGTACTGGACGACGTCCTGGTGTTCCGCCACCCGGGCCGGGCCGATCCGGCCCAGGGCACCGGCGAGGCGGCCCGCGAAGACCGTGCCGACGGCCACCGCCTCGCCGTGGCGCAGGGCGTAGCCGGTCTCCTTCTCCAGGGCGTGGCCCAGCGTGTGGCCGTAGTTGAGGATGTGCCGCACCCCGGTGTCCCGCTCGTCCGCCTCCACGATGCGGGCCTTGAGGGTGACGCTCGCGGTGATCTGCTCCACGAGCGGCAGTCCGCGCAGGTCGGCCGCGCCGATGAAGTGACAGCGGGCGATCTCTCCGAGCCCGTTCAGGAGTTCCCTGCGCGGCAGGGTCGCGAGGTAGTCGGTGTCGCACAGCACCGCACTGGGCTGCCAGTAGGCCCCGACGAGGTTCTTCCCGGCCGACAGGTTCACCGCCGTCTTGCCGCCGACGCTGGCGTCGACCTGGGCGAGCAGCGTGGTGGGCAGGTGCACCACGGGCACACCCCGGTGGTACAGCGCGGCCGCGAGGCCGACCACGTCGGTGGTCGTCCCGCCGCCGCAGGACACGACGACGTCGGACCGGGTGAGTCCGCACCGTACGAACTCGCCGCACAGCGCCTCCACCGTGGCGAGGGTCTTGTCCCGCTCGCCGTCGCGGGCCGGCAGCAGCAGCGTCTCGACGCCGGTGTCGGGCACCCACTCGCGCGGGCGTGCCGACACGACGACGGCCCGCCCGGCGCCGAGGCGCCGGACCACGTCGGTGAGCGACGCGCGTACCCCCGGGCCGATCAGCACGTCGTACGCGTGGTCGGTGAGGCGCAGCGGTACGGAAGCCATCTTGTCCCCCTTCGGGGCGCCGCGCGGGTGGTGCGCGCGGCGCGAGGTCAGCTGAGTTCGCCGGACAGAATGCGGAAGACCAGGTCGCGGTGCTCGTCGTCGTCCTTGATCGTGCGGACCTCCTCGCGGCCGCCGCGGACCGTCAGACAGCGCCGCCCCTTCAGGACGACCTGGCCGTCGTCGAAGGTGCGCCCGCACAGGACGTCCAGGCCGTCGTGCGCCCCGGTGGCCGCCTCGATCTCCGCGAAGATGCGGTCCGTTCCGCGCGCGATCGGGCACGCGTCGGGCGCGGGGGCGGTGACCGCGTACTCCCGGTTGAGGTGCTCCTCCAGTTCCTTCCAGTCGCTCCACTGCCGGGGCTTGGTCGTGAAGGTGTAGACGACGCTCCACCGGCTGACCCGCCCCCGGCGCTGGAGGGCGAACCCGGACGCGTTCTCGACCAGGCGGTACTGGCATCCGTACTGGGTCTGCACCGTGCCGGTGATCCGCAGCGGCTCGATGTAGTGGGGCCCCGGGTAGCCGACGTCGACGAGCCACTCCTCGCCGTCCAGGGCGACCCGGCTGAACATGTGCTCCACGTCGAGCCCGAAGTTCTCGCGGCCTTCGGCGGTGCTGGCCGCCAGCAGCGTGACGTCGTAGCCGAGTTCACCGAGCAGCCGGTGGAAGAGCCGGGCCAGCTGGAAGCAGGTGCCGCCGTGCCCGTCGACGACGCTCGTCTCGAACAGGGCGTCCTCGTCGAGGTCGACGAGGCGGATCCCGTCGCGCAGGTCCTGGGCGGCGCCGTTGTAGGGAATCGCCATGAGGTGGCTCTTGTGCAGTTTCCGCAGCGTCGCGGCGTCCACGCCGGTCTCGCCGCCGCAGCCGATCCGCTGGAGGTAGTCGCTCACGTCGAACACGTCGTCGCCTCTTTCCATGGGTTCCGCAGGGGGATCGCTGGGTTCATACGGAGAGCGCCACCGGGGTCGCGGCCTGTTCGCCGCACATCAGCGCGTGCAGGTGCGCGGCGAGCCTTCCTGGCGTCGGGTGGTCGAAGACGAGGCCGGGGGCGAGCTTCCGCTCGGTGAGGGTGCGGAGCCGGTTGCGCAGCTCGATGGCCGTGAGGGAGTCGAAGCCGATCTCGAAGAGCCCCTGGTCGGCGTCGATGTGGTACGTCGTGCCGTGGCCGAGGACCGCCGCCACCTGGCTCCGCACCAGGTCGAGCAGCACCGTCGCCTGCTCGGCCGCGGGCAGTGCGGCGAGCCGCTCGGACAGCTGCCGGTACTCGTCACCGCCCGCCGCGTGCGCCTGTTGCCGTCCGGCGCGGACGAGGCCGCGCAGCAGGTGCGGTACCCCGCCCCCGGCCGCCGCGTCGGCGCGGACGCCCCGCAGGTCCAGCCTGGCCGGTACCAGCAGGGCCTGCCCGGAGCCCACGGCCGCGTCGAACAGCTCCATGCCCTCCGCCGGAGTCATCCCCCGCAGCCCGCCCCGGCGGCTCATCCGGCTCTTGGTGAGGTCGTCCGTGTGGGCGGCCATGCCGCTGGTCTGCTCCCACAGGCCCCAGGCCAGGGACAGGCCCGGCAGACCCGCCGCCCGCCGCTTGGCCATCAGACCGTCCAGGAAGGCGTTCGCAGCGGCGTAACTGCCACTGCCCGCCCCCATAAAGACACCGGACACGGACGAGTAGACGACGAACGCACCGAGATCCAGACCCAGTTCACGCGTCAGCCCGTCCAGGTGCCGCACCGCGTCCACCTTCGGCGCGAACACCCGCTCAAGACGCTCCGGCGTCAGCGCCCCGATCACGCCGTCGTCCGTCACGCCGGCGGTGTGCACGACGCCGGTCAGGCGGTGCTCGTCCGGTACGCCCGCCAGCAAGGCCTTCACCTGGTCGCGGTCGGACACGTCACACGCCACCACCGACACCGTCGCGCCCTCTCGGGTGAGGTCGTCCACCAGCTCCGGCACGCCCTCCGCCTCCGCTCCCCGACGACTGGCCAGCAGCAGATGCCGTACGCCGTACCGGGTGACCAGGTGCCGGGCCGCGAGGGCGCCGAGGGATCCGGCGCCCGAGATCAGGACGGTCCCCTCCGGGCCGAACACCGGTGACGCGTCAGGGACTTGGCCGGTGGCGCGGGCGAGGCGAGGGACGGAGAGGACCGTGCCGCGCACGGCGACCTGCGGCTCGCCGCTGGCGAGGACCGCGCCCAGGACGGACTCCGCGCCGGTATCCGCGTTGACATCGGCGTCTCCATCGGCGTCGACATCCAGCAGGACGATACGGTCCGGATGCTCGGCCTGCGCGGCCCGCACCAGGCCCCACACGGCCGCCCCTGCCGGATCCCGCACGGTGTCCTCGCCCCCGGCGGGCACCGCGCCCCGGGTGACCACCAGCAGCCGCGACTCTTCCAGCCCGGTCCCGGCCAGCCAGCACTGCACGACGTCGAGCACCCGGGAGGTCAGGGACAGCGCGGCGTCCTCCTCGTCGCCGCCGACGGCGTCCATGACCGCCAGCTCGGGGGCCGCCGCGCCCGACTCCACGTCGTCGGCCAGCGTCGCCACCTCCTCCGCCGTGGCCACCGCCACGCACGACGGCGAGGTCCGCGCCTGTCGCATCGGGGGCAGCTCCGTCCACTCCACCCGGAACAGCGAGTCGGCCCGTGCCGTGTCCGACGCCGTCTCCAGCTGCTCGGCGGACACCACCCGGCCGACCAGCGAGTCCAACGTCACGACCAGGCCACCGGCCTCGTCCACAGCCTCCAGCGACAGGGCGTCGCGCTCGGGCTTCGCCACGCGGACCCGCAGGGCCGAGGCGCCCGCCGCGTGCAGTGCGAGCCCGTTCCAGGCGAAGGGCAGCCGCAGTTCGAGGCCGTCCGCTGCGCCGTCACCGGCGGCCGCCGTGACCGCCGCCACGGCGTTCAGCATGGTCGAGTGCAGGGCCGCGTCGAGAAGCGCGGGGTGGATGCCGTACCTGCCCGCTTCCTCCCGCTGCTCCTCGGGCAGGGCGACCTCGGCGAACACCTCGTCGCCACGCCGCCACACCGCGCGCACGCCCCGGAACGCCGGGCCGTACCCGTAGCCGCCCCCGGCGAGCCGACCGTAGCCGTCGCCGATGTCCACCGGTTCCGCGCCGGGCGGCGGCCAGGCCGTGAAGTCGTAGCCGCTCAGATCGCTGGGGTGCCCGATGGCGGCGAGGAGGCCGGTGGCGTGCCGCGTCCACGTGTCGGCGCCGCCGTCGTCCTCGTGCTGGGAGTACACCTCCACGGTCCGCGCGCCGGTCTCGCCCGGTCCGCCCACCGCGACCTGCACGCGCACCCCGCCGCGCCGGGGCACCACGAGCGGCGCCTCGATCACCAGCTCTTCGAGGATCCCGCACCCGGCCTCGTCACCGGCCCGCACCGCCAGCTCCACGAGCCCCGTGCCCGGGACGAGTACGACACCGCTGACCGCGTGGTCGGCCAGCCACGGGTGCGTCCGCAGGGAAAGGCGCGAGGTGAACACGAGCCCGTCCGTCTGCGGAAGGCGCACCACCGCGCCCAGCAACGGGTGACCGGCCCCGGCGAGGCCCAGCGCCGCCGCGCCCGTCGCCGACTCGGCAGGCTTGAGCCAGTAGTGCCGGTGGTCGAAGGCGTACGTCGGCAGGTCCGCACGCGAGTTCCCGGCTCCGGCGGGCAGCGCACCCGCCCACTCCACGCGCACGCCCTTGACGAACAGTTCGGCCATCGAGGCCAGCAGGCGCCGCAGTCCGCCCTCCTCGCGCCGCAGCGTGCCCGTCACCACCGCCGCGCTGTCGGCGGCATCGACGACCTCGGTGACCGGCTGGACCAGTACGGGGTGGGCACTGACCTCCACGAACACCCCGTGGCCCTGCGTGAGCAGGTCGTGGACGGCGGGACCGAACCGCACTTGCTCACGCAGGTTGCGGTACCAGTACGCGGCGTCCAGGACCCCGGCCTCCGCCACCCAGCCGCCGGTCACGGTGGAGTAGAACGGCACTGCCGGGGCCTTCGCGTCCACGCCTGCCAGTGCTTCGGCCAGCACGTCCTGGATGTCCTCGACGTGACGGGTGTGGGAGGCGTAGTCCACCGCGACCCGGCGCGTGCGGACGCCGTCCCCGGACAGGGCCTCCAGGGCCTCGTCCAAGGCTTGGGCGTCACCCGCGATCACCACGGACGAGGGCCCGTTGACGGCCGCGACCTGGATCCGATCCGCCCAGGGCCCCAGCCTCCCCAGAGCCTCCGCCTCACTCAGCGCCACCGAGGCCATCCCGCCGCGCCCGGCGAGCCGCGCCGCGATGGCCTGACTCCGCAACGCCACCACCCGCGCCGCGTCCTCCAGGGTCAGCGCCCCCGCCACACAGGCCGCCGCGATCTCCCCCTGCGAGTGACCGAGCACCGCATCCGGCCGGACCCCGACGGACTCCCACACCGCAGCCAGCCCGAGCATCACCGCGAAACTCGCGGGCTGCACCACATCCACCCGCTCAAACAGCTCGGGATCCGCCTCACCCCGTAGGACGTCGACGAGTGACCAGTCCACCCACGGCTCAAGGGCAGCCGCACACTCCCCCACCCGCTCCACGAACACCGGCGACGAGTCCAGGAGCTCACGGCCCATCCCCGCCCACTGCGCCCCCTGCCCCGGGAACACCCACACCACCTTCCCCGGCGCACCCCCACTGCCCGACACCAGATGCGGGCCGCTCTCACCCCGCTCAAGCGCCCGCAACCCGGCCAGCGCCTCCTCGCCCGAACCCGCCACCACCACCGCACGCTCACCCAGCACGGCCCGACCGGAGACCAAGGCCCCGGCCACATCCGCCAGCGAAGCGTCAGCGCCCGACTCCACGTACGACGCGAGGCGCCCGGCCTGCCCCGCCAGTGAAGCCCGGCTCCGCGCCGACACCACCAACGGCACCACACCCACAGGGACAACAGCCTCCGAGACCGGCTCCTCGGGCGCCTCCTCCAGGATCAGATGCGCGTTCGTGCCGCTGATGCCGAACGCGGACACTCCGGCCCGGCGCGGACGCCCGTCGCGCGGCCACGCGCGCGCCTCCGTCAGGAGCTCCACCGCGCCCGTCGACCAGTCGACCTCGGTCGTCGGCTCGTCCACGTGCAGGGTGGGGGGCATGACCGCGTGCCGCAGCGCCTGCACCATCTTGATCACACCCGCCACACCGGCGGCGGCCTGCGCATGGCCGATGTTCGACTTCAACGAGCCCAGCCACAGCGGCCGTTCGGGATCCCGACCCTGCCCGTACGTCGCCAGGAGCGCCTGCGCCTCGATCGGGTCGCCCAGGGTCGTGCCCGTGCCGTGACCCTCCACCACGTCCACGTCGGCCGGGGCGAGGCCCGCGTGGGCCAGGGCCTTACGGATCACACGCTGTTGGGAAGGGCCGTTCGGGGCGGTGAGGCCGTTGGACGCGCCGTCCTGGTTCACGGCGCTGCCCCGCAGCACGGCCAGGATCCGGTGCCCGCGCTCGCGCGCCGCCGACAGGCGCTCAAGGACCACCAGACCGACGCCCTCGGACCAGCCGGTGCCGTCGGCGCCCGCCGCGTAGGACTTGCAGCGCCCGTCGGTGGCCAGGCCCCGCTGCCGGGAGAACTCCACGAAGGCCCCGGGCGTCGCCATCACGGCGACGCCACCGGCCAGGGCCATCGAGCACTCGCCCTGCCGCAGCGCCTGCGCGGCCACATGCATCGCCACCAGCGACGAGGAGCACGCCGTGTCCACCGTGACCGCCGGGCCCTCGAAACCGAAGGCGTACGCCACCCGGCCCGAGGCCACGCTCGGCGCCGAGCCGGTGCCCGTATAGCCCTCCACGTCCCGAGCGTCCGCGCCCATCCCGTAGCCCTGGGTGGACACCCCGGAGAACACCCCGACATCCGTGCCCTTCAGCGCCACCGGGTCGATGCCCGCCTGCTCCAGCGCCTCCCAGGAGGTCTCCAGGAGCAGCCGCTGCTGCGGGTCCATCGCCTGCGCCTCGCGCGGGGAGATGCCGAAGAACCCGGGGTCGAAGAGGCCCGCGCCCTGGAGGAACCCACCCTGACTGGCGTACGACGTACCGGCGTTGTCGGGATCCGCGTCGAACAACCCCTCCAGGTCCCAGCCACGGTCCTCCGGGAAGCCCGACATGCCCTCGCGGCCCTCCCGTACCAGCCGCCACAAGCCCTCGGGGTCCACCACCCCGCCGGGCAGCCGGCACGCCATCCCGACGATCGCGATCGGCTCGTCCGGATCCCCGGCCACGGACGACGCGGACGGGGCCGTGGCGCCGTCCGCCGCCCCGGCCAGTTCCTCGCGCAGATAGCGGGCGAGCGCCTCCGGGGTCGGGTGGTCGAAGACGAGGGTGGCTGGGAACTTGAGAGCGGTCGCCTCGCGGAGTCGGTTGCGCAGTTCCACCGAGGTGAGGGAGTCGAACCCGGCTTCGTTGAAGGCCGTGTCCGGCCGTACGCCCCCGGGGCCCGCGTGCCCGAGGACAACCGCGGCCTGGGTACGGACGAGGTCGAGCAGCAGGGCCTCCTGTTCCGCCGCGGCGAGCCCGGCCAGGCGCCGGGACAGCTCGACGTCGCCGGAGGAGGCCCGCGCCTGCTGCCGTCCCGCCCGGACGAGACCGCGCAGCAGATGCGGGACCGCGCCGCCGGACGCCGCACCGGCGCGGGCTCCCCGCAGGTCCAGCTTGATCGGGACCAGCAACGGCTGCCCGGACGCCACCGCGGCGTCGAACAGCTCCATGCCTTCGGCGGCCGTGATGGCCAGCACGCCGCCGCGGTTCGCGCGTGCCTGGTCGACGTCGTCGAGGTGCGCGGTCATGCCCGCGGTCTGTTCCCACAGGCCCCAGGCGAGGGAGAGCCCGGGCAGGCCCGCCGCGCGCCGTCGCGCCATCAGACCGTCGAGGTAGGCGTTGGCCGCCGCGTAGTTGCCCTGGCCCGCCGATCCGAACACGCCCGCCGCCGAGGAGTAGACGATGAACGCGTCGAGGTCGAGGCCCCGGGTCAGCTCGTCGAGGTGCCGCACCGCGTCCACCTTCGGCGCGAACACCCCCGCGAGGCGCTCCGGGGTCAGCGCCCCGATGACCCCGTCGTCCAGCACGCCCGCGGTGTGCACGACGCCGCCCAGCCGGTGTTCGTCGGGTACGGACGCCAGCAGGTCACGGACCTGCTCGCGGTCGGAGACGTCGCACGCCACGACCGATACGGTCGCCCCCTGCTCGGCGAGTTCCGCCACCAGCTCCGGTACGCCCTCGGCGTCCGCGCCCCGGCGACTGGCAAGCAGAAGGTGCCGTACACCGTGCCGGGCGACCAGATGGCGGGCCACCAGGCCCCCCAGGGAACCTGTTCCACCAGTGAGTAGAACGCTCTTTCCAGAGCCGAATGTGTTCCCCGCCCCCGGCACCCGACCGGCGACACGGACAAGCCTGGGCACGCAGTACCTCGTTCCACGCACCGCGACCTGCGGCTCGTCACTGGCGAGGGCCACGCCGAGCACCACGTCCAAAGAGCCGTCCGCCATGGTGTCGGTATCCAGCAGAACGAAACGGTCCGGATTCTCCGCCTGGGCCGCACGCACCAGACCCCACACAGCCGCCCCCGCCGGGTCACTCACCACACCCGAACCCGCGGGCACCGCCCCCCGGGTCACGACGGCGAGGCGGGACTCCTCAAGGGCGGCCTCGGCCAGCCAGGCCTGGACGACCTCCAACACCCGTGTCGTCAGGGCGAGTACCGCTTCCTCACCGTGGCCGCCGACGGCTTCCAGGACGGCCACCGGGGGGACGTCGGCACGCGCGGCCAGGGCCGCCACCTCGTCGGCGGTGGCCACCGGCACCCACTGCTGCGACTCTGCCTGCGGTGGGGGCAGCTCGGTCCAGTCCACGCCGAACAGCGCGGTGGCGGCCGCCGTGTCGGCCGCGCTCTCCAACTGGCCCTCGGTCACCGGCCGGGACACGAGCGAGTCCATCGTCACGACGGGGCCGCCGGTCTCGTCCGCCGCCGTGAGGGACACGGCGCCGGGGCCGCCGGGGGCCAGGCGCACCCGCAGTGCCGAGGCGCCGACGGCGTGCAGCACGAAGCCGTTCCACGCGAACGGCAGCACGGGCCGCGCGGGTTCCTCCCCCGTCGGGTCCGCCGTGGCGGCGAGCATCCCGGCGTGCAGGGCCGCGTCGAGGAGGGCGGGGTGGATGCCGAACCTGTCGGCCTCCTTGCGCTGCTCCTCGGGCAGGGCGACCTCGGCGAAGAGCTCGTCGCCGCGCCGCCACACCGTCCGCAGGCCGCGGAAGGCCGGGCCGTAGCCGTAGCCGCGTTCGGCCAGGTCGTCGTAGAAGTCGCCGGGGCGCACGTCCACCGGGCGCGCGCCGGGCGGCGGCCAGGCCGTGAAGTCGAAGCGGCCTCGGTCCCTGGGGCGGGCGGTGGCCGACAGGAGGCCCGCGGCGTGTCGGGTCCAGGTGTCCGCGGCGCCGTCGTCCTCGCGCTGGGAGTACACCTCCACGGTGCGCGTGCCCGTCTCGCCCGGGGCGCCCATCGCGACCTGCACCCGCACCGCGCCGCGCGCGGGCACCACCAAGGGGGCCTCGACGACCAGCTCTTCGAGGGCCCCGCATCCGGCCTCGTCACCGGCCCGCACCGCCAGCTCCACCAAAGCCGTGCCCGGCAGGAGGGCCACGCAGCCGACGGCGTGATCGGCCAGCCACGGGTGCGTGCGCAGCGAAAGGCGCGAGGTGAAGACCAGGCCGTCGGAGTGCGGGAGGCGCACCACCGCGCCGAGCAAGGGGTGGTCCGCCGCCGTCTGTCCCAGGGAGGCGGCGTCCGTGGCCGACGTGCCGGCCTGGAGCCAGTAGTGCTGGTGGTCGAAGGCGTACGTCGGCAGGTCCACGTGCCGGGCGGCGGCCCCGGCGGGCAGCGTCGCGGCCCAGTCCACGGCCACACCTCGTACGAACAGCTCGGCCATCGAGGCCAGCAGCGTCGCCGCCTCCGGGCGGCCTTCGCGCAGAGCGGCGACGCACGTCACCTCGGTGGTCGTGGCGGTGGCCGTCTCCTCGACCAGGCCGGTCAGGGCCGCGCCGGGTCCCAGCTCCACGAACAGGGCACCGCCGAACTCCGCGGCGGCCGCGACGCCCTCGGCGAACCGCACCGGTCGGCGCACGTGTTCGGCCCAGTAGCGCGGGTCGGCGAGCTCGTCGGGCCCGGCGAGCCGCCCGGTCACGTTCGAGACCACCGGGATCACGGGCCGCCGCCACGTCACGTCGGCGAGCTCCGCGGTGAAGTCGGCCAGCATCGGTTCCATCCGCAGCGAGTGGAACGCGTGCGACACCGCGAGGCGCTTCGTCTTGTGGCCCCGCTCCCGCAACAGGCCAGCCACCGCGAGGACCGCGTCCTCGTCGCCGGAGAGCACCAGCGCGGACGGGCCGTTGACCGCCGCGACCTCCACGCCCTCGCGCAGCAGCCCGGCGACCTCCTCCTCGCGCGCGGCCACCGCGACCATGGCACCGCCCGGCGGCAGCGCCTGCATGAGCCGCCCCCTGGCCGCGACCAAGCGGGCCGCGTCCGGCAGCGTGAGAGCACCCGCCACGTACGCGGCGGTGACCTCACCGATCGAGTGCCCGATCACCGCGTCCGGCCGTACGCCCCCGGACTCCACGAGGCGGGCCAGGGCGCTCTCCACGGCGAAGAGGCCCGCCTGGGTGAACACCGTCTGGTCCAGCAGGTCGGCGCTGCCCGCGACCGTGCCCAGGACCACGTCCCGTACGGGGTGGTCGACCCGTCCGGCCAGGCACGCGTCCAGCTGCTCGCAGGCCTCGTCGACGGCTTCCGCGAAGACCGGGTACCGCTCGTACAGCTCCCGGCCCGCCCCCACCCGCTGCGAGCCCTGCCCGGGGAACACCCAGACGACCTTGCCCACTTCGCCCGACCCGGTGACCCGGCCGGACACGACACCGGCTGTGCTCTCGCCCCGCGCGAGCGCGCCGAGGCCGGTCAGCGCCTCGCCGGCCGAGCGGGCGACGACCACGGCGCGCTCGTGGAGCAGCGCGCGGTCCGACAGGAGCGCCCGGGCGACGTTCACGAGGTCCACGCCGCCGGACTCACCGGACTCCCGCGACTGGAGGTACGACGTCAGCCGTGCGGCCTGGCCCGCCAGCGCCCCGGCGCCGTGCGCCGAGACCACCAGGGGCACCAGGCCGCCGGGCTCCGCCCGTTCGGGGAGCGGCTCGGCGGCGGCCGGGGGTGCTTCCTCCAGGATCAGATGCGCGTTGGTGCCGCTGATGCCGAACGAGGAGACTCCGGCCCGGCGCGGGCGGTCGTCGCGCGGCCACGCGCGCGGCTCCGTCAGGAGCTCGACCGCGCCCGTCGACCAGTCCACTTCGGTGGTGGGCTCCTGGGCGTGCAGCGTGGGCGGCATGACGCCGTGCCGGAGCGCCTGCACCATCTTGATCACACTGGCGACCCCGGCGGCGGCCTGCGTGTGTCCGATGTTCGACTTCAACGAGCCGAGCCACAGGGGCCGTCGCGGGTCGCGGCCCTGCCCGTACGTGGCGAGGAGGGCCTGGGCCTCGATCGGGTCGCCCAGGGCGGTCCCGGTGCCGTGGCCCTCCACGACGTCCACGTCCGCGGGGACGAGTCCGGCTCCGGCGAGGGCCTTGCGGATCACGCGCTCCTGCGAGGGGCCGTTGGGCGCGGTGAGGCCGTTGGAGGCGCCGTCCTGGTTGACCGCGCTGCCCCGGACGACCGCGAGGATCCGGTGGCCGCGCTCCTGTGCGACCGAGAGGCGCTCCAGGACCACCACGCCCGTGCCCTCGGCGAGGCCCATGCCGTCGGCGGCGTCGGCGTACGCCTTGCACCGGCCGTCGGAGGCCATGCCGCGCTGCCGCGAGAACGCCACGAAGGTGCCGGGCGTCGACATGACCATCGCGCCCCCGGCCAGGGCCATGGAGCACTCGCCCTGCCGTAGCGCCTGCGCGGCCAGGTGGAGGGCCACGAGCGACGAGGAGCACGCGGTGTCCACGGTGACGGCCGGGCCCTCGAAGCCGAAGACGTACGACACCCGGCCGGAGGCCACGCTTCCCGCCACGCCGGTGCCGGTGAAGCTCTCCAGCTCCGGGGCGATCGCTCCGGCACCGGCCCCGTAGCCCTGGCTGGACACGCCGGAGAACACCCCGACGTCGGTGCCCTTCAGCGACAGGGGGTCGATGCCCGCGTGCTCCAACGCCTCCCAGGAGGTCTCCAGGAGCAGCCGCTGCTGCGGGTCCATCGCCAGGGCCTCACGCGGGGAGATACCGAAGAACCCGGGGTCGAAGTGGCCCGCCCCGCGCAGGAAGCCGCCCTGGTCGGTGTAGGACGTACCGGGGTTGTCGGGGTCCGGGTCGAAGAGGCCGTCCAGCTCCCAGCCCCGGTCGTCGGGGAAGCCCGACACCGCGTCCCGCCCCTCGCGCACCAGGCGCCACAGCTCCTCCGGCCCCGTCACCCCGCCCGGCAGCCGGCAGGCCATCCCCACGATCGCCACGGGCTCGCCCGCGTGCGAGGCGCCCTGTTTCCGCAGCTGGTGCAGTTCGGTCGTGACGCGCTTGAGGTACTGGAGGAGCTTTTCGTCCGTGGCCATTGTTCAGTCCTCACGAAGGTTGGATGGAACCGCGGGGCCTCGCACCGGACCCGGACGGGACCCGGCGCGTGCCGGTCTCACACGAGCCCCAGTTCGTCGTCGATGAAGTCGAGGACTTCGTCGGCCGACGCGGATTCCAGCTGTTCCGCGACCGTGGCGGCGTCCGTCCGCCCGAGCACGCCGTTGCACCTGGCCACCAGGCCCTGCAGGCGGAGCGCGACGCTGGACTTCATGGCCGCGTCGAGGGGCAGGGCGCCGATCAGCGCCTCGACGTCCTCGATCCTCGCGTGCACGCGGGCGAGCACGTCGTCGCTCACGCCGAGGCCGTCGCGCAGGTGCCGGGCGAGGGCCAGCGGGTTCGGCTGGTCGAAGACGAGCGTGGCGGGCAGCTTCAGACCGGTCGCCTCGCGCAGCCGGTTGCGCAGCTCCACCGAGGTGAGCGAGTCGAACCCCACGTCCTTGAACGCCGTGTCCGCCCGCACACCACCCGGCCCGCTGTGCCCGAGCACGACCGCGGCCTGCGTCCGCACCAGGTCGAGCAGCAGGGCCTCCTGCTCCGCGGCGGCGAGCCCGGCCAGGCGGCGCAGCAGCTCGCCCTCGCTCGCGGCCGCCGTCCGCGCCTGCTGCCGACCCGCCGGTACGAGTCCGCGCAGCAGGGGCGGCACCCCGCCGCCGCCCGCCGCCCCGGCCCGTACGCCCTGGAGGTCCAGTTTGACCGGCACGACCAGGGACCGCCCGGATCCCACGGCGGCGTCGAAGAGTTCCATGCCCTCGGCGGGCTTGATCCCCACGACGCCGGTGCGGTTGGCGCGCCGGTTCATCCGCGTCTGGTCGGCGGAGCTGAGGTGGGTGGTCATGTTGGTGGCGTGCTCCCACGTGCCCCAGGCGAGCGAGAGGCCGGGCAGGCCCGAGGCCCGCCGATGCGCCATCAGACCGTCCAGGAACGCGTTCGCCGCCGCATAGCCACCACTGCCCGCCCCCATGAAGACGGACGAAGCCGACGAATACACGACGAACGCCTCCAGCCCCGCGCCCCGCGTCAGCTCATCCAGATGCCGCACCGCATCCACCTTCGGCGCGAACACCCCCGCCAAACGCTCCGCGGACAACGCCCCGATCACACCGGCATCGAAGACACCCGCCGTATGGACGACACCCGTCAGCGGATGTTCGTCACTGCTGACGGACGCCAACAGTGCCTTCACCTGGTCACGGTCGGACACATCACACGCCACGACCGACACCACCGCACCCCGCTCGACCAGCTCGGCGACCAACTCCCCTACACCCTCGGCATCCGCACCCCGACGACTGGCCAGCACCAGGCTCCGCACCCCGTACCGGGCGACGAGATGCCGGGCCACCAAGGCACCCAACGACCCGCCACCCGAGACGAGCACGGTCCCCATGCCCCCGAACATCGCTTCCGCACCAGGGATCACGCGGGCGAGCCGGGGCACGGTGAAGGTGGTTCCGCGCACCGCGATCTGCGGCTCACCGCCGACGAGCACCGGCCCCAGGACGGAGTCGACGCCCTCCGGGGAGCCCGGGTCGAGGTCCAGGAGGACGAGGCGGTCCGGGTTCTCGGCCTGCGCGGCCCGCACCAGACCCCAGACCGCGGCCGCCGCCGGATCGGTCAGGGCGGCATCGCCGCCGGCGGCGACCGCGCCCCGCGTCGCCACCACCAGGCGTGACTCTTCGAGATCGGCCTCGGCCAGCCACGCCTGCACGACGGTCAACACCCGGGTGGTCAGGGCGAGTACGGCGTCCTCGCCGTTGCCGCCGACGGCTTCCAGAACGGCCACCCGGGGTACGTCGGCACGCCCGGCCAGGGCCACCACCTCGTCAGCGGTGGCCACGGGCACCCAGGCCCGCGGCTCGCCCCGCAGCTGCGGCAGTTCGGTCCAGTCCACGCCGAACAGCGAGGTGGCGGCCGGCCCGGCCTCCACCTGGTCGGCGGACACCGGCCGGGACACCAGCGAGTCCATGGTCACGACCAGACCACCGGTCTCGTCGGCGGCGTGCACGGACAGCGCGTCCGGGCCGCTCGGCGCGACGCGTACGCGCAGCGCCGCAGCCCCGGCCGCGTGCAGTACCAGGCCGTTCCACGCGAACGCGAGGATCGGTTCCCCGGTGTCCTCCGCCGCCTGGTCCGCGGCGGCGGCGAACGTCCCCACTTGCAGGGCCGCGTCGAGGAGCGCGGGGTGGATGCCGTACCGGGCTGCTTCCTTGCGCTGCTCCTCGGGCAGGGCGACCTCCGCGAACACCTCGTCACCGCGCCGCCACACCGCGCGCACGCCCTGGAACGCCGGACCGTAGGCGAAGCCCCGCGCGGCCAGTCCGTCGTAGAAGTCACCCGTTTCCACGTCGACCTTCTGCGCGCCGGGCGGCGGCCAGGCGACGAAATCGAGTTCCGGCCTCTCCCCGGCTGTGGCCGAGGATGCCGTCACCTGGCCGGTGGCGTGGCGTGTCCAGGCATCGGCGCCGTCCTCGCGCTGGGAGTACACCTCCACGCTTCGCGCGCCGGTCCCGCCCGGTCCGCCCACCACGACCTGTACCCGGACCCCACCGTGCTCGGGCACCACCAGCGGAGCCTCGATCACCAGTTCTTCGAGGACTCCGCAGCCGGTCTCGTCACCGGCCCGCACCGCCAGCTCCACCAACGCCGTGCCCGGCAGGAGCACCGCCCCACCGACGGCGTGGTCGGCCAGCCAGGGGTGAGCACGGAGTGAGAGGCGGGACGTGAAGACGAAGCCGTCGGAGTGCGGAAGGCGCACGACCGCGCCAAGGAGCGGGTGATCGGCCGGGGCCTGCCCCAGCGATGCCGCGTCGGTCGGCTCCGCGCCCGGTGTGAGCCAGTAGTGCTGGTGGTCGAAGGCGTACGTCGGCAGGGGCACACGCGCGGACCCCGAAGGCAGCACACCATGCCAGTCGACAGCCACGCCGCGCACGAACACCTCGGCCATCGAGGCCAGCAGGCGCCGCAGTCCGCCCTCCTCGCGCCGCAGCGAGCCCGTCACCACCGCCGCGCTGTCGGCGGCATCGACGACCTCGGTGATCGGCTGGACCAGTACGGGGTGAGCACTGACCTCCACGAACGCGCCGTGCCCCTGTCGCAGCAGCTCGGCCACGGCGGGACCGAACCGCACCTGACCGCGCAGATTGCGGTACCAGTACCCCGCGTCCAGCGCCCCGGCCTCCTCGATCCACCCGCCGGTGACGGTCGAGTAGAACGGCACCACCGGGGCCTTCGCATCCACGCCTGCCAACGCTTCGGCGAGGGTGTCCTGGATGTCCCCTACGTGGCGGGTGTGCGAGGCGTAGTCCACCGCCACCCGGCGCGTGCGGACGCCGTCACCCGACAGGGAATCCAGCACCTCGTCCAAGGCTTGGGCGTCACCCGCGACCACCACCGACGACGGCCCGTTGACAGCGGCGACCTCCACCCGACCCACCCAGGGCCCAAGCCGCGCGGCAGCCTCCACCTCGCTCAGGGACACCGACGCCATGCCTCCGCGCCCGGCCAGCCCCGCCGCGATGGCCCGACTCCGCAACGCCACCACCCGCGCCGCGTCCTCAAGAGACAACGCCCCCGCCACACACGCGGCCGCGATCTCACCCTGCGAGTGACCAAGCACCGCATCCGGCCGAACCCCGACGGACTCCCACACCGAAGCCAGCCCGAGCATCACCGCGAAACTAGCGGGCTGCACCACATCCACCCGCTCAAACAGCTCGGGCTCAGCATCACCTCGTAGGACGTCGACGAGTGACCAGTCCACCCACGGCTCCAACGCCGCCGCGCACTCCCCCACCCGCTCCACGAACACCGGCGAAGCATCGAGAAGTTCACGCCCCATCCCGGCCCACTGCGCCCCCTGCCCCGGGAACACCCACACCACCTTCCCCGGCGCACCTGCCTTGCCCGACACCAGATGCGGGCCGCTCTCGCCGCGCGCCAACGCCCGCAGCCCGGTGAGCGCGTCCTCGGTCGAGCCCGCCACGACCACCGCGCGGTCGTCGAGAAGCGCCCGGCCGGACACCAGGGCCCCGGCCACCGTGGCCAGGGGTGCCCCATCGGCCGTCTCGATGAACGTCGCGAGACGCCCGGCCTGCCCCGCCAGGGAACCCGCGCTGCGCGCCGACACCACCAACGGCACCGCGCCCACGGGGGCCGGATCCTCCGGCACCCGCTCCTCCGGCGCCTCCTCCAGGATCAGATGCGCGTTCGTCCCGCTCACCCCGAACGAGGACACACCCGCCCGGCGCGGGCGGCCGTCGCGGGGCCACGCGCGCGCCTCCGTCAGGAGCTCGACCGCGCCCGCCGACCAGTCGACCTCGGTCGTGGGCGCCTGCACGTGCAGCGTGGGCGGCATGACGCCGTGGCGCAGCGCCTGCACCACCTTGATCACGCTGCCCACGCCCGCGGCGGCCTGCGTATGGCCGATATTCGACTTCAACGAGCCCAGCCACAGCGGCCGTTCGGGATTCCGGTCCCGTCCGTACGTCGCGAGCAGAGCCTGGGCCTCGATCGGGTCGCCCAGGGCGGTCCCGGTACCGTGGCCCTCCACCACGTCCACGTCCGTGGGAGTGAGCCCCGCCGTGTCGAGGGCCTTGCGGATCACCCGCTGCTGGGAGGGGCCGTTGGGGGCGGTCAGGCCGTTGGACGCGCCGTCCTGGTTGACCGCACTGCCGCGCAGCACCGCAAGGACCCGGTGCCCGCGTTCGCGCGCCACCGAAAGGCGCTCAAGGAGTACGACACCCGCGCCCTCGGCGAGGCCCATGCCGTCGGCGCCGTCCGCGAAGGCCTTGCACCGGCCGTCCGTGGCCAGGCCGCGCTGCCGGGAGAACGCCACGAAGTTGCCGGGTGTGGCCATCACCATCGCGCCCCCGGCCAGGGCCATGGAGCAGTCGCCGTGCCGCAGGGCCTGGGCCGCCAGGTGCATCGCTACCAGGGACGAGGAGCACGCCGTGTCCACGGTGACGGCCGGGCCCTCGAAGCCGAACACGTACGCCACCCGGCCCGAGGCCACGCTCGGCGTCGCACCCGTGCCCGCGAAGCCCTCCGACTCCGGTGTCACCACCCCGGCACCGGCCCCGTAGCCCTGGCTGGACACGCCGGAGAACACCCCGACGTCGGTGCCCTTCAGCGACAGGGGGTCGATGCCCGCGTGCTCCAACGCCTCCCAGGAGGTTTCCAGGAGCAGCCGCTGCTGCGGGTCCATCGCCAAGGCCTCACGCGGGGAGATACCGAAGAACCCCGCGTCGAACAAACCCGCCCCGCGCAGGAAACCACCCCGGCTCGTGTACGACGTACCGGCATGATCAGGGTCCGGATCGAACAACCCCTCCAAGTCCCAGCCCCGGTCCTCCGGGAAACCGGAGACCGCGTCCACCCCGTCGGCCACCAGCCTCCACAACTCGTCCGGCGACCCCACACCACCCGGATACCGGCACGCCATCGACACGACGGCGATCGGTTCCCGCGCCTGGTCCTCGACCTCGCGCAGGCGCTTGCGGGCGTCGCGGGCGTCGGCGATGGCCCTCTTGAGGTAGTCGCGGAGTTGTACCTCGTCAGCCACTGAATTCAGCTCCCAGGAATTCGACGTGTGCGATTGCTGCGGGTGGGGCTCTTCGCCCGCTGGGGGTGTGGGGCCCTTCGCGTGCCGTGGACGGGACGCGAAGGGCCGTGCGGTCCGGCTCAGTCGAGCCGGTCGAAGATCGCGAACAGCTCCTCGTCGCTCGCGGTGTCGAGGTCCTCGTCCGCCGCGTCACCGCTGCCCGCCGCCTCGGCCGCCTTCAGCAGCTCCCGCAGGCGTACGGTGATCCGGTCCCGGGCCTCCTCGTCGTCCGCCGCCGCGTCGATGGCCGCCTCCAGCCCGGCGAGTCCGGCCAGGACCGGATCGGCGGGGGACGCGCTGCCGGGGGCGAGTTCGCCGAGCAGGTAGGCGGAGAGGGCCTGTGGCGTCGGATGGTCGAAGACGAGCGTGGCGGGCAGCTTCAGGCCGGTCGCCTCGCGCAGCCGGTTGCGCAGCTCCACCGCCGTGAGCGAGTCGAACCCGGCCTCGTTGAACGCCAGGTCCGCGCGCACAGCCGACGGCCCGGCGTGCCCGAGCACCACCGCGGCCTGCGCACGCACCAGGTCCAGCAGGAACTTCGTACGCTCGGCCGCGGGCAGCCCGGTCAGGCGCTCGGACAGCTGCCGGTGGTCGCCGCCGGTGCCCCCCGCCGCCCGGGCCTGCTGCCGGCCCGCGCGGACGAGGCCGCGCAGCAGGGGCGGAACGCCTCCGGCCGCCGCGTCCGCACGCGCTTCCCGCAGGTCCAGCTTGACCGGCACGAGCAGCGACCGCCCGGACGCGACGGCCGCGTCGAACAGCTCCATGCCTTCACCGGACTTGAGCGCCAGGACACCGCCGCGTCCCTCACGACGGCTCATTCGCGTCCTGGTGAGGTCGTCGATGGTGTCCGCCATGCCGGTGGTCTGCTCCCAGGGGCCCCAGGCGAGCGAGAGGCCGGGCAGGCCCGAGGCCCGCCGATGCGCCATCAAGCCGTCCAGGAACGCGTTCGCCGCCGCATAGCCACCACTGCCCGCCCCCATGAAGACGGACGAAGCCGACGAATACACGACGAACGCCTCCAGCCCCGCATCCCGCGTCAGCTCATCCAGATGCCTCACCGCATCCACCTTCGGCGCGAACACCCCCGCCAAACGCTCCGCGGACAACGCCCCGATCACACCGGCATCGAAGACACCCGCCGTATGGACGACACCCGTCAACCGGTGCTCCTCCGGCACGGCCGCCAACAAAGCCTTCACCTCATCGCGATCGGACACATCACACGCCACGACCGACACCACCGCACCCCGCTCGGCCAGCTCAGCGACCAACTCCCCTACACCCTCGGCATCCGCACCCCGACGACTGGCCAGCACCAGGCTCCGCACCCCGTACCGGACGACGAGATGCCGGGCCACCAAGGCACCCAACGACCCGCCACCCGAGACGAGCACGGTCCCCGTGGCCCCGAACGAAGCCTGTGTGTCTGCCAGTTGATCCGATACGCGGGCGAGCCGAGGCACACACAGCTCCGTGCCCCGGAGCGCGATCTGGGGCTCACCAGTGGCGAGTACGGCAGCGAGGACCATGTCCAGCACGGAGCCCGGGTCGTCGTCGGCGGCCGGGTCGAGGTCGAGGAGGACCAGGCGGTCCGGGTTCTCGGCCTGCGCGGCCCGCACCAGACCCCAGACCGCGGCCGCCGCCGGATCCGTCACCGTGCCGTCCCCGGCGGGCACCGCGCCGCGCGTCAGCACGACGAGCCTCGACTCCTCAAGACCGGCCCCGGCCAGCCACGCCTGAACCACCTCCAACACCCTTGTGGACAGGGCGAGTACCGCGTCCTCTCCGTCACCGCCGAAGGCCTCAAAGGCCGCCGCCATCGGCACGGCCGCGCCCGATGCCACCTCGTCCGCCAGCATCGCCACGTCGTCGGCGGCGTACACCGACATCCACGACAGCGCGGAGCTCGCCCCTCGCACCGGGGGCAGCTCGGTCCAGTCCACGTGGAACAGCGAGGTGGCGACCGTCGCGGCTCCCACCTGGTCGGCGGACACCGGCCGGGACACCAGCGAGTCCATGATCACGACCAGACCACCGGTCTCGTCCGCCGCCTCGACCGACAGGCCGTCCTGACGGCCGGGCGCAACCCGTACACGCAGCGCGGAAGCCCCGGCCGCATGCAGCACCAGCCCGTTCCACGCGAAGGCCAGCACCGGCACCCCGTCGTCCTCCGCCGCCGCACCGAGCGTGCCCGCCTGAAGCGCCGCATCGAGGAGCGCGGGGTGGATGCCGTACCGGGCTGCTTCCTTGCGCTGCTCCTCGGGCAGGGCGACCTCCGCGAACACCTCGTCACCGCGCCGCCACACCGCCCGCACACCCTGGAACGCCGGACCGTAGCCGTAACCGCGCTCGGCGAGGTCGCCGTACAGGTCGCCGACCTCCACCGGCTCCGCGCCCGGCGGCGGCCAGGCCGCGAAGTCGAAGCCGGTACCGTCATCGTCCGGCCGGGCCGTGGCCGAGAGGAGGCCGGTGGCGTGCCGCGTCCACGTATCACTGTCGGCGTCGTCCTCGCGCTGGGAGTACACCTCGACCGGGCGCGAACCCGTCTCGCCCGGTCCGCCCACCGCCACCTGCACCCGCACCCCGCCACGCTCGGGCACCACCAGCGGAGCCTCGACCACCAGCTCCTCCAGGACCCCGCACCCGGTCTCGTCACCGGCCCGCACCGCCAGCTCCACAAGACCCGTACCCGGCAGGAGCGCCACCCCGCCGATCGCGTGGTCGGCCAGCCACGGGTGCGCCCGCAAGGACAGGCGCGAGGTGAAGACCAGCCCGTCGGACTGCGGAAGGCGCACCACCGCGCCAAGGAGCGGGTGATCGGCCGGGGCCTGCCCCAGCGACGCCGCGTCGGTCGGCTCCGCGCCCGGTGTGAGCCAGTAGTGCTGGTGGTCGAAGGCGTACGTCGGCAACTCCACGCGCGGCGCCCCCGTCACAGGCAGCACACCACGCCAGTCCACGGCTACGCCCCGCACGAACAGCTCCGCCATCGAGGTGAGCAGCCGCCGCAGACCACCCTCCTCGCGCCGCAGCGAGCCCGTCACCACCGCCGTACTGTCGGCGGCATCGACGACCTCGGTGATCGGCTGGACCAGTACGGGGTGAGCGCTGACCTCCACGAACGCGCCGTGCCCCTGTCTCAGCAGCTCGGCCACGGCGGGACCGAACCGCACCTGACCGCGCAGATTGCGGTACCAGTACCCGGCGTCCAAGGCCTCGGCATCTTCCACCCAGCCGCCGGTGACGGTCGAGTAGAACGGCACCACCGGGGCCTTCGCGTCCACGCCTGCCAACGCTTCGGCGAGGGTGTCCTGGATGTCCTCTACGTGACGGGTGTGGGAGGCGTAGTCGACCGCCACACGGCGGGTGCGGACGCCGTCCCCGGAGAGGGATTCCAGTGCCTCGTCCAAGGCTCGGGCGTCTCCTGCGATCACCACGGACGACGGCCCGTTGACGGCCGCGATCTCAACCCGGTCCGCCCAGGGCCCAAGCCGTTCCAGAGCCTCCGCCTCGCTCAGAGCGACCGAGGCCATGCCTCCGCGCCCGGCCAGCCGCGCCGCGATGGCCCGACTCCGCAACGCCACCACACGCGCCGCGTCTTCGAGAGACAACGCCCCCGCCACGCACGCGGCCGCGATCTCCCCCTGCGAATGACCAAGCACCGCATCCGGCACCACACCCACCGACGCCCACACCGCAGCCAAACCCACCATCACCGCGAAACTCGCGGGCTGCACCACATCCACCCGCTCAAACAGCTCGGGATCCACCTCACCCCGTAGTACGTCGACGAGCGACCAGTCCACCCACCTCCCAAGGGCAGCCGCACACTCCGCCACCCGCTCCGCGAACACCGGAGACGAGTCCAAGAGCTCACGACCCATCCCCGCCCACTGCGCCCCCTGCCCCGGGAACACCCACACCACCTTCCCCGGCATACCCGCACTGCCCGACACCAGATGCGGGCCGCTTTCACCCCGGGCGAGGGCCCGCAGTCCGGTCAGTGCCTCCTCGGCCGAGTCGGTGATCACCACCGCGCGCTCGCCGAAGGTCCCCCGGCCCGACACCAGCGCCCCGGCCGTGTCGGCCAGCGGGGCCTCGCCAGCGGCGTCCTCGACGAACTCCGCGAGGCGAGCGGCCTGCTCCGTCAGCGACCTCCGGCTCCGTGCCGACACGACCAGCGGCACCGCGCCCATGGGGACGGCAGCCTCCGAGACCGGCTCGTCCGAGGCCTCCTCCAGGATCAGATGCGCGTTCGTGCCGCTCACGCCGAAGGACGACACACCCGCCCGGCGCGGACGACCGTTCCGCGGCCACGCGCGGGCCTCGGTCAGCAGCTCGACGGCGCCCGCCGACCAGTCCACCTGGTTCGACGGCTGCTGGACGTGCAGCGTGGGCGGCATGACGCCGTGTCGCAGCGCCTGCACCATCTTGATCACACCGGCCACACCCGCGGCGGCCTGCGCATGCCCGATGTTCGACTTCAACGAGCCCAGCCACAGCGGCCGTTCCGGGTCCCTGCCCTGTCCGTACGTCGCGAGCAGGGCCTGCGCCTCGATCGGGTCGCCCAGGGCCGTGCCCGTACCGTGGCCCTCCACCACGTCCACGTCCGTGGGAGTGAGCCCCGCCGTGTCGAGGGCCTTGCGGATCACCCGCTGCTGGGAGGGGCCGTTGGGGGCGGTCAGGCCGTTGGACGCGCCGTCCTGGTTGACCGCGCTGCCGCGCAGCACGGCCAGGACCCGGTGCCCGCGTTCGCGCGCCACCGAAAGACGCTCAAGGAGTACGACACCCACGCCCTCGGCGAGGCCCATGCCGTCCGCGCCGTCCGCGAACGCCTTGCACCGCCCGTCGTCGGCCAGCCCCCGCTGCCGGGAGAACGCCATGAAGGCACCGGGTGTGGCCATCACCATCGCGCCCCCGGCCAGGGCCATGGAGCACTCGCCCTGCCGCAGGGCCTGCGCCGCCAGGTGCATCGCCACAAGGGAGGACGAGCAGGCGGTGTCGACCGACACGGCCGGGCCCTCGAAGCCGAACGCGTACGAGACCCGGCCCGACGCGACGCTGCCCGCGAGGCCCGTGCCCGCGAAGCCCTCGACCTCCGGAGCGATCACTCCGGTGCCGTAGCCCTGGCCGGCCACGCCGGTGAAGACCCCGACGTCGGTGCCCTTCAGTGACAGGGGGTCGATGCCCGCGTGCTCCAACGCCTCCCAGGAGGTCTCCAGGAGCAGCCGCTGCTGCGGGTCCATCGCCAGGGCCTCACGCGGGGAGATACCGAAGAACCCCGCGTCGAAGAGACCCGCCCCGCGCAGGAAACCACCCCGGCTCGTGTACGACGTACCGGCATGATCAGGGTCCGGATCGAACAACCCCTCCAAGTCCCAGCCCCGGTCCTCCGGGAAGCCGGAGACCGCGTCCACCCCGTCGGCCACCAGCCTCCACAACTCGTCCGGCGACCCCACACCACCCGGATACCGGCACGCCATCGACACGACGGCGATCGGCTCATTCGTGTCGGCCGCCGCAGCCGTCGGGCGCGTCGGCGTCTGCGACGCGTCGGCCGTGTCGTCGGCCGCCTCGTCGCGCAGATGGCGGGCCAGGGCCAGCGGGGTCGGGTAGTCGAAGACGAGCGTGGCGGGCAGTTTCAGGCCGGTCGCCCCGCGCAGCCGGTTGCGCAGCTCCACCGCCGTGAGCGAGTCGAACCCGGCGTCCCTGAACGCGGTCTCCGCCTGTACGCCTCCCGGCCCGGCGTGCCCGAGCACGACCGCGGCTTCGGTCCGCACCAGATCCAGGAGGAAGGCCTGCTGCTCTACCCCCGCGAGCCCGGCGAGGCGCGCGGACAGCTGCCGGTGCCCGTCCCCGGCGCCCGCCGCCCGTGCCAGGTGGCGGCCCGCGCGGACGAGGCCGCGCAGCAGAGGGGGCACGGCTCCGCCGGACGCCGCGGCAGCGCGCACGCCCCGCAGGTCCAGCTTGACCGGCACGAGCAGCGCCTGCCCGGACCCCGCGGCGGCGTCGAACAGCTCCATGCCCTCGGCCGCCGCGATCGCCCGCACACCGCCGCGGCTCGCCCGCGCCTGGTCGACGTCGGTGAGGTGACCGGCCATGCCGAGGCTCCGCTCCCACAGGCCCCATGCCAGCGAGAGGCCGGGCAGGCCCACCGCCCGGCGGCCCGCCATGAGCCCGTCGAGGTAGGCGTTGGCCGCCGCGTAGCTGCCCTGTCCGGCGCCGCCGGACAGGCCCGCGACGGACGAGAACACGATGAACGCGTCCAGGTCCAGGTCGCGCGTCAGCTCGTCGAGGTGCCGCACCGCGTCCACCTTGGGCGCGAACACCCCCGCGAGCCGTTCCGGGGACAGCGCCTCGATGAGCCCGTCGTCGAACACGCCCGCGGTGTGCACGACACCCGTCAGCCGGTGCTCCTCCGGTACGGCCGCCAGCAAGGCCTTCACCTGGTCGCGGTCGGACACGTCACAGGCGATCGCCGCCACCGTCGCGCCCCGCTCGGTGAGGTCGGCGACCAACTCCGGTACTCCCTCGGCGTCCGGGCCCCGCCGACTGGCGAGGACCAGGCTCCGCACGCCGTGCCGGGTGACGAGGTGGCGGGCCACCAGGGCGCCCAGCGATCCGGCGCCCGAGACGAGGACGGTGCCCTCCGGCCCGAACACCGCCGGACCGTCCGTGACATGACCGGCGACACGGCCGAGCCGGGGCAGGGACAGAGCCGCCCCGCGCACCGCGAGCTGCGGCTCCCCGCTGGCCATGACCGCTCCCAGCACCGCGTCCACCGTGCTGTCCGCCGTGGGGTCGGTGTCCACCAGGACGATCCGGTCCGGGTGCTCGGACTGCGCGGCCCGCACCAGGCCCCACACCGCGGCCGCCGCCGGGTCCGTGACCATGTCCTCGCCACCGGCGGCGACCGCGCCCCGGGTCACCACCACCAGGGGCGACTCCCCGAGGGCCGTCTCGGCCAGCCACGCCTGGAGCACCGCGAGGACCTGGGACGTCAGCGTCAGCACGGCGTCGTCCTCGTCACCGCCGACCGCCTCCAGGACGCCCACCACAGGCCCGTCACCGGCTTCCAGGGCGCCCGTCACGGGCACCTCACCGGCCAGGAGCGCCACGTCGGCGGCGCTGGCCACCGGCGCCCACGGCGGGCACGGTGCCGGTCCCCGCGCCGAGGGCAGCTCGGTCCAGTCCACGTGGAACAGCGAGGTGGCGACCGTCGCGGCCTCCACCTGGTCCACGGACACCGGCCGGGACACCAGCGAGTCCATGGTCACGACCAGAGCACCAGTCTCGTCGGCAGCCTGCACGGACAGCGCGTCCGGGCCACTGGGCGCGACCCGCACGCGCAGCGCGGAAGCCCCGGCCGCATGCAGCACCAGACCGTTCCACGCGAAGGCCAGCACCGGCACCCCGTCGTCCTCCGCCGCCGCACCGAGCGTGCCCGCCTGAAGCGCCGCATCGAGCAACGCGGGATGGATGCCGTACCGGGCTGCTTCCTTACGCTGCTCCTCGGGCAGGGCGACCTCCGCGAACACCTCGTCACCGCGCCGCCACACCGCCCGCACACCCTGGAACGCCGGACCGTAGCCGTAACCGCGCTCGGCCAACACCTCGTAGAAGTCACCCACGTCGACCGGCTGCGCGCCGCGCGGCGGCCAGACGGCGAAGTCCACGTCAGTACCGTCACCCGGCCGGACCGTGGCCGAGAGGAGGCCGGTGGCGTGCCGCGTCCACGTATCACTGTCGGCGTCGTCCTCGCGCTGGGAGTACACCTCCACCGCGCGCGAGCCGTGCTCCCCGGGCGCGGCCAGGGTCACCTGCACCCGCACTCCGCCCCGCTCGGGCACCACCAGCGGAGCCTCAACCACCAGCTCGTCCAGGACCCCGCACCCGGCCTCGTCACCGGCCCGCACCGCCAGCTCCACAAGACCCGTACCCGGCAGGAGCGCCAGGCCACCGACCTTGTGGTCGGCCAGCCAGGCGTGCGTCCGCAAGGAAAGGCGCGAGGTGAAGACGAGCCCGTCGGTTTGCGGAAGCCGCACCACCGCGCCCAGGAGCGGATGCTCCGCCGCAGCCTGCCCCAGCGACGCCGCGTCGGTGGCCTCCGCGACCTGCTTGAGCCAGTAGTGCTGGTGGTCGAAGGCGTACGTCGGCAACTCCACGCGCGGCGACCCCGTCACGGGCAGCACACCACGCCAGTCCACGGCTACGCCCCGCACGAACAGCTCCGCCATCGAGGTGAGCAGCCGCCGCAGACCGCCTTCGTCCCGGCGCAGCGAGCCCGTCACCACCGCATCCCCATCGCTCGCGTCCACGGCCTCGGTCACCGGCTGCACGAGTACGGGATGGGCGCTCACCTCTACGAACACGTCGTGGCCCTGCCCCAGGAGGTCGAGGACGGCCGGGCCGAAGCCCACCCGCCCGCGCAAGTTGCGGTACCAGTACTCCCCGTCCAGCACTCCCGCGTCCGCCACCCAATTGCCGGTGACAGTCGAGTAGAAGGGGACCGTCGGCGCCTGCGCGCTCACCTCCGCCAGTGCCTCGGCGAGGGTGCCCTGGATGTCCTCTACGTGGCGGGTGTGGGAGGCGTAGTCGACCGCCACGCGGCGGGTGCGGATGCCGTCACCGGAGAGGGACTCCAGTGCCTCGTCCAAGGCTCGGGCGTCTCCTGCGATCACCACGGACGACGGCCCGTTGACGGCCGCGACCTCCACCCGGTCCGCCCAGGGCCCAAGCCGTTCCAGAGCCTCCGCCTCGCTCAGAGCGACCGAGGCCATGCCTCCGCGCCCGGCCAGCCCCGCCGCGATGGCCCGACTCCGCAACGCCACCACCCGCGCCGCGTCCTCAAGAGACAACGCCCCCGCCACACACGCGGCCGCGATCTCACCCTGCGAATGACCAAGCACCGCATCCGGCCGAACCCCGACGGACTCCCACACCGCAGCCAAACCCACCATCACCGCGAAACTCGCGGGCTGCACCACATCCACCCGCTCAAACAGCTCGGGACCCACCTCACCCCGTAGTACGTCGACGAGTGACCAGTCCACCCACCGCTCCAACGCCGCCGCGCACTCCCCCACCCGCTCCGCGAACACCGGCGAAGCATCGAGGAGTTCACGACCCATCCCCGCCCACTGCGACCCCTGCCCCGGGAACACCCACACCACCTTGCCCGGCGCACCTGCCTTGCCCGACACCAGGTGCGGGCCGCTCTCGCCCCGCGCCAGCGCCCACAGGCCGCCGAGGGCCTCGTCCGCCGAACCCGCCACCACCACCGCGCGCTCGCCGAACACCCCTCGGCCCGCCACCAGGGCTCCGGCCGCCGAGGCCAGTGACACCCCGTCGGCGGTGTCCGACTCCAGGTAGGCGGCGAGGCGCTTCGCCTGGCCCGCGAGTGAGGCCCGGCTTCGCGCCGAGACCACCAGCGGTACCACACCCCCCGACTCCGACCCCTCCGAGGCCGGCTCCTCGGGTGCCTCCTCCAGGATCAGGTGCGCATTCGTGCCGCTCATGCCGAACGCGGACACCCCGGCCCGGCGCGGGCGCCCGTCGCGCGGCCACGGGCGCGCCTCCGTCAGGAGCTCCACCGCACCCAGGGACCAGTCGACTTGGGGCGTGGGCGCGTCCACGTGGAGAGTCGCCGGGAGCAGCCCGTGCCGCAGCGCCTGCACCATCTTGATCACACCCGCCACACCGGCGGCGGCCTGCGCATGGCCGATGTTCGACTTCAACGAGCCCAGCCACAGAGGCCGTTCGGGATCCCGACCCTGCCCGTACGTCGCCAGGAGCGCCTGCGCCTCGATCGGGTCGCCCAGGGTCGTGCCCGTGCCGTGGCCCTCCACCACGTCCACGTCGGCCGGGGCGAGGCCCGCGTGGGCCAGGGCTCCGCGGATCACCCGCTGCTGCGCGGGGCCGTTGGGGGCGGTCAGGCCGTTGGAGGCGCCGTCCTGGTTGACCGCGCTGCCGCGCAGCACGGCCAGGACCCGGTGGCCGCGCTCCCGGGCCACCGACAGGCGCTCCAGTACGACCACGCCCACGCCCTCGGCCCAGCCGGTGCCGTCCGCCGACGACGAGAACGCCTTGCACCGTCCGTCAGCGGCCAGGCCCCGCTGCCGGGAGAACTCCACGAAGGCCCCGGGTGTCGCCATCACGGTCGCGCCCCCGGCCAGGGCCATCGAGCACTCGCCCTGCCGCAGCGCCTGCGCGGCCAAATGCATCGCGACCAGCGACGACGAGCACGCCGTGTCCACCGTGACCGCCGGACCCTCGAAACCGAGCACGTACGACACCCGGCCCGACGCCACACTCGTCGAGCCGCCGGTGCCCGCGAAGCCCTCCACCTCCGTCGTCACTCCGCCGGCCCCCGGGGCGACGTACCCCTGGGTGAACACCCCGGAGAACACCCCGACATCGGCGCCCTTCAGCGCGCCCGGGTCGATCCCGGCCGCTTCCAGGGCCTCCCAGGACGTTTCGAGGAGCAGCCGCTGCTGCGGGTCCATCGCCAGGGCCTCGCGCGGGGAGATGCCGAAGAACCCCGCGTCGAAGAGACCGGCTTCGTGGAGGAAACCGCCCTGCCGGGTGTACGACGTGCCCGTGCTTTCGGGGTCCGCGTCGAACAGGCCCTCAAGGTCCCAGCCCCGGTCCTCGGGAAACCCCGACACCGCGTCCCGGCCCTCGGACACCAGACGCCACAGGTCCTCGGGGCCCGCAACACCGCCCGGCAGCCTGCACGCCATCCCCACGATCGCCACCGGCTCGCGGGAAGCGTCGCGGAGCTGCCGGTTCTGCTGCTTCAGCGAGCCGACCTCTTCCAGCGACTTCCGTAGCGCCTGGACGACTGTTTCATACGACGCGCTCACTTGAATTCCCCAATCAGCCAGCGGTTTCGGAAGGTCTCAGTCGCCGAGCGCCAGGTGCACGAGGTCGTCGACGTCCAGCTCGGCGATCGCCCGCGTGCCGTCGGCCCCCTCGGCCCCCTCGGCCCCGTCGGTCGCGCCCGTGCCCGGTCCGGCGTCGCCCGTGGCGGCGAGCTCGACCAGGGCGTCCAGCAGTCCGGCCGCCCGGAAACGGGCCAGCGGGACGGAGGCGAGTGCCTGCCGCAGCCGCGCCTCGTCCGGCTCCTGTCCGCTCGCGGCACCGCCCGTGGCACCGCCCGCGTCGCCGTCCGGGAGCAGTACTCGGTGCAGATGCCGGGCCAGGGCGAGCGGGTTCGGATAGTCGAAGACCAGGGTGGCGGGCAGCTTCAGGCCGGTCGCCTCGCGCAGCCGGTTGCGCAGCTCCACCGCCGTGAGCGAGTCGAACCCGGCCTCGTTGAACGCCAGGTCCGCGCGCACCCCTGACGGCCCGGCGTGTCCGAGCACGGCCGCGGCCCGGCCCCGGACCAGATCCAGGAGCACGGCTTCCCGCTCCGCCGCCGCGAGCCCGGCGAGCCGGTCGGTCAGGCGGCGCCGCGCGTCGCCACCGCCCGCCGCCCGCGCCTGTTGCCGTCCGGCGCGGACGAGGCCGCGCAGCAGGTGCGGCACCCCGCCCCCGGCCGCCGCGTCGGCGCGGACGCCCCGCAGGTCCAGCCTGGCCGGTACCAGCAGGGCCTGCCCGGAGCCCACGGCCGCGTCGAACAGCTCCATGCCCTCCGTCAGCGTCATCGCTCGCAGGCCGCCCCTGCGGTTCATCCGATTGCGAGTGAGGTCGTCGGTGTGGGCGGCCATGCCGCTGGTCTGCTCCCACAGGCCCCAGGCCAGGGACAGGCCGGGCAGACCCGCCGCCCGCCGCTTGGCCATCAGACCGTCCAGGAAGGCGTTCGCGGCCGCGTAACTGCCACTGCCCGCCCCCATGAAGACGCCGGACACGGACGAGTAGACGACGAACGCATCGAGATCCAGACCCAGTTCACGCGTCAGCCCGTCCAGGTGCCGCACCGCGTCCACCTTCGGCGCGAACACCCGCTCAAGACGCTCCGGCGTCAGCGTCTCGATGACGCCCGCATCCAGTACACCCGCGGTGTGCACGATGCCGGTGAGCCGGTGCTCGTCCGGTACGCCCGCCAGCAAGGCCTTCACCTGGTCACGGTCGGACACGTCACACGCCACCACCGATGCCACCGCACCCAGCTCGGCGAGCTCGGCCACCAGCTCCGCCACGCCTTCCGCCTCCGCGCCCCGACGACTGGCCAGCAGCAGATGCCGTACGCCGTACCGAGTGACGAGGTGCCGGGCCGCCAGGCCGCCGAGCGCCCCGGTGCCGCCGGTGATGAGGACGGTCCCGCCCTGCGTGAACAGCGCCTCGCCATCCGCCCCTTGCGCGGCTTCCCGGACGAGCCGGGGAACGGAGAAGGTCCCTCCGCGCACCGCGATCTGGGGCTCCCCGGCGGCGAGGACAGCCCCCAACACCGTGTCCAGTACGGATCCCGTTCCGTCGCCGGAGCCCGGGTCGAGGTCCAGCAGGACGATCCGGTCCGGGTGCTCGGCCTGCGCGGCCCGCACCAGGCCCCAGACGGCGGCTCCCGCCGGGTCCGTCACCGCGCCCTCGCCCGCGGGCACCGCGCCCCGGGTCACGACCACGAGCCGCGCGTCCTCGACACCGGCCCCGGACAGCCAGGCCTGCACCACGTCCAACACCCTTGCGGACAGGGCGAGTACCGCGCCCTCGCCGGCACCTCCGAAGGCCTCAAGGACCGCCGCCGTCGGGACTGCCGCGCCCGACGCCACTTCCTCCGTCAGCGTCGCCACCTCATCGGCGGCGGCCACCGGCATCCATGACAGCGACGCACCCGCTCCCCGCACCTGGGGCAGGTCGGTCCACTCCACGCCGAAGAGCGAATCGGCGGCCACGGCGTCCTCCGTCTCCTCCTCGTCGAGGGACACCTCCCGCCACGTCAACGAGTCCGCCGTCACCACCAGGCCACCCGTTTCGTCCGCCGCCTCCAGCGACACGGCGTCGGGCCCGCCGGGCACGAGCCGCACCCGAAGCGCCGAGGCACCCGCGGCGTGCAGCACCAGGCCGTGCCAGTCGAGCGGCTGCCGCGGCTGCTGGAGGTCCCCGGAGGCGTCATCGCCGAGGCCGGCGAACACCCCCGCGTGCAGGGCCGCGTCGAAGAGGGCTGGGTGCAGGCCGAAGCCACCCGCGTCCTTGTGCTGCCCCTCGGGCAGCGCGACTTCCGCGAAGACCTCGTCGCCGCGCCGCCACACCGCCCGCACACCCTGGAACGCCGGGCCGTACGTGTAGCCCCGCTCGGCCAGGTCGGCGTAGAAGTCCCCGGTCCCGAGCGGCTCGGCGCCCGGTGGCGGCCAGGCCGTGAAGTCGAAGCGGGGGCCGCCACCACCGGCCGGATCGGCCGCCGACAGGGCCCCGACCGCGTGCCGCCTCCACGTCTCGCCCTCTCCCTCACCCTGGGAGTACACCTCCACCGTCCGCGAGCCGTCCTCCTCCGGCGCTCCCACCGTGACCTGCACCCGGACACCACCGCGCTCGGGCACCACCAACGGGGCCTCGAATCCCAGCTCTTCGAGCACCCCGCACCCGGCCTCGTCACCGGCCCGCACCGCCAGCTCCACCAGAGCCGTAGTCGGCAGGAGCACCGCACCGCCGAGCGCGTGATCACCCAGCCACGGATGCGACCGCAGCGAAAGGCGCGAGGTGAAGACAAGCCCGTCGGACTGTGGAAGCCGCACCACCGCGCCAAGGAGCGGATGCTCCACCGCCGCCTGCCCCAGCGACACCGCGTCGGTCGCCCGCACGACCGGCGTGAGCCAGTAGTGCTCGTGGTCGAAGGCGTACGTCGGCAACTCCACGTGCGGCGACCCCGTCACGGGCAGCACACCACGCCAGTCCACGGCTACGCCCCGCACGAACAGCTCGGCCATCGAGGTGAGCAGCCGCCGCAGACCGCCCTCCTCGCGCCGCAGCGAGCCCGTCACCACCGCATCCCCATCGCTCACGTCCACGGCCTCGGTCACCGGCTGAACGAGTACGGGATGAGCACTCACCTCTACGAACACCCCGTAGCCCTGCCCCAGGAGGTCGATGACGGCCGGGCCGAAGCCCACCCGCCCGCGCAGATTGCGGTACCAGTACGCGCCGTCCAGCACTCCCGCGTCCGCCACCCAACCACCGGTGACAGTCGAGTAAAAAGGGACCGTCGGCGCCTGCGCGTCCACTCCGGCCAGCGCTTCGGCCAGCACGCCCTGGATGTCCTCGACGTGACGGGTGTGCGAGGCGTAGTCCACCGCCACCCGGCGCACCCGCACTCCGTCACTGGAAAGCGCCTCCAGCATCTCGTCCAACGCCTCGGCGTCACCCGCGACCACCACCGATGACGGCCCATTGACGGCCGCGATCTCCAGTCGTCCCGCCCAGGGCTCCAGACGCCCGGCGGCCTCCTCCTCGTCCAGGGCAACCGACGCCATGCCACCCCGCCCCGCCAGCTCCCCAGCGATGGCCTGACTTCGCAACGCCACCACACGCACCGCGTCCTCAAGAGACAACGCCCCCGCCACACACGCGGCCGCGATCTCCCCCTGCGAGTGACCAAGCACCGCATCCGGCACCACACCCACCGACGCCCACACCGCGGCCAAACCCACCATCACCGCGAAACTCGCGGGCTGCACCACATCCACCCGCTCAAACAGCTCGGGCTCCACCTCACCCCGTAGTACGTCGACGAGTGACCAGTCCACCCACCTCCCAAGGGCAGCCGCGCACTCCGCCACCCGCTCCGCGAACACCGGAGACGAGTCCAGGAGTTCACGACCCATCCCCGCCCACTGCGCCCCCTGCCCCGGGAACACCCACACGACCTTGCCCGGCGTGCCCGTACCGGTCACCACACCGGCCGCGTCCTCGCCCCTGGCCAGCGCGTACAGTCCGGCGAGGGCCTCGTCGTCCGTGCCCGCCACCACCACCGCACGCTCGTCGAGGACGGCCCGGCCGGAGACCAGCACCCCGGCCACACCCGCGAGGGACACCCCGTCGGTGTCCGACTGCACGTACGCCGCGAGGCGCCCGGCCTGTCCCGCCAGGGAACCCGCGCTGCGCGCCGACACCACCAACGGCACCACATCCACCGGCACCGGCTCCTCCACGACCGGCTCCTCGGGCGCCTCCTCCAGGATCAGATGCGCGTTCGTGCCGCTGATGCCGAATGAGGACACCCCGACGCGGCGCGGACGGCCGTTGCGCGGCCATGCGCGCGCCTCGGTCAGGAGCTCGACGGCGCCCGCCGACCAGTCCACTTGGCGGGTGGGCTCCTGTGCGTGCAGCGTGGGCGGCATGACGCCGTGGCGCAGCGCCTGGACCATCTTGATCACGCTGGACACACCGGCGGCGGCCTGCGCATGCCCGATGTTCGACTTCAACGAGCCCAGCCACAGCGGCCGTTCGGGATCCCGACCCTGCCCGTAGGTCGCGAGGAGCGCCTGGGTCTCGATCGGGTCGCCCAGGGTGGTGCCCGTGCCGTGGCCCTCCACCACGTCCACGTCGGCCGGGGTGAGGCCCGCGTGGGCCAGGGCCTTACGGATCACACGCTGCTGGGAAGGGCCGTTGGGGGCGGTCAGACCGTTGGAGGCACCGTCCTGGTTGACCGCACTGCCCCGGATCACCGCGAGCACCCGGTGGCCGCGCTCGCGGGCCACCGACAGGCGCTCAAGGACCACCAGCCCGACGCCTTCGGACAGGACCGTTCCGTCCGCGCCGTCCGCGTATGCCTTGCACCGGCCGTCGGCGGCCAGGCCACGCTGCCGCGACATGCCGAGGACACCGATCGGGGACCCCATCACGGCGACGCCACCGGCCAGGGCCATCGAGCACTCGCCCTGCCGCAGCGCCTGCGCAGCCAGGTGCATCGCGACCAGGGACGAGGAGCACGCCGTGTCCACCGTGACCGCCGGGCCCTCGAAACCGAAGGCGTACGCCACCCGGCCCGAGGCCACGCTGCCCGCCGTGGCGGTGGTGACGAAGCCTTCGAGTTCGGCGGGCATGTTGCTGAGGGATTCCAGATAGTCGTGGATGGAGACGCCGGAGAAGACGCCGACGTCAACGCCGCGCGCCGTGGTCGGGTCGATGCCCGCCCGCTCCAGGGCCTCCCAGGAGGCTTCGAGGAGCAGCCGCTGCTGCGGGTCCATCGCGAGGGCCTCGCGCGGTGAGATGCCGAAGAACCCGGGGTCGAAGAGGCCCGCGCCCTGGAGGAAGCCGCCCTGACTGGCGTACGACGTACCGGCGTTGTCGGGATCCGCGTCGAACAACCCCTCCAGGTCCCAGCCACGGTCCTCCGGGAAGCCCGACATGCCCTCGCGGCCTTCGCTCACCAACTGCCACAGGCCGTCGGGGTCGCTCACGCCTCCGGGCAGTCGGCACGCCATGCCGACGACGGCGATCGGCTCGTCGGGGTCAGCGACGGCGGACGAAGCGGTCGGGACGGCCGCGCCGTCCGCCGTCTCCGCCAGTTCCTCACGCAGGTGGCGGGCGAGCGCCACGGGGGTCGGGTAGTCGAAGATCAGGGTGGCGGGCAGTTTCACTCCGGTCGCCGCGCTGAGCCGGTTCCGCAGCTCGACCGCGGTCAGGGAGTCGAAGCCGATGTCACTGAACCCCCTTGTGCCTTGGGTCAGTTCGGGGCCACTGAAGCCGAGTACGCCGCCCGCCTCGCCTTGGACGACGGACAGCAGGAGTGCCTCCTGGTCGGCCTGGGGAAGCCCGGCGAGGCGGCGGGTCAGGCCGCCGCTGTCCCCGGCCGCCGCCCGTGCCACGCGCCGTCCCGTGCGGACGAGGCCGCGCAGCAGATGCGGCACCGTGCCGCCCGCCGCCGCCTGGGTCCGCAGCGTGCGCAGGTCCAGCTTGATCGGCACGAGGAGCGCCTGGCTCATGTGCAGGCCGGCGTCGAGGATGCCCAGGCCCTCGGCCGGGGTCAGCGCCAGTACGCCGCCGCGGCTCATCCGCGCCTGGTCGACGCTGCTGAGGTGTGCGGTCAGGCCCGCGGCCTGTTCCCACAGGCCCCAGGCGAGGGAGAGCCCGGGCAGGCCCGCCGCGCGCCGTCGCGCCATCAGACCGTCGAGGTAGGCGTTGGCCGCCGCGTAGTTGCCCTGGCCCGCCGACCCCATGAGCGCGGCGGCGGACGAGAACACCACGAACGCGTCGAGGTCGAGGCCCCGGGTCAGCTCGTCGAGGTGCCGCACCGCGTCCACCTTCGGCGCGAACACCCCCGCGAGGCGCTCCGGGGTCAGCGCCCCGATGACCCCGTCGTCCAGCACACCGGCCATGTGCACGACCCCGCTCAGCCCGTGCTCGTCGGGCACCGCGGCCAGCAAAGCCCGCACCTGCTCGCGGTCGGAGACGTCGCACGCCACGACCGATACGGTCGCGCCCTGCTCGCGGAGTTCGGCCACCAGCTCCGGTACGCCCTCGGCGTCCGCGCCCCGGCGACTGGCAAGCAGAAGGTGCCGCACACCGTGCCGGGCGACCAGATGGCGGGCCACCAGGCCCCCCAGGGAACCTGTTCCACCAGTGAGTAGAACGCTCTTTCCAGAGCCGAATGTGTTCCCCGCCCCCGGCACCCGACCGGCGACACGGACGAGCCTGGGCACGCAGTACCTCGTTCCACGCACCGCGACCTGCGGCTCACCGCCCACAAGCACCGCTCCCAGCACCACGTCCAGGTAGCCGTCCGCCGTGGGGTCGGTGTCCAGCAGAACGAAACGGTCCGGATTCTCCGCCTGGGCCGCACGCACCAGACCCCACACGGCCGCCCCCGCCGGGTCACTCACCACACCCGAACCCGCGGGCACCGCCCCCCGGGTCACGACCACCAGGCGGGACTCCGCGGTGCCCGCCTGGGCCAGCCACGCCTGCACCGCTCCCAGCACGCGGGAGGTCAGGGCGAGTACCGCGTCGTCGCCGTCGGCGCCGTAGGCCTCCAGGACGACCACCGGCGGGGCGGCCGTGCTTGCGGTGAGGGCCGTGACGTCGGCGGCCGTGGCCACCAGTGCCCAGGACGGTGCGTCCCCCTGCGCCAGGGGAAGTTCGGTCCACTCCACGCCGAACAGCGCGTCGTGGGTTCCGTCCGCTGCCGCGGTGTCCAGCTGGTCGGTGGAGACGGGCAGGGACACCAGCGAGTCCATCGTCAGGACCATCTCGCCGGTGTCGTCGGCGGCGTGGAAGGACAGGGCGTCCGGGCCGCACGGGGCGACCCGCACGCGCAGCGCGGAGGCGCCCACGGCGTGCAGCAGCAGCCCGTTCCACGCGAACGGCAGCACCTTGCGGTCGTCGTCCGGGCGGGCGAAGGCGTTCGTGTGCAGGGCGGCGTCGAGGAGCGCCGGGTGAATGCCGAACCTGCCCGCCTCCTCCCGCCGCTCCTCGGGCAGGGCGGCCTCGGCGAAGACCTCGTCGCCGCGCCGCCACACCGCGCGCAGGCCCTGGAAGGCGGGGCCGTACGCGTAGCCGCGCTCGACCAGGTCGGCGTAGAAGTCCGTCACCGGGACCGGTGCCGCGCCGGGCGGCGGCCAGGCCCTGAAGTCGACGTCCCGGCGCGCACCGGGCGTCGTCGGCGAGGCCGCCAGGAGGCCGGTGGCGTGCCGCGTCCACACCTCGGCGCCGCCGGCGGCGTCCTCGCGCTGGGAGTACACGTCCACGGTTCGCGCGCCTGTCGCGCCGGGGCCGCTGACCGCGACCTGGACCCGCACCCCGCCGCTGTCGGGCAGCACCAGCGGCGCCTCGATGACGAGTTCCTCCAGGAGGCCGTGGCCGAACTCGTCCCCGGCGCGCACCGCCAGGTCGACGTACACCGTGCCGGGGACGAGGACCGCGCCGCCGATGGCGTGGTCGGCGAGCCACGGGTGGGTGCGCAGCGAGAGGCGTGAGGTGAAGACCAGGCCGTCGGACTGCGGCAGCGGCACGACCGCGCCGAGCAGCGGGTGGTCGGCCCCGGTGAGCCCGAGCGACGCGGAGTCCGTGGCGGCGTCGGCCATCCGGAGCCAGTAGTGCTGGTGGTCGAAGGCGTACGTCGGCAGGTCCGCGCGCCGGGCGGCGGCCCCGGGGGGCAGCGTCGCGGCCCAGTCCAGGGTCACACCTCGTACGAACAGCTCGGCCATGGACGTCAGGAGGCGCCGGGGGCCGCCGTCCTCGCGCCGCAGGGATCCGGTGACGACGACATCGGCGTCGGTGGCGTCGGCGGTCTCGGTGATGGCCTGGACGAGCACCGGGTGGGCGCTGACCTCCACGAACACCCCGTGCCCCTGGTCGAGGAGATCGGCGACGGCCGGGCCGAACCGCACGCGCTCGCGCAGATTGCGGTACCAGTACGCGCCGTCGAGGACTCCGGCGTCCGTCACCCAGCCGCCGGTGACGGTCGAGCGGAACGGCACCGCGGGCGCCTGGGCGCGGACCCCGGTGAGGACCTCGGCCAGGGTGTCGCGGGCGTCCTCCACGTGCCGGGTGTGCGAGGCGTAGTCCACCGCGATCCGCCGGATGCGTACGCCCTGGTCGTCGAGTGCCTCCAGCGCCACGTCCAGGGCTTCGGCGTCGCCCGCGATCACCACGGACGAGGGCCCGTTGACGGCGGCGACCTCGACCCGGTCCGCCCAGGGTGCCAGGCGTGCGGCCGTGTCCTCCTCGCTGAGCGCGACGGACGCCATGCCTCCGCGCCCGGCGAGCCGCGCCGCGATGGCCTGACTCCGCAACGCCACCACCCGCGCCGCGTCGTCGAGGGAGAGCGCCCCGGCCACGCAGGCCGCCGCGATCTCGCCTTGAGAGTGGCCGAGGACCGCGTCCGGCTCCACCCCCACCGACGCCCACACCGCCGCCAAGCCCACCATCACCGCGAAGCTCGCGGGCTGCACCACGTCCACCCGCTCGAGCAGCTCGGGCTCGGCGTCGCCTCGTAGGACGTCGATGAGTGACCAGTCCACCCACCGCTCGAGGGCAGCCGCACACTCCCCCACCCGCTCCGCGAACACCGGGGAGGAGTCCAGGAGTTCACGGCCCATGCCGGCCCACTGCGAGCCCTGTCCCGGGAACACCCACACGACCTTGCCCGGTGTGCCCGTACCGGTCACCGGACCGGCGGCCGCGTGCTCGCCGCGTGCCAGGGCCCGCAGCCCGGTCAGCGCCTCCTCGGCCGTGCCCGCGACCACCACGGCACGCTCGCCGAGGACGGCCCGGCCCGTCGCGAGCGTCCCCGCGACCGCCGTGAGCGGCGCCACGTCGGCGTCCGACTCCAGGTGCGCGGCGAGGCGTTCGGCCTGGGCCGCCAGTGAGGCCGTGGTGGCCGCGGAGAGCACCAGCGGGACCACGCCCGTCGGCTCGGGGGCGGGGTGCTCCTCCTCGGCGGGGGCTTCCTCGACGATGAGATGGGCGTTCGTGCCGCTGGCGCCGAAGGCGGAGATCCCGGCCCGGCGCGGACGCCCGTTCCGCGGCCAGTCCCTGGTCTCGGTGAGGAGCTCGACCGCGCCCGCCGACCAGTCGACCTGCGGGGTCGGCGCGTCCACGTGGAGGGTCGCCGGGAGCACGCCGTGCCGCAGCGCCTGGACCATCTTGATGACACCGGCCACGCCGGACGCCGCCTGCGTGTGGCCGATGACGGACTTCACCGAGCCGAGCAGCAGCGGCCGCTCCGGGTCCCGGCCCTGCCCGTACGTGGCCATCAGGGCCTGGGCCTCGATCGGGTCGCCGAGGACCGTGCCCGTGCCGTGGCCCTCCACCGCGTCCACGTCGGACGGGGAGAGGCCCGCGCCGGCCAGGGCCTTGCGGATCACCCGTTGCTGCGCGGGGCCGTTGGGGGCGGTGAGGCCGTTGGACGCGCCGTCCTGGTTGACCGCGCTGCCCCGGACGACCGCGAGGATCCGGTGGCCGCGCTCACGGGCCACCGAAAGGCGTTCCAGGAGCACCACGCCCACGCCTTCGGCCCAGCCGGAGCCGTCGGCGCCCGCGGCGTAGGACTTGCAGCGGCCGTCGAAGGCGAGCGCCCGCTGCCGGGCGAACCCGACGAACCCGCCCGGCGTCGCCATGACCGTCGAGCCGCCCGCGAGGGCCATCGTGCACTCGCCCCGGCGCAGCGCCTGCGCGGCGAGGTGGATCGCCACGAGGGACGAGGAGCACATGGTGTCGACGGTCACCGCGGGGCCTTCGAGCCCCAGGGTGTACGCGACGCGGCCGGAGGCGACGCCGCCCGCGGTGCCGAGGGCGCGCTCCAGGCTGAGGAACCCTTCGAAGCCGCTGAGGTCGGGGGCGTAGTCCTGGTGCACGATGCCCGCGAACACGCCGATGTCGCCGCCGCGCAGCGCGTGCGGGTCGATCCCGGCGCGTTCGAAGGTCTCCCAGGACACTTCGAGGAGCTGGCGCTGCTGCGGGTCCATCGCGAGGGCCTCGCGCGGGGAGATGCCGAAGAACGCGGCGTCGAAGCGGGCGGCGTCGTGCAGGAAGGCGCCCTCGCGCACGTACGTCGTACCGGGATGGTCGGGGTCCGGGTGGTAGAGGCCCTCGACGTCCCAGCCCCGGTCGTCGGGGAAGGCGCCGTAGACGTCGGCGCCTTCGGACACCACGCGCCAGAAGTCCTCGGGGCCGCGGATGCCACCGGCGTAGCGGCAGGCCATGGAGACGATCGCGACGGGTTCCGCGGCGGCCGCGACGAGTGTGCTGTTCTCCTGCTGAAGCCGGGCGTTCTCCTTCAGCGAGGCACGCAGTGCCTCGATGACCTGCTCGTCTGGCGCCGACATAGCCATCCTTCCGGGACTCGTTCACAGGTGGTCAGCTCGTCTTGCCCAGGGCCCGTCGCACCAGACCGGCGACGTCCATCGCGTCGATCAGTTCGGCGTCGGCGGGGGTCGTCTCCGTATCCGCGTTCACGTCGGCCCCGGCTTCGGCTTCGGCCCCGGCTTCGGCGAGGCCGAGGAGGGCGTCGAGCACCCCGGCCTCCTTGAACCGGGCCAGCGGCACGGACGCGAGGACCCGCCTGAGGTCGTCCTCCCGCCCGGCGAGGCCGTCGTCGGGCTCCCGGAGGAGTTCGGTGCGCAGATGGCCGACCAGCGCCTCCGGGGTGGGGTAGTCGAAGATCAGGGTGGCGGGCAGGCGGAGCCCGGTGGCCGCGTGCAGGCTGTTGCGCAGGTTCACGGCGGCCAGCGAGTCGAAGCCGACCTCCTGGAATGCCTGGCGCGGGCCGATGCCCTCCGCGCCGCCGTGGCCGAGGACCGTCGAGGCGTGGCCGCGGACCAGGCGCAGCAGGAGGCGGTTCTGCTCGGTGCCGGAGACCGCCCGCAGGGAGTCCGCGAGGGTCGCGGCGGTACCGCTGTCCTCGCCGTCGTCCCCCGCGGCCCGGAGCACCGCCTGCGCCTCGGGCAGGTCGGCGAGGAGGGGGCTGGGGCGTACCGACGTGAAGGCGGGCACGAAGGCGCCCCAGTCCATGTCGGCCACCGTCACGGACTTCTCGTTGCCCTGCACGGCCTGCGCCATCGCCGTCACGGCCAGCTGCGGCGCCATGGGCAGCACGCCGCGGCGGCGCAGCTGGGCGAGGGCCGCCTCGTCCATGCCCACGCCGATCCCGTCGAGGGCTCCCCAGGCGATCGACGTGGCCCGCAGCCCCCGGGCGCGGCGCCATTCGACCAGGGCGTCGAGGACGGCGTTCGCCGCTCCGGAGGGTCCCTGGCCGCCACCGCCCCACACTCCGGCGATGGAGGAGAAGACGACGAACGCGTCGAGCGGCGTGTCCTCGAACAGTTCGTCGAGCCACACCGCCGTGTCCACCTTGGCCGCGAACACCTCGGCGATGTCGTGCGCGCCGGTGTCGTCGACGGCGCTGGTCCACGTGAGGTCGGCGGCGTGCACGACGGCCGTGAGGGGCCGCTCCGGGTCCCGCGCGGCCGCGAGGCGGGCGAGGGCGTCCCGGTCGGTGTCGGCGCAGGACTCCACCTCCGTAGGGAGGTCCAATCCGGCGATGTCGGCGCGCAGTTCGGGAACGCTTCCGTCCGGCGCGTGCGCGGTGGTGGTGACGAGGAGCCGTTCGACGCCGGTGAGCGCGAGCCACAGGGAGACGTGCCTGCCGAGGCCTTCGGCGCCGCCGGTCACCAGGACCGTGCCCCGGGGCTGCCAGCCGCTGTCGCCGGTGACGTCCGGCGCGGCCTTGCGGACCAGCCTGCGCGCGTACGCGCCCGACCGCCGGACGGCGAGCTGGTCCTCACCGGCGGCGGAGTTCAGCACGCCGAGCAGCTGCCGGGCCGTGCGCGGGTCGGTCACGGCGGGCAGGTCGATCAGGCCGCCCCACCGGTCGGGCCGCTCGAGCGCGGCGGCGCGGCCGAGGCCCCACAGCGCCGCCTGGGCGGGTGAGGTGAGGGGGTCGTGGATGCCGATGTCCACCGCGCCCCGGGTCAGGCACCACAGCGGCGGTGTCGCGCCGGTGTCCCCCAGGGCCTGGATCAGCGCGAGCGCCGCCGCCGTGACGGCGGTCGGGTCCTGCGGGCCGCCGCGCGCGCCCCGGTCCAGGGCGAGCAGCGAGAGCACACCGGCCACGTCGTGCTCGGCGAGGACCGCGCCCAGCCGCTCGGCGAGCCGTTCACGGGTGCCGTCGGCCGCGCCCACCTCCAGGAACACCGTGGCGAACCCGAGGCCGGTCAGTTCCGCCAGGAGCGCGTCGGTACCGCTGTCCTCGGTGCGTCCGGACGGTACGACGACCAGCCACCGGCCGCCGGGCACGCCCGCGGCTTCGTGGGTGAGCGGCTGCCAGGTGACGTGGTAGCGCAGCTTCTCGGCGGTCGACGTCCGACGGCGCTTCGCGCGCCACTCGGCGAGTACGGGCACGAGGGTGTTCAGGGCACCGAGCTGGTCGGCCGCCGCCGTGTCGAGCAAGGCGCCGAGGGAGTCCACGTCGGCGTGTTCGACCGCGGCCCAGAAGTCGGCGTCCGCGCCCTCGGCGGCGTTCGCGCCCTCGGCCGCGTCGGCGGTGTCGTCATCGGCCGCGGCCTCGCGCAGCCAGTAGTGCTGGTGGTCGAAGGCGTACGTCGGCAGGTCCGCGCGCGCCGACCGGGCCGCGGCCGCGGCCCCGGCGGGCAGCACGGCCGACCAGTCGACGGCCACGCCCCGCACGAACAGCTCGGCCATCGACGCGAGGAGCCGCCGCGGACCGCCGTCGTCGCGGCGCAGCGACCCGGTCACCACCGCTTCGGCGGCCGCGCCGTCGACGGCCTCGCTGACGGGCTGCACGAGGACCGGATGGGCGCTGACCTCCACGAACACTCCGTGTCCCTGCCGCAGCAGCTCGGTCACGGCGGGTCCGAACCGCACCTGCCCGCGCAGGTTCCGGTACCAGTACGCGCCGTTCAGGACCTCGGCATCCGTCACCCGGCCGCCGGTCACGGTCGAGTGGAACGGCACGACCGGGGCCTTGGCACCGACCCCGGCCAGGGCCTCGGCGAGGGTGTCCTGGATGTCCTCGACGTGGCGTGAGTGCGAGGCGTAGTCCACGGCCACGCGCCGGGTGCGGACGCCTTCGGCGTCGAGCGCCGCCAGCGCCTCGTCCAGGGCTCGGGCGTCACCGGCGACCACGACGGAGGACGGGCTGTTCACGGCGGCCACCTCGACGCGACCGGCCCACCGCTCCAGGCGCGCGGCCGCGTCCTCCTCACCGAGCGCGACGGACGCCATGCCGCCCCGCCCGGCCAGCTCCGTGGCGATGACCTGACTACGCAACGCCACCACACGCGCCGCGTCGTCGAGGGACAGCGCCCCGGCCACACACGCGGCCGCGATCTCGCCTTGAGAGTGGCCGAGCACCGCGTCCGGCTCCACGCCCACCGACGCCCACACGGAAGCCAGCCCGAGCATCACCGCGAAGCTCGCGGGCTGCACCACATCCACCCGATCGAGGAGATCGGGCTCCACCTCACCCCGTAGTACGTCGATGAGTGACCAGTCCACCCACGGCTCCAACGCCGCCGCACACTCCCCCACCCGCTCCGCGAACACCGGGGACGAGTCCAGGAGCTCACGACCCATCCCCGCCCACTGCGACCCCTGCCCCGGGAAGACCCACACGACCTTTCCGAGGGCGCCCGGGCCGGTCGCGCTGCCGGTCACCACGTTCGGTCCGCCTTCGCCCCGGGCCAGCGCGTGCAGCCCCGACAGGGCCTCCGCGGGCGCGTCGGCCAGCACCACGGCGCGCTCGGCCAGGGCGGCACGGCCCGACGTCAGCGCTGCGGCCACACCTGCGAGGGGCACCCCGGCGGCGCCGGACTCCACGTACGACGCGAGGCGACCGGCCTGGCCCGCAAGCGATCCGGCGCCGCGCGCCGACACCACCAGCGGCACCACGCCCGACGGCTCGGGGGCGGGCCGCACCTCCTCGGCGGGCGCCTCCTCCAGGATCAGATGGGCGTTCGTGCCGCTGGCACCGAAGGCGGAGATCCCGGCCCGGCGCGGACGCCCGTCGCGCGGCCAGTCCCTGGCCTCGGTCAGGAGCTCGACCGCGCCCGCCGACCAGTCGACCTGCGGCGTGGGCTCGTCCACGTGGAGCGTGGGAGGCATGAGGCCGTGCCGCAGCGCCATGACCATCTTGATCACACCGGCCACGCCCGCGGCGGCCTGCGTATGGCCGATGTTCGACTTCAACGAGCCCAGCCACAGCGGCCGTTCGGGATTCCGGTCCCGTCCGTACGTCGCGAGGAGCGCGTGGGCCTCGATCGGGTCACCCAGGGCCGTCCCGGTCCCGTGGGCCTCCACGACGTCCACGTCCGCGGGGGTGAGTCCCGCGGTGTCGAGGGCGCGGCGGATCACACGCTGTTGCGAGGGGCCGTTGGGGGCGGTGAGGCCGTTGGACGCGCCGTCCTGGTTGACCGCGCTGCCCCGGATGACGGCGAGGACCTGGTGGCCGCGTTCCCGGGCGACGGAGAGGCGTTCCAGTACGACGACGCCCACGCCCTCGGACCAGCCGGTGCCGTCGGCGGTGGACGAGAAGGCCTTGCACCGGCCGTCGGCGGACAGGCCGCGCTGCCGGGAGAACTCCAGGAAGGCGTCCGGGCTCGCCATCACGGTCGCGCCCCCGGCCAGGGCCATCGAGCACTCGCCCTGCCGCAGCGCCTGCGCGGCCAGGTGCATCGCGACCAGGGAGGAGGAGCAGGCGGTGTCCACGGTGACCGCCGGGCCCTCGAAGCCGAAGACGTACGACACGCGGCCCGATGCCACGCTCGCCGCCGTACCGGTCATGAGGTAGCCCTGCACGTCCTCGGGCACCTGGTGGAGCCGGGTCACGTAGTCGTGGTGGACGATTCCGGTGAAGACGCCGATGTCGGCGCCCCGGGCCGACAGCGGGTCGACCCCGGCCCGTTCCAGGGCCTCCCAGGAGGTTTCGAGGAGCAGCCGCTGCTGCGGGTCCATGGCGAGGGCCTCGCGCGGGGAGATGCCGAAGAGCCCGGCGTCGAACCGTGCCGCCTCGTGGAGGAAGCCGCCGGAGCGCGTGTAGCTCGTGCCCGGGTGGCCCGGGTCCGGGTGGTACAGCCCTTCCAGGTCCCAGTCGCGGTCCACCGGGAAGCCGGAGATCGCGTCCCGGCCCTCCACGAGCAGCGTCCACAGCTCCTCGGGGCTGTCCGCTCCGCCCGGAAGGCGGCTGCTCATCGCGACGATCGCGATGGGCTCGTCGGCGGTCGCCGCCGGGGCCGGGGCGGGCACGCCGGGCTGCTCGCCGAGGAGTTCGGCCCGCAGGAAGGCGGCGAGGAGGGCGGGGGTCGGGTGGTCGAAGACCAGGGTGCTGGGCAGCTCCACGCCGGTGAAGTCGCGCAGGCGGTTGCGGAGCTTGACCGCGCCGAGGGAGTCGAAGCCGAGGTTCTTGAAGGGCTGGTCCTCGCCGAAGCGGTCCCGTGCGCGGTGGCCGAGTACGACCGCGGTGCTCTCCTGCACCAGGTCGAGGACCACGCGGTGCTGCTCCGCGGCGGAGAGCCCGGCCAGGCGGTCGGCGAGGGCGTCCCCCGCGCCTTCCCGTCGTGCGGCCACACGGCGGGTGACGGCCCCGGTCGCCGTCGGCACGTCGGCGGCGACGACTTCGCGCGTGGCGGGGGCCCCACCGCGCCCGGCCGGGTCGGCCAGGCTCAACGGGCCCAGGGACGCGACGGGTTCACCGTCCGGGTCCGCGAGCTCCAGCAGGTGGCGGCCGTCCCGCCCCGGCGTGATCCGCAGCCGCAGCGAGGCGGCGCCCTCCGCGTGCACCGCGAGTCCGGCGCAGGCGGCCAGGTCGGCGGCGTCCGCTGCCGGGTCCGCTCCCGTGCGTGCGGCCAGGACGCGCAGCGCGGTGTCGATGAGCACGGGGTGGAGCGTGAACCGGGCTGCTTCGTCGGCCAGTTCCCCCGGGAGCGTGATCTCCGCGCAGGTGTGGTCGCCCTGCTGCCACACGCGTTCCCCGGTGCTGCCCTCGGGCGGCTGCCAGGTGCGCAGGTCGAAGGCCGGGCGCGGGGTTCCGGGGACGAGGACGGCTCGGGCGTGGCACGTCCAGGGGCCTTGCTCCGGGCCTGTGGGGCGACCGTGGACGGTGGCGCGGCGGCGGCCGTCGGGCGCCGGGGCCGCCACGGACACCCGTACGTGGGTGTGGCCGCGACCCGGCACCGTCAACGGCTCGTCGACCTCGACCTGTTCGAGGCTGCCGCAGCCCACCTCGTCACCGGCCCTGACGAGCATGTCCAGGAGGACGGCGGCCGGGATCGCGGTGGTGCCGTCGGCGGCCGTCGGGCCGGGAAGGCGGCCCGGGCCGTGGGGTGCGAGCCGCCCGGTGAGCACGACGCCACCGCTGCCGCCTTCGTCGCCCGGCACGTCGATGACGGTGCCGAGCAGCGGGTGCAGGGCGGCGGTGGCGCCGAGCGCCTCCGCTCCGGCCGGCGCGGTGGAGTCGGACTCGATCCAGTACCGCTGGTGCTGGAACGCGTAGGTGGGCAGGTCGGCGCCGGCCGCCGCGGCCGGGGGTGCGAGTACGGCCGTCCAGTCCACGGCCGTGCCGCGCACGTGCAGTTCCGCGAGCGCGGTCAGGACGTCGGCGGTCTCCGTGCCGTCCTTGCGCAGGGTGGCGACGCCGCTCCGCTCCGGCGCGCCGAGGGAGCCGAGCGCCATCGCGGCGAGGGCCCCGCCGGGGCCCAGTTCGAGGAACGTCGTCGCCCCGAGGCCGCCGAGCGCGGTGACGGCGTCGCCGAACCGCACGGTGCCGCGCACCTGGTCGACCCAGTAGCCGGGGGTGGCGAGCTGCCCGTCCCGGGCGAGGGCGCCGGTCAGCGTGGAGACGACGGGGAGGTCACCGGTGCGGTACGACAGGCGCTCCGCGACCGTGCGGAACTCCTCCAGCATGGGCTCCATGAGCGGGGAGTGGAAGGCGTGGCCGACCGGGAGCCGCCGCGTCTTGCGGCCCTGGCGCGCCAGGTCGTCGGCGAGGGCCAGTACGGCGTCCTCGGTGCCGGAGAGCACCAGGGCGTCGGGGCCGTTCACCGCGCCGACGCAGACCGCGCCCCGCGCGCGGGCGAGCAGCGGTTCGACGTCGGCCTCCGTCGCCCGGACGGCGACCATCGCGCCGCCCGCGGGGAGGGCCTGCATCAACCGGCCGCGCGCGGCGACCAGTTCGCCCGCATCGGCCAGGCCGAGTTCTCCGGAGACGTGCGCGGCGGTGATCTCCCCGATCGAGTGTCCCGCGAGGAGGTCAGGCCGCACCCCCCAGGACTCGAAGAGCCGGAACAGCGCCGTTTCCAAGGCGAACAGGGCGGCCTGCGTGTACAGGGTCCGGCCGAGCAGTTCGCTGCCGGGTGCCCCGGGTGCGGCGAACACCACCTCGCGCAGCGGACGTGCGGCGTGCCCGCCCAGGTGTGCCTCCACGGCCGCGCACGCGGCGGCGAAGGCGTCGCGGAAGACCGGGTGCGCCGCGGCGAGTTCGCGGCCCATGCCGGGCCACTGGCTGCCCTGCCCGGTGAAGAGGACGGCGAGTTTGCCCGGGACGGCGGTGCCGGAGACCACGGCGGGGCTCTCCTCACCCCCGCCGAAGGCGCGCAGCTCCGCACCGGCCTGCCCTCTGTCGGACGCCAGGACGACGGCACGGTGGTCCAGCCGGGCGCGCGTGGTGGCGAGGGCGTGCGCCGCGTCGGCGAGGCGTACGTCGGGCCGGTCGTCGAGGAAGCGGGCGAGCCGGTCGGCCTGGCCGCGCAACCCGGCGGGGGTGCGGGCCGACACGGGCATCGGGACCGGAGCCGAGGCCGGGACGTCCGCACGCCGGGGGCCGGGCTGCGGCTCGGGCTCGGGCTCGACGGCCGCCGCGTGGCCGTGGGCCTCCTGGTGAAAGGTCGCCCGGCCGGGGGCCGCCTGATCCGGGGCCTCCTGATCCGGGGCCTCCTCCAGGACGACGTGCGCGTTGGTGCCGCCGATGCCGAAGGACGACACCCCGGCCCGGCGCGGACGGCCCTCGCGCGGCCATTCCCGGGCCTCGGTCAGGAGTTCCACCGCGCCCGCGGACCAGTCGATGCGGGACGAGGGGCGGTCCACGTGCAGCGTCCTGGGGAGCGTGCCGTGGCGCATGGCCATGACCATCTTGATCACACCGGCGACACCCGCCGCCGCCTGGGTGTGCCCGATGTTCGACTTCACGGACCCGAGCCACAGCGGCCGTCCGGCGGGCCGGTCCTGCCCGTACGTCGCGAGCAGTGCCTGCGCCTCGATCGGGTCGCCGAGCGTCGTGCCCGTGCCGTGGGCCTCCACGGCGTCCACGTCCGAGGTGCCGAGGCCCGCGTGGGCCAGGGCCTTGCGGATCACGCGCTGCTGCGCGGGGCCGTTGGGGGCGGTCAGGCCGTTGGACGCGCCGTCCTGGTTGACGGCGGAGCCGCGTACGACGGCGAGGACCTGGTGGCCCCGGCGGCGGGCGTCCGAGAGGCGCTCCACGAGGAGCAGCCCCGCGCCCTCGGACCAGCCGGTGCCGTCGGCGCCGTCGGCGAAGGCCTTGCACCGGCCGTCGGGGGCGAGCCCGCGCTGCCGGGAGAACTCCACGAACGTCTCCACGGTGCCCATCACCATCACGCCGCCCGCCAGGGCCATGGAGCACTCGCCCCGGTGCAGCGCCTGCGCCGCCATGTGCAGGGCCACCAGAGAGGAGGAGCAGGCCGTGTCGACGGTGACGGCGGGGCCCTCGAAGCCGAAGTGGTAGGCGACGCGGCCGGAGGCGACGCTGCCCGAACCGCCGGTGAGCCGCAGGCCCTCGATGCCGGAGGCACCGGCGGCACCGGACGCCTGGTGCAGCCGCACGCTGTAGTCGTGGCTGTTGACCCCGACGAAGACGCCGACGTCCTGCCCGGCCAGGGTGGCCGGGTCGATCGCGGCCCGCTCGAACGCCTCCCAGGACGTTTCGAGGAGCAGCCGCTGCTGCGGGTCCATGGCGAGGGCCTCGTTCGGCGAGATCCCGAAGAAGGCGGCGTCGAACCCGGCGGCGTCGTCGAGAAAGGCGCCGTGGCGCACGTAGGTGGTGCCCGCGTGGTCGGGGTCGGGATGGAAGAGCCGGTCGGTGTCCCAGCCGCGGTCGTCGGGGAACTCGGTGACCGCGTCGGTCCCTTCGGCCACCACGCGCCACAGGCCCTCCGGGCTGTGCGCGCCGGCGGGGAAGCGGCACGCCATCGCCACGATCGCGATCGGCTCGTCGGCCGTACGGGCGGGTACGACGGGCTCGGCCGGACGGTCCTGCGGTACGCCGAGGAGCTCGGCCGCCAGGTGACCGGCGAGCGCGGTCGGCTTCGGATAGTCGAAGACCATGGCCGGGGAGAGGGCGAGCCCGGTCGCGGCGGCGAGCCGGTTCCGCAGCTCCACCGCCGTCAGCGAGTCGAACCCGGCCTCCTTGAACGTCCGGTCGGCCCGCACGGCGTCGGCGGTGGTGTGCCCGAGCACCTCCGCGGCGTGCCCGCGCACCAGGTCGACCAGCGCCTCGGTCCGCTCGGCGGCGCCCAGGGCGGCGACGCGTTCCCGCAGCGACGCGGGCCCGGCGGGGGCCGCCGCCCGGGCCGTGGGGCGCGGTCGCGGGGCGAGGCCGCGCAGCGGCGGGGGCAGCGGCCCCTCGGCCGCGGCCGTGCGCAGCGCGGCCATGTCGAACCTCGCCGCCACCAGCGGGTCGTCCGCGTCGGTGCGCAGGGCGGCGTCCAGGAGGGCCATGCCTTCGGCTGCGGTCAGGCCCGCCATGCCGATGCGCTGGTTGCGCCGCAGGTCGGCGGCGCCCAGGTGCGCGGTCATGCCGCTGGCCGTCGCCCAGTAGCCCCAGGCCAGGGACACCCCGGGCAGGCCCGCCCGGCGCCGTTGGCACGCCAGGGCGTCCAGGGCGGCGTTGGCGGCGGCGTAGTTGGCCTGCCCCGGGTTGCCGAGGACGCCCGCCGCCGAGGAGAACAGGACGAACGCGGCGAGGTCCAGGTCCCGGGTCAGCTCGTGCAGGTGCAGCGCGGCGTCCGTCTTCGGCCGCAGCACGATGTCGACGCGTTCCGGGGTCAGCTCGGTGAGCACCCCGTCGTCCAGGACCCCGGCGGCGTGCACCACGGCGGTGAGCGGGCGCGCGGCCGGTATCGCCCGCAGCAGCTCCGCCACCTGGGCCCGGTCCGCCGTGTCGCAGGCGGCGACGGTGACGGACGCCCCCATTCCGGCCAGCTCTTCCCGCAGCTCCGGCGCCGCGCCCCGGCGGCCGGCGAGGACCAGGTGGCGGATGCCGTGGGCGGCGACCAGGTGCCGTGCCGTGGCGGCACCGAGCGTTCCGGTGCCGCCGGTGATCAGCACGGTGCCTTCGGGGTCGAGCGGGCGGGGCCGCCGCCCGGCGCCGGGCTCCGGTACGGGCACCCGCGCGAGCCTGGGCACCGCCGCGACCCCGCCGCGCACCCTCAGCTGCGGTTCGCCGCTGAGCAGCGCGGCGGGCAGCGCGGCCCGGGAGTCCGCGTCGAGCTCCACGAGGACGATCCGGCCCGGATGCTCCGACTGCGCCGAGCGCACCAGGCCCCACACCGCGGCCGCGCCGAGTTCCGTGCGGTCCCCGGTGACGACGGCGAGCCGGGTCCCCGCGAACGCGGGCTCCGCGAGCCAGGTCTGAAGCACCGCCAGAGCCGCGTTGACCGAAGGGCGGGGGTCGGCGGTCGCGCGCACGGCTTCGTACACCAGGACCTCGGGGACCGGCGCGTCCGGCGCCGCACAGGCACCGACGTCCTCGGCATCCGTGACGGTCACGACGTCGAGCGCCCGGTCCACGGCGGGCAGCGTCAGCTCCACCCAATCGACGCGGAACAGCGCGTCGTTCGCCAACTCGGCGCCAGCATCCGCCTGTTCGTGGGAGAACACTGCCCCGCGCACGGAGGCGACGGTCATGACGGGCTGCCCCGTGGGGTCCGTCAGCCGCAGCCCGGTACCGCCCGGCGACGTCTCGCCCGCTCGTACGTGGAGCGTGGTGGCGCCCGACGCCAGCAGGGTCACCCCGGTCCACACCGACGCCACCATGCCGTCGGGGACGACCGTACGGACGGCGGCGTCGAGGAGCGCGGGGTGCACACCGTAACGGCCCGCTTCGCGCAGGGCGGCACCGTCCAGAGCGACCTCGGCCGTGGGCCTGGCCCGCGAAGACGTCACCTCGGCCGTGAGCCCGCTCCGTGAGGATGTCACCTCGGTCGTCGTGCCGTTGGACAGCGTGCCGTGCGCGTGCCGGGTCCACCGCGCGTCCAGCGGGGCGTCCCCGGCGCGGGAGTAGACCGCCACCGACCGCCGCCCCGCCCCGTCCCGCTCACCGACGACGATGTGTACGCCACGGCTGCCGCGGCGCGGCAGCACCACGGGCTCGTCGACGGTGAGTTCGTCGAGTACGGGGCTCGCGACGAGGTCACCGAGCCGGACGGCCATCTCGACCAGGGCCGCGTTCGGCACCACGGCCACGTCCCCCGCCACATGCTCCCCGAGCCAGGGCTGCGACCGGAGCGACCACCTCGATGTGGCCATGAGCCCACCGGAGTCCGGCAGGGCGACGACCGCGCCGAGCAGTGGATGCTCCCCCGCCGTCTGCCCCAGCGAGGCCGCGTCAGTGGCCTCCGCGACCGGCTTCAACCAGTAGTGCTGGTGGTCGAAGGCGTACGTCGGCAACTCCACGCGCGGCGACCCCGTCACGGGCAGCACACCACGCCAGTCGACAGCCACGCCCCGCACGAACAGCTCGGCCATCGAGGTGAGCAGCCGCCGCAGTCCGCCCTCCTCGCGCCGCAGCGAGCCCGTCACCACCGCGTCGGCACCCCCGGCATCCACGGCCTCGGTCACCGGCTGCACGAGTACGGGATGAGCACTCACCTCTACGAACACCCCGTGGCCCTGCCCAAGGAGGTCGGCCACCGCCGGGCCGAACCGCACCTGTCCGCGCAGGTTGCGGTACCAGTACGCGCCGTCCAGGACCCCGGCCTCCGCCACCCAACCGCCGGTCACGGTCGAGTAGAACGGCACCACCGGGGCCTTCGCGTCCACGCCTGCCAGCGCTTCGGCCAGCACGCCCTGGATGTCCTCGACGTGACGGGTGTGCGAGGCGTAGTCCACCGCGACCCGGCGCGTGCGGACGCCGTCACCGGACAGGGCCTCCAGCACCTCGTCCAACGCCTGGGCATCACCCGCGACCACCACCGACGACGGCCCGTTGACGGCCGCGACCTCCACCCGGTCCGCCCAGGGCCCAAGCCGTTCCAGAGCCTCCGCCTCGCTCAGAGCGACCGAGGCCATGCCTCCGCGCCCGGCCAGCCCCGCCGCGATGGCCCGACTCCGCAACGCCACCACACGCGCCGCGTCCTCAAGAGACAACGCCCCCGCCACACACGCGGCCGCGATCTCCCCCTGCGAGTGACCGAGCACCGCATCCGGCCGGACCCCGACGGACTCCCACACCGAAGCCAGCCCGAGCATCACCGCGAAACTCGCGGGCTGCACCACATCCACCCGCTCAAACAGCTCGGGATCCGCCTCACCCCGTAGGACGTCGACGAGTGACCAGTCCACCCACCGCTCCAACGCCGCCGCGCACTCCCCCACCCGCTCCGCGAACACCGGTGAGGTGTCCAGGAGTTCACGGCCCATCCCCGCCCACTGCGCCCCCTGCCCCGGGAACACCCACACCACCTTGCCCGGCACACCCGCACTGCCCGACACCAGATGCGGGCCGCTCTCACCCTGGGCGAGAGCCCGCAACCCGGCCAGCGCCTCCTCGCCCGAACCCGCCACCACCACCGCACGCTCACCCAGCACGGCCCGACCGGAGACCAAGGCCCCGGCCACATCCGCCAGCAAAGGGCCAGCGCCCGACTCCACGTACGACGCGAGGCGCCCGGCCTGCCCCGCCAGTGAGGCCCGGCTCCGCGCCGACACCACCAACGGCACCACACCCACAGGGACAACAGCCTCCGAGACCGGCTCCTCGGGCGCCTCCTCCAGGATCAGATGGGCATTCGTGCCGCTCACGCCGAAGGACGACACACCCGCCCGGCGCGGACGACCGTCGCGCGGCCACGCGCGCGCCTCCGTCAGGAGCTCCACCGCACCCAGGGACCAGTCGACTTGGGGCGTGGGCGCGTCCACGTGGAGAGTCGCCGGGAGCAGCCCGTGCCGCAGCGCCTGCACCATCTTGATCACACCCGCCACACCGGCGGCGGCCTGCGCATGCCCGATGTTCGACTTCAACGAGCCCAGCCACAGAGGCCGTTCGGGATCCCGACCCTGCCCGTACGTCGCGAGCAGGGCCTGCGCCTCGATCGGGTCACCCAGGGCCGTCCCGGTGCCGTGGCCCTCCACCGCGTCCACGTCGGCCGGGGCCAGCCCGGCACTGGCGAGCGCCTTGCGGATCACGCGCTGTTGTGAGAGACCGTTGGGCGCGGTCAGGCCATTGGAGGCGCCGTCCTGGTTGACCGCGCTGCCCCGGATCACCGCGAGCACCCGGTGGCCGCGCTCGCGCGCCGCGGAAAGGCGCTCAAGGACCACGACGCCCACGCCCTCGGCCCAGCCGGTGCCGTCGGCCGTCGAGGAGAAGGCCTTGCACCGGCCGTCGGGGGCCAGAGCCCGCTGCCGGGAGAACTCCACGAAGGTGCCGGGCGTGGCCATCACGGTCGCGCCTCCGGCCAGGGCCATCGAGCACTCACCCTGCCGCAGCGCCTGCGCAGCCACATGCATCGCCACCAGCGACGAGGAGCACGCCGTGTCCACCGTGACCGCCGGGCCCTCGAAACCAAGCACGTACGACACCCGGCCCGACGCGACGCTGCCCGCCGAGCCCGTGCCGGCGAAGCCCTCGGCCTCGGGGGCGACGACTCCGGTGCCGGTCGCCCCGTAACCCTGGCCGAACACGCCGGAGTACACGCCGACGTCAGCGCCCTTCAGCGTGCCCGGGTCGATGCCCGCCCGCTCCAGGGCCTCCCAGGAGGCTTCCAGGAGCAGCCGCTGCTGGGGGTCCATCGCCGTGGCCTCGCGCGGGGAGATGCCGAAGAAGCCCGCGTCGAAGAGACCGGCCTCGTGGAGGAAACCGCCCTGGTCGGTGTACGACGTGCCCGCGCGGTCCGGGTCCGGGTCGAACAGGCCCTCCAGGTCCCAGCCGCGGTCCTCGGGGAACCCCGAGACCGCGTCCCGGCCCTCGGACACCAGACGCCACAGGCCCTCGGGGCCCGTCACGCCGCCTGGCAGCTTGCACGCCATCCCCACGATCGCGAGGGGTTCGTCCGGGTCGGCCGCCCTCGCCACCTCGGTCACCGGCCGGGTGACTCCGAGGATCTCGGCACGCAGCCGGGCGGCCAGCGCCTCCGGGGTGGGGTGGTCGAAGACGACGGTGGTGGGCAGGGGCAGGCCCGTGCTCTCCGTCAGCCGGTTGCGCAGTTCGACGACGGCCATCGAGGTGAGGCCCAGGTCGCGGAAGGAACGGTCGGACGGTATCGGTTCGGACCCCGACCGGTGCAGCACGGCGGCGGCCCGCTTACGGACCAGGTCCTCCAGGAGCGCCCGTTGCGCACGCTCGTCCAGCGCGGTCAGGCGGTCGCGCAGCGCCGCCGTGACGGCCGCGTCGGGCTCGTGCTGCCGCGGCGGCGCCAGCGCGTGCTCCGCCAAGTCCGCGAGCGGCGCGGGGAGTCGGCGGACGTCGGGCGGTGCGTTCGGGTCGAGGGTCAGGAGCGTCGCCGGATTCGCCGTCAGGGCGAGGTCGAACGCGGTGAGGAACGCGGCGCGCGCCCACCCCGTGTCGTCGTCCGCCGAGCGCGCGGCGTCGGGCTCGCCGACCCGTGCGAGGAACGTGCCGGGCAGGCCCCGTAGCCGCCGGTTCTGCACCACCGCTTCGGTCAGGGCTTCGTCGGCGGCCGTGTCCGGGGTGCCGGGCGTACCCGACAGCGCGGCCGCGCCGGACACCGCGACGAAGGGGACGGGTTTCGCCGCGCCGGTCATCTCGTCGAGGAGCAGGGCGAGTTCGGGCTCGTCGGCGGCGTGCACCACCGCGCTCACCGGTTGCCGCAGCCCCGCGAGGGCGGCCCGCAGCGGCTCCGGGTCGCGCCCGTCGGCGGCCACGCGGACGGTGTCCGTGCCCGTGGGGGCCGGGGCGGCGTCGGGTGACGTACCGGCGTCCGTAGGGGCGTCGACGAGCAGCAGGTTCTCCACCTGGTGGACCGTGGCGAGCCGGTGCGCGAGTGCCGTGCCGTGCTCCGTGTCCGCCCCGGTGACGACCACCGTGCCGGTGGCTCCCGGCCAGGTGGCCACGCCCGGCACGTCGCCCACGGGCAACCGGCTCAGTCGTGGGGCCAGCAGGGCGCCCGAACGCACCGCGATCCGCGGCTCGTTGGCGGCGAGCGCGACGAACAGCGTCTCCGGGGTCGCGTCCGCGTCGAGGTCGAGGAGGGTGAGCGAGTCCGCGCCCTCGTCCTGGAGGGACCGGGCGACGGCCCAGAGGGGAGCCTCCGCCAGGTCCCGCGCCCCGTCCCGTCCGGTGGCGGCGAGGGCCGCGCGGGTGAGCACCACCAGGCGGCCCGCCGCCTGCTCCGGCCCTGCCAGCCAGGCCCGCAGCTGTCCGTCCAGCCGCCGGGCGGCGGCGCGGCCCTCGGCGAGCGGCTCCCGCGCGGCCGCCGCGTGCCCCGCTTCCGGAGGGCCCGCCCGGTCCGCGGGCCGGGTGCCGACGGTCCGTGACGGCCGTACGAGGACCGTCACCTCGGGGACCGCGTCCCCGGCGGCCACCGCGGCCTGGACCGCCGCCAGGTCCGGGTAGTGCCGCACGTCGGCGCCCGCGGCTCGCAGGGCCGTGGCGAGTCCGGCCGCCGAGGGGCCGGCCACGGCCCACGTCCGGGCCGGGGGGCGGGGGCCTGCCGGTGGCGTCACCGGAGCCCAGTCCAGGCTCAGGATCCCTTCGTGGTGGCCGCTCGCCGCGTACCGGAGCCTGCTCGGCCGCTCGGCGAGGAGGCGCCGCCGCGTCTTGCCCGAGGCGGTCCGGGGGATGGCGGTGACCTCGTGGACGCGCTCCGGCACCTTGTACGCGGAGAGCCGTGCGCGGCAGCGGTCGATCAGCGCCGCGGTGTCGAATCCGGAGGGGCCCGGGACCACGTAGGCGACGGGTACCTCGCCGAGCGTGCGGTGGGGCGCGCCGGAGACGGCCGCGTCGGCGACGCCCTCGACGGTGCGCAGGACCGCCTCGACCTCCTCGGGGTGGATGTTCTCCCCGCCCCGGATGACCAGTTCCTTGATGCGGCCGCGGATGGTGACGTACCCGGCGTCGTCGCGCCGGGCGAGGTCCCCGGTGCGGTACCAGCCGTCGCGCAGCGCCTGGGCGGTCGCATCGGGGCTGTTGTGGTAGCCGACCATGACGTTCGGCCCGCTGACCCACACCTCGCCCTCCTGCCCGGCGGGGACGTCGCGGCCCGTGCCGGGGTCGACGACGCGGACCCCGACGCCCGGCACGGGCAGGCCGCAGGACCCGTCGACCCGGGCGCCGTCGGGCGGGTTGATGGTGATGGCCCCGCACGTCTCGGTGCTGCCGTAGGCGTCGACCAGCGGGACGCCGAAGGTCTCCTCGAAGTCCCGGCGCAGGCCGGGCCCGGTGACCGCGCCGCCGACCAGGCCGATCCGCAGGGCGGGCGCGGAGAAGCCGTTCTGCCGGGCGGCCGTCACCAGGTGGTGGTACGTGGTGGGCACCCCGGCGAGGAACGTCGTGTCGTCCTCGTGGAGCGCCTTGATCACGTCGTCCGCGGAGGCGCCGTCCAGGAGCCGGGCGGTGGCGCCGACCACGGTGACGGAGAGGACGCATGCGATGTGGGAGAGGCTGTGGAACAGCGGGAGCGGCCACAGCACCCGGTCCTCGTGCGTGAGTCCGGGTATCGGTACGTAGCAGGAGGCCACGGACCAGAGGCAGTTGCGCTGTGTCGACAGGACGCCCTTGGGCCGCCCTGTGGTCCCGGACGTGTAGAACATCCAGGCCACGTCGTCGAGGCCGAGGTCGTCCCGGGCGGGCTCGGCGGGCTCGGTGACGGCGAGCCGGTCGTACGCGTGCGCTCCCGTCCCCTCGACGGCCTCGGGCTCCTCGCCCGTCACCAGGAGCGCGATGGCGGGCGTCACGGCCGGTGAGCTCCGCAGCCGCCGTGCCCGCGCGGGGTCGGTGATGACCGCGGTGGCGCCGCTGTCGGCGAGTGCGTACTCCAGTTCGGCCGGGGCCGAGGCCGGATTGAGCGGCACCCCGATGGCGCCCGCGCGGACGACCGCGAGGTAACTCTCCACCGTGGCCACGGTGTTGCCGAGGCAGAGGGCCACCCGGTCGCCGCGTGCCACACCGAGCGCGGCGAGGTGCCCGGCCAGCCTGCGCGTCCGCGCCTCCAGGTCGCCGTGGGTGACCGCCCGCCGGTCGTCCTCGAAAGCCACCTTGTCGGGAAACCGGGCCGCGTTCTCCACGAGAACGCCGGGCAGCGGCTTGATGAGGTCGGTGCGCACGATGCCGCGGTTCCTTTCGGAGAGGGAGAAGGGCTCACCAAGAGACAGGAAGGCTCTTCACCGCGAAGACGGACCCCTTGAGCCGGAGCGGCACCTCGTCCGTCGCGACGGCGAGGCGCAGACCGGGAAACTCCCCGAGGAGGGCCGCGAGACCGGCGCGCAGTTCGACGCGGGCCAGGTTCTGGCCCAGGCACTGGTGGATTCCGTAACCGAAGGCGACGTGTCCCGTGGTGTCGCGGCCGATGTCCAGTTTCTCGGGGCAGGTGAATTTGGCGGGGTCGCGGTTGGCCGCGGGCAGGGACACCGTCACGGTGTCGCCCTTCTTGACCGTCTCCCCGTTCAGTTCGAGGTCTTCGAGGGCGGTCCGGTAGGTGTGGTACTGGTTGACGGTGAGATAGCGCAGGAGTTCCTCGACCGCGGCGTCGAGTCGCGCCGGATCCGTGCGGAGCCTCGCCAGTTGTTCCGCGTGGTGGAGGAGCGCGAAAACACCGACGGACAGGGCGCTTTCCGTGGTCTCGTAGCCCGCGAACAGCAGGAGTACGACGATGTTGCAGAGCTCTTCCGTCGTCAGTTCCCCGTCGGCGGTCAGACGGCTGAGGAGGTCGTCGCCGGGCTGTTTCCGTTTGCGCTCGATGACCTCGACGAAGAAGGAGCCCGCCTTCTCGAAGGCGGCGGCGACCTCCTGCGGATCCGCGTCGGGGTCGTGCAGGAGCGTCGGCGCGTGCTCGTAGTGTTCGCGTTCGTCGTAGGGCAGCCCGACCAGTTCGGAGAGCACCCTCAGGACCAGGGGCCTGGCGAAGGTCTCCACCAGGTCGGCGGGTGTGCCGTGGGCGCGCATGACGCCGGCCTGCTCGGCGGCCACGGCCTCCACCCGCGCCTTGAGCCGGCTCGCCCTGCGGACGGTGAACTCCCCGGTCAGCAGGCGCCGGTAGCGCGTGTGGTCGGGCGGGTCCATGTGGATGAACATCCCGGGTATCTTCGGGTGGTTGGGCACCAGCTGCCCCTGGTGGGTCACCGGGAAGTGCCCGATCTCCGTGCTGTGGCTGAACCTCGGGTCGCCGAGGACCTTGCGCACCACGTCGTGTCCGGTGGCGAGCCAGCCCTCGTGACCGTCGGGATAGGTCATCCGCGCGAGCGGCCGCTCGGCACGCAGCGCGTCGAACACGGCGGGAGGATCGAAGTGATGGGTCCGCGCCCACGGCACCTCATAGGAAATCGCGTCGCTCATGGAATCCTCCCGCTCGGGGTGATGTCCCGTATTGGCTGCGGCTCGCGAAAGGCTCGTATGCGGGCGCGAACACGGGGTCGTGGACCAAGCAGCGGAATTTCCGCAGACACGGGATGCGCACCACGCGCATGCTGCTTGAATCTCTGTGGCCAGGCTAGTCGCGGAGTGACCGCGCGGAATCCCCCAACCTGGTAGGGCCCGGTGGTGAAGTCGGCGCGGGCCGCCACGCGTTGTCCGTGCGCGCGCGAAAGGCGCCCCCGGCGGCCGGGAAGTGGCGGGGGCAGTGGGGCGGCCGCCGGCATGCGGGACTTCCCGCAGGACTACCCGCGTTGGTGATGGCTCTGCCGTACCGGGTGGGCGAAAATGACCAGGCTGCGGATCCGCAGGGCGCCGGCGGAAAGGCCATTCCTTCATGACGACAGCCGCAATTCAGCGTGCGCTGACACCCACCGAGAAAATCTATGCCGACGTGGAGATGTACGTGGGCTACACGGTGCGTACCGTCGGCCCACTGGATCCGGACGCGCTGCGGACCGCCTACACGGCGGTGTGCCGCGCGCATCCGCAGCTCGCCGCCCGGCTCGAAGCCGACGAGGGCGGGCTCGTCTTCGTGGCGTCCGGGGTCCCGCCCGAGGTGCAGGTCTGCGCGGGCGACCCCGACCACCCGCTGACCGGTGTGGAGTTGGACGAGTACCGGATGCTGAGCGCGCTCAACGTGGTGCGCGACGGGGCCGAGGCGAGCGTGACGCTGCTGACCCACCACAGCATCGCCGACGCCCACCACTCCATCGAACTGCTCGCGGCGCTGTGGGCCTGCTACACCGACGTCGTCCGGGGCGTGCCCGTGGACCTGCCGCCCCGCCCCTACCCCCGGTCCCTCGAAGACCTGCTGGCCGAGCGCGGCATCCACCGGGCCGGGTCCGGCGACGGGGACGCGGCGCCGCTCAGGACGGTGACGGAGCTGCCCGCCTCCGCGCGGGTCCCGATGGTCCGGCACGTGGTGCAGCACCGCTTGACCTCGGCCGAGACGCAGGCGCTCGCGGAGCTCGGCCATCGCGAGCAGGTGACGCTCAACGGCCTGCTTTCGGGGGCCGTCCTGCTGGTGGAGGCCGAGGTCCGGGGCCTGCCGGTCGACGAGCTGCTGTTCCGGTACACGGTGAACCTGCGCAACCGCCTCGCTCCCCCGGTCGGCCCGACCGAGGGGACGAACGTCGTCGGGGGCGGCCTCTTCAAGGCCGCCGACGACGTCGGGCCCGGTGCCGTCGCCATCGGCCGGGCGCTCGGCGAGCGGCTGCGGGCGGGCCTCGCCGACGGGTCCATCCAGCGCAGCCTCCTGGACATGGTCACCCAGCCCGCGCCGCACGCGAAGGCGCGGCCGTCGGGTCCGGCTCCCGCCGTGGTCAGCGTGTCGAACTGGGGCGTCGTGCCGCCCCTGCGGTCACCGGACGGCCTGCTCCTGGCCAACTTCCACTCCTCCTCGCGCCGGAAGGTGGCCCCGGGCGAGTTCGCGGCCATCGGCGGCTATGTGGCCACCACCTTCGACGGCCGCACCGGGGTCGACCTGGCGTGGCCCGAGGGGGACGCGGAGCTGCCCGAGCGCCTGGGGCTGCTGCGGGAGAGGCTGGGCCGTCTGACGGCGCGGACCTGACCGCCCCCGGACACGCAACTGCCGGAGCCCCGGCGGTCAGGGGCTCCGGCAGACGCCTGCCGACGCCTACCAGGTGACCGGCAGCCGGTGCACGCCGTAGGGGATGACCAGGTCGTCGCGCAGGGGTATGTCCCCGCCGGGCTCCGCGAGGCGCAGGTCCGGGAAGCGGGCGAACAGGGCGGGGAAGGCCACGCGCATCTCGACGCGCGCCAGCTGCATCCCCAGGCACTGGTGCACGCCGTACCCGAACCCCAGGTGCCCCACCGCGTCGCGCCGGATGTCGAGGGTGTCCGGGTCGCCGAAGCGGGCCGGGTCGCGGTTGGCGGCCTGCACGGAGAACGCCACCGACTCGCCGGCCCTGACCAGCTCACCGGCCAGTTCGACGTCCTCCAGGGCCGCCCGGGAGCCGGTGTGCACGACGCTCATGTAGCGCATCAGCTCCTCGACGGCGCCGCCCGCGAGGTCCGGCCGCGCGCGCAGGGCCGCCAGCTGGTCCGGGCGGTTCAGGAGCGCCCAGGTGCCGAGGGCCAGCATGTTCGAGGTCGAGTCGACGCCCGCGTGCATCATCACCGCGCACAGGCCGACCAGTTCGTCCTCGGTGAGGTCGGACGTGGTCAGCTCGCTCAGCAGGTCGTCGGTGGGCGCGGCCCGCTTGGCCGCCACCAGCTTGCGGAAGTACTCCTGCATGTCGGCGTACGTCAGCTCCACGTACGCCGCGACGTCCTCCTCCACGGCCGCGGCGTCGTCCGTGCCCCGTACCGGCGGGTGGAAGGTGGCGCGGTCCTTGAGCGGCACGCCGAGCAGGGCGCAGACCATCAGCGTCGGGACGGGGCGGGCGAAGGACTCCAGCAGGTCCACGGGGCCGCCGTGCCGCTCCATGGCGTCGAGCTGCCCGGCGACGATCTCCTTGGCGCTGCCGGTGAGTCGGCGCATCCGGCGCATGGTGAACTTGCCCGCGAGGAGCTTGCGGTACCGCGTGTGGTCCGGCGGGTCGATGTGGAGCATGTCGCCGGGCAGCGGCGGGAACCCCCGGCCGATGTCGGCCAGGGGCCAGTGCCTCCTGTCGTTGCGGTGGCTGAAGCGCGGGTCGGAGAGCAGCGCGCGCACCACCGCGTGGCCGGTGGCCAGCCAGCCGACGTGACCGTTGGGGAACTCCATGCGGGTCAGCGGGGCCCGGTCGCGCAGCGCGGCGAGGCCGGGCGGCGGGTCGAACGGGCAGCCTTCCGCGCGGGCGGTGGGCAGGCCCGTCGGTGCGGCGGGCGTTTCGGTCATGTCGGCCACCTCGGGTGCGGGTCCGGGCGCGGTCAGTCGCGCGTCGCTTCGAGGAGCCAGATCGGCAGCAGCGTGGCGCCGCTGTCGTCGGTGTCGAGCTGCCCCCCTTCGTAATCCTTGCGCAGGGGCTCGTCGAGGACGGTCGTCGTCAGGTGCTGGGCGCGCAGGGTGGTGACGGTCCAGCCGGGGCCGCTGAAGGCGTCGCGTATGGTCTCCTCGGTGATCGGCTCGGGGCCGGCCGCGGCGCCCCGGGAGCACCACTGGAGCAGCCGTCCGCCGGGCCGCAGGACCCGCGCGACGGCGTCCGCGTACGCGCGGCGCTGCGGGGGTCCGAAGCAGTGGAAGACCAGGCTGCTGGTCACCGTGTCGAACTGGTCGTCGTAGCCGTCCAGGCGCGTCGCGTTGCCGACGGCGAAGGTGACGTCGGCGCCCTTCTCGGCGGCGCGGGCCCGCGCCTTCTCGACCGCGGTGGGCGCGACGTCGAGACCGGTCACGCGATAGCCGCACTGGGCCAGGTGGATGGCGTTGTCACCGACGCCGCTGCCGATGTCGAGGACGTCGCCGAAGACGCGGCCCGCCCGCTCAAGCTCCACCAGGACCGGTTGCGGTCCGCCGATGTCCCAGGGCATCCGCTCCAGCACCACGCCTTCCACCAGGGAGCTGGTCCGGTACGCCCGTTCGTAGTCCAGGGTGGTCGCGTCGAAGTGCTGGTATGCGTTGTCGTCGGTCATCCGATCCGTCCCTGTGGTCGACGATTGGCTGGTGACGTCTCCCAGGGTGAGGCAGCGGTGGCCCGAGTGAGCACTCCTCAACCTGGTAAGTTTCCCCGCCGCACCGGAATCGCGCGGGCCTTTCGGGGGGGTGCGCCTACGTGCCGGGGGCGTCCCAGGTCACGGGCAGGCTGTGCAGGCCGTAGACGGCCATCTTCTCGCGCAGCGGCACCTCGTGGGCCGGGACGGCAAGGCGCAGGCCGGGCAGGCGCCGCAGGAGTTCGGGGAAGGCGATGGTCATCTCGCTGCGGGCCAGCTGCTGGCCGATGCACTGGTGGATGCCGTGGCCGAAGGCGAGATGGGTCCGGCGCGGGCGGCTCACGTCGAGGGCGGCCGGGGCGTCGTAGTGGCGCGGGTCCCGGTTCGCCTCGGACACCGAGATGATGACCAGGGACTCCGCGGGGATGGTCCGGCCCCCGACCTCGACGTCCTCGGTGGTGGTGCGCAGCAGGCCGTGGTGGACGATGGACAGATAGCGCAGCAGTTCCTCGACGGCCCCGTCCATGAGTTCGGGGCGTGCGCGCAGGGCCCCGAGCTGTTCGGGGTGTTCGAGGAGGGCGAAGGTGCCGAGGGACAGCATGTTCGCGGTCGTCTCGTGGCCGCCGACGAGCAGCAGGTTGGCCATGCCGACGACTTCCTCGTCGGTGAGCGCCGGTTCGGTGTCGGAGTGGATGAGGCCGGACAGCATGTCGTCGGTGGGGGTCGCGCGCTTGCGCCGCACCTGGCCGAGGATGAACTTCCGCAGTTCGTCGAGGGCGGCGAGCTGCTTCTCGAACGGGATGTCCAGGTTGAGCAGTTCCTCGGTGCGGGCCTGGAACTCCCCGCGCTCCTCGTAGGCGACGCCGAGCAGTTCGCAGATCACCAGGGACGGCACCGCGAGGGCGAAGTCCTTCACGAGGTCGGCGCTGTTCCCCCCGGCGAGCATCGCGTCGATGCGCTCGGTGACGATCTCCAGGATGCGCGGTTCGAGCCCGCGCACCCGCCGCAGCGTGAACTCCCGGGTCAGCAGCCTGCGGTAGCGGGTGTGGTCGGGCGGGTCCAGGGCGATGAAGTTGCCCGCGACGGCCTCGTCGGCCATGAGCTGGGCGCGCAGCTCCTCCGGCAGCTTCACGACCAGCGGGTTGCGCAGCCGGTCGGAGCTGAGCCGGGGGTCGGTGAGCAGCTTGCGGCTCTCCTCGTACCCGGTGACGAGCCAGCCGGTCCCGCCGTCGGTCAGGGCGATCTGCCGCACCTCGCCCTCGTCGTGGTGGTCGCGGAGCAGCGGCGGCGGGTCGAACGGGCAGCTGCCGCGTTCGGTGAAGCCGGGCGGAAAGGGCAGGCGGTAGACGGAAGGGGTGCTGTCGGCGGGCGGGGCGGGCTCGGTGGTGGGCTCCGCGGTCGGCGTGCTCATCGGTGGTCCTCCTTGCGCGTGCGGTGCTTCAGGCGTGGCGGAGTGGTGCGAGCGTGCGGGTCCGGGTGATCAGTTCGGTGAGCATCCGCTGGAGCACGGCGTCGTGGCGTTCGGCGGGGGTGAAGGTCTCGTACTGCTCGAAGTCGGTCAGGAGCGACAGGTTGACCTGTGTGTACACGGGCGAGAGCTGGACCGCCGCGGCGATGGCGCGCAGGTGCTCGACGGCCCGCACGCCGTTGGCGCTCGCGCCGTAGCCGACGAAACCGGCCGCCTTGTTGTTCCACTCGTTGTAGACGAAGTCGATGGCGTTCTTGAGCGCGGCCGGGATCGACCAGTTGTACTCGGGGGTGACGAAGACGAACCCGTCGAGTTCGGCGATCTTGGTGCTCCAGGCGCGGGTGTGGGCGTGCGCGTAGTCGCCCATGCGCGGGGACCGCGGCTCGTCGAAGAGCGGCAGGTCGTAGTCGGCGAGGTCGACGAGCTCGAAGTCCGCCTCGCCGTGGGTGCGGGCGGTCTTCTCGACCCACTGGGCGACCTGGGGTCCGACGCGGCCGGGCCGGGTGGTGCCGAGGATGATCCCGATCCTTGTCATGCGCGTCTCCCTGTCGCGGCGAAGGGGTGCGGGGCGGATGCGCCCCTCACCCCTTCGCCGAGGTTGAAGGTGCCGAGCGGGTCCGCTACGGCCGGGCGGGCTCGGGGACGGCCACGTCGACGGGCCGGCCCGTGCGCGCCGACTCGTAGGCTGCCCGGATCACCCGCAGGGTACGCACGCCGGTCGCGCCGTCAGGACCGGTCCAGTGGCCCGTGCCGACCGAGGCGACGAAGGCGTCGAGCACGGCCGCGTACGGGTCGGCTCCGCCCGTGGTCCGGCGTTCGCGGCCCGTGGCGGAGTCGAACCCGCCGAGCAGCTTCGGGCGGGCGGTGAACTCGACGCTGCCCCGTTCGCCGACGAAGGTCAGGGCGGGGCCGCCGCCCGCCGGGTCCGTCGGCGGGCTCCAGCTGCCGTCGAGGGCCGCGACCGTGCCGTCCGCGTAGCGCACGGTGAGCAGGGCCGTGCTCTCGACGTCCGCCTCGCCGCTGAGGACGGTGTTGGTCTGGGCGTAGACCCGCGCCGCGGGGGTGCCGTCGAGCACCGTGTCCACCAGGTCGAGCAGGACGGCCGCGTGGGTGCGCAGGGCGCCGCCCGCCTCCGGTGCGGCGGGGCCGTGGTAGGCCCCGTGGACGGTGGTGAGCGGGCCGATGGCCGCGCCGTCGGCGAGCTGTCGGCGCACGGCGGCGAAGGCCGGACCGCAGCAGGCCGGCGCCACGAGGGCGAGGCGCACCCCGGCGTCCGCGCAGGCGCGCGCCATGGCGTCGGCGTCGGCCTCCGTGGCCGCCAGGGGCTGTTCGCACAGGACGTGGGCGCCGATCTCGGCGGCCCGCTCGACCAGTTCCCGGCGGCGGGCGACCTCGCTCGTGACGACCACGGCGTCGGGGCGCAGCGCGAACGCCTTGTCCCAGCTGCCCGCGTACGTGGCGTCGAGCCGCAGGGCGGCGGCCGGGCCCCGGCCCTGCTCGTCCGGCGGTCCTTCGGGGTCCGCGACGAGCAGGTCGACGCCGGGCGTGGCGCGCAGCAGCCGGGCGTACGTCGCGGCGCGCTCGTGGGCGAACGACAGGACGGCGACCTTCATGCGGCCTCCTTCAGGCTTCATGCGGCCTCCTTCACGGGCAGGTCCACGGCCCGGCCCGTCCAGGCGGAGGTGGCGGCGGCCTGGGTGATGCGGACGGCGGCCAGGGCGTCCCCGGGGCCGAGGCGGGGTTCGGGGCCGCCCAGGAAGGCCTGGGAGAACTCGCGGATCTCGGCGAGGAACGGCGACTCGCCGTGCGCGCCGAAGGCCGCGGCGTCGCCGCCGAACACCCTGATCTCCTGGGGCCATTCGGAGTCGTGGAGCACCGTGCCGCCCGTGCCCGAGACGTGGTAGGCGACGCGGATGGGCGGCTGCGGCGTGGCCGTCCACCGGCTGACGACCCGGCTGAGGGCGCCGCTCGCGTGGGTGAGGACGGCGGTGCCGACCGCGAAGGCGCCCTTCGGGGCCGGTGCGGCGATCTCCCCCTGGTAGTGGGCGTGCACCCGGACGACGTCCCCGAAGATCCAGTGGGCGATGTCGACGCCGTGCAGCATCTGGTCGGTGAGGATCCCGCCCGACCGCGCGGAGGCGTGGCCGGTCCAGGGCCGCGGGTGGTACCCGGCGACGTCGAACCGGGCGACGGCCCCCTTGCCGAGCCCGCCCGCCGCGACCAGGTCGTGGAGCCGGGCGAACGCCGGGGCGAAGCGCGCGTTGTGGGTCGGGCAGAGCCGCACCCCGGCCCGCTCCGCCGCGGCGACGATCTCCTCGGCCTCTTCGACGCTGGCGGCCAGCGGCTTCTCGCACACCACGCCGACGCCCGCGGCGATGGCGGCCATGGCGATCTCGTGGTGGCTGTGCGTCGGGGAGCAGATGTCGACGACGTCCGCGCCGTCGAGCGCCTCGTGCAGGGTGTCGACGGCCCGCGCGCCGAACTCGCGTGCCAGGTCCGGGGCGCGGCCGTCCGTGGAGTGGACGCGGACGGCCGCCCCCGTACGGGTCCAGGCGTCGAGGTGCAGCCGGGCGATCAGGCCCGCGCCGATCAGGGCCACCTCCAACCGCCGCGCGGGGTCACCGGCTCTTGTGTCCGTCAAGTGAGGTCCTTCGGGTGGAGTGCCGCCGTGGCGGGCCGACCGGTGTCGTCGCTCCCGGCACGGCCGCCGACGCGCCGCGGGTCTGAAGTGCGCCCAGTCTTGCCCGCTCCGCCCGCCGGGACCATCACCAGCGTGGGTAGTCTCCGCCCGGCCCGCCGCCCCGGCCGCTCACTCCGGTACGCACTGCCCCTTGCCGAGGGCGATGACTCCGGCGCGCGAGACCGTGTACAGCTCCGCGTCCCGCTCGGGGTTCACGCCGATGGTGGCGCCGGGCGGGACGTCCACGTTCTTGTCCAGGACGGCGCCGCGCACCACCGCGCCCCGGCCGACGCGGACGTTGTCGTGCAGGACCGAGCCCTGGACGACCGCGCCCTCCTCGACCGTGACGCCGGGCGAGAGGACGGACCGCGTGACCTGGCCGCGGATGACGCAGCCGGGGCTGACGACGGACTCCCCCGCGATGCCGCCCGCGCAGAACTTGGCGGGCGGGAGCTGGCCGGGGTGGGTGTAGATGGGCCAGCTGCGGTTGTCGAGGTTGAACACGGGCTGGTCGGAGATCAGGTCCATGTGCGCCTCGTAGTAGGCGTCGAGGGTGCCGACGTCACGCCAGTAGCCGTGGTCCCGGGCGGTCTCCCCCGGCACGTGGTTGCCGTCGAAGTCGTACACCTGGGCGAGCCCGCGCTCGGTGAGCATGGGCAGGATGGAGCCGCCCATGTCGTGCGCGGAGTCCTCGTCCTCGGCGTCCTGCCGCAGGGCGTCCACGAGGGCCTTGGTGGTGAAGACGTAGTTGCCCATGGAGGCGTACACCTGGTGCGGGGCGCCCGGGAGTCCCGGTGGGTCCTGCGGCTTCTCCAGGAAGCGCTCCACGAGCGTGCCGTCGCGCGCCGGGGTGATGACGCCGAACTGCCGGGCCTCCGCGCGCGGCACCCGGATCCCGGCGACGGTGACGCCCGCGCCGGACTCGATGTGCTGCTCCAGCATCTGCCGGGGGTCCATGCGGTACACGTGGTCGGCGCCGAACACCGCGACGTAGTGGGGCTGTTCGTCGTGGACGAGGTTCAGCGACTGCAGGATCGCGTCGGCGCTGCCCAGGTACCAGCGGGGCCCCAGGCGCTGCTGGGCGGGGACGGGTGTGACGTAGTTGCCGAGCAGGCTCGACATGCGCCAGGTGGTGGACACGTGCCGGTCCAGGGAGTGCGACTTGTACTGCGTGAGGACGCAGATGCGCAGGATGTCTCCGTTGACGAGGTTCGAGAGCACGAAGTCGACGAGGCGGTACGTGCCCCCGAAGGTCACCGCCGGTTTCGCGCGGTCGGCGGTGAGCGGCATCAGCCGCTTGCCCGCGCCGCCCGCGAGGACGATTCCCAGCACCGAAGCCCCGCCGCGCATCGCCGCCCCCTTTGCCGCCCTGTGGGTCCGGACCGCCGCTCCGCGGGGGCGCGGGCGCGCCCCCTGGTGTCCGTGTGCCCCTACGTTGCCTTGAGTACGTCCTCGTACACCTCGACCGTGCGCCGTGCCACCGCGTCCCAGCCGAACTCGCGGTGGGCCCGGTAGCGTCCGGCCGCGCCCATGGCCGCGGCGCGGCGCGGGTCGGCGGACAGATGGTTCAGGAGCAGGCCGAGGTCGTGCTCGAAGCGCTCCTCGTCGTGCCGGTCGTAGGGCACGAGGAGTCCGGTCGTGCCGTCCGCGACGACCTCCGGGATACCGCCGACGCGGGAGGCGACGACGGCCGTGCCGCAGGCCATGGCCTCCAGATTGACGATGCCGAGCGGTTCGTACACCGAGGGGCACACGAACACCGCCGCGTGGCTGAGGAGTTGGACGACCTCGGGGCGCGGCAGCATGCGCGGGATCCAGTGGACGCCGTCGCGGGCGCGGCTCAGCTCCGCGAACAGGGCACGGAACTCCCGGTCGATCTCCGGGGTGTCGGGCGCGCCCGCGCACAGCACCAGCTGGACGCCGGGCTCCAGCTGCCGGGCCGCGCGCAGCAGGTGGGGCACGCCCTTCTGGCGCGTGATGCGGCCGACGAACAGGACGTACGGGCGGCCGGGGTCGATGCCGTGCCGGGCGAGGGCGCTGGTGCCCGGGTCGGGGCGGTACAGCTCGGTGTCGATGCCGTTGTGGACGACGCGCACCTTGGCGGGGTCGACGGCCGGATAGCAGGCGAGGATGTCCTCGCGCATGGCCCCGGAGACGGCGATGACGGCGTCGGCGGCCTCGACGGCGGTGCGCTCCGCCCAACTGGACACGGCGTACCCGCCGCCCAGTTGCTCGGCCTTCCAGGGGCGCAGCGGCTCCAGCGAGTGCGAGGTCAGGACGTGCGGGATGCCGTGCAGGAGCTTGCCGACGTGTCCGGCGAGGTTGGCGTACCAGGTGTGGGTGTGGACGAGGTCGCGGCCGCCGAGCGCGGCCGCCATGGTGAGGTCGACGGACAGGGTGCGCAGCGCGTCGTTGGCGGTGTCGAGGGCGCTCCACGCGCGGTGGCGCACGGCGTCGTCAGCGCTGCGGCCGGCGTCGGTGCCCCAGCAGTGGACGTCGAGGTCGGTCAGGGCGCGCAGCTCACGGGCGAGGAACTCGACGTGGACACCCGCGCCGCCGTAGACGTCCGGCGGGTACTCGCGGGTGAGCAGTCCCACTTTCACGAGCGGAGCCCCCCGTCGTCGGCCGGCCCCCTCATGGTCACCCAGCGGGCGCCCCGAGGGAAGACCGCTGCGGCGGCCGGTCGAAGCAGCAGTCGCCGCACAGGCCGCCGTTCGGGCAGCGGTAGTACAGACAGCAGCTGCGGCGCCGGAACGCGGTGCCGTCCAGGGTGCCGGTGGCGCGCAGCTCCATGTCGGCGAAGAGCTCGGCGGCCAGGGCGAGCGCCCGCCGCCCGGCGTCGGGGCGGCCGGTGCGCTGCGCCCAGGCGTGCAGTTCGCGGGCCGCGCCCGCGAGGGCCGAGCCCGCGTTGCCGCGCAGCAGCGCCGGGGAGATCCGGTAGCGGGCGCGCAGGGCGTCCGCGAGCGGCGCGAGGTGGCCGTCGAGGACGACCTCCCGCAGGCGCGCGGCGTCGGCCGGGAACGTGCGGTCGCCGCTGAGCCACAGGTCGTCCGGGGAGCTGCCGTCGGCGTCCCAGCGCAGCAGGCGCGGGTCGAGATCGGGCACCCGCCCGTACAGCGCGGCCGGGCCGAGCGCGAGGGACCACAGGCGGGCGGCGAGGCCGAGGTGGGCGATGGAGGCCGCGACGCGGGGTTCGGGCGCGGCGAGCCGGGCGGCGACCTTGGTGACGCGGAAGGACAGCGGGTCACCCTCCGTGACTCCCCTGCCGATCTCGTACACGCGTGCGACCATGGGGAGTGTCCGCTCCGGCGGCTCCCCCGTCCGCAGGGCGAAGAAGCCGCCGACGGATCCGACCACGTCCCAGGCGATGTCAGGGCTGCGAGCTGTCACCGCAGCAGTACATCAGAAGCCCCCGGCCCCGTGGGTAACCAGACCTGGGGAGGACATGCGGGAGGTCGTACTCCATCGGTAGTAGGACGGATTGACTGCTCAGGGACGACGACTTGCCGCGCTCCGCGCGACATTGTGGTGAACATGGAAGCCGACCGCACGCAGCACCGGACGTACCGGACGTCAGGGCACGACCCGTACCGGGACGACCGGCGCTGCCTTCCCCCGCGGAGCGCCTCATGAGTGCCCTCGCGCTGTCCGTCCTGCTCTCCCTCGTCTCCGCCGTGGCGTACGCGGGCGGGGCGATCCTCCAGGAGCGGGTGGCCGCGAAGGCCTCGCAGCACGAGTACGCGCCGCTGCGCCGCGGCGCGTGGTGGGTCGCGGTGGTCCTGAACGGCCTCGGCGGGCTGCTGCACGTCGTGGCGCTCGCCTACGGGCCGCTCAGCCTGGTGCAGCCCCTGGGCGCCCTGACGATCGTGTTCGCCCTGCCGATGGCGGCGCTGTTCGTGCGCCGCAGGGCAGGGGCCACCGCCTGGCGCGGCGCCCTCATGGCGACGCTGGGCCTCGCGGGCCTGCTCTCGCTGACGCAGGCCGCCGACTCCCGGTCCCTGGCCGACGCGGAGCGCGTGGTCCTTGCGCTCGGCACGGGCGGGGCCGTGGTCTGCCTGATGCTGCTCGCGCACGCGGCGCACCGGCACCCGGCCGTGCGCAGCGTCCTGCTCGCCACGGCCGCGGGCATCGCCTTCGGCATCTCCTCGGTGTTCACGAAGACCGTCGCGGTGGACTGGGACGCCCAGGAGCCGCTGACCCGGCAGGTGCCCAGCCTCGCGGTGATCGCGGTCCTGGCGGTGGCCGGACTGCTCCTGTCGCAGGCCTCCTACCGGGGCGCGGGCCTCGCGGCGCCGCTGTCCACGGTGACGGTGGTGAACCCGGTGATAGCGGCCGCGGTCGGCCTCACCCTGTTCGGAGAATCCTTCCGCTATGGAGCCGTGGGTACGGCGGTCGCGCTGACCTGCGGTGTCGTCGCCGCGGGCGGGCTGATCCTGCTGACCACGGAGCGCATCGGGGCCGAGGCGACGACCGCGGACTCCGCGTCGGCCTCGGTACGCGACGACGCCGCACCGGCCGTGCCGCGCACCGAGCTGTCCTCCGGACCGCTGACACGTGCCCTTCCCGGGGCCGCGCCCGTGCCGCCGGAGCAGGCCGCCACGGTCACCGAGCAGCGCGTGCCGGACCACGACGAGCGCCCGGGGACCGACGCGGTCACCCGGCCCCGGCCGGGCGAACAGGCCGCACCGGAGCAGTCGTTCCTGCCCGAGGGCCTGACCGGACTCGCGGGCCTGCCCTTGCAGCCGGTGCTGCAGACGTTCCCGCGCGCGGACGCCAGGGCGGGCCGCGCGTAACAACCACGCGTACGGGCCCCGGGTCTCCTGGAGAGACCCGGGGCCCGTACGCGTACGTCCCGTGACCGGCTCAGATGCGGACGCCGCGCGCCCGCAGATACGCCAGCGGGTCGACGTCCGAACCGAAGCCGGGGCCCGTGCGGATCTCGAAGTGCAGGTGCGGGCCGGAGCTGTTGCCGGTCGAGCCGGAGCGGCCGATGCGCTGTCCCGGCACGACCCGCTGCCCGGCCTTCACCGAGAGCGCCGACATGTGGCCGTACTGCGAGTACCTGCCGTCGGTGTGGCGGATGACGACCTGGTAGCCGTAGGAGCCGCCCCAGCCGGACTCGACGACCGTGCCCGCGGCGACGGCCTGCACCGAAGTCCCCGTGGGCACGGGGAAGTCGACGCCCGTGTGGTAGCCCTTCGACCAGGAGCTGCCGGACGCGCGGTAGGGCGTGCCGATCGACGCGGCGACGGGCACCGTGGCCCCCGACTGCGCCGAGGTGGCCGGTTTGGCCTTCTGCCGCGGCGCGGGCGCCGTGTCCCGCTTCGGCGCGGGCCTGGCCTGCTTCCGCTCCTGGTGCTTGGGGGGCTTGGGCTGCGGATGCGCGCGCTGCTTCTCGGGTGCGCGCGCGGGCCGCTCCTTGCCCTCCGGCGGCTTCCTGCGCTCGGGCGGGCGCGCGGGCCGCTTCTCCTTGCCGTCCGCGCCGCGCAGCGAGAGCCGCTGGCCGGGGGTGATGAGGTCCGGGTCGGCGCCGATGGTGCGGCGGTTGTTCTGGTACAGCTGCGGCCAGCCGCCGCGGACGCGGCGCTCGCCCGCGATGCCGGAGAGGGTGTCGCCGTGCACGACCGTGTACATCCGGGCGGTGCCCGCCGCGGACTGCGGGGTCACCTCGGGCTTGACGTCCTTGACGGTGCGCTGGGGCGGTCTCGGCGCGGCGCGCCCGCCCTCGGCCCTGGCGTCGTTCGACGTGCCCGTGCGCTTCCCGGGTGCCGTGGCAGGCTTGACGTCCGGGGTGTCGCCGCCCCGGGTCAGGCCCGCCCGCACCGAGCACACGGGCCAGGCGCCGGGGCCCTGCCCGTCGAGGACCTTCTCGGCCACGGCGATCTGCTGGTCCTTGGTGGCGAGGTCGGCGCGCGCCGCGTAGGCCGTGCCGCCGTAGGCCTCCCAGGTGGACTGGGTGAACTGCAGGCCGCCGTAGAAGCCGTTGCCGGTGTTGATGCTCCAGTTGTTCGTGGACTCGCAGGCGGCGACCTTGTTCCAGGTGTCGACGTCCGCCGCGTGGCCCGTACCGGCGGTCACCAGGGGCAGGGCGATGCCCGCGCCGCCCGCCGTGACGGTGAGCGAGGCACGGTTGATCCGGCTCGGCTGGTACCGGCGATGCCGGCCTCGTAAGGCCATGGAAGCCCCCTCAGACACGCGTTGTACGCAAGGTCCCACGTCAGCCACAGGACAGGGCGCAAGCTAGCCGGTCCGCCGTCGGTGTGACAAGAGTGCGGCGCCGAGAGGGCGTTGAACTGGTCAGTTCCCCATATGCCCCGGAAGCCACCGGAGTTGCACATCCTGGAAGAAGACGCCCCCGCCCTCGTGGTCGTTGAAGCGGTAGACCTCCATCGACCGCTCGCTGCCCGCGTAGGCGTTGAAGGCGGCGAAGACCGTCGACGGCGGGCACGTCTCGTCCTCCAGGGCGGCCGAGAACAGCGCGGGCGCCCGGCCGCGCGCCGCGAAGTGCACGCCGTCGAAGTACGCGAGCGTGCGGAACACCTGGTCCTCGCTCCCCCTGTGCGCCCGCAGATAGAGGCCGATCTCCTGGTACGGGAGCCGGGCGGTCAGCGTCGCCCCGCGCGGGAAGTCGCACAGGAACGGCACGTTCGGGGAGATCGCGGCGAGGTCCGGCACGAGCCCGCCGACGGCGAGCGTGATGCCGCCGCCCTGGCTGTCGCCGACCGCGGCCACGCGCGCGGCGTCCACCAGCGGGTGCGCGCGCACCGCCTCGACGGCGCGTACGGCATCGGTGAAGACCCGGCGGTAGTAGTACGCGTGCGGGTCCTCGACCCCGCGCGTCAGGAAGCCCGGATACGCCGGGGCGCTCCCCACGGGGTCGGGGGTGTCGCCCACCGAACCGCCGCTGCCCTGGCCGCGCGTGTCCATGATGAAGTGCGCGAACCCGGCCGCCGACCACAGCAGCCGCTCGTGCGGCAGGCCGCGCCCGCCGCCGTACCCGATGTACTCGACCACGGCGGGCAGCGGCTCGCGCGCCCCGGCGGGAAGGAGCAGCCAGCCCTTCACGGGGTGCCCGCCGAAGCCCGCGAAGGTCACGTCGAAGACGTCGACCGAGGCGAGCGGCGTGTCCACGGGCTCGAACCGGGCGTCCAGGTCGTGTTCCCGGGCGGTCGCGAGGGTCTTCTCCCAGAAGGCGTCGAAGTCCTCCGGTTCCGGCAGTTCCGGGCGGTACTGACGCAGTTGGTCGAGCGGCAGGTCGAAATGGGGCACGGGCGGCTCCTCCTTCAGGCACGGTGTCCAAGGTCACGGTACGCCGCGGAGTGATACTGACGGGCGGACGCGTTACCCACGACACATGCGTCACCCAGACATGCCCGGCAGGTCAGGCGGTGCGCCGGACGGTCGCGGTACTTCGGATTTCCAGGAACCCAGGAGCTAGCACATGAGCAGTTCAGCGCAGATCGGCGTCACGGGTCTCGCGGTGATGGGGCGCAACCTCGCCCGGAACTTCGCCCGCAACGGCTTCACGGTCGCCGTGCACAACCGCACCGCGGCCAAGGCCCGCGCGCTCGTCGACGAGTTCGGCGACGAGGGGGAGTTCGTCTACGCGGAGACCGCGAAGGACTTCGTCGCGGCCCTGGAGCGCCCGCGCCGCCTCGTCGTCATGGTGAAGGCCGGCGAGCCGACGGACGCCGTCATCAAGGAGTTCGCGCCGCTGCTCGAACCGGGCGACATGATCGTGGACGGCGGCAACGCGCACTTCGCGGACACCCGCCGCCGCGAGCGCGAACTGCGCGAGCTCGGCATCCACTTCGTCGGCACCGGCGTCTCCGGCGGCGAGGAGGGCGCGCTCAACGGCCCGAGCATCATGCCCGGCGGCTCCGCGGAGTCGTACGCGGCGCTCGGCCCGATGCTGGAGAAGATCTCCGCGAAGGCCGCCGACGGCAGCCCCTGCACCGCGCACATCGGCCCGGACGGCGCGGGCCACTTCGTGAAGATGGTGCACAACGGCATCGAGTACGCGGACATGCAGCTGATCGCCGAGGCGTACCAGCTGCTCCGCGAGGTCGCGGGCTACTCCCCCGCCGAGATCGCCGACATCTTCCGCACCTGGAACCGGGGGCGGCTCGACTCCTATCTGATCGAGATCACCGCCGAGGTCCTGGCGCACGTGGACGCCGCGACGGGCAAGCCGTTCGTGGACGTCGTGGCGGACCAGGCCGAGCAGAAGGGCACCGGCCGCTGGACCGTGCAGATCGCGCTCGACCTGGGCGTGCCGGTGTCGGGCATCGCCGAGGCGGTGTTCGCCCGCTCCGTGTCGGGGCACACGGACCTGCGCGCCGCCTCGCGCGGCCTCGCGGGCCCGGCCGCCGAGCCGCTGTCCAAGGAGGAGGCGGCGGCCTTCGCCGACCGCGTCGAGCAGGCGCTGTACGCCTCGAAGATCGTGTCGTACACGCAGGGCTTCCACGAGATCGCGGCGGGCAGCGCGGAGTACGGCTGGGACATCGACCTGGGCGCGGTCGCCTCGATCTGGCGCGGCGGCTGCATCATCCGGGCGGCGTTCCTCGACCGCATCCGCGCCGCGTACGACGCGCGCGCCGACCTGCCGAGCCTCCTCGCCGACGAGGGCTTCGCGCGCGAGATCGGCGCGGCACAGGACGACTGGCGCGCCGTGCTCGTCGCCGCGACCACGCAGGGCGTGCCCGCGCCGGGCTTCGCCGCGGCCCTCGCCTACTACGACGCGCTGCGCGCGGAGCGGCTGCCCGCCGCGCTCACGCAGGGGCAGCGGGACTACTTCGGCGCGCACACCTACCGCCGGACGGACCGCGAGGGCTCGTTCCACACGCTGTGGGGCGGCGACCGCTCCGAGGTCGAGGCGTAGCGGCTACCGGCTCATCGGCTCGGGCGTCGGGTCCGGCTCCGGTACGGGGTCCGGGCCCGGCGGCTTCGGCACCGGGGACGGCGGGGGCTGCGGCACGGGCACCGGGCCCGGGGCGGGACCCGGGTCGGGCGGCGGCGCGGGCACCGGGTCGGGCCGCGGGCCGGGCGTGGGCCCGGGCGGGACGGGGTCGGGGAACGGACTGGTCATGGTTCCTCCCGTACGTCTCGTGCGAGCGAGGGGCGGCCGGCCCCCGCGGAGCGGAGGCGCGTCGGCCGGTTCCACTCTCTCCCGCCTCGCGTGCCCCCGCGCGCCGAGTCCACGCATCCCGGCGGCGTGCGCGTCCCCTAGGAGCCAGGCCGCCCGCACAGCGCGGCGGCGGCCCGCAGCCCGGGGCGCGGGCTCGCGAGGACCGGCACCCTGACGGCGCAGCGCGCGGCGGCGTCCGCCATCGAGGCCTGGGCGAGCACGACGACATCGGCGCCGTCGGCGGCCACCCGCTCGACAGCGGCGGCGATCAGACCCACGTATCCGTCCTGGTCCCCGGCCGCGAAGCGCTCCCACGCGCCGTCCACCACGACGGTGCGCACGTCGACGGGGCGCGCGGCCCGCTCGGCCTCCTCCTCCAGGAGCGCGACGGTGGGCGCCAGCGTGCTGGCGACCGTGGCGAGGACCGTGACCGCCGGGCCCGCCGTGACGGCGGCGGCCGCCATGGGCCGGTCGACGCGCAGCACGGGCACGCCGAGCGCGGCGGCGCGGGCCTCGGCGACGCCGCCGATCGTGGAGCAAGTGCACAGCACGGCGCCCGCGCCGTCGGCGACGGCCCGCTCCAGGACGGCCCCGAGCTGGTCCGCGACGGCCTCGGGACCCTCCTGGCGGGCGCGGTCGAGCAGCCCCTCGTGCACGAGGTGGCGCAGCGCGAGCCCCGGGTGGTCCTCGTCCCGCAGCGCGTCGAAGACCGGCACGTGGACGGGCGAGGTGTGCAGGAGCGCGAGGGTCACCATGTCGACGGGTCCTCCTCGACCTTGGCGAGTGCGGCCTCGACGAGAGCGGCGGCGGGCGCCGGGGCCCGGTGCCGCTCGGCCCACTTGGCGACGTACGGGCACAGCGGCACGACCGCGCGGCCCTCGCGGGCCGCGAGCGCGTACAGCTCCGCGGCCAGGGCGCCGGCGATGCCGCGGCCCTCGTGGGCGGGCGGCACCTCGGTGTGCACGGGCACGAGCGCGGTCGCGGGATCGGGCGCGGTCGCAGGCTCGGGCGCGGTCGCGGGATCGGCCAGGGTGAAGTAGACGATCTGCCCGACCGTCCGCCCGTCCTCCTCGGCGAGCAGGACGCCGCGCGCCCGGTCGTCCCGGATCCCGAACGGCCGCCCGGCCGCCTCGGTGTCACTCATCGCCGCTGCTCCTCGCCGCGCCCGGCCGGGCGCCGTAGGCCGTACCGCCGTCGCGGGTGCCGCCGCTAGGCGCGCGCCACCGCCTGCGGCGAGCGCGCCATGTCGGGGTCGCCCGGCACCGGTGCGGCGGCGTCGTCACCGAGGGCCACGACGCGATTGCCCTCGTCGACGTGCACGACCCGCGGCCGCAGCGCACGGGCCTCGGCGTCGTCGACCTGGGCGTAGCTGATGATGATCACCTTATCGCCGGGGTGCACGAGGTGCGCGGCCGCGCCGTTGATCCCGATGACACCACTGCCGCGCTCCCCCTCGATGGTGTACGTCTCCAGGCGGGCACCATTGGTGACATCGACGATGTGCACGAGCTCCCCGGGCAGCAGGTCCGCCGCCTCCAGGAGGTCGGCGTCGATGGTGACGGAGCCGACGTAGTGCAGGTCGGCCTGGGTCACGGTGGCACGGTGGATCTTGGACTTGAACATGGTACGCAGCATGATCAATCAGCCATTCATGCGGTTAGGGCGCGCAAGGGCCCTAAAAGGGGTCACAACGAGTCCCCGGGTCTGCCTCGGGGCTCACGACAGACAGACTCCCATGGCGAGCACCGCCCTCGCACGCGGCATGGGCAGCTCCTTCGGACGCCCGGGCCGTTCGGCCGTGCGTGCTGATGGTCCGCGGGGCGGAATGCTCTGCTGCCGCGAGTGAGCGAGGGACGCAGGAACCGGCACTGCTGCCGTTGACCGCGCCGGCGAACGCGCCCCGGCACGGGTACGCCATCGCCCCGGAAGTCAGGCGGCGGCTGGCGGCCGACGGCCCGGCGGTGCCCGCGTGATCGGTCGGATGCTCCGCCTGTATCCGGCGCCCGCTACCGGTCCGCGTTCGGGAAGGTGATCGTCGAGGCGCACCGGGAGATGACCGCGGACATGCCGCGCGCGGCCCGGGTGCGCCGGCCGCCCACGCCCCGCGCGTACGGCTGAGGCTCGATGCGGCGTCGCACGGCGGGCGCTTCCTCGCCGTGGCCGCCCCGTTCGCCCTGGCCGGGCACCCTGCACCGTGACGCGCGGCTCCGGTCGGCGGGTGCCCGATCGGGGACGCGGCGGAGACGACGCCGGTCACGGTCACGGTCACGTGATACATGCCGTGCCCCGAATCCATATATTCGTCGCATATCAGGGATAGATCACTTCTCCCTAGCGTTCAGTGCACGCCTCGGCCTCGCGTCGGCGGTGAGGCCGGGACAGCTTGCGCGTACGGGGAGTCGGAAGGCGCGTCTGCGGGGCAAGGGGGCCTCGCCGTCCTTGCGAGGGCCTCTTCGTGGTGGTGCCGCTCCGACCTCTCCGAACGCCAGGAAGGCCAGATCGCCGTGCACGTGTCCCACCAGATAGCGGAAATCCTGCGGAACTCCGGCTTCACCCGTGTCTTCGGTACCTCGGACCGCGACGCGGACGGCGTCGGCTTCCTGCTCGGTGACGGCTGCGCACGGCTGCGTTTCGTGCCGGCCCGTCACGACGTGACCGCGGTCGGCATGGCGATCGGCGCCTCGCGCGTCACCCGCTCCCCTCAGGTCTGCTGGGTGGCGTCGGACGCGCGCGTCACCCGCATCGCGGCCGGGTGCGCCACGGCCATGCTCGACCGCGACCCGATCCTCGTCCTGGGCGCCCGCGCCGGGACCGGCGTCCTCGGGCACGACGAGGTCCACCCCCGTGCCGACAGCGTCGCCCGGATGCGTCCGATCACGAAGTACGCGGCGGAGATCAGCGCCCCCGCCGACACGCCCCGCGTCCTGACCGAGGCGATCGCCGCGATCCGCACCGGCCGCCCCGGGCCCGCGTTCGTCAGCGTTCCGGTGGACGTCCTGAGCGGCGCGGCCACCGCGCCCGTACCGGATCCGCCCCCGATCCGGCGCTCCGTCGCCACCTGGGACGAGGCCGATGTCCAGGTGTGGGTGCGGGCGTTCCGCGCCGCCCGCAGTCCCTTGATCGTCGCCGGTGGCGGGGTCGTCGGGCGCGGGCTCGCCCGAGCCGTGGCCGAGTTCTCGGAGCGGTTCGCGATTCCCGTCGCCGCGACGTACACCGCCCACGGCACCGTGCCCGTCGCCTCCGATCTCTACGGCGGTGTGGTCAGCCCGTACGCGGACGTGCTGTTCGAACTGAGGTACCTGGACGCGGTCTTCGCCGACACCGACCTGATCGTCCTCGTCGGCTACGACCCGGTGGAGCACCGCCCGGACACCTGGCGCGGCCGCGGTGGGCCCAAACGAGTCCTGGCGCTCTCCGAATGGCCCCAGGACGACGCCGCGTTCGGCGCGGAGTCCTCGCTCGTCGGGGCGTGCGGCGCCTTCCTGGGCCGCCTCGCCCAGGAACTGACGGCCTACCGGCGGCCAGAACCGTACATGCCGGTCCCTGGCGGCAGCCTCGCCCCCGAGAACCGCACCGGTCCGCTGCGCGGCCCCGAGATCCTCAGCGCCCTCGCGGAGGCGACCGGGAGGTTTCGCCTCGCCGCCGACACCGGCCTGAGCGGGCACCTCGGCGGCGTGCACTTCGCCCCCTCGGCAGCCGGCGACTACCTGGCGTCGTCCGGCCCCGCCGGCGTCGGCACCGGCCTGCCGCTCGGCATGGGCGCCGCGCTCGCCGACCCCCCGACCCGGGTCGTGGTCCTCGCCGGAGACGACGGCTTCCACTCCGACGGTGACGAGCTGGAGACGGCGGCCCACCTCGGTCTCCGGCTCGTCGTGGTGGTCGCGGACAGCACCGGAGACAGCACGTTCCGGAGCGTCCGGGCGCCGGGGGAAGGCGTCAGCCGCCGTGGTGCCCCCACCACGAGCCGCCCCGTCGACGTCGTACGGCTCGCCGAGGCCAACGGCGTGCCCGCCGTGCGCGCCGAGGGCTACGACGCCCTCCTCGCCGCGCTCTCCGCGAGCGCGGACGCCCGGGGACCGGTCCTGATCCAGGTGCCGGTCACGTACAGCGACGCGTTCGTCCACGCCTACGAGGCGGAGACCCGCGGCCGTCCGCGAACGGACGGCACCTCCGCTCCACGGGCACCCGGGACCACATAGGTCACCCGTGTATCCGCCTTAGAGCCGGTTGCAGGAAGCTGATGCCCGACCGCATGACCCACACCCACCACGGGGGACCGCACATGATCCGCTCGACCCGCCCCAGGACCGTCCGCACCCGCCTGGCCCTCGCGGTCGGCACCGCCGTACTCGCCGTTGCCGCGGGTCCGGCCGTCGCCGCCTCCGCCACCGCGGCGCAGGCGGACATCGCGCCGGCCCTGTCCAGCAGCGACCCGCAGACCCCTCTCACGACGAACGGCGCCGGCGGCGCCGGGGACCCGAGCGAGTGGAACAGCAAGGGCTGACCGCGTCCTCAGCCCGTCTGCCCCGAGGCGAGCCGGTCGACCAGATCGCTCGCCTCGGTGGCGTCCGGCAGCCCCATCGCCTCAAAGACGGCCCGCGCCTCCTCGGCCCGGGCCAGTGCCACCGCCGTGTCGCCGAGGTCCGCGAAGACCTCGGCGAGCACCAGGAGCGCACCCCCCTGGTCCCGCCGGACACCGAGCTCCTCGCACATCGCGAGCGCCCGCTGCGCCTGGGCGAGCGCCTGCGGCACCTGACCGAGCGCCCTGAGCGTGTCGGCGAGCCAGAGCCTGGCCTTGGCCTCCTGGCCACGCGTCCCGCTCGCCTCGCACACGGCCAGACAGTCCTCGTACGCGCCGCGCGCCTCCTCGTACCGGCCGAGGTGATGCAGGGCGAGCCCCTTCAGCGACAGCGCGTAGGCGGTACCGGACACGTCACCCAGGCCCCGCAGCGCGCCCAGCGCGTCCTCGCAGGCCGTCAGCGCCTCCTGTGCCCGGCCGCCGCAGACGCGCGCGAGCGCCGCGTTGAGGGCGGCGGTCAGCTCCCCCGACCTCTGTCCCAGTTCCCTGGCGATCACCAGAGCCTTGTCGTAGTAGGCGACCGCGCCTTCGTAGCGGTGCTGGAACTGGGCGGCGAGCCCGCGGTCGTTGAGGGTCTGGAACAGGATGACCTGGTCGTCGGCCCGTTGGCACGCCGCGGCGGAGGCCGCCGTATGCTCCGCGGCCTCGGTGAGGCGGCCGCTCTGCAAGGCGGCGTTGCCGCACACGAACAGCGCCCGGCCCAGGGCCCGGTCGTCGCCGCGCAGCGCGGCGGTGGCGGCCGCCTCCCCCGCGACCGCCGCGAGCTGGTCGTACGGAATCTCCTTGCCGAACGGGCTGAGCGCGACGAGCAGGTCGACGGCCGCCCGCAGGGACGTGCCGTCCCCGGTGGCATCCTGGGCGACCAGGTGCACCACGTGGCCGATGGACTCGGCCTCGTCCGCGATCCAGCGGCGCGCCGCCTCCAGGTCCGCGAAGGCCGGACCAGCCGCCGCGGCGGGCTGCAGGATCACGTCGGCCGGGTCCCCCGGCACCATCTGCTGGAAGGCGGCACGTCCGCCTGCGAGCAGATGGTCGAGGAGCGCCACCAGCGCCTGGGGGGCCGCGTCGGCGCCCGGCAGGTCGAGCGCGAACGAGCGGACCAGCGCGTGGTAGTGGTAGCGGCCCGGCAGCGGGCACTCCAGCAGTGCCGCGTCCGTCAGCCCTTCGAGGACCTCCTCGGTCGCCGGCTCGCCCGTCCCCAGTGCGGCCGCCGCGGCGGCCAGCCCGATGCCGTGCCGGGCCAGCGGTGCGAGCAGGCCGAACGCCCGTGCCTGTGCCGGGGAGAGCTGCTGATGGCTGAGCGAGAACGCGGCGGCCACGGCGAGGTTGCCGGCCCGCAGCTCTCCGATGCGGTGCTGCTCGTCCGTCAGGCGCTCGGCCATCATCGCCACGCGCCAGCGCGGGCGGGCGGCGAGCCGGGAGGCGACGATCCGCACCGCGAGCGGCAGATGGCCGCAGGCCGAAGCGAGGGCCGCGACCGCCTCCGGTTCGGCGGCCGTACGCTCCGCGCCGACGATCCGCGCCAGGAGCAAGGACGCCTCGTCCTCGTCGAAGGTGTCGAGCGCCACCCGGACGGTGGTCGGCAGTCCGGTCGGCTGGGTCCGGCTCGTGACGATCACCGCGCAGCCGGCCGATCCGGGCAGCAGCGGTGCGAGCTGGTCGAGATCCCGCGCGTTGTCCAGAAGCAGCAGCACACGGCGGCCGTCGAGCAGCGTGCGGAAGAGCGCGGCCCGGTCGTCGGTGCTCACGGGCAGCGTGTCGCCCGGGACGCCGAGGGCGGTGAGCAGGGTGCCGAGGAGGGCGTCGGGGGCGACCGGTTCCCGCTCGAAGCCCCGCAGGTCGGCGTAGAACTGCCCGTCCGGGTAAAGGTGCTTGGTCCGGTGGGCGGCCCGCAGCGCGAGGGTGGTCTTGCCGACGCCGCCCATGCCGGTGATGCACAGCACCGGCAGCACGTCGCGCTCCGCCGCGGTCAGGGCCGAGCACAGTCGGTCGAGTTCGGCGGCGCGCCCGGTGAAGTCGGCCGCGTCAGCGGGGAGTTGCTTGGGCGCGACGTACGGTTTGGGCGCGAAGGTGCGGGCGGCGGACGCGGGCCCCTGGAGCGGGCTCTCCGCCCGGCCGCGCAGCGCGGCCTCCGGGTCGCCCGCCAGGATCGACTCCTGGATCGCGTGCAGTTCGGGTCCTGGGTCCACCCCCAGTTCCTCGGCGAGCCGGCGCCGGGCCCGCGCGAACACCGCGAGGGCGTCCGCCTGCCGGCCCGTGCGGTACAGGGCCCGCATGAGGAATCCGTAGGGCCGTTCCCGCAGCGGGTGTTCCTTCGTGAAGGCGTTGAGGTCGGGTATGAGCAAGCTGTCCCTGCCGCACTGCAGGTCACATGCGAAGCGCTCCTCGACGAGGGCCAGGCGCAGTTCGCTCAGGCGCTCACGCTGCTGTGCGGCGAACGGTCCGGGCACTCCTGCCAGCGGCTCGCCCTGCCACAGCCCGATCGCCTGCGTCAGCAGGTTCCAGCAGTCCTGGTGCCGCTCCTCGGACCGTGCGGCCCTGGCGCGTGCGGCGAGCTGTTCGGCCCGGAGCACGTCGACGCGCTCCGGTGACACGTGGAGGCGGTAGCCGTCGTGCAGCGACACCAGGGTGGTCGGTGCGGAGCGGTCCGCCTCTAGCGCCTGACGCAACCGCCAGGCGTACGTCCGCAGGTTCGCGAGGGCCGAGTTGGGAGCGTCCTCGCCCCAGATCGCGGCGATCAGTTCGTGCGCCGCGGCACCCCGGCCGGAGCGCAGCAGCAACGCGCTCAGCAAGGCCTGCTGTTGGGGAGAGTGCGGCCCTATGGGAGCACCGCCCCTGGTCACCCTGACCGCACCGAGGACAGCGAACCACAGCCCGTCTTCCATGCCCCCACCCCTCTGTCCTGCAGCCCCGCGCAGAGACACCGCGAATGCCGCGGATGGGAGGGCGTGACCGCGATAGCCGCATTGATGAGCAGTACATTAACCGATCATCCAAGGGGGGCAAAGGGGCACGCCACCAGGGCAGAACGTGTCGCGCCCGGCCCTCTGAGCCGACGGCCCGGCACGGCGGACCCCCGCCATCGGCGAGCCCGCGGCAGCGTGTCCGGGCCACGGGACGCGCGGGAGAGCCGATGGCCAACGGAAGTGCGGGACATGACAGGATCGGCCCCGTGGAGGAACCTATCTACGACGCCGTGCTCTGCGACCTCGACGGTGTGCTGCGGATCTGGGCACCGGATGCGATGCCCGCTCTGGACCGTGCCCACGGGCTGCCCGAAGGCACCCTGGCGGCCGCGGCGTTCGCTCCGGACAGGCTGCTTCCCGCGATCACCGGACAGGTCAGCGACGAGCAGTGGCGCGCGGGAGTCGCACAGGACCTCGCCGGTGTCTGCGGGTCGGCACGACGGGCGGACGAGCTGGTCGACGCGTGGGCGCGGCCTGTGGGCCGGCTGGATCCGGAGATGGTGCGGCTCGTGGCCGCCGTGCGCCGAAGGGTCCCCGTCGCCCTGGTCTCGAACGCCACCACCCGCCTTGAGGCCGACCTCGACCGGCTCGGTCTGTCCGGCGCGGTGGACGCGGTGGTGAACACGGCCCGGATCGGACTGGTCAAACCCGACCCGCGGGTCCTGCTGCTCGCCGCGGAACGCGTCGGCGCCGCGCCCCACCGGTGCCTCTTCGTCGACGACACGGCCGAGCACGTCGCCGCCGCCCGGCAGCTCGGCATGGCGGCGCACCACTACACGGGGGCGGCGCGGCTGCGGACCGTACTCACTCCCCTGCTGGGAGCCGAACCGGCAGCCGGGTGAGGGTGTCGGCCAGCAGCGCGGCCTGCGCCCGGATCTCCGGGACGGCCGTCGTCTCCCACAGGTCGCCGCGGCGGGGCGCGCCCAGTGTCCACAGGGGCGCGGGCCTCGCGGCGTCCGCCGGGGTCAGCCGCCCGTCCTCGGCCGTCGCGAGGCCGAGGCCGTGGCGGCCCGGGCGGGCGAGCCCGGTGACCAGCAGGGAGCGGACCAGTGGGTCGGCCACCTGCCGGTAGTCCCCGTTCGCTCCCGTGCAGTTGACCACCTTCCCCACCGTCAGCGTCCGGCCGTCCGACAGTGCCACCCGCAGCCCTTCCGGCCGCTCGGCCGCCCGCTCCACCACCGCTCGGCCCACGGCCACACGACCGGCGCCCATGGCTGCCTGGAGCGCTGCGGCGCTGGCCGGGGCAAGGCGATGGCGGTGCACCTCCCAGAGCCTGAGGTCCTCGGTGAGGAAGCGTTCCCTGTCCTGGGCGGGCAGCTCGCGCCACAGGTTCGCGGTGATGCTCCGCAAGCCGTCGATGCCAGGACGCCAGTCCCCCTGGCTGCGCCGGACGGCAGAGGCGTGGCACAGCAGCGAACGGCGCAGTGCGGCGAGACCGTGCTGCGGCTTCAGCGGCGGCGGCGGGACGGGCGCCGTCAGCCGGTCGGCCTGCGCCTGGGGCAGCAGGCCGTGGCGGGACACCGCGTGGACGACTCGTCCCGGACGGGCCAGGGTGAGGGCGACGTCGGCCATCGTCAGCCCCGTGCCGACCAGCAGGACGTCACGGTCATCGGGGACACCGGACAGGGCGCCCGCCACCCACGGGTCGCGGACGAACCGGAACGAGTCGCGCAGCTCCGCCGGGGCCCAGCTCACCGGGGGCGGGAAGGTGCCCAGCGCCAGCACGACGGCGTCGGCCTCCAGGCCGGCCCCCGAGCGCAGTCCGACGCGGACGCGGCTCCCGTCCTCGGTGACTTCGACGGCCCGGTCCCGCAACCGGCTCAGCCGACCGGTGCTGGTCCGCGCCGCGGCGGCCAGGACGTCGGCGAGGTACTGCCCGTACAGGCCGCGCGGCGCGTACGCGTCGGGCTCCGGCGCGCCGCCGAGCCGTGCGGCGAGCCAGTCGGCGAAGTGGTGCGGGCGGTCCGGGTAGGCGCTCATCCGCCCCGAGGGGACGTTGAGGCGGTGGCGGGAGTCCGCGGTGGCGTAGGCCACTCCGCGGCCGGCCGTGCCGGCGTCGTCGACGAGCCTCACGTCCAGGCCGGTGCCCGTCCGCCGTGCCCGCTCCAGCAGGTGGACCGCGGCCAGGGTGCCGGCCGCGCCCGCGCCGATGACGACGATGCGGTGGGAAGCGTTCATGGATCAGGCCTCGGCTGTCATACCGGCGGTGAGGGTGGCGCCGTCAGAGGGGTCGATGAGGATGAAGCACCCGGTGCCGCGGTGGTCGGCGTACGGGTCGACGACGAGCGGCTCGGCGACGCGGATGCGCACCCTCCCCAGGTCGTTGACCGCGAGGAGCCCGGGGGCGGAACGTGCGGAGAGGTCCGACAGGTCGAGGCGCGAGGAGATGTCCGTGACGACCGCGCGGACGGTCCGGGTGGTGTGCCGGAGCAGGACCCGGTCACCGGCGCGCAGCGGGCGCTCGTCGAGGTGGCAGACGGTGGCGTCGATGTCCCTGGTGACCCGGGGGGCATCGGCGACGGGCGCGATCAGGTCGCCCCGGGAGACGTCCAGGTCGTCGGCCAGGCGGACGGTCACCGACTGCGGGGCCCGCACCTCCCGGGCCGGTGCGCCCAGCACGTCCAGGGCCGCGACCGAGCTGACGCGCCCCGCGGGCAGCACGGTCACCGCGTCACCCACGCGCAGGGTGCCCGCGGTGAGTTGGCCCGCGTAGCCGCGGTAGTCACGGACGTCGCCGTGCCGGGGCCGGATGACGTACTGGACCGGGAGACGGGCGCTCTCCTCGCCGGTCGCCCCGCCCGCGGGGGCGGCTTCCAGGTGTTCCAGCAGGCTCGGCCCCCCGTACCAGTCCATCCGGGCGGAGGGCCGGACCACGTTGTCACCGACGGTCGCGCAGACGGGGACGGCGGTGGTCCGCGGGATGCCGAGGGCGGCGGCGCAGCGGGCGAACTCCTCTGCGATCTTCGCGAAGACGGGCTCGGCGTAGTCGGCCAGGTCCATCTTGTTGACCGCGAGGACGACGTGCGGCACTCGCAGCAGGGCGGCGACGGCGGTGTGGCGGCGGGTCTGCTCGACCACTCCGTTGCGGGCGTCGACCAGCACCACGACCAGGTCGGCGGTGGAGGCGCCGGTGACCATGTTGCGGGTGTACTGCGCGTGGCCGGGGGTGTCGGCGAGGACGAAACTCCTGCGCGGCGTGGCGAAGTAGCGGTAGGCCACGTCGATGGTGATGCCCTGCTCGCGTTCGGCCCGCAGGCCGTCGGTGAGCAGCGCCAGGTCCGGCGCGTCGAGGCCGCGTCGGAGCGAGGCCTGGACGACGGCCGAGAACTGGTCCGCCGGCACCGCCCTGCAGTCGTGGAGCAGACGGCCGACCAGAGTGGACTTGCCGTCGTCGACGGAACCGGCCATGGCGATCCGCAGGTGAGGCGGCTTCGTGTTCATGCTCAGAAGTACCCTTCGCGCTTGCGGTCTTCCATGGCGGCTTCGGAGAGCCGGTCGTCCGCCCTGGTCGCGCCGCGCTCGGTGAGCCGGCTGGCGGCGATCTCGGTGATGACCTCGGCGACGGTGACGGCGTCGGATTCGATCGCCCCGGTGCAGGACATGTCGCCCACCGTGCGGTAGCGGACCCGGCGGCGCCGGGCCGTCTCGTGCCCCCTGGGCCCGCCCCACTCTCCGGCGGTCAGCCACACGCCGTCCCGGGCGAAGACCTCGCGTTCGTGGGCGTAGTAGATCGCCGGCAGTTCGATGCCCTCGTGCTGGATGTACTGCCAGACGTCGAGCTCGGTCCAGTTGGCCAGCGGGAAGACCCGGACGTGTTCACCGGGCAGGTGCCGGCCGTTGTACAGGGTCCACAGCTCGGGGCGCTGGCGGCGCGGGTCCCAGGTGCCGAACTCGTCGCGCGGGGAGAAGACGCGTTCCTTGGCGCGGGCCTTCTCCTCGTCACGGCGGCCGCCGCCGAGGACCGCGTCGAACCCGTGGGTCGCGATGGCGTCGAGCAGCGGGACCGTCTGGAGCGGATTGCGGGTGCCGTCCGGGCGTTCCCGCAGCCGGCCGTCGTCGATGAAGTCCTGGACGCGGGCGATGTGCAGCCTCAGCCCGTGCTCGGCGACGACGCGGTCGCGGTGGGCGAGCACTTCGGGGAAGTTGTGTCCGGTGTCGACGTGCAGCAGGGAGAAGGGGACGGCCGCCGGGGCGAACGCCTTGAGCGCCAGGTGCAGCATCACGATCGAGTCCTTGCCGCCGGAGAAGAGGATCACCGGCCGCTCGAACTCCCCCGCCACTTCGCGCAGGATGTGTGCCGACTCCGCCTCCAGCGCCTCCAGATGGCTCGGGGAACGCATCTCAGCGGACCACCGGTACGGCTTCGTACAGCCGCCAGTCGAGGTCGAACCGGTCCACGCGGAGCGTGCGCCCCGCCGCGTCGGCGTGCACCACGCGGGAGTTGGCCCCGTCCACGAGCAGCCAGCGCTCTCCGTCGAACCAGGCGTCCTGCAGCCAGGTCGTCCCGGCGTCGACCCGGCTCACCACCTCGGCCTGCAGCTCGGGCCCGAGGCGTACCACCAGGGCCTGGCCGCGCCCGGTGTCGACGAGGGTCAGGTGCTGGTCGTCGAGCCGACGCACCGCGTGCGGCCTGCGCAGGTCCTCCAGGAGCGGCACGGCCTTCCCGGTGCCGCGGTCGATGCACATCAGCGCGCCCTGGTGGAAGAAGGTGGCGAGTACCCGGTCCGCGTCCAGCGGGAGTGCGGAGTTGACGTGCGTGGTGTGCAGCTTGGTGTCGTAGTTCAGGCCGCGGTGGTCCACGGTGCGGTCCAGGTCCCGCACCTCGCCGGTGGCGTCCTTCGGGTATCCGTTCTCGGTCGCCCACCACTGCCAGCTCGGCTCCTCCGCCCGTCCGGTGACCTCCGCCACCAGGTCCACGCCGGTGGAGGCGACCAGCAGGCCGCCGCCCTCCGTCGGGCGCATCGAGTGCAGGTAGTTGCACCACGGGGCGGACAGATACGGTGCGGCGCCGGTGAGGTCGGGGTCCAGGCTGCTGATCCCCCAGGGGCAGGCCGCCAGGAGCTGTCCGTCGAGCGGCAGCAGCCCTTCCACACCCCACAGCGGGACCGACCGCCTCACCTGCCCGTCATCGCCGACCAGCGCCACGAGGCCGCCGGGGAAGTCGGTGGCGGCCTGTGCGGTGCCGAGCTGTTTGACGACGGGCCGCTCGGCGCGGCGTGCCGGGTCCCGCCAGCGGCTTCGGCGGGCGCTCATGTCCGTGTGGCTCACGCTGAGGTAGTACTGCATCACGTCTCCGTGGGTTCGTTGAGGACGGCGGTACGGACCAGCCGTGCGGCCGCGGTGAGCGAGGGCAGGTCCTGGTGCAGCCGGTAGGCGGGCAGCTCCAGCAAGGCGTCCAGGGCCTCTTGGCGCCGCGCCGGGCCCTGGTCGGAGTACCAGCCCTGGAGGAAGGCGTCGTAGTGCGAGGCGGCGGTCTCGACATGCGGGCGGAGCAGTTCCCCGGCCTCGTCGGGAGTGATCCGCTCCAGTTCCGGCGTGGCCCTGTCCGCGTCGAACCGGGGCAGTACGAGCGCGGTCAGCCGTGCCCGTGGGACCAGCGGGAAGTCCAGCTCGGCGGCGAGTTCGGCGGGGTAGGTCCACACGCTCCGCGGCAGCCCGCCGTTGCCGGAGCGGTGCTCGCCGTCCCAGCCGTTGGTCGGATGGCTCGCCGCCAGCACCCGCTCGGTGATGCCCGGCCGTACGGACTCCAACGACACCAGGGTGTCGGCCCGCACGTTGACGCTGCGGGGCCAGCCGTGCCCGGTCGGGGCGTGGTCTTCGGTCAGTTCGACGGTGAGGTCGTCGTTGGAGACGAACGAGGCGCCGCCGGCCAGGAGCGCCGAGAGGATCGAGGAGGTCTTCCCGGCCCGTTTCCCGCCCAGGAAGGCGGTGCCCCGGCCGTCGAAGGCCACCATGCCGCCGTGGAGGAAGAGCTGGCCCGCGGTGAACGCCTGCCAGCGCAGCAGGTTGCGGATCGTACGCAGTGCCTGCAGGGTCCGCCATGCTCCCGCGGGACCGCAGACGGTCACCGCGCGCCGCTCGTGGTCGACGTACAGCACCCTGTCGGGTTCGAATCGCGAGGCGAAGACGAGGCGCTCCCACCGCGCGCCCTCGGGGGGTGTGTCGGTGAGCGCGACCAGTGGGTGGGCGGCCGGCCCGGACGGGGCGGGCGAGACGGTCAGGAACCCCTGGAAGGAGGCGGTGAGACCGGCCAGGTCGGCGGGGTTCCCGGTGACCAGCACACCGCCGGACGCGGCGGAGCGGACGAGGATCATCGGACCCCGGCCCGGTCCGCGGGCAGCAGCCCGGAGTCGGCGAGCAGGCGCTCGGCCAGGTCGGCCGGATCGGCGGCGGCGAAGTCGCCGCTCAGCCCCTTCAGGAGGTCGGCGAACACGGCTGCCGCCCGCTCGCCGCGCTCCCCCGCGGCGCACACGTCGTAGGCGTGGGCCCGCCACCGTGGGTCTCCGGTCAGCCGACTGGTCAGCGCCTGGACCAGGACGGAGGTCCAGTCGGGTCCCTTGACCACGAAGTTGACCTGGAGGCACTCGCCCTGCGCCTGGGTCTCGTGCCACCACCCGCGGGGCAGGAAGACAAGGCCGCCCGCCCCGACGTCGACGCTGAGCGCGTCGTCGGGCAGCCGGTCCGGGAAGGGCAGCCGGTCGGCGAGCGCGAGCTGGTCCTCCTCGCGCTGTCGCCGGTTGCCCGGGAGGCAGACCCCGGTCTGGTTCCTGATGTGCTCGTTGGGTGCCAGTCGCCAGCGCTTGTGCCCGCGCAGCAGCAGGGCGAAGTTCACGTCGTGGTCGCTGTGCATGGACACCCCGCTGCTGTCAGCGGAGCAGAAGATCTCGCAGGTCACTGACGTCGCCGGCATGCCCAGGTCGTGCGCCACCGCCTCGGCCATCGCCCGCAGCTGCGGGATGTGCTCCTCCACGCGGCGCAGGTAGCAGGTGAAGCCGGCGGCGAGCAGCGGGGCCGCCGTGGGGCCGTCGGGCACCCGTGCGCTGACCCCGTCGGTGCGCAGCAGCGACACGGTGGCACGGTAGGCGTCCAGGACGGCGGCGTTCGAGGCGAGGGCCGGGACGGCGGCCAGCTCGGCCAGCCGCTCCGGGTCGCCGTCGGTGGTGTACGGGCTCCCCGGCCAGTTCCGGTCGAGGAACTCGGCGGCGGTCAGCGGAGCGACCAGGGTCTCCAGATCCAGTGTCATGCTGTTCCCTCTGCTGGTACGGGGGCGGCCGGGCACCGGTCGCGCAGCCGGTCCGCCAAGTCGTCGATGGTCTGCCGGAAGGCCGGGTTCGCGGTCCACGGGCGCTGCTCGCCCAGCACCATGGGCAGCCGGAACGTCTCGGCCGGCCAGGCGGGGCGCGCTCCGGCGGCGGGGGTCTCGCTGTGCCGGTGGCACTGGGGGCATTCGATGCCGGACATGTTCTCCACCACGCCGACGACGGGGACCTGTTCGGCGAGGAAGGAGAGGAACCGGCGGGTGTCCGCGACGGCCAGCGGCTGGGGAGTCGTCACCACGACCGCCGCCGAGGGGGTCACCAGGTCGAGGAGGGCGGTGTGGATCTCACCGCTGCCCGGGGGCAGGTCGACGACCAGGAAGTCGAGCGGCCCCCAGGCCACCTCGTTCAGGAGTTGCCGGAGGATGCCCCGCAGCAGCGGTCCGCGCCAGGTGAACGCCTTGTCGGCGGGGCCGAGAAGGCCGGTGGACATCACGCCCAGCCGTCCGGCCGGTACCGGCAGCATCCTGCCGTCCACCACCCTGGGACGGTCCGTGAGGCCCAGCAGGGTGGGCAGGCTGGGGCCGGACAGGTCGGCGTCGAGCAGCGCGACGCGCGACCGCTCGGCCAGCCGCTCGGCGAGCGCTGCGGCGACGGTGGACTTGCCGACCCCGCCCTTTCCGCCGCCCACGAGGACGACCCGGGTGGACTCCGTCATCCGGTCGGTCCTCATGCGCGTGCCCCTTCCGTCTCCCGCAGCCAGAGCGAAAGCCGGGGTGCTTCGCCCAGCCACTGCCGCACGTACCCCTCGTCGGAGCCGTGGAGCTCTCCCTTGATCACCCCGAGGGCCGCGAGTTCCACGAACACCGTCCGCAGGAGCGGGTCGGCGCAGCGCAGCTCGGCCTCCGTGAAGGGGTGCGGGGAGGCCCCGCGGTAGCCCGCGACGAGCCGGCCGGCCCGCTCTGCGCGGACCTCGCAGCGAAACGGCCGGGCGAAGGCGGTCGAGTCCTGGTCGTAGGCCAGGCCGCCGAAGGTCAGGACGGCCTCGGCGAGGTCGCGCAGACGGCTGCCCCGGTCACAGTTGTCGAAGTCCAGTACGGCGGTGACCTGTCCCCGCTCGGTGAAGAGCAGGTTCCACGGGTTGACGTCGCCGTGCACGGCCGTCTGGGGCAGCTGCTCCCAGCCGGCCCGGTGCAGCTCCTGCCGCGCGTGGGCCAGTTCTCCGCCCAGCAGTTCGACCAGCGGGCGCAGCGACGGGTCGCTGGTGTCGGCGGCCAGTGCGAGATGGTCCGCGACCAGGCGCAGATAGTCCTCGCCGGGGGCCGCGTCCAGGCTCGGCGCGCAGGCGTGCAGCCTGGCCAAGGCCTCTCCGGCGCTGTGCAGCTGGGCGACACCGCCGGTGTGGCGCACGCCCTTCACGTGCTCGAACAGGACGAAGACGCTGCCGCCCAGGCGCAGACGGCTCGCGCCGTCCAGCGTCCTGCGGATCGCGGGGGCGAGTCCGGTGCCGCGGTGGGCCGCCGCCTGGTAGGCGTGGCTGAAGTCGAGTTGCTGTTCGTCCTGCGCGTACCAGGGGATCTGTTTGAGGAACCAGCGCCGTCCCTCGTCCTCGATCATGGCCTTGCGGCTGGTCGCCGAGCGCACCTCGAGGAGCGTCGCGGTCTCCCCGTCCAGCAGGATCGGGTAGAACGCGTCCGCCGTGCGCAGCCCGTAGGCGCGGGCGATCTCGGCCAGGTCGTGCTCGTCGAAGTTGAAGAAGCCCGCCGAGCGGGGTTTGCGTGCTACCGGCATGCCGTCTCCTCGGATAGGACGAGGGAGGCGCGCAGAGCGGTCAGGTGCCGGTCCAGCAGTGACAGCAGCGGGCTGCGTCCTCCCCAGGGACGCGCTTCGGCCAGCGGCTCCGGGCTGAACCGCTCGACGAAGGCGAGAATGACGTACGCGTGGAAGGCCGCGTACCAGTGCAGCCGCCAGGCGGGCGCTCCCGAGAGCTCCACCAGGCGCCGCGCTCCGTGGCTGCCGTCCCAGTGGACCAGGGCCTCGCCGTAGCAGGCCGCCGGGTCACCCGCCCAGAGCACCGGCACGTTGACGCAGTGCAGTCCGTCCGCCGTGACCAGGAAGTTGCGGTGGTTGACGTCGGCGGACAGCAGGGTCGGTACGGGGGCGGCGCGGTCCAGCGGTGCTCGAAGGCGCGTCAGCGTCTCGGCCAGGGGGGCGTACCGCAGTGCCGCGAGGCGAGGTGCTTTGCGGCGCTGGCGCTCCAGGTAGGCGCTGAGGAAGCCGCTCCAGGTGCGGTGCTCGGCGTGTCCGCGGGCGTCGGCCTTGCCGAATCCGCTCGCCGGGCGGGCCGCCACAAGCCGCATCATGGCGTGCCACTGCCCGGCCCAGTCCTGTGCCGTGGCCGTCGGGGCGGTGGCCAACACGTCGGCCAGGCAGGGTCCTTCGACGTATGCGGCCAGGGTCAGCGCGCTGCCGTCCGCCAGGCGGCGCACGGCCAGCGGACGCCGGAACGGGGCGTGGGGCGGGAGCGCCGCCAGGAGCGCCGTCTCGGCTTCGAGATCGCTGGAGGGGTCGGTGAGGTGCTTGAGGACGTAGTCGCCCCGCGCACCGGGAAGCCGCCACAGGAGACTGTTGGAGCGGGAGAGCAGTGTGGGCTCCCCCACCGGGCCGACCACGTGCCGCGCCCAGCTCAGCATGGCCCCGGTCGGCAGCGGGTCCGTCGCCGGGGTCATGGGGTCACCGCCGCTTCCAGCAGCCGCAGTTCGACCTCGTCCCGGGCGGTCAGCCGCGTGCGCACGCCGAGCGGGAGGGTGAGTACCGGGTCGGTGTGCCCGAACTCGAGATCCGCGACGACCGGCCCCGGTGCCGCGGCCGTCCACCGGGCCAGCGTGGCGAGCAGTTCGGCGTGGTCCCACAGCCCGTTGCAGGTCTGGGCGAACCGGCCGAAGCCGATGCCCGCGGCCTGCTCCACGAGGCCGGTCCCGCCGAGCGTCCGCAGGTTGCGCAGCAGGCGGTCCCGGTCGGCCGTGTCGGACTCCTCAAGGAGCACGATCCGGCCCTCGCAGCGCGGGACCCGGCCGCCGCGCCGCACCGTGTCGGCCAGGCAGGAGAGGTTCGCGGCCAGCAGCGGGCCCTCGGCCTGCCCCGGCGTCAGAATCCGCCGTGCTCCGGCGGCCAGCCGGGTCCGGGCCCGGTCGTCGTCGCGGTCCCACTCCCGGTACTCGACCACCACGGTGTCGCTGCTCGGCAGCGGACCCGCGGGCAGCGGTGCCGACAACACCTGCCGCAGCGCGGCGAGGCCGTAGCGGTCGATGCCGTCCGGCTCGCCGAACTGCGGCAGGGCGGCGGGACCGTAGCAGGCCTGCGTCCCGGCCCGTTCGTGCGCCCAGAGGAGCACCGAGGTGAAGTCGCTGTAGCCGACGAGGAGGGTGGGGTGGCCGCGGAACACCTCGGCGTCGAGGTACGGGATCAGCTCGTCGGCGCCCGATCCGCCGACCGTGGCGAACACCGCCCGCACCCGGTCGTCCGCGACCAGGTCCATCAGGTCGTCGGCCCGTTCCCGCGCGCTCCCGGCCCGATCCCCCGTGTCGGCCGCGAGCGATCTGCCGAGCCGCACCTCGAACCCCGCGTCGCCCAGCGCCCGGACCGCCCGGTCCAGGCGCCGGGGGCAGCGGGCCGCGAGCGGCCCCGAGGGCGAGACCAGGCCCACCACATCGCCTCGGCGCAGCGCGGGCGGACGCCGCGGGGCTTGGGTCACAGCCACGAATGCTGTCCCCGCAGGCGCGGCATGACGTGCAGGTCACGGATGTCGCCGTGCTGGAGCATCCAGAGCAGCAGCCGTTCGGTGCCGAGGCCGAAGCCCGCGGTGCGCAGCGGGTGGCTCTCGCGCATCCGCACGTACCACTCGTACTCGGCCGGGGCGACGCCGTGCTCGGCGAGCGCGGCCAGCACGTGCGCGCCGGTGGCGTGCCGCTCGCCGCAGCCGGCCACCTCGCCGACGCCCAGGAGCAGGTCGGCGCAGCGCGCGGTGCCGTCCGCGTCGCCGGCCTGGTAGAACGGCACGGCGAGACGGTGCGGGCGGGTCAGCCAGACGACACCGCCGTAGTGCTTGATCAACTGCTGCTCGCCGGCCCGGGTGATGGCGGGGACGCCGTCCACGACCTCGGTGAAGCAGGCGTCGCCGAGCAGGTGGCGCGCCTCGGCGAAGGTGATCTGCGGGAAGGAGTCCCGAGCGGCCAGTTCTTCCAGGTGGCGCAGCGTGCCTGCGGCGCCGCCCACCGCGTCGGTGACCTTGCTCGCCAGCACGGCGCGGGCCAGCCTCAGGACGTACGCCTCGACGAGGCGCATCACGTCATCGAGGCCGCCGACGATCTCCGCCTCGGAGTGGAAGAACTGGTTCAGGTGGCTGCTGTCCGGGGTCTCGCCGCGGAAGGTCGGCATCACGTAGTAGGCGCCGGCCAGCCCGTGCCGGAGCATGAACTCAAGCTGGAACTGCATGGAGTCGGCCAGATACGTCCGGTCCTCGAACAGGTCGACCTCGACCGGGAGGCTGTCGCTGCCCAGGCCCATCGGGCTGGACACCGAGCCGACCGTCACCGGCATCAGGACCGGGGAGATCCCGCGTTCCCGGTAGAAGTCGGCGGTCTGCTCGACCAGCAGTGCGTTCAGCTGGGTGATCAGCCGGTACCAGGGAGAGTCGATGGCCGCGTGGAAGTGGCTTTCGGCGTCGTCCCAGAGCCGCGGCGGTGCGATGGTTCGAGGCTGCGGGGCGAAGGTTTCGATCATTGGGGTCTCCGGTGTGCTAGCGGGACAGGGGGGCGAGTGACAGGTCGAGCCGGTAGCCGTGGACGCTCTCGAACATCCGGGCCTGGTCCTCTTCGCCGAACACGGTGGTGAGCCGTGCCCCGTCCCAGGCCAGCACCTCCGGCAGGGGGAAGGCCCAGCACTCGGCGAACACAGACGTGTAGGCGCCGCAGTTGAGCACGGCGAGGCGGCGGCCGGACGGCCCGGTGGGCAGCGGTACCTGCCGGGCCAGCACCGAGGGTGCGCAGGTCCCGTCCGCCACGTGGTAGGTCGCCCAGGGCTCCTGCGGCTCCGGCCAGGCCAGCGGCACCGGCTCGTATCTGATGTCGGGCAGCGGGATCAGGATGTTGGATCCCAGGTCGGCGATCCGCCATCGGGAGGCGTCGCCCGGCTTCTCCCCGGTGACCCGGGTGAGGCCGATCGCGGCGTCCGCCACCACGTAGCGGCCGGGTTCCAGATACAGCTCGAAGTCGTAGCCGACGGCTGCGAGTTCCTCGGCCGCCACCCGCGCGAAGTCGGGTGCGTCCAGGCCGCCGCGGTGCAGCAGGTAGCGGGTGTCGAGGCCGCCACCGATGTCGATCACCTCGAACCGCAGGCCGCGCAGCCGCTCCACCTCGGCCGCCACCTCGGCGACTCCGCGCAGGCAGGCGCGGTACTGGGCCAGGTCGGCGCCGTGGGTGAGCTGGTGCGCGTGGAGTGCCTCGACCTCCACACCCGGTGCGGACAGGGCCCGGTCGAGCAGGTCGAGGAACCGGCCCCCGGCCCAGTCGGCGCCCACCTTGCCGCCGCGCCCGAGGAACCGCTCCGTGTCGGCCTCGGGCGTGACCCGCAGGCCGATCGGCACCACGGTCCCCCGGGCGACCGCGGCCCGGGACACCTCCTCCAGGTCTTCCGGGTTGTCGACCACCACCAGACCGGCGCCCCCGGTCACCTCGGCGGCGTGCCTCGGGCTGCGGCCCACGCCGTTGGCCACGACGCGGTCGGGCGCGCAGCCCAGCTGCGAGGCGAGGCGCAGCTCGAGGTGGGACATGACCTCCAGCCCCGCGCCCTCGGCGAGCAGTGCTTCGACCACCGGTCGTACGTAGCAGGACTTGAGGGCGAAGAAGACCTTGACCCGGCTGAAGTGAGCTTCGAAGGACTCGCGCAGGGCCCGCAGGTTCGCGGTCGCCCGCCCGGTGAGATAGAGCAGGACCGGGTGCTCCGACCGCTCCAGGAGCTCGGTGAGGTCCAGGGTGCGGTCCACCGTCAGGCGGTCGTTCACGTATGCCAGCTGCGGCAGGCCGCTGGTCAGCTCGGCCTGCCGGGGTGGGCGGGCCATCAGAGGTAGAGCGTCGGCTCGTCGCCCTCCGGCACCACGCGGTGCACGAACAGCGTGTACGACAGGTACTTCATGTTCTCGTTGAAGGCGCGGAAGATCTCCAGGAGCCGCTCGTGCAGCGCCTCCTGGGCGTCCGGCGCCCAGTCGGCCGCGCTGCGCCGGACCATCGCGGCGCAGTAGTCGTCGACCTCGCTGTCGGAACGGGCCCCGGCCTCCGCGTCGTGCCGGTAGTACGGCTGCAGCCGCTCGTGCGTGAAGAGATCGACCCAGTAGTCGCGGTCGTAGCGCGGCACCTCGACCTCGATCATCTCCGCGACCTTGCCCAGCACCTGCCGCGGGGGCTCCTTGGCGTAGTACAGCTCGACGTCGGCGAGCAGACCGTACGGCTTGACCACGCGCAGCCACTCCTGGACGGCCTGCTCCCTGCCGTCCACGAAGGCGAGCGCGCCGCCGGAGAGCACCACGTCGAAGGAGGCGTCGGCCAGGCCGCTGCGCCGCATGTCCCGGTTCTCGTGGCGCACCGACCCGGCGAGGCCCTCCTTGGCCGCCCGCCGGTTCCCGGCATCGGCCATGTCCGGGGATATGTCGATGCCCAGCACCGAGGCGCCCGTGCGCCGCGCCACCTCCCGGCTGAGGAAGCCCGCGTTGCATCCGGCGTGCAGCACGTCGAGGCCGGGGCGCAGATGGGCCTCCTGGCAGATCCGGCGTACGGAGTCCAGGCCGCCGGGCGGCAGGTTGGCCTCCTCCAGGAGGGCGAGCAGGGCGACGTAGGGCAGGGCGCGGACCTCGTCCGCGCCGCGGGGAGTCAGGGCAGTGGTCATGGTCGTTCTCCGATGTTGATGAAGCGGGAAGTGTCAGTCCGGCAGCTCGCCCACCGCGGCCAGCGCCCGGTGGTAGTCCTCCACGGCCACCTGGCCCCCGCCGACCAGCAGATGGTCCGAGACGGGCGTGCGCAGCAGCACGCAGCCGGCGGCGCGGCAGATCCGGGCCCGCTGCCAGTGCGGCCGGGAGCGGAACCGCAGCGGGAAGCCGTGGACGGGCAGTCCGGCCGCCATGCGGGCCTCGGTGTCGTCCGGTTCGGTGCCGCCGGCCGCGCCCCTGGCGGTGCGCAGGGCCTCTTCGGCCGCCGCCGCCTCGGGCAGCCCCGCCCAGCTCGACTCCGGTGGCGCACCGGTCAGCTCGTGGGTCCTGCGCAGCAGTTCCCACAGCTCGGGGGCGAGGCGGAAGTCACGCGCGGCCGCTGCCAGGGCCGCCGCGGACGGGGCGTCGGCCCCTCCCGTCAGGACCGTGGTGTCCAGCGCGTCCTTGACGTTGAAGGGGCGCTGGGTCCGTTCGTCGGCGAGCATCAGCAGGTCCGCCACGACCGGGTCGGCGGGCAGCGCGGGGCGCAGCGGGACCGTCGCGTGGTCGCCGGCGAAGGCGAAGGTGGTGAGGTCCACCTTCAGCTCGGGGTCGAGCACCGGGTCCTCGGCCGGCCAGCGCGGGGTGGCGAGGATGTGGCGCCGCGCCCCGTCGATGACGGACACCGCCACCTCGGTCACCGGGTGGGTGGCCATGATGTGGGCGACGGACCGCCACAGCGCCTGTTCGTCGGGCAGGACCAGGTCCAGGTCGCCCATGCCCCGCAGCAGCCGGGCCGGGTACCGCTCCAGCAGCGACACCCCTTTGACGGAACGCGCGCCGTACGCGGTGGAGCAGTGCTCGGCTATCCGCCGGTAGGCGTCCACCCGAGCGGTGACCCGGCGCAGTTCGTCGGCCGAGCCGGTGCCGAGTTCTGCCCCCTCGGCCACAGCGGCGGAGAGCACGAGGCCCGGGAGCGAGGGCGACAGGGCGCGGGCCTTGCGCAGCAGTACGCGTAGCGGCGCGTCCGGGTCCACGTCCATGACGCGGTACAGCGTGGCGAGGTCGATGGCGGTCATCAGGCGTCCTTGGCGGGGTGCCGCCAGTACACCCACAGGGGCCGCCAGCCCCGGGCGGTGAGCGAGCCGATCACACGCGGTCCGTGCTCCGGGTCCGTGAGCTGGTGCACCACGTGGCCCACCAGCGGCAGCCCGAGCTCGTCGGCCCGCTCGACCGCGGCATGGGTGAGGCGACGGGTGACGGCCCGTACGTCGTGCCCGGGGTCGACGAGGATGTCGATCAGTTCGAGGAAGCGCACGCCGGTGATGTCGTCCAGGGCTTCCTCGTCGAGCGTGGCGTGTCCGATCGGCTGCCCGTCGGCACGGGCGATCAGCGACCGCCTGCCCGGCTGGCCGAGGATCAGCCCGGTCTGTTCCCGCACGGCGCCGTCCAGTGCGCGGGTGCCTGTCTGGAGGACCGACGCGTCACTGACCGCCTGCTCCATCCAGCGCTGGACGAACGGCTCGTCCGCGGCGGTGGCCAGGCCGATGTCGCCGCCCTCGTCCATGGCGCTGTGGTCGGTGCTCCGCGGGGTGTCGGCTCCGGCCGGTCCGGTCCAGAGCACGTACGTGAGCAGCGGCTCCCACGGCGCCGGCAGCGCGATGTCGGCGGTGGCTCGCAGCACGACCTCCGCGCGCGGCGCGGCGGCGGCCAGCAGCCGGCCCGGCCCGGTCGGCGAGGTCATCAGCTGCGACTGGGCGTATTCGACGAAGTACCGAGGGGCGCGGGTGAGCGGTTCCGGGGCGTCCCCGGCGCAGAACTCGCCTTCGGGCGTGCGGGTGAGCACTCCCGCCCGCTGACAGATGCTGAGGTAGTCGGCGGCGGGGTGGCCGGAGAGCATCCGCTGTGCCTGCGCGGTGGCGTTGACGTTCACGCGTCCCCCCCACGGGAGCGCACCACCACGGTGAACTGCTCCAGGATCCGGGCCGCGGCCTTCGCCACGTCCTGTGCGCCGACGGCGCGCAGCGCCCGCTGCTCCTGGCTCATCGACCACTCGACCGAACCGGCGCGGGTGCGGCTTGCGAGCTGGATGGCGTGCTCGGTGGGGCTTTCACGGTCGACGAGGCCGTCCATGAGGGCCTGCCGCCGGGCCACTTCCAGGTCCTGTTCGCCGGGACCCTCCGTACTCAGGAACTGGAGCAGCTCCCGGACGATCGCCACCAGGGCCGGTCCGTTGCGGGACTCGGCGCCCACCAGCACCCGCCAGGCACCGGCTTCCAGGTAGCTGCGGGACCAGGACTGGAAGGCGTACGCGAGTCCCTCGTCGTTGCGCAGCCGCCGGTAGAGCAGCGAGGACGGGCTGCTGCCCAGCAGGCAGGAGAGCACCTGGTAGGCGTACCGGTCCGGGGAGTCGAGGGCCGGGGCCCTGCCTCCGGCGCTCAGCCAGCTGAAGCCGTCGCCCGACCAGTCGAGGTGCTCGTCCGGACCGGGCGTCAGCGGGTCGAGGGCCACGGGCTCGTCGGTCAGCGGCTGGTCCGCGTACGGGGTGGTGAGCACGTCCGATGCCACCTCCGCCAGGGCGTCGGGGGCGAGTCCGCCGACGCTGATCAGGGCGAGGCGCCGACGGACGAAGGACCGGGCGTGGGCCTCGCGGACGTCGTCCAGGGTCAGCCGGTCGAGTTCGGCGGGCACCCCGCCGACCGGGCGGCCGAGCGGGTGGCCGGGGAAGAGCTCGGCGAGGAAGTCATCCTGTACGACGTCGGCCGGGTCGTTCTGAGCCGCCGTCAGCTCCTGCTGCACCACGCGGCGTTCGGACCGCAGCAACGCGTCGTCCAGCTTCGGGTCGAGCAGGGCCGTGCAGAGCAGTCGTGCCACCGCGGGCGCGTCGGCGTTCAGGACGCGTGCGTGGAAGACCATCCCGTCCAGGGCGGTCAGCGCGTTGGACTGGCCGCCGAGGCGTTCGATGCTCTCCGTCAGCGAGTGTCCCCCGGGCACGGGGGCGGTCATCAGCAGGTGTTCGAGCAGGTGGGCGATGCCGCCCTGGGCGTGCGGGTCGTTGCGTGAGCCGTACTGGACGGCCAGGGCGAGCGTGGTGGTCTCCAGGCTGCGGTCGGTCGACGCGAAGGCCGTCGCCTGCCGGGAAAGCCGATGGGTGTGCGGGTCGGTCACTGCTTCTCCCTTCGATGCGGGCGCGGTCCTCGACCGCGGTGCCGCGGGGGCCGAGGCCCCCGCGGCACACGTGGGTCACTTGCCGGACTTGACGACGACCTTGTCCAGACGCGGACGCAGGCCGGTCTTGTGGTTGCGGGTCATGTTGTTCACCTCCTTCAGGTAGGGGGTCTTGCTCTGGCATCCCCGTCGCCCTGGATCGGGTCGCAGTGACGGCGGGGAAGTTCAGGGGGGGTCAGCGGGCCGTTCGGCGGGTCACGACGAGAACTCGATCGATCCGTCCTTGCGGCCCCGGCCGACCCACAGGCCGTACGCCAGCCGGGCCGCCACGAGCCAGCCGGCCCCGACCAGTCCGAGGAGCAGCACCGGGGCGAGCTGCCCGGACCACGCGCTGCCGTCCCGCAGCGCACGGACCGCCCGCAGGCCGTGGGTGAGCGGCAGCAGCTCGGCGAAGGCCCGCACCCAGCCGGGCCAGTAGCCGGTGGGCACCTGCACCCCGCAGATCGCCATCATCACCAGGTAGGCGACGTTGGAGACGATGCTGCGCATCTCTCTGGCTCGCAGCACGAACGCGGCGAGGAAGAGACCCAGGCAGTAGGTGGCTGCCGCGGTGGCGGCCACCAGGGGGACGAGGAGCAGGAGTTGCCGTGGCGTCCAGTCCACTCCGAAGAACGGGCTGATCGTCAGGAGCGCGATGCAGGACGTCGCGATCCCGCTGGCCAGCCACTGGAGGCTCCGCCCGACGAAGACCCAGAAGAGTCCGGCCGGTGAGGCGATCAGCAGTGGCAGCGTGCCCGCCCTCCGCTCCCACGTCGTGGACGCCACCACCTGCATGGCCTCGATGACGCAGACCATGAGGCCGTTGCCGACCAGCAGGAACTCCTCCTGGCCCGCGGTGCCGAGCACCCGTCCGGCCAGGGTGAAGAACACCACCTGGCAGACCATCCGGGCGACCCAGCCGAGCAGCCAGGTGGACCAGGTGTAGCTCGCGGCGAAGTCGGCCAAGGCGTTGGCCGCGCTGTACCGGACCACGGCCGCACGGCCGGCCAGGGCGTTCATGCGTACCCCAGGGTTCCGAGGGACCGGACTCTGCGCAGGATCGACCGCATCAGCAGGAGGGTCGCCGCGTGTCCCAGCCCGCCCAGGACGACGATCCACCCCAGCCGCTCGGGCAGGTGGTGCACCGGGTCCGGGTCCATCGCGGCCCTCAGCAGGTCCGCCTCCCAGGAGAGGAAGACGAGTCGGCTGAGCGGCTGGAGCCAGTCGGGCAGCAGGGCGACGGGCACGAGGACGCCGCCCAGCAGGTAGAAGGGATAGCTCAGGCTGTTCTGGAAGGTACGGGCCGAGCGGGCCAGGACGAACAGCGTCGCCATGATCCCCGCCGTCCCGGCCATCGCGAACGTCCCGGCCACCAACCCGGCGAGCAGGATCCACGGATGCCCCACCGAGAGGGAGACGCCGAACAGCAGCCGGGCCACGACGACCGATTCGCCGAACGCCAGCAGACTGACCGTGACGATCGCCGAGATCCGCCCCACGACGAGTGTGGCGAACGACGCCGGTGTCGTGACGATCGCCTCCAGCGTGCCCAGCTGTCTCTCCTGGCTGACCAGATCGCCTGCCACGAAGAGGGCCATCGACCACTGCGCGATGAAGGCCGGTGCCAGTACCGCGTAGGACATGAGTCCGGCCCGGTCGGCGTGGTCGGCCATGGAGAGCAGCACCACGGTGTACAGCGGCACCGTGATGAGGACCTGGAAGTTCCCCAACGACCGCCGCATCAATCTGAGTTCGTGGAGGAATCCCTCTCCGTACAGCCTCATCCCGCCACCGCCATTCCGCGGTCGCCGACCATGTGGAGATAGAACTCCTCCAGGCTCGGCGGCGCGGTCGCCACCGCGGTCACTCCGGCATCGAGAAGGAGCCGCAGCACCCGCCCGCCGGCTCCGGCGGCATGGACGTCGACGGCCACCGTCCCGTCCTCCTGCGTACGGACGGCGCCCACCCCCGGCAGCTCGCGCAGCCGCGGCAGCACCTCGTCCGGCACGCCACGCGCGGTGACCCGCTCGTATCTGCCCAGCCAGTCGGCCAGCGACCCCGGCTGGGCGCTCGCCACCACGCGACCGCCGTCGATCAGCGTCACCCGATCGCACAGCTCCTCCGCCTCCGCCATGTCATGGGTGGTGAGGAGGACCGTACGGCCGTCCGCCCGAAGTTCTTGGACGAGCACCCGGAAGTCCCTGGCGGCCACGGGGTCCATGCCCGTGGTCGGTTCGTCCAGGAAGAGCACGGAGGGTTCGTGGACCAGCCCGCGGGCCAGGTGGAGCCGCTGCTTCATGCCGCGCGAGAAGGTCTCCGTCCGCTGGTCGGCGCGCCCGGACAACCCGACGCGCTCCAGCATCACGTCCACCCGCTCGGCCAGCCGGCCGCCGCGCAGCCCGTACAGGGCTCCCCAGTGCCTGAGGTTCTGGCGTGCCGTCAGCTTCCCGTACAGGCCGCGGTCGCCGCCGAAGACGATGCCGAAGTGCGGCCGTAGCTCACGGGCCTGCGACACCACGTCGTGGCCGAGCACCCGGGCGGTGCCTGAGGTCGGCAGCAGCACGGTGGACAGGACCTTGCACAGTGTGGTCTTCCCGGCCCCGTTGGGTCCCAGCAGACCGTGGATCTCCCCGCGGCCGACCGAGAGGTCGACCCCGTCGAGCGCCACCACCGGATCCGACACCTTGCGCCGCATTCCCTTGGCTGCGGGGTACACCCGGCGCAGGCCCTCGACTTCGATCACGTTCACGGTCTCTCGCCTCCTCCCTGGCCGGTCGCCCTGATGAGGAAGACACTGACAGGCGTCGATAGAGGGGCGATCCACGCCGAGGAGGCCTCGATACACGCCGGCTCTATCGACACCGGACCGGTCACCGCCGCAGGGCGGCGCTCGGTCAGCAGGGTCGCGTCGCCGTCCCGCCCCAGGGGGCGCGTGTGGTCCTCGGCCAGGTACAGCGAGATCACGACGGCGCCCTCGCCCGTCCCACCCTCGGAGAGCCGGTTCACCTGTCCCACACCGCGCACGGAGGGTGGCGCTCCGGCACACGACCAGCCGGTAGCCTCCGGCGCCACCAAGTCCCGCGCGCCATAAAGGTGTTGGAAGAACCAACCCCACCTGCCACACTGACCCCAGGGGGAGCCCGGTCGGGGAGGGGCCATGTCCGTCGGTATGTCAGAGGCGGTTGACCCGGGGTGGGCGGAGTTCGGGCGGCAGTTGCGGTTCCACCGGCGGCGTGCCGGGCTCACGCAGTTGCAGCTCGGGCGGAGGGTGGGCTACCACCACAGCTTCATCAGCAGGCTGGAGAGCGGGCTGCGGGAGCCGCCCTTCGACCTGGTGAGCAGGCTCGACGCGGTTCTGGAGACCGGAGGGCAGCTCGCCACGGCCATCGCCACGCCGCGCCAGGCCCTGTGCGTGCCGGGCCGGTTCCTGACGGCGCCCACGCTGTTCTCGCCGATCCCGGGGGCGGACGCCCCCGGCACCGAGGTCCCCCTGACCGCCCAGCACTGGCCCGCGCGGCTGCCCGCCGAGGGCCTGGCCTGTCCGCTGCACGGGACGGTGGGCTGCGCGACGCCCGACCGGAGTTCGGTGACGGACCTCCTGAACGGGCTGACCGGGCCCTACGGCCGCGCCGGCGAGACGGCCGGCGCGGAGGTGGAGCTGCTGCACGGCCTCACCGCCGTGCTCGCCTGTCTGATCCGCGAGGCGTTCGTCCAGGTCACCGACGCGTGCGTGACCACGGTGGAGCGGCTGCTCCGCGGCGTGGCCCGCTGGGCCGAGGCGGTCAACTCCACGGGGCGGCTTCCGTACGGCCAGCTGCGCCTCGCCGCGCAGTACGCCCAGATCTCCGGGCGGCTGCGGATGGAGCGGGGGCAGAGCGGTGTCGCCATGGCCTGGTTCGGGCACGGCCTGCGCTGGGCGGACGCGGCCCAGGACGCCGAGGCCCGGGCGACCCTCCTCAGCGACATGTGCACCCTCGTCAGGCTGGACGGCGACGCCGCATCGATGCTCGTGTACGCGGAGGCCATCGGCGCGGTGGACGCCAAGCGGCGCTGGATGGCGACCCTGGCGGACCTGTACCAGGCGCGGGCGTACGCGCTGAGGCACGACTCCGACGCGTGCCGTCGGCACGTCTCGATGGCCCGGCGCAGATTCGCCCGCCTCGACGACCGGGACCGCCTGGAGGCGCCCTGGCTCTCGGGCGCCGAAGGGGTGCTGCGCCTGGAGTCGGCGATCGGCGGCGCGCTGCGCGACCTCGCGGTGACGACGGACGACCGGGCGGTGGCCCGGCGCGCGATCGAGGCCACCGCCCGGTCGTACGCGCTGCTCCCGCCCATGAGGCACACCACGCGCCTGCTGCTCACCCTGCGCCTCGCGGACAGCTGGGCGTGCGCCGGTGACCCCGTCGCGGCGGTCGCCCTGGCCCGGCCGGTCCTGAAGGAGGCGGTGTGCGCGCGCGAGTTGATGATCACCGCCGAGTTGCGCGGACTGCACAGCCGCCTGACCGGGCGCTGGGGCGACCTGCCGGAAGTCCAGGAGTACCGCGAGCGACTGCGGAGCCTGTCGGAGTGAGGCGGCGGCGGGCCCGGCGCGCTTGCCAGTTCTTGACAGGGCGTGCCGGGCGCCCGAAATCCATTGACCGCGGCCCGGGCCGGTGTGAGGGTTCCGCCAGCCATGGGGGTGTCATGTCAGTGTCAGTTCAAAAGCGGAGCAGCGGGCAGGACCGCGGAAGCCGACGCTGACATGCCCCCCTGGCCCAGCGGAGCCTCAACACCTCTCACAAGGAGCCGTGATGCTCAGAAGATCCGCAGCGGCCGGGATAACCCTGGCCATGGCACTCGCGGGGGTGGTGGCACCGGCGTCCTTCGCCTCGGCCGCGCCGCCCGCGGGCAAGCCCGACCCGCGCGCGAAGGCCGTCGCCGCCGCCGACCAGGCGACGCGCAGCGGCCTCGACTCGCTGGCGAAGGGGCCCGAGGAGCAGTACGACCGGCACCAGGTCGTCCCCTGGGGCAAGGGCCTGTACTCCGTCGCGTACGAGCGCACCTACCGCGGGCTGCCGGTGGTCGGCGGTGACGCGGTGGTCCTCGCCGACGGCAAGGGCAAGGTCCGGTCCGTGCACTCCGCCACCGACGCGAGGATCTCGGTCACCACCAAGGCCAAGGTGAAGGCCGCGCAGGCGGTCAGGACCAGCCGCACCAAGCTGGCGTCGGTCAAGAAGGTCGACTCCAAGCGCCTGGTGGTCCGGGTCAGGAAGGACACGCCCGCGCTCGCCTGGGAGACCGTGCTGACCGGCAGGACCAAGGCGGGCGACCCCAGCCGCCTGCACGTCTTCGTCAACGCGCTCACCGGCAAGGTCGTCGACACCTACGACGACGTGCGCGCGGGCACCGGCCGCAGCAAGTGGAACGGCCCCAGCCCGCTGACCATCGACACCTCCCGCTCGGGCAACAACTACGTGCTGCGCGACACCACGCGGCCCGGCCTGCAGTGTTCGGACTACAGCGGCGGTCTGTTCACCAAGGCCACCGACGACTGGGGCACCGGCAACCCCACCAGCCGGGAGACCGGGTGCGTCGACGTGATGTTCGCCGCGCAGAAGCAGTGGAACATGTTCAAGGAGTGGTTCGGCCGCAACGGTCACGACGGCAACGGCCGCAGCTGGCCGGTGCGCGTGGGCCTCAACGAGCTCAACGCCTACTGGGACGGGTCCTCCGTCACGATCGGCCACAACAGCGCCAACGAGTGGATCGCCGGCATGGACGTCGTCGCCCACGAGTTCGGCCACGGCCTGGACTCCAACACCCCGGGCGGGGCGAACCACGAGAGCGGCCTCGGTGAGGCCACCGGCGACATCATGGGAGCCCTGACCGAGGCGTACGTCAACCAGCCCGCTCCCTACGACACACCCGACTACACCGTCGGGGAAATGGTCAACCTGCAGGGCCGCGGGCCGATCCGCAACATGTACGACCCGAGCCGGATCAACAACGACCCCAACTGCTACTCCTCCTCGATCCCCAACACCGAGGAGCACAAGGCGGCCGGGCCGATGAACCACTGGTTCTACCTGCTCGCCGAGGGCTCGAACCCCGGCGGCGGCAAGCCCACCAGCCCCACCTGCAACAGCAAGCAGGTGACCGGCGTGGGCTTCAAGAACGCGGGCAAGATCTTCTACAACGCCATGCTGCTCAAGACCAGCGGCATGACGTACAAGCGCTACCGCACCGCCACGCTGACCTCGGCGAAGGCCCTGGACTCCAGCTGCGACCTGTTCAACGCCACGAAGGCCGCCTGGGACGCCATCACCATCCCGGCCCAGACCGGTGACCCGACCTGCGAGGGCCAGCAGAACGACTTCTCCCTCGGCCTCAACCCGGCCTCGGGGAAGGTCGAGGCGGGCGCCTCGACCACCGCCACGGTCAACACCACGACCGTCACCGGCAGCGCCCAGCAGATCTCGCTGACCGCCACCGGCGCGCCGACGGGCGTGAGCGTCTCGTTCGACCCGGGCACCGTCACCTCGGGCGCCAACTCCACCCTGAAGATCGCCACCACGTCGTCCGCCGCGGCCGGCACCTACCCGATCACCGTCACGGGCACCGCGGGCACCAAGACCCACACCGCCCAGTACACGCTGACGGTGGGCGGCGGCGGCAATCCGATACCTCCGCCGGACATCGACGTCGCCAAGGTGCAGGCGCATCTGACGCAGCTCAACACCATCGCCTCGCAGAACGGCGGCAACCGCCGCGCCACCGGCGCCGGTTACCGCGCCTCCCTCGCCTACGTCAAGGGCAAGCTGGAGGCCGCCGGGTACCAGGTCACCGAGCAGACCTGCGCCTCCGGCTGCTCCGCGGGCGCGGGCAACAACCTGATCGCCGAGTGGCCGCAGGGCAACGCGGACAACGTCTACATGTTCGGCGCGCACCTCGACGGCGTGTCCGCCGGGCCCGGAATCAACGACAACGGCTCCGGCTCCGCCGCGATCCTGGAGGCGGCCCTCGCCCTGGCGCAGAACAACCCCGCCATGAAGAACCGCGTCCGCTTCGCCTGGTGGACCGACGAGGAGCAGGGCCTGAACGGCTCCGACTACTACGCCAGGTCCCTCAACGGCACCGAGCGCGCCAAGATCAAGGCGTACTACAACTTCGACATGGTCGGTTCGGTCAACGCCGGGTACTTCATCAACAACCTGAACTCGGCGGCCTCGGCCCCGATGAAGGAGTACTGGACTTCCCTCAACCTCGCCCCGCAGGAGAACGTCGAGGGACAGGGCCGGTCGGACGACTACTCCTTCCAGCAGGTCGGCATCGCCACCTCCGGCTACGCCACCGGCGCCTCGGCCACGAAGTCCGCAGCCGAGGCCGCGAAGTGGGGCGGCACCGCGGGCCGCGCCTACGACCCCTGCTACCACTCCAGCTGTGACACCACCGCCAACATCGCCGCGACCGCCCTGGACCGCAGCTCGGACGGTGTGGCCTACACGATCTGGAAGACCTCCGTGGGCGACAAGCCCGCCCCCACGGACGACTTCTCCCTCTCGGCCAACCCGGGCGCGGGCACCGTCGAGCCGGGTTCCTCCGCGAAGGTCACCATCGCCACGACCACGACCAGCGGAAACGCACAGCAGGTGAAGCTCTCGGCCTCGGGTGCCCCGGCAGGGGTGAGTGTCACCCTCAGCCCGGAGTCGGTCACATCGGGTGAGTCCGCCACCGCCACCGTCGAGGTCGCGACGGGCACGGTCGGCGGTACGTACAACCTGACCTTCACGGGCGCCGGGCAGGTCAGCCACACCACCACGTACACCCTCACCGTGCCGGGCGGCGGCGAGACCACCTGGCAGCTGGGAGCCACCTACGCGGCCGGGGACATCGTCACCTACGAAGGCGTCCGCTACCGCTGCATCCAGGGTCACACCGCCTACCCGGGCTGGGAGCCGCCGAACGTTCCCGCCCTGTGGCAGGCGATCTGACCATCAGCCGTGACCGGGGGCCCCGGCACGGGGCTCCGGTGACGTGACGAGGGCGGTGGGGTGCGCGCGCACCCCACCGCCCTCCGCGAGCTCGGACAGGCCCTAGGGGGCGACCCAGCCGTGGTCCTGCACCAGTTCGAGCACGCAGGCCCGCACGCGCTTGATCTGGTCGCCGGTCAGCGAGCCGACGGAGTCGAGCAGCGCCTCGGTCAGCTCCTGGGTGAACTCGTCGGCCGGGGAGACCTCCCCGTCGCCGGGCGCGGCGGCGGGAAGGGCCGCGAGGCCGCCGCGCGGGAGCTGGTGGGAGGTGGACTGGTGGACCAGGCGGATGTTCGACGCCTTGGGCCCCTTGTCCCCCCTCTCCATGAAGAACTCGACCACGCTGCCCTCTTGGTAGAGGTACTTCTCGCCCACGAGGTCGTTCGCGTGCATGAAGACGTCCTCGTCGCCCGTGTCGGGAGCGATGAATCCATAGCCGCGGACCTCGTCGAACCGCAGGACCTTCCCCACCGTCAGCACACCCATGCCACCACACCTCGCCACAACCGCACGGCAGGCACCCGCCCTGTGCGGGCCCCACCGATGACCGAATCCTTACCGGGAACCTACCGTGCCCGGTGTCCGGCCGCCCAGGCCCCCTGCCGCTCAGCGGTCGCCCCGTTCCCCGGCGAGCTCGCGCAGCACCGCCTCCGCGCAGGAGACGACCCCCTCGATCGAGCCGGGGTCGGGCGTCCAGCAGTCGCTGACGAGGTGCACCGCCTCGCCGGGCAGGGGGCGGCGCACCCGGGGCGCCACGGTGTCGGGGTCGCGTCCGGGCCGCCACACGTGCCAGGCCCCGTCGTGCGGCGGCCGGTTCCAGTCCTGCCAGCGGGCGAGCAGCGGGGCGGCGAGCCCGGGCAGGCCGTGCACGCGCGCGACGAGGCGGTGGGCCCGCTCGACCGCGGCCGCGCCGGGGACGGGGGCGACGGGGTCGGGCGCGCCCGCGGGGGCCCCTGCGGCGGCGGTCCACGAGGCGGTGGCGGGCCCGCTGGGATACGCGGCGAGGAGCAGCGCCGGGCCGTCGCCGCGGGAGGCAGCGGGCGGTGGGCAGGTGCCGCCGTACCAGAGCTGGCGCAGCGGCAGGTCCGTGGTGGCGCGGCCGCGCGTCACGCCCAGGCGGCGCCACCACGCCGTCTCGTACAGCAGGAACAGCTTGTGCGCGGGCACGGCCTCGACCGCTTCGAGGTCCGCGCGGAGCCGGGGGGTGAAGGGCAGCCCGTCCTGGGCGAGGCGGAGCAGCGGCCCCGGCGGCAGGGCGAGCAGGACGGTGCGCGCGTGGACGCGCAGGTGCTCCCCGGTGGCGCGGCCCCGCGGGTCCTCCAGGGCGAACGTGAGCCGGTAGCGGGGCGGGGGCTCGCCGCGCCCGGTCGCCGCGCGGGCCGCGTCCGGCTCCGCGCGGTCGATGCGCAGGAGCCGGTGGCCCAGGCGCAGGCTGCCGCCGGCCGCCGTGAAGCGGTCGCACAGGGCGAGGGGCAGGCGCTGCACGCCGTGCCGCAGCGTCACGTACTCGGCGTCGGGCGGGGTGCGGAACAGCAGGCCGAGCTGTTCGGCGGCGTTCTCACCGCTGGTGCCCACCTCGTAGCCGCCGGTGTCGTGCAGGAGCGCCACGGCTTCCGCGCCGAGGACCGCGCGCAGGGCGTCGGCATAGGTCGTCCGCCGCAGCGGGAGGCCGCCGACGGCCGCCGTGTCCCGCCGGGCGCGGAACGCGGCGGCCGTGCGCGCGGCCCGGTGCGCGTCGCCCTGTGCGAGCGCTTCGTGGTGGGTGCGGCGCAGCTCGGTGAAGCCGGGCACGAGGGCGTCGGCCGCGTGCCGCACGAGTTCCCCGGGGCCGAGGCCGCGTTCCCCTTCCTCCAGGTCGTACGGGATCCTCGCGGGGTCGGCGAGCTGGTGCTGACGGAGTGTCACCCCGCGGACGTGGACGAGGTTCTCGGGGCGTCCGAAGTCGAAGGGCACGAGGTCGCCCGCGAGTCCGGCCCGGGCCACCACGTCGAGGACCCGTCGCAGCCCGCGGTGCAGGCGCATCGCGCCGAGGTCGGCGACCGGGGCTTCGCTCCCCTGCCCCATGCGCACCGTCCACAGCCGTCCGCCCACCCGATGCGTACGCTCGAAGGGCGCCACACGGCCACTCCCGGGGTGTCTGGCCGATTCCTTTCGGCGGGCGAGCCGTTCGGCCAGGAAACAGCCGCCGATTCCGGCTCCGACTATCGCGGTGTCGAGTAACGGAAGGGCGGGCGGCGGCTCTTGAACAGGCGTCACCGTGTTTGCCCTTGCATGGTTTACCGCACTCTGCTTGTGATCTACAGTCGCGCTCACGCAGACGTCTTAGCACATTCGGGTTCCCCGGTGTTCCGCGAATCCGAAAGCACCGCCTCAGCGTTGGAGAGGTACCCATGATCTTCCGTAAAGAAGTCGCCGCCGAAACCGCGCACGCCTACGACACGTTGTCCGCCTACTTCCAGGACGTACGGTCGTTCTTCGAAGTCCTCAGCGTGCGATTCAGCCTGCCCGAGTACGGTGTGCGCCTTCGGCCCATAGCCGGGAACGAACTGTTCTCGAACGCCAACAGCTATCTGCTCTCCGACGACAGCTCCTACCCGTACTACCTGTGGCTGCCCAGCTGGCTGGGGCGCTTCTACATCGACGCGGACCGGATCGCGGACGACGGGCGCGCCGACGACGTGAGCACCGCGCACGCACGCCACATCGCCTTCGTCTGGCCGTGGCTCGGCTTCAACGACGCGTACGTCAAGGACGCCGGGGAGCCCGAGTGTTGGTTCGGCGTGGCGGACCCCCGGCCGCAGGACCCGCAGGAGACGGTCCGCACCACGGCGCAGAGCCTGTTCAACTACTTCCGTCTGGAGCACACCCTCGACGGCGAGCACCACGGCTGGCTGACCGGCCACTTCACGCCCCATCCCGAGGTCGGCTGCAACCTCACGGGCCGCTGGCACCTGCGCCGCGTCCCCCTGTCGGCGCTCACGAACTACTACGAGGTCGAGAAGAACGTCATCCAGCCGCTGGGAGAGAAGTTCACCGAGCTCGCGGCCGCCACCGCCGCCGACGGGCAGGCGCCCCGGCCGGAGCTGAACGGGCGGCAGCGGCACCCGGAGCCGGTCCCGGTCGCTGTGCGGTCGTGAACCCTCGCGGCCCATTACCGAGGCGCATAGGGGTCATTGAGGGGTGCCGGAGGGCTTTCCGAGGACCGCGTGGCCGCAGAACAATCACTCCGAGTCCGAGGTGCCAATCCGAGGTGCCAAGACGAGAGGTGACCCATGCGAGGAATCGACCACAGCAGCTCCGCCATCACAGTGAACCCCGTCCACCTCGAAGGCGGCCCGAGCACCCTTTCCGGAACCGTCGTCCTCGCCGAGCTCCATGACGTGATCTGCTCCGCCGAGAAGGTCAAGATTCGACACGGAAACGGCTATGAGCACTACGAGTTCATCGACGCTCCGGCCGCATCGGGCGGGGCCCGGGTGAATTCCCCGGCGTACGACGGGGATTCCGGGCCGCTGAAACTGCGCTGGGTGGGCCGTACGAAAATCGCGGAGTAATCCGGGCCCGTCCGCCTGATCCCCCACGGAAATCGGGCCCCACCGCCTCGGCGGTGGGGCCCGATTTCCGTGGGGCGTGACCGGATCAGTCGCGGCGGCCGTGCGGCGGGTACTGCGCGTACGGCGAGCCGCCCTGGGCGGGCACCGGCTGCTGGTAGCCGTCGTGCGGGGGCCCGTTCCGGTGCGGGGCGTCCGGGGTGATCCGGCGCGGCCACCAGGCGGCCCGGCCGAACAGGGCGGTGAGGGCGGGCGTGAAGAACATCGCCATCACGAAGGCCGAGATCATGATGCCGAAGGCGACCGCGAAGCCGATCTGGGCGAGCGAGACGTCACTGGCGAGCAGCATCGAGGCGAACGTGCCCGCGAGGATCACACCGGCCGCGGCCACCGTCGGGCCCGCGTGCTGGATGCTCTTGGCGGTGGCCTCCCGCGGGCCGAGGCCTTCCTTCGCCTCTTCCCGCAGCCGCGCGACCATCAGGATGTTGTAGTCGGTGCCGATGGCGACGACGAACAAGTACATGATGACCGGCAGGAAGAAGGTCAGGCCCGACTGGCCCTCGATCTGCTGGAAGAGGATCACGCTCGCGCCGAGCGTGGCGCCGAAGCCGAGCGCGACCGAGACCATCAGATAGATCGGGGCGACGACGCTGCGCAGCAGCAGGCCGAGGATGAGCATGATGAGCGCGGCCGCCGTCGGGAAGACCACCGAGAAGTCCCGGTTGACCGCCTTGTTGATGTCGACGAACACCGAGGTGACGCCGCCCACCTTGGTCTCCGTGCCGGGCGGGGCCTGTTCGTGGGCGGTGGTGCGCAGCGGCCCGCGCACGATGTCCATGGCCTCGCGGCCGTTGGGGTCCATCGTCAGGACGGCGTTGAACTCGGCGGTCCTGCCGTCCTTGCTGAGCTGGGAGCGCGAGGCGTCGCCGACGCCCTTGACCTGCTTGAGCCGGCTGACGAAGGCCTTCATGTCGGCCTCCTGGAGCTTCTCCCCGTTCGTGGAGCGCATCAGGACGGTGCTGGGGTTGGTGCTGCCCGCGGGCAGGTCCTTGCTCATGGCGTGCAGGGCGACCTGCGACTCCTTCTTGGAGTTCTCGTCCTCCTGGCTGGCGAACGTCGGCTTGTAGCCGAGGGCGCCGAGGGCGAGGACGATCATGAGGAGCCCGGAGCCGACCACGAACCGGCCGGGGCGGCGGGCCACGGACCGGCCGAGGGCGCCGAACCGGGCCGCGCGCGGCTCCCGCTGCCAGGACTTGGACGGCCAGAACACCTTGGTGCCCATGAGGGAGATGACCGCCGGGATCAGCGTCAGACAGGCGATCAGGGTCACGCCGATGGCGATGGCGAGCGCCGGGCCCATCGAGACGAGGAAGCTCAGCGAGGAGAGCAGCAGCGCGAGGAAGCAGACGATGACGGCGCCCGCGGCCGACGCGATGGCCTCGCCCACGCGGCCGACGGCCGAGATCATGGCGGTCTTCGGGTCCTCACCGAGCCGCAGCCGCTCCCGGTAGCGGAACATCAGGAACAGGATGTAGTCCGTTCCCACGCCGAAGAGCACCACGATGAGCAGCGACGACACCGAACTGTCGGCCTTGAGGTGGAACACCTTGGCGCAGGTGGCGATGAGGCCGTTGGCGACCTGCGAGACCAGCGTGATCCCGACGATGGTGAGGACGGTGATCGTCGGGCTGCGGAAGATGATCGTCATCAGGACGATGATCAGGCCGATGGTGCCGAGGAAGATCAGCGAGTCGGCCTCCTTGGAGGCTTCCTCGTTGTCCAGCTGGGTGGCCGCGTCACCGGTGACGCCCGCCTTCAGACCCGAGTCGGCGACCAGCGGCTTCAGGTCGTCGCGCATGTCCTCGACGGCGTGTTGCTGGCCCTTGTCGCCCGCCTTCACGTCGGCCATCGACACCATCACCGTCTGCACCTTCTTGTGCGGCGACGGCGGCGCGGTGATGACCTGCTCCACCTTCTCGTACTTCTTGGCCTTCAGGGCCTTGCCGACCTTGTCGACCTTCGCGGAGTCGGCGGCGCTCAGCGCCTTGCCGTCCTCGCGCGTGAACACCACGATCGCCGAGGGGCTGAAGCCCTTGGGGAACGCCTTCTCCTGGATCTTCTGGGCCTGGATCGACTCGTAGTGCTTGGGAAGGAACTCTGCTTGGTCGGATGTGGTGGTCAGCGACGGCGCGAAGCCGATCACGGCCGCCCCGGCGATGAGCCAGGTGATGATCACCAGCCACCGGTGGCCGACGACGAAACGTCCTAGGGCTTTGAACACGGTTCCTTCCTCCACTCCGGATCGCTCCGGAGTACTCGGTCTTCTGCTCTTCCAGGGGGCTTGTGGGGTCACCCGGCGGGCGACGGCTCCGGCGCGCGGAAGGGGGCGACGAGGCCGGGCAGCGCCGCCTCCGCGAAGCACAGCCCGTCACGCACGTCCACGTCACGGATCCGGACGGCGCCCTTCCCGGCGGCCGTCGTGGCCGTCAGGGTGAACAGTCCGGCTCGGCGCTGGCCGTACGACTGTCTGCCGGTGAAGCCGACGATCCGGTCGCGCCGCAGCGCCACCGTGCGGCGCACGAACGTGCCGTGCCGTACGACGATGTAGTCGCCGCTGAGGGCGTGACCGAGGCCGCGGTAGGCGTCCCGCGCCAGCGGGTAGCCGCAGCCCGCGGTGAGCAGCGCGGCCGCGGCACCGCTCCACCAGGGCAGGAGGCCGGCCGCCGTCACCGCCCCGGCCAGGGCGGCCGCCGCGGCCGGGGCCAGCAGACAGCCGCGCACCAGACGGCGGCGCAGCGCGGCCCGGGGGTGGCCGCGCAGCTCCGCTCGTGCGATCGGCGACGCCACCTCGTTCAGGACGTCGGCCGTCACCTGGTGCGCGGAGTCCAGGGGCGCGGGCGGCAGGAGCTGCGCCGGGTTGGAGAAGCGGTTCGCGGACCCGCCGAGGCCGGTGGCCAGGAGGGTGAGCCGGCCGGCGGCGACCGCGCGCAGCGGCAGCGGCTGGCCGAGCTCCACGCCGCAGACGCGCCGCTCGGCCACGGACACCGAACGGGAGGTGAGCAGGCCGCGCATGAGGTGCAAGGAGCCTTCCGGCTCCCGCTCGATGCGGTGGCCGTACCACGCCTCGGCGAAGGACACGAGGGAGCCCGCGACCCCGATGGCCAGGAGCACGGCCGCCACGACGGCGACGGCCACCGCGACCGGCAGCGCGTCGAGCCGGTCCCAGGTGTCCCGTGCGACACGGCTGTCGGTGAGGTCGAGCCCGAGGGTGTCCAGAAGCTTGGATCCGCCGGTGACCACGGCCAGGACTCCGGCCAGGCTGGTGACGGTGAGCGGTGCGTACCGGGCCCAGGACCAGTTCAGCCGCGCGAGCGGCACCGGCAGCGCGGGGGCCGCGTCCGTGCCGCGGCCCGGCCCGCCGCGGTTCAGGAGCAGCGCCCGGAACTGCACGGCCTGGGCGCGCGAGATGCCGTCGAGGACCAGCTCGTCGTCCTCGCTCTTGCCGGTGTGCTGACCCGTGCCGACCTTGACGGCCGCGAGGCCGAAGAGCCGGTGCACGGGGTTGGCGGTCAGGTCGGCGCTGCGGACGCGGTCGCGCGGTATCGACTTGTCGGTACGGAACAGCAGGCCGGAGTGGAGTTCGACCTCGCCGTCGGTGATGCGGAAGCGGGTGGTCCGGTAGCGGACCCACTCGTGTCCCGCCTGCACGGCGGCGACCACGATGTAGGAGCCGAGCACGATCCAGCCGTGCGCGTTGAGCAGGTCACGGGCCAGGAACATGGTGCCGAGCAGGGCGGCGGCCGGGCCCGCGAGCCAGCTGACGCTCACGACGACCATGCGCGGGTGCAGCCGCTGCCACGGCGGCCGGGCCACGGGGGTGCGGGGCGGGCTCGGCACGTCGGGCCCCTTCGTCGCCGTCGTCACGTGCCGTCCTCGTGCAGGGCGCGGACGCGCTCGGTGAGGTCGCGGACCATGGCGGTCGCGAGCGTGTCGTCCAGGCCCGCGATGGTGACCGGGCCCGCCGCCGACGCGGTCGTCACGGTCACCGCGGACAGGCCGAACAGCTGCATGAGCGGGCCGCGCTTGGTGTCCAGGGTCTGGATGCGGGTGAACGGCACGACGCGCCACTCCCGCACGAGCCAGCCCGAGGCGGCGCACACCGCGGCGTCACCGGCCTCCCAGCGGTGTACGCGGTAGCGGTACCAGGGGGTGAGCAGCGCGTAGCCGACACCGAGGGGGCACGCGGCCGCGAACACGGGCCACAGCCACGACGGCGCGTCGGGGAGCAGCGCCAGGCCCGCGAGAGCGGCAAGGACCGGCACGACGACCAGCACGTTCTGCGTCGTCCACCAGTAGACGGCGCGGCGGTCCAGGCAGCGGCCCGGCCGCGGCGCGCCCAGCGCCTGCGGCACGTCCGGCGCCGGCACCGGCTGCCGCGTCTCGTGTGGCACTGCTCCTCCGCCCGGTCGGCTGTCTTGATGACACCAGCCAAACAAGCGGGGCGGCGGAGCAGGCAGAGCGGTTCGTGTGGAGTGGAAGCGACCAAGGTTGCAACTTCGGCGGCGCGCTACCCACTTTCGTACGCTCCCATGTGTCCTATGGACCACATGTGCGTGTGCGGCGCGGGGGCGCCGTTAGGGTGACCGCGTGATAGGGCCGATTCGATGGTTGGGCCGCAGCGCCGTTCAGGACACCATCCTCGTCGCCGCACTCATCGCACTCAACGTCTTCGTCGCTTTCTGGAGCGGCTTTCCCCGGGAGGATCATCCGCGGTTTGGGCCGTGGGCGGGGTTGGGGTTGCAGGTGGTTGTGGTGGTGGTGTTGGTGGTGCGGCGGGTGTGGCCGTTGTTGGTGTTGGGTGTGGCGACGGTGTCGGCGGTGTTGATGTCGTTGTCGGTGTGGTTGGCGCCGGGGTTGTTGGTGACGTCGGTGGATGGGTCGGGGGTGTGGGTGCCGTTGGCGGCGCCGTTCGCGGCGTATTCGGCGGTGGTGTATTCGTCGCGGCCGCGGGGTGCGTGGGTGTTGACGGGTGTGTTGACGTTGGTGGCGACGCGGTTGTGGGAGTTGTCGTTCGCGGTGGCGGCGTCGGGGGTGTTGTTGACGGCGGTGCCGGCGTTGTTGGGGATGTATGTGGCGGCGCGGCGGGGGTTGATCGCGGCGTTGACGGAGCGGGCTGAGCGGGCGGAGCGGGAGCAGTTTTTGTTGGCGGAGCGGGCGCGGGCGGAGGAGCGGGTGCGTCTTGCGGGGGAGATGCATGATGTGGTGACGCATCGGGTGTCGTTGATGGTGTTGCAGGCGGGGGCGTTGCGGGTGGTGGCGACGGATGAGCGGGTGCGGGCGGAGGCGGAGGGGTTGCGGGCTGCGGGGTGTCAGGCGTTGGAGGAGCTCAGGGATTTGGTGGGGGTGTTGAGGTCGCCGGAGAGTGCGGCGGGTGTGGTGGGTGGGGTGGGGGATTCTGGTGGGGTGTCGGGTGGGGTGGGTGTGGGTGATTTGGGGTTGTCGGTGTTGGTGGAGGAGTCGCGGGCGGTGGGTGTGGAGGTGGAGTTGAGTGAGGTGGGGGATCGTTCGGTGTCGTCGCCGGTGGTGGCGCGGACGGCGTATCGGATTGTGCAGGAGGGGTTGACGAATGTGCGGAAGCACGCGCCGGGGTGTGGGGTGTGGGTGGAGGTGCGGTATGAGGCGGATCGGGTGCGGTTGAGGGTGCGGAATACGGCGCCGACGGGTGCGGTGGATCGGGAGTTGGCGTCGAGTGGGTCGGGGAGTGGGTTGAAGGGGTTGCGGCAGCGGGTGGAGCTGGTCGGGGGGACCTTCGAGTTCGGGCCCCGCCCCGACGGCGGCTTCCACATCGAATCCGAGCTTCCGATCTACGTCCCCACGACCCGCAGCTGGATCCGCCCGCGCCGCCCCCGCACGGTCGGCCAGGGCTGACGAGTCCCCCGCCGCGTGCGGCACCCGGTCGACTGCGGTGCGGCCGGGCCACCCGCGCCGGGCCGCGGCGGGGCCGGGCCGCGACGGGTCGCGGTCAGGGTGTGCCGGAGCCGGGGCGGCATGGAGAAGGCCGGAGCCTCATGGCTCCGGCCTTCTTGGTTCCGGGTGGTCGCGGGCTTCCCGCGTACGGCGGGAGGGGGGACGCCCTGATGGGGCGCGGGGCCCTGTCCGGCTGCGGCTCCGCCGCGCGGGGGCGTCCGGCCACGCGGCGGCGGCCCGCCGCGTTCAGCGGCTGACGAGCCCCGCGTCGTACGCGAGCAGGCCCGCCTGGGTCCTGTTGGTGCACTCCAGCTTGACGAGCATGCGGGAGACATAGCCCTTGACGGTCGCCTCGCTCAGGAACAGCTTCGTGGCGATCTGGGCGTTCGACAGGCCCTCGCCGAGGCAGGTGAGCACGTCCGTCTCCCGCTCGGTGAGCTTGCCGACGAGGGCCTTGGCCCGCTCCCGCGCCGCGTCCTCGTCGGACGAGGCGGCCACGATGCGGCGCATCGCCACGGGCGAGAGCACCGTGTGCCCGTCGGCGGCCACCCGGACGAGGCCGATCAGGTCCTCGGGCGGCGTCGACTTCACCAGAAATCCACTGGCGCCACTGCGCAGCGCCCGCATCACATACTGATCGGCGTCGAATGTGGTGAGTGCCACGACCTTGGGTGGCTGGTCCAGTTTCATGATGCATTCGATAGCCGTGAGGCCATCCACACCCGGCATCCGCAAATCCATGAGGACGAGATCGGGGCGATGCCGCATCACGGCCTCCACCGCGGCGGCTCCGTCGTGGGCGGCGTCGACGACGTCGATATCCTCGGCCGATCCCAGGATCGTTCTCAAATGTGCGCAGACCATGGGTTCGTCATCGACGACCAGCACCTTTACGACTTCATGCCCCATGCCCACCAGTCTATCCATGGGCCGCATCCAGAGGCAGTACGGATTCGATGTGGAAGCCGCCGTCGGGGCGGGGCCCGAACTCGAAGGTCCCCCCGACCAGCTCCACCCGCTGCCGCAACCCCTTCAACCCACTCCCCGACCCACTCGACGCCAACTCCCGATCCACCGCACCCGTCGGCGCCGTATTCCGCACCCTCAACCGCACCCGATCCGCCTCATACCGCACCTCCACCCACACCCCACACCCCGGCGCGTGCTTCCGCACATTCGTCAACCCCTCCTGCACAATCCGATACGCCGTCCGCGCCACCACCGGCGACGACACCGAACGATCCCCCACCTCACTCAACTCCACCTCCACACCCACCGCCCGCGACTCCTCCACCAACACCGACAACCCCAAATCACCCACACCCACCCCACCCGACACCCCACCAGAATCCCCCACCCCACCCACCACACCCGCCGCACTCTCCGGCGACCTCAACACCCCCACCAAATCCCTGAGCTCCTCCAACGCCTGACACCCCGCAGCCCGCAACCCCTCCGCCTCCGCCCGCACCCGCTCATCCGTCGCCACCACCCGCAACGCCCCCGCCTGCAACACCATCAACGACACCCGATGCGTCACCACATCATGCATCTCCCCCGCAAGACGCACCCGCTCCTCCGCCCGCGCCCGCTCCGCCAACAAAAACTGCTCCCGCTCCGCCCGCTCAGCCCGCTCCGTCAACGCCGCGATCAACCCCCGCCGCGCCGCCACATACATCCCCAACAACGCCGGCACCGCCGTCAACAACACCCCCGACGCCGCCACCGCGAACGACAACTCCCACAACCGCGTCGCCACCAACGTCAACACACCCGTCAACACCCACGCACCCCGCGGCCGCGACGAATACACCACCGCCGAATACGCCGCGAACGGCGCCGCCAACGGCACCCACACCCCCGACCCATCCACCGACGTCACCAACAACCCCGGCGCCAACCACACCGACAACGACATCAACACCGCCGACACCGTCGCCACACCCAACACCAACAACGGCCACACCCGCCGCACCACCAACACCACCACCACAACCACCTGCAACCCCAACCCCGCCCACGGCCCAAACCGCGGATGGCCGTTGTCCACGTTGCCGATGGCGACCAGAACGTTGGCCACGATCAGAGCGGTGAGAAGAATGAGGTCGGACGCCACCGGACGGAACGTCTTGGTCCGCTGTGCTCCGGCCGTCCTGACGTGCTGCACGACAAGCCCACCCCCGTACATGTCGGCTTCGCGCTGTGTGGGTCGTGGAGAGCTTAATGCGTGCTGCCCGGAGGCCGCAGCCACCCTCCTGACCTGCGGCTTTAACGCCCCCTTAGCGCCTTTTGGGGCCTCGGACCCAAGGTCGCGGCAGCGGGGCCGTGCATCCCCGGCCCGGCGCACACCAGGTCCACGAGAGGGGGAACGCGTCATCCGGTCACAACTTTCGTCGGTAGCGGTACCAACGTTTCCCTCTGCCCCGCCGGGTACCGGAAGCGATTGAATAAGTCCTGTTGGCAGCCCGGCGGGAACACCGGGAAACGGAGCGAGAAGCACGCGAGCGCTCACCCCGTACAGAACAATTGAGGAGCGACATGCTGTGGGTCGGCATCGTCCTGGCGGTTCAGGGAATCGGTTCATTCCTGACTGAGCGCATCTGGGACACAAAATTCGGTGTCACGGCATTGCTGCCGGAAGACACTCCCTCGTGGGTGAGCCTGGCGATCGGAATTGTCGGTCTGATCGTCCTCGCGTTCTGCGTGAGTTCACGGTCCCGCAAGTCCGTGCACAGCTGACATTCCATAGACTCCCGGTGGCCGGTTCTCCCCCGTAACTGGCCACCGGGTCCTTTTTGGCCGCTCATACGACTGGGCGGGGCGGTCACCACGTCGCACACGCGTGGTGACCGCCCCGCCCAGTGGCGTTTCACGACGTGAGGTGCGCCTTCAGGACGGCGATCACGTCCGCGGCGTGGTCCGTGAGGTAGAAGTGGCCGCCGGAGAACACCTTCATGTCGAAGGAACCCAGGGTGTGCGGCTCCCACGCCCGCGCCTCGTCGAGCGTGGTGCGCGGGTCGTCGTCGCCGACCAGGACCGTGATGGGGCTGCCGATCTGCGCGCCGGCCTCGGCGCGGTAGGTCTCGATGGCGGTGTAGTCGCTGCGGATGGCCGGCAGGACCATGCGCAGCACCTCCTCGTCGCCGAGCACCCGCGGGTCCGTGCCGCTGAGCTTGCGCATCTCGGCGATGATGCCCTCGTCGTCGCGCTGGTGGACGTTCTCGGGCCGGAACCGGGAGGGCGCGCGGCGGCCGGAGGCGAAGACGTGCACGGGGGCCTGGCCGTCCTTCTCCAGGCGCCGGGCCACCTCGAAGGCGAGGACGGCGCCCATGCTGTGCCCGAAGAAGGTCAGCGGCAGCGTCGTGTGGCCGCGCAGCGCCTCGGCGATGCGGTCCGCCATCTCGGCGACGGTCTCGATGCCCTTCTCGGTGTGGCGGTCCTGACGCCCCGGGTACTGCAGGGCGATCACGTCGGCGACCTGGCTCAGGGCGGCCGACACCGGGAAGTAGAAGCTGGCGGAGCCGCCCGCGTGCGGGAAGCAGACGAGACGGCGGCGGGCGTCGGGGGCGGGGTGGTAGCTGCGGACCCACAGGTCGGCTGTGGTCGTCATGACGGTGTCCATCCAAGGTCGTCGGTGGCGGTACGGATCGAGACGGGGCGGGAAACAGACCGAAGGCGGGCCTCAGCCCGCCTTCGACGGCGTGCGCACGAGCGTGCCGTACGCACGTGAACAGCATGCACCCCAACTCACTTGAGCGGGAAGCGCACTTCCCCGGCCACGATCGGGTTCGCGTAGTTCTTGCTGGAGATCTTGATCCGGTTCAGGGCGAGGCCGGTGAGCGCCTCGAAGACGGCCCTGCGGGCGTTCATGGCGGTGGAATAGCCCGCGTCCAGGTGCGGGGCGACCTCGACCACGTCCATGCCGACCAGGTTCGTCTCGTGGGCGATGCGGCGCAGCGCGGTGAACAGCTCGCGGGTGGTGAGCCCGGCGGGCTCGGGGGTGCCGGTGCCGGGCGCGAACGCCGGGTCCAGGACGTCGATGTCCAGGGACAGATAGACGTGGTCGGCGACCGCGCGGGCCTCCTCGATGACCTTGTCGATGACCGCGGCGAAGCCGATCCGCTCGATCTCGGCCATGAAGTGCGAGCGCATCCCGGCCCGGCGCATCCAGTTGAACAGCTGGTCGTCGGGGCCCGAGATGGTGCGGATGCCGACCTGGATGACGTTGGGCCCCGGCACCATCTCCTCGTCGATGAGGCGCCGGATCGGCGTGGTGTGGGTGGCGCGGTGCCCGAACAGCTCCTCGTGGCAGTCCGGGTGCGCGTCGAAGTGGATGACGGCGATGGAGCCGCGCCCGTGCACCTCCGACAGGGCGCCCACGCTGGGCCACAGCAGCGAGTGGTCGCCGCCGAGGACGACGGGCCGGGCCCCGACCTCGGCGATCTCGCGGACCAGGCCGCGGATGGGCTCCATGGACCGGGTGATGTCGAAGGGGTCGACGGCCGCGTCGCCGTAGTCGACGACCTTCAGGATGTTGAAGGGGTTGACCCGGGTCGCGGAGTGCACGAAACCCTCGGGCGTGGCGTACAGGTAGCGCTCGTCGGCGCGGATGGCGCGCGGCCCGTAGGCGGCGCCGCGGTGCCCGCTGGAGACGTCCACGGGACAGCCGACCACGGCCACGTCCACCTCGCCCGCCCGCAGGTCCTCCTGGGTGAGGGCGAGGGGGACGCCCATGAAGGTGGGCACGCCGGAGTAGGACGGCTGGACGTAGTAGCGGCGCAGGTCGATGGGGCCCGGCTCGCGCCGCGGGAAGGTGGAGCGATCGACCTCCCGCCGCCAGGCCTCGGACTCGGGTGTCTCGCTCATCTGTCTCCTCGGATACGGGGGTGGAACGCGACGGCGCCGCGCCTCGGAGGGGGCGCGGGCCGTCTGGGGGGGGGGTGCGGTGCTACCGGGCGGTGCCGCTGACGGGCAGCCGGGTGCAGCCACTGATCACGGGCGAGCTGCGGCGCCGCACGGGACCGGCGACGCGCAGCTCGGGCAGGCGCTCCACCAGGACGCGCAGCGCCGTCTCGCCCTCCATGCGGGCCAGGGGGGCGCCGATGCAGTAATGGATGCCGCCGGAGAACGACAGGTGCTCGGCGGGGTCCTCACGGGTGAGGTCGAAGCGGTCCGGCTCGTCGTACACCTCGGGGTCGCGGTTGGCGGCGCCGATGAGGACGACGACGGAGCTGTCGGCCCGGATGTGGTGGCCGGCGAGGGCGATGTCCTGGTGCGGGACGCGCTGGGCCTGGAGGGCGGGCGAGTCGTAGCGCAGGGTCTCCTCGACGGCGCGCGGCGCGAGATCGGGGTCGTCGCGCAGCAGGTTCCACTGCTCGCGGTCGCCGGTCATCGCGAGGACGGCGTTGCCGATGAGGTTGGTGGTGGTCTCGAAGCCGGTGACGGCGAGGACGGTGCAGAAGGCGAGGAGTTCCTCGGTGCTGAGCTTGCCGTCGCCGTGGGCCGTGGTGAGGCGGCTGATGAGGTCGTCGCCCGGGTCCTTGGCGCGCAGCTCGATCAGTTCGGTGAAGACCTGGTCGAGGTCGTCGACGGCGGCGCGGAAGTCCCGTGCCATCTTCAGGGACTTGACGCCGTCGATGACGGGTCCGACCTTGCGCCCGGCTCGGACGAACCGCTCGTGGTACTCCTCGGGGACGCCGAGGAGCTCGCCGATCACGAGCAGCGGCAGGGGCCCCGCGAAGTCCTCGATGAGGTCGAAGTCGCGCCCCGCGGCCTGGTCGAGCAGGCCGTGGCAGAGCTTCTCCACCTGGATGCGGTACTTGCTGATCATCTTGGGGCCGAAGGCGGGCTGGGCGAGCCGCCGCAGGCGGGTGTGGTCGGGCGGGTCGAGGCCGAGGATGGAGCTGTTCCAGGGGATGTCGGCCATCATCTCGTGCCCGGGTACGCCGCCCTGCTCCCGGTTCAGGAACAGCGTGCGGTCGCGCAGCACCTTGCTGCCGAGCTCATGGCTTCCGGTGACCCAACTGCCCAGGTGGCTGCGGTGGATGGGGCCGCGCTGGCGGACCTTCGCATACAGCGGGTAGGGGTCCTCCTTGCCCTGGAGCAGATGGGTGAAGGGGTCGCCGAAGAGGCCGAAGGCGCGCAGGACCGCGCGGGTCACGCCCAGCTTGGCGCTGAACTTGAACCCGGCCGACTTGCTCTCCATGAGCGTGGTCATCACTGCTCCTTGCGCGAGGCGGTCCGGGTGGGCCTGAGGGCCTGCTCCGGCCCGAGGGCCACCACGTCGAAGTGGCGGGTGGTGACGTCGAGACGGTGGATGAGCCGGTCGGGCCCGGTGACGTGGACCGTGCCCACGCCCTGGGCGCGCAGGGTGTCCACGACGGGGTGCCAGCGCACGGGGTGGTCGAAGGTGTCGAGGAGGAGGGTGCGCATCTGCTCCGCGCTCGTCACCAGGGAGCCGTCGTGGTCGGCGACCACCGGCAGCTCGGGGTCGGCGAGGTCGAACTTGGCGAGGACCTCTTCCTCGACGCGGGCGCGCAGGCCCGTGAGGATCCGGCAGTGCGCGGGCGGTTTCATCGAGTACAGCGAGTAGCCGCCGGCGGCGCTGATGCGCCGCTGGAAGGACTCCAGGACCTGCTCGCGCAGGGTGACCATGTGCATGCCCTCGTCGAGGCGCCCTGAGGACTCGTGGAACTCGCCGCGCTCGGCGAGCTCCCCGAGGACCTCGGTGAGCGCCGCCTCGGGCACGCGGGTGATGGTGAGCGTCACCAGGTCCTGGTGCTCCTGCTCGAAGAACCGCTGCTCGCACAGGGCGAGTTCGTAGGTCAGGCGGGTCGCCTCGGCGAAGGGCAGGGCGCCGCTGAACGCCGTCGCGGCCTTCTGGCCGAAGCTGAAGCCGACGCAGAGGTCCGGCCTGAGGCCCTGGGTCTCGACGGCCCGGTCCGCGAGGGCCACCGAGTTGATGAAGAAGGCGACCTGGGCGAACTCCCCGAAGTCCGTCGCCTGGGTGCGGAAGCCGTCGAGGACCGACCGGCCGAGCGCTTCGTCGGCGGCGGCGAGGCGTCCCCGCACGAAGGGGTCGATCATCATGAACTTGCCCACGTCGGTGAAGCGCGAGGGCCCCATGCCCGGAAACACCACGGCGCTGCGTGCCTGGTCGGTCGTCATCGTGTCCGCTCTGTCTGTCCTGTGCTGGTGGTGCGGTCTGTACGGGGTGCCGGCCGGGCGGCTCAGACGGAAGCGGCGAGTTCCGCCGTGGTCCGCTCGGCCGCCCGCTGTTCGAGGGCCCGTCGGTCGGGCTTGCCGTTGCGGTTGAGCGGGAAGCTGTCGATGACGACGACCCGGTTGGGGTGTTCGTACGAGGGCAGCGCGTCCTTGATGCGGCGGCGCCACTCGGCGACGTCCTGGCCGGTGGGGTCCTCGACGAAGAAGACCAGCTCGGCGCCGCGCGCGTCGTCGGGCAGGGCGATCACCTTGACGGTGCAGCCCGCGACGGCGGCCCGCCGCTCGATGATCTCCGGGTAGAGCGTGTATCCCATGCGGTGCACGGCGAGTTTGCGGCCCGCCACGAACAGGTTGCCGTCCGCGTCGAGGTGGCCGAGGTCGCCGGTGCGGTACCAGCCCTGTTCGACCGGGGCGAGGGTGCCGTCCTCGGCGAGGTAACCGGCCATCATGTCGGGGGTGTTGACGACGAGCTCGCCCATCTCCCCGGCCGCGAGGACGTGGCCGTCGTCGTCCTGGACCGTCATCTCCAGGCCCTTCATGACCTGGCCGCAGGCGACGGGGTTGTCGATGGTGGCGAACGCGATGTTGCCGAGCTCGGTGCTGCCGTAGCTGTCGAGCAGCGGCTGGCCGAAGGCGTCGGCGTAGGCGTCCGAGAGCGCCGGGTCGAGCGGGGCGGCTCCGCTGCAGAACATCCGGACGCGGCCGAGGGCGGCCCGCACGTCCGCCTTGCTGCGGGCGAGGTTGAGCATGCTGCGGTAGGTGGCCGGGGTGGCGTCGATGACGGTCACCCCGCACTGGCCGCCCATGAGGAGCGACCGGTCGAGCCGCCGGTGCGGCGCGACGACGAGGGAACACTCGGCCAGCCAGGCGATGAGCACCATGGACAGGCCGTACTGGTGCGCGAAGGGCAGCAGCGGCAGCAGGACGTCGCCGGGGCCGTGGCCCATGTGGTCGGCGTTGCGGCGCAGGTTCTCCAGGAAGCGGCCGCCGTTCTTGACCACGCCCTTGGGGGTGCCGGTGGAGCCGGAGGACCACATGATCAGGCCGTCCGGCAGGGCGCACCACGCGTCGAAGTCGAGTGCGGGCTCGGTCGGGACCAGGCCCGAGGCCTCCACCAGGAGCTTGTACAGATAGACGGCGTCGCGCGTCTCCGCGGGCATGGGAGCGTCGTCGTCGAACAGGCACAGGCGGGCGCGCGTGCGCTCGACGATGCGCGCGGTCTCGCGGGCGTGCTCCTGCTGGTCGACGAGGACGATGGAGGCGCCGACGTGCATCAGCGCGAAGAACGCGTTCAGCCAGGCCGCCGAGTTTCCGGCCTTGAGCAGCACCCGGTCGCCCGGCCTGACGCCTTCCGCGCGCAGGACCATCGCGACCCGCAAGGTGTCCTGCTCGAATTCAGCGAAGGTCCGCGCCGAATCTCCCGTGAAGATGTTCGGTGTCATCAAAGCCGCCCCCTTTCCCGGTTCTGAGAATCAACGGGCACGAAAAGGTCGAGCAATTCTCCCGCCCCGGTCCAGTCGCCGGGGAGCTAGCGTAAAAGCTAGGCGGCACCCGGGCGCCGCAGAACCCCTATCCTCCCCCTAGCACCCCCTGAGCAGCCAACTTGCCGCTCACAGGGGCAAGCTGACGGGCCGTGCGAGGGACTACCTTCGACCGTGTTTCAGGCCATCTACTTCATCAGCCGCGGAGGCCCCGGTGGGAGTTCGGACAAAGGCCGGTCAGGGACCGGTCGAAGAACAGGATAAAGAACGGCAGGAGACATCCGCGATCCCGCCGGAGGAAAAGGAAGGAAAGGAAGAGGCGGCGCAGCCCAATGCCGCGGGACTGCCGGAGTTCGCCGGCCGCTGGGCGGGGGCGGTCGCGGGCGCGTCCGGCCTCGCGCTGCTGCTCGTCAGCACGCGGTACGGCTTCCAGGGCGACGAGCTGTACTTCCTGGGCGCCGGGCAGCATCTGGACTGGGGGTACGCGGACCAGCCGGTGCTCCTTCCGCTGCTCGCCCGGGCGATCGACGCGCTGTCCGGCGGCTCGCTGTTCGCGCTGCGGCTGCTGCCCGCGCTCCTCACCGTGGCGGGCGTGCTCGTCGCGGCGCTCATCGCGCGCGAGTTCGGCGGCGCGCGGCGGGCACAGCTGCTCACGGCGGCCGCCTACGGCTTCGCCCCCGCCGTCCTGATCAGCGGGCACGCGCTGTCGACGATGGCGGTCGACCTGTTCCTGTGGACGCTGGTGAACTGGCTCCTCGTGCGCTGGGTGCGCACCCGCGAGGACCGGCTGCTGCTGTGGACGGGCCTGGCGACGGCCCTCGCCCTTCAGGGCAAGTATCTGATCGTCGGCTACTGGTTCGTCCTCGCGGTCGCCGTGTTCGTCGTCGGCCCGCGCGAGCTGCTGCGCCGCAAGGAGCTGTGGATCGGCGCGGCGGTCTCCGTCGTCACGTCGCTGCCGGGTCTGATCTGGCAGGCGCGGCACGACTGGCCGCAGCTGGAGATGTCCAAGGTCCTCGCCGACGAGGGCATCCTGGGCGGCCGTGCGGGCTTCCTGCCGTATCTGATCGTCCTGTCCGGCGGGGTGTTCACCGTCGTCCTGGTCTACGGCCTGGTGCGGCTCCTGCGCTCGCCGGAGCTCGCGCCGTACCGGTTCCTGGCGTGGACGTTCCTCGGTCTCACGGCCGTGTTCCTGGTCACCGGCGGCCGTCCCGCGTACGTGGTGGGCGCGTTCGCGCCGCTGTGGGCCGCGGGCGCGGTCGCGCTCGGCCGCGGCGAGGGTGCCCGCTGGTGGCGGTGGGTGGCCGCCTGGCCGGTGGTCGCCCTGACGGCCCTGGTGTGCGTGGCCCTGTCGCTCCCGGTGTATCCGGTGTCGCAGGTGACGAAGACCGAGCAGCCCGACAACAACCCGATGACCGCCGAGACGCTGCGCTGGCCGCACCTGATCGACGCCGTCGAGAAGGCGTACGAGACGCTGCCCGCCGACGGGCGCAAGCGGGCCGTCGTCGTCACGCAGTACTACGAGGAGGCGGGCGCCGTCGACCACCTGGGCGCCGACCGCAGCCTGCCGTCCGCCTACAGCGGCCACCGCGGCTACTGGTACTTCGGCGCGCCGTCGGACTCCTCGGGGCCGGTCCTGTACGTGGGCAGGGACGTCGCGAAGCTCAAGCCGTACTTCTCGTCCGTGAAGAAGGCCGCGAAGGCGGCGGGCGGCCCCGGCGAGAGCTTCGTCGACGGGGTCCCGGTGTGGGTGCTCGACGGCCGGAACAAGCCGTGGTCGGAGATCTGGAAGGACTACGGCCACCTGTCCTGACCGCGCTCCGGCGCCCCGCACGCGGACGGCCCCGCCCCCACCTTCCGGTGGGGGCGGGGCCGTCGCCCTTGGCGGGTCAGAGCTGCTCCAGCCACTCCTCCACGGCGCGTGCCGTGGTGCGGGAGTGCTCCTCCATCACCGTGAAGTGGGTGCCGGGCACGTCCGCGGTGGAGTGCTCCAGCTTCCAGGAGGGGCGCCAGTCGTAGTCCTTCGTCCACTCCATGAGCGGCTCTCCCGCCCGGACCAGGAGCGTGGGCGCCCGCAGCTCCTCCGGCAGCAGGCCGAGGAACATGTAGCGGGCCATGGCGGTCACCCAGGCGTCGCCCCAGTCATCGGCTTCGGCGTCCCCCGGTCCGTGCCCCGAGTCGTAGCGTTCGCTGAGCTGTTCGCCCATCGCGGCCGCCATGTCGCCGAGCGCCTTCTCGTCGACGTAGGTGTCGACGAGCGCCACACCGGCGGGTCCGGCGCCCCGGCGCTCCAGCTCCCGCGCCACGGCGTGGGCGACGAGGCCGCCGGAGGAGTGCCCGGACAGGACGTACGGCTTGTCGCCGACGTGGCGCTGCACGGTGTCGGCGTGCAGCCGCACCAGCGCGTCCTTGTCGGCGGGCAGCAGCTCGCCCTCCAGGAAGCCGGGGTGCGTGATGACGCTGACGTCGCGCCGGTCGCGGAAGTACGCGCCGAAGCGGGCGTAGTCGTACGCGCTGGACCGCCCGACGTACGAGGTGAACAGCACCAGGGCGGTCTCCTCCGGGCCGCGCGCGAGGGTGAACGGGGCGCGCGGGGCGCCGAGTTCGGACTCCTCGGTGAACGAGGCGCGGAACTGGGCCATGGTCCGCAGGAGCGGGATCAGGTCGTCGGCCCGGCCCTGCCGCGCGGCCTCGTCGTACAGCTCGGCGAGGCCGGTCGCGGGCCGGGGCGCGGCCGGGTGCGCGGGCGGCTCGGGCGCCGGTGCGGGCTGCCGCGGCGCCTCCTCGACCCGCTGCGGACGCCCGGCCCCGCTCCCGGGCCGTGCCGCCGTGCCGGCCGGGGGCAGGGCCTGCTCCAGGTCGTGCGCGAGCCGGTCGGCCAGCGCCCTCGGGGTGCGGTTCTGGAAGACCAGCGTCGCGGGCAGGCGCAGGCCGGTCGCGGCCGCGAGGCGGTTGCGCAGCTCGACTCCGGTGAGGGAGTCGAAGCCGAGCTCCAGGAAGCCGCGTTCGTCCTCGACGCGGTCGGCGGAGGCATGGCCGAGTACGACCGCCGCCTGGTCGCGGACCAGCGCGCCGAGCAGTTCGGCGCGCTCGGCGCCGGAGGCCGCGGCGAGGCGGCGCGCGAACGCCTCCGCCTCGGACGCGGCGGCGCCGACGGCGGTGCGCCGGGCGGGCACCCGCACCAGGCGCCGCAGCAGCGGCGGCACGGCGTCGCCCTGGCGCGCGCCCGCCCGCAGGGCCGCCGTGTCCAGGCGTACGGGCAGCAGCAGCGGCGCGCCGAGCCGACGGGCGGCGTCGAGGAGTGCGACGCCTTCCGCCGAGGACAGCGGCAGGACGCCGCCGCGCGAGATGCGGGTGCGGCGGGCCTCGTCGAGGTGCCCCGTCATCTCGCTGCTCTCGGCCCACAGGCCCCAGGCGAGCGAGGTGGCGGGCACGCCCCGGGCGCGCAGGTGGTGCGCGAGGGCGTCGAGGAAGGCGTTGGCCGCCGCGTAGTTGCCCTGGCCGGGGCTGCCGAAGGTGGCGGCCGCGGAGGAGAACAGGACGAACTCCGCCAGGTCGTGCCCGGCCGTCAGCTCGGCGAGGTGGAGGGCCGCGTCCAGCTTGGGCCGCAGGACCGTGTCCACGCGCTCCGGCGTCAGGGACGCCACCAGGGCGTCGTCCAGGACTCCGGCGGTGTGGACGACGGCGGTCAGCGGGTGCGCCGCCGGGACCGTGGCCAGGGTCTCGGCCAGCGCGTCGCGGTCCGCCGCGTCGCAGGCGACCACGCGGGCCTCTGCGCCGAGGGCTTCGAGCTCGGCCACGAGGGCGGCGGCCCCCGGCGCGTCCGGGCCCCTGCGGCTGGTCAGGAGCAGTCGGCGGGCGCCGTGCTCGGCCACCAGGTGGCGGGCGACGAGGGCGCCGAGGGTGCCGGTGGCGCCGGTGATCAGGACCGTGCCCTCGGGGTCGGGGGTGCGGGGTGCCGCGGTGTCCTCGGGGTGCGGCGTGGCCGCGGGCACCAGGCGCGGCGCGAGCAGCGCCCCGTCGCGGACGGCGAGCTGCGGCTCGTCCAGGGCCAGGCCGTGGGCGAGCAGCGCGGCGGCGGTACGGCCGTCGGCGCGGTCGTCGGTGCCGCCCAGGTCGAGCAGCACGCACCCGGCGCCGTCCGGGCCGCCCGCCTGCTCGGACCGGGCGGAGCGGGCCAGGCCCCACACCGCGGCGTGCGCCGGATCGGGCACGTCGCCGCCGTCGGTGGCCACCGCGCCCCGGGTCACCAGGACCAGCGGGGCGGCGCCCAGGCGCGGCTCCGCCTGCCAGGTCTGGAGCAGGCCGAGCGCCCGGTGCAGGGCGGTGCGGGCCCGGGCGGCCGTGGCGTCGGCGGCCGCATCCGGGTCGGGGCCCGGCGCGAAGGTGACGAGCAGCGCGTCGGGCACCGCCGCTCCGGCGTCGAGGGCGGCGGCGAGCGCGTCGGTGTCGGCGTAGGCGTCCACGCGGGCGCCCGACGCGGTGAGTTCGGCGCCCACCTTCAGGTCGTCGGGGCCGACCGTGGCCCAGGTCAGGTCCTTCGCGTCGGCCGTGCCGGAGGGCAGCGGCGTCCACTCCACGCCGAACAGCGCGTCGCGGTGCCCGCCGCCGGAGGCCGCGCGCAGCTGCTCGGCGGCGACCGGGCGCAGTTCCAGGGAGTCGGCGCGGGCGACCGGGGCGCCGGTGTCGTCGGCGAACAGCAGGGCCACGCCGCCGGACGCGGCGGGGCGCACGCGGACCCGCAGCACGGTCGCGCCCTGCGCGGCCAGCGAGACGCCGGTCCAGGCGAACGGCAGCCGCACGCCGTCCGCCTCCGCGAAGGGCGCGAGGGCCACGGTGTGCAGGGCGGCGTCCAGGAGCGCGGGGTGCACGCCAAAGGAGCGGGCGTCGCGGTGGGCGCTCTCGGGCAGCCGCACCTCGGCGTAGACGGCCTCGCCCGCCGGGTCCCGCCAGGCGGCGCGCAGCCCCTGGAACGCCGGGCCGTAGGCGAGCCCGCCCTCGGCGAGGCGCTCGTAGAACCCGTCGAGGGGCACGGCTTCGGCGCCCTCGGGCGGCCACACCGTCAGGGCCGGGTCCCTCTCCTCGTACGCGTCGGCGGCGAGCGTGCCGGTGGCGTGCCGGGTCCAGGGGGCGTCGGTGGCGCCCTGGGCCCGCGAGGAGACGGTCAGCGGGCGGCGTCCGGTGGTGTCGGGGGCGCCGACCCACACCTGGAGGGTGACGGTGTCGTCGTCGGCGACGACCAGCGGCGCCTGGAGGGTGAGTTCCTCGACGCGCCCGCAGCCGACGTCGTCGCCCGCGCGCAGCGCCATCTCCACGTACGCGGTGCCGGGCAGGAGCACGGTCTCCCCGACGGCGTGGTCGGCGAGCCAGGGGTGGGTGCGCCGGGAGAGCCGCCCGGTCAGCACGTACTGGTCGGCGTCGGCCAGCTCCATCCGGGCGCCGAGCAGCGGGTGTCCGGCGGCCTCGATGCCGACGGAGGCCACGTCGCCCGTGCCCGCGACGGCGGGCTCGGGCCAGTAGTGCTCGCGCTGGAACGCGTACGTGGGCAGGTCGAGGGTGGTCTCGGCGCCGGGGAACAGTGCCGCCCAGTCGAGTTCGGCGCCGTGCGCGTGGGCCGCGGCGAGCGCGGTGAGGAGTCGCTCGGGGCCGCCCTCGTCGCGGCGCAGGGTGCCGAGCGCGACGGCGCTGGTGTGCGCGGTGGCGGCCGTGGCGTCGATGGTCTCCTGCACCGGGACGGTGAGCACCGGGTGCGGGCTCATCTCCAGGAACAGGGTGTGGCCTTCGCCGAGCAGGCCGCGCGTGGCCTGCTCGAAGAGGACGGTGTGGCGCAGGTTGCGGTACCAGTAGCCCCCGTCCATGGGCGTGTCGGCGCTGAGCCACGTGCCGGTGAGGGTCGAGTACAGCGGGATCTCGGCGGCGCGCGGGCTCAGCCCGGTCAGGGCCTCCTCGATGCGGGCCTCGATCTGCTCCACGTACGAGGAGTGCGACGCGTAGTCGACCGGGACGGTGCGCGCCCGCACGCCCTGCTCGGCGCAGTGGGCGGCCAGCTCGTCGAGGGCCTCGGGGTCGCCCGCGACGACGACCTGGGAGGGGCCGTTGACGACGGCGATCTCGACGCGTCCGGACCAGGCGGCGAGGAGCGTCTCGGCCTCGTCCTGCGGCAGGACGAGGGAGACCATGCCGCCCTTGCCGGAAAGATCGCGGATCGTCCGGCTGCGCAGGGCGACGACGCGGGCGGCGTCCCGCAGCGGCAGGACGCCCGCGACGCACGCGGCGGCAATCTCGCCCTGGCTGTGGCCGACGACGGCGGCGGGCCGCACTCCGGCGGCCTGCCAGACGGCGGCGAGCGAGACCATCACGGCGAAGAGGACCGGCTGGACGACGTCGACGCGGTCGAAGTTCCCGCCGCCCAGCTCCTCGGTGAGATCCCAGTCCACGAACGCGGACAGGGCGTCGGCGCACTCCCGCATCCGCGCGGCGAACACCGGCGACCCGTCGAGGAGTTCGCGGGCCATGCCCGCCCACTGCGCGCCCTGGCCGGGGAACACGAAGACCGGGCGGACCGGGCCGCCGAGGGCGCGGCCCGTGACGACGGCGCGGGCTTCCGTGTCGCCCTGCGCCAGTGCGTCGAGGGCGGCCAGGAGGTCGGTCCGGCCGCGCCCGTGCACCATCGCGCGGTGCTCGAACCGGGAGCGCGCCACGGCCAGGGACAGGCCCACGTCGGCGGGTTCGGCGCCGGGGTGCGCGAGCAGGTGCTCCCGCAGCTGTCGGGCCTGGGCCCGCAGCGCCTGCGGGGTCTTGCCGGACAGGGCGAGCGGCACCAGGCCGGGGACCACCGCCGGGGCGGCGGCTCCGGGCGCGGCGGGCCGCGCGGCCCGCGGGGCCTCTTCGAGGATCACGTGGGCGTTGGTGCCGCTGATACCGAAGGACGAGATGCCCGCGCGGCGCGGCGCGCCGTCGGCGCGTCCGGGCCAGTCCCGGCTCTCGGTGAGGAGCTCCACTCCCCCGCCGGTCCAGTCGACTTCGGGGGTGGGCGCGTCCACGTACAGGGTCTTCGGCAGCACGCTGTTGCGCATCGCCATCACCGTCTTGATGACGCCGCCGACGCCGGCGGCGGCCTGGGTGTGGGCGATGTTCGACTTGAGCGAGCCCAGCCACAGCGGCCGCTCGTCGGAGTGTGCCTTGCCGTACGTGGCGATGAGGGCCTGGGCCTCGATGGGGTCGCCGAGGGTGGTGCCGGTGCCGTGGGCCTCCACCGCGTCCACGTCGGCGGCCGTGAGGCGGGCGTCGGTGAGGGCGGCGCGGATGACGCGCTGCTGGGAGGGCCCGTTGGGGGCGGTGAGGCCGTTGCTGGCGCCGTCCTGGTTGATGGCGGAGCCGCGGACCACCGCGAGGACGGGGTGGCCGTTGCGGCGGGCGTCGGACAGGCGCTCCAGGACGAGCATGCCGACGCCCTCGCCCCAGCCGGTGCCGTCGGCCGCCGCGGCGAACGACTTGCAGCGGCCGTCGGGGGCCAGGCCGCGCTGGCGGCTGAACTCCGCGAAGGAGGTGGGTGTCGGCATGACGGCCGCGCCGCCCGCGAGCGCCATCGCGCACTCGCCCTGCCGCAGCGCGCGCACCGCCAGGTGCAGCGCGACGAGCGAGGAGGAGCAGGCGGTGTCCACGGTCACGGCCGGGCCTTCGAAGCCGAAGGAGTACGAGAGGCGGCCCGAGGCGACGCTGGCCGCGTCGCCGGTCATGACGTAGCCCTCGACGCCTTCGGTGCCGTGCAGCGTGGTCGAGTAGCCCTGGGTGGACAGGCCCACGAACACGCCGGTCTCGCTGCCGCGCACCGTGGCGGGGACGATGCCCGCGCGTTCGAGGGCCTCCCAGGACGTCTCCAGGAGGAGGCGCTGCTGGGGGTCCATGGCGAGGGCTTCGCGCGGGTTGATGCCGAAGAAGTCGGAGTCGAACTCGTCGGCGTCGTGGAGGAAGGCTCCGGTGGTGACGTAGGCCAGGCCCTCATCGCCGTCGAGGTCCGCCGGGGCGGTGACGTCCCAGCCGCGGTTCACGGGGAAGCCGGTGAGGCCGTCCTCGCCCGCGAACACCATGCGCCACAGGTCCTCGGGCGAGCGCACGCCGCCGGGGTAGCGGCAGCTCATGGCGACGATGGCGACGGGCTCGTCGTCCACGCCGTTCACGGTCGTGGCGGCCGGGGCGACGGGCTCGGGCAGCGAGCCGAGCAGCTCCGCGCCCAGGTGGGCGGCCAGGGCGACCGGCGTGGGGTAGTCGAAGACGAGGCTGGCGGGCAGGCGCAGCGCGGTGGCGCCGTTGAGGCGGTTGCGCAGCTCGACGGAGGTGAGCGAGTCGAAGCCGAGCTCCTTGAACGCCTTGGCGGCGTCGACCGATTCGAGCGACGGGTAGCCGAGGACGGCGGCGACGTTGTCCCGGACGACGTCGACGAGGGCCTGGTCGCGCTCCTCCGCGCCGAGCCCGGCGAGGCGCTCGGCCAGCGACTCCTGCCCGTCGGCCGCCGGGCCCGCCTGGGCGGTGGCGGCCCTGCGGACCTGGGCGCGGATGAGGCCGCGGAACAGCGGCGGCACGTCACCGCCGAACTGCCCGCGCAGGACGTCGAGTTCCAGTTTCATCGGCACGAGGGCGCCGTCGGCCTGGGCGAGGGAGGCGTCGAGCAGGGCGAGGCCCTCCTCGGCGGACAGGGCCGCCACGCCCGCCCGGTTCATCCGGTCGATGTCACCGTCGGCGAGGGCTCCGGCCATGCCGCCCTGGTCGGCCCACAGGCCCCAGGCCAGCGAGGTCGCGGGCAGACCCTGAGCCCGCCGGTACTGGGCCAGCGCGTCCAGGAACGCGTTGGCAGCCGCATAGTTGGCCTGCCCCGCACTGCCCAGCACACCCGCCGCGGAGGAGAACAGCACGAACGCCGACAGGTCCAGATCGGCCGTCAGCTCATGCAGGTTCACCGCCGCGTCCACCTTCGGACGCAGCACCGTGTCCAGACGTTCGGGAGTGAGCGAGGTCAGGATGCCGTCGTCGACGACACCGGCCACGTGCACCACCGCGCTCAGCTCCGAGCGCACCCCCTCCAAAAGCACGGCCAGAGCCTCGCGGTCGGCGACATCACACGCCGCGATCCGCACCCGCGCACCCAACTCCTCCAGCTCGGCCCGGACTTCACCCGCACCGGGAGCGTCCTCACCGCGCCGGGAGACCAACAGCAGGTCCCGTACACCGCGCTCACCGGCCAGGTGCCGGGCCACAACCCGGCCCAGCCCACCCAGGGCACCCGTCACCAGGACCGTGCCTGCGGGCTCGAAACGGGGCGGCAGGGTGAGCACGACCTTGCCGACGTGCCGGGCCTGGCTGAGGTAGCGGAACGCCTCCGGCGCCCGGCGCACGTCCCACGCCTTCACCGGCAGCGGCTTCAGCACACCCCGCTCGAACAGGCCGAGGATGTCCGCGAGCATCTCGCGGATGCGGTCGTGTCCGGCGTCGATCAGGTCGAAGCTGCGGTACGTGACTCCGGCGTGCTCCGCGGCGATGGCCTCGGGGTCGCGGAGGTCGGTCTTGCCCATCTCCACGAAGCGCCCGCCGCGCGGCAGCAGCCGCAGCGAGGCGTCCACGAACTCCCTGGCCAGGGAGTTGAGCACCACGTCCACGCCCTGGCCCGCGGTGCCTTCGGTGACCGAGGCCTCGAAGTCCAGCGTCCGGGAGGAGGCGATGTGCGAGTCCTCGACGCCGAGGCCCCGCAGGACGTCCCACTTGCCCGCGCTGGCGGTGCCGTACACCTCGGCGCCGAAGTGCCGCGCCAGCTGCACCGCGGCCATGCCCACACCACCGGCGGCCGCGTGCACGAGGACCGACTCGCCCGCCTCCAGACCGGCCAGGTCCCGCAGCGCGTAGTACGCCGTGAGGAACACCGTCGGCACCGACGCGGCCTGCGCGAAGGACCAGCCCTCGGGGATCCGCGCCACCATGCGCCGGTCCGCGACCGACAGCGGGCCGAAGGCGCCCTCCAGGAGGCCGAGGACCCGGTCGCCGACGGCGAGGTCCGTGACGTCCGGGCCGACCTCCACGACGACGCCCGCGCCTTCGGTGCCCATGACCGCGTCGCCCGGGTACATGCCCAGGGCGATCAGCGGGTCACGGAAGTTGACGCCCGCCGCGCGCACCTCGACGCGCACCTCACCGGCGCCCAGCGGCCTGCTGCCGGACACCTCGGCGTCCTCGGCGACGGGCAGCAGCGCCAGGTTCCCCAGGGTTCCCCGTCCGGTGACGCCGAGCTGCCAGTCCGCACCGGCCGGGGCCGCGAGGGCGCCGCCGCCCGCACGCATCAGGCGCGGCGCCCACACCACGTCGCCGCGCACCGCGGCCTGCGGCTCGTCGAGCGCGAGGAGGGCGGGCACCTGGGTCAGCGACGCCGCGGAGCCGTCGAGGTCGACGAGGACGATCCGGCCCGGGTTCTCCGACTGCGCGGACCGCAGCAGACCCCACACCGGAGCGTCCACCAGACCTTCGGCCGACACCACGTCACCGGCACCCACACCCACCGCACCGGACGTCACCACGACCAGACGGGAATCCTCACCGCCCTCGAAGGACAGCCACTCCCCCACCACGCCGAGCGTGCTGTTCAGGGAGGCGCGCACCGACGCGGCCGTACCGCCCCCGTGCTGCCCGCCGACGCAGGTGACGAAGACGGACTCCGGCACGGCAGCCCCGCCCCCGACCGCCTCCGCGAGCGCCGCCACATCCGCGTACGCCGCCACCGTCGCACCGGCGCCCTCCAGAGCACCCCGCAGACCCCACTCGTCCGCACCCAGCACCGCATACGCGGCACCGACCGTCACGGCGGGCGCGGACACCACGCTCCAGTCGACCCGGAACAGCGAGTCGTTGCGGCCGCCCTGTTCGGCGCCCGCGTCCGGCGCGGCGATGGGCCGCAGGACGAGGGAGTCCACGGCGGCGACCGGCTGCCCGTCGGTGTCGGCGACGGCGAGGGCCACGCCGTCCGTTCCCGCGGCGGTCAGGCGGACGCGCAGCGCGGACGCGCCGGTCGCGTGCAGGGACACCCCGGTCCAGGAGAAGGGCATGCGGCCCTGCTCGGTGTCGGAGACGAAGGTGCCGAGGCCCAGCGGGTGCAGCGCGGCGTCGAGGAGCGCCGGGTGCAGGCCGTACGCAGCGGCCTCCTCCCGGTCCTCCTCCGGCAGCGCGACCTCGGCGAAGAGTGCGTCGCCGCGCCGCCAGACGGACCTCAGGCCGAGGAAGGCCGAGCCGTAGCGGAACCCGGCGGCGGCCAGGCTCTCGTACAGCGCCTCGGTGTCGGCCCGCTCGGCTCCGGCGGGCGGCCACTCGGCGAGGTCGGCGTCGGCGGGGCGGGCGGCCGGGGCGGGGGCGAGCGTGCCGGTGGCGTGGCGCAGCCACGGCTCGTCGGACCACAGGTCGTCGTCGGACACGTGCTGGGGCCGCGAGTAGAGGTTCACCGGGCGGCGGCCGAAGGCGTCGGCGGCGCCCACGGCGAGCTGCATCTGCACGCCGCCGCGCTCGGGCAGGACCAGGGGCGCCTGGAGCGTCAGCTCCTCCAGGTGCGCGCAGCCGACGCGGTGTCCGGCGTGCAGGGCGAGCTCGACGTAGGCCGTGGCGGGCAGCAGGACGGTGCCCGCCAGGGCGTGGCCCGCGAGCCACGGGTGGGAGGCGAGCGAGAGCCTGCCCGTGAAGAGGTAGCCGTCCATGTCGGCGAGGGCGACGGCGGCGCCGAACAGCGGGTGGTCCGCCGGGTTCAGACCGGTGGCACGCGCGTCGCCGACGCCGCCGACGGCGGGGCGCGGCCAGTAGCGCTGGTGCTGGAAGGCGTACGTCGGCAGGTCGACGCGGCGCCGCGACTCGACCGGCGCGTACAGCGGCGCCCAGTCGACGGTGACGCCGCGCACGTGCGCCTTGGCGAGGGCGGTCAGGAACGCGTCGGGCTCGGGGCGGTCCTTGCGCACCGCGCCGACCAGGCCCGCCTGCGCGGCGGGGTCGGTGAGGGTGTCGTGCGCCATCGCCGTGAGCACGGAGTCGGGGCCGAGCTCCAGGAGCGTCGAGACGCCGAAGTCTGTGAGGGCGTTGAGGCCGTCGTGGAAGCGAACCGCCTCACGGATGTGGCGGACCCAGTACTCCGGGTCCTTCAGCTCCGCGGCCTTCGCGAGCGCGCCCGTGAGGTTGGAGACCACCGGCAACGTCGGGTCCTGGTACGTCAGCTTGGCCGCGACCTCGCGGAAGTCATCGAGCGCCGGGGCCATGAGGGGCGAATGGAAGGCGTGGCTGACCTTCAGCCACTTCACCTTGCGGCCGTCGCCGCGCAGGGTCTGTTCCAGGGCTTCGAGGGCCGTGCGCTCGCCGGAGAGCACGATCTGAGCGGGGCCGTTCACCGCCGCCACGCCGACGCGGTCGGCCACGTCCGCGAGCAGCGGCAGGACCTCGGCCTCCGCGATCTGGACGGCCAGCATGGCGCCGCCCTCGGGCAGGGCCTGCATCAACCGCCCACGCGCCGCGACCAGTTGAGCCGCGTCCTCCAGCGACCACACCCCGGCCACGTACGCGGCAGCCAGCTCACCGATCGAGTGCCCGCCCACGATCTCCGGACGCACACCGAAGGACTCCGCCAGACGGAACAGGGCGACTTCCATCGCGAACAGTGCGGGCTGCGCGTAGCCCGTCTGCTCAAGGAGATCCGCGTCGGTACCGAACATCACGCTCTGGAGCGAACGTTCTATCCACGGATCTATATGAGCACACACCTCGTCCAACGCATCCGCGAACACCGGGAACGTCTCGTACAGCTCACGGCCCATGCCCAGGCGCTGACTGCCCTGGCCGGTGAAGACCACGCCGAGGCGGCCCTCGACGACCGAGCCCGCGAGGGCTCCCGGGCCGCCGGACGCCAGGGACTCCAGGCCCGCGAGGAGGTCGGCGCGCTCGCGGCCGAACACCACCGCGCGGTGCTCCAGCGCGGACCGGCCCGACAGCAGCGACCAGCCGACGTCCACGGCGTCCTGGCCGGTGGTGCCCGCGACGTGCTCGCGCAGCCGCTCGGCCTGCTCCCGCAGCGCCTCCGCGCTGCGGCCCGACACCAGCCACGGCACGGCCGTGACCGGCGCGACCGGCTCCACGGTCTCTCCGGGCTCCTCGACCGGCGCCTGCTCCACGATCACATGCGCGTTGGTGCCGCTCACGCCGAAGGAGGAGACACCGGCGCGGCGCGGGCCGCCGTCCTCGCGCGCGGCCCACTCCCGGGCCTCCGTGAGGAGCTCCACGGCTCCGGCGGACCAGTCGACGTGCGTGCTCGGGCGGTCCGTGTGCAGGTTCTCGGGCAGGACGCCGTGGCGCATCGCCATGACCATCTTGATGACGCCCGCGACGCCCGAAGCGGCCTGGGTGTGGCCGATGTTGGACTTCACCGAGCCGAGGAGCAGCGGCTGGTCCGCGGGGCGGTCCTGGCCGTAGGTGGCGAGCAGCGCCTGCGCCTCGATGGGGTCGCCGAGGACCGTGCCGGTGCCGTGGCCCTCGACTGCGTCGATGTCGCTGGTGGCGAGGCGGGCGGCGGCGAGGGCCTGGCGGATGACGAGCTGCTGGGAGGGGCCGTTGGGCGCGGTCAGGCCGTTGCTGGCACCGTCCTGGTTGACGGCGGAGCCCCGGACGACGGCCAGGACCTCGTGGCCGTTGCGGCGGGCGTCGGACAGGCGCTCCAGGGCGAGGACGCCGACGCCCTCGCCCCAGCCGGTGCCGTCGGCGGCGTCGGCGTACGGCTTGCAGCGGCCGTCGCCCGCGAGACCGCCCTGGCGGCTGAACTCGGCGAACGCGCCGGAGGTGACCATGATGGCGACGCCACCGGCGAGGGCGAGGTCGCACTCGCCCTGGCGCAGCGCCTGCGCCGCCAGGTGCAGGGCCACGAGCGACGACGAGCAGGCGGTGTCGACGGTGACCGCCGGGCCTTCGAGGCCGAACACGTACGACAGGCGGCCGGAGATGACGCTGGAGACGTCACCGGTGAGCAGATAGCCCTCGACGTTGTCCGGCGAGGCCATGAGGGCGGGTCCGTAGCCCTGGGCGGTGGCGCCGACGAACACGCCGGTGCGGCTGCCGCGCAGCGAGGCGGGCGGGATCCCGGCCCGCTCGAAGGTCTCCCACGTGGCCTCCAGGAGGAGCCGCTGCTGCGGGTCCATGGCCATGGCCTCGCGCGGGGATATCCCGAAGAAGGCGGCGTCGAAGTCGCCCGCCTCGTAGACGAAGCCGCCGCCGCGCTCCGGGCCTTCCGGCGTGCCGTCGCCGGTGCGCCCGGCGAGCGCGTCGACGTCCCAGCCCCGGTCGGCGGGGAAGGCCGAGAGGGCGTCCCGCCCGTCGGCCACGAGCTGCCACAGGTCCTCGGGACCGCGCACGCCGCCGGGGTAGCGGCAGCTCATTCCGACGATGGCGATGGGCTCGGGCTCCTCCGACTCCACTTCGCGCAGCCGCTGGCGCGTCTCGTGGAGGTCGGCGGTCACCCGCTTGAGGTAGTCGAGGAGCTTTTGCTGGTCCGCCATCGGAAACTCACCTGTTCGCGTAGTCACAGAAAAATCGCGCAGTCGACAAAGCGCGCAGTAACGGAAGAACCGCGCTGAGAGGGCCGGCCGGTCCGGCGCCACGGCCCCGGTCGGGCGTGGCACCGGACCGGCCGGCCGGTTTCGGTCAGGACACGCCGAACTCCTTGTCGATGAAGTCGAAGACCTCGTCGGCGGACGCCGACTCCAGCTGCGAGGAGACCTTCTCGCCGTCGGCGGGCGCCTCGGCGTCGGTGCCCTTCCACTTCGCCATCAGCGCTTCGAGCCGCATCGTGATGCGCATGCGGTCGCCGTCGTCGGGCGCGATGGTGCCGAGGCCCGCCTCCAGGCGGTCCAGCTCGCGCAGCGTGGAGTCCACGCCGTCGGCGTCGTCCTGGAGCAGTTCCCCGCGCAGGTACTGGGACAGGACGGCGGACGTCGGGTGGTCGAACACGAGGGTGGCGGGCAGCCGCAGGCCCGTGGCCTTGTTCAGGCGGTTGCGGACCTCCACGGCCGTCAGCGAGTCGAAGCCCAGCTCACGGAAGGCCAGGTGGGCGTCTATCGACTCCGCGTCGCCGTAGCCGAGCACGGCGGCCGCGTGCGTGCGCACCAGGTCGAGCAGGATCATCTCCCGTTCGGGCTCGGTGAGCGGCGTCAGGCGGCGGCGCAGCTCGGCCGCCGCGTCGTCGCCGGTGTCGCCCCGGGTCTCCGTCTCGGCCGCCACGGACCGCTCGTACCGGCGCACCTCGGGGATGTCACCGATGAACGGGCTGGTCCTGGCCGAGGTGAAGGCGGGCGCGAACCGCTCCCAGTCCAGGTCGGCGACGGCGAGGAAGGTCTCGTCGTGCGCGACCGCCTGGGCCAGGGCCGCGACCGCGAGGTCCGGCGCCATCGGGCGCAGGCCGCGGCGGCGGAACTGCTCCTCGCCGTCGTCCCCCGCCATGCCGCCCCCGGCCCACAGGCCCCAGGCCACCGAGGTGGCGGTCAGGCCGCGGGCGCGGCGCTGCTCGGCGAGGGCGTCGAGGTGGGCGTTGGCGGCCGCGTAGGCGCCCTGGCTGCCGCTGCCCCACACGCCCGCGTTGGACGAGAAGAGCACGAAGGCGTCCAGTGCGTCTGCGGCCAGGAGCTCGTCGAGGTGCGCGGCGCCCGCGACCTTCGCCTCCAGGACGGCGGCGACGTCCGCCGCGGACATGTCCGCGAGGGGCTGGCCCTGGCCGACGCCTGCCGCGTGGAAGACCGAGCGCAGCGTGTGCCCGTCCTGGTTGAGCCGGTCCAGCAGCCCGGCGACGGCCTCGCGGTCGGCCACGTCGCAGGCCGCGATGGTCACCTTGGCGCCCAGCTCCTCCAGTTCGGCCTGGAGTTCCTCGGCGCCGGGCGCGTCCGGGCCGCGGCGGCTGGTGAGCACCAGGTGCTCGGCGCCCTCGCGGGCCAGCCAGCGCGCCACGTGCCCGCCGATCGCGCCCGTGCCGCCGGTGATCAGCGCGGTGCCGCGCGGCGCCCACTCGCGCGCCGCGCCGGCGTCGAGCGGGGCCCGCACGAACCGGCGTGCGACGACGCCCGCCTGGCGCACGGCGAGCTGGTCCTCGTCCCCGGCGCCCGCGAGGATCCCGGCGAGCTGGGCCGCGGCCCGGCCGTCGACGGTCTCCGGCAGGTCGACGAGGCCGCCCCAGCGGTCCGGGTACTCCAGCGCGGCGACGCGGCCGAGGCCCCACGCCTGCGCCTGCCCGGGCCGGGCCGGGGCGTCACCGCGGCCGGTGGCGACGGCGCCGCTCGTGACGGCCCACAGGCGGGCGCCGATCCCGGCGTCACCGAGGGCCTGCACCAGCGCGACGGTCCCCGCGAGCCCGGCGGCGACGCCCGGGTGGTCCGCCAGGGCGGACTCGTCGAGGGCGAGCAGGCTGAGTACGCCGCTCGGCTCCCCGTCCGCCGCCAGGGCGTGCTCGAAGAGGCGCGCGGTCAGGGTCTCGCGGGTCATCTCGCCCGTGGTGACGCGGAGTTCGTCGACGTGCGCTCCGGCCCGTACCAGGGCCGCCACGACCTCCGTGGCCTCCGTGGCCTCGGGCACGACGAGCAGCCAGCGGCCAGCGAGGCCGGTTGTCGGCAGGGCGCCCGCGAGGGGCTGCCAGTCCACCTGGTAGCGCCAGCTGTCGACGGTCGACCGCTCGCGCCGCTGCCGCCGCCAGGACGAGAGGACCGGGAGCACGGCGCCCAGCTCCGCGGCGGAGGAGTCCTCCACCGCGAGCTCCACGGCCAGCTGCTCCAGGTCCTCGCGCTCCACCGCGTCCCAGAACCGCGACTCGACCTCGTCCGTGGCCAGCGGCGCCTCGTCGGACGGCTCCTCCTGCGGGGCGAGCAGCCAGTAGTGGTCGCGCTGGAAGGCGTAGGTGGGCAGGTCGACGGTCGCGCGCGTGCCGGGGAGGAGGGCCTTCCAGTCCAGCTCGGCGCCGTGAGCGTGGGCTTCGGCGAGCGAGGCCGCGAGGCGGTCGGCGCCGCCCTCGTCACGCCGGAGGGAGCCGAGAGTGGCGGCGGGGCTGTCGGTCGCGTCGATGGTGGCCTGCACCGGGACGGTGAGCACCGGGTGGGGGCTCATCTCCAGGAACAGACCGTGGCCCTCGGCGAGCAGGCCACGGGTGGCGTGCTCGAAGAGAACGGTCTGGCGCAGGTTGCGATACCAGTAACCCGCGTCCATCAGGGTGCCGTCGGACAACCAGGCGCCCGTCAGGGTCGAATACAGCGGGACCTCGGCAGCCTGGGGGCTCACACCCTCCAGCGCCCGGCCGATCTGGGCCTCGATCTCCTCCACGTACGAGGAGTGCGACGCGTAGTCCACCGGGATCGTACGAGCGCGGACATCGCGGGCCACGCAGTGCGCGACCAGTTCCTCCAGAGCCTCCGGCTCGCCAGAGACCACCACCTGAGCCGGGCCATTGACGGCCGCGACCTCGATCCGGCCCTCCCAACCCTCGATCAGCCCGCGGACCTCGGCCTCGGGCAACGGCACCGACACCATGCCGCCCTTACCCGACAGCTCACGAATCGCCAGGCTCCGCAGAGCCACCACCCGGGCGGCATCCCGCAGCGAGAGCACGCCCGCCACACACGCGGCCGCGATCTCACCCTGACTGTGACCGACGACGGCGGCGGGCTTCACCCCGGCCGCCTGCCACACGGCAGCCAGCGACACCATCACCGCGAACAACACCGGCTGGACCACGTCGACCTGGTCGAACCGGTCGCCACCCAGCTCCTCCAGCAAGTCCCAGTCCACGAACTCGGCGAGCGCGTCCGCGCATTCACGCATCCGCTCCGCGAACACCGGGCTGGACTCCAGCAGCTCCACGGCCATCCCGGCCCACTGCGAACCCTGACCCGGGAAGACGAACACCGGGCGGACCGCGCCGCCGAGGGTGCGCCCGGACACCACCTGGGGTGTGACCTCATCCTGTGCGAGGCGCTCAAGGGCGGCGAGGAGTTCCTCGCGGTCGCGGCCGAGGACGACGCCCCGGTGCTCGAAGCGGGAGCGGGCCGCCGCGAGGGACCAGGCGACGTCGGCCGGTTCGAGGTCGGGGCGGGCGAGCAGGTGCTCGCGCAGCCGGGCCGCCTGGGCGCGCAGGGCGGGCTCGCCCTTGGCGGAGAGGGCGAGCGGGAGCACTCCGGCGACGACGGGCTCCGGCGCCCCGGTCTCCTCGTCGGCGACCGGCTCGTCGGCCAGGGGCGGCTGCTCCAGGATCACATGGGCGTTGGTGCCGCTCATGCCGAAGGAGGAGACGCCCGCGCGCCGGGGCGCGTCCGCGCGCTCGGGCCAGTCGCGGGCCTCGGTGAGGAGTTCGACGGCGCCTTCGGTCCAGTCGACCTCGGGCGTCGGCTCGTCGACGTGCAGGGTCTGGGGCAGGACGCCGTGCTGCATGGCGAGGACCATCTTCATCACGCCCGCCACGCCGGAAGCAGCCTGACTGTGCCCGATGTTGGACTTGATGGACCCCAGCCACAGGGGCTGTCCGCCCTCGGGCCGCTCCTGGCCGTAGGTGGCGAGGAGGGCCTGGGCCTCGATCGGGTCACCGAGGGTGGTGCCGGTGCCGTGGGCCTCGACCGCGTCCACGTCGGCGGCCGTCAGGCGGGCGTTGGCGAGGGCGGCACGGATCACGCGCTGTTGCGAAGGACCGTTGGGGGCGGTGAGGCCGTTGCTGGCGCCGTCCTGGTTGATGGCGGAGCCACGGACGACCGCGAGGACCTTGTGGCCGTTGCGGCGCGCGTCCGAGAGGCGCTCCAGGAGCACCAGGCCGACGCCCTCGGCCATGCCCATGCCGTCGGCGGCGGCCGCGAAGGCCTTGCACCGGCCGTCGTCGGCGAGGCCGCGCTGCTGGCTGAAGGCGATCAGGGCGCCGGGCGACGACATCACGGCGACGCCGCCCGCGAGGGCCAGCGAGCACTCGCCCTGGCGCAGGGCCTGCGCGGCCAGGTGCATCGCGACGAGCGACGACGAGCACGCCGTGTCGACGGTGACTGCGGGGCCTTCGAGGCCGAAGGTGTAGGCGATGCGGCCGGAGATGACGCTGGGCGCGCTGCCGGTGAGGATGTGGCCCTCGGCGCCCGCGGAGACCTGGCCGGGCGCGGTGCCGTAGTCCTGGTAGTTGGTGCCGACGAAGACCCCGGCGGTCTCGCCGCGTACGGCCTTGGGGTCGATCCCGGCGCGTTCGAACGCCTCCCAGGAGGTTTCGAGGAGGAGCCGCTGCTGCGGGTCCATGGCGAGGGCCTCGCGCGGCGAGATGCCGAAGAACGCCGGGTCGAAGGCGCCCGCGTCGTGCAGGAAGCCGCCGCCCCTGGTCGTGGTGGTGCCGGGGGTCTCCGGGTCCGGGTCGTAGAGGTGGGCGGTGTCCCAGCCGCGGCCCGCCGGGTAGCCGCCGACGACGTCGGTGCGGTCCTGGAGGACCTGCCACATCTGCTCGGGGCTGCTGATGCCGCCGGGGTAGCGGCAGCTCATGGCGACGATGGCGATGGGCTCGTCGGTGGCCGCTGCGACAGGCGCGACGGCGGCGGGGGCGGCGGCCGCGTCGGCGCCGAGGATCTGGGTGCGCAGATAGGCGGCCAGGGCGGTGCCGTTGGGGTGGTCGAAGACGACCGTGGTGGGCAGCTTCAGACCGGTGGCGGCGCCGAGCCGGTTGCGCAGGTCGACGGCGGTGAGCGAGTCGAAGCCGAACTCGCGGAAGGCCCGCTCCGGGTCGAGGGCCCCCGCGGACTCGTAGCCGAGGACCGCGGCGGCGTGCGTGAGCACGAGGTCGACCAGGACGCGGTCCCGCTCGGGCCCGGCGAGGCCGGTCAGGCGCTCGCGCAGCGCGGACGCCTTGGTCGAGGCCCCGCCGTCGGCGGTGTCGTCGTCCCCGGCTCCGCCCTGGGCGGCGAGGACGCGCTGGGCGTCGGGCAGGTCCGCGAGCAGCGGGCGGGCGCGGCGCGAGGTGAACACGGGCACGAACTGGTCCCAGTCCACGTCGGCGAGGGCGAGGAACGTCTCGTCGTCGTCCAGGATCTGCCGCATGCCCGCGAAGGCCAGACCGGGGTCGAGGAACGGCAGGCCCTGGCGGCGCAGCTGCTCGGGGTCGACGTCGACGGGCGCGCTGCCGCTGAGGTGGGGGTTGACGACGTTCCACACGCCCCAGGCGATCGAGGTGGCGGTCAGGCCGCGTGCCCTGCGGTGCTCGGCGAGGGCGTCGAGGTGGGCGTTGGCCGCGGCGTAGGCGGCGTGGTCGCCGCTGCCCCAGACGCCCGCGATGGACGAGAACAGCACGAACGCGTCGAGTTCCGCGGCCGCTTCGCCGTCCAGGAGCTCGTCCAGGACGACGGCGCCCGCGACCTTCGCCGCGACGATGTCGGCGAACTCCCCGAGCGTGGTGGTGGCGATCGGCGCCAGCTCGATGAGTGCGGCCGCGTGGATGACGGCGCGCAGGGTGTGCCCGTCGGCGGCGAGACGGCCCAGGAGCGCCGCGACGGCGTCGCGGTCGGCGACGTCGCAGGCCGCGATGGTCACCTGGACGCCCATCTCCTCCAGTTCCGCGCGGAGTTCGGCCGCGCCGGGCGCGTCCGGGCCGCGGCGGCTGGTGAGCACGAGGTGCTCGGCGCCCTCGCGGGCCAGCCAGCGGGCGATGTGCGGGCCGAGGGCTCCGGTGCCGCCGGTGACCAGGACGGTGCCGCGCGGCGTCCACCCTGAACCGGTCTCCCGGGCCGGGGCCGCGGGCTGGGCCCGGACGAGGCGGCGCACGAGGACGCCGGAGCCGCGCACGGCGAGCTGGTCCTCGTCGCCGGCGCCCGCCAGGATCCCGGCGAGCCGGGCCCCGGTACGGCTGTCGGGGGCCGGCGGCAGGTCGACGAGTCCGCCCCAGCGGTCGGGGTGCTCCAGGGCGACGACGCGGCCGAGGCCCCAGGTCTGCGCCTGGGCGGGGCTCTGCACCCGGTCGCCCCGGCCGGTGGACACGGCACCGCTGGAGAGGGCCCACAGCCGGGCCTCGACGCCCGCGTCGCCGAGGGCCTGCACCAGCGCGACGGTACCGGCGAGCCCGGCGGGCAGCACGGGGTGCGCCGGGTGGGGCTCTTCGGCGAGGGCGAGCAGGGAGACGACGCCCGCGAGCCCGGCGGTGTCGGCGACGCCGTCGCGCAGCCGTGCGGCCAGCGCGTCGCGCGTCAGCTCCGCGCCGGTGACGTGGAGTTCGACGGCTTCGGCACCGGCCTGCGCCAGCGCCTCCAGGGCACCCGCGGTCCACGGGTGCGCGGCCGCCTCCTCGGGTACGACGACCAGCCAGCGACCGGTGAGGACCGGGCCCGGGAGGCTGCCCGCGAGGGGCTTCCAGTTCACGGCGTAGCGCCAGCTGTCGATCGTGGACCGCTCGCGCCGCTGCCGCCGCCACGACGACAGGACGGGCAGGACGGCGCCGAGTTCGGCGGCGGAGCCGTCCGCCACCTCCAGCTCGGCGGCGAGCTGCTCCAGGTCCTCGCGCTCGACGGCCTCCCAGAAGCGCGCCTCGACCTCGTCCACGACGACGGCGGGCTCGGCGCCCGGCTCGGCCTCCGGGGACACCAGCCAGTAGTGCTGGTGCTGGAAGGCGTACGTGGGCAGGTCGACGAGGGTGCCGGGGACGAGGGCCCGCCAGTCGAGGTCCGCGCCCTGCGCGTAGGCCTCGCCGACCGAGGCCATGAGCCGGTCGGCGCCGCCTTCGTCACGGCGCAGCGAACCGAGGGCGACGGCCGCCCCTTCGCGCCCGACGGCCTCGATGGTGGCCTGAACCGGGACGGTGAGGACCGGGTGGGGGCTCATCTCCAGGAACAGACCGTGACCCTCGGCCAGCAGACCACGGGTGGCGTGCTCGAACAGGACGGTCTGGCGCAGGTTGCGATACCAGTAACCCGCGTCCATCAGGGTGTCGTCGGACAGCCAGGCGCCGGTCAGCGTGGAGTACAGCGGAACCTCGGCAGCCTGCGGGCTGACACCCTCCAGCGCCCGGCCGATCTGGGCCTCGATCTGCTCCACGTACGAGGAGTGCGAGGCGTAGTCCACCGGAATCGTACGAGCACGGACGTCCTGGCCGACGCACTGCGCGACCAGCTCCTCCAGGGCCTCCGGCTCGCCAGAGACCACCACCTGGGCCGGGCCGTTGACGGCCGCGACCTCAATACGGCCCTCCCAACCCTCGATCAGCTCACGCACCTCGGCCTCGGGCAACGGCACCGACACCATGCCGCCCTTACCCGACAACTCACGAATCGCAAGGCTCCGCAGAGCCACCACCCGGGCCGCATCCCGCAGCGAGAGCACGCCCGCCACACACGCGGCCGCGATCTCACCCTGACTGTGACCGACCACAGCGGCAGGCTTCACCCCGGCCGCCTGCCACACCGCAGCCAGCGACACCATCACCGCGAACAACACCGGCTGGACCACATCGACCTGGTCGAACCGGTCGCCGCCCAACTCCTCAAGGAGGTCCCAGTCCACGAACTCCGACAGAGCATCCGCGCACTCCCGCATGCGCTCCGCGAACACCGGCGACTCGTCGAGCAGTTCGCGAGCCATCCCGGCCCACTGCGAACCCTGACCCGGGAAGACGAACACCGGGCGGACGGTGTCGCTCTGGGCGCGGCCCACGACCACGCCCTGCGCGGCCGCGTCGTCCCGCTCCAGGCCTTCGAGGGCGGCGAGCAGTGCCTCGCGGTCCCGGCCGAGGACGAGGCCCCGGTGCTCGAACCGCGACCGTGCGGCGGTCAGCGACCAGGCCACGTCGGCGGGCGCGAGGCCGGTGTGGGCGGCGAGGTGCTCGCGCAGCCGTCCGGCCTGGGCCCGCAGTGCCTCGGGCGTCTTGCCCGAGAGAGCCAGCGGGATCACGCCGGAGACCACCGACGGCGCGGGGGCCTCGGCGGCCGCGGGCCGCTCGGGCTGCTCCGGCGCCTCGATGATCACGTGCGCGTTGGTGCCGCTGACGCCGAACGAGGAGACGCCCGCGCGGCGCGGCGCGCCGTCCCGGTCGGGCCAGGCGCGGGACTCCGCGAGGAGCTCCACGGTCCCGGCCGACCAGTCCACTTCGGGGGTCGGCGCGTCGAAGTTCAGGGTCTGCGGCAGGACGCCGTGGCGCATGGCCATGACCATCTTGATGACACCGGCGACACCGGCGGCGGCCTGGGTGTGGCCGATGTTGGACTTCACCGAGCCGAGGAGCAGCGGCCGCTCGGCGGGGCGCTGCTTGCCGTAGGTGGCGATGAGCGCCTGGGCCTCGATCGGGTCGCCCAGGGGCGTGCCGGTGCCGTGGGCCTCGACCGCGTCCACGTCGGCGGTGGTGAGGCGGGCGTTGGCGAGGGCCTGGGTGATCACCCGCTGCTGGGACGGGCCGTTGGGCGCGGTCAGGCCGTTCGACGCGCCGTCCTGGTTCACGGCGGAGCCCCGGACGACCGCGAGCACCGGGTGGCCGTTGCGGCGCGCGTCGGAGAGCCGCTCCAGGACGAGCATGCCGACGCCTTCGCCCCAGCTGGTGCCGTCGGCGGCGGCCGCGAACGGCTTGCAGCGGCCGTCGGGGGCCAGGCCGCGCTGGCGGCTGAACTCCAGGAAGGTGCCCGCCGTGGGCATGACCGTCACACCGCCCGCGAGCGCCATCGTGCATTCGCCCTGCCGCAGCGCCTGCGCGGCCAGGTGCAGGGCCACGAGCGACGACGAGCAGGCCGTGTCGACGGTCACCGCCGGGCCTTCGAGGCCGAAGGAGTACGAGATGCGGCCCGAGGCGATGGCGCCCGAGCTGCCGGTGCCGAGGTAGCCGCCGAGGTCCTCGGGGACGCTGCTGAGCTGGGAGCCGTACTCGTGGTAGATGAGCCCGGCGAAGACGCCCGTAGGGCTGCCGTGCAGGGTCGCCGGATCGATGCCCGCGCGCTCGAACGCCTCCCAGGAGGCCTCCAGGAGGAGCCGCTGCTGCGGGTCCATGGCGAGGGCCTCGCGCGGCGAGATGCCGAAGAACGCCGCGTCGAAGTTGCCCGCGTCGTGCAGGAAGCCGCCCTCGCGGGCGTACGTGGTGCCGACCTGATCGGGGTCGGGGTCGTACAGGGACGCGGTGTCCCAGCCACGGCCCTCCGGGAACTCGCTGATGGCTTCCTCGCCGTCGGTGAGGAGCCGCCACAGGTCTTCGGGGCTGCCCACGCCGCCGGGGAAGCGGCAGCTCATGGCGACGATGGCGATCGGCTCGTCCTGGGCGGCGGCCACGGCCACCGGTGCCGTGGCGCCCGCCGCCGCGGACTCCCCCAGGCCGCCGAGGAGTTCGCCGCCCAGGTACTGGGCGAGGACCTTGGGCGTGGGGTAGTCGAAGACGAGGCTGGCGGGCAGGCGCAGCGCGGTGGCGCCGTTGAGGCGGTTGCGCAGCTCGACGGACGTGAGCGAGTCGAAGCCGAGCTCCTTGAACGCCTTCGTGGGCGCGACGTCCTCGCCGGAGGCGTAGCCGAGGACGGCGGCCACCTGGGCGCGGACGAGGTCGAGCAGGGCGCGCTCGCGGTTCTCCGGCGGCAGCGCGGCCAGCTGGTCGGCGAGCGAGGTGCCCGCCGCGGCGGGTCCGGCCTCGACGACGCGCCGGGTGCGGGCGCCGCCGCGGATGAGGCCGCGGAACAGCGGCGGCACGTCACCACCGAACTGCCGACGCAGGACGTCGGTCCGCAGCTTCATCGGCACGAGGGCGCCGTCGGCCTGGGCGAGGGAGGCGTCAAGCAGGGCGAGGCCCTCCTCGGCGGACAGGGCCGCGACACCGGCCCGGCTCATGCGCTCCAGATCGTCGTCGGCGAGGGCTCCGGCCATACCGCCCTGGTCGGCCCACAGGCCCCAGGCCAGCGAGGTCGCGGGCAGACCCTGAGCACGCCGGTACTGGGCCAACGCGTCCAGGAACGCGTTGGCAGCCGCGTAGTTGGCCTGCCCCGCACTGCCCAGCACACCAGCAGCCGAGGAGAACAGCACAAACGCCGACAGGTCCAGATCGGCCGTCAGCTCATGCAGGTTCACCACAGCGTCCACCTTCGGACGCAGCACCGTGTCCAGACGTTCGGGAGTGAGGGAGGTCAGGATGCCGTCGTCGACGACACCGGCCACGTGCACGACCGCGCTCAGCTCCGAGCGCACCCCCTCCAGAAGCACGGCCAGGGCCTCGCGGTCGGCGACGTCACACGCCGCGATCCGCACCCGTGCACCCAACTCCTCCAGCTCGGCCCGGACTTCACCCGCACCGGGAGCGTCCTCACCGCGCCGGGAGACCAACAGCAGGTCCCGTACACCGCGCTCACCGGCCAGGTGCCGGGCCACAACCCGGCCCAGCCCACCCAGGGCACCCGTGACGAGCACGGTTCCCTCGGCCTTGAAGACCGGCGGCAGGGTGAGCACGACCTTGCCGACGTGCCGGGCCTGGCTGAGGTAGCGGAACGCCTCCGGCGCCCGACGCACGTCCCACGCCTTCACCGGCAGCGGCGTCAGCACACCCCGCTCGAACAGGCCGAGGACCTCGGTCAGCATCTCCTGGATGCGGTCGGGCGACATCTCGGCGAGGTCGAAGCTCTGGTACGCCACGCCGGGGTGGGCGGCGGCCACGGCCTCGGGGTCGCGGAGGTCGGTCTTGCCCATCTCCACGAAGCGCCCGCCGCGCGGCAGCAGCCGCAGCGAGGCGTCCACGAACTCCCTGGCCAGGGAGTTGAGCACCACGTCCACGCCCTGCCCGTCGCTGGCCGCGAGCACGGCCGCCTCGAAGTCCAGGGTCCGCGAGGAGGCGATGCGGGAGTCCTCGACGCCGAGGCCCCGCAGGACGTCCCACTTGCCCGCGCTCGCCGTGCCGTACACCTCAGCGCCGAAGTGCCGCGCCAGCTGCACCGCGGCCATGCCCACACCACCGGCGGCCGCGTGCACCAGGAGGGACTGGCCCTCCCGGAGGTCGGCCAGGTCGCGCAGCGCGTAGTAGGCGGTCAGGAACACCGTCGGTATGGACGCGGCCTGTGCGAAGGACCAGCCCTCGGGGATCCGCGCCACCATGCGCTCGTCGGCCACGGCGAGCGGGCCGAAGCCACCGTCGATGAGGCCCAGGACGCGGTCGCCGACGGCGAGGCCGCTCACCTCGGAGCCCACCTCCACGACGACACCGGCACCCTCGGTGCCCATCACCGCGGCGCCCGGATACATGCCCAGGGCGATCAGCGCGTCACGGAAGTTGACGCCCGCCGCGCGCACCTCGACGCGCACCTCACCCGCGCCCAGCGGCCGTCCGGCCCACTCCGGGGCGTCCTCGGCGACGGGGAGCAGCGCCAGGTTCTCCAGCGTGCCCCGGTCCGTGACGCCGAGCTGCCAGGACTGTCCGGCCGGGGCGGCGAGGGTCGCGACGCCCGTGGCGGCACGCATCAGGCGCGGCGCCCACACCACGTCGCCGCGCACCGCGATCTGCGGCTCGTCGAGGTCCAGGGCGCCCGGCAGCAGCGCGAGAGCGGCCTCCGTGCCGTCGGTGTCGGCCAGGACGATCCGGCCCGGGTTCTCCGACTGCGCGGACCGCAACAGACCCCACACCGGAGCGTCTACCAGACCGGCAGCCGACACCACGTCACCGGCACCCACACCCACCGCACCGGACGTCACCACGACCAGACGGGAATCCTCACCGCCCTCGAAGGACAGCCACTCCCCCGCCACCGTCAGGACGGCGTCGAGGGACGTGCGCACCGCGGCGGCCGTACCGCCCCCGTGCTCCCCGCCGACGCAGGTGACGAAGACGGACTCCGGCACGGCAGCCCCGTCCCCGACCGCCTCCGCGAGCGCCGCCACATCCGCGTACGCCGCCACCGTCGCACCGGCGCCCTCCAGAGCACCCCGCAGACCCCACTCGTCCACACCCAGCACCGCATACGCGGCACCGGCCGTCACGGCGGGCGCGGACACCACGCTCCAGTCGACCCGGAACAACGAGTCGTCGTCGGTGCCGGACGCGGCGTCCAGTTCACCGGTCGCGAGGGCCCGCAGGACGAGGGAGTCCACGGCGGCGACCGGCTGGCCGGTCTCGTCCGCGGCGACCAGGGCCACCGCTCCGGACTCGGCGGGCGTCAGCCGGACCCGCAGCGTCGCGGCGCCGCTCGCGTACAGCGACACACCGGTCCAGGAGAACGGAAGCCGCGCGCCCGCCCCGTCCGCGCCGACCGCGCTGAAGGCGAGGCCGTGCAGGCTCGCGTCGAGGAGCGCCGGGTGCAGGCCGTACGCACCGGCCTCGTCGCGCTCGGCCTCCGGAAGGGCGACCTCCGCGAAGACCTCGTCGCCGCGCCGCCAGGCCGCACGTATGCCCTGGAACACCGGCCCGTAGCCGAGGCCCGCGGCGGCGAAGCCCGCGTAGAGCTCACCGGTGTCCACGGCGGTGGCACCGGTCGGCGGCCACTGCGCGAGGTCGGCGTCCTGCCGCGCGGCGCGACCGGCCTCCCCGACGGCGAGGACACCCGCCGCGTGCCGGATCCACGGCTCGTCCGGTACGTCGTTCTGGCGCCGCGAGTGCAGCGTGAAGGTGCGGCGGCCGGACTCGTCCGGCTCCTCCACCCACAGCTGGAGCTGTACGCCGCCGTCATCCGGCAGGACGAGCGGGGCTTCCAGGATCAGCTCTTCGAGCAGGTCGCAGCCGACCTCGTCACCGGCCCGCACGGCCAGCTCGACGAAGGCCGTGCCGGGCAGCAGCGTCCGCCCGGCGACGACGTGGTCGCCGAGCCAGGGGTGCGCGTCGGCCGACAGCAGGCTCGTGAACAGGCGCGCCTCGCTCCCGGCCACCTCGACGGCCGCGCCGAGCAGCGGGTGGTCGGCGGCGGCGAGCCCGGCCGAGGTCACGTCGCCGGTGAGGGCCGGGGCGTGCAGCCAGTAACTCTGCCGCTGGAAAGCGTACGTCGGCAGGTCGACGCGGCGCCGCGACTCGACCGGCGCGTACAGCGGCGCCCAGTCGACGGCGATGCCGCGCACGTGCAGCTGCGCGAGCGCCGTGAGGAACGCGTCGGCCTCGGGGCGGTCCTTGCGCGTGGCCGCGATGAGCCCCGACTGGCTCTCGGGCTCGGTGAGCGTGTCGTGGGCCATTGCGGTCAGGACGGAGTCCGGGCCGAGTTCGAGGAGGGTGCCGACGCCGAAGCCGGTCAGGGCGTTCAGGCCGTCGTGGAAGCGGACCGCCTCACGGATGTGGCGGACCCAGTACTCCGGGTCCTTCAGCTCGGCGGCCTGAGCGAGCGCACCCGTGAGGTTGGAGACCACCGGGAGCGTCGGGTTTTGGTACGTCAGCTTGGCCGCGACCTCGCGGAAGTCATCCAGCGCCGGGTCCATCAACGGCGAGTGGAAAGCGTGGCTGACCTTCAGCCACTTCACCTTCCGGCCGTCACCCCGAAGCGTCTGCTCCAGGCCTTCGAGAGCCGCCCGGTCACCAGAGAGCACCAGCTGGGACGGGCCGTTGACGGCGGCCACACCCACACGCTCCGACAGGAGCGGCAGCACGTCCGCTTCCGTGGCCTGCACCGCCAGCATCGCCCCGCCCTCGGGCAGGGCCTGCATCAACCGCCCACGCGCAGCCACCAGTTGAGCCGCATCCTCCAGCGACCACAATCCAGCCACGTACGCGGCAGCCAGCTCACCGATCGAGTGCCCGCCCACGATCTCCGGACGTACGCCGAAGGACTCCGCCAGACGGAACAGGGCGACCTCAACAGCAAACAACGCGGGCTGCGCGTAACCGGTCTGCTCCAGCAGGTCCGCGTCCGCACCGAACATCACGCTCTGGAGCGAACGTTCTATCCACGGATCTATATGAGCACACACCTCGTCCAACGCATCCGCGAACACCGGGAACGTCTCGTACAACTCACGGCCCATGCCCAGGCGCTGACTGCCCTGGCCGGTGAAGACGATGCCGAGGCGGCCCTCGGCCACCGCGCCCGTCACGGCGGCCGGGCCGCCGGTGGCCAGCGACTCCAGGCCGGTCAGGAACTCCTCGCGGGTGCGGCCGAGGACGACCGCCCGGTGCTCGTGCAGGGCGCGGGCCGACAGGAGCGACCAGCCGACGTCCACGGCGTCCTGGCCGGGGTCGCCCGCGACGTGCTCGCGCAGCCGCTCGGCCTGCTCCCGCAGCGCCTCCGCGCTGCGCGCCGACACCAGCCACGGCACGGCCGTGACCGGCGCGACCGGCTCCACGGCCTCCGTCGGCTCCTCGACCGGCGCCTGCTCCACGATCACATGGGCGTTGGTGCCGCTCACGCCGAAAGAGGAGACACCGGCGCGGCGCGGCACGCCGTCCTCGCGCTCGTCCCACGGCCGCGGCTCGGTGAGCAGTTCCACCGCACCCGCGGCCCAGTCGACGTGGGTGCTCGGGCGGTCCACGTGCAGCGTCCGGGGCAGGACGCCCTCGCGCATCGCCATGACCATTTTCATGATGCCCGCGACACCGGCGGCGGCCTGCGTGTGCCCGATGTTGGACTTGATGGAGCCCAGCCACAGCGGCTGGCCCTCCGGCCGCTCCTGGCCGTAGGTGGCGAGGAGTGCCTGCGCCTCGATCGGGTCGCCCAGGGTGGTGCCGGTGCCGTGGCCCTCGACGGCGTCGATCTGCTCGGGGGCGAGGTGCGCGTTGGCGAGGGCCTGGAGGATGACGCGCTGCTGGGAGGGGCCGTTGGGGGCGGTCAGGCCGTTGCTGGCGCCGTCCTGGTTGACGGCGGAGCCCCGTACGACGGCCAGGACCTCGTGGCCGTTGCGGCGGGCGTCCGAAAGCCGTTCCAGGAGGAGCAGGCCGACACCTTCGCCCCAGCCGGTGCCGTCGGCGGCCTCGGCGTACGGCTTGCAGCGGCCGTCGAGGGCGAGGCCGCGCTGCTTGCTGAAGTCGACGAAGGTGCCGGGCGTGAACATCACGGTCACGCCGCCCGCGAGCGCGAGCGAGCACTCGCCCTGGCGCAGCGCCTGGACAGCGAGGTGCAGGGCGACGAGCGAGGAGGAGCACGCCGTGTCGATGGTGACGGCGGGGCCCTCCAGGCCGAAGGTGTAGGCGACCCGGCCGGAGACGATGCTGCTGGACGCGCCGGTGCCGAGGTAGCCCTCGACGTCCTCGGGCACGGAGTGCAGACGCGAGGCGTAGTCGTGGTACATGACACCCGCGAAGACGCCGGTGCGGCTGCCGCGCAGCGAGGCCGGGTCGATGCCCGCGCGCTCGAACACCTCCCAGGAGGTCTCCAGGAGCAGCCGCTGCTGCGGGTCGGTGGCCAGCGCCTCGCGCGGCGAGATCCCGAAGAACGAGGCGTCGAACTCGTCGGCCTCGTGCAGGAACCCGCCCTCGCGGGCGTAGGACGTACCGGAGTTGTCGGGGTCCGGGTCGTAGAGCGCGTCGGCGTCCCAGCCGCGGTTGGTGGGGAACGGCGTCAGGGCGTCGGTGCCCTGCGCGACGAGCCGCCACAGCTCCTCGGGAGTGCGGACGCCGCCGGGGTAGCGGCAGCTCATCGCGACGATCGCGATGGGCTCCTGGTCCCGCTCCTCCACCTCGCGCAGACGGCGACGAGCTTGACGCAAGTCGGATGTCGTCCGCTTGAGGTAATCCCGAAGCTTCTCCTCGTTCGACATCTCTGGTCAGCTCCTCGTGGTGTTGATAAAGGCCGCGCTGGTCGCGCTGGTCGTACGGTTCACTTCGGGTCTTTCGGATGCTGCGGGCACGTCAGGTGAGGCCGAGTTCGTCGTCGAGCGCGTCGAAGAGTTCCTCGTCCGAGACCGCGTCCAGGTCCAGGTCGTCCTCGTCTACGGGGCCGCCGGACCTGGCCGTCTGCCCCTGGGGGGCGCTCCAGCGCGACAGGAGGGTCTGGAGCCGGATGGTGATCTTCGACTGGGCGATGCTGTCCGCTTCCATCGCGAGGAGTGCCGACTCCAGGCGGTCCAGCTCGTCGAGCACGGACAGGCCGCCGCCGTCCGCCGCGTCGCCGAGCGGCAGCGCGGTGGCGAGGTGGGCCGCCAGGGCGGCCGGGGTCGGGTAGTCGAAGATCAGCGTGGCGGGCAGCCGGAGGCCGGTGGCCCCGTTCACGGCGTTGCGCAGCTCGACGGCGGTGAGCGAGTCGAAGCCGAGCTCCCGGAACGCGCGGTGGGCCTCCACGGCCGCCGCGGACTCGTAGCCGAGGACCGCGGCCACGTGGGTGCAGACCAGTTCGGTGAGCACCTTGTCGCGCCCGGCCGCGTCGAGCCCCGCGAGGCGGGCGATCAGGGGTGCCTGGCCCGCCGGTTCGGCCGTGGCCGCGCCGGCCGCGGCGCGCCGGGCCGGGGTGCGGACCAGGCCGCGCAGCAGCGCCGGTACGCCGTCGGCGTCCGTGTCCGCCGCGGCCCGCAGGGACGCCAGGTCCAGGCGGACGGGCACGAGTGCGGCGGGTGCGTCGGCCGCGCCGACCGCCGTGTCCAGGAGGGCCAGGCCCTCCTGGGTCGACAGCGGGGCGACGCCGCCGCGGGTCATGCGCTGGAGGTCGGCGTCGGCGAGGCCGCCGGTCATCGCGCTGTTCCGGGCCCACATGCCCCAGGCCAGTGAGGTCGCGGGGAGGCCCTGTGCCCGGCGGGAGGCCGCGAGGGCGTCGAGGAAGCTGTTGGCCGCGGCGTAGTTCGCCTGGCCCGCGCCGCCGAGGACTCCGGCGGCGGAGGAGAACAGGACGAAGGCCGACAGGTCGCGTCCCTCGGTGAGTTCGTGCAGGTTGAGCGCCGCGTTCACCTTGGCGCGCAGCACGGTGTCGAGGCGCTCCGGGGTGAGCGACGTGACGACGCCGTCGTCGAGGACGCCCGCCACGTGCACGACCGCCGTGAGGTCGGCGCCCTTGTCGTCAAGGAGTGCGGCCAGGGCGTCGCGGTCGGCCACGTCACAGGCGGCGACCGTCACCTCGGCGTCGAACCCGGCGAGCTCGTCGAGCAGTTCGGCCGCCCCTGCGGCCTCCGCGCCGCGGCGCGAGACGAGGAGCAGGTCGCGCACGCCGTGGTGCTCGGCCAGGTGCCGCACCACCTCGCGGCCCAGGCCGCCGAACGCGCCCGTGACGAGGACGGAGCCCGCGCCCCACGGCGCGTCGGCACCGCCGGTGGCCGGGACGCGGGACAGGCGCGGCACGAAGACCGCACCGTCGCGCACCGCGACCTCGGGCTCGCCGGACGCGAGCACGCTCGCGAGTACCGACTCGTCCAGGCCGGAGACGGAACCGGAACCGGAGCTGCTGCTGAAGCCTGCGCCGGTGTCGGTGTCGGTGTCCACGAGGACGAACCGGCCCGGGTGCTCCGAGCGGGCCGACCGCACCAGACCCCACACGGCCGCGCCCACCGGGTCCACCGCGCTGTCACCGGTGGCCACGGCACCGCACGTCACGACGACCAGCGGCAGCGCCGCGAACCGCTCGTCGGCCAGCAGGCCCTGCACCACGCCCAGCGCCTCGGCGAGGCGTGCCGACACGGCCTCCGGGCTCACCGCGCGCTCGGCACCACCGGCCCGCCACACCACGGCGTCCGGCAGTTCCTCGCTCGCGGCCAGCTCCTCGTACGCGGCCAGCGTGACATCGGCGGCGGAGGCCAGGGACTGCGGCCGCCACTCCACGTGGAACATCGAGTCGTCGGCCGCGCCGCCGCCGAGCCGGTCCACCGCGACCGGCCGGAAGACCAGCGAGTCGACCGTGGCGACCGGATCGCCGAGCCCGTCCGCGACGGCGAGGGACACGCCGTCGCCGCCCGCGGGGGCGAGCCGGACGCGCAGCGTGGACGCCCCGGTCGCGTGCAGCGAGACACCGCTCCAGGCGAACGGCAGCCGCGCCCCCTCGCCCTCGGCCCCCGTGTCCCGGAGCACGCCGAGGCCGAGCACGTGCAGGGCCGCGTCGAGGAGGGCCGGGTGCAGCCGGAAGGCCTGCGCGCTGTCGGCCTGCTCCTGCGGGAGCGCGACCTCGGCGAACACCTCGTCGCCGCGCCGCCAGGCGGCACGCAGCCCCTGGAACGCCTCCCCGTAGGAGAATCCCAGCTCCGTCAAGTGCTGGTAGAGGCCCTCGACATCGACCTCGGCGGCGTCGCGCGGCGGCCACTCGGCGAGCCGGAACTCCGGCTGCCGCAGCCCTCCGCCGGCGAGCACACCGGTGGCGTGCGCGGTCCAACCGCCGTCAGCCGCGTGCTCCTCGCGCTCCTCACGGGAGTGCAGGACGACCGCACGCCGCCCGTCGGCGTCCTCGGCGCCCACACTGACCTGGAGCTGTACGGCACCACGTTCCGGCAGCACCAGCGGGGCCGCCAGTGTCAGTTCCTCAAGGACGCCGCAGCCGACCTCGTCACCGGCCCGCACGGCCAGCTCCACGAACGCCGTACCGGGCAGCAACACCCGGCCCGCCACCGCGTGATCCGCCAGCCACGGATGCGTCGCCAGCGAAAGCCGCCCGGTGAAGAGGTGGCCGTCCGAGTCCGCCAGCGGTACCGCGGCGCCCAGGAGCGGGTGCCCGGCCGCGACGAGACCGGTCGCGGACACGTCGCCGCCACCCGCGCCGGTGGCCGCGCTCGGCCAGTAGCGCCGACGCTGGAAGGCGTACGTGGGCAGCTCGACCCGGCCGCGCGCCTCCGCGCCCCCGTACAGCGGGGCCCAGTCGACCTCGACACCACGTACGTGCAGCTGCGCCAGGGCCGTCAGGAACGTGCCGGGCTCCGAGCGGTCCTTACGGACGGCGGCGACCAGGCCCGTCTGGGCGGTGGGCTCGGTGAGCGTGTCGTGCGCCATCGCGGTGAGCACCGCGTCGGGGCCCAGCTCCAGGAAGGTCGAGACGCCCTGTCCTGCCAGCGCCTTCACACCGTCGTGGAAACGGACCGCCTCACGGACGTGCCGCACCCAGTACTCCGGGTCCCGCAGCTCGGCAGGATCCGCCAGCTCACCGGTGAGGTTGGAGACCACCGGCAGGACCAGCTCCTGATACGTCAACTGCTGCGCCACACGCCGGAAGTCATCCAGGACGGGCTCCATCAACGGCGAGTGGAAAGCGTGACTGACCTTCAGCCACTTCACCTTCCGGCCCTGGCCGCGCAGGGTCTGCTCCAGGCCTTCGAGAGCCGCCCGGTCACCGGACAGCACCAGCTGCGCCGGGCCATTGACGGCGGCCACACCCACACGCTCCGACAGAAGGGTCAGCACATCGGCTTCCGTGGCCTGCACCGCCAGCATGGCGCCGCCCTCCGGCAGGGCCTGCATCAACCGGCCACGCGCCGCGACCAATTGAGCCGCATCCTCCAGCGACCACAACCCAGCAACATACGCGGCAGCCAGCTCACCGATCGAGTGCCCGCCCACGATCTCCGGGCGTACGCCGAAGGACTCCGCCAAACGGAACAGGGCGACCTCGACAGCGAACAACGCGGGCTGCGCGTAACCGGTCTGCTCAAGGAGCTCGGCGTCCGCACCGAACATCACGCTCTGGAGCGAACGTTCTATCCACGGATCTATATGAGCACACACCTCGTCCAAGGCATCCGCGAACACCGGGAACGTCTCGTACAACTCACGGCCCATGCCCAGGCGCTGACTGCCCTGGCCGGTGAAGACCACGCCGAGGCGGCCCTCGACCACCGATCCGTACACCACGCCGGGGCCGCCGGACGCCAGTGCTTCGAGGCCGACGAGGAGTTCGTCGCTGCCGCGGCCCAGGACCACGGCCCGGTGTTCGAGCGCGGAGCGGCCCGAGAGCAGCGACCGGCCGACGGCGACCGGGTCCAGGCCGGTGTGCGTCACCACGTGCTCCCGCAGCCGGTCGGCCTGCGCCCGCAGGGCCTCCGCGCTGCGGCCGGACACCAGCCACGGCACCGCCGTCGTCACGGGCTCGGCGGGCCCGACCGGCTCCGCGGGCTCCGCCACCGGCGAGGCCTCCACGATGACGTGGGCGTTGGTGCCGCTCACGCCGAAGGAGGAGACGCCCGCGCGGCGCGGGCCGCCGTCGTGGCGAGCGGCCCACTCGCGCGTCTCGGCGAGGAGTTCGACGGCGCCCGCCGACCAGTCGACGTGCGTGCTCGGCCGGTCGACGTGCAGGGACTGCGGCAGGGCCCCCTCGCGCATCGCCATGACCATCTTGATGACACCGGCGACACCGGCGGCGGACTGGGTGTGGCCGATGTTGGACTTGATGGAGCCCAGCCACAGCGGCTGGCCCTCCGGCCGGTCCTGGCCGTAGGTGGCGAGCAGGGCCTGGGCCTCGATGGGGTCGCCGAGGGTGGTGCCCGTGCCGTGCGCCTCGACCGCGTCGACCTCCGTGGCCGCGAGGCCCGCGTTGGCCAGGGCGGCGCGGATGACGCGCTGCTGGGAGGGCCCGTTCGGGGCGGTCAGGCCGTTACTGGCGCCGTCCTGGTTGACGGCGGAGCCCCGGACGACGCCGAGGACCTCGTGGCCGTTGCGGCGCGCGTCCGAGAGCCGCTCAAGCAGGAGCAGGCCCACGCCCTCACCCCAGCCGGTGCCGTCCGCCGCCTCGGCGAACGGCTTGCAGCGGCCGTCGCCCGCGAGGCCGCGCTGGCGGCTGAACTCCAGGAAGGCGGCGGGGCTCACCATGACGGTGACGCCGCCCGCGAGGGCCATGTCGCACTCGCCCTGGCGCAGCGCCTGCGCCGCCAGGTGCAGGGCGACCAGCGAGGACGAGCAGGCCGTGTCGACCGTCACCGCCGGGCCTTCGAGCCCGAAGCTGTACGAGAGGCGGCCGGAGATGACGCTCGTCGCGTCACCCGTCATCAGGTAGCCCTCGACGCCCTCCGGGGCGTGGGCCAGGCCCGCCGACCAGCCCTGGGAGCAGGCGCCGACGAACACGCCGGTGCTGCTGCCGTGCAGGGCCGAGGGCGCGATGCCCGCGCGCTCGAACAGCTCCCAGGAGGTCTCCAGGAGGAGCCGCTGCTGCGGGTCCATGGCGAGGGCCTCGCGCGGCGAGATCCCGAAGAGACCGGCGTCGAACTCGGACACGTCGTAGAGGAAGCCGCCCTGCGCGGCGAAGCTCGTGTCGTCCGAGCCGCTCTGCTCCGGCTGGAAGAGCCCGTCGGGGTCCCAGCCGCGGTCGGTGGGGAAGACGGAGATCGCGTCGGTGCCCTCGGCGACGAGGCGCCACAGGGCCTCGGGGCTGGTGGCGCCGCCCGGGTAGCGGCAGCTCATGGAGACGATGGCGATCGGGTCGTCGTCGGCCTCGGCCGCGCGCCGGGCCACGACCGGAGCGGCCTCGGACTCCCCCACCAACTGCGTACGCAGGTGTCCCGCGAGGACGGCGGACGTCGGGTAGTCGAAGACGAGGGTCGTGGGCAGCTTCAGGCCGGTGGCCGTCGCGATGCGGTTGCGGACCTCGACGGCGGTCAGCGAGTCGAAGCCCAGCTCGCGGAAGGCCCGGCCGGGTTCGACGGCTTCCGGGCCCGCGTAGCCGAGCACGGCCGCGGCGTGGCCGCGTACCAGGTCGAGGAGCCGACGCTCCTGCTCGCGCTCCGCGAGGCCCGCGAGCCGCTCGGCCCACTCCGAGCCCGCGCCCTTGGCGCCGGCCGGGGCGGCCGTCTCGGGCTCGGCGAGCGCGCGCCGCACCTCCGGCAGGTCCCCGATGAACGGGCTGGGCCGCACCGACGTGAACGAGGGCGCGAACCGCTCCCAGTCCACGTCCGCGACGGCCAGGAACGTCTCGCCGTGCGCCACGGCCTGGGCCAGCGCCGCCACCGCGCGCTCCGGCGCCATCGCCGTCACGCCCCGGCGCCGCAGATGCTCCTCGGCCTGCTCCTCGGCGGCCATGCCGCTGCCGCCCCAGGCGCCCCAGGCGACGGAGGTGGCGGGCAGGCCCCGGGCCCTGCGGGCCTCGGCGAGCGCGTCGAGGTAGGCGTTGGCGGCCGCGTAGGCACCCTGCCCGCCGCCGCCCCACACGCCGGAGTTCGACGAGAAGAGCACGAACGCGTCGAGGCCTTCGGAGTCGAGCAGCTCGTCGAGGTGCGCGGCGCCCGCCGTCTTCGCGCCGAACACCTCGGCGATGTCGGCGGCGGACATGTCCGCGAGGGGGTACGAGGGGCTGACACCGGCGGCGTGGAAGACGGAGCGGATGGTGTGGCCCTCGGCGGCCAATTCGTCGAGGAGGCGTACGACGGCCTCCCGGTCGGCCACGTCACAAGCGGCGACGGTGACCTCGGCACCCAACTCCTCAAGTTTTGCCTGGAGTTCGGAAGCACCGGGCGCGTCCGGGCCGCGGCGGCTGGTGAGCACCAGGTGCTCGACGCCCGCACGGGCCAGCCAGCGCGCCACATGCCCGCCGATCGCACCCGTACCGCCGGTGATCAGGGCCGTCCCGCGCGGCGCCCATTCCACCGCCGGGCCGTCGAGCGGCGCGTGCGCGAAGCGGCGCACGAACACGCCCGTGTCCCGCACAGCGAGCTGGTCCTCGTCGCCGAGCCCCGTGAGGATCGACGTGAACCGAGACGCGCCGCGCGCGTCGTACGCCGACGGCAGGTCGATCAGACCGCCCCAGCGGACCGGGTGTTCCAGGGCCACGACCCGGCCGAGGCCCCACAGCTGGGCCTGCGCCGGGCTCTCCGCCCGGTCGTTGCGGCCGGTCGACACCGCGCCCCGGGTGACCGCCCACAGCGGGGCGTCGACGCCCGCGTCGCCGAGGGCCTGCACCAGGGCCACCGTCCCGGCCAGGGCGGCGGGCACGCCCGCGTGCTCCGCGTGCGCCGACTCCTCGAAGCCGAGCAGCGACACCACACCGGCGAAGCCCGCACCGGCGAACTCCCGCAGCCGGAAGGCCAGCGCCTCACGCGTCAACTCCTGTGCGGCGAGGCGCAGTTCCTCTGCTTCCGCACCGGCTTGCGTCAGCGCGTCGACGACGCCGGGCGTCCAGGGGTGGTCCCCCGCGCTCTCCGGTACGACGACCAGCCAGCGGCCCTCGAGCGCGGGCACGGGCAGGCCGCCCGCCTGCGGCTTCCAGGTCACACGGTAGCGCCAGCTGTCGATCGTCGACCGCTCGCGCCGCTGCCGCCGCCAGGACGCGAGGCCCGGGAGGACCACGCTCAGCGACGTCTCGTCGACGTCCACGAGGGTGGACGTCAGCTGCTCCAGGTCCTCGCGCTCCACTGCCTCCCAGAACCGCGACTCGACCTCGTCCACGTCCCGCGCGGCGTCACCGTCCGCGTCCTGGTCCGGGGCGAGCATCCAGTAGTGGTCACGCTGGAAGGGGTAGGTGGGCAGGTCCACGACGGTGCGCTCGCCGGGGAGGAGGGCCTGCCAGTCGAGTTCGGCGCCGTGGGCGTGGGCTTCGGCGAGCGAGGCCGCGAGGCGGTCGGCGCCGCCCTCGTCACGCCGGAGCGAGCCGAGGGTGGCGGCCGGGCTGTCGGTCGCGTCGATGGTGGCCTGCACCGGGACGGTGAGCACCGGGTGGGGGCTCATCTCCAGGAACAGACCGTGCCCCTCGGCCAGCAGGCCACGGGTGGCGTGCTCGAACAGGACGGTCTGGCGCAGGTTGCGATACCAGTAACCCGCGTCCATGAGAGTGTCGTCGGACAGCCAGGCGCCGGTCAGCGTGGAGTACAGCGGGACCTCAGCGGCCTGCGGGCTGACACCCTCCAGCGCCTGGCCGATCTGGGCCTCGATCTCCTCCACGTACGAGGAGTGCGACGCGTAGTCCACCGGGATCGTACGAGCGCGGACGTCCTGCCCCGTGCACTGCGCGACCAGCTCCTCAAGGGCCTCCGGCTCGCCAGAGACCACCACCTGAGCCGGGCCATTGACGGCCGCGACCTCGATCCGGCCCTCCCAGCCCTCGATCAGCCCGCGGACCTCGGCCTCGGGCAACGGCACCGACACCATGCCGCCCTTACCCGACAACTCACGAATCGCAAGGCTCCGCAGAGCCACCACCCGGGCCGCATCCCGCAGCGAGAGCACGCCCGCCACACACGCGGCCGCGATCTCACCCTGACTGTGACCGACCACAGCGGCAGGCTTCACCCCGGCCGCCTGCCACACGGCAGCCAGCGACACCATCACCGCGAACAACACCGGCTGGACCACATCGACCTGGTCGAAACGGTCGCCACCCAACTCCTCCAGCAGATCCCAGGCCACGAACTCCGACAGAGCATCCGCGCACTCCCGCATCCGCTCCGCGAACACCGGCGACCCGTCGAGCAGTTCGCGAGCCATCCCGGCCCACTGCGAACCCTGACCCGGAAACACGAACACCGGACGAACCGTCCCGCCCAGCGCGCGGCCCGTCAGGGCGCCACCACCGTCGGCAAGGCGTTCAAGCCCGGCGAGGAGGTCGCCCCGGTCGTGCCCGAGGACGACGCCCCGGTGCTCGAACCGGGAGCGGGCCACCGCCAGGGACCAGGCCACGTCGGCCGGTTCGAGGCCGGTGTCGGCGAGCAGGTGCTCGCGCAGCCGGGCCGCCTGGGCGCGCACGGCCTCCGGGGTGCGGCCCGAGAGGGCCAGCGGGATCACGCCGGGCACCACGGAGGGCGCGGCGTCCTGGCCGTCGTCGGCGGTCTCGGGCTCCTCGAGCTCCCGTACCTGCTCCACGATGACGTGGGCGTTGGTGCCGCTCACGCCGAAGGAGGAGACGCCCGCGCGCCGGGGGCCGCCGCCGTCCCGCTCGGCCCACGCGCGGGCCTCGGTCAGCAGCTCGACGGTCCCCGCCGACCAGTCCACCTGCGGGGTCGGCTCGTTGACGTGCAGGGTCTGCGGCATGACGCCTTCACGCATCGCCATGACCATCTTGATGACACCGGCGACACCGGCCGCAGCCTGCGTGTGGCCGATGTTGGACTTCAGCGAACCCAGCCACAGCGGGCGGTCCGCCGAGTGCTCCTTGCCGTACGTCGCGATGACGGCTTGGGCCTCGATCGGGTCGCCGAGGGTGGTGCCGGTGCCGTGGGCCTCGACGGCGTCGACTTCCCCCGGCTTCAGGCCCGCGCTGGCCAGGGCGTCGCGGATGACGCGCTGCTGCGAGGGGCCGTTGGGGGCGGTCAGGCCGCTGCTCGCGCCGTCCTGGTTGACGGCGGAGCCACGGACGACCGCGAGGACCTTGTGGCCGTTGCGGCGCGCGTCGGACAGGCGCTCCAGGAGGAGCAGGCCCGCGCCCTCGCCCCAGCCGGTGCCGTCCGCCGAGGCGGCGAAGGACTTGCAGCGGCCGTCGGTCGACAGGCCGCGCTGGCGGCTGAAGTCGATGAAGGTGCCCGCCGTGGGCATCACGGTCACGCCGCCCGCGAGGGCGAGGGAGCACTCGCCCTGGCGCAGCGCCTGCGCGGCCAGGTGCAGGGCGACCAGGGAGGACGAGCAGGCCGTGTCGACGGTGACGGCGGGACCTTCGAGGCCGAGGGTGTAGGCGACGCGGCCGGAGACGACGGAGCCCGCGTTGCCGGTGCCGATGTAGCCCTCGACGCCTTCCGGCAGGGCGTGCAGACGGGTCGCGTAGTCGTAGTACATGACGCCCGCGAAGACGCCGGTGCGGCTGCGGCGCAGCGAGACCGGGTCGATGCCCGCCCGCTCGATCGCCTCCCACGCCGTCTCCAGGAGGAGCCGCTGCTGCGGGTCCATCGCCAGGGCCTCGCGCGGGGAGACGCCGAAGAACGAGGCGTCGAACTGGGGGGCGTCGTAGAGGAAGCCGCCCTCCGCGGTGTAGCTGGTGCCCTGCTTGTCGGGGTCCGCGTCGAACAGGTCGTCCGTGTCCCAGCCGCGGTCGGTGGGGAACGCGGAGATCGCGTCGGTGCCGTCGGCGACGAGCCGCCACAGGTCCTCGGGCGTGTTCACGCCGCCGGGGTAGCGGCAGCTCATGCCGACGATCGCGATGGGCTCCTGGCGGGCGTCCTCCAGTTCCCGCACCCGGCGGCGGGCGTCGCGCAGGTCGGTCGTCGCCCGCTTCAGGTAGTCGAGGTACTTCTCCTCGTTCGCCATTTACAGCGCCTCCTCGAAGCGGTCGGGCCGGTCTGTGTCCGAGCCGGTGTCTGAGCTGGTGTTCGGGTGTGTCTCTGCGGGGGTGTGGAGCTCGTTGTCGAGCAGGTCGAAGAGTTCGTCGGCGGTCGCGCCTTCGATGTCCTCGAGCTCCTGCCGCTGCTCCGTGGCCGGGGCGGCGGTGTCGCGTGTGGTGTCCCAGGCGGTGAGCAGCGACCGGAGGCGGCCCGCGACGCGGTCGCGTTCGGTGCCGTCCGTGCCGCCGCCGACGGCCTTGAGGACGCTCTCCAGACGGTCGAGCTCCGTGTCCAGGTCCCCGGGGGCGACCGGGACGGCGTCGGCGGTGCCGACGGTCGTGGGCAGTTCCTCCGACAGGTGCTCGGCCAGCGCGGCCGGGTTCGGGTAGTCGAAGATCAGCGTGCTGGGCAGCCGCAGCTCGGTCTCGGCGTTGAGGCGGTTGCGCAGCTCCACGGCTGTCAGGGAGTCGAAGCCGAGCTCCAGGAAGCCCCGGCTCAGCTCGACGGCGTTCGGCGACGCGTAGCCGAGCACTCCCGCCACGTGCGTACGGACGAGGTCGAGCAGGATCCGGTCGCGCTCGGCGCCGGAGCGGCCCGCCAGGCGTGCCGCCAGGGAGTCCGTACGGTCGGCGGGCGCAGCCGCCGCGCCGGTGTCCGCGCCGCGGGCGCGGCGCACGGCGGGCCGGACCAGGCCCCGGAAGAGCGCGGACAGCGTCTCCTGCGGCTGGGTGCGCAGCGCGGCGGTGTCGATGCGGATCGGGACGAGCGCCGGGTGCTCGCTCGCCGGGGCGAGGTCGAGCAGGGCCAGGGCCTCGTCCGTGTCGAGCGCGAGGACTCCGCCGCGCGCCATGCGCTGGAGGTCGGCGTCGGCCAGGTTGCCCGTCATGGCGCTGTCCTGGGCCCACAGGCCCCAGGCCAGGGCGGTCGCCGGGAGCCCCTGGGCGCGGCGGGTGGCCGCGAGGGCGTCGAGGAAGCTGTTGGCCGCCGCGTAGTTGGCCTGCCCCGGCCCGCCGAAGACGCCGGACGCCGAGGAGAACAGGACGAACGCCGACAGGTCGAGCCCCGCGGTCAGCTCGTGCAGGTTCAGGGCGGCGTCCGCCTTCGGCCGCAGCACCGACCGCACGCGCTCCGGGGTGAGGGACGTGACCACGCCGTCGTCCAGGACGCCTGCCACGTGGACGACCGCCGAGAGGTCCGCGCCGTGCTCGTCGAGGAGCGCGGCGACGGCGTCCCGGTCGGCCATGTCGCAGGCGGCGACCGTCACCTGGGTGCCGAGTGCCTGGAGTTCGTCGCGCAGGGCGGCGGCTCCGGTGGCCTCCAGGCCGCGCCGCGAGACGAGCAGCAGGTCGCGGACGCCGTGGCGCTCGGCCAGATGCCGTGCCACGACCCGCCCCAGGCCGCCGAACGCGCCCGTCACCAGGACGGAGCCCTGGCCCCACGGGACGCCGTCGGTGGCCGGGGGCGCGATGCGGGAGAGCCTCGGGACCCAGAGCGAGTCGCCCCGGACCGCTGCTTCCGGCTCGCCCGACGCCAGGACGGCGCCGAGCACGGACGCGTCGATCCCCGCGCCGCTTCCCCCCTCAGTGTCGGTGTCCACGAGGACGAAGCGGCCCGGGTGCTCCGAGCGGGCCGAACGCACCAGGCCCCACACGGCGGCGCCCACCGGATCCGGCACCGCCGCACCGGCCGCCACCGCGCCGCGCGTCACGACGACGAGGGGCGAGGCCGCCGACCGCTCGTCTGCCAGCCAGTCCTGTACGACTCCCAGCGCCTCGGCGAGGCGCGCCGACACGGCCTCGGGCCACAGCTCGCCGCTGGAGGCACCGGACGCACCGGACGCACCGGGCTGCCACACCACGGCCGCCGACTCCTCACCACCGGCGTCCGGCTCCTCGTACGAGGTGAACGCCACCGGCTCGGCCGCCGTCAGGGCCTGCGGCTTCCACTCGACGTGGAAGACGGAGTCTGCGTGCGGGTTCTGGCCGCTCATCCGCTCGATGAGGTCCTTCGACATGGGCCGGAAGACCAGCGCGTCGACCGAGGCGACCGGTGTGCCCGTGGAGTCCGCGACGTCCAGGGAGACGCCGTCCGTGCCGTTCGGCGCGAGCCGGACGCGGACCGCGGCGGCACCGGTGGCGTGCACGGTGACGCCGGTCCAGGTGAAGGGCAGCCCGCCGGCGGCCGGTTCCGTGCCGGACTCCGCCGGTGCCGTCGCACCGGCGGCCCGGGCGTGCAGGGCGGCGTCGAGGATCGCCGGGTGCAGGCCGAAGGAACCGGCCTGCGTGTGCTCGTCCTCCTCCAGCGCGACCTCGGCGAACACCTCGTCGCCGCGCCGCCAGGCGGCACGCAGCCCCTGGAACACCGGCCCGTAGTCGTAACCTGCCGTGGACAGTTCCTCGTAGAGGCCGTCTACCGCGATCGCCTCCGCGTCGCGCGGCGGCCAGGACGTCAGGTCGTCGGACGCGGCGGGCGCGTCCGCGGCGGACTCGGTCAGGGTGCCGGTGGCGTTCTTGGTCCAGGCGTCGGCCGACAGGCCTTCGGCGCCGTCGCCCGGCTCCGGCCGCGAGTGCAGGCTGAGGGCCCTGCGCCCGGTGCTGTCGGGCGCCTCGACGCGCAGCTGCACCTGGATGCTGCCGCGCTCGGGCAGCACCAGAGGCGCGCCGAGCGTCAGCTCGTCGAGTACGCCGTGGCCGATCTGGCCGCCCGCGTACGTGGCCAGCTCCACGAAGGCCGTGCCCGGCAGCAGGACGCGTCCGGCCACCGCGTGGTCGGCCAGCCACGGCTGGGCGGCCAGGGACAGACGCCCGGTGAAGAGGTAGCCGTCCGAGTCCGCCAGCGGCATCCCGGCGCCCAGCAGCGGGTGCCCCGCCGACACGAGCCCGGCGGACTCGACGTCGGCCGCGCCCGCGCTCTGCCGGAGCCAGTAACTCCGGTGCTGGAAGGCGTAGGTGGGCAGCTCGACCCGGCGCCGCGTCTCGACCGGGGCGTACAGCGGTGCCCAGTCGACGGCGATGCCGCGTACGTGCAGCTGGGCGAGGGCCGTGAGGAACGCGTCGGCCTCGGGGCGGTCCTTGCGAACGGCCGCGACCAGGCCCGCCTGCGCGGCGGACTCGGTGAGCGTGTCGTGCGCCATCGCGGTGAGCACCGCGTCGGGGCCCAACTCAAGGAGGGTCGAAACACCCTGCCCTGCCAGTGCCTTCACACCGCCGTGGAAGCGGACCGCCTCACGAATATGACGGACCCAGTACCCCGGGTCCTTCAGCTCGGCAGGATCCGCCAGCTCACCGGTGAGGTTGGAAACCACCAGCAACGTCGGGTCCTGGTACGTCAGCTTGGCCGCGACCTTACGGAAATCGTCCAGCGCCGGGTCCATCAACGGCGAGTGGAAGGCATGCGAGACCTTCAGCCACTTCACCTTCCGGCCCTCACCGCGCAGGGTCTGCTCCACGCCTTCGAGAGCCGCGCGGTCACCGGACAGCACCAGCTGGGACGGGCCGTTGACGGCGGCCACGCCCACACGCTCCGACAGGAGCGGCAGCACATCCGCTTCCGTGGCCTGCACCGCCAGCATCGCCCCGCCCTCGGGCAGGGCCTGCATCAACCGACCGCGGGCGGTGACCAGTTGAGCCGCGTCCTCCAGGGACCACAGCCCGGCCACGTACGCGGCGGCAAGCTCACCGATCGAGTGCCCGCCCACGATCTCCGGACGGACGCCGAAGGACTCCGCCAAACGGAACAGGGCAACCTCGACAGCGAACAGGGCGGGCTGCGCGTAACCGGTCTGCTCCAGCAGGTCCGCGTCCGCACCGAACATCACGCTCTGGAGCGAACGTTCTATCCACGGATCTATATGAGCACACACCTCGTCCAACGCATCCGCAAACACCGGGAACGTCTCGTACAGCTCACGGCCCATCCCGATGCGCTGACTGCCCTGGCCGGTGAAGAGCACGCCAAGGCGGCCCTCGACCACCGAGCCGGACACCACGCCCGGGTCGCCGGAGACCAGCGAGTCGAGGCCGGTCAGGAACTCGTCCCGGTCCCGGCCGAAGAGCACCGCCCGGTGCTCGTGGACGGCACGGCCCGACAGGAGCGACCACCCGACGTCGACCGCGTCGAGGCCACGGTCACCGACGACGTGTTCGCGCAGCCGCTCGGCCTGCGCCCGCAGCGCCTCCGCGCTGCGCGCCGACACCAGCCACGGCACGGCCGTGACCGGCGCGACCGGCACGACGGCCTCCGTCGACTCCTCGACCGGCGCCTGCTCCACGATCACGTGCGCGTTGGTGCCGCTGACACCGAAGGAGGAGACTCCCGCGCGGCGCGGCGCGTCCTCACGCTCGACCCACTCCCGGGCCTCCGTGAGGAGTTCGACGGCACCTTCCGACCAGTCCACGTGCGTGCTGGGCCGGTCCACGTGCAGCGTCTGCGGCAGGAGGCCCTCGCGCATGGCGAGGATCATCTTGATGACACCGGCGACACCGGCGGCGGACTGGGTGTGACCGATGTTGGACTTCACCGAACCCAGCCACAGCGGCCGCTCGGCCGGGCGCTCCTGACCGTAGGTGGCGAGCAGCGCCTGCGCCTCGATCGGGTCGCCCAGCGTCGTGCCCGTGCCGTGGGCCTCGACCGCGTCGACATCGGCGGCCGCGAGGCCCGCGTTGGCGAGGGCGGCACGGATGACGCGCTGCTGGGACGGGCCGTTGGGGGCGGTGAGGCCGTTGCTCGCGCCGTCCTGGTTGACGGCGGAGCCGCGGAGGACCGCGAGGACCGTGTGGCCCTTGCGGCGGGCGTCCGACAGGCGCTCAAGGAGGAGCAGGCCGACGCCTTCGCCCCAGCCGGTGCCGTCCGCCGCCTCCGCGAACGCCTTGCAGCGGCCGTCGGCGGCCAGGCCGCGCTGGCGGCTGAACTCGATGAAGGCACCGGGGTTGGACATGACGGTCACGCCACCGGCGAGCGCGAGGTCGCACTCGCCCTGGCGCAGCGCCTGTGCCGCCAGGTGCATGGCGACCAGCGAGGACGAGCAGGCCGTGTCGACGGTCACCGCCGGGCCCTCAAGGCCGAACGAGTAGGCCAGGCGGCCGGAGATGACGCTCGTCGCGCCGCCCGCCAGGAGATAGCCCTCGACGCCTTCGGGGGTCTCGCGCAGGCCGGAGCCGTAGCCCTGCGAGGAGGCGCCGACGAACACGCCCGCCTGGCTGCCGTGCAGGGTCGCCGGGTCGATGCCCGCCCGCTCGAACAGCTCCCAGGAGGTCTCCAGGAGGAGCCGCTGCTGCGGGTCCATCGCCAGGGCCTCGCGCGGCGAGATCCCGAAGAAGACGGGGTCGAACTGGTCGGCGTCGTAGAGGAATCCGCCCTGCCGGGCATAGCTGGTGCCGCGGTTCGCGGGGTCGGCGTCGTAGAGAGCGTCGAGGTCCCAGCCGCGGCCGCCGGGGAAGTCGGACATCGCGTCCGCGCCCTCGGCGAGCAGGTGCCACAGGGCCTCGGGGCTGGTGACCCCGCCCGGGTAGCGGCAGCTCATGGAGACGACGGCGATCGGGTCGTCGTCGACGTCCGCCGCGCGCCCGGCCGCGACCGGGGTGGTCCCGGACTCCCCGACGAGCTGCGTACGCAGGTGTCCCGCGAGGACGGCGGACGTCGGGTAGTCGAAGACGACGGTCGTGGGCAGCTTCAGGCCGGTGGCCGCGGCGAGCCGGTTGCGGACCTCGACCGCCGTCAGGGAGTCGAAGCCCAGTTCGCGGAAGGCGCGCGTCGGCTCGACCGCCTCGGCGCCCGCGTAGCCGAGCACGGCGGCTGCCTGCCCGCGCACCAGGTCGAGGAGTTGCCGCTCCTGCTCCGCCGCCGCGAGCCCGGCGAGCCGCTCGGCCCACTCGGAGCCCGGGGCGCCCTGCTTGCCCGTGCCGGACCGGGCCTCGTCGGGCTCGGCGAGCGCGCGGCGCACCTCCGGCAGGTCGCCGATGAGGGCGCTGGGCCGCACCGACGTGAACGAGGGCGCGAACCGCTCCCAGTCCATGTCGGCCACGGCCACGAACGTCTCGTCGTGCGCGACGGCCCCGGCGAGTGCGGCGATCGCCCGGTCCGGCGCCATCGCCGCGAGGCCGCGGCGGCGCAGGTGCTCGGTGCCCTCGTCCCCGGCCATGCCGCCGCCGGCCCACAGGCCCCAGGCGACGGAGGTGGCGGGCAGACCCCGGGCCCGGCGAGCCTCGGCGAGCGCGTCGAGGTAGGCGTTGGCGGCCGCGTAGGCACCCTGCCCGCCGCCGCCCCACACGCCGGAGTTCGACGAGAAGAGCACGAACGCATCGAGGCCTTCGGAGTCGAGCAGCGCGTCCAGGTGCGCGGCACCCGCCGTCTTCGCGCCGAACACCTCGGCGATGTCGGCGGCGGACATGTTGTCCAGCGGCTGTGTCTGCCCGACACCCGCCGTGTGGAAGACGGACCGCAGGGTGTGGCCCTCGGCGGCCAGCTCGTCGAGGAGGCGTACGACGGCCTCCCGGTCGGCCACGTCACAAGCGGCGACGGTGACCTCGGCACCCAACTCCTCCAACTCCGCCTGGAGTTCGGAAGCACCGGGCGCGTCGAGACCACGGCGGCTGGTGAGCACCAGGTGCTCGACGCCCGCACGGGCCAGCCAGCGCGCCACATGCCCGCCGATCGCACCCGTACCGCCGGTGATCAGCGCGGTGCCGCGCGGGGTCCACGGCGTGACCTGCTCGGCGGGCTCGGCCCGCACGAGGCGGCGCACGGCGATGCCGGAGCCGCGCACGGCGAGCTGGTCCTCGTCCTCGATCCCCGCGAGGGCGGCCGTGAAGCGCGCGCCCGCCCGGGTGTCGTACGTCTGCGGCAGATCGACGAGACCGCCCCAGCGCTCCGGGTACTCAAGGGCCACGACCCGGCCGAGGCCCCACAGCTGCGCCTGCGCCGGGCTTTCGATGCGGTCGCTGCGGCCGGTGGACACCGCGCCCCGGGTCACCGCCCAGAGCCGCGCCGCGATCCCGGCGTCGCCGAGGGCCTGCACCAGGGCCACCGTCCCGGCCAGACCGGCGGGCACGCCCGCGTGCTCCGCGTGCGCCGACTCCTCGAAGCCGAGCAGCGACACCACACCGGCGAACTCCGCACCGGCGAACTCCCGCAGCCGGAAGACCAGCGCCTCACGCGTCAACTCCGCGTCCATGAGACGCAGTTCCACCGCGTGCGCGCCAGCCCGTGCCAGGGCGTCGCTGACGCCCGCCGCCCACGGGTGGTCCGCCGCGCTCTCCGGCAGGACGACCAGCCACCGCCCGGAGAGGGCGGACGTCGACAGGGCGCTGTTCGCCAGCGGCTTCCAGGTCACGGCGTAGCGCCAGGCGTCGATCTCGGACCGCTCGCGCCGCTGCCGCCGCCAGGAGGAGAGCAGCGGGAGGACGGCGCCGAGTTCGGCGGCGGAGCCGTCCGCCACCTCCAGCTCGGCGGCGAGCTGCTCCAGGTCCTCGCGCTCGACGGCCTCCCAGAACCGGGACTCCACCTCGTCCACGGCGAGCGGTTCGGCGTCGTCCGCGTCCGCGAACTCGGGCCAGTAGTGCTGCCGCTGGAAGGCGTACGTGGGCAGGTCGGCGACGATACGCGTGCCGGGGAGGAGGGCCTTCCAGTCGAGTTCGGCGCCGTGGGCGTGGGCTTCGGCGAGCGAGGCCGCGAGGCGGTCGGCGCCGCCCTCGTCACGCCGGAGGGAACCGAGAGTGGCGGCGGGGCTGTCGGTCGCGTCGATGGTGGCCTGCACCGGGACGGTGAGCACCGGGTGCGGGCTCATCTCCAGGAACAGACCGTGCCCCTCGGCCAGCAGGCCACGGGTGGCGTGCTCGAACAGGACGGTCTGGCGCAGGTTGCGATACCAGTAACCCGCGTCCATGGGAACGTCCAGCCACGCACCGGTGAGCGTGGAGTACAGCGGGACCTGAGCCTCCTGCGGAGCCACCTCCGCCAGCGTCTCCAGGATCTGGGCCTCGATCTGCTCCACGTACGAGGAGTGCGACGCGTAGTCCACCGGGATCGTACGAGCACGGACGTCCTGGCCGACGCACTGCGCGACCAGCTCCTCCAAAGCCTCCGGCTCACCGGACACCACCACCTGGGCGGGGCCGTTGACGGCGGCGACCGAGACGCGGTCACCCCACGCCGTAAGGAGCTCCCGCACCTCCGCCTCGGGCAACGGCACCGACACCATGCCGCCCTTGCCCGACAGCTCACGAATCGCCAGGCTCCGCAGCGCGACGACGCGAGCCGCATCCCGCAGCGAGAGCGCGCCCGCCACACACGCGGCCGCGATCTCACCCTGACTGTGACCCACCACAGCGGCGGGCTTCACCCCGGCCGCCTGCCACACCGCAGCCAGCGACACCATCACCGCGAACAACACCGGCTGGACCACATCGACCTGGTCGAACCGGTCGCCACCCAACTCCTCAAGAAGGTTCCAGTCAGTGAACTCGGCCAGCGCGTCCGCGCATTCACGCATGCGCTCCGCGAACACCGGCGACTCGTCGAGGAGTTCGCGGGCCATCCCGGCCCACTGCGAACCTTGACCCGGGAAGACGAACACCGGACGGACCGTCCCGCCCAGTACGCGGCCCGTGACCGCGCCCTGAGCGGCGCCCTCGCCCTCGGCGAGGCGCTCAAGCCCGGCGAGGAGTTCCTCGCGGTCGCGGCCGAGGGCGACGCCCCGGTGCTCGAACCGCGAACGGGCCGAGGCGAGCGTCCAGGCCAGGTCGCCGAGGACCGGCTCGGTGTCCGCGAGGAGGTGGGCGCGCAGCTGGGCCGCCTGGGCCCGCAGCGCCTCGGGCGTCTTCGCGGAGAGGGCGAGGGGCACCACGGACGTCAGCGGCGCGGCGCCTCCGGTCGCCTCGTCCTGGCGGACCGGCTCGTCGGCCGTCGGTGCCTGCTCCACGATGACGTGGGCGTTGGTGCCGCTCACGCCGAAGGAGGAGACACCCGCGCGGCGCGGGCCGCCACCGTCCCGCTCGGCCCACTCCCGGGCCTCGGTCAGCAACTCGACGGCGCCCTCGGACCAGTCCACCTGCGGGGTCGGCTCGTCCACGTGCAGGGTCTGCGGGAGCACTCCGTTCCGCATCGCCATGACCATCTTGATGACACCGGCGACACCGGCCGCGGCCTGGGTGTGGCCGATGTTCGACTTCAGCGAGCCCAGCCACAGCGGACGCTCGGCCGGACGCTCCTTGCCGTACGTCGCGATGAGGGCCTGCGCCTCGATCGGGTCGCCCAGCGTCGTGCCCGTGCCGTGCGCCTCGACCGCGTCCACGTCGTCCGTGGAGAGCCCGGCGCTGGCGAGGGCGGCGCGGATCACGCGCTGCTGGGAGGGCCCGTTCGGGGCGGTGAGGCCGTTGCTGGCGCCGTCCTGGTTGACGGCGGAGCCACGGACGACGGCGAGGACCCGGTGGCCCTTGCGGCGCGCGTCGGACAGGCGCTCCAGGAGCAGCAGGCCGACGCCCTCGCCCCAGCCGGTGCCGTCGGCGGCGGCCGCGAAGGACTTGCAGCGGCCGTCGGCGGCGAGCCCGCGCTGGCGGCTGAACTCGATGAACGTACCGGGGGTCGACATGACGGCGACGCCGCCCGCGAGGGCCATGTCGCACTCGCCCTGGCGCAGCGCCTGCGCCGCCAGGTGCAGGGCGACCAGGGACGACGAGCAGGCCGTGTCGACGGTGACCGCGGGGCCTTCGAGGCCGAAGGTGTACGAGATGCGGCCGGAGGCGACGCTCGCGGCGCTGCCGTTGCCGACGTAGCCCTCCAGGTCGTCGAGGCCGCCGGGGGCGCTCAGGAGGTGGGTGGCGTAGTCGTTGTACATGACGCCGACGAACACGCCGGTCGCGCTGCCGCGCGCCGTCGCCGGGTCGATGCCCGCGCGCTCGAACGCCTCCCAGGTGGTCTCCAGGAGGAGCCGCTGCTGGGGGTCGATGGACAGGCCCTCGCGCGGCGAGATGCCGAAGAAGGCCGGGTCGAAGTCGGCGGCGTCGTAGAGGAAGCCGCCCTCGCGCGTGTAGAAGGAACCGGCGCTGTCCGGGTCGGGGTCGTAGAGCGCGTCGACGTCCCAGCCGCGGTCGCCGGGCAGGTCGCCGATGGCGTCGACGCCGTCGGCGGCCAGGCGCCAGAGGTCCTCGGGTGTGGTGACGCCGCCCGGGTAGCGGCAGCTCATGGAGACGATCACGATGGGGTCGTCGTCCTCGGGGGCCGCGCCCGCCGTCGTCAGGGCCGTGCCCCGCGGCCGGGCCGCCGCGTCCGTGCCCAGGAGCTCTTCGAGGATGTGGCGGGCGAGGACGGTGGCGGCCGGATAGTCGAAGGCGAGCGTCGCGGGCAGGCGCAGGCCCGTCGCGGCGGTGAGGCGGTTGCGCAGTTCGACGGCGGTGAGCGAGTCGAAGCCGACTTCGCGGAAGGCCCGGTCGGGCGCGATGGCGTCGGCGGACGGGTAGCCGAGGACGGCGGCGGCGTGGCCGCGCACCAGCGTGAGGACCTCCTCCTCGCGGTCCGCCTCCGGCAGGGCCGCGACGTGCTGGGCGAGGGCGGATCCCTCCTGCTGCCCGGCTCCGGCCGCGGTGCGCCGCTGGGGCGCGCGGACCAGGGTGCGCAGCAGCGGCGGCACGCCGTCGGACGCAGCCCGGGCGCGCAGGCCCGCGAGGTCCAGGCGGACCGGCACGGTCAGCGGGTGGTCCGCGGCGTGGGCGGCGTCGAAGAGTGCGAGGCCCTCGGCGCTGGTGAGGGGGGCCGCTCCGGCGCGCGTCCTGCGGTCGAGTTCGCCCTCGCCCAGGTGGGCGGTCATCTCGCTGGCCTGGGCCCACAGGCCCCAGGCGAGGGAGGTCGCGGGCAGGCCCTGGGCCCTGCGGTGGTGGGCCAGGGCGTCGAGGAAGGCGTTGGCGGCCGCGTAGTTGGCCTGGCCGGGGGTGCCGAAGACACCGGCGGCCGAGGAGAACAGGACGAAGGCGGAGAGGTTCAGGCCCGCCGTCAGCTCGTGCAGGTGCAGCGCCGCGTCGGCCTTCGGCCGCAGGACGGTGTCCAGGCGTTCGGGCGTCAGGGCGGTGACCACGCCGTCGTCCAGGGCACCGGCCACGTGCACGACCGCCGAGAGCCCGGCGCCGGTCTCGTCCAGGAGGGCGGCGAGCGCGGCCCGGTCGGCCGTGTCGCAGGCGGCGAGCCGCACGCGGGCGCCCGACTCCTCCAGTTCCGCGCGGAGTGCGGCGGCACCGGGAGCGGCCTCGCCCCGGCGCGAGACGAGGAGCAGGTCCCGTACGCTGTGCCGGGTCACGAGGTGACGGGCCACCAGGCCGCCCAGGGTGCCCGTGCCGCCGGTGATCAGGACGGTGCCGTCACCCCACGAGGCCTCTCCGGCCTCGGTGGTCTCCGGGAGCGGTACGCGGGTCAGGCGCGGGGCGCGCAGCGCGCCCTCGCGGAGCGCGAGTTCGGGCTCGTCGGTGGCGAGCGCGGCGGCCACCAGGGCGTCGTCGGACCCGGCGGGGTCGAGGTCGAGCAGGACGAAGCGGTCCGGGTGCTCGGACTGCGCCGAACGCAGCAGGCCCCAGACGGCGGCGGCCACGGGGTCCGGCGCGCCGGTGCCGGCCGCGACGGCGCCGCGCGTCACCACGGCGAGGCGGGACGCCTCGAACCGCTCGTCACCGAGCCAGCCCTGTACGGCGCCGAGCGCGCGCTCCACCAGGGGCCGAACGGCGTCGAGTTCGACCGTGCCACGGGTCCCCTCGGCGGACGGAGTCCCCGGGAACAGCGGCAGGAGCACGGTCGCGGGCAGGTCGGCGCCCTCGTCGAGCGCGGCGGTGAGGGCGTCCAGGTCGGCGTACGTCCGCCGCGCGGAGAGCGACGCGACGGAGGCGTCGCCGCCCAGGACCGCCACGGAGGCCAACTGCTCGTCCGTCGTCGCCGGGGTGTCGACGGGCGTCCACTCCACCTGGAAGAGCGCGTCGAGGCGGGGCCCGCCGGTCAGCTGCTCCTCGGACAGGGCGCGCAGCGCGAGGGACCCGACGGAGACCACGGGCTGCCCGGTGGCGTCGGCGGCCAGCACGGCCACGGTGTCGGTGCCCGCCGAGGTCACGCGCACCCGCAGGGTGGTCGCGCCGGTGGCGTGCAGGGTGACGCCCGACCAGACGAAGGGCAGGTGCGCCCGGTCGGTCCGCTCGATGAAGTCACCGAGGCCGATCGCGTGCAGCGCGGCGTCGAAGAGCGCCGGGTGCAGGCCGAAGGCCTCCGTGTCGGCGTGCGCCTCCTGCGGGAGTTCGATCTCCGCGTAGACGTCGTCGCCCCTGCGCCAGGCGGCGCGCAGGCCCTGGAAGAGCGGGCCGTAGCCGTGGCCGTTGGCCGTGAGGCGCTCGTACAGGTCGGACACGTCGAGGCGCTCGGCCCGCGCGGGCGGCCACGCGGACAGCTCTCCGGCCTCCGCGGACGGCTCCGCGGGGGCGGCGGGCAGCAGGCTGCCGGTGAAGTGCCGCGTCCAGGGGGTGTCGTCGGCGTCGTCCTGCGGGCGCGCGAACAGGCTGAGCTCGCGCCGTCCGGAGCCGTCGGGGCCGCCGACGGAGACCTGGAGCTGGACGGCGCCCTGCTCGGGAACGACGAGGGGGGCTTCCAGGGTCAGCTCTTCGAGGTGGCCGCAGCCGACTTCGTCGCCCGCGCGCAGGGCGAGTTCGACGTACGCCGTGCCGGGCAGCAGGATCGCGCCGTCCACCGCGTGGTCCACGAGCCAGGGGTGGGTCTGCGTCGAGAGCCGACCCGTGAAGAGGTGCCCCTCCGCGCCCGCGAGCGACACGGCAGCCCCGAGCAGCGGGTGCCCGGCGGCACGCAGCCCCGCGAACACCACGTCACCGGCGCCCGCCGGGGCGGCCTTGGGCCAGTAGCGCTCGCGCTGGAAGGCGTACGTGGGCAGGTCGACGGTCACGCGCGTGCCGGGGAGGAGGGACTTCCAGTCCAGCTCGGCGCCGTACGCGTGGGCTTCGGCGAGCGAGGCGACGAGGCGGTCGGCCCCGCCCTCGTCACGCCGGAGCGAGCCGAGGGTGGCGGCCTGGCTGTCGGTCGCGTCGATGGTCGCCTGCACCGGGACGGTGAGCACCGGGTGGGGGCTCATCTCCAGGAACAGACCGTGACCCTCGGCGAGCAGGCCACGGGTGGCGTGCTCGAAGAGAACGGTCTGGCGCAGGTTGCGATACCAGTAGCCGCCGTCCATGGGAACGTCCAGCCACGCACCGGTGAGCGTGGAGTACAGCGGGACCTGAGCCTCCTGCGGGCTCACACCCTCAAGCGTCTCCAGGATCTGGGCCTCGATCTCCTCCACGTACGAGGAGTGCGACGCGTAGTCCACCGGAATCGTACGAGCGCGGACGTCCTGGCCGACGCACTGCGCGACCAGCTCCTCCAAAGCCTCCGGCTCGCCAGAGACCACCACCTGGGCGGGCCCGTTGACGGCCGCGACCTCGATCCGGCCCTCCCAACCCTCGATCAGCTCACGGACCTCGGCCTCGGGCAACGGCACCGACACCATGCCGCCCTTACCGGACAGCTCACGAATCGCAAGGCTCCGCAGAGCCACCACCCGGGCGGCATCCCGCAGCGAGAGCGCGCCCGCCACGCACGCGGCGGCGATCTCGCCCTGGCTGTGACCGACGACGGCGGCGGGCTTCACCCCGGCCGCCTGCCACACCGCAGCCAGCGACACCATCACGGCGAACAGAACGGGCTGGACCACGTCGACGCGGTCGAAGTTCTCGCCGCTCAACTCCTCAAGGAGGTCCCAGTCCACGAACTCACCGAGCACGTCCGCGCATTCACGCATCCGCTCCGCGAACACCGGGCTGGACTCCAGCAGCTCCACGGCCATCCCGGCCCACTGCGAACCCTGACCCGGGAACACGAACACCGCACGACCCGCACCGCTCACCGCACGGCCCGTGACCACACCGCCCGCCGTGGCATCACCCTCGGCAAGGCGCTCAAGAGCCGCGAGGAGGCCCTCGCGGTCGCGGCCGAGGACGACGCCCCGGTGCTCGAACCGGGCGCGGGCCACGGCGAGCGTCCAGGCCAGGTCGTCGGTGCCGGGCTCGGGGTGGGAGAGGAGATGGGCGTGCAGTCGGCCCGCCTGGGCGTGCAGCGCCTCGGGGGTCTTCGCGGAGAGGGCGAGGGGCACGGCGCCCGGGATCACGGGCGTCGCGGAGGCCTCTTCGGCCGTCGGCTCCTCGGCGGGCGGCGCCTGCTCCACGATGACGTGGGCGTTGGTGCCGCTGACGCCGAAGGACGAGATGCCCGCGCGGCGCGGGCCGCCGTCCTCGCGCTCGGCCCACTCCCGGGCCTCCGTGAGGAGTTCGACGGCGCCCGCCGTCCAGTTGACCTCGGGCGAGGGCTCGTCCACGTGCAGGGTCTGCGGCAGGACGCCGTGGCGCATGGCCAGGACCATCTTCATGAGGCCCGCGACGCCTGCGGCGGCCTGGGTGTGGCCGATGTTGGACTTGATGGACCCCAGCCACAGGGGCTGTCCGCCCTCGGGCCGCTCCTGGCCGTACGTGGCGAGGAGGGCCTGCGCCTCGATCGGGTCGCCCAGCGTGGTGCCGGTGCCGTGGGCCTCGACGGCGTCGACGTCGGCGGCCGTGAGGCGGGCGTTGGCGAGGGCCTGCATGATGACGCGCTGCTGGGAGGGCCCGTTGGGGGCGGTCAGGCCGTTGCTCGCGCCGTCCTGGTTGACGGCGGAGCCACGGACGACCGCGAGGACGGGGCGGCCCGCGCGGCGCGCGTCGGAGAGGCGCTCGACGAGGAGCATGCCGACGCCCTCGCCCCAGCCGGTGCCGTCGGCGGCGGCCGCGAACGCCTTGCAGCGGCCGTCGGCGGCCAGGCCCTGCTGGCGGCTGAACTCGGTGAACACACCGGGCGTGGAGATGACGGTGACGCCTGCCACGAGGGCCATGCCGCACTCGCCCTGCCGCAGCGCCTGCACGGCGAGGTGCAGGGCGACCAGGGACGAGGAGCAGGCCGTGTCGACGGTGAGAGCGGGGCCTTCGAGGCCGAGGGTGTACGCGATGCGGCCGGACTCGACGGCGGCCGCGTTGCCGGTGCTCACATAGCCTTCGACGTCCTCCTCGGCTTCGAAGAGGAGCGGGGCGTAGTCCTGGCCGTTGGTGCCGACGAACACGCCGGTGCGGCTGCCGCGGACGGTCGCGGGGTCGATGCCCGCGCGCTCGAACGCCTCCCACGCAGTCTCCAGGAGGAGCCGCTGCTGCGGGTCCATCGCCAGGGCCTCGCGCGGGGATATGCCGAAGAATGCCGCGTCGAATTCGGCGACCCGGTCCAGGAATCCGCCGTGGGCCGTGGAGCTGGTGCCCTGCTTTCCGGCTCCATCCGGGTCGTAGAGCGACTCCAGGTCCCAGTTGCGGTCGGTGGGCAGCCCCGAAATGGCGTCGCGCCCCTCGGCGAGCAGTCGCCACAGATCTTCCGGGCCGCCCACACCGCCGGGGAAGCGGCAGCTCATCGCGGTTATCGCGATGGGCTCCTGCGCAGCGGCCTCGACGTCCTTCAGACGTTGCTGCGTCTGATGCAGGTCCGCCGAAACCCACTTGAGATAGTCGCGCAGCGTCTCTTCATTCGCCATCAAATGTCACCTGTTCAGGACGTGTGCCGCACCTGCTGGCATACAACGGACCTGTCCGCAGCCGTTTTCTCGATGACGCTATGAGGGCGCTATAAGACCAACAACCCCTACCCTCCCCCTACCCGCCCCTACCGGATTTCCGCGAAATGCGGCCGGAGGGCGGGTGCGATAAAGGGGGCGGATAGGGGCTGTCAGTTCAATTAACTACCGTTACCCAAAGCTACCGGTCCTTTCAACCCCTGCCGAGTTGCTTCTTGATGAATTCGAGCATCTCGTCGTCGCTCGCGGACGCCAGTTGCTCGCTGACGTCGCCGCCGGTGCCGCTCTCGTCGGCCGCGCCGGACGGTCGCGCGTCGCCGTTCTTCCAGCGGTCGAGCGCCGCCTGGAGCCGCACCGCCACCTTCGTACGGGTGATCTCGTCGGCCGATCCGACGGCGGCGAGGCTGCCTTCGAGCCGGTCCAGGTCGCCGAGCAGCAGGGTCGCGGGGTCGGCGGCGTCGGGGGCGAGTTCGGTGCGCAGGCAGTCGGCGAGGGCCGTGGGCGTCGGGTGGTCGAAGACCACCGTGGCGGGCAGGACGAGGCCGGTGAGGGCGTTGACGCGGTTGCGCAGTTCGACGGCGGTGAGGGAGTCGAAGCCCAGCTCGCGGAAGGCGCGGGTGGGTTCGACGGCCGCCGCGCCGCTGTAGCCGAGTACGGCCGCGACCTGCTCGCAGACCAGGTCGAGCAGCAGTCGCTCCTGCTCGGGCCTGCCCAGGGTGGCGAGCTGCGCCGCCAGGTCCGGGGTCCCCGCCGTGGCCGCCTGCCCGGTGCCGCCCTCGGCGGCGGCGCCGGAGAGGCACCGCACCTCCGGCAGTTCGGCGTAGAGCCTGCTGGGCCGGACCGTGGTGAACGCGGGCGCGTACTGCGGCCAGTCGACGTCGGCGACCAGCGCGGCCGTGCGGTCGTGGGACAGGAGCCGGTGGAGGGCGGCGATCGCCTGGTCCGGGTCGAGCGGCGGGATCATCCCGCCGCGCAGCCGCTCGGCGGCGACGCCCTCGGCGGCCATGCCGCTGCCCGCCCACGGGCCCCACGCCACGGAGGTGGCGGTCAGGCCCCGGGCCCTGCGGGCGTGCGCGAGACCGTCGAGGAAGGCGTTGGCGGCGGCGTAGCTGCCCTGTCCGGGACCGCCGGCGACTCCGGCGAAGGACGAGAAGAGCACGAACGCCGACAGGTCGAGGCCCGCGGTCAGCTCGTCCAGGTTCCGGGCCGAATCGGCCTTGGCGCGGAAGACGGTGGCGAACCGCTCGGCGGTCATGCCGTCGAGGACGCCGTCGTCGAGGACGCCCGCCGCGTGGAACACGGCGGTGAGCGGCGCGTCGGCGGGGACGTCGTCGAGGACGCGGGCGAGCGCGTCGCGGTCGGCGGCGTCGCAGGCCGCGAGGGTCACGCGGACGCCCGACTCCTCCAGTTCGGCCCGGAGTTCCGGGGCGCCGGGCGCCTCGGCGCCGCGACGGCTGGTGAGCACCAGGTGCTCGGCGCCCTCGCGGGCCAGCCAGCGCGCCACGTGCCCGCCCAGGGCGCCCGTGCCGCCGGTGACGAGGACGGTGCCGCGCGGGGCCCAGCCGGTGGCGTGCGCGTCGTCGAGGGGCGCGCGCACCACGCGGCGTCCGAACGCGCCGGAGCCGCGCACCGCCACCTGGTCCTCACCGGCCCAGGCGCCGCCGAGGACGCGGGCGAGCCGGGCCACCGCCGCGCTGTCCGCCGCCTCGGGCAGGTCGACGAGGCCGCCCCAGCGCTCGGGGTACTCCAGGGCGGCGACGCGGCCGAGGCCCCACAGCGCGGCCCGCTCGGGAGCGGAGTGGCCGTCGGCGGCGCCCACGGCGACGGCGTCGCGCGTCGCGCACCACAGGGGTGCGTCGACGCCCGTGTCGCCGAGGGCCTGGATCAGCGCGAGGGCGAGCGCGACGTCGGCCGGTGCGGCGTCGCCGTCGACCGCCCTGTCGGCGAGTTTGTCGGCGGGTTCGTCGGCGGCGAGCAGTGACAGTACGCCGTCGAAGTCCTGGGCGGTGGCTCCGGCCGCCGCGCGCAGGAGTTCCGCGACGGTGTGGCGGTCGGTGGCGTGGCCGGGCACCTCCACGGTGACGAGGCGCACGCCGCGCTCGGCCGTCAGGGCGGCGACGGCCGAGCCCCACGGCGCGTCCGCGCGGCCCTCCGGCACCACGAGGAGCCAGTTGCCCGTGAGGTCACCGGCCGCCGTCTCGGTGAGCGGGGTCCAGGACTCGCGGTAGCTCCACCTGTCGAGCGCGGAGCTCTCGCGCCGCTGCCTGCGCCAGGCCGTCAGGGCGGGCAGGACGTCGGTCAGCGGTGCGTCGTCCGGCACGGCCAGGGTCTTGGCGAGCTCGGCGAGGTCCTCGCTCTCCACGGTCTCCCAGAACCGCGACTCCACCTCGTCCGCCGCCACGGGTCCTTCCACGTCCGCCGCCGTCTCCAGCCAGTAGTGCTGGTGCTGGAAGGCGTACGTGGGCAGCTCGACGCGGCGCCGCGCGTCGGCCGGTGCGTACAGCGGGGTCCAGTCGACCTCGGCGCCGCGTACGTGCAGCTGCGCCAGGGCCGTCAGGAAGGCGTCGGGCTCGGGGCGGTCCTTGCGGACGGCGGCGATCAGGCCCGCCTGCGCGGCGGGATCCGTGACCGTGTCGTGGGCCATCGCGGTGAGGACGGCGTCCGGGCCGAGTTCGAGGAGAGTCGAGACGCCCTGTCCGGTGAGGGCGGTCAGGCCGTCGTGGAAGCGGACCGCCTCGCGGACGTGGCGGACCCAGTACTCGGGGTCCTTCAGCTCGGTGGCGGCCGCCGGCTCGCCCGTGAGGTGGGAGACGACCGGCAGGACGGGGTCCGCGTACGTCAGGCCTTCGGCGACCTTGCGGAAGTCCTCGAGGACCGGGTCCATCAGGGGCGAGTGGAAGGCGTGGCTGACCTTCAGCCCGCGTACCTTGCGGCCCTGTCCGCGCAGGGTCTCCTCCAGGCCTTCGAGGGTGGCGCGGTCGCCGGAGAGGACCAGCTGCGCGGGGCCGTTGACGGCGGCCACGCCCACGCGGTCCGCCACGTCGGCGAGCAGCGGCAGCACGTCGGCCTCGGCGGCCTGGACGGCCAGCATCGCGCCGTCGTCGGGCAGGGCCTGCATCAACCTGCCGCGCGCCGCGACCAGTCGGGCGGCGTCCTCAAGGGACCACAGTCCGGCCACGTACGCGGCAGCCAGCTCACCGATCGAGTGGCCGCCGACGATCTCCGGGCGTACGCCGAAGGACTCGGCGAGGCGGAACAGGGCGACCTCGACGGCGAACAGCGCGGGCTGCGCGTAACCGGTCTGCTGCAACAGGTCCGCGTCGCTACCGAACATCACGCTCTGGAGCGAACGTTCTATCCAGAGATCCATATGGGCGCACACCTCGTCCAGGGCGTCCGCGAACACCGGGAAGGCCTCGTACAGCTCACGGCCCATGCCCAGGCGCTGACTGCCCTGGCCGGTGAACAGGACGGCGAGGCGGCCCTCGGCGACCGTGCCCGCGACGGCGCGCGAGGGCGTGCCGGAGGCCAGGGCGTCGAGGCCGGTCAGGAAGTCGGTCCGCTCGCGGCCGAGGACGACGGCCCGGTGTTCGAGGAGCGAGCGGCCCGTGGCGAGGGACCAGCCCACGTCGGCGAGGCCCGCCGGGTCCGCGGCGAGGGCGGGGTCGGCGACGAGGCGCTCCCGCAGCCGCCCGGCCTGGGCGCGCAGGGCGTCCGCGCTGCGGGCCGAGACCTGCCACGGCACCGCGCCGGTGCCCGCGGCGTCCGCGGGCCGCGACGGCTCGGTGGTGGACCTGCCGCGGCGGGGCGCCTGTTCGACGACGACGTGCGCGTTGGTGCCGCTGACGCCGAACGAGGAGACGCCCGCGCGGCGCGGCGAGCCGCCCCGGTCGGGCCAGTCGCGGGCCTGGGTGAGCAGTTCGACGGCTCCGGCCGACCAGTCCACGTGGGTGCTCGGGCGGTCGACGTGGAGCGTCCTGGGCAGGACGCCGTGGCGCATGGCCATGACCATCTTGATGACACCGGCGACACCGGCGGCGGCCTGGGTGTGGCCGATGTTGGACTTCACCGAGCCGAGGAGCAGCGGCTGGTCGGCGGGCCGGTCCTGGCCGTAGGTGGCGATGAGGGCCTGGGCCTCGATGGGGTCGCCGAGCGCGGTGCCCGTGCCGTGGCCCTCGACGGCGTCGATCTGCTCGGGCGCGAGGCGGGCGTTGGCGAGGGCCTGGGTGATGACGCGCTGCTGGGACGGGCCGTTGGGGGCGGTGAGGCCGTTGCTGGCACCGTCCTGGTTGACGGCGGAGCCCCGGACGACCGCGAGCACTTCGTGGCCGTTGCGGCGGGCGTCGGACAGGCGCTCCAGGAGCAGCAGGCCCGCGCCCTCGCCCCAGCCGGTGCCGTCGGCGGCCTCGGCGTACGGCTTGCAGCGGCCGTCGCCCGCGAGTCCGCCCTGGCGGGAGAACTCGTCGAAGGCGCCCGCGGTCGCCATGACGGTGACGCCGCCCGCGAGCGCAAGGTCGCACTCGCCCTGGCGCAGCGCCTGCGCCGCGAGGTGCAGGGCCACGAGCGAGGAGGAGCAAGCGGTGTCGACCGTGACGGCCGGGCCTTCCAGGCCGAAGGAGTAGGCGAGGCGGCCGGAGATGACGCTGCCGGACGTGCCGGTCATCAGGTGTCCCTCGACGCCTTCGGGGACGCTGTCGAGCCCGGTCGCGTAGCCCTGGAAGCCCGAGCCGATGAACACGCCGGTGGAGCTGGAGCGCAGGGACTTGGGGGCGATGCCGATGCGTTCGAACAGCTCCCAGCCGGTCTCCAGGAGGAGCCGCTGCTGCGGGTCCATCGCCAGGGCCTCGCGCGGGGAGATGCCGAAGAGTCCGGCGTCGAACTCGGAGGCGTCGTAGACGAAGCCGCCCTCGGGCTTGTAGCGCGCGGCGCCTTCGAGGTCCCAGCCGCGGTCGGCGGGGAAGACGGAGATGGCGTCCGTGCCGTCGACGAGGAGCTGCCACAGCGCCTCGGGGGTGTTCGCGCCGCCGGGGAAGCGGCAGCTCATCGACACGATGGCGATCGGGTCGTCGGCGACGTCGGCGGGCTGGGCCGGCGGCGCGGGGGCCGCGGTGGCGGTGGTGGCGCCAGTGAGTTCGCCCAGGAGGTGGCGGGCGAGGACGTCCGGCGACGGGTGGTCGAAGACCGCGGTGGCGGGCAACTGGACGTCGGTGGCGGCGGTGAGCCGGTTGCGCAGCTCGACCGCCGTGAGGGAGTCGAAGCCCAGTTCGCGGAAGGCGCGGGTGGGTTCGACGGCCTCGGCGCCCGCGTAGCCGAGCGCGGCGGCCGCCTCGGTCCGCACGAGGTCGAGCACGAGGCGCTGCCGCTCGGCCTCCGGGTGGCCCGCGAGCTCGGCGGCCCAGGCCGACAGGGGTGCCGCGTCGCCCGCCGTGGCGGCCGTGGTGCGGCCGGTCGGCCGGGGGCGCAGCTCGGGCAGGGCGCCGAGGAGCGGGCTCGGCCGCGCTGCGGTGAACGCGGGGGCGAACCGCTCCCAGTCCACGTCCGCCACCGTCAGGCAGGTCTCGTCGAGGGCGAGGGCCTGGGCCAGCGCGCCGATGGCGAGGTCCGGCACGAGCAGCCCCACGCCGCGGCGGCGCAGGTGTTCCTCGGCCTCGGCGGTGGCCGCCATGCCGGTGCCGCCCCAGGCGCCCCAGGCGAGCGAGGTCGCGGTCAGGCCGCGGGCGCGGCGCCGCTCGGCGAGGGCGTCGAGGAAGGTGTTGGCGGCGCCGTATCCGGCCTGGCCGCCGCTGCCCCAGACGGCGGCGATGGACGAGAAGAGCACGAAGGCGTCGAGCTCGGCGTCGGCGAGGAGATCGTCGAGGTGGGCGGCGCCCGCGGCCTTCGCGGCCAGCGCCTCGTCGAGGTCGGCCGGGGTGGTGTCGGTGAGGGCGAGGGCCGGGCTCACGCCCGCGGTGTGGAAGACGGAGCGGACGGTGTGCCCGTCGTCCGCGAGGCCGTCGAGGAGCCGTACGACGGCTTCGCGCTCCGCCACGTCACAGGCGGCGACAGTGACGGACGCGCCCAAGTCCTCCAGCTCCGCCTTCAGTTCGGCGGCGCCGGGCGCGTCCGGGCCGCGGCGGCTGGTGAGCACGAGGTGCTCGACGCCCTCGCGGGCCAGCCAGCGCGCCACGTGCGCGCCGAGCGCACCCGTACCACCGGTGATCAGGGCGGTGCCCCGCGGCGACCACTGCCCCGCCGGGCGGCTGTCGAGGGGCGCGTGGGCGAGGCGGCGGGCGAGGACGCCGGAGCCGCGCACGGCGAGCTGGTCCTCGGCGCCGGAGTCGCCGTCCGTCGCGGGGATGCCCGCGAGGACGGCGGCGAGCCGGGCCCCGGCGCGGGCGTCGGGGGCCTGCGGTAGGTCGACGAGGCCGCCCCAGCGCTCGGGGTGCTCCAGGGCGACGACGCGGCCGAGGCCCCACAGCTGGGCCTGGGCGGTGCTCGTCAGGCGGTCGCTGCGGCCGGTGGAGACGGCGCCGTGCGAGACGGCCCACAGGCGCGCCTCGGCCCCGGTGTCCTCAAGGGCGCGCACGAGCGCGACGGTGCCCGCGAGCCCGGCGGGCACGGCCGGGTGGTCCGCGAGGGGCCTCTCGTCGAGGGCGAGCAGGGAGACGACGCCTGCGGGCGCGTCCCCGTCCCGCGTGTGCGCGCGCAGCCGTTCGGCCAGAGCCTCGGGCGTCAACTCTGCCTCGGTGACGCGGAGTTCGACGGCTTCGGCTCCGGCGCGGGTCAGGGCGCCGGTGACGCCCTCCGTCCACGGGTGCGCGGCCGCGCTTTCGGGTACGACGACCAGCCAGCGGCCGGTGAGGGCCGGGGCGTGCAGGCCGCCGGTCAGCGGCTTCCAGGTGACGCGGTAGCGCCAGGCGTCCACGGTGGACCGCTCGCGGCGCTGCCGCCGCCACGACGACAGGACGGGCAGCACGGAAGAGAGGTCGGCGGCGGACTCCTGCGCCACCTCCAGCTCGGCGGCGAGCTGCTGAAGGTCCTCGCGCTCCACGGCCTCCCAGAAGCGGGCGTCCGTGTCGTCGGTGGCGGGCTGTGCCGCACCGCCCGGGGCGCGCCCGTCGACGAGCCAGAAGTGCTCGTGCTGGAAGGCGTACGTGGGCAGGTCGACGTCGGCGCGGGCGCCCGGGAAGAGGGCCGTCCAGTCCAGCTCGACGCCGTGGACGTGGGCCTCGGCGATCGCGGCCGCGAGGCGGTGCGCGCCGCCCTCGGTGCCGCGCTGCGCGCCGGGCACGATCGCGGCGCGGCCGTCGGCCCCGACGGTCCGGCGCAGCGCGTCGCCGAGGACCGGGTGCGGGCCGACCTCGGCGAACAGGCCGTGGCCCGCGGCGAGCAGACCGGTGACGGCCTGCTCGAAGAGGGGCTCCTGCCGCTGGTTGCGTCGCCAGTACCCGGCGTCCATGGGAGTGCTGTCGGTCAGCCACTCCCCCGTGGTCGTGGAGTACAGGGGTACGTCGGCGAGGCGCGGGGCGAGGGCGGCGAGCGCGGCGCCCGCACCCTCGTCGGGCCGCTCCCGCAGGGCCGCGACACGGGCCGCGTCGCGCAGGGTCAGGGCTCCGGCCACACAGGCCGCGGCGATCTCACCCGCGCCGTGGCCGATCACGGCGGCGGGCTCGACACCGGCCGCCCGCCACACGGCGGCCAGCGACACGAGGACGGCGAAGAGCACCGGCCCGGCCACGTCCGCCCGGTCGAGCCGGTCTCCGGCCAGCTCGTCGAACAGGTTCCAGTCCACGAACTCGGCGAGCGCGTCGGCGCATTCACCCATGCGGGCGGCGAACACCGGGGACTCGTCGAGCAGTTCGCGTACGGTGTCGGTCCAGTCGGCGGCCTCGCCGGGGAAGACGAACACCGGTCGGACCGGGCCGTCCGGCGCGCGGCCGGACACGGCCCGCACGCCGGTGGTGGCCCCGGCGGCCAGGTCCTGGAGCCCGGCGAGCAGGTCCTCGCGGTCCCGGCCGAGCACCACGCCGCGGTGCTCGAAGCGCGAGCGGGTCGTGGCGAGGGACAGGCCGACGTCCGCCGGTGCGGCGCCGACGTCCGCCCGCAGCCGGGTCAGGAGCCGGTCCGCCTGCTCGCGCAGGGCCTGGGGGGACTTGGCCGACAGGGCGAGGGGCAGCACGGACGTGGGCGCGACGCCGCCCGCCGTGGGCTCCGGCTCACCGGCCGGCGCCTGCTCGACGATGACGTGGGCGTTGGTGCCGCTCACGCCGAACGCGGAGACGCCCGCGCGGCGGGGCGTGCCGTCGCCGTGCGCGGGCCAGTCGCGGGCGCCGGTGAGGAGCTCGACCGCGCCCGCCGACCAGTCCACCTCGGTGGTGGGGGCGTCCACGTGCAGCGTCTTGGGCAGGACGCCGTGGCGCATCGCCATGACCATCTTCATGACACCGGCGACACCGGCGGCGGCCTGGGTGTGCCCGATGTTGGACTTGATGGAGCCGAGCCACAGCGGCTCGGCCGTCGCGCGCTCCTGGCCGTAGGTGGCGAGCAGCGCCTGCGCCTCGATGGGGTCGCCGAGGGTGGTGCCGGTGCCGTGCGCCTCGACGGCGTCCACGTCGCCCGGCTTGAGGCCCGCGCTGGCCAGGGCGGCGCGGATGACGCGTCGCTGCGAGGGGCCGTTCGGAGCGGTCAGGCCGTTGCTCGCGCCGTCCTGGTTGACGGCGGAGCCACGGACGACCGCGAGGACCTTGTGGCCGTTGCGCCGCGCGTCGGACAGGCGCTCGACCAGGAGAAGGCCGACGCCCTCGCCCCAGCCCGTGCCGTCCGCCGCCTCCGCGAACGCCTTGCACCGGCCGTCGGTGGCCAGGCCGCGCTGGCGACTGAACTCCACGAAGGTCGCCGGGGTCGACATCACCGAGACGCCGCCCGCGAGGGCCATGGTGCACTCGCCCTGCCGCAGGGCCTGCGCGGCCAGGTGCAGGGCCACGAGCGAGGAGGAGCACGCCGTGTCGACGGTCACCGCCGGGCCTTCGAGGCCGAAGGTGTACGAGATGCGGCCGGAGGCGACGCTCGCGGCGTTGCCGATGCCGAGGTATCCCTCGACCTCGTCGGGCACGTGGTCGACGCCCGCGGTGTAGTCCTGGCCGTTGGTGCCCGCGAACACGCCGATCTGGCTGCCGCCGAGCCCGGCCGGGTCGATCCCGGCACGCTCGAAGGCCTCCCACGCCGTCTCCAGGAGGAGGCGCTGCTGCGGGTCCATGGCGAGCGCCTCGCGCGGGTTGACGCCGAAGAACTTGGCGTCGAACTGTCCGGCGTCGTAGAGGAATCCGCCCTGACGGACGTACGAGGTACCGGTCTGGTCCGCGTTCGCGTCGTACAGCGAGCCGGTGTCCCAGCCCCGGTCGGCGGGGAACTCGGCGATCGCGTCGACGCCGTCGGCGACGAGCCTCCACAGGTCCTCGGGGCTGCGGACGCCACCGGGGAAGCGGCAGCTCATGCCGATGATGGCGAGGGGTTCGTCGGTGGCTCCGCCGCCGGTGACGGGGGCGGGCAGGGCGGTCGCGGTCTCGTCGCCGAGCAGCTCGGTCCGCAGGTGGGCGGCGAGCGCGGCGGGCGTGGGGTAGTCGAAGACCAGCGTGGTGGGCAGCTTGAGGCCGGTGGCCGCGCCGATGAGGTTGCGCAGCTCGACCGCCGTGAGGGAGTCGAAGCCCAGCTCGCGGAAGGCACGGTTGACCTGGATGTCGTCGACGCCCGGATAGCCGAGGACGTCGGCGGCCCGCCGGCGCACCAGGTCGAGGACGGCGGCTTCGCGGTCCTCGGGGGCGAGGACGGCGAGGTGGTCGGCGAGCGCGTTCGCGGGGGCGGCGCCGGTCGCCGCGCCCGGGGCGCCGGTGGGCTCGGCGGGCGGCGTGAGGGCCGCGCGCGCCTCCGGGACGTCCGCGAAGAGACGGCTGGGCCGCGTGGCGGTGAAGCCGGGCGCGTACTGCGCCCAGTCGATGTCCACGACGGAGGTCAGCGTCTGGCCGTGGCTCAGCGCCTGGTGCAGCGCGGCGATGGCGAGGCCTGGGTCCATGGGCGGCATCACGCCGTGCTTGAGGCGTTCGGCGGCCGCGCCCTCGGCGGCCATGCCGGTGCCGCCCCAGGGGCCCCAGGCCACGGACGTCGCGGTGCGCCCGGCGGCGCGCCGGGTCTCGGCGAGGGCGTCCAGGGCGGCGTTGGCGGCGGCGTATGTGCCCTGGCCCGAGCCGCCGACGACACCGGCGAAGGACGCGAAGAGCACGAACGCCGACAGGTCGAGGCCGGACGTCAGCTCGTCCAGGTGGCGGGCCGACTCCACCTTCGCCCGGAAGACGCCCGCGACGCGGTCCTCGGTGAGGCCGTCGAGCACGCCGTCGTCGAGGACGCCCGCGGTGTGGAACACACCGGTCAGCGGCGTGCCCTCGGAGATCTCCGCGAGGAGCCGGGCCAGCGCGTCCCGGTCGGCGACGTCGCAGGCGGCGACGGTGACGGCCGCGCCCAAGTCCTCCAGCTCCGCCTTCAGTTCGGCGGCGCCGGGCGCGTCCGGGCCGCGGCGGCTGGTGAGCACGAGGTGCTCGACGCCCTCGCGGGCCAGCCAACGGGCCACGTGCGCGCCGAGCGCACCCGTACCACCGGTGATCAGAGCGGTGCCCCGCGGCGACCACTGCCCCGCCGGGGCCTCGCCGAGGGAGGCCCGCACGAGGCGGCGGACGAGCACGCCGGAGCCGCGCACGGCGACCTGGTCCTCGCCCTCCAGGGCACCGAGGGCCTGGGTGAGTCCGGTGACGGCACCGGCGTCGGCGGTCTCGGGCAGGTCGACGAGGCCGCCCCAGGTCTGCGGGTATTCGAGGGCGGCGACGCGGCCGAGCCCCCACATGGCGGCCTGCGCCGGGTCGGCGGGGGCCTCGGCTGGTGTGGTCGACACCGCGCCGCGGGTCGCGGCCCAGACGGTGGCGGTGCTGCCCGCGTCGCCGAGGGCCTGGAGGAGCACGGCCGTGCGCAGCGCGGCGAGCGGCGTCTCCCCGCCGGTGTCGGGCCGCTCGGGCCCGGTCAGGGCGAGGAGCGACAGGACGCCGTTCCACTCCGCCGCCTCATGCTGCCGCAGCAGTTCGGTGGCGGCGGCGCGGTCGGTGCTCGCGCCCTGCGGTACGCGCACCACGACGACGCGGGTGCCGCCCGCGGCGAGGGCGCGCTCGGCGGCGGCGCTCCAGGGCTGGTCGGCGGGGCTGTCGGGGACGAGCAGCGCCCAGGTGCCGGTCAGCGCGGGGCCGTACGTCGAGGCCTGCGGCGGCAGCGGGTTCCAGGTGACGCGGTAGCGCCAGGAGTCGAGCGCGGAGGTGGTGCGCTGCTTGCGCCGCCAGGCCGTCAGGGCGGGCAGGACGTCGCTGAGCGGGGCGTCGCCGGGTACGTCGAGGGCGCCGGTGAGCTCGCCGAGGTCCTCGTGCTCCACGGCCTCCCAGAAGCGCGCCTCGGCGCTGTCGGCGGGGGCCGCGCCCACGGCCTGCCCCGGCGTGGCGGGGGCGGCCGTGTCCAGCCAGTAACTCTGGTGCTGGAAGGCGTACGTGGGCAGCGCGACGCGGCGGCGCGCGCCGAGGGGCGCGTACCGCGGGGTCCAGTCGACGGTGGCGCCGCGCACGTGCAGGCGGGCGAGCGCGGTCAGGAAGGTGTCGGGCTCGGGCCGGTCGCGGCGCAGCGCCGGGACGAGTCCGGCCTGCGCCTCGGGGCCGGTGAGGGTGTCGTGGGCCATCGCGGTGAGGATCGCGTCGGGGCCCAGTTCGAGGAGGGTGGTCGCACCGAAGCCGGTGAGGGCGCCGAGGCCGTCGTGGAAGCGGACCGCCTCGCGCACGTGCCGCACCCAGTACTCGGGGTCCTTCAGCTCGTCGGCGGCGGCGAGGCGTCCGGTGACGTTGGAGACGACGGGCAGCGTCGGGTCCTGGTACGTCAGTCCCTGCGCGACCTGCCGGAACTCGTCGAGCATGGGCGCCATCAGGGGCGAGTGGAAGGCGTGGCTGACCTTGAGCCAGCGGGTCTTGCGGCCGTCGGCGCGCAGCTGTACCGCGAGGTCCTCCAGGACGCCGCGGTCGCCGGAGAGCACCACCTGGGCGGGGCCGTTGACGGCGGCGAGGCCCGCCCACTCGGCGACCTCCTCCAGGAGCGGGGCGACGTCGGCCTCCGCGGCCTGGACGGCGAGCATGGCGCCGCCGCGGGGCAGGGCCTGCATCAGCCGGCCGCGTGCGGCGACCAGTCGGGCCGCGTCCTCCAGCGACCAGAGCCCCGCCACGTGGGCGGCGGCCAGCTCGCCGATCGAGTGGCCGCCGACGACCTCGGGGCGCACGCCGAAGGACTCGGCGAGCCGGAAGAGGGCGACCTCGACGGCGAAGAGGGCGGGCTGGGTGTAGCCGGTCTGCTCAAGGAGCTCGGCGTCCGTACCGAACATGACGCTCTGGAGCGAACGTTCTATCCACGGATCTATATGAGCACACACCTCGTCGAGCGCGGCTGCGAAGACCGGGAAGGCCTCGTACAACTCACGGCCCATCCCGGTCCGTTGGCTGCCCTGGCCGGTGAAGACGATGCCCAGGCGGCCCTCGGCGACCGAGCCGGTCACCGTGCCGGGGGCGGCGGGCCCTTCGGCGGTGAGGGACTCCAGGGCGGCCAGGAGCCGGTCGCGGTCCTCGCCGATGAGCAGGGCCCGGTGCTCGAAGGCGGAGCGGCCGGTGGCGAGGGACCAGCCGAGGTCGGCGCGCGCGTCGGCGTCGGCGGCGAGGGCGGGGTCGTCGAGGAGCCGCTCGCGCAGCCGGGCGGCCTGGGCGCGCAGGGCCTTCGCGGTGCGGCCGGACAGCGGCCAGACCGTGGGGCCGACGGCAGGGCGCGCGTCCGGGGCGGCGTCGGCCGGGGCGGGGCCTTCGTCCGGCTGGCCCTGCGGCTCGGCGGCGGGGGCCTCCTCGATGATCACGTGGGCGTTGGTGCCGCTGACGCCGAAGGAGGAGACGCCCGCGCGGCGCGGCGCGTCCTCCTGCTCCGGCCACGCACGGCGCTCGGTGAGCAGTTCGACGGCGCCCGCGGACCAGTCCACGTGCGTGCTCGGCCGGTCCACGTGCAGCGTCTGCGGCAGGACCCCGTCGCGCATCGCCATGACCATCTTGATGACGCCCGCCGCGCCCGCGGCGGCCTGGGTGTGCCCGATGTTCGACTTCACGGAGCCGAGCCACAGCGGCCGGGTGCGGGGCCGTCCCTGCCCGTACGTGGCGAGCAGGGCCTGCGCTTCGATGGGGTCGCCGAGGGTGGTGCCGGTGCCGTGGGCCTCGACGGCGTCGACGTCGGCGGCCGTCAGGCGGGCGTTGGCGAGGGCGGCACGGATGACGCGCTGCTGCGCGGGACCGTTCGGGGCGGTCAGGCCGTTGCTCGCGCCGTCCTGGTTGACGGCGGAGCCCCGGAGCACCGCGAGGACCTCGTGGCCGTTGCGCCGCGCGTCCGAGAGGCGCTCGAGCAGGAGCAGGCCGACGCCCTCGCCCCAGCCGGTGCCGTCCGCCGCCTCCGCGAAGGCCTTGCAGCGGCCGTCCTCGGCCATGCCGCGCTGGCGGCTGAACTCCACGAACGCGGTGGGCGTCGACATCAGGGACACGCCGCCCGCGAGGGCGAGGCCGCACTCGCCCTGCCGCAGCGCCTGCGCCGCCAGGTGCAGCGCGACGAGCGAGGACGAGCAGGCCGTGTCGACGGTCACCGCCGGGCCCTCCAGGCCCAGGGTGTAGGAGAGGCGGCCGGAGACGACAGCCGCGGTGTTGCCCGTGCCGGAGTATCCCTCGACGCTGTCGGCGGCCTCGGCGACGACGGCCGTGTAGTCCTGGCCGTTGGTGCCGGTGAACACGCCGGTGCGGCTGCCGCGCAGGCCCTGCGGGTCGATGCCCGCGCGCTCGACGGCCTCCCACGCGGTCTCCAGGAGCAGCCGCTGCTGCGGGTCCATGGCGCGCGCCTCACGCGGCGAGATCCCGAAGAAGCCCGCGTCGAACGCGTCGGCGTCGTACACGAACCCGCCCTCGCGGGTGTACGTGGTGCCCTGGTGGTCGGGGTCGGGGTGGTAGAGCCCGGCCACGTCCCAGCCGCGGTTGCCGGGGAACGCGGACACGGTGTCCACGCCGTCCCGCACCAGCTCCCACAGCGCTTCGGGAGTGCTCGCGCCGCCGGGGAAGCGGCAGCTCATCGCGATGATCGCGACCGGCTCCGCGTCTTTCGACTCGAGTTCGCGCACTCTCCGACGAGTCGTGTGCAGATCCGCCGTCACCTGCTTGAGAAGGCGGCGGATTTTGTCGTCGTTCACCATCTGGCCTAGCTCCTAGAGACAAGGGGGGAGAGTGCGGTGCGCCGCCCCCGCGCCGGGGCGGGGGCGGGGGCGGCACATCAGGGGATTGCGGGGTGCCGCGTCAGGGGAAGGCGGGGCGGCACATCAGGAGATCCCGAACTCCTTGCTGATGAAGTCGAACATCTCGTCGTCCGTCGCGGACTCCAGCTCCTCCGCGACCTGCGCGTCCTCGTCGTCGTCCGCGCCACGGGTGCACCGGTCGAGCAGCACCCGCAGCCGCTCGGCGATCGTGGCCAGCTCGTCGTCCGACGGCGCGCTCTCGGTGAGCCCCAGCTCCAGCGTGTCGAGCTGGGACAGGAGCGCCGCCGACTCGCCGTCGCCCGGGGCCAGTTCGTCCTTGAGGTAGGCGGCGAGCGCCACGGGCGTGGGGTGGTCGAAGACGAGGGTGGTGGGCAGGGGCAGGCCGGTGGCCGCGCCGAGCGCGTTGCGCAGTTCGACGGCGGTGAGGGAGTCGAAGCCCAGCTCCCGGAAGGCACGGCCGGGTTCGACCCGCTCGGGCCCCGGGTAGCCGAGGACGTCCGCCGCGTGCGTGCGGACCAGGTCCTCCAGGAACCGGTCCCGCTCGGGCCCGGAGAGCGCCGCGAGCTGCCGCGCGAGGTCGGGTTCCGTGCCGCCCGCCGCCCCGCCGTCCGTGCGGGCCGTGCGCTCCTGGAGGGCACGGGCCTCGGGCAGGTCGGCGAAGAGCGGGTTGGGCGCGAGCGCCGGGCCGCCTGCCAGGTACTGCTCCCAGTCGACGTCGGCGATGACCGTGACGGCCAGGTCCTGGCCGAGGGCCCCGCCGAGCGCGGCGACCGCGAGCCCCGGCTCCATGGGCGGCACGGCGCCGCCCCGCGCCCGGTCGGCGGCCATGCCGCCACCGCCCCACGCGCCCCAGGCGACGGAGGTCGCCGTGAGGCCGCGCGCCCTGCGGTGCTCGGCGAGCGCGTCGAGCGCGGCGTTGGCGGCGGCGTAACTCCCCTGTCCGGGACCGCCGGAGAGCCCGGCGAAGGACGAGAAGAGCACGAACGCCGACAGGTCGAGGCCGGACGTCAGCTCGTCCAGGTGGCGAGCCGACTCCACCTTCGCCCGGAAGACGGTGGCGATCCGCTCCGCCGTCACTCCGTCGAGCACGCCGTCGTCCAGGACGCCCGCCGTGTGGAAGACGGCGGTCAGCGGGGCGGTGTCGGGCATCGCGTCGAGCAGCTCCGCCAGCGCGTCGCGGTCGGCCACGTCACAAGCGGCGATCGTGACCCGGGCACCCAACTCCTCAAGCTCCGCCCGGAGTTCGGCGGCACCCGGCGCGTCCGCGCCCCGGCGGCTCGTCAGGACGAGGTGCCGGGCGCCCCGCTCCGCGAGCCAGTGGGCGACGTGTCCGCCGATGGCGCCCGTGCCGCCGGTCACCAGGACGGTGCCGTCCGGCGTCCACTCCCCCACCGCGGCGGGGTCGAGCGGTGCCCGCTCCAAGCGGCGCGCGAACACCCCGGAGCCTCGTACGGCCACGTGGTCCTCACCGGCCCACGCGCCGCCGACGACACCGGCGAGCCCGGCGGTGGCCCGCCCGTCGACGGTCTCCGGCAGGTCGACCAGGCCGCCCCACATCCGCGGGTACTCCACGGCCACCACGCGGCCCAGGCCCCACAGGGCCGCCTGGGCGTGCCGGGGCGCGGGGTCCGCGCCGCCGATGGCCGACGCGGACCGGCTGGCAAGCCAGAGCGGGGCGCCCAGGTCCGCGGTGTGCAGGGCCCGCACCAGGGTCACGGTCGCGGCGAGCCCGCGGCTCACCCCGCCGCGCACGGCGTGCGGCTCCTCGTCCGCGGCCAGCAGCGAGAGCACGCCGGTCAGCGCGCCGTCGCCGGCCGCCGCCTCCTTACGCAGCCGCTCCGCGAGTTCGTCGCGGTCGGCGCCTTCGGCGTCCGGTACGACGACCGTGCGCACCTCGGCGCCGAGTCCGCCGAGCGCGTGCCCGACCGAGGCCGCCCAGTCGGCGACGTCCGCGCCGCCGTCCGGCACGACGAGCAGCCACGTGCCGTCGAGCCGCGCGGCGGGCGCGTGGCCCAGCGGCTTCCAGGCCACGCGATAGCGCAGGGCGTCCAGCGTCGAGGCCGTACGCCGCTGCCGCCGCCACGACGACAGGACCGGAAGCACCTCGCCCAGCGCCCCACCGTCGGCACCGCCGCCCAGCTCGGCACTCAGCGACTCCAGGTCCTCCCGCTCCACGGCCTCCCAGAACCGCGCCTCCACCTCGTCGGCGGCGACCCCGCCCGTACGCGTGGCGGCCGGTCCCGACGTCAGCCAGTAGCGGTCGTGCTGGAAGGCGTACGTGGGCAGATCGACGCGGCGCCGGGACTCGACCGGGGCGTACAGCGGCGCCCAGTCGACCTCGACTCCGCGTACGTGCAGCTGGGCGAGGGCCGCGAGGAACGCGTCGGCCTCGGGGCGGTCCTTGCGAACGGCCGCGACCAGGCCCGCCTGGGCGGCGGGCTCGGTGAGCGTGTCGTGCGCCATCGCGGTGAGCACCGCGTCGGGGCCCAACTCCAGGAAGGTCGAAACGCCGTGCCCTGCCAGTGCCTTCAGACCGTCGTGGAAGCGGACCGACTCTCGGATGTGACGGACCCAGTACTCCGGGTCCTTCAGCTCGGCAGGATCCGCCAGCTCACCGGTGAGGTTGGAGACCACCGGCAACGTCGGGTCCTGGTACGTCAGCTTGGCCGCGACCTTACGGAAATCGTCCAGCGCCGGGTCCATCAACGGCGAGTGGAAGGCGTGGCTGACCTTCAGCCACTTCACCTTCCGGCCCTGGCCGCGCAGGGTCTGCTCCAGGCCTTCGAGAGCCGCCCGGTCACCGGAGAGCACCAGCTGCGCCGGGCCGTTGACGGCGGCCACTCCCACACGCTCCGACAGGAGCGGCAGCACATCAGCTTCCGTGGCCTGCACCGCCAGCATCGCCCCGCCCTCGGGCAGGGCCTGCATCAACCGGCCACGCGCAGCGACCAGTTGAGCCGCATCCTCCAGCGACCACAATCCAGCCACGTACGCGGCGGCCAGCTCACCGATCGAGTGACCGCCCACGATCTCGGGGCGTACGCCGAAGGACTCCGCCAGACGGAACAGGGCAACCTCGACAGCAAACAGGGCGGGCTGCGCGTAACCGGTCTGCTCAAGCAGGTCCGCGTCCGCACCGAACATCACGCTCTGGAGCGAACGTTCTATCCACGGATCTATATGAGCACACACCTCGTCCAACGCATCCGCGAACACCGGGAACGTCTCGTACAACTCACGGCCCATGCCCAGGCGCTGGCTGCCCTGGCCGGTGAAGACCACGCCGAGGCGGCCCTCGACCACCGAGCCCGTGACGGCCCCGCGCCCGCCGGACGCCAGCGACTCCAGGCCCGTCAGGAGTTCGTCCCTGCCCTCGCCCAGGACCACGGCCCGGTGCTCCAGCGGCGAACGGCCCGACAGGAGCGACCAGCCCAGGTCCACGGCGTCCAGGGCGGTGTCGGCCGCGATGTGGCCCAGGAGCCGCTCGGCCTGCGCCCGGAGCGCGTCCGCGCTGCGCGCCGACACCAGCCACGGCACGGCCGTCACCGGCGCGACCGGCACCACGGCCTCCACCGGCTCCTCGACCGGCGCCTGCTCCACGATCACGTGCGCGTTGGTGCCGCTCACGCCGAACGACGAGACACCGGCGCGGCGCGGCGCGTCCCCGCGCTCGGCCCACTCCCGGGCCTCCGTCAGAAGCTCGACGGCACCTTCCGACCAGTCCACGTGCGTGCTCGGCCGGTCCACGTGCAGCGTCTGCGGCAGGACGCCCTCGCGCATGGCGAGGACCATCTTGATGACACCGGCGACGCCCGAAGCGGCCTGGGTGTGACCGATGTTGGACTTCACCGAACCCAGCCACAGCGGCTGGTCCTCCGGCCGGTCCTGGCCGTACGTGGCGAGCAGGGCCTGGGCCTCGATCGGATCGCCCAAGGTGGTGCCGGTGCCGTGGGCCTCGACCGCGTCCACGTCACCGGCGGACAGCCCGGCGTTGGCGAGGGCGGCACGGATCACGCGCTGCTGAGAAGGCCCGTTCGGGGCGGTCAGGCCGTTGCTCGCGCCGTCCTGGTTCACGGCGGAGCCCTTGACCACCGCGAGGACTTCGTGTCCGTTGCGGCGGGCATCGGACAGGCGCTCCAGGAGGAGCAGGCCGACGCCCTCGCCCCAGCCCGTGCCGTCCGCCGCCTCCGCGAACGGCTTGCACCGGCCGTCGGCGGCGAGGCCCTGCTGCTTGCTGAACTCGTCGAAGGCGGTGGGCGTCGACATCACGGTGACGCCGCCCGCGAGGGCCATGTCGCACTCGCCCTGCCGCAGGGCCTGCGCCGCGAGGTGCAGGGCCACGAGCGAGGACGAGCAGGCCGTGTCGACCGTGACCGCCGGGCCTTCGAGCCCGAACGCGTACGAGAGACGGCCGGAGACCACGGCTCCGGCGCTGCCGGTGAGCAGGTAGCCCTCGACGCCCTCGGGCAGGTCCTGGACGCCCTCGCCGTAGCCCTGGTAGCCGGAGCCGATGAAGACGCCGGTCTGGTGGCCGCGTACGGAGGCGGGGGCGATGCCCGCGCGCTCGAACAGCTCCCACGACGCCTCCAGGAGGAGGCGCTGCTGGGGGTCGATGGAGAGGGCCTCGCGCGGCGAGATGCCGAAGAACGCGGCGTCGAACCCGGCGGCGTCGTAGAGGAACCCGCCCTCCGCGCGGTACGCCGCCGCGCCGGTGGTCTCCCAGCCCCGGTCGGCGGGGAACGCCGAGATCGCGTCCGTGCCCTCGGACACGAGCCGCCACAGGGCGTCCGGGCTGGTGGCGCCGCCCGGGTAGCGGCAGCTCATCGACACGATGGCGATCGGGTCGTCGGCGGGCGCGGGCGCGACGGCCCGCGTCTCCGTGGTGCCCGGCACGTCGCCGAGCGCCTCGCGGCGCAGATGGGCGGCGAGCAGACGGGCGTTGGGGTAGTCGAAGACGAGGGTCGTGGGCAGCTTCAGGCCGGTCGCGGCCGTGAGCCGGTTGCGGACCTCTACCGCCGTCAGGGAGTCGAAGCCCAGCTCGCGGAAGGCGCGGTCGGGCTCGACGGCCTCCGCACCCGCGTAGCCGAGCACGGCCGCGGCGTGCGCCCGTACCAGGTCGAGGGCCACCCGCTCACGCTCCGGCACCGGCAGGGCGGCGAGCCGCTCGGCCCACTCGGAACCCGCCGCCGCGTGCGCTGCGGTGGGCGCGGCGGCCGTCTCCGGCCCTTCGAGGGCACGCCGCACCTCGGGCAGTTCGCCGATGAACGGGCTGGGCCGCACCGACGTGAAGGCGGGCGCGAACCGCTCCCAGTCCACGTCCGCGACGGCCACGAACGTCTCGTCGTACGCCACCGCCCGGGCGAGCGCGGCGACCGCGAGCCCCGGCTCCATGGCCGTGACGCCGACGCGCCGCAGCGCTTCCTCGGCCTCGGCACCGGCCATGCCGCTGCCGCCGCCCCACAGGCCCCACGCGACGGAGGTCGCGGTCAGGCCGCGGGCGCGGCGCCACTCGGCGAGGGCGTCGAGGTGGGCGTTGGCGGCCGCGTAGGCGCCCTGGCTGCCGCTGCCCCACACTCCGGCGTTGGAGGAGAACAGCACGAACGCGTCGAGCGAACCGGTGTCGAGGAGTTCGTCGAGGTGCGTGGCGCCCGCGACCTTCGCCTCCAGGACGGCGGCGATGTCCGCCGTGGTCATCGTGTGCAGCGGCTGCTCCTGACCGGCGCCCGCCGCGTGGAAGACGGAGCGCAGGGTGCGCCCGTCCGCCGCCAGCTCGTCGAGGAGCCCCGCGACGGCGTCCCAGTCGGCGACGTCGCAGGCGGCGACGGTGACCTCGGCGCCCAGCTCCTCCAGTTCGGCCTTCAGTTCGGCCGCGCCCGGGGCCTCGGGGCCGCGGCGGCTGGTGAGGACGAGGTGCTCGGCGCCCTCGCGGGCCAGCCAGCGCGCCACGTGCCCCCCGATCGCGCCCGTACCGCCGGTGATGAGGGCGGTGCCGCGCGGCGACCACTGGGGCTCCGCGCCCCGGTCCTCGGGCAGCGGGGCGTGGGCGAAGCGGCGCACGAAGACGCCCGTGTCCCGCACCGCGAGCTGGTCCTCGCCGCCGGGCCCCGCGAGGGCGGCGGCGAAGCGCGCGCCGGAGCGGGTGTCGTACGACGGCGGCAGGTCGACCAGACCGCCCCAGCGGTCAGGGTGTTCCAGGGCCACGACCCGGCCGAGGCCCCACAGCTGGGCCTGGTCGGGGCTGACGGCCCGGTCGCCGCGGCCGGTGACCACGGCGCCGTGCGATGCCGTCCACAGGCGCGCGCCGATCCCGGCGTCACCGAGGGCCTGCACCAGCGCGACGGTCCCCGCGAGCCCGGCGAACACGGCCTCGTGCCCGTCGACGGCGGTCTCGTCGAGACCGAGGAGCGAGACCACACCGGCGAGCTCCCCGCCGGGGAGGTCTCGCAGCCGCCCGGCCAGCGCCTCACGCGTCAACTCGTCCGAGGTGATCCGCAGTTCGGCCACCTCCGCACCGGCCCGCGCCAGGGCCGCGACGGAGCCCGTGGCCCACGGGTGCTTCGCGGCGTTCTCGGGCAGCACCACCAGCCACCGGCCGGTGGGCCCGGACGTCGGCAGGGCGCTGTTCGCCAGCGGCTTCCAGGTCACGCGGTAGCGCAAGGCGTCCAGCGCCGACCGCTCGCGCCGCTGCCGCCGCCACGACGACAGGGCGGGCAGGACGGATCCGAGGCCCGCGGCCGAGTCCTCCGCGATCTCCAGCTCCGCCGTCAGCCCCGCCAGGTCCTCGCGCTCCACGGCCTCCCAGAAGCGCGCCTCGACCTCGTCCACGGCGAGTACGGGCTCCGCGCCCGGCGCCTCGTCCTCGGTCAGCCAGTAGTGCTGGCGCTGGAAGGCGTACGTGGGCAGGTCGACGACGGTTCCGGCGCCCGGGTAGAACGCCTTCCAGTCCAGCTCGGCGCCGCGCGCGTGCGCCTCGGCGACCGAGGCGAGCAGCCGCGCTGCCCCGCCTTCGTCACGGCGCAGCGAACCCAGGGCGACGGCCGCCCCTTCGCGCCCGACGGCCTCGATGGTGGCCTGAACCGGGACGGTGAGCACCGGGTGCGGGCTCATCTCCAGGAACAGACCGTGCCCCTCGGCCAGCAGGCCACGGGTGGCGTGCTCGAACAGGACGGTCTGGCGCAGGTTGCGATACCAGTAACCCGCGTCCATCAGGGTGCCGTCGGACAACCAGGAGCCCGTCAGCGTCGAATACAGCGGGACCTCGGCAGCCTGGGGGCTGACACCCTCCAGCGCCTCCAGGATCTGGGCCTCGATCTGCTCCACGTACGAGGAGTGCGAGGCGTAGTCCACCGGGATCGTACGAGCGCGGACGTCCTGGCCGACGCACTGCGCGACCAGCTCCTCCAGAGCCTCCGGCTCACCAGAGACCACCACCTGGGCGGGGCCGTTGACGGCCGCGACCTCGATCCGGCCCTCCCAACCCACGATCAGCCCGCGGACCTCGGCCTCGGGCAACGGCACCGACACCATGCCGCCCTTACCGGACAGCTCACGAATCGCCAGGCTCCGCAGCGCGACGACACGAGCCGCATCCCGCAGCGAGAGCGCGCCTGCCACGCACGCGGCGGCGATCTCGCCCTGGCTGTGACCGACGACGGCGGCGGGCTTCACCCCGGCCGCCTGCCAGACGGCAGCCAGCGACACCATCACGGCGAAGAGCACCGGCTGGACCACGTCGACCTGGTCGAACCGGTCGCCGCCCAACTCCTCAAGGAGGTCCCAGTCCACGAACTCGGCGAGCGCGTCCGCGCACTCCCGCATCCGCTCCGCGAACACCGGCGACCCGTCGAGCAGTTCGCGAGCCATCCCGGCCCACTGCGAACCCTGACCCGGAAACACGAACACCGCACGACCCGCACCGCTCACCGCACGGCCCGTGACCACACCGCCCGCCGTGGCATCACCCTCGGCAAGGCGCTCAAGAGCCGCGAGGAGGTCCTCGCGGTCGCGGCCGAGGACGACGCCCCGGTGCTCGAACCGGGAGCGGGTCATCGTCAGGGACCAGCCCAGGTCCGTCAGGCCGATCTTCTCGGTGTCGTCGTGGTCCGCTTCGGCGAGCAAGCGCTCCCGGAGCCGGTCCGCTTGTGCGCGCAGCGCGTTCTCGCTCTTCGCCGACAGGGCCAGCGGGACGAGGCCGGGGACCACCGACGGTGCGGGGGTCGGTGCGGGCCCGTCGCCGGCGTCGGCGGGAAGGGCTTCCTCCACCGGTGCCTGCTCCACGATCACGTGCGCGTTGGTGCCGCTCATGCCGAAGGAGGAGACGCCCGCGCGCCGCGGCCGTCCCGTCTCCGGCGCGGTCCACTCGCGCTCCTCGGTCAACAGCTCGACGGCCCCTTCGGACCAGTCGACCTCGGTCGTCGGCGTCTCGGCGTGCAGCGTCTTCGGCAGGACGCCGTGCCGCATCGCCATGACCATCTTGATGACGCCCGCGACGCCCGCGGCCGCCTGGGCGTGCCCGATGTTGGACTTGACGGAGCCGAGCCACAGGGGCTCCCGGTCGCCGGGCCGGTCCTTTCCGTACGTGGCCATGAGGGCCTGGGCCTCGATGGGGTCACCGAGCGACGTGCCCGTGCCGTGCGCCTCGACCGCGTCCACGTCGGCCGCGCCGAGGCGGGCGTTGGTGAGGGCGGCGCGGATGACGCGCTGCTGGGAGGGCCCGTTCGGGGCGGTGAGGCCGTTGCTCGCGCCGTCCTGGTTGACGGCGGAGCCACGGACGACCGCGAGGACCTTGTGGCCGTTGCGCCGGGCGTCGGAGAGCCGCTCTAGGACGAGCATGCCGATGCCCTCGCCGACGCCGAAGCCGTCGGCGCCCTCGGCGAACGGCTTGCAGCGGCCGTCCGCAGCCAGGCCGCGCTGGCGGCTGAACGCGACGAGGGTGTCGGGCGTCGACATGACCGTGGCGCCGCCCGCGAGGGCCAGGGAGCACTCGCCCTGGCGCAGCGCCTGCGCCGCGAGGTGCAGGGCGACGAGCGAGGACGAGCAGGCCGTGTCGACGGTCACGGCCGGGCCTTCGAGGCCGAAGGAGTAGGCGAGCCGGCCGGAGATGACGCTGGTGGAGTTGCCGGTCATCAGGTGGCCTTCGAGGCCGTCGGGGACCTCCCGCAGGCTTTCGCCGTATCCCTGCGACGAGGCGCCGACGAAGACGCCGCCCGCGCTGCCGCGCAGTGTCGCCGGGTCGATCCCGGCGCGCTCGAAGGCCTCCCACGCCGTCTCCAGGAGCAGCCGCTGCTGCGGGTCCATCGCCAGGGCCTCGCGCGGCGAGATCCCGAAGAACGAGGCGTCGAACTCGCCCGCCTCGTGCAGGAAGCCGCCGCCGCGCGAGTACGTGGTGCCCTGGTGGTCGGGGTCGGGGTCGTACAGGTTGGCGGTGTCCCAGCCGCGGCCCTCGGGCAGTCCGGAGGTGGCGTCGGCGCCCGCGCCGACGAGCCGCCACAGGTCCTCGGGGTTCGCCACGCCGCCGGGGAAGCGGCAGCTCATGGCGACGATGGCGACCGGTTCGTCGGTGTGCCCGTGGGCGGGCGCGGCGAACGCGCCGCCCGGCGTCGTGCCCGCCGTCGCCTCGCTGTCGCTGTCGCCGTCGGTCAGTTCGGAGGCGAGGTGGCGGGCGAGGGCGAGGGGGGTGGCGTAGTCGAAGACGAGGGTCGCGGGCAGCCGCAGGCCGCTCGTCTCCTTCAGACGGTTGCGCAGCTCGACGGCCGTCAGGGAGTCGAAGCCCAGGTCGCGGAAGGCGCGCTCGGCGTCCACGTCGTCGCCGGTGGCGTAGCCGAGGACGGCGGCGGCCTGGCCGCGCACGTGGTCGAGGAGCGCACGCCCGCGCTCGTCGGCAGCGAGGCCGCGCAGGCCACGGACCAGTGCGGGCGTGTCGCCGTCCGCGCCACCCCGGTCGGCGACGGCGCGCCGGGCGGGGCCGTGGACGAGGCCGCCGAGCAGCGGCGGCAGGTGCGGGCCGTGCGCGGTGCGCAGCGCGGCGGTGTCGAGGCGCACCGGCACGAGGGCGGCGGCGCGGAGCCCGAGCGCGGCGTCGAGCAGGCCGAGGCCCTGCTCGGTGGCGAGCGGGGCGACGCCGGAGCGGGTCATCCGGTCCAGGTCGTCGGCGCTGATCTGCCCGGCCATGCCGCCGCGTTCGGCCCACAGGCCCCAGGCGAGGGAGGTCGCGGGCACGCCCTGGCCGCGCAGGGCGTGCGCGTAGGCGTCGAGGAAGGTGTTGCCCGCCGCGTAGTTGCCTTGTCCGGCGCCGCCGAGGACGCCCGCGACGGAGGAGAAGAGGACGAACGCGTCGAGGTCGGCGGCCGCGGTGAGCGCGCGCAGGTTGACGGCGGCGTCGGCCTTGGGCCGCAGGACGCGGTCCAGCTGCTCGGCGGTGAGCGAGGAGGTGATGCCGTCGTCGAAGACGCCCGCGGTGTGGACGACCGCGGTGAGCGGGTGCTCGTCGGGTACGCGGGCCAGGGCCGCGGCGAGGGCGTCCCGGTCCGCGGCGTCGCAGGCGACGATGTCGATGCCGACACCCAACTCCGCCATGTGCGAGGCGAGTTCGGTGGCGCCGGGCGCTTCGGGGCCGCGGCGTCCGAGGAACAGCAGATGCCGTACGCCGTGCGCGGTGGCGAGGTGCCGGGCGACGAGGCCGCCGAGACCGCCGGGGGCGCCGGTCACCAGGGCGGTGCCGGACGCGTTCAGGGCGGCGGGGGCCTCGGCGGGTTCGCCGAGGTCGCGGGTGAGCCGGGGGACGAGCACGGCACCGGCGCGCACGGCGCACTCCGGCTCGCCGTGCGCGTACGCGGCGGGCAGCGCCCGCAGCGACTCGGGCGCGTCGTCCACGTCGGCGAGGACGAACCTGCCGGGCTCCTCGGACTGCGCGGAGCGCAGCAGACCGAGCACGGCGGTGTGGGCGAGTCCAGGCACCGGCTCGTCGGGGGTGACGGCGGCGGCGCCACGCGTCAGGACGACCAGGCGCGCGTCGGCGAGGTGTTCGTCGGCGAGCCACGCCTGGACGAGGGCGAGCGCGTCACGGGTGGTGGCGTGCACGGCGGCCGCGAGGCCGTCGGCAGCCGTGGCCGTGGGGCCCGGGGCCGCCGTGAGGTCCGGGGCCGCGACCACGACGCCGGGCGCGGGCGTGCTGCCGTCGGCGACCGCCGCGGTCAGGTCGGCGAGGGCGGGGTACGCGGTGACGTCGACGCCGTCCTCGCCCAGGGCGCGGGCCACACGCTCGGCGCCCGCGCCGAAGACGGCCCACGAGTCGGCCCGGACCGTGCCGTCGGCCTGCGCCGCCGCCACCCAGTTCACGCGGTACAGGTGCGGGACGCGGGTGCGCTGCGCGGCGAGACTCCGGCGCGCGTCGACGGTGCGGGACACCAGCGCGCCGATCGACGCGACGGGCGCGCCCGATTCGTCGGCCAGCAGCACGGAGAGGGTGTCCCCACCGCTTCCGGACCGGGTCAGGCGTACGCGCAGGGACTTCGCCCCGGTCGCGTACAGGGAGACGTCGCTCCAGGAGAACGGCAGCCGGGGCGCACCGCCTTCGTCGCCGTCCGAGCCGTCCGGCCCGTCCGCACCGTCCTGTGCCAGGTGCGCCGCCTGGAGCGCCGCGTCGAGGAGCACGGGGTGCAGGCCGAAGCGGCCCGCCTCGTCGCGCCGGTCCTCGGGGACGCTCACCTCGGCGAACACCTCGTCGCCGCGCCGCCAGGCGCCGCGCAGCCCCTGGAAGGCGGGGCCGTACTGGACGTCCGCCGCCGCGAACTCCTCGTAGAGGCCCTCGACGCCGACGGGCTCCGCGCCGCGCGGCGGCCACTGGGCCAGGTCGGATGTGCCGGGCGTGGTGTCCGCCGTGCTCAGGGCCAGTACGCCGGTGGCGTGCCGGGCCCACGGCTCGGCCTCCGCGCCGCCCGCGTCGGGCCCGGCCTCGGGCCGGGAGTGGAAGGCCAGCGACCGCCGCCCGGAGGCGTCGGCGGAGCCCACGATCAACTGGAGCTGTACGCCGCCCGTTTCGGGGACGACGAGCGGTATCTCCATGGTGAGTTCTTCGACCAGGTCGCAGCCGACCTGGTCGCCCGCGCGCGTCGCCAGCTCCACGAACGCCGTCGCGGGCAGCAGCACGGCCCCCGCCACGGCGTGGTCGGCCAGCCAGGGGTGTGTGCGCAGCGAGAGCCGCCCGGTGAGCAGGTGCCCGTCGCCGTCGGCCAGCGGCACCGCCGCGCCCAGCAGCGGGTGCCCCGCGTCATCGAGCCCGGCCGCGGTGACGTCACCGGCACCGGAGTCGGCACGCAGCCAGTAGTGCTGCCGCTGGAAGGGGTACGTGGGCAGGTCGACGGTCGCGCGCGTGCCGGGGAGGAGGGCCTGCCAGTCGAGTTCGGCACCGTACGCGTGGGCTTCGGCGAGAGAGGCCGCGAGGCGGTCGGCGCCGCCCTCGTCGCGCCGGAGGGAACCGAGAGTGGCGGCGGGGCTGTCGGTCGCGTCGATGGTGGCCTGCACCGGGACCGTCAGGACCGGGTGGGGGCTCATCTCCAGGAACAGACCGTGGCCCTCGGCCAGCAGGCCACGGGTGGCGTGCTCGAAGAGAACCGTCTGGCGCAGGTTGCGATACCAGTAACCCGCGTCCATCAGGGTGCCGTCGGACAGCCACGCGCCGGTCAGCGTCGAATACAGCGGGACCTCAGCGGCCTGCGGGCTGACACCCTCCAGCGCCTGGCCGATCTGGGCCTCGATCTCCTCCACGTACGAGGAGTGCGAGGCGTAGTCCACCGGGATCGTACGAGCACGGACATCGCGGGCCACGCACTGCGCGACCAGCTCCTCCAAAGCCTCCGGCTCACCAGACACCACCACCTGAGCGGGTCCATTGACGGCCGCGACCTCAATACGGCCCTCCCAACCCACGATCAGCTCACGCACCTCGGCCTCGGGCAACGGCACCGACACCATGCCGCCCTTGCCCGACAGCTCACGAATCGCCAGGCTCCGCAGAGCCACCACCCGAGCGGCATCCCGCAGCGAGAGCGCGCCCGCCACACACGCGGCCGCGATCTCACCCTGACTGTGGCCCACCACAGCGGCGGGCTTCACCCCGGCCGCCTGCCAGACGGCAGCCAGCGACACCATCACCGCGAACAACACCGGCTGGACCACGTCGACCTGGTCGAACCGGTCGCCACCCAGCTCCTCCAGCAAGTCCCAGTCCACGAACTCGGCGAGCGCGTCCGCGCACTCCCGCATCCGCTCCGCGAACACCGGGCTGGACTCCAGCAGCTCCACGGCCATCCCGGCCCACTGCGAACCCTGACCCGGAAACACGAACACCGGGCGGACCGTCCCGCCCAGCGCGCGCCCGGTGACCACGCCCTGGGCGGCGCCCTCGCCCTCGGCAAGGCGCTCAAGCCCCGCGAGGAGTTCGTCCCGGTCACGCCCGAGGACGACGCCCCGCTGCTCGAACCGCGAACGGGCCGAGGCGAGCGTCCAGGCCACGTCGTCCGCGTCCGCCTCGGCGTTAGCCAGCAGGTGCACGTGCAGTCGGGCGGCCTGGGCCGCCAGTGCGTCGGACGTCTTCCCGGACAGGGCAAGGGGCACCACGCCCGGGATCACGGGGGCCGCGGAGGCCTCCTCGGCCGTCGGCTCCTCGGCGGGTGGGGCCTGCTCCACGATGACGTGGGCGTTGGTGCCGCTCATGCCGAAGGAGGAGACGCCCGCGCGGCGGGGCTGTCCGGCCTCGCGCTCGGTCCACTCGCGGGCCTCGGTCAAGAGCTCGACCGCGCCCGCCGACCAGTCCACTTCGGAGGTCGGCGCGTCCACGTGCAGCGTCTTGGGCAGGACGCCGTGGCGCAGCGCCATGACCGTCTTGATGACGCCCGCGACTCCGGCGGCGGCCTGGGTGTGGCCGATGTTGGACTTCAGCGAGCCCAGCCACAGCGGACGGTCCGCCGAGTGCTCCTTGCCGTACGTGGCGAGCAGCGCCTGCGCCTCGATCGGGTCGCCGAGGGTGGTGCCGGTGCCGTGGGCCTCCACGACGTCCACGTCGGCGGCGGTCACGCCCGCGTTGGCGAGGGCCGCGCGGATGACGCGGCGCTGGGACGGGCCGTTGGGGGCGGTCAGGCCGTTCGACGCGCCATCCTGGTTGACGGCGGAGCCGCGTACGACGGCGAGGACCTTGTGGCCGTTGCGGCGCGCGTCGGACAGGCGCTCGACGAGGAGCATGCCGACGCCCTCGCCCCAGCCGGTGCCGTCCGCGCCCTCGGCGAACGCCTTGCAGCGGCCGTCCACCGCGAGGCCGCGCTGACGGCTGAACTCCACGAACGTCTCGGGGGACGACATGACGGTCACGCCGCCCGCCAGGGCCATGGTGCACTCGCCCTGGCGCAGTGCCTGCGCCGCGAGGTGGAGGGCCACGAGCGAGGACGAGCAGGCCGTGTCGACCGTGACCGCCGGGCCCTGGAGGCCGAGGACGTAGGACAGGCGACCGGACATGACGCTGGTGGTGTTGCCGGTCAGCAGGTGGCCCTCGACGCCTTCGGGGGCCTGCCGGACACCTTCGCCGTAGCCCTGGTAGCCGGAGCCGACGAAGACCCCGGCGCGGGTGCCGCGCAGCGCGGCCGGGTCGATCCCGGCGCGCTCGAAGGCCTCCCACGCGGTCTCCAGGAGGAGCCGCTGCTGCGGGTCCATCGCCAGGGCCTCGCGCGGCGAGATCCCGAAGAACGCGGCGTCGAACTCCCCCGCCTCGTGCAGGAAGCCGCCCTGGCGGGCGTAGAAGGTGCCGCGCTTGTCGGGGTCGGGGTCGTAGAGCGCGTCGACGTCCCAGCCCCGGTCGTCGGGCAGGTCGCCGATGGCGTCGGCGCCGTCGGCGACGAGCCGCCACAGGTCCTCGGGGCTCGCCACGCCGCCGGGGAAGCGGCAGCTCATGCCGACGATCGCGATCGGCTCCCGGGAAGCCGCCGCCAGCTGCTGGTTCTGCCGTCGCAGCCGCTCGGTCTCCTTCAGAGACGCGCGCAGCGCATCGACGACCGTGTCCGAAGGCCTCGTCATGTCCGGCTCCACATTTCGTGCTGCGTCAGGAATCGCTGCATCAGGAATCACTGTTGTCCAAGGCCATCTGGATCAGGTTGGCCACGTCCATGGCGTCGATCGAGGCGTCCGCGTCGTCGTCATCCGGCGCGGCGGTGGCCGGGGCCGCCGCCGGGTCCGGTGCGGCGAGCCGCAGCAGGGCGTCGAGCAGGCCCGCCTCGCGGATGCGGGCGACCGGGACGGCCGCCAGGGCCCTGCGGACTTCGGCGTCCGCGGGGTGGTCCGCCGCGCCGTCGGCGGCGTGGACGGCGTAGGCGTCGTCCGCGTCGCCGGGTGCGGCGTCCGGCAGGAGTTCGGCGAGGAGTTCGCGGGCGAGCTCCCCGGGGGTCGGGTGGTCGAAGACGAGCGTGCTGGGCAGGCTCAGACCGGTCGCGGCATTCAGCCGGGTGCGCAGCTCGACGGCGGTCAGCGAGTCGAAGCCGAACTCCTTGAACGCGCGGTCCTCGCGCACCGCCGCCGTGCCGGCGTGTCCGAGGACGGCGGCGACCTCGGTGCGCACCAGCTCCAGGACGATCCGCTCGCGGTCGGCGGGTGACGCGGCGTCGAGCCGGTCGCGCAGCGCGGTCGCGGCGTCGCCCTCGGCGGCCCCGCCGCCGGTGGCGTCCGGCGCGGCGGTGAGCGCGCGGCGCACCTCCGGCAGGCCGTCGAGCAGTGGGCTCGGGCGGCGCACGGTGAAGGCCGGGGCGAACCGCTCCCAGTCGACGTCGGCGACGGTCACCAGCGGCCCCGGCCCGTCGAGCGCGCGCCGCAGGGCCGCGACGGCCACGTCGGGCCGCATGACGGGCAGGCCCCGCTTGCGCAGGTGCGCGGCCGCCTCGTCGTCCCCGGCCATGCCGGAGCCCGCCCACGGGCCCCAGGCGATCGACGTCACGGCCCGCCCGCGGGCCGCGCGCCGCTCGGCGAGGCCGTCGAGGAAGGCGTTGGCGGCGGCGTAGGCGGCCTGGCCGCCGCTGCCCCACACTCCGGCGATGGACGAGAAGAGCACGAAGGCGTCCAGCGGCGTGTCGCCGAGCAGGTCGTCCAGGTGTGCGGCGCCCGCGGTCTTGGCCGTCACGATGGCGGCGAAGTCCCGGGGCCCGGTCTCGGCGACCATCAGGTCCTGTCCCACGCCCGCCGCGTGCACGACGGCGCTCAGCGGCGCGTCCGCGGGGATCGCGCCGAGGAGCCGTGCGACCGCGTCCCGGTCGGCCACGTCACAGGCGGCGACGGTGACCTCGGCCCCCAACTCCTCCAGTTCTGCGCGGAGTTCGGCGGCGCCGGGCGCGTCGGGGCCGCGTCGGCTCGTCAGGACGAGGTGGGCGGCGCCGTGGCCCGCGAGCCACCGGGCCACGTGTGCGCCGAGGGCGCCGGTGCCGCCGGTGACGAGCACGGTGCCGCGCGGCTGCCAGCCCTCGCCGGCCGCGGGGCCGCCGGGGGCCCGCGTGAGGCGGCGTACGAGGACGCCGGACGCGCGGAGGGCGAGCTGGTCCTCGGTGAAGTCCTCGGCACCGGCGCGGGAGAGGAGCGCGGCGAGCCGGGTCCGCACGGAATCCGGGCCGCTGGTGTCCCGGTCGGCCTCGGTGGCCTCCGGCAGGTCGATGAGGCCGCCCCACACCTCCGGGTGCTCCAGGCCCACGACCCGGCCGAAGCCCCACACCTGCGACTGTGCCGCGGCGCGCACCGGGTCGGTGGCCCCGACGGACACCGCGCCGGACGTCGCGACCCACAGCCGCCCGCCGGCCCCGGCGTCCACGACGGCCTGCGTGAGCGCGAGGGTCGCGGCCATGCCCCGGGTCAGAGCGGGGTCAGGGGTGTCGGTCTCCGGGTGGCGGTACGGGCGCTCGTCCAGGGCGAGGAGCGACAGCACGCCCGCGACGGCGGTCGGCTCGCCGATCTCCCGCAGGATCCGCGTCATCGCCGTACGGTCGGCCGCCTCGTCGCCGACTACGACGGACCGGACCCGCGCACCGGCCTCCGCGAGGGCCTCCTCGGCGGCCGCGCACCAGGGGTGGCCGGCCGCGTCGGCCGGGACGAGGAGCGCCCACGTGCCGTTCAGGCCCGTACCGGCGCCCGGCCCGGCCGCACCGGCGAGCGGCGTCCACGTGACGCCGTACCGCAGGGCGTCCACCTCGTGCCGCTCCTGCTGCCGCCGGTGCCAGGTGACCAGGGCCGGGAGCACCGACTTCAGCGGGGCCTCCTGGTCGAGGTCCAGCGCCCCGGCGAGCCCGTCCAGGTCCTCCCGCCGTACAACGGCCCAGAACTCGGCGTCCACGGCCCCGGCCTCCGCGTCCGGCACACCGGACTCCGTCGGCCGCGGCCAGTACGTCCGGCGCTGGAAGGCGTACGTCGGCAGGCCGACGCGGCGCCGGGACTCCACGGGGGCGTACAGCGGCGTCCAGTCGACCTCGACGCCGCGTACGTGCAGCTGCGCGAGGGCGGCGAGGAAGGCGTCGGCCTCGGGGCGGTCCTTGCGAACGGCCGCGATCAAGCCCGTCTGCGCGGCGGGCTCGGTGAGCGTGTCGTGCGCCATCGCGGTGAGCACCGCGTCGGGGCCCAGCTCCAGGAAGGTCGAGACGCCCTGCCCTGCCAGCGCCTTCAGACCGTCGTGGAAACGCACCGCCTCACGGACGTGCCGCACCCAGTACTCCGGGTCCCGCAGCTCGGCAGGATCCGCCAGTGCACCGGTGAGGTTGGAGACGACCGGCAGGTTCGGCTCCCTGTACTCCAGTCCCTCGGCGACCTTGCGGAAGTCCGCGAGGGCGGGCTCCATCAGGGGCGAGTGGAAGGCGTGGCTGACCTTCAGCCACTTCACCTTCCGGCCCTGGTCGCGCAGGGTCTGCTCCAGGCCTTCGAGAGCCGCGCGGTCACCAGAGAGCACCAGCTGCGCCGGGCCATTGACGGCGGCCACACCCACACGCTCCGACAGGAGCGGCAGCACGTCCGCTTCCGTGGCCTGCACCGCCAGCATGGCGCCGCCCTCCGGCAGGGCCTGCATCAACCGACCGCGGGCGGTGACCAGTTGAGCCGCGTCCTCCAGGGACCACAGCCCGGCCACGTACGCGGCGGCCAGCTCGCCGATCGAGTGGCCGCCGACGACGTCCGGACGCAGGCCGAAGGACTCGGCCAGCCGGTACAGGGCGACTTCCATCGCGAACAGCGCGGGCTGCGCGTAGCCCGTCTGCTCAAGGAGATCGGCGTCGGTACCGAACATCACGCTCTGGAGCGAACGTTCTATCCACGGATCTATATGAGCACACACCTCGTCCAACGCATCCGCGAAGACGGGGAAGTCCTCATACAGCTCCTTGCCCATCCCGATCCGCTGACTGCCCTGGCCGGTGAAGACGACACCGAGGCGGCCGCCCGTCGCGGCACCGGACACCACGCCCGGACCGCCGGAGACCAGCGAGTCGAGGCCGGTCAGGAACTCGTCCCGGTCCCGGCCGAAGAGCACCGCCCGGTGCTCGTGGACGGCACGGCCCGACAGGAGCGACCAGCCCACGTCGACCGGGTCGAGCTCGTCACGGTCGGCCGCGTGCGCGCGCAGGCGCTCGGCCTGGGCACGCAGGGCCTCCGGGCTCCGGGCCGACACGAGCCACGGCACAGCCGTGATCGGCGCGACCGGATCCGCCGTCACCGCGGGCTCCTCAGGGTCCGTCAGCGGGGGCTGCTCGACGATCACGTGGGCGTTGGTGCCGCTGATGCCGAACGAGGACACGCCTCCCCGGCGCGGCGCCTCGTCCCGCTCGGGCCACGCGCGCGCCGCCGTGAGCAGTTCGACGGCGCCCGAAGCCCAGTCGACATGTGTACTCGGCCGGTCCACGTGCAGCGTCGGCGGCAGGACGCCCTCCCGCAGGGCCATCACCATCTTGATGACGCCCGCGACACCCGCGGCCGCCTGGGTGTGGCCGATGTTGGACTTGATGGAGCCCAGCCACAGCGGCCGCTCGGCCGGGCGCTCCTGACCGTAGGTGGCGAGCAGGGCCTGCGCCTCGATGGGGTCGCCGAGGGCCGTGCCGGTGCCGTGGGCCTCGACGGCGTCCACGTCGCCCGGCTTGAGGCCCGCGTTCGCCAGGGCCGCGCGGATGACGCGCTGCTGGGCGGGGCCGTTGGGGGCGGTGAGGCCGTTGCTCGCGCCGTCCTGGTTGACGGCGGAACCGCTGACGACGGCGAGGACTTCGTGGCCGTTGCGCCGGGCGTCCGAGAGCCGCTCCAGGAGCAGCAGGCCGACGCCTTCGCCCCAGCCGGTGCCGTCCGCCGCCTCCGCGAACGCCTTGCAGCGGCCGTCGGTCGCCAGGCCGCGCTGACGGCTGAACTCGATGAAGGCGCTCGGCGTGGACATCACCGTGACACCGCCCGCCAGAGCCAGGTCGCACTCGCCCTGGCGCAGCGCCTGCGCCGCCAGGTGCAGGGCGACCAGGGCCGAGGAGCAGGCCGTGTCGACGGTCATGGCGGGGCCTTCGAAGCCGAAGGCGTACGACAGACGGCCGGAGACGACGCTCGCGGCGTTGCCCGTGCCGATGTAACCCTCGGCGCCGTCGGGCGCGTCCTTGAGGAGGTCGAGGTAGTCCTGGCCGTTGGTGCCCGCGAAGACGCCGGTGCGGCTGCCGCGCAGGGCCGCCGAGTCGATGCCCGCCCGCTCGAACAGCTCCCAGGAGGTCTCCAGGAGCAGCCGCTGCTGCGGGTCCATCGCCAGGGCCTCGCGCGGCGAGATCCCGAAGAAGTCCGCGTCGAACTCGCCCGCGTCGGAGAGGAATCCGCCCTGCCGGGCGTAGGTGGAGCCGGGGGTGGCCGGATCCGGGTCGTACAGGGACCGCGTGTCCCAGCCGCGGCCCGCCGGGAACTCGCCCAGCGCGTCGACGCCGTCGGCGACGAGCCGCCACAGGTCCTCCGGACCGCGTACGCCGCCGGGGAAGCGGCAGCTCATCGACACGATGGCGATGGGCTCGTCGTCCGCGCGGACGGACGGAACGGGCTCCGTGGCGGTGGCGTCGGTGGCCTCGCCGCCGATGAGGAGGCCGGACAGGTGGTCGGCGACGGCGTGCGGCGAGGGGTGGTCGAAGACGAGGGTCGCCGGGAGCGTCAGACCGGTCGCGGCGCCCAGGCGGTTGCGGAACTCCACGGAGGTGAGCGAGTCGAACCCGAGCCCCTTGAACGCGCCGTCCGAGGGCACCGCGTCCACCCCGCCGTGCCCGAGCACCGTGGCGGCGTGGGCCCGTACGAGGTCGAGCAGCGCCCGCTCGGCGTCAGGGCGCGACAGGGCGGCCAACTGGCGCTTCAAGTCCGGCTGTTCCGCCTCGGCAGGCCCGGTGGGACGGGCCGTGCGCAGGGCGGCCACCTCCGGCAGGTCGTCGAAGAGCGTGCTGTGCCGGGTGGCCGTGAACCCGTCGAGGAACCGGTCCCACACCACGTCGGCCACGACGAGCGCGGCCTGTCCGCCGTGGGCGGCCGCCAGACGCAGGGCCTCGGTGGCCCGAGCCGGGTCCATGACGGGCAGGCCCGCCTGGCGCATGCGCTCCTCGGAGCCGTCGTCGGCGGCCATGCCGCTGCCTGCCCACGGCCCCCAGGAGAGTGACACCGCGGGCAGCCCCGCCGCACGGCGCCGTTCGGCGAGCGCGTCGAGGAAGGCGTTCGCGGCGGCGTAGTTGCCCTGGCCGGGCGCGCCCACCGTGCCGGTGAGGGAGGCGAACAGGACGAAGGCCGTGAGGTGTTCGCTGTCCCGCGTCAGCTCGTGCAGGTTCAGGGCCGCCTGGACCTTCGGCCGGAAGACGGTAGCGAACCGCTCCGCCGTCAGGCCGTCCAGGACACCGTCATCAAGTACCCCTGCCGTGTGGAACACACCGGTCAGCGGCGCATCCTCCGGGATCTCCTCGAGAAGCCGCGCCAGCGCGTCACGATCGGCCACATCACAGGCAGAGATCGTGACCTCGGCACCCAAACCCTCCAGCTCCGCACGGAGTTCCAAGGCGCCCGGCGCGTCCGCGCCCCGGCGGCTCGTCAGGACGAGGTGCCGGGCGCCCTGGGAGACGAGCCAGCGCGCCACGTGACCGCCGATGGCACCCGTGCCACCGGTCACCAGAACGCTGCCCTCGGGTGTCCACTCCCCCGCCGTGACGGCGTCGAGCGATGCCCGCTCCAGACGGCGCGCGAACACCCCGGAGCCGCGCACGGCCACCTGGTCCTCGGCCGCCGGGGCCGCGAGGACCTGGGCGAGGCGAGCCACGGCACGCGTGTCCGCGGCCTCGGGGAGGTCGACGAGGCCGCCCCAGCGCTCAGGGAGTTCGAGGGCCGCGACCCGGCCGAGGCCCCAGACCGCCGCGGCGTCGGCGTCGGCCGTGCGGTCGGAGGCGCCCACGGAGACCGCGTCCCGCGTCGCCACCCACAGCGGCGCGTCCACGCGCTCGTCGCCCAGTGCCTGGACGAGGGCGAGCGTCAGGAGGACACCGGCCGGGACGTCCCCGGCCGTCGGTGCCTCGGCCGCCGCGGGCGCGCAGGCCAGCAGGGACAGCACCCCGGCGACCGGCTCGCTCTGCTCCTCGCCGGGGCCTGTGAGGGCATGGCTGAGCAGTTCGCACAGGGTGCCGCGGTCGGCGTCCCGTGCCCCCACGCGCAGCACGCGGGCACGCGCCCCGCCCTGTTCCAGGGCCCGTACGGCCCCGTCGACCCACGCCTCCTCGGGTGTTCCGGCACTGGCGACGACGAGCCACGTGCCCGTCAGACGGCCCGGTGCCGTCCTGCCGAGCGGCTTCCACGCGGTCCGGTAGCGCCACCGTTCCAGCTCGGACCGCTCCTGCCGCTGCCGCCGCCACGCCGTGAGCGCGGGCAGCACTGACCGGAACGGCGCCTCCTCGTCGACCTCCAGCGCGCCCGTCAGCGCCCGCAGGTCCTCGGCCTCCACGGCCTCCCAGAAACCGGCGTCCACAGGGTCGGCCGCTTCGGCGGGGCCCTCCGCCAGCGGGTTGAGCCAGAGCGTCTGGTGCTGGAAGGCGTACGTCGGCAGGTCGACGCGGCGCCGCGACTCGACCGGCGCGTACAGCGGCGCCCAGTCGACGGCGATGCCGCGCACGTGCAGCTGCGCGAGCGCGGCCAGGAACGCGTCCGGCTCCGCGCGGTCCTTGCGCAGGGCGGCGACCAGGCCCGCCTGCGCGGCGGGGTCGGTGAGGGTGTCGTGGGCCATCGCGGTCAGGACGGAGTCCGGGCCGAGTTCGAGAACCGTGGCGGCGCCGAAGCCGGTCAGGGCGTTCAGGCCGTCGTGGAAGCGAACCGCTTCGCGGATGTGGCGGACCCAGTACTCCGGGTCCTTGAGGTCGGCGGCCTGAGCGAGCGAGCCCGTGAGGTTGGAGACGACGGGCAGGACGGTGTCCTGGTACGTCAGCTTGGCCGCGACCTCGCGGAAGTCGTCCAGCGCCGGGTCCATCAGGGGCGAGTGGAAGGCGTGGCTGACCTTCAGCCACTTCACCTTCCGGCCCTGGTCGCGCAGCGTCTGCTCCAGGCCTTCGAGAGCCGCCCGGTCACCGGACAGCACCAGCTGGGACGGGCCATTGACGGCGGCCACACCCACACGCTCCGACAGGAGCGGCAACACATCCGCTTCCGTGGCCTGCACCGCCAGCATCGCCCCGCCCTCCGGCAGGGCCTGCATCAACCGACCACGCGCAGCCACCAGTTGAGCCGCATCCTCCAGCGACCACAACCCAGCAACATACGCGGCAGCCAGCTCACCGATCGAGTGCCCACCGACGATCTCCGGGCGTACGCCGAAAGACTCCGCCAGACGGAACAGAGCCACCTCGACAGCGAACAGGGCGGGCTGGGCGTAACCGGTCTGCTCCAGCAGGTCCGCGTCCGCACCGAACATCACGCTCTGGAGCGAACGTTCTATCCACAGATCTATATGAGCACACACCTCGTCCAACGCATCCGCGAACACCGGGAAGGTCTCGTACAGCTCCTTGCCCATCCCGATCCGCTGACTGCCCTGGCCGGTGAAGAGCACGCCGAGGCGGCCCTCGACCACCGCGCCCGTCACGGCGGCCGGGGCGCCGGTGGCCAGCGACTCCAGGCCCGCGAGGAACTGCGAACGGTCCCGGCCGAACAGGACGGCCCGGTGTTCGTGCGCGGTACGGCTCGACAGGAGGGACCAGCCGACGTCGGCGTGGTCGAGTTCGCCGCGCGCAGTCATGTACGCGTGCAGCTGCTCGGCCTGCGCCCGCAGGGCCTCCTCGCTGCGGGCGGACACCAGCCACGGCACGGCTGTGAGCGGCGCGACCGGCTCCGCGGTCTCGGCGGGCTCCTCGACCGGCGCCTGCTCCACGATCACATGGGCGTTGGTGCCGCTCACGCCGAAGGACGAGACGCCCGCGCGGCGCAGCCGGTCGGCCTCGGGCCAGGTCCGCTCGTCGGTGAGCAGTTCGACGGCTCCGGCTTCCCAGTCGACGAGGGAGTTCGGCTGGTCGACGTGCAGCGTGCGCGGGAGGGTCCCCTCGCGCATCGCCATGACCATCTTGATGACGCCCGCGACACCGGCGGCGGCCTGGGTGTGGCCGATGTTCGACTTCACGGAGCCCAGCCACAGCGGCCGGCCCTCCGGCCGGTCCTGGCCGTAGGTGGCGAGCAGGGCCTGCGCCTCGATCGGGTCGCCCAGGGTGGTGCCCGTACCGTGCGCCTCGACCGCGTCCACGTCGGCGGCCGCGAGACCGGCGTTGGCGAGGGCGGCACGGATGACGCGCTGCTGCGCGGGACCGTTCGGGGCGGTCAGGCCGCTGCTCGCGCCGTCCTGGTTGACGGCGGAGCCGCGTACGACGGCAAGGATCTTGTGGCCGTTGCGCTGGGCGTCCGACAGGCGCTCAAGGAGGAGCAGGCCGACGCCTTCGCCCCAGCCGGTGCCGTCCGCCGCCTCCGCGAACGCCTTGCACCGGCCGTCGGCGGCCAGGCCGCGCTGGCGGCTGAACTCCACGAAGGTGTCCGGCGTCGACATGACGGTCACGCCGCCCGCGAGCGCGAGGGAGCACTCGCCCTGGCGCAGGGCCTGCGCCGCGAGGTGCAGGGCGACGAGCGAGGAGGAGCACGCTGTGTCGATGGTGACGGCGGGGCCTTCGAGGCCGAAGGTGTAGGAGACGCGGCCGGAGGCGATGCTGCCCGCGCTGCCGTTGCCGAGGTAGCCCTCGAACTCTTCGAGGCCCCGCGAGTTGCTGAGGATGCGGTTGCCGTAGTCGCCGTACATGACGCCCACGAAGACGCCGGTGCGGGAGCCGCGCACCGACAGCGGGTCGACGCCCGCCCGCTCGAACGCCTCCCACGTCGCTTCGAGGAGGAGCCGCTGCTGCGGATCGATGGCGAGCGCCTCGCGCGGGGAGATGCCGAAGAACGCCGGGTCGAACTCGGCGGCCTCGTGGAGGAACCCGCCTTCGCGCGCGTAGCTCTTGCCGGGGCGGCCGGGGTCGGGGTCGTGCAGGTCCGCGTCCCAGCCCCGGTCGTCGGGGAAGGGGGAGATCGCGTCCCCGCCCTCGGCGACGAGCTGCCACAGGTCTTCCGGGCCGGCGACGCCGCCGGGGTAGCGGCAGCTCATCGCCACGATGGCGATGGGCTCCCGGCTCACGGACTCGGCGTCCTGTAGACGCTGCCGGGTCTGGTGCAGATCCGCGGTAACTCGCTTGAGGTACTCGCGGAGTTTCTGCTCGTTCGCCATTTCGGTGCGACTCCTTCAACGCAGAGGGCCGCACCCATCACATCCGGGGGAGGGTGGGGCAACAACCCCTACCCTCCCCCTACGGGCCCCTTTACGAATTTCCGCGCATTACCGCGAAGCTCGCTCAGGAAACGCCGAGTTCATTGTCGATGAAGTCGAACATGTCATCGTCGTCGGCGTCCTCCAGCTTCTCCGCGATACCGGCCGCGTCGGCCTCGCCCGGCTCCCCGGCGTCCAGCTTGCCGAGCAGGGCCCGCAGCCTGCCGCGCACCTCCGTCCGCTGGTCGTCCGCCAGCGGGCCCGCTGCCAGGGCCGCTTCCAGGCCCGCGAGCTCGGCGGTGAGCCCGCCGGCACGCGGCCCCTCGGCCCCGTCCGCCGTGCCGCCGTCGCGGGGCAGGGTCTCGTCCAGGTGGGCGGCGAGCGCGGCGGGCGACGGGTAGTCGAAGATGAGCGTCGCCGGGAGCCGCAGTCCGGAAAGGGAGTTCAGCCTATTCCGGAGTTCCACCGCAGTGAGCGAGTCGACCCCCAGTTCAAGGAATCCACGGGTGGCGCCTATTGCCTCGGGGCCGGAATGCCCGAGCACCGTCGCCACATTACCGCGTACCGCGTCGAGGAGGGCCCGCTCCCGGTCCGCTCCGGAAAGCCCCGCCAATTCCCGGAGGAGCGCGGGCCCGGTGCCGTTGGCCTCCGCCGCGCCGCCGGAGCGGGCGAGCGCCCTGCCGACCCGGCGGGCCGGGGTGCGGACGAGGTCGGAGAACACGGGCTGTACGCCGTCGGGTCCGGCGGAGGCGCGCAGGGACGCAGTGTCCAGGTGCAGCGGCACGAGCACGGCGGGCGCGTCGGGCCCGGTCAGGGCGACGGCGGTGTCCAGGAGCGCCAGGCCCTCGCGCGTGGACAGCGGGGCGACGCCGCCGCGCGCCATGCGCCGGAGGTCCGCGTCGCCGAGGGCCTCCGTCATCTCGCTCTCCTGCGCCCATACGCCCCAGGCGAGCGAGGCCGCCGGGAGGCCCTGAGCGCGGCGTACGGCGGCCAGGGCGTCGAGGAAGCAGTTGGCGGCCGCGTAGTTGGCCTGTCCCGGGCTGCCGAGGACTCCGGCGGCGGAGGAGAACAGGACGAAGGCCGACAGGTCAAGGCCCGCGGTCAGCTCGTGCAGGTGCAGCGCCGCGTCCACCTTCGGCCGCAGCACGGCGTCCACGCGCTCGGGCGTCAGGGCGGTGACCACGCCGTCGTCCAGGATGCCCGCCACGTGCACGACGGCCGACAGGTCCGCGCCGCGCTCGTCGAGCAGCGCGGCCACGGCGTCCCGGTCGGCCACGTCGCACGCGGCGACCGTGACCTTCGTGCCGAGGGCCTGGAGTTCGTCGCGCAGTTCACCGGCTCCGGCCGCCGTCTCTCCCCTGCGGGAGACGAGGAGCAGGTCACGCACGCCGTGGTGCTCGGCCAGGTGCCGTGCCACCAGGCGTCCGAGGCCGCCGAAGGCGCCCGTCACGAGGACGGACCCCTCGCCCCAGGGCTCGGCGTCGGTACCGGCCGGGGCGGCGGCGGTCTTCGTCAGCCGGGGCACCCGTACCGAGCCGCCCCTGACCGCTGCCTCCGGCTCGCCCGACGCCAGTACGGCACCGAGCGTGGCCGCGTCGACGTCGGCGTTGGGGTCGACTTCGGTGTCGACTTCGGTGTCCACGTCGGTGTCCACCAGGACGAAGCGCCCCGGGTGTTCGACCTGCGCGGACCGCACGAGACCCCACACGGCCGCGCCCGAGGGGTCGAGGACCTCTTCGGTGCCGTCGGCGGGGACCGCGCCCCGCGTCACGACGACGAGCCGCGCGGACGCGTACCGCTCGTCGGCCAGCCAGTCCTGCACCACGCCCAGCGCCTCGGCCAGCCGCGCCGACACCGCCTCGGGCCGCAGCTCACCAGCGGGGACACCGCCGTGCCACACCACGGCCTCCGGCACGTCACCACCGGCGGCCGCTGCCTCGTACGAGACGTACGAAAGCGGCTCACCGGGCGGCGTCAGGGCCTGCGGCCGCCATTCCACGTGGAACATCGAGTCGCTCACCGCCCCGCCGCCGAGCTGCTCGGCCGAGACCGGGCGCGACACCAGCGAGCCGACGGTGGCGACCACCTGGCCGCTCTGGTCCGCGAGGGTCAGGGACACGGCGTCCGTGCCCGCCGCGGCCAGCCGGACGCGGACCGTCGCGGCACCCGCCCGGTACAGCCGGACCCCGCTCCAGGCGAACGGCAGGCCGAGGCCCTGGCGCTCCTCGCCGAGCAGCAGGGTGGAGTGCAGGGCGGCGTCGAGGACGGCGGGGTGGAGGCCGAACGCCGTGGCGTCCGCCGCCTGCTCCTCCGGGAGCGCGACCTCGGCGAACACCTCGTCGCCGCGCCGCCAGGCGGCACGCAGCCCCTGGAACACCGGGCCGTAGCCGTACCCCGTCCCGGCGAGCCGGTCGTAGAGCGAGGCCGCGTCGTGGATCGGCTCCGCGTCGCGCGGCGGCCAGACGGTGAGGCCCTCGGGCTCCGCCTCGCCGTCCACGGCGGCCAGGAAGCCGGACGCGTGCCGGGTCCAGGGCCCTTCGGGGTCCTGCTCGTCGCGCGAGTGCACGCTCACCGGGAAGCGCCCGTCCGCGTCCTCGGCGCCGACGCCGACCTGGAGCTGTACGGCACCACGTTCCGGCAGCACCAGCGGGGCCGCCAGTGTCAGTTCCTCAAGGACGCCGCAGCCGACCTCGTCACCGGCCCGCACGGCCAGCTCCACGAACGCCGTGCCGGGCAGCAACACCCGGCCCGCCACCGCGTGATCCGCCAGCCACGGATGCGTCGCCAGCGAAAGCCGCCCGGCCAGCAGGTACCCGTCACCACCGGCCAGCGGTACCGCCGCGCCCAGGAGCGGGTGCCCCGCCGCGACCAGCCCGGTCGCGGCCATGTCCCCCGGCACGCCGACGGCCGCACGCGGCCAGTACGTCCGGCGCTGGAAGGCGTACGTCGGCAGGTCGACCCGGCGACGCGCCCCGGCCGGGGCGTACAGCGGCGTCCAGTCGACCTCGACGCCGCGTACGTGCAGCTGTGCCAGGGCGGCCAGGAAGGTGTCCGGCTCCGCGCGGCCCTTGCGAACGGCCGCGACGAGCCCTGCCTGGTCCTCCGGCTCGGTGACGGTGTCGTGCGCCATGGCCGTGAGCACCGCGTCGGGGCCCAGCTCCAGGAAGGTGGAGACGCCCTGCCCTGCGAGTGCCTTCAGACCGTCGTGGAAACGGACCGCCTCGCGGACGTGCCGCACCCAGTACTCCGGGTCCCGCAGCCCGGCAGGATCCGCCAGCTCACCGGTGAGGTTGGAGACCACCGGCAGGACCAGCTCCTGATACGTCAACTGCTGCGCCACACGCCGGAAGTCATCCAGGACGGGCTCCATCAACGGCGAGTGGAAAGCGTGGCTGACCTTCAGCCACTTCACCTTCCGGGCCTGGCCGCGCAGGGTCTGCTCCAGGCCTTCGAGAGCCGCCCGGTCACCGGACAGCACCAGCTGGGACGGGCCATTGACGGCGGCCACACCCACACGCTCCGACAGGAGCGGCAACACGTCCGCTTCCGTGGCCTGCACCGCCAGCATGGCGCCGCCCTCCGGGAGGGCCTGCATCAACCGGCCGCGAGCAGCCACCAGTTGAGCCGCATCCTCCAGGGACCACAACCCGGCCACGTACGCGGCAGCCAGCTCACCGATCGAGTGCCCGCCCACGATTTCCGGGCGTACGCCGAAGGACTCCGCCAGACGGAACAGGGCAACCTCGACGGCGAACAGGGCGGGCTGCGCGTAACCGGTCTGCTCCAGCAGGTCCGCGTCCGCACCGAACATCACGCTCTGGAGCGAACGTTCTATCCACGGATCTATATGAGCACACACCTCGTCCAACGCATCCGCGAAGACGGGGAAGCTCTCGTACAGCTCCTTGCCCATCCCGATCCGCTGACTGCCCTGGCCGGTGAAGACCACACCGAGGCGGCCCTCGACCACCGACCCGGGCACGAGTGCTTCAAGGCCGGTCAGGAACTCGTCCCGCTCCCGACCGAAGACCACAGCCCGGTGTTCGTGCACGGCACGCCCCGACAGGAGCGACCAGCCGACGTCGACCGGATCGAGGCCTTCGTCGCCCGTGACGTGGCCCCGGAGGCGTTCCGCCTGCGCCCGCAGGGCCTCCGCGCTGCGGCCCGAGACCAGCCACGGCACGGCCGTGATCGGCGCGACCGGCTCCACGATCTCTGCGGACTCCTCGACCGGCGCCTGCTCCACGATCACGTGGGCGTTCGTGCCGCTCACGCCGAACGACGAGACGCCCGCGCGGCGCGGTGCGTCCTCGCGCTCGGCCCACTCCCGGGCCTCCGTCAGAAGCTCGACCGCGCCCGCCGACCAGTCCACGTGCGAGCTGGGGCGGTCGACGTGCAGCGTCTGCGGCAGGACGCCCTCGCGCAGGGCGAGGACCATCTTGATGACGCCCGCGACACCGGCGGCGGCCTGGGTGTGGCCGATGTTCGACTTGATGGAGCCCAGCCACAGCGGCCGCTCGGCCGAACGCTCCTGGCCGTACGTCGCGAGGAGGGCCTGGGCCTCGATGGGGTCACCGAGGGTGGTGCCCGTGCCGTGGGCCTCGACCGCGTCCACGTCACCGGCGGACAGCCCGGCGTTGGCGAGGGCCGCACGGATCACCCGCTGCTGGGACGGCCCGTTCGGGGCGGTGAGGCCGTTGCTCGCGCCGTCCTGGTTCACGGCGGAACCACGGAAGACCGCGAGGACCGTGTGGCCCTTGCGGCGGGCGTCCGAAAGCCGCTCCAGGAGCAGCAGGCCAACACCCTCGCCCCAGCCGGTGCCATCCGCAGCCTCCGCGAACGCCTTGCACCGGCCGTCCGTCGCCAGGCCGCGCTGACGGCTGAACTCGATGAACGTGTCCGGCGTGGACATCACCGTGACACCGCCCGCCAGAGCCAGGTCGCACTCGCCCTGGCGCAGCGCCTGCGCCGCCAGGTGCATGGCGACCAGCGAGGACGAGCAGGCCGTGTCGACCGTCACCGCCGGGCCTTCGAGCCCGAACGCGTACGACACGCGGCCGGAGACGACGCTCGCCGCGTTGCCGGTGCCGAGGTGGCCCTCGCCGCCGTCGGGGGCGGCGCGCAGGACGTGCTCGTAGTCCTGGCCGTTGGTGCCGGAGAAGACGCCGGTGCGGCTGCCGCGCAGGGTCGCCGGGTCGATGCCCGCCCGTTCGAATGCCTCCCAAGCGGTCTCCAGGAGGAGCCGCTGCTGCGGATCCATGGTGAGCGCCTCGCGCGGGGAGATGCCGAAGAAGTCCGCGTCGAATGCGGCCATGTCGTGGAGGAAGCCGCCCTCGCGGACGTAGCTGGTTCCGGGGTGGTCGGGGTCGGGGTGGTAGAGCTCCGCCACGTTCCAGCCGCGGTCGTCGGGCATGTCGCCCATGGCGTCCCTGCCGTCGCGCAGCAGCCGCCACAGTTCCTCGGGCGAACGGACGCCGCCGGGGAAGCGGCAGCTCATCGACACGATCACGATCGGGTCGCCGTCGTCCGGGGCGCCCGCTCCCGCCGGGGCTGCGGCCGGGGCCTCGGCGCCTGCGGGCGCGAGACCGCCGAGGAGTTCGCCGCGCAGGTACTGGGCGAGGGCGGCCGGGGTCGGGTGGTCGAAGATGAGGGTCGCCGGGAGGTGGAGGCCGCTGACGGCGCCGACGAGGTTGCGCAGCTCGACCGCCGTGAGCGAGTCGAAGCCCAGGTCCTTGAAGGGGCGGGCGGCGTCCACGGTCTTGCCCGCCGGGTAGCCGAGGACGGTGGCCACGCGGTCGCGCACCACGTCGAGGACCGCCCGCTCCCGCTCCGCCGCGGGAAGGGCCGCGAGCCGCTCCGCGAGCGAGGCCGTGGAGGGATCACCGGCCCGCTCCGGCCCCCGCTTTCCGGACGGTTCAGCCGGTGCGGCCGGGAGGAGCTGGTCGAACAGGTGGCAGGGGCGCGCCGTCGCGTAGCCGGGCGCGTACTCCTCCCAGACGACGTCGGCGAGGGTGACCGCCGCAGCGCCGCCCGGCGCCGCCGTGGTCGCGAGTGCGGCGGCCATGGCGGCGACGGCGAGGTCCGGCTCCATCGCGGGCATGCCGCTGTCGCGTACGCGCTGCTCCACCACACCGCCGTCGGCAGCCATGCCACCGCCGGCCCACGGGCCCCAGGCCAGGGACAGGGCGGGCAGGCCGAGCTCGCGGCGGTGCGCGGCGAAGGCGTCCAGGAACGCGTTGGCCGCCGCGTAGTTGCCCTGTCCGCCGATGCCCATCGAGCCCGCGACGGAGGCGAACAGGACGAAGGCCGTGAGGTGTTCGCTGTCGCGCGTCAGCTCGTGCAGGTTCAGGGCCGCCTGGACCTTCGGCCGGAAGACGGTAGCGAACCGCTCCGCCGTCAGGCCGTCCAGGACACCGTCATCAAGTACCCCTGCCGTGTGGAACACACCGGTCAGCGGCGCATCCTGCGGGATCTCCGCGAGAAGCCGCGCCAGCGCGTCACGATCGGCCACATCACAGGCAGCGATCGTGACCTCGGCACCCAAACCCTCCAGCTCCGCACGGAGTTCCGAGGCGCCCGGCGCGTCCGCGCCCCGGCGGCTCGTCAGGACGAGGTGTGCGGCGCCCGCGCGCGCCAGCCAGCGCGCCACGTGACCGCCGAGGGCGCCCGTGCCACCCGTGACGAGGGCCGTGCCGCTCGGCGTCCACTCCCCCGCCGGGACGTCACCGGCCACCGTGCGCACGAGGCGGCGTACGAACACTCCCGAGCCGCGCACCGCGAGCTGGTCCTCGCCCGTAGCCGCGCCGACGGCGTCGGCGAGCCGCAGCCGCGCCCGCTCGTCGGGGAGCGGCGGCAGGTCGACGAGACCGCCCCAGCGCTGCGGCTGCTCAAGGGCGGCGACCCGGCCCATGCCCCACACGGGCGCCTGGCGCGGCGCCGTCAGCCGGTCCGAGCGGCCGGTGGCCACCGCGCCGCACGTGGCGGCCCACAGTGGTGCCGCCACGTCGGCGTCACCCAGGGCCTGGAGCAGGGCGAGCACTCCTTCGAGCCCGACGGGCACGGTCGGGTGTGCGGAACCCTCGCTGTCGTCGAGCGCGAGCAGCGACAGGACGCCCAGCGGCTGCGCCGACTCGCCCTGTCCGTCGATGTGTTCACGCAGCCTGTGACCCAGCGTCTCGCGGTCGGCCTCGTCCGGGGCGACCGCGATCCGGGTCACGCGTGCGCCGCGCTCCTCCAGACCGGCGACCGCCGCCGCCACCCAGGGGTACGCGTCCTCGTCGGCGGGTACGACCACCCACCAGGTGCCGCCGAAGGCCGCCGGGGCGAGGCCCGTCAGCGGCTTCCACGCCTCCTCGTACCGCCACCGTGCGACCGTGGAGGTCTCGCGGCGCTGCCGCCGCCACGACGACAGGACCGGAAGCACCTCGCCCAGCGCCCCACCGTCGGCACCGCCGCCCAGCTCGGCACTCAGCGACTCCAGGTCCTCCCGCTCCACGGCCTCCCAGAACCGCGCCTCCACCTCGTCGGCGGCGACCCCGCCCGCTCCGGCGCCGGTGACCGCGAACTCCGTGAGGTCCAGCCAGTAGTGGTCGCGCTGGAAGGCGTACGTGGGCAGCTCGACGCGGCGCCGGGACTCGACCGGGGCGTAGACCGGGTTCCAGTCGACGGCGATGCCGCGTACGTGCAGCTGGGCGAGGGCCGCGAGGAACGCGTCGGCCTCGGGGCGGTCCTTGCGCAGCGCACTGACCAGACCCGCCTGCGCGGCCGGATCCGTGAGCGTGTCATGAGCCATGGCCGTCAGAACGGCATCCGGACCCAACTCAAGGAGGGTCGAAACACCCTGCCCTGCCAGTGCCTTCACACCGTCATGGAAGCGGACCGCCTCACGAATATGACGGACCCAGTACTCCGGGTCCTTCAGCTCGGCAGGATCCGCCAGCTCACCGGTGAGGTTGGAGACCACCGGCAACGTCGGGTCCTGGTACGTCAGCTTGGCCGCGACCTTACGGAAGTCATCCAGCACCGGGTCCATCAACGGCGAGTGGAAAGCGTGGCTGACCTTCAGCCACTTCACCTTCCGGCCCTCATCACGCAGGGTCTGCTCCAGGCCTTCGAGAGCCGCGCGGTCACCGGACAGCACCAGCTGGGACGGGCCGTTCACCGCCGCCACACCCACACGATCGGTCATGCCGTCCAGCAGCGGCAGCACATCGGCTTCCGCGATCTGCACGGCCAGCATGGCGCCGCCCTCCGGGAGGGCCTGCATCAACCGGCCGCGAGCAGCCACCAGTTGAGCCGCATCCTCCAGCGACCACAACCCAGCAACATACGCGGCAGCCAGCTCACCGATCGAGTGCCCGCCCACGATCTCCGGACGCACGTCGAAGGACTCCGCCAGACGGAACAGGGCAACCTCGACGGCGAACAACGCGGGCTGGGCGTAACCGGTCTGCTCCAGCAGGTCCGCATCCGCACCGAACATCACGCTCTGGAGCGAACGTTCTATCCACGGATCTATATGAGCACACACCTCGTCCAACGCATCCGCGAACACCGGGAAGGTCTCGTACAGCTCCTTGCCCATCCCGATCCGCTGACTGCCCTGGCCAGTGAAGAGCACGCCAAGGCGGCCCTCGACGACCGAGCCCGTCACGGCCCCGCGCCCGCCGGACGTCACCGCCTCCAGGCCGGTGAGGAGCTCCTCCCTGCCGTGTCCCAGGACGACCGCCCGGTGTTCGTGCACGGCTCGGGCCGAGAGCAGCGACCAGCCGACGTCGGCCGGGTCGAGGTCTTCGTCGCCCGTGACGTGGTCCCAGAGGCGCTCTGCCTGCGCCCGCAGGGCCTCCTCGCTACGACCCGAGACCAGCCACGGCACAGCCGTGAGCGGCGCGACCGGCTCCACGATCTCTGCGGGCTCCTCGACCGGCGCCTGCTCCACGATCACGTGCGCGTTCGTGCCGCTCACGCCGAACGACGAGACGCCCGCGCGGCGCGGCGCGTCCCCGCGCTCGACCCAGTCCCGGGCCTCCGTCAGAAGCTCGACCGCGCCCGCCGACCAGTCCACGTGCGTGCTCGGCCGGTCCACGTGCAGGGTCGGCGGCAGGACGCCCTCGCGCATCGCCATGACCATCTTGATGACGCCAGCGACACCGGCGGCCGCCTGGGTGTGGCCGATGTTGGACTTCACCGAGCCGAGCCACAGCGGCCGGTCCTCGGGGCGCTCCCGCCCGTAGGTGGCGAGGAGGGCCTGGGCCTCTATGGGGTCACCGAGGGTGGTGCCCGTGCCGTGGGCCTCGACCGCGTCCACGTCACCGGCGGACAGCCCGGCGTTGGCGAGGGCGGCACGGATCACCCGCTGCTGGGACGGCCCGTTGGGGGCGGTCAGGCCGTTGCTCGCGCCGTCCTGGTTCACGGCGGAGCCCCGTACGACCGCGAGGACCTGGTGGCCCTTGCGGCGCGCGTCCGAAAGCCGCTCCAGGAGCAGCAGGCCAACACCCTCGCCCCAGCCGGTGCCGTCCGCAGCCTCCGCGAACGCCTTGCACCGGCCGTCGGCGGCCAGGCCGCGCTGGCGGCTGAACTGGACGAAGGTGTCCGGTGACGCCATCACCGTGACGCCGCCCGCCAGGGCCATGTCGCACTCGCCCTGGCGCAGCGCCTGCGCGGCCAGATGCAGGGCGACCAGGGAGGCCGAGCAGGCCGTGTCGACCGTGACCGCCGGGCCTTCGAGCCCGAACGCGTACGAAAGACGGCCCGACATGACGCTCACGGCGTTGCCGGTGAGGACGTGGCTCTCGATGTCCTGGGGGACGGCGGCCATGCGGGAGATGTAGTCGTCGCCGTTGGAGCCGACGAAGACGCCCGCGCGGGTGCCGCGCAGCGTCGTCGGGTCGATGCCCGCGCGCTCGAACAGCTCCCAGGAGGTCTCCATGAGCTGGCGCTGCTGCGGGTCCATGGCGAGGGCCTCGCGCGGGGAGATGCCGAAGAAGTCCGCGTCGAACTCGCCCGCGTCCGGCAGGAATCCGCCCTCACGGACGTAGCTCTTGCCCGCCCGGTCGGGGTCGGGGTCGTAGAGCTCCGCGAGGTCCCAGCCCCGGTCGGCGGGGAACTCGCCCATGGCGTCGCGGCCGTCGGCGACGAGCCGCCACAGGTCCTCGGGTGAGCGGACGTCGCCGGGGAAGCGGCAGCTCATCGAGACGATCGCGATGGGGTCGCCGTCCGTGTAGGCGGCGGTGGCCACCGGCGCGGGGGCGCCACCGTTCTCCGGTATGGCGCCGAAGGCCTCCTCGCCCAAGTACGCGGCGAGGGAGGTGGAGTTGGGGTAGTCGAAGACCAGCGAGGCGGGCAGGCGCAGGCCGGTGGCGGCCTGGAGGCGGTTGCGCAGCTCGACGGCGGTGAGCGAGTCGAAGCCGAGCTCGCGGAAGGCGCGTCCCGGGTCGACGGCCTCGGGCGAGGAGTGGCCGAGGACGGCGGCCGCCTGGGTGCGGACGAAGGCGAGGAGGGCGGTGCCGCGCTCGGCGCCGGGGAGCGGGGCGAGCCGCCGGATCCAGTCGGGGCCCGTGGCGGCGTGGCCCGCGGACACCTCGGCGGAAGCCGGGTCGGCGGACCGCTGCCGCACTTCGGGGAGGGTGTCGAAGAGCCGGTTGGGGCGGGCCGCGAGGAAGCCGGGCAGGAAGGTGTCCCAGTCGACGGCGGCGACGAGGACGGTGGCGTCGCCGCGTTCGACGGCGTCCCGCAGGGCGGCGACGGCCGGTGCGGGCGGCATCGGCGGCATGCCGTCGCGGCGCGAGCGGTCGGCGCGCACCGCCGTGTCGGCGAGCCCGGCGCCGTCCCAGGTGCCCCAGGCGACGGAGGTGGCGGGCAGGCCGTCGGCGCGGCGCTGTTCGGCGAGCGCGTCGAGGTAGGCGTTGGCTGCCGCGTAGTTGGCCTGGCCCGCGTTGCCGAGGGCGCCGGACGCCGAGGAGTAGAGGACGAACGCGTCCAGGTCGAGGTCGCGGGTGAGGTCGTGCAGGGCTGTGGCCGCCGGGGACTTGGGGCGCAGTACGCCGTCGAGGCGTTCGGGGGTGAGTGCGTCGACGACGCCGTCGTCGAGGACGCCCGCCGTGTGGATCACGGCTGTGAGGGGGGTGTCGGCGGGGATTCCGTCCAGGAGCCGGGCGAGCGCGTCGCGGTCGGCGACGTCGCAGGCCGCGACGGTGACGCGGACACCCAACTCCGCGATGTCGGCGCACAGTTCGGCGGCGCCGGGCGCGTCGGTGCCGCGGCGGCTGGTGAGGACGAGGTGCTCGGCGCCCTCGCGGGCCAGCCAGCGCGCCACGTGCCCGCCCAGGGCACCCGTGCCGCCGGTGACGAGGACGGTGCCGCACGGGGTCCAGCGGGTGTCGCGGGTGAGGTCGGCGCCGGTCGCCTCGCCCCGGACGAGGCGGCGCGCGAAGACCCCGGAGCCGCGCACGGCGAGCTGGTCCTCCTCGCCTCCGTCGCGGGCGGCGGCGAGGATCGCGGCGAGCCGGGTGCCCGCCCGCGCGTCGTGGTCGCGGGGCAGGTCGATGAGCCCGCCCCAGCGGTCGGGGTGTTCGAGGGCGACGACACGGCCGAGGCCCCACAGGTGGGCCTGGAGGGGGTGGTCGAGGCGGTCGCTGCGCCCCGTCGAGACGGCGCCCCTGGTCAGGGCCCACAGCCGGGCCGTGGCGCCGGTGTCGCCGAGGGCCTGCACCAAGGCGAGGGTGCCCGCGACACCGGCGGGTACGGCCTCGTGCCCGTCGAGGGGGGACTCGTCGAGGCCGAGCAACGAGACGACGCCGACGGGTTCGGCCGCGCCGCCGTCCGTCGCCCGGCGCAGCCGCTCCGCCAGGTGTGCGCGCGTCGCCTCGCCGGTGTCCAGGCTCAGGACGAGGGGTTCGGCTCCGGCCGCCGTCAGCGCCTCGGTGACGCCGGTCGCCCACGGGTGCGCGCGGGCGCTGTCGGGCAGGACGACGAGCCAGGGTCCGGTCAGTCGGGCGGGTGGCAGGGTGACGCCCGGCAGGGGCTGCCAGGTGGCGCGGTAGCGCCAGGCGTCGATGGCGGACCGTTCGCGGCGCCGGCGCCGCCATGCGGAGAGGCCGGGCAGGACCTCGCTGAGGGCGCCCTGCGCCACGTCGCCGAGGGTGGAGGACAGTTCGTCGACGTCCTCGCGCTCGACGGCCTCCCAGAAGAGGGCCTCGGCCTCGTCCGTGGCGGCGGCGAGCGGCGTGCCGCCGTCGGTCCGCTCCTCGGTCAGCCAGTAGTGGCGGCGCTGGAAGGGGTAGGTGGGCAGGTCCACGACGGTGCGCTCGCCGGGCAGGAGGGCCTGCCAGTCGAGTTCGGCGCCGTGGGCGTGGGCTTCGGCGAGCGAGGCCGCGAGGCGGTCGGCGCCGCCCTCGTCACGCCGGAGGGAGCCGAGGGTGGCGGCCGGGCTGTCGGTCGCGTCGATGGTGGCCTGCACCGGGACGGTGAGCACCGGGTGCGGGCTCATCTCCAGGAACAGACCGTGCCCCTCGGCCAGCAGGCCACGGGTGGCGTGCTCGAACAGGACGGTCTGGCGCAGGTTGCGATACCAGTAACCCGCGTCCATCAGGGTGTCGTCGGACAACCAGGCGCCGGTCAGGGTCGAGTACAGCGGCACGTCGGGCGTGCGGGGCGCGACCGGCGCGAGCACCCGCTCCAGGTGCTCCTCGATGGCTTCGACGTGCGCGGAGTGCGAGGCGTAGTCCACGGGGATGGTGCGGGCGCGGATGTCGCGGGCCACGCACTGCGCGACCAGCTCCTCCAGGGCCGCCGCGGCGCCGGAGACCACGACGTGCGCGGGGCCGTTGACCGCCGCCACGGACAGGTCGTCGCCCCACTGGGCGAGGATCTCGCGCACCTGCCGCTCGGGCAGCGGTACAGAGACCATGCCGCCGAGGCCGGAGAGTTCGATGATGGCCTGGCTGCGCAGGGCCACCACCCAGGCCGCGTCCTCCAGGGACAGAGCGCCCGCGACGCACGCGGCGGCGATCTCGCCCTGGCTGTGGCCGACCACGGCGGCGGGCTCGACCCCCGCGGCGCGCCACACGGCGGCGAGGGAGACCATCACGGCGAACAGGACGGGCTGGACGACGTCGACGCGGTCGAAGTTGCCGCCGTCCAGCTCGTCGAACAGGTCCCAGTCCACGAACGGGCCCAGGGCGTCGGCGCACTCCCGCATGCGCGCGGCGAACACCGGGGACTCGTCGAGGAGTTCACGGGCCATACCGGCCCACTGCGAGCCCTGGCCGGGGAAGACGAACACCGGACGGGGCGCCCCGGGGACGGCGCGGCCGGTGACCGCGCCTCCGGCCACGAGGTCGCCGTCCGCGAGGCGTTCGAGCCCCGCGAGGACCTCGTCGCGGTCGCGCCCGAGGACGACGCCGCGGCGTTCGAAGCGCGAGCGGGTGACGGCGAGGGACCAGGCCACGTCGAGCGGTTCGAGGCCGGGCCGGGCGAACAGGTGCGCGTGCAGCCGGGCCGCCTGGGCCCGCAGCGCGTCCTCGGACTTCGCCGACAGGGCCAGCGGCACACGGCCGGAGATCACCGAGGGCGCACCGGAGCCACCGGTCGGACCGCTCCCGTCCGACCGGCCGACACCGTCCGGCAGACCGAACCCGTCCAGCGGGCCGTCCAGTCGGCCGAACGCGTCCGGTTGACCGATCCCGCCCGACGGGCCGAACGCTCCCGGCTCACCGACCGCATCCGAGCGCCCCGCCTCCTCCGGGCGACCGGACACCTCCCCCGGGGCGGTCGCGTCCGACAGGACGGTCGCATCCGGCCCGCCGCCCCCGTCCGGCTCGGCGACGTTCTCGGCGGGCGACGGCGCCTGCTCCAGGATCAGGTGCGCGTTGGTGCCGCTCATGCCGAACGACGAGACGCCCGCGCGCCGCGGCCCGTCCGCGCGCTCGGGCCACTCCCGGGCCTCCGTGAGGAGTTCGACGGCGCCCGCCGACCAGTCCACGTGGCTGCTCGGCTCGTCGACGTGCAGGGTCTTCGGCAGGACGCCCCGGTGCATGGCCTGCACCATCTTGATGACTCCGGCGACACCGGCGGCGGCCTGCGTGTGGCCCACGTTGGACTTCAGCGAGCCGAGCCACAGCGGCCGGTCCTCCGGCCGGTCCTTGCCGTACGTGGCGATGAGCGCCTGGGCCTCGATGGGGTCGCCCAGGGTGGTGCCGGTGCCGTGGGCCTCGACCGCGTCCACGTCGGCGGCCGCGAGGCCCGCGTCGGCGAGGGCGGCGCGGATCACGCGCTGCTGCGCGGGCCCGTTGGGGGCGGTCAGACCGTTGCTGGCGCCGTCCTGGTTCACGGCGGAGCCGCGCACGACGGCGAGGACCTTGTGGCCGTTGCGCCGCGCGTCCGAGAGGCGCTCCAGGACGAGCATGCCGACGCCCTCGCCCCACGCCGTGCCGTCCGCGCCCTGCGCGAACGGCTTGCAGCGGCCATCGGGCGCGAGGCCGCGCTGGCGGCTGAAGGCCAGGAAGGAGCCGGGCGACGCCATGACCACGACGCCGCCCGCGAGGGCGAGCGCGCACTCGCCCTGGCGCAGCGCCTGAACGGCCAGGTGCAGCGCGACCAGGGAGGAGGAGCAGGCGGTGTCGACCGTCATGGTCGGGCCCTGGAGGCCGAGGGTGTAGGCGATGCGGCCGGAGGCGACGCTGGCGGCGGTCCCGGTGACGAGGTAGCCCTCCAGGCCGTCACCGGCGTCGCTGAGGCGGGGCCCGTACTCCTGGGTCTCGGCGCCGACGAACACGCCGGTGCCGGAGTCGCGCAGGGACGCGGGGTCGATGCCCGCGCGCTCCAGGGCCTCCCAGGACGCTTCGAGGAGCAGGCGCTGCTGCGGGTCCGTGGCGAGGGCCTCGCGGGGCGAGAGGCCGAAGAAGTCGGCGTCGAACTCGCCCGCGTCGTGCAGGAAGCCGCCCTCGCGGACGTACGACGTGCCGGGCCGGTCGGGGTCGGTGTCGTACAGGGCGGAGAGGTCCCAGCCGCGGTCGGCGGGGAAGCCGCTGATGGCGTCCACCTCGTCGGCGACGAGCTGCCAGAGCTCTTCGGGGGTCTCGACGCCGCCGGGCAGGCGGCAGCTCATGGCGACGATGGCGATGGGCTCGTCGTCGGCGCGACGGATCGCGGGAACGTAGCCGTCGTCGGCGCTGTCGAACAGCTCGGCGCGCAGATGGCGGGCGAGCGCGTCCGCGGTGGGGTAGTCGAAGACGGCGGTGACGGGCAGCTTGAGGCCGGTGGCCCGCTGGAGGCGGCGATGCAGCTCCACCGCGGTGAGCGAGTCGAGGCCCAGGTCGAGGAAGGGGCGGGACAGATCGCCGGAGGGGCGCTCGCCGTCGGCGCCGCCGAGGACCGCCAGGACCTCCCCGGTGACGACGGCGCGCAGACGCCGCTCCTGTTCAGCGCGCGGGCGGCCTTCGAGGGCGGCGCGCAGTTCCTCCGCCGCGGCGGAGGCGGCCAGGCGGGGGGCGTCGTCCGCGGCGGGGTCCGGCGCGCGGGAAGCGTCTTCCGGGTGCGGCCGGGCCTCCGGGTGAGAATGGGCTGCGATTTCCTCGAAGTCGCTCATTGTTCCACTCCGTAGCACCGGCCGTGATGGCTTTCAGAATTGCCTGACTGTCGGTCGGGGGATGACCTCGACCGTGTACGCGGGGAAAATTCGCAGGAGTGCGTTCCGGAAATCAATCTCCGTATTCCTGACCGCACTTCAGATAAATTTGCCCACAATACCGTTGCACGGTAACAGTGCGCCTCCGCGAGCCCCACCCCTAATAACCCCCTACGGGGTCGTGGGGCCGGGCAGATACAGGGGTGTTCGGGATTCCCGCCCGCCTCTAGGGTCAGCAGCGTGGAATACGCTGTCCGGGTTGAGAATCTGGTGAAACAGTACGCGGCCAACGCACGCCGCGTGGTCGACGGTCTGAGCTTCGAGGTGCACCGGGGTGAGGTCTTCGGCCTGCTCGGTCCCAACGGCGCGGGCAAGAGCACGACGGTGGGCATGATGACCACCCGGGTGCGGCCCACGTCGGGCGAGGTCCTGATCGACGGCGTGGACGTCGTCGCACGGCCGAGAGAGGCGAAGCGGGTGCTCGCGGTGGTACCGCAGCGCAACAACCTCGACCGCTCGCTCTCGGTACGGCAGAACCTGCTCTTCCACGCCACCTACCACGGCATCCCGCGTGCCGAGCGGCGGCGCAGGGCCGATGAGCTCCTGGAGCAGATGGGCCTCGCCGACTACCGCAAGTCGAAGGTCGACGACATGTCCGGCGGGCAGGTGCAGCGCGTGATGATCGCGCGGGCGCTGATCCACCGGCCGAGCGTGCTGTTCCTCGACGAACCCGCGACCGGACTCGACCCGCAGGCACGCCTGTTCGTGCACGAGCGGGTCGCGGAACTCGCCGAGCGCGGCGTGACGGTGGTCGTCACCACCCACGACATGGACGAGGCCGCCAAGCTCTGCGACCGCGTCGGCATCGTGGACCGGGGCACGCTGCTCGCCCTCGACACCCCCGAGGGCCTGGGCACGCTGCTGCCCGCACACTCGACGCTCGCCCTGACGGTGCGCTCGACGCAGGGCCCGGCGCCGGTGGCCAAGCTGCTCGCCGATCTGCCGGGGGTGCGTCAGGTCGACGAGGTCGACCCGGAGGCGCCGCCCGCGGACGCCTGCCGGTTCCGCATCTACACGGACACCGAGCCGGTCGAGGCGCTGCAGCCGGCGCTGGCCGCGCTCACCGAACGGGACTACCGGGTCACCGATGTCGGCATCGGAAAGGTCTCCCTGGAAGACGTTTTCCTTCACCTCACCGGAAAGAATCTGCGATGACTGCGACGACTGCGACAGCTTCGACGACTCAGGCTTCGCGGCCCTCGCGCCAGATACACACCTTCCGCGCCATCATGTGGCGGGACGTGTTCGTCGCCCTGCGCCAGTTCCCCACGTTCATCGGCCAGGCCATCATCCAGCCGTTCTTCACGCTGTTCGTGTTCGGCGTGCTGCTGAGCGACGCGGGCTATGTGGACGGCGACTACAGCTCCGTGCTGCTGCCCGGTGTGCTCGCCCTGAACGGATTCCTCGGCGGCATGCAGAACACGGCGCTGCCGCTCGTCGTGGACTTCTCGTACACGCGTGAGATCGAGGACCGGCTCCTTTCGCCCATCTCGCTGCGTCTGGTGGCCGTGGAGAAGATCCTTTTCGGTGCGCTGTACGGATTCGTGGCGTCGCTGATGATGACGCCGGTCGGCATGGTGCTCCTGGATCTGTCGTGGCCGATCAGCCGGACGGTGCCCGCTCTCGGGATCGCCGCGCTCGGCGCGCTCGCGGGGGCGTCGATCGGCCTGTGCCTGGGGACGTCCGTGAACAGCGACAAGGTGGACGTGATGTTCACGCTCGTCCTGATGCCGCTGCTGTTCACGGGCTCGACGCAGTTCCCGCTCGTGGCGCTCGACGAGGTCCGCTGGTTCCAGGTCATCTGCGGCGCCAACCCGCTGTCGTACGCCAGTGAGGGCATGCGGGCCGTGACGTCGCCGAACGTGGAGCACGTACCGCTGCCGATCACGCTGATCGTGCTCGTCGGCTCGATCGCGCTGTTCGCGGCGATCGGCATCCGCGGCTTCCTGCGGCGCGCGCAGTCGTAGCCGGAGCGCCCCGAGCACACACGGAAGAGCCGCAGCGCCCCGAGCGCACACGGAAGAAGGGCCCCGGAGCTGATGCTCCGGGGCCCTTCCCGTGCCGTGGCGGCCGCGTCCGTCAGTCCTCGGGCAGGTCGATCGGCGCGAGCGAGGCGAACAGGTCGCCGGGGCCGGGGTTCAGCGGCTGGGTGGCGCCGCCGAGGTGGCGAAGGACGCCCCAGTAGGCGTTGAGGCCGGTCGTGACGGCGCCCTCGGCGAAGCCCGCGGTCCAGGAGACGTCGTCGCCCGCGAGGAAGAAGCCGCGCTGGTCCCGGGCGAGGCCGTCTTGCATGAAGTGGGTGAACAGGCGCCGCTGGTAGCGGTAGTGGCCCGGCAGGTTCGCCTTGAAGGCGCCCTGGAAGTGGGGGTCGGTCTCCCAGGTCACCGTGCGGGGCGGCGCGATGACGCGGGAGCGGATGTCGACGTCCGGGTAGATGGCGGCGAGGGCGTCGAGGACGCCCTCCAGGCGCTCCTCGGCGGTCAGCGGGGCCATCTTCAGGGAGTCGTCGTTCCAGGTGTACGACAGGCACATGACGCCGGGGCGCTCGGGCCCCTCGTCGAAGAGGTAGACGCCCCGGGGCATGCGGTCGGTGAGGGTCGTGCTCATCACCTCGCGGCCGGTGCGCGGGTCGCGCTCGCGCCAGAAGGGGCGGTCCACGAGGACGAAGAGCTTGGACGAGCCCATGTAGTGGCTGCGCTCCACGGCCGTCCACACGGGGGTGGGCAGCAGCGCGGGGTCGCAGCGGACGTTGGTGACCAGGGTCCGCTTCTGCGGGGTGAAGACGGCCACCGGGTAGGTGTGGGCGGCGCCGTCGTGCTCGTGGACGGTGATGCCGCGCGGGCCGCGCTCCAAGCGGGCGACGCCGCCGCGGGGGCCGCCGCGGTGCAGCGACTCCAGGGAGGTTCCGGCCGGCCAGTGCGCGAGGTCGTCGGGGGCGTGCGACCACAGGCGCAGCGGCAGCTGCTGAGAGCCGCCGACGACGAGCTGGTGGTCGTCCTCCGCGCCGGTGTAGACGACGCGCAGGATCTCCAGGATGGAGTTGGGGAAGTCGGTGTCCCAGCCGCCCGCGCCGAAGCCGACCTGACCGAATATCTCGCGGTACTTGAAGGACTGGAAAGCGGGCGAGCGAGCGATGAAGCCGTAGAAGGACTGGTCGTCCAGGGCGCGTACCAGCGGGTTCCAGATGGCTTTGATGGCGGCGGTGTCGCGGCGGCGGATCGCGTCGTCCATGGCGAACAGCTCGGCGTGCTCCTGCAGGGCCTTGTCCCAGGCCATGCCGACTTCCTGGTAGACGTCGGGGAGTTCGCCCGCGTGCCGGGCGTAGTGCCGGTCGTCGCCGAGGGCGACGACGGTGGAGCCACTGGCCTCGGTGAGCGGGTTGGGGAAGGGCCGGGTGCGCAGGCCGACGAGGTCCATGTAGTGGCGCAGGGCCGTCGCCGACGCGGGGAAGCGCATGGCGCCGAGTTCGGCCACGGCGTCCGGGCGGCTTTCGAAGGCGGCGGAGCGCATGCGCCCGCCGACCGGGCCCGCCTCGTGGACGACGGGCCGCAGCCCGAGACGCATCAGCTCGTACGCGGTGACGAGGCCCGATATCCCCGCCCCGATCACGGCGACGGGCGTGCCGAACTCCGCTGCCGGAATTTCGCCGAGGCCGTGCGGACTCGCCAGCCATTCGTCGTACGCGAAGGGAAAGTCCGGGCCCAGCATGGTTATGGAATCTGCTGTTCCGAGACGCGAACTACCGTTGAGGGCAACCAACGGATACTCCTCTGACCGTGGTGGAGGCCGGCCCGGCGGACGTTCCAGACGGCCGCGGGGGGAGCCGGGCTGCGGCAGCAGGAGGAAGGTCCGCGATCAGCACGGCCCGTGACCCTGCCCCACGGGGGCCGGCCGGGCCCGCGAATCGCCTCCGATACACGGCACGTCTGACGGTGCCCTTGATTATCTCGGTGCCTTCGGGGGACGGAGAAACCCCTCAACATCCCCTTACGGCTCCTAGATGTACATGGTCGGCACACCCGGAACCGCGCGCGGTCACTGTTGCGTTCACGCTCGGAGCACAGTAACGCGCTCCCGAACGAGGGTTCTCAAGGGGCACGAAATGTTGCACGGGACGCAATGAGTACTTTAGTAGCGCGGCTTCGATCCTGAAGACTGTACGAAACTCAGTGGCTGCCTTGAAATGATCTATGGTGGCCGCACCACACGCCCGGATCAGTTCCCGCGTGCCGAATTGTTCAACAATCACTATCCAGAGGAGGCCTCATGCATCCAGGGCCGGACAGCCGAAGGTTCGCGGTGCACGACCACCGTCCGGGCGCCGCGCCCGACGGAGCCCGGCTGGAGCCGATGGCCCTGGAGGTGCGGCGCGCGGACGGCGCCGGGACGGCGCCGCACGAAGGGGCGCCCGGCCACGAGCGCCTGCTGCGGGTCGAGCGCCACGCGTGCCTCGCGGTCGTCTCGGACGACGACTCGGCGGACCGCTTCCTGGACCGGCTGCTCGACGACGGCGGTGCGGACCGCCGCGTGACCGTGCACGGCGTGGACGCCCGGACCGATCCCGATGCCCTGCGACGCCTCGTCGGGGTGGTCCCCGCGGGCATGCCGTTGCCCGAAGTGCCCGTCCACGATGCCCTGATGGCCGCCGGTCTGCGCCAAGGTCTGCCCCCGGAGACCGCCGCCGGGCGCGCGACGGACTTAGCGGAAGCCCTGGGCCTGCGGGCCGTGGAGCACACGTCCGTGGCCCGGCTCACACCGGGCCAGCGCTCGCGCACCGCTGTCGGCTGCGCGTTGTTGCACGTGCCGAAGCTGCTGTTGCTGTGCCGCCCCCTGGACGACGTGGACGAGGTGTCGGAGACGATTCTCCACCGGGTCCTGAGCCGTTACGCGGCGTCGACCGGGACCGTGGTGTTCTCCTCTTCCTCCAGGGAGGTGGCACGGCGCATGACGGACCGTCTGTTCATGGTCTGTGACGGACAGGTGCGCTGCGGCTGTCTGCCGACCGCCCGCTGACGGAGCTCCGCACCCTCGCGCCCGCAGGGGCGCCGACCGCGGCCGCCACCCCCCACTGGTGGTCATCAGCGGTCAGCACAACGTTGTCAGAACGCCACGGGCGGCTCAGCACGCCGTGTCCGCCAGCAGATCGTGCGGGAGATCCTTGCGGCGGGAGACGTTCAACTTCCGGTAGACCCGCGTCAGATGCTGTTCGACCGTACTGACGGTGATGAACAGCTTGCGCGCGATCTCGCGGTTGCTGTGCCCGAACGACGCCAGGGACGCCACGCGCCGCTCCGCGTCGGTCAGTTCCTCCGCCGGGCAGGCCTCGTCGCCCCGCGCCGGGCGCTCCGCCGCGCCCGCCTCGCCGTCGCCGTACGGCAGCAGCTGTTCGCACAGCGCCTCCGCCCGCGCGTCCCGCGCGATGCGCCACGCCCGCCGCGCCATCATCCGCGCCTGGCCCAGATCGCCCAGGGCGTGATGGGAACGGCTCAGCGCCCCCAGGGCCCTGACCAGCTCAAGCCGGTCCTCGCACTTCTCCAGTTCCTCGATCGCCTCGTGCAGCGCGTGGTGGTGCCGCCGCAGGCCGGACACCTCGGCGAGCACGCGCAGCGTCTGGGCGCGGGTGCGGGACTGCCCGGGACCGCACTTGGCCAGCTGCTCCCTGACGAGCCGGTCGGCCTCGGCCTCGCCGCCGGTGCGCAGATGCATCTCCGCGGCCGCCGACCGCCACGGCACCAGCGCCGGCTGGTCGATGCCCCAGCGGGTCATCAGCTCGCCGCAGGTGAGGAAGTCGTCGAGGGCCGGACGCACCCGCCCCATGGCGGCGTACAGCTGACCGCGCGCGTAGCTGAGCTCCAGGCCGTAGCGGGTCTCCGGGAGGCCCTCCGGGATGTGGTGGTCCAGATAGGCCATGGCCTGCTCGTACTGGCCCATCGCGGTGTGCGCCGAGACCAGGGTGGCCAGGATCGAGCCGATGCCGACGCCCCAGCCCTGGGGCGAGATCCACGACAGGGCGGTGAGCGCGTACCGCACGGCGTCCGGCGCGTTGCCCTGGCGCAGGGCGATGGTCGCCCTGACCGCGGACAGCGGCGCCTGCCAGCCAGGCCCGCCGAGCCGGGTGGCCTCGCGAAGGAGCGCGTCGCACCAGTGCGCGGCCCGGCCGAGGCGGTCGCAGTAGATGAGGACCGACAGGGCGGCGGTGAGCGTCTCCAGGGTGGCGTCGCTCAGCCGGGTGCCCTGCAGGACGGTCTCGGCGAGGTCGGCGGCGTGCGGGTCCACGCCGCGGGACAGGACGGCGTTCAGGGCGGCGCCGACCCGGCCGCGGGCGTCGCAGCCCGGTGTCGTCAGGACGTCCCAGGTGCTGTGCGGCGCGGGCCAGTTGTCGGCGCCGATGCGCTCGCGCAGCGTGGGGTAGGTGGTGCGCACCGCGCCGGACGCCAGGTAGCCGCTGACGGCGGAGGCGCCCTCGTAGGCGACCTGGCCCTTGCGGGCGACCTCGGCGGCCTCGTCGAACCTGCCCTGCCACAGCAGGCCCGAGATCAGCACGGGCACGGCCTGCTCGGCGAGCCAGCCCTCGTCGAAGGCGGCGCGCAGCGCGCCGAGGTGCGGCCCGAGGGTCGAGGGGCGCACTCGCCAGGCGAGGCGGGCCAGTTCGGCGAGGATCTCGCTGCGCCGCTCCCCGCGCGGGCAGCTCTCGTCGGCCAGGTGCAGGCAGGCGATGGCGAGCGAGACGTCCTCGTCGCGCCGGGCGCGGGTGGCCGTCTCCCACAGCACGTCGAGGGACTCGACGCCCTCGACCTCGCCGGTGGCGACGATGTGCCGGGCCACGACGGGCGGTTCGGCGCCGTGGCGGCGCAGCAGCACGGCCGCGCGCCGGTGCAGCCCGATGCGGTGCTCGCGCGTCAGGTCGTCGAGCACGGCGGTCCGCGCCAGGGGGTGGCGGAAGGCGCCCTCGTCGGTGAGACCGGCCGCCGCGAGCGTGCGCAGGCCGCGCGCGACGGTCTCGCGGTCGAGGTCCAGCAGGTCGGCGAGCGTCGCCTCGGAGGCGGCGTCGTCCAGGACCGCGATGCCGCGGGCGACGGCCAGGACGGCGTCCTCGCCCCGGTGCAGGCAGCTGAGCACGGACTGCCGGTAGGCGTCGCCCGCGGGCACGGTGCGCCCGGTGGGCAGGGCGTTGTCGGCGCCGGTCCCGGTGGCCCGCTGGTCGTGGTCGAGCGGCCCGTGCGCGAGCAGGTCGTGGATCAGGGCCCGCACCAGCAGGGGGTTGCCGCCGCTGAGCCGGTGGACGTCGGGCGCGAGGCCGTGCGCCGCGGCCTCGTCGAGGTGCGCGCGCAGCAGCTCCGCGGTGCCGGACTCGCCGAGGGTGGTGAGCCGCAGCTGGGTCAGGCGGGGGTGGCGCAGCAGTTCCGCGCTGAACATGGGCCGTTCGGCGTGCGGACCGGTCCGCAGGCCGAGGACGAACACGACGGGCTTGGCCCGCAGCTCCCGCATGGCGTACTGCAGGCACTGGAGGGACGGGATGTCGGCGTACTGGACGTCGTCCACGAGGACGGCGAGCGGTCCGCCGCGGGCCAGGGCCCGCAGGGCCATGGTCAGGGACCGCATCACATGGGCGCGTACGTGCTCCTCGCGCTCGCTCTCGGGGTCGCGGAGCATGGCGGTGAACTTGGCGTCGTCGAGCAGACGCGCCACGCGCGCGGTCGCTCCGGCGTCCTGCTCCGCCACCTGGTCGGCGTGGAGGAGCAGTTGCCCGAAGACCGCCATGGGCGTGGTGCGCTCGGCTCGTAAACCCGTCGCCTTGAGCACGGTCAGGCCTCGCGCCTCCGCCTCGTCGGCGACGCTGTTCAACAACTCGCTCTTGCCGGTGGCCACCGGGCCTCTTATCAACACAACACGGGAAGGCCGCTCCGCGCTGTTCGCCAGAACGTCCTCCAAGAGAGCCCACTCATCGACTCGCTCGACCAGGCTCATAGTGCGGTTTCCTCCCCGTAAGAAATTATCGCAAACTGCACTGGGCGCCTTATTCGCATATCGCACTCATCAAGTTGCCTCAGGAGCCTGAAGCAGGATACCAGGGCATATTCCAAATATCTCCGCCGGGGCTCTTGGGGCACTCAGTCAACAACACAACTATGACTGAAACTTGACGGCGAGGTAGCCCCGAAAGAAGCGAGCCCACCCCCCAAATCCACGATGACTCGCAACGTTCAGCCCTCCCCACTCCGGCCATGTCTGTGATATAGGCCCGGGCGACCGGCCGGAGGCATACGGAACCTTAAACTCCAATTGTGAGAAAGGAGAAGACTCAACTGGCCACGGCGCCGCGACCTGGCACCCATCGCGCCACACTGTCCGGAAACATGCCTGGCCACAGCCCATATGAGCGCTCGATCCCGACAAGCCCGGCACACCCGGCACTACCCCCCGGGGGCTTCGCCCCACAGGTCTCCGCCCCGTGATCCCCCGCCGTCCCGGCTACCCAAAGCGCGGCGGCACACACCGATTTGACGGCCCATCGACGGTCGGCCATCCACGACTCCACCGCGGCAGGCGTTAAGAACGCGTTAGGCAAACGTGTCCGCGGGCACGCCAACGGGGCCTCTCCCGAACGGAAACCAAAAACAATCCAGCGGTAATCCGACGGCAAAATTCCCTGTGAAAATTCCCGGGACGCGACCGGTCCGCCCGGCGTCCCGGCCGAGTTACCGGCGGAAGCCCCGCCGCACGGCCGGGAGCGGCGGGGCGGCGGCATGCCGACCGCACCCCATTGTTACGGCCACGTTTCCGGGCCGCCGCGCGCTTTGGCGGCGCGAACCGAAGGGGCAACTCGCCCCGGGCACATGCGAACTCGGCCGAACGCCCCGGCCGCCGCCACAAAGCATTCTTTGTGCGGTGGGCCACACTCCCGGGTTCACCGCCGCGCGCGCCGGGCCCGCCGCCCGGACAGGCCCTAGGGGACGGATAGGGGTGGAGGGCACCACGGGCCACGGCTAGCCTCCGGCGGGAGGAATCACCGGTACGACGGTGACGCCAGCGGTCGTCGGCGACCCCGCCTCCCCGGGCCCGACGCGCCCCGCGGTGCCACGACCCCACGGGCGGTCACCCGTGATCCTCCCGGAAACGCCTGCCGGCCAGGGCACGCCGATGTGACGCGCTCGCGTGGGACGCACGCGCGCAGACCCGTAGAGGACGACGATGGCGAAGAAGCAGACACCGAGCGCGCTCCGACCCGGGAGCGTGCCCCGATGACCGCGCCCGGCGCCTGCCCCGGCTCCGACGCCGAACGAGCCGCCGACGCGGCGGTGTCCGAAGGCCTCGGTCCCCTCGCCCCGGACGGGACGCGGACCACCGTCACCGTGATCATCCCGACGTTCAACGAGGCGGACAACGTCGAGGAGCTGCTCACGCGGCTCGCGGCGGCCCTGCCCGGGCACCTGGACTGCGAGGCCCTGTTCGTCGACGACAGCACCGACGACACCCCGGCCGCGATCGAGCGCGCCGCCCTCACCTGCCCGTTCCCCGTGAACGTCATCCACAGGGACACCCCGACGGGCGGCCTGAGCGGAGCCGTGGTCGAGGGCATGAAGGCCGCCGCTTCGGAGTGGCTCGTCGTCATGGACGCCGACCTCCAGCACCCGCCGTCACTGATGCCCGAACTCGTCGAGACGGGGCGCCGCACGGGGGCCGAACTCGTCGTCGCCAGCCGGTACGCGGGCGGCGGCAGCCACGCCGGGCTCTCCGGCCGCTACCGCGTCGCGGTCTCGCGCACCTCGACCCTGGTGACCAAGTCCCTCTTCCCCTCCGCGCTGCGCGGCATCAGCGACCCGATGAGCGGGTTCTTCGCGATCCGCCGCGCCACCGTGCACGCCCAGGCCGGCATCCTCAAGCCGCTGGGCTACAAGATCCTGCTCGAACTGGCCATCCGCTGCCGCCCGCGCACGGTCGCCGAGGTGCCGTTCTCCTTCCAGGAGCGGTACGCGGGCGAGTCGAAGTCGACCGTGCGCGAGGGCCTGCGCTTCCTGAACCACCTGGTGTCCCTGCGCACCGCGACCCCCGTGGCCCGCATCGTCGCCTTCGGCGTCATCGGCCTGACCGGTTTCGTGCCCAACCTCCTCGGCCTGGCCGGGCTCACGGCGATGGGGCTGCACTACCTCCCGGCCGAGATCGTGGCCAACCAGTTCGGCGTGCTGTGGAACTTCGTCCTCATCGACCTGCTGCTCTTCCGCGGCCGGCGCGAGCACCGCCACTGGGCCGACCGCCTCGGTCGCTTCGCGCTGCTCGCCAACGCCGATCTGCTGCTGCGCATCCCCCTCATCGCGCTGCTCGTCGACGGCGCGGACATGGCGGTCCTGCCCGCCACCGCGATCGCCCTCCTGACGACGTTCGTCGTGCGCTTCGTCGCCACCGAACTGCTCGTCTACCTGCCCGCACGCGGCCGGACCAAGGACGCGGACACCGCGCTCGCCCACGAGGAGAGGGAGGACCGGGAGGACCAGGACCGCGAGAAGGAGGGCACGCCGTGAACGCCGGCGCACCGCGGGGCGGTACGGGCCACGGCCACGCGGCGGACACCGGTGTGCGCGGGGCGCCGCCGTCGCTCCTCGCGCGGATCGTCCCCGAGGACGTGGTCTGCCGCGAGTGCACCCACGACCCGGAGGGCGTCGTCCTGCACCCCGACGAAGAGGCCCTGATCGCCCGGTCGGTGGAGGCGCGGCGGCGCGAGTTCACCACGGGCCGCCACTGCGCGCACCGCGCGCTCCAGGACCTGGGGCGGCCCGCCGCGGCCATCCTGCCCGACGTCAAGGGCTCACCGCGCTGGCCCGCCGGTGTCGTCGGCAGCATCACGCACTGCGCGGGTTACCGTGCCGCCGCCGTCGCCCCGGCCGCGCGCGTCCGCTCGGTCGGCATCGACGCGACGCCCGGCGAACCGCTGCCGGAGGGGGTCCTTGAGGCCGTGGCGCTGCCCGCGGAACAGGTGCGCGTACGAGCACAGCTTGAGCGGTGGCCCGCGGTGCGCTGGGACCGGGTGCTGTTCAGCGCCAAGGAGAGCATCTACAAGACCTGGTATCCGCTCACGCGCAGGCCGCTGGGGTTCGAGGAGGCCGACGTCACCTTCCACCGGTCCGCGGACCCGGGGGCGGGCGGGTTCACCGCGCGGATCCTGCCGCCCGTACGGGACCTCGGGTTTCCCCAGGAACTCACGGGCCGCTGGCTGGCGTACAACGGCCTGGTCCTCACCGCGATCACGCTGCGCCCCGGGGGCTGAGCGGCGCAACGGCGGGCACACCGGCCCGGAGCGGCAGGTCCTTCCCTGGGGGAAAGGGAAGGAGTCGCCGCTCCGGAACCGGTCCTGGCCGAAGAGCCCCGCGGCACGGCAAGCGGCTCTTCCGCGTTCCACAGTAGGGCGGCGCACCGGCGCCCGAGTACCCCTAACCGCCCCTTACCAGGGCCCTTCGCGCACGGTCAGCGCAGCAGCCGCCGGGCCAGCTCCTCGATGAGCGTGTCGACGGAGAACGGCGTGAGCAGCTCGGGCACCGTCAGGTCGTCGACGATCAGGCCGAGCATGGCGAGGTAGAGCAGGACGACGCCGGTGCGGTCGCCGGGCAGGCCCGCGTCCAGGTGGAAGCCGATGTTGCCCTCCAGCTGATCGGCCATGAACCGGCTGAGCTCGGCGTGGAGTTCGGGGCGGCGGGTGGCCTCCAGGCGCATTTCGAGCAGGGCCAGATGGCTGCTGCGGTCGGCCCGCATCCGTTCGACGAGCTGCCCGAGCAGCGTGACCACCAGCTCCGTGGACGGCTTCTCGCGCATCGTGTCGGCGAGCGCGTCCTGCGCGGGCATCAGGCGTTCCTGGATGCGCCGCATGGCCTGGGCGAGCAGCTCCGCACGGTTGGCGAAGTAGTTGCTCGCGGTGCCCTTGGGGACCTCCGCCTCCGCGTCGAGCGCGCGCAGCGTGAGCCCGCGGGAGCCTTCGCGCGCGAGCACCTCGATCGCGGCGTCCAGGAGGGCGGTACGGCGGGCGGGGTTCTGCCTCATGACGACTTCTCGATTCCCTTGACACCACTTCAAGTGAAGTACTACGTTCTAACCACTGCACACAGAGTACATCACCCGATGTGCTCTGGGCGCATCGTGCGCGCTCCGTCGGGGCCCGTCCGCAGTCCGTCCGAGGTCGTGGCCAGCGACCCCTTCTCACCTCCGGAGCCCGTATGCGCAAGCTCACCTACTTCATCGCGATGTCCCTCGACGGCCACATCGCCGGACCCGACGCCTCCGACCCCACCGGGCCCGACGGCTTCTGGCCCGTGAGCGAGGACTACGTCGGGCTGCTCGCCGGGAAGTACCCCGAAACGCTCCCCGTCCAGGCCAGGGCCGCGCTCGGCATCACCGCCGAGGGCACCCACTTCGACACGATGCTCGAAGGCCGCCACACGTATCAGAACGGCTTGGACGCCGGATTCACCGACTGCTACCCGCACCTGCGGCACCTCGTCTTCAGCCGGACCCTCACCGAGAGCCCCGACCCGAACGTCGAGCTCGTCGCCACCGACCCGGCCGAGCGGGTCCGCGCCCTCAAGCGCGAGCCCGGCAAGGGCCTGTGGCTCGTGGGCGGCGGCGCGCTCGCGGGCACCCTGTACACAGAGATCGACCGCCTCGTCATCAAGCTCGCCCCCCTCACGGTGGGCACGGGCATCCCCCTGTTCGGCGAGAAGGCCCCCTTCGACCCCACCCTCTGGGAGCGCACCGGGGTGGACGCCCTGGACAGCGGCACCGTGTTCCTGACGTACGAGAAGAAGACCGCGTAGCTCCGTCCCGCCTCACAACCCCGCGGCCCCGCCCCCAAGAGGGGGCGGGGCCGCGGGGTTTTCAGAGGTGGCGGGGGCTAGGCCGCCACGCCCATGTCGTCGCCGGCGAGGAACTGCGTCCGGTACAGCTCCGCGTAGCGGCCGTCCACCGCGAGCAGCTCCTCGTGCGTGCCCCGCTCCACGATCCGCCCCTCCTCGACCACGAGGATCTGGTCGGCCGAGCGGACGGTCGACAGGCGGTGGGCGATGACCACGGCGGTGCGCCCGGCCAGGGCCTCGGCGAGGGCCTCCTGGACGGCCGCCTCGGAGGTGTTGTCCAGGTGCGCGGTCGCCTCGTCGAGGATGACGACTCGCTGCCGGGCGAGCAGCAGGCGCGCGATGGTCATGCGCTGCCGCTCGCCGCCCGAGAGCCGGTAGCCGCGCTCGCCGACGACGGTGTCGAGCCCGTCGGGCAGCGACCGCACGAGGTCGTCGAGGCGGGCCCTCCGCAGCACCTCCCACAGGTCGTCCTCGGCGGCGCCGGGCCGGGCGAGCAGCAGGTTCGCGCGGACGGACTCGTGGAAGAGGTGACCGTCCTGGGTGACCATGCCGATGGTGTCGCGCAGCGAGTCGGCGGACAGGTCGCGCACGTCCACGCCCCCGACGCGCACGGTCCCCGCGTCGGCGTCGTACAGGCGCGGCAGGAGCTGCGCGATCGTGGACTTGCCCGCGCCGGAGGAGCCGACGAGCGCGACCGTCTGGCCGGGCTCGGCGCGGAAGGACAGGCCGTGCAGGACCTCGGCGCCGCCGCGTCCGTCGAGGGAGGCGACCTCCTCCAGGGAGGCGAGGGAGACCTTGTCGGCGGCGGGGTAGCCGAAGCGGACGTCGTCGAACTCGACGGCGACGGGGCCCTCGGGCACCCGCTCCGGGTCCGGCTTCTCGGCGATGAGCGGCTTCAGGTCGAGCACTTCGAAGACGCGCTCGAAGCTGACGAGGGCGCTCATCACCTCGACGCGGGCGCCCGCGAGGGCCGTCAGCGGCGCGTACAGACGGGTCAGGAGCAGGGCGAGCGAGACGACGGCGCCGGCCTCCAGGGAGCCTTCGAGCGCGAAGTACCCGCCGAGGCCGTAGACGAGGGCGAGCGCGAGGGCCGACACCAGGGTGAGGGCGGTGATGAACGCCGACTGGGCCATGGCCGTGCGCACCCCGATGTCCCGCACCCGGGCGGCCCGCTCGGCGAACTCCGCGGACTCGTCGGCGGGCCGCCCGAAGAGCTTGATGAGGGTCGCGCCGGGCGCCGAGAAGCGCTCGGTCATCCGGGTGCCCATGGCGGCGTTGTGGTGGGCGGCCTCCCGCTGGAGCCGGGCCATGCGGGTGCCCATGCGCCGCGCGGGCAGGACGAACACCGGCAGCAGGACGAGGGCGAGCAGCGTGATCTGCCAGGAGAGGGCGAGCATCACGCCGAGGGTCAGCAGCAGCGTGACGACGTTGGCGACGACACCCGAAAGAGTGTTGCTGAAGGCGCGTTGCGCCCCGATCACGTCGTTGTTGAGGCGGCTGACGAGCGCCCCGGTGCGGGTCCGCGTGAAGAACGCGACCGGCATGCGCTGCACGTGGTCGAAGACGGCCGTGCGCAGATCGAGGATCAGGCCTTCGCCGAGCGTCGCCGACAGCCAGCGGCTGAGGATGCCGAGGGCCGCCTCGGCGATCGCGATCACGGCGATGAACAGGGCGTACCGGACGACGAGCGAGGAGTCGGCGCCGGAGACGATGGCGTCCACGACGTGCCCGGCGAGGATCGGGGTCGCCACGGCGAGCACCGCGGTGACGACACTCAGGAGCACGAACTGCGTGATGCGGCGGCGGTGCGGGCCGGCGAAGGCGGCGATGCGGCGCAGTGTCGCGCGGGCGAAGGGGCGGCGTTCCTGCTGGGCGTTCATGACGCTGTACATCTGCGTCCACGCCGTGGTTTCCATGCTCATGGGAGAAACCGTAGGACCTCAACCAATATTGAGGTCAAGGGCGGACGGAAGCACTCGACTGCCTCTGTCGCCTCCCTTGACCCTCCTGTACCCACCACGTACTTTCGCTTCAATTCTTGTGGCCACTCCCCCGCTTGCCCCCACTGTGACGTGAGAAGGCGAACACATGCGAGAGCTACGAAGGCGCACGCTGCTGTCCGGACTGTCCGTGGTGAGTGGCGCGGCCGTCGCGGGCGGCGCCCTGAACAGCACGGTCGCCGAGGCCGCGCCCCGGCCCGGCCGCCGCGGCCGCGAGGTGGAGGAGCTGCTCGGCCGTATGACGGTCGAAGAGAAGCTGGGGCAGCTCCAGCAGCTCGCGTGGGCCTGGGACACCGGGCCCGGCGGCGGCGCGACCAAGGACGTCGAGGACGCGGCGCGGGCGGGCCGCCTCGGTTCCGTCCTTTCCGTCTTCGGCGCGAAGACCACCAACGCGTTGCAGCGCATCGCCGTCGAGGAGTCCCGGCTCGGCATTCCGCTGCTCTTCGGGCTCGACGTCATCCACGGCTTCTGGACGACGTTCCCGATCCCGCTGGCGCAGGCGGCGAGCTTCGACCCCGCGGTGACGCGCACCGACGCGGAGGTCTCCGCGCGGGAGGCCCGTTCGAACGGCGTGCACTGGACGTTCTCGCCGATGATGGACGTCACGCGCGAGCCGCGCTGGGGCCGCATCGCCGAGAGCTGCGGCGAAGACCCCTACCTCACGGCCGAGTTCGCCGCCGCCAAGGTCAGGGGCTACCAGGGCCGGGACCACGCGGCGAAGGACCGGCTCGCCGCCTGCGCCAAGCACTTCGTCGCGTACGGCGGCGCCGAGGGCGGCCGCGACTACAACACGGTGGACGTGTCCGAGTCGCGGCTGCGCAATCTGTACCTGCCGCCGTTCAAGGCCGCCCTGGACGCGGGCGTGGCCACCGTCATGGCCTCCTTCAACACCGTCGGCGGCGTCCCGGCGCACGGGAACGCGCACACGCTCACGGACGTGCTCAGGAAGGAGTGGGGCTTCGACGGGTTCGTCGTCAGCGACTGGACCGGCGTGCAGGAGCTGATCGCGCACGGCTTCGCCGAGGACGGCGCGGCGGCGGCCCGGCTCGCGCTCACCGCGGGCGTCGACATGGAGATGGTCAGCACCACCCTGCGCGAGCACGGCAGGCAGCTGCTGCGCGAGGGCGGGATCAGCGCACACCGCCTGGACGACGCGGTGGCGCGGATCCTGCGCCTGAAGTTCGCCCTCGGGCTCTTCGACGACCCTTACGTCGACGAGGCCGAGGGCGCGGCCGTGACCGGGCCGACCCCCGCGACGCGCGCGGCCGCGCGGGCGACGGCCGCCCGCTGTCTGGTGCTCCTGAAGAACGACCGGGCGACGCTGCCGCTGAAGAGCTCGGTGGCGTCCCTCGCCGTGGTCGGCCCGTTCGCCGACTCCGACGACCTGCTCGGCACCTGGGTGGTCCCGGCCGCGGCGAAGAAGTACCCGTCGGTGAAGGTCCTCGACGCCGTCCGGCGGGCCGCGCCCGGTGCGCAGGTGACGTACGCCCGCGGGGTCGACGCCGCGGGCGAGGACACCGGCGGCATCCCGGCGGCGGTCGCGGCCGCGCGGGGCGCCGACGTGACGGTCGTCGTCGTGGGCGAGCCGCCCGCCCTGAGCGGGGAGGCCGCGGCGCGCGCCGACATCGGCCTGCCGGGCGCCCAGGAGAAGCTGATCGAGGCCGTCGCGGCGACGGGCAAGCCGTTCGTGGTGGTGCTCGTGAACGGCCGCCCGCTGACCGTCGGCGGCTGGCTGGAGAGCGCGCCCGCCGTCCTGGAGGCCTGGCATCCGGGCCTGGAGGCCGGGAACGCCATCGCCGACGTGCTGTTCGGCAAGGTCAACCCGGGCGGCAAGCTGCCGGTCTCCTTCCCCCGCGCGGTCGGGCAGATCCCGGTCCACTACAACCACGAGTCGACGGGCCGCCCGTACGCCGCCGACAACAAGTACACCTCCAAGTATCTGGACCTGCCGCCGGACCCGCAGTTCGCGTTCGGCCACGGGCTCAGCTACACGGCCTTCGCGCTCGGCGAGCCGCGGCTCAGCCGCGCCGACGTGCCGGCCCGCGCGCTGCGCGCGGGCGACACCGTCGAGGTGTCCGTCACGGTCACCAACACCGGTGCGCGCGAGGGCGACGAGGTGGTGCAGCTGTACGTCCACGACCTCGCGGCGAGCATCGCGCAGCCGGTGCGCAGGCTGCGCGGCTTTCGCCGGGTGACGCTCGCCGCGGGCGCCTCACGGACCGTGCGCTTCCGGCTCGGCGCCGACGACCTGGGCTTCTGGACGAACGACCCGCGCGGGGAGTTCCTCGTCGAGCAGGGCGCGTTCGACGTCTACGTGGGCAACAGCTCCACGGCCAAGGGCAAGCGGCGGCTCACCGTGACCTGACCCGCGCGCCCGTCAGCCCAGCTCCAGGGTGGTGATCCCGAACACCTTGTCCCGCGCGAACTCCCGTACCGGACCGGTGTACATGCGGGCCGTCGCGAACGTCGGCTTCATGCCGCGGGCCTCGGCGAGGGCGACCGCGGGCGCGTGGGACTCGGGCACGTCGATGGAGACGAGCGCCCCGTCGAGATCGGCGGTCAGCGCGTCCAGGAGCGCTTCGGCGTCCGCGCGGGTGTCGGCGAACAGCGGCCCGATCCGTACGCCGTCACGCGCCGGGCGCACCACCCCGTACCCGGTGACGCGGCCGCCGTCGACGCAGGCGAACGCGCGGTGGCCGGGCGTGCCCAGCCAGGCGGCGAGGAACCTCGGCCGGTCCGCGGGGTAGCAGGAGCCGTCGTACGCCAGCAGGGCCTCGTGCCCGACCTCGGCGGCGGGGCGCACGTGCGCGGGCACCGGTCCGGACGCCGTCGCCGGGCCGACGTAGCGCATGGTGTCGTGGCGGTGTGCGAAGCCGGAGCGGCGGTAGTTGTCCTGCTGCGCCGGTACGCCGTCCAGGCCCACCGTGCGGTCCCCGGCGTGCGCGAGCGCGGCGCGCCAGGTGGCGATGCCGTGGCCTCGGCCGCGGGCGTCGGGGCGGACGAGGTAGAAGCCGAGGAACGCGTACGCCGCGCCGTAGTTGACCACGGAGACCGCCGAGACCGGCTCGCCGTCGACGCGGCCGATGAAGAAGCCCTCCGGATCCTGGGCGAAGAAGGACTCGGCGTCCCGCAGCCCGGGGTTCCAGCCCTCGTCCGCCGCCCAGCCGGTGACGACGCGCCAGTCGTCGGGCGTGGCGGTGGCGAGCGCGAGCCGGCCGGGGGCGTGCTGTTCGGGGGTGAGCTGGCCGGGGGCCGGGTTCTCCATCGCCGCACCTTCCTTGGACGGGTCCCACGCGGTTCGCGTACGCGCGGCCCTCCCATCCTGCCCCGCGCGGGCCGCCGCGGATCGGCCCGGTGGGCATCGCCCTCCTTGACGGCCTCCGCGGTAGAGGTGCATGCTTACGTTAGAGCTTATAACTACAGCGTGCACCTGACTCCTGCGAAAGAGGACCACCCATGGCCAAGACCACCTCACCCACCGCCCCGGCCGTGGCCACGGCCACCGAGGTCGTCCTGCCCGGCGTCGTCGAGCCCGACGGGCTCACCGTGCGCCGGCGGCCCGGCCCGGCCCCGGCGCCGGGCCGGGCGCTGCTCGCCATGGAGGCCACCGGCGTCTCCTTCGCCGAGCAGCAGATGCGCCGCGGCAAGTACTTCGACCAGCCGCCGTTCCCCTTCGTGCCGGGCTACGACCTGGTGGGGCGCGTGGTGGCCACCGGGCCCGGCGTCGATCCCGCGCTCGTCGGGGGCCGGTTCGCCGCGCTGACCAAGACCGGCGGCTGGGCGAGCCACGTCGCGGTGGCCGCCGCCGACCTCGTGCCCGTACCGGAGTCCGTCGCGTCCGCGGACGCCGAGACGCTCGTGGTGAACGGCGTCACCGCCTGGCAGATGCTGCACCGCACCGCGAAGGTCCGGGCGGGCGACACCGTCGTGGTGCTCGGCGCGAACGGCGGCGTCGGCTCCGCGCTCGCGCAGCTCGCCCGGATCGCGGGCGCCCGCGTCCTCGGCACCGCCTCGCCCCGCCACCACGACGCGCTGCGCCGGCTCGGCGTCACGCCGGTCGACTACCGCGACCCCGAGCTGTACGGACGTCTGCGCGGGCTCGCGCCGGACGGGGTGCGGGCGGTCTTCGACCACGTGGGCGGCGAGGGGATCGTGGAGTCGTTCCGGCTGCTCGCGCCCGGCGGCACCCTCGTGTCGTACGGCACGGCGTCCACCCGTGACGTGGCGGGGTCGTCGAAGGCCCCGGTCCTGAAGCTGTTCGCGCGCCTCGCGCTGTGGCAGGCGCTGCCGAACTCCCGGCGCGCGCACTTCTACAACATCTGGGCCGGGCGGCGCCGCGCCGACGCCTTCCGCGCACGGCTGCGCACGGACCTGGAGCAGGTCTTCGCGCTCCTTGCCGACGGCAGCCTGACCGCGCAGGTCGCCGCGCGCGTGCCGCTGTCCCGGGCGGCCGAAGCCCTGCGCCTGGCCGAGTCCGGCACCGTCACGGGCAAGGTCGTCCTGGTCCCGGACGCGGCCGCGCCGCAGGGCGATGCCTCCGACACGTGACCGCCGCACGAGCGCACTTCGGGCCCTGACTACCGCCATTCCAGGCCGATTTCACCCCATCCCGCGCAGATTGTGCCCGCAGTACCCCGCCGGGGCCGCTCCCCGGGGAAGGTGGTCCCAGCACCCAACGGGACCACGGACACCGGGGAGGCAATGTGCGGCAGCACCATCCAGCACGAGCCCGCGCGCGCAAGCGGCGGCGCGACCGGGAGGGCGAGGGCCTCACCCCGCCGCCCGGGCACGCACCGCCCGAACAGCTCCTCTTCGGGGGGCGGTTGCGCAGTGCGTGGGGATGGACCGTGCACGAGGGTGCGCAGCTGAGGACGTCGTTCTTCACCATCCTGCGGCAGATTCCCACGCTCATCGGACACACGGCCGTCCTCGGCTGGCGGGCCGACCCGATCGCCCTGGTGGTGGTCGCGGTGGCCCAGCTGGGCCAGGCCGCCGCCACCGCGTTCGGTCTGCTCGCCACCAACCGCGTCCTGGTGTCCCTGTTCGCGGCGGGCCCGACGGCCGACCGGGTGCAGGACGCGGTGCCGTCCCTGCTGGGGGTCGCCGCCGCGAGCGCCCTCGCGGCGACGCTGCGGGCCGTGTCCTTCGCGGCCTCGGGCCGGCTCGGCCCCAAGGTGGAGCGCATCGCGGCCCTCTCCATGCTCAAGCACGTCATCCGGGTCGAGATGGAGCACATGGAGCGCGCCGACTTCCACGCGGCCCTCGACTCCGGGCAGCACGGCCAGACCGCGGCGCGCCGCCTCATCGAGCACACCCTCGGCATCGTCGAGGCCGCGATGGCGCTCCTCGCCGTCAGCGGGGTCCTCGCCGTGCTGCACCCGGCGCTGCTTCCGCTGCTCGTCGCCGTGGTCGTGCCGAAGGCGTGGGGCACGGTCCGGGCGGCGCGCCGGACGTACGAGTCGGTGCAGGTGTGGCTGGAGCACGTGCGGCAACTGGGCGCCCTGCGCAGGCTGCTGATCTCGCAGGACGCGGCGCCCGAGCTCCGGGTGCACGGCGCGGGCCCCTTCCTCCTCGACCAGTTCGACAGGATGGCGGCCCAGGCCTCGGACGAGCAGACGCGCCTGGCACACCTTGAGGCCAGGACCGACCTCGGCACGTCGGCCCTGTCCGGCCTGACGGCGGCGGCGACGTACGCCCTGCTCGCCTGGCTCCTGACGCACGGCCACATGCCGCTCGCCTCGGGCGCGACGGCCGTGCTCGCGCTGACCAGCGGCACGGCGGGGCTGCGGCGCCTGGTGACGAACATCCACCACCTCTACGAGCAGAGCCTGTTCATGACGGACCTCATCCGGGCCCGCGAGGAGGCCAGGCGGCGGGCCATCCCGGCCACGGGCGCGGCGGTGCCCGAGCCGCCCGCCGAGATCACCTTCGACCGGGTGACGTTCCGCTACCCCGGCCGTGAGCGGGACGCGCTCGACGGTGTGTCCCTCACCGTCCGCAAGGGCCAGGTGATCGCTCTGGTCGGGGCGAACGGCTCCGGCAAGACGACCCTCAGCAAGCTCCTCGCGGGCCTGTACCTGCCGTCCGCGGGCACGGTCTCCTGGGACGGCACCGATCTGCGCGCACTGGCGCGCGACGACGTGTTCGGGCATGTGGCGCTGGTGCCGCAGGACTTCCAGCGGTGGCCGTTCACGGCCCGCGCCAACGTGGCGATCAGCCGCCCGGCCGAGTTCCACGACGCCGCCCGCCTGGACGCGGCGGCCGCGTACGCCGACGCCCACCGCGTCCTCGACGAACTCCCGCACGGCTGGGACACCTTGTGCGAGAAGGGCTACGAGGGCGGCGTCGACCTCTCCGGCGGGCAGTGGCAGCGCGTCGCCCTGGCCCGCGCCTACTTCCGGGACGCGGCCATCCTCATCTGCGACGAGCCCACCAGCAGCATGGACCCGGCCGCGGAGATCGACGCCTTCGACAAGATCCGCGCCCTGGCCTCGGCGGACCAGACGATCGTCCTGGTCACGCACCGGCTGCACAGCGTCAAGGAGGCCGACGTCATCTTCGTCCTGGCGGAGGGCAGGCTCGTCGAGCACGGCGACTTCGCCACGCTCATGGCCACCGACGGGCCGGGCGTCTTCCGGGAGCTGTTCGAGCTCCAGTCGCACCAGTACCGCACGGACCCGGTCGGCACCGGACCGGGGCGCGCGGAGGAACCGCTGCCCGCGGGCACCCTGGACGGCGTGCCCGCGCAGCCGCGCAGGGACCGCGCGGCCAGGCCGGACGGGGCTTCGGCTAGCGGCTCAGGCGGTTGAGCCGCAGGGCGAGTTGGAGCTCCAGGGCGCGGTCGGGGGTGTTCCAGTCGGCGCCGAGGAGCCGGGCGGTGCGCTCCAGGCGCTGCACGACGGTGTTCACGTGGACGTGCAGCACGTCCTTGGCGCGGGACAGGCTCGCGCCCTGGTCGAAGTAGGCCTCCAGGGTGCGGACGAGGTCGGTGCCGCGCCGGGCGTCGTAGGCGAGGACGGGCCCGAGGACGCGCTCCACGTATCCGGCGACGTCCGTACGGTCGCCGAGCAGGACCCCGACGAAGCCGAGGTCCGGCAGGCTCGCGCCCTCGCCCGCGCGGCCGAGGGCGGTCAGGGCCCGCAGACAGCGCCGGGCCTCGGCGTGGGCGGCGGGCAGCCGCGCGGGCCCGGTGGCGGGGCCCGCGGCGCCGACGGTCACCGGGGCGCCGAGCGCCTCGCCGAGTTCGGCGGCGAGGCGCTCGGCGAGCGGGCCCGGCGCGGCGGTGGGGGCGAGCAGCACGACGTGGCCGCCCTGCGGGCCCGCGAGGCCGCGCAGGGTGCGGGCGTGGCGTATCGCGCGGGCGGCCAGGCGGGCGCGCAGGTCCGGTTCGCCGTGCAGGACGAGCACGGCGGTGGGCTCGGTGAGGTCCACGCCGAGGCGGCGGGCGCGCAGGGCGAGGCGTTCGGTGCGGCGCGGGTCACCGGCGTGTGCGGCGGTGAGCAGGTCGTCGAGGAGTTCGCCGCGCACCCGGTCCTCGGCCTCGGCCACCGTGCGGCGCAGCAGGAGCAGCAGTGCCGTGTCGAGGCTGGCGCGCTCGAACAGGCGCCGGTCGCTGTCGGTCAGGTCGGGGCGGCCGCCGAGCGCGATGCTGCCGAGGAGTTCGGGCCCGGCGAGCACGGCGGAGACCCAGACCCCGTCGACGGGCACGGCGCGGCCGCCGGAGCGGGACGCGGCGACGCCGCGCGCGGGCGGGGTCGGCGCGTCGGCGCCCACGCGGGCCAGTTCGGTGCCGTCGGCGTCCTGGATGACCAGGCCGCCGTCGAGGAGCGCGGCGATCTCTTCGGCGACGTCGGCCACGTCGCCGCCGCGCAGCACGATGTCGGTGAGCCGGTCGTGGGTCTCGGCGGCGCGGCGCAGCGCCTCGCTCTGCGCGTGCGCGGTGGCCGTCGCGGTGTTCAGCTCCACGAGCGCGGCGCGCGTCTCCTCCAGGAGGCGGGCGCCGTCGATGGCGACGGCGGCGTGGTCGGCGAGCGAGGCGAGCAGCGCGATCTGGTCGGGGGTGAAGTCGCGGGGGCTGCGGTCGGCGGCGTACAGGACGCCGATGACGCGGCTGCCCACGCGCAGCGGCACGCCGAGGATGCCGCGCAGGCCCTCCTCGCCGACGCCCGTGTCGATGGCGCGGGTGTGCTGGAAGCGGGTGTCGACGCGGTAGTCGGCGCTGGCGTAGGGCCGGGCGGTCTGGGCGACGAGCCCGCCGAGGCCCTCGCCCATGCCGAGCCGCAGCTGCTGGAAGGTGGCGGAGGCGCAGCCGTCGGTGACGCGCATGAACGTGTCGCCCGCGGCGGGGTCGTTGAGGGTCAGATACGCGACGTCGGTGCGCAGCAGCAGCCGGGCCCTGCGCACGATGGCGCGGAGCACCGCGTCCAGGTCGGTGAGGGCGGCCAGGTCGCCCGCGGTGTCGAAGAGCGCGGACAGCTCGGCCTCGCGGCGGCGGTGCTGGTCGAGGGTGCGGCGGACGGCGAGGGCCGCGTCGGCGGCCTCGTCGATCAGGGCGAGCTGCGCCCGGTTCGCCCCGGCCGCCCGGGCCGCGGCCGCCGGGCGGGCGAACTGCTCGGCCGGGGCGTGCCGTCCGAGCAGGTCGATGAGTTCCCGCAGGGCCGTGGCGGCGGCGCCGTCCGGGGCGGGTGCGGTGCGGGTGCCGGGGCGGGCGTGGGCGGATGCCATGGGGCGGCTGCCTTCCGACGTGCGGTGGGTCTCCACGACCTCGGCGGCGGGTCGCTTCAGGAGGGGTCGCCGGAGCGTACCGGCGTGGGCGCGCCCGTGGCCTGCCCGCGCGCGCCGGGCTCCGCCCGCGTGCCCGGCTGCCCGGACCCGTCCGGCTCTCCCGGCTCGCCCGGCGCGTCCGGCTCGGCTGGTACGTCCGTCTCCCCCTGCGCGGCCGTCTCCGCGTGGCCGAGGTCCCGCCCCCGGGTCTCGCGGGCGAGGGCCACCGTCACGGTGGTGACCACGGCGGCCAGGCACAGGTACAGCGCGACGGGCGCCGACGACTCGTACTCCTTCAGGAGTTCCACCGCGATGATCGGGGCGAGCGCGCCCGCGACGATGGAGGCGAGCTGCGAGCCCATGGAGGCGCCGGAGTAGCGCACCCTGGTGTCGAACATCTCGGAGATGAACGCGGCCTGCGGCCCGTACATGGCGCCGTGCAGGAGCAGTCCCACGGTGACGGCCGCCGCGATCACGGCGAACGACTCGGAGTCGACGAGCGCGAAGAAGACAATGGCCCACAGCGCCATGCCCACCGATCCGATGAGCGTCACCGGGCGTCGCCCGATCCGGTCGGACAGCGCGCCCCAGGCGGGGATGGCGGCGAAGTGCACGGCGGAGCCGATGAGGACGGCGTTCAGGGCGGTGCTCTTGGGCAGGTCCAGGTGCTTGGTGACGTAGACGAGCACGAAGGAGGTGAGGACGTAGTACGAGATGTTCTCGCCGAAGCGGGTGCCGATGGCGGTGAGGACCTGCCGCCAGTTGGTGCGGAACACCTCGACGACGGGCGTCTCCTCCTTGGCTCCGCGCGCGGCGGCGGCCTCGGCCTTGGCGCGCGCTTCGAGGAACAGCGGTGACTCGCTGACGGAGATGCGGATCCACAGGCCGACCATCACCAGGACGCCGGACAGCAGGAACGGGATGCGCCAGCCCCAGGACTCGAAGGCGGCCTCGGACTGCACGGCGGCGAGCAGCGCGAGCACGCCGGTGGCGAGCAGGTTGCCGCCCGGGGCGCCCGACTGCGGCCAGGCCGCCCAGAACCCGCGGTGCGCGGCGCCCCCGTGCTCGGAGACGAGCAGGACGGCGCCGCCCCACTCGCCGCCGAGCGCGAAGCCCTGCACGAGCCGCAACAGCGTGAGCAGGACGGGGGCGCCGACCCCGATGGCCGAGTACGTGGGCAGCAGGCCCATGGCGAAGGTGGCGCCGCCCATCAGGAGCAGGCTCAGGACGAGCAGCTTCTTGCGGCCCACCTTGTCGCCGAAGTGCCCGAACACGACGCCGCCGAGCGGCCGGGCGAGGAAGCCGATGGCGTAGGTGATGAAGGCGAGGAGGGTGCCGGTGAGCGGGTCGGCGGTGGGGAAGAACAGGTCGTTGAACACGAGCGCGGCGGCGGAGCCGTAGAGGAAGAAGTCGTACCACTCGATGGTGGTGCCGACCAGGCTCGCGGCGACGACGCGGGGCAGGCTCGTGCGCGGGGGCGGGGTGCTGGGCAGGGAGGCCATGGCGCCACTTCCAGGTGTTCGACGGGGACGTGTCCGGGCGGGTCGTGCGGGGCGCTGAGGTGCGGGTGCCGGGGAGTGCGGGGTGCGGGGAGCGCGGGGAGTGCGGGGCCGTCGTGGTCAGGTCGCGGTCCAGCCGCCGTCCAGCGGCAGGGAGGTCCCGGTGACGAACCCGGCGTGCGGGCCGCACAGCCACAGGACGGCCGCGGCGACCTCCTCGGGTTCGATGAGTCGCTTCATCGGGGAGCGGGCCAGGAGCACGTCGCTCACCACGGCGTCGTCGCTGACGCGGTGGGCGGCGGCCTGGTCGTGGATCTGGCCCTCGACGAGGGGGGTGCGGACGTAGCCGGGGCTGACGCAGTTGCTGGTGACGCCGTACGGGGCGCCCTCGACGGCGGCGACCTTGCTGAGGCCTTCGAGGCCGTGCTTGGCGGCGACGTAGGCGCTCTTGAAGGCGCTCGCGCGCCCGCCGTGGACGCTGGAGATGTGGACGGCGCGGCCCCAGCGCCGCGCGTACATGTGCGGCAGGGTCTGCCTCAGGAGCAGGAACGGGGCGGTGACCATGACCTGTTGGATGAGCGTGAACCGCGCGGGCGGGAAGTCGGTGAGCGGGGCGACGTGCTGGAGCCCGGCGCTGTTCACGAGCACGTCGACGGCGGTGGGCAGCGCCGCGATGGCCTCCGCGTCGGCGAGGTCCGCGGTGTGGGCGTGGCCGCCGACGGCGTCGGCGACGGCCTTCGCGGCGGCCGCGTCGATGTCCACGACGTGCGTGTCGGCGCCCGCCGCCGCGAGGGCCGTCGCGCAGGCGCGGCCGATGCCGCTGCCGCCGCCGGTGACGAGGGCGGTGCGGCCGCGCAGGTCCACGGCCGCCGAAGGGGCCCCGCGGGCGCCGGAGTTGAGGTGAGGTCCGCTGGTCATAGCCGGAAACCTAGGGTCGGCGCGGAGGCGTGCCCATGGGGTCGGCCACCACAGTCACCACCGGCTCTGTGGCGTCCGGCTCCATGAGTACGCCTGCGGCCGCACGGCCCGGGTCAGGTGTCGAGGCCCCAGGCGCGGCCGAGGCGGTAGGCCGCGCAGAGGCCGACGTCCAGGAGGTTGGCCCCGGCCGTGCCGCACTGCTCGCCGCCCGTGCCGGGGTCGACGGGCTGGCCGTGCGCCATGCCGGTGATGCCGTACGTCTCCACGGCGGGGGCGCCGTCCGGCCCCCGGAAGACCTGGTGCGGATGGCCCGCGACGGTGTCGGTGACGTCGGGGGTCAGGTCGGCTCCGTGCACGTCGGTCCACTGCTCCGTCAGATCCGTCATGTTGACGGCGTTCACCTTCGGGTCGGCGGTGCCGTGCAGGACGGTGAGCACGGGCCAGGGGCCGCCGTAGCCGGGCCGCGCGGCCCGCACCCGGTCGCCCCACTGCCTCGGGCCGAGCCCGCCGCCGGAACTCATGCACACCCAGGGCGAGGCGGCGGCCTGGGCACAGCCGTACGGGAGCCCCGCGACGACGCCGCCCGCCGCGAACCGCTCCGGGTACGCGGCCATCATCACCGAGGTCATCCCGCCGCCCGCGGAGAGCCCGGTGACGTACACGCGCCGGGGATCGCCCGCGAGGTCGGCGAGGTGCCGGTCGACCATCTGCGCGACGGACGCGGCCTCGCCCCGGCCGCGTGCGGTGTCGGTGGTCTGGAACCAGTTGAAGCACGAGGAGATGTTGTTGACGGGCTGCTGCTGCGGCAGTACGAGGGAGAACCCCCACCGGTCCGCGAGTTCGGTCCAGCCGCTGCCGGTGCCGTATCCGGCGGCGTTCTGGGTGCAGCCGTGCAGGACGACGACCACGGGCCGTCCCGCGGGCAGCCCGTCGGGGACGTAGCGGAACATCCGCAACAGGCCCGGGTTGGTGCCGAATCCGGTGACTTCCTTGACGGCCGCGGCATCGCTGCGCTGCGGCGCGGCGACGGCGGGTGGGACGCCCGGCAGCAGGGCCGGTACGAAGGCGAAGAGGAGGGCGGCGGCCAGGGCGGCTGCGCCGGCCCGGCGGCGGTCGTGCGGTGCGGCTCCGGTCTCGGTCATACGCGGGGACTGTAGGAGCGGCGGTGGTCCCGGCCTATGGGGCGCGGGACCACAACTCGCCAGCGGTGCATGGGGGTTGGGCAGGGGAGCTCGCCCGCGCTGGAGGGCGGTCGGCCGGGCGCAACTCGTCCTCGCCGGAGGGCAGTCGGCCGGGCGCAGCTCGTGCTCGCCGGAAGGGGGCGGCGGGGCCGAGGGTTCGCGGGCGCGGTCCTGGGCAGGAAGAGTCGCAGTGTCAGTTCCGTAACACCCGAACGCTCCTGAAAGGCGGCCCCATGACCGGCCCCGACTCCCCCGCCCCTCGGTTCCACCTGGCCATGCCGGTCGACGACCTGGAGGCCGCCCGACGCTTCTACGGCGGCGTGCTCGGACTGGAGCAGGGCCGCAGCTCGGACACCTGGGTCGACTGGAACCTGCACGGGCACCAGTTCGTCACGCACCTCGCGCCGGAGCGCGCGCCGCGCATGCACAACCCGGTCGACGGCCATGACGTGCCGGTGCCGCACTTCGGCCTGCTCCTGACCGTCCCGGCGTTCCACGCGCTGGCCGAGCGGCTGCGATCGGCGGGCACCGACTTCGTGATCGAGCCCTATGTCCGATTCGAGGGGCAGAAGGGCGAGCAGTGGACGATGTTCCTGCTCGACCCGGCCGGGAACGCCCTGGAGTTCAAGGCGTTCGCGGACGACTCACAGGTCTTCGCCGTCTGACGCCCCCCGCCCGTCGGTCTCCGCCGCGCGTCGCGTCGGCGCCTCGGATCAGCCGTTGCGGCCGATGGCCTGGTGGATCCAGCCCGCGTAGGCGGGCGCGCTGGTGTAGAGCCCCGGGCCCTCGCTGCAGGGCACGCCCGGGGCGCCGGGGCCCGAGGTGACGCCGATGAGTTCCCAGCGCCCCTTGCGGTCCCGCTGGATCTGCGGGCCGCCGGAGTCGCCGTTGCACGCCATGGCCTTCGGCACCCGGCTGATCGTGCACAGGCGGGTGCTGTCGGCGTAGCCGGGCGCGCACTCGGAGACCGCTCCCCTGCGCGTGTCGAGCTCCTGGAGCCGGTCGGGGAAGACCCACTCGGTGGGGTCGGAGGCGTTGACGACGGTGCCGAAGCCCAGGAGCCGCGTCGGGGTGCCGGGCCGCCCCGGCTTGTCGGCGATGCGGATGGGCTTCTCGGCGACCGGGCGGTCGAGACGGATCAGCGCGAGGTCGTTGCGGTTGGGCCCCTCGCCCTCGCCGTTCTTGTACTTCGGGTGGGACACCGTCTTCACGACGTTCCTGACCGTGCCCCCGGACTTCCTCCAGTCGCTGCCGATCCGGACGGTGCCGTCCAGGGTGACGAGGGCCGGGTCCACGCAGTGGGCGGCCGTGAGCACCCACTTCTCGTCGATCAGCGAGCCGCCGCAGACGCCCTTGAGCGTGGGGTCGGCCGTGACCGTCACGGGAATCGACACCATGGCCGGGTAACGCTGGGTGGAGTCCTTCCCGTTGACGATGGCTTCGGCGCTGCCGGTCATCATGGCGGCACACGCCGCTCCGGCGAGGGCCACCGCGGCGGTGCGCGCCACGGTGCGGCGGGAGGACTTGAGGCTGAACACAGGGTCTCCTAGCGGTCGAACATCACACAGTTCGGTCGGGATGCCGCGGTGTCCGATCGGGCTGTGCCGGTCGGACACCGCGACGTGCTCAGCCTCCGCGATCAAGTGGAACTGATCCATCCGGCCAGCGGGCCCATGCGAGGTCGGGCCACCGGGCCCCGCGGGGTCGGGCCACCCGGCCGACGCGGGGTAGGGAGAACCCCCGAACGGCACGTTCCGCTATTCCCAGAGAATTCCGTAGATTCCCGGCGTCGGATTGAATTCGATGTACTGGAAGTGCCCCTGCGCCTCGCCGCCGGACAGCTCGCGCAGGATCGTCTGCGCCGAGCTCTCGGATTCCTGGAAGAAGGCCCGGCAGCGCGCCGGTCGGTAACCATCGTCGAAGACGGCCTCCAGGACCACGTCCCGCGTTCCCCGATGGGCGCGAATCTTGGTGAAACGGTCCGTCTGCCGCGGTGGAAAGGTGATGCCGAACTCCGTCAGGGCCAGACCCCCCGCGCGCAGCGGCGGGTCGAGCAGGAACTCGAAGGCGCTCACGCCCGACTCCGGGTCGCCGCGGAACCGGCCCAGGCGACAGCCCCGGGTCAGCCGCACGCGCGGGGCCTGCGGCAGCCGGGCGTAGCGCGTCACGTAGATCATCCGGGTCGCGCCCGCGGAGCCCCCGGCCAGGACGCGGCTGACGTGCATCACCAGCTCCTGCCCCGCGGCCCCGATGTGCGTGCGGACGCGGTACGACAGCGGCCGGGGCACGGCCAGGTCGATCCAGTCGGCGTCGAGCTTGGCCAGGGTGCGCAGCACCGCGTCGGCCTGGTCGCCCCACTGGCCGCGCAGGGCGGCCGCCGTCTCGGCCGCCACCGGGGGCCTGCCGCGCGGCCTGCGCGGGGGCAGCGCGGCGCGCAGCCGCCCGGGCGGCAGGGCGAGGACCTCTTCCAGGACCGTGACGGCGGCGAGCGAGGCGGCCCTTTCGGGGCGGCTCTGCCCGGTCTGCCACGCGCTGAGCGTGCTGGTGCTGACCGGTGTTCCCCGTGTCCGCAATTCCCTGGCGAGCTGGTCCAGACTAAGCCCGCGCGCGGCGAGGGCATTCCCGAGAGTCCGGCTGAATTCCATGGCGCCGCATGCTATCCCCGGCCCGTCCGGAGTTATCCAGTCCGGTGCGGGATATTCCTGGGCGCTTTCCGGCGGCCGTGGTTCCTTACCGGGCAGCGGCTTCTTCCGGAGCCTCTTCCCCCACCTGTCCCGAGCTTCCTCGTGGGCGTCATCGGCGCCGCGAGGCCGCGCATCCCCCACGGAGGGACCTCTGATGAACCACGTGAAACCCGTCCGCAGAGTCGTCTGGAGCACCGTGCTCGGCGTCGTCGCGGTGGCCGGGCTCGGCGGCGGCCTCGCCGTCTCGGCCCCGCTCCACCCCGACGGCGGGGACGCGGGGCGCGACGCGTCCGGCGCCGTCACCGTCGCGGTCGCGGGCGACGTCTGCGGCTCCGCCTGCGACCAGACCGCACCGCTGATCACGAAGATGAACCCGCAGGCGCTGCTGACCGCGGGCGACAACGCGTACGACTCCGGATCGGCCTCGGACTACCGCCAGCGGTACGCCCCGTACTGGGGCGGGTTCAACAAGATCGTGCACCCGTCGCCCGGCAACCACGAGTACAAGACCAGCGGCGCCAAGGGCTACTTCGACTACTTCAGCGGCAACGGCGTCACGGTCGGCGAGCGCGGCAAGGGCTACTACAGCTTCGACGTCGGTGACTGGCACATGGTCGCGCTCAACTCCAACCTCGGCTCGTCCGCCGACACCGCCCAGCGCCAGTGGCTGGACAAGGACCTGTCCGCCTCCACCAAGCCGTGCACGATGGCCTACTGGCACCACCCCCGGTTCTCGTCCGGCGACCACGGCGACCAGAGCCGGATGTCGAGCCACTACAAGATCCTCACGGACCACAAGGCGGACGTGGTGGTGAACGGGCACGACCACCACTACGAGCGGTTCGCGCCCGCGATGGCCGACGGCAGGAAGGACGCGGCGAACGGCCTGCGCCAGTTCGTCATCGGCACCGGCGGCCGCGCCCTCTACTCGAAGACCAGCACGTCGAAGGGCCCCTCCGAGGTCTTCCACAACCGCACCTTCGGCGTGGGCCAGTTCGACCTGTCGGCGACCGGCTACAGCTTCACCTTCCGCCCCGTCGACGGGCGCACCTTCACCGACTCCGTGTCCGGCACGTGCCACCCCAAGGGACCGTCGGGAGCGGCGCGCTGAGTCGCCGTCCCCGACCGGGCGGATCCGGCGGCTCCGGTCCGCCCGCCGAGGGGCGCGGTCACCCCCACGCCACCGCGCCCCTCCGCTCTCCCCGAGCCCTTGGAGTGTGAGGAGTGTGTCGATGTATCTCGCACAGACGCGGGCGGCCGACGGCGCCCGCCCCCGGGCCGACCCGCCGCGGTCGCGCGGCGCGCGGGCCCGGGTACCCCCCACCGTGGTCGCGCTCGGCGCGGTCAGCCTCGTCACCGACGCGTCGGCCGAGATGGTCACCGCGGTCCTGCCGCTGTACCTGATGTACGGCATCGGCGTCGGCTACCTCCAACTCGGCGCCCTCGACGGGCTCTACACCGGCGCCACCGCGCTGCTCCGGCTCGGCGGCGGCTACGCGGCGGACCGCCTCGGCCGCCCCAAGGCCGTCGCCGCCGTCGGCTACGGCCTGTCCGCCCTCACCAAGCTCGGTCTTCCCTGGGTCGGCACGTCGGCCGGCAGCGTCGGGCTGCTGCTCGCCGCCGACCGCACCGGAAAGGGCCTGCGGACCGCGCCCCGCGACGCGCTCATCACCGGTGCCACGCCCGAGGAGCACCTGGGCCGGGCGTTCGGCGCGCACCGGGCGATGGACGCGGCGGGTGCCCTCCTCGGCCCGCTGTTCGCCTTCGCCGTGCTGCTCGCCGTCCCCGGCGACTACGACGCGGTCTTCGTGGTCAGCTTCTTCCTCGCCGTGGCCGGGGTGGTGCTCCTGGGCGTCTGCGTACGGCCCGACCGCGTGCCGTCCGCACCGGGCAGGACCCGGGTCACGCGCGCGTGTCTGACGGCGCTCGGCGCCCGGGACGTTCGCGGGGTGGTCCTCACCTCGGGGCTCCTCGGCCTGGCGACCGCCGGTGACATGTTCCTGTACGTCGCTCTCCAGCAGCGGACGGACCTGCCCGCGCGGGTGCTGCCGCTCCTTCCGGTGGCGACGGCGCTGGTGTTCACGGTGGCGGCGGCGCCGCTGGGGCGGCTCGCCGACCGCGTCGGCCGCTGGCGGCTCTTCCTCGCCGGGCACGGGGTCCTGCTCGTCGCCTACGCATGCGTGGCCGCCGCACCGGCCGCCGTGGCGACGGCCGTCGTGGTCCTCGCCCTGTACGGGCTGTTCTACGCCGCCACCGACGGCGTGCTGATCGCGCACGTCGGGCCCCGGCTCCCGGTGCGGGCGCGGACGACCGGGCTCGCGGTCGTCCAGACCTCCCAGGCGCTCGCGCGGGCGAGCGGCGCGGTGGCCTTCGGGGCGGTCGCGGCCACCGCGGGCCTGGCCCCGGCCTTCGCCGCCTTCGCGGTGGCCCTGCTGGTCGTCGTGGCGGTGGCCGCGGCCCTGTCGAGAAGGAGGAAGTGATGACGCGCGCACGGACCTTGCTGGGCGTGCTGCTCACCGTGGTGCTGCTCGTGACGGCCGCCGCGTACGTCCTGTGGCGCCGCGGCGAGGCGGCGGCCGCGCAGGACGGACTGCACCTGCGCCTGGACCGCCACGGGACCGTGGTGTACGTCGACCGCGACCGGGTCCGGCAGGTGACCCCGCGCGGTACGGCGATCGGCGACGGCCCCACCTGCCAGCGCGCGGCCACCGCCCGGTCCACCCTGATCTGCGTGCGCACCCGCCCCGGGCCGCTGTCCGCGCAGTCCGCGCAGGTCCGCGTCTACACCGGCGGCGCGCGCGAGCCCGAGGTCACGCTGCCCGTGTGGGGCGCCCCGAGCCGGGCCCGGGTCTCGCCGTCCGGACACCTGGTGAGCTGGACCGTGTTCCGCACCGGCGACTCGTACGCCGTGCCCGGCCGGTTCTCCACCACGGCGGGCGTCTACGACCTGCGCGACGGCCACCACTACGGCTCCCTGGAGGACTTCGAGCCGATCGTCGACGGCGAGCGCTACCGGGAGCAGGACGTCAACTTCTGGGGCGTCACCTTCGCCGCCGACGACCGCACCTTCTACGCGACGATGGCCTCCAAGGGCCGCACCTGGCTGATGCGGGGCGACCTCGTCCGGCGCACCCTGACCGCGGTCCGCCGCAACGTCGAGTGCCCGTCCCTGTCGCCGGACGGCCGGCGCATCGCGTACAAGAAGCGCACGGAGCACGGCCGTTGGCGTCTGCACGTGCTCCGCCTCGGCCGCGGCGCCCGCCCGGTCGTGCGCGCGGACGTGGCGCTCGCGGAGACCGCACACGTGGACGACCAGCCCGCGTGGCTGGACGACGACACGCTCGCCTACGCCCGTCCGGTCGACGGCACGCCCACGCTCTTCACCGTTCCCGCCGACGGCTCCGGCCGCCCGCACCGGTTCGCCGCGGGCTCGTCCCCGACCCCGGCCACCGGCTGACCCCCCGTCTCCGACCGTCCTTGTTCTTCCCACCCCCACGGAGGATTGTCATGTTCAGATCTAGTCGGCCGTCCCGGCGCGCGGTGCTCGCCGGGTTCGGCGCCGCCGCCCTGCTCGGCACCGCGATGGCGGTGCCGCACGCGACGGCCTCGCCGCGGACGGGCGCGGACGCGCCCGAGCGGCTCGCCGCCCCGGCGGCCGCGGAACTCGCCGGGGCCCTGCGGGGCGAGCTCGGTGCGCGCTCGGCGGGCAGCTACTACGACGCCGCGCACCGCGCCCTCGTCGTCAACGTCCTCGACCGGGCGGCCGCCCGGCAGGCCGAGGAGCACGGCGCCCGGGCCCGGATCGTGCGCCACTCGCTGCGGGAACTGGGCGCCGCCCAGCGCGTCCTGGAGCGGCGGGCCACGATCGCGGGCACCTCCTGGTCGGCCGACCCCAGGAGCAACCGGGTCGAGGTCGTCGCCGACCGCACGGTCAGGGGCGCCGCGCTCGCACGCCTCCGCGCGGTGGTGGACGGGCTCGGCGACCGGGCCTCGCTGCGCCGCGTCCCGGGCGAGCTCGCGCCGAGCCTCTCGGGCGGGGACGGCATCCGGCGCAGCGGCGGCGGCTGCTCGCTCGGCTTCAACGTCGTCAAGGACGGCAAGCCGTACTTCCTCACCGCGGGCCACTGCGGCAAGGCGGGCTCCGTCTGGTCCCCGACGAGCGGTTCGGCCGTGGGCACCATGGAGGACTCGCGCTTCCCCGGCGACGACTTCGCCCTGGTGCGCTACACCGCGAACACCGCCCACCCCAGCGAGGTCAACCTCTACAACGGCACCGCCCAGCCCATCACCAAGGCGGGCGAGGCGATCGTCGGCCAGAAGATCCAGCGCAGCGGCAGAACCACACAGCTGCGCGGCGGCGAGGTGATGGCGCTCGACGCGACCGTGAACTACCAGCAGGGCACGGTCAAGGGCCTCATCAAGGCCGCGGTCTGCGCGGACCGGGGCGACAGCGGCGGCTCGATGTTCGCGGGCGACACCGCGCTCGGCCTGACCTCGGGCGGCACCATAGGGTGCGGCGGCGGCCGCAAGGGGCCCATGTACTTCCAGCCCGTCACCGAGGCCCTCACGGCGTACGGAGCGGGCATCCACTAGGGGGCCGGGGCCCGCGGGTCACCGCGGGCCCCGGCCGGACTACACCCAGTCGCCGCACCACACGTAGGCACCCGCGCTGTTGACGGAACAGGCCCTGATCCTGAGGTCCTTGATCTTCACGCCGGGGTCGGTGTGCAGACTGGTGTGCACTCCGCTGTCGCTCGTGTCCTTGACGGTGTTGAGGGTACGGACGACCGGTTTCCAGGTGCCGCCGCTCAGAGCGGAGTAACCGGCCTCGATGCGGGAGTCGTTGCCGTCCCCCCTCTTGATGTCCCACAGGTTGCCGTAGACGGCGCCCTTGCCCGTCTCCCAGTCCACGCGGGCCACGATCCGCGCGCCCTCCGTGCCGTGGTTCGGGGTGATCACCTGCCTGGAGTTGGCGTAGTGGGCCTCCCCCTCGGCCCAGTGCTCGGGCGCGGCCGCCGCGGGCGACACCAGGGTCACGGCCGCGAGCGCGGCTCCGGCCAGCGGCGCGAGGACGCGCGTGGACACCTTGGTGAACGTCATGGATCCCCCTTCTCCGCCCCGGCTGACGGGGCCTGTGCTGCACGGGCGGCCCACCCAAACACGCGGCCACCAGGCTTGTCATCGGCTATAGGGGGTTGCGCACCTGTCACCGTGCCGATCTCGCCACCCAGGGGCCCGGGAGGGGTTCGCGGCCCGCCGCAGGAGCGCGTCACCCCTGGCTGTAGCCCCACGGGTGTACCCGGGTGCCGGAGATGTCAGCCAGGGGCCGATGGCCGCTCGCCCGGCCGTGCCTAGCGTGAGGGCAGCGCTTCACGACGCTCCCGTCGTGAAGGGACGCCGGTCGAAAGGTCCTCCATGAGACGCACGTTCCTCGCCGCCTGCGCGGCCCTCGCCGCCGCGCTCACCGTCTCCGTCCCCACGGCGGCGGCCCGCGCCGAAGCCCCGTCGCCACCGGCGCGCGCGGCCGCCCCTGAGCTGCCCGAGCCCACGGGGAAGCAGGCGGTCGGGATGGCCGTGGTGCACCTCAAGGACGCGGACCGGGCGGATCCGTGGGTGCCCGGGCAGCGGCGGGAGCTGATGGTCTCCGTCTGGTACCCGGCCGCGAAGCCCTCGGGCACGCGCGCCCCGTACATGACGGCCGACGAGTCGAGGACGTACCTCGAAGCCAACGCGGAGGGCCTTCCGCCGGAGGTGCCGAAGGACGTCCTGAGCACGGTGGTCACCCATGCCACCGTCCGGGCCGCGCCGGTGCGGGCGCGCGGCGGTCTGCCCCTGGTCGTGCTCTCGCCGGGCTTCGGCATGCCCCGGGCCACCCTGACGGGGCTCGCCGAGGAGCTGGCGAGCCGCGGCTACGCCGTCGCCGCGATCGGGCACAACTACGAGGCCGACGGCATCTCCTTCCCCGACGGGCCCCCGACGACCTGCGTGGCGTGCGCGCACCGGGACTACCCCAAGGTGGGCGCGGTGCGGGCCGCCGACGTCTCCTTCGTCCTCGACGAACTCACCGGCGAGCGCCCGGCCTGGCGCGGCGGCCCGCGCCTCGACCCCGGCCGCGTCGCCATGGCCGGACACTCGGCGGGCGGCTTCAGCACCGTTCCCGCCCTGCTGCGCGACGCCCGCGTGCGGGCCGCGGTCAACATGGACGGCAACTTCCACTTCCCCAACGACACGCCTCTCGACCGGCCGCTGCTGATGCTGGGCAAGCCGAGCCACGTCCCCGGCGGCCCGGACCGGACCTGGGACGAGACCTGGGCCGAACTCACCGGCTGGAAGCGCTGGTTGACCGTGGACGACACCGAGCACACCTCGTTCACCGACCTGGCGCCGCTGGGCAAGCGGCTCGGCCTGCCGCAGCAGCGCCTGGACGGCGACCGCGCCGACGCCCTCACGCGCGCGTACGTCACCGCGTTCGTCGACACCCACCTGCGGGGACGGAACGCACCCCTGCTCACGGGCCCCTCGGCCCGCTTCCCCGAGGTGCGGTTCCACCGGCCCTGAGGGGCGGGGCCCCGCCCCTCAGGGCCGGGTCAGGCCGCCGACTCGGTTCGCGTCGGCGCTACGCTCCCGAGCTTGTCGACGGCCTGGTAGTACGTCCAGGCCGTCGCGTCGCAGGCGGCCTTCTTCGCGCCGCTGTAGTTCGCGCAGACTCTCTTCAGATCGGCGTAGAAGGCGCTGTCGATCCGCGCCTTGTTGGCACTGAAGGTGCCCATCTCCTTGTAGTTGCGGTAGCCGAAGTCGTGCCGGGCGCAGGACGTCTGGAAGGGGAAGCCGAAGGGGTTGTCCGGGGACGAGGAGCAGTAGTCCGTGGACCAATTGAACTGGTACGCGCTCCACGCGCCCTGGTTGGCGCGGGCCGCGGCCCAGGCGTTGTAGCTGCCCGCGTCGGTCTGCGTCCAGCGGCTGAGCACCTGCGCCTTGTCCGCCGGGACGGCGGAGGCCGGGGCGGCCGCGAGGCCCGTCCCGAGCGTGAGGGCGGCGGCGCTCACGGCCAGGGTGGCAAGTCGACGACGCATGGGAGGTCCTCCTCTGTGCGGGCCCGTGGCGGGCCTCTTGTGGGGGGGGCGTGCCACGGCACCGTGCCCCGAGCGCCCGGTGCCGCCTGCTCATTGATGACCCCTGACCTGACGGCCAGGGGTCGTACGCACCGCGCGGGCCTTGCGACCTGATGGCCGAATGGCTGCGCCGGCATCTGAGCTATGCGACACGGGAGTTGGCTTGAAACCTCGAACCCGCCCGCGCGCGGCACGACCGCGCGCACGCCCCCACCACCGCGCCGAGCACGGCGTCTTGTCGGCCGGGACAGCCGCGCCACCGTCTCCCGGGCCGCCGTCGGGCGTCCGGTCCGCGGTGGCCGCGGCGTCCTGGGCGGCTAGCGGGCGCGGCGCAGCGTGGCCGAGAGGTGGTGCTGGAGCGGCCGGCCGACCGCCGCGAGGTCGTGGGTGAACGTGAGCGTGCCGTCGTCGGCCAGGGCGTAGCGGCGGCGGGTGGCGTCGACCCGTTTGGCGGTGGGCGTGAGGGCCACCTGATGGGTGGAGACGTCGACGGTGCGGTCGGCCGCGACGCCGGTCGCGATCTCCACGATGCCGGTGGGCTGGGAGATGACCGCCTCCACGTGACCGTCGGCCTGGAGCCGCCACCAGCCGCTCTCCCGGGCCGCCGGGCGCGAAGGCGCGCCGTCGGCGTCGAGGATCCAGGCCCGGGCCTCGTACCGCAGGAAGGGCCGCCCGTCGTGGCGGAAGGTGACTTCCTGCGCGTACGCGAAGTCCCCGTCGAGCGTGGGGTATCCGCCGTCGCCCAGGCCGTGCCAGGTGCCGAGCAGATCCGTCACGGGCGCGAGCAGCGGGTGCGGCGCGGGGGCGTCGTCCGGTCGGTGGGCGTCGGGGAACGGGAGTTCCGGTACGGGCTGCATGGCGGTGTGCGCTCCAAGGTGAGTACGAGGGCCGGTGCGAGAGCCGGTGCGAGGACCAGTGCTAGGGCCGGTGCGGGAGTCGGGACCACAGGCTAGGGCGTCGCCCCCGCGATCCCCGTCAGCCCGTCCGCCGGTGCGGCGGTTCGTCGGCCCGCCGCGCCGCCATCGCACCGCCGCGCCGTCATGCCGTCATGCCGCCACGCCGTCGGCCGGGCCTCCGGGAGCGGGGATCCGAGCCTCCCGCCCGGCGCGGCCCGGCGTCCGGCCCCCCGTCCGGCGCGGCACCCCCGTCCGGGGGTACCCCCCTGCCCCCCGGCCCCCTCCCTCACCTGCCGACACGCGGAGCCACCCACGGTGCACCGCCAACTCGTGGCGCGAAACCGGCGACTGCCTTACGCTCCCCGCCACAGGCGCACCACACTGGGACTCCACGACCAGCAGCGGGGCCGGCCGTGCGGCCGGTCCTGCCGTCAGCGACAGACGAGGAGTTGGTGAGATGTCCACGCACTCCCCCGAGACGTCCGCACAGGCCACCAGAGAAGTGATCGACGCCTATCTGGCCCGGCTCACGGACCGGGACCTGGACGGTGCGGTGCGGCTGTTCTCCGAGTCGGCGGAATTCCTCGCCCCCGGCTCCCCGGCGGTGCCGTGGTCGGGGCACCACACCGGGCACAAGGGCGTGACGCACTTCTTCACCACGCTCCACGAGTATCTGCAGCCGGAGGAGTTCACCGTCACGCACATCGTCGTCGACGGCGAGCACGGCGTGATCATCGGCCATCTGCGGGACACCGTCAAAGCCACCGGCAAGCCGCTGACCACGCCGTTCGCCGCGCACCTCACGGTCGTCGACGGCCGGGTCGCGCGCTACCACCTGTTCGAGGACACCCACGCCCTGCACCGGGCCGTCACCGACGGCTGACCGGCCGCCCCGCCCCACCACGGCCAGGACCCGGTCGGACACCACCAGGAACCACCAGGAGAGCACCGGAGATGACCTCCTCCAGCGCCAGGCCTTCCCACCCGGCGGTACGCGCCTTCGTCGACGCGGTCAACGCCCAGGACCAGCAAGCCCTCTGGACCGTCCTCGCCGAGGACGCCACCGTGATCGACGTCGGCACCGAGCGGGACCTCCACGCGTGGGTGGAGCGGGAGCTGTTCTCCTCGCACGCGCGGATGGAGGTCGTGCGCGAGTCGCCCGACGGCCTGTCCGTGAGCGCCCGCTTCCACAACGACATCTGGAACGACATCGACACCGCCTGGGAGTTCACGGTGTCGGACGGCGTGATCCGGCGCTTCGTCACCGGCCCCGACGAGTCCGGATCCGGTTGAGCCGGAACACGATCAGCGCCGCAGCGGCAACCGGACGGGGGCGGAAAAGCGACCACAAGAGCAGGGACCGCCAACCGGGAAGCAGAGGGAGTCGAGTGAGCCGCATCTCGGAGCCCCAGGAGGCGCAGGCGCCGAAGGAGTCGGTGCGCATCCGGCTCCTGGGCCCGGTGAGCGTGGAGGTCCAGGGCCGCCACGTGGGCCTCGGACCACAGCAGCGCGCACTCCTCGCGGCCCTGGCGCTCGCCCGCGGCCCGGTCAGCACCTCGCGCCTGGCCGAGCTGCTGTGGGAGGGCGAGATCCCGGACGGCGCGGTCAGTTCGCTGCGCACCCACGTCCTGCATCTGCGCCGCATCCTGGAGCCGGGCCGGCGGGCCACCTCCGGCTTCGAGGTGCTGGTCAGCGCGGGCGCCCGCAGCAACACCAGCTACACGCTCCAGGTGGCCGACGGACAGGTCGACGCGCTGCGCTTCGTCCACCTCACCGACCGGGCCCGCAAGGCCGCGGCCGACGGCGACGCCCCGGCCGTGGTCACCCTCCTCGACGAGGCCCTGGCCCTGTGGACGGGGCCCGCGCTCGAAGGGGTCAGCGACCGCAGCTTCGCCCTCGCCGAGACCGACCGCCTCGAAGAGCTGCGCCTGGTGGCCCGCGAGGACCGCGTCGACGCCCTCATCGAACTCGGCCGCTACGAGGCGTCGCTGGCGGAACTCACCACCCTCGTCCGGGCGTTCCCCCTGCGCGAGCGGCTGCGCCGCCAGCTGATGCTGGCGCTGTACCGCTCGGGCCGCCAGGCCGACGCCCTCGCCGCGTACCGGGAGTTCTACCAGCTCCTCGACGACGAGGTGGGGATCGAACCGGGCCGCCAGCTCAAGGAGCTGCACCAGCGCGTCCTCGTCGGCGACCCCGCCCTCGCCCCCGAGCGCTCCCCGGCCCCCGCGGCGCCGCCCGCCGGGCGTCCGGTCCCCCGCCAGCTCCCGCCCGACGTGGCCAGCTTCACCGGCCGCGCCGACCAGCTGCGGGAGCTCGACACCCTGCTCGCGCGCTACGACACGGGCCCGGGACAGACCCTGGTGATCTCCTCCGTCTCCGGCATGGCGGGCGTCGGCAAGACCGCCCTGGCCGTGCACTGGATGCACCGGGTGGCCGACCGCTTCCCCGACGGCCAGCTCTACGCGAACCTGCGCGGCCACGCCGCCGAACCCCCGACCACGGCCGACGAGGCCCTCGGCCAGCTCCTGCGCGCGCTCGGCGTCGGCACCGGGCACCTCCCGGAGAGCACCGACGAGAAGGCCGCCCTCTACCGCTCGCTCGTGGCGGGCAAGCGCGTCCTGATCCTGCTCGACGACGCGGCCGGGCTCGAACAGGTGCGGCCGCTGCTGCCCGGCTCGCCGACCTGCTTCGTCGTCGTCACCAGCCGCAACGACCTGCGGGGCCTGACCGCCTTCCACGACGCCCACCGGGTGAGCCTCGCGGTCTTCGCCGAGGACGAGGCGCTCGCGCTGCTCGGCCGCGTCATCGGCGCGGACCGGGTGCGGGGCGAGCCGGAGGCCGCCGCCGAGGCCGTCCGGCTCTGCGGTCTGCTGCCGCTCGCCGTGCGGATCGTCGCGGCCCACCTCATCGGCGACCGGCATCTGCCGATCGCGCGGATCGTCGGCCAGCTGCGCGCCGACCGCCTGGGCGAACTCGCCCTGGACCAGGAGCGGCAGACCGGAGTGCGCAGCGTCCTGGCGCTGTCCTACCGCTCCCTGCCCGCCCCGGAGCGCGAGGCCCTGCGGCTGCTCGCACTCGCCCCGGGCCCCGAGGTGTCCGTCCCCGCGGCGGCCGCCCTGACGGGCGCGGCGGTGCCCGCCACCACCCGCCTCCTCGACCAGCTCACCGCCCGCAGCCTGCTGGAGACGCACCGGCCCGGCCGGTTCCATCTGCACGCCCTCGTACGCCTGTTCGCCGGTGAGCGGGCCGCCGCCGAGGACGCCCCGGCCGTGCGCGACGAAGCCGTGGGCCGCCTGCTCACCTGGTACCTGGGCACCGCCGAGCAGGCCGCCTGCCGCCTGTACGGCACGTTCTACTCCTGGTACGCCGCCCGGCCGCCGGAGCCCGACGGCTCCCCCACCGCGCCCCTGGCCTTCCGGAACGACACCGCTGCCCTGGCCTGGCTCGACGACGAGCGGCCCGCGCTCCTTGCCTGCGCGCAGCACGCGGTGCGCCACGGGCCCCGCCCGTTCGCCTGGAAGTCCGCCCTGGCCGTCCACGGGCACCTGATGGAGCACGGCAGACGCACCGACTGGCTGCGGGCCGCGCACGCCGGCCTCAGGGCCGCCGAGGCCGAACACGACGACCACGCGCGGGCGGTGATGCACTGGAGCCTGTGCTACGTCCTGTGGGAGCTGGCCCGGCACGAGGAGGCGCTGGAGCACAGCGTCGCCGCCGACGAGCTGTTCGCGCGGGCCGGGCAGCCCGTGGAGCGGGCGGGCGCGGTCCTCGGGCTCGCCGCGTCCCACCGCGAGCGGGGCGCCCTGGAGGAGGCGGTCCGCGACGCCGAACGGGCCCTGGTCCTCTACCGCGAGGGCGCCCAGCCCGCCGGGGAGGCCTGGGCCCTGTTCCTGCTCGGCTGCGCCCGGCTCGACCAGGGCCGTCCGGACGCCGCGCGCGAGCACTTCGCGGAGGCCGGGGCCCGCGCCGAGGCCTCGGGGGACCAGCACACCGTCATGCTGTCGCTGTGGGGCCGCGCGAGCGTGCAGCACGCGCTCGGCGCCCTGGAGGAGGCGCAGCGCCTGCTCACCCGGGCGCTCGCGGTGGACGGCAGGCTGCTCGCCACGTACGCGGCGGAGGGCGCCCTCAACGCGCTCGCGGTGGTCTGCCGCGACCTCGGCGACCCGCGGCTCGCGCTCAAGTACGCCGTGGACGCGCTCGGCGTCACCCACCGCACCCGCCGCCGCCTGGTCGAGCCGGACGCCCTCAACACGATCGGCACGGTGCTGCTGCGCCTGGACGACGTGCCCGGCGCCCTCGACCACCACCGGCGAGCCCTGGACGCGGCCCGCACGGCGTGCTGCCGCAGGGCCGAGGCCGAGGCGTGCCTCGGCCTCGCCGCCGTGCACCGGCAGCTGGGCGAGAGCCGCGAGGCCCTGGCGTCCACCCGGCGGGCGTTGAGCATGGCCCGGCAGGCGGGGCTCGGGCTCGCCGAGGGCGCGGCCCTCACCGAGCTCGCACGTGTCCACCTGGCCCTCGGCCAGCACGTCAAGGCCGCCCGGGCCGCCGAACGCTCCGTGCGCCTGCACCGGGCCACCGGCCACAGGACCGGCCTCGACGAGGCCCTGGAGGTCGCCGCGGCCGTGGAGCGCGCCGGGGCCGCGGCCGCCGGGCTCCCGGAGGCCGACGCGGGCTGAGCGCGAACGCGGCGTCGCCGGGCGTCACCCGAGCGCGCGTACGCCCGCCGTGACCGCGGCGGCCACCAGGACGACGAGCGGTACGGGCGCCTTGAGCCGCCAGGCCACCAGGGCTCCGGCGAACCCGGCGACGCGGGCGTCGAAGGTCATGCCGTGCGCGCCCGCCGAGCCCACGAGCTGGGTGACGACGAGGACGGCGAGCAGCGCGGGCGTCAGGTACTCCACGAACCGCGGGAACCAGGCGGGCAGTTCGCGGTCGCCGAGGACCAGGGAACCGGCGCCCTTGATGAGGAACGTGGTCACCACCAGGGCGCCGACGACGATCCACGGGTCGTTGCTCACGGCTTCCTCCCGGCCCGCCAGGTCCACACGACGGCGATGAGGCAGGCCACGGCGATGGCGGAGTCGGGCACCGCGACGGCGGTGAGGACGGCGGCGGCCACCGCCGCCGTCGCGGCCGCCGACCGTTTGCGGGCGGTGCCCAGATGGGGGGCGAGCAGCAGGAAGAACAGCACCGGGGACACCGCGTCCAGGCCGTAGTTGAGGACGTCCACCGCCCGGAAGGGCCCGATGGCGCCCGCCAGGGTGCCCAGGACCCAGCCGAGCCAGAGCACCACGCCGGAGGAGAGCAGCCGCACCCGGTCGAACCGTCCGTCGGCGTCGCTGGCGATGGCCCAGGACTCCTCGATCACGAGCTGCGACTCGACGGCGCGGCGCGCCCGGCCGCCGCGCAGGGCGGGCAGGATCGCGAAGCCCATCACCAGGTACCGCAGGTTCAGGAGCGTCCCCGCGACGGCCGCGGCCGCCCAGCCGCCGCCGTTGACGATGACGGAGACCGCCGCGAACTGCGAGGAGCCCACGAAGACGAGGCCCGACATCGAGGTCGCCGCGAGCGCGGGGAAGCCCGCGCCCTTGGCGAGGACGCCGAAGGACACGCCGAAGGCGAAGATCGCCACGGTGAAGGGCACGGCGGCCCGCGCCCCCTCGGCCCAGGCGGCCCGCCGCCCGTCGGCCGTGCCGGGGTCGCGGGAGGGCCGGGGGGACCCGGTGGATCCGGAACCGGTCATCCGGTGTCGCTCGACGCGGCCGCCGGGGCCGGGCGCGCCGCCCGGTCGCCCGCCCCGGCCCGTACGGCGCGCGCGTACGCCTCGGTGAGGGCCGCGCCGACCTCGCCGAGCGGGAAGGTCCTGTCGTCGACGCCGGTCACCGGCTGGACCTCGTACGCCGTGCCGGTCAGGAACACCTCGTCGGCGCGGTCGAGTGCGGCCGGGGCGAGGTGGCGCTCGACGACCGGGAGGCCGAGGCCGCGGGCGAGGCCGATGACCGTGCGGCGTGTGATCCCGTCCAGGACGCACTCGGGCGGCGGGGTGTGCAGCTCCCCGCCGCGCACCAGGAAGAGGTTGGCGCCGGTGGCCTCGGCGAGGCGGCCCCGGTGGTCGAGGAGCAGCGCGTCGTCGAAGCCCGCCGCCTCCGCCTCCTGCCCGGCGAGGGCGCCGACGGCGTACAGGGCGGCCGCCTTGGCACGGATCGGGGCGGTGTCGGGTGCGGGGCGCCGCCAGCGGGAGGTGGCGAGGCGGATGCCGCGCGGCCCTTCGGTGAAGATCCGCGGCCAGGGCCAGGCGGCGACGGCGAGGTGGACGCGGCTGTCCGGGGCCACCAGGCGCAGGGAGTCGGCGCCCCGCCAGGCGACGGGGCGCACATAGCCGTCGGTGAGGTCCGCCGCGGCGACGACCTCGCGCGTGACGGCGTCGATCTCGTCGGCCGTCCAGGGCAGTTCGTAGCCCAGGTGCCGGGCGGAGGCGACGAGCCGGGCGCTGTGGTCGTGGAGCGCGAAGACCCGGCCGTCGTAGACCCGTTCGCCCTCGAAGACGCTGCCGCCGTAGTGCAGGCCGTGGCTGAGGACGTGGAGGCGGGCCGCGCGCCAGGGCACGAAGGTGCCGTCGAACCAGACGACGCCGTCCCGGTCGTCGAGCGGCGGGGCGGCGCCGGTCACGTGGCGAACCCGCGGTCGGCGTAGGGGAACCCTTCCAGCTCGTTCGCGGCGCGGGTGTCGTCGCGCGCGGAGGCGTAGTAGATGCGGACCTCGTCGATCAGGCCGGAGTCGTCGAAGCGGTAGACCTCCGCGCCGCGCAGGACCTTGCCGAGCCGCGGTTTGAAGGCGGTCCACTCGCAGACGGCCGTGCGGGTGTGCTCGTCGGCGTAGACGGCGTCGACGGCCCAGTGCGAGTCGTTGGCCCGTACGTCGGCGCCCCAGCGCTCCACGATCGGGTCGATGCCGTGCACGGGCCCCGCCATGCCGTGGGCCAGGTAGTGCACGACGTCCTCGGTCAGACACGCGGCGAACAGGTCGCGGTCGACCTTGTTGCACGCCTCGAAGTACTGCCGCACCGCGGCCTCCATCGCGGCCCGGTCCAGATCGCCCATGGGGGTACGCCCTTTCGTGGCTCGGCTCGTGTCGGTCACAGCGCGGCCGGTGCGAAGCGCAGGGGCGGCACCGCGGCGAGCCGCTCCCGCGCCCGCAGGAGCGCCCGCTGGTCGTCGGTGAAGGCGTACCGGTCGCCCTCGGCGCCCTCGCGCAGCCGGGTCCGTACGAGCGCCTTGGCGGCCGCGCGGTACTCCGCGGGAGTGCTGACGGCCGCTTCCATACCCTCGATGGCGTCGACCAACTCCCGCAGGCCCGCGATCACCCGGTCCTGGTCCAGGTGGAGGAGTCCCGCCCGGCCGGGGGCGAGGGCGCGGCGCTCGCGCAGCCAGGAGTAGAGGAACACGCCGGTGCCCGCGTCGAAGTTGCGCACGGCGTGGGCGTCCAGCGGGTACCGGAACATCCGCTCCAGGAGGATCATGGCGATCTGCTCGTCGGCGTACGGCACCGCGGGGTCGGCGTGGCAGGCGAGCGCGGTCCTGGCGTCGACCTTCAGCTCCTCCAGGAGGCCGACGAACCAGTTCATCTTGAGTTTGATGTGCTGGTCGAGCGGCCACCGCCCCTGGTGGTGGAAGTAGTCGTGCAGATATCCCCACACGGCGCGGGCCTGGTAGCAGTCGTCGGGGTCCATTCCGGTGGAGGCGCGGGGCACGGATCCGGGGGTGAGGACGGCGCGTGCGGACGGCACGGCGTACGTCTCGTGAATCCTGCGGAACTTGCTGAAGAAGAAGATCGCGTAGGCCTGTTCGACGACCTTGTCGTGGGCCGCGACGTTCTCCGGGAAGAAGACGATGCAGTTGCCGTCGGCCACACCTTCGCTGCCCGCGAGGAGCACGGTGGCCTGGCAGTTGTTCTTCGGGTGCGGATAGTGCCCGGCGAGGGCGGGCAGCGCGTCGGGCTCTTTGCGGCGGACGAGGAAGAACTCCAGGCGCTTGCCGACGGGCGGGACGCTGTTGGTCGTCTGAACGGGCGCCAGGAACGCCGCCCAGTCCCCGTCGGCCGGGGCGGTGAGCGCGTCGCGGCTGCGGGCGAAGTGCGGCGGCGTGTCGAGCCCGGCGGCCAGCCAGTCCTCGACGTCGGCGGCCAGCGCGTCGGCCTGCGCGGTCCTGCCGTGCCCGGCGAAGAAGCGGGTGGCCTCGTCCTTGACGGCGAGCAGGGCGCGGCGGTCCGTGTCGTCCGGGGCGGGCACGGTGCCGTCGTCGCGCTGACGGCGCCGGAAGGCGTTGACGCGCGGCAGGAGGCCGCTGCCGAGCCGCGCGGCCTCCCCCAGGAGGTCGTCGTGGAGGTGGTGGGTGCCGTCGGCCGGGCCGAGCACCCCGTTCGCCACGCCGCTCACCGGACGGACTCCCGCACCTGGTGGACGGTGTAGACCATGGGGACCTCGCCGAAGCTGCGGACGACCCGCAGGCCGTGGGCCCGCGCCGCGACGACGGTGGTGACGCACCCCTCGGCCTTGCCGTCGGCGCAGTCGATGGCCGCCTGGGCGTTGCTGGTCACCAGCTGCCGCTCGCTGACGGGCGCGACAAGCCCGGCCGGGGCGGGGTGGGTGGCCACGGTGCGCGGCTCGCCGTGCGTGCCGGGCGCGGCCGCGAGCACCATCTCGTACGTGGGCCACAGGAAGCAGTCGACCATCCGGCAGGTGTGGAGGTTGCCGAAGACGAGCGTGTGCAGCTCGGGGTAGACGGCGCAGGCCACCAGGGCGTGGGCGCCGGTCCTCGGCACGCTCGCCATGGCGTCCTCCAGGGAGGGGTGCAGGACGACCTGCCCCTCGTCCTCAAGTCCGCGGCGCTGGAACCAGAGATGGGCCGCCGACTCCAGATTGGTGCCGGTCGGGCCGAGCGTGTGCAGATAGCGGATGGCACCGATCGACTCCGCCGCGAGCGTGTCGACGCATGTTTGTTCCCCCGTCGTCATTCCACTCTCCTGAGTTTCCTGAATGTCCCCCGCGCAGATCCCGTGCACGTCCCCTGCACGTCCCCTACGTATCTCGTGACGTAACTCGTGCATATCTCGTGCGACCGGAGCGCATACCGGCCGTGCATATATCGATGGCGCAGGCATTCTCCGGGTGTTTCCCCGGATACCGACCGGCGCGGCACGCGGTGTGCGTACCGCGCCTACTGGCCCGCGTCGGCGATCCTAAGCAGCCCCGGCCCGGCGCGGCCAGCGCGCTGGTGACGCACCGATGGGATTTCCACACCCTGGCCATTTCGGCCCGCCCGGCTGTCCCGAAATCCCGCGACAAACGCCGCTGTTGGGGGTGACGCATGCCGTGCTTTCATCCACACACCGGGGTTCCGGCGCACGCATCGCGTCACGCCGGAGCGGCCGGGAGGGTCCGGTCACCGCCCGGTCCCCCGCCCGCCCCGGCATGTTCACGCTCCGTCCGCGATGAGATTCGGCGGGCCCGGCCGTCTTATGGGTAAGAGCGGCCGAGCCGGCCGAAGAGACCCGAGGAGACACCATGACCACGAAGCCCGAGAGCCACACTCTGGCGGCGCCCGGCGCGACCCTCGCGTACGACGTCCGGGGCGAGCTGGGGCACGCGGACGCGGACCACCCCGTCCTGCTCCTGATCGGTTCGCCGATGGACGCCGTCGGGTTCACGACGCTCGCCTCGCACCTGACCGACCGGGTCGTCGTCACCTACGACCCGCGCGGGACCGGGCGCAGCGTCCGGAGCGACGACAAGGGGGCGCTGACCCCGGACCAGCACGCCGAGGACCTGCGGCAGCTGATCGAGGCGCTCGGCGTCGGGGCGGTGGACGTGTTCGCCAGCAGCGGCGGCGCGGTGAACGGCCTCGCCCTTGTGGCCCGCCACCCCGGCCTGGTGCGCACGCTCGTGGCGCACGAGCCGCCGGCCGTGCGGACCGTGCCGGACCACGAGCAGGCGTGGGCCGCCGTCCAGGGCATCCACCGGACGTACCAGAGCCAGGGCATGGGGCCCGCCATGGCCAAGTTCATCGCCCTGACGATGCAGAAGGGTCCGCTGCCGGACGGCTACGCCGACGCGCCGGGGCCCGACCCGGCCGGCTTCGGCCTCCCGGCCGAGGACGACGGCTCCCGCGACGACGCCCTCCTGGGCCAGAACCTCCTCGGCTGCTGCGGCTACCGGCCCGACTTCGCCGCCCTCGCCGCCGCGCCGACGCGGATCGTCATCGCGGTCGGCAAGGAGTCGGAGGGCGAACTGGCCTCCCGCGCGGGCCTCGCGATCGCCGAGCGCCTCGGCACCTCCCCCGAGGTCTTCCCCAGCCACCACGGGGGCTTCCTGGGCGGCGAGTACGGCCAGCACGGCGAGCCCGAGCCCTTCGCCACGAAGCTCCGCGAGGTCCTCGAAACCACCTGACCCCCGCCCGGAGGCCGCCCACCCGGCCCGTCCGGCGCCTGAGGACGAGCGCGCAGCGCGACGATCAAGCCCGTCCGGCGTGTGAGGACGAGGCCGAAGGCCGATCGACCGCCGCCCCACCGTGGTGCACCCGCGGCGGATCGAAGCCGACCTGGGTCCACTCCCCCTCCGCCCACCCCACGCGCACCTCACTCCCGGAAAGGACGACCTCACCCACGGCGGAAGCGAGCGGCAGCGGCTCCGTGCCCAGCGAGGCCAGGGCCACGAACACCCGGGTGCCCTCGGCGGCAGCAGTGAGCCGGGGCATCCGCGCCCACGGCTCGTAGGCGGTACCCGCGGGGGCCCGGACCTCGTCCGCCCCGTCCCAGCCGTACAGCCCGACGAGCCCCGAGCGCACCGCCCCCGTGGCCCAGCCGGTGAGCGTCACCCGCGCCCCGGGCGGTGCCCCCACCACCCGGTGCACCCGCAGCTCGTACCGCCCGCGCGCCACGGTCACGCTCTCGACGCGCAGTCCGGGCACCATCGGCGGCCCGGATCCGAACACCGGCCGGTGCCAGGAGGCGGCCCAGCCCCATCCGTCGCCGTGGCCCGCGCCGAGGGGACGGATGCGGCGCCGCACGCTGGCGACGCCGTCGACCACCACCGCCAGGTGGTTGTCGGCGGCGTCGGCGGGCGCGGTGGGGCCGGTGTGCGTGGAGTAGGCGAGCCGCCCGTAGTGCGGGTCGTCCTCGGCGGCGGCCTCGCCCTCGTGCGGCCGGACGTGGTCGCTGCCGTGGTTGTGGAGGCGCACGATCCCGTCCGCGCGGGTCGACTGCACGAGGAGGCCCGGCGCGGGCAGCGCGAGCACCCGGTCCGCGGCCTCGCTCGGCGCGGGCTCCTCGGGCGCCGTCCACAGCGGGGCGTCGGCGGGGGCGAGCAGCGCCACGAAGGCCTTCGTGGCCCAGTACGGGGACGCCGGGCCCGAGTAGGGCTGGAGCGTGGCCGGGTGCGGGCCGTGCCAGCCGAGGCTCAGCAGCCCGTCGGCGGTGAGCGCGCCGCGGTCGAGGAAGTGGCGCAGGGCCCCGCTGGCGATGCGGCGCGAGGTGCCCGGCGTGAGTGGGGTGTGGCCGGTGACCGCGCCGACGCCGACGGCCGCCGCGGCCGCGAAGCGGTAGGTGAGGGAGCGCCCGAAGTGGACGGGCGCGCCGTCCCCGCCGAAGAGGAGCGCGTAGCCCTCCAGGTGCGTGCGCAGCCGCGGCCCGAGCCGGTCGGCGAGGTCCGTGTCGCCCGTCAGGTGCGCGTGCAGCAGCGGATACAGGTGCAGGGCCCAGCCGTTGTAGTGGTCGAAGGCCCGCCCGTCGCCGTCGGCGTACCAGCCGTCGCCCCGGTACCACGTCTCCAGGAGCCCGAGCGCGCGCTCCATGGCGCGGGCGGTCGCCGCGTCGCCCCGGCCGACGGACTCCAGGAAGGACGCCACCATGAAGGGGAACAGATACCAGTTGTTGGGGGCGGGCACATGGGTGAGCGCGTCGCGCAGCCAGCGCTCCGCGCGGTCCTGTACGTCGCCGTCGAGGCGGTCCCACAGCCACGGCCGGGTCAGCGCGAGGCCGAGCGCGACGGACGCCGACTCGACCATCGGCTGGCCCCGCACGTGGTGGTCGAGGATCAGCGGCCACGACTCGGCGTCGTCCCCGCCGGGCGCGCGGGTGCCCGCGGCGAGGCCCTCCGCGTACCGCTCCAGCCAGCCGTGCGGGTCCGCGCCGCCCGCGCCCGCGACCCGGAAGCCCGCCGCGAGGAACGTACGGGCGTAGCCCTCGAGGCCGTCCGAGCGGACGCCGGAGGCGGACGGGCGGCCCGGCAGGCCGAGCAGGGCGCCTCGCGGGGTGGCCCAGCGCCACGCGGCGGTGAGCAGCCCGTCGGCGACGGCTTCCCAGTGCGCGCGGGTGTACCCGGTGTGCGGGCTTGACCCCCGGTCCTCCGCGGGCAGGTCGAAGGGGATGCTCATGCCAGATACGCCAGCCTTTCGCGTCGTACGGGATGGGCGAGGCCCTCGCCCGCGGCCCAGCGGGCCACCTCGCCGACGGCCGTGTCGGCGAGGCGCTGCCACTCGCTGCCCTGGGACCCCGCGAGGTGCGGGGTGATCAGGGCGTTCGGGCAGTCCCACAACGGGTGGACGGCGGGCAGGACTTCGGGGTCCGTCACGTCGAGCACCGCCCGGATCCGGCCCGCCCGCACCACGTCGGTGAGCGCGTCCTGGTCGACGACGGCGCCGCGCGAGGTGTTGATCAGGGTGGCGCCCGGCCGCATCGAGACGAGCAGCTCCCGGTCGACCAGGCCGCGGGTCGCGGGGAGCAGCGGCGTGTGCACGCTCACCAGGTCACCGCGCGCGAAGAGGGCGGGCAGGGTCACCCGCTCCGCGCCGAGCTCGGCGGCCTGCGCGGCGGTGACGTACGGGTCGTGAAGGAGCACCTCGAAGTCGAAGGGCCGCAGCAGTTCGATGACCCGGCGGCCGATCAGGGAGGCGGAGAGGATGCCCACGGTGCGGCGGTAGTTGCCGACGTGGTGGGGGGTGAGCAGCCAGTCGCCGCGCTCGCGGGCGCGGCGGTAGTCGCGGGCCCGCTCCAGGACGTGCTTGCCGTGCAGCAGGATCATCGCGAGGGTGTACTCGGCGACCGGCAGCGCGTTGGCGGCGGCCGCCGACGACACCGCGAGGCCCCCTTCCCAGCAGGCGTCGGTGACGTGCCCGCGCACCGAACCCGCGGCGTGCACCACCGCCTTGAGGCGCGGCGCCGCCGCGAGCACGTCGGCGTCGAGCGGCGGGCAGCCCCAGCCCGTCACGAGGACCTCGACGTCGGCGAGCACGGCCCGGGCGCGCTCGGTCGTCAGGTCGTCGAGCGCGGGCGGCGGCGCCAGGTCGCACACCTCGGCGAGCGCGGCGAGCGAGCGCGGGGCGAAGACGGCCGCCGCGGCCCGCGACGACATGGCGAGCGCGGTGCGGGGCCCGGTCACTTGACCGCCCCCGCCGTGAGCCCCGAGCGCCAGAACCGCTGGAGGAGGGCGAAGGCGAGGATGAGCGGGACGACCGCGAGCAGCGAGCCGGTGATCACCACCGGGTAGTACTCGGGCGAGACGGTCGCCTGGCTGTTCCACTGGTAGAGGCCGAGGCTCACCGGGTACAGGTCCTGGTCGGACAGCATCACCATGGGCAGGAAGAAGTTGTTCCAGATCGCGGTGAGCTGGAAGAGGAACACCGTGATCAGTCCGGGGCCGAGCATCCGCAAGGAGACCCGGACGTAGGTCGTCAGCTCGCCCGCGCCGTCGACGCGCGCCGCCTCCAGGACCTCGTCGGGCACATAGCCCTGGCTGAAGATCCGCCCCAGGTACACGCCGAACGGGTTGAAGAGGACCGGGACGAAGACCGCCCAGAAGGTGTTCACCAGTCCGGCCTCGGAGGCCAGCAGGTACAGCGGCAGGGCGAGGACCGTCTGCGGCACCATGACCGCCGCGAGCACCAGGCCGAACAGCTTCTCCTTGTGCCGGAAGCGGTACTTGTCGAAGGCGTATCCGCAGGCCACGCTGATCAGCGAGCCGAGGGCCGCGCCCAGGACGGCGTAGAGCAGGCTGTTGCCGTACCAGCGCCCGTACAGGCCGCCGTCCATCGCGAACACGTCCTGGACGTTCTGGGCCGGCGAGAAGTCGCCGAAGGACAGCAGGCTGCTGCTGAACAGGGCGTCGCGGGTCTTCGTCGCGGCGAGCACCAGCCACAGGACGGGCAGCAGCGTGTAGAGGACGAAGAGCGCGACGACCGCATTGACCGTCGCACGGCCGAGCAGGCGCGGGCGCAGCGGGGCGGAGTGCGACGCGCTCATCGGGCGGCCCCCTCGGTCCGGTCGGCGCGGCTCGTCCAGCGGGTGACGCCGTAGGACACGGCGACGGTGAGGGCGAGCAGGATCACCGAGGCGGCGGCCGCGAGGGAGTAGTTGTTGCGGGTGAAGGCGGCGTCGTAGATGTACATGCTGGGCGAGAAGCGGGAGTCGATCATCTGCGAGGACTGGCTGAGCAGCATCGGCTCGGTGAACAGCTGGAGCGCCCAGATCAGGGTGAACATCGCGACCACCACGATCGAGGAGCGCACGAGCGGCGTCTTCACCTGGAGCGCGGTGCGCACGGGCCCCGCCCCGTCCACGACCGCCGCCTCGACGACCTCGCGCGGGACCGCCTGCAGGGCGGCGTAGAAGACGACCGTGTTGTAGCCGAGGTTGCTCCACAGGGCGATGTTCACGATCGACGGCAGCGTGGTGTGCAGCCCGAGGAAGTCCACCGTGATGTCGGCCTTGTTGAGGGCGTCGATGACCGGGCTGATGCCGGGCGTGTACAGGTAGAGCCAGATCAGGGCGGCGATGATGCCGGGCACCGCGTGCGGCAGGAACAGACCGAGCTGGGCCCACGCGCGCAGCCGTACGACGCCGGAGTCGAGGAGCAGCGCGAGGGCGAGCGAGCCGAGCACCATCAGCGGGATGTAAAGCAGGCAGTACAGCGCGACCGTGCCGAGCCCGGACAGGAACGTCGGGTCGCTGAGCACGGCGGCGTAGGAGCGCGCGCCCACGAAGACCGTGCGCTCGGGGCCGAAGCCGAGGCCCGGCTGGTCGTCGCTGAAGAAGCTCAGCCACACCGCGGTCCCGACGGGGACGAGGAAGACGGCGGTGAGCAGGAGGAAGAAGGGGGCCATCAGGACGCCCGCCGCGGTGCGTGCGCGGCGCGCGGCCACGCGCCTCGCCTTCTGCCCGGGCCGTTCGGCGGCCCGCCGCGGGGCGGTCGCGGCGGGGGCGTGGGCTGTCGCGGTCATGGGTGTCACCTGCCTTTCGGGGTGCGGGCGTTCACGTGGAGCGCTGGGTGGTGGCCAGACCGAGCGCCTTGAGGTCGGGCATCGTGCCGTCCTGTGCGGCGCGCACGGACGACAGGACGGTGCCGGAGCCGCCTCCGGCGCGGGCGAAGGCGTCCTGCATGACCTTGCTGGTGGCGGTCATCCGGGGGCCCCACACCCAGCCGTCGCGGATCTTGCGGGCCTCCTCGTCGAAGAGCGCGTAGACGTCCTGTCCGCCGTAGTAGCCGCGGTCGAAGGCCGCGCGGCCGACCGCCACCAGGTCGGTCGCGGCCGGGTACTGGCTGCTCGCGCCGCTGGAGAGCCGGGCCTTGAGGGCGTCGGGGTGGGAGACCTGCCATTCGATGAACTCCATGGCGGCCTCGGGATGCCTGCTGTCCTTCGTCACGGCGAACGTGGAGCCGCCGTGCGTGCCGATGGCGGGCCGGCCGGGGTCCCACTGGGGCAGCGGCGCGATGCGCCACAGGCCCTTCTGCGCCGGGCGCGCGTTCATCTGCGCGCCCGCCTCCCAGGCGCCGCTGAACCGGGTCAGGACCAGGCCGCCCGCGATCTGGGCGTCGAAGAGGCGGCTCTCGACGGCGTTGACGTGGACGAGGTCCTCGTCGATCAGACGCTGCCAGTACGCCGCGACGCGCCGGGTCGGGGCGTCCGCGAGGGACACGTTCCAGGCGCCCTTGGAGGTGTCGAACCACTGGGCGCCCGCCTGCCAGGCCCAGGCCGCGAAGTGCATCGCGCCGTCCGTGGCGAAGACCGCCGCCCTGCGGCCCTCGCCGCGGCCCGGCACCTTCCGGGCGAGTTCGGTGAACTCCTCCCAGGTGGCGGGCACGTCGAAGCCGTACTTCTCGAAGAGGTCCTGGCGGTAGTGCAGCACCATCGGCTCGACGTCGAGCGGCACGCTGTACGTGCGCTCCTCGAACGTGGTCAGGGCGAGCGCCTGGGGCAGCAGTCCGGCCCGCAGCCCGGCGCCGAGCAGCGGCGTGATGTCGCGGGCGACTCCGTCTATCGCGAATCCCGGCACCTGGGGGTACTCGATCGTGGCGACGTCGGGGGCGTTGCCTGCGCGGGCCGCGTTGCTCAGCTTCGCGTAGCCGCCGTGGTTGCCGGACGGCACCTGCTCGAAGTCGACCTGGATGTGGTCGTGCGTCCGGTTGAACGCGTCCACGACCTCCTGGCTGCCGCGCAGCGCGGACCAGAAGGTGAGGGTGGTGACGCCCTTGGCGCCTTTGGCGCGCGGCTCGGCCCCGCCGCAGCCGCCGAGGGCACCGGTGAGCGGCAGCGCGGTGGCCGCGGCGAGTACTCCCCGACGGCTGGGGCGGCTGTGTCGACCAGGCATGGGCGCCTCCCGGGGCTCCTGCGTGTCCGAGTCACGGGAATACTGATCGGCTGAGCGAATCTGGTCAATAGATCGCTCAGAAGAAGATGAACCGATCAAACGCTCATCGTGATGGCGCAGTTGAAGCCGGGTGTCCGGCAGCGCCCCGAAGGAGCGCGGGGAACTGCGCGACCAGCCCCTGTCGTCCCGCAGACGGAGGACGCTTCGGCGCGGCAGCCTCCACCCGGCTCAAGCCCCGCGCAGCGGTCGGGTCGAGCCACGGACCTTCAGCTCGGGCAGCAGCTCAAGGCGCCGCACAGGCTCAGCGCCCAGCGCGAGGCGGCGCAGCAGCAGCTCGGCCGCCGCCCGGCCGATGTCCGCCTTGGGCGGGGACACGGCCGTGAGGGGGGTGCTGCCGAGCGCCGCGACCACGTCGTCGTACGCGATCACGGAGCAGTCCTCGGGCACCCGCACCCCGTTGTCGCGCAGCGCCTGCACCAGCATCAGCGCGTCCACGTCGCCGTGCAGGACGGCGGCGGTCGCGCCCGTCGCGCCGAGCAGCGCCGGCAGGTCGACCGGCTGCTCGGCGGTCGGCGCCGCCGGGTCGGGGACCGCTCCGGGAGAGCTGAGGGCGAGCGCCCACTCGTCCACGCCCGGGTGGTCCGCCGCGATCTCGGTGAACGCCGCGCGCAGGGCGCGGGCCGTCGGGCTGTCGTCGCGCGCGGCGAGCACGATGCGCCGGTGCCCGAGCCCCGTGAGGTGCTCGACGGCGAGGTGGACGCCGTACCAGTGGTCTGTGCACACCGCGTCGACGGCGTGCAGCGCGCTGCCGCGACGGGGCCTGCGCTCCATCACGACCAGCGGTACGGGAACGCGCGAGAGCCAGGCGTCATCGGCCTCCTCGGTGGCCCGGTCGCGCCAGCGCGGCGCGATGAGCAGGCCTCGCGCGCCGTCCGCCAACGCCCGCTCCACCAGGGGCCGTTCGGCGCCGGGCGCGGCCGGGGCGATGTGCAGCGCAATGCGGACGCCCGCCTCCTCGAAGGCGGCACGGGCGCCGTGCAGCGTCTCGTACAGATACGAGTGGCGCTCGGGCACGACGACGGCGACCGGGCCGCCGTCGGCCGCGGGCCCGGAGGGCGCCGGCCGCTCGGCCTCGTCCGTGACCGGCCGGGCCACCCCGTGGCCGCGGCGCAGCTTGCCCTCGCGGGCGAGTTCCTCCACGTCGCGCCTGAGGGTCACGACCGACACCGCGAGCTCCGCCGCGAGGTCGCTGACCCGGGTCGCGCCGCGCGACCGCACCGCGGCGAGGATCCGCTGCCGCCTGAGGTCCACCGGTTCGCGCATGCTGCTGCCCCCTCGCCACGGCCGTTCGTTTGAGCGCTTTCCCTGAGCGCTTCGCACGGCGGCAGCATAACCAGCGCGCGCGAACGACCGAGGGGCCGTTCCAGATCTCTCTGAAACGGCCCCTCGACTCGCGACTTCGCAAAGTCGGGACGACAGGATTTGAACCTGCGACCCCTTGACCCCCAGTCAAGTGCGCTACCAAGCTGCGCCACGTCCCGGTGCGTTCCTCGCGGTGTGTGTTCCGCGTGATCACGCAGGTAGAACTCTACCCCACGTACGGGGGTGGTCCCGGCCGTTCCCGTCGCAGGTCACCGCCCGGCGGCGGGGTGCGGGCCCGGGGCGGGAGAATCGCCGTATGACGAGCGCACTTGGACCAGGCGGCCGGGACCGGGACGCGGAGGGCCGGGCGCGCAGCGCGCGGCCGCGGGACGGGCTCGGGCGGCCGCTGCCGTACGGGGCCGAGGGCGTGGCGCGCCAGCCGGAGGGCGTGACCCGCACGCCCGCCCGGACCCTCGCGGAGGCGCAGGCGCTGCTCGACGCCGGGCGCCCCTTCCACGCGCACGAGGTCTTCGAGGACGCCTGGAAGTCGGGGCCCGAGCGGGAGCGCGGCCTGTGGCAGGGGCTCGCGCAGCTCGCCGTCGGCCTGACCCACGCGGCGCGCGGCAACGCGCGGGGCGGGGCGCGGCTGCTGCGCAGGGGCGCGGGCGCCGTCGCGGAGTGGAGCGCGGCCGGGCCGGGGCGCGAGCGCCCTTACGGGATCGGCGTGGCGGAACTGGTGGAGTGGGCGCGGGGGTTGGCCGCGCGGGTCGAGGGGGGCGAGGTGCCCGTCGACGCGGCGGCGGCCGCGCCGACGCTGGCCCCCCGCACGGCGCGCGGGGACGGGTGACAGACTCCTGACGTGCGAAGGATTCATGTCATCGGGATCGGCGCGGGCGACCCGGACCAGCTCACCCTGCAGGCCGTCAAGGCGATGAAGGACACCGAGGTGTTCTTCGTCCTCGACAAGGGCGAGGTCAAGGAGGACCTCGTCGCGCTGCGCCGGGGGATGCTCGACGCGCACCGCCCGGACGGGGCGTACCGCGTCGTCGAGGCCCGTGACCCGCGGCGCGCGCAGGAGGCGGACCGTGTCGCCTACGCCGGCGCGGTCGACGACTGGCGCGGCCGCCGCGCCGACATCTATGAGCGTCTGATCGCCGAGGAGCTGGGCGCGGAGGGCACCGGCGCGTTCCTGGTGTGGGGCGACCCCGCCCTGTACGACAGCACGATCGCGATCCTGGAGGAGGTCATCGGGCGCGGTGCCGTCGCCTTCTCCTACGACGTGGTGCCCGGGGTCAGCAGCGTGTCGGCGCTCGCCGCCCGGCACCGGGTGGGTCTGAACCGCGTGGGGCGCCCCTTCCAGGTCACCACGGGCCGCCGCCTGAGCGACGAGGGCTTCCCCGAGGGCGTGGACGACGTGGTGGTGATGCTGGACGCCCGGCAGGCCTTCCAGCGCTGCGCCGACCGGGACGACCTCGACATCTACTGGGGCGCCTACCTCGGCACTCCCGACGAGATCCTCGTCTCCGGGGCGCTGCCCGAAGCCGCCGGGCGCATCGCGCGGCTGCGGGCCGAGGCCCGCGCGCGCAAGGGCTGGATCATGGACACCTATCTGCTGCGGCGGCGCCCGCGGGACTGAGCGGTCCTTCACCGGACCGGACGGCCCGGCATGCACACGCCCGGTACCGGTGTGAGGGTGTGCCTGTGACCGTCACCGAGCACGCCGAGGCCGCGCGGGCACCGGAGCAGGGCCCGCCGGTCCTGGACCGGCGCCGCCGCAATGTCGTCTTCGTCACGATCATGCTGGGCGTCCTGCTCGCCGCCCTCGACCAGACGATCGTCGGCACGGCCCTGCCGACGATCGTGTCGGACCTGGGCGGCGCCGCGCACATGTCGTGGGTGGTGACGTCGTACCTGCTCGCGGAGACCGTCGCGACGGTCCTCGTCGGCAAGTTCGGTGACCTGTTCGGCCGCAAGGTCGTCTTCCAGGTGTCGGCGGTCGTCTTCATCACCGGCTCGTTCCTGTGCGGCCTCGCCACGAACATGTCGCTGCTCATCGCCTGGCGGGCGATGCAGGGCATCGGCGCGGGCGGTCTGATGGTCACGTCGATGGCGCTGATCGCCGATGTGATCCCGCTGCGGGAGCGCGGCAAGTACCAGGGCGCGATCGGTGCCGTCTTCGGCGTGTCCACGGTCATCGGCCCGCTGCTCGGCGGCCTGTTCACCGACCATCTGAGCTGGCGCTGGGCGTTCTACGTCAACGTGCCCATCGCGGTCCTGGTCGTCGTGGCCGCCGCCCGCACCATCCCGTCGGTGAGGTCGGCGGCGCGGCCCGTCATCGACTACCTGGGCATCGCGCTCGTCGCGATCGGCTCCAGCGCGCTGATCCTCGCGACCAGCTGGGGCGGCAACGAGTACGCGTGGGGCTCGGGCGTCATCATCGGTCTGTTCGCGGGCGGGCTCGCCGCGCTCGCGGGCTTCTGCTGGGCGGAGACGCGCGCGGCCGAGCCGATGCTGCCGATGCGCTTGTTCGCGAACCCCGTGTTCACGGTCTGCTCGGTGCTCAGCTTCATCGTGGGCTTCGCGATGCTCGGCGCGATGACGTTCCTGCCGACGTACCTCCAGTACGTCGACGGGGACTCGGCCACGATCTCCGGCGTGCGGACCCTGCCGATGGTCGTCGGCCTCCTCATCGCCTCGATCTTCAGCGGCAACGTGGTCAGCAGGACCGGCACGTACCGGATCTTCCCGATCGTGGGCGCCCTGGTGATGGCGCTCGGTCTGTTCCTGATGTCCCTGATGGGCAGTGCGACCAGCGCGTGGCTGGAGTCGCTGTACATGTTCGTGCTCGGCGTCGGCATCGGCCTGTGCATGCAGGTCCTCACGATCGCCGTGCAGAACACCGTCGCCTACGCGGACCTGGGCACCGCGACGTCCGGCGTCACGTTCTTCCGCACGCTCGGCAGCTCCTTCGGCACGGCCGTGTTCGGCACCATCTACGCCAACACGCTGGCCCCGAACCTCCGGGACGGGGTCGCGGAGGCGGCGCGGACCGGGGCCGCGCCGCAGGAGGCGATCGCGAAGGCCTCGCAGAGCCCGGAGGGGCTGCACGAGCTGCCGGGCGCGGCGGCGGCACCGCTCGTCGAGGCGTACGCGGACACGCTCCAGACCGTGTTCCTGTGGACGGTTCCGGTCGCCGCCGTCGGGTTCGTCGTGGCGCTCTTCCTCAAACAGGTGGAGCTGCGCGACAGCGCGCGGATGAGCTCCAACGACATGGGCGAGGGGTTCGCCTCGCCGTCGTCCACGGGCGACTCGGCCCGGCTCCTGGAGCTGGCCGTCGGGAACATCCTGCGCCGCAAGGGCGTCGGCACCGCGCGCACCGTCATCGGCCGGTCCGACACGCGCCTGGACCCGGCGGGCGCCTGGGCGGTGATGCAGGTGGCGCTCTTCACCCGCCTGGTGGGACACGCGAACCTGAACCTCATCGCGGCCCGGCGGCGGCTGCCGCCCGAGGTCCTGGTGCCGGTCTTCGACCGCATGGTCGAGGAGGGCTACCTCAGCCGCAGCGGCACCCTGTTCCAGCACACTCCCGCGGGCGAGCGGGAGGCCGGGGTCATCGGCGAGGAGTGGACACGCTGGCTCGCCGAGGAGCTGGCGAAGGACGGCCGGGTCAGCGAGGACGACGCCGCGCTGATGACGGCGGTCGACACGATCGCGAAGCGACTGCTCGCGGAGGACCTCAGCACCCCGTAGGGGCCAGGGGCAAGCGCCCCGCGGGGGCGCGGGGCTGTGTCCATGTGCGGCTCCGCCGCGTGGGCGCGACCAGCCACGACGGGGCCGCGGACGACCGAAGACCCCTTCCCCCGCGGCGCCCACGCCAAACGTTTCCGCGCGCGGCATCCGCCGTATCCGTGGTATCAGGACGGCCTGATTGACCCCGCCGTGGCCACGGCGCGGGGCGGAGCGTTGGATGGGCATGGAGACCGACGGCGCAATCCACCAGGTACACGCCCGGCTCGTCGGGGCGTACTGGCTCGACTCCCCCTACCTCCAGCATCCGCGGTGCTGTTGTTGCGCCCCGGCCCGCCCCGCACGGCCGTGGGGCGTGACGGCGGTGGGACTCGCCTGTCTGGCGCTGGCGCTCACCGTGGCCGTCACGCTCATGTAGCGGCGCGGACGCGGTCCGGGGTCAGTCGCGCTCGACGAGCACGGCGCTGCCCTGCCCCACGCCGACGCACATCGTGGCGAGGCCGCGGGTGGCGCCGGTGCGGCCCATGCGGTGCAGGAGCGTGGTGAGGATCCGGGCGCCGGAGCAGCCCAGGGGGTGGCCCAGGGCGATGGCGCCGCCGTCCGGGTTGACCAGGTCCGGGTCGATGCCGAGCGTGTCCACGGAGGCGATCGCCTGGGCCGCGAAGGCCTCGTTGACCTCGGCCTCCTGCACGTCCGCGACGGACCAGCCGAGCCGCGCCAGGGCCTTGCGCGTCGCGGGCACGGGGCCGATGCCCATCACGTCCGGGTGGACGCCCGCGCTGGCCCCGGCCGCGTACCGGCCGAGCGAGGTGAGGCCGAGGTCGCGCAGCGCCTCCTCGCTGACGAGCAGCAGGCCCGCGGCGCCGTCGTTCATCGGCGACGCGTTGCCCGCGGTGACGCTGCCGCCGTCGCGGAACACCGGGCGCAGCTTGCTGAGCTTCTCGTACGAGGTGTCCTCGCGGATGCCCTCGTCGGCGTCGACGACCGTGCCCTCCGGGGTGCTGACGGGCAGCAGCTCGGCGTCGAAGTGGCCGTCCTTGCGGGCGGCCGCGGCGCGCTGGTGGCTGCGCAGCGCGAAGGCGTCCTGGCGTTCGCGGGAGACGCCGTGGCGCTCGGCCACCTCCTCCGCGGTCTCCCCCATGGACAGCAGGCCGTGCAGCTCCCGCATGCGCGGGTTGACCAGGCGCCAGCCGAGGCGGGTGTCGACGGCCTCCATGCGGTGCGGCAGCGCCTCGTCGGGGCGCGGGAGGACGAACGGGGCGCGGCTCATGGACTCCGAGCCGCCCGCGACGACGATGTCCGCCTCACCGGCGGCGATGGCGCGGGCCGCCGTGGTGACGGCTTCGAGGCCCGAGGCGCACAGCCGGTTCACGGTGGCTCCGGGCACGGACTCCGGCAGGCCCGCGAGCAGCGCGGCCATGCGGGCCACGTTGCGGTTGTCCTCGCCCGCCTGGTTGGCGGCGCCCCAGTAGACGTCGTCGACGCGGGCCGGGTCGAGGTCCGGCACGCCGTCGAGCAGGCCGCGCACGACGGTGGCGGCGAGGTCGTCGGGGCGGACGGAGGACAGGGCCCCGCGGAGCCTCCCGATGGGGGTGCGGCGGGCGGCGGCGAAGTGAACGGTGCGCACGGCGACTCCGGAGCGTGTACGGCCGACAAGCGGTTAATTAGCGCTGCTAGTTTCGGAGTGTACGTGGCCCCCGGGTCCGGGGGAAGCACGGACGGACGGCCGTCCCGGCACGGCCGCTCCCCCGGGGCCCCGCGCGGGCGGCCCCGGGAAGCCGTCGCGGCGCACCGGCGTCAGGCGGGCGTCCAGGCGCGGAAGATGCCGACGCACCCCCGTACGGTCAGGTCGAAGCGGTCGAAGTGCTCGTCGAGCTGCGCGCGCAGGTCGTCGAGGTGGTCGTCCTCGTTGTGGAAGGCGCCCCGCTTGTTCAGCGTCCGCAGGGCCCGGCGGGCGGAGCGGGTCACCGGGACGCCGCCGGTGAGGACCGTGGTGCCGAAGACGACACCACCGGGCCGGACGACGGCCCCGGCGTGCGCGAGGGCGATCCCCTTCTCGCGCAGGCTCCCCGGCACGCAGTGCAGCAGATAGCTCATGCCGACCGAGTCGTGCGACCGCTCCGGCACCGGCAGGGGCTCCAGGACGTTGGCGCGGACCGTGGAGACCTCGTAGCGCCGCAGCCGGTTGGCGGTGTGCGCGAGGGAGTTGGGGTTGAGGTCGACCAGGGTGATCCGGGGGTCGGGCACGGGGAACCGGGCGTGGTGCAGCAGATAGCCGCTGCCCACGCCGATGTCCATGTGGCGCGCGCCGACCTCGGTGTCGTAGAGCTTCCGGGAGACGGCGGGCGGGCACCGCCACAGGAGGGGGGCGGTGCCCCGGTAGACCGTGAGGTCGTAGAGGTTGAGGAACGGCTTCGAGTACCCCGACTGTCCGTCGATGACGGCCTGGTCGAGGTCGTCGATGGGCTTGCTGCCGCCGGTGCCGTGGGACGTCATCATGCTCCTAGGGTGGTCGGGTGCCGTGCCTCAGTGAAGGCCGCCGAGCCAGTCCCGCACCGCGCGCAGGGCGGGCTCGCTGTGCTCGCGGATGATCGAGAAGTGGGTGCCCGCCGTGTCGACGGCGGTGTGCGGCAGGTGCCAGCGCGGCCGCCAGTCGTCGGGGGTCCCGGCGACGGTCTCGGCGGTGGCCGGTGCGTCGAAGGCCGGTTCCGTGGCACGGACGAGCAGGGTGGGGGCGCCGATCTCGCGCGGGCGCCACGTCTCGAAGAGCTGTGCGTAGTGCGCCAGGGCGGTGAGGTAGGCGTCGTCGCCGGTGTCCTCCGTCCACAGCACGTCCGGCGCGCCGGTGGCGCGGGCCCGGTCGATCCGGGCGTGCAGCCGCGGGATCATCGCGCTGCCGGGCCAGTAGCTGTCCAGGAGGACCACGGCGGCGGGGCCCGCCCCGCGCTCTTCGAGGACGGCGGCGGTGGCGTGGGCGATCCAGCCGCCGGCCGAGTACCCGAGCAGCACCGCCGGGCCGCCGTCGGCGCGGGCCCCGACCCCGTCGGCCAGCAGGTGCGCCAGGGCGTCCACGGACGCGGGCAGCGGCTCCCGCCAGTCGAAGCCGGGGACGGGCTGGGCCCATACGTCGTGCTCGCCCTCGGCCGCGGCGGCGAGGCGCGCGTACTGCGGCGCGCCCGCGCCGACGGCGAACGTCGGGAAGCAGACCAGGTCGGGTCCCGCGGCCGCGGAGCCGCGTGCGAGGCGGACGCGCGCCGGGCGCAGCCGCTCGTCGGGCGCGTCGAAGGTGGGGCGGAACCGGGCGACGCCGCGCACCAGTTCGTGGAACTCCTCGGTGCGGCCGAGCTCGCCCGCGCGGGCGAGCAGCGGGCCCAGGGTGAACCGCGCCCCGGCGGCGGGCGCCGCGTCGGCCGCGCCCTCGGGGCCCGCCGCCGCCCCCTGCTCCGCCAGGAACCGGGCCACGTCGGGGACGGTCGGGTGCTGGAAGACCAGGGCGGGCGGCAGCCGGAGCCCGGTGGCCGCGCCGAGCCGGTTGCGCAGGTCCACCGCGGTCAGCGAGTCGAACCCCAGCTCCGGCAGGTTCCTGTCGTCGGCTACCCCGGCCGCGTCGGCCAGCTTGAGCACGGCCGCGACCTGGGTGCGGACGAGGTCGGCGAGCAGCTCCCGCCGCTCCTCCCCGGTGGCCGTGGCGGTCAGGCGCGCGCGGAACTCCCGCCCCTGCTCCGCGCGTGCGGAGCCGCGCCCGGGCCTGGAGGCGCCGAGCGGCGAGCCGGTCGGCTCGGGCCAGTAGCGCTCGTGCTGGAAGGCGTACGTGGGCAGCTCCACGAGGGTCGCGCCGACATCGGTGAGCATCGTGTCCCAGTCCACGGCCGCGCCGCCGACGTGCAGCCGGGCCAGGGCGGCCAGGAGCGCGCGCACCGTGGCGCCGTCGCGGTCCGGCTCCACGTGCTCGCGCACGCCCTGGGAGTCGAGCCACCGCACCGCCTCGTCGGGCGTGCCCGTCTCCCGGGCGAGGCGGGACCAGTGCTCCGGGGCGGAGAGTTCCTCGTACGGGACCGGGCGGCCGGTCCGGCCGGAGACGAGGGGGATCACCGGCGGGCGGAACGTCAGCTCCTTGGTGACGCGGTGGACGCCGTCGCCGGAATCGGCGCCGCCGGGTTCCCGGTCGAGGGCGACGGCCAGGGCCACCGCGTCGGCCAGGGACAGGGCGCCCGCGCAGTGCGCGGCGGCCACCTCGCCCGCCGCGTGGCCGAGGAGGTGATCGGGCGTGACGCCCCAGTGCTCCAGGAGGCGGAACAGCGCGACGTCCCCGGCGAAGCGGGCCAGCGCCCGGGACGCGCCGGGCGCGGGCGCCTCGGGGTGCGCGGCGCACGCGGCGGCGACCTCCGCCAGGGCGGCGGCGTGGACCGGGAGACGAGCGTACGCCGGGTCGGCGGGGCCGGTCGGGGCGGCGGCATCGCCGGAGGGGGCGTCCCCGCTGGAGCGGGCGTCCCCGCCGGAGCAGGCGTCCCCGCCGGAGAAGTGGAACGCGAGCCTGCTGCGGGCGCGGGCCGCCCCCTGGACGACGTGCGGGGCGTTCTCCCCGTTCTCCCCGTCCTCCCCGTTCTCTCCGCTCTCCCCGTTCTTCCCGTTCTCTCCGCTCTCTCCGTTCTCCGCGATCAGCGCGAGGCCCGCCAGGAGCGACTCGCGGTCCTCGCCGAGGACGACGGCCCGGTGGTCCAGGGCGGCCCGGGTGCCCGCCAGGGAGCGCGCGACGTCGGCCGGGGCCAGGGCGGGGCGCTCGGCCGTGAACTGTCGCAGCCGTTCGGCCTGTTGGCGCACGGCCTGCTCTGTCTTGCCGGACAGGACCCAGGCCACGGCGGGCAGCGCGGCCGCCTCGGCGGGCTCAGGGGCGGCGAGGGACTCGGCGGGCGCGTGCTCCAGGATCACGTGGGCGTTCGTGCCGCTGATCCCGAACGACGAGACGCCCGCGCGCCGCGCCCGGCCCGTGTCCGGCCACGGCCTGGCCTCCGTCAGGAGCTCCACGGCGCCCGACGACCAGTCCACGTGCCGGGTGGGGTCGTCCACGTGCAGGGTGGGCGGCAGGACGCCCCGGCGCAGCGCGAGCACCGTCTTGATGACGCCGCCGACGCCCGCCGCACCCGCCGTGTGCCCGATGTTGGACTTCAGGGACCCCAGCCACAGGGGCGACCGGGCGGGCCGCCCCTGGCCGTACGTGGCCAGGAGGGCCTCCGCCTCGATGGGGTCGCCGAGGGTGGTGCCGGTCCCGTGCGCCTCGACGGCGTCGACGTCCCGGGGTTCGAGTCCGGCCTGGGCCAGGGCCTGGCGGATCACGCGCTGCTGGGCGAGGCCGTTGGGCGCGGACAGGCCGTTGCTGGCCCCGTCCTGGTTGATCGCGGAGCCGCGGATCACGGCGAGGACCTCGTGGCCTTCGCGCCGGGCCTTCGACAATGGCTCCACCAGGAGCACGCCGACGCCCTCGCCCCAGCCGGTGCCGTCGGCCGCCGCGGCGAACGCCTTGCACCGGCCGTCGGGGGCCAGCGCGCCCTGCGCGCTGAACTCCACGAACGCGCCCGGCGTGGACAGGACCGTGACGCCCGCCACCAGGGCGGCCGTGCAGTCGCCCTGCCGCAGGGCCTGCACCGCCAGATGGAGGGCGACCAGGGACGACGAGCACGCGGTGTCCACGGTGACGGCGGGCCCTTCGAGACCGAAGGTGTAGGCGAGCCGCCCCGACGCGACGCTCGTCGACGTGCCGGTCATCAGGTGCCCCGCGCTCTCGTCGGGGTCGGCGGTGAGCAGCGGCAGGTAGTCCTGGCCGCTGAGGCCCACGAACACGCCGGTGCGGCTGCCGCGCACCGCGTCGGGTGCCAGCTTCGCCCGCTCGAACGTCTCCCACGCCACCTCCAGGAGGAGGCGCTGCTGCGGGTCCATGGCCAGGGCCTCGCGCGGGCTGATCCCGAACAGGAGCGGGTCGAACCGGTCGGCGTCGTGCAGGAAGCCGCCCCGGCGGACGTAGGTGCGTCCCGGCGTGCCCGGACTGGGGTCGTACAGCTCCTCGACGTCCCAGCCGCGGTGGGCGGGGAACGAGGAGGTCGCGTCCCGCCCCGAGGCGACCAGGTCCCACAGCTGGTCCGGCGACGCCACGTCGCCGGGGAACCGGCAGCCCATGGCGACGATCGCGACCGGCTCGTCGGCGACAGGCCCGGCCGTCACCGGTGCGGCGGCGCCTTCTTGACTGCCCGTCAGGAGCGTACGGAGGTGGGCGGCGAGCCGCTCGGCCGTGGGGTGGTCGAAGACGGCCGCCGGGGAGACGCGGACGCCGGTCGCGGCGGCGAGCCGGTTGCGCAGCTCCATGGCCGTCATCGAGACGAAGCCGAGGTCGGTGAAGGCCCGGGTGGGGTCGAGGTCCGCCGGGTCCTGGTGGAGCACGGCGGCGGCGTGCTCGCACACCGTCTCCAGGACGAGGCGTTCCCCGGCGCCGTCGGGCAGCTCCGCCAGGCGTCGGCGGAAACCGGCGGCCGCGCTGTCGTCGCCCTCCCGGCCCCGCACGGCGGCCTGTGCCCCGTCCGGCCAGTAGCGGCGGCGCTGGAAGGCGTGCGTCGGCAGGTCCACCAGGCGCGCCCGCGTCCCGATGCGGCCCGACCAGTCCACGCGGACGCCTTGGACGTGCGCCTCGGCCAGGGAGGTGCCCACGCGCCGGGCGTCGCCCTCGCCGCGCCGCAGCGAGGTGAGGACGGTGCCTTCGGCGGCGGCGCTCTCGAGGATCTCGTGCACGGAGACCGCGAGCACCGGGTGCGGACTGACCTCCACGTACGTGCGGTGGCCCGCCGCGAGGAGGCCGCGCACGGCCGCGTCGAAGCGGACCGTCCGCCGCAGGTTCCGGTACCAGTAGGCGGCGTCGAGCCCCTCGGTGCCGAGGAGGCCGCCGGTGACCGTCGAGAAGAACGGGATCGCGGCCGGGCGGGGCCTGATGTCGGCGAGCACGGCGAGGAGTTCGGCCTCCAGGGTCTCGACCTGGGCCGAGTGCGACGCGTAGTCCACGGCGACGCGGATCGCCCGTACGCCCTCCTGCTCGGCGGCCGCCAGGAGTTCGTCGAGGGCCCCGGCGTCGCCCGAGACCACCACGGAGGAGGGGCTGTTGGCCGCGGCGACGGCGAGGCGCGTGCCCCACGCGGCGAGCCGCTCGCGTGCCCGGTCCTGCGGCAGCGCGAGGAACGCCATGCCCCCGCTGCCCGCGAGGCGTTCGGCGACGAGGCGGGACCGCAGCGCGACGATCCTCGCCCCGTCCTGAAGGGTCAGCGCGCCCGCCACGCACGCGGCGGCGATCTCGCCCTGCGAGTGGCCCACCACGGCGCCCGGCTCGACGCCGTGGGAGCGCCACAGCTCGGCCAGGGAGATCATCATGGCCCACAGCGCGGGCTGCACCACGTCCACGCGGTCGAGCGGGGCGGCGCCCTCGGCCCCGCACACGACGTCGACGAGCGAGAAGTCGACGTGGGGGGCGACGGCGGCGGCGCACGCGCGCAGCCGGTCGCGGAAGACCGGGGAGTCGCGGTACAGGTCCGCGGCCATGCCCTCCCACTGGGCGCCCTGGCCGGGGAAGACGAACACCGGCTTCCCCGGCTCCCGGGCGACGCCCGCCACCACGCCGGGCGCGCTCCTGCCCTCGGCCACGGCGTCGAGCCCGGCGAGGTGGCCGTCGCGGTCGTCGGCAAGGACGATCGCGCGGTGGTCGAAGGCGGTGCGCGAGGCGAGGAGCGCGTGGCCGACGTCGGCCGGGGACAGCTCGGGGCGCTCCCGTACGTGGTCGCGCAGCAGGGCCGCCTGCTCCCGCAGCCCCCGTTCGCTGCGCGCGCTGACCAGCCAGGGCAGGGGGCCCTCGGCTCCGGCGGTGGCGTCGGCCGGCACCGGATCCGCGGGGTCCGTCGCCGGGGCCGGGAAGCCGTCGTGGTCCGCCTGTTCCAGGATGACGTGGGCGTTGGTGCCGCTGATGCCGAAGGAGGAGACGCCCGCGCGGCGCGGGCGGCCCGTCCGCGGCCAGGCGCGGCCCTCGGTCAGGACGCGTACCGTGCCCGGGGACCAGTCGACGTGCGGGGTCGGCTCGTCGACGTGCAGGGTGGGCGGCAGGACGCCCCGGCGCAGCGCCATCACCGTCTTGATGACGCCGCCGACGCCCGCGGCGGCCTGGGTGTGGCCGATGTTCGACTTCAACGACCCCAGCCACAGGGGCCGTCCGGCCTCGCGCTCCTTCCCGTACGTGGCGAGGAGGGCCTGGGCCTCGATGGGGTCGCCGAGCGCGGTGCCGGTGCCGTGCGCCTCGACGGCGTCCACGTCGGACAGGGAGAGCCGGGCGTTGGCGAGGGCCGCCCGGATGACGCGCTGTTGGGAGGGGCCGTTGGGCGCGGTCAGGCCGTTGGAGGCGCCGTCCTGGTTCACGGCGGAGCCCCGTACGACAGCGAGCACCGGGTGACCGTTGCGCCGCGCCTCCGACAGCCGCTCCAGGAGGACGAGTCCTACGCCCTCGCCCCAGCCGGTGCCGTCCGCCGCCGCCGCGAACGCCTTGCACCGACCGTCCGGAGCGAGCCCCCGCTGCCTGCTGAACTCCACGAACATGCTCGGCGTCGGCATCACCGCCGCGCCGCCCACCAGCGCGGTGGCGCACTCGCGCTGCCGCAGCGACTGCACGGCCAGGTGCAGGGCCACCAGCGAGGCGGAGCACGCGGTGTCCACGGTGATCGCCGGGCCTTCGAGGCCGAACGTATAGGCCAGGCGCCCCGAGAGGACGCTGGCGAGGAACCCCGTGGAGTAGCCCTCGAAGTTCTCCTCGGCGCCCTGGAGCAGCATCGCGTACTCCTGGCTGCTGGTGCCGACGAAGACGCCGGTCCTGCTGCCCCGCAGGGCGGCCGGGGTGATGCCCGCGCGCTCGAAGGTCTCCCAGGCCACCTCAAGGAGCAGGCGCTGCTGGGGGTCGAGGGTCAGGGCCTCGCGCGGGGTCACGCCGAACAGGCCCGCGTCGAAGGACGCCACGTCGTCGAGGAAGCCGCCCTCGCGCGCGACGCTCGTGCCGAACCGGTCCGGATCCGGGTCGTAGAGCCCCTCGACGTCCCAGCCCCGGTCGTCGGGGAAGGGCGCGACCGCGTCCCGCCCTTCGGCGACCAGGTCCCACAGGTCCTCCGGGGAGCGGACGCCGCCCGGGTAGCGGCAGCCCATCGCCACGACGGCGATCGGCTCCCCCGCGGCCTCCTCGACGTCGCGCAGGCGCTCGCGCGTCTCGTGCAGATCGGCGGTCACCCGCTTGAGGAAGTACCGGATCTTGTCTTCCGTCACCATCTGAAGTCCACCTCGTCGAGACGTCGCCGATGTCCGCTCGCGCCCGGGACGCGCCGCGGTGTCGGCCAGGGCCGTGTCCGCCGTCAGGAGATGCCGAGCTCCTTGCTGATGAAGTCGATGACCTCGTCGTCGCTCGCCCGGTCGAGACCGGCCGCGACGGCCGTGCGCCCGGACTCCTCGGCCCTGCCGCGCGTCCCCTCGCCCCAGCGCCGGGCCAGGGCGCGCAGGCGGGCCGCGATCCGGTCCCGCTCGTCGTCGTCGAGCCCGTCGCCGTCGAAGGACGCCGCCCAGTCGTCGAGCCGGGACAGGAAGGAGTCGGCCCGCGAGCCGAGGCCGGGCAGCAGCTCGGCCCCGATGTGGTCGCCCAGGGCGGCCGGGGTCGGATGGTCGAAGACGAGCGTGGTCGGCAGGGTCAGGCCGGTCGCGGCGCCCAGGCGGTTGCGCAGCTCCACCGCGGTGAGCGAGTCGAACCCGAGGTCCTGGAAGGGGCGTTGCGGATCCACGCTCTCGGGGGTCAGATGCCCGAGGACCAGGGCGATCTGGGCGCGCACCAGGTCGAGGACGGCCGCGCTCCGCTCCTCGGGCGCGAGCGGCACGAGGCGTTCCCGCAGCGCGTCCCCCGCGCCCGCCCCCGGGAGCGCGGCGGGGGCGCGGGCCAGGCCGCGCAGCGCCACGGGCAGGTCCCCGGCCGCGGCGGCGGCGCCCAGGGCCGAGGTGTCGAGCCGTACCGGGACGAGGCCCGCCGCGCCGGTGGCGAGCGCGAGGTCGAGCAGCGCGAGGCCGTCCTCGGTGGACAGCTCGCCGACGCCGGAGCGGCCCATGCGGTCCCGGTCCCGCCGGCCCAGGGCGGCCGCCATGCCGCCGCCCGCCCACGGGCCCCAGGCCAGGGACGTCCCCGGCAGGCCGGTGTCGTGGCGGTGCCGGGCGAGGGCGTCGAGGAAGGCGTTGGCCGCGGCGTAGTTGGCCTGGCCGCGGGCGCCGACGGCGGCCGTCGCGGACGAGAAGAGGACGAACGCGGCCAGGTCGGCGTCCCGCGTGAGCTCGTGCAGGTGCCAGGCGCCGTCGGCCTTGGGCGCGAACACCGTGCCGAGGCGGTCGGGGGTGAGGGACTCCAGGACGCCGTCGTCGACCACGCCCGCGGCGTGCACCACGGCCGTCAGCGGATGCTCGTCCGGCACCGTCGCGAGGAGCCGCGCCACCGCGTCCCGGTCGGCCACGTCGCACGCGACGGCCCGTACGGTCGTCGCGCCCGCCGGGGCGGGGCCGGTCAGTTCGGCCACGAGGTCCGCGATGCCGTCCGCGTCGGCTCCCCGGCGACCGGCGAGCAGCAGGTGCCGGGCGCCGTGGGCGCGGACCAGGTGGCGGGCCACCGCACCGCCGAGCGCGCCGGACGCGCCGGTGACCAGGACGGTGCCCTCGGGGTCCCACGCGGCGGGCAGGGTGAGGACGATCTTGCCCACGTGCCGGGCCTGGGCGAGGAAGCGGAAGGCCGCGGGCGCGTCGCGCACGTCCCAGGTGGTCACCGGGAGGTGGCGCAGGCTGCCGTCGCCGAACAGCCCGACGATCTCGGCGAGCATCGCGCCGACCCGCTCGATCCCGGCGTCCATCAGGTCGAACGCGCGGTAGGCGACGCCTTCGTGGCGCTCGGCGACCTCGGCGGGGTCGCGGACGTCGGTCTTGCCCATCTCGACGAACCGGCCGCCGGGCCGCACCAGGCGCAGCGACGCGTCGAGGAGGTCGCGCGCCAGGGAGTTGAGGACGACGTCCACGCCGCCGCCGCTCGCCGTGGTGAAGCGCGCCTCGAACGCGTCGGTGCGGGAGGAGGCGAGGTGCGCGTCGTCGACGCCGAGGGCGCGCACGGCGTCCCACTTGGCGGGGCTCGCCGTCGCGTACACCTCGGCGCCGAGGTGCCGGGCGAGCTGCACGGCGGCCATGCCGACGCCGCCCGCCGCGGCGTGCACGAGCACCTTCTCCCCCGGCCGTACGTCCGCGAGGTCCACCAGGCCCTCGTACGCGGTGAGGAACGCGACGGGCACGGACGCGGCCTCGGTGAACGTCCAGCCATGGGGCATCCGGACGATCAGGCGGTGGTCGACGACCGCCACCGGGCCGAGACAGCCACTGGCGAGCCCGAACACCCGGTCGCCCGGGGCGAGGCCCTCGACGTCGGGGCCCACTTCGCTGACGACGCCCGCGATCTCGCCGCCCAGGGCCCGCTGGTCGGCGACCATGCCCAGGGCCATGACGACGTCGCGGAAGTTGAGCCCGGCCGCGCGCACCGCGACCCGGACCTGACCCGGCGCCAGGGGCGCGGCGGCCTCCGGGCTCGGGGCGAGGACCAGGTCGTCGGCCGCGCCCCCGTCGGTGAGGTCGACGCGCCACCGCGGTACGCCGGCCGGGGGCACGAGGGTGCCCGCCGGTACGCCGCGGGCGAGGCGCGGCACGAGCGTCCGGCCCGACCGGAGCGCGACGTCGGGTTCGTCCCCGGCGAGCGCGGTGCGCAGCGCCTCGGTCGACGCGGGCGTGCCGTCCGCGTCGGCCAGGGCGAACCGTCCGGGGTGCTCCGACCGCGCGGAGCGCACCAGGCCCCAGAGCGCGGCGGCGGCCAGGTCGGTGATCCGCTCGTCGGGGGTGGCCGCGACGGCGCCGCGGGTCACGACGGCGAGGCGGGCGGGCGCGAGCCGGGGGTCGGTCACCCAGGTGCGGAGCACGGCGAGCACCGACGAGGCGAGGGCGCGGGCGGCGCCCGCCGGTCCGTCGGCCGCGGAGGCTCCCCCGGGCCCGGGGGTCTCGCCGTGGCTCGGCAGGAGCACCAGGTCCGGGACCCGCGCGCCGGAGTCGAGCGCGGCAAGGAGCGCCCCGGTGTCGGCGTACGCGGGCACGCCGAGCTCGGCGGCGAGCCGGTCGTCGCCCAGGACGGCGCAGTGCGGGGCCGGTTCGGCCGTGGCGCCGGGCGTCCGGAGCCAGCCGACGTGGAAGAGGGTGTCGTGGGTGCGGGTCGCGCGCAGTTCCCCGGCGGAGACGGTCCGGGTCACCAGCGCGCCGACCGACGCCACCGGGGTGCCCCGCTCGTCCCACAGGGACAGGCTCACCGCGTCCGTGCCCGCCGGGGCGAGACGCGCCCGCAGGGTCGGTGCGCCCGGGCCGTGGAAGGACACCTCCCGCCAGGAGAACGGCACCCGGACGCGGCCGTTCTGTCCCGCCGCGCCGTCACGGACGAGGGCCGCGTGGAGTGCGGCGTCGAGCTGGGCCGGGTGGAGTGCGTACCCGCCCGCGGCGGGCCGCGTACCGGCGGGGAGCGCGACCTCCGCGTACAGCTCGTCGTCCTTCCGCCAGGCCCGCGCGAGGCCCCGGAAGGCGGGGCCGTACGCGAAGCCCGCGTCGGCCAGGCCGTCGTAGAAGCCGTCGAGGGCGACGGGTTCGGCTCCGGCGGGCGGCCAGGTCTGCCCGGGGCCCGGCGGCGCGGGGGCGGCGTCGGGGGCGAGGTCGCCGCGCGCGTGGCACACCCAGGGTTCGTCGGGCGCCGCGTCCTCGGGCCGCCCGTACACGCCGAACGCACGGCGGCCCTGCTCGCCCTCCGCGCCGACGCGCACCTGGAGGCGGACGGCGCCGCGCTCGGGCAGGACCAGCGGGGCCTCCTGCGTCAGTTCGGCCAGGCGGCGGCAGCCCGCCTCGGCTCCGGCGCGCAGGGCCATCTCGACGACGGCGGTGCCGGGGACGAGCGCGGAGCCCAGCATGACGTGGTCGGCGAGCCAGGGCTCCGTGCGCCGGGACACCGTGCCGGTGAGGACGAGGCCCTGGGCGTCGGCGAGCTCCAAGGAGGCGCCGAGCAGGGGGTGTTCGAGCCCGGCGAGCCCGGCCGCGGTCACGTCCGCGGCGGCGCCGGAGCCGGAGCCGGTCCAGGGAAAGCTCCGGCGCTGGAAGGGGTAGGTGGGCAGGTCCACCGCGCGGGCCCCGGCGAGGAACCGGGTCCAGTCGACCCGTGCGCCGTGCGCGAAGGCCGTGGCGAGGGCCGTGCGCACGGTGTCGGCCTCGGGCCTGCGGGAGCGGGCCGTCGGGATCAGCACGGCGCCGGTGGCCGCGGGTTCCCCGGCGAGGCAGTCCTGGGCCAGGGCGGTGAGCGTCCCGGCGGGGCCCACCTCCACGAAGGTGCGGACGCCCGCCGCCACGAGCCGGCGCATCCCGTCGTCGAAGCGCACGGTCGCGCGGGCGTGGCGCACCCAGTACTCGGGCGAGCACAGCTGGTCCGCGCCCGCGATGTCGCCGGTCACGTCCGAGACGACGGGGATGCCCGGCGGGTGGAAGGTGAGCTTCTGCGCGACCTGGCCGAACGCGTCGAGCATCGCGTCCATCTGGGGCGAGTGGAAGGCGTGGCTGACGCGCAGCCTGCGCGTCCTGCGGCCCTCGCCCTCGAAGTGTCCGGCGAGGGCGAGCACGGCGCTCTCGGTGCCGGACACGACCACCGACGACGGTCCGTTGACGGCGGCGAGGGCCACGTCGTGCGGATGGTCCGCGAGCCACGGCGCGATCTCCGCCTCGGTGGCCCGCACCGCGACCATCGCGCCCGTGCCGGGCAGGTCCTCCATCAGCCTGCCGCGCGCGGCGACGAGCGTGCACGCGTCCTCCAGGGAGAGGACCCCGGAGACGTGCGCGGCGGCCAGCTCCCCGATCGAGTGGCCGAGCAGCAGGCCGGGGGTGAGCCCTCCGTGCGTGAGCAGCCGGTACAGCGCCACTTCGTACGCGAACAGGGCGGGCTGGGTGTACGCGGTGCGTTCGAGGAGCGCGGCCTGCGGTGTGCCGTCGGCGGCGAACAGGACGTCCCGCAGCGGCCGTTCGAGGTGCGGGTCCAGATGCTCGGTCACGGCGTCGAGCGCGCGGGCGAACTCCGGGAAGGCGGCAGCCAGTTCGCGGCCCATGCCCGGGCGCTGGCTGCCCTGGCCCGAGAAGAGGAACGCCGTCTCGCCGTCGGCCGCGGTGCCCCGCACCAGGCCCGGCGCGGGCCGGTCCTCGGCCAGGGCCGCGAGTGCGGCGAGCAGCTCTTCCCGGTCGGCGGCCCACACCACGGCCCGCTGGTCGAGGGCGGCGCGGGTGGTCGCCAGGGACAGGCCGAGGTCCGCGGTCCTGACCTCGGGCCGGGCGCGTACGTGTGCGGCGAGGCGCTCGGCCTGGTCCCGCAGGGCCTGTTCGCCCCGGGCGGAGACCACCAGCGGTACGGGTCCCGCGGGGGCCGTGGCCGCGTCGTCCGCGGCGGGCACCGGGGCCTCGGCCCGCGCGGGTACCGCTTCGGCGTCCTGGTCCGCCTGTTCCAGGATGACGTGGGCGTTGGTGCCGCTGATGCCGAAGGAGGAGACGCCCGCGCGGCGCGGGCGGCCGGTCCGCGGCCAGTCACGGTTCTCGGTGAGCAGCCGTACCGTGCCCGCCGACCAGTCGACGTGCGGGGTGGGCCCGTCCACGTGCAGGGTCCTGGGGAGCACGCCGTGCCGCATCGCCATGACCATCTTGATCAGCCCGGCGATGCCCGCCGCGCCCTGGGTGTGGCCCAGGTTCGACTTGACGGAGCCCAGCCACAGGGGCCGGCCCGCCTCGCGCTCCTGGCCGTAGGTGGCGATGAGCGACTGCGCCTCGATGGGGTCGCCGAGGGTGGTGCCGGTGCCGTGGCCCTCGACGGCGTCCACGAAGTCGGCGGAGAGCCGGGCGTTGGCGAGGGCCGCCCGGATCACGCGCTGTTGGGAGGGGCCGTTGGGCGCGGTCAGGCCGTTGGAGGCGCCGTCCTGGTTCACGGCGGAGCCCCGTACGACAGCGAGCACCGGGTGGCCGTTGCGCCGCGCCTCCGACAGCCGCTCCAGCAGGACGAGTCCTACGCCCTCGCCCCAGCCGGTGCCGTCCGCCGCCGCCGCGAACGCCTTGCACCGACCGTCCGGCGCGAGCCCCCGCTGCCTGCTGAACTCCACGAAGATGCCCGGGGTCGTCAGCACGGCGGCTCCCCCGGCCAGGGCCAGGTCGCACTCGCGCTGGCGCAGCGACTGGGCCGCCAGATGGACCGCCGCGAGCGAGGCCGAGCAGGCGGTGTCCACGGTCATGGCCGGGCCTTCGAGGCCGAACGCGTAGGCCAGGCGCCCCGAGAGGACGCTGGCGGCGCCGCCGGTGACCTGGTGGCCCTCGCTGCCCTCGGTCGCCGGGGCGCCGTTGCCGACGGTCATGAGGACCGAGCCGACGAACGTCCCGACGGCCTCGCCGCGCAGCGCGCCGGGGCTGATGCCCGCCCGTTCGAAGGTCTCCCACGCGGTCTCCAGGAGGAGGCGCTGCTGGGGGTCCATGGCGGCGGCCTCGCGCGGGCTGATGCCGAACAGGTCGGCGTCGAAGTCGCCCGCGCCGTCGACGAAGCCGCCTTCGAGGGCGTACGTCCGGCCCGGCCGGTCGGGGTCGGGGTCGTACAGCGCGTCGGTGTCCCAGCCCCGGTCCGCGGGGAAGGGCGCCATCGCGTCGGTGCCGGACTCCACCAGGCGCCACAGGTCCTCCGGGGAGCGGACGCCGCCCGGGTAGCGGCAGCCCATCGCCACGACGGCGATCGGCTCCCGGGCCGCGGCGGTCAGTTCCCGGTTCCGTGCGCGCAGCGTCTCGACCTCCTTGAGCGAGGCCCGCAGCGCCTCGACGAACCGCTCGTCACCAGGGGGCATCGTGGTCCTCCGTGTTCGCGTGCGCTCCGTTGTCCAGGGCCATGGCGAGGAGCCCCTCCGAGTCCAAGTCGTCGATCGAGCCCGGCTCCTCCGCTTCCCGCGGCGGCTCCTGCTGCCCGGCGGGGCGGCCCGCGAGCTCCAGGAGGGCGTCGAGGAGGCCCGCGTCCCGCAGCCGGGGCAGCGGGATCGCGGCCAGGGCCGCGCGCACCGCGGCCTCGGTGTCGCGCCGGGCCTCGTCCGCGCCGTCCCGCGGGGCGAGTTCGGCGGCCAGGCGCGCGGCGAGCGCGGCGGGCGTGGGGTGGTCGAAGACCAGCGTGGCGGGCAGCCGCAGGCCGGTCGCCGCGGTGAGCCGGTTGCGCAGCTCCACGGCGGTCAGGGAGTCGAACCCGAGGTCCTTGAAGGCCCGGTCGCGCCCCACCGCCTCCGGTGACGGGTGGCCGAGCACGGTGGCGGTCTCGGCCCGGACCACGTCGATCAGGTGCAGGTCGCGCTCCGCCGGGGCCAGCTCGGCCAGGCGGCGGCGCAGCGCCGCGGCCCCCGCGGCCCGGGTCGCGCCGCGCCGGTCCGTGACCCGGACGAGGCCGCGGAGGACCGGTGGCAGGGCGTCGCCGCGCGCCCGCAGCGCGGCCGTGTCCAGGCGCAGGGGAAGCGGCAGCGGCTCGGTGCCCGCCAGGGCCGCGTCGAGGAGGGCCAGGCCCTCGTCGGTGGCCAGTTCCCTCAGGCCCGAGCGCGCCAGGCGGGCCCGGCCCGCCCGGTCGAGCCCGCCCGTCATGGCGCTGGTGTCGGCCCACAGGCCCCAGCCCAACGACCAGGCGGGCAGGCCCTGTCGGCGGCGGCGCAGGACGAGCGCGTCCAGGAAGGCGTTGGCCGCCGCGTAGTTCCCCTGGCCCGCGCCGCCCAGGGTGGCGGCGGCGGAGGAGAACGCGACGAACGCCACGGGCCGGGCCGTGCGGGTCAGCTCGTCGAGGTGGAGCGCGGCGTCCACCTTGGGCCGGAACACCGTCTCGACGCGGTCCGGCGTCAGCGCCGGGATCACCCCGTCGTCCAGGACGCCCGCGGCGTGCACGACGGCGGTCAGGGGGTGTGCGGCGGGCACCGCGCCGAGCAGCTCGGCGAGCGCCGCCCGGTCGGCGACGTCGCACGCCGCCCAGGTCACCTCCGCGCCGTGGCCGGCCAGTTCGGCGCCGAGCGGCACGGCCCCCTCGGCCGCGTCGCCGCGGCGGCTCACCAGCAGCAGGTGCCGTACGCCGTGCGTGGTGACGAGGTGCCGGGCGACCGCGCGGCCCAGGGTGCCGGAGGCGCCCGTGACGAGCACGGTGCCGTCGGCGTCCCAGGGCGCCGCTCCCCCGTGCGCGACGGGGACGCGCTCGATCCGGGGCACGAGGATCCGGCCCGCCCGGAGCACGAGGTGGGGCTCGTCCGTGGCCAGCGCGGTGGCGAGGGCGGCGGTGGACTCCGGGTGACCGTCCGACTCGACGAGCACGAACAGGCCGGGGTGTTCCGCCTGCGCCGAGCGCACCAGGCCGTGGACGGCCGCGACGGCGGGGTCCACGAGCCCCTCGTCGTCGGGGTCGGGCGCGGCCGGGGCGCCGCCCGTGACGAGGACGAGCCGGGCCGAGGGGGCGGGGCCCGCCGGACGGGGCCCGCCGGGGCCTTCGGCGGCTTCGGCGGGACCCGTCCCCTCCGCCCCGCCCTCGGTGAGCCAGCCCTGCAGCAGCTCCAGCGTCCGGCAGGTCAGGGACCGCGCCCGGGCGGCGTCGTCGTCCGGGTCCGCCGCCGCGTCCAGCGGTACGAGGACCGTGTCGGGGGCGGGTGCGCCGGAGGCGAGGGCCGTGCGGTACGCGGCCAGGTCGGCGAACGTGCCTGCCGGGGCGGGCAGTTCCGTGGCCCCGTCACCGAGCACGGCCCACGCTCCGGGCAGGGCGGGCGCCGTGGCGGGGGCGGGCACCCGGGCGAGCCGGTAGAGGCAGTCCCCGGCGCCGCCCGCGGCCCGGAGCTGCTCGGGCGCGACGGGGCGCGCGGCCAGGGAGCGCACGCTCACCGCGGGCGTGCCGTCGGCGTCCGTCACCAGGACCGACACGTCCTGGGCCGCGCCGGGCGAGACGCGTACGCGCACGGCGGGTCCGCACGGCCCGTGGAAGTCCACGTCGTTCCAGGCGAACGGCATGGCCGCGCCGCCGGTGTCCGGGGTGCGCAGCAGACAGGAGTGCAACCCCGCGTCGAGCAGCGCCGGATGGGCGCGGTAGCGGTCCGCCCCCGCCTGGTCGTCGGCGGGCAGCGCCGCCTCGGCGAGGATCTCCTCGCCCAGGCGCCAGGCGGTGTGCAGGCCGCGGAACGCGGGCCCGTACGACAGGCCGATGTCCTCCATCCGGTCGTAGAACTCCGTGAGGTCCACGGGCTCGGCCCCCGGGGGCGGCCAGACGCCGTCGGGGGCGGGGGGCGCCTCGGGGCCCTCCTCGGTGAGCACGCCGCGGGCGTGGCACGTCCAGGGGTCCTCCGGGGGCGCGTCCTCGCGGCGCGCGTACACGCCGAGCGCCCGCGTGCCGTCGTCGTCGGGGGCCGCGACGCGGACCTGGATCCGCGTCGCGCCGCGTTCGCCGAGGACCAGCGGCGCCTCCTGGAGGAGTTCCCCGATGCGCGGGCACCCGGCCTCGGCCCCGGCCAGGGCGGCCAGTTCGAGGAAGGCGGTGCCCGGCACGACCACGGTGTCGCCCACGGCGTGGTCGGCGAGCCACGGGTGCGTGTCCAGGGACCAGCGCGCGGTGAGGACGGTCTCCGCCGAGCCCGCGAGCTCGACGCGGGCGCCGAGCAACGGGTGCGCCGCGCTGCCCAGGCCCGCCGCGGTGACGTCGCCGGAGCCCGCGGGCGTGTCCAGCCAGAACCTGCGCCGCTGGAAGGCGTACGTCGGCAGGTCCACGGCGCGCGGCGCGCGGCCCGCCCACGCGGCCGCCCAGTCGACGGCGACGCCGCGGGTGTACGCCTCGGCGACGGAGGCCGAGAAGCGGTCGAGGCCGCCCTGGTCGCGCCGCAGGGACCCCACGGCCACGCCCGTCCGCTCGGGCTGCTCGGCGAGGGTCTCGGCCACGCCCACGGTGAGCATGGGGTGCGGGCTCGCCTCGACGAAGGCGCCGTAGCCGCGGGCGAACAGCTCCCGCACGGCGGGCTCGAACCGCACCGGCTCGCGCAGGTTGCGGTACCAGTAGGCGCCGTCGAGCCCGGCGGTGTCCTGGAAGCCGCCCGTCACCGTGGAGAAGAACGCGACGTCGCCCGTGCGCGGGCGCAGCTCCGCCAGGTCGTGGCCGATCCGCTCGCGCACCGCTTCGACGTGGGGCGAGTGCGAGGCGTAGTCGACGGGGATCCGGCGCGCCCACGCGCCGGTCTCCGCGCAGCGGCCGAGGAGCGCGTCGACGGCCGCCGTGTCGCCCGAGACCACCACCGACGCGGGGCCGTTGACCGCCGCGAGCGAGAGGCGCCCGTCGTGGGCGGCGACCAGCTTCTCGGCCTCGGCGGCGGACAGCGCGAGGGAGACCATGCCGCCGCGCCCCGCGATCGCGGTCAGGGCGCGGCTGCGCAGGGCGACCACGCGCGCCCCGTCGGCCAGGGAGAGGCCGCCCGCGACGCAGGCCGCGGCGATCTCGCCCTGCGAGTGGCCCACCACGGCGGCGGGTTCCACGCCGTAGGAGCGCCACAGCTCGGCGAGCGACACCATGACCGCCCACAGCGCGGGCTGGACGACGTCGACCCGGTCCGGGTCGACACCGGCCGGGATGCCCCGTACGACGTCCACCAGGGACCAGTCGACGTACGGGGCGAGGGCGTCGGCGCACGCGGTCAGGCGCTCGCGGAAGACCGGCGCGGTCTCCCACAGGTCGGCGGCCATGCCCGCCCACTGCGCGCCCTGACCGGGGAAGACGAACACCGTCCTGCCCGGGTCACCGGCGAGCCCCTCCACGGCGCCCGGCGTCTCGCGCCCCTGGGCCACGGCGGCGAGGCCCGCGAGGAGGGCGTCCCGGTCGCCGCCCAGGACCACGGCCCGGTGCGCGAGGGCGGCCCGTGCCGTCAGGAGGGAGTGCGCGACGTCGAGGGGGTCGAGCCGCGGGTCGGCGGCGACGCGCTCGCGCAGCCGGGCCGCCTGGGCGCGCAGCGCGGGCTCGCTCCGGGCGGACACCGTCAGCGGGACGGGACCGGCGAGGCCGTGGGGAGCCGCCGGGGCGTCGCCGTCCGCCGTGGCGGGCGCCTGTTCCAGTACGACGTGCGCGTTGGTGCCGCTGATGCCGAACGAGGAGACCGCGGCCCGGCGCGGGCGGCCCGTCTCCGGCCAGGGGCGGGCCTCGGCGAGGAGTTCCACCGCGCCCGACGCCCAGTCGACGTGCGGCGAGGGCGCGTCCACGTGCAGGGTGCGGGGCAGCACGCCCCGGCGCAGCGCCATGACCGTCTTGATGACCCCGGCGACGCCCGCGGCGGCCTGCGGGTGCCCCAGGTTCGACTTGACCGAGCCCAGCCACAGGGGCCGGTCGGCGGGCCGGTCCTGGCCGTAGGTGGCGAGGAGCGCCTGGGCCTCGATGGGGTCGCCGAGGGTGGTGCCGGTGCCGTGCGCCTCGACGGCGTCGACGTCGGCCGCCGCGAGCCGGGCGGCGGCCAGGGCCTGGCGGATCACGCGTTCCTGGGAGGGGCCGTTCGGGGCGGTGAGGCCGTTGCTCGCGCCGTCCTGGTTGACGGCGGAGCCGCGGACCACCGCGAGGACGCGGCGCCCGGCGCGGACCGCGTCCGACAGGCGCTCCACGAGGAGGACACCGGCGCCCTCGCCCCACACCGTGCCGTCGGCGGCGGCCGCGAACGGCTTGCAGCGGGCGTCGGCGGCGAGCGCGCCCTGCCTGCTGAACTCGGTGAAGGCGTGCGGCGTGCACATCACGGTGACGCCGCCCGCGAGGGCGCGGTCGCAGTCGCCGCCGCGCACCGCCTGCACGGCCAGGTGCAGCGCCACGAGCGACGACGAGCAGGCCGTGTCCACCGTGACGGCCGGGCCCTCGAAGCCGAAGGTGTACGCGATCCTGCCGGTGGCGACGCTGCCGGACCCGCCGGTGCCGAGGTAGCCGCCCGCGTCGTCCGGCACGGTCGCGTGCCGCGTCGTGTAGTCGTGGTACATCAGGCCCGCGAACACGCCGGTGCGGCTGCCCCGGAGGCTGGTGGGGTCGAGCCCCGCGCGTTCCAGGGCCTCCCAGGAGACCTCCAGGAGGAGGCGCTGCTGCGGGTCCATCGCCACCGCCTCGCGCGGGCTGATGCCGAAGAACCCGGGGTCGAAGCCCGCGGCGTCGCGCAGGAATCCGCCCTGCGCGGCGTGCGCGGCGGAGCCGGGGTCCCAGCCCCGGTCGGTGGGGAAGGCGGAGATGGCGTCGCCGCCCCGGTCCACCAGGTCCCACAGCTCCTCGGGCGAGCCGACGCCGCCCGGGAACCGGCAGGCCATGCCGACGACGGCGATGGGCTCGTCGGCGGGGGCCGCGGCCGGTCCCCGCACCGGCGCCCGGGCCGGTGCGCCCTGCCCGGTGAGGCGGTCCAGGAGGTGCTCGGCGAGGGCCTGCGGGGTCGGCCGGTCGAAGACGAGCGTGGCGGGCAGGCGCAGCCCCGTCACCCGGGCGAGGCGGTTGCGCAGCTCGACCGCGGTGAGCGAGTCGAAGCCCAAGTCCTTGAACGCCAGGCCCGGTTCGACGGCGTCCGGCCCCGGGTGGCCGAGGACGGCCGCGACCTGGGCGCGGACCACGTCGAGGACCTTCGCGGCCCGGTCCCCCGGCGCGAGCGCGGCGAGGTCGCGCGTCAGGGCGGAGTCGTCGGCGGCGCCCGCGGCGGCACGCCGGGCCGGGGGCCGCACCAGGGCGCGCAGCAGCGGGGGCACGCCGTCGCGGGCGGCCCGGGCGCGCACGGCGGACAGGTCGAGGCGGGTGGGGACGACGACGGGCAGGCCGCCGGTGAGGCCCGCGTCGAGCAGGGCGAGGCCGTCCGCGGCGGTCAGACCGGTGACGCCGGAGCGGCGCAGCCGGTCGCGGTCGGTGTCCGACATCCGGGCCGTCAGGGCGCTGGCCTGCTCCCACAGGCCCCAGGCCAGGGACAGCGCGGGAAGGCCGCGGGCCCGCCGGACGCGGGCGAACGCGTCGAGGAAGGCGTTGGCGGCCGCGTAGCCGCCCTGGCCCGCGGTGCCGAACGTACCGGCCGCCGACGAGCACACGACGAACGCCGTGAGGTCCGCGCCCTCGGTCAGTTCGTGCAGGTGGACCACCGCGTCGACCTTGGGCCGGAACACGGTGTCGAGCCGCTGCCCGGTCAGGGCCGACACGACGCCGTCGTCGAGGACGCCACCGGCGTGGACGATTCCGCGCAGCGGCCGGTCGTGCGGTACGTCGGCGAGGACGGCGGCGAGGGCCGCGCGGTCGGCGAGGTCGCAGGCGGCCCAGTGCACGCAGGCGCCCGACTCCGTGAGCCGCGCGGTCAGTTCGGCGGCCTCGGGCGCGGCGGCGCCACGGCGGCTCACCAGGAGCAGGTGTCGTACGCCGTGTGCCGCGACGAGGTGGTGCGCCACGGCCCGGCCGAGCACGCCGGACGCGCCGGTCACCAGGACCGTGCCGTCGCCGTCGAAGCGGCCGGACGCCTCGGCCGCGGCAGGGGCCGCGTCCAGGGGGACCCTGCGGAGCCGGGGGACGTGTGTCTCCCCTGCCCGCAGGGCCAGTTGCGGCTCGTCGGCGCCCAGGGCGGCGGGCAGCGCGGCGGCCGAGGGCTCCCGGCCGTCCCAGTCGACGAGGACGAGCCGGTCCGGGTGCTCCGCCTGGGCCGAGCGCACCAGGCCCCAGGCCGCCGCGAGGGCGGGGTCCGCCGTGCCGCCGTCGTCCGTGGCGACGGCGCCCCGGCTCACCAGGACGAGCCGGGCGGTGGCGAACCGGTCGTCTCCGAGCCACTCCTGAAGGAGCGTCAGGGTCGCGCCGACGGCCTCCCGGGCGGCCGTGGGCAGGTCACCGGAGCAGGGCGGCAGCGGGGCGAGCACCACGTCCGGGACGTCCCCCGGTCCGGCGGCGACGGCCGCGAGGTCCGGCGCGCGGCGCACGGCGGCGCCGGTGGCCGCGAGGGCCGGGGCGAGCGCGTCGAGGCCGTCGAGGACCGCCCACGACCGGGGCGGCGCGGCGGCGGCGCCGGGTGCCCGGGCCCAATCCACGGCGAACAGCGCGTCCGTGGGCTTCCCCCCGGCCGGGCGCAGGGCGTCCAGGGGTACGGGCCGTACGGCGAGGGACTCCACGGACACGACGGGGGCGCCGGTCGCGTCGGCCGCCTCCAGGGCGACGGCGTCCGGGCCGAGCCGGGTGATCCGTACGCGCAGCCGGGTGGCGGCGACCGCGTGGACTTCGACGCCGGACCAGGAGAACGGCAGGCGCGGGCCCGCGTCCGCGTGCGCCCCGGCGTCGTCGAGGGCCACCGCGTGCAGCGCGGCGTCGAGCAGCGCGGGGTGGACCGCGAAGCCCTCCGGCTCCGTGTCGTCGGCGAGCGCGACCTCGGCGTAGAGCGCGTCGCCGAGGCGCCAGGCGGCCCGCAGTCCCTGGAAGGCGGGGCCGTAGCGCAGGGAGAGCTCCGCCAGGTCCGCGTACGCCCGCTCCACCGCGACGGGGGCGGCACCCGGCGGCGGCCAGGTCTCCGGGGCCCGGCCGCCGCCCTGTTCGGCGGGGGCGAGGGAGCCCGCCGCGTGGGTGGTCCACGGCGCGTCCGGGGTGTCCTCGAGCCGGGCGTGCAGGGTGAGCGCGCGGGCGCCGTGCGCGTCGGCGGGGCCCACGAGGGCGCGCAGCTGGACCCCGCCGCGCGGCGGGAGCACCAGCGGCGCCTGGAGGGTCAGTTCCGCCACGCGGTCGCAGCCGACCTGCTCGGCGGCCCGGACGGCCAGCTCAAGGAACGCGGTGCCCGGAAGGAGCACGGCCTCGCCGACCGCGTGGTCGCCGAGCCAGGGGCCGGTGTCGCGGGACACGCGCCCGGTGAGCAAGGTGCCGCCGGAGTCGGGCAGTTCGGTGGCCGCGCCCCACCACGGGTGGTCGAGCGGGCTCAGTCCGACGGCCGTGGCGTCGGCGGCAGCGGGGGCGGCGTCCAGCCAGTAGCAGTGCCGGTCGAAGGCGTACGTCGGCAGGTCCACGCGGCGGGCGCCGGTGCCCGCGAAGAGGCGCTCCCAGTCGGGGGACCGCCCGCCGGCGTGGACGGCGCCGAGGGAGCGCAGGAAGCGGTCGAGGCCGCCGTCGTCCCGCTGGAGCGTGCCCGTGACGAGGGCGTCCCCGCCGAGCTCGCCGAGCGTCTCGGTGAGGCCGAGGGCGAGGACGGGGTGGGGGCTGCACTCGACGAACGCCCCGTGCCCGGTGGCGGCGAGGCGCTCGACGGCGTCGGAGAGCCGTACCGTCCGGCGCAGATTGCGGAACCAGTAGTCGGCCGTCAGCTCCTCGCCCGCCAGGACGTCGCCGGTGACCGTCGAGTACAGGGGGAGCTTCCCCGCGCGCGGGCGCAGCGGCGCGAGCTGGGCGAGCAGCTCGTCGCGCAACAGCTCGACCTGCGGGGAGTGCGAGGCGTAGTCCACGGCGACGCGCCGGGTGCGGACGCCGTCGCGCTCGCAGTCGGCCATGAGGTCGTCGAGCGCCGCCGGGTCGCCGGAGACGACCACCGACGAGGGGCCGTTGACGGCGGCGAGGGCGACGCGGTCGCCCCACCGCTCCAGGCGGGCGCGGACGTCGGCGGCCGGGGCCGCCACCGAGACCATGCCGCCCGCACCGGCCAGCTTCCCGGCGATCAGGCGGGACCGCAGGGCCACCACGCGGGCGCCGTCCTCCAGGGAGAGCGCGCCCGCCACGCAGGCCGCCGCGATCTCGCCCTGCGAGTGCCCGACCACGGCCGCGGGCTCCACGCCGTGGGAGCGCCACAGCTCGGCGAGGGACACGAGGACCGCCCACAGCACCGGCTGGACCACGTCGACGCGGTCGGTGGCCTCGGTGTCGGCCGCGCCGGACACCACGTCCGTCAGTGACCAGTCGACGTACGGTCCGAGCGCGGTCGCGCAGGCGAGCATCCGCGCGCGGAAGACGGCGGAGGAGCCCATGAGTTCCACGGCCATGCCCGGCCACTGCGAGCCCTGGCCGGGGAAGACGAAGACGGCCTTGCCGAGGTCCCGCGCCACGGACTCGACCAGGTCGGGCCCCGGCTCCCCGGCGGCGAGCGCGGCGGTGCCGCGCAGCAGTTCGTCGCCGTGGCGGCCCACCACGACGGCGCGGTGGGCCAGGGGCGCGCGTGTGGTCGCCAGCGCGTACGCCACGTCGAGGGGGCGCAGGCCGGGGCGGTCCCGCACGTGGTCGCGCAGCCGGGCCGCCTGGGCGCGCAGCGCCTCGGGGGTGCGGGCGGACAGCACCCAGGGGACGGGGGGCGGGGCGGTGCTCCCGGTGCCCTCGCCGCTCCCGGCGTCCGGCACGTCGGGCACGTCCGGCACGTCCGGTACGGGCTCGTCCGCGGCCTCCTCGACGATGACGTGGGCGTTGGTGCCGCTGATGCCGAAGGAGGACACGCCAGCCCGGCGCGGCCGGTCGTCACGCGTCCACGGCCTGGCCTCGGTCAGGAGCCGGACAGCGCCCTGGGACCAGTCCACGTGCGGGCTCGGCTCGTCGGCGTGCAGGGTCCGGGGCAGCGTGCCCGCCCGCAGCGCCATGACCGTCTTGATGACGCCCGCGACGCCCGCGGCGGCCTGGGAGTGGCCGATGTTCGACTTCAGCGACCCCAGCCACAACGGCCGCTCCCGGTCCCGCTGTTGTCCGTACGTGGCGAGCAGGGCCTGTGCCTCGATGGGGTCGCCGAGGCTGGTGCCCGTGCCGTGCGCCTCCACGGCGTCGACGTCGGCCCCGGTGAGTCCGGCGTTCGCCAGGGCGGCGCGGATGACCCGCTGCTGGGAGGGGCCGTTCGGCGCGGTGAGCCCGTTCGACGCGCCGTCCTGGTTGACGGCGCTGCCGGTGACGACGGCGAGCACGGGGTGGCCGTGCCGCCGCGCGTCGGAGAGCCGCTCCACCAGGAGGATGCCGACGCCCTCGGCGAGTCCCGTGCCGTCGGCTCCCGAGGCGAACGCCTTGCACCGGCCGTCGGGGGCGAGCACGCGCTGACGGCTGAACTCCAGGAGCGTGGCCGGGCTCGACATCACCGTGACGCCGCCGGCGAGGGCGAGGTCGCACTCGTTGTTCCGCAGCGCCTGCACGGCCAGGTGCAGGGCCACGAGCGAGGAGGAGCAGGCCGTGTCCAGGGTGACGGCCGGCCCTTCGAGGCCGAAGGTGTAGGCGACGCGGCCGGAGGCGACGCTCGCCGCGCGCCCCGTCTCCAGCTGCCCCTCGTACTCCGTGAGCGTGCCGGGGAGCCGTGCCGTGTAGTCCTGGCCCATCATCCCGGTGAACACCCCGGTGCGGCTGCCGCGCAGCGCGTCGGGGGTGAGCCCGGCGCGCTCGAAGGTCTCCCAGGAGACTTCGAGCAGCAGCCGCTGCTGGGGGTCCATCAGCAGGGCCTCGCGCGGGCTGATCCCGAACAGGCCCGCGTCGAAGGACGTGACGTCGGCGAGGAACCCGCCCTCGCGCGCGTAGGTGGTGCCCGGCCGGTCCGGGTCGGGGTCGTAGAGCCCCTCGGTGTCCCAGCCCCGGTCGGTGGGGAGCGCGGAGATCCCGTCCGTGCCCGAGCCGACGAGGCGCCACAGCTCCTCGGGGGACGTCACGCCGCCCGGGAAGCGGCAGGCCATCGACACCACGGCGATCGGCTCCCGGCCCGCCGCCCGGACGGCCCGCAGCCGCTCCCGGGTCTGGCCCAGCTCGGCGGTGAGGCGCTTGAGGTAGTCGAGCGTCCTGTCGTCATCGGTCATGTCGAACGTGCTGCCCTTCCCGGGAAGATGTCGGACCTCGTGGGCAGGGGGCCCGTCGCGGCGCGTTCGGAGTGGTGCGCCGCGGGGCCCCTCCCCTCACGCCCCGCCGAAGCGCAGCGGCAGGGCGTCGGGGCCGGACACGCCGGTCGAGGGCCGCCAGGTGATCGGTCCGGTGACCCGGGGCGCGTCGAGCCGGGCGGACAGCGCCTGGAGGGCCTCGGCGAGTTCGAGGCGGGCGAGGGCCGCGCCCAGGCAGAAGTGCGTGCCGCCGCCGAAGGCCAGGGTGCCCGCGTCGCGCTTGACGGTGATGTCGAAGCGGTCGCCGTCCTCGAACACCAGGGGGTCGCGCTGCGCGGAGTGGGCGCACAGCCACACCGGGGTCCCGGCGGGGATGAGCAGGTCGTTGAAGGTGAAGGTCTCGGCCGCCGCCTTGGTGGCGACCACGGTCGTGGTCGGGCACCAGCGCAGCACCTCCTCGACGGCCTGGGGCGCGAGTTCGGGCCGCTCGCGCAGCAGCGCCCACTGCTCGGGGTACTCGGAGAACGCCACCATGGCGTGGCCGAGCTGGTGGCTCGTCGTCTGGTACCCGGCGACGAGCAGGGTCGCGATGAGGGTGCGCAGTTCGCGGTCGTCGAGCGCGTCGTCCTCCTGCTGGGCGCGCAGGATGTCGGAGAACAGGTCGTCGCCGGGGTTCTCCTTGAGCTTCTGTACGACCTTCTCGAAGTAGCCGTACATGCCCGCGAGGCCCTCCTCCACCTCGAAGACGCGGCTCTGGTCGGGGCCGAGCGCGAGGACCAGGTTGGTGTTCTTGCACCAGCGGCCGACGACGGCGTGGTCCTCCGGCGGGAAGCCGAGCATCTCGCACACCACGGCGGCGGGCAGCGGGTCGGCGTAGGCGGACACGAACTCGCACGCGCCCCCGGCCGCCACGAGCTCGTCGGCGAGGCGCTCGGCGGTGGCGCGGATGAACGGCTTGAGTGCGTTGATGCGGCGGGAGGTGAACCCGTGCGTGACCAGGCCGCGCAGCCGGCGGTGGTCGGGCCCCTCCAGGCTCTGCATGAAGTCGCGCATGAACTCGCGCACCAGGCCTTCGGAGGGCCCGACGAGGTCCACGACCTCGCGGAAGCCGGACACCAGGCGCGGGTCGCGGGACAGGCTGTGCGCCTCGGCGTAGCGCAGCACGAGCAGGCCGAGGGGGGTGCCCGCGATCCAGGACCGCTCCCTGGCCTCGGCGACCTCGGCGGAGTCCCACACGAACGCCGGGTCGGTGATGTCCAGGAACGGCAGGTTCTCCCAGGCTGTCTCGGTCTCTTCGACGGTCGTCATGCTCGGTCCTCTTCTCGCGGATCGGGGAGGCGGGTGCTGCTCGGGACGGGGGTGCGCTGCCGCACCGCATTGTGTTCAGGGGCTCTTGGTGCCTTCTTGGAGCCGACTTGGATCTTGGTCGGGGCGCCCGTCACAGGAGGTCGGCGGGCACGTCGGCGTAGCGGGCGGTGAGCGTGGCGGTCAGGGCGGCGACGTCCGGGTCCGGGGCGAAGGTCACCTCGTCGACGGAGGCGACGGGCCGTACGCCGAAGGCCGCGTTGGTCGCGAACGCGCCGCGCAGCGCGCCGAGTCCGGCCCGGGTGACGGCCCTGTCGCCGACCGTCACGCCCGCCCCGGCGGCCGCGTCCCGCAGCAGGCGCGCGGTCACGCCGGGCAGGCAGCGCCCTCGGGGCCACAGCAGCCGGGCCCCGTCCCAGAAGCAGATGTTCCAGGTGGTGCCCTCCAGGACGTGGCCTTCGCGGTCGAGCAGCAGGGCGTCGTCGAAGCCGCGCCGCCGGACGTCCGCGCGCAGCCGCAGCGTGCCGAGGAGCCCGGTGTGCTTCACCTCCGGCAGCTCCCGTACGTACGTGGCGGTCGTCAGCCGCAGCGGCGGCGCCTGCGCGGCGGGCGCGGGCCGGGTGCTGAGCAGCGCGGTCGGGGCGGCCGTGCCGGGGCCTTCGAGGGTGGTGTCCGGCGCGCACACGGTCACGCGGACCGTCACGGGCGCCTCGTGGGCGCGGGCGACGCGCCGCAGCGCCGCGCGGACCCCGTCGGTGAGCCCGGTGACGGTGTGCGGGTCCGTGCCGAAGAGCGTGCGGCAGTCGTCGGCGAGGCGGCGCAGGTGCAGACCGAGCCCGCGGACGCGGCCTTGCTCGATGCGCAGGGTGGTGAAGTGGCCGTAGTTGTACAGGGCGAGGCCCGCCAGGTCGCCGGGGGTCGCGGGGCTCCCGTCGACGCGGGTGACGGCCACGGGGGCCCGGGGCGCGGCGGCCGGGGCAGGGGTGTGCGGGGCCGTCACGGGGCGCTCCGCTCGGGGTCGCCCGCCGCGTCGAGCTGGGCGTGCGCCCGCACCAGGGCCTGGCCCTTGAGGAGCACTTCGTCGAACTCGTCGTCCGGGTCCGAGTCGAGGACGATCGCGCCGCCCGCGCCGATGACCGTGCCCGCGGCCGAGGTCACCGCCGTGCGGATGACGATGTTGAGGTCGGCGCCGCCGCACAGCCCGAAGTAGCCGATGGTGCCGGAGTAGATGCCCCGGGCCTCCTGTTCGAGGCGGTCGATGATGGCCATCGTCCGCAGCTTCGGGGCGCCGGTCATCGAACCGCCGGGGAAGCACGCCCGGACGCAGGCGACGGGGTCCACGTCGTGCCGCAGCCGCCCGCGGACCGTGGTGACGAGCTGGTGGACCGTCGCGTACGACTCGGTGACCATGTACGCGGGGACGCCGACGGAGCCCACCTCGCAGACCCGGCCGAGGTCGTTGCGGAGCAGGTCGACGATCATGAGGTTCTCGGCCCTGGTCTTCGCCGACGCGGCCAGGGAGCGGCGCAGTGCCTCGTCGCTGACCGGGTCCGCGCCCCGGGGGGCCGTGCCCTTGATGGGCTTGCTCTCCACCGTGCCGTCGCGTTCGACGCGCAGGAACCGCTCCGGGGACGAGCAGACGACGCTGACCTCGCCGAGGCGCAGATAGGCGGCGTAGGGCGCGGGGTTGAGGGCGCGGAGCTTCAGGTGGTAGGCGAGCGGGTCCTTCAGGGGCGGCAGGCGGACCCGGTTGGTGAGGCAGATCTCGTAGCTCTCGCCGCTGCGCAGCTGGTCGAGGCAGTCCTCGATGTCGTCGACGTACGCGGCGCGGTCGCGGCTGAGGACGGCCCCGTCCGACGGCGTGGCGGCCACCGGCGCCGGGGCGGGGGCGGGCGCGGCGTCGGGCAGCGCCCGCACCTGCTGTGCCGTGTCCCGCACCCAGGCGCGGGCGGCGTCGAGGTCGCCCGCCGCGGGGGCGCTCAGGGCCAGGACGTAGGTCGTGTCCTGAAGGTGGTCCACGGCGACGAGGCGGTCGGCGAACAGCCAGGCCGCGTCGGGGGTCTCGGCGCTGTGGACGTTCGGGCTGCCGCACTCGCCCTTGAGTTCGTAGCCGAAGTAGCCGACGTAGCCGCCGTTGAGGTCGAAGGGCAGGTCCGGCGTGGTGAGGCCGCGGGCGCGCAGCCGGCCCTGGAGCACCTCGAATATGGTGCCGGGCTCGGCGCGTTCGCCGGTGGCGTCGCGGACCGTCACCGAGGTGTCGCCGGTGCGGTAGGTGAGCGTCTCGGCGAGCGGGCCCCGGTCGTCGCCGAGGAAGGAGAACCGGGCGGGGCCGACGCCGGGCGCGCTGCTGTCCAGCCAGAAGGCGCGGGCGCTGTCCGCGTAGCGCGCGGTGAACAGGGCCTCGGTGTCGACCGCCCGGTCCACGACCTCGACCACGGCCTGGAGGTGGGTGCTGGGGGCGCCGCCGAGGGGCGGGGACCAGTGGGCGCGCTCCGGCGGGGCCGCGGCGTAGTGGCCGCCTATGAGTTCCGCGAAGTTGCGCAGGAGCTGGGCGCCCCACTCGCTCGCGACGGACTCCGGGTGGAACTGCAGGCCCCAGCGCGGCAGGGTGCGGTGCCGCAGGGCCATCACGGTGCCGTCCTCGGCCCAGGCGGTGGCCCGCAGCACCTCGGGCAGCGGCTCGGTGACCCGCAGCGAGTGGTAGCGCACCGCGGTGAACTGCTGGGGCAGGCCGTCGAAGAGGTCCTCGCCGCCGTGCCGGACCCGGGTCAGATGGCCGTGCCGGGGCGTGCCGGGCTCGACGCGGCCGCCGTAGTGGTGGGCGATCGCCTGGTGCCCCAGGCACACCCCGAGCACCGGCACGTCCTGCCAGCTCTCCAGGACCTCCTGGACGAAGCCGAGGTCGGTGGGGCGCTGGGGGCGGCCGGGCCCCGGGGAGATCACCACGCAGTCGAACGCCGCCGGGTCGTGCTTCGCCCACGCCGGGTCGTCGTTGACGAGGACCGTCGGTTCCTTGCCGTACACCTGGGCGAGGAGCTGGAACAGGTTGTAGGTGTAGGAGTCGTAGTTGTCGATCAACAGCGCGCGCATCGGGCTTCCTTCCCCGGTTCCAGCGGGACCGGATCGTGGCGGACGGGGCGCGGGGGCCTATTCGGCGAGCATGTCGTCGATGAGGTCGAAGACCTCTTCCCGGGAGGCCGAGCCGAGCTGGGCCAGGACCGCTTCGTCGGCGCCCGGCCGCTCGCCGCCCGCGGCGGGCTCAGGCCCGTCGTCCGCGTCCGGTACGAGCAGCGTGCGCAGGTGCCGCCCGAGCGCGAGCGGCGTGGGGTAGTCGAAGACGAGCGTGGCCGTCAGGCGCAGGCCGGTGGCGCCGCCGAGCCGGTTGCGCAGTTGCAGCGCGCGCAGCGAGTCGAAGCCGATGTCGGTGAAGGGGCGGCGCTCGCCGACGGTCCTCGGGTCGTCGTAGCCAAGGACGGCCGCGACGTGGCCGCGGACCAGGTCGAGCAGGAGCTCGTGCTGCTCGGGAGCGGCGAGGCGGCCGAGCCGGTCGGCCAGGGAGTCCTCGCCGGGCGCCGCGCCGGCGTCGGCGGCGGCGCGCCGCACCGGGGTGCGGGCGAGCCCGCGCAGCAGGGGTGACACCTCGTCAGCGGCGGTGCCGCGCAGCCCGGCCGGGTCCAGGCGCAGGGGGAAGACGACCGGTTCGCCGGTGGCGCGGGCCAGGTCGAACAGGGCCAGGCCCTGGTCGCTGGAGAGCGGCTTGACGCCGGAGCGGGCGATGCGGCGCACGTCGGTGTCCGCGAGGTCGCCGGTGAGGCCGGAGCGCTCGCCCCACAGGCCCCAGCCGAGGGCGAGCCCCGGCGCGCCCTCGGCGTGGCGCCGGGCCACCAGGGCGTCCACGAACGCGTTCGCCGCCGCGTATCCGGCCTGTCCGGCCGGGCCGAGGGCGCTCGCCACGGACGAGAACGCCACCAGCGGCACGCCGGAGCCCGCCGTCAGCTCGTGCAGGTGCCAGGCCGCGTCCGCCTTGGGGCGCAGCACGCGGTCGACGCGCTCCGGCGTCTGCGCGGCGACGACGCCGTCGTCCAGGACGCCCGCCAGGTGCACGACGGCCGTCAGCGGGGCGTCGTCGGGGAGCGCCGCCAGGGCGCCCGCCAGGACGTCGCGGTCGCCCGCGTCGCCCGCCACCACGTGGAGCTCGGCGCCCGCCGCGCGCATCTCCGCCACGAACCGGGCCGCGCCCGCGCCCGAGGTGCCCGAGCGCGCCACGACGGTCAGCCGGCGCACCCCGTGCGTCACCACCAGGTGCCGGACCAGGACGCGGCCGAGCGTGCCGAGGCCGCCCGTGACCAGGACGGTGCCGTCGGTGCGCCAGGCCGGCGCGTCGCCGGGCCCGGCCGGGGCGGGCACGCGGGCGAGGTGCGGGGTCAGCGGGGTCCCGGCGCGCACGGCGAGCTGGGCCTCGGCGCTGTCCACGGCGGCGGGCAGCGCGGCCAGGGACGCGGCCGTGCCGTCCAGGTCGAGCAGGGAGATCCGGTCCGGGTACTCGGCCTGCGCCGACCGCACCAGGCCCCAGACGGCGGCGAGGGCGGGGTCGGGCGATGCCTCGGGGGCGGCCGCGACCGCGTCCCGGGTGAGCACGGTCAGCCGGGTGTGGGCGAGCCGGTCGTCGGCCGACCAGTCCCGCACGGCGGCCAGGACGCGGTGGACGGCCCGGTGCGCGGCCGCAGCCAGGTCGGTGCCGCGGTCGGTCGCGGGCTCCGCGAGGACCACGGCGTCGGGCGGGGCGTCGCCCGCGGCGAGACCGGCGCTCAGGGCGGCGACATCGGGGTGGGCGGTGCGGGCGATGCCCCGCGCGGCGAGCGCGTCGTCCGCGGCGGCGTCGTACGGCCCGATCCAGGCCCAGCGTGCGGTGCCGGGCCCGCTCGGCGCGGGCAGCGGCTGCGGCCGCCACTCCAGGCGCAGCAGCGAGGCGTCGGCCAGGGCGGCGGCCCGGCGCAGCGCCTCGGCGGTCACCGGGCGCATCCCGAGGGCCTCGACGCTGACGACCGGGCGCCCTGCGGGGTCGGTGGCGGTGAGGGACAGCGCGTCAGGACCGGTGCGCCGGACGCGGGCCCGCAGCCGGGCTGCGCCGGTGGCGTACAGGGTGACGCCGGTCCAGGAGAACGGCAGCCGGGTCGCACCGTCGCCGTCGCCCGCGCCGGGCCCGCCGGGCAGGGCCGCCGCGTGCAGCGCGGCGTCGAACAGGGCGGGGTGCAGGCCGTAGCGGTCGGTGCCGCCCGCGGCCTCGGGGAGTTCGGCCTCCACGTACAGCTCGTCGTCGAGGCGCCAGCAGCGCCGCAGGCCCTGGAGGGCGGCGCCGTAGTGGAGCCCGGTCTTGGCCAGCTCGCGGTAGCAGTCGTCGAGTTCGACCTCCTCTGCCCCGGCGGGCGGCCAGGCGGCGGGCGGCGCGGCGGCCGGGCGGGCGGCGCGCGTCAGGGTGCCGCCCGCGTGCCGGGTCCACGGCTCGTCGATGCCCGCGTCCTGCGCCCGGGAGTACAGGGTGACGGCGCGCCGCCCGCCCTCGTCGGGCCCGGCGACGCTCACCTGGACGCGTACGACGCCCTGTTCGGGCAGGATCAGCGGCGCTTCGAGGACCAGCTCCTCCAGGGCGTCGCAGCCCGTCTGCGCACCGGCGTGCAGGGCGGCCTCCACGAGCGCCGTGCCGGGTACGACGAGGACGTCCGCGACGGCGTGGTCGGCGAGCCACGGGTGCGTGCGCGCGGACACGCTGCCGGTGAGGAGCGTGCCCCCGCTGCCGTCCGCCAGCGGCACCGCGGCGCCGAGCAGCGGGTGGTCGACGCCGTCGAGCCCGGCCGCCGCCACGTCCGCCACGGGCGGGGCCGCGTCCTGAAGCCAGTAGCGGCGCCGCTGGAAGGCGTACGTCGGCACGTCCGCCGGGCGCGGCGCGGCGTGCCGGAAGGCCTCCGTCCAGTCGACGGCCACGCCGTGCGCGTGGGCCTCGGCGACCGCGGTCAGGAACCGGGCGGGGCCGCCCTCGTTGCGCCGCAGCGACTCGACGGTCAACGCGTCGTGGGCGCCCGCCTCGTCGGCGGTCTCCTGGATGCCGATGGTGAGCACGGGGTGCGGGCTCATCTCGACGTACGTGGTGTGCCCGGCGGCGAGCAGCCGCGTCACGGTGCGGTGGAACTGGACGGTGTCGCGCAGGTTGTTCACCCAGTACGTGGCGTCCAGGGCCGTGGTGTCGAGCGGCTCGCCGGTCACCGTCGAGTGGAACGGCACGGCGGCCGGGCGCGGCCGGATGCCGGAAAGGGCCTCGACGAGCGTGTCGCGGATCTCCTCGACCTGCGCCGAGTGCGAGGCGTAGTCCACGGGGATGCGGCGCACGCGCACGCCGTCCCGCTCGAACGCCGCCATGGCCGCGTCGAGGGCGGCGGGATCGCCGGAGATCACCACGGAGCGGGGCCCGTTGACCGCCGCGACGGACACGGCGCCGGCCCACGGCGCGAGGCCGCGCCGCACCTGGTCGACGGGGGCCACGACGGAGACCATGCCGCCGCGCCCCGAGAGGACCCGCAGGGCGCGGCTGCGCACGGCGACGACGCGGGCGGCGTCGTCCAGCGAGAGCGCGCCCGCGACGTGGGCGGCGGCGATCTCGCCCTGCGAGTGCCCGATGACGGCGGCGGGCTCCACGCCGTAGGACCGCCACAGGGCCGCGAGGGAGACCATCACCGCGAACAGCGCGGGCTGGACGACGTCGACGCGCTCCAGGGTGGGCGCGCCGGACTCGCCGCGCAGCACCTTCGTCAGGGACCAGTCGACGTGCGGGGCGAGGCTCGCGGCGCAGGCCTCGATGGACGCGCGGAAGACCGGTGAGGTGCTCATCAGCTCGGCCGCCATGCCCGGCCACTGGGAGCCCTGGCCGGGGAAGACGAAGGTGACGCGGTCGCGCGCGGTCGCGGTGCCGACCGCGGTGTGTTCGCCGTACGTTCCGTCACTGGAGTCGGCGAGGGCCGCGAGGCGCGTGGCGGCCTCGGCGCGGTCGGCGGCCACGACGACGGCCCGGTCCGCGAGCGCGGCCCGTGTCGTCGCGAGGGAGTACGCCAGGTCGGCGTCGGGCACGGCAGGCGCGTCGGGCCCCGGGGCGAGGAACTCCGCGAGGCGCCGCGCCTGGGCCCTGAGCCCGGGCGCGCCGTTCCCCGAGACGAGCCAGGGCAGGGGTCGCCCGGGGCTGTCCGCGCCGTCCGTGGTGCGCGGGGCCCTGCCGTCGGGTTCGGGGTCCGCCTGCTCCACGATGACGTGGGCGTTGGTGCCGCCCACGCCGAAGGAGGAGACGCCCGCCCGGCGCGGCCGTCCCGTGTCGGGCCAGGGCTCGGCCCCGGCGAGGAGCCGGACCGCGCCCGACGACCAGTCGACGTGCGGTGTCGGCTCGGTGATGTGCAGGCTGCGCGGCAGCACCCCGTGCCGGATCGCCATCACCATCTTGATGACGCCGGACACCCCGGCGGCGGCCTGGGTGTGGCCGATGTTGGACTTCAACGAGCCGAGCCACAAGGGCTGTTCGACGGGGCGGCCGCGCCCGTAGGTGGCGAGCAGCGCCTGCGCCTCGATGGGGTCGCCGAGCTGGGTTCCGGCGCCGTGGGCGTCCACGCAGTCCACGTCCGCCGTGGTGAGGCCCGCGTGGGCGAGGGCCTGGCGGATCACGCGCTGCTGGGCGGGGCCGTTGGGCGCCGTCAGGCCGTTGGACGCGCCGTCCTGGTTGACGGCGGAGCCGCGGACCACGGCGAGGACGCGGTGCCCGTTCCTGACCGCGTCGGAGAGGCGTTCCAGGAGGAGTACGCCCACCCCTTCCGACCAGCTGCTGCCCGCCGCGTCGGCGGAGAACGAGCGGCACCGCCCGTCCGGCGCGAGCCCACGCTGCCTGCTGAACTCGACGTACCCCCAGGGCGTCGCCATCACGGTGACGCCGCCCGCGAGCGCGAGCCGGCACTCGCCCTTGCGCAGCGACTGGGCGGCCAGGTGCAGGGAGACCAGGGAGGACGAGCAGGCGGTGTCGACGGTGACGGCGGGCCCTTCGAGGCCGAGGGCGTAGGCGAGGCGCCCCGAGGCCACGCTCGGCATGCTGCCCACCACGCGGTAGCCCTCGGCGCTCGGCGGGACGTGCCGGATCCGGGCGCCGTACTCGCTGTACATGATGCCGACGAACACGCCGGTGCTGGTGCCGCGCAGCGAGGTCGGGTCGATCCTGGCCCGTTCGACGGCCTCCCACGCGGTCTCCATGAGGAGGCGGTGCTGGGGGTCGATCGTGACGGCCTCGCCGGGGCTGATCCCGAAGAAGTCGGCGTCGAAGTCGGCCGCGTCGTACAGGAATCCGGCGTGCTGGGTGACGGTGGTGCCCACGTGGTCCGGGTCCGGGTCGTGGGCGACGGTCCAGCCCCGGTCGCGGGGGAACGCGGAGATCGCGTCGGTCTCGGAGTGCACCAGGCGCCACAGGTCGTCCGGCGAGCGCACCTCGCCGGGCAGGCGGCAGCCCATGCCCACGATCGCGACCGGCTCGTCGACGGCCGCGTCGGCGGCGGTGGCGTCGGCGTCGCCGGTGGCGGGTTCGCCGAGCACCCGTGAGCACAGGTGGGCGGCGAGCCCCTCCGGCGTCGGGTAGTCGAAGAGGGCGGTCGCGGACAGGGCGACGCCCGTGGCCTCGCCGAGGCGCTCGCGCAGCCGCGCGGCGGCCCGTCCGCGCACGCCCTGCGCGCCGAACGCCCGGGCGGCGTCCAGCGGCGCCGGGTCCGTCCGCTCCAGGGCGGCCGCCGCGTGGGTGCGGATCAGGTCGAGCAGCAGCCGGTGCCGCTCGACGTCCCCGGCGTCCGCGAGGCGTCGGCGCAGCGCCCGGTCGCGTCCCTCGTTGCGCTCCATCGTCGCCTCCTCGGTCATCGGCCCACCATCGCGTGGTCGGCGACGGGCTCCATCGGCTCCGCGCTGTGCAGGATCCGGCCGGTGCGCGCCACCAGGGCGCCGAACTCGTCCGGTGTGATCGCCTGTTTGCCGTCGCACAGGGCGGTGTGGCCCGCCTCGTTGACGTCGACCATCACGCCGTCGGCACCGGCGACGGCGGCGGCCGCGGCCAGCGGGGCCACCAGGTCGCCGTGCCCGCAGGCGTGGCTGGGGTCGACGATCACCGGCAGATGGCTGAGCCGCTTCAGCAGCGGCACGGCGGTGATGTCCAGGGTGAAGCGGCTCGCGTCCTCGAAGGTGCGCACGCCGCGCTCGCACAGCAGCACGCGGCCGTTGCCCGCCGCGAGCAGGTACTCGGCGCTGTGCAGCCACTCCTGGACGGTGCAGCCGAAGCCGCGCTTGAGCAGCACGGGGCGGCCGGTCAGCGCCGCCTCGCGCAGCAGCGGGTAGTTCTGGGCGTTGCGCGTGCCGATCTGGAGCACCTCGGCCACTTCGGCCACGGCCTCGACGTGGGCGACGTCGACGACCTCCGTGACGACGCCGAGCCCGGTCGCGGCGGCCGCGTCGCGCAGCAGCGCGAGCCCGTCGGTGCCGAGCCCCTGGAACGCGTAGGGGGACGTACGGGGCTTGAAGGCACCGCCCCGCAACAGGTGCGCGCCCCGGGCCCGTACGCCCCGGGCCACGGCCATCAGCTGGTCCGCGCTCTCCACGGCGCAGGGCCCGGCTATCCAGGTGAAGGAGCCGCCGCCCACGCTCAAGGCGTCGGCCACGCGGACGGCGCTCGGCTCGCCCGTGGCCGCGAGGCTGCCCAGGGGCGGCGCCTGCGCGCTGTCGACGACGGCCTCGACGGCGGCCGTGGCGCGCAGCAGGGCCACGAACTCCTCGCCCGCGGGCGAGGCCGGGGCGAGGTCGGGGAAGGTGACGAGGGCGTGGCGGCCGGCCCGGCAGTGGAACGACCGGTGTCCGTCGTGCCGCCACGCGGAGGTCAGCCGAGTCTGCTCGTCGATCGGCACATGGGGGCGGAGGCGGGCAACGATCATCAGGTCACCTTTCTGCGGCTGTCGGAGGTCGGCCGTGCGGGCGGCCGTTGACGGGCCGTGCGGGTCCTCGGGCGGCCCTCGGTGCGCGGGCGCGGCCGGGTGCGGGCCCGCCCCCGCCCCGGTGCCGGCGCTCGCCGGACGCGGCCTCAGTGGGGCGTCGCCGCGCCGGGCGACCACGCGGGCCGTTCGGGGAAGTCGAAGTCGACCTCGCCCGCCAGGCCCAGCTGTTCGACCATCCGCTGCGCGCCGGAGAAGTCGCGGACGAGCCGCCGCCCGGTGGACGTCGCGCGCAGGTCGCCGACGATCTCGTCGGCGCCGTGGACGCCCGCGGTGGCCAGTTCGAGCCGCAGCGTGGACAGGTCCTGCTCGGCGAACGCCTCCAGGGCCAGCGGCAGACAGCGCACCAGGGTGCGGCGCTGCGCGGCGTTCATGCGCGCGTACAGCTCTCTGACGACCTCGGTGACGACCGAGCCGTGTGCCGTCTCGTCGCGCAGGTGCAGGGTGGTGATCAGGGAGTGCGCGGGCTGGATCGACTCGTCCCTGGCGAGCAGGGCGAGCAGGGAGTTGATGCAGGTCTCGGCCACCGCGCCCCAGACGAGCACGGCGACGTGGCGCTCCCACTCCTCGGGCATCGTGGCGAGGAGCCGGCACAGCCGCCGGTAGGTGACGAGCGGGGGCTGCTCCGGCCGGGTGCGGACGTCGCGCAGCTCCCGGGTGCGGGCGATGGCGAGCATGTGCATATAGGTGTGGAAGCTCTCGTCCACGACGGCCTGCTGCACGCTCTGGCGGATCAGCGGGTCGTCGCCGCCCGGGAAGACACCGCACATGACCAGGTCGAAGGCGGGCTCGGCGATGAGGTGTTCGGTGGCGATGACGCGTTCGTTGTAGCCGATCCACAGGCCGGTGAGGACCTGTCGCCGCTGGTCCGGGCGGGCCGCGAGGAAGCGGGGGTGCTCCGCGAACGGCACGATCTCCAGCGGGTAGTCCGGCAGCGCCGGGTCGTAGTCGGCGCTCTCCTCCATGGCCTCGGGCCTGGTGGTGACCGCCGCCCGGCGCGGCCAGGCCCGCACCAGGCGGCGCAGTGTCGCGCTGCCGATGCCGTTCTCCTCGGCCCAGCCCCGGGCGGCCCAGGTGGTCACCCCACCGGGCACGCCCGACTCCTCGTATCGCATCGGTCCTCCCCGCCTTCGCACCCGTGGCCCGTGGTGCCGCTGCATCGTCACCGGCCGCTCTTGGCGGTTTCTTGGAGGCGACTTGGCGCGGGCCGACCGAGGCTTTCTGGATGCGGATCGGGGATGTCAGGATGAGGTCCAGGCGCGGTGACGCGGGTGTGTGGCCCCGGCGCGTGCACCGCCAGGAGTGAGCACCACGCCGTCGTTCCCCTTCGGCCCCGCCCGGTGTCCCGGGCGCCGCGCCGTCCCTTCCGGTTCTTCGCGCGCCTTGTCCGCACCCGCGCTGTTCCGGCCTCGTGCGAGGCCGCCGCGGCCCGCTCCCGTCCGCTGTGTTCGCTCCCTCGCTTCTCCGTTGTCTCCGGCACACCACTGTGAGGACGCATCATGCTCGTTCCGCTCACCATGGCCGACTTCCTCGACCGCGCCGAGGCGGCCGCCGCAGGGCGCACGGCGCTCGTCGACGAGCCGGAGCAGCCGGCTCTCCCGGTGCCGACGACGACGTACGGCTCGCTGCTGCGCCGCATACGGGCCTGGCAGGCGGGTCTGGACGCGCTGGGGATCGGCGCCGGCGAGCGGGTGGCCGTCGTCAGCCCCAACTGCTCCCGCCTCCTTGAGCTGTTGTACGCCGTCACGGCGAGCGGGCGGATCTGCGTGCCGGTCAACTACCGGCTCACGCCCGAGGAGATCGCGTACGTCCTGCGCCAGTGCGACGCCTCGGTGGTGTTCGTCGACCCCGACGTCGAGGCGGTCCTCGGCTCGGTCGACGTGCCGAAGCGGTTCGTCCTCGGGGAGCAGACCGAGGCGGAGGTCATGCGCTTCGACGTCGAGCCGCGCCCCTGGGAGCGGCCGGACGAGAACGCGGTGGCGACCCTCAACTACACCTCGGGCACCTCCGCGCGCCCCAAGGGCGTCGCCCTGACGCACCGGAGCATCTGGCTGAACGCGATGACGTTCGGCGTGCACGGGCGGATCTGGGAGGGGGACGTCTATCTGCACACCCTGCCCACGTTCCACTGCAACGGCTGGGGCGTGCCGTTCCTGCTCGCCGGGCTCGGGGCGCGGCAGGTGCTGCTGCGCCGGATCGACGGTACGGAGATCCTGCGCCGGGTCCAGGAGCACGGCGTGACCCTGGCGTTCGGGGCGCCCGCCGTGTGGGACGCGGTGATCCGGGCGGCCCGCGACTGGCCGGGCGAGGTGCCCGGGCGCGGCAGGACCCGGGTGGTGTGCGCGGGCGCGCCCGTCGACGAGCGGCTCGTCGCCCAGGTCGAGGAGACGCTGGGCTGGGAGTTCCTCCAGGTCTACGGCCTGACCGAGACGACCCTGCTCACCTTCAACCGGCGCCTTCCGGGGGCGCCCGGCAGCGGCGGCCTGACACGGGCGGGCGCGCCCGCCCTCGGCGTACGGCTGCGGACCGGTGAGCGCGGCGAGGTCCTGGCCCGCTCGAACATGGTCCTCGACGGCTACTGGCAGGACGAGCGGGCCGACGGGGACGCCCTGCGCGAGGGGTGGTTCCGCACCGGTGACGCGGGCTCCTTCGACGACGAGGGGCACCTGCTGCTCTTCGACCGGCTCAAGGACGTCATCGTCACCGGCGGCGAGAGCGTGTCGTCGGTCGAGGTCGAGGACTGCCTCCTGGGCCATCCGGCCGTCGCGGAGGTGGCCGTCATCGGCGTGCCGGACGAGCGCTGGGGCGAGACCGTCAAGGCGGTGGTGGTGCCCGCCGCGGGCGCCGAGGCGCGCGCGGCGGAGATCATCGCGTACTGCAAGCAGCGCCTGGCCCGGTACAAGGCGCCCACCTCCGTGGACTTCCGGGACGCGCTGCCGCGCACGAGCAACGGGAAGGTGCAGAAGAGCCGGCTCCGCGAGCCCTACTGGGCCCACGAGGACCGGCGCATCCACTGAGGCGGCCCCGTCGCGGCGGGGGCGGAGTGCCGCCCCCGCCGCGACGGGCCCCCTCCCCCGGCGCACGCCCGCGTCAGTGCAGCACGCACACCCGCCCGACGAACTCGTCGCGCAGGATCCGGCCGAAGAGCGCACGCAGTTCGCGTCCCGGGTCCACGCCCAGCTCCTGCGCGAGGGCCCGGCGTATCCGGTGGTAGACGCGGACGGCCTCCGCCTGCCGGCCCACCTCGCACAGGGCGACCATCAGGAGCCAGCCGAGGCGTTCCCGCGTGGGGTACCGGGCGCTGAGCGCGGCCAGTTCGGCCACCACGCCGCCGTTGTCCCTGCCCCAGGCCAACTCGGCCTCCCACAGGGCCTCCCAGGTCATGAGCCGCAGTTCCTCCAGGCGCGTGGCCTCGCGCACGGCGGGTTCGTAGTCGCCGAGCTCCGCGTACGGCGCGCCGCGCCACAGGGCGAGGGACGCCTCCAGGGCCCGGCACGCCTCCGGGTAGCGGCCCGCCCGCAGCAGCCGCCGTCCGGCGCGCAGCTGGCCCTCGAAGCGGCAGGCGTCCACCCGCTCCGACTCCACCGCGAGCAGATAGCCCTGCGGCTCCCTGCGCAGGACGCGGTTGCGGCCCCGGGGCGGGCCGTCCGGCTCCAACTGGCGGCGCAGATGGGACACGTAGCTGTGCAGGCTCGCGACCACGTTGCCGGGCGGGCCCGCGGGCCAGATGGCCTCCGTGAGCCGTTCGGTGCCGATCACCTGCCCGGGCGCCAGCAACAGGGCGGAGAGGACCGCGCGCTGCCGCGCGGGGCCCAGCGGCAGCGGCCCCTCGGCCGACCACACCGCCAGCGGCCCAAGAATGTTGAAGGACAGATTACCCGGTAACACCGTGGGAAATTGTGTAACAGCTTTCACAGCATTCACAGTCATAACGTTTTCCCCCTGGTGCCACCCGTTCCCCATAACCACCCGGTTTCCCCCTCGCGAAGATCGATACGGTGTCGGCACCGGCGGTCAAGGATCCTGGCCGACCTGCTCCTGTACTTTTCGCTGCGCACTGCATGAGTAAAGAGGGGGAAGCGTTCCCCACATGACCGCGCGTTACTCTAGGCCAGGTTCCCGAAAGGGCACGCCCCTCGCTGATGCGCCGCCGTGGCGTAAAACTGAGGGTTCTTCAGCAGTTTCGCCTGGGATACATTGGGAAGTTGCGTAATCCTGTCGAAGATCTTGACTTCCCTCCCGTCATGGCAGGCCCGGGGCGAGAAGAGGACCGGAGAAACGCAAGGGATCGCGAGCACGTGCCCTGAGGTGACGAGATTGCATTGTTCACCCCTTCCTCAGGCGCGGTGAAACGATCACGCAATTCAAGCCAGCCCCACGCCCGCCGGAACCACCTCGTCGAATAAGCAACTACCCCGGGAGAAGGCCCGCCCTAAACGAGGCGCAGAGCGGCCGATCCTCCCTGGGAAAGGGGAGAATCCGCCACCCCATTGCCGTGCGCCCGGCACTGCGCCGGTGTGCGCCCGGAGGCCCCTGTGGTTGACGGTTCATTTTTGGCGTCAATTTTTCGCTATCGGGCGGACGCCGTCGGCGGCCACTCCCCGGACGCCAGAAAGCGCCGGACGGACTCGGCCGCGCGCCGCCCCTCCGCCGTCACCACCCGTGCGGGGGTGACGGCATGGGCCACATTCCCGACCGCGAACACTCCAGGAAGCCCCGTACGGAAGGCGGCGTCGACATCGGGGAAGCGCGTGCCGGGCGCGAGCGGCACACCGCCGCGCCGCGCGAGCTCGTGGTCGGGGACGAAGTCACCGGTGAACACCACGGTGTCGCAGCCGAGGTGGGCGCTCCGCCCGGTGCGGTGGCGCAGGCGCACGCCCGAAAGGCGTCCCCGGCCGACGAGTTCGACCACGTCCGTCTCCGTGAGCAGGGGGATCCCGTGCCACAGCCGGGCCACGGCGGCGCGCGGGGCCGGGGCCTCGGTGCGGGCCGAGGACGTCACGTGGGCGACCACGTCGACGCCCGCGCGCCGCAGCGTGCCCAGGGCCGCGTACGCGACGGCCGCGCCGCCGACCACGACCGCCCGGGCGCCGACGTGCTGCCCGAAGAGGTGGACGGCCTGCTGGAGTTCGCCGGTGGTGTAGACGCCCGCGGGCCTGCTGCCCGGCACCAGGCGCGCGGCGCGCGGCCGTTCGCGGGCCCCGGTGGCGAGCACGACGGCCCGCGCGGTGAGCCGCTCCAGGCCCTGCGGCGAGGTCGTGTCGAGAGTGCGGGGACCCGCCCAGGCGGTGGCCGTGACACCGGTGCGCACGGTGGCGCCCGCGCGCACGGCCGCCTCGACGCACCGGCGCGCGTACCGGGGCCCGCTCGTGCCGGGGACGGCAAGGCCCGCGACCGTGCGGTCGCCGAAGCCGCCGTGGTGGCAGTGGCGCGGGACGCCGCCCGCCTGCCGCTCCCGCTCCAGGACCTCGACGCGGCCCGCTCCCGCCGCGGCGAGCCCCGCCGCGGTGGCGAGGCCCGCCGGGCCCGCGCCCACGACGAGGACGTCGACCGCGCGTTCACGCCGCATGGGGGCCTCCGACCGCTCGCCGTCGCTCGTCCTGTCTCTGTTGCTGTCGCTCATCGCCGTACCGACCGGTCGCGTCCGTCGAGGAGTGCGCGTACGGCCGCTCCGCAGGAGAAGCCCTGGCACCGGCCGCCGCGCGCCCGCGTGCGGCGGCGCAGCCCGTCGACGGTGACCGGCGGGACCGTGCTGCGCAGGGCGTCGCGGATCTCCCCGTGGGTGACGCGTTCACAGTGGCAGACGACGGTGCCGTACGCGGGATCGGCGGCGATCAGCTCCGCGCTCTCGTAGGGGCGCGGGAAGGCCTCGCCCAGGTTCGGCATCCGCACCGGCGCGAGGTCGCGGGCCCCGCCCAGGCGCAGCCCCGCCCCGGCGAGCAGGTCCGTGACGTGCGCCGCGATGGCCAGGGATGCCGTCAGGCCGGTGGAGCGGATGCCGCCGACGGTCACGTAGCGCTGCCGGGGCCAGGCGTCGATGCGGTAGTCGTCGTGCTCGGTGGCCGCGCGCAGCCCCGCGTACACGGCGGTGACCTCCTCGTCGAGGAGCGGCGGCAGGACGCGGGCGCCCTGGCGGCGCAGCCCGGCGAGCCCCTCGGCGGTGGAGCCGGTGGCCCGCTTGTCGTCCAGGTCCTCCGCGGTGGGGCCGAGCAGGACGTTGCCGTACACCGTCGGCGCGACGAGGACGCCCTTGCCGAGCGCCGTCGGCACGGGCAGCAGGATGTGGCGCACCAGGTCGCGGGCGAGCTTGTCGAAGACGATGAGCTGGCCGCGCCGGGGCGTGACGGTGAAGGTGTCGTGGCCCAGCATGCGGTCCACGGTGTCGGCGTACAGGCCCGCCGCGTTGACGAGGTGGCGGGTGCGCAGGGGGCCGCGGCCGGTGCTGAGGACGTGCCCGTCCCCGTCCGTGGCGACCGCCGTCACGCGGCAGCCGAGGTGCAGGTCCGCGCCGGAGCGCACGGCCTGCGTCGCGTAGGCGAGCGGCGTCGTCCAGGGGCAGATGACGCTCTCGCCGGGCACGTCGAGGGCGCCGAGCGCCCCGGGGCCGAGGTGGGGCTCGCGGGCCCGCACGGCGGCGGCGTCCAGCAGCCGGGCCGCGTGGTAGCCGTTGCGCACGGCCTTGGCGAGGAGGCCCGGCAGCGCGGCGAGCTGCTCCGCGTCCCAGGCGACCAGGAGCGCGCCGACCGGCTCCACGGGGATGCCGGTCTCGGCCGCGTAGGCGGCGAGCAGCCGCTGCCCCTCGCGGACGAGCCGGGCCTCCAGGGAGCCCGGCGCGGCGTCGAAGCCGGTGTGCAGGATCGCCGTGTTGGCCTTGGACGTGCCCTCGCCCACGTCGTCGGAGGACTCGACCACCGCGATCCGCAGCGGGTATCGGGCCAGTTCGCGGGCGATGGCCGTGCCGACGACGCCCGCGCCGACGACGGTCACGTCGTACGGGTCGTCCGGGAGCGCGCCGGAGCGGGTGACGCGGCCCTGCCGCGCGGCGGTCGTGCGGTCGTGTCGCTCGGTGCTCATGGGGTCCGGTCTCGTGCGTCGGAGGTCGTACGGGCGGGTCCGTTCGAGGCGCGCGCGGCCCGTCGGTCGGGAGGCGGCGGGCCCCGGCGCGCGGCGGTCAGGACGGGGGCGTGCGCTCCAGGAGTGCCGTGACCTCGGCGCGGAAGGCGGCGCGGCGCGTCGCGGCCTCGTCCGGGCCGATCCGCGGCTCGTAGACGGTGACGGGCCGCCACGCGGGGACGACGTCGTCCAGGCCGAGCCCCGAGTCGAGGCCGAGGCGTGCCACCGCGCCCACGCCCAGGGCCGTGACGTCGGGCAGGGCGGAGACCTCGACGGGCCGCTGGAGCAGGTCGGCCTGGGTCTGCATGAGCAGCGCCGAGCGGGTCAGGCCGCCGTCGACGCGCAGGCTCCGCAGGGGCTCGCCGAGGTCGGCGGCCGCGGCGTCGGCGAGCTCGGCGACCTGGGCGGCGAGACCCTCGCACAGGGCGCGCACCAGGTGTCCGGGGGCGGTGTCGAGGCCGAGCCCGGTCAGGGAGCCGCGCACGTCGCCGCGCCACCAGGGGGCGGCGAGCCCGGCGAGGGCGGGCACGAAGGTGACACCGCCGCTGTCCGGCACGGCCGCGCCGACCGGGTCGAGGTCCCGCGCGCCCTTGATCACGCCGAGGTCGGCGAGCCAGCGCACGGCGGACGCGGCCGTGTAGACCTGGCCGTCCAGGCAGTAGCTGCTGCGGCCCGCGAGGCGCCAGGCGACGCAGGCGACCAGGCCCGAGGCGCCCCGGCGCGGCCGGGCACCGGTCTGCGCGAGCAGGAACGCGCCGGTGCCGTAGGTGCACTTGGCGGTGCCGGGCTCGGTGACGTCCTGGGCGAGCAGCGCGGCCTGCTGGTCGACGAGGAGGCCGGTCAGCGGGAGCTCGCCGCCGAAGGCCCGGGTCGTGCCGACCTGTCCGGCGGCGTCCACGACCCGGGGCAGCTCCTCGCCGTCGAGGCCGAAGAGGGTGCGGGCGCGCGCGGACCAGGTGACGGAGTCCAGGTCGAGGAGCTGGGTGCGGCCCGCGGTGGCGGCGTCCGTCACGAAGGCACCGGTGAGCCGGTGGACCAGCCAGGCGTCGCTGGTGGTGACCACGCCCCCGCGGGTGAGGTGGCGGCGTATCCACGCCATCTTGGGGGCGGCGAAGTACGGGTCGAGCGGCAGTCCGGTGAGGTCCTTCAGCTCGTCGGCGTGCTCGGCGAGTTCCGCGCACAGGGGTTCGGCGCGGCGGTCCTGCCAGACCAGGGCGTCGGTCAGCGGCTCGCCGGTCGCCGGGTCCCAGGCGAGGACGGTCTCGCCCTGGTTGGCGAGGCCCACGGCGGCGACCGGCTCGCCCGCGCGGTCCAGGGCCTCGCGTCCGGCGTCGAGCACGGAGGCGAGGAGTTCGCCGGGGCCGACCTCGACCCGGCCGCCGGGCAGATGGCGGGGGCGGACGGGCGCGCTGCCGGAGGCGATCACTCCGCGCTCGGGGCAGACGACGAGGGCCTTGGTGCCGGAGGTGCCCTGGTCAACGGCCAGAACCGGGCCGCCGCCCGTCATCCGCGGCCTCGTCCCCGCCCGGCGGCGCGGGCCGCGCTGTAAGTCGTGATCACGGCGGCAGCCTGCTACAGGGGCCAGGGGGCCGTCAAGGGACGCGCATCGCCCAAAGTACGCAATAGGGGCCGCTGTTGAACAAGTGAGAAACCAAAGTGCGCAACGGCGTGCCGCGTTGACACAAGTTGGTCAAGAAAGATCCGAGGACTGCCCAGTAATCGGAAGTCTCCGCTCTACACTGACCGCCGAACAACAACACCCTCTCGCACATCAGTTCATCACTCACGGAACCCGCAGACCACAGCCTCCTGCCCCAGCCCACCGCCCCACGGAAAGACCGCAGACCCACACGGACCGCGGCGCACCCGGACCGGACCGCACCCGCAGTGCGGGCCGATCCGCTCCGCCGTCAGAGCCCAGAGGACCCCCGATGCCCCTAGCCCGCCCGGTGTATCACCCGGCCGGTCACGACGCGCCGCTGCGCGCCGTGCTCCAGGACCTCAAGGCAGGCCGCTGGGTGTCGACGAGGAACCTGCTCACCGAGACCCCCGACTGGGGCCTGTGGACCCAGCGCACCCAGGTCCTCGCGGCCGCCGTCGCCGGCTCCGACGTGGTGCGGGCCTGGCTCGCCGAAGAGCCGCGCAGCGTCGCCGCCACGGTCCTGCACACCCGGGTCACGGTGGAGCGCGCCCTGCGCGCGCACCGGGCGGGCCACCGCCACACCAACGACCTGTGGCGCGAGGCGACCACCGCCTGCCGCATCGCCTCGCAGACCTCCCCCGAGGACCCCGTTCCGTGGATCTGCCTGCTGGCGCTCGCCCAGCTCGACGAGGGCCAGCGGTGGGACGAGCACCGGGTCGCGGCGCCGGAGCCGATGCTGTTCCCCGGCCCGTGGCAGATCCTCGCCGAAGCCGACAAGCGCGACCCCGGCAACCGCGAGGCGTACCACCGCATGCTCCAGTTCGCCTACCACCGCAGGCCGGGCGCCCCGCTGACCGAGGCGGTCAACTTCGTGCACTGGGCGTCCGCCGCGGCACCCGCGGGCTCGCCCCTGCACGTGCTCCCGCTGTACGTACGGGTGGAGCGCTACCGCCGCGAGGGCGGCAGCGAGCGGGCGCTCGACCTGCACTGGATCGCGGAGGACGCGACGCGCGGCGCGCTGCGGGCGCTCCAGCTGTGGTTCGACCACACACAGCCCGAGGCGGCCTCGCTGCTCGACCTCAACTACCTGGCGCACGCGCTGTGGGGCGCGCACCACTTCCACGACGCGGTGCGGGTGTTCGAGGCCCTCGACCCCTTCTACGCCGTCGTGCCGTGGACGTACCGCACCACGTCACCGGGCGACGCGGAGGCCGCCGCCGAGTCCTTCGTGCAGGCCCGGGCGCGGTGCTACCACGCCGCGCGCGGCGCAGGGCCGCGCGGCTGACCCACCGGGCGGCGCCCCCGCGACACCGTTGCGCCACCCCTCTCTTGACACACCCCTCACACCCCTCACACCCCCGCACCCCCGCTCTCCCCGGAGGTTGATCCGTGTCCCGCACCACCGTGTCGAGTTCTGCCGCGATACCACCGCTCCCCGATGAGGAGCAGCGGCTCAGGGAACTCGGCTACCAGCCCGTCCTGGCCCGCCGCATGGGCGGCTTCGGCAACTTCGCCATCAGCTTCTCCGTCATCTCCATCCTGTCCGGCTGCATGACGCTGTACGGCTTCGGCCTCGGCACCGGCGGGCCCGCGGTGATGATGTGGGGCTGGGCCGGAGTCGGCCTGATGGTCCTGTTCGTGGGCCTGGCCCTGGCCGAGGTCACCAGCGCCTATCCGACCTCCGGCGCGCTCTACTACATGGCGGACCGGCTCGGCGGCAGGCGCTGGGGCTGGTACACGGGCTGGCTCAACCTCCTGGGCCTCCTCGGCGCGATCGCGGGCATCGACTACGGGGCGGCCCTGTTCAGCGGCGCCCTGCTGAGCATGCACACCGACTTCCACCCGACGGCCGGATCCACCTTCGTGATCTTCCTGGGCATCCTGCTCGTGCACGCGCTCCTGAACCTGTTCAACGTCCGGCTCGTGAGCCTCCTCAACTCCATCTCCGTGTGGTGGCACCTGGCGGGCGTCGCGGTGATCGTCGGCGTCCTCGCGATCGTCCCCGACTCGCACCAGTCGCCGTCGTTCGTGTTCGGCGAGTTCGTCAACGACACCGGCTGGGACAGCCCGCTGTACGTGTGCATGATCGGCCTGCTGCTCGCCCAGTACACGTTCTCCGGCTACGACGCCTCCGCGCACCTGTCGGAGGAGACCAACAACGCGTCCGTGACCGCCGCACGCGGCATCGTGCGCGCCATCTGGGTCTCCTGGCTCGCCGGGTTCGTGCTGCTCGCCGGGCTCACCTTCGCCATCCAGGACTACGTGGGCACCCAGGAGAGCGCGACCGGCGTACCGCCCGCGCAGATCTTCATCGACGGGCTCGGCACCTCCGGCGCCACCGCGCTGCTGCTCATCGTGATCGTGGCCCAGCTGTTCTGCGGCAACGCCGAGACGGCCGCGGCCAGCCGCATGGTCTTCGCCTTCAGCCGCGACAACGCCCTTCCGGGCTCCGCGGTGTGGCGCAAGGTGAGCCCCAAGACGCAGGTGCCGGTGCCCGCCGTGTGGCTCTCGGTGGGCCTCGCGGGCGTCATCGCGCTGCCGTCGCTGTACTCCGAGACCGCGTACGGCGCCGTCACCGCCATCAACGTCATCGGCATCACGCCCGCCTACGCCATCCCGGTGCTGCTGCGTCTGAAGGCCGGTGACCGGTTCCAGCCGGGGCCGTGGAACCTGGGCCGCTGGAGCAAGCCCGTGGGCTGGATCGCGGTGTGCTGGGTCGCCTTCGTGACGGTCCTGTTCTGCCTCCCGCAGTCCTCGCCGGTGAACGCCGACACCATGAACTACGCGTCCATCGCGCTCGCCGTGGTCCTGGTCCTCGCCACGATCTGGTGGTTCGTGGCCCGCCGCACCTACAACACCCCGGCCGCGTACGGCACGGACAAGGAGCAGGCGGAGATCGCCGAGGGCATCGTCTAGCGCCCGTACCGCGCGGGGCGGGGCCCGACCCCCGTCCGGGCCCCGTCCCGCTCCGCCCCTGCCCTCGCTCCAGTCAACCGGCGTACGCCGGTGCGGAGTGAGGAATTCGACCACGTTCGAATTGGCCGGGTTCCGCGTCGCGCCCGCCACGGACGGCGCCTAGCATCCGGTGACGTGATCCACGCGCATCTGGACGCGGAGTCCGTCGGCCGGATCCGGCTCGCGATATCCCCGGTGAACGAGGCCGTCTGGTGGCTGCGGTACGCCGTGAGCGGCGGGCGGCACCCGGTGTTCGGCGACCCGGGGGCCGCGGCCCGCTGGGCGCTGCGCCGCCCCGACGTGCGCCTGGTCGCCCAGTGCCTGTCCGTGCCGGGCGGACCCACGTACATGCCGGACCTCCTGACGCCCAAACCCGCCGTGGGGCCCGCCCGTCGGGCGTTCGCCGACCAGGTGCAGGCCATCGGCGCCGCCTCGCCGGAGGAGGCCGCGTTCCAGGTGTGCGAGATGCGCTTCCTGAACGGGCCCGTGCCCGGGGACGTGCTCGACGCGGTGGAGTCGGGCACGTTCGCCGAGCGGGCGGCCAACGGCCTGCGCGAGTTCTGGCAGGACGCCGTCGCCGACGGCTGGAGCGGCCTGAAGTCGGTGCTCGACGCCGATCTGGCGGCCCGCGCCGCGGAGTTGGCCACGTACGGCGTCGGCCACGTCCTCAGGTCCCTGCACTCCGACGTCACCTGGGCCGACGGCTGTCTGACGGTCCGCAAGAACTATGACGAGACCGTCCGCTTCCAGGGCGCCGAGGTGGTCCTGACCCCCATGGCGGCGTCCTGGCCCCGGGTCAGCGTGCAGCTGGGCGTGCCGGGCAACGCGGTGCTCGGTTACCCGGCCGCGGGCATCGGCGCGGCCGCCGACCGCCCCCGGCGCCCGGCCGTGTCCCGGCTCCTCGGCAGGAGCCGGGCCGCGCTGCTCGGTGATCTCGCCGCGCCCCGCACCACGGGCGAACTCGCCGCCCGGCACCGGCTCGCGCCCGCCACGGTCTCCTACCACCTGGGCGTGCTGCACCGCTCGGGCCTGGTCCTGCGCGAGCGCGACCGGAACGTGGTCCTCTACCGCAGGAGCGCGGAGGGCGACGCGCTGCTCGGCGACTGAGGCCCGGCGGACCCCTCGCGCGGGACCGCGCCCGCCGCGACGAGGACGTCGGCCGTCTCCGGACGGGAGCACGCGCGCGCCCAGTCCAGCGGGGCCCAGCCCGAGCCGTGGTCCTCGCGGAGGTTCGGGTCCGCGCCGTGCGCCAGCAGTTCGCGCACGGTCGCGGTGTGCCCCCAACAGGCCGCTGCGCACAGGGGCGTGCCCTCCGCGCCGAGCCCGGCGCTCTCGGCGTCCGGGGCGGCCCCCGCCCTCAGGAGCACCCGGGCGACGGCCGTCCTGCCGGTCACGGAAGCCTCGTACAGCGGGGTGGTGCCCTCGCTGTCGGGGCGCTGCGGGTCGATTCCGGCCCGCAGCAGCGCCCTGACCTGAGAGGTGTCGCCGGCCAGGACGGCCTCGAAGAAGCGGCGGGAGTATTTCTTCCGCTTGCGTTGATTCACGGGGCCGAGGCTAATCGCCGGACAGCGGGCGTGACCAGCGAATTCAGGCGTCGAAGCGCTCCGTGTACGCCTCGGTCGGCGGGTAGGGCGACGACCTGGTCATCCCGGCCGACCAGAAGCCCGAGGTGCCCGGAACGCGCGCGACGTCGTTGACGTACGGCGAGGGGGCGGGTCCCGCGGGGCCGCGCACGACGGTCCAGGTCCCCGCGTCGTGGCGCAGATACGTACTGCGGCTCTGGTCCTGGTAGTTCCAGGCCGAGATCCACGCCGGTCGGCCCTGGGCGTCGCCCGCGATCGAGGACAGCGAGCCGAGCGTGAAGCCCGCCTCCACCGTGTGCCAGGCAGTGCCGTCCCAGTGCCGCAGGATGGGGTTGCCGGGGCGTCCCGGCGGCCCGCCGACGCCGAACTCGTTGCCGACCGCCCAGACGTCGTCCGCGGCGACCGGGTGGACGTCGGCGATGGTCTGCCGGAGGCCCAAGAACGACGGCAGCACCGTCCACGAGCCGTTCCAGCGGGCCACGAACCCGACCCAGCCGCCGCCCGACGCCTGGTCGCCGCAGACCCAGACCTCGTCCGGCGTGCGCGGCACCACCCGGTACAGGTTCACGCCCGCCGCGGGCAGCGGGTCGAGCCACCGCCACCGCTTCCCGTCCCCGAGCAGCAGCCGGGCCGAGCCGCCCCGGGTGCCGCTGATCCACACCCGCCGGTCGGAGCCGACGGCCACCGCGCTCAGCCGCACGTCCGGCTCGCCCTTGCCGGGGAACGCGGCCTCCCGCCAGGTGGTCCGGTCCCAGCGGAGCAGCGGACTCGCGCTGCCGGTGGGCGAGCCCACGCTCCACGCCGCGTCGGCGCAGACCCCGGCGACGTCGCTCAGGCGTCCCGCGTAGGCCAGGTGGGACAGGTCGGTCTTGGCCCAGGCGCTGCCGTTCCAGACCATGGCGAGGGCCCGCGCGGGCGACGAGCCGCCCTGGCCCTCCTCGCCCACGGCCCAGGCGAGGCCGGGCCCGGCGGCGGCGATCCGGCGCAGCTGCGCGGCCGGGGTGCTGCCGGGCGCGGGCACCGCCTGCCAGCCCCCGGTACGCGGCGCCGACGCGGCGGCGCGCACCGCCGCCGGGCCGAGCGCGATCCCCGACAGCGCACCGAGCGTCCCCGACACGAATCGTCTTCGTCTCACGGCTGGTCCCCTCCCCACGGTTCGGGCGGACAGAAGGGACCACAGTGGGCCGTCACGGCTGGCGGGGTCTAGGTACGCGGGTGACAAACCGGGGCACCCGCCACCTTCCCCACGGCTCGCGGTCGTTGAGGATGCGCCGGCACAGCCGGTGGTCCTGCCGGGCCCCGTTGACGCGGGGAGAGGCGGGAGGGAGGCCGAACTCCGTGCCGGGGATCGCTCCCGTCACATCCCGCCCGCGACGCGCAGCACCGCGCCCGTCGCGTACGAGGCGTCGTCCGACAGGAGCCACGACACGGCGCCCGTGATCTCCTCCGGGCGGCCGGAGCGGCCCATGGGGATGCGGTCGGCGAGCTTCGCCGGGCGCTGCGGGTCCTCGTGGAACTCGGTCCAGATGATGCCCGGGGCCACGCAGTTGACGCGGATGCCGAGGCCCGCGACCTCCTTGGCGAGGCCGACGGTCATGGCGTCCGTGGCGGCCTTCGTTGCGGCGTAGTGGACGTACTGGCCGGGGCTGCCGAGGGTGGCGGCCGCCGAGGAGACGTTCACGATCGCGCCGCCGCCGGTGCGGGTCATGTCGCGCACGGCGCGGCGGGCGCAGAGCAGATAGCCGAGGACGTTCACGTCGAGGGCGCGGCGCATGCCCTCCGCGTCGGCCTCGGCGAGGGGGCCGTTGGGGCCGCTGACGCCCGCGTTGTTCACCAGGCCCGTGACCGGGCCGAGTTCGGCGGCGGCGGTGTCGAAGAGCCGGTCCACGTCGCGCTCGTCCGCCGTGTCGAGGGCGACGGTGACGCAGCGGCGGCCGGTCGCGCGGACGGCCTCCACGGCCTTCTCGGCGGCCTCGGCGTCCGAGCGGTAGCCGATGGCTATGTCGTGTCCGTCCTGTGCGAGCCGCAGGGCGACGGCGGCGCCGATGCCGCGGCTGCCGCCGGTGATGACCGTCACGTTCACGGGTGCCTCCGACCGTTCGGGATCTTGTGGCCGCAGTGTAGGCACAGCCGTGCGACCCCGGGGCCGGGAGCGGACGAGCGGGAGAAGGGGCCCGCTCGCCCGCCGCTCAGCTCACGGGGCGAGGCACCCCGTGGCCGGCACCTCGGCCGGGACGCCGGGGTGGGCGAGGTCCACGAGGCCCGCCACCTCCTGGACGGCGCAGTCGACGGTGGCCACCGGGTCCGGGACGGCACTCGCGGGCCCGGCGAGGGCCCCGAGGACGGCGAGCGTTCCGACGGCGAGGGCAGCGATACGGCGCATGAACAGCCTTTCTGCGGACGAGACGGGTGATCTCCGCAGGGCTGCCCGCCGTGTTGTCCCGATATCCGCCCCGTCACCCGGAAGAGGCCGCTGAATCGATCCCGCACGGCGCGCGGGGCGCGCTACACCTTCTCGGGTGCCTCGGGCGCCGTCTGCTCCGCCGGGAGGCTGTCCATGAAGGAGCTCACCGAGAACACCGCGTTGCCGGGGCCCGCGGGGCCGTATCCGGGCGGCGAGGAGAGCCCGAACTCCGCCATCGTCGCGCGGTACTCCTGGAGCAGCCGCACGTGGTACTCCAACGGCGCGCCCAGCGGATTGGCCTTGCCGAGCGGCGTCGTGGGCTCCGGGCACCAGGTGGTGAAGCGGGGCGTGATGCCGTGCGCCATGAAGTAGCGCAGGCCCTCGACGGTGGAGTCGATGGCCTCGTCCACCGTCGTGAAGCCGAACGGCTCGGCCATTTCGACGCCCGCGACGAAGTTCGGGATGACGTTGCGCGCCCCGAAGACCTCGGCGGAGTCGAGGATGCGGCGGTGCCACTCGTCGCGGCCGACGTAGCGCTCCTTGCCGGGGCAGTACAGCTCGAAGAGGCGGCGGTCCCACACCTCGTAGTTCGGGTGGTAGATGCGCACGCCGTAGTCGTGGAAGCGCTGGACGTCCTCCTTGGGCAGCGCCTGGGCGACGACCTTGCCGATCCAGCGGCCGGGGAAGCGCTCCTCGATGGCCTTGGCGTACTGGCCGTAGAAGTCGGCCTCGTCCTTGCCGCCGATCTGCGAGGTGACGGCGCCGCCGGTGAGCGTGTACGCCGTGGAGGCCTTCGCGGTGTCGTACTTGTCGATGATCTCCAGCGCCTCCAGGACCTCCTCGACGGGCTTGACGCCCGTGTAGGGGCGGCCCGCCGCCTTGTGCTGACGCCAGTTGTGGTTGATGTCGCAGTACTGGCACTCCTCCTTGGCGCCGAAGTACTGGCAGACCCGGAAGACCGTGAGGTAGATCAGGTAGCCCCACTGGATGGTGGGCGCGACCTCCATGACCGACTTGCCGTTCGCGAGCTTGTGCCGGTAGTACTCCGGCATCGGCGGCACGCCGACGTCGGAGATGCGCTGGCCGTCCAGGTAGAGGCCGAGCACGCCGTCCTTGTCGGCGGCCACGCGGTACGGGGACGACGGGTTGACGCGCACGGACACCACGGTGCGGCGCAGCTCGTAGGGGCCGCCGGTGAGGACGATCTCCTCCGGCGGGCGGCGCAGCGCGGCGGCGCCCAGCTCGGGCAGGGTGCCGTGGTCAAAGGAGAAGATGAAGTACGACTTCGGCTTGACGTCGCCGGAGGCCTCGTTCGCGCTGTCGCTGAGCGCCGACTCGTCGAAGGCGACGCCACCGCGCAGCAGGTCCTCCTTGATCACGGCCTCGCGCGGCACCAGCGGATGCCGCTGCATGAGTCCTTCGATCAACTCCGTACGCCTGGGCATGGGGCGGGCACCTCGGATCCTGTCGGGGCTTGACTTGTTTGTCGGGTTCAGCCTGTTTTGCTGGTTTTGCCGGTGTGTACGGGATCGCCGTGCACGGGTCCACGCTAATACCGGCGCGGGCCGCGCCGAATCCGGCTCCGGTCCCGGGCGCCCGGAGGCGTCCGTGCCGCGCGCGGGAGCGGGCCCGGCCCCGGGCGCGCCACCGCGCTCCGGCAGCGGCCCTCCGCCGCGGGAACCCGGGCAGCGGGCCCGCGCGTTCTCCCGTCAGCGCCCGGCCGAGACGGGCACCACCGACCCGACCCCCAGGCGGCGCCCATGATCGAGCTGGTCCCGGGAGGCAATACGCCCCTGCCCGACGGCACCCTGACGCTGCGCGTGCCCGGCCCCTTCGACCTGTCCGCCCTGATCACCGGCGACAGCGGCAAGGTGGCGGGCGACGCCGACTTCGTCTTCTACAACCAGCCCGCGGCCCCGGGCGCCCGCATCGCCGGGGACACGCTGACGGTCGAGGCGCACCGGCTGCGCCCCGGCGCGAGCCGCGTCACCCTGGTGGTCAGCCCGGCCGAGCCCGACACGCCGCTGGGCCGGCTGCCCTCGATCGCGCTCCAGGTCGGCGGCCCGCGCGGGGAGGCCGTCGCGCGCTTCGCGCCGCCGCGCCCGCGGCAGGAGACCGTGCTGCTGCTCGCCGAGATCTACCGCCGCGGCACCGCCTGGAAGCTGCGCGCGCTGGGCCAGGGGTATGCGGAGGGGCTCGCGGGGGTGGCACGGGACTTCGGCCTGGAGGTGACGGACGAGCCCGCCGCGGTGGACGGGGCCGGTGCGGCGGGTGCCGCGGCGGGCGGGCGCGGCGCCGCGAGCGAGGCCGTCACCGTCGTCATGCCCCGGCCCCGCGCCACGGCGGCGCCCGCCGCCCCACCGCCTCCGGCGTACGCACCCGCGCGCGGGGCGGGCGGATCGGCGCCACCGGGCCCGCTCCAGGACTTCGTCGCCCGGGTGAACTCCGCGCGGGCGGCCGCCGGCGCCCCGCCGGTCCAGTGGGACACCCGCCTCGCCGAGGCCGCCCGTGCGCACGCGGCGGGCATGGCGGCGCGCGGGGCGCTCGGCTCCGAGAGCGCGGACGGCACCTCCCTCTACCAGCGCGCGACGGCGGGAGGCTATGCGTACCTCACGATCGGCGAGCACCTCGTGTCCGGGCCCCCGACCCCGGCCGACCTCCTCGACTACTGCCTGGGCGACGGCAGCTCCCGACGCACGGTCCTGAACCGGGCCTACGCCCACGTCGGCCTGGGGCAGGTGCCGGACCCGCGCTCCGGTGACGTGTTCTGGACGGCACTGTGGGCCGAGCCGTTCACCCCGCAGAGGCTCGCCCGGTGCACCGCCGAGGTGCTCGCGCTCACCAACGGCCACCGGGCGGCCGCCGGGCTCCGGCCCCTCGCGCCGGACCCCTGCCTCACGGCGGCGGCGCAGGCCCACAGCGCGGACATGATCGCCCGCGCCTTCTACGCCCACACCGCGCCGGACGGCAGCGAGCCCTGGCACCGCGCCGCGGCGGCGGGCAGCCGCCACCGCGCGGTCGGGGAGAACATCGCCTGCGGCCAGCGTTCGCCCGCCGAGGTCGTCGAGGGCTGGATGAACAGCCCGGGGCACCGGGCGAACATCCTCAAGCCCTCCTTCACGCACCTGGGCGTCGGCTTCGCGGGCGGGGGCTCGGCGGGCACGTACTGGACGCAGCTGTTCGGGGGCTGACCGTGGGGTGCCCCGCGCCCACGGGGGCCTCTGCGGGCCTAGACCAGGACCGGCACCCCCTCGCGTGCCGAGGTGTATCCCGCCGCCACGATGCTCAGGGTGCGCAGCGCCGCTTCGCCGTCGGGGACGGTGGTGCCGCCCTGGTCGGGGCCGAAGAGGAACGCGCGGAGCATGCGCGCGTCCAGGTCCACGCCGTAGGGCAGCTCGACACCGCGGCCGAGGCGTTCGCTGAAGCCGTGCACCTTCTGGTCGAAGGCGTCCATCTCCAGGGTCGCGCGCTCGCCGACGACGGTGAGTTCCAGGCCGCCCCAGGAGGGGTGGGAGCGCGGATGGGACCAGCTGCAGTCGATGGTGGCGACGGCCCCGTTGTCGTAGGTGACGGTGACCAGGCCGCTGGTCTCGACGGGGACCTCGCCCGCGTGGAGGAGGTTGTTGGTCTGCGCGTACACCTCCACGGCACGGGCTCCCAGCAGGTCGTCCAGCAGGTCGGCGATGTGGACGGTGTGGTCCATCAAGGCACCGCCGCCCGCGAGTCCGGGGTCGGCGAACCAGCGGCGCACACGGGTGGGCATGTGCCCGTTGTTCGCACCGGACACGGCGAGCACCTGCCCCGTGTCGCCCGCGGCCACAGCGCGTTTGACGGCCGCGTACGCCGGGCTGAAGCGCACCGGGTGCGCGACCGCGAGGCGTACCCCGGCGGCGCGGCACGCGGCGACCATCGCCTCGCCGTCGGGCACGGTGGCCGCGAGCGGCTTCTCGCACAGCACGTCGACGCCGTGCGCGGCGGCCAGCTCCACGAGCGGGCGGTGGCGCGCGTTCTCCGAGCAGACCACCACGGCGTCGGGCCCCCAGGCGAAGACCTCCTCGTACGCGTCGGCGTACGGGACGTCGAGGGACACGGCGCACGCGCGGCCGCGCACCTCGCCGGGCGCGGCGGACGCGGTGTCCGGATCGCTGCCGAGCACCTCCACGCCCGGCATGTCCCGCAGCAGGCGCAGATACGCGGCCGCGTGGACGTGGGCGAACGACAGGACGGCGACCTTCATCGGGTGTCCTCCTCCAGTTCCACGGCCCGCCCGGTGCGGCTCGACTCGATGGCGGCCCGCGCGACGCGCACCGCCGCCACGCCGTCGTCGGCGCACACCCGGGGCACGAGCCCGGGGTCGTCCCAGGACGCGGCGAACTCGCGCAGCTGGGTGAGGTAGGGGCTCTCGTTCATGGGCGTCGACGGGATGCCCTCGTTCGGGGCGCGCACGCCTTGCGCGGTGACGCGAAAGCCGGGCACGGCGGCCGAGTCGTGGTGCAGCAGACCGTCGGACCCGGCGACCCGGAACGTCGTGCGGAACGGCTGGTCCGGCAGCCCCCACAACCCGTTCACCTGGCTGATCGCTCCGGAGGCGTGGGTGAGGACCGCGGTGGCGGTGACGACCTCGGCGGGGGTGCCGGTGGCCAGCTCGGTGCCGCGCGTGCGGGCGTGCACGCGGACCACGCCGCCCGCGATCCAGCGGGCGATGTCGATGTCGTGCACCATCAGGTCCATCAGGACCCCGCCGGACTGCTCGGGGTCCCCGAACCAGGGCGCCCACTGCGGGCGCGCGCTCGCCCGGGTGAAGCGAAGGACGGCGACCCGGCCGAGGTCACCGCGGACGACGGCCTCGCGCAGGGCGGCGTACGCCGGGAAGTACCGCACGACGTGCGCGGGGTGCAGCCGGACGCCCGTGGTGGCGGCGGCCGCGGCCATCCGCTCGGCGTCGGCGGCCGTCAGGGCGAGCGGCTTCTCGCAGACGACGTGCCGTCCCGCGGCGATCGCGGCGAGCACGAGCTCCTTGTGGGTGGGCGTGGGCGTGCAGACGTCGACGGCGCGGGACCGCTCCAGGAGCGCGTCGAGGGTGGGCACGGCGGTGACGGGGTGGCCCCGCCCGGCGTACTCGGCGGCGAGCTTCTCGCCCGAGCCGTCCTGGGTGTGGACGACGACGGCGGCGCCGAGGTCCAGCCAGCCGGGCAGATGGGCGCGGGCGATGCCGCCCGCGCCGAGCAGGCCGATGGAAAGCGGTGGCATAAGGGAGGTGGCCCCTCTCTGTGCGTCGGAGGTGTGGTCCCCGTTGTCCGTACGTCGATGGTGTGGTGACGGGCTTCGGTCACCTCAACTCCGGTCCGCCGTCATCCCTTCACTCCGGAGGCGGCGACGCTCTGGACGAAGTGCCGCTGGAGGACGACGTAGACGAGCAGCATGGGCAGGCTCGCGATCAGGGAACCGGCCATCATCACCGGGTAGTTGGTCTCGTACTGGCCCTCCAGGGAAGTCAGTCCCGCGCTGATGGGCATGGCTTCGGGGTCGGTGTTGACGATCAGCGGCCACAGCAGGTCGTTCCAGGCCGCCATGGCGGTGATGACGGCGAGGGCGGCGAGGGCGGGCCGGATCAGCGGCAGCATGACGGACCAGAAGATCCGGAAGGAGCCCGCGCCGTCGATGCGGGCGGCCTCCTCCAGCTCCCTGGGCAGCGCCAGGAAGGCCTGGCGCAGCAGGAAGGTGCCGAACGCGCTGAACATGCCGGGCAGGAAGAGCGCGGGCGCCGAGTTCAGGAGCCCGAAGCTCTGGATGATGTCGTACTGCGGCAGGACGAGCAGGGAGCTGGGCACCATCAGGACGGAGAGGAAGAGCCCGAACAGCGCGTCGCGGCCCCGGAAGCGCATCCGCGCGAACGCGTAGGCGGCCAGGGAGCAGAACACGAGCTGGCCCGCTGTGCGGCCCAGGGTGTTCAGGGCACTGTTGGTGAGCATCTCGCGGAACGGCAGAGCCGTGAACACCTCGTCGAAGCTCGCCCACTTCCAGTCCTCCGGCAGGAACGTCGGCGGGACGCGGGAGACCTCGGCGAGCGACTTCAGGGCGGTGAGGAGCTGCCAGCAGAACGGGAAGACCATCACGAGCGCGCCGAGCCCGAGCGCGAGGTGGGTGGCGACCGAACCCGGGGCGAGCCGGGGCCGACGGGCTCGCCTTGCAGCTGACGGACCATCAGTCACCTTGGCGGCAGGGTCTGTTGAACGCGTGGCGGCCGTGTCACTCATAGTGCACCCACCTCCTCTGGAGCCGGAACTGGAGATACGTGAGGGCCGCGATGAGCAGCATCAGGAAGAAGGCGAGGGCCGCCGCGGCGCCCTGGGCGTTCTCGGTGAACGCCCATTTGTAGAAGAGGCCCACGACGGACTGGGTGTCGCCGACCGCCGGGTTCTTCTCGCCCATCATGATGTAGATCAGGTCGAAGACCTGGAGCGACTGGATCATGCAGATCACGGACGCGAAGAAGATGGTGGGGCTGAGCAGCGGCAGCGTGATGGTGAAGAAGCGCCGCACCGCGCCCGCACCGTCCAGCTCGGCGGCCTCGTAGTAGTCCCGGGGGATGCCCTTGATGCCCGCCATGAAGATGATCAAGTAGTAGCCGGTGGTCGACCAGACCATGACGGCGCCGATGGCGAAGACGGCCGTCGAGGGGTCGGAGACCCAGTAGTGGCGGTCCACGCCGAACCAGCCGAGGACCTCGTTGAGGAGCCCGAAGTCGCCGTTGTAGAGCCAGTTCCAGACCAGGCCGACCGCCACGGGCAGGGTCACGAACGGTACGAAGTACAGCGCGCGGTAGAGCGGGACGGCACGCAGGCCGCGGCGGTTGAGCAGCGAGGCGACGACGAGGGCCAGCGGCAGCGCGGTCAGGCCGATGCCGCAGTAGACGAGGGTGTTGCCGAGCGCCTGCCAGACGGTGACGTCCTTCACGACGCGCGCGTAGTTGTCGCCGCCGATCCAGGTGTGCCCGCCGAAGGGGCCGAACTCGGTGAAGCTGAAGTAGAAGGTCTGGATCATCGGCCAGAAGTAGAAGAGGGCGAAGCCGAGGCCGAGGGGCGCGATGAACAGATACGCGGTGCGCTGGTTGCGGCTCGCGGGGCCGGTGCCCGCGGCCCGGGCGGCGCGCCGGTCGGCCGCCTTTGCGGCGGCGGTCGCGGGGAAGACACTCATCGGTCGCGCTCCTCCTTCAGGGCCCGGTCCATCTGCTCGCCCAGGGTGCGCGCGGCGCCCTCGATCCCGCCCTTGCCGCTGAACGCGGCGCCGAGGAGCGGATATTGGAGGTTCTCCCAGACGGCGGTGTTCTTCGAGCTGGGGTAGGGAACGGCGTACTTCTTCATGGCGATGAAGTTCCGCAGGTCGAACTCCGGCATGGAGCTGATCCAGGCGTCCTGGGTGCCGGCGTGGCTGGAGATCGTCACCCCCGAACTCGCCTGGATCTCGGCGGCCTCGCGGCCCGCCATGAAGTGCACGAACTTCCAGGCTGCGGCCTTCTTGTCGCTCTTGGCGGAGACCACGTTCGCCAGGCCGTGGATGACGGTGGCCCGCTCGCGGCCCTTGGGCAGGACGGTGACGCCCGCGTGGTCCTTGAGGGCGGGCACGGCGTACATCTGCCCGGCCATCGCCGACAGGTCGTACACCATGGCGGTCTTCTCCGACCAGAAGCGGACCCGGCCGATGTTCTCCACCATCGCGCTCTGCGGCGGCGACCAGCCCCGGTCGATCATGTCGGTGAGGAAGCGGAGGCCCTCGACGGTCCGCTCGTCGCCGAAGCCGGAGCGTCCGTCGCGCAGGACGTAGCCGCCCGCTGCGAAGACGCTGGGGTAGATGACGATCTGGCGATGCATCTCGGCGGCGAAGCCGTGCACGCGCTCGTGCGGGTCGGTCAGCTCGGCGGCCGCGTCGCGCAGGTCGTCCCACGTCCAGGTGGGGCCGGGGTAGGGGACGCGCGCCTTGTCGAAGAGGGCCTTGTTGTACCAGAGCCCGATGGTGTCGAAGTCCTTCGGGATGCCGTACTGGGTCCCGTCGTAGGCGTAGAGCCGGACGAGCTGCGCCGGGTGGCGGTCCAGCGGAGTGGCGTCGCGCGCGATGCGCTCGGAGAGGGGCTCCAGGACGCCGTGGGCCGCGTACAGCTGGAAGTTGACGGCGTTCATCCAGAACACGTCGGGGGCGGTGCCGCCGCGCATCGAGGTCCTCAGGGTGGTCCAGTAGCTGGCCCAGGGGGTGAGCTCGATGCGCACGGATATCCCGGGGTTGCGCCGCTGGAACGCCGCGATGATCCGTTTCATGCCCGGCACCTGCGCCGGGTCCCACATGCCGTACGAGAGCGTGCCGCGGCCGCCGCCTTCGCTGCCGTCGCCGCCCTGGTCCGCGCAGGCGGCGAGCACGGGTGCCGACGCCGCCGCAAGGCCAGAGCAGAGGAGGGTCCTCCTGCGCATTCGTGCCTCCGCTTCGGGTGGGGTTGGGGGCCGCCGGGCGTCGCCTAGTCGGCCGTGTCCGCGAGCAGTTCCTCCTCCACGAGGTCGAGGGCCTTGCGCACCGCGCCGAGGGCGACGCCGCGCTCGCCGAGGGAGCTGACCGCGATCCTCGGCACGTGCAGCGTCAGCGGGCGCAGACGCGCCTCCAGGAGCGGCACGAGGTGCGTGCCGAGCGGGGTCGCGCCGCCAGTGAGCACGATCAGCTCGGGGTCGACGGCGAGCGCGAGGGCGGCGATGCCGGGCGTGAGCCGCTCGGCGAAGTCCCCGATGGCGGCGAGGGCGCGCGGCTCCGCGGCGTCCGCGGCGCGGGCGAGCGCGGCCACCTCGGACTCGCCGGGGCGCCGCGGCCCCGGCCAGGCGAGGGCCTCCTGCGCGGTGTCGAGGCCGAGCAGCGGCAGCAGGCCGAGCTCCCCGGCGCCGCCCCGGCCGCCGCGGTGCAGTTGCCCGCCGATGGTCAGGGCGCAGGAGACGCGGTGCCCGGTGAGGACGCACACGACGTCGCCCGCGAGCGTCGCGGCGCCCTGCCAGCGCTCGGCGAGGACGGCGAGGTTCACGTCGTTCTCCACGAACGTGTGGCCCGGCTCGCCGTCGGAGAGCAGCCGCCGCAGGTCGACGCCGGACCACTCGGGCACGACGAAGGAGGTGAGGTAGCCGCCCGCGTCGACGACGCCGGGCACGCCGACGCACCGCGCGAGGAGGGTGTCGCGGCGCACGGCGTGCGCGTCGAGGAAGGCGTCCATCGCGCGCTGGAGCAGTTCGAGCCGGGCGCCGCCGCCCAACAGCGGGTCGATGTCGGCGCGTTCAGCCGCGAGGACGGTGCCGCCGAGGTCGGTGAGGAGCAGCACCATCTTGTGCAGCCCTATGTCGGCGCCGAGGACGCACCCGGCCTCGCTCCGGAAGCGGAACCGCCGCGCCGGACGGCCCCGCGCGCGCTCCCCCGCCGCCGCCTCCGTGACCCAGGCCCGCGCGACGAGGTCCTCCAGGACGGCCTCGACGGTGGGCCGGGACAGGCCGGTGCCCGCGGCGAGTTCGGCGAGGGTCTGGGGGCTGCGGCGGTGCAGGGCACGCAGGATGACGGTGGTGTTCAGACGGCGCAGCCCGGCCAGGTCGTGGCCGCGCGTCCGTTTCCGCATCACTTCTGCACCCCGGAAGTCGTGATGGCCGAGCCCTGCTGGCGGGCGCGAGCCCGTCGCCGCCGGGATTTGGTAGGAGAGTTGCAGAAAGAGCGGGCGCCGGGAAGACCCCGCGCGCGTACTTTCGCGTACGGGGCCTTCGCGTGTGGACTCGGGGCGTACGGACTCTTGCTCACGGGCTCTCGCGTACAGGCTCCTGCCCCGCCGGTGGTCCGAACGCCCCCGCACCTCTGAGGAGTTACCGCATGGCAGCAGCACCCTTCGACGCCGCCGACGGCACCGACACCGGGAGGCCGCACCCCGCCCGCGTCTACGACTGGTTCCTGGGCGGCACCCACCACTACCCGGCGGACGCGGAGTTCGGCACGCGGATCGTGGAGCTCGACGCGACCGCCCGGTACGGCGCGCGGCACAACCGCTGGTTCATGCAGCGCGCGACGCGTCACCTGGCGGGCCCGGCGGGGGTACGCCAGTTCCTCGACGTCGGCAGCGGCATCCCGACGGAGCCGAACCTCCACCGCGTCGCGCAGGACCTCGCGCCCGAGGCGCGGGTGGTGTACGTGGACCACGATCCGCTGGTCCGCGTGCACGCGGCGGGGCTCCTCAGCGGGACCGGGGCCGGTGCCACGGCGTTCGTCGAGGCGGACGCGCGCGACCCCGGGCTGATCCTCGAACGCGCCGCGGAGGTACTGGACTTCACGCGGCCCGTCGCACTGTCGCTCGTCGCCGTGACGCACTTCCTCACCGACGACGACGGCGCCCACGCGATCGTCGCCCGCCTCCTCGACGCGCTCGCGCCCGGCAGCCATCTGGTGCTCTCCCAACTGTCGGGCGACCAGGAGACCGCGTGGGTCGGCGAGGCCGTGGACCAGTACACGACGGGCGGGGTCACGCTCGTGCCGCGCACGCGCGCGGACACGGAGCGCTTCTTCACCGGCTGCACGCTCCTCGCACCGGGCCTGGTGCAGCCCCCGGACTGGCGGCCCGAACTGGGCGTCGACGAAACGCGGGACGGAACGCGGGTGCCGCTGTACGCGGGGGTGGGGCGGAAGGAGTGAGGGGCGAGGGGCGGCAGCGTCTCGCCCCTGGGCAACACCGGGCCGCTACGGGCGGCACCCCGGTTCGCCTGACGCCCCCCGGTTCCGCGCACCCCGCCAGTTCGGGTCACCTTGACGATAAGAGCGTGCCCTAATATCGTCGAGGTGACGAAAAACGGGGAGGTCCCACCATGGCCGACATCACCCGGCGCCTCGGCCTGCGCCATCTGCGTTCCGCGCCCACCGCCCACGTCCGCCACCACCAGGGCGGCAGGCTGCGCCACGACGGGCCGGGGCTCAGCTTCTGGTTCCGGCCGCTGAGTGCCGTCCTGTCCGAAGTGCCGGTCGACGACCGGGAGTTGGCCGTGCTCTTCCACGCCCGTACCGCCGACTTCCAGGACGTCACCGTGCAGGCCACCGTGACGTACCGGATCAGCGACCCGGCGCTCGCCGCCGCCCGCCTCGACTTCTCCGTGGACCCGGACACCGGCGCCTGGCGGTCCGCTCCCCTGGAACAACTGTCCACGCTGCTCACCGAGTCGGCGCAGCAGCACGCCCTGGACCTCCTGGCCCGCACGCCGCTCGCGGACGCGCTCGCCGACGGGGTCACGGCGGTCCGCGAGCGCGTCACCGAGGGCCTCGCGGCCGATCCCCGGCTGCCCGCGACGGGCCTCGACGTCGTCGCCGTGCGCGTCGTCGCGATCCGGCCCGAGCCCGAGGTGGAGCGGGCCCTGCGCACCCCGGCGCGCGAGCGCGTGCAGCAGGACGCGGACCGGGCCACGTACGAGCGCCGGGCGGTGGCCGTCGAGCGCGAGCGCGCCATCGCCGAGAACGAGCTGGCGAGCCGCATCGAACTCGCCCGCCAGGAGGAGCGCCTGGTCGAGCAGCGCGGCACCAACGCGCGCCGCGAGGCCGAGGAGAACGCCGCCGCCGACGCCGTGCGCGCCGAGGCGGAGGCCGCCCGCACGGTGCGCATCGCGCGGGCCGAGGCGGAGGCGGCCCGTGCCGTCGGGGAGGCCCGCGCGGCGGCGCAGACCGCCTGGCTCGCCGCGCACGCGAGCGCCGACGCGGCCACCCTGCACGCCCTCGCCGCCACCCGCCTCGCCGAGAACGTGCCGCGCATCGAGAGCCTCACGCTGTCGCCGGACGTCGTCACAGGGCTCCTCGCGAAGCTGGGCCGGAACTCCGGCTCCGGCGAGGGCGCCCGGTCATGAGCCTCGCGCCCCGCGCCGTCCTCGTGCACCGGCGCACCGAGTACGAGGAGCTGATCGCCCGGCACGGCACGCACGGGCAGGCCGCGTTCTTCCTGTCCTCGCGCGGGCGCCCCGTCGAGGAGGTGGCCGAGCGGCACCGGCGCACCCGGCGCGCCCTCGCCGACGCGGCGGCCGCGGTGCCGCTGCGCTGGCGGCACACCCGGGTCGAACGCGCGGACCTCGACCGGTTCCTGTTCGCGCCCGAGGACGTGGTGGTCGTGGTCGGGCAGGACGGGCTCGTCGCCAACGCGGCCAAATACCTGACGGGCCAGCCCGTCATCGGCGTCGACGCCGAGCCGGGGCGCAACCCGGGCGTCCTGGTGCGGCACCGGGCCCGCGACACGGCGAAGCTGCTCCCGCACGCGGCGGCGGGCGCCCCCGGGGCCGAGGAGCTCACCATGGCCGAGGCGGTCACCGACGACGGCCGACGCCTGCGCGCCCTCAACGAGATCTACGTCGGGGCCGCGGGGCACCAGACCGCCCGCTACCGCATCGGCTCCACGGCGGACCCCTCGGGCCCGGAGGCCCAGGCCTCGTCCGGCGTGGTCATCGGCACCGGCACCGGGGCCACCGGCTGGCTGCGGTCGCTGTGGCCGCGCCCGGACGGCGCCCCGCGGCCGCCGGGCCCGACGGACCCCCGCCTGCTGTGGTGCGTGCGCGAGGCCTGGCCCTCGCCCACGACCGGCACCACCCTGGTGCGCGGCGAACTGGCGGCCGGTCAGCGCCTGTGGCTCACCGCCGAGTCGGACCGCCTCGTCGTCTTCGGCGACGGCATGGAGAACGACGCCCTGGAGCTCGGCTGGGGGCAGAGCGTGCGGGCGGGGGTGGCGCAGGGGGCGCTGCGCCTGGTCGTCTGAGGCTCAGCCGACGGGAAGATCGCAGGTGGGGCCCGGTGCGGAGGGGTCGTACGGGTAGGGCAGGATGGGCGGCCGTGTCATCGCGCGAAGAGGTACGCGCCACCGGACACGGAGCGAACCGGCCGACCACGGGAGCCCATTGATGGACCGAGCCCTCACCCTGCACGACCTGATGTTCGCCGGGATCGCCGTGGTCTGCGGCATCGCGGCCGCGCTGCTCTCGCGGACGACGCTGCGCTGGCTCGGCGTGCGCGCCACCCGCACCCGGTGGAGCGGCGACGACGTGATGGTCGACGCCGCGCGCGCCATCGTGCCGTGCGCCGCGATCGTCGCGGGCCTGGCCGCGGCGGCCGCCGCGCTGCCGCTGACGCCGCGTACCGGGCGCAACGTCACGCTCGTCCTGACGGCGCTGCTGATCCTCGCCGCCACGGTCACCGCGGCGCGGATCGTGGCGGGGCTCGTCAAGTCCCTGGCCCAGTCGCGCTCGGGCGTGGCGGGCTCGGCGACCATATTCGTCAACATCACGCGCGTCGTGGTGCTCGCGATCGGCTTCCTCGTCGTCCTGCAAACCCTCGGCGTGTCCATCGCGCCGCTGCTCACCGCCCTGGGCGTCGGCGGTCTCGCGGTGGCGCTCGCACTCCAGGACACTCTCGCGAACCTCTTCGCGGGCGTGCACATCCTCGCCGCGAAGACCGTGCAGCCCGGTGACTACATCCGGTTGACCAGCGGCGAGGAGGGCTACGTCGTCGACATCAACTGGCGCAACACGGTGGTGCGCAACCTCTCCAACAACCTCGTGATCATCCCGAACGGCAAGCTCGCCGGCACCAACATGACCAACTACAGCCAGCCGGAGCAGGAGCTGTCGATCCTGGTGCAGGCGGGCGTCGGCTACGAGAGCGACCTGGACCAGGTCGAGCGCGTCACCATCGAGGTCGTCGACGAGGTGATGACCGAGATCACCGGCGCCCTGCCGCACCACGAGGCCGCGATCCGCTTCCACACCTTCGGCGACTCCCGGATCGGCTTCACGGTGATCCTGGGCGTGGGCGAGTTCAGCGACCAGTACCGGATCAAGCACGAGTTCATCAAGCGGCTGCACCGCCGCTACCGGGCCGAGGGCATTCCGGTCCCCGCGCCGACGCGGACCGTGACCGTCCGCCAGGGCGAGCTGCCGGTGGCCATCCCCCACCAGCGGAGCTGACCGGACTTATCGAAAGCCCTTGCATAAGCGGCGCTTTAGGGGTCGCAAAAGGTTAGCAAGGGGGCATATTTGGCCGCATATGCCGAGTGCAGGTGTCCGGCCGGGCGAGCGGGGCAGGGCTTTGCCGCCGTACCGGGCCGGACCGGCCCGCCATCGGCTCCCAAGTTCGGCTTTTTCCAGCCGAACACCAAAAGTGATTGAAAAGTCACACCTTGTGGTCATGGGGCCACGAGAAGACGATCGGCCCTGCCCGATCCCGCTCTTCGTTTCCCTCCTGGGAGGTCCCCGTGAACGACCGCCTTTCGCTCGCACCGGATGCGGCACGGCAGCTCGCGACCGCGACCAAGACAGCACCGCAGATGCTCGGCACCACCCCGCGCTATCTGCTGCGCGCACTGCCGTGGGTGGACCTCAAGTCCGGTGTGTACCGCGTCAACCGGCGCCGCACCTTCGTGCTCGGCGACGACCGCATAGCCACCCACAGCGACGGCGGCTCGCCCCGCGTCGTCCCCGGCGACCTGCGCGAACTGCCCTATCTGCGCGAGGCCGACGAGTCCCTCCTGACCGAACTCGCCGACGCGTTCACCGAGGTGCGCTTCGAGTCCGGACAGGTCCTCGCGCAGGAGGGCGACCCCGCCGACCGCCTGTGGATCATCGTGCAGGGCCGCGCCGAGAAGCGCGTGACCGGGCGCTACGGCGAGGAACAGCTCATCGACGTGATCGGTGACGGCCAGTTCTTCGACCTCGGCGCCTGGACCCGCGAGGAGGCCACGCCCTACCGCGTGCAGGCCCTCACGCCCGGTCTCGCCCTGTGCGCCGAGCGCCGCGCGCTCGCCGCCCTCGCCGACCGCGACGAGAACGTACGGGGCTCCCTGGCCGCCTACGCCTCCGGCAACGGCCTGCGGCCCGGCTCCGAGGTGCCCGTCGACCTCACGTCGGGCCACGTCGGCGAGGTCGACCTGCCCGCCACGTACGTCGACTACGAGGACACCCCGCGCGAGTACCACATGACGCTCGCGCAGACGATCCTGCGCGTGCACACCCGCGTCCACGACGTGTACAGCGGCGACTTCGACCAGACGCGCCAGCAGGCGCTGCTCACCATCGAGGCGCTGCGCGAGCGGCAGGAGGCCGCGCTGCTCAACCACCCCGAGTTCGGCCTCTTCCACAACGTGGCACCCGGCCAGCGCGTGCAGACCCGCACCGGCTCGCCCACGCCCGACGACCTCGACGAGCTGCTCGCCCGGGTGTGGAAGCAGCCCGGCTACTTCCTCGCGCACCCCAAGGCCATCGCCGCGTTCGGGCGCGAGTGTACGCGGCGGGGCGTGCCCCCGGTCACCGACAACAGGTTCGGCAGCCCGCTGCTCACCTGGCGCGGCGTTCCGCTGATCCCCTCCGACAAGGTGCCCTTCAGCAACGGCGTACGCGCGGACGGCGCCAGCGGCTCGGCCGCGGCCGTCGGCACCACGGAGATCCTCCTGATGCGCCTGGGCGAGGCCGACCGCGGCGTCGTGGGCCTGCGTCCCGGGGAGGTCTCCGACGAGGTCGAGCCCGGTCTGTCCATGCGGAACATGGGCACCGACCAGAAGGGCATCACCTCGTACCTGATGACGGCGTACTTCAACACGGCGGTCCTGGTCGAGGACGCCATCGCCGTGCTCCAGAACGTCGAGGTGAACAACTACCATGACTACTCCTGACGTTCCCGACCTCAGGACCCTGCTGCGGGCACCCGCGCAGACCCCCGCGCAGACGCCCGTACCGGCGCCCGCGGCCGTGCCGACGCCCGTACCGGCCGACGTGCCCGCCGCCCCGGCGGAAGTGCCCGGCGTCCCGGCCCCGGTGCCCGCCGGAACGCCCGCCGCTCCGGCCCCGGTGCCCACGGCGGCCCCCGAGGACGCCCTCGCGGCCCTGCCCGCCACCGCGCCCGGCGGCTTCACCCCGGAGCAGGCCCGCAAGGACGTCCCGATCCTGCACCGGACGGTGAACGGACACCCCCTGGTCTGGCTCGACAACGGAGCCACCACCCAGAAGCCCCGCCAGGTCATCGAGGCACTCTCCGCGTACTACGGCGCGGCCAACTCCAACATCCACCGGGGCGCGCACACCATGGCGCGCGAGGCCACCGAGCTGTACGAGGCGGGCCGCACGGCGGTCGCGGAGTTCCTCGGCGCGGCGTCGCCGGAGAACATCGCCTTCGTCCGGGGCACCACCGAGGGCATCAACCTGGTGGCACAGAGCTGGGGCCGCTCCGTGCTGCAACCGGGCGACGAGATCCTCGTGCCGGTCCTGGAGCACCACTCCAACATCGTCCCGTGGCAGCTCCTGGCGAAGGAGACCCACGCGCGCGTGGTGCCGGTGCCGCTCACGCCCGAGGGGGAGATCGACCAGAAGGCGTACGCCGACCTGCTCTCCGCGCGCACCCAGCTCGTGGTGGTCAGCCAGGCGTCGAACGTCCTCGGCACCGTGCCGCCGGTCGCGGAGATGGCCGCGCTCGCCCACCGCTACGACGCGCGGGTCCTCGTGGACGGCGCGCAGGCGGTGGCCCACATGCCGGTGGACGTACGGCGGTTGGGCGCGGACTTCTACGTGTTCTCCGGGCACAAGCTGTTCGCCCCGACGGGCATCGGCGCGCTGTACATGACGCCCGAGATGATGGGGGCGATGCGCCCGTGGCAGGGCGGCGGCAACATGATCGAGTCGGTGAGCTTCGAGCGGACGACGTTCGCGCCGGTGCCGCACCTCCTGGAGGCGGGCACCGGGCACATCTCCGGTGTGGTCGGGCTCCTGGCGGCGATCGACTGGCTGCGGTCCTTCGACCGGGAGGCCGTCACCGCGTACGAGAACGCGCTCATGACGTACGCGACGCAGGCCATGGCGACGGTCCCCGGCCTTGAGGTGATCGGCTCCGCGGCCGAGCGGATCGCGGTGCTCACCTTCACGCTCGCGGGCCACGACCCGGCCTCGGTCGCGGACTGGCTCGACCGGGACGGGATCGCCGTGCGCGCGGGTCACCACTGCGCGCAGCCCGCGCTCGCGCACTACGGCCTGGAGTCCGCGGCCCGCGCGTCGTTCGCGCTCTACAACACCTCCGATGAGGTGGACCAGTTGGTGGCGTCCCTGCGCCGGTTGCAGGCCGGAGCCTGAGCGGCGCGGGGACGCCCGGGGCCCGGGCCGCCGTCACCGCGTGGGGCGGCGGCTGCGGGTCCTGAAGTGGAAGACGACCAGACCGACGAGGGCGAAGAACGCCGCCCATGCCAGGCCGAGACCGAGGTAGCGCCACAGGACGGTGTCGCCGAGCGCGCCGCCCGCGGAGAACTGCATCGGCCCGAACGACGGGAAGTACTGCAGGACCGGCTTGTTGGCGGCCGGGTTGCCGAGCGGGTTCTGCAGGAACGTGTCGGTGAGCCCGCCCATGATGATGAGGAAGAAGCCCTCCAGGTCGTTCTTGACCAGGACGCCGAGGACCAGGCCGAGCGAGCCGTAGGTGAGGGTCATGGCCAGGAACCCGGCGAGGATCGTGGCCCAGCCGGTGAACCCGGGGCGCCAGTAGAGCAGCAGGGCGAGCGCGGTGTAGAGCGCGATCGTGCCCGCGACGATGCCGATGGCCAGCATCTTGGCGCCGATCAGGGTGGACTGGCGGTATCCGGCGAAGGCCAGGCGCCGGTCGAAGGCGAGGGCCTTGCGCACCGCGTCGAAGACGACGAAGCCGGAGATCATCGTGAGCGAGTTGAGGCCCGCGGTGATCAGCGTGATGTGCCTGCCGTCGACGTGCAGCACCTCGCCCGTCGCGTACAGCTTGAAGTCCAGGGCCTTGTCCCCGGCGATCGAGGTCATCAGCAGGTACCAGACGGGCACGAAGAGCACGAGGAGCAGGGCCGCGAGGCGGTTGCGGCTCTGCTCGCGCACCGAGAACCGCAGGGCGGTCGGGAACTGCCCGTACAGCGGCCGGTCCGTGAAGACGTCAAGCTGCGGCATGGCGGCGCTCCCGTTCCTCCTCGGAGGTGCGCGGTGCGAGACGGCCGTCGACGAGGTCGGCGAGGACGTCGAACCGCTCCTGCTCGAAGACCAGATGGGTGATCACGACGACGGCCTTGTCGCGCTCGTGCAGCGTGTCGACCAGGTCCCAGAAGCGCAGGTACGTCTCCCAGTCGAAGCCCTGGTACGGCTCGTCGAGGAGCAGGACGTCCGGATCGTGGAGCAGGGCCAGGGTGAGGTTGAGCTTCTGCCGGGTGCCGCCGGACAGGTCGCCCGCGGGCGTGCCGCGGTACTTCTCGAAGCCGAGGAGCTCCACCAGTTCGTCGGCGCGGCCCAGGCCGCTCAGGCGGTGGGCGGCGGCGAAGTACTGCACGTGCTGGTCCACGGTGAGGTTGGCGTTGAGCACGGGGTCCTGCGGGCAGTAGCCGAGCTCCCCGCCGAGCCGGACCTCGCCCCGGTCCACGCGCAGGGTGCCCGCGATGGCCTTGAGGAAGGTGGACTTGCCCGCGCCGTTCTCACCGACCACGGCGACCAGTTGGCCCCGTTCGACCGTGAGGTCGGCGCCGCGCAGGACCTGGTGCTTGCCGAACGCCTTGTGGATGTCCCGGGCGGTGAGTGCGGGCTCTGGCCTTGCGGTCATGCCTGGCCTCCTTCTGCTTCCGGTGCTGTGGGCTCCGCGTTCAGCCCGCCCGCGTAGATGCTCAGGAGCTCGGGGCCCCAGCGGGCCAGGCCCATCGCGGAGAGCGGGTCGACGCCGAGGACCGCCGTGAGCTGCTCCCGCAGCAGGAACACCGAGAGGTCGTTGACGAGCAGCAGCGCGGCACGCACCTGCGGGTCCCTGCCCCGCGAGGCGGCGCCGGCCTCGGCGAGGCCGTCCAGGGTCTCCCTGCTCATCGCGTACAGGCGGTGGAACAGGCCGCGGCCCGCCTCCGTGTCGGACAGCAGGAGCCTGCGCAGATAGCCGGGCAGCGGTGAGCCGACGGGCAGATGGCGCAGGAAGACCTCGCCGAGCGAGCCCGCCGTGGCGGACGCCGACTCCTCGAACAGGTCCGGCCCCTCGCTCCCCGTCAGCTCGCCGAGCAGCTGCTCGAAGACGGTGAGGACGTATTGGTCGACCTCCTGGCGCAGGCCGTCCTTGGAGCGGAAGTGGTGGACGACGAGCCCCGGGGAGACGCCCGCCGCCGTGGCGATCTGGCGGACGGTGACGACGTCGGGGCCCTGTGCGGCGAACAGCCTCAGGGCCTCGTCTCGGATGACCGCCCGGGTCGTGCGGTCATCGGGCATTGAACGCATGTACAGCAGACTAAACGCTCGTTCAATGGCTTGTCCAGGGAGCCGGAGCCTCCGCCTCCGGAGGCCATCCGTTGAGAAGGCCCCGACCCGCATCAACGGATGACCGATCCGGCACTCCAAAAATCGACGCGGCATTCGGCGGGGAAACCCGTCAGGCGGTCGATGGCACCGACTTCCCGACCCTGGAAAACTCGTACGCGACCGAAAAGGAGCGGGGCCGGTGGTGCCCCTGAGCCTTCTACCGCCGTGCCGCCTTTCGCCGCCCGTCCGCGCCTTCTGCTGTCTCCTGGCACTTTTCGCTGTTCATCGGGGGAGGAACGACATGCACATCACTGTTCTGGGACCTGTTTCCGTGGCCACCGGGGGAAAACGCCACGGAATCCAGGCCAACAAGGTGCGGTCGATGCTCGCCGTCCTCGCCCTCGACGCGGGCCGGGCCGTCTCGCACGCGGACCTCGCGGACGAGCTGTGGGCGGGCCAGCCCCTCGGCAACACCCGCAACGCGCTCCAGGCGCACGCCACCCGGCTGCGCAAGGTGCTCGACAGCGGCGCGGAGCGCCCCCGGGGGACGACCGTGCTGCGCGCGGTGCGCGGCGGCTACCTGCTCGACGTGCCACCGGGCTGCGTCGACGGCAACACCTTCCTCGACCTGGCCTCGCGCGGTGCCGCGGCGCTCGACGTGCGCCCGGAGCGGGCGATCGAGCTGCTCAGGGCCGGGCTCGACCTGTGGCAGGGGCCCGCGCTGCTCGACGCCGGCGACGGGCTGCGCTGCCGGGGCGCCGCCGCGCTCTTCGACGAGCGGCGGCTCACGGTCCGGGAGGACCTGATCCGCGCCCGCCTCGCCGTCGGCGACGCCTCGCGGGCGGTGGCCGAGCTGCGCCGCCTGGTCGCCCAGCACCCGCTGCGCGAACGCTTCTGCGAGCTCCTCATGCTCGCCCTGTACCGCACCGGGCGGCAGGCGGAGGCCCTGGAGCTGTTCCACGTCACACGCCGCCGGCTCGACGAGGAACTGGGCGTACAGCCCGGAATCGTGCTCCAGCGCCGCCACACGGAAATCCTGTCGCAGGACCCGGCCCTTTCCCTGACCACCGTCCCCGCCGCCTCATAAAACGCACCCGCGACCGCCCGCACGCATTCCCGCCCTTTCCCTTTCTCCCATGACGCCTCATCCGCCACGGCGGTCACCACGCCACGGCCTTCCCCGGTGAGACGCACGGCGCCCGCCCCTATGCGGCCGCGCATTCCTTTCCCGCTCTCCGGCGGGGCCCCGACAACCGCAGGAGCAGCCGCGACATGACGTCCGATTGGCAAGCCCGCCGGGCCACTCCCGCGCGGCCCGGCGAGCCCCTCGCGATCGTGGGGCTCGCGGAACTCGACCCCGACGGGCTCGACGACGTCGTGGTCGACGTCGCCCGGTTCGGCATCCCCCCGATGCAGGCCAGGTCCATGAACCGCATGCAGCTCCTGATGCTGGAGGCCGCCCGGCGCTGTCTGGCGGACGCGGGCCACCCCGCGCGGCCGCTGCCCGCCGAGCGCACCGACGTCGTCACGGGCCTCTGCTTCGCCCTCGACCGCCAGCACGCCAACGCCGTACGGATCGAACTCCCCCGGTACGCCCGCGAGGTGGAGCGCGCCGCCCGCGTGGCGGGGGCGGCGCCGGACCGGGCCGCGCGGGCCGCCGCCGAGCTGCGCGAGCGGCTCGCGCCCCGCCTCGGCGGCTCGCCGCACGACCGCGTGGGCGAGATGGCGAGCACGATCCCGGCGCGGATCGCCGCCGCCTTCAAGCTGCGCGGCCGCACGCTCGCGGTGGAGTCCGCCGAGGCGACGTCGTTCGTGGCGCTCGCGCACGCGGTGGACCAGCTGCGCGCCGAGGCGTCGGACGCGGTGCTCGTCCTGGCCGGGCAGCGGCGCGAGAGCCCGTTCGTCGCCGGGGCGCTCGCGGCGAAGGGGGTGTACGGCCCCGGCGGCGGGCGCGCGTCCGCGGCGGAGCCGGACGGCGCGCGGGGTGCGGCCGACGCGCCGCGTTCGGGCTCGGCACCGCCGCCGGGCGAGACATCGGACCACCCCGTCGCCGAGGGCGTCGGCGCCGTGCTCCTGAAGCGGCTCTCCACGGCCGTACGCGACGGGGACCGCGTCTACGCCACCGTCCTGGACTGCACGCTGCGGCACGACCCGCGCCCCGGCACCTTCCGGCACTCGCACTCCGTCGCGCTGCGGCAGGAGGCGGCCGCCGACTCGCTGCGGGCCGCGGGCGCGGCGCCCGACACCGTCCAGTACGTCGTCCGCGCGGGCTCCGCGGCACCCCGGGAGGCCGCCGCCGAACGGGAGGCCCTCGCCCGGCTGCACGCGGGACGCGCGCCGGGGGCGGTGGTGCTCGGCATGGGCGAGGGCCGGGCGTTCGCCCACGCCGGGCTCGCGTCGGTGAGCCGGGTCGCCCGGGGGCTGCGCGAGGGGCGCTATCCGGGGCCGCCGGTGGAGAACGCCGGGCCGGTGGAGGGTACCGAGCCCGTGGAGGGCACCGAGCCCGTGGAGGGCACCGAGCCCGTGGAGGCGCCCTTTCGGCGGGCGCGGGCGGGTGAGGCGTGGGTCGCGCGCCCCGGGACGCCGCGCCGGGCCGTCGTGCACGGGTCCTCCCTGACGGGGACCTTCTGCCACCTCGTCCTCGAAGAGCACCGCGGCCCCGCCCCGGCCGGGCCCCGCGCCCGTTCCCGGAGCGGGCCGCGGGCGGTGCCGGTCGCGGTGGTCGGGCTCGGCGGGCGGTTCGCCGGAGCGCCCGACGCCGCCGCGTTCTGGCGGGTCGTCGGCTCGGGCCGGACCCGCATCGGTCCGGTGCCGGACCACGTCCTCGACCGGGACCTCTACCACTGCCCCGGCTCGCTCAGCCTGACCCACTCGTACACCGACCAGGGCGGCCACGTGCCGGTGCCCGACGAGCCGCCGGACGACCTGGCGGTCCTGCCGCTGCGGTACGCGGCGATGGACGGCGCGCAGCGGCTCGCCCTCGACGTCGCGGCGGAGCTGTTCGCCGGGCGGCGCGCCCTCGCCGGGCGCGGCGTGGTCGCCGTCGGCACCACGCTGGGCCTGACGAAGGAGCGGCGCGCCCACACCGACCTGTTCCTGGAAGGGCTTGAGGACACCGTCGCGGCGCTGCCCGCGCTCGACGGGCTCTCGGCACTGCGCAAGAAGAAGCTCCTGGAGCGGCTGCGCGAGCGGACCGCGCGCGACGCGGCCGAGCCGTCGCCCGCCCTGCTCGACGGCTGTCTGGCCAGCGGCGTCGCCGCGCTGCTCGCCAACGAGTACGGCCTCGGCGCGGTGCCGCTCGCGGTGGAGGCGGCCTGCGCGTCCTCCCTGGCCGCCCTCGACGTCGCCGTGGGCGCGCTGCGCTCGGGCACCGCCGACTTCGCCGTCGCGGGCGGCGTCGAACTGGCCTGCACCACACGGGACATGGTCCTGTGCTCCGCGCTCGGTCTGCTCTCGCACAGCAGGAACGCGCCGTTCGACGCGGCCGCCGACGGCTTCACACCGGGCGACGGCTGCGGGCTCTTCCTGCTGAAGCGGTACGAGGACGCGCGCCGCGACGGGGACACCGTGCACGGGGTGATCCGCGCCGTCGGCGCCTCGAACGACGCCAAGTCGCTGATCGCCCCGGACGTCGCGGGCCAGGTGCGGGCCATGCAACGCGCCTTCGCCCAGGTGGACTTCGAGCCCTGCACCGTGGACTATCTGGAGGCGCACGGCACCGGCACCAAGGTGGGCGACCGGGTCGAGATCGCCGCCGCGGCCCGGCTCTACGCGGGCGGCCCGCGCGCGGGCGCGCTGCGCATCGGCTCGGCGAAGTCGTTCTTCGGGCACACCTTCGCGGCGGCGGGCAGCGCGGGCCTGCTGCGCACGCTGCTCGCGCTCAGGGCGGGCACGCTGCCGCCCAACACCCTGTTGCGCACGCTGAATCCGGCGCTCGGGCTCGCCGCCATCCCGGCCGAGATCGCCACCCGGGCCGAGCCGTGGCCGCGCCCGCCCGGCAGGCCGCGGCGCGCGGCCGTCAGCTCTTTCGGCACCGGCGGCATCAACTACCACGTCCTCGTCGAGGAGGACCGGGCGCGCCACGAGAAGGGGTCAGGACCGCGATGAACTTCGCCTTCGACGACGACACCGAGGACATGCGCGAGGCCGTCGAGCGGTTCGCGCGCCGCGACCTGGGCGGGCCGCCGCCCGCGGCCGGGGCCCCGGACCCGGCGGAGTTCCGGCGGCGCTGGCAGCTCGCGGGCACACAGGGCCTGGTCGGCAGCGTCGTACCGGAGCGCTACGGCGGCAGCGGCCTCGACGCGGTGACGGCGGCAGCGGTGATGGAGGCGCTCGGCTACGGCTGCCCGGACACGGGCTTCGCCTTCTCCGTGGCGGCGCACCTGTTCGCGGCGGTGATGCCGGTCGTCGAGTTCGGCACCGAGGAGCAGAAGCGGGCCCTGCTGCCCGCGCTGTGCTCGGGCGAGCGGATCGCGGCGCACGGCATCACCGAGCCGGAGGCCGGTTCGGACACCCTCGCGCTGCGCACCCGCGCGGTGCGCGACGGCGACGCGTACGTGCTCGACGGGGCGAAGGCGTTCACGACGAACGCGCCGGTCGCCGACGTCTTCGTGGTGCAGGCGGCGACGGCGCCCGGCGGCGGGTACTTCGGCCTCACCGCCTTCGTCGTGGAGGCCGACACTCCGGGTCTCACGGTGGGACCCCCGTACGACAAGGTGGGCCTGTGCGGTTCACCGACCGCGGATGTGCGCCTGGACGGCTGCGTGGTGCCCGCGAGCGCCGTGCTCGGCGCCGAGGGCGCGGGCGCGAGCGTGTTCGCGGGCTCCATGAAGTGGGAGCGCACCTGTCTGTTCGCGGCCTACCTCGGCGCGATGCGGCGGGTCCTGGAGTCCACCGTCGCGTACGCGGGTCAGCGCGAGCAGTTCGGGGTGCCGATCGGCGGCTTCCAGGCGGTGAGCCACCGCGTCGTCGACATGACGCTCGCGGTGGAGTCGGCGCGGCTGCTGCTGTACAAGGCGGCGTGGGGGCTGGCACGGGGCAGTGAGGACGAGGTGGCGCCCGCGCTCGCGAAGCTCGCGGTGAGCGAGGCGGCCGTGCGCGTCGGCCTGGACGCCGTCCAACTCCGGGGCGCGCTCGGCGTGGTGAGCGGGGAGGCGGAGACGCTGCTGCGGGACGCGCTGCCCTCGCGCATCTTCTCCGGCACCAACGAGATCCAGAAGAACAACATCGCGCGGGCGCTCGGCCTGGGCGGCAGCCGCCGCGCGGGCACCCGCCGCCGAGCCGGGACACCGTGATCCCAGGACCGTGGTCCCAGGGCCGTGGTCCCGGGACACCGTGATCCCGGGACGCCGAGAATCGAGAGAGGACGCCTCACCATGGCGGTCATCGTTCACCGCATCCGGCTGCACGACGGCGTGGCGCCGGAGCGCTTCGAGTCCTGGGTGCGGGACGTGGACTATGCGACCTGTCCGGAACTGTCCGCTGTCCGCGCGTTCGGCGTGCAGCGCCGGGCCTCCGGCGAGGGCGGCGGCGCCGTCGAGTACTTCGAGATCATCGAGGTGACCAGCGCGGCGGAGTTCGAACGCAATATGCGGTCGGAGCCATTCCGCCGCCTTGTCGCCGATTTCGAGAAGATGGCCGCTGTGGTCGACGAGTGGTCCGGGGAACGGGTGGGAGCAGGTTACCGGGCCGAATGATGGGGCGGGCCCACGGCAGGGGGTCCGGGAACCAGGAACCGGGAAAGCAACCTCCGGTGAATATCGCTCGACTCCTGGATCCGCGACCGCCGTGTCCGGCACTCCCGGAGGCGAACACCCGGCCCGTTCATCCTTCTTGGCCGCGGAATTCAGCGGTCCGCCCAATTGCCGCCATCAATCCGGTTTCATAAGCAATGGCAACGGCCTGGGCGCGTGTGCCGACACCCAGCTTTCGGAGCACGTGGTGGACATGGGATCTGACGGTCGCCATGGACACCGAGAGCTTCTCGGCGACCTCGGCGTTCGACTTGCCCTGGGCGAGCAGCACCATCACCTCGGACTCGCGGGGGGTGAGGTCCGCCGCCATGCGCGCGGAGCGGCGGGACATCCCCTGCTGCGGCAGGCGCTCCAGGGTGCGCCGGGCGGCGGCGGGCATCACCATCGTGGCGCCCGCGCTGACCGTCCGCAGCACGTGGATCAGGTCGTCCGCGGAGGAGTCCGGGGCGAGGACCGCGCGTACGCCGATGCACAGGGCCTCGACGGAGCGGTGCGCGGCCTCGGCCTTGGTGATCAATATGATCTTGGTCAGGGCGGCCAGCTCCGCCAGCTCGCTCTTGTCCTCGAAGCCGAGCGCGGGGGCCACCACGATCATGACGTGGGGCGCCAGTTCGGCGACGGCCGCGGCGGATTCACGGCCGGTGGTGAAGCCCATGACCTCGATGTCGGGCTGCTGGTCGAGCAGCGCGCGCATCGCGGCGGACATGATCGACTCATCACAGCACACCAGGACGCGGATCTTCATGCCTCGCCGCCTCACCGCATCTCGTCCGGGCGCGGGCCGCGGCGGCGGGCGGGCCGGGCCGCACCCCTCGTCACGGTGTCACGTGTCACGGATGTCACGGCGTCACATGTCACGGCATCACGCCCGCGCGGGCCGGCCGCGCCGGCCTCGTGCCCGCGTCCGGCAGGTGCCCCCTGCAGCAGTGCCCCATCTCGCCGCCCCCTTTTTGAATGACACGACCATGTGCCTTCGGGTACCCCTCGTCGCTGCTGCGCGCTATCGGACCCGGCTGCTCTTCGATGGTGCGCTTCACCCCGGGCCGCCGCGTCTCCTCTCCGGAATCGGTGCAGGCACGTGGACGCGGAATATTCCGTCCGCACTGCAACAGTATGTGCGCGCAACTGGCATCAGGGGGAGCTTTATTGGAAGAAGCATGAAAATGGCTCGAAACCTCGCGGGGGAAATGTCAGATCGTCCGCAGGGGCGCGTGTGCGGGGCGGCGGTGCGAGCGCGGGAAGGCCGATACACCCGTGGTGGGGCGGCCCAGCCTGCTGAGGAATATCGCCTGTCCCGGAATGCGGAACCGATCCTCCAGGGCGCGCCGCAGGTCGTCGTGCTGAAGGACGGCGCTGATGGGGTGCAAGGCGAGTCCGGCCACCGTGGCGGCCAGCCAGTAATCGGCCACTCGTGCGCCGCCCTTGACGCCGTCCGCGAGCGTCGGCGGCCGCGTACCCGTGAGGCTCAGGACGGCGAGGGCAGGCGTGGGGCGCACGATGCGCGCGAGCTGCCGGGCGAGCAGACCGGGGTAGCCGACGTGCCGCAGCAGGCGCATCGTCGTGGGCGCGAGCGCGAGCCGCCGCGCCCGCTCGTGCGGCCGGGACAGCGGCCCGAACAACTCCTCCAGCGTGAAGCCGTCCCCGCGCGCGGCCGCGTCGGCGGCGCTGAACCGCAGGTAGGAGTGGGTCTCGCGCCAGGCAGGGCCGTGGCTGAAGTCCCGTCCGGCGTGCCGGGCCACGAAGGCGGCGAGTGCGGCGCGGTCGGCGTCCGACGTCAGATGGCGCACACTCACGTCCGCGTCCCGCGCGAGGGCGGTGTCCGTCGGCGCCGCCAGGCGGTCCAGGACCTCGGGCGCGACGGGCTCGCGGCGGTAGGGCGCGCGGTGGGTGCGCCGTGCCGCGGCGGTGGCCCGCAGGGCACGCGGGTCCTCGGCCGCTCCCCCGGCCTCGTGGCGCAGCCGTGCCACGCCCAGCGGCGCCCAGGTGCGGGGCCAGTCGGCGGGGCCCGGCCGCGCCCACGGCCAGTCGGCGACCAGGGGCCGCGTCAGGGCTCCGGGCGCGTACCGCAGGGCGTCCACGGTCCACCCCCGCGCGCCGAGGGCCCGGAGCAGGAGCTGCGCGTACGCGCCGCAGCTGATCAGCATCTCCACGTGCAGGGCGGGCAGCGCACGCAGTCGGCGCTCGCGGTCGAGGGCGAGGACGAGGTACTGGTCGGCGGCCTCCGCCGTCCCGCCCACGGCCCGTGCGGCGGCGGCGCGGGCGTCGCCCCCTCTGGCCCAGGCCACGGCCCAGGGCTGGCAGTTGTGGGAGGAGGGGCTGAGCGCGGCGACGCGCACGGCGTCGTCGAGGGCGGCCTCGAAGCCCGGCTCCGTGGGCACGGCGGGGGCGGCCGTGCGGGGCGCCCGGGTCCAGTCAGCGGTCATGGGTGTCGCACTCCTCGGGTTTCCCCAGGTCTCCTCGGCGGCGCGGGTCAGCGGTCCACGGGCGGCGGCAGCAGGAACGGGTACGTCCGGCGCCGGACCTTGCGGTGCCAGAACCGGTCGGCTGCGCGCAGCCGCTGGATCAGCTCCCACATCCGGGCGTCGGCGCGGTAGTAGGCGGCGACCTCGTCGGCGGTGAGCGGCGTGGCCAGGCGGGCGTTGGCCTCCTCCAGGAAGGCGGGGACGAGCGGGCCCAGGCGTTCCTTGTGGAGGTTGCCGAGGAAGTCCAGGAGCACCCCGCGGGTCTCGTAGAACTTGTCGAAGATCGACTTGGCCATGGCCAGGCGGACGGCGTCGCGCAGGATCCACGGCAGCGAGGTGAAGAACAGGCGTACGTCGAGCTCCTCGCGCCCCCGGGCGTCGCGCATCAGGGGCGTGGTGACGTCCAGGTAGGTCAGTTCGCCGTCGGTGTCGATCCAGTTGGAGGCCTGCGCGTCCAGGCCCGTGGTGGGGCCGACGGCGGCCTCGACGCGGTCGAGGAAGCGGACGAAGAAGCTCTTCGCCCAGGCCTCGCCCTCGGTGTGCAGCAGGCGGGAGCACAGCCGCTCGGGCGGCAGTTCGCGCTGGACGCAGTACGCGACGATCCGCCCGCCGGGGCCGGGGGTGTGCCACACCTCGGTGGGCGCGACGGTGAGCCCGCGGTCGGCGAGGCGGCGCAGATACGCGTCGAGGCCCTCCCGGTAGCGGTCGAAGCGGGCCCGGTCGGGGAAGGCGGGCAGGCGCTTGCAGGCGAAGGGGCCCGCGTCGGTGCGCAGCCGCAGGACGAGGGTGATCTCGCCGTGGCCGAGCACGTCGAGCGCGCTGTCGTCGGCGGTGCGCAGGGCGTGCCGCACCCGCCGCTCCAGGTCGTCGAGTTCGGCGCGCGGCAGCGGGAAGGCCGGGGGGTGCCGAAAGGTCATGGGGTGTCCTCACTCAGGTGTCCGGCGGGTGTGGACGCGCGCGTGGACCAGGAGGAGCCGCCCGCCCGCGGCGACGAAGGCGGCGTCGAAGAGGAGGATCTGCGGGACGCTGGTGACGAGGACCGCCACGAAGCAGGCCAGCATGGCCAGTTGGGCCCACAGGGCCGCGACGACCAGCCGCCGGTCGCAGTCCGCCACGAGGACGGCTCCGCTCGCGGCCATCGCCACGCCGACGAGGGCGGCGACGGCGCTCGGGTGCGCGGCGAGGCGGTCGCTGAGCGGCCCGAGGACGGCGAGCCCTTCGTTGGCGTCGGCCGCGGCGTCGAGGCGGCCTTCGACCGACTCGATCCCGGGGACGAACTTGGCGAGTCCCGCGAGGACGTAGAGGACGCCGAGGACACGCTGGAGCAGCAGGTTCCGGCCGGACACGAGGGTGAGTCTCCTCCGGCCGCGGCCGGGCGGCCCGCCCCTTTCCGGCCTTCGCGGGCGGCCCGGCTCATGCCGCCGTCACCACCAGGACCGCGTTCTGGCCGCCGAAGCCGAAGGAGTTGCTGACGGCGACCTCGACGGGGCGCTCGCGCGGCGCGCCGGTGACGACGTCCAGGTCGATGTCGGGGTCCTGGTGGCGCAGGTTGGCGGTCGGCGGGACTGTGCCGTGCTGCACGGCGAGGACGGTGAGCGCGGCCTCGATCGCCCCGGCCGCACCGAGGGTGTGGCCGAGGACGCCCTTGGTGGAGGTGACGGCGGGGCCCGTGCCGAGGAACTTGCGCAGCACGGCGGCCTCCGCGGCGTCGTTCAGGGGCGTGGACGTGCCGTGCGCGTTGACGTGGTCGACCTCGTCGGGCATCACGCCCGCGCGGGCTAGGGCCGTGCGCAGGGCGAGCAGGACGCCGGTGCCCTGCGGGTCGGGGGCCGTCAGGTGGTACGCGTCGGCCGACGCGCCGTACCCGGCGATGCGGGCCCGCACGGCCGCGCCGCGCGCGCGGGCGTCGGCGGCGCGCTCCAGGACGAGCATGCCGCTGCCCTCGCCGATGACGAAGCCGTCCCGGTCCCGGTCGAACGGCCGGGAGGCGGCCGCGGGTTCGTCGACGCGCCGGGACAGGGCGCCCATCTGCGCGAAGCCCGTCACCATCAGCGGGGACACCCCGGCCTCGCCGCCCCCGGCGACCACGACGTCGCAACTGCCGTCGCGCAGCAGCTGGAGCGCGGTGCCGATGGCGGTGGCGCCGGACGCGCAGGCCGTCGCGGTGACGAAGTTGGGCCCGGTGGCCCGCAGGTCCATCGCCAGGTGCCCGGCCACCATGTTCGGTACGAGCATGGGGATGAGCAGCGCCGACACGGCCTTGGGCCCGTCGTCGACGAGCCGCCGGTGCTGTGCCTCCCAGGTGGCGACGCCGCCGAGGCCGCAGCCGACGACGACCCCCACGCGGGCGCCGTCCCAGGTCGCCGGGTCGAGGCCGCTGTCCGCGACGGCCTCGCGCGCCGCCGCGACGGACAGCTGGCTGAACCGGTCCTGGGTCAGGGCGCTGCGCCGCCCCACGTGGCGCCGGGGCGAGAACCCGGGCACGGTGCAGGAGATGTCGACGGGCAGCCCCGCGAGCGCCGGGTCGCGCGCCGCCGCGGACTCGCCCGCGCACACCCCCGCCCAGGTGGCGGCCGCCCCGATCCCCGCGGCGGTGACGAGCCCCACCCCGGTCACCACCACGGCGTCGCCCTCGGGGGCCGCGGCGCCGGTGGCGGGACGCGGGGTGGGGTGCTCGGCGGGGGCGCCGGGCAGCGGGCGCGCGGGCCCGGCGGCCCCGGCGGCCCCGTCGTGTCCGCCGTGCCGGACGGCCGGTCCTGCGTGCGTCATGCCCATCGGATGCGCCCCACCTCTCGGTCGCTTGGGTCGAGTCTGCGGGCCGCGGCTGACCGGGGACCGCGTACGGCGCTGACGGACGGCTGACCGCGCGGGCACGCGGCCGCTGCGGCGCGCCCCGGGCGGGGTCGATCAGCGAGCGGTCAGCGCCCCGTCAGCACGGGTGGCCCCGTCCCGTCAGCCCGCCCCGCGAGACTCGACGTCAGCTTCAGCGTCCTGCCGTCGGCGTACCAGACGAGACCGAGGAGCACGCGTGACCGCACCGCCACCGAGCCACCCGCCGCCGCACCGGGCCGCGGTCCTCGCCGGAGTGGGCGGCTGTCTGCCGCCGACCGCCGTCACGAACGACGAGCTCGCCGAGCGCCTCGACAGCTCGGACGCGTGGATCCGCTCGCGCACGGGCATCCGGCAGCGCTACTTCGCCCCGGCCGGCACCGCCACCTCCGACCTCGCGGTCGGCGCGGGCGCCAAGGCCCTCAAGTCGTCGGGCCATCCCGACGCGGACGCCGTGCTGCTCGCCACCACCACCCCGGACCGGCCGTGTCCGGCGACGGCGCCGGTCGTGGCGGCGCGGCTCGGTCTGACCGGAGCCGCTGCCTTCGACGTGTCGGCGGTCTGCACGGGGTTCGTGTACGCCCTGGCGAGCGCGGCGGGCCTGATCGCGGCGGGCGCGGCCGACCGGGTCCTGGTGATCGGCGCGGAGACGTTCTCCACGCTGCTCGACCCGGACGACCGGTCCACGGCCGTCATCTTCGGCGACGGCGCGGGCGCGGTGCTCCTGCGCGCGGGCGAGGCGGCGGAGCCGGGCGCGCTCGGCCCGTTCGACCTGGGCAGCGACGGCGGCCGCGAGGACCTGATCACGGTGCCCGCGGGCGGCTCGCGCCAGCGCTTGTCCGGGGTGGCGGCCGCGGCGCGCGAGCACTACTTCGCGATGGACGGCAAGGAGGTGTTCCGGCACGCGGTGCGGCGGATGTCCGCGTCGGCGCGCGCCGTCCTCGGCCGGGCCGGCCTGCGGCCCGAGGACGTGGACCACCTGGTCGGCCACCAGGCCAACCTGCGCATCACCAACCACGTGGCCGACGAGGTCGGCATCCCCCGCCGGCGCTGCTTCAGCAACATCGCCGAGGTCGGCAACACGGCCGCCGCCTCCATTCCCCTGGCCCTGGACCAGGCGCACGCGGACGGCGTCCTGACGGTCGGCGGGCGGGTCCTGCTGACCGCCTTCGGCGGCGGGCTCACCTGGGGCTCGACGGTACTGACCTGGCCGCGGCTCGACCGCGCCTGACGGCCCGGGGCCCGCGCACGCACGGCCCGGGCACGTGAACACAGAGGGAGAACCGCATGAGCGCGATGTACGACAGGCTGGCCGACCTCCTGGTCGACCGTTTCGAGGTGGACCGCGCGGAGATCGGTCCCGACACCAAGTTCGAGGACCTCGACATGGACTCGCTGTTCCTGGTCGAGCTGCTCCTGGTGATCCAGTCCGAGTTCAAGGTCGACATCGCGGAGGACGCGGCGTCGCCCGGCGACACGATCGCCGCGGTCGCCGGTCTGATCGCGCGCGCGAGCGCCCCCGCGGCGACGGCGACCACCTCAGAGCGAGCCTAGGACGGCCATGAGCACCCAGCAGTCGATCATCAACTACATCGCCGACGTCTGGCTCGACGGCGACACCGAGGGGCTCGACGCGCAGCTCCCCCTCGCCGAGCTGAACATCATCGACTCGGCCGGGATCTTCGACCTCGTGCACCACCTCCAGACCGACTTCCGCATCACCGTGCCGCTGCGGGAGATCTCCCCGGCGAACTTCCGGACCGTCGACACCATCGCCGCGCTCGTCGACCGGCTGCGGGACACGGTCAGGCCCGAGGGGGAGGCCGTGCGATGAGCAGCGTGCACCGGCAGATCGTGGACATCGTGGCCTCGCGGACGCTGTACGACACGTCGTACCTGCTGCCCGAGAGCCACTTCGAGGCCGAACTCGGCATCGACTCCGTCATCTTCGAGTCGATCCTCGCGACGGTACGGGAGCGCTTCGCGCTCGCCACGGAGCTGCCCACCGGACTCGCGACCGTCCAAGAGCTCGTGGCGGCCGTCGAGGAGGCGCTCGCGGTGGCGGCGCCACCCGCCGCGCCGCCACCGGCCGACGCCACCGGCGACCCGCTCACCGAGGCCGTCGTGGGCGCCGCCATGCGCCACACCCAGTACAGCCGGGAACAGCTGCCCCTGGACGCCGACTTCGAGGGCGAGCTGGGCATCGACTCGGTGGTCCTCGTGTCCGTCGTCGCGGACAGCGCCCGCGACCTGGGGCTGCCCGACCATCTGGCGGGCACGGTCACGGCGCCCTCGCTGCGCGCCCTGATCGCCGAGCTGCGCCCCTTCCTCGACGGCACGGCGGCGGACGACGAACGAGTCGGCGACTGTAACGAACGTTCTACCCAGTGGGACGAACGCTCCATGAAGGACTTCGTGGAGGAGCGCGACCCCGACCTGTTCACCAAGGCCCGCAGCTTCCGCTCCCATCTGCGCGGCCGCGAGGCCGAGCACCTCTACTGGTACGGGATGCCGCTGCACTCCCGCTGCGGCAACCGGGCACTCATCCTGGACGAACACACCGGACACAAGCGCGAGTTCCTGATGTTCGCCTCCAACAACTACCTGGGGCTCGCCAACCACCCGCAGGTCATCGAGGCGGTGTGCGATGCCACCCGCACCTTCGGCGCGACCCACACCGGATCGCGCTTCATCGGCGGCACGAACATGCTCCACAAGGAGCTGGAGCGGCGCCTCGCCGCGTTCAAGGACCGCCCGGCGTGCATCGTCTATCCCGGCGGGTACGCCGCGAACCTCGGCGCCATCTCGGCGCTCGTGAAGAGCTACGACACGCTGGTCGTCGACAAGCTCAACCACATGAGCATCGTCGACGGCGCCCGGCTCTCCGGCGGCGTCCGCAAGATCTACCAGCACAACGACATGGCGGACCTGGAGCGCATCCTCAAGCGCCGCGACGACCGCTCGGGCGGCGCGCTCATCGTCGCCGACGGCGTGTTCAGCATGCACGGCGACCTCTGCGACCTGCCGCAGATCGTGCGTCTGGGCAAGGAGTACGGCGCCCGCGTCATGGTCGACGACGCGCACGCGACGGGCGTGCTCGGCGCGCGCGGCACCGGCACCGCCGAGCACTTCGGCCTCAAGGGCGAGGTGGACCTGGAACTCGGCACGATGAGCAAGGCCCTCGCGGGCATGGGCGGTTTCGTCGTCGGCGAGCACGAGGTCATCGAGTACTTGCGGTACTACTCCCATTCGTACGTGTTCGCCGCCAACATCCCCGCGGGCGTCGCCGCCGGGCTCATCGCCGCGCTCGACGTCATCGAGGCGGAGCCGGGGCGCGTCGGGCTGCTGTGGTCCAACATCCGCTTCCTGCACCGGCGGCTCGTCGCGGCGGGCTTCGACCTGGAGAACACCGAAAGCGCGATCCTGCCGCTGGTCATCGGCGACGAGCGCAAGGCCATGGAGATGGGCCGCGCGGTGCGGGCACGCGGTCTGTTCTGCCAGACGGTGGTCTTCCCCGGGGTGCCGCTCGGCGACGCGCGGCTGCGGATCAGCGTCACCTGCGAGCACACGCGCGAGGACCTCGCGGCGGCGGCGGACATCTTCGTCGAGGCCGCCCGCGAGGTCGGCGTGCTGCCGTCGGCGGGGTGAGCGCGATGCCGACCGGGACCGGGGCCGCGCACACCGCCGAGCCCCCGCCGACGCGCGACGGCGCGCTCTCCGACGTCGCCCTGATCCGCAAGCCGTGGCCGCTGGACGCCGAGCGGGCCGCGCGGCCCGCCTTCGTGGGCGCCCGGCCGCGTACGTACGGCGCGTTCGCGGCGCACGTCGCGGCCGTCGCCTCCGGCCTGCTCGGCCTCGGCGCGGTGGTCGGCGACCGGGTGGCGATCTGGCTGGACAAACAGCCGCGCTACGCGGAGGCCATCCTCGGCGCGCTGCACGCGGGCTGCGCGTACGTGCCGCTCGACGGCGGGCAGCCGGTGGCCCGCGTGGCGACGATCCTCGCGGACGCCGAGCCGGTGGCCCTCTTCACGGACCGCCGCCGCCTGGCCGCGCTGAGCGAGGGGCAACTCCCCTCCTCGGTACGGGCGATCGTGCTCGCCGACGAGGAGGAGGACACTGCGGCGGACGGGGCCGGCGAGGGCTCCGCGCACACCTGGACCGCCTTCACCTCGTCCGCAGCCGGGCGCGTCGTGCTGCTTCCGCCCCTGGAGCGCGACGACCTCGCCGCGCTCCTCTACACCTCCGGCTCGACCGGCACGCCCAAGGGGGTGCGGATCAGCTACCGGAACCTGGCGGCCTTCATCCGCTGGGCCCGCGAGGAGCTGGCCGTCGGCCCCGGGGACGTCTTCGCGGGCCACGCCTCGTTCAATTTCGACCTGTCCACGTTCGACCTGTTCACGGCCCTGTCCGTGGGCGCGGCCGTGTGGATCGTGCCGGACGGGCAGACCCGTGACGTGGGCGCGCTCGCCGCGGGCATCCGCGAGCACGGCGTCACCGTGTGGTACTCGGTGCCGTCGGTCCTGCACCTCCTCACGGTGTCGGGCGCGCTCACCCCCGAGACCGTACGGAGCCTGCGGTACGTCCTGTTCGCGGGCGAGGTGTTCCCCATCGCGCACCTGCGGGCACTGGCCGCGCTGTTGCCCGACGACGCGGCGCTCTACAACCTGTACGGGCCGACGGAGACGAACGTCTGCACCCGCCACCGCGTACGCCCCGGCGATCTGTCCCGGCAGGAGCCCGTGCCCATCGGCACCCCGCTGCCCGGCGCCGAGGTGTCCGTCGTCGACGCCGACGGGCGCGTCGTGACCGGCCCGGACGCGTTCGGCGAACTGATCGTCGAGGGCGACTGCGTCACGCCCGGCTACTGGCGCCGCGAGTCCGAGCCCGCCGCCGCCGGGCACCGCCGGGGCCACCACGCCACCGGCGACCTGGTCAGCTACGACGGCGCGAGCCTCGTCTACCGCGGCCGCAAGGACCGCATGGTCAAGCTCGCCGGCTACCGCGTGGAGCTGGGCGAGATCGAGGCCGCGGTGCTGCGCCACCCCGGCGTCGCCCAGGCCGCCGTCGTCGCCGAGACCCGCGCCGGCGAGACCGGTGTCGCCCTGTACTTCACGCTCACCGGCCGCACCCCGCGCCCCGGCCTCATCGAGCTGAAGCGGCACTGCGCCCAGCACCTGCCCCGCTACATGCTGCCGCGCACCGCCACCTGCCTCGACGAGCTGCCGCGCAACGCCAACGGCAAGACCGACTACCACCGCCTGGGCGGCGCCACGCCCGCGCCCGCCCGCGCCCGGCGGGCCGAGCCCGGCACCTGACCGGCGACCGACGGAGACGTACATGACCCACGGCCCGACCGAGACCCCCCGGCACGGCGGCGCGGCACGGGCGCCCCGGCACCTGGTGGCGCTGGTGCGCGACCACGCCGCCCGCCGCCCGGACGCGCTCGCCTACCGCTTCGTCGAGGGCGCCGACGCCACCGCGACGGCGTGGACGTACCGCGAACTCGACCTGCGCGCCCGCCGCGTCGCCGCCCTGCTCCAGGCCGAGGGCCTCACCGGCGCGCCGGTGCTGCTGCTCCGCCCGCCCGGCCTCGGCTATCTCGCGGGGTTCCTCGGCTGTCTGTACGCGGGGGCCCTCGCCGTGCCCGCCTATCCCCCGGACACGCGCCGCTTCGGCCAGACCACGGCGCGGCTCGCGGCCATCGCGCGGGACGCGCGGGCTGCGCACGCGCTGACCACGGGCGACCTCGCGCGCCTCGCCGACGAGCGCAAGGCCGACCTGACCGCGCTCGGGCTCGGCGGGCTGCGCTGGCTGCCCACGGGCGGGCCCGACACGGCGGAGGGCACGGACGGGGCGCCCGGCGCGGACGACTGGCGCGAGCCCGACCTCGGCGGCGACTCGCTGGCGTTCCTCCAGTACACCTCCGGTTCGACCTCCGCGCCCAAGGGCGTGATGGTCAGCCACGGCAATCTGCTGCACAACCTCGACGCCATCCACCGCAGGCTGGAGCACGACGAGCACTCGGCGATGGTGTCCTGGCTGCCGCCGTACCACGACATGGGTCTGATCGGCGGCATCCTGTCGCCGCTGTACGGCGGCTTCCCCGCGCATCTGATGGCGCCGATGTCCTTCGTGCGCAAGCCGCTGCTCTGGCTGCGGACGCTCTCCGACACGCGGGCGTCCACCAGCGTCGCGCCCAACTTCGGCTTCGAGGCGTGCGTCCGCCGCGTCACCGACGAGGAGCGCGCCGGGCTCGACCTGAGCCACTGGCGCCTGGCTCTGAACGGCGCGGAGCCGGTGCGCGCCGACACCCTCGACCGCTTCGCCGAGCGGTTCGCGCCGTGCGGGTTCCGGCGCGCCGCGCTGCTGCCCTGCTACGGGCTCGCCGAGGCCACCTTGATGGTGACCGGCGTACGCGCCCACGAGCCGCCCGCCGTCGGCACCTTCGACGCGGCGGCGCTCGGCGCGGGCACCGCCGTCCCCGCGGACGGCGGCCGCGTCACCCGGGTCGTCGGGTGCGGCCCCGCCGTCGACGGACTGGACGTGGCGGTCGTGGACGCCACGACGCGCCGCCGGATCACGGCCGACGGCACCGTCGGCGAGATCTGGATCGCGGGCGGCAGCGTGGCCCGCGGCTACTGGCGGCGCCCGGAGGCGACCGAGGAGACGTTCCGGGCGCGCCTCGCGGACGAGGGCGACACGCCGTACCTGCGCACCGGCGACCTCGGCTTCACGCGCGCCGGACAGCTGCACGTGGTCGGCCGCACCAAGGACGTGGTCATCGTGCAGGGCCGCAACCACTACCCGCACGACGTCGAACTCACCGTGGAGCGGACCGACCCGGCGATCCGCGCGGGCTGCGGCGCCGCGTTCGCCGTGGAGGTCGACGGCGCCGAGCAGCTCGTGGTGGCGTACGAGATCGACGGCAGGCGCGCCGAGGACGCGCCGGGGCTGCTCGCCCGGCTGCGGACCGCGATCGCCGAGGAGCACGAGGTCGCGCCGCACGCGGTGCTGCTGCTCAAGCGGTCGACCGTGCCCAGGACCACCAGCGGGAAGATCCAGCGGCAGGCGTGCCGGCGGGACTTCCTCGGGCTCGGCCTGAAGGTCGTGGCGGCGAGCGTGGCTCGCGACGCGCGCCCGAAGGGGCGCGGGGAACCGCGCGACCAGCCACCACGGACCCGCGGGCGGCAGGCGGTCCAGCACGTCCTGGAGATCCTGCACGACCACGTCGCCGACACGTCCGGCGCCCTGGAGCGCGAGTTCGCCGATGTCGACCTCGACTACCCCCGACTCCTCGACGTCGTAGGGGCCTTGGAGGCGCGCTACGACACCGTGCTGCCCGTCGGGGAGTTGCTGGCCCGGCCTCGGGTCGGCACGCTCGTCGAGCTGCTCGCGGGCGCGGCGCGCCCGGACGAGGTCTGGGCGTCCGACGCGGTCGAGGCGTGGCTGACCGCGCGGGTCGCCGAGCGCCTCGGCCTGGCCGCCACCGCCGTGGACCCCACGAAGCCCCTCGCCTCGCTCGGCCTCGACTCCAAGCGGGCCGTGGCCGTCCTCGCCGAGCTCGGCGCGCGCACGGGCCGGGAGATCCCCGCGTCCGTGGTCTTCGACCATCCGACGATCCGCGCGATCGCGGCCCACCTCGCGGCCACCCGGGCCACGGAGGCGGCCGACGGCGGCGCGCCCGAGGACCGGGACGCGCACGAGCCCGTCGCCGTCGTCGGCATCGGCTGCCGCTTCCCCGGCGCCCCCGACCCGGGCAGCTTCGGGCGGCTCCTGCGCGACGGCCGGGACGCCGTCACCGAGGTGCCGCCGGACCGCTGGGACGCCGAGCGGGTCGCCGCACCGGGGTTCGGCGGGTTCCTGGACGGCGTGGCGGAGTTCGACGCCCGCTTCTTCGGCGTGTCGGCGCGCGAGGCGGTCCGCATGGACCCCCAGCAGCGGCTCCTGCTCGAAGTGGCCTGGCAGACCCTGGAGGACGCGGGCCTCGACCCGACGTCGCTGGCGGGCAGCGCCACCGGTGTGTTCGCGGGCCTCTCCAGCCACGACTACAGCGAGCTCCAGATGGGCCGCCTGGACACCGTCGACGTGCACGGCGCCACCGGCAACGCGCACGCCGTCGCCGCCAACCGCCTGTCGTACGTCCTCGATCTGCGCGGCCCGAGCCTCGCCCTGGACACCGCGTGCTCGTCGTCCCTGACCGCGGTGCACCTGGCGTGCGACAGCCTGCGCAGGGGCGAGTGCTCCCTGGCACTCGCGGGCGGCGTGAACCTGATGCTCACGCCCGGCCTCTCGGTGGCGTTCGCGGACGGCGGCATGCTCGCCGCCGACGGCCGCTGCCGCACCTTCGACGACGCGGCGGACGGCTACGTGCGCGGCGAGGGCGCGGGCCTGGTGCTGCTCAAGCCGCTGTCCGCCGCCCTCGCGGACGGCGACCGGGTGCACGCGGTGATCAAGGGCTCGGCGACCGGGCACGGCGGCCGCAGCAACGGCCTGACCGCGCCCAAGGGCTCGGCACAGCGCGCGGTGATCGAACAGGCCCTGGCCCGCGCCGGGCTGAGCGGCAAGGAGGTCGACTACGTCGAGGCGCACGGCACCGGCACCCCGCTCGGCGACCCCGTGGAGTGGGAGGGCCTCGCGGGCGCGTACGGCATGGGCCGCCCGGACGGCGCGCGCTGTCTGGTCGGCTCGGTGAAGACCAACATCGGGCACCTGGAGGCGGCCGCGGGCGTCGCGGGCCTGATCAAGGCGGTGTTCGTGGTGCGCGACCGCGAGGTGCCGCCGACGCTGCACCTGCGCACGCCGAACCGGCAGCTGGACGGGGCGGGCGCGGGGCTGGACGTGCCGACGCGCCGGACGCCCCTCGCGGCCCGGGGTCCGGTGCGGGCCGCGGTCAGCTCCTTCGGGTTCGGCGGCGCGAACGCGCACGTGGTCCTGGAGTCACCGCCCGAGCCCGAGTCCGCTGCCGTCGCGCAGGCGCGGCCCGCGCGGCCGGTGCACGCCCTGTGTCTGTCCGGCCACACGCCGACCGCCCTGACGACGCTGGCCCGGGCGTGGCGCACCCATCTCGCCGCCCACCCCGACACGCCGGTGGGCGACCTGTGCCGGGCGGCGCACACCGGCCGCGCACGGCTGGCGCACCGCGCGGTCGTCCTCGGCGGCTCCGCCGCGGCCCTCGACTCCGGCCTCGACGCCCTGGCGCGGGGCGAGGCGGCCCGGGGCGTGGTGCGCGGGACGGCCCCGCACGGCCCGGCGCCCAAGGTCGCGTTCCTGTTCACCGGCCAGGGCACGCAGTATCCGGGCATGGGCAAGGGCCTCTACGACACGCACGCCGCCTTCGCCCGCGCCATCGACCGAGCGGACCGCGTGCTGCGGCCCGAACTGGGCGTGCCGCTCCAGGAGTTGCTGTTCGACACCGCCCCGGAAGCCGCCCCGGAGACGGAGACCGCCGCGGAAGCGGAGGCCGCCGCGGACTCCGCCGTGGCCCCGGCCGAGCGGCTGCGGTCCACCCGGCACTGTCAGCCCGCCCTGGTGGCCCTGGAGGTCGCGCTCGCCGAGCTGTGGATGTCGCTCGGCGTGCGGCCCGCCGCCGTCCTCGGGCACAGCGTCGGCGCGTACGCCGCCGCGTGCGTGTCCGGCGCGCTCTCCTTCGAGGACGCCCTCACACTGGCCGCCGTGCGCGGGCGCCTGATGGGCGGGCAGCCCGGGGACGGCGCGATGATCGCCTGCGTCGGCGACGCGGCCACGGTGCGGGCGGTGGCCGACGGCCTCGGCTCCGTGGCGGTGGCCGCCGTCAACTCGCCCACCCACCTCGTCCTGTCCGGCGAGCGCGAGCAGATCGAGCGGGCGGGCGCGGCCCTGCGGGAGCGGTCGGTCACGGTCAAACCGCTCGCCGTGTCGCACGCCTTCCACTCACCGCTGATGGCGGGCGCCGCCGAGCCGCTGCGGGCGGCCGCGCAGGGGGTGCGGCTCGCCGAGCCCGACATCCCCTGGGTGTCGGACGCCACCGGCGCGCCCGTGGGGCGGATCGACGCCGACGCCCTGGTGGCACACCTCCTGGGCACCGTGCGGTTCGCCGACGGCTGCGCGACGCTGCGCGGCCTCGGCTGCACCGCCTTCGTGGAGGTCGGCCCGCATCCGACGCTGCTCGGCCTGGCCCGGGCCGCGGCGCCCGCGGCCCCCGCCGACGGCGAGCGGCCCCCGCTGTGGCTGCCGTCGCTGCGCCGCCCGCCCTCCGGGACGGCGACGGGCGCGGGCGCAGGCCCAGCCGCGGCCTCGGACGACTGGGAGACCCTGCTCCAGTCCCTCGGCCGACTGCACTGCGCGGGCGGCGCGGTGGACTGGGCGGCGCTCGACGAGGGCTACCGCGGGCCCCGGGTGCCGGTGCCGCACGCGGTCCTGGAGCGGGAGACGTACTGGTTCACACCGCCGGTGGCCACGCCCGCGGCACCCGAGGCACCACCGGCCTCCGAGGCACCACCGGCCTCCGGGGCCGCGACGCCCGGGCCGGTGCCGACGCCCCGCTCGGAGACGGCAGCCGTGCCCGGTGCGGAGACGGCCCCCGTCCCCGTGCCCCGGCGCGCACCGTCCCTCCCGCACGCCGCCTCCTCCACCCGGCACGAAGTCGTCGCCCACGTGGCCCGCGTCTGCGGGTACGACGCCCGCCGGATCCCCGGCGACGCGCGGCTCGGCGCGGACCTCGGCTTCGACTCGCTGATGCGCCAGGAGCTGGAGCGCGCGCTCGCGCGGCGGTTCCCCGACCGGCTCAACGGCAACCGCGAGCGGCTCCCCGACGACCCGACCGTCGGGCAGCTGGTGGACCTGCTCGACGGGGCCGCGCCGCCGCCCGGCCCGCCGGAGCCCGCCGCCCGGACCGCTCCCGTCCCGGCGGTGCCCGAAGAAGCCGTGCCCGAAGAAGCGTCACCCGGCGCAGCCCCCGACCTCCGCCCCGCCCCCGTCCGCCAGGAGCGCGTCTTCGAGGAGTGGCCCGAGTACGCCGAACTCCAGGGCAGACTGCGGCAGGCCACCGCCGACGGAGCGAACCCGTACGGCCGTACGCACGAGGGGTACAACGGCGGCCGGGCGCGCGTGAACGGCGAGTCCGTCCTGAACTTCTCCGCCTTCAACTACCTCGCCCTGTCCCACCACCCCCGCGTCCGCGCCGCCGCGAAGGCCGCCGTCGACCGCTACGGCACGTCGTGCTCGGCGACGCCGCTGCTGTTCGGCGAGACGCCGCTGCACCACGCGCTCGACGCCGAGATCGCCTCGTTCCTCGGCACCGGGGCGGCCGTCGTCTTCGCGGGCGGACACGCCACGAACGTGGCGACGATCGGACACCTCCTCGGACCCGAGGACCTGATCCTGCACGACGAGTGGATCCACGACAGCGCGGTGCGCGGCAGCGTCCTGTCCGGCGCGCGGCGCAGGCCCTTCCCGCACAACGACTGGCGCGCCCTGGACCGCGCGCTCACCGCGGCGCGCGGCCGGGCCCGGCGCGCCCTGGTCCTGATCGAGGGCGCCTACAGCCAGGACGGCGACCTGCCGGACCTGCCGAAGTTCATCGACGTCAAGCGGCGGCACGGGGCCCTCCTGATGGTCGACGAGGCCCACTCGATCGGCGTGCTCGGCCGCACCGGCCGGGGCATCGGCGAGTACTTCGGCGTGGACCGCGCCGACGTCGACCTGTGGATGGGCACCCTCAGCAAGGCGATCGGCAGCCTCGGCGGCTATGTGGCGGCACGTCAGCCACTGGTGGAGTACCTGAAGTTCACGGCCCCGCTGCACATCTTCAGCACCGGCATCTCGCCCGCCAGCACGGCCGCCGCCCTGGAGGCGATCCGCGTCATCCGGGACGAGCCGGAGCGCGTGGCCCGCCTGCGGACGCTCGCCGAGCACTTCCGGGACTCGGCGCGCGCCCGCGGCCTCGACATCGGCGTGTCGCGCGCCTCGGCGGTGGTGCCGGTCGTCATCGGCGGCTGGGAGGAGACCATGGCGCTCTCCAACGCGCTGCTTCGCCTGGGCGTGAACGTCATGCCGATCGGCCATCCGGCTGTCCCGCGCGACGCCTGCCGTCTGCGCTTCTTCATCAACGCCGACCACACCCGGGACGAACTCGACCGCGCCCTCGACCTGTTGGGACGAGCCATGGCAGAGCAGCAGCACACCCCGGAGACCTCCCGCACCGGTGCGGGAGCGGCATCGGGGACGTCGTCGGCACCGGCCTCTCCGTCGGCGTCCCCCGCTGTCGTGGGCCCGGCCGCGCCGGGTCCGGCCGCACCCCCCGACGTGCTCGTCGCCGGGGCGAGCGGATTCATCGGCGGGCACCTCACGCGCCGCCTCGCCGAGCGCGGCCACCGGGTCCGGGCCCTGGTCCGCGAGGGCAGCGACCGCTCCGGGTTCGCCGGGGTGGACGCCGACGCGGTCGAGGTGGTCACCGGCGACCTCACCGACCCGGACAGCCTGCGCCGCGCGGCCGCCGGGGTCCGGCACGTCTACAACTGCACGGGCCTGTCGGCGGACTGGGGGCCGTGGGCGCACTTCCAGCGGGTCAACGTCGACGGCAGCCGCAACCTCGTCGAGGCCGCCGCGCACGCGGGCACCGTCGAGCGGTTCCTGCACGTCAGCACCACCGACGTGTACGGCTACCCGGTCCGGCCCGGCGACGAGAGCACGCCGCCGCGCGACATCGGCCTGCCGTACAACCGCAGCAAGCTCCTCGGCGAACAGGCCGTGCGCGAGGCCGCGGCGCGCGCCCTGCTGCCGCTGACCGTGGTGCGGCCGGTCAGCGTGTACGGGCCGCGGAGCAAGGACTTCGTCGTGGAGATCGCGACGCTGCTCCTGAGCCGCCAGATGGTCTACATCCGCGGCGGCGACGTCCCGGCGGGCCTGCTGTACGTGGGCAACGCCGCCGACGCGATGATCGCCGCCTGTGCCGCCGGCGCCGCGGCCGGGCGGACGTACAACCTGCGCGACCCCGACCGCACCACGTGGCGCGCCTACGTCGAGGCGCTCGCGCGCGGCCTCGGCGTCAAGCCGCCCGCGCTGAGCCTGCCCGCGCCGGTGGCGCGGGGCGTCGCGACCCTGTCGGAAGGGGTGTACGGGGCGCTGCGGCTGAAGTCACGGCCGGTGCTCACCCGGCACGCGGTGCACCTCTTCGACCGCGACCAGTCGTACGCGATCGACCGCGCCCGCGACGACTTCGGCTTCAAGAGCGAGGTGGGCTTCGAGGAGGGCGTGCGGCTCACGCTCGCCTGGCTCGACTCGCCCGAGGGCCGCGCCCACGTCACCCGCTGACCCACCGCCTTGCGAGAGGAGCCCGTTCCCGTGCATCCGACCGAGCGGCAGCGGCCCGCGGCCCACGCCTGGTTCCCCGGGCCCGGCCCCGACCCCGCCGCCGGGGCACCGCGGCTGATCTGCTTCCCGTACGCGGGCGGCACGGCCTCCGCGTACCGCGACTGGCGCGCGCTGCTGGGGGCGCCCGTGGCGGCGGTGCAGCCGCCCGGTCGCGGTCTGCGGCTCCGCGAGCCGCCGTACACGGACCTGGACGCGCTGGTGTCCGACGTGACGGACGCGCTGCTCACGGCCGGACTCGTGCGCGACTACGTCCTGTTCGGGCACAGCATGGGGGCCCTCGTCGCGTACGAGGTGGCGTGCGCGCTGCGCGAGCGCGGCGCGCCCGGGCCGCGCCACCTGTTCGTGTCCGGCAGCCGGGCCCCGCACCTGTACGCCGACCGCGCCGACCACGCCCTCGGCGACGAGGACCTGCGCCGGCTCGTCCACGACCTGGGCGCGCTCGCGCCCGGGGACCGGGTCGCGGGCGCCTATCTGGAGCGCAGGCTCCCGGTCCTGCGCGCCGACCTCACGGCCTGCGAGCGCTACCGGTGGCGGCCGCGCCGCCCGCTCGGCTGCCCGATGACCGCGTACTCCGCCGTCGGCGACGCGCTCGCGCCCGCGCCGCACGTCGAGGCGTGGCGCCCGTACACCAGTGGATCGCTGCTGCGCCGGCACGTGGCGGGCGGCCACTTCTTCCTCAACGGCCCCGGGCGCCGCACCCTCCTGCGCGACCTGCGCGCCGAACTCACCCGCACCACCGAGGAGAGGGAACCCCCATGGACCTACTGAGCCTGGCCAGGGCCGTCAAAGACCGGGCGCAGGAGCCCCTCACGGACGTGCTCGCGGCGGCGCGGATCGTCACGGACCCGCGGGTGCCGCTGCTGCTCGTGCTGAACCGCACGCTGTTCACGCCGCTGTACCGGGCGTCGTTCCTCGCGGCGGCCGCGGGCTCGGGCGTGCTCCAGTGCCTCGCCGTGCGCCCCTGCGACCTGGAGAGCATCGCCGAGCGCATCGGCTGCGGCACGGAGCCCGAGGACCGGCGGCGGCTGCGCGCGTGGCTGGAGATCGGCGTGCGCCTCGGCGAGCTGCGTACGAAGGAGGGCTGCTACCTGCTGCGCAGCCGCACCGCCAAGGCCCTCGCGCAGGTCGCCAACGACCCCGTGGCGGCGGCCCTTGAGGAGCTGTTGCGCTTCCACGTGCCCGCCCTGCGCGACGCGCCGCGCATGCTCGCCGACGGCAGCCGCTTCACCCTGTCCGACCAGGACGGCCTGGTCATCGCCCGCTCCTCGCTCGTGGTGCGCGGCTTCGTCGAGGAGGCCGTGCACCGCACGCTGCCGCGCACCGCCCCGGTGCGGCTGCTCGAAGTGGGCTGCGGCAGCGGCGCGTACGTCCGCCACGCGGCCGGGCTCAACCCGCGCCTGACCGCGCTCGCGGTCGACCTCCAGGTCGAGGTCGCCGAGCAGGCCGCGAAGAACATGGCGCAGTGGGGGCTCGCCGACCGCGTCGAGGTCCGCCAGGGCGACGTGCGCACCCTGGACCTCCAGCCGCAGTTCGACGTGGTGACCCTGCACAACAACATCTACTACTTCCCGCCCGGGGAACGCGCCGAGGTCCTCGCCCGGGTCCGCTCCTTCCTGGCCCCGGGCGGCACGCTGCTGCTCACCTCGTCCTGCCGGGGCAGCCGCACGCTCGGCATCGAGGTGCTCAACCTGTGGTTCGAGTACGCCTCGTTCGGCGGGCCGCTGCCGCGCGAGGACGAGCTGCTCGGCCAGCTGCGCGAGGCCGGGTTCGACGACGTGCGGGCCACGGGCGTGCTGCCGGGCCAGCCGTTCCGCGTGTTCACCGGCGTCAACGCGCACGCGGGCCCGGTCAGCACCCGCCCGGCCTCCCCCGCCCCGCTCCCGCCGACCGCCGAGGAGGCCGCGTCATGACCACGAAGGCCACGAAAGCCGCGAAGGAAGCGGCACAGGCAGCACCTCCCCGGGACGCCGCCACCGGACTCGTCGCCGTCATCGGCGGCCCGCACACCGCGGCCCCTCAGGAGCTCGGCGGCAAGGGCGCCCGGCTCGACGAGCTGACCCGGGCGGGTCTGCCGGTGCCGCCCGCGTTCTGCCTCACCACCGGCCTGTTCGACCTGTTCCTGCGCGAGAGCGGGCTCGGCGCCGCGCTGCGGGCGGCCGAGGCCAGGGGTGAACCCCCGGAGACAGTGAGGGAGTTGGTGCTGACGCGTGAGATCCCGGAGTCCCTCGCGCGCACCATCGTGGCCGCGTACGACGAGCTCGGCCGCCCGCGCGTCGCGGTGCGCTCGTCGGCGGTGCGCGAGGACTCCGCCGCGCGGTCCTTCGCGGGCCAGCACGACACGGTCCTCGACGTGGCGGGCGACGCGGCCCTGCTCGACGCCGTCAAGGTCTGCTGGGCCTCGCTGTGGTCGGACCGCGCGGCGGCCTACCGCTCGGGCGCCGGTCCTGTCGGCTCGATCGCCGTGGTCGTCCAGGAGATGGTGAACGCGGACGTCAGCGGCGTGCTCTTCACCGTCGACCCGGTCGGCGGCAGGCCGAACCGCCTGGTGGTGGAGGCCTGTTGCGGGCTCGGCGAGGGCCTGGTGTCGGGGCGGGTCTCCAGCGACTTCTTCGTGGTGGACGACCGCAGCCTCGACGTGGTCGAGGAACGGGTGCGCTACAAGGTCACCAAGTGCGCCCCCCTCGCGCCGGGCCGCATCGGCCTGACGAAGGTCGACGCCGCCGAGCGGGACGCGCCCTGTCTGACCCGCGAGCAGCTGACCTCCCTGGCCCGGCTCGCCCTGGAGGTGCGCGACCAGTACGGCAGCGAGCAGGACATCGAGTGGGCGCTGCGCGACGGCACCCTGCATCTGCTCCAGGCCCGGCCGATCACCACCCGGGCGCGGCCCGACGCGGCCGAGGGCGCCCGCAGCCCGTACCTGCCGCGGCACTGGCGGGAGCAGCCGGAGGAGGTCCGGCAGGGCACGCTGTGGTCGCGCATGGACATCGGCGAGATCTTCGTGGGCCTGATGTCCCCGCTCGGCCTGAGCTTCGCCCGCTACTACCAGGACCATGTGCACGGCGACTGCGCGCGGGCCCTCGGCGTGCGCGACATCGGCGACGTCGGCCTGCACATGGGCTACTTCCAGGGCCATGTGTATCTGAACATCTCCTACACCGCGTATCTGCTCGGCCAGGCCGTGCCGACGCGCGACCAGCGCCACTTCACCCGCCGCTTCGTCAGTGAGGAGGTCGACCTCGCGACGTACGCCAACCCCTTCGGGACCTTCCCCGGCGGCCTGGAGGACCTCCTTTCGACCGTGCACTGGCTGCGCGGGACGGCGCGCGAGATGGTGGTGATGAAGGGCCGCGCCCGCGCGATGGTGGACACGCGCCTGTACGAGTTCGACCGCGCCCGGCGCCTGGACCTGACCCGGATGTCCCGCCGCGAGCTGCACGCCGAACTCACCCGCTACCTGGACTACTTCCACGACGCGCACGTCGGCTACATGCCGTACTACATCAACGCGTTCGGGTTCTACGGCATCCTCACCGAGCTGTGCGCGAAGTGGCTCGGCGCGGCGGGCGACAACCTCCAGAACCGCATCAAGACCGATATGTCGAGCCTGCGCACGGTGGCGTCGGCGCAGGAGATCTGGGCCGTGGCGCAGGCCGCCAAGGCCAGGCCGCACGTCATGGAGATCATCGAGGGCGCTCCCCTGGAGGAGGTCGCGGACCGGCTGCGCGCGGACGCCGAGGGTCGGGTGTTCTGGGAGACGCAGATGGAGCCGTTCCTGCGCGCCAACGGCACCCGGGGGCGGCAGGAGATGGAGCTGACCCACCAGCGCTGGATCGACGACCCCTCGTACCTCTTCCAGATGATCCGCCGCTACGCCGCCGACGGCTTCACTGCCGACGACATCATGGGCCGCAGCCGGGCGCGCCAGGAGGGCGACGTCCGCGAGGTGCTCGGCGACCTGCCGCTGCCCCGGCGCAAGACGCTCGAAGGCCTGATCTCCATGTACGCGCTCTGCAGCGAGCTGCGCGAGACCACCCGCATGTCGATGATCACCTCGATCTGGCTGGTCAGGAACGTGGTGTACGAGGTGGGGCGGCGGCTCGTCGACGCGGGCGTGCTGCACTCCCTCGACGAGGTCGCCCAGCTGGACTTCGAGGACGTACGCCGGTACGTGGCGGGCGAGTTGTCGCAGGCCGAGGCGTTCTCGCGGGAGGCCGTCGAGGAGCGGCGGCGTGTGCACGAGTACCACAACCGGCTTCCGGAGCCGCCGCTGACGTTCGTCGGCGAGTACGACAGCACGCGGGCGGCGCGCCCGGTGAAGGACGGGGCGCGGCTGACGGGGCTCGGTTCGTCGCCGGGGCGGATCGTGGGCCGGGCCCGGATCGTGGAGGACCTGGTGTGGCAGGCCGACGAGTTCCAGGCGGGCGAGATCCTCGTGACCCGGCACACCGACGCCTCCTGGACGCCGCTGTTCGCCATCGCGGGCGGCGTGGTCACCGACATCGGCTCGATGCTCTCGCACAGCTCCATCGTGTCCCGCGAGTTCAACGTGCCCTCGGTGGTCAACACCAAGCACGCCACACAAGTGATCAACACCGGCGACATGGTCATGGTCGACGGCGACACCGGGGTCGTCGAGATCGTCGAGGGCTGAGCGGGCCGAGCGCCCACCGGCTCCGCACGGACGACGGGCCCGCGAGCAACCAGAGAGGAAAGCGAGAGGCGACCAGATGATCCCGAACCAGTGGTATCCGATCCTGCGGACCGAGGACGTGAAGCGCGACGCCCCGACGGGTGTGAAGCGCCTGGGCGAGGAGCTCGTGCTCTGGCGCGACCTCAGCGGCAAGCTGGTGTGCCAGTCGGCGCGCTGCCCGCACAAGGGGGCGAACCTGTCCGGCGGGCGCGTCGTCGGCAACTCCCTGGCCTGCCCCTACCACGGCTTCCGCTACGACGCGGGCGGTGCCTGCCGGCTCATCCCGGCCCTCGGCACGGAGGGCCGCATTCCGGCGTCCCTGCGGATCGACACCTACGAGGTGCGCGAGCAGCACGGCCTGGTGTGGCTGTGGTGGGGCGAGCAGCGGGAGGAGCTGCCGGACATCGAGCTGCCGCACGAACTCGCCGAGCACCCCAGGCCGTACCGGACGATCACCTGGAGCAGGCCGGTCCACTACACCCGCTACATCGAGAGCCTGCTGGAGTTCTACCACGTGACGTTCGTGCACCGGGACCACTGGGCGAACATCATCGACTACACGTTCATGTACGGCAGTTGGCGCAAGCTGTGGACCGACGGACGCGAGCGCTACATCGCGGCCAACAAGATCGTGAACCATCGCGTGGACGTGGACGGCACGACCATCCGCTCCACCTTCGACCAGTGCGAGGAGGGCAACCCCTCCAACATCTGGCACTTCGACCTCATCTACCAGGCGCCCTGTATGACCCACGTCCGCCAGGGCCTCCTCGAGGTCACCACCTGGCTCACGCCCATCGACGAGGAGAACACCCAGGCCATCATGCGTCTGTGGGAGTATCCGCTGCTCAAGCGGATGGTGCCGGTCAAGGCGCTGCGCACGTTGATCCTCAAGGCCTCGCTCCAGATGGAGAAGCACGTCCAGGACCAGCAGGACAACGCCATCATGGCGCGCCAGGAGCCGAAGGTCAGCGAGCGCGGCGTCAACAAGCTCATCGCGCCGGACGAGATGAACGCCAAGTACCTCCAGATGCGCGACCGGCTGAAGGCGGAGGCCCGCGCGGACGCCGAGGCCCGGGCGGCGGAGCGGGCCCGGGAGGCCGCGGCCGGGGACGCGACGGCGCCCGCCCCGGCGGACAGCGGCAACGGGGCCTCCCCCGCGAACGGATCCTCCCCCGCGAACGGGACCTCCGCAACGAACGCGGCCTCCGCCGCGAACGGGACCTCCCCCGGGCAGGCCCCGGCGGCCGCGCGGCCGGGTAAGGCGGCGGCGCGCGCGGGAGGCGTCAGCGAGAGCGCGCCCTGAGCCGGGCGGGCACCCGGCGCCCCGGCGCGGCGCACGCCCCGGGGCCCGGTGTCACGACGTGGCCACGCGCAGCGGCGCCACGTCGGCGGGGGCCTGCTCGCCGTCCTCGCCGAGGTCGTCCCACCACTGCGGGCCGTCCTCGATGTGGCGCAGCAGGACGCCCTCGCGCAGCGCCCAGGGGCACACGGCGGCCGACTTCAGGCCCATGAGCTTCATCGCCGTGTGCCCGACCACCGCACCGGCCAGGCTCTGCCCGGCCCGCGGCGCCGAGATGCCGGGCAGCTGCGCCCGCTCGGCGGCGGGCAGCACGGCGAGACGGTCGCGCGCCTGGCGCAGGCCCGAGCGGTACAGCGTCCTGCTCACGAACGGGCCGTGCCGCCCGGGGGCCTCGCCGGTCAGCCGGGCCAGCTGCTGGAACGTCCGCGACGTGGCCACGGCGGTGTGCGGCCCCTCCCAGCGGACCCGGGCCGCCACGTCCCGCAGCTGGTGGCGCACCCGGCGCCGCAGGGCCTTGACGGCCTCCTCGGTCGGCGGGGCTTCGGCGGGGAAGAACTCGTGGGTGAGCCGGAGCGCGCCGAGCGGCACCGACACCGCGAAGTCCGGCAGGCGCCCCCGGCCGAAGGCCACTTCGAGGGAGCCGCCGCCGATGTCGATGAGCACGAGGGGGCCGGCCCGCCAGCCCAGCCAGCGCCGGGCGCCGAGGAACGTCAGCTCGGCCTCCAGCTCGCCCGGCAGCGTGCGCAGCCACACGCCGGTGCGCGTGCCGACGGTCCGCAGCACCTCGCGGCGGTTCGGCGCGTCGCGCACGACGGCCGTCGCGAAGGCCAGGGGGCGTCCCGCGCCCCATCGTTCGGCGGTCGCCGACGCGGCCGTCACGGCTCTCGCCAGCCTCCGTACGCTCTCGTCGCCGAGTGGCCCGCCGGGCTCCACCTCCTCTCCGAGGCGCAGCTTCCACTTGGCGGTGTGCACGGGCAGCGGCGCACCGCTGCCCGTGTCCACGACCACGAGCCGCGCCGTGCGCGACCCCACATCCAGCACGCTCACTCGCATGAGCGCTCAGTACCCCGTGCGCACTGCCGCACGCTCACGGTTCCGGCCACACCTGGCATATGCCGCTCCCCCTTGTCGTCCGGTGCCTAGCGTAGGTCCATGACTCCAGCCACCCCACCGCCCGTTCCCGTGCACGATCTGGTGCTGCGCCGCGGCCGCGTCCTGGACCCGGAGAGCGGCTTCGACGCCGTGGCCGACGTCGGCGTGACGGGACGGTCCATCTCCGCCGTCTCCACCGAGCCGCTGACGGGGCATCAGGTCCTCGACGTGGCGGGCCTCGTCGTGGCGCCCGGCTTCATCGATCTGCACAGCCATTCGCACACGGTCGCGGGCCACCGCCTGCAGGCGCTCGACGGGGTGACCACGGCCCTGGAGCTGGAACTCGGCCTTTCGCCCGTCGGCGAAGCGTACCGCCTGGCCGCGACGGAAGGGCGGCCGCTCAACTACGGCTTCTCCGCGTCCTGGGCGCAGGCCCGCATGGCGGCCGTGGGCGGCCTCCCGCACGGCGGCGGCGCGCTCGCGGCCCTGGCGCACCTGGGGGCCGCGGCCTGGCAGCGCCAGGCGACCCGGGCCCAGGAGGACGCGCTGCTCGGCCTGTTGGAGCGGGATCTGGCCGACGGAGCCCTTGGCATCGGCCTCATCGTGGGGTATGCGCCGCGCGTGCGGCCCGAGGAGTACCTGGCCGTGTCCCGGCTCGCCGCGGCCGCCGGGGTGCCCACGTACACGCACGCGCGCGGCCTCGTGGAGCAGGATCCGCTGACGCCCGTCGACGGCGCCGAGGAGATCGCCCGGGCGGCGGGCGAGACGGGCGTGCACGCCCACTACTGCCATCTGCCGTCCACCTCGCACCGGCACGCGGACCGTGTCCTCGCCGTCCTGGAGCGCGCCAGGGCCGAGGGCGCGCGCGTGTCCACGGAGGCCTATCCGTACGGCGCGGGCATGACGGCCATCGGCGCCGCGTTCCTCGACCCGGGCGCGGTCGCGGCCTCCGGGCGCGAGGTGTCGGACATCGTGCACGCCGCCACCGGGGAGCGCCTGCGCGACCTCGACCGGCTCCGGGAGCTGCGGGCCGCCGACCCCGGAGCGCTGGCCTTCCTGCACTTCCTGGACGAGTCCGACGCCCACGACCGGGCGTTCCTCGACCGGGCCCTGCTGGACCCGCACACGGTGGTCGGCTCCGACGCGATGCCGCTGACCTGGACGGACCCGGCGGCCGACCCCCTGGCGTGGCCGCTGCCGCCCGGCGCCGTCACACATCCGCGCACCGCGGGCACCTTCTCCAAGACGCTGCGCCGGTACGTGCGCGAACTCGGGTCCCTGAGCCTGCCGGAGGCGGTCGCGCGGGCGAGCCTGCTGCCCGCGCGCGTCCTGGAGGAGGGGGTGCCCGCGCTGCGCAGGAAGGGCCGGGTCCGGGCCGGGTGCGACGCCGACCTCGTCGTCTTCGACCCCGCCACCGTCAGCGACCGGGCGACGTACGCCGACAGCACCCGGCCGTCGACGGGCCACGCCCACGTCCTGGTCGGCGGCACCCCCGTCGTCCGGAACGGCGAACTCCTCCCCGACGCGCTGCCGGGACGTCCGGTGCGCCGCTGACCGTACGCCGCGGCGCTCTAGCGACCGTGGCCGGTCAAGGACAGGAAGACGTCGTCCAGGTCGGGGGTGTGCACGGTGAGCGCCTCCGCCTGGATCCCGGAGCCCTCCAGGACGTCCAGGACCGCGCGCAGCACGGGAATCCGGCCGTCGCTCGACACCTGGAGCGTGAGCTGCTCGTCGTCCCGCGTGAGCGTGCTCAGGCCGAGCCGCTCGGTGGCGGCGTCCAGCTGCCGGACGTCGGTGAAGCGCAGCCGGATGTGCCCGCCGGGGATGCGGCGCTTGAGCTCCTCGGCGGTGCCCTCGGCGACGATCCTGCCGCCGTCGAGCACCGCGATGCGGTCGGCCAGCTGGTCGGCCTCTTCCAGGTACTGCGTGGTCAGGAAGACGGTGGTGCCGCCCGCGGCGAGATCGCGGATCAGGTCCCACAGCACGCGGCGGCCGCGCGGGTCGAGGCCGGTCGTCGGCTCGTCCAGGAAGACCACGCTCGGGCGGCCGACCAGCGCCATCGCCAGGTGCAGCGTGCGGCGCGTACGGCCGCAGAGCGACCCCGCGCGCTTCCGCCCGACCTCCGACAGGCCGAAGCGCTCCAGGAGCCCGGCGGTACGGCGTCGGCCCTCGGCCCGGTCGAGGTGCAGCAGGTCCGCCATGAGGAGCAGGTTCTCCTCGGCCGTCAGGAGCCGGTCCACCGCCGCGTACTGATCCGACACAGCGATCGCGGCGCGCACCGCGTGCGGGGCCCGCCGCAGGCAGTGCCCGGCGACCGTGGCCCGGCCCCCGTCGGCGCCGGTCAGGGTGGAGAGGATGCGCACGGTGGTGGTCTTGCCCGCACCGTTCGGACCGAGCAGGGCGAAGACCGTGCCGGGCATGACGTCCAGGTCGATCCCGTCGAGCACGACCTTCCCGCGGTACGCCTTGCGCAGCCCTTGAGCGGTGATTCCCCGGGGCTGCCCGGCCGTTCGCATGGTGGCGGTCATGGTGCCCCTGCTCGTTCCCTTCGGTGCCTCACGGTCGTTCCCCGCGCGCGACGGGCCACCGGACCGCCCCGCGGCGCTCTCCGCCCGCCCCGGCCGGGCGGGGCGGGCCTCTGAGGCCGCCGACCTGCTCGGCGGGCGCATGAGCTGCGGACGCATACCGGCATCATGCTACGGCGGTGGCGCCACGACGAGCCACCGTGGCGCCATCTTCGGTCCAGCCGTGGGCGCCGTCCGCGCCCGAGGGCGGGGGTGCAGGCCGACCACCGCTGTCCCGGCCACCAGCACCGCTGTCCCGGCCACCAGGACAAGATCACGTCGGTTCGCCCCGCGACCCTGCATCGCCTCAACGGAGCGGACTGCCCGGCGACTTGACTTCGGGGCCAGCACGAGGGCGCCGCGACCGGGGACGGGACCACAGGAGCCACTCGCACCCCCTGCGGAGCGCACCCCCTCCTTCGCGAGGAGCATTGGCGCCACACTGACGCCACCACCAACCGAACTGGCGCACGGAAGGTGCCATGTTCGCGCCAACCCGCCTCTCCATCGCCGCGGCCGGGCGGCACAGGACGCGACCGGACGACCCACCGAGCACGTCGCCACCTCGGGCGACACCGGGACGCCCTGCACTCGGAACAGAAACAGCAGGCACGACTCCGCCCTGATGATGCCCTTTCGTCGGCCATCAAACGGAGGGCAGCGTTCAGAATCAGCCACCCCAAAGGGCCCAGGCCGGGACACCACTTGAATGGCGCCACTCATGTGCCATCATGGCGTCATGAACTTCACGCCATACGTCGATGATTTTCGGCACGGGTTCGTCGTCGCAGCGGACGCGGGCGGGGAAGGAGGGTGGGCCCCCGGCGGAGAGCGCCGTGCGGCGCCGGACCCGTCCGCGCCGCACGCCGAGGACCTCGCCTGGCACCACCGCCCGTCCGAACCGCCGCCGGGCACACCGCCCCGCGGGATCCCCCTCGGCCTGCTCAGCGCGGCCCTCTCCGGCGGCTACATCCGGCTCCAGCTCTCCAGCCCGGGCGACCTGGACGCGGCCGCCGCCCTGTTCGACAGCGCCGTGCCCGACCACGAGGTGCTCGCCCTCCACGTGCCCGGCGACGGCACCGCGGCCACGCTGCGCGCCGCCCTCGGCGTGCTCGACGAGGCGGGCATCGAGATCACCGCGATCACCGTGCACACGCCCGGCCTCGGCGAGGTCGTCTCCACGTTCCTGGACCCCGAGGACCCGGGCCGCTAGCTCCGGCGCGGCGCTCGGACCGCCGTGAGCAGCGGCAGCGTCCGTGGCCCCACCACCTCCGGCGTCGTCTGGAAGACCGGCGGGCGGTGCGGGTCGGTGCGCAGCCCGGGGAAGCGCGCGAGCAGGATCTCCAGGGCGATCCGCGCCTCGAAGCGGGCCAGCGGCGCGCCCAGACAGAAGTGGATGCCGCGACCGAAGCCCAAGTGCGGGTTGGGGTCGCGTTCCGGCCGGAAGCCGTGCGGATCGGCGAAGACGCGCGCGTCCCGGTTCGCCGCGCCGAGCCACAGCGCGACGACCTGCCCCGCGGGCAGCCGCCGCCCGCCGAGTTCCACCGCGCGGGTCGTCGCCCGGTAGAAGATCGAGAAGGGCGGCAGCAGCCGCATCGCCTCCTCGATCACCCCCGGGACGAGGGCCCGGTCCGCCCGCACCCGCTCCCGGGCCCCGGCGTGGGCGTCCAGGCAGAGCACCGCGTTGCCCAGCAGTATCGTCGTCGTGATGTGCCCGGCGACGAGCAGCAGTTGGGCGAAGTTGCCGAGGGCCGCCGCGCTCAGCCGCTCCCCGTCCACCTCGGCCCGTACGAGCGCGGTCAGCAGGTCGTCCTGCGGGCGCCGCCTGCGCTCCTCGGCGTGCGTGCCGAAGTACGCGCTCATGCGCGCCGACAGGTCGAGGACGGCCGTGACCGTCTCCGCGGTCTCCGCCGTGCCGCCGGCCGCTGCCACCTCGGTGCGCGCGAGCAGCTCCTCGGCCCACTGCCGGAACAGCTCCCGGTCCTCGCCCGGCACCCCGAGGAGCTCGGCGATGACGGTCACCGGCAGCGGATGGGCGAGATCCGCCACGAGGTCCATCGCCGGGCCGCCCTCGACCCGGTCGAGCAGCTCGTGGGTGAGGGCGCCGATCCGCGGCCCGAGCCCGGCCACGAGCCGGGGCGTGAAGGCGCGGCTGACGATCCTGCGCAGCTTGCGGTGCTCGGGCGGGTCCAGCTGCGTGAGCATGCCGCCGCGCTCGTACTCCGGTGCGTCGGGCGCGAAGTGGCGTACGACGTCGGACGAGTAGGCGCCGGGGTCGGCGAAGACCTCGACGGCCTCCCGGTGGCCGTACACGTTCCAGACGCCGAGCCGCTCGTCGAACTCGACGGCCCGCGCGGGCTCCTGACCCCGCAGCCAGAAGTGCAGCGGGTGCGCTCCCCACTCGTCGACGAGCAGGGTGAGCGGCGAGGAGCACGTTGAGTGATACGTCATGAAAAATCACCTGTTTCAGATCGCGCGTTGTTCCAGAGCGCGCGGAGGCGGGGGCGCGGTCCTGCACCGCGGGACGCGAGGGGGCGGCAGCGAGGACGCGCAAGGCCGTCAGGCCGAGGGGGCGGGCCGGGCGGGCGCGGCGGAGGCCGCCGTCACCGTGGATGCCGTGGGCGTGAGCATGGATGCCGCAGGAACAGCACCGTCACGGGCGCCGCGCGGGCGTCACCAGGCGCGGTCCACCGGAGTCGGGGCCGCCGGGCGAGTGCCGTGGCCGGAGCCCGGCGCGGTGCTCAGACCCGGCGTATGACGATGTCGCCGCGGCTGGTGGCGGCGTGTATCTCCACGGCCTTGCCGGGCTCCTCCGGGGCGGCGGACGCGCCCAGGGAGTTGCGTATGTGGCCGACCTTGGTGTGGATGTCGAGCCAGGCGGCCGTGCCGCTCCTGACCCCTATCTCCAACTGGCCCGTCGCGGCCCGGAGTTCGACGCGGCCGCGGGACACCTCGCCGAGGCGGACGTCACCGGTCACGGAGCGCGCGGCGACGGCGTCGTGGACGCGGCCGATGGTGATGTCGCCGCGGTTCACGGTCGCCCGCAGCGGGCCCGTGACCTCTTCGATGGCGGAGTCCCCGCTGGAGTTCCTGAGGGTGAGCGGACCGTCGATGCGGCCGACCGAGATGTCACCGGAGGCGACGCGGATGTCGGCCTCGCCGATGGCGCTGCCGATCCTGACGTCGCCGTATCCGGTGTTGAGCTGGAGGCGTCCGGCGCGCTCCAGATGGATCTTGCCGACCTCCGTCTTGAACGCGCACTCCCCCAGCTCGCCCTCGACGTACAGGTCGGCCACGAGGGCGTCGCCCGACACGTCGGAGCCCGCGGGCAGGTCGACGGTCACGTCGACGGAGCCGCCGGAGCCGAAGAGGCTGCGCCGCTTGGGCGCCCTGATCAGGAGCCGGCCGTGGGCGAACTCGACCCGGGTCTGCTCGGCGGCGTTGCGGTCCGCCTGGCTGAAGCCGCTGCTCGGGCTCACCTCGACGACGGTGCGGGCGCCGGCGCCCGCGGTGAAGCGCAGGACCCCGGCGTTGAGCTGCAACGAGACCGAGATCGGCTCGGGGGTGTCGAAGGCTGGCATGGCTGCCCCGTCCTCATGGGTTCTGCCGGGCGTCCCCGGTGGGACGGCGAGGGAAGGCGGCGTGCCGACAGGCGGCACGCGCTCCGCGACGCCATGATGGCATCACTCTGGCGCCACGGCAAGCCAGAGCTGGCGCGCGCCGACGCCTGGCAGGTGCCAGTGGGTGCGGCGGGGGCCGTTCCGGATCGCCGGAAGGCCGCCCGCCGACGGCGAGCGGCCCTGGGTCGGCTGTCGGTCAGCGCGTGGCGCCGCGCCGCGCCCGCTCGAGGATGCCGGGCAGGGCGCGCAGGAACGCGGTCACCTCGTCCTCGCCCACGATCAGCGGCGGGGCGAGCCGGATCGTGTCGGTCCCGACCGCGTTCACCAGGAGACCCGCGTCCTGGGCCGCCTGCTGCACCTGCGCGGCGAGCGGCTCGGTCAGCACGATGCCGAGCAGCAGCCCGGCCCCGCGGACCCGGTCCACCAGCGGGTCGCCGAGCGCCTCGATGCCCTGGCGCAGCGCCTCGCCCTGGCGCTTCACGTGGTCGAGGAGGCCGTCGCCGTGGATCGTGTCGAGGACGGCGAGCGCGGCGGCGCACGCGACGGGGTTGCCGCCGAACGTGGTGCCGTGCGCGCCGGGCGCCAGCAGGTCCGCGGCCGGGCCGAAGGCGAGCGTCGCACCGATCGGCAGCCCCCCGCCGAGCCCCTTGGCGAGCGTGAGGACGTCCGGCTCGACGCCCTGCGCCTGGCACTCGAACCAGTGCCCGGTGCGGCCGATGCCGGTCTGCACCTCGTCGAGGACGAGCAGCGCCCCGGCGGCGCGGGTGATCTCGCGGGCCGCCGCGAGATAGCCGGGCGGCGGCACGACGACGCCGTTCTCGCCCTGGATCGGCTCGATGACGACGAGCGCGGTGTCGGCGTCGACGGCGGCGCGCAGCGCCTCGGCGTCACCGAAGGGCACATGGGTGACCTCGCCGGGCAGCGGCTCGAAGGCCGTGCGCTTGGCGGGCTGCCCGGTCAGGGCGAGCGCGCCCATGGTGCGGCCGTGGAAGCCGCCCTCGGTGGCGACCATCCGGCGGCGGCCGGTGAGCCTGCCGATCTTGAAGGCCGCCTCGTTGGCCTCGGCGCCGGAGTTCGAGAAGAACACCCGGCCGGAGCGCCCCGTGAGGCGAAGCAGCCGCTCGGCGAGCAGCACCGGCGGCTCGGCGATGAACAGGTTCGACACGTGGCCGAGCCGGGCGATCTGCTCACTGACGGCACGGACCACGGCCGGGTGCGCGGTGCCCAGGGAGTTCACGGCGATGCCGCCGAGGAAGTCCAGGTACTTCTTGCCGTCCGCGTCCCAGAACGCGGCGCCCTCGCCGCGCACCAGCGGCACCCGCGGCGTGCCGTAGTTGTCCATCAACGACGCCTGCCAGCGCTCGGTGAGCGCCGCTGCCTGCCCGCCCGTGCCGGTCCCGGCCGCGCGTCCGGCGTCGCTTATGTCCTCGCTCATCGCGTCCCCTCTTTTGCGGCCGCGCCCGTCGCGGCCCTCGTGCGGCGGCGCCCGTGGCCCCGGGTCGCGGGGGCGGGTCGCCGTCGTCCTTCGGACCCGATCATCGCAAGCCCTCCTCGATGTCCGGCATGACGAGGGTGCCGATCTCCTCGCGCGTGAACATCTCCAGGAGCACCGAGTGCTGGACGCGGCCGTCGATCACGCGCGCGCTGCCCACGCCGTTGCGGACCGCGTGCAGGCACCCGGCCATCTTCGGCACCATGCCGTCGTGCAGATCGGGCAGGACCTTCTCCAGCTCGCTCGCGCTGAGCCTGCTGATGACCTCGTCGCTGTCCGGCCAGTCCCGGTACAGGCCCTCGACGTCGGTGAGGAACACCAGCGTGTGCGCGTTGAGGGCGGCGGCGACCCCGGCGGCGGCGGTGTCGGCGTTCACGTTGTAGACGTACTCGTCGTCGACGCTGCGGGCGATGGGCGAGATCACCGGGATGCGGCCGTCGTCGAGCAGGGCCTCGACCGCGCCGGGGTTCACCCCGACGATCTCGCCGACCCGGCCGATGTCGACGCGCTCGCCGTCCTCGTTCTTCGGCCGGTGCTTGGTCGCCGTGATGGTGTCGGCGTCCTCGCCGGTCAGGCCGACGGCGAGCGGTCCGTGCTGGTTGATGAGCCCGACGAGCTCGCGCTGCACCTGTCCGGCGAGAACCATGCGGACGACGTCCATGGCCTCCGGCGAGGTGACCCGCAGGCCCTCCTTGAACTCGCTCGGAATGTCGTGCAGCCGCAGCGCGGCGCTGATCTGGGGGCCGCCGCCGTGGACGACGACGGGCTTGAGCCCGGCGTGCCGCAGGAAGACGACGTCGTGGGCGAAGGCGGTCTTCAGCTCGTCGTCGATCATGGCGTTGCCGCCGAACTTGATGACGCAGATCTTGCCTTGGTGGCGGTTCAGCCAGGGCAGCGCGTCCATCACGGACTGCGCCTTCACCAGTGCGGGGTGTTCGTGGGTGGCGATCCTCATGACGAGTACGCGCTGTTCTCGTGGACGTACTCGGCCGTGAGGTCGTTCGCCCACAGCGTGGCCCCCTCGGTGCCGGCCGCGAGGTCCGCGGTGATGACGACCTCACGGCCGCTCATGTCCACGCCGTCGCGGTCCGCGCCGATCGAACCGTCCTTGCAGACCCACACGCCGTTGATGGCGACGTTCAGCCGGTCGGGCTCGAAGGCGGCGCCGGTGGTGCCGATGGCCGACAGGACGCGGCCCCAGTTGGGGTCCTCGCCGTGGATGGCGCACTTGAGGAGGTTGTTGCGGGCGATGGACCGCCCGGCCTCCACCGCGTCGTCCTCGGTGGCCGCGTTGACCACGTCGATGCGGATGTCCTTGCTGGCACCCTCGGCGTCGCCGATCAGCTGCCTCGCCAGGTCCTCGCAGACCGCACGGACCGCCTCGGCGAACGCGGCGTAGCCGGGGGTCTTCCCGGAGGCACCGGACGCGAGCAGCAGCACGGTGTCGTTGGTGGACATGCAGCCGTCGGAGTCGACCCGGTCGAAGGTGAGCCGGGTCGCCTCGCGCAGCGCCCGGTCCAGGGTCTTGCGCTCCAGGTCGGCGTCCGTGGTGAGGACGACCAGCATGGTGGCGAGGCCGGGGGCGAGCATGCCCGCGCCCTTGGCCATGCCGCCGACGGTCCAGCCCGCGCCCTCGAAGACGGCCGTCTTGTGCACGCTGTCCGTCGTCTTGATGGCGATGGCGGCCTTCTCGCCGCCGTCCTCCGACAGGGCGGCCACCGCGGTGTCGACGCCCGGCAGCAGCCGGTCCATCGGAAGCCGGGTGCCGATGAGCCCGGTGGAGGCCACCGCGACCTCTCCGGCGCGGTGGCCTTCGAGGACCTCGGCGACCTTCTCGGCCGTGGCCCGCGTGTCCTGGAATCCGGGGGCGCCCGTGCAGGCGTTGGCCCCGCCGGAATTGAGGATGACGGCGCTCACGGTGCCGCCCCTGATGACCTGTTCGCTCCACACCACGGGGGCGGCCTTCACCCGGTTCGCGGTGAAGACACCGGCTGCGGCCCGGCACGGGCCGTTGTTCACGACGAGGGCCAGATCAGGATTTCCATTGCTTTTGATTCCGGCCGCGACGCCTGCGGCCGAAAAACCTCGTGGTGCCGTGACGCTCATGGCTCTGCTTCTCCTCAAGCGGAAGTTCCCGGCTTCCCGGGAAGGCCGAGGGGGGCCATTGGCAAGGGCGTCGACCACGGCCCTGACATTGCCTGGTCGACGCCGCCCCATTCCTCGATTCTGACGACTCCGACGGCTCGGCGTCGAAACTCAACAACGTGCTGCCGGTTCCTTTGCGTTGCCCGCCCGCTGACTGGCCGCGCGGCTCGCCGACGGGCTTCGGGGAAGTGCGCGGAACGTCGGGTGGGGCCGACCGGCAGCTCGCAACAAACTACCCGCGAATCCGGCGCGCGGCACCGGTGCGTTGTCCTGTCCACAGGACGTGCGGCGGGCGGCGGGCGCCATAGCGGCGGCGGCTCCGCCGGTCTCCGTAGTGGTGGGGGCCGGGGCGGTCCGGATTCGCACCTGACTTTTCACCCCGGCGTCGATACGGATTTCCCGTCGGCGCAGTATCGTCCCGGGACGGTCCCGGCAATTCCCCGGCGACGGGCGGATCTGGACGCCGGGGCCGCATCGAACGACAATGGCGGAGCCGGTACCCGGCCCGCGGACGGCTTGGCCGCGGCGGCGGGCCCCGGCCCGCCGGGGGGGTTTCTCCTTCGCCGGTGCACCGCGGCAGACGGATTCCGCGGGGCCCGAGGACCTGTCCGGCCGGTGACCAGACCTTTCGAATTGGAGTGACTATGAGCAGCAACCCGTTCGACGACGCGGACGGCCGGTTCTACATCCTGGTGAACGACGAGGAGCAGCACTCGCTGTGGCCGTCCTTCGCCGAGGTGCCCGCCGGCTGGCGGGTCACGTTCGGTGAGGCGAGCCGCCAGGAGTGCCTGGACTACGTGGAGCAGAACTGGACCGACCTGCGTCCCAAGAGCCTCCGCGACGCCATGGCAGCGGACAAGGCTGCGTGACGCGCTCCGCGCACCCCTGAGGGCCCCGACGCCGGAAACGGTGCCGGGGCCCTCTCGTCTGCCCCTCGTCCGCCCGTACCCGTACGCGTTCGGCCCGCCAGCCGGAGGGCTGACGGGCCGCGGTGCGGAGCGGGTGCGGAGAGCCGGTGCGGAGGGACCTGGTGGGCGCCTAGGCCTCGCTGCCGACCCGGGCGGGCTCCGCGCGGCGCTCGACGATGGAGTCGGCGATCTCACCGCTGCGGATGGCGAGGTTCGAAAGGAGCGACGAGGTCAGGCCGTGCGTGTGCTCGGTGCCGCCCTGGAGGTAGATGCCGCAGGACAGACCGGGCTCGGTGACCACGCGGTAGTCGCGCTCCACCTGGTGGCGGCCCTGCGCGTCGCGGCGGCAGAAGCGGTCGAGGTCGCCGAGCAGGTTCGTGGCGTCCATGCCCTCGTAGCCGGTGGCGAAGACGAGCGCGTCGACGTCGATCTCCTGCTGGGCCTCGCCGCCCAGCAGCGAGTGCAGCACGACACGGGTGTCGTCGCCGGAGCGCTTCACCTCCTTGACCCGGGTGAGGTTCAGGAAGTGCAGGCGCTTCTCGCCCGCGACCTCTTCCTCGTAGGAGCGCCGGAACAGCTCACGGATCACGTCGTCGTCGACGACGGAGTAGTTCGTGTTCTTGTGGTAGCGCCAGAACGCGTCACGCGTCGTCTCGCTGCCGAAGTAGTAGTGGTCGACCGCGTCCGGGTCGAACACCTGGTTGGCGAAGGGCGTGTCGTCGGCCACGGAGTAGCCGTACGACGGGAGGATCGCCGACACCTGCGCGTGCGGCAGCATGTCGTGCAGGTACTTGGTGATCTCGGCCGCGCTCTGCCCGGCGCCGACCACCGCCACGTTCCGCAGCTCCTGCGGGTCCATCCGGCCGTACTTCGCCAGGAACTCCGAGCTGTGCCAGACGCGTTCGTCGCGCTCCATGCCCTCGGGCATGCGCGGCACGAGGCCCGTCGAGACGGCGACGTTGCGGGCCCGCACGACGCGGGTCGCACCGCTCGCGGTGTCCCGGACCGTGATGTCGAGATGCTGCTCCGGGCCCGCCCCCGCGTCCTCGGGAAGCCGGATGTCCGTCACTTCCGAGTTGTAGGTGACGCGGTCGCTGAAGTTCGACTCGGCCCATTCCAGGTACTGGTGGAACTCCTGGCGGGTCGGGAAGAAGTCCTGGTTGTTCACGAACTGCACGAGGCGGTCCGAGGCGTGCAGGTACGACACGAAGCTGTACCGCGACACGGGATTACGGAAAGTGGCCAGGTCCTTCAGGAACGAAATCTGCATCGTCGCCTGGGGAAGCAGCATGTTGCGGTGCCAGCCGAAGGCCGCCTGGCGCTCGAAGAAGGCGGCCTTGACCGGCCGGCCCGACGCGTTGTTCTGGTGTTCCTCCAGGGCGATGGCCAGGGACAGGTTGGACGGGCCGAACCCGATGCCAACGATGTCGTATATCTCGTGTTCACGAGTACCCATAGATAATCTCCCGCTGGTGTAGCTTCGACAGGGACTTCCGCGTAATCGCTGAGGTTTCAGTGCTGCGGTTGCCCGAGAGGACCTCGGCCGGAAATGCTGTCAACTGTCGTTTCTGAAGTGCGGCTGATGGTCTCGAACATCTCGACCGGTGGTCCGGAAGAACACGCATTGAGTATTGCGCTGGAGAACACCGCCACGCCAACTTAGAGGGGCCGGGCGGACCTTTCAAGAGGCCCCGGCAGCCGCGGCTGGCCGGGCACCGCTGTCCCGTCGACAGGACAGCCGAGCCGCTCGTCCCCAATTCGGGTCGTGCCACGCGAAGCGTGGGTAACGTCGGCGACTTGGCGCGCCGCACCGTGAGTGATTTCAACGAAAGGTGAGCTCCGGATGTTTGTTCCGAGCCAGTACCGCCAACCGGACAGTTCATGGATGGTTGACCTGATCCACGGCAATCCCCTGGCGCTGTTCGTGAGCAACGGCACCGCGGAAGCGGGTCCGTTTGCCACGCATCTGCCGGTAATCCGGGACCCGGAGTGGAACGGGGAATGGTCCGAGGACCTCTCGGGCGGCCGGCTGCTCGGCCATATGAACCGGGCGAACCCGCACTGGAAGGCGCTCGAGTCGGGCACCGTGAACCTGCTGACGTTCACCGGACCGCACGGTTACGTTTCCCCGACGGTCTACGACGTGACGCCGGCCGCGCCGACGTGGAACTTCACCTCCGTCCATGTGCACGGCGTCGTCGAGAAGATCGAGGGCATCGAGAACACCCTGGACGTCGTGAAGGCGACGGTGCAGGCCTATGAAGGCGCCTTCGGTGACGGCTGGGACATGTCCGAATCGTTGGAGTACTTCCGGAAGATCGTGCCTGCCGTGGGCGCCTTCCAATTCAGGGTGACCAGCGCCGAGGGCATGTTCAAGCTCAGCCAGGAGCAGCCGGACGAGGTGCAGGAGCGGGTGCGCCGTTCGTTCGGCGGGCGCGAGTGCACCCGGCACCAGGCGACGGCGAGCCTCATGAGCAAGCTGCCCTGAGGTTCCACCCCCGGATACGGCCGACGGTACGGGCAGCGCCCGCCACACTCACGGGCCCGAGGGGCCCGTACCGTCGGCACCCACCGCCGCGCACATGAGGCGCGCGCACGACGTGAGACGTGCGCGCGACACGTACGACGCGGCCGTCGGCGCGCACGTGTAGGGCCCGCACCCTCCCGGGTGCGGGCCCTACACGTGTGGTGCGTCGGATCAGGCGCTGATGCCCGCCTTCTCCTGCTCCTCTTCCTCCTCCAGGGCGCGCTCGGCGGCGGTGTCGAGCGTCGCGAGCACCCACTGTTCGAAGTCGATGCCCGACTGCTCGGCGGCCTTGTGCCACCACTGGAGGCGACTGCCCGGAACCGCGAGGCGCCGCATCGTCTCAGGGGTCGGCGTGCCGTCGCGCACCTCGTCCTCGCGCGCCATGCGGATCGCGCTGCGCAGCTGCTTGGTGGTCCACTGAAGCTGCTCCGCGCGGTCGAGCCACAGCTCCTGCTCGTCGACCGGCAGGGACGCCAGTTCGGCATGGTGCTGGAAACTCAGCGCCGCGCGCCGACGGCTGAAGTCGAAACGCCGCGAAACCCACGCGTAGTTGCGCAGCGTCTGGTACTGGAGCCCCGCCGCGCGAATTCCCCGCTGATAGCGGTCGGTGTAGTGGTCCTTGCCGTATACCAGCCAGTCCCCCAGCCACCAGGAAGAGGAGTTCACAATTCCGGAGAGCTGGCGTCCGGCCCGCTCCCAGTCCTCGAAGGTCAGCCCGGCGGGCATTTGGAGGCCCACCTTCGTCGTCAGTACCTGGCCACGACGCTCGTCCACTCGGCGCTGCCGCGGGACGGAATTCGCGTTTCTACGGAACAGCACAACCTTCGAGCCCTCGAGGTCGCTGACCTGGTTCGTCATCATGCCTCCATGTGAATGAACTTCGAACGAACGCGGGCATAACGGACCGCGCTCGATCGGGAAAAAGCCATGCGGGCTTGGCAGCCGTGTCCAAGATCCCCTGGGGATCGGTCGCCGTCGCACAACGCGAGGCACAGGCATGCCAATCGATCACAGCCGATCGGCCGGATGAAAGCTCGTTCGAGCCGCTCTCCGCAGCAGGTCGTCACAGTTCCGTCAACGGACGGATGGACCTGTCGGAGTGGCCACGCGCGCATCCCGCCGTCAGGCAGCCTCTAGCCGAGGCGGCCTCCGGCGCTGAGCACGGGCAGGTCCGGCCGTTCGGCGCACCCGTCAAGGCTGCGCGGAAGGCATTCAGTCGGCATGTGTGTGGATACGTACATCAACTACTCGCCCCGTTCAACTACTCGCCCCGTTCGCCTGGACCACTCCGTTCCGTCCCGTCGGTCCCGACGTGTCCCCCGTCGGTCCCGACGACCCGGATTCGCAGTGGTCTCTTCCAAAGGCCTACCCGAGTAGAACCCGGCACCTGTTGGAGATTCAAGGAAGAGGCCGTCGCTCGTCGCGACTTTTCGAAGTCCGAACAAGCTAGCCCAACTTCGCTATCCCTGTCATGGGTGGCGTGGACCTCTCCGCAGCGCTCACGGGAACCGTATTGACGATTGCCTTCCGCCAGTCAAGGCAAGAATTAAGCCAAATCCACGACAGGGCAAACAGTTGCACACGAGAAGGGGGCACACGGGAGGGCGGGGCGGGTCCTCAAGTTTGCTGGCTCAGCCATGGCAAACAGTGCCGACCCTCACCACTTCTGCGCCATAGCGGAATCTCGGGCTCGTCAGGGAACACTAGCATTATCCATACGGATTCTTAACGCCCTTTACGCGCCCCCTGGCGCCACTGCGCCACCAGCTCCCGCCGAGAGCAACTACGAGAAGGGCCATGCGGAGTTCGAGTCCTCCGGCGACCCGGGAGGTGAAAAGGGAGGAAGCGGTGCGTGGCGGAGGCGCCCGGACGGTCGCCCGATGTCGGAATCATGAATTCCGCCGTGCGGGCGAGGGTGGCCAGGACCGGTGGAATCGGCAAGCGACATTCCGCCCGGCTCGTGACCGGGGCGGCCGTCGACCGCGCGACACGGCGGTGGAGGGCTCGGGCGCGGGCGGTCCGCCGACGTGCCGAGTGCCCCGAAGAGGCGTCTACGCCCCAATTTGCAGCCGTGGTTGTCACATCTGTCACGCCCGCAGCAAGATGGTGCGCGGCGCTCTCGGATCCTAGACTCAACGCTCGGCAGCCGCCGCTCAGGGATGTCCGGGAGGGATTGCAGCATGGTTGTGCCCTGCGCATTGCCAATATCGACTCCGGTCAGCGAGGTACCCGACCCCCATCTCGCGTCACCTTTCAGCGACTTCACCGACCAGGTCTTCCAGAACCTGCGCCGCGCGGACCAGCGTCGCTGGGCCGGCGCCTATCTGGCGGGGCTGCTCATCACTCCCGGCAAGAAGTCGGTGCGCCGCCTCGCCGGAGCCGTCTCGGCCTCTCCCACCGCGGTGCAGTCCCTGCGTCAGTTCGTGAGCCTCAGCCCCTGGGACTGGGACCCGGTGATGCACGAGCTGACCCGCTGGGCGGAGAGCCACGGACCCGCTCCCACCTGGGCGATCGGCCGTGCGGTGCTGCCCAAGCGCGGCGACCGCTCCGTGGGCGTGCACCGCTACTTCGACCCGGCCACCGGCCGCACCCTCAACTGCCAGCTCGGTCTCGGCGCGTTCCTCTGCATCGGGGCCCTCCAGGTCCCGGTGGACTGGCGACTGCTGCTGCCCGCGCCCTGGACCGAGGACCCGCAGCTGCGCCGTCGCGCGCGGATCCCCGACGAGGTGTGCCACCGCCCGCTGTGGGCGCAGGCCCTGGACCTGGTCGACACCCTGGAGGCCAGGACCGAGCCGACGACCGCGCCGGTCGTCGCCGACATGAGCGACGACCCCGACGCCGCGCTCTTCCTGCGCGGTCTCAGCCTGCGCGCCCGCGACTTCGTCGTCGCCGTCCCGCCGCACCTGAAGGTCCTGCCCGTCGGCGAGCGCATCCCCAGCGGCCCGGAGCCGGTCAGCGCGCGGACCCACGTCTCGCAGGGCAACACCGAGACCGTCCTGGTGACCTCCCCGGACGGCCGCCAGCAGGAGCTGATGGTCCAGTCGATCCTGGTACGGATGCCGGGAGCGCGGGCCGGGGCCACCCCGGAATACCCCTACAGGCTCTTCACCGAAGTACTCCCCGAAGGCGGCCAAGGCGTCATGTGGCTCACCAGCCTCACGCATCGCCGTCTCGACAACGTTGCCTCACTGGCCACCCGTCGACACGGCACCACCGCGGCCGTCGCGGGCATGGAGCGGCACTTCGGCCTCCTCGACTTCGAGGGCCGTTCGTTCCCCGGCTGGTATCACCACATGACCTTGGTTTCGGCCGCGTACACGTATCAGCGGCTGACGCATCGGCCCGCCCCGCGACACCTTCCGTGCTGTCCGACGCCCCTGCCGCAGAACGGCTGGGAGCGGTTGCACTTGGCGGAACGCTAGCCCTTCTCGCGGCCCGCTCGCCGCCTTTCCGTTTCCGTTCGTTAAGTGGAATTTCCCGTTGGCCACGTTGACAGCGCCGCCCCTCCGCCGCCATGTTCCGCTACGCAATTGAAGCCCCGCTCAAGGGCATATGCGCGTACGCCGAACACCGAACTCGGCACAAAGAAGCGGCATACGGCGGCGCCCCCATGGATATGTCTCAGTTGCGGGGTCTGGCCGAAAGGGGAGCACGGCGTCGGCAGTTCACGGGGAAGCCGCTCCGCGATGGCGCGGGACCGCCCGGGGGATTTCCCAACAAGGGCGCCGCGCGGCTGAGTTCACAGGAACGGCGTGCATAATCAATGCACCGGCCCGCGCCGGAAGGGTGCGGCCCTGGAAACCGCCGGGGGAGGTCGGTCTCCAGGGCCGCTGGATCGGTCCGCCGCGCGGCAGCACAGCGGGCCGAAGCTCTAAAAACGCGGCCCGCGCCGGGGTCGAACCAGGCGCGATACCGCTCGGCCGCGCGTCACCGGGTCAGTTCACCCAGCCCGTGAAGCGCTGGGCGCTCGCCGGAGCGCCCTGCGGGACGCGCTGGTCGGCCCGACGGCCACGGTCGTCGTACTCCAGCGTCGCGGACACCGCCCGGACCAGCCAGGCGTTGACCGACAGTTGTTCCCGGCCCGCGGCCTCCTCGATCCGGGCCTTGAGGTGCTCCGGCGGCCGGAAGTTGATGCGGGATGTCGCCCCCTCGTCCCCGCCCGCCGTCAGTGGCGCCAGTGACACCAAGGGTGGCACCACGCCCGTGTGCCCACGGTCATGGTCCCGGTCGTCCTCCCCACCGAAGAAACGGTCCTGCGGGGGCAGCTTGACCACGAACGTCGGATCGAGGCCGCGCAGGCGGATCTCGACCGACCCCGGCGCCATGTCGCGGGTGATCTCGTCCACGGCGGTCGACAAGGCATCGAGCAGCGTGAGTCGTACAGCGGAACCCAGCGGCGCGACCAGCCGTCCGGCGAGGTCGCGCGTCTCCTCGTCGCCCGCCTCGACCGCTGCGGCGAGCTCCTGCCACAGATGATCGACGTACCGCGTGAGTTCCATGGCGCCATCGTCGCACCATTGTGGCACCACGCGCAAGCTTTCGAATCATTGCGCCTGGAAGGCGGCCGCTGCCCGGCGGGCCACCGGTGGCCCGCCCCGGCCGTGTGCAGGGCACACACACCTCCTGGCCGTTGGCCGGTTGTCGCTCCTGGGCCTAGCGTGGAAGGGAGCGCGGGCTGCGGGTGCGGGGCGCACCGCCTCGCGCCCGGAGCGCGCTGTCCCATCCCAGGGGGGCGGGAGGTCGGAGCACCATGTCCACGAACCCTGAGGGCACCCCGTGCTGGGCGGACGCCATGTTCCCCGACATCGGGGCGGCCAAGGACTTCTACGGCGAACTGTTCGGCTGGACCTTCGCGGAGGGGTCGGCCGAGTTCGGCGGCTATACGCAGGCGTACAAGGACGGCAGGGCCGCGGCGGCGGTGATGCCGCAGATGCCGGACATGGCCGGGCAGCCGCCCGCCTGGAACCTGTACTTCGAGACGCCGGACATCGCCGCCGCCGCGAGCAGGATCCGCGACAACGGCGGCTCCCTCGTGATGGAGCCGATGCCCGTCGGCGACTTCGGCACCATGACCACGGCGCAGGACCCGAGCGGCGTGTACTTCAGCGTGTGGCAGCCGGGCAGCCACCGGGGCTTCGAGCTCGTGGGCGCCCCGGGCGCGTTCTGCTGGGCGGAGGTCACGACGCGGGAGGCGGAGAAGGCGGACGCCTTCTTCCCCGCGGTCTTCCCCTTCGAGGTCAAGCGCATGGAGGACGAGCACGTCGACTTCCACGTCTGGCAGCTCGACGGCCGGCCGGTCGTGGGGCGCATGAAGATGCCGCCGGAGGTGCCGGCCGAGGTGCCGCCGCACGTGAACGTGTACTTCGGCGTCGACGACTGCGACGCGGCCGCGGACCTGGTGAAGCGGAGCGGGGGCCGACTGCTCTTCGGGCCGATGTCCTCGCCGTTCGGCCGCTTCGCGACGGTGACCGATCCGCAGGGCGCGGCGTTCTCCGTCATCGACCTGGCGACGACCGAGGGCGAGATGCCGAAGATGACGTGACGCGCGCCACGCGCGGCGCCCGGTCGGGGCACGGCCGTCCCGGCGGGCCCTGACACGGGGCCGCGGGCACGACAAAAGGCCGCTTCCGCATCGCTGCGAAAACGGCCTTCGACCCGCTGTGAAGCTGGTCGGGACGACAGGATTTGAACCTGCGACCCCTTGACCCCCAGTCAAGTGCGCTACCAAGCTGCGCCACGTCCCGTTACCCGCTGACCTGGGGTTTCCCCTGGCCGAACGCGCACCGAAACCATACCGCACTCCGGCCGGTGATCGCTCCCGCCTTTCCCCCTTGACCTCAAGCAGGCTTGAGGTTGCAGGCTCGTCGGCATGACGACCACAACGGCACGCACCTTCACGTACGCGGACCTCCCCGGCCTGATGGGCCTGATGACGGGCGACGAGAAGCACGGCCCCGCGGCGACGTCCACGCTCGACGCCCTCTGGGTCCTCTACGACCGTGTGCTGCGGGTCACACCCGAGGGCGTGGACGACCCGGGGCGCGACCGCTTCCTGCTGTCCAAGGGGCACGGGCCGATGGCCTACTACGCGGTCCTCGCCGCCAAGGGCTTCCTCCCCGTGGACTGGCTGGAGGGCTTCGGCGCGTACGACTCGCCGCTCGGGCACCACCCGGACCGGGTGCTCGTGCCGGGCGCCGAGATCGGCAGCGGCTCCCTGGGGCACGGCCTGCCCCTCGCGGTCGGGACCGCCCTCGGCCTCACGGCGCGCGGCCTCACGGATCCGCACGTGTGGGTGCTCGTCGGGGACGCCGAGCTGGACGAGGGCAGCAACCACGAGGCCATCGCCTACGCCGGGCCCGCGGGCCTGGAGCGGCTGCACACGCTCGTGATCGACAACGCCTCCGCCTCCTACGCGCGCCCCGGCGGCATCGCCGCCCGCTTCGAGGCCGCGGGCTGGTCCGCCCTGACCGTCGACGGCCGTGACCACGACGCCCTGTACGCGGCCTTCACCGCGCCGCACCCGGGGCGCCCGCACGTGGTCGTGGCCCGCGTCGAGCCCAAGGAGTTCGCGGGCGAGCCCGAGTCCGCCTGAGCCCCGCGCCACCGTCCCGCACCCGCCTCCTCCCGGAAGGACCCCTCCCCCATGGACACCATGCGAGACCGTTTCGCCCCCGTCATGTCCCGGCTGCTCGACGAGGACCCGCGCGTCGCCGTCGTCCTCGCCGAGATCGGCGTCGACGCCTTCAAGGACGCGATGCGCGCGCACCCGGACCGGGTGATCAACGTCGGGATCCGCGAGCAGCTGCTCGTGGGCACCGGCGCGGGCCTGGCGCTCGCGGGCCTCAGGCCCGTCGTGCACACCTTCGCGAGCTTCCTCGTGGAGCGGCCCTTCGAACAGATCAAGCTCGACTTCGGGCACCAGGGCGTGGGCGGGGTGCTCGTCAGCGCGGCGGCGTCCTTCGACTGGCCCGAGGGCGGCTTCACGCACATGGCTCCGGGCGACGTCGGGGTCCTCGACACCCTGGACGGCTGGGCCGTGCACGTCCCGGGCCACCCGGACGAGGCCGAGGTGCTCCTGCGGCACGCCGTGGGCCCGGGGGCCGGGGCGGCGCCCGCGGACGACAAGGCCTACGTACGGCTGTCCACGCAGTCCAACGCGGCGCCGATGCCCGTCGACGGCAGGCGCTTCCTCACCGTGCGCGAGGGGCGCGGGGGCGTCGTCGTCGCCGTCGGCCCGCTGCTCGACCACGTCCTCGCGGCGACGGAGGGCCTCGACGTCACCGTCCTGTACGCGACGACGGTGCGGCCCTTCGACGGGGACGCGCTGCGCCGGGCCGTCGGGGCGGGCACCGCCGCCGATGTCGTCCTCGTCGAGCCCTACCTCGCCGGGACGTCCACGGCCGCCGCGAACGACGCGCTCGTCGACGTGCCGCACCGGGTCCTGGGGCTCGGCGTCGGCCGGGCGGAGCTGCGGCGCTACGGCCGCCAGGACGAGCACCTCCGCGCCCACGGCCTGGACCCGGCCTCCCTGCGCGAGCGCGTCACCGGCTTCCTCCGCGCGGGGGCCTGACCCGGGGGCCGCGCAGCCCCGGGCCCCGCTCTTCCGGCGCTCCGCCCCCAGGAACCGGGAAGGGGCGGGCCCGGGGACTCCCGGTAGGGCCTACTCGGCCGGCACGCCCAGACCCGGGTGGGCCTCAAGGAGGCGCGTGGTGGCGGCCTGCCGCCAGGAGTCGGCGAGGATGATCCCCAGCTCCTGCTCGTCGAGCGCGGCGAGCCGCACCCGCACCCACGCGAAGGACGCCTCGTGCTCGGCGATCCAGAACTTCTCGGGCTCCGCGAGCACCAGCTCGTCCCGCTCCACCTTCGGGCAGCGCACGGCGATGGACGTCTCGTCCTCGGGGAGCGTGGCGAACATCTTGCCCGCGACCCGGAAGGTCGGCATGCTCCAGGCGATCTTCTCCGTCGTGTCCGGCAGAGCGAGGGCGGTGCGGCGTACGTCGTCGGCGTTGACCATGGAACGAACGGTAGCCAACGCCACTGACAGCCACCCGCCGAGGCCTCCCTCACCCCACGCGCGCGTCCAGCCAGTCCGTGAGGTCCCGCTGCACCTCGTCCCGGTCGGTCTCGTTCAGGATCTCGTGCCGCGCGCCCTCGTACGCCTTCCAGCCGAGGTCGCGCACGCCCGCGTAGCGGAGGTCCTCCAGGAGCTCGTAGACGAGCGTCATGCCCTGGTTGCAGGGGTCCTCCGTGCCGACGGCGACGTGGACGGGGAGGTCCGCGGGGATGCGGGCGAGGTGCCGCGGATCGTTGATCTTGCGGACGGCGCGCACCCAGTCCAGCGAGAGCCCCGCCGAGAACGGGAAGCCGCAGCGCTCGTCGGCGGCGTACGCGTCGACCTCGGCTTCGTCCCGCGAGAGCCACTCGAAGCCGGTGCGGTGCGGGTAGGGGTCGTTGAACGCGGCGAACAGCTCCCGGACGAAGGACGAGCGGGCCGCCCGCCCGCCGGCGGCGACCTCGGCCCGCAGCCGCGCGAGCGCCGACTCGGTCTCCGCGCCGGGCAGCGAGCGGAACGTGCCGGACAGGATGAGGCCCGCGAGCCCGTCGGGGTACTCCTGGGCGTGGTCCCGGGCGAGCATCGAGCCGAGGCTGTGCCCGAACAGCACCACGGGGGTGCCGGGGTGGAGGCTGCGGACCTGGTCGCCGACGGCCTTGAGGTCGTCCACGATCGCCCGCCAGGCGTCGGGCCCGTCATCGGACGTCTCCCCCGCCGCCGCGCCGCCGGGGCCCGCCTCCGCGACCCCGTAGCCGCCCGTGGCCTGGGCCGTCGCCCCGTGGCCCCGGTGGTCGGAGGCCACCACGCCGTAGCCGTGCGCGGTGAGGTGGCGGGCGAACCGGTCGTAGCGCAGGGCGTGTTCGGCGGCTCCGTGGGCGATCTGGACGAAGGCGCGGGGCCTGCCGTCGCGGGGCTGCCAGGTGTAGGTGGCGACGGGTACGCCGTCCGACGCGGTCAGCAGCCCCGCGGTGTAGGTCACGGGTGTCACGCGCGCGTGGTCGTGGTCCGGCATCGAGGAGCTCCCTGTCAGGCTGCGACTGCGTCCTGCCCACGTCTCCCCCGCACGCGGGGCGCCAACCCTCCGCCTCCCCCGGGCGGCGGCACGCGCGGTCCGGGCGGGCCGCGAACTACGCGCCCGCGGCGAGGAGTTTGTAGAAGAAGGTGGTCGGGCTCAGCGCGCCCCGCGGGTCGGCCGCGTGGTCCGGCACGACGCCGAGCCGGGTCCAGCCGGACGAGGCGTACAGGGACTCGGCCGGGCTGTCCGTCCGGGTGTCCAGGAGCAGCAGCGTCACGCCGGAGCGGGCCGCCTCCCGCTCGGCGAGGCCGAGCAGGGTCCGGCCGAGGCCCCGGCCCCGGGCGTCGCGGCGCACGAGGAGCTTGACGAGTTCGGCGCGGTGGCGGGCGTTGGGCTTGTCGGCGAGGGCGAGGCCCACGGTGCCGGCGAGCCGTGGGCCGTCGTGGACCACCCAGGTCTCCAGACGGCCCGCGGCCAGCTCCGGGGCCCGGCCGCGCCACCAGCGGGCGGCCTCCTGCCGGTCGAGCCCGGCGAGGAAGCCGACGGAGGCGCCGCCCTCCACGGCGTCGACGAGCAGGCCGGCCAACTCCTCGGCGAGCGCGACCAGTCGCTCCGGCGTCAGCCGCTCCAGGGCGAGCTCCGCGGTCACGGCGCCACCACCAGGAGCGCGTACCGTACGGGCCGCTCGCCGAGGCAGCGGAAGCGCGTGCCGCCCCACACCCGGAAGCGCAGGCAGTCCCCCGCCGCGAGGGCGTGCGTGACCTCCCGCACGGTGACGGCGAGGCCGCCCTCCAGGACCCAGAGGTGCTGTTCGAGGCCGGGCACGGGCGGCCGGTCGTAGCTGAGGTCGGCGCCCGGCGCGAGGGTGGCGTCGACGACCTCGCCGCGCAGCCCGGTCTGCGGCGGCGAGACGGACCGGCGCGTGAAGCCCGAGGCGGTGTCCGTCCACACCGCCTGGTCGGCCGCGCGGACCAGTTGGGCGGGGGCCGCCTCGACCTCGCTGAGGAGCTGCGACATGGTGCGGCCGTAGACGGCGCACAGCCGGTTCAGGAGGGCCGCGGTCGGGCTGATCTCCGCGCGCTCGGCACGTGACAGGGTCGAGCGGCTCACACCGCTGCGGTCCGCGAGTTCGCCCAGGGACCAGCCGTGGTCGGCGCGCAGCTCGGCGAGGCGGGCGGCGAGCCGGGTGTCGACATCGGCGGCCCCCATGTCATCGTTTCCCATATTCGGGACCCTATCCCAGATATGAGAATCGCGGCTGTGCCGTCGGTGTTCCGGCGGTCGCGCGTCGCCGCCTCAGTCCTCGGCCGCCGCGTCCTTCAGGGCGCCGAGCACCGGCGCGATCAGCGGGTGCGCCTCCGCGCCGCAGCGCACGGCGGCGAACACCCGTCGCGTGGGCGCGATCCCGTCCACGGGCCGGACCGCCACCCCGGTCACGTCCATGCCCCGCAGGGCGGAACGGGGCACGAGGGCGACCCCCGCGCCCGCCGACGCCAGGGCGACGACCGCGCGGAAGTCATCCGATGAATGCTCCATGACCGGCTGGAACCCGGCCTGCTCACAGGCGAGAACCACCACGTCGTGGCAGGGGTTGCCGGGGAAGGGGCCGATCCACGCGTCCTTGGCGAGGTCGGCGAGCGGCACCCGGCCGCCGTCGGCGAGCCGGTGCGTCACGGGGAGCACCGCGTCGAAGGGCTCGGCGTACAGCGGTACGCGCGTCAGGCGCGGGTCGTCGGCGCCGGGCGCGCCGCGGTACTCCACGGCCACCGCCACGTCCACCTGCCGGTCGAGCACCATCGGCAGGCTGGCGTCGCCCTCGGCGTCCTGGACGCGCACCCGGATGCCGGGCGCCGTCTCGGCGAGGCGGGTCAGGGCGGGCGCCACGACCAGGCCGATGCCCGTCGCGAACGCCGCGAGCGTCACCGTCCCCGCCGCGCCCGAGCTGTACGCGGCCAACTCGGCCTCGGCCCGCTCCAGCTGGGCAAGGACGGCGTTGGTGTGCGTCAGCAGGATCTCGCCCGCGGGGGTGAGCCGCACCCCCCGGGCCGAGCGGTCCACGAGCCGGTGCCCCGTCTCCTGCTCAAGAGCCGTGAGCTGCTGCGACACGGCGGACGGGGTGAGGTAGAGGGCGGCGGCCGCGGCGGTGACGGTGCCGTGGTCGGCCACCGCGCGCAGGATGTGCAACCGCCGGGCTTCGATCATGCCCCGATTCTCCCACCCACCCGCCCGACGACGAACGCGCCAGCGGCCCAGCAAGCCCGTCCGGCGTGTGGGGACGAGCGCGCAGCGCGACGCAGGGGCGGGCGGGTGGGGAGATCAAGCCCCGGCAGGGCGGGGCAGGGCAGGGCGCTAGGCCCCAGCCGCATCCAGTTCGGCCCGCGCGGCGACGAACGCGTCGACGGCCCGCCCCACGTCCTCCGTGGAGTGCGCCGCGGACAGCTGCACGCGGATCCGGGCCTGGCCCTGCGGCACCACCGGGTAGGAGAAGCCGATGACGTACACGCCGCGCTCCAGGAGCAGCTCGGCCATGCGTCCGGCCTTCGCCGCGTCCCCGATCATGACGGGCGCGATGGCGTGGTCGCCGGGCAGCACGTCGAAGCCCTCGGCGGTCATCCGGGAGCGGAAGAGCTGGGTGTTCGCCGCCAGGCGCTCGCGCAGGTCACCGGCCGCCTCAAGGAGGTCGAGGACCTTCAGCGAGGCCGCGGCGATCACCGGGGCGAGCGTGTTGGAGAACAGGTAGGGGCGCGAGCGCTGGCGCAGCAGCGCGACGATCTCGGCGCGCGCGGCGACGTAGCCGCCGGAGGCGCCGCCGAGCGCCTTGCCGAGGGTGCCGGTGATGATGTCGACGCGGTCCATGACGCCGTGCAGCTCGGGGGTGCCCCGGCCGCCGGGGCCGACGAAGCCGACGGCGTGCGAGTCGTCGACCATGACCATGGCGTCGTACCGCTCGGCGAGGTCGCAGATGTCCGCCAGCGGGGCGACGTAGCCGTCCATGGAGAAGACGCCGTCGGTGACCACGAGCTTGCGCCGGGCGCCGGCCTCGGTGGCCTCCTTGAGCTGCTTCTCCAGGTCGGCCATGTCGCGGTTGGCGTAGCGGAAGCGGCGGGCCTTGGAGAGCCGGATGCCGTCGATGATCGAGGCGTGGTTGAGGGCGTCGGAGATCACCGCGTCCTCGGGCCCGAGCAGCGTCTCGAAGACACCGCCGTTGGCGTCGAAGCAGGAGGAGTACAGGATCGTGTCCTCCTGGCCGAGGAACGCGGACAGGCGCGCCTCCAGCTCCTTGTGGACCTCCTGGGTGCCGCAGATGAAGCGCACGGAGGCCATGCCGTAGCCCCAGCGGTCGAGCGCCTCGTGGGCGGCGGCGATCACCTCGGGGTGGTCAGCGAGGCCGAGGTAGTTGTTCGCGCAGAAGTTCAGCACCTCGCCGGGGCGGCCTCCCGCGGTGACGGCGACGGTCGCCGACTGCGGGGTGCCGATGACCCGCTCGGGCTTGTGCAGGCCTGCGGCGCGGATCTCGTCGAGGGTGGCGGCGAGGTCGGCGCGTACGGAGTCGAACATCGAGGAGTCCTTCGGGAGTTCGGAGGAGGTGGGCGGGCGGGGCCCGGGTCAGACGGTCCAGTCGAGGATGACCTTGCCGCCGCGGCCGCTCGCCGCGTCGTCGAAGGCTTCCTGGAAGTCGCGGTGGCCGTAGCGGCCGGTGATGACGGGCGTGAGGTCGAGGCCGCCCTCGAGGAGCACGGACATCGCGTACCACGTCTCGAACATCTCGCGGCCGTAGATGCCCTTGATCGTGATCATCGAGGTGACGATCCGCGCCCAGTCGACCGCGAACTCCTCGGACGGCAGGCCGAGCATGGCGATCTTGCCGCCGTGGGTCATGTTGGCGACCATGTCGCGCATCGCGCGCGGGTTCCCGGACATCTCCAGGCCCACGTCGAAGCCCTCGCGCAGGCCCAGCTCGCGCTGGCCGTCGGCGATGGCGGCGTCGGCGACGTTGAGGGCGAGGCTGACGCCGACCTTGCGAGCGAGCACCAGACGCTCCTCGCTGACGTCGGTGACGACGACGTTGCGGGCGCCCGCGTGGCGCGCGACGGCGGCGGCCATCAGACCGATCGGCCCGGCCCCGGTGATCAGTACGTCCTCGCCGACCAGCGGGAACGACAGGGCGGTGTGCACGGCGTTGCCGAACGGGTCGAAGATCGCGGCGATGTCGAGGTCCACCGGCACCCGGTGCACCCAGACGTTGCCCGCGGGCAGCGCGACGTACTCCGCGAACGCGCCGTCGCGCCCCACGCCGAGCCCGACCGTGGCCCGGCACAGATGGCGCCGCCCGGCCAGACAGTTGCGGCACTTGCCGCACACCAGGTGGCCCTCGCCGCTGACCAGGTCGCCCGCCTTGACGTCCGCCACGTCCCGGCCGGTCTCGACGACCTCGCCGACGAACTCGTGCCCGACGATCAGCGGCGCCGAGATCGCCTGCTGCGCCCAGCCGTCCCAGGCCCGGATGTGCAGATCGGTCCCGCAGATCCCGGTGCGCAGCACCTTGATCAGGACGTCGCCGGGCCCGATGACCGGCTCCGGTACCTCCATGAGACGGAGCCCGGGCTCCGCTTTCTCCTTGACCAGCGCCTTCACGCGACGGCTCCTGTCATGCGACCTAGGGAAGTGGCTGACCGGCATCCCACCGGCCACATCCGCACAGCAATCTTCCGTACGTCACGGCACGGGTCCATCGAGGTTTTCTTAACCGCGGCCGCAGCTTTCCTTCAGACCCCAGGCGCACCGGGCCCCGCGCCGGTCCCGGGGCGCGCGTCCGCTAGCGGATCTGCCCCCGTTCGAAGTACGCGATCAGCTCCGCGTCGAGCGGCGGCACCTCCCGCGGGCCGCCGCCGTCCCGCAGCGACCGGGTGGCCCCCACGCCCGCGGCGACGGCCATGCGCGCGGCCACCGGCGAGGTGTCGGTGCGCCCGCCCTCGCGGGCGAAGCGCAGGAACTCGTCGATGATCAGCGGGTCGGCGCCGCCGTGTCCCGACTCGTCGACGGAGCCCCCGATCGGGTACTCGGCGTCACCTTCGCCGCGGTGGAGCGAGCGCCCGCTGTTCCAGACCCGGACCACGCCGCCGGGGCCGTCGCCGAAGTTCTCCAGGCGGCCCGCGTCGCCGATGACGGTGTAGTTGCGCCAGTAGTCGGGGGTGAAGTGGCACTGCTGGTAGGCGGCGAGCACGCCGTTGTCCAGGCGCAGGTTGACCAGGGACACGTCCTCCACGTCGATCACCGGGTTCAGGTCCCGCTGGGCGCGCGGCGGCCAGGCGCCGTCCTCGACGGGGCCGCCGTCGGGCTTGGGCTCGCCCGGCGCGCGGCGGTGCGGGATGCCGCCGTAGACCATGAGGTCGCCGAGCGCCTGGACGTGCCGGGTGTAGCCGCCCGCGATCCAGTGCACGACGTCGAGGTCGTGGGCGGCCTTCTGGAGCAACAGGCCCGTGGTGTACTGCCGTTCGGCGTGCCAGTCCTTGAAGTACCAGTCGCCTCCGAAGCCCACGAAGTGCCGCACCCAGACCGTCTTGACGGTCCCGATCTCGCCGCGCGCCACGATGTCCCGCATCAGCCGTACGACCGGCATGTGACGCATGTTGTGCCCCACGTAGAGGCGCGTACCGGTCTCGTACGCGGTCCGCAGGATGGCGTCGCTCGCCTCGACGGTCACGTCCAGGGGCTTCTCGACGAAGACCGGCTTGCCCTGGTGCAGCACCGCGCGGGTGAGGGGCTCGTGGGTGTGGTCGGGGGTGAGGACGAGGACGGCGTCCACGTCCGGGGCCGTGATGACCTCTCGCGGGTCCGCGGTCGTGCGAAGGCCGGGGAAGTCGCGGGCCGCGCGGGTCCGCGCGGCCTCGTCGGGGTCGGCGAGCGCGGTGACGCGGGCGCCCGCGCCGGGGCGGTGGGCGGTGCGGGCGAGGGGGCCGCGCAGTCCATAGCCGAGGACGCCGAGCCGGAGGTCGCTCATGCGGTGTGCCTTTCGGTGGGGCCCCGCACGGGCGGCGGGGGTCTCCGTCAGGGGCCTCGCACCGTAGGGCCATGTCCTTGTATCGTCAACGTACCGCCCTGGAAGCCGACTTGACCGGCACGGGGAGCAGCACCGCGAAGGGGCGCGGCGCCGGGGCGCGTCACAGGGGAGCGCCCGGCTCCCCCTCGGCCTCGCGCAGGTGGATCCGGTCCACCAGCTCCGCCGCCATCGACTTGATCGTGTCGAGCCCGGTCCGGCCCCACGGCCGGGGCTCCACGTCGAGGACGCACACCGTGCCGAGCGCGATCCCGGTCCGGTCGATCAGGGGCGCGCCCAGATAGGACCTGACCCCGAACTCGTCGACGACCGGGTTGCCCGCGAACCGCGGGTAGTCGCGGACGTCCTCCAGGACCAGCGCCTTGCCCCGCACCACCACGTGCGGGCAGTAGCCGCGGTCCCGCGCAAGGCGGCGCTCGGCGAACGGTCGCGCCACGGGCTCGTCCGTCTCCTCGCCCATCCCGTTCGCCCCGAGCCCGAGCGCCCCGGGCTCGGGGGGCGGGCCCTCGGTCCGGTGCAGACCGGCGAAGAACTGCTGTTCCTCGCCGATGAAGTTGACCATGGCGTACGGGGCGTCCATGACCCGGGCGAGGCGGTCGGCGAACGTGTCGAGCCCGGGTTCGGGCCGCTCGCCGAGGTCCAGCTCCCGCAGCCTGCGCACCCGCGTGGCCGCCCCCTTGTCCACCGGGGTCACCAGCAGGCGGCCGGTCGCTTCGTACATCATGCGTGGGCTCCATGGGTCATGTGTGGGCTCCCGACGTGGGCGTGGCGGGGGCGTGGGCGAGCAGGTGGCGGACGAGCGTGAGCAGCGTCTGGATGCCGGAGCTGGAGATCCGCGCGTCACAGCGCACCACCGGCACCTGCGGGTCCAGGTCGATGGCGGTGCGGACCTCGTCGGGCTCGTAGCGGTAGGCGCCGTCGAACTCGTTGACGGCGACGATGAATCCCATGCCGCGCTGCTCGAAGAAGTCGACGGCGGCGAAGCAGTCCTCCAGGCGCCGGGTGTCGGCGAGCACCACCGCGCCGAGCGCCCCTTCGGACAGCTCGTCCCACATGAACCAGAACCGTTCCTGTCCCGGTGTGCCGAACAGGTACAGGACGTGTTCGGGGTCGAGCGTGATCCTTCCGAAGTCCATGGCGACGGTCGTCGTGGTCTTGTTCTCCACGCCCGACAGGTCGTCGGTGGCTTCGCTGACCGTCGTGAGCAACTCCTCCGTGCTGAGCGGCGCGATCTCGCTGACCGCGCCCACGAAGGTCGTCTTGCCGACCCCGAACCCGCCCGCCACGAGGATCTTCAGCGCGGTGGGGAAGGCGTCAGAGCTGTCGTCGTAGTCCATCGAGCACTGCCTCCAACAGGGACCGGTCAGTCGGGTTGTGGTAGAAGTCCGGGGCTCTGGTGGTGATCGCCCCGCAGTCGACGAGGTCGGACAGGAGCACCTTGGTCACCGCCACGGGCAGCTTCAGCTGGGCGGCGATCTCCGCCACCGACGTGGGTGCCTCGCACATGCCGAGGGCGAGGGCGTGCTCCGGGCCGAGGTAGCCGGCGGGGGTGGTGCCGGTCGCCCTCACCTGGGACAGCAGGTCGAGCCGCGTGGTCGGTCGGGTGCGACCGTTGCTGACCGTGTACGGGCGGATGAGCCGCCCTGCGGCGTCGTCGAGCCATGGCCCGTCGTGCGGGGCCCCCACGCTCAGCGCCTCATCGACGCGGGCTCACCGGCGTGCTGGCGCGGCGCTGTGACCAGGTACGGGCGCACGCTCTTGACCAGCATCGCCATCTCGTACCCGAGCACCGCGGCGTCCGCCTCACGCCCGGCGAGCACGGCGAGACAGGTGCCGGAACCGGCGGTGGACACGAAGAGCAGGGTGGAGTCCAGCTCCACGACCACCTGGCGCACGTCGCCCCCGTCGCCGAAGCGGACGCCCGCGCTGCGCCCGAGGGAGTAGAGCCCTGAGGCGAGCGCGGCCATGTGGTCGGCGCTGTCCGGGTCGAGGCCATGGACCGACTTCACGAGTCCGTCGCAGGAGAGCAGGACGGCGCTGTGGGTGTGCGGCACGCGCTGTACGAGGCCGCTCATCAGCCAGTCGAGATCGGATACCTGGCCGGTCGGCGCATCGCTCGCCATGGTGGATCGACTCCTTGGAAAGTACGGGTTCGAGAGAGGGTTCTCGACGTCCGCGGGGCGGACGGGGTGGGGGGTGGTGCGGTCAGCCGCCCTGGTCGCTCCGGCCGACGGGGCCGGTGCGGTCGGCTCTGTCGCCGGGCCCCGGGGACACGCTGACGTCGTGGTCGGGCAGGGCGTCCCTGGCCTGGGCCGCCTGGGCGAGGCCGATGCCGCGCTGGAAGGCGGCCATCAGGCCCGGGTCGTGACCGACGAGCTGGTCGTCGGCCGGGCGCGGGGCGCGGGCGTCGCGCAGCTGCGGCGCGAGGTGTTCCTGGGCGCGGCGGCGGGGCAGCTGGGGTTTGCCGACCCGGCCGCGGACGGCGCCGTTGCGGGGCACGGGCGGGGCCGCGGTGTGCTCGGCGGTGACGCTCCGGTCCTCGGGGCGGATGCCGGGCAGGGCTTCGGCGGGGGTGGGCCGGTCGCCGCGCGGGCCGCGGACGGGGAGCGGGGCGGGCGGGGTGGCGGTGGCCGCGGAGGGGTGCGGGGCGGCGGGCCGGTGGGACGGGGTGCCGTTCCGGTAGGGCGGGTGGGACGGCTGCTCGTGGGGTGCGGCGGCCGGGTGCGGGGTGGGCGCGGCGGCGGCTTCGCGGGCGGCGGTCGCGTGCGCGGCGCCGGGGGTGGGGGTGGGCGGCGCGGCGGACTGCGGGGAGGTGGGGGCGGAGGTGTGGGCCGAGGAGTGGGCGGCCGCGGGTGCGGCCCGGTGCGCGGCGGAGGTGGCGCCGCGGGGGGCGGAGGGGGCGTCCTGGTCGGCGCCGAGCAGCCCCTGGGGCAGGATCAGGACGGCCTGGACGCCGCCGTAGATGTTGGTCTGCAGGCGCACCGCGATGCCGTGGCGGCGGGCGAGGGCGGCGACCACGAACAGGCCGATGCGGCCGTCCTGGAGGAGGCTCGCGACGTTGACCTGGTCGGGGTCGGCGAGGAGTTGGTTCATCCGGGTCTGCTCGGCGACGGGCATGCCCAGGCCGCGGTCCTCGACCTCGACGGCGAGCCCGGACGTCACCCGGCCCGCGCGCAGCAGGACTTGGGTGTGCGGGGCGGAGAACACCGTGGCGTTCTCGACGAGTTCGGCGAGCAGGTGGATGACGTCGGCGACGGCGTGGCCGCGCAGGGTGCCGTCGACGGGCGGCACCAGCTTGACCCGCGAGTACTGCTCGACCTCGGCGATGGAGGAGCGGAGCACCTCCGTCATCGACACGGGCCTGCTCCACTGGCGCCGCGACACGGCGCCGCCGAGCACGGCGAGGTTCTCGGCGTGCCGCCGGATGCGGGTGGCCAGGTGGTCGATGTGGAAGAGGCCCTTGAGGAGTTCGGGGTCCTCGACGGAGTTCTCCAGCTCGTCCAGGAGCGAGATCTCGCGGTGGACCAGGGACTGCAGGCGGCGGGCGAGGTTCACGAAGACCTCGACCTTCTGCTCGTTGCCCGCCCGCCCGGACAGGCGGGACGCCTGCACGACGGCGGTGAGGGCGCCCTCGTGGGCGCGGGCCAGCTCGTCGGCGAGCAGGCCGAACTCGTCCTTGGCGGGGGCGGGAACCGCGCCGGGCTCGCGCACCACCGGGGTGTCTCCCTGGCGCAGCCGTTCGAGGAGTTCGCGCAGGTCGGCCTGGCCGCGCGCGGTGGCGCGGCGCAGCGCCACGACGCGGTCGCGCACGGACCGCGCGGTCCGGTCGGCGGCCACCGCGGCGACGACGATGCCGAGGACGCCGAGCCCGGCGGCGGCGCCGAGCAGGGCGAGCAGCGGCGGCTGCGGCCGGGCTCCGGCGGCCCGGATCATGAAGAGCACGGCGGCACAGCCGCACAGGCCGACGGCGACGGCGGGCAGTACGGCGATGCGCATCAGCTGGAGCCGTATGCGCGTCTCGGGAGGGGGCGGCGCGGCGCGGCTCCCGGAGCGTCCGTGCCGCCCGCCCTCACGGCGGTCTGCGCGTGCTGCCGGTGCGCGAAGGTGAGACATCAGCGTCCTCGGTACGTAGCGACGCGTGCCGCAGCGGTCCGCTGCGGCACCTCGTCGATGGCATCGCGGTGCCGGCCGGCAGGCCGTGATGTCATCCCTGCGTCGCCCGACGGCCACTCACGGTAGTCGTCACGACCTCACGTGCGGTGGGCAGTTGACAAAGTCCGGCGGACAGCGTCCCGCTCTGGTATGACGCGTCGTACGAGAGGACGAAATATGTCGTACGTCAGTACGGGCGCGGCGGTGTGCGCCGCACAGGGCGTATGAGGGACACCCGTTCCCCACGGGCGCACCGACCAGGGGCGCGCCCCCTTCACGGAGTCACGCGCCCCTTTCGTCCGTCACCCGCCATCAGCCGACGGGGGCGGTCTCCTGGTCGGCCGCGCCCAGCGCGGGCCCCGGGGCGTGGTCGCTCCAGCCGCCCGCCGGCGCGACGGCGATCTCGCGCCACCACGGGGCGTCGGGCACCGCCTCGGACGCCGGCTCGAACGGCTCGCCGGGGATGGGCAGCGCCACCGGGGCGCCCGCGGCGCGCGCGGCGGCGAGCGTGCCCTCGCCGGGCTCCGACCAGGCGTGCGGCGCGAGGTTGAACGTGCCCCAGTGGATCGGCAGGAGCACGCCGTGCGGCCGTCCGCCCTGGAGGTCCAGGTGGGCCCGCACGCCTTCCTCGGGCCGCATGTGGATGTCCGGCCAGAACTCCGAGTAGGCGCCGATCTGGATCATCGTGGCGTCGAACGGGCCGTGGGCGGCGCCGATGTCCGCGAAGCCCGGGAAGTACCCGGTGTCGCCGCTGTGGAAGACGCGGTGCTCGGGGCCCGCGACGCTCCAGGACGCCCACAGCGTGTGCTGCTGGTTGCGCAGCCCGCGGCCGCAGAAGTGCCGGGCGGGGGTGGCCGTCAGGGTCAGGCCCCCGACGGCCGTGGACTCGTGCCAGTCGAGCTCGCGGAGCCGGTCCGCGGGGACGCCCCAGTGCTCCAGGTGCGCACCGACGCCCAGCGGCACCGCGAACACCGTGTCCGTGCCCGCGAGGGCCTTGATGCTGGGCAGGTCCAGATGGTCGTAGTGGTCGTGCGAGATGACGACCGCGTCGACCGGGCCGAGCGCCGCGAGCGGCAGCGGCGCCGGGTGCAGGCGCTTGGGTCCGGCGAAGGCGAAGGGCGAGCAGCGCTCGCCCCACACCGGGTCGAAGAGCAACCGGCGCCCGTCGATCTCGACGAGGACGCTGGAGTGCCCCATCCAGGTGAGCCTGAGGCCGCTCGCCGGGGGCTTGGCGAGGTCCGCGAGGGTCGTGGCGTGCACCGGCACGTGGCCCGCCGGGACGCGCCGGGAGCGCTCCTCGCGACGGAAGTAGACCTTCGCGAACTCCAGGGCGGACCCGGAGGGCCTGGTGCGCGCCCCCACCGGGTTCTGGAACGAGCCGTCGGCGAAATTCGGCGATCTGCGGATGCGCGCGAGCCGGTCACCGGCCGGATCCGCACCGAACGCGGGCGTCCGCAGGGAGCGGAGCAAGGGGCTCAGGGACCGGGACACGGCGCACCTCCAGAAACAGGGCTGCTCAGGCCTCCCCATTATGTGCGCCACCGCTGACAACGACCGCCGGGGGCGGTCCGTACGGTCCGCACGGCCCGCCGCCTCCGCGCACCCCCGCCCCCGCTCCGCGAAGGACGCCCGACGCCACCACGCGGCGTGCTGTACTTGCTACTGAATGACCGGTCAGTAGTGAGTACAGGAGTCCGTATGCACGTGCCGTCCGCGCCCCTCATCTCGCTGACGTGGACCGATCACGTCACCGGCCGCCAGGGCTTCCTCGTCGTCGACCGCCTGGTGCGCGGCGTGTGCAGCGGCGGCCTGCGGATGCGGCCGGGCTGCACGCTCCAGGAGGTCACCGGGCTCGCCCGCGGCATGACCATGAAGGAGGCCCTGCACTACGACCCGGCGGCGCGGTACGTCCCGCTCGGCGGCGCCAAGGGCGGCATCGACTGCGATCCGCGCTCCCCCGAGGCGTACGGGCTGCTCGTGCGCTATCTGCGGGCGGTGCGGCCCTACGTCGAGGCCTTCTGGAACACCGGCGAGGACCTCGGTCTGACCCAGGACGTCGTCGACCGGGCGGCCGCCGAAGCGGGTCTTGCCTCCACCGTGCAGGCCGTCTACCCGCTGCTCGACGACGCGGCCGCGGCCCGGCGGCGGCTCGCGGACGCCTTCGCCGTCGAGGTCGACGGGATCGGCCTGGACGCGCTCGTCGGCGGCTGCGGCGTCGCCGAGTCCGTCCTCACCGCCCTGGACGCGGCGGGCACGGACCACGGCCACGCGCGCGTGGCCGTGCAGGGCCTCGGCACGATGGGCGCCGCCACCGCGCGCTTCCTCACGCGCGCGGGGCTCACGGTCGTGGCCGTCGCCGACATCAAGGGCACCATCGCCAACCCCGAGGGCCTCGACGTGGAGGCGCTGCTCGCCGCGCGCGACGCGTACGGCACCGTCGACCGCGCCGCGCTGCGCCCGGGCGACCGCGAGCTGCCGGGTGACGCCTGGCTCGCCGCCGACGTGGAGGTCCTGGTGCCCGCCGCCGTGTCGTACGCCATCGACGCGGCGAACCAGGAGCGGATCACGGCGCGCTGGATCGCCGAGGCCGCGAACATGCCGGTGCTCCCGGAGGCGGAGCGGCTCCTCGCCGCGCGCGGCACCACGGTCCTGCCGGACGTCGTCGTGAACTCCGGTACGAACGCCTGGTGGTGGTGGACCCTGTTCGGCGACATCGGCGAGGCTCCCGACAAGGCGGGCGAGGCCTTCGCCCACACGCGCCGCGCCCTGCGCGCGCTGGTCGCCGAGCTGCTCACGCGCGCGGAGCGCGACGGCACCACCCCGCGTGCCGCCGCCCACGCCCTGGTGGCCGACCGCCTGCCGCGGATCGCCGAGCGCGCCGGTCGGTAGGGTGCGGAGCGTGGCGAGAGTGCGGCTGAGCGTGGCGGAGCGGCGGGTGGAGCTGCTGACCGCCACCGTCGGGCAGATCGAGGCGCGGGGCGTGGCGGCCGTGCGCATCGCCGACGTCGCGGCCGCCCTCGGGGTGAGCAACGCGCTCGTGCTGTACCACTTCTCCACCAAGGACGAGCTGGTCGCCGCCGCGTTCGCGCACGCCGCCGAGGGCGACCTCGCCCGCCTCGACAAGCTGCTGCGCCGCCGTACGTCCGCGCTGCGCCGACTGCGGGCCGCCGTGCGCTGGTACGCGCCGACGGGGCAGGCCAAGGGCTGGCGGCTGTGGATCGAGGGCTGGGCGGCGGCCGGGCGCGAGCCCGCCCTGCGGGATGTGGCGCGCGCCCTTGACCAGCGCTGGAAGGCGGCGCTCGCCGAGGTCATCGCGGAGGGCGTGGCCGCGGGCGAGTTCCGCTGCCCGGACCCGCGGGGCGCGGCCCTGCGCCTGACCGCGCTCCTCGACGGCCTCGCCGTCCAGCTCACGGCGTACGGCGCGGTCTCCCGGGCCCGCGCCCGCAGCTGGGCCGACGAGGCGCTGGCCCGGGAGCTGGGCCTGTCCGTGGCGGACCTGCGGGCCTGAAGGCCCGCGGCCGGGCTCGTGCGCTAGTCCAGCTCGTACACCGCGACGAGCGTCACCTGATCCTCGATCTCCCCGGGCGCCACGGGGACGCCCTGGTCCTTGGTGACGGCCTCCACGGGCACCGCGAGGGGACGCGGGCCGCCGCTGTCGTTCTCGCTGAGCGAGACGAGGCGGCCGAGGCGGCGTCCGCTGAGCTGCGCGTACTGCTCCGCCTTGGCGCGCGCGTCGTCGTGGGCGGCCGCGCGGGCCTCGGCCCGCAGCTCCCGCTTGTCGGCGACGTCGAAGGCCACGCCGTGGACGCGGCCCGCGTCACCGGCGGCGTCCATCGCGGCCTGGAGGACCCGGCCCGTGGTGGCGAGCTTCCGCACGGTGACCGAGAACGACTGGGAGGCCCGGTAGCCGGTGAGCTTGGACGCGCCGTCCTCGTCCTTGTAGACGCCGGACAGCGACAGCCCCTCCGTACGGGCGTCCCGCTCGGCGACGCCCTGCTCCCGCACGGCGGTGAGCAGCGCCTGTGCCGCGGCGTTCTGTCCGGCGAGCGCCTTCTTGGCCGTCGGCGCGGTCACCTCGACGCCCAGGGTGAGCACGGCCAGGTCCGGCGCCGCGCTGGCGGAGCCGGTGCCGGTGACAGTCACGGTGGCGGGGTTTTGCGCGGACACGGCGGCGGGCGCCTCGGCGACCGGCGCGGCGGCCCCGGCGGGCGCGGCCCCGATCCCGAGCGCGGCGAGGGCGAGCAGGGCGGTGGCGAGAGGACGTACGGACGCGTTCGGGCGTGGCGGCATGGGCGGGAGTCCTTCCGGTGTGCCGGTCGTCCGCCCCGTGCGGGCGGCCCGCCGCCCCGTGCGGCCCGCCGCCCCACAGGGGGGACGGTCGGCCCACAGGGGACGGCTGTCCGCCATCCCAGCACTCGCGCGCACGCGCGCGCGGACGCCACTCCCGCGCTGTCACCTCACCGGTCCACCCCCGTCGCGGACCGGGTGGGTGCCTACAGCCGCATCAGGACGGCCGCGTCAGGTCCACCCCATCCGGGTCGGCGGCATCTAGGTCAGCGGCATGAGGTCGGGCCGCTTCGCCGCCACGTGGTCGCCCGACGACTCGCCCCGCAGCCGCCGCCCGATCCACGGGACCAGGTGCTCGCGCGCCCAGTGGATGTCGTCGCGGCGCACCTCGAGGGTGCCGCGCGGCGGCAGCGGCGGCCACGCCTGGTCGGGATCGGCGGGCACGGGGACGCCGAGCACCTGGGCCGCGCGCAGCGCCACGCGCGTGTGCCCGTCGGGCGACAGGTGCAGCCGGTCGGTGTCCCAGGCCCGCCGGTCCTGGACGGTCTTCAGCGACCACAGGTCGAGCACCGGGCAGCCGTAGCGGTCGGCGACCGCGCGGACGTGGCCGTTGTACGTGGCGATCTTGCCGCGCAGATGCTTGAGGAGGGCCACGCCGCGGGTGTCGAAGCCAGTGGTGATCACGACGGTGCCGACGGCCGACGAGAGGTCGGCGACGGCCCGCTCGAAGCGCTCGGCCACGTCGTCCGGGTCGGTGCCGGGCCGGATGATGTCGTTGCCGCCCGCGGCGAACGTCACCAGGTCCGGGGCCAGCTCCTTGGCCCGCGGCACCTGGTCCGCGACGATCTGGTCGAGCAGCTTGCCGCGCACCGCGAGGTTCGCGTAGCGGAAGGTGTGCTCCGGTGCCAGGTCGTCGAGCAGGACGGCGAGCCGGTCGGCCCAGCCGACGAAGGTCCCGTCGGGCCCGGGGTCCCCCACGCCCTCGGTGAAGCTGTCGCCGACCGCTGCGTAGGAGGTAATGGTCTCTGTGGGTACGTTTTTGACGAAAGGTGTCGACTCTGCTGTCACGTCGTCCCATCTTTCCTTCCGTCAAGTGACCTACGCCACCGTAATATGGGGTTGACGTGGCGTGAGATAAGCCATTGGTCAAGATTGCACCAACCCGGAATACCCAGGCCTACGGCCTCGACGGGGCAGTCGTGACCCGGCTCAGCCGGAAGACCGCCGCGTCCAGATCGCCGCTGAGGCCCGTGCGCAGGCCGTGGTGCAGCAGGACCGCGCCCCGGTGCACCGCGCCGGTGTCCCGGCACACGTACGCCGCCGCGGGGTCGAGCCCCCGCAGCCGCACCGGGGCGGGCTCCTCGCCGTACGCCTGCGCCCGCAGCCAGGCGAGCACCACGGCCTCGTCGCCCCGCACGTACTGCACCGCGCCGAGCCCCTCGCCGGGCGCCCGCAGGCGGTACAGCTCGCCGAGCTGCACGACGGGCCTGATCTCCTTGTAGAGCTCCACCCAGCCGCGCGCCTCGGCACGTTCCGCCGCGCTCCACCGCGCGAGGTCACCGCCGACGCCGAGCACCCCGGCCATGGCGCTGACGAACCGGAACCGCAGCGAGCTGACGCGCCCGTTGAGCTGGGTGTGGGGGCTGTCGGTGACCCAGGCGGCCATCACGCGCGCGGGGTGCACCTGGCTGAAACCGTGCTGGATGGCGAGGCGGTCCACCGGGTCGGTGTTGTCCGAGGTCCACACCTGGTCCGTACGGGCGAGGATGCCGAGGTCGACCCGGCCGCCGCCGCCCGAGCAGGACTCGAAGGCGACGGACGGGTGCGCGGTCCGCAGCCGGTCGATGAGGTCGTAGACGGCGTGCACGTGGGCGGACCACACGCGCTCGGGGTGGTCCTCGCCCGGCCAGCCGGGGTCCGTGAAGCAGCGGTTGAAGTCCCACTTCACATAGTCGATCGGGGCGCCGCAGAGGAGCGCGTCCAGCTGCTCCCACAGGTACTCCCGCACGTCCTCGCGCGCCACGTTGAGGACGAGCTGGTTGCGGAACTCCGTGCGGGTGCGGCCCGGCTGGTGCTGCACCCAGTCGGGGTGCGCGCGGTACAGGTCGCTGTCCGCGTTCACCATCTCCGGCTCCACCCAGATCCCGAACCCCATGCCCAGGCCGCGCACATGGTCCGCGAGCGGCTTCAGACCCCCCGGAAACCGCTCCGGGTTCGGCGTCCAGTCGCCGAGCCCGGACCGGTCGCTGACGCGGCGGCCGAACCACGCGTCGTCGACGACGAACAGCTCGACGCCCATCTCGGCGGCCCGCTCCGCGAGGCCCCGCTGCTGCTCCTCGGAGATGTCGAAGCCGGTGGCCTCCCAGGAGTTGTAGAGCACGGGCCGCACCTCGTCGGCGTCCGGGATGACGTGCGCGCGCTGGTAGGCGTGCCAGGCCCGGCTCGCCCCGCCGAAGCCGCCGTCGCTCCACAGGCCCGCGAACACGGGCGTGACGATCGCCGTGCCGGGCCCGAGCACCTGCTGCCCCGCGTCGTCGTGGCCGGAGCCGCCCGTGATCTGCACGGCGCCGTCCGGGAGCTGGTGCACCGCCACGCGCCACGACCCGGACCAGGCGAGCGCGCAGCCGTAGACCTCGCCGTGCTCCTCGGTGGCGCCGTCGGCGTCGAGCGCCACCCAGGGCAGGTGCTGGTGCCCGGTGTGCCCGCGACGGCTGCCGATGACCCGCTCCCCGTGCGTGAGCCCGGAGCGCACGAGGCGCGACTCCGCGGCCCAGCGGCCGTGCAGCTGGGACAGGCGCCAGTGCTCGCGGCGCGGCAGGGTCCAGGTCGCGGAGTCGGCGCGCAGCAGCTCCACCTCCGGCGACCCGGCGGGGCCCTGGTGCATGACGACCACGTACCGCTCGACCACGTCGCCGCGCAGCCGGTAGTCGAGCAGCACCGCCAGGTGGTGCACCGGGTCGGTGAAGTTCAGCTGGAGCTCGTCCTCGTCGTGCCAGGCGCCGGCGAACCGCCACTCCGTGCCCCGCACCCCGCCGCCGCGCACCGAGAACGCGGGCCGCACGAAGCGGGGGCCGCCCTCGACGGGATACTCCTCGTGTCCGTCGATGCGGGACTCGAAGGGCCGCTCGGGCGGCAGCGGCGCGGCGGCCAGGGCCTCGGCGTCGGCCAGGGCGATCCGCGGGCCCCAGTGCAGGTGCAGCAGCTCGTCCCTGCCGGTGAGGCGGAGCGCGTAGCTGCTGGTGGGCCCCGAGAGGAGCCACGTACGACCGTCCTCGCCGACCTCGATCATCAAACCCCCACAGGTCCTCTGACAGATCTCAACAGCCGCGCGGGCGTACGCACATCTTCGAGCCCGTGCGACCACCGGGGCAACGCCCGTGCGCGCTCCGCCGCCACTGATTGCCTGAGGAACCCGTGTCGTATCGTCGAAGGCGCAAGCACCGGCCGCCGACGTCACGCCGCGGCGAGCCGCGCGGTGCCCCGCTCCCGGCCGGTCCGACGAGCGCCGACAAGACCCGACCCAGAGGAGAGCCCGTGACGCAGCAGGTTCCGTCGACCGAACCCGAGCTCGCCGGTGTGCGCAACTTCCGTGACGTGGGCGGGCTCCCGACCGTCGACGGCCGCCGGGTCCGCCACGGCGTCCTCTTCCGCAGCGGCCACCTCGCGCACGCCACCGCCGCCGACGCCGCGTTCCTCTCCTCACTCGGCCTGCACACGGTCTTCGACTTCCGCAACGCCGCGGACCAGCGCCTCGAAGGCCCGGACGTGGAGCTGCCGGGCGTGCGCAACGTGAACCTGCCGCTGACCGACCCCGCCGACGGCGCCGCGTTCTGGAAGATGGTGCGCGACGGCGACCTGGACCAGCTGCGCACGGTCCTGTCCGACGGCAAGGCCGCCGAGCGCATGGCGTCCTCGTACCGCACGATCATCAGGGAGCGGACGGCGGAGCACGGCCGGGTGCTGCACGCGCTCGCCGAGGACAGCGTGCCCGCGCTGATGCACTGCGCCGCGGGCAAGGACCGCGCGGGCCTGTCGATCGCCGTGACGCTGCTGGCCGTCGGTGTGGAGCGCGAGGCGATCGAGGCGGACTACCTGGAGTCGAACGCGGCGCACCGCCGCTACAAGGTGCACCGCAGCGCCACCTCGCCGGACGCCATGTCGCCCGAGGTCATGGAGCTCCTGAGCCCCCTCTTCGACGCCCGCGCCGCGTACCTGGCGGCGGCCTTCGCCACCATCGAGCAGATCTGGGGCGGCACCGACACCTACCTCACCGAGGGCCTCGGCCTCGCGCCGGTGACGCGCGAGCGCCTGCGCGAGCGGCTCCTCGACTAGGCGAGGCGCTACTGGTTCTGTCCGCCGAGGACGAACAGCAGGTAGATGAAGCCCGCGAACAGGTGGCCCACGGCGACGTAGACGATCAGGCGGACCCACAGGGCGCGCGGGAACTTCTCCTCCATGGCCATGCGGCGCACGGGCTGCTGCTGCGGTTCAGATTCCGTCATGTCGGTCTCCCTTGTCGGGGCCGCCGAGACAGAGCGCGGCGGCGGGGCTCTGCAGCAAGGTGTGCACGAAGAGGAGGTCGGCGCCGCCGTGGTCCACGGCGGCGATCCGGTGCGGCGTCAGCGAGTCGAAGTGCGCGCTGTCGCCGGGCGCGAGGGTGTACGAGGTGTCGCCGAGGCGCAGGCGCAGGCGGCCCTGAAGGACGTACAGCCACTCCTCCCCCGGGTGCACGCGCACGATGTCGCCCTGCGCGCCGTGCGGCACGTGCACGCGCAGCGCCTGCATGCCGCGGCCCGGGGAGCCCGCCTGCCAGTACGTCCAGCCGCCGGCGGCGGTGGGCTCCATGTCCGGGGCGCGCACGACGGCGTCCCGGTCGGCGGGCGTCTCGCCGAGCAGCTCGGAGACCGTCGTACCGTAGGTACGAGCGAGTGCGAGCAGCATCGGCAGGGACGGCTGGCGCTGACCGGTCTCCAGGCGGGACAGGTGCGCGGGCGAGAGCCCGGCCGCGCGGGCGGCGGCCTCCAGGGTCAGTGCGGCACGGCGGCGCAGCTCACGCAGTTGCGGGGCGACGGCGGGCAGCGCGTCGGCCGCCTCACCGGCGTCCGGGGTGGCAGGGCTCATACCCTCGATTGAGCCAGAGCCTTACCCGAGAGGCAATTTTCTTGCCTCAGAGGCAAGAAGCGTCGGCCCTCCCGCCCCCGGGCCACCGGGCCACACGGGCCGTGAGCCGCCCGGCTACCGGTTCGCCACCGCCTGCTTCACCAGGGTCTTGCCGAAGTCCCAGATCAGCCCGCCGCCCCCGTGCGCCTCGTCCATGACGTCGGTGAAGGCCTCGACGAAGCGGTCGACCTCCTTCTCGCCGATGATCAGCGGCGGGATGAGCTTGATGACCTCCAGGTGGTCGCCGGAGACCTGGGTGAGGATCCGGTGCTTCTGGAGCAGCGGTACGACCACCATCTGCGCGAACAAGCCCTTGCGGGCGGCCTGGAGCATGGTCCAGCGGCTGCGCAGCTTCAGGGACTTCGGCCTGCCGAACTCGATGCCGATCATCAGGCCGCGACCACGGACGTCACTGAGCAGCTCGTACTTGTCGACGAGTGCCGCGAGCCGGGTCCTGAGCAGGTCGCCCGTCTCGCGGGCGTTCGCGACGGTCCGCTCGTCGTCCATGACGGCGAGGACGGCGAGCCCGGCCGCCATGGCCTGCGCGTTGGATCCGAAGCTCGCGGAGTGGACCAGGACCCGGTCCATGGACGAGTAGACCTTCTTGAAGATCCAGTCCTTGCCGAGGGTCGCGCCGACCGGGACGTAGCCGCCGGACAGCGCCTTGGCCACGCACACCAGGTCGGGCTCCACGCCCTCCTCGTGCTGGTGGGCGTAGAAGGCGCCGGTCCTGCCGAGCCCGGTCTGCACCTCGTCGGCGATCAGGAGCGCCTTGTGCTGGTGGAGGAGGTCCTGGGCGGCGCGCAGATAGCCGGGCGGGGGCTCGTGCACGCCCTTGCCCTGGACGGGCTCGACGATCAGGGCGGCCACGTCCCCGCGCCTGAGCTCCCGGCGCAGCGCGTCGAGGTCGCCGAGGGGCACGGCCGTGTCCGGCAGGAGCGGGGCGAAGCCGTCGCGGAAGCCGGTCTCGCCGTTCACGGAAAGGGAGCCGGTGGTCAGGCCGTGGAAGGCGTGCGCGCAGTACAGGATCCGCGGTCTGCCGGTGGCGTAGCGGGCGAACTTCAGGGCGGTCTCGACGGCCTCGGTGCCGCTGTTGCCGAAGAAGACCCGGTCCAGGTACGGGCTGTGCGCGAGCAGCCGCTCGGCGAGCAGTCCGGGCAGCGGCTGGCAGTCGAAGCGGGTCAGATCGGCGAGGGAGGCGTCGAGCACGTCGTGCAGGGCCTTGCGGACGACCGGGTGGTGGCGGCCGAGACCCATGACGCCGAACCCGGCGAGCATGTCCAGGTAGTCCTGTCCCTCGGCGTCCCAGAAGTAGGCGCCCTCCGCGCGTTCGTAGACCTTGTCGAAGCCGATGGTGTGCAGCATGCGCGGCAGCTGGTGGTTGAGGTGCCGGGTGTGCAGCTCGTACCGCTCGCCGCCGCGCTCGGCGAGCAGTCTGCCGAGGTCGAACTCCTTGCCGGTGCTTGTCATGCTCGGTTCTCCTCGCCGGGTGTCCCGGCTGTCTTCGGGCCGGACTCCCCGACCTCCTGCGGGCCGGGCACCCCGGCCGTCTCGCGGGCTCCGGCCCGCGCCGCGTCCTGGCGGGCCATCGTCGCGCTGACGCGGCCCGCGATCTCCACCGGGGTGAGGCCGACGTCGGCGAGGACCTCGCCGCGCTTGGCGTGCGCGAGGAACTGCTCCGGAATGCCGAAGCGCCTCACGGGGACGTCCACTTCGGCGTCGTCGAGGGCGAGGGCCACGGCCGAGCCGACGCCGCCCGCGCGGCTGTTGTCCTCCACGACCGCGACGAGCCGGTGCCGCGCGGCGAGCGGCGGCAGGGCGGCGTCGACGGGCTTGACCCAGCGCGGGTCGACGACCGTGCAGCCGATGCCCCGCTCCGCGAGGAGGTCGGCGGCCTGGAGGCACACCGGTGCCATCACGCCGACGGCGACGAGCAGCACGGCCGGGTCCGGGTCCTGACGCAGGACGTCCATGGCGCCCACCCGGTCCACGGCCGGGATCGCGGGCCCCACCGACTCCTTGGGGAAGCGCAGCAGGGTCGGCGCGTCGTCGACGTTCACGGCCTCGCGCAGCTGGACGCGGAGCTGGTCGGCGTCGCGGGGCGCGGCGATCCTGAGGCCCGGCACGACCTGGAGGACGGACATGTCCCACATGCCGTTGTGCGAGGGCCCGTCGGCGCCGGTGACCCCGGCCCGGTCGAGCACGAAGGTGACGCCGCACCGGTGCAGCGCCACGTCCATCAGGAGCTGGTCGAAGGCGCGGTTGAGGAAGGTGGCGTAGACGGCGACGACGGGGTGGAGCCCGCCGGTGGCCAGTCCCGCGGCGGCCACGGCCGCGTGCTGCTCGGCGATGCCGACGTCCCAGACGCGGTCGGGGTAGGCCGCCGCGAACCCGGTGAGCCCGACGGGGTGCAGCATGGCGGCGGTGAGGGCGACGACGTCCTCGCGCTCGGCCCCGATGCGGACGATCTCGTCACCGAACACGGAGGTCCAGGAGGGGCCGTTGGACGGGGCGAGCGGCTCGCAGGTGAGGGGGTCCATGACGCCGACGGTGTGGAAGCGGTCGGCCTCGTCGGCGAGCGCGGGTTCGTAGCCGCGGCCCTTCTCGGTGAGGCAGTGGATGAGGACGGGGCCGTGGAAGCGCTTCGCGCGGCGCAGCGCGGACTCGACGGCCTTGATGTCGTGGCCGTCGATGGGGCCGACGTACTTCAGACCGAGGTCCTCGAACATGCCCTGGGGCGCGAAGGCGTCCTTGAAGCCCTTCTTGGCGCCGTGCAGGGACTCGTACAGCGTCCGGCCGACCACGGGGGTGTGCTGGAGGACGTCCTTGCCCCAGGCGAGGACCTTCTCGTAGCTGTCGGTGGTGCGCAGGGTCGCGAGGTGGTTGGCGAGGCCGCCGATGGTGGGGGCGTAGGAGCGCTCGTTGTCGTTGACGACGATGATCAGCGGCTGGTCCTTGGCGGCCGCGATGTTGTTGAGCGCCTCCCAGGCCATGCCGCCGGTGAGGGCGCCGTCGCCGATGACGGCGACGACGTGGCCCCGCTCCCCCAGGACGCGGCGGGCCTTGGCGAGGCCGTCGGCCCAGCCGAGCGCGGTGGAGGCGTGGCTGTTCTCGACGATGTCGTGCGCGGACTCCTCGCGCGAGGGGTAGCCGGACAGACCGCCCTTGCCGCGCAGCTTCGAGAAGTCCTGACGCCCAGTCAGGAGCTTGTGCACGTAGCTCTGGTGGCCGGTGTCCCACACCAGGCGGTCCACGGGCGACTCGAAGACCCGGTGCAGGGCGATGGTCAGCTCGACCACCCCCAGATTGGGCCCGAGGTGTCCGCCGGTCCGCGCGACCGCGTGCACCAGGAACTCCCGGATCTCTTCGGCCAGTTCGGCCAGTTCGGACTCGGTCAGCGCCTTCAGGTCGCGCGGCCCTCGGATGGTTTCCAGGATGGTCATGCTCAGGCCCCCTAACTGGTTGTCCTCAGCTCACCGTGACGTCGGGCTCCCCGGACGGGACCCCGGCGGCCTCCATCCGCGCGGCGATCTTCATCGCCTCTTCGATCAGCGTCTCCACGATCTTCGACTCGGGCACCGTCTTGATGACCTCGCCCTTGACGAAGATCTGCCCCTTGCCATTGCCGGACGCCACCCCGAGATCAGCCTCACGCGCCTCACCCGGACCATTGACGACACAGCCCATCACCGCCACCCGCAGCGGCACCTCCATGCCCTCAAGCCCCGCGGTCACCTCGTCCGCCAGCTTGTACACATCCACCTGCGCCCGCCCGCACGACGGACACGACACGATCTCCAGACGCCGCTGCCGCAGGTTCAACGACTCCAGGATCTGGATACCCACCTTGACCTCCTCCGCCGGAGGAGCCGACAGCGAAACCCGGATCGTGTCCCCGATCCCCTCCGACAACAGCGCACCGAACGCCACCGCCGACTTGATCGTGCCCTGGAACGCCGGACCCGCCTCCGTCACACCCAGATGCAGCGGATAGTCACACGCCGCAGCCAGCTGCCGGTAAGCGTTGACCATCACCACCGGATCGTTGTGCTTCACCGAGATCTTGATGTCCCGGAAACCGTGCTCCTCGAACAGCGAGGCCTCCCACAGCGCCGACTCCACCAACGCCTCCGGCGTGGCCTTGCCGTACTTCGCCAGCAGACGCCGGTCGAGCGACCCGGCGTTCACCCCGATGCGGATCGGGACCGCGGCGGCGGACGCCGCCCGCGCGATCTCCCTGACCTTGTCGTCGAACTGCTTGATGTTCCCCGGGTTCACCCGCACCGCCGCACACCCCGCGTCGATCGCCGCGAACACGTACTTCGGCTGGAAGTGAATGTCCGCGATCACCGGAATCTGCGACTTCCGCGCGATCACCGCCAACGCGTCCGCGTCATCCTGCGTAGGACACGCCACCCGCACGATCTGACACCCGGACGCCGTCAGCTCCGCGATCTGCTGAAGCGTCGCCCCGATGTCCGACGTACGCGTCGTCGTCATCGACTGCACCGACACCGGAGCGCCGCCCCCGACGGCCACCGACCCGACCTGGATGCGCCGCGCAGTGCGGCGCTCCGCTATCGGGCGGGCCGGTGGCTCGGGCAGGCCCAGGGAGACAGGGCCTGAAGGGGTCATGACGTCACCGGTTCCCGGAGACGGTCTCACGCATGGCGCGCAGCGACTCCTTCAGCGACCCCATCGTGGCGAGCACGGCCGTCGGCTCGTACCCGCAGTGCGCCATGCAGTTGGCGCACCGGTCGTCCTTGCCACGGCCGTACTTGCTCCAGTCCGTCTCCTCGATCAGCTCCCGGTACGTCGGTACGTAGCCGTCGCTCATCAGATAGCAGGGGCGCTGCCAGCCGAAGAGCGAGTAGTTCGGGATGGCCCACGCCGTGCACTGGAAGTCGACCTTGCCCTCCAGGAAGTCCAGGAAGAGCGGCGAGTGGTTCAGGCGCCAGCGGAGCCTGTTGCCGCCGGCGAAGGCCTTCTTGAACAGCTCGCGGGTCTGCTCGACGCCGAGGAAGTGCTCCTGGTCCGGCGCCTTCTCGTAGGCGTAGGCGGGCGAGAGCATCATCTCGTCGACCTTCAGGTCGTCGTTGAGGAAGTTCAGGACCTCGATGATGGTCTGCGGGGTGTCCGTGTTGAAGAAGGTCGAGTTGGTGGTCACCCGGAAGCCGCGGCGCTGGGCCTCCTTGATGGCGGCCACGGCCTCGTCGAACACACCCTCCTTCGCCACGGACTCGTCGTGGCGCTCCCGCATGCCGTCGATGTGCACGGCGAACGCGAAGTACGGCGACGGCGTGAACTTGTCCATCTTCTTGCGCAGCAGCATGGCGTTCGTGCACAGGAAGACGAACTTCTTCCGGGCCACCAACTGGCGCACGATCTCATCGATCTGAGGGTGCATCAGCGGCTCGCCGCCCGCGATGGACACCATCGGAGCGCCGGACTCGAGCACGGCCCCCACGGCCTGGGCCACCGGCATGCGCTGCTTGAGCACACCGGCCGGGTGCTGGATCTTGCCGCAGCCCTCGCACTTCAGATTGCACGCGAACAGCGGCTCCAACTCGACGATCAAAGGAAACTTGTCACGCTTGCGCAGCTTCTGTTCAAAGAGATAGGTAGCGACCTTGATTGACTGACGCAGCGGCATAGCCATCTGGCTCACCTCCGGGGGAGCGGCGAAGATCGGTGCCATTCGAAAAAAGCGGGAAGCACGGCGCGGAGCACGCGGAAGGCCGATATTCCACCGCGGACCGTGCCGATGCGGACGAGTTCGTGCTGGGGGGCGTCGACGACCACCCGGACGGCCGCAACCGGCCGGGGTCCGGCCGTGACGGCAGTGCGCAGCGTGACGGCGGACTCCATGTCGACCGCGATCGCGCCGGTGGCGAGCAGGTCGCCGCGTTCGTGGCCGCGGACGACGTGGTCGGAGCCCGTGAGCGGGCCGGTGTGCACGGTGCGGCCCGGCACGGCCCGCACCAGCTCCTCGACCAGGAGCGCGGTGCCCACACACGGGGTGCGGCCACCGTCGTGCCGGGTCTCCTCGGCGACGACGAGGTCACCGGGGTGCATGCCGGGGGCGAGCCCGGCGCAGAACCCGGTCGCCACGACGGCCGCGTCGCGCAGGGAGCCCTTGCCGAGCGCCCGGGTGACGGCACGCTCGGCAGCCTTCGGGCCCATGCCCGTGCGCAGCACGGTCACGGGACCCCGGGCGCCGCCGCGGTCGGCGGTGCGCAGGGCGAGGCGCTCGATGCCGAGCGCACAGGCGACGAGCAGCGGAGCGGGCCCCGGGCGCGCCGGGTCCGTGCTCATCAGCTCCCCTTGCCCAAGCCGCCGACGGACGGCTCGCCGTGCACGTACCGGCCGAGGGCGGTCAGCGGGAAGACCTGCCGGTACAGGTGGTAGTTGATCGAGAAGTCCCAGGGGAAGCCGGTGCCGGTGAAGTACGGCTCGTCCCAGGAGCCGTCCTCGCGCTGGCTCTCGGCCAGCCAGGCGACGCCCCGCTCGACGGCCTTGGAGTCCCGCTCCCCGGCGGCGAGCAGCGCGATGAGCGCCCACGCGGTCTGTGACGCCGTGGACGCGCCGTGCCCGATCCACTGCTCGTCGCGGTACGAGCGCAGGTCCTCGCCCCAGCCGCCGTCGTCGTTCTGCACCGACTCCAGCCAGGCGACCGCGCGGCGGATCGCCCCGTGCGCGGCGGGCAGACCGGCCGCGACGAGGGCGGGCACCACGGAGCCCGTGCCGTAGACGTAGTTGACGCCCCAGCGGCCGAACCAGGCGCCGTTCGCCTCCTGTTCGGCGAGGAGCCACTCGATGCCGCGGCGGGTGCGCGGGTCGTGGGACTTGCCCTCGTAGGCGAGCATCTCCACGACGTGCGCGGTGACGTCGGCGGACGGCGGGTCGATGACCTCGCCGAAGTCGCAGAACGGCAGCTTGTTCGGCAGCGGGCTGGTGTTGTCGACGTCGAAGGCGGCCCAGGCGCCGTTCCTGGACTGCATGCCCAGGTTCCAGTCCACGCCCCGGGCGATGGCGCTGTCCATCCGGCGCGGGTCCGGGTGGGCGACGCGGCGCAGCGCGAGGACCACCTCGGCGGTGTCGTCGATGTCGGGGTAGTTGTCGTTGTGGAACTCGAACGCCCAGCCGCCCGGCGTGAGCCGGGGCTTGCGCACCGACCAGTCGCCGGGCCTGACGATCTGCTCGCCCAGCATCCAGTCCGCGGCCTTCACCAGCTGCGGGTGGTCGGCGGGCACCCCGGCGTCGGCGAGGGCGATCGTGGCCAGACAGGTGTCCCACACCGGGGACTGACAGGCCTCGATCATCCGCGCGCCGTCCTCGCGCCACACCGCGAACCGGTCGAGCGACTCGATGCCCGCCTTGAGTACGGGGTGGTCGAGGTCGTAGCCGAGCAGGTGCAGCGCGATGACGGAGTACACGGCGGGAGGCTGGATGCCGCCCCAGCAGCCGTCGTTCTCCTGCCGCTCGATGATCCAGCGCGCGGCGCTGTTCATCGCGGCCTTGCGCAGACCGCGCGGCGCGACCTTGTGGTAGACGTGCAGCGCCTTGTCGAGGCGCTGGAAGAGGCCGTCCCAACTCGCCACCGGGGCAAGGGGTTTGGGCGGGTTCGGCACGGCCGGGTCGGTGTGCAGCTCGTCGAGCGGGAAGGGCGCGGGGCGCACCGGACGCTTCGCGGAGACGATGGTCAGCGGCACGATGGTCTGCCGCGCCCAGCAGCCGAAGTCGTAGATGTTGAGCGGGAACCACTTCGGGAAGTAGAGGAGCTCCGGCGGGAGTTCGGGCAGGTCGTCCCACTTCCACCAGCCGAAGAGGGCGAGCCAGATCCGGGTGAAGACCCGGGCCGCGGCGATGCCGCCCTGCTCGCGGATCCAGGCGGAGGCCTTCGCCATGTGCGGCGCGTCCGGCGCGTCCCCGGCGAGGCGCAGGGCCACATAGGCCTCGATGGTGGCGGAGAGCTCGCCGGGGCCGCCGTAGAAGGTGGCCCAGGTGCCGTCGTCGCGCTGCTCGCCGCGGATGAAGAGCGCGGCGGCGCGGGTGGTGTTCTCGTCCCTGATGCCGAGGAACTGGCGAAGGAGCAGGTCCTCGGCGTCCATGGACACGTTCGTCTCCAGGTCGCCCTTCCACCAGCCCTGGGGGTCCTGGCGGGACAGCAGGAACTCCGTGGAGCGCTCCACGGCACGCTTGGCGGCTTCCGGCGCCCCGGCCGCCCCGGGGTTCGTGTCAGGTGTTTCGGTGGCCGAGGCCGCGCGGGGCGTCACCGCTCCGGTGGAACCGTCGGTCGTCGCTGTCATGGCTTCCCCTTCGACGCAGTGCTTCTTCTCTGCTGGGTCCGCCGTCGGACACCGCCCGCACCCGGGCGGTGTTCGGCGACTGCGAGTCAGGTGTGCCCGATAGTGATCATCTCTTCCGTACGACGACGAAGTCGGCGAGCGCGGTGAGCTGCGCCCGCACCAGGTCCGGCATCTGGACCGCGTCCAGGGCCTCGATGGCGACGGCGTGCTGCCGTCGCGCCTCCTCGGCGGTCCATTCGCGGCCGCCCGCCTGCTCGATGAGCGCGGCGCGCGCGGCGAACTCCGCCTCGGAGAAGCTGTCGAAGTCATTGCTCTTGGCGTCGGCGGCGAGCAGCTCGCCGAGCTGCTCGGAGGCGGGGCCGCCCGCGGCGAGGGCTGCGACGACCGGCAGCGACTTCTTGCGCTGGCGCAGGTCGCTCCAGGTCTGCTTGCCGGTGGCCTCCGGGTCGCCCCAGATGCCGAGCAGGTCGTCGACGGCCTGGAAGGCGAGTCCGAGGTGGTAGCCGTACTTCTCCAGGACGTCGGCGGTGGCGTCGTCCGCGCCGCCGAGGACCGCGCCGATGGAGACCGCGCAGGCGAGCAGGGCACCCGTCTTGTTGCCCTCCATCTCCAGGCACTCCTCGACGGTGACCCGCTCGCGGTGCTCGTAGGAGATGTCCTGCGCCTGACCGTCGATGAGGGCGCGCGTCGCGGTGGTCAGGCGGCGCGTGGCGCGGCCCGCCTCGACGGTGCCGATCTCCAGGAGGACCTCGTTGGCGAGGGCGAACAGGGCGTCGCCGACGAGGATCGCCTGGGCGGGGCCGTGCACCTTCCACACGGTGTCGCGGTGGCGGCGCTGCTCGTCGCCGTCCATCAGGTCGTCGTGCAGGAGCGAGAAGTTGTGGACCAGTTCGACGGCCACCGCGCCGGGCACGCCGACCTCCGGGAGCGCGCCCGCGGCCTCGGCGGACAGGAGCGCGAGCGCGGGGCGCACGGCCTTGCCGCCGTCGCCGTCGGCCGGGTTGCCCGCGGCGTCGATCCAGCCGAAGTGGTAGGCGGCGACGGTGTCCATGGGGGGCGCGAGGCGGTCCACGGCGGTCCGCAGCACCGGGGTGGACAGTGTCCGGCCCCGCTCCAACAGCGCGGTCACGTCCACAGCGGCCGGTTGGGCCGAGGGCACAGTCGGCACAGTCTCTCCTCTAGTTCCGGTGCGGGGGTTCTGGGACGGCCCCAGAAGGTCGAGCGTCACGCCGCCTCCTCGAAGAGGTGGTCGCGCGGGCGGTCGAGCGCGGTCAGCGCCGCCCTCGCGGCACTGATACCGCTGCGAACAGCACTTTCCATCGTCGCGGGCCAGCCGGTGGCGGTCCACGCGCCGGCCAGGTAGAGCCCGCGCGCCTTGGTGTGCGCGCCCGGTCGCAGGCGGCCGACGCCCGGCGTCGGCGCGAACGTCGCCGTGCGCTCCCGGGTCACGAAGAAGTCCAGGACCCGTGCGCCGTGCGCGGCGGGCAGCAGGCGCTCGAGCTCGGGCAGATAGCGCTCCCTGAGCGCGGCCACGGGGGCGTCGATCTCGTCCTGGGCGGCCGACTGGGACACCGCGAGGTACTGGCCCGAGCGCAGCCCGGAGGCCTCGGTCCGGTCGAAGACCCACTGGACGGGGGTGCCGAGTGCGGCAAAGAAGGGCCGCTTGAGGACCTTGCGGTCGTAGACCACGTGGACGTTGAGGATCGGCGCGGTGTCGATGCCGAGCAGCCGGTCCGGGTCGTCGAGGGCGCCCTCCGGGAGCAGGTCGTGCGTCTCGGCCTGGGGCACCGCCAACACGACGGTATCGGCCTCGATGCGCTCGCCGGGAACCTCGACGCGCCAACCACCGTTCTTAGTAGGCGAGATGGAGGTGACACGTGTTCGCACTTCGGTACGGACGCCCGCGGAGTCGAGCGCCTTGCGCGCCAGGCGGTCATGGAGTTCACCGAGGGGCACCCGCGCCCAGCCGATGTCGGCGGCGCCCGGGTCCGAGAGCAGCCCGGTCTTGAAGACCATCGCGGCGAGGCCGAGCGAGGCATCGCCCGCGACGGCGTTCAGAGTGGCGACGCCGACGAGGTCCCACAGGGCCTCGATGGCACGCGTCGACTGACCGTGCGCGGCCAGCCAGCTGCCGAAGTTCTGGCTGTCGAGCGCCGGATCGGCCGGGTCGAGCCCCTTGAGGGCGAGCGCCGCGCGGCCCACCTGGGCGCGCTCGGCGAGCGACAGATGCGGATAGGTGGCGAGGCTCGCGGCCAGATGCAGCGGCACGGGCAGCGCGGTGCGGCGCAGCCGCCCGAGGCGATTGCGCTCGGCGTCGAGCACGGGGACGTCGAGGCGCTCCTGCAGCGGCGCCAGGTGCGCGCCCTCGACGCGGTCGAGGAACCAGCGGTAGGCGGTGCAGCAGCGCAGATAGACGTGCTGGCCGTTGTCGACGGTCAGCTCGCCGCGCTGGAAGGAGAAGGCGAGCCCGCCGAGCCGGGGGCGCCCTTCGAGGAGGGTGACGTCGAGCCCGGCGTCGGCGAGGGCGAGGGCGCTGGTGATCCCGGCGAGTCCGCCGCCGACGACGACGGCGGAGGTCCCCGGGCGCCCGCCGGGCGCTTCGCCGGGGTGATCCGCGTCCGTGTCACCGCCTGGTTCGGGCCGGCTGTCGTCCTGCCTCATGCGTCCTCCCTTTCGGCGGTTGCAGTCTGGGACGCCAAGGTCATGCGGAGGGTTGCCCGCCGGTCGTGGCGGTCGGAGCCGCCGGTGTCACGGCCGGGCGTCACGTGCGCCTCCTGACGGCCTGACGTGCGACATTGCGCGCGTCGAGGCCGGAGAGACCACGCACGGCGACATACGCCTTCTCGCGCCCCGGAAGGGAGACGCGGCCCCGCAGGACCGCTTCCGGCTCACGCTCGATGCGGTCGAGCAGACGGCGGTAGATGCCCGCCATCGCGGCCACGCAGGCGCCGCTGCGCCGGTCGAGCAGGGGCAGGAGGCGGTATCCCTCGGCGAACAGCGCGCGGGCCCGGCGCACTTCGAAGTGGACGAGGCCCGCGAAGTCGGACCCGGCGGGCGGCTCGGGCCGCGCGAACCCGGCGGAGCAGCCGAATTTGGCCAGGTCGTCGGCCGGGAGATAGGTCCGGCCCTCCAGGGCGTCCTCGCGAACGTCCCTCAGGATGTTGGTGAGTTGCAGCGCGAGCCCGAGCGTGTCGGCGTACTCCGGCGCGCGCTCCGCGTGCGGCGCCCCCGGCTCCGTGCCGAACACGCCGAGCGAGAGCCGCCCGATGGCCCCGGCCACGCACCGGCAGTAGACCTTGAGGTCGTCCCAGGTCTCGTACGTCTCGCCGCGCACGTCCATCAGGACGCCGTCGATCAGCTCGTCGAGCCCGCCCAGCGGGATCGGGAAGTGCCGCGCGGCATGGCTGAGCGCCACGGCCACGGGGTCGGTGTCGTCCTCCTCCACCGAGCCGTCGTGGATGCGGCCGAGCAGGCTCCGCGTCTCGTCGAGACGGGTCTGCTTGACGTCCGGCGCGAGCGCGCCGTCCCCGATGTCGTCCACGCGCCGTGAGAACGCGTAGAGCGCCGACATCGCGCGCCGCTTCGGCGTCGGCAGCAACCTGATGCCGTACGCGAAATTTCGTGCCTGCTGCCCGGTCACGGCCTCGCAATAGCTGTATGCGGCGAGTACCGGTGCGGACACGCGAGGTTCTGACTCCACGGTCCGGCTCACCCCTCTCCTCGCAGAACCGCACCCACCTCGCGCAGCAAACGCGGTTTCGTGGGCTTCGGCGGCCTTGGAAGTACGTCGTATCCGGCGGCGGCGATCGCCGAGACGGCCGCCCTCCCCCCTGCCACGAACCCTGCCAGCAGCAGCTTCAGCCTGCCGTGGACGCTACCCACCAGGGGGGTGCCTTCATTCAGGAGGCAGTGGGCGCGTTCCGCTTCAAACGCAACCAGGGCGCGCACCGACGCGCCTGCGGTAGGAGCGGCCAGATCCCGTTCCTGGACGTGAAAGCGCTTCATGTCCTGGGCGGGCAGATAGATCCGGTCGCGCCCGAGGTCCTCGCGCACGTCCTGGAGGTGCTCCACGATCTGGAGCGCGGTGCAGACGGAGTCCGAGAGCCGGATCCGCTCGGGTGTCGCGGTGCCGGTGATGGCGAGCACGAGGCGCCCGACCGGGTTCGCCGACAGTTCGCAGTAGGCGACGAGGTCGTCGTACGTCTCGTAGCGCTTGACGAGCTGGTCCTGGCGGTTGGCGGCGATCAGGCCGAGGAACGGCTCGGGGGTGAGGTCGCGGCGCCGCACGGTGGGCCCGAGGGCGCGCAGCAGGGGGTGGCCCGGCTCGGGACCCGCGGTGAAGACCTTGCGCAGATCGGCCTCGAAGGCGTCCAGGAGGGCGAGCGGGTCGCCCGCGGCCCCGGGGTCCGCGCCCAGGTAGCGGGCGTGGGCGGCACCACTGGCCAGGTCGGAGTCGCCGATGTCGTCGACCAGGCGGGCGAAGCCGTACACGGCCATGAGGTCCTCGCGCCAGGCGCGCGGGAGGAAGAACGGGGCCACGGGGAAGTTCTCGTCCGCGGCTTTGGCGAGGACTGCGGACGCATCGCGGAGCTGGAGATCGTCCGTAGCCATTGCCGTCACATCTCCCGTTCTACACTGCCGACCCAATACATCCTATTTCGGACACGCCGCCAAGGCCGCCCAGCGGCGCAGCGCGCCCCGCGCCCATCCAGGGAGCGATATCGCCCCACTTGCCGCGAATCAGCACCGGTACAGCTTACGTTGTACAACGGACAGCGCTTCGTCGGGGTGTTCCGCACATCACAAGAACGCACCGATTGGCTTCAATCTTCCCTGAACTCCTGTGACTTGGGAGAAGCCTGATGTCTGAAAACGAGTCAGGGCCCGGCCGGGGGTGTCCGGCGGGGCCCTGCTCCATTCGGCCGCGACCAGACGGCGGCCATCCGGCTACTTACCGGTGAACTTCTCGTACTCCTTGATGACCTCGTCGGTGGGTCCGTCCATGCGCAGCTCGCCGCGCTCCAGCCACAGGACCCGGTCGCAGGTGTCACGGATCGACTTGTTGTTGTGGCTGACCAGGAAGACCGTGCCCGCCTCCTTGCGCAGCTCGCGGATGCGGGCCTCGGAGCGCTTCTGGAACTTGCGGTCCCCCGTGGCCAGGGCCTCGTCGATCATCAGCACGTCGTGGTCCTTGGCCGCCGCGATGGAGAACCGCAGCCGCGCCGCCATCCCCGAGGAATACGTCCGCATCGGCAGCGTGATGAAGTCACCCTTCTCATTGATCCCCGAGAAGTCCACGATCTGCTGGTAACGCTCCTTGATCTGCTCCCGGCTCATCCCCATCGCAAGGCCGCCCAGGATCACATTGCGCTCCCCGGTCAGATCGTTCATCAGCGCCGCGTTCACCCCGAGCAGCGAGGGCTGCCCGTCGGTGTAGACCTTGCCGCGCTCGGCGGGCAGCAGACCCGCGATCGCCCGCAGCAGCGTCGACTTGCCCGACCCGTTCGACCCGATCAACCCGATCGCCTCACCCCGGTACGCGGTGAAACTCACCCCCCGCACCGCGTGCACCTTGCGCACACCCGGCGACTCACCCCGCCGCACGATCCGGCTCAACGCCGCCGTCGCACTGCCCTTGCCCGTCTTCCCACCGTTCACCCGGTACACGATGTGCAGCTCGTCCGCGATCACCGTGGGGCGGCGCGTCCCCGCGCCCTTGTCGTCAGCCACGGCCGTACCGCTCCTCTGCCTTCCAGAAGTAGACGAAGCCGCCCACGGCGACGAGCACGGACCAGCCGAGCGCGACCGCCCACACGTGCGGGGGCAGGTTCTCCGAGCCGTAGCCGTCGATGAGGGCGAAACGCATCAGGTCCATGAAGATGGCCGCCGGGTTCCACTGGAGGACGTCGGCGATCCAGGCCGGCTTGTCCTTCAGCATCACCGGGATGGAGAACATCACGCCGGACGCGTACATCCACGTGCGCATCACGAACGGCATCAGCTGGGCCAGGTCCGGCGTCTTGCTGCCGAGCCGGGCCATGACCAGGGCGAGCCCCGTGTTGAACAGGAACTGCAGGGCCAGGACCGGGACGATCAGGAGCCAGGAGAGCCGCGGGTAGCTGCCGAAGCCGATCGCCACGGCGAACAGCACGAGCATCGAGAACAGCAGCTGCTGGAGCTGCTGGAGCGAGAACGAGACGGGCAGCGAGGCGCGCGGGAAGTGCAGCGCGCGCACCAGGCCGAGGTTGCCCGAGATCGCCCGTACGCCCGCCATCACCGAGCTCTGCGTGAAGGTGAACACGAACACGCCCGTGACCAGGAACGGGATGTACACCTCCCGCGACATGCCGCGGTCGGCCTTGAGGATCAGGCCGAAGATGAGGAAGTAGACGGCCGCGTTGAGCAGCGGCGTCGCGACCTGCCAGAGCTGGCCGAGCTTGGCCTGGCTGTACTGGGCGGTCAGCTTCGCCTGCGAGAAGGCGAGGATGAAGTGGCGCCGGCCCCAGAGCTGGCGGACGTACTCCATGAGGCCCGGACGGGCACCGCTGACGGACAGCCCGTACTTGGCGGCGAGCTCGGCCGGGGAAAGCCCGTCGTCGGGCGACGGTGGCGCGGTCACCGCGACCCCACCGTCCTGCGTTGTCTCACTCACGAGTGGAAACTTTCGTCTTCAGATGCGCGGCCGGTCGGGCGTAGGCGTGGGCCAGGTCGGGCAGAGGCCGGGCCAGGGACCGGGATACGGCCCGAATGTTCTCAGACCAGAGCTTGTCAGATGACAGGAGGTCGGCCCAGTCGGGTCAGGCGCCACACCGTGCGCCAGCTCATGGGCCTGCGGGGCCCGCACGGGCTGGTCCAGCCCTCCTTGAAGCCGCCGAACCAGGCCTTCAGGGCGGGCCGCGAGGGGCGCCGGGCCAGGGTCAGGAGCAGCCACACGCCCAGGTACACGGGGACCAGGAGCGCGGGCAGGTTGCGGCGGGCGAGCCAGACGCGGTTGCGGGCCACCATGCGGTGGTAGACCGCGTGCCGGGAGGGCGCCGTGGTCGGGTGGTACAGGACCATGTCGGCGCGGTAGTCGATCATCCAGCCCGCGTTCAGCGCCCGCCAGGCGAGGTCGGTCTCCTCGTGGGCGTAGAAGAACTCGTCGGGCAGGCCGCCGACCTGTTCCAGGACCTTGGTGCGGACGGCGTTGGCGCCGCCGAGGAACGTCGTCACGCGCGAGGAGCGCATCGGGTCGGACGCGCGCAGGCGCGGCACGTGCCGGCGCTGGGTGACGCCCGTGTCCGGGTCGGCGATGCGGAAGCTGATGATCCCGAGAGCCGGGTCGGCGGCGAAGGCCTCGCGGCACAGCCGAGCGGTGTCGGTGTGCGCCAGGAGGCCGTCGTCGTCGAGGAACAGCAGGATGTCGACGTCGGTGCCACCGGGCCCGAAGGCCTCGATGCCGACGTTGCGCCCGCCGGGGATGCCCAGGTTCTCGGGCAGTTCTATGGTGCGGACGCCCGGCGGGACGTCGGGCACGGGGGCGCCGTTGCCGACGACCACCACCTCGACCGGGTCGCCGTCCTGCTTGGCGACGGAGTCGAGCAGCGCCCGCAGCTCCTGCGGGCGGTTGCCCATGGTGATGATGACCGCGCCGACCTTCGGCGGCTGTGCCGGAGTGCTCACTTCAGCCTGCTCGAGGCGAGGATGGACACCAGGTGCAGCAGCGTCTGCAGGAGCGCGATCCCGGCGAGCACGGCGACGCCGAGGCGGGAGAAGAAGAGGTCGCCCCGGGCCGCGTCCACGATCGCCAGGACCAGGATGAGCAGGGACGCCTCGATGCCGAGGATCAGCCGGTGGAACTTGAGCGCGGCGGCGGCCTTGCGGGCGAGCGCCACGCCGGAGGCGCGCGGCACGGAGGCCGACTCCTGCACGGGCGGCAGCCCCTGCTGGTGCCGGGCGACGCCCACGAGGTCGGTCTCGGCCTTGATCAGGATGGCGCCGAGCGCGGCGAGGGTGCCGAGGAAGGCCCACAGCCAGTCGATGCGCCCCGAGCCCCACAGGTCGGCGGCGCGCAGGCCGAAGCCGACCAGGACCGCGGCGTCGCACAGATAGGCGCCGACCCGGTCCAGGTACACGCCGGACATCGAGTACTGCTTGCGCCAGCGGGCGATCTCGCCGTCGACGCAGTCGAGCAGCAGGTAGAGCTGCACCGCGACGACGCCGAGCACGGCGCCCGTGATGCCCGGCACGAGGAGGGCCGGGGCCGCGAGCACGCCCGCGACGGTCATCAGGTAGGTCAGCTGATTGGGCGTGATCCTGGTGTTCACCAGGTACCGGTCGCAGCGCAGCGAGATCTCTCGCATGTACAGGCGTCCCGCCCAGTGCTCACCGCTGCGCCGGTCCTTCACCCCCGCGGGGTGAACGACGGGCCGGAGTTCAGCTACCGATGGCCTTGGCATAGTCGGCGTATGCGTCCTTGATCTGGTCGGTGTTCAGATTGAGGTGCTCGAGGATCGTGTAGCGGCCCGGCCGGGTCTGCGGCGCGTACTCCACGACCTGGACGAACTCGTCCACGGTGAAGCCGATCTCCTCCGGCAGGACGGGCAGGCCGTGGCGGCGAAGGACCTCGGCCATGAACGCCGCCTCCTCGCGGGCACCGCGCAGGTGCATCGCGAAGGCGGCGCCGAGGCCGCACTGCTCGCCGTGGCTGGCCGCGCGCTTCGGGAACAGCAGGTCGAAGGCGTGGTTGATCTCGTGGCAGGCGCCCGAGGCCGGGCGGGAGTCGCCCGAGACGGACATCGCGATGCCGGTGAGGACGAGGCCCTCGGCGAGCACCTGGAGGAAGCCGTCGTCGCCGACGCCGCCGGGGTGGCGCAGGACCGCCTCGCCGGCCTGGCGCGCCATCGCGGCGGCGAGGCCGTCGATGTCCTCGCCGCGCTCGCGGGCGGCGAGTTCCCAGTCCCGGATCGCGGAGATGTTGGACAGGGCGTCGCCGATGCCGGAGCGCACGAAGCGGACCGGGGCCTCGCGGATGACGTCGAGGTCGATGACCACCGCGATCGGGTTCGGCACGCCGTACGAGCCGCGGCCCGCGTCGTTGTCGAGGGTCGCGACGGGCGAGCACAGGCCGTCGTGCGACAGGTTCGTCGCGACGGCGACCAGCGGCAGGCCGACGCGCGCCGCGGCGAACTTGGCGCAGTCGATGATCTTGCCACCGCCGAGGCCGACGACCGCGTCGTAGCGGCCCTTCTTCATGGCGTCGGCGAGCTTGATGGCGTCGTCGAGCGTGCCACCGCCCACCTCGAACCACTCGGCACCCGGCAGCGACGGAGAGAGTCTCTTGCGCAGGACCGCGCCGGAGCCGCCGCTGATCGCGATGGCGAGCTTGCCGGTCGACGAGCAGATCCTCTGGTCGGCGAGGACACCGGCCAGGTCGTTCAACGCCCCCGGCCGGATGTCCACGACGACCGGCGAGGGGATGAGCCTCGTCAGTACTGGCACGCGATCTCACGTCCCTTGGCGAGGTCGTCGTGGTTGTCGATCTCGACCCACGAGACGTCGCCGATCGGCGCGACATCGATCTTGAAGCCGCGGTTGACGAGCTCCTGGTAGCCGTCCTCGTAGTAGAGGTCGGGGTCGCGCTCGAAGGTGGCCTTCAGGGCGTCGGCGAGCTCCTCGGCGGCCTCGCCCTCGATGAGGGTGACGCCGATGTACTCTCCGGTGGCCGTCGCCGGGTCCATCAGCTTCGTGATCTTCTGGACGCCCTTCTCGGGGTCCACGATGACCTTCATCTCCTCGTCGGCGAGGTTCTTCACCGTGTCGAGGGCGAGGATGATCTTCTTGCCGTCGCCGCGGGCGGCGAGCAGCGTCTTCTCGACGGAGACCGGGTGCACGGTGTCGCCGTTGGCGAGGATCACGCTGTGCTTGAGGGCGTCACGGCCGCACCACAGGGAGTAGGCGTTGTTCCACTCCTCGGCCTTGTCGTTGTCGATCAGGGTGAGCTTGAGGTTGTACTTCGCCTCGAGCGCGGCCTTGCGGTCGTAGACGGCCTCCTTGCGGTAGCCGACGATGATCGCGACGTCGGTCAGGCCGATCTCGGCGAAGTTCTTCAGGGTGAGGTCGAGGACGGCCAGCTCATTCTCGGTACCCTCGCCCACCACGGGCACCAGCGCCTTGGGCAGCGTTTCGGTGTAGGGGCGCAGACGCCGGCCGGCGCCGGCGGCCAGGACGAGGCCGATCATGCGGGTTCTCCTTCATCGTGTACGGCGGGTGCGCCGCGGTTGTGCGCGGTCACCCAGAAGCGGATGCTCTCGGCGAGCACCACGAGTGCCACGGCCACGGCGAGCGCCGTGAGCGCGACGGTGAAATCTGTGTTTGTCAGCAGGGCGGCGGCGACGGTGACCGCGAAGGTCCTGCCCTCGTGCCCGCCGATCACCCGCACCAGCCAGCGCGGCGGCGCGACGACACCGCGAATGCGGTACACGGTGTCGTAGTGATGGTAGGCGACCGCGGCCACCAGGCCGAAAGCCGCGGGAAGGGCTCCGTTCACGTCCGCTTTGGCCGCCAGGACAAGGACGGTGCCGTATTCGGCGGCGCGCAGGAAGGGCGGGACCAGCCAGTCGAGGGCGCCCTTGAGGGGCCGCGCGACGGCGAGGCCCGAGGTGATCACGTACCCGGCGGCGGCGATGACCGGCCAGGGGCTGCCGAAGGAGGTGAGGGCGGAGGTGGCGACGACGGCCGCGCCGCCCGCCAGGGCGAGGGCCGGGGCCAGCCCCGGGATCCCCCGGAGCGTGGCGAGCGCGCCCGCGAAGGGCCCGGTGTCGGCGAGGTCGGCCAGGGCCGTGGCGGCCCGGTCGGTGCGCCGGGCCTTGCGGGTCAGGGAGCGCAGGACGCGGCCCGCGGTGGTGTAGCAGGCGGCGAGGCCGCAGCCGATCAGGAGCACGACGAACGTGACGCGCGGGGTGGTGAGCGCGGTCAGGACGGCGATCAGGGCCCAGCGCTCCCCGATGGGCAGGACGATCATCCGGCGCGCCCACACCGTCCAGCCGCGGCTGTCGAGCTTGTCCGAGAGCGCGGCGGTGGGGCTGGTGTTGGCGGTCGCGTCGTGGTTGGCCTCGTTGAACGAGAAGTCCACGACGTGGCGGCAGGTCTGGAGGATCATCGCGCCGAGCGCGAGGGCCCAGACGTCATCGCCGCCGCGGGCGGCGCCGAGGGCGAGGCCCGCGTAGTACGCGTACTCCTTGGCCCGGTCGAAGGTCGCGTCCAGCCAGGCGCCGAGCGTCGAGTACTGCAGGGAGTAGCGCGCGAGCTGGCCGTCCGTGCAGTCCAGGACGAAGGAGAAGAGCAGCAGGAGGCCGGCGGCGACGAAACCGCCGCGGGTGCCGGTGGCCGCGCAGCCCGCCGCGATCAGGGCGACGAGCAGCGAGGCGGTCGTGACCTGGTTCGGGGTGAGGCCGCGTCGGGCGCACCAGCGCGCGAGGTAGCGGGAGTACGGGCTGATGCAGTACGTGGTGAAGAAGCCGTCCCGGGCCTTGACCGCGCTGCGCAGGCGTACGGCCTCGTCGTCGACGGCGGCGACGGCCTGGCGGGCGGTGTTGCGGGCCTCGGGGTCGGCGGGCACGGCCGCGACGAGGGTGCCGAGCTCGGGCCGGTACACGTCGACGTCGGCCGCTTCGAGGGTCTCGGCGAGCCGGTCGGGCACGGTGTCCGGCGCGACGGTGACGGCTCCGGCGCCGCCCGCGCCGACGGCCGTGCGCAGCGCGCCGGTGAGCGCGCCGCGGGCCTCGGGCTTGACGGTGACGGCGCCGGGCACGGCGGCCGCGGCGAAGCGCGGGTCGGTCAGGCCGAGGCGCAGGGCGTGGACGTGACCGACGAAGCGGGTGTCGACGACGGCGACGCGCTGGTCCGCGGGGACGGTCCGCACGAGCGTCTCGGCGTCGGCCGCGTCCCGGGCGGTCCGCACGTCGAAGCCCAGGGACCGCAGATCGCCTTCGAGGGGCGAGCCGGGCACCGGCTGGCCGGTGAGGATGGCGGTCGACAGGACGAACTCACTCCTTGATTCCCGGCGCGGCGCGCGCGGGCACATGCGTGACGGGGGGCGCCCTCGCCGGGATGCGGCCGGGCGGCATGTCGGCAGAGGCTATCGGATGCCGGGAAGCGGGCGTTCACCGCCCGTTCACGCCCCGATCAGCCCGATCTGCAGGGGTCGGCACGGGCTGCGCCGCCCTTGATCGCCACGATCATCATCGTCGATGGCGGCCCGCGGCCACAAACCGCGTGGTACCGAACCACGCAAGCCCGCCTAAGGTGGACGCCCATGACATGGCTGATCACAGGTGGGGCGGGATATATCGGGGCACATGTGGCGGGGGTCATGGCCGCCGCCGGGGAGCGGGTGGTCGCCCTCGACGACGTGTCGTCCGGGGTGCCGGAGCGACTGCCCGCCGGCATTCCCCTCGTACGGGGCTCGTCGCTCGACGGCGCCCTCGTCGAGCGGGTGCTCGCGGAGCACGCGGTGACGGGCGTGGTGCATCTGGCGGCGCGCAAGCAGGTCGGCGAGTCCGTGGAGCAGCCACTGCGTTACTACCGGGAGAACGTCGGGGGCCTGGTGACGCTCCTGGACGCGGTCGCCGCGGCCGGGGTCCGGCGGTTCGTCTTCTCGTCGTCGGCCGCGGTGTACGGCGAGCCCCCGGCGGCCGGGCTGATCACCGAGGACACCCCGTGCGCGCCGGTCAGCCCCTACGGCGAGACGAAGCTGGCCGGGGAGTGGCTGGTCCGGGCCGCCGGGCGGGCGCACGGGATCACCACGACCTGTCTGCGGTACTTCAACGTGGCGGGGGCCGCGGCGCCCGAGCTCGCGGACACCGGGGTCTTCAACGTGGTCCCGATGGTCTTCGACCGGCTCACGCGCGGCGAGGCCCCGCGCGTCTTCGGCACCGACCACCCCACGCCGGACGGCACCTGCGTGCGCGACTACGTGCACGTGAGCGACCTGGCCGGGGCGCATCTGGCGGCCGCCCGCAGGTCCGCCGCCCCCGGCACCGATCTGACGGTGAACATCGGCCGCGGCGAAGGTGTTTCCGTACGCGAACTCCTGACCGTGATCGGCGAGGTCACCGGGGACACGCGCGCGCCGGTGGTGGAGCCGCGCCGCGCGGGGGACGCCCCGAGCGCGGTGGCGGACGTCGGCCTCGCGGCGCGGGAGCTGGGCTTCAGGGCGGGGCTCGGGGTGCGCGAGATGGTGGCTTCGGCCTGGGCGGGCTGGTGTCTGCGCCATCCGGAGGCCGGGGGAGCCCGGCCCGTCTGACGCGGGCCGCTTCCGTGGGCTCCTGCCGCGGACCGCAGACCGTTTCCGCAGGCCAGCGCATATGACAACGGTGTTCACGATCGCGTTGCCATATACCCCCCACCCGTAGTTCACTGTGATCGTCGCCGCGGACGGCGATCCCGCTACGGATCCGGAGGACCACGCGATGGGGGCTGGACACGACCACGGCCACGCGCCGCCGACGAACGGCACCGTGACGGCCGCGTACAAGGGGCGGCTGCGGATCGCGCTGTCCCTCACGGTCACCGTGATGGTGGTGGAGATCGTCGGCGGTCTCGTCGCGGATTCGCTCGCGCTGATCGCGGATGCGACGCACATGGCCACCGACGCCCTCGGGCTCGGCATGGCGCTGCTCGCGATCCACTTCGCGGGCCGCCCCGCGAGCGAGAGCCGCACCTTCGGCTACGCCCGCGCGGAGATCCTCGCCGCGCTCGCCAACTGTCTGCTCCTGCTCGGCGTCGGCGGCTATGTGCTGTACGAGGCGATCCAGCGGTTCGTCACGCCGTCCGAGACCGAGGGCGGTCTCACCATCGTCTTCGGCCTCATCGGCCTGGCGGCGAACCTCGTCTCGCTGCTCCTGCTGATGCGCGGGCAGAAGGACAGCCTCAATGTGCGCGGCGCCTTCCTGGAGGTCCTCGCGGACGCGCTCGGCTCGGTGGCGGTCCTGGTGTCGGCCACCGTCATCCTGCTGACCGGCTGGCAGGCGGCCGACCCGATCGCCTCCCTCGTGATCGGCCTCATGATCGTGCCGCGCACCTGGAAGCTGCTGCGGGACACCCTGAACGTCCTGCTCGAAGCGGCCCCCAAGGGCGTCGACATGGCCGAGGTGCGGGCCCACATGCTGGCCCTGCCCGGCGTCGAGGACGTCCACGACCTGCACGCCTGGACCATCACCTCGGGCATGCCCGTGCTCTCCGCGCACGTCGTGGTGAGCCCCGAGACGCTCAGTGCCGTCGGCCACGAGAAGGTGCTGCACGACCTCCAGGGCTGCCTGGGCGACCACTTCGACGTCGAGCACTGCACGTTCCAGCTGGAGCCGAGCGGTCACGCCGAGCACGAGCCGAAGCTCTGTCACTGACGGTGTTATAGTGGCCAAGGCCTTGAGTGGGCACCCGAGCAGCCAGGGGACGCGAGTCCCCGCGGACACAGAAGGAGGTGGGTTGATGACTGTCGCGGTCCTCGCCGCACTGCGTGGCGACGCGTTCATCCCCACTTCCCGGGCTCACGGCTGACCTTCTCCGTACGTTCCGCACCGCGCGCGTACCCCACGGCGGCCGGGCCCTCTACTCAAGGGTTTCCCGTTGTCTCACGACAAGATCCAGAACTCCGTCCACGACGCCTTCTTCGCCCTGCACCACGGCCTGCCCCGGCAGGGCCCCGGCTCCGACGCCACCACCCGGCGCCTGCTCGCCCTCGCCGGTGAGCTGCCCGAGCGTCCGCGCGTCCTCGACCTGGGCTGCGGTCCCGGCAGGGCCGCGCTCCTGCTCGCCGCCGAGGCGGGCGCTTCCGGTGCCGAGGTGACGGCCGTCGACCTGCACGAGCCCTTCCTCGACGAGCTCCGCGCCGCCGCGCGGAGCCGCGGGCTCGCCGACTCCGTCCACGCCGTCGCCGCCGACATGGGCGCACTCCCCTACCCCGACGGGTCCTTCGACCTCGTCTGGGCCGAGAGTTCGGCCTACAGCATCGGCTTCGACACCGCCCTGCGCTCCTGGCGGCGGCTGCTCGCGCCGGGCGGCACGCTCGTCGTCACCGAGTGCGAGTGGACCACCGGGACGCCGTCCACAGCCGCCCGCGCCTTCTGGGACCGGCACTACGCGCTGCGGACCGCAGAGGAGAACACCCGGGCCGCGCTCGCCGCCGGATACTCCGTCCTCGGCGTCGTACGCCAGCCTGAGTCGGACTGGGAGGCGTACTACGCCCCGCTGCGGGCGCGCGCCGACGCGGCCGACCCCGGGGCGCCGGGCATGGCCGAGGCGCTCGCCGCCACCCGCGAGGAACTCGCGCTGCGGCGCGACCACGCGGCCGAGTACGGCTACACCGGGTACGTCCTGCGCCCCGCGGGCGACGCCTGGCGCACCCGGCCCGAGGCGGCGTCCGGCGCCGACCGGGCGGCCGTGCACGCCGTGAACGCGGCGGCCTTCCCCACCGAGGCGGAGGCCGACCTGGTGGACGCGCTGCGCGCGGACGCCGGTGCCTGGCTCGACGGCATGTCGTACGTCGCCGAGACCCCCGCGGGCGAGGTGGTGGCGCACGCCCTCATCACCCGCTGCCACGTGGACGGCGCTCCGGCGCTGTGCCTGGCGCCCGTGGCCGTGCTCCCCTCCTACCAGCGCACGGGCGCCGGTAGTGCGGTGGTGCGCGCCGTCCTGAGCGCCGCGCGCGCCCGGGGCGAGCATCTGGTCCTCGTCCTCGGCCACCCCGACTACTACCCGCGGTTCGGCTTCGCTCCGGCGTCGCGGTACGGGATCAAGCCAAGTTTCGAGGTGCCGGACGAGACGATGATGGCGCTGGTCCTCGACGGGCCCGGCGAACAGGCCGGTCCGGCGGGCGTCCCGCGCGGGACGATCAGCTATCCGGCGGCGTTCGGCGTCTGATCGCGCCGTTCCCGCGTGTCCCGTTCGCAGCGTTGCGGACGGGACATGCGGGGCCCCCGGAGTGCCGGGCGCACCGGTGTCGTACGGCAGACTTGAGCTCCGAGACCGAAGCGAAGGATGGGTATGCCGATCACACCTGCCACCGCGGCGCACAGCTCGTCGGACGGCACCGAGGAGACAATCCTGCTTGAGCTCGTCGACGAGGACGGCAGGACCATCGGCACGGCGGAGAAGCTGGCCGCGCACCAGGCACCCGGCCGGCTGCACCGGGCGTTCTCCGTCTTCCTCTTCGACGAGCAGGGCCGCCTGCTGCTCCAGCAGCGGGCGCTCGGCAAGTACCACTCCCCCGGCGTGTGGTCCAACACCTGCTGCGGCCACCCCTACCCCGGCGAGGCGCCGTTCGCGGCGGCGGCCCGGCGCACCTTCGAGGAGCTCGGCGTCTCGCCGTCGCTGCTCGCCGAGGCGGGCACCGTGCGCTACAACCACCCGGATCCGGAGTCCGGCCTGGTGGAGCAGGAGTACAACCACCTGTTCGTCGGCATGGTGCAGGCCGAGCTGCGACCCGACCCGTCCGAGGTGGGCGAGACGGTGTTCGTGACGGCCGGCGAGCTGGCCGAGCGGCACGCGCAGGGCCCGTTCTCCGCGTGGTTCATGACGGTCCTGGACGCGGCGCGGCCCGCCATCAAGGAGCTGACGGGCGCGGGCGCGGGCTGGTAGACCGCCGCGCCCGCCGCCGGGGCCCGTCCGGCGGGCCCTATAGGCGCCGTTCGGCGGGCCCTAGGCTCCGTTCGGCTTCAGGGGCAGGGCGGCCCAGATCACCTTGCCCCCGCTCGCCGTGTGCTCGACGTCGCAGGCGCCGCCCGCCTCGCGGGTGATCTCCCGCACCAGGAGCAGGCCGCGCCCGCCGGTCTGGCCGTGGTCGGCCACCAGGGCGGTCGGGCGGTAGGGGTGGTTGTCCTCGACGGACACCCGTACCCACTCGGCGCCGACCGCGACCTCCACGGCGAGCGTCGGCGACAGGAGCGCCGCGTGCCGCACCGCGTTGGTGACCAGCTCGGAGACGATCAACAGCAGGCCCTGCACCAGGTCGTCGGGGGCCGGTACGCCTTGGCGCGCGAGCAGGTCGCGCACCGCGTGCCGTGCCTGGGGCACGGACGCGTCGACGGCGGGCGCGGTGAACCGCCACACCCCTTCGTACGGCACGGGCCCACTGCCCCGCGGGAGCGGGCCCGGCCCCCTCCCGTCGTTCCCCATCGCCCGGTCGCCGCCCTCGCGCTCGATTGTCACCACACGTCGAGTGTTGGGAACGCACTGGTCCGGACCGCACTACTGACCAGAAGTCAGCGAGTATCGACGGGATTTGACCGGGGCCGCATGGCCGCGTCAGTTGCGCGACTGGTCCTGCCCTTCTTGTGCTGCCTTCACAGGTTCTTCAGGTTGTACGGCTTCCTGGGGCCCGCCCCCGCCGTCCCCCACGCGGTCCGACACCAGGCTGATGATGCGCCGGGCGCCGATGCCCGTGGCGAGGAGCCCGAGGCCGTCGAAGAGCAGCGCGAGCGAGAAGAAGGTGCCGATGACGTACTGGCTGCTGCTCGGCCACCCGGCGAGCACAAGGACGCCGAGCAGGACGCCGAAGGCGCCTTGCAGCAGCGTCACGGCCATCTGCGGGCCGCGTACCACCAGGCTGCCCACCAGGCGGAACACACCGCCGGTGAGGAACAGCAGCGCCGCGAACATCGTCAGCGCCTCGGCGGCCACGTCCGGCCTGCGGATCACGACGAAGCCCGCCGCGAGGTTCAGCGCGGCGACCACCACGCCGAGCCAGAAGAAGCTGGTGCCCCGCGACTGCACCGCGTGCAACAGCGCGACGATGCCGCCGACGAGCAGCAGCCAGCCGAACAGGAGCATCGAGGTGAGCGTGGCGACACCGGCATAGACCAGGCCGACGAGCCCGCCGACGGCCAGAACGGCGCCGAGCAGTGCCAGCCAGCCGAAGCTGCGGCTGAGGGACCGGGGGTCCGCGCCGCCGGCCCCCTCCGGGTCACCAGCCGTGTCGCGCGCCGTGGCGCGCGCCTTGCCGCGTCCGAACATGAGCGCCTCCGTCCGCTGTGCGAAGCCGCCCCTTCTTGATCGTACGTTCGTACGGTGCGGATAGCATCCGGCGCATGGAGCCGCAGCTGAGGCAGGCCGTCGCAGACGGCGTCGCCACCGTCGTCATCGACCATCCGGCCAAACGCAACGCCATGACGGCGGACATGTGGCGCGCGCTGCCGCCGCTGCTCGACGCGCTGGCCGCCGACCCCGCGGTGCGCGCGCTCGTCCTCACCGGTGCGGGCGACACCTTCTGCGCGGGCGCCGACATCTCCTCGCTGCGCGCCGAGCCCGGTCGCCCGCAGGAGCTCGCGGTCCTCGCGGAGGAGGCCCTGGCGGCCTTTCCGAAGCCGACGCTCGCGGCGGTGCGCGGGTACTGCGTGGGCGGCGGCTGCCAGCTCGCGGCGGCCTGTGACCTGCGGTTCGCGGACGAGGGCGCCTCGTTCGCGGTCACTCCCGCGAAGCTGGGCATCGTCTACCCGGCCTCGTCGACGCGCCGCCTGGCCACCCTGGTCGGCCCGGCCACGGCGAAGTACCTGCTGTTCTCGGGCGAGGCGATCAGCGCGGCGCGGGCGCTGCGGACGGGCCTGGCGGACGAGGTCCTGCCCGGCGGTGAACTGGACGCGCGCGTGAAGGAGTTCACGCGGGTCCTCGCCTCCCGCTCGCTCCTGACGCAGGCGGCGGCCAAGGAGTTCGCGGCGGGCCGCGCCGACCGGGACGCCCACTGGGCGGACCAGGCGCGCGGCAGCGGCGACACCGCCGAGGGCGTCGCCGCCTTCCTGGAGCGCAGGCAGCCGCGCTTCACCTGGACCGTGCCGGAGGGTGCGGCTACGCCGGGGCGTCCTTGAACCGGGTCTGCTCGCGGAACATCGCGACGAGGTGGGCGGGCGCCTTCTTCGGCGAGCCCGCGTCGTAGGGCGGCTGCGGGTCGTACTCGGTGATGAGCTGGACGGTCTGGGCGCGCTCGTCCCCGGCGATCCTGCCGACGAGCGCGAGGCCCATGTCGATGCCGGAGGAGACACCGGCGGCCGTCACGTACTTGCCGTCGAAGACCACCCGCTCCTCGGAGGGGGTGACGCCGAGCTTCGCCAGTTCGCCCAGGGCGAGCCAGTGGGAGGTCGCGGTGCGGCCTTCGAGGAGTCCGGCGGCGGCGAGCGCGAGGGAGCCGGTGCACACGGACGTCGTCCAGGTGCTGGTCGTGTCCGCGGTGCGCAGCCAGTCGAGGAGCGGTCCGTTGTCCATCTGGTCGCTCTGGCCGGGGCCGCCGGGGACGACGAGCACGTCCGGGTGCGGGACCTCGTCGAAGGTCTTGTCGGCGACGACGGCGAGCTGCCCGCTGTCGTCGCGCACCGGCCCGGTGCGCTCGGCCACGAAGACGACCTGGGCGTCCGGGATGCCGCTGAGCGTCTGGTAGGGACCGATGGCGTCCAGGGCGGTGAAGCGCTCGTAGAGGGCGATGGCTATCTGCATGCGGACTCCTGGAGGGTGATGGGGTGGGTCTCGGGCAGGGGTGCGTGGAAGCGGCGGCGGTACTCCGCGGGTGAGGTGCCGAGCGCCTTGAGGAAGGCGCGGCGCATCGCCTCCGGGGTGCCGTAGCCGCAGGCGCGGGAGACCTCCTCGACGCCGCGCGAGGTGTCCTCCAGGAGCCGGCGCGCGTGCTCGACGCGGACGCGGTCGACGTACTTGCCGGGCGTCGTGCCGGTCTCCGCCTGGAAGGCACGGGCGAAGTGGCGCGGCGAGAGCCGGGCGCGCTCGGCCAGCCTCTCGACGCAGAGGTCGTCGTCGGGGTGCTCGGTGATCCACTGCTGGACCTCGCGCAGCGGCTCGCGGCGGGCGGTCTGCGCGGCGAGCTGGGCGCTGAACTGCGCCTGGTTGCCGGGCCTGCGCAGGAACACGACCAGGTGGCGGGCGATGGTGAGCGCCATGGCCCGGCCCAGGTCCTCCTCGACCAGGGCGAGCGCGAGGTCGATGCCCGCCGTGACGCCCGCCGAGGTCGCCACGTGTCCGTCGCGTACGTAAATCGGGTCCGGCTCCACGTGGACGGCCGGGTGGTCGCGGGCCAGCGTGTCGCAGTACGCCCAGTGGGTCGTCGCCCGGCGGCCGTCGAGCAGGCCCGCGCGGGCGAGCACGATCGCCCCGGTGCACACCGAGACGAGCCGCTGGGCGCGGGGGCCGTGGGTGCGCACCCAGTCGACCAGGTCGGGGCCGTCCGGGCGGGTGCCGATGCCGCCGGGCACGAGCAGGGTGTGCGGCGCGGGGGCGTCCGCGAGGGCGTGGTCCGGGACCAGGGTGAGGCCGCTGGACGTGCGCACGGGCGCGCCGTCCAGGGAGGCGGTGCACACCCGGTACGCGGGGTCGCCCGTGGGCCCGGTGGCCCCGCCGAAGACCTCCACGGGGCCGGTGACGTCGAGACTCTGTACGCCTTCGAAGAGGACGACCAGGACGGTTCGCTGCGCCATGCCCTCGATTCTTGGGGCAGCGCGGGACGGCCGCAATGACGGGTACCCCACCCTTCCTGCCACGCGGGTCCGGCCGGTCCGCGGGGCGCGGGGTGCGGCGGCCCCGCCCTTCACGTCATACCAACCAGTCGGTAGCGTACGGGCATGACCTCTCCCACGGCCTCCCCCACGGGCCCCACGGCCACTTCCACGGGCCCGTCCGCGACCGGTGCGGCGCTCCACCCGCGCGCGGGACGACGCTGTCACAGCGTGCTCAACGCCCTGCACTCCACCCACTACTTCTCCCCCGACCTGGGACGGGAGCTGGGCGCCCTGGGGATCACCCACCCCAGGGCCGTCAACTTCGCCGCGCGCGCGGCGGCGATGGGCGCCGTCGGCGCCGGGACGGTGACGGCGGCCTTCTTCAACTACAAGCCGGAGGCCGTCGCCGCGCACGTCCCCGCGGTGTGGCGCGCCGCCGCTCCCGAGGACGTCCTCGCGGCGCGGCTGCGGGCCGTCGACACGACGCTGCGGCGGCTGCTCGGTGACGAGGCCGTCGCATCACCGGAGATGGCCGAGGCGGCGCGGCTCGCGCTGCGCGCCACGGAGGCCTGCGTCCGCAGCGCGCGCCCGCTGTACGCGGCCCACGCCGACCTGCCCGTGCCCGACGCGCCGCACCTGGCGTACTGGCACGCCGCGACGCTGCTGCGCGAACACCGGGGCGACGGACACCTGGCCGCCCTCCTGGACGCCGAACTCGACGCCGTGGAGGCCCTGGTGAGCCACACCGCGACCGGCAAGGGCATGACACCGGGGCGGAACCTGGTCACGCGCGGCTGGACCCAGGAGGACTGGGACGGGGCCGTGGAGCGGCTGCGGGAGCGCGGACTCCTGGACGCCGAGGGCGAGTTGACGCAGGCGGGCGTGGAGCTGCGGCAGGCCGTCGAGGAGCGTACCGACCGCCTGGACCGGGCGCCGTACGCACACCTGGGCGAGGCCGGGGTCGAGCGGCTCACCGAGCTGGGCGGCGCCTTCGCCGGGGCGGCGCTGCGCGCGGGGGCGTTCCCCGCGGACCTGCTCGGCAAGGCGTAGCGCCACCGGGAGGGCCCGGGGTGCGGGCATGGCACGCGGTTTCCGCGGTACTCGTCCGGCCCCGGCCCGCCGACCGTCGCGGGCCGCGTGCCGAAAGGAGATCCACGTGTTCCGTGCGATCGCGGACGTGCTGCGACAGATCGGGGCTGCCATCGCGACGGTGGTGACGCTGCCGTTCAGGGCACTGGCCCGGCTCTTCGGCGGAGCCTCTCGTTCCGGGCGCGGCGGCGCCGGACGCACGCGACGGCCGGGGCGGACCCGCCGGGTCTGACTGCCCCGCTGTCCGTGCCACCTGCCACAATTGCCGGGCAACCTCAGTGAGAAGGCGGTACCGGAACGTGGCACCTTTGCAGACGTCCACTCCAGCGTCCATCGAAAGCAGGATCGCCGAGGAACTCGGCGTGCGGGAGCGGCAGGTCAAGGCCGCCGTCGACCTGCTCGACGGCGGGTCGACGGTGCCCTTCATCGCGCGCTACCGCAAGGAGGCGACCGAGTCGCTCGACGACGCGCAGCTGCGCACGCTCGAGGAGCGCCTGCGCTATCTGCGCGAGCTGGAGGAGCGGCGCGCCGCCATCCTCGAATCGGTGCGCGAGCAGGGCAAGCTCACCGACGACCTGGAGGCGCGCATCCGCGAGGCCGACACCAAGGCCCGCCTCGAGGACATCTATCTGCCGTACAAGCCCAAGCGGCGCACCAAGGCGCAGATCGCCCGCGAGGCGGGCCTGGAGCCGCTGGCCGACGGCCTGCTCGGGGACCCGGGTGTGGAGCCGCTCGCGGCCGCCGCCGCGTTCGTCGACGCCGACAAGGGCGTCGCGGACGCGCAGGCCGCGCTCGACGGCGCCCGGGCCATCCTCACGGAGCGGTTCTCCGAGGACGCCGACCTGATCGGCGAGCTGCGCGAGCGCATGTGGGTGCGCGGGCGGCTCGCCGCCAAGGTGCGGGCGGGCAAGGAGGAGGCGGGGGCGAAGTTCGCCGACTACTTCGACTTCGCCGAGCCGTTCACGGAGCTGCCCTCGCACCGGATCCTCGCCATGCTGCGCGGCGAGAAGGAAGACGTCCTCGACCTCGTCCTGGAGCCGGAGGAGGCCCCGGAGGGCCCCGCCGTGCCGTCGTCGTACGAGGGGACGGTGGCCCAGCGCTTCGGCATCGCCGACCGCGGCCGCCCCGGCGACAAGTGGCTGACGGACACGGTCCGCTGGGCCTGGCGCACCCGCATCCTGGTGCACCTCGGCATCGACCTGCGGCTGCGCCTGCGCACCGCGGCCGAGGACGAGGCCGTGCGCGTCTTCGCGTCGAACCTGCGCGACCTGCTGCTCGCCGCCCCCGCGGGCACGCGCGCGACGCTCGGCCTCGACCCGGGTTTCCGTACGGGTGTGAAGGTCGCCGTCGTGGACGCGACCGGCAAGGTCGTGGCGACCGACACGATCTACCCGCACGTCCCGGCGAACAAGTGGGACGAGTCCCTCGCCAAGCTCGCGCGCCTCGCTCAGGAGCACTCGGTCGACCTGGTCGCGATCGGCAACGGCACGGCGTCGCGTGAGACCGACAAGCTCGCCGCCGACCTGATCGGCAGGCACCCGGAGCTGAAGCTCACCAAGGTGATGGTCTCCGAGGCGGGCGCCTCGGTGTACTCGGCCTCCGCCTTCGCCTCCCAGGAGCTGCCCGACCTGGACGTGTCGCTGCGCGGCGCCGTCTCCATCGCGCGCCGCCTGCAGGACCCGCTCGCCGAGCTGGTGAAGATCGACCCGAAGTCCATCGGCGTCGGCCAGTACCAGCACGACCTGTCCGAGGTGAAGCTCTCCCGCTCCCTCGACGCGGTCGTCGAGGACTGTGTGAACGGCGTGGGCGTGGACGTGAACACGGCCTCCGCCCCGCTGCTCGCCCGCGTCTCCGGCATCGGCTCCGGCCTCGCCGAGAACATCGTGGCGCACCGCGACGCGAACGGCCCCTTCCGGAACCGCAAGGCCCTCAAGGACGTCGCGCGCCTCGGCCCGAAGGCGTACGAGCAGTGCGCGGGCTTCCTGCGCATCCGCGGCGGCGACGACCCGCTGGACGCCTCCAGCGTGCACCCCGAGGCGTACCCGGTGGTGCGGCGGATGGTGAAGGAGGCGGGCGTCGACGTGCCGTCCCTCATCGGCAGCACGGCGACGCTGCGCGCCCTGAAGCCCACCGCCTTCGTGGACGACGTCTTCGGTCTGCCGACCGTCACGGACATCCTCAAGGAGCTGGAGAAGCCCGGTCGCGACCCGCGGCCCGCCTTCAAGACGGCCACGTTCAAGGAAGGCGTCGAGAAGATCGGCGACCTGTCCTCGGGGATGGTGCTGGAGGGCGTGGTCACGAACGTCGCGGCGTTCGGCGCGTTCGTCGACGTCGGCGTCCACCAGGACGGCCTGGTGCACGTCTCCGCGATGTCCAAGACCTTCGTCAAGGACCCGCGGGACGTGGTGAAGCCGGGCGACATCGTGAAGGTGAAGGTCCTGGACGTCGACGTGCCGCGCAAGCGCGTGTCGCTGACGCTGCGTCTGGACGACGAGCCCGCCAAGGGCTCCGCCCCGGGTGAGCGCAGGGAGCGTGGCGGGCGGCCGCCGCAGCCCCGCGGGGGGCAGCAGAACCGGGGTGGCCGTGCCAAGGGGAGCACCCCTCGGCAGGGGCCGCCGCCTGCGAACGACGCGATGGCGGAGGCGCTGCGCCGGGCCGGGTTGGTCGACCCCAAGCGCCGTTAGGTGCATCGCGTGTGGGGTGTCTGCGGGCCGTTTGTGGCTGGTCGCGCAGTTCCCCGCGCCCCTACGGGGCGCGCCGTTCGGTCACCTTGCCGTCTGTTACCTCCAGGCGGCGGGTGACGCGTACGGCGTCCAGCATGCGGCGGTCGTGCGTCACCAGGAGCAGCGTGCCCTCGTAGGTGTCGAGCGCGGACTCCAGCTGTTCGATGGCGGGCAGGTCGAGGTGGTTCGTCGGCTCGTCGAGGACCAGGAGGTTCACGCCCCGGCCCTGGAGCAGCGCGAGCGCGGCGCGGGTGCGCTCGCCCGGGGAGAGCGTCGCCGCGGAGCGCAGCACGTGCTCGGCCTTCAGGCCGAACTTGGCGAGGAGCGTGCGGATCTCGGCCGGTTCGGTGTCGGGCACGGCCGCGCGGAAGGCGTCGAGCAGCGTCTCCTCGCCGTGGAAGAGGGCCCGCGCCTGGTCGACCTCGCCCACCACGACGCCGGAGCCGAGCGTGGCGTGCCCCTCGTCCACGGGGGTACGGCCGAGCAGGGCGCGCAGCAGCGTCGTCTTGCCGGAGCCGTTCGCGCCGGTGATGGCGACGCGGTCGGCCCAGTCGAGCTGGAGGTGCACCGGGCCGAGCGTGAACGGGCCGCGGCGCACCATCGCGTCGCGCAACGTGGCGACCACGGCGCCCGAGCGCGGGGCCGCGGCGATCTCCATGCGCAGCTGCCACTCCTTGCGCGGCTCCTCCACGACGTCGAGCCGCTCCAGCATCCGCTGCGTCTGACGGGCCTTCGCGGCCTGCTTCTCGCTGGCCTCGCTGCGGAACTTGCGGCCCAGCTTGTCGCTGTCGGTGGCCTTGCGGCGGGCGTTCTTCACGCCCTTGTCCATCCAGGTCCGCTGCATCTGGGCCCGGTCCTGGAGGGCCGACTTCTTGTCGGCGTACTCCTCGTAGTCCTCGCGGGCGTGGCGGCGGGCGACCTCGCGCTCCTCCAGATAGGCGTCGTAGCCGCCGCCGTAGAGGTTGATCTGCTGCTGCGCCAGGTCGAGTTCGAGGACCTTGGTGACGGTGCGGGACAGGAACTCGCGGTCGTGGCTGATGACCACGGTGCCCGCGCGCAGGCCGCGCACGAACTCCTCCAGGCGCTCCAGGCCCGCGAGGTCCAGGTCGTTGGTGGGCTCGTCGAGGAGAAAGATGTCGTAGCGGGAGAGCAGCAGCGAGGCCAGGCCCGCGCGGGCGGCCTGGCCGCCGGACAGCGAGGTCATCGTCTGGTCGAGGCCCACGGCGAGCCCGAGGGACTGCGCGACGTCCTCCGCGCGCTCGTCCAGGTCGGCGCCGCCGAGGGCCAGCCAGCGCTCCAGGCTCGCCGCGTAGGCGTCGTCGGCGCCGGGCGCGCCCGCGACGAGCCCCTCGGTGGCCTCGTCCATGGCCTGCTGGGCGGCGGTGACGCCGGTGCGGCGGGAGAGGAACGCGCGGATCGTCTCGCCCGGGCGGCGGTCCGGCTCCTGCGGCAGGTGTCCGACGATCGCCGCGGGCGGCGACAGGCTGATCCGGCCGGACTCCGGGGCGTCGACGCCCGCGAGCAGGCGGAGCAGGGTGGACTTGCCGGCGCCGTTCGCGCCGACGAGGCCGATGACGTCACCGGGGGCGACGACGAGGTCGAGTCCCTCGAAGAGGGAGCGGTCGCCGTGGCCGGCGGCGAGTTGCTTGGCGACGAGGGTTCCATTCATCAGGGTTCGAGCCTAACCGCTGCCCTGGGCTGTGACGGTTGCCCCCGGACCACGACGGCGGGGGAAGCGCTACGCGTCGGGGCAGCCGGGGGCGGCGGCGGCCACCAGGACCGCGTCGGAGCTCCGCGCCACCACGTACGGCGCCCCGCCCGGCAGGGCCACCCGGTGCTCCCCGGGCTCCAGGACCTCGTCGAAGACCTCGTGGACGCGGGCCCGGCGCAGCCGCCCCACCCGGTAGGCCGTGAGCCGCACCCGGCACGGCGACGTGACCTCGGTGACCACCGCCCCGTCCGTGACCGCGAGCCGCGCCAGGCGCCGCGCCGCGGGCCCGGGGTCCAGGGCGTACTCGATCTGCGCGACGAGCAGCGGCACGATCGGCGCGAGCCCGTCGACGTACGCGACGTCGACCCCGGCCCGCTCGAAGGCCTCCCGCACGGAGCCCCGCACCCCCTCGGGCACGGCCTGCCCGAACGCCACGGCCCCGTACGTGCGCAGCTCCTCCGCCGGTACGCCCGCCGCGTCCGCGGCGATCTCCGCGCCGATGCCGATGGTGCGCAGGGCCGCGGCGAGCTTCGCGAGCAGCGCGACGCGCGCCCCGACCAGGAGCACGCGCCGTCGCACGGCGCCCGGATCGTCGCCGGTGAGCAGGCGGCCGAGCTGTTCGCGGTACTCCCCGCCGTGGAAGCGGAACGGACCTATGCCGCGGTAGCCGTTCAGCTCCAGGTCGGCGTGGTCGGAGGTCTGCCAGGCGAAGTCACGCCACACGTAGTCGTCGTCGGCGCGCTCGATGACGGCCGTGACGGCGCCGCACTCCAGGCCCTCGCACTCGGGACAGCCGTAGATGACGTACCGGCCGTCGAGCAGCGGCGGGTCCGCCTCCAGGAGGAGCCTGCGCACATGCGTGGTGAAGATCGCCGGGGGGATGTCGGACGCGAGCGGGGAGACGGCGTCGAGGTCGGCGAGCTGGAACAGCAGCGGACGGCCGTTCACCACGAAGTCGACGAAGTCGCGGTGCACTTGGTAGGCACCGCTCGCGAGAACTCCACCGGCGCGCATCGCCGGGGCCAGGCCGAAGGTCGCGTACTCGGCAAGCATGGTGTGAGTATCCCCACCTGTGGGGGCGTCTGCGCTCCCCTTGCGGGGTTCCGCTACGTTTCGGGGATGACGCATGGCGATGACACGGATGTGATCGTGGTGGGAGGCGGCGTCGCGGGGCTCACCACCGCGGTGGTGCTCGCGGAGCGCGGACACCGGGTGCGGGTGTGGACGCGGGAGCCCGCGGAGCGCACGACCTCGGCTGTTGCGGGCGGCCTGTGGTGGCCGTACCGCATCGAGCCGGAGGGCCTGGTCGGTGACTGGTCGCTCGTATCCCTGGAGCGCTACCGGGAGTTGGCGGCCGACCCGGAGCGCACGGGCGTACGCGTGGTCGAGGGCGTACACGCCGAGACGGGCCTGGACACGCTCGGCCCGTGGGCGAAGCGGGTGCCGGGGCTGAGGGCGACGACGGCCGAGGAGTACGCGGGCGTCGGCCTGTGGGCACGGCTGCCGCTGATCGACATGCCGGCGCATCTGGGGTGGCTGCGGAGCCGCCTGCGCGCGACGGGCGGGTCCGTGGAGGTCAGGGCGGCCGCGTCGCTCGCCGAGCCGCTGGCCGAGGCGCGGCACGTCGTCAACTGCTCGGGCCTGGGCGCGCGGAGCCTGGTGCCCGACGCGTCGGTGCGGCCGGTGCGCGGGCAGCTGGTCCTGGTGGAGAACCCGGGGATCCGGACGTGGTTCACGGCCGCGGACAGCGCGTCGCACGAGACGACGTACTTCCTGCCGCAGCCCCGCGGCCTCGTCCTCGGCGGTACCGCCGAGGACGGCTCGTGGTCCCTGGAGCCGGATCCGGCGGTGGCGGAGGCCATCGTGGCGCGCTGTGCCCGGGTGCGCCCGGAGATCGGCGGGGCGCGGATCATCGGTCACCGGGTGGGGCTGCGGCCCGCGCGGCCCTCCGTGCGCCTGGAGCGCGAGCGCACGCACGACGGGCGGGTCCTCGTGCACAACTACGGGCACGGCGGGGCGGGTGTCACGGTGGCGTGGGGCTGCGCGCGGGCGGCGGCGGACCTCCTGACGGAGGAGCCGGACCGGGCGCCGCGGGCGGAGTAGGCGGAGAGGCCGAGCAGGCAGCGCCCCGAAGGGGCGCGGGGCTGTGCCGATATGCGGCTCCGCCGCGCGGGCGCGACCGGCCACGACGGTCCCGCAGGCGATCGACGGCCCAGCGCGGCAATTCCAGCGAAGCGCTTGGAGGCGCCGCAGGCCGAGCAGGGCGGGGCCCCGGTGGGCCGGCCGGGGTCTTCGCCTCAGCCGGGCCCGCCCTCGGGTGAACCCGCCCCGGAGGGTGGACCCGGCCCGGAGGGTGGACCCGGCCCGGAGGGTGGGCCCGCCCCGGAGGTCAGGGCCTCCGGGGCGGGTCACGCCAGCGCGCACCCAGGGCGGCGGTCGCTTCAGCGGGCGGGGTCGGGCCGCGGCGACGGGGTGTCGCCGCCGGTCTCGGCGTCCGTGCTGTCGCTCGGGCCGATCTGGAGCTCGAAGTCCCCGTCGTACTGCTCGTGACCGGCGAGGACGGCCCGCTCCACGGCGTCCGTGCCGTGTTCGCCGCGCACGATCAGCGGGTCGTGGCGCAGGTCCTTCATCAGCGCCACGCACATCCCGATCATCACGAGGACGAAGGGCGCGGCCACGAGGATCGTCAGGTTCTGCAACCCGGTGAGCGCGTTGTCCTTGCCGTCGCCGATGAGCAGCATGACGGCGGCGACCGCGCCCGTGACGACGCCCCAGAAGACGACGACGAGGCGGCCGGGTTCGAGCGAGCCCTTCTGGGAGAGCGTGCCCATGACGATGGACGCGGCGTCCGCCCCGGACACGAAGAAGATGCCGACGAGGATCATCACGAGCAGGCTCGTCGCGGTGGCGATCGGGTACTCGTGCAGCAGCCCGAACAGCTGCGCCTCGGGCGTGGTGTCGCCCTTCAGGCCGCCGCCCTCCTTGACCTTCATGGCGCTGCCGCCGAAGACGGCGAACCACAGCAGGCTGACCGTGCTCGGCACCAGGATCACGCCGCCGACGAACTGCCGGATCGTACGGCCCCGGCTGATGCGGGCGATGAACATGCCGACGAACGGCGTCCAGGAGATCCACCACGCCCAGTAGAAGACGGTCCAGCTGCCCAGCCAGTCCGAGACGCCGTCACCGCTGGACGCCTCGGTGCGCCCGACGAGCTGCGGCAGGTCGCCCAGGTAGGCGCCGATGGAGGTGGGCAGCAGGTCCAGGACGATGACGGTGGGCCCCGCGATGAACACGAAGACGACCAGGAGCAGCGCGAGCACCATGTTGATGTTCGAGAGCCACTGGATGCCCTTCTCGACGCCGGAGACCGCGGACGCCACGAACGCGACGGTCAGGACCGCGATGATGGCGACGAGCAGGCCGGTGCTCGCCTTGTCCATCCAGTCCAGCTCTTCGAAGCCGCTGCCGATCTGCAGCGCGCCGAGGCCGAGGGAGGCGGCGGAGCCGAAGAGGGTGGCGAAGATGGCGAGGATGTCGATGACGCGGCCCCACGCGCCGTGGGCGTGCTTCTCGCCGATGAGCGGGACGAAGACGGAGCTGATGGTCTGGCGCCTGCCGCGCCGGAACGTGCTGTACGCGATGGCGAGGCCGACGACGGCGTAGATCGCCCAGGGGTGCAGCGTCCAGTGGAAGAGCGTCGTCGCCATGGAGGTCTCCATGGCGGCGGCCTGGTCGTCGGGGTGGGTGCCGGGCGGCGGCTTGGTGAAGTGGGCGAGCGGCTCGCTCACTCCGTAGAACATCAGGCCGATGCCCATGCCCGCGCTGAACATCATCGCGACCCAGGACACGGTGCGGAACTCGGGTTCCTCACCCTCCCGGCCCAGCGTGATCTTCCCGTAGCGGCTGACGGCGAGCCACAGGGCGAAGACCACGAAGCCGGACGCGGCCAGCATGAAGGCCCAGCCGCCGTTGTGGATCAGGCCCCCGAGCATGTCCGACGAGACGTCTTCGAGCGTGTCCGTGGCCGTGGCGCCCCACACCACGAAGGCGAGGGTGAGGACGGCGGTGACGCCGAACACCACCCGGTCGGTCTGGGGGGAGCGGCCGCCGGAGTGGCCCCCCACGGACAGTGGCGGGCCTCCTCCGGCGACCGGCTTCTGGGGTTCCTGCGTCACGTGTGCACCTTTCGCGGAGTGATCACGGCTGACGGTTCGTCGGTTGTTCTTCTCTCCGCTAACCCCCTACCACATGTGACGTGTCCCCGCCGGGCTCAACAGTCGGTGTCGGGCTGTCCCGTGACGAGGTGGTAGGCGGCACGGGCGTCGAGCAGCAGCGGCACCAGGGCGCGTGCGGGCTGGCGCAGCGGGACCAGGGCGCCGCCGTGGCCGTCGCCGCGCGCGCTCACGCCGTGCAGGTCGAGTTCGTCCTTGACGTCGGCGTACTGCTCCGGGGTCAGGCGGTAGCCGCAGGCCGGGTCCTGGATGACCTCGGCGGGCTCGGCCGGGTCGTTGTCGGCGCCGCCGAGGTAGACGGGACCTCGGTCGCGCAGGCCCTTGAGGCGGGACGCGGTGGTGGCGGCCTCCAGGCGCCACCTGTGCGCGTCGGCGTAGCTGAACAGGCCCTTCAGGGCGGAGAGTTGGGAGTGGACGCGGCGGCGGTTGTTGTGGGCCGGGTCGTTCTTCTCCTGTTCGGTGAGGGGGTCGACGCGGCTTTCGATGAGCAGGCCCGCGGCGTGTTTGATGCCGGAGACGTTGCGCAGGATGCGTTCCTGGCCGTCGCCCGCGACCTGTTTGACGGGCTCGCCGGTGACGGGGTCGGTCCAGATGCCGTAGGTGCCGGTGGTGTAGCCGTCGGCGGTGGCGGCGGGCCGGACGTAGTCGCGGGAGAGCTGCTCGGCCTCCCGGTGCACCGCGTCATCGGTGTTGAGGTTGCGCGGCCACAGGTCGAACAGGTCCTTGTCGTAGTACTTCGGCGTCGCGCCGTACTCGTGCAGGTCGTAGAGGGCGTCGGGGGCGCGGTCGCGGATGACGGCGGCGAGCGCGCGGGCCTCGGCGGTCTTGAGGGCGATGTGGTCGCGGTTGATGTCGACGCCGTCGGAGTTGCCTCGGGTGTTCGCGGCCCGGCCGTCCGGGTTGGCGGTGGGGACGACGAGCAGCGTGGTGCGGGACAGGAACCGCCGGGTCTTCGCGTCCTTGGCGTAGGCGAGGTCGCGGACCGTGCTCAGGCAGGCCTCGCGGCCCGACGGTTCGTCACCGTGCTGGCTGCACACGAGGAGCACGGTGGACGCGGTGCGGCGCTCGCCGACGCGGACGAGCTGGAGCGGCCTGCCCTGGTCGGTGGTGCCGATGCGGGAGACGGAGACGCGTGCGCTCGCCTTGTCGACGGCGGCGAGGAGCTGCTGCTCCTCGGGCTGACTGGTCCAGCGGGCCCCGCCGCTCTCTTCGAAGCCGGTGCGCGGCGGGGTGGCGGCGGCCTGCGCGGGTGCCGTCACGAGCGGGGCGGTGAGCGCGGCGCAGGCGCAGGCCAGGGCCAGTACGCGGATGCGGGACGTCATGAGGTACGGCCTCCCGGTCGGGGGTTCAGCGGACGCGCGGGGGCCACGCCGTCCAGGCGGGACTCGCGCGGAACGGTAGCGTGCGGGGCGGTCGTGAGGGCCTTGGCGCCGCCGACGAGCGGCACCCGCGCGAATGTGCGGGCGAGGTCCACGGTGAGGGTCGGGGTGTCGGCGGGGGCGGTGATGAGGTTCCGGTCGGTGCCGCCGACGATCAGCGCGAGCCGGTGTCCCTGCGGCACGACGTGGTCGCTCGCGGCCAGGTCGAGGGTGATGGTGACGGGTTCGCCCGGGGTGAGGGGGCGGCCGTGGTGGTCGTCCGCGTGGTTGCCGAGGTCGGCCCAGCCGCGGCTGAAGATGGTGTAGTCGACGGCCTTGGTGCGGGCCGCGGTGTCCTTGAAGCAGGCGCTGTCGCCGTCGGTGCTCGCGCCCCAGCAGCTGCGCGTGGGCAGGGTCGTGATGCCTTCGCCCGCGGCCGCGTAGTCGCGGATGACGGCGGGCCCGACGTCGACGAGTACGGCGCTCAGGTGCGCGGTGCGGGCCGACGGCGTGACGGTGACGGTGACCTTCGAGGAGCCGGAAAGGCGCAGGTCGCGGGCCAGCGGCCGGGTGGTGAAGCCCGCCTTGGCGGGGGTGGAGGTGTCGATGGCGGAGGCCCAGTCGGTCTCGCCGAGGCGCCGGTCGTCGGTGAAGGACTCGGTGCCCTTGCCACGGCGGGTGCCGAGCGTGCCGACGCCCGGATCGGTGCCCTTGGCGGGGCGGAGCGTCACGGTGTCGGTGGCGCGGGGCGGCCAGACGCGGTCGGTGGTCCACCGGTCGGGGGTGCGCTCGATGTCGGCCATGGGCTCGCGGTCGATGCCGTTGCGGTAGCCGAGGAGCTCGTGGTCGAACCAACGGTGCAGGGTGCGCACCCAGTCCGCGCGCCGGAAGTCGAAGGGGTCGACGTGCCCGGCCTGGCTGAGCCACAGCTTGCGCTGCACGCCCGCGTCGCCGAGGGCGTCCCACCACTGGCCGAAGTGCTTCATGCGCACGTTCAGGTCCTGGAGGCCGTGCACGGCGAACACACTGGCCCGTACCTTGTCGGCGTCCGGGACGTAGTCGCGCGCGGCCCACAGCGGGGTCCAGTCGCCGCTGCGCGGCGCGCCCTGGACGAGGCGCTCCTGCACGCGGCCGCAGCGGGCGCGGGCCTCGGGGCTCTCGATGCCGTTGGACAGGCCGTCGGGGCCGCTGTTGAACAGCGGGGCGCCCTTGGCGAAGTAGTAGTCGTACCAGGAGGAGATGGCGCCGATCGGCACGATGGTCTCCAGGCCCTCGACGCCGGTCGCGGCGACGCCGTTGGCGATGGTGCCGTCGTAGCTCTTGCCGATCATGCCGGTGCGGCCGTTGCTCCAGGTGGCGCGGGCGCGTTCGGCGCCGGTGCGCGAGGTGTAGGCGCGGGCACGGCCGCCCAGCCAGTCGACGACGGCCTTGCCGGACTGGATGTCGGAGCGGCCGCCGATGTCGACACAGCCGTCGGAACGGTTTGTTCCGGTGAGGTCGACGGCGACGTAGGCGTAGCCGCGGGGCACGAAGTAGTTGTCGTAGTACAGCGGGAACTGCACCGGCCTGCCGTCGGCGTCGTAGGTCTTCTTCTGGCTCTCGTTGCCCCGGCCGCAGCAGGCGTAGTAGGGGCTCGCGTCCATGATCACGGGTATCTCGCGGCCGTGCTGCGCGGGTTCGCGGGGGCGGACTATGTCGACGGCCACGCGGTCGGTCCTGCCGTCCTCGTCGCCGTCGACCCGGGTGTCGACCCACACGGACTCGCGTATCGCGTCCGCGTAGGAGTAGACGGGTCTGCTCTCCTTCGCCGTCCCCTGCGCCGTCGGGGTGCGCGGCGCGGTGTGCGCGGCGCCCGGGGCGAGGAGGGTGGCGAGCAGGGCGGCCAGTGCCGCCGTCAGAAGCGTTCTCCACATCGGCAGGCGCATGCGCGCGCGTATCGGCATGGCCGGAAGGTACACGCGTCAACTGCGGCCGGAAAGAGGGCCGCAGGGGGCGGTGAAAGGTGCGTGGGACGTCTTGGCACATGTCAGCCGAATGGCGATCGTGTGACATATGCGGCCATGGACATGACTGGGGGTCACGGGGCTCAATAGGGTCGATCGCATCGTGAGTTGTACGGCGCCGGACGGCACGTTCCCGCTCGCCACCCCGTGGCGCGGGGCCGCGTCGCCCGGCGCGATCCACCCGCACCGCCTATCACTTGGAGACTTACGTGCACCGCAGCAGACTCATCGCCCCGGGCGCGCTCGCCGCCTCTCTCCTCCTGGCGATCCCGGCGACGGCTGCCGACTTCACGCCCGGGGCGCCCGGCGTGGGCGACTCCTACTACCCCGACGCGGGCAACGGCGGCTACGACGTCTCGCACTACGACCTGCGGCTGAAGTACCAGCCGAAGACGGACCTGCTCGAGGGCACGGCGACCATCAACGCCACCACCACGCAGGACCTCTCGCGCTTCAACCTCGACTTCGGCCTGAAGGTGAGCGAGGTGCGCGTCAACGGCAAGAAGGCGGCGTTCGCGCGCTCGGGCGAGCAGGAGCTGGAGATCACGCCGAAGTCCGGCCTGCCCAAGGGCAGCGCCGTGACGATCGTCGTGCGGTACGCGGGCAAGCCCTCCGAGGTGAAGATCCACGGCTTCACCGCCTGGCAGCGCACGCCCGACGGCGGGGTCGCGGCCCAGGAGCCGGAGTCGGCCGCCTGGTGGTTCCCCGCCAACGACCACCCGCGCGACAAGGCGACCTTCGACGTGTCGGTGTCCGTCCCCGACGGCACCCAGGCCATCTCCAACGGCGTGCTCCAGCGGCAGAGCTCGCGCCTGGGCTGGACCCGCTTCGACTGGCGCTCCAACAAGCCGCAGGCGCCGTACCTCGCGACGCTCGCCGTCGGCAAGTTCGACATCACGACGGACAAGACCGAGAGCGGCCTGCCCGTCCTCAACGCCTACAGCAAGGACCTCGGCGACAACGCGGGGGCCTCGCGCGCCAGCATCGAGCGGACCACCGAGGTCGCGGAGTGGCTGGAGGAGGTCTTCGGCAAGTACCCCTTCAACGCGCTCGGCGGCTACGTGCCCAACGTGCCGACCAGCTTCGCCCTGGAGACCCAGACGCGGCCGTTCTACAGCCCGAAGGCCTTCGCCAACGGCTCCAACGTCTCCATCGTGGTGCACGAGCTGGCCCACCAGTGGTACGGCGACAGCGTCTCCGTGGAGAACTGGAAGGACATCTGGGTCAACGAGGGCTTCGCCCGCTACAGCCAGTGGCTGTGGTCGGAGAAGGAGGGCGAGGGCACGGCCCAGGAGCTCGCCGACTACACCTACGCCTCGCGTCCCGCCGAGGACCCGTTCTGGCAGGTCAAGCCGGGGGACCCGGGCCCGGAGAACCAGTTCCACGGTGCCGTGTACGACCGTGGCGCCCTGGCCCTGCAGGCGCTGCGGAACAAGGTCGGCGACAAGACCTTCTTCAAGATCCTGAAGGGCTGGCCGACGGAGCGCCAGTACGGCAACGCGAGCGTGGGCGACTTCGTGGCGTACGCGGAGAAGATCAGCGGCAAGCCGCTGTCGGCGCTCTTCGACACGTGGCTGTACAAGCCCGGCAAGCCCGCCGCCCCGGCCGCGAAGAAGGCGGGCCTCGTCCGCTCGGCGGCCAAGGACGCGCCGGCCAAGCCGAAGTCCTGGAAGAAGATCGCCGCGACGAACTCGCTGCACGACCACAGCTGACCCACACGGCGGCGGGCGGCGCCCCTGAAGGGGTGCCGCCCGCTGTCGCTGTCGCAGGTGCCTACTCGGTGAGCTCGGCCGCCTCGCGGTCGGTCTCCCGCGCGGCCTTGCGCTTGATCCCGTACCAGCCCGCGACGAGCGCGGCGGCGACGACCGGGATCAGGAAGAGCGTCTTGCGCCCGACCTCCGCGTCCTTCCACATCAGGCAGAGCACGGCGAGCAGGAAGGCGATCGTGACGTACTCGGTGACGCCGCTGCCGGGCAGCCGGAAGTTCGGCCGCGTGATCAGGCCCTCCTTGGCGCGCTTCACGAACGCCAGGTGACAGACCATGATGCTGATCCAGGTGCCGATGATCCCGAGCGAGGCGACGTTCAGGACGATCTCGAACGCCTTGTCCGGCACCACGCTGTTCAGGCCGACGCCGAGGACACCGATGCTCGCGGTGAGCAGGATGCCGCCGTAGGGGACCTGGTTGCGGTTCATCTTCGCGGTGAACTTGGGGGCCGAGCCCGCCATCGCCATCGAGCGCAGGATGCGGCCCGTGGAGTACAGGCCGGAGTTCAGCGAGGACATGGCCGCGGTGAGGACGACGAAGTTCATCACGTCGCCCGCGCCGGAGACGCCGATCTTGGAGAGGACCGTGACGAAGGGGCTCTCGTCGGCCGAGTACACCGAGCCGGGCAGGAGCAGCGCGAGGAGCACGACCGAGCCGACGTAGAACAGGCCCACGCGCCACATGATCGAGTTCACGGCGCGCGGCACGACCTTGTGCGGGTCCTTGGTCTCGCCCGCCGCGACGCCGACCAGCTCCAGCGAGGCGTACGCGAAGACGACGCCCTGGAGGACGATCACGACCGGCATCAGGCCGTTCGGCAGGAAGCCGCCGTGGTCGGTGATCATGTTCAGACCGGGCGTCTCGCCGCCGACCTCGTGCTGGGTGGACACCAGGAAGATGCCGACGAACATGAAGGCCACGAGCGCGGCGACCTTGACGATCGCGAACCAGAACTCCATCTCGCCGAAGTACTTCACCGAGATCAGGTTCACCGAGAGCACCACCGCGAGGGCGATGAGCGCGAGCACCCACTGCGGGATGTCGGTGAAGAAGCTCCAGTAGTGCGTGTACAGCGCGATCGCGGTGATGTCCGCGATGCACGTCGTCGACCAGTTGAGGAAGTACATCCAGCCGGCGACGTAGGCGCCCTTCTCGCCGAGGAACTCACGCGCGTAGCTGACGAAGGAGCCGGACGAGGGCCGGTACAGGACCATCTCGCCCAGGGCCCGTACGACGAAGAACGCGATGACGCCGCACACGAGGTAGGCGAGGGCGAGCGCGGGGCCCGCCGAGTGGAGGCGGCCGCCCGCCCCGAGGAAGAGACCGGTGCCGATCGCGCCACCAATGGCGATCATGTTGACGTGGCGGGCCTTGAGGTCCTTGCTGTAACCGGCGTCGCCCGCGTCCGCGGGGGCCTGGGACTCAGCGGCGCGCGCTGCGTCCACGGCGGCCGTGTCTACGGCGTCGTTGCTCACGTGGAAGGTCCACTCTGTGGTGCCCGGAAAGAGCTCCCGGGGTCCGGATGTGCTCCGGCCCGTGGCACCCCTGACGCACCACGGACCGACCCGACACCTTCCCTTACGCAACGCCGATAATGCGGTGGCGCACGTCACATAGCGGTACTTCTCACATGGTGAGAGCCGTGTGTACAGGCGCGTGTCACCCGGTGTACAGGCTCTCGATGAGGTCCCGGTACTTCTCCCTGATGACCCGGCGGCGCAGCTTGAGCGACGGCGTCAGCTCGCCGGTCTCGGGGCCCCACTCCTCGGTGAGCAGCAGATGGCGCTTGACCTGCTCGGTGCGGTTGAGGCGCGCGTTGGCCTCCTCGACGGCGCGGGCGACCTCCCGCCGGACCTCGGCGGCGGCCGCCGGGTCGCCCTCGATGCCGCGTGCGGCCGCCCAGGCGGCGGCCGCGTCGGGGTCCAGGACCAGGAGCGCCACCAGATACGAGTGGCCGTCGCCGTGGACCAGGGCCTGGCCGATGAGCGGGTGCTCCTTGAGGGCGTTCTCGACGACGGCGGGCGCGACGTTCTTGCCGGTGGAGGTGACGATCAGCTCCTTCTTGCGGTCGGTCACCCACAGATAGCCGTCCTCGTCGAGCCGTCCGACGTCGCCGGTGGCGAACCAGCCCTCGGCGTCCCGGACGTCGTCGACGCCGCCGTCGGCCCGCAGATAGCCCTCGCACACGTAGGGGCCGCGCACCAGGACCTCGCCGTCGTCGGCCGTACGGACCTCCATGCCGCGCAGCGGCTTGCCCACCGAGCCGAGCCGGAAGGCCCGGGGGCCGTTGGTCGTGACCACGCCGCTGGTCTCGGTCAGGCCCCAGGCGTCCACGACCACCAGGCCGAAGCCCGCCCAGAACCGGGCCACGGCCACCGGCATCGGGGCCGCCGCGCTCGCCGCCCACAGCAGCCGGTCGAGGCCGGCGCGCCGCAGCAGCGGATCGAGGACCTCCGCCTTGGCCGTGCGGAAGGCGGCGTCGAGGTCGGCGGGCGGGGGCTCGCCGCGCTCGCGGCAGGCCACGTGCGCGCGGGCCGTCTCGTTCGCCGCCTCGACGGCGCGGCGCCGCTCCTCGGGCAGGGCGGCGAGGCCCGCCCGGAACGCCGTGGCGAACTTCTCCCACACCCGCGGGACACCGAAGAACTGCTGCGGCCGCAGCTCGGCCACGGTGGCGGCGACCTGGGCGGGGTCGGCGCACAGGTGCACGGGCGCGACGCGCAGCTGCGGCAGGTACATGCCGAGAACGCGCTCCGCTATGTGCGCGAAGGGCAGGTAGCAGAGGTGGCCCGCGCCCGGCGGGAAGCCGATGGCCTCGTCCAGGGCGATGCCGTTCAGGACGACCCCGCGGTGGGTCAGGCGCACGCCCTTGGGGGCGCCGGTGGTGCCCGAGGTGTAGACGACGGTCAGCGGATCGGTGGGGCGGACCTCGCGCCAGGCCTTGTCGAAGGCGTCGGCCCGCTGCGCCCGGCTGCCGCTCTCGCGCAGCGCCGCGTACGTGCCGTGCTCCCCCGCCGCGGCCTCCTCGACGACCACGAGCCGCTCCAGGGGCGTCTCGGCGTCCGCGAGGGCGGGCTCCCAGCGGGCGAGTTCGCGCGCGCCCTCGACGACGGCGAGGCGGGCGCCGCTGTGCCGGGCGATGTGGGCGATCTGCTCGGGCGCCGACGTGCCGTACACGGTGACCGGGACGGCGCCGAGGTGGACCAGGGCGAGATCGCTCAGCCAGTGCTCGGGGCGGTTGGCCATCATCATCAGGACGTGCTCGCCCCGGCGGACTCCGAGGGCCGCGTACCCGGCGGCGAGGACCGCGACATCGCGCCGCACCTCGGCCCAGGTGAGCGTCGCCCAGCCCGGTCCCGCGCGCCAGGACACGGCGGGCAGGTCGGGGTGGTCCTCGGCGTTGCGCAGGAGCAGCGCGGGAAAGGTCAGGTCGGCGGGGTCTCCGGGAAGTCGCGGGCTTGTGCTCATGAACCCCTCCTCACGGTGTTGCGCCCCGAAGGGGCGCGGGGAACTGCGCGACCAGCCACGACGGACCCGCAGACAGAGGGCGGCCCGGCTCGGCAACTCGTACGCGTCCCACCGAGGGTGCAGCCGGGGCTACGTGGCGTGACTGCCCCGGAGACTTTCACAGCGGCGGTGGTACAGCAATACTGTTGCACCGCATTGCCGCACGACCTGGGAGGCGACGCACCGCCATGGCGACGGGCACGGAGGAGCAGGCGACGGGTTCGCACGAGGCGACCTACACGATCGACGAACTCGCCGCACGCGCGGGCGTCACCGTGCGCACCATCCGCTTCTACAGCACCAAGGGCCTGCTGCCGCCGCCCGTGATCGGCCCGCGCCGCGTGGGCCACTACGGCCCCGGGCACCTCTCCCGGCTCGCCCTCATCGAGGAGTTGCAGCACCAGGGCATGACGCTCGCGGCGATCGAGCGGTATCTGGAGCAGCTGCCGCCGGACCTGAGCGCGCACGACCTGGCCATCCACCGCGCGGTGGTGGCCTCGTGGGCTCCGGAGGGCGCGGAGGAGACCTCCCGCGCCGGTCTGGAGCGCCGGGCGGGCCGGGCGCTCTCGGCGGAGGACGTGCGGCGCCTCGCCGCGATGGGCGTCGTCGCGTACGACGAGGAGGCCGACCGCTGCCGGGTGGACCCGGGGCTGCTGCGGCTCGGCCTGCGGCTGCTCGACGTGCCGATCCCGCACGAGACGATCCTGGCGGCGCGCACGGTCCTGATGGAGCACACGCGCTCGGCGGCGCACGAGCTGTCGCGGCTCTTCCGCGACCAGGTGTCGGGGCCCTACCGCGAGCACGCGTCGGAGCCCGAGCACGTGGCCGCGATGAGGTCGCTCTCGGCCCATATGCAGCCGCTGGTGGTGCAGGCCCTGGTCACGGCGTTCCAGCGGTCCCTCAAGGAGGAGCTGAGGGAGTGGCTCACGGAGACGTGAGCCACTCCCCCGCACGGCCGTCGGCTCAGGCGTCGGTGAACTTCTCGCCGCGGTCCGCCTTCGCCACGAGCAGCGCGGGCGGCGCGAACCGCTCGCCGTAGCGCTCGGCGAGCTCGCGCGCGCGGGCCACGAAGCCGGGCAGGCCGCCTTCGTAGCCGTTGATGTACTGGAGCACGCCGCCGGTCCAGCCCGGGAAGCCGATGCCGAAGATGGAGCCGATGTTGGCGTCGGCGACCGAGGTGAGGACGCCCTCCTCCAGGAGGCGCACGGTGTCGAGCGCCTCGGAGAACAGCATCCGCTCCTGCATGTCCCGGAACGGGATGCTGTGCCCGGGCCGGGTGAAGTGCTCGCGCAGGCCCGGCCACAGGGCCGTGCGCCTGCCGTCGTCGCCGTAGTCGTAGAAGCCCTTGCCGCCGCTGCGGCCCGGCCGGTCGAACTCGTCGACCATGCGGTCGATGACGGCCTCGGCGGGGTGGGTGGGCCAGGTGCCGCCCGCCTCCTCGACGGCGCGCTTGGACTCGTTGCGGATCTTGCGGGGCAGCGTCAGCGTCAGCTCGTCCATCAGGGACAGGACCTTCGCCGGGTAGCCCGCCTGGGCCGCGGCCTGTTCGACGGACGCGGGCTCGACGCCCTCGCCGACCATCGCGACGCCCTCGTTGATGAAGTGGCCGATGACCCGTGAGGTGAAGAATCCGCGCGAGTCGTTGACGACGATGGGGGTCTTGTTGATCTGACGGACCAGGTCGAAGGCGCGGGCCAGGGCCTCCTCGCCGGTGCGCTCGCCCTTGATGATCTCCACGAGCGGCATCTTGTCGACGGGCGAGAAGAAGTGCAGGCCGATGAAGTCCACCGGCCGGGCGACGCCCTCGGCGAGCAGGGTGATCGGCAGCGTGGAGGTGTTGGAGCACAGGAGCGCGTCCGGCGCGACGACGTCCTGGACCTCCTGGAACACCTTGTGCTTGAGCTCCGGGTTCTCGAAGACCGCCTCGATGACCGCGTCGCAGCCCGCGAGGTCGGCCGCGTCGGCGGACGGCGTGATGCGGGCGAGCAGCGCGTCCGCCTTCTCGCGGGTGGTGCGGCCGCGGGCGACGGCCTTCTCGCACAGCTTCTCCGAGTAGGCCTTGCCCTTGGCGGCGGCCTCGGCGGAGACGTCCTTGAGGACGACCTCGATGCCCGCGCGGGCGCAGGAGTAGGCGATGCCCGCGCCCATCATCCCGGCGCCGAGCACGGCGGCCTTGCGGACCTGGCGCGGCTCGATGCCACGGGGGCGATTGGCACCGGAGTTGACGGCCTGGAGGTCGAAGAAGAAGGCCTGGATCATGTTCTTCGCGGTCTGGCCGGTGACCAGCTCCGTGAAGTACCGGGCCTCGATGGTCAGGGCGGTCTCGAAGTCGACCTGGGAGCCCTCGACGGCGGCCGCGAGGATGTTGCGCGGGGCCGGATAGGGGGCGCCGTTCAGCTGCTTCTTGAGGTTGGCGGGGAAGGCCGGGAGGTTCGCGGCGAACTTCGGGTGGGCCGGGGTGCCGCCCGGGATGCGGTAGCCGGGAACGTCCCAGGGCTGCTGGGACTCGGGGTGGGCGTCGATGAAGGCGCGGGCCTTGGCCAGCATCTCCTCGGGGGTGGCGGCCACCTCGTGCACGAGGCCGTTCTCCAGGGCCCGCCGCGGGGTGTACTGGGTGCCCTGGAGGAGCACCTTCAGCAGGGCGTCGGCGATGCCCATGAGGCGGACGGCGCGGGTGACGCCGCCGCCCGCGGGGAGCAGGCCGAGCGTGACCTCGGGCAGGCCGATCTTGGAGCCGGGCGCGTCGAGGGCGATCCGGTGGTGGCTGGCCAGACAGATCTCGTAGCCGCCGCCGAGGGCCGCGCCGTTGATGGCGGCGACGACGGGCTTGCCGAGGGTCTCGATGCGGCGCAGCGCGTTCTTGATCGCGGTGCCCGCCTCGAAGGCGGCCTGGGCGTTCTCGGGGCCGACCTGGATCATTTCCTTGAGGTCGCCGCCCGCGAAGAAGGTCTTCTTGGCGGAGGTGTAGACGATGCCGCGGATGGAGTCCTGCTCGGCCTCGGCGCGGTCGGCGATCGCGGCGATGGAGTCCTTGAACGCCTGGTTCATCGTGTTCGCGGACTGGTTCGGGTCGTCGAGGACGAGGGTGACGACGCCGGTGTCGTCCTGTTCCCAGCGGATGGTGGTGCTCTCGGTGGTCATGTGGTGGTCTCCGTAGAAGTCTTGGAAGGCAGTCCGAGCCGCTGGGGGTTACACACGTTCCACGATCGTCGCGATGCCCATGCCGCCGCCGACGCACAGCGTGGCGAGGCCGTAGCGCTTGTCCTGGCGCTCCAGTTCGTCGACGAGGGTGCCGAGGATCATCGCGCCGGTGGCGCCGAGCGGGTGGCCGAGCGCGATCGCGCCGCCGTTGACGTTGACCTTGTCCAGGCTCAGGCCCATGTCCTTGACGAAGCGCAGGACGACCGCCGCGAAGGCTTCGTTGATCTCGACCAGGTCGATGTCGTCGATGGTCAGGCCCGCTTTGGCGAGGGCCTTGCGGGTGGCGGGGGCGGGCCCGGTGAGCATGATGGTGGGCTCGGACCCGGAGACGGCCACGGAGACGATCCGGGCGCGCGGGGTGAGGCCGTAGCGCTCGCCGATCTCCTTGTTGCCGATGGCGACGAGGGCGGCGCCGTCGACGATGCCGGAGGAGTTGCCCGCGTGGTGGACGTGGTCGATCTGCTCCACCCAGTGGTACTTCTGCAGCGCGACGGCGTCGAAGCCGCCCAGGTCGCCGATGTCCTTGAAGGACGGCTTGAGCCTGGCGAGCGAGTCGGCGGTGGTGCCGGGCCGCATGTGCTCGTCGTGGTCGAGGACCGTCAGGCCGCTGCGGTCCTTCACCGGCACGACGGACTTCTCGAAGCGGCCCTCCTTCCAGGCGGTGGCCGCGCGCTCCTGGGAGAGGGCGGCGTACTCGTCGACGTCGCGCCGCGTGTAGCCCTCCAGGGTGGCGATCAGGTCGGCGCCGATGCCCTGCGGGACGAAGCCGGTGTCGATGTTGGTCATCGGGTCGTTGAACCAGGCGCCGCCGTCGGAGGCCATCGGCACCCGCGACATGGACTCGACGCCCCCGGCGAGGACCAGGTCCTCCCAGCCCGAACGGACCTTCATCGCCGCCATGTTGACCGCCTCCAGGCCCGAGGCACAGAAGCGGTTCTCCTGGACGCCCGCGACGGTGTCCGGAAGACCGGCCGCGATGGCGGCGATCCGCGCGATGTCGGAGCCCTGGTCGCCGACCGGCCCGACGACGCCGAGGACGACGTCGTCGACGGCCGCCGGGTCGAGGCCCGGAAGGCGGCGGGTGACCTCCCGCATCAGACCGGTGACGAGGTCGATCGGCTTGGTGCCGTGCAGGGCGCCGTTCGCCTTGCCGCGGCCGCGCGGGGTGCGGATCGCGTCGTACACGTACGCTTCGGAGCTCACTGGGAAGCCTTTCGGGGGAGGGTCGGTCGGGGCGGGGCCCGGCGGGTCGGCCGCGGGGCCCCGGGGCGGTCGGGGGCGTCCGGCGGGGGTCGGTCGAGGGGGCGCGGGTCAGTCGAGGAGGGCGCGGCCGATGATCTCCTTCATGATCTCGGTCGTGCCGCCGTAGATGGTCTGGATGCGGCCGTCGGTGAACGCCTTCGCGACGCGGTACTCCGTCATGTAGCCGTATCCCCCGTGCAGTTGCAGACAGCGGTCGGCGACCCGCTTCTGCAGCTCCGTGGCCCACCACTTGGCCATGGACGCGTGCACCGCGTCGAGCTGCCCGTTCGAGTGATCCACGATGCAGCGGTCCAGGAACGTGCGGGTGACGGCGCACTCGGTGGCCATCTCGGCGATCTCGAACCGGATGTGCTGGAGCTTGGCGAGCGGGCGGCCGAAGGCCTCGCGCTCCTTGACGTAGGCCTTGGTGATCTCCAGGAGGTGCTCGGCGGCGGCGATCCCGGCGACGGCGATGCCCATGCGCTCCTGCGCGAGGTTCGTCATCAGGTGGACGAACGCGCCGTTCAGCTCGCCGAGGAGGTTCTCCTTGGGCACGCGCACGTCGTGGAAGAAGAGTTCGGCGGTGTCCTGGGCCTTCTGGCCGATCTTGTCGAGGTTGCGGCCGCGCTCGAAGCCGGGCATGCCGCGCTCGACGACGAGCAGCGACAGGCCGTGCGCGCCGCCCTCGGGCGTGGTCCTGGCGACGACGATGACGAGGTCGGCGAGGATGCCGTTGGAGATGAACGTCTTGGAGCCGTTGAGCAGCCAGTGGTCGCCGCGGTCCTCGGCGGTCGTGCGGATGCCCTGGAGGTCGGAGCCCGCGCCCGGCTCGGTCATGGCGATGGCCGTGATCAGCGAGCCGTCGCAGAAGCCGGGCAGCCAGCGCCGCCGCTGCTCCTCGGTGGCGAGGCCGGTCAGATACGGGCCGATGATGTCGTTGTGCAGGCCGACGGCGAGGCCCGCGGCGCCCGCGCGGGTGAACTCCTCGGCCAGCACGGCGGCGTAGCGGAAGTCGGTGGTGCCGCCGCCCCCGTACTCCTCGGGCACGGCGATCCCGAGCAGGCCCTGCTTGCCCGCCGCACGCCAGGCGTCGCGGGAGACGATGCCGTCGCTCTCCCACCGCTCGTAGTGCGGCAGCACCTCCTTGGCGAGGAAGGTGCGCACGGTCTCGCGGAACGCGTCGTGCTCGGCGTCGAAGATCTGCCGTTCCATGGTCTTCCGTTCCGTCGTCGGGGGACGTGCGTCGGGGGTCGTGGCGGGCGGTGCGTGCGCGCTGTCCTCAGGAGTGCGGCGCGGCGTCGCGCAGCGCCGGCACGTCCCAGTCGCGGGCGACGTCCTCGGTGTCGGCGCCGGGGCGCGCGGGCCCGGAGCGCACCGCCGTGGGCGTCGCCGAGAACCGGGGCGCGGGCGCGGGCTGGGTGAGGCCGCCGTGCTCGGTGAAGGTGCCGCGGCCGGCCAGGTGCGGGTGGCCGGGGGCCTCGCGCAGCGAGAGCACCGGCGCCACGCAGGCGTCCGAGCCCTCGAACACGGCCGTCCACTCGGCGCGCGTACGGGTCTTGAAGCGGGCGGCGACGGCCTCGCGCAGCTCGCCCCAGCGGGCCAGGTCCCCGCGCGCGTCGGCGACGTCCTTCAGGCCCATCAGCTCGACGAACTCGTCGTAGAAGCGCTGCTCCAGGGCGCCCACGGCCATGGAGCCGCCGTCCGCCGTCTCGTACGTGCCGTAGAACGGGCAGCCGCCGTCCAGGAGGTTGGCGCCCCTGCGGTCCTGCCAGCCGCCCGCCGCGAGCATGCCGTGGATCATCGTGGCCAGATGCGCGGCGCCGTCCACGATCGCGGCGTCCACGACCTGCCCGGTGCCGTGCTCCTGGGCGTGCCGCAGCGCGGCGAGCACCCCGACCACGAGGTACAGCGAGCCGCCCGCGTAGTCCCCGACGAGGTTCACCGGGACGGTGGGCGGCTCCCCGGCCGCGCCGATCATGCCGAGGGTGCCGGTGACGGCGATGTACGCGATGTCGTGCCCGGCGCGCGGCGCGAGCGGGCCCTGCTGCCCCCAGCCGGTCATGCGGCCGTAGACGAGCCGCGCGTTGCGGGCGTGGCAGTCCTCGGGGCCGACCCCGAGGCGCTCGGCGACCCCGGGGCGGTAGCCCTCGATGAGCACGTCGGCGCGCTCGACGAGGTCGAGCACGCGGGCCGCGCCGCCCGGGGCCTTCAGATCGACGAGGACGCTGCGCTTGTTGCGGTTGGTGAGGTCGTACGCGGGGTCGATGGCGAGCCCGGCGCCACCGGGCCGGTCGACGCGCACGACGTCCGCCCCGAGGTCGGCCAGGAGCATGGCGGCGAACGGGCCCGGGCCGATGCCCGCGAGCTCCACCACGCGTACTCCGGCGAGCGGTCCGTGAACGCCCTTGTCCGGCACTGTCATTGAGCCCCCAGCGCTCTGCCGCCGCTATGACACAACTGATGTAACACCAGTGATGCTAAGAACGTGTTCCACTGGGCACAAGCCCTTGACGACCCCGAACGAGCAAGCGCTTAGCCGGGTGGCGGCGCCCGGGCGGCCCGCGGCGGCCCGCAGCGGGGTGTCCGGGCACGCTAGCCTCAGCCCCCGACAACGGCGCGGGACACGGCAGAGAGGTGCCATGACCAGTCACGACAAGGACCGTCCGTACGACATCGCGCTCTTCGGAGCGACCAGTTTCGTGGGCGCGCTCACCGCGGAGTACCTCGCCGCACACGCCCCAGCCGGGCTGCGCTGGGCGATCGCCGGGCGCGACACCGCGAAGCTGGAGCGGCTGCGGGAGCGCCTCGCCGAGGACCACCCCGCGTGCGCGGAGCTGCCCCTGCTCCGGGCGGACGCGGGCGACCCCGCCTCGCTGCGCGAACTGGCCGCCCACGCGCGCGTGGTGGCCACCACCGTCGGCCCGTACCTCACGTACGGCCAGGACCTGGTGGCCGCCTGCGCCGACGCGGGCACGGACTATCTGGACCTGTCCGGCGAGCCCGAGTTCGTGGACCGGATGTACGTACGCCACGACGCCCGCGCGCGGGAGACCGGCGCACGCCTGCTGCACGCCTGTGGCTTCGACTCGGTCCCGCACGACCTCGGTGTGTACTACACGGTGCAGCAGCTGCCCGAGGACGTGCCGCTGCGCGTCGACGGGTTCGTGCGCACCCACGCGCGCTTCTCCGGCGGCACGTTCGCCTCCGCCCTCCAGCAGTTCGCTCGCGGGCGCCAGCTGGTGGCCGCCGCCCGCGAGCGGCGGCGGCACGAGCCGCGCCTGGCGGGCCGCACCGCGTACGCGCCGCCGGGCCCGCCCCGCTACGCCGCGGAGGTCGGCGCCTGGGCGCTGCCGCTGCCGACGATCGACCCGCAGGTCGTGCAGCACTCCGCGCGGGCGCTGCCGCGCTACGGCCCCGACTTCCGCTACCGGCACTACGCCGCCGTGCGCTCGCTCCCGGTGGCCGTGGGCGGCGTCGCGGCGGTGGGCACGGTGCTCGCCGCCGCGCAGGTGCCCCCGGCGCGGCGCTGGCTCTCCGGTCTGGTCAAGCCGGGCGAGGGGCCGGACGCCGCGCGCCGGGCCGCGAGCTGGTTCTCCCTGAGGTACGTCGGCGAGGGCGGCGGGCAGCGGGTGTTCACCGAGGTGAGCGGCGGCGACCCCGGGTACGGCGAGACCGCGAAGATCCTCGCGGAGGCGGCCCTGTGCCTCGCGCTCGACGACCTGCCCGAGACCGCGGGCCAGGTGACGACGGCCATCGCCATGGCCGAACCGCTCATCGCGCGGCTCACGGCGGCGGGCATCGGGTTCCGGGTGGCCGCGGTGCGCTGACGTCCCGCGGTACCGGCCGGTTCAGCGCGTGGCCTCGCGCAGCGCCGCGCGGCACAGGGCGTCCGCCCTGCGGGTGGTCTCCGGCAGCCGGTAGCGGGGGGTGAGGTGCAGGGTGTGGGCCCGCGCGCGTGCGAGGTCCACCCGGTGGCCGACCGACACGAACACCGGCTTCACGCCCGCGCGCGTACGCAGCGCGGCGCCGACCTCCTCCGCGCCGTCGAGGAGCGGCGCCGCGCTGCCGCGCGCGGCGTCCGGGTCCTCGTACGCGAAGGTGAAGGGGTTCTTGGCGACGCCGATCGTGGGGCGCCCGGTGACCACGCCGAGGTGGCTCGCGAGGCCGAAGCGGCGCGGGTGCGCGACGCCGTAGCCGTCGCAGACGACCAGGCCCGGGTCGACGGTGAGGGCGTCCAGGGCGGCAAGCACCGCGGGCAGCTCCCGGAAGGCCAACAGGCCCGGCACGTACGGGAACGCGACGGTGCCCACCGCCGTGGCCTCCTCGACGACGGTGAGGCTCGCCGCGTCCAGGACCACGACCGCCGCGGCGACCACGTCCCGCTCGTCGTCGTACGCCACGTCCACGCCCGTCACGTGGCCGGTGCCGGGCGGCGGACCCGGCTCGTCACGCACCACTCGGGTGCGCAGGGCGTCCTGGACGGCACGGGCCGCCGCCTCGTCCACGGGCCAGTCGGCGGGCAGGGGCGGGATCGTCACGGTGGGCGTGTTCATGGTGATCTCAGCCTAGGGCCTCCCGGGAAGGGGGCTCCGGTACCGTTCTCGGGTCTCCGTCGTCCAGGGCGGGCGCATCGCGCGGGGCCGGGAAGGGTTGGCACAGGACGTGACATCTGGTAGAGCGCGACCACACCGCGAACCGCGAACCGCGAACCGCGAACCGCGAACCGCGAACCGCGAACCGCGAACCGCGAACCGCGAACCGCGAACCGCGAACCGCGAACCGCGAACCGCGAACCGCGAACCGGGCAGGCCTGAGCGCATAGTCGGAGGCCCGCGTGGGCGGTAGCGCGGAGCCGCTGCGGGCCCTGGTCGGGGGCGACGCCTGGCGCTGGTCGACGTTCCAGGGCAGCAGGACCCTGGTCGTGGCCGCGCGCACGGTCACCTCGACGGTACGGATCCTGGAGTGCCTGCCCGCGCTGCTGCGCGGCGACGGCCGGGTGACCGTCGTCTTCGCCCACGACCCGACCTCGGCGTTCGGCGAAGGCGTCGCGGACGTGCTGCACGACGCGGGCTGCCGGGTCCTGCCGTGGGACCGGCTCGGCGGCATCGCGCCGGACCTCGTGCTCTCCGCCAGCGAGAACATCGACGTGCCGGACGGGGACTACCCCGTCCTCGTGCTGCCGCACGGCATCGGCTTCCAGAAGCTCGTCCCCGACTCGCGGACCCCGCGCAGCCGGCTCTCCGGAGCCGTGCCGGACGCGCTCCTGGACACCGGCCGCGCCTGGCTCGCCACGTCGCACCCCGACCAGGAGCGGCAGTTGCTGGCCGCCCACCCCAAGGCCGCCGGGCGCACCCTGCCCGTCGGCGACCCCTGCTTCGACGAGCTCCTTGCGAGCCGGGAGCACGCCGACGCCTACAAGGCCGCCCTCGGCCTGGCGGACGGGCAGCGGCTCGTCCTCGTCAGCTCCACCTGGGGCCCGACGTCCCTGCTCGGCCGCGTGCCGGAGCTGCCCGCGCGGCTGCTCGCCGCGCTGCCCTGCGACGCGTACCGGGTGGCCGCCGTCCTGCACCCCAACGTGTGGTCCGCGCACGGGCCCTGGCAGATCCGCACCGTGCAGGCCGCCGCGCTCGACGCCGGGCTGCTGCTCGTGCCGCCGGTGCACGCCTGGCGGTCCGCGCTCGTCGCCGCCGACGTGGTGGTCGGCGACCACGGCTCGGTGACCCTGTACGGCGCGGCCCTCGGCAAGCCCGTGCTGCTCGGCGCGTACGGCAGCGACGCGGTGCCCGGCACCGCCGTGGCCCACCTCGCCCGCACCGCGCCCCGGCTCGACCTCGACGGCGACGTGCGCGCGCAGGTCGCGGCGGCGCTGCGCGCGCCGTCGGCGGCGGACCCGGCCGAGGTGGCCCGGCTGGCGTTCGCCGAGCCCGGCCTCGCGCTGCCCCGTCTGCGCGCCGCCCTCTACCGGCTGCTCGGGCTGCCCGAACCCACGGGCGAGGCACCGTCCGCGCTGGTCCTGCCGCCGCCCCGGGCCGAGTCGCGGGAGGTCACGTCCTGGGCGGTGACCACGTCCCTCACGGACGGCGCGCGGTCGGCGGACGGGCCCGTCGTGGACGTGGGGCGCAGGCCCGCCGCCGTGTCCGGCGCGGCCGGTGACACCGCGCGTACGTACACCCATCTCGCCTGCGACGAGGCCGAGCGGGACCGCCGCCTCACCGAGAGCGCGTCCGTCCTGACCGCCACGCGGCCCGCGCCGTCGGCCGCGGCGGCGCGGCGGTGGGCCGAGGACGCGCTGGACCGCTTCCCCGGTGCGCTGCTCGCCGCGTCGGCCGTGGCGGACGGCGGCGAGGACAGCGACGTCATCGTGGGCCTGCGCGACGGCCGGGCGGTGGTGGCGGGCACGCGCGAGGACACCGCGCCCGGCCTCGCGGCGGCCGTCGTGTACACGTGCCTGCGGGCCGGGCTGCCGCTGGAGGCGGCGGTGACGCTGCGCGTGGGCGGGCTCCCCGAGCGGCGGGTGACGCTGCGCCGCGCCTAGCGGCTCAGGCCGGGCCGAGCTCCGCGAGCCGGGCGCGCACCGCGTCCGCGCGGGGGCTGCCATAGGCCTCGTACACCTCAAGTGCCCTGGTCAGCAGGGGCCGTACGGCATCCGGGCCGCTTCCCGTGCGGCTGAGGAGATCGGCCAGGGCGGCCCGCGCGTCGGCCTCGTAGCCGTACGCCTCGGTCGTGTGCAGGGCCTCGGCCGCCGTGGTCAGGGCGCGTACGGCGTCGTCGGTCTCGCCCAGGTGGTCGTGGGCGAGGCCGACGGCGAGGGTGGCGCGGGCGGCCATGCGGTGGTCGGCGCGGGCGGTCAGGCGGGCGCGGGCGTCGCGCAGGGTGGCGAGGGCCGCGCGGGGCCGCCCGGCCGCGTCCTCGGCACGGCCGAGGAAGTACGCGGCGAGGGCGGCGCCGCGCTCCTCCCCCGCGGCCGTGTTGAGCGCGAGGGAGGCGCGGTAGGCGGCCATGGCCGCGTCCAGGTCGTGGTGTTCGAGGCAGCGGCCGAGGAACTCCTGGACGGACGCGCGCAGCACGGTGTGGCCCGAGACCTCGGCACAGGCGACGGCCGCGGCCAGCTCGGCGCGGGCCTCGTCGTGTGCGCCGAGGTCGAGCAGGGGCCGCGAGCGCAGGCTGCGCAGCCTGGCCTCGGCCGCGGGGTCGACGGCCGCGGCGGCCGCCTCGGCGCCGAGCGCGAGCGACTCCAGCCAGGGCCCGAGGTGCCGGTGGTGCAGGAACAGGACGGTGAGTGCCTCCGCCGTCTGCCAGAGGGGCACCTGGAGGCCGGGCACGCGGGCGGCGGCGCGCAGCACGCCGAGGATGTTCGGGTACGCGGCTTCGAGCCAGGCCAGCGGGGCGGCCCCGCCGGGCGCCGCGAACGGGTCGGGGGCGTCGCGCAGCACGTCGGCGAGGTCGGCGACGCGCAGCCGGTCCTGCCGCACGGCGCGGTCGGCGAGGGCGGTGAGCCGGAGGTAGTGGTCCAGGACGCGGGCGAGCGCGGCGCGGCCGCTCGCGGGCGCGTCCTCCTGCTCCGCGCGTTCGCGGGCGTGCAGCCGGACGAGGTCGTGGACGCGGTGGCGGCCGTCCTCGGCGGCCTCCAGGAGGCTCAGCGCCTCCAGTTCGCGCAGCTGGGCGCGGGCCTGCGCGAGGTCCGCACCGGCGGCCGCCGCGACGACCTGCTCGTCGAGGACGGTGAGGGGCAGCGTGCCGATGAGCCGGTAGAGCCGGGCCGTCGCGGGCGGCAGCGCGCCGTAGGCGAGGTCGAGGGCGGCGGTCATGGAACGGCTCCTCCCCACGGACAGGCCCGGCAGGCGGTGGGTGGCGTCGGCGAGTTCGTCGGCGAGGCGGGCCAGGGTGAGGCTGCGGGCCGTGCGCAGGCGCCCGGCGACGATGTCGAGGGCGAGCGGAAGGCGCCCGCACAGCTCGACGACGCGGGCGGCGGCCGCCGGGTCGGCGGCGACGGCTTGCGCGCACCGGTCCGCGAGCAGCCGCAGCGCACTGGCCGCGTCCAGCGGGTCGACGTACACCAGCTGGGCGTCGACGGACAGTTCGCCCAGCTCGCCGCTGTCGCCGCCGAAGGTGACGAGGACGACGCTGCCGGGGCCGCGGGGCAGCAGGGCGCGCACCTGCGCGGCACGGCTGACGTTCTCCAGGACGACCAGCAGCGGCTGTTCGGCCGTGCGGGAGCGGAAGCGGGCGGCGCGCTCCTGGAGGGAGTCGGGGATGAGGGGCTCGTCGACGCCGAGGGACCGCAGGAACTGTCCGGCGGCCTCGGAGACGTCGGCGCCCTCCCGCCGGTCCCGCAGGGCGGCGAAGTCGTGGTAGAGCTGCCCGCCCCGGAACAGGGCGCGCTTGCGTTCCGCCCAGTGCCTGATCACCGCGGTGGTGCCGACGCCGGGCAGCCCCTGGAGCACCGCGACGCCCACGGGGACGTCCCGGCCCGGTGCCGCGAGGGCGTCCAGACGCGCCAGGACGTCGACCTGGTTGAAGAACCGGGCGCTGAGGGGCGGCACTTCGTACGGGATCACGTGCTGCCGCGCCGGGGGCGGCAGTACGTTGAGGGTCACGTCCCCCGCGACATGACCGGCTTGAACGCTGTGGCCGTGCACGGTCCCTGACAGGTCGTTTCCCCCGCCGGGTGCCTCATGGTCGCCCAACTCGTCCTCCGCAAGGGTTCTTTGCCGACGCGACACCTCGGTGTGTGCCGTGCGGCTCACCGTATGCCGTGCGGCACCGGCGCGTACCACCGCGCCGCGCCGGTCCCGGCGTTCTGCAAGGTTTCGGCAAGGCACGGGCAAGGCTTCTGTCCGCGGTGCCGGGCATGTCCCTCGCAGAGTCCGTCTCACACCACACCGGGGGGATCCCGTGGAACGTACGCAGTGGCTGACGCTGCCCGGCTGCAAACGCGTCCTGGTCGTCGTGCACACCGAGGTGTACGGGCAGCGCCTGGGGGACGTGCTGCCGCTCCTGGAGTCCGACCTGCGGCTCCAGGTCGACTTCACGGTGGCACCGCACGCCTTCAACGCGGGCGCGCTGCGCTCGCTCCGGGCGCTCGGCACACCCGTCCTGCCCTGGCGCGCCGCGCTGCGCGGCGACTTCGACCTGGTGCTCGCCGCCGGGTCGCAGGGCGTGGACCGGCTGCGCGGCCCGCTGGTGCGGCTGCCGCACGGCGCGGGCCACATCAAGCTGTCCAGGCCCCTGGACGACCGGGATCCGGGGGCGCCGCGCACGGTCGGCGGGCTCGGCCCGCAGTATCTGACGCGGGACGGGCGGGTCGTCCCGGCCGCGCTCGCCCTCGCGCACGAGGAGGACCTGACGACGCTGGGGCGCAGCTGCCCCGACGCGCTGCCCGTCGCCGAGGTGGTGGGCGACGCGACGTACGACCGGATCGTGGCGAGCCTGCCGCTCCGGCGCCGCTACCGGGCGGCTCTCGGGCTGCGCGGCGGACGCAAGCTGCTCCTGGTCTGCTCGACGTGGGGGCCCGGCTCGTCCTTCAGCCGCCTCGACGCGCTTCTGCCCCGGCTGCTCACGGAGCTGCCCCGGGAGGAGTTCCAGGTGGCCGTCCTGGTGCACCCCAACGTGTGGGCCGGGCACGGCGACTGGCAGGTGCGCTCCTGGCTGTCCGCGGCGCGGCGGCACGGCATCGCCGTCCTGCCGCCGGAGGCCGACTGGCGGGCGCCGCTGATCGCCGCGGACTGGGTGATCGGCGACCACGGCTCGGTGACCCTGTACGCGACGCTGACCCGGGCCGCCGTGCTCCTCGCGCGCTTCCCCGAGGCCGACGTCGACCCGGCGTCGCCCGGGGCCGAGCTGGCCAGGGTCGCCCCGGCCCTGTCGTTCGCCCGCCCGCTGCCCGAACAGCTCGCGTACGCGCGCGCCGAGTACCCGGGCGAGCGGTACGCGCGCATCGGCCGCCGCATCTCCTCCGAACCGGGCCGCTTCGGACGCAACGCCCGGCGCCTGCTGTACCGCGTCCTCGGCCTCGGCGAGCCCGCGTACGCGCCCGCCCTGCCGCCGCTCCCGGTGCCCCGGCGCCGGTCGCGCGACCACCGGGACGAGGTGCCCGCGTGACCGGGCCCGTCCTGGTGTGCTTCGACGCGGGGTGCCCCGGCGGCGCGGGCGAGGCCTGGCGGGAGTGCGCGGACGTGCTGTACGGCGGCCGCCCGTACGCCACCGCCGAGGTGCCGGTGGTGGCCGGGCGGCTGCTGGCCCGGTATCCGGGGTGCGCCCTGGTGGCGCTGCGCGTGCGGGGCGGGGGCCGCGTCGCGGTGGGCCGTGGCGGCGCGTGGCACGGGCGTGCCGGGGGCGGGGGCGTCGGAGGCCTCCTGGCCTTCGCCGTCGCGGCGTACGGACACCTGGTTCAGGAGGGTGCGGGCGGGGCCGCGGGGTCCGTCGGCGGGAGCTGCCGGATGCGGCGGGCCAGCCGGTCGGTGTCGGGGGCCCCGGCCGACGTGTAGCGGGCCAGGGAGCCTTCGTACCAGCGAAGGGCCGTTTCCGGGTCGCCGCGGTCCTCGGCGCTCTCGCCGAGCATCTCCAGGACCCGGCCCTGCCAGTGCGTCGCGCCGGTCGCCTCGAACTCGGCGAGGGCGGCGCGCAGTTGCTCCTCGCCGACGGCCCGCTCGCCGCCGCCGATCAGGGTGCGGCAGTGGCCGATGAAGGCCAGGGCGCGGGCCGCGTCGTAGGGGTCGTCCTCGGCGAGCAGGTCGACGCGGGCGCGTGCGAGCGGCTCCAGGGCGTCGTCCGGGCGGCCCGCGGCCAGGGCGACGTCGCCGAGGCAGATCCGTGTCAGGGCGGTGCCGCGCCGGTGGCCGACCGCCTCGCGCAGGGCGAGGGCCCGCTCGAAGTGGTCGGCGGCCTCGGCGAGCCGCCCGGCGAGCCGGCACGACTGGCCGATGCCGTGCAGGGCCTGGGCCTCGGCGCGGTGGGCGGCCGTCAGGGCGGGGCCGCCGCCGTCCGGGTGCCCGGTCAGGCGGGCGACCTCGTCGCGGGCCGCGCGCAGGGCCTGGGTGAACCAGGCGATCGCCTCGTCGTGACGGCCGACGTTGCGCAGCCCGGTGCCGCCGGAGGTGAGCATGCGGCTCTCGCCCTCGCGGTCGCCCGCCCGGCGCGCCGCGGCGAGGCCCCGCTCGTGTGCCTCGATCCACAGGTCGTAGGGGCGCAGCCGCAGGAACATGGGCCACAGCGCGTCGGCGAGCTGCCACACACCGGCGTACATGCCCTTGGCCTCCGCGGTGCGCAGCACGGTCATCAGCTGGGTGCGTTCGGCGTCGAGCCAGCGCAGCGCGCCGGGCGCGTCGGCGAACGGCGGCTCCTGGGCGACGGGTTCGGCGTAGTCGCGGCGCAGCGTGCGGTGGCTCGGGCTCAGCAGGGCTTCGGCGGCGGTCGCGGCGGCGAGGTGGTAGTCCACGACGCGCCGCACCGCGGCGGCCGCTTCCGCGGCCGTCTCCTCGGCCTCGGCCAGACGCTGCGCGTGCGCCCGGACCAGGTCGTGGAACCGGTATCGGCCGAGGCCGGTGCGCGGGTCGGGGCCGAGGTCCTCCAGGAGGTTGACCTCGGCGAGCTCGTCCAGGACGTCCACGGCGGCGTCGCCGGGGCCCAGCCGGCAGGCGGCCGCGGCGACCGGCGGGGTGAGCACGGCGACCGGGGCCAGGCCCAGACAGCGGTAGCAGCGGGCGAGTTCGGGCTCCAGCTGGCGGTACGAGGCGTCCAGGGCGCCGCGCACGGCGTACTCGCCCTCGATGCGCAGCGCGTCCAGTGCGGGGGCGGCGCCCCGGCCGAGCGCGCCCGCCATCGCGGCGAGGGGCTGGCGGGGCCGGGCCGCGAGACGTGCGGCGGCCACGCACACGGCGAGCGGCAGGCCCGCGCAGGCCGTGGCGACCTTGAGGGCCGCCTCGGGCTCGCGGTGCACGCGGTCGGCGCCCACCCGGCGGCTGAGCAGCCGTACGGCGTCCTTGGCGGCGAGCACGTCGAGGGGCTGGAAGGCCGCGCCGTCCATGCCGAGGCCGGTCAGGCGCCCCCTGCTGGTGACGACGGTGAGCGCGCCGTGGGTGCCGGGCAGCAGGGGGCGGACCTGGGCGGCGCTCAGGGCGTTGTCGAGCAGGACCGCGATCCGTGCTCCGGCGGTGGCCGTGCGCCACAGGGCCGCGCGTTCGCGCAGTTCCGCGGGCGGCTGCTCGTGGCCGAGGGCGCGCAGGAACTCGCCGAGCAGTTCGTTGGGGCGGGCCGGGCCCTCGTCGGCGTGGCCGCGCAGATCGGCGTAGAGCTGGCCGTCGGGGAAGGCGTCGGCGTGGGCGAGCAGCCACCGGCGCGCCAGGGCGGTCTTGCCGACGCCCGCGGGGCCGCTGATGACGACGATCCGCGACGCGTGCCGGGCGGCGGCCACGAGCCGGTCGAGGGCGGCGAGTTCGGTGCGGCGGTTGGTGAAGTGGGCGGGCACGGGCGGGAGCTGGCGCGGGGCCGGGGCCGCCGGGAGCCGGGCCGCGGGGTGGATGTGGACGTCGCCGTGGATGCCGTGGGCCTGGACGACGGGGCCGGTGACGTGGACGCCGGGCCCGATGGTGTTGGCGGTGGCCGGGTCCGGTCTTCGGTCCGCGCCCCGAGCGGGGCCCGCCTCCTCGGGGCGGCCGGGGTCTTGGGGCCGGGACAGATCCGGCTCGGCGTCCGTCAGTTCGGTGAGCCAGGCCGTCAGGGCCACCGCAAGGAGTGGCCGCTCGCGCGCGTCCGCCGCGAGGGCCTCGGCGACCGCGTGCACGACCTCCGGATCCCGGTGCCCCGTCTCCGTGGCCGCCCAGGTGCGCACCAGGGCGGCCGTGGCGGGCGCGGCGGACGTCCGGGCGAGCACGCGCAGGGCGTCGCGGTGGCGCGGCAGGGCGGCGGCCCGCGGCAGCGCGGCCATCAGCGCGACGGCCGTCACCTGCTCCATTCCGCCGCCCTTTCCCCGCTTCACCGTGGCCGTGCGCGTTACCGTTCCAGCGTTGTACCCGCCCGCATCTGATCGAATAACTAAGCAATCCGAACGACAAAGCAAATCAAGCCAATAAAAGAAGTCGCATCCCCTCCCGATGTGAACGATATGGACCGCGTGCGATTCTTTAACGCCCAACCAGAGTGCGAGCCGACCTGCGGAGCACCGGGAGGCACTGGTGGACTTGGGCATTCGCGTCCTCGGCCCCGTCGAGCTGCGCCGCGCCGGGCACGGCGACCGCCTCGGGTCGGCGAAGGAGCGCCTCGTCCTCGCCGCCCTCGCGCTCGACGCGGGCCGCCCGGTCTCCCTGGACACCCTCATCCACCGGCTGTGGGAGGACGCCCCGCCCGCCAAGCCGCGCGCCAGCGTGCACGCGTACGCGGCACGCATCCGCCGCCGGCTCCGGGCCGTCTGCGACGGCGAGCTGCTCCTCCAGCAGGCGCACACCTACACGCTCGCCCTGCACCCCCGCCAGGTCGACTGCCACCGCTTCGCCGAACTCGCCGACCGGGCCAGGGCCCTGACCGACGGCGGCGGCGACGCCGAGGCCCTCGGCCTGCTGGGCGAGGCGGAGGAGCTGTGGCACGGCGAGCCGCTGGCCGGGCTTCCGGGGCTCTGGGCCGCCCGGGTGCGCGCGGGCCTGGAGGAGAAGCACCTCGCCGCGCATCTGACGCGCTTCGGCATCGAGCTGCGCCGGGGCCACTTCGCCGAGCTGGTGCCCGAGGTGGGCGCGCTCCTGGAGCAGTACCCGAGCGACGAGACGCTCGCCTGCCAGCTGATGACCGCCGCCTACGGCTGCGGGCGGCAGTCCGACGCGCTGCGCGTGTACGACACCGTCCGCCGAAGACTGCGCGAACAGCTCGGCACCGACCCGGGCGACGCGCTCACCCGGCTGCACCGGCTCGTCCTGAACGGCGCGCCCCTGCACGAGCTCCTGCCGCCGCCCGAGCCCGCCGTGGCCGCGCCCCGCACCCTGCCGAGCCACCCCGAACTGGTCGGCCGCACCCACGAGTTGGACACCATCCTGAGCGCGGCGCCCGCGCGGGCCGAGCCCGGCGCCGTCATCGCACTCCAGGCCATCTCCGGCATGGCCGGGGTCGGCAAGTCCCTGCTCGCCCTGCACGCGGCGCGGCGCCTCGGCGGCCGCTACCCCGACGGCCAGATCCACCTCGACCTGCGCGCGCACTCCCCCGGCCAGGAGCCCCTCACCCCCGAGGCCGCGCTGATGGCGCTCCTGCGGGTCCTCGGCGTACCGGCCCGCGCCGTCCCCGACACCCTCGACGAACTCGTCAACCTGTGGCGTACGTTGCTCAGCGCCCGGCGCGCGGTCATCGTCCTCGACGACGCGGCGGGCCCCGAGCAGCTGCGCCCGCTCCTGCCCGGCGCCTCCCCCTCGCTCGTGATCATCACGAGCCGCCGCCGGATCACCGGGCTTCCCGGGGTGCGGCCCGTCCTGCTCGACGTGTTGCCGCCGGACGACGCCGTCGCGCTCTTCCGGCGCCTGGCCGGGCCGGAGCGCACGGGCCGCGCCCACGAGGTCGCGGACATCGTCCGGCTCTCCGGCTACCTGCCGCTCGCCATCGAACTGGCCGCCGGACGCCTCGCCTCGCGGCCCGCCTGGACCACCGCGAACCTGCTCCACCGGCTCACCCACGGGCACGGGCGCCTCGCGGAGATCCGCGACGGGAGCCGCGAAATGGTGCGCGCGTTTGAAGTCTCGTACATGACCTTGACCGCCGAAGAGCGGGCTGTTTTCCGGAAGCTCGGGCTCCAACTCGGGCCGGATTTCGAGACGTTCACGACGGCCGCGCTCACGGGGCTTCCCGCGCACCGGGCCGAGCGCGTCCTGGAGTCCCTCCTGGACGCGCACCTCATTCAGGAGCCGCGGCCTGAGCGCTATGTTTTCCACGATCTCCTGGGTGAATATGCGCGTACGCTTTCCCTGTCGGAAGATCCAGCCGAGGCGCGCGACGGGGCGCTGCGCGGGCTGATCGATTTCTACGTACAGGCATCCGACGCCGCGGACCGCCTGGTCTATCCCCGCCGGGCCCGCCCCGACCTGCCCCGCCCCGCCCGCGGCCGCGCCCTGCCCGCCTGGCCGAGCCCCGACGCGGCCCGCCGCTGGCTCACCGCCGAACGCGCGGGCCTCGTCGCCGCGGAACGCCACTGCCGCGCCGAGAACGCCTTCGGCGACGCGGCACTGCTCGCCGGGGCGCTGGCGAACTTCCTGGACGAGGAGGGGTACGCGATCGAGGCGCAGCGGATGCACGAGTCGGCCGCGCGGCACTGGCGCACGGCGGCCCGCCCGGACGCGGAGGTCCGCGCCCTGCTCGACCTGGGGACGGCCCTGTCGCGCGGGGGCCGGTACGAGGAGGCGATCGCCGCGATGGGGCGTGCGCGCGAGGTCGCCGACCGCCTCGGCGACGCGGCGGCGCGAGCCGAGACCGAGCACCTCCTCGGCCTCCTGTACTGGCACCTGGGCCGCCAGCCGGAGGCTCTCGCCCACCAGAACGAGGCCCTGGCCCTGCGCCGGCCCACAGGAGACGGCTGGGAGATTGCCCGTTCCCAGAACAATCTGGGCATCACCCATCTGTACTTGGGAAATTTCGCGGATGCCGAGGAGCATTTCCGTTCCGCTGTCGAAGGCTTCCGCGCGTCCGGCGACGAGATCCAGCTGGCCCGCACGCTCAACAACCTGTCCGACCTCAGAACGGCCACCGGTGACCGCGCGGCATCGAGGGACTATCTGCAACAAGCCCTGCGCCTCCTGGAGAAATCCAGCAGCCCGTCCGCGCATGCCATCACTCAAGTAAATCTGGCCAATACCATGAGCTCGCCGACCGAGCTCAACTCGATGCTGGACCTGTTCCAGGATGCCTTGACCACATTCCGTCGCCTGGGCGACCTGCGGAATGCCTCGATCACCCTTCATGGAATGGGGCAGGCTCTGTTAGCCGCCCATGAATTCCACGAGGCGGCACACCACCACCGGCGCGCCCTGGATCTGGCCAGGAGCATCGGCGCCGCGCACGAGGAGGTCCAGGCACTGCACGGCCTGGGCACGGCGGAGCGGCACCTCGACCAGCCGGAGGCGGCGGCCGGGCACCTCACTGAGGCGGTCGCCATGGCGGAACGCACCGGAAACGGGCACGAAGCCGCGCGTGCGCGCGACAGCCTGAGCGTTCTACTCGCGGAGACGAAGCGGCGCGAACAGCGAAATCGACAGTCCCGCCGACAGGCCATGTAATACCAGAAGAGTTCCCGCCGAGGGCCGTGATCACAAAGGTGCCGCCCAAGGGTTGATCTTCCGTGCGCGCCGCGATACTACTGCTGCCGCACCCCCCTCCCCCCTCGCATCAAAGGCAAGGAATTACATGTCCGCAATTCCAACTGAATCCCGGCGGCGGGTCGCCAAGCGCGGTTCGATCGTCGTTCTCATGGCGTTTGTCCTTCTCAGCACCACAGCCATCTGCATGCCGTCGGACGCACGGACCTCGACGAAGCCCCCCACGCGTCTGAGTCGCTGAGCCCCGCACCGCGGCGACGGGCCGGTCCGTCGCCGCGCCTCCGCGATAGCCTCACGATCATGTTCGTCATGGAGCTCACCTACACCGCCCCGGTCGACCGCGTCGACGCCCTGCTCGCCGAGCACGTCGCCTGGCTCGACGCGCAGTATGCCGCCGGGGTGTTCCTCGCCTCGGGGCGGAAGAACCCGCGGGACGGCGGGGTGATCCTGGCCGTGGGGGACAGCCGGGAGGAGATCGAGAGGGTCGCGGCGCTCGACCCGTTCGTCACCGGCGGGGTGTGCGCGTACCGGATCACCGAGTTCCTGGCCACGAAGACGGCGCCCGCCCTTGCCGACTACCGGCAGCAGCTGCCCGCCTAGCGCCGTTCGAGGCGCGCCACGCGGCCCTTCTCGCCCGCCGCCCAGCAGCCGAGGTCCGGCGCGCAGTCCACGGTGTCGTACGAGCCCGCGTCGACCGTGCGCCAGGAGCGCCCCGCGTCCGTCGTGAGGTCGGTGCCGGTGGGCCCGACGGCGAGGGCCGTGGTGCGGCTGTACGGAAGCCAGGCGACGCCCGAGCGGTAGGCGGGCACGGGGCGCGCGGCCGGCCGCCAGGTGCGCCCGCCGTCGCGGGTCACGGCGGCGGCCCGGGGCGACGCCTCCCCGGCGCGGTAGTCGCCGCCGACGGCGAGCCCGTGCGTACGGTCGCGGAAGGCGAGGCCGAAGACCCCGCGCGCCGGGTCCCCCGCCGGGATCGGCGCGTCGGTGGCCGTCCAGGTCAGGCCCCGGTCGGCCGAGTGCAGGACCCGGGCGCGGGCGGCGCCCCCCGTGGCCAGCCACACGTCGCGCGGGCCCGCGCTCACCAGGCACTGGCCGCTCGCGGCGAAGGCGCTCTCGCCCTCCTGGGCGGCGGGCATGCCCATGGCCGGAAGGACCTCCCAGGAGCGGCCGCCGTCCGCGGTGGACAGGATGCGGTACTTGCCGTCCACCGGGTCGCTCATGGCGAGCCCGTGACGGCGGTCGAAGAAGGTCATGCAGTCGTAGAAGGCCTTGGGGTCCGGATTGCGGAAGGCCTCCGTCCAAGTCTTGCCGCCGTCGGCCGTGCGGTAGAGCCGCGAGGCCTCGCCCTCGCCGATCGCGAGGGCCACGGCCCGGCGTCCGTCGAACGCCTCGACGTCGCGGAACTCCAGGCCGGACGCCCCGGGCGGCGAGACGTTCCGCCAGTGCGCGCCGCCGTCCGCGGTGCGCAGCACGGTGCCCTTCGAACCGGCCGCCCAGGCCGTGCTCCGGCTCACGGCGGCGAGGCCGCGGAAGCGGGCGTCGGTGCCGGTGGGCTTGAGGTCCCAGCGCGGGGAGCCGCCCCGGTGCGCGGCGGCCCCGCCGCCACCGGCCTGCGCGGCCGTACCGCCCCGGGCCCCGGCCGCCGCTCCGGCCCCGGGCCCGGCCCCAGCCCCGGCCTCCGCCGCGGCCCGGTCCGCCGCCCCGGCCGCTCCCGGCGCGACCAGGGACGCCGCCGCGAGCGCCACCGCGCCCAGCGCCACTCCCAGACCGCTCGCCCCACGTCGCGTCACCCGTCCCGTACGCACCACACGCCCCCTGACGTCCGTATGCCTCAGCTGCCCCGTGGATCTCCTGGCGGGCGAAGCTAGCCCACGGCGCGGGTGGCGTCCAGATGGCCGAACCGGGGCACTCGTGGGGCCGACGGCCGGAACCGTGCCGCGGTTCTCGGTGTCGCGGTGACAGAGGTCACTCGGTCCGACCGGGCCTCGCATGCACGGATTCCCCGATTCCAACGTCTATTCAAGTGCCCGACCTCCGTCGTGCACACCCAGGTCGTCCAGTCGCCAGAGTCAAGGGAGCAGGCCTTGTCCACTGTCATCGAGCAGGCCGTCGAGGCCCGCCTGGTCGCCGCCGCACCCCGGATGCCGACCATTCCCGCCACGCTCCACTACGACCAGCGCGACCCCTTCGCGGTGCGCATGAGCTTCCCGGCCCCGGCGACCCTTGAGGGCGTCGAGGTGCACTGGACCTTCGCCCGCGACCTGCTCAGCCAGGGCGTGGAGGACACGGTGGGCGACGGCGACGTCCGCGTGCGGCCGTACGGCTACGAGCGCACGGTCCTGGAGTTCCACGCCCCCGAGGGCACGGCCATCGTGCACGTCCGCACCGGTGACCTGCGCCGGTTCCTGCACCGCACGATGGTCCTCGTCCCCGCGGGCCAGGAGCACCGGCACGTGGACCTGGACCAGGACCTGGCCGATCTGATGCGCGACGCCTGCTGAGGCACGGCCGCACCCCGGGCCGCCGCACCCGCCGCACCGGGCCGCCACGCCCCCGCACCGGGCCGCCGCGCGCCCCGCTGTCAGCGGCGGAAGAGGCCGTCGACCTCGCCGAAGTCGAGCCCGCCCGTCAGTGATCCGTACGTTCCCTCGGTGAGCAGTTCCCGCGCCGCCCCGCGCACCAGCGCGTGCGCCGCCTGGGCGATGCCGGAGCCGACGCTGACGCGCGCCACGCCGAGGGCGGCGAGCCGCGCCACCGGCGGTGCCCCCGGTCCCGCCATCACGTTGACCGGCCCGTCGACCTTCGCGACCAGGGCCTCGACGGTCTCCGGGTCCACCACCCCGGGGACGAAGACGCCGTCGGCCCCGGCGTCGAGGAACGCGGCGGCCCGCTCCAGGGTCAGCGCGAACCGTTCCGCCGCCCCCTCCCCCGCGCCGCGCAGATAGGTGTCGACGCGCGCGTTCACGAACAGGGGCACGCCCGCCGCGTCGGCGGCACCGCGCGCGGCCGCGATCCGCCCGGCCTGCTCGGCGACCGGCCGCAGCGGCTCGCCCCCGGTGTGGCGGCCGTCCTCGATGTTCACGCCGACCGCGCCGGCGGCGAGGACCGCCCGGACGGTGTCGGCGACGCCCGCGGCGTCCTCGGCGTAGCCGCTCTCGACGTCGGCGCTGACGGGCACGGAGACCGTGTCCACGATCCGGGCCACGGCGGCGAGTGCCCGGTCACGGGTGAGCCGGTCGCCGTCACCGGCGCCGAGGGCCCAGGCGAGCCCGGCGCTCGTGGTGGCGACGGCGGCGGCTCCCGCCGCCTCCACGAGCCGGGCGCTGGCGGCGTCCCAGGCGTTGGGCAGGACCAGCGGGGACCCGGGGACGTGCAGGTCGCGGAAGGCGGTGGCGAGGTCGTTCGCATGCGTCATGCGCAGCACTCAACCAGCCCCGCCGCACCCGGTCCGGCAGGAATCCGACACGGTCGTCGAGGACGACGCACCCGCGCCCGCGCCCGGGGCGGAGGGAAATCGTGTTGACAGCGCTTCCGGGCGCTTCTTACGGTGGTACCGCTTCTGTTGCCGCCGATTGGAGAAGGACGTTGCTCGTCTGAGGTCTTGAGACACCGCGTCACACAGCCGTTCCACCGCTGTGTGCGTCGCGTGCGACCTCGGCGTACGAGCCGTCCCGCCCCGGCACAGGGCCCTCCTTCCGTGTCCGGCCCCTCAGGCCCGCCACGTCCGGCCCCCGCGGTGTCTCACACGCGTTGCCCCCTTCACACCACCGAGCAACCGCGAGGCCGTATGTCTACCGTCCCCACCCCGTCCATCACCTGTACGTCGCTGTCCTTCGCCTGGCCCGACGGCACCTCCGTCTTCGAGGGCCTCCAGGCCGCGTTCGGCCCCGGCAGGACCGGGCTCATCGGCCGCAACGGCTCGGGCAAGTCCACGCTCCTGAAGCTCGTGGCGGGCGAACTCGCCCCGGCCGAGGGCACCGTGCGCACCGCCGACGACGTCGGCTACCTGCCGCAGAACATCACCCTCGGCACCGCCCTGCGGGTCGAGGAGGTCCTCGGCATCGCCGGGACGCGCGCCGCCCTGCACGCCATCGAGGCGGGCGACGTGCGCGAGGAGCACTTCACCGCCGTCGGCGACGACTGGGACGTCGAGGAGCGCGCCCGGGCGACGCTCGACCAGCTCGGGCTCGGCCACATCGGCCTCGACCGCACCACGGGCGAGGTGTCCGGCGGCGAGTCGGTGCTGCTTCGCCTGGCCGCGCTGCTGCTGCGCAGGCCCGGCGTCCTGCTGCTCGACGAGCCCACCAACAACCTCGACCTGTACGCCCGGCGCCGCCTGTACGCGGCCGTCGACGCCTGGTCCGGCGTGCTCGTGGTGGTCAGCCACGACCGCGAACTCCTGGACCGCGTCGACCAGATCGCCGATCTGCACGAGGGCGAGGTCACCTGGTACGGCGGGAACTTCTCCGCGTACGAGGAGGCGCTGGCCGTGGAGCAGGAGGCGGCGGAGCGCATGGTGCGCGTCGCCGAGGCCGATCTGCGCAAGCAGAAGCGCGAACTGGCCGACGCCCAGGTCAAATTGGCCAGGCGCAAGCGGTACGGCCAGAAGATGTGGGACCAGAGGCGCGAGCCGAAGATCGTCATGGGCAACCGCAAGCGGGCCGCCCAGGAGTCCGCGGGCAAGCACCGCATCCTGCACGAGGAGAAGCTCGCCGAGGCCAAGGAGCGCCTCGACGACGCGGTCGAGGCCGTGCGGGACGACGACGACATCCGCGTCGACCTGCCCCACACGGCGGTGCCGCCGGGCCGCACCGTCCTCACCCTCAGCAATCTGACGCTGCGTTACGGGGCGCGCGTACGGGGCGAGTTCGAGCTGCGGGGACCGGAGCGGGTCGCGCTCGTGGGCCGCAACGGCGCGGGCAAGACCACGCTCCTGCGGACCATCGGCGGGGACCTCGCACCGGTCGGCGGTGAGGCGCTCGCCCACGTGCCGCTGCGCTTCTTGCCGCAGCGGCTCGACGTGCTCGACGACGATCTGACCGTCGCCGAGAACGTGGCGCGGCAGGCCCCGGACGCGACCAACAACCGGGTCCGGGCCCGCCTCGCCCGCTTCCTGTTCCGGGGCGCCAAGGCCGACCAGCAGGCGGCGACCCTGTCGGGCGGCGAGCGGTTCCGGGCGGCGCTCGCGGCGCTCATGCTGGCCGAGCCGGCGCCCCAGCTGCTCCTGCTCGACGAGCCGACGAACAACCTCGACATGGCGAGCGTGCGGCAGCTGTCCTCGGCCCTGGAGGCGTACGAGGGCGCGCTGGTCGTGGCCAGCCACGACGTGCCGTTCCTGGAGTCGATCGGCATCACGCGCTGGCTGCTGCTCGACGGCGAGATCAAGGAGATCACGGGAAACCACCGGGAGAACATGGAAATCCAGACAGGAGCTGTCGGGTATCCCGAATAGCTTCGGCGGTATGCACGCAGCTACCGACCATGGCCACATCACCCTCACCGGCGCCCGCGAGAACAATCTGAAGGAGGTGGGCCTGCGCATCCCGAAGGGCAGGCTCACCGTCTTCACCGGCGTGTCCGGCTCGGGCAAGTCGTCGGTCGTCTTCGACACCGTCGCCGTCGAGTCGCAGCGCCAGCTCAACGAGACCTTCACCTGGTTCGTCCGCAACCGCCTGCCGAAGTACGAGCGGCCGCAGGCGGACGCCATCGAGGACCTGGCGCCCGCGATCGTCGTCGACCAGAAGCCGATCGGCGGCCACTCCCGGTCCACCGTCGGCACGATGACGGACATCTACTCGGTGATGCGGGTCCTGTTCTCGCGGCACGGCAGCCCGAGCGCGGGCCCGGCCACCGCGTACTCCTTCAACGACCCGAGCGGCATGTGTCCGGAGTGCGCCGGGCTCGGCCGCACCGTGCGGCCCGACTACGACCGCATCCTGGATCCGGCCAGGTGCCTGGCGGACGGCGCGGTCCTGTTCCCGCCGTTCGCCGCCGGGACCTGGCAGGGGCAGACGTACACCAACTCCCCCGACCTCGACCCGCACAAGCCGCTCGGCGACTTCACCGCCGAGGAGCGGCACTTCCTGCTGCGCGGGCGCCGGGACACCAGGAAGGTCAGCGTCGACAACACCGGCGGCGCCCGCGCCATCGACTTCGAGGGCCTCGCCGACCGCTTCGAGCGCCTCTACCTCCACCGCGACCTGTCGGCCCTGTCGCAGAAGACCCGCGACCTGGTGCAGGGCTTCCTCGTCGAGGGCCGCTGCCCCGCCTGCGCGGGCGCGCGGCTCAACCCGGCGGCGCTGGCCAGCCGCATCAACGGCCTGAGCATCGCCGACTGCGCCCGCATGGAGGTCACCGACCTCATCGCGGAGCTCGACCGCGTCGAGGGCCCGGTCGCGGGCCCCGTCGCCCGGGCCGCCGTCGCCGCGCTCGAACGCGTCGAGGCGATCGGCCTCGGCTACCTCAGTCTCGACCGCGAGACCTCCACGCTCTCCGGCGGCGAGGGCCAGCGCCTGAAGATGGTCCGGCACCTCGGCTCCAGCCTCACCGGGATGACGTACATCTTCGACGAGCCGAGCGTCGGCCTGCACCCGAGGGACGTGGGGCGCCTGGGCGATCTGCTGCTGCGCCTGCGCGACAAGGGCAACACCGTCCTGGTCGTCGAGCACGACCCGGACGTCATCGAGATCGCCGACCACGTCGTCGACATGGGCCCGGGCGCGGGCACCCACGGCGGCCGGGTCGTCTTCGAGGGCACCCCGGACGAGCTGCGCGCCGCCGACACCCCGACCGGCCGCGCCCTGCGGCGCCCCGCGCGGGTGAAGGAGCAGCCGCGCGAACCCGTCGGCGGCGCCTGGATCAAGGGCGCGGACCTGCACAACCTCCAGAACGTCAGCGTCCGCGTGCCCCTCGGTGTGCTCACCGCGGTCACCGGTGTCGCGGGCTCGGGCAAGAGCACGCTCGTCGCCGGGGCGTTCACCGCGCAGCACCCGGACGCCGTGGTCGTCGACCAGTCGGCCATCGGCATCTCGGCCCGGTCGACCCCGGCGACCTATCTGGGGGTCATGGACCGCGTACGGGCCCTGTTCGCCCGGCACACGGGCACGCAGCCGGGCCTGTTCAGCTTCAACTCCAGCGGCGCGTGCGAGCGTTGCCAGGGCCGTGGCGTCAGCTACAGCGACCTGGCGTTCATGGACCCGGTGACGACGACCTGCGAGGAGTGCGCCGGGCGGCGGTTCAAGCAGGAGGTGCTCCGGCTGACCGTGGGCGGCCGCTCGATCGCGGACGTCCTGGACATGACCGCCGAGCAGGCCCTCGGCTTCCTGGCGGACTTCCCCGACCCGGCGGTGCGCCGCCGCCTCGGCGCCCTGCGGGACGTCGGGCTCACCTATCTCACCCTGGGGCAACCGCTGAGCACCCTCTCGGGCGGCGAGCGCCAGCGCATCAAGCTGGCCACCCAGCTGCACAGGACCGGGACGACGTACGTCCTGGACGAGCCGACGACCGGGCTGCACATGGCGGACGTCGACGGGCTCCTCACCCTGCTCGACCGGCTCGTCGACGCCGGGAACACCGTCCTGGTCGTCGAGCACAACCTGGACGTCGTCCGGCACGCGGACTGGGTCATCGACCTCGGCCCCGACGGCGGCAAGCACGGCGGCCGCGTCGTCTTCGAGGGGACGCCGCGCCAACTGCTCGCCGCCGAGGGGTCGTTCACGGCGGAACACCTGCGTCGCGCGGTGGTCGCGTAGGCCTTCACCGCGGCCCGGTGGTCGCCGGGCCGCGGCGCGTGTTCACTTGCCGGTGAGGGAGATGGCCAGGTCCGTGATGTCCACGGCGGGGAACCGGCCGATGAGCTCGGTCTCGCCGGTGAACAGGTTGACGTTGTAGAGGCTGGACTTCACCGTGCCGGACGGCGGGCCGAGGATGGCGAAGCCCGCGTTCGAGACGGTCTTGCCGCCCGAGAGGGTGCTGTAGATGTCGAGGCCCGCGTTGGGCCCCGCGTCGACGCCCAGGGAACCGACCGACGACAGGGTGCCGTTGTTGGCCGGGGCCTGGACGACCAGCTGGTCCAGCTTGGTGTCGATGTCGAACAAGAGGGTGCCGGTGGCCCCGTTCAGGTCATTGTTCGTATAGGCGGCCGCGCTGACACCCCTGGCCAACCCGGGTGTGGGCGGAGTGGTGAGGACGCCGTCCTCGACCGTGGTGTGGTCGTTCAGGTTGTGCCGCAGGTTCTGGCCGTTGTCACTGATCACCCGGAGCCGGTCGGCCGCCGGGTTGAAGTCGACGCCGAAGTTGGTGCCGTACAGGTCGAACTGGAGCTGGGAGACCTTGGTGGCGGTCGGGGCCGGGACCTCGGGCGGCCACTTGAACGTGTAGATCCCGCCCTTGTCGCCGACCCCGTACAGCTTGCCGTCCTGGACGCGGAAGTCGATGCCGACCACCTTCTGGTCACCCTTGAGGCCGACGATGTCCCGCACCCAGTCCAGTTGCTGCGGATTGTCGGTCTTGAACGCGGCCATCGAGAGGCCGTCGCTGCTGATCCCGTACGCCTGGAGGCTCGGTGTGGCGGCGGGCGCCGCCGAGCCGGTGCCGGGCGCGCCCATCACGAGCGCTGTCGACGCGGTGAGGAGTGCGACCGCCGCCGCGAATCTCCTTCTGCCGTGCGTTCCGCTGCGAATCTTCATCGGTGGTTCCCTCCCGTTGTTCCTTGAATACGTCATGGGGCACATGCGAGGTGTCCCGATCGCCACGGCGTTCCCCCCACGGGCGGGTGCAGGGTTCCCATTAAGCCCAGGTCACCGGGGGCCGACAAGCGCTTGCCGGGACAAGGGCGCCCCGTTCGCGGAACTTTGCGCGCGGTGACAAACGAACGCCCGCCTCCCCGGCCGGAATGTGTGCGAGGTGTGAACGCCGACCGGATTCCCCCTGTCGGGCCCTTCGCGCGCGGTGGCATGCTCTCGGCCATGGGGAGCCTCTTCGCCGAGCTGGCCCGGCAAGCGGCGAACAGCGCGCGCCGGGAGGTAGAGACGTACACGCGCGAGATCCCGGAGTTCGCCTCCCTGGACGCCGACACGCGCGCGCGGGCCGAGACGCTGGAGTACGCGGTGTGGCTGCGCCGCCGGACGCTCGAACTGTCTCCGGACAACACCCCGTTGACGGCGAGCGACCTGGCCGACATCGCCTCGATGGGCGAGGTGCGGGGCGGCTCGGGGATGTCCCTGGAGTCACGGCAGCGGGTCCTGCGCCTGCACACCGCGCTGATGCTGCGCGAGATCAACGAGGCCGTCGAAGCGCAGCCCGGCGGCGGCGCCGAGGAACTCCTGCGGATGATGAGCTGGTTCGCCCCGCAGGGCGAGCGCGGCATCGCCGCCTACTGCCAGGGATTCGTGACCGCCCTGAGCCGCCGTCTGCCGTACGTCGAACAGGTCGCCCTGCTCGCCAGGGCGCTCCTCGCCGACGACCCCATGGCGGCGGAGCTCGCCGCGGCCGTGGACATGGAGCTGCCCGGGTCCTTCGCGGTGACGGTGATCCGGGTGCCGCACGGGGCGGGGGGCCGGCACGGCCCGGAGCGCGAGGTCGAGGCGCTGGTGAAGACCCACCGGGTGCCGATGGTGTGGTGCCCGGCGGGCGACGGGGGCGGCGAGCTGATCGCGCTGGTCCCCGGCACCGACCCGGACCCGGGGCCACGCACCGTGACCGACCGCGCACCCGATCGCCTCCCCGGGCTCGTGTTCGACCCCGTGCCCGACCTCGCTCTCGACCTCGTGCGGGACTTCGCCGGAGCCGTCGGCCGCCCCTGCGCCGCGGGCACCGCCACCGCACCGGTCGCGGAGCTCGCCGACGCCCTGGAAGGAGCCCGGCGGATCAGCCGGGCGACCCCGCTGCGCCGGGCGCCCGCCCGGCTGCGGCCGCACACCGCGGCGGACGTCTTCGTCGAACTCGCTGTCGTGGACGTGCCGTTCGTCGACTCCTGGCTCGCTACAGTGGCCCGGCACCTCGAACCCGGGCCGGACCTCGTACTCACTCTCGACGCCTACTACCACCACGACATGGACCGGGGAGCCACGGCGGCCGCCCTCAACGTGCACCCCCGCACCCTCGACTACCGGCTGCGCCGGGTCCGTGACCTCACCGGTCTCGCGCCGGGCTCGACGCGGGGCGTACGGGTCCTCAGCGCGGCCGTCACGCGGCGCCTGGCGGTGCGCTGAGACCACCGTCACTCTTTACTGCGGGTTTAACCTACGGGAACGTAACCTACGATGCCGTAGGTAACCCCGCTCGCGGCACCCCGTGGCGCCCCCTTCCGTCCCCCCTCCCCCTCCCCCTGGAGCACCCGTGACGCTCACCTCTCCCCACCTCGGCAGCCCGGACACCTGGACCGACGCCCGGTTGCTGTACGCGCTGGAGGAAGTGGTCGAGCAGGAGCTCAACCGCCATCTGAAGGTCGCCAAGGACTGGATGCCGCACGAGTACGTGCCGTTCTCCGACGCGCGGAACTTCCCCGGCCAGTTCGAGGACGGCGAGGCCTGGGCGGTCGGGCAGTCGCCCGTCACCGACGTCGGGCGCATCGCCCTCGTCGTCAACCTCCTCACCGAGGACAACCTTCCGAGCTACCACCACGAGATCGCCACGCTCTTCGGGCGCGACGGGGCCTGGGGCACCTGGGTGCACCGCTGGACAGCCGAGGAGGGCCGCCACGGCATCGTCATGCGGGACTACCTCCTCGCCTCCCGCGCGGTGGACCCGGACGAGCTGGAACGTTTCCGTATGGCACACATGAGCGAGGGGTTCGAGTCGGACAACCGGCACTCGATGCTTCACTCGGTCGCGTACGTGGCCTTCCAGGAGCTGGCCACCCGCATCTCCCACCGCAACACCGGGCACCAGTCGGGCGACCCGGTCTGCGACCGGATGCTGGCGCGCATCGCCACCGACGAGAACCTGCACATGGTCTTCTACCGCAACCTCCTCCGGGCCGCCTTCGACCTCGCGCCCGACGCCACGATGATGGCCGTACGGGACGTCGTCGTCGGCTTCCGCATGCCCGGGCACGGCATTCCCGGCTTCGAGCGGGCCGCCGCGAAGATGGCCATCGGCGGGGTGTACAACCTCCGCATCCACCACGACGACGTGCTCCAGCCCGTGCTGCGCTTCCTCAAGATCATGAGCGTTCCCGGGCTCGGCCCGGAGGGGGCGCGGGCCCAGGAGGAGCTCGGGCTCTTCCTCGACGGGCTCGACGGGGAGGCGCGGCGCTTCGACGAGCGGCTCGCGGCCCGCCAGGCACGCATCGACGCCAGGACCGGGGCCAAGGCCCGGGCCTGAGACCGGCCCGGCCAACAGCCCCACCGCTACCGCGCCGGGCCTTCCTCCCCACCCCCCCCACCCGATACCGCCCCGGCTCCGCGGGCCCGACCCCGACGCTCCGCGCTGCGAGTGGCGCCGCCCCGTGCCCCGACGGGGGCGGGTGGGCGGGGCGGGCCACGCCGCGGGAGCCGTCCCCGGCACTGGGCCGGGGGCCGGTGGGTGGGGCCGCCCCGGCCGCGGGAAGCGGCCCCGACGCCGGCCCGGGGCGGGTGGGCCGGACCGTGCGCCTCCCCGCTGTGGGCAATCGTCCCGCAGGGCGGGACGGGTGGGCACAGCCCCGGGTGCCGAGCAACCGCAGGAGCAGGGGCCCAGCGCCAGGGACCGCCCCAGGTGCCGCCCCGCGTGGAGGACAGGGGCACAGCCCCGGGTGCCGTCCGGCGCTGGGGAGCCAGGGTCCGCCCCAGGTCCGCCGGGACCGTGGTGCGGCTACGGCAAGGGCACCGCCAGCGCCGCGTCCCTGGTGTCGGGGAGGGCATGGCGGCGCAGAGCCGTGAGGAGGTCGCGCCACGGCGGGGGCCAGCCCGTGCGGGAGCCCAGGGTCTGGGCGAGGGAGACGGCGAAGAGGGGCCGGGCGGGGCCGTGGCCCGCGGCCAGGGCCCGGGCCACGGGCAGCAGGGCCGCCCCGGCGAGGGAGGCGTCCACCCCGGCCAGGCGCTCCGCCAGGGCCCGCGCGGTCGCCCCGGCAAGGACGGGCCGCCCCTCGTGCAGCTCCGCGACCCGCTCCAGGGCCGGCCCCACCGCCGCCCCGCCGACCTCCACCGCGGCCACCAGCAGCCCCACGGCCTGCGGCCTGAAGTCCTCGTACGCGGTGAGGAGTTCTCCCGCGCGCCGGGCCACCGACCGCCCCGCCGTCCCCTGCCGCACCACGAGCCGCGCGACCACGTGCTCGACCCGCCGCCGGGCCCCGAGCCCCGCGTCCCCGGGCACGGCGGCCAGCGAGGCGAGCGCCCGGCACAGGGCCTCGTCGCCCCCGACGGCCGTGACCGCCGCCGTGACCAGGCCGTCCGCGGCCGCCTGCCACACGGCCCGGCCCCGCTCCAGATCCGCGCAGGCCGCGCCGAGCACCTCCGCGACCCCGGCCGACCACGGCGCCCACCGGGGCAGCACGCCGAAGGCGAGGACCGCCGTCCCGGCGGCGTCGGCCGCACCCACGTCGCACACGAGGCGCGCGTACCGCTCCCGGTGCGCGGGCGCGACGTCCAGGGGCGACATCCGCAGGACGGCGAACCGCGACGCGGGCTCGCCCCGCACGGCGTCGGCGAGCAGCTCCCCCACGGGCGCCTCGCCGAGCAGCCCGCCGCAGGACGCCACGCACGCGGCCCGCACGTCCGGGTGGGCGCCCGGCGCCCGGTACGCCTCGCGCAGCAGGTCGGCCGCCGCCGTCGCGGGAAGGCGGGTGGCCGCGAGCCGCGCGGCCTCCTTGCGGCTGGTGACCTTGGCCCCGGGCCCGGTGAGGACCTCGCGCAGCGGCCCGGCGAGCAGCGAAGGCGCGGCGTACCGGGAGGCCCGGCCCGCCGCGTACACCGCGACCCGCGCCCGCTCGTCGCCCGCGTGCGCGAGCAGCGCGGACACGGCGTCGCCGGGCCGGTCCGTGCGGGCGAGCGCGGCGAGGCCCGCCTCGGCGAGGCGTACGTCGCCGGCCGCGCTCCAGTGCCGGGCGAGGTCCGCCCCGGCGCCGGGCACGGCCGCGCAGCGGGCGAGCGCGGCGGCGCGCTCCGCGAGCGGCAGCTTCTCGTCGGCCACGGCGGCCCCCAACTGCCGCGCCCACGCCTCCTGTTGCCCGGCCGTCCAGCGCCGCACCGCCCAGGGCGCGGCGCGCAGCGTCCAGGCGGACCCCGCGGCGAGGAAGCGGCCGTACGGCGGCCGCGTACCGAGCAGCGGGTCGAGCAGGTCGGTGCGGCGGTGGGTGAGGACGGTGCGCACGGGGTCGAGGGCGGCCGCCGAGGGCTCCCGGGCGAGGACGCGCGCGACGCGGTCGTCCCGCTCGGCCGAGGTCGGCGCGGCATCGAGCCACAGGCCGATCGCCGTGGCCGCCGTGGGGTTGTCGCCGCTCCGGACCGCCTGCCCCAGCAGCTCCTGGAGCGCGGCCATGCCCCGCGCGCGGCGCCCGACGGCGCGGGCGAGGGCGAACACCAGGCCGTGGTCCGCCTTCTCCGCACCCGCCTCGATCCAGGGCCGCAGCGCCTCGTACACCGCGTGTTCCTGGCCGCGCCGCAGCGCCCGGTCGAGCCGCCCGAAGTCGGCGCGCCCGGTGCTCCCGGTCAGGAGGGTGAGGGTGCGCAGCCCCCACCCCACCAGCTCGGTGCGGGGGTTGCCGGCGTGTTCGCGCAGCACGGCGAGCGCGAGGGAGCTGAGCGCGTCCCTGGTGTCGTACGAGCAGTCGCGCGCGGCCACGGCGTCGGCGGCGATCCGGTCGAGATGCGGCACGGCGTCGGGGGTGAGCAGCGCGGGCCGCACGGCGGAGAGCGCGTACAGGGCCTCGGAGCGCACCGGGTCCTGTTCGTTGGCGAGACGCTCGGCCATGTCCCGTACGACGAGGGCGACTTCAGACGCGTCGCGGGAGCGGGCCGCGTTGCGAACGAGGAACGGCCAGGCCTCGGCGCGGTCGTCGGCGACGGGGCGCCGCGTGGCGGCGACGAGGCGCTCGCGGACCTCCGCGCACGGCAGATGGGACTCGGCGGCGAGCACCGTGGTCCAGTACGCGCCCTCCGCACGGGCTCGGACGGCGACGCGGCGGGCCTCCTCGGCGGCGGCGTGGCGCGGCAGGACGTCCCACAGGGCGCTGTCGACGGTGGCGGCCCCGGGCCCGCGGCCCTCGACGGCGGCCGCGTACAGCGCGGGCCGGGCGGCGGGCGGGTGCGCGGCGAGCAGCAGGGTGAGGGCGGCGGAGTCGTCGGCGACGGAGCGGGCGTAGGCGGTGAGGCCGGGGCCGCCGTGCCGGGCGAGGCGGCGCAGCACGGACCGGGTCAGCCGGCCGCTGCGACGGATCGCCGCGCCCCACTCGCCGGTGAGGAGCCGCAGCACCCGGCCGGGCGCGACGGCGGCGAACACCCCGATGCGGGGGCTGAGTTGGCTGGGGAAGCGGGTCGGCGCGTACCGCTCCAGGAGGTCCAGTACGCGCAGCGGATCGTGTTCCGCGCCCGCGGCGAGGGCCGCACCGCACCGCTCCCAGCAGGCGTCGCGCAGGGCGTCGGGCGCGGCGGCGAGTTCGCGCGTGACGACGTCGAGCAGGACGCCGTGGTGCCGCTTGGCGAGCGCGCTCAAGGCGCGCACGGCGTACAGGACTTCGGGCAGCAGACGGACCACCACGTCGTCGGAGCAGCCGGGGAGGAGACGGGCCGCCTCGGCGTCGCCCCAGTCCCGCCGGACGCCGTCGACGAGCCGGTCGGCGAGGGCGGTGCGGTGCCCGGCGGCGAGCGCGCGCAGCAGATGGCGGCGCACGGCCTGGGGCGCGTCGGCGAGCGCGGCCTCGAAGGCGGTGTCGGGCACGCCCACGGCGTCGGCGGCGCGCAGGGCGTGGCCGCGGACGAACGCGTCGGGGTCGGCGAGGCGGGCCGCGATCCACGCGGTGTCCCCGGTGACGGCGGCGAGCAGCACCGCGACGCCGCGTTCGTGGGCGCGGCCGGGCACGAACCGGCCCGTGCTGTCGCGTCCCCGCCGGGTGCGGCCCCAGCGGCGGCCGGCCCCGGGCGCGGCCGCGCCGCCCTCGAGGACCGGGAGCCACTCCCGCACCTCGCCGCGGCGTGCCTGCCCGACGCGGGCGAGCTGCCGCATCCGTTCCGGGTACGGCAGCGGATCGAGGCCGGCGAGCAGACGGGCGGCCTCAGCGGCCGGATCGGGGCGAGCCATGCGCCGATTCTGCCCGGCGCACCCGGCCGGACGTACCGATTTACGACCCACGGAAACGGTGCCATGTTGGCGGGAGACGGCCCGGACCCACCGCGGTGACTCCAGCGGAGCGCTTGGGCACATCGTCGGCCCCTGGGGGTGGAAAGGCGTGGCACAGACACACGAGTGGATGTTCTACGAGGTCATGTGGCGCGGGTGGGCGGACCGGGCACGGGTGCCCCACCCCGTGCCGTGGTGGGCGCAGGCCGCCTTCCGGCGCTGGAGCGACGACTTCGACCAGGGCACGTACGCGTCGAAGGAGGCCGCCTTCGCCTCCAACGCCCTGTACCGCTACTGGCACATGGTGGGGGTGAAGGACCACCGCCAGGAGTCCCTGGTCGGCCAGGCGGGCGAGATCGAGCCGGTCTACGACAAGTACTGTCTGGCCTTCTTCCTGTACGACCCGGCGGCGGGCACCGTGCGCCTTCCGCAGCTGGCCGAGGGCGGCGCGGTGGAGCAGCGCGTCGAGGCACCGCACCTGCCCGTGGTGGTGACGGCGTTCCGCTCGGCGGACGGCGTCGCGTACGAGCAGCGGACGTTCGCCACCGCGGTCGGTGCGCGGCAGCGGGACCTGGCGGTGACCCGTCTCGCGGTGCGCAGCCCGGACGGGCGCCCCCGCGAGGGCTGGCTGTGCGCGGCGGTGCTGCCCGCGGGGCCGAGCGGCTTCCAGCGGCACGACCGGCGCGGCGAGCAGCTCACCGACCGGCGCCTGACGTTCCTGCGGTATCTCCCCGACGAGGCGCGGGTGGAGACCAACAGCGGCTGGGGCCCGGTGTTCGACGCCCCGCCGGAGCACTACGGCGTGTACGGCAACCCGGACTTCACCACGGACCCCGGGGCGTATCTGGTCCGCAGCCCCTTCCACGACCTGGTCACCGGCGGCAAGCTCAACGCGGCGCTCCAGGCGCAGGACCAGGTGGCGGGGTTGTGCAGCGCGGCGTTCGCGTGGCCGTTCCGGGTCGCGGACGACGGGGTGTTCACGCTGGACGTGCGGCTTCCGGTCGACCTGTACAGCGGCGCGGACGACCTGGCGGAGCTGCGCGCGACGCCCGCCGCGGACCTGGAGGAGGCGAACCGGGCGTTCTGGACGGCGAAGCTCCTCGGCCAGGGCGTGCGGCCCGAGCTGCCGGAGCCCGTGGCGCACCTGGCGGACCGGTTCAGGCAGTGCCGGGCGCAGCTGCTCGTGCTGTCCGACCACGGGGAGATCCACCCCGGGCCGACGGTGTACGACTCGTTCTGGATCCGCGACTCGTCGGTGGAGGCCACGGCGTGTTCGCTCGTGGGCGACACGGCCCTCGCGGAGCACCAGCTGGGCACGCACTACCCGCTGCGGTTCAACCGCGGCACGGGCCGGATCGGGCCGTGCGCCGAGTACGGCTTCTACGGCGGCCCGCACGAGAAGGACGACCGCGAGTGGGACAGCAACGGCCAGGCGCTGTGGGCGATCGGCCGCTTCGACCGCACGCGCGGCCGCGACGCCGCGTTCGGCGCGAAGCTGTACGCGCCGTACGTCGTCGACGCCGCGCGCTGGCTGCGCGACAACCGGGACCCGTACGGCCTGCTGCACAGCGGCTGGAGCGCGGAGCACCTCGGCGAGCGGGACAAGCCGCACTACTGGGACGACCTGTGGGGCCTGGCGGGCCTCTACGAGGCGGCCCGGCTCGCCGAGCGCCTCGGCACTCCCGAGGTGGCCGAACTCTGGGCGGCGTTCGACGACCTGAAGCAGGCCACGGCGGCCTCGATCCGCTGGGTCCTGGCCGAGCAGCGGCGGCGCGGCGACTGGGAGACGTACATCCCGACCGGTCCTGGTGACGTGGGGCGGCTCGACTCGACGATGATCGGCGCGGCGGCGTACTTCCATCCGCTGCGGCTGCACATGGGCGACAAGCTGGGCGGCGACGTCGACCGGGCGGCGCGCTGGACGCTCGACACGATGTACGCGCGCTTCGTCACCGGCGGCTTCCGGCACGAGGCGGCGTGGAACGCGTACGGGCCGTATCTGACGATGCAGCTGGCGCACGCGTATCTGCTCGCCGGGGATCCGGCGCGGACGGACGCGCTGCTCGGCTGGACCGTGGCCGCCGCGTCGCCGCGCACCGAGGGCCGGGCGGTGGCGCTCGGCGCCTGGAACGAGCAGCACGCCTTCCCCATCGCCTCCGACTACGGCGAGGTGCCGTACCGCCACTGGTACATGGGCGACATCCCGCACGGCTGGGCGGCGGCGGAGTATCTGCTCCTCGTCCGCGACATCCTCTTCTTCGAGGCGGACGAGGACCGCGACCCGCATGTGTACGTGGCGCCGGGCGTGCGCCCGCACTGGGTGCCGGACGGCGCGGCGGTGGCGGTCGGGGCGGCGCCGACGCTGTTCGGCGCCCCCTTCGGCTACCGGCTCGCGCACGACGCGGGCGAGCGCACGGTGACCGTGGACGTCACCGACGCGCCGGAGGGCGTGCGGTACGTCTATCCGTGCCGGTTCGGCCCGGTGCGGGCGGCCACGGCGGACGGGCGCCCGCTGCCGGTCGCGGGCGACGACGTGCAGGTGCCCGCGGGCACGGAGCGGTTCACGGTCACGTACGGCTGACGGGCCGCGGCCGCGGCGGGGCGGGCCGCGGCCGGGCGCTCAAGCGGTGCGCGAGACCCTCTCGCGCCGCAGGCTCTGCCGCTCCTTCTCGGAGAGCCCGCCCCAGACGCCGAACCGCTCGTCGTTGTCCAGCGCGTACGCGAGGCAGGCGGAGCGCATGTCGCAGAGGCGGCAGATGCGCTTCGCCTCACGCACCGAGCTGCCGGGGTCGGGGAAGAAGAAGTCGGGTCCGGTCTGCGCGCACAGCGCCTGCTCCTGCCAGGCCAGTTCGGCTTCGGTCACCGTGGTGTCAATGTGCATGCAACGATCGTGGACGAAAGCGCGAAACAACCGATCAACGTTCGATCAACGCGGCGTACGGGGCCCCCGGGGCAAGGGGCGACCGACCGTTCGGCATGACCCACCGTACGGGCCCGCGCAAGGCGCCGTCGCACCTTTGCGCGCACCGGGCGCGTCGCGCCGCGTCGCTTCAAGAATCCGAGGGCGGCCCGTCCACGACCGCGCGGGGTCGGATTCCCGTCACCCTCCGCCGAGCCCGCCGTCACCTTGTGAAGCCGAAAAAGATTCTGAGAGCGCTCTCAGTCACATCTCTTGACGCCGCGTTTTCGGGGCCGGGACAGTGAGGGGTGCCTCAGGCACAGCGACGCACCACCGCGCACCCGGGCCGCGCTCCTGCACCACTCCCCCCACGTTTCAGCCAGGAGAGAGATGCCGTGATCTCGCGCAGAGTGTTCCTGACGTCATCCGCCGCCACCGCGGGCGCCCTCACCTACCCCGCCTGGGGCGGCGCGCTCAGCCCGCGCGCCGAGGCGGCCCCCGCCACCTGCGAACTCGCCCTGCGGAACGCGTCCCTGCCGGGCCAGGTCCGCGCCTACGTCACCGGCCACGAGCCCGGCACCGGCCGCTGGCTGCTCCTCAGGCCGGACGGCGGCGTCCACCGCCCGGAGTCACCCCCGGCCCCGCGGACGCCACTGGCCGTCGACTGCGCCATCCCGCTGGGCCCGGCCGGATCCGCGCCCAAGGTCCTGACCCTCCCCCAGATGTACGGCGCCCGGGTCTACTTCGTGCGCGACGACAAGCTGGACTTCTTCCTCAACCCGGGCCCCGCGCTCGTCGAGCCCGCCTTCGCCACCCCGGCCGACCCCCACTACGGCCGCACGTGGTCGTTCTGCGAGTTCACCTTCAACAGCACCCAGCTGTACGCGAACATCAGCTACGTCGACCTGGTCACGGCCCTGCCCATCGGCCTGACCCTGGAGGGCGACGCCACGCACACCGTGGCGCCGCTGCCCGACGGGGCCGTCGACAGGATCGCCGCCGACCTGGTGGCACAGGCGGGCCGGGACGGGCAGCCGTGGGACAGGCTGGTGATCCGCGGCGGCGGTCGCGTCCTGCGCGTGATCTCGCCGCAGAACGTCATGGCGCCGTACTTCGACCGCCCCGACCAGATGCCGTTCCGCGACCTGTTCACGGCGTACGTCGACCAGGTCTGGGAGAAGTACCGCTCGACGGACCTGCGGATCGACCTCCAGGGCGGCCGGGGCGTCCGCGCGGGCCGGGTCTCGGGCGCGACCCTCACCTTCGCGGGCGGCCACGCCTTCGCCAAGCCGTCCTCGAAGGACGTCTTCACCTGCGACCACGGCCCGTTCGCCAACAACCCGTCCGACCCCGACGACAGGAAGGCCCTGCTCGCCCGGCTGGCCGCCGGCTTCAATCGCGGCCTCATGCTGACCCACCCCACCCAGCCGAACGGCACGACCGCCGCCGACTACTACCGCGGCCCCGTCACCAACCACTGGGCCCGCGTGGTGCACGCCAACTCCCCCATCGGCTACGCCTTCCCGTACGACGACGTACGCCCGGACGGCCAGCCGGACGTCTCGGGCGCGGCCCACGACGGCAACCCCCGCCGCTTCACGGTGTCGGTCGGGGCGTAGCGCCCGCCCCACGACGTGTGCCCCGGCCCGTGGAGGGCCGGGGCACGCGCGCGTCGCCGTGGGCCGCCTAGTCCTTCGCGGCCGTGAGGGGTTCCGTGACGGGGGCGGGGGCCGGGGTCGGCTTCGGGCGTGGAGCGCTGCCGAACTTGCGGACCAGGGGGGACTCCACCCAGGTGAACAGGGCGTAGGCCACGGCGAGGCTCCCCGCGAAGCAGCCGATGAGCGTGGCGAGGGCGGCGCCGTCCGACATGTCCTGGACCAGCCAGCGCTGGGCCGACACCAGGAACATGACGTGCACCAGGTAGAAGGCGAACGACAGCTCGCCGAGCTTGACCATCACGCGCCCGCGCATCGCCGATCGGGTCCCGCGCACGTCGGCCGTCGCGCCGGCGACGACGAGCGGCACGACCCAGAAGGCCGCCGTGCCGCCGACGCTGTAGAGGTACGGCACCTGGGCGTTGAGGAGGTAGCCGCCGAGCGCGAACAGCGCGGCCGGGACCAGGCCGACGCGCGGCACGAACCCGCCGAGGACGAGGCGCGCCACCACGATGCCGAGGACGAACTCGGCCATGCGGGTCACCGGGAAGAAGTACACGAACCACAGCTGCTCGTGGGTGAGGGGCTGGCCCGGCAGCAGCGGGGTGCCGTCGATGACGTTCTGGGCGAAGAGGACCGCGAGCCAGGGGACGGCGGCGAGCACCACGGCCGCCACCCACAGGCCGCGCACCGAGAGGCGTCGCACCAGCGGAAGCAGCAGCGGGAAGCTCAGATAGAACAGGACCTCGCACGACAGCGACCAGGCCACCGGGTTCATACCGGTGAGCACCGGCAGCTCCGGCACCCAGGACTGGACGAGGAAGAGGCTGGTGAAGAACTTCTTCGCCTCGAACGGGTCGGACGCGAGCAGCATGATCACGACGGTGGCCGCGAAGGCGAGCAGGTGGTTCGGGTAGACCTTGATCATCCGGCGCCGCCAGAAGCCCGGCACCGTGTCGCGCGGCCGTGCCGACCAGGTCAGGATGAAACCGCTCAGCACGAAGAAGAAACTCACGCTCGGCGTGCCCGCGTCCTTGAAGAGGTCGGTGAAGAACTCACCGGTATCACCGCGCAGGAACGTCATCCCCGAGGTCCCGTGGAATGCGAAGACCGGCAGAGCCGCGATGAATCGCATCCCGCTCAGGGACGGAAGTCTGGACAGTTTTGGACGTACGGCATCTGTGGCCATGGGAAATCCTCCGGTTGCTGCTGCCCCGTTGCGGGCACCACGTGCCCGTGGCGGGCCCCCCGGGCCCGCGCGTGCCGAACCGCGAGCGCCCCCGCCGAGCAGGTCACCCGAGATCCTCAAGTCGTCCATAGAGGCTGACGGTTGAAGATCCCCGCCGCAAGATTTCCCGGCCTTTTCGCTGTCCCGGGTACCGCCGGTTTCCCGGCCCGTGTACCGCCGACAGTACGGAGGGGGCGGAAGCGGAGGAAGGCTTCACCGCACCGCCGCCCCGACGGCCGCGTTCGGGCGCGGGACCCGGAGGAATCCGGAACGCCGTGCGGCAGCGCACCGCGCACCGGGGCACGGGCCGGGACCGGCTACCGCACGCGTTCGGCGAGGAATTCCTCCCAGGTGCGCTCGCCGACCGACGCGCCGACGAGCGTGAGGTTCTCGCCCGCGCGGTAGGCGCGGCCCGCCTTGCCGGGCATGCGGACCGGCATCAGGATGCGGTGCTTGCCGCGCGCCTTCAGATAGCCGCGGTTCAGCTCGCCCATGCCGTACACCTTCGGCCCGGCCAGGTCGGCCACCAGGCCCGCCGGTTCACCGAGCGTCAACTCGGCGAGCCTCGCGGCCACCTCCCGGGCGTCGACCGGCTGGAAGCGCAGTCCGCCGGGGACCGGCAGCACGGGCAGCTTCGCCATCTTCTCGGCCATGGTGAGCACGAGGTCGTGGAACTGGGCGGCACGCAGCGTGGTCCACGGAATGCCCGACTCCGCCACGGCGCGCTCGGCCGCCAGCTTCGAGCGGAACCACCCGAGCGGCACCCGGTCCGCCCCGATGACCGAGATGTACACCAGGTGGCGCACCCCCGCCGCCCGGGCCGCCCGCACCAGGTGCCCGGCCGCCTCGGCGTCGCCCTTGGGGCCGCCCGCCAGGTGCAGCACGGTGTCGACCCCGGCCACGGCCTCCTCCACGCCCTCGCCCTTGACCAGGTCACCGGCGACGTAGGTGATGCCGTCACCCGGCGCGTGGGCGTGCCTGCTGAGCACCCGCACCTCGTGCCCGGCCGTCCGCAGGAGCGGCACGACGAGCCGCCCGAGCGTGCCCGTACCACCCGTGACCAGGATCGATGCCGCCATGACTACTCCTCGCTCGTGGGGTCCGGGAGGGGGTTCCCGGGCGCTGCCGCCGGATCGGCGGAGTCATCGCTATGACCCCTGGCGGGAGAGAAGTGTGACCGGGTGCGCGGAAAACTTTCGGCGGGCGCCGCGGGACGCCCCTCTCCGGCGTCTCCGCCGCGCCCGTTCCTGGGGCGTCCCCGCGCCTGAGCACACCTGCGGGCGGCGAGCGCCGCCGTGCGGCGCCTGCTCGACCGGTGCCCGCCCGCGCCCCCTTCGGCTACGCCGACTCCCGTCGCACCAGTTGCGTCGGCAGGACGACGCTCGCCGCGTGCCCGACGTCATCGGCGCCCCGCGGCCGTTCCCGCGGGCGTACGCAGCTCTCGTCGGGGACGGGGCACCGGTCCTGGCCGCGCAGCAGCATGGCCGCCATCAGACGGCCCATCTCCTCGATGTCCTGGCGCACCGTGGTCAACGGCGGGTCGGCCTGCTCGGCCACGGGCAGCATGTCGTCGAAGCCGACGACCGCCACGTCGTCCGGTACGCGCCGCCCGGCCGCGCGCAGGACCCGCAGCGCACCGGCGGCCGACAGGTCGTTCGCGGCGAACACGGCGTCCACGTCCGGGCACCGGTCGAGCAGGTGCCGCATGGCGCGCTCGCCGCCCGCGGGCGTGAAGTCGCCCTCGGCGACGAGCCGCGCGTCCCCGGCGGGAAGCACGTCCCGGAAGCCGTCGAGGCGGTCGGCCGCCGATGTCTGGTCCAGGGCCCCGGTGATGTGCGCGATGCGGGTGCGGCCGAGCCCGGCGAGGTGCCGCACGGCCGTGCGTGCGCCGCCGCGGTTGTCGCAGTCGACGTAGCGCACGCTGTCCTCGCCGCCCGTCCAGCCGGGGCGCCCGCCGAACACCGTGGGGACGCCCGCGCCGTTGATGATGACCGGCAGCGGGTCGTCGAGGTGCAACGAGAAGACGAGGGCCCCGTCGACGTGGCCGCCGGACAGATAGCGGCCCACGCGCGCGTGGTCGGCGCGCCCCTCGGTGAGGAGCAGGACGAGCTGGACGTCATGGGCCGTCAGTTCCTTGCTGATGCCGCGCAGTTGGAGCGCGAAGAACGGATCGGCGAAGACCCGGGTCTCCGGCTCGGCGATGACCACGGCGACGGCGTCGTAGCGCCGGGTGACGAGGCTGCGGGCGGCGCGGTTGGGCACGTAGCCGAGTTCGTCCACGGCCCGTCTGACCTTCACGGCGAGGACTTCCCGCACCCCTGCCTCGCCGTTCACGACCCGGGACACCGTCGCGCGCGAAACGCCGGCCCGCGCGGCCACTGCCTCCAGGGTGGGACGCGCCCCTGCCTCGCTCACCTCGGAACTCCTCATCGGCGGTTGCGGATCAGAATAGCCGCGGCGGCTGCGCCCGGAGCGCGCCGGAACGGGCCCTCAGGCCGGTTCGCGCCCCCCGCTGTCCCCCGTTTCGGCGATGGTGCCGCGCGGTGCCGTGCCCCAGCATCGGGATCACCACCGCCACCGGAAGGAACCCCCATGAAGGTCACACGTCGGCTCGCCGCTCTGGCCGCGGCCCTGGTCACGGCCGCGAGCGGCGCCCTCCTCACGGGGGCGGCGCCCGCGGGCGCCGCAGCGCCCGACCCCGGGAGCCTGTTCCGCAACACGGGCAACGGCCTGTGCATGTCCACCGCCGACGACCCCGCCAACGCCTTCCAGGGCACCGCCACCTTCGCGCCCTGCGACCTCGGCGACCCCCGGCAGCGCTGGCGCCTGAACCTGGCGAACCAGCCCGCGTGGCAGATCTCCTCCGTCGCCACCGGCACGTGCCTGGCGGACGTGGCCGGCTGGGGCCTGGCCTGGCTCAGCAGGTGCGACGCGAACGACGTCGACCAGTTCTGGCACTTCAACGGCAACCAGGCCGGTGACCTGTTCTGGGTGTCGCACGACGACGGCAAGCTCCTGAGCACGCCGTACCGCGAGGGCACGTCCTATGTGACGGTCCGCCACGACCTGGCCCCCCAGGACCCGCGCTACAAGTGGCGGCTCCTTGGCTGACGACCGCCATCACGGGGCGCCGCGCAAGCGACGGACGAACGGGACGCGGAGGGCTCGGGCCCGAGCGGGGCAGGCAGGGATGGCGTGGCTTGCACAGGGCAAGAGAACCTCAGAAACCGGCAGTCCCACTCGCTGATCGGAGGCCCGCCGTGCCCGTCACCGCTCCCCACGTGCCCGCGCCCGTCACCGACCAGGTCCAGGAGCTCCAGGAACGCGTGGAACAGCTCAAACAGGCCGTGCACTCGCACGCGGTCATCGACCAGGCCATCGGCGTCGTCCTCACCGTCGGACGGATGACGCCCGAGGAGGCCTGGGACGTACTGCGCGAGATCTCCATGCGCAGCAACACCAAGCTGCGCACCGTGGCCCAACACATGCTGGCCTGGGCACGAACCGGCGCCCTGCCCACAGGCCTCCGCGTCGAACTGGAACGCCAGTTGGCCCAGCGCGAGGCCGCTTGACCGAGGAACGGGCCCCGCCGCAGAGGGAGGGAGCCCCCCTCAGGAGCAGCGGCCCGATCCGCGCCCACCGCGCGTCGGCCCACGGCACCCGGGCCGGCGATCGGCCGACCTCCACGGACCCGCCTAGTGATGGGCCCCGCCCGACTCCGGCTCGGCCCCCGCACGGGCATGGTGCGGCACGTAGTCCGGAATCGTACCGTCCGGCTTCTTCACCAGGAACAGCCCCACCATCCCCATGTCGGAGTGGCTCTGCACGTGGCAGTGGTACATCCACGCCCCCGCGCCGACTCCCTCTCCCGCGATCACCTGGAAGCCGAAGGAGTCCCCCGGTCCGGTGATCTTGTCGTCGAGGATCTGGCTGGGGTCGTCGGGCCCGGTCAGCATGCCCGTGCGGTTGTCCGCCCAGCGGTGACCGTGGATGTGGAAGGTGTGGTAGTACTCGCCGTGCGTGATCGACACGAACTCGACCCGGTCGCCCACGGTGGCCTCGAAGTCCGGGCCCGAGTGCGCGGGTTTGTTGTTGATCATCATGTCGTTGAAGACGATCACGCAGGTCCGGTCGGGCAGGACGTCGCCCTCGCGGCGCACGATCACCGCCCCGTAGAGGCCCTTGCGCAGGCCGCCGGTGCCGTGGTCGGTGCCGACCACGTGGTCGTGGTAGTGCCAGTATCCGGCCGTGCCGGGCCGCCAGGTGCCGTCCTTGCGGCGTCCGGGCACGTGCGTGCGCCAGGTGTACGTGCGCTTCTTGCCCGGCGCCACGTCGGACCTGGTGTGCTTGGTGCCGTCGCTGGAGATCTCGTAGTCCATGCCGTGGACGTGCAGGCTGACGGCGACATCCGTGGTGTTCTCGAAGTCGACGTGCAGCGTGTCGCCCTCGTTGAGCTCGATCAGCGGGCCGGGCACGGACGCCTTGCCGCGCTCCAGGCCGTACCCCATCTGCCCGTCGGGAAGCTTCTCGGCGTACATCGTGATGCGGCGCACCTCGCCGCCCGCCGGGGCCCTCCTGGGCGGCTTCTCGGCCGGTACCGCCTCGGGCGCCACGGCCGACATCGATGTCACCCCGGTCGCCGCGACCGCTCCGCCCACCAGCATCCGTCGGTTGAAGCTCCGTCTGTCCATGCCGAACTCCCCCACTGTGGAATGGAAACTGACACTGCGTCAGGCACGGTCGTGGCGCGCGAGGCACCGGATTCGGCCACACGCTAGCGGCAGCGCACCCGTTTCTCCACAGGCAGGACAAAGTTCGGGTGAAGTGACGTCATAGCCCTTGGCTAGCCGTCGAAAGAGGGCTAGCTTCAACCGCGCTGTTGCTGTAGTCGCCGCAGTCGTGACCAACGAGGGGTCGGTGTTCTCATGCGGCTCACACCGCGTCAACAACCCTTAACCACACGAGAGTTCGGCAGGTCCAGGTACAGAGCCACCCGTCGCTCCTGGGCGGCGGCCATGGCCGCGGGAGCGCTCGCGGCCGGGGTCCTCTCCGGGCCCGCCGCGTCCGCGCGCCCCTTCCCCGAACCGCCCAGTGACGCCGAGGCGATGAAGACAACGATGTCACGGGCCTTGCCCGCGCCCCCCGGTGGCGCGAACGTGCGGGTCCTCGCCTTCTACGGATCCGCGGCCCCCGGCGACGAGTCGCCGGTGGTCGACGCCGCCATCGCCGCGATCGAGAAGATCGGCCAGTCGGGCCCCACAGCCCAGCGGTTCACCGTCACGGCGACCGACGACCCGGTGGTGTTCACCGACGCCGGACGGCTCGGCAGGTTCAACGCCGTCGCGTTCGTCACCGGCGGGGGCGACGTGCTCGACCCCGAGCAGGAGGCGGGCCTGGAGGCCTACATGGAGGCGGGCGGCGGCTTCCTCGGCCTGCACGACGCGGCCCGCGCCGAGCCGTACTCCAGCTGGTTCACGGGCCTGGTCGGGGCCCGCCCCAAGGACGAGGGCCCCGCGGCCGTGCAGCGCGCGACCGTCGAGGTCGGCGACCGGCAGAGCCCGGCCACCAAGGACCTGCCCCTGGAGTGGAAGCGCCCCGACAGGTGGCTCAACTGGGAGACCAGCCCCTCGGGCGCCGTCCACACCGTGGCGCGGGTGCGCGAGAGCACGTACAAGCCGGACGCGGGCGCGAACGGCTGGGACCACCCGGTCTCCTGGTGCCGCGACTACGACGGCGGCCGCTCCTTCTACACCGGCATGGGCGGCACGGCCGACGCGTACGACGAGACGGACTTCCGGGCGCATCTGCGCGGAGCCCTGCTGTGGACGACCCGTCTGGTGCGCGCCGACTGCAAGGCGGCCATCACCGACAACTACAAGGCCGAGCGCCTGACGCAGCCCAACAAGCCCGGCCAGAACGACCAGATCGGCGAGCCGCACGGCCTGGTGACCGCCCCCGACGGCACGGTCTTCTCCATCGGCCGCGGCGGCGCCGACTCCTCCCAGCCGGTGATCACCGACTGGAACAACCCCGACGTCGGCAAGGGCCGCGGCGAGATCCACGTCTACGACCCGCGGACGAAGCAGGTGACGCTCGCGGGCGCCGTGAGCGTCTTCGGCAACAAGGGCGGCGGCGGTGAGCTGACCAAGAACGAGGAGGGCCTGCTCGGCATCGAGCTGGACCCGCGGTTCGCGTCCAACGGATGGGTGTACCTGCACTACACCCCGCACGCCCGGATCAACCGCGAGACGCACATGGGCGAGCGCTACGTCTCCCGCTTCACCTACGACAAGGCGTCCGGCAAGCTCGCCATGGACAGCGAGAAGGTGCTCCTCAAGTGGCCTGTACAGATCCACAGTTGCTGTCACGCGGGCGGCGGGATGGCCTGGGACTCGAAGGGCAACCTGTACATCGCGACGGGTGACAACAACTCGTCCGGCTCCAGCGACGGCTACTCCGGAAACAACCCGCAGCCGAACTTCAAGGGCGTCTCCTTCGCCGACGCCCGGCGCACGGCGGGCAACACCAACAACCTCAACGGCAAGATCCTGCGCATCCACCCCGAGGCCGACGGCACGTACACGCTCCCCGAGGGCAACCTCTTCACCGGCAAGGAGCCGGACGAGGGCGGCGGCAAGACGCGCGGCGAGATCTATGTGATGGGCGTCAGGAACCCGGCCCGCATCTCCGTCGACAAGAAGACCGACACGCTGTACGCGGGCTGGGTCGGCCCCGACGCGGGACAGCCGTCGACGACGTGGGGCCCGGCGAAGTACGACACGTTCGCCGCGATCACCCACGCCTCCAACCGGGGCTGGCCGTACTGCATGGGCAACAACCAGCCCTACCGCGACCGCAATCTGCCCGACCCGAGCAAGCCGCTGGGCTGGTACGACTGCGAGAACCTGCGCAACGAGTCGCCGAACAACGACGGCCTGGTGAAGATCCCGCCCGCCGAGCCCAACACCATCTGGTACTCCCCGCAGGGCGGCGGCATCGACTACCCGCGCGACGCGAACGGCGTCCCGAGCTACAAGACGGAGGAGCAGAAGCAGCTCCTGCCGTGGCTCAAGGGCGGCGGCCAGGCGACGATGAACGGCCCGGTCTACCGCTACGACCCGGCGAGCACCAGCGCGGACAAGTGGCCCGCGTACTGGGACGGCAAGTGGTTCGTCGGCGACTTCTACGACGGCGACCAGCCGCGGCACGCGGTGCTGACCGACCCCAGGACGGTCGGCAAGGGCGGTCTGCCGGTGCACGCCGAGTCCCTCCGCAAGATCGTTCCGGTGGGCAACGACCGCATCAAGAACCTCATGGACTGGAAGTTCGCCCCCGACGGCTCGCTGTACGTCCTCGACTACGGGCGCGGCTTCTTCACCTCGGACGCCAAGTCCGCGCTGTGGCGCGTGACCTACACCGGCGGCGGGGCCACCCCGGCCGCGGGTGACCTGGCACGGAAGGCGGGACGATGAGAGCGGACGGCGGGACGAGGGGGCCCGCGCGCGGGCGGGCACGGCCCGCGAGCGCCTGGGCGGCGGTGCTCGCCGCGCTCGCCCTGGTGCTCGGCCTGACCTCGGGGGCGGCGGCGCGCCCGGACGGGCCGCGCGCACCACAGCAGACCCTGACGTGGACCGCGGACAACGACATCAGCAAGTACACGTCGGCGCCGACGACGGCGGTCGCGGGCAAGGCCACGATCGTCTTCGAGAACAGCGTGGCGACCGGCAACACCACCGGCATGCCGCACACGCTGACGTTCGACGTCTCGGACCCGGAGTACAACAACGACGTCCCGCTGAACCTCCTCGCCAATCCGAATGACGAGAAGGGCGGCAAGTGGACCGCCGAGGTGACCCTCAAGCCCGGCCGCTACCGCTACTACTGCACGATCCCCGGACACGGGGCGATGCAGGGCATCCTCGTCGTGACGGACGGCGGGGGCGCGGACACGACGGCGCCGGAGACCGGGGCGAAGGTCGCCGGGGCGGCCAACTCCGACGGCGCGTACGTCGGTTCGGCGACCGTGACGGTGTCCGCGACGGACGAGGGTTCGGGCGTCGACAAGGTCGAGTACGCCGTCGGGGCCGACGGCGCCTGGCAGCCGTACACCGCGCCGGTCGTGGTGAACACGGTCGGCGCCCACACGATCCGCTATCGCGCGAGCGACAGGGCGGGCAACGTGGCGGCCGAGAAGGCGGTCGACTTCCGGGTCGTGGCGCCGCCGACCGACGACAGGACGCCGCCCGAGACCTCGGCGACGGTCAGCGGCGAGCAGAACGGCCAGGGCCAGTACCTGGGCATGGCCACGGTCACGGTGACGGCCTCCGACACGGGCTCGGGCCTGAACAAGGTCGAGTACGCGCTCGGCGACGGCGCCTGGACGGCCTACACCGCCCCCGTGATGGTGCACGCGGTGGGCACCCACAAGGTGCGCTACCGCGCCTCCGACAAGGCGGGGAACGTGGCCGCGGAGAAGGCGGTCGAGTTCACGGTGGTCGCGCCGCCGCAGGAGGACAGGACCCCGCCCGAGACCTCGGCGAAGGTCGAGGGCGACAAGAACTCCGACGGTGCCTACGTCGGCCGGGCGAAGGTCACGGTGACCGCGACGGACGCGGGCTCGGGCGTGGCCAGGGTCGAGTACTCCCTCGACGGCGGCCCCTACGTGACCTACACCGGGCCCGTGGTGGCCGACCGCGTCGGGCGGCACACCGTGGCCTACCGGGCGAGCGACAAGGCGGGCAACACCGCGCCGGCGAAGTCGGTGGCGTTCACCGTCGACGAGGGCGGCGGGGTCCCCGGACCCAACTGCCCCGAGTACGACGAGCGGTTGACGGTGTTCGTGGGCACGGTCGACACGGGCATCCCGAACCGGGTCACCAACAACCGCTGCCGCGTCGGCGAGCTGATCGAGGACGAGAAGGACTGGTCGTCGCACGCGCTGTTCCTCAAGCACGTCAAGTCGGTCACGGACCGCCTCAAGCGGGCGGGCGAGATCGACCTGCGTGAGTACAACAAGATCAACAAGGCGGCGAAGGAGTCCGGCATCGGCAAGCCCGGCCAGACCGAGGGCTACCGCCCCCTCTTCGACGGCACGCAGAGGTCCTTCGCCAAGTGGAGCCAGGTGGGCGGCGGTTCGTTCGGCCTGAACGCCGACGGCTCGATGACCTCGGGCACCACGAAGAACGGGCTCGGCATGCTGTGGTTCCCCGAGCGCACGTACGGCGACTTCTCGCTGAAGCTCCAGTGGCGGGACGACGCGCCCGGCTCCGGCAACGCCAACTCCGGTGTCTTCGTGCGCTTCCCGCAGGTCCACGACCATCCGGAGGAGTCGCGTCCGGAGTGGGTGGCCATCAAGTACGGCCATGAGGTCCAGGTCCTCGACCGGCCCGACGGCGACATGTACAAGACCGGGTCGGTGTACGGCTTCGACCGGGTCGGCCTCGCGGGCGCGGGCGTGACGCCCAAGGGCACCTGGAACGACTACGAGATCCGCGTGGTCGACCAGCACTACGCGGTCTACCGCAACGGCGTCCTGATCAACGAGTTCGACAACACCGGCGGCCAGGTCTTCGAGCCGCCGCGCGGCGACGACCCGGGCACGGACGGGCGCCGCTTCGCGTCCGGCTACGTGGGCCTCCAGGTCCACGGGGTCACCGACGTGGTGTCGTACCGGGACATCCGGATCAAGGAGCTGTAGGCGCCCCTCCTCCGAGGCGGGTTCAGCCGTCGTCGTGCTTCGCGCGGCTCGGCTGGACCCGCTTCGGCTCGCCCGGCATCTTCGGGTACTCGGGCGGATACGGCAGGTCGCCGAGGCCGTGGTCGCGCTCGTCGCGGTCCGCCTGTTCGAGCAGGCCCTCCAGCGAGAAGGCGTGCTCGTCCATGTCCCGGTGCACGTCGCCGACCTCCGCGAAGCGCCCGGGCATGGTGCCGAGGTCGAAGTCGCGGGGCACCGCGTCGTCCAGCTCCTCCCAGCGCAGGGGCGCGGAGACGGGCGCGTGCGGGCGGGCGCGCACCGAGTAGGCGGAGGCGATGGTGCGGTCGCGGGCGGTCTGGTTGAAGTCCACGAAGATCCGCTCGCCGCGCTCCTCCTTCCACCAGGCGGTCGTCACGGCGTCCGGCATGCGCCGCTCCAGTTCGCGCCCGCAGGCGATGGCGGCCCGCCGCACCTGGACGAAGGTCCAGCGCGGCTCGATGGGCACGAAGACGTGCAGGCCGCGCCCGCCGGAGGTCTTGGGCCAGCCGCGCAGGCCGAACCCGTCGAGCACCGCGCGGAGTTCGTGGGCCGCGCGGACGGCGTCGGCGTAGTCGGTGCCGGGCTGCGGGTCGAGGTCCAGGCGCAGTTCGTCGGGATGGTCGGGCGCGGCACTCCGCACCGGCCAGGGGTGGAAGGTGAGCGTGCCGTACTGGGCGGCCCAGACGACGGCGGCGACCTCGGTCGGGCAGATCTCGTCAGCCGTGCGGCCGCTGGGGAAGGTGATGGTGGCGGTCGGGATCCAGTCGGGCAGGTTCTTCGGCGCCCGCTTCTGGTAGAAGGACTCGCCGCCGACGCCTTCCGGGTAGCGCTCCAGGGTGGTGGGCCGGTCGCGCAGGGCCCGCAGGATCCCGTCGCCGACGGCGATGAAGTACGTGGCGAGGTCCCGCTTGGTGAAGCCGCGCTCGGGGAACAGCACCCGGTCCGGGCTGGAGAGCCGTACCGTCCGCTCTCCCGCCGTCAGCTCCACCGCCGCGCCCGCGCCACCCATGCGAGCCACGCTAGACGCCCGCGCGCGACCCCGCATATCGGGCGATTTCCCCTGCCCCGGAGCAGAATCGGGATCATGGACCTGCCGGTGATGCCCCCCGTGAAGCCCATGCTCGCCAAGTCCGTGGCGAAGATCCCGCCGGGCATGCAGTACGAGGCCAAGTGGGACGGCTTCCGCGCGATCGTCTTCCGGGACGGACCCGAGGTGGAGATCGGCAGCCGCGGCACGAAGTCCCTGACCCGCTACTTCCCCGAGCTGGTCGAGGCCCTCAAGGAGCGGCTGCCGCAGCGCTGTGTCCTGGACGGCGAGATCGTGATCGCGCGCGGCGGGCGCCTGGACTTCGACGCCCTCACCGAGCGGATCCACCCGGCGGACTCGCGGGTGCGGCTGCTCGCCGAGCGGACTCCGGCGTCGTACGTCGCCTTCGACGTGCTCGCCCTGTTCGACGAGCCCGTGGGGGACCTCTCGCTGCGCGACCGGCGCCGACTGCTCGCCAAGGCGCTCGAAGACGTGACGGCACCGGTGCACCTGGCGCCCGCGACGCTCGACGAGGAGGTGGCGCGGGAGTGGTTCGAGCGGTACGAGGGGGCCGGGCTCGACGGAGTGATCGCCAAGCCCCTCGACCTCAGGTACCGCCAGAACGAACGCCTGATGTACAAGATCAAGCACGAGCGGACGGCGGACTGCGTGGTCGCGGGCCTGCGCCTGCACAAGAGCGGGCCCGTCGTGGGCTCGCTCCTGCTCGGCCTGTACGACGACGCGGGCGCGCTCCAGCACGTCGGGGTGTGCGCCGCCTTCTCCATGAAGCGGCGCGAGCAGCTCATGGAGGAGCTCGCACCGCTGCGGATGGACTCCGTCGCGGGGCATCCGTGGGCGGCCTGGGCGGACGAGGCGGCCCACGAGAGCGCGCGGCTGCCCGGTGCGGTGAACCGGTGGTCGGGCAAGAAGGACCTGACCTGGGTGCCGTTGCGGCCCGAGCGGGTGTGCGAGGTGGCCTACGACCACATGGAGAACGGGGCCCGCTTCCGCCACACGGCCCAGTTCCGGACGTGGCGCCCCGACCGGGACCCCGCGTCGTGCACGTACGCCCAACTGGAGGAACCGGCGGGCTACGACCTGTCGGAGGTCTTGGGCTCGGCGCCGGCGTAGACAGGACGACGACGTACGTTCCGCGGCGCTCCGCGCCGGGGCCCTGCCTGGCAAGGCAGAGCCGTCATGGGCGGGTGGGTGGGAGATCCGCCGCGGTAGCGGCGGCACCCCCCCCCACCACCCGCAGACAATTTCCCGCCAAGCCCCACCCACCCCTTCCGCTCAGAAGAGCACGGCCGTAGGCTCCGCGCCTGACACAGGCGTTACCTACGGTAAGGGGAGGGCCGCATGGGGCAGCCGCAGCCAGCGGGGAGCACACGCCGGACGTTCGTCAAGGGCGCGGCGACAGCGGGCGGCGCGGCCGCCCTGGGCCTGGGCGGCCTACCCGGGTCCGCTGGCGCGGCCCCGCGCGCGAGACAGTCCGTCGCCGTGCTGGGCGGCGGCGTCGCAGGCCTCACCGCCGCCCACGAACTCGCCGAGCGCGGCTTCGCCGTCACGGTCTACGAGCGCCGCGCACTGGGCGGCAAGGCCCGCAGCTTCGACGTGCCGGACAGCGCGAAGGGCACCCGCAAACCGCTCCCGGGCGAGCACGGCTTCCGCTTCATCCCGGGCATATACCACAACCTGCCGGACACGCTGCGCCGCATCCCCTTCCCCGGGAACCGCAACGGCGTCTGGGACAACCTGATCGCGCCGCCGGAGATGAGCTTCACCCGCGCGGGCGGCCGCGAGGACATCCGCCTGCCGATCCCCGGCCGCGACGGCGAGCCCGCCGACCTGACGCCCGACGACATCGCCCGCGCCCTCACCGCGTTCCTCGACACCGCGTTCAACATTCCCGCGCACGAGATCGCGTACTTCGTGAACCGCGCCCTGGTCTTCCTCACCAGCTGCGACGAGCGCCGCGACGACCAGTGGGAGGCCAAGCCCTGGTGGGACTTCGTGCGCGCCAAGGACATGTCGTACGACTACCAGCGCATCCTGGCCATCGGCGTGACGCGCAACATCGTCGCGACGAAGGCGGAGGTGGCCAGCACCCGTACCGTCGGGACGCTCGGAGAGGCCTTCGTGTTCAACGCCCTGGGCCGGGGCGCGGACGGCCCGCCCGACCGCATCCTGAACGCGCCGACCAACGAGGCGTGGATCGACCCGTGGGTGGCGCATCTGAAGTCCCTCGGCGTGGAGTTCCGCGTGGGCTGGACCGTGCGCGAGGTCGCGTACGGCGACGGCCGGGTGACCAAGGCGGTGATCGAGGACGCCGGGGGCGCCCGCCAGGACGTCACCGCCGACCACTACGTGCAGGCCATGCCGGTGGAGCACGCCCGCAGGACGTGGGGCGCCGCGCTGCGGGCGGCGGATCCGCAGCTGCCGCGCTGCGACAAGCTGCGGACGGACTGGATGACGGGCATCCAGTTCTATCTGACCGAACGTCCCAAGGTCGTCGACGGGCACTTCAACTGCATCGACTCGCCCTGGTCGCTCACGGGCATCGCCCAGGCCGCGCACTGGAAGGGCCGTGACTTCCCCGCCGAGTACGGCGACGGGCTCGTGGTGGACTGTCTGTCGGTGGACATCTCCGAGTGGGACAAGCCGGGGATCCTGTACGGCAGGACGGCGAAGAACTGCACGCGCGAGGAGATCGCGCGCGAGGTGTGGGCCCAGCTGAAGGCCCATCTCAACGACACCGGCAAGCAGGTCCTGACCGACGGCAAGCTGCACTCCTGGCACCTGGACCCGGGCGTCGACGGCACCGGCGGCCCGGACCCGCGCAACGACGACGAGCTCCTGATCCACCCGGTGGGCACGCTGCACAACCGCCCGTCGGCCGCGACGAAGATCCCCAACTTCTTCCTGGCGGGCGACTACGTGGCCGTGGACATCGACCTCGCCACCATGGAGGGCGCCAACGCGGCCGCACGCCAGGCGGTCAACGCCCTTCTGGACCGGGTGGGTTCGAGCGCGCGGCGATGCACGGTGACGTCCCGCTACCGCCCTCCGGAGATCGAGGGGCTCAAGCGCGCCGACCGCACCCGCTACCGCCTCGGTCTGCGGAACGCCTTCGACCTCGGCTGACAACGGCCGTATTCGGGGTACATCCCCGGCATGGAACGGCGAACACGCGTGGGGCACACGACGGCGCGAGGAGCGCGGGGGTGGCGTGCGGCGGTCGCGGCGCTGGCACTCGCCGCGCTCGCGCCCGCCTGCACCCTCGACAGGGCGGGCACGGACGGGCGGCCGACGGGCCGGGACGAGGGCGGCCGGGTGCTCGCCGTGAAGGTCGACAACGTGGGCCCCGCACGCCCGCAGACCGGCCTGGAGGCGGCGGACGTCGTGTACGTGGAGCGGGTGGAGGCCGGGCTGAGCCGCCTGATGGCCGTCTACGCGCGCCGGCTGCCGCCGGTGGTGGGGCCCGTGCGCAGCGCGCGGGAGACGGATCTGGAGCTCCTTCGCCAGTTCGACGACCCGGCGCTCGCGTTCTCCGGGGCGCAGTCGAAGCTCCTCCCGCTGATCGACGCGGCCCCGCTGCGCGCCCTGCCCGCGGAGGGGGCGCCCGGCAGGGCCTACTACCGGGGCGGCGCGAAGCCCGCGCCGCACAACCTCTACGTCCGCCCGGACGCGCTGGGGGCCCGGGTGTCGGCCGACGGCCTGGAGAGCACGGGCTTCCGGTTCGGGCCGCGCCCGGCGGGCGGCACGCCCACGACCCGGCTCACGCTGCGCTTCCCCTCCGCGCGCTTCACCTTCACCTGGGTCGAGTACGAGGGGCGCTGGCACATCGCGATGGACGGCACGCCCTCCCGCACCGCGTCCGGGGCCGCGCTCGGCGCCGCCACGGTGGTCGAACAGCGCGTCGACATCCGTGACTCGCGCTTCCACGACCGCGCGGGCAGCGCGTCGCCGTTCAGCCGCACGGTGGGCTCGGGCAGCGCGCGGGTGCTGCGCGACGGGCGCGCGTACGAGGCGCGCTGGCGGCGCGACACACCGCGGGACGGCACCACGTTCACGACCCGCGACGGAAAGCCGCTCGCGTTCGCGAAGGGACCGGTGTGGGTGGTGTTCACCCAGGCGTGAGCGCGGTGGCGCTCAGGAGGGCGTCAGGGGCGCCGACCGCAGGTGCTCGGCGGCGTCCGCGACCCGCTGGGCCAGGCCGAGGAACAGCCGGCGCTCCTCGTCGGTCAGCGGGGCGAGGAAGACCTGGTTCATCCGGGCCGTGCGCACCGTCAGCTTGCGGTGGACGCGCCGCCCTTCGGCGGTGGGCCGCAGCAGGGCGCGGCGGCCGTCCTGCGGGTCGCGGACCTTGTCGACGAGGCCGCGGCGGCTGAGCCTGCTGATGACCTCGGCGACGGTCGACCGGTCCAGGCCCACGCGCTCGCCGACGCCGCGCTGATCGAGGCCGGGCTCGGCGACCAGGCTGTTGAGGACGGCGAACTGGGGGGACGTGGTCTCCTCCGAGACCATCGTGTTCCACAGGAGGTGGTGGGCCTGCTGGAGGCGGCGGGCGAGGTGCCCCGGATGGCTGGTCAGATCCACCGCGGCCATGGCGGTCCCCTCCCTGGCAGGACAGTTCGTGCACTGAACGATAGCCGACCTGAGGCAGCCTTGACGGCCCCACGGGGCGGTGGCAGCGTGAACGTGAGTTCGCGGGACGGCAGATGACAATAGTCAGTGCGCTGACGACTGTACGGAGATGAGGCTGCCCGGATGGACAAGGTGGTCGCCACGGCCGCGGCGGCGGTGGCCGACGTGGGGGACGGCGCGTCCCTCGCGGTCGGCGGCTTCGGGCTCAGCGGCGTACCGAACGTCCTGATCGAGGCGCTGCACCGGCGCGGGACCACGGACCTGCGCGTGGTGTCGAACAACTGCGGCGCGCTCGGCACCGGCCTGGCCGCGCTGCTCGCCGCACACCGCATCGCGCGCGTGACGGCCTCGTACATCGGCGGCAACGAAGAGTTCGCGCGCCAGTACCTGGCGGGCGAGCTGGAGGTGGAGCTGATCCCGCAGGGCACCCTCGCGGAGCGCCTGCGCGCCGGGGGCTGCGGCATCCCCGCCTTCTACACCCCGGCCGGAGTGGGCACACAGGTCGCCGACGGCGGGATCCCGTGGCGGTACGACGGGACGGGCGGGGTCGCGGTGGCCTCGCCGCCCAAGGAGACGCGGGAGTTCGACGGCGTGCCGCACGTCCTGGAGCACGGCATCCGCACCGACTTCGCCCTGGTGCGGGCGGCGCGCGGCGACCGGCACGGCAACCTGGTGTTCGCCAAGGCGAGCCGCAACTTCAACCCGCTGGCCGCGATGGCGGGACGGGTGACCGTCGCGGAGGTGGAGGAGCTGGTGGAGCCCGGCGCCATCGACCCGGACGCGGTGCACCTGCCGGGCGTCTTCGTGCACCGCGTCGTCGCCCTCGGCCCGCGCGAGGCCGCCGCCAAGCGCGTCGAGAAGCGGACGGTGAGCGGCTGATGGCGTGGACCCGCGAGCAGGTGGCGGCCCGGGCGGCGGGCGAGCTGCGGGACGGCCAGTACGTCAATCTGGGCATCGGCCTGCCGACGCTGATCCCGGGCTTCCTGCCGCCGGGCGTGGAGGTCGTCGTCCAGTCCGAGAACGGCGTCCTGGGCGTCGGCCCCTACCCCACGGCGGACGCGGTCGACCCGGACCTGATCAACGCGGGCAAGGAAACGGTGACGGCCCTGCCCGGGGCGGCGTACTTCGACTCGGCGCTGTCGTTCGGGATGATCCGCGGCGGCCACCTCGACGTGGCGGTCCTGGGCGCGATGCAGGTCTCCGCGCGCGGGGACCTCGCCAACTGGGCGGTCCCCGGGCGGCTCGTGACGGGGATCGGCGGGGCCATGGACCTGGTGCACGGCGCCCGCAGGGTGATCGTGACGATGGCCCACACCGCGAAGGACGGTTCGCCCAAGCTCGTGCGGGAGTGCGACCTGCCGCTCACCGGCAGGCGGTGTGTGCACCGCGTCATCACGGACCTCGGCGTCTTCGACGTCACCGAGGACGGACTTCAGTTGACCGAGTGCGCGCCGGGAGTCGGCGTCACCGAGATCGTCGCGCGGACGGCGGCGAAGGTGCGCGTCCCCGACGCGTGAGGACCGGCCCCGACCGGTCCGGAAGGGAGCGGCAGCCGCAATGACCCCCCATCCCCCGTACGAGGACCTGACCGCGCGCCGCAGGGGCGCAGGGCGGCCCGCACCGGGCGCGGCCCCGCGGCCCGGCACGCCCCCCGGCGTCCCGCCCTACCGCGGGGCCCTGCTGCGCCATCCCCACCGCTCCGCCGTGCCCGTCCGCGACCCGGAGGCCGTGGAGCTGACCGGTCCGGTCTTCGGCGTCGCGGACGTCACCGACTTCGAGCGCGATCTGACCCGCCAGCACACCGGCGAGCCCCTCGGCGAGCGCATCACCGTCTCGGGACGCCTGACCGACCGCCGCGGTCGGCCGCTGCGCGGCCAGTTGGTCGAGATGTGGCAGGCCAACGCGTCCGGCAGGTACGTGCACCGGCGCGACCGGCACGCGGCGCCGCTCGATCCGAACTTCACCGGCTTCGGCCGCTGTCTGACCGACGACGACGGCGCGTACTCCTTCACCACGATCCGGCCCGGTGCCTACCCCTGGCGCAACCACGACAACGCCTGGCGCCCCGCCCATCTGCACTTCTCGCTGTTCGGCAGGGCGTTCGCGCAGCGCCTGGTGACCCAGATGTACTTCCCGGCCGATCCGCTGCTCGCCTACGACCCCGTCTTCCTGTCGATCCCCGACGAGGCGGCGCGGGCCCGTCTCGTGGCCGCGTACGACCACGGTCTGACGGTGCCGGAGTGGGCGCTCGGCTACCGCTGGGACATCGTCCTGGACGGCCCCTCCGCCACCCGCTTCGAGGACGGTGCCGCATGAGCGCCACGCCGCCGCACGCGCCGACGCCCTCGCAGACCATCGGCCCCTACCACGGCTACGCGCTGCCGTTCCCGCGCGGCGGCGAGATCGCGCCCGCGGGCCATCCGGACGCCGTCACGCTCCACGGGTACGTGTACGACGGCAAGGGCGTGCCCGTGGACGACGGCCTCGTGGAGACGTGGCAGGCCGCGCCGGACGGCTCGCGCGCGGGCGCCCCCGGGTCGCTGCGCCAGGACGCGGTCAGCGGGGTGCCGCGGGGGCGCGACGGGGTGACGTTCACGGGCTTCGGCCGGGTGCCGACGGACCCGGACGGGCACTGGGCGGTCCGCACCCTCAGGCCGGGCGGCGTGCCGTACGTCTGCCTCGCGGTGTTCGCGCGCGGGCTCCTGGACCATCTGTACACGCGCGCGTACCTGACGGACGACCCGGACCACGCCCTGCTCCGCTCGCTGGCCCCCGACCGGCGCGCGACGCTGCTCGCGCGCCCGGACCCGCACGGCACGTACCGGTTCGACATCCACCTCCAAGGGGACGACGAGACGGTGTTCCTCGCGTTCAGGTGACCCCGGTGGCCGTGCGGCGGGCGCGCGGTCAGCGCGCCCCGTACACCGGCTGCGGCGGCTCGGCGCGGGAGAGCAGCTCCCGGGCCGCCTCGCCCGCCTCGGCCGGGCGCCAGCGGGCGCCCTTGTCGGCGCTGGGTCCGGGGCGCCAGCCCTCCATGACCGTGATGCGGCCGCCCTCGGCCTCGAAGACGCGGCCCGTGACCCCGGCCGACGCGGTGGAGCCGAGCCAGACGACCAGCGGGGACACGTTCTCCGGGGCCATGGCGTCGAAGGCGCTCTCCTGGGGGGCGGCCATGGTGTCGGCGAAGGTCTGCTCGGTCATGCGGGTGCGGGCGGCGGGCGCGAGGGCGTTCACGCGCACTCCGTAGGCCGCGAGTTCGGCGGCGGCGACCAGCGTGAGGCCGAGGATGCCCGCCTTGGCCGCGCTGTAGTTGCCCTGTCCCACGCTGCCCAGGAGGCCCGCTCCGGAGCTGGTGTTGACCACGCACGCGTGCGGGGCGCGCCCGGCCTTGGCGGCGGCCCGCCAGTGCGCGGCCGCGTGCTTCAGGGGCAGGAAGTGGCCCTTGAGGTGCACGCGCAGGACGGCGTCCCAGTCGTCCTCGTCGAGGTTGACCAGCATGCGGTCGCGCAGGAAGCCCGCGTTGTTCACGAGGGTGTCCAGGCGGCCGTACGTCTCCAGGGCGGCCTGGACGAGCGATGCGGCGCCCTGGGGTGTCGCGATGTCGCCGCAGTGCGCGACGGCGTCGCCGCCCGCCGCGCGGATCTCCTCGACGACGTCCTGCGCGGGGCCTTTGGAGACGCCGGAGCCGTCGAGGGCCGCCCCGAGGTCGTTGACGACGACTCGCGCGCCCTCCGCCGCGTACGCGCGCGCGTGCGCCCGGCCGAGGCCCCGGCCCGCGCCCGTGACGATCACGACGCGGCCCGCGCAGATCCCGGAATCGACGGCTGCGGTCATGCGGAACTCCTTCGTACGGGCGGGTGTTCGGCGCGCAGGGCGCGGGGCACGGGGGGTCAGTGGTTCACGGTCGCGGCGTCCAGGAACGCGGGCCGCTCGCCGCCGCCGTCCACCTGGAGGGCCGCGCCGCTGATGTACCGCGCGGCGGCGGAGGCGAGGAACACGCAGGCGTCGGCGGCGTCCGCGGGGTCGGCGAGGCGGCCGAGCGGGATCGTGCGGGCCACCGCGGCGACCCCCTCCTCGTCGCCGTAGTGCAGATGGGTGCTCTCGGTGCGGACCAGGCCGAGGACCACGGTGTTCACGCGCACGTGCGGGGCCCATTCGACGGCCATGGTGCGGGCCAGGTTCGCCAGGCCCGCCTTGGCGGCGCCGTAGGCTCCCGAGCCGGGCGAGGGGCGGGTGCCGCTGACGCTGCCGATCATGATGACGGCGCCGCCCGTCTCCTGACGGCTCATCACCTCGTGGGCCGCGAGGGAGGCGTACAGCGGGGCGAGCAGATTCAGCTGGACGATCTTCGTCTGGCGGGCGGCGGTGGTCCCGGCGAGGAGGCCGAAGGGCGTCCCGCCCGCGTTGTTCACCAGGACGTCGAGCCGTCCGTGGTCGGCGGCGACCCCGGTGATCAGGGCGTGCGCCGCCTCGGCGTCCCGCAGGTCCGCCGGGCGGAACTCCGCGGTGGCGCCGGGCACTTCGACGGGCCGCTCGGGCGGCTTGCGGGCGCAGATGACGACGTGCGCGCCGGCGGCCAGGAAGCCGCGGGCGATCCCGGCCCCGACGCCACGGGTGCCGCCGGTGACCACGACCACCTGTCGATTGTCAGTCATCGCTGCTACCTTCCTGAGCAACTAACAAATGTTTGGTTGAAGGCGCTGGTTGAAAGGTAGCGGATCCTCTGATGCCTGTCTCCACTTCGCCCCCCGAGGAGGGCGTGGCCGTCGTCACCGTCGACTACGCACCGGTCAACGCCCTTCCGGTGCGGGGGTGGTTCGCCCTGGCGGACGCGGTGCGCGCCGCGGGCCGCGACCCCGAGGTGCGCTGCGTGCTGCTCGCCGCCGAGGGCCGGGGGTTCAACGCGGGCGTGGACATCAAGGAGCTGCGCCGCGACCCCGGCCACGGCGCGCTGCTCGGCGTCAACCGCGGCTGCGCGGAGGCCTTCGCCGCGGTGTACGACTGCGCGGTCCCGGTCGTCGCGGCCGTCCAGGGCTTCTGCCTGGGCGGCGGCATCGGCCTCGTGGGCAACGCGGACGCGATCGTGGCGAGCGACGACGCCACCTTCGGCCTCCCGGAGCTGGACCGCGGCGCGCTCGGCGCCGCCACGCACCTGGCCCGCCTGGTCCCCCAGCACCTGATGCGCGCGCTGTTCTACACCTCGCGCACGGCCACCGCGGCCGAGCTGCACGCGCACGGCTCGGTGTGGCGGGTCGTGCCGCGCGCCGACCTGCGCGCGGCCGCCCTCGCCCTCGCGCGCGAGATCGCCCGCAAGGACGGCACGCTGCTGCGCCTGGCCAAGGCCGCGATCAACGGCATCGACCCGGTGGACGTGCGCCGCAGCTACCGCTTCGAGCAGGGCTTCACCTTCGAGGCGAGCCTGAGCGGCGTGGCCGCCCGCGTCCGCGAGGGTTTCGGCGCGCCCGCCGCGCCGCACGACAGCTCCGTACCGGCCGGGGAGGACACGGCATGAGCGATCCAGCGGACACCCCTCGGGCCCGGGGCGGCCGGGACAAGACCATGGCTCCCGAGAACGTCGTGGGACGCCTGGAGAGCGGGATGACGCTCGGCATCGGCGGCTGGGGCTCGCGCCGCAAGCCGATGGCCCTCGTGCGGGCCCTGCTGCGCTCGGACGTCACCGACCTGACCGTCGTGGCGTACGGAGGGCCTGACGTCGGCCTGCTCCTTGCCGCCGGGAGGATCCGCAAGCTGGTCACGGCCTTCGTGACGCTCGACTCGATCCCCCTGGAGCCGCACTTCCGGGCGGCCCGCGAGCGGGGCGGCCTCGACCTCGTCGAGCTGGACGAGGCGATGTTCCTGCAAGGCCTCACCGCCGCCGCCCAGCGCCTGCCGTTCCTGCCCGTGCGCGCGGGGCTCGGCTCGGACGTCCTGCGGGTCAACCCCCAGCTGCGGACGGTCGCGTCGCCGTACGAGGACGGGGAGGAGCTCGTCGCCGTCCCGGCCCTGCGCCTGGACGCGGCCCTGGTGCACCTGAACCGCGCGGACCGCCAGGGCAACGGCCAGTATCTGGGCCCCGACCCGTACGTCGACGACTTGTTCTGCGAGGCGGCCGACACGGCGTACGTGTCGTGCGAGCGCCTGGTCGACTTCCGCACACCAGCGGACGGCGCCGCTCCGGCCGCCTCCACCGCCTCACCCGCCTCACCCGGGACGACCGACCGGGCGGCACCCCAGACCCTGCTCGTCTCGCGGCACAGCGTGACGGGCGTGACCGAGACCCCAGGGGGCGCGCACTTCACGTCGTGCGTGCCGGACTACGGCCGCGACGAGCCCTTCCAGAAGGCGTACGCCACCGCGGCGGCCTCCCCGGACGCCTGGGCGGAGTTCCACGACCGCTTCCTGGCCGGCGACGAGGAGGACTACCGACAGGCCGTCCGCACCTGGCACAAGGAGCAGCGATGACGCGCACCACGACCGCCGTCACCCGCGCCGAGTACTGCGTGATCGCCTGCGCCGAGGCGTGGCGCGGCGACGGCGAGGTCCTGGCCGCCCCCATGGGCACCGTCCCCACGCTCGCGGCCCGGCTCGCGAAGCTGACGTTCGCCCCGGACCTGCTGCTCACGGACGGCGAGGCCCTGCTCATCGGGGACGTGCCCGCGCTCGGGGAGCGCTCGGCGGTGACGGAGGGCTGGCTGCCGTTCCGCCGCCATCTGACGATGGTGATGGGCGGGCGGCGGCACGTGATGATGGGCGCGAGCCAGATCGACCGCTTCGGCAACCAGAACATCTCCTGTGTCGGCGACTGGCACCGCCCCGCCCGGCAGCTCCTCGGAGTCCGCGGAGCCCCCGTGAACACCCTGAACAACCCGGTCAGTTACTGGATACCCCGGCACGCGCGGCGCGTGTTCGTCGAGAAGGTCGACATGGTCAGCGGCGTCGGCCACGACAGCGCCGCCGCGGCGGGCCCGTCCGCGACCCGCTACCACGACCTGCGCCGCGTCGTGTCGGACCTGGGCGTGTTCGACTTCGCCACACCGGACCGGTCGATGCGCCTGGTGTCCGCCCATCCGGGCGTGCCCGCGGCGGAGATCCGCGAGGCGACGTCCTTCGCGCTGGCCGTCCCCGACGAGCCGCCCCGCACCCGCGAGCCCACAGCGGCCGAACTGCGGCTGATCCGCGCCGTCCTGGACCCCACGGGGCTGCGCGAGCGCGAGGTCCGCCCGTGACGGCGGCGCCGCTCGCGGAGACCGCGCTGACGCGGCTCGTCGGCGTCCGGTACCCGATCGTGCAGACCGGCATGGGCTGGGTCGCGGGCCCCCGTCTGGTCTCGGCGGCGGCGCAGGCGGGCGCGCTCGGCGTCCTGGCGTCCGCCACGATGTCCCTGGATCAACTGCGCTCCGCGATACGGGAAGTGAGGTCCCGCACGCCCGCCCCGTTCGGGGTCAACCTCCGCGCGGACGCGGCCGACGCACACGACCGCGTCCGGCTCCTCATCGCCGAGGGCGTACGGGTCGCGTCCTTCGCCCTGGCCCCGTCCGAGGCCCTCATCGGGGAGCTGAAGGCGGCCGGAGTCGTCGTGATGCCGTCCGTGGGCGCCCGCAGACACGCCGAGAAGGTGGCGGCGTGGGGCGCGGACGCGGTCGTCGTCCAGGGCGGCGAGGGCGGCGGCCACACCGGTGACGTGGCCACGACCGTGCTCCTGCCGCAGGTCGTGGACGCCGTCGACATCCCCGTCGTGGCGGCGGGCGGCTTCCACGACGGCCGGGGCCTGGTCGCCGCCCTGGCCTTCGGCGCGGCGGGCGTGGCCATGGGCACCCGCTTCCTCCTCACGGCGGAGTCCCCCGTACCGGACGCGGTGAAGGCCCGCTATCTGGCGGCCACGGTCAAGGACGTCACGCTGACCTCGCGCGTGGACGGCCTCCCGCACCGGATGCTCCGCACGGACCTGGTGACGTCCCTGGAGCGCTCCGGCCGCGCCGCGACCCTCCTGCGCGCGCTGCGCCACGCGGCGGCGTTCCGCCGGATGTCGGGCCTGAGCTGGCCCGCCCTGGCGCGCGACGGCCGGGCCCTGAAGCGCGCCAAGCAGCTCAGCTGGCCCCGGGCCCTGCTCGCCGCGAACACCCCCGTGCTCCTCAAGTCGGCCATGGTGGACGGCGACCCGGACCGCGGCATCATGGCCGCGGGCCAGGTGGCAGGCGTCCTGGACGACGTCCCGACCTGCGAGGAGCTGATCGGGAGAATCATGCGGGAGGCCGAGGAGACGCTGAAGCGCCTGGAGGGGCCGTGGCCGCCGCGGCGGACGGCAGGGGTGGATTCAAGCCCGTCCGGCGTTTGAGGACGAGGCCGGAGTCCGATCACCCCCGACCCCGGCCCCGACTCTGGCCCCGGTCCCGGTTCCGGTTCCGGTTCCGCGAAACGCTAGACCCCCGCGAGGAACCGCTCGGCCCGGCCGACCAGCCCGTCGGCCCCGCAGCTGCGCGCCAGCGCGAGCCCGCGTTCCAGCTCCGACACGCTGCCCGAGGCGACCCCGTACTCCACGCGCGCGACCGCGTGTTCGTACGCGCAGGGCGAGGCCTCCAGATACGCGACGGCCTTCGCGTAGAGCGCCACGGAGCGCGGTCCCGAGGCGAGCGCGGCCTCGCACCGGAGAGCCTCGCCGATCGCCGTGTCCGTGCCGAACCGCTCGGCCTGCACGCGTGCGTCGGTGACCACGTCGGCGGCGCGCCGCGGGTCCTCGTCGGCGAGGGCCCGCGCCAGGTCGTACGCCCACGGCGCAAGGACCGTGTTGTACTGGCCGCGCGCGGTCAACGCCTTGGCGGTGGCCTCCAGTTCGTTGAGGCCCTCCTCCCGGCGGCCGAGGGCGAGCAGGAGCCTGCCGCGGACGGACATCGCGTCGGGGACGTAGATCGTGGAGGCGTTGGGCGGCGCGAAGCCGTAGCGGTCGGCGACGGCGCTGGCCTGCTCGGCGTGGCCGCGGGCGAGCAGCGTGTCGATGAGCATGCTGGCCGCCTCCCAGTGCATCGGCAGCCCGCCCTGGCCCACGCGGTCGGCGAGCCGCAGGCTCTCGCGCAGCGACTTCTCGGCGTCCCTGAGCCGCCCGCGCCTGCGGTACACATAGCCGAGGAAGGCGTGGGCGAGCGCGAGGTGGCCGCCGCTCCAGCCCGCCGTCTCGTACGCCTTGACGGCCTCGGTGAACAGGCTCTCGGCGCGGTCGAGCCGGTCGGCGAAGGCGTACGAACCGCCGAGCATCAGGCGCAGTTCGAAGCTCCACTCGGCGTCGGTCCAGCCGAGCCCGGGCGCGAGGCGGCCGTTGACGAGGGCGCGGTCGCAGAGCTCGACGACCTCTTCGGCGTTCTCACCGCGGGTCATCGCGTCGAAGGCGCGCAGGATGAGCAGGGCGCGCTCGGCGTTGTCGCGCCCGGCGAGGGGTCCGGCGAGGGCGGCGAGCCTGCGGGAGCGCCCCGGTGCGTCCTCCTCGCCCGCGTGGATGCCCTCCCACATGAAGTGCACGGCCTGGAGGCGGAGCCGGTCGGTGCCCGCGGGCAGTCGGGCGGCCTCCTCGGTGATGGCGCGCAGGCCGTCGCCGAGCTGGTCGTTGTGCACGAGGGCCTGCGAGAGGCGGCACACGGCGTCGACGCGCAGCTCCTGGCTCAGGCCGCTCGTCGACAGGGCCTCGCGCAGATGCCCGATGGTGGTGACGGGCGAGGTGAGCAGGGTGGCGCAGCCGAGTTCGTAGAGCACGCGGGCGTGCACGTCGGGTCGGGGCGGCTCGCGCAGGGCCCGCTCCAGGCAGCGCCGGGCGGCGTCGGGCGCGCCGACCGCGAGGTGTTCGGTGGCGGCCTCGCGCAGCTGCTCGACGAGTTCGGGATCGTCGTCCGGGATGACTTCGAGCAGGTGCCGGGAGGCCGCGGCGGCGCCGCGCCCCGAGCGGGTGACCGCCCAGGCGGCCTGGCCGTGCATCGCGGTGCGGGTGGCGGGCGGGATGGAGTGGTACACGGCGGAGGCGATCAGCGGGTGCACGAACTCCAGGCCCTCCTCTCCGCCGGTCACGATGCGGGCGGCGCGCAGCCGCTCGGCGCACTGCTCGGCGCCGTCGCGGGGCAGTCCCGCGAGGGTCGCGGCGAGATCGACGGAGATCGCGGAGCCGAGGATCGCGGCGGCCCAGGCGAAGCGGGTGACGTCGGTGCCGAGCTCTTCGAGGCGGGCGACGAGGCCGCGGCCGCGGGCGGAGCGGTTCAGGGCGCGCAGTTCGGCGGCCGAGCCCTCCACCGGTTCGAGCTCGCAGTCCTGCACCTTGGCGAGCAGCTCCACGGACTCGTACGGGTTGCCGTCGGTGACGGCCCAGACCTCGCGGCAGAACGGGCCGTCCGCGTGCTCGCCGAGCGTGGCGCGGGTGAGCCCGGCCGTGGCGTCCGGGGTGAGCTTGCGCAGCTGGGTCGCCGGGCGGGCGGCGGCGCCGATGCGCGCGAGGTGGCGGACGCTGTCGCCCTCGGCCTCGCCGGGGCGGTAGGCGACCACGACGAGCACCGGCAGGTCGTCCAGGCGCTCGGCGAACGCGGCGAGCCAGTGCAGCGTCTCCTGGTCCGCCCAGTGCGCGTCGTCGACGAGCAGCACCAGCGGCCAGTGGAGGTGGGCGAGGCGGGAGACCACCGCGATCAGGCCGTCGCACACGGCCTGCGGCTCGGGCCTGCCGCCACCGGGCTCGGCTATGCCGAGGGCGGGGCCCGCGATGTCGTACCAGTCGCCGAGGTACTCACGGGCCTCGTCGGGGGTGAGGGCCACGAGGGCGGGCTGGAGGAGCTGTCGTACGACGTTGAAGGGCACGGTTTTGAGGGTGGGGCCGCCGCGTGCCGCCCATACGGTGGCCCGGCCGTGGGCGATGCGACGCACTTCGGCCATGAGCGCGGTCTTGCCGAGTCCGGCGTCACCGCTGAAGACGAGCAGGCCGCCCTCGGTCGTCATGTCCGAGCACAGTCCGGACACGGCCCGCTCGGCCGCGCCGATTTCCTCGTCGCGCTCCCACAGCGGGGCCCAGGTGCCACCTCCGGGCCGTCCCTGCGTCATCGCGCTACCTCCCGGGGTCGCTCAATCGACGTACAGAACTTGAGACTAGCCGGGCCGGGGCCGCCGCGGAGCGAGGTCCGGCCAGCTCCTCCCGCACGGGTGACAGACGGTCATATGCCAGGCCACCTGCGGGGTACGGGTGCGGCGCGCCGGGGCGGCACCCGGGACGGGCGTGCGTCGGGGGCCACGCGGTCACAGCCGTTCGATGACGGTGACGTTGGCCTGGCCACCTCCTTCGCACATCGTCTGGAGGCCGAACCGGCCGCCGGTGCGCTCCAGTTCGTGCAGGAGCGTCGTCATCAGGCGGGCACCGGTGGCACCGAGGGGGTGACCCAGGGCGATGGCACCGCCGTTGACGTTGACCCTCTGCGGGTCGGCGCCGGTCTCCCGCAGCCAGGCGAGCACGACGGGCGCGAACGCTTCGTTGATCTCGACGAGATCGATGGCGTCGAGCGTCATGCCGGTCTTCTTCAGGGCGTGCGCGGTGGCCGGTATGGGGGCGGAGAGCATGCGGATCGGGTCCTCGCCCCGCACGGAGAGGTGGTGGACGCGGGCGCGGGGGGTCAATCCGTGGTCGCGCACCGCCCGTTCACCGGCGATGAGCAGGGCGGCGGCGCCGTCGGAGACCTGGGAGGAGCAGGCCGCGGTGATGCTGCCGCCGTCCATGACCGGGGCGAGGGCCGCCATCTTCTCCGGGGTCGTGTCGCGGCGCGGGCCCTCGTCGGCGACGACGTCTGCATAGGCCACGGTCTCGCGGTCGAAGCGGCCTTCGTCGAGGGCGCGCAGGGCGCGCCGGTGGGAGCGGAGCGCGAACTCCTCCATGTCCTGGCGGGATATGCCCCACTTGTCGGCGATCAGCTGGGCGCCGTGGAACTGGTTGACGGGCCGGTCGCCGTAGCGGGCGCGCCAGCCGTCGCTGCCCGCGAAGGGGCCCTCGGTGAGCCCGAGGGGCTCGGCCGCCCGCCGGGACGCGAAGGCGATGGGGATCATCGACATGTTCTGCGTGCCGCCCGCGACGACGAGGTCCTGGGTGCCGGAGAGGACGGCCTGCGCGGCGAAGTGCAGGGCCTGCTGGGACGATCCGCACTGCCGGTCGACGGTCACTCCGGGCACCTCCTCGGGGAGCCCGGCCGCGAGCCAGCTGGTGCGGGCGATGTCCCCGGCCTGCGGCCCGACCGCGTCGAGACAGCCGAAGACGACGTCGTCGACGGCGGCGGGGTCGACGCCGCTGCGCTCCATGAGCGCGGTGAGCACGTGGGCCCCGAGGTCGGCGGGGTGCGCGGCGGCGAGACCGCCGCCGCGCTTGCCGACGGGCGTGCGGACCGCCTCGACGATGAAGGCCTCGGCCATGGCTGCGTACTCCTCGCGTGACGGGCGCCGCGCGGCGGCGCGGGGCTAGGCGCGGACGGCGATGCCGTCCAGGACCATCGACAGGTACTGGCGGGCGATCTCCTCGGGGCTGTGGCCGCCGCCCGGCCGGTACCAGGACGCGGCGACCCAGACGGTGTCGCGCACGAACCGGTAGGTGAGGCGGACGTCCAGGTCGGCGCGGAAGGCGCCGTCGGCGACGCCCCGTTCGAGCGTGGTGAGCCAGGTCTTCTCGAAGCGCCGCTGGGACTCCAGGAGGTACTCGAAGCGGGTCTGGGCGACCAGGTGGCGGGACTCCTTCTGGTAGATCGCGACGGCCGCGCGGTGCCGGTCGATCTCCCGGAAGGACTCGGTGACGAGGGCCTCCAGGGTCTCGCGCGGGCCGAGCGGCGCGGCGAGGACCGCGTCGTACCCGTCCCACAGCTCCGTCAGGAACGTCCGCAGGATCTCTTCGAGCATCGACTCCTTGGAGTCGAAGTGGTAGTAGAGGCTGCCCGCGAGCATGCCCGCGGCGTCCGCGATCTTCCGGACGGTCGTGGCGTTGTACCCCTGCTCGGCGAAGACCTCCGCGGCGATGCCGAGGAGTTCGGCGCGGCGCTCGGGCGAGGGCGGCACCGGGGGCTTCTTCTGCTTCCGGGCCACGGGGGGCGTGACGGGGCTCTGGGTCGGCTGTTTCTGGGTCGGCACGGGCTCATTCTCCGCCTAGGGGTGCTGGCTGCTGACGGAGACCGTCTCGCCCGTCATGTACGAGGAGTAGCCGCTGGCGAGGAAGACGATCACGTTGGCTATCTCCCAGGGCTCGGCGGGCCGTCCGAAGGCCTCGCGCGCGGTGAGCTCGTCGAGCACGTCGGCGGTGGTGACCTTGGCGAGGTGGGGGTGCAGGGCGAGGCTCGGCGCGACCGCGTTGACCCGGATGCCGTGCGGGGCGGCTTCCAGGGCCGCGCAGCGGGTGAGGGCCATGACGCCCGCCTTGGCCGCGGCGTAGTGCGCCTGGCCCTCCTGGGCGCGCCAGCCGAGCACCGAGGCGTTGTTCACCACGACGCCGCCCGTGGCGGTGGCGCGCAGGCGGCGCAGGGCGGCACGGGTGCAGCGGAACGTGCCGGTCAGGGTGGTGTCGACGACCTTGTGCCACAGGTCGTCGGTCATGTCCGTGAGGGCTGCGGTGCCTCCCAGGCCCGCGTTGTTCACCACGATGTCCAGGGCTCCGTGGCGCCGCTCGGCGAGGTCGAGGAGGGCGGTCACGTCGGACTCGTCGGTCACGTCGCAGCGGACGCCGTCGACGCGGTCGGGGCCGAACTCGCCCGCGAGCGCGGCCACCGCGTCCTCGGTGCGGCGGGCGTGCGCGTCGCCGATGACGACGCGGGCCCCTTCCTCCAGGAAGCGGCGGGCGGTGGCCGCGCCGATGCCCGCGCCGGCCGCCGCGGTGACGACGGCGGCGCGGCCGGTGAGCAGACCGTGCCCCGGCACGTACGGCGGCGCTGCCATGGGCGATTCCCCCGATCGAGTGCTCGACGGCTGACCGCTGCCACGATAATCTACCAAACACTTGTTAGGGAAGAGCGGGCGGACGGGCCAGAGACGGGAGCAGGGCGATGGACCTCGACTTCACCCCGGAGGAAGAGGAGTTCAGACTGCGGGCCCGCGCCTGGCTCGCCGCGCACGTCCCCCGTGCTCCGCTGCCGTCCCTGGAGACCGCGGAGGGCTTCGCCGCCCATCGCGCCTGGGAGGGCACGCTGGCGGCGGACCGCTGGTCGGTGGTGTCCTGGCCCGAGGAGTTCGGCGGGCAGGGCGCCGACCTCGTCAAGTGGCTCCTCTTCGAGGAGGAGTACTACGCGGCGGGCGCCCCCGGCCGCGTCTCGCAGAACGGCATCAGCCTCCTCGCCCCCACCCTCTTCGACCACGGCACCCCTCAGCAGCGCGCCCGGGTCCTTCCGCCGATGGCACGCGGCGAGGTCATCTGGGCCCAGGCCTGGTCGGAGCCCGAGGCCGGGTCCGACCTCGCGGCGCTGCGCTCCACGGCCCGGCCCGCGCCCGGCGGCTGGCGCCTCAGCGGGCAGAAGACCTGGTCGTCGCGGGCCGCGTTCGCCGACCGCGCCTTCGGCCTGTTCCGCAGCGACCCGCGCGCGGAGCGGCCGCACCAGGGGCTCACGTACGTCATGTTCCCGCTCGACGCGCCCGGCGTCACCATCCGCCCCATCGGCCGCCTCGACGGCAAGCCCGCCTTCGCCGAGGTCTTCCTGGACGACGTGTTCATCCCCGAAGAGGACGTGATCGGCGCCCCCGGCGACGGCTGGCGCATCGCCATGGCGGCCACCGGCGACGAGCGCGGCCTGACCCTGCGCTCCCCCGGCCGCTTCCTCGCCACCGCCAACCGCCTCGTCCGGCTCTGGCACGCCCACGGCGACCCCGCCGACACGGCGCTGCGCGACCGGGTGGCGGACGCGGTGATCGGCGCCCGCGCGTACCAGCTGTTCACCTGGGCGCACGCCTCGCGGGCGGAAGCGGGCGAGAAGCTCGGCGCGCACTCCAGCCTGAACAAGGTCTTCTGGTCGGAGTACGACATCGCGGTGCACGAGGCGGCCCTCGACCTCCTGGGCGCGGACGGGGAGTTGACGGACCACGGCGAGCACCCCGACCCCGACCCGGCCGCCCCCACCCCTGCCGCCCCGGACCCCGCGCCCTGGACGGAGGGGTACGTCTTCTCCCTCGCCGGCCCCATCTACGCGGGGACGAACGAGATCCAGCGCGACATCATCGCCGAGCGCCTGCTCGGCCTCCCCAAGGGGCGGCGCTGATGAGGTTCCTTCTGGACGACGAGCAGCGGGTGTTCGCCCGGACCCTCGGCGGCGTGCTGAAGGCCGCGGACACGCCCGCGGTGGCGCGGGCCTGGGCCGCCGGGGACCACGCGCCCGGTGCCGCGGTGTGGCGACGCCTCGCGGACGCCGGGGTGTTCGCCCTCGCGGCGGCCGAGGAGTTCGAGGGCGTGGGGCAGTTGCCCGTCGACACGGCCGTGGCCTTCGTGGAGCTGGGGCGGCACGCCGTGCCCGGGCCGCTGGTCGAGACGGTGGCCGCGGCCGCGCTCCTTTCCCGCCTCGCCGAACTCGGTGTGCCGGGGCCCGCGAAGCGGCTCCTTCCACCCCTGGTGACGGGCGAGGCGCGGGCGACCCTCGCCCTCGCCGACACCGGGCCGTACGTCCTCGACGCCGACGCCGCCCGTCTCGTCCTGGCCGTCGACGCCGGGCGGCTGCGGCTCGCCCCCGGCCACGCGCGCGTGCGGGCCTCCCTCGACCCGGCGCGGCGGCTCGCGCGGCCGCTGCCCGGCGGGGAGGTGCTCGCGTCCGGGCCCGCGGTGGACGCGGCGGCGCGGTGGGCCCTGCGCTGGGCGGCGCTCGCCACCGCGGCGCAGTGCCTCGGCGTGGGGTGCGCGCTGCTCGACCGCACGGTGGCGCACGTGCGGCAGCGGACGCAGTTCGGGGTGCCGGTCGGTTCCTTCCAGGCCGTCAAGCACCGCCTGGCGGAGGTGCTCGTGGGGCTCGAGTTCGCGCGGCCCCTGGTGTTCGGCGCCGCGGTGTCGCTCGGCGCGGAGGAGGCCTGGGGGGACGTGGCCGCCGCCAAGGTCTGCGCGGCCGAGTCCGCGTACCGCGCGGCGCGGGCCGCGCTCCAACTGCACGGCGCCATCGGGTACACCGCCGAGTACGACATATCCCTCTGGCTCCTCAAGGCCCGCGCCCTGCGGGGGGCCTGGGGCGGCCCGAGCCGGTGGCGCGCCCGGGTCGTGCCCCCGCCGCCCTGACCCCCTCGGAGCTTCCGACCGGCGCACCGGCGCGGCGAAAGGGGGCACGCGGCGGCGCGGGGCGGTCCCGGACGCGCGGGGGAAATCAAGCCGGTCCGACGACGCGGGACCAGCGCGTCGGCGCTGCGGCGGGGCGGGTGCGGCGGCGCCGTGAAAGGGGCGGGCGGTTAGGGAAGGCATGGCTGCTCTGAGGTTGTGCGCGGGCACGGAGGCGGGCGGAAGGGGCGGGTGAGTGGGGGGAATTGAGCCTGGCGGGCCAGGGCGGCTGGAGGGGGCCCGGTGAGGTGCGGGCATAGTGGGAGGGACCCGGGCCCGGCGCACGGGCTGGCCGAACCGGAAAGAGGAGACTTCGCGTGCGTGTGATCGGCCTGATGTCCGGCACCTCCTACGACGCCATCGACGCCGGCGCCGTCGACCTCGCCCTCGACGGCGACCGCCTCGTCATGACCCCCCTGGGCCTCATCAGCCGCGGCTACGACGACGCGCTCCGCTCGGCCCTGGCCACCGCCCTGCCCCCGGCGACCACCAGCCTGGCCGACGTCTGCCGCCTCGACACGCTCATCGGGCAGGCCTTCGCCGCGGCGGCCGTGGAGGCGGACCGGGAACTGTGCGACGGCCGCGCCGAGTTGGTGGCCTCGCACGGCCAGACCGTCTACCACTGGGTGGCGGACGGCCAGGTGCGCGGCACCCTGCAGATCGGGCAGCCCGCGTGGATCGCCGAGGCCACGGGGCTCACCGTGGTCGCGGACTTCCGCCCGCGCGACGTGGCCGCGGGCGGCCAGGGCGCCCCCCTGGTGAGCCTGGTCGACCAGATGTGGCTGCGCGGCAGGCCGGGTACGCCCGTGGCGCTGAACCTGGGCGGCATCGCCAACATCACCGCCCCCGACGGCACCGCTTTCGACACGGGCCCGGCCAACGCGCTGATCGACGCGGCGGTGCGCGAGCTCACGCCGCAGGGCCGCGCGGCCCATCTGCCGTTCGACAGGGACGGGGAGCTCGCCGCGCGCGGCACCGTGCACGAGGGCCTCCTCGCCCGGCTCCTCGCCGAGCCGTACTACGCGTTGCCCGCGCCCAAGACGACCGGCAAGGAGCTGTTCCATCCGGCGTATCTGCGCGAGGCCCTGGCGGGCCTCGGACCGCTGGGCGCCGAGGACGTGGTGGCGACGCTGACGCGGCTCACGGCCGTGACGGTCGCCCACGCGGTGCGCGCGACCGGGGCCACGGAGGTCATCGCCTCCGGCGGCGGGGTCCGCAACCCCACGCTCATGGCGATGCTGCGGTCCGAGCTGGGCACGGCCGTGCCGGTCCGCGGCTCCGACGACCTGGGCCTCCCCTCGGCGGCCAAGGAGGCGTACGCCTTCGCCGTCCTGGGCTTCCTGACGGCTCACGGCCTGCCCGGCACGGTGGCGACGAGCACCGGGGCCCGGCACCCGAGCGTGCTCGGCTCCCTCACCCCGGGCCGCGCGGGCTTCCGCCTGCCGACCCCCACGGAGGCGGGCCCACCGACACGGCTCGTGGTGAACGGCCACACGCGCTGAACGGCCAGGCACGAGAAGGGCGGGGCCGGGCGTCGGCAGGAGCCCTGCGGCGGGCGCTCGCAGGCCGCCCCCGCCCCCCGCAGCCCCAGCCGCCGCGCCAGGCGCGGAGACACGTAGGGGTGGAGACCGGCGACGCGCAGAGCCCGGTGACGGCCGCGGACCCTCAGCGGGCGCCCGCACCAGACCCCCGGGATCCGGCAGCGGACAGACCCGCAGCAGGCGGAGGCAGGCGGCAGGCGGAGACCGGCGCCGGGCAGGGACACGCGGCAGCCGCTCGTATGCCGGTCCGGAACCCCAGCCACCGCAGCCCCAGCGGAGACCGGCAGCGGGCAGAGACCCGTGACGGACAGGGGCCGGCGGCAGCCGCTCGCACACCGGCCTCGGCAGCTCCAGCCACCGCACCGCCCACGGGGAAGCCCTCCGGCCGAGGGGAAGCCCTCTTGGCCGCCGTCCCCCGCCCGGGCCGAGCCGCCCGGCCCGGCCCGGGCATATCCGCGCGACAGGGGCGAAACCCCGCCGCCCGACCGGAGTTGGCCTGATCCGGCGGACCCCTCTCATCGGGCTTTCAGGCGGGGCCCATACGCTGACGCCCATGACGCACGCGACTCCTCCCGGCTGGTATCCGGACCCCGGGCAGACCCCTGGCGCCCCGCCGTCCGAGCGGTGGTGGGACGGGAACACGTGGACGGATCACGTCCGTGCGCCGGGCGGGGGCGGCTTCCCCACCCCCGGCTACTCCGCCCCCGGCTACCCGGCCCCCGGCTACCCCCAGCAGCCGCCGGGCCCGCCGCGGCGCCGCATACGTACGGCGATAGGCGTGGTCATCGCCCTCGCGGTGCTCGCGGGCATCGGCGGCGGGGTCTACGCGCTGACCGCCGACGGCGACGACGACAAGGACGGCGCCAAGTCCCCGGCCCCGTCGGCGTCCTCGAAGCCCGGCCCGGAGGACGACGGCAAGAGCGAGGGCCCGGAGGGCTCGCCGTCGCCGGGACCGTCCGGGCCGTCCGACGGCCCCCGGACCGAGGAGGGGTACGCCACCGACGGCGCGAGCGGCATCAGCATGCCCGTCCCCGACGGCTGGGAGGGCCAGTCGAACGGCATCGGCGCGGGCGTGACGACCGGCAAGTACCCCTGCCCCGGCGACTCCGCCAAACAGTGCGTGCGCGGCGGCGCCTTCTCCGCGCCCGCGGTCCGCATGAAGGTCACCGCGTCGACGCCGGAGGCCGCGGCCAAGGCCGACATCAAGAAGAACGCCGCGGAGTCCTACGGCGGCGCGATCTACGGCGGCGCCCCGAAGTCGCACGACCAGCTCGCCTCGAAGGCGGTCACGGTGGCCGGGCAGAAGGGCTATCTGGTCCGCTGGAAGGTCGACGCGCGCAAGGGCCCCGACGGCTACGTCCAGTCGCTCGCGTTCAAGTCCCCGGCCGACGGGATGACGATGGTCCTCGTCCGCTTCGGCATCGACATCCACGACGACGCACCGCCCCTGTCGTCCATGGACGAGATCACCAAGGGCATCAAGAAGGCCCGCGGCGGCGGGGGCGGAGGCGGCGACGGACAGCAGGTCCACGCCCCCGCGAACGGCCGGGAGCGGTAGGGACCGCCTGCCGGGCGGACCGGCGGCGAGAGCCCTCGCGGGCGCGCCGGTGGCCAGAGCCACCGCCGGGCGGGCCGAGCACGCTCGGCCCGCCCGGCGGTGGCGGCGCGCCGCCCCCGTCCCCACGGTGCGGCGCGGGCGGGCCCCGGTCCGGTCATCCCCCGGCCCCGGGCCCACGCTTCAGTCGGCGGCGGTGCCGCCCGCGAGACCGAGGACCGGCAGCAGCACCGCGTCCACGAACCGCGTCAGATACTCCGCGTCCGCGTTCTTGCCCTCCAGCATCGGCCGCACCCGCAGCACGCCGAAGAGCTGCGCGGCCACGAACTCCGTCGCCGGATGGTCCGCGGGCAGCTCGCCGCGGTCGACGCCCCTTTGGACGATGACGTCGATCGCCTGCACCTCCGGTTCCACGAGCGCCTCGCGCAGCGCCCGCTGGAGGTCCTCGTCCTGCTGGACGGCGTGGCTGAGCGCCTGCACCAGCATCGTGTCGCGCTCGCTCCAGGCCGCGGCCGAGCGCGCCGCCTCCCGCAGGTCACCGGCGACCGAGCCGGTGTCGATGCCCGCGAACCGCACACAGCGGTTGGCGCGCAGCGCGGCGGCCACGAACTGGGGCTTCGTCTTCCACTGGCGGTAGAGCGTGGATTTGCTGCACCGGGTGGCGGCGGCGACGCCCTCCATGGTCACGGCCTCGTACCCGCACTCGCGGAGCTGCTCCAGGACGGCGTCGTAGAACTCCTGCTCGCGCTCGGGCGTGAGCTTGGAGCGGCGCGAGGCGGACGCCTGGCCGCACCCGTGCTCACGTACCGGTTCCCGCGACGTCATGGCTCTTCACTCCTCGGTGGGGCGGCTCGCCGTGGCCACCTTATCGATACGCCAGTGTACCGGTACGCTTCCGTATCGGTACACTGGCGTATCGATGTGTGCGTTCAGGGGTGCCCACATCACCGCACCACCCAGTCGTCACGTAAAGGGGCCGGGGCATGGAAGCCCGCGAATCCCGCACCGAGGCCGCCTCAGGGGAGCCCGGGATACCCCCGGGGCCGCCGGGGGCAGCCGCCGTACCGCCGGTCGCGGCGGCCGAGCGCGCCGCCGCCCGGCCGCCCCTCGTCCGCGAACTCCTCCTCGTCGTGGGGCTCTTCCTCGTCTACAAGTTCGGCAGGCAGCTCGCGAACGGCCACACCGGCGAGGCGCTCCGCAACGCGCACCGCGTCTGGGACGCCGAACGGACCCTGCGGCTGCCCGGCGAGGGCCTCGTCCAGGACGCGCTGCTGCACGGCGGCGGCCTCGTACAGGTGGCGAACACCTACTACGCGGCCGTGCACTTCCCGGCGACGCTGCTCTTCCTGGTGTGGCTGTATCTGCGCCGGCCCCGGCACTACGTGTGGGCGCGGCGCGTCCTCGCCGTGCTCACCGCCGCCGCGCTCGCGCTGCACCTCGGCTTCCCGCTCGCGCCGCCCCGGCTGCTGCCCGCGGCCCACCTCGTGGACACCGCGCAGGTGTACGGCCCTTCCGTGTACGCGGCGAAGCCCGCGGCCGACACCATGGCCAACCAGTTCGCGGCCATGCCGTCGCTGCACTTCGGCTGGGCCCTGATGCTGGCGATCGGCCTGATCGCGGCGACCGGCTCCCGCTGGCGCTGGCTGTGGCTGCTGCACCCGCTGATCACGCTCCTGGTGATCGTCGGCACCGCCAACCACTACTGGCTCGACGCGCTCGCGGCCGCCGCGCTGCTCGGCATCGCGCTGGCCGTCGTCCGGCCGCCGCGCCCGGCGCGTTCCCGGGTGGTACGCCGCTGGGTGCCCGCCCCGGCCTCCGCTCCCGAACCGGCCCCCGCCCCCGAACCCGTCGGCTCCGGAGCCGGGCGGTGAGCGCCACCCTGCTGGCCGTCGCGCTCTCCCTGGTGTCGGCCGTCGCGTACGCCACCGCGGCCGTGGCCCAGGAGCGCCTGGCCGCGCGCCTCACGGACAGCGGGCCCCGGGTGCTCGGGCTGCTCGGCAGCGGGGCGTGGTGGGCGTCCGTCGGACTCAACGCCTCCGCCGCGCTGCTGCACGTCGCGGCCCTGAAGTACGGGCCGCTCACGCTGGTGCAGCCGCTCGGCGCGCTCACCCTGGTCGCCGCCGTGCCGCTGGGCGCGCGCCTGGCCGGGCGGCGCGTGACCCGCCTGGAGTGGCGCGGCACGGGGCTCACCCTGATCGGCCTGGGCGCGCTGCTGCTCACCGCTTCGGGCCCGGCGCCCGACGACACCCTGACCCTGCCGGAGGCCGTGACGGTCGCCGCGGTGACGGCCGCCGTCATCGGGATGCTCTCCCGGCGCGGCACCCGCCCCGGGCTGCGGCACGCGACGGCGTCCGGCTTCGCCTCGGGGGTCGCCTCCGCGCTCACGCAGACCGTGACGGTCGCGGCGACCGACACCTCCGGGCCGCTGTTCAGCGCGCGGGTCGTGGTCGTGGCGCTGCTCGTCGCGGCGTTCGCCGTGGGCGGCCTCTTCCTGTCGCAGACGGCGTACCGCGGCGGCCTGGGCGCGCCGCTCGCCGTGGTCACGCTCGCCAATCCGGTGGCCGCGTCCGCGATCGGCGTCGCACTGCTCGGCGAGCGGCTGCGGGGCGGCGCGGGCGGAATCCTCCTCGCGGTGGCGGGCGCGGCGCTGGCCGCGTACGGGGTGGTGCTCCTGACCCGCTCGCCGCGCTCCCCCGCGCCCGTCGCCGGGTCGCTGCCGTCGATCCCGGGCCAGCCGGAGCCCGCGGAGGCACTGTCGGCGAAGGCACTGTCCGCGCGGCGCGGCTGACACCTCCTGTACGCGCAACGGCGGCCGCGCTCCCTCGGGAGGGAGCGCGGCCGCCGCCGTACGTACGGGTGCGCGTCAGCCGAGGCCGCGCGAGTCCTGCTTGAGGGCCGTGTCGACGGTCAGGGCCGTCGCCACCACCAGGCTCAGGAGCGGCTCCGGGAGCTGGAAGTGGATCTGGAGGACGTAGTTGTCCGCCGTGGTGAACATCGTCTTGGCGAGGCCTTCCCAGGTCTTGGTGATCCGGGCCACCTCGTTGTCGGTGTGGTCGACGATCGAGAAGTTCCAGGCACGCCAGTTCTCCGCCTTGATGGCACCGACCTGCTGGCCGTTGGCCATCATCGCGAAGTTGATCTTCCCGAAGACGTTCTGCTGGACGATCTCGCCGACCTGCTGGCCGTCCGGGCGCTCCACGACGACCCGCGACTTCATGAACTTGCGGGGGCGGGTCAGGCGCAGCTGCGGCTGTCCGTGGACGTCGCGGATCTCCAGCGTGTGCGTCATGAACTGATCGAGGCTGGAGACGAAGCGGGCGACCTTCTTGAGCGCGCTCTGGTCGACCTGGGTGACCGAACCGAGCTGGTTGCCCGCCTGGTCCATGACCTTGTACTCGTTGGTCAGCTCGATGAGCTTGGCCTTCTGGTTCACCACCAGGACCGGCTCGGTGAACAGGCTGCCGCCGCCCTGCGCGGTCGGCGTGATGCCCGCCTGCTGCTGGACCTGGCGCTGGACCTTCGCCGGGTCGGCCGCCGGGGCCGCCTGCTGCGGCGCGGCGAAGGGCGCCTGCTCGGCGACGGCCTGGGCGGGGGCGGGCGCCGCCGGGCCCGCCTGGGAGGGGACCTGCTGGCCGGGCGCGCCCTGCTGGGCCGCCGTGGTGTGGTCGGTCCACTGCGCGCCGTCCCACCAGCGGAGCAGCTGGGAGGCGCCCTGGGGATCCGGGTACCAGCCTGCAGGAGTGTTCGATTGCGTTGTCACCCGGGCACACTACCCCGCCCCCCTGTGGGCTCCGCCAGCCCCGCGTTCCGCTCAGTGGAACGGTGTGAGCAGCACCTCCACCCGCAGCTCCCCGTCGGCCTCGCGCGCCGCCACCGTCCCCACCCGCCCCGCCGCCCGGACGTCCCGCTCCGCGAGGGCGAACCGGCCGAGCGTCTCGCGCGGGGCCCACAGCTCGACGGCCGCGGCCTCGGCCCGCAGGGAGAGGCGGGCGAGGGACTTGGCCTTGCGGACGTGCGCGATGACCTCACCGGCCGTCGCGAGGACCCTTGGGTCCGCGTCCCCGGCGAGCTCCCGCAGCGCGTCGGCCGACGGCCACGCGGCCCGGTGGACGCTGCCGTCCGCGTACCAGGACCGGACCTCCTCGGTGACGAAGGGCAGGACGGGCGCGAGCAGCCGCACCACCGTGTCCAGGGCGGTGTGCAGCGTCGCCCGGGCCGAGTCGCGCGCCGACGCGCCGCCGTGGTCGCCGTACGCGCGGGCCTTGACCAGCTCCACGTAGTCGTCGCAGAAGCGCCAGAAGAACTGTTCGGCGCGGTCCAGGGCGCGGGCGTGGTCGAAGGCGTCGAAGGCGGCCGTGGTCTCCTCGACGGCCGTGGCGAGCTCGGCGAGCAGGGCGAGGTCCAGTGGCTCGGTCGCCGCGGCGGCGCCCGGGTCGGCGCCGATGCCGAGCACGAACTTCCCGACGTTGAGGAGCTTCGTCGCGAGCCGCCGCCCGACCTTCATCCGGCCGACGTCGAAGGCGGTGTCCGTGCCGGGGCGCGCGCTCGCCGCCCAGTAGCGCACCGCGTCGGAGCCGTGCCGGTCGAGCAGGTCCGTGGGCGTGACGGTGTTGCCCTTGGACTTCGACATCTTCTTGCGGTCGGGGTCGAGGATCCAGCCGGAGATCGCGGCGTGCCGCCACGGCAGGGCACCGTGCCCCGCGTGGGCGCGCACGACCGTGGCGAACAGCCAGGTGCGGATGATCTCGTGGGCCTGCGGGCGCAGGTCCATCGGGAAGACTCCGGCGAACAGCTCCGGGTCGGTCAGCTGCCGCCCGGCGATCTGCGGCGTGAGCGAGGAGGTGGCCCAGGTGTCCATGACGTCGGGGTCGCCGGTGAAGCCGTACGGCTCGCCGCGCTGGTGCTCCGCGTAGCCGGGCGGGGTCTGCGCGCTGGGGTCGACAGGCAGCGCGGCCGCGTCCGGGACGATCGGGCGGGTGTGGTCGGGGCTGCCGTCGCCGTCGAGCGGGTACCACAGCGGGACGGGGACGCCGAAGAACCGCTGGCGGCTGATCAGCCAGTCGCCGTTGAGGCCGCCGACCCAGGCGTCGTAGCGGACCTTCATGTGCGGCGGGTGCCACTGGAGCTCCGCGCCGCGCGCGAGGAGCGCGGCCCGCAGCCGCTCGTCCCGGCCGCCGTTGCGCACGTACCACTGGCGGGTGGTGACGATCTCCAGGGGCTTGTCGCCCTTCTCGAAGAACTTCACCGCGTGCGTGACGGGGCGGGGCTCGCCGTGCAGTGCGCCGTCGGCGCGCAGCAGCGCGACGACGCGCTCCCGCGCGGTGTGCGCGGTGGCGCCCGCCAGTTCCGCGTACGCGGCGCGGGCCTCCGGCGAGGTCAGACCGCTCGGCGCGGTCGCGAGGAAACGGCCGTCCCAGCCGATGACCGGCCGGGTGGCGAGCCGCAGTTCGCGCCACCAGGTGACGTCCGTGGTGTCGCCGAAGGTGCACACCATCGCGATGCCCGTGCCCTTGTCGGGCGCCGCCAGGTGGTGGGCGACGACGGGGACCTCGACGCCGAACAGCGGGGTGCGCACGGAGGTGCCGACCAGGTCGCGGTACCGCTCGTCGTCCGGGTGCGCGACGAGGGCGACGCAGGCGGGCAGGAGTTCGGGCCGGGTGGTGTCGACGAGGACCGTGGCGCCCTCGGGGCCGCGGAAGCCGATCCGGTGGTACGCGCCCGGCCGCTCCCTGTCCTCCAGTTCGGCCTGCGCGACGGCCGTGCGGAAGGTGACGTCCCACAGCGTGGGCGCCTCGGCCGGGTAGGCGTCGCCGCGCGCCAGTTCGTCGAGGAAGGCGCGCTGGGAGGCCGCGCGGGCCGGGGCGCCGATGGTCCGGTACGTCCACGACCAGTCGACGGACAGACCGAGCGCGCGCCACAGCTCCTCGAAGGCCCGCTCGTCCTCGGCGGTGAGGCGCTCGCACAGCTCGATGAAGGTGCGCCGGGAGACGGGGACCTGCCGCTTGCCGGGCCGCTCGGGCGGGGTGAAGTCCGGGTCGTGGGGCAGGGCGGGGTCGCAGCAGACGCCGTAGTGGTTCTGCACCCGGCGCTCCGTGGGCAGGCCGTTGTCGTCCCAGCCCATGGGGTAGAAGACGTTCTTGCCGCACATGCGCCGGTAGCGGGCGACGGCGTCGGTGTGCGTGTAGGAGAAGACGTGGCCGACGTGCAGGGAGCCGCTCACCGTGGGCGGTGGGGTGTCGATGGAGAAGACCGTGTCACGCGGGCCCGTGCGGGCGGCGTCCGCGTCGAAAGCGTATACGCCGTTCTCTTCCCACCGCCGGGACCACTTCTCTTCCAGACCGTCGAGGACGGGCTTGTCCGGGGCGCCGCTCGGGCGGGGGGTGCGGGTCATGCTCCCGCATGCTAACCGCGCTCCCCGCCCGCGGGCTCGCCCTTTTCCGCGGCCCTCAGCGGGCCGTGGCGAGGGCCGGGTCGCTCGTTCCCGGTTCGCCGGTCTCCACGTGGCCCGCGAGGCGGCGGAGGAAGCCGGGGTCGGTGTCGGCCAGGACGGTCAGGTCGTACCAGCGCCTACTGGCGCGCAGGTCGACCGTGTGGTGGACGGTCGTTCCGGGCGCGACCCGGACGGTGTCCTTGCGGCCTCCGTAGGCGTTCGTGACCGTGAGCGCGCAGGTCACGGCCCCCGCGTTGGTGAACGTCAGCTGGAGGTTGCCGGTGGCGCGGTCGTGGCGGGCGGTGACCTCGGGCCCCGCCTTCTTGCCGGGACCCTTGAAGGTGCGCAGGAACCCGTTGGGGCCGTGGACGGACAGGTCGTGGCTGCCGCCCGAGTACGCCGAGTTCCAGGCGTCGGAGATCGTCTTCCCGGCCTCGGTCGTATACGTCCAGGGCCCGTCGCCGCGGTTGCCCGAGCGGACGTGGAAGCAGACCCCCGCCGCGTCTCCGCCGCCGAAGGTGAGCCGGAACTTGCCGTCGGCGGGCGTGGCCGCGCCGTCGACCAGCGGCGCGTACGGCAGCGGGCGGGTGCGCCGGGAGCCGGGCTCCTGTTCCGGCAGGGCCGGGCTCGCGGGCGGCTTCGGGAAGTAGTCGGGGTGGCGCGCGTGGTCCGGCGGCTCGTAGCCGGAGGTGCCGGGCAGCGCGGCCGGGGCGGTGTCCCGGCCCGCGAAGTCGAAGGCGGCGGTCAGGTCGCCGCAGACGGCCCGGCGCCACGGCGAGATGTTCGGCTCGCGCACGCCGAAGCGGCGCTCCATGAAGCGGATGATCGACGTGTGGTCGAGCACCTGCGAGCAGACGAACCCGCCGGTGCTCCACGGCGAGACGACGAGCATCGGCACGCGCTGGCCGAGGCCGTAGTGCCCGGCGGCGTACTGGGCGTTGCCGGGGAAGTGGTCGAGCGCGGTGGCGACGGTGGACAGGCCCTGGTTCGCCGAGGAGGGGACGTAGGGCGGCACGACGTGGTCGAAGTACCCGTCGTTCTCGTCGTACGTGATGAACAGGGCGGTCTTCGCCCACACCTCGGGGTTGGCGGTGAGCGCGTCCAGGACCTGCGCGATGTACCAGGCACCGTAGTTCACGGGCCAGTTGGGGTGCTCGCTGAACGCCTCCGGGGCGGCGATCCAGGAGATCTGCGGCAGCCGGTCCGCCTTGACGTCGGCCTTCAGGATGTCGAAGTAGCCGTCGCCCGCCTTGACGTTGGTGCCGGTGCGGGCCTTGTCGTAGAGGGGGTTGCCGGGCTTGGCGCCGCGGAAGGTGTTGAAGTAGAGCAGGGAGTTGTCGCCGTAGTTGCCGCGGTAGGCGTCCGCGATCCAGCCCCATTTGCCCGCCGCGTCCAGGCCGTCGCCGATGTCCTGGTAGACCTTCCAGGAGATCCCGGCCTTCTCCAGGCGCTCGGCGTACGTGGTCCAGCCGTAGCCCGCCTCCTGGTTGCCGAGGACGGGGCCGCCACCGGTGCCGTCGTTTCCGACGTGCCCGGTGAGCATGTAGTAGCGGTTGGGGTCGGTGGCCCCCATGAACGAGCAGTGGTAGGCGTCGCAGATGGTGAAGGCGTCGGCGAGCGCGTAGTGGAAGGGGATGTCCCCGCGCGTGAGGTACGCCATGGTCCGCTCGGACTTGGCGGGGATCCACTGGTCGTACGCGCCGTTGTTGAACGCCCGGTGGCCGCCCGCCCAGTCGTGGTCGAGCCCGGCGATGAACTGCATGCCCAGGTCGTCCGCGTCCGGATGGAACGGAAGGACCTCCTTGGCGCCGCTCTTCTGGTGCCACACCGGCTTGCCGCCGGGCAGCGTCACCGGGCGGGGGTCGCCGAAGCCGCGCACGCCCTTGAGGGTGCCGAAGTAGTGGTCGAAGGAACGGTTCTCCTGCATCAGGACGACGATGTGCTCCACGTCCTCGATGGAGCCGGAGCGGCGCCGGGCGGGCAGGGACGCGGCGCGGCCGATGCTCTCGGAGAGGGCGGAGAACGCGGCGGTGCCGCCGGCGAGTTGCAGGAACCGGCGCCGGTTGAGTTCGGGCATGGGAAAGGGACCTCACGTGAAGTGGGGGGCGTGGGCGGATGCAGTGTGCCAAGGGAGTCAGGCTGACGGAAGGGGTGGGCGGTGCGATGACCGCCGCGTGACCGGAAGGCCAACGTTGCGGCCCCGTGAACACTCCGCGGCCGGGGAATGCCCGCACGGCGGTCCGGCCTTGTGATCGTTGGTGCGGTGCCCGGGCGGTGCCCCGGCGATGCCCGGCGCCGCCCGACCCGTCCGAGGAGGAAGCGAGGAGCGCATGGCCAAGGCGTATGTGTACACCCGGCACGGCGGACCCGAGGTGGAGGCCCTCATCGACCGGGAGCCGCCGCGGCCGGGCCCGGGACAGCTGCTCGTGGCCGTACGGGCCGCGGGCGTCAACCCCGTCGACCACAAGCTCCGCGGCGGCTACCGCAGGCCGGGCCAGGCGCCCGCCGCACTACCGGAAGTCCTGGGCAGCGAGGCGGCGGGCGTCGTGACGGAGGTGGGCCCGGACGTCACCGGGTTCGCCGTCGGGGACCCGGTGTTCGGGTCCACGCTGACGGGCGGGTACGCCGAGTACACGCTGCTTCCGGTGGCGGTCGCCGCGCACAAGCCGGAGGGTCTCTCGTTCGCCGAGGCGGCGGCCCTGCCCGTCGCCGCCGCGACCGCGTACGACGGCGTCCGCCAGCTCGCCCTGCCGGCCGGGGCCACGCTCCTGGTCACGGGCGTCGGCGGCGGGGTCGGCGGCTTCGTGGCACGGCTCGCCCGCCACGAGGGGCTGCGCGTCATCGGCACCGCGAGCGACGGCAAGAAGGAGTACGTCGAGTCGCTCGGCGTCACCCACGTCGCGCCGGGACCCGACCTCGTGGAGCGGGTCCGGGCCCTGGCGCCGGACGGCGTCGACGGCGTCTTCGACCTGGTCGGCGGCGACCACCTGCGGACCGTCGCCGAGCTCGTGGCGGACCGCACGAAGCTGATCACCGCGGGCGGCAAGGGAATCGTCGGCGAACTGGGCGGCTCCCCCGTCGCCCGGGCCCGCACCGCCGAGGTCCTGGACGCGGTGGCCGCGCTCGCCGCGGCGGACGTGCTGCGCCCGCACCTCACGGCCGTCTATCCGCTCGGGCGTGCGGGCGAGGCCCTGCGGTCCGTCGAGTCGGGGCACGCGCGCGGCAAGGTCGTGATCGAGGTCGGCCCGTGACGGGCGGCGCGCACCCCCTGGACAACCCCGGGCTCGCCTCCCTGACCGGCCCGCACGCCCGGTTCGCCGAGCGGCGCGGGCGCGTGGTGCGCTACCCCGTGGACGTCTCGCCCTGGCTCGGCCTGCCCGCCGAGCCGGACGCGGCGGACTGGGCGGACCTGGCCGCCTTCGCCGGGGCCGACGGGTCGGTGCCGCTGCCCGGCGTCGCCGCCCGGGTGCCCGCGGGCTGGGAACTCACCTTCGACGTGGCGGGCGTGCAGCTCGTCGGCGGGGGCGTGGCGGCGGCGCCCGACGCCGACGCGGTGCGGCTCGGGCCCGCCGACGTGCCCGAGATGCTCGACCTCGTCGCGCGCACCCGGCCGGGCCCCTTCCTGCCCCGCACCGTCGAACTCGGCACCTATCTGGGCCTGCGGGAGGGCGGCGCGCTCGTCGCGATGGCCGGGGAGCGGCTGCGGCCGCCGGGGTTCACGGAGATCAGCGCGGTGTGCACCGACCCGGCGTACCGGGGGCGCGGGCTCGCCGCGCGGCTCGTGCGCGCCGTCGCCCACGGCATCCGGGAGCGCGGTGACACGCCCTTCCTGCACACCTCGGCGCGGAACACCGGGGCGATCCGCCTGTACGAGGCCCTCGGCTTCGAGCTGCGGCGCTCCCTCACGTTCCGGGCGGCGCGGCCGCCGCTCGGGGCGGCGGTGGCCGTGGCCACGGCGGCGGCCGCGGCCGCGGCGGCCGAAAACGGGAGGACGGCCGTCCGGTCCGGTTGATAACTTCCGGATCATGGAACCACTCGGCGAGAAAGAGATCCGCGCGTCCCTGGTGAACTGCTCCAAGGGCGAGGCGCGGCGCCTGACGCTGCCCCCGGGGTTCGCCGAGACCCCCTGGGACGACCTCGACTTCCTCGGCTGGCGCGACCCCAAGGCGCCCGAGCGCGGCTATGTGGTCGCGCGACGGCAGGGCGCGGCGGGCGAGCTCGTCGGGGTGGCCCTGCGGGCGTCCGCGGGGGCGCGCCGGAGCCTGCTCAAGTCCAGCATCTGTTCGGTGTGCGTGACCCCGCAGGCCGGGTCGGGGATCACGCTGTTCGTGGCGCCCCGCGCGGGCGAGGCGGGGCGCCAGGGCAATTCGGTGGGGCTCTACATCTGCGCCGACCTCGCCTGCTCGCTGTACGTACGGGGCAAGAAGACGTCGGCCCTGGCCCGGCGGTTCGAGGAGAGCCTGAGCCTTCAGGAGCAGAACGAGCGGACGCTCCGCAACCTCCACGGCTTCCTGGACCAGGTCCGCGCGACCGCCTAGTTACGTCAGATAGGCCAGGGCGGGGTGGGCCTGCTGGTAGGCGTCGGTCAGGCGGCGCGCCACCGTGACCGAGTCGACCAGGGGGTGCAGGGCGAAGGCCTTGACCGCCGCCGCGCGGGAGCGGCTCTCCACCGCGGTGAGCACCTCGCGCTCCACGGCCTTGACCGCGCAGACGAGCCCCACCGCGTGCCCCGGCAGCGGATCCACGGACACCGGGTGCGCCCCGCTCGCGTCGACGAGGCAGGGCGCCTCCACCACGGCGTCCGCGTCGAGCACCGGCAGGGTCGTGCGGTTGCGGACGTTGAGGATCAGTGTGGTCCGCTCGTCGCGGGCGACGGCCCGCATCAGGGCCAGGGCGACGTGCTCGTAGCCGCCGGACTCCAGGTCCTCCGCGGCCCGCTCCCCCGCCCCCGCCGCCTCCCGGCTCGCCGCCATGTACGTCGCCTCGCGTTCGGCGCGGGTGGCGTCCCAGGTCTCCAGGGCGGGCACCGCGGGTCCGCCGAGGGCGTCGTAGAACCGCGCCTGCTGGTCGCGCAGGAAGGCCCCGCGCGTCCGCTCGGCCCGCTGGTAGGCGGCGACGGCCTCGCGGGTGAAGTAGTAGTAGTGCAGGTACTCGTTGGGGATCGCGCCCAGGGCCTTGAGCCAGTCGGCGCCGAAGAGCTTGCCCTCCTCGAAGGACTCCAGGAGGTCCCGGTCGGCGAGCAGGCGCGGCAGTTCGTCGCGGCCGTCGACCCACAGGCCACGCAGCCAGCCCAGGTGGTTGAGGCCCACGTAGTCGGCCCACGCGCGGTCCGGCGCGATCCCGAGGAGGCGCGCGACGCGGCGGGCCAGGCCCACCGGCGAGTCGCAGATGCCGATGACCCGGTCGCCGAGGTGCCGGGACATGGCCTCGGTGACGAGCCCGGCGGGGTTGGTGAAGTTGATGACCCACGCCTCGGGCGCGAGCCGCGCCACGCGCCGGGCGATGTCGAGGGCGACGGGCACGGTCCGCAGGCCGTAGGCGATGCCGCCCGCGCCCACGGTCTCCTGGCCGAGCACGCCTTCGGCGAGGGCGACCCGCTCGTCGGCGGCGCGGCCCTCCAGGCCGCCGACGCGGATCGCGGAGAACACGAAGTCGGTGCCGCGCAGCGCCTCGTCGAGGTCGGTGGTGACCCGCACCGCCGGGGCGTCCGGCACGCCATCGGCCTGCTCGGCGAGCACCCGCGCGATCGCGCCGAGGCGCGCCGCGTCCACGTCGTACAGGACGACGTCGGTGACGCGGCCCTCCTCGTGGTCGTCGAGCAGCGCCCGGTACACCAGCGGTACGCGGAACCCGCCGCCGCCGAGAATCGTCAGCCTCACGTCTGCGCCACCTTGCCCTCCAGTCGCCCTGCGCCGCACAGGGCGCTCCCCTGAACTCCTACCACTTCAGCGGGGCGGCGCGCCGACCGCCCTGCCCGCCCACGGCGGCGCCTGTTCGACGAGGCCCTCGTGCCGCTCCCGCACGGGCTCGGGGAACGGCACCGAACGGCCCCGCTCCCGGTCGACGTGCAGCGCGAGCAGCTCGGTGGTCGCGACGGGCTCGGCGTCCGGCGCGGGCTCGGCCCCGGGCCCCTCGACGACGTACATCGCGTGGGCGAAGTGCAGCCGGCGCGCGAAGGAGCCGAGGACGCGGGTGCGGATCACCAGGTGGGCGCCCTCGGCGACCTGGCGCAGGAGCCGCACGTGGGCCTCGACGGTCCAGAGGGTGGCGCCCGTGGCGGCACGGTAGTCGGCGTGCAGCCCCGTCGCCTCCATCAGGCTGTCCGTGGCGCGGCCGAACGCCACGCCGTAGTGGGCCTCGCTCAGATGCCCGTCGTGGTCGATCCACTCGGGCGGCACGACCCGGCGGTACAGCGGCAGGTCGTGCCGGACTTCCCTGGTCATGCGCTCTCCTCACGGTTCGCTCCGGCGCACGGCAGCTCGCACGGGCGTTTGGGGCGCACCACACTTTCGCATCGGCGTATCACGCGATGGTGTGACCGCGAGCCCCACGCCGCTTCGAGCGGCGCGCCGGGGGTAGTGCCTGGCTGCCGTACGCCCCCTGTCTGAGGAGACATCCGTATGCCGCGGCCGACACGCCCCTTCGAACTGCCGGACTTCTACATGGTGCATCCGGCACGCCTCAATCCCCATGTGGACGAGGCGCGTTCGCACTCCCTGCGGTGGGCGCGCGGGATGGGCATGCTGGAGGGCTCGGGCGTCTGGGAGCAGGCGGACCTGGACGCGCACGACTATCCGCTGCTGTGCGCGTACACCCACCCGGACTGTGACGGCCGCGCGCTGTCGCTGGTCACGGACTGGTACGTGTGGGTCTTCTTCTTCGACGACCACTTCCTGGAGCTGTTCAAGCGCACCCAGGACCGGGAGGGCGGCAAGGCCTATCTGGACCGGCTTCCCGCGTTCATGCCGATGGACGTGGCGACGCCGATGCCGAAGCCCACCAATCCGGTGGAGGCGGGCCTCGCGGACCTGTGGCGGCGCACGGTGCCCCACATGTCCCTCGACTGGCGCGCCCGCTTCGCGGAGAGCACCCGCAACCTCCTGAACGAGTCGCTGTGGGAGCTGTCCAACATCAACGCCCGCCGGGTCGCGAACCCCGTCGAGTACATCGAGATGCGCCGCAAGGTGGGCGGCGCGCCCTGGTCGGCGGGGCTGATCGAGTACGCGACGGGCGCCGAGGTGCCGGCCGCCGTGGCGGACGCGCGCCCGCTGCGGGTCCTCAAGGACACGTTCGCCGACGCGGTGCACCTGCGCAACGACCTGTTCTCGTACCAGCGCGAGGTCGAGGACGAGGGCGAGCTGAGCAACGGCGTCCTGGTCCTGGAGACCTTCCTCGGCTGTACGACACAGGAGGCGGCGGACTCCGTGAACGAGCTCCTCACGGCGCGCATGCAGCAGTTCGAGGACACGCTGTTCACGGAGCTGGCGCCGCTGTTCGCCGAGAAGGCGCTGCCGCCCGGCCAGTGCGCGGACGTCCTCGCGTACGCCAAGGGCCTCCAGGACTGGCAGTCGGGCGGCCACGAGTGGCATCTGCGCTCCAGCCGCTACATGAACGAGGGCGCCACCGCCACGGCCTCTCCGCCGACGGGCCCCTCGGGCATCGGCACCGCCGCGACGGGCGTCAAGGAGCTGCTGTCCGCGACCGGCGCGCAGCGTCAGCGCCGCTTCACGCACCTGCCGTTCCAGCGCGTGGGCCCCTCCCGGATCCCGGACTTCGACCTGCCGTTCACGACGACGCTCTCCCCGCACCTGGAGCGCTCCCGGCGCGAGGTCGTCGACTGGTGTCTGCGGATGGGCCTGCTCCAGCCGCAGCCGGGCGTGCCCGCCTCGCACGTCTGGGACGCGCACAAGCTCGCCCGGTTCGACTTCGCGCTGTGCGCGGCGGGCATCCACCCGGACGCGACCGCCGAGCAGCTGGACCTGGACACCTGCTGGCTGGCGTGGGGGACGTACGCGGACGACTACTACCCGGCGGTGTTCGGCAGGTCCCGCGACCTGCTCGGCGCGAAGGTGTGCACGGACCGCCTCACCCTGTTCATGCCGCTCGACGGCTCCCCTCCCCCGCCCCCGGCCAACTCTCTGGAGCGGGGCCTCGCGGACCTGTGGGCGCGCGCGACCGCCCCGATGGACGCGCAGGGCCGGGCCGCGCTGCGCCGGTCCCTGGTGGAGATGACGGACAGCTGGCTGTGGGAGCTCGCCAACCAGGCGCAGCACCGCGTCCCGGAGCCGGTCGACTACATCGAGATGCGCCGCCACACCTTCGGCTCCGAGTTCACGATGAACCTGAGCCGCCTGGCCCACGGCGGGCCGATCCCGCGCGAGGTCCTCGACAGCGGTCCGCTGCGCACCCTGGAGAGCGCCGCCGCCGACTACGCGGCCCTGATGAACGACGTCTTCTCGTACCAGAAGGAGATCGAGTACGAGGGCGAGCTGCACAACGCCGTGCTCGTCGTGCAGAGCTTCTTCGACTGCGACCACCCCACGGCGCTGCACATCGTCGACGACCTGATGCGGTCACGCATGCGGCAGTTCCAGCACGTGGTGACGCACGAACTGCCGGTCCTGTGCGCGGACCTCGGCCTGGACGCGCGGACGCGGAGCGCCCTCGACGACCACGTGCGGCACCTGGAGAACTGGCTGGCGGGGATCCACGTCTGGCACCGCGACTGCGGCCGCTACCGCGAGGAACACCTCACGCGCGGGCCCCTGCCGGTGCCCACGGGGCTCGGCATGGAGGTCGTGCGCCCCGCCTGGCTGCGGGAGCTCGCCGCCACGCCCCGGCCCCTCCCGGCCTGAGCGGGTGCCGCCCTCAGGGGTGGCCGTCGCCGCTGTGGACCTGGCGGTACTCCTGCGCCGTCGGCTTGGGCACCTGGGTGCCGGGGCCGTACATGGCGCGGGAGAGCCGGGCCCGCAGCCGGTCGGTGCGGGGGACCTTGCGGGCCACGCCGTTCGCGTCGACGAGCGGCCCGACCTCGAACGGCACGGGCTGCTCGTGGGCGGTGAGCGTGTACCGCTCGGCCTGGCTGAGCGGCTGGTGGACCTCCACGTACTCGCCGTGCGGGAGGCGCTTGATGATGCCGCTCTCCCTGCCGTGCAGCACCTTGGCGCGGTCGCGCCGCTGAAGGCCCAGACAGACCCGGTAGGTGACGGCGTAGGCGAGCGGCGGCACTACGAAGAACGCGATCCGCACGAACCACGTGATGGCGTTGATGGACAGGTGGAAGTGCGTCGCCCAGATGTCGTTGCCGCCGCCGACCATGAGCACCCCGTACAGGGACAGCCAGGCGACGCCGAACGAGGTGCGCGCGGGCGCGTTGCGCGGCCGGTCCGCGATGTGGTGTTCGCGGCGGTCCTTGGTGACCCAGGCCTCCGCGAACGGGTACGCCGCGATCACCATCATGATCAGCGGGAACAGCGCGAACGGGATGAAGACGCCCAGTTCGAGCGTGTGCCCCCAGGCGTTGATCTCCCAGCTCGGCATCACCCGGATCAGGCCCTCGGAGAACCCGAGGTACCAGTCGGGCTGGGCTCCGGTGCCGACCATGTCGGGCCGGTAGGGGCCGAGCGCCCACACGGGGTTGATGGTGGCGAGGGCGCCCATGAGGGCGAGGACGCCGAAGACGAGGAAGAAGAAGCCGCCCGCCTTGGCGACGTAGACGGGGAAGAAGGGCGCCCCGATGACGTTGCGCTCGCTGCGGCCGGGGCCCGCGAACTGGGTGTGCTTGTGGTAGAAGACCAGGATCAGATGGGCCACGACCAGGCCCAGCATGATCCCCGGCAGCAGCAGCACGTGCACCGCGAACAGCCGCGGAATGATGTCGTGCCCCGGGAACTCCCCGCCGAAGAGGAAGAAGGAGACGTACGTCCCCACGACGGGGATCGACAGGATGGCGCCCTGCGCGAAGCGCACGCCGGTGCCGGACAGCAGGTCGTCGGGGAGCGAGTAGCCGGTCAGTCCGGTGATCAGGCCGAGCATCAACAGGGTCCAGCCGAACAGCCAGTTGAGCTCGCGCGGCTTGCGGAAGGCGCCGGTGAAGAACACCCGCATCATGTGCACCAGCATGCCCGCGACGAACACGAGCGCCGCCCAGTGGTGGATCTGCCGGATGAGCAGTCCGCCGCGCACCTCCATGCTGATGTCGACGGTCGACTCGTAGGCGCGCGTCACCAGGACGCCCTTCAGCGGTACGTACGTGCCGTTGTACTCGACCTCCATGCCGCTCGGCTCGAAGAACAGGGTCAGCCAGACGCCGGTGAGGATGAGGATCAGGAAGCTGTAGAGGCAGATCTCGCCGAACATGAACGACCAGTGGTCCGGGAAGACCTTGCGCAGCTGTGACTTGCCGAGGGTGTGGATGCCGAGGCGGCCGTCGGCCCAGTCGGCGAGGCGCTCGCCCTTGGCGGGCGGGGTGGGGCGTCCGTCCTGACCGTGGTCCTGGGTGCGTTCGCTCATGCGGCTCCCCCCTCGGGCGGCTACCAGCGTAGGCGCGCGTCCGGGCTGGGCCAACAGTGCGCACGTCCCCACGAGTCGAGGTGGCCGGTGGTCACCACTCCGCGAACGAGCCGTCCGGCTGGCGCCACACCGGGTTGCGCCAGGCGTGCCCGCGCCGGTCCGCGGCCCGCACCGCGGCCTCGTCGATCTCCACACCGAGGCCCGGCAGGTCCGTGCGGTGCGCATGGCCGTCGGTGAAGCGGAACGGCTCGGTGTCCACGACGTACGACAGCAGGTCGGCGTCCTTCTTGTTGTAGTGGATGCCCCGGCTCTGCTCCTGGATGAGGAAGTGGGGCGTGACCCAGGCGACCTGGAGGCTCGCGGCCAGGGCGATCGGGCCGAGCGGGCAGTGCGGGGCGAGCAGCGCGCCGTAGGTCTCGGCGAGCGCGGCGATGCGCAGCACCTCCGTGATGCCGCCCGCGTGGCTGAGGTCGGGCTGGGCGACGGCAATGCCCGCGGTGAGCGCGGGCAGGAAGTCGGCGCGGCCGTAGAGCCGTTCACCGGTGGCGAGGGGCACGGGGCTCGCGGCGACCAGGCCCGGCAGGAGATGCGCCTGGTCGGGAAGGAGCGGCTCCTCGGCGAACAGCGGGTGCAGCGCGGCCAGTTCGGGCAGGAGGCGGCGGGCGCTCGCGGGGGTGAGGCGGCCGTGGAAGTCGACGGCGACGTCGCGGTGCGCGCCGAGCACCTCGCGGGCGACGGCGACCCGCTCGACGACCGCCGCCGTCTCGGCGGGGGTGGTGAGGGGCGACGTCACCCCCGCCGCGTTCATCTTGACCGCCGTGAAGCCCGCGTCGACCTGCGCGGCGACCTGTTCGGCGAGCGCGCTCGGCTCGTCGCCGCCCACCCAGGCGTACACGCGCGCCCGCTCCCGCACGGGCCCGCCGAGCAGCGCGTGCACGGGCGCGCCGTACGCCTTGCCCGCGATGTCCCACAGCGCCTGGTCCAGGCCCGCGACGGCGCTGGAGAGCACCGGGCCGCCGCGGTAGAAGCCGCCCTTGCTGAGCACCTGCCAGTGGTCCTGGATGCGCGCGGGGTCCTTGCCCAGCAGATACTCGGCGAGGACGTCGACGGCGGCGCGCACGACCTCGGCGCGGCCCTCCACGACGGGCTCGCCCCAGCCGACGACGCCGTCGTCGGTCTCCACGCGGCAGAACAGCCAGCGCGGCGGGACGAGGAAGGTTTCCACCCGGGCGATCTTCAACTGCCGCTCCTTCGAAGCCTCTCGGGGTCAGGCCGAGTCCTTCACCACGCTCCAGCCGCCGTCCACGACCAGGCTCGTGCCGGTGACGTACGAGGCCTCGTCCGCGGCGAGGAACGCGATGGCCGCCGCCACCTCCGCGGGCGAGCCGAACCGGCGGGCCGCGGTGCCCACGACGCTCCGCTGCCGGTCCTCCTCGGTCATCCGGTCCCAGGCGGGCGTCAGGATCGGTCCCGGCAGCACCGCGTTGACGCGCACCTCGGGCCCGTACTCGACGGCGAGCTGCCCGCACAGGGACACCAGGGCGCCCTTGCTCGCCGCGTACCCGGGGTGGCCGGGGATGCCGTGGGTGGCGTGCACGGATGAGGTGACGACGACCGCGCCGCGGTGCGCGCGCAGATCGGCCAGGGCCGCCTTGACGCCGAGGAAGGCACCGGTGACGTTCACGGCGAGCTGGTGCTCGAAGGACGCCCGGGTCATCGCGTGCGCGGGGGCGATCTCGGAGGCGTAGGCGTTGCTGACGAGGACGCCGACCGGGCCGAAGCCGTGGGCGGCGGCGAGGACGCGCTCCCAGTCGGCGGCGTCGGCGACGTCGGCGCGGACGAAGGCCGCCCGTCCGCCGCCGGCCCGGATGCCCTCGGCGACGGCCGTGCCGCGCTCGGCGGCCACGTCGGCGACGACCACGGCGGCGCCCTCCCCGGCGAGGCGCACGGCGGTGGCGGCGCCGATGCCGGAGGCGGCGCCGGTGACGACGGCCACCCGGTCGGTGAAGCGAGCGCTTGCGTGCATGGCGAGGTCGTCCCCTTCTGCGGAGGGCGGCCGTCCCCTCCGGCGGCGGGCCACTGCGTTCGCACGCACGGTACCCCGCGCGGGTGCGCGAACGGCCGCACGGCGCCGCGCGCGGGTGCGGGGCGACGGTGTGAACCGCGCGGCCGGTCCTATCCTGGAGTACTGTTCCGCGCCGCCGGGGAACAGTCGCCGGGGGGGCGGGACGGGCCGAACGCTCCAAGCAACCGGGGGAATTGATGTCAGGCTCGGCGTGTACCAGGGTGCTCCTGGTCGATTCGCATCCCATCTCACTGACGGGGCTCCGCACCATCCTCGACGGCTGTCCCGATCTCGACGTGGTCGCCGTCGCCGAGGACGGGCCGGGCGCCGCGGTCCGCTTCCGCGAGCTGCGGCCGGACGTCGTCGTGGTCAACTCGCACACCGGCGCGGCGGAGGCGCTCGCCTGCGTGTGCGCGCTGTCCCGCCCGGCCCCGCCGCGGCCCGCGAACGTCCTGGTGCTGCTCGACAACGTGGACGCGGCGGCCGGGCAGGTCCTTCGGGCCGGCGTGCGCGGCCTGCTGTCCAGCGCGAGCGGCTCCGGCGAGCTGGCCGCCGCCGTGCGCGCCACGGCGGCGGGGCGCCCCGCGGGCGGACCCGCGCGGGCGCCCGGCGGCGCGGGCCCGCTGCGCCGCCTCACCGACCGGGAGACCGAGGTCTTCAGGCTGGTCGCGCGGGGCTTCAGCAACGCGGAGATCTCCCGGGAGCTGACGCTCAGCGAGAGCACCGTGAAGTTCCACATCCAGCGGATCATGGAGAAGCTGGGGCTCCGCAACCGGGTGCACGCGGTGATCTTCGCCTATGAGAAGGAGCTGATCCGCGTCGGCTCCTGAGCCGCCCCCGGCCGGCCCGTCACCGCGCGGGGCGGGCGGGCGCCGGCAGGATCTGCCGCAGCTTCGGCGACGGGTGCCAGTCGCGCTTCCACTCGCGCGGGTAGCCCACCGACACCTCCTCGTGCCGGATCCCGTCGTGCCAGGTGGTGCGGGGCACGTGCAGATGTCCGTAGACCACCGCCGCCGCGCGGTAGCGCACCGGCCAGTCGGCGGTGGCCTCCGTGCCGCACCACAGGGCGAACTCGGGGTAGCGCAGGATCCGGGTGGGCTCGCGCACGACCGGCCAGTGGTTGATCAGGACCGTCGGCAGGCCGGGGTCGACCGCGTCGAGCCGCTCCTTGGTGATCGCGACCCGGGCCCGGCACCAGTCCTCGCGGCTCGGGTACGGGTCCGGGTGCAGCAGCACCTCGTCCGTGCAGACGACCCCGGTCTCGTACGCGTACTCCAGCGCGTCGCGCTTCGCGTACGTCCCCTCGGGCCGGAACGTGTAGTCGTAGAGGAGGAAGAGCGGTGCGATGGTCACCGGGCCGCCCTCGCCGCGCCAGACCGGGAAGGGGTCCTCCGGGGTCAGCACGCCCAACTCGCGGCAGAGCTCGACCAGGTGGCGGTAGCGGGGCTCGCCGCGCAGCTGGTTGGGGTCGTCCCTGGGCGTCCACAGCTCGTGGTTGCCGGGCGACCAGATCACGGTGTCGAAGCGCTCGGCGAGGGTGCGCAGCGACCACTCGATGTCGGCCGCCATCTCCGCGACATCACCGGCGACTATCAGCCAGTCGCCCTCGTGTTCCGGCCAGAGCTCGTCGACGAACTTCCTGTTTTCGGGATACGCCACGTGCAGGTCACTGATGGCGAACAGCCTCGGTGCCCTCCGTGGTGCTGCAGATGTCGTCACCAAGTGAGGCTAACCGAAGGGGCTGGATCTCCCCTAGCCCGGCCGGGATAGTGGGCCGGGGACCCGGAAGCGCGACCGCAGAGGGGGCTGGGTTGGACGCGGGCACGACAGCGGGCCTACGGATCGCGGCTTCGGTCGTGGTGCCGCTCGTGAAGCGCCTCCTGCTGCCGCCGAAGGGCGGCCCCGGCGCGGAGTTCGGCGAGCGGCCGGTGCGGCTCGGCCGGCTCCTGTCCTTCACCGGCGACCGCCGCACCCTCAGCGAGGCCGACCTCTACCAGCTCGCGCGGGAGCTGGTGCGCCGCGCCGTCCGCGCGGCGGGCCCGCACGACCCGCCCATCGCCCCCGACGAGCAGAACGCCGTGGGCTACGCGCTCGGCCACACCCTGCGCGCCCTCGGCGACCTCGACATGGACGACGTCCAGGCCTTCGGCCTCGGCCCGCAGAAGCTCGCCGAGGCCCTGGTGCGGGCCAGCGCCCCGGAGACCCGGGCGCTGCTGAGCTCCGACGCCGCGCACCTGCACGACCGGCTGCTCGTCACCGCCTGTCTGCACCTGATCCACCAGTTCAGCAAGCGCCCCGGCTTCGAGGCCCGCACCCAGGTCGAGCTGCGCCGCGCCCTGAGCGAGCAGAAGGAGCAGCTGCGGCTGCTCCTCCAGCGGCTGCCCGCCACCGCCGTCGAGGACACCGCCTTCGAAGGGCGCTACGCCCGCTACGTCGCCGCCCAGCACAGCACCCTGACCCTCCACGGCGTGGACCTGCACGACGCGCAGAGCCAGGCCTGGCCCCTGGAGACCGCCTATCTGAGCCTGGAGGCGGTGCCCGCGCGCGACCCGGCCGAGCCGGTGCCCGGGTCCGGCAACGGCTACGCCGACGGGGACCCCGGCGGCGCCGACCCCGACTCCGAGCGCGCCACAGGCCCGGTCGAGGCCGCGCTCGCCGGGCACGACCGCGTCCTGCTGCGCGGCGTCGCGGGCACCGGCAAGACCACCCTGGTGCAGTGGCTCGCCCTCACCACCGCCCGGCAGGAGGGGGTGCCCGGCCATCTGCCGCAGCTCCTCGGCCGGGTGCCGTTCGTGCTGCCGCTGCGCACCCTCGCCCGCGAGGACGCCGAACTGCCCGTGCCCGACGGCTTCCTGCGCTGGATCGGCTGCCCCCTGACGGGCACCGAGCCCGCGGGGTGGGCGGTGCGGGTCCTCCAGGCCGGCCGTGGCGTGCTCCTGATCGACGGCGTGGACGAGATCCCGGAGGCGGAGCGCCCCCGCGCGCGGGCCTGGCTCGCCACCCTGCACGCCGCCTTCCCCGGCAATCTGTGGCTCGTCACCACCCGGCCTTCGGCGCTGCCCCGGGACTGGCTGGGCCGCGAGGGGTTCCGCGAGTTCACGCTCACGCCGATGCGGCCCGGGGACGTCCGGCGGTTCGTGCGGCGCTGGCACGAGGCCGCGGGCGCGGACGAGGAGCTCGCCACGACCCTGCTGCGGTCGGTGCGCGCCAGCCCGGAGCTGAGCCACCTCGCCACCAACCCGCTGCTGTGCGCGCTGATCTGCGCCCTGCACCGCGAGCGCAGGGGCTTCCTGCCGCAGGGCCGGGTGGCGCTGTACGAGGCGGCGCTCTCGATGCTCCTGGAGCGCCGGGACCGCGAGCGCGACCTGTACGGCAGGCTCCCGCCGAAGCTGGACGAGAAGTCCGCGACGGAGCCACTGAAGCGGTTCGCGTACTGGCTGATCCGCAACGAGCGCACCCGGCTGAAGCGGCAGACCGCCGTCGACCTCCTGGACAAGCTGCGCCCATCGGTGCCGCAGCTGGCCCGGGCCGGGAGCGCCGAGGACGTGCTGCGGCTGCTCCTGGACCGCTCCGGGCTGCTTCGCGAACCGGCGTCGGACGCCGTGGATTTCATCCACCGCACCTTCCAGGACTTCCTCGGCGCGAAGGCCGCCCTGGAGGAGCACGACATCGGGGCGCTCGTCGCGCACGCGCACCTGGACCCCTGGGAGGACGTCGTGCAGATGGCCGTCGCGCAGGCCCGGCCCGACGAGCGCGCCGAGCTCCTGACGCGGCTGACGGGCCGGGCCGACCGCGAGGACGACGACGGGGTGCGCACCCGGCTCCGTCTGCTCGCCCTCGCCTCGCTCGACCAGGCCACCCGGCTCGACCCGGCCGTCCGCGCCACCGTCGAGGAGCGGGCCGCGCAGCTCCTTCCGCCGCGCGGCATGCGCGAGGCGCGGGCCCTCGCCGAGACCGGCACGCTGCTGCTCGGCCTGCTGCCCGCCGCCGACGCCCTGACCGGCGACGCCGAGGTGACGACGGTGCACGCCATCTGCCGCATCGGCGGCGACGCGGCGCTCGCCCGCCTCCGCGACTTCCTGGCCACGCCGCAGCCCGCGGTGCGCGCCCAGCTCCTCGCCCACTGGGACCGCTTCGACACCGACGCCTACGCCGAGGAGATCGTGCGGCCCCTGCTCGCCGCCGGCGCCGCCGAGGCCGTCACGGTCCGCTCGCCCGCCGAGCTGAAGGCGCTCAGCGCCCTGTCCGGATACGAACGCGTGGCCCTGCAGGGCGACTTCAGCGAGCAGGACATCCTGGGCGCACTCGCCCCCGGCACGCTGCGCGAGCTGCGCCTGCGCGGCAACCTGCGCCTCACCGGCCTCGACTTCCTCGCCGCGTTCCCCGCCCTGGAGACGCTCGCCCTGCACGGCTGCCGCGCCGTCAGCGACACCGCACCGCTGACCCGCCTTCCGCTCCTTCGCCGGCTCACCCTCGCCGACCTGCCCCAACTGGAGCCGCTCGCCCGGCTCTCGTCCTGCCCGAGCCTGGAGGAGCTGCTGCTCGGCGCGGCCGTGCCGTGGCGAGGTCTGCGCGACCTGCCGCGGCCCGGCGCGCTGCGGCTCCTCGCGCTGCCCCCGGACGCGGTGGAGCTGGCCGCCGTCACGGACCTGACGGAACTGCGCGAGCTGCGTCTGCACAACGCGAGCGACCGGCTGCGGCCCGACGACTGGGACGCGCTGCTCGCCCGGCTGCCCGCCCTGCGCTCGCTGCGCCTGTCCCACGAGCAGCTGAGCATCATGCTGTTCCCGCCCGGCGCGCGCATCCCGCAGCTGACGCGCCTGGAGGTGCGGGCGCGCCCCGGCGCGTCCGTGTCCCTGCGGCGGATCGCCCGCCGTCTGCCCGGCCTTGAGGAGCTGCACCTGACGCTCTTCGACACCGTGGACCTGGTGCACCTCGCGGGTCTGCGCGCGCTGCGCCGGGTGCGCCTGGACTACCCGGGCGAGGTGACCGGGGAGGTGCCCGCGGGGGTGGAGCTCACGGTCCGGCCGCGGTCCTGAGCACCCGACCCCCTGCCCGCAATGTCCTGGCCAGGGAGGTGTGGGAGGTGTAACTTCTTTTGCCTTCGCGGCAGTTGACACGTGGTGGTTGACACCGGCAAGGAGGACGCCCCCGGCCCCGGCGCGAGCGGACGGACAGCAGCGGCAGACAGCGACGGACAGGAGCGGTTTCCGGCGAGATGCACACATCCGAAACACCTCGGCTGTACGCACGCGACCCGCTTCTGCACCACCTCCTCCCCCGGCTCACCGGCCTCGCCTACGCCGAACGCGCCCGCGTGCCCTGGGAGCACGACAAGGACCTGCCGCTGGTGCTGCTCACCGGACGGCACGGCATGGGGCGCACCGCCGTCCTCGCGACCCTGGAGCGGCACTACACGGGGCGGCTGCCGCTCGCCCGCGTCGACACCGCGGCTCAGGGCCTCGTCGTCGAGCTCCTGGAGGAGCTGGTGTGCTCCCTGGCCCCCGACCTGAGCCGACGCTTCCCGCTGCTGCTGCCGGGCCTCGTCGCCGTGTACGGCGGGTACGCCGACGGCGCGGAGCGGGACCGGGCCACCGCGCGCATCGCCCGGCTGCTGCTCGCCTGCCGCCTGGAGTCGGGACCGGAGCCGGGGGTCGCACAGACGTGGGAGACACGGGTGCGGGCGCGGCTCGCGGGGGCGGGGGCCGCGGCTGGAGCGGGGGCCGAGGCCGGGGCGGGAGCTGCTGGGGCCGGGGCGGGGGGTGCGACCGGGGCGGGGACCGAAGCCGGGGCCGGGGCGGGGACCGAAGCCCGGGCCGGGGCGGGGGCCGAAGCCGGGGCGCGAGGCGGTTCCCACGCCGTCGTGCACGCCGTACTCGCCGAGTACTTCGAGCGGTACGCCCGCGCCCGCAGCAGCGCCCCGCTGCGCCAGTGGTACCAGGACCGGTACGCCGAGACGCCCGAGACCTCCGCCGCCGCCCCCGACGGCCAGGGCGGCCCCCGCGGGCTCGAAGGGCTCCTCCGCCTCGCCGATTGGTTCCACCGGGGCGGCGACTACCGGCACGCCGCCGAGCAGACCCTCGTGCACGCCTTCCTGGAGGACGTCGCCGCCGCCCGCACCCGGTGGCAGCGCCTGAACCGCGACCCGCGCCCGCTCGCCCTGCTCGACAACACGCACTCCCCGGCCGGGGCGCGCCTGCTCGACCTCGTCCTGGAGTACCGGGCCCGGCCCGGCGCCGCCCACCACGACCCGCTGGTGGTCGTCGCCACCCGCCTCGGCGACGCGCCCCCGGACGCCACCGAGGCCCTCCACCGCGACCTGCCCGACCTGGTGACGACCACGGGCTGGCGGCGCGCGGGGCACGCGCCGTCCGCGGGCCTGGTCGTGGTGGAGCTCACCCCGCTCAGCCGCGACGACGTCCTGCTGATGCTGGACGCCGCGTCCGCCCCGCTGCACCCGTATCTGGCGTCCGCCCTGCACACCCTCACCGGCGGGCACCCGCTGGCCGGACGGGTCCTGTGCGACGCCGTCCTGGAGCACGCGTCCCGGGCCGGGCCCGCCGCGGCCCCGCTCGCCCCGCGCGATCTGCTCGACCTGACCACCGGGGACGGCCGCCCGGTCTCCGAAGCGATCCTGGAGCGGCTGCTTCCGTCGCCGCACCAGCGCGCCCGGCTCGTCCCGCTCTCGCTGGCCCGCGACAGCACGGCCGCGCAGGCCCTCGCCGCGCATCTGCGCCTGGAGGGCCCCGAGCAGCTGCCCGCGAACGCCGCCGCCGACTATCTGGAGGCCGAGCACTGGCAGCGGGACACCCCGCAGGACCGGCCGCTCGCCGCCGATCCGCTGCTGCACACGCTGCTCGTGCACGAGGCCCGGCGCACCTCGCGGGGCACCGGGTCGCGCCGCGGCTGGCAGGAGATGCACGGCTTCCTGCGCCGGCACCACACCACGCGCGGCGAGGACAGCGAGGCCGACGCGCTGCGGCACACGCTCGCCGCCGGGGACGCGAAGACCGTGGTGGCCGCGCTCTCCGAGGAGTTCCAGGCCGAGCAGGACCGGCTCAGCGCGCTGCGCTGGCTGACCTGTCTGCGGTACGCGGCCACGGCCCCGGCACCGCCCGCGGCCGACTGGGACGACGAGCGGGCCGCGATGGCCGCGGGCGCGCACGACGACCGCTACCGCGACATAGACGAGATCGACCGCTGCATCAACAGGCTGCTGCACGGCCTGTGGTACCTGTCCGACGCCACGGCGGAGCCGGAAGCCGACCTGTGCGACGACATCGGCGCCGAGCTCGCGTTCCTCTCGCTGCGCCACCGCACCTGGCGCGCCGTCCTCGGGCAGGCCGCGAGGACCTGGCCCGCCGCCGCCCGCGACAAGCGCCCCCTGCCGCTGCCCGAACTGTGAGGAAGCATGCGTCTGAGCCGCCGCCGCAACGGGTTCGGCCCCCTCGACAAGGCCGTCGCGATCGTGGTGCCGCTGGTCCTGATCGCCGTCGGCGTGGTCGTCTACCTGCTGCTGCGTCCCGAGGACTGCCCGGGCGGCCTGAGCGAGCACGGCGGGGAGTGCGTGGGCGTCACCCAGGGCGCCTTCGAGGGGGACGAGGGCCTCGACGGCCTCATCCGGGCCGTCGCCGACGAGAACGCCAGGGTCGAGCGCGCCTGGGAGGACCCGGAGCAGGGGCAGGCCCCCATGCCGTACGGGCGGATCGCGCTGATGATGCCGTTCACGTCGGACGAGGCGAGCGCCATGACGGCGGCGATGATCCGCCGTGCCCTGGCGGGCGCGCACGCCGCCCAGCTCAAGGCCAACAGCGGCGGCGGGCCGCACTACCAGCTCCTGCTGGCCCCCGACGGCAAGGACCTGGACCAGTGGCGGCCCGTCGTCGACGACCTGACCGGCCTGGTGGACGACCGGCGCTCCCCGCTCGTCGGGGTGACGGGCCTGCCGAGCAGCACGCCCGAGACCCGGGACGCGATGAAGGAGCTGAGCGCGCGGCGCATCGCGACCGTGGGCCCGGTCATCACCTCCGCCGACATGAACGCCCCGTACTTCTTCAAGACCTCACCGAACAACAGCATGTTCGTGGACGCGCTCGATCACTATCTGAAGCGGAACCGGGGCGACAGGAAAGGGTTCCTTGTATACGACAGCCGTCCGGACGACGTGTACTCGCGCAATCTCCACCGGCTGCTCCAGAAGAAATTCGGCAAGGCCTACGGGCTGCGCCAGCGCTCGGCCTCCTTCCTCGGCTCGACCGGGCCCGCCGCCGGCATCCCGCAGCGATTCCAGTCCGCCGCCCAGAAGATCTGCCTCACCGAATCCGACACGGTGTTCTTCGCGGGCCGCGACCAGGACCTGCCCGCCCTCGTGAAACGCCTGTCACAGGAGTCGTCCTGCGACCGCCGCAGCCCCGTGCGCATCCTGAAAGTCGGCATCGGCCTGGAGCCGACACTGACCACGGACGACCTCACCGCGATGCTGCGGGAAACGAAGACCAGGATCGTCGCGGCGGCCTCGGTCACACCCGCCTGGTGGACGCCGCGCGGGCTGCCCGCCAAGGGAGCCCCGGCGGGCCTCGGCGGCTTCCTGCGGATCTTCCACGACCTCGACGAGCGGTACGGCATCGGCGAGAAGCCCCTCGACGACGGCTACGCGATCATGTACCACGACGCGTTCACGCTGCTGTCCAACGCGTACGACAGGTCGTACTCCGAAGCAAACGAGAAGGCCGGGAGCGGCGACGGGACGCCCGCTCCGGCGCGCACGCCCACGAAGGACGACGTATACAACACCCTCATCAACGCGGGCATCGTCGAGCGGGACGGGCGCCTGCTGTGCACCAACTGCCTTCAGGGCGCGGCGGGTACGTACGCCTTCGAGCAGTCGCCCGAGACGCATCAGTGGCCGATCTGCAAGCCCGTACCGGTGATCGAGTACCCGGCACAAGGGCGCGGCGGGCCGGGGAAGACGTACCGGACTTTCGAGGGCACGTTCGCGTACCCCTGCCCGTGAAGTTCACGGCTCATCCATCGCGCTGAGGCACGCCTAAGTGACCTTGTCCCACCAGCCCTTCTTCCTATGGCACATGACACGAACACGTGCTCAGCACATTTGGCCGGAACCGACGGCGCAGTAGATGTTTACTCAACTTCCTGGTTGTCTAGACCCATTGACACTTCTGGAAGCGCTCTCCTACCGTCACCAAGGTCGCTCGGACAACGCTAAACACCGCCAAAAGCGTGTGGAGGAGTTCGTGAACAGCACTGAAGGTGCCCGCGATATCGCAATGGCCGCGCCCCGGAACGGCGAGGGCCTCCCCGACGTCAGTCTCGATCAAGCACACTCCCCGCAGAAAGTCCTGGCCCACGGCGATCTGCTCCGCCGATTCGTCGCGGACGAGGAGATCAAACCGGTCCACATGCGGATCGGCATCATGGGCGCCTGCAATATGCGTTGCAATTTCTGCAACTTCCATTCACCGAACGAGGAGCAGTTCTACGACCTGTTCTCGTTCAAGGACTCCATCACCACCGACAAGGCGATCAACCTCCTCAAGGAGTTCGCCGAGAACGACGGCCGCGCCGTGACCTTCTGCGGCAGCGGCGAGTGCACCATCCACCCGGGCTACGCGGACATCTGCAACGCCGGGCACGACGTGGGCCTGCACATCGGCCTGATCACCAATGGCTCCCGGCTCGGCCGGCCGAAGGTCGCCGACACCGTCATCAACACCCACACCTGGGTGCGGGTGGGCATGAACGCGGGCACGGAAGCCACGTTCAACGACATCACGCGCGACCGTGAGCAGACGTTCTCGAAGTTCATCGAGAACATCGGCCACCTGCGCGCGAACGCCGTCGCACCGGACTTCCGCATCGGGTTCAACTACGTGATCACGATGCAGAACTACCGCGAGATCCTGTCGGCGGCCCGCATCGCCCACGAGTCCGGGGCGCACTACGTCCGCTTCGAGCCCGAGTTCTACAGCGCGATGGGGCACGAGACCATCGAGACCGTCATGGCGGAGATCTCGGACTCCCTCGTCGCGGCCGCCGCGCTGTCCACGGACTCCTTCGAGGTGTCGGTGCCCAAGCTCGACCGCGGTCCGATGGACCAGGTCGAGGACGTCGAGGGCGACTTCGAGCGCTGCCACTACAGCCGCTTCGTGACCGCCGTCGGGGCCGACGGCCATCTGTACCCGTGCCCGCAGGTGCACCTCAACAGCCGCTACCGCATCGGCGACGTCGTCGACCTCGGGTACCCCCAGGTCCTCGAGGGCGGCCCGCGCGCCGAGTGGGAGGCCTCCAACCCCCGCCGCACCGACCTCTGCAAGTCCTGCTTCTACCGGCCGCAGAACGAGCTGCTCGAACTGCTCAAGCGGGGCCAGATCAAGCTGGACGAGGCGCTGGACGCCTACGCGATCGAGGTCCCCGAGACCTTGCACGCCGACTTCGTCTGAGCCGTCCTCCCCACCCGCCCTGGCCTCAGGGCGGGTCGGGCCCGGCCCCACGCGTCCCGGCCCGTCCGGCGTTCGAGGACGAGCGCGCGGCACGACCCGGCGGGGCCCGGGGGCGCAGCCCCTGGTTTCGGAGAAGGGGCGGGCCTGGGGCGCTCCGCGAAGGCCCACCACCCGCACCCACAGGAGCGAACGAAACCCGCATGCAGACCACCCACCTGCACCATCTGCTCACCGCCGGGCCGGCCCTGCGCTTCGCCCCGCCCCACACCCCCTGGTCCCGCGAACTCCGCGCCGTCGTGCAGCGTCTGGCCCGCGTCGAGCGCACCCCCCTGACCACGACCGGCACCGCCACGACCACCGCGGACGGCCTGCGCCGCGAGCGGCTGGCCTTCGCCTCCCCCCTGCGCGGCACCTTCCACGGCACCGTCACCGCCCCCGCGGACGCGGGCCCGCCCCTCCCCGCGGTCCTGGTCCTCGGCGGCAAGAACGCTCGGATGGAACAGCTCACCGGCGAGACGCCTCCGGACTTTCCCGACCGGAACGTCGCCGAGCACCTCGCCCGCGCCGGGTTCGTCACGCTGTCCTTCGAGCACGGCATCGGCGGTGGCCTCGACGAGGAACGCCGCGCGGGGCGGGACGAGGGCGCCCTCCTCGCGCACGCCTTCGCCCTGACGGGCCGCTCGCTGCTCGGCGCGCTCGTCGGCGACGCGCTCGGCGCCCTGGACGTGCTCGCCGCGCACCCGTGGGCCGACCCCGGCCGCGTCGGCGTGTTCGGGCACAGCCTGGGCGCGGCGGTCGCGCTGCACTCCGCGCTGCTCGCGCCGCGGCCCCTGCCGGTGTGCGCGGCCAGCCATCTGGGCAGCTACCCGGCCCTGTTCGCCCGGCTGCTCACCGGCTACGAAGGTGCCGTCCTGCCGGGCATCCTGGAGTACGCGGACCTGGCCGACCTGTACGGCGCGCTCGCCCCGGCCCCGCTCCAGCTCCAGTACGGCACCGCCGACTCCTTCCTGGAACCGGCCGACGCGCGCACCGCGGCCGACGCCGTCCGCCGCGCCTACGCGTCGGCCGGGGGCGACCTGGAGGTCCACGAGCTGGCGATGGGGCACGGCACCCACGTGGGCCACGCCGCCGCCTTCTTCACGCGGACCCTGTCGGGGCCCGCCGCCGCGCCCGCCGACGTACCCGCGCAGCGCATCCACTTCGACGTCGCGGACCGGCGCGCGGTCCTGGACCGCGTGGACGCGGCGCTCGCCACGGGCCACCTCACCCAGGGCCCCGAACTGGCCCGCTTCGAGGAGCTCTCGCGGACCTGGACGGGCGCCGAGGGCGTGGCCGTGGCGTCCGGCGCCGCGGCCCTGGAGATCGCCCTGCGGGTCATCGGCGTGGCGAACCGCACGGTGCTGGTACCGGTGAACACGTTCTTCGCGACGGCGGCTGCCGCCGTGCGGGCGGGCGCCGCCGTGCGGTTCGTGGACATCGAGCTGGACGGGCTCGGCCTGGACCCGGGCGCGCTGCGGGCCGCCCTTGAGCGCCACCCGGACACGGCGGCGGTCCTGCCCGTCCACATCGGCGGCATCGTGCCCCCGTCCCTCACCGAGGTGCTCGCGCTCTGCGCGGAGCGGGGCGTACCGGTCGTGGAGGACGCCGCGCACGCGCTCGGGGCCACCCTGAACGGCCGGTTCGCGGGCTCCTTCGGCCGGTTCGGGGCGTTCTCCTTCTTCCCCACGAAGGTCGCGGTCAGCGGCGAGGGCGGCCTGGTCACCTGCGCGCGGCCCGACGCCCCCGGCGGCGCGGCCGCCGCCGACGCCGAGCAGGTGCGGCGCTGGCGCGACCACGGCAAGAGCGCACAGGGCTCCACGCTGCACGACCGGCCCGGCGGCAACTGGCGCATGAGCGAGCTGCACGCCGCTGTCGGCACGGTCGACCTGGAGCGCTTCGAGAGGACCCTCGCGGCCCGCCGCGACCTCGCCCTCGCCTACGACGAGCTGCTCGCCGACGTCCCGGCCTTGCGGGCACACGCGGTGCCGTCCGAGGCGCGCAGCAACTACTACAAGTACCTCGCCTACCCGGAGGGCCCCGTCGACCGGCCGCTCCTGAAGAAGCGGCTGCGCGAGCGGCACGGCGTGGCCCTTGCGGGCGAGGTCTACGACCATCTGCTGTGCGACCAGCCGTACTTCGCGGACGCGGCGCCGCGCGCGGACGCCGAGGGCCCGTACGAGCAGGCGCGCTGGTTCGCCCGCCACCACATCGCCCTGCCGCTGTACCCGACGCTCACCCGGGCCGAGCAGACGCGGGTGGTCGCCGCTCTGCGCGAGGAGCTGTCATGACCGCCGCGCCACAGCGCCCGCCCGTCGTCTCGGCCTTCCGCCGGGGCGCGTGGCAGGAGTCCCTGGACACCGCGGCCCTGCCGGGCTCCCCCGCGCGGCGCCTCGCGCTCGTACCGGAGATCGTGGCGCACGCCGACCGCCGCTGGTGGCGGTCGGCCCGGACGGCGCTGCCACCGCTGACCGACCGCCGTGCCCGGATCCGCGCCGCCCTGGAGCTGTTCGCGCACGGCACGGTGACCGTGGGCGGCCTCGGCCCGCAGAGCGCGGCGGCCTTCCGCGGCGCGCTGTGGGAGAGCGCGGGGCTCCCGGGCCCGCTGGTCGAGCGCTGGTGCGCGATGCTGGCCGACGGCGCGGCCCACCGCCCCGCCCCGGACGGCGACGACGCGCTCGCCCTGGTCGCGCTGCCCGGCAACACCTTCACCTGCCTGGACTCCGTGCTCGACCAGGCCGAGCGGTCGGCCGCGGTGTGGGTACGGCCGAGCCGCCGCGAACCGCTGTCGGCGGCCCGCTTGGTCGCGGCGCTGCTCGCGGCGGACTGGCCCGCGGAGCGCATCGGCCTGTACCCCACCGGGCAGCGCGACCTGCACGGCCTGGTGAAGCTCACCGACCGGCACGTCGTGTACGGCGGCGCCGGGCTCGCCGCCTCGATGCGGGACGCGCCCACCCTCACCCTGCACGGGCCGGGGCGCGGCTGCGCCCTGGTGCCGCCCGGCCTGCCGGTGGACGACGCGGTGGCCTGGCTGCTGCCGCTGGTCGCCGCCGACTCCGGCCGGTTCTGCCGCAACGTCCGCACGGTGGTCTGCCTCGACGCCGACCCCGAGCCGGTGGCGAAGGCCCTGGCCGCGGCCCTCGACGGGCTGCACCCCGGGCCCGCCCCCGACCCGGCCGACCCCGACTGGCCGCTGACCGCCTTCCGCGACCCCGGCGAGGCCGAGCGCGCCACCGCCGGCGTCCGCACCCGCCTGCGCGCCGGTGACCGGCTGCTCACCCGCGAGCCGCCGGTCGTCGAGAGCGCGGGCGGCGACGTCCTCGTGCGCCCTCATCTCGTCCTGCTCGACGGCCGCTTCGCCGCGTCCGACGCCGCGCACCCGCTCGTCGGGCACGAGGCGCCCTTCCCGTTCGCCGCCGTGCTCGGCGCCACCGCCGAGGCAGGGCGTGCGATCGCCGACGACTCCCTCTTCGTCCACCGGCCACCGACCCCGCACTCCTAGGAGGAGGCCCATGACGACCACGGCCCGCGACGGGCACACCCCGCAGGTCACCTTCGCCACCCTGTACGACACGCTGCGTGGGCGCGTGCCCGAGCTCGCCGTGGATCTCGACGCGTGGACGCGGCGCATGATGCGCTGGCACTTCTCGCCCGAGACGGGCTCCCCCTTCTGGGTGGCCCGGCTGCCCCGGCTCGGCTTCGACCCGCTCAAGGACGTCGACTCCTTCGCCGCCCTGGAACTGTTCGGCCTGTTCGACAAGGGCGAACTGCGCGCGGCGAGCGCCCTCGACCTGCGCCCGCGCGGCTACCGCGACCGTCCGTTCCGGGTGTTCGAGACGGGCGGCACGACCGGTGCGCCCTGCCGGATCGTCAACGTCACGCGCCTCGCGTACGACGTCGAGGTCTACCGGACGGTCCTTGAGGCGCGCGGCGTCGCGGGCGGTGACGTGCTCGCGATGACGCCGAGCGGCCCGCACGCGTACGGGCACTTCGTGGAGGGGCTCGCGGACAGCTGGCACGGCGCGGTGTTCGCCATCGACTTCGACCCGCGCTGGGTGAAGGCGTCGCTGCGCGCGGGCGGCGAGGCCGACGCGTACACCTCCCACCTGGTGGAGCAGACCCTCACCCTGCTGACCGCCGAGCGCCCCGCGCTCCTGTTCACCACCTCGCGGCTGCTGCTCGAACTCGCGATGCGCCTGCCGCGCCCCCTGCACACGTACGGGATCCGCGCGGTGTGCACCGGCGGCACCACGTGCAGCGCCGCCGAGGCCGCGTTCCTGCGCCAGGAGCACCTGGACGGCGTGCAGTGGATCGACACGTACGGCAACACGCTGGCGGGCCACGCGCTCCAGGCCGACGCGGTGCCGGGCGCGCCCCGGCTGCCCGAGGGCACCGGCCACTCGTACCATCTGCCACCGCCCTTCGCGGTGCTCCAGGTCGTCGACCCGGAGGATCCGTGGCGCGAGGTGGCCGAGGGCGAGCGCGGCCGGGTGCGCGTCACCACCCTCCTCGAAGACCTCTTCCTGCCCAACCTCCTGGAACGGGACAGCGCGATCAGAACCGGGCCGCATCCGTGGTTCCCCTGGGACGGCGTGGCCGCGGTCCGGCCCCACCGCGACGGCCTCGCGGGCACCGAGGAGGCGGTCGAGGGCGTCTACTGACGCGGACCCACGACTATCCCTGACTGATCATCAACTCCGCTTGTACGGCTGCGCCTTGAGCTCTGCGGCCGGGCGCCGCCGTCCCTCTCTTTTGCTCTCTCGTCCCCTGTCGTAAGGACTGCTCTGTCGACCCTGACGTAAGGACTCCCTCGTGAACCTCTCGTCGAACGGCGTACCGATACCCTTTTCGCCCGAGCTCTTCGGCCCGCTGCGCCCCACCGGCACGGAGCCCCTGCCGGACCCCGCCGTGCTGCGGGAGCGGCTGCGTGCCGACGGCTATCTGTATCTGCCCGGGTTCCTCGACCCGGAGGAGGTGCTCCGGCTGCGCTCCGCGTACTTCTCGCTGCTTCCGCGCGGCTACTTCGCGCCGGGCACCACCCCGCGCGAGGGCGTGTTCTCCGGCCGGGTGCCGAAGGGTCTGCCCGAGCACGGCGTGGCCGGGCACCCGGCGCACGCCTTCGTGCGCTCCGAGACCTTCGACCGCTTCCTCGACAACCCCCAGCTCGCCAAGCTGGCCGCCGACCTCCTGGACGGCGACGCCCGGATGCTGCCGCGCCGCATCCTGCGCCACTTCCACCGGGGCACCGCCCGCGCCTCGCGCGCCCACGTCGACCTGGACTACATGGACGAGGGCTCGCCCCGGGTCGTCACGATGTGGATCCCGGTCGGCGACTGCCCGCCGAAGTCGGGCGCCCTGGTGTACCTGGAGGGCTCGCACACGCTGTCCCCCGAGGAGTACGAGCCGCTGCGCGACACCACGGACCGGCCGGAGGACCGGCGGCAGATCTGCCACGACCTGGAGTTCACCGCGCGCGCCCTGGACCGCCGCTGGCTGCACGCGGACTTCGCCGCCGGGGACCTGATGGTGCACGTGCCGAGCGTCATCCACGCCTCCCTGGACACGACGACGGACGCGATGCGGCTCTCCATCGACACCCGGTTCGTCCGCGCGGGCGACACCCCCGACCCACGCTGGCTGCGGCCCTGGTCGGCGGACGACGGGGCCTGAGGCGCCCTGCCTTGCAGGAACGTTCAGCTGGATCCGGTGGGACCCGGACGCCCCGCCGCGGCGATGATCTCGTCGACGATCCGGGCGTCCGACACCGGGCACGCAGGCGGCCGTCCGGCCGCGACCGCCGCCACGAAGTCGGCGATCAGGGGTTGGTGGGGGTTGGACGCCGGCGGCAGCGTCAACTCCCGTGAGCCGTGGGCCGTGCGCACGCGGAGGTGGCCCGAGTCGAGCGGGTCGAGCGTCAGGGTGCGGCCGTCGCCCACGACCTCGAACCGGTCCACGGGCGGCGCGTCGCCCCACTCCGCGACGACGCGCGCCCGCACCCCGGACGCCCAGGCCAGCTCCACCTCGGCCCGCCGCTCCGCGCCCGCAGGGAAGCGGTCCGTGAGCAGGCCGCGGACGTCGTCCGGGCGGCCGAACAGCATGACGAGCAGGTCGAGCCGGTGGCTGCCCGCGTCCGCGAGGACCCCGCCGCCCGCCACGGCCGGGTCGGTGCGCCAGCGCATCGGATGGCCGGGGCCCGGGGCGAAGGCGCAGCGGAACCGCACGTCCACGTGCGCGGGCGGCCGGCCCGCCAGCTCCGCGCGCAGCTGACGCACGGCCGGGGCGAGCCTGCGGTAGTACGCGACGGCGGCGGTCAACCCGCCCTCCAGGGCCGCGGCCTCGCCCAAGTCCTGGTCCAGGCCCCCGGCGAGCGGCTTCTCCACGAGCACCGGGCGCCCCGCCGCCAGCGCCGCGCGCGCCAGCGGGACATGGCGCACCACGGGCGTGGCGACGTACACCGCCTCGACCTCGTCGCCGAGCAGCGCGCGCTCGTCGCTGCCGGAGCCGCGCACGCCGTGCCGGGCGGCGACGTGCGCCGCCCGGTCCGGGTCGCGTCCCCACAGGTACACCGGTTCCTCGCCGAGGGCCCGCAGGGCGGGCAGCACCCGGCGCTCCACGACGTCGCCGTATCCGGCGACCGCCCACCTCACCGTCCGGCCGCCGTCACGGGACGATGACGACCTTCAGGGTCTCGGGCGGCGGCCCGTCGTACGGGGCGCTTTCGGCGTCGGGGTGCAGCGACCTGCTGGCGGACAACTGCTCCATGGCCTTGGGAAGTTCGTCGAGGGCGTAGGTGTGGGTGTGCAGGTCGGGCAGGCGCAGCCGCCCGGCGTCGCGGTGGACGAGCCGTTCGGCGACGGCCAGCGCCTCGGCGCGCGCGGTGTCCACGGGCTCGGCGGAGCTGTGCACGCGCAGGCCCTTGCGCTCCCACGTCACGAGGTCGACGGTGACGTGCGTGTCGACGTGGTGGGTGCCGAGCATCACGACGAGGCCGTTCTGCCTCACCAGGCCCACGCAGGCGTTGAGGGTGGTGGGCGTGCCGACGGCGTCGATCGCGACGTCGTACTCCTCCCCTTCCGCGGCGAACTCCTCCTTGAGGGCGGCCAGTCCGGGCGCGCTGCCGTCGACGTGGCGCACCGCGTCGGCGCCCGCCCGGCTCGAACGCTCCAGGCGCCAGGCATCGAGGTCGACGGCCGTGACGTGCGCGGCGCCGCGCCGCGCCGCCATCCGCAGCGCCATCTGGCCGACCGGCCCCTGCCCGATGATGACGACCCGGTCGCCCAACCGCACCCCGCGCGTGGCGTGCACGGCGAGCGGCAGCAGCTGGAGCATCGAGCCCTGCTCGAAGGGCACGGAGTCGGGCAGCACGCCGACGGCTATCTCCCTCGCGAGGGCGAACTCGGCGTAGCCCGACGTCAGCGGGGTGCGCACGAAGACGCGCTGCCCCGACGCGACGCGGGAGACACCGGGCCCGACGGCCTCCACGACCCCGGCGATCTCATGGCCGTAACAGCCCGTCGCGCAGTGCTCCCTGAGGCCGTAGTAGTGGTAGTACGCGAGGTCGCTGCGGTTGCAGACGCTGCACGCGCGGACGCGGACGAGCACCTGGCCCGGTCCTGGCTCCGGCACCGGCGCGTCGGTGACCAGCCTGATGTCACGCCGTCCGACAAGTTCGTACCGCCGCAAGGGGTTCCTCCTCAGCTCGGCCGCGTTCGGGCCCGGGGCGGCCCGCCGCGCGGTGGCGGGAGTCCGACCCCTGGCTCGTACACGAATTCCATCGCGGGAACGCGAGTCCTACAAGGTGGCCTCTGGGGTGGGGCGCTTCGGCCCGGGTGCCGGTCGGCTTCGGCCGGGGCTTCGGGTCGGGCTTCGGCCGAGACGTCGAGGCACGCTTCGCGCAAGGCGTCGGGGCGCGCTGCGGGCGAGGCATCGGGTCGGCTTCGACCTAGGCGTCGGGTCGGGCTTCGGCCGACACGTCGAGGCACGCCTCGCGCAGGCCGTCGGGGCGGGCTTCGGCCCAGGTGTCGAGGCGGGCTTCGGCCGAGGCATCGGGTCGGCTTCGGGCGAGGTGTCGGCGCGCTCTTCTGCCAAGCGCCGGGGCGCGCTTCGGCCGAGGTCAGGCCGCTGCGCCATGTGCTGGTTCACCTTCCGTTTCCTGGCGGTTCGCATGCCTTGACAGTCCCAAATGCCCTGAGCCAACATCCGATTGGCCTGTACCAAGTCGCGCAGCACGGTGTCGGCCTGCTCTCCCACCCCCGCTCCCCTGTCTCATCGGAGGTCCCGGCATGGTTTCGAGCAGTCCCCCGAGGCTGGAGCAACTCGCCAACTCCGTGCTGCAGCCGGGCTTCGTCGGCACCACCGAGGTCCCCGACTGGCTGCGCCGCAGGATCGCCGCCGGGCTCGGGGGCGTGGTCCTCTTCGGCCGGAACATCGTCGACCGGGACCAGGTCGCGGGCCTCACCGCCGCCCTGCGCGCCGAGAACCCCGACCTGATCGTCGCCATCGACGAGGAAGCGGGGGACGTGACGCGCATGGAGGCCTGGACGGGCGCGTCCCGGCCCGGCAACCTCGCGCTCGGCGCCGTGGACGACATCGACCTCACCGAGCGCGTCGCCCGCGACATCGGGCGCGAACTGCACGCGGCAGGCGTCTCCCTCAACTACGCGCCGAGCGCCGACGTGAACTCCAACCCGCTGAACCCGGTCATCGGCGTACGCTCCTTCGGCGCCCGCACTGACATCGTTTCCCGGCACACCGCCGCCTGGATCCGGGGGCTCCAGTCAGCCGGGGTCGCCGCCTGCGCCAAACACTTCCCCGGCCACGGCGACACCTCCGTGGACCCGCACTTCGGCCTGCCCCGCGTCACCGGCGGCGCCGAGGAGATCGCGCGGACCGCGCTCCCACCGTTCATCGCCGCGATGGAGTCGGGCGTACGCGCCGTCATGACGGCGCACCTGCTCGTGCCCGCGTACGACCCCGCGCTGCCCGCGACCCTCAGCCCGCGCATCCTGAACGACCTGCTCCGCGGCGAGCTCGGCTTCGACGGCATGGTCGTCACCGACGGCATCGAGATGGGCGCGGTCACCGACCGCTACGGCATCGACGGCGCCACGGTCCGCGCCGTCGCCGGCGGCGTCGACGCGGTGTGCGTCGGCGGCGAGCACGCCGAGGAGTCGACGGTCGACCTCCTCACGAGCGCGCTCGTACGGGCGGTACACGACGGCACCCTCCCCGAGGACCGCCTCACCGAGGCCGGCACCCGCGTACGGTCCTTCGCCACCTGGTCCGGAGCCCGCTCCCGCACCGCCACGGCCACCGGCCTCCGCTCCGACATCGGCCTGATCGCGGCGAGGCGCGCGGTACGGGTGCGACCGCGGAGGGAGGAGGAGGCGCTGACGGGAGCCGATGCGGAGATCGCTGGGGCTCCGGGGAGCAGGGAGGCCATGGGTACGCCGGGGACTCCTGGGCCCGGGGCCGGGAGCACGGCGGGGAACAGGGTCGCGGCGGTCGTGGCGGGCAGCGCGGATGCGACGGGCACCGCAGGCAGCACGGGCGCAGCGGGCAGCACAGACACAGCAGATACGGCGGGCAACACAGGCACAGCAGGCACGGCGGGCAGCACAGGCACAGCAGGCACGGCGAGGAGCACGGGTGGAGGGAGCACGGACGCGGCAGGCACTGTGACGAGCGCGGGCACGGCGGGCGCAGGGGGCGCAAGGGGCACAGCGGGCGCTCCGGGAACCCCGGTGGACCCCCTCCTCCCCCTCACCATCGCGCCGCACGTCGTGGAGCTGTCCCCCGTGATGAACCCGGCCGTCGACGGCGGCACGCCCTGGGGCGTGGCCGACCCGCTGCGCGCGCTGCGCCCCGACACGACGTCCGTGCGCCTGACGGAACTGGAGCTCGACGGCTTCGACGACGTCCTGGACCGGGCCGCGCTCACCCCGGCGGACGGCCGCGCACTCGTGGTGGTCGTCCGCGACGCGGCCCGCCACCGCTGGATGACCGAGGCCCTCGCCCGCCTCCTGCGCACCCGCCCCGACGCCCTCGTGGTGGAGATGGGCGTACCGACGGGTGTCCCCCTCGGCGCCGTCCACCTGATCACCCACGGCGCGACCCGAGTCTCGGGCATAGCGGTGGCGGAACTGCTCACGGGCCGGTCCCACGCCCCCGACCCCACGGAAAGCCCCACCTCGACCGAGCCGTTCACGGGCATCCGAGCGGGAACCTGAACCCTCCCCACACCCCACACAAAGAAGGCCCCTCAAGAGGGGCCTTCTTACTGGTGTCCGAGGGGGGACTTGAACTCTCCCTTCGGACACCAGCCCTCTGTGCCGTTGACCTGTTAGAACACCTGCGACACGCCGCAGAGTTGACGAGGCGCGCTGGTCATGCGTTCCCCCCGATTCGGACTGTTTCGGACCGCTGTTGGTCATGCGTTGGTCACGTGGCCAACGGTGCTGACCAGGGCTAATGCACCAGCGCGAAGCGCGCGATCCTAGCCACCCGGAAACCGGATTCAGACAGGCCCGTGGCCAACGGCCGTGGCACCTGCCAGACGCCCTTGACGCTACGCCTCAACAGGGCGACGCTCGTGCAAATTACTGTAAGCCACTCGACACCGGAGGCAGTGATGACACTACGGTTCATCGGGATCGATCCGGACACCGGGCAGCAGGGTTCGCCCACCGTGTGGGTGGATGAGAACAGGCGCGAGTTCGTGTTCCAAGGCTTGAATCCGACTGCGGAGCTTGAAGCGGAGTGCGCGGCTTTCGAGGTACCCGGACACGCTCCGGGCATCCCTCCGCACGAGGCCGTGATCCGAATTCTGTTCCGCATGATGTCGATGTTGAGGGAGGCGTGTGATGTCGCAGAGCGAGCCGGGATTTAACGAACTGCTGGAAGCCGCCAAGCACTCAGCCGTGCACCTGGAGATGCGCGACGTCTACGGAGTGGGCGACGAAGCCGACGACTTCGAGACCTGGAAGCGCACCGGGCAACGCGATGTGGACCCCAGTTCCGCCTACTGGACGCCTTGGGTTGATTTGATTCGGCGTACGGTCTCACGCGGCGTCGTCGTACGCCGTGCGCGTGTGGTCTCCGAGCCGGTAACCGATTACATCCGGTACGAGCACGCGGGCACCGTCGTCAACATCCATGCGGGAGAGCAGGTCCGTTGGCTGGCGAGGCGGCAGGCATCGGACATCGCGTTGCCAGGAAACGATTGCTGGGTGTTCGACGGTCAGTCAGTGCTTTTCAACCACTTCTCAGGTGAGGGCGATTGGTCAGAGCCAGGCTGGGAAGTGCGCACTGAGCCCGCCGTGGCTCAGCTCGCGTCGGCCGCGTTCGAGGCCGTATGGGAGCGCGGCACCCCGCACGAGAAGTACACGGTCTGAACAACGGAGTGCCGAGAGCCAACCCATGTCCGCCTCCCCCTCGTCCAGTGCACAGGCCGCCCGCGAGGTCATCGCCACTCGACTTCGAGACCTCCGCGTCGAGGCTGAGCTAACCGGGCATGAGTTGGCCATCCGGTGCGGCTGGAGCCCTGCCAAGTCGTCACGGATCGAGCACGCCAAGACGCCCCCGTCCGACGCGGACATTCGGGTCTGGTGCACGGCCTGCGGTGCGCAGGACCAAGCCGCGGACCTCGTGGCCGCGAACCGCCAAGCCGACCAGATGTACGTGCACTGGAAGAAACTCCATCGCCATGGGATGCGCAGGGCGCAAGAGGAAGTCGTTCCGCTCTACAAGCGAACCCAGAAGTTTCGTGTCTACTGCTCGAACGTCGTACCCGGCATGATTCAGACCGAGGCATACGCTCAGGCCCTGTTGTCAACGATCGCTGACTTCCAGGGCACTCCGGATGACTCGTCCGAGGCCGCAGCTTCACGTGTCGAACGGTCAAATGTCCTCCACGAAAGCGGCCATAGGTTCGCACTGCTCATGGAAGAGACCGTGCTGCGCTACCGCATCGGCGACGCCGACACGATGGCCGGCCAGCTTGGCTACCTACTGGCGGTCATGGCACTGCCGAACGTGAGTCTGGGAGTCATCCCGTTCACCGCCCAGCGGCGTGTCTGGCCGTTGGAAGCGTTCTATCTGTTCGACGACGAGCGAACGAGCGTCGAGCTCCTGACGGCCGCAGTGAACGTGTCGGCTCCAAGTGAGATCGCGGTCTACGCCAAGGCGTTCTCTCAACTTGCGGAGATCGCTGTGTACGGTTCGGATGCCCGCGCCCTCATCTTGGAAGCGATTAGCTCTCTCCGGTAATCCGCATGCAAGCTTGTGCAAGGTCCTGGCGGTTGAGGTTCCGCCGTTCCTAGCGTGGTCGTCATCGAACCACGCGAGGGGGCGGCGATAGTTCATGGCCAACGAGTGGACCCCCACCCTGGGGACGTACGCGGTGGACACGGCAGATGGCCGGATCGGAGAAGTGCGCCACTTGCTCGAAGGGAACGTGTACCTCGTTCCTCCGGGCGGTGGGATCGAGTGGGACGCTCCTCCCGAGCGACTGCGTAAGCCGACCGACGCCGAGAGATGGCAGGCGCAGGTGTGGACGCGCCCGGTGGGGTCTCTGCCGTGAGCACCCCGGCACGCATTCACAGGGGCCCCATATCTCCGTTACCGGCCCCTGAGTTGGTGTCGCTCGTGGACGACCCCAGCGGCCCGTACGCGGACTCTCCCGAGGGTTGGTGGACAGAGTACGGCGGGGCCCTGGATCAGCCCTCAGGGGTGGTGTACGGCCTCGCGCTGCCCCGGTGCTCCCGCCCGTGCACGCTGTGCGGAACGGCGTGAGTCGAATCGTGCTCGCCGGAATGTCGGGCCCGCCTGTGCAGGAGCGGCCCGCCCAAGCACCCCGCCTCGGTAGATCACGGCCCTAGGACAGCCCGAGCGCTGCCGAGGCGGGGGCTCAACGCCCGTCCGGCCGCACGCCTTCTCATTCCCGTGAGCGGAGTCGGCCGGGCGGGCCAGCAAGTGCAGTGCACCACTCCACGGACAGGAGAACGCACGATGAGCACAGCAGTACAGACGCGGACCCGTGACCCCCGTGTGGCCCTCAACGCCGTTCAGGCGCGCGTGCAGTACCTCGTAGATGATGTGGGAGTAACCGACTTGTGGGAGCGGGAGGTTGCTCTCCTGCTCAGGGACAGCGTGGCCGTGGCGAGCCTTGCTGAGCGCATCCTTGGTCAGGGCATCGCGTACCTGATCACCGCTATGGAGTGCCCCGGCGTAGACATGGGCGTCGGTAAGACCGTGGACATAGGCGTCCATCAGCTCATCCTCGACACGCCGCTCTACTTCGCTCTGTGCGAGGAGTACAACGGCGGGCGGTACAAGCACCACGCCCCGCTGATCGAGCGACGTCGGGACGGCACCGTGATGCGCACGGCCGAGCTGCTGCGCAAGAACGGCTTCGGTGTCGATGACGAGCTGTGGGCGGTCGACGCGTCCGACTGCTCACCGTGTGACAACAAGGTTCCCGACAGCCACTGACGCGGGACTAGAGTGCCCCCGCCCCAACTCCGAACGAGGGGCGGGGGCTCCCTCTTGCCCGCCCCGACACAGAGGAAGCGCCATTGCCCGCACGACACAACATCGAAAGCGAACGCGAGCTCTGGGACACCTTCGCAGAGAGCGCCAAGGACAAGGTGTTCGACGCTGATCCCGTCTTCTGCTGGACGCAGTACGCCGGGCACGGGCCCGGCCCCGAACTGCTGGGCGCCCCGGCAACCGTCCTGGAGAGCGGATGCGGTACCGGGCGAGCGCTGGCCTACCTCGCACAGCAGGGCGTGAAGGCAACGGGTGTGGACCTCTCGCCCGTCATGGTCGCCAACACCACCAAACGATGGGGGCCGTTGGGGGCACGGTTCGTCTGCGCCGAAGTGCTGGATCACCTGAGCGTCACAACCGAGACCTACGACGCCGTTTACTCGATCTTCGGGGCGGTCTGGTTCACCGATCCGACCAAGCTGCTCCCGCTCGTTGCCAAGCGGTTGAACCCGGGTGGTGTGCTCGCCTTCTCCCACCCTCCGGCCATCCCCGGCGCCTATGGGCCCCAGGGAATGTACAAGGGCGGGTTCGCGGGCAAGGCCATGTACACGTACCGGTACAGCTACACGCCCCGGAAGTGGGAAAGTCTCCTTCTGCGGGCCGGATTCGAGAGGGTGGAAGTGCGAGTTCTGGACGCTCCGGAGAAGGACCACATCGGCACCTTGATCGGCCGCGCCTGGGTCTCCTGACAGACTGTCCGAAGCAAAGCAAGAAGCCCCGGCCCATTCGGGCCGGGGCTGCTGTGTGGGTTGGTTGGTTAGAGGAGTGCTCGGAAGGGGTTGGCGTCGAGCGGTTCCGGGCGGTTCGGTTCAGGCGTGGGCTCCGGGGCCTGCTTGGGAGTTGAGCGGTAGGCGTCCATGCGGACGATCGTGGCTCGGTTCTCCTCACGCTCCGGGGCGGCCGGCCACAACTCAGAGTGACGGGGATCGTCCCGGTTCTGCTCACGCTCCGCGCTGGCCGGCTGCGGCGCAGCGTCACCGGAACTGTCACTGCGGAGTGTGAAAACGGTGGCCGGTCGGCCGGTCTTCCCTGACCGTTCCACCGTGACAGCGATTCCGGGCAGTTCCTTGACCTCAGTGGCCGACGCTCCCACGTACGGGAGCACTTGAGACGACGTGGCGCGTCCGCCGTGCAGTTCGATCCGAGCGCGCACCTTGTCCGCGAGGCTGAGCGGCTGACGCTTCATCTTCGGCGCGTCAGCCTCCTTGGTGATCCGTACGGCGTCCTGGACGGAGCGGCGGACGAGCGAGAACGCGGCTGTCAGGATTTCGTCCATGATCGTGTCGGAGCATTCGGAGGCCACGAGGCAGGCGGCCGCCCTGAGCGTCTGTTCTGCCGTTCGCTCGATCATCACGGCCTGTCCCTCGGGCAGGGTCTCGCCCAGGATGCGGGCGTACCGGCGAACGATCCGCCACAGGGGCCGGGCATTTTCGGCGAGGGTGATCACACGAGGCCGGGCGGTGGCCCAGACGTAGGCGTCGGACAGTTCCAAGCCGTCCACCTCGGGCAGGCTCACGCGGTCGTCATCGAGCATCGGCACAGAGCCGAACAACATCCTCTCTGGCGCGCTCGGCGCGGCCGTGCCCAAACGGGACGGCCCGGTTCCTGTCCTCGGTGTGGGAGCCGTGCGGCAACCACGACTGTGACGGCGGCCTGACCCATCACTGCCTGAGGGATGCTCCGCTGTGGACCGTCTACGCCGCCACCGGAGTGCGGCGCAGTGAAGCCCTGGGCATGAAGTGGTCCCTCATCAACTGGGCAGAGGTCTCCATCGAACTGGGCTGGGTCGTGGTCGAGGAGGGCAACACCTACCGGCTGCGCAAGCTCACCAAGGACGGCGACGCCAACGCCGTCATCTACGTGGACCAGGCCGTGATGAACGTCCTCAAGTGGCAGAAGGAACGCCAAGACGCGGAGCGCGAACGCCTCGGCCCCGCGTGGACAGATCATGACCTCGTGTTCGCCCGCGACGGGTTCAAGCTCCAGAAGGGACGTACAGCAGGCGGGCCGCAGGACCCCGAGAAGGTCTCGGCACGGTGGCGCACCCTGCGCACCCGCCTGAAGCTCCCCGAGGAGTTCCGCATTCACGACTGGAGGCACAGCAAGGTCACGAACGATCTGGAGGCCGGGGAGAACCCCGTAGAGGCCTCCGCCAACGTCCGGCACCACTCGCCGGGCTACACCATGGCCCGCTACGGGCACAGCAGGAAGAACGGCGCCCGGAAGCTCGCAGCCTCCGGAGCCAACAGGCTCGGCCTGTCATCCCTGGTCTGACCAGGGAACTCTCTGGACTGTTGGTCACGTGGTTGGTCACGCCACACCCCAGAAAAGCAGAAAACCCCTGATCAACAGGGGTCTCAGCTGGTGTCCGAGGGGGGACTTGAACCCCCACGCCCGATAAAGGGCACTAGCACCTCAAGCTAGCGCGTCTGCCATTCCGCCACCCGGACTAGGTGTCTGCCGCCTTTGCGGTGTTTCCCGCGGCGACGAGGACAACAATACCAAGGTTTCGGAGTGCCTTTCACCTGCGTATCCGCCGGGTACGCCGCGCCGCAGCGCGCCCCGCCCCGGCGGGCGGCTCCGCACCTAGAGTTTCACCATGAGTGACGGTTTGCTTACGGGTGCGCTGGGTGACGTACGGGTCCGGCGGCCGCGGGTGCTGTCTCCCCTGCGCGAGCACCTGCGGGACACGATGTGGTTCGCGCCGACGGCGGGCCTCGTGGGCTCCCTGCTGCTGTGGTGGGTCACCTCCGAGGTGGACGCGCAGTGGGTGCGGTTCCTCCAGGACCACGGGGAGTACGACGCGATCAAGGACATGAACCAGCTCGCCGAGGACACGAAGGTGGTGATCAGCACCATCGGCTCGGCGATGATGACCTTCATCGGTGTGGTCTTCAGCATCTCGCTGGTCGCCGTACAGATGGCGAGCGGCCAGTTCAGCCCCCGGGTGGTGCGGCTCTACGTCCGCTCGCGGATCACCAAGGCCACGCTGACGGTCTTCCTCGCGACGTTCCTGTTCTCCCTGATGACGCTGACGTCGTTCGACAGCGAGAAGGACCCGCGGCTCGTGACGAACGTGCCGCTCGTCGAGGGGCTGCTCGCCCTCCTCATGGTCCTCCTGAGCCTGCTGCTCTTCGTGGCCTATGTGAACGGCACCCTGCGGATGATGCGGATCGGCTTCGTGATCGACCGGATCGCCCGGGAGGCCTTCCGCGTGGCCGCGAAGCACCCGGCGGAGGGGCACGTCGACGACGAGGGCCTCGGCCCGGAGACCGCGCGGATCACCCACGAGGGCCAGGCCGGGGTGTTGCGGGACGTGCACATCGCCCGGGCGGTACGGGCCGCGCGCCGTCAGGGCGTCGTCCTGCGGCTGCTGCCGCGCACCGGGGACTTCGTGGTGCCGGGCACCCCCGTGTTCGCGGTGCACGGCGGCCCGCCGCCGGGGCGCCGCGCCCTGCGGTACACCGTGTACGTCGGGGTCGAGCGCACCTTCCACCAGGATCTGGGCTTCGGTCTGCGGCAGCTGTCCGACATCGCGCTGCGCGCCCTGTCCCCGGCCGTGAACGACCCGACGACCGCCGTGCAGGCCCTGGACCGCATCGTGCAGTTCCTCGCGGTCCTGGCCCCGTACCCGCTGGGTGCGCTGCGCCACCGCGACCGGCGCGGCACGGTACGGCTCATCCAGCCCGTGCCCGACTGGACGGACCTGGTGGACCTCGGTCTGACCGAGATCCGAGGCTGCGCTCCCGGCAACCCTCAGGTCACCCGGCGCATGCTGGCCGGCATCGACGACCTGCTGCTCCTCGCCCCCGAGGACCGCAGAACACCGCTCCTGCGCCACCGGGCCCTCCTCGAGCAGGCGGTGGAGCGGGTGGTGCCCGAGACCGCCGACCGCGAGTTCGCCCTGCTGCCGGACCGCCAGGGGATCGGCTGAGCGGGGGCGGGGCCGTACCGGCTGCGATCGGGGTCGTACTGGCTGCGAACGGGGTCGTACCGGCCGCGAAGGGGCGAAGGCCTCGTGGTCGCCAGGCGGGCGGTCGCGCTCGGCGTCTCCCCCACGCGTACGCCGACCGCCTCCAGGCCCGTCTTCTTGGCCTGCGCCGTCCCGGACGTACCGGAGACGATGGCTCCGGCGTGCCCCATGGCCCTGCCCTCGGGAGCGGTGAATCCGGCGATGGAGGCCGCCGCCCGCTCCTCCGCGTCGCCGCCGATCTCGCCGATCTCGCTGATCTCGCCGATGAGCACGATCAGCTCGGTCTCCGGGTCGGCTTCGAAGGCGGCCAGGCAGTCGATGTGGATGGTGCCGACGACGGGGTCGCCGCCAATGCCGACGCAGGTGGAGAAGCCGATGTCGCGCAGCTCGTACATGAGTTGGTATGTGCGGGTGCCGGACTTGGAGACCAGGCCGACGCTCCCGGGTTGGGTGATGTCGGCGGGGATGAAGCCCGCGTCGGACTGCCCGCGGGTGATGAGGCCGGGGCGGTTGGGTCCGATGATCCGGGTGCCATGTCGTCGCGCTCGCGCGCGTGAAAGGCGACGGTGTCGTGCACGGGGATGCCGTCGAACGCGTTCACCAGGACGCAGGTGACGGACGGGTCGCCGAGGACGACGGCCAGGCCGTGCGCCATGACCTGCGCGGAGGCGCCGCCGTCGATGTCGAGGAAGTTCGCGGGCCGGGCGCCGCGTCCCGCGACGGCGTCGGGCGTCGCCATGACGAGGCCCGCACCGTTGCCGATCACCCCGACCTCGCCGTCGAGCTTCACATAGGTGAGCCCTTTGGCCGCCGCGGCCGCCTCGCGCTCGTCGTCGTACGTCGCGTCCTGAGCGCCCCAGCGGGCCAGCCGGAAGCGCGCGTTGTCATCGAGGGTCACTTTCGCGTCAAGTGCGATCAGCTGCCCCTGGAGGGTGCGAACGAGAGGATTGGCCTCGACGAGGAGTGCGTCCTCGCAGGTCAGAACGCTTCATAGAGCGATCAGGACGTCAGCCGCCCCGGCGGGGAGGCCCGCTGAGGCGGCGATCGCGTCGGCCTTCCTCCGGGTCCCGCCCCCGGCGGGGTCGACGGGCACGCGCACCATCGCCTCGGGGCAGGTCACGGTGACGTCCTCGATGTCCGTACCCCCTCGGGCCGAGGCGATCGCGAGGAACCGCATCGAGGGTCGGTCCAGCACGTACGAGACGTAGAACTCGCTCTCGCTTGGGATCCGTTGGGCCAGCAGGACCGCGCGCACGGTGTGGCCCTTGATGTCCATACCGAGGATCTGGCGTGCCGTCTGCTCGGCGGCGGCCCGGCCCGCGGCCCGCTTCACCCCGCCCGGCTTGCCCCGGCCACCCGCCTTCACCTGCGCTTTCACAATGACGCGCCCACCGAGGTGCTCGGCTGCCGCGCGCGCCTCCTTGGCCGACGTGGCGACCTCGGCGCGCGGCACCAAGATGCCGTGTTCTTCGAAGAGTTCCCTTGCCTGGTGCCCGTACGGGTCCATGTTCGGCTCCTGTCCGAAAGTGCCGCATGCCCCCTGGACACCCTGCATCGGATGCGGGATAACGAGCTTCATACAGTATTCGTCGACTGTATGCAATGCACTGCGAGGGCGGCTCACGCCCCGTGCGAGCGCGCTCCAACTCCCCTACGAAGGGACAGGACTTCGTCATGCCGGACGACAGCAGCGACACGAGCAGCACCCTCATCTCCGGAGGGCATCTGGTCGCCAAAGCACTCAAGGCGGAGGGTGTCGACGTCATCTACACCCTGTGCGGCGGCCACATCATCGACATCTACGACGGGTGCGTCGACGAAGGCATCGACGTCGTCGACGTACGCCACGAACAGGTCGCCGCCCACGCCGCCGACGGCTACGCGCGCGTGACCGGCAAACCGGGCTGTGCCGTGGTGACGGCCGGGCCCGGCACGACCGACGCCGTCACCGGCGTCGCTAACGCCTTCCGCGCCGAGTCCCCGATGCTGCTGATCGGCGGCCAAGGAGCCCACACCCAGCACAAGATGGGCTCCCTCCAGGACCTGCCGCACGTCGACATGATGACGCCCATCACCAAGTTCGCCGCGACCGTGCCGGACACGGCCCGCGCGGCCGACATGGTGTCCATGGCCTTCCGCGAGTGCTTCCACGGCGCCCCCGGCCCGTCCTTCCTGGAGATCCCTCGCGACGTGCTCGACGCCAAGGTGCCCCTGGAGAAGGCACGCGTCCCGCGCGCGGGGCACTACCGCGCCTCCACCCGGTCGGTCGGGGACCCCGAGGCGGTCGAGAAGCTCGCCGACCTCCTGGTGCACGCCGAGAAGCCCGCGATCCTTCTGGGCAGCCAGGTGTGGACCACCCGCGGCACCGAGGCGGCCGTCGAGCTCGTCAGGACCCTCAACGTCCCCGCCTACATGAACGGCGCCGGCCGAGGCACCCTGCCGCCGGGCGACCCCCACCACTTCCAGCTCTCACGGCGCTACGCCTTCGCCAACGCCGACCTCATCGTGATCGTCGGCACCCCCTTCGACTTCCGCATGGGCTACGGCAAACGTCTCTCTCCGGACGCGACGGTCGTCCAGATCGACCTCGACTACCGCACCGTCGGCAAGAACCGCGACGTCGACCTGGGCATCGTGGGCGACGCGGGACTCGTCCTGAAGTCCGTCACCGAGGCGGCCTCCGGGCGCCTCAACGGCGGGGCGTCCCGGCGCAAGGAGTGGCTGGACGAACTGCGCGCGGCCGAGCAGATCGCCGTCGAGAAGCGGCTGCCGCAGCTGCGCTCCGACGCCTCACCCATCCACCCCTACCGGCTGGTCAGCGAGATCAACGACTTCCTCACCGAGGACTCCCTGTATATCGGCGACGGCGGCGACATCGTCACCTTCTCCGGCCAGGTGGTCCAGCCCAAGGCACCCGGGCACTGGATGGACCCGGGGCCGCTCGGCACGCTCGGCGTCGGCATCCCCTTCGTCCTCGCCGCCAAGCAGGCCCGGCCCGACAAGGAGGTCGTGGCCCTCTTCGGGGACGGCGCCTTCAGCCTCACCGGCTGGGACTTCGAGACCCTCGTGCGCTACGACCTCCCCTTCGTCGGCATCGTCGGCAACAACTCCTCCATGAACCAGATCCGCTACGGCCAGCGGGCCAAGTACGGCGCCGAGCGCGAGCGCGTCGGCAACACCCTCGGCGACGTCCCCTACGACCAGTTCGCACGCATGCTCGGCGGCCACGGCGAAGAGGTCCGCGACCCCGCCGACATCGGCCCCGCGCTGCGCCGCGCCCGGGAGTCCGGCAAGCCCTCGCTGATCAACGTATGGGTCGACCCGGACGCCTACGCCCCCGGAACCATGAACCAGACCATGTACAAGTGAGGTGTCCCTGCCATGGCTCACGAGACCCACACCGCCCCTCCCGCCCGGGCGGCGGCCAAGGCCCTCGACGGCATCCGCGTCCTGGACATGACGCACGTCCAGTCCGGGCCCTCCGCCACCCAACTCCTCGCCTGGCTCGGCGCGGACGTGGTGAAGCTGGAGGCACCGACCGGTGACATCACGCGCAAGCAGCTGCGCGACCTCCCCGACGTGGACTCGCTGTACTTCACGATGCTCAACTGCAACAAGCGGAGCATCACCCTCAACACCAAGACCGAGCGCGGCAAGGAGCTCCTCACCGAGCTGATCCGGCGCTCGGACGTCCTGGTCGAGAATTTCGGCCCGGGCGCGGTCGACCGCATGGGCTTCACCTGGGAGCGCATCCAGGAGATCAATCCACGTATCGTCTATGCCTCCATCAAGGGTTTCGGGGACGGTCCGTACACCGACTTCAAGGCGTACGAGGTCGTGGCCCAGGCCATGGGCGGGTCGATGGCGACCACCGGCTTCGAGGAGGGGCCGCCGCTGGCGACGGGTGCCCAGATCGGGGACTCGGGCACGGGCATCCACGTGGTGGCGGGGATCCTCGCGGCGCTGTTCCAGCGCGAGAGCACGGGGCGCGGTCAGCGGGTCAACGTGGCCATGCAGCATGCCGTGCTCAACCTCTGCCGGGTGAAGCTGCGCGATCAGCAGCGCCTGGCCCATGGCCCGCTCGCTGAATATCCCAACGACGACTTCGGCGGCGAAGTTCCCCGGTCCGGGAACGCCTCCGGCGGCGGCCAGCCCGGCTGGGCGGTCAGGTGCGCGCCGGGCGGCCCCAACGACTACGTGTACGTCATCGTGCAGCCCGTCGGCTGGCGGCCCATCACCGAGCTGATCGGCCGCCCCGAACTCGCGGACGACCCCGAGTGGGCCACGCCGGAGGCCCGTCTCCCGCAGCTGGCCAAGATGTTCCAGCTGATCGAGGAGTGGTCCGCCACCCTGCCCAAGTGGGAGGTCCTGGAACGTCTCAACGCCCACAACATCCCGTGCGGCCCGATCCTGTCGACCAAGGAGATCATCGAGGACTCCTCGCTCGTCGCCAACGAGATGATCGTCGAGGTCACCCACCCCGAGCGCGGCAGGTTCACCACCGTCGGCTCCCCGCTGAAGCTCTCCGACTCCCCCGTCGACGTCGTCACCTCACCGCTGCTCGGCGAGCACAACGAAGAGGTGTTCGCCGGTGAACTCGGCCTGGAGGACGAGGAACTGCGCCTCCTCAAGTCGAGCGGAGTGATCTGATTGCCGGCCGACGACCGCTCGGAGCGCGTGCGCGCCCTGCTGGACTCCGTACGCGCCGAGGGGCGCACCTCGCTGACGGCGCCGGAGGGCAAGATCCTCGCCGACGCCTACGGCATCGCCATACCCGGTGAGGAGCTGGCCCGTGACGTCGACGAGGCGGTGGCCCACGCGGCGCGCTTCGACGGACCCGTCGTCCTGAAGATCGTGTCACCGGACATCCTCCACAAGACCGACGCGGGTGGTGTGGTCGTGGGCGTGGAGGGCGCCGAGGACGTCCGCGCGGCCTTCCACCGAATTGTCGACAACGCACGCGCGTACGCGCCGACCGCGCGGGTCGACGGCGTACAGGTCCAGGAGTTGCTGCCCTCCGGCGCGGACGCGCGGGAGGTGATCGTCGGGGCGGTCACCGACCCGACGTTCGGCAAGGTCGTCGCCTTCGGGCTCGGTGGTGTGCTCGTGGAGGTCCTCAAGGACGTCACGTTCCGCCTCGCGCCCGTCGACGGCGACGAGGCCTCCTCGATGCTCGACTCGATCGCCGCGGCCGAGATCCTGCGCGGCGTCCGCGGCGCGGAACCCGTGGACCGCACAGCGCTGGCGCAGCAGATCCGCCGCGTCTCCCAACTGGTCACGGACTTCCCCGAGATCGCCGAGGTCGACCTCAACCCCGTGATCGCCACTCCCCGGGGTGCGCTCGCCGCGGACGTCCGCGTCATCCTCGGCGACCGGGCCCCCGAGGAACGGCACACCTACACGCGCGCGGAGATGCTCGCTTCGATGCGACGGCTGATGCAGCCCCGCTCCGTCGCCGTCATCGGCGCTTCCAACGAACCCGGGAAGATCGGCAATTCGGTGATGCGCAACCTCGTCGACGGTGGCTTCCCGGGCGAGATCCATCCAGTGAACCCCAGGGCCGATGACATCTTGGGCCGCAAGGCGTACAGGAGTGTCACGGATGTTCCCGGTGAGGTGGATGTGGCGGTCTTCGCGATCCCCGCCGCATTCGTCGCCAAGGCCCTGGAGGACGTCGGGCGCAAGGGGATCCCGAACGCCGTTCTCATCCCCTCCGGGTTCGCCGAGACCGGCGAGCAGGCGCTCCAGGACGAGATCGTGGCCATCGGGCGACGGCACGGAGTGCGGCTGCTCGGACCGAACATCTACGGCTACTACTCGACGTGGCAGGACCTGTGCGCGACGTTCTGCACGCCGTACGACGTGAAGGGCGGGGTGGCACTCACCTCGCAGTCGGGCGGCATCGGGATGGCCATCCTCGGCTTCGCGCGCACCACGAAGACCGGCGTCTCAGCGATCGTGGGGCTCGGCAACAAGTCGGACCTCGACGAGGACGACCTGCTCACCTGGTTCGGCGAGGACCCCCACACCCAGTGCATCGCCATGCACCTGGAGGACCTCAAGGACGGCAGGGCGTTCGTGGAGGCCGCGCGCGCCACCGTGCCGAAGAAGCCCGTCGTGGTCCTCAAGGCGGGCCGCACCGCGGCGGGCGCTCGGGCCGCCGGGTCCCACACGGGCGCGCTGGCGGGCGACGACGCCGTCTACGACGACGTCCTCCGGCAGGCGGGGGTGATCCGCGCCCCGGGGCTCAACGAGATGCTGGAGTACGCGCGGGCGCTGCCCGTCCTCCCCACGCCCCGGGGCGACAACGTCGTCATCATCACCGGTGCGGGCGGCTCCGGGGTGCTGCTCTCCGACGCCGTGACCGACAACGGCCTGCGGCTCATGGAGATCCCGCCCGACCTCGACGCGGCGTTCCGCGCCTTCATCCCGCCGTTCGGCGCCGCGGGCAATCCGGTGGACATCACCGGCGGTGAGCCCCCGTCGACGTACGAGTCGACGATCCGGCTCGGCATGGAGGATCCGCGCGTCCACGCGCTCGTCCTCGGCTACTGGCACACCATCGTCACCCCTCCCATGGTGTTCGCCGAGCTGACGGCCCGCGTGATCGCCGAGTTCCGCGCGCGCGGCATCGACAAGCCCGTCGTCGCCTCCCTGGCGGGCGACGTCGAGGTGGAGGAGGCCAGCCAGTACCTCTTCGAACGGGGGGTCGTGGCCTACCCGTACACCACGGAGAGGCCGGTCGAGGTCCTCGGGGCGAAGTACCGGTGGGCCCGCGCGGCGGGACTGTTGGGGGGCCGTCGATGAGGTGAGCAGCGCTCGGGGCGGACGGCGGCGCGCGCCGGCCGCCCCAGGACCCGTACGCGCGCGAAGGACCGGACAGGGGGCGCTGGCCAGCTCTTTCGACGCAAGGGGTGCGACTCGACCATGACCACCACCGACCGCACGACTCCCGTCCCCTTCAGGGAGGTGACGGACCGCAACGGCCGCCGGTACCGCATCGGCGAAACAGACGTCGACATCATGGGGCGACCGCGCTGGACCATGGTGCTCTTCCCGTGGATGGGCATGCTGGGCATCAGCTCCTCGGAGTACGCGTTCACCTCTGCCGAGGACACGCTGCACGACGCACACCTGTGGAGCAGCGGGCACATCTTCTGGCTGATGGGCGTCTGGGTGTTCTTCCAGGCAGCCGTCGCCTTCCCGGCCGGTCAGCTGCGCGAGAGCGGCAGGCTCCCCGCCCGCCACGCGATGCTCCTCGGCGCCTTCGGCACGGTCTGCGGCTACCTCGCGCTCGCGTACGCGCCGCACGTGACAGTCGCGTACGTCGGCTTCGGCATGTTCAGCGGCATCGGCGCCGGCCTGGTCTACGCGACCTGCGTGAACATGGTCGGCAAGTGGTATCCGGAACGCAAGGGAGGCAAGACCGGCCTGGTGAACGGCGGCTTCGCCTACGGCTCCGTGCCGTTCGTCTTCCTCTTCACGTCGTACATGGACTTGAGTAACTACCGCGGCGTCCTGATCTTTGTGGGCGTCGTCTGCGCGTCCGTCGTGGCGTTCGCCGGATGGTTCTTCAAGGACCCGCCCAAGGGCTGGTGGCCGCCGCACGTCGACCCTCTGAAGGTGTCCGCCGACCCGCGCGTCCGGCGGGCCCTGGAGAAGAACCCGCCCGCCGTCAAGCAGTACACCCCCAGGGAGGCCGCCCATACCCCGGTGCTGTGGATGATGTGGTTCTGTCTGCTGTGCACGGCCGGGATCAATATCTTCGGGATCGCCTTCCAGGTGCCGTTCGGCAAGGACATGGGCTTCGCGGGCGGTGTCGTGGCCACCGCGATGTCCCTGAAGGCCATCGTCAACGGCACGGGCCGGGGCGTGATCGGCTGGATCTCGGACCGCTACGGACGGCGCAACACCCTCATCATCGTCTGTCTCGTCCTCGGCACCGCACAGTTCGGCGTCCTGGTGTCGGGCTCCATGGGCAGCATGCCCTTCTTCCTGTGCTGCTCCATGGTCTCCGGTTTCGGCGGCGGCGCCATCTTCCCGCTGTTCGCCGCCATGACGGCCGACTACTTCGGCGAGAACCACAACGCCACCAACTACGGCATGGTCTACAGCTCGAAGCTGATCTCCGGACTCGTCGGCTCCGGCATGGGCGCCGTCGTCGTGGACGCGTGGGACTACGAAGGCGCGTTCGTCATCGCCGGCTGCATCGGCATCTGCTCGGCCGTGCTCGCGCTGTTCCTGAAGGCACCGGGCAGGCCACGGGCCCGGCGCGTCGTACCCAACCCGCACCCCTTAGGTGAGGAGATGGCTTGATATGACGGCGGAGCCCTTCGCCGAACACCCCGCGTCCGGCCGTGCGGACGCGCACGGATCGGACGCCCAGGGACCGGACACCCCGGAGCCCGACACACACGGGCCCGGCTCCCCCAGGCCGGACGCGCACGGGCCCGAGACCCGCGGGCCCGACGCTCACGACCGGGACGCGCCGGACCGGCCGTACCGAGAGCTCACGGACGCGCGCGGGCGCGTCTACCGGGTCGGCGAGAGCGACCGGCAGATCCTGGGCCGCCCCCGCTGGACGATGGTCGCCCTCCCCTGGGTGGCCATGATCGCCATCAGCGTCTTCGAGTACGCCTACGGAGCGGCCGAGGACACCCTGTCGGACGCGCACCACTGGACGTCGTCCAACACCTTCTGGGTGCTGAGCGTGTGGATCTTCTTCCAGGCCGGTGTCTCCTTCCCGGCCGGGAAGCTGCGCGAGAAGGGCATCCTGACCAGCCGGGCCGCGATGCTCACGGGCTCCGTCCTGTCGCTGCTCGGCTTCGTGAGCCTCAGCCACGCGCCCAACGTCGTGACGGCGATGGTCGGCTTCGGACTGCTCGGCGGCGTCGGCTCCGGACTCATCTACTCGACGTGCGTCAACATGGTCGGCAAGTGGTATCCGGAGCGGCGCGGCGGCAAGACGGGCTTCGTCAACGGAGGGTTCGCCTACGGAGCGGTGCCTTTCATCTTCCTGTTCTCCTACGGCTTCGACACCTCCAACTACCGCACTGTGCTCGACCTCGTCGGCTTCTACGTGCTCGCCGTGACCCTGGTGGCGGGCCTGTTCTTCAAGGACCCGCCGAAGAACTGGTGGCCCGAGAGCGTCGATCCGCTGCGGTCCGCGACGGGCACCCGCACGGCCGTCGCGCTCGCCAAGAACCCTCCGGCCGTGGCGCAATTCACCCCAGGGGAGGCGTTACGCACCGGCGTCGTGCCGCTGATGTGGGTGTGCATGCTCTGCTGCGCGGGAGTGTCCATCTTCGGGATCTCGTTCCAGGTGCCGTTCGCCAAGGAGATGGGGTTCGGGCCGATGATCGCCGCGTCGTCCATGGGCGTCATGTCGGTGATCAACGGCACGGGGCGCGGTGTCGTGGGCTGGCTCTCGGACCTGCTGGGACGGCGTCCCACGCTGACGTACGTGTGCCTGGCCCTGTCGGTGGCGCAGTTCGGCGTCCTGTGGGCGGGTGAGATCCGCAACGAGCCCTTGTTCCTCGTCTTCGCCTTCCTGTCGGGCTTCGCGGGCGGTGCTTTCTACCCGCTGTTCGCCGCCCTGGTCCCGGACTACTTCGGGGAGAACAACAACGCCTCCAACTACGGCATGGTCTACAGCGCGAAGCTGGTCAGCGGCCTGTTCGGTGGAGGCGTCGGCGCGATGGTCGTGCACTCCTGGGGCTACATCGGCGCCTATACGACCGCAGGAGCGGTGTCGCTGCTCGCAGCGGGCCTCTCCTTGCTGCTGCGTCAGCCGAGCTCTCCAGGCGCGCGTGGAGAGCTGGCACGGTCGGGCTGAACCGGTCCGGCCAGAAGGGGCCCCGGCCGCCTCGGCGACGGTCGGGGCCCCTGGCAGCGATCGGCTCACTCAGGGCGTCGATCGGCACCCTTGTACGGGCCCGTGGCCGGTCCGACCTTCCGGTCCCGGTCAGTCCCCGCAGCGCTCCCTCAGCGCGTGCAGGTGGGCGCTGGACTTCCGCGCGAAGGCGAAGGAGTCGGACGGGGAGTCGTGTTCCGCCTGCCAGTGGTGGTAGCGGCGCCCTCCATGGGTGCGGGCGGTCACCTTGGACAGGAACTTCTTGTAGTCGATGTCGCCGTCCCCGACATCGACCATGCGGTAGCCGTCGCGGGTGGAGTCGTCACGGATGCCGTCCTTGACGTGGAACAGCGGATAGCGGTGCGGCCGCCGCAGGACATAGTCGATCGGGTCGAAGGGCCTGGGGGTGCCGTCCACCTGCTTCCCGAAGCGGAACCGCGCGCTGTACGCCCAGTAGATGTCCATCTCCAGGTAGACCAGATCGGGGTCGGTCTCGGCGAGGAGCACGTCGTAGAGGCGCACGCTCGGCTTGTCCGTGGCGAAGGAGAACTCCTCCGCATGGTTGTGCTGGTAGAACTTCATGCCTCGCGCCCGGGCGGCCTCGCCGTACGTGTTGAAGTCCTCGGCGGCGCGCTTCCAGGCGTCGACGGTCGTGCCGTGGCGGAAGGGGCCCGACGCGGTGCCGATGTGGCGCAGACCGAGGGCCTCGGCGTCGTCCAGGACCTTGGTGAGGTTCTGCGCGAACGTGTACGCGTTCGGGTCACCGTCGTTGTAGTAGCCGACGTGGCTGCCGATCGCGGTGAGCCCGTGGTCGCGGACCAGTCTCTTGAGCTGGGCGAGCGTGATGGAGCCCGCGGAGCCCTGGGCGTACCCGGCGAACTCGATCTCGTCGTATCCGTACCTCGCCAGTTCGGCGAAGACGGCGGCGAACCCGAGGGACGACACCTTGTCGCGGAGGCTGTAGAGCTGGACGCCGAGTCGGCCGGGCGGCAGGACGGGGCGGCCGCGCCCCTTGCCGGACGGCCGGGACGAGGCCTCGGTCGGGGCGGAGGCGGCCGAGGCCGGGCCTGCGGCGGCAGCGGTACCGGCGAGCGCGGCCGCGGTGGCGCCCGCGGCGACGCCCAGCATGCCGCGCCTGCTCAGTCGGTGGGCGAGCTCGGGGTCGTCGGGCGTCGGCTTGCGGCTCATGCGGGCCTCCCGGGAGGGGGTCAGGGTGGTGTCAGGGATGGGTTCGAAGAACGCCTCGGGGTCAGGTCAGGGGCGAACCCTGATGGCAGCGCCCGCGCTCTCTGGTTCAGTGGAAACCACGCGGACGGGGCGGCGTGGACGACGCCACCGCCGAGCGGGGCGCTGACGGCGCCGCGTCCGCGTGGGCGCTCGCGGGCCTTCAGTCCAGCCCGGCGAGCCGGAGCAGCAGGGACTTCACATCGGTGGCCGCGACGCGGCCGGTGACAGCGCGGGGGGTGGAGCACAGAATGAGCGGTCCGGAATCGGGATCCTCACTCGTCGGGAGGCGGCCGTGGCTGCCGCGAATAGGTGACGGGTCCAGGGGCACCACCGCCATGCGGTAGCGCATGCCGAGCTTCTTGCGTGCGAGCGCTCCCGCTGCCTTCAGCCGGACGTAGGGGTCCTCGGGGTCCATGAACAGTTCGACCGGGTCGTAGCCGGGTTTGCGATGGATCTCGACGAGCTGCGCGAAGTCGGGCGCGCGGGCGTCGTCGAGCCAGTAGTAGTACGTGAACCAGGCGTCGGCTTCGGCGACGGCGACCAGCTCCCCCGAGCGGGGATGGTCCAGGTGGTGGGCCTTCTTCCCCTCATCGTCGAGGAGTTGGTCGATGCCGGCCAGGCCGTCGAGGGTCGCGCGGGTGGCCTCCAGGTCCTCCGGACGCCGCACGTACACGTGGGCGATCTGGTGGTCCGCGACGGCGAAGGCCCGGGAGGCCATCGGGTCGAGGTACTCCATGCCGTCCTGGGTGTGCACGTCCAGGAGTCCGGCGCGGCGCAGCGCGCGGTTGATGTCGACGGGGCGGCTCACCCGTGTGATGCCGTACTCGGACAGGGCGACGACGGTCCGGCCCTCGGCCTTCGCGTCGGCGAGGAGCGGGGCGATCACCGCGTCCAGGTCGGCGGCGGCCCGGTGGGCACGCGGGTCGTCGGGGCCGAACCGCTGTAGGTCGTAGTCGAGGTGAGGGAGGTAGCACAGGGCCAGGTCGGGTCGGCGGCTGTCGAGGATGTGGCGGGTGGCGTCCGCGATCCACCGGCTGGAGACGATGTCCGCGCCGGGGCCCCAGAAGTGGAAGAGGGGGAACGTGCCGAACTTCTCGGTGAGTTCGTCGTGCAGGGCCGGGGGCCGGGTGTAGCAGTCGGGTTCCTTGCGGCCGTCGGCGTAGTACACGGGGCGGGGGGTGACGGTGATGTCGGTGTCGGCGCCCATGGCGTACCACCAGCAGATGTTGGCGACGGTGTAGCCGGGGTGGGCGCGGCGGGCGGCGTCCCACAGCTTGTCGCCCGCGACGAGGCCGTTGTGCTGGCGCCACAGCAGGACGTCGCCGAGCTCGCGGAAGTACCAGCCGTTGCCGACGATGCCGTGCTCGGCGGGGGTGGTGCCGGTGAGGAACGTCGATTGGGCGGCGCAAGTGACGGCGGGCAGGACGGTGCCGAGGGGCGCTCGGGAGCCGGATTCACCGAGGTCCGCGAGGTGTGGCATATGGGCGAGCAGCTGGGGGGTGAGGCCGACGACGTCGAGGACGAGGAGCGGGTTCGGCCGTCCTGGAACGGGAGGTGTCATGGCAGTTCCTTCAGGCCGAGGTCCGTCAGGAGGTCACGGGCGAGGGTGAGTTCGGCGGCGATGCCGTCGACGAGCTGGGGGCGGGCGCGCGGGCGCAGCTCGGGCGGGAGGGCCTGCCAGGTGTAGGTCTCGACCTCGAGGTGGCGGGTGCGCGGGTGCGGTCCGCCGACGAGCAGGGCGAGGGCGTCCTTGAGGACGGAGAGCGTGGAGGTGAGCGGCGGCGCGGGAGCCGCGTGCAGTGGGACGTGGAAGTGGGCGCGCCAGGGCGCCGTGTCGGGCAGGGCGTCGGGGGCGAGGGCCTCGCCGAGGTCGTCGGTACCGCGCAGGACGGTGCCCGGGGTTCCCGCCGTGGCCGGGCGGGCGGAGCCGCGCGGCACGGTGCGGGTCTGGTGCAGGAAGCGGGGCTCGTCGAAGGCGGCGAGGGCCTCGCGTACTTCGGGGAGGTGGGGGTGTTCGGCGTGCAGGGCGGCGGAGAGCTGGGTTTTGACGACAGGGATGCCCGCGGCGGCGAGGGTGTCGAGGGCGGTGTGCGGGTCTTCGAAGGAGGTGGCGAGGTGACAGGTGTCGACGCAGACGCCGATGCGGTGGTGGCCGACCTCGGTGAGGGGTTCGATGGCGTCGCCGGTGGTCTCCACGATGCAGCCGGGTTCGGGTTCGAGGCCGACGCGGATGGACCGCCCGGTGAGTTCGGCGAGGGCGTCGAGGCGCTGGGCGAGCGAGCCGAGGGCGGTGTGGGCGGCCTGGGCGCGGGCCGGGCCGAAGGCGGTGCGCCAGGCCAGCGGCAGGGTGGAGATGGTGCCCTCGGTGACGTCGTCGGGCAGCAGCTGGGCGAGGACGCGGGCCAGGGAGGTGGTGTGCTCCAGGCGCTCCGGGTCGGCCCAGTCCGGCTTGTAGACGCGGTATTTGACCTCGGCGGAGCCGAAGCCCTCATAGGGGAAGCCGTTGAGGGTGACCACTTCCAGGCCGCGCCGGTCGAGTTCGGTGCGCAGCCCGCGCAGCGCGGCCGGGTCCGTGACGAGGGCGTGGGCGGCGTCCTTGGCGAGCCACAGCCCGATGCCGAGACGGTCGCGGCCGAGCCGCTTGCGGACGGGTTCGCAGTGGTCGCGGAGCTGGGCGAGGACGCCGTCGAGGGTCTCGGCGGGGTGGACGTTCGTGCAGTAGGCGAGGTGGACGGTGGAGCCGTCGGGGTGGCGGAAGCGCATGGCTCACGCCCCGCCGCGGAGGATGGAGTTGCCCTCGTGGGTGGCGTCGGTGTCCGCGACGTCCAGGGCGAGGCGGCCACTGAGCCCGTAGAAGGCGACGGGGTTGCGCCACAGCACGTGGTCGACCTCGTCCTCGGTGAACCCGGCGTCGAGCATCGCGTCGCCGACCTTGCGGGTCTTGAGGGGGTCGCTCCTGCCCCAGTCGGCCGCCGAGTTCACGAGGACGTGCTCCGGGCCGTACTGACGCAGGACCGCGACCATCCGCTCCTCGTCCATCTTGGTGTCGGGATAGATGGAGAAGCCGAGCCAGCAGCCCGCGTCCTTGGCTTCCTTGACGGTGGTCTCGTTGAGGTGGTCGATCAGGACCCGGTCCAGGGGCAGCGCGGACTCCGCGACGACGTCCAGGGTGCGGCGCAGTCCCGCGAGTTTGTCGCGGTGCGGGGTGTGCACGAGCGCGGGCAGCTCGTGGTCGGCGGCGAGCTGCAATTGCGCCGCGAGGGCGGTGTCCTCGGCGGGTGTCATGGAGTCGTAGCCGATCTCGCCGACGGCGACGACGTTGTCCTTCACCAGATACCGGGGCAGCAGGTCGAGGACGGGGGTGCAGCGCGCGTCGTTCGCCTCCTTGGGGTTGAGCGCGATCGTGCAGTGATGGGCTATGCCGTATTGGGCAGCGCGGAAGGGCTCCCAGCCGAGGAGGGAGTCGAAGTAGTCGGCGAAGGAGGCGGGCGAGGTGCGGGGCTGCCCCAGCCAGAAGGCCGGCTCGACGATCGCGCGCACCCCCGCTGCGTGCATGGCCTGGTAGTCGTCGGTGGTGCGGGAGCTCATGTGGATGTGGGGGTCGAAGATGCGCATCAGGACTCCTGCTCCTCGCCGGTCGGGGTCGAAGGGGCCGTGACGGTCACGGAAGCCACCGGGTCCGGGAGGTCCGAAGGGTCCGGCGGGGCGGCCAGGGCCAGAACGCGACGCAGATCGCCGGGGACGGGGCGGCCGGCGGCGGTGCGCTCGTCCGCGTAGTCGGCGAGCATCCGGGCCAGTTCGGCGTCGGCGTGGGCCCGGCGCTCCAGGTCGGCGACGGCGTCCACGGGCACACCGGTGAACAGGCACTTGAGGACGGCGTGCCGCCAGGCGTGCGAGGGGAGGTGAGCGGCGGCGTAGGGGCCGAGGGCGGCGGCGAGGAGGCGGGTGTCGTTGGTGCGCAGGGCGTCGTCGACCAGCGGCAGCGCGTCGGGGCCCGACACCAGGAGGGGCAGCGAGCTCAGGACGGCGCGGCGTTCGGCGGCGGTGCCCTGGTCGTAGAGGCGGGTCAGGGTGTCGGTGTCGGCGCGGGCGGCATGGAGCAGCAGCAGACGGGCGGCGTCGGCGTGCTCGGGTCCGCACCGGCGACCGGCCTCGGCGAACCGCAGCTCCCACGTGGGATGGGCGGCCCGGTCGTCGGCAGTGGGGTTCGCGGTGGCTTCGGCGACGGCCTGGTCGAGCCAGGCACGGGCGGCGCCACCGAGGGTGGCGTCGAGGCGGGAGCGGAGGTCGGCGACGGCGGGCGTGTCGGTCACGGGGTTCCTCCTCGGGGTGAGGCCTCGCGGGGCGGCGGCGGGACGGTGACAGGACCGGAGGGAGCACGAGGGGAGGTGAGGGTGCCGCAGGTGTCGGGCTGTGGCCGGGCGACGGCGGCGGCCCGGCGGAGGAAGTCCAGTGACTGGGCCGCGAGTTGCGGTCCGGCATGGGAGTGGCGGGGCAGCTCGACGACGGTCAGGCCTTGGTAGCCGGTGTCGGCGAGGGCGCGCAGCACGGGCGGGAAGTCGATCTCGCCGTGGCCGAAGGGGAGGTGTTCGTGGATGCCTCGGCGCATGTCCTCGATCTGGACGTGCCGCAGCCACGGGGCGGCGGCGCGGACGCAGTCGGCGGGTGACTGCGGTTCGAGGCACTGGCAGTGGCCGATGTCGAGGGTCAGGCCCAGGAGTTCGGGGTCGTCGAGGAGGTGACGGAGGTGGTGGAAGTCGGCGAGGGTGGCGAGGAGATGGCCGGGCTCGGGTTCGACGGCCAGCGGCAGGCGGGCCTTGGACGCGGCGTCCAGGACGGGCAGGAGTGCGTCGGTGAGCCGCGACCAGGCGGTGTTCACGGGGGTGCCGTCCGGTGTGATGCCGCTGAAGCAGTGCACGGCGTGGGCGCCGAGGTCCGTGGCGACCTGCACGGCGCGGACGAGGAGGCGGACCCGCTCGGCACGGCCCTGCGGATCGGGGTCCAGCAGGGAGGGCCCGTGCTTGCGGCGCGGGTCGAGCACATAGCGGGCGCCCGTCTCCACCGTGGCCGTCAGCCCCAGCCGGTCCAGGCGCCGGGCCACCTTCCGGGTGCGGGCGGCCAGGTCGGGGGCGAGGGGGTCGAGGTGCATGTGGTCGAGCGTGAGGCCGACACCGGAGTAGCCGAGGTCGGCGAGGAGGCCGAGGGCGTCGTCGAGACGGAGGTCGGTGAGGCCGTTGGTGCCATAGCCGAAGCGGAGGTGCGCGGGGGCGCCGTCAGCGGGGAGCCCTGCGGTCGGGTCCTCCTGGGAGGCCGGGGCTTCTGTGCGGGGGCCGTCGAGGTGCGAGGCTCCCCGCGCGGGTGGGCGTTCGCCCGGGGCGGTCATGTGACGCTCACCCGGCGGGCGAAGCGGCGGGCCGCCGGGGCCAGGCTCGCTGCGACGAGGGCGCTGCCGAGGGCACCGGACCGCGCGGCGAGCGCGGCCTGCAGCGGGATGAGGGCACGGATGCCGCCACCGACGGCGCGTTGGGTCAAGGGGGGTGAGGGGTTCAGGGCCGCGTGGAGGAAGGGCCGACCGGCGGTCGCGGTGTAGGCCAGGGCGAGTGCGGTCCGGGTGAAGGCACCGGTGTCCTCGCCCTGGCGGGCCGGGCGGGCCGGTCGAGTGGAGCCCGGCAGGCCGAGCCTGACTGCTGGCCGTCGGCCTGCCGGGAGCGAAGGAGGACCGTCCGCCGTCTGCGGGAGCGAAGGAGGACCGCCTGCCGTCTGCGGGAGCGATGGAGGGCCGCCTGCCGTCTGCGGGAGTGAAGGAGAGCCGTGCACCGCCCGCCGGTGCGAAGGAGGGCCGCTCGCTGCCCGCCGGGGCCGGGCCACTGCGTGGGCCAGCGCGAGGGTCGTGGCGAGAGCGCCCAACGGGGCTGTGGTGGAGCCACCCTGGGTCTCATGACGGGAGACGGAGGTGACGGCGAGGGTGTGCGCGCCGAGGGCCAGGGCGGCGGGCAGCGCGGAGCTCACCCGGCCCGCGCTCTCGCGGAGGGCCTGTCCCGCGCGGGCCACCCGGAGAGGCCGACCTGGGCCACCTCCCGAGAGAGCCCTGCCAGGGCTGTCTCCCCTGGCTGCCCCGGCGGACCCCGCGGCCTTGACTGGTCGGGCAGCCCCCGCAGTCCCGGTAGCCGTGGCCGTCCTCGTAACCGTGGCCGTCCTCGCGCGCCCGATTGTCCCGGCGGCCCTCGCGGCCCCAGCGACCCCGGCTGGCCCGGCAGCTCTCCGCCCCCACCCCGCCCCCACGCGCCCCGCGCCCGGCACCGAAGCCGTCGCCGTCGCCGTCGCGCCCAGGAGGAGGTCCAAGGCTCGGGCCGTGGCCATGGTGGTGGGGCCTGCCTTGGTGTGCTTGAGGGTCAGGTCGTAGGCCCAGACGGTGCCGGCCAGGGCGGTGGCCACGGTCAGGGCGGGGCGGCCCGCTCGGGCGGCCAGGGCCAGGCCCGCGGCGGTCAGGGCGGCGGCGGCCGTGAGGGCGGCGGTGGGGTGGACGCGGCCGGAGGGGATGGGGCGGTGCGGGCGGTCCACGGCGTCCTCGGCGCGGTCGGCCCAGTCGTTGAGGGCCATGCCCGCCTCGTAGAGGCAGAGGGAGGAGGTGAGGGCGAGGGCGGTGCCCCGGCCGGGGCGCAGGCCGGTGGCGGCGGCGCCTGCCAGGGCGTCACCGGGAACGGTGAACAGGGCGGGAAGCCGCAGGAGTTCGGCCCAGGCGCGGGCGTGGGCGCGGAGGGAGGGCACGGTTACTCACCCCGTCCCTGCAGGCGGGAGGCGAAGGCGGTGAGCGCGGCGTACTGGTCCCCGAGGGCCGCTGGCGCACCGGGGTCAGGGTCCTTGAAGTAGAAGGCGAGTTCGGGGCGGGGGCCGGTGAGGCCGTGGGCGTCGGCGGCGGAGAGGAGGCGGGCCAGATCGAGGATCAAGGGGGCGGCGAGGGCGGAGTCGCAGCCCTGCCAGGTGGTCTGGAGGATCATGCGGGTGCCGAGGAAGCCGTCGAAGGCGATGTGGTCCCAGGCGGTCTTCCAGTCGCCGAGGGCGGGGACGTCGTCGATGTGGACCTCGCCCTGGGGAACGGCGCCGAGGGTGTCGGCGAGGACGCGCTCCTTGCCCGCGTTCTTGGCGGCGGCAGCGTCCGGGTCGGCGAGGGCGGCGCCGTCGCCGCCGCCGAGGAGGTTCGTGCCGGACCAGGCGCGGACGGCCAGGGCCCGCTGGGCGAACATCGGGCCGAGCACGGAGCGAAGGAGGGTCTGGCCCGTCTTGCCGTCGCGGCCCGCGTACGGGAGTCCGCTGGACGCGGCTAGGTCGGCGAGGGCCGGGTGGTGCAGACCGATGGAGGGGGTGAAGTTCACATAGGGGCAGCCCGCGCGGAGGGCCGCTGTCGCGTAGAGGGAGCTGGCCGGAAGGCGGCGGCCCGGGGGTGACCCCACGCCGGGAGGCATTTCGGTGGGCCCGACGCACGCAGTGACCTCGGCAGACCTGGAGGACCCGGAGGCCCCTGTGGCCTCGACGGCCCCCGCGGCCCCCGCGGCCCCTGCGGCCCCTGCGGCCTCGGCAGTCCCGGCAGACCCCGTGGCCTCGGGAGGCCGGGGCAGCCCGGCGCACCCGGCGGCCTCGGCGGGCCCGACGGCCCGCATGGCCTCGGCAGACCGGGCTGGCACGGCTGACCCGGTCGCCCCGAGGGGCCCGCTCCGTACGGCAGCCCTGGCGGGCCCCGCCCCCGTCGTCGCGGCGGGCCCGGGTGTCGCCGTGAGCCGGGTCGGTTCCGTGGAGGCCACGTTGATGACGACCGCGCGGGCGAGGCCGTGGCGGTGGAGGAAGTCGGAGATTTCGGAGGTGAAGGCAGTGATGAGTTCCTCGTCGGTGCGGGTGTCGCCGGGCAGGGGGCCGCCGGTGCGGATCTCGGCGTCGGCGGCGACGAGTTCGGCGCGGATCGCCGTGGGCAGGCCGTGCGGCAGGACGCCCTGGGCGGCCAGCTGTTCGGCGCGTTTGGGCAGGGGGCACTCCACGGTGTCGTGGCCGCCGAAGACGAGGGAGGACAGGGCGGGCAGCCCGGCGCGGGCGAAGGCCGGGGTCTCCGTGACCATGCCGGTCGGTGGGTGCAGTCCTGCCGATATCGCCGCGCAGCCCGCGACGGCCGTGGTCGCGACGGACCCCCGGGCGCCGATCAGCCACACCCCCGTGGGCTCCTCGGTAGCGGTAGTGGACACGGCTGCCTCCTGTCTCGGCACGCGGTCGGTGCGCATGCGCTCAGTCATCACACGTGCCTCACGAGGAGGCAAGACGGCGACAAGACGTTGGGACGGTGGGCGGAGGTCCGGCGTCCTCCGCCCACCGCCGTCTATCGGGCGCCCGCTCCCCCGGCCTCGGGGGCGGTGGCGGACGCGGCGGGAGCGCGGACCGCGGCCAGGTCCTTCACGCGGATGTCGCGGAAGGCGACCTGGTCGTCGGCACCGTGGTTCTGGATGCCGATGTGGCCGTCGCGCAGGCTGCGGGCGGGGTCGGTGTTGGTGTAGTCGTTGATCAGGGTGCCGTTGAGCCGGATCCGCAGGCGTTCGCCCTCGACGCGGAGTTCGTAGGTGTTCCACTGGCCCGGCGGGTTCAGGGCGCGGTCGCGGGCGGCCAGGTCGGCGGACTGGAAGCCGTACACCGACCCGGTGGTCCTCTCCGGGGCGTCGGTGGCGTCGATCTGGATCTCGTAGCCGTTGTTGACGGCCGACCACGGGTCGTCGGAGGGCGGGAAGCCCACGAAGACACCGGAGTTGTCGTCCTTGTCGGACCCGGTCATCTTCCAGTCGAGCTTGAGGGAGTAGGAGGCGAAGGAGCGGTGGGCGTACCAGAGGAGGCCCATGCCGCCGACGGAGGTGAGGGTGCCGTCGTCGGCCAGGGCGAAGGACCCGGGCCCGGCCTGTTTCCAGCGGGTGAGGGAGGCGGCGGTGCCGTCGAACAGGGAGGTGTAGCCCTGCTCGGGGCGGCAGTCGGCCCGAGCTGCGCCCGTGGCGTACTGGATGCCGCCGAGGAGGTGGCGGCGGAAGGCGGGGTCGGCGTAGGACTGCTTGGTGTGGCCGCCGCCGGTGTAGAAGGAGCGCCCGGCGCCGCCGTCGACGGAGCTCTGGCACCAGGCGATGGGGTGGTCGCCGCCCATCGAGCCGCCGCTGTACGAGGACTCGTCGAGGGAGGCCAGGACCCGGGCCCGAGTGCGGGGATTGGAGCGGTAGTTGTACCACTCGTCGGTGCGGTCCCAGCCGGCGCCGAGGTGGGCCGTCGCCGGGTGGGCGTGGTCCTCGACCTTGATCTTCGCGGGCTGGACGGCCGGGTGCGACTGGAAGTGGGCCCCGACGAGGGCACCGTAGAACGGCCAGTCGTACTCGGTGTCGGCGGCCGCGTGGACACCGGCGTAGCCGCCGCCCGCGCGGACGTAGCGTTCGAAGGCGGTCTGCTGGGCGGAGTTGAGGACGTCGCCGGTGGTGGAGAGCCAGACGACGGCGTCGTAGCGGGACAGGTTCTTGAGGGTGAAGGCGCGGGCGTCGTCCGTCGCGTCGACGGAGAAGCCGTGGGCGGCGCCCAGGCCCCGGACGGCGGCGATGCCGTCCGGGATCGAGTCGTGGCGGAAACCGGCGGTCTTGGAGAAGACCAGGACCCGTTCGCCGTCCTTGCCGCCCGTGCGCCCGCCGTCGTCGGGGTCCGGCCGGGACTGTGCGGGACCCGAGACGCACCCGATCAGCAGGATGGCGGCCGCCGTGGCGACGACGAGCCGCGCGCGTGCGCGCATCGCGGTGCCTCCCTCTCAGCTCGTGGTGAAGGTGAAGTCGTCGACGTCGTACAGGGCGCCCGTGCCCGCGCCCTTGAAGACCAGATAGAGCGTGGTCGTCCCCGCGGGCGCGCCCGTGATGGCCGTGCTGACGTCGGTGTACGTCTCCCACGACCCGGTCGGGTCGACCTTGGCGCTGCCGAGCAGCGTGCCGTCGGCCGCGCCCGCGCGGATCTCCAGGGTGCCGCCGGAGCCCGCGGAGGCGACGCGTGCCGTCAGCTTCGTGGCGTTGCCCACCTGGTAGGGCTTGAAGGAGATCCAGTCGCCGTTGTGGATGTCACCGACCGTCTTGCCGCCGTGGGCGGGGGTGTGGCTGATGACGCTCACGCCCTGGGAGTCGCCGTAGTGCTCGGCCTGGCGGTGCCGGGTCTGGGTGACGTTCTGGTCGTGGGTGGTCAGCGGGGGCTGGCCGCCCGCGCCCTTGTCGGTGTACTCGGCGTCGAAGACGCCGAAGATGTTCGCGTTCGGGTCGTGCTCGCTGTCGGCGGACGTCTGGAGGGTGCCTTCGCAGCCGCCCGCGGAGGTGACCGGGTGGCCGTGGCTGTCGTGGCCGAGGATGTGAGTGACCTTGACCTTGGAGCAGTCGACGGCCCCGTTCGCGCTGTCTTCGGGGTCGGTCACGGTCACCTTGAAGGGCACCTTGTCGCCGAAGGTGAACAGCTGGCCGTCGCCGGGGAGTTCCAGCTTCACGGTGGGCGCGGTGTTGCCGACGGTGACGTGCGCGCTCGCGGTGCCGGTGCGGCCGCCGGGGTCCTTGGCGGTGACGGTCGCGGTGTAGACGCCGTTCTTGTCGTACGTGTGCGAGGGGTTCTGCTCGGTGGACGTGCCGCCGTCGCCGAAGTCCCACGCGTAGGTGAGCGCGTCACCGTCGGCGTCCGTGGCCCTGGCCGTGAACTGGGTCTTCAGCGGGGCCTGGCCGCTGGTCACCGTGGCCGAGGCCTCGACGACCGGCGAATGGCCGCCGGTGGCGTTCTCGATGCGGTACAGGGCGGAGTTGTGGTCTCCGTTGAAGTAGCCGGTGCCGTAGTCGAGGACGTACAGCGCCCCGTCCGGGCCGAACTCCATGTCCATCACTTGGGTGCCCTTCCAGGGGAAGGCGTTGATGGACCTCACGGCGCCGTCCGCGTCCTGGTCGATGCGCTTGATCCAGCGCCGGCCGAACTCACCCGCGAAGTAGTTCCCGTCGTAGGCCTGGGGGAACTTCACCGGCGATGCGAGGTTCGCGTCGTAGCGGTAGACCGGGCCGCCCATCGGCGACTCCGAGCCGGTGCCGAACTCCGGGACCGAACCGCCGTCGTACGGGATCCACGCGGGCTGTGCGGGCGGCAGCTGGGTCAGCCCCGTGTTGCGCGGCGAGGTGTTGCGCGGGGCGGCGCAGTCGAAGGCCGCGCCGGAGGCGCCGGTGGCGAAGTCGTAGTCGACGTACGCGTCGTTCTTGCCGGTGCAGTACGGCCAGCCGTAGTTGCCGGGCTTCGTCACGCGGGTGAACTCGACCTGTCCGGCCGGGCCGCGCTTCGGGTCGGCCTTGCCCGCGTCGGGGCCGTAGTCGCCGAGGTAGACGATGCCGGTGGGCTTGTCGACGCTCATCCGGAAGGGGTTGCGGAAGCCCATCGCGTAGATCTCGGGGCGGGTCTTCGCGGTGCCCTTGGCGAAGAGGTTGCCGCGGGGGACGGCGTACGAGCCGTCGTTCCTGACCTTGATGCGGAGGATCTTGCCGCGCAGGTCGTTGGTGTTGGCGGCGGTGCGCTGGGCGTCGTACGCGGGGTTGCGGCTCGCGCGCTCGTCGATGGGGGTGTAGCCGTCGGAGGCGAAGGGGTTGGAGTCGTCGCCGGTCGAGAGGTAGAGGTTGCCCTGCCGGTCGAAGTCGATGTCGCCGCCGACGTGGCAGCAGATGCCGCGGCTCGCGGGGACGTCGATGACCTTCTTCTCCCCGGCCAGGTCCAGGGTGCCGTCGGGCTTGAGCACGAAGCGGGACAGCCGGTTCACGCCGTCGAACTTCTTGAAGTCCGCCGCGGTGCCGTCGTTGGGCGCGTCGCCCGCGGGGGTGCTCAGGGGCGGGGCGTAGTAGAGGTAGACCGCCCTGTTCTTGCGGAAGTTCGGGTCGATGGCGACGCCCTGCAGGCCTTCCTCGTCGTGCGAGTACACCGGTATCTTCCCGGCGGTCTTCGTCTCTCCCCTGGCGTCCGTCAGGCGCACCGTGCCGTCGCGGGAGGTGTGCAGGACCGAGCGGTCGGGGAGCACGGCGAGGGTCATGGGCTCGCCCATCTCCGGCTCGCCCTTGGCGAGGGTGACCTGCTGGAAGTCCTCCGCGCGCGGTGGCGACGGCGCTTGGGCCGTGCTGTGGGGGGCGGCGACGGTGAGGGTTGCGGCGGTGAGGAGGGTGCCGGTGAGCAGGGCGAGGGCCTTGCGGGGGGTGGGGCGCGGTCTGTGCACGGGGTCCTCCGGTCGGGGGCCGTGTGGGACTGGCTGGTGCCTGGCGCCCGGGGTGCGCCGTCACCCCGGGAGTTATGTCCTGTACACCTCAGCGACGGTAGCCGCGTTTGTCCGTGGCGGATAGCCCTTGTGCGGCGGGGGTGTTGGGCTTCTTCCTTGGGCGGGACAAAGTGGGTGTTCCTCGCGGTGCGCCCCAGACCCACTCCTTCCCGAACCGGGAGCTGCCGCCCCCGCGCCCCCGCCTTTCGGCGCTCCGCGCCTCGTCCTCGAACGCCGGACGGGCTGAAGGGCCCCAGCCCAGCTCGGAAGGAACTACTTCGCGAAGGCCGAATCGAAAGAGGCTGCCGGGGGCTCGTAGTCGTACGTCTTGAGATGGCGGAGGGCCTCGGGGGCGCCCTGGAGGCGGTCCATGCCCGCGTCCTCCCACTCGACCGAGATCGGGCCGTCGTAGGAGATGGCGCGCAGCATGCGGAAGACGTCCTCCCAGGGGACGTCCCCGTGGCCCGCCGAGACGAAGTCCCAGCCGCGGCGCGGGTCGCCCCACGGCAGATGGGAGCCGAGGCGGCCGTTGCGGCCGTCGAGGCGGCGCCGGGCCTCCTTGCAGTCGACGTGGTAGACGCGCTCGCGGAAGTCCCAGAGGAACGACACCGGGTCGAGGTCCTGCCACACGAAGTGCGACGGGTCGAAGTTGAGGCCGAAGGCGGGGCGGTGGCCGACGGCGTCCAGGGCCTGCCGCGTGGTCCAGTAGTCGTACGCGATCTCGCTCGGGTGGACCTCGTGGGCGAAGCGGACGCCCTCCGCGTCGAACACGTCAAGGATCGGGTTCCAGCGCTCCGCGAAGTCCTCGTAGCCGCGCTCGATCATCGACTCGGGCGCGGGTGGGAACATCGCCACCAGGTGCCAGATCGCGGAGCCGGTGAAGCCGACCACCGTCCGCACGCCGAAGGCCGCGGCCGCGCGCGCCGTGTCGGCCATCTCGGCGGCGGCCCGGCGCCGCACGCCCTCCGCGTCGCCGTCGCCCCAGATGCGGGCGGGCAGGATCGCGCGGTGGCGCTCGTCGATGATGGCGTCGCACACCGCCTGCCCGACGAGGTGGTTGGAGACGGCCCAGCACTTCAAGCCGTACTTGTCGAGCAGCGCGCGGCGGCCGTCCACGTACGACGGGTCAGCGAGGGCCTTGTCGACCTCGAAGTGGTCGCCCCAGCAGGCGAGTTCGAGGCCGTCGTAGCCGAAGTCGCGGGCCAGCGAGCAGACCTCCTCCAGGGGCAGATCCGCCCACTGGCCGGTGAAGAGGGTGAACGAGCGGGGCATGACCGGTTCCTTTCCCGACGTCGGACGTCGCGGGCTGTCGCGGGACTCAGATCGCACTCGGGCCGTACTCGGGCCGTACTCAGGTCGCCACCGGTGCGGCCGCCACCGGCGTGTACACGGAGTTCTTCTGCGCGCTCTCCTCCACCGCGGCGAGCACCCGCTGCACGGCGAGCCCGTCGGCGAAGGACGGTTCGGGCGCGGCGCCGGTGGCGATGGCGTGCAGCAGGTCGCGGGCCTGGTGCACGAAGGTGTGCTCGTAGCCGAGGCCGTGGCCGGGCGGCCACCAGGCCGCCAGATAGGGGTGGGTGGACTCGGTGACGAGGATGCGGCGGAACCCGGCCGACGCGGCGGGTTCGGTGTGGTCGTGGAAGGAGAGCTCGTTCAGGCGCTCCAGATCGAAGGCCAACGAGCCGTCGGAACCGTTGAGTTCGAGGCGCAGCGCGTTCTTGCGGCCCGCCGCGAACCGCGTGGCCTCGAAGGTGGCGAGGGCGCCGGAGGGGAAGCGGGCCGTGAAGACGGCGGCGTCGTCGACCGTGACCTGGCCGACCGCGCCCCGGCCCGCCCCGGCACCGCCTGCCCGCGCGCCGCCCGCCCCGGCCTCCCCCGCCCCCGAGCCGCCCGTCCCTGTGCCGTCCGCCCCCGAGCCGCCCGCCGCGAGCCCGCTCGACGCGCCCTCCAGCAGCGGCCGTTCCCGTACGAACGTCTCCGTCAGGGCCGACACGCCCGCGACGAGCTCGCCCGTCAGGTACTGCGCGAGGTCCACGATGTGCGCGCCGAGGTCGCCGAGGGCCCCCGAGCCCGCCCGGTCCCTGCGCAGCCGCCACGTCAGCGGGAAACCGGGGTCGACCAGCCAGTCCTGGAGGTAGGTGAGGCGTACGTGACGCAGCGTCCCGAGGCGGCCCGCGGCGACCATCTCGCGGGCGAGCGCGAGGGCGGGCACGCGCCGGTAGTTGAAGCCGACCATCGCCAGCTGCCCGCGGGTGCGCGCCCGTTCGGCGGCGGCGACCATGGCCTCCGCCTCCTCCACGGTGTTGGCGAGCGGCTTCTCGCACAGCACGTGCTTGCCCGCCTCCAGGGCGGCGATGGCGATCTCCGCATGGCTGTCGCCGGGGGTGCAGACGTCGACGAGGTCGACGTCGTCCCGGGCGATGAGCGCGCGCCAGTCGGTCTCGGCGGCCGCCCAGCCGAGCCGGTCGGCGGCGGCGCGCACGGCCGCGCCGTCACGGCCGCAGACCGCCGCCAGCCGCGTCTCGACCGGCAGGTCGAAGACGCGCCCCACGGTCCGCCAGCCCTGGGAGTGGGCGGCGCCCATGAAGGCGTAGCCGACCATCCCGACGCCGAGGCGGCGCCGCGCGGCCACCGGGTCCCCCGCCGGCCCGGCCCCGGAAGCGGCGGCCCCGGAAGCGGCCTCGTGCTCCGTCTCACTCATGCGGTAACTCCTCCTGGTCGGCGCGTCGACGCCTGGTTCGCGGGTCATGCGCGGGCTGGGGACACCTCACTTGAAGCCGGTGGACATGTACTGGTCGACGTTGTCCTTGTCGACGACGGCCGAGTAGAGCGTGATGGAGGCGGGGATCTCGTACTCGGCCATGCCGCCGATGCCCTTGCCCTGGCCGAGCGCGCGGGCGAGGTCGATCGCGGACGCCGCCATCGTCGGCGGGTACAGGACGGTGGCCTTCAGCACGCCCCGGTCGGCCTTGATCTCCTGGAACGCGGAGAGGGCGCCCGCGCCGCCGACCATCAGGAAGTCGTCGCGGCCGGCCTGCTTGATGGCGCGCAGGGCGCCGACTCCCTGGTCGTCGTCGTGGTTCCACAGGGCGTCGATGCCCTTCTGCGCCTGGAGCAGCTGCGCCATCTTCGCCTGGCCGGACTCGACGGTGAACTCGGCGGCCTGCCGGGCGACCTTCTCGATGTTGGGGTAGTTCTTCAGGGCGTCGTCGAAGCCCTTGGTGCGCTGCTTGGTCAGCTCCAGGTTGTCGAGCCCGGCGAGCTCCACGACGCGGGCGTTCTTCGTGCCCTTGAGCTTCTCGCCGATGTAGTGCCCGGCGTTGAGGCCCATGCCGTAGTTGTCGCCGCCGATCCAGCAGCGGTAGGCCTGCGCGGAGGCGAAGATCCGGTCGAGGTTGACCACGGGGATCCCGGCCTTCATGGCCTTCAGGCCGACCCGGGTGAGGGCCTTGCCGTCGGCGGGCAGGATGACGAGGACGTCGACCTTCTTGTTGATGAGGGTCTCGACCTGGCCGATCTGGGCGGCCGTGTCGTTGGAGCCCTCGGTGGCCTCCAGGGTGACGTCCTCGTACTTCTTCGCCCGCTCCTTGGCGTTGTCGTTGATGGCGTTCAGCCAGCCGTGGTCGGCCTGTGGTCCGGCGAAGCCTATGGTGACTTCCTTGCCGGGCTTGTCGTCGGCGGGCCGGTTGTCGCCCGCGAGCGCGCCGTCGCTGCCGGAGTCCTTCGGCTCGTTGCTGGTGCAGCCCGTCAGGACGGCCCCCGCGGACACGGCGGCTGCCCCGAAGAGCAGCCCTCTGCGACTCGTGCTGTGTGGCATGGCGGTGACCCCTTCAGGTGGTGGCCGTACGGCGCTGCACCAGGACGGCGGCGACGATGATCGCCCCCTTGGCGATCTGCTGGACGGCGGTCTCCAGGTTGTTGAGCGCGAAGATGTTGGTGATCGTGGTGAAGATCAGCACGCCGAGCACGGAGCCGGTGATGGTGCCGCGCCCGCCGCTGAGCAGGGTGCCGCCGATGATCGCGGCGGCGATGGCGTCGAGTTCGTACAGGTTGCCGTTGGTGTTCTGGCCCGAGCCCGACAGGACGATCAGGAGGAAGGCCGCGATGCCGCAGCACAGGCCCGAGAGCAGATAGAGGTAGAGCCGCTGCCGCCGGACGTCGATCCCGGCCAGGCGCGCGGCCTCCGCGTTGCCGCCCACCGCGACCGAGCGGCGCCCGAAGGTGGTGCGGTTGAGCAGCAGCCAGCCGACGAGGGTCACGCCCGCGAAGACGAGCACGAGCGGCGGGACGCCGAGCACGTACGCGTCGCGCTCGCCCAGCTTCAGGACGCCGTCGACGGTGACCATCTGGGTCTTGCCGTCGGTGATCTCCAGGGCCAGGCCGCGCCCGGAGGCCAGCATGGCGAGCGTGGCGATGAACGGCACCATGCCGCCGTACGCGATGAGCAGCCCGTTGACGAGCCCGCAGCCGAGGCCGACGACGACGGCCGTGAAGAGGATCCCCGCGAAGCCGTACTCCTGGGTGGCGACGGTCGTCGCCCACACCGAGGCGAGCGCAACGATCGCGCCGACGGACAGGTCGATGCCGCCGGAGATGATGACGAAGGTCATGCCGACGGTGACGACGCCGATGACGGACGCCTGGGTGAGGATCAACTGGACGTTGTCGGTGTCGAGGAACGCGTCGGGCTGGGTGACGCCGCCGATCACGATCAGGACGGCCAGGACGCCGAGCAGCGACAGGGTCCGCAGGTCGGCGCGGGCGACGAGGGCCCACAGGGGGCCGCGCGCGCCGTCCGCCGGGGGGCTCTTCTCGGTGACGGGCCGGGCGGGCGATGCGGGCTGCGTCATGACTCCGGGCTCCCTTCCGCGGTGACGGTGTCTTCCGGGCCTCGACGGCCTTCGGGACCAGCCGGGCCTTCGGGGCCTCCCCGGTCTTCGGGGCGAGCCGGGCCTTCGGGGCCAGCCGGGCCCTCGCGGCCTGCCCGGTCTTCGGGGCCGCCCGGGCTCGCCCGGCCCGCCGCTGTGCCGGGTGCGCCCGGTCGGCCCGCCGCCGTGCCCGACGCCAGGACCAGGTCCAGTACGCGGTGTTCGTCCAGCTCGCGCGCGGGCGCGGTGTGCACCACCCGGCCCTCGCGGAGCACCAGGACGCGGTCGGCGAGGCCCAGGACCTCGGGCAGCTCGCTGGAGACGAGCAGCACGGCCAGGCCCTCGTCGGCCAGCCGCCGCACCACGGCGTACAGCTCGGCGCGGGCGCCGACGTCCACGCCGCGCGTCGGCTCGTCGAGCAGCAGGACCCGGCAGCCGCGCAGCAGCCACCGGGCGAGGACGGCCTTCTGCTGGTTGCCGCCGGACAGCGTGCGTACGGGCGCCGAGGGGTTGTCGGGCCTGAGCGACAGCTCCCGCGTGGCGGCGCGGGCGGCCTCCCGCTCCTTGCCCCGGTCCAGCCAGCCGCCGCGCGAGAAGCGGGACATGGACGACACCGACACGTTGCGCGTGACGGACTCCAGCATCAGCAGGGCCTGCGCCTTGCGCTCCTCGGGGGCGAGGCCGAGCCCGGCGCGCACGGCCGCGCGGACACTGCCGGGGCGCAGGGCCTTGCCGTGCACGCGGACGTGGCCCGCGGTGGGCCTGCGCGCGCCGTAGATGGTCTCCAGGATCTCGGACCGGCCGGAGCCGACGAGCCCGGCGAGCCCGACGATCTCCCCGGGCCGCAGCGCGAGGTCCAGGGGCGCGAACTCGCCCTCCCTGGCCAGGCCGTGGACGGTGAGGAGCGGCTCGGACGGCGGCTGTCGCGCGTCCTCCTCGGGCCGCTTCGGGAAGACGTACTCCACGCTGCGGCCCGTCATCAGCGCGACGATCTCGCGCGTCGGCGTCTGCCGCGCGGGCAGCCCGGCCGCGACGGCCCGGCCGTCCTTCAGGACGGTGACGCGGTCGCCGATGCGGCGGATCTCCTCGAGCCGGTGCGAGATGTACACGACCGCGACGCCGTCGGCGGTGAGGTCGCCGACGATGCGGAAGAGGTTGTCGACCTCGTCCGGGTCGAGCGCGGCGGACGGCTCGTCCATGACGATGAGACGTACGTCGTGCGAGAGCGCGCGGGCCATCGACACGATCTGCTGCTGGGCGGCGGACAGCTCCCCCACGAGGCGGGCGGGGCTGATCTCGGCGTGCCCGAGTCGCTTGAGCAGAGCGGCGGTCGACGCCTGGGCCGCGCCCCTGCGGACGACGAACCCGGCGGCCGTCGGCTCGTGCCCGAGGAAGACGTTCTCGGCCACGGACAGGTGCTCCACCAGGTCGAGTTCCTGGTAGATGGTGGCGATGCCGAGCCGCATGGCGGCGATCGGCGAGCGCAGGGTGACCGGGTCGCCGCGCCAGGCGATCGTGCCGCCGTCGGGCTGGTGGACACCCGCGAGGACCTTGATGAGCGTGGACTTGCCCGCGCCGTTCTGACCGAGCAGGCAGTGCGTTTCACCGGCCTGTACGTGCAGGTCGACGCCGTCGAGCGCGCGGACGCCGGGGAACGACTTGGTGATGCCGGACATGCGGAGCAGCGGTGGTTCTGGTGCCATGACGGTTCCCTCGTACGGGTGTGGCCGGTTTCAGGGCAGAGCAGGGTGCGCGCTGTACTGGGTGTGCCGGGGTGAGGTGCGCGGTGGCGGGCCGCCGCCGTGTCCGCGGGGCGGGTCAGGCCGGTGAGAACAGGTGGTCGCTGATGAGCCGGGCGCCGCCGGTGACTCCGGCGGCGGGGCCGAGCTCGCCGAGGACGATGGGGAGGTTGCCGGTCGCGAGGGGCAGCGACTGGCGGTAGACCTGCGTGCGGATCGCGGCGAGCAGGGTGTGGCCGAGGCCGGTGACGCCGCCGCCGATCACCACGAGGCCGGGGTTGAAGAAGCTGACGAGGCCCGCGATGACCTGGCCGGTGCGGTTGCCGCCGGCGCGGATCAGGTCGAGCGCGGTGGGGTCGCCCGCGGCGGCCGCCGCGGCGACGTCGGCGGCCGTGAGCGCGCCCGCCGCCTCCAGGCGGGCGGCGAGCTCCGGCGAACGGCCCTGGTGGGCGGCCTCCTGGGCGTCACGGGCGAGCGCGGCGCCGCTGAAGTGGGCCTCCAGGCAGCCCTTGTTGCCGCAGGCGCAGGGGCGCCCCTCGGGTTCCACCTGGATGTGGCCTATGTCGCCCGCGCTGCCGGTCGTGCCCCGGTACACCTGGCCGCCGACGACGATGCCGCAGCCGATGCCGGTGCCGATCTTGACGCAGAGGAAGTCGCCCACGGAGCGGGCCACGCCCGCGTGCTGCTCCCCCATCGCCATCAGGTTCACGTCGTTGTCGACCATGACCGGGCAGCCGAGCTCCTGGCTGAGCGCCTCCCGCACGGGGAAGCCGTCCCAGCCGGGCATGATCGGCGGGGCCACGGGCACGCCCTCGGGGAAGCGGACGGGGCCCGGCACGCCGATGCCCGCGCCGTCGAAGCCCTCCGCGAGGCCCGACGCCCGCAGCTTCGCGGCCATGACGAGGACCTGCTCGAAGACCGCGACCGGGCCTTCGCGCACGTCCATGGGCTGGTTGAGGTGGCCGAGCACCTCCAGCTCGGCGTTGGTGACGGCGACGTCGACCGAGGTGGCGCCGATGTCCACGCCGAGGAAGCGGAGGTTCGGGGCGAGGCGGATGTTGTGCGAGCGGCGGCCGCCGCGGGACGCGGCGAGGCCGTCGGCCACCACGAGGCCCGTCTCCAGGAGGCGGTCCACCTCCACGGCCAGCTTGGACCGCGACAGGTCCACCTGGTCGCCCAGCTGGGCGCGGGAGTTGGGGCCGCCGTCGCGCAGCAGGCGCAGCAGGCGCGCCTGGTGCGCGTTGGCGGGTCGAGCCGTCATGCGTCTCACGCGCCCCTCCCGCCTCATCGGCCTTGTCCCTCTTGCGTGTTGGGCTTTCGAGGGGAACGTAGCAGCGGGTGCCGGGGGTGGGAAGAACTTGCGCGCGAATTGCCCTCTACTTTCTCCTGCGGCAGGACAAAGCCGGGACCTCGCGGCGCGCCCCCGGCCCGCCCCTTCCCGAACCGGGTGCTGCCGCTGGAGGGCGGCGTCCCGTCAGGCGGGGGCGCGGTCGTGGTAGGTGCGGCGGGTGTGTTCCGTGTGGGCCCGCATCACGGCCATGGCCCGCGCCTCGTCCCGCGCGGCGATCGCCGCGATCAGCTCCCGGTGCTCGACCCAGGAACGGATGCCCCGCTGCCGCGCCACCGGCGTGTAGTACCAGCGGACCCGGCCGTCCACCCGGCCCGCGAGCTCGGCGAGGACCACGTTGCCCGCGAGCTCCATGACCTTGGCGTGGAACGCCGCGTTCGTGGCGACGACGAGGTCGACGTCCCCGTCGGCGACGGCCGACTCCCCCCGGGCGCAGAGCTCTTCGAGGGCGGCGATGCCCGCGGAGCCCGCGTTCGCCGCGGCCAGGCGGGCCGCCTCCGCCTCCAGGAGCGTACGGACCGTGAGCAACTGGTCCGCCTCCTCCTCCGTCGGCTCGTGGACGAACGCGCCCTGCGCGGGCCTGAGGTCCACCCAGCCCTCGGTGTTGAGCCGCTGGAGGGCCTCGCGCACGGGCTGCCGGGAGACGCCGAGGTGCCCGGCCAGCTCGCTCTCGACGAGGTGCTGGCCGGGCCTCAGGGCGCGGGTGGTGATGAGTTCGAGCAGCGCCTCGTAGACGCGCTCGCGCAGCGGGCCGGGCCGTTCCAGCTTGGGCACCGTCCCCTGCGGCAGTCCTGCGGACAACATCCCGTCCCCCTCCTGCGCCTCCTGGGCATGGGCTTTTGTCTACAGTTTACCGAGCACCGCGGCCAGGGCCAGAGGGAGTTGGGCCCGCCGCGGCCCGCGTCACGGGCAGCGCACGACTTGCCCCGCGTACGACAGGTTCCCGCCGAAGCCGAAGAGCAGCACCGGGTCGCCGGTGACGATCTCGCCCCGCTCGACCAGCTTGGAGAGCGCGAGCGGCACGGACGCGGCCGAGGTGTTGCCCGAGTCGACCACGTCGCGGGCGACCACCGCGTTCACGGCGCCGATGCGCTCGGCGAGCGGTTCGACGATGCGCAGGTTGGCCTGGTGCAGGACGACCGCCGCTAGGTCGGCGGGGGTGAGCCCGGCCCGCTCGCAGGTCGCGCGGGCCAGCGGCGGCAGCTGCGTCGTCGCCCAGCGGTACACGCTCTGGCCCTCCTGGGCGAACCGCGCGGGCTGGCCCTCGATCCGCACCGCGTGCCCCATCTCCGGCACGGAGCCCCACAGCACGGGGCTGATGCCGGGCTCCTCGTCCTCGCCGCAGGCCTCGACGACGGCCGCGCCGGCGCCGTCGCCGACCAGGACGCACGTGGTGCGGTCCGTCCAGTCGGTGATGTCGGACATCTTGTCGGCGCCGATGACCAGGGCGCGGGTCGCGGCCCCGGCCCGTACGGCGTGGTCGGCGGTGGCGAGGGCGTGCGTGAAGCCCGCGCAGACCACGTTGACGTCCAGCGCGGCGGGCGAGGGCAGGCCGAGCCGGGCGGCGACGCGCGCGGCCATGTTCGGCGAGCGGTCGACCGCCGTGGAGGTGGCGACGACGACCAGGTCCACGGACGCCGGGGCCCGGCCCGCCGCCGCCAGGGCCTTGGCGGCGGCATGCGCGGCGAGCTCGTCGACGGGCTCCTCGGGGCCCGCGATGTGCCGGGTGCGGATGCCGACCCGGGAACGGATCCACGCGTCGCTGGTGTCCACCATGCCCGCCAGGTCGTCGTTGGTCAGCACCTTGGCAGGCTGGTAGTGGCCGACGGCGGCGATGCGTGAGCCGGGCATGGGCGGGTCCCCTCGTGGTGCCGGAAGTACGGGACCGTCCAGTCTGCTGAGCGACTCACGGGTAGCAGGTGACGTAATGCGACAGGATTGGGACCGCTCGTTTGGATGCTTCTCATCATCGCGTCACCCGGTGAAGAGCTGTCTGGCCTTGTGTACGAGTTCATAGAGGCCGTATGCCAGCGGCACGGTCACCCAGAGCCAGGAGCCCAGGATCAGCGCGCGGCGGCGCGGCGGCGGCGCGGGGGCGCCCCCGTCAGCGGGCGGCGGGCTCGGCGGTGTCGTCATCGGCGGCCTCCTTCGGCACGGCGAGGTGGTGGCGGGGGTGGACGGGCCGGACCAGTTCGTTGGCGACGAACCCGACGACCAGCAGACCGATCATGATCGAGAAGGAGAGCCCGTACAGGGCCGCGCCCTCCTTGCCCGCGCCCTCCTGCCGGTCGGCCACCCAGTTCACGATCAGCGGGCCGAGGACCCCGGCGAGCGACCAGGCCGTCAGGAGACGGCCGTGGATGGCGCCCACCTGGTAGGTGCCGAAGAGGTCCTTCAGATACGCGGGGACGGTCGCGAAGCCGCCGCCGTAGAAGGAGAGGATGACCAGCGCGCAGCAGACGAAGAGCGGCTTCGAGTCGTCGCCGAAGCGGGCGATGAGCAGATACATCAGCGCGCCGGCGCCCAGGTAGACCCGGTACACGTTCTTGCGCCCGAGCAGGTCGGAGGCGGACGACCAGCCGATGCGGCCCGCCATGTTCGCGGCCGAGAGCAGGGCGACGAACCCGGCGGCCGCCGACGCGGAGACCGGCGTCGAGGAGTCGGCGAAGAAGTCCGTGATCATCGGCGCGGCCTTCTCCAGGATGCCGATCCCGGCGGTCACGTTCATGCACAGCACGACCCACAGACACCAGAACTGCGGGGTGCGCACGGCCTCGCGGGCCGACACCTGGGGCCCGCCGGACGCGTCCGCCGCGGCCGGGCCGCGGGTGCCCTGTGGCGCCGGGACCCGCACCAGGAGCACGCCGAGCGCCATGAAGACCGCGTACGTCAGGCCGTGCACCAGGAAGGCGAGCGCGATGCCGGAGGAGTCCGTGCCGAACGACTCCAGCATCCGCGCCGACCACGGCGAGGCGATGAGCGCGCCGCCCCCGAAGCCCATGATCGCGATGCCGGTGGCCATGCCGGGCCGGTCAGGAAACCACTTGAGCAGCGTGGACACCGGGGAGATGTAGCCGATGCCGAGCCCGATGCCGCCGACGAAGCCGTAGCCGAGGACGACGAGCCAGTACTGCCGTGTCGCGGCGCCGAGCGCGGCGAGCAGGAAGCCGGAGGAGAAGCAGACGAGCGCGACGGACATCGCCCAGCGCGGGCCGTTGCGCTCCACGAGCGTGCCGCCGAACGCGGCGGACAGGCCCAGCATGACGATGCCGAGCTGGAACGGCAGCGCGCTCTGGGTGCCGCTGAGGTCGAGCGCGGACTCCAGGGGCGGCTTGAAGACGCTCCAGGCGTAGGCCTGGCCGATGGAGAGGTGCACCGACAGGGCGGCGGGCGGCACGAGCCACCGGCTCCAGCCGGGAGGTGCGACGGGGGGCCTCATGATCCCGAACGGTAGGAATCCGGCGGGCCGTTGGGAAGGGGGCGGGCCGGGATTCGTCGACGGTATGCGATGTCGCACGGGGCCCTTGCCGCCCCAACTTCCATACTGTAGACAATATTCCATGAAGCGGCACGGCGTACGGGCCCCCAGCCCTCGCGGCGACTTCACCGGGCGCGGCCCCGGAGCCGCCCCCTCGGAGCCGGCGTGCCCGCGTCGCGGAGTCGGCTGCCACCGCGCGTCACGCGTGCAGGACAATGAGAACGTGAAGGTCACCTCGCCGCCCGGCGGCCCGGCGACCCACGGCAGCCTCGCCAGCAAGGGCCGCTCCGGCCACCAGCACGGACAGAACCGGGACTGATCGACATGGGACGAGTCACGGAGCGCCGCCGCGTCCTCCGCATCCGCGACGGCGCGGTCAGCGAGCGGCCCGACACGCTCGTCGCCGAGGAGCCGATGGAGATCCGCCTCAACGGCAGGCCGCTCGCCATCACCATGCGCACGCCGGGCGACGACTTCGCGCTCGCCGCGGGCTTCCTCGTCAGCGAGGGCGTCCTCGGCGCGGCGGACGAGCTGCGGAACATCGTGTACTGCGCGGGCGCCACCCAGGACGGCTCGAACACGTACAACGTGGTGGACGTGTCGACCGCACCCGGCGTCGCCATCCCGGACATCACCCTCGAACGGAACGTGTACACGACCTCGTCGTGCGGCCTGTGCGGCAAGGCCAGCCTGGACGCGGTCCGCACGACGGCCCGCTGGGCCGTCGACGACGGCCCCGACCCGCTGCGGCTCACCCCCGAACTCCTCGCGGAGCTTCCCGAACGGCTGCGCGCGGCCCAGCGCGTCTTCGACCGGACCGGCGGCCTGCACGCGGCCGCGCTGTTCTCCGAGGACGGCGAGCTGCTCGACGTACGCGAGGACGTGGGGCGCCACAACGCCGTCGACAAACTGGTGGGGCGAGCCCTGCAGAGCGGCCGCCTGCCGCTGTCCCGGACGGTCCTGCTCGTGTCGGGCCGCGCCTCGTTCGAGCTGGCACAGAAGGCCGTGATGGCGGGCATCCCCGTGCTCGCGGCCGTCTCGGCGCCCTCGGCGCTCGCCGTCGACCTCGCGGCCGAGACGGGGCTCACGCTGGTGGGGTTCCTGCGGGGCGCCTCCATGAACGTGTACGCGGGCGAGCACCGGGTGGCCTTGCAGGCCATGGCCGACCGGGGCTAGGCGGGGCCCCGGGGCCCCGCCCCCGGCTGCGCCCCGCTTGCGGCTGGGGTCACCGCGCTGCGCGCTCGTCCTCAAACGCCGGACGGGCTTGATCCCTGCCGGTTCACGTCCGGCGACTCCACCGCCGCCACCCGCGTCAGCATCTCCGTGAAGCGCGCGCGCTCCTCCTCCGACAACGGCGCCAGGAGGTCGGCGTTGGCCCTCTGGGCGGCGCGGGCGCAGCGCTGGACCGTGCGACGGCCCTCTTCCGTGATCGTCACGGCGTTCTTGCGGCGGTCCTTGGGGTCGGGCGTGCGGTCGACCAGGCCCGCGTCCTGGAGGTCGTTGAGGACGCCGACCATGTCCTTGGGGTCGAGCGACACGCTGCGGCCCAGCTCCGCCTGGGCGACGGGGCCGAGGTCGGCCACGGCGGACAGGACCACGTGGTGCCACATCCGCAGGCCCTCGGCCGCGAGGGCGTCGGCGACCAGGGCGCGGCCGCGGGCGGCGGCGCGGCCGAGCAGCCAGCTGGGCAGGGTGCGGATGGTGGACGGGGCGGGCGGGGTCTCACGCATGGGAGGAGCGTACCGAAGAATCGTTGGACTTCCCCATGAAACTGTGGTTATCGTTGGGCATCCCAATGGTTCTGCCCCGAGGAGACACGCATGCGTCGCGTTCGGTACGACCGGCCCGGAGGCCCGGAGGTCCTGCGGCTCGAAGAGGTGCCCGTGCCCACGCCCGGGCCGGGCGAGCTGCTCGTGCGCGTCGCGGCGGCCGGGGTGACGCTGCCCGTCGTGCGCAAGGTGCGCGAGTCCCCCGAGCCGATACCGCTCGGCGGCGAGATCGCGGGCGAGGTGGCCGGACTCGGCCCGGGCGTCACCGGCTTCGCGCCCGGCGACCGCGTCACCGGGCTGACCTTCGGGCACGGCTACGCCGACTACGCCCTGCTGCACACCGCCATGGCCTCCCCCGTGCCGGACGGCGCGAGCGCGACCGACGCGGTGGCCCTGGTCCGCAGCGGCCTGGTCGCCTACGGCGCGCTCCAGGCGGCGCGGCCCGCGCCCGGCGAGGCCGCGCTGATCACCGGGGCGGCCAGCGGCGTGGGCCATCTGGCGGTGCAGCTGGCCGCGCTCGGCGGCGCCGGGCGGGTGGTGGGCGCCGTGTCGGACCCCGCCAAGGCCGGCTTCGTGCGCTCCCTGGGCGCCACCGAGGTGGTCACGTACGACCGGGAGAGCTGGGGCGAGCCCGTCGACTACTGCCTGGACGCGGTGGGCGGCGAGCTGCTCGCCCCGGCCCTGGCCGCGCTCGCCCCCTTCGGCCGCCTGGTCGCCTACAGCTCGGGCGGCGGCACCGTGCGGGCGTACGACCTGCTCGTCGGCGCCAAGTCCGTGACGGGATTTCAGATGGCACTCATCGCCCGGGGACGCCCGGACACCTACGAGGCGTGGCGCCGGGAGCTGTGGCGGCTGTTCGGGGAGGGCGCGCTGCGGCCCGCCGTGCACGCCGCGTTCCCCCTGGAGGAGGCGGCGGGGGCGCACGAGGCCATCGAGTCCCGCGCCAACCTCGGCAAGGTCGTCCTCGTCCCGTAGCGGCCGACGGAGTGGTCACTCCAGCCGCATTCTCACCCGTTAGGAGGGTTGATTCCGGACCCGCTCGCCCGTATGGCTTCAGCTGCACGCGCGGTTCTTGTGCGGCCCCAGCGGCCCAAGTAGCGTCGGCGCCCCGCACCTTGGACATGGGATGTCCATATGTCCGGTCGATATGGTCACTACGAAGGGCCGCCGAATGCCCCTGAGACACCGCGCACGCCCCAGACCTCCCCGGCTCGACCTCGCCGCACCCCCTGCCCGCCTCCGCACGCCCCGGCGCACCGTCGCCGCGCTGACCACGGCCACCCTCACCGCGCTCGCCCTGCCGTCGGCGCTGAGCGGCTCGGCCGCGGCCGGTGACCGGGCGCTGCCGCCCTTCGAGCAACAGGTCCTCTTCAAGGCTTCCCAGGATCCCGGGTACACCTGCTTCCGTATACCGGCCGTGGTGAAGACGGCGAAGGGCACGCTGCTCGCCTTCGCCGAGGGCCGTGTCAACGACTGCAGCGACGCGGGCGACATCGACCTCGTCCTCAAGCGGTCCCACGACGGCGGCCGCACCTGGGGGCCCATGCAGGTCATCAACGAGGGCGCCGGGAACACCCACGGCAACCCGACGCCGATCGTGGACCGGGACACGGGCCGCGTCGTGCTCGCGGAGACGTACAACACGGGACGCACGGACGGCAAGAACTGCGAGGTGCCGTGCGACCGCACCCCGCACCTCCAGTACAGCGACGACGACGGCGTGACCTGGTCGCCGCCGCGGGACCTGAGCAAGGAGATCCTGCCCGCCGGCTGGAACTCCTGGTATGCGACCGGGCCCGTGCACGGCCTGCAGCTGACCCGCGGCCGCCACAAGGGCCGCCTCGTCTTCGCCGTGAACGCCGAGACGTGGAACGGCAGCCGGGTCACCGCCAACCACGCCGCGCTCATCGTCAGCGACGACGGCGGCGACCGGTGGCGGATCGGCGCCACCGACTCGTACCCCGTGGACGCCGCCGACGGCACGTTCCGGCAGAAGCCGTCGGAGATGACCGTCACCGAGCGTCAGGACGGCTCCATCTACGTCAGCGGGCGCGAACAGGACGGCACCGACCTCGGGCACCGCTCCCACACCGTCAGCCGCGACGGCGGCGACAGCTTCATCGCGCCCTTCCGCCCCCAGCCCGACCTGTACACGCCCCAGGTGCAGGGCTCGACGCTGCGGCTCGGCGACCGGCTCCTGCTCGCCTGCCCGGGCGACCCGGACCGGCGCCGCACCATGACCGTCCGGTCCTCCTACGACGGCGGCCGCACCTGGGACAGCTTCGACCGCGGCACCGTCGTCACCACCGACTGGTCCGGCTACTCGGACATGGTGCAGGCCGACGCCGACCACGTGGGCCTGATGTACGAGGGCGGCCCGGTCGACGCCCGCGACGAGATCCGCTTCGCGCGCTTCACCGAGGACTGGCTGAAGCCGCGGCGCGGCCCCGACCCGCACACGAGCGACTGGGCTCCCGGCGCGCCCGGGGCCGCGGTGCTCGGCGGCGCGCGCCGCACCGACGGCGTCACGGGCGACGCGCTCGCCTTCGACGGCACCGACGACGCGGTACGCCTGCGCTTCAGGCCCCAACTCCCGCTGGGCTCGGGAGACTTCACCCTGTCCCTGTGGTTCCGCTACTCCGCCACCAGCGGGGAGCAGCCGATGCTGTGGATGGGCGGCGTCGGCACGAACCAGCCCCAGGTGTGGCTGCGCGGCGAACCCGCGGCGGGCCGCGTCACCGGTCTGATCACCACCCGTGACGGCGGTACGCCGCCCCGCTCGGCGTCCCTGAGCACCCAGGGCGCGTACAACGACGGCGCGTGGCACCACGCCGTGCTGCGGCGCGCCGACGGGGAGCTCACGCTGTTCGTGGACGACACCGAGCTGTCCCGGCCCGACGTGCCGGGCACGGTCAGCCGCAACTCGCCGTTCGGCGTGCACATCGGGCAGCGCGTCGACAGCCGGGCCCACTTCGCCGGAGCCATCGACGAGGTACGGGTCTTCAAGCGCGCCCTGACCGACGCGGAGGTGGACGGGCTCGCCTCGGTGGCCGACCCCGGCGAGCGGCGGGCCGGCCGGTCCGCTGTGACACCGGACACCGTCGCCTGGCTGCCCATGGACCGCGTGCGCCCGAGGAACTAGCGTCCCGGGCGTGTCCCAAGCCACACGCCCGCTCACCGGTCCGACGGCGGCGAACCGGCAGCGGGGCGGCCCCGGTTCACCCGTGCTGTGGGTCGCCCTGCTGGCGGTGCTCGCCTGCGCGGCCGTGCTCCTGACGGCCCTTCCGGACGACGAGGACGACCGGAAGGGCCCGGCGGCGTGCACGGCCCGCGGCGTGGAGTCCTGGCGCCCCGAGACCGGCCTGACCGACGCGTTCGCCGCGTACGGCGACGACGCGGCGCGCGACGACGACTGGAGCGGCGGCGACGGCACCCACTCGGTGAAGCTGCCCGACGGGCGCGTCCTGTGGCTGTTCTCCGACACCTTCCTCGGCCGGGTGCACCCACCGCCCAACCAGCAGGGCAAGCCGCACAAGTGGCGCGACGGCGGCGCCCCGATGGTCCGCAACTCCGGGGTGGTGACGTCCCGCTCCGGAGCCCTGGAGCGGACCCTGCCCACGCCCCTGTTCGCCGACCCCGCGCCCGGGCAGTGGCGGTGGCCGGTCGCCGCGAAGGTCGAGCCGCGCACGCCGGGCGGCGACGAGCAGGTCGTGCGCGTGCTGCTGTGGACCCGGGCCGCGGGCCCCGCGCCGTGGATCTTCGGGGTGCCCGCCGCCACCGAGGTCGCCACGCTCACCCTGCCCGACCTCGCCCTCGAAGGGATCACGCAGATCTCCGACCAGCGCGGCGTCGCCGACCCCGAGCGGCGGGTGCTGTACGGCACCACCACGGTCGACGACGGCGACTGGACGTACGTCTTCGGCGGCAACGACGCGCAGACCGCCTCGCGCCCCTCCTCGCGCGCCTATGTCGCCCGCGTCCCGCACGGCGGCCTCGGCGACCCCGCGGCCTGGCGCTACTGGGACGGCGGCGACTGGTCGCGCGCCGGGGCGAAGCCGCGCTCGGTGCTCGGCGACGACGACCAGAAGGGGGTCGGCAGCGCGTTCACCGTGGTCCGGGACGGCGGCACGTACGTGCTGTTCACGATGGCGGCGGGGGCGCGGGGCCTGACCACCGTCACGTCGTACTGGGCGTGCTCGCCGAGCGGGCCCTGGTACGGCCCCGCCAAGGGCTTCGCGCCGCCGCTGCCCGCGGACTCGGCCGCGTACAACCCGCAGGCGCACCCCGCCCTGAGCGGCGGCGGCCGCCTCGTCCTGAGCTACGACGTGAACGCGCCGGACGCCACGGCGACGGCGGCGGGGCAGGCGAACGTCAACCGGAACGTGGAGCTGTACCGGCCGCGGTTCGTGACGCTGCGCCTGGCCCGGCCGGAGTGAACTCCTCCAGGTCGTGGGAGCGGCGCTTGGCGATCACCGCGCAGACCATCAGCTGCATCTGGTGGAAGAGCATCAGGGGCAGGACCGCGAGCGAGGCCTGCGCGCCGAACAGGACGCTGGCCATGGGCAGCCCGGCCGCCAGGGACTTCTTCGACCCCGCGAACTGGATGGCGACCCGGTCGGCGCGGTCGAAGCCGAGCCGCTTCGCGCCGTACCAGGTCAGGCTGAGCATCAGCGCGAGCAGCACCGCCTCGAGGCCGAGCAGCGCGGCGAGCCGGGCCGGGGTGACCTGGCTCCAGATGCCGCGCACCATGCCCTGGCTGAACGCGGTGTAGACGACGAGCAGGATCGAGCACCGGTCGATCAGACTCAGGACCTTCTTGTGCCGCGTGACGAAGCCCCCGATCCAGCGCCGCAGCACCTGCCCGGCGAGGAACGGCACGAGCAGCTGGAGCACGATCTTCACGAACGCGTCGGCGGAGAAGCCGCCGCCGGTGTCGGCGAGCAGCCAGGCCACGAGCAGCGGGGTGAGCACCACCCCGGCGAGGGAGGAGAACGTGCCCGCGCAGATCGCCGCGGGCACGTTGCCGCGCGCCAGCGAGGTGAAGGCGATCGACGACTGGATCGTCGAGGGCACCAGGGTCAGGAACAGGAAGCCGCTGTAGAGCGCGGGCGTCAGGACGTGCGGCACGAGTCCCTTGGCGGCGAGGCCGAGCAGCGGGAACACCAGGAACGTGCACAGCAGCACGGTGAGGTGCAGCCGCCAGTGCCGCAGCCCGTCCAGCGCCTCCCGGGTCGAGAGGCGGGCGCCGTAGAGGAAGAACAGCAGCGCGACGGCCGTGGTGGAGGCCCCGGACGCGACGTCGGCCGCGGTGCCCCGGGCGGGCAGGAGCGCGGCGAGGCCGACGGTGGCGAGCAGCACCGCGATGAAGGGGTCGACCGGCATCCACGACGGCCAGGACGGGCGTTTCACAGGGCTCCGTGCTCTCGGGGTCTCGGTTCTTCGGGCCCGTCCACGGGCCGGACCCGGTACGTGCCCTCTCCATGGTCCTCCTCTTCCACGTCATCGGGAATCCCGTAGACCGCTCTGACTGTCATCACGTACCGCGATAACCTGGCGGGGTGTACGACCCCGCTCAGCTGCGTACGTTCCTCGCGGTGGCCCAGACGTTGAGCTTCACGCAGGCCGCGCGGCGGCTCGGCCTGCGCCAGTCGACGGTCAGCCAGCACGTGCGGCGCCTGGAGGACGCGACCGGGCGGCCGCTGTTCGCGCGGGACACGCACCGCGTGGAGCTGACCGAGGACGGCGAGGCGATGCTCGGCTTCGCGCGCCGCATCCTGGAGGTGCACGAGCAGGCCACGGCGCACTTCACCGGCGCCCGCCTCGGCGGGCGGCTGCGCTTCGGCGCGTCCGAGGACTTCGTCCTGACCCGGCTCACCGACATCTTGCAATCCTTCCGGCACGAGCACCCGGAGGTCGACCTGGAGCTGACGGTCGAGCTGTCCGGCACGCTGCACGAGCGCCTGGACGCGGGCAAGCTCGACCTCGTCCTCGCCAAGCGGCGCCCGAAGGACCCGCGCGGCGAACTGGTCTGGCACGACGACCTGGTGTGGATCGGTGCGCCGCGGCTGCGCCTGGACCCGGGGCGCCCGGTGCCGCTGATCGTGTACCCGCCGCCGGGCATCACCCGGGCGCTCGCGCTGCGGGCCCTGGAGGACAGCGGCCGCCCCTGGCGGATCGCCTGCACCAGCGGCAGCCTGAACGGCCTGGTGGCCGCCGCGCGCGCCGGGCTCGGCGTGATGGCGCACTCGCGCGGCCTGGTCCCGCCCGGCCTGGTGCGGGTCTCCGACCGGCTCGGCCTGCCGGAGCTCGGCGCGGTGGACTTCGTCCTGCGGCACGGCGAGCGGCGCCCGGCCGCACCGGGCACCCACACGGCGGCGGACGCGCTCGCGGCGGCGATCCTGGCGGGCGGGGACCGGTTGCAGCGCGGGCGCGCCTAGCGCGTGGGCTGGTACGTCAGCTGCTTCACCCGGCGCAGGAACGGCGTCGTCTCCACGTGCTGGACGCCCTCCAGGCGGCCGATCTTCCCGCTGAGGTAGGCGTACAGACTCGCCGTGTCCTTGGCGACGGCCGTCGCCACCAGGTTGGAGGGGCCGGCCGTGGCGGCGGCGTAGGCGATCTCGTGGTGTCCGGCCAGGGCCTTGCCGACGGCGTGCAGGGCGGCGGGCGCGGCGGTGATCCACAGGACCGCGCCGGTGTGGTAGCCGAGGGCCTCGGCGCTGTACTCGATGTCGACGTAGACCGCCCGGGACTCCAGGAGCGCGGTCAGACGGCGCTTGACCGTGGACTCCGAGAGGCCGGTGGCGCGCTGGAGTTCGGGGTATCCGGCACGGCCGTCCGCTTCGAGCGCGGCCACCAGGGGTTCGTCCTCCGGCGCGATCCGGACCGGCCCCTCGGACCGCTCGGGGAGCTTCGGCGTCAGCGCCGCGAGCTCCGCGGCGCTCAGCGGCGCGAGCTTGCCCAGCCAGCCGCACGGCCCGCCGAAGAACGTGTGCAGGAGCTGGTGCGCGCGGATCTCCACGATGTGCGGGGTGCGCGGCAGCTTGCCGAGCAGCAGGTCGTGATCGCCCTGGGTGCGGGGCTTGGTCATGCACAGGACCTCCGTACCGCCGGAGGCCAGGCCCACCCAGAACGTGTCGGGGCGGCGGGCGAGCGCGTGCGCGATGGTCTGCGCGCCGTCCGGCGCGCAGCGCAGCCGGAGCATCCAGTGGTCCTGGCCGAGCCGCTCGGCGTTGCGCAGCACCACGACGCGGAGCCCGACCTCGGCGGTGAGCCGCCGGAAGCGGCGCGCGATGGTCTGGTCCGAGACGCCGAGCACCGCCGCGATCTTGCTGAACGGCGCGCGCCCGTCGGTCTCCAGGGCCTGGAGCAGCTTCTGGTCCAGTGCGTCGAGTATGGAGGATTCCATCGTCATGCACCCCTGAGATGTCGGATACCGCCGCCGTGCGGCCCATGGCCGTCACGATCGTCCGGCCGTCACGGATCGTACGGCATCGGAGCCACCGCCCGGTGGCGTACGGACCAGGGAACGGGAGTAAGACCATGCGCTCATGGGGGCCGTTGACGGCGGTGTGCCTGGGCACGTTCATGCTGCTGCTCGACGTGACGATCGTGGTCGTGGCGCTGCCCGACATGGCGCGGGCGCTCGACGCCTCGCTCAGCGATCTGCAGTGGGTCATCGACGGTTACGCGCTCGCGCTCGCCGCGCTGCTGCTCGGCATCGGCGCCGCCGCCGACGTGGTCGGGCACCGGCGCGTCCAGCTCGCGGGCACCGTCGTCTTCGCGGTCGCCTCGCTCGGCTGCGGGCTCGCGGCCGACGCGCAGCTGCTGGTGGCGGCGCGCGCGGTGCAGGGCCTCGGGGCCGCCGCGATGTTCGCCACGACGCTGCCGCTGCTCGGCGCCGCCTACCAGGGCAAGGAGCGCTCGGTGGCGCTCGGCCTGTGGGGCGCGGTGAGCGGTGCCGCCGCCGCGCTCGGGCCGATCGTCGGCGGGCTGCTCACCGAGGGGCCGGGCTGGCGCTGGATCTTCTTCGTCAACCTGCCGGTGAGCGTGGCCGCGGTGTGGCTGACGCTGCGCGCGGTGCCGCCGTCGCGCGGGCGCGCGGAGCGGCGCGTGGACTGGGCGGGCACGGCGACGTTCGCGCTGTTCGCGGGCGCGCTCACGTTCGGCGTGGTGCGGGCGTCGACGGTCGGCTGGGCCTCGGCGCGCACCGGGGTGACGCTCGCGGTGGCGGCGCTCGCGCTGCTCGCCTTCGTCGTGGTGGAGCGCCGCGCCGCGTATCCGCTGCTCGATCTGCGGCTGCTGCGCAAGCCCGCGTTCACCGGGGTCCTGATCGGCGCGATCGGCTACAACGCGGCCGCGTTCGGCGTGATCCCGTACCTCTCGATCTGGCTGCAGACGGTGCTCGGCATGAGCCCGGTGCACGGCAGCCTGGTCCTGGTGCCGCTGTCGGCCACGTCGTTCGTGGTGGCGGCGGTCGGCGGGCGCCTGCTGCACGGGGTGCCGGGGCGGTACGTCATCGGCGTCGGGCTGCTCCTGATCGGCGCGGGCGGCCTGGCGATGGCGGTACTCGACGCGGGCTCGTCCTGGGGCGCGCTCGTGCCGGGCCTGGTGCTCGCGGGCGTCGGCATCGGTCTGGTCTCGCCGGGGCTCGCGGGCGCCGCGCTCGCCGCGGTGCCCCCGCGCGACGCGGGCATGGCGGGCGGCGCGGTGAACACCTTCCGGCAGCTCGGCTACGCCCTCGGCGTCGCCGTCTTCGGCACGGTCCTGACCTCGCGGATGCAGGACGCGCTCGGCCACGACGCGGCACACACCGTGGCGGGCGGCGGGGCGGCGGCCGTCCGGGGCGCGATCTCCGAGCACAGCGTGCGCGAGGCGTTCGCGTCCGGGCTCAACGGCGCCTCGCTCACGGCGGGGATCACCGGCCTCGTGGCGGGGGTCGCGGTCCTCGTGATGGTCCGGACCAAGCGGACGGCCGACGCAGGTCAGGGGCCCGCCGAGTCCGAACGGACGGTCGAGGGCACGCCCGCGAAGCAGCTCCAGGCGTAACTTCCGCGTACAGATTCGGTGGAGATTACCCCACCGAAACTTACTCATCCGTCAGGAAACTGTCCGGCCCTTCCCCTTGTGGCCGCATTTCACCGGCTGACCTGTGACGATCGTGCCAGTTGGCCCGTTCCCCACCCCCCTCCCGGAAGGGACTGGGGTGGGGTACCGTCACCGGCGCTGTGCGGAGCGCCACAAGGAGCACCATTGCGCGAGTTCACGAACCCTCCCCTGGCGTCGGCTCCCAAGGTGGGCGGCCTTGCCGACGCCGTCTTCGACCATGCCCTGGAGGATCCGGTCCGCGTCGTGCTCGGGCGCAAGGGCGACGACGGCGTCTGGCGGGACGTGACCTCGGCGCAGTTCCGCGACGAGGTCCTCGCGCTCGCCAAGGGGCTGCTCGCCCAGGGCGTGCGCTTCGGGGACCGGGTCGCCATCATGTGCCGCACCCGCTACGAGTGGACGCTGTTCGACTTCGCCCTGTGGACGGTCGGCGCGCAGGTCGTCCCCGTCTATCCGACGTCGTCGGCCGAGCAGGTGTTCTGGATGCTGCACGACGCGCAGGTCACCGCGGCCATGGTCGAGCACGAGGACCACGCGATGACGATCGGCTCGGTCGTGGACCGCCTTCCGCTGCTCCGCTGTCTGTGGCAGCTCGACGGGGACGCGGTGCGCGAGCTCGGCGAGGCGGGCCGCGACCTGGACGACGAGGTGGTGCACCGCCACCGCCGCGCGGTCACGCCCGACTCCGTCGCCACCGTGATCTACACCTCCGGCACCACGGGCCGCCCCAAGGGCTGTGTGCTCACCCACGCGAACTTCATGTTCGAGGTGGACACGGTCATCCGGCGCTGGGAGCCGGTGTTCCACTCCAAGCGCGGCGACGAGGCGTCCACGCTGCTGTTCCTGCCGCTCGCGCACGTCTTCGGCCGCATGGTGCAGGTGGCGGCGGTGCGCGGCCGGGTCAAGCTGGGGCACCAGCCGAGCCTCACCGCGGCGGCGCTGCTCCCGGACCTGGCCGCGTTCCGGCCCACCTTCTTCCTCGCCGTGCCGTACATCTTCGAGAAGGTCTTCAACGCGGCCCGGCGCAAGGCCGAACGGGAGGGCAGGGCGGGCCCGTTCGACAAGGCCGTCGAGGTGGCCGTGAAGTACGCCGACGCGATGGAGGCCAAGGCCTTCGGCACCGGGCCAGGACCCTCGGCGGGCCTGCGGATGCAGCACCAGCTCTTCGACAAACTGGTGTACGCCAAGGTGCGCGAGGCGATGGGCGGCCGGGTGCGGCACGCGATGTCCGGCGGCTCGGGCATGGACCGGCGCCTCGGCCTGTTCTTCGCGGGCGCGGGCGTCACCGTCTTCGAGGGCTACGGCCTCACCGAGTCCTCGGCCGCCGCGACCGCCAACCCGCCCGAGCGCACCCGCTACGGCACGGTCGGCCAGGCCGTCCCGGGCACGACCGTGCACATCGCGGACGACGGCGAGGTGTGGCTGCGCGGCCCCCACGTCTTCCAGGGCTACCTCAACGACCCCAAGGCCACCGACGCGGCCCTGCACGATGGCTGGCTCGCCACCGGTGACCTGGGCGCCCTCGACGAGGACGGCTACCTCACGATCACCGGCCGCAAGAAGGAGATCCTGGTGACCTCCGGCGGCAAGAGCGTGTCCCCCGCCCAGCTGGAGGAGCGGGTGCGCGACCATCCGCTGGTCGCGCAGTGCATCGTCGTCGGCAACGACCGCCCGTACGTCGCGGCGCTCGTCACCCTGGACGCGGAGGCCGTCGACCACTGGCTCGCCCTGCGCGACAAGCCCCCGCTCGCCCTGGCCGACCTGGTGCGCGAACCGGACCTGGAGACCGAGGTGCGGCGCGCGGTGGTCGCCGCCAACACCCTGGTCTCGCAGGCCGAGTCGATCCGGACGTTCCGGATCCTGGCGCACCAGTTCACCGAGGAGCACGGCCTGCTCACGCCCTCCCTCAAGCTGAAGCGCAAGGCCATCGAGCAGGCGTACGCGGACGAGGTCGCGGCGCTGTACCCCTGACGGACCGGTCCGGTGGGCCCGTGGCGGCCCGCCGGTGGGTCACGGGTCAGCCGATCGAGACGCGCAGGATCTTGTCCGCGCCGTCGGGCCGGCCGCCGTTGTTGTCGGCGTTGGTCGTGGACAGCCACAGCGCCTGCGCGCCGGGCACGGCCGTCACCGCGCGCAGGCGGCCGTACCGGCCGACGTAGAACGCCTTGGCGGAGCCGACGTTCTCGTTGTCGGCGTTGATGGGGACGCGCCACAGGCGCTCGCCCTTGAGGGCCGCCATGTAGACCGCCCCGTCCACGACGGCGACGCCGCTCGGCGAGGCCTCGGCGACGCCCCAGGTCTGCTTGGGGTTGGTCATCCCGGACACGTTGCAGGTGCCCTCGCAGGTGGGCCAGCCGTAGTTCTTGCCGGGCTTGATGAGGTTCAGCTCGTCCCTGGTGGCGTCGCCGAGCTCGGCCTCCCACAGGCGGCCCTGCGGGTCGAAGGCGATGCCCTGCGGATTGCGGTGGCCCAGGCTGTAGACGAGCGTGCCGAAGGGGTTGCCGGGGGCGGGCTCGCCGTCCCGGGTCAGGCGCAGGATCTTGCCGTTGAGGGAGTTCTTGTCCTGGGCGAGGTTGCGGTCCTGGGCGTCGCCCGTGGTGGCGTAGAGATGGCCGTCGGGGCCGAAGGCGAGGCGGCCGCCGTTGTGGTACTTGGCCTTCTTGATGCCCTTGACCAGGACCGTGTAGCCGCCGAGCGAGGAGCCGTCGTAGGTCATGCGGGCGATGCGGTTGCCCTCGGCCGCGGTGTGCATGACGTACACGTAGTGGTTGGACGCCCACTGCGGGTCGACGGCGACGCCCATGAGGCCGCCCTCGCCGCCGGTGGTCTGCGCCTCCGGCACCGTGCCGAGCTGCTTCTTCGTGGCCCCGTCGGCCGACACCGACCAGACGCGGAAGTCGTCCCGCTCGGTGACGAGCGCGGACTTGCCGTCGGGGAGCCAGGAGGTGCCCCACGGTATGGTCCAGCCGTTCGAGACGGTCTTGACGCCGGTGGGCTCATCGGCCGGGGCGGGCGGCGCGGCCGCCGCCGAGGGGACGTGGGTCACGAGTCCCGCGGTGAGGACGGCGGTGGCCGCCAGGACCACGCTCCGGACGGTCGGCCTGCTGGTGCCGTGCATGGGTGCCTCCTGTGGGCCGGGGGGGGGGTGGGAGATGCCGGTACGACGCGTCAGACGAGCTGGTAGGCGCGCAGGTCGGACAGGAGCATGTAGGTGTCCCGGATCGAGCCGGAGGTGTCGCCGAGGGAGCGGTAGATGCCCCACTTGGGCCGCACCCGGTCGGCGAGGAAGGTGTCCACGCCGGACGCCTCCCGGTCGACGACCGTCGTGCCGCCGCTCATGAGGATCCAGCGCACGGAGCCCGCCGAGCCGTCGCCGATCGTGATCCGGAAGTCGACATCGGTCCACCGGTCGTGCAGCGGTTCCAGGGCCGTGCGGCCGACGAGGACGTCCTGCCCGAAGACCTTCAGTTCGATGGTCTGGTCGCCGCCGGAGCGGCGCAGGGACTGCACGACGAGCGGCGCGCTGCCCGTGCCGGGCTGCTTCATCTGCATGATGTGCGTGAACGTCGTGGTCGCCCGCAGCGAACTCGGCAGGAACATGCGGTAGGTGACCCGCCAGGTCTCGCCCCGCCGCCACTTCAGGTAGGTGTCGCCGGTGCGGCAGCCGGTGACCTCCTGGCGCTGGCGGTCGGTGCTGGTGTCGCGGTCGACGGTGTGGAGGGCGAAGCGGAAGGTGTCGCCCTCGGCGGAGATGTGCGGCGCGGCCTCGGGGTGCGAGTCGGCGCGGTCGTCCTCCAGGGTCTCGAAGGCGCGGGTCCCGACCTCGCGGGCGGACGGCGCCCAGCGCAGCTGCCATGCGACGGCGGCCGCTCCGGCGGGCGGCGCTCCGGCGGCCGTGGCGGCCGCGCCGAGTGCCGCGCCCAGGACGGCCCTTCGCGACGGGGTCATGCCCGGCTCACCTCTGTTTCCGCAGCTGTTCGTTCATGAGCAGGAAGGCGCCGAGCCCGTGGAAGTCGTTGGTCCGACGGGGCCGGGCGACGTAGAAGGCGTAGTCGCCGACGTTCGTGCCGATGGAGATGTCGGTGAGGTCGGTCAGCCCGTCGGGGCCGCGCGAGATCTTCTCCAGGACCCCTTGATGGCCGCGCCGGGCAACCTCGCGGTACGACGCGGAGACGTAGCCCTTCTCGGCGGCGCGCGCGAGGGCGTAGGTGAACATGCTGGAACAGGACGTCTCGGTCCAGTTCCCTTCCCGGCCCCCCTTGTCGGCGACCTGGAACCAGCGGCCGGTGGCCGGGTCCTGGGTGCGCGCGATGCCCGCCGCGAGCTTCCGCACGGTGCGCAGGAGCTCCTCGCGGCCCGGCCGGTCCTTCGCCGTGGCGTCGAGGACGTTGACGGCGGCCATCGCGTACCAGCCGATGGCCCGGCACCACTGCTCGGGGGCACGCCCCGTCTCCTTGTCGGCCCAGGCCGCGGTGCGCGACTCGTCGAAGGCGTGCTGGAACAGGCCGTTGTCCGCCTGGAGGTGGCGGGCGTAGGTGTTCAGCTGCGCGACGGCCTCGCGGTCGGCGTACGCCTCGTCGTCGAACTCCGCGCCGTACTCGACGAGGAACGGCGTCACCATGTAGACACCGTCCGACCAGAGCTGGTGCGCGCGGCTCGCGGCGTCGGCGTGCCAGAAGCCGCCGTCGGCGGTGCGCGGGTAGGCCTTGAGGCGCTCCCGGATCGTGCGCGCGGCGATCCGGTAGCGGTCCTCGCCCGTCTCGTGGTGCAGGATCACCAGGAGCCGCCCCGCCTGCATGCTGTCGAGGCTGGTGAACTTCTGCGCGGTGTTCCCGTCCTGGTCGACGAACCGGTCGACGTACGCCTTCACATACGTCAGATAGCGCGCGTCGCCGGTGCGCAGATACGTGCGGTACTGGCCGTAGAGGTAGAGCCCGACGGGGTACGACCAGCCGCCGATGGACGTCGGTGTGTGGCGGGCCATGGTGGATTCGACGAGGGCCACGGACCAGTCCTCGGCCGTGCGCGTCGTGGTGGGGGCGGCCGGGGTCGCGGGGGCGGTCCCCACGAGGCCCGCCAGGGCGAGGGCGCACGCCGCCACGGACAGGGCGGGACGTTTCATGATGCTCCTTCGCGGTAGGCGTAGTCGGCCGCGGTCCGCGCGGGCCGGCGCGCGGCGTCGACGAGGGCCCGCACGATCCCGTGGTCGGGCGAGTGCCGGCAGGCGGGGTCCGTGCGGGCGGCGTCACCCGTCAGGGCGTACGCCTGGCAGCGGCAGCCGCCGAAGTCGACCGTCCGCAGCTCGCAGGAGCGGCAGGGCTCGGGCATCCAGGCCTCGCCCCGGTAGCGCGTGAAGGCGGGCGAGGACCGCCAGATCCAGTCGAGCCGCCGCTCCCGCACGCTGGGGGCGGCCGCGCCGAGCAGCTCGGCGGCGGCCGGGCAGGGCAGGACCGTGCCGTCGGGCGCGACGGTCAGGGACACCGCGCCCCAGCCGCCCATGCAGGGCTTGGCGGTGGCGTCGACGTAGTCGGGGGCCACCCACACCAGCTCCATGCGCCCGGTGAGGTCGGCCCGCCACCGCTCGACGGTGCGGCGGGCGCGGGCCACCTGCTCGGGGTGCGGCAGGAGCGCGTCGCGGTTGCGCAGGGCCCAGCCGTAGAACTGGGTGTTGGCGAGCTCGACGCGCTCCGCGCCCCAGGCCAGGCCGAGTTCGACGAGGGAGTCGAGCGCGTCCAGGTTGGCGCGGTGCAGGACCACGTTCAGGCCGAGCGGCAGTCCGGCGTCGCGGACCACGCGGGCCGCCCGCTCCTTGGCGGCGGACGCCCGCGCCCCGGCGATGCGCCGGGCGGCGCCCGGGTCGGTGTGCTGCACGGACAGCTGCACGCTGCGCAGGCCCGCGGCCACGAGGGCGGCGAGCCGGGCCTCGTGCAGGCCGACGCCGCTGGTGACGAGCTGGGTGTGGATCCCCGCGCCGTCGGCGGCGGCCACGATGTGCGGCAGATCGCGGCGCAACAGCGGCTCGCCGCCGGACAGATGGGTCTGGACGACGCCCAGGTCACCGGCCTGACGGAAGACGTCGGCCCACTCCGCCCCGGACAGCTCGGCTGACCGACCAACCAGTTTGGTCGGGTTGGAGCAGTAGGAGCAGCGCAGCGGACAGCCGTGCGTGAGCTCGGCGAGCAGGGCCCAGGGGGGCTCCGGGGGCGGGGGCGGGGCGGAGTCCCGGGACGGGTCCGGAGCCGAAGGTGGCGCCGGGTCCGGGGGCGGGTCCGGAGCCGGGGGCGGCGCGGGGTCCGGAGCCGGGGGCGGCGCGGCGGCGGTCACCGCAGCCACCCCTCGTCCCGCAACTGCTCCAGGAAGACGGGCACTTCGGCGGCGACCGGCGCCTGTGGGTGACGCCGTGTCAGCTCCGCGACGATCGCCTCCACGTCACGCTCCCCGTCGCACAGCGCCACGATGCTTCCGGCGGCGCCGCGCAGGACCACCACCCGCTCGGGCAGGACGAGCAGGTCGACGCCGCGCACCCGGTCGTGACGGAGCATCACCGAGCGGGCGAGCACGGGCCGCCAGTCGAGTCGTACGAGGTCGGTCACGGCGGCTCACTCCTTCGCGTGGGCCCCGGCGGGGCCGCGGTCGACGGCGTCCAGCAGCGACCACAGCACGTCGCACTTGAAGGCGAGCGCGGCCACGGCCCGCTCCTGCTGTTCCCGGGTGCGCGCCCACGCGCGGACCAGGCCGAGCGCCTCCTGTCCGTCGCGGCCGCCCTGTTCCACCCGGCCGCGGAAGTAGGCGAGCCCGTCGGCGTCGATCCACGGGTAGTGCTGCTCGAACGCGGCGATCCGGGTGCGCATCAGGTCCGGCGCGGACAGCTCGGTGAGGGAGGCGGCCACGGCGTCGAGCGCGGGCCGCAGGCGGCAGAAGTTGACGTATCCCTCGACGGCGAGCCGCACCCCCGGCAGCACCCGCGACGCGTCCTGAAGCTCGTCGCGCCCGAGGCCCGCCGCCTCACCGAGCCGCAGCCAGCGCTCGATGCCGCCGTCGCCGGGGCGCTCGCCGTCGTGGTCCCGGATCCGGCGCAGCCAGCCGCGGCGCACGGCCGGGTCGTCGAACTTGGCCAGGATCAGGGCGTCCTTGACGGGGATGTGGCGCTGGTAGTGGAACCGGTTGGCGATCCAGCGGCGCAGCTCGCCGGGGCTGAGGTCGCCGTCGTGCATACGGACGTTGAAGGGGTGGTGGTCGTGGTAGCGCTCGGCGGAGACGGCCCGCAGCCGCTCGGTGAGCTCGTCGGGCGTCCACGGCTCGCGCTCGCCGGGCACCGTGCCGTCCTGGGTGGCCGTCCTCACAGCTCGATCACCATCCGCTCCACCGCGACGCCGAGTCCCCGCTCCGCGAGCTGCTCGTGCTGCTCGGCACCGGGGTCCCCGAGGGGGTTCGTATTGTTCAGATGCGTGTACAGACAGCGGCCCGGCAGGTGCGCGAGCCGGTGCGCGGTGCCACCCGGACCGGTGATCGGCAGATGGCCCATCCCGGTGGCGGTGGTGCGCGAGAACCCGGCCCGCAACGGCTCCTCGTCGTCCCAGAAGGTGCCGTCGACGAGGACGACGTCCGCCGCGCGGGCGGCCTCCTCGAAGGCGTCGCTCCAGGCGGCGAGGGCCGGTGCGTACAGGGCGGTGGCGCCGGTCCCGGTGTCCCGCAGGAGCAGGGCGACGGACCAGGCGTCCCCCTCCGCGGCGGACCCGGTGGCGTCGGCCGCGTAGCGCGGGCGCTTGGCCGAAACGGGCACCGCGCTCACGGCGACCTCGGCCCCCTCGTCCAGAGGCACGGCCGCGGCGGTCAGCTCGCGCCAGCGGATGGTGGTGTAGGGGCCGAGCACGGCCCCGAGGCCGAGCCGCTCGCGGACGGCGTACCGCACCGGCGCGGTGGCCCACACGTCCACGCCGTCGCGGGCCTCCCGCAGCCGGGCGACGCCGAGGGTGTGGTCGAGCTCCGCGTCGGTGAGCAGGACGCCGGCGAGCGGGGAGCGGCGGACGTCGGCCGCGGGATCGGGCAGCAGATCGGGACAGCCTTCGATCTGCTCGCCGATGTCGGGGGTGGCGTTGACGAGGTACCAGCGGCCCGGGCCCGCGCGGACGGCGAGCGACGCGTGGCGTCGGCGGCGCCCGGGGTGGGCACGGGCCCCGGCACAGCCGGGGCACGCGCAGTTCCACTGGGGCAGCCCGCCGCCCGCCGCGGTGCCGAGCACCTGGAGCAGCACGGCCGGTGCTTACCGGTCGGCGAGGCGGTACGCGGTGACCTCCAGCGAGGTCTCGACGACCGTGTACTCGGGGGTCTGCCAGGCCGTGGGGGCGGCCGGGCCCGGAGGAAGCTCCGACGTCTGCGTCTCGTGGCTGTTCATGGGCGTGTCCTGCCTTTCCTGAAGAAGTGGGGGGTTCAGGAGCCACTGGGATACACCACCATCGCTGTGCACAGCGTGTTCACATGGATGGCCTGCGTTCAGTGACGTGCAACAGAGTCGCGGCATGACGGGACGCGGTCAATGGTTCGGACCGATGAGGTCGGAGCTATATCCGGCCATTCTCCAGGGGCCGCCACGGCCCGGACCTGCCCCGGTGAATCCCGGATCCCCCGCCAGGAATGCGGCACGGCCGCCGATCGTTGACCATGGACGTACCACCCGACGACGCATAAGGATCGAAAGCCCGTGAGCAAGGTCCCCCCGATCATCCTGAACAACGGCATCGAGATGCCCCAGCTGGGCTTCGGCGTCTGGCAGGTGCCGGACGACGAGGCGGAGCGGGCGGTCGCGACGGCCCTGGAGTCCGGGTACCGCAGCATCGACACGGCGGCCGTCTACGAGAACGAGACGGGCACCGGCAAGGCCATCGCCGCCTCCGGCGTCGCCCGCGAGGAGCTCTTCGTCACGACGAAGCTCTGGAACAGCGCGCAGGGTCACGACGCGACGCTCCGGGCGTTCGACGAGTCCCTCGACAAGCTCGGCCTCGACTACGTCGACCTGTATCTGATCCACTGGCCGATGCCGGACAACGACACGTACATCGACACGTACAAGGCCTTCGAGGAGATCCTCGCGGACGGCCGCGCCAAGTCGATCGGCGTCTCCAACTTCCTGCCGGAGCACCTGGAGCGCCTCATCGACGCCACGTCGGTGATCCCGGCCGTGAACCAGATCGAGCTGCACCCGCACCTCCAGCAGCGCGCCGCCCGCGAGTACCACGCGCAGCAGGGCATCGCCACCGAGGCCTGGTCGCCGCTCGGCCAGGGCAAGGGCCTCCTGGAGGTCCCGGCGATCGTCGCGATCGCCCAGAAGCACGGCCGCACCCCGGCCCAGGTCGTCCTGCGCTGGCACCTCCAGCTGGGCAACGTGGTCATCCCCAAGTCGGTGACCCCGTCCCGCATCGCCGAGAACATCGCGGTGTTCGACTTCGAGCTCGACCCGGAGGACATGGCGGCGATCAGCGCCCTGAACGAGGACCGGCGGCTCGGCCCCGACCCGGCCGACTTCCACGTCGCATAACGCACGCGAGCGACGTCACGGCCCGTCCGCGCCCCCTCTTCCCCGGGGGCGCAGACGGGCCAGTTCGTCCTTGAGGGCGAGGACGTCGCGGTGGTCCGCGCCGAGCGCGGGCGCGAGGGCGGCCACCGCGCGTTCCAGGACCTCGACGGCCCCGAGGTGGTCGCCCCCGGAGAGCTGCGCGTCGACGAGGTTCCTGGTCATCGCCACGGTGCGGGGGTCCGCGTCACCGAACAGCTCGACGCACCCGTGCAGCGCGGTCCGATACGTCACGACGGCCCGCGCGGGATCCCTCGCCTCCAGGTGCGCGTATCCCAGATAGCTGTACGTCCTGAGCACGTCGGCGTGCCCGTCGCCGAGCACCCGGCGGCGCAGGGCAAGGACCTGGTCGAGCAGGGCGACGGCCCTGTCGTGGCGTCCGGCGCCGAGCAGCGCGACGGCCGTGCGGTCGAGCGCGGCCAGGGTCTCCTCGTGCTCGTCCCCCAGGCTCTCCCGCCGTACGAGCAGCGCCCGTTCGTACACCGGCAGCGCCCGGGCCACGTCACCCATCTCCGCGAAGAGCTCGGCGAGGCGGTCGTAGGACTCCCAGGTCTCCGGGGAGTCCTCGCCCAGCACCTCGCGCTGGAGGTCCAGCGTGCGCTCGTACAGCGGAATGGCCAGGCTCCACGCGCGGTTCGCCCCGTACGCGCGGGCCAGCCACGCGGACGCGCGCAGGGTGGCGGGGTGCCGTGGGCCCAGCGCCTCGTCCACCACGGACCGCCACTCCTTCGCCGCCTCGACCGCGCTCTGCGGATTCCCCGCCCGCACCTCGACGTCGACCAGGTGGCTCCACAGCCGCTGCGTCTCCGGGTGCGCCCCGCCGCGCGCCGCGCGGCTGCGCCGCAGGGCCTCGCGGTAGGCGTTGACGGCGTCGGGCAGCGTCTCCTCCCCGCCCTCCAGGGCGTGGGCGACGTCGCCGAGGGCGCTGATCACCCGGGGGTGGTCCGCGCCGAAGACGCGGGTGAGGTCGACGAGGACCTGCGTGCCCTCGCGCGATGCCCGCCCCCGCTCGCCCGTCGCGTACAGGGCGGCGGCGAGGCGGCCCCGGACGACGAGGGTGTCCGGGTGGTCCTCCCCCAGCTCCCCGCGCGCGGCGGCCAGGGTCGCCTCGTAGAGTTCCACCGCCGTGTGCGACCTCCCCAGGGCCAGGGCCAGGTCCGCGATGGCCGCGCAGGGCAGGACCAGTTGGGGGGACGCCTGTCTGCCGAGGGCACGGAACGCGGACTCGCGCAACGTCGCGAACTGCTCGTCCGCCGCGCCCATGTCTCCCGACTGGCGCTTGAGCGAGGCGAGTTCGACCCGCAGCAGGAGGATGTCCTGAAGCGCTTCGGGGTCGTTCGGGACGGGCAGCCAGCGCGCGGTCTCGCACCGCTGCACCGCCTCCCGCAGGCGGCCCGCCCGCCGCAGCGCGTTCACCAGCAGCCGTGTCGTCCGCAGGCTCTCCGGGGAACCGAACCCGGGACCGCGCTCCCGGCCCGCCTCCGCGCGCTCCAGCAGGGCGACGGCGCGCTCCGCCTGGCCCTGCCCGATGACGAACTCCGCCGTCGCCTCCAGGACGTGGACGAAGTCCGCGTCGTCGTCCTCGGGCGCGACCCGCTCGGCCACGTGGTCGACGTGCGGCAGCAGGGCCTGCCAGCGCGGCCAGGTGACCGGGTCCTCGGCGTCCTCCGGCAGCGCGCCGCCGAGACAGGCCGTGGCATCCGACCGCGCCGCGCGCAGGGCCGCCGGGCCGCGCCACGGGTCGCCCTCGTCCGGCTCGTTGAGGAACTCGTGCACCAGGGGGTGGATGCGCAGCGTGTCGCCGTCGGTGCTGACGAGGCCGGACTCCTCCAAGGTCTCCAGAGCGACGGCGGTGTCGATGCCGGACAGCAGGCCCAGCGGGACCGGCTTCGGGGCCAGGTGGGCGAGGACGTTCAGGACGCGGTGTGCGGTCGGGTCGTCCACCCTGCGCAAGGTGGTGCGGATGGCGTCCGCGGCCACGGGTCGGTCCCTGTCCGCCAGCGTCCGACCGCGTTCGAGGAACATCAGGTACTGGGCGGGGGACATCCCCTCCGCCGCCATGTGCACGGCCGCGGTCGACAGGGCGAGCGGCAGTCGGCCGACGGCTTCGGCCAGGCTGTGCGCGTCCCCCTCCGCCAGGTCCTGGTCCAGGCGGACGCGGAGCAGTTCGACGGCCTCCGTCGGCTCCATGGTGCCGAGTTCGAGGACAGGGCCGACGGCTTCCCAGCCGTGGGCCCGCCTGCTGGTGACCAGGACGCGGCCGCCCGTGCCCAGGCGCTCCAGGAGCGCGGCGATGTCGGCCGGGTTGTCCGCGTCGTCGAGGATCAGCAGCCAGTCGCGGTGTGCGGCCAGCCAGGCGGCGGCGTACTCGCTCATCGGCTCCCGCGTCACGGCGCCCGAGACCTCCGGCTGTAGGGCGCGGGCGAGCTCCGCGAGGCCTTCGGTCAGGGACGACGCGCGCAGCCGCCACACCGGGTTCAGTGACGCGCGGACGGCGTCGCCCGCTGCCCACTGCGCGACCAGCGCCGACTTGCCCGCTCCCGCGCTTCCCCGTACGACCACCGCGTGCGGGCCTTCCGGCTGCGGGCGGGGAGCGAGCAGCCTCTCGTCCAGGCGCTGGAGTTCCGCCGCCCGGCCCACGAACGTCGCCGGGCGAGGAACGTTCGTCAGACCCGGCGGAGCCGACACCTCGTGGGGCGCCGGGAGAGCGGTCACCGAGGGCTCTCCCACCATGGAGGACACGGCGTCCCCGCCCGGCCCCGGCCCGGCCGCCGGGCGGGGCGCCACCCGGATCGCCACCCCCCGAAGCACCTCCAGCGCCTCCTCGCTGACCAGCGCGAACGGCTGCCCCGCCGCGCCCAGTTGACGGGTGCCCCCGCCTCCCGCCACAGGGACCACCGCGCGGAAGGAGCGGGCCGTGGAGCCCATGCGGGACTCGATCTCCTCGCCCAGGCGGGTGAGGAGGTCGGTGACGGCCAGGGACTCGGGGCGCGGCAGGGTCTCGATGAGGGCGGCGCGGGCGCCGGGGGCGAAGTCGTAGAGGCCGCGCTCCGGATCGACGGGTTCCAGGAGGCCGCTGAGCAGGACCTCGGCGAGGTCGCTCGGCCGGGATCCGGGGGTGACGCGCTGCTGGATGAGGCGCATCACGGGGAGCGCGGGCACCGAGAGGGCGACGTGCGCGGCGAGGTCGGCGGCCGTGCGGGACGCGGCGAGCTGGAAGCGCAGGACGCGCTCGGCGATCGGCAGGTCGCCCTCCTCCGCGAGGGGCTCGGCGAGGGCGGGCGGGGCGGCGCCGACGTAGGTGACGGCGGTGTCGCGGGGCCGGTCGCCCGCCGCCGCGACCAGGGCTGCCCAGTCGGCGAGCCACTCCGGCGCGAGTTCGAGCACGGGCACGGGCAGGGCCCCGGCGGGGCGGTGGGCGCGGCCGTGGTGCGGGGTGAAGCGGAGTGCGCTGTTCGGGGCGTGGGCCCGCGCGGCGGTCGCCCTGCCGGGCACGGTGGGCGCGGCGGTGCGCCGCCAGAGGCGTTCGGGCAGCGGCTGGAGGACGGCGGTGGGGCCGCGCCGCGCCCAGGTGTGCAGGGCCTGCCCGGCGCGCCCGGCCCACCAGTGGGGGCCGGAGCAGTCGCTGAGGACCAGGGTGAGCTGACGGCCCGTGGGGTCGGCAGCGGCGGCGGGGGGCACGGCCGGGCGGCCGGGCGAGGGCCGCAGGCCGACGCGGGTGCCGAGGTCGGCGACGTACCAGAGGCGGACGTCGTGGAAGGCCCCCGTGCGCTGGAGCGCGGCCCGCAACTCCCCGGCCAGCGGCCGCCACACGGCCATCGCGGAGCCGGTGTCGACGACGAGGGCCAGGCGCAGCGGGCGGCAGGCGGCGGGCACCAGGACGGGCACCCAGGGGCGGCGCTCGGCCTGTCCGGCGGCGCGGGCGGCGGTGGCACGCTCGGCGGCGCGGGCGGCGGTGGCGTCCTCGTCCAGGACGCGGCGGCGGGGGTCGGGCACGCGCCGCTTGAGGGGGCGCAGGGAGCGCTGGATGGCAAGTTCGTGGCGCAGCGCCTGCGGGGCGGGCACGAGCACGTCGTCGGCGTCGGTGCCGGGCCGTGCGGCGCCGCGCGGCAGGTGCAGGGGCCTCCCGCCGGGCTCCGCGGCCTCCGCCGCCCGGTCGCCCTCGGCCGCGGCCTGCTCCTCGGGGTGCTCCGGGCCCGGCACCGGCGCCCGCTCCCCCGTGCCGCCCGCCGCGTGCGCGTCCGGCGGCAGGCGGGGCCCGCCCGGACGCGGCCGGGGGCCGTCCGCGCCCTCGGGGCTCTCGCATGCCTCGGGCAGCGTGCGGGCGAGCCACAGCATCTCCGCGAGTTCGAGGGGCGTGACCGGCGGGCCGAGGGCCTCAAGGGTGGCGCGCAGCCGGTCAAGCGTCATCGGGGCCCGTCGCCTCGCCGCTCAGATACGGGGCGACCTGGTCGGCCAGCTCGGCCACGCTCTCGGGCGGTTCGCTGAAGGCCGCGTGGTGGCACATGTAGATGGCGTTCAGGAGCTGGTCGTTGGCGAGCAGACCGCCGCCTCGCCGGTCGAAGAAGCGCCGGATGACCGCGTGCGCGCCCTCGGGCAGGGCGCCCGAGCCGTCGCCGACGACACCGCCGAGGTGTTCGCCGACGATCGCGGTCAGCTCCTCGACCGTGGCGGGCTGCTTCAGGTCGACGGTCACGCAGCGGCGCAGGAAGGCGGGCGGGAACTCGCGCTCGCCGTTGCTGGTCATGACCACGAAGGGGAAGACCCGGCAGGTGACGGTGCCGTCGCGGATCTCCACCCGCTCCGTGGTGCTGTCGGCCGTCATCACCTCGGCGGTGGGCTCGGCGCGCCGGGCCAGCTCGACGAGTTCGTACGACCCCTTCTCGAAGATGGTGAGGAGGTCGTTCGGCAGGTCGATGTCGCTCTTGTCGATCTCGTCGACGAGCAGCACGCGGGGGCGGGCGTAGGGCAGCAGGGCGGTGCCGAGCGGGCCGAGGCGCAGATAGTCGCCGATGTCGTCGGCCCGCTCGGGGCCCGCCGCCCCGTCGCGGGCGCGCCCGGCGGCGTACAGGCGCGTCAGCGGGTCGTACGCGTACAGCCCTTCGCGCAGGGTGACGCGGCTGGTGATGGGCCAGTGCAGGACCTTGCCGAGGCCGAGTTCGTGGGCGACGGCGTAGGCGAGGGACGACTTGCCGGTGCCGGGGGCGCCGGTGACCAGGAGCGGCCTGCGCAGATAGAGGGCGGCGTTGACCTGGCGCACGGCGTCGGCGCCGGGGCGGTAGCTGAGGGCCGCGTGCCGGTTGCCGCTGTCGGCGGGCGGGGCGGGCAGCGGCGGGCCGCCGGTGAAGCGCCGCCAGGGCGGCGGGTCGGGCAGCAGGTCGACGCGGTCGTGCGGGGTGCGGCCGCCGGTGTAGACGTGCCAGGCGCGCGACGGGTGTGCGGTCACCTCAGCCCCTCTCCTTGTTCCCCATGGCCAGCGGCGGGTCGGGCCTGCGCTCCGGGTCGTCCCAGAACAGCGCGAGGCGGTGTCCGCAGTGGCCGTCGCCGCCGCGCTCCGGGGAGCGGGCCTCCTTGCGCAACCTCATGACCTCGTACGGGAGCCGGTCGGGGTCGAGCGCGGACACCACCTGGGTGAGCCGGTCGAGGAAGGCGGCGGACGCGCAGTCCGCGTGGCCCCCGCCGCCGCAGTCGCGCCGCCGCCACAGCATGATGGGCATGCCGATGTCGAGCGCCGCCGACAGCCAGGCGTCGCCGGGGGTCGCCGCGTAGGCGAGGGCGCACAGCTGCTCCTGGCCGTCGAGCCAGTCGTAGAACTCCTGGTAGTCCCACGTCAGGGAGCAGGCGACGGGGTGGGGCCGGGTCTCGCCGCGGGCCCGCACGGTCTCCCAGCGCCGGCGGGTGAAGCGGCAGACCATGAGGGGTTTGAGGCGGTCCGTGTGGCGGACCACGACGGGCACGGCGCGCAGCGCCCGGGGCCGGGCCGCGCCGGGCTCGTGCAGCAGCCACTCCTCGAAGGGCTCGTCCATGAGTCCCTGCGGCACGACGAACTCCGCGATCCAGTCGAAGTCGGCGACGGCGCCGACCTGCGCCGCGAGCAGCGCCTCGACCTTCGTCCGCAGCTGCTGGGGGCGGACGCGGACGGGTCCCGCGCGGCCGACCGGGACCCCGTCGACGAGGGCGCACACGGACAGGTCCAGGCTCTTGGCCTTCGTCATCGGCTCCACCCGGACCATGAGGGACCCGGTGCGCACGGCCCTCCCGGCCGGGCCGCGCCCGGCGTCGTCCGGCTGCCAGCGCCGCGTCCAGGCGGTGAGGCGGGCGGCGACGGCGGCGGGCGCGTGGTCCCGCAGCTCGCGCAGCAGCCGTTCGACGCGGCCCTCGCCGGTCAGTTCCTCGGCGACGTACCGCACGGCGTGCCAGGCCGACCGGAAGGCGGGCAGCTCCCGCAGGAACGTCGGGAAGGCCTGGCGCACCGCCAGCGCCACGGCGGCGGGCGCCAGTTCGCCGCCGCCGAGGACCCTCCGCAGCTCGCGGCGCGGCGCGGGCTCCATCCAGGGAAGCGGCAGCAGGTCGTCCAGGTCCTCCCAGTGGCGGCGCACGGTGTCGAGGGGCAGCATGCGGCCCTGGGTGCCGCCGCGCTCGCCCTCCAGCTCCGCGTCGGTGACGATGCCGACGACCTCACCGCTCACCGGGTCGTACACCCCGGCGCCGCTGAACCCCTCGTCGAGGCGGCGCAGATGGGCCTTGTCGACGTCCAGCTCCAGCCATTCGCCGTGCAGTTGCCGGTCGGCGCTGGTGGTCACCGTGACGTACGTGCCGTCGCGCTCGTGCCCCTCGGGGAAGCCGAGGGCGCGCAGCACGTGGGCGGGGCGGCCGCGGTCCGGGCGCAGCGCGCCGAGGGGGGCGAGGGCGCAGGGCGCCGCGCGGACCGGGTGGTCGAGCGCGAGCACCGCGAGGTCGCCGGGGTCGCCGAGGGCGCGCCAGCCGCCCCTCCACACGACGCGCGCCGGTTCCTCGCCGCCGTCTCCGGGCAGCGCCACGCGGACCTCGGCGTGGCCGTCGACGACGTGGGCGCAGGTGATCACCCGCTCGCCGTCGACCAGCACGCCCGCTCCCAACGGCGGGCCGCCGCCGACCGCGTGGATGCGGGCACGCCAGTGCATGTCCGCCATTATTCGCCCCGTGCCGCGCCTTCCGCGCCCCCTGGGGCGCCCCCTTTCGACCACGTCAGCTTGACCGTCAGATGCCCCTCGGCCGCCGTCTTCGCGATGACGGCACCCGCGGCGACGCTCAGCTTCACGCCGAACTCCAGCTCGATCCCGTCCGGGTCGAGCGCCTGCTCCCGGAACGTGCGGAGCGCCGAGAGCGCGGCGCCGCGCACGTTGCCGAGGGCCGACTCGAAACGGCCCTCGACCTCCCGGACCCCGTCGTCGTCCCGGCGCGAGACGGACCGGTAGCCCACGTCCCGCGAGTCCATCTCCACGACGACGGGCCCGTCGTCGGACTCCCAGCGCATCAGCTCCCTCATGCCGCAGAACGTAGAGGCAACAGGCCTGCCGGAGCAGTGGAGTGGCGAAATCTACGTCCACCACGGCATGCGAATACGCATCCCCTCCCCCCGATTATTCAAGTTTGACTAGACTGACGGAATGGCTGAGAAAACCATCCCGCTGCTCCCCTGTCAGTCCATCCAGCCGGTCGTCGACTTCTACACCGCCCTCGGCTTCGAGACGACCTACCTCCAGAAGAGCCCGTACGCGTACGCCGTCGTCGAACGCGGCCCCGTGGAGCTCCAGTTCTTCGGCATGAAGCAGTACGACCCCGCCGGGTCGTACTCGGGGTGCTATGTCCTCACCGACGACGTGGACGCGCTGTACGCGGCGTTCCGGGCCGGGCTCAAGGCCGCGTACGGGAAGGTGCCGCGGCGGGGGCTGCCCCGGATCGGGCCGCTGAAGGACATGTCGTACGGCGTGCGGCAGTTCCTGATGACCGACCCCGCGGGCAACAGCATCCGCGTCGGGCAGCAGCTCAGCGAGGACCAGAGCCACCGGCCAGCGCCGAAGGAGACCTTCGCGCGGGCGCTGCACGTCGCCGACCTCTTCGTCGACTCCAAGGAGGACCTGGAGGGCGCCGCCAAGGTCATCGACCACGCGCTCGCCCTTCAGGACGAGCGGCCCACGCCCGCGCAGCACCTGCGGCTGCTCGTGCTGCGCGGGGACATCGCCCAGCGGCAGGGCGACGACGAGCTGGCGGAGCGCCTCCTGGAGCGGGCCGCCGGGATCGGGCTCGGCGAACCCGGCGAACCCCACGAACTCGGCGAACTCGGCGAGGAAGAGCGGGAGGCCGTGCGCGACGCGCTGGCACGGCTCGACGAGCTGCGGTCGTAGGGCGGGCCGAGGACGGTCGCGGTGCAAGGCTGCGGGCCCCGGGGCGGCCGGGGCCCCGGGTCAGCCCTCCTTCACCGCCACGTGCACCGTGTGCGCCACGAGCAGGAAGACGTCCCGGCGGCGGTGCAGGCTCAGCTCGTCCTCGGGGTCGAGCAGGCGGTTCAGGACCGTCACGTCGTCCGCCGCGAGCGCCTGGGGCCCCTCGGCGGCCGCGAGGCCTCGGTAGCGCTCGAAGGTGTCGATGACGTGCGCCCGCGCCCGCTCGTCCAGGGGCGCGGGCAGGTCGAGCAGGAACGTACGGGTCGCCGTGTGGCGCAGGCCCGCCGCCGTGAGCAGCGCGGCCCAGTCCTCCGTGGTCTCCGTGGCGCCGGGCAGGGACGCGCGCATGCGCGCGAACCACTCCTCGTTGGCCGCGTCGAGGCGGGCCTGCAGGCCGGGGCGGCCCGCGCCGATGTCGCGCGGCAGGCTGCGCGGCGGCAGGCCGCCTTCGAGGACCGCGAGCGCGCCGCCCGGCGCGAGCCGCTCCCCGAGCGCGGTGAGCGCGGCCACCTGGTCGCCCACGTGGTGCACGGACCGCGCCGCCCAGATCAGGTCGGCGGGCGGCAGCTCGCCCAGGCCGTCGGGGAGTTCCGCGCGGTGCGCGCGCACCCGGTCCGCCAGGCCGAGCCGGGCGGCGCGCGCCTCGGCCCGCTCCAGCAAAGCCTGCTCCGGGTCCGCCGCGACCACCTCGGCCTTGGGGAACGCCTGGGCGAGCAGGCTGGTGACGACGCCCGGGCCGCTGCCCGCGTCGACGATCAGGGACGGCTCGGCGGCCGCCGTGCGCAGCTCGCGCAGCCACGCGGCGACCTGCTGGTACACCGGGGCCGTGACCTCGGCGTTCTGCTCCAGTACGGGCGCCATCTCGGCCCAGTCGATGTCGTGGTCGCCGTGGCCGTGGCCGTGGCTGTGGCCGGAGCCGTGCTCGTGGTCATGGCCACCGGTCCTGGTCTCGTACGCCGTCATCGTTCCGCCGCCCTCTCGCCTGGTCTTCGCGAACGCTGCCAGCTTGCGTCGGCGTTCCCCGAACGGCCACTTCCGTTGCTGTTTCGGCAAACGGCGTCCGGGTCCTTCACCCAGGGGCGCTCTTCGTGAACGCGCGCAGTGCGAACTCGGGGTCGGGCCGCCGCACGTCCTGGTCCGGCAGCCGCGCGAGCCGCTCCGCGTACCCCCGTGCCATCGCGCTGTCCGTCGGGATGCTGGTGAACCAGCCGCGGAACAGGTCCTCCGCGGTGCTGCGCGGGCTGCGGCCCTGGCCGTGGCCGGTGAAGCGGGCGCGGCCCGCGGGGGTCAGCCCGCACGCCGCGGCGTAGCCCTCGACGCGGGCGGCCCCGTCCACGGGCTCACGGACGGGGCGGCCCGCCAGGACGGCGTCGATGTCGCTGCCCACGTCGTGGGACGCGGCCTTGTCGACGGTGGTGACGTAGCGGCCGCCGGGCCTGAGGACCCGGGCGCACTCCGCCACCACGGCCGCGGCCTCCGCGGGCTCCGCGAACAGGTGCAGCAGCCACACCGTGGCCACCGCGTCGAACGCGCCGTCGGGGAAGGGCAGTCGGCGGCTGTCCCCCAGGACGACGGCGCCCGGGACCCGCTCGGCGGCCATGCGCGCCATGGCGTACGTGGCGTCCACCCCGGTCACGCCGAGGCCCGGCCGGTCGGCGAGCCGCCGGGTGACGAGGCCCGTGCCGCAGGCCACGTCGAGCAGGGTGCGGGCGCCCGGCGCCAGCAGCGAGAGGACCGCCTCGGCCGCGGCGGCGGCCCGGGGCTCGCCGCCGCGCGACGCGTCGTAGCGGACGGCCTCCTTGCCGTAGTCGAGCATCACGCCGCCCGGCCCGTCGGTCGTCACGCGGCACCGTGGCCGGGCGCCAGCTCCTCGACCCTGCGGGCGAGTTCGAAGTCGCGCTCGGTGAGGGCGCCGCCCGCGCTGTGGGTGCACACCGCGAGCGCCACCGTGTCGTAGCCGAGGGTGATCTCCGCGTGGTGGTCGAGCTCCTGCTGCACCTGGGAGACGTGGACGACGAGCGCGGTGGCCGCGTAGTGCGAGCCGAGGCGGTAGGAGCGGGTGAGGACGCTCCCGGAGGTGCCCGCGTCGCCCGTGCCCTGGGTGACGGACCAGCCGGGCAGCTCGGCGAGCCGGTCCTCGATCTCCTTCTGCGACAGCGGTTCGAGAGGCATGGCCGCGCTCCTTCCTAGGTGTCGGGGGTGCGCTGTCAGCCTGCCACAGCACGTCGCGGGCACGGGACTCAGCGGCGCGCGCATTCCGTCGCGAGGTCGTCCGCGAGCGCCGCGATCACCGCCCGGCCCTCGACGGCTTTCAGCCAGTCGCCCGGAAGGCCGTGGTCGCCGTGCAGCGCGCCGAGCAGATTGCCGCAGACCGAGCCGGTCGAGTCGCTGTCGCCCGAGTGGTTCACGGCCAGGGCCAGGGCGTCCTCGGCCCGGGGCGCGGCCAGGGCCGCGTACACCGCGACGGCGAGGGCCTCCTCGGCGATCCAGCCCGCGCCCAGGGACTCCACCCGGGCGGCGTCCGGCTCCCCCTCGGCGGCCAGGTCGACGGCGCGGGCGAGCGCGGCGGACGTCTCCTCGTGCCCGGGGTACCGGGCGAGCAGCCGCAGGGTGCGCAGGACCGCGCCCTCCAGCGAGTCCCCCGCGACCAGGTGCGCCACGATCGCGGCGAGCGCGCCCGCGGCGTAGGAGCCGGTGGGGTGGCCGTGGGTGATCTGCGCGCAGCGCGCGGCGAGCTCGAAGGCCCGTCCGGCGGGGGCGCGGGTGAGCCCGAAGGGCGCGGAGCGCATGACGGTGCCGCAGCCCTTGGACTCCGGGTTGACCGGTCCGGGCGGCCCGAGCGGGGCGCGCGGGTCGGGCGCGTGCGCGTGGGCCAGGCCGCTGAGGCAGGCGTTGCCGGGCGCGCGGCGGGCGTAGAGCCAGGCCTCGGCGGCGAGGCCGCCGCGTACGTCCGCCGCGGGGCCCGGCCTGTGCTGCGTGTCCAGCCAGCGCAGATACGCCTGAAGGACGAGCCGGGGGGCCGCGCCGCCGAGGCCCTTGCGGCGCTCCCGCGCGTGGGCGGTCTCCAGGGCCTCGACGGTGAACAGCGTCATCTGAGTGTCGTCGCTGATCCGCCACACGCCGTCGGCGTCGGGCAGCGGTCCGGTCACGCCGCGCGGGCCGTGGGCGGCGCGGATGGCCGCCAGCGAGTCGAACTCGACGGCGTAGCCGAGCGCGTCACCGACCGCGCCGCCCAGCAGACAGCCGCGCACGCGCGCCCGGTAGCCGGCGGCGGCCTCCCACGACAGCGGGTCCCACGGGCCGTTCATGCCGGTCATGCACCACTCTTCTTCGCGTTCGCCATGCGGGACTCCTCGATTACCGTCAGGGGTATGACAACTCTGGCTCCCGACAGGCGGAACGGCAAAGGCGGTGCCCCGCGCACGGGCACGGCCTCCGAGGCGGGCACGGCCTCCGAGGTGGGCGCGCTGCTGCGCGGCTGGCGCCAGGAGCGGCGCGTCAGCCAGCTGGAGCTCGCGCTGCGCGCGGAGTCCTCGGCGCGGCACATCAGCTTCGTGGAGACGGGCCGCTCCAGGCCGAGCGAGGAGTTCGTCCTGAAGCTCGCCGAGCACCTCGACGTGCCCGTGCGCGAGCGCAACGCGCTGCTGCTCGCGGCCGGGTACGCGCCCCGCTTCCGGCAGACCCCGCTCGACGACCCGTCGATGGGCGCGCTGCGCGCGGGCCTGGAGCGGCTGCTCCAGGGCTACGAGCCGTATCCGGCCCTGGTCGTCGACGCGACGTACGACGTGGTCGCCGCGAACCGCGGCATCGCCTCGCTCCTCGACGGCCTGCCTGAGCACCTGCTCGCGCCGCCCCTGAACGCGATGCGGATCGTGCTGCACCCCGAGGGTCTCGCCCCGAAGATCCGCAACCTGCGGGAGTGGCGCGGGCACCTGCTGCACCAGATGGAGCGGCAGATCGCGCTCCAGCGCTCGGGCGCGCTGCGCGCCCTGTACGAGGAGGTGGCGGCCTACCCGGTCCTCGACCCGGGCGAGGACACGGCGGCGGACGGGCAGGTGCCGCACTTCGCGCTGCCGCTCAGGGTCGAGCACGAGGGGCGGGTGCTGTCCTTCATCTCCTCGATCTCGACGTTCAACACGCCGATGGACGTGACCGTCGCCGAGCTGGCCGTCGAGACCCTGCTGCCCGCCGACCCGGCGACGGTCAAGTACCTCCAGGACCGGGGGTAGCCGGGTCCGCTCAGGAGGCGCCGGGCCCGTCCTTCTTCCCGTGGTCGTCGCCCTTCTTCCCGGCCTCCTCGTCGTCGACGATCTCCGCCTCGACCACGCCCTCGTCGGCGGGGCCCCGGGTGCCGGCGTCCTGGGGCGCCGCCGTGCTCCCTGCGGCGCCCGCGGCCGCGTACAGGGCCTGCCCCATCTTCTGGCTGACCGCGGCGAGCTTCTCGGCGCCCGCGCGGACGGCGTGGGTGTCGCCGCCGTCGAGAGTGTCCTTCAACTCGGCGGCGGCCGCCTCCACTTCGGCCCTGGTGTCGGCGGGGATCCGCTCACCGTTCTCGCTCAGGAACCGCTCGGTCTGGTAGACGAGCTGCTCGGCCTGGTTGCGGGTCTCGGCGGCCTCGCGCCGCTTGCGGTCCTCCTCGGCGTACTGCTCGGCCTCGCGGACCATCCGGTCGATGTCGTCCTTGGGCAGCGCGGAGCCGCCCGTGACCGTCATGCGCTGCTCGCGCCCGGTGGCCTCGTCCTTCGCCGAGACGTGCATGATCCCGTCGGCGTCGATGTCGAAGGTGACCTCGATCTTGGGCACCCCGCGCGGCGCGGGCGGCAGCCCGGTCAGGTCGAAGACGCCGAGCTTCTTGTTGTACGCGGCGATCTCGCGCTCGCCCTGGAAGACCTGGATGCCGACCGAGGGCTGGTTGTCCTCGGCGGTGGAGAAGGTCTCCGAACGGCGCGTGGGGATGGTCGTGTTGCGCTCGATGAGCTTGGTCATGATGCCGCCCTTGGTCTCGATGCCGAGCGACAGCGGGGTCACGTCGAGGAGCAGGACGTCCTTGACGTCGCCGCGGATCACGCCCGCTTGGAGCGTCGCGCCGAGGGCGACGACCTCGTCGGGGTTGACGCCCTTGTGCGGGTCCCTGCCGGTCAGCTCCTTGACCAGGTCCGTGACCGCGGGCATGCGGGTGGAGCCGCCGACGAGGATGACGTGGTCGATCGCGGAGAGCTGGACGCCCGCGTCCTTGACGGCCTGGTGGAAGGGGCCCTTGCAGCGGTCGAGCAGATCCCCGGTGAGCTCCTGCAGCTGGGCTCGGGTGAGCTTCTCGGCGAGGTGCAGCGGCCCGTCCGCGGAGGCCGTGATGTAGGGCAGGTTGATGTCGGTCTCGCTGGCCGAGGAGAGCTCGATCTTCGCCTTCTCGGCGCCCTCGCGCAGGCGTTGCAGCGCCATCTTGTCCCGGGCGAGGTCGATGCCGTACGCGTTCTTGAACTGCCTGACGAGGTGTTCGACGATGCGCTGGTCCCAGTCGTCGCCGCCGAGCCGCGTGTCGCCGTTGGTGGCTTTGACCTCGATGACGCCCTCGCCCATCTCCAGGAGCGACACGTCGAAGGTGCCGCCGCCGAGGTCGAAGACCAGGACGGTCTGGTCGTCCCCCTTGTCGAGGCCGTAGGCGAGCGCGGCGGCCGTCGGTTCGTTGACGATCCGCAGGACGTTGAGGCCCGCGATCCCGCCCGCCTCCTTGGTGGCCTGGCGCTGGGCGTCGTCGAAGTACGCGGGCACGGTGACCACGGCGTCGGTGACGTCCTCGCCGAGGTAGGACTCGGCGTCCCGCTTGAGCTTCTGCAGGACGCGCGCGGACAGCTCCTGCGCGGTGTACCGGTGGCCGTCCACCGCGCCGCCCTCCGGGAAGCCCCAGGCCGGGTCGCCCATGTGGCGCTTGACGGAGCGCGCGGTGCGCTCCACGTTCGTCACCGCCTGGCGCTTGGCGACCTCCCCGACGAGCACGTCGCCGCTCTTGGCGAAGGCGACGACCGAGGGGGTGGTGCGGGCCCCCTCCGCGTTCGCGATGACGGTGGGTTCGCCGCCCTCCAGGACGGCGACCACGGAGTTGGTCGTGCCGAGATCGATGCCGACCGCACGTGCCATGTCCAACAACCCCTTCCGACGCGGTGATACTCCGCCCTCCAGCACAAAACTTGAGCGGGTTCTTGTCAATGCCGCGTGCGGGGCCGCGCCCGGGCGGGCCCGGCGGGGGTTTCGGACACGACGAAGCCGCCGCCCCGGCGCGCGGGGTCGGCGGCTTCGCCGCGGTGCGGGCGGCGGGTCAGGCCAGCTTCGCCGACAGCGTGATGGTGGTGCCCGTGAGCGCCTGGCTGACCGGGCAGTTGGCCTTGGCGTTCTCGGCGGCGGCGGTGAAGGCCGCCTCGTCGAGGCCCGGCACCTCGCCCTCGACGGTGAGGTGGATGCCCGTGATGCCGGTGCCCGGCTGGAAGGTCACGTCGGCGGACGTGACCAGCTTGGTGGGCGGGGTGCCCGCACCGGTCAGGCCGTGGGACAGCGCCATCGAGAAGCAGCTGGAGTGCGCGGCGGCGATGAGCTCCTCGGGGCTCGTCTTGCCGTTCGCCTCCTCGGCGCGGGACGGCCAGGACACGGCCTGCTGCCCGATGCCCGAGGAGTCGAAGGTCACCGTGCCGGAGCCCTCGGTCAGGCTGCCTTCCCAGACCGTGTGTGCGGAGCGCGTGGTAGCCACGATGCCAAATCCCTTCGGTGAAGTTCCGTGACCCCCATCCGATCACACTCCGGGGGAAATCGCGGCGTACGGGGTCGGTACGGAGCCGTAAGAAGGATCACCCGGGAGGGGGCCCGGCGGGCGCACGCCACCGGCGCGCACTGAACCTTGCGCATCAACTGATCGTCTACGTAAGAAAGTTGAACTCGATTGGGGAAATGTGCGCCATCACCGAAATGAGCACAGAAGTCACCAGGGAAGTCGGCGCAGAAGCCGTCGCGCGAGAGTGGGCGCGGTCACCGTCGCGACAGCGGTGGCCGCGGCGCTCACGGCGGGCCTGACAGGACCGGCGGCGGCCGAGGGGGGCCGGGCGGCCTCCGGGGGCGCCGCGGGGCCCGCCCTGTCGTCGAAGGGCGGAGCCGCGCACCGGCTCACCCTCGTCACCGGCGACCGCGTCGCCGTCGACGCCGGGGGCCGCGTGACGGGCTTCGCCCCCGCGAAGGGCCGCGAGAACATCCCCGTGCGCACCCAGACGGTCGGCGGCCACACGCTGGTCCTGCCGTACGACGCGCGGCGGCTCATCGCCGAAGGCCGGGTCGACCGGCGGCTGTTCGACATCACGGAGCTGAGCCGGAAGGCCACCCGCACGGCCCAGAAGAAGGGCCTGAAACTGATCGTCGGCTACACGGGCGCGGCACGCGGCGCGCGGGCCGGTGTCCGGGCGGCCGGGGACACGACGGTCCGCCGCGTCCTGCCGTCCCTGAACGCGGAGGCCCTCCGCACCCCGCGCCAGGACGCGGCCCTGCTGTGGCGCACCCTCACGGACGCGCGCGGGTACGCCCCCGGGGTGCGCCGGGTGTGGCTCGACGGCGTCCGCGAGGCGAGCCTGGACAAGAGCGTGCCGCAGATCGGCGCCCCGGAGGTCTGGCGGTCCGGGTACGACGGCAAGGGCGTGAAGATCGCCGTCCTGGACTCGGGCGTGGACTCCGCGCACCCCGACCTCAAGGACCAGGTCGTTGCCGAGAAGAACTTCAGCTCGGCCGCCGACGTCGAGGACCGCTTCGGGCACGGCACGCACGTGGCGTCCATCGCGGCGGGCACGGGCGCCGCGTCGGGCGGGAAGCTCAAGGGCGTCGCGCCCGGCGCGAAGGTCCTGAGCGGCAAGGTCCTCGACGACGACGGCTTCGGCGACGACTCCGGCATCGTCGCGGGCATGGAGTGGGCCGCGGCCCAGGGCGCCGACGTGGTCAATCTGAGCCTGGGCGGCGGGGACTCGGAGGGCACCGACCCGCTGGAGGCCGCGGTCGACGAGCTCTCGGCCGACAAGGGCGTCCTGTTCGCCGTCTCGGCGGGCAACGAAGGCGAGTACGGTCCCGGCACCGTCGGCTCCCCGGGCACCGCGAAGGCAGCGCTGACCGTGGGCGCCGTCGACGGCGCCGACAAGCTCGCGGCGTTCTCCAGCCGGGGCCCGATCGGGGACGGCGGCACGATCAAGCCGGACGTGACGGCGCCGGGCGTGGACATCACCGCGGCCGCCGCCCCCGGCAGCCGGATCGAGAAGGAGGTCGGGCAGAACCCCGAGGGCTATCTGACGATCTCCGGCACCTCGATGGCGGCCCCGCACGCCGCGGGCGCCGCCGCGCTGCTCAAGCAGCGGCACCCCACCTGGAAGCAGGCGGAGCTGAAGGGCGCCCTGACGGCGTCCGCGCGGGGCGGCGCGTACAGCCCCTTCGAGCAGGGCGCGGGCCGGATCGCCGTGGACAAGGCCGTCGACCAGACGGTGATCGCCCGGCCGACGTCGCTCGACTTCGGCACGCGGCTGTGGCCGCACACCGACGACAAGCCCGTCACGAAGAAGCTCACGTACGAGAACCTCGGCGAGCGGGACGTCACGCTCGGCCTCGCGGTGGCGGCGACCGACCCGAAGGGCCGCCCCGCGCCCGACGGCTTCTTCACCCTGAGCCGGCGCGAGCTGACGGTCCCCGCGGGCGGCACCGCCGCGGTCGACCTCGTCGCGGACACCCGGCCCGGCGGCTCGGTCAACGGCACGTACGCGGCGTATGTGACCGCGACCGGCGGCGGGCAGAGCGTGCGCACGGCGGCCGTCGTGGAGCGCGAGATCGAGCGGCACGAGGTGACGCTGAGGACCGTCGGCCGCGACGGGCGGCCCGCGCCGCACTATCTGACGCTGCTCCAGGGCCTCACCGGCGGCGACAAGGGCCAGAACCACTGGGTGGACGACGCCTCGGGGACCGTCAGGCTCCGCGTGGCGAAGGGCACGTACCTGCTGGACACGGCGGTCTACGTCGACCCCCGCGACGCCGACAAGGGCACGGACTGGCTGGTCCAGCCCCGGCTCGTCGTGAACAAGAAGACGACCGTGACGCTCGACGCCCGCACGGCGAAGCCGGTCGACATCGGCATCGCCGACCGCACCGCCGAGCTGGTCTTCCTCGACGCCCGGTACACGTACGCGGGCAACGAGCTGGGCGCCCTCAACATCTCGAGGTTCCAGAGCCTGCGCACCGCGCACCTCGGCCCCGCGGTCCCCGCCGGATTCGGCCAGCAGTGGCTCGGGACCTGGCGCAAGGGCGCGGACACGCGCTACGACGTCATGCTCGGCGGCAAGGTCACCCGGTTCGCGACCGGCTACACCCGGCACCTGACGAGGGCCGACTTCGCGAAGCTGACGATCCGCTCCGGCGCGTCGGCCCCCGGCCGGTGGGGCGACCTGTCCATCGCCGGGTACCTCCCGGAGGCGGGCGGCATCTCGCCGATCCTGCCGCCACAGAAGCTGCCACGCACCACGACGGCGCATGTGTCCGCGCTCGACGGCGCGAAGTGGGGCGTCGAGTTCGCGCAGTACGGCGACAAGGACGCAGAGGGCAACCGCCCCCTGGAGAGCTTTTACGAGCGGGACGCGCGGGCCTTCCGGGCCGGGAAGGCCTACACCGCGACGTTCAACACCGGCGTCTTCGGCCCGCGCCTAGGCTCCGGCACGGGCGTCTTCCGCAAGGGCGACGAGCTGCGCGGCCGGATCCCGGTCGTCGCCGACGGCCGGGGGAACCCCGGCTGGACGCGCTACACCACCGAGAAGTCGGTCCTGTACCGCGACGGCGTGAAGGTCGCGGAGAAGAAGGACGCGGTGACGGGCGCCGAGGCCTTCAAGGTCCCGGCGGGCGACGCGGAGTACCGGCTGACGGCCTCCGTGACCCGCTCCCCGAAGCTCGCGGCGGTGTCCTCGCGCGTGGAGGCGAGCTGGACGTTCCGCTCCCGGCACGTGGACGGGGAGGAGCAACTGCCCGTGTCCACCGTCCGCTTCACGCCGAAGGTGGGTCTGGACAGCCGTGCTCCGGCAGGCGTGAAACAGTCCGTCCCGGTCACCGTCCAGGGCCATGCGGCCGGTGGCAATCTCGCGTCCCTGAAGGCGTACGTCAGCTACGACAAGGGGCGTACGTGGACCGCCCTGACGGTCACCGGCGGCAAGGCCGAGGTGACGAACCCGGCCCGCGGCAAGGGCGTCTCCTTCCGCGCCGAGGTCACCGACCGGCAGGGCAACGCGTCGGACGTGACGATTCTCGACGCCTACCTCGGCCGGTAGACGGCAAGTAGACAGCCTCCGTTTTCCGCCAACCGCGCGGCCCCCTCACCGTGTTCGAGGGGGCCGCGCTGGTGCGCGGGGCCGATACGAACACGTGGGCGGCGAACGCCCTGGCCAGCGGGGCCACAGGGGCGGCGCGGCACCCCCGTGACGCGTTCCCTATGGCCGGAATGTCACCTGGGCAAGGCCCTCCGGCAGTGACACTTTTAGGCCCCCTCGACCGCGTGCGGTTCAGCCACGCGACGGGGAGAACCCAGGGGGTAAGGCCATGCGCATGAACTACGCGGACCGCGGTCCGTCTCCGCTGGAGCCGGAGAAGCCGGGCGCGGCCGGGGACCGGGACTCGACGTTCGGCTGGTGGGGCGCCTTCAGCGTCGAGAAGTTCGCCGACGCCTCGCCGCTGTCGTACACGCACGAGGACGCCACCGGCTTCCTCGCGTACCTCCAGCAGTTCTACGACCGCAACTTCTGGTTCGCCGACGGCGGCGTCCAGGTGTGGGCGTACGAGGAGACGTACGACAACTGGCAGGACCGCTACGGCATGGACGCCGTCTGCGCCGTGTACCACTCGGGCCACGGCACCATGGACGGCGGCGGCGTCTTCATCGCGCCGCTCGGCGCGGCCTGGGACGGCCGCACCCGCGCGTACTCGAACCGGATGGCGCTCGGCAACGAGAAGGCGAAGTACGTCTTCTGGTCGACGTGTCTGTCGCTCCGCGTGCTCGACGGGCACTCCCCGATCCGCACCTGGGGCGGGCCCAACCTCGGCTTCCGGATGCTCTTCGGCTTCGAGACCGTCAGCATCGACAACCCGGACTACGGAAAGAAGTTCTGGGAGAAGTGGCGGTCCGGGCAGACGTTCTGCGACGCGTGGCTGAACGGCAGCTGGGACATCTACCACGGCCAGGCCCCGTCCGTGTGCGCGGTCGGTGCCACCCAGGCCGAGGCCGTCAACCGGCTCAACACCGAGCGCTCCTTCTTCCGCGACGCCGTGCCGGACGACTGGTACGCGTGGCGCTGGTACTACGCGCGCGCCGCGCTCGCCGACGAGCCGACCGAGGCGCCGCAGGGCGCGCAGATCGTCCAGCTGGCGCCGCGCGACCCGAGCGCCGAGCTGACCTCGGCCGGGCGCATCGCCGAGTTCCCGGCGGCGGCCCTCGAAGAGGTGCAGGTCGAGCGGCAGGGCGTGCTCAGTGCCGCCTCCGGCGACCGCACGGTCTCCACGGGCCCGCACGCGGTGCGCTGGGTGCGGCTCGCCGAGCCGAACCACCGCAACGCCACGCCGCTGCCCACCGAGCGCGCGGTGGAGCTGGCGCGGGCGTTCGCCGAGCAGCACGCCGAGGGCGCGGAGCTGGTCGTCGACAGCGTGCACGACCTGATGCAGAACTCCGGCACGAAGGACGGCTCGGAGACCGGCGTCCCGACGAGCCTGCAGACGCACGTCACCTTCCGCCAGGCCTTCGACGGCGTGCCCGTGATCAGCCCGGACCGCGGGGTGATCCGGGTCGGCCTCGACAACGACGGCACCGTCGTGCAGGCCCAGCTGTCCACGCGCACGGCGACCGGCACGGCCCGCGAGCCCAGCAGCCGCGTGGCGCCGCCCGCCGCCGAGGGCGCCCCGGCCGCCGGGGCCCCGGCCGCGCGCGACCCGCGGGAGGCCCTCGCGCTCGCCCAGGAGCGGCTGCTCGCCGACCTCGCGGTGCGGGGCGCGGGCGACGACGGCGACGACGGGGCGGCCGTCGCGCGGGAGCGGCGGCCCGAGGTCAGGGACGTGCCCGGCACGTTCCGCGTGGGCTACGAGGTGGTCGGCAACGAGGCGTACCCGGCCGCCCGCAAGCTGATCGAGATCGGCCCCGAGGACGGCTTCAGGACGCAGCGCTGGGTGACGGCTCCGCTGGCACGGTGACGCGTCGGGGCAGGACCCGCTAGGAGGGAGAGTGGCCGGCGGCCCGCTTCTTGCGGGCCGCCATCCACGCGTACACGGGGACGCCCGCGAAGAGGAACAGGACGCCCTGGTAGACGGCCGCGTACCCGGCGCCCGCGACCAGCCACATCGAGAAGCCGAACGCGGCCGAGGCGAGCACGGCGTCGCGCACCAGGCGCCCGCGGCGCACCCGCTCGCGCTGCCCCGAGGCCAGGAAGTAGAGCTGCGCGGCGGTGGCGAGCAGATAGGGCACGGTGGCCGTGAACGTCGTGACGAGCACGAGGACCTCGAAGACCCCGGCGGGCCCCGCCGTGTAGTTGTAGACGGTCAGGAGCGAGGCGAGGACCACGGTCACGAGGACGCCGACGGTGGGCACGCCGCGCCGCTTGGTGGCGAAGGCACTCGGGAACAGGCCGTCCTTCGCGGCGGCGTACGGCGTCTGGGCGCTCAGGAGCGTCCAGCCGTTGAGCGCGCCGACCATGGACACGAGCGCGGCGACCGCGACGGCGGTGCCGCCCCAGGAGCCGCCGAACATCGCGTTCACGGCGTCGGTGAACGGCGCGGTGGAGCCGACGAGCTTGTCGTGCGCGACGGTGCCGAAGACGGCGAGGGTGCCGAGCAGATAGACGAGGGCGGCGCCGAGCGTGCCGAGGACGGTGGCGCGGCCGACGTTGCGCCGCGGGTCGCGCACCTCGCCCGCGCTGACGGCGGCGGACTCCACGCCCAGGTACGAGAAGAGCAGGATGGCGGCGGAGGCGGAGACCGCGCCGAGCGCGCCGTCGTCGCTCGCCCGGAACGGCCCGAGGTTCGCCGGGTCGAAGAAGAAGAGCCCGCCGAAGGCGACGAGCAGCAGCGGCAGGAACTTGAGCACGGTGGCGACGAGCTGCACGGCGCCGACGTACCGGGTCCCGGCGAGGTTGGCGAGCGCGGGGAGCAGCTGCAGCCCGAGCGCGGCCAGGCAGGCGGTCCCCTTGTGGTCGGTCACGGGCATCAGGACGTCGAGGTAGCCGACGGCGGCGACGGCGAGCGCCGCGTTCGACACCCAGGTGGTGATCCAGTACGACCAGGCCGCGAGGAAGCCCGCGAAGTCGCCGAAGGCCTCCCGCGCGTAGACGTAGGGGCCGCCGGTGCGCGGGTCCCGGGCGGCGAGACGGCCGAAGACGAGGGCGAGCGCGATGGCCCCGGCGGTCAGGACGGCGAAGGCGACGAGGCTGATCGTGCCGAAGGGCGCGACGGAGGCCGGGAGCAGGAAGATGCCGCCGCCGATGATGTTGCCCATGACCAGGCAGATGGCGGTGGGGAGGCCGAAGCGGCGCGCGTGCTTGCCGTCGTCGTGCGGCGCGGCGGTCGCCGCGTCCTGCTGCGGGGCCGGAGCCGACGGTGGTGCGGTTCCGGTGTCGTGCATGGGGTGGTGCGCCTCTCGTCGTGCCTGCCGCCCGGGATCACCGGGCGCGGGCCCATGGTCGGGCACCGGGGGCACGCCGCAAAATCACTGCGTTTTGTCCTGTACGACGTGGTCGGGGGCGGGAAATGCTGTCGGTGCCACAGGGTCCGGAAGGCGATCATCCGCAGGTGTGACGCGGGGCACTTCCGGCCCGTGCGCCTCGCGCAGCCAGCGCCGCAGGACCTGGTGCACGGCCTCCGCACCGACGAGTTCGGCGGTGCCGTCGGCGCCCTCGGCGCCCTGCGCGAGGGGCGGCGAGAGGACGAGCGGGGACAGCAGGAACGGCCGGGACTGGGCGCCGCCGAGCCCGCCGTGCGAGCCGATCTGCTCCTCGAACGCGAGGACTTCGCCGTCCAGCGGGTCGTACGCGGAGTTGACCATGATGTCGGCGGTGTGCGGGAAGCCGTCGGTGCGCCGCACGGCGTCGGCGGCGCCGGGCCCGAAGTCGGCGAGCGGCCCGAGGGCGCCGGGACCGGCGTCGGCGGGCAGCTCGTCCAGGTACACCTCGGCGCCGCGCGCGCCCAGGACGAGGGGCCCGCGGTCCTCGCCGCGCACCAGCAGGAAGCCGACGCCGGGGTGGTTGGCGAGCGTCGGCAGGAGCGCCGGGTGGCGCCGGTCGATCTCCTCGCGCGTCATGCGGTGGGGCACGTCGGGGAAGGAGACGAGCCCCAGGTTCCCCGAGGCGAGCACGATGGGCTCGGCGAGGCGGCGCGGCCGGTGCTCGCCGGTGCCCTCCTCGACGGGCCTGCGCAGGGCGGCCCGCACCGCGGCGCGGGCCTCGGCACCGCTGTGGGTGCGGCGCGCCCGGCGTGGCACGGGCAGGCCGCAGCCCGCGCGCACCAGGTCGCCGAGGGTGAGGCCGTAGCGGGCGCGGAAGGTCTCGCCGGGGCTCTGGCCGTGGTCGGAGAGGAGCACGATGCGGTACGGCCGGGGCGCGTGCTCGGCGACCTGGGCGAGCAGCGCGAGAGACCGGTCGAGGCGTCCGAGGACCCGCTCGGCGTCGCCGCTCGTGGGCCCGGAGTGGTGCGCGACCTCGTCGTACGCCACGAGGTCGGCGTACACGGCGGCCCGCCCGGCGAACATGTCCCCGATGACGGCGGCGACCACGACGTCGCGCTCCACGACGGTGGCGAAGGCGCGGATGAAGGGGTACAGGCCGCCGCGGCTCACCCGCGGGCGGCGCCGGCGGATCCGGGCGCGGGTCGACTCGCCGATCTCGCGACCGACCTCGGCGACGAAGGACAGGGCGGTGCGGACGGCGTTCGCCGGGTCGGAGAAGTACGCGAAGTACCCGGCCCGCGAGCGGTTCTCACGGCCGCGCCGCGCGGCCATGGAGAGCACGAGCGCGAGCTGCTCGGCGCCTCCGCTGAAGAGGTTGCCGCGGCTGGCCCCGTCGTGGCTGAGCAGTCCGCCGTCGCCGGTGCGGACGATGGCGCGCCGCTGGAGCTCCGCGGCGGACGCGGGCCGGTTGGACACCATGACCTCGCCGGTGTCCTTCTCGTACCAGCGGAAGGCGGGCACGTCGTGGTTGCTGCCGTGCAGGATGCCGAGCTGGCTCGCGCCGGTCTGGCTGGACCAGTCGGTGCGCCACGGCGTGAGCCGGTGCGTGGCCCGCGCGGCGGGCCCCTCGTCGGCGCCGAGCCAGCGGGCGATCGTGGGCGTCACGCCCTTGCGGGCCGCACGGCACAGGACGTCGTGGCCGACGCCGTCGAGCTGGAGGAAGACCGTGCCCGGGGTGCTGGGGCGGTGCGGGTCCGCGGCACGGCGGCGTCTTCGGTCCGCGAGGCGGTACAGGCGCCGCCGGTAGGCGTCGTCGTCGCGGACGGCGAGCGCGCCGCCCGTCGCGGACGCCACCGCCGACATCACGGCCGCGACGACCACGGCGGTCTCGGCGTTCGCGTCGCCGCGGCCGTCGGGGATGAGCCGCAGCGCGAGCAGCAGCAGCGACCCGTTCAGGAAGAAGGTGAGCAGGCCGATGACCAGGGCGGGGACGAGCAGCAGGGCCCGGACGAGCAGCGGCCACACCAGGGCGGAGAGCAGGCCGAAGGCGCCCGCGCCGAGGGCCGCCGTCACGGCGATGCGGGTGGCGCTGTCGCCGTCGTCGGACTGGAGCTTGAAGTCCGGCAGGAGGCCGGCGAGGACCAGCATCGTGAGCGTGCTCACCGCCCAGACGACGATCACCCGTCCGAGGCCGCGCCCCACCGTCCGCCACCGACCATCACGCACCGCGCTCCGCCTGCCTCACGTCCTGACCTTGCCCTCAGCCTGTCACAGGGCGGACCCCCGCAGGCGGCAGGGCGCCGGGGCGGGGGCTCAGCAGCCGTCGTAGCCCGCCGTCGGCATGGAGAGGCGGCGGTGCACGCGGGCCTTCATGTGGGAGTCGTAGCAGGGCTCCGCGAAGCCCGCGGTCTCGATGCGGACGCCGCGCCGCGCGCACTCCGCGGTGAACTCGTCGGCGGACCGCAGCGCCCGCTCCAGGACCCGGCGGCACGGGACCACGAACAGGTCGACCAGGCCCGCGTCCACGTCGTTCCAGAAGACGGCGTGGTCGGCGCGCAGGCCGTGCACGACGAGCTCCCGGGTCACCACATAGCCGTGGGCGGCGGCCCAGCGCGCGCACATCGCGTGCTGGCTGCGCGAGTCGACGAGGAACGGGTCGCTGTCCAGTTCCTCCAGAGGCGTCAGGCTGGCGATGGCGGCGACCCGCACCGCGCGGGCCGGCCCCCCGCAGGTGTTTCCCATGGCATGCCCCTCACCTCTGGCGTCAGCCGACGACACTACTCCTGGCCGTAGGCTCGGAGACAGTCACACGAAGGAGGAACGAGTGCGGCCGGACGTCACGGTCACTTGGTGGGGCCATGCCACCTGCACGGTCGAGGATTCCGGGACGCGGGTCCTGACCGATCCTCTCTTCGTGCGCAGGCTCGCGCACTTGCGCCGCCGCCGGGGCGCCCTCCCGCCGCCCGCGGCGGCGGTGGCCGACGTCGTGCTGCTCTCCCATCTGCACGCCGACCATCTGCACGTGCCCTCCCTCGCCCGTCTCGCGCCCGGCACCCGGGCGCTGGTCCCGCGCGGCGCCGCGCGTTCGGTGCCGGGGCTTCGCCGCCTGTCCCACCTGCGGTTCACGGAGGTCGCACCGGGCGACGAGGTGCCCGTCGGCGACGCCGGCGTCGTCGTGCGGGTGGTGCCCGCCCTGCACGACGGCCGCCGCCTGCCGGTGGGCCCGCACCGCTCCCCCGCCCTCGGGTACGTCGTCGAGGGCGCGGCCCGTACGTACTTCGCCGGGGACACCGGCCTGTTCGACGCGATGGCCGACGAGGTCGGCCCCGTCGACGTGGCACTCCTGCCGGTCGGCGGCTGGGGCCCCTACTTGGGCCACGGCCATCTCGACCCGGCCCGCGCCGCGGAGGCCCTGGCCCGGATCGCGCCGCGCAGCGCGGTGCCGGTGCACTACGGCACGTACTGGCCGATCGGCATGGACGCGGTGCGGCCGCACGAGTTCCACACCCCGGGCGACGAGTTCGTGCGGCAGGCCGCGCGCCGGGCGCCGGACGTGGCGGTGCACCGTCTCGCGCACGGCGAGAGCGTCCGCCCCGAGGCCGCCCGATGATGCTGGCCGCCGCGGCCCAGGTGTCGCCGGACTCCACCCAGCAGGCGGTCGGCTATCCGTCGCTCTTCCTGCTGGTGGTGGTCGGCGCGCTGGTGCCGGTGGTGCCGACGGGGGCGCTGGTCAGCTCGGCCGCGGTGGTCGCCTTCCACCAGAGTGACACCTCGCCCTTCGCGCTGCTCGTCGTCTTCGGCGTGGCCTCGCTCGCGGCGTTCACCGGTGACGTCGCCCTGTACTGGCTCGGGCAGCGCGGCATGCGCTCCAGGAACGGGTCGCGCTGGCTGGAGGCGATCCGCGACCGCGCGCCCGAGGAGCGGCTCGCCCGCGCCCAGGACAAGCTCCAGGACCACGGCGTCCTGGTCCTCGTCCTGTCCCGGCTCGTCCCCGCGGGCCGCCTTCCGGTCATGCTGGCCTGCCTCCTGGCCCGCATGCCGCTGCGCCGGTTCGCCCGCGGCAACCTCCCCGCGTGCCTCGCCTGGGCGGTCACCTACCAGCTCATCGGCATCCTCGGCGGCTCCCTCTTCAAGGAGCCCTGGCAGGGCGTCGCCCTGGCCGTGGCCCTCACCGTCGTCATCAGCACGGCCCCGGCGGCCTGGCGGCGCCTGCGCAGGAGTGCCGGCCCGTCCGGCGCGTGAGGAGGGTTCAGCCGAGGCCCAGTACCCGGGAGCCGCCCACCGGCAGGTCCCAGAGGTCGCGCGCGGGCAGCCCCGCCGCCGCCCAGGCGCGCCGCACCCGCTCCACGGGTTCGAGGACGGGCTCGGCCGACAGCAGGAACGTGCCCCAGTGCATGGGGGCCATCCGCCGGGCCCCCACGTCGCGCGCCGCCCGCACCGCCTCCTCGGGGTCGCAGTGCACGTCCCGCAGCCACCACCGCGGCTCGTACGCCCCGATGGGCAGCAGTGCCAGGTCGATCCCGGGATACCGCTCCCCGATGCGCGCGAACCAGTGCCCGTAGCCCGTGTCCCCGGCGAAGTACACGCGCTGCCCCGCGCCGTCGGTGAGCACCCACCCGCCCCACAGGCTCCGGCAGGTGTCCCGCAGGCCGCGCTTGGACCAGTGGTGCGCGGGCACGAAGCCGATGCGGACGCCGTCGAGTTCGGCGCTCTCCCACCAGTCGAGCTCGGTGACGCGCGTGAAGCGGCGCCGGACGAACCACCGCCCGAGCCCCGCGGGCACGAACAGCGGGGTGTCGCGCGGCAGCCGCTTGAGGGTGGGCGCGTCGAGGTGGTCGTAGTGGTTGTGGCTGATGACGACGGCGTCGATGCGCGGCAGGGCGTTCCAGGCCACGCCGACGGGGGTGACCCGGGCGGGGGTGCCGAGGATCCGCCGGGACCAGACGGGGTCGGTCAGGACGGTGAGGCCGCCGATCCTGACGACCCAGCTGGCGTGGCCCGCCCAGGTCACCGCGACGGTACGGGCGTCGACGCGGGGCAGCGGCCCCGGGGCGAAGGGCAGCCGGGGGATGTCGGCGAGGCCCGCGGGGGCGGGCCGCAGCGCGCCCTCGCGGGCGAACCGCGCGAGGGCGCGCAGGCCCGGCAGCGGCGCGGTGAGCCGGTCCGCGAAGGACTTGGGCCACAGGCGCGGCGAGCCGGGCACGGACACCGGGGCGAGCGGGCGGCGGGCGGTCGCGGTGCCACGCGCGTCCGGGGCGCCCTGGCCGGTCCGCACGCGCCCCGCCTCGGCGAGGTCGCGGGGGCGGGCCGGGGCGGACCCGGGCGGGGGCGCGTCCGCCGCGCGGGCCGTGGCGGGCCCGGAGCCGGGCGCGTCCGCCGCGCCCGGCCCGTCCGCCGTCTCCGGCCCGTCCGCCGTGTCCGTCGCGTCCGCCGTGCCCGGCCGTCGTGCCCGCTGCGTGCCCTGAGGCTGCTGCTGTGTCTGCGTCACCGAGGAGGCTCCCGTCGCTGTGCTTCTGCGCGGAGCTCGTCGAAGGCCGCGGCGATCCTGGCCAACTCCCGCTCCACGTACGGCGATTCCAGTGGCTCTGGGGCGCTGAGCGCCCGGCCGCGCTCCTCGGGGTCCGGCCCCAGGAGCGGCCCGGTGGACAGGCGTACGCGCAGCGCGTCGATGTCGTCGCCGAAGCGGTGGCCGCCGGGTGCGGGCAGGCCGAGCCGCTCCTGGAGGTGGTCCTCCAGCTCCTGCGCGTCCGTGACGCCGCGGGCGGCGAGCGCGGCGCGCAGCGGGCCGAGGTCGGCGTACACGTGCCGTCCCGCGGCGGGCGGCCGGGCGAGCGCGCCCGCGCCGACGACGGCCTCGCGCAGGGCGGCGGCGAGGTGCGCGTGCAGGCGGTTCGCGGCGGCGAGGCGCGCGGTGACCTCATCGGGCTCGCCGAGCGCGTACGTCGCCGCGGCGGCGACCGGCGCGGCCGGGGTCGCGCCCAGGGCCGTCAGGACGTCGAGGGCGCGGGCGCGCAGCGCGGCGCCCGCGCCGTCCGTGGGGAAGCGGGCGACGGCGGCGGGCAGCGCGGGCGGCAGGAAGGCCCCGGCGAGGTCGCTGACGACGGTGACCCGGCCCGGGGCCATCGCGGCCGGGCCGACCAGGACGGTGTCGCGCGGGTGGTGCAGGGTGTCGCGCCACGTCTCGTCGCTCACGATGTGCAGGCCCTCGCCCGCCGCGGCCTCGACGGCCTCGTGGACGGCGTCGGGCGGCGGCACGGTCGCGGTGGGGTCGTCGGCGACGGAGAGCACGAGCAGCCGCGGCGCGCCGCCCTCGGCGCGGACGCGGCGGACGGTCTCCAGGAGGGCGTACGCGTCGGGGACGCCGCCGCACTCGGCCGGTGTCGGCACGTGGTAGACGGAGCGGCCGAGGAGCCGCACCTGGGGCTCCCACCAGGCGGCGCACGGCCGGGGCAGCAGGACGTCGCCGCCGAGGGCCGCGGCGACGGCGAGCAGCAGGGGCCCGGCGCCGGGCGCGGCGGCCACGTGCTCAGGGCCGGCCGGCAGGCCGCGGCGCTCCCAGTAGCCGCTCGCCGCCGCGCGCAGGGCCGGGCCGCCGCCGGGCGGGGGCGCGTGGCTGTGGCCCGCCGCGGCCGCGACCACGGCGGCGAGCTCCGGCAGGACCGGCAGACCCGGCTCCGGCAGGGGCGGGCCCGACCGGACGCGGCCGCGCCCCGCGTGGTCCGTCCGCCGCATGGGCACCTCCGTGCGCTCGCCTGGCCACCCGTGTGACCGTCCGCGTGCCGTCGGGTCTGTGCGTACCCACGGCGGCGCCGCTCCATCGTCGGGTGGGTGGTGGTCCGTCAGGTTTACTCCGTACGGCGGTCAGCGCGCGGCGGCCCGGTCGCGGCGAAGGCGGTGGACGGCGGCGGCGCACGCGCCCGCCACCAGGACGCCTCCGGCGGCGAGGGCCGCGGGTGAGTCGGTGAAGGCGCCGCCCCCGCCCGCGTGGACGCCGTGCGGCGCGGCGGGAGCGGGCGCGGTGCGCGAGGGGCCCGGTGCGGCCCGGGTGACGGTGAAGGTGGCCTGCCACGGCCCGTCGTCGGGGCACACGCCTTCCACGGACCACTCCGACGCCGGGCCCGCGACCTCCGGGCCGGTGCCCTCGGAGCCGGCGGTGGGGGCGATGCGGGCGGTGCCCTGGTAGCCGACGGCGCCGGGGCTCCGGTTCTGGTGGTCGGGTACGCGCTGGAGCGTGGCGCTGCCCTGCTCGAAGGCCTGGGAGGCGGCGTCCATCGTCTGCGGGGGCGTGGTGCCGGTGGCCGGGCAGGCGACGGAGACGGTGACCTGCTCGCCGGGTGCGGCGCGTGCCGGGGTGACCTCGGCGGCCGTGCCGCCCTCCGCGTGGGCGGGCGGCACGACGGCGAGGAGGGGGTACAGGGCCAGCGGGAGGGCGAGGGCCAGGGGGACGGAAGTGCGCATGCACTCATTCGAGCCGCTGACCGCGCCGCGCGCTCGTCCTCCCGCGCCGGACGGGCTAACCCCCGGCGGGCCGGACGGTGCCGTCAGCCGGCGCGGGCCTCGCGCGCCAGGGAGGTCAGTTCCCGTTCCAGGCCGCGGCCGCGGGAGTCCACGAGGGCGGCCGACACCTCGGAGAGCTTGCGGTTCGTGGTCTGGGAGATGCGCCGCAGCAGGGCGAAGGCCTGGTCCGCGTCGCAGCTCAGGACGTGCATGATGATGCCGCGCGCCTGGTCGACGACGGGCCGGGTGCGCAGCGCCTCGCCCAGGTGGTCCAGCTCGGTGAGGGCCGCGCGGTAGTGGCGGTCGCGGACGAGGCCGGTCGTCGCGAGGTCGCCGAGCGCCTGCGCGGGGCCGCAGCTCACGTCGTCCAGGCTGCCGGGCCGGAAGCTGAACAGGCTGAGCGTGACGGTGAGGCCGGAGCGCCGGAACGGCAGCGTCACGCTGGCGCGGACGCCGGAGTCCAGGGCGAGGGCCCGGTATTCGGGCCAGCGTTCGTCGCGCAGCAGGTCGGCCGCGTCCACCGGCGCGCCGCGCTCCTGCGCGGCCGGGATGGGCCCCTCTCCGGAGCGCAGCTGGACGGAGACGAGCCCGGCGAGGTCGGGGTGGGTGACGGCGGTGGGCAACTCGTCCCCGCCGTCGGTGACCGTGGTGCCGGCGCCGCAGCACGCGGCGGTGCACCGGACGGCCTGTTCGGCGAGTTCGGACAGCCTGCGCTGGGGCAGTGCGGATTCCGGTCCTTCCGGTCCGATCGGCATCGGCATGGCGCTCTCCTCCTTGCTTCCCACCTGTGCGGCTTCCCCCGGAAGCCTCCGGAAAACAGGCGCAGCGGCTACGTTCGACGCATGGGGCAGACGGATGAGTACGGTGAGGAGCTCGCGGACTTCGTGCGCCGCGTCGCGGAGTTGAAGGCGTCCCGTGCCGTGCCGTCCGGAGACCTCGGCACCATGCTCGACGCGGCCCTGTTCGAACTGGACCACGCGGCCGAGCGGTTGTGGCCGGGCTTCGAGCGGCTCTCGGTGGACGGCGCGGCGGCCGTCTCCTCGGACCGCGACGAGCAGCGGCTGCTGCGCGCGGTGTTCCAGCGCTTCCCCCTGCCCGTGGTGCTCGTCGACGGCGAGACCGTGGTGCGGCGCATGAACGTCGCGGCGACGGGCCTGACGGGGGTGCGCGGCGGGTACGCGACCGGGCGCCCGCTGTCCGGGTTCCTCACGCCGTCGGACGGGATCGCGTTCCGCTCGCAGGCCGCGGCGGTCGCCCGCGGCGAGGGCGACCGGAGCCTGACGGTGCGCCTCCAGCCGCGCCCGGAGCAGCCGCTGCGGGCGACGCTGACCGCGCTGCGGCCCGGCACGGAGCCCCGTACGGTCGTCCTCGCCGTGCTACAGCCGGCGGGGGCGGACGAGCCCCGCTCCGACGGCCACGGCTCCTTCGGCCCGCTCCGCGGCCACGTGCCCGACCTGGCGGAGGCGACCCGCCACGCCGAGCTCCTCGAACTGTCGGACGCGATGACGGCGGCGCTGCTCACGGCCCCGCCGGGCGACCCGGCCGAGGTGCTGCGGCGCGCCGCCGGGGTGCTGCACGGCACGTTCGCGGACTGGGTGATCGCCGACGAGGGCGGGGCGCGGCCGCGCCGGACCACGGTCCTGGGGCCCCCGGGCGGGCCGGTGGCGGACGTCCGCGCGCTCGACCCGGCCGACTGTCCGCTGGTCATGGAGGCGGTGCGCTGCGGGGCGCCCGCCCTCCAGGTGCGGCCGCACCCCGAGGACGGCTTCGGCCGGGACGCGTCCGGCGTGCCGGTGCTCGTACGGGCGCAGGTGACGTCCCTGTTGTGCGTGGCGCTGAGCGCGGACACCGGCGGCCCGCCCGAAGGGGTGCTCAGCCTGTTCAGGACCGGCGCGCGCCTCGCCTTCTCGATGGCCGAGGCGCGCGCCGTGGATGTGATGTCCCGTCATATCGCGCTTGCTATGCGGCGTCCCGGGTGACATCGCCGGACGCGACGGGGTGCGGGCGGGCCGGGTGCCGCGCCAGATCACGGGTGATCTCGTCCCGCAGCCGCCCGCAGCAGCGGCTGATCAGGCGGGACACGTGCATCTGGGAGATCCCCAGGTGCTCGGCGATGCGGCTCTGCGTCATGTCGCCGAAGAACCGCATGTAGAGGATGGCCCGTTCGCGCTCGGGCAGCGCCGCGAGGCGCGGCTTGACGGCCTCGCGGTCCACGACGACGTCGAGCGCCGGGTCGGGGCCGCCGAGCGTGTCGCGCAGCGCGTAGCCGTCGTCGCTGCCGGGCAGTTCGGCGTCCAGGGACAGCGCGGTGAAGCTGTCGAGGGCCTCCAGGCCGGTGGCCGCGTCCTCCTCGCTCATCCCGGCCCGCTCGGCGATCTCGGCGATGGTCGGGGCGCGCCCGGACACGGTCTGGGAGAGGTCCTGGCAGGCGAACCGCACGCGGTTGCGCAGGTCCTGGACGCGCCGGGGCACGTGCAGGGTCCACATGTGGTCGCGGAAGTGGCGTTTGATCTCGCCGGTGACGGTGGGCACGGCATAGCTCTCGAAGGCGTTGCCGCGCTCGGGGTCGTAGCGGTCGACGGCCTTCACCAGGCCGAGGGCCGCGACCTGGCGCAGGTCCTCCAGGGACTCGCCGCGGTTGCGGAACCGGCCCGCGAGCCGCTCGGCCATCGGCAGCCAGGCCCGCACGATCTCCTCCCTGAGGGCGTCCCGCTCGGGCCCGTGCGGGAGTTCGCACAGCCTGCCGAAGGCCGCGGCGGTGTCGGGAGCGTCGTCGTGGGGGTGCCGGGAGGCGCGCTGCCGCCGGGCCGGGGACTGCCTGCCGGGCAGGCGCGTCGGTGCCGCCGCGCGCTGCGCGTGCGGGGTGTGCGGGGTGGCGCGGCCGTGGTGCGGGCGCTCGCGGCGCGTGGTCGTGCCCGATGAGGTCTCTTCGGGGACCGCCGCGGCTTCCTCGGGACGTGCTGCGTCCGTTGGCATAGTGCGTCACAACTCCCTTGCCTGTGCTTTGGGTCGCACGGTCACCGTGGGAGTGCGGGCACGTGCCGCGTCAGGGCACACCCGGGGCGAGTGAAGCCTCTCCCACGGACGTGCCTCCGTTCCGAAGCACTGCCTTCCGCCTGCCCCTCGCTCCGCGCACCAAACGCCACGTCGGCGGGGCGGGGTTTTCCCGGGGCCGCGGCGGACACCCGGCCGGGACGCATTCCGCGCCCCGCACCGGAAGGACACCGTCATGAGCACGAAGGTCGCCGACCACATTCTGCAGCGGCTGCGGGCCTGGGACGTCGACTGCGTCTTCGGCTACCCCGGGGACGGCATCAACGGCCTCCTCGCCGCCTGGGGCCGCGCCGACGACCGGCCGCGCTTCCTGCAGTCCCGGCACGAGGAGATGTCCGCGTTCGAAGCGGTCGGCTATGCCAAGTTCGGCCGGCGGCTCGGGGTGTGCGCGGCGACCTCGGGGCCCGGCGCCATCCACCTCCTCAACGGCCTGTACGACGCGAAGCTGGACCACGTGCCGGTGCTCGCCCTGGTCGGCCAGACGCACCGCTCGGCGATGGGCGGCTCGTACCAGCAGGAGGTCGACCTGCACACGCTGTTCAAGGACGTGGCCTCCGACTTCGTGGAGACCGTGACGGTGCCCGAGCAGCTCCCGAACGTCCTGGACCGCGCCATCCGCACCGCGTACGCGCGCCGCTGCCCCACCGCCGTGATCATCCCCGGTGACGTCCAGGAGCTCGACTACAGCCCGCCCCCGCACGCGTTCAAGATGGTGCCCTCCAGCCTGGACCGCAGCGCCTGGACGGCGCTGCCCTCGCCGACCGCCCTGGAGCGGGCCGCGGACGTGCTGAACTCCGGCACCAGGACGGCGGTCCTGATCGGCCAGGGCGCGGCGGGCGCGCGGGCCGAGGTCGAGGAGCTCGCGGAGCTCCTCGGCGCGGGCGTCGCGAAGGCACTGCTCGGCAAGGACGCCCTGAGCGACGAACTGCCGTACGTCACGGGCGCGATCGGGCTGCTCGGCACCCGCCCCTCGTACGAGCTGATGCGTGGCTGCGACACGCTCCTGACGATCGGCTCCAGCTTCCCGTACGCGCAGTTCCTGCCGGAGTACGGGAAGGTCCGCGCGGTGCAGATCGACATCGACCCGCACATGATCGGCATGCGCTACCCCTACGAGGTGAACCTGGTGGGCGACGCGCGCGCCACCCTGCGGCAGCTGATCCCGCTGGTCTCGAAGGAGCGCGCGGCGGCCGGGCGCGACTGGCACGCCGAGGTGCGGGCGAACGTGGAGCGGTGGAACGGCGTCCTCGACCGCCGCGCGCGCCTTGCCGCCGACCCCGTCAACCCCGAGTACGTGGCGCGGGCCCTGGACCCGCTCCTTCCCACGGACGCGATCATCACCTCCGACTCGGGCTCCACGGCCAACTGGTTCGCCCGCCATCTGACGCTGCGCGGCGACATGCGGGCCTCGCTGTCCGGCACGCTCGCGACGATGGGCTGCGGGGTGCCGTACGCGATCGGCGCGAAGTTCGCGCACCCGAACCGGCCGGTCGTCGCGCTCGTCGGGGACGGCGCGATGCAGATGAACGGCATGGCCGAACTGATCACGGCGGCCAAGTACCGGCACCGCTGGGACGATCCGCGGCTCGTCGTCGGGGTGTGGAACAACCGCGACCTCAACCAGGTGACGTGGGAGCTGCGGGCCATGGGCGGCGCCCCGCCGTTCGAGCCCTCGCAGTCCCTGCCGGACGTGCCGTACGCGGACTTCGCGCGCTCGATCGGGCTCACGGGGATCCGCGTGGAGAAGCCGGAGGACGTGACCGAGGGCTGGCGCGCGGCCCTCGACGCGGAGGGCCCCGCCGTCGTGGAGTTCCTGACCGACCCCGCGGTGCCGCCGATCCCGCCGCACGCCACCTGGGAGCAGCTGGAGTCGACGGCGAAGGCCCTGCTCAAGGGCGACGCCGACCGGGGCGCGGTGGCGAAGCAGGGCCTGAAGGCGAAGGTCCAGGACTTCCTGCCGGGCGGCACCAAGCGCGGGTAGCGCCGCCCCGGGCGAGGCATAGGTGGACGGCACAGGGGTACTGCGGGCGAGGTCGCATCGCCGACGGACGAAGGAGGTCTCTGCGGACATGGCGGAGTACGTGAGGCAGGTCATGACACCGGGGGTCGTCGCGGTCAGGCCCGACGCCTCGCTGGTCGAGGCGGCGCAGCTGATGCGCGCCCAGGACATCGGCGACGTCGTCGTGGCCAACGGCGACCAGGTGGTCGGGGTGCTCACCGACCGGGACATCACGCTGCGGGCCGTGGCCGAGGGCGCCGACCCGCTGACGGTCAGTGCGCAGGCCGTGTGCACTCCGAACCCGGTGGTGGTGGGCCCCGACGACGAAGTGGCGGCGGCGGTCGGCCTGATGCGCGACCACGCGGTGCGCAGGCTGCCGGTCGTGGAGGACGGCCGCCCGGTGGGCATGGTGAGCCTCGGCGACCTGGCGATCGAGCAGGACCCGGCGTCCGCGCTCGCCGACATCAGCCGTGCCGCACCCGACGGCGGTGCGGATCCGTCCCGGTGAGGGCGCGCCTCACCGGGACATCACGGCGGAGGGGTTCAGGGGGTGCGGCCGAGCAGGCACAGGAGCTCGGTCTGCGCGTCCGCGCCCGGGGGCGGCTCCACCGGCGGGGCGAACAGGCCGCTCCGCGCCAGGCCGGCCGCGTACGGGGCGACTTCGCACGCGGCCGCGGCGACGAGGGCGTCGGGCAGGCGCTCGTCGGCGCCGATGGCGCGAGCCACGGGGAGGGGACCACAGGGGCCCTGACGGCATGCGGAGTGGCGGGCCCGATGGCACACGGGGGAATGCCAGGGGGAACGACCGGGCCCGCCGGTCCGAAACCGGCCCGGCGCTCACCAGAGCCGGGCCGGAGGTGCCGGGGTTCCGTCCACGGTGCGCCCCGGGAGAAGGCTAGGACCCCCGCGACGCGACCGGTCCACCCGGCGACAGAGCCACGTTAGGCGCGGGCCCCGGCGCCGACGATCCGCTGTGCGCACCGCCTGTCCGGATAGCGCACCGCGTCCGGATAGCGCACGCACCGGCGCCGCCCCGGTCAGCGCCGCAGCGTCTGCGAGGGCAGCTCCCCGAACCGCGCCCGGTACTGCTCGGCGAACCGGCCGAGGTGGGTGAAGCCCCAGCGGTGGGCGACCTCGCTCACGGACCGCTCGCCGGGACCCGACGCGAGCAGGTCCTCGCGGACCCGCCCTAGGCGCACGTCCCGTACGTACGCCATCGGGGACATGCCCACGTAGCGGCGGAAGGCCTCCTGGAGCCAGCGCACGCCGACGCGGCCCTCGGCGGCGAGGGACACGGTGGTGAAGGGGTGCTCGGGGCGCGCCTGGACGGCGTCCGTCACGCGCTTGACCGGGGCGGGGCGCAGCTGGCGCACGGGGTCGGCGAGCCGGTCGCGGTAGCGGTGGTCCGCGGCGAGCAGCAGGCCGTTGAGGAGGGCCTCCTGGAGCGGCTCGGCGACCAGCGGGTGGGTCAGGACGCCGTCGTCCTCGCGCAGGTCCGCCACGACGGTCCGCACGAGGCGGGCCCAGCCGCGCCCGGCGCCCCGGCGCGTGTCGAAGACCGGGCCGAAGGTCACCGGGGAGGGCACCGGCCTGCCGATGAGCCGCTCCAGGCGCCCTTCGAGGGCGGCGCGGTCCACCTTCACGGCGAGCAGGCGGCAGTCGCCGGACCAGCGGTCCAGGACGGTGTCGCCCACCGGCTGGTAGACCGCCGCGCTGCCGACGCCGGCCGCGGCGGCGGGCGCGGTCCCCTGCCGCCAGGAGACGTGTCCGCTGAGCGGGATGTTGACGTGGTAGGCGCCCAGTTCGCCGAAGCGCATGCGGACGTCGGCCCCGCAGCTCATGTCGCCCACGGTGAGCGCCCCCAGCTCCCCGATGTCGTACCGCGCGCTGAAGGGCCGCGGGCCTTCGCACACGTCCATGAAGTTGCTGTAGTACGTGGCCTCGATGAGCTGCCTTGCCTCGTCGACGTCGCCCGTCCTGAAGGACGTCCTCACGGACACGGTGTCTCCAACCGCGCAGCGTACGACGGATTGCCCTGCGCTGCCGGCCACGCTACCGCGCGCGCTCGACCCTGCGCTCGTCCCAGACGGGCTCGGAGGTCTCGCGGACCCGGCCGTCGGAGCCGAAGACGAGGAAGCGGTCGAAGGAGCGGGCGAACCAGCGGTCGTGGGTGACCGCGAGCACCGTGCCCTCGTACGCCTCCAGGCCTTCCTGGAGGGCCTCGGCGGACTCCAGGTCCAGGTTGTCCGTGGGCTCGTCGAGGAGCAGGGCGGTGGAGCCCTGGAGTTCGAGGAGGAGGATCTGGAAGCGGGCCTGCTGGCCGCCGGACAGCTTCTCGAAGCGCTGCTCGGCCTGCCCGGTCAGCTCGTAGCGGCGCAGGCGGGACATGGCCGCGCCCCGGTCCTTGGCGTGCTCCCGCCACAGAATGTCGAGGAGGGTGCGGCCTTCCAGCTCGGGGTGGGCGTGCGTCTGTGCGAAGTGGCCGGGCACGACGCGGGCGCCGAGCCGCCACTGGCCCGTGTGCGCGACGGGGCTCGCGGGGTCGCCCGCCAGGAGGCGCAGGAAGTGGGACTTGCCCGAGCCGTTCGACCCGAGGACGGCTACGCGCTCGCCGTAGAACACCTCCAGGTCGAAGGGGTTCATCAAGCCCGTGAGCTCAAGGTCCTTGCAGGTCACGGCGCGCACGCCGGTGCGGCCGCCGTGCAGGCGCATGGTGATGTCCTGCTTGCGGGGCGGCTCGGGCGGCGGCCCGGCCTCCTCGAACTTCCTGAGGCGCGTCTTGGCCGCCTGGTAGCGCGAGGCCATCTCGTCGCTGCGCGAGGCGTACTGCTGCATGTCGAGCACGAGCTTCTTGAGCTGCGCGTGCTTCTCGTCCCAGCGGCGGCGCAGCTCCTCGAAGCGCGCGAAGCGCTCCTGGCGCGCGTCGTGGTACGTGGCGAAGCCGCCGCCGTGCACCCACACGTCCGAGCCCGCGGGGCTGGGCTCCACGCTGACGATCCGGTCGGCGGCGCGGGCGAGCAGCTCGCGGTCGTGGCTGACGAACAGGACGGTCTTGCGGGTCTCCTTCAGGCGCTCCTCCAGCCAGCGCTTGCCGGGGACGTCCAGGTAGTTGTCCGGCTCGTCGAGGAGCAGGACCTCGTCGGTGCCGCGCAGCAGCGCCTCCAGGACCAGGCGCTTCTGCTCGCCGCCGGAGAGCGTGCGGACCTCGCGCCACTGCGCCTTCTCGTACGGAACGCCGAGGGCGGCCGTGGTGCAGATGTCCCAGAGCGTCTCCGCCTCGTACCCGCGGGCCTCCGCCCAGTCGGCGAGCGACTGCGCGTACTGGAGCTGGGCGGCCTCGTCGTCGACGGTGAGCAGGGCGTGCTCGGCGGCGTCGACGGCGCGGGCGGCCTCGCGGATGCGGGGGTGCGCCACCGAGACGAGCAGGTCGCGCACCGTCGTGTCGTCCCGCACGGACCCGACGAACTGGGGCATGACACCGAGGCCGCCGCTGACCGTGACCGTGCCGCCGTGCGGGCGCAGCTCGCCCGCGATGAGCTTGAGGAGGGTGGTCTTGCCCGCGCCGTTCGGCCCGACGAGCGCGGCCGAGGTGCCCTCGGCGACGCGGAAGGAGACATCTCCCAGCAGCGCCCGGCCGTCCGGGAGGTAGTACTCGATGTGCGCGGCTTCCAGATGTCCCATGAGGCGATTGTCCGTGGGCGGGCTCGCGGGCGGCAAACGGTTTACGGTCCGGCCCGGCGCAGGCACGCGGGGGGCCCGCTCTTCAGGGGCCGGGGGTGGGGTCGATCACTCGGCCGTTGGCCGCGGCGTTCCCCGGGTACCCGGGATTCCATGAGTCCTGACGCCGAGCTCCCCCTGCCCCCCGCCCGTGGGCCCGAGGCCCGTCTCACCTCCCTGGACTGCCGGGTCTTCACCGCCGTGGCCGAGCGGCACTGGCCCGGGGCCGACCACGTCCTGCCGCGGCTGAGCCGGGCCGCGAACCACGGCGTGCTGTGGTTCGCCACGGGCGCCGCTCTCGCGGCGACGCGGCACCCCCGGGCCCGGCGCGCCGCCGTGCGCGGCGTGGCCTCGCTCGCGCTCGCGTCCGCGACCATCAACACCCTCGGCAAGCGCTCCGTACGGCGGGCGCGGCCGCTCCTCGACGGCGTGCCCCTGATGCGGCGGCTCAAGCGCCAGCCCATCACCACGTCGTTCCCCTCGGGCCACTCCGCGTCCGCCGCCGCCTTCGCCACGGGCGTGGCCCTGGAGTCGCGGGGCCTGGGCGCGGCCGTCGCGCCGCTCGCCGGTGCCGTCGCCCTGTCGCGGGTGTACACGGGGGTGCACTTCCCGAGCGACGTGCTCGCGGGCGCCGCCCTCGGCGTGGGCGCGGCCTACGCCGTGCGCGGCCTGGTGCCGACCCGCTCCCAGCTGCCGCCGCCGGGCCGCCCGCGTGTGGACGCCCCCGCCCTGCCCGGCGGGCGCGGCCTGGTGGTGGTCGTGAACGAGGGCGCGCGGACCCCCGACCGGGTGCGCCCGCTGCTCGACGCGCTGCCCCACGCCGAGGTCGTGCGGTGCTCCCCGGACGAGGTGGCCGCCGAGCTCGACAAGGCGGCGGAGCGCGCCCGGGTGCTCGGCGTGTGCGGCGGCGACGGCACCGTCAACACGGCGGCCGCCGCCGCCCTGCGGCACGACGTGCCGCTCGTGGTGGTGCCGGGCGGCACCCTCAACCACTTCGCGCAGGACCTGGGCGCCGAGGACCCGCGCGAGGTGGCCGCCGCGATCGAGGCGGGGGACGCGGTCGCGGTGGACGTGGGCCGGTTCAGCGCGGGCCGGGGCGACGGCTACTTCCTGAACACCTTCAGCCTCGGCGTCTACCCCGAGCTCGTGCGCGAGCGCGAGCGGTGGTCGTCCAAGGTCGGCGGCTGGCCCGCCGGGGTCCTCGCGGCCGCCCACGTGCTGCGCGCGGACCGGCAGCCGCTGCGGGCCGAGTTCCAGGGCACCGAGCGGGCGCTGTGGCTGCTGTTCGCCGGGAACTGCGTGTACAACCGCCTGGGCCTCGCGCCCGCGCGCCGGTTCGACCTCGCCGACGGGCTCCTGGACGTGCGCGTCGTGCACGGCGGCCGCCGGCCCGGCGCCCGGCTGCTCGCGGCCGCCCTGACCTCGCCGGTGGAGCGCTCCCCCGTGCAGACCGCGATCCGCCGCCGGACCCTGCGCGTGGCGGGCCTCGCACCCGGCACCGTGGTCGCGTACGACGGCGAGATCACGCCGGTCGAGGGCGAGTTGCTGGTCGAGAAGCTGCCGGAGGCGCTGACGGTGTACCGCCCGTCGCCGCTGGCGTGAGCGGGGCTCCCGCGGGCCGCGTCCCCGCATCCGCGCGGTCCACATCCTGATACAGGGGTCTCATGATCCGGTACGGCGACGTACGGTTCGGACATGACACAGCCCCTGTCCCAGCACGCCTCGGCGGACGGGCCGCGACGCGACGCGGCCGTCTACACCCACGGCCACCACGAGTCGGTCCTGCGGTCCCACACCTGGCGCACCGCCGCCAACTCCGCCGCGTACCTCGTCGGCTCGCTCCGGGCGCACATGAAGGTGCTCGACGTCGGCTGCGGGCCGGGAACCATCACCGCCGACCTCGCGGCGCTCGTCCCGGACGGGCACGTCACGGGCCTGGACCGGGCCCCGGAGGTCCTGGACCTGGCACGGGCGACGGCCGCCGAACGGGGCCTGGCGAACGTCGAGTTCGCCGTCGGGGACGTCCACGCCCTGGACTACCCCGACGGCGCCTTCGACGTCGTCCACGCCCATCAGGTGCTCCAGCACGTGGGCGACCCGGTGCACGCGCTGCGCGAGATGCGCCGGGTCTGCGCGCCCGGCGGCGTCGTCGCCGTCCGCGACAGCGACTACGCGGCCATGACGTGGCACCCGCGCACCCCCGGCCTGGACGACTGGCTCGACCTGTACCGGCGGGTGGCCCGCGCAGGCGGCGGCGAGCCGGACGCGGGCCGCGCCCTCAAGTCCTGGGCCCTCGCGGCCGGTTTCACCGACGTCACCGCGGGGGCGGGCACCTGGTGCTACAGCACGCCCGAGGAGCGTGCCTGGTGGTCGGGGCTGTGGGCGGACCGGACGGTGGCGTCCTCGTACGCGGACCGCGCGGTCGAGAGCGGGCACGCCGACGCCGAGCGCCTCGCGGCCGTCGCCGAGGCCTGGCGGGAGTGGGGGCGCGCGCCGGACGGCTGGTTCGCGGTGCTGCACGGGGAGGTGCTCTGCCGCCGGTGACCGGGGGTGTGCCCGGGCCCTTGGGGGATACCCGGACGGCAGGAGGTGCACACCATGGTTTTCCTGCTTCTGGTCCTGCTGCTCGTGCTGTTGCTCGCCTTCCTGCCGCGCGGCACGGGCCCCGGCGCGTCCGGGACGCGGCCGCACTGGTACCGCTGGTAGCGGCCCCCTGAGGGCCCGGTCACTCCCTCGGCAGCAGCGGCCCCAGCGGCCCGAGGTCCAGGTTCAGGTCCTCGGGCCGCAGCCCGTAGCGCTCGCGCAGCTCACTCATCCGCTCCTCCAGGAGCATCAGCGTGAGCCCGATGCGCTCCTCCTGATCCTCCGTCAAGTCACCGGTGTCGAAGCGGCGCAGCGCCTGGCGCTCCATGAGCTGGCGCAGCAGCTCCACGACGGTGAGGACGAGCGCGACGAGGTCGCGCTCCACGGTCTGGGGGTCGAGGTCCACGGCGGGCTCCCGTCAGCTCGGCTCGCGGACGGGGGCCCCGCGCTCCGGGTACTCCGGCCAGGGCGACGGCACCGCCGCGCCGACCGTGCTGATCAGCGCCTTCAGGTCGATGCGGACGAGGTCCACGTCCGCGATGCGCAGGGTGATGTCACCCGCGATGACCACACCGCCCGCGAGCAGCCGGTCGAGGAGGTCGACCAGCGCGATCTCCCGGCCGTACAGGGGCTCGATCGCCGTCATCCGGTCTCGGTGTCCTTCCTCGTCGTGTCGGCCGTCTCGCTCTTCTCGCCCGTCTCGCCTGTCTCGCCCTTCCCGGCGTCGGCGCCGCGGTCGTCCGCGTCGCCCGCGCCGTCCGCGTCATCCGTGAAGGAGTACGCCGCCCAGGGGCCCGTCACCTCCACCCGCAGGCCCGGCTGTCCGGCCTCGGTGCGGCCGATCAGCTCCAGGAACTCCTCGGCGTACGAACGGGGCACCAGATAGGCCGCGTTGAGGACGTTCAGGCCCGAGCCCGCGGCGGCGAGGGCCGGGCTCTGCGGCGGGTGCTGCCGGGACGCGGCGGCGGACCGCGCGAGCTCGGCGTGCAGCCGCCGCGCGAACACCTCGGCCCGCGCGGTGGTCTCCTCGCTCGCCGTGCGCTGCTCCTTGCGCCGGCGCAGATAGTCGCGCCCGGAGGCGGGCGCGCCGCGCGGCCGCGACGACCCGGCGGAGGCGAGGCCGCCGGCGTCGGGGTGCAGCCACACCTTGACCCCCCACTCGACGTGTCCGTCGATGCGGTCGAGGATCCGGCCCAGGCGCGCGTTCTCGCCCTCCAGCATGGCGCGCACGCCGCTGTCGTCCCGGAACACCGTCGCGAGCCGCAGCGGCAGCGGGCAGGTCACGGCGGTGAGCGCCCCGATGACGTGCTGATGGGCGCGGGCCGTCTCGGACAGCCAGTCCAGGTCCTCCAGGTGCGCGCGCAGCGGCTCCAGACCGAAGTCGCGGGCCGGGACCGAGCCGACCACGGCGACCAGGCCCGCGTGGGCCAGCTGCCGGGGCGGCGCGCCGCCGACCCCGGTCAGGTCGGCGTGCAGCGGGCCGGACAGGGGCCTGCACACCGCGTAGACGTAGCGCAGTTCGTCGCTCACGCCGTCGATTACGTCATCCCTCGCGTTCGGGTTCACTTTCGCGGTCACGTTCACGCTCACTTCCGCTCTCGGACGCGGCCTCGCCCCGCGTCAGTTCGAGCCGCTCCAGGCGCTGCTTCAACTCGGCGTTCTCCCGGGCGAGTTCGGACCTGCGCGCCTTGCTGGACAGCGCAGGGTCGTCCTCCCACCAGTCGATGCCCATCTCCTTGGCGCGCTCCACCGAGGCGACGACGAGCCGCAGCTTCACGGTGAGCAGCTCGATGTCGAGCAGGTTGATCCGGATGTCCCCGGCGATGACGACGCCCTTGTCCAGGACGCGCTCCAGGACGTCGGCGAGGTTGGTGCCGCCGCCCTGGCCGTACGAATCGGGCAGCCGGCTCGCGGTCGTCATCGGCGGCTCCGGGCGGCCGGTACGCGTTCGTCCTCGTCGGCCTCGTCCTCGGCGTCCACGTCGCCCTCCTCGGCGGCGTCCTCGGGCTCGCCGTCGTCCTCCTCGCCGTCCTCCTCCTCGTACGCGCCGTCCTCGTCCGCGTAGTCCTCGTAGCCGTCGTCGGTCTCGTCCTCGTCGGACTCGTCCGCCTCGTCGGTCTCCTCCGGGTACGTGTCGTCGTCCTCGTGGTACGCCATGTCCTCGGCGTCCTCCTCAGGCTCCACGTCCTCCGCGTCGGTGTCCGTGTCGCTGTCCTCGGCGTCCTGCGCGGCCGAGCGCAGCGACACGTGGCGGGCGAAGTGCTTCAGATCGAGACGGGCCCTGCGGCCCTGGGCGCGCCAGAGGTTGCCGGTGCGCTCGAACAGACCCTTCGGGTAGTACTCGATGACCAGCGCCACCCGGGTCAGGCGCTCGCCGAGCGGATGGAAGCTGACCACGCCCTTCGTGGTGCCCTTGGCGCCCTCCGACGTCCAGGCGAGGCGCTCCTCGGGCACCTGGTCGATGAGGCGTGCCGTCCAGCTCCTGCTGGACCAGAAGACCTTGAGTTTCCAGTGGGACTCGGTGTCGCTCACCTCGGTGGCGTCCCGCACGCCCTTGGTGAACGTGGCGAACTCCTCGTACCGCGTCCACTGCTCGTACGCCTCGCGCACGGGCACGCCGACGTCGACGTGCTCCAGGATGACGGTGGGCTTCTGTCCGCTGCCGCTCTTGCCGCCCTTGCCGCGCGCGTTGTCCAGGGCCCCCTTGAGCGAGCCGGTCACGGCGTCCTTGAGGCGGCCGCCGCCGAGCTCCACGGCGCTGCGCAACGGGCCCTTTCCGGAGGCCAGTTTGCGGCCGCCGTCCAGCGCGAGGCGGGCGAAGCCCGGGCTGCGGCCCTCGGCCACGTCGTTGAGCTTGACGGTGGCGTCGCCGAGCTTGCGGCCGACGCCGACGAGGGCGCGTTCGGCCTGCGCCATGAGGTAGGCCCGCGCCTCGTCCTTCAGGCGGTCGGCGCCGGGGCCGTGCAGGGCGGCGCTCAGCGCGCCCCCGGACCCCTCGCCGTCGCCGGAGCCCGTGGCCCGGCCCGCGGTGTCGCTGATGCGCTCACGCGTGTCAGGCATCGTCGCCTCCCTTCCCGTCGCCGGACTTCCGCGCCGCGGTGCGCTTCGCGGGGGACCTCTTCGCCGGGCTGCGCTTCGCGGTGTCCCGGCTCTGGGTGCCGCGCGCGGACGACGTCTTGCGGGGCGCCGGGCTCTTCTTCCTGGCCTGCCCGGACCCCGTGCCGCCGCTCTTGCCACCGGCGGAGCGGGGAGCCTTCTTGGCCGCGGACCGCGCCTTTCTGGTCGCCGCGCCGGACTTGCCGCGCGGCTCGTCGCGCTCCTCGTGCTCGCCGCGGCCGTCGCGCTCCTCGGGCTCGTCGCGTTCGTCCGACCGATCGGTCCCGTCGCGTTCGTCCCGCTCCTCGTCGGCCCCGGGCACCGCCCCCGCCATCCGGTCCCGTACGTCCAGGGTGCGGTCGTGCAGCCGGTCCGCGAAGGACTCCAGGCGCCGGTCGAGCAGCGAGCCGGTCGCGGCCTTGCCGACGCCTCGCAGGTCGTCCTTGAGCTGACCGCCTATCTCCTTGAACTGCGGGTTGTTCTCCAGTTGGTCGGTCACCGCGCGGGCCAGGGACGCGGGGCTCAGCTTCAGCCTCCGGCCCGCGACCATGGTGCCGACGGCGAAGGCCAGCTTGGCCTTCTTGGTCCGTCCCAAGAGGTACCCCGCGCCTACGCCGAGGCCCACTGCCAAACGGTTCATCGTGTCGCCGTCCTGTTCTCCTCCGGAGCGGCCCCCGGAACGGTCTCCGGAGCCGCCTCCTGCCGGGCGCCGTAGCCGAGCCGCGCCAGCAGCTCGTCCTCACGGCGGTCGAACTCGGCCGCGTCGATCTCGCCCGCCTCCACCCGTTCGGTGAGCCGGGCGAGTTCGGCGCGGATCGCCGAGGGGTCGTAGTACTGCCGCTCCGCCTCCGCGACCACCTGGCGGATCACCCAGAGGGTGCCCCGGGCCGGGGCCAGGGGCAGCGCGAGCAGCTCACCGACGAGTCCCATGCGCGGGCCTCACCGCGCCCGTGCCGCGTCGTCCGCGGGCTGTGCGGCACCGGGGTCGACGAAGCTGTAGGGGGGCAGCGGGCCGTTCACGCGCACGTCCAGGTGCGGCTGGGTCTTGCGCAGTTCCGCGACGGCGGCCACGAAGCCCTCGGCGGACTCGCGGCGCACCAGGAACGAGTAGTTGGCCAGCCACCCCGTGCCCTCCGGGCCCGTGCTGACGGCCTCCGCGCACGGTTCGAGCGCGCGGCGCACCTGGATGCCGTCACCGGCCTCGCGGCCCTGCACGGCGGCGGTCAGCTGCTCGCCGAGCCGCAGCTTCTGCTCGTAGGTGCCGCCGCCCGCCTTGCGGTTGGCCTCGGCCATGGCCCGCAGCTCCGGGTTCTCGGCGAGCACCTGGTGCAGGACGGCCTGCTCGTCGTGGGCGGCCTTCACGTTGTACTCGGCCCTGCCCTCCAGGGAGCGCAGCCGCTCCTCGTAGTGGTCGGCCAGCTCGTCGAGGACTTCGAGGACGGCCGGGTCGTCCTGAGCGAGGCTGCCGAAGCGCATCGGCAGGACGGGGCCGCCCGCGCCCGCCTCGTCCAGGACGTTCTGGTGGGCGAGCAGATCGCGCCGCTTGGGGCGCAGGTCCTCGGGGCTGTCGCTGACGAGCGCGGCGAGCTTGCCGTGCCTGAGGATCCGCACCGGGCGGGCCGGTTCGCCGATGCCGCCCATGCCCTCCGGCAGCGCCGGGTGGCCGGTGTCGGCGATCCCGTAGATGTACGTGGTCACTCCGTCTCCTCCTTCCGGGACCGTGACGTGCTGCGCCGGCGCGGCCTGGCGGCCTCCTCCTCACCGGAGCGGCCGTCCTCGCGCGCCTGCTTGAAGGCGTCCGACACGGTCTGGGCGGCGCCGCTGAGCGCGCCCTTGGACTTGCCGCGCGCGCCCGACTCGGTGATCTCGCCGACCAGGTCGGGCAGGCCGGGGCTCCGCTTCGGTCCGGCCTCCAGGTCGAGGCGGTTGCAGGCCTCGGCGAAGCGCAGATAGGTGTCGACGCTGGCGACGACGACACGCACGTCGATCTTGAGGATCTCGATGCCGACGAGCGAGACGCGGACGAACGCGTCGATCACGAGCCCGCGGTCGAGGATGAGTTCGATGACGTCGTACAGGCCGCTGGTGCCGCCTGCGCCGCCGCTCTGCTGTGCTGGGACGACGGTCATGCCGACCTGTCCTCCTTGCCTTGGGTGATGGCGTCGTGGGTGTTCGGGACGCCCTGGATGTTCATGGCTGTGCCGGGTGGTGCCGGTCAGCCGCCCGTGCGGTGCGGGTCCGCGCGGCCGCGTTCGTAGCGGCGCACCCTGCGGTAGGCGGTGAGCTCGCCGCCCGGGTCCAGGCTCACGGCGTAGGTCGCGAGCAGGCTCATGGTGTCGGGCACGCGGGCGAGTTCGAGGACCTCGACCTCCAGCTCCCAGCCGTCGTCGGTGCGTTCGAACGACGAGACGGACTCGGCGGCGAGGCCGGTGAGTTCCGAGAGCTGTTCCCGCGCGTGCCGCAGCACCGAGATGGGGCCGGGCAGGGCGTCGGACTCGGCTGTCGTGTTGTTCTGCTTGCGTGACGTATGCGTCATGGCCACCTCCTGACCCGAGTGACCTGGTGCCGTGGCGGCAAACCTCCGCCGGCCGTTCAGGCGCCGCGCAGCGCCCGCAGCTTGCGGCGTGCCGGGCCGAGCGCGCGGGGCGAGCGCAGCAGGCCCGCCCAGGGGTCGCCGCGGGCCTGCTCCACGGCGTCGGCGATGGTCCAGCGGGCCGCGTGCGCGCCGGGGGCGTCGAGCTGCTCCCAGGCGAGCGGCACGGCCACCGGGGCGCCCGGCCGCGCCCGTACCGAGAAGGGCGCGACGGCGGTCTGCGCGTATCCGTTGCGCTGGACGTCGAGGTAGAGCCGCCCGCCCCGGTCCTTCTTGCGGACGGCGGTGGTGAGCCGGTCCGGGTGCGCGGCGGCGAGGACCTCGGTGAGCTCCTTGGCGAAGGCACGGACGTCGTCGACGTGGTGGCGGCCGTTGACCGGCACGACCACGTGCAGACCGCGCGAACCGGTCGTCATCACGGCGGACGGCAGACCCACCTGGTCGAGGAGTTCGCCGAGCATCCCGGCGGCCTCGCGCACCGGGCCGTACGCGTCCTGCGGCGTGCCGTCCCCGGCCGGGTCCAGGTCGAACACCATGCGGTCGGGCCGGTCGACGCGGCCGACGCGGGACTGCCAGCGGTGCAGGGTGACGCAGGCCTGGTCGGCGAGGTAGAGGAGCGTGGCGCTGTCGTCGCACACGGTGTGCGTGACAGTGCCGCCCTTCTTGGGCACCTCGGCGCGGGTGATCCAGTCCGGGTAGTGCTCCGGCGTGTCCTTCTGCATGATGAAGCGGGGCCCCGCGACCCCGTCCGGGTGCCGCTCCAGCATCAGGGGGCGGCCGCGCAGGTGCGGAAGGATGAAGGGGGCGACGGACCGGTAGTAGTCGAAGAGGTCCCCCTTCGTGTACGGGGCGGAGCCGGTGCCCTCGGGGATGAACGGCTTCTGCGGCCGGTGGAGCGCGACGGTGCGGCGGCCCGCCCGTACGGTGCGCGTCTCGCTCATGTCCGCTCCCCCGTCATCGCACCACCACGTGTTCCACGAGCAGCCGTACGGCCGCCGCGATCGACTCCGCGTCGATCCCGGCGGCCCGCAGCTGCTCGGCGGGCGAGGCGGACCCCGGCACGCCGCTCACCGCGAGGCGCACCAGGCGCGGCACGGGGCTGCCGTCGCTGAACGCGTCCAGGACGGCGTCACCGATGCCGCCCTCCTGCCGGTGGTCCTCGACGGTGAGCAGACAGCCCGTCCGCTCGGCGGACTCGCGCAGCGTGCGCCGGTCCACGGGCTTGACGGAGTACAGGTCGACGACGCGCACCGGGATGCCCTCGCGGTCGAGGAGACCGGCGGCGGCGAGCGCCTCGTGGACGGTCACCCCGGCCGCGACGACCGTGAGCCGGTCGGCGTCGCTCCACCGCAGCACCTTGGACCCGCCGACGGGGAACTCCTCGCCGGGGCCGTAGAGGACGGGCGTCGCACCGCGCGTGGTGCGCAGGTAGCGCACGCCGTCGAGGTCGGCCATGGCGGCGACCAGGCGCGCCGTCTGCGGGGCGTCGCACGGGTACAGGACGGTGGAGCCGGGCACGGCCCGGAACATCGCCAGGTCCTCCAGGCCCATCTGGGACGGGCCGTCCTCGCCGATGGCGACGCCCGCGTGCGAGCCCACCAGGTTGAGGTCGGCGCCGCTGACGGCCGCCATGCGCACGAAGTCGTGGGCGCGGGTCAGGAACGCCGCGAACGTGGACGCGTACGGCACCCAGCCGCGCCGGGCGAGGCCCACGGCGGCGGCGACGAGCTGCTGCTCGGCGATGTAGCACTCGAAGTACCGCTCGGGGTGCTCCTTGGCGAAGAGTTCCGCGCGGGTGGAGTCGCCGACCTCGCCGTCGAGGGCGACGACGTCGCCGCGTGCCGTGCCGAGCGCCGCGAGCGCCCGGCCGAAGGCGTCCCGGGTCGCGACCTCGTCCCCCTGCTCGTACCGCGGCAGCTCCAGGTGTCCGCTGCGGGTGGCGCGCAGCACGCGGGCCGCCGGGGGGAGCCGGACGTCGACGCGCAGCTGCCCGGGGCCGCCGAGCTCCGCGACCGCGGCCTCGGCGTCGGGCAGCGGCTTGCCGTGCAGGCCCTCGCGGTCCTCCGCGGACGCGACACCCTTGCCCTTGACGGTGCGGGCGAGGACGACGGTGGGCTGGCCCGAGGTGGAGCGCGCCTCGTGCAGGGCCCGGTCGACCGCCTCGATGTCGTGCCCGTCGATGGCGACGACGTGCCAGCCGAAGGCCTTCCAGCGGCGCGCGTACGCGTCGAGGTCCCAGGCGTGCCGGGTGGGCCCGCGCTGGCCGAGCCGGTTCACGTCGACGAGCGCGGTGAGGTTGTCCAGGTGCTCGTACGCGGCGTGCTCCGCGGCCTCCCACACGGAACCCTCGGCGAGTTCGCTGTCGCCGCACAGCACCCAGACCCGGTAGGGGATGCGGTCGAGCCGCTTGCCGGACAGGGCCATGCCGACGCCGACGGCGAGCCCCTGCCCCAGTGAGCCGGTGGCGACCTCGACCCACGGCAGGCGGCGGGGCGTCGGGTGGCCTTCGAGGCGGCTGCCCTGGGCGCGGAAGGTGAGCAGTTCCTCGTCGCCGAGCGCGCCCGCCGCCTTGTACGCGGCGTACAGGAGCGGCGAGGCGTGCCCCTTGGAGAGGATGAACCGGTCGTTGCCGGGGTGGTCGGGGCGCTGGAAGTCGTACTGGAGGTGGTGGGCGAGAAGCACCGCCATCAGGTCGGCCGCGGACAGGGACGAGGTGGGGTGCCCGGATCCGGCGGCGGCCGCGGCGCGCACGGAGTCGACGCGCAACTGCCGCGCGAGCTCGCGGAGGTGGTCCGGCCCGTGGTCGCCGCGCGGGGTGGTCTCGGTCATGGTTCGCTCACTCCTCGGGCTTGGACTCGGACTCGGGTTCGTTCTCCCGGTCGGGGGCGCGTCCGCCGGGCCCGCCGGGCACCCGGGCCAGCTCCGGCGACGACGTGTCGAGCGGCACCGACCACGACCGGACGAGGCCGAGCTGCACTCCCTGGCGGGGCAGCACCGCGTCGAGGAGCCAGTCGGCGGCGACGCGCACGCGATTGCCGGGCATCGCGGCCAGGTGGTAGCCGCGGGTGACGGCCCCGGCGAGCGGCCCGGACAGCGGGACGCCGAGCGGGTTGGCCGCGCCCTTGACGCCGCCGAGGTCGACGGTGAAGCCGAGGTCGTGGTGGCGGTAGGGGGCGCGGCGGCCGATGCCGAGCGAGGCGGCCACGTTGCGGCCCGCGGTCCTGCCCTGCCGCCAGGCGTGCTGGGCGGTCATGGCCGTGAACTGCCCCGGCTCGGCGAGGTCGGGCACGGCCGCCGCGTCGCCGCAGGCGAACACCTCGGGGCGGCCCGGCACGGTCAGGAACGGGTCGACGACGAGCCGCCCGCGCTCCAGGGGCGTGCCGATCCCGGCGACGAGCGGGTCGGGGCGCACGCCGACGCACCACACGAGGGTGCGCGTGTCGACCGTGTCGCCGTCGTCGAGGAGCACGCCCCGGTGCGTGGCCTCCTTCACGGAGGTGCCCGTGCGGACCTCCACGCCGCGCCCGCGCAGGACGCGGTCGGCGGTCGTGGAGAGCCGCCGGTCCAGCTCCGGCAGGACGCGCGGCGCGATGTCCAGGAGCAGCCAGCGGGGTTCGATCCCGGCGCGCAGCGGCTGGCCGCGCACCAGGGACCGGGTGAACAGCTGCCCGTGCGCGGCGACCTCGACGCCGGTGTAGCCCGCGCCGACGACGACGAAGGTGCAGCGCGCCCGGCACGTCGCGGCGTCGGGCGCGGCGGCGGCGAGCTCGATCTGCCGGGTCACGTGGTCGCGCAGGTACAGCGCCTCCGGCAGGCCCCGGAAGCCGTGCGCGTGCTCGGCGACGCCGGGGACGGGCAGCAGCTTGTTGACGCTGCCGACGGCCAGGACGAGCCGGTCGTAGGTCAGCTCGCCGCGCTCGCCCTCCGGCCCGGTGTAGCCCACGGCCCGGCGCTCCAGGTCGATGCGGTCGGCCTCGCCGAGGACCAGCCGGACGTGCTTGAGGGTGCCCGAGAGCGACACGGTGACGCGGCGCGGTTCGAGGACGCCCGCGGCCACCTGGGGCAGCAGGGGCAGGTAGAGGAAGTAGTCGGTGGGGTTGAGCAGGGTGATGTCGACCCGGCGACGGGCGAGGCGCGCGAGGGTCCGCGCGGCCTGGAACCCGGCGAAGCCGGCACCGACGACCACGACGTGCTGGCGGTGGGATTCACGGCTCACGTAGCGCCTCCGATGGAGTGCGGTACGGCATCCGTACGGTGTCTTCCGCACGGATGCCTCTGGGCTACCGGTGCGGGTGCCGGTGCGTGTGCTCCCGCACGGACCTCCCAGGTGCCCGTGGCCGCCGCGGTGAAACGGAATATCCGGTGGCGTCGGCCGGGCGGCGTTGCGACGCTCGCGGTCATGGATGCGCCGAGACAAGCACAGCCGGGGCGGGAAGCACCCTCGCGGCCGGAGGCACCGCCGGAGGTCCTGCTCCTCGGTGGCCGCTCCGGGGCGGGCAAGTCGTCCGTGGGCCGGGAGGTGGCGGCGCGGCTGCGGGCCGCCGACGTCGGTCACGCCCTGATCGAGGGCGACGTACTGGACGCGGTGCACCCCGCGCCGCCGGACGACCCGGACCGCTCGCGGCTCACCACCCGCAACCTGGCGGCGCTGTGGGCCACCTACGCGGCCCTGGGCTGCCGTCGGCTCGTGTACACGAACACGGCGTCCGTGCTCGGCAGCGAGGAGTGGATCTTCACCGAGGCCCTCGGCTCCCCGCTGCTCACCCGCGTCCTGCTCACGGCGACGGACGAGACGGCCGCGCGGCGCCTGACGGCACGGGAGCAGGGCTCGGAGCTGGCCCGCCAGCTGCGCCGCAGCGCGTACATGGCACGGCACCTGGAGGCGCACGTCCCCGCCGGCACCCACCGGGTGGCGACGGACGGCCGCACGGTGGGCGAGGTGGCTCGGGCGGTCCTAGGGGCGACGGGCTGGCTGCCGGGAACCGTGGCGGTGGGCGGGGACGCGTCGTAGGCGGCCCGCACGAGACAGCGGTCGAGCCGCCCACCCGGTCCGCGCGCCGTCGCCGTGCCTCACCGCGACCGGGGGCTCGGACTCGGGCTCGCGCTCGGCGACTCGGGGACGACGGGAGGCTCTGTGGCCCCCGGCGGGCTCGACGGGACCGCGGGGAAGTCGGCGGTGCCGGGGGCCCCGCGAGGAGTCGGGGGCACGGCGGCCGCGGGGGCTTCTGCGGCCGCACGCTCCGGTGTGCCCGTGCCGGGCCGGGAGCCAGGTGTGCCCGTGCCGGGCCGGGAGCGGCCGGGCCGCGCCGCGTTGCGCAGGACCACGGCCACCACCGCGAGCAGCACGGTGACGATCAGGCCCGCCGCCCAGCCGGGCAGGCCGACGGCGACGGCCAGGCCGAGGGTGAGCGCGGCGGCCGCACCCGCGTACAGCGCGGCCGCTCCGGCCGCCGCGTACAGGGAGGCCCTGCGGCGCTGCTTCCGCGCCGCCTCGGCGAGTTCGCTCCGCAGCTCCGTGCGCACCGCCTCCCGCAGGGAGACACGTACCGCCTCGTGGACGACCTGCGACAGCGCGTCGCTCAGCGCCGTCTCCGGCGACGCGAGGCCCGCGGCCTTCTGGCCCGGAGCGCTCGTCGAAGAACGGCCGAAAGGTTGGTGTGGATGGTCCGATGCAGTCATGGCCGCCGAGTACCCCGCGGCCGCGGCGCGTAACGGCCCCCCGCCCCGGGTACCCGGACCGCCCGCACCGGCAGAGCACATGAGGGGTCCGCGAGGACGGACCGGGAGGAAGGCCGACGATGACCGAGCGCGACGACGTCGTGGAACTGCTCACGGCGCAGCACACGACGATCCGCGAGCTGCTCGACAAGGTGGCGACCACGAAGGGCGAGGAGCGCAAGGAGTGCTTCCAGGACCTCGTCCGGCTCCTCGCGGTGCACGAGACCGCCGAGGAGGAGGTCGTCCACCCCTTCGCCCGCAGGAACATCGACGGCGGCGAGTTCGTCGTCGCCGACCGCGTCAAGGAGGAGGAACAGGCCAAGAAGGCCCTGGACCGCCTCGACGACATGGATCCGGACTCCCCCGAGTTCCTGGACCGGTTCGCCGCCCTGCGCCAGGACGTGCTCGCGCACGCCAAGGCCGAGGAGCGCTACGAGTTCGCCCACTTCCACCGCGTCACCGACCGGCGGAAGCTGGAGACCCTCGCCCGCGCCGTGCGGGCCGCCGAGGCCGTCGCGCCGACGCGTCCGCACCCGGGCACCGACACCGCGCTCAAGAACGTCGCGGCGGCGCCGGTCGCCACCGTGGTGGACCGTACGCGGGACGCGATCCGCAAGGTCACCGGCGGCGCCTGAGTCCGCCCGCGCGAGGTCGGCCGAATGGATCTCCTGCCCCCGCCGGGCCAACTAGGCTCGTTCGTATGGAAATCCTGGGTACCGTGCTGCGTGTCTGCGTGAACGACCTGGAGGCGTCCGTCTCCTTCTACGAGCGCCTTACGGGCAGCACAGCGATGCGGTTCGAGCGCGGCGGCGTGTCCGTCGCGTCGGTCGGGTGCTTCCTGCTGATGAGCGGGCCCGAGCACGAGCTGGAGATCCTCCGCAAGGTCACGGCGACGATCGCCGTGAAGGACGTCGACGAGGCCCACGCCACCCTCACCGCCTCCGGCGCCCGCATCGTCGCGGGCCCCGTCCCCACCCCCGCGGGCCGCAACCTGATCGCGATGCACCCCGACGGCACGGTCTTCGAGTACGTGGACCGCAACGCGTAGTCCGTGGTGCGGCTGTGGGCCTCGTCCCGCGGGGCGGGACGGGTGGGCCCGGCCCAGGCCCGCCCCGCACCGGGCGGCTCAGGCCCCGCCGGGCTCCGCGGCGGGCGTCATGCGGAAGTCGTAGCACGGTGGCACCGGCACCCCCGGTGCCACCGTCGCCCACAGCTCCCCCAGCCCCTCGTCCCCCTCCCGAAGGTCCGCCACCTCGAACTCCTCGTCGAGCACCGCCCGCGCCCCCGCCGGGTCGCCCTCCGCGAGCAGCAGCCTGACCTCCAGGAGCCGGAAGCGCCCGCGCCCCCGCACGGCGGGGCTCAGCCGGTCCCAGACACCGCGCGCGGCCTCCGCCCGCCCCACGGCGAGGAGCGCCTCGATCGCCTCGCGCCCGAGCGCCCCCAGTACCCCGGACCGGGCCTCGGACCGGGCCTCTGACTCCCCGAGCCCGGCGAAGGCCTGCGCGTAGCGGTCCGCGGCCCGCTCCCCGTGCCCCGCCTCCAGGTCGGCCACCGCCAGGCACCGCAGCAGCGGCCAGCGCACCGCGGCCGCGGCCCGTTCGAGCCCGCGCTCCCAGCTGCGCACCGCCTGTGCCCGGTCCCCGGCGTGCCACTGCGCGACCCCGAGGTGGTACTCGGCGTGCGGCCGCGCGGGCGCCGTCTCCAGCATGTCCCGCCAGTGCCGGGCGACGAGCGTGGGCCCGGGCGCCCCGGACCCGGACGGCTCCGGCACCGCCCCGGACCGCAGGAGTTCGAGCCACGGCTCCTGCTCGGGCCCGAGCGTGGCCTCCGCGAACGGCGTGCCCGGCAGCTTGAACTCGCCGCGCAGCACTTCGAGCGCGCCCCAGCCGGACCCCACGGCGAGGGTCTGTCCCGGCTCGTCGTCGGCGTACGGCCGCCACCGCTCGAACGCCGCGTCCACCGCCGACGGCGGCAGCACGTCCGCGAGCCGCTCCTCGGCCGCCGCGCGGGCCGCCGCCCAGTCGTCCCCGTGCGCCACGTCCGCGGGGAGCGACAGCGGACCGTACGACTCCAGCCACGCGACCTCGCTCTCCGCGTCGAGCCGCACGTGCTCCAGCTGCGTGCGCGCGAGCCCGGCCTGGATCTCCGCGTACCCGCCGGTGTCCGGGCCCGTCAGCCACTCCTGCCAGCGCCGCCCGCCGCCGCCCGCGCCCCACCGGAACAGCTTGCGCCCGCGCAGCGCGGCCGTGGACGTCTGCACGAGGCCGTGCCCGTCGGCGTCGAGCGCCGCGATCCAGCGGCGCGCACCGTCCGGCACGTCGTAGAAGTGGTCGGCGGCGTAGGGGCCGTGGGGCTCGGGCACCGGCACCCGGGCGAGGGCACGCGTGTAGTCGTAGCGCCAGGCCCGGTCGGCGGGCGCCAGCACCCGGCGCTCCTCGGGCACGGCGGTGTTGGACCACCAGTAGACGGGCACGGGCTTCTCGTGCGGATTGCGGATCCGCACGCCCACGTGCAGGAAGTCGGAGTCCTCCGGCAGCCACAGGTCCACTTGGAAGGGCACGTCGCGCAGCCGCTCCCACTCCCACAGGCGCAGCATCGGACCGCCGTCGGGCGCGGTCACGACGGCGGCGTGCAGCGGCGCGCAGGACAGCGTGGTGTGGCCGGTGGCGCCGATGTTCCACTCGATGCCGCCCGCGTACCAGGCGCCGTTCAGCGCGAAGCACGCGGGCTGGAACACCGGGTTCCGGTACAGCAGTTCCCGCCCGGTCGGCTTGTGCACGAGCGAGTGCACGCGGCCGCCGAGGCCGGGCAGGACAGTGGCGCGCAGCCGCTCGTTCTCCAGGACGAGGACGTCGAAGGAGGCGGGCGCGCGCCGTCGGCCGTAGCCGTCGCGCAGCGGCGCGGGAAGGACCGAGCGCAATGGCTCGTACCCGAGTTGCCGCGCCATGTCGCGCGGCAGGCCCTGCCGCGCGCGGTCGTCGACCCGGTGCGGCTCGCGCGGCAGCCGCAGCGGCGGCAGCGGGTTGTCCGGCCCCAACTCGGCGGCGGGCAGGGTCGTTACGTCGCGTCGCACGGTCGTCGCCACGGCGGTCTCCTCAGGTCATCGGGTCGTTGACCATGGAACACGCTGAACGCCGCCCCCACCAGGGGTCCTGCCGGGTCCGCCGGCGCCGGGAGCGGTCACGTCCGGGCGAAGGCGGCCACCACGACGTCGGTGAGCACGTCGCCCGCCGTGCCCTCGGGGTCGAGGTCCGGGTCGTAGATGGTGACGTTGAGCCCGACGCAGCGCGGCGAGCGGACCAAGGGGCGCAGCAGCGCGAGGAGTTCGTCGGGGTGCAGGCCGTCCTCGTCGGGGCTGTCGACGGCGGGCATCACGGACGGATCGAGCACGTCGGCGTCCAGGTGCACCCAGAAGCCGTCCAGGGACGCGTGCTCCAGGGAGACGACGGCCGAGCGGGCCACGTCGGCGGCGCCCCACTGCCGCAGCTCGCCGACGGTCACGGTCGGGATCTTCAGCTCGCCGAGCTCGGCACGGTCCTCGTCGCCGTCGCGCATGCCGAAGATCCGTACGTCCTCGTCCCGCAGATAGGGGCGCAGGCCTTCGAGGTCGGTGAGGTCGTCCTGGCCGCGCCCGGTGGCGAGCGCCAGCTCCTCGCCGCCCGCCGCGCCGATCCGGTCGGAGTTGCCCGGGTGCCGGAAGTCCGCGGAGGCGTCGAGCGCCGCGAGGCCGTAGCGCCCCATGCGGCGCAGCGCGAGGGACGCGCCCAGCTGGATGGAGCAGTCGCCGCCGAGGACGACGGGCAGTTCACCGGCGCGCAGATGGCGCTCGATGCGGTCCGCGAGCCGGGGCGTGTACGCGGCGATGGCCGCCGCGTTGAACACGCCGTCGCCCTCCCGCCAGTCGCCCCGGTCGTAGCGCGGCGGGACGACGACACCGCCCTCCACGGCGCCGAGGCGGCGCACGATGCCGCGCTCGCGCAGCGCCCCGGCGAGTTTGTAGCAGCCGGGCACGGTGCCCGGCGCGGGCGGGCGCAGGCCCAGGTTGGAGGGGGCGTCGATGACCACGATGTTCCGCATGCGGTCCATCCTCCGGGACGCGGGCCACCGCCTTCAATGGCCGCGTCCGTGGCCGCCGTCACGCTTCACGGGGCCCGGGGGCGGCCGCCTTCACGAGGCACGGTGGCGGCCGCGCGGCGCGGCCCGCATCTCGGTGGTCAGGGCCCACCGCTGGTGGTCGCGCCACGCCCCGTCGATGAACAGGAAGTCCGGCGAGAAGCCCTCAAGACGGAAGCCCAGGCGGCGGGCGAGGGCGATCGACGCGGCGTTGCCCGGCTGCACGTTGATCTCCAGGCGGTGCAGGCGCAGCTCGCCGAACGCGCGGTCCACGACGAGCCCGAGCGCCTCCCGCATCAGGCCGCGCCCGGCGGCGTGCGCGAACACGCCGTAGCCGAGCGCCCCGCAGCGGAAGCCGCCCTGGACGATGTTGTTGATGTTGATGAACCCGGCGATCGCGCCCGACTCCCGCTCGCAGACGAGGAACCCGGCCCTGGCCGGGTCCTCGATGAGCGTGCGCGCGTACGCCGCGTAGGTCTCCTCGGTGGTGGGCGGGAACAGCCAGGGCCGGTGCAGCTCCTGGCTCTCCCGCGCCCGTGCCGTGAACTCGGCCCCGTCCGCGGGGGTGAAGTGGCGTATGCCCGTGCGGGGGCCTTCGGCGAGGTGGCGGGGGCTCGGCTGACGCATCCGCCCCACGTTACCGGGACACCCGGCTCACTTGCGGCGGCGGACGAAGTAGGCCCCGCACACGGCGCCGATGACCGCCGTGCCGAACAGCGCCATCCACAGCGGCATGGTCACTTCGGGGATCAGCAGCCGGATCTTGGTGCTGCGGGTGTTCTCGAAGATGAAGACGAGGGTGAGCAGGGCGATGACGGCGACGGTGATCCTGCCGGGCGTCATCAGCCCGGCCGCGCCGCCCTTCGAGGGACTCTTGGAGCCGCCCGTGGAACTGCTCATGGCGGGACCCTTCCGTGATCCGTCGCAGCGCCGGCCGCTGCCCGTCCCGTCAGGATGGGCAGCGGCGGCGGGCGGCGCACGGCGGGTGACGCGGGCGGGTGGGTCCGTGGGCCGAACAGGTGACGCCCGCTACACCACGGGCAGCCGCAGCACCCCCGTGTCGCCGGGCGCGCTGGTCACCGTCACCGGCTTCACCCCGCGGTTCCCGCCGTACGCCCCGTCGCTGGCCGCGATCACGAACCGCAGCCGGTGCCCCCGCTCGTACCGGTGCACGATGCCCGGAAGCCGGACCGTGAACGCCTCCCGCACGTCCGGCACCCGCACCGGCGCCACCAGACGGTGCACCAGCGTCTGCCCGCCGTCCGGCGCCACGTCGTACAGCTTCGCGAACAGCACCAGCTTGTCGGCGGCGTCGGCGGAGCCCTGCGCCCGCTCGGCGCGGGGCGAGTCCACCCTCAGCGTCGCCTCGGGCGCCCCCACCACGTCGAGGGACCGCTGCAGGGGCGCGGTGGTCCAGCCGAGGTAGGTGCCCTTGGTGTCGTACGGCGCCGGGTCGGGCAGGCCGGCCATCCTGGCGGCCGAGCTCTCCGAGTGGCTCGTGGGCAGCGGCCGGTTGCGGTACGTTCGGCTGCCCGGGGTCACCCGCGCGCGGTCGCCGACGAGCCTGCCGTCACCGGAGAGGTACAGCTCCCGCTCGGGCGCGGGCACGTGCGACGCGGTCGCGTAGGTGCGGCCCGGGTCCTTGATCCAGTCGCGGTAGTAGGCGAAGTCGGGCCCGGTGTCGGCGCTCTCGTCGTGGCGCAGATGGCGGTCGAACCAGGCCAGGACGCGACGGCCGACGTACGTCGACTCCAGGTCGCCCTTGCCGAGGTCGAGCTCGCCCGGGGCGGGGCCGCTCGTGCCGCCGCTGTGCCCCCAGGACTGCCAGATCATCTTCGCCGTGGTGCCGCGCTCCTTGAGCGCGCGGTACGTCGCCTCCGCCTCGTTCAGGTTGAACAGCGTGTCGGCCTGGCCCTGCACGAGCAGCGTCGGTGCCTCGACCCGGTGCAGATACGACGCCGGTGACACGCTGCGGGCGTACGCCAGGAGCCGGCGCGTCCTGTCGTGCGGGTAGCGGCCGGAGTTGAGCGTGCGGATGAGCTCGCAGGCCCGCGTGACGAAGTGCAGACAGTCCAGGGAGTTGATCCGGGACGGGTCGAGGTTCGGCGCGACGAGGGGCTGGCCCTCACCCATGAGGTAGAAGCCGTTCATCCACTGCCACTTGACGGTACCGGGCACCTCGCGGCCCGCGGCCGTCCGCTCGACGGCGTTGTTCGGGTTGAGGGAGTAGCCGAGGTCGTGCCAGGTGATGAGCGGGACGAGGGCGTCCACGCGGTGGTCGTCGGCCGCCGTGGCGAGCTGGATCGCGCCGCCGTACGAGGCGCCGACCATGCCGACGCGTGGGTCGCCCGGGGCGTCCGCGACGACGTAGTCGGCCCTGGTGCCGTCGTCGGCGGCCCGCTCACCGGCGAGGAAGTCCAGGAGCCCCGAGGCGGCCCGGCCGTCGATCCCGGGGTCGTCGAGCGAGATCAGACAGCCGGACTTGCCGAAGCCGAGCCCGGAGTAGACGAGGCCGACGTATCCGCGCTCGGCCATGGCCTTGCCGATGGCGGCCGTGGCGCCGTCGGCCTTGCTGCCGCCGAAGCCGTGGGTGGCGAGCACGGCGGGCGCGGGGTGCGTCCGGTCCACCCCGCGCGGGCGGTACAGATCGGCGTCGACGGTGCAGTGCCGCTCCCCCGCCCGCACGGTGAACGTGAGCGGTGTGACGGTGAACCGGCCGCCCCGCTCCCCCGCGCCGGATGCGGGCGCGGGCGCGGCGACGAGCAGGGGCGCGGCGAGCGCGGCGGCCGCGACCAGCGCGAGCGGCGCCCTCGCTCTCGCCCGGCCACCCCCCTCGGGTGCGGCGCCGGAACGCGGCGGGGTCGCACGGAACGGCGACACGGCAGGGCGGAACTGGGGGAACAGGCGGAACAAGAGGTCCTCCACGGTGTGGGCGTGGCGACCACCGCCCGGCAGGCACCGGTCCGCGCTCCTGCTGGGGCACGCGTCATGCGGGGTCAACGCCCGTGGCACTGGGTTCTTGACGGAGATTCTGCGAACGGGCCGTACGCCACACGCACACGCGACAGCACACGCGCCCCAGGACCTGTCCGACGGGTCGGCGCGGCGTCGCGGCGCCCGGCACTTCCCCAAGCTCTCGGCTTCGCTCAAGCAGGGGGAGGCCCCCTTGCTCGCCGCGTGCCGGGCGCCGCTCCTTGCTCCACGCCGACCCGTGGGACAGGCCCTATGCGAGCGCGGGTATGTCCAGCCTCAGCGTCCCCGCGTCCGCGTCCAGGTGCCCCGGTATCCCGAACGGCACCGTCAGCGCCCCGTCGCAGTGCCCGAACCCGAACTCCTCCACGACCGGCACCCCCAGCCCCCCGAGCCGCTCGGCGAGCAGCGGCCGCAGCCGCTCGTACGGCTCGCACTCCGCCCACGACCCGAGCGCCACCCCGGCCACGCCGTCGAGCCAGCCCGCCCGCGTCAGCTGCGTCAGACAGCGGTCGATGCGGTACGCCTCCTCGCCGATGTCCTCGAGGAAGAGCAGCCCGCCGCGCGCTCCGGTCCGGGACCCCGCCGCGCCCACGTCCGCCGCGAGCAGCGACAGACACCCGCCGAGCGTCACCCCCCGGGCCCGCCCGCCCACCAGCGGCCGGCCCGCGGAGGCGATCTCCCGCACGGACTCCGGCTCGAAGAGCGTGGCCCGCAGGTGCTCCTGCGCCCGCGCGTTCTTCAGGAAGTCGGCGGCCGTCACCATCGGGCCGTGCAGCGTCACGAGCCCCAGGCGGTTCGCGAACGCCTCGTGCAGCGTGGTGATGTCACTGAACCCGAGGAACACCTTGGGCCCCGCCGCCCGCATCGCGTCCCAGTCGAGGAGGTCGACCATCCGCGCCGCCCCGTACCCGCCGCGCGCGCAGAGCACCGCCGCCACCGACGGGTCGCACCAGGCGCTCTGGAGGTCCCGCGCGCGGTCCTCGTCCGTGCCCGCGAGGTAGTCGAACCGCGGGTGCGTGTCCCGGGCGTGGGGGGCCGCCACGGGGTCGAGGTCCCAGCCGCGCAGGACGTCCAGGCCCGCCGCGAGCCGGTCCTCGGGGACGGGCCCGCTGGGCGCGACGACCGCGACCCGGGCGCCGGGGGCGAGCCGCGCGGGCCGCGTCAACGGCTCGACCGCCGCGCTCACTTGGACAGCTCCAGCGTCGGCAGGCCGCCCGCCGGGTCGATCCGGAACACCTGCGCGTACAGCGACAGCTCGGCCTCCAGGGCCCGGACCATGGTCTCGGCCCGCCGGAAGCCGTGCCCCTCGCCCTCGAAGGCGAGGTACGCGTGCGGCACCCCGCGCCCCTCCATCCGCGCCAGGAACCGCTCGCACTGCGCGGGCGGACAGATCACGTCGTCCAGGCCCTGGAGCAGCAGGAACGGCGCGGTGACCTGGTCGGCGTGGCGCGTCGGCGAGCGCTCCTCGTACCGGCCGGGCACCTCGTCGGGCGGGCCGATGAGCGTGTCCAGATAGCGCGACTCGAAGTCGTGGGTCTCCCCGTCGCTCCACGAGGTGAGGTCGAGAACGGGGTAGATGATCGTGCCGCAGGCGTACACGTCCGTCGTCGTCAGGGAGCTCGCCGTGGTCCAGCCGCCCGCGCTGCCGCCGCGGATCGCGAGGCGCGCCCGGTCGGCGGTGCCCTCCTCGGCGAGCGCGAGCGCGACGGCGGCGCAGTCCTCGACGTCGACGACGCCCCACTGCTCGCGCAGGCGGTTGCGGTACTCCCGGCCGTAGCCCGTGGAACCGCCGTAGTTGACCTCGGCGACGCCGATGCCGCGTGAGGTGAAGTACGCGATCACCAGGTCGAGGACGAGCGGCGCGCGCGAGGTGGGGCCCCCGTGCGCCCACACCACGTACGGCGGCAGTTCGTCGTCGGGCGCGAGATGGCCCGGGTGGTGCGGCGGGTACACGTGCGCGTGGATCTCCCGGCCGTCGGGCCCGAGGAAGGTGCGGATCTGCGGCTCGGGGTAGTACGTGGGGTCCACCGGGTCGTCGTGCGGCGCGCCGATGACGCGGGCGCGGCCGGTGCGGTTGTCCAGCTCCACCACCTCGTACGCGCTGCGCGGGCTCGCGGCGACGCCGATGACGCGGGTGCCGCTGACGGCGACGGAGGCCGACCACTCCGTCCAGGGCCCGGCCGCGTCGACGACCTCGCCGGTCTCCGGGTCGAGCACGCCGAGTGCGGTCGCGCCCGTGCCGTGCACGACCGCGATCAGGCCGCTGTCCAGCGGCGCGAACCAGCTGAGGCCGAGCTGCCACAGCGGTCCGCCGAACTCCTCCTCGCGCGGGCACAGCGCGACGGGGGCGCCGTCGAGCGGGGCGCGGTACAGATTCCACCAGCCCGTGCGGTCGCTCGCGAACAGCAGCCGTCCGTCCGGCGCCCACTCGGCCTGCGCGATCGACTCCTGCGGTCCGCCCGCGAACCGGCGCGCGGCGGCGAAGGTGCCGTCCACGCCGACCTCGGCGACCATCAGCTCCGTGCCGTCCCAGGGCATCCGGGGGTGGTCCCAAGCGAGCCAGGCGACGTGCGCGCCGTCCGGTGCCAGGCGCGGCCCGGTGACGAACCGGTGGCGGCCGTCGGACAGCTCCCGCACCGCGGCCCGGTCCCCCGCGGCCGAGCCGTCGAGGGGCACGGCGGCGAGCACGCGCCGCACGTCGGTCTGCTCCTCGCCGGTGAACTCCTCCAGGACGCACCACACCTCGCCCCGGTCGAGGTGGATCCGCGGGTCCGCCCAGCGCAGCCCGCCGCCCACGTCCGACACCGGGGTCAGGGGTCTCGGTTCCGCGCCGGGGGCGTCCGGCTCGTAGGCGTACAGGCGCTGGTCGGCGAAGTGCGCGAACACGATGAGCGGGCCGCGCGGGTCCCCGGGGCGCTCGACGCCGGTCCAGGGCAGGCCGCCGTACTCCATGACCCGGCTGCGGACGTTCCACGGGGCGGGCAGCACCGACTCCTCGTGGCCGTCGGGGCGGCGGCGCAGCAGCGCGCGCCGACCGCCCTCCAGCGGGCGCGGCTCCGTCCACCACGCCTCGCCGCCGACGAAGCCCGCGAAGGCGGGGCGGCCGTCGTGCGCCGCGGCGAGCCCGGCGTCGATCGGGGACAGCCACGAGCCGTACGGCTTGGTCTGCGCCATGTCGATCATCTCCCCCATAGTCCGTTCCCCCATTGGTCCGTCACCTGGTCCGTTGGCCCAGGGGCCCGTCGAGCGGCCCGTCGGCCGGTCAGGCCGTCCGCAGATACCGGTCCAGTACCCGCGTGCCGAAGTGCAGTGCCTCGACCGGCACCCGTTCGTCCACTCCGTGGAAGAGCGCCTGGTAGTCGAAGCCTTCCGGCGTCCGCAGGGGCGAGAAGCCGTAGCCCCGGATGCCGAGCCGCGAGAACTGCTTGGCGTCCGTCCCGCCCGACATGCAGTACGGCATCACGCGGCCCTCGGGGGCGAACTCGGCCACGGCCGCGCGCATCTTGGCGAACGTGGGCGTGTCCACCGGCGCCTGCAACGCCACCTCCCGGTGATGGAACTCCCAGTCGACGTCCGGTCCCGTGAGCCGGTCAAGGGTGGTGCGGAACTCTTCCTCGCCGCCGGGCACGAATCTGCCGTCCACATAGGCGGTCGCCTCGCCCGGGACCACGTTCACCTTGTAACCGGAGCGGAGCATCGTGGGGTTGGCGCTGTTGCGGACCGTGGGCTCGACCAGGGCGGCGGTCGGGCCGAGCTTCTCCATGAAGCCGTCGACGTCGAAGCCGGGGGCGTCCGGGTCGGCCTCCAGGCCGTAGATCCCGGCCAGCTCCACCAGGGCCGCCCGCACGGTGGGGGTCAGCCGCACCGGCCAGTGGTGCTCCCCGATGCGGTGGATGGCGGCGGCGAGCCTGCTCACCGCGTTCTCCTTGTTGACCTTGGAGCCGTGGCCCGCGGTGCCGCGCGCGGTGAGCTTGAGCCAGCCGGTCCCGCGCTCCCCCGCGGCGATCGGATACAGCTGATTGCCCCGGCCGTCGTGGAAGGTGAACGCTCCGGACTCGCTGATCCCCTCGGTGCAGCCCTCGAAGAGCCCGGGGTGCTCGTCGGCGAGGAAGCCGGAGCCGTCGCGGGCGCTGGCCTCCTCGTCGGCGGTGAACGCGATCACGATGTCGCGCCGGGGGCGCACTCCGGCGCGCGCCCAGCCGCGCACCACGGCCAGGATCATCGCGTCCATGTTCTTCATGTCGATGGCACCGCGGCCCCACACGACGCCGTCGCGGATCTCGCCGGAGAACGGGGGCACGCTCCAGTCGGCGGCCTCGGCGGGCACGACGTCGAGGTGGCCGTGGACCAGCAGGGCGTCGGCGCCCGGGTCCGTGCCCTCGATGCGGGCGACCACGTTCGTCCGGCCGGGGGTGCGCTCCAGGAGCGTGGGCTCCAGGCCGGTCTCGGCGAGCAGCGCCGCGGCGTACTCGGCGGCGGGGCGCTCGCGGCACTCGCCGTCACCGCTGTTGGTGGTGTCGATGCGGATGAGATCGGAGGTGAACCGGACGACCTCGTCCAGTGCCGATGCGTCCACCTGCTCAGCCATACTGCTCCTCCACCGCGGCGGAGGCGATCGTGGTGACCGCCTTGAACGTGCGAATGCCTTCGTACATGGTCTCGCTCGTGTACGCGACCTTCCGCTCCGCCACGCGCCGGACCCCGGGAACCACCGTCGCGGCCATCGACAGGTGCTCGGCGTCGAACTCGACCTCCACGGTGAACGGGCCGCCCGCCACCGGCTCGTGCCGCACGGCGAGCGCCGCCGCCTCCTTCGCGGCGGCGCGGATGTCCGCGGCGGTGCGGGCGGGGGTGCGGCACACCGCCGCGTACCGCGACACGTGGTCCTTGACGGCGACCTTCAGCGCGCCGGGCGCATAGCCGAGGGCGTCCTCGCAGGCCAGGTCGTCGCCGGTGACGAGGACCACGGGGACGCCGAACTCGGCCACCACGTGCGCGTTCAGCAGGCCCTCGCTGGCGCGGACGCCGTTGATCCACACGCCCGTGATCTGGTTGGCGAGATAGGTGTGCGCGAGGACGCCCTCCATGCCGGCGCCCGCGTGATAGCCGATGAAGGCGATGCCGTCGACGGCCTGGCTGCCGCCGTGCTGGACGCCCTCGACCATGGAGAGCTCCTTGTGGCGGCCGGTGAGCATCTGGACGCGCTCGTCCAGCTCTTCGAGCAGGAGGTTGCGCATCGTCCAGTGCGCCTCGTTGACGAGCACCTCGTCGGCGCCACCGTCGAAGAAGCCGAGCACCGCCGCGTTCACGTCCGAGGTGAACATCGACCGGCACCGCTCCCACTGCGGCGTACCCGGCAGCACGTCAGCCGGCCAGGTCACACCTGTGGCGCCCTCCATGTCGGCGCTGATGAGGATCTTCATGCCCTGTCACGTTACGGGGTGGCGCGAAATCCTGCTACGACGAGCGGCGCCGACTCGGTCCGATCGACCGCCGCCTCGTCACATGGGGCCTGACGAGCGGTCACCTGCCCCAACCGCAGCACGACGCCCCTCTCCCCAGGTCCGCAACCCCCGGGCCGGGCCAGGAGAGTGCGCCACTCACAGCGTTGCGCATTATTCAGCATTCTTACGTTTTGCGAACGTTATGAAGTTGGCTTCACATCAGGGGCAACCATGATCAATGGCACACCAAGGTGGCCCAACATATCCCTTATGCCCGCGCAACCCCGTCAATCTTCGGGCATCGGCTGCATAGAGTCGTCACCTGATTACCCCTTAAGGGAATCTTCATCTTTGTTTTCTGAAACGGGTTCAGTATGTGGAGACGCGCGCACTCGCGCGGAGTTACAGGGACGCTGGCAGGGCTCTTGACCGGAGCCTTGCTGGCGGGTGCCGCACCGGCAGCGCACGCAGATCCGGCTGCGCGCGGCGAGACGGCAACAAGAACAACGGGGGCAGCAACACCTGACGGAGCGGTGACCGCAGAAGCCGCTCAGGACGAAGCCAGGCGCACGGGCAAGCCGGTCGAAGTGACCTCCATGCGCGGCGAGTCGAGCGATGTCTTCGCCACGGCCGACGGCAATCTGGAAGCTCGGGAGTATGTGCGGCCCGTACGAGCACGGGCGGACGGCGGATGGAAGCCTGTCGATACCGGCCTCGTGAAGGCCGCAGACGGCTCGGTGGCTCCCAAGATGACCACGATCGGGCTGGAGTTCTCCGGCGGCGGGGACGAGCCCCTCGTGCGGATGACGAAGGCAGGCCGCGAGCTTGCCCTCTCCTGGCCGGGGAAGCTGCCCGAGCCCGCCCTCGACGGCAGCACCGCCACGTACGAGAACGTGCTGCCGGATGTAGACCTGCGGATGGGTGCGCAGGAGGACGGTTTCACCCAGCTCCTCGTCGTCAAGTCCGCCAAGGCGGCAGCCAGCCCGGAACTCGCCACGGTGCGTCTGAAGCTCGCGGCCGAGGGCATGGACGTGAAGGAGACCGCCGAGGGCGGGCTGGAGGCGTCGGACAAGGGCGCGCAGGGAGCGGTGTTCGAGGCCCCGCGCCCGATGATGTGGGACTCCAGCCAGGGCGAGGCCCCGGCCAAGCAGAAGGCCACCGGGACGCGGGCCAAGGCACTGCGCAGTGCCGCCCAGGAGCAGAGCTCGGAGCCCACGGCCGCGGAGTCCGGCAAGCTCGCGCCCGTGGGCGTGGAGGTTCCCGAGAGCGGCAAGGAGCTCGTGCTCACCCCGGATGAGGACGTGCTGAAGGGCAAGGGCACGACCTATCCGGTGTTCATCGACCCGCAATGGCACTCGCCACAGGCGACGGCGTGGACGATGGCGTCGAAGTACTGGGCGGACTCGCCGCAGTGGAAGTTCAACGGCGAGAACAACGCGGGCATGGGGTACTGCAACTGGTACTACTGCAAGCCTCATGACACCAAGCGACTCTTCTATCGCATCCCGGTGTCGAGGTTCGCCGGCAAGTCGATCCTCTCGGCAGAGTTCGTGGTGAAGAACACCTGGTCGGCTTCCTGCTCGGACCGCTCGGTGGAGCTGTGGCAGACCAAGGACATCTCCTCGTCGACGACGTGGAACTCGCAGAACGCCTCCGGGTTCTGGAAGAAGGAGTTGTCCTCCAAGTCCTTCGCCCATGGCGCTGAAGGCTGTGCGGCCAAGGACGCGGAGTTCTCGGTGAAGTCGGCCCTGCAGTCCGCGGCCGACGACAAGGCGTCGACGATGACGTTCGGCCTGCGAGCCGGCAGCGAGTCCGACGCGTACGGCTGGAAGCGATTCTCGGACAAGGCGTTCCTGCGGGTGAAGTACAACCGCCCTCCGTCTCAGCTGAAGATGGCGCAGCTGCGCATGGAGTACGGAGGCGTCTGCTCGAAGCCGGGCAGCGCACCGCGGGTGAGGACACTGGGGAAGATCCGCGCCGAGAAGGTGAAGGACCCCGACGGGGACAAGGTCTCGGTGCAGTTCCAGGCCACATGGGATGCCGGTAACGGCAAGACCGGGAGCTGGAAGCCCGACCGCACGTCCGCCAAGAAGTCCGGTTCCGACTTCTCCCTCAGCCTGCCCGGATCGATTCCGGAGAACAAGCAGATCAACTGGTACGCACGGGTCCATGACGGGGCTCAGTACTCGCCGTGGTCCTACGCGGGAGACCCGACCGCCTGCTACTTCATCCACGACACCAAGGTGCCCAAGGGGCCCTCGATCACGTCGAGCGACTACCCGGCCTCCGACTCGGAGGACCCGAAGGACCCCTGGTACGACGGGGTGGGCAAGTACGGGAAGTTCGAGCTGAACGCCGCCGAGAAGGACGTGACGTCCTACCGGTACGGCATCAACGTCAACCCCAGCCCGAAGAACAAGATCGCCACAACGGGCGGGGCCGCCAAGACGCTGTCGGCGCTGCCTGCCGAGGCGGGGCCGAACTTCATCACCGCGCAGTCCTTCGACGCGGCTGGCAACGGCAGTGAGATCCATACGTACGAGTTCCGGGTCAAGGCAGGCCAGCCCGACCGTGCGTCGTGGTCGCTGGACGAGCCCAAGGGAGCGAGCGAGGCCAAGGGGTCGACGCCCCCGCGCATTGCCCAGTTGCACGGTGGAGCCACCCCGGGTGCTTCCGGCGCGCGCGGCTCCGCGGTGTCCTTCAACGGCACGGACGGCTACGCCGCCAGTGACCTGCCTGTCGTGGACACCAGCCGCGGCTTCGCCGTCTCGGCGTGGGCCAAGCTGTCGAAGATGCCCGAGGGCGCCGCGGTGATCGCCACCCAGCCGGGCAACCACAGCCCGGGCTTCGAGCTGTACTACACGCAGAAGTACGACCGGTGGGCGTTCAACCAGTACAAGTCCGACACCCCCGGCGCGGGCATTGCCCGGGTCATGGCGGACAAGCCCGGCGGCGTCAGTGTGGACAAGTGGACGCACCTGGTGGGCTCCTACGACTCGGCGCGTGACGTCCTGGAGCTGTATGTGGACGGCAAGCTGGTCGGCCAGACCGCCTACGCCGATCCGTGGGAGGCCCGCCGCGGCTTCCAGCTGGGTGCCGCTTCCTACAGCGGCACGCCCTCGGCCTTCTTCCCCGGTGCGATCGACGAGGTGCAGCTGTTCGACAAGCCGCTCGCCCAGGACGAGGTCGACAAGCTGCGCGTACACGAGAGCGCCGGCGACCCCGGCCGTCCCGCGGTCGCGGTCTTCGACCTGGACGAGAAGGCGGACGCCAAGGAGATCACCGGCTACGGCGGCGTGCTCCCGGCCGCGTACCAGGGCGGCGTCACCACCGGCGTGCAGGGCGTGACGGGCAAGGCGGCCAAGTTCAACGGCAGCGACGGCTACGCCCGGATCGGCAAGAACAGCGGACCACACGTGAACACCTCGCGCAGCTTCACCGTCTCGGCCTGGGCCAAGCTCAGCAAGAAGCCGGACGGGGCAGCGATCATCACGGCACAGGCGGGGAAGAAGGCGCCGGGCTTCGAGCTGTACTACTCCTCCGCCTACAACAGGTGGGCGGTCAACCAGTACTCCTCCGATGCCGCTGACGCCAAACCCATCCGGGCCGTGCAACCCGAGGGTGACCAGGCATACGTCGGTGAGTGGGCCCACCTGGTCGGTGTGCACGACACGGTCGCCGACACCCTGACGCTGTACGTGAACGGGGCCGAGGCCGGCTCCACCAAGCTGGCAGGAGCGTTCTACGCCGACCAGTCCATGTACATCGGCGCCGGTTCCTACGACGGGCAGGTCAAGAACCACTTCCCCGGCACGATCGACGACGTGCGCCTCCTTGACCGGCCCGTCTCGGCCGAGGAAGTGCGGCAGATGTTCAAGCAGCGCCCGCTGGTCAAGGGCCGCTGGAACTTCGAAACCGTCACCGGCACGAGCCCGGCCACCACACCGGACTCCTCCGACGAGGACCGGCCGCTGACCCTCCACGGAGGCGCCAAGGCCGGCGAGGGCATGGTCGACGATCACGGTCTGGACCTGAACGGCACCAGCGGCTACGCCGCTACCAGTGGCGTACCGGTGGGCACCAGCACCAGCTACACCGTGACCGCCTGGGCCAGGGCAGCCGCGCTGCCCAAGCGCCAGGTCGCGCTGGTCAGCGCGGAGGGCAACCGGCAGAGCGCGTTCACCGTGCGCTTCGTGCCCGACAAGAAGGATCCGGAGGGCCTGGGACGCTGGGAGCTGGCCATCCCCGACGAGGACGACTCCAAGGCCTCCGTCAAGAGCATCGCCCACACCGAATTCACCGACGCACGGCTGTGGAATCACCTGGCGGTCGTCTACGACGGGTTCTCCAAGGAAGCCCGCCTGTATGTGAACGGGGCGCTGCAGGAAGTCGCGTGCGGCGATGCCGACGGTGACGGCGAGGCTGACGAGTCCGGCTGCCAGGACCTCATCTCCTGGTCCGAGGACACGCTGGCCTTCAAGGCGTCCAAGTCGCTCCAGGTCGGCCGCACCAAGACCGACGGCGCATCGGGGGAGTACTTCCCCGGAACCGTCGACGACGTGTGGGTCTTCCAGGGTGCTCTGTCCGACGCCCAGATTCAGCGGATGGAGAACCGAACGATGGATGTTCCGACCGAGGTCCCCACGGACGACTGAGCTGACCGCTCGCAGGGTGGGCCCCGCGTGCCGGGGCCCACCACCCGTACTTCATTTCTGTTCCTGTTCAACGTCACCGACCCTGCCCGCATGCGGCGGGCAGTCAGGCATGCCGCCCTTCCGGCGGCATACAAGGGATCTGAATCATTCAATGAACGGCATATCCAGACCACGCCGTGGCCACAAGGGGCTACGGCGAAGAGTGGCAGTGGCTGTGTCCGCCGTGATGGTGGGCACGCTGCTGCAAGCAGCCGCCACCTCGACGGCGACCGCAGACAGCGGCGGACGTCCCGGGCTTCCCTCGGCGGAGAAGCCCGTCGCGGGCCGCGACGGCGCCAAGGCCGAGCCGCGCAAGACGGACCCGGGGCCAACGACGCCCTCGCGGAAGCCGAAGGCCGCATGGCCGCGCCCCGGCTCCGCCGTGGTGACCGTCCCGGATGCCGCGCCGAAGGCCGCTGGCGCACCCAAGCGGGCCAAGGGGCTGCCCCTGTCCGTCGGTGCCCCGAAGGCCGCTGCCGCCCGTTCCACCAGCCGTAGCGCGACCAAGCCCGGTCCCGCCGCTCGCGGCGGCGTGGAGGCCCGCGTACTGAGCCGCAAGGCAGCCGAACGAGCAGGCGTGAAGGGCCTGCTGTTCACCCTCGAATCCGGAGACCGCAAGGCCGACAAGGCCGGTACGGTCCAGACGAAGGTCGACTACTCCAGCTTCGCCGAGGCCTTCGGTGGCGGCTACGCCTCCCGCCTCACCCTGGTCGAGCTGCCCGGCTGTGCCCTCGATGCGCCCTCGAAGGACAAGTGCCGCACCGGCAAGCCGGTCCGCACGGTCAACGACACCGAGAAGCAGACCCTGACCGCGAGCGCGGTCACCCTGCGCTCCTCCGGCCCGACCGTGCTGGCCGCGGTGGCCGAGGAAGGCGGGAAGAACAGCGACTACAAGGCGACCTCGCTGTCCCCCTCGGCGAAGTGGGACACGGACCTGCGCACCGGTGACTTCTCCTGGTCGTACGACATGCCGGTACCGGAAGTACCGGGTGACCTGAAGCCGAACGTGGGCCTGTCGTACTCCTCGGGCTCGATGGACGGCCGCACCGGCAACACGAACAACCAGGCTTCCTGGGTCGGCGACGGCTTCGACCTGTGGCCCGGCTACATCGAGCGCCGCTACAAGGGCTGCGCCGACGACGGGCAGAAGAACGCGGACGGCAACAAGCCCGGCGACCAGTGCTGGGACTACGACAACGCGTTCATCACGTTCAACGGCAAGGGCGGCGAGCTCGTCCCGATCGGAGACGACGAGTTCAAGTTCCAGCAGGACGACGGCAGCCGCATCAAGAAGCTCGCGTCGGCCAACCGCGGCAATGGTGACAACGACGGCGAGTACTGGCGCCTGACCGACCCCGAAGGCGTGCGGTACTACTTCGGCTACAACCGTCTGCCGGGCTGGAAGGACGGCAAGGCTGCCACCAACTCCGCGTGGACGGTGCCGGTCTTCGGCAACGACAGCGGCGAGCCCTGCCACAAGGACTCCTTCGCCGAGTCCTGGTGCCAGCAGGCCTGGCGCTGGAACCTCGACTACGTCGTCGACCCGCGCGGCAACGCCATCGCCTACTACTACGACGAGGAGAAGAACTCCTACGGCCGCAACCTCAAGGCCGAGGACGACACCCCCTACACGCGCGGCGGCTCCCTCGATCACATCGAGTACGGCCTGAAGTCCTCCTCCATGTACAGCGGCAAGCCGCTGGCCAAGGTCGACTTCACCACGTCGGAGCGGTGCATCGTCGACAGCAAGACGGACTGCAAGGACATCGAGAAGGACGCCTACTACTGGTACGACACGCCGTGGGACCTGAACTGCAAGGCGGGCAGCAAGTGCGACAAGGGCCGCCTGTCCCCGTCCTTCTTCACCCGTAAGCGCCTGACGGGCGTGACCACCCAGGTCCTCAAGGGCGACACGTACAGCAAGGTCGACTCCTGGAAGCTGCGCCACCGCTGGGGCAAGGCGGACGTCGACTACCAGCTCCTGCTCGGTTCGGTGGAGCGCACCGGCCACACCGCCGAGCCCGCGGTGACGCTGCCGCGGACCACGTTCTCCTACACCCAGCTCGAAAACCGCCTGGACAAGATCGGCGACGGATACGCCCCGTTCATCAAGGGCCGCCTGTCCACGATCGCCGACGAGTCCGGCGGCCAGGTCGACGTCAACTACTCGGCCCCGGCGTGCAAGTGGGGCGCACTGCCGACACCGCAGTCCAACACCACTCGCTGCTTCCCCCAGTACATCGGCGGGGACTCGGGGGACGACCCCGAGAAGCAGTGGTTCAACAAGTACGTGGTCACTTCCACGACCACCACGGACCGCACCGGCGGCGCGCCCGACGCCGTCACGACGTACGAGTACCTGGGCGACGCGGCCTGGCACTACGACGATGACGACGGTCTGACGAAGAAGAAGTTCAAGACCTGGTCCCAGTGGCGCGGCTACGGACACGTCCGCGTGAAGTCGGGCGGCCAGGGCGGCGGCGGCGCGCTGAAGACGCAGCAGGACTCCTACTTCCTGCGCGGCATGGACGGCGACCGCAAGGAACCCTCCGGCGGCACCAAGTCCGTCGACGTCGCGCTCGGCGACGACGAGGGCGACCCGATCACCGACCACGAGTCCGCAGCCGGTGTCGAGTACAAGACCGTCGCCTACTCCGGTCCGGGCGGCAAGGCGCTGTCCAAGACCGTGAACCGCCCCTGGCACCACCAGACCGCGAAGAAGGTGCGCGACTGGGGCACGGTGACCGCCAACCTCACCGGTGTCTCCCACAGCAAGACCTGGACCTCGCTGGACGACGGCGCGGGCAAGGACTGGCGCACCACCTCTGTCGCGACGGAGTACGACACCGTCGCGGGACGCCCCGTGCAGGTCGACGACCGCGGTGACAGCACCACAGCCTCCGACAACCAGTGCACCCGCACCACGTACGCCACCAACACCGACAAGAACATCCTGATGCTGCCGTCCCGCGTGGAGACGGTCACGGGCGCGTGCGCCGACAAACCGGACCGTGCCAAGGACGTGGTCTCCGACGTGCGCACCGCCTACGACGGCGGCGCGTACGGCGAGGCCCCCACGAAGGGCGACGCCACGGCGACCGCCACGCTGAAGAAGCACGACGGCTCCAAGGCCACCTATCTGGAGTCCGGCGCGACCTTCGACGACTACGGTCGCCAGCTGACGGCCACCGACCTGACCGCTGACGTCACGGTCACCGGCAGCGGCGATCCTGTCCGCAGCGTGCGCAAGGACGGCCGTACCATCACGACCAGTTACAGCCCGGCCACCGGCTTCGCGGCCAAGGTCACCGAGACGACACCGCCGGCGAAGGCCGCCGATCCGGACTCGGCGCAGACCTCGGTCACCGAACTGGAGCCGCTGCGCGGTCAGCCCTCGGCCACGGTGGACACCAACGGCAAGCGCACCGAGCTGAGCTACGACGCGCTCGGCCGCTCGTCCAAGGTGTGGCTGCCCGACCGCCGCACCAGCCAGACCCCGAGCCACGAGTTCACGTACTTCGTCGACGAGGGCAAGCCGGTCGCGGTCCGCACCCAGACCCTGAACAACAACGGCGGCCAGATCCCCTCGTACACGATCTACGACGGGTTCCTGCGCGAGCGCCAGACCCAGGCGGTCGGCCCGGACGGCGGCCGCATCCTCTCCGACACCTTCTACGACGAACGCGGCCTGCCTGCCAAGACGTTCGCCCCCTATTACACCGAGGGCAACCCGAACCGCGACCTGTTCAAGCCGGACAACGCTCTGAGCGTCGAGTCCCAGATCCGCACCACCTACGACGGCCTGGGCCGCCCGGTCGAGCTGCGTCAGATCGCTGGCAACGGTGACGGCGGCAAGGTCCTGGCCACCACCAAGACCATCTACGGCGGCGACCGCACCACGGTCATCCCTCCCGAGGGCGACACGGCCACCACCACCCTCATCGACGCACGCGGCCGGACCACAGAGCTGCACCAGCACCACAAGCGCAGCGGCGACGCGGAGTTCGACACCACGAAGTACACGTACTCGCCACGTGGCGAACTGACGAAGGTGACGGACCCGGCGGGCAACACCTGGTCGTACGGATATGACCAGATGGGCCGTCAGACCAGCACCGACGACCCGGACAAGGGCAAGACGACCACCACGTACGACGACCGCGGCCAGGTCACCAAGACCGAAGACGCCCGCGAGACCGTCCTGGCTCACGTCTACGACAACCTCGGCCGCGCGACCGAGCTGCGTGAGGGCAGCCCCACCGGCGAACTGCGCGCGAAGTGGGTCTACGACACCATCGACGGGGCCAAGGGCCAACTGGCCGAGTCCACGCGCTACGTGGACGGGGCCGCGTACACGTCCAAGGTCACCATGCTCGACTCCCTCTACCGGCCGATGAAGTCCGCCGTGGTGATCCCCGAGAAGGAAGGCGCCCTGGCCGGCACCTACCAGACCGGCACCCAGTACCTGACCTCGGGACTCGTCGGAGGCGTCAGCTACTCCAAGGCGGGCTCCCTGCCCGGCGGCAGCTACAACACCACCTACGACAAGGAGACCCTGCGTCCCCTGTCCGTCCTGGGCGACGGCCTCAAGGCCGACACCAGCTACTCCCTGACGGGCAAGCCACTCCAGTACACGCTGGGCGCCTCCGGCGGCAAGAAGATCTGGGCCACCAACACCTACGAGTGGGGCACCCAGCGCCTGGCCACCTCCCGCGTCGACCGCGAGGACCAGCCGGGCGTCGACCAGCACGACACCTACCGCTACGACGACGCGGGCAACATCCTGTCCGTCTCGGACGTCTCGCGCACCGGTACCGACACCCAGTGCTTCAACTACGACTACCTGCGCCGCCTCACGGAGGCGTGGACCCAGGGCGACAAGACCTGTGGCACCACCCCCGCCGGTGACAAGGTCGGCGGCCCGGCCCCGTACTGGCACTCCTACACCTACGACAAAGCAGGCAACCGCCTCACCGAAACCCTCCACGACACCAGCGGCGCCACCGGCGACAACGCCAAGGACACCCAGCGCACCTACGACTACCCCAAGCCTGGTGCGCCGCAGCCGCACACCCTGACCTCGGTCACCACTCAGCAGCCCGGCGGGACCGCCACCAAGGACTCCTACGACTACGACCCAACCGGGAACACCACCACCCGCACGCTGCGCGGTGACACCCAGAAGCTGACCTGGGACGCCGAGGGCCACCTGGCCAAGGTCACCGAACCGGACACCAGGGGGAACCGCAAGGCCAAGACCAAGACCACGGAGTACCTCTACGACACCGACGGCAACCGTCTGATCGCCCGCACCCCGACGGAGACCACCCTCTACCTCGGCCACACTGAAGTCACCCTCCCCAAGGGCGCCTCGAAGGCCAAGGCCACCCGCTACACCCCCCTGGGCGGCGGACACGAGGCCGTCACCGCCGACGACGGCACAGTCACCTTCACCACCGCCGACCACCAGGGCACCGGCCAGCTCTCCATCACAGCCGCGGACCTGAAGCTGAACCAGCGCCGCACCCTGCCCTTCGGAGGCCCGCGCGGCGAGCAGCCCAAGGCCTGGCCCGGCACGAAGACGTTCGTCGGCGGCACCGACGACACCGCCTCCACCGGCCTGATCCACCTCGGCGCCCGCGAGTACGACCCCACCACCGGCCGCTTCATCTCCGTCGACCCGATCATGGACCTGACGGACCCGCAGCAGATGAACGGCTACGCCTACGGCAACAACAGCCCGGTGGTGTATGCCGACCCATCGGGCAAGTTCTCGATCTCCAACATCATCGGCGGTGTCGGCAAGACGATTAAGAAGATGGCCAACAGGGTTGTCTCCTACCTCAACGCGGACAGCAACGCCAGCAGAAGCTTCGGCGGAGGCGGCGGAGGCGGCAGCAGGAACATCGGCGGCGGCTACTGGGGCGGCAGCGGGTCCACGAGCAACGCCCTGTACACCGGTGGCGGTGGCGGCCCGATGGCCCAGACCGGATTCAGCCTTCCCGGGAATCCGTTCGGTCGCATGAATGATGCGATATTCCCTCACCTGAGGAGCTTCTTTTCGGGCGGCGGCGCAAAAGACGTGCCGAAAATGATGCTTCCCGATCTCCACTCGTGGAAGACCTGCGGAACGCACCCCGGAGTCACCGTGGAGTGCGCCGAAACCGGCATGGACCTCATTCCATGGGGCAAGGCCCTCAAGCCGTTCAAGGGTGCACTCAAGGGCCTCAAGAAGGCAGAGAAGGGGGAGGAAGCAGCAGGTAAGGCGAGACAGGGAATTCCCTCTGGCTGCAAGTGCTTCCTGGCCGGCACCGACGTCCTCATGGCCGACGGTTCAACCAAGAACATTGAGGACGTCGAACTCGGCGACAAGGTCCAGGCCACCGACCCGGAAACCGGGGAGACCAGCGAACGCGAAGTCACCGCGACCATCGTCACCGACGACGACAAGCAGTTCACCGAACTGACCATCACCACCCCCGACGGCCCCGAAAAACTCACCGCCACCTACGAACACCCCTTCTGGTCGGTCGGCCAGAAGGACTGGATCGAAGCCGGCGACCTCAAGCCCGGCACGACCCTCCGCACAGACGACGGCCGCACGGTCACCGTGGCCGCCACTCGCCAGTACCAGGACCACCAGCGGACCTACAACCTCACCATCGAGGGCCTGCACACGTACTATGTGCTGGCGGGCGCCACACCGGTCCTGGTTCACAATTCCGGGCCATGCAAGGAAGTTGTCCTGGACAGCTTTAGCAGCTTTGAGAAAGCCCGAAACAAGGCGCTCGATCTGCTAGGCGAGATCGATCCCACTACTCGGCAGCCTTACATTGGTCGCCTCGAAGCTGCGCCGACAACCTACGGCAAGGTGGTGGGTTTCACCACTCGCGTGAATGGCGAGTTTAAGAGGTTCAGGATGGACTATGATCCAGAGAAGGGGCCTCACATCAACGTTGAAGTCGGTAAGGGTGACTCTGCGCGCAAGTGGGCCGTGCCGTGGAATGGCACGGAAGACGACTTCGCAAGAATGATTGGCGGAAATTCGTGACGCTCAACGGTGTATACGGGACCAGGCCGGACCTGCTACCCCGGTCCATGGTCCGAGTGGTTCGTGCGGATCCGCAAGGTGATCGACGGCTGACTTGGGTTGGACAGCCAGGGATACAATTGCTGAGCCTGGACCAACATCTTCAGTGCGAGCGTGAAAGCATTAGTCGCTATCCGCGCAACTCTGACGGTGCGATCGAATGGGCTGCGGTGACTGATGATTTGATACTCTGCTCGGTTGATTCGGATTCCGTCGAGCTAAGCACTGTCATCCAGCGGTTCACCCCAAAAGCCAGTAGTCTCATCTTCTTCTGGGAGAGTCTGGCAGTCCCCAGCGTGAAGATGGAGATCGAATCCGCTACCCCTCGCCTGCTGGACATCACAGAATCTGTGCCGGAATTCTGGATCTATTCCCCCAGGGACCAGACTGTGGTGGAGATTTCTTTCTCCGGTGGAGTGACCGCGGCCCGTGTTCCTGTGGCAGCGGATGATCAGATTCCTCTGTAACGCCACTTGACGGCAACGTCAGCGGAGCGCTGGGGGTGGCGGCTCTTTGGAACCGCCACCCTCAGCCAGTGCGTCACCCCCCTGTCAGGCCTGTGGATAAGTCTCACTGGTTCAGACCACTGGCGCGCCTGTGGACAAGTCGGCGCGGCCCGCCACCAGCCAGGTGGACGGCAGCTCGATGCGGGTGCCGTCGGGGGTGAACTCGGTGGTGGACAGGGGGATTTCCCCGCTGGCGAGGATGGCCAGGCCCGCCGCGTGGACGTGGTCGAGGAGTTCCGCGTCGGCGACCTCGGCGGGGGTGAGCCCATGGGCGAAGATCGGCGCCAGCTTGGGCGGCGGGCCGTCCGCGCTCCGGGCCAGGCCGGCCAGCACCGGCCCCGCGGCCTCGGCCAGTTCGACGAGGAAGGCCCGGCCGCGCTCGCCGACGAGCGTCGCGAGGGACTCGGTCAGGGGCCCGCGGTCGGCGGGCTCGCACTGGTGAAGGACGCCCCGCACGTACACGTTCACGTCGCCGAGTTCCGCGTGCAGTTGCTCGGCCGTGCTCTTCTCCGCCGCGTCGAGCTGGCGGTACTCGGCCTGTCCCGCGGGGTCCGCGCGCCGGGCGTGTTCGATCGCGGCGGCCGACAGGTCGAGGCCGAGGACGCGCGGGAAGCGGTCGGCGAGGAAGCGGGTCTGGGTGCCGTTGCCGCAGCCGACGTCGACGACCGGCAGTCCTGGCGCGGCCAGGTGTGGCTCGAACAGAGCCAGGTGGAGGCCCACGGTCAGGGCGGGTTCCGCGTCCCAGAAGACGGCACCCTCGTCCTCGGGTGCCTCGCTCCAGAAGCCCTCCCACGCCTCCCGGTACCGACTCGTGACGCTCATGCCCAGCTCCCCAGGGTGTGACCGGTGTGACCGGTGCCGCCGAAAGCGACGACAAGATCGGTCTACCGCTCAGGGGGGCGCTCGACAAGCCACACGCGCGCACCTTCACGGCGCTTTCGATACGTGTTCCCCGGGCGTGTGCCCGCGTACCGGCGCGAGTGACGGGGCACGGCACGCGCCGCGCGCCCGGATGGATCTACCGGCGCGACGACTCCAGTTCGAACCACACCGTCTTGCCCTTGCTCCCGCTGCTCGTGCCCCACTCCTTGGCGAGCCGCGTCACGATGCGCAGACCGCGCCCGAACTCGTCGCCCGGCCCGGCGTTCAGGAGCGTCGGCAGCGTCGGGTCCTCGTCGTCGACCTCGCACAGGACCCGGCCGGAGCGGACCAGGCGCAGTCCGACGCGGCCCCCGCGCGTGTGCCGTACGGAGTTGGTGACGAGCTCGCTGACCAGCAGGGTCGCGGTGTCCTCCAGGTCGTCGAGGCCCCAGGCGCGCAGTTGGCGGCGCACGAGCTCGCGGGCCCTGCTGACCTCGGAGGGGTCCGCCGCGAGCCGCCAGTGTCCGACGTCCTCGGAGGCGACGCCGTTCAGCCGGGCCATCAGCAGGGCCACGTCGTCCTTGCGCCCGCCCCGGGTGTTGAGCGCGCGGATGATCGTGTCGCAGGCCGCGTCCATGGACGCGGCGGGGTGGGCCGCGGACTCGACGAGCGTGGCGAGGCCGACGCCGATGTCCTCGCCGCGCACCTCGACGAGCCCGTCGGTGCACATCAGCAGCCGGTCACCGGGCGCGACCCGGACCCGGACGGACTCGAAGGGCACGCCGCCGACCCCTATGGGCGCCCCGGTCGGCAGGTCGAGGAGCTCGCTGCGGCCGGAACGGGCGCGGACCAGGACGGGCGGGATGTGGCCCGCGTTCGCCAGGTGCAGATCGCCCGCGATGGGGTCGTACACCGCGTACAGGCACGTCGCCAGGTAGTGCTCGCCGAGCCGCTGTGCCAGGTCGTCGAGGTTCCGCAGGAGCTGGGCGGGCGGCAGGTCGAGCGCGGCCATGGTCTGCACGGCGGTGCGCAACTGGCCCATCATCGCCGCCGAGTTCAAGCCGTGCCCCATGACGTCGCCGACGACGAGCGCCGTTCTCGCGCCGGGCAGCTTCACGGAGTCGAACCAGTCGCCGCCGACCCGGCCGAGCAGGGTGCCCGGGAGATAGCGGGTGGCGATGTCGCAGCCGGACATCCGGGACTCTATGTGCGGCAGCATGCTGTCCTGGAGGGTGTCGGCGACCGACTCCTGGTACGTGTACATGCGCGCGTTGTCCAGTACGAGGCCCGCGCGGGCCGCCAGTTCGGCTCCGGTCACGCGGTCCATGTCGTTGAAGACGGGACGCTCCCGGTGCCGCAGCAGGATCATGAAGCCGAGCACCACGTTGCGTGCCTTCAGGGGCACGACCAGCATCGAGCGGTGGTTGATGAGCGGGCGGATGTCGCGCTTCTCGAACTGCGAGGCGATGGCGTTGCCCATCTCCTCGGTGATGCGCGGGACGAGGACCGGATCGCCCGACGTCATGCACTGGAAGAACGGCGTGTGCGAGGGGAACGGCATGGACTCGCCGACGGGCACGACGTCGTCCCAGCGCCCCGGTTCGTCGGTGTGCTCCACGGCGACGCGGTGCCACAGCGTGGTCTCGTCCGGCACGCCTTCGGGGAAGCCCTCGCCCGCGACGACCTGCTCGCGCAGATACGTGCCCGCGACGTCGGTGAAGCGCGGCACGACCGCCTTGCTGACCTCCTGGATGGTGCGGGCCAGGTCGAGCGAGGAGCCGATGCGGGCGCTCACCTCGTTCAGGAACTCCAGGTGCTCGCGGACCGCCGCGTACTCCAGGTCGTCGGCGTCCTCGGCGCTCTCCGGGCCCGGCGCGAGCCCGGCGGCGGCCGCCTCGGCCGCACGCCGCTTGCGCGCCTGGCGCTCGGCCCGGCGCGGCACGCCCCAGTCGGGCGTGACGGGCACCCGGTCGTGCTGGCTGAACTCAAGCACCGGATAGCCCAGTTCCAGGATCTGCGACACGATGCGGGCGCTCTCGGCCACGCTCATGCTGGGCAGGATGTCCGGGAGCCGCCCCGCGAGGTCGTCCGCCCCGGGGAAGTCGGTGTGCAGCGCGAACCCCGGGGCTATGCGCTCCACGTGGGCGGGGTCCACGTCGTCGCCCCGGGCCAGGCGGGCCGCGTCCGCGGCGAGCACGAGCATCCGCTCCGGGCCGGGGCCGACCAGCGGATAGGCCCACCACAGCACGTCGACGCGCTCGCCGTGCCCGCCGCCGCTCGCCGACGGCGTCAGCCGGGCCCGGCCCGCGGCCGGGTAGGAGATGTGGCCGTCCAGGGAGTTGCCCAGATCGGGCCCCAGGGCGTCGTACGTGCCGTAGCGCGTCCCGTCCTGCGGCGGCAGCGCGCCGGAGACGGGCAGCAGGTCGCCCGCCGGACGGCCCACCGCGTCGTCCCTGACGTAGCCGAACAGACGGCGTGCGCCGGCGCTCCAGTGGGAGACGAGGCCGTCGCCGTCGATGACGACAACGGCCAAGGGGATGCGGCCGGACGCGGCGCTGTGCGCCACGGGCCCGCCGTCCGGGGTCCCACGCTCCATGGCCAAGGCTCCTTCCCACGGCACGGCAAGATCTGCACCGCCCCTCAACCACCGTACGGCCGGGACGGGTTGCCACGCGCTGCCTTGCGCGAATTGGCCGCGTGGGGAGCAATACTGTCCGGTCCTTCCGGTCCGCGGGACCGCACGTTCCGGTCGGCCCACCGGACCCGGTCGGTCCGGTCAGTCTTCGTGGCCCAGCTGCAGGTCCCGCTCCGTCCGGCCGCCACCGGCGACCTGGAGGACCGTGGCGACCGGCGGGTAGCCCGCCGCGATCACCGTGTACTCGCCGGACGACAGGTCGATGAAGCGGAACGTGCCGTCCACGCCCGTGGTGAGCGTGTCGACGACGTTGCCCGCGGCGTCCAGGAGCGTCACGCGCGCGTCCTCGACGGGCCGCCCGCCGGTGGCGCGCACGGTGCCGCGCAGCACGGCGCCGCCGGCGAGCTCGATGTCCTGGCGGGTCTCCCGGGAGGCCTGCACGCTGACCGGCAGGGCCGCGGGGCGGAACGCGGGGGCGCTCGCGGCGAGGGTGTACTCACCGGCCACCAGCTCCGTGATCACATAGCCGCCCTCGCGTCCGCTGCGGGCCGTGGCGACGACGTCGCCGCGGACGTCGGTGAGGGTCACGGCGGCGTCCCGTACGGGCGTGCCGTCGGCGGTGCGCACGGTCCCGGCGAGCCGCCCGGCGCCGCCGAGTACGACGTCGAGCTCCACGGGGCGCTCGCCGACGGTGACGGTGACGGCCTGCGGCTGGTGCCCGCCCGCCGCCGCGATCAGCACGAACGATCCGGACCCGGGGGTGGCGAGCGCGTACCGCCCGTCGTCGCCGCTCGCGCCCCGGCCGATCTGCTGGCCCGCGACGTCGATGAGCGTCAGGGCGGCGCGGGGCACGACGGTGCCGTCGGGGTGCTGCACGGTGCCGCAGACGGGCACACCGGCGACGTACGGGGAGCGGGCCTCGGGGATGACCGGAGGCTCGGCGAGGGAGGCGTGGGTGGACGCGGCACTGGACAACAGGGGTGTCTCCTTGAGGAAGAAGGCGAACAGCAGGCCGAGGACGAGCACCGGCACCAGGTAGAGGAAGATCCGGGGCATCGCGTCGGCGTACGCCTGGATGTAGCCCTCGCGCAGGTGGGCGGGCATCACGTGGACGACCTGCGGGGTGATCGATTCGGGATCCGGCAGGCCGGCGGTGTCGGGCAGCCGGCCGGCCAGCGCGTCGGTGAGCCGGTTCGCGAAGAGCGTGCCGAACACGGCGGCGCCGACGCTGCCGCCGATCTGCCGGAAGTAGTTGTTGGCGCTGGTGGCGGTGCCGAGGTCGGCGGGCGGCACGGCGTTCTGCACGGCGAGCACCAGGACGGGCATGACGAGGCCGACGCCGGCGCCGAGGACGGCCATCCAGACGCTGTAGTGCAGCCGGGGCGTGTCGGCCTCCAGGCGCGAGAGCAGATACATGCCGATCACCGACAGGACGCCGCCGAGGACGGGGTAGATCCGGTAGCGCCCGGTGTGGCTGATGAGCTGACCCGCGACGACCGAGGCGCCGACGAGGCCGCCCATCATCGGCAGCATGAGGAGGCCGGACTCCGTGGCGCTCGCACCGTCGACCATCTGAAGGTACGTGGGCAGATAACTGGCCGCCCCGAAGAGGGCGATTCCCACGACGAGCCCTACTAGACCCGTGATGTTGAAGACGGAATCACGGAACAGGCGCAGCGGGATGATCGGTTCTGCCGCGAACCGTTCGACGACCAGGAAGAGCACGCTCGCCACGACCGCTCCGGCCGCGAGCCCCAGGATGACGCGCGAGCCCCACGCGTACTCGGTGCCGCCCCAACTCGTCAGGAGCACCAGGCAGGTGGAGGCCGCCGTGAGCAGCAGCGCGCCGAGCACGTCGAGGCGTCCCCGGGCCGCGGGCTTGGGCAGCTTGAGCACGAGCGTGACGACGGCCAGGGTGACCAGGCCGAACGGCACGTTGAAGTAGAAGCACCAGCGCCAGGAGACGTGGTCGGTGAAGAACCCGCCGAGCAGCGGACCGGCTACGGACGCGAGGCCGAACGCGGCCCCGATCACGCCCATGTAGCGGCCCCGCGCGCGTGGGGGCACGATGTCCGCCATGATCGCCTGGACGCCGATCATCAGGCCGCCCGCGCCGACGCCCTGGAGGGCCCGGAAGGCGATGAGCTGGTCCATGGTCCGCGACCAGCCCGCGAGCGCGGAGCCGAGCACGAAGACGACGATCGCGAACTGGAAGACGCCCTTGCGCCCGAAGAGGTCGCCGAGCTTTCCGTAGATGGGCAGGCCCACGGTGGACGTGAGCAGATACGCGGTGATCGCCCACGACATCCGGTCCAGGCCGTGCAGCTCGCCGACGATCTTCGGCAGCGCGGTGGCCACGATCATCTGTTCCAGGGCGGCGAGCAGCAGGGCCAGCATGAGGGCGAAGAACACCATGCGCACCCGGCCGGGGCTCAACTCCCGCGGCGTCGGCCCCCGGTCCTCCGGGGGTGGCGGTTCCTGCGCCGCGTCGGCCGCCGGGGCCCGGGTGGCCGCCCTTTCGTCGTGCTCCGCGCTCATCGCCAGCGTCGTCCCGCCCACCTGGTGCTCCCCTCGTCACGCCTGCGCCGCCCATTTCTCGCATTACGCGACAACTGCGAGCAAGCGCGACGAGTCCCCCCGAGAGGTGCACCGGCGCACGTAAGCGCCGGTAGGAGCCCTACGGCGCACCACCGGCCCGCGCCGGAAACCACTCGAAACGGTGAGCGTGGGAACAACCCTGATGGCTTAAACGGGAGTTGGGGCCGGTGCGACACGGCTCCGTGTCGCACCGGCCCCAACTCCCGTGCCGGGTGCGGCGATTTCTCGCCGCCGTTCCTCAACCCCGGCCGCGCGGCCCCGACTGCCCGTCGGCGCCCCGGCCGGTCTCGGCTCCGGCTACTTCTCCACCTCGGCGGCGAGCTTGTCGAGGACGGCGTCGTAGATGCGGGCGAGGCCCTTGGGGGCGAAGGTCTTCTCGAAGAAGCCGCCGATGCCGCCCGCGCCGTTCCACACCGTGGAGACGGCCACGCGCGCCTTGCCCTCACCCGCGGGGGTCACGCGCCAGGTGGTGACCATGGACGAGTTGCGGTCCTTCTCGACCAGCTCGCCGTCGGTGGGCTCGCTCACCTCGAGCAGGCAGTCGCGGACCCGCTTGCTGGTGGCCTGGAGCTTCCAGTGGACGAGGGTGCCCTCGCCGTCGCCGCCCTCGCGCACCTCGTACTCGCTGAAGTGCTCGGACAGGACCTTCGCGCGCGTGCCGCTGTAGTCGGCGAGCGCATCGAAGACGTCCTCCGGCCGCGCCGTGATGATCCGCTCCGTGGTCGCCTCGACCTGCGCCATGGCACTTCCTCCAGTTGGTGTCTCAAAGGTTCGACCGTCACCCAACCACCCCGTGCGGCGGCGCCCCAAATCGGGTCCCCCTCAGGTCGGGGATGACGTCCGCACGATCAAGGGAACATGTGTTCTATTCTGTGGCCAGTGCTACCGAGGAGGCGTCATGCGCTGGGAGAGCCTGTCCGACGGGCCGCGCCGGGGCACCGCGGACGCCGCGCTGTTCGGCGCGGACGCGGTGACCACCCGGACCTTCGACACGCCCGAGTTCCGTGGGATCACCTTCCACGAGGTCCGGGCCAGAACGATCGTGAACCGCGTGCCCGGGGCCTCCCGCATGCCCTTCGAGTGGACGGTCAACCCCTACCGGGGCTGCACGCACGCGTGCGTGTACTGCTTCGCGCGCAAGACGCACAGCTATCTGGACCTCGACACCGGGCTCGGCTTCGACAGCCAGATCGTCGTGAAGGTGAACGCGCCCGACCTGCTCCGCCGCGAGCTGGCCTCGCCCCGCTGGCACGGCGACCACATCGCGATGGGCACGAACGTGGACTGCTACCAGCGCGCGGAGGGCCGCTACCGCCTGATGCCGGGCATCATCGAGGCCCTGCGCGCGCACGCGAACCCGTTCTCGATCCTCACCAAGGGCACGCTGATCCTGCGCGACCTGGACCTGCTGCGGCAGGCCGCCGCCGTCACCGACGTCGGCATCTCGGTGTCCGTCGGCTTCCTCGACGAGACCCTGTGGCGCACCGTCGAGCCGGGCACGCCCGCACCCGGGCGCCGCCTGGAGGTCGTACGCACGCTCACCGAGCACGGCATCGGCTGCGGCGTCCTGATGGCGCCGGTGATTCCCTTCCTGGGCGACCACCCGGACCAGCTGCGCGCCACGGTGCGGGCGGTCGCCGAGGCCGGGGCCACGTCGGTGACCCCGCTCGTCCTGCATCTGCGCCCCGGCGCGCGCGAGTGGTTCATGGAGTGGCTGGGACACCACCACCCGCATCTGGTGCGGCGCTACGAGCGCCTGTACGCGGAGGGTGCCTACGCGCCCAAGTGGTACCAGCGCCGCGTCACCCGCCAGGTGCACGAGCTGGCCGAGGAGTTCGGCATCGGCCCCACGCGCGCGGGTGCCGCGCGCCGCATCCGCGTACCCCGGGAGGCACCCCAGGAGACCGCGTCCGCACCAGAGGCCACGCAGCTCACGCTGCTCTGACCGAAGGGCGGCGGGCACCCGTTCAGACCATGCTCCTTTCAGGTCATTTCTTGTCAGAACGCCCTCTTCCGGGCAGGGATTCCGGGACCATGCGGCGGGGGTCGTGGGCCGCACGGCCCCGAACCCTCCGTCCCGGGAGGCTCGATGAGAAGAAGCGCCGTCTCGCTGTGCGGTGTCGCCGCTCTGATGGCCGGTCTCGTCGCGGCGGTGCCCGCCGCCGCGGGCGCCGACTCACGGACCGCGCCGCGCACCCCCCACCCGCCGAAGACCCTCGTGTGGAAGAAGTGCGCGACCCCCGACCACCCACGCCTGCAGTGCGCGTCCCTGAAGGTGCCGCTCGACCACGACCACCGGCACGGGCAGCAGATCACGCTCGCCCTCTCGCGCGTGCGGCACACCGCCACGACGTACCAGGGGCCCCTCCTGGTCAACCCCGGCGGCCCCGGCGGCAGCGGCCTGACGATGGCCGGATCCGTCGCGGCGGCCCTGCCGAAGAAGGTGGCCGCGCAGTACGACGTCATCGGCTTCGACCCGCGCGGCGTCGGCCGCAGCACCCCGGCCCTCACCTGCCGCCCCGGGCACGCCGCCCCGGTCCGGCCCGACTCGGTGCCGGCGACGCCCGCCCTGGAGAGCGCGAACCTGCGCCGGGTCCAGGCCTTCGCCAAGGCGTGCGCGAAGAAGTACGCGGCCGTGCTGCCGTACATCGACACGGTCAGCGCGGCCAAGGACATCGACGCGATCCGGGCGGCCCTCGGCGCCCGGAAGATCTCCTACTTCGGGTACTCGTACGGCACCTACCTGGGTGCCGTGTACGCGCGGCTGTTCCCCCACCGCGTGCGCCGCATGGTGCTCGACTCCGTGGTCGACCCGACGGCCGTCTGGTACGAGGCCAACCTCGGCCAGGACTTCGCGTTCGACGCCCGCCACAAGGCGTTCCTCGCCTGGGTGGCCAAGCACCACACGACGTACAAGCTCGGCAAGGACCCGGACAAGGTCGAGGCCAAGTGGTACGCCATGCGCGCCGCCGTCGCCAAGAGGGCCGCGGGCAGGAAGGTCGGCGCCGCCGAGCTGGAGGACACCTATCTGCCGGGCGGCTACTACAACGGCTACTGGCCGCTGCTCGCCGAGGCGTTCGCGGCCTACGCGAACCACCGGCGGACCGGGCCGCTCGTGAAGGCGTACGAGAGCCTGGGCGCCGTGGACGCGGCGGGCGACAACGGCTTCTCGGTGTACGCGGCCGTGCAGTGCCGGGACGCGGCGTGGCCGCGCGACTGGGACCGGTGGCGCGCGGACAACTGGGCGGTGTACGCGAAGGCGCCCTTCATGACCTGGAACAACGCCTGGTACAACGCGCCGTGCGCGTTCTGGCCGACCCCCGGCCTGCGCCCGACGGACGTCCGCAACTCCGCGCTGCCGCCGGTGCTCCTCTTCCAGGCGACGGACGACGCGGCGACCCCGTACGAGGGCGCGATCACGATGCACCGCAAGCTGCGCGGCTCGCGCCTCGTGGTGGAGTGGGGCGGCGGCAACCACGGCGTCACCCTGAGCGGGAACGCCTGCCTGGACCGGTACTTGGCGAAGTACCTCGACAAGGGCCAGGTGCCGAGCAGCGGCGGCGAGGTCGACGCGGTGTGCAAGGCGCTGCCGGACCCGAAGCCGCGGCGGGCCCCGGCGCGCGGCACGGCGGCGCGGAGCGCCGAACTGCACGGGCTGCTCGGCTTCCGCAACTGATCCCGCGCCCGGCGGGCCCGCGGAACCGGGCCCGCCGGTGGGGTCCGTGCGACGGCGCCGCGGGCGTTGTCAGACCCATGGTCCACCATGGGGATCATGAGCCGACTGACGCACATCCACGCCCCTGACGGAGTCGCACCCGCCACGGCGTACACCCACGTCGTGACGGGCACCGGCCGTCTGGTCGCCGTCTCCGGCCAGCTCGCCCTGGACGAGCGGGGCGAGCTGGTGGGCGCGGGCGACGCCGCGGCCCAGGCCATGCGGGTCTTCGAGAATCTGCGCCGCTGTCTGGCGGCCGCGGGCGCCACCTTCGACGACGTGATCAAGCTGACGTACTTCGTCACGGACATGGCCCACATGTCCGCGGTGCGCGCCGCGCGGGACGCGCACCTCGATCCGGCGCGCCTTCCGGCGTCCTCGGCCATGCAGGTCGCGGCGCTGATCTCGCCCGAGTTCCTGATGGAGATAGAAGCCCTGGCGGTCGTGCCGGACGAGGACGAGGCCGCCACGGGCGCGTAGCGCCCGCGGACCGGGAGCGCCTCGCCACCGGCCCCGCGCCTCCGCGCCCCGGTCTACCGGAGCCAGCCCATTCCGCGGGTGCCCGCCCGGTCCGCCGGAGTCCGCCCGGTCCGCCGGAGTCCGTACGTGCGCCCCCCCTGGTGCCCGACGGCTCACGCCGATACCCGCGCCAGGGCCGCCGACGCGGCCGCCGCGAGGCGCGGGTGGGCAACGGCGGCCGTGAGCACCGGGATCGCCCGGGCGTCCCCCAGCGCGCCCAGACCCTCCACGCAGGCAAGCGCCACCTTGCCGTAGGGGTCGTTGGGCGCGAGGCGGCGGCGCAGCGTGGTGATCAGCGCGGGCGCCGACTCCGGGGCGCGCAGCTCGGTGAGCAGCCGCACGGGGTGCAGGGCGTAGGCCACCCGTAGCTCGTTCGTGGCGAGCGCGGCCGCCGCGCGTGCCGTGCGCGGGTCGCCGAGCCGGGCGAGCGCGTGCGCGGCGGCCGCGCAGCGCGGCGGGTCCCGGTGGTTGAGGAGCAGCACGAGCGACTCGAAGGCGCGCTTGTCGCCCGCGAGGCCGAGCCGCACCGCAGCCAACTCCCGCGCCCACAGGGGCTGTCCCGCCGCCTGGAGCATCCCCGCCAGCTCGTCCGGATCACTGACGGCCAGCAGTCTCTCGTACGCTTTCTGCGCTCCCGACGCGGCCGCCTCGCGTCGTAAGCGATCCGTCACCGTCCGCAACTCCGCATCCATGCGGTGAGCCTAGTCGCGACCGAGGTCACAGGCACCGGGGGCTGGCGCGCTCGTTACTCACCGGTTAATCTCAAGTGAGCGGGGCACACTCCCCGTAGCAGCTCCACGCAGCAGTTCCACGACTCCTGACGGCCTGGTGACGCAGCCGTCGAGAGTGTTGTCGGTTCGGTACGCACGTACCGCAGGACGACGCGGCTCCGGGACCGGGCCCGTCGGCTCCCCTTCTCGCGCAACTCACGCGCGCCGTACACCCCTTCACGCCGCTCGCGTGGCTGTCACGCGCGCGCCGTCGTGTCCGATGCGCCCCTCCGCGCGCCCCGCGCGTGCGCCCTCTCAGTCGTCACTCACTCCTGGAGTCCCCGCATGGACGCTCCCTCCGCCCGTTCGTCCAGTACGTCCAGCGCGCCGCTGCACACCGTCGCCGTCGTCGGCCTCGGCACGATGGGCGCGGGCATCGCCGAAGTCCTCGCCGTCGCGGGCCGCGAGGTCATCGGCATCGACATCAGCGAGCAGGCCGCCGCGCACGCCGTCGCCGCCCTGGAGGCCTCGACGGCGCGCGCCGTGCGCCGCGAGCGGCTCACCGAGGGCGAGCGCGCGGACGCCCTCGCCCGCTTCCGCACCTTCACCGATCTCCAGGCCGCCGCCGACGCGGACCTGGTGATCGAGGTCGCGCCGGAGTCGTACGAGGTCAAGCAGCAGATCTTCCGCGCGCTCGACGGCATCGTGCGCCCGGACGCGATCCTCGCCACCGGCACCAACGCCCTGTCCGTGACGCGGCTCGCGGCCGAGTCGGCCCGCCCCGAGCGGGTGTTGGGCCTGCACTTCTTCAACCCGGCGCCCGCGATGAAGCTCGTCGAGGTCGTCTCGTCCGTCCTGACCGCCCCCGCGGCCGTCGCCACCGTCACCGAACTCGCCGCCGCGCTCGGCAAGGAGCCCGTCGCCGTCGGCGACCGCCCCGGATTCGTCGCCGACGGACTGCTCTTCGGCTACCTCAACCAGGCCGCGGCGATGTACGAGGCGAAGTACGCGAGCCGCGAGGACATCGACGCGGCGATGCGGCTCGGCTGCGGCCTGCCGATGGGGCCGCTCGCGCTGCTCGACCTGATCGGCGTCGACACCGCCCGCACCGTCCTCGACGCCATGTACGCCGAGTCGCGCGACCGGCTGCACGCACCCGCGCCGATCCTCAAGCAGCTCAGCGAGGCGGGCCTGACGGGACGCAAGGCGGGCCGCGGCTTCTACACGTACGCCGAGCCGGACAGCGGCGAGGTGGTGCGGGACGCGCTGACGCCCGTCGAGGGCGCGCGGCAGGTGCGGGGGCGCGAGGTGCGCTCGGTGGGCGTGGCCGGCTCCGGCACGATGGCGTCGGGGATCGCGGAGGTGTTCGCCAAGGCCGGGTACGACGTGGTCCTCGCGGCCCGCAGCGAGGAGAAGGCCGTCGCGGCCAGGACGCGCGTCGCCAAGTCGCTCGCGCGCTCCGTCGACAAGGGCCGGATGACCGCGGAGTCGGCCGCGAAGACGCTGGACCGGATCACGCCGAGCGGCTCGTACGAGGCGTTCGCGGACGTCGATCTGGCCCTGGAAGCCGTCGCGGAGGACCTGGAGGTCAAGCGGCAGCTGTTCGCGACGCTCGACAAGATCTGCAAGCCGGGCGCCGTCCTCGCCACCACCACGTCCTCGCTGCCGGTCGTGGCCTGCGCCCGCGCCACCTCGCGCCCCGGTGACGTCATCGGTCTGCACTTCTTCAACCCGGCGCCCGCGATGAAGCTCGTCGAGGTCGTGCGGACGGTGCTCACCACCGACGAGGTGCACGCGACGGCCCGGGAGCTGTGCGCGACGATCAAGAAGCATCCGGTGGACTGCGGGGACCGGGCCGGGTTCATCGTGAACGCCCTGCTGTTCCCGTACCTCAACAACGCGATCAAGATGGTCCAGGAGCACTACGCGTCCCTCGACGACATCGACGCAGCGATGAAGCTGGGCGGCGGCTACCCCATGGGCCCCTTCGAGCTCCTGGACGTCGTCGGCCTGGACGTGTCGTTGGCCATCGAGAAGGTCCTGCACCGCGAGTTCCGCGAGCCGGGCCTCGCGCCCGCGCCGCTCCTTGAGCATCTGGTGGCCGCGGGCTGCCTCGGCCGCAAGACGGGCCGTGGCTTCCGCGAATATGCCCGGCGCTGACCCGGCCCCGGAAGGACCGTCCGGCGCGCACGGTGTCGTGCGCGCCGGGCGGGCGGACTGGGGAGGGCTGCTCGAACCCTCGGGCGGTCCGCTCCCGCGGGCGCACTCAGCTGCGCACATGCAGTACGTTCGGGTCATGCCCAAGGCCGCCAAGTCCTCACGTACGCCCGCTACGCCCGACGCTCCGGAGAGCGCCGCGGGCAGCCGTGCCGCCGCGCAGCGGCTCAAGATGCGCCGCGAGCTCGCGGCCGCGGCCATGGAGCTGTTCGCGACCAAGGGGTACGAGGCCACGACGGTCGACGAGATCGCGGCCGCGGCCGGGGTGGCCCGGCGGACCTTCTTCCGCCACTTCCGCTCCAAGGAAGAGGCGATCTTCCCCGACCACGACGACACGTTGATCCGTGCGGAGGCCGTGCTCAACGCGGCGCCCGCGCACGAGCATCCGCTCGACACCGTGTGCCGCGGCATCAAGGAAGTCATGAAGATGTACGCGGCCTCGCCCGCCGTCTCCGTGGAGCGCTACCGCCTCACGCGCGAGGTCCCGACGCTGCGGGAGCGCGAGATCGCCTCCGTGGCGCGCTACGAGCGGCTGTTCACGCGCTATCTCCTGGGCCACTTCGACGAGCACGCCCACCACGACGGCAACGACGACCCGCTGCTCGCGGAGGTCGCGGCGTCCGCCGTCGTCACGGCCCACAACCACGTGCTGCGGCGGTGGCTGCGGGCCGGGGGCCAGGGGGACGTGGAGGGCCAGCTCGACCACGCCTTCGGCATCGTGCGGCGGACCTTCGGGACGGGCATCGGAGCCGGGCGCGACGCGGCCCCCTCGGGGGCGCCCGCGACCGTCTCGGACCGGGGTGAGGTCCTGGTGACCGTGGCCCGCACGGACGCTCCCCTCGACGAGATCATGCGCACCATCGAGAAGGCGCTGCGCACGCGCCCCTGACCCGCCCCGCACTCCCGCCCCGCCCGCCCGCTCCCCCTCGGGAGCGGACGGGCGTCTTTCTGCCTGCCCGGCGCACCCCTTCTGACCTGCAATGATCGATCATCGCTCAGATGAACCGGGGCAATGACAACTGAGTGAAATTGTTGGCACTGAGTGTCTTGCCGACTGGCACGCGGTGTCATACGTTGATGTTGTCCGGGCGGCCGGCGCACGGACACCACCCGTACGCCGGCTGTCCCCGCAAGCCTCGGCGAGCGCGCCCGGACGCCTGCGTCACAGGCACCTCCTGCGCCCCACCACGGCGCCGCCGCAGCACCACCTCCGCCGAACCGACGGCACCACCGCTTCGCACCTCCCGACCCCACGGGTCCGAGGCCCCCTCGCACCCGTCGAGCACCGAGCACCCGCACCCCCTCGAAGCACCCGGGCACCACGCCACGCACCACCCCGACGTACCCCTCAGAGCACCCCCCACGGGGTGCCCTTCGCCGGAGGCAACCCATGCAGGAAATCCTGGACGCGATCCAATCGCCGGACACGTCGGCCGCCGACTTCGCCGCGCTGCCGCTGCCCGATTCGTACCGCGCCGTGACCGTGCACAAGGACGAGACCGAGCTCTTCGCGGGGCTCGCCACGCGCGACAAGGACCCGCGCAAGTCGCTGCACCTGGACGAGGTCCCGGTGCCCGAACTCGGCCCGGGCGAGGCCCTGGTGGCGGTGATGGCGTCGAGCGTGAACTACAACTCCGTGTGGACGTCGATCTTCGAGCCCCTGTCGACGTTCGGCTTCCTGGAGCGGTACGGCAAGCTCAGCGACCTGACGAAGCGTCACGACCTGCCGTACCACATCATCGGCTCCGACCTGGCGGGCGTCGTGCTGCGCACCGGGCCAGGCGTCAACGCCTGGCACCCCGGCGACGAGGTCGTCGCGCACTGCCTGTCCGTGGAGCTGGAGTCCAGCGACGGGCACAACGACACGATGCTCGACCCCGAGCAGCGCATCTGGGGCTTCGAGACCAACTTCGGCGGGCTCGCCGAGATCGCCCTGGTGAAGTCCAACCAGCTCATGCCGAAGCCGGACCACCTGAGCTGGGAGGAGGCCGCCGCCCCCGGCCTGGTGAACTCCACCGCGTACCGGCAGCTCGTCTCGCGCAACGGCGCGGGCATGAAGCAGGGCGACAACGTGCTGATCTGGGGCGCGAGCGGCGGACTCGGGTCGTACGCCACGCAGTTCGCGCTCGCGGGCGGCGCCAACCCCATCTGCGTGGTGAGCAGCCCGCAGAAGGCCGACATCTGCCGCTCCATGGGCGCCGAGGCGATCATCGACCGCAGCGCCGAGGGCTACAAGTTCTGGAAGGACGAGCGCACCCAGGACCCCAAGGAGTGGAAGCGCTTCGGCAAGCGCATCCGCGAGTTCACCGGCGGCGAGGACATCGACATCGTCTTCGAGCACCCCGGCCGGGAGACCTTCGGCGCCAGCGTCTTCGTCACCCGCAAGGGCGGCACCATCACCACCTGCGCCTCCACCTCGGGCTACATGCACGAGTACGACAACCGCTACCTGTGGATGTCCCTGAAGCGCATCATCGGCTCGCACTTCGCCAACTACCGCGAGGCGTGGGAGGCCAACCGGCTCATCGCCAAGGGCAAGATCCACCCGACGCTCTCGAAGGTGTACTCCCTGGAGGAGACCGGGCAGGCCGCCTATGACGTGCACCGCAACCTGCACCAGGGCAAGGTCGGCGTCCTCGCGCTCGCGCCCGCCGAGGGCCTCGGCGTGCGCGACCCCGAGAAGCGCGCCCAGCACATCGACGCCATCAACCGCTTCCGGAACGTCTGAGGACGCCGAGGTCATTGAGAACACCGAGGACACCGAGGTTACGCACATGACGGAACGCCAGAAGGACCGGCCCTGGCTCATGCGGACGTACGCCGGGCACTCCACGGCCGAGGCGTCGAACGAGCTCTACCGGCGCAACCTGGCCAAGGGCCAGACGGGCCTCTCGGTCGCGTTCGACCTGCCGACGCAGACCGGCTACGACCCGGACCACATCCTCGCGCGCGGGGAGGTGGGCCGGGTCGGCGTCCCCGTGTCGCACCTCGGGGACATGCGGCGGCTGTTCCAGGACATCCCCCTGGAGCAGATGAACACCTCCATGACGATCAACGCGACCGCCATGTGGCTGCTCGCGCTCTACCAGGTCGTCGCGGAGGAGCAGGGCGTCGACATCACCACGCTCCAGGGGACGACGCAGAACGACATCGTCAAGGAGTACCTGTCGCGCGGCACCCACGTGTTCCCGCCGGGGCCGAGCCTGCGGCTGACCACCGACATGATCACGTACACGGTGGCGCACATCCCCAAGTGGAACCCGATCAACATCTGCAGCTATCACCTGCAGGAGGCCGGGGCCACGCCGGTGCAGGAGGTCGCGTACGCGATGAGCACGGCGATCGCCGTCCTCGACGCCGTGCGCGCCTCCGGTCAGGTGCCGGAGGAGAAGTTCGGTGACGTCGTCGCGCGCATCTCGTTCTTCGTGAACGCGGGCGTGCGGTTCATCGAGGAGATGTGCAAAATGCGCGCGTTCGGCCGCATCTGGGACCAGGTCACGCGCGAGCGCTACGGCGTCACGAACCCCAAGCAGCGGCGCTTCCGCTACGGCGTGCAGGTCAACTCGCTCGGCCTGACCGAGGCCCAGCCGGAGAACAACGTCCAGCGCATCGTCCTGGAGATGCTCGCCGTCACGCTCTCCAAGGACGCACGCGCGCGTGCCGTGCAGCTCCCGGCCTGGAACGAGGCCCTCGGCCTGCCCCGGCCCTGGGACCAGCAGTGGTCGCTGCGCATCCAGCAGGTCCTCGCGCACGAGTCCGACCTCCTGGAGTACGAGGACATCTTCGCGGGCTCGCACGTCGTCGAGGCCAAGGTCGACGCGCTCGTCGAGGCGTCCCTGGCGGAGATGGACCGCATCGAGCAGATGGGCGGCGCGATGGCCGCCGTCGAGTCCGGCTATCTGAAGTCGCAGTTGGTGTCCTCGCACGCGGAGCGGCGCGCGCGGATCGAGGCGGGCGAGGAGAAGATCGTGGGCGTGAACGTCTTCGAGGCGACGGAGCCGAGCCCGCTCACGGCCGACCTGGACACGGCGATCATGACGGTCGACCCGGCGGTCGAGGCACGCGTCGTGACCGCGCTGCGGGACTGGCGCACCACGCGGCAGGAGTCCTCCGACCGGCAGGGCGGCGGCGACCCGTTCCACTTCCCGACCGTCCAGCAGACCGTCGACCGGCTCAAGGAGGTCGCGCAGGGCACCGGCAACCTCATGGAGGCCACCCTGGAGTGCGCCCGCGCCGGTGTCACGACCGGCGAGTGGGCGGGGGCCCTACGGGAGGTCTTCGGCGAGTTCCGGGCGCCCACGGGCGTCTCCGGGGCGCCGCTCGCGGTCACCGCGGAGGCGGGCACGCCGCTCGCCCTGGTCCGCGAGAAGGTCGAGAAGACGGCCGCGGACATGGGCACCGGCAAGCTCCGCTTCCTGGTGGGCAAGCCCGGCCTCGACGGGCACTCCAACGGCGCCGAGCAGATCGCCGTCCGCGCCCGCGACGCCGGGTTCGAGGTCGTCTACCAGGGCATCCGGCTCACCCCCGAGCAGATCGTCGACGCGGCGCTCGCGGAGGACGTGCACGCGGTGGGCCTGTCGATCCTCTCCGGCTCGCACGCGCAGCTCGTGCCGGACGTCCTGACCCGGCTGCGCGCCGCCGGTGCGCACGACATCCCCGTCATCGCCGGCGGCATCATTCCCAGCAGCGACGCCGAGGACCTGAGGGCGGCGGGCGTGGCCGCCGTCTTCACCCCCAAGGACTTCGGCATCACGGAGATCATCGGCCGTATCGTCGACGAGATCCGCACAGCGAACCACCTCGACCCCCTGGAGGTCCCCGCATGACCCGCCCGTCTCCCGCCACCACCCCTCCGACGAGCGGCTCCGCCGCGCCCCTCCCTGATATCAACCGCCTTCGCCCCCGCCGCTCCTGTCTGGCGGTGCCCGGGAGCAACCCCCGCTTCCTGGAGAAGGCCCAGGGCCTCCCCGCCGACCAGGTCTTCCTCGACCTGGAGGACGCCTGCGCGCCGCTCGCCAAGCCGGAGGCACGGCACACGATCGTCAAGTTCCTCAACGAGGGCGACTGGACGGGCAAGACGCGCGTGGTGCGCGTCAACGACTGGACCACGGAGTGGACGTACCGCGACGTCGTGACCGTCGTCGAGGGCGCGGGCCAGAACCTCGACTGCATCATGCTGCCCAAGGTCCAGGACGCCCAGCAGGTCGTGGCCCTCGACCTGCTGCTCACGCAGATCGAGAAGACGATGGGCTTCGAGGTCGGGCGCATCGGCATCGAGGCGCAGATCGAGAACGCGAAGGGGCTGGTCAATGTTGACGAGATCGCGGGCGCCTCGTCACGACTTGAGACGATCATCTTCGGCCCCGCCGACTTCATGGCGTCGATCAACATGAAGTCGCTCGTCGTCGGCATGCAGCCGCCCGGCTACCCGGCGGACGCGTACCACTACATCCTGATGCGCATCCTGATGGCCGCCCGCATGCACGACCTCCAGGCGATCGACGGCCCCTTCCTCCAGATCAAGAACATCGACGGCTACCGCGAGGTCGCCCAGCGCGCCGCGGCCCTCGGCTTCGACGGCAAGTGGGTGCTGCACCCGGGCCAGGTGGAGGCCGCGAACGAGGTGTTCTCGCCGTCCCAGGAGGACTACGACCACGCCGAGCTGATCCTGGACGCGTACGCGTACTACACCTCCGAGGCGGGCGGCAAGAAGGGCTCGGCGATGCTCGGCGACGAGATGATCGACGAGGCGAGCCGGAAGATGGCGCTCGTCATCTCCGGGAAGGGCCGTGCGGCGGGCATGCGGCGCACGTCGGCGTTCGAGGCTCCGGAGGCGTAAGGGACATGCAGTTCGGCCGTACCTACGAAGAGTTCGAAGTCGGCGCCGTCTACAAGCACTGGCCCGGCAAGACGGTCACCGAGTACGACGACCACCTGTTCTGTCTGCTCACCATGAACCACCACCCGTTGCACATGGACAGCAACTACGCGGAGAAGACGACGGACTTCGGGAAGAACGTCGTCGTGGGCAACTACGTCTACTCGCTGCTGCTCGGCATGTCCGTGCCGGACGTGTCGGGCAAGGCGATCGCGAACCTGGAGGTCGAGTCGCTCAAGCACGTGGCGCCGACCTTCCACGGCGACACGATCTACGGCGAGACCACGGTCCTCGACAAGACGCCGTCGAGGTCGAAGTCGGACCGCGGCATCGTCCACGTGGAGACGAGGGGCTACAAGCAGGACGGCACCCTGGTGTGCGTGTTCCGCCGCAAGGTGATGGTGCCGACCGAGACGTACATCAAGGAGCGCGGCGGCGAGCAGCCCGGCCGCCCGGAGCCGAAGAGCCAGGAGAAGTAGCCATGTCCCGACTCGCCCAGACCGCGGGCCTCACGGATGTCCAGCGGGAAATCCTGTCCACCGTCCGTGACTTCGTCGACAAAGAGATCATCCCGGTCGCGACGGACCTCGAGCACCGCGACGAGTATCCGCAGCAGATCGTGGACGGGCTCAAGGAGTTGGGCCTGTTCGGCCTGATGATTCCCGAGGAGTACGGCGGCCTGGGCGAGTCGCTCCTGACGTACGCGCTGTGCGTGGAGGAGATAGCGCGCGGCTGGATGTCGGTGTCCGGCATCATCAACACTCACTTCATCGTGGCGTACATGCTCAAGCAGCACGGCACGCGGGAGCAGAAGGAGTACTTCCTGCCGCGGATGGCGCTCGGCGAGGTCCGCGGGGCGTTCTCCATGTCGGAGCCGGCGCTCGGCTCGGACGTGTCGGCGATCACGTCGAAGGCGGTCAAGGACGGCGACGAGTACGTCCTGAACGGTCAGAAGATGTGGTTGACGAACGGCGGTACGTCAACGCTCGTGGCCGTGCTCGTCAGAAGTGACGAAGGCCACCCCGAGGGGACGGCGCCGCACAAGTCGATGACGACCTTCCTGGTGGAGAAGGAGCCGGGGTTCGGTGAGGTGCGCCCCGGCCTGACGATCCCGGGCAAGATCGACAAGATGGGCTACAAGGGCGTCGATACCACCGAGCTGGTCATGGATGACCTGCGCATTCCAGCCAATCGCGTGCTCGGCGGGACCACCGGCCGAGGGTTTTACCAAATGATGGACGGCGTCGAGGTCGGCCGCGTGAACGTAGCGGCGCGTGGTTGCGGCGTCGCACAGCGTGCCTTCGAGCTCGGTGTCTCCTATGCCCAGCAACGGCACACTTTCGGCAAGCCGATCGCGCAGCACCAGGCAATTCAGTTCAAGCTCGCGGAGATGGCTACCAAGGTCGAGGCCGCCCATGCGATGATGGTAAACGCAGCACGCAAAAAGGACTCCGGGGAGCGAAACGACCTCGAAGCAGGGATGGCGAAGTACCTGGCGTCCGAATACTGCAAGGAAGTCGTGGAGGACGCGTTCCGGATCCACGGCGGTTACGGGTTCTCGAAGGAGTACGAGATCGAGCGCCTGTACCGAGAGGCACCCATGCTGCTGATCGGTGAAGGAACCGCCGAGATCCAGAAAATGATCATTGGCCGACGACTCCTCGAAGAGTATCGACTTCAGGGCTGAATGCCCGGTTTGGGGCGGTTTCTTCGAGATCTAATCGAGAAGAAGATCACACCCAGTCAGCACGCGCGGGCGGCCGACTCGGCTTCCTGGCTTGCCCAGTTGTGGCTCGCAACCGATACGATCCCGGGAAAGCCGCCGTCCCCCCGTATGCAGTGCGGCATCATCCGCTACGAAGGTCATCCATGCCCCACAGCCAAACCTCTGCACCTCGCGACAGCCTGGCTGGCGTACGCCTCGCGCGCGGAGCATCGCCGTGGCTCCTGCCGACCGTCGCCACCGCGGCACTCAGCCTGGCCCGGTCCCGCCGGTCCAAGGGCGCCGCGGCCCTCGCCGTACCGACCACCGCACTCGCCGCGGGCATGCTGTGGTTCTTCCGCGACCCCGAGCGCGAGATCACCCAGGGCAGGGTGATCTCCCCGGCCGACGGCGTCGTGCAGAGCATCATGCCGTGGAAGGACGGGCGCACCCGCGTCGCGATCTTCATGAGCCCGCTCAACGTGCACGTCAACCGCGCGCCCCTGGCCGGCACGGTGACGTCCGTCGAGCACATCCCCGGCGGTTTCGTCCCGGCGTTCAACAAGGAGAGCGAGAACAACGAGCGCGTTGTCTGGCACTTCGACACCGAGCTCGGCGACATCGAGATGATCCAGATCGCGGGCGCGGTGGCCCGGCGCATCGTGCCTTACGTGCCGCAGGGCACGAAGGTGGAGCAGGGCGAGCGGATCGGGCTGATCCGCTTCGGCTCGCGCGTCGACATCTATCTGCCCGAGGGCGTCGAGGTGGATGTCGAGGTCGGTCAGAAGACCGTGGCTGGGGTGACTCGCATTGACCGTGACTGATCCAGAGGCACAGACGGGCGGCTGGGTGCCCGAGGCCGCCGACGCGGTGGACGACGCCGACGAGGACATGCCGCTGTCGCTGCGCCTGTCAATAGCGGACACGCTCACGCTCGGCAACGCCACGTGCGGATTCATGGCGGTCTACTTCACGACCACCGGCATCCTCATCCCGCACCTCACGGGCAGTGACGAGTCGGGCATGGCCCGGCACAGCGCGGCCACGGCCGTGATCCTGATGCTCTGCGCCGCGGTCTTCGACCTGTTCGACGGCCTGGTCGCGCGCAAGCTGCGGTCCTCGCCGATGGGCGCGGAGCTGGACAACCTCTCGGACCTGATCAGCTTCGGGCTCGCGCCCGCGTACTTCGTGCTCGTGTACGGGATGGTCGCCGACGACGCGCACCAGCGGGTCGCGGCGGTGGGCGCGATCGTGGTGCTCCTGGCGGTGGTGCTGCGGCTTGCGAGATTCTCGTGCGTGACGCTCCGTGACGGAGTGTTCCAGGGGATGCCCTCGCCCTTCGGAGCGCTGACCGTCGTCTCGATCGTGCTCCTGGAGCTGCCCTTCGTGGCCACGCTCCTCGCGATCATCGGCACGGCGTGGCTGATGGTCAGCCGCGTCGAATACCCGAAGCCGCGCGGTCCCCTCGCGGTGGCCATGCTGGCGTGGATCGTCTCGGCGATGGGGCTGCTCGCGGCGTGGGCCTTCGACGCGCCGGGCGGGCAGCTGCTGCTGCAGACGGGCTGCGCGCTCCAGCTGGTGCTCGGGGCCGTGATCCCGCTCTTCGCCACGGCTCGCCGGGTGAACAACTTCCGGGACAACCGGCGCGAGGCGCGGGCGGCACAGCTGCCGTAGCCTTCCGCGACCGACCCGAGCCGGGTGGGCCTGAACCTCGTGGTTCGGGCCCATCCGGCTTTTCGCTGCCCGCACGGGCCCGGCCGGGACGCCGGCTCGGGGGCGGTCAGCGCAGATAGTCCCGCGCGATGCCCTCCGCCAGGCGCTCCAGGAGCGGGCCCGCCTCGGCCACGCAGCGGGCGACGTCCGGTTCGATGTCCGTCAGGGCGTACGCGCGGCGGATGCCCGCCGTGCCGAGGGAGGTCGGCGGCAGGGCAAGGCGCCCGCAGACGGCGATGACCTCGACCCCGGCCGCGCGGGCCGCGGCGGCCACCCCGGCGGGCGCCTTGCCGTGGAGGGTCTGCTCGTCGAGGGAGCCCTCGCCGGTGATGACGAGCTGCGCCCCGGCCAGGGCGGGCGCGAAGCCCAGGACGTCCAGCATGACCTCGATGCCGGGCCGGAAGGACGCGCCGAGCCCCACGAGGGCGCCGAAGCCGATGCCGCCCGCGGCCCCCGCGCCGGGCGCCTCGGCGTGCTCCAGGGCCCGCGGCCCCGCGGACCGGGCGAGCGTCCGCGCGAAGTGCGCGAGCGCGGTGTCGAGCGCCGCCACGTCCTCGGGCGACGCCCCCTTCTGCGGGCCGTACACCGCGGGGGCGCCCTTGGGGCCCGTCAGGGGGTTGTCGACGTCGCTGGCGAGGACGATGTCGGTGTCCTTCAGGCGCGGGTCGAGCCCGGACAGATCGGCGGTCTCCAGGTCGCGCAGCGGCCCGCCGCCCGGGGCGACCGGCTGCCCCGCCGCGTCCAGGAACCGGCCGCCGAGCGCGGCCAGCATGCCCGCGCCGCCGTCCGTGGTGGCGCTGCCGCCGACCCCGAAGACGATGCTGCGCGCGCCCGCGTCCAGGGCGGCGAGGATCAGCTCGCCCGTGCCGTACGTCGACGCGGTGAGCGGTGCGAAGACGCCCTTGGGCAGGCGCTGCAGGCCCGACGCCTCGGCCATCTCCACGACCGCCGTGCCGTCGCGCAGCGCGTACGCCGCGGTGACCTCGTCGCCGAGGGGCCCGGTGACCCGCGCCCGGCGGCGCTCGAACCCGGCCGCGACGGCCGCGTCGACCGTGCCGTCGCCGCCGTCCGCCACGGGAAGGGCGCGCACCGACAGGTCCGGCACGACGCGGCGCAGGCCCGCCGTCACGCGCTGCGCGACCTCGACGGCCGTGAGCGACCCCTTGAACTTGTCCGCGGCGATCAGTACGTGTCCGCGGCCGTGACCGCGCCCCGTCTCACGGCCCCCGTCGTGAGCTGTCGTCCCTGCGTCCGCCACCTTGCGTTCCCCTTGCTTCCGGCCTTGCTCGCGGCAAGGCAGTCGCGCCGCTGCGACCATAACCGCAGGAAGGGCCCCCTGCCCATGGTCAGCTGGGCGCAAGGACGGCGCGTCAGCCGGAAAAAGCTGCGCATACCGCTCCATAGTGGGGCGTCATGAGCACGGAAGTGATCGATCAGCCGCTCCCCGACGGAACCCCCGGCGGCCCGCCGGACCCACCCCCGCCGCCCGGCTCCGCCCCCGACGGCTCCCCCGACTTCACCGTCGTCGGCATCGGCGCCCTCGTCGTCCTCGGCGTCGTCGCCTGGGCGGCCATCGGCAAGACGTCCTTCGAGAACACGACCGGCTCCGCCCTCTCCTGGGTCCTGGACAACTTCGCCTGGCTCTTCGTGATCGCGGCCGACGTCTTCCTGGTCCTGTGCGTGCTGCTCGCCTTCGGCCGCTTCGGCCGGATCCGGCTCGGCGCCGACGACTCCGAGCCGGAGTTCACGAGCCTCGCCTGGATCGCGATGATGTTCAGCGCGGGCATGGGCATCGGCCTGATGTTCTACGGCGTCGGGGAGCCGCTCACGCACTACCTCACACCGCCGCCCGCCTCCGGTGTCGATGCGCGCACCGGGGGCGCCGCCCGCGTCGCGTTCGAGTACTCCTTCTTCCACTGGACCCTGACGCCGTGGGCGATCTACGGCATCGCGGGCCTCGCGCTCGCGTACGCGGGCTTCCGCAAGGGGCGCGGGAACCGGCTCAGCTCGGTCTTCGTACCGCTGATCGGCGAGGCGCGGGCGGCGGGCTGGCCCGGCCGGATCATCGATCTGCTCGCCGTCTTCGCGACCGTCTTCGGCACCGCCACGAGCCTCGGCGTGGGCGCGCTCCAGGTCTCCACGGGGCTGCACCTGACCGCGGGAGCCGACGACAGCACCAGCCTCCAACTGATCATCATCGCCTCGCTCGGCGCGGCCTTCGTGCTCTCCGCCTTCTCCGGGGTGCACCGCGGCGTGAAGTGGCTCAGCACGCTCAACCTCGGGCTCGCCGCCCTCCTGATGCTGTTCGTCTTCGTGCTCGGCCCGACGGTGTTCATCCTGGACGCGATCCCGGCGAGCGTCGGCGGCTTCCTGCACCAGCTCCTGCCGATGGCCACGCGCACCGGCGCCTTCACCGACAGCACCTGGCTCGGCGCGTGGACGATCTTCTACTGGGCGTGGTGGCTGTCCTGGGCGCCGTTCGTGGGCACGTTCATCGCGCGCATCTCCCACGGCCGGACGATCCGGGAGTTCCTCGTCGGGGTGCTGCTCGTGCCGAGCGGGGCGACCGTCGTGTGGTTCTGCGTGATGGGCGGCACCGGCATCCGGCTCGACACGACCGGGGCGGTGGACATGGCGGCCAAGGCCAAGGAGGGCGCCGAGGCGTCCCTGTTCGCCATGCTGGACGGCCTTCCGCTGACCACGGTCACCTCGTGGGTGGCGATGGTCCTCGTCATGACGTACTTCATCACCAGTGCCGACTCCGCCTCGCTCGTGATGGGCTCGCTCAGCAGCCGCGGCTCGCTGCACCCGCCCACCTGGCTCGTCGTCACCTGGGGCGCGCTGATGTCGGCGGTGGCCGCCGTGCTGCTCGTCGCGGGCGGCCTCAAGTCCCTGCAGAGCGCGACCATCCTGGTGGCCCTGCCGTTCGTCGTGGTCATGCTGGCGCTGTGCTGGGCGCTCCTGAAGGAGCTCAGGGCGGACCCGGGGGCGGGGCCCGCGCGGCACACGGCCCTGCACGGCCTGCGGGACGCGGTGCGGGCCATGGTCGGCGACGCCCTGACCTCGCAGTCGACCGACCGCCACCCCAGGCTCCGCCGGATCGCCAGGTCCCGGGGCAGGTCGGACGAGTGAGGCCGCTCGTGGGGTCTTTCCGGGGCTGCGCCCCAGGCCCCCACGCCCGTCTGTGAGCCACCCGTGCAGTTGCCGGGCAACAGACGCCGCGGCCCGCCCGGCGCCGCCGCCGAGGTGGAGGGGTGAGGCGCCGAAGCGCCCCACAGGTAATCCCCCGTAGGACTACCCTTCCCTTCGTCACGGCTCTCGCCTGTGGAGCTGGAGGACGGGCGCCGGGTCGGCTGAGCCGCGTGGGGCGGAGGCACCGGCCCGCGGCGCTCGGCGCGCGGCCGTCGCCGAAGCCAGCGAGAGTCGTGAGGAGAGCGGCGCGAGCCGAACGGCGCGCCGGGCCCAAGGACGGAGCATGCCGATGACAGCGCAGCCGGACCCGCGCGGGCCGCGCGTCCGCACGCACACCTGGGAGCCGCCGGTGCCCTGGGCCGAGGCGGGCGACGTGAGCGGTCCTGAGCTGCTGCGGAAGATCCTCGCCGGGGAGCTGCCGGAGCCGCCCCTGGGCTCGACCCTCGACTACCGCCTGGTCGGCTACGGCGAGGGCACGGCGGTGTTCGAGATCGACCCGGGCGAGCACCTCCTGAACCCCATGGGGACGGTGCACGGGGGCGTCCTGGCCACGCTGCTCGACTCCGCCCTGGGCTGCGCCGTCGCGACCCTGCTGCCGCCGGGCCGGGCCTACACCACGACCCAGCTCAGCGTGAACTTCGTCCGCCCGGTGTTCGCGGACTCACCGCGCCTGCGCTGCGACGCGACCGCCCTGCACGTCGGCAGGACCACGGCCACGGCCGAGGCCCGCGTCGTCAGCTCCGCCGACGGCAAGCTGCACGCCCACGCCACGACGACCTGCGCGGTCTTCGCGGCGCCGCGCCCGGAGGGGGCCGCGTCATGAGCCGTACGACCGTCGTCAACCTCAAGGGGCACCGGGAGGACCCGGACTACGCCGACGTCGTCTATGTGGGCCGGGCCATGCACCGGGGCGGCTGGCAGCTGAAGGGCTCTCCGCTGGCCAGCCCCTTCAGGCCGGGCAAGGACGGGACGCGGGAGGAGGTCGTGGCCCTGTACCGCGACCATCTGCTCAGCCGCCCGGACCTGCTCGCGCTGCTGCCCGGGCTGCGGGGGCACCGCCTCGGCTGCTGGTGCGTGCCGGAGCCCTGCCACGCCGAGGTGATCGCGGAGCTCGCCGACTCGGGGGCCGGCGAGGACTGAGGCGCCCGGGGCCGCGGCTCAGAACAGGGCGGTCCCGCTCTCCAGCTCCAGGAGCCGCCGCTTGCGGTCGAGGCCGCCGCCGTAGCCGGTCAGGCCGCCGCCCGCGCCGATGACGCGGTGGCACGGCACGATGACGCCGATGGGGTTCTTGCCGTTGGCCAGGCCGACGGCACGGGACGCGGCGGGCTTGCCCAGGGCGTCGGCGAGCTCCCCGTAGGTACGGGTCTGCCCGTACGGGATCTTCAGGAGCTGCTGCCAGACGGACTGCTGGAACGGCGTGCCGTCCAGGCGCAGCGGCAGGTCGAACCGGGTCAGCTCGCCCGCGAAGTAGGCCGTGAGCTGCTCGGTCGCCGCGTCGAAGCCGTCGGGGTCGCGGTCGCCGAAGGTCTCCTCCGCGGGGCGGTGGCGCTGCTCGGTCATGTACAGGCCGCTGAGGGTGCCGTCGGTGGCGACGAGGGTGAGCGGCCCGTAGGGGCTGTCGATGACGGTGTGCGTACGGTGCATGGCGGTCGGTCCCGGGGTCTTCAGGGGGCGGGGTGTGCGGGGATGTGGTTGATGGCATGGTCGTCCGTCGCCCACAGGTACTGGACGGCGTACGCCCGCCAGGGGCGCCAGGCCGCCGCGCGGGCGGTGAGCGCGGCGGGCGTGTGCGGCAGCCCGAGGCCCTGGGCGGCGCGGCGGACGCCCAGGTCGGACGGCAGGAAGGCGTCGGGGTCGCCGAGCGCCCGCATCGCGATGACCTCGGTGGTCCAGGGGCCGAAGCCGGGCAGCGCGGTGAGCTGGGCGCGGGCCCGCTCCCAGTCGTTCTCCACGCCGAGCCGGAGCGTGCCGTCGGCGAGACGGCGTACGAGGGTCATGAGGGTGGCGCGGCGGCTGCGGGGCAGCGCGAGGGAGTCGGGGTCGAGCGCGGCGAGCGCGGCAGGGGCCGGGAACAGGTGGGTGAGGCCGCCCTCGGGGTCGTCGACCGGCTCGCCGTGCGCGGTGACCAGGCGCGCGGCGTGGGTGCGGGCCGCGGCCGTGGACACCTGCTGGCCGAGCACCGCGCGGACCGCGAACTCGGCCTCGTCCACGGTGCGCGGCACGCGCCGCCCCGGCGCCTTGTCGACGAGGGGCGCGAGCAGCGGGTCGGCGCGCAGCTGGCCGTCCACGGCGACGGGGTCGGCGTCCAGGTCGAGGAGTCTGCGGCAGCGGCTGATGGCGAGGGTCAGGTCGCGCGGGTCGGTGAGGGTGAGGCGGCAGCCGATGTGGTCGGGGTGCGGGGTGAGCGCGACGACGCCGTGCCCGTAGGGCAGGCGCAGGGTGCGGCGGTACGCGCCCTGGTGCCACTCCTCCACGCCGGGTACGGCGGTCGCGATGAGGTGGCCGAAGAGGTTGTCGGGGTTGAGCGGGGCGCGGAAGGGCAGCCGCAGCGAGAGCGTGCCGTGGGCGGCGGGCGCCCGGCCGCCGGGGCCGCGGCCCCGGCGGGCGGCGCGGGTGCGCAGCTCGCCCGGGGCGAGCGCGAAGACCTCGCGGACGGTGTCGTTGAACGTGCGGATGGAGGCGAAGCCCGCGGCGAAGGCGATCTGCGCCATGGGCAGCGTCGTCGTCTCGATGAGCAGCCGCGCGGTCTGGGCGCGCTGGGCGCGGGCGAGCGCGAGGGGTCCGGCGCCGAGCTCGGCGAGGAGCTGGCGCTCGATCTGGCGGGTGCTGTAGCCGAGGCGCGCGGCGAGGCCGGGCACGCCGTCGCGGTCGACGACGCCGTCGCCGATGAGACGCATGGCGCGGGCGACGAGGTCGGCGCGCTGGTTCCACTCGGGCGAGCCGGGGCTGCTGTCGGGGCGGCACCGCTTGCAGGCGCGGAACCCGGCCTGCTGACAGGCGGCGGCACTCGGGTAGAACGTCATGTTCTCGGGCTTGGGCGGCACGACGGGGCAGCTGGGGCGGCAGTAGATCCGGGTGGTCAGGACGGCGGTGAAGAACCATCCGTCGAACCGGTCGTCCTTGGACTGCACGGCCCGTACGCAGCGGTCGAAGTCCCCGTGCATCCCGGCGGGCGCGGCCGTCGCCGGGGTGTCCCGCGCGTGCGGTGCCGGGCGCGGCTCGGCGGGCGTACGCGGCTCGGATGCGCTGGGGGTCACGGTGGGCATGGCTCAAGGATCGGCGATCGCTGCCCCCGGGGCTGGCGGGAATCCGACATCAGCCTTGGTCGGCCAGCGCTTCCTCGAAGGCCCGGTACGCCGCCGCGTCGAAGAGGACGAACCGCACCTCGCTCACCTCCGGGTGCGCCGCCAGGGCCTCGCGGACCGCGCGGACCGCGATGCGGGCGGCGTCGGCCATCGGCCATCGGTACGCGCCCGTCGAGATCGCCGGGAAGGCCACCGTGCGGGCGCCGAGTCCGGCGGCGGTCCGCAGGGACGCGCGGTAGCAGGAGGCGAGCAGCGCGGAGCGGTCCTCGGTCGCCGACCAGACGGGTCCGACGGTGTGGACGACGTGTGCGGCGGCCAGCTTCCCCGCCGTCGTGGCCACCGCCTCGCCGGTCGGGAGGCCCTTGCCGTAGTGGGCGGCGCGCAGGCGGCGGCAGTCGGCGAGGATCTCGGGGCCGCCCCGGCGGTGGATGGCGCCGTCGACGCCACCCCCGCCGAGGAGCGAGGAGTTCGCCGCGTTCACGACGGCGTCGGCGCGCTGCTCGGTGATGTCGCCCTGGACGAGCGTGATGCGGGCGGTCATGAGGTCGCGTCCTGCTGCCTGAGCCGCTTCCAGACGGCCTTCGCGGCGTTGTGCCCGGACATGCCGTGCACGCCGGGCCCCGGGGGTGTCGCGGACGAGCAGAGGAACACGGCCGGGTGCCGGGTGCGGTACGGGAACGCGGTGAGCCGGGGCCTGAGGAGGAGTTGCAGCCCGCTGGCGGCGCCGCAGGCGATGTCGCCGCCCACGTAGTTGGCGTTGCGCGTGGCGAGTTGGGGCGGGCCCGCGGTGGCGCGGGCCAGGACGCGGTCGCGGAAGCCGGGCGCGAAGCGCTCCAGCTGCCGCTCGACGGCGTCCGTGAGGTCGCCCCGCCAGCCGTTGGGCACGTGGCCGTACGCCCAGAAGACCTCCTTGCCCTCGGGGGCGCGGGTCGGGTCGGCGACACCGGGCTGGACGGTGATGAGGAACGGGGTGTCCGGGGCCCGGCCCTCGCGCGAGGCGGCCCGCAGCGCGGTGCCGATCTCCTGGCTCGTGGCCCCGATCTGCACGGTGCCCGCCCGGCGCGGCGCCTGGGCGGTCCAGGGCACGGGGCCGTCGAGGGCGTAGTCGACCTTGAAGACACCGGCGCCGTACCGGTACGCGTCGTAGTAGCGGCCGAGTCCGGCGATGCGGGCGAGCGCGGTGGGCGAGGTGTCGAAGACGTAGGCGCGCGCGGGCGGCAGGTCGTCGAGGCGCTTGACCTCGTAGTCGGTGTGGACGGCGCCGCCGAGGTCCTTGAGGTACGCGGCGAGCGCGTCGGAGATGGCCTGGGAGCCGCCGCGGGCGACGGGCCAGCCGCGCGCGTGGGCGGCGAGGGCGAAGACCATGCCGACGGCGGTCGTCGCGAAGCCGTTGAGGGGGGCGATGACGTGGGCGACGAGCCCGGCGAACAGCGCGCGCGCCCGGTCGTCCCGGAACCGCCGGAGCAGCCACGTCGACGGCGGCAGCCCCTGGATGCCGAAGCGGGCGAGCAGCACGGGGTCGCGCGGCAGGGCGGTCAGGGGCAGGGACATGAAGTCCCGCGCCAGGGTGTCCCAGTGCGGCAGGAAGGGCTCGACCAGACGCCGGTAGGTGCCCGCGTCGCGGGGGCCGAAGGAGGCGGCCGTCTCGGCGACGGAGCGGGCGAGCACGGCGGCGCTTCCGTCGGGGAACGGGTGGGCCATGGGCAGCGGGGCGTGCAGCCACCGCAGGCCGTACCGCTCCAGGGGCAGGGCGCGGAACGCCGGGGAGTTGATGCCGAGGGGGTGCGCGGCCGAGCAGGGGTCGTGCCGGAAGCCCGGCAGCGTGAGCTCCTCGGTGCGGGCGCCGCCGCCGACGGTGGCCTCGGCCTCGAAGACGGCCACCGAGAAGCCTCGGCGGGCCAGCTCCACGGCGGCGGTCAGACCGTTCGGACCCGCTCCCACGACGACGGCATCGAGCATCGACGGCACCTTCGGACTCCTTCGTCAGCCGGTGGCCAGTGCCGCACAGGATATGCCGGAGGACCCGCGGGGCCCCGGCCGCGGGCCCCGGCGGCAGGGCGGGGCGGTCAGGCCCCCGCCACCAGCGCGTCCGCGACCCGGCGGGCGGTGGCCGCGTCCCGGGCGGCCGTGAACGGCAGCGCGTTGCCCCCGGTGATGGCGAAGGGCACGCCCTCGCGGGTGAGGTGGGCGCCGCCCGCCTCCTCGACGAGGAGCAGGCCCGCCGCGTGGTCCCAGGCCAGCTCCCAGGTGAACGCGACGGCGTCGAGCTCGCCGCGCGCCACCGCCAGGTACTCCAGGCCCGCTGAGCCGCACGGGCGGGCCGCGAAGCCGTCGGTGAACACGCCGAGCAGGGCGTGCTTCTGGTCGTCCGTCGTGAAGTCCGGGTGGGAGGTGGCGACGGTGAGGGGGCGGCCGGGCTCGGGGGTCCCGGCGCGCAGCGGCGTGCCGTTCAGCGTGGCGCCCCTGCCGCGGACGGCCACCGCGCACTGGTCGAGCGCCGGGGCGTACGTCCAGGAGGCCAGGACCACGCCGTCCAGGGCGAGGGCGACCAGGGTGCAGAAGCCGGCGTCGCCGCGGACGAACTGGCGTGTCCCGTCGACGGGATCGACGATCCAGACGGGGGCGCCCTCGGCTATCGCCTCGTACGTCGAGGGGTCGGCGTGCACCGCCTCCTCGCCGACGACGACCGAGCCGGGCAGGAGCGCCGTGAGCTCACGGGTGAGGAACTCCTCCGCCAGGCGGTCGGCGACGGTCACCAGGTCGTGCGGGCCGCTCTTCTGGACCACCTCGTCCTCGGCGAGCTGCCGGAACCGCGGAGTGATCTCCGCGGCGGCGGCGTCGCGGATCACGCGCTCCACGTCGGCGGCCTGACGTGCGAGAAAGTCGTCGATGCTTTCCTTGATTTCCTGCGTTTCGATCATGCCTCCATGAGAGCACGCGCCACTGACATCCCGTGCGGAGGGGGTGAACAAAGGGTGGAATCAGGATGAAATCGCCCGCCAGCTGTCTGCGACCGGCCCCCACCCGTCGGTCGACGGCCCCCTCACCGCCCTACGGCGTACCCCTGCATCCCCCGGGGATTCGCGGCCGCCGAGAGCACTCCGGTGCGCGGGTCCCGTGCCACCGCGCACAGCCGCCCCTCCGACCACGGCTCCCCCACGGTCACGTCGTGCCCCCGCAGGCGCAGCTCCTCGACGACGGCCGGGTCCGTGCGGGACTCGACGGTGACGCTGCCGGGGCGCATGCCACGCGGGTAGAAGGAGCCGGGGAAGGAGTCGTTGTGCCAGTTCGGGGCGTCGATGGCGCCCTGGAGGTCGAGGCCGCCGCGCACGGTCGCGCGAAGGGCGACGGCCAGGAAGAAGTGCAGCTGCCACTGGTCCTGCTGGTCGCCGCCGGGCGTGCCGAAGGCCATGACCGGTACGCCGTCCCTGAGCGCGAGGGACGGGGTCAGGGTGGTGCGGGGGCGGCGGCCCGGGGTGAGCGAGTTGGGCAGGCCCTCCTCCAGCCAGGCCATCTGGAGCCGGGTGCCGAGCGGGAAGCCGAGCTCGGGCACGACGGGGTTGGCCTGGAGCCAGCCGCCGGACGGCGTGGCCGCGACCATGTTGCCCCAGCGGTCGACGACGTCCAGGTGGCAGGTGTCGCCCCGCGTCGCGCCGTCCCGGGCGACGGTGGGCTCCCCGGCGCCCGCCGCGGCCCCGGTGCCCGCCAGGATGCCCTGCGGGTCGTACGGGGACGCGCCGGAGGCGACCTCCCGCGCGCGGGAGGCCAGTTTCGCCTCCCGGCCGCCCGGGCGTCCGGGCCGCAGCTCGTGGGAGGCCTTCGCCCCGATCAGGGCCCGGCGCTCGGCGTTGTAGGCGGCGGAGAGCAGCGCGTCCAGGGGGACGTCGGCGGCGTCGCCGTACCAGGCCTCGCGGTCCGCCATGGCGAGCTTGCAGCCCTCGACGAGCAGGTGCACGTAGTCGGCCGAGCCGTACGCGGGCAGCTCGTCGGGCAGCAGGGCGAGCTGCTGGAGGAAGGCCGGGCCCTGGCTCCACGGGCCGGCCTTGCAGAGCGTCCAGCCCCGCCAGTCGTACGTCGCGGGGTCCTCGTACGTCGCCGACCACCCGGCCAGGTCGGCGGCCGTGAGGGTGCCCGTGTGCCGCGCGCCGCTGGTGTCCAGGGTGAGGCGCGCGGCCTGGCGCACCAGGGCCTCGGCGACGAAGCCGGACCGCCACACCTCGCGGGCGGCCTCGATCTGTGCGACGCGGTCGGTGCCGCCCGCCGCCTCGGCCTCGGCGACGAGGCGCCGCCAGGTGGCGGCGAGGCGGGGGTTGCGGAACAGCTCGCCCGGGGTGGGCGCGGTGCCTCCGGGCAGGTACACCTCCGCCGACGAGGGCCACTCCGTCTCGAACAGCCGCCGCACGGCCTCGACGGTCCGGCCGACGCGCTCCACGGGCGGGTGCCCGTCCTCCGCGTAGGTGATGGCGTACGTCAGAACCTCTCCGAGGTGCTTCGTGCCGTGGTCGCGCAGGAGCAGCATCCACGCGTCGAAGGCGCCGGGCACGGCCGCGGCCAGCGGCCCGGTGCCGGGCACCAGGTCCAGGCCCAGCTCGTCCCGGTAGTGCGCGACGGTCGCCCCCGCGGGCGCGGGGCCCTGCCCGCACAGCACCCGCACGGGTCCGCCCGCGGGCGCCAGGATGATCGGCACCTCCCCCGCGGGCCCGTTCAGATGCGGCTCGACGACATGCAGCACGAACCCCGCGGCGACAGCCGCGTCGTACGCGTTCCCCCCGTCCTCGAGAACAGCCATCGCGGACTGCGAGGCGAGCCAGTGCGTGGAGGACACCATGCCGAAAGTGCCCTGAAGAGTGGGCCGCGACGTGAACATGCCCGGCAGGCTAACGCCGCCCCGCCTCTCGTCACAGGGGCACTGAGTTGGCGTAGAGGGACTTTCCGGGCGGGCCCCGGGAGGCAGCGGACAACAGGAGGATCGCGGTGCACGGCGAGTACAAGGTCCCTGGCGGCAAGCTCGTCGTGGTGGACCTGGACGTCGAGGACGGCCGGCTGCGGAACGTGCGCGTGGCCGGGGACTTCTTTCTTGAGCCCGATGAGGCGATCCTCGCCATCGACGCCGCGTTGGAAGGGGCTCCGGGGGATACGGACGCCGTCGGGCTCGCCGCGCGGGTGGAGGCGGCTCTGCCCGCGGGGACCGTCATGTACGGGCTGACGGCGGAGGGCGTGGCGATCGCCGTGCGGCGGGCGCTTGCGCATGCCGCGGACTGGACGGACTACGACTGGCAGCTCGTCCACGAGGGGCCGCAGCAGCCCGCGCTGCACATGGCGCTCGACCAGGTCATCACCGAGGAGGTCGCCGCCGGGCGCCGGCCGCCGACGCTGCGGGTGTGGGAGTGGGGCGCGCCCTCGGTGATCATCGGCAGCTTCCAGTCGCTGCGCAACGAGGTGGACCCCGAGGGCGCGGCCCGGCACGGCATCGACGTGGTGCGGCGGATCTCCGGCGGCGGCGCGATGTTCGTGGAGCCGGGCAACACCATCACGTACTCGCTGTCCGTGCCCGACGCCCTCGTGCAGGGCCTGTCGTTCCAGGACAGCTACGCCTACCTCGACGACTGGGTGCTCGGCGCGCTCGGCGACATGGGCGTCAAGGCCTGGTACCAGCCGCTGAACGACATCGCCACGGACGCCGGGAAGATCGCGGGTGCCGCGCAGAAGCGGATGGTCGGCCCCGGGGGCGGCCCGGGCGCGGTCCTGCACCACGTGACCATGGCGTACGACATCGACGCCGACAAGATGCTCGACGTCCTGCGCATCGGCCGCGAGAAGCTCTCCGACAAGGGCACGAAGAGCGCCAAGAAGCGCGTGGACCCGCTGCGCCGCCAGACCGGCCTTCCGCGTGAGGCCGTCATCGAGCGGATGGTCGACTCCTTCCGCGGACGGTACGGCCTGACGGCGGGCAAGGTCACCGAAGGGGAGCTGGCCCGCGCCCAGGAGCTCGCGCGGACGAAGTTCAGCTCGCCGGAGTGGACGGCGCGGGTCCCGTAGGCCGCCCCGCGCCGGACTCGGCCGCCGGGGCCTTCCGCCAGGCCGTCGTGCCGATGCGGCCCGTGCTGCCGAGGTCGATCCCGCCGTCCGGGGCGACGGTCCGCGCGGGCCTGCCGGGAACGGGCAGCACCTGGAGGCGGGCGCCGTTGACGGGGTCCTCGGCGGTGTTGGCGTAGGTGTTGCGCCACACCACCCCCGCGGTCGCCGACTCGCCGTGCCGCAGCGTCACGAGGTGCGGCCCGGGGTCCTCCACACCGGTGGTGACGGCCCGCGCGCCCCGCAGGCTGTGGACGTCGAAGGCGGTGCCGTCCTCGTCGAGGACCTGGAGCGTCGGGTAGCCGTCGAGGCGGTAGGTGCCGGTGCCGCAGTGGGTGAGCCACAGCGTCATGGCCCGCAGGCCCATCGCGCTGTCGACGGGGCCCGGTTCGAGCAGGGTGCCGGTCTTGCCGGTGCAGTCGCGCGAGGGCTGCGCGGGCCGCTCCGCCAGTTCCGCCCCGTAGCGCGGGGCATCGGGGTCGAGCGAGTCGGCGGCTACCGGCTGCGAGGGCACTCCTGCCCCGGGGCCGTCGCCCTGCCCGCCCCCGCTGCTCCCGTCCTGCTGCCCACAGCCGGAGACGAGCAGGGCGACGGCGACGGCACCGAGCGCGGCGGCACGCCCCGGGGATATGCGGCTCATGCCGGGATCATGCCACGCCCGGCACCGCACGCACGGCGGGGCGGCGGGATCAGTTCAGGGCCGGGATGACCTCCGCCCCGTAGGCGTCGATGACGTCCTCGCGGGCGTCGTGCATGGCGTACAGGGCGAACTGGTCGACGCCGAGGTCCTTCAGGGCGCGCAGCTTCTCGATGTGCGCGGCGGCGGGCCCGATCAGGCAGAAGCGGTCGACGATCTCGTCCGGCACGAACGTGGTGTCGGGGTTCCCGGCCCGCCCGTGATGGCTGTAGTCGTAGCCCTCGCGCTCCTTGATGTACGCGGTGAGGGCCTCGGGGACCTTCGCGGAGTGCTCGCCGTACTTGGCGACGAGGTCGGCGACGTGGTTGCCGACCATGCCGCCGAACCACCGGCACTGCTCGCGCGCGTGCGCCACGTCGGCGCTCACGTACGCGGGCGCGGCCACGCAGATCTTGACGGCCGAGGGGTCGCGTCCGGCGGCCGCGGCCGCGTCCCGTACGGCCTTGACCATCCACTCGGTCAGATAGGGGTCGGCGAGCTGGAGGATGAACCCGTCGGCCTTCTCGCCGGTGAGGGCGAGCGCCTTCGGGCCGTACGCGGCCATCCACACGGGGAGTTTGCCGTTCTTGATCCACGGGATGCGCAGGGCCTGCCCGCCGACGTCGGCCTCGCGGCCCTCGGCGAGGTCGCGGATCACCTCGATCGCCTCGCCGAGCCGGGCCAGCGTGTGGGGCTTGCGGCCCGCGACGCGCATCGCGGAGTCGCCGCGGCCGATGCCGCACACGGTGCGGTTGCCGAACATGTCGTTGAGCGTCGCGAAGGTGGAGGCGGTGACCTCCGGGGTGCGGGTGCCCGGGTTGGTGACCATGGGGCCGACGATCAGCTCCTGGGTGTGCTCCAGGATCTGGCTGTAGATCACGAAGGGTTCCTGCCACAGGACGGCCGAGTCGAAGGTCCAGCCGTAGCGGAAGCCGTTCTGTTCGGCGCGCCGCATCAGGCCGACGACCTCGGACGCGGGCGGGTCGGTCTGCAGGACGAGTCCGAAATCCACGGGTGCCTCCTAGTTCAGGTACTGGCAGGTCGCGCGGGGCGTGTAGACGCCGTGCCCGGCGCGCCCGGTGAACGTGCGCCGGTCGATGACCGGTTCGCCGCGCGAGAGGACCGTCTCGACGCGGCCGGTGATCCGCTTCCCCTCGTACGCCGAGTAGTCGACGTTCATGTGGTGGGTCTCGGCGGAGAGCACCTGGGTGGCGGCCGGGTCGTAGACGACGACGTCGGCGTCCGCGCCGGGCGCGATGGTGCCCTTCTTCGGATACAGGCCGAACATGCGCGCGGGCGTGGCGCAGGCGATCTCGATCCAGCGGCGGCGGCTGATGTGCCCGTCGACGACGGCCTGGTGGAGCAGGTCCATGCGGTTCTCGACGCCCGGCAGACCGTTCGGGATCTTCGAGAAGTCGCCGCGGCCCAGCTCCTTCTGGCCGGTGAAGCAGAAGGGGCAGTGGTCGGTGGACACCACCTGGAGGTCGTTGGTGCGCAGGCCCCGCCAGAGCGCGGCCTGGTGCTCGCGCGGCCGCAGCGGCGTCGAGCACACGTACTTGGCGCCTTCGAAGCCGGGCTCGGCGAGGTTGTCGGTGGACAGGAACAGATACTGCGGACAGGTCTCGCCGAAGACGGGCAGGCCCTTGTCGCGGGCGGTCATGAGCTCGGCCACGGCCTCCTCGGCGGAGACGTGCACGACGTACAGGGGGGCGCCCGCGACCCGGGCGAGCTGGATCGCGCGGTGCGTCGCCTCGGCCTCCAGGAGCACCTTCCTGACCTCGCCGTGGTAGCGGGGGTCGGTCTCGCCGCGCTGGAGGGCCTGCTCGACGAGGACGTCGATGGCGATGCCGTTCTCGGCGTGCATCATGATCAGGCCGCCGTTGGCCGCCGAGCGCTGCATGGCGCGCAGGATCTGCCCGTCGTCGCTGTAGAAGACCCCCGGATAGGCCATGAACAGCTTGAAGGACGTGATGCCCTCCTCCACGAGGAGGTCCATCTCCTTCAGGGTCCGCTCGTTGACGTCGGAGAGGATCATGTGGAAGGCGTAGTCGATCGCGCACTTGCCGTCGGCCTTCGCGTACCAGGCGTCCAGGCCCGAGCGCAGGGACCGGCCCATGGTCTGCACGGCGAAGTCCACGATGGTGGTGGTGCCGCCCCAGGCGGCGGCGCGCGTTCCGGTCTCGAAGGAGTCCGACGCGAAGGTGCCGCCGAAGGGGAGTTCCATGTGCGTGTGGGCGTCCACGCCGCCCGGGATGACGTACTTCTCGCTCGCGTCGATGACGCGGTCCGCGGTCCAGGCCGCCGCGGCATCGGTGCCGCGGGCCGCGAGCGCGGCGATCCTGCCGTCCTCGACGAGCACGTCGGCGTGGAGTTCCTCGGCGGCGGTGACGACGAGTCCGCCGCGGATCAGGGTGCGGGTACTCATGGTGGTGCGCTCCCTTTCGTACGGGGGTGACGGGCGTCGGCGGCGGACGAGCGCGGGCGCGCCCGCGGAACTAGACCTCCCGAAGGGCCCGTTCGAGGATCGCCGCGCCCTCTTCCGCCTCGGCGACGGTGAGGGTCAGCGGGGGCGCGATGCGCAGCACGCTGGTGCTGTGGCCGCCGCCCTTGCCGATGAGGAGGCCGCCCTCGCGGGCCGCTTCGAGGACGGCGGCGGCCGCTTCCGGGTGGGCCTCGTCAGTGCCGGGCCTGACCAGCTCGACGCCGATCATCAGGCCGCGGCCGCGCACCTCGCGGACGCCGGGCAGCTGCGCGCAGATCGCCCGCAGGCGCTCGATGAGCAGCCCGCCGACCCGGCGCGCGTTGCCCTGGAGGTCGTGTTCGAGCAGGTACGTGAGGTTGGCCAGGCCCGCGGCCATCGTCACCGGGGAGCCGCCGAAGGTGGAGATGGAGTTGGCGTCCAGGCAGTTCATGACCTCGGCGCGGCCGACGACACCGCCGATCGACATGCCGTTGCCGATGCCCTTGGCGAAGGTGAGCAGGTCCGGCGGGCCCGAGCGGGCGTGCGCCTGCCAGCCCCAGAAGTGGTCGCCGGTGCGGCCCCAGCCGGTCTGCACCTCGTCGGCGATCCACAGGGCGCCGTGCTCCTTCAGCACCTCGCGGAAGGCCGCGTACAGGCCGTCGGGCGGCGAGGTGAAGCCGCCGACGCCCTGGATCGGCTCGGCGATCAGCGCGGCGACGCCGCGGGTCTGGCCGAGCATGTCCCTGAGGTCGGCGACGCACGCCTCGGTGAACTCGGCGTCGCTCAGGGCCGCGTAGGGGCCGCGGGTGCGGACGCCGCCGTGGACGTAGAGCGTCTGGAGCGGGGAGAGGCTGGTGGGCGACCAGGAGCGGTTGCCGGTGATGCCGACGGCCGAGAAGGAGCGGCCGTGGTAGCTGTTGCGCATCGCCAGGATCTGGTTCGAGCCGCGGTGGGCGGTGGCGAGCAGCAGCGCCGCGTCGTTCGCCTCCGTGCCGGACGTCGTGAAGAACACGCGCGCGTCCGGGATGCCGGAGAGCGCGGCGACGCGCTCGGCGAGCTCCACCATCGGCCGGTTCAGATACAGCGTCGAGCTGTGGATGATGCGGCCCGCCTGCTCCGCGACGGCCTTGGTGACCTCGGGCAGCGCGTGCGCGGTCATGGTGGTGAGGATGCCGCCGAAGAAGTCCAGGTAGCGCCGCCCCTGGGCGTCCCAGACGTGGCGGCCCTCGCCGTGGGTGAGCTCGATCGGCTCGCCGTAGTAGAGCGCGAGCCAGTCGGGCAGGACGGCCTTGTGCCGGGTGTGCAGGTCCTTCACGGCTTGACCAGCCCTTCGTACGCGTCCGGGCGGCGGTCCCGGTAGAACGCCCACTGCTCGCGGACCTCGTCGATCAGGTCGAAGTCCAGGTCGCGCACGAGGAGCTCCTCCGTCTTGTCGCTCGCCGTCTCGCCGACGAACTGCCCGCGCGGGTCCACGAAGTAACTCGTGCCGTAGAAGTCGTTGTCCCCGTACTCCTCCTGGCCGACGCGGTTGATCGCGGCGACGAAGTACTCGTTGGCGACCGCGGCGGCGGGCTGCTCCAGCTGCCACAGATAGCCGGACAGGCCGCGCGAGGTGGCCGACGGGTTGTAGACGAGCTGGGCGCCGTTCAGGCCCAACTGCCGCCAGCCCTCGGGGAAGTGCCGGTCGTAGCAGATGTAGACGCCGACGCGGCCGACGGCGGTGTCGAAGACCGGCCAGCCGAGGTTCCCCGGGCGGAAGTAGAACTTCTCCCAGAATCCCTTGACTTGGGGGATGTGGTGCTTGCGGTACTTGCCGAGGTAACTGCCGTCGGCGTCGATCACGGCCGCGGTGTTGTAGTAGAAGCCGGACTGCTCGACCTCGAAGACGGGCACGACGATCACCATGCCGGTCTCGCGGGCCAGGTCCCGCATCCGGCGCGTGGTCGGCCCGTCCGGCACCGGCTCCGCCCAGCGGTAGTGCTCCTTCTCCTGGACCTGGCAGAAGTACGGGGCGTTGAAGACCTCTTGGAAGCCGATCACCCTGGCGCCCTGCCTGGCGGCCTCGCGGGCGTGCTCCTCATGCTTGGCGATCATGGATTCGGTGTCGCCGGTCCAGGTCGCCTGGACGAGTGCGGCGCGTACGACGTTGACCATGAGCTGTGCTCCTTCGACAGGACGTCAGAGAGCCTCTACGCCCGTAGACTTGGTGCGTAGACAGACGAACGTAAGCCCCATGGACGGCCTTGCCAAGACCATCGCCTCAACGCGGCGGAGTCGATCTTGTTTCATGGGCCACCGATCACCCGAGCGGGTGCGGGACGGGCGGCCGCGCACACCGCGCGGGCGGCGGTCAGGTGGTGAAGCCCGCGACGCGCAGCGCGTGCACGAGGTCCCAGTGGTGCTCGTCGGAGACCCCCTTGGCCATCTCCAGGAGCAGCGGGATGAGCCGCTGCGCGTCGGCGTGCGCACAGGCCGCGACGTCCTCGGCGGTACGCACGCGCACATATGCGTCGAGGAGCGCGCGGGCCTCGCGTTCGCGCCCCGCGTCCAGGAGCGCGAGCAGCGACTCGGCGATCTCCGGGGCGGGCCGGGCCACGCCCTGGCGCAGGAGTTTGCGGCAGTCGTCGGCGCGGCCCGCGCCCGCGAGCGCGTCGGCGACGGCCACGAGGCGGTCGGGCGGCAGCGAGGCGGCCTCCCACAGCAGGGTCGCCCAGTCGGCCGCGAGGCCCGCGTGGTGCAGCTCGTCGGCGAACAGCGGCAGCCGCGCGGCGGGCCACCCGGCCGCCTCCACGAGCACGCCGTGCGCCTCGCCGCTGCGGCCCTCGCCGCGCAGCCGGATGAGGGCCTTGACCGCGTCGACGGTGGCGCGCTCGTCGGCCGCGGCGCCGTCCGGTGCGGCCGACGGCTCCGGGTGCGCCCGCGGCGGCGCGTCGACGGCCTGGACGTAGCGGGCGCCGCGCGGGGTGCCCGGGGCGGCCTCGGCGGTCGGCGCGGCGACGGGCCCGGCCGCGTCGTCGCCCACGCCGTCGAGGCCCGCGAACCGGGCGCCGCGCGGGCGCCGCCGCACCCCGAGCCGGGAGCGGCCGGACTGGGCGGGGACCCGCGGGGCCGCGTCCCGGCCGGGCTCGCGCTCGGCGTCCCGGCGGGGCGGAACGGGGTCCTCGGGGCTCTGGGGGTGGCCGTAGGCGGTGTCGTGGCCGTCCGTGCCGTAGGCGGCGGCGCGGCCGTCACGGCCGTACTCCTCCGCGCGACCGTCACCGCCGTAGCCGTAGCCGTCGTCGTAGCCGTCGTCGTAGGAGAGCGCGCGGTCGTCGTCGGGCGTGCCGCCTCGGCCGTCGTCGTACGCGCCGCTCCGACCGTCGTACGCGCCGCCCCGGTCGACGGCGGCGCGGGGCTCGGCCGCGGTGCCGGACGGGTCGGCGGGGAACTCCGCGACGTCGACGTCCCCGCCCTCCGAGGGGGCGCCGCCGAAGTCCACCCAGTGCGGCGCCCGCGCCCGGTCGAGCCGCTCCATGCGCCGGCGCAGCTCGCCGCAGCGCGCCGCGGCGCGCTCGTGGTCGTCGCGCACCCAGGCCAGGTCCAGATGGATGCGGTCCACCTCGTCGGGCGTCGCGGCGAGGGCGAGGGCGCGGGCGAGCTCCTGCTCCCGCTCGACCGCGAACCGCTGTTCCTGGAGCATCATGTCGAGCCGGTCGCTGAGGAGTTCGCGGCCGCCGGGCCGGTCGTCGTGCGCCGCCACGGACGCGGCGTGCAGCGACCGGGCGCGGCCGGTCTCCGCCTGCGCGACCCCCACGCCGGCGTCGGCCGCGAGGTCGTGGAGCAGCGCCTGCACCACGTCCCAGGGCGGCACCTCGGTGCCGTCGAGGCAGGCCCGCATGCCGTCGGGGTCGCGGGACCAGAACACGCCGCACCACCCGGCACTCTGGTCGAGGCGCGCCAGGAGGTCGTTCAAGTACCGCGCGAACTCCGTTATTCGTTCCGGGAGTTGTCCCACTGCCATCGTCGGGCACCGTCCCCTGGGAGACTAGGGTCTGCCGGTCCGGAAGATAACACCAGACGCGTTACGGGACGGCTACACGTGGTTTTCCGGAGCCCGCCTTAATTACGTGGACGTGCGGCGGGAAGCGTGGCTAGTCTGCGCACATGTCCAGTCCCGAAGCCGACAGACGGCGGCCACCGGCGCGCTCCGGTGGCCTCGCTCCTGATCCGAGCCGATCCGGCTGATCCGGACGGATCCAGCTGATCCGGCAGCTCCGGCTGATCCGGACGGATCCAGTCGATCCGGCTGACGTCGCGTACGCGTAGCAGCCCCGCAGGGGGCTCCGCGGCGGCCATGCCTCGGGACCATCACCGCGCCGCAGTCACGGACCTTTCCCCTTTTCCTCATCCACTCCGTGGGCCCCCCGTGCACCGTCATGGGTTCGTCGCGCCCACGCCGTGGTGACGTGACGCTGGAGTCCCGCTGTGCCGTTGGTCCTCTACTTGCTCGCCCTCGCCGTGTTCGCTCAGGGCACGTCCGAGTTCATGCTGTCCGGCCTGGTGTCGGACATCGCCGCCGACATGGAGGTGTCGGTCTCCGCCGCAGGCACGCTGACCTCGGCCTTCGCCGTGGGAATGGTCGTCGGGGCGCCACTGATGGCGGTCCTGAGCCTGCGCTGGTCGCGCCGCCGGGCGCTCCTCGCCTTCCTGGTGACCTTCCTGCTCGCGCACGTGGTGGGCGCGCTCACCACGAGCTACGGCGTCCTGCTGGCCACCCGGGTCGTCGGCGCGCTCGCCAACGCCGGGTTCCTCGCGGTGGCGCTCGCGACCGCGACGGGCCTGGTCGCGCCGGACGCCAAGGGCCGGGCGACGTCCGTGCTGCTCGGCGGCACCACGCTCGCGTGCGTCGCGGGCGTGCCGGGCGGCGCACTGCTCGGCCAGCTCTGGGGGTGGCGCGCCGCGTTCTGGGCGGTGGCCCTGGTGTCGCTGCCCGCCGTCGTCGCGGTGGCGCGGTCCGTGCCGTCGGACTCCCCCGGCGCCGCACCGGCGAGCGCACGCTCGGAGCTGGCCGCCCTGCGCGCCCCGCGCCTGCTGGTGACGCTGCTGCTCGGCGCGCTCGTGAACGGCGCCACGTTCTGCGCCTTCACCTATCTCGAACCGCTCGCCACGCACGTCGCCGGGGTCGGGGACGCCTGGATGCCCGGCCTTCTCGCCCTGTTCGGGCTCGGCTCCTTCGTCGGGGTCACGCTCGGCGGGCGCGTGGCCGACAGCCGTCCGCTGCCGCTGCTCGTAGCCGGTTCGCTCGCGCTGCTCGCGGGGTGGGCGGCCTTCGCCCTGACCGCCCAGCACACCGCGGCGACCGTGGCGTTCGCCTTCGTCCAGGGCACGCTGTCGTTCGCGGTGGGCTCCACGCTGATCGCCCGCGCGCTGTACGCGGCGACGGCGGCACCCACCCTGGGCGGGGCCTTCGCCACGGCGGCGCTCAACATCGGCGCGGCGGTGGGCCCCTGGGCCGGGGGCCGGGCGATCGACGCCGGGCTCGGCTACCGCTCGCCGCTGTGGGTCAGCGCCGCGCTGATGGCGCTCGCGCTCGCGACGGGGGGCGGCGCGGCCCTCCTGGCCCGCCGCTCGGCGCGGGTCCGCCCCGCGGACCTCACACCGGGACGAGGACGCACGTCCGTGCCACCTCGTCCATAGACAGTTCGAGGGTCACCGCGAGCGCCGCGACCGTGAAGAACGCGGGCGTCGGCGCCCGGCCCGTCTCGATCTTGCGGAGCGTCTCCGCGGAGATGCCGGCGCTCGCGGCGACCTCCACCATGCTCCGCGCGCCACGCGCCTCCCGCAGCAGTCGGCCGAGCCGCTCACCGCGCTCGCGCTCTTCGGGGGTCAGAGGAGTGCGCACCATGGCGCCAGTCTACGCGCACCCCATTCAAATACCGGTATAGTAATTGGCATGGTGGAACTCAAGACAGACACATCGATCGACGCGATGCGGGAAGCGGGGCGCGTGGTCGCACGGGCCCTGGCCGCGGTGCGGGCCGCGGCGACCGTCGGCGTCAGCCTGCGCGACCTGGACGACGTGGCGCACCAGGTGCTCAAGGACGCGGGCGCGACCTCCCCCTTCCTGCACTACCACCCGGAGTTCGCCCCGGTCCCCTTCCCGGCCACGCTCTGCGCCTCGGTGAACGACGCGATCGTGCACGGCATCCCGGACGACTACCGCCTGCGCGACGGCGACCTGCTCTCCGCCGACTTCGGCGCGCACCTCGGCGGCTGGGCGGGCGACTCCGCGATCAGCTTCGTCGTGGGCACGCCCCGCCCCGAGGACGTCCGCCTGATCGAGACCGCCGAGCGCGCCCTCCAGGCAGGCATCGACGCGGCGGTGGTGGGCAACAGGATCGGGGACATCGCCCACGCCATCGGCACCGTCTGCCGCGCCGCGGGGTACGGCATCCCGGACGGCTTCGGCGGCCACGGCATCGGCCGCCAGATGCACGAGGACCCCTCCGTGCCGAACGAGGGGCGGCCGGGCCGCGGCATGCCCCTGCGCCACGGCATGGTGCTCGCCATCGAGCCGATGGTGATCGGCGGCGGCGAGGACGGCTTCCACGCCGCCCCGGACGGCTGGACGCTGCGCACGGACGACGGCAGCCGCGCCGCCCACGCGGAGCACACGGTGGCCATCACGGCCGCGGGACCGCGCATCCTGACCGCCCTCTGACCGACGCGCGTACGGGAACCCCGTACGACCCGCCCGTACGAGCCCTTGAGGCCCGCCCGAGGGGCTCGTACGGGCCCATGACGGGGCGAGACGGGCTCCCGTACGGGTACGAGGCGGTCCTGCGGGCGCCCGCGCCCCCGGGCACACGCGGCCGCACGACAGCGGCGCGCACGCGCACGGGGCCCGCACCGCCCCAAGGAGCGGTACGGGCCCCGGTGCACACGGTGGCCGAGCGGCTCGTGGCCGAGCGGCTCTCGGCCGAGCGGCTCTAGGAGCTCGGGCGCACCACCATCGCCGATCCGCCGCCCCGGCGCTCCGGCTCCGCCGCCGCGAGCCACTTGCCGCCGGGCAGCCGCTGGACGCCGGTCGCCGCCCCGATCTCCGGGTTCTGCTTGAAGGAGTGGCCGAGCGCCTCCAGGTCGCGCCGCAGCGGGCTGTCCCACAGGCCGGGCTCCAGCTCCGTCTGCGCGGCGTTGCGCTGGCTGGCGCGCGGCGCCGCGATCGCGTCGACCAGTTCCAGATCCCGGTCCAGGAAGCCGGTCAGGGTCTGCAGGACCGTCGTCACGATGGTCGCGCCGCCGGGCGAGCCCAGTGCGACGACCGGCTCGCGGTCCTCGTCGAGCACGATGGTCGGCGCGATCGACGAGCGCGGCCGCTTGCCGGGCCCCGGCAGGTTCGGGTCGTACACGCCGGGCCGGGCGGGCGCGAAGGAGAAGTCGGTCAGCTCGTTGTTCAGCAGGAAGCCGCGCCCGGGCACGGTGATGCCGCTGCCGCCGGTGGACTCGATGGTGAGGGTGTAGGCGACGACGTTGCCCCACTTGTCGGCCGCCGTCAGATGCGTGGTGTTCTCGCCCTCGTACGTCGTCGGGGCCGCCTTGCCGCCGGTGGCGCAGGGCCGCGGGTCGCGCGGGTCACCGGGCGCCACGGGGCTCTTGAGCACCGCGTCGTCCTTGATGAGGCAGGCGCGCGAGTCCGCGAACCGCTGCGAGAGCAGCTGCTTGGTGGGGACGTCCTCGAAGTCGGGGTCGCCCACCCAGCGCCCCCGGTCGGCGAACGCCACCCGGCTCGCCTCGATGAAGCGGTGCAGATAGCGCGCCTTGCTCACGCGCGAGAGGTCGCCGCGCTCCAGGATGTTCAGGGCCTCGCCGACCGTCGTGCCGCCGGACGTCGACGGGGCCATCGAGTAGACCCCGAGCCCGCGGTACGTGGTCTTCGAGGGGGCCTGCTCCTTGACCTCGTAGCCGCGCAGGTCCTTCATCGACAGGTCACCGGCGCGCGCGTCGCGCCCCGAGGCCGGGTCCACCGGCGGCTTGTTGACCGTCCGTACGAAGTCCTTGCCGATGTCGCCCCGGTACAGCGCGCCGATGCCCTCGCGCCGCAGCTCGGCGTAGGTGCGCGCGAGGTCCGGGTTCTTGAACGTGGAGCCGACGACCGGCAGCTTCCCGCCCGGCAGGAACAGCTCCGCCGTGTCCGGGAAGTCCTTGAAGCGCGCCTGGTTGGCCTCGGTCTGCGCGCGGAACGTCCGGTCCACCGTGAAGCCGTCGCGGGCGAGGCGCTCGGCGGGCCGCAGGAGCGTGCCGAGCCGTTCGCTGCCCCAGTTGTCGAGCGCCGCCCGCCAGGTGGCCGGGGTCCCGGGCGTGCCCACGCCGAGGCCGCTGGTCTGGGCGTCCGCGAACGGCAGGGGCTTGCCGTCCTCCAGGAAGAGGTCCGCGTCCGCGGTGCGCGGGGCCGTCTCGCGGCCGTCGAGCGTGTGCACCTTCCGCGTCTTCGCGTCGTAGTACACGAAGTACCCGCCGCCGCCGACGCCCGCCGAGTACGGCTCGGTGACGCCGAGCGCGGCGGCCGTGGCGACGGCCGCGTCCACGGCATTGCCGCCCTTCTTCAGGACCTCGATGCCGACGGCGGACGCGTCCGCGTCGACGCTCGCGACGGCCCCGCCGTAGCCGACGGCCTCGGGCACCTTCTGCGGAGTCCGGGACGCACCGGCCGTAAGGGCCGAATCCGGTCTTGTGTCCGCTTGGGCATGTGTGGCCGCTTCGGCCGCAGTGCCCGGTTCCGCTGTGCGCGAAGGCGAAGGGGGCGCGGCCGCACCGACCGTCACCAATACCCCGCCCACCGCCAATAGCGTCAGATTCCGTACCACGTCATGCCGCATGAACACCTCCGGTCAACAACCCTCCGCGCAGCGTAACTTCGCGCCCGGTCCCCGGCCACGGCGCCTCCCCAGGTGGCCAGGGACGGCCGCTAGCATGCGCGCCCATGACTGAAGACGTACGCCTTCTCGTCCTCGGCCCCGGTGCGGCCGTCGTGAGCGCCGCCCTGGCCCTGTACGCCCGCGCGTACCTGGCTCGGCGCAGGCTGCGGCGCAAGCGGGCGTTCTTCGGGCTGCCCGAGCACTCCGAGTCGCTGTTCGTCGTGAATCGCGAGGCGGGCGGCCCGGAGCTGACCGTGACCCGGCACGACGTGCTCTCGCTGCTCGAACTGTCCGCCGTGGTGAAGGACTGCGGCGCGCACACCCAGGTCGTCGCCCACGACGCCGCCCAGCAGGGCTTCGGCGAGCGCACCGAGTTCTGCCTCGGCAATCCCGCGATCCACCGCCGGATGGCCGCGCACATGCACTCGCTGCTGCCCGGCGTGCGCGTGAACGCCGACCCGGAGCCGGGCCCGGACCGCGGCGCCTTCCAGATCGGCGCGGAGCGCTACCGCATGGAGGCGGGCATCGCGGAGTACGTGCTGCTCGCACGGCTCACCGCCGGGCAGGACGCGCGGCCCGTGTTCCTCTTCTGCGGCCAGCGCGCGATCACCAACCAGGCGGCCACCCGCTATCTCGCCCGCCACCACGAGCGCCTGGCACGCAAGCACGGCGGCTCCTTCGTGCTCCTCCTGAAGGTCGTGAACTCCCAGGCGTACGGCCCGGACGTGGTCGAGCTGATCGGGGAGGTGACCCAGGCCGCCCGGGAACCGATACCGGCACAGTCCGCGCGCAGCTCGCACCGCGCCAAATGAGCACCACCCAAGCACCGAGCAAGCGCCGCACAAGCACCGCACGAGCACCGAGCAAGCGCCGCGCGAGCTCGCGCCAAGTGAGCAAACGTTCACAGAACGCAAGACCCTCATAACGCTTCCATGACGCAGTCCGGATTTTCCGGACAACAGGCAACCGCGGGGAACCCTCCGCCCTCTCACTCCGGGCAGGCATGAACATCCGCACGGAGGTACGTTTCCTTGAGGTCCCGCAGGTCCCTGAGCTCCAGCCGCCGCTCCATACGCCCCCGGTACGCGGCCGTGGCGGGCACCGCGGCCCTGGCCGCCGCCCTGACCGCCTGCTCCGGCGGCGGCTCCGGTGACGGCGCCGAGGCCGAGAAGCCGAAGCTCTCGGTGAACCTCACCGGCAAGCAGGCCAAGGCGGGCGTCCCGGTCACCGTGAAGCTGGCCTCGGGCGACGCCAAGCTGAAGGACGTGAAGGTCGCCGACGCCGAGGGCGGCGAGCTGCCCGGCAAGGTCTCCGCCGACGGCCGCGGCTGGACCTCGGCGCGCGTGGCCGCGCCCGGCACCAGCTACACCGTGCGCGCCACCACTCAGGAGGGCGGCAAGGCCGGCAAGGCGTTCACCACGGCCGCGCCCGAGAAGGTCAACAAGGTCACCATCACGCCGGGCCGGAACATCAAGACCGTCGGCGTGGCCCAGCCCCTGTCGATCGTCTTCGACCACCCCGTCAAGAACAAGGCGGAGGTCGAAAAGCACCTCAAGGTGAAGACGTCCGACGACACCGTCGGCTCCTGGGGCTGGATCAAGAACTACGACGGCAAGGACCGCGTCGACTGGCGGCCCAAGGACTACTGGAAGTCCGGCACCGAGGTCGCCCTCGACGCCCAGCTCAACGGGGTCGACTCCGGCGCCGACGGCGGCTGGTTCGTGCGCGACTACGACACCGCGATGACCGTGGGCAAGAACCAGGTCGTCAAGGTCAATCTTGACAACAAGACCGCTACGTTGACGCGCGACGGCAAGACCGTCAAGACCGTACCGATGTCCGCGGGCACGCCCGGCGGCGAGAAGGCCTCCTGGGGCGGCACGTCGGTCCTGATGGCCAAGGAGGGCACGATCAACATGCGCTCCGAGACCGTCGGCCTGGGCAACGCCTACGACAAGATGGTCGACTACTCGATGCGCCTGACCTGGTCGGGCATGTACGCCCACGCGGCCCCCTGGAACGCGGCGTACTTCGGCAACACCAACCACAGCTCCGGCTGCGTCGGCATGAGCACGGGCAACGCCGCGTGGCTGTACGGCCAGGTCCAGATCGGCGACCCGTTCGAGGTCTCGGGCAACGGCTCCAAGGGCACGCCGGATCCGGGCAACGGCTTCGGCGAGTGGAACCTGTCGTGGGCGGACTGGCAGGCCAAGAGCGCGCTGCGCTGAGGCCGCACGGCGAGCAGCGGAGAAGCCCTGCCCCGCACGAGCTCCACGGCGGATGAACTCCACCGCTCAACTATCGTTACCCGTACGTAACTTACCGACGGGTTACCCGAGGTAATCCCGCGCGGTTACCGTCGGGTCACTTTGCACCGGCATGTGTGAGGAGTGACCCGTGGGAAAAACACGCAGAGCTGTGCGGACCGCCGTTCTGGGTGCGGTATCGGTGGCGCTCGTCGCCGGTGCCGCCCCCGCCGCGCAGGCGGCACCCCCGTCCCGGGCCGCCGCGCCCGGCGTCCGTTTCGTCGACATCCCCGGTGACGGCGGCACTGTCCTCAAGGCCAACGTCGTCACGCCCGAGGGCGCCGCGGCGGACCGCTCGTACCCCGTCGTCGTGCTGCCCACGAGCTGGGCCATGCCGCAGATCGAGTACATCGCGCAGGCCAAGAAGCTCGCCGACGCCGGCTACGTGGTGGTGAGCTACAACTCGCGCGGCTTCTGGCAGTCCGGCGGCGAGATCGAGGTCGGCGGCCCCGAGGACGTCGCGGACGCCTCCCGGGTCATCGACTGGACGCTGCGGAACACCCCCGCCGACCCGGACAAGGTCGGCATGGCGGGCGTCAGCTACGGGGCGGGCATCAGTCTGCTGGCCGCCGGGCACGACAAGCGGGTCAAGGCGGTCGCGGCCCTCAGCGGCTGGAGCGACCTCGTCGAGTCCATCTACAGCGGCCGCACCCAGCACGTCCAGGCGAGTGCCCTGCTCGGCGGCGCGGGCTATCTCACCGGCCGCCCGAGCGCCGAGCTCCAGCGGATCCTGAAGCACTTCCTGGCCTCCGACCTCGACCAGGAGGACGAGATGATCGCGTGGGGCGCCAAGCGCTCCCCCGCGACGCATCTGGACCGGATCAACAGCAACGGCGCCGCCGTCATGCTCGGCAACGCCTGGGGAGACACCATCTTCCCGCCCAACGCGTACGCCGCGTTCTACGAGAAGCTCAAGGGCCCCAAGCGCCTGGAGTTCCGCCCCGGCGACCACGCGACGGCCGAGGCGACCGGCCTGTTCGGCCTGCCCAACGACACCTGGACGAACACCCGGCGCTGGTTCGACCGCTATCTGAAGGGCGAGCGCAACGGCATCGACCAGGAGCAGCCCGTCCAGCTGAAGTCCCGCTCCACCGGCGGCTACGAGGGCTACCCCGACTGGAAGTCGGTCGGCGCCACCCGGCACGAGCTGGACCTCGCGGGCACCACCACGATCCGCGCGAACGTCGACTCCGGCGCCAACGGCGGCATCGTGATGCTCTCCAACGCCCTCGACCAGTTCCTGAAGCTGCCGCCGATGGCGTCGATGCCGCTGCTGCCGCGCCGGTACGCGGCCGTCTGGCAGGGGCAGCGGGCCGAGCGGCCCCAGCGCGTGCGCGGCACGGCGAAGCTGCACACCACGCTCACCAGCACCAAGGAGAGCGGAACCCTCATCGCGTACCTCTACGACGTGGGCCCGCTCGGCCTCGGCAAGCTGGTCAGCAACGCGCCGTACACCTTCCACGGCAAGACCCCCGGCAAGCCGTTCGGCGTCGACCTGGAGCTGTTCTCCACGGCCTACGACGTCCCGGCAGGACACAGGCTCGCCCTGGTGGTCGACACGGTCGACCCGCTCTATATCGAGCACAACCCGTCCGGCGCGCAGCTGACCTTCTCCTCGCCCGGGACCGACCCGTCGTACGTGTCGATCCCCCTGCGCGAGCAGTGATCACCGGCTGCTGCCGGGCGGGCCTGGCCCTCCAGCTACTGCTCCCCCCTAGGGGGCGGGGGCCCTGGGGGGACCCCCTCCCGGCAGCAGCGTCCCTGGTTCAGCCGGGGCGACGTCCACGGCCTCTGTCTTGGGACTGCGCCGCTGGCGCTTGGACACCCAGTAGGCGAACCACGACAGCAGCATGCACATCCCGATGTAGATCGGTGAGATCACCATGACCACGGGGATGAAAGGCAAATCGTAGTCGAGGTTCGACGCGATCAGTTTCCCGGCGTGCAGGAACTCCTCATAGGTGATCAGATAACCGAGCGAGGTGTCCTTCAGGGCCACGACCAACTGGCTGATGATGGCGGGCAGCATGGCCCGCACGGCCTGTGGCACCAGGACGTACGACATGACCTGAGTCTTTCTCATCCCCAGCGCGTAGGCGGCCTCCCTCTGTCCGCGCTCGACGGAGTTGACGCCGGAGCGGAACACCTCGGCGAGCACGGAGCCGTTGTAGAGCGTCAGCCCGGCGACGAGCGCCGGAAGCGGCTGGACCTTCAGCGCCACGAAGACGAAGAAGATCATCACGAGTACGGGCATGGCCCGGAAGAACTCCACGACCAGCGTGGCCAGCCAGCGCACCACGCGGTGCTCGGAGAGGCGCCCGGTGGCCAGCAGCGCGCCGAGTGCAAGGGAGAGCACGGCGGCGATGGCGAAGGCCTTGAGCGTGTTGCCGAGCCCGCGCAGGAGCAGCTCCTGGATGCCCTTGTACTCGAACGGCGTCCACTTGGTGCGCGTGAACTGGTCGGTGTCGAACAGCAGGTACAGGACCCAGGCGACGAGCCCGACGATGACGGCGGTCGAAAGGACGCCGTACAGCAGGTGTCTCCTGCGGGTCCTGGGGCCCGGGATGTCGTAGAGGGCGGTGGCTTCGGCGGTGGTGGTCATCGGGCGACTCCCCAGCGCTTCTCGAGGATGTGGAAGACGGCGCTGATGGCGAGGGTGATGATCAGATAGCCAAGGGCGATCCAGAGGAAGGTCCAGACGATGTTGTAGCCGAGCTCGCTGAGCGTCTTGTAGGTGCCGAGCAGTTCGGTGACGCTGAAGGCGCCGGCGATCGCCGAGTTCTTGGCGAGCGCGATGAGCGTGGAGCCCACGGGCGGGATCACCGAGCGGAAGGCCTGCGGGAGCACCACCACGGACAGGGTCTGACCGAACGTCATGCCGAGGCTGCGGGCCGCCTCGCCCTGCCCCCGGGGCACGGTGTTGATGCCGGAGCGCAGCGCCTCGCAGATGAAGGCGGAGGTGTAGCAGCCGAGCGCGAGGACGGCGAACACCTTGAAGGGCAGCACCAGTCCGAAGCGCGGCAGGCCGAGCAGGACGGCGAAGAAGAGCAGCGTCAGCGGGGTGTTGCGCAGGACGGCCACCCACACCGCGCCGAACACCCGGAAGGAGCCGACGGGCGCCACCCGGAAGGAGGCCATGACGAAGCCGAGCACGAGCGCGAGGACGGAGGCGTACACGGTGAGTTCGACCGTGCCGAGGAAGCCCTCGCCGTAGGTGGAGAAGTTGTCCGTCAGTACGTCCACGACGCCTCCTCAGCTCGCCGGGTAGCGGTCGATGGCGGGCGGCTCCGGCGCGGGGACCCCGGACAGGCCGAGGGTCGCGTCGTACGCCTTCTTCCAGTCGCCGTCGCGTTCGCGGGCGGCGAGGGCGTCGTCGATGGCGAACCGCAGCGTGTTGTCGCCCCGGGGGACGCCGATGCCGTAGGGCTCCTCGGAGAAGGGCTTGCCGACCACCTTCAGCTCGTCGGGGACCTTCGCCGCGTAGCCGATCAGGATCGCGTCGTCGGTGGTGACCGCGTCGACCTGGTACGTCAGCAGGTTGTCGACGCACACCGAGTACGTGTCGTACGCGACGAGCGTGGCCTTCGGGTAGTCCTTCTGGATGCGCTGGTACGGGGTGGAGCCCGCGGCCGAGCACACGCGCTTGCCGTCGAGGTCCTTCGGGCCCTTGATGTCCTCCTCGTCGTGGCGCACGAGCAGCCCCTGGCCCGCCATGTAGTAGGGGCCTCCGAAGCCGACGAGCTTCTTGCGGTTGTCGTTGATGGTGTAGGTGCCGACGTAGTAGTCGATCTGCCCGTTCTGCAGGGCGGTCTCGCGGTTCGCGGAGGCGATCGTCTTGAAGGAGATGCGCTTGGGGTCCAGGCCGAGCGAGGCCGAGACCATCTTGGCGATCTCGATGTCGAAGCCCGAGTAGCGCCCGGTCGCGGGGTCCTTCTCGCCGAGGTAGGGCTGGTCCTCCTTGGCTCCGACGACGAAGCGGCCGCGGTTCTTGGCCTTGCGCCAGGTGCCGGAACCGGGCAGCTCGAAGCCCTCGGCGACCCGGTAGACGGGCAGCTTCCCGGCGGCGGGGCCCTTGGTCGGCGGGCTCCCCTCCTTGCCGCAGGCGGCGGTGGCGAGCGCGGTGAGCGACAGGGCCGTGAGCAGCCCGAGCAGACGTGTCGTACGCATGGGACTCGTCCCCCCGTCAGTGCTTGAGGATCTTGGAGAGGAAGTCCTTCGCGCGGTCGCTCTCCGGGTGGGTGAAGAAGTCCTCGGGCGCCCGGTCCTCGACGATCCGGCCGTCGGCCATGAAGACCACGCGGTTGGCGGCCGAGCGGGCGAAGCCCATCTCGTGGGTGACGACGACCATCGTCATGCCCTCGCGTGCGAGCGACTGCATGACTTCGAGGACCTCGTTGATCATCTCGGGGTCGAGGGCCGACGTCGGCTCGTCGAAGAGCATGACCTTGGGGTCCATGGCGAGCGCGCGGGCGATGGCCACGCGCTGCTGCTGGCCGCCGGAGAGCTGCGCGGGGTACTTCTGCGCGTGCGCGGCGAGCCCGACCCTCTCCAGGAGCTCGCCGGAGCGCCGGTCCGCCTCGTCCTTCTTGCGGCCCCTGACCTTGACCTGGGCCAGGGAGACGTTCTGCTGCACGGTCTTGTGCGCGAAGAGGTTGAACGACTGGAAGACCATGCCGACTTCGGCGCGGAGTCGGGCCAGGGCCTTGCCCTCCTCGGGCAGCGGCTGTCCGTCGAGGCGGATGGTGCCCGACTGGATGGTCTCGAGACGGTTGATCGTCCGGCAGAGCGTCGACTTGCCCGACCCTGACGGGCCGATGACCACGACCACCTCCCCCTTGCCGACGGTGAGGTCGATGTCCTGCAGGACATGCAACTCGCCGTAGTACTTGTTCACATCACGCAGCTCGATCAACGGATCGACGGCCATGCCCGGACCTGCTCACTCTCAGCTGTGTCGGTCCGCGCAAACTATCCACGGCAAAACTGGACTTATGGGACGACACGCACTTACGGGCATTAACCGTATTTGAGACCGGGGGTTCGCCGTCCGGCCACGGACCGGCCGCGTTCCAGCCATGCGCCGGTCATGAGCCGGTCACGCCGCGGCTACGTCTCGGAGGTCTCGGCGTACATCTGGGACAGCTCGGGGGTGCCCTGGACGGCCCAGTCGAGGCCCGCGTCGACCACCTGGAGCTCCCGGCCCGAGACGAGCCGGACGACGGGGGTACCGCCGGGCAGGACGTGCCACACGGCGCCGGGGACGGTGCGGACGATGACCGTGCCGAGGTAGAGGCCCGCGTCGTTGCCGAACCAGGGCAGGGTCTCCGGGTCCTCCCGCCAGCGCGGTGTGAGCTGGTCCAGCGCCGCCAACGACGCGGGTGTGTCGTCCAGTTCGAGCCCGGCGCGCGCCGCCTGGGAGCGCAGCAGCTCGCACTCCGAGAGCAGCTCGGCCACTCCGTCCGGGTCGGCCTCGAAGGCGGCGGCGAGCTTCAGACCGGGGTCGCCCGCGTGCCGCTTGCGCCACTTGTCCAGGAACGGAATGTTCATGACCGGCCTCTCCGTGGGGCGCCCGAGCGTTCGGACGGCGGCTCCGCATTCCAAGGAATGTATCTTGCGGCAGTTGATCACGGAATCAGGCGAATCACTCCCCTTGATGCACCGGCGTACGTGTCGTACCCGCGGCGGGGCCCTGCGCGGTGCCACCGGCGCGGGTGCTCAGCGGCGGGTGAAGGCGAGGATCGTGGCCAGGTTCATCGGACGGCGCGTGGAGAGGTACAGATAGGGCGCGGTGTGGTGCGGGCCCCGCAGCTCCACGCGCAGGGCGGTCGGCACATAGCTGCGCAGCAGCAGGTGCGCGTACGCGTTCGCCTTGCGGGTGCGCCACTCGAAGGCCTCCCCCGCGTCCAGGATCTCGGTCGGGCCGAGCTCGTCGATGGGGATCGCCCGGCCTCCCGCGACGAGCGTGCCCGGCGTCACGACGATGCGCGCCGAGCCGTACCGGTGCACGAGCGGGCCGAAGACGGCGGTGACGAGAAGGAGACCGGCCACGGCGGCCACGGGGCCGAGCGGCAGCAGCAGCCCGGCGAAGAGGCCGCCGCCGAGCACGACGAGGAACCACCACGCGACCGGGACGGTCAGACGCTCATCGTAAAGATGCATGGGCCCATCCTGGCAAAGGGGTTCGGGGACCGGCGGTCGGGGTGACGGACACGGTCGCCGTCTTGACTGGCGTCTGACGGCTCCTTAGCTTCAGGGCGCGTCCACCGTCACACCGAACACCGAGGCTCGGGGAAGGGGCCGTCGTGCGCCGACGTGCCTGGGGCACCGCCGTCGTACTCGCGCTCCTGGGGGGTCTGGCCCCCGTGGGCGCCGCGACCGCCGCGCCGCCCGGATCCGGGCCGCTCCCCCTGGAGCGGCTCTTCGACAACCACGCCGTCAGCGACGACGCGCGGCCCGGTGACGCGGACTTCGACGGTTCGGGCGCCTCGCTGTCCGCGCCGGACCTGGCGGCGGCCGGGTGGACTCCCGGGCGCGCCCTGGGAGTTGAGGGCGCGCGTCTCGCCCTGCCGGACACGCGGGCGGGCGAGCCGGACAACGTGCGGGCCGACGGGCAGTGGGTGCGGCTGCGCGGGCGCGGCGACGCCCTCGCCCTCCTGGTGGCCGGGACGGGCGGCGACGCGCGCGGCACCGGGACCGTGCGCTACCGCGACGGGTCGCGCTCCACGTACCGGCTGACCGCCCCCGACTGGCGCACCGGTCCGCTCGCCACCAAGTCCGTCGCCCTGCCGCACGTCAACACGCCGGACGGGCAACGCGCCGAGAAGGCACGGCTGTACGTCGTCACCGTGCCGCTCGCGCGCGGGCGCGAGGTGGCGTCGGTGCGCCTGCCCCGCGACCCCGGGGCGGCCGATCTGCATGTCTTCGCCCTCTCGGTACGGCCTGTGGCCACCGGGTGGACGGGGACCTGGTCGGCGTCCACCGCCGGGTACGCGCCCGTGGGACCGTGGGCGGACCGGACCGTGCGGCTCGTGGTGCACACCAGTGCGGGCGGGCCCCGGGTGCGGATCCGCCTCGACAACACCTTCGCGGGGGCGCCCGTGCGCGTCGGGAGCGCCAGCGTCGCCGTGCGGGACGCGGGGGCGCGGGCGCGGGGCGCGCCGGTGGCGCTGACGTTCGGCGGTGCGAGGGGGGCCGAGATCCCCGCGGGGGCGCAGGTGTTCAGCGACCCGCTGCGGTTCGCGGTGCCCGCGGGCGCGGATCTGCTGGTCAGCCTCCATCTGCCGGGGACGGTGGCCGCGGCGCCCCTGCACAGCCAGGCCCTCCAGACCTCGTACGTGAGCGAACCGGGCGATCACGCCGCGGACGGGTCGGGGGCCGCGTACACCTCAACGGTGCGGGTGTGGCCGCTGCTCACCGGGGTCGACGTGGCGGGCGGGGCGGGCTCCGTGGTGCTGCTCGGCGACTCCATCACGGACGGGGTCGGCTCCACGCCCGACACGAACCGGCGGTGGCCCGACGTGCTCGCGCGGCGGCTCCTGGAGGAGCCGGGGGCGCCGCGCCACGGCGTCCTCAACCAGGGCGTCTCCGCCAACCGCGTCGTCGGCGACCGCTACCCCGGTGACGGCGTGTCCACCGACACCGGGGGCGTCAGCGCGCTGCACCGCCTCGACCGTGACGTGCTCGCGCAGACGTCCGCGCGCACCGCGGTCGTCTTCCAGGGCATCAACGACCTGCGGGCCGGGACGCCCGCGGCGGAGGTCCTGGGCGGGCTGCGGGAGATCGCCGCACGCGCCCGCGCGCGGGGGCTGCGGGTCGTCGCGGCCACACTGGTGCCGTGCGCCGGGGAGGCCCGGTGCACGGCGGCCGTCGACGCGGAGCGGACCGCGGTGAACGCGGCGCTGCGGCGGGGCGAGGCGGGCTTCGACGCCGTGCTCGACTTCGACGCGGTGCTCCGCGACCCGGAGCTGCCCGCGCGCCTGCTGCCGCGCTACGACAGCGGCGACCACCTGCATCCTGGCGACGCGGGCCTTGCCGCGCTTGCCGGGGCGGTGCCCCTGGAGGTGCTCCGGGGCTAGAGGTCGAGGTCCACGACCACCGGGGCGTGGTCCGAGGCGCCCTTGCCCTTGCGCTCCTCGCGGTCCACATAGGCGTCGCTCACGGCCTTGGCGAACGGGGTGTTGCCGTAGACCAGGTCGATGCGCATGCCCTTGTTCTTGGGGAAGCCGAGCTCGCGGTAGTCCCAGTACGTGAAGGGGTGGTCGTACTTGAGGGGGCGCGGGACGACGTCCGTCAGGCCGGTCTCGCGGAGGGCGGCGAGGGCCGCGCGCTCGGCGGGGGTGACGTGCGTGAGGCCCTCGAACCTGGCGACGTCCCAGACGTCGTCGTCCGTCGGCGCGACGTTGTAGTCGCCGAGGACGGCGAAGGGGCGCGGGCCCGCGGCGTCGGCGGTGACGGCGGCCTTGAGGGCCTCGAACCACTGGAGCTTGTAGGCGTAGTGGGCGTGGTCGACCTCGCGGCCGTTCGGCACGTAGACCGACCAGGCGCGCAGGGGGCCGCAGGTGGCCGCGATGGACCGGGGCTCCTGCGCGCCGTCGTAGTCGGGGCCGCCGGGCAGGCCGGTGGTGATGTCCTCCAGGCCCACGCGGGAGAGCAGCGCGACGCCGTTCCACCTGCCGGTGGCGTTGACCGCCGACTCGTAGCCCAGCTCGCGCAGGGCCTCGGCGGGGAACTGCTCCGCGGTGCACTTGGTCTCCTGGACGCACAGGACGTCCGTGCCGCTCTTCTCCAGCCAGGCCAGGAGACGGGGCAGGCGGGCGGTGATCGAGTTCACGTTCCAGGTGGCGATGCGCATGACGGACAACCTACCTGCCGGGTGTGACAGCGGGCGGCCCGGCGGCGGTCACACCCGCGCGGACTCGCCCGGCGCGAGCCGCGTGTGCTCGGTGCCGCCGAGCCTGCCGATGTGCCCCTCGTAGATGGGCAGCGCCAGGTCCGTGAGCAGCGCGTCGTGGACGTCGTACGCGCGCTGCGGCTTGACCTCGCGGACGTACTCGATGACCTCGGAGATCTTGTTCCAGGGGGCCATCACCGGGACCAGGAGGGTGTCCACGGGGTGCTCGGGGACGGTGAGGGCGTCGCCGGGGTGGAACACGGAGCCGTCCACCAGGTAGCCGACGTTGGTGACGCGCGGGAGGTCGGGGTGGATCACGGCGTGCAGCTCGCCGTGGACCTGGACGTCGAACCCGGCGGCCGTGAACGTGTCGCCGTGGCCGACCCGGTGCACGCGGCCGGGGAAGGCCGCCGCGATCCGGTCGGCGACGGCAGCCAGGGTCCAGATCCCGGCGGCCGGGTTCGCCTCCATGGCGGCGCGCAGGCGGGCCTCGTCGAAGTGGTCGGGGTGCTCGTGGGTGACGAGGATCGCGTCGGCGCCGACGGCCGCGTCGGCCTCACTGAACCCCCCGGGGTCGACGACGAGCGTCCGGCCCTCCTTTTCGAGGCGCACGCACGCGTGGGACTGCTTGGTGAGCTTCGTGCCGGTCGTCGTCATGGATTCCCCTTCTCCGTTCCGTGGTCCCCATCCTGCTCGCCGCGGGGTCCCGCGCTACTCCTGGGGCGTCGTTTCCTCGCGGATGACCGCCTGCGCGACCCGGAAGGCGCTGTTGGCCGCGGGCACGCCGCAGTACACGGCGGCCTGGAGCAGCACCTCCTTGATGTCGGGCGGGGTCAGGCCGTTGCGCAGCGCGGCGCGGACGTGGAAGGCCAGCTCCTCCAGGTGGCCGCCCGCGACGAGGGCCGTGAGCGTGACGCAGCTGCGGGTGCGGCGGTCCAGGCCGGGGCGGCTCCAGACCTCGCCCCAGGCGTAGCGCGTGACGAGCTCCTGGAAGTCCTCGGCGAACTCGTCGGCCGCGGCCAGGGCCTGGTCGACGTGCGCGTCCCCAAGGACCTCGCGGCGCACCTTCATGCCGGTGGCGTAGGCGTCGGGGCGCTCGGCCTGCTCCCGCGGCCGCTCCACGGGCGCGATCTCGGCGGGGGGCGCGGCGGGCGGCGGGGCGAGCACGGGCTTGACGGGCGGCGCCGCGATCGCGTGCTGTCCGGTCGCGCCGATGTCCGGCGCGGCCTGCCAGGCGCTGCCGAAGTGGCGGACGAGCAGGTCGGTGACCGCGGCGGGCTGCTCGACGGGCGCGAGGTGGGAGGCGCCGGGCACCACGGCGAGGCGGGCGTCGGGGATGCCCGCGACGAGGGTGCGGGCCTCGCCCTGGCCGGTCACCTGGTCCTCGGAGCCGACGAGGACCAGCGTGGGCACTCCTATGCTGCCGAGCTCGCCGCGGACGTCGAAGGCGGCGAGCGCCTCGCAGGCGGCGATGTAGCAGCCGGGGTCGGTGGTGCGCACCATCTGCACGGCCCAGTCGGTGATGGCGGGCTGGGCGGCGGCGAAGCCGGCCGTGAACCAGCGCTCGGGCGAGGTCCTGGCCACCGGGTCGAGGCCGTTGGTGCGGACGATCACGCCGCGCTGGCGCCACTCGTCGGCGGTGCCGAACCGCGGCGAGGTGGCGATCAGCGCGAGCGAGGCGACCCGCTGCGGGTTCCTGAGGGCCAGTTCCGCGCCGATGGCGCCGCCGAGCGAACAGCCCGCGTAGCCGAAGCGCTGCACGCCCACCTCGTCGAGCGTGGCCAGCACGCGGGCGGCGAGCTCACCGACGGAGTCCACGGGGTGTGCGGGAGCGCCGCCGTGCCCGGGCATGTCGAAGCGGAGCACCCGCCAGTGCTTGCTCAGCTCGGGCACCTGCCGGTCCCACATGTGCCACGTCGTCCCGAGCGACGGCCCGAGGACCAGGACCGGAGCGTCGTCCGGGCCGTCGAAGCGGAACTGGAGGGCGGGGTTCTTCGTCTCACTCACCCGCTCCACGCTAGCCAGTCACCTTCGGCGTCGAGTGACGGGGGCATCGTCTGGACCGGGCCTCCGCGCCGGTGTCCTCCTCGCCGGTGGGAGGCCGCCCTCTCGTCCGCCCGGTGGCTGTGCTTGCGCGTCTGCGGGACTGTTGTGGCTGGTCGCGCCGTTCCCCGCGCCTCTCAGGGGTCTTTTGCCCGGCCCGGTGCGGTGTTTCGGGGGCGTCGGCATCGGTGAGGGTCATGGGATGAATCCACTACCCGTCTCCCCAGAACCTTCAGGAAATCCCCTCCTTCACATCGGCGCCGACGCCGTCGCCCGGCTCGTTCCCATGGCCGCCGCCGTCGACGCCGTCGAGGCCGCGCTGGCCGGGGGCGGTCTCGACCCGGAGGCGGAGCCCGCCCGGGCCGTGGTCGGGGTGCCGGGTGGGCAGCTGCTCCTGATGCCCTCGGCCACGACGGCGTACGCGGGCGTGAAGGTCGCCTCCGTCACGCCGGACAACCCCGCGCGCGGGCTGCCGCGCATCCAGGGGCTCTACCTCCTCCTCGACGGGGTGACCCACACCCCGCTGGCCCTGCTCGACGGCATCGCGCTGACGTCGCTGCGTACGCCCGCCGTGTCGGGTGCGGCGCTGCGGCACCTGGCCGTGCCCGGGGCGCGGCGGCTGCTGGTGTTCGGGACGGGGCCGCAGGCGTGGGGGCACGTGGAGGCGGTGCGGGCGGTGCGGCCCGGGCTCGCGCACGTGGACGTGGTGGGCCGGGACCCGGGGCGGCGCGCGGCGTTCGTGGAGCGCTGCCGGGGCGCGGGGCTCACGGCGGCGGCCGCGACGCCCGAGGACGTCGCGCACGCCGACGTGGTGTGCTGCTGCACGACGGCGCGCGAGCCGCTGTTCGACAGCGCGCTGCTCGCGCCGCACGCGGCCGTCGCGGCGGTCGGCTCGCACGAGCCCGACGCGCGCGAGGTGGACGAGCGGCTCGTGGGCCGGGCCACGGTCGTCGCCGAGGCCAGGGCCGTGGCGCTGCGCGAGTGCGGCGACCTCGTACAGGCCGTCGCCGCCGGCGCCTTCGACCCGCAACGGCTGCGCACGCTCGGCGAGTTGGTGCGCGGCGAGGTGCCGGTCGCCCAGGGCCGGCCGCGTCTGTTCAAGTCGGCGGGGATGGCGTGGCAGGACCTGGCGGTGGCCGTGGCGGCGTACGAGAAGCAGGGCGCGGGCCCGCGGGACTGACGGCGCTCACACCACCGTCACGGGGTGGCGTACGACGGCGTCGAACAGATAGCCCTGGTGGTTGTGCGGCGTCGTGGGCGGCTGGGTGCGGCCCGTCGCGTCGGTGGCGCGGGCGAGCAGCGTGGCCCGCCCCGTGGCGCGCGGGCGCCAGGTCGTGCTCCAGCGCACCCAGGAGCCGCGGCGCGGCTCGTCGCGCAGCCGGGCCGGGCGCCAGGTGGCGCCGCCGTCGGTGCTGACGTCGACGCGGGCGACGGGGGCCGCGCCGGACCAGGCGCGGCCGGTGAGGCGGTGCCGGGCGCCCGCGGCCAGCGGCGCGTCCCAGGGCAGCTCGAAGGCGGACTTGAGGGTCTGGCGGGTGAGCGGCGCGGAGCCCTCCGCCGGGTGGCCGGGGCCGAACAGGCGGTAGAAGTCGGTGTTCCAGGGCGAGTAGAGCGGGGTCGCCGAGACCTCGATGTCACCCACCCACTTGATGGACGCGACGCCGATCCAGGAGGGCACGAGGACACGCACCGGGTGGCCGTGGTCGGCGGGCAGCGGCTCGCCGTTCATCTCGTACGCGAGGAGTACGTCGTCCAGGGCCTTGGCGAGGGGCAGCGGGCGGCGCACCCGGCCGAGGTTCGTGCCGTCCGCCGTCACGTAGTCGCCGTCGAGGCCGCGGGGCATGACGTCCACGGCGTCGCGGGCGAGGCCCGCCCGGCGCAGCACGTCGGCGAGGCGCACACCGCGCCAGCGTGCCTGCCCGACGGCGCCGAGCGTCCAGGGCGTGCCGGAGACCTGCTGGCCCTGCTGGGCGGTGAACAGGCCGCGGCCGTTGCCCGCGCACTCGACGAACGCGGTGCGGGTCGTCGACGGCAGCCGGTGGAGGTCGGCGAGGGTGAACTCCCGTGGGCCTCCGGTGAGTCCGTCGCCCCAGACGGTGAGTCTCCAGTCGTCGGCGGCGAGTTGGGGCGTGGTGGTGTGGTTGCGGACGAAGAAGTGGGACGCGGGGGTGAGGTGGCCCGTCTCCGCGAGGGCCTCGAACCTGGTCTCGGCGTTCGTGCCGCGCAGCGTGAACACCTCGTCGGGCAGCGCCTTGACGATGCCGGGGGCGGTGGCGGCGTGGGCGCGCGGGGCGCTCCAGACGCCCGGCACGAAGGCCGCGAGGCCCGCGGCGGACGCGAGGCGCAGCAGGTCGCGGCGGGCCACGCCGTCGGCGCGGGCCTCGCCCGCGAGCCACTGGCGCAGCCTGCGCCGGTCGTGGTCGGCTTCGGTCGGGGAGGGGTGGGGCGGCGTCATGGGGGCGGCCTTCCGCGCGGCGTGACAGGGCGGCGTGACAGGAGTGGTGCGGCGTGGCGCGTACGCCGGACGGAGGTCACACGGCGTACGGGACGTGCTCGGCGGGGGTGCGCTGAAGGATCAACAACAGCCGCGCGAAGGCAGCGCACGGGCCCGGTGGGCACCGGGGGCGAAGCTGCCGCGGCCGAGGATCACGGCGCCATGCTACGAGGCCGCGGCGGAACCCGCCACGGCCTCTTCCTGTCGTCGGTCGCGCCCTAGGGCGTCGTCGCGGAGACCACGTAGACCATCGGGTGCTTGGGGTTGGCGCGGCTCACCACGATGTCCTGGGTGGGCGCCGGGTTGTCCTGGTCGTGGGTCACGCCCCACCAGGGGCCGGGGCCCGTGAACTCCCAGCCGACGACGTTCTGGTCGCGCTTGCTGATGGTGATGTCGTCCTTCTTCAGCTTGCTCGCGCTGGTGCCGGTCTCCTTGAGGAACTTCTCCAGGCCTTCGTTGCTGGTGAGGAACTGGACGTACAGCCGGCTGGTGCGCCAGTTGTTCGTCTCGTAGTAGGCGACCTCGGCCGAGTACGGCGGCACCGACACGTCGTACAGGCGGCGCTGGACCTTGGAGGGCCAGCCCGCGGTGAGGCCGGTCGCGGAGTACTTCTTCTCCTTGTCGCGGCCGCTGTCGCGGGACTGGTTCGCGGAGATCAGCAGATAGACCGCGGGCACGCCGATGAGCAGCACGATGATCGTCGCGGTGAGCCAGCGGCGGCGGAGCATGTGGCGGCGGTCCTCGGGGCGCGGCTCCGGCTCCGCGGGGCCGGGCAGGTCCGGGGACGAGGGCTGGCGGGGGACGGTCATCTACTGGCTTCCCTGGGCGGTGCGGTCGTTGGCTCGGCGGGCCTCGGCGTAGCGCTCGTACCGCTCGTAGCGCTCGACGCGGCGGCGGTTGGCGCGGCGGAAGCGGCGGGCGACGAGCCGGGCCAGGTCGGCGGCGCCGACCATGCCGGCCTCGGGGCCGAGCTGGGCGCGGGCGATGCGGGCCTCGGGGCGGTAGCCGCGCCCGGTGAGGTGGCGGCGGAAGGCGTCGCGGGCGGGGCCGATGAGCAGGTCGTCGGCGGCGCTGACGCCGCCGCCGATGACGAAGCAGGACGGGTCGAGGGCCGCGGCGAGGTTCGCGATGCCGACGCCGAGCCACTGGCCGATGTCCTGGAGCAGCTCGACGCACATGGCGTCGCCCTCGCGGGCCAGCTCGGTGATGAGGGGCCCGGTGATGTCGGGGACGTTGCCCTTGACGCGCTCGATGATCCCGTACGCGACCGGGGAGTCGGCGGCGGCCAGCTCGCGGGCCTCGCGGACGAGCGCGTTGCCGGAGCTGTACTGCTCCCAGCAGCCTCGGTTGCCGCACGGGCAGCGGTGTCCGCCGGGCACGACCTGCATATGGCCGAACTCGCCCGCGACCCCGAACTTGCCCCGCTTGACCTGGCCGTCCTCCAGGATCGCGCCGCCGATGCCGGTGCCCAGGGTGATCATGACCAGGTGGTCCTCGCCGCGGCCCGCGCCGAAGCGCCACTCGGCCCAGGCGGCGGTGTTGGCGTCGTTGTCCACCATGACGGGCACCGCGAGACGGCCGGAGATGCGGTCCCGGAGGGGTTCGTTGCGCCAGGACAGGTGCGGGGCGAACAGGACGCGGTTGCGGTCCGCGTCGACCCAGCCCGCGGCGCCGATGCCGACGGCGTGCACGTCGTGCCGGTCGGACAGGTCGAGGACCAGCTCGACGATGGTGTCCTCGACGACCTTGGGGCTCTTGGACTTGTCCGGCGTCTCGGTGCGCAGGGTCTCCAGGATGTTGCCGTCGGCGTCCACGACGCCCGCCATCACCTTGGTGCCGCCGATGTCGATGCCGACCGTGGGGACGCGGGGGGCCGTCAGGTGCGAACGGCGCTCACGCGTGCCCACGGTCCGCAGAACGGTGGCTCGGGCGGAGCCGCGGTGCGTGAGGTCGCGGTAGGTGCTCATCGCGCCGATTCTGCCTCACGCTCGCGGGGGCGCGCACAACGGGGACCCGGGGCGCGGCCGCCCCGGGCTTCCCGCCAGGGCTGGGGGGAGGTGCCCCCTCCAGGGGCGCGGGGCCGTGTCGATGTGCGGCTCCGCCGCGGGGGCGCGCTCGGCGCGCGAAAAGCCGCAGACGCGGCTGCGGAGTGACCGAGCAGCTGCGTCTGCGGCTGTGACCTGGCTTGTCGCGCAGTTCCCCGCGCCCCTTACGGGGTGCTTCCTCGCTCCAGTTCATGGCGGAGGTCTTCCAACTCGGAGCCGCCCGCCATCTGGCGGGTGAGTTCGTCGAGGGTGACGTCGGCCCGTGAATAGGAAGCGGACATCTGGCCGCGCTTGAGGAGGACGAAGCGGTCGCCGACGAGGTAGGCGTGGTGGGGGTTGTGGGTGATCAGGACCACGCCGAGCCCCGCGTCCCGCGCCGCGGCCACGTACTTCAGCACGACACCGGACTGCTTCACGCCGAGCGCCGCCGTCGGCTCGTCCAGGACCAGGACCTTCGCGCCGAAGTACACGGCGCGGGCGATCGCCACGCACTGGCGCTCACCGCCGGACAGCGTGCCGATGGGCTGGTCGACGTCACGCAGGTCGATGCCCATGCGAAGGAGCTCGGCGTGGGTGGTCCTGCGCATGAACTCCACGTCCAGGCGCTTGAACGGGCCCGTGCCCTTCGTGGGCTCGGAGCCGAGGAAGAAGTTCCGCCACACCGGCATGAGCGGGACGACCGCCAGGTCCTGGTAGACGGTGGCGATGCCCCGGTCCAGCGCCTCGCGGGGGCTGGCGAGCCGGGTCACCTCGCCCTCGATGCGGAAGGTGCCCGCGTCGTGCCGGTGCAGACCCGCGACGATCTTGATGAGCGTCGACTTGCCCGCGCCGTTGTCGCCCAGCACGCAGGAGATCTCCCCCGCGTGCACCTCCAGGGAGACGCCTTCGAGGGCGCGGATGTTGCCGTAGTACTTGCTGACGTCGTCGAGCTCGACGAGCGGCGTACCGCCCGCGGGGGCCGTGGCGTCCTTGGATACGGCCTCAGTCGTCACTTCGTCGCCTCCGCGCGCTTGCGGACCCAGGCGTTCAGCAGGGTCGCCAGGAGCAGCATCGCCCCGAGGAAGAACTTGAACCAGTCCGGGTTCCACTCGGCGTAGACGATGCCCTTGCTGGTCATGCCGAAGATCAGCGCACCGACCGCGGCGCCGACCGCCGAGCCGTAGCCTCCGGTGATCAGACAGCCGCCGATGACGGCCGCGATGATGTAGATCAGCTCGTTGCCGACGCCCTCACCGGACTGCACGACGTCGTAGTTGAACAGCAGGTGCTGGCCCGACACCCAGGCGCCGAAGGCGACGCCCATGTAGAGACCGATCTTGGTCCTGCCGACGGGGACGCCGACCGCGCGGGCGGCCTGCTCGCCGCCGCCGACCGCGAAGATCCAGTTGCCCGCACGGGTGCGCAGCAGGATCCAGGTGGCGATCGCGACCATCGCCAGCCACCAGACGATCGTGATCTTGAAGTCTACGCCGCCGATGGTGATCGTCGAGGCGAAGACGTCCTTGGCGGAGGCGAAGCCCTCCATGTCGGAGATCGACTTGGTGGAGACCGTGCCGCTGATCAGCTTGGTGAAGCCCAGGTTCATGCCGGTCAGCATCAGGAACGTGCCGAGCGTGATGATGAAGCTCGGCGGGTCGGTGCGGATCAGCATGACGCCGTTGAACACACCGATGGCGAGGGTCACCAGCAGTGAGACGCCGACGCCGACCCAGACGTTCGCGGTCATCTGGTAGCTGAACATCGACGACATCAGCGCGGACGTCGTGACCATGACGCCCGCCGACAGGTCGAACTCGCCGCCGATCATCAGCAGCGCCACCGGGACCGCCATGATGCCGATCGTGGAGGCCGCGTACAGGACGGTGGCGATGCTGTTGGCCTGGAGGAAGCTGTCCGCGATGATCGCGAAGAACAGGAAGACCGCCACCGCGCCGACGACCGAGCCCAGCTCGGGACGGCCCAGGAGCTTCTTCAGCGGCGAGGTCGTCAGGAGGCGCTCGTCCGCGGCCTTCGCGGGCTGGTGCGGTGCCGGTGCGGTCGCGCTCATCGGGTTCCCCGCTTCGCGTAGTCCTCGAGCTCGCCTGCCTGGTCCTTGGTGACGATCTGCGGGCCGGTGAGGACCGGCTTGCCGCCGCCGAGGACGTCGGCGTTGTACTTGTAGAGCCACAGCAGGTCCACGGCCTCGTAGCCCTGGAGGTAGGGCTGCTGGTCGACGGCGAAGCCGAGCGTGCCGGACTTCAGGCCCCCGGCGACCTTCTCGTTCAGGTCGAAGGTGTCGATCTCCGCCTTGCTGCCCGCGCCCTCCTTCGCCTTCACCGCGGTGTCGGCGAACGGGGCGCCGAGCGTGACGACCGCGTCGATGTCCTTGTCGGCCTGGAGCTTGGCCTCGATGCCGGACTGCACGTCGGGCATGTTGGTGCCCTCCACGTACAGGTTCTTCATCTCGCCCTCGAAGGTCTTCTTGGCGCCCTCGCAGCGCTGCTCGTGGCCCACGTTGCCCTGCTCGTGCAGGACGCACAGGGCCTTCTTCTTGCCCCGCTTGTTGAGCTCCTCGCCGACGGCCTCGCCCGCGATCGTCTCGTCCTGGCCGATGTGGGTCAGGGCGCCGAACGCCTTGGACTCCTCCGAGCCCGAGTTCACGGTCACCACCGGGATGCCGGCCTTGCGGGCGCGGGCCACGGCGGCCTTCATCGCGTCCGGCTTGGCGAGCGTGACGATGATGCCGTCGACCTTCTTGTCGATGGCCGCGTCCACGAGCTGGGCCTGCTGCTGCGCCTCGTCGTGGTGCGAGTACAGGAACTTGATGTTGTCCTTGACGGCGGCCTGCTTCGCGCCGTTCTGGACGATGTCCCAGAACGTGTCGCCGTCGCCCGAGTGGGTGATCATCGCGAAGGTCCAGCGCGGCGTGTCCACCGCGGCCCTGCCCGACGCCTGCGCCGCCTTGCGCGCGTCCTCGGCGCGCTTGCCGCCGGTGCTGCTGCATCCCACGAGGGACGCCCCGAGCACCGCAACCAGCACGGCACCCACCGCACGTACTCCCGTTCGAACCCTTGCCACGTCGCCGTGCCCTTCTTGCTGTGCCGTGCTTGCAGTGCCTGCTGAGATCGCCGTGTTCGCGGTGTGCACAGTGTGCCGCGCCCTGCCGAGCCTCTCGTGCCGCTGGGCCCGGTGACCGGACCCAGCCGCCCAAGTATCGGTCACGCCGTCGCCCCGCATGGTCATCGGGTACCGCGGGCGGTGTACTTCTCCAGCTTCGGAACGTCCTTCCCGGTGACCACGGCGGGCCCGGTCAGGACCGGTTTGCCGCCGCCGATGACGTTCGCGTTGGTCCGGTAGAGCCACAGCTCGTCGACCGCGAGGTAGCCCTGGAGGTAGGGCTGCTGGTCGACGGCGAAGCCGACCTCGCCCGCCTTGAGCCGCCGGACGACCTCGGCGTTCAGGTCGAAGGTGTCGATCTCCGCCTTGCTGCCCGCGTCCTCCTTGGCCTTCACGGAGACGGCCGCGACCGGCGCGCCGAGCGTGACGACCGCGTCGATGCCCTTGGTGGCCTGGAGCTTCGCGCTGATGGACGACTGGGCACCGGGCTGGTTGGTGCCGTCGACGTTCAGGTTCTCCACCGAGCCCCCGAAGGTCTTCCTCACCCCCGCGCAGCGCTGCTCCAGGGAGACGTTGCCCTGCTCGTGGATCACACACAGAGCCTTCTTCCTGCCGCGTCTGTCCAGCTCGTCGCCGACGGCCTCGCCCGCCACGGCCTCGTCCTGCCCGATGTGGCCGAGCGCGCCGAACCGCGGGGAGAACTCGCCGCCCGAGTTGATCGTGACCACGGGGATGCCCGCCCTCTTCGCCTTGCCGAGCACGGCCCGCATGGCCTCGGGCTTGGCGAGGGTCACCACGATCCCGTCGACCTTCTTGTCGATGGCCGTCTGCACCAGCTCGGCCTGCCCCTTGCCCTCCTTGTCGCTGGAGTAGAGGAACTCGACGTTGTCCTTCTTCGCGGCCTCCTCGGCGCCGTTCTGCACGATGTCCCAGAACGTGTCGCCCTCACCGGAGTGCGTGACCATCGCGATCTTCAGGCGCGGGGTACCGGCGGCCTGCCCGCCGGAGCCGCCCTCGCCGTCCGCGCCGTTCGCGGTGTTCTCATCGGCCTTGCCGCCGGAGCCGCTGCAGCCTGCCGCGAGCGCGACGACCGCGATGACGGCTGCTGCCGTGCGGGCTGTACGCATGGTGGTGCCACCCTTCTCCCGGCTTGCTCCCGGCCGCCGCTCCTGTGCGGCTGGAGGGAGTTGTAGCCGGGGGCGCGGCCCACCGTCAATGACTTTGTCAGAACATTCTTACTTCTGTGGCGCCGGGCGAGGTCAGGGGCGTACGAGGAGCTGGAACTCGAAGGAGTACCGCGAGGCGCGATAGATGTGCGAGCCGTACTCGACCGCGCGGCCCGTGTCGTCGAAGGTCGTGCGCCGCATGGTGAGCACCGGCGCGCCCTCCGGCTCGGCGAGCAGCCCGGCCTCCTCCCCCTCGGCGGCGCGGGCGCCCACGGACTGCCGGGCGCTGTGCAGCGTGATGCCCGCGGCCCGCATCAGCCGGTACAGGCCGGTGGCCTCCAGGGCCGCGGTGTCGAGGGCGAGCAGCCCGGCCGGGATGTGGTTGCGCAGCCGGGCCATGGGCTCGCCGTGCGCGAGGCGGAGGCGCTCGACCAGGTGGACGTCGCTGCCCTCGGCCACACCGAGGGCGGCCGCGGTCTCGGCGGAGGCGGCCTCGACCACGTTGCGCAGGACCCGGGTCTCGGGGCGCTGGCCCGCCGCCTCCAGGTCGTCGTACAGGCTGCTGAGCTCCAGGGGGCGCTTGACCTGGCTGTGCACGACCTGGGTGCCGACGCCCCTGCGGCGGACGAGCAGGCCCTTGTCGACGAGCGACTGGATGGCCTGGCGGACGGTGGGCCGGGAGAGGCCGAGGCGCCCGGCGAGCTCGATCTCGTTGCCGAGCAGGCTTCCGGGCGTCAGGGCACCGCGCTCGATCGCCGCCTCCAGCTGCTGGGACAGCTGGAAGTAGAGCGGGACCGGGCTGCTGCGGTCGACGCCGAGGTGCAGGGCCACGGTGGGGTCCACGGCCGGTTTCGCGGCTTTGGCTGCTCCTTGTTCGGTCACGGAGCGAGCGTAGTCCGGGGAGATGATGACGGGAAGTTCGGAAGTTCTGTTGTCAGGACAAACCATTGACAGGAGCGCGGGTCCGTCGCGAGGGTGGGGCCCATGCGCATCGGACTGATCGGAACGGGACGTATCGGCACCTTCCACGCGGCGGCCCTCGTCCGCCGTCCGGAGGTGGAATCGCTCGTCGTCGCGGACGTGGACACCGCGCGGGCGGCGGACCTCGCGGCGCGGCTCGGGGCGACCGCGGCCCCTTCGGTGGACGCGCTGTTCCCGGGCGGGGCCTCGGGCCCCGGCGTGGACGCGCTGGTCATCACGGCGGCGACGGCCGCGCACGCGCCGCTCATCGCCCGGGGGGCGCGGGCGGGCCTGCCGGTGTTCTGCGAGAAGCCCATCGCGCTCGACCTGCCGGGCACCCTCGCCGCGCTCGCCGAGGTCGACTCCGCCGGAACGATCCTGCAGCTCGGTTTCCAGCGCCGCTTCGACGCCGGGTACGCGGCGGCGCGCGCGGCCGTGCGCGCCGGGAAGCTCGGACGGCTGCACACCGTACGGGCCATGACCTCGGACCCGGCGCCGCCGCCCGCCGCGTACCTGCCGCTGTCGGGGGGCCTGTACCGGGACTGCCTCGTGCACGACTTCGACATCCTGCGCTGGGTGACGGGGCGCGAGGTGACCGAGGTGTACGCGACGGGGTCCGACGCCGGTCCCGCGATGTTCCGCGAGGCGGGCGACGTCGACACGGCGGCCGTGCTGCTCACCCTCGACGACGGCACCCTGGCCACGGCGACCGCGACCCGCTGCAACGGCGCGGGCTACGACGTCCGCATGGAGCTGGCCGGGGAGGCCGACCAGATCGCGGTCGGCGTGAGTGCCCGCACCCCGCTCACCTCCGCCGAGCCGGACGGGCCCGGCGGCCCCGACAAGCCGTGGCCCGGCTTCCTGGAGCGCTTCGCCCCCGCTTACGAGGCGGAGCTCGCCGCGTTCGTCGACGTCGTGCGCGGCGAGCTCGCCAACCCCTGCGACGGCCGGGAGGCGCTGCACGCACTGCGCATCGCCGAGGCGTGCGAGCTGTCGCGGGCCGAGCACCGGCCCGTGCGGCTCGCGGAGATCCCCGGGGCCTGAGCCCCGGTCGCCCCCGGCCCGCCCCTCCTCGGGCCGGGGGCTCAGCCCGTCGCGCGGACCGTGCCCTGCGCCAGGGCGCAGAGCGTCTCGGCGCCCTCGCCGTCGACGGTCAGCAGATCGCACCGGACGACGGCCTGACGGCGGCTCGCGTGGGCGACCGCGGCGCGGGCGAGCAGCCGGGCGCCGGTGGCCGGGCGCACGTACTGGATGGAGAAGCCGGAGGTCAGGACCGCCGGGCCGAGGGCCGTGCCCGCGGCGAACGTGATGCCGTTGTCCGCCGCGTACGACAGGACGCCGCCGTGCACGAAGCCGTTCTGCTGGAGCAGTTCGGGGCGCAGGGGGATCTCCAGGGTGGCCGCGCCGTCGCCGAACGCGGTGAGCTCGGCTCCTACGAGGCGGCTGAACGGCTGGGCGGCGAGGGTCTGCTGAGCGAGGGTCAGGTCCAGGGGCGGGGCGTGTTCCACGGCGTCGGTCATGGCAGGACTTCTACCACCCGGTAACTACTGCTGCCCATACCTGGGCCGGGGCTGCGGGGCCGGGTGGAGGACCCGGGCGGGTGCTACCAGCGGACGTCCAGGCGGCGCAGGCCCCGCATCAGCAGGCCCGGGCGCCAGTCCGTCGCGGGGCCGTCCAGGGCGAGGTCCGGGCAGCGCTCCAGGAGCGCGGCGAGGGCGATCCGGCCCTCGACGCGGGCCAGCGGGGCGCCCAGGCAGAAGTGGATGCCGTGTCCGAAGGCGACGTGGCCCTGCGGGGCGCGGTGGAGGTCGAAGTCGTCCGGCGCCCCGTACTTGCCCGGGTCGCGGTCGGCGGCGGTGAGGCTCACCACGACGATGGCACCGGCCGGGATCAGCGTGCCCGCTATCTCGGTGGGCTCGGTGGTGAAGCGGTAGGTGGAATTCTCCACCGGGCCCTCGTGGCGCAGGCCTTCCTCGATCGCGCCGTCCAGGAGGCCCGGGTCGGCCCGCAGCGCGGCCAGCTGGGCGGGGCGGGTGAGCAGGGCGTGCACGGTGTTGGTGATGAGGTGGACCGTCGTCTCGTGTCCCGCGATGAGCAGGAGGTACGCCATGCCGCGCAGCTCTTCGTGGGAGAGCCGGTCGCCGTCCTCGGCGCGGGTGCGGATCAGGGCGCTGAGCAGGTCGTCGCCGGGGACCGCGCGCTTGGCCTCGATCAGCTCGTCCAAATAGGCGGCGAGGGCGACGAAGACCGTGTCCTCCCACTCCTCCGTGGAGGGCGAGGTGGCCTCGTTCGACAGCTGGCGGAAGCGCTCGCGGTCCAGGTCGGGGACGCCGAGCAGTTCGCAGATGACCGTCATGGGCAGCGGGAAGGCGAGCGCCTCCACCAGGTCGGCGCGGCTTCCCTTGGCGAGCATCCCGTCCAGGAGGCCGTCCGTGATCTCCTGGATCCGCGGGCGCAGCGCCTGGACGCGGCGGGCGGTGAACTCCCGGGCGATCAGGGAGCGCAGCCGGGTGTGGTGCGGCGGGTCGACGGTGAGCAGGTGCGGGCCGATCAGCTCCTCGTCCGGTAACGCCAGGTCGATGCCCGTGCTCGACTTGGTGAGGCGGGGGTCGGCGAGGGCGGCGCGGGCCTCTTCGTAGCCCACCACCAAGTAGTGGTCGCTGTCGTGGTCCGGGGGTGGGAAGCGGACGCGGTGGACGGGGCCCCGGGCTCTCAACTCGGCGTATGCCCGGTGGGGGTCGGTGGTGAAGTCCTCGTAGGAGGCGAGGTCGATGGGTGCGTCTGCCATGGGGCGTCCCCTCGTGCGGGTTACCTGGTGTCCGCGGAACGAACGGGGCCGCGCCACCGTTCCCTCGCGGGGCGCCCCTGACCCGCCCCTTCCCGAACAAGGGGGCTCCGCCCCCTTGGACCCCCGTTTTTCGGCGCCCCGCGAGGGATCAGGCCTCGTCCAGCAGGTCCGCGTCGTGGACCAAGAGGGCGATCTGCACCCGGTTGTTGAGGTCCAGCTTCGTCAGGATGCGGGAGACGTGGGCCTTCACCGTGGCCACGCTCAGGAAGAGCTCCGCCGCGATGTCCGCGTTGGAGGCGCCCCGGCCCACCGCCACGGCGACCTCCCGCTCCCGCTCCCCGAGGGCGCCGAGGCGCGCGAGGGCGCGCCGGCGCCGGTCGAGCTGCGGCCCGCCCCCGGTCACCTGGGAGATGAGCTGCTGCGTCACCGTGGGCGAGAGCACGGGCTCCCCCGCGGCCACGGCCCGTACCGCCGCGACGATCTCGGCGGGCGCGGTGTCCTTGAGGACGAACCCGGCGGCCCCGGCGCGCAGCGCCCGCAGCACCTGCTCGTCGGCGTGGAACGTGGTGAGGACGATGACCTCGGGGGCGTCGGCGCGCTTGCGCAGGAGCTCGGTGGCGGCGAGGCCGTCCATCGTGGGCATCCGGATGTCCATGAGGACGACGTCCGGGCGCACCTCACCGACCAGCGCGGCGACTTCGCTGCCGTCCCCCGCCTCGCCCACGATCTCGATGTCGTCGGCGCCGCCGAGCATGAAGGAGAGTCCGGCGCGGACCAGCGGGTCGTCGTCGACGAGCAGGAGCCTGATCGGTTTCATGCGCCCTACCGTAACGATCCCGGTCACCGGCCCCGGCCGGGGTCCGGGTCGGGTGGCGGTCACCGGGGCAGCCGGATCCGCAGCGGGCCGCAGCCCACGCGGTCGGCCTCCGCCGCCACGTAACGGGGCATCAGCGCGCGGAGGTCGGCGGCGCGCTCCCCGTCGTCGGCCCGGATCAGGAAGGTGACGTCGCCGGTCTGGCACTCGGCCTGGTAGAGGGCCATGTCGTCGCGGAGGAAGCCGTGTCCCCGGGAGTGCCTGCGGGTGTCGCCCTCTGCCGTGATGCGCCGCTGCCCGCCGTCGTAGGCGAGGTCCTTGTAGAGGACGGCGAGGCGCGGGTCCGCGACCGTCATCAGGCGCAGCGACGGATGGCCGAAGAGGACGTCGCGGTCGCAGGTGCGCACGGGGGCGTCGCCCGCGGTGACCAGGGGGCGGCGGTAGTGGTCGGCGTCCTTCCCGTCGTGCGTGCGCAGGCCCTCGACGCCGCAGATCGCGTCGCGCTTCTCGTCGGTGAACCGCGCGGGGGCGCCGAGCTCGTCGGCCGGGTCGGCGAGGGTGCGGGTGCAGCCCTGGTCCGTCATGTAGTCGTTGACGAGGGTGACCACGGCGCGGGCGAGCCGGGCCCGTTCGTCGGTGTCGACCTCGTCGTCGTACACCGTCCAGCCGGTCTCCATGTCGACGACGAGCGGGCCGTCGTCCTCGCGCTGGCGGCCGACGCAGCCTTCGGGGACCGCGAGCCACGCGCGCGTGTCGGACACCATGCCGAGCAGTCCGCCGCCGAGGGGCGTCATGCGCGCGGACAGGTACTCGTCGGCCCAGGTGTCGCCCGCGCCGCCGAAGCGTACGTCCAACCGGTGCAGCCGGGCGGTGACGCGGGCCCCGCGCGGGGACGTCAACCGGCAGAGCCCGGAGGGCCCTTCGGAGCCGATCCTGCTGGTGGTGACGGGCACCTCGGAGGCCTCGATGTCCCGCTTGCCGTGGAACAGGTCGGCCACGTCGTCCTCGTCGAACGCGCCCCAGCAGGCCCGTTCCTCGGCGAACGGTCCGGCCTGCGCCTGCCAGGCCACGCCCGTGCCGCCGAGCAGCGCCCCGGCGAGGGCGGCGGCGAGCGCGGGCCTCAGGCGCCCGTGGGTGAGCCGACGCCAGTGCCACCAGGGGCGGCGCGGCGCGGCCGTCGCGACGGCGGCCGCCACGTCACCTCCGCCGTCTCCCGTGTCCGCCGCGGCCGTCGTGCGGTGCTCGCTCATCGGTGCTCCCCCGCGGCAGCAGTAGGCGACTTCGGCGCGAGGGGCGCGCACCCCAGGCGCCGCGTCACCGCGTCGGTGAACGTGGTGAAGTAGCCCTCGGTGTCGCGCGCCGACGAGCCGAGCATCAGGAACGTCGTGGGGCGGCCCGCGCACCGGGCGCGTACGACCTGGTGCCCGGCGGCGAAGACGCCGGTGCCGCGCCAGCCGCGCGCGGGCGCCCGGCTCCCGGTCACGCCGTCGAGCAGCGCGCCGAGGCGTGGCTCGCGGATCATCAGGGCGTCGAAGATCCGGGTGTCCTCGCGCTCGCCGAGCCGCAGGGAGCGGCCGATCCGTACGGAACAGGCCTGCCTGTCCGGGGTGACCGCGCCCGCCTGGGCGACGAGCCGCAGGGCCGCTTCCTTGCCGAGGCCGGATCCGACGTCGAGCCCCGGGATGCGGCAGACGGCGCTCGACGGGCTGGTGTCGTCCTTCTCCGGCAGCCTGAGCAGGGGCGAGGTGACGCGCGACGGCTCCGCCGGGGCGCAGCCCGCGGCCCGCATGCCCTTGTCGGCGGCGGCCAGGAGGAGTTCGACGGCGGCGTCGGCGCCGCCGAGGTCCGTGCCGCCGATGACGTCGTCCGGCTCCTTCTCCTCGGCGCGCAGGGTGACGGCGGTGGGCCGTCCGTCGCGGGTGTCGCAGCGCTTGGGCAGGACCAGCAGGCCGTGGCTGCCGTCGACGGCGCCGGGCAGCCCCTCGGGCAGGGGCATCGCGCGGCCGCCGACGAAGGTGTTGAACCACTCCAGGCGGGCGGCGGCCTTCGCGGGCGCCGGTCCGTACGTCACCGTCACGCGGGTGTCCTGCACGCCCTTGTCGCCGTCGCTGAAGGTGTGCTCGGAGCGTACGGCGAGCACGCACCGCCCCTGCGGCCGGGCCCGGGTGGGCGCGGTCTCCTCGGCCGTGCGGCTGTGGGCGTCGTCGCCGTCGAAGGCCTCGTCGCCGAGGATGCCGGGGCCGCTGTCCTGCGCCCAGGCGCCCCAGCAGTAGCGGTCCCGGCCGTCGAAGGGCCAGGTGTCCGTGGCCCAGGTGCCGAGGCCCGCGGCGAGCAGCGTGACCACGGTGCCGGCGGCGAGCGCGCCGCGCCGGGGCCTGAGGCGTTGCCGTACGCGTATGAGCCGTTTGCCCTCTTGTGGGCGGCCGGTGTCCTCCGGCGCGCTCTCCCCCGTCACTGCCTTCACCTCTCCGGTTACGAGCCGTTGCAAGCTGCCCCTGCTTCGGGCCTTTGCTTCTGTGCAGCGGCCGATCGTAGCCGGGCGGCGACCGCGCCCCCTCACCAGGCCCTGGGGAGTGCGGAGTTGGGGGGTGAAGCGGGGCAAACCAGGCGAGAGGCTCACCCTCGGGGCATCACGCGCAGGGCCTCACCCCAGCGCATCACACGCAGGGCCTCACCCCCAGGGCAGCCATGCCTCGACGACGAAGCCGCCGCCCTGCCGGGCGCCGTGGGAGAGCCGTCCGCCCGCGAGCGACGCCCGTTCGGTGAGCCCGATGAGCCCCTGGCCCGAGCCGGGCACGGGCGGCACATCGCCGGGGGGCGCCGGGTTGCGGACGGTCACGGTCAGGCCTTCGTCGGGCGCACCCGCGACGGCGACGGTGACCTCGGCGCCCGGGGCGTGCTTGCGGGCGTTGGTCAGGGCTTCCTGGGCGATGCGGTACGCGGTGCGGCCGATCGCGGCGGGCACCGCCCCAGGGTCGGCCACGCGCAGGTCGAGCACCACCTTCATGCCCGCCTCACGGGACTCGGCGACGAGGGTGTCCAGGGCCGCGAGGGTGGGCTGGGGCCGCCCGGAGGAGGTCTCCGCCTCGCCGCCGCGCAGCACGCCGATGACCTGGCGCAGGTCCTGGAGGGCCTCGTGCGCGCTCTCCCGGATGACGCCCGCGGCGCGGGCGATCTCCGCCTGGGGGGCGTCGGGCCGGAACTCCAGGGCGCCCGCGTGCACGCTGAGCAGCGTCAGGCGGTGCGCGAGGACGTCGTGCATCTCGCGTGCGATGGCCTCGCGGGCGAGCCGCTGGGCCTGCTCGGCGCGGAGCGCGGCCTCGTTCTCGGCGCGCCTCGCCCGGTCGCGCAGGGCGATCAGGAGCTGGCGCCGGGAGCGTACGAGCATGCCCCAGGCGAGGACGACGAGGATGAGCATCGAGGTCAGCACGACCGACACCACGTACGGCGTCTCGCCGTCGGGCCGCAGCCAGAAGAAGAACGGGATCGTGGCCACCGCGAGGCCGCCGATCGACGCGCTGTACTTGAACGGCCGGTGCACGGCGAGCGTGAAGTAGGCCACGAGCGTGGTGCCGCCCGCGGTGTCGGACACGGGGCCGACGAGCAGCATCGCCACGGCGAGGCCGACCGGCCAGCGCCTGCGCAGCCACACGGCGGCGCAGGACGCGGCCCCGATGAGCTGGTCGATCGCGACCGTGCTGTCGGAAAGGGCCGGGTTCTTGGCGACGCCGTCCGCGCCGATGAGGCCAATGAAGACGGCAACCAGGAAGAACCCGAAGTCGACGACCCAGTCCCGCAGGGTGCGCCGCACGCGCCCGCCCTCGCCGTCGCGGCGGTCCGGGTCCAGCTCGGCGGTGACGGCCGAGGGCAGGAACCAGGTACTGGGCATCACGGGCTCGGCCCCTCCTGAGGGCTCCGTCGCGGCTTGACGGTCCACGCCGACCGGCCGTCCCCCGTCGACGGCCGGTCGTGCGGCAGCGCTGTCGTTCACAAGCGACAAATCTACGCACCGCCCGGCCGGATGGCTTCCCACCAGCGGCGATCGTCGACCAAAGTCACATCACGCGCGACTTTGGACGCATCCCGGCGGGCGTCGATCCGGCCGCCCGGCGGACCGGTCCTCGCCCCGCGGCCGATGTCCGTGGGGGGTACGCGGGACGAGGATCGGTGTCATGAAAAAGCTTCTCGAAGGGATCGGTTTCCTGCTGCTCGTCCAGGGGGCCGCGGGGCTGGTGCACGAGTTCACCGGCTGGGCGCGCGGCTGGGGCGTGATCCAGCACCTGGGCTTCGCCGACGGCTACGAGCTGTATCTGAGCATCGCGCTCGTGGTGCTCGCGGTCGCCCTGTTCGCGGCGGCGGAGAGCACCGAGAAGGCCCGGTGAGCCCCCTGGGCGCCGGTCAGCAGCCGCGGTCGACCAGGTCGAACGTCCGGTAGTGGTCGGCGGTGTAGTAGTCCTCCTGGCTGCGCTCGCCGGTGACGATGCGCCGTGCGCCACGGGTCGAGGAGCCCGGGGTCTTGACGGTGTACTCGTGGTAGTAGCCGGTGCTCTGCTTCGGCAGGACGCCCTCCCGGTTCTGGAAGACGGTGCCGTCCTGCGGGTAGGGGAACGGCCCGTTCTTCGCTATCAGGCGGAGCGTGTCGTGGGCCTGCGAGGGCAGGGCCGAGTAACAGATGTCGCCGACCGAGGCGGCGGAGAACCCGGCCGGGCCGACGACGGCCGGGACCGGCTGCGGGGCGGCGTTCGCGACGCCGGTGACGGAGCCGCCGACGAGGAACGCGGCGGCGAGGGCGGACACACTGACGAGACGGGTGATCCGTGGGGGGATTCGCATGGGCCCAGTGTGACGCGCGTAGAGGTTGATGTGTCAATGACAATGGGACATAAGTCCGAGGAATTTCCCCGGAGTTAACCGGGCCCGGCCGCCCGCCACGGGCGGCCGGGCCCGTGGCGCCGCCCAGGACCCGTCCGACGGAGCGGCCCTAATAACTCCCGTACTCCGGACGGCCCGCGCGGTCGTACGAGTTGATCACGACGCCCTTGGACGTCGTCCGGGACGCGGTGTGCCGGAACGCCGTGGGCAGGCCGCCCTCGGCGAACAGGCGCTTGCCGGTGCCGAGGGCCACCGGGAACGTCAGCAGGTGCAGCGTGTCGATCAGGTCGTGCGCCAGCAGGCTCCGCGCGAGGTCCGCGCTGCCGTGCAGCTGGAGCTCGCGGCCGGGCCGCTCCTTGAGCCCGCCGACGTCCCGCAGCAGGTCGTCACGGCCGATGATCTCGGTGCCCGCCCAGTCGGCGGCGGCCAGCGTGCGGCTCGCCACGTACTTGGGCAGCGCGTTGAGCCGGGAGGCGATCGGGTCGGCGGGGTCGGTCATCTTCGGCCAGTACCCCGCGAAGATCTCGTACGTGCGCCTGCCCAGGAGGAAGGCGTCCACCCGGCCGAACACCTCCTCGACGAAGCGGCCGAAGTCCTCGTCCCCGTACGGCACCGACCAGCCGCCGTGTGCGAAACCGTCGCTGGTGTCCTCCTCGGGGCCGCCCGGGGCCTGGATGACGCCGTCGAGGGTCTGGAACTGCGTGAGCGTGATCTTCATGGCGACCGCCTTCTGTCTCGTGCCGCGTGGCCGACGGGGCGCAGTGCGCGCCCGCCCTCACCCCTTTCGACCCTCGCACCGCCCGGAACTCATCGCTCTGCGAACGCCGTCCGGCACCCCGTGCCTCGGCGTCCGTTTCCCGCCAGCTCCGGGGCACGGCCGCGACTTTGATGGAGCACGCAAGCACGGGGCCGCCACCGGCGGCCACCAGGAACCCATGCGAAAGCGCGGTATGGACAATGTCTTCACTCACCGGCAAGAAGGCCCTGGTCACCGGCGGCAGCCGCGGCATCGGCGCGGCGATCGCCCTGCGTCTGGCCCAGGACGGCGCCGATGTGGCGATCACCTACGTGCAGGGCGAGGACGCGGCCCGTGAGGTCGTCGCCAAGATCGAGGCGGCCGGGCGGCGCGGCTTCGCGATCCGGGCCGACGCGGCCGACGCCGGAGACGCCGCGGGCGCCGTCGCCCGGGCCGCGGACGACCTCGGCGGCCTCGACATCCTGGTCAACAACGCGGGCGCCGGAGTCATCGGCCCGCTGGAGTCCCTCAGCCTCGCCGACGTCGACCGCGTCCTGTCCGTGAACGTCCGGGCGGCGTTCCTCGCCTCCCAGGCGGCGGCCGCGCGGCTGCCGCGCGGCGGGCGCGTCGTCTCCATCGGCAGCTGCATGGCCAAGCTGGTGCCGGGTCCCGGCGGGACGCTGTACGCCACCAGCAAGGCGGCGCTCATCGGCCTCACCAAGGCGTTGGCGCGGGAGCTGGGTGAGCGGGGCGTCACGGCGAACCTGGTGCACCCCGGGCCCATCGACACCGACATGAACCCGGCCGACGGGCCCTACGCCGAGGCGCAGGCGGTCGCCACGGCGCTGGGCCGCTACGGCAGCGCCGCGGAGGTCGCCTCGATGGTCGCGTACCTCGTCGGGGACGAGGCGGCCTACGTCACCGGAGCGGAGCTGTCGGTCGACGGCGGCCACGCGGCCTAGCGGCCGCCTGTACCCACCTCTTGTCGCGCCGGCGCGCTCGTCCTCGAACGCCGGACGGGCTGGATGGTGCCGCTTGCGGCACCATGTCAGCCTCTCCGGCGCTCGAGGAGCGGGGGTCCGGGGGCGGAGCCCCCGGTTTCGGGAAGGGGCGCCCGCGCGCGGAGCGCGCCGATGGACGCAGTGGGGAGGCCCCCGGCAGGGGTCAGCCCAGTTCGCGGTGGCGGGCTCGGAGCGTCGTGGCGCCCGTCTCCGTCAGGCGGCCGAAGAGGCGGAGCCGGGAGATGCCCCCGTCGGGGAAGATGTCCACGCGCGCGTGGGTGCCGACGGCGGTCTCGGGCAGCACGAAGCGGTGGTTCGTGTCCGGCTGCAGCCGGGTGCGCGGCAGGACCTCCACCCACGCGCCGTCGTCCCCGTCCCGCACGGACACGGACGCCCACCCCGCCGAATTCCCCTTGAGGTACGCCGTGTCGATCTCCAGGGCCCGCACGGAGGCCTGCGCCACGAGCCGGTAGCGGATCCAGTCGTGCCCCTGGTCGCGCCGCCGCCGCGTCTCCCACCCGTCGTCCATCTTGCGCGAACGCCCGGGCTGGATGGTGTTGGTGGCGGGCGAGTAGAAGCGGTCGGAGGCGTCCTCGACCTGCCCGCCGTTCTCCAGGGCGACGACGTCGAAGGTGCCGAGCGCGGCGAGCCAGTCGGGGTCGGCGACGACCTCGCCGTACACGCGCAGCCGGGCGATGCCCCCGTCGGGGTGCTGGTTGACCCGCAGGTGGGTGAACCGCTGCGCGGCGTCCACGGCGAAGCCGTTCGCGGCGTGGCCCCCGACGGGCGTGCGCGGGACGAGCACGGTCCACTTGACGTCGTCGGCGAGGAGTTCCTCGGGCGTCGGCGAGCCCTCGACGGCCGTGCCCTCGATGGACACCGCCTGCGGGTAGTTGCCCCGGAAGTGGGCGGTGTCGACGACGACGCCGTGGATGACACCGGGCGCGCCGAGCCGGACGAGGGCCCAGTCGTGGTCGTCCTCGGTGGGCCAGGGCTGCTCGGCGGACACGCCCCGGCGGCGCCGGGTCTCCCACCCGTCCATGACCTTGCCCTTGTGGCCGAAGTGTTCGGGGTCGAACTCGGCGGCGCCCGGCAGGAGCAGGTTCTCGCGCATCGCGAAGAACTCGTCGTTGGCGGCGATGACGCCGGCGCCGAGCTGTCGGTCGGCGAGGTCGGCGTACTGGGTGAAGGGGAAGTCGGCGGTGCGGTAGTCGGCGTAGGGCTCGCCGCCGCCGTAGGGGTGCGCGTCGCCGGTGAAGGTCGGTATCGCCGTCACGGTGATCAGTTCTTCCTTTCCAGTAGGAGGCCCGAGGGGGCGGTGAACTCGCCCTCGGACACGATGCGTTGACCCCGCAGCCAGGTGGACTTGACGACGCCGCTGAGGGTCCTGCCCGCGTACGCGGTGACGCGGTTGCGGTGCTGCAGCCGGGCGGGGTCCACGGTGAAGGTCTCGTCGGGCGCGAGGACCGCGAAGTCGGCGTCGCGGCCGGGCTCGATGGCGCCCTTGCGGTCGAGGCCGACCAGGCGCGCGGTGTGGGTGGACATCCAGCGCACCACGTCCTCCAGGCCGTGGCCGCGCGCGCGGGCCGCCGTCCACACGGCGGGCAGGCTGAGCTGGAGCCCGGAGATGCCGCCCCAGGCGGTGGCGAAGTCCGGCGTCTTGAGCTCGGCGGTGGACGGGGAGTGGTCGGTGACGACGCAGTCGATGGTGCCGTCGGCGAGGGCCTGCCACAGCAGGTCCTGGTTGGCGGCCTCGCGGATGGGCGGGCAGCACTTGAACTCGCTGGCCCCGTCCGGGACCTCCTCGGCGGTGAGCGTGAGGTAGTGCGGGCAGGTCTCGACGGTCAGCCGCACGCCCTCGCGCTTGGCGGCGGCGATCAGCGGCAGGGCGTCGGACGACGACAGGTGCAGCACGTGCACGCGGGCGCCGATGCGCCGGGCCAGGGCGATGAGGCCCTCGATGGCGGTGTCCTCGGAGACGCGCGGGCGGGTCGCCAGGTAGTCCGCGTACTTGGGCCCGCCGCGGACGGGCGCCGCAGCCAGCTCGCGCGGGTCCTCGGCGTGCACGATGAGCAGCCCGCCGAACCCGGCGATCTCCCCCATGGAGGCGGCGAGTCGGTCCTGGTCGAGCTCCGGGAACTCCTCCACGCCCGAGGGCGAGAGGAAGCACTTGAAGCCGTACACGCCCGCGTCGTGCAGGGCCCTGAGGTCCTTCACGTTGTCGGGCAGCGCGCCGCCCCAGAAGCCTACGTCGATGTGCGCCTTGGGCCGGGCGACGTCCTGCTTCGTCCGGAGGTGGCCGACGGTCGTCGTCGGCGGCAGGGAGTTGAGCGGCATGTCGACGAGCGTCGTGATGCCGCCGGCCGCGGCCGCGCGCGTAGCCGTCCAGAACCCCTCCCACTCGGTGCGGCCGGGGTCGTTGACGTGGACGTGCGTGTCGACGAGTCCGGGCAGCAGCGCGTGGTCGCCGACGTCCTCCAGGCGGGCGCCGGGCTCCACGGGCGCGTCGTGGGGGCGGACCGCCACGATCGTGCCGCCGCTGACGGCGACGGACGCGGCACGCGTCCCCTCGGGGGTGATGACGCGCGTCGAGCGCAGCACCAGTTCGACGTCGGACACCGCGACCCCTCTCTCCTGCGGCCCTACCGGCCGACCAGCGGAATTCAACGTTCTGTTGAAGGAGTTTTCCCCTCGTCGCGCGGCCGCGTCAAGGGTCTATACGTTTCCACAAAGTGGAAGTACAATTCCGTAGTTCAGAACGTAGCTATGTACGACGCATACCGTCGAAGGCGCTCCGACCGCCTCGGGGGAGACCGGACAAACACGCACTGACCGGCACGGACGCCCCGCCCGCGCCGGATACGTCCCCGCAGGCGCCCGGTAGGCTGCATACCGCCTGCCAGTCGAAAGGAACGCGCCGTGCCGACGTCCAGCGCCAGCACCACCGACGCCGCGAAGTCCTCCGCTCCCGCGCCCGCGAGCGGGGGCGTCCAGTCCCTCGAGCGCGCCTTCGACCTCCTGGAGCGGATGGCGGACGCCGGGGGCGAGGTCGGCCTCAGCGAGCTGTCCGCGAGCAGCGGCCTGCCGCTGCCGACCATCCACCGCCTCATGCGCACGCTCGTCGCCTGCGGATACGTCCGCCAGCAGCCCAACCGGCGGTACGCGCTCGGGCCCCGCCTCATCCGCCTCGGCGAGTCCGCGTCCCGGCTGCTCGGCACCTGGGCGCGCCCCTACCTCGCCCGCCTCGTCGAGGAGACCGGCGAGACGGCGAACATGGCCCTGCTCGACGGCGACGAGGTCGTGTACGTGGCGCAGGTGCCGTCCAAGCACTCCATGCGGATGTTCACCGAGGTGGGGCGGCGGGTCCTGCCGCACTCCACCGGGGTGGGCAAGGCGCTGCTCGCGCACACGCCGCCGGACGAGGTGCGGGCGCTGCTCGCGCGGACGGGGATGCCCGCCGCCACGGAGAAGACCATCACCACGGCCGACGGCTTCCTCGACGCGCTCGACGAGGTGCGCCGTGCGGGGTACGCGGTCGACGACAACGAACAGGAGATCGGCGTGCGCTGCCTCGCCGTCTCCGTCCCCGACTCCCCCACGGCCGCGGCGATCTCCATCTCGGGACCCGCGGGCCGCGTCACCGACGAGGCCACCCGCCTCATCGTCCCCGTCCTCCAGCAGGTCGCGGCCGAACTCTCCACGGCCCTGGCCAGCTCGGGCCCCTCGGCCTGACCCCCGCGGGGCGCCCCTGGCCCGCCCCTTCCCACTCCGGGGGCTCCGCCCCCGTGCCCCCGTTTTTCGGCGCTCCGCGCTTCGTCCTCAAACGCCGGACGGGCTGGACGGTGCCGCTTGCGGCTGTGTTTCAGCCCCTCCGGCGTTTGAGGAGCGGGGTCCGGGGCGGAGTCCCGGTTCAGGAAGGGGCGGGTCCGGGGCGCACCGCGAAGTCCGCCGGCCGCGCCCTCCGCAACGCCCGCCGCAGGGCGACGGGCACCACGGGCGCGGGCACGACCAGGACGGGGCACCGCGCGTGCGCCTCGGCGTAGCGGCGGATCCGCCCCCGCCACCACCCGCCCCGCGCCCCCACGACCAACAGATCCTCGGGCCGAGAGGCCACCTCGCACAGGGCGCGCCCCGGCCCGTCCCGCACCAGCCGCCGCTCCACCGTGACCCCCGGTGGCTCCCCGCCGAACGCCTCGTCGAAGGCCCCCGCGAGCCGCGCCCGCGCCACACCCCGCCAGTGCGCGGCCCACGCCGGGTCGGGGTGGCGCAGATACAGCGCCTCGCCCTCCGGCGGCTCCCACGCGAGCACCGCTACCAGCGCCCGCCCGCTCCGCCGCGCCTCCCGCGCGGCGACCCGCAGCGCGGCGAGGCTCGCCAGCGAGTCCCCGCTGACCCCGACCACCACGCGCCCGGGCCCTGCCGTCTCTTCGTCCCGCTCGCCGTTCACGTCGTCTCCTCGTACGTCTCTCCGGCCGCTGCCAGGCCAGTACGTCGGCCAAAACAGCGGCTGATCCCGAGTGTGTAGGCTGATTGGCCTGGACAGCAGGGCCAATCGGGAGGATCTGGCATGGCGGAGGCGCACGTGGTCCACTCCGTGGACCGGCGGCTCGGCGGGGCGCGGCTCGCCGGTCTGGTGACGGACCTGGCCGGGGACCGGCCGGGCTACCGCGCTCTCGCCCAGGCGGTCCGCACCCTGCTGCTCGACGGCCGCGTCCCGCTGCACACCCGGCTGCCCGCCGAGCGCGAACTGGCGACGGCACTGGGTGTCAGCCGGGCCACGGTCACGGCGGCGTACGACCTGCTGCGCGACGGCGGGTTCGCGCGCAGCCGCAGGGGCGCGAGCACCTGGACGGAGCTGCCGGAGGGCCGCCGCCCGGCCAGCGTGGCGGCGTTCCCCGTCGGCGACGGGGTCATCGACCTGGCGGTGGCCGCGCCGCCCGCGCCCCAGGCGGAGCTGAGCGCGGCGCTCGCGGCGGCCGCCGCCCGGCTGCCCGAGCACGCGCCGACGGCGGGCTACCACCCCTACGGGCTACCGGAGTTGCGCGCGGCGGTCGCGGAGCGGTTCACGCGCCGGGGCCTGCCGACGCTGCCGGACCAGATCCTGATCACGACCGGCGCCCAGCACGCGATCTCGCTGGCGCTCGCGCTGCTCGGGCGCCCCGGCGACCGGGCCCTGGTCGAGAACCCGTCGTACCCCAACGCGCTCGACGCGATCCGCCGCGCGGGCCTGCGCGCGACGCCCGTGCCCGTCACCGAGGCGGGCTGGGACACCGACCTGGTCGAGTCGACGCTGCGGCAGGCGGCGCCCCGCATCGCCTACCTCGTACCGGACTTCCAGAATCCGACGGGGGCCCTGATGGGCCGGGAGCAGCGGGTGCGGATCCTTCAGGCCGCCCGTGCGACGGGTACCTGGCTGCTCGTCGACGAGACCATCGCCGACATCGCCCTCGACGTGCCGCCGCCCGCGCCGTTCGCCTCGCTCGCGCCGCACGGCGCGGCCGAACAGGTCGTCACCGTGGGGTCGTTGAGCAAGTCGCACTGGGGCGGCCTGCGCATCGGGTGGGTGCGGGCCGGGTCCCGGCTGATCACGGAGCTGGCCATGGCGCGAGTGCCGTCGGACATGGCCACGCCGGTGATCGAGCAGCTCGTGGCGCTGCACCTCCTCGACGGCATGGACGCGACGCTGCGCGCGCGGATCGCCGCGCTGCGGGCCTCGCGGGCGGCGCTCGCGGCGGCCCTGGCGCGGCACCTGCCCGAGTGGCGCTGGCAGCTGCCGCCCGGGGGGCTCTCCCTGTGGGTGGACCTGGGGGCGCCGGTCGCGTCCGCGGTGGCTCGGGCCGCGCTGGGGCAGGGGGTGCGGATCGAGGGGGGCTCGCGGTTCGGTGCGGATCCCGGTACGCATGAGCACCGGCTGCGGATCCCCTTCACGCTGCCGCCCGAGCAGTGCGACGACGTGGCCGCCCGCCTGGCCACCGCCGCCGCGGGCGACCTCGACGCGCCGTTGGGCGCGCCCCGGCCCGGCGACTGGGTGGCGTAGCCCGCACGGGGCGCCCCTGGCCCGCCCCTTCCCTCTTCCTGGGGGCTCCGCCCCCAGACCCCCGCTCCTCAAACGCCGGAGAGGCTGAAACACCGCCGCAAGCGGCACCATCCAGCCCGTCCGGCGTTTGAGGACGAGGCGCGGAGCGCCGAAAAGCGGGGGGCGTGGGGGCGCAGCCCCCGGGATCGGGAAGGGGCGGGCCAGGGGCGCCCCGCGACGGCTAACCCCACGGGTCGCGGAAACGTTCCACCGCCCCCCGCACCCCGGCCAACGCCCCCGTCAAGGCACTGACCGAGCCGATCGACCCCGCGACCAGTAAGAGGGACCTCCGCAGCCGGCGGAGATCGGGCGCCCCCGCCGCGGCCATCGCGGCCAGCGCCGCCAGCTCGTCCTCCGCGATCGCCCGATCGGGGAACTCCCCGGGGTAGGAGGCCAGTTCACGGCGTAAGCGGGACACCGCGGCGCGCAGCTCCGTCACCCGCGGATCCTCGTAGCCGCCCGTCGCCGCTCTCCGCCCCACGCTCCGCAACACAGCTCTCCCCCTCGCACGTCGTTGTGCGGCAGCCGCACCTTTCGGCCACGCCCCGGCCGGAACAGGGTCCCCAGAAGCCATGCGGTAAGCAAGGGTCATGACCGAATCACTGCCACCCGCCCCGTCCGCCTCCGCCGCCGAGGTCGCCGGCCTTCTGCTCGCCGCGGGCGGCGGGCGGCGCCTGGGCGGCTGCCCGAAGGCCCTGCTCGAACACCGCGGGGAGCTGTTCGTGGAGCGCGCCGCGCGGGCCCTGCGCGAGGGCGGCTGCACCCGCGTGCACATCGTGCTCGGGGCCACCGCCGACGTCGTACGGGAGCAGGCGACGCTCCCGGGGTACGTGCTCGTGGACAACCCGGACTGGCGGGAGGGGATGGGGAGTTCGCTGCGCGCGGGCCTGGCGTCGCTGTCCGGCACCGGGGCGCGGGCCGCGCTGGTGACGCTCGTGGACCAGCCCGGCGTCGGCGCGGCCGCGGTGGCCCGGCTCCTTGCCGCACACCGCTCTCCCGCGGACCTCGCGGCGGCCGCGTACGACGGCGAGCGCGGGCATCCGGTCCTGTTCGGCGCGGACCACTGGGACGGCATCGCGGCGGCCGCGACGGGCGACCAGGGGGCGCGCGCCTACCTCAAGGAGCACGCGGGCGCGCTCACGCTCGTGGAGTGCGCTGACGTCGCGGAGCCGTACGACATCGACACGTTCTCGGACCTGGAGCGGCTGGAGTGACGGGCGGGGCGCGGGCGCCCCCTGGCCGCCCCGCCGGAGCCCTGGTCCACTGGGGGTGACGGTGATGGCACTCTGCGCCGCGTTCTGTCGACGAAGAGAATCTCGACATCAACAAACGATTGAACTTCCACCATGAGGAAACTAGTATCCACTGTTCAGAAGCGCCTGACCCGGTGGACGGCGCCCGCGGCCGTTTCCCGGCACCGTGGCACGCGGTGCCATGCGATCGGGCCGACGGTCGTCCCGCCCCCACCGCCGCGCCGCCCGTGAAGCACGCTCGCTGAAGGAAGTGACAGCTCATGTCCGCACCAGCGCCGTCCCCGCTGGCCATCGTCGACGCCGAGCCCCTGCCCCGGCAGGAAGAGGTCCTCACCCCGGCGGCCCTCGCCTTCGTGGCCGAGCTGCACCGGCGGTTCACGCCGCGCCGCGACGAGCTCCTGGCCCGCCGCGCCGAACGGCGCGCCGAGATCGCCCGCACGTCCTCCCTGGACTTCCTGCCGGAGACCGCCGCCGTCCGCGCGGACGACTCCTGGACGGTGGCGCCCGCCCCGGCCGCCCTCAACGACCGCCGGGTGGAGATCACCGGCCCCACCGACCGCAAGATGACCATCAACGCGCTCAACTCGGGCGCCAAGGTCTGGCTCGCCGACTTCGAGGACGCCTCCGCCCCCACCTGGGAGAACGTGGTCCTCGGCCAGCTCAACCTCACCGACGCCTACGAGCGCCGCATCGACTTCACCGACGCGCGCACCGGCAAGTCGTACGCCCTGAAGGACGCGGACTCGCTCGCCACGGTCGTGATGCGGCCGCGCGGCTGGCACCTGGACGAGCGCCACCTCACGGACGAGGCGGGACGCGCCGTGCCGGGCGCCCTCGTCGACTTCGGCCTGTACTTCTTCCACAACGCCCAGCGCCTGCTCGACCTCGGCAAGGGCCCGTACTTCTACCTCCCGAAGACGGAGTCGCACCTGGAGGCCCGCCTCTGGAACGAGATCTTCGTCTTCGCGCAGGACCACGTCGGCATCCCTCAGGGCACGGTGCGCGCCACCGTCCTCATCGAGACGATCACGGCCGCGTACGAGATGGAGGAGATCCTCTACGAGCTGTGCGACCACGCCTCCGGCCTGAACGCGGGCCGCTGGGACTACCTCTTCTCCATCGTCAAGAACTTCCGTGACGGCGGCCAGAAGTTCGTCCTGCCGGACCGCAACGCGGTCACGATGACGGCCCCGTTCATGCGCGCCTACACCGAACTGCTCGTGCGCACCTGCCACAAGCGCGGCGCGCACGCCATCGGCGGCATGGCGGCCTTCATCCCGTCCCGCAAGGACGCCGAGGTCAACAAGGTCGCCTTCGAGAAGGTCCGCGCCGACAAGGACCGCGAGGCGGGCGACGGCTTCGACGGCTCCTGGGTCGCCCACCCCGACCTCGTGCCGATCGCCATGGAGTCCTTCGACAAGGTCCTCGGCGACAAGCCGAACCAGAAGGACCGCCTGCGCGAGGACGTGTCCGTCGCCGCCGGTGACCTGATCGCCATCGACTCGCTCGACGCCAAGCCCACGTACGCGGGCCTGGTCAACGCCGTGCAGGTCGGCATCCGCTACATCGAGGCCTGGCTGCGCGGCCTCGGCGCCGTCGCCATCTTCCACCTCATGGAGGACGCGGCCACCGCCGAGATCTCCCGCTCCCAGATCTGGCAGTGGATCAACGCGGGCGTCGTCTTCGAGAACGGCGAGCCCGCCACCGCCGACCTCGCCCGCGAGGTCGCCGCCGCCGAACTGGCCGCGATCCGCGCCGACCTCGGCGAGGACGCCTTCGCGGCGGGCAAGTGGCAGGAGGCCCACGACCTCCTCCTCCAGGTCTCCCTGGACGCCGACTACGCGGACTTCCTCACCCTCCCCGCGTACGAACGACTGCGCTGAGCCGTCCCCAGCCTTCGCGGTGGGTCCTTCTGCTGTCCGGTTTCCGGTTGGAGAAGGACCCAACTGGCTTGCAGCTGCCCCCTCCCTCGATAGCCTGAGGCCTGAAGCGCTGACGGTGCCGTGCGACGAGGGGACTCAGTTGCCGAACGGGGATGTACACGAGCACTACGAGGAAGTCGCCGCCGACTACGACAAGCACTGGAATTACCGGCCCGGTTACGTCCAATGGATGTCCGCGCGGCTCGCCGAGGCCCTCTCCCTCTCCACCACCGACCGCATGGCCGATGTCGGCTGCGGCACTGGACTGTTCGCCCGGGAGATCGCTCGTACAGTCGGACCCGAGCAGCCCATCCTCTGCATCGACCCCTCCCGTGCCATGCTGCACGCCATGGGCGATCCCCCGCCCGCAGGTCTGACCCCGATCGAAGCGCCTGCCGAGGACATAGCCGAGGCACGGACCGCACTGCCGTACGAAGAGCTCGACGCGGTCTGGCTCAAGGAGTCAGTGCACCATCTCGCCGATCCCGACCGGACTCTGGCAGGGCTCGCCCGTCGACTCTCCCCCGGCGGCCGACTGCTTGTCGTGATGCTGCCCAAGACCATCGAATACCCACTCTTCGCGTCCGCACTGCGGCACTTCGAAGAACTCCAGCCCGACCCTGAAGACATCGCTGACCACCTGACCGCGGCCGGGCTCGACACCCGGATCACCCACGTACAACATGAGCTCCGCATCGACCGCGATCGCTATATGGAAATGGTGCGCGGCCGCTACATGTCACTTCTCTCGGATTTCGACGACACCGCACTTGAGGCTGGAATCAAGGAAATGCGGGCAGCTCACCCCGAGGAGGAGCTGGTCTTCCCCGACCGATTCGCCTTCATCGTCGGCGTGCGGCGCAACGCGCGCATCACGGCTGCACGAGGATGTGCCACGTGACTGCCCGGCAGGTCGACGAACGCCTTCACCGTCTGCGCACGGAACTCGACGACCACACCCGGATCGCCGAGCACCTAGGCCTGGATCTGGAACGGCCCTTGCGCTCACTCAGTGATGGATATCCCGAGAATGCCATCGCGCTGGTCGGACGGCTCACCGAGAAACTGCTGAAGCGACTGTGGCAGCATCACGCAATCGAAGGCGACCCCTCGGGCCGGAGCCTGAACGACCTGATCAAGCGCTGCCGCCCGCACATCCGCAGTGCGCCCGTGCTGGACGCGCTGGACGATATCCGTCGCCTACGCAACCGCTCCACGCATGACGGCTATGAGATCGCTGAAGAAGACGGTCTTCTTGCAGTCCGTCGACTTGTCGATGTTCTTGCCTGGTTCACCAGCACAGGAAGTTCCGTACTCACTGGTGATGGGCCCCGCATGGCACCGGAGGTGGCGCGTCGCTGCGAGTTCCTCGCCGGACTCTACGTGACCCTCGGCTATCGCCTAGCCAAGCGGTTCGTGCTCTCCTCCGACACCGTTTACCAGTTACTGTGCCGAGAGTCAGGAATCCGCCTGGAGTATGTGGAGCTGCTGCTCTCCAAGGACAGTACCGAGTTGCGTACGGTCCTCAGCTCGGACGGCGGCGAGTTGCTGCGCACACGGCTACCGAAGCTCACCCGATTCGTGATTCTGGACGGCACACCAGAGTCTCTGGACGATCTACTCGGGACGGACTACCGATGCGTGCGCTATGACGGTTTTCTATCCACCCTCATAGATCTCGACTCGCACCTTGCACCGCTCACGTCGCAGCCCAACGATCTCTACGGGGCAGAGCTCTCCTCCTCCACTCTGGTTTCGGCTACCGCACTCGCCATCGATGCCCGCACGGGCGACCTTCACATCGATGAGGCCGAGGACGCGCAGACACTCTTGGAGCGTCTGGCGGGACAATCAGCGAACGTTCTACTCGTCGGCCGCCCCGGAAGCGGCAAGTCAACGTTGCTGCGCACCCTGGCTGTAGAGAGGGCAGGCCAACGCTTCCGCTTCTATTTCGATCTGAGCCTCAAACCCAAAGACGAAGCGTTCCCCGACTTCGCGGCGCAACGTCTCGCTCCGTGCTTACGTGTAGAGAAGTCACGCGTGTTCGACCTCTTCCTCTACCTCATTCGCTCAGGCTCGGCACTGTGTGTACTCGACGCGGTGGATGAAGCCGTGGACGAGGCGAGCCCCGGTGGCTTCCTACGCCTCTTCGCTGACCTGGCACCAGTGCTGTCCGCCGAATCGTCGGTCGTGATGAGCTCCCGGGTGTCGTTCCTTGCCGACTCCCCACCGATACGGCAGCTCCTCGACCGCGGTGCGGCACACTCCGAACAACTCGTCGAGCAGATGTATGCGAACGGTGTCGACCCGGACCGTCTGCCGCGATTTCACTTGGTGCGGTTGTCAGCGCAAGGGCCGACCCCCCTGGAGCGCAAACTGAGCACCTCAAGCGGCACGGTCCGCAGGGAAGCCGGACCGCTCGACGTCCTGCTGGGCGCTCATGTGGCACGAGTACTGGCCGACGCCGGGCTCGAAGAACTCGCGCCCCGTCTCGCTGCGGTGCTCGGTCGAGCGTTCCTCACCCGGCAGACGGTCTTCTCCGTACTCGACTTGTACCGGCTGCTCGGCGCGGAGGCCTTCGTCGGCGGCCGACCCGATTTCTCCGCCTTCCTGCTGCGCCCGCTGTTCCGCCCGGCGGGTGACGACAGGCTCGCCTTCACCCATTCTGCCTATCAGGAACTGCTAGCCGCCAGGTATTTGGCCACGAACCCTGGCTCCGTCACGACGGAGTCCAGCCATCTGACGGAGCAAGTGCGGGCCTTTCGCGCGCGCATTCCGGCGCCGCGCAGTGACGACTGCGTACTTCCTACTGGTGTGTACGTGGTGGGGCCGGCCGAACGCCTGCTGCTGCGGCGCGTTTCCCGACCTGTGCGCTTCGATCGACATCCCGTAACGGTGGCTCGCTACCGCGAGTTCCTGGCCTCTCTTCGTCCTGACGGCACGTCTGAGTGGGACCACCCTGAGCAGCCATCGACGGTCACCCATCAGCCGTGGACTGACCGGCTCAGCGACCCCGCCTATTACTCGGATCCGGCGAACGACACCCATCCGGCCAAGTGTGTGAACTGGTGGAGCGCGTACGCCTTCGCTGCGTTTGAAGGAAAGCGGCTCCCGACGGCACTGGAGTGGGAGGCCGCAGCACGCGGCACGGACGGACGGTTGTTCCCGTGGGGTGACTCAGCGGATGACCCGCCGGTGAACTGTGCCGACGCGTGGGTCGGCCGTCCTGTGATCACCTATCAGGCGTGGAAGACAGAATTCGCCGGGGTCGCGATACGCCGTGCCCACGCCACGCCGGTTGACGCCCACCCCGCGAACATCTCCCCCTACGGGATCGTGGGGATGGCGGGCAATGTATGGGAATGGACTGCGACCACGCTCCAAGATCCCGGTGAGGCCGTGATCTGTGGGGGTAGCTACGACAACCCGCTGCGTGCGGTGCAGGCCAGTTCGAAAGGCGTGTACCGCAAACGAGGCGGCAGCAACGCAGTGGGCTTCCGCTGTGTCATGGATGTCGACGACGTCCCGGTGGAGGAGTGATGACTTCGGACAACCACCTGGCACCGCACTACGGTGTGATCGTGGACCGGCGGACGGCCGGTGGAGGAGCAAACGGCAAGCAGGGCATGTACGTCGTCCAGGACGAGGAGGACGGCAGTCACTACAGCTTCGACTACACGGACATCGTGACCGAGGGATTCCGCACCATACGCACCGGCGAGCGCGTTCGCTTCCACCTGCCCCAGCGGCCCTCGTGGCGAGCCGAGTTCGTCATCCGACTCGACCAGCCGGATCCCGAGGCCTACTACCGTTGACCGCTGACCTCTCCGACCTCACCGGTGTGCGTCAGTCGATCTCCGTCATCGTGCCTGTACACCTCAACGTGGATCCGCCCTGGCCATCCGGCCCCCTCCCCATCGAGCAGGGCACGCGTCGCGCTGACACAGCGACCAGGCAGACGTACTTCGCTCCGGCAGCAGCCCGGGCCCTGTACGGACGGCGCTGGCATCGCGCGACGTCCATCTCTGACGGGCCGCTCCATCTCTGCGGACTGGAACTCCTGCATGCCCCGACCTCCAGTTCTCCACGCCGGGGGCTGGCAATATTTCACCTTCGGGTGTCCGGACCACACCTGCTCTCCACTCTGCGCGCGATGGCCCGTCGGCAAGCCGGAGGCACCGATCCGCTCACTGGCCCTCTCGATCCCGCAGTTCTCGTGGCTGGCATCGCCGATACGCGGCTGCCCGCGGGCCCCTTCCCCATGGCGCTTCCCTACACGATCGCGTTCTTCTCCCCGGGCACCACCCACGTCCCGGCCCTCCGCGAGCCCTCCGGCAACCTGCCGCCGTCCGCCGACCGCTGGCTGTGGTCTCTCGCTTCGCGCTCCACGGAGGCAGACTTTCCGATGGCACCGGAACGCTTCCCTGCGGTGGAGCAGGAGGCCGTACGCATCTCCGCAGACTGGAGCGCCTTGGTACTGCGGCACGGCACCGCATTCCTCGGGCACCGTACCGACACAGGCGCGAACGACTTCTACGGCTTCGCAGCTCTGCACGCCCGCACCGTCTATCTCGACGCCCTGCTGCTGGGCACGATCCAGCGCGATCACATCGACGCTCTCACCGACGACCTGTCCGCCGTCTTCGAAGGCCCTGGCCTGGCTCGCCGGGTTGGGGATCTGGAACAGCACATCGCCCATTTCCGCAGCACGTATTGGCGCCAGCACCTCACCGCACACGGCCCCGCCAATGAACTGCTCCTCGCATATCAGGCGCAGTATCGCCTCTCGGAACGATTCGCTGAAATTCTGGGCGAGGCGGCCGACTACAGCCGGCTGGTCCAGACCCAGGAGAGCCAGCAGATCGCCGGCGCCCTGGGAGTCCTCACCATTCTTGGACTCCCGCTCAGCACCGCTCTCTCCATTCTCCAGGTCCTGGGGGACGAACACCCTGTCCACCTGCTGATCGCCGTTGCCGCCGCATTCGCGGCAACGGTCGGCGGACTGACAACACGCTACGGACGTCTGGTGCTCTCCTCCCTGCGTGGCGGAAGGAGCCGTTGAATCCGTCCTGGTGGCGCTACGGCCGTCCGGGACCCAGTACCAGGTCAGCGCTCCGAGTGGCCCAGACTTCGCCCCGGGGCCACTCGGTCACGTACCAGGCGCTTGACGGCCGTGGGCTCGGGGAAGCCCTGGTCACGGCGGTCCCAGACCGTTTCGTCGTCCACCCTGACCAGGAACACGCCGCCCGTGCCCGGCTTGAGGGCGAGTTCGTCGAGCTCCGTCTCGAAGGTGGTCAGGAGTTCCTGGGCCAGCCAGGCCGCACGAGGCAGCCAGCGGCACTGGGTGCAGTACTCGATCTCTACACGGTGGCTCATGGATACCTCTTCGCGGGACGCGGGTCGGGCTTGCCGTGGAGGTTCGGGACCCGCTTCAGCCAGGCCGGGCGGGAGGCCTCCGTGGCCTGGGCGCGGAGGGCGTCCTCGGCGGCCAGTTGGGCGCGGGGCGGGAAGTCCGTGGGGAGCCAGGTCGTGGAGGCGCGGGCGCGGGCCGTCAGGTAGGTGACGTAGGCCTCGCGCAGGGCGTCGGGGGTCGCGAAGCCCGGCTCGTCGGCGAGCCAGGCGTCGGGGACGTCCGCCGTGACCGTGCGCAGCAGGTCCTCGGTGACCAGCGGCGCGAGCTCCGCGTCGGCCGCGCGCGTGTCGGGGCCGTAGCGGCCGAGCGCGTGCTGGCGGAAGTCGTACGCCTTCTCGGCCGTGGCAAGGACCGACGCGGCGTCCCAGCGGTGGTGGAAGACCAGGGCGGCGCCGTGGTCGATGAGCCACAGGCGCGGCGGGCGGACGCCGAACGTGGGCCAGACCATGAGGTTCGAGCTGTGCACGGTGCGGTCGACGTTCGCGGTGAGGGCGTCGAGCCAGACCACCTTGCCCGCCTCCAGCGGGTCCACGTCGAGGTCGGTGTCCGGGGTGAAGTCGTGCGCCCCGGGCAGATAGTCCATGCCCAGGTTGAGGCCCGCGCTGCGGTGCAGCAGGTCCTGGACCTCCTGGTGCGGCTCGTGCGCGCCGAGGGCCGGGTCGAAGTGGGCGAGGACCAGCTCAGGCACGCGCAGCCCGAGGCGGCGGGCCAGCTCCCCGACGACGATCTCGGCGACGAGCGCCTTGCGGCCCTGCGCGGAGCCGGTGAACTTCAGGACGTAGGTCCCGAGGTCGTCGGCCTCGACGACTCCGGGCACGGAGCCGCCCGCCCGCAGGGGTTCCAGATATCGGACAGCCGTCACTTCTCGCAGCACACCCGCCACCCTAACCGGCGCCCTCAACTGCTTTTTTGGAGCGGACCCGCCTTGATCCATAGGATCCGCTGATGATCACCAGAAAACGGCTCGCGGCGGGGCTCTGTGCCCTGTTCGCGGCCCTGAGCATGGGCATCGCGCCCACCGTCGCCCACGCGGCCGACGAACCGGACGACAGCGAGGGCGGGGCGAAGCCCAAGGTCGAGCTCCTCCTCGACGTGAGCGGCTCGATGCGGGCCCGCGACATCGACGGCAAGAGCCGGATGGCCGCGGCGAAGCAGGCCTTCAACGAGGTGCTCGACGCCACCCCCGAGGACGTCGAGCTCGGCATCCGCACCCTCGGCGCCAACTACCGCGGCGACGACCGCAAGACGGGTTGCAAGGACACCGAGCAGCTCTACCCGGTCGGCCCGCTGGACCGCACGGACGCCAAGACGGCGGTGGCCACGCTCTCGCCGACCGGCTGGACCCCGATCGGCCCGGCCCTCCTGAAGGCCGCCGACGACCTGAAGGGCGGCGAGGGCTCGCGCCGCATCGTCCTCATCAGCGACGGCGAGGACACGTGCCAGCCCCTCGACCCGTGCGAGGTGGCGCGGGAGATCGCGGCCAAGGGCATCAACCTGACCGTCGACACCCTGGGCCTGGTCCCGAACACCAAGATGCGCGCGCAGCTGAGCTGCATCGCCGAAGCCACCGGCGGCACGTACACCTCCGTCCGGCACACCGACGAACTCACCGACCGGGTGGGCCAGCTGGTGGACCGCGCGGCCGATCCGGTCGTCAACCCCGTGGCCGTCGACGGCGCCGACAGCTGCTCGGCCGCGCCGGAGCTCAAGCCCGGCCTGTACACCGACCGCGCCGGGTTCGGCGAGCACCGCTGGTACCGCGTGGACGTGGCGCCCGGCAAGGAGCTGCGCGCCTCCGTGAGCGTGGGCGCCGACCGGGCCGTGAACAACGACTACGGCGTGCTCCTGCGGGCCGTGACGAAGCACGACCGCGAGATCGTGCGCGGCTCGGAGGCCGGGGACGGCCGTACGGACGTGATCTCCACAGGGCTCCGGTATCCGAAGCCCGAGCGCGACGACGAGGACGAGGAGAAGGAGACCGTCTGCCTCCAGGTGTCCCACTCCTACGCTGCCGCCGCGGGGGCCGCGGCCAAGGGCAAGCCCGGTCTGCCCCTCGAACTGGCCGTCGACGTCGTGGACGCGCCCGACGGCTCGTCCGACGTGGCGGCCTTCGGCCTCGGCCGCGGCTGGTGGCTGCTCGGCGCGCTCGTGCTCACCGGCTTCGTGGGCGGTGTGCTGTGGGGCTGGATCTCGCGCTGGCGCGTCGCCGTCTGGAGGACCAACTGATGCGTAGGACACGTCTGTTGGCGGCCGCGGGCCTGCTCGGCCTCAGCGCGCTGCTGGCCTCGGGACCGGCGTTCGCGGCCTCCGGTGACGACGACAAGGAGCGCACCGACGCGGGCACCTCCTTCCGTACGGCGACGGAGATCGAGCAGGGCCACAAGGCCACGGCGAGCGCCTCCACCGGCGACTACCTGTACTGGTCCTTCCCCGCGGACTCCGGCCAGCGGCCCACGGTCAAGGCGACCGTGAAGCTGCCCGGGTCCGCCGCGGAGGCGTCCGGCGCCAAGTGGCGGATCGACGTGTACGACGGCCTGCGACGCCGCCAGTCCTGCATGTACGGCATGCAGGCGCGCGAGGCCGCGGGCGAATCGGTCGAGCTCGCCTGCACCCTGCGCACGGTGCGCGCCTGGTCGGAGCCGTGGGCCAACGACCCGCTGCCGGGCACGTACTACGTGCGCCTGACGGCGACCGGCCTGCGCACCGCCGACCTGGGCCAGCCGGTCACCGCCGAGGTCGAGGCCACGTCGAAGGACGTCGGCGGCTCGGCCGCGGTGGACGGCACCCTGGGCGACCCGCTGGTGCCGGGCTCCAAGCCCTCCGCCGCCGAGCCCGAGGACGGCTGGTCCTCGGGCTGGTGGACGGACCGCTGGGTCTGGACGGGCGTCGGCGGCGTCCTCGCCGCGCTGGCGGGCGTGGGCGGCTACTCCCTGACGCGCGGCAACGGCAGGCCTCCCACGAGCCCGTCCGGCGTGTGAGGACGAGGCGCGAGGCGCCGTAGAGGGATCCAGGGGAGGTGCCGTAGAGGGGTCCAGGGGCTCAGCCCCCTGGGCCCCTCACCCTTCCCGCAAGGCCTTGGCCAGCGGCCCGTCCCCGGTCACGGCGATCCGCCCCGCCCGCACCCCGTCGGCCACGCTCAGCACGCCCCGGCCGATCTCGACGGCCGTCCCCGCGTCCAGGGTGACGCGCGCGTCGGGCGCCTCGGGCGCGAGCCCGTCCCCGTACGAGACAAGCCCGTCGCCGTCCGTCCGTACGTGGAACTCGCCTTCCTCCAGGCTCAGCTCCACCAGGCCCTCCGCCAGGGCGAGAGCGTCGAGGAGCGGCAGCGCGAACCAGTGGGCGCGGACCGCGTCGGTGGGGCGGCGCTCGGCGAGTTCGGGGGCGCCCCAGGCAGCGAGGGCGCGCAGGACGGGCGTCAGCTCCCGGCCGCGCGCGGTGAGTTCGTACACGGCCGCGGCGGCGGGCGGCGGCAGTCTGCGGCGGGTGGCGAGGCCCGACTGCTCCAGGTCCTTCAGGCGCGAGGCGAGCACGTCGGTGCTGACGCCCGGCAGGTCGGCGTGCAGATCGGTGTAGCGGCGCGGGCCGAGGAGCAGTTCGCGGACGATCAGCAGGGTCCAGCGGTCTCCGACGGCGTCGAGGGCACGGGCGGCGGCACAGAACTGGTCGTAGCTACGGCGCGGTCGATATGGCATGCGTCGCAGTCTAGACAAGCTGTTGGACTTTCCAAGCTCTAGCTTGGTAAAACCAAGGAACCCACGCTACGGGAGGCACACCGCATGGAGTTCCGGCAGTCCAGCAAGCTCAGCGAGGTCTGTTACGAGATCCGGGGCCCGGTCATCGAGCACGCGAACGCCCTGGAGGAGGCGGGCCACAGCGTGCTGCGGCTGAACACCGGCAACCCCGCCCTGTTCGGCTTCGAGGCGCCCGAGGAAATCGTCCAGGACATGATCCGGATGCTCCCGAGCGCCCACGGCTACACGGACTCCCGAGGTGTCCTCTCCGCCCGCCGCGCGGTGGCGCAGCGCTATCAGGCGCTGGGCATCGACGACGTCTCCGTGGACGACGTCTTCCTCGGCAACGGCGTGTCCGAGCTGGTCACCATGGCCGTGCAGGCTCTCCTGGAGAACGGCGACGAAGTCCTCATCCCGGCCCCCGACTTCCCGCTGTGGACGGCCGTGACCACCCTCTCCGGGGGCAAGGCCGTGCACTACCTGTGCGACGAGCAGGCCGACTGGTACCCCGACCTCGACGACATGGCCGCGAAGATCACCGACCGCACCAAGGCCGTCGTGATCATCAACCCGAACAACCCGACGGGCGCCGTCTACCCGCGCGAGGTCCTCGAAGGCATCCTCGACCTGGCGCGCCGCCACGGCCTGATGGTGTTCGCCGACGAGATCTACGACCAGATCCTGTACGACGACGCGGTGCACCACAGCGTCGCCGCACTGGCCCCCGACCTGGTGGTGCTCACCTTCTGCGGGCTCTCCAAGACGTACCGGGTGGCGGGCTTCCGCTCCGGCTGGCTGGTCGTGACGGGCCCGAAGCAGCACGCGCGGGACTATCTGGAGGGCCTGACGATGCTGGCCTCCATGCGGCTGTGCGCCAACGCGCCCGCCCAGTTCGCGATCCAGGCGGCGCTCGGCGGCCGGCAGTCCATCCACGAGCTGACCGCGCCCGGCGGCCGCCTGCACGAGCAGCGCGACCGCGCCTGGCAGAAGCTCAACGAGATCCCCGGGGTCAGCTGTGTGAAGCCGAAGGGCGCTCTGTACGCCTTCGCGCGCCTGGACCCCAAGGTGCACGCCATCCACGACGACGAGAAGTTCGTCCTCGACCTGCTGCTCCAGGAGAAGATCCAGGTCGTCCAGGGCACCGGCTTCAACTGGCCGCACCCGGACCACTTCCGCATCCTGACGCTCCCGTACGCTGACGATCTCGACGCGGCGATCAGCCGCATCGGCCGCTTCCTGAGCGGCTATCGCCAGTAGCCCCGCGCGGCCCCGGCGCCGGGGCCGCGCCGCGACGAGGAGCACGCCCGTGGCCGACTGTCCCACCTGCCAGGTCCCTTCCCTGACCCAGTTCGCCTCGCCCGGCCTGGTCGGGAAGATCGTGTACGAGGGCCACGACGCGGCCGACGACCCCGCCTGGCGCGACTCGGGCGCGGCCACGCTCGACGACTACGCGCGCTGGTGCAAGCACCTGTGCGGCCTCACCTGTCTGCGGATGGCCCTCGGCGAGGGCGCGCCCTCGCTCTTCGAGCTACGCGACGGGGCCCTCAAGTACGGCGCGTACACGGAGGACCCCGCCGACGGCACGATCAAGGGGCTGATCTACGCGCCGTTCGTCGAGTACGTGCGCGAGGCGCACGGCATCGAAGCGGCGGTGCACCGCCACCTGACGCTCGACGAGGTGTGCGACCTCGTCGACTCCGGGCACACGGTGATCGCGTCCGTGCACTTCGAGATCCGCCGCCCGGAGCGCCCGGCGCCCGGCCGCGGCGGACATCTGGTCCTGGTCACGGCGCGCACGGCGGACGGAGGCCTGCACTTCCACAACCCCTCGGGGATCGACGCGCCCACGCGCACGGCGGAGCTCCCGCGCGCGGAGTTCGAGCCGTTCTTCGCCGGACGCGGTGTATCCATGCGCTGACCTTTGGTCATGACAGGACGTCACCCGCCCTGCCAGGATGGCGCGATGATGCATTCGGGCAGGGTCGCCGTGGTGGGCGGCAGCGTCGCGGGCTGCGCGTCCGCACTGGCCGCGCACCGGGGCGGCGCGGACGAGATCACCGTGTACGAGCGGGCGGCGGGCCGCCTCGCCGACCGGGGCGTGGGTCTGGCCGTCCACAACTCCCGCTACGCGGAGCTGGAGTCGGCGGGCTACCTGGACGCGGACATGCAGTGGGTGCAGCTCGTCCGCCGCCGCTGGTACGTGCGCGACGACGCGGCACCGGATCCGCGCGGGCACCCGGTCGCGGTGACGCCCTTCCCGTTCCGGACGTACAACTGGGGCCCGCTGTGGGGCGAGTTGCGGCGCCGGGTGCCCGAGACGGTCACGTTCCGCACCGCCACCGCGGTCACCGGGGTGCGGGCCTGTCCGGGCGGGGCCGTGGTGGAGACGGAGGACGGCACGGAGCGGTTCGACGTGGTGGTCGGCGCGGACGGCTACCGCTCGGTCGTGCGCGAGTCGGCGTTCCCCGGCCTGCGGGCCGAGTACGCGGGCTATCTGGCCTGGCGCGGCGCCTACCCGGAAGAGCGCCTTCCCGACCCGGACCTGTGGGGCGTCGAGGACTGCGTGTACGCCGTGTTCGACGGCGGCCACGTGATCCTGTACCGCATCCCCGACGGGACGGGCGGGCGCCGCGTGAACTGGGTGCTGTACACGGCACCGCCGCCCGGCCTGGACGCGGACCTGGGCTTCGGCCATCCCCGGAGCCTGCCGCCCGGCGGCCTCACCGACACCCTCAGCGGCCATCTGTCGTACGTCGCCGACGTGCTCCTTCCGCCCTACTGGGGCGCGGTGGTCCGCGCCACCGCGCCGGCCGAGCTCTTCCTCCAGCCCATGTACGACTACACCGCGCCGCGCTACACCCAGGGCCGGGTGCTGCTCGCGGGCGACGCGGCGACGGTGGCCCGGCCGCACACGGGCGCGGGCGCGGTGAAGGCCCTCCAGGACGCCACCGTCCTGGAGTCCGCCATCACCACGGCGGTGACCTGGCCCGACGCCCTGGAGTCCTACGACGCCGACCGCACGGTCGCGGGCCGCACGATGGTCGACCTGGGGCGGCGCCTGGGCCGCGCCTTCGTCCAGGAGACCCCGGACTGGCGCTCCCTCGGCCAGGCGGGCCTTGAGGCGTGGTGGCAGCGGGCGGACGGCGCGGGGGCGTTCGGGGGACGGGAGCTGCGGCGGAAGTGACCGCCGCCTCCCCTGGTGACGGTGGGAGCCGCGGCGGACGTGACGGCCCCCGCCCCGGTGGCGGACGGATCATGGAATACGGTCACCGCCGCGACGGTTCGCACCGAGCAGAACCGAGCAGAACGGAACGCGCGCATGGGTGACCTCCTCCTGGTCCGGCACGGCGAGACGGCGTGGTCGCTGTCCGGCCAGCACACGAGCTGGACCGACATTCCCCTCACCGACCACGGCCGCGAGCAGGCGCGGTCCCTTGCGCCGCTGGTCGGGAAGTACCGGGTCGACGCCGCGTTCACCAGCCCGCGCGCGCGGGCGCGGGAGACCGCCGCGCTCACGGGCTTCGCGGACGCGCGCGTGGACGACGATCTCGCCGAGTGGGACTACGGGGCGTACGAGGGCGTGACGACGGTGGAGATCCACCGGACGCGGCCCGACTGGTTCCTCTTCACGGACGGCGTGACCGCGGGTCCCCCGGAGCATCCGGGCGAATCCCCGTCGCAGGTCGGCGCGCGGGCCGACCGCATGCTGGCCAAGGTCGACGCGGCCCTCGCCAACACGGAGGGCAGCGTGCTCCTGGTCGCCCACGGGCACTTCCTCCGCGTCCTGGCCGCCCGCCGGCTGGGGCTCCCCGCGGCGGCGGGGGCGCACTTCCAGCTGGCCACGGGTACGGTCAGCCGCCTCAGCTTCGAGCACGGCCGCCCGGTAGTAGCCACCTGGAACCTACGCCCCTCGGCGTAGCGCCCCCTCACCTGCCCTCGCCCTCTTCCGCTGCGCGGGCTCTCCCCCACCCGCCCGCCCCTCCATCGCGCTGACGCGCTCGTCCTCAAACGCCGGACGGGCTGGAAGACCTCCGGCTCGGGCTGTGGGTATTCAGCCCATCCGGCGTTTGAGGACGAGGTGCGGAGCGCCGATGAGGGGGTCCAGGGGGCGGAGCCCCCGGTTTCGGGAAGGGGCGGGATGGGGGAGCTCCCAGCAGGGACCGCGTTGTCAGTGGCGTGGGGCACCATCGGACGCAGGGGGTGGTGCTCTCATGGCCAGGCCGACCACGGCCGCGCAGCGGCGGATCATCGCGGAGGCGGACCCGGCGACGGGCCGCCTGCGCGGCACGGAGGCACAGCTGACCGCCCTGGTCAGGCTGCGCCTGGCGTTCAGGCACCCCCGCCCGCCCCACGCGTACTTCCTCACCCCCGCGGGCCACCGTGTCAGGGACGAGCCCCCGGACACCGCACCCGAGACGGCACCCGCGACCCCCGAGCCGGGCGTCTTCGCCCCACGCACCGGCACCGAGGCGAACACCCCGGCCACGGAGGGCCCCGCCCGGCAGCGCGAGGTCCGGGCGGCATGGCTCGGCCTCGTGGAGCTGCGCCGGATGACGAACCCGGAGGGTGACCGGGAGAGACCCTGCGCTTGGGAGCGGGCGCACCAGGTGCGGGCCGTGGCGATAGCCCTGGAGGCAGCGGGCCGCGCACCCGCGACGGCGGGCGGGGACGGGTACCGCGTGGTGGAGTCCGTGCAGCCGGACGCCGTGGAGGTGTCGGAGCCGACGCCGGAGGGCGTGCGGGCCTGCGGGGCGGCGCTGGAGCGGGCGGGGTGGCTGGTGAGCGAGCACGGGGACGCGCGGACGGGCCGCCGCTTCGTGGTGGCGTCGCCGAGGCGCCGCTGAGCCCGTGCGGGGAATGCCGGGACAGGACGGACAGTTGAGGCGTGCACCAGCGGCGTGTCAGCAGGGAAAGGGAGCACCGTGGCGGAGCAGCAGTCGGAGTCCGGGGCGGGGGTGTACTCCGTCGGGATCACCGTTCGGGGGTACGAGACGGATACGCAGGGGCATTTGAACCAGGCCGTGTATCTCCAGTACGCGGAGCACGCGCGGTGGTCGATGCTGATGGCGGCGGGGATCCGGCAGGCGGACCTGATCGAGAAGGGCGTCGGGCCGGTCGCGCTGGAGAACACGCTGCGGTACCGCAGCGAGCTGCGGGCCGGGGAGGAGGTCTCCGTGTCGTGCCGGTTCCTGTGGGGCGAGCGGAAGACCTTCAGGATCGAGCAGGTCTTCACCAAGCCGGACGGCACGGTCGCCGCGGAGCTGACCGGCGTGGGCGGGCTGCTCGACCTGAAGGAGCGGCGGATGGTCGACGACCCGAAGGAGTACTTCCGGGCGCTGGCGACGGACGCCCGGGTCCTCGACCTGTAGGCCCCACGCGGTACGCGTCAGGCCGCGCCCAGTGCCGCCAGGTCCTCCGTGTCCAGGGTGAGCGCGGCCGCCGCCACGTTCTCCTCCAGGTGCGCGAGCGACGACGTGCCGGGGATGGCGAGGACCGCCGGGGACACGGAGAGCGACCAGGCGAGCCCGACCTGCGCGGCGCTCGCGCCGTGCCGTTCGGCGACCCGGCGCAGCGCGGCGATGTGCGGCGCGCCCGCGCCGCCGAGGGGGAAGAACGGCACGAAGGCGATGCCCTGGCGGGCGCACAGCTCGACCAGGGCGTCGGCCTCGGCGTCGCGGGACACCGGGCTGTAGCGGTTCTGCACGGCGGCGACCGGCGCGATCCGCTGGGCCTCGGCGAGTTGCGCGGCGGTGGCGTTGCTGACGCCGAGGTGCCGGATGAGGCCTTCCTCGCGCAGTGCGGCGAGGGCTTCGAAGCGGCCGTCGCCGGGGCCGTCCGCGCCGAGGAAGCGCAGGTAGACGAGGTCGAGGCGGTCCACGCCGAGCTGGCGCAGGTTCCGGTGCACATCGGCCTTGAGCTTCTCGGGGCCCGCGGCGTCCAGCCAGTCGTGGTCCGGGGAGCGGTCGGGGCCGACCTTCGTGGCGATCACCAGGTCGTCCGGGTAGGGGTGCAGGGCCTGCCGGATGAAGGCGTTGGCCGACAGGTCCTTGTAGAAGTAGAACGCGGCGGTGTCGATGTGGTCGACGCCGAGTTCCACGGCCCGGCGCAGCACGGCGACGGCCGCCTCGGGGTCCCCCGCGGGGCCCTCCCAGGTGCGGCCGGGCAGCCGCATCGCGCCGAAGCCCATGCGGTTCACGGGCAGGTCACCGCCCACGTCCCAGCGCCCGGCCGCGGCGGCGGGGGCGGAAGCGGACGACTTCGTCCGGTGCGGGGTGGTGTTCTCGTGCGGCATGGGGACAATTCTGGAGCCGGTGCGGGCCGGGACGGGGAGGGTGGCAGGTTGTTGCCAGCCGGAGCGCGACCGGAGAGGGGCCGTGGAGAGAGGTGGGCGGAATGAGCGAGGGCCACGAGGACGTCGTCACCCTGCGCGGGGAGCGGGAGTTGGTGCTGCGCGCCGGGGACCTGTTCGCCGCCGCGCGCGAGGAGTTCCTGTGCGGGGCCGCCGACCTCGTCACCTGGTCGGGCGGCGTCAACGCCGTCTTCGCCGACGGCAAGCGCCCGCCCCTGCGGAAGCCCGCGCCGCGCGACGGCCTCGCCATGCGCAAGGTGTACACGCGCCGGGCCCTCGGCGACCCGTACTCGGAGCGGCGGCTCGTGGCGATCGCCGCCTCCGGCGCGGACGTGCGGATCTCGTCCGCGCCCCTCGCCCGCGAGGCCATCGTCATCGACCGGCGCATCGCCGTCCTCGCCGGTTCGGAGTCCCGCGGCCCCCGTACGTACACGGTGGTGCGGGTCCCCGAAGTCGTCGACGGGGTGCGGTCGTTGCTGTACGCCACGTGGGATGCGGCCGAGCCCCTCGCCGACGCGCTGCGGGCGTCCGGGCCCGCGCTCGACGAGGAAGCCCGGCTGGTGCTCGGGGCCCTGACCGACGGGCTGACCGACGAGGCCGGGGCCCGGAGGCTCGGGATGTCCTTGCGTACGTATCGGCGGCGGGTGGCCGAGCTGATGGCGGGGGTGGGGGCGACGTCTCGCTTCCAGGCGGGGGTGCGGGTGCGGGGGCGGTAGGCCTCGCGGCGGCGCCCCGGGCCCGCCCCTTCCCGAACCGGGCGCTGCCGCCCCCGTGCCCCCGCCTTTCGGCGCTCCGCGCCTCGTCCTCAAACGCCGGACGGGCTTGGCAGTCGTCTGCTCAGGGTCGCCCATACCGTCTTGCCGATCTCTCGGCTCTCCACGCCCCACGCCTCGGCGAGCGCCGCCACGAGGACCAGGCCGCGGCCCGACTCCGCCTCCTCCGGCGGCAGCCGGACCTCCTCCGGCGGCGCGCACTCCGCCCGGGTGTCCGACGCCTCGATCCGCAGCGTCCCCGCGAGCAGCAGCAGCCTCAGCTCGAAGCTGCGCCCGGGGACCCGCCCGTGCGTCGCCGCGTTGGCCGCCAGCTCGGCGACGATCTGGGCCGCCGCGTCGGAGAGTTCGCTTCCGTAAGGGATTCCCCAGCCGTTCAGCTGGTCGCGGGCGAGCGTTCTCGCCTGGCGGGCCCCTCGCGGGCTGGCGTTGATACGCCGCGTGAACACATGTGCTGGTGTGGGGGTTTGTACCTGGGGTGGCATGCGATCCACGGTGACCGTGTGAACGCGCAGTTCGGGAGGCACCAAACTCGTACGCTCCGTAAGTGTACGAGTGCGAAACGTAGACAGCGGGGGTAACTGCCCGTAAGCATGGGCGCGTTGGCGGGGACGGTAAGCGAGCGTCAGGGGATACCCGTGATGTCGTCAAGCACGCCGGGCTCACAGGAGCCCGAACCGAGTGATGGTCTCAAGGCGTTCGGCGCCGCACTGAAGAGCTTCCGCAAGAGGGCCGGGTACACGCAAGAGACCCTGGCCCCCGAGATCGGCTACTCGACACACTTCATCGCGTCCATCGAGCAGGGCAGGCGCTTCCCGCCACCGCGCTTCGTGGACCAGGCGGAGGCGACCCTGGACGCCTTCGGGACGCTACGGCTGATGGTGAACCAGCTTTCGCGACAGCGGGGGTTGGCCACGTGGTTCCGCCGGTGGGCCCAGCTTGAGCAGGAGGCTGTCACCCTCTACACGTACGAATGCCGCCTGATCCCAGGCCTGTTGCAGACACCCGCGTACGCGGAGAGGCTGTTCGCCAATCAGCTGCCACCGCTGGGCGACGAGCAGATCCAGGCCCAGCTCGCGGCGCGCGTCGAGCGCCAGAAACTCCTCACGGACCGGCCGAACACCTCGTACAGCTTCATCCTCGAAGAGCACCTGTTCCTGCGGAACATGGGCGGGACCGAGGTGACCCGGGAGCTCATCGACCACATCCTTCAGCTCGCCGAGCGCAGGAACATCGAGCTCCAGATCATGCCGCTGGTCAAAGAGAGTCACTCCGGGCTGGATGGACCCATCCGACTCCTTGAGAGCCCGGAGAACCGCTGGTTCGCCTACTGCGAGGGCCAGCGAGGAGGCATGTTCATCTCCGACCCGCGAGAGATCAGCGTGCTCCAGATGCGGTATGCCAGGATGCGCTCACAGGCTCTCTCCCTCGAAGACTCGGTGAGCCTGCTGGAGCGGATGCGAGGAGCATGATGAGCACCCCCAAACTGGCCTGGTTCAAAAGCAGCTACAGCGGCGGTGACGGTGACGACTGCGTCGAGGTGGCCCTCTCCTGGCACAAGTCCAGCTACAGCAGCGGCGGCGATGGCGACTGCGTAGAAGTCGCCACCTGCCCCACCACCATCCACATCCGCGACTCCAAGCACCGGGCCGGGCCCCAGCTGACCGTTGCCCCGGGGGCGTGGGCCGACTTCGTCGCGTACGCGGGCAGCGCTCAGTAGCCCACGCGGAGCCCGTGGGCGCTGAGCACGGGCGCCAAGGGCTGGTAGTACGTCGTCCCGCCGGAGGTGCAGTTGCCGCTGCCGCCCACCAGGAAGCCGAGCCCGGCGTCGCCGCCGAAGGCGGAACCTCCGGAGTCGCCGGGCTCGGCGCAGATCGTGGTGCGGAAGAGGCCGCTCACCGTGCCCTGCGGGTAGGTGATGGTGACGTTCACGGCCTGGACGGTGCCGCAGTGCGTCCCTGTCGTGGGTCCGACGCGGCACGCGGACTGGCCCACGACAGGGTTCGCGGCGCGGTTGACGCGGATGACCTGTGCACCGGCGGCGATCTCGCTCGGGTACGTGTAGTCGGGGTTGGTGAAGCGCACCAGCGCGTAGTCCTTGCCGGGGAAGACGGCTGCCTCGGTGACGCCGACCGGGATGGTGAGGCCCCGGTCGGCGTACCACTGCGTGCCCACGGCGCCGCAGTGGCCCGCCATGATCCCGTAGTAGCGGGTGCCGTTGGTGGCGTTGAAGGCGACCATGCACCGGCCGGAGGGGCTGAAGAGCATGGTGCCGCCGCGCAGCGGTGTCTGCGCCGGGGCGGCGGTGGCGCCCGCGGCGGGGGCCGCCACCAGGGCGAGGGCGCCGAGGAGTACGGCGCACAAGAGCTGGGACACGGCGGTGCGGAGCCTCATGGCGTGCCTCCGGCGGGGGAAGGGTGAGGGCGCCGCCATTGTGGCGGAGGCGCCGTACGCGGGGCGATCGGGCGGACGCCGACCGTTACAGAGGCCCGCGCCTCCGCACGGTGATCCTTTCCATTGGGCAAAAGGCATTGATGCCGCACAGGTCGGCGAACGATGCTGAGGCGGACGGGGAAGATCGCCCCGCAGACCGACCCGCAGACCGACCTGTAGACCGACCTGTAGACCGACCGAAAGGCAGCTCCCATGGACGACGTCGCCGCGATCGGACCGGCATGGCAGCGGTAGTCACGGACCTCATCACGTATCCGGTCAAGGGGTGCGCCGGGGTGGCGCTCACGGAGAGCGACCTGACACCGGCGGGCCTCGCGCACGACCGCGCGTTCATGGTGGTCAACGACTCCGGCGTGTGCCGCACCCAGCGCAAGGACGCCCGGCTCGCGGTCATCCGCCCCGAGGTGAGCTGGGACGGCGGGCTCCTGACGCTGCGGGCGCCGGAAGCGGAGCCGCTGGAGATCGAGGTCGACGTCGAGTCGCCGCGCCGTGACGTGGTTCTGTTCGGGGCGCCGTTCAAGGCCATCGACCAGGGCGCGGAGGCGGCCCGGTGGCTGTCGGACGTCCTCGGCACGGACTGCCGTCTCGTGCGGGTGCCGCCGGAGCACCAGCGGGTCACCGACGGGCTGCACCCCGGCACGTCCGGCTTCGCCGACAGCGGCGCGCTGCACCTGCTGTCCCGGGCCTCGTACGACGACCTCAACGCCCGCATCGAGGCCGCCGGCCAGGCCCCTGTGGCCCTGAACCGGCTGCGGCCCAACGTCGTCGTCGACGGGTGGGACGCGCCGCACACGGAGGACTCCGTCAGGACCGTCGGCATCGGCAACACCGAGCTGGGCTTCGCCAAGCTGGCGATTCGCTGTGCGGTCACGCTCGTCGACCAGGCCTCGGGGGTGCGGGCGGGGCCCGAGCCTCTGCGTACGTTGGCCGCGTATCGGCGGCAGGCGGGTGGGGGTGTCGCGCTGGGGGCCAAGTTCTCCGTGCTGCGCAGCGGGAAGCTGGCCGTCGGCGACGAGCTGGCCGTGACGGCCTGGGAGACAACCACCGACTGATTTCGTCTGCGGCGTCGTGGGGGCTGGTCGCGCAGTTCCCCGCGCCCCTTTGGGGCTCGTGCTACCGTCCACCCTAGTTTTGAAGCGACTGCTTCAAAACCACGTACGTGAATCAGGGAGGGACACCCATGCCGCTCGCGGTCTACGTGTTGGCGCTCGGCATCTTCACGCAAGGGACGTCGGAGTTCATGCTGTCCGGGCTGCTGCCGGGGATGGCGGAGGACTTGGGGGTGTCCGTCCCCGACGCGGGGCTGCTGATCTCGGCGTTCGCGATCGGCATGGTCGTCGGGGCGCCGCTGCTCGCGGTGGCGACGCTGCGGTGGCCGCGCCGGACGGCCCTGGTGGCCCTGCAAGCCGTGTTCGTGGCGGGGCACGTGGTGGGCGCGGTGGCGCCCGGGTACGGCCTGCTCTTCGTGACGCGGGTCGCCAGCGCGCTCGCCTACGCGGGCTTCTGGGGCGTGGCCGTGGCGACGGCCGTGGCGCTCGTGCCCGGCGAGGCGAAGAGCAGGGCGGTGGCCCTGGTCGCGGGCGGTCTGACCCTGGCGACGATCGTCGGCGTCCCCGCGGGCACCGTACTGAGCCAGTCGGCGGGGTGGCGGGCCGCGTTCTGGGCGGTCGCGGCGGCGACGGTGGTCAGCCTGGTGTGCACGGTCGCGGCGGTGCCGGGCGGCGAACGGGGCGAGGCGCCGTCCGTGCGGGCGGAGCTGCGCGGCATGGCGCGCCCGCAGCTGTGGCTCTCGTACGCCGTCACGGCCTTCGCCTTCGGCGCGGTGATCGTGACCTTCAGCTATCTGGCCGCGCTGCTCACCGACGAGACGGGCCTGGGCGAGGGGTGGGTGCCCGCAGTGCTCGCGCTGTTCGGGGCGGGCGGCATGCTCGGCCTGGTCATCGGCGGCCGGACGGCCCGCACGCACGCGGTCGCCACGCTGACGTGGGGGCTCGGCGCGCTCGCGGCGGTCTCGGCGGCGCTCGCGCTCACGGCGGGCTCGGCGGCGGCCGTCGTGGTGACGCTCGTCTTCCTGCTCGGCATGGCGGGGTACGTCACCAACCCCGCCCTCCAGTCACGGGTGTTCACGCTCGCGCCGGACGCGCCCACCCTGGTCGGCGCGACCAACACGGCCGCCTTCAACGTCGGCAACACCCTCGCGCCACTGCTCGGCGGCCTCGCCATCGACGCGGGCCACGGATACGCGGCCGTGGCCTGGGTCGGGGCCGGGCTCGCGGCGCTCGGCTGCGCGGCGGCGGTGGCGGCCGGGATCCTGGAACGGCGGACGCCCGCCGCACCCCTCGCTTCGCCGTCAGCTAGTTTTGAGAAGGTATTCCAAAACGGGTAGGGTCCGGCGCATGGCCAGGCCACGACAGTTCGACGAGGACCGCGTCATCACCGCGGCCATGGAGACCTTCTGGCGCCGCGGGTACGAGGGCACGTCGACGCGCGACCTGTGCGAGTCCACGGGCCTCGGCCCGTCGAGCCTCTACAACACCTTCGGCGGCAAGCGCGAGCTGTATCTGCGCGCGCTCGACCGCTACTACGACACGGTCACCACCGCACAGGTCGAACGCCTCCAGGGCCCCGGCTCCGCCAAGGAACGGCTGCGGGCGATGATGCTGCACTCCCTGGAGAGCGACCTGGACGCGGACGACGGCCGGGGCTGCTTCGCCATCAACGCGGCCATCGAACGGGCCGGGCTCGACGGTGACGTGCGCCGGGCGGTGCGGCGCGGCTTCGACCGCGTCGAGGACGAGGTGTGCGCGGTGACCCGGGCCGGGCAGGCCGCCGGCGAGATCTCCCCCGGCCGCGACCCGCGCGAGGTGGCGCGCCTGGTGCAGAGCACGTACTACGGCCTGCGGGTCCTGGCCCGCGTACGGGACGGCAGGAAGGCACTGGAGACGACCATCGACACCGTCCTGGAGGGGCTGTGACCGGCCCGGACGCGCTCGCCGCCGTCGAGCGGAACCTCGCCGCGCACGCCGGTCACCTGCACCGGTACCTGCCGGGCGCCACCGTCACCGACAGCGGTGACCTGGTCGTCGCGGACAGCGGCATCGACGACGACACCTTCAACATCGTCGCGGCGGCGCGGTTCACCGACCAGAGCGCGGACGGCCGCGTCGCCGCCACCGTGAAGGAGCTGACCGGCACCGGGCGCGCCTTCTCGTGGTGGGTGGGTGGCACCTCGACGCCGGGTGACCTCGGGGCGCGGCTCGCCGCCGCCGGTCTGCCCGCGTCCGAGGCCGAGACCGGCATGCGGCTCGACCTGGGCGTCGCCCCGCCGCCCGCGCACGCGGACGGCCTGGAGATCCGCCCGGTGACCACGGCGGCCGAACTCGACGCGTACGCGACGATTCTGGCCGCCAACTGGGAGCCCCCGGCGGCGACGGTACGCGCCTTCTACACGGCCGTCGCCGAGGGCGCGCTCGCCGCCGGCTCGCCCGCGCGCTACCTCGTCGGGTACGTCGACGGGCGGCCGGTGTGCACCGCCGAGGCGTTCCTGCACGCGGGCGTCGCCGGGATCTACAACATCTCGACCCTCGCCGCCGACCGCCGCCGCGGCTACGGCGGGGCCGTCACCCTTGCCGCGCTGCACGCCGCGCGCGCCGCCGGGGCGCGCACGGCGGTGCTCCAGGCCTCCCCCGAGGGCGAGCCCGTCTACCGCGCGCTCGGCTTCGCGGCCTGCGGCACGTTCACCGAGTACGCCGTGGTCAGCGGGTCCGCAGCTGCGTCGCGGGGATGACCTCCTGCGGCTGGTTCGGGCTGGACCACAGGAGCTTCAGATGGGCCTCGCCGGTCTGCTCCGCGTAGTCGACGCGGATCGCGTGCCGCCTGCCCGCCTCAAGGCGCACCCGGGCCTTGTCGACCTTGGGCTCGTGCGGGCTCCAGGAGTCGATGACCAGCTTGCCGTCGATCCAGACGCGCACGACGTCGTCGGAGACCGTGGTGAGCGTGTACGTCTCCGAGCGGCGCGGCTCGACCGACCCCGTCCAGCGCACCCCGAACCGGTCCGCCGGGACGGACGGGTGCGGTGAACCCGTGTACTTCCAGGAGTGGTTGACCGTGGGGTCGGTCCGGGTGACCTTCGGCGCGCCGGACAGCTCCGCGTTGTCGAAGACCTCCTGCTTGAGGCCCTTGCCGTCGCCGGGGCGGGACGCGCGGCCGGGGTCGACCCGCAGCTCGATCACGGTGGCGGTGGGGTTGGTGGCCGCCCCGGACGGCACCAGGTCGTAGCCGTCGCCGGACTTGATGACGGTGACCCGCTGTGAACTGCCCAGGACCCGGGCCGACTTGACCGTGAAGCCCGTGCGCGCCCTCAGGTGCAGGGACTCCCCCGCGCCCGGCCAGCGCGTGACCGCCGCGTACAGGGTGTCGCCCTTGCGGCTGACCGTGCCCCAGTCCGGCTCCTCGACCAGGCCGCCGTAGCGGGCGCCGAAGACCGCCTCGCCCTGGCCCGCCGTGCGCAGCCAGGCACCCATCTCCCCCAGCCGGTCCACGGAGGGCCGCGGGATGCGGCCGCGCGCGTCGGGGCCGACGTTCAGGAGGTAGTTGCCGCTGCGCGAGGTCGTGGCGAGGAGGTTGCGCACCAGCGCCTGCCCGGACTTCCAGTTCTGGTCGTAGCGGGCGAAGCCCCAGTGGTCGTTCAGGGTCATGCAGGACTCCCAGAGCTGGCCGTCCACCGGGGCGTCGGGGATCTCCTGCTCGGGCGTGCCGTAGTCGCCGTCGACCACGCGGCGCTTGCCGACGCGGTTGTTGATGACGAGGTCGGGGTTCAGGCCGCGCAGATACGCCTCCAGGCGCTCGCCGTCGCGGGCGGTCCACGGGTTGTGCGGCTCGTCGGTGTCCCACTCGCCGTCGAACCAGAGCAGCGCCGGGTCGTAGTTGTCGATCAGCTCCTTGAGCTGCGCGTACATGCGCTTCTCGTACGTCGGGAAGGTCGCCGGGTCGGGGAAGTCCGGGTCGTGCCAGTCCCAGATGGAGTAGTAGAAGCCGAGCTTGATGCCCGCCGCGTCGGCGGCGCGCTTCAGCTCGGCGAGGATGTCGCGCTTCTTGTCGAACGACGAATGGTCGCGCAGGTTCCAGGAGTTGACCTTCGTCGGCCACATCGCGTAGCCCTCGTGGTGCTTGGACGTGATCACGATGTACTTCATCCCGGCGTCCTTCGCCGCCTTCACGACGGCCCCGGCGTCGAAGTCGGCCGGATCGAACGACCGCGCCCGCCGCTCGTACTCGGCCGTCGGGATCTTGCACTGGCGCTTGATCCACTCGGCGTTGCGGCAGACCGTGCCGTCGGGGCGCGCGTACTCGCCCTCCAGCTGGGAGTACGCGCCGAAGTGGATGAACATGCCGAACCGGTCCTGGCGGAACCAGCGGGTGCGGTCGGCCGTGAAGGGGTCGTCGGCGGCGTGGTCCGTACCGGGGCCCGCGGCCCGCTGGGGCCGGGCCTCCCCCTGCGCGGGCGTCACGGCGGACAGCGGCAGGGCGGCGGCGGTGAGGAGCAGGGCGAGCGTGGTGACTCTTCGTCGCATGAGCGGCTCCTGTTCGTCTACGGGACGCTCGGGTTCAGCTACGGGACGCTCGGGAACGTAGGAGCGGATACATCGGATGTCAATGGGATCCACTTCCTCTCGGCTTCAAACGATCCGCCTCTTCCGGGCGTTCTGATCCGATGAATCTCCTTGCTCGCCGGTGTGGTGCGCGCCGCGGATTCTCTGACGGGTGGTTAGCGGACGGGGGCGTCCGGGGCAGGAGTCACCTCGGTGTCCGCCCCGCCCGCCCGACCCCGGGAGCCCCGATGTCCCCCCTGCCCCGCCGCACTCTGCTGACCGCCCTCGCCGGCACGGCCGGGGCCGCCGCGGCCTGCTCCGGAGGGCACGCCGCCGACGGTGCGTCGCGGGCGGCCGTGGGCCCGAGCGGGGACCCCGGGGGCGCAGCGGCCGCCGCGCGGCGGCTGCTGCCCCGGCACGCCGAGCAGATCGCGTTCGAGGTGTCCGGGGCCCCGGACACCTATCGCGTCTCCGGGACGCGCGGCCGTCTCACCGTCGCGGGACCGACCCCGGCCGTCCAGCTCAAGGGCCTGTACCACTACCTGAAGCACGTCTGCCACGCCAACATCACCTGGGCGGGGCACCAGCTCGCCCTGCCGAAGGCGCTCCCGGCCCCCGGCGCGCCGCTCACCGGCCGGGCCAACGCCCCGCACCGCTTCGCCCTCAACGACACCAACGACGGCTACACGAACGCCTACCACGACTGGGCCTACTGGGAGCGCGAGATCGACGTGCTCGCGCTGCACGGCTACAACGAGGTCCTGGTGCACACGGGCGCGGACGCCGTCCACCACCGGGTGTTCCAGGAGTTCGGGTACGGGGACGAGGAGCTGCGGGCCTGGGTGCCGGGGCCCGCGCACCAGCCGTGGTGGCTGCTGCAGAACATGGCGGCCTTCCCGCACCCGGTCTCGCGACAGCTCCTGGAGCACCGCGCCCGGCTCGGGCGGCGCATCGCGGACCGGCTGCGGGCGCTCGGCATGACACCCGTGTTCCCCGGCTACTTCGGCACCGTCCCGCCCGGCTTCGCCGCGCGGAACCCGGGCGCGCGGACCGTGCCGCAGGGCGACTGGGTGGGCTTCGCACGGCCCGACTGGCTGGATCCGCGCACCGACCCCTTCGCGCGGGTCGCCGCCGCCTTCTACCGCGTCCAGGGCGAGCTCCTCGGGCCGTCCACGATGTACAAGATGGACCTGCTGCACGAGGGCGGGAAACCCGGTGACGTGCCGGTGGGCGAGGCCGCGCGCGCCGTCGAGCGGGCGCTGCGGGCCGCGCGCCCGGACGCCCTGTGGGTGATCCTCGGCTGGCAGCACAACCCGCCGAAGGCCCTCACGGACGCCGTCGACAAGGACCGCATGCTCGTCGTCGACGGCCTGTCCGACCGCTTCCCGTACGTCACCGACCGCGAGGCCGACTGGGGCGGCACGCCGTACGCCTTCGGCTCGATCTGGAACTTCGGCGGGCACACCGCGCTCGGCGCGAACACGCCCGACTGGGCGGAGCTGTACGAGCGGTGGCGCACCAAGGACGGCAGCGCCCTGCGCGGCATCGCCCTGCTGCCGGAGGCCGCCGACAACAACCCGGCCGCCTTCGAGCTGTTCTCCGAACTCGCCTGGAGACAAGGCGAGTTGGACCTCAAGGAGTGGTTCACGCAGTGGGCCACCAGCCGGTACGGCGGCGCCGACGCGCATGCCGCGCGCGCCTGGGACGTGCTGCGGCGCACCTGCTACGGCACCACCCGCGCCGACGCGTGGGCCGAGGGTGCCGACGGCCTGTTCGGCGCCCGGCCCGGCCTGACCGTGCGCTCCGCCGCCTCCTGGTCGCCGAAGGACCTCCGCTATCCGGCAGCGGACTTCGAGCCAGCGCTCGACCACCTCCTCCTGGTACGCCGGGAGTTGCGGGACTCGGTGGCGTACCGGCGCGATCTGCTCGACGTGGCGCGGCAGGCGCTGTCCAACCGGAGCCGGGTGCTGCTGCCCCGGATCAAGGCCGCGTACGACGCGCGGGACACCGCCCGCTTCGAGCGGCTCACCCGCACCTGGCTGCGCCTGCTCGGCCTGCTCGACCGCCTCGCCGCCACCGACGCCGGGCAGCTGCTCGGGCGGTGGGTGGCGGATGCCCGCGCGTGCGGCGCCGACGAGCGCGAGCGGGACCAACTGGCCTACGACCAACTGTCGTTGGTCACCGTGTGGGGCACCCGCGCCGGGGCCGACGCGGGCCTGAAGGACTACGCCAACCGCGAGTGGGCGGGCCTCGTCGGCGGTCTGTACCGGCTGCGCTGGACGACGTACTTCGACGCGCTGCGGGCCGCCCTCGACGAGGGCCGCGCGCCGGAGCCCGTCGACTGGTTCGCTCTGGAGGACCGGTGGATCCGCGACCCGGGGCGCCTCGCCGTGACCCCCACCGGAGACACGTACGCGATCGCGAAGAGGGTGCGCGACGCCCTCGCCGGGTCCCGCTGACGCGGGGCCCGGTGTCGTCGCCGTGCCTCCGGACGGCGGTCGGTCCCGCCGGAGGCACGGCCCCCTCGCCAGGAACTAGCTGGTCAGCACCTCAGCCGAGCCGGGTCAGCGCGGGCACTCCTTCCACTTCACGCGGTAGACGGTGCTGATGGCCCCGTCGGTGGAGTCCATCGTCATGAAGCTGGTCTTGGTCCGGTCCGAGCTGCCGATGTCCACCCGCAGCTCGGTGTTGATGTTGAAGTTGCGCTTCTTGCCGCAGGGCGCCCAGACCAGCTGGGTGACCTCGGTCTCGTCGGTGGCCTGCCAGTTGTCCGCGACCGGGCCGGTGAAGGCGTGGGACTTGGCGCCGGTGTCCGGCGAGCCCTGGAAGTAGTACGAGGCCTTCTCGGTGCCCTTGGCGCCCCGCTCCAGCGAGGCGAAGCCGCGGTAGTCGGCGCTCGCGATCGCGTAGGTGAAGCCCTGCGGGACGTGCACGATCAGGCTGAGCTGGCAGTTCTTGCGGAACGCCGTGGGGGCGGAGTTGCCGCCCGCCTGGGCGAGGTAGTCGCTGTAGGTGACGGTGAACGCCGTGTTGTCCTCGGAGACGGCGACGGCTGCCGTCCCTCTGGGGCAACCCGAGCCGTTCACGGTCGCGATCTCGATCACGATCTTGTCGGGCGGCGGGTCGCTGATCTCGGTCGGGTCGTGAGCGGGCAGACCCGCGGCGAGCAGGGTGGCGAGGGCGCCACCCGCGAGCAGTGCAGCGGACATGTTCGTGGTTCTCCCATCGAGTGCTTCGGCCCGTGACGGCACGCACGCAGGGCGTGCCGCCGCGAGGTGGGGGATGGAGCGTGTGCTGGGAGGAACTGACTCAGCCATCGCACGGGTCCGCTCACGCGGTCCGCTCACGGGTCGGCGACCGGTCGGCGTGCGATGAGCGGAGGCTGAGGGTGTTGGGATCGTACGGACCAGCGTGAGCAGCGACTAGGGCGATGACCGGCCATGTACGAGCGCGCTCGTGGGCCCTCTGGGACGCGCCCTCGTGCCGCGTCGGGGGACCGCCGTGACTCCCGTGCCGCGAACCGGACCGGGCCGGGCGGCGGACCGGGCCCGCACCGGACGCGCGCCGGGCCGCGCACCGGACCGTGCTTGACGGGTATACGTCATCTTCGATTTCTGGTAGGAAACCTTCCTAACAAAGCACGGCCCACGCACGGCACCACGAACTCCCCCCTCTGGAGGTTCCGTTGCACTCCCGCCCCACCCCCCGCCGCACCAGCACACGGCGCACCGTCATAGGTCTGATGGGCGCCGCCCTGATAGCGAGCCCCCTGATAGCCACCCAGACCGCGGGCGCCGCGCCCGCGCCCCGCGCCACCGCCCCCGCGAGCTCCGCCGCCGTGGGCCTGGACGACCCGGCGAAGAAGGAGATCGCCATGAAGCTGGTCTCCAGCGCGGAGAACTCCTCGCTCGACTGGAAGGCGCAGTACAAGTACATCGAGGACATCGGCGACAAGCGCGGCTACACCGCGGGGATCATCGGCTTCTGTTCCGGCACCGGCGACATGCTCGACCTCGTCGAGCTCTACGCCAAGCGCAAGCCCGGCAACGTCCTGGAGAAGTACCTGCCCGCGCTGCGCCGCGTGAACGGCTCCGACTCGCACGCCGGCCTGGACCCCAACTACACCAAGGACTGGGAGAAGGCCGCCAAGGACCCGGCCTTCCAGCAGACGCAGAACGACGAGCGCGACCGCGTCTACTTCAACCCGGCCGTCAAGCAGGGCAAGGCCGACGGCATCGGCGCCCTGGGCCAGTTCGCGTACTACGACGCGATCGTCATGCACGGTGACGGCGGCGACAGCACCAGCTTCAGCAGCATCCGCAAGCGCGCCCTGCGCACCGCCAAGCCCCCGGCGCAGGGCGGCGACGAGACCAAGTACCTCCACGCCTTCCTCGACGCCCGGGTCTGGGCCATGAAGCAGGAGGAGGCCCACGAGGACACCAGCCGCGTGGACACCGCCCAGCGCGTCTTCCTCACCAAGAAGAACCTGAACCTTGACCCGCCGCTGGCGTGGAAGGTCTACGGCGAGTCGTACCGCATCGACCGCTGAGCGGCGGCCCGCCGCGGAACACGAGGTGCGCACGGCCCGTGGGGGGCCGTGCGCGCCTTGCGCCCCGGCTGACCCGAAGGGCTCTTGTCGGCGCACCCCCGGACTGTCTACGTTCGCGACCATGACTGACGCGATCACGACGGAGCACACGTACGTCCTCGTGCACGGCACCAACAGCGCGGGCGCCTTCTGGGCCCCCGTCGCCCGGGAGCTGACCCTGCGCGGACACCGCGTCGTCGCGGTGGACCAGCCCTACCACGGAGCGGAGGCGTACCTCCCCGCCTCCTACCAGACACAGGACCTGGCGGCGCTCGCGACCGAGCCGACGCCGCTCGGGCGGATCGGACTCGACGACTTCGAGCGGCGGGTCACCGGCGTGGTGCGCCGGGCGGCCCGCGGCGCCCGCGACGGCAAGGTGGTGCTCGTCGGGCACAGCATGGGCGGCGTCTCCGTCAGCCGGGTCGCCGACGCCGTGCCCGAACTCCTGGAGCACCTCGTCTACATGGCGGCGTACTGCCCCGGCCCCGCCTTCCCCACCATCGCCGCCTGCATGGGCACCCCCGAGGCCGCCGACGCGATCGTGCCCGACGAACAGGTCGTCGGCGACCCGGCGGCCCTGGGCGTGATCCGCCTCAACCTCCGCACCGGCGACGCCAAGGACCTCGCACTGCTCAAGGAGATGGTCTGCGCGGACTACCCCGACGCCGCCTTCCGGAGCATGCTCGCCGGACTCCAGCCCGACGAGTCGAACCGGGTGGCCACCGACCGCGCCGTGGGCGGGACCGGGACCTGGGGCCGGGTGCCGCGCACGTATCTGCGCTTCGGCAAGGACCGCCTCGTCACCCCGGCCCTCCAGGACCTCATGATCGCCGCCGCGGACGAGCGGACGCCCGGCAACCCCTTCCGCGTACGGAACTTCGCCACGGCCCCGCACGTCGGCCCCCTCGACCCCGAGCCACTGGTGGCCGCGCTCGCCGAGCTGGGGCGCTGAGGACGCGGGGGCGGGGCGTGAGCACCACCCCCGGCCGGGCGGTCAGTGCGCGGTCGCCTGCTTGGGGACCCGGGACTCCGAGATCTCGTCGCCGGGTTCCATCGGGGCGGTGACCTCGTCGTCCTCGCTGCCCCTGCCGATGTGGTTGAAGAGGAGGTTGAGGACCACCGCGGCGACGCAGCCCGTGGAGATGCCGGAGTCCAGGATGATCCTCGCGGTCTCCGGGAACGCGTGGTAGAACTCCGGCGCCGAGATCGGGATGAGGCCGACGGCGAGGGACACCGCGACGATCAGGACGTTGTTGTCCTTGTCCAGGCCCGCCTTGACCAGGGTCTGGATGCCGCTGGCGGCGACCGAGCCGAAGAGGACGACGCCCGCGCCGCCGAGGACCGGCCGGGGCACGACCGCGATCAGCGAGGCCGCCATCGGGCACAGGCCCATCAGGACGAGGAAGCCGCCGCCGGTCGCCACGACGTAGCGGCTGCGGATCTTCGTCATCGCCACGAGGCCGATGTTCTGCGCGAAGGCGCTGCACATGAAGCCGTTGAACAGCGGGCTGACCGCCGAGCCGAGGGTGTCGGCGCGCAGGCCCGCCGCGATGGTCTTCTCGTCGGCGGGCCGGTCGACGATCTCGCCGAGCGCGAGCATGTCGGCCGTGGACTCCGTCATGGAGACGACCATGACGACGCACAGGGAGACGATCGCGGCCGCCGTGAACTGCGGGGCGCCGAAGTGGAACGGCGTCGGGAAGCCGACCACGTCCGCCTGCGTGACCGGGTCGAAGTCCGTCACGCCGAACGGGATCGCCACGAGGGTGCCGACGACCAGGCCGAGCAGGACGGCGATCTGCTTGACGAAGCCGCGCGTGAACCGGCGGAGCAGCAGCACGATCAGCAGCGTGATGCCCGCGAGGGCCAGGAACTTCCGCGAACCGTAGTCGTCGGCCGCGGGGTTCGGGCCCTGGGCCCAGCCGAAGGCCACCGGCATCAGGGAGATGCCGATGAGGGTGATGACCGTGCCCGTGACGACGGGCGGGAAGAAGCGGACCGCCTTGGAGAAGAACGGGGCGGCGACGAAACCGAGGATCCCGGCGACGATCACCGCGCCGAAGATGACGGGCAGCGCGTCGTCCTTGTCCTTGGTGGAGTCCACCACCGCGAGCATCGGCGCGACGCCCGCGAAGGTGACGCCGTTGACGAACGGAAGGCGGGCGCCGATGTTCCAGACGCCGAGGGTCTGCAGGAACGTGGCCAGGCCCGCGGTGAACAGACAGGCCCCGGTGAGGAAGGTCAGTTCGGTGGCGGACAGGCCCACCGCCGCGCCGACGATCAGCGGCGGCGCCACGACGCCCGCGTACATCGCGGCGACGTGCTGCAGGCCGGTGGTGGCCATCTTCAGCGGGGGGAGCTTCTCGTCGACGGGGTGCCTGGGCTCCGTCGGGGGCCCTCCGTCGGTCTCGTCTGGGGTGGTGCCTTGCTTGGTGAACCTGGGCTTGTTCGCCACGGCGGCTCCTCCGGTTGTTTTCCGGCCCCGGCCCCTGGGCCGGCGCTTTTCGCTTCTGGGAGGTGGTGCGAGACGTGCTCGGTATGCGGTTGTCGTGCGCCCAGGCAGTGCTGACCGCCCCGGGAACGTGAGGCTTTGGGCCACGTTCCGGGGCGGCACCCGAGCAGCCCGCTCGGCTGCTCGGGTCTCCGGTCAGGGGCCGTCCCCCCTGACCGGAGCTGTGGGGGTTCAGCTCTCGGCGGCGATGCGCGCGAGTCGCTGTGCCTCGTCCCGCGCGGCGCGGGCGATGGCGTCCTCGTCGGCCGTCAGCAGACGGCCGTGCTCGACCACGGGCTCGCCGTCGACGAGGGAGAGGGTCACCGGCGCGGCGGCGCCGAAGACGAGTGCGGTGACCGGGTCGGCGATCGTGGAGTGTCCGATGCCGTCGATCTTCCACAGGACCAGGTCGGCGAGCTTGCCCGCCTCCAGGGAGCCGATCTGGCCCGCGCGGCCGAGGACCTGCGCGCCTCCGTAGGTGCCCAGCCGCAGGGCCTGGCGGGCGTTCAGGGCGGCTTCCTTGTGGGCGCCGAGCCGGTTGATGAGCAGGGCGTTGCGCAGCTCGGTGTGGAGCTCGCCGGACTCGTTGGAGGCGGTGCCGTCCACGCCGAGCCCGACGGGCACCCCGGCGGCGAGCAGGTCGGGGACGCGGGCGATGCCCGCCGCGAGCCGGGCGTTGGAGGACGGGCAGTGGGCCACGCCCGTGCCGGTCCTGGCGAACGCGGCGATGTCGGAGTCGTTCATGTGGACGCAGTGCGCCATCCACACGTCGTCACCCAGCCAGCCCGTGGACTCGAAGTAGTCCGTCGGCCCCTTGCCGAACAGCTCGTGGCAGAACTTCTCCTCCTCCACCGTCTCGCTGCCGTGCGTGTGCAGCCGCACCCCCAGGCGGCGGGCCAACTCCGCTCCCTGCGCCATGAGTTCGGTGGAGACGGAGAACGGCGAGCAGGGCGCGACGGCGACCTGCGTCATGGCGTCGAAGGACGCGTCGTGGTGCGCCCGCACGGTCTCCTCCGTGGCCGCGAGCGCGCCCTCCAGGCTCTCCACGGCGAAGTCCGGCGGCAGGCCGCCGTCCTTCTCGCTGCGGTCCATGGAGCCGCGGGCGAGGGTGAAGCGCACGCCCATGTCGCGGGCCGCCCCGATGATGGCCCCGGAGAGGTCGCCGGAGCCCCGCGGGTACACGTAGTGGTGGTCCATGGCGGTGGTGACGCCGCCGCGGGCCATCATCGCGAGGGAGCCGCGGGCGGCGGCGCGGACCATGTCCTCGTCGATGCGCGCCCACGTCGGGTACAGCGCCACCAGCCAGTCGAAGAGGTTGTGGTCGGTGGCGAGGCCGCGGGTGATCCACTGGTAGAAGTGGTGGTGCGTGTTGATCAGGCCGGGCGTGGCGAGGTGTCCGGTGCCGTCGATGCGGCGTACGACGTTCTCCAGGCCCTCGGGGGCCTTTCCGGCGCCGAGGGACTCGATCCGGTTCCCGGCGACGACTAGGTGGCCGGAGGCGTACTCGGTGTCCTCGGCGTCGACGGTCGCGATCGCGACGTTCTCGATGACGGTGCGCTGCGGGGCTGCCGAAGGTGCCATGGTGCTTCCTTCTCGGGTGGGTGGCGTGGAGGGCCCCCGCTCCTGGGGAGCCGGGGAGGGCACGGCAGGACCCTAGGGGGATTTGAGTGCCGCGACCTCGCTGTGCGCGCTGTCACGGGTGCCGAGATGGTGGAAGAACAGGTTCAGTGCGACGGCGACCAGCGCGCCCGCGCTGATCCCCGAGCCGAGCACGGTCTGCGCCCAGGCCGGGAAGTCGGCGTAGAAGGCGGGCGCGGCGAGCGGGATGATGCCCGCGCCGAGCGCCACCGCGACCAGGACGATGTTGGAGCTGTCGTCGAGGCCCGCCTCGGACAGCGTGCGGATGCCGCTGACCGCGATGGAGCCGAAGAGCACGATGCCCGCGCCGCCGAGCACCGGCATCGGTACGAGGCTGACGACCGCGCCGAGCACGGGGAAGGCGCCGAGCACGATCAGGGCGCCGCCCGCGACGGCGACGACGTAGCGGCTGCGCACCCGGGTCAGCGAGACCACGCCCACGTTCTGGGCGAAGGCCGAGGTCGGGAAGCCGCCGAAGACGGGTCCGACGAGGGTGGCGATGCCGTCGGTGCGCAGGCCCCGGGTGATGGTGGCGCCGTCGGTCCTGCGCTCGCAGATCTCGCCGAGCGCGAGCATGCCCGCGCTGGACTCGGTCATGAGCACGAGCATCACGATGCACAGCGAGAGGATCGCCGCCGGCTGGAACTCCGGCGCTCCCGCGGCGAAGGGCGTGGGCAGGGCCGCGACCGGCGCGGACCGCAGCGCGGAGAAGTCCGCGAGCCCGAACGGGACCGCCACGAGCGTGCCGATCAACAGGCCCATGAGCAGGGCCACTTGCTGGAAGAAGCCGCGCGCGAACCGCTGGAAGAGCAGGATCACCACGAGCGTGAACGCGGCGAGCGCGAGGTAGCGCATGTCGCCGAAGTCGGCGGCCTCCTTGTCGCCGCCCTGGGCCCAGCCGACGGGCACCGGCATGAGCGTGACGCCGATGAGCGTGATGACGACGCCGGTGACCAGCGGCGGGAAGAACCGCAGGAGCCGCCCGAAGAACGGTCCGACGACGAGGCAGAAGAGCCCGGCGACCATCACCGCGCCGTAGATCGCCGGGAGTTGGTGGCCCGTGGCGCTGGTCTCGGCGATGGCGAGCATCGGCGCGATGCCCGCGGAGGAGGCCGCGTTGACGAAGGGCAGCCGGTTGCCGACGACGCCTCTGACGCCGAGCGTCTGCAGGAGCGTGGCGAGTCCGGCGATGAGCAGGCCGGCCGCGATGAGCCGGGTCTGCGCGGCGGCGTCGAGGCCGACGGCCTGACCGATGATGAGCGGAGGAGTGACGACACCCGCGTACATGGCGGCGATGTGCTGGAGCGCGGCGGGGACGAGCCGCGAGACGTGGAGCTTCTCATCCACCGGGTGGCATGCGTCCGGCGGGGTGGAACACGGGCCGTCGGTCGGCCCTTCGGCAGGCTGTGCCATAGCTGTCGTTCCCTCCGGTGTGGCGCGCCCCGCCCCTGCGGCGGGCGGGGCGCGCGTCCCGCGTCAGAGGTTGGTCATGTCGACCGGGATCTTGGCCTCGGCGCCGTCGCGCAGGATCGTGGCCTCGATGAGGCCGTAGGGACGGTCCGCGGCGTAGTAGACCGCGCCCTCCTTGGCGTCGTTGTCGAGGCCGCAGAAGGAGAGGTCCTGGCGGAAGTGGTGCTTGTTGGGCGCGGAGAAGCGGATCTCGTCGATCTCGCCGCGGTTGTTGATGACCCGCGAGCCCATTTGGTAGAGCGTCTGCTGGAGCGAGAGGGAGTACGTCTCCACGAAGGCCTGGAGGATGTGCTTCTTCGCCTGCTCGTAGGACTTGTTCCAGCTCGGCGTGCGCTGGTCGTCGCTCGTCCAGGTGTACCGCCACCACGTCGACAGGGACGTGGCGAGTATGCGGTCGTAGTCCTCCTTGAGCGTCGTGTACTTGTCCTTGATGTAGCCCCAGAACTCCGAGTTCGTGGTGTTCATGACGGTCAGGTCCTTCAGACCGCTGAGTACCTCGAAGTCCTTGCCGTCGTACGTGATCTGGGCGAGGCGGGTCTCCTGGCCCTTGCGCACGAAGGAGTGCTTGACCTCGTCGGCGCCGATGAACTGGGAGTTGCTGTCGGAAGCGGCGATGCGCTCCCAGGAGTACTCCTCGATGCGGATGCGCGCCCGGTGGATGGAGGGCTGGCTGTCCACGAAGTGCCGGGCGAGGTGGATGCCGTAGGCCTCGGCGGACTCGATGCCGTGTTCCTTGGCGAAGGCGAAGCAGGTGTTCTTCGTGGTGTCCGTCGGCAGGCAGTTGGCGTTCGAGCCGTTGTAGTGGACGTCGTCCAGGTCGCCGGAGAGGGCGACGGAGACGTTCAGGTCCTTGATGTGGTGGGTGTCGCCGTCCCGCGTGATCTTTACGACTCGGTTCTCGGCCTTGCCGTACTGGTTCTGTCCCAGGATCGTCGGCATCGCTAGCTCCCTCGATATACGGAGTAGCCGAACGGGTTGAGCAGCAGCGGTACGTGGTAGTGCTCGCCGGGATTGACGGCGAACGTGATCCCTACTTCTGGAAAGAACGCACCGCTGTCCCGATTCGCGGGGGCGTCCTGCTGCGCCTCGGCTTGCTTGGCTTGCTTGCTCAGGAAGTACGGCTCGACGGCGAAGTCGAGGCGCACATGGGTGGTGCCCTCCGGCAGCGCCGGGAGGTCCTTGCAGCGCCCGTCCGCGTCGGTCGCCGAGCCGCCGAGCTCCCGCCAGTCCGCGGCTCCCCCGCTGCGGGCAGAGAGCTGGACGGCGACCGCCGCGGCCGGGCGGCCGACCGAGGTGTCCAGGATGTGCGTGGACACCGAGGCCGTGGTGCTTGTGCTCATGCTGCGTCAGTCCTCTTCAACGACGTCGACGAGTCGGGCAAGGCGGATCCTGTTGATCTTGCCCAGCTCGGCGCGGACGATCTCGCGTTCACGCTCGGGCGTGTTGCCGATCCGGTCCCTGACCGCGTCCCGCATCTGCTCCCCGGTCCTGCCGGTGGCACAGATGAGGAAGACGTGGCCGAACCTGTCCTGGTAGGCCAGGTTGAGTTCGAGCATCTCGGCCTTGAGCTCCGCGGACGCCCCGGCCATGCCCCGCTGCTCGCGGGAGGAGGTCGGGTCGCCCGGCTCGGGGCGGCCGATCGGCGGGTGTCCCGCCATCGCCTCGGCCAGGTCGGCCGCGGTCAGCTCGGCCGTGGCGGCGTCGCTCGCGGCGTACAGGGCGTCGGCGGTGGCGAAGGGGCGCCGGGCCAGGATCGTGTCGCCCCAGACGGTCGAGGCGCAGGCCTCGTGGAGTGCGGTGCGCGCCGCGGCCTCGTCGAGGGCGTTGAACCGGGCGAGGCCCGGCGTCTTGGTGCTCGAAGTCACGGGGGCCTCCGGGGCCTTTGTGCTGGACGGGCTGCGCATAGCTAACGCCGTCCGAAAGTCGACGTCAACACTTTGTTGAAAACTTCGAGAACAAAGACCCCGGGCCAGGGGGGCGCAGCTTCATCGGCGCTTCGCGCCCCGTCCTCACACACCGGACGGGCTCGCAAGAGCCCGTCCGGCGGTGGCTACGTGGAGCGATTCAGATAGTTGTAGACCGTAAACCTGCTCACGCCGATCGCCGTGGCGACCGTTTCCACGCCATGGCGCACAGCGAAGGCGCCGCGCGCCTCCAGGGCGCGCACGACCTCCTGCTTGGCCTTGCGGTCGAGCTCCGCGAGGGGCTTGCCGTGCTTGCGCTCCAGGGCGAGCAGGATGTGGTCCAGGGAGTCGGCGAGCTGCGGCAGCCGCACGGCCACGACGTCCCGGCCCTCCCAGGCGAGCACGACGTCGTCCTCGCCCGCCTCCTCGGGGGCCAGCATCCGCCCGCCCATCGCGTCCACCAGCGGCTTCACCGCGAGGGCGAAGGGGTCGTCGCCGGGCCCCGGCATCAGCCCTCCCCCTCTCCGGCGCCCAGGACGTTCACCTGGAGCGAGACGCGGGTGGCGCCCGCCTTCAGGGAGCGGCGCAGCATCGCGTCCACCGCGGCGAGCACGGCGTCGGCGTCACCCTCCGCGGTGTTGCCGAACGGGCCGACGTCCACGGCGTCGAGGCCCGCCCCCTGGACCACCTCGCGGGCGACCACCGCGTGCGGGGGCGCCTCGTCCAGATCGAAGGGCTCGGTCGTGAACTCCACTCTCAATCGCACGGGCTCAACCTACTTCGGACTCCGGAATCTGCGGCAGCCCCTCTTGACAGCTTCCGCGGAACGGAGGCAGTCTTCCATCAAGCAGAAACAAACTTCCGCCATACGAAATCAGCCCTCGGCGCTCCGGCCACGACATCCCGGCCCCACCGCGCCCCGGCCACGGCACTACGGAAGGAGCGCGGAAGCCCCATGGGATTCTCCGAGCAGCGCTTCGATGTGAACCTGTCGATCCTCTTCACCGAGCTCCCGCTCCTGGAGCGCCCCGCGGCCGCCGCCGCGGCGGGGTTCAAGGCCGTCGAGCTGTGGTGGCCCTGGGTCGAGACCCCCACCCCCGAGCGCTCCGAGCTCGACGCCCTGAAGCAGGCGATCGAGGACGCGGGCGTCCAGCTGGTGGGCCTGAACTTCTACGCCGGGCAGCTGCCGGGCCCCGACCGGGGCGCCCTGTCGATCCCCGGCGAGGAGAGCGAGAAGTTCCGCGCGAACGTCGACGTCGCCGCGGACTTCGCCCAGGCCCTCGGCTGCACCGCGCTCAACGCCCTGTACGGCAACCGCGTCGACGGCGTCGACCCGGCCGCCCAGGACGAACTCGCCCTGGAGAACCTGGTGCTCGCCGCCCGCGCCGCCGACCGCGTGGGCGCGGTGCTGCTGATCGAGGCGCTGAACGCCCCCGAGTCGCCGCACTGCCCGATCGTCAGCGCCCCCCAGGCCATCGAGGTCGTGGACAAGGTCAACGAGGCCACCGGGCTCGGCAACGCGAAGTTCCTCATGGACCTGTACCACCTCTCCATGAACGGAGAGGACCTGCCGCAGGTGATCGCCGCGTACGCCGACAAGACGGCCCACGTGCAGATCGCCGACAACCCGGGGCGCGGCGCCCCCGGCACCGGGTCGCTCCCCCTGGAGGACCTGCTCGACCAGCTGCGCAAGGCCGGGTACGAGGGCCGGGTCGGCCTGGAGTACAAGCCCGGCGACCGGCCGAGCCACGAGTCCTTCGACTGGCTCCCGGCCGGCGCCCGCGGCTAAGCGCTTCGCTGGAATTGCCGCGATGTGCCGTCGATTGCCTGCGGGTCCGTTGGGGCTGGTCGCGCAGTTCCCCGCGCCCCTTCGGGGCGACTCACCCACGTATCCGAGCAGTTAGAGAGGTTCCCTCATGAGCACGCTCCCCAAGGTCGCGTGGATCGGACTCGGGATCATGGGCTCGCCCATGTCCGAGAACCTGATCAAGGCCGGTTACCCCGTCACCGGCTACACCCTGGAGCAGGACAAGCTGGACCGGCTCGCCGCCGCGGGCGGCACCGCGGCCGCCTCGATCGCCGACGCCGTGCGCGACGCCGACGTCATCGTGACGATGGTGCCCGCGTCGCCACAGGTCGAGGCCATCGCCTACGGCCCCGACGGCATCCTGGAGAACGCCAGGTCCGGCGCGCTGCTCATCGACATGTCGTCGATCACCCCGCAGACCTCCGTGGACCTCGCGAAGGCCGCCGCGGCCAAGGGGATCCGGGTGCTCGACGCCCCGGTCTCCGGCGGCGAGGCCGGCGCGATCGAGGCCGTCCTGTCCATCATGGTCGGCGGCGAGCAGGCGGACTTCGACACGGCCGAGCCGCTGTTCGACGCCCTCGGCAAGACCGTCGTGCTGTGCGGCCCGCACGGCTCGGGCCAGACCGTGAAGGCCGCCAACCAGCTCATCGTCGCGGTCAACATCCAGGCCTGCGCCGAGGCCGTGGTCTTCCTGGAGAAGTCCGGCGTGGACCTGGCCGCGGCCCTCGAGGTGCTGGGCGGCGGGCTCGCCGGGTCGACCGTCCTGACCCGCAAGAAGGACAACTTCCTGAACCGGGACTTCAAGCCGGGCTTCCGCATCGACCTGCACCACAAGGACATGGGCATCGTCACCGACGCCGCCCGCAACGTCGGCGCCGCGCTGCCCGTCGGCGCCGTGGTGGCCCAGCTCGTCGCCAGCCTGCGCGCCCAGGGCGACGGCGGCCTCGACCACTCCGCGCTGCTCCGCTCCGTCGAGCGGCTCTCCGGCGGCCCGGCCGCCTGATCCACCCCAGACTTCCGGGCCGTGGCGGCGCTGACACCTGTCCTGTCGCGCCCAGGCGTCGCCGCGGCCCGGAACCCCACCCCACCTCGAACTTCAACAAACTGTTGACGTGATGGATCCGGCATCTCTACGCTCGCGTCACCTCAGCAGCCCATGCAGTTCTGCACGGAAGGCCGACCTACCACCATGCCGAAGCGCGTGCTCACCACCGAGTCCGGCGCCCCTGTCGCCGACAACCAGCATTCCGCCACCGCAGGCGTCGGCGGCCCGCTCCTCCTCCAGGACCAGCACCTCCTGGAGAAGCTCGCCCGCTTCAACCGCGAGCGCATCCCGGAGCGCGTGGTGCACGCCCGCGGCTCGGGCGCGTACGGCTACTTCGAGGTGACCGACGACGTCACCGGCTTCACCCACGCCGACTTCCTCAGCGAGGTCGGCAAGCGCACCGAGGTCTTCCTGCGCTTCTCGACCGTGGCCGACAACCTCGGCGGCGCCGACGCCGTCCGCGACCCGCGCGGCTTCGCCCTGAAGTTCTACACCGAGGAGGGCAACTACGACCTCGTCGGCAACAACACCCCGGTCTTCTTCATCAAGGACCCGCTGAAGTTCCCCGACTTCATCCACTCGCAGAAACGCGACCCGTTCACGGGCAAGCAGGAGCCGGACAACGTCTGGGACTTCTGGGCGCACGCCCCCGAGGCCACGCACCAGGTGACCTGGCTGATGGGCGACCGCGGCATCCCGGCCTCGTACCGGCACATGAACGGCTACGGCTCGCACACCTACCAGTGGACCAACGCCCAGGGCGAGGCCTTCTTCGTCAAGTACCACTTCAAGACGAACCAGGGCATCCGCAGCCTGTCCTCCGAGCAGGCCGCCGAGATCGCGGGCAAGGACCCCAACTCCCACCAGACGGACCTGCTCCAGGCCATCGAGCGCGGGGTGAACCCGTCCTGGACGCTGCACGTGCAGCTGATGCCGGCGGCGGACGCGGCGCACTACCGCTTCAACCCCTTCGACCTGACGAAGGTGTGGCCGCACAGCGACTACCCGCTCCAGCGCGTGGGCCGCCTGGTCCTCGACCGCAACCCCGACAACGTCTTCGCCGAGGTCGAGCAGGCCGCCTTCTCGCCGAACAACTTCGTGCCGGGCATCGGCCCCTCGCCGGACAAGATGCTCCAGGGCCGACTGTTCGCGTACGCCGACGCGCACCGCTACCGCCTGGGCGTGAACCACACCCAGCTCGCGGTGAACGCGCCGAAGGCGACCACCGCGGACAACTACGGCCGCGACGGCTTCATGGCCACCAACGCCTACGGCCGCGAGCGCAAGAACTACGAGCCCAACTCCTACGACGGCCCCGCCGAGACCGGCAGGCCGCTCTCCGCGCCGCTGGCCGTGACCGGCCACACCGGCACGCACGAGGCGCCCGCCCACACCAAGGACGACGACTTCTTCCAGGCCGGTGAGCTCTACCGGCTGATGTCACAGGAGGAGCGTTCCCGCCTGGTCGCGAACATCGCGGGCGGTCTGTCCCAGGTGTCCCGCGAGGACGTCGTCGAGAAGAACCTCGCCCACTTCCACGCCGCCGACGCCGACTACGGCAAGCGCGTGGAGGAGGCGGTCCGCGCCCTGCGCGAGGACTGACCGGCCATCACCACCCAGACTGCGCCGGGGACTTGACGGGAGGTCGGTCCCCCAGCGCGGATCCCGCGATGCCGTGCGCCCGGATGAGGGGTGGCGCCCGGCAGCCGCGGGGGGACGAGGACCGCGGCGGCTCGGGGCGAGCCAGTGCGGTGGTGAACGCCCCGCCCGCTCCTTCGACCAGAGGAGGAGCGGCCCGGGGCCATCGCCCGGCCGTCGCGGTCCCTCGCGAAGCGTGCCAGAACCGGCCGATCAGCCTTCGGCCTCGTCCTCAAACGCCGGACGGGCTCCGTTGTCCGCCCTGTCCGCTCCTTCCTCAGGGACGACCACCGCCTCCGCCGCACGGCGGAGGCGGTTCGGCGTGTGCGGTGACGATCTCCGCGCGGCCGCGCGGAATGCTCATGGGCATGACGACGACCGCAGTCCCCGTACCCCGCTGGGCCGAGCGCGTGGCCCACCTCATCCCGCTCGTCCTGCTCCCCCAGTGCCTCTGGCGACTCCCCTTCGCCTTCGGCTTCGACATGGGCTCCGGCGTGGGCTCCATCGGCAGCCTGTGGATCTCCGTCCCGTACGTCTTCGGTCTGAGCCTGCTCACCGAGGCGCTCGCCCTGCTGTCCTTCGGCCTGGTCCGGGGCTGGGGCGAAGTGGCGCCGGCCTGGGTGCCGCTGATCGGCGGACGGCGGCTGCACCCGGCGGTGGCGCTGGTCCCGGCGACGCTCGGCGGACTCGGCGCGACCCTGCTGTTCGGGCCGTTCACCCTCGGCGCCCTCGACATCGGCTTCCACTTCGACCCGGCCGACAACGCGGCCTGGGGGCTGCTGTTCCGGATCTGCGTCCTGCCCACGGGCCTGTGGGGGCCGCTGGTCCTGGCGCTCACCGCGCACTACGCGCTGCGCCGCCGGGCGGCGAGGCCGTCCGTGAACACCTCCACGGCGAAGGCGAACCGCGTGTCCGCCGAGTCGGGCGCGAGCTCCGCGACCGCCGCCAGGTGAGGCAGCGCGTCCCCCTCCTCGGTACGGAGCCACGGCGGCGGGTGCGCCTGAAGGTCCCCCGGGTCCAGATGGGCCGGGGGACGGTCCCGCGGCGCGTCCTCGAACTCCACGAAGCCGACGACCAGGCGCACGGTCTCCATGCAGGCGCGGTAGGCGTCCGCCGGGGTGAGTCCGAGCGCCGCGTAGAAGCCGATGAGCGCGTCCACGTTGCGGAGCATCACGGGGTGGCCGGCCATCGTCACGTTCTCGCTGAGGGCGAGCGTGGTCATGCCGGGGTGGCGGCGGTAGTGGGCGCGCAGGTCCTCGCAGAAGGCGGCCAGGCCGGCGCGCCAGGCACCGGGGGCCGGGTCCAGGCGGGGCGGCCGCCAGCCCGCCTGGAAGATCCCGGCGGCGACCGCGACCAGGTCCCGCCGGTCGTCCACGTAGTTGTACAGGGCGCGGGCGGACACCCCGAGCTCGGCGGCCAGCGAGCGCATGGTGAGCGCGGCGGCGCCGTGCTCCCCCAGATAGGCGAGCGCGGCCTCCCCCACCGCCTCCCGGGTCAGGGTGGCCCGGCCCTTGCGGTGGGTGGGTCTGCGCCGCGTCGTTCCGCTCATCCCCCGAGGCTAACGGAGGCGCGCGGGCCGCTGGCGACGCGGCCCGCCCGCTGAACTTCACACATGTTGACTTTAAGCTCCGCACCCCTCAGGGTGAGAGCGACTAAGGGTTGCCTCACCTTGCTTGGAGTCTCGATGCCCCGTCTCTCCGGCCTCGCCATGGACCTCGGACCGCTGCGCGAAAGCCGCGACTTCCGGCTCCTCTACGCCGGTTTCCTCGGGGCGATGACCGGCACCCTGATGACCTCGGTGGCCGTCGCGGTGCAGGTGTACGACCTGACCGGCTCGTCCCTCCACATCGGCCTGGTGAGCCTGGCCCGGGCGCTTCCCCTGGTCGTCGGCGTCCTGCTCGGCGGGGTCCTGGCCGACCGGTGCGACCGCCGGACGCTGATGATCGCCACGCGGCTGCCGCTGGCCCTGGTGGCCGCCGCGCTCGCGGCCAACGCGCTCGCTCCGCAGCCCCGGCTCTGGGTGATCTACGCGGCCACCGCCGCGACCGGGCTCCTCGCGGGCCTCGGCGGACCCGCGATGCTGGCCGCGGTCCCGGCCCTCGCGGGCACCGAGCGGCTTGCCGCGGCGGGCGCCCTGCTCTCCGGCTCCACCCAGCTCGCCGCGCTCGGCGGACCCGCCATCGGCGGCGCGCTCATCGCCGGGCCCGGACTCGCCGCGTGCTACGCGGTGGACGCGGCAGGATTCCTGGTGTTCACGGCGGCGCTGTTCTTCGTCAGGCCACTGCCCGTGCCGACGGCCCCCGGCGCCGGGGGCAGGGGCGTACGGCAGGCGTTCGGCTCGCTCGCCGAGGGCCTGCGCTTCGTGCGGCGCCACCGCACGATCCTCGGCCTGCTCCTCATCGACGCCGCGGCGATGGTCTTCACGATGCCGCAGGCCCTGTACCCGGCCCTGGCCGACGAGCGGTTCGGCGGCGGGCCCGCGGCCGTCGGACTCCTCTACGCGGCGCCCGCGTTCGGCGCGCTCGTCGGCGCGGCCACCAGCGGCTGGACGGCCCGCGCGGGCGGGCACGCGCTGGTCGGCGCCGTCCTGCTGTGGGGCGCCGCGCTGACCGGCGTGGGGCTCAGCGGCTGGCTGCCGCTCGCGCTCGTGCTGCTCGCGCTCGCCGGGTTCGGCGACCTGATCTCCGAGACGCTGCGCTCGGCACTGCTCCAGCACAGCACGCCCGACGGGCTCCGGGGCCGCGTCAGCAGCTTGTGGATGGCCCAGGCCACGGTGTCGCCCGCGCTCGGCAACGCCGCGGTCGGCCTCCTCGCGGAACTCACCGGGCCCGCCGCGGCGGTGACGGTGGGCGGCCTGGTCTGTGTGGCGGCCACGCTCGCGGTGGCGGCGGCGTTCCCGTCGCTGCGGGGCGCGCGGCTCGGTGCCGGGGCCGAGGCGGCCTCCACGGCCTCCGCGACCGGGGCCGCCTCCGCGCCGGAGCCGAACTCCGGGGCGGAGGCCGCGCGTTCCGCTCAACCGGACGCAGAGGACGCGGACGTCACACCGTGAGCGCGGGGAGCATCAGGCCTTGAACGTCTTGATCGCGCTCGGGACGTGCCAGGCCTCGGTGGCGACCTCCTCGAACTCGGTCACGTCGCTGATGTCGGCCGTGCGGCTCATCGAGATGTTCGTGATCCGCTCCAGGATCGCCTCCACGACCACCGGCACCCGGAACTCCTGGGCCAGCTTCTTGGCCTGCTCGAAGGCCGCGCCCAGCTCGCCGGGGTCGGTCACGCGGATCGCCTTGCAGCCGAGGCCCTCGGCGACCTTGACGTGGTCGACGCCGTAGACGCCGAGCTCCGGGGAGTTGACGTTCTCGAACTCCAGGTTGACCTGGAAGTTGATGTCCAGACCGATCTGGGCCTGGCGGATCAGGCCCAGATAGGAGTTGTTCACGAGGACGTGGACGTACGGGATGCGGTGCTGGGCACCGACCGCCAGCTCCTCGATGAGGAACTGGAAGTCGTAGTCGCCGGAGAGCGCGACGACCTGCCCCTCCGGGTCGGCCTTCGCGACGCCGAGCGCGGCCGGGATGGTCCAGCCGAGCGGGCCCGCCTGGCCGCAGTTGATCCAGTGCCGGGGCTTGTAGACGTGCAGCATCTGCGCGCCCGCGATCTGGGAGAGGCCGATCGTGGAGACGTACCGCGTCTCGGGGCCGAAGGCCTTGTTCATCTCCTCGTACACGCGCTGCGGCTTGATCGGGACGTCGTCGAAGTGGGTGCGGCGCAGGAGCGTGGCCTTGCGCTCCTGCCCGGCGGCGATCCAGTCGGTGCGGTCGGGCAGCCCGCCCGCCGCCTTCAGCTCGCGCGCGACCTCGACGAAGAGCGCGAGGGCGGCCCTGGCGTCGGAGGCGATGCCGTAGTCCGGCGCGAAGATCTTGCCGATCTGGGTGGGCTCGATGTCGACGTGCACGAACGTCCGGCCCTCGCGGTACACGTCCAGCTTGTAGCCGGTGTGGCGGTTGGCCCAGCGGTTGCCGATGCCGAGGACGAAGTCCGACTCCAGGAAGGTGGCGTTGCCGTAGCGGTGCGAGGTCTGCAGGCCCACCATGCCCGCGTTGAGCTCGTGGTCGTCCGGGATGGCGCCCCAGCCCATCAGGGTGGGGATCACCGGAGTGCCCGTCAGCTCGGCGAACTCCACGAGGAGGTCGCAGGCGTCGGCGTTGATGATGCCGCCGCCCGCGACGATCAGCGGCCGCTCCGACTCCAGCAGGAAGCCGATGGCCTTCTCGATCTGGGCGCGGGTCGCGGCGGGCTTGTAGACCGGCAGCGGCGCGTACGTCTCCGGGTCGAACTCGATCTCGGTGAGCTGGACGTCGATGGGCAGGTCGATGAGGACGGGCCCGGGGCGGCCGGAGCGCATCAGGTGGAACGCCTGCTGGAAGACGCCGGGGACCTGGGCGGCCTCCAGGACCGTCACGGCCATCTTCGTCACCGGCTTGGCGATGGACGCGATGTCGACGGCCTGGAAGTCCTCTTTGTGGATCACGTGGGTGGGCGCCTGGCCCGTGATGCACAGGATCGGGATCGAGTCACCGATGGCCGAGTACAGGCCGGTGATCATGTCGGTGCCCGCCGGGCCCGACGTGCCGATGCAGACGCCGATGTTGCCGGGCTTCGTCCGGGTGTAGCCCTCAGCCATGTGTGAGGCGCCCTCCACGTGGCGGGCGAGCGTGTGGTCGATGCCGCCGCCCTCCTTCAGCGCCTTGTAGAAGGGGTTGATCGCGGCACCCGGCACGCCGAAGGCGGCGGTGACGCCCTCGCGCTTGAGGATCTCAACTGCCGCGCGGGCGGCGGTCATACGAGCCATGGGGTTCTCCTGCTCCAGCTGGCGGATTCGGGCTCCCGTCGCGCCCCGCGGTGAGCTGTGAATTCCGGTCCTGCGGTGGGCCGGCCTCGCGGCCGTGGGCTGGTCTTTCACATTGCGGAATTGAGATTCTGTTATGTGGAAGCAATGTAGGGCGGGGCGGCCGGACCGTCAAGGGAGTGCCGGTCCCGGAGCAGCCGGAAGCTCAAAATCGCGTATCGGGGTAGTTGCGTTCCGTAAGACCATGGGCCCAGGCTGATGCGGCCACGGGTGGCGGGTGACGGGTGGGAGGCGGTGAGGGAGATGACGACGGACGGGGTTCCGGTGCACTGCCCGGTCTGCCGTCACGAGCAGGCCTACGCTCCCCCCGCGTTCCCCTGTTCCTGCGGCGCTCCCGTCGTCCCGCCGGTCGCGTACGGCGCCGCCGCCACCCCCGTCACCGAGCGGAGCTGGGCGGACGACTGGGTGACCGTGCGGTGCCGGGCCTGCGGGCGCGCGGCGGACTGGCCCCAGCCCGAAGTCGGCTGCGCGTGCGGGGCGGTGCTGCGGATCCCGGTCCGCACGGAGGCCGTGTCACCGGCGGGGCCCGACCTCGCCCCGCCCAAGCCGCCGCTGTCCGCGGCCCCGCCCGCGCCCCGGCCCGCGTTCCGGCCCGTCCCGGTGCGCAGCGCGCGCGACGCCGTGACCACGGCCGCGCTGTACCTGCGCTGGCTCGGCTACGCGGACGTGCGGGACGCCGAGCCCGGCGCCGGCGGCCGCGCGCCGTCCGGGGCACGGCTCGCCGCGCGGGGCGTCCTCGCGCACGTCGAGCCGTCGGCGCGGCCCGCGTCCCTGCGCGACCTGGAGTGCGCGTGGCTCACCGCGCTCACCCACGAGGTCACGTGCGTGTGCTTCGCCCTGTCCGACTTCACGCCCGAGGCGTGCGAGCGCGCCGCGGAACTCGGCGTGCCGCTGTTCCTCATCGAGCTGGACGGGGTGCCTGTGGCGCTGAACGGGGCGGCGGACGAGCTGGCCACCCGCGGAGCCTAGGCCCTTCCAGGGCAGGGGGCGCGGGGGTTTTCGCCCTTCGGGCTCGTCCTCGAACGCCGGACGGGCTGAGAGCTTCGCCGGCGTCCGTTCGTCAGTTTCCGAAGCGCTCCCTGAGCTCCACCTTCCGCACCTTTCCGGAGACCGTCATCGGGAAGGCGTCCAGGATCCGGAGGGCCGCGGGGACCTTGTAGTGGGCGAGGCGGCCCTCGCAGAAGCCGCGGAGTTCGTCGAGGGTCAGTCCCTCCACGCCCTCGTGGAGGATCACGCAGGCCAGGGGCACCTCTCCGTAGCGCTCGTCCGGCACCCCGACCACCTGGACGTCCGCGATCTTCGGGTGGGCGTAGAGGAACTCCTCGATCTCGCGCGGGTAGATGTTCTCGCCACCGCGGATGATCATGTCCTTGATGCGGCCCACGATCCGGACGTACCCGTCGTCCCGCATGACCGCGAGGTCGCCCGTGTGCATCCAGCGCCCGGAGTCGATGACGTCGGCGGTGCGCTCGGGCTCGCGCCAGTAGCCGAGCATCACGCTGTAGCCGCGGGTGCACAGCTCGCCCGAGCTGCCGCGCGGCAGCGTGACGCCGGTGGCCGGGTCGACGACCTTGACCTCGATGTGCGGCAGGACGCGGCCGACGGTGGCGGTGCGCCGCTCCAGGTCGTCGTCCATGCGGGTCTGCGTGGACACGGGCGAGGTCTCGGTCATGCCGTAGCAGATGGAGACCTGCTCCATGTGCATCTCGGCGACGACCCGCTTCATCACCTCGACGGGGCACGGCGACCCGGCCATGATCCCGGTCCTCAGCGACGACAGGTCGTACGTGGCGAAGTCGGCGAGGTTCAGCTCCGCGATGAACATCGTCGGCACGCCGTACAGGGACGTGCACCGCTCGCGCTCGACGGCGTGCAGGGTGGAGACCGGGTCGAAGGACGGCGCGGGGATGACGACGCACGCCCCGTGCGAGGTGGCCGCGAGGTTGCCCATGACCATGCCGAAGCAGTGGTAGAAGGGCACCGGCACGCAGATGCGGTCCTGTTCGCTGTAGCCGATGGCGCGGCCCACCCAGTACCCGTTGTTGAGGATGTTGTGGTGGGAGAGGGTGGCCCCCTTGGGGAAGCCCGTGGTGCCCGACGTGTACTGGATGTTCACCGGGTCGTCGCAGGTCAACCCGGTCTCGCGGGCCGCGAGTTCCGCGGGCGTGACCGCGTCGGCGGCGGCGAGCAGGTCGTCCCACGAACCGTCCGCGACGTAGACGACCCGGCGCAGGTCCGGACACTCCTGGCGGACCTGCTCGACCATCGCGCGGTAGTCACTGCTCTTGTGCGACTGCGAGGCGACGAGCAGGCCGATGCCCGCCTGCTTCAGGACGTACGACAACTCGTGGGAGCGGTAGGCCGGGTTGATGTTCACCATGATGGCGCCCACGCGCGCGCTCGCGTACTGGACGAGGACCCACTCGGCGCAGTTCACCGCCCAGATCCCGACCCGGTCGCCCTGCGCGACCCCGGCCCCCATCAGGGCCCGCGCGAGGCGCTCGACGGCCGCTCCGAACTCGGCGTACGTCCAGCGGGCCCCGGACGGCACGTCGACGAGCGCCTCCCGGTCGGGCCAGGCGGCGACGGCCCGGTCGAGGTTCTGCCCGATGGTGTCGCCGAGCAGCGGGACGGGGCTGGTGCCGTGCGCGTACGACAGCTCGTGCGCGGGCGGCGGCTCGTGCGCGGGCGGCGGCTCGTGCGCGGGCGGCGGCTCGACGGCTCCCGCGGCGCCGTCCGGAGCGGAAGCGCTCACCGGAAGTCCTCCTCGCGGTACTCGGCGTCGGACCCCTGGGCCGTGGCCTCGCGCAGCTCGATGCGGCGGATCTTGCCGGACACGGTCTTGGGCAGCGCGCCGAACTCCAGGCGGCGCAGGCGCTTGTAGGGCGCGAGGACGGCGCGCGAGTGCGCGAAGAGCGCCTTGGCGGTGTCGGGCCCCGGCGCGTAGCCCTCGGCGAGCACCACGTACGCCTTCGGCACGGCGAGGCGCACCGGGTCGGGCGCGGGCACGACGGCGGCCTCCGCGACCGCCTCGTGTTCGAGCAGCGCGCTCTCCAGCTCGAAGGGCGAGATCTTGTAGTCGGACGCCTTGAAGACGTCGTCGGAACGGCCCACGTACGTCAGATGGCCGTCGGCGTCGCGCGCGCCGATGTCACCCGTGCGGTAGAAGCCGCCCGCCATGGCCTCGGCGGTGCGCTCCGGGTCGCCGTGGTAGCCCGTCATCAGGCCCACCGGCGCGGCGGACAGGTCGAGCGCGACCTCGCCCTCCTCCGCGCCCGGCTCGCCGGTCACCGGGTCGAGCAGCACGACGCGGAAGCCGGGTGTGGGGCGCCCCATGGAGCCGGGCTTGAGGGGCTGGCCGGGCGTGTTGGCGACCTGTACGGCGGTCTCCGTCTGGCCGAAGCCGTCGCGGATGGTCACCCCCCAGTCGCTCCGCACCCGCTCGATGACCTCGGGGTTCAGCGGCTCGCCCGCGGCCACGACCTCGCGCGGCGGGGTCTTGAGCTGGGTCAGGTCGGCCTGGATGAGCATCCGCCACACGGTGGGCGGGGCGCAGAAGCTGGTGACGCCCGCGCGGTCCATCTCGCGCATCAGGCGGCCCGCGTCGAAGCGCGTGTAGTTGTGGATGAAGACGGTCGCCTCCGCGTTCCACGGTGCGAACAGGTTCGACCAGGCGTGCTTGGCCCAGCCGGGCGAGGCGATGTTCAGATGCACGTCGCCGGGCTTGAGCCCGATCCAGTACATCGTCGCCAAGTGCCCGACCGGGTACGACACATGAGTGTGCTCGACGAGCTTGGGCCGGGCGGTGGTGCCGGAGGTGAAGTAGAGCATGAGCGGGTCGGTGGCGAGGGTGACGCCGTCGGGGGTGAAGGCGTCGGGGGCGGTGTCGACGCCGCCGTACGAGATCCAGCCGGGCGCGGGGGCCGCGGCGGGGACGGCGGGCCCTGCGGGCTCAGTGGCCGTAGCGGGGACGGCGGACCCGGCCGACGTGGCCGCCCCAGCGGGCGCGGTGGCCGCGGCGGGCCCCGCGGATTCGGCGGCCGTCGCGGACTCGGCGGCCGTAGCCGGAGCGGCGGCCCCCGCGGGCTCAGTGGCCGTGGTGGGTACGGCGGACCCGGCGGGCACGGTTGCCCCGGCCGACGTGGCCGCCCCAGCGGGCGTGGTGGCCCCGCCGGGTGTGGGCGCGGCGGGCGTGGGCGCGGCAGGCGTGGGCGTGGGCGCGGCGGGGCCGACCACGATCCGGGTGTAGTCCCCGGGCACGTCCGCGAACTTGGCGGTGTCCTCCGCCCGCACCACCACGTGCCGGGCCCGGCCGCGCTCGATCCGGTCGCGCAGGTCCGCCGCGCCGAGCAGCGGCGTCGCCGGGATGACCACGGCGCGCAGCTTCATCGCGGCGAGCGCGACCTCCCACAGCTCGACCTGGTTGCCGAGCATGACGACGATGCGGTCCCCGGCGGTGACGCCGAGCCCGCGCAGCCAGTTGGCGGCCCGCGCGGAGCGCCGCGCCAGCTCGGCGAAGGTCAGCCGGACCTCGGAGCCGTCCTCCTCGACGATGTGCAGGGCCGTGCGGTCGTTGCCGTCGGCGATGACGTCGAACCAGTCGAGCGCCCAGTTGAACCGCTCCGGGCGCGGCCAGGCGAAGCCCTCGTACGCGGCCGCGTAGTCCTCGCGGTGGCGCAGCAGAAAGTCCCGGGCCGCCCGGAACGTCTCCGTGGCGCCCCCCGTCTCCGTCACCGTCATCGGCATGCCCCGCTCTCCCTAGGTCCCCGCCGTCCACCCGGCCGGCGCGCGGCCGTTCCCCGGCCGACTCCGCATCCGTACCATCGTGGAGTTCGTGATGTGGGTCTCACTACCCCCGGACGGGGGTGCGGTGCGGTGAAAGGGCGGGCGCGTGACGGCTGCGGGCGCGGGTGAGGCGGGGGACGTACGGGCCGCGCTGGTGCGGCTGCGGCGCACCACCGGGCTTCCGGTGGCGTTCGGCGGACTCACCGACACGCCCCCTGCCGCCGCCCCGCACCTGCGGATCGCGGAGCTCAGCGGCACCGGCACGCACGTCCTGCGCGGTCTCGGCATCCGCCTGGGCAACGGCCTCGGCGGCAAGGCCCTCGCCCTGGCCCGGCCGTGCGCCGTCACCGACTACAGCTCCTCGCGGCACATCAGCCACGAGTACGACGCCGCCGTCGAGGCCGAGGGCCTGCGCTCGGTGCTCGCGGTGCCGCTCGTGGTGCGCCGCCGGGTGCGCGGCCTGCTGTACGGCGCCCTGCGCACGGCGCAGCCGCTGGGGGACCGCGCCCTTGCCGCGGCCGTGGCCGCCGCGCGCGACGTCGAACAGGCCCTCGTGGTGCGCGACGAGGCCCGCGCGCTCGTGGCGGCGGCGCGGGACACGGCGGCCGGGCCGGGCCCGGCCGCCTGGGAGCGGGTGCGGGAGGCGCACGGCGCCCTGCGGGCGCTGGCCGCGCGCACCTGCGACCCCGTCCTGCGCCGCGAGCTCCTCGCGGTCTGCACCACGCTGACCTCCCCGGGCGACTCCCCCGTCGTCGCCCTGACGCCGCGCGAACTCGACGTCCTGACCTGCGTGGCCCTGGGCACCACCAACGCCACGGCCGCGGAGCGCCTGGGCCTGCGCCCCGAGACGGTGAAGGCCTATCTGCGCTCGGCCATGCGCAAGCTGGGCGCCCACACGCGGTGGGAGGCGGTGGTGGCGGCACGGCGGGCGGGGCTGCTGCCGTAGCGCGCCGCCGCCCCGCCGGTCCGCGAGGGGCGCGGCCCCGGGCCTACTTGTCGGCGGTGAGCGTGCCCGCCGCCCCCCAGCTCTCGGCCCCGTACTCCTCGATCCACACCGTGACGGTCTCCGCCGGAATCGCGTACGCGTCCACGAACGCGTCCGTGATCCGCCGCACCAGCTCGCGCTTGAGCACGACGTCCCGGGGACCCTGCTGAACGGTGACGGTAGGCATGCTGAACTCCCTTGCGTACGGCCGGAATTACCGGCCCGGTGAGCCGATCTCTCGGTGTCCCCTGCGGGACGACACCAGTTCAGCCCACCCGCGCGCCGCGACCAAGGAGCAGCCCGCGATCGCGGCGATCACGAACCGAGATCGTGAGCCGCGGCCTCGCACGCCGCGAGGAACCCGTCCAGCGGGGCCGCGTCCCGCCGCGCCCCCTCCGGGACCGCGAGCCCCGTCTCCAGGGCGAGCTCCGCCGCGAACGGCACGAAGGCCACCCGGGGGTTGCGCAGCAGCCGCGCGTGCGAGGCGTACACGACGGTCCACAGCGGCGCGGCCCCCGCGCCGATCGTCGCGAGGTTGTCCTGGAGCGAGCCGCCGACCGGCCCGCGCACCGGTGTGAACCCCGCCGTGTGACAGGCGCCGACGACGAGGTCGACCAGGGCCGGGTTGGCCCGGCGCGCGGTGAGCGCGAGGGGCACCTCCGCCAGGTCGGTCAGGGCGGCCTCGGCGCGCGCGGCCACCGGGTGCCCCGCCGGTACCACCGCCACCAGGGGGTCGCGCCACAGCGGTACGACCCGCACCCCGGGCACGGGTACGGCGGCCCGGACGAAGGCGGCGTCGAGGCGCCCGTCCGCGACCCGCGCGAGCCGCTCCGCCGCGCCGGTCGACACGAGCTCGACCGGCACCCCGGGCGCCCGCCCGGCGAAGTGGGCGAGCACGCGCTCCAGGTGTTCGCCGAGCCCCGTACAGGTACCGAGCCGCAGACCGGGCGGGCTCGCGCCGACCGCGGCCCGGGCCCGCTCGGCGGCGGCGAGGACGGCCCGCGCCTCGGGCAGCAGCCGCTCCCCCGCGGCCGTGAGCCGCACCTGGCGCGGCGAGCGGTCGAACAGCTCGGCCCCGAGCTCCCGCTCCAGGCGCCGCACTTGCTGGCTCACCGCCGACTGCACGATGTGCAGCCGCTCCGCGGCCCGCCCGAAGTGCAGCTCCTCGGCGACCGTCACGAAGTAGCCCAGCTGCCGCAGTTCCATGCCGGAAACCCTACGCAGCGGCCCCGCCCGCCCCGACCGGGGGCTCAGCCGTCGACCACGGCCCCGAACCGCACGTCGTACGAGGACGCGCCCTCGGCGAGGACGCGCGCCGTCCGGGCCGCCTCGTCCTCGACGTCCGCGCGCTGCGCCTTCGTCAGCGCCCCGAACGGCTCGACGACGACGGTGACCGGCCCGCCGCCCGCCCCGCCCTCGTCCAGGCGCCACACGCCCGCGAGCACCCCGTCCACCAGGAAGGCGCGGAAGGGCTGGTTGACCTTCACGGTGCGGGCCTTGTACCCGGCGGGGTCGACGCGGGAACGGTCGGCGTGGGACAGCAGGACGTTGTCGTACTCGGGCAGGAAGCGCGGGGGCGCCGGGGTGTCGGGGTCCGGCCGGGGCGCGTCCGGCAGGTCGAAGAGCTCGACGCCGTTCTCGTCGCGGAAGGTACGCAGTCCGGGCCGCAGCCGCTCGAAGGCGTCCCGCAGCCGCGTCAGGCCCATCCAGGCCTGCATGTCCCGCACGGAGGCGGGCCCGAAGGCCGCGAGGTAGCGCGGTACGACGGCGTCGGGCGCGGCCCCCTCCACGAGCGGGCGGCCCAGCCAGTGCTCGGCCGTGGTGAGCGCGACCCGGCCGCTGCGCCGCCACAGGCCGCGCGGGGTCACCTGGACCAGCGGCAGGAGGGCGCGGGCGGCGATGCCGAGCGACTGCGCGTCGGCCTGTGGCCAGTGGCGGGCCAGCTCGGCGCGGAGCTGGGCGGGCGTGCGCGGCTCGTCCTCGACGTACGCGCGGGCGACGGCGGCGAGCCGGTCCAGGTCGACACCGCCGAGGCCCCCGCGGAACGACCGCAGCTCCCGGTCCAGCGCGGCCTGCGTCAACGGGCGCAGCAGGAGCAGGTCGTCGGCGGTGAGGGTGTGCACGGTGGAGCGCATGGTGACGGCCCGCACGGCCGCGCGGTCGCTCATCAGGCCCGAGAGCTCCTCGGGGACGAAGCCGTCGAGGCGGGCGGCGAGCGCGGCGTACGGCGGCCTCACGTTCTGCGCCTGGAGGCCCACGAGGTGGGTGAGGGCGTCCGCGGCGGACATCCGCACCCGGCGCAGCAGGAGCTGCCGGTCGAGGGTGGCGCGGTTCAGGGCGCGGCGGCTCAGCACCGGGGCCGACGGGGTCTTCGTCATGCGCGCACGCTAACGCGCGTTGCGGACAGATCCGGTCCGCGAGACGCCGAGCGGCGCCGGCCGGGGGCGGCAGCGCGTCGCGGACCGGGCGCCGGGGGCGCCACGGCCAGGGACTGGGGCTGAGGCGCGGCACGGCCAGGGGCGGCAGCCGGGTGCCGCCCCTGGCGGCGGCGCGCCGAGGGCGGGGACGGGGGCGCACGGGGGCCGGGGCGGCTGTGCACCGGGCCGGGACGGGGCCACGGACCGGGGCTGGGACGGCGGCGCACCGGGACCAGGACGGGACCGCACACCGAGGCCGGGACAGCCGTGCACCAGGGCGGGGACAGCCGTGCACCGGGGCCAGGACGGGACCGCACACCAGGGCCGGGACAGCCGTGCACCGGGGCCGGAACGGCCGCACACCGGGGTCACACTCGCGTCATCTGCCGCATATATCCTGCTCAGGGTCCTCGCGGCCGGAGGTGCGGCCGGAGGCGTGGCCGCAGGCGTGGCCGCAGGCGTGAGGACCGTATCGGCGACAGGAAGGGCTACCGGTGACCCCGGAGCGACGAGCACACCGCCCACAGTCGACCCGCAAGCACTCCTGGCGGCGCGCGGCGGAGCGCCGCACGCCCGAGCGGCCCGCGACACCACCGGCCGCCGACCCGCCCCGCCGTCGCCCCGAGCACGCCGCGCCCCAGGCACCCAGTGTGGTGGAGGCCGCGCTCTACCGCGACGGCGTCCGCGTGTCCTCGCCCACCACGCTCGCCGAGACCTACCGCGAGCTGCGCGCCCGCCCCGACGGCATGGCCTGGATCGGCCTCGCCCGCCCCACGGAGGCCGAACTCCTCTCCCTGGCCGCCGAGTTCGACCTGCACGAGCTCGCCGTGGAAGACGCCATGGAGGCCCACCAGCGCCCGAAGCTGGAACGGTACGGCGACACCCTCTTCGTCGTCCTGCGCGCCGCCCGCTACCTCGACGCCCCCGAGGAGGTCGACTTCGGCGAGCTGCACGTCTTCGTCGGCCCCGACTTCCTCATCACCGTCCGGCACGGCGCCGCCCCCGACCTGTCCGCGGTACGCCACCGCATGGAGGACGACCCCGAACTCCTGCGCCTGGGACCCGAGGCCGTCCTGTACGCCATCCTGGACGCGGTGGTCGACGGCTACGCGCCGGTCGTCGCGGGCGTCCAGAACGACATCGACGAGATCGAGACCGAGGTCTTCAGCGGCGCCCCCGAGGTCTCCCGGCGCATCTACGAACTCGCCCGCGAAATGGTCGAGTTCCAGCGCGCCACCCGCCCCCTGGTCGGCATGCTCCACGCCCTCATGGCAGGCTTCGCCAAGTACGGCACCGACGAGGAACTCCAGCGCTACCTCCGCGACGTCGCCGACCACGTCACCCACACCAGCGAACGAGTGGACGGCTTCCGCCAGGCCCTGGCAGACATCCTCACCGTGAACGCCACCCTGGTCACCCAACAACAGAACGCAGAAATGCGAGCCCTGGCCGAAGCGGGCTTCGAACAGAACGAGGAGATCAAGAAGATCTCCTCCTGGGCCGCCATCCTCTTCGCCCCCACCCTGGTCGGCACCATCTACGGCATGAACTTCGACACCATGCCGGAACTGAGCTGGACCTTCGGGTATCCGTTCGCGATCGGGCTGATGGGTGTGGTGTGCGTGAGCCTGTACTTCATCTTCAAGCGGCGGGACTGGCTGTAGTGGCGGACTCCAAGCAGTTGATCAACTTCGCGTACGCGAAGGCTTGCTAGGGTTACTCCTGACCCCCTGGGGAGAATCTGGGGAGAAACGCGCTGCGCTGGGGAGTGCGCAATCGCCTCCCCCACCTGCTCTTCCACACCTGTCGAGAGCCTCGGCTCCAGTCGAGCACTTGCCGTTGGCCGTTACCGAGAGTGGCTGGCGAGACGTTCGACATCGGACGAAAACCCGTTGCCTGCCGGTCGCCTTCCTGGTGCGATGCAGGGGTTTCGACGGCGGGAGGGGACGGCTTGGCAGTGTTCGGTTGTGCGGGTTGCGGTGCGGTGCTGACGGCGGCAGTGTCGGAGGTGGCATTGCCGGTCCGCCTGCGCGACACCCATTGGGAGAGGTTGCACCCGCCCCTCCTGGAGGCAGGGACGTAGGCCGTCGCCCCCGAGCCGCACGGTCCGCCCTGGCTGACGTGGGAAGAGTTCGGAGCGCAGGAGGCGGCAGCGCGAGCTTCACCCCGTCCCGCAACCTGTCCGACGGACCGTCGGACACCATCCTCCTCACACCCGGCGACATGCGCGGCACCAGACTGATCCTCGAACGGGCCGCGGGCTACTGCATGGGCATCGACGGACGGGACGGGCCGAACCTCGCCTGCCTGAGCTGCGATCGTCCCGTTGGAACAAGGATGGACGACTGCGGGTGCTGGCAGGTCGTCCGACTCCTCCCGCAGGCGATCGTGCGGCAGCCCGGCCCGCCGGAGCGGCCCGTCATGGACTGGCCGGAGCTGCTGGCCACCGGCGCGCTGGGGCAACGCCTGAGCGAGTACCAGGACATCCCGGCAGGCGTGGCCCTCGCCCACGTAGTGGCGGCTGCCAGGGGCTGCCCGGTAGAGGTGGTGTCCGGTTCGGTCGCCAACCTCTTCGGCCCTGCCCTCATCGCGCTACTGCCAGGAAGGGAAGGCGTGAAGCGGCTGGACCTGGCGGGACCAGGACGTGGTGAACCCGCCACCGAGCTGGTGCTGGTGCCGGTCCATCCGCAGACCGGCGAGATGTGGCAGCAGCACGGCGGCGGTGTGGCCGTGCCCGTCGAAGCCACGCTCTGGGCCGAGTTGGCTTTCCCGCCCCATCGCACGCGCCTGCCGGCGGTCGGCGGACTGCCAACAGGCGTGGAACGGGATGATCCGCTGCCGCCACACCCGTGGCTGCCGTTCCGGCCGTCTGGCGCTGCCTTCCGGTACACGCTGGCGCGGATGCCCGCCGTCCTCGAACCGTGGCTACGGGGGATCTACGACGGGTGTAGCTCTCTTCCGGGGACGGCCCCGATGGTTTGAGCTGGGAGATCGTGGTTGTGGGTGATGGCGGCGTGGTCGGGTCTCTCCCTTGTGGGCGGAGGAGGCGACGCTGATGTGGTCGTTGATCGGGGAGTCGGAGGCGCGGCAGGCGACGGCCCGGGCCGGGTGCGGTCGCCGCCGTCCTCGACGAGTGACGGAACCGCCCGGGCCGCGCCGTGCCGGGGGCCGAGCGGGGCGGGCCGCCCACCGACTAGCATCGCCGAGTTCGTGCCACCCACCGGCCCGGGCATCGCGGCACGGCGTACAGGAGAGCTGACACGGCATGAGAACGAAGAGCGCAGCGGCGTGGGCGGTAGCGGTGCTGATGCTCGGCGCAGCCGTCGGCGGCTGCGCCGAGCAATCGGACAAGGGACCGTCCGGCAGCAGCGCGAAGCACACGAAGTCCCACCGCGAACCCGAGGACAAGCCCGATTCACGGGTCGTCGAGGACGACGACGACCACACCGTCCTCGAACTGTCCGACGGCCGGCAGGTGTCCCTCCGCTTCAGTCGCCGCGGCCTGGAGGCACAGCATCGCCACGCCTCTGACGACGCCTGGTCCGCCTGGAAGACGGTCTATGAGACCGGCACCAAACCGTGCGAGGGCATCAGGGCGAAGGCGTACCGGGACACCGTGTGGCTCGCGGCCGGCTTCGGCGCGTACTGCAGTGACGGCGAAGAACCGCAAGAGGTGATCGCGGCCGTCGCCACCGGGGACCTCTCCTCCTGGACCACCGACCCGACCAAAAACCACATCGTCTGGCCGAAGGTCCGCATCCGCGACGGTGGCGCCCGAGTGGACTTCGTCCATCGCAGCATGCTGCAAACCACCACGCTGACCTGGCGCAAAGGCTCCGGATTCGCCGAGGTGGCCACGGAGTACAAGCCCATCCACCCCTGGTTCGTGGGCCGGTGGCGAGCCACGGACGGCAGCCAGCAGCTGACCATCCACCAAGTCGAGCCGGGCAGACGCGCACGCGTGGTCATCGAGTCCCGCACCGGCCCGCGATGCAAGGGCAGCGCCTTTGTCTCCGGCATCAGCCAGCACGACCTGTCCATGAGCAACTTCAAGCTCGATCAGGGCACCAGGACCGTCAACTGCCCGCCGGAGGAGCTCAAGTACGACTTCGACGTGAAGTCCTCGGACGGCCCGCTGCGCCTACGCACGATCGGCAACCACCCGAAGACCTTCCTTACCTATGAGCGGGCGGGCTGACGTACGACTGCGCATGAGGGGCGGCGGCGTGGTCGGGTCTCCACCGTGTGGGTGGAGGAGGCGACGCTGATGGGGTCGTTGATCGGGGAGTTGGAGGCGCGGGAGGCGGCGGCCCGGGCCCGGGTGGAGGCGCTCAAAGCGGAGCTCGCCCGGCTGACGGCCCGTCTGGAGGACGAGCGGGAGGCATGGTCGCGGCCGCGGATCGCCCGGGAGACGGTGGCCGAGGTGATCATGGATCTGGGCGGGTCCGGAGCGACCGCACCGGTGGTCGGCGGCGCGGAGCCGGAGAACCCGGTGCACCCCGGGGTGCGGGTGGTCGGGGCGATCACGGTGCCGCACTGGCGCCAGGGGCTGTCGGCTGCGGTGCTGCCGGATGTCTACCGGGACATCATCGAGGTCTTACCGACGTCGCGAAGCCGATGCAGGCCAAGCAGATCGTGCCGCGGATCGGGCTGCCCGCGGTGACCGGAAAGATCCGCGATGGCGGGGTTGGTCGCGGCACGACGTCGCACGGCCTCGGCGTCATCAGCGAGCAGTGCCTCTCGTGGGCGAGTTGGTGAATCCCGAGCTCGCTCAGGTGCAGCAAAACGGGTGGCGCAGCGTGCGCTGTGCCACCCGTTCCCCCTCACACGCTCGCGAGGCCCTCTGGTACGTACTCAGGAACCACCCCGCGCAACGCATCGACGGCTGCCCGCCCCTTCCTGCCAGCCTCCGGTATGAAGTGCGCCGGGTGGAAGCACCACGACTTCGGCCAGGAAGGCGCCGCCCAGCGCTACTACCAAGTCGGCTACCAACTCGCCTGTGAAGCCGACTCCCATGGCCACGCCGCCTGGATGATGCGCGCCCTCGCCCACCAGTGCCCTCAGCCTCAAGCAACCCCACCACTGCATCGACCTCGCCGAAGCCGCCCTCAGCCGGAGCGTCGGCCACATCGACGGCCAAACCGAGGCCCTGCTCCACATCACCCACGCCCGCGCCTACGCCGCCACCAACGAGAAGTCCGCCGCGGCACGAGCCCTGCTCGCCGCCGAAGACGCACTCCTCCGCGACGACGGCCCCCAACCCAGCTACTCCCGCGTCAGCGGCCCAGCCGCCGACACCGTGGCCAGCCACACCGCCCGCACCCTGACCGACCTCGCCGACCACGTCGGCACCGAACAACAGCACCGCGACGCCCTGATCCGCTGGGACCCCGTGAAATACAAGCGCGTCCACGCCCTCACGTACGCCGACCTGGGGGACAGCCTCGCTGCCCAGGCCCGCGCCGACGAGGCCGTTGCCGCTTGGTCGCAGGCCCTCACGCTCATGGAGGGCATGACCTCCGACCGCACCCGCAAAGCGATCACATCGCTGCGCTCCACCCTCGCGATCCATCAGCGGCGCAAAGTACCCGGAGCCGCCGAACTCGCCCGCCGCTCACGCGAAGCACTCGCCTAACATGCCCACCACCAGGCCGACGAAGGGACCACCGTGGCTCAGCCGACCACCGACGACCAGCAGCCCAAAGCCCTCAAGCCTGCCCTCGAATCCATGACCCTGCTGGTCGCCGCCGTCATCGTCCACGACAAGGGCACCAATCGCGTCGTCCTCCTCCAGCGCAGCCAGACTGCCAAGTTCGCCCAGGGCATGTGGGACCTGCCCGTCGGCAAGAGCGAACCCGGCGAGCCCATCACCGAAACCGCAGTCCGCGAGCTCTACGAGGAAACCGGCCTGACCGTGAAGCCCGATTCCCTCAAGGTCGCCCACATCATCCACGGCGCCTGGGGCGTCGAAGCGCCCAACGGCTTCCTCACCGTCGTCTTCGCCGCCCATGAGTGGACCGGTGAGCCCGAGAACCGTGAGCCGCGCAAGCACGCCCAGGTCCGCTGGGTCGACGCTGACGCCATCCCCGAGGAGTTCGTGGACACCACCGCGGTTGCGCTTCACTGCTACCTCGATGCAGGCTCGGAAGTCTCCCTCAACGGCTGGGGGCAGTGAGACGCGAGGGCAACACGCTCAACCGCCCCTGAGGACCACGACACATGGCAGGCCATCACTCAGCGCGTCCTCACGACCATGCCCGCGCGCTCGCCCCTCGTGTGCGGGCCTTGCGGGAGGGCCGAGAGTGGTCGCGGGAGCGGCTCGTCAAGGAAGCCGACACGCCGTAGGAACGCTGGCCCGGCTTGAGAGCGAGAGAGCGATCCAGCCGGGCTTCTTCACCGTCGGAGCGGTCGCCGAGGCACTTGAGATCTCCCTCGATGAGCGCTTCCGCGAACCCAAGGGCCCTCCCGGGCCCTGGTTCGCTGGATACGAAGGTCGGGACATCGACTCGTTCGTCGCCTCTCTCCTCGACAGCGGCACCGCTGTCGCGGCGGATGTACGACTCACGCCGATCAGCCGCAAGAAGGGTTTCAGTGCCCCTGGCCGCCGAAATACGAAGACTCGCCACGACTTCGATGAGCCCGAACGCTGTCACCGAGCTTGCCGCGGAGAAGCATCTCGCACTCCCATGCCGAAGCAGCGGCTCACAGAGCCTCGTACCGACATGGGCATCCGTAACACTGAGCCATGCCGCCCAAGGGGGCGCCCGCCAGTGACGCGGGATGACCATCGACCGCGCGCCGTGAGGCTCGGATGCACCTTGGGGGCTCGGGAGGCCACAGGCTCGCCGTCCCCTACGGCGTGTCTGGTGTACCGGGCGGCTGAGACATCTCCGCCACCCGGCTGCGGCGATGCTGCGTCAACAGCACCCCGCCGAGGGGTCCTGGTCCGGGTCGAGGCACAAGAGGCCCTGATGCGCCGCGTGTTGTTCACACTCCACCGACGCTAGGGAAATGATGGTCTGCGGCGGGCTAACTACACCACGGCTCCGTGGACACAAGGGGGCAGAGAAAGGCACCTGACCAGCCGGTTTACCCAAGGATCGAATTCTTCAATTTGGGCTTTACGCTCCATTTTCCGAAGAACCAGGGCGCCTGTTCTTCATCTTTCGCCTGAAGGGCTACCCCTTGTTGTCCTCGCTGGTAAAGATGTTCGCGGCAGGGCGGCCAGCGTCAACTGGCCCCTGTTGGCTCAACTTTGTGCGGGTCGTGGAGCTGGCCGTCGCTGGCACGAGGGCCTAGCTCCGTATTAGGAATCGAGATCTCATGGCCATCATCCGTTCCCGAGCTCTCCCTCACAGGGATCCTGCCGGGCGCTATGTCCGTCAGGGTTCAGTGAGGCTCTTCCAACCTGTCGACAGCAACTGTGAGTTGGACGGATCTACAGAACGGCGAAGCTCCTGGTGGACGAGTCGTCGACCAAGATCAACCGTCGTTCCAGGAGCTCCGTGTGCTTGTCTGCCCGTCGGCCATCGCTCTGTCCATCGCGCACCTGCGCCACCTGAGCCGGGAGTTGGCGGCACGTCGCCGGGAGACAGGCAGTCGGTGGCGGCGGCCGACTCCCCGACGCCAGGCCCTGCTCGCCCTGGCTCATCTGCGGTGCGGCGACACGTATGCGCAGCTCGCGGCCGGGTTCGGTATCGGGATCGCCACCGTGTACCGCTGCGTCCGCGAGGCGATCGGCGTTCTGGCCGTGCTCTCACCGACGCTCGCCGAGGCGATGGTGACGGCTCGTACGAAGGCGTACGTGACCCTGGACGGCACCGTGCTGCCGATCAACCGGATCGCCGCCGACCGGCCCTACTGCTGCGGCAAGAAGCGGCACCACGGCATGAACGTTCAGGTGCCGGCCGATCCGTTCGGCCAGCTGCTGTGGGCTTCGCCCGCGCTGCCCGGCGCGGCACATGACCTGACGGCGGCACGCGAGCACGGCATCATCGACGCCGTTGCCAGCGCCGGCCTCAAGTGCTGGACCGATAAGGCCTGTCAGGGGGCGGCCCGCAACGTCCGGGTCCCGTTCAACGGGCGCCGCCTCAAGCGTGGCAACGACGCCACAACACCACCCACGCCAAGATCCGCTGCACCGGCGAGCAGGCCATGGCCACACTCAAGGGCTGGCGCCTCCTGCGCAAGCCGCGCTGCAGCACCAACCGCATCACCGCGATCGTCAAGGCCCTCCTCGCCCTTCACCTCGCGGCCGCGTCAGGATGAAAAACCCTCAGTCATGCCCTGCATGGCCTCGCCCACCTCAGATTCACCAAGGGTCGGCTCCAGGACGCCGAGCGTCTGAACCATGCCACCTCAACGCAGGGTCAGCCTCAGCCCGGGAGTGGCTACTTCGGAGCAACTTCCACCTGTAATCCCTAGTCGAGAAAATTGCCGACTCACCGCTGTCGAAGCAGACGCCAGGCGGAAGTGACTGAGTTTACGTCGAGCGGCGGCACCACCGCCCGAGCACTCGCACCCGCTATCTGTCTGCGGTGCCAGCACAGCACTTCAGGCCGACCTCACTAGCCGACCATCGTGCGCGAGCCGGACGTCGTCTATCGCGCGAAACGGGGGCCGAGCTGAGAAGCGAGCTGCACAATCAGATTTGAAGGATGCGCTGTTCGTCGGATCCGGCGCAGGCGAAGGGGCCTGCGAAACGGCTTCGACGTGGAAGGTGCGGATGTCCAATGGTCCACGATGACGCCTACCACTGGCCGCCCGAGCTGTTGGAGCTACTGATCGAGCTGGTGCCACGGCCGAGCCGAAGCAAGGACGGGGTCCTGGGGTTCTTCCGTGACGCATGCGGAGACCGACAGAGGCTGACGCGGATCACGCCCTGTCTCGGTCCGCACGAGCGGGGACGTTCCTGATTGTGGGGTGATGTCCGGGTCCCTCAGCCCCTTCATCAGCACGGTGATGACCTCGCGGTCCGGCACCTCGTTGCCACACGGGCCCGGCGCGGCGGTCACCCGGCGGAAACGAAGCGGCGTTACCCCCGCCGCGTCACGAAGATCGCCACGTGGCTTTGAAATGCGCTCGCGCACCTCTGTGGCCTGAATCGCATTCTTGTCGTCGATATCTGCGGTTCCTACTGTCCCATGGCATGGATTCCTCAGCTTTCGGCGTGATCAGGCGGCTCGGTGACCTTCTGGCCGTGCAGGTCAACTCGTCACCCGAGCTCTTTGCTGGGGTGGAAAAGGCAGCGGCTGCCGTCGACCGCGAGCGAGCCAAGCAGAAGGCCACGAACGAGGGTCACGGCCCCCGCACGCCGGACCTGCGTCCATTACCCCGAGCCAAGCGTGATCCTTTACACATAACTCCGTGGGACCTGCTCGCGACGTTCGCGCGCGCGACGACCCTGGCCCGGCAGGGACGAGGCAGAGGGCTGGCTGAGCACTGGCAGGGGCTGAAATACTGCCGGGCCTTCACGGCCGACCGGCACGGGAGTCTACGTCTCACCGATGAGGGGAAGGCTCCCGAGCTGTCCTATCGGGCCATGCAGGCGAGGGAGCTGGGCCGGGCGTTCGGGCTCGCTGTCGCGGAACGGGTGCTTCGCGAACGGTATCCGGACTGCCTGGTCAGCATCGTCGACGCGGAAACTGTCCTGCTTCCTGGCTTCGCGCGGGCCAAGCCGGCCGGGACTCTCGGCGCGAGACCGCGGCCGGACTTTCTGCTGGAGGTATGGCGCCCCGGGGCAGCTTCCCGAGTCTTCGTGGTCACCGTAAACGGCAACCACCAAGCTGTGAAGCCGAAGACCTCCGCAAGCTCCCGCACCACATACAGACAACTGGCTCGCGGCAGTGAGCGCGTAGAGCGGCTCCATCTGGGGCAGCGAAACGAGACTCCCACGCTCATGACCTCGACCGAGTTCCTGGCGACTGCCGGTGTGACGGTGCACGTCCTGCACACAAGAGGTGGTGTCGAACTCCCGGTACGGCCAAGTTCCGGGGCGGGTTCAGCCGATGTGGCTATCGGGCGTCGAGCTCTTCCGTACGTGGACTCCGTGGCCATCCCGACGACACGCGGCGCGGAACGGCACAACGCCTTCTTGATCCCTGAGAAGGAATTCTCCTGGTTCGGCCGGGTGGTCGCACGGGCCCACGCAGCCGGGCAGCTCTCACTGGCCGGCGGCGGAGGGACGGTCGGCCAGTATCTGATCGGTGAGCAAGGAGGCAAGCACTTCAGCGAAACCGCCTTCGCCGGGACCGCTAGTGTGCACGACGCGAAAGTCCGTTTCGCGAAGGAGCAATATGTCGGCACTGACCAGGTCTTCCGTATCAACGGAACACGCGTTGAAGCCTTTTCCGGCATGGCTACAGATCTCTACGATCTGCTCGCGGAGGGCAAGGTGGAGGAGTACCGCAGACGCGCGTATCAACGGCGGAAGGACTGGCCTGAGCCGGACGACATCGACGACTGGGGTGCGAGTTCCTTCCGGCCGGACGGCACTGCGCTCGCGATACGCGTCGTACCGAAGAGTGCATCGCTCGGCAACCGGACCCCGGGGTAACCCAACTGAGGGTGCGTCGAGAACCTCTGGCCGTGGACGTCTCACTACAGGGCTCCTTCCTTCCGTCTCCACGAGCTGCAGGATCCCGTAGGCGCTGAGTCTCGTCAGTCAGGTCGGCCACCTCTCTTCCGGCGCTCAGAGGTGGCCGGATGCTGTCCCTCCCGTTCGCCCTCGGCTGTCTCTTGCAGAGGCCCGCGTGTCAAAGTCGCCGGACAGGCGGGGCAAGCACATACGCGAACACAAGGAGCAGTACATGTACAACGGGGGAACGCCATGGACACTTGCCGTGCCCACAGGCGGTGACACACTCCGGCAGGAGCGTCTCACCCGGGATCTACACGACACTCTGAACAGGACGGATGGTCTCGTCGTCGGTTTCCACGATGCCGACGAGCCCACCGAACGAGGTCATAAGGGTGCTGGCGTGGGCGAGGTGGCTCTCTGGGCCGTCGGCTCCGCTGCCGTCGCCCGCCCGGCGTCCCAGGTCCTGATCACTCTGATCAAGGAATGGTGCGCCAAGGAACGGCACCGCAAGGTCGTGGTCACGGTGGGGGGCGACTCCATCGAGATCACCGGACGTCCGGACGCCACGCAGGAGCGTATGGTCCGTGATTTCCAAGACCGGATCGTCGGCAGCGACGGTCCCGAACCGGATGACGACGCAGCATGACCCGCTTCCATAAACGCCGGGCTCTCCTGATCGGCAACGAGAACTACGACGACGGCCGCTTCTCACCGCTGGCCTCCGTACGAGCAGACCTGTGGGGACTTGCCCAGGTGCTGAAGCACCGCAACATCGGCAACTTCGTCTCCATCCAGACCAATTCCGATCTCACCGCCGATGACATGCGGGCGGTCATCGGTGAGTTCCTCCAGGAGCGCGACGAGGACGAACTAGCGCTCGTATACGTCTCAGGCCACGGCGTACGCACCGTACGCGACGGCGGCGAGTTCCACTTCGTCGCCAAAGACACCGATTACGATCGAGTGGCCGCGACCGGCGTCAGCGCCGGGTTCCTCAACGACGCGCTGGAGGAGTGTGTCGCGCCGCAGAAGATCGTGATGATCGACTGCTGCCGCAGCGGCGGTTTCGCCGTGGGCCTGCGCACGTCGGACCGGCGGGCCGAGAACTCCGTGTCCAAGTCCGGCGAGCAGCCGCCGTTGACCAGCAGGGGCGTGTACGTCCTGTCGTCCTCGCGGGCCGGGGAGGACTCGTTCGCGGACACGGGCGGCGGCGATGACGTGAAGCCGTCGGCGTTCACCGGCGAGGTCGTCGAGGCGCTGCGCACGGGGAAGGTCAGCAAGGACGGCGGCAGCGCTGTGACGGTCAGCGACCTGTTCCACTACGTAAACCGACGCATGCGTGCCCAGGACGGCGGGCGTCAGGTGCCGGTGCAGTCCACACACGGCGTCGATGACCGCATCGTCATCGCGGACAGCCCCTTCGGCCGAGCTCCCATCCTCGATCCTCTGAGCTCTCGGCCCCGGCCCGTTGCTGGCGATGCGGCACAAGCCCGTGTCGCGAAATCCGCACACACACAGCCCAGCTGGGCCAACCTGCTGGACTACTACCGCGAGTGCGTCTTGGCCGAGAGCGCCGAGACACCTCTGATGGACGTGAGCCGTCAGGACGCGTCGTACGTATGCCTGGCCGACGCGGAGAGATTCATCTCCGGTGACGTCGACGACGACGGCTGTATAGCTCTCCCCGAGGAAGCGGCCCCGCTCGTGGACTCGGCATCCGAGGAGGACGCCGAGCTCTGGGCGGGTTACCCGGCTGTGGTCCTCACCGGGCCACGCACCGGGCGCCCCTGGCGGCAGCCGAAGTTCGCCCCCCTGCTGGTACGTCGGGTCGAGATCGTCCAGGACGAGGGCGAGGTGCGGCTCAAGCCGTACGGCCCGGTCCAGCCGCATCCTCAGCTGGCGCTCGACTGGCTGGGCGAGGAAGAGGCCAACCAGCTCATCGACACGTTTCAGCCGTCCTGGCATCGAGGACAGCACGACCGTATGGCGGTGGAGGTGCGCAATCTCCTCACGCAGGAGTTCGAGCTGCCGTGTGTACAGGAGCTCCGTCCCGACCAGCTCGCCGACCGTATCGACGTCCGAACTCCCGGCCATGGGGCCCGCAACACCGCAGTTCTGTTCGCGTCACGCCCTCAGACGGGCTTCACAAAGGGGCTGCTCAACGACTTCGCCGGCATCGCCGACCAGACAAACCAGATCGGGCAGACCGCCCTCGGTGCCCTGGCGCCCGACGCCTCGCAGCGAGCCCGGTCCCACGCCCACACCAGCCCCGAACCGGCGAACCTCGTAACGCCACTGCCCTGCAACGAAGCCCAGACGGCGATTCTCCGGTCCGCCATGACACGCCGCCTCACAGTGGCCACGGGCCCGCCCGGCACCGGCAAGAGTCAGCTGGTCGCCAATCTCGTGGCCACGGCAATTGCGGCAGGTCAGACCGTACTGGTCGCATCGACCAACAACGACGCCGTGGACGAGGTCTGGCGCCGCTGCGACAAGCTGGTGCCCGGCAGTGTCGTGCGCACCGGCTCGGCGAGGAAGAGCGGCAAGAGCAACGCGGAGCACGAGGCGGCCGCGCTGCACGCGCTGCGTACCGGCCCAGAGCCGCCCACCACCGTGGCCACGGCATCCATGGCCACCGCGTTGGCCACCGACCGCCTGTCAGAAGTACGGCAAGGTCTGGCACACCTCGCGGAGACCGAGGCGCGGCTTCACCAGGCAGGCGAAGCCCGTGCCCATTACGCGGAACAGCTCGGAAGCACCGTCACCGAACTCCAAGACCTGCTCATTGGCACACCCCGGCCAAGGGAGCTGGAGACCAAGGCACTCCGCCTCGCCCACGCGCGCTTCTTCGGATCGTGGCGCCGATCCCGATTCCTGCGCACGACCGGGCTGAAGGGACACGCCGGTGATCCCGCCACGGGATGCCTCGCGCTTGCTGGCTTCGCCGCGGCCGAGGCGGACTGGCGTGACGGGCACGAGCAAGCGGCGGCCGTTGATGACACAGCACTCACGCGGACTCTCCATGATGCGGAGAGCACCGTCCAGGACGCTTCGCACACGCTCCTCGCCACAACGGTCCAAGCCGCTGCGTGGGCCGGACGCCGCCGCATTCTCGACCTGTTGGCGGCTCGGGACGGCAAACGGAGTGACTGGCCGCAGATGCGGAGAATTCTGGGTCGCTCGAACGGTTCCACGGACACGCCTGCCGTGGCCGGATGGGCTGTCACCAGTCTTTCCGCCCGGCGGTTCCCACTGGGCCCGGCCCTGTTCGATCTCGTCGTCGTCGACGAGGCCAGTCAGTGCGCCATCCCCCACGTTGTGCCGCTGCTGTTCCGGGCGCAGCGCGCCCTGGTCATCGGCGACCCCATGCAGCTAACGCACATCACGCAGACCAGCCCGCACCGTGAGGCTCTCATCCGGCGCGGGAATGGGCTGCGGTCCGACTGGTTGGAGAAGCACCACCTCGCCTACCGGCGCCACTCAGCCTTCCACGCGGCCGAGCAGTCCGCGGGCGGCACATTGCTTCTCGATGAGCACTTCCGCTGTCATCCGCACATCGCCGGGATCTCCAACAACTTCTTCTACGACGGCGGGCTGACCGTCCTCACCGATACCCGCGGCCGACCTGCTCTGGCTCATCGCCCGGCTGTCATCTGGACGGATGTGACTGGGCGGGCCGCCCGCCCTCCGTTCGGCGGCTCCTGGGTCAACGAGGACGAGATCCGCAAAGTGCAAGACAGCGTCCGCTATCTACTGGAACAGCTCCCGTCCGATGCCACCGTCGGCGTTGTCACTCCCTTCACAGCGCAGGCCGAAGCGCTGCGCAAGCGGCTGCGGACATACGACGAGGAGCGCCTACGCATCGGAACCGTGCACACCTTCCAGGGTGGAGAACGCGATGTCATGGTGTTCTCGCTCGTCGCTGGCGAAGGCATGCATCCTGGCGCCGTCGAGTGGATCGGTGGACAGCTGAACCTGTGGAACGTCGCCATCACTCGGGCACGTGGCCATCTCATAGTGGTGGGGGACAAGGAGCTCTGGCGGAAGCGGGGTGGCGTGGGCGCAGCGCTGCTGGAGGCCGCGGAGCGGAACGGCGTACCCCTCGGTGGCGGAGGTGACGATGTGCTGCTCAAACGCCTGTGCCGGATTCTCTCCCGTACGGAGGAAGCCGCCGTCACGCTGGGCGAGACCGTTCACGGACATTCGGTGGACGCTCTGGTGGGAGGCGTCGGTGCCACCACACCGAGGGCCGTACTACTCGACAGGGGAATCGACGAGGGCTCCGACGCGGCTCGCCATCTTCGGCTCATGCTGCACCGACGCAACCTGCTGGGCAGTGAGCACGGAGAAGTCGAAGCCGTTCGATGGCCAGCTTGGAGGCTGTACGAGACAGACGAACGGCGGGGATGAGCTCTGGCCCGTGCCATGATCCGGCGCGGCACTCGCCCTCCACACGCCCGCCCCGCGGAGCCCGCACACCCTGCAGCTGGACGCCACGAAAGGCCGTGCCATTCCAGCCCTTCGAGTCACCTAGCGGGACGGACCGACCTAACACACCACAACTGCCGTCCGATTCCCGGGAGCCAGCTGGGAGCCAGCCCACTCCCCAATCCCCTTCCGGACCACCCGAGACCGCCCGACCTCAACGCACTGACCAGGAAAGACACCAAACCACCTGGCCCCGACGCCAACCGAACCTCATTCGGGACGAAGAGGTTGTAGGTTCAGCTGCTACCGGCGCTCCTCCTCGGCCCCCGGACGTCTTGTCGGTTGCGTGAGCCACCACGGGCAGCACGCCCCGGACCAGCCGCGCGTCTAGCCTCTCTTACCCCTGTGACTCGACAGCATCGCCGATACCTTGGGTGACGGCTGAGCCATCTCCGAGCAGGCTCCGTATCGCTCTCTCGGTCCCACTGACCGCCGCTCCCCTGGGGAGAATCTGGGGAGAACACGACCCGTTGGGGGAGCGGCTGGTGAGACTCGACCGCACAAACCAGCATTACGACGAAAGCACCGGAAACGATCACCGGCGCAGGTCAGGTTGTCCAACCACCAGATTGCTGCAGGTCAGCGCCCCGAGGGTGACGACTTCAAGAAGATCTCCTCCTGGGCCGCCATCCTGTTTGCTCCCACGCTGGTCGGCACCATCTACGGCATGAACTTCGACACCATGCCGGAACTGAGCTGGACCTTCGGGTATCCGTTCGCGATCGGGCTGATGGGTGTGGTGTGTGTGAGCTTGTACTTCATCTTCAAGCGGCGGGACTGGCTGTAGGGCTGTCGTTCGAATGGAGACAACAGAATCCGTGCCCGGGCGTTCTGGGTACTCCTACCGATCCACACTGCCCAGCCACAGCACGTCCCGGGCCCGGGTCATCGCCACGAAGAGCTGGCTGCGCAACAGCTCTTCGCGTTCACATACTGTTTCGGGCTTCTCAGGGGCCCCGGGGCCGCCGGACAGCGCACCGCTCGGCAGGGCGGCATCGTGCTGGGGAAGAAATACCCGCTTGAACTCCAGCCCCTTGGCCCTGCGGTAGGTGCCCAGTTTGACCGCGTCGACAGGGCGGCCGTCATAGTGCTCCAACAGGCAGACCGGGATCTCCTCCCTGCTGAGCAGCCGCTGATAGTGGTCGATGGCACGCCTGGAGGGGCACAGCACTGCGGTGTCCGCCCGGGCTCCGTCAGGCAGGCCGCGCAGTGCGTCCACGAGCGCCTGGTCGTGTTCCGCCAGGCTCGGCTTCGTGACGCGGACCACCTGTCCGTCGTGGTAGGTGAGATCGACGTCCCGGCGGCCGGGTGTGCGCAGGCCGTCGATGTCATCAAAGGAGTCATCGGCGACGACAGCAAGGGCTATGTCGAGGATCTGCTTGCTGTTGCGGTAGTTGGTGTGCAGGACTTGTCCCCGGTCGCCACGGACGTCGATGCCGGCATCGGCAAGGCGGAACCCACCTGGGTAGACGGCCTGTTGACCGTCTCCGACGAGCAGCAGCCCGTTGGGAACATCGCCGACCAGGGCGTGCAGGAGTCGGACCCCGACGAGGGTGAGGTCCTGGACCTCGTCAACGATCACCGCCGCATATCGCGGCCCGTCCGTGCGCCGTGTCGCCTCTGCCAGCGCAAGGGTGAGCACGTCGTTGAAATCGTGTACGCCGCGCTCCACTCGTAAGGACTCGTACTCCTCGAGCAGCGCCCACACGGCCTGCCGGTGCGGACGCCGCAAGGTCGCCCTGCGGCGGCGCCGGGGCACGGCCGCGTACTCCTCGAAAGCGGTGATGCCGCGGCCCTTGATGACGTAGTCGATCTCCTCGCGCCAGTAACCCGGAGCCGGGTCGATCTCCGCCAGGCAGCTGTCGCGGCCCACGTGCTTCCAGGCCAAGCTGAAGGCGGTCATGGCTTTGTCTCCGTGCAGCCGGACCTGGACGCCGCGCTCCTGCAGGAACTCCTGGGCCCAGGAGTGCAGGCTGCGGAAGTCCACCCGATCCGCGACGGCCGGGGACATTGCCTTGAGGAACGTGCCCTGCACCCGGGGCAGGTTGTTGGCGAAGGTGACGTACAGAATCCGGCCGCCGGCGCGTCGGGCGAGATGGGCCGCGCGGTGGAGGCCGACGACCGTCTTGCCCGTTCCCGCGGGGCCACTGATGCGTGCCGGGCCCGACCAGTTGCGGCGTACCAGCGCGACCTGATCGGGGTGGAGGAACGTCATCCACTGCTCGATGGGGGCCTGAAGCGCCTCCACCATAGCGGCATCCCGTAGACCGGCCAGGTCGAACAGGCCGTCGGATTAATCCTGTTGAGGGCACACCGAGAGCGGCTGCGCCGTCTTCCCGACCGCCGACCCCTCGTAGTCGGGGAAGAATCGCTCCAGATGATCGGCTATCACGCGGACCGATTCCGTGGGCAGCCTCCGACGCTCCGACAGCAGTGCGGGGCCGATCTCGTGTTCGCCCAGCAGCCGGACCCTGCCGATCCCGGCGTTGATCCGCTGCCCCGCAAAGACCATGAGCGGCTGCACTGCCACCGGAGACAGGCCAAGGGAAGCAACCGCGCCTTCAGCGGTCTTGGTCACGGCCAGGAGTTTCGCCACGTGCTCATCGCGCGGCTCGCCCCCGGCACGCAGCTTGCCGCCTGAAGTCTCCGCAGCAGAAACCCAGTTCTTTACGTCGACGACGAAGACCCCGCCGGGGCCCACCAGCAGCATGTCCACATTGGCGGAACGCGTCCCCGGCCACCGGCGATCCACGAGCAGGCGCCACCCACGTTCAGTGCGCACCAACAGCTGGGCAGCGACACGGCGTTCACCCTCACTCGCGGCTTCCCACTGACGCGCCTGTCGGCGGGCAGCCTGCCACTGTTCACGCAGCTGCCGTTCCTGCCGTCGTGCCTCCTGCGCCCGTCGCGACGCCGACCCGCCTGCTGCCATGCCCAGCCCCCTCATTCGCGGAGCAGCGATCGTAGGACGGTCCGCGACTTGAGCGGGAGGGCACACAATCGCCAAGCCGGAGTCCGTCGTCCTCGCCTCCACCCTCGTCGGCACAACGGGGAGGCCGGTTGGTGGTGGTGACGGAGTCGCTTGAGGGCGCTCACCTCATGCACGGCGAGCGCGCGCGGGTGCGTCGGGGCGCTGCCGTCGGCATTCGGCCCCGTGCTCGGTCACTTGGCCGTGCTCGGGGCGCTCCCTCCCGGGGCGATCAGTCCCGTCTCGTAGGCGAGGACGACGGCCTGGACACGGTCGCGCAGGTCCAGCTTCGACAGGATGCGGCCGACGTGGGTCTTGATCGTGGTCGGGCTGAGCGAGAGCCGGGTGGCGAGTTCGGCGTTGCTGAGGCCCGTCGCGAGGAGGCGCAGTACCTCGAGTTCCCGCGTGGTCAGGGCGGACAGATCGCGGTGCGGGGCGTCGGTCCGGGGTTCGTCATGCCCGGCGAAGCGTTCGATCAGGCGGCGGGTGATCGTGGGGGCGAGGAGGGCGTCGCCGGACCGCACCAGGCGCAGGGCGGCCACCAGGTGTTCCGGGGAGACGTCCTTGAGCAGGAAGCCGCTGGCACCGGCCGTGAGCGCGGCGTAGACGTAGTGGTCGAGGTCGTAGGTGGTGAGGATGATGACCCGGGTCTCCTGCGGGCCGTCACCACCCAGCATGCGCGGGGTTTCCCGCGAGCCGTCACCGCCCGGGCTGCGCGGGACTTCCTGCGGACGGCCACCACCCAGGCTGCGCCAGGTCTCCTGCGGACCCTCACCGCCCGGCATGCGCAGGGTTTCCCGCGAACCGTCACCACCCAGGCTGCGCGGGACTTCCTGCGGACGGCCACCGCCCAGGCTGCGCCAGGTCTCCTGCGGACCCTCACCGCCCGGCATACGCCGGGTCTCCCGGGGGCCGCTGCCGAGGATGCGCCGGGTGGCCTCGATGCCGTCCATCTGCGGCATCCGGATGTCCATGAGGACGACGTCGGGGCGCGTGCGGCGGACCGCTGCGACGGCCTCGGCCCCGTCAGCCGCCTCGGCGGTCACCTCGATGCCGTCCGCGGCCAGAATCATCCTGAATCCGGTGCGCACGAGGGCCTGGTCGTCCGCGATGACCACGCGCAGCGGCGGCTTGTCCGCTGTCATTCCGCGCTCCTCGGGATGCGGGCCGTGACCCGGTAGCCGCCGGTGCGTGTCGGACCGGCCGTCAGCTCGCCGTCATAGACCGCCAGTCGCTCGCGCAACCCCAGGTGGCCACGGCCGTTGCTCTCCACCGGTGCGGAACCCCGCACGCCACCCGTGTCCGTGACCTCGATCCGCAGACTGGTGTCGGTGTAGTCGATGGACAGGGACGCCTCCGCGCCGCGCGCGTGTTTGAGGGTGTTGGTCAGCGCCTCCTGCACGACGCGGTACGCCGCGAGGTCCACGCCCGGTGGCAGCGGTTGCGGCGGCAGCGACAGCGCGACGCGCACGGGCGTCCCGGCAGCGCGTACCCGAGCGACCAGCGCGTCGAGCTGCGCGAGCCCGGGCTGGGGCTCCAGGCCGTCGGGCCTCTCGTGGTCCGCGGCCGCCAACAGGCCCATCACATGGCGCAGTTCCGCCATGGCGGCCCGGCCGCCCGCCTCGACGGCCAGCAGTGCCTCCTTGGACTGCTCCGGCATCACATCCATCACTGTGCGCGCCGCGCCCGCCTGGATCACCATCACGCTCACATTGTGCGTGACGACGTCGTGCAGTTCGGCGGCGATGCGGGCGCGCTCTTCCTCAACGGCCCGGCGCATGGCCTGTTCCTGAGCCTGCTGCAGTTCGGTGACCCGTTGCCTGCTGGACGCCAGTCGTAGGTGCAGGAGGCGGACGAGACTGGCCAGCATCCCGGACACCAGCAGCACGAAACCCGGACTGGACCACCCCGGGACCACCGGGTCCGCGTGACGGAAGACGACGCCGGACAGCACAGCGGCGACCACCAGGACGGTGATCGCCACGATCTGGTGCCGGCTGTGCACGACGGCGCTGTAGGCGGCGATGACGCAGGTCAGGAGGGTGATCCAGGAGGCGGAGCTGCCGATGGCCAGGCTCGCGCCGAGCACGGTCGCGAAGACGGCCAGCGGGTAGCGGCGCCGGAGCACGAGCGGCAGGGTCGACAGGAGGACCAGGGTCCAAGGCACTGGAGGAAGGTCTTCCGCCACGGGTGCCTGATCGGGACCGGGCGGCGGCGGGGCCGGGACCCCGGTGCCGGCGTCGATCGTGGGTGGGTCGGGGGCCACCGGCCCGTCGCCGGGATAGCGCACCGCGACGAACACGGCGATGACGGTCAGGACGATCGCCAGCACCACATCGGCGCGCACCGCCCGCCCGGGCAGCGGGGCGGCCTTCGCCTCGGGGCGGAGCGCGTCGATGAGCTGCTGCCGCCTGCCGCGCCGGTGTTCCGTCTCCATCCGCCCATTGTGCTGAGCTCCGCGCCCCACCCGCGTCCGCCTGCCCGGCCAGGGCATCCTCCGCAGGTCCTCGTTCTCGGGGAGGAGTCCGCGGCCGGATCGTCCGGAGGAAGGGGGTGATCTCGGTTCCGCGGCCGACGCGCCCCTCCGGTAGCGGCCCCTAGATTCACCGGGCCGACCACGGCATGTGCCTCTCGCGACCGCAAGACCACAAGGACGGGCCTCTCGCATGACTCAGCTGATCCAACTGAAGGGTGTGGCCAAGCGCTACGACGGCACCGGTGCGCCGGTGCTCGGTCCGCTCACGCTCAGCGTCGCCAAGGGGGAGGCCCTTGCCGTGACGGGTCCTTCCGGCAGTGGCAAGTCCACGCTGCTGAACCTCGTCTCCGGCCTGGACAGACCGACCGACGGTGCCGTGATCGTGGCCGGGAGGCGGATCGACCGGTTGAGCGAGCACGCCCTCGCCAGGTTCCGTCGCGCGCACATCGGCATGGCCTTCCAGTTCTTCCACCTTCTCGACGACCTCACCGTCAGCGACAACATCCAGCTCCCTGCCCGGTTGACCGGGGTCGGACGGCGCGAGGCGGCGTCCCGCGCGGGTGAACTCATGGAGATGCTGGGAATCCAGCAGCACGCCCGCGCCTGTCCGGGCCGCCTGTCCGGGGGTGAACGCCAGCGGGTCGGTGTCGCCCGGGCGTTGGTCAACCGGCCCGAGCTGCTGCTCGCCGACGAGCCCACCGGTGCGCTCGACACCGCCTCGGGCCACGACGTCCGCGACCTCCTGACGGACCTGCACCGCGGTGGCCAGACCATCGTGCTGGTGACGCACGACCTGTCGCTGGCGGGGGCGGTCGCGAGCCGCACGATCCACCTGGTCGACGGTCACCTCACCCTCGACACCCATGCGCGGGCCGTCCGATGAGCCCGCTCGGCAACGGCGCCCTGCGCCGGATCGTGCGCTCCGGGGTGAGCCGACGGCGCGTGCAGACCGTCGTGATCGCCATCGCCACGATGACGGCCGTGGCTTCGGCCGTGGTCGCCGGTTCCCTGATGATCGCCGCGTCCGCGCCCTTCGACCACGCCTTCGCGCGGCAGCGGGGCGCGCACCTCACCGCACAGTTCGATCCGGCCGAGGTGAGCGCGGCGAAGCTGGCGGAGACCGGCGAACTGGACGGCGTCGCCGCGAGCGCGGGGCCGTACTCCTCCACGGCGTTCCGCCCGGTGGATCGGACGGGCTTCCGCCTTCCGACGCTGAGCCTGGTGGGGCGGTCCGGTGCGGACGGTGCCGTGGACCGGGTGGAGCTGAAGTCCGGCCGGTGGGTGCGGAAGCCGGGCGAGATCGTGCTCAGCACGGAGTTCGAGGGGCCCGCCGTCGAGATCGGCTCCCCCCTCAGAACGTCGGGCACCGCGCACGCCACGACCCTCACGGTCGTCGGCTTCGCCCTGTCGACCAGCGGGACCGCCGACGCATGGGCGACCCCGGCGCAGGTCGACGCGGTGGCGTCGCAGGGCCTCCCCCGCACGCGTCAGATGCTCTACCGCTTCGAATCCGCGGACACGGAACAGCAGGTCCGCGTCGCCCGGGCGAGGCTGGCCTCCGCCACGGGCCCCGGGGCACTCCTCGGTACGCGGTCCTGGCTGGACACCAAGCGCGCGGCGGATCAGGGGGCGGCCGCGACCGTCCCGTTCGTGATGGCTTTCGGTGTGCTCGGCATCGTGATGTCGGTGATCATCGTCAGCAGCGTGGTCAGCGGTGCGGTCGGCACCGGTCTGCGCCGGATCGGCATCCTCAAGGCCATCGGCTTCACCCCGCACGAGGTCGTCCGTGCCTACGTGGCCCAGGCGGCGATCCCGGCCTGCGTCGGCATCGCCGTGGGCGTCGGTCTCGGCAACCTCCTGGCCGTGCCGCTGCTGGCGGACACGGAGTCGGTGTACGGCAGCGTCTCCCTCTCGGTGGCGTGGTGGGTGGATGCCGCGGTACCCGCCGCCGCTCTGCTCGTCGTGGCGCTCGCGGCGGTGATTCCCGCACGGCGGGCCGGAAAGCTGCACACCGTCGAGGCCCTCACGGCCGGCCGAGCCCCACGCACGGGACGCGGGCGGTGGGCGCACCGGGCGCTCGGGCGGCTGCCGCTTCCGCGACCGGTGACCTACGGCCTCGCGACCCCCTTCACGCACCCGGTCCGTGCTCTCGCGATGCTGCTCGCGGTGGCGTTCGGCACGGCCGCGGTGACCTTCGCGGTGGGGCTGACCTCGTCCTTGGGCGCGATCAGCACGTCGCAGGACCCCGAGAGCCGCGCCTCGGTCACGGTGACGACGGTCAAGCCGCACGCCGTCGCTCCCCCACCGCCACCTCCCGTCGCGGGCGGCGGGGCGAGCCCGACACCCGTGGGCGACAGCATGCCGGACCCGTCCGGGAACAAGGCCGCCGATCCGGCGAAGGTGCGGTCCGCCATCGAGTCCGAGGCCGGCCTGGGCTCGTACTACGGCAAGCTCCGGACCGAGGTCGTCGTGGCCGGCATCTCCGGCTCGGTCCGGGCCGGCCTCTATGAAGGCGATGCGCGTGACGGCGCCTACGAGATGCTCTCCGGGCACTGGCTCACCGGTGAGGGGCAGGTCGTGGTGCCCACCCGCTTCCTGGAGCGGACCGGCACCGAGATCGGCGACACCGTGCGGGTGACGTACGGAAAAGAGAGTGCCGACTTGAGGATCGTGGGTGAGTCCTTCGACGCTTCGGGCGATCAGCTGGAGATCCACGCGGACATGGCCGACTTCCCGTCGGCCGAGCCCGGCACGTTCCTCGTCACGGTGAAGGACGGCGTCTCGGCGGGCGACTACGCCCGGAAGCTCGCGTCGGTGGTGCGGCCGCTGGGCGGCGACGCCACGACCGCACCCCCGGCACAGCAGGAGGGGGCCATCCTCCTCATGAGCGCGATGGCGGTGCTGCTCACCCTCATGCTGGTCGTCGTGGCCGGCCTCGGCGTGCTCAACTCCGTCGTCCTCGACACCCGGGAACGCATCCACGACCTGGGCGTCTGCAAGGCGATCGGCATGACGCCGCGGCAGACCGTGAACCTCGTGCTCGCCTCGGTGACCGCGATCGGCGTGCTCGGCGGGCTGACGGGCGTGCCGGTGGGGTACGTGCTGCACCGCCTCGTCATGCCGGTGATGGCACACGCCGTGGGCACCACCATGCCGTCGTCGGTGCTCGATGTGTACGGGCCGGCTCGGCTGCTCCTGCTGGGACTCGGCGGGGCCGCGCTCGCCGTCCTCGGCGCGCTGGTCCCGGCGGGCCGGGCGGCCTGGGCCCGTACGGCCGCCGCACTGCACACCGAGTAGCACCGGTGCGGCGCGTGGCCCGGCGTGAGCAGGGCGCGGTCGGGGCCGTGCGGGCCCCCGGCCGGGCCGCGGCGCGGGGGCCTAACCTTGACGACCATGCAGTCATACACGATCGGTCAGGCGGCACGGATGCTCGGCGTCAGCCCGGACACGGCGCGCCGGTGGGCGGACGCGGGCCGGGTGGCGACGCACCGCGACGAGGGCGGCAAGCGGCTCATCGACGGTAAGGACCTGGCCGCCTTCTCCGTGGAGCTCGCCCAGGGCGGAAGCGGCGAGGAGGAGGCTTCCCACACCTCGGTACGCAACGCCTTCCCCGGGATCGTCACCGCGATCAAGCTGGGCGACGTGGCGGCCCAGGTCGAGATCCAGGCCGGGCCGCACCGGCTGGTGTCGCTGCTGACGCGGGAGGCCGTGGAGGAGCTGGGCCTGGAGGTGGGCATGACGGCCACCGCCCGGGTGAAGTCGACGAACGTGCACGTCGACCGCGGCTAGGGCTCCGGCGCGCCGACGTACGGCACGGGCCGGGCCACACCCCACGGCCAGGGCCTCGGCGGCGGCATCAAGCACCAGGCGTCAGGCCTCAGCCGTCAGGCCTCAGCCGTCAGGCCTCAGCCGTCAGGCCTCGCTCCGCAGCACGGCGTACCGCGCGGGCCAGTCCGTCACGCCCGGCTGTCCGCCGAAGTCGGCGATCCGGAGGTCGAGCACGGTGAACCACGGGGCCACCGCGGTGCGGAAGGTCTCCTCGGTGGTCCAGGACGGGCCGCCGGACTGGTCCAGGGCGTCCTCCTCGCCGAGCGCGGCGGCCCCGACGTGGACCCACAGTCCGCCGGGCCCGCACGTCCGGGCCATCGCCGCGGCGAACCTGCGACGCTCACGGTCAGTGGGGCAGGTGTGCAGCACACCCCGGTCGAGGACCACCGGGAACGGGTCCGGGGGCGCGGGGCCGGTGACGTCACGGACCTCGTACCGCACCGGCGAACCATCCGGCGTGCGGCGGCGGGCCTCCTCGATCGCCCGGGGCGAGAAGTCGCACGCCGTCACGGCGTAGCCGCGGGCGGCGAGCCAGCGCGCGGTGGTGCCGAGCCCGCAGCCGACGTCCAGGACGCGGGCCGGGGGCGGTGCGTGCGCGGCGAGGAGATCGCCGAGGACGGGCGGCGGCTCCTCGTCCCAGCGGGCGGCCACGGACTCGTACGTGTGGTCCCATTCGGCCGCGTTGAGGGAGCGCGGCGGCACGGCTTTCCCAGGGGGCATGGTCCTCGGTTCCTCTCCGTACGGTGATCCGGTGCGGGCCGTCACCCCACGACCGGCCAGCGGGTGATGCGGGAGGGCAGCCACCACAGCAGGGAGCCGACCCGGTGCACGAGGCCCGACGCCAGGAACGCCTCGATCTCCCGCGGCCGGAAGTCCGATGCGCGGGCACCGTCCAGGAGTGACGCCAGCTTCTCCTTGTTCACCTTGCGCATGAGGACGCGCCGCTGCGCTCCGTGGCGCAGGTCGGTGACTTCGATGAACCCCACGCCGCGCCGGTAGCCGCACTTGTTCATGTGGAACGTGGTGCGCCACTGATCGAGGACGGCGCCGCCGTCGGGACCGGCCACCGAACGCGGGGGGTACAGATGGCTGAAGAGCCGCCATGCTCCGATCTCGCCGCCGAGGTCCAGGTCCCAGTCGACGGACAGGCCGTGTCCCGTCAGCTCCCGCACGTGGGTGAGCCCTCGGACCGCCGACCGGTCGCTTCCGCTCCCGCCACGGCCGAGGACCACGGGCCCGGGGAGGGCGACGTGCTGGGTGCCCCGCGCGACCAGCTCCGCGACGGAGCGCACAGCGGTGTCCCCGTACGGCTCCTCCCCCATGAAGATGCCGTCCTGCGCGCGTGTCTCCTCGTCGCGTTCCCGCCAGCACCGGAGCGCCGTCGCCGCGCCCGCCTCCGGAGCGCGGCCCGCCGGGCCGTGGAGCAGTGCGGGCACCAGCGCCGGGCCGCCGTCGTGGGTCACCCAGCGCATGAGGTCCTGGTTGGCGGCGTACGGTACGACGTGCACGGTCTGGCCGCCGTCCTCGAAGAGCAGGCCCAGCGTGCGCCAGCGGGACAGCAGGTCCGCCACGTCCTGCGCGTCGACGTCGTGGTCGTCCGCCCGGAGCTTCCTCAGCAGGACGTCGTCGGTGCACGGCTGTTCCAGGAGCCGGAACGCGGCCGTCTCCCAGGGCTCCTCGATCCGCAGGGTGCGCCAGGCGAAGCCGGGCCGGGTGTTGGTCAGGACGACGGAGTCCGTCAGGTCGCACTGCGTGAGGCGCCCTCGGGGGAACTCGTGCCGCCAGGCCTCGATGGCCTTCTCCAGGCGCTCCGCCTGCGTGGGCGAGATGCCTCGGTGCGCCGCGTCGAAGACATAGGCCATGTCGCGGAGTTCGGCTTCGGGGAGGTCGTAGATCACCGCGTAGTGGGCGGCGGGCCGCAGGTCGCCGAAGCCCAGTTCCGGGCGGTTGAAGTAGGGGCTGAAGCGTTCGATGGCGATGCGGGTGACTCCGTTGGGCGGGGCGAGGTGGTGGAGGGCGGGGAACTGGTCGATCACCGACTCGTAGTCCTCCTCGGTCTCGTCCGGGAAGCCGAAGAGGTGGTTCCACACGACGCCGAGGCTCACCGACTCCGCGTCCCGCAGCATGCGGACGTTCTGGCAGCCGGTCACGCCCTTGTCCATCAGCTTCAGGACACGGCCGCTGAGGCTCTCGATGCCGGGCTGCACGTAGTGGATCCCGGCGGCGACGAGGGAGGCGAGCTGCTCGCGGCGCATGTTGGACTTGATCTCGTAGCTGATGCGCAGGTCGCACCCGGCCTCCGCGAGCCTCGGGACCACCGACCGCAGATAGGCCATGTCGAGGATGTTGTCCGCCACGGCGACGTTGAGCACGCGGTGGCGTTCCGTCATCGCGAGGAGTTCGTCGACGAACCGGTCCGGGCTCTTGCTGCGGAATTCCATGAACGATCCGTTGAGCCCGCAGAAGGTGCAGTGGTGCTTCTGCCCCCACCAGCAGCCGCGTGAGCTCTCCACCACCAGGTGGGGCTCGGCCATGGCTCCGGCGCGGGAGGCCGCGTGCTGCTCGAAGTAGTCCGTGTAGTCCGGGGTGACCAGCGCCGACGCCGGCAGCGGGGCCGCGCTCATGGCATTGGCGTGCGACGTGCCGTCTTCGTCGCGCCAGCACAGCCCGGGGATGTCCGCGGGGCTCGACCCGTCGCGGAGGCAGGCGAGGAGCCGCGTGAACGACACCTCGCCCTCGCCGCGATTGACGTAGTCGACGAACGGGAAGCCGCGGTGGAGCGCGGCGCCCTGCGGGCCGTCGCAGTTCCCGCCGCCGAGCACCACGCACACCTCGGGCGCGGCCTCCTTGATGAGCCTGGCCGCGGCGAGCACGGCGCTGTTCTGCGCGAAGGTCGTGGAGAAGCCGACGACGTCGGGCCGGTCGGCGAGGATGCGGCCGACGAGCGAGGCGATGTACTCGGGGGCGAGCGCGTGCAGGTGGCGCCCCTTGTTGAGCATGTCCCCCGGCACGGCCCCCGCCACGAGGTCCGCGAACTCGTCGTTGCGCCACCGCGGGTCGTCGTACAGCGCGGAGGAGAAGATCCACTCGCTGTACCCGGTGAAGTAGGAGTCCCAGCAGAAGGTGTACTCGGCGCGCGTGAGCCCGGCCCGCTCGGTGATCCAGTCGAGGTAGTCCAGATTGGCGTTCACGACGTCGACGCGGCTGTCCGGGAACTCGTCCGTGACGCGTCGCTTGAGGATCCCCAGGGCCAGGGAAGGGAAGTCGATCGAGGCCCAGGGCATGTTGACCAGGGTGATGTGCACCGTGTGACTCCTTCAGCGTGACGGACGCAGGGCCGGTAGCGGTTCCTCGCACGGGACACCGGCGTCCGCGGCGGCGAGCTTGCCGAGCAGGGAGCGGCCCCGCGCGCTGGTCGCGGCCAGGAGCCCGTCCGGCGCGGCCCCTCGGGTCACGTGATCCGTCGGCAGCGCGTACACCTGTTCCCGTACGGGATCGGCCAGCAGGAAGGAACCGCCGTCCGGGCCGTTCGGGGCGAGTCCCGGCGGAGCGCACCGGATCCATGGATGCGGACGCAGCGCCGTCGGCCGTGCCGGGGGCCGCGCCGCGGCTTCGGCGGGTCCGGCCCCCGCCGCGGAGATCCGGCGCATGCCGTGCTTGAGCCGCTGGAGCATCTCGGGGCGCCCGGGGCCGCCCGCGACGGTGTGCCGCGTGCCCACCCTGCCGCCCAGGTAGTTGAGTTCGCGGTTGTCGGCGAACGCGGCGGAGCCGTCGAGGGCCACGCCGAAGCTCCGCGGCTCGGCGAGCAGCCGGGTTCCCGGCTCGACCACCATGAGTTCGAACGCGTCCACGGCGAACTTCTCGCGGTTGCGCTCCAGGAAGCGGAGCGACTCCTCGGCCTCCTCCTCGGTCTCGTCCAACAGGCCGCCCATGACGGAGAGATTGACCCGGATGCCCGCCGCCGCGAGGTTGTCGAGGACGGTCTGGAAGTCCGCGGCGCGGACGCCCTTGTCCAGCCTGTCGAGCAGCCGCTGCGTGACGCCTTCGTAGCCGACGGCCATTCCCTCGCAGCCGAGTGCCGCCAGCTCCTCGCAGAAGGCCGGGTCGAGCAGGACCGGCTCCAGGCGGTTGCGCGTGTTGAACCGGACGCGGAGCCCGCTGTCGCGCACCAGCCGCATCGCTCGGGCGAGCAGGCGCAGGTTGGTGTTCTCGTCGACGACGGTGACGAAGTCGATTCCGGTGCTCTCCACGATCCGGCGTACCGTGTCCGCGAGTTGTCGCGGTGAGGCCTGCTGGTAGGCCCCGCGGGCGAGGGACCGGTTGCCGTAGGAACAGAAGACGCAGCGCCCCCAGAAGCAGCCCACGCAGGACACCATGGACAGGACGACGGTGTCGTTGAGGTAGGAGTGCACCTTCAGACCGCCGTAGTCAGGCGCGCCGACGTCCTTGAAGCGCAGCGCGGGCGGTCGGCCGGGGGCGGTCACGCCGTGGGGGCCCAGCCACCTCATCCCCGGCACGTCGTCGCGCGGTGCCTTTCCGGCGAGATGGGCGAGCCAGCGCTCCAAGGGTTCTTCGCCCGCCGTGACGCAGAGCGCGTCCACCGCCGTCCGTACGGAAGCCATGGCGGCCAGTTCGTCGTGGCGCAGCATGATCTGCTGTCCGCCGAGGCAGACGGGTGTGCCCGGGCGGAGCTCGCGGATCCACCGGGCGAGGAGCAGGGCCGGCGCCACCTGGCTGAAGAAGGCGACCGATATGCCGACCGCGCGCGGCGCGGCCTCGTCCAGGGCCTCCCCCAGCAGACCGCGCAGCTTCCGGGTCGCGAGGTCGAGGGAGCCGACCGGTGCTTCCGACAGGCGCAGCACCGCTCGGTCGAGCGAGTCGAAGTCGTCCCAGACGCGTGCCAACGCCGAATTCCGCAGCATCAGTTGGGCGGCCTGGCGGGCCAGGCGCACCGCGCGCACGGGGCCGAGGCGGGGCGCCGGGCTCTTCGTCAGGACGAAGCCGCGCACCTCACCGAGGTGCCGCAGGGCGGCATCGGCCACCGCCGCCCGGTACCAGGTCGGCAGGTCCTGTGCCGCGTGCAGGGCACGGGCCTGCCGCGCGAGCGCCGGGCCGTCGAGGAGCCGATGGACCAATTCGATGCTCAGATCGACCTGATGCGCGGAATGGCCGGACCGGCGGACGTGGCCGGCGAGATACGGCAGGCTCAGATACGGAAAGAGCGTCGCCTCCGTCAGCGGCGGAAAGAGCAGCAAGAGATCCATGCCATCCGTCCTCGTCCGGGCGGATGGAGCCGACCGGGTACGCGAGGGCGCCCCGCCCCGAAGGGGCGCACCATCCTCGACGATCGCGAAGGGAGAACCGAAAGAGCCCACAAGCGGGCGGCGCTCCGGCCTCGCGAAGGTCAGGCACCACGTGCCTGCCGCGAGGCCGCAGAGGCGTCCCTGCCCCTCTGCCGTTCTGGTGGCGTACTGAACGCCGGAGAAAGCGGAAGGCCTTGTGGGCTCCTCACGAACCGATGCGGTCGGGGCCGGTCAGCCCGTCGCTGTGTCCGACGAGCGGTCGGCGTTCTTGGCGATGTAGTTATAGGCCGTGGACGAACCACTGACGTGCAGTTCATCCATCTCGAGCACCTCTAGCTCGCCGAGGTCGCTCTCCACCTCGGTGCTCATCTCGATGTCCATGAAACCTCCATGCGCGAGTGGTGCGGGAAACTGGAGTGGACTTCTGGGCCTTCGGTCCTCGAACAGGCTCGCCGTGACATTTGATGACGGTCAAGGGCGCTATCGAGCCATGGGCACGTGACGGGCGGGCGTGAGGGACGGCGGCCGTCGGCCCCGGCTCCCGCTGTGACTTCCGGCCAGCCGGGAGCCTCCGCCGTCGTGACGCCGGGCGGCCGGGAGCTCGCGGGCCGTCGAGCGGGGCCCTCCGCCCCGAGCGGCGAGAAGCCGACCGCGGCGCACCTGGCGTGGCGCCGTCCCCGCTGGCCGGACGCGGGGGCGCGCGGCGTCATCCGCCCGCACGCGCCCGGCGTCGCGGCGGCGGCCTCGTGCTCCTCCAGGGTTTTTCGCCGGGACCGACATCGCGGAGCCGTGCACAATGATTCGGCCTTTCGCCTTCTCGATGGAGAAGATCAATTCCTACAGCGATCCTCCGGTTCCATGTCCGGATTTAGCCATCCCCTGTCGATCCGCTTCCTCGATGAACGGAGGCGCTCGCTGCGACTGCCCTTTCGGGCAAGGCTTTTTGCCCTTTGAGGGACGGCTCCGAAGAGCAAAAGAACGACGCGGTGGGTCCGTTGGGGTGCGGGGCTCGGGCGTGGGTCCGGTCCGAGCCGGATTGCATTTGGTTTCAGCCGTTCCGCATTCCGGTTCACGGTTCGTGGTGTTGGCATCTACTCATGGCGTGTACGGTTTTCATAGGGAACTCGACGACTGAGGGAGAGGTCGCCACGGAATATCCCAGCCAGCGCCTCCAGAAAAAACACCAAAAGAGCGAGGTCGCCCGGGCCCCCCTCCAGGGTGGAGCCAGGACGACCTCTGCTGCGGATTTCCTCGCGGTGTAAGCGGGGATTCAGAAGCGCACCGGGAGGGAGCCGAGAGCGGTGCCCTTGCCGGGGACGTCGAAGTACTGGAGTTCCTCGGGCTTGACCGCGAGCTCCATGCCCTGGTTCTGGATCAGGAACGTGTTGATGACGATCTCCGTCTCCAGCTGAGCCAGCGCGGCGCCCGTGCAGTAGTGCGAGCCGCTGCCGAAGGAGAGGTGGCCGACGCCGGCACCCATGTCACGCGCGACGTCCAGCTTCAGCGGGTCCTTGAACTGCCGCGGGTCGTGGTTGACGCCGAGCAGCGAGGGGATCACCGCGTCGCCGGTCTTGACCGGGCAGCCGCGGAACTCGAAGTCCTCCGCCGCGTAGAGCGGTCCGCCGGTCGGCACGGACGTGGCGAAGCGGATCAGCTCCGGCACGGTCCGCCGCGCGAGCAGCTTCGGCTCGGCACGCAGCTTCGCCAGCTCCTCCGGGTGCGTGAGCAGCGCGAGGATCGCCTGGCCCAGGAAGTGCGCGGGCGGCGCGATGCCCGTGCTCGTCAGGAGCAGGAAGATGGCGATGATGGTGTCATCGGTCAGCAGGTCCTGGTCCGGGCCCCCGGGCTTGGTCAGCTCGGAGATGAGGTCGTCGGTCGGCTCGGCGCGACGGCGTGCGATGAGCTCCTTGTAGTACTCGATGATGCTGCCGATGGCCGAGACCAGGCGCTCCGTGTCGTACGACACGAACTCCATGATCCAGCCCATCAGCTTGGGCTGGTCGGCCTCCTCGACGCCCATGAGCTCGCAGATGGCCGCCGCGGTGAACGGGTAGCCGAGCTCCGCGATGAGGTCGCCCTCCTTCTTCGCCGCCAGAGCGGCATAGGTGTCCGCCGCGCTCTTCTCCAGGCCCGCACGGAGCGCGTTGACGCGGCGGGCCGTGAAGGCGCGCGCCACGACGTTGCGCATCCGCGTGTGCTCCTCGCCGTCGGACAGGCCGAGGAGACCGAAGTACTTGAAGTACTCCCGCGGCATGCCCACCTGCTCGAGCATCTCGTCGGTGAGGCTCGGCCCCTCCGCGCCCGGCAGCTTCGACTGGTCCCGGATGAAGCGCGAGTCGTGGAGGACCTCCTTGGCGTCGTCGAAGCCGGCGACGAACCAGACCGGGGACTCCAGGCCCTCGATGGCGGCCCGGAAGAAGGAGCCCTGATCACGCAGGGTCCCGTACTCCGCGGGGTTGCTCACGGTCTTGTTGCTCAGGGTGGTGATCTGCTCCGTCACGGATCTCTCTCTTCTTGGTGTGGCTGCGAGGGGCCCCTCACCTGGCAGGTGAGGGGTACGGGGGTGGGTGCCGGGCCCGGCCGAGTGGGCCGGGCCCGGCACCACGTGCTGCTCCGTCAGTCCGCGAGGTGACGATTGATGACGGTGCAGATCTCGGCCGCGACCTTGGGTGCGGTCAGGCCGAAGTGGGTGGCGTGGACGTCGCTGACGCGGACGTCCCCGTCGACGTACGCGTCCCAGAAGGAGGCCTGGGCCTCCGGACTCAGGGTCGCGTTGAAGAACAGCGCCGTGCCGCGGTAGACGGGCTGGGCGAACTCCTTCGCCAGGCGCACGTGCTCGGACATGATCTGGGCGCCGTTCTCCACCAAGGTCTGGCGCTCGGCGTCCTCGTCCTCGCCCGGCAGGTAACCGGCGAGGAAGTCACGGCCCACGGACCGGTCGAGCACCACGTCCTCGGAGACGAAGGCGCTCGTCGGCGCGGCGTCGAGGAGCGCCACGAAGGGCACCTCGTGACCGCGGCGCTGGAGCTCGGCGGCGACGGCGTGGGACAGGGTGCCGCCCATGGAGTGGCCGACGAAGTGGTACGGCCCCTCCTCCTGCACGGCGAGGATCTGCTCCACGTAGTCCAGGACCATCGCCTCGAAGCTCTCCGGGATCGGCGAGCCGTCGAAGCCGCGGGCCTGGATGCCGTACACCGGCCGGTCCCCGAGCTGCATGGCCATGCCCAGGTACGACCAGGAGAGGCCGAATCCGGGGTGGATGAACCACACGGGGGTGCCGCTTCCGCCGCTCCTCAGCGGCAGGACGACGCCGTACGGGTCGGTGTTCTCCGACCCGGCTCCCTCGCCGCCCGCCGAGAGGCTCTCGGCCAGCTGCGCGACCGTGGGGGCCTGGAAGACCGTCCGCATCGGCACCTCGACCATGAGGACCGCCGCGATCCGGCTGACCAGGCGCGTGGCGCGCAGGGAGTGGCCGCCGAGGTCGAAGAAGTTGTCGTCGATGCCGACCTTCTCCACCCCGAGGACCTGGGCGAACAGGCTCGCCAGGACCTCTTCCTGAGGCGTGCGCGGCGCGCGGTAGGCCGCCGTGCCGCTCAGGTCGGGCGCCGGGAGCGCCCGGTGGTCGAGCTTGCCGTTGGGCGAGAGCGGCAGCCGCTCCAGGGTGACGAACGCCGCGGGCACCATGTACTCGGGCAGCCGCTCGGCGACGAAGGAGCGCAGCTGCGCCGCTTCGAGCTCCACGCCGTCCTCGGGCACCGCGTAGGCGACCAGCTGCTTGCTGCCCGCCGTGGCCCGGGCCACGACCGCGGCCTGGGCGACCTGCGGGTGGGCCGCCACCGCCGCCTCGACCTCGCCGGGCTCGATGCGGAAGCCGCGGATCTTGACCTGGGAGTCGGCACGGCCGAGGTACTCCAGGTGCCCGTCCGCACTCCAGCGGGCGAGGTCACCGGTGCGGTACATGCGCCCGCCCGCCGTGCCGAACGGGTCGGCCAGGTACCGCTCGGCGGTCTGCGCCGTGCGCCCGTGGTAGCCGCGGCCCACGCCCGCGCCGGCGAGGTAGAGCTCGCCGACGGCGCCCTGGGCGACCGGGGTCAGGGACGGCGTGAGGACGTAGCCGCGCAGGTTGTTCAGCGGCCGCCCGATGGGCACCCCCGCGGCGTACGGGGCCTCGCTGTCCAGGACGTGCGAGGTGACGTAGAACGCCTCGCTCGGCCCGTAGCAGTTGACGATCCGCACGGTGGGCCACTGCGCCCGGATGCGGTCCACCAGGGCCGGGGTGAGGGCCTCGCCGCCGAACAGCAGCGCCTTGGGCGTGACGCGCTCGCCGAGCTGGTCGACGAGTTCGGCGAAGGCCGAGGGCACCGAGCTGACCACGTCCAGGTCCCAGCTGTCGCGCTCGGCCAGGGCCAGGACGTCACGGACCAGTTCGACGCTGCCGCCCCGGGTCAGGGTGAAGAACAGCTCGAAGCTGGCCACGTCGAAGCCGATCGAGGTGCTCGCCAGCATCTTGGGGCCCGCCCCCAGACCGACCTCGTCCGCCATGCCGTGCAGGGCGTTGACCAGGTTGGCGTGGGTCAGACCCACGCCCTTGGGCAGGCCCGTCGAGCCGGAGGTGTAGATCTGGTACAGCAGGTGGTCCGGCAGCAGCACGCCGGTGCGCTCGCTGTCGGCCAGGTCCGCGGCGGAGTACGCCGACACGTCCGCACCGTCGAGCAGCAGCAGCTCGGTGTCCACCCCCTCGGGCAGGACGTCCGCCACCGTGGTGTCGGTGATGATCAGACGCGGGTCCGCCGTGTCGAGGATGTGCTGCAGGCGGGTGCCCGGGTAGCCGGGGTCGATCGGCACGTAGGCGGCACCGGACTTGAGGGTCGCGAGGATCGCCACCACCAGCTCGGGCGTGCGCGGCAGGACCACGGCCACCTGGCTGTCCGGGCCGATGCCCTGTGCGGCGAGGTGCCGGGCGAGCCGGTTGGCCCGCGCGTTCAGCTCCTCGTACGTGACCCGCTCGCCCTCGTGGACGACCGCGACGGCCTGCGGAGTGCGGGCGACCTGCTCCTCGACCAGACGGATGGCCGTCTTCGCGGGCACCTCGGCGGCCGTGTCGTTGAACTGCCGCAGGACCAGGTCCTGTTCGGCCTCGTCCACCAGGTCGAGCCGGGCCAGCGGGGTGTGCGGGTCCGCGGCGAGCTGCTCGAGGACCCGGCCGACGAGCGCGGCGATCCGCTCGATCTCGCGGCGCTCGAAGAGGTCCTTGCGGTACTCCACGACCGCCATGGTCAGCTCCGGGTCGGCACCCAGGGTGATCGGGTAGTGGGTGCTGCTGTGGATGCGCATCCCGGTGATCTCGACGCCGGCTTCGCCGTGCGCCTCGCTCATGCCCTCGCGGTCGATCGGGAACGACTCGAAGATGATCATGCTGTCGAACAGGGTGCCGACGCCGGCGGCGTCGTGGATCTCGGTCAGACCGAGGTTCTGGTGGTCCATCAGGACCGCCTGGCGCTCGCGCAGTCCGGTGAGCAGGTCCGCGAGGGTGTCCCGCGGAGTGAACTGCACGCGCACCGGCAGGGCGTTGATGAACAGACCCACCATCTCGTCGATGCCCGGGACCTGCGGCGGACGGCCGGAGACCGTCGTACCGAAGACCACGTCCTGACGTCCCGTCAGATGGCCGAGGACCACGCCCCAGGCGCCCTGGAGCAGCATGTTGAGCGTGATGCCCAGCTCACCGGCGCGGCGCTGGAGCTCCTGCGCCATCCCGGCGGGCAGCGGCAGGTCGACGTGCTCCGTCGCGTCCTGGCCCTCGGGGACCGCCGTGGTGGCGGCCGCCGGGGCGAGCAGCGTCGGCTCCTCGACCCCGTCCAGCTCCCGCGCCCAGGCCTGGTAGGCCTCCTCCTGGTCCTGCTTGCCGAGCCAGGCCAGGAAGTCGCGGTAGGGCCGCACCCGCGGCAGCGACGAGGTGTCCCCGTCCGCCGCGTAGGCGCGGATGAGGTCCTGGAGCATGAGCGGGAAGGACCAGCCGTCGAACAGCACGTGGTTGACGGTGAACACCAGCTCGGAGAGGTCGTCGCTCCGCAGCACCAGGGTCATGCGCATCATCGGCGGCGCCGCCGGGTCGAAGTGCGCTGTCTGGTCCTCGGCGAGGAGCTGCTCGAAGGCCTCCTCCTGCGCCTTCTCGCCGAGGTCCCTCAGGTCCACGACCTTCCAGGGCAGCTCGACGTGGTCGAGGACCAGCTGGACCTGCTGGCCGGAGGCGCTGGACACGTACGCCGTACGGAAGTTGGCGTAGCGGTCGAGCAGGGTCTGCCCGGCCGCGCGCATCCGCTCCGGGTCGACGCCGCCGGCCAGGTGCATCGCGAACTGCACGTGGTAGGCGTCGAAGGAGGTGTCGGCCAGCTGACTCTGGAAGAGCAGACCGGACTGCGCGTCCGTCATCGGCCACACGTCCTGGAGGCCCGGGTACAGCTCCTCCCACGCCTCCAGGTCACGCTGGCGCACCTTCACCAGCGAGACGTCCGACGGCGTCAGGCCGCCCGCGCCCGGGGTGCGGGCGTGCCGGGCCAGGCCTTCGAGGGCGGTGTGCCACAGGTCGGCGAGCTCCTGCGCGTCCGCACGGGCGAGCAGCCCGGCGGGGAAGCTGAGGGAGGCGCTGAACTGCGGGCCCTGCGCCGAGTCCACGACGTAGGAGTTGACCTCCACCGTGGCCAGGGCGGGCATGTCCGCGTCCAGCTCGGCGGCGATGCCCTCCATGTCCCCGGCGATGGCCCAGCCACCGCCGCCGCCCGGCTGGTCGCCGTCGGCGAACCGGCCCAGGTAGTTGAAGGTGACCTGCCCGGCGTGGCGCGCCTGGAGGACCTCGGCGGTCTCCGGGTTGAGGTAGCGCAGCAGGCCGTAGCCGATGCCCTTGTCCGGGATGGCGTTGAGCTGCTCCTTGACGGCCTTGATGGCGTGGCCCGCGGAGCGGCCGCCCGCGACGGCCTCGTCGACGTCGAAGCCCTCGACGCTCAGGCGCACCGGGAACATCGTGGTGAACCATCCGACCGTGCGCGACAGGTCGACGCCGGGCGCCGCCGCCTCCTCACGGCCGTGGCCCTCCAGGCGCAGGAGCAGCGAGGACTCGTCCACGCCGCGGTTCTTGCGCCACTGCGTCAGGGCCAGGGCGAGGGCGGTGAGCAGACCGTCGTTGGGACCGCCGTGGAAGGCGGCGGGCAGCGCGGTCAGGAGCGCCTCGGTGGCCTCGGACGCGAGGCGCACCTCCACGGACTCCATGGTGGCGCGGACGTCCACCGCCGGGTCGAGCGGCCGGGAGCCGATGAGCGGGTCCGGGCCCTCCACGACGCTCTGCCACAGGGCCAGTTCGGCCGTGCGGCCGGGCGACGCGGCCTCCTCGGTGAGGGCGTGTGCCCAGTGGCGCATCGAGGTGGGCACCGGGGCGAGCTCGGGCGTGCGGCCCTCGCGGACCTGCTCCCAGGCCTCGGCGAGGTCCGGGACGAGGATCCGCCAGGACACGCCGTCGACCACCAGGTGGTGCAGCACGACGATCAGTCGGCCCGCGGTCTGCGGCCCGGCGTCGAACCACACGAACCGGGCCACGTCGCCGGACGCGGGGTCCAGCTCCCGTACGGCGGCGTCGAGCGCGGCCTTCGCCTCGTCGCGCCAGGCGGCGTCCTGCCAGTCCCCCGCGGAGGGGACGCGGCGCACCAGGGACGCGACGTCGACGGTGCCCGGCTCGGCCACCTCCAGGCCCGTCTCGTCCGCGGTGACCAGGCGGGCGCGGAGCACGTCGTGGTGGTCGACGACCGCGGCCAGGGTGGCGACCAGGCCGTCCTCGTCGATGCCCCGCGGCAGGTTCACCGCCATGGACATCACGAACCGGTCGTAACCGCCGCCCAGTTCGGTGATGTAGCGGGCGATCGGGAGCAGCGGCATCCAGCCGACGCCGCCGCCCGCCATCTCCTCGCGGACCGGTACGGCAGGACCGCCGGTCGCGGCGGCCACCGCGAGGGCGGCCACCGTACGGCACTCGAAGACCTGGCGCGGCGTGATCTCGATGCCGTGGACGCGGGCCTTGGAGACGACCTGGATGGAGCGGATGGAGTCGCCGCCGACGGCGAAGAAGTCGTCGTCGATGCCGACCCGCTCCAGGCCGAGGACCTCCGCGTACGCGGCGGCCAGGGCCTGCTCCTCGGGCGTGCGGGGTGCCTGGTAGGCGCCGCCGGGCACCTCGGGCTCGGGCAGCGCGGCCTTGTCCAGCTTGCCGTTCGGCGTCAGCGGCAGCTCGTCCAGGAGGACGAAGGACGAGGGCACCATGAACTCGGGCAGGCGGCCCGCGGCGAAGCGCCGCAGCTCCTTGGCGGAGACGCCCGCGGTGATGTCGAAGTGCTCCGCCTTCATCTCGCGGGCACCGGCCGGGACGACGTAGCCGACGAGCTGCTTGCTGCCGCGCACCTCGCGGACGAGGACGACGGCCTGGGCCACGTTGTGGTGCTCGGCGAGCGCGGCCTCGATCTCACCGGGCTCGATGCGCAGACCGCGGAGCTTGACCTGGTCGTCGCTGCGACCGAGGTACTCCAGCTGTCCGTCGGCGCCCTGGCGCACCACGTCGCCCGTGCGGTACATCCGCGAGCCCGCGGGTCCGTAGGGGTCGGTGACGAAGCGCTCGGCGGTCAGCTCGGAGCGGCCGAGGTAGCCGCGGGCCAGGCTGGGGCCCGCCACGTACAGCTCACCGGGCGTGCCCGGGGGCACCGGGGCGAGCTGCTCGTCCAGGACGCGCACCCGGTTGTCGGCCACGGCGGTGCCGATCGGGGTGTGGTCGCTGGTCAGCGGGGTGCTGATGGAGCCGCAGACCGTGGTCTCGGTGGGGCCGTAGGCGTTGACGAAGCGACGCCCCTGCGACCAGGCGGAGGCCAGGCCGGGCGGGCAGGCCTCGCCGCCGACGGTCACCGTGTGCAGGTCGGTGAGGGTGCGCGGGGTGTCGGCGGGCAGCGCGGCGAGCACGCTGGGCGGCAGCATCACGTGGGTGACGCGGCGCTCGGCGAGGGTGCGCACCAGGTCGTCGCCGACCAGGCGCCGCTCGGCCGGGACGATCAGGGCCGCGCCGGTGGTCAGGGACTGCACCAGCTCCCAGAAGGCGGCGTCGAAGCTCGGCGCCGCGACCTGCAGGACGCGTGCGTCCGGGGTGAGGCCGAGCCGCTCCTGGGTGGAGTGGCTGAGCGAGGCGATGCCCGCGTGCGTCACAGTGACGCCCTTGGGACGGCCCGTCGAGCCCGAGGTGTAGATGACGTACGCCGGGTGGTCCAGGTTCAGACCGGTGTCCGGCGCGGTGTCCGGGCTGCCCTGCCAGGCCGCCTGGACGTCGTCCGTGTCGACGGCCACGACGTCGGTGGCCAGGCCCTCCGGCAGGTCCTCGATCGCGGCCCGCGTCACCAGGAGGGCGGCGGGGGCGGCGTCGTCGACCATGTACGTGATGCGGTCGGCCGGGTAGTCCAGGTCGACGGGCATGTAGGCGGCGCCCGCCTTCAGGATGCCCAGGGCGACGGCGACCTGGTCCGCGGAGCGCGGCATGGCCACGCCCACCTGCTGCTCCAGACCGATGCCGCGCGCACGGAGCCAGTGCGCGACGCGGTTCGCCCGCGCGTCCAGCTCCGCGTACGACCACGTGACGTCGGCCGACTCCACGGCCGGGGCGTCCGGGGCCGCCTGCACCCGGGCCGCGAACAGCTCCGGGAAGGTCGCGGGCACGGCCACCTGCTCCGGCTGCTCCCGCTCGGCCGCGAGGAGCTGGCTGCGCTCCTCGGGGGTGAGCAGGTCGGCGTAGCTGATGCGGTGCGAGGGGTTGGTGACCGCGGTGGTGAGCAGGCGCTTCCAGCGGGTGATCAGCGTCTCGATGGTGGAGGCGTCGAACAGCTCGTCGGAGTACTCGGCGGCGATCGAGATGCCCGCGGGCCTGGTCCGGTCCTCGAAGGTCTCGTCGAGGCTCAGGAGCAGGTCGTAGCGGGCGGTGCCGGTGCCGGAGCCGTCGGCCTGCACGCGCAGGCCGGGCAGCTCGAACTGGGCCGCCTCGTTGTTCTGGAGCGCCAGGGCGATCTGGAACAGCGGGTGGACGGAGGGCGAGCGCTCCGGGTTGAGCTTCTCCACCAGGGACTCGAAGGGGATGTCCTGGTGGGAGTAGGCGGACAGGCTGGTCTTGCGGACCTGTGCCAGGAGCTCGGCGAAGGTCGGGTCGCCCGAGGTGTCCGTGCGCAGCACAAGCAGGTTGACGAAGAGGCCGACCAGGTCCTTGAGGTTCTCGTCGGTCCGGCCCGCGATGCCGCTGCCCACCGAGATGTCGGTGCCCGAGCCGAGGCGGGTCAGCAGGGCCGCCATGGTGCTCTGGAGCACCATGAAGGGCGTCGTGCCGGTGGCCTTGGCGAGGTCCGCGATGCCCTGGTGCAGCTCGGCGTCCAGGGTGAAGCGGAGCAGGTCGCCGGTGCCCTTGAGCACGGCGGGGCGGGGCCGGTCGGTCGGGATGGTGACCTTCTCCGGCAGCCCGGCGAGCTGCTCGGCCCAGTAGGCGTACTGCTTGTTGAAGAGGCTGTCCGGGTTGCTCTCGTCACCGAGCAACTCGTGCTGCCACAGGGTGTAGTCGGCGTACTGGACCGGCAGTTCGGTCCACTCCGGTGCGGCGCCGCCCACGCGCGCGGTGTAGGCGGCGGCCAGGTCCAGGGCCAGCGGGGCGTAGGACCAGCCGTCGGCCGCGATGTGGTGGACCACCAGGGACAGGACGGACTCCTGCGGGCCGCTGCGGAACAGCTGGGCGCGCAGGGGCAGTTCGCTCTCCAGGGCGAAGGCGTACCGGGCGGCCTCGGTGAGGACCGAGGCGAGCTCGTCCTCGCCGTCGACGTCGCGCACGGCCAGGGTGACCGGCGCGTCCTCGACGGAGCGGATCCGCTGCTCGGGCCTGCCGTTGACCGCGGGGAAGACCGTGCGCAGCGTCTCGTGGCGGGCCACGAGGTCGTTGAGGGCCGTCTCCAGGGCCGGGATGTCGAGCTCGCCGCTCAGCCGGAGCACGATCGGCATGTTGTACGTCGCCGACGGGCCCTCGAACTGGTCGACGAACCACAGGCGCTGCTGGGCGAAGGAGAGCGGCAGGTGCTCGGGCCGCTCGGCCACGCGGACCAGGGGCGCCTGGGTGCGGACGCTGCCGTCCAGGTGCGGCACGATCCCCGCCACCGTCGGGTGGGAGAAGAAGGTGCGCAGCTCGACCTCGGCGCCGAGGGTGGCGCGGATGCGGCTGATGAGCTTGGTGGCGAGCAGCGAGTGGCCGCCCAGGTCGAAGAAGTTGTCGTCGACGCTGACCCGCTCCAGGTCCAGGACCTCGGCGAACAGGTCGCAGAGCAGCTCTTCCTGGAGGGTGCGCGGGGCCCGGCCGCCGGACTGCGCCGACAGGTCGGGCGCGGGCAGGGCCCTGCGGTCCAGCTTGCCGTTGGCGGCCAGCGGCACGGAGGCGATGGCGACCACGGTGGCGGGCACCATGTGGGCGGGCAGCCGCTCCTGGAGGTAGCCGCGCAGGGAGCCGACCAGGACACCGATCTGGGTGGCCGCGGCCGGGTCGCTGGACAGGTACAGGTCGGCGCGGCGCGACGGGACGAAGGCGCCCCGCACCGGCCGCTCGACGGCGTCGGCGTCGGTCAGGACGACGGCGTCGAAGCTCTCGCCCGCCGCCGACGACCAGGTCATGAGGACGCTCCAGCCGTGCTCGGCGGCCCATGCGCGCAGGGCCTCCGGGTCGACGGCGGACTCGGCCGCGGGGGGCGCGTCGACGATCTTGACCTCGGCGGCCCAGTCGGCCTCCTCGATCATCCGGGCGTTGAGGATGCCGGTGACGCGCAGCGCCGGACCGTCCTGGGCGCGGACCAGCTCCGCCAGGGCGGAGAGCTCGCCGACCTGACGGCCCCAGTCCACGGCGGGCGCGTCGCTGACGTCGAGGAAGTCGACCGGGTCCTTGTGCACGAAGATCTCGTAGCGGTGCCGGGTCAGCTCGTTGTGGGCCTGGCCCGGCTTGAGGCGGATGTCCACCGCGGCCGCGCCGTGCTTCTCGCCGAACTGGTGGAACCACTCGGGGTCCAGGACCAGTTCGGGCTCGGTGAGGATCGAACGGGCGATGGCCGCGTGGGCCGCCGCCGGTGCCTCGTTCGGGTACTGGGTGCGCTGCACGCCGGTGCGCATCAGGTGCAGCGTGCCCGCGTTGCGGACGTCACCGACCACGATGCGGCCGCCGGGCGCGAGCAGGTCGAGGGCCTTGGCGAGGACGTCGTCCAGGTAGGCGGCGTGCGGGAAGTACTGGATCACCGAGTTCAGGACGACGGTGTCGAAGTGCCCACGGGGCAGACCGGTGGTGTCGTCGGCGGTCTGGTGGCGCAGGGTGACCTTGTCGGCGAAGCCGGCCTGCTCGACCTCCTGGGTGAGGCGGCCGATGACCTGCGAGGACAGGTCGGTGGCCCAGTACTCCTCGATGTTGTCGTCGTTGAGGAGGTGGCCCATGAGCAGGCCGGAGCCGACGCCGAGTTCGAGGATGCGGCGCGGGCCGGTGCGCAGGATCTGTGCCACCGCCGCGTCGCGCCAGTCGCGCATCTCGTCCAGCGGGATTTCCTCGCCGGTGTAGCTGGAGTTCCAGCCGGTGAAGTCCTCGCCCCACTCGGTGCCGGTGGCGGAGTAGACCTCGTCGTAGATCTGCTCCCACTCGTCGACCTGCTTGGCGGACTCCTCGATGTAGGCGGTGCCGTCCAGGTCCGGGACCACGTAGGCGATGAGCTGCTTGTCGCCCGCGCCCTCGTGCGGGACCACGACGGCCTGGCCGACGGCCGGGTGGGTGGCCAGGGCGGCCTCGATCTCGGCGGGCTCGACGCGCACGCCGCGGATCTTGATCTGGTCGTCCTCACGGCCGACGTACTCGATCTGCCCGTCGGCGTTCCAGCGGCCGAGGTCGCCGGTGCGGTACATGCGCGACCCGGCCGGGCCGTAGGGGTCGGCGACGAAGCGCTCGGCGGTCAGTTCGGCCTGGCCGTAGTAGCCGCGGGCGATGTTCCCGGCGACGTACAGCTCGCCGACCACGCCCGGCGGCAGGGGCGCGAGGCCCGCACCGAGGATGTAGGTGCGCATGTTGCCCAGCGGGGTGCCGACGGGGGTGTTGTCGGCGGCCTGCCACGCGGTGCCCGCCTCCAGGGCGAAGGTGGTGGCGTAGAAGGACTCGGTCTGGCCGTAGGCGTTGACGACCCGCACGTCGGGCAGCGTCTCGCGGATGCGGTGCACGAGCGTCGCGGGCAGCGCCTCACCGGCGAAGACGACCGTCTCCAGGCCGGTCATGGCGGGCAGCCGGTCGCCCAGCTCGGCGAAGACCGACGGCACGGTGTGGATGACGCTGGCCGACACCTCCTGGCGCTCGGCCAGGACCAGGGCGTCGCGGACCACCTCGATGGTGCCGCCCTCGGCGAGGGTGGTGACGACCTCGAAGACCGAGACGTCGAAGTTGACCGAGGAGTTGGCGAACATCCGCGTGTCCGCGGTGACGCCGACCCGCTCGGCGAGCCGCAGCACGCCGTTGACCACGTTCGCGTGGCTGATCACCACGCCCTTGGGGGTGCCGGTGGAGCCGGAGGTGTACATCACGTACGCGGCGTTGTGCGGCCGCGCGGCCGCCAACTCGGTGCCGTCGGCGGGGCCTTCGAGGTCCAGGTCGCCCAGGAACAGCGACGGGACGTCCGTCTCGGGCAGCACCCCGACGGTGTCGGCGTCGGTGAGGACCAGCTGCGGGCGCGCGGTGGACAGGATGTGGTCCAGGCGCGAGCTCGGGTACTTCGGGTCGATCGGCAGATAGGCGCCGCCCGCCTTGAGGATGCCGAGCATGCCGGTGACCAGGTCGGCGGAGCGCGGCAGCGCGAGGCCCACCACGGTCTCCGGGCCCACCCCGCGCCCGGCCAGCTCCTGGGCGAGCCGGGTCGCGCGGGCGTCCAGCTCGGCGTAGGTGTACGCCACGCCGTCGAAGGTCACCGCGGTCTTCTGCGGCACCTGCGCGACCTGCCGCTCGAAGAGGCCGGGGATGGTCAGCTCGGGCGTCTCGGCGGCCGTGTCGTTGACGGCGTGCAGGCGCTCGCGCTCGGCGGACTCAAGCAGGTCGATCGAGCCGAAGGGGGTCCGCGGGTCCTCGGCCAGCTGCGCCAGGACCCGGCCCAGGCGCACGGCGATGTCCTGCGCACGCTCCTGGTCGAGCAGGTGGTGCTGGTGCTGGAGGCTCACCTTCAGGTGCGGCTCGGCCACCGCGATGACCGTCAGCGGGTAGTGGGTGCCGCTGAGCGGGCTGATGCCGGTCACCGAGATCCCGGCGGCCGAGTACGCCTCGGACAGGCCGGCGCTGTCGATCGGGTAGGACTCGAAGACCACCATCGTGTCGAACAGGGCCCGCAGGCCGGTGCTCTGGTGCAGGTCGAGCAGACCGTGGTGGTGGTGGTCGAGCAGCGCACCCTGGCGGTCCTGGAGGGTGCTCAGGACGCTGCCGAGGGAGGCGCCGGGGGCGCAGTCCACCCGCACCGGCAGGGTGTTGATGAACAGGCCCACCATCTCGTCCACGCCCGCCACCTGCGGCGGACGGCCCGAGACCGTGGCGCCGAACACCACGTCCTGACGCCCGGTCAGGCCCGCGAGGAGCATCGCCCACGCGCCCTGGACCACCGTGTTCAGCGTCACGCCCAGTTCGCTGGCGCGGCGCGAGAGCGCACGGGACTGCTCCGCGGTGAGCGGCACGTCGATCTGGCCGGCGCCCGAGGCCTCGCCCTGCTCGTCGGAGCCGACGGGCAGCAGCAGCGTGGGCTCGTCCACGCCCTGGAGCTCCTCGGCCCAGGCACGGGCGGTGGCGTCCTTGTCCTGGCGGGAGAGCCAGGCCAGGAAGTCACGGTAGTTGCGCGGCTTGCCCAGGTCCGTGGCATCGCCGGCCGAGCCGTACAGACGCATCAGGTCCTGCATGAGCAGCGGGATCGACCAGCCGTCGAACAGGGCGTGGTGGGCGGTGAAGACCAGCTCCCACGCGTCGTCGTCGAGCTTGATCAGCGACATCCGCACCAGCGGGGCCGTGGCCGCCTCGAAGCGGGTGCCGTGCTCGGCGGCCAGGAACCGCTTGAGCTGCTCCTCGCGCTCCGCGCCCGTGAAGGAACTCAGGTCCTCCTCGTGCCACGGGAGTTCGACGTGGCTCTGGATGATCTGGACGCGGTCGCCCGCGCTGTCGGTGGTGAACGCGGCCCGCAGGTTGGGGTAGCGGTCCAGGAGGGCCTGTCCTGCGGCGCGCATCCGCTGCGGCTCGACGGCACCGGCGAGGTGGAAGTCGAACTGCATCTGGTAGGCGTCGAAGGACGCGCCGGCCAGTTCGGTGTGGAACAGCAGACCGCTCTGCATCGCGGTCAGCGGCCAGACGTCGGTCAGGCCCGCGTACTTCTCCTCCCACGCGTCCAGGTCTCCCTGGGCCACCGTCACCAGCGGCACGTCGGAGGGGGTCAGGCCGCCCGCGGCGGGCTGCGCGGCGTGCTGCGCGAGGCCTTCCAGGGCGGTGGTCCACAGCTCGGCGAGCTCCTCCACCTCGGCCTGTGTGAAGAGGCCGGAGGGGTAGTCGAGCCGGGCGGCCAGGCGCGGCCCCTGCTCGCCGTCGGCGACGTACGCGGTGACGTTGAGCGCGGCGAGGGCGGGCATGGCGGCGTCGAGCTCGGCCACCAGCTCGGTGGTGCCCTCGACCTGGGTGAAGCCGAGGCCCCGCAGGTCCTCCGGCATGTTCGCCGAACCGGCGTAGTGGCCCAGGTAGTTGAAGGAGATCTGGCCGGTGGAGTAGCGCTTGAGGACCTCGGCGGTCTCCGGGTTGAGGTAGCGCAGGAGGCCGTAGCCGATGCCCTTGTCCGGGACGGCGAGCAGCTGCTCCTTGACGGCCTTGACGGCGGTGCCCGCGGCCGGGCCGCCGGTGAGCGCCTCGTCGAGGTCGACGCCCGCGACGTCCAGGCGGACGGGGTACATGCTGGTGAACCAGCCGACCGTCCGGGAGAGGTCGGCGCCGGGCGCGGCGGCCTCCTCGCGGCCGTGGCCCTCCATGCGCAGGAGGAGCGAGGACGCGGCGGAGTCGTCGACGCCGCGTGCCCTGCGCCACTTGGCCACCGCGAGGGCGAGCGCGGCGAGCAGACCGTCGTTGACGCCGCCCCGGTAGGCCGCGGGGAGGCTCGTCAGGAGCGCTTCCGTGGCCGCGACGGGCAGGTCCTTGCGGACGTACGCGACCGTCGCGACGGTGTCGACGGCCGGGTCGAGGGGGCGGCTGCCGAGGACCGGGTCGGGTCCGGCGACGATCGAGCGCCACAGGGCGAGCTCCGCGCCGCGCTCGGCGGAGGCGGCCTCGTCGGCCAGGGCGTGCGCCCAGCGGCGTGCGGAGGTGCCCACCGGCGCGAGGTCCGGGGTGCGGCCCTCGCGGACGTCCTTCCAGGCGGCCGCCAGGTCGGGCAGCAGGATGCTCCAGGACACGCCGTCGACGACGAGGTGGTGCAGGACGAGGATCAGTCGTCCGGCGCGCTCGGTACCGGCGTCGAACCACACGAACCGCGCCATGACCCCGGCCTCGGCGGCCAGGCGGTCGGCGGCGGCGTCCAGCTCGGCGGCGGCCTGCTCGCGCCAGCCGTCCGCCCAGGTGCCGTCGCAGGCGATCCGGTGGATCAGGGAAGCGGCGTCGACCGTGCCGGGGGCGGACGCCTCAAGGCCGGGCTGCGCGCCGGTGACCAGGCGCGAGCGCAGCGCGTCGTGCCGGTCGAGGACCGCGGTCAGGGTCGCGGCCAGGGCGGCCTCGTCCATGCCGACGGGCAGGTCGACCGTCATTGACATGGTGAACCGGTCGACGCCCGCGCCGAGTTCGTCGAGCCAGTGGCCGACCGGCAGGTGCGGCATGAAGCCGGTGCCGCCGCCCGCCAGCTCCTCCAGGACCGGACCGGCCTGCACACCGGCGGCGGCGAGCTCGGCCAGCTCGGCGACCGTACGGGCCTCGAAGATCTGCCGCGGCGTGACCTCCACGCCCCGGGTCCTGGCCCGCGCCACCACCTGGATGGAGCGGATGCTGTCACCGCCGACGGCGAAGAAGTCGTCGTCGATGCCGACCCGCTCCAGGCCGAGGACGTCGGAGTAGACCCCGGCGAGGACCTCCTCCACCTCGTTGCGCGGCGCGCGGTAGTCGCTGCCGGTGAACTCCGGCTCGGGCAGGGCCTTGCGGTCCAGCTTGCCGTTGGGGTCCAGCGGGAGCCGGTCCAGCATCACGAACACCGACGGCACCATGAACTCCGGCAGCCGGTCGGAGACGAACCTGCGCAGCTCGCGCGAGGAGACGGCGGCCGTCAGGTCGACGTCGAGATCGCCCACGTTCGCCACCACGCCGGGCTCGGACTCCCACAGCTGCGTGGCCACCACATAGCCCACCAGCTGGGTGCTGCCCTGGTGCTGGCGCGTGACCACCGCGGCCTTCGCGACGCCCGGGTGGGCGGTCAGGGCCGCCTCCACCTCGCCGGGCTCGATGCGGAAGCCGCGCACCTTGACCTGCGCGTCGTCACGGCCGACGTACTCCAGCTGCCCGTGGTCGTTCCAGCGGGCCAGATCACCGGTGCGGTACATGCGGTGCCCGGCCGGGCCGTAGGGGTCGGCCACGAAGCGCTCGGCGGTGAGTCCGGCCTGGCCGAAGTAGCCGCGGGCCACCTCGCCCGCCACGTACAGCTCGCCCACGACGCCCGGCGCCACCGGCTTCAGGCCCGCGCCCAGGACGTAGGTGCGCATGTTGCCCAGCGGCACGCCGATGGGCGCGCCGGCCGAGCCGGTCCAGCCCTCCTCCGCGTGGAAGGCGGTCGCGTAGAACGACTCGGTCTGGCCGTAGGGGTTGATCACGCGCACGCCCGGGATCGCCTCCCGGGCCCGCTCCACGAGGGAGGCGGACAGCGACTCGCCGCCGAAGACGACCGTGTCGGCCTGGATCTTCCCGCCCACCTGGTCCAGGAGCTCGGCGAAGACCGAAGGGACCGAGCTGATCACGCTGCCGGACCAGCCGCCGCGCTCGGCGACGACCAGGGCGTCACGGACCACCTCGACGGTGCCGCCCACCGACAGCGTGGTGACGATCTCGAAGACCGAGACGTCGAAGTTCACGGAGGTGCCCGCGAGCGTCCGCGAGCCCGACTCCAGGCCGACCACATCGGCCAGGCGCGTCACGCCGTTGACGACGCCGATGTGCGTGACCGCCACGCCCTTGGGCTTGCCGGTGGAGCCGGAGGTGTACATCACGAAGGCGGTGTTGTGCGGGTGCAGCGCGGCCGCGGGGGTGTCCGCCGGGCCGTTCTCCAGGTCGACCTCGTCGAGCCGGAGGAGGGGCAGGTCGCCGTCGGGCAGCACCGACTCGGTGTCGGAGTCGGTCAGGATCAGCTGCGGGCGGGCCTCGGAGAGGATGTGGCCGAGGCGGGCGCTGGGGTAGCGCGGGTCGATGGGCACGTAGGCCGCACCGGACTTGAGGATGCCGAGGAGGGCGGTCACCAGGTCCGCGGTGCGCGGCACGGCGAGGCCGATGAGCGTCTCGGGACCGGCGCCGCGCCGGATCAGCTCGTGCGCCAGGCGGTTGGCCCGCTCGTCCAGCTCGCGGTAGGTCAGGTCCTGCGCCTCGGAGGTGACCGCGATCGCGTCCGGGGTCAGCTCGGCGCGCCGCTCGAAGAGCTGGGCGACGGTGGCCTCGGGGGTCGGCTCGGCGGTCTCGTTGCGCCCCGCGAGGACGTTCTGCTCGGCGTCGGACAGCACGTCCACCGCGCCGAGGCGGGTGGTGGGGTCGGCCGCGAGGTGCCGCAGGATGCGGACGAAGCGCTCGCCCATCTCCACGACGGTGTCCCGGTCGAAGAGGTCGGTGGCGTACTCCAGGTGGCAGTGCACGCGGCCCTGCTCGTCGGAGGAGAAGTTGAACTCCAGGTCGAACTTGGACGTCCCGTTGCCGATGGCCTTGAGCTCGACGCCCAGGCCGGGCAGGTCCAGCTCGACGCGGGCGGTGCTCTGCCAGCTGAACATCACCTGGAAGAAGGGGTGGTACGCGGTGGAGCGCTCCGGGTTCAGCGCCTCCACGAGCCGCTCGAAGGGCACGTCCTGGTTCTCGTAGGCGCCGAGCGCCTTGTCCTGGACGCGGTCGAGGACCTGCTCCAGGGTCGGGTTGCCCGACAGGTCCGTGCGCAGCACCCAGGTGTTGACGAAGAAGCCGACCAGTTCGTTGAGCGCGCTGTCGGTGCGGCCCGCGACGGTCTGGCCGATGGAGACGTCGTCGCCCGCGCCGAGGTGGTTCAGGAGCATGGTGAGCGTCGACTGCATCATCATGGCCCGCGTCAGACCGCGCTGGGCGCCGACCGCGTCGACGGCGGCGGCGAGGTCGGCGTCGACGGTGAAGACGACCACGTCACCGTGGTGGCTGGCCTTCGAGGGGCGTGTCCGGTCGGTGGGCAGGCGCAGCTGCTGCGGCGCGCCGTCGAGCTCGCGGCGCCAGTAGTCGAGCTGGGTGTGCAGGACGCTGCCGGGGGTGTCGCCGTCACCGAGGTACTCGCGCTGCCACAGCGTGTAGTCCTTGTACTGGACGGGCAGTTCGGCCCAGCCCGGCTCCTGGGACGCCACGCGGGCGGTGTAGGCCGTGGCCAGGTCCTGGCTCAGCGGCACGATCGACTCGCCGTCGGCCGCGGCGTGGTGCACGACGAGGACCAGGACGTGGGCGTCCGGCGCGGTCCGCAGCACGCGCGCCTGCACCGGTATCTCGTGGGAGAGGTCGAACCGGTAGGCCGCGGCCTCCGCCGTCGCGGCGTCCACTCCCCCGGGCGCCACCTCGATGACCGGCAGGTCCGTCAGGAGACCGTCGGCAGGCAGGATCTGCTGTACGGGCCTGCCCTCGTCGTCCTCGACGAACAGCGTGCGCAGGCTCTCGTGGCGGGTCACGACGTCGCGCAGCGCCAGGCGCAGGGCGTCCACGTCCAGCGCTCCGTCCAGCTGCAGCACGAACGGAATGTTGTACGTGGCCGACGGGCCCTCGAGCCGGTCGATGAACCACAGCCGACGCTGCGCAAAGGACAGAGGGATCATTTCGCGTTAACTCCTCGGTGGGTCTTCCTGCACAGACGGGCCAATTGCATGCGCAAAGGTGGGCGCGGATGGCGCGCGAACTCGACGTCCGTGGGTTTCATGAATTTCGAATGGGCGAGCCGGTCTATCGGTCCGTCTCGTACCTGCCGCTGAATTCACATCGGGATGACGGCGGTCGGGCACTTCGGGCTGACGGCGGAGCGACACTTACTTTTCCCGCAGCGCCCCTCGGGGTCAAGCGAATTCGGGGTGGAGCAGCACGCGGCCGGTGCCCCGTTTTTCCTGGCGACAGGACATCGGGACACCGGCCGGGCCGCGGCGGCCGGGGGCGGCCGCCGCGGGCGGGGCGCCGACGGCGGCGCGGGGGTGCTCAGCCGGCCGCGTGCCGGGTGACGAAGGCCGCCATGCCCTCGACCGTGGGGTGCTCGTAGAGCTCCTGCGTCGGCACCCGGACGGCGAACTCCTCGTCGACCAGCGCGAGCAGGCGCGTGGCCCGGATGGAGTTGCCGCCGAGGTCGAAGAACGAGTCGTCCCTGCCGACCTCGGGCTGGTTCAGGGCGTCCGACCACAGGGCGGCGAGCTGCCGCTCCAGGTCGGTCTCGGGCGCCGTGAAGCGGCGCTTGGGCCGGTCGGTGGCCGTGTCGGCGAGCAGCCGGGCCACGTCGACGGCGCCCGCCGCGTCCCTCGGGACCCGGTCCACGCGCACCAGGCGCACCGGCACCGGGCAGTCCTGCACGCTGGGCGCGACGGCCGCGTGCACGGCCTCCGCGTCCACGCCGTCGGCGGTGTAGGCGACGAGCAGCTCACCGATCCGCAGCTGTTCCGGAACCAGTTCGTCCACGATCGCCGGATTCCCCAGGTCGAGGCCGACGATCAGGTAGTGGTGCGGTGTCACGATGCTTTCCGTGAACAGCCGCAGACCGTCCGAGGCGTTGATGGAACGGAAACCCCGGCTGCGCGCGGGCGCATCGGACTGGTTCTGGTTCATGCCGATGCCCGACCACATGCTCCAGGCCAGACAATGCACGGTGCGGCGGCGCTCGTGATGCCAGTGATCCGCAAATCCGACGAGGAAGCCATTGGCCGCCGAATACGCGCCGAAGGAATGGCCGCCGAATTCTCCGTTCACGGAGCCGAAGAGCACGAGCGAGGCGTCGGGCCGGGTGAGGAGCACCCGCGCCACCGCGAGGGTGCCCGCCACCTTGGCCCCGTACTGGGCGGCGTACGTCTGCTCGGACTCGGCCGCCACGGTGTGCTGTTCGAGGTCGGCCCACTGCCCCGTGGGGTCGGCCCCCGCCAGGTGCAGCGCGCCGTCGAGCGGGCGTCCCCAGCGGGCCTCGGCCGCGGCGACCGCCGCTTCGAGGGCGGCCCCGTCGGTGATGTCGAGCTGCTCGTACACGACGCTGCCGAGCGCGGAGAGCTCGGCGAGCCGGGCCGCCTTCTCGCCCTCGGCGGGCGACCTGCCGACGAGCAGCAGACGCGCTCCGTAGGCGGCGGCGAGATAGCCCGCGATCTCGTGGCCGATGCCGCCGAGGCCGCCGGTGACCAGGTAGAGGCCGCCCGCGACCAGCGGGGCCGCGGCCGGCGCGGCGTCGTCGGCGACCGGGGCCACCTGCGGCTTGAAGCGCCGGCCCGCGCGCACGGCGATGGTGCCCGTGCTCGTGGTGTCGGCGAGTTCGGTGCGCACGGCCGTCTGCCAGGCGCCGGGGTCGGCGGGCAGGTCGAGCTGGCGGATCACGCTGCGGGGGTTCTCGGCGACGGCGGTCCGCACCAGGGCGGGCAGCGCGCACGTGCCGAGGTCGACGGCGTCGCCCTCACGCACGTACACCGAGCCGGAGGTGACCAGGAGCAGCGCCGGGTGGCCGAACGTCCCGTCGGCGAGCGCCCCGACGAGGGCGGAGAGCTCCGCCGTCGCCGCGGTGAGCCGGGCGTGCGGGTCGTCGCCGCCGGACAGCGGCGGGGCGAGGACGACGGTGGCGAGCGGGCCGTGGGCCTCGGTCACGGCCGTGAGCAGCCGCCGCAGGTCCTCGCGGTCGTCCGTCCGCGCCTCGAACCGCAGGGGCGCGCGCTCGGCGAAGCCTGCGCCGCGGCCGACGGTGATGACCGGCCCCTCGATGCCCAGGCGCGCGGCGTCGGCGTCGTCGGCGATGACGAGCCGGACCCCGGCGGCGGAGTCGGCCGCCGCCCCGGCGGGGTCGGGCAGCTCGGTCCACTGCCGCCGGAACAGCCAGGTGTCCGGCACCTCCTCGGCCGTCTCGCCGCCGATGGCGCGGTCGGCGAAGGTCCCGGCGCGGAAGGCGGCGGCGAGCGCGGCCCGCTGGACCTTGCCGCTGCCGGTCTTCGGGAACTCCGCCTCGGTGACGGGCACGAGCAGGTCGGGCGCGATGCCGACCTCGCGGGGCAGCAGGGCGCGCAGCTCCTCGCTGACCCCGGCGAGCGCGTCGGCGTCCCAGCGGACCGGCACGAAGAAGACCACGAGCTGATCCGATTCGGCGCCGGGCTCGCGCACCCCGACGGCGGCCGAGAAGGTGACCTTCACGCCCTCGGCACGCTCCACGACGCTCTCGACCTCGTGCGCCATGTAGTTGATGCCGCGCACGATGATCTGGTCCTTCTTGCGCCCGGCGATCACGACCTCGCCGTCGTGGACGAACGCGAGGTCACCGGTGCGGAACCAGCCGTCCTCGTCGAACGCCTCGCGGTTGGCCTCCTCGTTGGCGAAGTAGCCGTGCATCATCGTCACGCCGCGGATGCGCAGCTCGCCGAGGCGCTCCTCGGGCAGCTCCCGGCCCGCGTCGTCCACGACGCGCAGCCGCACCCCCGGCATGGGGCTGCCGACCGTCGACAGGACGACCGCGCTCTCGTCGTCGGGGGCGACGTGGCGGACGGTGCCGGTCAGCGAGGCCGGGTCGATGGAGACGGTGCCCGCGCCGCGGTCGTCGCGGCTCTGCCGGGTGTAGGTCACTCCTGAGCAGGTCTCGGACATCCCCCAGGCCGGGCGCATGGCGTCGGCGGCGAGGCCGTGCGGTGCGAGCAGCTCCAGGAACCGGTGGCTGGTCGAGGCGATGACCGGTTCGCCGGCGTTGACGATCTCGCGCAGACAGGACAGGTCCCAGGAACGGTTGCTGCTGACCTCCTCGGCGCGCTCGTTGACCAGGGCGAACATGAAGTTCGGCGCCCAGGTGTTCGTCACCCGGTAGCGGTCGACCCAGCCGAGCCACAGCAGCGGGTCGCCCAGGGCGTGCTCGGTCGTGGCGTTGATGTGCAGGCAGCGTGCGAAGACGTCACGGACGTTGTAGAAGGCGACCGTGACGTGGTCGAACGGCATGTACATGAGGCTGATGTCGTCGCCGGTGAGGCCGCAGTGCTCGATCACTGCGAGCGACCGGGCGACCAGGCTGGCGTGGGTGTGGTGCACGCACTTGGGCATGCCGGTGCTGCCCGAGGTGAGCAGGTTGAGCGCCGGGGAGGCCGGGGTGGCGGGGAACCAGTCGCTGTCGGGCTCGAAGGCCAGGAGGTCGGCGACGGTGCTGATGCGCACCTCGGGCTCGCCCCAGAGCTCGCGCACCCCGGCGAGCGCCTCGGCGGTGGCGTCGTCGGTGAGCAGCACGGGCCGGTCGAGCAGCTTCCAGGCGTTGTACAGCTTGCGGTTGGTCTCGTTCTCCGCCCGGTACGTCGTGGCCACGCCGACCGGGGTCGGGACGAAGCCGCCGAGCACACAGGCCCAGAACGCGGTCAGGAAGGCCTTGTTGTCGTCGAACTGGAACAGTGCCGCGTCTCCCGGGCGCAGTCCGGCGGCGCGCAGCCCGGCGAGGACCCGCTCGGCGTCGGCGAGCAGCTCGGCGTAGCTCTGGAACACGTCGTCGTGTCCCTTGGTGAGGTAGACCGTGCCCTTGTCGGGGGCGAGCCGGGCCGCCTGGCTCAGGGCCTCCTGGAGGGTGGTCGGCGCGCCGTCGGGGATGAGCAGGGGGCCGCCGTCCAGGAGGGCGGGCGCGGCGTCGCCGAGGTCCTGCGCCGCCGCGGCGGGCGGGGCCGCCGCGGGGCGCGGGGCGGACGCCGTCCGCACGCCCTTGCGGGCCACGGCGACGGCGTCGCCGACCCCGGGGACCGTCAGGGCGGCCGCGGTGATCCGGCCGGTGATGTCGTCGAGTACGCCGAGGGCGTCCGGGCTCGTCATGCGGTCCTCCCCGCCACCGCGCCCAGCGTCTTCTCGGCGATGGCCGAGACCACGATGCCGGGCGAATCGAGGAAGTAGAAATGTCCGCCGTCGTAGAAGCGGAGCGTGAATTCGGCGTTCGTCTGCTCGCGCCAGCCGTCGAGGGAGTCCTTGGGCGCCTGCGGGTCGGTCTCCCCCGCGAGAACGGTGATGGGGCAGTCGAGCGGCGCCTCGGGGGCCGTGCGGTGGCGCTCCCAGAGGCTGAAGTCGGCGCGCAGCACGGGCACCAGGGAGTCCATGACGAACTCGTCGTTCGCGATCTCCTCGTCGATGCCGCCGAGGGTCAGCATGGCGTCGCGGAACTCGTCGTCGGACAGGTCGTGCAGCTGCCGGATCCCGGTCGCGCCGGGGGCGGCCTGCGCGGACAGGAAGAGGTGCTCGGGCCCGGTCTGCCCCTTCGCGCGCAGGGCCTTGGCGAGCTCGAAGGCGAGCGCCGCGCCGCAGGAGTGGCCGAAGAAGGAGTACGAACCGCCGAGCACGGGCCGCAGCGCGTGGGTCAGCACGCTGACCAGCGGGCCGACCTCGCTGAACGGCTCCTCGGCGATGCGGTCCTGACGGCCGGGCAGCTGCACGGCGACCAGCTCGATCTCCGGCGGCAGCAGGGCCGCCCACTCGGCGTAGGCCGTCGCACCGGCGCCCGCGTGCGGGAAGCAGATGAGCCGGTGCCTGCTCTGCGGCTGCCGGGCGCGCCAGATGTAGGGGGTCTCACCGGCGAGTTCGGGGCTCACTATGGACATGCTGGGTTTCTCCCTAGCTCATCTTGCGCAGTCGGGGGCCGCTCGCTGTGACGATCTCGTCCCAGTGGGCTGCCAGTTCGGCGATGGTCTTGTACTGGAATATCGAGCGAAGGGTGAGCTCCACCCCGAGTTCGTTGCGAATGCGGCCGATGAGCCTGGTCGCGAGCAGCGAATTGCCGCCCATGGCGAAGAAGTTGTCGTCGACGGTGACGTTCTCCCGCTGGAGCACCTCGCCGAAGACCCTCAGCAGGAACTCCTCGCGCTCGCTGCCCGCCGCCCGGGCCGGGCGCGGCGCCTCGGCGGCCTTGGGCAGCCGCTTGACGTCGAGCCGCCCGGTGGCGGTCCTGGGCAGCTCGTTCAGGACCAGGACCGCGCGCGGCACGAGCCGGTGCGGGAGGCGCCGCGCGGCCAGGGCCCGCAGCTCGTCGGGCACGATCCGGGCGCCCTCGGCGGTGACGACGTAGGCGACGGGCCCGCTGTCGTCACTGACCACGGCGGCGGCCGCCACGGCGGTGTGGCCCGACAGCACGGCCTCCAGGGCCAGGTGGCCCCCGGCCTGCTCGGTGGTGCGGCCGAGCGGCTCGTAGCCGCCGTCGGCGGTGACGCGGGCCCGCAGGCCGGTGCGGTAGAGCCGGGCCCCGGCCGGACCGTGGGGGTCGGCGACGAAGTGCTCGGCGGTGCGGGCCCGGTGCCTGGGGTAGCCGCGCCCGTACTCACCGGTGACGTACAGCTCGCCGGTGCCGCCGGGGGCGGTGGGGGCGAGGGAGGGGCTGAGGACGCGGGCGCGGGTGGGGTCGGCGGCGAGCGGGTGGGCTTCCGGCGCGCCCTCGCGGATCTCGACGGTGCGGCCGGCGCCGAGCGCGAGCAGGAGCTCGGCGGCGGGCGTGGCGGGGCCCGCCTCGAGGAGCGCCGCGGCGTCGGAGGCGAAGCCGCGCACGCCGCGCAGGAGAGCGGCGTGGGTGACGGCCAGGGCCTGCGGCCGGGCCGTCGCGTCCGGCGCGTGGGTCAGCAGGGCCAGGCGGCCGGGAAGCGGCCGGACGTGCGGGACGGGCGGAGCAGCGTCCAGGACGTCCAGGGGCACCCGGATGCGGGGCGCGGCGCCCCAGTCGCGGTCGTCGGTCTCCTTGTCGACGATGACGGCGCTCACCGCGGTGTCACGGACGACGGAGCCGGTCCACTCCGGGGAGTCCTCGGCGTCCAGGGGCAGGGCGCAGGCGCCCGCCTTCAGGACGGCGAGCAGGGCGGCCGTGCGGTCCACCGGGTCGACGCAGGCGACGGCCACCACGGAGTCCGGCTCCACGGCGTACCGCAGGAGCTCACCGGCGAGGCGGTCGGCCCGCTCGTCCAGCTCGCGCCGGGTCGTCACCCCGTCGGCGACGAAGGCCACGGCGTCCGGGTCCTCGGCCACCAGACGCGCGAAGAGCTGCGGCACCAGGTCGTCGGACGCGGCCGGGGCCGCCTCCGTGGTGGCCGTGGCCGCGAGCGCGCCGGAGGCGGGGGCGCCCACCGCTCCGACCCTGCTGTGGGGGTCGGCGAGGAAGGCCCGCAGCACGCGGAGGAGGCGCTCCGCGACGTCGGACGCCCCCTCCCGGTCGAACGCGCCGAGCTGGTACTGGAGCCGCAGGCGGAGCAGCGGGTCCTGCTCGGCCATCACGATGAGCGGGTAGTTCGCCCCGGCGATGTTGCGGAAGGTCGGCACGGACAGGCCGGCCGCGGCGCTGGCGTCGGCGATGGCAGCGTTGTCGAAGGGGTGGGACTGGACCAGGACGAGGGTGTCGAACAACTCGTCCAGGCCGGTGGCCTCGTGGATGTCGGCGAGGCCGCAGTCGTCGTGGTCGAGCAGGGCGGCCTGCGAGGCCTGGAGCTCGGTCGCCACCTGGGCGAGGGTCTTGCCCGGTGCGCAGCGCGCGCGGACCGGCACGGTGTTGATGAACAGGCCGACCGTGTCGGCCACGCCCGGCAGCGTCGGCGGGCGGCCGGAGACGGTGGCGCCGAACAGCACGTCGGTGCGGCCGGTGAGCTCGCCGAGGACGACGGCCCAGGCGGCCTGGACGACGTTGCTGGGCGTGCTGCCCGTCTCCGCGGCCCGCCGCACCAGGGCGCGGGCCTCGTCCGGCGTCAGGGCGAGGTCGAGTTCGCCGAAGCCGCTCTCGCCGCCCTCGGCCTTCCCGGGGACGAGCAGGGTCGGCTCGTCGATCCCCACCAGGGCGTCGGTGTGGGCGCGTACCGAGAGCGCGCGCTGTTCCTCGTCGCGGCGCTGGAGGTGGCCGAGGAACTCCTTGAAGGACGGCGCCTTGGCCAGCGCGGACGGGTCGGCGTACAGCCACAGCAGTTCGCGCAGCAGGATCGGCTCGGACCAGCCGTCGAACAGCACGTGCTGGCCGGTGAGGATCACCTCGGTGCGGCCGTCCCCGACGTGCGCCAGGGTCATCCGCAGCAGCGGCGGCTCGGCGGTGTCGAAGGTCGTGGTGCGCTCCTCGGTGAGGAAGGACTCGAACGCGTCCTTGGCCACGGTCACCTCGCGCCAGGGCAGGGTCACGCCCGAGACGACGAGCTGCACGAGGTCGCCGTTGACGTCCGGCACGTAGGCGGTGCGCAGGCTCGCGTGCCGGTCGAGGAGCGCTTGACCCGCCGCCCGCATCCGCGCGGCGTCCACCGGTCCTTCGAAGCCGAAGAGCAGCTGGACCTGGTACATGTCCACGCCGGTGCCGGCCAGCTCGGTGTGGTGCAGCAGACCGGCCTGCAGGTCGGTCAGCGGCCAGACGTCGCTCAGGCCCGGGTACCGCTTCTCCCAGGTCTCGAGCTCCCCCTGGGAGACGCTGACCAGCGGCACGTCCGACGGCGTCAGGCCGCCCGCGCCGGGGGCGGCCGCGTGCCGCACCAGGGCTTCGAGCGCGGACTGCCACAGCTCGGCCAGCTCGGTGACGTCCGCCGCCGGGAGCACCCCGGCCGGGGCGCCGAAGACCGCGCCCAGGCGCGGCCCTGCCGCGGTGTCGGTGACCATCGCGTTGATGTCCACCTCGCACAGCGCGGGCATGGCCGGGTCGTGCCCGGCGTCCAGCTCGGCCAGCTCGGTGAACTCCGCGGCGTCCGCGGTCTGGGTGAAGCCCAGGCCGTGCAGCTCGTCGGGCATGTCACCGGCGGAGAAGCGGCCCAGGTAGTTGAAGCCGATCTGACCGAGGCCGCGCGGGCGCAGGACCTCGGCGGTCTCGGGGTTGAGGTAGCGCAGGAGGCCGTAGCCCAGGCCCTTGTCGGGCAGGGCGAGCAGCTGCTCCTTGACCGCCTTGATGACGGCGCCCGCGGCCTGCCCGGAGGCGAAGGCGTCCGCCACGTCGATGCCGGACAGGTTGAGGCGGACCGGGAAGACGCTGGTGAACCAGCCCACGGTGCGCGAGAGGTCGGCGCCGGGCACCGACTCCTCCTCGCGCCCGTGCCCTTCGAGGCGCAGCAGCGTCGACGGCTCCTCGACGCCGCGGGTGCGGCGCCAGCGGACCACGGCCATCGCCAGGGCGGCGAGCAGCACGTCGTTGACCCCGCCGCGGAAGGCCGCGGGCACGGAGGTGAGGACGGCCTCGGTGGCCGCGCTGGGGAGCACCACGCGGACCTTCTCGACAGTGGCCTGTACGTCCTTGGCCGGGTCCATGCGCCGGGCGCCGAGGACCGGGTCGGGTCCGTCGAGGATCGAGGTCCAGCGGTCGAGCTCGGCCACCCGCTCCGGCCGGGCCGCCTCTTCCACCAGGGCGTGGGCCCAGCGCCGCACGGAGGTCGCGGGGGCCGCGAGCCGCGGGGCCGCGCCGTCGCGCACCTGCTTCCAGGCGGTGGCGAGGTCGGGCATCAGGATCCGCCAGGAGACCCCGTCGACGACCATGTGGTGCAGGCCGACCAGGAGGCGTCCGGGCCCGGCGGGCGGCTGGAACCACACGAACTGCGCGAGGGCGCCCGCCGCCGGGTCGAGGCGCCCGGCCAGGTCCTGGAGCTCGGTCACGAGCAGGGTCCGCCAGGACTCGCCGGACCACTGTCCGTCGCAGGCCACGGTGCGGATCAGCGGGTCCACGTCGACGGTGCCCGCCGGGGCGACGAGCAGCCCGTCGGGCAGCAGCCGCGCGCGCAGCAGGTCGTGCCGGTCGAGGACGGCCGTCAGGGTCGCGGCCAGGCCCTCCCGGTCGATGTCGTGCGGCAGCTCCAGGACCACGGCCTGGAGCAGGGAGTCGAAGCCCGCGCCGTTCTCCAGGATCCAGTGCGCCACCGGCATGAGCGGCATGTGCCCCACGCCGCCGCCGTCGAGCTCGGCCAGGACGGGGCCGCTCTCGCCGGTGTCGGTGGCGGCGACGCCGGCCAGTTCGGCCACGGTCCGGTGCTCGAACACCTGCCGCGAGGTGACCAGGAGGCCGTGGGTCCTGGCCCGTGACACCACCTGGATGGACTGGATGCTGTCGCCGCCGAGGGCGAAGAAGTCGTCGTCGACGCCGACGCGTGCCTGGCCGAGGACCTCGGCGAAGACACCGGCCAGGACCTCCTCGGTCCCGGTGCGCGGCGCGCGGTAGGCGGTGCTCGTGAAGTGCGGCTCGGGCAGGGCGGCCCGGTCCAGCTTGCCATTCGGGGTCAGGGGCAGCCGGTCGAGCACCATGAGCGCGGCCGGAACCATGAAGTCCGGAAGCCCCTTGGAGACGAACTCGCGCAGCTCGGCCGGGAGGTCCGCCGCGTCGGGCGCGGCCGCGCCGTCCTGGGTGGGGACCACATAGCCGACGAGCTGCTTGGCCGTGTCGCCGCCGCGGCCCTCGCGGGCGATCACCGCGGCGTGCGCCACCGCGGGGTGGGCGAGCAGCGCGGCCTCGATCTCGCCGAGCTCGATGCGGAAGCCGCGCACCTTCACCTGGTGGTCGGCGCGCCCCTGGTACACGAGGTCGCCGTTCGCGTCGCGGATCACCAAGTCGCCGGTGCGGTACATCCGTTCACCGGCCGGGCCGAAGGGGCAGACCACGAACCGCTCGGCGGTGAGCCCCGGCCTGCGCAGATAGCCGCGGGCCACGCCGGGGCCCGCGATGTACAGCTCGCCGGGGACGCCCGGCTCCACGGGCCGCAGCTCCGCGTCGAGCACATAGCCCGCGAAGCTGTCAAGGGGCTGCCCGATCGGGACCTCGGCGTCCGGGTCCCGGGTGGGGTCGACCCGGTGGCTGGTGGCGAAGACCGTGGTCTCGGTCGGGCCGTAGCCGTTCACGAAGACGGTGTCGGGGCAGGCCGCCCTGGCCTGGGCGACGGCCTGGGGCGAGACGCGGTCGCCGCCCACCCACACCTCGCGGAGCCCGGTCAGACAGTGCGCGTCCTCCTCCACCAGGAGGTTGAAGAGCGCGCTGGTGATCCAGACGGCGGTGACGTCGTGCCGGGCCACCTGCTCGGCGAGCGCGGCGGGCGTGAGGTCGGGCGAGGGGTCGACGACGACCGTGCCGCCGTTGAGGAGCGGCACCCAGATCTCGTAGACGGAGGCGTCGAAGGCCAACGGCGAGTGCAGCAGCATGCGTTCCTGCGCACCGCCGCGCCAGCGTTCGTCCAGAGCGAGGGCCGCGACGTCGCGGTGGGTGACGCCGATGCCCTTGGGGCGACCCGTCGACCCGGAGGTGTAGATCACGTACGCGAGCGCCAGCGGGTGCGTGACGGCGGCGGGCGTCCCGTCGGTGGCGCCGGTCAGCTCCGCCACGTCCACGGTCGGGCAGGAGCCGGAGAGGCGCGGCGCGGTGTCCCCCGCGCTCAGCAGCAGGGCGGGGGCCGCGTCGCTCAGCATCAACTCGACGCGCTCGACGGGGTAGTCGGGGTCGAGGGGCAGATAGGCGGCGCCCGCCTTGAGCACGCCGAGGAGGGCCACGACGGACTCCGCGGACCGCGGCAGCGCGACCGCGACGAGCGACTCGGGCCGCACGCCGCGCCCGGTGAGGCCGGCGGCCAACGCGGCGGACCTGGTGTCGAGTTGGCCGTAGGTCAGGGTCTCGTCCCCGCAGACCACGGCGATCGCGTCCGGAGTCAGCCGGACCTGCTGGGCGAACAGCTCGAGCACCGTCGTGTCGAGGATCCGTCCGGCCGCACCGTCCCTACTCGTCAGCGGACGGTTTCGCTCCAGCGGAGCATGCACATCCATCACCCCACACAGACAAATGGATCGAAGAAGTGGTTCAGATCAAGCCGCCGCCCGCGGTGACCGGGCGGGGAAATATCCCCGGGCGTACCGCCGCCGGTGAATTCCAGACGCGCCGCCCAAGCCTCCCGGCCTGCGAACACACCCTCATGCCTGCGGCCTGCCGGGGTCAAGCAAAGAAGAGTCCCAGGCAGGGCGTTGCGCGGCGGCCCCCGTGTCCCGTCTACAGGACACCCGAATGGCGCCTGGCGATGCCACTCGGGAGCACGGCGGACACGGACCCGAGCAGGGTTCACGTAAAGCCGCGGAAGGGCAATCCCCGGGCCTGTCCGGGAGCATGTCCCCTACGTTTCCACCGAGTTGCGCGGCGGGATCGCGCGGGCATCCACGAAGGAGATCCGCCGACATCCGCGAAGGCGAGCGCAAGCGTCCGCGAAGGCACCTGCGAGCATCCGCGAAGAACGGCGAAGGGCTTGCGCATCGGCGGCCGAGCACTATCCGCTGTCCCTGTTCTATCCGCTGTCCCTGTTCCGCATCACGCGGGCGGGTCCCGGCTATCCCCCTGCGCGGCGTACGAAACCTCTGCCGCGCGAACGCCAGACATTCCGAGGACCACCCGTGCGTGATTCCCCGGGACACCGCCGTACGACGCCCCCGGTGTCCCGTGGACAGGACATCCGAGATGTCGCGAAGCGGTCTTGTCAGGCACTCTTTCCCTGCTTGACCCCGGCAGGCCGCAGGCGTGAGGGTGTGGCAGCGGGCCGGGAGGCCTGGGCGGCGCGTGCGGAATTCACCGGCGGCGGTACGCCCGGGGATATTCCCCGCCCGGTCATCGCGGGCGGCGGCCCGATCCGAACCAGTTCTTCGATCCATTCGTCCGTGCGGGGTGAGGGACGTACGCGATCCGCCCGGGCTGCTCGACGCCGGGGCGATCCCGTGTCCGGCCGACCGCCCCGCAGCACGCACCTCTGTGGAGTTCTCATGGCGACGGCAGTGATCAGCGGCGGCACCCGGGGCATCGGACTGACGCTGAGTCTGCGGCTCAGCGCCCTGGGCCACCGGGTGCTCGCCCTCTACCGGAGCGACGAGACCGCGGCCAAGGAGGCGGCCGAGGCGGGCGAGGGAAGCATCGTGCCCGTCCGGGCCGACGTCGGGCGGCCCGCGGAGATCCGCGAGGTCTGCGCGCGGATCGTCGAGGAGCACGGCGCCCCCCGGATCCTGGTGAACAACGCCGGGGTCAACCGCGACCGGTCCTTCCTGTCCCTCACCGAGGAGGACTGGGACCAGGTCGTCGCGACCAACCTCTCCGGGCCGTTCCACCTCAGCCAGGCCCTCGCGCCCGCCATGATCGAGGCGGGCGGCGGCTCCATCGTCAACATCGGCGCCACCACGGCGATCCGCCCGCGGGCGAACGGCGCCAACTACTGTGCCAGCAAGGCGGGGCTGCTCCAGCTCACCAAGTGCATGGCCCTTGAACTGGCTCCGCACATCCAGGTCAACGCGCTGCTCCCCGGATTTACCGACACCCCAGAAGTCACCGAGCGCTACCGGCTCGACGAGCCGGAACGACGCGCGGCCGTCATCGACTCCATTCCACAGCAGCGGATCGGCACTCCGCAGGACATCGCCGACGCTCTCGAATTCCTTGTGACCTCGCGGTCCTCCTACATCACGGGTCAGCAACTGATCGTGGACGGCGGACACTTCATGGGGTGAATCCCCGGCGCTACCTCACGTACGCGCCCACTACGTGAATTCCCTTCGCATAAGGAGCGAAAGAAGAATGCGTCTGACTCAGGAGCAGTTGGAGCAGTACCACGAGAACGGGTTTCTGCTGCTCGATTCCCTGCTGGACGAGCGCGAGGTGGACAGCCTGCGCACCGCGTTCCAGAAGGACTGCGAGACGGCGGGGCCGCACCGGATCATCGAGGAAGGCGGCGAGGAGGTGCGCGCGGTCTACTCCTCCCACCTCCGGCAGCCCGAATACGCCCGCCTCATGCGTGATCCGCGGGTGCTGGTCCCGGCCCAGCAGCTGCTCCCCGACGACGTGTACGTCTACCAGTTCAAGATCAATGCCAAGCCGGCCTTCGGCGGCGACAAGTGGGCCTGGCACCAGGACTTCCTCGCCTGGCAGATCTCCGACACCCTGCCCGCCCCGCTCCAGGTGAACGTGGGCGTCTTCCTCGACGACGTCACCGAGTTCAACGGTCCCGTCATCTTCCTGCCCGGCTCGCACCGCGACGGCCTCGTGCACGAGGGACGCAAGGCCGAGCGGAAGTCCTCGCAGCACCTGGACCCGGACGACATCTCGCTCTCGCCGGAGCAGCTGGCCGACCTCGTCGACCGGCACGGCATGGTCAGCCCGAAGGGGCCGGCCGGTTCCGTGGTGCTCTTCTCCCCGGAGATCGTGCACGGCTCGGCCCCCAACATGTCCCCCTTCGCCCGCCGGCTGCTCATCGCGACGTACAACGACGTCTCGAACCTGCCGAGCTGGACCGGCGAGCCGCGCCCCGACTACGTGGTGTGCCGCGACTCCACCCCGCTCGCCCCGCTCGCCGGCTCCTTCCTCGACGACCTCGAGGAGGCGGCCGTATGACCGGGCGCACCGGCCGCGCGGTCGTCCTGGAGGAGTTCGGCAAGCCGCTCGCGCTGCGCGAGTACCCGCTGCCCCCGGCCCCGGAGCGCGGCATGATCGTCGCCTGTGGCTACGGCGGCGTCTGCGGCACCGACCTGCATCTGCACCAGGGCCACCTGCCGATCCCGACCCCGCTCGTCCTGGGCCACGAAGGCCTCGGCGTGATACGGGAGTTGGGCGAGGGCCTCACCCACGACGCCCTGGGCACCGAGCTCAAGCCCGGCGACTCCGTCATGTGGGCCTCGTCCATCGCCTGCGGGACCTGTCCGCCGTGCCGGATCCACCGCGAGCCGACGCTGTGCGAGAACCGCCGTACGTACGGGGTCAACCGCTCCACCACGGCCGGGCCCGAGCTGTCCGGCTCGTGGGCCGACCACATCGTCCTGCAGGAGGGCACCACCGTCGTCAAGGCGGCCGAGGGCGTCGACCCGCTCGCCGCGATGTCGCTGGCCTGCGCGGGCCCCACCGTCGTGCACGCCCTGTACGAGCGCCGCCCCGTGCGGCTCGGTGAGGTCGTCGTCGTCCAGGGCAGCGGTCCGGTCGGCCTCGCGGCCGCGGCGTTCGCCCAGATCTCCGGCGCGGCCAAGGTCATCGTCATCGGCGGCCCGGCCGAGCGCCTGGAGGCGGCGGCACGGGCGGGCATCGGCGACGTCCACCTGAACATCGCCGACGCCGCCGACCCGGACGACATCCTGAACGAGGTGCGCGCGGCCACCGGCGGCCAGGGCGCCGACCTCGTCATCGAGTGCGCGGGTGTCCCCCAGGCCGTCGCCCAGGGCCTGTACCTGGCCCGCAGGGGCGGCACGTACCTGGTCATCGGCCAGTACACGGACGCCGGTGACACGCTGGTCAACCCGCACCAGATCGTCTACCGCCAGCTCGACGTCATCGGCTCCTGGGCCTTCACCGGAGCCCACCTCGTCGAGTACGTGCGCCTGCTGCCCACGCTCGCCGCCCGGTTCGACCTGGCGAGCCTGGTGACGGCCTTCCCGCTCGAGGAGCACGCGGACGCCCTGGCCGCGGTCGCCGACGGATCGGTGATGAAGGCGGTCCTCACGAGCTGACCCGCGCTCGCACCCGGGCAGCGCCGCCCCCGCTCGCCCGCGTGTGCGCAGGGCGCCGGACCTCCCGCCCCACCGGGGCCGGTCCGGCGCCCCGTTCCCCCCACAAAGAGCCGTATCCCCGGCCGCCGGAAGGCGGCCGGGGATACGGCTCGTACGGTGCGCGCCGGGCGCGGCGGTGACGGGGTCAGGCCTCCGTCACCGTGATCGCCTGGGCCGGGCAGGCCCGCACGGCCTCGACCACGTCCTCCTCCAGGTCCGCGGCGGGCCGTCCCTCCAGGAGGAGGACCCGGCCGGTCATCTCGTCCTGGTCGAAGACGTCGGGGACGGTCAGGACGCACTGGCCCGCCCCGACACAGGTCTGTTCATCGACGGTGATGTGCACGTTTTCTCCGTTCGGCTCCGGGCGGTTCCGGTTCATCCGTGAAAGGGGTCCGGCCGCCACGACGTTCGTCTCCACCGGTCCCGTCGACGGGACAGGCAAAAGCGCGGCCGGGTTTTGTCGAAATGACGCGTCGCGCCTCGCCTATCGAGGTCGGACCCGGCACTGCGCACGCGGTTGTTCCGAGGAACACCCGGAACTATGGCACGGCGCGGACGGTCCCGACAGACTCGAACCACGCTGGACGAACAAGGAGTAGGCACGCATGAATCCGTTGTCGCTCGCGCAGCGCCGACTGTGGCTCATTCATCGAATTCAGGGCCCGTCGGCCATGCACAACATTCCGTTGGTACTGCGGATGACCGGGCCGCTGGAAAGGGCCGCGCTGGGACGCGCCGTCAGGGACGTCGTGACCCGGCACGAAGGCCTGCGCACGCTCTGCACCGAGGACGCGGAGGGAGTTCCCGGCCGGCACGTGGTGCCCGTGTCCGAACTCGACCTCGACGTTCCCCTGGTGGAATCGGAGCCCGAGCGGATTTCCGATGCCGTCGCGGCACAGGCGTCCCACCGCTTCGATCTGACCACGGACATTCCCGTGCGCGCCGCCGTCATACGGTGCGCGCCCGAAGACCACGTACTGGTCGTGGTGGTCCACGGCATCGCCGCGGACGAGGAATCGCTGCGGCCGCTGGCGGAGGATCTGGCGGCCGCTTATGCCGCGCGCCGGGAAGGAGCCGCGCCCGACTGGACGGACGCGCCGGTTCCTTATCCGGATTTCGCCTTGTGGCAGCGGAAACTCCTGGAGGAGGAGGGCCCGCAGGGTGTCCACGCGCGCGACACCGCTTTCTGGAGCGCCGAGCTGGCGGGCGCGCCCGCTCCCCTGCCGCTGCCCGCCGACCGGCCGCGTCCGCCGGAGGCGAGCCACCGCGCGGGCCGGGTCCCGCTGGTCGTGGACGAGGGCCTCACCAAGGCGGTGGCGGTCCTCGCCGAGCAGCGTGGGGTGGGCGCCGACGCGGTGCTGCGCGCGGCCCTCGCGGTGGTGCTCCACCAGCTGGGCAGCGGTGCGGACATCCCCATCGGCTCCCCCGCCGCGCGGCGCCCCGACGCGGCCTGGGCGCGCTGCGTGGGCCCCTTCGACGACCCCTGGGTTCTCCGGGCCGACCTGAGCGGCAACCCGGCCTTCACCGACCTCCTGGAGCGGCTGCGCCGCAAGGCCCTGGCCGCCGAGACCCACCGCGACCTGCCGTTCGCCTCCCTGGTGGACGCGCTGGCCCCGCAGCGGTCCCTGGCCCACCACCCGCTGTTCCAGGTGGCGTTCGACCTGCGCGAGGATCCGGGGCCCGCCGTCGCGCTGCCCGGCCTGACGGTGACCGCGCAGTCGGCGGCGCCGGACAGCACCCCCTACGACCTGTCGCTGCGGCTGCGCACGACGGCGGACGGCGCGCGGATCCACGGGACGGTCGTGTACGCCACCGACCTGTTCGACCCCGCGGGCGCCGAGTATCTGGCGGCCTGCTACCTGCGCGCGCTGCGGCACGTGACCGCGGACCCCGGGGTGCGGGTGGGCGCGGTCGACGTCCTCGACGAGGCCGAACGGCGGCGGCTGCTCGTGGACTTCGTCGACACCGCGGCCCCCACCCCGCCGGTGACGATCCCGCAGCTGGTGGCGCCGCAGTTCGCTGCGGCCCCGGACGCCGTCGCCGTGGTCTGCGGGGACGTGTCGCTGACGTACCGCGAACTGGACGAGCGCACCGACCGGTTGGCCCGCACGCTGCTCGCCGCCGGCGTCGGCCCGGAGTCGGTGGTGGGCCTGGCCCTGCCGCGCTCCGCCGACCTGGTGGTGGCGCTCCTCGGCATCCTGAAGTCCGGCGCCGGATATCTGCCGATCGACCCCCGCTACCCCAGCCGCCGCCTGGGCCATCTGCTCCAGGACGCCGCCCCCGGGCTGATCCTCACCGACGCCGGGACCGCGCGGTCCCTTCCGGAGCACGCCGTCACCTGCCTCCTCCTGGAGACCCTGGGCCTGGACGAGCCCGCCGGGGACGAGCCCGGCACCTGGCCCGCGCGGCCGCCGCTGCGCCCGGACAACCTCGCCTATCTCATGTACACCTCCGGCTCGACGGGCACCCCGAAGGGCGTGGCCATCTCGCACGCCAACATCGTCAACGGCGTGCTCCGCCTCGCCGCCACCGTGCGCATGCGGCCCGGCGCGCGGATGCTGGCGAGCAGCTCCATCAACTTCGACGTGTCGGTGTTCGAGGTGTTCACGGCGCTGAGCACCGGCGCCACCGTCGAGGTCGTCCGCGACGTGCTGGAGCTCGGCGAGCGCGGGCGGTGGTCGGGCACCGTCCTGCACACCGTCCCTTCGGTGTTCGCCGAGGTCCTCGAACAGCTCCAGGGCCGGCTGACGGTGGACACGGCGGTGTTCGCCGGGGAGAAGCTCACGGCGGCCCTCGCGGACAAGGTGCGGGCGGCGCTGCCGGACACGACCCTGGTCAACGCCTACGGCCAGACGGAGAGTTTCTACGCCACCACGTACACCGTCCCCGACGGCTGGCGGGGCGAGGGCGGCGTGCCCATCGGGACGCCGCTGGGCAACATGCGCACCTACGTGCTCGGGCCCGGCCTCGTCCCGGTGCCGCAGGGCGTGGTGGGCGAGCTGTTCGTGGCGGGCGCGGTGGGCCGCGGCTACCACGCCCGGCCGGGGCAGACCGCGGAGCGGTTCCTGGCCGACCCGTTCGGCCCGGCGGGCGAGCGCATGTACCGCACCGGCGACGTGGCCCGGTGGAACGCCGACGGGCAGCTGGAGCTGCTCGGGCGCGACGACGGCCAGATGAAGCTGCGCGGCATCCGCATCGAGCCCGCCGAGATCGAGACGGCCCTGGCCACGCACCCCGACATCGCCCAGGCCGTGGTCGCCCTGCGCCCCGCGGCGGGCTCGGGCGCCGGTGCGCTCGTCGCCTACGTGGTCCCGGTCGAGCCGGGCGGCGAGGCGGCGGCCGGGCTCACGGCGCGGGTGCTGCGCCGCTACGTGGCCGACCGGCTGCCCACCTTCATGATCCCGTCCGCGTTCGTGGTGCTCGACCGGCTGCCGCTGGCGCCGAACGGGAAGCTCGACCGGGCCGCGCTGCCCGCCCCGCGCCGGGGCACGGGCAGCGGCGACGGGGACGGTGACCACGGCAGGACGCCGCGCACCGAGCGGGAGGGGGCCCTGGCCGCCCTGTTCGCCGACGTGCTCCAGCGGGCGGAGGCCGGGGTCGACGACCACTTCTTCGACCTCGGCGGCACGTCGCAGCTCGCGGTGCGCCTGAGCGTACGGGCGCACGCGGAGCTCGGTCTGCGGGTGCCGGTGCGGGCGGTGTTCCAGGCGCCGACCCCGGCGCTGCTCTGCGAGCGCCTCGACGCCGTGTAGCCGGGGGACGCGGCAATGCCAGGGCCCCGCCCCCGGATCTCGGGGGCGGGGCCCTGGCGTTGCCGGCGCCCTGGTGGGGCGGCGGCGGTCAGGAGGCCTGTCCGGCCAGTTCCCGTTGCCGTTCGTGCTCGGCGGTGGTGATCGGCATGCTCCGGGTGGCGTGCCGCAGGAACGGCGGGGCCATCATCGAGGTGATCACGGCGATCAGCACCACGATCGTGTACGTGGCGGTGGTCAGGACGCCGAGGTTGAGTCCGACCGTGGCGATGACGATCTCGACGACGCCGCGGGCGTTGAGGCCCGCGCCGATGGCGAGGCCCTCGCCGTGGTCGAGCCGCCCCATGCGGGCGCCGAGGTAGCCGCCCGCGAACTTGGCCAGGGTGGCGATCAGCAGGGTGACCACCGCGGCGAGGAGCACCGTGGGCCGGGTCAGCGCGCCCAGGTCCACCTGGAGCCCGGCGGTGGCGAAGTACAGCGGCGCGAGGACGGACATCACGAACGGGCGCATCGAGTCCAGCGAACGCCGGGCGGAGGTGCCGAGCGAGCTGATCATCATGCCGCACAGGAAGGCGCCCAGGATCGGCTCCATGTCCAGGGCGAGCGTGCCCGCCGAGAACAGCAGGATCATCGTGGCGATCGCGGCGGTGCTGACGTCCGACTGCGGCGAGCGGTCGGTGAACTGCAGGACCTTGCGGGCCACCGGCCGGGCCACCAGGACCGTGCAGACGAGGACCGCGACGAGATAGGCGACGGACTCCAGGACCAGGCCCGCGTGCAGGCCGCGCGTGGCCATCGCGGCGACCACCGACAGGAGCATCCAGCCGACGATGTCGCTGATCGCGGCCGCGCCGATGATGAGCTGACCGACGTTGCGGTGCAGCAGGTCCATGTCGAGCAGGGTCTTGGCGATCACCGGGAGCGCGCTGACCGCGATCGCGACGCCGACGAACAGGGCGAAGGTGCCCCGCTCGGCGCCGGGGGCCATCAGCGAGTGCGGCATGAGGAACCCGAGGCCGATGCCCAGGGCCAGGGGCAGCAGCACGCTGGCCGTGCTGACGTAGCCGATCACCTTGCGCTTGCTGCGGATCAGGCCGAAGTCGATGTGCGCGCCCGTGATGCCGACGAGCAGCAGCACGCCCAGCTGCCCCACCGCGGCGAGCAGGTGCATCTGTGCCGTGTCGTGCGGGAGCAGCCAGTCGCGCAGGTCGGGCAGGAGGTTCCCGAAGACCGAGGGGCCGAGGAGCACGCCCGCGGACAGCTCGCCGACCACGCGGGGCAGCCGGAGCCGGGTGGCCAGCCTGCCGAGGAGGACCGCGACGCCCAGCAGCAGTCCGACCTGGAGCAGGAAGACCAGCATCTGATGGTGGCTGATCGCGGGAAGAGGCGCTTGGGACAGCACCATCGTGATTCCTTTCGGATAAGGACTGAACGGCCGCCACCGCAGGGCGGCGAGGGGAGGGGCGGAACGAGCGGGCGCCAGGGGGAATCACGGAGGGACGGGCGCCCGGGGAGGGACGTGGGGGGCGGGCGCGGGGTGCGGAACGGCGGAGGACCGCCGGGCGTGGGCGAGCCTCCCGGCCGGGCGGCCTCAGCCGCGGGTCCACGGCCTCCGGCCCGGTGGCCTCAGCCCCGGGCCAGCGCCTCCAGGACGTGCTCGGCGACGGCCGCGGGGTTCGCGGCGGACAGCAGGTGTCCGCCGGAGAGGGACGCCACCTCGCAGCGCCCCCGGGTGTGCGCCGACCACGCCTCCAGGCGGGTCAGCGCGGTGTCCCCGGTACCGGCGAGGACCGTCAGGTTCCCGGCCGCGGCGCTCCCGCGGACCAGGTCGATGCACGACTGGGAGAGGAAGAGGTCCGCGCGGATCAACGGATAGGCGCTCTCGGCGAGTTCGGGGTCGCTGATCACTTCCGGGGGTATCTCGCCGCCCATCGCGCGCAGCGCGGCGACCGCGGCCTCGATGGTGTCGAGCTCCTCGGTCCTGATGCGGCCGCGCACCGACGGCGGGGAGTTGGACGCGGCGAGCAGCAGCGGGGGCCGCTCCTGCTGGAGCACGTCGGCCACGCCCAGGGCGAGGTAGGCGCCCAGGCTCTCGCCGTACAGGGCGTCGAGCGGAGCGTCGATGCGGGCGACGAGGTCCGCGACGGCCTCGGCGGCGTCGGTGAGCGGGGTCTCCTGGTAGCGGCGTCCGTGGCCGGGGAGTTCGAGGGCGTGGAAGGTGACCCGGTCACCCAGCTCGCGGCGCAGCCTGCGGAAGTAGCCCGCTCCGCAGCAGGACGGCGGTATGAAGGCGACCGCGGGTCTCGACGTACTGGGTGTGGTCACGGTGCTGCTGTCCCCCGGAGGTGGTGATGGAAGGTGCGGCGCCACCGAGGGGCCCGCGAACGGCGGCCCCGGTGGAGCGCTCAGGGTGACGACCCGCGGCCGGGCAGGCCGCGGGTCGTCGTCCCGTCACGGCACGCCGCTGATCCGCGGCGCGGCCCGGCTTACGCGGGCAGGTACTTCGTGCCGCGCAGCGTCTCCGTGGCGATCTTGTTGTGACCGAACTCGTCACGGCCGCGGGCGAGCACCGCCGACCACTTGTCCAGCGAGATGTTGCCGCCGTACTCCTCGATGTGGTCGGTGCCGGGGTAGATCTGCACCGAGGTGGGCACGTAGCGGGTCGCGAAGCCCATGCGGTAGTTCTTGCCGGTGGCGATGTTCGGCAGCGAGGCGTGCATCAGCGTGGACCAGAAGATGATGCACTGGCCCTTCTCCATCTCGAAGGCGACCGCGTCGTCCTCGTTGGGCTTCCAGTTCGGGTCCTTCTGCAGCTGCCGGTAGTCGTAACCGAAGAAGCCGCGCGGAACGCCGTCCTTGACCTCGGAGTTGATGCGCTCCTCGTTGTAGTCCATCTGCTTGGACTCGTCGTAGTTCATCTGGTGGTGCGTGCCGGGGATGACCTGGAGGCAGCCGTTCTCACGGTTCGACTCGGTGAACGCGGTCCACACGGTGAGCGTGCCGGCGCCGAACGACTCCTCGGACTCACCGGGCCACAGCAGCTGCGGCTTGCCGCTGGCGTTGGCGAAGGTGTCCGCCTGGTGCCAGTCGGTGCCCTCGTCGCCGGGGTACTTCGGGAAGAACTCCGAACGCCAGCACAGCAGGTCCGGGCCGAGGATCGAGGCGACCCGGTCGGTGATCCGCTGGTTCATGACGTGGCGCGCCAGCAGGTCGACGTCCAGGTGCCGGTCGTAGTTGAAGATGTTCGGGGCACCGACGCCCTTGTCCACCTCCGGGTACGCGGCGTGCGACCGGTCCAGCGTCTCGCGCTGGACGGTCTTCCACAGCTGGTCCATCTCCTCGGGCGTGTAGATGGTGATCGGACCGATGTAGCCGTTCTTCTCGAAGAACGCCAGTTCCTCGTCCGACAGCGAGAACTCCGTACGCACGGGGCTGCTGGTCATGTCTGGTGACTCCCTTACTTACTGGTCGGCTCGGTGGTGATCGGCTGCGCGGCGAGGAGCGCCGCGGCCAGGGTCCCGTCGTACGTCGTCTTCATGTCGAGGGAGATGCCGAACGAGTCCCCGAGGAAAACATTCAGCTTCGAGAAGGTCAGCGAGTGGCCGCCGATGTCGAGGAAGTTGTCGGAGCCGCTGATCTCCTGATCGTCCAGCTCGGCACGCAGCCACTTCAGAGCCGATTGCTCCACATCCGCTGCACTCACTGTGCTGGCTTCCTTTTCGTTTGTTGCTGAACCCTGCATGGGAGCGCCCTTCTTTTGGTCTCTCTGTGCGGTGTGAGCGGTCCTGTAACCGGCCGCGCCTCTGCGCGAGGCGCATGCCGGAAGTCCGAATGGCAGTCGAACGGCGTGCGGCAGGAACCAGGAAAGTGCCGGGGCCGACAGGGGACGGACCGCCCCACCGACCGAAGGACCCTTTACGAACGGAAATATCCGTCATCAGGTCCGCCGCTTCGAGGAACGACCACATGTATCGTCAAACGTTCTGGTTCCTTTTCCCGGCCGAGCGTAATACCACTTCCCCGCACGGCTCCAGGGCCCGGAACTCGACAGGCGCAGACCACACTCGATGAAAGCGCATTGCTGCCTCCGGATTGGAAATCGCCCGAATGGGAAAATGATGTTCACCGGCCACGGTCGTTCGTCACGTTAGACCGGGTGCGGAATCCCTACAAGCCTTTTCGAGCGATATCGCACCAGTGACAACGCGTCGTTTACGCCCGTGCGGAATGTCCTGCTGACGGGACGGACGGGAGCCCCCGGGCGGCTGCCGCGTCCGCCTGCCGCGCCCTGACGCCCCCTCACATCCCGGACCTCGCGCACCCCTCGAAGTATTGACAGCCCAACGTCACCCTGCTAGAGCGGCGTCGTCCCGTCGGGCACGAACGGGGCCCCGTGGCCCGGCACGATCAGGTCCGCCACGGCCACGACCCGGCGCCGGGAGGCGCGCAGGACGTCGCGGTCCGGGGCGACGGGGTCGTCCGCCGGGCCCGCCGCGTGCCACCACAGGTCACCGGCGAAGGCCACCACGCCGTCGGCCGTGCCCGCGAGGAGCGTGATGTCCTCGGGGCTGTGCCCCGGGGTGCGGATCAGCCGGAGCGACGGGGTGAGTTCGTGGCCCTCGGCGTCCCGGTTGCGCCACTGGTCGCCCCGGTACTCCACCTTGTGGTCGTGGACCCGGGCCCGGCGGAACAGGCCCGCGTTCATGACGTTGTCCGGGTGGTGGTGGCTGAGCACCACGTCGGTGATGTCGTCGGGGCCGAGCCCGAGCTCCGCGAGCGGCCGGAGGATGTCGTCGGTGCTCGCCACCATGCCGGGGTCGAAGACGATGTGGCGACCCGCGTCGGCGACGTAGGAGACGGTCGCGGCGACGCCGGGGCCGGTGGAGCCCACGTAGCCGGTGGTCAGGATCGTGTGCACGGCGCTGCGGCCGAGCGGTGCGTCTGTCATGCCTCCATCCTTCCGAGCAGGTCAGAGGCGTACGAGTGGCAGCTGTGCCTATGATCGCGGGATTCGTGCCACGTGGCACACTGCCCGCGTGCCGCCCTTCACCAACGTCGCCGCCTACGCCCCGCCCGGGGTCGGCATGCTCGCCGTCGGCGTCGTCGCCGAGGTCTTCGCCCCGCACGGCGCGGACCTGCCCGCCTTCGACTTCGCGCTCTGCGCCGACCGGCCGGGCCCCGTCACCACCGACGTCGGCGTGCCGGTCACCGTGGCGCACGGCCTGGACCGGCTCGCCTCCGCCGAACTCCTGATCGCCCTGCCGTCGGCGGGGTTCCGCACGCCTCCCGGGCCCGCCGTGCTCGACGCGCTGCGGCTCGCCCACGAGCGCGGCGCGCTGGTCGCGGCGCACTGCGTCGGCGCGTTCGCGCTCGCGGCGGCCGGGCTGCTCGACGGCCGCCGGGCGACCACGCACTGGCGCTTCGCCGAACTCCTCGCCCGCCGTCACCCGGACGTCAGCGTGGAGTCCGACGCCCTCTACATCGACGAGGGGCGCGTCGTCACGGGCGCGGGAGCGGCCGCGGGCTTCGACATGTGCCTGCACCTGCTGCGGCGCGAGCACGGCGCGGCGCTCGCCAACACCGTCGCCCGTGACATGGTGCTGCCCTCCCACCGCGACGGCGGGCAGGCCCAGTACCTGGCCGCGCCCGTCCCCGAGGACGCCCGGGACGAGCGGCTCGCCGACGTCCTCGCCTGGGCCCGCGCCCACCTCCACGAGCCGCTGCCCGTCGCGGAGCTGGCCCGGCGCGCCGCGATGAGCAAGCGCTCCTTCGCCCGCCGCTTCACCGCGGCGACCGGCACCACTCCGCACGCCTGGCTGCGAAACCTGCGCCTCAGCGGCGCCGAGGAACTCCTGGAGACGACGGACCTGCCCGTCGAGGAGATCGCCCGCCGCGTCGGCTACGGCAGCGCCGCCGTGCTGCGCGAACAGTTCGTACGCCGCCGGGGAGTGCCGCCCCGCTCCTACCGCCGCTCCTTCACCAACGCGCCGTAGGGTCGGCTCACTTGCGGCACAGCGCGGCGTCCACCACGGCGTCGGCCTTCGCGAAGGCGTCCCGGGTGGGCTCCCTGTTGGCGGTGACGGCGATCGTGGCGGCCCGGCCGCGGTCGGTCACGCCGGGGTAGGTGTAGGAGCCGGGGATGCTCCCGCCGTGCCCCCACATCGCTCCGCCGCAGCTCAGCGGGGTACGGCTCAGGCCGAGCCCGTACCGGACCCCCTTCACCTGGCTGAAGCCGTCGGGCACCTTGACCGTGGTGCGCATCTGGGCGAGCTGCGCGGGCTTCAGGAGCTCGCCGCCGAGCAGCGCGGAGAAGAACCGGTTGAGATCGCCCGGGGTGGAGACCAGCTGTCCCGCGGCCCAGCCCCAGGAGGGGTCGATCCTGGTGACGTCCTTCAGCGGCGCCCCGGGCCGCGCCGCGTCGTAGCCACGGGCGTGCGGGCCCCGGATGCCCTCCTCGCCGACGCCGGGGAAGTAGGTGTGGCGCAGGCCTATGCGGTCGATGACCCGCTCGGTGAGCTGCTCGGCCAGCGGGCGCCCGGTGACCTTCTCGATGAGCAGACCGGCGACGACGTAGTTGGTGTTGCTGTACGCCCAGCGGGCGCCGGGCTCGAAGTCCGCCTTGTGCTTCAGCGCGATGTCCAGCAGGTCGCGGGGCTGGTAGTAGGTGTGGCGGGCCTTGCCGAAGACGTCCTTGAGTATGTGGACGGTGTACTCGGGCAGTCCGCTGGTGTGCTGGAGGAGCTGGCGGACCTTGATGTTCCGGCCGTCGATGCCGTCGCCGCGCAACAGGTTCGGCAGATACGTCTCGACGGGGGCGTCGAGGTCGACCTTGCCCTCGCCGACCAGTTGGAGGACCACGGTCGCGGTGAACGTCTTGGTGTTGCTGCCCGCCCGCACCCGTCCGTCGACCGGCACCTTCCTCTTCGTGCGCAGGTCCGCGACCCCGGCCGTGTAGTGGTGGGCACGCCCGTCGCGGTCGGCCGTGGCGACCAGGGCGGCGGGGAAGCGGGCGTCACGCACCAGGCGCTCCACGTCCTTGCGTACAGAGTCCTTGCGTACAGAGTCCTTGTGTACGGCCTCCTTGCGTACGGCGTCACGCGGGCCCTGGGACGGCGCCCCGGACGCGGGCAGCGTGCCCACGGCGCCCAGGGCGGCGGCCAGCAGCGCCACCACCGCCACGCGCGCACGAGGCCCTGAGCGGTGGGAACGGACGGAGGCTGAACGGTCGGTCACGGTGAACTCCCTTGGGAGAAGAGGCTGGTGGGCCGGAAGCCCGGCCCGTCCATCCTGCGCGCCCAAGATCGACAAACCCATCCGGGCAGCCCCCGCCCGTTCCGTGGGAACCCGCTCCCTGCCTCTGGGAGACCGCTCCCCCGCGGTGGGACCCTGCTCCTGCCGACGGTGCCGCGCAGGGTCAGGGCCGTCGTCCTCGAACCGAAGGGGTGGGACAGCGTGGGGAGTTCGGGAAGAGCAGCCGTCGGCGCCGCCGTGCTCGCGGTCGTGGCGGCCGCCCTCGCCGTGCCGTCCGGGGGCGCCGCGCGGGCGGCGCCGCCGGACGCACTGCGGGCGGACCGGTCCGTGGCCCGTTCCTGTTTCGCGCGGCCGCTGCCGCCCGGGGCGGCGGGCGCCGACCGGCGTGAGGTGACCGCGGACGTGGCCGGGATCGTCCAGGCGCGCCTGACCCCCGGCGGGCGGCCCGCGGGCGACTGGGACCTCGCCGTGTTCGACCGGGACACGGGCAGGGTCGTCGCCGCGTCGGCGGCCCCGCGCTCCCGCGAGCTGGCCGAGGGCTTCGTCGAGCGCGGACAGCGGCTCGTGGTGCAGGGCTGCCGCTACGGCGGGCCCGCACGCGAGGTGCGGCTCGGGCTCGACTTCCTCGCCTCGCCGCCGGGGACGCCCGCGGCCGGGCGCCCGGTGCCGCCGCTGCACGGCGACCGCGCCGGGCCGCCCGCCGCGGCCCCGCCCCAGCTCGTCCGCGTCCGCACGCCCGGCCGGACCGACCGCGACCGCCTCGCCCGGCTCGGCCTCGACGTCACCGGCGGGGGCGACGCGCACGGCCTGGACGTCGTGCTCGCCGGCGCCGCCGACCGGGCCGCGCTGACCCGGACGGGCCTGACCTGGCGGGTCCTCCGGCGCGACCTCGCCCGGCAGGCGGCCGCGGACGCCCGTGCGGACCAGGCGTACGCGGCGCGCACCGCGCGGTCCCCGCTGCCCTCCGGCCGCACCGGCTACCGGCACCTGTACGACTACGAGTTCGAGATGAAGGAGCTGGACCGCGCCCACCCGCGCCTCGTCAGGGCGTTCACGCTGCCCGAGCCGACGTGGGAGGGCCGGGACGTCGTCGGCGTCGAGATCGGCGCGGACGTGCGGCACGGCGACGGCAGGCCCGTGAACCTCACCCTGGGCGTGCACCACGCCCGCGAGTGGCCGAGCGGGGAGGTCGCCCTGGAGTGGGCGTACGACCTGGTCCGCGGCCACGCCCACGACGCGTCCCTACGACGGCTCGTCGCGCGGACGCGGAGCGTCGTCGTGCCCGTCGTGAGCCCCGACGGCTTCGCCGTCTCCCGCGAGGCCGCGCCCCGGGGCGACCAGTCCCGCTTCGACTACGAGTCGAAGCGCAAGAACTGCAGCGTGCGGGACTCGCCGCCCGAGTACGCGACCGGCACGTGCGCGGCCAACCCGGCGGGGCGCGCGCGGGGCACCGACCCGAACCGCAACTACGGCGGCTTCTGGGGCGGCCCCGGCGCCGGGCTCGACTGGCACGGCGACACCTACCGCGGCCCCGCGCCCTTCAGCGAGCCCGAGGTGCGCAACGTCCGCGCCCTGGTGTCCACGCGCCAGGTCACGAACCTGACCACGCTGCACACCCCGGCCGCCCTCGTGCTGCGCCCGCCCGGCCTCGTCGGCACCCGGCCGCCGCTCGACGAGCCCGCCTACCGGAGGCTCGGCGCCGCGCTCGCCGCCCGCACCGGCTATCCGTCCCGGGCGAGCTGGGAGCTGTACGACAACACGGGCTCCACCGAGGACTGGTCGTACTGGGCGACCGGCGGCTGGGGCCTCACCGTCGAGCTGGCGGGCAGCGGCTTCCACGGCCCGTACGCCGAGGCCGTGGTCGCCGAGTACGCGGGCCTGCCCCCGGCGGCGGGCGCGGGCAGGGGCGGCAACCGCGGGGCGCTGCGCACCGTCCTCGCGCACGCCGCGGACCCGGCCACGCACGCGACGCTGACCGGCCGGGCGCCCGCGGGCCACCGCCTGACGCTGCACAAGACGTTCCGGACGCCGACCTCGCCCGTGCTCCAGCCGGACGGATCGACGAAGCCGCCGCTGTCCGTGCGGGACGACCTCACCACGCACCTCACCGCGCCCGGCGGGCGGTTCCGGTGGGCGGTGAACCCCTCGACGCGGCCGTACGTCGCCGGACGGTACGGGCGCGACCCGCAGGGGCCGCCGCAGGACGGCATCGCCGTCGCCAACCCGCCGGGCGTGCCCCCGGTCAACGAGCGCTACCCGGACGACCCGGCGGCGGAGAGCTTCACGTTCCGCGTCGCCGGGCCGCCCGCGGCGGACAACGGCAGGATGACCGTCGGCGTGTCCTGGACGTCGCCGCGCACGCACTGGGACCTGTATCTGTACGACGCCTCCGGCAGGCCCGTCGCCTCGGACACCAGCGGCGAGACGTCCGCCCGTGCCGTCCTCCTCGACCCGCCGCCCGGTGAGTACCGCGCGGTCCTCGTCAACTACGCGCAGGCCGACCCGGGCGCCGTCGACGACTGGAGCGGGCGCGTCGACTTCGCCGCGCCGCTCCCGGCCACGTACGGCGAGAAGGAGGCGTACCAGCTCACCTGTGCGACGCCGCGGGGGCGAATCGTCGGGCTCACCGAGGTCTACGCCGAGCGGGGCGAAAGAGTCGACGTCGGGGACGTCTGCGACGTGACGGCGGTGAGGAGCAGGAGCAGCGCGCCGAAGGTCAGATAGGACACCTCGTCCGGGAACCGTTCGAGGAGCAGGCCCGCGAGCGCGGAGCCGAGCGGCGGCGCCGCGAGCAGGAGCAGCGCGACGCCGCTGTGCACCCGTCCCTGGAGCGTGTCGGGGGTGCGGACGACCTGCGCGTACGTCATGACCGAACCGGAGAGCGAGACGGCCGCCGCGCAGGCGGCGAGCAGCGGGGCGAGGGCGGCGGGAGCGGCGCTCACCGCCATCAGCGGCACCACGAGGGAGCACACCGCGCCGCACGCGAGGAGCACGGTCCGGTACGGCACCCGGTCGACGAGGCGCGGCGCGAGCAGCGCCCCGACGAGCGCCCCGGCGGCCCAGAAGTCGTACAGCAGGCCGATGGTGAAGCTGGACGTGCCGTGCCGCCCGCTGACCACGACGACGGTGAGGGCGACGCCGTCGACGGCGAAGTTCTGCGCGGAGGCGATCAGGGTGAGCCGGCGCAGGACCCGGTCGCGCCACAGGAAGCGGACGCCTTCGCGAAACGCCCGCCACCAGCGCGGCCCGGCCCGTTCCACGGCGTCGAGCGGGGTGCGCAGGGCGTGCACGGTGGCTGCGGAGACCAGGAAGGAGAGCGCGTTGAGCCAGTACGGCAGGCTCGGGTCGAGGGCGAAGAGGGCGCCGCCCGCGAGCGGTCCGAGCAGCCCGGCGAGCTGGCCGCGGACGCGGTTGAGGGTGAGCGCGGCGGCGAGTCTGCTCTCCGGGACGACCTTCTGCACGGAGGCGAGCCCGGCCGTGCTGAACGGCGCGGTGAGCAGGCCGAGCAGCACCCCGGCGCCCAGGAGCACCGGCAGCGGGGCGCGGCCGAGGGCGATGGCGGCGGCGAAGGCGGCGCTGACGGCGACGCGGCCGTACTCGCACCACAGCATGACCGCGCGCCGGTCGAAGCGGTCGGTGAGGGGGCCCGCCGCCAGGCACGCCACGGCGACGGCGCCGGTCCACACCGCCTCGACCAGGCCGACCCGCAGCGGTGAGCCGGTCTCGGCGAGGACGAGCAGCGGCAGGGTCAGGGCGGCGGCGCCGGAGCCGAGGACGGACAGGCCCTGCCCCCACAGCAGCAGCTGGAAGTCGCGGTTGCGCAGCAGCCGGTGGGGCGCGGCGGGCGGGCTCTCGGCGGCGGTCACGGGCAGCGGGCGGCCGGGGCCAGGAACGGCAGGGCGTCCGGCACCGCACCGGTGCGCGCGGCGTGCACGGCGAGCAGCACGCCCGCCGTGCCGGTGGCGAGGTCCATGGACAGGCGCAGCCGGCCGTCGAGGGCGAAGGCGGGGCGGCCCCGGAAGCGCACCGCGTGCAGGGCGAGCGCGTCGAGGTGCGCCTCGGTGGGCGCGCCCAGGTGGGCGCAGGCGTGCAGGACGCCCGCCTGGCCGGTCAACAGGCCGCTGTCCAGCAGGAGTTCGGTGTCCAGGCCGTCGCGGATCCGGTCGCGGACCCCGGCCAGGTGGGGGTCGTGGCGGACACGCAGATACGCGTCGAGGGCGAGGCCGATGCCCGCGCTGCCGCGTTCGAGGCCGGTCACCCAGTGCGGGCCGCTCCTGAGCTGGAGGCGGGGCCCGCGCGGCACGCCGAGGCGGCCGGCGTCGCGCGCGAGGGCCGTCTCGGCGTGCCGCAGCCAGGAGGCGTCGCCCGTGGCCTCGTACAGGCGCGTGAAGAGCAGGGCGGGGCCCGACCAGCCGTGCATCAGGCCGGTCGCGCCGGGGTCGGCGCCGAGGCGGTGGACCAGCTCCCGGCCGACCGCCGTGGCTCCCCCGGCCGACCGCGTCCTGCCGCCGAGGGCGGGTGCGTCCGCGCCGAAGCGCAGCAGGGTGAGCCCGATGCCCGCGAGCCCGCCGAAGAGGCCGGGGCCGCACCGGTGCGGCTCGACGTCCTTCAGCCCTTCGAGGGCGGCCAGCGCCTCGTCGCGCAGGCCGAGTTCGTCGAGGACGCAGGCGACACCCGCCACGCCGTCGTACAGGCCGGGGCGCGGCCACCGGGCGCGGCGGGCGGCAGCGACCAGCCAGTCGGTGTGCTCCGCGAAGGCCGGGTGGTCGTCACGGCCGGTGACGCGCAGCGCGTGCAGCACCCCGGCGGCCCCGAACGCGAGCGCGGCGCCCTGGTGCTCCAACTGCCGTATGTCGCCCGGGAAGAGCCGGTCCTCGCGGTAGGGCGTCGCGCTGTCGACGATCGCGTCGCGCATCCCGTCCAGGAGGGCGTCCCAGTCCTGCAGGGCCTGCGGCCAGGCCGGGCGTGGCGCGTCCTCCTGCGCCGGGGGCGCGAGCGCGCGGCGCAGCGAGGGGCCGAAGTCGGCGGGCACCGGGAAGCGGCGCTCGGCCGCCGCGACGAGCTGCGCGTGCTTGGCGGGCTCCCCGGGCGCGAACCGCAGCAGTTCGGTGAGCGGCAGGTACAGCGCGAGCCGGACGCAGGCGAGGGCGTGGTCGTCGACGGCGAACCCGGAGCGCGCCCAAGGGGCGCTGAACCCCTCGGTGGCCAGGGCCGGGCGCGCGGCGTCGCCGATGTGCCGGGCCGCCTCGAAGTCGACGAGGCAGACGGAGCCGTCGGGGCGGACCATGATGTTGCCGGGCTTCAGGTCGCCGAAGACGATGCCGCGCGCGTGCAGCGCGGCCAGGGCCCGTTCGACGCGCGTGTACGTGATGTCGGCCCAGGCGGCGTAGGCGGCGATCTCGTCCTCGGTGGGGGCGGGCCGCAGCAGCGGGTGGCGGCGGCCGATCGCCTCGTGCAGGGGCTCGCCCTCGATGAACTCCTGCACCAGGAAGTGGTGTTCCCAGTGGCGGACGCGGCCGTACGTCTTCGGGGCGCAGGGCAGGTCGTCGAGGCGCTCCAGCATGGCGTGCTCACGGGCCAGGCGGGTCACCGCGTCGGTGCCGTCCAGGTCGAGCCCGGCGTGCGGGCGGGCCTCGCGCAGGACCACCGTGCGGCCCGTCGCCGGCTCCACGGCGCGGTAGACGCCGCCGCCGTTGCTGAACAGGAGCACCTTCTTGACGCGGTAGGGGAAGGCCCCGGTGCGCTCGGCCCGCGCGGCGTCGATCTGCGCCTGGACGAACGCGGGGACCTCCGCCCACGGGGGCACCTTGAACGAGGCGCCGCGCGTGTCCGGCACGAGTTCGCCGTCGGGCCGGGCCACGGCCGCCACGTACGCGCCCTCGGGCGAGAAGCAGTAGCGCTCCTCGAAGCCGCCGTAGCGCAGGTGGAGCGGGCCGGGGCCCCAGCGCAGGTCGTTGAGGACGTAGGGGCCCTCGACGCCGTGCAGGAGCGCCGAGAGCTCCTTGAGGGCGAGTTCGAGGACAGCGTCGGCGGCGGGGTAGAGGGTGACGAGCTTGCCGCCGGCGGAGCGGGCGGCGGGCTTGCCGTTGACCTGCTTCAGGATCGCGGTGCCGCGCAGGAACTTGAAGGCGATGCCGTGGGCGAGGCAGTAGTCGGCGACCGTGTCGACGACGCGCTCGGCCTCCGCGAGGGTCGCCGACGCGTGCACCTTCCAGCCCTGCCGGGGCAGCCGCGTGCCGACGGCCTGGAGGTTGACCCAGGGGCCCTGCTCGGCGCGCTCCCAGCCGTCCGGCGCGGGGGCGCGGGTGCGGGCGAACCACGTCGCCTCGTCGTCGAAGTGTTCGAGGCCGTCGGCGAACAGCGGGGCGGCGCCGGGGTGGCTCATGGCTCGGGTCCTTCCGTGCGGGGCCGGAGTCGAGCGGCCGCGGCCAGGGCGTCACCGCCGGCCGCTCGACCCTTCAGGAGCGCCGTGACGCTCAGAGGAACGCGAAACCGCTCTGGCTGCTGCCGGAGTTGCAGGGCCACAGCGACAGGGTCTCCTCCTCAAGCTCCTGGAGTTCGAGGATGTCGGTCATGGTGTTCACCTCCTCTCGTACGTCCGGTCGTGCGGGCCGGCCACGGCTGGAGGTGCGGCAGGGCAAGGGCCCCTTCGAAGGCCGCGGCCAGGGCGAGCAGGACACCGGCGGAGCCGGTGGCCAAGTCCATGGAGAGCCGGGGCATCCGCAGCCCCGGGAAGGCGAGCGCGCCCTGCCAGGTGCGGGCGTGCCAGGAGAGCAGGCGGATCTGGGTCTCCAGGGAGGTCCGGTGCGCCGCGGCGCCGTCGTGCGCCGGGGCCCCGTGGTGGGCCGCCGCGAGCGTGGCGATCGCGCCCGCCCGGCCCCTGAGCAGCCCGGGGAACCGCACGTAGACGGTGCCGCAGGTGCGGTGGACGCCGTCGAGGAGGGCCGCCCGGGTGGCGTCGGGGCGGTGGCGCAGCAGATACGGGAGCACGGCCGCGAGGCCCCAGCTGCCGCCGTGCAGATAGGGCAGCATCGTGGTGGCGTGCCGCAGCTGGACGCCGCCGTCGGGCGCGGTCACGCACCGGGCGAGGTCGTGCGCCAGGTGCCGCTCGGCCAGGTCGAGGTGGCGCGCGTCGCCGGAGCGCTCGTGCAGGCGGCAGAAGAGCGCGGCGACGCCGGTCGGGCCGTGCAGCAGGCCGACGGGCTCGTAGCGGTCGGGCCGGGCGCCGGGCCGCGGCGCGGGCGTCTCGGCGGCGAGCGTCCCCGCGAGGCGCAGGGCCTCGTCCTCGAAGCGCCGCTCGCCGGTGACGGCGGCGAAGTGCAGCAGGTTCAGGGCGGCGCCCGCGCGCCCGCCGTACAGGTCGGGCCCTGGCGGGGTCACGCACCGGTCGAGCACGGCGAGCGCCTCGTCGCGGTGGCCGAGCAGGTCCAGGGTGTACGCCACGCCGTGCAGCCCGTCGTACAGGCCGGGCGGCGGGTCGGTGACGGCGCGCGCGGCGTCGGTCAGCCAGCGCGCGAAGCGGTCGGGGACCTCGGCGCCCGCCCGGTGCAGGGCGTAGAGCACCCCGGCCGCGCCGTACCCGAACGCGGCGCCGCCGAGCGCCCGGGGCCCGGTGGGCGTGCCCGGGAAGAGCCGGTCGGCGCGCTCGGGCGTGGCCGAGCGGTGGATGCCGCGGACCAGCGCGTCCCGGACGCGGGGCCAGTCGAGCGGTTCGGCGGTGAACAACTCGCCCGCCGTGTCGGGCCGTTCGGGTCGCCCCTGGGGCAGGAGTCCGGCGAGGATCCGCTCGCCCTGGCCGGGCGGCAGCGGGTAGTGCCGGGCCAGGGCGGCCACGACGGTGGGGACCTTGACGGGGTCGTCGAGGGCGACGGGCAGCAGCAGCGCCACGCGCACGCGGTTCAGCAGATACGCGTGCGCCTGTACGGCGGTGAGTCCCGGGGGCACGGTGTAGCCGGGGTCGCCGTGTGCGGGCGGCCGGTCGTCGTCGAGGGCGGTGGCGGAGGTGAGGTCGACCAGGACGACCTCGCCGCTCGGGCGCAGGACGACGTTGTGGGGCTTCAGCTCGCCCAGGCGCAGGCCCCGTTCGCGGAGGGCGTCGAGGGCGCGGGCCAGGTGCTCCAGGACGCCGTGGGCCCAGCGGGCGTAGTCGGGCGCCTCGCGGCGCGCGTACTCCTCCACTCCCAGGGGTAGTTGGAGGCTCTCGGCGAACAGGTTGGTGCCCTCGATGTACTCCCGTTCGAGGAAGTGGTGCCCCTGGGCGGTGCGGTAGCCCCCCGGCACCGGGACGCAGTCGAGGCCCGCGAGGTGTTCCAGGTTCTCGTGTTCGCGGGCGAGCCGGGTGACGGCGTCGGCTCCGTCGCGGTCGAGGCCCGCGCCGGGGCGGGCCTCCTTGAGGACGACGGTGCGACCCTCGCCGGGACCGGTGCGGGCGAGGTAGGTGCCGCCGCCGCAGCCGAGCCGCAGGGCGCTGCGCACCCGGTACGGGAAGTCGTCGGCGGGCGCGGCGTGCTTGGCGGCGAGGTCGTCGGCGAGGATCCGGGGCAGCGGCCGGTCCTGGGGCGGCGCGAAGACGGCGGTGCCGGGCCGCCCCGGCCCTTCGTACGCGGCGTGGCGCACGTGCAGCGGCCCGTCGCGGTGGGTGAGGGAGCCGAGCACGCGGGGCCCGGTCAGGCCGTGCAGCAGGACGGCGAGGTCGGTGAGCGTGCCGGTGAGGACGGCGTCGTCGACGGCGTAGAGGGTGATGAGCCTGCCGCAGCCGAAGCGGTCGGCGCTGTCGCCGTTGACCTCGCGGGCCGTGGTGGTGCCGCGTACGAAGTCGAAGGGGACGCCGCGCTCCACGCAGTGGCCCCAGACGATCTCGACGGCCTTCTCCAGGGCCGCGAGGCCGACGGAGACGTGGACGAGCCAGCCCTCGGCGGGCAGCGCCAGATCGGCGGGCCGCAGCTGGATCCACCAGTCCGACGTGGTCCGCCGCCAGCCGGGCGGCGCGTCGAGGCGGGCGGCCGCGAACCGGTCGGCGTCGTCGGCGAGCAGCTCGGGGCGTTCGAAGAAGTCGGGGTCGGCGAGCGAGAAGCGGTGGAAGTCCTCCGGCGTCATCATCGGCGGCGGCGGTGGGGCCGCGGGCACAGGCGGGGCGGGCGCCTCGGCCATCACGAGGGCCTGGCGGTGAGGGCGACCGGCACCGGCGCCTTGCGCTTCTCCAGGCGCTCGCGGTCCGCGTCCGCGGCGAACCGGTCGTTGAGCAGCCGGACCGCGCGGGCCCACTCGCGCACGGTCCGCACCGGCTCCAGGACCCCGAGGACGTCCGGGTCGGCCCAGCGCTCCTTGGCGCGGGCCCAGATGGCGTGCGGGTCGTCGTGCAGGAGGTTGCCGACGGAGCCCTCGTACACGGGCATCCAGCGGACCTCGCCGTCGGGCTCGACCTGCATCACGTGGGAGCCGTCGCGCGGCAGGCGCGGGTCGGGCGGCATGACGAGGCCGAGGTTGTCGGTGGTGAAGACGCGGATGTCCGGGCCCGCGATGTCCTGGAGGCGCTGCCGGAATTCCGCGGAAACCAGGTGTTCCATCTGCTCGTCGAACAGCAGTTCCGTCTCGCCGAATTCCACTCCGCTGCCGAGTCCGGCGGGCGCGGCGGCATTGAAGGTGATGCTGCCCAGGCGCGGGAAGCGCTGTGCCATGAGGCGTACGAAATCCTCCAGCTCGTCTATGTTGCTGCGCAGGACCACGTATTCGGAGGTGAAATTCAGCGGTCCGAGGCCCGCGGCGGCGCGGCGCGCGGCCGCCGCGTCGAGGTGGCCGAGCGCGGTCAGGGCGCGGTCGAAGGATCCGGCCCGCCCGCGCACCCGGTCGTGGGTCGCCCCGCGGGCTCCGTCGACGCTGACCGTGATCTGGCTGAACACCTCGGCGAGCCGGTCGGGCAGGCCCTCGTCGAACAGCCAGCCGCTGGTGTACAGGCAGGTGGAGACCGACGCGGCGGTGAGCTTCCCGGCGATGTCCAGGAGGTTCTTGATGAGCAGCGGCTCGCCGCCGGCGAGGGACACCACGCGGGGCTTCAGGGCGAGGAACGCGTCGGCGACGCGCAGGCCGTCCGCGGCCGAACGCAGGTGCCGCGCGGGCCGTCGGCCGGATTCGGAATAGCAGTGGACACAGCGCAGCGGACACGCGTACGTGATGTCCCAGATGATGATCTCCGGGCCTTCGGCACCGTCCATGGATTCCCCCAGATTCGTTCCGCAGGCGTTCGTCCGGCGTCCGGCGGCGGCCCGCCCGTGCGGCCTCCCCCGAATGCGGCCGGCAATTCCCCGACCACCGGGTGACCTCACCATGACGAATGCGGCGGGGGCCGCGCTACGGGAGTTCCACTCACCGGAACACCCGCGCGGCCCCCGCTGACGGGAGCGGGAATTCAGTACAGGAGCATGGCCGAGCGGGCCGCCGCCTCGCGCGGCGGCATCCGGGCCAGCCTGCTCTCGATGGCCGCGGACGCGGCGGCCGTCTCGGCCGCGACCTGGGCGAGCTGCTGGCGCGCGGGCACCACGGCGGCGAGGGCCGCGACGGTGCGCCCGTCCGGCGCCCGCACGGGCACGGCGACGCAGGACACGCCCTCCTGGACCTGCTCGCGGTCCAGGAACGGGCCGCGCGGTCCGTCGGTGAAGACCCGCCCCGCGGCCGTGTCCAGCGGGAAGCTCATGCCGTTGCGCACCGGCACCAGGCCCTCGACCCGGCCGGGCACCGAGGCCACCGTCAGGGCGAGCTCGTCGCGCAGCACGGTGAGCACGACGCTGGCGCCGGTGGTGGCGCGCAGCCGGTGCAGCGGGATGCGGGACGCGGCGCGCAGCCCCGGGTAGGGCTGCCAGGCCTGGCCGAGCCGGAAGAGCTGCGGCCCGACGGCGTAGCGGTTGCCTCTGCGCTCCACGGCGCCGAGCAGGCCGAGCTGGTCGAGGAGGCGGTGCGCGCTGCCCTTGGGCAGGGCGCAGGCGAGGGCGAGTTCGGTGAGTCCGGCCTCGCCGCCGCGGCGACGCAACGCGTCGAGCAGGGCGAAGGCTCCCACGAGCACCCCCCTGCCCTGCTGAAGGGATGCTCCTTGATCATTCGGTGGCGCGGCCTCCCCGTCGGGCCCGCGTTCCTTGCGCCGTTCCTGCCGGAGCTCCTGGCGGGGCGCTCCCCGTTTCGACGTGCCCCGCCCGCGTGCGGGCATGGCTGATGACAGTCCTGTCCCTGGCATGGTCGTTCCCCCGTTTCGCACACCCGTGGCCCCCTGGCGAGGACGCGGGCAACTGGCCATGCTGCGGTGCGACGCGGCCGTCCCGCCAGATGAGATTGCGCCGACTACCGGCCATCCACAGCAGGCCCGGACGCCCCTGTCGTCCCACCCTTCGCAGGCGCGACCGGGCGCGGGGCGGTGGCGCGTCCCCACGGCGCGGGGTGCGTACGGTGGGCGCGCGGTGCGAACGTCCCGCTCATCGGGCTCCCGAGGCGCTATGAACGGGACGTATACACGGCATGTATAGTGCGCGCATGCGTCCGATAGTTATGCCGACCAGCAAGATGACGAAGACAGGGAAGAAGTTGCTTCCGCGCACCAGGTTCGGCGGTGCCGCGCTCGCCGCCGGCGTGGCCGCCGTCCTCGCCCTCACCGGTTGCACCAAGCTCGACACCGTCTCCCCCAGCTCCGTCCGCAAGGGCGCTGCGGACGCGAAGGGCAAAGACCGGGCCGCGTTCGGCACCGTGGACTGCCGCAAGGCCAAGTGCATCGCGCTGACCTTCGACGCGGGCCCCAGCGAGAACACCCCGCGGCTGCTGAAGATCCTCAAGAAGGAGAAGGTGCCCGCGACCTTCTTCACGCTCGGCAAGAACCACATCGAGAAGTACCCCGAGCTGGTCAAGCAGATGGACGCCGAGGGCCACGAGGTCGCGAGCCACACCTGGTCGCACAAGATCCTCACCAAGATCAAGCCCGCGGAGGCGCGGGCCGAGCTGGAGCGCCCGAACAAGGCGATCGAGAAGCTCATCGGCAAGAAGCCGACGCTGATGCGGCCCCCGCAGGGCCGGACGAACGACACCGTCAACAAGCTCTCCCGCGAGCTCGGCCTGGCCGAGATCCTCTGGACGGTGACGGCGAAGGACTACACGACCGAGGACTCCGCGCTGATCGAGAAGCGGGTGCTCGAACAGGCCGGCCGCGACGGCATCATCCTGCTGCACGACATCTACAAGGGCACGGTGCCCGCGGTGCCCGGCATCATCGCCGAGCTGAAGAAGCGCGGCTACGTCTTCGTCACCGTGCCCCAGCTCCTCGCGCCGGGCAAGGCGGAGCCGGGCAAGGTCTACCGCTGACGGTCCCCCTCACCAGGTGAGGTGCAGGGCCTCCGGGGCGCGGTGGATGAGCGAGGGCCGCATCGTGACCCCGGGCCCGTCGGCGGCGATCCTCAACGACGGGAAGCGACGCGTGAACAGCTCCAGGGTCAGCCGCACCTGCTCACGGGCGAGCTGGGCCCCGGGGCAGGCGTGGGCGCCCAGGCCGAAGGCCACGTGCCGGGCGGCGGCGGGCCGGGTGATGTCGAAGACGTCGGGGAGCGGATAGCGCGCGTCGTCGCGCCCGGCCGCGCCGAACGCGACCAGGAGCTCGGCGCCCGCGGACAGCTCGGTGCCCGCGAGCGTCGCGGGCCGCGTGGTGACGCGCCGGAACGCCTGGAGCGCGGTGTCGAAGCGGGCCGTCTCCTCGATCGCGGCCGGGATCATCCGCTCCGGCTGCTCGCACACCATCCGCCACTGGTCGGGGTTGCTCAGCAGGTGCAGGAACACCGTGCCGATCAGGGCGGTCGTGGTCAGGTGCCCGGCGAGCAGGAAGTTGTTCAGATGGGCGACGAGCTCGGTGCGCTGGGCGAGCGTGAGCAGCCCCGGCTCGCCCTCCTCCGCGTCGTCGGCCGTGACCAGCGAGGTGACGAGCTCGCTGCACAGGTCGTCGCGCGGCGCGGCGTACCGGTCGCGCACATAGCCGTCGAGGAGCCGCTTCAGCGCGACCATGTCGTGCGCCGCCGCCAGCTGCTCCTCCTCGCTGAGGGGCCGGAACAGCAGGGCCTCGGTGCGGTGCCCGGCCCGCACCACGAGCGGCACGTCGGCCGGGTCGAAGCCGAGCACGTGCCCGACCACCTGGCCCGGCAGGCGCATGGCGTACGCCTCCATCAGCTCCACGCGGCCCCGGTCCGCGAACGCGTCCACGAGGGCCTCGGCGCGCTCGGCCACGAAGGGCAGCGCGGCGGCCACCCGGGCCGGGCCGAGACCGCGCACGATCGGCGCGCGCAGCCGCTGGTGGGCGAGGCCGTCCGAGGTGACCACCACCCCGCCGCGAGGGCTGAGGCCGTCGCCGTCGGCGAGGACCGCGAGCGCCGCCGGGGAGGGCCTGACGCCCCCGCGGACCGCGTTCGCCGACGAGAACACGTCGGGCCGCCGCAGCACCTCCCGCACGTCCGCGTCCCGCGCCACCAGCCAGGCGCCGAACTCGGGCACGTACGTGAGCCCCTTCGCACCCCGGGCGCGCGCGTACAGCGGATACGGATCGCGCGTCAACTCATCTGCTCGGGCGTGCTGTTGGGGATCCATGCCTCCATGGTGACGCCCCGCACCGGCCTTCGAAACCCACCGGAGCGGCACGGGCGCGACGAAGGGCGCGCGGGGCCGTGGCTCACGCCACCGAGGTGATGCTGCGGGGCGACGGAGCGTCGTGGTGGATGGGGGTGTGGGCGCCCGTCAGGGAGCGGCCGCCGCCGCCCCTGCGGTTCGCCACGACCTCCGCCGCGATGGAGAGCGCGGTCTCCTCGGGCGTACGCGCGCCGAGGTCGAGGCCGATCGGGGAGCGGAGCCGGGCCAGCTCCAGGTCCGTGACGCCGACCTCGCGCAGGCGCGCCGCGCGGTCCAGGTGGGTGCGGCGCGAGCCCATCGCGCCGACGTACGCGACCGGCAGGCGCAGCGCGAGACGGAGCAGCGGCACGTCGAACTTGGCGTCGTGGGTGAGGACGCACAGCACGGTGCGGCCGTCGACCTCGGTGTCCGCCAGGTACTGGTGCGGCCAGCGCACCACGATCTCGTCGGCCTCGGGGAAGCGGACGCGGGTCGCGAAGACGGGCCGCGCGTCGCACACGGTCACGTGGTAGCCGAGGAACTTGCCGACCCGTACGAGCGCCGAGGCGAAGTCGATCGCACCGAAGACGATCATCCGGGGCGGCGGCACGGACGACTCGACCAGGACGGTGAGCGACTGCCCGCAGCGGGAGCCGTCGGCGCCGATCTCCACGGTGCCCGTGCGGCCCGCGTCGAGCAGGGCGCGGGCCTCCCCCGCCACCGTCCGGTCGAGCTCGGGGTGGCCCCCGAGTCCGCCCTCGTGGGCCCCGGCCGCCGCGTCGCCGCGCACCAGCAGCGCGCGGCCGAGCAGTTCCTCGGGGCCTGCCGTGATCCGCGCCAGCGCCGCCGCCCCGCCCCGGGCGGCGGCCGCGAGCGCGGCGGCGAACACCGGCCGCGCGGGCGCGTCCGCGCGGACCGGCGTGATCAGGATGTCGATGACGCCGCCGCAGGTCAGGCCCACGGCGAAGGCGTCGTCGTCGCTGTAGCCGAAGCGTTCGACGAGCGTCTCGCCGTCCTCAAGGGCCTGCTGGCACAGCTCGTAGACGGCGCCCTCGACGCAGCCGCCGGAGACCGAGCCGATCGCCGTGCCGTCACGGTCGACGGCGAGCGCGGCGCCGGGCTGCCGGGGCGCGCTGCCACCGGTCGCCACCACGGTGGCCACCGCGAAGTCACGCCCCTGCTCGACCCACCGGTGCAGCTCTTCGGCGATGTCCAGCATGTCGGTCTCCTCGGGGGTTCGGATGCGTCGAGCGGGTGCGCGTGCCTAATGGACGCCCAGCCAGCTCTCTATCGGGTTGAGGGCGAAGTACACGAGGAAGACCACGGTCAGGCCCCACATGAAGGCCCCGATCTCCCGTGCCTTGCCCTGGGCGGCCTTGATGGCGACCCAGCTGATGACGCCCGCCGCCACACCGGTGGTGATGGTGTAGGTGAAGGGCATCAGGACCACGGTCAGGAAGACCGGGATCGCGGTGGCTCGGTCGGCCCAGTCGACGTGCCGGGCGTTCATCATCATCATCGCTCCGATGACGACGAGCGCGGCGGACGCGACCTCCTGCGGGACGATCGCGGTCACCGGCGTGAAGAACAGGCACGCGGCGAAGAACAGGCCGGTGACGACCGAGGCCAGGCCCGTACGGGCGCCCTCTCCCACGCCCGTCGCGGACTCCACGAAGACGGTCTGGCCGGAGCCGCCCGCGACGCCGCCGATCGCGCCGCCCGCGCCGTCGATGAACAGGGCCTTGGACAGGCCGGGCATGCGGCCCTTGTCGTCGGCGAGGTTGGCCTCGGTGCCGACGCCGATGATCGTGGCCATGGCGTCGAAGAAGCCCGCGAGGACCAGGGTGAAGACGATCATGCCGACCGTCATCGCGCCGACCTCGCCCCAGCCGCCGAACTCGACGTCTCCGAAGAGCCCGAAGTCGGGTGTGGAGACGGCGCTGCCGTGCAGCTCGGGGGCGCCGTTCGCCCACTGCTCGGGGTCGATGACGTCCATCGCGTTCAGGGCCACGGCGACGACCGTGCCGGTCACGATGCCGATGAGGATCGCGCCGGGCGTCTCCCGGGCCTGGAGCATGAAGATCAGCAGCAGCGTGCCCGCGAAGAGCAGGACGGGCCACCCGGCCAGCTCACCGGTGGGACCGAGGGTGAGCGGGGTCGCCTTGCCCTGGTGGACGAAGCCGCCCTTGACCAGGCCGATGATGGCGATGAACAGGCCGATGCCCATGGTGATGCCGTGTTTGAGCGCGAGCGGGATCGCATTCATGATCATCTCGCGCAGCCCGGTGACCACCAGAAGCATGATCACCACGCCGTACATCACGCACATGCCCATGGCCTGCGGCCAGGTCATCTCGGGCGCCACCTGCGAGGCGATCACCCCGGACACCGAGAGTCCGGCCGCCAGGGCGAGCGGCACCTTGCCGACGAAGCCCATGAGCAGGGTGGTGACGGCCGCGGCGAAGGCGGTCGCGGTGATGAGGGCCTTCTGCCCCATCGTGTCGCCCGCGGCGTCCTTGCCGGACAGGATCAGGGGGTTGAGCAGGACGATGTAGGCCATCGCCATGAAGGTCGTGATGCCGCCGCGCACCTCACGCGCGACCGTCGATCCCCGGTGGGATATGTGGAAGTACCGGTCGAGCCAGGACCGTCCGGCGGGGACGCGCGAGCCGCGGCCCGCGTCCTCCGCGGTGGTCCTGGGCTCCATGGACTGCTGGGTCATGGTGCCTGACTCCCAAGGTTCAAAGGGGCACCCGCGTCGGGCGGCGGGATTTGGGATGGTGTGTTGGCTGCACGACCCGGGGGACGGCCCGAGGCGAACGTGGGGGCTCTTCGAGGAGCGGCAGGACCGCGAGCGGTGCGGTACTGGAGGCTCCGGGCGGTGCGGACCGGCGGAAGTGTGACGTTCCTGGGAGGCACACACCGCCCGGAGAGCGGGGGGGCCGGTCAGGTCCCGGTGAGGTGCTCCGGGCGGACCGGCGTCCTGTTCAGTTCGAGCCCGGTCGCCGCGCGGATGGCGGCGAGCACCGCCGGCGTCGACGACAGGGTCGGGGCCTCGCCGATGCCGCGAAGCCCGTACGGGGCGTGCTCGTCGGCGAGTTCGAGCACGTCGACCGGGATGGTCGGCGTGTCGAGGATGGTGGGGAGCAGATAGTCCGTGAAGGAGGGGTTCCTGACCTTCGCGGTCTTGGGGTCGACGACGATCTCCTCCATCACCGCGACGCCCATGCCCTGGATGGTGCCGCCCTGGATCTGGCCGAGGACGGAGAGCGGGTTGAGCGCCTTGCCGACGTCCTGCGCGCAGGCCAGTTCGATGACCTTGACGAGGCCGAGCTCGGTGTCGACCTCGACGACGGCGCGGTGCGCGGCGAAGGAGTACTGGACGTGGCCGTTGCCCTGCCCGGTGCGCAGGTCGAAGGGCTCGGTGGGCCGGTGGCGCCACTCCAGCTCGATGTCCACGGCCTCGTCCTCCAGGACGTCCACGAGGTCGGCCAGGACCTCGCCGCCGTCGGTGACGACCTTGCCGCCCTCCAGGAGGAGTTCGGCGGTGGCCCACGCCGGGTGGTACGTGCCGAACCTGGCGCGGCCCAGCTCCAGGACCTTCTCGCGCACGGCCTCGCAGGAGTTCTTGACCGCGCCGCCGGTGACGTACGTCTGCCGGGACGCGGACGTCGAGCCCGCGCTGCCCACCTGGGTGTCGGCCGGGTGGATCGTCACCTGGGTGACGCCCAGTTCCGTACGGGCGATCTGCGCGTGCACGGTGACGCCGCCCTGGCCGACCTCGGCCATCGCGGTGTGCACGGTGACGACCGGTTCGCCCGCGACGACCTCCATGCGGACCCGGGCCGTCGAGTAGTCGTCGAAGCCCTCGGAGAAGCCGACGTTCTTGATGCCGACCGCGTAGCCGACGCCGCGGACGACGCCCTCGCCGTGCGTGGTGTTGGACAGGCCGCCGGGCAGCTGGCGCACGTCCGAGCCCTCGGTGGTCTCCCACTGGCGCTCCGGCGGCAGCGGCATCGCCTTGACCCGGCGAAGGAGTTCGGCGACCGGGGCGGGCGAGTCGACCGGCTGCCCGGTCGGCATGATCGTGCCCTGCTCCATGGCGTTGAGCTGCCGGAACTCGACGGGGTCCAGACCGAGCTCCGCCGCCAGCTTGTCCATCTGCGCCTCGTACGCGAAGCACGCCTGGACCGCGCCGAAGCCGCGCATGGCGCCGCAGGGCGGGTTGTTGGTGTACAGCGCGATCGCCTCGATCTCCACGTCGTCGACGACGTAGGGGCCGACGCTCAGCGAGGAGGCGTTGCCGACCACGGCCGGGGACGCGGAGGCGTAGGCGCCGCCGTCCAGGACGATCCGGCACTTCATGTGGGTGAGCTTGCCGTCCTTGGTGGCCCCGTGCTCGTAGTGGAGCTTGGCGGGGTGGCGGTGGACGTGCCCGAAGAAGGACTCGAAGCGGTTGTAGACGATCTTGACCGGCTTGCCGGTGCGCAGCGCCAGGAGGCAGGCGTGGATCTGCATCGACAGGTCCTCGCGGCCGCCGAAGGCGCCGCCGACGCCCGCGAGCGTCATCCGGACCTTCTCCTCGGGCAGGCCGAGGACGGGGGCGATCTGCTTGAGGTCCGAGTGCAGCCACTGGGTGGCCACGTACAGATCGACGCCGCCGTCCTCGCCGGGCACGGCGAGGCCGGACTCGGGGCCGAGGAAGGCCTGGTCCTGCATGCCGAAGGTGTAGTCGCCCGTGACGATCACGTCGGCCCGCCGCGCGGCCGCGGCCGCGTCGCCGCGGACGATCGGCTGGCGGTGCACGACGTTCGGGTGCGGGACGTGGCCCGCGTGGTGGTCGTCGCGGCCCTCGTGGACGAGGACCGCGTCCGGCGCCACGGCGCTCGCCTCGTCGGTGATGACGGGCAGCTCGCGGTACTCGACCTTGATCTTGGCGGCGGCGCGGCGCGCGGTCTCCGGGTGGTCGGCGGCCACGAGGGCCACCGGCTCGCCGTGGTGGCGGACCTTGCCGTGGGCGAGGACCGGGGTGTCCTGGATCTCCAGGCCGTAGTTCTTCACCTCGGTCGGCAGGTCGTCGTAGGTGAGGACCGCGTAGACGCCCGCGGTCGCCAGGGCCTCGCCGGTGTCGATGGAGACGATCTCGGCGTGCGCGACCGGGGAGCGCAGGATCTGGCCCCACAGCATGTCCTCGTGCCACATGTCGGACGAGTACGCGAACTCGCCGGTGACCTTGAGGATGCCGTCCGGGCGGAGCGTGGACTCGCCGATGCCGCCCTTGGTCTGCGAGCCCTGGGTGACGTCGGCGGGGATGCCCGTGGTGCGGGTGTCGGCCATGTCCTCAGACCTCCTGGGTCTGGCGCGCGGCGGCGAGGCGGACCGCGTCCAGGATCTTCTCGTAGCCCGTGCACCGGCACAGGTTGCCGGAGAGGGCCTCGCGGATGTCGGCGTCCGTCGGGTCCGGGTTGCGCTCCAGCATCTCGTCGGCGGCGACGAGCAGGCCCGGCGTGCAGAAGCCGCACTGGACGGCGCCCGCGTCGATGAACGCCTGCTGGACGGGCGAGAGTTCCGCGCCCTCGCCGGTGCGGGAGTCGGCGGGCCCGGCCTGCCAGCGCTTGGCCCGGTCCAGGGAGACCCCGCAGGATCCGGTGGCGCCGGTGGCGCAACCGCCGTGCTCCGCGCGCTGCTTGGCGAAGTCCGCGAGGCCCTCGACGGTGACGACCTCGCGGCCCTCCACCTGTCCGGCCGCGACCAGGCAGGCGCACACCGGCACCCCGTCGAGGCGGACGGTGCAGGAGCCGCACTCGCCCTGCTCGCAGGCGTTCTTCGACCCGGGAAGGCCGAGCCGCTCGCGCAGCACGTACAGCAGGGACTCGCCCTCCCACACGTCGTCGGCTTCCTGCGGACGGCCGTTGACCGTGAAGTTGACACGCATTACGCGACTCCCTCCGTGCCACGGCCCGCGCCGCGGTAGGACTCCCAGGTCCAGCCGAGCGTGCGGCGGGCCATGATGCCGACGGCGTGGCGGCGGTAGCTCGCCGTGCCGCGGACGTCGTCGATCGGGTTGGCGGCGCCGGAGACCAGGTCCGCGAACTGCTTGGCGACCGACGGGGTGATGATCTTCTTGCTGTCCCAGAAGCCGCCCTCGTCGAGCGCCGCGTTCAGGAAGTCCTCGGCCGCCTCGGCGCGGATCGGGGTCGGGGCGGCCGAGCCGATGCCGGTGCGCACGGTGCGGGCCTGGGGGTGCAGCGCGATGCCGAAGGCGCACACGGCGATCACCATCGCGTTGCGGGTGCCGACCTTCGAGTACTGCTGCGGGCCTTCCGCCTTCTTGATGTGCACGGCCCTGATCAGCTCGTCGGGGGCGAGCGCGTTGCGCTTCACCCCGGTGTAGAAGTCGTCGATCGGGATCAGCCGGGTGCCGCGCACGGACTCGGCCTCGACCTCGGCGCCCGCGGCGAGGAGCGCCGGATGGGCGTCACCGGCCGGGGACGCGGTGCCCAGGTTGCCGCCGACGCCGCCGCGGTTGCGGATCTGCGGCGATGCCACGGTGTGCGAGGCGAGCGCGAGGCCGGGCAGCTCCGCGCGCAGGTGCTCCATGATGTGGGTGTACGGAACGGAGGCGCCGAGCCGGACGGAGTCCTCGCCGACCTCCCACTCCCGCAGCTCACCGATGCGGTTGAGGTCCAGGAGGTACTCCGGACGCCGGTGGTCGAAGTTGATCTCGACCATGACATCGGTGCCACCCGCGATCGGCACAGCCGTGGGGTGCTCGGCCTTCGCGGCGAGCGCCTCCTCCCAGCTGGCGGGGCGAAGGAAGTCCATGAGTGGCTCTCTCTTCGTAATCGTGCGTCGTCATCGTGCTCGGTGCGCGTACGCGGTGCCGGTACGCCGTGCTGGTACGCGATGCTTCGTGACCGGCGGCGCTGTTGCTGATCGTGAACGCCGGGCGCGGTCTTCCGGGGGACGCGGCCGTCCGCCTTCCGGGTGGTGGCGGTGGTGCGACTTCCGAGTGGAGGCGATCGATCCGGCCACGTGGGCCGCCGGCCTCTCGACTGCTCGTTCATGTGCTGTTAACGCGGAGTGGGGCCAGTACACCGCCCGCTCCTCCCATGGGGTCAGTCACCGAAACCATGAAGGAGTTAGCTGGCCAAGCCGTGAGTCTTGTAGATTCGTATGAAGAACAGGCCCCGGCAACCTCGCGGCTTCCCCCGGGAAACCGCCAGGACGCCGAGGCCCGCGGTCCCCGGAACCCCCGGCGCGGCCGGGCACACACGAAATCGAGACAGATCGGCGGCGACGACACGATGCGGCTGCGCGCACTCCTTGACACCGACGCCCTTGGCCTCAGGCTGCTCGGCGGCGAGGACGAGCTCGACCGCACCGTCCGGGGCGTGATGACCACGGACCTGCGCGACCCCAGCCGCTATCTGGGCGGCGGCGAGCTGGTGCTCACCGGCCTCGCCTGGCGCCGGGACGCCGCCGACACGGAGCCGTTCGTACGGATCCTCGCGACCGCCGGGGTCGCGGCGCTCGCGGCGGGCGAGGCCGAGCTGGGCGACGTCCCCGACGACCTCGTCCAGGCCTGCGCCCGCCACCGGCTCCCGCTCTTCGCCGTCAACGAGTCGGTGGCGTTCGCGACGATCACCGAGCATGTCGTGCGCCAGGTCTCGGGCGAGCGCGCCGGGGACCTCGCGGCCGTCGTGGACCGGCACCGGCGCCTGATGACGTCGGGCCCCGCGGGCGGCGGCCCGGACGTCGTCCTCGACCTGCTCGGCTCCGACCTGGACCTGCGCGCCTGGGTCCTGTCCCCCGCCGGACGCGCCATCGCCGGGGCGGCCGCGGGCGCCCCCGGCCTCTCGGCCCGGATCCGCGCGCGGCTCGCCGGGGAGCACCTGGCCGCCGCCCGCACCGGGCGGCGCGGGCCGCACCGGGTGGGCGTGGACGGGGTCACGTACTCGCTGTTCCCCATCCGCTCCAGCGGCCGGGGCAGCGCGGGCGCCTCCCGGGACGTCCGCGAGACCGTCCTGTCCGACTGGCTGCTCGCCGTCGAGGCCGACGCGGGCGACTGGCCCGAGGAGCGGCTCGACCTGCTCCAGGGCGTCACCCAGCTGATCGCCGTCGAGCGGGACCGCAGGGACGCGGCGCGCACGGTGCGCCGCCGCCTCGCGCAGGAGGTGCTCGAACTGGTCCAGACGGGTGCCGCGCCCGCCGAGATCGCCGCGCGCCTGCGGGTCGCGGCACCGGTGCTCCTGCCCGGGCTCGGCGCGGCCCCGCACTGGCAGGTCGTGGTGGCCCGGGTGGAGTGGGACGAGGTCCAGGGCGGGCCCGCGGCCGACGCCGGCGGGCGCCGGGCGGGCGAGCCCTCGGGATCCCCGATCGACGGCGGGCGCCGCGCGGGCATCGAGAGCGGCCCGGTCGCCCAGGCGCTCCTGGAGGAGATCCTCGTCGACCCGGCGACCGCGGGCCCCGACCCGTCCGACCGGATCGCCGTCGCGCACACCGGCGACGAAGCCATCGCGCTCGTGCCGCTGCCCGCGATGTCCCCGGAGGCCGAGGGCGGCGACGCGGGTCTGCTCGCCGACGCGCTCCTCGCCGCCGTGCGCGAGCCCCTGACGGCGGGCCTCGCCGACGACGGCCGCCTCACCCTCGGCGTCAGCGCGGCCGTGCACTCCGCGGAGGGCCTGCGCGGCGCCCTGGAGGAGGCCCGGCACGCCCGCCGGGTCGCGGCCGCCCGCCCCGGCCGGGTCTGCGCCGCGGGCCACCAGGAGCTGGCCTCGCACGTGCTGCTGCTGCCGTTCGTGCCCGACGACGTGCGCCGCGCGTTCACGGCCCGCCTCCTCGATCCGCTGCGCGAGTACGACCGCCGCCACCGCGCGGAGCTCATCCCCACCCTGGAGGCCTTCCTCGACTGCGACGGCTCCTGGACGCGCTGCGCGACCCGGTTGCACCTGCACGTCAACACACTGCGCTACCGCGTGGGCCGAATCGAGCAGTTGACGGGCCGTGACCTCGCACGCCTGGAGGACAAGCTGGATTTCTTCTTGGCATTGCGGATGAGCTGAGCCACGGGCGCGGGCGTGCGCCGGTCGGCTCAGCCCAAAACCACACCATCCGCCTCCCCCAACTTTGTGAAATCCTTCACCCACCCCCTTGGCCCCGCGCGCCGATCCGTGCTGAGATTCGCCCACGACTCAACAGCTCAATGGTGCGCTAGGGGAGGGCAACGTGGCGCATACCGCCATGTCTGGTACGGGAAATGGCTCAGGGCACGATCCACTCCAGACCGCGGTATGGCGGCTGCGCTCGCGCGGCTGCTGGACCGACGCCGCAGCACTGCTCGCGCCCCGGGAGGGCGCGGCCGCCGCGCTCCAGAGAACCTCGCTGCTCGTCGAGCGCTGCCTGTTCACCGGGGAGGGCTGGGCCGAGGCCGAGGACGGCCTGCGGACGGCGGAGGCCGTCGCCGACGATGACGACGCGCGCGGGGCCGCCGCCTGCGAGCGGGGCCAACTCGCCTACGCGGCCACCGTGTTGGGCGTACGCGACCGCGCCGACGAGGCCCGTACCGCGCTGGGCCGCGCCGCCGCGCTGCTCGCGCCCGGGGCCGCCGGGCGGGCCCTGTTGGACTTCCGCCGCGGCCTGGTCGCCGAGCACCTCGCCGACTCGCCGCAGGCCGCGCGGGCCGCGTACCGGCGCGCGCACGCCGGGGCCACCGCGCACGAGGACTCCCTCCTCCTCTCCTTCACCTGGCGGCACCTCGCCGGACTCGCCCTGCGCGAAGGGGAGTTGGCGGAGGCCAGGCACGGCTTCTCCGAATCCCTGCGGCTGCGCGAGGAGTTGGGGTTCCTGGTCGGCACCGCCCCCGCCCTCGCCGCCCTCGCCGACGCCGAACCCGAGCCCGAGGCCTCCCGCCTCCGCGCCGAAGCCACCCGTCTCTTCCGCCTCCTCGGCGGCGTCCCCTCCTGGCTGGCCCCCCAACTCACCCCACCGGCCCCGGCGGCCTAGCCCGCGCGGGCTACGCCGGGCTCAGCCTCAGGGTCAGGATCTGGAAGGGCCGCAAGGAGACGGAGAGCCCCGCGCCGGTGGTGGCGGCGGGGCGCAGGGGCCGCTCCAGGAGATCCGTGACCTCGGCGCGGGCGACAGGAAACGCCGAGGTCAGCACCGCCCGAGCCCGCCCGCCCCGGGACTCGTACAGCCGCACCACCACATCGCCGCTCCGATCCTCCGCGAGCTTCACCGACTCCACCGTCACCCCCGGGTGGTCGACCCGCACGAGCGGCGCGACGTCCCCCGCCCGGGCCACCCGCACCGGCAGGTTCAGCGCGAGCCCCTCGGCCACGGCGTCCCCCACCTCCGCCCCCGGGAGCAGCGCGTACGTGAACCGGTGCGCTCCCACGTCCGTGTCCGGGTCGGGGCTGTGGGGCGCCCGAAGGAGCGTGAGGCGCACGGTCGTGCCGAGCCCGTCGGCGTGCTCGGCGCGCGTCACGTCGTGGCCGTACGTCGAGTCGTTGAGCACCGCGACCCCGTACCCGTCCTCGCCCACCCGCAGCCACCGGTGGGCGCAGATCTCGAACCGGGCCGCGTCCCAGCCGGTGTTGGCGTGCGTCGGGCGGTGCACGTGGCCGAACTGGATCTCCGCCGTGGACCGTTCGGCGTGTACGTCCAGCGGGAACGCGGCCTTGAGCACCTTCTCCGACTCGCGCCAGTCCACATCCGTGACCACGTCGAGTCGGCGGCTGCCCGCCGCGAGCCGCAGCTCCTGCGTGATCCGCGAGCCGTCGCCGAAGGCGCGTACGACCCGCACGGAGGCGCGCAGCGGCCCGTCCTCGACCAGCTCCACGGACTCGGCGGCCGTCAGGTCGGCGTGCCGGCGGCGGTAGTGCTCGTCCAGGTCCCAGGCGTCGTAGCGGGTGGGGTGGTCCGGGTGCAGCTGGAGGAGGTTGCCGCGGGCCCCGGGCGCGAGGACCTCGCGGTCGTGGTCCAGGTCCCGTACGGAGGCGAGCAGCCCGTCGGCGTCGACGGTGACGCGCAGGTGCTCGTTCGTCAGGATGATCTCGGTGCCGGTCCGCGTCGCCGAGGTCACCGCCTCCGGGGCCCGCTCGTGACCTGCGGCGACGGCGAGGCTGCGGGTGCCGAGCGGGCCCACGTGCACATGCGTGAGCGCGCCGTCGTGCTCGACGACCTCGCTGCGCGCGTACGGCGACGCGTTCAGGACGCAGACGTCACCGGCGCCCAGGTGCCGTACCGCGTCCGCCGTGATGCCGTCCAGCTCGGTGAGCACGCGCGCGTAGGTGTCCCGCGCCTCCCGGTGCACCCACGCGATGGACGAACCCGGCAGGATGTCGTGGAACTGGTGCAGCAGGACCGTCTTCCACAGCCGGTCGAGGGCGTCGTACGGATAGGCGTACGCGGGGTCCTTGAGCGCGGCCGTCGCGCACCACAACTCGGCTTCCCTGAGGGCGTGTTCGCTGCGTCGGTTACCGCGCTTGGTCGCCGCCTGCGTCGTGTACGTCGCCCGGTGCAGCTCCAGATACAGCTCGCCGGACCACACCGGCGCCCGCTCGCCGTACTCCTCCTCGGCCGCCGCGAAGAACGCCGAAGGCCGCTCGATCTCGACCCTCGGCGAGCCCTCCAGGGAGCGCAGCCTGCGGGCCCGCTCCAGCATCTCGCGGGTGGGTCCGCCCCCGCCGTCGCCCCAGCCGAACGGCACCAGGGAGCGGGTCGCGCGCCCCTTCTCGGCGAAGTTCCGCTCGGCGTGGGCCAGTTCGGAGCCGAGGAACTGGGAGTTGTAGGTGTCCACGGGCGGGAAGTGCGTGAACACGCGGGTGCCGTCGATGCCCTCCCACCAGAACGTGTGGTGCGGCATCTTGTTGGACTGGTTCCAGCTCAGCTTCTGGGTGAGGAACCAGCGCACGCCCGCGAGCCGCGCGAGCTGCGGGAAGGCGGCCGTGTAGCCGAAGGAGTCGGGCAGCCAGATCTCCTCGGTGTCGACCCCGAACTCCTCCTGGAAGAACCGCTTCCCGTGCACGATCTGCCGGGCCAGGGCCTCCCCGCCCGGCATGTTCGCGTCCGACTCCACCCACATCGAGCCGACGGGCGCCCAGTTCCCCGCCGCCACCGCCTTCTTGATCCGCTCCCAGATGTGCGGCTGGTGCTCCTTCACCCAGGCGTACTGCTGTGCCTGCGAGCAGGCGAAGACCAGCTCCGGATAGTCACGCGCGAGCGCCGTCACATTGGCGAACGTCCGGGACGCCTTGCGCACCGTCTCGCGCAGCGGCCACAGCCACGCCGAGTCGATGTGCGCGTGCCCGGCAGCCGATACGCGGTGGGAGCTGGCGTGGGCGGGCCGCGCGAGCACCTCGGCCAGCTCCGCGCGCGCCGCCGCGGCGGTCCCCCGTACGTCGTGCGGATCGAGCGCGTCGAGCATGTCCTCCAGGGCGCGCAGGATCTCGTGGCGCCGCGGACGCGCCGCGTCCAGTTCACCCATCAGCTCGGACAGGACCTCGATGTCCAGGAGCAGATGCCAGACGTCCTCGTCGAGTACGGCCAGGTCGGCAGCGGCGAATCGGTACATCGGCCGATCGTCCGCGGTCAGGATGTCGCCGAGCCGGGTCGGCACGAAGTCGCGCAGGACCGCAGGGTTGGCCGCCGCCTCCAGCAACAGGTGCACCGGCTCGCCGCCCTCGGCGGGGGCCGCGACGGGTACGTGCCGGTTGCGCGGGTGAATGCCCTTGAGCGGGACCCCGACGGCGTCGTGGACCAGGCCCTCCGCCTGGAACCCGGGCCCCTCGCCGGTGAACCCCGGATCGACGACCGCCTCCACCCGCCGCCCGCGCCACGCCTCAGGCACCTGCCCCGTCATCCGGAACCAACTCGTCGACCAGGGCTTTCCCCAGGCCGTACCGGCGTCGAAGGGCTCGTACGACGCCGCGAGCGCCTCGGCGACGGGCACCAGCTCGTCGGGCGCGTGCCACACGGAGAGCGCGAGCGGCACGCGGTCCGCGTACTGGGCGGGGCGGATGAACTGCCGCACCGCGCGTTCCAGGCGCTCCTCCACCAGACGTCGGTCGTCGTGCACGGCGACTCCTCCACATGGTCGATCCCGAGTGGTACTCGGCTTCACTTCCCCTCAACCCATCGGCGCATCCGCTTCGTTGGTTGACGAATGGACATGAGTGGGCCCAAGTGGGGCGGGCATGCATCCCGTGAGCATGTTCGATGACGGACTTGTGGGCGGGGGTCATGGTCAGGTATGCGCAAGGAGGTGCCGCCATCGGTTGGGGGGCGGCCCCGGTGAGACGAGAGGACCATCAAGTCGACGGCGTGACGAGCGAGAGCGGGCTCCAGCTGCGGCGCAGGCTGGGGCGTTCCGACCTCAGGGCGGTGTCCGAGGCCCGCGCGGCGCTGCGGGACCTGCTGCGGCGCTGGGGGCGCTCCGGCTCGTCCGACGTGGCCGAGCTCCTCACCAGTGAGCTGGTCACGAACGCCCTGGTGCACACCGACCGGGACGCGGTCCTGACGGCGACGGTGGGGCCGCGGCGGCTGCGGGTGGAGGTCCGGGACTTCGTGGGACGGCGGCCGCGGATGCGGACGCCCGCGGCGGGCGACGCCACGCACGGGCGCGGCCTGATGCTCGTCCAGTCCCTCGCGGACGCGTGGGGCGTGCGGGCGCACGGCGTGGGCAAGGCGGTGTGGTTCGAACTGGACGCGGACGGCCTCTAGCCCTCACGGGGCGCCCCGGGCCCGCCCCTTCCCGAACCAGGGGCTGCCGCCCCTGGGACCCCGCCGTTCATCGCGCTGGCGCGCTCGTCCTCAAACGCCGGACGGGCTGAATACCCACGGCGCGCGCCGGAGACTTTCAGCCCGTCCGGCGTTTGAGGACGAGGCGCGGAGCGCCGAAAAAGGCGGGGGCACGGGGGCGCGGCCCCCGGATCGGGAAGGGGCGGGTCCGGGGCGCCCCCGCGAGGGTTAGCCGAACTGCTGTTCCAGGTCCTTCAGCTTGCGCTCCAGCGAGTCGAGGCGCGGAATCGTCTGCGTGTCGTCCTCGGCCGTGAGATCGACCGTCACGGTCTCAGGACCGCCCTTGACGGCCTGGAGGGAGGGACGGGACCGTACGGGCAACTGCTCCTGCTGCGGCGGAGCCGCTATGGCAGGGTCCGCGCCGACCTGCCCGGACCCCACCGACGGCGCCACGGCCTGGACGTCGACCTGCCGCCCCCCGCGCCCGTGGTAGCCACGGCCCCGGCTGATCGCCTTCAGCTGCGCCCGCTCCAGCTTCTCCTGGTCGCGGCGGCGCGTCCGGGCCTGCTCCTTCTCGCGCCGGTCCTCGCGCACCTCCTCGACCGCCTCGTCGAGCGTGCGCACGCCTTCCAGGAGCATCAGCGACCACGCGCCGAACGTCTCCCGGGGCGCCCGCAGCCACCGTACGATCCGGATCTGCGGCAGCGGCCGCGGTACGAGGCCCTGTTCGCGCAGGGCGGCGCGGCGGGTCTGCTTGAGGGCCCGGTCGAAGAGGACGGCCGCGGACAGGGACATCCCGGCGAAGAACTGGGGCGCGCCCGCGTGGCCGAGGCCGCGCGGCGCGTGCACCCAGTTGAACCAGGCGGCGGCCCCCGCGAACGTCCACACCAGGAGCCGCGAGCCGAGCGCCGCGTCGCCGTGGCTGGCCTCGCGCACCGCGAGCACGGAGCAGAACATCGCGGCCCCGTCGAGCCCGAACGGCACCAGGTACTCCCAGCCGCCCGACAGGTTCAGGTTCTGCCGGCCGAAGCCGACCAGGCCGTGGAAGGAGAGGGCCGCGGCGACAGCCGCGCAGCAGAAGAGGAGGACGTAGGAGGCGGTGCCGTAGAGGGCTTCCTTGCGCCTGCGGCGCTCCTCGTTGCGTTCCCACGAGTCGTCGGCTGCGGCCGCCTTCGTCTGGGCTTTCTTGCCCCGTGCGAGCACCGCCACCGCCACTGCCATGCCCAAGAGCAGGACGCCGCCGGGCAGCAGCCAGTCCAGCGATATGTCGGTCAGTCTCATCTGGGGTCCCTTGCGTCGCGGTAGGGCGTTTCGGGCGCCATAGTGACCCACGCCCGACGGCGCTCAAGGGGTTTTCCGGCAAGAGGACGCCAAGTGGGTGGCAAGGACCGCGCCACGCCGGGAATCGTTCGAACTACTGCCAGGAATATACGAGTTGAGTTCGATTCGGCAGGCGCGCGGGGGCGGCGGGACGGGCCGGAGCGCGTCAGGCCGCGGCCTCGGCGGCCAGCTTGGCGGCGCGGTCCGTGTCGCACATGCGCGGGCAGGTGACGCAGGTCTCCTCGGGCCGCAGCGTGTAGAACATGCAGCAGCTCGCGCGGTCACGGGTGGGCAGCTTCTCGCCGTTCGGCCCGGTCAGTTCGCGGAACGCGGCCGTGCCGACGTACGGCTTGGTGGCGCCGGGGAGCAGTCGCTCAAGCTCGGCGGTGGCGCGCTGCTCCTCGCCGAGGAGGTGGGCGACGTACCAGATGCCCTCGACGATCTCGTCCGTCGCCATCGCCCACAGCGCCCGCCCGCGGCGGCGCATGCGCGGCCCGAAGCCGTCGAGCAGCGGACCCAGGTGCTCGGCCACGGCGGCCCGCACCTCGGCGCGCAGCGCCTCCTCGTCCGGTACGACGGTGGCGCCGGGCAGCGTGGCCGCCGGGTCGTCGGGCAGGCAGGCGAAGGTGGTCGGGCGCACGGCCAGCTTGCCGAGCGCGCGCTGGAAGGAGACGTGCTCCACGGGGTAGCGCGGCACGCGGCGGTGCAGGAACCACGGCACGGTGATCAGCAGACAGGCGGGCCAGGCGTAGCGGTGCAGCGCGAAGCTGGCCACGACGTCGGGCCGGGCGCGCAGGCCGTAGTCCTTGAGGACCTGCGCGTCGTCCCAGGCGAGGAACTCCTCGAACTCCGGCCCGGCCGCGGCGAGCCGCGCGACGGAGACCCAGCCGTCGCCCCGGGGTGCCTGTTCGTCCTCGGCCAGCTCCTGGATCCGCAGCCCGGGGTACACCTCGGTGAGACGGGCGTAGGCGCCCGTGACGGAACTGTGGCGGGGCGCCGAGTGCCGGGCGCCGGGCTCCAGGGTGGGAAGGGACATGCGGGACCGCCGAATCACGATCGATTGCAGGTAAGCCTAACCTTACCCAACATGATCGAGGTTTCAACTGGAGTGCGGTCCGCCTAAGGTGCTTCTCGGGTGATTCGGGTCGTACGTTTCGCGTCCGGCACGATCCCCTAGGTGCTGGGTGGGCCGCGGGAGCGCGGGAGCGGGGAGGTAACAGTGGAGCGGGCCGGAGCGCGTGCGGCGGGGGCCTCCGCCCGCTGCGCCGTCGCGAGGGTCCCGGGGCAGGCCGGGACGGGGAGCGGGGACCGGGGCGCGCCGGGGGAGCCGCCGGAGCGCGGCGGCGTGCGGCGCAGCTCCGTGCGCGGGCAGGTCCTCGACGCCCTGCGGGCCGCGCTCGTCGACGGCGACCTCGCGCCGGGCGAGGTGTACTCGGCGCCCGCCCTCGGGGAGCGGTTCGGCGTGTCCGCGACGCCCGTGCGCGAGGCCATGCAGCAGCTCGCCCTCGAAGGCGCGGTCGAGGTGGTGCCGAACCGGGGGTTCCGGGTCCTGCGGCGCGGCGCGCGGGAGCTCGGGGAGCTGGCCGAGGTGCGGGCCCTGATAGAGGTGCCGGTGATGCTGCGGCTCGCCCGCAGCGTGCCCGCCGGGCGGTGGGAGGCACTGCGGCCGCTCGCGGAGGCCACGGTCGTGGCCGCGGCGGCCGGCGACCGGGCCCGCTACGCGGACGCGGACCGGGCCTTCCACCGGGCCCTGCTCGGGCTCTCCGGCAACGGACAGCTCGTCCAGGTCGCCGACGACCTGCACCGCCGCTCCCAGTGGCCCCTGGTCACCGGCCCCGTCCACCCCCGCCGCGCCGACCTCGTCGCGGACGCGGCCGAGCACACGACCCTCCTGGACGCCCTGATCGCGGGCGACCTGCCGGTGGTGCACACGTTGGTGACGGAACACTTCGCGGGCAGCTGACCCTCAAGGCCTGGGGATGTTGCGCAAGTTGGAGCGGGCCATCTGGACCATGCGGCCCACCCCTCCGTCGAGGACGATCTTGCTGGCGGAGAGGGCGAAGCCGGTGACCATGTCGGAGCTGATCTTCGGGGGGATGGAGAGGGCGTTGGGGTCGGTGACGATGTCGACGAGGGCGGGGCCCTTGTGGGCGAAGGCGTCCTTGAGGGCGCCGGCGAGCTGCTTGGGCTTCTCCACGCGGACGCCGTAGGCCCCGGCCGCCCGGGCCACGGCGGCGAAGTCGGGGTTGTGGTTGGCGGTGCCGTACGAGGGCAGGCCCGCGACGAGCATCTCCAGCTCCACCATCCCGAGGGACGAGTTGTTGAAGAGGACCACCTTCACCGGCAGGTCGTACTGCACGAGCGTGAGGAAGTCGCCCATCAGCATGGAGAAGCCGCCGTCGCCCGACATGGAGATGACCTGCCGCTCGCGGTCGGTGAACTGGGCGCCGATCGCCTGCGGCAGCGCGTTCGCCATGGAGCCGTGGCTGAAGGAGCCGATGATGCGGCGCTTGCCGTTCGGGGTGAGGTAGCGGGCGGCCCAGACGTTGCACATGCCGGTGTCGATGGTGAAGACCGCGGACTCGTCCGCCAGGTCGTCGAGGACCGACGCCACGTACTCGGGGTGGATCGGCACGTGCTTCTCGACCTTGCGGGTGTAGGCCTTGATCACGCCTTCGAGCGTGTCGGCGTGTTTCTTGAGCATCTTGTCGAGGAACTTGCGGTTGCTCTTCGGCGAGACGCGCGGGGTCAGACAGCGCAGCGTCTCGCGCACGTCGCCCCAGACCGCGAGGTCAAGGCGGGAGCGGCGGCCCAGGTTCTCGGGCCGTACGTCGACCTGGACGATCTTCACGTCGTCGGGCAGGAAGGCGTTGTAGGGGAAGTCGGTGCCGAGCAGGATCAGCAGGTCGCACTCGTGGGTCGCCTCGTACGCGGCGCCGTAGCCGAGCAGTCCGCTCATGCCCACGTCGTACGGGTTGTCGTACTGGATCCACTCCTTGCCGCGCAGGGCGTGCCCGACGGGGGCCTTGAGCTTCTCGGCGAAGGCCATGACCTCGGCGTGCGCCCCCGCGGTGCCGCTGCCGCAGAACAGCGTGACCTTGTCCGCCTCGTCGATCATCGCGGCGAACTTGTCGATCTCGGCGTCGCCGGGGCGCACGGAGGGGCGCGAGGTGACGAGGGCGGTCTCGGCGGCCTTGTCCGGGGCGGGCTCGGAGGCGATGTCGCCGGGCAGCGAGACGACGCTGACGCCGGACTGCCCCACGGCGTGCTGGATGGCGGTCTGGAGCAGGCGCGGCATCTGCTTCGGGCTGGAGATCAGTTCGCTGTAGTGACTGCACTCGCGGAACAGCTGGTCGGGGTGGGTCTCCTGGAAGTAGCCGAGGCCGATCTCGGAGGAGGGGATGTGGGACGCCAGGGCGAGCACCGGGGCCATGGAGCGGTGGGCGTCGTAGAGGCCGTTGATGAGGTGGAGGTTGCCGGGGCCGCAGGAGCCCGCGCAGGCGGCGAGGGTGCCGGTGACCTGGGCCTCCGCGCCGGCCGCGAAGGCGGCGGTCTCCTCGTGCCTGACCTGGATCCAGTCGATCCGCGGGGTGCGCCGGATCGCGTCGACGACGGGATTGAGACTGTCGCCGACCACTCCGTAGAGCCGCTTGACCCCGGCGCGGACGAGGATGTCGACGAACTGCTCGGCGACGTTCTGCTTGGCCATGTCTTCATGCACCCCTTCGGTCGCTATGGGTCCATGAATTCACAGGGGCCGCGCTCACGCCTCCCAAACGGCCGCGGCCGTACGGTCATCGGCGTATCCCTTGACCCGTACTTGGGTGTCGGCGAGGAACGCGGCGAGGCCGGGCGGCCCGCCCTCGGACCACCGGCGGGTGAGGTGCCGGGACAGCTCGGGCTCGCCGCGCAGCGGTTCGGCGAGGCCGCCGGTGCACAGCAGCAGCGTGTCCCCCGGGCGGGCGACGGAGGCGCGGAAGCGGAAGGGGTCGCGGGGCGGGGCGGGCGCCGGTTCGTACGGGCTGGGGGGCGTGGTGATGCCCAGGTCCATGGTGAGCCGGTCGCCCTCGGGGGTCTCGGCGGGCGGCGAGCCGAAGCCGACGACGGCGGCGCCCGTGGTGGTGGCGACGCGCGGTTCGATGTCCTGCCACTCGCCGCCGCGCAGCCGGAACAGGCCGCCGGAGCCGACGCCGAAGAACACCCGGGTGCGGCAGCGCGGGTCGGCGGGCAGCAGCAGACAGCGCAGGGACGCTGTGTACTCCTCCGGTTCGAGCCCGAGGTCGGCGGCGCGGGCGCGCAGCTTGCCGAGGCTGCGGTCGGTGAGCCGGTGCAGGCCCGACTTCAGGTCGCCGCGCCGCGCGGCCCTGATGTCCTGGGCGAGCCGGGCGTGGCTGCGGCCCACGGCCCGGCCGATCCAGGCGCAGGCGTCGGCCGCCGCGCGGTGGGCGCCCGCCGTGGCGCGGGCTCCGGTGGCCATGGCGACCAGGACGAGGGCGTCCTCGCCGGTGCCGAAGCGGGCGGTGAGCAGCGCGTCCCGGCGCGGCTCGGCCCGGTACCGGGCGGAGTCCCCGCGTACGGAGGCCGCGCGCAGCGTGCTGGCGCCGTACCGGGCGCCGTCGAGCACGGTGTCGGCGACGAGGCTGCCGAGGTCGTCCGGGTCGGCGGCGGGCAGCCCGGTCGGCTCGGCTTCGTAGGTCGGGGGCCCGTCGCCCACGTACGCCCTGGCGGGGAGCGCCGGGCCCTCACCGACGGGCTCCTGTCCCTCCGGCTCCGCCGGGGCCTTCGGGGGGTGCGAGGACGCGGCGGTGGCGGCGCTGCTCTCCGTGGAGGGCCGCGTGGGCGGCGCGGCGGGCCGCTCGGGCGCGGAGGGGAAGGTGACGGGGCCGGCGGGGGTGGCGGGCGTCCAGGGGGCGGGGGCGCGGTAGGTGGGGGGCGCGGGGGGATCCGCCCGGCGGTCCCCGGGCGGGTCCGCAGGGGGCGCCGCGGAGGGAGGGCGGCGGGGTGCCGGGGTGCGGGCGGAGGGAGTCGCCGGGCCGCGGGGCGGCTCGACGCCGGGGGGCCAGGCGGGGGCCGGGGGTGGGGCGGCTGGAGGTGGGGCGGCTGCTGGGGGTGGGGCGGCCGCTGGGGGTGGGGCGGCCGCTGGGAGTGGGGCGGCTGCTGGGAGTGGGGTGGCCGCTGGGGGCCTGGTGCCCGGTGCGCCGGGCTCGGTGGCGGGTGCGGGAGGCGGGGGCCCCGGGTTCGGCGCCTGGGGTTTCGGGCGGGATTCCCGCCGCGGCTCGCCCCGCGGCTCCCCTCTCGATTCAGCACGCGGCTCCCGCTGCGGCTCGCCCCGCGGCTGGCCCCGCAACTGCCCTCGCGGCTCGCCCCGCGATTGCGCTCCCGGCTCACTCCGCGACTCCCCCCAGGGAACCTCCCGTTGCCCCGGAACGTCGTACGGCTTCGCTCCCCCGCCCACGTCGGGCGGCCTCGCGGGGGCGGGCGGCGGCGTGGGCGCGTCGTCGTCGGGGCCCACCCGGGGTGCGCTGCCCGCGGCGTACGCGGTGGGGTCCCTCGGCGGCAGCTCCCCCGCCGCCGGGGCGGAGGGGCCGCCCCGGGAACCGACCGCGGGCTTCGCCGCGAACGTGCCCCTGGGGGGCGGGCCCCCGGGTCCCGCGTGGTGGTCGGGCGCGGCGGGCGGGCCGTCGCCCGCCTCCTCGCCCACCGTGCCCGCCGCCGAGGCGAACCGGTCGTCCAGGGAATCGGCCGCGGCCGCGGGCCCCGTGTCGTCCTTCGCCTCGTCGTACAACTGCGCCCACCAGTCGGCCTCCTGACCGGTGGGCCTCTCCCCCTGCTGGCTCATGCCCCTATTGTCCACAGCACAGGCCGTACGAAAACGGTGCATCCGGAAATTCCCACCGGTCCGGACGGGGGTGGCGGGCGGTGGCGCGGGGTGCCGGGCGGGCCCACCCCCCACGGGAGGACCGCCCGGCGAGGAGGCCACCCTGGCAGAGCGGCGGGTGGTGCGGTGATGATGTTCGCGGCGGGTTCACGCCGTGGCCGGTTTCCGCCAGCCACGGGCACAACGGCAGGAACGCGCCGGAACGATCGGGGAGGGAGCCGCCGCATGCTGGCCGCTATTGGTCTGGACGAGACGCACGAGGCGGCGTACCGCGCCCTCGTGTCGGTCGGGGCGGCCGACGTGCCGGACCTGGCGCGCCGCCTCACGCTCGCCGAGCCGGACACGGAGCGGGCGCTGCGCCGGCTCGAACGGCACGGGCTCGCCGCGCAGGCCTCGGGCCGGGCCGGGCGCTGGGTGGCGGCGCCGCCCGGCGTGGCCCTGGGCGCGCTGCTCACCCAGCGGCGGCACGAGCTGGAGCAGGCGGAGCTCGCGGCGACGCTGCTCACCGAGGAGTACCGGGGCAGGGCGGCGGAGCCCACCGTGCACGACCTGGTCGAGGTGGTGACGGGCGCGGCCGCCGTCTCGCAGCGCTTCCTCCAGCTCCAGCTCGGCGCGAGCCGCGAGGTGTGCGCCCTGGTGACGGGCCGGCCGGTCGCGGTGACCGGCCTGGAGAACGACGCGGAGGAACAGGCGGCGAGCCGGGGCGTCGCCTACCGCGTGGTGGTGGAGCGCGCGGTCCTCGCCGCGCCGACGGGACTGACCGAGATCGCGGAGGCGATGGGGCGGGCCGAGCGGGTGCGGGTCGTGGACCGCGTACCGACGAAGCTGGTGATCGCGGACGGGTCGCTCGCGATGGTGCCGCTGACCACGCGGACGGCGGAGCCCGCGGCCCTCGTGGTGCACGCGAGCGGGCTCCTGGAGTCCCTCACGGGTCTGTTCGAGGCGGTGTGGCGGGGCGCGCTGCCGCTGCGGCTCGGTGAGGACGGCGCGGTGCGCGAGGCCGCGGACGGGCCCGACGGCACGGATCTGGAGGTCCTTTCGCTGCTGCTCGCCGGGATGACGGACGCGAGCGTGGCGAAGCAGCTGGACCTCGGCCTGCGCACCGTGCAGCGCCGGGTCAAGCGGCTGATGGAGCTGACGGGCGTGACGACCCGGCTCCAGCTCGGCTGGCACGCGTACGAACGGGGCTGGGTGGCCCGCGAGGCGGGCGCCCCGCGACCGGGGCGCGCATAGCCGCCGGGCCCGGCGGCACGGGCGCCGGGACTAACGCGACCTGCGGTTTCGCGGCCGCTCCTGCACCCTGGGCAGATGGGAGCGTGGGAGCTCACGCTGGTCGGCGTGGTGATGCTGCTCGGCCTGTGCGGCGTGCTGGTGCCCGGCGTGCCCGGCTCGTGGCTGGTGTGGGCCGGGGTGCTGTGGTGGGCGCTCCAGGACCCGCACGGCCTGGCCTGGGGCGTCCTGGTGGGCGCGACCCTGGTGCTCCTGCTGTCCCGGGCGGTGCGCTGGCAGCTGCCGCCCCGGCGCCTGCGCGAGTCCGGGGCGGGCCGCCTGACCGCGTACGCGGGGGCCGGGGCGCTGCTCGGCTTCTGTCTGCTGCCCGTGCTCGGCGCCGCGCCCGGGTTCGTGGGCGGGATGTATCTGGCGGAGCGGCTGCGGCTCGGCGGGCGCGGCGAGGCCGTGACGGCGGTGCGCACGGCCCTGCGGGCGGGTGGCTGGAACGTGTTCGTGGAGCTGTACGCGTGTCTGCTGATCGTGGGGGCTTGGGTGGGCGCGGTGCTGGCGAGGGGGTGACGGGGCGGGGCCGCGCGGACTCCCCGAGCCCGAACCCCGGGCCCTGACGGGAGGCCCGGGGCCGCCACCCGGGCCCCGCGCCCGCGACGTGGGCCGACGCGCCGGTGCGCACGCCGGATCCGCGTGCCAGCCTCACCCCATGACCGAATTCAGCGCGGCCGAGCGCGCGTACCTGAAGTCCCAGCGTCTGGGCAGGCTCGCCACCGTCGATCCGAACGGGCAGCCGCAGGCCAACCCCGTCGGCTTCTTCCCGCAGGACGACGGCACGATCCTCATCGGCGGCTACGCGATGGGCACCACGAAGAAGTGGCGCAACCTCCAGGCCAATCCGAAGGTGGCGCTGGTCGTGGACGACATCGTGAGCGAACACCCGTGGCGGGTCCGCGGCGTGGACGTACGCGGCGAGGCGGAGCTGCTCACCGGCCCGCACGAGCTGGGGCCGCGACTGAGCGAGGAGCTGATCCGCATCCACCCGAAGCGCATCCACAGCTGGGGCCTTGAGGAGGACGCGGGGTGACGGTGAGTCAGGAGGCGTGAGGGGCGGCGCAGTTGGGGCGGAGGGTGGCGACGGCTCGGCGGGCCGGGCCCGCCCCCGGGCCCACCGGGGGCTCCGGAGGCGGCGGGTCCGACGCCCCGTCCCCCACCGGCGGCAGCCTCGCCGCCACCGGCCTGACGGTGACGTCGGCGGCGGCCCTCGCGGCGGGCCTCGTCGTGACGGGCTGGTACGCGCGGCGCCGCGCCGGACGGGCCCGGCTCAGCCGGTGACCGAAGGCTCCGGCGGCCCTGCCGGCTCCGTACGCGCCTGAGCGCGCAAGTGCCGCACCGCGTACGACCGCCAGGGCCGCCATGCGTCGTCCACCCGCTCGCCGGGCGGGGCCACGTCCGGGTCACCCAGGGCCCGCATGCGGATGACGGCCGCCGCCGTCGCGTCCACGCCGTCCACGGCGCGCAGCCGCCGCTCGGCGTCGTCGCGGTCGGTGCCCGCGTCCAGGCGTACGACGCCCTCGGCGAGCGCGGCCGCCAACGGCAGCCGGTCGGCCAGGGCCGCGGGCCCGGGGAAGACGTGCGTGAGGCCGCCGCACGGGGACGGCAGCGGCGTGCCGTACTCCGTCACGAGCCGCGCGGCGGCCTCCCGGCCCACGGCCGCGCGGATCGCGAACTCCTCGGGGTCCGCGGCGCCCGGCGAGCGCAGACCGGGCCGGGCGCGCACGAGCGGCGCGAGGCGGGGGTGCGTGCCGAGGCGGTCGTCGACGGCGTACGGATCGGCGTCCAGGTCGAACAGGCCGCGCAGGCGCTGGACGGCCGTGGTCAGGTCCCGCAGGTCCGTGAGGTGCAGCCGGGCCTCCAGCCAGCCGCTCTGCCCGGCGTCGCCGCGCCTGCGCGGGTCGCGCTCCTCGACGGCCACGATGCCCGAGGCGTGCGGGAGGCGCAGCGTGCGCCGGTAGGTGCGGGTGCCGCGCTCGCCGCGTACGTCCTCCACGCCGGGCAGCGCCTCGTCGGCGAGCAGGTCGAAGGCGGCGACGGCCTGGTAGGGCCCGCGGTAGGCGAGGCGCAGCGGGATGCCCGCGGCGGGCGTGGCCCGGCCGCCGCCCCCCTTGGGCGCGGCGGCGCGCAGCGCGGTGGGCGTCAGCGCGTACACGGCGCGGATGGTGTCGTTGAACTGCCGCACGCTGGCGAAGCCCGCCGCGAACGCGATCTCCGTGACGGGCAGGTCGGTGGTCTGCAGCAGCACCCGCGCGGTGTGCGCGCGCTGCGCCCGGGCGAGCGCGACGGGGCCCGCGCCCACCTCGGCGGTGAGCTGGCGCTGCACCTGCCGGGCGCTGTACCCGAGCCGCACCGCGAGCCCGCCGACGCCCTCGCGGTCCACGACGCCGTCGCCGATCATCCGCATGGCGCGGCCCACGACGTCCGCGCGCACGTTCCACTCCGCGGACCCCGGCACGGCGTCCGGACGGCACCGCCGGCAGGCCCGGAAACCCTGGCTCTGCGCGGCGGCCGCCGTCGGATAGAACTTCACGTTCTGCCGCTTGGGCGTGACGGCGGGACAGCTCGGCCTGCAGTAGATCCCCGTCGTGGACACGGCGAAGAAGAACTCCCCGTCGAACCGGGCATCGCGGCTGCGGACGGCTTCGTACCTGGTATCGAGATCGTTCACACACCCCAGTGTGGGCGGCCCCGGGCACCACAGCTAGCGGAAATCGGACACCACGTTTGCCGTCTCCTCTGTGGGCAGCTGGTCCGCCCGGAGGACGGAACGGGTGGGCACAGCCCCGGGCGCCGAGCAACCGTACGACCGGGGCCCGCCCCGGGGCAGCCGGGAGCACCCCGAGCCCGGAACGGAGGCGCTACCGGAGCCGCCCCCGCTTGGCCTCCATCGCGGCCTTGCCCTCGGCCCCCCGCCGCCGCCACTCCCGGCGCATCTCCGCCCGGACCCGCGCATCCGTCTTCGCGACGATCCGCTGGTTCTCGCGCAGCAGCTTCCGGTAGCTGTCGAGCCGCCGCTCGTGCAGCGAACCGTCCTCCAGGGCGGCGAGCACCGCGCAGCCGGGCTCCGCGACGTGCGCGCAGTCCTGGAAGCGGCAGTCCTCGGCCAGCTCCTCGATCTCGGCGAAGACCTGCCCGACGCCGCTGCCCGCATCCCACAGGCCGACGCCGCGCAGCCCCGGCGTGTCGATGAGCACGCCGCCGCCGGGCAGCGGGATGAGGTTGCGGGTGGTGGTGGTGTGCCGCCCCTTGCCGTCGACGTCGCGGACGGCCTGTACGTCCATGACGTCCGCGCCCACGAGGGCGTTGGCGAGGGTCGACTTGCCCGCGCCGGACTGCCCGAGCAGGACGGAGGTGCCGCCGGAGACGACGGCGGAGAGCACGTCGACGCCGTCCCCGTGCGCCGCGCTGACGGCGAGGACCGGCACGCCGGGCGCGGCGGTCTCCACGTCCTGTACGAGGTGGGCGAGGGAGGCGGCGTCGGGCACGAGGTCGGCCTTGGTGAGCACGACGACGGGCTGCGCGCCGGACTCCCAGCCGAGCGCGAGGAACCGCTCGACGCGCCCGAGGTCGAGCTCCGCGGCCAGGGACACGGCGATGACCGCGTGGTCGACGTTGGCGGCGAGGATCTGCCCCTCGGACCGCTTGGACGAGGTGGACCGCACGAACGAGGTGCGCCGCGGCAGATAGTCGCGCACGTACCGCGGGTCGCCGCCGGGAGCGTCCACGGCCGCCCAGTCACCGGTGCAGATGACCCGCAGCGGGTCGTGCGGCGTGACGTACGTGGTGTCGGCCCGGACGACACCTTCCTCGGTGACGACCAGGTCGCAGCTGCCCCGGTCGACCCGGATCACCCGGCCGGGCAGCAGCCCGCGCTCCGCGTACGGGGCGAAGGCGGCCTCCCAGTCCTCGTCCCAGCCGTACGCGGCGAGCGCGTGGCCACCGGCGGCCGGGAAGGAGGAAGCGGAGGAGAAGGAAGAAGAAGACGAAGACAAGGGGGGAACCCTTCACAAGGGCGGCCCCGGCCCGCGCACGACGGCGCGAAGAGCTCTGATCAGCCGGAGACCACGGAGGTGGATGTGATGACGAACGTCCGAACGCGGGCAGCACCCATCGCAACGACAGCCATTGATCACACCTCCACTCCCGACTCGACCGACGGCGGCCTACGCCGCCGGGGAACGTTCAGGACTCTAGACCCGCCCGCCGAAGCCGCGCCACTTCTTTTTCCGCCCGCCCCTGAGCCCGTTCCTGGGCCCGTCCCTGGGCCCGTCCCTGGAGCCGCTCCGGGCCCGTACCCGCACCCGCCGTCGGCCCCTCCGTCACCCACCCGCCCCCACCCCGCCACCCACCCGTCACCGACCCCCCGCCCGTCCAAGCGGACCGGCAGAAATCCAACAACGCCCGGGGCGAAATGATTGAGTGGGCCCGGCCCGGCGCGTTCTGATGGGGGGTATGGAGCTCCCTTACCACGAGGACGTGTCCCCCGGTACCGGCGGTCTGCCGCCCCGTGCGTGGTACGCGGGGTCGGACGCCGCCGTGCTCTCGCTGAACGGAAGCTGGCGGTTCCGGCTCTCGCCCGGGGCCGCGGACGAGGACGAGTCGTTCGCCGCCGACGGGTTCGACGCGGCGGCCTGGGACGAGGTCGTGGTGCCCGGGCACTGGGTGCTGCAGGGCCACGGCGCGCCGATCTACACCAATCAGATGTATCCGTTTCCCGTGGACCCGCCGCGGGTGCCGACCGAGAATCCGACGGGTGACCACCTGCGCGGCTTCGACCTGCCCGATGACTGGCCCGCCGACGGCGGGGCGACGCTGCGGTTCGACGGGGTCGACTCCTGTGCGCGGGTGTGGCTCAACGGCTCGCTCCTGGGCGAGTTCAAGGGCTCGCGCCTGCCGCACGAGTTCGCGGTGGGCGCCCTGCTGCGGCCCCGCGACAACGTGCTCGCCGTGCGGGTGCACCAGTGGTCGTCGGGGTCGTATCTGGAGGACCAGGACCAGTGGTGGCTGCCGGGCGTCTTCCGCGACGTGACGCTGCTGCACCGGCCCGAGGGCGCCGTGCGCGACCACTTCACGCACGCGTCGTACGACCACCGCGACGGGACGGGCACGCTCCGCGTGGAGTCGGACGTGGCGGGGCGCGTGACCGTGCCGGAGCTCGGCGTCGACGTCGCCACCGGCGAGAGCGTGACCGTGGCCGTGGAGCCGTGGTCGGCGGAGCGGCCGCGCCTGTACGACGGGGTCCTCACCACGCCGGGCGAGCGGGTCCCGCTGCGCATCGGGTTCCGTACGGTCGCTCTCCAGGACGGGCTGATCACCGTCAACGGCCGGCCGATCCTGTTCCGCGGCGTGAACCGGCACGAGTTCCACCCGGAGACCGGCCGCGCCGTCGACCTCGACACGATGCGCACCGACGTCCGGCTGATGAAGCAGCACAACATCAACGCCGTCCGCACCGCCCACTACCCGCCGCACCCCGCCTTCCTCGACCTGTGCGACGAGCTCGGCCTGTGGGTCATCGACGAGTGCGACCTGGAGACGCACGGCTTCACGATGCGCCGGTGGCGCGGCAATCCCGTCGACGACGAGCGCTGGACCCCGGCCCTCCTGGACCGCGCGGCCCGCACCGTGGAGCGCGACAAGAACCACCCGTCGGTCGTCATCTGGTCGCTCGGCAACGAGTGCGGCACCGGGCGCGGCCTGACCGCCATGGCCGAGTGGATCCGCGACCGTGACCCGGGGCGCCTGCTGCACTACGAGGGCGATCCGTCGTGCGCGGACACCGACATGTACTCGCGCATGTACGCCGACCACGCCGAGGTCGAGCGGATCGGCCGCCGCGAGGACGGCGGCCCGGGGGCACGCCGCGAACTCCCCTTCATCCTGTGCGAGTACGCGCACGCGATGGGCAACGGCCCCGGCGGACTGAGCGACTACCAGCGCCTCTTCGAGACGTACGAGCGGCTCCAGGGCGGGTTCGTGTGGGAGTGGGCCGACCACGGCCTGAAGCACCCCACGCTCGGGTACGCCTACGGCGGGGACTTCGGCGAGGAACTGCACGACGGGAACTTCGTCTGCGACGGGCTGTGCTTCCCGGACCGCAGGCCGTCGCCGGGCCTGACCGAGTACAAGCGGGTGATCCAGCCGGTGCGGTTCGCGTACGACGCGGACACCGGCACGGTCCGGGTGACCAACCTGTACGACTTCGCGGACCTGGCCGAGCTGTCCTTCGAGTGGACGTACCACTGCGACCGCGCGGACGACGACGTCCCGTCGGTCTCCGGGCCCCTGGACGTGCCGCCGGACCTCGGGCCGGGCGAGAGCGTCGAGCTGAAGCTGCCCGATCCGCCCGCCGCCGCGCGGGACGCCGAGACCTGGCTGCACCTGTCGGCGCTCGTCTGCGAGGAGACCAACTGGGCGGCCCTCGACCACGCGGTGGCGTTCGCCGACTTCCCCGTCACCGCGCGCCCGCCCGTGCCGGTCGCCACGGGTGCGCGGCCGCGCCGCCGCGGCTACGACCTCACCCTCGGGCCCGGCCGCTTCGACGTGCGCACCGGCGAGCTGCGCGGCATCGGCGACGTCACGCTGACGTCCGCGCCCCGCCTGGACGTGTGGCGGGCGCCCACCGACAACGACGACGGCGCGCCGTGGCAGCCCGACACCCGCTACGGCCCGCTCTGGCGCACGCTCGGCCTGCACCGCATGCACCACAGGCTCGACGGCCTCGACGTGGCCGAGGACGCGCTGACCGTGCGCACCCGCGTGGCGCCCGCCGCCCGTGACCTCGCGCTGCGCGCCGTGTACCGCTGGACCTCCGACGGCACCGCCCTGCGCCTGGCCGTGTCGGTGACGCCGGAGGGCGACTGGGAGGTGCCGCTGCCCCGGCTCGGCGTGCGGGTCGGGCTGCCCGCGGCGTACCGGCGCGCGCACTGGTTCGGCAGCGCGGGCGAGGCGTACCCGGACACCCGGGCGGCCGCCCGGATGGGGTGGTGGTCGTCGTGGGTGGAGCAGTTGCAGACGCCGTACCTGCGGCCGCAGGAGAACGGGGCCCGCGCGGACGTGCGCTGGGCGGAGCTGCGTGCGGGCGTCGACGGGCCGGGGGTGCGGATCGTGGGCGACCCGGCGTTCTGGTTCACGGCGCGCCCGTGGAGCACCGAGGAGCTCGACGCCGCCGCGCACCGCACCGACCTCGTGCCCGGCGACACGGTGTGGGTCCATCTGGACCACGGCCAGCGCGGCATCGGCACCCAGTCGTGCGGCCCCGGCGTACTGCCGCAGTACGAACTGCGCCCGGCCTTCGCGGAGTTCGCCCTCACCTTCTCGGCGGCCGGGCCTAGCCGGTGAGAGGAGGCCCGTCAAGGGGGTGTCCGTTTCCTTCAAGACGGGGCGCGGGCACCCCTCCTACGCTCCCGGTATGAACAGCGACAGCAGCAGCACACCCCGCGTCACGCCCCGGCTCGACCTGATCGGCGTCGTCACCTCCGACATGGCGGCCTCGCTCGCCTTCTACCGCCGCCTCGGCCTCGTCTTCGCGCCCGGCTCGGAGGAGGCGCCGCACGTGGAGACCACCCTGCCGGGCGGGCTGCGGGTGGCCTTCGACACGGAGGCCACCATCCGGTCGTTCCACCCGGGCCGGCGGCCGCCCGCCGGGGCCGGGCGGCTCGGGCTCGCCTTCCACTGCGGTACGTCCGGGGGCGTGGACGCGGTGTACGAGGAGCTGGTGGCCGCGGGGTACCGCTCGGAGCTCAAGCCGTTCGACGCGCCTTGGGGTCAGCGGTACGCGGTGGTGCTCGACCCGGACGGCAATGAGGTTGATCTGTTTGCTTGACCTGCGGGTTCGTCGTGGCTGAGCGCGCCGTTCCCCGCGCCCCCGGGAGTACTGCCGCGCAGCAGCGCTCCCAGGGACAGGCCCGTCAAGTTCTTTACCTCGCGCGCCAGATGGGCCTGGTCGGCGAAGCCCGCGACGGCGGCGGTCCCGGCCTGGCCGAGGCCGCCGCGGGCCAGCGCGAGCGCCCGCTGGAGGCGCAGCACGCGCGCCAGCGTCTTGGGGCCGTAGCCGAAGGCGGGCAGCGCGCGGCGGTGCAGCTGGCGGGCGCCGAGCCCCACGGCGGCGGCCGTCTCGGCGACGCCGCGGCCCGCGTTCAGCTGCGCGACCACGCGCGTGAGCAGCGGGTCGGGCGCCGGGGCGCGGTCCGCGCGCTCGTGCGCGAGGAGCTCCAGTGCGGCCACCGGGTCGGTGGCGGCGTCCACGCGCGCGGTCAGCCGCCGGACCTCGGCGCCGCTCCACAGGTCGGCGAGGTCCACACGCCGGTCCCGCAGCTCGTACGCGGGGACGCCGAGGAGCGCGGGGGCCGTGCCGGGAGCGAAGCGGACGCCCACGTACCGGCCGGGAGCCGTGGCGTCGGGCGCGTAGGCGCGGGTGTCGGGGCCCGCGACGAACAGCCTGCCCTCGGTCCACAGCAGGTCCATGCACCCGTCGGGCAGGACGGCAGAGCCGCCGGTGAGGGCCCCGGCCTCGGACCTCTTGGTCCACACGACCGCGCCGGGCAGCAGCGTCGAGCGCCGCTCGGCGTACCCGGCGGCGCCCTCGCCCCGCTCCCCCGCAGCCATGGTTCCCAGGCTACGCCGCGCCCGTGCGGTGCTCCTGCGGGCTGACGCCGTACACCCGCTTGAAGGCGCTGGACAGCGCGAACGCGCTGCCGTAGCCGACCTTGCGGGCGATCGCGGCGATGGTCTGCTCGCTGTCGCGCAGCAGGTCGGCGGCGAGCGCGAGCCGCCAGCCGGTCAGATACGTCATGGGAGGCTCGCCCACGAGCTCGGTGAACCGGCGGGCCAGCGCGGCCCGTGACACGCCCGCCTCCGCGGCGAGCGAGGCCACCGTCCAGGCGTGCGCGGGATCGTCCTGGAGCAGCCGCAGGACGGGGCCGACCACCGGGTCGGCGAGGGCCCGGTACCAGGCGGGGGCCGCCGCCTCCGGGCGGGAGAACCACGCGCGCAGCGCCGCGATGAGCAGCAGGTCGAGCAGGCGGTCGAGGACCACCTCCTGGCCGGGCTCGTCCTTGCCGATCTCCTCGGCGAGGAACGGCGTGAGCGGGCAGTCCCACACCTCGGTGGGCAGCACGAGCAGCGGCGGCAGCGCGTCCAGGAGCCGCGCGGTGATCTCGCCCTGCATCTGGTACGTCCCGATCAGCATCTGGACGGGGCCACCGGGCTGACCCCACTCGCGCAGGCCGAAGCCCGCGTAGTGGCCGTCCGGCGCGCCGTTCAGGGGGGCGCAGGCCTGGCCGGGCCCGATCTCCGCGAGGGGCGCGGTGTCCCGCTCGCCCGCGACGCGGTAGGGGTCGGGGCCGCGCGCGATGGCCACGTCGCCGGGGCGGACGCGCTGGGGGGCGGCCGGGGCGGCGCCCCGGCCCGCCCCGCCCGTCCCTGTGGCCGGACCTTCGGGGACGATCCAGGCGTCGCCCTTGACCATGATCATGACCGAGACCGGTGCCTCGTCCGCGATGCGCACGGCCCAGGGCGGCTCGAAGCACGCCCTGATCATGAAGGCCCCCCGTGCGCGCGGGCCCTCCAGCAAGCCTGCGAGTACGTCCATGGGGGGCAGCGTAGACGCACGCGCATGCGGGTGAGTTCCTGACGGATGGCCGTGGGGTGCGGGCGGCAGTTGACTGAGGGCATGACGACGAACTCGCAGCACACGACGGACGACCCGACCTCCGACGCCGCTCTGACGGTCCTCGTGACCGGGGCCACCGGACGCACCGGAAGCCGGGTCGCGCAGGCCGCACGCGCGGCGGGGCACACCGTGCGCGCCGCGTCCCGCTCCGGTGAGGTCCACTTCGACTGGCACGAACGCTCCACCTGGGACGACGCGTTGCGCGGCGCCGACGCGGCCTACCTCACCTACTTCCCGGACGTCGGCGCGCCCGGCGCCGCGGACGCCGTGGGCGCGCTCGCCCGGCGGGCCGCGGAGCTCGGCGTGCGCCACCTCGTCCTGCTCTCCGCGCGCGGCGAGGACCAGGCCCGCGCCACGGAGCACTCCCTCGCGGAGTCGGGGGTCACCCGCTGGACGGTCGTACGCGCCAGTTGGTTCGCGCAGAACTTCAGCGAGGGCCCGCTCGTCGACGGCCTGCGGGCCGGGGAGCTCGTCTTCCCCGCCGGGGAGGTCCTCGAACCGTTCGTCGACGTACGGGACATCGCGGACGTGGTGGTCGCGGTGCTCGCCGCCGGTGAGCGGTACGCCGGGCGGATCGTCGAGGTGAGCGGGGCGCGGCTGCTCTCCTTCCGGGACGCGGTGGCGGAGCTGTCCGCGGCGATCGGAAAGCCGCTCGTCTATGTGCCGGTGGGGGCGCGCGAATACGGTGCCGTGCTCACGGACTTCGGCGTTCCGGAAGAAGAAGTGGAATTCCTGATCGAGCTTTTCGAGACGAATCTGGACGGGCGCAACGCGCACGTTTCCGATGGGGTGCGTGAGGTGCTCGGGCGGGAGCCGAGGGAATTCAGCGCGTTCGTGCGCGAGGCGGCGGACGCGGGGGTCTGGAAGGCGTGACGCGGCCCCCGCGCCGACCCGTCGGACGGGGCCCCAGGGGCCCCAGGCCCTAGGGCTCGGGTGAGTCGTCCCGTTTGGCGTGGTGGGCCCGCAGGCGGCCCGAGAGGTCGTCCGGGGGCAGGAAGCGGGACCAGCGCTCGGGGAACTCCGAGGGCATGTCGAGGTCGTCGGGGTCCTCCTCGGCCCGCGCGGCGGCGGCCCGCGCGACGAGCTCGGCCGCCTTGGCCTCCTTGACCCGGTCCTGCGCGGCCCGCGCCGCCGCCGTCTGGAGCGACGGCCAGACCCGGTCGATCGCCGCGTTGACGGCGGCGCCGACGAGGACGGCGAAGGCGGACACGCCGATCCACAGGAGGACGGCGACGGGCGCCGCGAGGGAGCCGTAGATGGTGGGCCCCTCCACCGTGCTCGTCAGATAGATGCGCAGCAGGAAGCTGCCGAGCACCCACATGCCGAGCGCGATGAGCGCGCCCGGCATGTCCTCCACCCAGGGCGAGCGCACCGGGACGGACACGTGGTAGAGCGTGGTCAGGAAGACGACGGAGAGCAGGATCACCACGGGCCAGTACAGGATCTGCACGACCGTCGTGGAGCCCGGGACCAGCTTCACCACCGCGTCCGGACCCGCCACCATCAGCGGCAGCGCCACCGAGCCGATGACGAGCGCCACGAGGAAGAGCCCGAAGGCGAGCAGCCGGGTCTTGACGATGCCGCGGGCGCCGTCGAGCCCGTACATGACGGTGATGGTGTCGATGAAGACGTTGACGGCGCGGGATCCCGACCACAGGGCGAAGAGGAACCCTATCGACACGACGTCCGGGCGGCCGACCTTCATGACGTCCTCGAGGATCGGCTGAGCGATCTCGCGCACGCCCTTCTCGGACAGGATCGTGCGGGACGCCTCCAGGATGTTGTTCTCGACGCTCTCGATGGTGTGGGCGCCGGTCCACCGGTCCACGTACGCGAGCAGCCCGATGAGGCTGAGCAGCAGGGGCGGCACGGACAGCAGGGTGAAGAACGCCGCCTCCGCCGCGAGCCCCAGGATGCGGTACTCGATGCAGGAGTTGACGGTGTCCTTCAGGAGCAGCCAGGCGGTCCTGCGCTTGGAGACGTTGCGGTAAAGAGCGCGGGCCCGGTTCCAGCGGCCCGGTGGGCGCCCGGGTGTTTCTTTTGCCTGGTGCACCTCCTTACCGTAGCGGCATGGCAGCCACCACCCACACAGTGACCAACCAGGCTCCGCCCCTGGTGGGATATGACGTCTTCACGTGCGACCGGGCTCTGGCCGAGGGGGTCGAACGTCATCTCGACCCGGCACTCCTCGACGGCGCCCGCGCGGAGCTCTCGTTGCTCGGGCGCACCGCGGGATCCGCGCAGGCGCAGGAGTGGGGGACGCTCGCCAACGAGAACCCGCCCGTTCTGCACACGCACGACCGTTATGGGAACCGTGTCGACGAAGTCGCCTTTCATCCGGCGTGGCACCGGCTGCTCGGCAAGGCCGTCGCGGCGGGCCTCACCTCCGCCTGGAGCCGGCCGGGCGGGCACGTGCGGCGCGCGGCCGGGTTCCTGGTGTGGACCCAGGCCGAGGCCGGGCACGGGTGCCCGGTGTCGATGACGCACGCGGCGGTCCCGGCCCTGCGCACCGACCCGGCGCTGGCCGCCGAGTGGGAGCCGCTCCTGACGTCCACGGTGTACGACGAGGGGCTGCGGCCCGCCGCGCAGAAGGCGGGCGCCGTCTTCGGCATGGGAATGACGGAGAAGCAGGGCGGAAGCGATGTCCGCGCGAATACGACGCGTGCGACGGCGCTTTCCGAGGACGGCACGTACGCACTCGTCGGGCACAAGTGGTTCTGTTCCGCTCCCATGTCCGACGGATTCCTGGTGCTCGCCCAAGCGGAATCCGGTCTCACCTGTTTCCTCGTTCCCCGAGTTCTGGCCGACGGTTCACGGAACGCGTTCGCGATTCAGCGCTTGAAGAACAAACTCGGAAACCGCTCCAACGCCTCCGGCGAGGTCGAGTTCGACGGGACCTGGGCGCGGCGGGTCGGGGAGGAGGGGCGCGGGGTGCGCACCATCATCGAGATGGTGGCGGCGACCCGGCTCGACTGCGTGATCGGCTCGGCGGCGCTGATGCGCCAGGCCGTGGCGCAGGCCGTGCACCACGCCACGTACCGGGAGGCGTTCGGCGGCAGGCTCGTCGACAAGCCGCTCATGCGCAACGTGCTCGCGGACCTGGCCCTGGAGTCGGAGGCGGCGACGACGCTCGCGCTGCGCCTCGCGGCCGCGTACGACGACGGGAGCGAGCGCGAGCAGGCCTTCCTGCGGCTCGCGGTGCCCGCCGCCAAGTACTGGGTGACCAAGCGGTGCACGCCCCTGGCCGCCGAGGCCCTGGAGTGCCTGGGCGGCAACGGCTACGTGGAGGACTCGGGCCTGCCGAGGCTGCTGCGCGAGTCGCCGCTGAACTCGATCTGGGAGGGCTCGGGCAACGTCCAGGCCCTGGACGTGCTGCGCGCGCTCCAGCGGGAGCCACTGGCCCTGAACGCGTTCCTGGAGGAGGTGGGCGCGGCCCGCGGCGCCGACCACCGCCTGGACGCGGCGATCAAGAACCTGCTGACCGAGCTCGCCGACCTGGAGGGCATCGAGGGGCGGGCGCGGCGGCTCGTGGAGCGGATGGCGCTCGTGCTCCAGGGCTCGCTGCTCGTGCGGTACGCGCCGCCCGCCGTGGCGGACGCGTTCTGTGCCTCGCGGCTCGGCGGGGACTGGGGCGCGGCGTTCGGCACGCTGCCGCACAGCCTGGATCTGGGGGCGGTCGTGGAGCGGGCGGCCGTGCACCTCTGAGAGGCGGCCGCGGGCCGCTGAGCGGCCCTGTCACGGGGGTGGTGCTGCGCCGACACGGCACCACCCCCGGTCTTCAGGTCCCCGTCGGGACGGGCGCCGCGCGAAGCGGCGTGCTGCCAAGTTTTGGACACCGCACGACTGTTCGCCAGAGTTGCAGGGGGTTGCAACTCCGGTCTTCAACAACACGGCCGAGGCATGTCCTTCGGCCTGCCCCTACGGGCACGATGAGTACGTGTCCCCTCTGTGGGCCTGCTCGGAGAGCGGGAGGAAACCGGTGATGAACTCGCACGCCACCTTCGACCTGGAGCGGCTCGCCGCCGCGAACGCCGCCCAGGCCACGCGGGCGATCCTGGAGATGCGGGACGCCCGGATCACGGGGCAGCGCGCCAGGTTCGGACCCCGGCCCGTCATCGGCGCGTCGTGGGACCGGATGCTGGCGACCGGCGTCGACCCCGAGCGGGACTTCCGCTCGGGGGTCCTCAGCACGGACGAGGTGGAGCGGCGGCGGCAGGCCTCGCCCCTCAGAGCCGTCCTGCCGGTGCTGCGCGAGGGGCTGCTGTCCGTCGCGGACGTGGCGCAGCACATCATGGTGATAGCGGACGCCGACGGGCGGCTGCTGTGGCGCGAGGGCAACAGGTCCGTGCTCAGGATGGCCGACGGGCACGGCTTCGACGTCGGCGCCGACTGGCGCGAGACCGTGGTCGGCACCAACGGCGTGGGCACCTCGATCGTCACCCGGCGCCCCGTCCAGGTCTTCGCCGCCGAGCACTTCGTGCGCTCGCACCACCCGTGGACGTGCACGGGCGCGCCCATCACCGACCCGCGCGACGGGCGGCTGCTCGGCGTCGTCGACATCAGCGGCCCGCTGGACACCATGCACCCGGCGACGCTCGCCCTGGTCTGCTCGGTCGCCAAGCTCGCCGAGTCGCGGCTGCGCGAGGGGCATCTGACCGCCCTGGACCGGCTGCGCTCGGTGGCGGCGCCGCTCCTCGCCCGCCTCGACGGGCGCGCGGTGGCGGTGGACGCGCACGGCTGGACCGCGGCGGTCACGGGGATGCCGCCGGTGGACCGGGTCACCCTGCCCAAGTCCCTCACGGACGGCCGGGCGTGGCTGCCCTCGCTCGGCCGCTGCGCGGTGGCGCCGCTGCCCGGCGGCTGGCTCCTTCGTGTGGAGGACGACGAGGCCGCCGTGGCCGCCACCTCGGCCACGACCCGGGTGGTGGTGGACGTCAGCGGGGCGCACCGCTGGTCGGTCACCGTCACCGGCAGCGCGGGCTGCTGGACCCACGAACTGTCGCCGCGCCACGCCGAGTTGCTCTATCTGCTCGGTACGCAGCGGGCGGGGCGCAGCGCGGCGGGCCTCGCCGCCGACCTGTTCGGCGACCCCGGCCGCACGGTGACCGTGCGCGCCGAGCTGTCCCGCGTCCGGCGCTATCTGGGCGGCCTCGTCGCGCACCGCCCGTACCGCTTCCACGAGGAGGCGGACGTCGATCTGGTGCTGCCCGACGACGTGACGCGGCTGCTTCCGCACTCCATGGCCCCGGCGGTGATCCGGGCCCGGGCGGGCGCGGTGCCCTGAGGGCGGGGGCGCGCCCGCCGCCGCACCCCGGCCGGAGTGACACGAGTCATTCCCGCTCCCCGGCCCCTCGTGGCGACCCCGGGCGGAGCCGTGATTCCCTGGCCGCCATGAGCATCACTGTCACCACCTGGTCCCTGGAGCAGACCGCTCCCACCGATCTGCGGCCCGCCGCCGTGCCGGACGGCGACGTACGGATCGTGCGGGCCGAGGTGCCCTCGCCCGAGTTCAGCCGGTTCCTGTACTGCGCCGTCGGCGGCGACATCCAGTGGATCGACCGCCTCTCGCTCAGCTACGAACAGTGGCGGGAGCATCTGACGCGGCCGGGCGTGGAGACGTGGGTGGCGTACGAGAAGGGCACGCCGGCCGGGTACGTCGAGCTCGACCCGCAGGCCGACGGGGCCGTGGAGATCCTCTACTTCGGCCTCGCCCCGGCCTTCCGGGGGCGGCGCATCGGCGGCCACCTCCTGGCGTACGGCGCGGCGCGGGCCTGGGACCTGGCCGAGCGGTGGCCGGAGCGGGCGCCCACGAAGCGGGTGTGGCTGCACACGTGCAGCCTCGACGGCGAGCACGCCGTGGACAACTACGTGCGGCGCGGGTTCAAGCTCTTCCGCACGGAGACGGCTGAGCAGCCGGAGCAGCCGACGCCGGGCCCGTGGCCGGGGGCGTACGCGGAGCCGCGCTGAGCGCACCCCCGCCTTTTCGGCGCTCCGCGCCTCGTCCTCGAACGCCGGACGGGCCACAACCGGCCCCTCCGGCGTTCGAGCCGCCCGCGAGGCCTCGACACCCCCCCCCCTTGTCCACTATTCGAGACAACTTCGTCCAGAATGCAGACGGTGGTGGACGGTCCCGAAAGGCGCGTGCCACGCTTTCGCCATGTCTCGAGCTGGAATCGCCTTGGTGAGTCGACGTCACGTCGACCTCGTTCGCGTGTCCAGCGCCATGTGTCCGGCGAGCTGAGAGACCCAGCACCGCCGCTTTCCCTGTACTGACCCCCTCCCCGCGCACCGCCGCGCCTTCGCGCGAGTGCGCAGGTCAGAGCCGCTCTCAGTCTGCTGTGAAGGACGTACCCATGGCCACCGCCCCGGACCGATCCACGCCTGCCGCACCCCGTCGCAAGACGGGCCGCCACCGCGGCGAGGGCCAGTGGGCCGCCGGTCACTTCACGCCGCTGAACGGCAACGAGCAGTTCAAGAAGGACGACGACGGTCTCAATGTGCGGACACGCATTGAGACGATCTACTCCAAGCGCGGCTTCGACTCCATCGACCCCAACGACCTGCGCGGCCGGATGCGCTGGTGGGGCCTCTACACCCAGCGCAAGCCCGGGATCGACGGCGGAAAGACCGCGATCCTGGAACCCGAGGAGCTGGACGACGAGCACTTCATGCTGCGGGTGCGGATCGACGGCGGGCGGCTCACCACCGAGCAGCTGCGCGTGATCGGCGAGATCTCGCAGGAGTTCGCGCGCGGCACCGCCGACATCACCGACCGGCAGAACATCCAGTACCACTGGATCCGCATCGAGGACATGCCGGAGATCTGGCGCCGCCTGGAGGGCGTGGGCCTGTCCACGACGGAGGCCTGCGGCGACACCCCGCGCGTCATCCTGGGCTCGCCCGTCGCGGGGATCGCCGAGGACGAGATCATCGACGGCACGCCCGCGATCGACGAGATCCACCGCCGCATCGTGGGCAACCCGGCCTTCTCGAACCTGCCGCGCAAGTTCAAGTCGGCGATCTCCGGCTCGCCGCTGCTCGACGTGGTGCACGAGATCAACGACATCGCGTTCGTGGGCGTGCGCCACCCCGAGCGCGGGCCCGGCTTCGACCTGTGGGTCGGCGGCGGCCTGTCCACCAACCCCAAGATCGGCCAGCGGCTCGGCGCCTGGGTGCCCCTCGACGAGGTGGCGGACGTCTTCGAGGGCGTCATCTCGATCTTCCGTGACTACGGCTACCGCAGGCTGCGCACCCGCGCCCGGCTCAAGTTCCTCCTCGCCGACTGGGGCGTCGAGAAGTTCCGCCGGGTCCTGGAGGACGAGTACCTGCTGCGCAAGCTCGTCGACGGGCCCGCGCCCGAGCAGCCCCTCCAGCGCTGGCGCGACCACGTGGGCGTGCACCGGCAGCAGGACGGCAACTACTACGTGGGCTTCGCCCCGCGCGTCGGCCGCGTCGACGGCACCACCCTGACGAAGATCGCCGACCTCGCCGCCGGGCACGGCTCGGGCCGCCTCCGCACCACCGCCGAGCAGAAGATGATCGTCCTCGACGTGGCCGAGGACCAGGTCGCGTCCCTGGTGGCGGGCCTGGAGTCGCTCGACCTCACGGTGCGCCCCTCCTCCTTCCGGCGCGGCACCATGGCCTGCACGGGCATCGAGTTCTGCAAGCTCGCCATCGTCGAGACCAAGGCGCGCGGCGCCTCGCTCATCGACGAACTGGAGCGCCGCATCCCGGACTTCGACGAGCCGATCACCATCAACATCAACGGCTGCCCGAACGCCTGCGCCCGCATCCAGGTCGCCGACATCGGCCTCAAGGGCCAGCTCGTCCTGGACGAGAACGGCGACCAGGTCGAGGGCTTCCAGGTGCACCTGGGCGGCGCGCTCGGCCTGGAGGCCGGGTTCGGCCGCAAGGTGCGCGGCCTGAAGGTGACCTCCGCCGCCCTGCCGGACTACGTGGAGCGGGTGCTCAAGCGCTTCCAGGCGGAGCGCGCGGACGGCGAGCGGTTCGCCGCCTGGGCCGCGCGGGCCGACGAGGACGCCCTGTCGTGAGCGCCGCGAGCGAGACGAGGACCACACCATGAGCGAGCGGGCCGCCCCCTTCTACTGCCCCTACTGCGGCGACGAGGACCTGCGTCCCAGTGAGCAGGGCCATGGCGCATGGGAATGCGCGGCGTGCAACCGTGCCTTCCAACTGAAGTTCCTCGGGTTGCTCACCCGTGGGCTTCGGCGCAACGACGGTGGAGAGGCAGCGATATGACGACCATCCAGCAGGTGCGGGACGACACCCCCGCCGACGCGCTGCGGGCGCTCGCCGAGCAGGCCGGGCGCGACCTGGAGGACGCCTCCGCCCTGGAGGTCCTCACCTGGGCGGCCGACACCTTCGGCGCCCGCTTCTGCGTGACCTCGTCGATGGAGGACGCGGTGGTCGCCCACCTCGCCTCCCGCGCGCGCCCCGGCGTGGACGTGGTGTTCCTCGACACCGGCTACCACTTCCCGGAGACCATCGGCACCCGCGACGCCGTCGAGGCCGTGATGGACGTCAACGTCCTCACCCTGACGCCGGCCCAGACCGTGGCCGAGCAGGACGCCGCGTACGGCCCGCGGCTGCACGACCGCGACCCCGACCTGTGCTGCGCGCTACGCAAGGTCAAGCCCCTGGAGGACGGCCTGACGCCCTATCTGGCGTGGGCCACGGGGCTGCGCCGCGACGAGTCGCCGACCCGCGCGCACACGCCCGTGGTCGGCTGGGACGACCGGCGCCGCAAGGTGAAGGTCTCCCCCATCGCCCGCTGGACGCAGGGCGACGTGGACGCCTACGTCGCCGAGCACGGCGTGCTCACCAACCCGCTGCTCATGGACGGCTACGGCTCCGTGGGCTGCGCCCCGTGCACCCGGCGCCTCCTCGACGGCGAGGACGCGCGCGCGGGCCGCTGGGCCGGGCGCACCAAGACCGAATGCGGGCTGCACGGATGACCGCCCCCCGACCCGTCCAGGAGACCGACGTGACCGGAGCCACCGTCTGGCTCACCGGCCTGCCGAGCGCGGGCAAGACCACCATCGCGTACGAGCTGGCGCGCACCCTGCGCGAGCGGGGCCGCGCGGTCGAGGTGCTCGACGGCGACGAGATCCGTGAGTTCCTCTCGGCGGGCCTCGGCTTCAGCCGTGCGGACCGCGACACGAACGTGCAGCGCATCGGGTTCGTCGCCGAGCTGCTCGCCCGCAACGGCGTGCTCGCGCTCGTCCCCGTGATCGCCCCGTTCGCGGACAGCCGCGAGGCGGTGCGCAAGCGCCACCAGGCGGGCGGAACCGCCTACTTGGAGGTGCACGTCGCCACGCCGGTGGAGGTGTGCTCCGTACGCGACGTGAAGGGCCTGTACGCCAAGCAGGCCGCGGGCGAGCTGTCCGGGCTCACCGGCGTCGACGACCCGTACGAGGAGCCCGAGTCGCCCGACCTGCGCGTGGAGTCGCAGGACCAGACGGTGCGGGAGTCCGCGGCGGCCGTCCTGGAGCTGCTGACGCAGCGGGGTGTCGTGTGAGCGCGCCGACGACGGCCGCCCGGCCGCTGCCGACGACGCCCGCACCCGTGCGCCGCGCGGGCGCAGAAGCCAACGAGAGGGTCACCGCATGACGACCGCCGCCGCCGCGACCGAGGACGCGTCGCAGCCCGAGCGGGCCCCGGCCGCCCAGGAGGCCGAAGGGCCCTACGCGCTCAGCCACCTGGACGCCCTGGAGTCCGAGGCCGTCCACATCTTCCGCGAGGTGGCGGGCGAGTTCGAGCGGCCGGTGATCCTGTTCTCCGGCGGCAAGGACTCCATCGTCATGCTGCACCTGGCGCTGAAGGCCTTCGCCCCGGCCGCGGTGCCCTTCTCGCTGCTCCACGTCGACACCGGGCACAACTTCCCCGAGGTCATCGAGTACCGCGACCGCGTGGTCGCCGCGCACCGGCTGCGGCTGCACGTGGCGTCCGTGCAGGACTACATCGACCGCGGCGTGCTCAAGGAGCGCCCCGACGGCACCCGCAACCCGCTCCAGACGCTGCCGCTGACGGAGAGGATCGCCGCCGAGCGCTTCGACGCGGTCTTCGGCGGCGGCCGCCGCGACGAGGAGAAGGCCCGCGCCAAGGAGCGGGTGTTCTCGCTGCGGGACGAGTTCTCGCAGTGGGACCCGCGCCGCCAGCGGCCCGAGCTGTGGCAGCTCTACAACGGCCGGCACGCCCCGGGCGAGCACGTGCGCGTCTTCCCGCTGTCCAACTGGACCGAGCTGGACGTGTGGCAGTACATCGCCCGCGAGGGGATCGAGCTGCCCGAGATCTACTTCGCCCACGAGCGCCCGGTGTTCCTGCGCGGCGGCATGTGGCTGACCGGCGGGGACTGGGGCGGCCCCAGGGACGGCGAGGCCGTCGAGACCCGCCAGGTCCGCTACCGCACCGTCGGCGACATGTCCTGCACCGGGGCCGTCGACTCCGACGCGACCACCCTCGACGCCGTCATCGCGGAGATCGCGGCGTCCCGGCTCACCGAGCGCGGCGCGACCCGGGCCGACGACAAGCTCTCCGAGGCCGCGATGGAAGACCGCAAGCGCGAAGGGTACTTCTAACCATGACCAGCACCACCGCGGAACACCTGGCCGGGCCCTTCGCCACCACACTGCTGCGCTTCGCCACCGCGGGCTCCGTCGACGACGGCAAGTCCACACTGGTCGGCCGCCTCCTGCACGACTCCAAGTCGGTCCTCGCCGACCAGCTGGAGGCCGTCGAGCACGCCTCGCGCAGCCGCGGCGCCGAGGGGCCCGACCTGGCGCTGCTCACCGACGGCCTGCGGGCCGAGCGCGAGCAGGGCATCACCATCGACGTGGCGTACCGCTACTTCGCGACCCCGCGCCGCCGGTTCATCCTGGCCGACACGCCGGGCCACGTGCAGTACACCCGCAACATGGTCACCGGCGCCTCCACCGCCGACCTCGCCGTGGTCCTGGTCGACGCGCGCAACGGCGTGATCGAGCAGACCCGCCGCCACGCCGCGGTGGCCGCGCTCCTGCGCGTGCCGCACGTGGTGCTCGCGGTGAACAAGATGGACCTCGTCGCGTACGCGGAGCCGGTCTTCGCGAAGATCTCCGAGGAGTTCACCGCGTACGCCACGGAGCTGGGCGTCCCGGAGGTCACCGCGATCCCGATCTCGGCGCTCGCCGGGGACAACGTGGTGGAGCCGTCCTCGAACATGGACTGGTACGGCGGCCCGACCGTCCTGGAGCACCTGGAGACCGTGCCCGTCAGCCACGACCTGACCGGCTGCCACGCGCGCCTCCCGGTGCAGTACGTGATCCGGCCGCAGACCGCCGAGCACCCCGACTACCGCGGCTACGCGGGGCAGATCGCCGCGGGCACCTTCCGCGTCGGCGACGAGGTGACGGTGCTGCCGTCGGGGCGCACCACGAAGGTCGCGGGCATCGATCTGCTCGGCAGGGCGGTGGACGTGGCGTGGACGCCGCAGTCCGTGACCGTGCTCCTGGAGGACGACCTCGACATCTCACGTGGTGACATGATCGTCCCGAGCAGTGATACGCCGACGGCCACCCAGGACATCGCCGCCACCGTCTGCCACGTCGCCGACACGCCGCTGCGCGTGGGCCAGCGGGTGCTGCTCAAGCACACCACCCGCACGGTCAAGGCGATCGTGAAGCAGATCCCGTCGCGGCTCACCCTGGACGACCTGTCACAGCACCCGAACCCGGGGCTCCTCGCCGCCAACGACATCGGCCGCGTCCTGGTGCGCACCGCCGAGCCGCTCGCGCTCGACGCGTACGCCGACTCGCGCCGCACCGGCTCCTTCCTCCTGATCGACCCGGCGGACGGCACGACGCTCGCCGCCGGGATGGCGGGCGAGGCCTTCGCCAAGGCCGAGGCACCCGCGCCCGCCGCGGACGACGAGGAAGGGTGGGACTTCTGACCGTGTCCTCTCCCGATGTCTTCTCGACCTTCGCGAAGGAGGGCGGCCGCGTGGGCAGCGGCGCCCTCGGCGCCGGGTCCGGCGGTGTCACGCGATGTGTGCGATGACGTACGCGCACCGCTCGCGCGCCCTCACCCCCCGCCGTCCCTTCGCACGCAGACGAAGATCCGCCGACATCCACCCGGCCGCGCCCTGAACCGTGCTCCCGCCGGGCCAACGAGAGGAACCCCTCCCGTGCCAGCCATCCGCACCTCCGGTCCCCTGTCTCCCCGCGCCCCGCACCCGGCCCGCGCCCGCCGCCTGGCCGCCGCGGCCGCCCTCCCCCTGCTCGCGCTCACGCTCTCCGCCTGCGGATACGGCTCGGACTCCGACAAGGACGACAGCGGCAAGGCGAAGATCGCCGCCGACGCGAAGAAGATCGAGGGTCTGGACGAGGTGAAGATCGGCTACTTCCCGAACCTCACCCACGGCACGGCGCTCGTCGGCGACCACGAGGGCCTGTTCCAGAAGGAGCTGGGCGCCACCAAGGCGTCGTACGCGCAGTTCAACGCGGGTCCTTCGGAGATCGAGGCGCTCAACTCCAAGTCCATCGACATCGGCTGGATCGGCCCGTCGCCCGCCATCAACGGCTACACCAAGTCCGACGGCGAGAACCTGCGCATCATCGGCGGTTCGGCGTCCGGCGGCGTGAAGCTCGTGGTGAACCCCAAGAAGATCAAGTCCCTGGACGACGTCAAGGGCAAGAAGATCGCCACCCCCCAGCTCGGCAACACCCAGGACGTGGCCTTCCTCAACTGGATCAAGGAGAAGGGCTGGAAGGTCGACGCCCAGAGCGGCAAGGGCGACGTCTCCGTGGTCCGCACCGACAACAAGATCACCCCGGACGCCTACAAGTCCGGCTCGATCGACGGCGCCTGGGTGCCGGAGCCGACCGCGTCCAAGCTGGTGGCCGAGGGCGCGAAGGTGCTCCTCGACGAGGCCGACCTGTGGCCCGACAAGAAGTTCGTGATCACGAACGTCATCGTGCGCCAGCAGTTCCTCAAGGACCACCCGAAGGTCGTCGAGGCCGTCCTGCGGGGCGCGGTGAAGGCGAACCAGTTCATCAAGGACAACCCGGCCAAGGCCAAGGCCGCCGCCAACGCCAAGCTGAAGCAGTACTCCGGCAAGGCCCTGCCCGCGCAGGTCCTCGACCCGGCCTGGAAGTCGATCCAGTTCACCAACGACCCGCTGGCGGCGACGCTCGACACCGAGGCCGAGCACGCCGTGACGGCGGGCCTCCTGGAGCGGCCCGACCTCAAGGGCATCTACGACCTGGGCCCGCTGAACAAGGTCCTGAAGGCGGCGGGCGAGCCCGCGGTCGACGACGCCGGCCTCGGCGTCAAGTAACCCGGCATCGCCCACAGTTCAGGTTCTCAGGAGGTGACGACCATGGGCACGACGCTTGCCAAGGCACCGCAGGGCGCCGCACAGGCCTCGCACACCACGGACGCGGGCGGGGTCGCCGCGCGCATCCAGCACGTCTCGAAGTCCTTCGCCACACCGGCCGGGCGCCAGCTCGTCCTGGACGACATCACGCTGGACGTCGGCCAGGGGGAGTTCGTCACCCTCCTGGGGGCCTCGGGCTGCGGGAAGTCGACGCTGCTCAACCTCGTGGCCGGGCTCGACCGGCCGAGCGCCGGCAGCATCGGCACCGACGGCCGCCCGGCCCTGATGTTCCAGGAGCACGCCTTGTTCCCGTGGCTGACCGCGGGCAAGAACATCGAGCTCGCCCTGAAGCTGCGCGGCCTGGCCAAGGCCGAACGCCGCCCCAGGGCCGAGGAGTTGCTCGCGCTCGTCCGGCTCGAGGGCGCGTACGGCAAGCGCGTGCACGAGCTGTCCGGCGGCATGCGCCAGCGGGTCGCCCTGGCCCGCGCGCTCGCCCAGGACAGCAAGCTGCTGCTCATGGACGAGCCGTTCGCGGCGCTCGACGCGATCACCCGGGACGTGCTGCACGACGAGCTGACCCGGATCTGGCGCGAGACCGGCGTCTCGGTCCTGTTCGTCACGCACAACGTCCGCGAGGCGGTACGGCTCGCCCAGCGCGTGGTCCTGCTGTCCTCGCGGCCCGGCCGGGTGGCGCGCGAGTGGACCGTCGGCATCGAGCAGCCGCGCCGCATCGAGGACACGGCCGTGGCCGAGCTGTCCGTCGAGATCACCGAAGAACTGCGTGGGGAGATCCGCCGCCATGGGCAGCACTGACACGACGACCCCCGCGCCGACCACGGGCGACGGGCGGGACGCCCACGACCTGGCGGGCCTGGAGGCGGGCCTCGACGCCCTGGACACCGTCCAGACGCGGCGCGCCCCGCTGCGCGAGACGCTGGTGCAGAAGGTCCTGCCGCCGGTCACGGCGGTCCTGCTCGTCCTCGTGGTCTGGCAGATCCTCGTCTGGGCGGAGGTGACCGACAGCTACAAACTGCCCTCGCCGGACGCGGTGTGGCAGGAGGTCGAACTCGCCTGGCGGCAGGGCACCCTGCTCGACTACATCTGGACGTCCGTCTCGCGCGGCATGCTCGGCTTCCTCATGGCGCTGGCCATCGGCACGCCGCTCGGTCTGCTCGTGGCGCGCGTCCGCTTCGTCCGGGCGGCCATCGGGCCCGTCCTGTCGGGGCTCCAGTCGCTGCCGTCCGTGGCGTGGGTGCCCCCGGCGGTGATCTGGCTCGGCCTCAACGACAAGATGATGTACGCGGTGATCCTGCTCGGCGCCGTGCCGTCGATCGCCAACGGCCTGGTCGCGGGCGTGGACCAGGTGCCGCCGCTGTTCCTGCGGGCGGGCCGCACGCTCGGCGCCACCGGGCTCCGCGGGACCTGGCACATCGTCATGCCCGCCGCGCTTCCCGGGTATCTGGCGGGTCTGAAGCAGGGCTGGGCGTTCTCCTGGCGGTCGCTGATGGCCGCCGAGATCATCGCGCAGTCGCCGGACCTCGGGATGGGGCTCGGCCAGCTCCTGGAGGCGGGCCGCACCAACAGCAGCATGTCGCAGGTCTTCCTCGCCATCCTGCTGATCCTGATCGTCGGCATCGCCATCGACCTGCTGATCTTCAGCCCGCTGGAGCGGTGGGTCCTGCGCAGCCGCGGCCTGTTGGTGAAGTGATCACGATGCACACCGCCGCCTCCCCCGCACTCCTGGTCATCGCCCACGGCAGCCGCGACCCGCGGCACGCCGCGACGGTGCGCGCGCTGGTGCACCGCGTGCGGGCGCTGCGCCCGGGGCTGCGGGTGGAGGTCGGCTTCCTCGACTTCGACACGCCCGCCGTGCCGGACGTCCTCGCGTCCCTGGCCGCCGCCGGCGTGCGGGACGTCGTCGCCCAGCCGCTCCTGCTGACCCGTGCCTTCCACGCGAAGGCCGACATCCCCGCCGTGCTCCGCGCGGCCCCGGCGGGCATGCGGGTGCGGCAGGCGGGGGTGCTCGGCCCCTCGCCGCTGCTGCTCGCCGCGCTCGAACAGCGGCTGTACGAGGCGGGGCTCGACCCCGCCGACAAGGCCACGACCGGGGTGGTCCTCGCCTCGGCTGGCTCCACGGACCCGGAGGCGATCGCAGTGATCGCTGACATCGCGCGGGAGTGGCGGCGTACCGGTTGGTGCGCCGTGCGGCCTGCGTTCGCCTCCGCGGCACTGCCCCCCACCGAGCGGGCCGTCCACCTGCTGCGGGACGTGCCCGGGGTGCGGCGGGTGGCCGTCGCTCCCTATGTACTGGCTCCCGGGTTCCTGCCCGACCGGATCGCCCGGGGGGCCGCCGAGGCCGACGTGCTCGGGGGCGTGCTGGGGGATTCGCCGTTCGTCGCCCGGGTGCTGCTGGAGCGGTTCGACGCGTGCCGCCGCTTCGCCGCGGACTTCGCCCACCCGTCCGCACTGCCGGGGCGCCTCACGGCGGGGCTGCTGGATCTGCCCGCCGTCGGCTAGCACCCTCCACCCCTTCCGCTCAGCCGAAGTCGAGCCCGCCCGTCCGCGTCCGCTTCAGTTCGAACAGGTCCGGATGGCCCGCCAGGACGCGGAAGCTGTCGAAGAGGCGGGCCGCCTCCTCGCCGCGCGGTATCGCCCGCAGCACCGGGCCGAACCAGACCGTGCCGTCGACGTGGACCGTGGGCGTGCCGACGTAGGCGTCGGACTCCGGCTCCTTGCCCGCTTCGTGGCTGCGGCGCAGGGCCTCGTCGTACGCCGTGCGGGACGCGGCCTCCGCGAGCTCCGCCGGGAGGCCGGTCTCGGCGAGGGCCTCGCGCACGACCGCGCCGAAGTCCGTGTGCTCACGGATCTTCCGCTCGTGGATGCGGGTGCCGAGGGCCGTGTACAGATCGCGCAGCACCCCCTCGCCGTGCCGCTCGGCGGCGGCCGTCACGACGCGGACCACGCCGAGCGACTTGTCGACGAGCTCCCGGTACCAGTCGGGCAGGTCGTTGCCCACGTTGTGCAGGTAGAGGCTCATCACGTGGAAGCGCAGGTCCAGGTCGCGGTGGCGCTCGACCTCCAGGAGCCAGCGGGAGGTGATCCACGCGAAGGGGCAGGCCGGGTCGAAGTAGAAGTCGACGCGGGTGGCGGTCGTGGCGGCGTCGGCGGCGGGCGTCGGGCGGGGCGCTGTGGTGGTCATGGCGGAAACACTAGCCAGGGGTGGCACAGTGGAAGGGGCCACTTTCAGGGGACTTTTCTGGGCCAATCACGCCCGGGCGCGGCGGCCCGGCCCCGCGATCCGGCCCAGCGCCCAACGGCCTGGCGGCCCGGTGGCCCGCTCAGCGCTTCGCTGGAATGGCCGCGATGGGGCGTCGATCGACTGCGGGTCCGTTGTGGCTGGTCGCGCAGTTCCTCGCGCCCCTTCGGGGCGCTGCCGGACCGCACCACACTTCCACAAGACCGCTTAGCCGGCGGCCCGGCGGCCCGCCACCTCTGGACCTTGCCCCAGGGGCAGACCTCAGCCTGTCCCTCATGGACAGCGACTACCTGAACCACAGCCCGTACAGCACCCCCGGCCCCCACCTCGACGCCCTGCTCGGCCCGGACCCGCTGCCCCGCTCCCCCGAGGCGCTGGCCGCCATGGTGCGGGGCGTGCTGATGCACCGCGAGGAGCGGGAGACCTGCGGCTGGACGGTGCCCGACGAACGGCTGCACGGGGACGCCGAGTCCCGGTACGTCACGGAGGTCCTGCGCGTCCTGCGCGAGCGCGGCGACACCCCGCTCACCGAGGAGCGCGGGCCCGCGGCGCGGTTCGTCGCCACCTGCCGGGACTTCGCGCTGCTGCTGTGCGCGCTCCTGCGCGAGACCGGCACCCCGGCGCGGCTCAGGGGCGGCTACGGCACGTACTTCAAGGAGGGGTTCCACGACAACCACTGGGTGACGGAGTACTGGTGCGAGGGGCGCGGCTGGGTCCTCGCCGACCCACAGGTGTACGGCGGCCTGCACGACACGGCGTTCGACCCGATGGACGTGCCGCGCGACGCGTTCCTGGTCGCCGGTGACGCCTGGCGGGCGTGCCGGGAGGGGCGCGCGGACCCGGAGACCTTCGGCGTGTTCTCCGTGCCCGACATCAAGGGGCTCGGGCTCGTGCGCGCCGACGTGGTGGCCGACCTCGCCGCGCTCGGCGGCACGGAACCGCTGCCGTGGGACGGCTGGGGGCTGATCGAGAAGGACGACGCCGAGGTCACTGCGGCGGACCTCGCGCTGCTCGACGCCGTCGCCGCCGTCACCTCGGCGGCCGGACACGCCTCGGACCCGGGGCGGCCCGCTGCCGTGCGGCGGCTGCTCGCCGATCCGCGGCTCGCGGTGCCCACCGAGATCGTCTCGCACACGACCTACCGCGGCGTCCGCACCGTCACGCTGCCGCGCGCCGCGTGAGCGCCCGCCCCGTCAGCCGTGGCCGCCCGCCTCGGCGGGCGTGAACGGCGTGCCCTGGTGGAACCAGAGCAGCCAGCCGTCGCCCGTGCGCCGCCACAGCGAACTGCGGTGCACCAGACGGCCGTTGCTGTCGGTGTCGAACGTCAGGTGCACCAGGTCGTCGGCGAGCTGCACGCCCCGCATGCGGGAGGTCGTGACGGGCCGGGCGCCGGGCTCGGCGCTCGCGGTGAGGACCCGGACGATCGACGCCCGGTCCCAGCGCGCGCCCGAGGCGCCGAACTCGGTGAACTCGGGGTGCAGCAGATCGCCGAACAGCTCGGGCGAGGCCCGCACCTCGGGGTCGAGCAGGCGCAGCTCGTTCTCGATGGCCGCCTCCACGGCGGGCGAGCGGTCGGTCATCGTCCGGCCCCCGGGGTCTCGGTCAGCTCCGCGAGCTTGGTCACGGTGTTCCAGTTCCGGCTGGTGGCGACGAGGCCCTTGGTGAGGGCGGGGCGCCCCAGGGCCTCGCCGAGCCGGGACCGGCCGAGCCCTTCGGGCGCGTACAGATACAGGGCGCGCTCACCGAGGCGGAACTCCTCCGGCAGGAAGCCCGCTTGGTCGAGCGCGGCGAAGCGGGCGGCGTCCACGGGCCCGGAGAAGTACGTGACGTGCAGTTGCCTGCCTTCGAGGTCGGCGGCGGGGAAGGGGCAGGCGTCGACCACCGCCCGCAGATACGCGTGGTCGCGCACAAGGAGGTCCACGCCGAAGCCGAACTCCTGCTCCAGGGCCGCCGCGAGCTCGGCCGCGAGGACGTCCTCGTCGCCGTGGTCCGCCGCGAACACCGCGTTCCCGCTCTGCAGGTACGTCCGTACGCCGGTGAGCCCGAGCCCTTCGAGGAGCGCGCGCAGCCGGGCCATCGGCACTTTCCTGCTGCCGCCCACGTTCACGCCGCGCAGCAGCGCCGCGTAGATCTTCGTCGCCATGCGCACACGATAAGGCGGCCGTCGCGCCCCGTGGGGGTGGGCACGACGGCCGCCGGTCCGAAGAGGGCCGCCGCCCCGCCGTGCGGCGGTGCGGCGACCCGGCCGCGACCTACTCGACGACCTTCAGGAGCTTGTTGGGCGTGCCCTCGCTCGGGTTGGAGATCTTGTCCGGCGTCGCGCCGTCGGTCAGCGCCTTGGCGACGTCCGCGGGCTTGGCGTCGGGGTGCGCGGCCACGTACAGGGCGGCGGCGCCGACGACGTGCGGGGTCGCCATGGACGTACCGGAGATCGTCTTGGTGGCGTCGTCACCGGTGTTCCAGTCGGAGGTGATGTCCGAGCCCGGGGCGTAGATGTCCACGGCGGAGCCGAAGTTGGAGAAGTCCGACTGCTGGTCGTCCTTCGTGGAGGAGGCGACCGTGATGGCCTCCTTGACGCGCGCCGGGGAGCCCTGGCTCGCGTCGCTCGACTCGTTGCCCGCGGCCACCGCGAAGGTGACGCCGGAGGCGATGGACTTGCGGACGGCCTCGTCCAGGGCCTCGTCGGCGCCGCCGCCGAGGCTCATGTTGGCGACGGAGGGGCCCTTGTGGTTCTTGGTGACCCAGTCGATGCCCGCGACGACCTGCTCGGTGGTGCCGGAGCCCTGGTCGTCCAGGACGCGCACCGCGACGATCTTCGCCTTCTTGGCGAGGCCGTGCGCCGAGCCCGCGATGGTGCCCGCGACGTGGGTGCCGTGGCCGTTGCCGTCGTCCGCGTTGTCGTCGTTGTCGACCGCGTCGAACCCGGAGACCGCGCGGCCGCCGAAGTCCTTGTGGCTGACGCGCACGCCGGTGTCGATGACGTACGCGGTCGCGCCCTCACCGGCCTGGTCGGGGTAGGTGTACTTCTTGTCGCCCGCCGTGTCGGCCTGGTCGACGCGGTCCAGGCCCCACGACGGCGGGTCGTCCTGGGTGGCCTTGATGGAGAACTTCTTGTTCTGCACGACCTTGCCGACGGCCGGGTCGGCGGCGAGGCGCTTGGCCTCGGTCTCGCTCAGGCCCTTGGCGGAGAAGCCGTTGACGGCCGAGGAGTAGGTGCGGCTGAGGTCGCCGCCGTACTCCTCGGCGAGGTCGGCCTTGGCGTCGTTGCTGGCCTTCTCGTCGAGCAGGACGATGTAGCTTCCGGCCACGGCGCCCTTGGCGTCGGTGCCGTACACCTTGCCCTCGGTGGGGGTCGAGGCGCCGGCGAACGTACCGGCGAAGACGGTCACGCCGATCGCGGTGGCGGCGGTGGCTATCCCTGCGGTGAGCTTCATCGTGCGAGCGCGCTTGTGAGCTGCCATGAAGAGGGGTCTCCTCGTGGGGTGTTGTGGGGGGATGTGGTGCTTTGTGGGGTTGTCAAGCTTTCACTGCGGCGCCCGGTTCGCTCCGAAAGAACTGAAGATCTCCGGGCGTTGGGACGAAACCCTGTCTGAATGACGCGCGCAGATCAATACCTTCATGCGGCTGTGACTTGTTCAACAAGGTTCTGTAATAACAAATCGCCCCGCCCACGACACTTCGGGCACCCCGCCTCCCCCAGCCTCCCTCTGCGCCCTGCCCCTCCCCCGAGCGGGCAGGACGCAGAAGACCTTCGGCGGCGGCTAGGCCGCCGCGGAGACCGGCTGCTCGAAGGAGTCGATCGTCCGCGTGAAGTCCCGGGTCGACAGGAGCAGCTTGTAGATGATGGCGAGTTCGAAGACGAGCAGCAGCGCGCCCGAGACGATGGTCGCCGGGATCACCGCGTCGAAGAGCGGCCCGAGGATGAAGACGCCCATCTGGAACTCGACCCCGCTCACGAGGTGCGTACGGATGCGGTGCCGCAGCAGGAAGGACCGCGCCCGCAGATAGGCGGGGAAGCGGTGCCGGAACTCCTGGTGCAGGTCAATGACTTGCTTGGAGGGCCGGGCGGGCGCGGGCGCGCCGCCCTCCCCGGACAGCCCCGCCCCCACCGGCGCGGCCACCTGGCCCGCGAACGCCTCCGGCTCCCCGGGCACGCCCGCCCCGACGGCCTGGTCCCGCTCCACGTCCGCCTCGGGGTTCTCCCGCAGCAGGTCCTCCATGAACGCGAGCTCGGCCTGGTTCTCCGCCCGCCGCGCGGCCCGCACCCGTGCCTTGATCTGCTTGCGCATGGTGTAGCGGACCTTGAAGATCTCAAGGGAGTTGATGTACCGCAGCGTGTCGAGCCCGACCACGGCGAGCGCGAGCCAGACGTAGGTCACGTCCCCGGTGCGCTCGTACTGCCCGGCCATCAGGGCGACCCCGCACACCATCACGCGGATCCGGTCGAAGACGAAGTCGAGCCACGCCCCGAAGACCGAGCCCTGGCCGGTGAGCCGCGCGACCTTGCCGTCCATGCAGTCCAGGATGAAGCTCAGGTGGTAGATCACGGCGCCGAGGCACAGCCACCGCCAGTCACCGAGGGCGAAGCACGCCGCGGAGCCGAGACCGAGCAGGAACGCGCCCCAGGTGATCTGGTTCGGCGTGATCCGGGTGCGCAGCGCGGTCTGGCGGACGAGCGGCGTGGCGACGGGGTCGACGAGCAGCACGGTCCACCAGGCGTCGCGCTTCTTCTCGGTGATGCGGCGCGCCTCGGCGAGGGGCGGTATCTCCCGGGCCTCCCGTCGCTCGGCCGTGTCGCGTCGCAGGGACTGTTGTGACATGGGTCAACTTCCTGGCGTTCGAATGAAGTTCACCTCACGCTAGGAAGCCGTTGCCCCAAGGAACAAGAAGTGGCCCATGCAACCTTTGACGGGGGGTAAGGGTCGAACCAGTGGGTCGGGTCCATGCATGTGCCAGCACGCACGCGCGTTATCCGAGCGTTATCGAATGACCCAGCCGTTACCGAATGGTCTGACAGAGCGTTATGTCATGCCGTGTCAGGCCATGCCGCACCAAGCGCCAATCCCGGCCAACCAGGTCTGAAGCGCCACCAAACGGTCACGCGCTGACGCCTCCCCTCTTCACGCCGCCGTCACGCCGGCCGCGCACGATCTCCTCCTCGATGAGATCGGCCGCCCGCCGCGTGCCGCCCTCCCCCGTCATCGCCGAGCGCACCTCGCTCAGCCTGCGCGCCACCTCCGGATCGTCGACGAGCGCGAGCACCGCCTCGCGCAGCGTCCGCGCGTCGGCCTCCTCCATCGGAAGGTGCCGGGCGACGCCGAGGGCCTGGAGCATGTCGGCGTTGCCGAACTGGTCGACGGCCTGCGGCACGGCGACCATCGGCGTCTCCGTCGCGAGGCCCTCCTGGCTGCCGCCCGCGCCCGCGTGCGTGATGAACGCGTCCGCCTTCCGCAGGACCGCGAGCTGCGGCACCCAGCGGCGCACCTCGACGTTGGCCGGCACGTCGCCGAGTTCGCCCACGTCGACGTGCCCGCCGATCTGGAGCACCACATGCCATCCCGGCAGGTCACCGAAGGCCTTGACGCACTCGCGGTAGAAGCCCGGCTGCTTGGTGAAGGACGAGCCGAGGGAGACGAGGAGCACCTTCTCCGCGTGCGCCGGGCGCTCCCAGTCGCCCTGCGCGGCGCGGTCGCCCTGGCAGGCGCCGACGAAGGTGTGCACGCTCTCGTCGACCCGGTCGGCGTGCGGCTGGAGCGCCTTGGGGATCAGGACGAGGGAGCGGGGCGGGCGGCCGACGAAGGGGTCGGGGTGCTGGGTGACCCCGTTCTCCGTCAGCCAGTTCTCGAAGCGCTCGTAGTACGCCCGGCCGCGCTCGGTCCGCCGGGGCTCCGCCCACAGGGGCTCGGCGACCTCCTCCTCGTACCCCTCCCAGGCCACCAGGTTCGGCGAGAGCGAGACCTCGGGCACGCCCCAGCGGCGGGCGAGGACCCGGGCCGGGTACGAGGTGATGTCGTGCAGGACGAGGTCCGGCTCGTCGCCCTCGTACGCCGCCGCCAGCTGCGGCAGGGCCTGCACGGCGTCGGCCAGGAACGGCTCCACGTTGTCGAGCAGGGTGTCGCCCCAGGCCTCCGGGTCGTCGTCCGCGCCGGGCAGGGTGGTGCGGTAGAGCACGGGCTCGGCGCCGGTCTCGGCGACCTTCTCCTCGAAGGCGTGCGGGATGGCGTACGTGACGCGGTGGCCGCGGGCCACGAGCTCCCGGATCACTTCCAGGCTCGGGTTCACGTGCCCGTGGGCGGCGATGGAGAACATGGCGATGTGGGCACGCTTGCGTGAGGTCATGGACCGACCATAAGCGAGACGATACGTCTCGTGCAATATATTTCAGGCACCCTCGCGAGCGCCCGCTCCGGGCCCCGCGGGCCTGGGGCTACTCGGCGAGCCTCTCGGGCCCCGCGCCCGGGCCGCCCTCCGCGCCCGCGTTGTACCGCAGCAGATACTCCGCGAACCGCTCCAGATCCGGCCCGCTCCAGCCCGCGAGCCGCTCGTGGAAGGCGATCCGGCGGCTGTCCGTGACCTGCGCGAGCACCCCCTCCCCGCGCTCGGTCAGATGCAGCACGTGCACGCGGTGGTCGGCCGGGTCCTGACGGCGCTCCACCAGACCCCCCTTCTCCAGGGCCGCCACCTGCCTGCTGATGGTCGACTTGTCCAGCGTGTAGTGCGCGGCAAGGTCCGTGGCACGGCAGCCCTGCTGGTACTCCAGATGACTCAGGAGGGTGAAGGAGACGAGCGAGAGCTCGGGGTGCATCCGCGCGGCGGTGGCGCGCGCACGCCGCGCGAACGCGGTCATCTCCCGCTGGATCGTCTCGATCGCGTCGTCCCGGTCGGCCACGGCCCCTCCGCCTCCTCGTGTCCACCGCGCCAGGACCCGGTCGCACCCCGCGTCACGTGCCGTGTTTCCACCCCGGCGCCAATGGTTGTACAGTACAACATGACGTAAGAGTTGTATATGCCAACTATTTCTGCCGACCTTCTGGAGCGATCCGCATGCAGGCGCCTGCCCGTGGCCCCCTGCGCCACGTCCTCGTCCATCTCCTGACCCCGCTGCTGATGTGTCTGGGCATGGGCCTGGCCTATATGAGCGCGTTCGTCACGCCCGAACCGCACGACATGCCCGTCGCCGTCGTCGGTACGGACGCCCGCGCCCAGGCCTTCGCCCGGTCCGTCGGGGCCGAGGCGGGCGACGCCCTCGACGTGCGGACCCTGGCCTCGCGCGCCCAGGCCGTCGACGCGCTGAAGTCCCTCGACATATCCGGCGCCTACGTCCCGGACGCCAGGACGCCCGAGCTGCTCGTCGCCTCCGCCGGATCCGACATGAGCGCGCTGGCCGCCGAGAAGGTCTTCACCCCCCTCGCCGCCGCCCAGGGCGCTCCCCTGAAGGTCACCAACGTGGCGCCGCCGGTCCCCGACGACCCCACGGGCCAGGGCCTGTTCTTCCTGCTCGTCGCGGTGAGCATCGGTTCGTACGCGTCCGTCGCCGCGCTCGGTGCCGCCGGCGGTGCCCTGCGGATGCGGGCGCGCGCGGGCCTCGCCGTCGGCGTCGCCCTCGCCGTGAGCCTGATCGGCACGGCCCTCGCCGGGCCCGTGTTCCACCTCGCGCACCACGGCCTGTGGGGCGTGTGGGCCATGTCCTGGCTCTACTCGGCGGGCATCCTGCTGATCGGCGTGGGCCTGCACACGTTCCTGGGGCGCTGGACGACGCTCGCGATGATGGTCCTCTTCGTGATGCTCAACTTCACCAGCTCCGGCGGGCTCTTCCGGCCCGAGCTGCAGAACGGCTTCTTCGGCTCCCTGCACGCCTTCTGGAACGGCGCGGGCTTCGTCGAAGGCGTCCGCTCCCACCTGTACTTCGGCGGCCACGGCCTCGGCGGACACGTGGGCACGCTGGTGGCCTGGCTCGCCGCGGGCGCGCTGCTCACCGCGGTGGCGGGGCTCGTCGAGCGGCGGCGGGCCGCGGTGGCCGCCGCCCCGGCCCCCGCGACGGCCGCCGCCCAGGAGGAGGAGATGGAGGAGTCGGTCGGCGTGTGAGGCACGGCGGGACTCCGGGGGGGCCGGTGCCTCGCGGGCTCAGCGCTGATAGCGGCGCAGGACCAGGTTCCCGTCCTCGACCAGGCGCTTTTTCAGCTCGTCCAGGCCGATCGCACCGCTGTAGTACTCCTGGAGCGCGGGCGTGGCGACCTTGTCCGACCACTCGGGGTAGCCGCGCACGGACTGCGCGGGGGCGGGGCGCAGGTGCCGGGCCAGGGCCGTGCCCGTCGCCCAGTCGTTCTTCTCCGTGCGCAGCGCCGGGTCCTTGAGGGCCTCCTCGCCGGTGGGCAGCATCCAGTCGCCGCGCGCGAGCCGCACCATGTTGGCGGGGCGCAGGAAGAAGTCGATGAACGCGGCCGCCTCCTTCTTGTGCGGGCTGTCCTCGGCGACCGACAGGGTCTGCGGGCTCACGCCCTGCGCGAGCCCGTCCGCCCCCGCGGGCGCGGGCAGGACCTGCCAGTCGAAGCCCTTCGGCGCCTGCTGGACGATCTGCTGGCGGTAGGAGAAGCCGAGCGGAACCATCGCGTACTTGCCGCCGAAGAAGCCGGGCAGCGTGTCCGAGCCGCCCATGCCGAGGGTGGCTCCGGACGCGCTGCCGTCCACGTTGACCTGGTCGTGGACCGTGCGCGGCACCACCGCGTCGGCGTCCTCGAAGCGGATCTCGGCCTTGCCGTCCGGGCGCCGGTGGAACAGCTCGCCCCCCGCCGACAGCGACAGGTTGAGCGTGGCCGACACCGGCTCCTTCAGGGGCCAGGCCACCCCGTACTTGCCCTTGCCCGCGCCGAGCTCCCGCGTGACCGCGCGGAACTCCGGCCAGCTCCACGGCTTGTCGGGGGTCGGGATCCGGACGCCGGACTCCTTCAGCCACCGCGCGTTGGCGACGAGCACGCGCGGCTCCTGGAGGAACGGCACGCCGTACACCTTGCCGCCGAAGGTCGTCGTGTCCCAGCTCGCCCGGGGGATGTCGTCCCGCAGGCGGCGCGGCAGCAGGTCCCCGAGGTCGGCGAGGTAGCCGCCGTACGCGAAGTCCGCGAGGTCGTCGGACGCGTCGTGGATGACGTCGGGGGCCTCGCCGCCCTCGAAGGAGGTGAGGAGCTGGTCGTGGACGCTCGTCCAACTGCCCTGGACGTACTCGACCCTGACGTCGGGGTGGCGCGCGTTCCACTCCGCCACCAGTTCCTTGTTCGCCGCCACGGACTCCTGCTGCCAGGCGAGCGACTGGAAGCGCAGGGTGATCCGGCCGCCGGAGTCCTCGCCGTCGCCGGAGCACCCGGCGAGCAGCAGGACGAGCGCGGCGGCCGCGGCGGCGAGGACGCGTGCGCGCCGCATCAGCTCTTCACCGCCCCGGCGAGCATGCCGCCCGTGATCCGCTTCTGGATGAGCGCGAAGACGACGAGCGAGGGCAGCGTCGCGAGGAACGCGGCGGCGGCGAGCGGGCCGAGGTCGGCCACGCCCTCCGCGCCGATGAAGTGCGTGAGGACGACCGGCAACGTCTGTTTCTCCGGGGTCTTGAGCAGCACGAGCGCGAAGAAGAACTCGTTCCACGCCGTGATGAAGGCGAACAGGGCCGTCGCCCCGATGCCCGGCGCGAGCAGCGGCGTGGTGACCGAGACCAGCGTGCGCAGCCGGCCCGCCCCGTCGACCGCCGCGGCCTCCTCGAGCTCCACCGGCACGGCACGGACGTACCCGACGAGCATCCACAGCGCGAACGGCAGGGCCCACACCACATAGACCATGATCAGGCCCGGCAGCGAGTTGATCAGGTGCAGGTTCTTCAGGACGAGGAACAGCGGGATGATCACCAGGACGAACGGGAAGGCCTGGCTGACCACGACCCAGCCGGTCGCCGCCCGGGCGAGCAGCGTGCGGTGGCGCGCCATCACGTACGCCATCGGGGTGGCGATGACGACGGCGATCACGGCGGCGCCGAGGGCCGCGATCAGCGAGTTGCCCGCGGCTTCGAGGAGCGGCTGTTCGTCGAAGGCCTGGCGGTAGTTGGCGAGGGTCGGGTCCTCGGGGATCCAGCCGGGGTGCAGACTGGCCAGCTCGCGGGCCGGTTTGAAGGACGTGGAGAGCAGCCACAGGAACGGGAACACGAGGAAGACGAGGTAGGCGAGGAGCGCGAGGTACTGTCCGGCCCGCGCGGCCCCCTTCGTACGGGAGGTCATCGCTCGTCGGCTCCCCTCAGACGGCCCACCAGGTACACGGCGAGCAGCACCGAGATCACCGCGACCATGACACAGCCCATCGCCGCCGCGTAGCCGAACTGGCCGTAGCGGAAGGCCTCCTCGTACGCGAACAGCATCGGGAGCCGGGTGCGTCCGCCGGGGCCGCCGTTGGTGAGCACGTAGACCAGGGCGAAGGAGTTGAAGTTCCAGATGAAGTTGAGCGCGGTGATGGAGAGCGCGATCGGTCTGAGGGCGGGCCAGGTGACGGTGGTGAAGCGGCGCCAGGCGCCCGCGCCGTCCATCGCGGCCGCCTCGTGCAGCTCGCGGGGCACGTTCTGCAGCCCGGCGAGCAGCGCCACCGTGGTCTGCGGCATGCCCGCCCAGACGCCGACGACGATGACGGCGGGCAGCGCGGTGCCGATGCCGGTCAGCCAGTCCCGGCCGTCGCCGAGGCCGAGGTCGCGCAGCGTCTCGTTGAGGATGCCCGCGTCCGGGTGGTAGACGAGCCGCCACATGATGCCGACGACGACCTCGGGCATCGCCCACGGGACGATCGCGAGCGAGCGGGCCAGCCAGCGGAAGCGCAGGTTCTGGTTGAGGAGGAGCGCGAGGCCGAGCGCGAGCAGGAACTGCGGCACCGTCACCCCGACCGCCCAGAGCAGGCCGATGCGGAACGAGTCCCAGAACAGCGTGTCGTGCCGCAGGTCCTGGAAGTTGAGGAGCCCGATCCACTCGGTGGGCTCGGTGCGGCCCGACTGGGAGTCGGTGAAGGCGAGCGCGATGCCGTAGAGCAGCGGACCAACGCTCAGCACCAGGATCGGGAGCAGCGCGGGCAGGACCAGGAACCAGGCCCCGTGGTCCACGGCCCTGCCGGGGCGGGGACCTCTGGAGCCCTTGCCGGACCGCGCCCGTGCGGTCGCCAACGTCACGGAATCGGCTCCTTTGGGCGGATGATGACGGTTTGGCCGACCCGGCGGCCTCCGTCATCGTGCTGACGCGGCCGGGATACGTCAAGCGACCGCGCACGCGAGAAGTCCTGCTGGCCTGTACGAATGCGACACTTGCGCGGCGGCGGGCCCGGTGGCGGCGCGTCGCGGAGCACGGTGAGGCACAGGCTGCGGGAGGCAACGGATGGACGAGGCACGGGCACGGAAGGTCCTGGACGCCGCGGGGCTCGCGGCGGGCCCCGGCGCGGGCGCCGAGCTCCTGGCCCTCGGCGAGAACGCGGTGTTCGCCGTGGGCGACCTGGTGGTCAAGGTCGGCCGGGCCGCGCCGGAACTGCTCGACCGGGCGCGGCGCGAACTCGCCGTCGGCGCGTGGCTGCGGGACGCCGGGGTGCCCGCGGTGCGGCCCGCCGAGGACGGGCCGCGGCTCGTCGACGGGCACCCGGTGACGGTCTGGCACCGGCTGCCCGCGGCCGTGCGGCCCGCGCGCCCCGGCGATCTGGCCGCGCTCCTGCGGCTCGTGCACGCCCTGCCCGCGCCGCCGTTCGAGCTGCCGCGCCGGGAGCTGCTCGGGGGTGTGGAGCGGTGGCTGCGGCTCGCCGGGGACGCGATCGACCCCGCCGACGCGGACTATCTCCGCGACCGCCGGGACGGGTTCGCGGCGGCCGCCGCCGCGCTCGTGCCCCGGCTCGCGCCCGGGCCCGTCCACGGGGACGCGCTGCCGCGCAACGTCCTGGTGGGGCCCGACGGGCCCGTCCTGGTGGACCTGGAGACGTTCTCCTCGGACCTGCGTGAGCACGACCTGGTCGTCATGGCGCTGTCCCGTGACCGGTACGGGCTCGGGGACGACGCGTACGACGAGTTCACCCGGGTGTACGGGTGGGACGTGCGGGAGTGGGAGGGGTGCGGGGTGCTGCGCGGGGCGCGGGAGACCGCGAGCTGTGCCTGGGTGGCCCAGCACGCGCCCGCCAACGCCGGGGCGCTGGCCGAATTCCGCCGCCGCGTGGCCTCGCTGCGCGAGGGCGACACCGAGGTCCGCTGGCACCCGTTCTAGCCCCTCGCGGTGGCGCCCCAGGCCCGCCCCTTCCCGCTTCCTGGGGCTCCGCCCCCAGACCCCCGCTCCTCACACGCCGGAGGGGCTGAACCCTGCCGCGACCGGGAGCCCCCGCTAGGGCACGCGCGCCGGTTCCCGGAGGGGCCATGTGCCGTCGACCACCGCGGTGGTGTCGCCCTTGCGGCGGAGGAAGGACTGGAAGTCCGCGGCCCAGTCCGCGTACCACTCCACCTGGCGCCGGTGCAGCTCCGCCGGGCCGAGGTCGGCGACCTTGGCGTGGCGGTCGGCTATCGCGCGGGCGAGCCGCGCCGCGGCGAGGGCGTCGGAGGAGGCGTCGTGGGCGGACTCCAGGACCACGCCGTACTCCCGGCAGACCGCTTCGAGGTTGCGCTTGCCGCGGCGGTAGCGGTCCACCGAGCGGTCGATGGTGTACGGGTCGATCACGGGCGCGGGGTCGGCCCCGCCGAGCCGGTCGCGCAGCGGCGCGAGGCCGTGCCGGCGCAGCTCGGCGGCCAGGAGGGTCAGATCGAACGCCGCGTTGTACGCGACGACCGGGACGCCCGACTGCCAGGCGGACGCGAGGACGTCGGCGATCGCGTCGGCGACCTCCGCGCCGGGCCGCCCCTCGGCGGCGGCCCGCTCGTCGGTGATGCCGTGCACGGCCACCGCGTCCGGCGGGATCGGCACGCCCGGATCGGCGAGCCACTCGCGGCGGCCCAGCTCCTGTCCGGCCCTGACCTCGACCACCGCCCCCGTGACGATCCGCGCCTCCTGCGGATCCGTGCCCGTCGTCTCCAGGTCGAAGCCGATCAGCAGCTCTCGGTGCCAGCCCATGGCCGCCCCCTTCATCGTGGTGCGTTCCCCCAGTGGCCTCCACGATCCCATGCGCCACTGACAATCAGATGGCCGGATTCCGCTACCGCCCCGGACGCCGTCCTACGACACCGGGCGCGAGTCCGCCCAGGCCGTCTCGAACTCCTCCCGGTACGTCGCGAAGAGGCCCTGCTCGCCGAGGTCGTCCGCCTTGACCACACGGCCACCGCCGCGCAGCACCAGGACCGGCGCCTCCATGCCGCGGGTGCGGCGCAGATAGGACTGGACGACCGCGATGCCGTCCGAGCCGTCGCCGTCGACCAGATAGGCCGTGAAGCGCGGGGTCTCGTCGGAGACCTGGATCTCGAAGGCGCCGGGGTCGCGCAGGCGGGAGCGCACGCGCCGCATGTGGAGGATGTTCGACTCGACGGCCCGGCCCAGCTCGCCCCGCTTGAGGCCCAGTTCGCGCTCCCGGCGCTTGACCGCGCTGCTCGCGGGGTTCAGGAAGAGCAGCCGGACCCGGCAGCCGGACTCGGCGAGCCGGACGAGACGGCGGCCCGAGAAGTTCTGCACCAGCAGGTTCAGGCCTATGCCGATCGCGTCGACGCGCCGGGCGCCCCCGAAGAGGTCCTCCGCGGGGAACTGCCGAAGGAGCCGCACCCGGTCCGCGTGCACGCCCACGACGTCCGCGTACCGGTCGCCGACGAGCTGTTCCACGGCGTCGACCGGCAGGCGCCGCGCGGAGGGCGCGTCCGAGCCCGCGCCGAGGATCTCCAGGAGGCGGGCGGAGGCGCGCTCGGCCTGGGCGAGGACCGTCGGGGACAGGGCGCGGTTGCGCGAGACCACGTTGCGCGTGACCTCCAGCTCGTCCAGGGCCAGTTCGACCTCGCGCCGGTCGTCGAGGTAGGGCTCGAAGCACGGCCAGTGCTGGACGACCAGCTCGCGCAGCTGCGGCAGGGTCAAGAAGCTCAGGACGTTGTCGTCGGCCGGGTCGAGGAGGTAGCCCTTGCGGCGGCTCACCTCGCGCACGGCGACGGCCCGCTGCACCCACTCCTGCCCGGCGGGGCCCGCCGCGGCGACCACCCAGTCGTCCGCGTGGACGGGTTCGTAGACGGGACGCAGAACAGCGGCCACGACCGCGCGCAGCCGCTGTTCCACGAGGTTCAGCCAGATGTAGGCCCGCCCGGCCCGCTGGGCGCGCGTGCGCACCTCGCGCCAGGCATCGGCGTCCCAGTCCAGTTCGGGTCCGATCTGGGACACCGCTTCCATCGGCCGTGCCAAGGACACGGCCGAGGACGGGACGTCCGCGGAGCTCCCCTCGTGACCCTCGTCACCAGGGGGCAGCTCGCGCCCCTCCGAGCTCACCCGTGCACCGCCTTCCGCTCCCCCGGACTCTCCCCCGGTCAACGATCAAGGAAGAGTACTCCGGGACCGGCGCGCGGTGCAGCCGGATGGGCAGGGTCGTGCGGCAACTTCAGGTCCGCGGCCGTCCGTTCACGTCCGAGAGGTCCTGCGGAGTGAGCGGGTTCATGGCCGTCACGTCGCGCGGGGCCAGCGAGAAGCCCTGCCAGTGGACCGGCATGGGCTGCTGGTCCTCGTCGCGCGCGATGTGGTGGAAGCCGATGTTGACCCAGCTGATGGGGTGCTTCAGGGTCTCGCCGTTCGCCCACTTGTCGACGCTGGCCGGGTAGCCGTTCGGGCACCCGATGTTGTTGCTCGCGTACTGCTCGCACTTCTTGTAGTCGGTGAAGAACACGTCGTGCCGCGTGAACGGCCGGCCCGCGTGCTTCTGACTGGCCCCGGGCACGAACTCGTAGCTGCGGGGGTGGCCGTCCTTGTTCTTGCCCGCCGTGCTGACCATGCGCCACCAGCGCATGTCCTGGCGGTCGCCCGCGAGCTCCTTGGTGATGGGCGTGCGGGTCGTCTTCGTGGTGGGGCTGCCCCGGCCGCTGGGCGGGGTGACCTTGGAGTCGTACTGCTCGACCTTGGACTTGGGCGAGCCGTCCAGGCCGAAGTTGAGCCGCCAGAAGACGTTGTGCGAGTGGCTCTCGGCCTTGGCCTGGTCGCCCTTGCCGATGGGCCAGCCGCGGTCGTCGCCGCCGTCGAAGTCGTACGGCGACAGGCTGCCGGTGGCGCCCACGTTGGAGTGGATGGTGCCGTCCGACGAGAAGCGCCACTCGGTGATGTACTCGTACCAGGAGGCCTTGTTGACGGTGTAGACGAGCAGGTCCTTGCCCTGGGAGGCGTAGACCTTGCCGCTGCCGCCGGTGCTCGCGTCGTTGTTGAGGCGGTAGGCGTGCCCCCGCGCGCGGGTGGTGGTGCACAGGCCCGGGACGTTCCCCCCGTCCGGGACCTTCACCGTCTTGATGGTGCCGCCGGGGCATTCGCTCGTCTTGAGCTTCTGCAGCTTCCGGCCGAAGTCGGTGCCCGTGACGTCGTCGAACTCGGCCTCGCCGTCGTCGTAGGGCACGTGGATCTGGGCGAGACGGGCACTGGTCAGCACCGGGATGGGCTTGGGCTCGCTCTTGGGCTGGTAGCTGATGTTGTCGAGGATGAGCCCGGAGTACGTGTTGTAGTGCCAGCACATGCGCCAGGTCGTGCCGCCGTCGAGGGTCTGCTCGATGCGGTAGTCGGCGCTGCAGCCGGCCGCGGGCGCCCGCGGTGCGGCTCCGGGGGCCGCGGTGGCCGGGCCCGCGGTGGTTATCGCGGCTCCCAGGAGCGCGGAGACCGCAAGGGCCGTACCGGCCGCCTTACGGGCGCGCGGGAGTCTGTTGCCGTGCGAGACGTGCATGCGAAGGAGGCTCCTTCGGTCAGGAGGGCAGACGTGTGGATGCCCTGTGCGGGCGGTCAGCGGACGCGGCCGACGTGGCGGTCGCTGAGGTCGACGATGAAGGCCCGGGTGTCGATCCACGGCCCGTTCTTGACCTTGGCCACGACCTGGATGCAGCGGTGCTTGCCGCAGTCTTGGAGGTCGCCGGGGACGCTGTCGAGGGTCTCCTTGCGGAACACGAAGCCGCTCAGGTCCAGGTCGGAGGGGCCCTCCAGCTTCTTCCCCGTGGCCTTCCCGTAGTCGTCCCGCAGGCCCTTGCCGTGCTCGTCGGCGATCAGCAGCCGCGCGGCCTCGGTCAGCTCCTCCTCGCTGGGCGGCGGCTGGACGTTCTGGGCCGTGTTGGTCGACTCGACCTTGCCGGTCTTCAGGTTCACCGTCTTGGAGACGACGGCGTCCTTCTTGTAGTCGTAGTAGACGATCTCCGCGCGGCGCGCCGCGTCGTCCCCGGTCGCCCCCGGCTCGTTCTCCGCGAGGTTCGTGGACAGGCGCTCCGGTCCCCGGTCGCCCTCCACGTCCCGCGCGCGCGAGCGCAGGCCGTTGCTGTCCAGGGCTATCTTCTGGGCCCGCGCGGTCTCGGCGTCGGTCAGCGGGTCGCTGCCGACCCCCTCGGAGCCCTCGTCGGGCGCGGCCTCCACGGTGCCGTCGGGCGCTACGGCGTCCTGGCGCGAGGAGCCCGCGGCCGTGCTGCGGTCGGACTCCCCCGCCCCCGCCTGGTCGGGCAGCGTGACGGCCACCAGCGCCGCGCCGGCCGCCACGGCGAGGGCACCCCCCGCCACGACCTTCCCGAGGTGGCGTCTGGCTAGCTTGCGCACATCCTCCCCCAATCTCCCCTGATGGGCCCAATTCATGGGCATGTCGAGTATGTGGTCAGTCGGTTAGACGGACTCAACTCCTCTGTGGTTGCCCCACTTTCGAGCACACTCTGGCCAAGGCGGCCCCCACGGGGGCGACGAGCGTGGAAGAGTCGTGGACATGCAGGTCTGGCCTGGGCAGGCGTATCCCCTCGGCGCCGCGTACGACGGCGCCGGTACGAACTTCGCGGTCTTCTCCGAGGCCGCGGATCGCGTCGAACTGTGCTTGCTGCACGACGACGGCTCGGAGACCGCGGTGGAACTCCGCGAGTCCGACGGCTTCGTGCGGCACGCGTACCTGCCCGGCGTCATGCCGGGCCAGCGGTACGGCTTCCGTGTGCACGGCCCGTACGAGCCCGCGCGCGGGCAGCGCTGCAATTCGGCGAAGCTGCTCCTTGACCCGTACGCGCACGCGGTGAGCGGCGCGGTGGACTGGGGCGAGGAGGTGTACGGCTACCGCTTCGACGCCCAGGACGAGCGCAACGACATGGACTCCGCGCCCCACATGATGACCTCGGTGGTGGTCAACCCGTACTTCGACTGGGGCGACGACCGCCCGCCGCGCACGCCGTACAACGAGACCGTGATCTACGAGGCCCATGTGAAGGGCCTGACGATGCTGCACCCGGAGCTGCCGGACGAGCTGCGCGGCACCTACGCGGCCCTCGCCCACCCTGCGGTCATCGAACACCTGACGCGGCTCGGCGTGACCACCCTGGAGCTGATGCCGGTCCACCAGTTCGTGAACGACCACCGACTCGTCGACATGGGCCTGAACAACTACTGGGGCTACAACACGATCGGATTCTTCGCCCCGCACAACGCGTACGCCTCCTGGGGCGACCGCGGCCAGCAGGTCCTGGAGTTCAAGTCGGCGGTGCGCGCCCTGCACGAGGCGGGCATCGAGGTCATCCTGGACGTCGTCTACAACCACACGGCGGAGGGCAACCACCTCGGCCCGACGCTGTCGTTCCGGGGCCTGGACAACGCCTCGTACTACCGCCTGACGGACGACCCGCAGTACTACATGGACACCACCGGCACGGGCAACTCGCTGCTGATGCGCCATCCGCACGTGCTCCAGCTGATCATGGACTCGCTGCGGTACTGGGTCACCGAGATGCACGTGGACGGCTTCCGCTTCGACCTCGCGGCGACCCTCGCCCGGCAGTTCCACGAGGTGGACCGGCTCTCCTCGTTCTTCGACCTGGTGCAGCAGGACCCGGTGGTGAGCCAGGTCAAGCTGATCGCCGAGCCCTGGGACGTCGGCGAGGGCGGCTATCAGGTGGGCAACTTCCCGCCGCTGTGGACGGAGTGGAACGGCAAGTACCGCGACACCGTGCGGGACCTGTGGCGCGGCGAGCCGCGCACCCTCGCGGAGTTCGCCTCGCGGCTCACCGGCTCCTCGGACCTGTACCAGGGCGACGGCCGCCGCCCGCTCGCCTCGATCAACTTCGTGACCTGCCACGACGGCTTCACCCTGCACGACCTGGTGGCGTACAACGAGAAGCACAACGAGGCCAACGGCGAGGACAACCAGGACGGGGAGAGCCACAACCGCTCCTGGAACTGCGGCGCCGAGGGCGCCACGGACGACCCCGAGGTCCTCGCGCTGCGCGCCCGGCAGCTGCGGAACTTCCTCGCCACTCTGATGCTGTCCCAGGGCGTGCCGATGCTCAGCCACGGCGACGAGTTCGCCCGCACCCAGGGCGGCAACAACAACGCCTACTGCCAGGACAACGAAGTCGCCTGGGTGCGCTGGCCGGACGGCGAGAGCACCCTCCTGGAGTTCACGCGCGCGATGGCGTGGCTCAGGCGCGACCATCCGGTGTTCCGCAGGCGCCGGTTCTTCCACGGGCGCCCGGTGGAGGGCACCCACGACGAGCTGTCGGACATCTCCTGGTTCACGCCGGAGGGCGCGGAGATGGCCGGGGAGGACTGGGACGCGGCGCAGGCACGGGCCCTGACGGTGTTCCTCAACGGCAACGCGATCTCCGAACCGGGGCCGCGCGGCGAGCGGATCAGCGACGACTCGTTCCTGCTGATGTTCAACGCCTCCCCGGACCCGTTGGAGTTCGTGGTGCCGGTCAACCAGGGACAGCAGTGGCAGGTGGTGGTCGACACCGCGCGCGAGGACGGGGTGCCGCCGGGGACGGGGGCCAAGGTGCGGGCGGGCGAGCGCGTGACGCTGACCGACCGCAGCCTCACGGTGCTGCAGCGTCCGGCGTAGGCGCCTCGGCGGCGCGGTCCCCGCGTGCGGGGGCCGCGCTCCCGTCGGGGACCGCGCTCCCGTCCGGGGCCGCCTGCGGGCGCGCGGCCAGGGCGACGGCGCAGGCCACCGCGGCGGCCGCGCTGCCCAGCGCGAACGCGGCGCCCGGGCCGTGGGATTCGGCGAGCCGCCCGGCCACGGCGAGCGTGACCGCCTGGCCACCGACGAAGGCGCTCGCCGCCCCCGTCATGCCCTCGGCGACGCGCCGCCGGGGCACGGCCCGCTCGGTCAGGGCGAAGCCGGTGACGAGGTTCGGGGCGTAGACCGCGCCGAAGACCGTCACGACGGCGTACAGGCCCACCAGGCTGTGCGTCCACACCAGCGGGAGCGACAGGAGCACGGCGGCGGCCGTGGCGGCGCGCCAGCGGCCGTACAGGCCGAAGCGGTCCGGCAGCGCGGCCATGGACAGGCCCGCGACGGCGCTCATGACGCCCATCACGGCGTAGACGAGCCCCGCGTGGCCCGGCGCGCCGAGCTCCTCGGTGAGCGCCGCGATCCCGGCCCCGCAGGCGCCGAGCAGCACCCCCAGGAAGACCAGCCCGGCGCGGACGACGTACACCGTGCGCGGGAGCGCGGCGCGTGCCCCACGCGCGCGTGGGGCGGCGGCCGGGGCCACGGCCCGCGCCGTCGGGTGCAGCGCGAAGCCGGTGCCGCAGACGGCGACCAGGAGGGCCGCGACGGCGAAGGCGTACGCCGGGTGGCCCGCGACGGCGGCGAGGCCGACGAGGGCGGGCCCGAGCACGAAGGACAGTTCGTCGAGCGTGGACTCCAGGGACAGCGCGGCGTTCACCAGGCCGGGCGGGGCGTCCTCGCGGCGCAGCAGCGCCACCGCGCGGGCGCGGGCCAGCGGACCGATCCCGGGCACGCTCGCGCCCGCCAGGACCGCGAGGGCGAGCAGGACGGGCGTGGGCGGCCGCAGCAGGGCGCCGAGCGCGCAGGCGGCGACGGCGACGGCGTTGAGCGCGGCGAAGGCGAGGACGACCGGCCGCTGCCCGCGCCGGTCGGCGAGCCGCCCGACGAACGGCCCGGCGGTCACCTGCCCGAGGGCGAGGGCGCACGCCACGGCTCCTCCGGTCGCGAGCGAGCCGCTGGTCTCGCTCACCAGGAGCACGCTGCCGAACTGGATCACGGCGACGGGCAGCCGCCCCAGGAACGAGATCACCAAAAGCGCGGCCCCCGTGACCGCGAGCACCGCCCGGTAGGAGTCGGCGGTGCGCCGGACCCGGCCGTACCGCACGCCCCGTGCGCACCGCGCCTTCTCAGTCATCGTCGGACGCTATCGACGCTCCCTGGAACCCACGCATGCGTCGAAGGCACAAAAGCCGCCCGGGCGGGTACGTACGTTCGCATGACGTCTCCGCGCCCCGCGCCCGATGTCCCGCAGCCGCCGACCGCCACGTACCGGCTGCAGCTGTGTCCGGAGTTCCCCTTCGCGGCGGCCGAGGCCGCGGTGCCCTATCTGGCCGCGCTCGGGGTCTCGCACCTGCATCTGTCGCCGGTCCTGGAGGCGGTGCCCGGCTCCGCGCACGGCTACGACGTCGTGGACCACGCGCGCGTGCGGGGCGAGCTGGGCGGCGAGGCGGGCCTGCGGGCGCTCGCGCGCGCGGCGCGGGCGGCCGGACTCGGCCTGGTCGCGGACATCGTGCCGAACCACATGGCGGCCGACCCGCTGCACAACCGCGCGCTGTGGGAGGTGCTGCGGGACGGGCCCGCGTCGCCGTACGCGCGCTGGTTCGACGTGGACTGGGCGGCGGGCGGCGGCAGGCTGCTGCTGCCCGTGCTCGGCCACCGGCTCGGCGCGGACCTCGCGCACCTGCGCGTCGACGGCGAGGTGCTGCGCTACCACGACCGGGTGTTCCCGCTGCGCGCGGGCACCGAGCGGCTGCCGCTGCCGCGGCTGCTCGACGCGCAGTGGTACCGGCTCGCCTGGTGGCGGCTCGCCCGCACCGAGCTCAACTACCGGCGCTTCTTCACCATCTCGGACCTGATCGCCCTACGGGTGGAGGACCCTGAGGTGTTCGAGGCGACGCACGCCACGGTCCTCGGGCTGCTCGGCGAGGGCGTCCTCGACGGCCTGCGCGTCGACCACCCGGACGGGCTCGTGGACCCGGGGGCGTACCTCGGGCGGCTGCACGAGGCGACGGGCGGGCGCTGGACGGTCGTCGAGAAGATCCTGGCCGACGGCGAGCGCCTGCCCGCGGCCTGGCCGGTGGCGGGCACCACCGGCTACGACGCGCTGCGGCACGTCGACGGGGTGCTCACGGACGAGGAGGGCGCCCGCGAACTGGGCGGCCGCTACCGCCGGTTCGCCGCGCCGCCCGCCGACCGGGGCGGCGACTGGCGGGCGACCGTGCGGCGCGCCGCGTACAAGGTCGTCACGCGGGAGCTGGCCGCCGAGGTGGAGCGGCTGACGCGCGAGGCGGACGCGCTGTGCGCGACGGACCCCGGCCTCAGGGACCACGCCCCGTGGGCACTGCGGACGGCGCTGCGGGAGCTGCTCGTGCGCCTGGAGGTCTACCGTCCCTACGCGCGCGGGGGCGCCGACCCCGCGACGGTCCTGACGGCGGGCGCGGCCGCCGAGGCCAGGCGGGTCTTCACGGTGCCCGAAGAGGCCGAAGCGGTCGACGCGGTACGGGACTTGGCGCTCGGCAGGCGGGGCGACGACGAGCGGTGCGCGGCGTTCCGGGCGCGCTTCGCGCAGACGGCGGCGGCGCTGCGGGCCAAGTCCGTCGAGGACACCGCGTTCTACCGGTACGTGCCGCTCCTGTCGGCGGCCGAGGTGGGCGGCGAGCCGGGGCGGCCCGCGCTCGACGTGCCGGAGTTCCACGCGTACTGCGCGCGCGTGCGGCGCGACTGGCCGTACTCGGGCACGGCCCTGACGACCCACGACACCAAGCGCAGCGCCGAGGTGCGGGCGGGCATCAGCGTGCTCACGCAGGCCCCCGAGCGGTGGGACGCGCTGCTCGCCGAGGTGACGCGGCAGTCCACGCGGGCACCCGATCCCCAACTGGCCTGGGCCGCCTGGCAGACGGCGGTGGGCTTCGCCCCGGCCGCGCGCGCCGGGTCCGGCGACTACGGCGGGCGGCTTCGGGAGGCCCTGCTGAAGCACGTGCGGGAGGCGGGCCTGCACACGAGCTGGACGGAGCGCGACGAGGGCTACGAAGGGGCCGTGACGGCGTTCCTGGCGGCGGGCCCGTGCGGCCCTCCGCTGGACGCGGTGGCCGGGTTCGCGGCCGAGCTCGCCCCGCACGCGCGCGTGAACGTCCTCAGCGGCGCCCTGCTGCACCTGACGATGCCGGGCGTGCCGGATCTGTACCAGGGCACGGAGCGCGCCTTCCACGCCCTGGTCGACCCCGACAACCGGCGCCCCGCCACCTTCGACGCGGACCTGCTGGAGGGGCTCGGCACGCGGCGGGACTCCTGGGACCTGTCGGACGAGAAGCTGGCGGTCACCGCGGCGGCGCTGCGGCTGCGGGCGCGGCGGCCCGGCCTGTTCGGGGGCGGCAGCACGTACGAGCCGCTGACGGCGTCCGGGCCCTGCGCGCCGCACTGTCTGGCCTACTGCCGCTCCGGGGGCGTGGTGGTGGCCGTGACGCGGCTGTCGCTGCGCCTCGCGGACGCGGGCGGCTGGCGGGACACGGCCCTTTCGCTGCCCCAGGGGGCGTGGACCGATCTGCTCACTCCGGGGCGCGAGTTCGCTGGGTGCACGCGCGTGGACGAGCTGCTCGCGCCGCTTCCGGTGGCTCTTTTGGAGCGCGTCTGACGGCGGGCGCCGGGGGCACGCTCCGCCCGGAGCGGGGCATACCGCCTCGTGGATGGGACGGATGGAGCGAGCGGAGCCGTGTGTACCAGGCGTGGGCTCCGTGGAGCCCGCCTTCGGGGTGCTTGACACGCGTACCGCCGCGTGGCGTACTGCGGATTGCGTCAGCGGACCAGTCGGGGGTGAGTCAACTGGCGGCGAACCGCTATCCCAGTGTTCCCGAACTCGTCGTGTCCGCGCGGGAGCTGGCGGCTCACCGTCCTGATCTGTGCACGCTGCGCCAGGTCGGCTCCTCGCGCGCGGGCCGCCCCCTGCACCTGCTGTCCGTCGGCCACGGTCCGCGCGCGGTGCTCGTGGTGGCGGGCGCGCACGCCAACGAACCCACGGGCGGCTCGACCCTCGTCGCCCTCGCCGAGTGGACGGTGCGCGACGCCGCGCTGCGGGCCGACACGTCCTGGAACTTCCTGCTGTGCGCCGACCCGGACGGCGCCGACCTGCACCGCACTCCGGCGCCGCGCACCCTCCTGGACTACCACCGGCACTTCTTCCGCCCGGCGGGCCCGGAGCAGCCCGAGTGGTCGCCGTCCGTGCTTCCGCCGGACCGGCTGCCGCCCGAGACCCGCGCCCTGAAGGGCGTCATCGACGAACTGCGGCCCTACTTGCAGGTGTCGCTGCACTGCACCGACCTCGGCGGCAGCTGGGTGCAGCTGACCCGGGACATCCCCGGGCTCGCCGCGCCGTTCGCCGCGTCGGCGGCGCGCCTCGGCATTCCGGTGGAGACGGGCGCGTCGGACGCGGCGGGCTGGCCGGTGTCGGGGCCCGGCGTCCACGTGCTGCCCGGGCCCGGCTCGGCGGCCGCCTATCCGAGCCTGCCGGAGGACGCCCGGCACACCACCTGGCACCACGCGCACCGCTACGGCGGCGTGACGGCCATCGTGGAGGTGCCGATGTGGGCGAGCGACATGGTGGACGACATGGCCGTGCACCCGGCGCCCCGGGCGGCCCTGCGCGGCTTCGCCCGGCGCCTGCGGCACGACGCCGGGCTTGTGGAGGACGTCCTCGGCGACGCGCTGCCCCGGCTCCCGGGCGCGGACGGGCCGCTGTTGCGGGCGGCCCGGTGGGCGCTCGACCTGGTGCCGGGGCTCGCCGACGACTGGGGCCGACTGCCGCCCGCCGGGACGTCGATGGCGTACATCGGCAGCGTGGACGCCTTCGGGCGGCGCCTTCCGCTGCGGGCGGCCGCGATGCTCCTTCGCGTCCTCCGGGAGGCCGACGACCGGGCGGCGCCCCGCCTCGACCACCTGGTGACGCGGTGGAGCGAGGCGTTCGCCGACCGGTTCGAGGCCCGCTGGGTACCGCTGGAGCGCCAGGTCGAGCACCAGGCGCGCACGGCGGTGGAGGCGGCCCGGCACGCGCGCGTACGGGACGTGTGAGGGGCGTCCGGAAGGGGCCGGGCTCTCCTGGGGAGGGCGGCCGGCGCGCGGGCCTCAGGCCGCCGCGAGGCAGAACGACATGTGGCCGAAGGAGACCTGGTCCCCGTCCTGCACGACGGCGGCGCCGATCACCCGGCGGCCGTTGACGGACGTGCCGTTCGTGGAGCCGAGGTCGCGCAGGACCCACAGGCCGCCCTGGTGGATCAGCTCGGCGTGGACGCGCGAGACGGTGTCGTGGCTCAGCCGCAGGCCGTTCGCCGGGTCCCTGCCGATGCGCAGCGGATACGCTCCCGGCGCCGGGAGCAACAGCTTGGGCAGCTTCTCCGCCTGCCAGGCCCGGCGCAGCTTCACCCCGAAGCCGGAGACCGCGCCGACGGTGGCCAGCGCGAGCCGCGTCCAGCGGTTCTCCGTGCGCAGATCGGCGGTGAGCACGGCCAGTTCCTGCCGCTTGCGGGCGGCCAGCGCCAGCTCCATGCGGCGGACGAACGTGTCGTGCGAGAGGCGGCCGAGGGCCGCGCCCTCCCTGAGCACCTCCAGGGCCCGCTCCCGCTCGGCGTCGCTCACCCGTCCCGCCTGTGTGTCGTACTCGGGGGAAGCCGCGGAAGAAAGGGTCACGTCGACGATTGTCGGCCAGCTCAGCCCGGGTGTCCAGAATCGGCCGAACTCCTCCGCCGCGATCACTTCTGGCGCACCATGGAGGGACGGCGACACAGGGGCCAACGAGGGGGGCTGCCGGTGAGGTTCGAGGTGTGGGCACCGCGCGCGGAGCGGGTCGACCTGGTCCTGGAGCACCCGGGGCCGGGCGGCGCCGAGGGCGGCACGCGCGCCCTGGCGCGCGAACCGGGGCGCCCTGGCTGGTGGGCCGTTGAGGCGGCGGCCGAGCACGGCACCCGGTACGGCTTCGCGCTCGACGGCGGCCCCGTGCTGCCCGATCCCCGTTCGGCCCGGCAGCCGGACGGGCCCGACGGCCTGAGCGCCGTCGTCGACCACACGCGGTTCGGCCGGCGCGCGCCGTGGCCGGGGCGCGGCCTGCGGGACGCGGTCCTGTACGAGCTGCACGTGGGCACGTACACGCGCGCGGGGACCCTGGACGCGGCGGCGGAGCGCCTCGACCACCTGGTGGACCTGGGCGTCACGCACGTCGAGCTGATGCCGGTGTGCCCCTTCCCGGGGCGGCACGGGTGGGGCTACGAGGGGGTGTCGCTGTGGGCCGTGCACGAGCCGTACGGCGGGCCCGACGCGCTGAAGCGGTTCGTCGACGCGGCCCACTCCGCGGGTCTCGGCGTGGTCCTGGACGTGGTGCACAACCACCTGGGCCCGTCGGGGAACCATCTGCCCGCCTTCGGGCCGTACTTCACGGACACGCACCACACCCCGTGGGGCGCCGCCGTGAACCTGGACGCGCCCGGCTCGGACGAGGTGCGGGCGTACCTCGTCGGCAGCGCGCTCGCCTGGCTGCGGGACCACGGCGTGGACGCGCTGCGCCTGGACGCCGTGCACGCGCTGTGCGACACCCGGGCGCGGCCCTTCCTGGAGGAGCTGGCGACGGCCGTCGACACGCTCGCCGCCGAGCTCGGCCGACCGCTCGGGCTCATCGCGGAGTCGGACCTGAACGACCCGCGGCTCATCACGCCGCGCGCGGGCGGCGGCCTGGGCCTCGACGCCCAGTGGAGCGACGACTTCCACCACGCGCTGCACACCGCGCTGACCGGCGAGTCCCACGGCTACTACGCGGACTTCGCCGCGGCCCCCTTCGCGGCCCTGGAGAAGACGCTGACGCGCGGCTACTTCCACGACGGTACGTACTCCAGCTTCCGGGGCCGGGCGCACGGGCGCCCGCTCGATCGCGTACGCACGCCCGCGTACCGGCTGGTCGGCTACGCGCAGACGCACGACCAGGTCGGCAACCGCGCGCAGGGCGACCGGCTCTCCGCGACGCTCTCCCCCGGGCTGCTGGCGTGCGCGGCCGCGCTGACGCTGACGGGTCCCTTCACGCCGATGCTGTTCATGGGCGAGGAGTGGGCGGCCTCGACTCCGTGGCAGTTCTTCACCGACCACACCGACCCCGAGCTCGCGCGGGCCGTACGGCAGGGCAGGCGGCGGGAGTTCGCCGCGCACGGGTGGGCGGAGGAGGAGATTCCCGATCCGCAGGACCCGGCGACGCGGGAGCGTTCCTGTCTCGACTGGGCCGAGCGCGAGAAGGGCCACCACGCGCGCGTGCTCGGCTGGTACCGCGAGCTGATCGCGCTGCGCCGGGAGCGGGGCGACCTCACCGACGCCGATCTGGCCGCGGTGCGCGTCGCCCATGACGCGGGGGCGCGCTGGTTCGCCGTGCGGCGCGGGGACCTGCGGATCGTGGTGAACCTCGCGAAGAGCGCCGTCGAGGTCCCGTTGGGCGTGCGCCACGCGCGCGTGCTCGCCGCGTGGGAGCCCGTCGAGGGCCCGGACGCGGACGGGACCGTGCGGCTGCCCGGCGAGTCGTGCGCGGTGCTCGCCGTGGAGTAGCCGGGGGCCGTGTCGGCGCCCCGGCATAGCCTGGTGGCGACTTCGAGGAGGGCACGACGATGGAACAGCGGCGGCTGGGGAGCACGGGACTCCGGGTCAGCGAACTGTGCTTCGGCGCCATGATGTTCGGCGGCGGGGCGGACGAGCGGGTCGCGCACGCGATGCTGGACGCGTTCACGGAGGCGGGCGGCACGTTCATCGACACCGCCGACGCCTATGGCAACGGCGTGTCGGAAGAGGTGCTCGGCCGCTGGCTCAAGGGCCGCGTACGGGACGACCTGGTGATCGCCACCAAGGTGTTCCTGCCGACGGGCGAGGCGCCGAACGCGCGCGGCCTCGGCCGCAAGCACGTCCTGGCGGCGGTGGACGCGAGTCTGCGCCGCCTGGGCACCGACCACGTGGACCTGTACCAGACGCACGTGTGGGACGCGCACACGCCGATCGAGGAGACCCTGTCCACGCTCGACACCCTGGTGCGGGCGGGCAAGGTCCGCTACCTCGGCGTGAGCAACCACAGCCCCGCGCAGCTGCAGAAGGCCCGCGACGTGGCCCACGCGCGCGGCTGGGAGCCGTACGTGTGCCTCCAGCCGATCTACAACCTGCTGGCGCGCGAGGCCGAGTGGGAGCTGCTTCCGCTGTGCCGCGCGGAGGGTGTCGGCGTCATCCCGTACAGCCCGCTGCACGCGGGGTGGCTCTCGGGGAAGTACCGGCGCGGCATGGCCGCACCGCCGCAGGGCGCGCGCGGCGGCGGGCAGTGGGACGAGCGGGCCACGGAGGCGACCTGGCGGGTCGTGGACGCGGTACTGGCTCTCGCCGAGGAGACAGGGCACACGCCCGCGCAGGTCTCCCTGCGGTGGCTGCTCCAGCGGCCGGGGGTGACCGCGCCGATCGTCGGCGCGCGATCCGTGGAGCAGCTCACCGACAACCTGGGCGCGGTGGGGTGGACGCTCGACGCGGACCAGCTGCGGCGCCTCGACGGGGCGAGCGCCCGGCCGCTGCCGCCGCCCTACGACGTCCTCGCGCACTTCGCCCAGGGCTGAGCCCGGCCGCCTCAGTTCACGACGGCCATCTCGCGCGGGGTGTTGTTGAGGCGTCGGCCGCCGTCCTCGGTCACCGTGACGATGTCCTCGATGCGGACGCCGAAGCGGCCCGGCAGATAGATGCCGGGCTCCACGGAGAAGCACATGCCGGGCACGAGCGGCTGCTCCTCGCCCTCGATCATGTACGGCGGTTCGTGGGTGGTGACGCCGATGCCGTGCCCGGTGCGGTGGATGAAGTACTCGCCGTACCCGGCGTCGGTGATGACGGCGCGCGCCACGCGGTCGACCTCCTGGCAGGCGATGCCGGGGCGCACCGCGCGGCACGCGGCGTCCTGGGCCTCGCGCACCACGTCGTGCACGCGCCGCTCCTCGGCGGTGGGCTCCCCGACGTGCACGGTGCGCGAGGTGTCGGAGCCGTAGCCGTGCTTCAGGCCGCCGAAGTCGAGGACGACCATGTCGCCGTGGGCGATGACGCGGTCGCCCGCCTCGTGGTGCGGGCTCGCGCCGTTGGGCCCCGAGCCGACGACGGTGAAGTCCACCTGTTCGTGCCCGAACCGCCGCAGCAGGTCGGCGAGGTCACCGGCGACGTCGGTCTCCTTGCGGCCCGCGAACGGGACCTTCTGGATCTCCTCGTACGTGGCGTCGGCGGCGGCCCCCGCGGCGGTGAGGCGCTCCAGCTCCGCCGCGTCCTTGACGGCCCGCAGCATCGGCAGGGCCTCGGTGAGCGCGACGTAGGAGCTGCCGGGCAACTGCCGCTGCATGCCCAGCAGATGGAGCGCCCAGGCGTTGTCGCTCACACCGAAGCGGCCGTCCTTCGCGAGCAGCGGGGCGGCCACCCCGTACGGGTCGGCGCCGTCGGTCCAGTCGCGCAGGGTCAGCGCGGACGCGCCCGCCGCACGCGCGGCGTCCGGGGCCTCCAGGGTGGGCACCACGAGCACGGGGTCCTGGCCGGGGGCGAGCACGAGCAGGGTGAGCCGCTCGGTGTCGGCGGGCACGCGGTAGCCGGTCAGCCACACCAGATCGGGTCCGGGCGCGACGAGGACGCCCGCGAGGCCCGCCTCGGCGGCGGCGCGCGCGGCGCGGTCCATCCGGGCGCGGTAGTCGTCGGCGGTGAACGGCACGGGCGTGGCCGGGGTCATCGGGCCTCCTGAAGCATCTGCGGCGGCTGCCCGCGGCGGTCCCGGGGGCAGGGATCTTCCCCAGCATCCTGCCCTCGCGCCCCGCACGGCGCGAGCGGGTATCGCGGCCCGGACGGCCCCGCCCGCGCACTGCCGCGCGCCGGGGCAGGCCACCGGTTCCCAGGTGGCTGTTCCCCGGACCCATGACTAATGGTTAGATGCGGCACATCCATTAGTTCGAGGCCGGGCCCGGGTGCGGACAGGGGCACTTGGACGGCGCCCGGGGCATGGGAGGGACGTACGACATGCTGGTACTCGCGCAGATCAGTGACCTGCACCTGGACGGCGGCGCACGGGCGACCGAGCGCGCCGAGCGCGTCATGGAGCGGCTGCGGGCGCTGCCCGGGCCCGTGGACGCGCTGCTCGTGACCGGCGACATCGCCGACCACGGCGAGGAGGCCGAGTACAAGGAGGCGGCGCGCCTGCTGTTCACCGACGCGCCCTGGCCCGTACTCACCTGCCCCGGCAACCACGACCGGCGCACGCCCTTCCGCACCGCCCTGCTCGGCGAGCCCGCGACGAGCGCGTCCGAGGCCCCGGTGAACAGCGCCCACCGCGTCGGCGGCGCCGAGGTCCTCCTGCTCGACTCCAGCGTGCCGGGCCACGACCACGGGCTGCTCGACGAGACGACGTACGCCTGGCTGGAAGACCGGCTCGACGCCCTCGACGGGGAGACGCCGGTGCTGCTCGCCTTCCACCACCACCCCGTGCCCGTGCACCATCCGCGCCTGGACACCGCGTGGCCGCTGCGCGAGCCGTACCGGCTGCGGGCGCTGGTGGAGCGCCGCCCGGAGATCGTGGGCCTGATCATCGGGCACGCGCACACGCCCGCAGCGACCACCTTCGCGGGGCGGCCCCTGCTCGTCGGGCCGGGCGTGGTCTCGACGCTGCGGCTTCCGTGGGAGGGCGAAGGCCTGGTCGACCTGGACGCCCCGGCGGGGTTCGCCCTCCATGTCCTGGACGACGAGGGGCGGTTGACGTCCCACTTCCGCGTGGTCTGACGGTCCCGCCGCGCGCCCTCAGGTGGTGAAGCCCGGGGTGACCGTCAGGGTCCTGCGGGAGCCGGTCGGATGACGCGCTGTCAGAGTGACGTTCCTGCCGGGGCGTGCCGCGGCCACCGCGCGGACGAGGTCCGCCGCCGTGCGCACCCGGGCGCCGTCGAACGCGACGACGACGTCGCGCCGCATGAGGCCCGCCGCGTGGCCGGGGCCCGGCACGTGCACGCCGACGAGCAGCGCGCCGCCCGCCGCCGGGGCGTCGGCCGCCTCGACGCCGAGGACCATGCGCGGGCCCGGGGAACGGAGCGTCTGCGGCCGCGGGCCCGACGGGGCGGCGGCCGTGGCGGTCCTGTCGGTGGACCGCGCGCCGGAGGCCGACTCGCCGGAAGCCGTCCCGCCCTTGGGTTGCCCGCCCGCGGACCGCGCGCCGGGGGGCGCGTGTCCCGGCGCTCCGGGAGGTGCGCCCGCGCCTGCCTGGCGCTGCATCTCCGCGAGGCTGCTCATGCCGATGACGGTGGCGCCGACCGTGCCGAGGCCCACCCCGGTGAGCACCAGGACCGTCGCGCACAGCAGGCCGAGCAGGAGCGTGGTGAGCCGCTTGCCGCGGCGGCGCGCGGCGTGCGGACGGGGGCCCTTGGCGGATCTCCCGCTCGTGGCGGGCTCCCGTCCGGGCATGGGCTTGGGACGCAACGCGGTCTGTTTCATGGCTCGCCTCCGGCCACAGCCCTACCCGGCGTGACCCCGCGCGACGATTCACGAACGGGTGACGTCGAGGCGTGCGGCGAAGGCGGCCGCGGCGCCGCGCAGCGCCCCGGCGTGCAGCAGTTCGGTGCGGTGCACGACGCGGGGCGCGGTGAGCGGTACGGCGACGGTGCCCTCGGCGCCTCGGGCGTCCGGCTCGCTGGTCGCCGCCGAGCGCGGCAGCAGGGCGAGCCCGTGTCCGGCCGCCGCGAGCGCGACCAGGGTCCGTACGTCCGTGCCGTCGTAGCGCAGGGCCGGGCGGAAGCCCGTGCCGCCCGTCGCGGCGCGCAGCTGGTCCAGGGGCAGGCCCGCGCCGGGCGCATCCAGCCAGCGGGCGTCCGCGAGGTCGCCCAGGCGAAGCCCCGCGCGACGGGCCAGCGGGTGCCCGGCGGGCAGTACGACGCACACCGGTTCCTCGCCCGTGCCCCGGGTGGTGAGCGGGGCCACGTCGGGGATGCGCAGCGGGTCGGTCGGCGCGGCGAGCCCGTCGACGAGCCCCAGCTGGGCGGCGCCGGTCGCGACGGCCTCGGGGACGAGGGCCCGGTCGACGACCCGCAGCGTGACGCCCGTCGTCGGCAGGGCCCGCAGCGTGCGGGGGGTCAGGGCGGTGGGCGCGGCGGCCAGCGTCAGACCCTCGTCCGGAGCGCCCGCGAGGGCGAGGACCTCCGCGCGGGCCGCGTCGAGCCGCAGCAGCAGCGGCCCCGCGTGGTCGAGGAGCCGCTCGCCCGCGCGCGTGGGCGCGACGGGGCGGCGGGTCAGGAGCGGCGTGCCGAGGTCCTGCTCCAGGGCGGCGATGTGCTGCGAGACGGCGGACTGGGTGTAGCCGAGGGTGCGGGCGGCGGCGGAGAAGGAGGCGAGGCGGACGACGGTGACGTACGTGCGGAGCAGGTGCGGGTCCATGGAGAACAGGATCACCTTCCGTCATTAGCAGCACTGATGGCGGGTGCAGGATTCATCGTTGGACGTGAACAAGGGCCGGTGCGGAGGATGGCCGTCATGAACGCGAAATCCCAAGAGAGCCCTTCCGCGGACCCTCACGTGGGCTCCGGCCCGAACCTCCACGTGAACCCCCACGCGAACCGCCATGTGAACCCCGATGCGAACCCCACGGGTCCCGCCGGGGGCTCCCCGGCGGGACCCGCCGCGCCCGCGCCCTCCGCTTCCGCCTCCCCGACGGCGCCCGCCCGGCTCGCCCTCGTCGGGGACCGCTCCCCCAACGTCGCCTCGCACAGCCGCGTCCCCCTGCTCCTCGACGCGCTCGCCGCCCGGGACGGGATCGTCCTCGACGCGTACTGGATCCCGACCGAGGACGCCGCCGAGCCGGACGCCGTGCGGGGGTTCGACGCGGTGTGGATGCTGCCCGGGAGCCCGTACCGCAGTGAGGCGGGGGCGCTGGCCGCGATCCGTACCGCGCGCGAGGAGGGCATTCCCTTCCTCGGCACCTGTGGCGGCTTCCAGCACGCGCTCCTGGAGTACGCCCGTCACGCGTGCGGTCTCACCCACGCCGCGCACGCCGAGAACGACCCCGGCGCCGAGGCCCCGCTCATCGCGCCGCTCGCCTGCTCGCTCGTCGGGCACGAGGGGGCCGTGACCCTCGCGCCCGGGTCGCTCGCCGAGGCCGTCCTCGGCGCGGACCGCACGGTGGAGCGCTACCACTGCTCGTACGGACCGAGCGATGTCCGGCTGCTCGACGTGCTGCGGGCGCGCGGGCTGCGGTTCTCGGGCACGGACGCGGAGGGGCAGGTGCGGGTGGCCGAGCTGCCGGGGCACCCCTTCTTCCTCGCGGCCCTGTTCCAGCCGGAGTTGAGCGGGGACGGCACGCGGGCCCATCCGATGGTGCGGGCCCTCGGTCGGGCCGCGGTGGCCCGGGCCGCGGGGCGGGTCGGGTCGGCCTGACGAGAGCTCCCCGCGCCCCCGTCAGGCCGCCGGGTCAGTGGTCGCCGTGGCCGCCGCCGTGGCCACCATGGCCTCCGTGGTCGAACTTCAGGGCCTCCTTGGGCATCACGACGAAGGGGCGCATCATGCCCATGTCCTCGTGCTCCAGCAGATGGCAGTGGTACATGAAGCGGCCGTACGCCCCGTCGAACTTGCCGATGACGCGGAGCAGCTGGCCGCCGGGGACCAGGAACACGTCCTTCCAGCCGCGTTCGTTGGGAGCGATCGGGACGGGTGCGGCCGGGTCGTGCGCGACCGGGGTACGGGTGCCGCCGGCGGCCGGGTCGAAGCCCGAGGCGTCGTACGTGTCGCGGCCGAGGAGCTGGAAGTCGGCCAGGTGGATGTGCATGGGGTGGGTCACGTTCGGCCGGACGGCGAGGTTCAGGAAGCTCCACTGCTCGTACGCGCCCTCGGCGATGGTGAAGCCCAGGCCGTCGTTGAACGTACGGGCCGTCCTGCGGTAGGTCTTCAGGGCGCCGTCGGACCCGCGGACCTGGATGACGCCGTCGGCGGGGAACTGGATGCCGCCGGGGTCCTTGACCTCCTCCATCTCCCAGATCTCCGGGTGTCCGCCGCCGCCCTTGGTGGCCGGTGGGGTGAGCACGATCAGCCGGTGGCCGTGTGGCACGCCGTGGCCGATCGGGCGGAAGGACCCGGAGAGGACCTCGGGGAGCCGGAAGGTGTCCGGTGCGCCGCCGCCCTTGCCGACGCGGAACTCCATGACGTGGGGATGGCGCACGTTCCCCGCGGGGTCGGGGAGGCCCGGGGCCGCGTTCGGCCCCTTGTTGACCAGGCGGAGGCGCTTGCCCGCGAGCGCGCGGAAGTCGACGAGGAGGTCGAAGCGCTCGGCGGGCGCGACGGTCAGCGTGGGCGACGAGCCCGCGGTGCCCCCGAAGTCGATGGGCACCGGGCGCGGCAGCAGACCGCCGTCGCTGCCGATCTGGTGGAGCACGCCGGGCACGGGGCGGCCGGACTCGTCGATGAGGACGAGGTCGTACACGCGCGCGTTCGACGCGTTGACCAGGCGGAAGCGGTACCAGGCCGGGGTCACGTCGGCGTAGGGCCAGATGCGGCCGTTGACCGTGGTGTACGGGCCTGTGAAGGGGAGCGTGACCGGCTTGCCCGTCTCGGCGTTCTTCGGGTCGATGATCGTGGTCTTGTGGAGGAGGCGGCCCGTCAGCCGGCCGTCCTCGTCCGTGTCGAGATTCCGGTCGGCGATGAGGAGGGGGATCTCCCGCTTGCCGGAGGGGAGTTGGAGCGCGTCCTCCTCCTCGTCGCGGACGAGGTAGGTGCCGTACAGCCCGGCGAAGACGTTCCACCTGGTGATGTTCATGGCGTGGTCGTGGTACCACCACTGGACCGCCTGGTGGTCGTTCGGATACTCGGAGAGCTGGGCGTCGCCGGATCCCACGGCGTTGTCCGCCCAGCCGTCGTTGCCGCCGCCCGTCTGGGCGCCGTGGACGTGGGTGACGGTCCAGGCGGGGAGCGCGGCCACGTCCTTGTCCGGCTCGACGCCCTCGCGGCCCGGGAGGGTGCTGGGCGGCTCGCCCGTGCGCTGCACCTCCACCGCGGTGACGGGGAACTCGGTCTCCTTGGGCACGCGGTTGGTCCACGCGATGCGGATGCGCTCGCCGCGCCGCACCTCGATGGTGGGGCCGGGCACGGAGCCCTCGTACCCGAACATCAGGGTGGGCGGGAGCTGCGGGTGCAGCCGCACCCAGGCCGGGCGGACCGCGATCTCCGTCTCTTCGCGGACGTCGCCCCCGGCGGGGCGCAGGACGGGCGGGACGGTCAGCGGCGCCACGTACGGAACGAGCTCGCGGCCGTCGGCTTCCCCCGTGGCCGTGGCGTCGCCGTCGGCCGCGGCGGGCCCGGCGGTCGCATCCGGCTTGTCGGTCGCGTCCGGCTCGTGGGGCGCGCCGGGCTCGTCGGTCCCGCGCCGGACGTCCAAGTCGAGGTCGATGTCGGTCAAGGTGAACACCCCCGTGTTCAGCTGCGTTTCAGCCTTCACCTCAGAAGACTCCCGGCACAGCACGAAAGTTCCATGAATCCCCCATTCCGGAAAAATCTGGCAAGAGTGCCTGTTCAGGGCCTTGGATGAGGAATCGGCAGGGCGAGAGATCCGGTTTCGCCCGCGCGGAAGGGCGCGCGGCCTCTAGGCTGCGGGCCCGTGCCCCGTCGCACGCCCCGCACCCCGGCGGAAGGATGACCGCCCCATGCCCGACGCGCCGCCGCTGCCCGACGCGCCCCGTACGCCCGGCACTTCCGGCGTGCCGCTGCGCGCCGAGCTGCTCCTGGACCAGGACGTCACCGACGCCCTCGGCGACGAACTGGTCGCCGCCCTCGCCGGACTCGGCGTCCGCACCCCGCGGGTACGCCGCGCCGTCGGTCACCGCGGCGCGGGCGACGTGCCCTGGCTGGTCCTCGCCGCGCTGCCGTTGCAGGCGTTCCTCAGCGGCCTGGGCGCGGAGGCGGTGCGGGACGCGTACGGGGCGTTCAAGGCGGCGGTGGGCCGTCTGGCGCGCCGCGACGGAGCCGCCGCCGCGCCGCCGCGCCCCCTCGTGCTGCGGGACGACCGCACCGGCCTGAGCGTCGTCCTGGAACCGGACCTCCCCGCCGAGGCGTATGAACGGCTGGTGGGGCTCGACCTGACGGCGTTCCGGGTGGGCCCCCTGCACTACGACCGACAGCAGTCCCGCTGGCGCTCCGAGTTGGACGAGGCCGCGGGCTGACCCGGCACCGGCCGCTGATCGGGGGCGTGCGAGACGTGGGGGCGCGAACGGATACGGCGTACGCCGCGGCGCGAACGGCCTGCGCCGAGGGCGAGGCCCGGTGGGCCCGCGGGGACGGGCCGGGCGCGGAGGCCTCCTTCCGGCGCGCGGCGGCCCTCGCGCGCCCTGCACGCGCCGACGACGGCTCCCCGCCGGGGACGCCCCTCCTGGCCAACGGCACCCCGGACGCCACCGAGGCCCCGCGCACCACCGGCACTCCGGAGGCCACCGGCACTCCGTGGGCCGCCGACGCCCCGGACGCCACCGGCACTCCGGGGACCACCAGCGCCCCGGACGCCGCCGCCACCGCCGCCACCGCCACCCCGGACGGCGCCGACGTCCTCGCTCGCGCCCGGATCGGCCTCGGGCGCCTGTGCCTCGCCGCCGGGGACACCGCGCAGGCCCTCGTGGAGTTCCGCGGGGCGCGGGAAGCGGACCCCGGCGGGGCCGCGGCCCCCTTCTGGACGGGGTGCGCGCTGGCGCGGCGCGGGGACCTCGCGGCGGCCGATGCGTGCTTCACCGAGGCCCTCGACCGGCCCGACCCGCACCCGCGCGCGGCCGTCCAACGCGCCTACGTGCGCGCCAAGTCCGGCCGTGCGGCCGCCGCGCTCGACGACCTGCGGGCGGCGGCGCGGGCCGGGCCGCTCGACGACGAGGCGCGGTGGGTCGAGGCGGCGCTCGGCGGGGGCGCCCGGGAGGTCGCGCTGCGCCTGCGGCGTGCCGCGCTGACCGCGCTCGGCGGGGACGCGCCCGACCGGGAGCGGGCCGCCGCGCTCACCGCCGCGTCCTGGGGGCTGCGCCGCGAGCGCGGCGCGTTCGTACCGCTGTACGCGGTGACGCTCGTCGTGGGCGGCCGCCGCGACGCGGCCGTCGGCCTCCTCGACGACGCCACCCGGAACGACCCGGCCGATCACCGGGTCACCCACACGCTCGCGCTCGCCCTGGTCAACTCCCGCTCATACAACGGCAGTTCCATCCTCGAACGGTGCGTGGGCGCCTGGGGCGCGCTGCTGCACGACGCCGCCTTCTGGGAGCGCGTGCGGCACGGCGCCGCGGGCCGGTACGGCGTCGACGTGGCAAAGTCCCTCGTGCCGGATCTCCGTACCGCACTGTGCGAGCACCTCGCGCGGCGGCTCACCGACGGCGGCGCCGACACCGGCGCCAGGGTGCCGCCCGACCTGCTGCTCCAGCGCGAGGCCGAGGCGGCGCGGCTGCTCGACGCGGCGGCCGGAGCGCCACCACAGCCGCCCGGCGCGGCAGACGGACCACCTGGAGTGCCCGTGCGCGGCGGCCCCCTGCGGATCGCGGCGCTCGGCGCGGTGCGGGAGTTCGGCGCGTTCGCCGCCGCCCGGCCGGACGACACGCTCGTGCACGCCTTCTCCGAACTCGGCTTCGCCCACATGCGGTTGCGCCACGGGCTGCCCGGTGACGCCCTCGCCGCGCTCGGGGAGCTGCGCTGCCCCGCCTGTCGCGCGCGGGCCCGCGCGGCGGACCCGGGCGCCGCGCCCGTGTGCGAGGCGGACTGCCCGCGCTTCGACGAGCTGAACCCGGGCTACGCGGGCCTGGCCGACCGCCACGAACGGCTCGCTCGCGACGCCAGGGACCTCGCGCTCCACGCCCGCGTCACGCTCGGCCACGACCAGCTCCGCGCCGAGCCGCCGGACTTCGGGGCGGCCGCCGCCTCCCTGCGGCGCGCCCTCGTGCACGCCCGGGAGCTCGGCCGCTACCGCCCGACCCAGGCGAAGGTCGCCGGCCTCGCCCTCGCCACCGCGAAGGACGCCCACCGCGCCGGGCTGCTCAGCCGGGCCGTCGCCACCCTGGAGGCCGCTCGCACGGTCATCGGCGCCAACGAACGGCCGCGCATCGACGGCCAGTTGGCGCGCGCCCTCGCCGACCGGGGCATCGTCGAGGCGAACCGCGAGGGCTCCACGCTCGACGCTCCCGCCGCCGACCTGCGGCGCTCGGTGGCCCTGAGCCCGCACGGGCGGCGGGCGCAGCTCAGCCTCGGTATCGTGCTGCGCGGCCTGGCCCTCCAGCGGTGGGGGTCGGGCAGCCTGTCCGGCGCGCGCGCCGTCCTGGAGGAGGCCGTCGAGGCGCTGACGGCGGCGCTCGCCCGCTTTCCCGACGACCCCGAGATCGCCGAGGAGCGGCGCCGGGCCCAGGACGAACTCGACTTCGTACGCGAGCAGTTCGACGAGAGCGGGAGGTGACCGGCGCCGGTGTACGAGTACGAGGAACTGCGCATCCGCATCCGCCCGTTCGGCCCCTCCCGCTTCCTGGTGGCCGTCAGCGGCCCGTCCTGCGCCGCGGACGTCATCGCCGTGGACGGCGAGCCCGCGGCGCTCCGCGCCCGCTGGGACCGGCTCGTCGAGGCCGACCTCGGCCACGCGCCGATGGGCGAGCGGCACACGGTCGAGCAGCTGCGCGAGCTGGGGCGCGCCGTGTACGGGCTGCTGTTCGGGGACGGCGACCGGGCGGCGCCCGGGGGCCCCGGCCGTCTCCCGTACGCGGCACCGGCCGGGGACTACGGCGGGCCTGCGGCCGTACCTCCCGGCAACACCGGGTTCGGGCCGGGAGCCCCGGGGTTCGCCGCCCCCGGCTACGGTCCGCCGCCCCCGGGCCCCGGCTTCGGTCCCCCCGCCCCGGTGCCCGGCAACCCGGCCTACGGGCCGCCCCGCACCGCCCCGGCCGTGCCTCCCCCGCCCGGCGGGCCCCGCTCCTCCCCCACCGCCGCCTGTCTGGCCTCCGCCCTCGACCTCGCCCAGCGCACCGCCCCGGGCCGCCGCCTGCGGCTCCGCTTCGACCTGCCGCCGCGCCTGCGCGAGCTGCCCCTGGAGGCGCTGTGCGCCCCGGCCGACCTGCCGCACCAGTCGCTGGCCCTCAACCCCGCCTACTCGCTGGTGCGTTCCCTGCCCGGCGGCCCGCTGGGCCGGCGCCTTCCCGCGCCCGCGGACGAGCCGAGCCTGATCCGGCTGCTCGTCGTCTGCGCGTCGCCGCCCGGCGCGGGCCCGGCCCTGCGCCTGGACGCGGAGGTCGCCGCGCTGCGCCAGGAGCTGCCCGAGGTGGCCGTGCGCACCACCGTCGTGGAGGCGGCCACGCGCGAGCGCCTGGAGGCGGCCCTCGCCGCGCACGGCGACCTGCCCACGGCCGTGCTGCTCATCGCCCACGGCCGCTACGACGAGGAGCTCGGCAAGGGCGTCGTCCAGCTGGAGACCGAGTCCGGCGGTGTCGACAGCGTCCCCGCCGATCTGCTCAGCGGCATCCTCCTGAAGGCGCCCCGGCTGCGCCTGGCCGTGCTCAACCTCTGTTCGGGGGCAGACAGTTCGGGCCCCGACGGGATGCACGCCGAGCCGTTCTCGGGGCTCGCGCAGGCACTCGTCGCCGGGGGCCTGCCCGCCGTGGTGGCGATGCGCGGGCGCGTCAGCGACGCGTCCGCGGGCCGCTTCAGCCCCGAGCTGTTCAAGGAGCTCGCGGCCAACCGCACCGTCGACGAGGCGGTGTCCACGGCCCGCCGCCGCATCTCGCACCTGCCGCGCCACACCGCCGTCGAGTGGGCGACGCCCGCGCTGTTCCTGCACGCCGAGTGCCGGCACGGGTGGCTGTTCAAGGCGCGCGAGGTCCGCGACGACGGCGGCGCCGTGGCCGACCCGCTGCGCGAGGGCGCGGACGCCCTGCGCGCCTTCCAGAGCCCGGTCGGGCACGTGGACGCCACCACCCTGATCAGCGCCGCCCGCCACGAGCGCGACCAGGGGCGGTGGCCCCAGGTGCAGCGCATCCTGCGTACGCCCACGCGGCAGTACGAGGACGAGCAGCGGCGCCTGCGCACCGAGGCGGCGTGCGAACTGGCCTGGCCCGAACTGGAGAAGCTGTGCGACCTGCTCGCCCACGAGGGCGACGGGGCCGCCGCGGCCGGGCAGCTCGCCGTGGTCCGCGCGGCGCTGCCCCTGCCGCTGCCGGGGCCGCTGACCGCCCGTGCGGAGCGGCTGCGCCTCGCCGCGGAACTCCTCGACCGCGCGCGGGCGGCGGAGGCCGCCGCCGACTGGGACGCGGCCGTCTCCCTGTACGAGGAGGTGGCCGCCGCCGGGCTCGGCCGGGCGGAGGTCCCCGAGCGCCTGGCCGCCGCGCGCACGGCCCTGCGCGCCGCCTCGGTCCGCGCCGCCGCCGAACGGGCCCACCACGAGGGCGACTGGGACGCCGCCGCGCACGCCTACGCCGAGGCCGCGGCCCTGTGCCCCGACGACCCGGCCACGGCGGCCCGCGCGGCGTACGTCCGCGGCCGGTCGGCGGAGTCGGCGGGGCGGTGGCGCGAGGCCGCGGCGGCGTACGCGGAGTGCGGGGGCGCCCCGGGCGCGTCCGGGCCGAACTCCCCGCACCCGGCCACCGCACCACCCGGCCCGACCTCCTCGGGCCCTACGGCCGCGCCCCCCGGACCGGGCGCCCCGGGCCCTACCGCCGCACCACCCGGACCGGGCGCCCCGGACCCGGCCGACCCGCCACCCGGACCGGAGGTCCCCCACCCCGGCCCCGGCACCCCGGGCCCGGCCGCCCCACGGCGCGCCCCGAGCATCGCCGACGCCGCCCTCCGCCGGTCCTACGCGTGCGGCCGCGCGGCCGCCGACGACGGGGACTGGGCGGCCGCCGTCGCGGCCTTCGAGGAGTGCCGCTCCCCCGGGGACGGCCCCGGCGGACCCGGGACCCAGGGCTCCCCGGCCCTCGCCCACCTCGACTCCGACGGCCGCTGCGCCTACGCCCGGGCGCGGCTCTGCCGCGAGCGGGCCGACTGGGACGGGGCGCTCGCCTGGCTCGGCGGCCTCTCGGGCTCCTTCGCCGACGTGGCGGACCAGGTCCTGTACGCGCACGGCCGGGCCGCCGACGCCCGGGGCGCGTGGGCCGAAGTCATCGACGGCTTCGGGAGGCTGCCCGACACCTACGCGGACGGCGACGTGGGAGTGCGCCGCCGCTACGCCCGCGCCCGGGTCGCGGCCGACGTCCACCGCGACTGGGCGGCGGCCTGCGCGTTGCTCGCGGGCGTGCCGGACACCGCGCGCGAGGGCACCGTCGCCCCGCTGCGCCGCAAGGCGGAGGGCCGCCGCGCGGAGGCGCGCCCCGACTGGGCGGCGGCCTGCGCGATCTACGGGCGCGCCTTCCACAACGGTACCGCCGCCCCGCAGACCCCGGCGGTCACCTCGGCCGCGGAGCCGCTGCACCTCTACCTCTACGCCCTCGCCCGCACCCACGAGGCCGCCGACCGCTGGCACGACGCGGCACGGGTCTACCGCGTCCTGCCGGACGCGTGGGCGGACGTGCCCGCCCGGCGGCGCTACGCCGGTGCGCGCGGCGGCGAGGAACGGGCCACCGGGGCGGCGCAGTGGCTGGCGGTCGCGGCGGCGTACGAGGAGATCGGCGGCGGGCTCGACGGCACGGACTGCGCGGCGCGCTGCCGTTACGCGCGGCTGCGGGCCGCCGAGGCCGAGGGCGAGTGGAACGCCGTCGTGGCGGCGGCCCAGGACCTGCGGGGACGGCCCGACCTGGCCGCCGCGGCCGCCGTGGACACGGTCGACGCGTACGCGCGCGGCCGCATCGCGGACGCCCACCAGGAGTGGGAGAAGGCCGCGGAGGCGTTCGGCGCGTGCCTGGGGCACCGGGACGCCGACGCCCACCTCGCCTATGCGCAGGGGCGGTTGCTGGAGCGCGACGGCCGCTGGAGCGACGCCGTGGCCGCGTACGAGCGCGCGGCGGGCCGGCTCGACCGGGCCGAGGTGCGGCGCCGGCGGCTGCGGCGGCTGCTCGACCTGCTGCCCTGGGCCGACGGCCTGACCCACGCGCCGCTGACCGCCGACCCGTTCGCGCTGCGCGATCCCACGTACCCGTATCTGGCGCTGCGCGAGGCGGGCGTGCACCCCGGCGTGTCGATGGCCGCCGTCAGGGACGCGCCGTACACGCTCCTGGGGCGCGGCGGCATGACCTGGTCCGAGCGGGTCGCCCTGGACCGGCTCCAACTACCGGGCCGCAGGCTCCAGTTGGACGCCTTGCTGTACCGCTGGCACGCGCCCGAGGCCGTGCGCGACGCGCTGGCCACGCTGTCGCCGGACGACGAGCACGCCGGGCCCGGGCTCGTGGACGTGCTGGGCGAGCGCTTCCCGGAGGACGCGCCGCTGCTGCTGCTCCTCGCGCGCGGCCGGGACGCGGCCGCCGCCGAGTGGGAGCGGCGCCTGGCCGCGGCCCCCGGCGACATGGCGGTGGTGCACGGCCTCGCCGTGGCCCGCCTGTGGCAGGCGCAGGAGCTGGAGCAGAGCGGCGCCTGGGAGCACGCCACGCGCACCTGGGAGCAGGCGCTCGCGTACTGGTCGACACTGCTCAGCGACGACGCGTACTGGGACGGCTGGCGGGCCGAGCGCGCCGCCTGCTACGCCCGCGAGCTGACCCCGGAGGACATGAACCGGCTGCGCTGGGAGCTGAGCCGCCACCTGTCCGCGCAGCTGTCCGCGTACGAGCAGCGGCACACGGAGGAGGGGCGGCCCCACCAGGCCGAGGAGTACGGCGAGTTGGCGGCCTTCCTCGAAGCGGAGCTGGGCGGCGCGCGGGTCCTCAAGGACGTGGGCGGGCTTCCCGGGGTGCCCGGGGCGCGCGGCGCGCTCGCCTGCGGGCCGCACTATCTGCGGCTGCTCGACCTGCAACTGCCGCTCGCCGCGCTCGCCGCGCAGCTGGACGCCGCCGCCAAGGACGGCAAGGACCCGGGCGAGTACGCGGCCCGCGAGCTGCGCTGGGCGTTCTCCGGCCTGGCCCGGTCGCTCGCGCTGTGCGCGGTCCACAAGTTCCCCGGGGCCCTGGGCGCCCTGCCCGCCTTCCCGACGCTCACCACGCTGCCCGAGGACTGCGCGGGCCCCGCCGCCGCGGCCGACCCGCGCCGCCACATCGAGGGCTGCGGGCACTGCCGGGATTTCCTGCGCCGGGACCCCGCGTACGTCCAGCTGGCGCACCGGCACGCGCGGCTGCTCCAGGACGGCGTCGAACTGGCCGTGCGCGCCCGCCTCGAACTGTCCCGCACGGCGCTCGCCGACGGCGAGGACGGGCTGAGCCGCGCCCTCGAACAGTGGGAGCGCCTGGTGCGGGTCGCCCGCCGCGCCGGGATGTCGGCCCGCGCGAAGAAGGCGGTCGTGCGCACCGCGCTCGGCCGGGTGGAGGCCCTCGTCAGCGAACCGTCCGGGCCCCGGGCGCGCCGCGGCGACGGCCTCGACGAGGCCATCGCGCTCGTCGAGGCCGTGCCGCCGCTGCTGCACCCGCTGGACCGCGAGGTCCGCGACCAGCTGGACGGCAGGCTCTCCTCGCTGTACTCGATGCGCGGGGTGTGGCGCGGCTACACCCGCACCAAGCACGGCATGCGCGCGGACGTGTACGGCGCCGAGGCCGACCTGCGCCGCGCCCTCGACCTCAACCCGGCCTCCAACCACGCCCGGGACAACCTCGCCCGCGCCCTGGTCTTCACCCTCGACGAGCGCGGCGACCCGCTGCCCGTCCGCCTGCGCCACCTGCACGAGGCCCTCGGCCTGCTCGACGTCGGCCTCGGCCAGGCCCTCACGCACAACTACCGCGAGACCCTCGGCGAGGCCCTGGAGGAGCTGGACCGGCTGCTCGCCACCGACCTGGGCGTCGCGGGCATGGGCGCGCTCATCCGCAGCGACGGCGCGGAGCCGCCGCCGGACGAGGACGACCTGGCCTCCTGGGCCGCGGAGCTGACCGACCGCGCGGAGGCCGAACGGGCCAGGGGCGACGTGCGCAAGGCCCTGCACCACCTGATCCGCGCGACCCGCGCGGACGCGATGGACCCGCGGGTGCGCCGCGCGCTCCTCGACGCGGTGCGCGGCTGGCGCGCCGCCCTGACCGCCGACGCGCCCGCCGAGGGAGGCACCCCGCCGTGATGCAGGACCCCGACAGGCCCCCGAGCCCCTACGACGCGCTCGCGGGGGCCTCGGTCACGCCGTGGACCTCGCACGCCGAGCTGCGGGACGTGCCGTTCGAGCTGCTCGCCCGGCGCCTGATGACCCCGGCCGCGCAGGCGGCGCTGGAGAGACTGCGCACGGTGCCGGGGCGGCTGCTCGTCGACCTCTTCCTGTACGACGTGGACGTGGCGGCCGAACTGCCGGGCGCCGTCGCGGAGCTCGACCGCCTGCTCGCCGGGGCGGCGGGGCCGGACGCGGGGGAGCCGCTGCCCGACGAGGCGGTCGCCGGGCTGCTCGACGAGCTGATCCGGTTCGACGTATGAGGACGGCCGAAGGGTGGCCGGAGGTCCTATGAGGAGGGCACCGTGACCGAGCAGGAGTCCACCGCGGCGGCCGCGCGCGTCGCGTACGAGGGGGCGCGCGCGCTCGCCGAGCGGGACGCCGCGCACCGCGCGCACACCGAGCGGCTGCTCCTGGCGTGCGCCGACGCCCTGGACGCGTGCGACCGGCTGCTCGCCGCCGGGCCGCAGCAGGACCCGGCGGCGTACCGGCGCACGGTACGGCTCATCGCGGGACAGCTGGAGGCGGCCGCGACCGGCGCGGGCCTGGAGCCGCTCGGCGCGGTCGGCGAGCGCGCGGACCCGGCCACGCACCACGTCGTGGCCGTGCGCCCGGCGCCCGCGGGCGCGGTCGACGACGAGGTCCTTGAGGTGGCGCGGCGCGGGTATCGATACCGGGGGCACGTGCTGCGCGCCGCCCGGGTCGTGGTCGCCGCGGGCGACACCGCGGAGGAACGGACCCAGGCAGCACAGGAAGGGACAGCACAGGGATGAAGGCCATCGGGATCGACCTCGGCACGACGAACAGCGCCGTCGCCGCCCACGACCCGCACCGCGACGACATCGCGGTCCTCACCAACAGCAAGGGCGACCGCCTGACGCCGTCGGTGGTCGGCCTCGCGCGGCGCGACGGCAAGGACCAGACCCTCGTCGGCGAGGACGCCCTCAGATGGGCGGTGCGCCAGCCCCGGGAGACCGTCGTGTCCGTGAAGCGCCTGATGGGCCGCGACTTCGCGGACCGCTCGGTGGCGCAGGCCCGCGAGCGCCTCTCGTACGAGATCGTGTCGGGGCCCGACGACGACCCGCGCGCCCACGTGCTGCTCGGCGGCCGCAGCCGCACCCCCTCCGAGATCTCCAGCGTGATCCTCGACAAGCTGGTGCGGGACGCGGCCCGCACCCTCGGCGAGCAGGTGACGCACGCGGTGATCACCGTGCCCGCGTACTTCCGCGACGCGCAGCGCGCCGCGACCCGGGAGGCGGCGGAGCGCGCGGGCCTGGTGGTGAAGAAGATCATCGACGAGCCGACCGCGGCGGCGGTCGCGTTCGGCCTGCACAAGCCGGGCGGGGCGCGCAGCCGGGTGCTCGTCTACGACCTGGGCGGCGGCACGTTCGACATCTCCGTCCTGAACACCGTCAAGGACGCCGAGGGCCACAGCCAGTTCCAGGTGCTGCGCTCCGCCGGGGACATCTGGCTCGGCGGCGACGACTTCGACCTGGCGATCGTGGAGCGGATCATCGCCTGGATGCGGGACGAGCGGGGTGTCGACCCGTCCCGCGACAAGGAGTTCCTGTTCCAGGCGAAGAAGGCCGCCGAGGCCGCCAAGCGGGAGCTGAACGAGCTGTCGGAGACGTACATCGTGATCCCGGCGGCGTACCACGGCCCGGAGGGGATCGTCGACGTCGAAATGGCGCTCACCCGCGAGGAGTTCCAACGGATGATCGCTCCCCTGGTGACCCGCACCATGGACCTCGTCAAGGAGACCCTGACGGGCTACGAGCTGACGCCCGACGACATCTCGGACGTGCTCCTCGTCGGCGGCGGCACCCTGACCCGGCCGGTGTACGAGGCGGTCGAGGCGTACTTCGGCGGCGACAAGGTGCGGCGGAACATCAACCCCATGGAGTGCGTGGCCTACGGCGCGGGCGTGCTCGCCGAGACCCTGAGCGGCGTGGAGTGCCCGGCGCCGCAGTGCCTGAAGGCCAACGAGTACACCGCCGAGGCGTGTGCGGACTGCGGCCAGAGCCTGGTCAACGCGCGGCCGGTGGGCTCCACGGGGCTGTTCGAGTCGACGCCCATGGCGATGGGCATCGCCGCGGTCAAGGGCGCGCGCCGTGACGTGTTCGTGCCGATCATCCCGGCGGGCTCGCCCTTCCCGCTGCCCGAGCCGCGCACGCGCACGTTCCACGCGACGGACAGCCGGCTGATCCGGGTGCCGGTGTACGAGGGCGACAGCCATGTGGCGAGCGAGAACGACGAGCAGGGCGTCGTCGAGTTCGAGCTGCCGCAGGAGATCGAGATCAACCGCCATGTGGACGTGTCGTTCAACTACTCGGCGGACCGCATCATCACGGTCCGCGTCAGCGTGCGCGGCACCGACATGGCTCTGGAGGCGACGCCGCGGCGCGACAAGCCGCGCACGCCGCCGCCCGAGACCGAGCGGGAGGTCGACAGCGCGGTGCTCCGCGAGGAGCTGGGCCTCGCCGAGCGGGAGGCCCAGCACTTCCTGAAGCGGTACGGGCCCTACATCGAGCACACCCAGGAGCTGAAGGTGCGCCGGGACATCACGCAGGCGCAGCGGGCCGTGGAGATGGGCGACAGCGGTGAGTACCAGCGCCTCACCGAGCTGCTGCTCGACGACATGTACCACCAGTGCGGGCTCGCCAGCCAGTTCCGCCAGGCCGAGCTGGCCTCGGACGGCGCGCCCCTGGAGACCGTCAAGGCGATCAGCGAGGCCGTGGAGCAGGTCAAGTCGGCCCACCGCAACGGCAACCGCATCCAGACCGCCGAGCAGGCCAAGAACCTGCGCAGCATGATCGCGGTGGCCTACTCCGAGCGCGCCGTGCCGTCGCTGCCGAGCAGGCGGGACTACGACGGCATCCTCCAAGTCCCTGACGATATGGCAGGCGGATGACGGCAGCGGGGGGCACGGGGGTGACGGCGCGGGACGCCGAGGGCCGGGTCAGCCTCGGCGTGGACTTCGGCGCGACGGGGGTGCGGGCGCTCTACGCGGTGCCCGGCCGGCCGGTGCGCCGCCTCGACCTGCCCGCCGCCGAGTGGCCGTGGCTGGTGTGCGCCCCGGCCGCCGCGGGGGTCCTGCCGGTGGTGTTCCCCAGCGTCAAGTCCCTGCTCGGCAGCGGGAGTCCGGTGCCGTGGCGGGACGGCACGGAGGACGCCGACGCGGTCGCGGCGCGCATGCTGCGGGCGCTGCGCGAGGGCGTCGAGGCCCGCGCGGGGGCCGTGACGCAGACGGTGATCAGCGTGCCCGCCGCCTTCCAGTCGCGGCAGCGCCAGGCCCTGCGCGACGCGGCGGCCGCGGCCGGGCTCGCGCCGGTGCGCCTCATCAGCGACTCGCTGGCCGCCGTCATGGGACACACCACGGACCGCGACAGCGGCACCTTCCTGGTGTACGGCATGGGCTACGACGGCTTCGAACTGGGCCTGGTGCGGGGGGTGCGCGGCCACTACCGCGCGCTCGGCTACGACGGCGCGGCCACCTCCGGCGGCCGGGCCTTCGACGAGGCCGCGCTCGCCTCCGCGGTGCGGCTGCTGCGGGCCCACCGGGGTCCCGCGTCCGTGACCGGCGGCAGCGCGCGACGGTGGCTCGGCCACCGGGAGCGGGCCCAGGAAGCGCGCGAGGAGCTGGGCGCCGCCGAGGGGTCGGCCGCGGACTCCGCCGCGCTCACCCTCGACCTCGGCCACGGACCGCCGCTGCGGATGCGGATCACCCGGCCGCACCTCGACGCCTTCCTCGAACCGCATGTGCGCCGGACCGTGCGGCGCGCCCACGACCTGCTCGGCGAGTCGGCCCTGGCCCGCCCGGACGTGGACACGCTGCTGCTCGTCGGGGGCGCGACGCGGCTCGCCCAGGTCCGCTCGGGCGTGGCGGACCTGGGCCGGAGCACCGCGCACGGGCCCCGGGAGCTGCTCGCGCTCGGCGCCCTCAAGCACGCGGTGCGGCTCGCGGGCGGGGGCGCCTCCGCGTCCGGCGCGGCGTCGCTGGAGGAGGGCCCGCTCGACCCCCCGGATCCGGGTCGCGACACCCTCGCGGAGGCGCCCTCGCTCACCGCGACGCTGCTGGCCCCGGACGATGCCTCCGGCCCGGCGCGCCGCGACGTGGCGCAGGCCCGCGAACTGGCCGGGCAGGGCCGCAGAAGGGAAGCTGTGGCGCTGCTCAGGGACATCGTGGCGGAGGCGCGGGAACTCCTCGAAGGCCTGACGGGGACGACGGCGGCACCGGAGGCGGCGGCGGAGCCGGACGACTCCGACCGGCCGCCCCCCCGCCTCCCCGACCGGCCACGACCACACCTCTCCGACCAGCCACGACCACACCTCTCCGACCGGCCGCCCCGGCAGCCGCCGTCCGGGCAACCGGCCCGGCAGCCGCCTCCAGCGCCCTGCGAGCACCCGGAAGACCCGGCCCCACCGGCGGCCCCCGAGGAGGCCGACCCGCTCAGCCACGCCGCCCGGCGGCAGCTGGCCCGGGCCCAGGTCCTGCTCGACCTCGGCCGGTACGAGCACGCCGTGCAGGCCTCGCACCTGGCCTGGCAGGAGGCCACCGCGCACCCGGCGCGCGCCGACGTGCTCGACGCAATGATCGACGTGCACTGCGCGGCCGCCATGGCCGACGTGGCGCCCGACCACTTCCCCGACGCCGAGCGCTGGCTGCGCTGCGCGTACGGCCACGACCCCACGAACGAGCGGGTGCGGGCCCTGCTCGCCCGCCGCACCTACCGCCACGCCCGGGAGCTGCACCGGCGGGGCGCACGCGATGAGGCGATTGAGGCCCTTGGCAAGTGCCTCACGTGGGACCCTGAACACCCCGACGCCGAGGCGCTGTTGGCCCGGCTGAGCCGCGACGGCAGGAACCGGCGCGGCAGGGGTGACGTCCTCGACTGACGAGGCCCGCATGGGCGAGGCACTCGACGGTCACGCACCGGTCCCGAGACAGGGAGTACGCGCTTGACGCCCGCACAGCTGCTGGACAAGCAGGAGCTCATCAAGCAACTGCAGGACCTTGCGGGACACCCGGCGCTCGGCCCGCGCGCCGCCGAACTCGACGTCCTGGCCCACGACGTGACCAACGACAAACGCCTGGACCGCTGGTCCGAGCTGGACCTCGTGCACGCCTACGTCCGCCCGGAGAGCGTCACCGCGCGCGGCAGGAGACCCTCGGCGCGGCGCGACGGGCTCCTGGAGGCCGCGCTCGGCGCGCTGGTCTTCGTCCCCCTCCTGGTGACCTGGTTCGGCCTGCGCGAGGCGGTGCACGCGTACGGGGAACTGAGCAAGGTGGACCGCAAGGAGGCCACGCGGCCGTTCCTGCAGCTGTGGCAGTCCGGCTTCGGCGGCCATCTGTCGCCGCTGGGGCGGTTCGAGAACGTGGCTCTGATGGCGGTGGTCCTCATCGCCCTGCTCGTCCTGCTGTCCGTGGTGCACGCGCGCGTACGCACGCGGGCCGAGCGCGAGGAGGACGCCCAGGAGGCGGAGCGCGAGCGGCTGCTCGCGGACCTCGCGTCCGTCCTGACCCGCCTCCAGATGCTGCTCGCGCCGCACCGCAGCGCCTCGCCGAAGCAGTTCACCTCCGAACTGACCAAGGCCGCCAAGGAGATGCGCTCGCTCGCCGCCGAGGCCGACAACAACCACAAGGCGCTCGTCGCCGCCACCGGCTCCGTGACCAGCGCGACGACGGCCCTCCAGGCGGCGGCGGGCAAGCTCACCGCCGAGGTGCCGAAGCTGGGCGCGGCCGCCGACCGCATCGAGACGGCGGTGCGCGAGGGCCAGCGCGCCACGGCCGAGGCGAGCACCGTGGGCGTCGCCGCCACGCGGCAGCTCGGCGACCTGGTCAAGACGGTGGGCACGACCGTCGAGACCTCGCTGCGCTCCCTCGTCACCACCCAGAAGGACCTCGTCACCAAGACGGACGCGGTGGCCCAGGCCACCGAGCAGGCCTGCGCGGCCCTGGTGACCAGCACCGGCCGCACGAACGACGCGGTGGACGGCATGCGCGAGGCCACCGAGCGCTGGGACGCGGCGGCCGCGCACTGGCAGGACGCGGCGGCCCGCCTGGAGACGGGCGTCCGGTCCCTCGCGACGGCGTCCCCGCGGAACGGGTCGGAGGGACACCGCGCCGGAACGGACCCGTACGGGGTGGGCGTCGGCGCGTACGCGACCGACTCACCCGCACACGGACGGAGTTCATCGGCATACGGCCCCGGGTCGGGCCCGTACGGGACATCGAGCCCGTACGGGACGTCGAGTCCGTACGGAACGTCCGCCCCGTACGGGGAGCCCGGTCCGTACGGGGCATCGGCCCCTGCCCCGGCACCCTGGCCCGGCACGAACAGCACGACCAGGACGAACGGCACCCCGGCCGCAGCGCCGCACACCCCCGCTTCTCCTCCGGCCGACGAAGCCCTGACGCCCCCGCGGCAAAACCCCGCCCCCGAGCCGGACGTCCAGGACGACCCGGCCCTGAGCGGCGAGCGCCACCACGAGGCCGCCGAGGACGACGTGCGCTCCGACCGCACCACCGCCCTGCGCCCGCCGCCGCGCCGCCCGGCCGCGCCGCCCGGAGCCGACACGTGACCCCGCGCCGACGCCAGCGCGGCAGCCGGATCGCCGGGGTCGTCCTCGCGGGCTGGCTCTTCGCCGACCTGCTCCTCGTCCTCGCCCTGGTGTCGATGGCCGACCGGCCCGACCCGCTGGCGGCGCGCCCGAAGCCGCCGGGCGGCGCGGGCGCGCACGCCAAGGAGAAGCCCGAGCCCACCGGCCCGCCGTCGGTGGCCCGCGAGCCGGAGGAGTTCGAGGTCAAGGGCACCGACAAGAAGTCGCTCGCGCGGCAGATCGGCCGCGAGACCCGCAGGTGGGAGGGGCGCAGGGCCGCGCTCGTGCTGACCTTCGGCGGCGGCCCGAGCGGCACGGCGTATGCCCATCTGGTCAACTCCCAGCTGGGCAAGGGGCGTCCGGCGATGTTCAGCGGCAAGACCGCCACCGACGACTTCCACGACCTGAGCGCCGGCACGTCGACGGCCGTGGTCCGCGTGTACTTCTTCACGGCGCCCGGAGGCTGACCGGTGGCGAAGAGCTGGCGGCCCGGCGTCCGGGCCACGGGCACCGACACGCTGCCGCCGCTGCCCGCGCTCCCCGAGTTCCCCGGCATGCGCGGTTACGCCGCCCTGCGCGCCGCCCTGCACGACCTGGGGTTCCAGCACGCCGCGGGCCTGCTGCGCGAACCCGCGCGGCGGCGCGCGGCCGCCGGGGTCTTCGGCACCCTGCCGCAGGCCGAGACGGACGACGGCTTCCGCGTCCTGGACGGCCTGTGGTTCCCCGGCCGCGGCGGCCTGTGGCAGCGCGTGGACGTGCCGTACGTACGGCAGGCGCAGGACGCGTGGCGGACGTCCGCCGACCCGCGCGCCCTCACCGCGGCGGCCGTCGTGGACACCCTGGAGACCCTCGCCCGCGACGACCCGATGGGCCTGCGCCGGGTGGTCCTGTGGGAGCTGTGCTGTCTGCTGAAGGACCGCGCACCGCGGCCGGAGGGCGCCGCGACCACCGCCGACGACGTGGCCGCGCTCGGCGTGCACCGCAGCGAGTCCCGGCTGCTCGCCGCCGCCGTCGACGCGGGCTTCCCGGCCGAAGGGCCGCTGCGCCGGGCCGCCGAGACCGTCAACGACGTCTGGCCGGGGCTCCGCCTGCGCGCCGCCGAACGCGTGGCCGACGCGCTGCCCCGGACGCCCCGGGACCACGTCCTCGCGCGGCTGCTCGGCTCGCTGCGGGCCCGCTCCGCCGCCGTGGCGCGGCTCGCCGCCCGCGCGGACGCCCTGGAGGAGCGCGGCGACTGGCGCGGCGCCGCCGCCGCGTGGCTCGGCGCGCTGCGGGAGGCCGAGGACGCCCCGGAGACCCGCACGGGCCTGCTGCGCGCCGCCGCCGGCCTGGCCGACGCCACCGCGGTGCCCGGCCGGGCCCCCACCACGGTGACCGTCGACGACCTCCGCGTGCGCCTGACCTGGCGGCCGCCCCGGGTCAGCACCACCGTGACGTACCAGGTGCTGCGCTTCCCCGACGGCGAGCCGGAGCGGGCCACCGAACTCACCGTCCCGCCCTCGGGGTTGACCGCCGAGGACGCCCGGGCTCCCCTCGGCCGAGCCCTGCGCTACGCGGTCGTGCCGCTGCGCGGCGGCCGCGTGATCGGGGTGCCGCTCGTCACCGCGCCCGTCCTGATCGCCCCGGACGCCTCCGACCTGACGGCGGTCCTCGTGCCCGACGGCGTCCGGCTGCGCTGGCACCCCCACCCGGCCGCGACCGCCGTCCGGGTGCGGCGCTCGGCGGACGGCGCCCCGCACACCGTCGTGGCGAGCGGGCCCGACCGCCTCCTGGACGTGCCGCTGCCCGTGGGGACGTACGCGTACGAGGTGAGCTGCGGCTATCCGGGCGGCGGCCCGGGCGGCGGCACCGCCTGGTCTCCGGGGGCGCGCGTCACCGTCCGGGTCGAGGAGTGGCCCGCGCCGGTCACGGAGCTGACCGCCCACCGCGCCGGGGACCGGGTGCGGCTCGCCTGGAGCGCCCCGGAGCGGGGCGGGAGCACGCTGGTGCCCTGGCCCGCGGGCCCGGTCGCACCCGGCGCGGACGTGTCGGCGCGGTGCGCGGAACTCGGCGCCGCCCCGGCCCCGGCGCGCGAGCTGGAGGTGACGGCGCCGCCCGGGCGACGGCTGCGCCTCACCGCGGTGAGCACGCTCGGCGGGCGCGCGGTGGCCGGGCCGAGCGTCGTCGTCGAACACCCCTGCCCTGTCAGTGATGTGACGGTACGTCGGCTCGGTGCGGGCCGGGCCGAGGTGTGCTTCACCTGGCCCGAGCCCGCCGTGCTCGCGTGCGTGGCCTGGGACGACGGGGAGCGCCGCGAGGAGCGCAGCGTGGCCCGCAGCACGCATCTGGCCGCGGGCGGAAAGGTCACCCTCGCCGTGCCGGAGACGGCCTGCGCGGTGACGGTCGCGCCGCTGCCGCGCCCGGACGCCGTGGCCGTCCCGGCCGCGCCCGCCCGGGTCACCCTGCCCGCGGCGCCGCCCCCGCTCCCGCCCGGGCCGCCCGCGCGCAGGCCGTGGTGGCACCGCTTCCTGCGGCGCGGCCCGGCCCCCGCTCCCTGACGGGCACAGGCCCTAGGCCCTAGTCCTTGACCTCGGCCTCCGCGCCGCCGCCGAACTCCAGGAGCAGCCCCTGCTGGAGGCCGACCGTGCGGCCCGGCTCCACGTCCAGGACCGTGCCGTCCTGCTTGCGGGCCGTCCACGTACCGCGGGTGCGGTTGGTGAGGCCGAACCGGCCGCGCTGCTGCGGGTGTTCGGTGACCTCGCCGACCACGGCCCGGAAGTCGTGGCGCTCCGGGTCCCCGTCCAGGTGGTGGGCGTAGAGGCGGGCGCTCGGGTCGAGGCGGATGCCGCGCCGGGTGCGCAGCGTGGTGCCGGTGGCGGTGACCAGCTCCAGACGGGGCGGCAGCTGGAGCGGCTTGCCGCACTTCCAGCAGTCGGGCGGCGCCCCGTCGGGCTGGGTGAGGTTCTGCTTGCCGCAGCCCCGGCACTGCGTGATCGCGTCGAGGACCTGGCTGAGCGCGTCCCGCCACTGGGACTCGCGCACCCGCCGCGCCGGGCTGCGCAGCCCGTGCGTGAACGTCTGGACGAACAGGTCCCGCAGGATCCGCGGCAGGGCCGCCCAGGTGGCGATGACGGTCGGCTGCTCCCCCACCACCGGGCGGTTGCGGGTGTCCTCGGGGTCGTACACGAACACCGGGTCGGAGCCGTACAGCTTGCGCTTGGCGGACTCGCCCATGCAGTGGATGCGCAGGGCGAGGGCGCCGTTGAAGGGGTGGTCGTTCATCAGGAGCAGGAACAGGAGCACCGCGAGCGAGTGCAGGTCGGTCTGGGTGCCGGGCTGGGCGCCCTTGTCGCCGCGCACCAGCTCAGGCGCCATGAAGTCCATGGTGCCCGCGACCCCGGCGAGGGCGCCCTCCACGACCGCGTTGTCGTTGTCGCACACCAGGACGTCGCCGGTGCGCGGGTCGAAGAAGATGTTGCCCCAGTTGATGTCGCGGTAGGCGATGCCCTTGGAGTGCAGCGCGCGGTAGGCCTCGACGGTGTGCAGGGCGACCGTCACCAGGGTGCGCATCGTGGCGTCCTTGACGGACGGGTCGCGGCGGAACAGGGCGGGCAGGTCCTGGAACCGTGCCGGGCGCACGTCCATGAGGTAGCCGAAGCCCGGCTCCTTGCCGTCGGGGTCCATCACGATGGACTGCGGCCACAGGAAGCGGTCGTCGTCCCACCCCTTCTCGATGAGGCCCTCCAGGATGTGCTTCTGGCGGGCGTCGGCGAGCTGCGGGTAGTACCACTTCACGGCCCGGTCGCCGGTGGCCGTCGTGACGCGGTACACCTCGCCCTGGCCGCCGGAGCCGAAGAGCTCCGCGACCGTGACGCGCTCCCCCGACTCGGCCACCAGCTTCTTCCCGCGGGCGAGCATGCCGTTGCTCATGCTGGGGTCCCCGTTCCTTCACTCATGCGGTTCGTGTCCTCCTGTGACGTCACTCGTGTCGTGCCGGGCGGCGAACGCCCCGACGAGGGTCGTGTCGTCGCCCGAGTACTTCGCCGCCCGCGCCAGCCAGTCCGCGAGCTGGCCCTGCACCGCCGCCAGGCCCTGTTCGGCGGCCCGCTCGCGCACCCCGGTGGCGAAGTCGAGGAAGCCCTGGTGGTCGGCGAAGCTCTTCGACAGGCCGTCGGTGGAGAGCAGCACGGCGGGCGGCGGGCCGCCGGTGATGGGCTGCCAGTGCGTACGGGTCTTGCGCCACGGCTCCGGCTCGCACAGCGAGTCGGTCTCGTCGCCCAGGTCCGGGCCGCTGGACAGCGGGGTGTGCGGCTCGCCGCCGTCGTCCACGAGGACGATGTCACCGTCGCCCAACTGCCAGCACAGCAGCGTGTGTTCGGTGAGGACGGCGCCGAGCAGCGTGCTGCCGTACGCGGCCAGGTCCGGGGCGCCGCGGCCGCGCGCCCGCCGGTGGGCGGCGGCGCGCTGGGCGGGGGCGGCGCCGCGCGCGGGCGTGTTGCTGTCGTGGAACAGCGCGCGCCGGTGCCAGCGGTGCCCGACGGCCTGCGGCAGGAGCCGGGCCTCGGCCCGCAGCTCCGGCCAGGCCGCGGCGTCCGCGCCGACCCGCACCGCCTCGTGGGCGAAGACCTCCGCGCACGCCGTGAACTCCTCCACGGCCCAGCGGGCCCCCAGGTCGCTGCGGAAGTGCGCGGCGGAGCCGTGGCCGTCGGCGACCGTGAGGACGACGGCGCGGCCGTCCGCGGTGGCCTTGGCGGCCCAGCAGTCCTGGCTGTACTTCTTGCCGACGCCCTTGACCCCGCCGGTGAGGAGGGCCCAGCGGACGTCCGTGGCGCGGCCTGTCCCCTGCTCGGCGGTCACCAGATGTCGGCTTCGCCCTCGACCTTGGTCAGCGGCGGGCCAAGGGGCGTCGCGGGCTTGGCGTCCTCGACCTTGGGCGTCGAGGCGTCCTTGACGACCGCCGTGGACATCCAGCGGATGGCGGCGGCGAGCTGGCGCGGGTTCTTGGCCTGCAGCGGCTCCAGCTCGGGGTTGGCGAGGAACTCCTTGAGCATGCTCTTGTCCGCGTCGTCGCCGATGGCCACGGCGACGCGCACGGCCCGCTTGCCCCAGGGCGTGCTGTCGATGGCGCGCAGGCCCGCCCGCCAGTCGTCGGTGGGCTGTCCGTCCGAGGCGAGCGCGAGCACCGGCGGCAGCGCGCGCTGCGGCATCGGCGGCGTCTGCAGGGCGCCCGCGGCGAGCTTGAAGGCGGCGCCCATGTCCGTACCGCCGTACGTGTGCACGTCCTCCCAGGAGAAGTTGTTCACCGGGGTCGGCTCACTGACGTGCCAGCTGGCGCCGCTGGCGAAGGAGATGGCGCGGACGAGCAGCGACGCGGCGGGGTTGGAGTCGGCGGCCTGCTGCATCTCCGGGATGGCCTCGCGGATGGCGAAGTTCAGCTGGCCGATCTTGCCGTTGACGCTCATGGAGCCCGAGCAGTCGAGCATCCAGATGAAGTGGACGGGGCGGCTGGCCATGGAGCCGCCCGGGAAGTTGTCGACGATCTCGGTGGTGTCACTGCTGTGGTCGGCTTGTTTCACGCTGGCCCTCTCCAGGTGGATCGGTCGGTACGTAAGGACGCCGGGCGCGGGGCCCCGGTTTCGCTCCGGGGTGCCCGCGGCGGTCAGCGGGCGCGGAAGCTGTTGCGCCAGGCGGTCCACTCCCGGACGCGGTCGATGCCCTGGCGGTCGAGCATGGCGTCGGCCACCTGGGAGAGCCGCCGGTCGTCGAGGCGGACGGCGACGGGCCCGAGGACCTCGTCGAGCAGTTCGGCGGCGACGCGCTGCCAGTCGTGGCTGATGCCGCGGCGCCGGCGCGGCCGCCACAGGTAGTAGTACGCGGCCACCTCGGCGGGCCGCAGCGGGAGCTCGCGCTCCAGGCGGTCCCTGCGGTCCTCGTCGAGCATGAACGCCCGGTAGGGGTCGAGGAGTTCGGGTCCGGCCGCGACCAGCTGGTCGAAGGCGGGCGGGCGGGCCAGCTGGTCGGCGTCCGCGCGGGCCAGGGCGAGGGCGACGAGCCGGAACACGCCGCGCCGCACGGTGCTGCCGAGGGGGCCCGCGTCGACGCACAGCGCCTCGAAGCGGCGCAGGCCCTGCCGCAGGGCCTTGCGGCCGTCGGCGAGGTCCTGGGCGACGACGAGCAGCTCGGCGGTGGCGCGGTCCCGCCGGGGCAGCTGCGTCTCGTGCAGCAGGTCGGCGGCGAACCCGACGAGTTCCCTGTCCACGCCGTCCGGCGCGGCGAGCAGGCCCGTCATGCGCAGCCCGTACCCGGCGGCGACGAGCAGCCGCATCGTGCAGGTGTGCGCCACCCAGGACAGTTCGGCGGGGGCGGGGCAGGAGCTGCCCCAGACCAGCCACCACATCTGCTGGAGCGTGTCCGCGTCGGTGACCCGGCGGCGCGGGAGCACCTCGGTGAGCTTCGCGAACAGCTCCATGCCGCGCAGGCCCGCGCCGCCCGCCCGCCACCGGGCGGCGGCCTCGGCCAGACGCAGCGGCAGCGGCGAGCCCTCGTCGAGGCTGCGGCGCAGCCAGTCGCCGTACGGCGAGTCGGCGAGCTCCACGAGCAGGTCGAGGCGGCGGGTGTGCGGGGTGTCGGCGAGGCGGCGCAGGACGCGGCGGGTCAGCGGCTCGCTGCCGACGTCGTCGAGGACCCGCACGGCCGGTCCGCGTTCGACCCCGGTGGGGTCGCGCAGCGCGCGGGCGAGCTTCTCGATGGCCTCGCCGATGCCGCGCCCGTCGTCGGCGCCGACGGCGAGGGCGATGCGCAGCGGCTCGGCCCAGGTGCCGACGGGGTCGCGCAGGGCGCGCCGCAGCTCCTTGTCGGCGTCGCCGCCGTACTCGCCGCGCAGGGCCCGCTCGGCCTCGGCGCCGAGCGGCACCTCGGCGCAGACGGCGGTGAGTTCGCCGGGCAGCTCCTCGGGGCGCGCGGCGCCGAGCCGGTGCCGGGCGAGGGCGAGCGCGAGGGGGGCCGCGGCGGCGGGGTCGTGGGCGTGCAGCTCGCGGCAGACGGCGAGCAGGCCGGCGGGGTCGGTGCGGGTGTCGGCCACGGACGCGACGAGGGTGGCGACGGCCGTCCGCAGCACGTCGCCGACGAGCCCGGTCAGCTCGCGCCCGGTGAGGAGCCCGGCGCGCAGCAGGGGCGGGACGAGCGGGCCCGGCGCGAAGGGGTCGCCGTCGGCGGCGGCCTCGGGCAGCGGCTCCCCGGCGAGCCAGAGGCGGGCGGTCCAGGTGGCCCAGGTGTCGGCGCGGGGCGGGCTGCCGGGCCCGCCGAGGCCGTCGTGGACGCGGTAGAGGTGGTCGAGGACGGTGGGGTCGCCCCGGTCGAAGTCGGCGTCGGGCCCGATGCCGACGATGTGCTGCGGGGCGCGCCCGGGGTCGGCGGCGCCGGTGGTGAACGTCAGCGACGGCACGTACGCGGCGGGCAGCGAGGCGCAGGCCAGGGCGATCCAGCGGGCGACGGCCCCGGGTCTCTCCTCGGCGACGACGAGCTGCCGTCCGGCCGGATCGTCGAACAGGCGCCGTACGTCGGCGAGGAAGGGGGCGACGCGGGTCTCGTGGGCGCGGGCGAAGGCGACGAGCTCGTCGTGCCCGACGGCGGCGGGCGCGTGGTCCGCGGCGGCTTTCCCCGCTTCGCACGCTTCCCCGGCTTCCCACCAGGTGATGGGCCACTCCTCGGCGAACCGGGCGAGCGTGTCGGCCTCGGACAGGTGGTACGCCGCCACGTCGCCCCCGGTGGCCGTGGCGCACAGCAGGCTGCCGCCGTCCGGCAGCCTGCTGTAACTGAGGCCGGTTCCGTCGCCCGAGTGGCCTCGGCCCCGGGTGTGCCCGGTGCCGAAGGCCAGTTCGGCCCACTCCCGGAGCTGTCGCTGGTCCTCGCGTTCGGCCCCGTCGGCGTGCGCGGACAGAGGTGACGGGGGCGCGGACGCGGGGACAGGGATCAGTCGGACGGCTCCGGTGACCGGCTCCTCGGCGAGCCGGTAGCTGTGGCGGCGGATGGCCATGCCACATTCTGACCACCCGGGGGCGCCGCCCGCAGGCGGTCGGCCAACTTCCCGCCACCAGGGGGAAATCCGGCCGCCCGCCGGGCCCCCGCAACGCCGGTCCCGACGGGCCGCCGCACCCTTGCGCGGCGTGGGATTCGCGGCCATCGTGGCGGTCGTGACCTCCTTCACGCTCCCTCATGACCTGGTGGGCGAAGGCCCGCACAAGGTGATCGCCGTCCACGGCTGGCTCGCCGACCGGTCGGCGTACGCGCCGGTCCTCGCCGACCTGGACACGGGCGCCTTCGAGTTCGCCGTGGTGGACCTGCGCGGCTACGGCGAGGCCCGGGACGCGCCCGGGGCGTTCACCACGGCCGAGGCCGCCGCCGACGTCGTGGCCCTCGCGGACCACCTCGGCTGGGCGCGGTTCTCGGTGGTCGGGCACTCGATGGGCGGCGGCGTGGCGCAGCACGTCCTCGCCGACGTGCCGGACCGGGTGCGCCGGATCGTCGGGATCTCCCCGGTGCCCGCGTCGGGCGTCACGATGCCGCCGGAGCAGCGGGAGCTGTTCGAGTCGGCCGGGCACGCGGCCGACAGCCGCCGGGCCATCATCGACTTCACCACCGGCGGCGGGCGCCCGGCCGCGTGGCTGCGCCGCATGGTGGACCGGTCCTTCGCCCGCAGCGACGCCAAGGCGTTCCGCGCCTGGCTCGACTCCTGGGCGGACAACGACTTCCAGGACCGCGTGACGGGTTCACCGGTGCCCGCGCTCGCCGTGGTCGGCGCCCTCGACCCGGCCCTGTCGGCGGACGTCATGCGCCGGACCTGGCTGCCCGCCTTCCCCCGTGCCGAACTCGTGGAGCTGCCGGGCACCGGGCACAACGCCATGGACGAGTCTCCCCTGGACCTGATCCGCGTGGTGGAGGACTTCCTCCGGGCGGACGACGCGACGGCGGAGACGGGCAGCACGGCCGCGACCGCGCCGGACGCGAGCGGCACCGGGGCCGACAGCGAGTGACCGCCACTCCCGGGCGCCCCCGCCCCCGCGAGCCCCGCCCGGCGGCGGGCGCACCCCCGGAAGGCCCCCCGCCCGCGGGCCCCGGGCCCGGCGGCGTCCCGGACGTCTTCGACCCGCGGCTGTACGCGCGAGCCGTGCCGTACGACCGCTACCGCGTGCTGCGCGACCACCACCCGGTGGCCTGGCAGGACGAGCCGTCGGTGCTCGGCTGGCCCGCGGGGCCCGGGTTCTGGGCGGTGACGCGGCACGCGGACGTGACGACGGTGCTCAAGGACGCGGCGGTGTACTCCTCGTGTCTGGGCGCCACCCAGATCCGCGACCCGGACCCGGAGGACCTGCCGTTCATCCGCCGCATGATGCTCAATCAGGACCGGCCGGACCACGGCAGGCTGCGCCGTCTGGTCAGCCGGGCCTTCACGCCGCGCCGCGTGGCACGGTTCGAGGCCCTGGCCAGGCGCCGGGCGCGCACCCTCCTTGCGGGGGCCGTCGCCGAGGCCCGCGCCGGGGACGGCGGCTGCGACGTGGTCGCGGCGGTCACCGATGACTACGCGGTCCTCAACCTCGCGGACCTGCTCGGCGTGCCGCCCTCCGACCGGGGCCTGCTCCTGGACTGGACGCGGCGCGTCATCGGCTACCAGGACCCGGACGAGGCGGGCGAGCCGGTCGTCGGCCCCGACGGGCGGCCGGTGAACCCGCGCTCCCCCGCGATGCTGCGCGACATGTTCGCGTACGCGGGCGAGCTCGCGGCGTACAAACGGCGCCACCCGGGCGACGACGTGCTCACCACGCTGGCCACCACGCCCGAGGTGAGCGCGCCGGAGCTGGAGATGTGCTTCTTCCTGCTCACGGTCGCGGGCAACGACACCGTGCGCGGGGCCGCGCCCGGCGGTCTGCTGGCGCTCGCCGAGCATCCGGACGAGCAGCGCCGCCTGCGCACGGGCGAGGCCCCGCCGGCCGGGGCGGTGGAGGAGCTGCTGCGCTGGCACCCGCCGGTGCTGAGCTTCCGGCGCACCGCCGCGCGCGACACCGAGCTGGCCGGGCGGCGGATCCGGCGCGGCGACAAGGTGGTCGTCTTCCACGCCGCCGCCCACCGCGACGAGCGCGCCTTCGCCGACCCCGACCGGCTCGACCTGACGCGGTCACCGAACCCGCACGTGGCGTTCGGCGACGGCCCGCACGTCTGCCTGGGCGCGCACTTCGCCCGCCTGCAACTGACCGTCCTGTACGAGGAGTCGCTCGCGGCCACCTCGGCCATCGGCCTCGCCGCCCCGCCCGCCCGCCTGGTCTCGCACTTCATCAACGGCCTCAAGTCACTGCGGCTCACGCTGACCGCCTGACGGGGCGCCGTGGGCCGGGCCCGCCGGTCAGCCCTCGTCGGGCGTCAGCCGCAGCGAGATGGAGTTGATGCAGTAGCGCTGGTCCGTCGGGGTCGGGTAGCCCTCGCCCTCGAAGACGTGGCCGAGGTGGGAGCCGCAGCGGGCGCAGCGGACCTCCGTGCGGACCATTCCGTGCGAGGTGTCCGACAGGAGCTCCACGGCGTCGCTGTCCTTGGGGTCGAAGAAGCTCGGCCAGCCGCAGTGGGACTCGAACTTCTCGCCGGACGTGAACAGCTCCGCGCCGCAGGCCCGGCAGGAGTAGACGCCCTTGGTCTTCGTGTCCGTGTACTCGCCCCGGAAGGCGGGCTCGGTGCCCGCCTGGCGCAGGACGGCGTACTCCGCGGGGGTCAGCTCCGCACGCCACTGCTCGTCGGGCTTCTCGACGTCGTACGCCATGGAACGCATCCCCTTACGTGTAGTACGCGATGTACGCGGTGGTCCTACTGGGCCAGGTGGTCCAGGATCCGCGGGCCGAGGTCGGTGACGTCGCCCGCTCCCATGGTGAGAACGAGGTCGCCGGGGCCTGCCATTCCCGCGATCAGCTCCGGGGCGCTCTCCTTGTCCCGCGCGGCCCGTACGTCGGCGCCCGCGGCGGTGGCGGCGTCGATGATGAGTGCGCTGGTCACGCCGGGGATCGGGTCCTCGCGCGCGGGGTAGATGTCGAGCACGACGGAGGCGTCGGCGAGCGCCAGGGCCGCGCCCATCTCGCGGCCCAGCTCCTGGGTGCGGGAGAACAGGTGCGGCTGGAAGAGGACGAGGAGGCGGGCGTCCGCGGCGGCGCCGCGCATCGCCTCCAGGTCGGCGGTCATCTCCGTCGGGTGGTGCGCGTAGCTGTCGACGACCTGGACGCCGCGCGCCTCGCCCTTGAGCTGGAGGCGGCGCTTGACGCCGGTGTAGGCGGCGAGGGCGGGGGCCAGCTCGGCGGCGGGGACGCCGAGGGCGACGCCCGCGGCGAGCGCGGCGACCGCGTTGTGCGCGTAGTGGCGGCCGGGCACGGACACGGCGAAGCGCAGCTCGGTGCCGTCCAGGACGACGGCGACCTCGCTCTTGAGGCCCTGGGGGGTCACGTCCGTGATCCGCACGTCGGCGTCGGCGGACTCGCCGTAGGTGACGATCCGCAGGTCGGAGCCGCGCTTGGCGAGCCGCCGGGTCAGTTCGCGCGCACCCTCGTGGTCGGCGGCGACGACCAGCGTGCCACCGGGGACGATCTTGTCCGCGAACGTCTCGAAGGACTCGTAGATCTCGTCCATGGAGGCGTAGTTGGCGTGGTGGTCCAGCTCCACGTTGAGGACGATGGCGACCTCGGGCGCGTACGTGTGGAAGCTGCGGTCGCTTTCGTCGGCCTCGGCGACGAAGATCTCGCCGGTGCCGTGGTCGGCGTTGGAGCCCGGGGCGTCGAGGTCGCCGCCGATGGCGTACGAGGGGTGCAGGCCGAGCGCGGACAGGCTCACGGCGAGCATGGACGTGGTCGTGGTCTTGCCGTGCGTACCCGCGACGGCGAGCGGACGCAGGCCGTCCATCAGCGCGGCGAGCGCGTCCGAGCGGTGCACGACCGGGATACCGAGCTCCGCGGCGCGGGCCAGCTCCGGGTTGTCGGCGCGGATCGCCGAGGAGACGACGACGCAGCTGGCGTCGTCCGCCAGGTGCTCCGCGGCGTGCCCGACGTGCACCGTCACGCCGAGCTCGCGCAGGGCGGCAGCGGTCGCGGAGTCCCGGGCGTCGCTGCCCGCGACCCGGGCGCCGCGCTGGGCGAGGATCTTGGCGATGCCCGACATTCCGGCGCCGCCGATGCCGATGAAGTGCGGTCGGGGCATGGCGGAGGGGAGGCCGGGTGCCATCTTCTCTCCCGAGAGGTGTGACGGTGACATGAGCGCCTCCACCCTATCCGCCCCGCCGGAGCCCCATCGGTCGCTCCCGCGCCCGCTACTTCTCGCTGTGCGAGAAGAGCTTCAGGACCGGGACGCCGACCTTGTGGCGCGCCCGGGAGGCCCAGTCGCGGTGGAAGAACTCCTCCACGTAGTGGGGGTCGGTGAGCACGATGACCTCGTCCGCCCCGGCCGCGTCCACGAGCTCGCGCAGCGCGTCCAGCGGGTGGTCCTCGATGAGCCTGCCCTCGGCCGCGCTGCCCGCGGCCCGCAGGGCGGTGAGGGAGACCCTGAGGGCCTGCTCGGCGGGGCCGACGGCCGCGTCGCCCTCCGGTACGTCCCCCTCGCGCACCGCCTCGTCGAGCTCGCCGAGCGCCACGTCGTCGATCGCCCGCAGCAGGCGGTCCGCCTGGTCGCCGCGCGGCTGCAGGAGGACGTGGAAGGTGACCGGCTCCTCGCCGTGCAAGGTGGTGACGAACTCCACGTCGGCGGACGTCAGGGCCTTCTCGATCATCAATACGCTTGTGAACACGACAGGCGCCCTTCTCCTCCGTGGGCCGTGGACAAGGCCCCTGCGGAAACCATCCTGCCCCGTGCCTGGACGGGGGCTGCGCACTTTAGTGTGCCCCGCCGACGGCAAACGGAACGGTGGATTCCGCTGATTCTCAGGACCGACGGTATCGGGTGAAGAGGAACCCGGCCTCTTCCAGTACGGACGTCAGTACGAACCGCTCCGGCACCGGCACCCCGGGGCCGCCCGCGATCCGCTGCGCCCCGCCCGCGGTGAGCATCGGGGACACCGTCAGACACAGCTCGTCGAGCACGCCCGCCGCCACGAACTGCCCGAGCAGCCGGGGCCCGCCCTCGGTGAGCAGCCGGACGAACCCGCGTTCGGCCAGCTCCGCGACCACCCGCGCGGGGTCCGCCCCGGCCCCCTCACCGGCGAGCACGACCTCCGCCCCGGCCTTGCGCGCGGCCTCCACCCGCTCCGTGGGCGCCGCGGCACCGGTCACCAGGAGCGTCGGCGTCAGCGGCGCGGTGAACAGCGGCAGGGTGAAGTCGAGCTCCAGGCTCGCGCTGAGCACGACGACGGCGGGCGCGGGCGGCTGCCCGGCGGCGGCGCGGCGCGCGGCGAAGGCCTCCCGCGCGCGGGCCGGCCGGTAACCCTCCTGGCGTACCGTTTCCGCACCGACCACGACGGCGTCCGCGAGGCCCCGCAGGGCGCCGAAGATCCGCATGTCGGTGGCGCCGGAGAGGGGCTGGGAGCGGCCGTCGTGCTGGGCCGCGCCGTCGAGGGTGGAGACCATGTTGGCGCGCAGCCAGGGGCCCTCCCGGTCCGGGTAGGCGTAGGCCTCGGCCAGCTCGTCGAGGGTCCACTCGCGATCGGTCACAGAACCCGGCGTTCCGGCGGTTTCGGATGTCTGATCGGTCACAGGGAACAGGCGTCGCATGCTCGGCAGTCTTCCACGGTCCAGGACCGGGCCTAGAGTGGATAGACGTGTCAGCCTCCACCGCCGCCTCCGGGCACAGCCCCATACCCGAAGCGGGCCCCCTCTCCCTGTGCGCCCGCGAGCCGCACGTGCCCGCGGACCGCCTCGTCGCCGAGATGGTGCCGCCGCCGCGCTTCGGCTCGGTCCGCTTCGACACGTACGTCCCGGACCCGAACCAGCCGAGCCAGACCGAGGCCGTCGGGGTCCTGAGCACCTTCGCGGCCGGCCTCGGCGGGGCCCACGCGAGCGGCTCCGGGAAAAGAAGGGCGCGCAGCGCTTCCTCAGAGGGGCGGTGGCGGGAGACGGGCGGGCGCCGGTGGTTCGGGCGGGCCAAGCAGGCCGCGCCCGCGGGGCCCCGGGGCGTCTATCTGGACGGTGGCTACGGCGTCGGCAAGACCCATCTGCTCGCCTCCCTGTGGCACGCCACCCCGGCGGAGCCCGCGCTGAAGGCGTTCGGCACGTTCGTGGAGCTGACGAACCTGGTCGGGGCGCTCGGCTTCCAGCAGACGGTCAGGACCCTCAGCGGCCACCGGCTGCTGTGCATCGACGAGTTCGAGCTGGACGACCCGGGCGACACGGTCCTGGTGTCCACGCTGCTCGGCAAGCTCGTCGAGGCGGGCGTCGCGCTGGCCGCGACCTCCAACACGCTGCCGGGCAAGCTCGGCGAGGGCCGGTTCGCCGCCGCCGACTTCCTGCGCGAGATCCAGGGCCTGTCGGCGCACTTCAAGGCGCTGCGCATCGACGGCGAGGACTACCGCCACCGCGGCCTGCCCGAGGCCCCGGCGCCGTACTCGGACGAGGAGGTCACCAAGGCCGCGTACGCCACCGCGGGCGCGAGCCTGGACGACTTCCCGCACCTGCTCGACCACCTGGCGCGCGTCCACCCGAGCCGGTACGGCGCCCTCACCGACGGCCTCCGCGCGGTCTGCCTCACCGACGTCACGCCGGTGCCCGACCAGTCGACGGCGCTGCGCCTGGTGGTGCTCGCCGACCGGCTCTACGACCGCGAGGTGCCGGTGCTCGCCTCCGGCGTCCCCTTCGACCGGCTGTTCGGCGAGGACATGCTCAACGGCGGCTACCGAAAGAAGTACTTCCGGGCGATTTCGCGGCTGACGGCGCTGGCACGCGACGCCAAGGGGCTCGTTAACGCCTGAGACGCGTGGTACACACAATCGGGTCATGTCCTGTCCGCCAGCAGGAGGTTGCCCCATGTCCGCGACACGACCCAGCGCGACCAGACGTCAAGTACTCGCCCGCACCGGCGCCCTGGGGGCGTCCATCGCCTTCACCGGCGCCCTCTCGGAGCTGTTCGCGGGCACGGCCACCGCGGCCGCCCAGGGCAGGGCGGGCTACGGCCCGCTCGTGCCCGACCCGGCCGGACTCCTCGACCTGCCCGAGGGCTTCCGCTACAAGGTCCTGTCCCGCGAGGGCGACCCGCTGCGCTCCGGCGAGGGCAGGGTGCCGAGCAACCACGACGGCATGGCCGCCTTCCGCGGCCGGCGCGGCGGCGTCCACCTGGTGCGCAACCACGAGAACCGCGTCGGCGCGAAGATCGGCGTACCGACCGTCAAGGGCCTGACCTACGACCCGGCCGCCAAGGGCGGCTGTACGGCGCTCGCCCTCGACCGCGACGACGACGTGCTCGGCGAGCGCGTCGCCATCGCGGGCACCGCCGTCAACTGCGCGGGCGGCCCGACCCCCTGGGGCACCTGGCTGACCTGCGAGGAGACCGAGGACAAGGCCGGGACGAACGGCTACACCAAGGACCACGGCTTCATCTTCGAGGTCGACCCCGTCGACCCGCGCCGCACCGGGGCCGTCCCGCTGACGGCCATGGGCCGCTTCCAGCACGAGGCGATCGCGGTCGACCCGTGGCGCGGTGTGGTGTACGAGACGGAGGACGCCTTCCAGAAGCCGTTCGGCCTGTTCTACCGCTTCCTGCCGGACCGGCCCGAGGGCGGCAGGGGCTCGCTGCGCGCGGGCGGCCGCCTCCAGGCGATGCGCGTGCCCGGCCTGCCCGACCTGTCGGCGGTCCAGGAGACCGGCGCATCCTTCCGCGGGGTCGAGTGGGTCGACGTACCGGACCCGCTCGCGGTCTCCACGCCCATCCGCAACCAGGACTTCGGCCCCAAGGGCATCACGCACGCCCAGAAGCTGGAGGGCTGCTACTGGGGCGGCCGCTGCGTCTACTTCGTCTCCAGCTTCGCGCGCAGCGCGGAGGGCTCGGCGGGCGACCACTACGGCCAGGTCTGGCGCTACGACCCCGCGCGGCGCTGCCTCACCCTCGTGATCGTCTTCGGCCCGGACACGGACGTCCAGCTGCCCGGCGAGTCCCCCGACAACATCTGCCTGACCCCCAGCGGCGGCCTGATGGTGTGCGAGGACGGCGGCGGCGCGCAGTACGTGTACGGCGTCACGCGCGGCGGCCGGGTCTACGCGATGGCCCGCAACGCCAAGAACATCGGCACCCCGCAGGATCCCGAGTGGGGCGAGTTCGCGGGCGTCACCTTCTCCCCCGACCACCGCACGATGTACGTGAACTGCTACACGCCGGGGACGACGTTCGCCGTGACGGGCCCCTGGCACGGGTAGCGCTTCGCCGGAGCGGCGCGGGAGGGCCACGGCCCGGCGACAGCGCCGAGCGGCTAGCCGGCCGGGGCGAGCCGCCACAGCGAGGTGACCTCGGCGGCGCGGGCCGTGTGCAGCGGGTCGCCGGGGTCCGAGGCGCGCGGGTGCCGGGGCTTGGCGTCGTGCCGGTCGACGACGCCGAGGCCCGCCGCGTCGAAGGCGTCCAGGAGCTCCTGGCGGCCGCGCAGGCCGAGGTGTTCGGCCAGGTCGGAGATGATCAGCCAGCCCTCGCCCGCGGGCTCCAGGTGCGCGGCGAGCCCGGCGAGGAACGCCTTCAGCATGGCGCTGTCCGGGTCGTACACGCCCTGCTCCACGGCCGAGGTGGGGCGGGCGGGGAGCCAGGGCGGATTGCACACGACGAGCGCGGCGCGGCCTTGCGGGTACAGCGCGCCGTCGTCGACGACCTCGACGCGGCCGGTGAGGCCGAGCCGCTCCACGTTGTCGCGGGCGCAGGCGAGGGCGCGGGGGCTGCTGTCGGTGGCGACGACCCGGCCGACGCCGCGGCGGGCGAGGACGGCGGCAAGGACGCCGGTGCCGGTACCGAGGTCGAAGGCGGTGCCGGTCGCCAGGAGGGCGGGCGCGGGCAGCGGGGCCGTGGCCACCAGGTCGACGTACTCGCCGCGGATCGGCGAGAACACTCCGTAGTGCGGGTGGATGCGGCCGCCGACGGCGGGGATCTCCACGCCCTTCTTGCGCCACTCGTGGGCGCCGATCACACCGAGCAGCTCGCGCAGCGAGACGACCGTGCGCCCCTGGGGCGGGCCGTACGCCTCCGCGCAGGCCCGGCGCACGTCGGGGGCGCGGCGCAGGTCGAGCGCGTGGTCGTCCTCCAGGACGACCAGGAGCATGCCGAGCACGCGGGCGCGGTGGCCCCGGGACTGGCGGTGCCGGTGGAACGTCTCCGCGGGGGTCGCCCCCGGCTTCGGGGCGAGGCGGTCCAGGCGCCGCCCCAGCGCCTTCAGGAGCTGGCGCGCGCCCTGGTAGTCACCGCGCCACAGCAGCGCGGTGCCCTCGCAGACCAGGCGGTAGGCCTTGTCGGCCTTCATCCGGTCGTCCGCGGCGATCACCCGTTTGGGAGCGGCGGCGCCGCTCTCGGAGTGCCAGCGGGCTCCGCGAACGGTCCCGGGCTCGGGCCCCGCGGGCTCGGTCCAGCTGATGTCGGGCGTCTCGGACATCGGTGCCTCGTCAACTCCTCGGGTTCCCCTGGGCGCCGATGGACGCCCTCAGGACGATGGCACACCGTGCCCACCAGGCCAAACGGGCCCCGCGACGACACCTCTCACTTACCCGATTTACCGCTTGTATGCCGATACCGTCCTGCGTGTGATCACTCGTACCCGGAAGTGGACCGCCCTCCTCACCCTCGCCGCGGCCGCCCTCACGGCCTGCGGCACCGCCCCCGGCACCCCCGCCTCCGCGCCCCGGCCCGAGCGGCCCGCCGCCCCCGCCCACCGCGCGGCCCCGCCCACCCTCGCCCCGGGCCCGCAGGGCCTGACCCCGGTGTTCAGCAGGGCGCCCGGCGAGCGGGCGCGGCCCGCCGTGGCCCTCACCTTCGACGCCGACATGACCGCCGGCCAGGGCCCCCGCGCCACCGGGGGCGAGCGGTTCGACAACCCCGCGCTCGTCGCGACGCTGCGCCGCCTCAAGGTCCCCGCGACGTTCTTCATGACGGGCCGCTGGGCCGAGGAGTACCCGGCGCAGGCCCGGTCCATCGGCCGGGACCCGCTCTTCGAGGTGGCCAACCACTCCTACAGCCACTACGCCTTCACGGCGGACTGCTACGGCCTGCCCACGCTGCCCCGCGACCGCGTGCGCGCCGACGTGGAGCGCGCGTTCGCCGCCTTCCGGCGGGCGGGCGTCACCCGGACCGTGCCGTACTTCCGCTTCCCCGGCGGCTGCTACGACCGCGCCGCCCTGCGCGCCCTGGCCCCGGCCGGGGTCACGGCGGTGCAGTGGGACGTGGTGAGCGGCGACGCCTTCGCGACGGACCCGGACGCGGTGGCGCGCCAGGTCCTGCGGGAGGTGCGCCCCGGTTCGGTCGTGGTGCTGCACTGCACGCGCAGCGCGGCCCCGGCCACGGAGCGCGCGCTCCGGCGCATCGTCCCCGAGCTCCGCGAGCGCGGCTTCCGCCTGGTCCGCGTGTCGGAGCAGATCGGGGCCGCCCGCGCCCACGGCCAGGGCGGCTGAACGGCCCGGCTCACTCCCGGCGCGCGCAGGCCCCGCAGGCGAGGGCCACCGCCGCCGCGGCCGCCGCGAGGGCCGCGGCGACCGCCCCCACCGGCAGCGGCACCGTGCCCTCGCGCGAACCGCGCGTGAGGTCGGTGAGGACCGCCTTGGCGGGCGATCCCGTGGTCACCAGGGCCAGGAGCGCGACCAGCAGGAGCGCGGGCACCGCCCGCCCCGGCGAGCGCAGCAGCGGCCTGCTGGTCAGGGCCCCGACGGCCGTGCCGAGCAGCGCGCTGACCAGCATCGCAAGGAGTCCCGCCGCGGCGGCGGGCCCGCGCGCCACGGCCGTCTGGTGGTCGGTGCTCGCCGCGTCGCTGATGACGGCGACGGCCGCGGCGGCCGCCGCCCCGAGGGCGCTCGCCGCCAGGAAGGCGGTGAGCAGCGCGGCGAGGTGTGCGCGCCCGGGCCCCGCGGCGGCCGCCGTGCAACCGCGCGCGGCGGGTGGTTCGTTGGTGACGCAGATCCGCGCCAGCCAGGCCGTCACGGGCAGCAGGGCCGCCGCCGCGTACGCGAGCGAGTCGAGCACGGGCTGCCCGCCCTGGACGCCGACGGCGAGGAACACCGCGTAGAGGATGACCGGCGCGAGCCAGCGCTGGGAGCGAAGGAGCAGGGCCGTCTGGTACCGCAGCAGGGCCGCCGTCACCGCCGCTCCTCCGCCGCCCGTACGCCGACGACGTGCCAGGGCGGGCTCGCCGTGAGCAGGGCGCGCAGGACCAGGTCCGAGTGCGGCTCCGCGACCACCAGGCGCCGGACGTCCGGCTCCGGGCCCGCGTCGGCCGTCCCCGGGAGGCCGGGCGGCAGCGGCGCGCCGTGCGGGCCGCGGACCTCGATGACCACGGCGGGGCCCGCGGCCGCCGGGTCCTGCGCGGGCTGCTCCGCGCGGCGGTGCACGCCCGTGCCGGTCGTCTCGTACGTCTCGTCCGGCAGCCCCGCGAGCCGTCGCGGGTCGTGGTCGACGAAGACGGCGGCGCCGCCGGTGGCCGTGTGCTCGGCGACGGCGCGGTCGAGGACGTCGCGGGCGGCCGTGTCCAGGCCCGTCCACGCCTCGTCGAGGACGAGCAGGCCGGGCTCCGCGAGCAGGGCCTGGGCGACGGCGACCTTCTGGCTGCTGCCCTTGGACAGTTCGGGCAGGGGGGTGCCCGCGTGGCCCGCGGCGTCGAAGCGCTCCAGCCACGCGTGTGCGCGCCGGGCCGCCGTCGCGCCGCTCAGGCCGTGCACGCGGCCCATGTGCGTGAGGTAGCCCGCCGCGGTGAACGGCAGGGCGGCCGGGAAGCGTTCGGGCACGTAGGCGGTGCGGGGGCGGCCGTGGACGCGGCCCTCGGTCGGGGCGTCGATGCGGGCGAGGAGCCGCAGGAGCGTGGACTTGCCGGTGCCGTTCGCGCCCTGGACGCGGGTGAGGGTCCCGGCGCGCACGCCGAGGGTCACGCCGCGCAGCACCCAGGGGCCGCGCAGGCCGTAGCGGCGGCCCGCGCCGTCGAGTCGTAGCGCGAAGTCCGTGGTTCCACTGCCGATGCCCCCCGTGCGTCCCATGCGCCCATCCTCGCGCACCGGCCCCGGGCGCTGTCGGGCGTCCCTGGCAGACTGGTTCGGTGAGTGCTTACGAACCCCAGGCCGACAGTCCCTTCCGTGCCGAGCCCAGCGAGCGCGACCAGGCGCCGCAGTTCGTGCTGCCCCTGGTGGCGCGCATCGAGCGGGCGGCTCCCCCGGCGCGTACGGACGCCCTGGAGACGGCGGCGCGCGCGGTCCTGACGATCCTCAGCGACGAGCGGTCCCTCGGCGAGGGCGCGTGGGCCGAGGCGATGCGGGACTGGCAGGACGCCCGGATCCGCAAGGTGGTGCGCAGGGCGCGGGGCGCGGAGTGGCGCCGCGCGGAGGCCCTGGACGGCATCACGGTCGCGGGCAAGGCGGCGGAGGTCCGCGCCTATCCGCCGGTCCCGCTGGACGGCTGGCCCAAGGACCTGGCCCGCCTCCAGGTGTCGGGCACGGACCTGGACGACCCTGAGCCGCCCCTGGACCCGGAGCCGGGCACGCCGGTGCTCTGGCTGAACCCCGAGGTGACGATGTCGGCGGGCAAGGCCATGGCGCAGGCCGGGCACGGCGCGCAGCTCGCCTGGTGGGACCTGACGGCGGCGGACCGGGCGGCGTGGCGGGACGCCGGTTTCGCCCTGGCCGTGCGGACCGCGCCGCCGTCCCGCTGGCGGGAGTTGACCACGAGCGGCCTGCCGGTGGTCCGGGACGCGGGCTACACGGAGATCGCCCCCGGCTCCTGCACGGTGGTCGCCGACCACCCGGCCCTGCGGGGCAGCTGACCGGCACGACGGAGCCCGTGCCCGGTGGCCGCCGGCCGGCCGGGCCCCGCGCCGCAGGGCACCCGGCCAGTCGGCGGGCCCCGCCGGGCTACCCCGCGCAGTCCTCGCCCTCGTACGCCGACAGGGCCGTCTGCCGCTTCTCGACGAGGGCGCGCATGGTGTCGTCGTCCACGCGGTCGTGCGCGAGGGCGATGGCCGCCTCGTCCTGTACGGCAGCCCAGGCCTTGCGGGCCCGCTTGTTGGCGACGCACCGGGTGTCGCTGCGCAGGAAGCCCGCTCCGGCGGCGAGGCCCGCCGAGAACAGCGCGAGGAAGGCCGCGGGCACGCGCGCGTCCGCGGTGGCGAGGCCCGCGGCGCCGGAGACCCCGGCGAGCAGCGCCGCGGGGAAGCCGAGGACGACGTCGACCACCGCCCACCACAGCGCTCTGCGGTCCGCGCGCCGCACCCGCAGGGTCGCCTCGTCGCGCAGCCGCACGGCCTCGGCGCGCAGCGGGCAGTCGGGCCCCGCCGGGCCCCTGGCACGGAGGGCGGCGCTCGGTTCACCGGGCGTTTCGGCCATGCGTCAGATTCCAGCCGAACGGCCCGTACGCGGACGAGTGCGACCGGGTACGAAAAGACCCCGGCGGCGCTGTCGAGTTCCCACAGGCTCCGAGGCCCGTACCGGCGAGGCTCCGGCATGGCGCGTGACTCCCGTCACAGCCGGGGCCAGTCGTGAACACCCCGCCCACCCCTCCCGTACCTTCCCGTACCACCAAGTGGCTTGGTCAGCAGTTCCGTTGCGGCCCGGGAGGCACCTTGCGGCGCACCATGCCCATCAGGCACATCAACGGCACGGCCCTGATCATCGCGGCCCTCGTCGTCACCGTGGGGGCGCTCGCGTTCCCCGTGTGGTCGTACGCCGACCGCTCCGGCACGGGCGAGGCGAACCTCGACGCCGGGAGCGTGTCGACGCGTTGGGGCCCGCTGTCGGCCACCGACCGGGACTTCCTCGTGAAGGTACGGCTCGCCGGGCTGTGGGAGATACCGGCCGGGCAGCAGGCCGTGGAGCGCGCGCCCACCAAGGCCGTCAAGGAGGCCGGTGACCACCTGATCGTCGGGCACACCGACCTCGACCAGCGGGTGCGCGGGGTCGCCGCGCAGCTGAGCGTGGAGCTGCCCAACCAGCCGAACGAGCAACAGCAGGGCTGGCTCAAGGAGTTGACCGCGGCGAGCGGCGAGACGTACCAGCGCAAGTTCGCGAACCTGCTGCGCGTCTCGCACGGCAAGGTGTTCGCCCTGATCGCCCAGGTGCGGGACGGCACCCGCAACTCGCTGGTGCGCCAGCTCGCCTCGGACGCCAACCAGACCGTCCTGGACCACATCACCATGCTGGAGGGCACAGGCCTCGTCGACTTCGACGCCATCGCGGACGGCAACGCCGCGACCGCCACCGCGAGCCCCACCGGCCCCCCGGCGCCCGGCGGCACGCCCCCGGAGCCCGCCCCCGCCGGTCCGAGCGGCGACGTCTCCGGCACCTCACGGCCCTCGCCCGGGGCCCCCGGCACCGTCAACACCGACCGGCCCGAACCTCAAATGTAGCTCTGAACCCGCTGATCAGAAGGTTCGGGCAGCCCTGTCGCGGTCATGACTCCGGCGTCGAAGGAGGATGCAAAGGCGCGTCACGGAGCGAAGGACCAAGGACACGGGGGGAATCATGGTGCGGTTGGGTACGGGGATCGGCTGGCGGCCGGAGATGGCGGACGCCGTGGAGGACATGCCCGGCATCGACTGGGTCGAGGTCGTGGCGGAGAACGTCTGCCCGGGGCATCTGCCCGAGTCCCTGACGCGGCTGCGCGAGCGCGGCGTCACGGTCGTGCCGCACGGCGTCTCGCTCGGGCTCGGCGGCGCCGACCGGCCCGACGAGGCGCGGCTCGCCGCGCTCGCGGAGCGCGCCGTGGCCCTGGGCGCGCCGCTCGTCACCGAGCACATCGCCTTCGTCCGGGCCGGGGGGCCGCTCACCGTCTCGCAGCAGCTCGAAGCGGGGCACCTGCTGCCGGTGCCGCGCACCCGGGACGCGCTCGCCGTGCTGTGCGAGAACGTCCGGATCGCGCAGGACGCCCTGCCCGTGCCGCTCGCCGTGGAGAACATCGCGGCCCTGATCGCCTGGCCGGGCGAGGAGCTGACGGAGGGGCAGTTCCTCTACGAGCTGGTGGAGCGGACCGGCGTACGGCTGCTCATCGACGTGGCGAACCTGCACACCAACCACGTGAACCGCGGCGAGGACCCCGCGAAGGCGCTGGCCGAGCTGCCCCTGGAGGCCCTCGCGTACGTGCACGTGGCGGGCGGCTTCGAGCGGGACGGCGTCTGGCACGACAGCCACGCGCACCCCGTGCCGCAGCCGGTCCTCGACGTCCTCGCCGACCTGGCCGCGCGCACGGACCCGCCGGGCGTGCTCCTGGAGCGGGACGAGAACTTCCCCGCGCCGGGCGAGCTCGAACGCGAACTGGACGTCATCCGCGCGACGGTGGCGAAGGCGGCGGGGCCAGGGGGCCTCGGCGCCGGGCTCCTCCCCGGCGCGGGCGCGGCCCCGCAGGCCCCGGCCGAAGCCCCGGACGCCGAGGCCCTGGCCACCGCCCGCGAGCGCGTGGCCCTCGCGCAGACGTCGCTGCTGTCCGCGCTCGTCGCGGGGACGCCCGCGCCGGAGGGCTTCGACCGGGTGCGGCTCGGTGTGCAGAGCCGGGCGCTCGCCGCCAAGCGGGCGGACGTCGTGGCGAAGGTCGCGCCCGAGCTGCCGGAGATCCTCGGGGACGCGTACCGGAGCGAGTTCCGCGCCTACGCGGCGGGGCGTCCGATGACGGCGGGCTACCGCCGCGACGCCCTGTCCTTCGCCGAGCAGCTCCTGCTCGCGGGCCGCCCCGAGGACGCCGCGGCGCGCGGCCGCCTCACCCACTGGTGGCTGGACCGCTCGGGACCGCGCCCCCTGGAGGGCCGTCCGGTGACGCGCTGGCTGCGCACGGCGCGGCTCGCGCTGCGCCGGAGCCAGGCGCTCCGCTGACACGGCGCCCCACACGCACACACCGCTCCCGGGGGATCAGCCATGCACCGCACCCACCTGACGCAGACCGCCCTGTCCGACGCGGCCGCAGAGGCCCTCGCCGGCTGCTACGTCCTGCTCGTCGCCGCCTCGTGCGCCGCCGTCGTCGCCGGGGTCTTCCTGACCCGGCGGCGCCCGGGGCACGGCCGCGCGAAACCGCCGCACGGCTCCTTGGACGACGCGTACGAGGCCGCGTTCCTCGCGGGCGGGCCCGGCCGGGTCGCCGACGCCGCGCTCGCCGCCCTGCACGAGGACGGCCGCCTCCTGGTCACGCACCCCGGCCTCGCCGGCGTCGCCCCGGGCGCCGCGGCCCGGCACCCGGTGGAGGCCGCGGTGCTCGCGACGTACGCCACCGCGCCCAGCGGCGCCCTGCACTGGCTGCGCGCCGCGGTGATGCGCGCCCCGGCCGTGCAGGGGCTCGGGGACGGGCTCGCCGCCCGCGGTCTGATGGTGCCGCCGGGCCCGCTGCGGCCCTGGCGGCGCCGGATCACCGCGCATCTGGTCCTGTGCGCGGCGGGCGTGCCGCTCGGCCTCGTCCTGCCCACGACGTCCTCGGTCGGCAGGTCCAACTCCGCGTTCTCCGACCTCCAAGTGGTCCTCGTGGTGCTGCTGGGCGGCGCCGTCGGGGTGCTCTGCTCCCGGGTGGCCAGGGACCGGGCGACCGCGCGCGGCCGCGTGGCGCTGCGCCTGCACCGGGTCCGCACCCGCAAGGAGGAGCGGGGTGCCGCGCACGCGGTCGCCGCGCGCGGCCTGCGCGGCGTCGCGGACACCGAGCTGCGCAAGCAGCTCGCGCAGGCACGGCGGCTGCGCGTCGGCCACCCGCCCGCCGTGCCCGTCGCCGCCTCCCCCGCGCCCTTCGGGGCCACCGCCCTGTGGACCGGCGCCCCCGTCGCCTGGTGCGCGGGCGGCACCGGCTGCGGCGGCCCCAGCTGCGGCACCGCGAACCGCGACGGCGAGGGCGACAGCCGCGACGGGTCCGGCTCCGGCTGCGGGAGCGGCGGGAGCGGCTGCGGCACGGGCGGCTGCGGGGCGGGCTGCGGGGGCGGCTGCGGCGGTGGAGGCGGCGGAGGCGACTGACCGCGGGACACCGGGCGGTCGCGGGGGGCGCCCCCGACGTGCCCCCGCGACCGCCCCTGCCGCATCCCACGGGCGCGCACGACCGCCCCACGTGCACGCCCCCGTACGGACGTTGACGTACCTCGCGCGGTATCGCGGCCCCCGGCCTCCGGCACGCACTAGCGTGCACAGGCGCTACAGGAGGCTTCATGCGATCCCGATTCGTCCGCGGCGGCGGACTCACCCCGGGCGGCGGACTCGTCCGGGGCGGCGGACTCACCCGAGGCCGCGGGCTCATCAGCGGCAGCGGGCTCGTGCTCGTGGGGCTCGTCGTCACCCTGGCCGCGCTGGTCTTTCCGGTGTGGTCCTACGAGGACCGGTCCGGCACCGGTCTCGACGCGCTCAACGCGCAGACCGAGCCGACCGAGTTCGGCCCTCTGTCCGCGCTCGACCGGGACTTCGTCACCAAGGTGCGGCTCGCGGGCCTGTGGGAGCTGCCCGCCGGACAGCAGGCCGAGGAGCGCGGCACCACCCAGGCCGTGCACACCGCGGGCGAGCACCTCGTGGAGGGGCACACCTTCCTCGACGCCCGCGTCCGCGAGGTCGCGGCGCAGCTGCGGCTCGAACTGCCCAGCCAGCCCACGGCCCAGCAGCGGCGCTGGCTGGCCGAGCTGAGCGCGGCGCGCGGCGCGGCGTACGACGAGACGTTCGCGAACGTCCTGCGGCTGGCGCACGGCAAGGTCTTCGCCCTCGTCGCCCAGGTCCGCGCGGGCACCCGCAACTCGCTGGTGCGGGCCCTCGCCGACGACGCGAACACCACGGTCCTCGACCACATCAAGGTCCTGGAGGCCACCGGGCTCGTCGACTTCGACCGGATCGCCCGCGACGGCGCGACCTCGGGCCCGCGGCCCGCGACCCGCTCGCCCGCGCCACCGGGCCCCGTGGACGGCTCGCCGCCCGCGGCGTCGCCGGTGACGCCGACGCCGAGCTTCACGCTGCCGCCCGCCGTGTCCCGGCCGAGGCCCCGCCCCTGAGCCCTGTGATCCTCGTCCACATCGTGGAATTCCGCTGGCGCCGTCACCGGAGGTTCACATAGAAACACCGGCATGTTCTGGGTTCCCCTGCTCCTCCTCGCCTGCACCGTCGCCGCCCTGTCCTGCGGGCGGCTGTGCCTGGCCGCCGTGCACGCCGCGGCCGCCGAGGCCAGGACCCCCCGGTCGACGCGGAGCCTCACGCTGTACGAGGCGGCGTTCCTGTCCGGCGGCCCCGGCCGCGTGGCCGACGTGGCGCTGGTCTCGATGGCGCGACGGCGGCGGCTGCTGCTCGCGCACACCGGCTGGGCCACGGTCGTCGGCCCGGTCGGCGGCGACGCCCGGGACGCCCAGGACGACATGGAGCGGTCGGTCCTGGGCGCGATCGGCCCCGGCGGGCAGTCCCGGATCCCCCCGGTGCGCCGGGCGACGGCCGCCGCGGACGCGGTGCGGGCCCTCGCCGACCGCCTGGTCGCGGCGGGGCTCGCCGTCCCTGACGGCTCCTGGTCGGGCATCGCGGGCGCGCTCCGGCAGGTGCGGGCCGCGGCGGCCGCGGTCGCCGTGCTCGGTGCGTGCGCGACGCTGCTCCCCGGCCAGGGGCAGGGCGACGACCTGCCGGTCGCGGTGTGGTTCGCGCTGCCGCTGCTGCTCACCCTGAGCTGTCTGGCCATCGCCCGCTTCGAGGTGCCCGCCTCGCGCTGGGCGTCGCCCGCCGGGCAGCGGCTGCTCGGCGCGGTGCCCTCGCGCGACGACCTCACGGCGCTCGCCGTGCGCGGGGTGCGCGCCCTGAACGACCCGGGCCTGCGCGCCGCGCTCTCGCACCGGGACCCGAACCTCGACGGCTACCGGTCCACGCGCCAACAGGGTCATTGAGCCGACACCGGCGGACCGGTGCTTTACTTCGCCAACCGCTGAGCGAAACATCCCTTTCGTCACACTTCATGGCTTTCTTGTGCGAAAGGGCCCAGAACCGCGATGAGAGCAGCCGCAGCCGTCCTGTACGGAGCCGCAGGGTCCCTGGTCCTCTCCGCCCTCGTCGCCGCCCCCGCGCACCCCTTCCCCCAGCCCACCCGGGAGGAGCGGGGCACCGCCGTCGCCGCCGAGCGCGCCCGCGCCGCGGGCGTCCGCTTCGGGGCCTGCCCGGCGGCGGAGGGCCTGCCGCCGTCCGTGCGCTGCGGCACGGTCAGGGTCCCGCTCGACTACGCGGACCCCGACGGCGAGCAGATCGAACTGACCGTCAGCCGCGCCGAGGCCACCGGCAGGGCGGGCGGCCACCGGGTGGCACGGCAGGGCGCACTCGTCTTCAACCCGGGCGGCCCCGGCGCGTCCGGCATGTACTTCCCGCTGGTCCGCGGCCTGCCGGAGTTCCGGCGCCTGGCGGCGGCGTACGACCTCGTCGGCTACGCGCCGCGCGGCGTCGGCCGCTCCGCGCCGCTGTCCTGCCAGGACCCGGAGGAGTTCACGAAGGCGCCCACGGACTCGCCGGTCCACCCGGGCCCGGCGGTCAAGGCCGAGCGGATCGAGCGGGCGCGGGCGTACGCGCGCGGCTGCGCCGAGCGGGCCGGTGCCGCCCTGCCGCACTACACCACGCTCAACAACGCCCGGGACCTGGACGTGCTGCGCGCCGCGCTCGGCGAGGAGAAGCTGACCTTCATGGGCGCCTCGTACGGCACGTACTTCGGCGCGGTGTACGCGACGCTGTTCCCCGACCACGTGCGCCGCATGGTGTTCGACTCGGCGGTGAACCCCGACCCGGAGCAGGTCTGGTACGCCAACAACCTCGACCAGTCCGCCGCGTTCGAGCGGCGCTGGGCCGACTTCCGGGCGTGGGTGGCCAAGCACGACAGGACGTACGGCCTGGGCGCGACGCCCGACGCCGTGGCGCGCGCCTACGACAAGGTGCGGGCGGCGGTGACCCGCGAGCCCGCGGGCGGCACGGTCGGCTCCGACCAGCTGCACTCGGCGTTCCTGCAGGCCGGGTACTACGACGACTACTGGCCGATGCGGGCGACCGCCCTGTCGCAGTACCTCAAGGGCAATCCGCGGCCGCTGGTCGCACAGGCCGGGCCCCGGCCCGCGGCGGCCGCCGAGGAGGAGAACGGCAACGCCGTGTACACCGCGGTGCTGTGCAACGACGCCTCCTGGCCCACCGACTTCGCGGTGTGGGACCGCGACAACACGGACCTGGCGCGCACGGCCCCGTTCGAGACGTGGGACAACGCCTGGATGAACCTGCCGTGCGCCTACTGGCCCGCGCCCCGGCAGCGGCCGGTGGACGTGTGGGCCCCGGCGGGCGCCCTGCCGCCGACGCTGGTCCTGGCCGCCGAGCGGGACGCGGCGACGCCGTACGCGGGCGCCAGGGAACTGCACGAGCGGCTCTTCGGCTCGGTCCTCGTGACCGAGCGCGGCGCGGGCACCCACGGCATCGCGGGCGGCCCGAACGCCTGCGTCAACCGCTACGTGGACGCGTACCTGCTGGAGGGCCGCCTGCCCGACCGGCACGCGGAGTGCGCGCCGCACCCGGAGCCGCGGCCCACGACCCGGGCGAAGACGCGCGGGCCGCGGGCCGCCCGGCGGTGAGCGAAGCGGTTACGCCAGGCCCTCCACCAGGTCCGCCACGGACTTGCGGCGGCCGGTGTAGAACGGCACTTCCTCGCGGACGTGCATCCGGGCCTCGGAGGCCCGCAGGTGACGCATGAGGTCGACGATGCGGTACAGCTCGTCGGCCTCGAAGGCCAGCAGCCACTCGTAGTCGCCGAGCGAGAACGAGGCGACGGTGTTGGCGCGCACGTCGGGGTAGCCGCGCGCCATCTTGCCGTGGTCGGCGAGCATGCGGCGACGGTCCTCGTCGGGCAGCAGGTACCAGTCGTAGGAGCGCACGAAGGGGTAGACGCTCACGTAGTTCCGCGGCGTCTCGTCGGCGAGGAACGCCGGGATGTGCGACTTGTTGAACTCGGCCGGGCGGTGCAGCGCCATGTTCGACCAGACCGGCTCCAGGGCGCGGCCGAGCTTGGTGCGGCGGAAGAGGTTGTACGCGGTCTGGAGCTCGTCGCTGGTCTCCGCGTGCCACCAGATCATGATGTCGGCGTCGGCGCGGAGCCCCGACACGTCGTAGACGCCGCGGACGGTGACGTCCTGGGCGGCCAGCTTGTCGAACAGCTCCTGGACCTCGTCCGCGTACCCGAGGCGGCTCTCGGGCAGGACGTCGCGCAGCTTGAAGACGGACCACAGGGTGTAGCGGATGACCTCGTTGAGGTCCTTGGCCTTCTTGCCGGCGTTCGGGATCTTGGCGGGGGCGTCGTCACTCATGCGGCTATTGTCCCGCGCCGCCGTGGAGGCTCTGCACCGGGTGGGCCATCAGCTCCTCGACGCCGGAGAAGTCGCCCCTGAGCTGGTCGACGGCGGCGTACGCGCTGGCGATGCAGGCGGGGATGCCGACGCCGTCGTACGCGGCCCCGCAGACGGCCAGGCCCGGCAGGCGGCCCACGTGGGCGCGGACGCGGGCCACGCGCGCGTGGTGGCCGACGGGGTACTGGGGCAGGCCGTCGTGCCAGCGCGTGACGCGGGCGGCGACGGGCCGCGCGGTCAGGCCGACGGCCGCGCGCAGATCGCCGCGGGAGACGTCGATCAGTTCGTCGTCGTCGCGCTGGAGGTCCTGCTCCTCGCCGTAGCGGCCCACCGAGGTGCGCAGGACGAGGAGGTCCGGGTTCTCCTCGGCGATCCAGCCCCATTTCTGGGAGGCGAACGTGGACGCCTTGATGGTGCGTCCTTCGACGGGCGGCACGAGGAAGCCGCTGCCCTCGGGCAGGGACACGTCGGCGCGCCGATAGGCGAGCGTCATCAGGGCCATGGAGGCGTACTCGACGGCCCGCAGCTCGGCGGCGGCCCCCGGGGACACCGGGTCGAGGAGGCGGGCGGCGTGCGGGGCGGGGACGGCGAGGACCACGGCGTCCGCCGCGATCAGCCGGTCCGCGGCGCGCACCTCCCAGCCGTCGGGCGTCTTGCGCACCGCCTGGACGGAGGTGCCCAGGAGGATCTCGCCGCCCCGCGCGCGGACGGCGTCCGCGACGGCGAGCGGCAGCCGGCCCACGCCGCCCGCGATGCCCATGAACACCGGTCCCGTCTGCCGGCGCGCGGCGGCCAGGGCCTGGATCTCGCGGACCCCGTCCAGCAGGGAGCCGTGGGTGCGCGCGGCCTCGTACAGCTGCGGCACGGCCATGCGCATCGACAGGCGGTAGGCGTCCCCGGCGTACACCCCGCCGAGCAGCGGCTCGACCAGGCGGTCCACGACCTCGCGGCCGACCCGGGCCGCCACGTACGCGCCGACCGCGACGTCCTCGCCGACCTCGGTGGGCGCGAGCTCCGCGTCCCGGGCGACGCGCCGCAGGCCGTCCTCGGACAGCACCCCGGCGAGCACCGAGGGGTCGCCGGGCACGCCCATCACATGGCCCTTGGGCATGGGCACCAGGGCGCCGCGCGTCCACAGCGCGGCGCTCGCGGTGGCGGGTGCCTGGAGCGCGGCGCCGAGCCCGGCCTCACGGGCGAGCGCGACCGCCTCGGGGCGGCGGGCCAGCATCGACTCGGCGCCGAGGTCGACCCGCGCGCCCTCGATCTCGCCCGGGAGCAGCTTGCCGCCGACGCGGTCGGAGGCCTCGACGACGGTCACGCGGCACCCGGCCGCGAGCGCCCGGTGCGCGGCGGCGAGCCCGGCGATGCCGCCGCCCACCACGACGACGTGGGTCGCCTGTCCCGAACGTTCCTGGCCTGCGTGTCCCTGACCTGCCGAGTGATCCGTTGCGCGCATGCCCCCACTGTCTCAGACGGCCTCGGGGCGTCCGACGGCCGTCTCCCGCCGGGGCGAGTCCCGTTCGTGACCGCGCCGGGACCGCTTCGGGACCGTACGGGCCGAACGCCCCGGGCGTCAGGGCCGTCGTAGGGGCACAGTCACGACGAGCTCGGGGGTACGACATGCGCAGGGCCAGGACAGGCGGGGGCGTGCGGGCGCTGGCCGTCGCGCTGCTCGCGGGGACGCTCGCGCTCACGGGGTGCGGCGCGGGCGGCGGCGACGACGGGAAGGCGTCGGGCGGCGACGCGGCCCGGGCCGGGCGGGGCGACGGCGACGCGGGGTTCTCCGAGGGGGCGGGCGGCGCCGACCGGGCCGCCGGTGACGGCAGGGCGGCGGCGCCCGGCGGCAAGGGGGCCGGGGCGAAGAAGCCGTCCGGGCGGCTGCGGGCCGAGGGCCCGCACATCATCCGCACGGCGTCGCTGGCCGTGCGCGTACGGGACGTGCCGAAGGCCCTGGAGCGGGCCCGCGCGGTGGCCGCGGAGGCGGACGGCCTGGTCGGCGACGAGACCACGGACCGCGACCGGCACGGCAGGGAGCGCTCGCGCGTGGTGCTTCGGGTGCCGCAGGAGCGGTACGCGCAGGTCCTCACCGACCTGGCGGGCACGGGCAAGCTCCTGTCGCGCACCGCCAAGGCCGAGGACGTCACCGAGGAGGTCGTCGACGTCGAGAGCCGGGTCAGGACGCAGCGGGCGAGCGTGGCGCGGGTGCGGGAGCTGATGGACAAGGCCACGAAGATCAGCGACATCGTGTCCCTGGAGGGCGAGTTGAGCACCCGTCAGGCGGATCTGGAGGCGCTGCTCGCGCGGCAGGCCTCGCTCAAGGACCGCACGGCGCTCGCCACCGTCACGCTGACGCTCACCGAGTCCCCTGCCGGGCGCGGCGGAGCCGGTGACGACGACGATCCGACCGTCGTGGACGCCCTGGCGGGCGGCTGGGGCGCGTTCGTGACGATGCTGCGCTGGGCGGCGGTCGCCCTGGGCGCGGCGCTGCCGTTCGTGGCGGGCGTGGCGCTCCTGGGCGCGGCGTGGCTGCGGTGGGGCCGGGGGCGCGCGGTGCGGCCGACGCGCACGCCCCGGGCGCCGGAGGTCACGCCTCCGGCGCCGGACGGTTCCTGAGGCGGCCAGGCCGGGCCGGGTGCTGCCGCCCGGCCCGGTCCTGGCGGCAACGCGGGGGTGCGACGGGCGCGTTGACCGGCGACGTAGCGTGGGCGCATGAGCGAAAGACTGGTGGTCATCGGCGGTGACGCGGCGGGCATGTCCGCCGCGTCCCAGGCACGCAGGCTCAAGGCGCCCGAGGAGCTGGAGATCGTCGCGTTCGAGCGCGGCTCCTTCACCTCCTTCTCCGCCTGCGGCATCCCGTACTGGGTCGGCGGCGAGGTCTCCGAACGCGACGACCTGATCGCCCGGACACCGGAGGAGCACCGGGCCCGCGCGATCGATCTGCGGATGCGAACGGAGGTCGTGGAGATCGACCCGGCCCGGCGGCGGGTGCGCTCGCGCGACCTCTCCTCGGGCTCCGAGGAGTGGACGGCGTACGACAAGCTCGTGATCGCCACCGGCGCGCGGCCGCGGCGCCCGCGACTGCCCGGCATCGAGGCGCCGGGCGTGCACGGGGTGCAGACCCTGGGCGACGGCCAGGCCCTCCTTGAGCGGCTCGGGGCCACGCGGGGGCGCAGGGCGGTGGTGATCGGCGCGGGCTACATCGGCGTGGAGATGGCCGAGGCGCTGCTCCACCGGGGCTTCGAGGTGACGGCTCTCAACCGCGGCGAGCAGCCGATGTCGACGCTCGACCCCGACATGGGGCGCCTGGTCGGCGACGCGATGTCCGGCATGGGCATCGCAATGGTGAACGACGCCGAGGTCACGAAGATCCTCACCGGTGAGGACGGCGCGGTGCGGGCCGTGGCCACCGAGGACGCCGAGTACCCGGCCGACGTGGTGGTGCTCGGGATGGGCGTACGGCCCGAGACGGAGCTCGCGCGGGCGGCGGGGCTGCCGCTCGGGGAGCACGGCGGGCTGCTCACGGACCTGTCGATGCGGGTGCGGGGGCCCGTCGCGGACGGGGCCGTCTGGGCGGGCGGCGACTGCGTGGAGGTCCTCGACCTGGTCTCCGGGCAGCAGCGGCACATCGCGCTCGGCACGCACGCGAACAAGCACGGGCAGGTCATCGGCTCGAACGTGGGCGGCGGCTACGCGACGTTCCCGGGGGTCGTCGGCACGGCCGTGAGCAAGGTCTGCGACCTGGAGATCGCGCGCACGGGCCTGCGCGAGAAGGACGCGAAGGCGGTGGGCCTGCGGTACGAGACGGTGACCATCGAGTCGACGAGCCGGGCCGGGTACTACCCGGGGGCGGCGCCGATGACGGTGAAGATGCTGGCGGAGCGCCGGACGGGGCGGCTGCTCGGGACGCAGATCGTGGGGCGCGAGGGGGCGGCCAAGCGGGTCGACGTCGCGGCGGTGGCCCTGACGGCCCGGATGACGGTCGAGCAGATGACGGCCCTGGACCTCGGCTACGCACCGCCCTTCTCCCCCGTCTGGGACCCCGTCCTGGTGGCGGCCCGCAAGGCGGTGACGGCGGTCCGCGGGGCCAGCGGCTGACGCAGCGCGCTCCTGCGGCGGGGGGGGCGAGCCGCCGGGGCGCGTCCCAGTTGGGGCGGGGCGCGCAGGGGCGGGGGGTGCGCGGGCGCGGGCCGGGCCCCGACGGGCGGCCGGGAAGCGCCCCGCCGCGCGGGGCGGTGGGGGCGGAAAGGGGCATTGGTCCGCACCAATTTCCGCCGCCCGCCCGGCGCGAGGCCCCTTCAATTCTCCCGCACAATAGGGCGCCCCCGCCGTCCCGGGCCTCAGGTCCGAAGGTCCGCGCCCCGTATCCCGACGGCAACGCAGGTCGAACGCGCTTTGCGGCCTGCCGTCAAGCCCCGCGCGCCCCCGGACATGGCCGGTTCCCGCGCGCGCCCACAGGAGTGCGGCCGAGGTTGAACGCGCCCCCGCGCACGCCCCTTAGGTGTGGCCGCCAAGCACTTCGGCGGCGAGGCAGACCCGACCCCGTTGAGCGGGCACGGCTCCCCGGCGACGGTTCACGGGTCAACACTCCGTCAAACCCCTTCCCTCTCAGGAGCCGCCTCCCCCACCACACGGTGCTTGCCAGCTCTTTTCCGCCAGATCTCACGGAATCGGCACCACACCCCCGGCGGAGTCGCACTATGTGACGCGTCAGAGTGGCACGGACACGCACCGCGATCTGTGCGCGCGTGCCGTTGGGGGCGGGTCCCGCGGTGTTCCGCACCGTCGTGATCCGACCGCGGAGGGGACCACAACCAGATGAATCGCACCGCACGGGCGGCGGCACTCGGGGCCGGCGCTCTGCTCATCGCGCTCTCGCTGCCCGCTCAGCCAGTGACGGCCGCGGAGCAGCCCCGCATCGACCTACGCGTCCTGGTGGTGACCGACGGCGGCCCCGCGACCGCCGCCATCGCCGCCGAACTCGACGCCCAGGGCACGCCGTTCACCACCGTCGACCTGCGCAGGAGCGGCCGACCGGTGATCGACGCCGCCTTCCTCGCGGACACCGTGGACGGCAGGCCGCGCGCCAGGTTCCAGGCCGTCGTGCTGCCGAACGACAATCCGTTCGGCACCGGCTCGGCCGAGCTTGCCGCGCTCGCCGCCTACGAGCGGACGTACAACATCCCGCAGGTGGACGCCTACACCTACGCCCGCCCGGAGGCGGGCCTGCAGAAACCGGAGTACAGCGGTTCGCTCGACGGCGTCCGCGCCGAGGTCACCGCGGCGGGCGAGGCGGGCCCGTTCGGCTACCTCGCCGGAGCCGTGCCCTTCGAGGACAACTCCCCCACGGTCGGGGAGAGCTACGGCCATCTGGCGAAGCCCGCGCCGGGCGCCGACTTCACCCCGTACGTGGAGGCGGCGGCCCCGGGCGGGTCGAGCCGCGGCTCGCTCGTCGGGGAGTACCGGCACGACGGGCGGCGCGAGCTGGTGGTGACGTTCGTCTACAACCAGCACCAGCAGCAGTTCAGACTGCTCGCCCGGGGCGTCGTCGACTGGCTGACGCAGGGCGTGCGCGTCGGCGCGTCGCGGAACTACTTCGCCGTCCACGTGGACGACGTCTTCGGCTCCGACGACCGCTGGGACATGGAGCTCAACTGCACCCCGGGCGACATCGACTGCCCTCCGGGGCAGGGCCAGCAGGACGGCATCCGGATGACGCCCGAGGACGCCGCGTACGCGGCCGAGTGGTCCGAGCGGCGGGGACTGCCGCTGGACCTGGCCTACAACGGCGGCGGCAGCGAGCTGTACCGCGAGGAGAACGGCGGCGACGACCCGCTCGCCGACCAGCTCATCGAGGACCGGAGCGCCTTCCGCTGGGTCAACCATACCTACAACCACCCCTTCCTCGGGTGCGAGCAGGACACCTCCCATGTGCCCTGGAGCTGCGCGAAGAACCCGGACGGCAGTACGAAGTACGTGTCGCGGGCCGAGATAGACGACCAGGTCTCGCTCAACCGCGCCTGGGGCGAGCGCGCCGAACTGCCGCTGGACAAAGGCGAGTTGGTGACCGGCGAGCACTCGGGCCTGCGCGTCCTGCCGCAGCAGCCCGACGACAACCCGAACCTGGCCCCCGCGCTCGGCGACAACGGCGTGCGCTGGCTCGGCTCGGACAACTCCCGCGAGCCCGGACAGCGCCAGGTCGGCCCCTCGCTCACCGTGCCGCGCTACCCGATGAACGTCTTCTACAACGCGGGCCGCGAGGCCGAGCAGGTCGACGAGTACAACTGGATCTACACCCGCAAGTCCGACGGCGGCAGCGGTCTGTGCGAGAACTCGCCGGTCACGACCTGTCTGGACAAGCCGCTCGACCTCACGACCGGCTACACGGACCACATCGTGCCCGTGGAGTCGGCCATCGCCCTCGGCCACGCCCTGTCGGGCAACCCGCGGCCGCACTTCATCCACCAGTCCAACCTCGCCGAGGACCGCATCGGCTACCCCGTCCTCGACCAGGTGCTCGACGCCTACGAGGAGCTGTACGCCTCGTCCGCGCCGCTGGTGAAGCCGCGCATGGCCGACATCGGGGCGGAGCTGCGCTCGCGCGCGGCCTGGGACGCGGCCCTCGGCGCCGGGCGCGTCACGGCGTACCGCGTCGGTGACACGGTGACCGTGCAGGCGCCCGCGGGTGTCACCGCGACCGCCACCATGCCCACCGGGACGCGGCAGCAACTCGTCGTCGGCACCAAGACGTTCGGCTCGCCGTACGCCGGCAGATCCTCCGGCTGGGTCTCCCCCGGGCTGCTCCAGGACCGGGTGACCCTGACGCTGCCGTCGGCACCCCCGGCCGGCAGGGCGGGCGGCGGCGCGCCCGCTGCGGTGCCCGCGGCCCCGCGCGCGCACGTGCCGTCCGGCGCGGCGACGTACGTGCCGCCGGGGACCGCGGGGCACACCCCCAAGTCCCTGCCGACCGGCCGCTGAACGGCCGCGGGCCGGGCCGCGCCACCGGCGGCTCCGGCCCGCGCCACCGACTCCGGCACCACGCCGGGGACCAACGGGGGCCGCCGTTCCCGCCCGCGCGCCGACGCGGCGGGAACGGCGGGGAAGACCACCCGCCGGGCCCACGGGCCCCGACGGGCCCGCTCCACCTCTCACGCACCAAGGCGACGCGGCGTGTCCCCGCCTGCCTCCGGCACACGGCCGCCCGCCACCCGCACCGCGACGTCACTTGGGGAGCCCCACCCATGCCCACACCGTCCGCGACGGTGCCGTTACCCGCACCCCCGCCCGGCCCGTCCGGGCGCACCCGCGTCACGCTGCTGACCGAGGGCACGTACCCGCACAGCCACGGCGGCGTCAGCGTCTGGTGCGACCAGTTGGTGCGCGGCATGCCCGACGTCGACTTCGGCGTGCTCGCGGTGACCGGCACCGGGCGCGAGCCGCTCGCCTGGGAGCTGCCGCCGCACGTGGCCGAGCCGGTCTGTCTGCCCATGTGGGGCCCGGACCCGGCCGGGCGCCCCCCGCGCGGCCGGGCGCGCCGGGACCTCCTCACCCACTACGAGGCCTTCCTCACCGCCCTGCTCGACCCCACCGCCGAGAGCGCCTTCGCCCCGGCCCTGTACGCCCTGGCCCCCTACGCCCGGGACGGCGCCCTCTCCCCGGCCCTGCGCGGCGACGGCGCGGTCAGTGTGCTCGCCTCGGTGTGGCGCACGCCGGGGCTCGCGGTGGCCGAGGCCCGCCCCACACTGCACGACGCCGTCACCGCGACCCATCTGCTCGAACACGCCCTGCGGCCACTGGCCGCACGCCCGCCGGAGCACGGCGTGGCGCACGCGGTGAGCGGCGGCATCGCGGCCCTGCCGGGACTGATCGCCCGTCACACCCACGGTGTGCCGCTGCTGCTGACCGAGCACGGCGTGTATCTGCGCGAGCGCTACCTGGGCTACCGCACGGGCCCCTACCGCTGGCCGGTGAAGGCGGTCCTGCTCGGCTTCTTCCGGCTGCTCGCCGAGGAGTCGTACCGCAGCGCGGCCCTGATCACGCCCGGCAACCGCTACAACCGGCTCTGGGAGGAGCGCGGCGGCGCCGACCCCGCGCTGATCCGCACCGTCTACAACGGCGTGGACCCCGAGGCGTTCCCCGCCGCGGGCCCCGAGCCGGACACGCCCACCCTGAGCTGGGCCGGGCGCGTGGACCCGATCAAGGACCTGGAGACCCTGATCCGCTCCTTCGCCCTGGTCAGGGAGCGGGTGCCGAACGCCAGGCTGCGCCTGTTCGGCGGCACCCCGCGCGGCGGCGAGGCCTACCGGGAGCGCTGCGAGGCCCTGGCCGCCGCGCTCGGCCACGCCGAGTCGGTGGTCTTCGAGGGCCGCGTGGAGTACATCAAGGACGCCTACGCCGCGGGCAACGTGGTGATGCTCTCCAGCATCAGCGAGGGCTTTCCCTTCACCCTCATCGAGGCCATGTCGTGCGGCCGCGCCACGGTCTCCACCGACGTCGGCGGCGTCCGCGAGGCCGTCGGCCCGACCGGCCTCGTGGTGCCGCCGCGCGCCCCGGAGGCCATGGCGGGCGCGGCCGTCGAGCTCCTGTCGGATCCGGGCCGCCGCGCCGCGATGGGCGCGGCGGCCCGGATCCGCGTCATCGAACAGTTCACGCTGCGGCAGACGGTGGAGGCGTTCCGGGAGATCTACCGCGAGCTGGCCGCGGGCGCCCGGCCCGCGCTCCGGGATCCGCGCGGACCCGCGCCGCGCACCGGGCGGTCGACCGGCCAGGAGCCGGGCCCGACGGCGTACGACTTCGCCGGAAGCGAGGCGGCCGGATGAGCGGACCGATGGCGCTGCCGCCCCGCGAGGACGGCGTCGACGGGCTCGCCGGGCGCCGCCGCCCGTCCTGGGCACTGCCCGACCGCGCCCCCGAGTCCGGCCCCGCGTCCCGCCGCAGACGGCCCTCCTGGGCCCGGGGCGACCCCGAGCCCACAGCGGCGCCCCGCACGCGCCCCGCCCCCTGCCCGCACGCCCCGGGGTGCGGCGCCCGGCCCGGGGGCCACCGTCCCGGCCTGCGGGCCGCGCGCGCCGACGACCCCGTCGACGCGCTCGCCGCCGAACTCGCCGAGGACATCGGGGCCGCCGTGCATCCCTACGAGGTCGCCGCGGTCCTGGAGTCGCAGGGCATGACCGGCGAGCGGATCCAGGAGGAGTACGGGCACCGCGACCTGTTCTCGCTCGCCGACGCCCTCTACCGGCGGGTCCCGCGCAGCCATCCCCAGCCGCCGCTGCCGCCCGACCCCTGGCGGCCCGACCACGCCAAGTGCGCCCTGCGCGGGCTGCTCTTCGCGCTGCCCGGCGCCGCCTACCTCCTCGCCTCGGGCGCCTGGGGCGAGACGGGCCCGCACGGCCTGATCGCCGCGGCCCTGGTGTCGTGGGCCTGGTCGCAGGCGCTCAGCCACCGGGCCTACGTACGGCTCGTGACCGGGCGCCACGAGGCGGCGCGCGCCCTGCTGCGCGGCGCCCCGCCCGGCGTCGGGTGCGCGGCCCTCACCGGGCTCGCCGTGGCAGGGCCCGGGTCCGCCGCCGCGTTCGCGGCCGGGCAGTCCTGCTATCTGGCGGCGGCCGGCGTGCTCCTCGTGCTCGGCCACGAGCGCCGGCTCGCCGTCGCGCTGCTGCCCGTCGTGGCGGGCGCGGCCGCGCTGCCCTGGTGGGACCCCCCGGCGCCGCTGGGCATCGGCCTGCCGGTGCTCACCGTGCTGCTCACCACGGGCGCGGCGGGGCTCGCCCTGCGGGCCGCCCTGGCCACCGCACCGGCGGCCGGGGCCCCGCCGCACCTGGTCCGCTCGCTGCCGTACGGCCTGTTCGGGCTGGCCGCCGGGACCCTCGCGACGGCCGCGGGCCTCCAGGACCCGTACGCCGTCATCGTGCTCACCCTCAGCATGGGCCCCGCCGAGTGGCTGCTCTACCGCTTCCGGGGGCTCGCGATGGCCGCGCTGCGGGCCTCCACCACACCGCTCGGCTTCCGGCTGCGCGCCGCCCGCGCGCTCGGCCTGTGCGTCGCCGCGTATCTGGCGTCCCTCGCCGTGGGCATCCCGCTGACCGGCACCTCCCCGGGCCCGCTGCTCGCCCTCGGCGCGGCCCTGTGGACGGCGCTGCTGCTCCAGGCCTTCGGCGTGGCCTGGGCGTCCGCCGCGCTGTGCCTGGGCGCGGCGGCCGTGGCCACGGCGCTCCCCCGTCTGTCGGACCTGCCCGCGAGCACGGCCCAGCTCGTGGGCTGTACGGCGGCGGCGCTCGCCCTGCTCGGCGCCGCCGTACGCCACTTGGGCAGCCCCACCGCCCACAGCTGAACAGCGCCTCCCGCACCGCTCGACCCACCACGACCGCCAGGAGACCCGCATGACGTCCGCACCGCTCGCCGTCGTCACCGGAGCCGAGGGCTTCATCGGCTCGCACCTCACCGAGGAGCTCGTCGCCTCGGGCCACCGCGTGCGCGCGCTGGTCCAGTACAACTCCTTCTCCTCGTACGGCTGGCTGGAGACCCTGCCCCCCGACGTGCTCGCCGAGGTCGAGGTCGTCCTGGGCGACGTGCGCGACCCCGGCTCGACCCGCGCCCTGGTCACCGGGGCCGAGATCGTCTACCACCTGGCCGCGCTGATCGCGATCCCGTACTCGTACCGGGCGCCGCACTCCTACGTCGACACGAACGTCACCGGCACCCTCAACGTCCTGGAGGCCGTGCGGCACGCCGAGGTCCCGCGCCTGGTGCACACCTCGACCAGCGAGACGTACGGCACCGCGCTGACCGTGCCGATCACCGAGGACCACCCCATCAACACCCAGTCCCCGTACGCCGCTTCGAAGGCGGGCGGCGACCGGCTCGCCGACAGCTACTGCGCGAGCTTCGCGACGCCCGTGGTGACGCTCAGGCCGTTCAACACCTACGGCCCGCGCCAGTCCATGCGGGCCGTCATCCCGACGGTGATCGGCCAAGTGGCGGCCGGGGAACGCACCGTCACGCTCGGCGATCTGCGCCCCACGCGGGACTTCACCTTCGTCAAGGACACCGCCCGCGCCTTCCTCGCCGTCGGCACCGCGCCCGCCGACGCCGTGCTCGGCCGCACCTTCAACGCCGGGACCGGCGGTGAGATCTCCGTCGGCGACCTGGTGCGCCTCATCGGCAAGGTCATGGACACCGCCCTCGACGTGCGGGCCGACGAACAGCGCGTGCGGCCCGCAGCCTCGGAGGTGCTGCGCCTGGTCGCGGACGCCACCCGGCTGCGCGAGGCCACCGGCTGGAGCCCGGAGCACGGCCTGGAGGAAGGCCTCGCCCGGACCGTGGAGTTCTTCCTCGACCCCGCCAACCTGGCCCGCTACAAGACGGACATCTACAACATCTGACGCTCCATCACCACCGACTCACAGACAGGGAGCACCTCCATGCACGCAGTCATCCTCGCCGGAGGCAAGGGCGTCAGGCTCCGCCCGTACACCACCGCGCTGCCCAAGCCGCTGGTCCCGATCGGCGACCAGCACGCGATCCTGGAGATCGTCCTGCGCCAGCTCTCCGCGGCCGGGTTCGCCAGCTGCACCATCGCCATCGGCCACCTCGGCCACATCATCCGCGCCTACGTCGGCAACGGCTCGCGCTGGAACCTGCGCATCGGCTACTCCACCGAGGAGAGCCCGCTCGGCACCATGGGCCCGCTGCTCACGATGCTCGACCGCCTCCCCGAGCACTTCCTGGTCATGAACGGCGACATACTCACCGACCTCGACTTCGCGGACGTCCTGCGCAGACACCAGGAGTCCGGGGCCCCGCTGACCATCGCGACCTACCCGCGCGAGGTGCACATCGACTTCGGCGTCCTGACCACCGAGGAGCGGCGCGTGGTCGCCTTCACCGAGAAGCCGAGCGTCGACTACCGCGTCTCCATGGGCGTCTACGGCGTCTCCCGGGACACGCTCGCCCCGTACACGCCGGGCCTGCCGCTCGGCTTCGACGAGCTGGTCCTCGACCTCCTGAAGACCGAGAACCCGCCGCACGCCTACGCGTTCGACGGCTACTGGCTGGACATCGGCCGCCCCGACGACTACGACCGCGCCAACGCCGAGTTCACCACCCACCGCTCCCTGCTGCTCAAGGGGGCGTGAGCCGTGCGGATACTCGTCCTGGGCGCGACCGGCTACCTGGGCACGCACATCACGCAGCGGCTGCGCGCGCTGCCCGGCGCCCGGCTGCGCACCTGCGGCCGCGCCCCCGCCGCCGACCTGCGCTGCGACCTGGCCACGGCCGCCCCCGGCGACCTGGTGGAGCTGCTGGTGCGGGCCGCGCCCGACGCCGTGGTGAACTGCGCGGGCGCGGTCGGCGGCACCGCCCTGACCCTCGCGGAGGTCAACTCCCGCGGCCCCGCGCTGCTGTGCGAGGCGCTGCGCGCGGCGGCGCCCGCCGCCCGCCTGGTCCACCTCGGCTCCGCCGCCGAGTACGGCCCCCAGCCGCGCGGCGCGCGCACCGCCGAGGACGGCCCGGCCCACCCGGTCGCGCCCTACGGCGCCACCAAGCTGGCGGGCACCCTGGCAGTGACGTCGTCGGGGCTCGACGCGGTGGCCCTGCGCGTGACGAACCCCGTCGGCCCCGGCGCGCCCGCGGCGGGCCTGCCGGGGCGGCTCACCGCCGAACTGCGGCGCGCCGTCGGCGAGTCGCCGCACGGCACGGTCCGCGTCGGAGATCTGTCCGCGTTCCGGGACTTCGTGTACGTGCGCGACGTGGCGCGGGCGGTGGAGCTCGCGGTGACCGCGCCGGGCCCGGTGCCGCCGCTGCTCAACATCGGCAGCGGCCGGGCCGAGCCGGTGCGCGACCTGGTGCACGGCCTGGTGCGGGCGGCGGGCTTCCGGGGCCGGATCGAGGAGTCGCTGCCCGCCACGGGCCGCTCGGCGGCGGTGCCCTGGCAGTGCGCGGACATCGGGGCCGCGGACCGGGTCCTCGGCTGGCGCCCGCGGCACGACCTCGCCGACGCGCTGGCCGCGCTGTGGGCCGCGGACGGGGTCACGGACGCCGGTGCGCGCGTCCCCGCGGACCGGCGATGAGTCCGCTGCTCGTCCCGCTGTACGTCCACCCGGCCGCCGCCCCCGCGGCCTGGCGGGCGCTCGTGGCGGTCGCGCCCCACCTGTACGGCGTCGTGCTGAACGCCGCCGACGGGCCGGGCGCGGCCCCCGACCCGGCGTTCGCCGCCGCCGCGCACGCGCTGCGCTCGGCGGGGGTGCCGGTGCTCGGGTACGTCGACGCGGCGTACGGCGGGCGCCCGGCCCGCGAGGTCGCCGCCGATCTGGACCGGCACCTGGACTTCTACCGGGTCGACGGCTGCTTCCTCGACCGGATCGCGCCGGGCCGGGGCGAGCTGCGCCACTGCCGGCGCCTGGTCCGCCGCGCGCGCGAGCGCGGCCTTGCGCCGGTGGTCCTGAACCCGGGCACGCATCCGGCGTCGCCGGGCTATGCGCGGGCCGCGGATCTGCTCGTCACCTTCGAGGGGCACTGGACGACGTATCTGCGCTCGTTCAGCGCTCCGCCGTGGACGGCGCGGCACTCCCCCGACCGGTTCTGTCATCTGGTGTACGGGGTGCCGCCCGCCCTGTCCCGCCTCGCGGCGCGCACGGCGGCGCGGCGCGGGGCGGGGGTGCACTGCGCGGTGCCGGGGGCGGGCCCCAACCCCTGGATGGAACCGCCGGAACCGCCGGAACCGCCCGAGGTGCCGCGGGCCCCCGGCTGCTGGGTGTGAGGGTCAGCGGGCGGTGCGCGTGTGCACGTACTCCACGAGCCGGGTCAGGGCGTCCGGGTCCATGGAGGGCAGCACGCCGTGGCCCAGGTTGAAGACGTGGCCCTCGAGTCCGGCCGCTGCCGCGAGCACCTCGTCGGTCTTCGCCTCGACGGCTTCGCGCGGGGCGAAGAGCACGGCGGGGTCGAGGTTGCCCTGGAGCGCCTTGCCGGGGCCCACGCGGCGGGCCGCCTCGTCGAGCGGCACGCGCCAGTCGACGCCGACGACGTCGGCCCCGGCCTCGCCGAGCAGTCCGAGCAGTTCGCCGGTGCCGACGCCGAAGTGGATGCGCGGCACGCCGTACGACGCGACGGCGTCGAAGACCTTGCGGGACGCGGGCATGATGGAGCGGCGGTAGTCGGACGGCGCGAGGGCGCCCACCCAGGAGTCGAAGAGCTGCACGGCGGAGGCGCCCGCCTCGATCTGGACCTTCAGGAAGGCGCTGGTGATCTCCGCGAGCCGGTCGAGCAGGTCGGCCCACAGCTGCGGGTCGCCGTACATGAGCGCCTTGGTGTGCTCGTGGTTGCGGCTCGGTCCGCCCTCGACGAGGTAGCTCGCGAGGGTGAACGGCGCACCGGCGAACCCGATGAGCGGCGTGGCGCCCAGCTCGCCGGTCAGCATGCCGATGGCCTCGGTCACGTACGAGACGTCGTCCGGGGTGAGGTCGCGCAGCTGTGCGAGGTCGGCGCGCGTGCGGATCGGCCGCTCCACGACGGGCCCGACGCCCGGCTTGATGTCGAGGTCGACGCCGATGGCCTTCAGCGGGACGACGATGTCGCTGAAGTAGATGGCGGCGTCGACGCCGTGGCGGCGCACCGGCTGCAGGGTGATCTCGGTGACGAGGTCGGGCCGCATGCAGGACTCCAGCATGGCGGTGCCCTCACGGACCTTGCGGTACTCGGGCAGGGAGCGCCCGGCCTGCCGCATGAACCACACGGGCGTGTGCGGCACCGCCTCGCGCCGGCACGCCTTGAGGAAGGCGGAGTCGTACGTCGCTGCGGGCTGCTGGCCGGTGGCCTGGTCGTTGACAGTCACCGGGAAAGTCTCGCACGGCCCGTCCCGCGGCGGAAAAGCCCGTCGGTGTTCGAGGCCGGAGGCGGGGCGTGCGGGCGGCCCGCGGGGGCGGAACACCTCGCCGCGCAACGGCGGGGTGACTGCGCGAAGCCGCAGTTCCCCTTAATGTTCCCCGCATGGCTGCGGCTCAGGGACAACGGTCGGACGGCGCTGGCGAGATGGACGGGGCGCAGGGGGTGGTGGCGGACACGGCGCCGCCGCCCTTTCGCGCGGCGGTCGACGCGCTGCGGGAGACACGGCTGCGGCCGCAGGTCGAGATCGACCCGACGCGGCCGCCGCAGCGGCTCGCGCCGTTCGCGTACGCCTTGGAGGCGGCGGTCGTCGAGGACGACGAGGACCTGGCGGACGGGCGCCTCGTGCTGCTGCACGACCCGGCGGGGCACGAGGCCTGGAAGGGCACCTTCCGGCTCGTGACCCTGGTGCGGGCGGAGCTGGAGCCGGAGATGGCGGCCGATCCGCTGCTTCCCGAGGTGTGCTGGTCGTGGCTGACCGGGGCGCTCCAGGCGCGCGGGCTCTCCTGCGGGGAGCCGAGCGGGACGGTCACGCGTGCGGGGTCGTACTACTTCGGCGGGCTCGCGGAGCGGCCGCCCGCCTCGCAGATCGAGATCCGCGCCTCGTGGACGCCGCGGGAGGGCGCGGGGGGCGTACCGGACGCGGGGGCGCATCTCGCGGCGTGGTGCGATCTGCTGTGCCAGGTGGCGGGGCTGCCGCCCGCGGGGCCCGTGGACGGCTCGGTGGTGACGCTGCCGCAGCGCCGGGGCCCGCGCCCGAGCTGAGGCCGCGGGGCGGCGGCGGGGCGTCACTCGGAACGGCGGTCGGTCCGTCGCACGGGTTGGGGGCGCGTGCGCCCGCTTGACGCGCCGGGTGCGCCATACGCCCAGGTGAATCGTCGGATGATCGATCGTATGTCCGAATCGCCCCGAATTGTTACTCACCAAATCGTGATCATCCCCTAAAGCCCGGGACAGGAGGTGCCGAAGAGGTCTGTGACCTTGAAACGTACGGTTCGCCCCGGCTTCATCCCCGAGCCGGCCCGTCCCGCCGCCACCCCCAGGAGGCCTGGTGTCCGTTCTCCTCGAGCAGCCCGCAAGCCTGGTCGCCTACCGCCCGAACAAGCCGACCGCCATGGTCGTCGTGGCCGACCCCCGTGTCCGCTCCACCGTGACCCGCCACCTGTGGGCCCTCGGGGTACGGGACGTCATCGAGGCCTCGTCCATCGCTGAGGCTCGTCCCCGCATCGGCAACCCCCGCGACATCTGCGTCGCGGACGTCCACCTTCCCGACGGCTCCGGCCTGACCCTCCTGTCCGAGACCCGCGCCGCGGGCTGGCCCAACGGGCTCGCCCTGTCCGCCGCCGACGACATCGGCGCCGTACGCAACGCCCTCGCGGGCGGCGTGAAGGGGTACGTCGTCACCGGCACCCGCACCAACGTCGGGCTCCCCACCCGTCCGGGCGCCGCCCCCATCGGCTCCGCCGCCTCCCGCATGCACCGCCGCCCCCCGGGCGCCCCGAGCCACCCGGGCGGCTACCGCGAGCTGTCGGGCCGTGAGGTCGAGGTCCTGCGGCTCGTCGCCGAGGGCCAGTCCAACAAGGCGATCGGCGTCTCCATGGGCCTGTCCGCACTCACCGTCAAGAGCCACCTCGCCCGGATCGCCCGCAAGCTCGGCACCGGAGACCGGGCCGGAATGGTAGCGGTGGCCCTCCGCACCGGAATCATCCACTGACTGATTTACACCCCCTGCGCGCCCGTCGACGTAACGTTCCGTCGACGGGCGCCGTCCGTTCACAGATACCCTTGACAGGTGACCGACGCCCAAGAGACCGCAGCAGACAGCTCACTGCGAACCACCGGAGGCGCTCCTCCGGACGAAGGCGTCACAGGCGTCTCCGTCGACGGGACTCCCACACCCCTGCTCGAACCACGCGACGGCATCCCGCCCGTCGTGGCGGACCAGGACACACTCACGCAGGTCATCGCGGCATTTGCCACTGGTACGGGACCGGTGGCCGTGGACGCCGAGAGAGCCTCCGGCTACCGCTACGGCCAGCGCGCCTACCTCGTCCAGCTCCGCCGCGAAGGAGCGGGCACCGCGCTGATCGACCCCGTCGCCTGCCCCGATCTGTCCGGCCTCGGCGACGCCCTCGCCGACACCGAATGGGTGCTGCACGCAGCCACCCAGGACCTCCCGTGCCTACGGGAAATAGGCATGATTCCGTCGCTCATCTTCGACACGGAGCTGGCGGGCCGCCTCGCCGGATTCCCGCGCGTCGGACTCGGCGCGATGGTGGAGAGCGTCCTCGGCTACGTCCTGGAGAAGGGCCACTCCGCCGTGGACTGGTCGACCCGCCCCCTGCCCGAGCCCTGGCTGCGGTACGCCGCCCTCGACGTGGAACTCCTCGTCGACCTGCGCGACGCCCTGGAGAAGGAGCTCGACCGGCAGGGCAAGCTCGACTGGGCCCGCCAGGAGTTCGACGCCATCGCCGGCGCGCCGCCCGCGCCGCCCCGCAAGGACCCCTGGCGGCGGACCTCCGGCATGCACAAGGTGCGCCGCCGCCGGCAGATGGCCGTCGTACGGGAGTTGTGGACCGCCCGCGACCGGATCGCCCAGCGCCGTGACGTCTCGCCCGGCAAGGTGCTCAGTGACGGCGCCATCGTCGAGGCCGCCCTCGCCCTGCCCGCCAACGTGCACGCCCTGACCGCCCTGACCGGCTTCGGCCACCGCATGGGCCGCCGCCAGCTCGAACAGTGGCAGGCCGCCGTGGAGCGGGCCAAGGCGCTGCCCGAGGCGGAGCTGCCGCAGCCCGGTCAGGCCGTGACCGGGCCGCCGCCGCCCCGCTCCTGGGCGGACCGGGACCCCGCCGCGGCGGCGCGGCTCTCCGCCGCGCGGGCCGCCGTCTCGGAGCTCGCGGAGCGGCTGAACATGCCGCAGGAGAATCTGATCACTCCGGATACGGTGCGGCGCGTGTGCTGGGAGCCGCCCGCGCCGGTGGGGGTCGAGTCGGTGTCCGCGGCCCTCGCCGCGCACGGCGCCCGCGCCTGGCAGATCGAACAGGTGGCCCCGTCCCTCACGGCGGCCCTCACCTGACCCCACCCGGGCCAGGCGCAGCCACCCCGCGCCTGGCCCGGCCCGGGTCCTGCCACCAGCGCGTCGGCCCTGGCTGGACCCCGCCGCCACGGTGGTGGAGCGCCGGCCCCGCCGCCACCGCGGCGGAGCTCCCCACCCGCCCACCCGGATCTCCCCGGCCTTGCCGCCCCGGCCCCGACGCGGAGCGCTGCGACCGCTCGTCCGGCCCGCCGCTGCCACGGCGGGCTTCCCCCCAGGCGCTCGCGGCCGGCGCCCTGCACGTTCCCGCCCCTGGCGGGGGTGGGCAGGCGGGACCGCCCCGCGGCTTCCCCGGCCGGGGCCCGGCACCCTGCGGAACCACGTCCCGGGCGGAGGGGGCGGCGGGTGGGACAGGGGCGGACGCGCGCAGCACGGGGCCGTGGCACCGGGGCTGCGGGCAGGCCGGTGCCCCAGCCAGGTGTTGTGGAGGCGTGGCGGAATTGCCGGGGGGGGGCACGGGGCGCATGGATTCGGTCAGGTGTCGCGCATGTGACATGGGCCTCCCCGGGACCACCCTTGGCCTACTAGTTACCGGTAAGTAGCATGACCCCAGGAAGCGCGCCGCAGGCGCACCGCACCCTGGAGGAGAGCCATCGTGCCTCGTACCGTCAGGGACGTCGTCTTCGTCGACGGCGTCCGCACCCCGTTCGGCAAGGCGGGCCCGAAGGGCATCTACCACGAGACCCGGGCCGACGACATGATCGTCAAGGCGATCCGGGAGCTGCTCCGCCGCAACCCGGCCCTGGACCCCGCCAAGATCGACGAGGTCGCCGTCGCCGCCACCACGCAGATCGGTGACCAGGGGCTCACCCTCGGCCGCACGGCCGGGATCCTCGCGGGCCTTCCGCAGTCCGTGCCGGGCTACTCGATCGACCGGATGTGCGCGGGCGCGCTCACCGCCGTGACGTCGACCGCCGGGTCGATCGCCTTCGGCGCGTACGACGCCGTGATCGCCGGTGGTGTCGAGCACATGGGCCGCCACCCGATGGGCGAGGGCGTCGACCCGAACCCGCGGTTCGTCAGCGAGAAGCTGGTCGACGAGTCCGCCCTGTTCATGGGCATGACCGCCGAGAACCTGCACGACCGCTACCCCTCCATCACCAAGCTCCGCGCCGACGAGTACGCCGTGCGCTCGCAGGAGAAGGCCGCCAAGGCGTACGCCAACGGCAAGATCCAGCAGGACCTCGTGCCGATCTCGGTGCGGCGCACAACCCCCGAGACCGGTGAGACCGGCTGGGGCCTCGCCACGCAGGACGAGCCGATGCGTCCGGGCACCACCCTGGAGAACCTCGCGGGGCTGAAGACGCCGTTCCGTACGCACGGCCGCGTCACCGCCGGAAACGCCGCCGGGCTCAACGACGGTGCCACCGCCTCGATCATCGCCTCCGAGGACTTCGCCCGCGAGAACGGCCTGCCGGTCAAGATGCGGCTGGTGTCCTACGCGTTCGCCGGGGTGGAGCCCGAGGTCATGGGCTACGGCCCGATCCCGGCCACCGAGAAGGCCCTCGCCAAGGCCGGGCTCGGCATCGGCGACATCGGCCTGTTCGAGATCAACGAGGCCTTCGCCGTCCAGGTGCTCGCCTTCCTGGAGCACTACGGCATCGCCGACGACGACGCGCGCGTCAACCAGTACGGCGGCGCCATCGCCTTCGGCCACCCGCTGGCCTCCTCCGGCGTGCGTCTGATGACGCAGCTGGCGCGGCAGTTCGAGGAGCAGCCGGAGGTCCGTTACGGCCTCACCACCATGTGCGTCGGCTTCGGCATGGGCGCGACGGTCATCTGGGAGAACCCCCACTGGGAGGGCAAGTGAGCACCACCACCGCCGAGCTTCTGAAGGGTGCCGCCGAGCTGTTCCCGGACGAGGTCGTGACCCAGGCGCACGTACGCCACCTCGACCTGCCGGGCGCGGGCCGCTTCGCGCTGATCACGCTCGACAACGGCTTCGACCACACCAAGCCGACCACCTTCGGCCCGCAGTCGCTCGCGAACCTGAACGCCGCGATCGACCAGGTCGAGCAGGAGGCCGCCGAGGGCACGATCGTCGGCGCCGGCATCACCGGCAAGCCGTTCATCTTCGCCGTCGGCGCCGACCTCAAGGGCGTCGAGCTCCTGAAGCGGCACGAGGACGCGCTGGCCATCGGCAAGGGCGGCCACGACGTCTTCAAGCGCCTGTCCGCACTCGCCGTACCGACGTTCGCGTACTACAACGGCGCCGCCATGGGCGGTGGCGTCGAGGTCGGCCTGCACTGCACCTACCGCACGGTGTCGAAGGCGCTGCCCGCCTTCTCGCTGCCCGAGGTCTTCCTCGGCCTCGTGCCGGGCTGGGGCGGCTGCGCCCTGCTGCCGAACCTGATCGGTGCGGACCGCGCGGTTTCGGTCATCATCGAGAACTCGCTGAACCAGAACAAGCAGCTCAAGGGCCAGCAGGTCTTCGAGCTCGGCATCGCCGACGCGCTGTTCGAGGGCGCCGACTTCCTGGAGCAGTCGCTGCTGTGGACGGCCTCCGTCCTCAAGGGCGACGTCGAGGTGGCCCGCGCCGACGTCGACCGCGGCGAGGCCTGGGACGCGGCGGTCGCCCGCGGCCGCGCCATCGCCGACTCCAAGGTGCACGGCGCGGCCCCGGCCGCGTACCGCGCCCTGGAGATCATCGCGGCCGCGAAGGACGGCGACGCCCAGAAGGGCTTCGACGCCGAGGACACCGCGCTCGCCGACCTCATCATGGGCGGCGAACTGCGCTCCGGCATCTACGCGTTCAACCTGGTGCAGAAGCGCGGCAAGCGCCCCGCGGGCGCGCCGGACAAGAACCTGGCCCGCCCGGTCACCAAGGTGGGCGTCGTCGGCGCCGGTCTGATGGCCTCGCAGCTGGCCCTGCTCTTCCTGCGCCGCCTCGAGGTGCCGGTCGTCCTGACCGACATCGACCAGGAGCGCGTCGACAAGGGCGTTGCCTACGTCCACGCCGAGATCGACAAGCTGCTCGGCAAGGGCCGCGTCAACCAGGACAAGGCCAACCGCCTCAAGGCCCTGGTGACCGGTGTCCTGGACAAGGCCGAGGGCTTCTCCGACGCGGACTTCGTCATCGAGGCCGTCTTCGAGGAGATCGGCGTCAAGCAGCAGGTGTTCGCGGAGGTCGAGGCCGTCGCCCCGGCGCACGCGATCCTCGCCACCAACACCTCCTCGCTCTCGGTGACCGAGATGGCGTCGAAGCTGAAGCACCCCGAGCGGGTCGTCGGCTTCCACTTCTTCAACCCGGTCGCGATCCTCCCGCTCCTGGAGATCGTGCGCGGCGAGCAGACCGACGACGCCTCCCTGGCCACGGCCTTCGGCGTCGCCAAGAAGCTGAAGAAGACCGCGGTCCTGGTGAAGGACGCCCCGGCGTTCGTCGTGAACCGCATCCTCACCCGCTTCATGGGCGAGATCCAGAACGTCATCGACGAGGGCACGCCGGTCGAGGTCGCCGAGAAGGCCGTCGAGCCGCTCGGTCTGCCGATGTCCCCGCTCGTGCTCCTGGAGCTGGTCGGCCCGGCCATCGGCCTGCACGTCTCCGAGACGCTGAACCGCGCCTTCCCGGACCGCTTCACGGTCTCCCCGAACCTGAAGGCCGTCGTCGAGGCGGGCAAGCGCGGCTTCTACGTCTACGACAGCGGCAAGCCGGAGCTGGACCCGGAGGTCGCGGCGCTCCTGAAGCAGGGCGACACGGTCCTCACCGAGGAGCAGGTCCGCGACCGCGTCCTGGACGCGGTCGCCCAGGAGATCGGCCTCATGCTCGACGAGGGCGTCGTCGCCGAGGCGCAGGACATCGACCTGTGCCTGATCACCGGCGCGGGCTGGCCCTTCCACCTGGGCGGCGTCACGCCGTACCTGGACCGCGAGGGCGTCAGCGAGCGCGTGAACGGCAAGCGGTTCCTGGCGCAGGGAGTCGCCAGCGTCCCCGCGTAGCACGGACACCGGAAAGGGGCCCGGTCCGCCAGTCGGCGGGCCGGGCCCCTTTCCGTACGGTTCAGCGGCCGGTGACCGGCTGTTCCCACGCCTTCAGGGCGAGGCCCGGCTCGTCCTTGCGGTAGGTCAGGCGCAGGTCGTCGGTGCCGGGCACGAAGGTCGCGGCGACCACCCGGCCCGCGGCGTCCGCGCCGAGCGCGAGGCGCGCGTCCACCGGAAGGGCGGGGCCCGACTCGGCCCACCAGGCGCCCGCCGACTCCAGTTCGGTCGGGTACGCGGCGAAGGCGACGCGGCCGCTGTCCGCGCGCTGGGCCAGCAGCGTGCAGTCGTAACCGTCGAGTTCGCAGCGCACGGCGGTGACGGGACCAGGACCCGCGGCACGCAGGAGCCGCGCGGGCTCCTCGTCCCCGCGCCAGGCGCGCACGTCGCCCTCCTCGTCCGTGAAGAAGAGCGTGGTGTACTCCGCCGAGGTGGCGAGGGCCCGCAAGGTGCCGGGGCGGGCGCGGACCGCCAGCGGCTCGTCCATGACCGGGACCTTGCCCGGACCGCTCTGACGCCAGCGCAGGATCGCGTCCGGCGTGCTCGCGTACGCCACCACGCGCCCCGACTCGGCGGTCACCACGGCGAGTTCGCCCTGGACGCCCTGGCCCTTGAGGTCCCGCCAGGGTCCCCAGCCGCCGAGCTGCTTCTGGCCGCGCATGCTCACTCCGCCGCCCCTGTTCGGTACGAACACGTGGGCGCGGCCCTCGGCGTCGACGGTGACGGCGGGGGTGCCGGTGCGCTCGCCGTTCTTGTTCGGGTGGCCGAGGGGGTTCCAGTCCAGGGCCGCGAGGTGCGGCTGGAAGTGCGTGGAGTGGACCAGGCCGGACTCGCCCGGGACGGTGGGGCGCCACGAGACCAGGTGGGCGTAGGCGTCGGCGCCCTGGGCGACGGCGAGCACCGGGTGCACGCGCTGGTCGCCGCCGACGACGCGGGGAGCGGTCCAGGGGCCGCCCGGGGAGCGCTCGGTGCGGCACTCGACGGCGGTGCCGTCCGGGCCGAAGGCGTACACGCAGAGCCGGCCGTCGCGTCCGCGTATGAGCCAGTCGCCGTTCACGGCCGAGGAGGTGGGGGCTGGGGGCATGCGGCTTCCGGGGCGAGGGGTGGGTGCGGTGAAACCCACTCTAATGCGCGCGGGCCCGGGGCCCCTACCCGGGCGTGCGACCCTTGCCGCATGGAGAGAGTGACCCTTGTGGTCGATGCCGCGAACGTGGTCGGGTCCGTGCCGGACGGGTGGTGGCGGGACCGGAAGGGGGCGGCGGAGCGGTTGCGGGACCGGCTCGTTGCCTGTGCCGAGGGCGGTCTGGACGGGGTGCCGGGGCCCTTGGACGTGGTCCTCGTGGTGGAGGGGCAGGCCCGGGGGGTGTCCTCGGTGCCGGGGGTGCGGGTCGACTCCGCACCCGCGAGCGGGGACGACCGCATCGTGGAGCTGGTCGCCGAGGTGGCGGGGCCCTGCGTCGTCGTCACGGCCGACCGGGGCCTGCGCGCCCGCGTCACCCCCCTCGGCGCCACCTGCACGGGCCCCCGCACGGTCCGGCCGGCCCCCTAGCCCCGCCCCACGGCCGGGCGGCACCCGGGGCCGTGCCCACCCGTCCCGCCCTGCGGGACGATTGCCCGCAGCGGAGACGGGGAGCTGTCCCGCCGCGGTAGCGGCGGAGCCCCCGTTCCCAGCGGCCCGCCGCTAGAGGCGCTTCGCGCTGCGGAGGGTCGAGGCGTAGTACCCGTTGCCGTCCAGGCGCGACGTGCCGCCCTTGTCCCCGATCGTCGGCCCGTTGACCTCCTCGCGGCTGGAGATGAAGATCTTGTGGCCGTCCGCATCGTGGCCGAGGAAGATCCCCACGTGGTCGAGCCGCTGCTTCGTCCGCGCGTCGAGCTTGAAGAAGACCAGGTCGCCGGGCTGGATGACGTCGATGGTCTTGGGGCGGTCCGCCGCGCCGACCCCCTTCAGCTTGATGACCTCCGTGCCGACCTTGCCGCGGGCCATGCCGTTGGCGGTGCGGGGAAGCCCGTCACCGGCGGTGTCGGAGGACATCAGGGGGTACCGCGCGCGGTAGCCGAAGACGGTGCGGATGAAGCCGGAGCAGTCCATGGACCGGGCCCGCTTGGCCTCGGGCTGGATGGTGGTGCCGTCGCGGAAGGTGTAGGGGATGCCGAGGTAGTCGTAGAAGTCGGACTGCTCCTCGCGCAGGTCGTTGCCCTCGCTGCCGTTGGGGTTCAGCGGCCCGAAGTTGGCGTCGCCGCGGTAGGCGATGCCCTCGTCGTCCTTCTTGACGGGCGCCCCCTCGACGTACTGGAAGGCCATGGCGAAGACGTCGTCCTCCTCGCTGCCCGCGAACTGCTTGTACCAGTCCTTGAACCACTTCTCCTTCTCCGCGCCCTTGCGCCACACCTCGGGCATCAGCCGCACCCAGTCGTCGGTGACGACCCGGGACTTGGTGTTGGCGGGCTCGGTGAAGGTGCGGCTCGGCCCGGTGAGGGTCGCGGCGCGGGCCCCGTCGGTGAAGGTGGCGAGCACCTTGCCGCCCTCGGTGCGCAGCACGGAGCGGTCGGGGTTGCGCAGCCGCTCCCAGGTCTGCTTGCCGCCCTGCGCCGAGGCGCCGTTGCTGAGACGGCCGGGGGTGTCGGTGACGGCCTGCACCTCGGGCGCCTTGTCCTGTTCGTCCTTGCGCAGTTCGACGGTCAGGAAGGCGCTGCCTGCGAGCAGGGCGAGCACGGTCGCGGCGTGGAGGGCGGGGCGCTTCTTCTTGGGCGGCATGTGTGGCTCCGGAAGTCAGGCCGAGGTCAGGCGGACGGCATGAAGCCGAGGAGAATCCCGGCGGTGAGGACGACGTAGGCCATGAGCGTCACCGAGCCCGTGGCGAGCAGGGTGGGGCCCTTGGGCTGGCGCACGAGCTGGTAGGCGATCAGGCCCGGCACGATGAAGCCGAGGGTCTGGTTGCTGTACATCAGCGGGAACTCGATGGAGAGCACGATCATCACGGTGGCCTGGAGCACCACGCCGGTCAGGACGACCGCGGCGAACAGGCGCTTGCCGTACAGGATGATGAAGCGCTGCATGAGCAGGGTGCAGACGTAGGTGAGGACGGTGACGCCGACCACCATGGCGGCGCGCTGGAGGTCCTCGACGAGGGTCAGCGCCAGCCAGCCCGGGGTGATCATGCCGCCGGGCGAGAGGTTGGTCGTCAGATAGCAGACCAGGGAGAAGAGCAGCCCGAGCGCGATCCCGATCGCGGCGATCTCGGGGGTGAGGACGGAGGGGATCAACGGGGCTCTCCTGGGCTGTGCCACTGCTGCGTGTCGTCGGCGGCGGGGGAAACGGGCGGGACGCGCGGCTCGAACAGGCCGCGGGGCCGGACCTCGTCCGGCTCGGGCTGGCTGGGCTCCTGGCCCTCGTGCGACGGGTAGGACGCCTCGTAGGGGGTCGCCGTTCCCTGGGGCGCGGACGCGTAGGCGGCCTGCTGGCCGTAGGGGTCGTGGGCGGCGTACGCGTCCTGCTGGTGGCCGGGGTGGCCCTGCGCCGCGTACGACGCGTCGTACTGCTGCTGACCGGGCTGCTGGTCGTACGGCTGGTAGTTCTGCTGCTGGGCGTACGCCTGCTGCTCGTGCTGCTGCTGGTGCTGGTACTGCTGGCCGTACTGCTGCTGGGCGTACTGCTGGTGCTGCTGGTGCTGGTCGTACTGCTGCTGCTCGTACGTCCCGTACGGCTGCTCCGCCGTCCGCTGGGCGGGCACGTGCACGGCCGCGGCGGGCGTCAGCTGGTGGTGGGCGTAGCGGTTCTCGTACGCCTCCGGGTAGTGCTGGTACGGGTCGATGTGCGGCTCGTACATCGGGGTCGGCTGGGTCCGCTCCACGACGCCCTCGGCGGGCGCGGCGCCCTGCGCGGGGGCGGCCGCCGGGGCGGTGGCCGGGTCCTCGCTCTCGTCGGCGGGGAGTTCGGCGAGGTGCTCCAGGAGCACCTCGCCCTGGCCGTGGATGTTGCCGATGGCGACGAGCGAGGAGTCCGGGCCGAGCTGGCCGAGCAGCTGCCCCATGAACTCCTCGGGGTCGCGCCGGTCGCCGCCGAGGTCGACGGCGCGCGAGCGCCACTCGGCGGGGATGGCGTCGATGGCGCTCTTGGCGGGGTGGCCGATGACGAAGACCTTCTCCGGCTGGAGGTCGGGGATGATCTCGCCCATCTGGCCGTTGCGCTCGACGCGGTCGGGGCGGCAGTTGATGACGACGTTGAGCGGGCGGTGGATCGCGCCGAGGTCGAGCAGCTGGTTGATGTTCATCAGCGTCGACTCGGGGTCGTTGGCCGCGAAGACGTTGGCGAAGCGGAGCTTCTTGTCGTCCTCGGTGACGTACCGCTCGACGGAGAGGACACCGGGGTCCGGCGGGGCGTCGTACATGCCCTGGAGGGCGACCTCGCGGCCGACGCCGAGGAGTTCGGCGACCTTGAGCGCGATCGCCACGTTCTCCTTGAAGGTGAACCAGCTGAAGCCGCGCAGCTCGTCGTCGGTGACCGTCTCGGGGTCGGCGTAGATCAGCTCGCAGTTCCGGGCCTCGGCCTCCTCCTTGAGGATGTCGAAGCGGTCCTTCTCCGCGGTCACGCAGATGCCGTTCTCCGGCATGGAGCGGGACAGGGAGCGCGCGACGTCGTCGAGGGTGGGGCCCATCTCGGCGAGGTGGTCCTCGCGGACGTTGCAGAGCACGCCGATGGTGGAGCGGATCAGCTTGGACTGGTTGATCTCCTGGAGCGCGGGCATGACCGCCATGCACTCGATGACCAGGGCGTCCGGGTTGTACGCCGCCGCGCGGCGCACGATGCCGATCTGCTCGACGACGTTGGCGATGCCGAACTTGCGGTAGACCGGCTCCTCGGTGGCGTCCGGGTGGATGAACCGGGCGGCCGTGCCGGTGGTCTTGGCGACGGTCGTCAGGTCGCCGCCGCGCAGCGCGCCCGCGCACAGGCGGGTGATGGAGCTCTTGCCGCGGATGCCGTTGACGAGCACCCGCGTCGGTATGTGCTCCAGGTTCGTGAAGTGCCGCCGCTGCTCGATCACCCCGGCGACCAGCAGGACGGCGCAGCACACCACGAGGACGGTGAAGAGGAAGTACACGGCGGTTCAGTTCCTTCCGGCGAGCGGCGCCGACACGCCGTCCCGCTTGCGCTGCGCACCCGTGGGCAGCTGCTGCCTGATGAGCTCCAGGCTGCGGGTGACGGCACCGACCTCGTCGTGGTGGACCGGGTACAGGACGGTCTTGCGGTCCCCGTCGGCCAGTGCCTCCGCCTGGTCGGCGAGCTTGCGCAGCGGCCGTACGACGACGATGTGCAGCCAGCCGAGGCAGGCCGCGGCGGCGGTGACGCCGAGCATGCCCGCGAGGACGGTGCGGTTCTGCAGCGTGTACGCGGGGATCGGGAGCTGGGAGGCGGGCTGCCAGCTGACCACGGTCCAGCCGAGCGACTTGGCGGCGCCGCCGCCGACGAACGGGGCCGCGGCCGCGATCTGGATGTCACCGCCGTCGCGGTAGAGCACGCCGCTGGGCCGGGGACTGAGGCCGACCTTCTGGCTGGTGCCCTCGACGAGCGCGTTGAGGCGACCGCCGGGCAGGCCCTCGAACTCCAGGTAGCCGGTGTTGCCGCCGATGACCTTGCGGTCCTTGTCGACGACGCGGACCGCGCCGAGGCCGGGGCGCTTGAGCAGCGAGTTGAGGAAGTCGATGCGGAACTCGCCCACGACGGCGGCGCCGCCGCGGCCCGGCACCTCGGCGGTGCCGATGATCACCGGCTCCTTGCCGCCGTCGTCGAGGACCCGGATGGCCTCGTCGGACGGCTCCTTGCCGGAGGGGCTGCGGGGGTCCTGGCCCGCCTTCGACAGGACCTTGCCGTCCTTGTCGAGGACGTACAGGGAGCGGTAGCGGCTGTGCTGGTTCAGGGTGCCGTCGAGGACCTTGCCCATGTCGTCGGGCGCGGTGCGGGCGCCGATGAGGGAGGCCACCGAGGTGAGGTCGGCGTGGCCCTCGTTGAGGGCGCGGCGGACCCGGTCGGTGAGGGTGTCGGTGCGCTCGCGCTGGTCGTTGACGAGCTGCTGCGGCACCTGGACGTCGTCGCCCGCGCGGTTGAGCAGGAGCAGCAGCGGCGCCGACCAGACGAGCAGGAGCACGCCGCAGACCGCGAGGAGGGTGCGGCTGCCGAACGTGCGGCGGCGCGCGGGCTTCTGGTCCGCCGCGGCGGGTTCGCCCAGGAGCTGGCGGCGCAGCCGTTCGAGGGCGGCGCCGATGCGGGCGGCCTCGCCGGACTTGGGCACGGTCACCGGGCGGTTCAGGTCGCCGCGGGTGAGGCGGCGGCTCTCCAGGAAGAGCCGGATCAGCGGGCGCTGCACGGTGCGCAGGAGCAGGAAGACCGTGACGCCGCCGATGAGCAGCAGGGCTCCCGCGGCGATCAGGCCGAACGCCGAGCTGTCGGCCCGGTCCTCGTCCTCGGCGACGGGCTGCATGGCCACGACGCTGAGGCCGAGCCGGGTGGCCACGGTCTGCTCGCCCGGCTCGGGGGCGGCGAGGGTGGCGTAGCCGGCGACGGCCCGCTCGCTGAGGAAGCTGTCGCCGATGAGGTAGCCGCTGACGCCCTTGTAGCCGCCGGAGCCGGGTGCCTTGGCCGACAGGGGGTGCTGGCGCGACTTCTTCGCGGCGGCCTTGGCGAACGCGTTGAGCTGCTTGTTGGACTGCTTGACCTCCTTGCGCTGGAGGTCGGTGAGCACCTGCTCGGGCTCGGGGATGCCGTCGGTGCTCAGGACGTTGCCGTCCTGGCCGACGACGGCGATGGCGCGGAAGTTGCCGAGGCTGATGCCGGGGAAGCGCAGGCTGGTGGAGGCCACGAGGAGTTGCTGCGGCTGGCCCTTCCAGCTGAGCACCGCGAAGGCGAGCAGCCGGGTCTCGCCGTTCTCCAGGCGGACCATGCGCGGCTGGAGGCCGTCGTCGTCCTTGAGCGTGGAGCGGTCGATGGCGGCCAGGGGCACGTTCTCGCCGCGGGCGGCGAGGAGCTTGCCGGACCGGATCTCGACGACGGCGGTGCCCATCCACTTCTGGTAGACGCTGCCGATCTTGTCGAGCACGGCGTCGGCGGGCACCGGCTCGCCGGCGCTGAACAGGCCCGCGGTGCGGGTCAGGTCGGTGACGGACTCGTCGATGGAGGCGCGCAGCGCGATGGCGCCGTCCTCGGCGAAGTGCTGCTGGGACTGCTTGACGGCCTTCGGTACCGCGTCCTGACCGACGCGGCCGAGGGTGAGGGCGGTGACACCCGCCAGGGCGAGGAGCAGGACCGACAGCACGGCGATCGGCGGGCGGATGCCGCCGATGAGTGACATGTCGGTCCTTCGGCGGACCTTGTGCCGCCGCTTCGTGGGCGAAGCGGCCAAGGGGGAGCTCCTCTCCTGGAGTGACACGTTCGTGACACTGAGTACGGAATCAACGCGGTGGGCACACGGCGGCGCTCGGGCGCACGCGAGTGCGATCGGAATGACTTGACCCGTCGGGGACGGGAATGGATGTACGGGGATGGCGAGATGTGACCTACGTCAAAGATCACTTACGCGGCCGCCCCGGGGCGGCCGCGCCTCCGCGACCTGGCGTTAAACCGGGCTTCACGGAATGTTTCAGTCCGGCAGGTCCTCCAGGGCCTCCAGGCCGTCCTGGCCGGCCCCGCGGTTGAGCAGCGTGCCCTGGGTGCGCTCGAAGGCGAGGCGGTAGCGCGAACGCCGCTCCTCGCTGAGCCCCTTGCCGTCACGCAGCGTGGCGGCGACGTCGAGCAGACGGTGGTCCTTGACGGCGCCCTTGGGCAGCTCGCCGGTCTCGTCCGGGTCCGGCGGGATCTCCGTGAAGGTGGGCACGTACTTCGCGCCGACGTCCCACTTGCCGCCGCGCTTGGTGAACGTGAACCAGCCGATGGCGCCCTCCTCGGTCAGCCCGCTGGGCACGTCGTGCCGCGCGATCTGGTTGCCGAGTCCGTACGCGATCCAGGTGTCGCCGATCTTCTCCATCGGCTGGACCACGTGCGCGTGGTGGCCGATGACCAGGTTGATCCCGGTCTCCTCGGCGATGCGGCGGGCCAGCTTGATCTGCGGGGTGCTGGCGTTGGGCTGGTTCTCACGGCCCCAGTGGATGCTCAGGATCACCACGTCGGCGCCGGCGGCACGGGCGGCCTTCTCGGCCGCCGCGATCTTGTCGAAGTCGTTCTGGTTGACGATCCAGGGCTTGTCCTTGGGCACCTCGCGGCCGTTGAAGCCGAAGGCGAAGGCGATCTGCCCGACCTTGACGCCCTTGACGGTCGTGATCAGCGGCTTCTTCGCCTCGGCCGCGCTGCGCGCCGAGCCGGTGTGCTTCAGGCCCGCCTTGTCCAGGGCGTTCAGGGTGCGCGTGACGCCCTTGGGGCCGTGGTCGAGGGTGTGGTTGGACACACTGGAGCACTGGTCGTAGCCGACGCCCTTGACCGCCGTGGTGATCTGCGGCGGCACCAGGAAGTCCGGGTAGCTCTGGAAGGGCCCCTCGGGCTTGCTCACGACCGGCTCGAAGTGACAGATCCCGAGGTCGGCCTTGCTGATGACGGGCTTGATCCCGGCGAGCATCGGGCCGAAGTCGATGCCCTTCTCCCCCTTGCCGGTCGCCTTGGCGTCCTTGCGTGCCTGCTCGGTGAGTTGAGGGTGGATGAGGATGTCGCCCGCGGCCGCGACGGTGAACGAGGGGCCGCCGTCGGAGGCCTTGTCGTCATCGCCGCCGAAGGGGCCGCACGCGGTGCCCGCCAGAAGGGCGAGCGAGGCTGCGCAGGTCGTTATTAGCCTGCGGGAGGGACGTGTCATCACGAGGATATCTTTATACAACCATGACTCACCCTCCAATTCGGTCGATAACAAACGCAAAGCGGCGTCGAGTTCGTCCCCTGGTCGGGGTCGCCGTGGCGCTCGCCGCCGTGGCGAGCCTCACGCAGTGCGGCTCGCCGTCCGACGAGGAGCGCCGCCCCGCCGCGTCGGACGGGACCCGGTCCCCGGAGCGCGAGCCCTCCTCCCCCGCGCCCTCGACGCCGGGGAGCCGCCCCACCGACGCCGACGGCAGTGACGAGGAGAACCTGGAGCGCCTGGTCACCGACTACACGTCGGACTTCGCCGCGGACACCGGCTACCGGCGCCCCTCGGCCGTCGAGCGCCGCAAGGTCGCCGAGGGCGTCTCCCTGCTCGTGGACCGCAAGCGGGAGCGGGCCGAGCGCCGCCTCTCCGACGTGGACTTCACCGTGCGCACGATCACCGACGCGGCCACCGGGCGGCGGTACGCGGAGGTCACCGACCGCTCCGACCACGCCCCCGCGCCGCGCGGCTGGGGCCGGGTCTATGTGGACCTCGACTCCCCGGTGCGCTGGTCCGCGCAGGTGCCGCACCCCGTGGCCGACAAGAACACCGAGCGGCTCGGCGTCCAGCTGATGCGGCGTTCACCGGGTGGCGTACTGATCATCGCTGGCGCACATCGCAAAGCGGGCCGCGGCAACGAGGCGGATGTGGCGCACCGGCGGAAGAGCGTGTTCCACGCCATCTGCGACGAGCTGGCGCGGCGTGGACTGCCCGGGATCCAGATCCACGGCATGGCGGACGACTCGGCGCCGGACCACGATGTGGTGGCCTCCACCGGCAAGGGCCGCGTGGCCGTCGCCGCGGGCCGCGACCTCGCGGACGCGCTGCGCCGCCGGGGCTACGAGGTCTGCCGGGCCTGGGCCCGCTCCTGCCCCCTGGAGGGCCGCACCAATATGCAGGGCCGCGACGCCGCCGACCAGGAGACCGAGTTCCTGCACGTGGAGTTCGCCCCGAAGCTGCGCGGCGAGCGGAAGCACCGGCGGGCCGCCGTCGCGGCCATGGCCGAGGTGACGCGGGACTGGCGGCGGGCGGGGTCGTAGCCGGGCCGTGGACGCCCGGTGGGGGCGGGCGGGGGTCGGTCCCCGCCCGCCCCCACCGGCCGAGGGCCCCTCGGCGCTACTCGGTGCCGCGGCCCGGCGGCCGCAGCACCTCGCCCACGCTCGTCTCCTCGCGCTGTCCGAGGCGGCTGTGCGAGCGCCCGTAGAGGAAGTAGACGACGACGCCGAGGAGCATCCAGCCCGCGAAGCGGACCCAGGTCTCGGCGGGCAGGTTGAGCATCAGCCACAGCGAGGCGGCGACCGAGACGATCGGCAGCACGGGCACCCACGGGGTGCGGAAGGAGCGGTGCAGGTCGGGGCGGGTGCGCCGGAGGATGATCACGCTGACGGCCACGATCACGAAGGCGAAGAGGGTGCCGATGTTCACCAGCTCGGCGAGTTCGCTCAGGGGGGTGAACCCGGCCACGACCGCGATGATCACCCCGAGGAGGATGGTCGGCCGGTGCGGGGTCTTGAAGCGCGGGTGGACGTGCGAGAAGAACCGCGGGAGCAGCCCGTCGCGGCTCATCGCGAAGAACACCCGGGTCTGGCCGAGGAGCAGGATCATGCAGACCGTGGTCAGGCCGACGGCGGCGCCGAAGCTGATGAAGCCCGCGTACCAGGGGTGCCCGGTGGCCTTGAAGGCGTCGGCGAGCGGGGCGTCCACGGACAGCTGGGTGTAGTGCTGCATGCCGGTGACGACGATCGACACGGCCACGTACAGCGTCGTGCAGATGAGCAGGGAGCCCAGGATGCCGCGCGGCATGTCCCGCTGCGGGTTCTTCGTCTCCTCCGCGGCGGTGGCCACGATGTCGAAGCCGATGAAGGCGAAGAAGACGACCGAGGCGGCGGTGAAGATGCCCATCACGCCGAAGTTCGACGGCGCCCAGCCGAACATCAGCTGGATCAGCGGGGAGTGGAGGCCGCCGCCCGCCTCCACGGCCTGGGACTCCGGGATGAACGGGTCGTAGTTGTCGCCCTTGACGAAGAAGGCGCCCGCGACGATCACCACGAGGACGACGATCACCTTGATGGCGACGACGATCGAGGTGATCCGCGCGGAGAGCTTCATGCCGAGCACGAGGATGCCGGTGAGCACCAGGACCAGGGCGGCGGCCATGATGTCGAAGCCGAAGCCGTCGGCGCCGTCCCGGCCGCTGAGTGCCTCCGGCAGCGCCCAGCCCGCGTTGTCGAGCAGCGAGGCGATGTACCCGGACCAGCCGACGGCGACCACCGCCGTGCCGAGCGCGAACTCCAGGACGAGGTCCCAGCCGATGATCCAGGCGGGCAGTTCGCCCAGTGACGCGTACGAGAACGTGTACGCGGACCCGGCCACGGGGAGCGTCGACGCGAACTCGGCGTAGCAGAGCGCGGCGAGGGCGCACACGACACCGGCCACGACGAAGGCCAGGGCGACGGAGGGGCCCGCGTTGTTCTTGGCGACGGTACCGGTGAGCACGAAGATGCCGGTGCCGATGATGACGCCGACGCCGAAGACCGTCAGGTCGAGCGCGGACAGCGATTTCTTCAGCGCGTGCTCTGGCTCCTCGGTGTCGAGGATGGACTGCTCGACCTTCTTCGTCCGGAAGAGGGTGCTGCTCACTGGCGTACCTCCCACGCGAGTCGTCTTCGACATCTTCGAGAGGGGATGTACTCCCAGTGCCCCGGCGCGGTCCGATTCACGCGAAGGGACCCGAAACCTACGGCTGTCCGGGTGGTCCGCTCACCGGGCGGGCGGGGTAGTGCCCCGCCCGCCCGGGTGGGTGGGTCAGTCGCGGACCGGTTCGACGGAGTCCACGGCCGCGCGGCCGCGCTCGACCCGGCCGTCGAGCTTGGCGACGAGCCCCGTGACCTGACGGGCGATGTCGGGCGCGGTCAGCCCGATCTCGGCCATGACCTCCTTGCGCGAGGCGTGGTCGAGGAACCGCGGCGGAATGCCGAAGTCGCGCAGCGGCACGTCCACGCCCGCGTCCCGCAGCGCCTGCGAGATCGCCGAACCGACGCCTCCGGCACGGGAGTTGTCCTCGACGGTCACGACGACCCGGTGCTGCTCGGCGAGCGGCGCCATCGCCTCGTCGACCGGCTTGACCCAGCGCGGGTCGACCACGGTCGTGGAGATGCCCTGCTTGTCGAGGAGGTCCGCGATCTCCAGGCACATCGGGGCGAGGGCCCCGACGGAGACGAGGAGCACATCGGGCCGGGGCGCGTCCGGGCGGCGCAGCACGTCCATGCCGCCGACGCGGGCGACGGCCTTGACGGCCGGGCCGACGGCGCCCTTGGAGTAGCGCACGACGGTCGGGGCGTCGTCGACCTCGACGGCCTCGCGCAGCTGGAGGCGGACCTGGTCGGCGTCGCGCGGCGCGGCGATGCGCAGCGTGGGCACGCACTGGAGGATCGACATGTCCCACATGCCGTTGTGGGAGGCGCCGTCCGTGCCGGTGACGCCCGCACGGTCCAGGACGAAGGTGACGCCGCACTTGTGCAGGGCCACGTCCATCAGGAGCTGGTCGAAGGCGCGGTTGAGGAAGGTGGCGTACACCGCGAAGACGGGGTGGAGCCCGCCGGTGGCGAGCCCGGCCGCGGACACGGCCGCGTGCTGCTCGGCGATGCCGACGTCGTAGACGCGGTCGGGGAACTCCTCGGCGAACTTCTTCAGGCCGACGGGCTGGAGCATGGCGGCGGTGATCGCCACGATGTCCTCGCGCTCGTGGCCGAGCTTCACCATCTCCTCGCCGAACACGGACGTCCAGTCCATGCCGCCGGCGGCGATGGGCAGGCCGGTGTCGGGGTGGATGGGGCCGATGCCGTGGAAGTGGTCGGCCTCGTCCTGCTCGGCGGGCTTGTAGCCGCGGCCCTTCTCGGTGATGCAGTGCACGATGACCGGGCCGTTGAAGCGCTTGGCGCGGGCCAGCGCGGACTCCAGGGCCTCGATGTCGTGGCCGTCGATGGGGCCGACGTACTTCAGGCCGAGGTCCTCGAACATGCCCTGGGGGGCGATGAAGTCCTTCAGGCCCTTCTTGGCGCCGTGCAGCGTCTCGTACAGCGGCTTGCCGACGACGGGGGTGCGCTCCAGGAGGTCCTTGCCGCGGGCGAGGAAACGCTCGTAGCCGTCGGTGGTGCGCAGGGTCGCCAGATGGTTGGCGAGACCGCCGATGGTGGGGGCGTAGGAGCGCTCGTTGTCGTTGACGACGATGACCAGGGGGCGGTCCTTGGCGGCGGCGATGTTGTTCAGCGCCTCCCAGGCCATGCCGCCGGTGAGCGCGCCGTCACCGATGACGGCGACGACGTGGTCGTCCTTCTTGAGGACCTCGTTGGCCTTGGCGATGCCGTCGGCCCAGCCGAGGACGGTGGAGGCGTGGCTGTTCTCGATCACGTCGTGGTCGGACTCGGCACGCGAGGGGTAGCCGGACAGGCCGCCCTTGCCGCGCAGGCCGTCGAAGTCCTGGCGGCCGGTGAGCAGCTTGTGGACGTAGGCCTGGTGGCCGGTGTCCCACAGGACCTTGTCCCTGGGCGAGTCGAAGACGCGGTGCAGGGCGATGGTCAGCTCGACGACACCGAGGTTGGGGCCGAGGTGGCCGCCGGTCTTGGAGACTGCGTCGACGAGGAAGCCGCGGACCTCGGTGGCCAGCTGGTTCAGCTGCTCCGGGCTGAGCCGGTCCAGATCGCGCGGTCCCGTGATGCGGGTCAGCAGCGGCACCCGTGCCTCCTTGCAGTAGAGCGTGTAGCGCTGTTCGAGCATTGCCGGGCCTGTCGAGTCTAATGTTCCGCCGTTGACGACGGAGTCCGGCCCGGGAGTCCTACGTCACGCGATCGGCCGTAAATCGCCGGGAACACGAACGCGTGACTGAAACGAACGTTCTATTCAGCGCGGCGTTCACAGACAGCGGCGTGCCCGGTACCGGAGGGGCCGGTACCGGGCACGAGAGGGCACGAGAGCCCTTGATCAGGCGCGGCCCGCGGACTTCTGGGTGCGCCGGGAGACCGAGTCGATCACGACGGCGGCGAGCAGCACCGCACCGGTGATCATGTACTGGATCTCACTCGCCATGCCTTCCAGGTTCAGACCCTGCTGGATCGACTGGATCACGAGCATGCCGAGCAGGGCGGACCAGATCTTGCCCCGGCCGCCGAAGAGGCTGGTGCCGCCGATGACGGCCGCCGCGATGACGATCATCAGGGTGTTGCCGCTGCCGAGGCTCTTGGTGGCGCCGCCGGACAGGCTCGCGATGAACAGGCCGCCGAAGGCCGCGAGCATGCCGGAGATCGCGAAGACGGTGATCCGTACGCGGTCGACGTTGATGCCCGCGCGCCGCGCGGCCTCCGCGTTGCCGCCGACAGCGAAGACCTGGCGGCCGAAGGTGGTGCGGCGGACCACGAAGTCCGCGATGACGAGCACGGCCAGGAAGAGCACCAGGGCCAGCGGCAGGCCGCGGGCGCCGTCCGGCTCGTTCAGGAAGTACGCGACGACGAAGCACAGGACCGCGAGCACGCCGGTGCGCAGCAGGATCTCGCTGAGCGGCCGCGAGGGCAGGCCCGCGCCCTTGCGGCGCTTGGCGTCGAGCAGCTGCGAACCCGCGTACAGCAGGACCGCGACGAGCGCGAGGCCGTACGCGGCGGCCTTGTCGGCGAAGTAGTGGGTGGTGAGGTCCTCGACGACGGAGCCGCTCGGGGTGTTGATGCTGCCTTCCTTGCCCATCAGCCAGATCTGCAGGCCGCTCCAGCCGAGGAAGCCCGCGAGGGTGACGACGAAGGCCGGCACGCCGACCTTGGCGAAGAAGATTCCGTGGAGGACGCCGATGACCATGCCGCAGACGACCGCGCTGACCACGGAGAGCCAGTCGCCCCAGCCGTGGTTGACGCTCAGCACCGCCCACACGGCGGCGCCCACACCGGCGACGGAGCCGACGGACAGGTCGATCTCGCCGAGCAGGAGCACGAAGACGATGCCGACGGACATGATGCCGACGCCGGAGGTGAACACGGCGATGTTGGCGAGACTGGAGGCCGACAGGAACTTGTCGTTCTGCAGCTGGAAGACCAGGGCGATGACGATGAGGCCCACGACGACGGGCAGCGAGCCGAGCTCACCGCCGCGCACCTTGCGCAGGAACTCCGTCCAGTAGCCGGCGAAGCCCTGCTCGCGCACGAGCAGCCGGGGGTCGACGGCCGCGGCGGGCGTCGCCGACGGCTCGGCGTCGACGGGCGCCGCGGGCTTGTCGGTGGGGGTCTTGGCGAGGTCGCTCACTTCGCGTCCTCCTTCGTGGCGGTACGCGCCCGGCGGCGGGTCACGGCGTTGTCCGTGGCGCCGGTGATGGCGGCGATGATCTCTTCGGGGGAGGTGTCGGCGACGTTGAAGACGCCGTTGTTGCGGCCGAGCCTGAGGACCGCGACGCGGTCGGCGACGGCGCGCACGTCAGCCATGTTGTGGCTGATGAGGATGACGCCGTGGCCACGCTCGCGCAGCCGCTCCACGAGGTCGAGGACCTGCGCGGTCTGCTCGACGCCGAGGGCCGCGGTGGGCTCGTCGAGGATGACCACCTTGGGGTCGCCGACGAGCGCGCGGGCGATGGCGACGACCTGCCGCTGGCCGCCGGAGAGGGCGGCGATGGGGATGCGGACGCTCGGGATGCGGATGGACAGCGTCTCCAGGAGCTCCCGGGCGCGCTTCTCCATCCTGATCTCGTCGAGGACGGAGGCGCTCTTCAGCTCGCTGCCGAGGAACAGATTGGCGACGACGTCGAGGTTGTCGCAGAGCGCGAGGTCCTGGTAGACGGTGGCCACGCCGAGGTTCTGGGCGTCGTGGGGGCGGCCGACGCGGACCTCGCGGCCCTCCCACTCGATGGCGCCCTCGTCGATGGGGTGGACGCCCGAGATGGTCTTGACGAGCGTGGACTTTCCGGCGCCGTTGTCGCCGACGAGGGCGACCACCTCACCGGTGTGGATCTCGAGGTCTACGTCCGTGAGCGCCTGGACGGCGCCGAACCGCTTGGAGACCCCGCGCAACGCCAGCACGGGCGTAGCGGACACGTGAATCATCTCCTTCGCCGCCTGACCGGCGGGGATGGTGGACAAGGGGGTGCCGGTGCCCGCCCTCCGGCTGCGGGGCGGGAGGCGCCGGGATGGACGTGCGGGCACCGGACGCTGGGGAAGGTGTCTCGCGGCCGCGCGGCCGCGTCAACTCCCGGGAGGAAGGGCCGGGGCTACTTGATCCCGGCCTCGTCGCAGGCGGCCTTGAACTGCTTGGTGCAGATCTCGCTCGCCTTGTAGACCTTGTCCTTGACGATCGTGCGGGCCACGTCGTCCTTGGTGATCGCCTGGGCGTCGTAGAGCTTGGCGGGGATGCCCTTGAAGTCGCCGCTCAGGGAGTCGACCTTGCGGTCGATGAGGTCGTCGATCTTCTTGCCCTTGAGCAGGCGGACCGCGATCTCGGCGGTGGTCTCGGCCTCGGGCTTGATCTGCTTGTAGATCGTGAAGTCCTGCTCGCCGCTCAGCAGTCGCTGGATGCCCGCGAGCTCGGCGTCCTGGCCGCCGACGGGGACCTCGATGCCGCGCTGCTTGAGGGCGGTGATGATGCCGCCGGCCATGCCGTCGTTGGCGGAGTAGACGCCGTCGAAGCCGTCCTTGCCGAGCTTGTCGATGGCGGTGGCCATCTTCCGGTTGGCCTCGTCGGGCGACCAGTCGGGGATGTCCTGCTCGTAGACGACCTTCTTCACGTTCTTGTCGAGCACCGAGTGGGCGCCCTTCTTGAAGAACGGGGCGTTCGGGTCGGTCGGCGAGCCGTTGATCATGACCACGTTGGAGCTCTTGGCCTTGGCCCCGAGGGCCTTGACCAGGGCGCCGCCCTGGAGACGGCCGATCTTCTCGTTGTCGTAGCTGACGTACGCGGACAGCGGGCCCTCGGCCAGTCGGTCGTACGCGACGACCTTGACGCCCTCCTTGTCGGCGCGCTCGATCCAGCCCTTCGTGGACTTGTAGTCCACGGAGTCGAGAATGATCACCTTGACGCCCTGCGTAATGAGCGCGTCGAATTGCTTCTTCTGGGTCTCGATGTCCTGTGCGGCGTTGTTGTACTTGATCTCGCAGTCGCCGCAGAGCGACTTGATCTTCGACTCCATGATCGGACGGTCGAAGGTCTCGTAGCGGGTGGTCTTGTTCTCCGGCAGGAGCAGACCAATGGTCTTTCCGTCGCCGCCGCTTCCCTTGTCGTCGTCGCCTCCGGCCTCACCGCAGGCGGCGAGGCCGAGGGCCATGGAAAGGGTCGCGGTGCCTATGACGACGCGGCGCGTCCATGCATTCATTTGGGGGTGCCTCCCTGACGTGGCCGCGTCGTTGCGGCCGAGGTGGCTCGAAGTCAACTCGGCCGCCCGACACGCGTCAAGGAGTAAATCCTTAACGAGATGACAACGGTGCCATGCGTTATCTAAGTGAAGGCAGGTGTGGCGGTCGGAACCGACCCGTCCAAAAGCGTCGAATCCCCCATCTCGCTGAGCGCGAGGGCGAGGGCGCCGAGCACCTCGGCGCGCGAGCCAAGTGCCCCGGGGCGTACGGACAGTTGACGGGCCGCGCTCGGGATGGCGTACCGCCCGACCGACTCGCGGATCGGCCCGAGCACCAGCTCGCCGGCCTCCGCGAGGGCGCCGCCGAGGACCACCCGGCTGGGGTTCAGGAGGTTGCAGAGGTTCGCGACGCCGCTGCCGATGTGCCGCCCGACGTCGGCGATCACCCGGCGGCAGCCCGGGTCGCCCTCGCGGGCGAGGGCGACGACGCGCTCCATGGTCAGATCGGTGCCGTGGCTGGACCGGAGCAGGGGGAGCACGTAGCGCGCGGCGGTGAAGGTCTCCAGGCAGCCGCGGTTGCCGCAGCGGCAGACGGGCCCGGACTCGTCCAGGGTGATGTGCCCGATCTCGCCCGCCGTGCCGCCGGGGCCGCGGTAGATCCGCCCGCTGATCACGAGCCCGGCGCCGACCCCGCTCGCGACCTTGATGTACGCGAGGTCCTTGACGCCCTTGCCGCTGCCCCAGACCAGCTCGCCCAGGGCGCCCAGGTTGGCGTCGTTGTCCACGTGCACGGGCACGCCGAGGCGGTCCCCCAGCTCCTCGGCGGGCTTGGTGCCCGCCCAGCCCGGCAGGATCGAGGTGGAGCCGAGGGTGCCGGACTCCACGTCGATGGGCCCGGGCACGCCGACGCCGACGCCCGCGACCTTGGCGCGGTCCACGCCCGCCTGCTCGATCAGCTGGCCGACCAGGCGCTCGGCCCGGTCGAAGCCCTGGGCCGCGGAGGCGTCCACGTCCAGCGGCTCGGACTGCTCGGCGAGCACCTTGTGGGCCAGGTTGCCTAGGGCCACGCGCAGGTGGGTGTGGCCGAAGTCCACGCCGATGACCATGCCCGCGTCGCCGCTGAGCGAGACGCTGCGGGCCCGGCGGCCGCCCGCCGACGTGGGCGTGACCTCGACGGTGCCGCCGTCCTTCAGCTCCCGGACGATGTTCGACACGGTCGCGGCGGACAGGCCCGTCGTCCTGGCGATCTCCGCCTGCGTGAGCGATCCCGCGAGCCGTACCGCGCGCACGACCCGCTCGAGGTTTGCTCGGTGCAGTGACGACTGCGACCCCGGAGTCTCCATCGACTCATCCACTCCCGCCTATGGCGGACGGCACCCTCGCCGCCCGTACAAGTTGTGAACTCCAAGCTCCGCTGAAGGTGTTACCGCAGTCAAGTCCTTGATGGAAATCAAGGGGTGCTCGGCGGGCCTGTCGGGGGCACGTGCGCGGGCCGGGACCGGAGGCCGAGGTCACACCTCTCCGTCCGGCCCCGGCCCGCGCACGGGGCTCCGTCTTCACTTGATGGGTTGACGCCTGCGGGGCGCCGGGCTCACTTCAGGGTGGCCACGGTGAGGCCCGACTGGACCTGTCGCTGGAAGGACGCGTAGACGACGAAGACCGGGATCATGGAGATCGTCATGCCCGCGTACAGGGCGGGCAGGTCGGTCTCGTAGTTCCCCTGGTTCATCAGGCTCACCAGGCCCTGGGCGAGCATCGAGCGGTCCTCGTCGCCGCCGCTCTGCTTCTGCATGAGGGTGAGCGGCAGGATGTACTGGTTCCACTGGCCGAGCACGTTGAAGATCCCGACGCTGATCAGGCCGGGCTTGGCCATCGGCACCATGATCTGGAAGAAGACCCGGGTGTGCGAGGCCCCGTCGATCACCGCGGCCTCGTGCACGGCCGTGGGCAGCGTCCGGAAGAACGAGTACAGGTAGAACACGGTGAAGGGCAGCGAGTACGCCACGTACACGAGGATCAGCCCTTGGTACGTGTTCAGCATGCCCAGGCGGTCGACCATGAAGTACAGCGGGACGAGCGCGAGGAACACCGGGAACATCGACCCGGCCACGAAGAAGTAGTACAGGAACCGGTTGCCGAAGAACTCGTAGCGGGCCAGGACGTAGGCCGCCATGGCGCCGAGCAGCATCGTGAGCGGGACCGAGAAGACCATCACGATGAGGGTGTTGAGCAGGTAGTCGCCCACGCCCTTCTCCCAGCCGCGCTGGAAGGCGTCGAAGGTCCACTCCGTGGGCCAGGTCCAGGCGCTGGACTTGATCTGCGAGTCGGTCTTGAAGTTGCCGAGCAGGATCCAGAAGAGCGGCAGGACGATCATGATCGCCCACAGGACCAGGAAGCCGTGCGAGAAGGCGTTGAGGGTCTTGCCCTCCATCCCGTCGCGGCGGCCGGGGCCGCCGCGTGTGCCGCCGCGCTGCCCGGGCAGGGCGGCCTTGGTGACGGGGGGTTGCGTCGCGGGAGCCGTCATGTCGCTCGCGCCTCCCTAGTACTCGATGCGCTCGCGGCGGCTGAGCCGCAGCGTGACGATGGACACGATCAGGGTGAGCAGCAGCATCACGACGCCCATGGCGCAGGCGTAGCCGCTCTTGCTGTACGTCTGGAAGTTGCGCATCAGGTACGTCGAGATGACCTCGCTGCTGTGGTCGGGGCCGCCGCCGAAGTCCTGCGAGGTGAGCGTGGAGATCAGCAGGAACGCGTCCATGGAGAGGATCGCGAGGAACACCCAGGCCGTCTGGATGGTCTCCCAGAGCAGCGGGAGCGTCACCCGGAAGAAGGTCTGGATCCGCCCGGCGCCGTCGAGGAGCGCGGCCTCGTAGATGTCCTTGGGGATGGACTGCATGGCGGCGGAGAACAGGACCATGTAGAAGCCCGCGCCGGCCCAGATCATCACGAAGACGATGCACCACAGGACCAGGTCGGGGTCGTTCAGCCACTCCGTCGGGTGGTTCTTGTCGCCGAGCCCGACGGCCTGGAGGCTGCCGTTGATCAGACCCGAGTCGTCGCCGCGGTAGACCGCCTTGAAGAGGATGGCGAGGATCGCGACGGACAGGACCTGCGGGAAGAAGAAGACGATCCGGTAGAAACCGGACCCCTTCACGCCCGAGACGCCGCCCGCGCCGCCGCGCCCGCCGACGTTCACCATGAAGGCGAAGAACAGCGAGAGCAGGATGGTCAGGGTCGGCACGAGGACCAGGAGCAGGGCGTTGTGCTGGAGCGCCTTCAAGAAGACGTCGTCGTCCGCCAGGTCCTTGTAATTGTCGAACCCGACGAAACCGAAGTTCTGGGAGGCGCCGCTCCAGTCGGTGAACGAGTAGCTGATGGTCTGGATGTACGGCCAGATCACCAGCAACAGGTAGAGGCCGACGGGAAGGACGAGGAATCCCACGATGAACGGGTACTTGTTCCGATGCATGACACCCTGCTCCTGGCTCGCCTGAAACCCCGTGGCTACTTCCTCTTGTTCTTGTCCGTGCCCTTGGCGCGTTCCTTGTCGACCGCTTTCTGGCAGCGCTCCAGCCACTTCTTCGGCGTGAGGCGCTTGGCCATCAGTTCACCGGTGGCGTTCTGGATCTCGACGTCCAGTTCGCCGTACCACTCCGAATAGCGGAAGTTGAAGCGCTCCGGGACCGGGCAGTCGTCGACGGCCGCGAGCGCGGTCTTGATGCCGGGGCGCAGCTCGACGCTCTTGTCGACGTACTCCGGGCCGAGCACGGAGAGCGAACTGGCCTTCTTGGCGAAGTCCGTCGCGCCTTCCTTCGACAGCATCCGGCGCAGGAACTCCAGGCCGCCGGGGACGTTCTTGGCCTTGGACGGCACGATGAAGGGCTCGTCGGCGCCGACGCGCACGGCGTGCAGCTTCATCTTGGAGTCGGGGAGCAGCGGCAGCGGCAGGAACGTCATCTCGAAGTCCGCGGGCGTCTGCTTGGCCTGCTCGTTCTCCAGCCAGGAGCCGGACGGGATGAAGACCGCCTTGTACTCGTTCCACTTGGTCTGGGCCTCGGTGTGCTCCAGGGAGTTGGTGCCCGGCATCAACAGGCCCTTCTCCACGATCTCGTAGACCGCCTCGATGGAGCGCTCGGCGGCCTCGTTGCCGACGAACGCCTTGGGGTCGAGGTTGTCGATCGCCTTCACGGCGTCCATGCCGCCGGTCTTGGCGATCAGGTCCATGATCACGATGTTCATGTAGTACGGGTACTTGCCCTGGTGGGCGAGGCCGCCGATGCCCTTGGACTTGGCGTCCTTCATGATGTCGAGGAGCTGGTCCCAGGTCTTGGGGACGTCCCAACCGTGCTTCTTGAAGAGCTTGTTGGAGTACCAGAGGCCCCAGGCCGCGTAGACGTAGAACAGCGCGTGGAACTTCCCGCCGAACGTGCCCTGTTCGATGGTGCCGGGCAGCATGATGTCCCGGATCTTCTTGCTCGGGTCGTCGATGGACGGCGCGTCGAGCAGCTGGGTGAGGTCGGTCAGATGGCCGTCCTTGAACAGCGTGTCGAGCTTCATCTTCTTCGACCCGGAGTCGTCGACGACGTCCGGCGGGTTGCCCTTGTTGAAGCGGGGCTGGAGCTTTCCGGTCACGTCCTGCTCGCCGCTGTGGGAGACCTCGCCGCCGTACTTCTTCTCGAAGGAGGCCTCCCACGCCTTGGCGTACTCGTCGCCGTAGCCGCCCTTGAAGATGAAGACGTCCAGGTCGTTGTCCTTGGCGACGCCGAAGGGGTTGTCCTTGGTCTTCTTGACCGTCTTGGCCTTCTCGTCGTCGTCACCGCCGCCGGAGGCGCACGCGGACAGGAAGCCCATCGTGGGGACGGTGATGAGGCCGAGGGCCGCGCTGCGCTTGATCAGGTCGCGGCGGCCGACGCCGGACATACCGGGCGTTCCAGAGGTGGATCCCATGCTCAAGTCCTCGCTCTCTTCCAGGACTCAGGCGGTGAACCGGATCCTCCCCGGCACCGCGGAGTAGTGAAGCTGGGGTCGTGCGATGGTGCGGGACGTGTCCGGCGGCGCTCGAAAGGGCGAACCACGGCTTGCCGAACGGGCCGTGCGGACGCGCACAGGTATAGTCCACTCGCCACCGAGCAAGCAAGATCGAATGCAGCTTTGGGCAGCCACCTTTTCCGAGTTGAGACCTCTTTATGGCGGGCATGCCGGGAAATAGTACGGACCAATTCGGAAAGTCCAATTCCCGGGGGACGCGGGTGTCTTGACCTTGGGCGGTTCGACGGGGTGCGCGGGCGCGGCGGGGCGCGGCCGCCGGGGCTCGGGGCCACCGGGGCTCGGGGCCACCGGGCCGCCGGGGCTCGGGGCCGCCAAGACACGGCGGGTGGGGCGACCTGGGCGCGGTAAGTGTTCTGGCCGGTACGCGGCGGACGAGACGACCGGGACGACCCGGGGGCGTGGCCACTGGGGCGGCGGTGGGCGGAACAGCCAGAAGGCGACGGACAGTTGCCAGGACACGGTGAACGGTGCGGGTGGGACGCGGTGACGGGGACCGCTGGGCGACGGGCGGCCCGGGCGCGGGGGCCGGGGCCAGGCGGGCGAGGCGGCCGGGGATGCAGCGGCCAGACCGGCCAAGGTGACGGCGGGCGGAACGACCGGAACACGGCGGGCAGTTCGGCCAGGGCGCGGCGAGCGAAGTGAGCGGGACGCGGCGGACGGATCGGCTGGGACTGGGGTGGGCGGGGCGGAGCGGGGCGGGGCAGGGCAGCGGGTGGGGCCGCCGGGGATGCGGTGAGTCGGGCACCCGGGACTGCGGCGGAGCGGGGCGGGGCAGCCGGGGATGCGGCGGGCGGGGCCGCCGGGACTGCGGCGGGGCGGGGCAACTCCGGGGGCTGGTCAGATGGGGCAACCTCCCGGGGGGCTGGCCAGGTGGGGCAACCCGGACTGCGACGGCGGAGCGGCCGGGAGTGCGACGGACGGGGCGGCCGGGGGCCTGTCAGCCGGGGAAGCCCGGCACCACCAGGCCGGATTCGTAGGCGATCACCACGGCGTGGGTCCTGTTCTGGGCGCCGAGCTTGGTGAGCACGTTCCCGACGTGGGTCTTCACCGTCTCCAGGCTCACCGTGAGCGACTCGGCGATCTCCGGGTTGGACAGGCCGGTGGCCATGCGCCGCAGCACCTCCTCCTCGCGCCCCGTGAGCGCCGCGTTCGGCAGCGCGTCGGCGGAGTCCAGCGGGCGGGCCGCGACCATCCGGCGCAGCGCCGAGGGGAAGAGGATCGCCTCCCCCGCCGCCACCACGCGCACCGCCTCCGCGATCTGCGGGACCGGGCGCCGCTTGAGCACGAACCCGCTGGCCCCGGCGCTGAGCGCGGCGGTGACGTAGTCGTCGTTCTCGAAGGTGGTGATCACCACGACCTTCGGGGGCTCGGCGGTGTCGGCGAGGAGGTGCCGGGTGGCCTCGATCCCGTTGCGGCGCGGCATCCGTACGTCCATCAGGACCACGTCGGGGCGCAGCCGCCGCGCCTGCTCCACCGCCTCGACGCCGTCGGCGGCCTCACCGACCACGGCGATGCCCGGCTGCGCCGCGAGCAGCACGCGCAACCCGCTGCGCGTCACCGCGTCGTCGTCCGCGATCAGGAGGGTGACGGGGGTGTCGGCGGGGCCGGGCGCGACAGACGCGGACGCGGGCGCGGGCGCGACGGACGCGGACGCGGGCGCGGGCGCGGGGGAGGCGGAGGCGGAGGCGGAGGCGGGGCCGAGCGCGGCGGACGCGGACACGGAGCCGGGCGCCACGGACGCGGACGCGGGGCCAGGCGCGGCGGACGCGGAGCCAGGCGCGGCCGAGGCGGACGCGGAGCCAGGCGCCACGGACGCGGACGCGGAGCCGGGCGCGGCGGAGGCGGAGGCGGGGTCGGGCGTGTCGGGACCCGCGCCCGCGGCTGCGGCGATCATGCCGACAACCGTACGGGCAGCCGCACCGCCAGCCGCCAGTGGTGCGGCCCGTCCGCGCCGGACTCCATCTCGCCGTGCAGCAGCCGCACCCGCTCGGCGAGTCCGGGCAGGCCGTGCCCGGAGGTCGGGAAGGCGCCCGGGCTCCGGCCGGGACCCGCCCCGGTCCGGTTGACCACGCGGAGTTCGAGGCTGTCGGGCGCGGCCGCCACGCGGACCTGGAGGGGGCCGCCCGCCCCGTGCCGCAGCGCGTTCGTCAGGCCTTCCTGGAGGATCCGGTACGCGGCCCGGGAGAGCGTGCCCTGCACCTGCGCGAGGTCGCCCGTGAGGTCGGGCTCCACCGCCGCGCCCGCGTGCCGCAGCCGGTCGAAGAGCTCGGGCAGATCGGCCAGGGTGCGGGCCGGGGCCGTCTCCGACTCCTGCTCGCGCAGCACGCCGAGCACGTAGTCGAGGTCTTCGAGGGCGGACCTGGCCGACTCCTCGATGCTGCGCAGGGCGGCCCGCGCGGCCACCGGGTCGGCGGCGAGCACCTCGCCCGCGACGGCCGCCTGGATCGTGGTCGCCGTGAGCGTGTGCCCGATCGAGTCGTGCAGCTCGTGGGCGAGGCGGTTGCGTTCGGCGAGGGCCCGCTCCCGCTCGGCCGCGAGCGCGAGCCGCTCGGCCGACGACGGTCCGAGGAGCCCGGGCGCGAGCCACCGCAGGGCGCTCGTCACCGCCGCGCACACGGCCGCCGCGAGGAGCAGGCAGGCGAGCCCCACCGCCCAGCTCGCCCAGCCGTCGCCCGGCCGCGCGGAGCGGCCGAACAGGCTCAGCTCGAGCTCGGCGTCGAGCCAGCCGCCCGGCAGGGTCACGCCCAGGAGCAGCAGCAGGCCGCCCACCAGCGCCCCCGTCCACCCGATGGCCACGTGCAGCAGCAGCCAGAGGGGGGTCCGCAGGCGGTCGACGGCGGGGGCGGGCGCGGCCGCGGGAGCCGGCAACGCCACCTTCAGCAGTCGGCGGGCGGCCGCGACCAGCCCGCGCCGCGTGGTGCGCGCGAGGCCCACCGCGCCGATCAGCGCCGCCCAGACGAGCAGGGTCAGAGCGACCTGCACGCCATAAGGAGCGGACCGCCATCCCAGCGCCGGAAGCATGGCGAAAGGCAGCAGCGGAAGGCTCGCGAAGGCGCCGAGAACGGCGAACAGCATGCCTGCGTATGTGGAGCCGCGCAGCAGCGGCCGTATTCCCCTCAACATGATTCGTCCAGTATCCCCGGAGGTCCCACGGGCGGCCTCCCCCGATCGGGGGAGCTCCTTTTCCCGCTTTTCCGCGATGTGTTTCCGGGCCCCGAAAAGCAGGATCTTTCCCGGAACGACGGACCGGAGGACGACCGATGAACACGCAAGAGCTGGAAATGCACCAGCGCCACCCGGCATGGCCCGCGAGGACGGGAACACCCCACGGAGCCCCCGGCACGCGGGCCCCGGGCGGCGGGAACCGCACGGCCCGGGCCGCCCTGGTCCTCGGTGTCGTCGGCCTGGGCACCTCGGTCGTCTTCGTCGGCGGCCTGCTCGGGGTCGTCGGTCTGGTCCTGGGCCTCGGTGCCCTGCGGACGGCCCGGCGGACCGGCGTCGGCCGGGGCAGGGCCGTCGCCGGTGTGGTGACGTCGGCCCTCGCGATCACGGCGTCCGTCGCGGCCGCCTTCCTCTTCGTCTGGTACGCGAACCAGACGCAGGAGTGCTACGAGCCCGACAGCTTCCGGCAGTACGCGCAGTGCGTCCGCGACCAGTTCGGCGGTGCCTGACCGATGGGAAGGAACATCGTGGCGCGCGCAACCCGCACGGCGTCTCTTCTGGCAGTCGGCATCACGGCGGCCTTCGTCCCGGCCCTGACACCGGCGGCGGCAACCGCCGCACCCGAAGCCGCCACGGCCGGAGATCCTCTTCGCCCGTACGCCCAGCAGCAGCCCCACTGGCAGCGCTGCGACGCCCGGAGCCCCGCCGCCTTTCAGTGCGCGACCCTCGAAGTGCCGCTGGACTACGGCGACCCGGGCGGCACGAGGACGACCATCGCGATATCCCGCCTGAAGGCGACGAGCGCGGCGGAACGCCGGGGCGTGCTGCTGCTCAACCCCGGCGGCCCCGGCGGGCCCGGCCTCCATCTGCCGGTCGACCCGGCGATGCGCCTCTCCGACGACGTACGCGAACGGTACGACCTCATCGGATTCGACCCGCGGGGCATCGGGCGCAGCTCTCCCGTCAGCTGCGGTCTGACGCGCGGCGAGCAGGAGATGGAGCACCCGTACGCGGCGCGGACCTTCGCGAAGGACGTGCGGTGGGCCCGGACGGTGGCCGCCAAGTGCCGGGCCGCGCGGGGCGCCGGGCTGCGGCACCTCACCACCCGCAACACCGCCCGCGACATGGACGTCGTCCGTGCCGTGCTGGGCGAGAAGAAGATCTCCTACCTGGGGTTCTCCTACGGCACCTACCTCGGGGCCGTGTACACGCAGATGTTCCCGCGCCGGGCCGACCGGTTCGTCCTCGACAGCGCGGCCGATCCGGGGCGGTACGGGCGCGGCATGTTCCTGGCGATGGCGGAGGGCGCCGAACCCGCCTTCGCGCGGTGGAGCGCGTGGACCGCCCGGCGGCACGCGGCGTACGGGCTCGGCAGGACCCCCGCCGAGGTCCGGTCGGCCTTCTGGGGCCTGGTCGCCCGGGCCGACCGCGAGCCGCTCGTCCTCGACGGTCAGCGCCTCACCGGTGACGACCTCCGCGCTCAGCGCACCACGTTCTTCCACGTGCGCAAGGCCGCCGTGTGGGTCACCGGGCTGAAGAAGGCGGCCGGGAGCGGGAAGCGGGCCGAAGCCGGGCAGCGGGCCGAAGCCGGAAAGGCGGCCCCGCCGGTCCGGGCCCCGCGTCCCGCCCCGCCGGCACCCGCCCTCGCTGCCCCCGGCGCGCCCGGAACCCCCGGCGCCCACGCCTCCCCCGCCATCCCCGCCGACAACGACACAGCCGCCGCCTGGTCCGTCCTCTGCGCCGACACCCGCGCCTCGTGGCCGAGCGACCCCCAGCGGTACCGGCGCGACGCGATCCGCGACAAGGCCCGGTACCCGCTGTCCGGCGACTTCGCGTCCGGCATCAAGCCGTGCGCCTTCTGGCAGCCGGGCAGCGAGCCCGCGACCACGGTGAACAACACGGCCCGCGCGCTGATCGTGCAGAACGCGTGGGACCCGCAGACGCCCCTGCCCGGCGCCCGGGCCATGCACCGGGTCCTGCACGGCTCCCGGATGGTCACCGTCGCCGGAGGAGAGGGCCACATCGTCAACGGCACCAACTCCTGCGCGGACGACACCGCCACGCGCTACCTGACCACGGGCAGGCTCCCCGCCAGGGACCTGACCTGCCCGACCGACTAGTACCCATTCCCCCATCCCCTTGAGGAGTTGGCTCATGCGCACGCAGACATGGCAGAGGTCCCGCCCGTCCGAGCAGCGGCGGCGACGCGTTCGGCGCTCCCTCGTGCCGTCGGTGTCCGTGGCGGCCGCCGCGGTCATGGCCCTCGGAGCCCTCGCGCCCTCGGCGACGGCCACCGCCGCCGCGCCCGACCCCGTCCAGCGCGGCCTGAACGCCCTGGTGGACCCCCACAGCGTGCCCGGCGCCCTGGCGAGCGTGACGGACCGCGAAGGCCGCACCCGTACGTACACCGCGGGCGTCGGCGACATCGCCACCGGCGCGAAGGTGCCCCGGGACGGACAGGTGCGGATCGGCAGCAACACCAAGGCCTTCACCGCGACCGTCGTGCTCCAGCTGGTCGGCGAGAGGAAGATCCGTCTCAGCGACAAGGTCGACGACCATCTGCGCGGCGTCCTGCGCGGCGACGGCATCGACGGGCGGAAGATCACCATCCGCCAGCTCCTCCAGCACCGCAGCGGCCTGCCCAGTTACGTCGACTACCTCGACGAGGACATCCACCCCTACGAGCCCCGCGAACTCCTGGCCCGCGCCCTGAAGCACAAGGCCCACTTCAAGCCGGGAAGGAAGTGGGAGTACAACAACACGAACTACCTGGTCCTCGGCCTCATCGTGGAGAAGATCACCCACCGCTCGATCGCCCAGGAGATCGAGCGGCGCGTCATCAAGCGCCTCGGCCTGCGCCACACCTACTTCCCCGCCCACGGCGACGCGACCATCAAGGAGCGCCACCCCCAGGGCTACTACCAGTCCGCGGCGGGCGCGCCGCTGGTCGACGCCACGGAGTGGGATCCCTCCTGGGCCTGGGCCGCGGGGCAGATGGTCTCCACGAACACCGACCTGAACCGGTTCTACACCGCGCTCCTGGGCGGGCGCCTGCTCAAGGAGGACCAGCTCGAGCAGATGCAGAAGACCACCCCCGCCACGTACCCGTTCCCCAAGGGGGCCCGCTACGGCCTCGGCCTCGTGAAGACGCCCCTGTCGTGCGGCGGCGTCGCCTGGGGCCACGGCGGCAGCATGACGGGCTACGAGACCCGCGGCGGTGTCGTCCTGAAGCACGGCGAGCCGGTCCGCTCCGTCAACGTCGCCGTGACCACGCAGCCGGGCCAGGCGGTCAAGGACGGCATGGACAAGGTCGTGGACGAGGCCCTCTGCCGCTGACGGTCGGGCCGGGGAATCAGCGGCTGACGGCGGTCTCCCGCGCCACCCGCGACAGCTTCTCGGGGTTGCGGACGTGGTAGGCCCCGGTGACGAAGCCGTTCTCGACCCGCACGGCCACGACACCGTCGACCTCGCCGTCGACGCGGACGACGAGGCCCGGCCCGCCGTTGATCTGGACCGGCTCGACCGACCTGTCGGCGTCGCGCCGCCACCAGCCGCCCGCCAGCAGACGGGCCACCTTGTCCGCGCCCACGATGGGCCGCAACAGGGCGTGTTTCACTCCGCCGCCGTCGCTCAGGGCGACGACCTCCGGCGCGAGGACGTCGAGCAGGCTCTGCAACTCGCCGGTTTCGACGGCTCGCTGGAAGGCCCGGAGCGCGGCTCGGGTCTGGTCCGGGGACACGGCGCCGCGCGGTCGGCGCGCGGCGACGTGTGCCCGTGCCCGATAGGCGAGCTGGCGGACGGCGGCCGGGCTCCTGCCGACGGCCTCGGCGATCTCGTCGTAGTCGAGAGCGAACACCTCGCGCAGCACGAACACCGCTCGTTCGACGGGCGCGAGCGTCTCCATCACCAGGAGCATCGCCATCGAGAGGCTGTCGGCCAGCTCGACGTCCTCGGCCACGTCCGGCGCGGTGAGGAGCGGCTCGGGCAGCCACGGTCCGACGTAGGACTCCTTGCGCCGGCCGAGCGCGCGCATCCGGTCCAGTGCCTGCCGGGTGACGATCCGCACCAAGTAGGCCCGTTCCTCCCGCACGGTCGCCGGGTCGACGGCCGCCCAGCGCAGCCAGGTCTCCTGGAGGACGTCTTCGGCGTCGGCGGCCGAGCCGAGCATCTCGTAGGCGACGGTGAACAGCAGATTGCGGTGGGCGACGAACGCCTCGGTGGCGGAGTCCGCCGACTCCGCCCGGGCGGCGGCAGCCACCGGCTCCGCTCCGGCGGCACGGCCGAGCGGCTCGGCCGTGCCCGTGGTGTGTTCCGTGCGCTCGCTCATCCCCGGCTCCCGCCTGTTCCTTCCCGCCCCTGGCTCCACGCACTAGACGCCGGTGCCCGCCGTTCCGTAACACCCTCCGGCCGGTGGCCTGTGTCACACGGCCGCGGCTGTTACGGGCGGTGGGGCACCGGCGTCTCGTGTTCGTCAGGGCACCGTGCGTACGGACCACCCGTGCCGAGAAGGGCAGAGAACGTGAACACCAGTAAGTTCGCAGTGGCAGGAGCGACCGGGCGGCTGGGACGCCACGTCGTGGACGTCCTCACGGAACGGGGACATCCGGTCGTGCCGATGTCCCGCGCGACCGGCGTGGACATCATCACCGGAGCGGGCCTGGCCGAGGCGCTCACCGGGGTCGACGTCATCGTGGACGTCGCGTCGTGGCACGCCTCCGAGCAGGAGGCCGCCACGGAGTTCTTCCGCACGGCCACCCGCAACCTGCACGAGGCCGGAGACCGTGCCGGGGTCGGCCTCATCGCCGCCGTGTCCATCATCGGCGCCGACAAGGCCACCGCCGGATTCGTCGCCGCCCAGCAGGTCCACGAGGCGGCCCACCTGTCCGGGCCGTTGCCCGCGCGCCTTCTGCGGGCGGCGCAGTTCCACGAACTCGTCGGCCAGCTCCTGGACTGGCAGCAGGGGGACGTCGCCCACATCCCTGATCTGCCCACCCAGCTCGTGGCCTGCCGCACCGTGGCGGAAACGCTGGTCGACCTGGCCACCGAGCCCGACGGGGCGCGTCCCGGCACGCCGGTCCCCGAGGTCGCCGGGCCCCGAAGGGAGAGCATGGCCGAGGCGGCACGGCTCCTCGGCGCCCGCCGGGGCATCGAGGTCGTCGCCGTCGACGGCTCCGGCATGCCCGATGCCGAGATCGCGGCGGCAGGCGGGTTCCTGCCAGGACCGCACGCCAAGCTCGCCGGTCCCGGCTTCCGGGAATGGCTCGACGCCCAGTCCTGACACGTCGGCCGGACGTGCGGATGAGCCACACCGCCGCGAGAAAAGGGACTTCGATGCACAACACTTCTTCCGGGGGCACGCTCTCCCCCGCCAGGGCGGCCACGGCCCGGGTGGTCCACGGTCGCGGCGGCCTCGCACTGCTGCGGGTCGTGGCCGCCCTCGCCTGTCTTGAGACCTTGGTGCAGGGCCTGCTCGCCGGGATGCTGCTGAACGGCGACGTCGATTCGATCGACCCGCACGGCGTCAACGCCTACGTCTTCGAGCTCCTCGTGTTCCTCCAAGTCGCGGCCGCCGTCCTGGTGTGGCGCCGCAACCGCTGGCTGACCTGGCCGCCGAAGGCCACCCTCGGCATCCTGGTGGCCACCTTCACCCAGACCGCGCTGGGTCTTGAGGGCTCGCTCGCCGCACACGTCACCCTCGGCGTGGCCCTGTGCGCGATGGAGACGGCGCTCGTCCTGCGGGCCTTCACGCTCCCCGCGCAGAACGGGGCCGCGCCCGCCTGAGGGCGGTCGGGGCGCGGGTGGGGCGAGGCCGTGGGAGCGCGGCTGCCGCCGCACCCGCCCCCCGGGAAGCCTCCCGGCATCGGCAACACCCTTGACACCGCTCGCCACTTGCCGCCCTACTGGTCCTTGCGCAGCCGCGTGACAACGTTGTCCGGATGGGCAGGGAGGGAGTCAGGGATGGGGTACGGACGTCGGGGACGCAGACCGGGCGGGGGGCTGCTTGTCGGGGTCACCGCCCTGACCGTGGTCGCCGCCTCGCAGGGCGCGGCCGTGGCGGGCCCTGAGCAGAGGCCGCGCGCGGAGCGGGAGTTCAGCTCCTCGTTCGAGGCGGGGCAGCCCGCGCCGGACTGGCTGAACACCGTGGAGACCGGTCCTGACGGCAAGAAGCGCGCCGCCGGCGTGAACGGAGCCTTCACCTCCGGGATACCCGGCGGCGTCAACGACCGGGTCGTGGGCGTCAGGGCCAGCGGCGAGCACAGCGGCTCCGGCGAGGTGAAGGAGAACCTCGTCGACGGCGAGAAGAGCACGAAGTGGCTCACGTTCGCCAAGTCGGGCTGGGTGGAGTTCACGCTCGACTCCCCCACCAAGGTGGCGCGGTACGCGCTGACGTCGGCGAACGACCACGCGCAGCGCGACCCGAAGAGCTGGACGCTCCAGGGCTCGACGGACGGCCGGGACTGGAAGGACCTCGACAAGCGCGAGGGCGAGACGTTCGGCGAGCGGTTCCTGACCAAGACGTACGACTTCGCGAACGACACCGCGTACACGCACTTCCGTCTGGACATCTCGGCGAACAACGGCGGCGCCGAGATCCAGCTCGCCGACCTCCAGCTGTCCGTCGGCGGCTCCGACGTCCCCGTGCCGCCCGAGGACATGCAGAGCGCTGTCGACCGCGGCCCGGCCGGGTCGCCGACGGCGAAGGGCCGGGCGGGCTTCACCGGCAAGCAGGCCCTCAGGTACGCGGGCACGCACACCGCCGCCGGGCGCGGCCACTCGTACAACAAGGTCTTCGACGTGGACGTGCGGGTGGGCCGGGACACCGAGCTCGGGTACCGCGTCTTCCCGTCGATGGACGACGAGGAGTACAAGAAGGCGCCGTACGACGCCACGAACGTCTCCGTGGACCTCGCCTTCACCGACGGTACGTATCTGAGCGACCTCAAGCCAACCGACCAGCACGGCTTCCCGCTCACTCCGCGCGGGCAGGGCGAGGCCAAGGTGCTCTACGCCAACCAGTGGAACGACGTGGCGTCGCGGGTCGGTGACGTGGCGGCCGGAAAGACCGTGGACCGGATCCTCGTCGCGTACGACTCGCCCAAGGGCCCGGTGAAGTTCCGCGGCTGGGTGGACGACATATCCCTGGCGGAGAAGGCCCCGCCCAAACCCAAGGCGCACCCCTCCGACTACGCCTCGACCACGCGCGGCACCAACTCCAGCCGCGACTTCTCCCGCGGCAACACCTTCCCCGCGACGGCCGTCCCGCACGGCTTCAACTTCTGGACCCCGGTGACCAACGCGGGCAGCATCGACTGGCTCTACGACTACTCCCGGGGCAACAACGACGACAACCTCCCCACCCTCCAGGCGTTCAGCGCGAGCCATGAGCCGAGCCCCTGGATGGGTGACCGGCAGACGTTCCAGATCATGCCGTCGGCCGCGAAGGACACCCCGGACGCGGCCCGTGACAAGCGCGCGCTGCCGTTCCGGCACGAGAACGAGACGGCACGCCCGCACTACTACGGCGTGACCTTCGAGAACGGCCTGAAGGCCGAGATGACGCCGACCGACCACGCGGCGATGTTCAAGTTCACCTACCCCGGTGACGACGCGAGCGTGATCTTCGACAACATCGAGAAGACGGGCGACACCCAGCACGCCGTCGGCCTGACCCTCGACAAGGAGAAGGGGATCGTCACCGGCTACTCCGACGTGAAGTCGGGCCTGTCGGCGGGCGCGACCCGCATGTTCGTGTACGGCACCTTCGACCGTCCGGTCACGGACGGCGGCAAGCTGACGGGCGGCGGCACCACGGACGCCACCGGCTACTTCCGCTTCAAGACCGGCGCCGACCGCGAGGTCTCGCTGCGCCTGGCCACCTCCCTGATCAGCGTCGACCAGGCGAAGGCGAACCTGGACGCGGAGATCCCCGCGGGCACGTCCTTCGCCAAGGTCAAGGACAAGGCCCAGAAGCAGTGGGACGACGTCCTGGGCCGGGTCGAGGTGGAGGGCGCGAGCGAGGGCCGGCGGACGTCGCTGTACTCCAGCCTGTACCGGCTCTACCTCTATCCCAACTCCGGCTTCGAGAAAGTCGGTTCGACGTACAAGTACGCGTCCCCGTTCACCAAGCAGCCGAGCCCGGACACCCCGACCCACACCGGCGCGAAGATCGTCGAGGGCAAGCCGTACGTCAACAACGGCTTCTGGGACACCTATCGCACGACGTGGCCCGCGTACTCGCTCCTGACGCCGAAGAAGGCGGGCGAACTGGTCGACGGCTTCGTGCAGCACTACAAGGACGGCGGCTGGACCTCGCGCTGGTCGTCGCCGGGCTACGCGGACCTGATGACCGGCACGTCCTCGGACGTGGCGTTCGCCGACGCGTACGTGAAGGGCGTCAAGGGCTTCGACGCGAAGGCGGCGTACGACGCGGCCGTGAAGAACGCGACGGTCGCCCCCGACAAGTCGGGCTACGGCCGCAAGGGCATGACGAACTCGCCGTTCCTCGGCTACACGCCGTCCGAGACGCACGAGGGCCTGTCGTGGGCCCTTGAGGGGTACGTCAACGACTACGGCATCGCGAAGATGGGCCAGGCCCTCTTCAAGAAGACGGGCGACAAGCGCTACAAGGAGGAGGCGTCCTACTTCCTCAACCGCGCCCGTGACTACGTGAAGCTCTTCGACGCCAAGGCCGGGTTCTTCCAGGGCAAGGACAAGAAGGGCGCCTGGCGCGTCCCCTCGGAGAAGTTCGACCCGCGCGTGTGGGGCCACGACTACACCGAGACCAACGCCTGGGGCTACGCCTTCACCGCCCCGCAGGACTCGCGCGGCCTCGCCAACCTCTACGGCGGCCGGAAGGGCCTGGCGAAGAAGCTCGACACGTACTTCGTGACGCCCGAGACGGCGTCCCCGGAGTTCATCGGCTCCTACCCGGGCGTCATCCACGAGATGACCGAGGCCCGTGACGTGCGCATGGGCATGTACGGGCACTCCAACCAGGTCGCGCACCACGCCGCGTACATGTACGACGCGGCCGGGCAGCCCTGGAAGACCCAGGAGAAGGTCCGCGAGGTGCTGTCCCGCCTGTACACCGGCAGCGAGATCGGCCAGGGCTACCACGGCGACGAGGACAACGGCGAGCAGTCGGCCTGGTACCTGTTCTCCTCGCTCGGCTTCTACCCACTGGTCATGGGCAGCGGTGAATACGCCATCGGCTCCCCGCAGTTCAAGAAGGCGACCGTACGCCTCGACAACGGCGGCACGCTCGTCGTGAAGGCCCCCAAGAACAGCGCGCAGAACGTCTATGTGCAGGGCCTCAAGGTCAACGGCAAGAAGTGGAACTCCACCGCCCTGCCGCACGAGGAGATCGCGCGCGGCGGCGTCCTCGAATTCGACATGGGCCCGAAGCCGTCCGCCTGGGGCTCCGGCAAGGGCGCCCAGCCGGTGTCCGTCACGGACGACGACAAGGTCCCCTCGCCCCGCGAGGACGCGACGCGCGTCGAGGGTGAACTGTTCGACAACTCCTCGTCGACGTACGCGAGCGCCTCGTCGGTCGTGGTGCCGGTCGCGTCCCGCACCAAGGCCGTGCAGTACACCCTCACCTCGGCGGACGCCGCGAAGGCTCCGCGCGGGTGGGTGCTCCAGGGCTCGCCCGACGGCGAGAAGTGGACGACGGTCGACAAGCGGTCCGGCGAGTCCTTCGCCTGGGACCGGCAGACCCGTCCGTTCACCGTCAGCGATCCCGGCTCGTACGTGAAGTACCGCCTGGTCTTCACCGGGGGCCGCGCCAGCCTCTCGGAGGTGGAGCTGCTGCGCTGACGCCGTCGGCGAACTCGGCCCAGACGACCTTGCCGGGGTGGCGCTCCGCCACGCCCCAGCTGTCGGCCAGGGCCGCCACCAGCAGGAGCCCGCGCCCCGACTCGTCGGCGTCCCCTTCGCCGACGAGCCGGGACGTGCCGGTGCCACTGTCGTGGACCTCGATGCGTACGCCGCCGCCGTCGCGGAGCAGCCGGAGCTTGAACCCCCGCCCTGGCGGAGCGCCGTGCACCAGGGCGTTGGTCGACAGCTCGCTCACACAGAGCGTGATGTCATCGGCCCGCTTCTCGATTCCCCAGGCGTCGAGCACGGCGTGTGTGAACGCCCGGGCCGCCGGGACCGACTGCCGCTCCCGCCGGTAGAAGCGTTCCCGGAGGGGCGTGGGGGGAGTTTCGCCATTCACGTGACGACAGTCACACCCCACGGTGGCCATCCAGCAGTGCGCCAGGTCGTACAGATTCGTTGTACGACCTGGCACCGGTAACCGGAGCCGGTGCGTGGGGAGTTGTCAGCACATGAGCAGGCCGAAGCGACGATCGCGGAAGAACGCCTCAGCTATGAAGATGGTGGGCGCGCTGCTCGCCCTCCATCGAGAACGCGCCGGGTACACCCAGAAGTCCCTGGCCGAACACTTCGCCCTCGAGGACCAGATCGCCTCCATCGAGCAGGGCCGACGACTCCTGAAGATGGACCTGGCGATCCAACTCGACGAACTACTGGGCACGTACCGGACGTTCGAGACGGCCGTTGAGCACATGCCAGAGGTCGACTTGCTTCCCCGGTTCGCCGAGGAGTTCATGGACCAGGAGCAAGAGGCCATCGTGATCGAGTGGCTGGAGACCATGCTGGTGCCCGGCCTGCTCCAGACGGAGGCGTACGCGCGAGAGCTCTTCCGGGGCCGCATTCCGCCGTTCGACGAGGGCAAGATCGAGGAACTCGTCGCCAAGCGGATGGCGCGGCAGGGCCTTCTCCATCGCAGGTATCCGCCGATCACCAGCTTCGTGGTGGCGGAGGCGGCGCTGCACGCCCGCCTGGGCGGGAAGAGTGCGCAGGCCGGGCAACTGCGCCACTTGCGGGAGTGTTCCGAACTCCCCGGTCTCACCTTGCAGGTTCTGCCACTGCGCCATACCTCCAACGCGGCGCTCACAGGTCCGTTCATCGTGCTGGAGACCCCCGAGCACCAGCGGCTCGTCTACACGGAGACCCATCGCGGCAGCCACCTGATCGCCGACCCGGACTCGGTGGCGGTCCTCGTTCAGAAGTATGGAATGCTGCGCGCAGAGGCCCTCAACGCCGAGCACACCAGGGCACTGTTGGACAGGTTGCTAGGAGAGCTATGAGCGACAGCACCGCGCTTGAGTGGTTCAAGTCCAGCTACAGCGACGAAGACGGGCAGGCCTGCCTGGAAGTCGCGTACGCGTGGTTCAAGTCAAGCCACAGCGGAAGCGACGGAGGTAACTGCCTCGAAGTGGCAGCCGGGCCGACCGTCGTCCACGTCCGCGACTCCAAGGCCCCGGGCAGAGGGCATCTCACCCTCACCCAGGCCACCTGGACCGCCTTCCTGACCCTCCCCCAGGGACGTCCCTGAAAACGGCGGCGGGCGCGTGCGCTACTACATCTACCTCTCCACCGCCAAACTGGACATGCTCTACGAGCAGATCCCGCCCGGGCTGGCGCGGCGGCTCGCCGTGGAGGCGAAGGTCGACCTGAAGGTCCTCAGCCTGGCCGTGCAGTCGCCGCGTGGCGACACGAGTACGTACGACCGGCTCGACCTCGTGGAGGCGTACCTGGAGCGGGAGTTCGACGTCAGCTGGATGTCGGAGCCGAGCGCCTGGTTCCGGGGGGACCTGGGGCTGCGGATCGTGGGGGACGGCGAGCCGAACAGTCCGACGCTGATGACGGGCCGCGACGGCGACACGGTCGTCGCGCTGATCGGGTCGGCGCACCACCTGATCGGGCATCGGGCCGCGCCGGACCTGCACCGGGTCGGCTACTCGGGGCTGCCGTCGATGTTCCGGCTGCTCCAGGAGGTCCCGCCGGAGTGGGAGAGCCAGTTCAACGGGCGCTGGCGGGGCCGGATGCCGAGCCGGGAGAGCGTGGCGCGCGACGTGCTGCACTTCGCGGAGGCGTTGACGGTGCCGCCGGTGTACTGCGAGTTCCTGGCGCGGCGGCTGCTGAGCGGCACCGTGACGCGCGAGGACGGGCGGGAGCTGACGGTCGTCGTCGGGACGCCGGTGTACGTGGCGATGTCGGACGGTGAGCACGAGGGCGGGGAGGCCTGAGTGAAGGGGGAGCCCTCGATATCCGACCTGGTGCGCATGCGCATGGCGGGCGACGTCGAGGGGCTGTGCCGGGCCGCGCGGTCCGACGCCGTCGACGTCGGCGCGTTCGCCACCATGGCGTTGGGTGGCAGCACGGGTTCGCCGGAGGTCGTCGAGACGCTTCTGGCCTGTCTGCGGCGGCGGGAGAACCCGTCCGTGGGGTCGCCGTGGCAGGCCGCGAGGGCGCTGGGGCGGCTGCGTGCGGAACGTGCCGTACCCGAGTTGCTGTGGCTCGTGGCCGAGGGGCCGCACAGCCGCGGGCAGTTGGACCGCCCGGCCGCCGACGCGCTGGTCGACATGGGCGGGCCGGAGGTCGTCCGAGGCCTGCTGGATCTCCTGGACCGGCAGACGGCCGCCGGGAAGAGCACGTTCCGGGTGATCGACGCGCTGGCCCGGCTGCGGGCGCCCGAGGCCGTGACGCCGCTGCTCGCCACGCTCTGGAGCCGCCTGCCCGCCCAGGCGGAGCACGTGGTGCGGGCGCTGGGCGCGATCGGGGACCGGCGCGCGGGCTCCGCTCTCCTCGTCCTGGCGCAGTCGCCCGCGTCGGGCGAGCACCTGCGCCGGGCGGCGCTCAGGGCGCTGCACGAGCTGCCCGAGGCCGACTGGCCGCCCGCGCACCCGTACCCGGCCGCCGAGACGCTGCTCCACGCCGCGCAACGCGACCCCGACCCCGAAACGGCGCGGCTCGCGACCGCTCTGCTCTCCAGGACCGCCGACGGCAGGGATCACCTGTGGCACGTCGTCCGCGAGGCGGCGCGCACCCCGGACGCGCCCGAGTGCCCGCCCCACGCGGTCGCCGCCGTCTGCGCCCAGGTGGCGACCGAGCCCGGCCTCTTCGTCACGTCGGCCCCCGGTACGTACCACGCGCTGCTCCGGCACCAGCTGCGCGAGTCGGCGGCACCGGCGGTGCGCCGCGCCGCCGCCGGGGCCCTGGCCGCGTTCTCGGGCCCGCCGGCGGCGGACGCCCTCCTCGCGGCGCTGGGCGACCCGCACGTCAGCGACACGGCGGCGGACCTCATCGCCGAGCTCACCCATCCACCGTTTCCTAGGCTCCTGAGCCTGCTCACGAAGGCGGGTCAACAGCGGGGTGCGGCACGTGCGTTGGGGGGCATCGGGGACGCGGAGGCCGCCCCGGCGCTGCTCGCCCTCGCGGCGGACCTGACGGCCCCGGCGGCGGTGCGCGCGTCCGCCGCCGACGCCCTCGGCGCCCTGCGGCACGCACGGGCCGCCGCGCCCCTCGCGGCCCTGGCGGCGGACGAGGAGCAGCCCGGCACGCTGCGCGCCCGGGCCGTCCGGGCCCTCGGCCTGATCGGCGCCCCGGAGTCCCTGCCGGTGGTGCTCGCCTGCGCGCGCTCCCCGCACGAGGCGGTGCGGGCGCGGGCGGTGGCGGCGCTCGGCGGGTTCCCGGTGCCGGAGGCCGCACGGGCGCTCGGGGAGTTCGTCACGCGCGCCCTGGCGCCGGAGGACACCGGTCCCGACATCACCCGTACCGCCGTGCTCGCCCTGGGGCGGATCGGCGCCCCCGCCCTGCCCGTCCTCGTCGCGCTCGCCGACGGCGCGGACGAGTGGGGCGACGACGTGGCGGACCGGCTCGTCGCCGCGCTCGCCGCCCGCCCCGAGGCCGAGGCGACCGCGGCCCTGCTCCGGCTCGCGGCGGCACCGGAGCTGCCGCCGAAGGTCAGGTACGCCGCGCCTCTCGGCGGGCCGCTCGCCCTGTCGCGCCCGGCGCGGGAGGCCGCGTCCCTCGCGCTCGTCGAGCGGGGCACCCCCGAGGACCTCGCTCCCCTGACGGCGCTCCTCGGCCCCGGCGCGTGGTTCGGCGCGCAGGAGGCGGCCGTCCACGCCTTGCTGAGGATCGGCACCGCCGAGGCCCACGAGCACGTGCTGGCGTTCTGCCACCGGGCCGCGCACTTCTCCTCGTGGCACGTCGAAGCCCTGGACGTCGTCGCCGAGGCCCGCGGAGTGCGGCTCGGCCCCTAGGGGCGCGCCCGGAACGCCCTCCGGTAAGCACCCGGTGTCGTACCGAGTGCCCGTACGAAGCGCCGGTGGAGGTTGGTGGCCGAGGAGAGGCCGACCCGGTGAGCGATCGCCTCCAGAGGAAGGTCGGAGGACTCAAGGAGTTCGCGGGCCGCGGTGATGCGCCGGGCGAGGAGCCACTGCCCCGGGGTCGAGCCCAGCTGCTCGGTGAAGCGGCGGGCGAGCGTGCGCCCGGAGACGCCGATGTGTGCCGCCAGGTCCTCGACGGAGAGGGACTCGCCGAGGCGTCCCGTCACCCACTCAAGGAGCGGAGCGAGCGAGCCGTCGATCTGCGCGGCGTGCGGCGCCGCCGCGAACTGGAGCTGCCCGCCCTCGCGGTGGGGCGGCATGACCATGCTCCGGGCCACGCGGGCGGCGTAGTCGGCGCCCTGGTCCGTACGCACCAGGTGCAGGCACAGGTCGATGCCCGCGCCGGAGCCCGCGCTCGTGGCCACGTCGCCGTGGTCCACGTACAGCACGTCCGGATCGACCTGGACCGCCGGGAACCCGGCGGCCAGTTCCGCCGCCCGCGCCCAGTGCGTGGTGGCGCGCCGCCCGTCAAGGAGACCCGCTCGCGCCAGGGGGAAGGCGCCCGAACAGATGCTGGCCACCCGCGCCCCCCGGCCGTGCGCGCGGCGCAAGGCCGACACGATCGCGGCGGACGGCGGCTCCTCGGTGGGCAGCCACCCGGGGACCAGCACGGTGTCCGCCCGGTCGACCTCCTCAAGGCCCGCGGCGACGGACATGTCGTACCCGGCGAGCGTCGGGACCCGCCCGGGGTGCTCGGTGCACACGCTGAACGTGTAACGACGCGGGATTCCGGGGCGCTCGATGCCGAACACATCGGCCGCGCAGCCGAGTTCGAAGGTCGACTGGGGCGGGTGGACCAGGGCAACCACATGATGCATGGCAGGAAAGTACAGCAGATTGTCATTTCTGACACTGGGCCGGGGACTCGGTGACAGGACAGGCTGGCTCCATGACAACGAACTCCCCGCTGACCGGGCGGAACACCCCCGGCTACACCTGGTCCCACGTGCGCGACGCACCCGTCCGCGAGCTCTTCCCCGGCATCCGCCTGCGCCCGCTGTGGAAGGGGGAGAACGGCGCGAGCGCCCAGGTGGTGGAGCTGGATCCGGGCGCGTGCTGGCAGGGCCTGGACGTGCACGACCCGGGCCCCGAGGAGGTGTTCGTCGTGTCCGGTGTCTTCAACGACGGCGAGCGCGACTACCCGGCGGGCTCCTTCCTCCACGCCCCCGCGGGCTCGTCACACGTTCCGCAGACGGCGACAGGGTGCGTCCTGTTCGTCTTCTACCCGGAGGGATGACGCGTCGGGCGACGCCGCGCACTCCGTCCGGCTCGACACGTCTCCGGCACCCTGCTTAAGATCCACCCCAGCATCGCGTGCCGGTCACCGTCCGGGTGAGGCATGGAGGTGTCGGAGATGCCCTCGGAGGCATTCCATGCCAGTACAGCTCAACCACACGATCGTCCACGCCCGGGACAACCGGGAGTCCGCCACCTTCTTCGCGGACCTGCTGGGACTTGAGATCACCACCGAATGGGGCCCGTTCATCGCCGTGGCCCTGGCGAACGACGTCACCCTCGACTTCGCCACCGTCCCCGCGGAACACCTCACCCCGCAGCACTACGCCTTCCTCGTCTCGGAGACCGAGTTCGACGCGGCGTACGAGAAGATCCAGGCACGCGGCCTCGACCACTGGGCCGACCCCCACCAGAAGCACCCCGGCGAGATCAACCGCAACGACGGCGGCAAGGGCGTCTACTTCCTGGACCCGGCGGGCCACGCCATGGAACTGATCACGATCCCGTACGGCGGCCGGCCACAGCGCTAGTACGGACGAAGGGGGTGCGCGGACCGCGCACCCCCTTCGCGCTGCCGCCCTTTGCCCTTGCGTGGGATCCCGTACGGGTAGATCCCGAGCACGGCCACGCCGACGAAGCGCGCAGCCTTCACCGGTTCGAGGGATACCGGTGGGTGCGTTGACTCTGGGAGAGTCTCGGGAGCGGCGTGGGGCGTTTCCGGTTCGAAGCCCTCACAGGATGGACGACACACGAGATGACGCGATGGACGATCCGCCGCGCCCGGCGGCTGGTGCTCAGCGTGGCGGTCGGCGCGTGCGCCCTCACGGCCACGCCGGCCCCGGCGGCGGCGCAGGCACACGAGACCGAGGCCGCGGCCTCCGGATATCTGAACCTGCACCAGTGCGCGTACTACGCGAGCTCGCTCGACGACCACTTCAGCACCTTCGTGACCCCCAGCGGCGACGGGCGCTACTCCACCGGCACCAAGCGCTCCACCACCGCCGACACCACGCCGGACTGCGGCCCGGGCAACGGCAACCACGTGCCCGTCCCCCTCCTGCACGGCGTCAGGGCGCTGAACCTCGGCGCGGGGCGCTACCTCAACCTCCAGCAGTGCGACTACTACCGCAGCGCCAGCACCGACCGCTTCACCACCCTGGTGACACCGAGCGGCGACGGGCGCTACTCCACCGGCACCAAGGTCTCCACCACCCCCGAGACCAGCCCCACCTGCGGCCCCGGCAACGGCAGCCACGTACCCAACCCCGGCCTCTCGGCCTCCCTGCCCCTGGACCTGACCGCGGGCCGCTACCTCAACCTGCACCAGTGCGTGTACTACTCCGAGCGCCACGCCAGCCACCTGACGAGCGTGGTCACAGCCCCCGACAACCGCTACCGGACCGGCACGAACGTCTCCGACACCGCCGACACCCGGCCGGTCTGCGGCCCCGGCAACGGCGACTACGTCCTCATCCCGCTCCTGTCGGCCGCCAAGAGCATCCCCCTGAGCTGATCATCCCCGGTGCCGCGCGCGATAGGCGCGCTGGCGGCAGGCCCGCGAGCAGTAAGTGCGGGGCCGTCCACGCGGCGAGCGCGGCACCGGGGACCCACAGCCGGGGCAGGGGATTTCGTCACGCGAAGGGTGAGCCGCCGTGCTTTCGTCACACGGCGGCTCACCCGTGCGGGCGGCGGTGACGAGGTCCGGGGCCAGGACGCGCCCGCGCGGGGTGTGCGTGGCCAACTCGGCGTCCAGGACCGGGCAGTCACCCGCGATGTCGTCGTCCGTGCAGCTCAGGGCGTGCCGGAGATAGCGCCGGGCCGCCTCCAACTCCGTTATCTGCCGCTCCACTTCCACGAGCTGGGCCTCGATCGCGCCCTGCCAGGCACCGCGCGTGGCCTTGCCGGAGGTGACGACGGCGGCCTGGTCCAGGGGCATCCGCCCGACGACACAGCACAGATAGGCGAGGCCGATGCGGCGCAGGTCAGTATCGCCGTAGCGCCGCTTGCCGCCCTCGCGGGCGGGCTGATTGAGCACGCCCTGCCGCTCCCACCACCGCACCGTGGACGGCGCCAGGCCGTACAGAGCCGCCGCTTCACCGATGGACACCGCGCCTTCCTTCGCCATGAACCCAGTTGACATCAAGACGACTTGAAGAGGCAAGGTCTTACTTAGGTTTACCTAAGTAGCCGCGTCCTCGCGGCAGAGGGGTTCCGTCATGACAACTGGCAAGCACGTCGAGTCCGTCGCGTCCATCGCGTCTGTCGAATACGCAGAGACCGTGATCATCGGCGCCGGACAGCAAGGGTGCGGCGTGGCCGGGGCCCTCCAGGAGCTCGGCCACTCCGCGCTCGTCCTGGAGCGGGGAGAGATCGGCCAGGCCTGGGCCCACGAACGCTGGGACAGCCTGCTGATCGGGAGCGGGAACCGTTCGCTGCGCCTCCCCGGCCGGGAGTACGAGGGCGACGACCCCTACGGCTGCCCCTCGGGCCCCGAACTGGCCCGCGTCCTGCGCCGGTACGCGACGGAACGGGAGCTCCGGATACGGCAGCACACGCCCGTGGCGAAGGTCGAGTGCCCGCCCGGCGCCTCCGACCGCGACGACGTGCGGTTCCGCACCCACCTGGCCACCGGCGGCGTCGTCGAGTCCCGCAACCTCGTCGCGGCCGTGGGCGGCTACGCGGCCCCCCGCACCCCCGCCCTGGCCGCCGACGTCGACCCGTCCGTCCACCAGCTCCACTCCCACGGCTACCGCAACCCCGGGGCCCTGCCGGACGGGGCCGTCCTGGTCGTCGGCGCGGGCATCAGCGGCCAGCAGATCGCGGACGAGCTGGCGGACGCCGGGCGCCGCACGTTCCTCGCGGTCGGGCGGCACCGCGCGTGGCCGCGCCGCTACCGCGGCCGCGGCGTCCAGGAGTGGCTCCGCGCGCTCCCTTCCCTGTACGAGGAGTTCGGGGCCGTGGGCGGCGACGGCGGACCCGTCCTGCCGGGCCTGCCGGTGACCGCCGTGCGGGACAAGCGCCGCGACCTGAACCTCGGCACCCTGGCCGCGAAGGGCGTCACCCTGGTCGGCTCCGTACGCGCGGCGGACGGCGCCGCGCTCCACCTGAAGGACAACGTGGTGGCGGTCGCGGAGGAGTCCGCCCGCTCGTTCCGGCGGGCCGTCGACATCATCGACGCCCGCATCCACGAGCGGGGGTTCGCGGCGCCCCAGGAGCGGCCCGCACCCGAGGTCCCCCTGGAGCACGTGGCCGACTTCGGCGAGCGCCTCGACCTGGCGCGCCACGGCATCACGACCGTCGTCTGGTGCACCGGCTTCGGCCCCGACTACCGCATCCTGCCGGACCACGTCCTCGACGAGCACGGCGCGCCGGTCCAGGAGCGGGGCCTCCTCGGGGCGCTCCCCGGCCTGTACTACGCCGGGCTCCCGGACGGAAGCTCGATCGCCCCCGTGGGCATCGAGGCGAACGTGGAGAACGGCCGGTTCATCGCCCGTCTGATCCACGTCGACCACGTGCTGCGCTCCGGGGCGGCGGCGTCGCTCATCACCGTGTGAGCACGCGAGAGGGCCGCACCCCCGGAGGCTTCCGGGGGTGCGGCCCTCGGCCGCGTACTGTCGCCGCTTACTTGCGGATCAGGTTGCGCAGCACGTACTGCATGATGCCGCCGTTGCGGTAGTAGTCCGCCTCGCCGGGGGTGTCGATGCGGACGACCGCGTCGAACTCGACACCGGTGTCGGTGGTGACCTTCACCGTGCTCGGGGTGGTGCCCTCGTTCAGCTCGGTGACGCCCGTGATGGAGAAGGTCTCCTCACCGGTCAGGCCGAGCGAGTCGGCCGACTGGCCCGCCGGGAACTGCAGCGGCAGGACGCCCATGCCGATGAGGTTCGAGCGGTGGATGCGCTCGTACGACTCGGTGATGACGGCCTTGACGCCGAGGAGCGCGGTGCCCTTGGCCGCCCAGTCGCGGGACGAACCGGAGCCGTACTCCTTGCCGCCCAGGATGACCAGCGGGGTGCCCTCGGCCTGGTAGTTCTGCGAGGCGTCGTAGATGAACGACACCGGCGCGTCGGCCTTGGTGAAGTCGCGGGTGTAGCCGCCCTCGGTGCCCGGCGCGATCTGGTTGCGCAGGCGGATGTTGGCGAACGTGCCGCGGATCATGACCTCGTGGTTGCCGCGGCGCGAGCCGTAGCTGTTGAAGTCGCGGCGGGTGACGCCGTGCTCCGTGAGGTACTGGCCGGCCGGGGTGTCGGCCTTGATGGCACCGGCCGGGGAGATGTGGTCGGTGGTGACCGAGTCGCCCAGCTTCGCCAGGACGCGGGCGCCCTCGATGTCGGAGACCGGGGTGGTCTCCATCGTCATGCCCTCGAAGTACGGGGGCTTGCGGACGTAGGTGGACTCGGTGTCCCACTCGAAGGTGTTGCCGGTCGGGATCGGCAGGGCCTGCCACTGGGCGTCACCCGCGAAGACGTCCTGGTAGGACTTGTTGAACATGTCCTCGCCGATGGCGTTCGCCACGACGTCGTTGACCTCGGCCTCGGTCGGCCAGATGTCCTTGAGGAAGACCGGCTTGCCCTCGGTGTCGGTGCCGAGCGCCTCCGTGGTGATGTCCACCTTCATGGAGCCCGCGAGCGCGTACGCGACGACCAGCGGCGGGGACGCCAGGTAGTTCATCTTGACGTCGGGGTTGATGCGGCCCTCGAAGTTCCGGTTGCCGGAGAGGACCGAGGTGACGGCGAGGTCGTGGTCGTTGACGGCCTTGGAGACCTCCTCCGGCAGCGGGCCGGAGTTGCCGATGCAGGTGGTGCAGCCGTAGCCGACGAGGTTGAAGCCGACCTTGTCCAGGTACGGGGTGAGGCCCGCCTTGTCGAAGTAGTCGGTGACGACCTTCGAGCCCGGGGCGAGGGTGGTCTTGACCCACGGCTTGCGGGTCAGGCCCTTCTCGACGGCCTTCTTCGCGACGAGCGCGGCGGCGACCATCACGTACGGGTTCGACGTGTTGGTGCAGGAGGTGATCGCGGCGACGGTGACGGCGCCGTGGTCGATCTCGTAGGTCGAGCCGTCGGGGGCCGTGACCTGGACCGGGTTGCTCGGCACGCCGTTCGTGGTGGCCGGGGCGTCGGAGGCCGGGAAGGACTCCTTGCCCGCCTCGTCGGCGGTGTCGACGTAGTTGCGCACGTCGAGGGCGAACTGCTGCGCGGCGTTCGCGAGGACGATGCGGTCCTGCGGGCGCTTCGGACCCGCGATCGACGGGACGACCGTGGAGAGGTCCAGCTCCAGCTTCTCGGAGAAGTCCGGCTCGGCGGCCGGGTCCAGCCACAGGCCCTGCTCCTTGGCGTACGCCTCGACGAGCGCGACCTGCTGCTCGGAGCGGCCGGTGAGCTTGAGGTAGTTCAGGGTCTCGCCGTCGATCGGGAAGATCGCGGCGGTGGAGCCGAACTCCGGCGACATGTTGCCGATGGTGGCGCGGTTGGCCAGCGAGGTGGCGGCGACGCCCTCGCCGTAGAACTCGACGAACTTGCCGACGACGCCGTGCTTGCGCAGCATCTCGGTGATCGTGAGCACGAGGTCCGTGGCGGTGGTGCCCGGCTTGAGCTCGCCGGTCAGCTTGAAGCCGACGACGCGCGGGATGAGCATCGAGACCGGCTGGCCGAGCATCGCGGCCTCGGCCTCGATGCCGCCGACGCCCCAGCCGAGGACGCCCAGGCCGTTGACCATCGTGGTGTGCGAGTCGGTGCCGACCAGGGTGTCGGGGTAGGCCTGGCCGTTCCGGACCATGACCGTGCGCGCCAGGTGCTCGATGTTCACCTGGTGGACGATGCCGGTGCCCGGCGGGACGACCTTGAAGTCGTCGAACGCGGTCTGGCCCCAGCGCAGGAACTGGTAGCGCTCCTTGTTGCGGCCGTACTCCAGCTCCACGTTCTGCGAGAACGCGTCGTGGGTGCCGAACTTGTCGGCGATGACGGAGTGGTCGATGACCAGCTCGGCCGGGGAGAGCGGGTTGACCTTCGCCGGGTCGCCGCCAAGGGCCTTCACGGCCTCACGCATCGTGGCGAGGTCCACGACACAGGGGACGCCGGTGAAGTCCTGCATGATCACGCGGGCCGGCGTGAACTGGATCTCCTGGCTGGGCTGGGCCTGCGAGTCCCAGCCGCCGAGGGCACGGATGTGGTCGGCGGTGATGTTGGCGCCGTCCTCAGTGCGGAGCAGGTTCTCCAGCAGGACCTTGAGGCTGTACGGCAGGCGGGCCGAGCCCTCCACCTTGTCCAGCCGGAAGATCTCGTACGACTCGTCGCCCACCTGCAGCGTGCTGCGGGCGTCGAAGCTGTTCGCCGACACGACAGTCTCCTTCATATATGTGCGCGTTCCACCGCATCCTGCCGTCACGCCTCCTGGCCAATCCGCTAAGGTAAGGCTAAGTTAGGTAACCCTTACCGCCGGACTGGCGATGCGTACGGCTGCGGTGCGCCTCGGCAGATATCTCGATGTCGAGATAACTCTAATACATCAGCCGCGCGTGCGCTGGCCCCGGGGCCTTGAGCGGGCTTCGCGCTGCGCGCTCGCCCCCAAACGCCGGACGGGCTTACTTCGCTTCCGTCCGGGACTCGCGCGCGCCCAGGCGTGTGCGCCCCCGGGCTCACCGTGGGTCGGCGCTGCGCCAAGTGGCCGAGTTCCCCGTCGCGGACGTGCGACACACCCGCCGCGCGGGCACAGTGGTGGACGGCGCCCACCTGCGGCTCAACACCTGCGCGACGGCGAGCGCCTGACGGATCGGAATCGGTCATTCCCCTAATGGCCCACCCCAGCGGGTACCTCATCTCATATCTGAGATAGCCTCTGGCGCATGGCAGACGACTACCTCGTACGCATCGGCAAGCTCATTCGTGACGCCCGGCAGCACCGTGGCTGGACACAGTCGCAGCTGGCCGAGGCGCTCAACACCAGCCAGAGCGCCGTGAACCGCATCGAGCGCGGGAACCAGAACATCAGCCTTGAGATGATCGCCCGGATCGGCGAGGCGCTGGACAGTGAAATCGTCTCGCTCGGGTACTCGGGTCCGATGCATCTGCGAGTCGTCGGCGGCCGCCGCCTCTCCGGCTCCATCGACGTCAAGACCAGCAAGAACGCCTGCGTGGCCCTGCTCTGCGGCTCCCTGCTCAACAAGGGCCGCACGGTCCTGCGCCGCGTCGCCCGCATCGAAGAGGTCTACCGCCTCCTGGAGGTCCTCAACTCCATCGGCGTCCGCACCCGTTGGATCAACGACGGCGTGGACCTGGAGATCGTGCCGCCCGCCCGGCTCGACATGGACGCCATCGACGCCGAGGCCGCCCGCCGCACCCGCTCGATCATCATGTTCCTCGGCCCGCTCCTGCACCGCATGGACCGCTTCCGCCTTCCGTACGCGGGCGGCTGCGACCTCGGCACCCGCACGATCGAGCCGCACATGATCGCGCTGCGCCGCTTCGGCCTGGACATCGCCGCGACCGAGGGTCTCTACCACGCGGACGTCGCCCGCGACGTCACGCCCGACCGCCCGATCGTCCTGACCGAGCGCGGCGACACGGTGACGGAGAACGCGCTGCTCGCCGCCGCCCGCTCCGCCGGGACCACGGTCATCCGCAACGCCTCCTCCAACTACATGGTCCAGGACCTGTGCTTCTTCCTGGAGGCGCTCGGCGTCAAGGTCGAGGGCATCGGCACCACGACCCTGACCGTGCACGGCGTGCCGGACATCGACGTGGACGTCGACTACTCCCCCTCCGAGGACCCGGTCGAGGCGATGAGCCTGCTCGCCGCCGCCGTGGTCACCGAGTCGGAGCTGACCATCCGCCGGGTGCCGATCGAGTTCATGGAGATCGAGCTCGCCGTCCTGGAGGAGATGGGCCTCGACCACGACCGCTCGGCCGAGTACGCGGCGGACAACGGCCGCACCCGCCTGGTGGACGTCACGGTGCGCCCCTCCAAGCTGGAGGCGCCCATCGACAAGATCCACCCCATGCCGTTCCCCGGCCTGAACATCGACAACGTCCCCTTCTTCGCGGTCATCGCGGCCTCGGCGCAGGGCAAGACCCTCATCCACGACTGGGTCTACGACAACCGCGCGATCTACCTCACGGACCTGAACCGCCTCGGCGGCCGCCTCCAGCTGCTCGACCCGCACCGGGTGCTCGTCGAGGGCCCGACCCGCTGGCGCGCCGCCGAGATGATGTGCCCGCCCGCGCTGCGCCCCGCCGTGGTCGTGCTGCTCGCGATGATGGCGGCCGAGGGCACGTCGGTCCTGCGCAACGTGTACGTGATCAACCGCGGCTACGAGGATCTGGCGGAGCGCCTGAACTCCGTCGGTGCGCAGATCGAGACGTTCCGGGACATCTAGAGTCGTCCTCTTCCCCTGGTCGCACATCTGTATGGAATCGGCGCGGGCCGTGGTGTGAGGGTGTCCCCCATGACTCCTCGCACCGCGGCCCGCGCCGTCTCCGTACTCGCCGCCCTCGCGCTGGTCGCCGGGTGCGGCGGCGGGTCCGACGGTTCCCGGTCCGACGGCTCGCGCGACGGCGGGCGGGGCGGGTCGTCCCGGACGCCGGACGTCGTCCCGACCGAGAGCCGCGCGCCCGCCCCGGGACGGGGCTCCGGCGACCCGGACGACGTCAACGGCGACGGGCACCCCGACCTGCTGATGACCGTGCCGGTGGCCTGGCCCGCCGGCCACGGCGGCGTGCCCCAGGTCGCCGTCGTCTTCGGCTCCCCGCGCGGGCCCGACCCGACGACGCGGACCCTCTACACCGCCGAGGACCTCGCCGTGCCCGACCCCAGCCCCGTCGGGAACACCCCGCCCTACCCCGGGACCACCGCCGACCTGGACGACGACGGCTTCGCGGACTTCGTCACCCGCACCGGCGAGGAGGTGCCCGAGCGGGAACGGCGCACCGGCGCGCCCGGGAACCGCGTGGTCGAGTACGTCAACTGGGGCGGGCCGCAAGGGCCCCGGCGCGGCGCCGCGCCGACCCGGCTCCGCCTTCCCGCGCCGGACGCGGCGGACGGCTTCGACGACATGGTCCGGGGCGACTTCGACGGCGACGGGCGCCACGACCTGGCGGGCCTGCGGGAGGGCGAGTCGAAGGCCGAGAGGCCGGCCGTGGTACTGCTGTTCGGCCCGTTCTCGCGCGCGGGCGTGGCCGCGCGCACCGAGCGGCGGGCCCTGCCGCAGCCGCAGTACACCTGGTACAGCAGCCTCCGCGCCGACGACATCGCCCCGTCGGGCAAGCCCCGCACCACCGGTCTGTACGCGCACTACGGCAACGACGGCGAGCAGTCGGCGGGCCAGTACTTCGCGGCCCGGCCCGGCGGCGGCCTCGCCGCCACCAGCCGCCCGGTGCGCGAGGGCAACAGCTACACCTTCGGCGACTTCGACGGGGACGGCACCCGTGACCTCGCCGTCGGCGACGGCGGCGGGCGCAACGACGAGCCCGGCGCCGGGGCCGAGGGGGCCGACGTCTCCGGGAGCTACACCGTCTACTCGGGCGACGGCGCCTCCGTCGACACCTACCGCACTCCGGGCGCGGGCGGCACGTACACGGCCGTCGACCACGACGGCGACGGCCGGGACGCGTTGCTGCTCAACAGCCGCCGGGGTCCCGTCCTCTACGAGGGCGGCCGCCGGGTCGGCCTCCTGGTCCGCGAGCCGCCCGCGCGGGTGGACGGCAAGCGGATTCCCTCGGGGAGCGGGCAGTGGCTGGTGCACTCCGCCGCCGATCTCGACGGGGGCGGTGCGGACGAGGTGGTGCTGGCCTGGCAGTCGCCGCGGTTGTACGACACGTACGGCTCGGTCCCGACGCACTGGTGGGTCACGCGCGGGGTGGGCCCGAAGGACGCCGTCGTCTTCTCCACCCGCAAGTTCGCCCCGCCACGCTAGGGCTCGCCCTCGCGGGTGCGCCCCTGGCCCGCCCCTTCCCGCTTCCTGGGGACTCCGCCCCCAGACCCCCGCTCCTCAAACGCCGGAGAGGCTGATTCTTACGCCGGCCCGAGCCGGAGATCTTTCAGCCCGTCCGGCGTTTGAGGACGAGGCGCGCAGCGCCGATCGACGGGGGTCCAAGGGGGCGGGGCCCCCTTGTTCGGGAAGGGGCGGGTCCGGGGCGCACCGCGCGGGTCAGGGCAGCACCGCGAAGCCGTCCAGTTCCACGAGGCACTCCGCGTCCCAGAGGCGGACGACGCCGATGACCGCCATGGCGGGATAGTCGCGGCCCGCCAACCGCTTCCAGATCGCGCCCAGTTCGCGGGCGTGCGCGCGGTAGTCGGCGACGTCCGTGGCGTAGACGGTGACGCGGGCGAGGTCCGCGGGGGTGCCGCCCGCCGCGCGCAGGGCGGCGAGGAGGTTGCCGAGGGCCTGCTCGAACTGCTCGGGCAGCGTGGCCCCGGTGACCTTGCCGTCGGCGTCCAGGGCCGTCTGCCCGGCGAGGAAGACGACACGGCCGCCGGTCGCCACGACGGCGTGGCTGAAGCCGGTGGCCGGGGAGAGCGAGGCGGGGTTCAGACGGTCGAGGCTCACGCGGTCTCCTTCGGGGAGGGGGCGGACGCGTACAACTGCTTGGCGATGACGGCGCGCTGCACCTCGCTCGCGCCCTCGTAGATGCGCGGCGCCCGCACCTCGCGGTAGAGGTGTTCGAGCAGGTGCCCGTGCTGGAGGGCGCGGGCGCCGTGCAGCTGGACGGCGGTGTCGACGACGTACTGGGCGGTCTCCGTGGCGAAGAGCTTCGCCATCGCCGCGCGGCCCGCGATGCCGGGCTCCTCGCGGTCGTGCGCCGCGGCGGCCGCGTACACCAGGAGCCGCGCGGCCTCCGTGCGCGTGGCCATCTCCGCGACCTGCTGGGACACCGCCTGGAGGTCCTTCAGCTTGCCGCCGAACGCGTCCCGCGCCGCGGTGTGCGCGAGGGTCGCGTCGAGCGCGGCCTGGGCCATGCCGACCGCGAAGGCGCCGACGCTCGGGCGGAAGCGGTTGAGGGTCGTCATGGCGACGCCGAAGCCCCGGTCGGCCTCGCCGAGCAGGTCGTCCGTGGTCACGCGGACGCCGTCGAAGGCGAGGGTCCCGATGGGGTGCGGGGACAGCATCGCGAGCGGGGTGCCGCTCAGGCCCGGGCGGTCGGCGGGCACCAGGAAGGCGGTCACGCCGCGGGCGCCCGCGTCCGGTGTGGTGCGGGCGAAGACGGTGTAGAAGTCGGCCTCGGGCGCGTTGGAGATCCAGGACTTCTCGCCGGTCAGGCGCCAGGCGCCGGCCGTGCCGGGCTCGGGCTCGGCGCGCAGCGCGAGGGCCGCGGCGTCGGAGCCCGCGCCCGGCTCGGACAGGGCGAAGGCGGCGACGGCGCGGCCCTCGCGCGCCCCCGGCAGCCACCGCTCGCGCAGCTCCGCCGAGCCGTAGGCGTGCACGGGGTAGGCGCCCAGGCCCTGGAGGGCGTAGGCGGTCTCGGCCTCCGTGCAGCCGCGGGCGAGCGACTCCCGGGTCAGGCACAGGTCGAGGGCCCCGGCGGTGAACAACCCGTCGAGCAGGCCGAGTTCGCCGAGGGCCTCGGTGAGCGGGCGGTTCACGCGCCCCGGCTCGCCCTTCTCGGCGAGGGGGCGGAGACGGGTCTCGGCCAGCTGCCGCAGCCGGTCACGCCGAGCGGCCTGCTCCGGGCCGAGCGAAAATTGCGGATAAGCCTGCGAAGACGGTGAAACCGGCCCATCCGGTGCAGGTGACACAGTCGGCACGTCGGTCATCTCGGGCCTCCCCTGGCGCGGGGCGCGGTGCCGCACCCCGGAGTCTTATCGCGCAGTGTTGACTGCCGTCACCAACACGATACGCTCGTTGGGCGAGCCCATCACTACGCCCGACGGCAAAGGTGGCGAGGCGCCATGGAGACCACAGGGGCAACCTACGGCGACAGCGGCGCCGCGCCCACCGGACACGTCGACACCTTCGCGCGTGAGCACCTCCCCCCGCGCGACCAGTGGCCCGCGCTGGTGCGCGACCGGCCCGAGCTGCACTACCCCGACCGGCTCAACTGCGGCGCGGAGCTCCTGGACGCCTCGGCCCGGCGGTACGGCACCGACCGGCCCGCCTTCGTCGGCGCCGACGGCACGGCGTGGACGTACGGCGAGCTCCAGGACCAGGTGGACCGGATCGCGCACGTGCTGACCGCCGAGCTCGGCGTGGTGCCCGGCAACCGCGTGCTCCTGCGCGGCGCCACCTCGCCCCGGCTCGCCGCCTGCTGGCTCGCCGTGATGAAGGCGGGCGCGGTCGCGGTCACCGTCCTCGCCCAGCAGCGCGCGCAGGAGCTGGCCACCATGTGCGAGATCGCGCAGGTCTCGCACGCGCTGTGCGACGCCCGCGCGGTCGACGACCTGATCAAGGCCGGGGTGCCGGGCCTGCGCGTGACGACGTACGGCGGCGAGGGCCCCGACGACCTCCTGGCCCGCGCGGCGGCCCGCGCGCCGGAGCCGTACGGGGCGGTGGACACCGCGGCCGACGACGTGGCGCTCATCGCCTTCACGTCCGGCACGACGGGGCGGCCCAAGGGCTGTATGCACTTCCACCGGGACGTGCTCGCGATAGCCGACACCTTCGCGCGCCACGTCCTCAAAGCCCGCTCCGACGACGTGTTCGCGGGCAGCCCGCCGCTCGGCTTCACCTTCGGCCTGGGCGGCCTCGTCATCTTCCCGCTGCGCGTCGGCGCGTCCTCCGTGCTGCTCGAACAGGCGGGCCCCAAGCAGCTGTTGCCCGCGATCGCCGCGCACCGGGTGAGCGTGCTGTTCACCGCGCCGACGGCGTACCGGGCGATGCTGGACGCGCTCGACGGGCCGCCCCCGCCGGACGGGTCCGGCCCGTACGACGTGTCGTCGCTGCGCCGGTGCGTCTCGGCGGGCGAGAACCTGCCCGCCGCGACCTGGCAGGCCTGGCACGAGCGCACGGGCCTGCGCGTCATCAACGGCATCGGCGCGACGGAGCTGCTCCACATCTTCATCTCCGCCGCCGACGAGGCGATCCGCCCCGGCACCACGGGCCTGCCCGTGCCGGGGTGGCACGCGCGCGTGGTCGACGCCTCCGGCGCGCCCGTGCCGGACGGCGAGCCGGGCCTGCTCGCGGTGCGCGGCCCGGTCGGCTGCCGCTACCTCGCCGACCCCCGGCAGCACGACTACGTCCGACACGGCTGGAACGTCACCGGCGACACGTACGTCCGCGACGCCGACGGCTACTTCCGCTTTGTGGCGCGCGCGGACGACATGATCATCTCGGCCGGGTACAACATCGCGGGCCCCGAGGTCGAGGAGGCCCTGCTGCGCCACCCGGACGTGGTGGAGACCGCCGTCGTCGGCCGCCCCGACGAGCGACGCGGGCAGATCGCCGTCGCGTACGTGGTGCTGCGCGACGGCGCGACCCCCGACGCCGAGCGCCTGCGCGAGTTCGTCAAGGCGGAGCTCGTGCCCTACAAGTGCCCGCGCGCGGTGGAGTTCCTCGACGCCCTCCCGAGGACGGCCACGGGCAAACTGCAACGCTTCCGCCTGCGGGAACCGGGGGCGGCGCCCGGCGCGGAAGATCCACTCGCGGGTCCGGGGCCCGCGTCCGGGGCCTAGAGTGATCACGTGTCCGAGCAACACGCCCCCAGGTCCCTGATCGTCACGTTCTACGGCGCGTACGGCCGGGCGGCCCCCGGCCCCGTCGCGGTCGCCGAACTCGTCCGCCTCCTCGCGCCGGTGGGCGTCGACGCGCCGTCCGTCCGCTCGTCGGTGTCCCGCCTCAAGCGGCGCGGGCTCCTCGTGCCCGCGCGCACGTCCGGCGGGGCCGCGGGGTACGAGCTGTCCGCGGAGGCACGCCAGCTCCTCGACGACGGCGACCGGCGCATCTACCCGGCCGCGGGCGGGCGCCGCGACGGCGGCTGGGTGCTTGCCGTGTTCTCCGTCCCGGAGGCGGAGCGCAACAAGCGCCACGTGCTGCGCTCACGCCTGGCGGGCCTCGGCTTCGGCACGGCCGCGCCGGGCGTCTGGATCGCCCCCGCCCGCCTCCACGACGAGACCCGGCACACCCTGGAGCGCCTCGGCCTCACGGCGTACGTCGACCTCTTCCGGGGCGAGCACCTGGGCTTCACCCCCACCGCCGAGGCGGTGGCGCGCTGGTGGGACCTCGCCGCCATCGCCAAGGAGCACGAGGCCTTCCTCGACCGCCACGGCCCGGTCCTGCGCGCCTGGCACGCCCGCCCCGACACGCCCCCGCAACAGGCCTACCGCGACTACCTGCTGGCCCTCGACACCTGGCGCCACCTCCCCTACGTCGACCCCGGCCTCCCCGCGGAACTCCTCCCGGAGTACTGGCCGGGCACCCGCTCGGCGGAGGTCTTCCAGGGCCTCCACGACCGCCTCCACCGAGCCGGAGCGGACTTCGTGGCCGGGGACGGGCCGGCCCTCAGAGACTGAGCCGCGGCTTCGGGGCGTCCGTGCGGCCCGTCCGGGGGCGGCGGCTGCCGGCCCGGTAGGGGCGGGGCCACGGGGCGGCGGGGCCCTGGTAGTCCTGCTCGGCGGCCGCGTGGAGGGTCCAGTGGGGGTCGTACAGGTGCGGGCGGGCCAGGGCGCAGAGGTCGGTGCGGCCCGCCAGGAGCAGGGAGTTGACGTCGTCCCAGGACGAGATGGCCCCGACCGCGATGACGGGGAGGCCGGTCTCGTTGCGGATGCGGTCCGCGTACGGCGTCTGGTACGAACGGCCGTAGGCGGGGGCGTCGTCGGAGACCACCTGGCCCGTGGAGACGTCGATGGCGTCGGCGCCGTGGGCGGCGAAGGCACGGGCGAGCGCCACGGCGTCGTCGGCCGTCGTGCCGCCCTCGGCCCAGTCCGTGGCGGAGACGCGGACCGTCATCGGCCGGTCGGCGGGCCAGGCCTCGCGCACCGCGTCGAAGACCTCCAGGGGGAAGCGCAGCCGGGCTTCGAGGGAGCCGCCGTACGCGTCGTCACGGCGGTTGGTGAGCGGGGACAGGAAGCCGGAGAGCAAGTAGCCGTGCGCGCAGTGGAGTTCAAGGAGGTCGAAGCCGCAGCGCGCCGCCCGCCGGGCCGCGGCGGCGAACTCCTCGCGCAGCGCGGGCAGTTCGTCGGCCCGCAGGGCGTGCGGGACCTGGCTGCGCGAGGTGTACGGCAGCGCGGACGGGGCCACCAGGGGCCAGTTGCCCTGCTCCAGGGGCTCGTCGATGCCCTCCCACATCAGTTTGGTCGAACCCTTGCGGCCCGCGTGGCCCAGCTGGACCCCGAGGGCGGTGCCGGGCGCCTGGGCGTGCACGAAGTCCGCTATGCGCGCCCAGGCACCGGCCTGCTCGTCGGTGTAGAGCCCGGCGCAGCCGGGGGTGATGCGGCCCCGCTCGCTCACGCACACCATCTCGGTCATGACGAGGCCCGCCCCGCCGAGGGCCCGCGCGCCCAGGTGGACCAGGTGGAAGTCGCCGGGGACGCCGTCCCGAGCGGAGTACATGTCCATCGGGGAGACGACGACGCGGTTGCGGAGGGTCAGGCCGCCGAGGGTGAAGGGGGTGAACATGGGCGGTGTGCCCTCGGGGCAGCCGAAGTCCCGCTCCACCGCCGCCGTGAACCGCTCGTCGCGCAGGCGCAGGTTGTCGTGGGTGACGCGGCGGCTGCGGGTGAGCAGGTTGAACGCGAACTGCCGGGGCGGCTGGCCGAGGTAGAGGTCGAGCTCCTCGAACCACTGGAGGCTGGCCTGCGCGGCGCGCTGCGTGGACGCCACCACCGGGCGGCGCTCGGCCTCGTACGCCGCGAGCGCCCGCGGGACGTCCGGCTGCTCCTGGAGGCAGGCCGCGAGGGCGAGCGCGTCCTCGACGGCGAGCTTCGTCCCGGAGCCGATGGAGAAGTGCGCGGTGTGCGCCGCGTCGCCGAGCAGCACCGTGTTGCCGTGCGACCAGCGGTCGTTGACGACCGTACGGAAGGTCAGCCAGGACGAGTTGTTCGAGCGCAGGCCGCGGCCGTGCAGGGCGTCCGCGAAGACCTTGGCGCAGCGGTCGATGGACTCGGCGGGATCGGCGTCGGCGAAGCCCGCCGCCCGCCAGACCTCCTCGCGCATCTCGATGATCACGGTGGACTCGGCCGCGGCGAACGGATAGCCGTGCAGCTGCATCACGCCGTGCTCGGTCTCGGCGATCTCGAAGCGGAACGCGTCGAAGGCGAAGTCGGCGGCGAGCCAGATGTAGCGGCAGCGATGGCTGGTGACGGCGGGCCGGAAGACGTCCGCGTGCGCCTCGCGGGTGGCGCTGTGCACCCCGTCCGCGGCGACCACCAGGTCGTACGCCGTCGCAAGGTCGGCGGCGGGCGGGGCCGCGGTGCGGAAGCGGAGGTCCACGCCGAGGTCGCGGCAGCGCTCGTGCAGCACGGCGAGCAGCCCCCGGCGGCCGAGCGCCGCGAAGCCGTGGCCGCCCGAGGTGTGCCGGGTGCCGCGGTGCACGATGTCGATGTCGTCCCAGCGCACGAAGCGCTCCCGCAGGGCCGCGTAGACCACGGGGTCGGCGTGCTCGATGCCGCCGAGCGTCTCGTCGGAGAGGACCACGCCGAAGCCGAAGGTGTCGTCCGGGGCGTTCTTCTCCCAGACCGTGACCTCGCGCGCCGGGTCGAGGCGCTTGAGCAGGGCGGCGGCGTACAGTCCGCCGGGGCCGCCGCCGATGACGGCGACCCGGTGCACGGCGGGGGCCGCGGAGGCCGCGGCGGGCACGGTCACCGCCCCCGCCACTTGGGGGCGCGCTTCGCGGTGAAGGCCGCGTGGAACTCGGCGTAGTCCTCGCCGTTCATGAGGAGCGCCTGGGTGGCCGCGTCCAGCTCCACGGAGGCCGCGAGCGGCATGTCGAGCTCCGCGGTGAGCAGCGCCTTGGTCTGCGCGTACGCGAGGGCCGGGCCCTCGGCGAGGCGGCGGGCGAGGGCGGCGGCGGCCTCGTCGGCCCTGCCCTCGTCGGTCAGCTCGCTGAGCAGACCGATCCGTTCGGCCTCGGGGGCGCGCACCGGTTCGCCGAGCATCAGCAGCCGGGTGGCGTGCCCGAGCCCGACCACGCGCGGCAGCAGATACGCGGCGCCCATGTCGCCGCCGGACAGACCGACCCGGGTGAACAGGAACGCGAACCGCGCCGACGGGTCCGCGACCCGGAAGTCCGCGGCGAGCGCAAGGACCGCGCCCGCGCCCGCGGCCACCCCGTGCACGGCGGCGACCACGGGGAAGGGGCACTCGCGCAGGGCCCGCACGACCTGGCCGGTCATCCGGTTGAAGTCGAGCAGTTGGGCGGTGTCCATGGCGAGCGTGGCGCCGATGATCTCGTCCACGTCGCCGCCCGAGCAGAAGCCGCGGCCCTCGCCCGCGAGCACGAGGGCGCGCACGGACCGCGTACGGGACAGCTCGGCGAGCAGGTCGCGCAGGTCGGCGTACGCGCCGAAGGTGAGCGCGTTGAGCTTGTCGGGGCGGGCGAGGGTGACGGTGGCGACGCCCTCGTCGACGGTCAGGCGCAGATGCTCCCACTCGGGGGTGCGGGCTGCGGAGCCGGTGAAGGGACTCATGACGTGCGGCCTCCTCGGCGGAGTGCGACGGGGGGTTCCCCTTTCGAAGTTATCACCGTTCCATGACTGTCGTCACGAGTGCGCGATATCGGCCGGGCGGGACGGGCCGGTGACAGGCGTGCCGGTGGTCCCGGGAAGGCCCGACCAAGGACCCTGTCGCCACTCCGCTTAGGATTCGTACGGTTGAAGGCAGGACCGCACCGGACCACCTGCTCGCCGAACGGACCCGCACTTGCCCGAGCCGCACTCCCCCGCAAGCTGGCGCATCGCGCTGCCGCACACGGTGGCCGCCGTGCCGATCGCGCGCGCCCTGGTCCGCACGGCGCTCATCGACATCGGCTCCACGGCGGACACGGACACGGCCGAACTGCTCACCGCGGAGCTGGTGGCCAACGCGGTCGAGCACGCGCCGGGGCACGCGCCGATAGAGCTGCTCATTGAGCTGCTGCCGACGCAGTGCCAGGTGGAGGTGCGGGACTCCAACCCCACGCCGCCCGGCGATCTCTCCGATCCCGTCCCCGGCTGCGAGGTCGACCCCTGGCAGGAGCACGGCCGGGGCCTCCTGCTGATCCGCACCCTCAGCACGGCCTGCGGCCACCGGCCGACCGCCTCGGGCAAGGCGGTGTGGTTCACCTTGACGGCGACTCCCTAGCGGGGCTCCCCAAGCCCGCCCCTTCCCGATCCGGGGGCTGCCACCCCCGCGCCCCCGCTCTTGTCGGCGCTTCGCGCCTCGTCCTCAAACGCCGGACGGGCTGAAAGTCTCCGCTGCGGCACCAGCAAGCCCGTCCGGCGTTCGAGGACGAGGCCGCAGGCCGATTACGCCGTCTCCGCCGGGCCCCCGCCCGTCAGCGTGGCGACCAGGACCGCCTTGATCGTGTGGAGGCGGTTCTCCGACTCGTCGAAGACGACCGAGTGGGAGGACTCGAAGACCTCGTCGCTGACCTCCAGCCAGCTCAGCCCGTGCTTCTCGCACAGCGCCCGCCCCAGCGTCGTCTCCAGGTCGTGGAAGGCCGGAAGGCAGTGCAGGAACCGCACGTCCGCGTTGCCGGTCGCGTGCAGGACGTCCATCGTCACGGCGTACGGCGCGAGGTCCCGGATGCGCTCGTCCCAGACCTCCGCGGGCTCCCCCATGGACAGCCAGACGTCGGTGGCGACGAAGTCCGCGCCCGCGACGCCCTCGGCGACCTCCTCGGTGAGCGTGATCCGGGCACCGCTGGCCTCGGCGAGGCCCCGCGCCCGGGCGACCACGTGCTCGGCGGGCCAGTAGGCCCGGGGCGCCACGATCCGTACGTCCATGCCGAGCAGGGCGCCGGTGATCAGATAGGAGTTGCCCATGTTGAAGCGGGCGTCACCGAGGTAGGCGTACGCGATCCGCTCCAGGGGCCCGGCGCAGTGCTCGGTCATCGTGAGGACGTCGGCGAGCATCTGCGTGGGGTGCCAGTCGTCGGTCAGGCCGTTGTAGACGGGCACGCCCGCGTGGGCGGCGAGCGTCTCGGCCGTCGCCTGGGCGTCGCCCCGGTACTGGATCGCGTCGAACATCCGGCCGAGGACGCGGGCGGTGTCCTTCGCGGACTCCTTCTGCCCGATGTGCGAGGCCGAGGGGTCCATGTACGTCGTGGCCGCGCCCTGGTCGGCGGCGGCCACCTCGAAGGCGCAGCGGGTGCGCGTCGAGGCCTTCTCGAAGACCAGGGCGATGTTCTTGCCGCTCAGCCGCCGCTGCTCGCGCCCCTCCCGCTTGGCGGCCTTCAGCTCCGCGGCCAGGGCGAGCAGACCTCGGAACTCCTCGGCGGTGAAGTCCACCTCCTTGAGGAAGTGGCGGCCGGTGAGGTCGAGGCTGGTCGGACCGTTCGCCATGGGGGCGCTCCTGGGGTGCGAATACGTGATACTGGAAGTCTATACGACCGACCACAAATGTATGCACCCCCCCTTTTTCTTGGGAGTCCCCTCAGACCTTGGGGCCCCCGTTCGAGGTCACCCCGTCGGCTCCCGGCCCGACCCGCTCAGCCGCCGACCGGGTCGCGCTCCACCGGGCAGCTCATGCAGCGCGGCCCGCCCCGGCCCCGGCCCAGCTCACTGCCGGGGATCTCTATCACCTCGATGCCCTGCTTGCGCAGATACGTGTTGGTCGTCGCGTTCCGCTCGTACGCGACGACGACGCCCGGCTCGACCGCGAGGACGTTGCAGCCGTCGTCCCACTGCTCGCGCTCGGCCGCGTGCACGTCCTGCGTGGCGGTCAGGACCCGGATGCGGTCCAGGCCGAGGGCCGCCGCGATCGCCCGGTGCATGTGCTCCGGCGGGTGGTCGGTGACCTTCAGCTCGCGCTCGTCGACACCCGGCTCGATGGTGTACGAGCGCAGCATGCCGAGGCCCGCGTACTGCGTGAACGTGTCTCCGTCGACCATCGTCATGACCGTGTCCAGGTGCATGAAGGCCCGGCGCTTGGGCATGTCGAGCGCCACGATCGTGCGCGCGGAGCCCGCCGCGAACAGCTTGTGCGCGAGCATCTCGACGGCCTGCGGCTTGGTGCGCTCGCTCATGCCGATGAGCACCGCGCCGTTGCCGATCACCAGGACGTCGCCGCCCTCGATGGTGGAGGGGTAGTCGGCCTGCCCCTGCGACCAGACGTTGCCGACCTGGCCGTGGAAGAGCGGGTGGTGCTGGTAGATCGCCTCGAAGTGGACGGTCTCGCGCTGCCGCGCGGGCCAGCGCATCGCGTTGATCGACACGCCGTCGTAGATCCACGCGGAGGTGTCGCGCGTGAACAGGTGGTTGGGCAGCGGGCCGAGCAGGAAGTCGTCCAGGTCCATGCAGTGGAAGCGCACGGACGTGGGCTCCGGGTGCCGCTCCAGGTACTCACGCTTCGTCATGCCGCCGACCAGGGCCTCCGCCAGCTCCCCCGACGGCAGCGCCTCGAAGGCGGCGCGCAGGTGGTCGGTGGCGAGCGGGCCGTACTCCTTCTCGTCGAAGACGCGGTCCAGGACGAGCTGCCGGGCCGCGGGCACGTTCAGCACCTCGGTGAGCAGGTCACCGAAGAGATGGACCGTCACCCCCCGGTCGCGCAGTACGTCGGCGAAGCCGTCGTGCTCCTGTCTTGCCCGCCGCACCCACAGGACGTCGTCGAAGAGCAACGCGTCCTTGTTGGTGGGGGTCAGGCGCTTCAGCTCCAGGTCCGGGCGGTGCAGGATGACGCGGCGCAGCCGCCCGGCCTCGGAGTCGACGTGGAATCCCATGTCCCCATCCTCACCTCTCGACGGCCGGGACACGCGTCGAAGGCGCCCAGAACACGTCCAGAACACGTCACAACGCGCCGCGTTGCCGGTGCCCCCCGGGTCGCCCGCCGGGTGTCCCGCAGGGCGTCCTGCCCGGCGGGACACCGGTGTCGTGCGAACCGCGGCAGGTCACAGACGCGGATCCACCGGTTCCGATTCCAGCGCGAGCACCGCGAACACCGCCTCGTGGACCCGCCACAGCGGCTCGCCCTCCGCGAGCCGGTCGAGGGCCTCCAGGCCGAGCGCGTACTCCCGGATCGCGAGCGAGCGCTTGTGGCCGAGGACCCGGCCGCGCAGCTTCGCCAGGTTCTCCGGGCGCGTGTACTCCGGCCCGTAGATGATCCGCAGGTACTCCCGGCCCCGGCACTTGATGCCCGGCTGGACCAGACGGCCCCTGCCGTCGCGGACCAGGGCGCCGACCGGCTTGACGACCATGCCCTCGCCGCCGCGCCCGGTCATCTCCAGCCACCAGTCGACGCCCGCGCGCACCGACTCCTCGTCGCCCGTGTCCACGTACAGGCGGCGCGTGGTGCGCAGCAGGCCCGAGCCGTCGTGCTCCACCACGCGGTCGATCAGGGCCAGTTGCTCGTCGTGCGGCAGCGCGGCCAGGCTCCGGCCCTGGACGGCGAGGATCTGGAACGGCGCCAGGTGCACGCCGTCGAGCCCGTCGGTCGGCCAGCAGTAGCGGCGGTAGGCGTCGGTGAACGCGGCCGCGTCCGCCGCCCGTTCGCGCTGGGCGTCGAGCAGGTCGCCGACGTCGACGCCGCGCCCGACGGCCGCCTCCAGGGCGTTCAGGGCGTCCGGGAAGGCCGCCCCTGACGCGGCGCCCACGGCGGCGTACTGGGTGCGCAGCAGGCCCGTGGCCTTCAGCGACCAGGGCAGCAGCTCGGCGTCGAGCAGCAGCCAGTCGGTGTCGAGCTCCGCCCACAGACCGGCCGCGCCCACGGCGGCCCGCAGCCGGTCGAGGACCTCCTCGGTCATCGCCGGGTCGTCGAAAAAGGGGCGGCCGGTGCGGGTGTAGAGCGAGCCCGTGGGCCCGTCCACGCCGAACCGCTCGCGCGCGGCCGCCGCGTCCTTGCAGACCAGGACCACGGCACGGGAGCCCATGTGCTTCTCCTCGCACACCACCCGCGCGACCCCGTCCGCCGCGTACTGCGCGAACGCCTCGGCGGGGTGCTCCAAGTAGCCCTCGCGCTGCGAGGTCGCCGTGGGCGCCATGGTCGGCGGCAGATACGGCACCAGGCGCGGGTCGGCCGCGAAGCGGCTCATGACCTCCAGGGCCGCCGCGGCGTTCTCCTCGCGCACGGTCACCCGTCCGGCGTTGCGGGTCTCCACGGCCCGGCGGCCGTGCACGTCGCCGAGGTCGAGGGGCCGCCCGTCGTGTCCGCCGGGCGCGTCGGTGCGCAGCGGCCGCGCCGGTTCGTACCAGACCTTCTCGGCCGGTACGTCGACCAGTTCGCGCTCGGGCCAGCGCAGGGAGGTGAGCTTGCCGCCGAAGACCGCGCCGGTGTCCAGGCAGATGGTGTTGTTCAGCCAGGTCGCCGTCGGCACCGGCGTGTGGCCGTACACGACGGCCGCCCGGCCGCGGTACTCCTCGGCCCACGGGTAGCGCACGGGCAGCCCGAACTCGTCGGTCTCGCCCGTCGTGTCGCCGTACAGCGCGTGCGAGCGGACCCGGCCCGAGGTGCGGCCGTGGTACTTCTCGGGCAGCCCGGCGTGGCAGACGACGAGCCCGCCGCCGTCCAGGACGTAGTGGCTGACGAGCCCGTCCACGAACTCCCGCACCCGGGCGCGGAACTCCTCGCTCTCGCCGTCCAGCTGCGCGATCGTCTCCGCGAGGCCGTGCGTGTGCTGGACCTTGCGGCCCTTGAGGTGGCGGCCGAGCTTGTTCTCGTGGTTGCCGGGCACGCACAGGGCGCTGCCCGCGGCGACCATGCCCATGACCCGGCGCAGGACGCCCGGCGTGTCGGGGCCGCGGTCGACGAGGTCGCCGACGAAGACGGCCGTGCGGCCCTCGGGGTGGACGCCGTCGACGTATCCGAGCCGGGTCAGCAGGGACTCCAGCTCGCTCGCGCAGCCGTGCACGTCGCCGACGATGTCGAACGGGCCGGTGAGGTGGGTGAGGTCGTTGAAGCGCTTCTCGGTGACGACCTCGGCCGAATCGACCTCCTCGACGCCCCTGAGGACGTGCACCTTGCGGAAGCCCTCGCGCTCCAGGTGCCGCAGCGAGCGCTTGAGTTCGCGGGTGTGCCGCTGGATGACGCGGCGCGGCATGTCGGCGCGGTCGGTCCGGGAGGCGTTGCGCGCGGCGCAGACCTCCTCGGGCACGTCGAGCACGATGGCGATGGGCAGCACGTCGTGCCGTCTGGCCAGCTCGACCAGCTGCTTGCGGCTCTCGCTCTGCACGCTCGTGGCGTCGACGACGGTGCGGCGGCCCGCGGCGAGGCGCTTGCCCGCGATGTAGTGCAGCACGTCGAAGGCGTCGCGGCTCGCGCTCTGGTCGTTCTCGTCGTCGGCGACGAGACCGCGGCAGAAGTCCGACGAAAGCACCTCGGTCGGCTTGAAGTGCCGCCGCGCGAACGTCGACTTGCCGGAGCCCGAGGCGCCGACGAGCACGACGAGGGAGAGGTCGGTGACGGGCAGGGTCCTGGTCATGCCGCCACCTCCTTGACGCGGTCGCCGCCGTGGCCCGCGGGCTGCTCGCCCCGCGTGAACACCGCCATCTGCGTGGGCGGACCCACCTCGGGGTCGTCCGGCCCGACGGGCGCGAACGCGACCTCGTAGCCGTGCTGCCCGGCGACGGACTCCGCCCACCGCCGGAACTCGGCGCGGGTCCACTCGAAGCGGTGGTCGCCGTGGCGGACGTGGCCCGCCGGGAGGGATTCCCAGCGCACGTTGTACTCCACGTTCGGCGTGGTCACCAGGACGGTGCGGGGGCGGGCCGCGCCGAACACCGCGTACTCCAGGGCGGGCAGCCGCTCCACGTCGACGTGCTCGACGACCTCGCTGAGCACGGCGGCGTCGTACCCCTTCAGACGCTTGTCCGTGTACGCCAGGGAGCCCTGGAACAGTTCCACGCGCTCGGCCTGGCGCTCGCCCATGCGCTCCAGCTTCAGCCGCCGCGCCGCCACGGTGAGCGCGCGCATCGACACGTCGACGCCCACGACCTTGGTGAACCGCACGTCCTTGAGCAGGGCCTGCACCAGCTGGCCCTGCCCGCAGCCGAGGTCGAGCACCCGGGCCGCGCCCGCGGCCTGAAGGGCCGCGAGGATCGCCTCGCGGCGCCGCACGGCGAGGGGCACCGGCTGCTCCTCGGTGTCGACGTCCTCGTTCACTGCGTTGTCGATCTCCGTGACGTCGCTGTCGTCCGCGTCGGCGAGCCGCACCAGCTCCAGGCGCTCCATCGCCTCGCGCGTGAGCGACCAGCGGCGGGACAGATAGCGGCTGGTGATCACCTTCTGCTCCGGGTGCTCCGCGAGCCAGCCCTCACCGGCGCGCAGGAGCTTGTCGACCTCGTCGGCCGAGACCCAGTAGTGCTTGGCGTCGTCGAGCACCGGAAGCAGCACGTACAGGTGGCGCAGTGCCTCGCTCAGCGTGAGCGTGCCGTCCGGCGCGTCGAGGACGAGGCGCACGTACCGCGAGTCGCCCCACTGCGGGAAGCGCTCGTCCAGCGGCACCGGCTCGGCGCGCACCGTCCAGCCCAGCGGCTCGAACAGGGCGCGCACCAGGCCGGGCCCGCCGCGCGCGGGCAGCGCGGGCACCTCCGCGCGCAGCGGCAGCGGCTGCTCCGCGCGCTCGGGCAGGGCCTTGCACACACCGCGCAGGGCGCTGGAGAACACCGTGCTGAGCGCGACGGCGAGCAGCGACGAGGCGGCGTAGGGACGGTCGTTCACGTACTGCCCGAGGGCCGCGTCCGGGGCGCCGCCGCGGCCCTTGCCCCGCCGTACGAGCGCCAGCGGATCCACCTCGAGCAGCAGCGCCGCCGTGCAGCGCTCGTCGCTCGCCTCGGGGTAGAAGACGTGCGCGCGTCCGTAGGACGTGGAGAACGCCTGCGCCTTGCCGGGATGCTTGTGCAGCAGGAACCCGAGGTCGGTCGCGGGACGTTCGGGGCTGCCGGTCGTGCTGATCGTCAGGAACACGGTGGGTCTGCCTTGGTATGCGGCTCGGATCGGACGGGCGCGCGTGGGCGATCACGGCTGGGTCCTTCCCCGGCCCTCGTGTCCGTGCGTGTGCGCCGTCCGCGGTCAGCTCGCCGGTACGGCGCCCTCCCCCGGCGCGTCCGCCCAAACGTACCTCGAACAGTGCGAACGCACCCGGGCATTTCCATGCGGCTGCTCCCGGCCCGGGGTGCGCGGGCCCCGGGTCAGCCCCGCCCGCTGCGGACCCGCTTGACCTCGCGGTCGACGGCCCAGGCGTCGCCGACCGGGCCGATGTGGCCGAGCTTGTCGGGGTTGACCACCGAGCGGATGGTCTGGATCCGCCCGTCGAGCACGTCGAGGGACAGGGTGTGGAGGACCTTGCCGTCGCGGTCGCGGACGACGGCGCCGGGCTGGCCGTTGATCTCGTGCGGCTCGCACGTCACGTCGATCCTGATCAGCCAGGGGAAGACCGTGCCGAGCAGCCGGGCCACGTTCTCCGCGCCCACGACGGCCCGGGCGAGCTGCGGGGCCTTGCCGCCGCCGTCCCCGACGAGCTGGACGTCGGCGGCGAGCAGGTCCTGCAGGCCGCCCACGTCACCGTCCTTCAGCGCGTCGAAGAACCGCGTCGCGAGCTCCTGCCGCTCCGCGCGGTCCGCCTCGAACCGCGGCCGTCCGGCCTCCATGTGCTTGCGGGCCCGCACCAGCAGCTGCCGGCACGCGGCCTCGGAGCGGCCCACCGCGGCGGCGACCTCGTCGTACCCGAAGCCGAAGACCTCCCGCAGCAGAAAGACCGCCCGCTCCAGCGGGCTGAGCCGCTCCAGGAGCAGCAGCGCCGCCATCGACACCGAGTCGGCCAGCTCCACCGCCCGCGCCGGGTCCTGATACGGGTCGCTGAGCAGCGGCTCGGGGAACCACGGGCCCACGTACGCCTCGCGCCGCACCCGCGCGGAGCGCAGCACGTCGATGGCGATCCGGGTCACCGTGGTGGACAGGAACGCCTTGGCCGAAACGGGCTGGGTCGGCGAGGCGTCGAAGCGCAGCCACGCCTCCTGCACCGCGTCCTCCGCCTCGCTCACGCTGCCCAGGATCCGGTAGGCGATCGAGAACAGCAGCGACCGCAGCTCCTCGAATTCCTCGACCTTGCTCACGCCGACTTCCCTCCCCCGGCCCGGGGTCCGCCGCCGGGCCCCGGGCATGGTGCTGTTGGTGCTCAGTGGAACTGCCCGGGGACGTAGTCGCCCGCGGGCTGCTGGGCGATGATATTCAGCCGGTTGGCCATGTTCATGAAGGAGATGTGCAGGGCGAGGACGGTGAGCTGCTCCTCGTCGTAGTGCTCGGCGGCGCGCGCCCACACCGCGTCACCGATCCCGCCGGCCCCGTCCGCGACCCGGGTCGCCTCCTCGGCGAACTCCAGGGCGGCGCGCTCGGCCTCGGTGAAGACCGTGGCCTCCCGCCACGCCGCGACCAGGTGCAGGCGCACCGCGCTCTCTCCGGCCGCGGCGGCCTCCTTGGTGTGCATGTCGAGGCAGGCGGCGCAGCCGTTGATCTGGCTGACGCGCAGCGCCACCAGTTCCTGCGTCGCGGCGGGCAGCGGCGACTCCTTGAGCATCCTGCCCGCCGACATCACGTGCTTGAGCGCCTTCCCGGCGGTCGGGCTGCCGAAGTAGTTCAGTCGCGCGTCCATGGTGTGCTCCTTGGTGGTGGTCCGTGCCTACACCCCCTGGGACGAGGTGGCCCGGACCCCTGTGACATGGACGGATGTGACCTGGGTCTCCCGGCCGCCGGGCGCGGCCGCCGGGGCTACGACAGCTGCGACTGGACCTGCGAGGAGATCAGCTCCAGGTGGTCGAGGTCGGACAGGTCCAGGCACTGGAGGTAGATCCGGCTCGCGCCGATCTCCGCGTACCGGCCGATCTTGTCGACGACCTCGGCCGGGGAGCCCGCGAGGCCGTTGGCCTTGAGCTCCTCGACCTCGCGGCCGATGACGGCGGCACGCCGGGCGACCTCCGCGTCGTCCTTGCCGACGCAGGCCACCAGGGCGCTGGAGTACACCAGGTCGCCGCCCTTGCGCCCGGCCTGCTCGGCGGCCTCGCGCACGCGCGTGAACTGGCGCTCGCTGTCCTGCACGGAGGCGAAGGGGATGTTGAACTCGTCGGCGTGGCGCGCGGCCAGGCGCGGGGTGCGCACGGCACCGTGGCCGCCGATGAGGACCGGCACCCTGCCCTGCGCGGGCTTGGGCAGCGCGGGCGAGTCGGTCAGCTGGTAGTACGAGCCGTCGTAGGAGAACGTCCGGCCCACGGGCGTGTCCCACAGGCCCGTCACGATCGCCAGCTGCTCCTCCAGACGGGCGAACCTCTCCTTGGGGAAGGGGATGCCGTACGCCTTGTGCTCCTCCTCGAACCAGCCTGCGCCCAGGCCCAGTTCGATCCGGCCGCCCGACATCTGGTCGACCTGCGCGACCTGGACGGCGAGCACGCCGGGCAGCCGGAAGGTGCCCGCGGTCATCAGCGTGCCGAGCCGGATGCGCTTCGTCTCGCGGGCGAGCCCGGCGAGCGTGATCCAGGCGTCGGTGGGCCCCGGCAGGCCGTCGCCCGAGCCCATCTTCAGATAGTGGTCGGACCGGAAGAAGGCGTCGAAGCCGAGGTCCTCGGTGGCCTTGGCGACGGTGAGGAGGGTGTCATAGGTGGCCCCCTGCTGGGGCTCCGTGAAGATGCGCAGATCCATGTCTCCATCCTGCACGCTCGAACGCCCGTCAACCTCGTCTGTCCCACCGGTCCCCACCGGCACCGGTCGGGTGAAAGTCCGTCAACCCGGCGGCCGGGGCGGGTCCGTGCCAGTGACTCCCCCGAGCCGGAGATCGTTGGCTCGGGCGGAGCCGGGCCGCCCGGCACCCGCGCCGGCGGCCACCGTCGGCGCGTCCGCCGCATGAACTGCCTCGTCGGGCCGGGACGCTTCCGCCCCGCGCGGGGCGCGGGCCGAGGAGGCCGTGATGTCCCAGGAAGCCGTGCCCGAGCAGGCGCGCGACCACGTCGTGCCAGAGCAGCAACGCGCCCTGCCCCCGGCCGGGCCGCAGGGCGCGCCCAAGGGCCTGCTGCAACAGATGGAAGAGTTGATGGCAGCGCTCAACGCGGATCTGACGCAACTGGACGCCGACCTTCAGCAGTCCACCCGGCCGCCCGCGCAGGAGGGTGACCAGCCCCGCGCCTGACCTCGCGGGCACAGACCCGCGCCCCCTCGGGGGCGCTTCCCCCGAAGACCGGCGGCCCGTACATCCAGCGCTCTGTGTGCGGGCCGTCCGGCCGGGCCGGAGGGCGTCAGCCCTCAAGGACCGTGCCGGTGCACTTCTCGCAGTCGCTCTCGTCCGACAGGGTCCGCTCGCGGGCGGCCAGTCTGCGGAGCATCTCCACCACGCGGTCCCTGGACTCGTCGGCCGCGTCGATCGACTCCATGCACTGCCAGTAAAGGCCCTCGTCCTCGGCGCCCATCGCCACCGAGACGAGGGCGATCCCGGCCTCGGCGAGCAGGGCGCCGAGGCCGAGCAGGGTGTCGTGGGCGTCCCCTATCTCCGTCAGGCCCGCCGCCCGTATCTCCTCCGCCTGGGAGCGGGGCGGGTCCAGGAGGCCGCAGCCCCGGCCGCTCAGCTCGCTCAGGCCCAGCGCCTCGCCCCGTAACTCCGGCGGGCCCGCGACGGCGAGGCGGTGTCCTATCGCCTGGGCCAGAGCCTGGGACTGCCACACCTCCGCCACGATGGCCGCGGGCTCCTGACTCCGCGCCAAGGCGCATCTCGTCGCCTCGATGAGCCTCATCGCATCCATGCGCCGTCCCCATTCATCCCGCGCCCACTCGCGGCACGTACACCAGAACTCCCTTGTTCACTACCCACAGTGAGCGCCTTCCGTTCGAAAAGCCAGAGGAAGCCTGAAATCTGTGGACAAAAATCTGAGTGTGGACAAGGCATCCACTCCGGAGAGTGACGAAGAGGTGTCTTTGACCCTCTTTCCGGCTGTCCAACGGGTGGTGACAGCGGCGGACTTACGGGGTTGCTGGGCCCAGCGGATCGTCTGACGCCGGGCGCCCGCGGCCGTCGGGGCGTACGCGGGGCGCCCCGCGAGGGGTGCGCCGCGGGGGGCCCGGGGCGTGCGCCGGGCGGCGCCTCAGGGCGCCGGGAACCGCTGCTCGTTCCGCTCGATCTTCGCCGCGAGCGCGTCGAGCGGGTCGACGCCGAGCACCGCGCAGAACTGGAGGAGGTAGGCGAGCACGTCCGCGACCTCGTCCGTGACGCGGTGGGCGGAGTCGGCGTCCTCCATGACGCGGGCCGACTCCTCCGGCGTCAGCCACTGGAAGATCTCCACGAGTTCGGAGGCCTCGACGCTGAGCGCGGCGGCCAGGTTCTTGGGCGTGTGGTACTGCTCCCAGTTCCGCGCGGCGGCGAACTCGGCCAGCCGGTGCTGCAGTCCCGCGATGTCTTGATCGGTCACGGGCCCCAGTCAACTACATCCCGTGACAGCGCGTCCGTCCGAGGTTCACCACGGTGACGCCGTCGGCCGCCGCGGCCCAGGTGGCGTCCGCGACGGCCCCGATCAGGCGGATGTGCCCGCGCCCGCACGCACGGGCCGCGAGGTCCGCGAGGGCCCGCTTCTGCCGCTGGTCCAGGCAGCGGTCGAAGCCGTCGGCGAGGACGGTCAGGCTCTGGTACGCCTCCGGGACCTCCGCGACCGGGTCGACCTCCAGGACCCGGGGGCCGGTGAGCAGCACGAGCGCGAGCGCCAGATAGCGCAGTTCGCCGTCGCCGAGCCGCCCCACGCACGTCCGCACCCCGTCACCGCGGTCCAGGACGGCACGCAGGGCGCCGTCGCCCGCCTGCTCGGCGAGGACGTCGGCGACCGGCCCCGCGCACCCGGCGCGCAGCGCGGCGACGAGCTGGGCGTGCCGGTTGCCGCACTCGGCGCGGGTGCGCCACAGGACCTCGGCGAGGTTGTCGCAGCCGCCGAGCAGCCGGCCCGCGCCCGCGAGCCCCCCGGCCCCCACCGCCACCGGCTCGCGCATCCGGGCGGGGCGCGGGTCGCAGGCGAACACCGACCGCAGCGCGACGACGACCTGCTCGGCGGCGGCCAGCACGAGCCGCTGCCCGTCGGTCTTGCCCGCGACGCGCAGCGGAAGCAGGGCCGTGCCGAGCCGGTCGTCGGGCAGCGGCGCGCGGGTGACCGGCGCGGCGCCCGCCGTGTGCCAGGAGGCCTGTACGGCGCGGCGGCCGGGGTCGCGCAGGGCGGTCTCCAGGAGGGTGAGCCCGTCGCGGGTCAGGCGCTCGCCCGCGATGCGCAGCTCCGGCTCGGCCTGCACGGCGACGTCGAGGCGGACGGGGCCCGCGGGGCCGTCGACGGTGCAGCCGATGCGGAAGCCGCGGCGGGCCTGGCCGTCGGCGCGGGCCCGCTCGGGCACGCAGCGGGCGGGCTGCGGGAACACGTCGACGAGTTCGGCGCCCGAGCCGAGCAGCGCGAGCGCCTCGTACGCGCGCAGTGCGCTGCTCTTGCCGCTGCCGCTCGGCCCCGAGAAGAGCGTGAGCGGGCCGAGCGGGAACGCGGCGGCCCGGTGCCCGGCGAAGGCGGAGAGCCGCAGTTCGGTGACGCGCGGCTTGTCCCGGGCCAGGGCCGCTGGATCCTGCGCGAACGTCCGGCGGGAGTGCACAGTCATGCACGGAAGCTAGGCCGAAGTGGATCAGGCGAACCGTTTTGCCCGGCCGACCTTCGCCCGATCGGGCGATCACCACCCAACGGGCCGTGTGAGCTGGGCGGTTGGGCTACGGGACACGCGCGGGACCCGCCGGGGGCCCGGTCAGACGGTGGCCGCCTCCACCAGGCCCTGCACCTCGGTGTCGGGCGGCGAGAGCAGGAAGACGTTCTTCTCCACCCGGTGCATGCCGCAGCCGAGGCCGAAGACGACGCCGCTGCTGAAGTCGAGGACCCGCTTGGCGGTCTCGGTCTCGGCGCCGCTGAGGTCGAGGAGGACGGGGATCTGCGCCATCAGGTTCTCGGCGACCTCGCGGGCGTCGGAGAAGACGTTGACGCGGGTGACGACGAAGCGCCGCCGGGTCTCGGTCTCGGCGTCGGGCAGCGAGCGGTGCCCCGGCCACGACGGCCATTCGTTGCGGCCGCGCAGCGGCACGACCTGGGCGAGCCCCTCCCACTGTTCGTCGGTGGCTTCGTTGCTGGTCACAGAGCAACCCCGTCCTGGCTCGTCCTCAACGTCTGTACCAGGCAATTCTTACGCCACTTCACCCGGTTGGCCCAATTGCGACACGAGGAGGACACCTCGGCGGGAACTTCTGCGCCCGCGCGCCCGACCACCTGCCCGGCGCCGGGTGTCCCCTGCCCGCGCCACCGCCTCAGTCTCGGGAGCGCCGATGCCCAGTCCGTCCAGACCGTCCGGTTCACCCCCGCCGCGCGCCTGGCGGCCGCCGCCCGCCCTGCTCGGGTTCCTCGCGCTGCTCGCCGTCGTCTTCGTCGTCGCGTACCAAGTCGGCGACTCCGTGGGACCGGTGGCGCCGGGCATGCGGTCCTCGACGTCCGACGGGGACGGCGGCTCCGGGGGCGGCCACGGCGGCGGGCACGGAGGGCACGGCTGATGGACACCGCCACCGGTACGGCCCCCGCCCCCGAGGTGACGACCACCGACCTGGTCGTCGGCGGCATGACCTGTGCCGCGTGCGTGAACCGCGTCGAGAAGCGGCTCGGCAAGCTCGACGGGGTCAGTGCGAGCGTCAACCTCGCCACCGGGCGCGCCCAGGTGACGCACCCGGCGGACACCACCGCGCAGGAGCTCGTCGCGGTCGTCGTACGGGCGGGCTACACGGCCGAGGTGCCCGCGCCGCCCGCGCCCGAGCGGGCGGCGGGCGGGGCCGCCGAGGACGACGGCGCGCGGGCCGAGCGCACCAGGCTGCTCGTCACCGCGCTGCTCTCGCTGCCGGTGCTCGCCCTGTCGATGGTGCCCGCCTGGCAGTTCCGCAACTGGCAGTGGCTGTGCTTCGTCCTCGCGGCGCCGGTGGCGGTGTGGGGCGCCTGGCCCTTCCACCGGCGGGCGCTGCGGGGCCTCAGGCACGGGGCGGCCACCATGGACACCCTGGTGTCGCTCGGCGTCGCCGCGTCCTTCTCCTGGTCGGCGTACGCGCTGTTCCTCGGCGGGGCGGGCGAGCCGGGCATGCGGATGCCCTTCGCGTTCCTGCCGTCCGCCGGGGGCGGGGCCGCGCATCTGTATCTGGAGGCGGCGGTCGGGGTGCCGCTCTCGGTGCTCGCCGGGCGGTTCTTGGAGGCACGGGCCCGCCACGGCACGGGCGCGGCGGTGCGCTCGCTCGCCGAACTCGCCGCCAAGGACGTGGCGGTGCGCGGCCCGGACGGCACCGAGCGGCGGGTGCACGTCGGGCTGCTGCGGGTGGGCCAGGAGTTCACCGTGCGGCCCGGCGAGCGCGTCGCCACCGACGGCGTGGTGGTCTCGGGTGCGTCCGCGCTCGACGTGTCGCTCGTCACCGGCGAGAGCGAACCGGTGGAGGCCGCCGCCGGGCAGGCCGTCGTCGGCGGCGCGGTCAACGCGGGCGGGCTGCTCGTCGTCCGGGCCACCGCGGTCGGCGCGGACACCCAACTGGCGCGGATCACGAAGATGGTGACGGAGGCCCAGACCGGCAAGGCCCGCGCCCAGCGCCTCGCGGACGCCGCGGCGGGCGTGTTCGTGCCCGTGGTCCTGACGCTCGCGGTCACCGTGCTCGGCTTCTGGCTGGGCGCAGGGGCCGACCCGCAGGCCGCCGTGACCGCGGCCGTGGCGGCGCTCGTCGTCGCCTGCCCCTGCGCGCTCGGCCTCGCCACGCCCACCGCGCTGCTCGCCGCCACCGGGCGCGGCGCCCAGCTCGGCGTCCTCGTCAGCGGGCCGCGGGCCCTGGAGACGCTGCGGCACGTCGACACCGTCGTCCTGGACAAGACCGGCACGCTCACCACTGGGAACATGACCGTCGCGCGCGTCACCGCCGTGCCCGGCGGCCTCGGCGAGAACGCGGTGGTGCGGCTCGCCGGGGCCGTGGAGCAGGGCTCGGAGCACCCACTGGGCCGCGCCCTGGTGACGTACGCACAGGAGCACCTGGAGGACGGGGCGTTGCCGCCGGTCGAAGGGTTCCTGGCGACGCCCGGCACCGGTGTCGGCGGTGTGGTGGAGGGCCACCGCGTGGAGGTGTGCGTGCCGGGCGACGGGCTGCCGGAGGAGCTGGCCGCCGCGCTCGCCGAGGCGGAGGAGGCCGCCCGCACCGCCGTCCTCGTCCGCGTGGACGGCGTCGACGAGGCGGTCGTCGCCGTCGGCGACGTGCTGCGGCCCGGCAGCTACCGCGCCGTGGACCGGCTGCGGCGCCTCGGCGTCGAACCGGTGCTCGCCACCGGCGACCGGGCGGCGACCGCGCACGCCGTGGCCGCCGAGCTCGGCATCACCGAGGTGCACGCGCGCTGCACGCCCGAGGAGAAGGCCGCGCTCGTGGGCCGGCTGCGCGCCGAGGGCCGCCGCGTCGCGGTGCTCGGCGACGGCGTGAACGACGCCGCCGCGCTCGCCCGCGCCGACCTGGGCATCGCCATGGGCTGCGGCACCGACGCGGCGATCGGCGCGGCCGACGTGACGCTCGCGGGCGGCGACGTCGGCGCGGCCGCCGTGGCCGTCCGGCTCGCCCGGCGCACCCTGGCCACGATCCGCGCCAACCTCGTCTGGGCGTTCGGCTACAACGCGCTCGCCGTGCCGCTGGCCGCGGTGGGCCGCCTCGGCCCGATGACGGCGGCCGTCGCCATGTCCGCGAGCTCCCTGCTCGTGGTCGCCAACAGCCTGCGCCTGCGGACGTGGGAGCCGGTGCCGCGCGCGGCCCGGGGAAGGAACCGTCGATGAGCTCCCCGTACGCACGGCTGCGCCCCGGCCTGCTCGCCGCGCTCGCGCCGGTCCTCGCCGCCGCGCTGACCCTGGGCGGGCTCACGGCCTGGGTCGCGGCCGGTGCCGCGGGCGGGCCCGCGCGGATCTCGGTGACGGACGGGCGGGTGTTCCTGACCTACGGCAGCGTCGCGGAGACCGCCGCGTTCTTCCGGATCACCAACTCCGGCGAGTCCGACGACGTACTGGAGTCCGTGCGCTCGTCCGCCGCCGGCGACGTGATGCTCAGCCGGACCGTGGAGCGGCCGGGCCGCAACGTCGAGTCGATGCGGATGGTCGAGTCGGCGACCGTGCCCGCGGGCAGGCGGATCACCATGAAGCCCGACGGGCTCGACGTGATGCTCCGCCCGAAGCAGGCCCTGCGGCTCGGCGCCGAGGTGCCGTTCGTCCTCCGGTTCCGGCACAGCGGCGAGGTGCGGGTGACGGCCCTGGTGGTGCGGCCCGGCAGCTGAGGCCGCGCGCAGGGCGCGACCGGGCCGGGACGTGCGTACGGTCACGACGTCCTTCGGGGCGCACGGGAACTCCGCGCGCCCGCCGTCCGACTACTGCCGCACACGGCGTGAGCCGAGGCGGCGGAAGGAAGGCGCGTGAGGGCCGATGGGCGGGCTTGAGGTACAGCTGCGCGACGTGACCTGCGGGCACGGGCGCGTCGTCGCCGTGGACGGCGTGGACCTGGAGGTCGCGGCGGGCGAGCGCGTGGCCCTGACCGGGACGAACGGCTCCGGAAAGTCCACGCTGCTGCGGGCCGTGCTCGGGCTGCACCGGCAGACCAGCGGCACGGTTCTCGTGGGTGGGCGCGGCACCCGCTCGGCCGCCGACCGGGCCTGGCGGCGGCGCGCCTGCGCGTGGGTGCCGCAGAAGCCCGCGACGGGCCGCTTCCCGCTGCTCGCGGGCGAGTTGCTGGACTCCAGCGGCGCCCCGGGCCCGGCGGCGGACGCGGCGGAGGACCTGGGCATCGGAGGGCTGCGCCGCAAGCCGCTGCACACCCTGTCCGGCGGCCAGCTCCAGCGGACCTATCTGGCGCGCGCGGTGGGCTGTGTCGCCGCCGGTGCCGGGGTGCTGCTCGCGGACGAGCCCACCGCCGCCCTGGACTTCGCGGGCCAGGAGGAGGCCGCCGGGCTGCTCACCGCGCTGCCCGTCACGCTCCTGGTCGTCACGCACGACCGGACGCTCGCCGCGCGGTGCGACCGCGTCCTGGACATGGCGGCGGGCCGCCTGCGCGAGGTCCCGCCGACCGATGCCGTGAGGGGGGCGGCCGGATGACCCTCGCCACCGCCGACCTCGGCCTCATGCTCCAGCTCGTGCCGGTGCAGCGCGCCGCCTTCGCGCTGCTGCTCGCCGCCGTGGGCCTGCCGATCGTCGGCGTCGTGATCGTCGGGCTCGACATCATGCCGGTGCGGTTCGCGATGATGCACGTCGCGCTGCTCGGCATCGCGGTCGGGCTGCTCACGGGGCTCGACCCGATGCTGTGCGCCCTGGTGGCCTGCGCGCTCGCGGGCGCGGGCGTGGCGCCCCTGGCCCGCACCCCGGACGGCCTGTCGGGCGCGATGGGCCTGCTGATGAGCATGGCCATCGCGGCCGCGCTGCTCGTCCTGTCGGTGGCCGGGGTCAACGCCTCCGGCGCGTTCGCGCTGCTTTGGGGGTCGATCCTGTCGGTCACCACCGCCGACATCGTCGTCGTCGCGGTGCTCGCCGTCGCCGTACCGGCGCTGTTCTTCTGGCGGCGGCGCGACCTCGCGCTGCTGCTGTACGACCGTGAGCTGGCGCAGTGCTCCGGGGTGCCCGTCGGCGGGCTCACCGTGGTGCTGCTCGTCCTGGTCGCCGTCGCGGTGGGCGGGGCGATCAAGCTGACCGGCGCGCTGCTCGTCGACGCGCTCACGCTGCTTCCCGCGCTCGCCGCGCGCCGCCTCGGCAACCGGCTCACCACGATCGCGCTGTGGGCCGTGGCCATCGGCGTCGTCGTGAACACCACGGGCTTCCTGCTCGCCCTGTGGCTGGACTGGCCCCCCGGGCCCGTCCTCGTCCTGCTGGCGGGGGCCGTCGTCCTCGCCGTCCACCTCATCCCCGAACGGAGCATCACCTCATGGCGCGCACCGGCGTCCGCATCCCCCAGCACCTCTCCCGCACGGCCGGGGCCGTGGCACTGAGCGCCGCCCTCGCCCTCACGGCCACCGCCTGCGCCGACGAGAACCAGCCGAAGAAGACCGACGCGGGCGAGGGCGGCGGGCCCGTGGTCGTCGCCACCACCACCTGGGAGGGCGCGTTCGCCAAGGCCGCCGGGGCCAAGGACGTCACCGTCCTGGTGCCGCCGTCCACGCACCACGCGCCGGACTACGACCCCAAGCCCTCCGACCTCGCGGCCGTCGCCAAGGCCGACTTCGTGCTGTACGCGCCCTTCGAGCCGTACGCCGACAAGATCAAGGAGGCGGCGGGTTCGAAGGCCGAGCTCGTCCAGGTCGACCTCGACAACGACGCGGGCAAGGCCACCGGCGAGGTGACGCGGCTCGGCGGGCTCTTCGGCACCGAGGTGTCCGCGAAGAAGTGGAAGACCTCCTTCGAGCGTGAGTACGCGAAGCTGTCCGCGGACCTCAAGTCGGCCTGGCCCGGCGGCAAGGCGCCCACCGCGGTCAGCCAGGTCTTCACCACCTGGTCGGCGCGGATGGCGGGCGCCCGCACCGTCGGCACGTACGGCCCCGAGCCCGTGAAGGCCTCCCAGGTCGCCGAGCTGGCCGCGAAGAAGCCCGCGCTGGTGCTCGACAACGCGCACATGTCGACCGGCACGGTCCTGCCCGGCTCCGGCGCCGAGCAGCTGAAGATCGTCAACTACCCCGGGGACGACCTGGACCTGCTGCCGGTGTACCGGAATGCGGCGGCTCAGCTGAAGAAGGCGCTGCGGGCGGAGTAGCACGCGCAGCACGAGGGCCCCGCCGGTCAGGAACCGGCGGGGCCCTTCTGCTGCTGCTTCTGCGTCTTCTGCGTCTTCTGCGTCTTCTGCGTCAGGAACCGGCAACCGCTCGCTCCCGCAGGCCCTTCCGGTCCGGCTTGCCCGCCGGGGTCAGCGGCAACTCCGTGACGAGCAGCAGTCGTTCGGGGTGCTTGACCCGGTCGAGGCCCCGCCCCGCGAGGTGCTCGCCGAGCGCGTCGAGGGTCAGGGGCGCCCCGTCCTGCCCGCCGGAGACGGGCACCACGCAGGCCGCGAGCCGCTCCCCCATGACCGGGTCGGGGACGCCGACGCACACCACGTCCCGGATCAGCGGATGGGCGCTCAGCTCGCGCTCCACCTCGGCCGGGCTGATGTTGGCGCCGCCGCGGATCACCACGTCCTTGAGGCGGCCGACGACGTGCAGCACGCCGCCGTCGTCGATCAGGCCGAGGTCGCCGGTGCGGACCCAGCCGTCGGGCGTGCGGTAGCGGGCGTCGAGCTCGGGGGCGCCGACGTAGCACAGCGGGGTCATCGGGCCGCGCGCCACGATCTCGCCGACGGCGCCGTCCGGCACCGGCTCGTGGGTGGCGGGGTCGGCGACGCGGATGTCGGCGACGCGAGGGTCGGGCCGCCCCGCCACGACGCCGTGCTCCCGGGCGGAGCCCTCCTCGTACCCCTCAAGGCCCGTGTGGCAGTTGACGCCGTCGGCGGAGCCGTAGAGGTTCACGACGGGGCAGCCGAAGGCCTCCCGCGCGGCGGCCGCCGTGGTGGCGTCCAGCGGGGAGCCGCCGAGCACGAGCGCGGTGGGCGGCGGCAGCGTCCCGCCGTCGGCCGCGAGCCGGTCCAGGATCATCCGCGCCATGGTCGGTACGCCGAGGACGTGCGTGGGCTCGTGCTCCCGGATCGCGGCGATCGCGGCCTCGGGCGTGAAGTGGTCGAGCAGGACGAGCGTGCCGCCGTGCCGGGCGAGGGCGACGGCCGTGCCGTTGGAGCCGAACGCCGAGGCCAGCGGCACCAGGAAGAGGCAGCGCGGCGGGGTCGCCCCGGCGGGCATGAGCGAGGCGAAGAAGTTGCCCCGGCCGCCCGCCAGGGCGTTGTGCGAGTACGCGACCATCTTCGGCTCGGCCTCGGATCCGGAGGAGACCAGGATGCGGGCGGGGCCGTCCGGGTCGGGCCGCGCGGCCACGAAGTCCTTCGGGTCGGAGCGCAGCAACTCCCTCAGGGCGAGCGCACCTTCGGGCTGCGGGCCCCGGCCCGCCGCGACGACGTGGCGCAGCGCGGGCAGGGCGGCCCGCGCCTCGGCGAGCGCCCGCGCCGGGTGCGCGCCCCGGTGCTCCGCCGCCGCGACCACCGCGACGGCCTCCGCGCGGCGCAGCAGGCTCGTAGCCTCCGCCGCGCCCCGGCCGACGGGGAAGGGCAGCGCGACGGCGCCGAGGGCGGCGAGGGCGAGGTCGGTGACGACCGCGTCGCGCCCGTTGGACAGCTGGACGCCGACGACGTCGCCCTGGCCTATGCCGAGCTCTCTGAGCCCGACGGCCAGACATCGGACCTTGCGGTCCAGGGCGGTGTAACAGAGCTTGCCCTTGCCGTCGACGACGGCCGCGCGATGCAGATCACTGACCTGCCGCGCCCGGAACAGGCTGTACAGGTCGAGGTCGGGACAGACCCCCTCCACCGCCCAGCTCCTGCGGAGGGCGACGGGGAGGAGGTCGTGGAGGGCGGGGGGCATGGGGGCTCCTTGGGGTGGGGTGAAGGGTGAGGGGCCCTCGCGGGGCGCCCCGGGCCCGCCCCTTCCCGATCCAGGGGCTGCCGCCCCCGTGCCCCCGCTCTTTCGGCGCTCCGCGCCTCGTCCTCAAACGCCGGACGGGCTGAAAGATCCAGCCCCTCCGGCGTGTGAGGAGCGGGGGTCTGGGGGCGGAGCCCCCAGGAATCGGGAAGGGGCGGGTCAGGGGCGCACCCGCGAGGGAACGGGCGTCAGCCGAAGGTCCACGGGTCCGGCACCACGGGCGCCCCGTACGCGTCGCGCCCGAGTGCCCCCGGCAGGAGCGCCCCCGGCCCGGGGGCGACCACGGCGGCCCCCAGCCCGTGCGAAGAGAGCAACCGCACCGCGTCGACCGCGGCCAGACCGCCCAGGTCGTACGCGCCGACGGCACCGGCACACCCGTCCGCGGGAGCCACCCACCCGTCAGTGGTCCGCAGGGGCCGCCGGAACCCGGCGGGGCGGCGCGCGCCCCGCGCGAGGGCGGGCCCGACCAGCATGTCGGCGGCCCCGAGCAGCGAGGAGTCGACCCGCACGCCCCGCCCCCCGGCCCGCTCCCGCAGCAGCAGCCCCGCGAGCACGGCCTCCGCCCCGAGCAGCCCGCCGAGGACGTCGAGGAGCGTCATCAGGGAGGGCGCGGGCGGCTCGTCGGCGGGCCGCACGGCCTCGCCGACGCCGGTGCGCGCCTGGACCATGAAGTCCGTGCCCATGGGCGCGCCCTCGATCCGGCCCGCCCAGCCGCTCGTGTACGCGTACACGAGGCCGGGGTTGACCCGCGCGAGGTCGTCCGCGTCCAGGGCGAGCTGCGCGGCCTTGCCCGGCGCCCAGTTGTGCAGGAAGACGTCCGCGTCGGCGACGAGGTCGCGCAGCCTGCGGCGGCCGGAGGGGGACTTGATGTCGGCCTCCACGGCGTCCTTGCCGCGGTTGAGGGCGAGCCAGCGCGCGGAGACGCCGCCGCACGCGGGCGGCATGCCGCGCAGCGGGTCACCGCCCGGCGGCTCGATCCGTACGACGTCGGCCCCGAGCAGCCGCAGCAGGTGCGCGGCCAGCGGGGCCTGGATGCGGCGCCCCGCCTCCAGGACGGTGATCCCGGCCAAGGGCCGGTCGGCGGTGGGGACCTGACGGCGCGCCACAAGCCTGCCCGGGCCGTACGGCGTGAGCGTCCACGGCGGCGCGTGGTCGTGCTCGGCGGCGCGCTCGGCGAGCGTGCGCAGCGCGCACACCTCGGCTCCGGACGCGGCGGCGGCCGCCTGGATCCGGCTCCAGGCGGCGCCGCGCACGGTGGTGTGCAGGGCCTCGGGGAAGGGCGCGCAGGCGGTGGCGTACCGGAACTGGAAGGGGCGCCAGCCCGAGCGCAGCGCGTCGGCGGGCGCGCCGAGGGCCCGCCAGAACGCGGCCCAGGCGCCGGGGTCCAGGGTCTCCAGCTCGAAGACCACGCCGTCGGCGGAGGTGAACGGCGGCCCGCCCGGTGCGAGCGGCGCCGCCTCGCCCTCGTCGGCCCCGGCCGCAGCGACGTACTGCGAGACGGCGAGCAGGCCCGCGCGCACCGCGCTCGTCGTCACCCGGCCCGCGGACCCGCCGCGGGCCTCCGCGACGAGCCCGGCGAGCAGGCCCTGCACGGCGAGGACGCCCGCGGCGGTCGCGGTGTAGTCGACGCCGAGGCCGCGCGGGGAGCCGTCGCGGCGCCCGTGCACGGACATGACACCGGTGACGGCCTGGGCGGTGGCCTCGTCGTGGACGGCGCCGAGGCCGGGCCCGGGGCCACCGGGAGCGACGTCCGCGGGCGCGGCCACGGCGTCGCGCGCCGGGCCCATCGGGTCCGTCCACAGCACCTCCGCCGCCTGCGGCCCGAAGCCCCCGCCGCCGAGCACCGCGCGTCCGCTGCCGCCCGCGTCGGCCTGCCGGGCCGTGTGCGCGCCGAGCAGCCGCAGGTGCGCCTCGACGACACCGGTCAGCTCGGGCGGCCCGCCGATGTCGCAGCGCAACGCGTCGAGGGGCCGCGCCCCGGCCCGTGCGGTGAGGTCTTGTGACGCTGCCTGGGTCATGTCCGTCGTGTCTCCTCTTCCGGTGCGGCGGCCGCCGCACCGGGGCCGCCGCGAAGGCGGGAACTCGGGGGCGTCGGCGCCCGACCAGTTCCATGGAGAGTCAGTCGGGCGCCCGGGCCCGCGGGTTCCCGGCGAGGGAAAGGAAACGGAGACGTCGGTGGCAGAGTTGACGGAGCTGACGGAGTCAAAGGTGTCGAGGGAGTCCGACGAGCCGGACAGGGCGGCCCCGGGGCTCGGCGAGCGCGTCGGGGCGTTCGTACGGGAGCACGTCATGCCCCGTGAGGGCGTCCTGGACGCGGGCGGGCCCGAGGCCGACGAGGCGCTGCGCGCGCTGCGGACCCTGGCCCGGGACGCGGGCCTCTGGGCACTGCCGCTGCCCGCCGAACTGGGCGGCCAGGGCCTCGACTTGAGCGCGTACGCGCGCCACGCGGAGGCGGAGGGCGCCAGCGACCACGGGCCCGCCGCACTCGGCTCCGCGCCGCTGCTCGACGTACGGATGCTGCTGCGGCACGGCGGCGACCGCGTCCGGGCCGCGTACCTCCCCGGGCTCGTCGCGGGCGGGCTGCGCGCCTGCTACGCGATGACCGAACCGGAGAGCCCCGGCACCGACCCGTTCCTGACCGCGACCACGGCGGTGCGGCGGGCCGACGGGGACTGGGTGGTCAGCGGCCGCAAGTGGTTCACGTCCGGGGCGGCGGGCGCGGACCTGGTGACCGTGCTCGCCCGCACCGACGGCGCACCGCGGGACCGGCACGGCCTGTCCCTGTTCGTCGTGCCGACGCGCTCGCCCGGCTTCCGCGTCGTGCGCGAGCTGCCCGTGCTCGGCGCGAGCGGCCAGTGGGAGATCGCCCTCGACGAGGTCCGCGTGCCCGGTGACCACCTCGTCGGCGAGCGCGGCGAGGGCCTCGCCGTCGCCGCCGAACGGCTCCAGCTCGGCCGTACGCTGCGGAGCCTGCGCTGGCTCGGGCAGGCCCAGCGGGCCTTCGACCTGCTGGCCCGGCGCGCCGCCACGCGCGGCGGCGCCCGCGGCCCGCTGCACACCCACCAACTCGTGCAGCAGCACGTCTTCGAGTCCCTGCTCGCGCTGCGGACGACGCGGCCGCTGGTCCACGAGGCGGTCGCGCGGCTCGCCGCGGGCGAGGACGCGCACGTCGAGGTGGGCCTCGCGAAGGTCGCCGCGGCCCGTGCCCTGCACCAGGTCGTGGACGCGGCGATCCAGGTCCACGGCGCCGCCGGGCTCGGTCCCGACACGCCGCTGCCCGCGCTCCTTCGCACGGCACGCGCGGCGCGGATCCTCGACGGCCCGGACGAGCTGCACGTCACGTCGGTGGCGCGCCGCGTCGTGGACGCCTACGCGTAGCTACGCCCGTGACGCCTGGCTACGTCTACACGTCGCCGGGGTGGACGAGGCCGGTGAGGACGGCGAGGCCGAGGGCCAGGAAGTAGTCGCCCCAGACCAGTTCGTGCCGCTCGGCGGTGCCGGTGGCGGCGTCGTAGCAGCCGTCGAGCAGCATCCCGTCCCTCAGGTGCGCCGTCACCAGGCGGTGCAGGACGGCGGTCGCGCGCCGCGTGAGCTGCCCGGCGTCGGCGCCGGGCAGCGCGGCGAGCTTGAGCAGCGCGACGGCGGTGATCGCGGCGGCGGAGGTGTCGAGGAGGCCGCCCGGCTCGGCGGTGTCGGCGGGCGGCACGAGAGGTTCCCCCGGAGCCGGGGCCGCGCCGAGCCACGTCGCCGCCCGGCGCAGCCGGTCAGGGCGCCAGACCTCGCTGTCCGCGCGCGCCAGCGCGTCCGCGACCGCGAGCAGCAGCCAGGCGCGGCCCCGGCTCCAGCCGGGCGCCGGTTCGGCGAGCGGGCACCAGCCGCCGCCCGGCACGTACCGCCAGGCCATGGCTCCGGCCCGGCACAGGTCCAGGTGCCGGTGCAGATGCGCGGCGGCGGCCTCCGCCCCGCGCGGCCCCGCCGCGGCGAGCAGCGGCACGAGCCCGGGCACGGCATCGGCCCGCGCCACGAGCCTCGGCCCTCCGAAGGCCGCGCCCCAGGGGACGAGGCCCAGGCCGGGGTCGAGGGCGTCGAGACAGACCCGGGCGGCTTCGGCGCGCAGCGCGGCAGCGTCGACGGGGGCTCCGTCGGCAGGGGCGGACTCCGGCGAGGCGAAGGCCCGGCCGGACCCGGGGCCGTGGCCCGCCACGGCGGGGCGCTCGGCCTGCGGGGCGGCTCGGGCGGCGGGGGTGGTGGGGTTCGGGGCGGGGGCGGGGCGTGGACCGGCGGGGCGTGGACCGGCGGGGCGGTCGGGCGGGGCGGCGGCGTCCGCGCGGGGGGCGGCGGAGCGATCCGGAGCGGCAGCGGGGCGCGACCCGTGAGCGCGGTCCCCCGCGGCAGCGGCGGGGCGATCCGGCGCGGCGGCCGGGCCCGGCCCCGCGGCGCCCTCCCCGTGCGCGGCAGCGGCGGTGCCGTCCTGCCAGGCGGGGCCCGGCGCCGGAGGGGCAGGCCCCGCCGAAGCCGTGCCGTACCAGAGGATCAGGCCGCGCGTCGCCGTGTCCGCGTGGAGCCAGTGGGCGAGCCGGGCCGTGCACTCCGCCGCGGCGTCGCGGTCCTCCGCCGTGCCCGTGGAGCGGGCGCGGAGCCACAGCAGGCCCGCCCAGAAGCCGCCGGTCCAGGCGCCGCGCCGGGTCGTCGTCCACGTACCGGTTGCGGGGTCGGCGAACAGCGGGAAGCGGGCGCCGACCTCCGCCCGGGTCACGGCGGCCCGGTCGAGCACGGCGCGCAGGGCGGGACCGGCCCAGGCGGGGGGCTCCTCGGGTCCGCGCACGTCAGGCCTCCCCCGCCCGGCGCCGCGCGCCCCGCTCCCGTACCGCCCACGTCAGGCCCACCGCGCACGCCCCGGCGAACTCCGCCGCGACCAGGGCCCAGCCCCAGCCGTAGCGGCCCGCGTCCGCGAGGACGCCGAAGAGGGGCGGGCCCAGGGCGAAGCCCGCGAAGAAGCCCGCGGAGACGAGGGCCGAGTCCTGGCCCGCGCGGCCGGGCGCGGCGCGCTGCATGACGAGGACCATGGAGACCGCGTTGGCCGACACCGCGAACACCCCGACGGCGACCGCCGCGAGCCACACCAGCGGGCCCACCGCCGCCGCGGCGAGGAGCAGCAGCGCCGCGCCGACCGCCCCCGCCGCGAGCCACCCCGGCAGCCAGGGCGCCCGGCCGGGAGTCGCCGCCCGCGACCAGGCCACGCGCCCGCCGATCCCGGCCACGCCGAGCACCGCCACCAGCGCGGCGGCGGCCGCCGGCGGCAGGTCGAGGCGGTCCGCCCCGTACAGCGCGAGGTAGGTGTTGACCGAGGCGATGCCGCAGCCGAGCAGCAACGAGAAGGCCGCGAGCCAGGCGATGGCGCCGCCCGGCTGCGCCGAAGCGGCCCCGCCGGTCCGGGGAGACTCGGCCCCACCGGTCCTGGGCGGGGCGGCCTCACCCGTCCTGGGCGGGGCGGCCTCACCCGCCAGGGAAGGCGCGGCCCCGGCGGCCTGAGACGGCGCGGCACCGGCAGGCCGCTGAGGCCCGCCTGCCGCAGGCCCCGCAGGCGCAGGCCCCGCGGACCGCCGAGGCCCGCCTCCCCCAGGCGCAGTCGCGGGCAGCGCCCGCAGCGCCCACGCCGCCGTCAGCACCGCCGCGCCCGCCGCCGTCCACACCGCCGCGCGCCAGCCGAGCCACCCGGCGAGCCCCGCCAGGGGCAGGCCCGCCGCGAACGCCCCCAGTTGGACGCCCGACTGCTTCATACCGGTCACCGCGCCGCGCCGCGCGGGCTCCACGGACGCCAGGATCGCCTTGTTCGTGGCCGGGTTGGCAAGGGCCTGCGGCAGGCCGCCGAGCGCGACCGCGGCGAGCAGGAAGCCCGCGCCGGGCGCCGCGCCGATCAGCGCGAGGGCCACCGCCGAGAGCAGGAGCAGCGCGGCCAGCGCGCGGCGCGGTCCCACCCGGTCGACGACGCGGCCGCCGACGGGCGACAGGACGGCGGCGGTGCCGAAGCCGATCGTCGTGGTCAGGCCGAGCGTGGTCGGCGAGACGTCGAGGTCGTCCACCAGGCGCGGCCCGAGCGCGCCGAGCAGGAAGAGCTGGAGCATCGAGAAGGCCATGGCGCAGGTGAGCAGCGCGGTCGGCACGCCCCGCGCCCGGGCACCGCCACCGTCCCGCGCCTGCGTAGCCTCGCCGCCCCCGGCCACGGCCCCAGCCCCGGCCCCGGCCTCGCCGACGGCGGGCGTACGCGACGCGGCGGCCCCGCCCCCGGCCCCCGCCGCCGCATCTCCGTGCTCTCTCGCCACGCGGCCGCTCCCCTGCTCGACGGTCGGCCGATCGGAGTCGGCCGACCAGGAGTCGGCCGCGCGCCCGCGCCGGTTCCCGGCACCCCGAGTGACCCGCGCCACACGACGGCCCCGTGCGGAACATTCCGGACCCGCCCGCTGGCCGCGCCGGGCGGATGCAAAGATGAGGCCGCCATGTCTGGGGGCCGAAGCTGTCGCGCGATACGGGCCGCGGTGTTCGCGGCCGCCTGTGTGCTGCTCGCGGCCACCGGCCACGCCCTCATGTCGGCGTCCCCGCTGCCGTGGTGGGCGCTGCCGGGCGCGGGCGCCGCGACGTTCGCGGGGGCCTGGCTCCTGGCCGGGCGTGAGCGCGGCGTCCTCGTGGTGACCGCCGCGTCCGTCGTGGCGCAGGCCGCGCTGCACACCTGGTTCTCGCTCGCGCAGGCCGCGGCCCAGTCCTCGGCGTCCGGCGGGGCGTCCCTCGCCCAGCAGTGGGCCCGCCATCTGCTCTGCGGGGCGGACGGCATGGGAAGCATGTCGGAGGCGGACGCGCTCCGCGCCGTGACCGACGCGGGACTCGCGGACCGGTTGCACGAGGCCGCCGGGCACACCCGGCACTCGATGGGCATGCAGGAGACGGCCGTCCCCTCGCCCGGCGCGCACGACATGACGCACATGACCTCCGCGGAGGGCCACGGCGACACGATGTCGGGCGCGATGTCCGACACGATGTCCGGCATGCACGCCGGGCACGACATGGGCGGCATGTCGCCGCTGGGGATGCTCGCCGCGCACCTGATCGCCGCCCTGCTGTGCGGCCTGTGGCTCGCGTACGGCGAGCGCGCCGCGTTCCGCATCGGCCGGGCCGTGGCGGGCTGGCTGGTGGCGCCGCTGCGGCTCGCCTTCCGGCTGCCGCCGCCCGCGCACCGGCCGCGCCTGCGCCCGCGCCGCGACCACCGCGCGCGGCGGCTGCGGCGGCTGCTCCTCGTCCACGCCATCACCTCACGGGGCCCACCCCTCGGGATCGCTGTCAGCTGACAGCCGGTACCCCGGCCCGCCACGACGGCGGCCCCGGCCCGGCGCCGCCCGGCGCCGCGCCGCCCCTCGTCGTCCGCGCACCGGGCATCGGCCCGCACCGCCCCACCCGGCGGCACCGGGCCGTACGACACCCCTCACCGGCCGCGCGCCGTCGCGGCCGGATCCCGAAACTCCGCACTCCGGATGCTGCACCTCCGGTTTCCGGACACCCGTAAGGACCACAGGCGATGACTGCTGCCCTGGCGACCCCACCTGCCCGAAAAATCCCGAAAGGCCAGCCCCGTCGACCGACGGGCCGCCGCACCGACGCCGCCGACGAACCCGTCACGCGGCTCGCGCTCGCCGCGCGCGACGGCGACCAGGAGGCCGTCGACCGTTTCGTACGGGCCCTGCACCGCGACGTACTGCGCTACGTGGCGCACCTGAGCGCCGACCCGCAGGCCGCCGACGACCTCGCGCAGGACACGTTCCTGCGGGCGCTCGGCAGCCTGCACCGGTTCGAGGGCCGTTCCTCGGCGCGGACCTGGCTGCTCTCCATCGCGCGGCGCACCGTCGTGGACAGCCTGCGGCACGCGGCCGCCCGGCCCCGGCTCTCCGACCGCGACGACTGGCAGACCGCCGCCGAGCAGGCCCAGCCGCGCGGCCTGCCCGGCTTCGACGACGGCATCGCGCTCGCCGAACTCCTCGCGGGCATACCGGCCGAGCGGCGCGAGGCGTTCGTCCTCACCCAGCTCCTCCAGCAGCCGTACGCGGAGGCCGCCGCGGCCATCGGCTGCCCCGTCGGCACGGTCCGCTCCCGCGTGGCCCGGGCCCGCGCCAACCTGATCGAGGCCCTGGACGCGGCCTGATCCGGCACGGCCGGAAGGGGGGTGGCGCCGCCGGGCGTCACCCCCCTCCGCCCCCGCGGTCGGGGCGGTCGGGCGGTCGGGGCGGTCGGGGCGGTCGGGGCGGTCGGGGCGGTCGGGGCGGTCGGGGCGGTCGGGAAAACCCGACCACAAAGTGTCGATCTACCTGTCATGACCGCACCCGTACCGCGCGGCTGCAATGGACGGGTGCTGATCGACAGGACGACGACTCCCCCGCCGCGAGCCACGGATCCACGTACGCGTACGTGGCCGGGCGCCCTGCCCCGCCGCGCCGTCTGGGTCGCGGGCTGGCTGGCCGCCGCCGCGTGGGCCCTGGCCTTCCCCCTCGTCTCCACGCTGGCGACGCACCGCGCGTGGGGGCTCTCCGCTGCGGCCGGATACGCCGGTGCCGCGCTCGCCGCGTGGTGGCTGCCCCGGCCCCGGGCCCGCGCGCTGTCGCTGGGGTGCGCGGTCGCGGGCGCCGTCGTCGTACCGCTGGCGCTGTTCCTCCTGACCGGCCATGGACAGAGCGAGGTCGGGGTGATCGAGCGCTCGGGCGTCCTGCTCGTCCACCGGGCGAGCCCGTATCTGACCGACCCCCGGACCGTCGGCGAGTACACCCCCTACCTGCCCGGGATGGCGCTGTTCGGGCTGCCCCGGGCCCTGTTCGGCGACGCCACGCTGCCGCTGCGGGTCCTCGGGGACGCGCGGCTGTGGTGCGCGGGGGTGTTCCTGGTGTGCCTGCGGGCGGGTTTCGCGTGCCTGGCCGCGCGGCCGGGGACGGCCCACACGCCCCGGGCCGCGTACCGCACCGGCCTGGCCGCCCTGCTCGCCTCCCCCGTCGTCGCCCTGCCGCTGTGCGTGAGCGGAGTGGACCTGCCGCTCGCGGGCCTGTGCTGCCTCGGGCTCGCGCTCGCCGCGCGCGACAGGCCGGTGGCGGCGGGCCTCGCCCTCGCCGCCGCGTGCGCGCTCAAGTGGACGGCGTGGCCCGCGGTGGCGGTCGCCGCGGCACTGCTCGGCAACGTGTCGGGAACCCGGGCCGCGCTGCGCTGCGCGGGCACCGCGGTCGCCGGGGCGGTGGCCGTCGCCCTGCCGAGCGCGCTGCTCACGCCCGGCCCCATGGTCCGCCAGGTCCTCGCCTTCCCCACCGGACGCGGTGACGTCCCCACCCCCGCGGCGAGCCCCCTGCCCGGCCGCCTGCTCGCCGACCTCGGCCCGCTCGGCTGGTACGCGGCCGTGGCCCTGCTCCTGTGCGGCGGAGCCGCGGTCGCGGCGACGCTCGTCCTGCGCCCGCCCGCCACCGCCGTGGCCGCGGCCGACCGCCTCGCGGCGGGCCTGTGCACGGCGTTCCTCCTGGCACCGGCGGGCCGGTTCGGCTACTTGGCGCTGCCGGTGCTCCTTGTGGTGTGGCCGCGGCTCGCGGTGGGCGGCAGACGCGGGGACGCACGGGTGCGGGGGGCGGGGCGCGGGCACGCGCCGGGCGTGGAGGCCGGAGGGCGCCGGGCGCGAAGGTCGTGAGGGTAGGGAAAACCCACCCCTGAGCACACCGGAAGGCCCACTCCCCGGGCCGCCTGACGCCCGCCTAGGCTTTTCCCGATCACGAGGCGTGATCGCGGAAGGCGACATTCGGCGGGAGGGCACCGATGCCGGGGCACCCGCAGGACGACCGGACGGCCGAGGAGTCCGCACCGGCACCAGGACCGGCACCCGTCACCGTATGGACGGTGATGCGCCACCACCCACCCCACCGCTTCCTCCTCTCCTCCTGGCCGCTGCGGTGCTGGGCGTACGTGTGCGGGGGCGTGCCGCTGGGGCTCGCGGTGCTGCTCGTCATGCTGGTGCTCGTAGCCGGAGGGCTGCTGACGTCCGCCGTGGGGATCGGCCTGGTCCTCCTGACGGCGGCCGCGCTGTCCGGCATCCCCCTGGGACGCCTGGAGCGCCGCCGCCTCCGCCTGGTCGAACCGACACCGCTGCGCGACCCGCACCGCCCCCTCAAGGGCGCCGGGCTCCGCGCGCGGCTGCGGACGCGGTGCGGGGAGCGGGCGACGTGGCGGGAGCTCGGCTACGCATGGCTGCTGGCCCTGGTCTTCTCGGCCGCGGGCCTCGGCGTGGCCCTGCTGCTGCTCTTCGCGCTCGTACTCGTCACGTGCCCGGTCATCGTCTGGGCCCTGGCACCGGACACGGTGATGATCATCCCGGGGCAGGCGGTCCCGCACCCGCCGGCCGGCCTGCCGTTCACCGCCGCGGGACTCCTGTTCCTGGCCCTGGCCGCGTACGCGGCGGGGCTCCTTGCGGGCGTACAGACACGCACGGCGCACTTCCTCCTGGCCCCTCGCGAGGAACCGCTCACCCGGCACGTCGTCGAACTCACCCGCTCCCGGGCACGCCTGGTGGACGCCTTCGAGGCGGAGCGCCGCCGTATCGAACGGGACCTGCACGACGGCGCGCAACAGCAGCTCGTCGCCCTGACCATGACGCTCGGCCTCGCCGAGATGGAGCTGGGCGACGGCAACCCGGCGGCGGCCGCACTCCTCGCGCGCGGCAGGGGCGAGGCCCGCCACGCCCTCGACCAGCTGCGTGACCTGGTGCGGGGCATCCACCCGCAGGTCCTCACGGACCACGGCCTGGCCGCGGCGGTCACGGAGGTCGCGCTGCGGCACCCGATACCCGTGACGGTCGACATCGACCTGCCGCACCGCCTGCCCGACGCCGTGGAGACGACGGCGTACTTCACCATCACGGAAGCCCTCACGAACGCGGCGAAACACAGCGGGGCCACGGAAGTACAGGTGCGCGGCCGCCTTCGGAAGGAACGCCTTACGCTGACGATCACCGACAACGGCCGGGGCGACGCGGACCCCGCCCGCGGCACGGGCCTGACCGGCCTGGCCGACCGCCTGGCGATCCTGCGCGGACGCCTGACGGTGTCCAGCCCCGTCGGCGGACCGACCCGACTGACAGTGGAGGTACCGTGCTCCGCGTAGTCCTCGCCGAGGACGCCGTACTGCTGCGCGCCGGACTCGTGGAACTGCTCACGCGCGGCGGCCACGAGGTGGTCGCGGCGGTGGGCGACGCCCCGTCCCTGACCCGCGCGGTCGAGACCGAGCGCCCGGACGTCGTCATCACGGACGTCCGCATGCCCCCCGACTTCCGCGACGAGGGCCTCAAAGCGGCCCTCGACCTCCGCGCCCGCCACGGCCGGCTCCCCGTCCTCGTCCTCTCCCAGTACGTCGCCACGGCCTACGCGACCCAGCTCCTGACCGGCGACGGCGCGGGCCTTACGGGCCTCGGCTACCTCCTCAAGGACCGGGTCGGCGAGGTCGCGGACTTCCTCACCACCCTGCGCCGGGTCGCCGCGGGCGAAACGGTCATCGACCCCGAGGTCGTCCGCGTCCTCCTCTCCCGCCGCACCGAACCCCTGACCCGCCTCACCCCCCGCGAACGAGAAGTCCTCTCCCTGATGGCCCAGGGCCTCAACAACCAGACCATCGCCACCCGCCTCACGGTCACCGAGGCCTCAGTCGTCAAACACGCCAGCAACATCTTCACGAAGCTCTCCCTGGACCCGACGGAGGGCAACCGCAGGGTGCTCGCGGTACTGGCCCACTTGCGCGGGAATCCGGGGGCGGGGGCCTGAGGACGCCCCGCAGCCTTCCCCCAACTCGGGCGTGTACTACTGTTGTTGACGCTGCGCACCTTCCCGGAGGGTACGACAGCGGTGTTCAGGTGCCTCTGCCCGGTCGGCTGTCGAGTGGTTTCCACCATGTGTCTCACATGGTGTGAGTGCGGATGCCCGGTAGGGCGATCCCTGCCATTCCCAGCTCATCCCGAGGAGTGGTTGCCGCATGAACCCCGTTGAGTACAAGCCTGCACGTCGTCACCGGTTTCGCGAGATCCTGGCCGACGTCGCCGTAGGTGTCGTCACCAACCTCATGGTGGCGTGCCTCGTCGCGGCAGCGCGCCTGGTCTTCTGACCCAGGCAGGTGGCGGGCCCGGAGAGCCCGCCACTCCGCGTCACCGCGCACAGCGCCGGTCAGAACAGTCGCATCTCAGGTCCTTGCGCCCCCGACACGTTGCGGTTCCGGCGGGGACGCCTGCCTCTTCGCGGTCGGGGCTGATGCGGTATCCGGGCCTCCTGCGGCAGGTTCTCCCAGGTGGGACGCAGCCCGTGGAACTCGACCTCACCGACGCGTCCCTTCAGATAGGCGCGCGTTTCCTCATCCGTGGAGTACAGCACCGTCGCACGGCTCGCCCGGGTCATCAGCACGTGGTAGGCATGGCGCACGAGCCGGGCGAACTCGTCGTCGTCGACGCTCGACGCCCTCACCTTCGGGTCGAACGAACCCGGTGTGCCGACGCGCTTGATCCTTCGGTCCGGGCCCTCGCCCGCCTTGCCCCGGCGGAACAGCCACCGGCCGTCACGCCACACCATGTCCTCGCCCATGATCACGCCGCACCAGTCCCACTCCAGCCCTTGCGCCGTGTACACACAGCCAATCTGGTCGATGCCGTTCTCGTGCACGGACCAGATCTTCGACGGGGGCGCGCCGTCCGCACAGAAGCTCTCGCTGTCCGCGTTCCACGGCCGGTGCCAGCCGCCGATGCGCACGTCGGCCTCCAGCCGCTTCTCCTCGCCGAGCGGCTTCGTCCAGGGCCAGCAGTAGCCCGCGACCATACGGGCGGACGCGCCCGCCCGTGCTTCGGTACGAATGACGCGTTCGAGTTCCTCGGGGGTGTCCGCCACCTCGACGTGCATGAGCCCGTCCGGTGCCCACTGCTCCGGCGGCTCATCTGTGACCCCGAGCGCGGCGCGCACCCAGCCGATGTAGGCGTCGCTGCCGCCGCACCGGAACTGCTCCCGAAGGCCGTACCGCACGAGCCGGGCATCGTGCCGCCGCGCCGCCTCCTCGATCAGGCCGACCGTGCCGACCTCGTTCGGCCGTACGGTCTGGTCCTCGTCCAGGAAGAAGACCGTCAGCCGGGACGCGTCGAGGAGCTCGTCCACCTGCGGTCGTGTGCCCTGCTTCTCGGGCTTCCAGAACCGGCTGGTCGAGCGGTCGCGAAGACGGTGCGCCTCATCGCAGATCAGCACGTCCAGCGGCGGTTCGGGGGTCGTCACGAAGCTGTGGAAGTAGGTGAACGTCTCCTTGAACTCCCGGTCCCCGTAGCCCACGTGCTCCTGGATCGCGCTGTTGAACGCCCGGCTGCCGCTGGCGTACTTGACCGACCGGCCCTGCGCCTCCAGCTCCGCCTTGACCTGGAGTCCGATGGCGCTCTTGCCGGTTCCGGCCCCGCCGGTCACCAGGAAGACCACACGTCTCTCATCGGGCACGAGAGCGGGGCGCTCAGGGTCGGGAAGCACCTTGCACGCCGTGTCCAGGATCTGCTCGGCGGCCTCCCTCTGGCGCCCCCTCAGCGTGAACACGCTGTCGTCACCGCGTGACCGGATCATGGCGTCGAGCAGCGGCGTGTTGCGCAGACCCATCCTCTGCAGGAGGAGCTCCGCGGCCGAGGCGCTGCCCTCTTCGGCGAAGCTCTCACGGAGCGAGGCCAGGAGCCGCTCGCGCCCGTCGTTCGTGTACACGCGGGCACAGGGGCCGGTCGGCGCGTCGATGTCGATCAGTGGCCGTACGGAGTCGTCCGTGGCGTTGTGCAGGTAGGCGAAGCCTCCGCATTCGAACGCGAGCCCGCTGAACGGTCCCCTGTCGCTGGTGAAAGCCTCGTAGTACTCACGCAGTTGCAGGGCGGGATGCTTCTTCGTGCCCATCCCCGGAACGTGCACCACCTCCGCGGTGGCCCGCTCCACCCGGGTCACCAGGGACCACCGTTTCAACTCGACGAGCTGCACGGACAGTCGGTGTTCCTGCGGATGATGCCCCACGAGAACGACATCGATGAGCCGGGGAGCACCTGACCGGTCGGCCTCGTCGACCGTGGCGGCGCACTCGACGATCATCTCTACGTTGCCGCGTCCGGCGGCGACCAGGTCGTTCGCGAGACTGACCAGGCTCTCCGCCCATGCGGAACTCTCCGTCAGTGAGGCGTCAGCCCCTCGGAAGTGCCGCCATCTGGCGGCGAGGTGCGACACCATGCGGCGCCTCGCGTCCAGAGCGAGCAGATCCTGCGCCGCCAGTTTCAGCAGGAGCATGGACACGAGATGGTTCCCCCCAGGGCACGAGTGACTCGTGCGGGTGGGGGCGTGTCCTCGTGGGGAAGCCCGTCGGGCCGCAACCGGTACCGGCGATCATAAGAACACCGCCGCTCTCCACGAAGCGGCATCTGTCACTCACGGCTCGAACGGCCGACGTCGTGGCCGGATCACGCTCTCAACGCCCTGGGCGCCTACAGGTTCACGACCGAGTCGGCGCGGTGCCACGCACCTCGGAGCGGCCGTCCGCGGCGGAGTCGTACGCCAGCCCGGCGCACGCCAGCTCCCGCAGCTTCTCCTGCGTCTGCGCGTCGGTCGAGTACACGATCGTGCCGATCATTCCGCGGGTCAGCAGCACCTTGTACGTGTTACGGATGAGACGGTCCACATCGGCGTCGGGCGTGGACCTCTTGAAAACCGGGTCCTTGGACGCCGTGCGGTCCGTCACCCAGCGATCTCCCCGCCAGACCAGGTCGGGGCCGATGATGACGCCGGACCAGTCGTACTCGAACCCCTGGGCCGTGTAGACGCAGCCGACCTGTCCGAAGCCCGCGGGGTCGGTGGCCCAGAGCGCGGCCGGGGGCGCCCCGGCGACAGAGCGGTCACCTCGCAGGTTCCAGGGCCGGGCCCAGTCACCGATGACGACGTCGGCGGGCAGCGGTTCACCGGGCTTGGGCTCCGGGGACCAGCGCCAGCAGTAGCCGGCGGACACCCGTGCACTGTAGTTCCCGGCACGGCGGGCCTGGAGGAACGCTTCCATCTCCCCCGGGCTCTCCGCGACCAGCAGGCTCATGCGGTCGTCGGGCTCCCACTCCACCGGGCCGCCGGGCTCCAGGCCCAGCAGTCGTACGACCCACCGCAGGTACGCGTCGCTGCCGCCGCAGCGGAACTGGCTCTCCAGCGGGACGACATGGCAGTCCAGACCCTTCGCCGCCGCGGCCGCCCTGATCTCGTCCACGGTACCCATCTCACCGGGGCGCACCACCTGGTGCTCGTCCAGGAGGAAGACGGGGACCCGGGCGGCGTCGATGAGTTCGTCGATCTGCCGCCGGCCGGTGCGGTGGGCCGCGGGCGTGTAGCGGTTGGCCGAGGTCTCACGGATGCGGTGGGCCTCGTCGCACAGCAGGACGTCGAGGCTGTTCTTCTCCGTCGCCATGAAGCTGTTGAAGTACTTGAACAGCTCCTGCACCTGCCGCTTGCGCGCGCCCGCGACCTTCCGCATCGTCTTGGTGAACGACTGTGAGCCGGTGGCGTGCAGTGCGGAAACGCCCTGCCGGTACAGCTCACCGAGCAAGGAGAGCGCGATGACGCTCTTGCCGGTGCCGGGCCCACCGGTGACGATCACGACTTCCTTGTGGTCGGACCGTTTGGCCCTGCGCACGGCGTTGAGCACCAGCCGGTACGCGACCTGCTGCTCGTCCAGGAGGACGAACTCCGCTCGCTCCCGCACTTCTTGGGCCGCTACCGTCATCAACTGCTTCGACGGGGCGGTCCTGCCCGCCAGCAGTTCATCGGCCGCGTGAGCACCTGAGTGATCAGGGCTGAGCCTGGCACGGAGGTGGTCGATGAACTCCCCGCGCCGCTCGGCGGTGAACAGCTGACCGTGGTCGTCCCGTTCCCTCGCGCGCAGAGCCCCGACACCGAACTCCGTGGCGTTGTGGAGGAACGCCACGCCGCTGACGCGGCCGGGGTGCTCGGCCAACGCACCGTTGAAGTCGACGAGGTACTCGCGGTAGCGCCGCACCTGCTCGATGGGGTTGAGCACGGGGTGCGCGTAGGCGTCGACGCGACACAGGGCGAGGTCGTCCTCATCGGGCTCGGCCTGGCTCCACTGTTTGAGCTCCACGACGACGTAGGACGGCTCGCCCGACACCGGATGGACTCCGGCGAGCACCACATCGGCACGCTTGCTGTTCAGGGGCAGCGTGTACTCGACCATGACCTCGACGTCGCCCAGCCCCGCGTCGTTGAGCACGGCGGTCAACGCCGGAAGGCTCCGCTCCCAGGAACGCACCTCCGAGGTACCTGGCCGGTAGCCGCGCGCGTGGAAGAACTGCTCGGCGAGGTGGTGGTAGAGCGACGTGTCGAGCGCCATGACGGCGACCGTCTTCGCGGACGCGCGGAACAGCAAGGACTTCCCCTAGGCAGCACGAAGTGACTCGCGCGGGTAGGGGCGTGTCCTTCGAGGCTCCACCGAGATGGAGCCGGAAGCCCGTCGGGCCGCGTTGACGATGCGTCCGAGCGTACCTCGCAGCTCCAAGGGCCACGCTGGTGGCCACCGGGGCGACGGACGACACGGACCAGCCCGCCCGGAACCCGATGGGAACGAGCCCGGACGAAGGCCGCCGACAGCTCAGCGACGCCTCTCCACCGGCTCAAGAATCGCCACGCACTCCACATGATGAGTCATCGGGAAAAGATCGAACGCCCGAAGCATCCGCACCCGGTACCCGCCCTCCCGGAAGTACCCCAAGTCCCGGGCCAGCGCAGCCGGATCGCAGGCCACGTAGGCGATGCGGCGGGCGCCCAGGCCCGCCAGGTGGTGGACCGTGGTCTTGCCGGCGCCCGCGCGGGGCGGGTCCAGGACGATGACGTCGACCTCGGTGATGCCCGTGCGCGGGAGGACCGATTCGACCTTGCCCTGTTCGATGCGGACGCGGTCGAAGGCGGCGAGGTTGTGGCGGGCGTCCTCGACGGCGCGCTTTGAGGACTCGATGCCGAGGACGGCGCCCTCGTCGCCGACGCGGTCGGCGATGGCGCCCGCGAAGAGGCCCACGCCGCAGTACAGGTCGAGGGCCGTCTCGCCCTTGCGCGGGAGGAGGCCCTGCATGACCGCCGTCACCAGCGTGTCCGCGGCCTTCGGGTGGACCTGCCAGAAGCCGCCGCTGCCGACGCGGTACGTGCGGCCGTCCGCGCGCTCGCGGACGAAGGGGCGGCCGTGGACGCGGTGGACCCCGCCGTCCTTCTCGCCGACCCGCATGACCGAGACCGGCTGGTCGAGCTCCACGATGGGCAGGCGGGCCCCGGGCCGCGGGGTGAGGATGACCTGGCGGTCCTGGGAGCCCGTCGCCGCGATGGCCTCGACCGACTCCATGCCCGCCCAGCCGCGCTGCTCGATGCCGAGGTCGCTGATGCCCGCCGCCGCGATCATGCAGTGGTCGACCGGCTCGACCTCGTGCGAGCGGTGGCGGCGCAGGCCCGCCCGGCCGGACTCGGCGTCCACCGCGTACTGGACGCGGGTGCGCCACTGCGGGACCTCGCCCGCCGGGAGCTTGTCGCCCTCCGCGGGCATCACCGTGCCGTCCCAGCCCGCCTCCTCGGGCGTCAGGCCCGCGAGCCGCTTCAGCTGCTCGGCGATGACCTCGCCCTTGAGGCGGCGCTGCGCGCCCGGCTTGGCGTGCTGCCAGTCGCAGCCGCCGCAGCGACCGGGGCCGGAGTAGGGGCAGGGGGCCGTCACGCGGTCCTTGGACGGTTCGAGGACCGTCACCGCGTCCGCGCGCAGGAAGCGGGAGGACTCGTCGCCCTCCGTGACACGCGCGACGACCTTCTCGCCGGGCAGGGTGTGGCGCACGAAGAGGACGCGGCCCTCGGCCGTACGGGCGATGCAGTGGCCGCCGTGGGCGACGGGGCCGACCTCGACCTCGTACTCCTCCCCCACCAGTGAATTCTTCGGTTCTGCCTGCATGGCGGGGTGACTCCACAACGTCAAAGGATGAGCGGCCGGACAACAGCCCACCAGTCTACGTGGGTGTCGTCCGGCCGCTCACTCAGGCACACGGAAGGCGTACCCGGGCCGCCCAGGAACCCCGGGCTGCGCAGGGGCCCCGGGCCGCGCAGGAGCCCCGCCAGGGGCCCGCTCAGCCCTTGCCGCTCTTCTCCTTCGCCCGCTTCTCCACCGGCCCCCGCCGTACCGACCCCGGCGCGTTCCACTCCTGGCGCCTGCGGGCCCGCTTCTTCGCGGCCTCGGAAGACTCCAGCTGGTAGGGGACGGAGGTGACCATCACGCCGGGGGTGAAGAGCAGGCGGCCCTTGAGGCGCAGGGCGCTCTGGTTGTGGAGGAGGTGTTCGTACCAGTGGCCCACCACGTACTCGGGGATGATCACGCTCACCGCGTCGCGCGGGCTCTCGCGGCGCAGCGACTTCACGTACTCGATGATCGGGCGGGTGATCTCGCGGTACGGCGAGTCGAGGACCTTCAGGGGCACGGAGATGCCGCGCCGTTCCCACTCGGCGCGCAGGGCCTTGATCTCCGCCGGGTCGACGTTGACGCTCAGCGCCTCCAGGGTGTCCGTGCGCATCAGCTTGGCGTACGCGAGGGCGCGCAGCGTCGGCTTGTGGATCTTGGAGACGAGGACGATGGAGTGCACCCGGGAGGGGCGCACGCTGTCGTCGGTCGGGCCCTCGGGGGCGGCGATCTCCTCGGCGACCCGGTCGTAGTGGCGGCGGATCGCGGACATGGTCGCGTAGAAGATGACCATGCCGAGCAGCGCGACCCAGGCGCCGTGCGTGAACTTGGTGACGAGGACGACGATCAGGACCAGGCCCGTGAAGAAGGCGCCGAAGGTGTTGATCGCGCGGGAGCGGACCATGTGGCGGCGCTTGCCCGGGTCCTGCTCCGTGGACAGATGGCGGTTCCAGTGCCGGACCATGCCGATCTGGCTGAGCGTGAAGGAGACGAAGACGCCGACGATGTAGAGCTGGATCAGGCGGGTGGAGTCCGCGCCGTAGACCCAGACGAGGAGGGCGGCGGCGCCCGCGAGGAGCACGATGCCGTTGGAGAACGCGAGGCGGTCGCCGCGGGTGTGCAGCTGGCGCGGCAGATAGCGGTCCTGCGCGAGGATCGAGCCGAGCAGCGGGAAGCCGTTGTACGCGGTGTTCGCGGCGAGGAAGAGCACGAGGGCGGTGGCCGCGGCGAGCACGATGAACAGGAAGCTGCCGTTGCCGAAGACGGCCTCGGCGACCTGGGAGATCACCGGGTTCTGGACGTAGTCGCCGCCGACGGGGACGCCGTTCTCCAGGAGGTCCTTGGCGGGCTTCTCGGCCATGTGGACGTTGGTCGCCATGGCCAGGCCGATGATGCCGCAGAACATGGTGACGGCGAGGGCGCCCATGAGCGCGAGCGTCGTCGCGGCGTTCTTCGACTTGGGCTTGCGGAAGGCGGGCACGCCGTTGCTGATCGCCTCGACGCCGGTGAGCGCGGCACAGCCGGAGGAGAAGGCGCGCAGCAGCAGGAAGACGAGGGCGAAGCCCGCGATGCCCTGGTGCTCGGCCTTGATCTCGAAGTCGGCGGTCGGGGCCTTCATGGTGTCGTCGAGGACGAAGCCGCGGAAGGCGCCCCAGGCGATCATGAGGAAGACGCCGACGACGAAGACGTACGTCGGGATCGCGAAGAGCTTGCCGGACTCCTTCACGCCGCGCAGGTTCATCAGCGTGAGCAGCACGATGACGGCGACCGCGCAGAGCACCTTGTGCTCGACCACGAAGGGGACCGCGGAGCCCAGGTTCTCGATGCCGGAGGAGATGGACACGGCGACGGTCAGGACGTAGTCGACGAGCAGGGCGCTCGCGACGGTCAGACCCGCCTTGGGGCCGAGGTTGGTGTTGGCGACCTCGTAGTCGCCGCCGCCGCTCGGGTACGCGTGCACGTTCTGCCGGTACGACGCCACGACGGTGAACATCAGCACGACGACCGCGACGGCGATCCAGGGGCTGTAGTGGTACGCCGACGCGCCCGCGATCGACAGGACGAGCAGCACCTCGCCGGGCGCGTACGCGACGGAGGAGAGCGGGTCGGATGCGAACACGGGGAGGGCGATGCGCTTCGGCAGGAGCGTTTCTCCCAGCCGGTCGCTGCGCAGTGCGCGCCCGATGAGGATCCGTTTGGGCACGTCGGTCAGTTTGGACACGCAGAGGATCGTAAGCGCTCCGTCAGCGTGTCGCCCACCCAGTACCCCCGACTTGTCAAGACCTCCTGGGGAAAAGGTTAAAGAGATGTTCAAGCGACGGGTGGGTGGCCCGTCCGGTCCCACGGGACCGGACGGGCCACCCACCGCTGACCGAGGCGCGCCCGCTCACCGTCCGGGCGTCGTCCCGACCCCGGTGACCAGCGGCTCCGCGCCCGGGGCCGGCTGCGGAACGTAACCGCGGGTCAGTCGCTCCTCGGCGCGCCGCACCGCCTTGGAGGGCCACCACGTGGCGCGGCCGAGCAGGAGGAGCGCCGCCGGCAGGATCATGACGCGGATCACGAAGGCGTCGACCAGGACCGCCACCGCGAGCACGAAGCCCATCTGCTTCATCTCCAGGATGTGCAGCATCACGAAGCTGGCGAAGACGGTGACCATGACGATCGCCGCGCTGGTGACGACCTTCGCCGAGGAGGCGATGCCGTCGATGACGGCCTTGCGGGTGGGCACGCCGTTCAGCGCCGCCTCGCGGATCCGGCTGACCACGAACACCTGGTAGTCCATCGAGAGCCCGAAGAGGATCACGAAGAGGAACAGCGGCACGCGCGAGGAGATGCCGTGCAGTGACTCGAACGACAGCAGGCCCTCCGCCCACTCGCCCTGGAAGACGAGGACGAGCAGTCCGAGCGCGGACGCGGCCGACAGCAGGTTGAGCACGATGCCGAGCAGGCCGAGCACGACGGACCGGAAGGCGTACACGGTCATGGCGAACGTCAGCAGGAGCAGCGCGCCGAGGACCAGCGGCAGCTTCTCGTTCTGGTGGGCCACGTAGTCGACGCCGCGGGGCACGTCGCCGCTGACGGCCGTCTCGACGCCGTGCAGCTTGCCGACGGTGGCGGGCAGGTAGTCGTCGCGGAGGTGGTCCAGGGTCCGCACGGCCTCGTCCGCGTACGTGGCGTGCCGGGCGCCGAGGTCCAGGGTGCTGATGCGGCCGTCCGCGGACGTCCTGATCCGCGGCGTGTCGTGGCGGGCGAAGAGCGGGTCGGCCGCGGCCTCGCGGTCCAGGGCGCGCAGGGCGCGTACGACGTCGTCCGACCGTTCGGGCGCGGAGCGGGCGACGACCTGGAAGCGCAGGCGCTCGTCGGGGAAGGCGGCGAGCAGCCGGTCGTACCCCTGCATCGCCGGGATCTCGCGCGAGAAGCTGTCGCGGGCCGGGTCCTTCAGCTTCAGGTCGAGCGCGGGAAGGGCGAGGCCGACCAGGGCCAGGACCGCGAGCCCCAGGGTGAGTGCGGGGCGCTTGCGGGCGGGCGCGAGCAGGGCGTTCCAGAACCGGCCCGGCGTCCGCTCCTCGTGGAGCCGCACGCGCTTGCCCTCGGCCCGGCGCCGGGCCGCCCGGCGTTCGGCCCGCTGCCCCAGCTTGACCAGCATCGCGGGCAGCACGGAGACCGAGCTGGCCACGGCGACCGCCACGACCAGGATGGTGCCGGTGGCGAGCGAGTCGAAGATGACGTCGTCGGCCAGGAACAGGGCCGCGGTGGAGACGATGACGGCGAGCCCGGAGACCACGATCGCGCGCCCCGCCGTCGCGGCGGCGGCCTCGACGAGCGCCTCGGAGGAGAGCCTGCCGCCCGCGCGGGCCCGCTCCTCGCGCTCGCGCTTGAGGTAGAAGAGCGTGTAGTCGACGCCGACGGCCATGCCGATGAGCAGGATCATGCTCAGCCCGACGCCGGTGTCGGGCAGCAGGTGCGAGGCCAGCATCGCCAGGCCCATGGTCGCCGCGATCGAGGTGACGGCGAGCAGCAGCGGTACGCCGACCATCAGCAGCGAGCCGAACACCAGGGCCAGCGTGATCAGCGTGATGGGCAGCGTGATCGCCTCGGAGAACGCGAGGTCCTCGTCCCGCTGGTCGTCGACGCCCTTGCTCACGGACGCGGCGCCGGTCTCCTCGATCACCACGCCCGGATGGGCCTTCTTGATCTTCTCGGTGAGCTCCTGGAGCGGGACGACGATCTCCCGCGCCTCCTGCTCCGGGCCGTTGAGTGTCACGGGTACGCGGATGACCTCGCCGTTCGCGGAGCGGACGGGCGCGCCCACCTCGTCGACCTCGGGCAGCTGCTTCATCCGCCGGGTGACGTCCCGTACGGCGGCGTCGGCCGCGGCCTCGTCCGGCTTCCCGGCCCTGCCGCTGATCAGGATCTGCTCCAGCGACTTGATCTGCAGGTCGCCCTCGGAGGCCATGGCCTCGGCGCGCCCGGCCTCGCCGACCCGGAAGTCCTCCGAGGCCGCGCTGTTCATCCCGGCCGCGCTGCCCGCGACGAGGCACAGCGCCACGAAGACGAACCAGCCGACGATCGCCCGCCACGGATGCAGCGCGCTCCAGCGCGCCACCCGCACGGTCACCGACCGCCGCTCCCCGCCCGACCCTCGTATCCCCATCTCCGACCCCCATGAATAGCCGTGCTTCATGTGTAAGAACTGACTTACATGTGATGTGTAAGCGCAGACTGACAGGTGAAGGATGAGTACGTCAACTGTCAGATCCGGCGGGAAACTCCGGGTCGACGGAGGGTTTGACAGTGCTTCACGGCGTGCGTAAGCCTTGGCTGACAGGTATCGGGACGGCACAGAGGCGGGCCATGAACAGCGAGGAGCTGCTTGCCTTCCTCTCGGCGGTGGGCCACGCGCAGCGGATCCGGATCATCAAGGAGCTCGCCACGGGCCCCATGTACGTCAGCGAGCTGGCACGGCGCCTGGGCGTCTCCCGGCCCCTGCTCTACATGCACCTGGAGCGCCTGGAGAAGGCGGACCTCGTGTTCGGCAGGCTGGAGCTCTCCGACGACGGCAAGGCCCTCAAGTACTTCGAACTCGCGCCGTTTGACGTGCGGTTGAACGTGGATACGATTCTTGCCGCGGCCCGGCAGGACGGGGCGAGCGAGGCCGGACAGCACTCACCCGAGGAGACGCCCCCATGAGCGACGCGATCATCCCGATCGCCTTCTTCCTGATACTCGCCGGAGCGATCGTCTCCGTCGCGCACTTCCAGACGCAGCGCAGCCGCGAGCGCGACCGCGAGTACGCGGCGGCGATGGAGGCCTACCGCCAGGCCCTGGACACCGCCCGGTCCGAGGCCGACGCCGTGCGCAACCAGCTCACCGAGCTGAACGTGCGGGTCAGGTCCATGGAGAGCATGCTGCGCTCCGTCGACTAGCGGCCCGCGGCGAGGGCGCGCGGACTCCGGCTCCGGCCCGCGCGCGAAAGCCGTTACCGTGGACTCTGCAAACGCACCCGGATCACACCGGGCCGGTCGGGAGCGCCCCGCACCGCGAGCCGCTGGGCGGGATGCGCCGCCGCCGCGCAGGCGCGCCGAAAGAGAGTCATGAGTAGGGCATTTACGCAGGTCAAGTGGGCCGTGAGGAGCGCGGGGTAGCGACGTGCACATCGTCATCATGGGCTGCGGGAGAGTCGGTTCCGCTCTCGCGCAGACCCTGGAACAGCAGGGGCACACGGTCGCCGTGGTCGACCAGGACCCCACCGCCTTCCGCCGTCTGGGCTCCGGCTTCGGCGGCCGTCGCGTGACCGGGGTCGGCTTCGACCAGGACACCCTGCGCGAGGCCGGCATCGAGGACGCGGGTGCCTTCGCCGCCGTCTCCAGCGGCGACAACTCGAACATCATCGCCGCCCGGGTGGCCCGCGAGATGTTCGGCATCGAGAACGTCGCCGCCCGCATCTACGACCCCCGCCGCGCCGAGGTCTACCAGCGCCTGGGCATCCCCACGGTCGCCACGGTCCGCTGGACCGCCGACCAGATGCTGCGGCGGCTGCTGCCCTCCGGCGCCGAGCCGCTGTGGCGCGACCCCACCGGCGGCGTCCAGCTCGCCGAGGTGCACGCCTCCGCCTCCTGGATCGGCCACAAGATCAGCCGCCTGCAGGAGGAGACCGGCGTGCGCGTCGCCTTCCTCACCCGGCTCGGCGAGGCGGTCCTGCCGACCTCGCAGACGGTCCTGCAGGAGGGCGACCTGGTGCACGTGATGATGCGCACCGACGAGGTCGAGAAGGTCGAGGCGGCATTCGCCGAGGGCCCCGAGGAAGGCGGTCACTGATGAGGGTCGCCATTGCCGGAGCGGGTGCGGTGGGCCGTTCCATCGCCGGTGAGCTCCTGGAGAACGGGCACGAGGTGCTGCTCGTCGACAAGGCGCCGACGGCCATCTCCGTCGAGCGCGTCCCGCAGGCCGAGTGGCTGCTCGCCGACGCCTGCGAGATCACCTCCCTGGACGAGGCGGCGCTCCAGCGCTGCAACGTGGTCATCGCCGCGACGGGCGACGACAAGGTGAACCTGGTCGTCTCGCTCCTCGCCAAGACCGAGTACGGCGTCCCGCGCGTCGTCGCCCGCGTCAACAACCCCAAGAACGAGTGGCTCTTCAACGAGTCCTGGGGCGTCGACGTCGCGGTGTCCACGCCGCGTCTGATGTCCGCGCTCGTCGAGGAGGCGGTGAGCGTCGGCGACCTGGTGCGCCTGCTGCGCTTCAGCCACGGCGACGCGAACCTGGTCGAGCTGACGCTGCCGCCGGAGTCCGCCTTCGCGGGCACCCGGGTCGGTGACGTCCAGTGGCCCGAGGACACCTCGCTCGTCACCATCATCCGGGGCACGCGCGTCCTCACGCCGACCCCCGACGACTCGCTCGAAGCGGGTGACGAGCTGCTCTTCGTGGCCGCGCAGGCGCGCGAGGAGCAGCTGGAGGACCTGCTGTCAGCGCGCAACTAGAGCCGTAGGGCTTTGTACGCAGGTGGGGGGCGCCCGAAAGGTTCGGGCGCCCCCCACCTGCGTTTCCGCCTGCCCGCCCCAAATGGGGCGGGCAGGCGGGAGAAAATCAGGCCTGGCGCTGCTGCTGCTCGGCGGCCGCCTTGCGCTCCTCCTCGGCGCGCTCCTCCGCCTCCATCTCCGCGAACACATCGATCGGCGGCGGGGCCTTCGCCAGGAAGATCCAGGTGAAGTACACCGCGAGGACCATCGGCGGCAGCTTCAGGGCGATCAGGACCCAGCCGAGCTTCTCGGTGTCCGACCACCAGTACAGCGGGAAGAGGATCGCGTACTTGGCGAGGAAGATCAGGCCCCAGGCCAGGGACGCCTTGGTGTACGCCTTCTTGCGGCCCGGGTTGCGGGTGCGCCAGGAGAGGTTCTCCCGGAAGACCGGCCCGAGCAGCAGGCCGAGCAGCGGGAAGCCCACGAGCGCCGAGAGGAAGAAGGCGGCGCCGAGGCCGGTGCCGTAGATCATCCCGGGCAGATAGAAGTCCTTGGCGTTGCCCGTGAACATGGCGAAGGCCACGCCGAACGCGACGCCGAAGACACCGCTGAACGCGTGCTTGACCGTGTCCCGACGGACCAGCCGGACCACGACCAGGAGCACCGCGACGCCGAGCGCGGCGATCGCCGAGCTGTGCAGGTCCTTGGTGATCGTGTAGATCAGCACGAACAGCAGGCCCGGGACCATCGTCTCGACCGTGCCGCGGATGCCGCCGAAGGCGTCGAAGAGCGCGGCCTGCGTCAGAGCCCTGGTGTCCGTGTCCTGGGGGCTCGCGCCCGCCAGGCCCTGGTCGGTCGGCTTGTCGACTGACGTCACCGGCTACTCCCGTCCGAGCGGTCTGAGTTCGTACTTGGGGTTGAAGAGCACTCTGCGGCCGCGGTCTATGGATATCCGCCCCGAGGCGATCAGGCGGCGGCCCGGCTCGATGCCGACGATGGAACGCCTGCCGAGCCACACCACGTCCACCGCGGCGGAGCCGTCGAACAGCTCCGCCTCCAGGGCGGGCACACCGGCCCGTGGCCGCAGGGTGACCGTGCGCAACGTACCAGTAACCGTGACGATCTGGCGGTCGTGGCAGTCGCCGATGCGGGTGCAGCCGGCCGTCTCGGCGTCCTCGCGCAGTTCCTGGGAGTCCAAGTCCTGCTGGGAGGACGACAGCCGGTCGAGCATGCGCCGGAAGCGCCCTGCGGGCTTGTCGGATCCAGGAACAGCACTCATACCCCGAGCCTACCCGTGCTGCCCGACACCCCCGCAACGCCGGTGCGCGGCCCCCGGCAGGTCACCGCTCGAAGCGGTAGCCCATCCCCGGCTCCGTGATGAAGTGCCGAGGGTGCGCCGGGTCCGTCTCCAGCTTGCGCCGCAGCTGGGCCATGTAGACCCGCAGGTAGTTCGTCTCCGTGCCGTACGAGGGCCCCCAGACCTCCTGGAGGAGCTGTTTCTGGCTGACGAGACGGCCCGCATTGCGTACGAGGACCTCCAGGAGGTGCCATTCGGTGGGGGTCAGGCGCACGTCGCGCCCGCCCCGGTTGACCTTCTTCGCGGCCAGGTCGACCGTGAAGTCCTCGGTCTCGATCGTGACGTCGTCCTCGCCCGCCCCGGTGGGCTCGGCCCGCCGCACGGCGGCCCGCAGCCGGGCCAGGAGCTCGTCCATGCCGAAGGGCTTGGTCACGTAGTCGTCGGCGCCCGCGTCCAGGGCCTCGACCTTCTCGTCGGAGCTGTGCCGGGCGGAGAGCACCAGGATCGGCACCCGCGTCCAGCCGCGCAGCCCCTTGATCACCTCCACCCCGTCCATGTCGGGCAGACCGAGGTCGAGCACGATCACGTCGGGGTGGCGGGCGGCGGCGAGCTGGAGGGCGGTCGCGCCGTCCGGTGCCGCGTCCACGTCGTACTTGCGCGCCTTCAGGTTGATCACGAGGGCGCGTACGATCTGCGGCTCGTCGTCGACCACGAGCACCCGGGTCATTCCTACCTGCCTTTCGGGCTTGTCAGCGCCGCTCGTGCGGCTGGTCGTGCCCCGTGCGCGGCCGGCGGTGGCGGTCACGAGGTCATCTGGGCGGAGAGGTCGGGCACGACGGGCGGCCTGCCGACCGCCACCTGGAGCGTCAGCACCATCGTGAGGCCGCCACCGGGGGTGTCCTCGGCGTTGAGGGTGCCCCCCATGGATTCCACGAACCCGCGGGCGACGGCGAGACCGAGGCCCACGCCACTGCCGCGTGGAGCGTCACCGTAGCGCTGGAACGGCTCGAAGATGCGCTCCTTGGCGTCATCGGGGACGCCGGGGCCGCGGTCCACGACGCGCACTTGCACCTGGTCCCCCAGGGCGCTCGCCGACACCAGGACCGGCGCGTCCTCGGGCGCGTACTTGACGGCGTTCTCCACGACGTTGGCGACGGCGCGCTCCAGGAGGCCCTTGTCGACCGCGACCATCGGCAGGTCCTCGGGGACGTCGAGGTCCACGCTGCCGTCCGGTACGCCGCCGAGCGCCATCGGCACCACCTCGTCGAGGTCGATCTCGCGGATCAGGGGGGCGACGGTGCCGGTCTGGAGGCGGGACATGTCCAGGAGGTTGCCGACGAGGTGGTCGAGCCGGTCGGCGCCCGCCTCGATGCCTTCGAGCAGCTCGGCCTGGTCCTCGTCGGACCACTCCACGTCCTCGGAGCGCAGGCTGGTCACGGACGCCTTGATCCCGGCGAGGGGGGTGCGCAGGTCGTGGCTGACGGCGGCGAGCAGGGCGGTGCGGATGCGGTTGCCCTCGGCGAGGGTGCGCGCCCGGTCGGCCTCGGACTGCAGGCGCTGCCGGTCGAGGACCACGGCGGCCTGCGCGGCGAACGCGCCGAGCACGCGGCGGTCCTCGGCGGGCAGCACCCGGCCCGACAGGGCGAGCGCCATGTGGTCGCCGACGGGTACGTCCACGTCGGCGTCCTCGGGGCGGCCCACGTGCGCTCCGGTGCCGACGCTGCCCGCGCAGGTCCAGGGCGCCGTGTCGCTCTCGCGCTCCAGGAGGGCCACGGCCTCCATCGCGAAGGTCTCCCGCATGGTCTCCAGGAGCGCGGCGAGGCTGTTCTCGCCGCGCAGCACGCTGCCCGCGAGGTGGGAGAGGATCTCCGACTCGGCCCGCAGACGGGCGGCCTGGTGGGTGCGGCGGGCCGCCAGGTCGACCACGGACGCCACGGACACCGCGACGGACACGAAGACGCAGATCGCGACGATGTTCTTGGCGTCGGAGATCGTCCACTGGTGCAGCGGCGGCGCGAAGAAGTAGTTGAGCAGCAGGGACCCGAAGGCCGCGGAGGCGAGGGCCGGGAGCATGCCGCCGAGCAGGGCCGCCGCGACCGTGAGGGTCAGGAACAGCAGCATGTCGTTGGCGAGGCCGAGGTCGGCGTCGATGTGCGTCAGGAGCAGGGTGAGCAGCGCGGGCCCCACGACACCGGCGAGCCAGCCCCAGATGAGGCGGGAGCGGCCGAGCCGGGCGCCGCGCGCGACGGGAAGCCCGCGCCCCTTGGCGACCTCGCTGTGCGTGACGATGTGGACGTCCAGGTCGGGCCCGGAGTCGCGGGCCACGGTGGCGCCGACGCCGGGGCCGAACACGTACTGCCAGGTCTTGCGGCGCGAGGAACCGAGGACGATCTGGGTGGCGTTGATGCCCCGGGCGAAGTCGAGCAGCGCGGCGGGGATGTCGTCGCCGATGACGTGGTGGAACGTTCCTCCCAGGTCTTCGACCAGGGTGCGCTGGACGGCGAGCTCCTTGGGCGAGGCCGCGGTCAGGCCGTCGCTGCGGGCGATGTAGACCGCGAGGATCTCGCTGCCGGAGCCCTTGGCGGCCATGCGCGACGCGCGCCGGATGAGCGTGCGGCCCTCGGGGCCTCCGGTGAGGCCGACGACGATGCGCTCCCGGGCCTGCCAGGTCGAGCGGATGTTGTGCTCGCCCCGGTACTGCTGGAGGTACTCGTCGACCCGGTCGGCCACCCACAGCAGCGCCAGCTCCCGCAGCGCCGTCAGATTGCCCGGCCGGAAGTAGTTCGACAGCGCCGCGTCGACCTTGTCCGCCTTGTAGATGTTGCCGTGCGCCATCCGGCGCCGCAGCGCCTGCGGCGACATGTCGACCAGCTCGATCTGGTCCGCCCGGCGCACCACCTCGTCCGGCACCGTCTCGCGCTGCCGCACCCCCGTGATCGACTCCACCACGTCACCCAGCGACTCCAGGTGCTGGATGTTCACCGTGGATATGACGTCGACGCCGCCTTCGAGGAGCTCCTCGACGTCCTGCCAGCGCTTGGCGTTGCGCGAGCCCGGCACGTTCGTGTGGGCCAGCTCGTCCACGAGCGCCACGGCCGGGGCCCGGCGCAGCACGGCGTCCACGTCCATCTCGGTGAAGGCCGCGCCCCGGTAGCCCAGCTCCCCGCGCTCCACCTGCTCCAGGCCGTGCAGCATCACTTCCGTGCGCGGCCGCCCGTGGTGCTCGACGAACGCCACCACGCAGTCCGTGCCGCGCTCGACACGGCGGTGGGCCTCGGACAGCATCGCGTACGTCTTGCCGACACCCGGTGCCGCACCGAGGTAGATCCGAAGCTTGCCGCGTGCCATGGCCCCATTGTCTTCCTGAAACTGCTGTGTACGCAGCGTCGACCTTACGGCCAACAATCGCGGTAAAACGGACGAGGCGGGCGTTCCCGAGGGTCCTTGACGCAACCCTGATGGTCCTGGCCCGCGGACGCGCGGAAGCGGGCCCGCGGGCCCCGGGTGCTCCGGGGCCCACGGGCCGTGCGCGGGCCGCTGACGGGCAGGTCAGCCCTTGGCGGCGACCAGGTGCTTCAGGGCGATGTTGAGCTTCAGGACGTTCACCCGGGGCTCCCCCATGAAGCCGAGGACGCGGCCGTCGGTGTGGTCGTCGACCAGCTTCTCGACGTCCTTGACGTCCAGGTGGTTCTTCTCGGCGATCCGGTGCGCCTGGAGGTCGGCGTACTCCGGCGAGATGTGCGGGTCCAGGCCCGAGGCGGAGGACGTGACCGCGTCCACCGGGACGTCCGACGGGCTGACCTTGAAGTCGGCCGTCGAGTTGTCCTTGACCACGGCGTCCCGCGCGGCCTTCACCTGGGCGCACAGCCCGTCCTCGGCCTTGGGGTCGCAGACCTCGTTGCCGTCCTTGTCCTTCATGGCCCCGGAGTCGCCCGAGAGGTTGGTCGCGCCGGACAGGAGCAGCTTGTACCGGGTGTTCACGCTGTTGCTGCCGAGGCCGTTGGAGGGCCGGGGCTGGAACCACTTCAGGTCCGGGTCCGGCGTCTCCTGGCCCTTCTTCAGGGGCAGGTCGTAACGCTGGCCGATGAGCTCGGAGCCGACGACCTTGCCGCCGTCCTTGATCTCGGAGCCGTTGGCCTTGTTGTGGAAGACGGCCTGGGCGACGCCGGTGACGACGAGGGGGTAGATCACGCCGCAGACCACGGTCAGGACGAGCACGGCCCGCAGGCCCGCGCCCAGCAACCGGGCGGTGTTTCCGACGGAGTTATTCATGCCAAGTCACCCAATGCCGGGGATGAGGGAGAGGAGCAGGTCGATGACCTTGATGCCGATGAACGGCGCGACCAGACCGCCGAGACCGTAGATCCCGAGGTTGCGCCGGAGCATCCGGTCGGCGCTCATCGGGCGGTACTGCACGCCCTTCAGGGCCAGCGGCACCAGGGCCACGATGATCAGCGCGTTGAAGATGACGGCCGACAGGATCGCGGACTTGGGGCTGGACAGGTCCATGATGTTGAGCTTGTCCAGGCCCGGGTAGACCACCGCGAACATCGCCGGGATGATCGCGAAGTACTTCGCCACGTCGTTGGCGATCGAGAAGGTCGTCAGGGCGCCGCGCGTGATGAGCAGCTGCTTGCCGATCTCCACGATCTCGATGAGCTTGGTCGGGTTGGAGTCCAGGTCCACCATGTTCCCGGCCTCCTTGGCGGCCGAGGTGCCGGTGTTCATGGCCACGCCGACGTCGGCCTGCGCGAGCGCGGGCGCGTCGTTCGTCCCGTCACCCGTCATCGCCACGAGCTTGCCGCCGGCCTGCTCGCGCTTGATGAGCGCCATCTTGTCCTCGGGCGTGGCCTCCGCGAGGAAGTCGTCCACGCCCGCCTCGTCGGCGATCGCCTTGGCCGTCAGCGGGTTGTCACCCGTGATCATGACGGTCTTGATGCCCATGCGGCGCAGTTCCTCGAACCGCTCCCGCATGCCTTCCTTGACGACGTCCTTGAGGTGGATGACGCCGAGCACGCGGGCGCCGTCGGTGTCCTCGATCGCCACAAGGAGCGGGGTGCCGCCCGCCTGCGAGATCGTGTCGGTGAGCTCCTGGGCCTCGTCGGAGACGGTGCCGCCGCGCTCGCGGACCCAGGCGACGACCGAGCCGGTCGCGCCCTTGCGGACCTTGCGCCCGTCCACGTCCACGCCCGACATCCGGGTCTGGGCGGTGAAGGCGATCCACTCGGCGTCCACCAGCTCGCCCTGGTGGCGCTCGCGCAGCCCGTACTTCTCCTTGGCGAGGACGACGATGGAGCGGCCCTCGGGCGTCTCGTCGGCCAGCGAGGAGAGCTGCGCGGCGTCGGCGACCTCGGCCTCGGTGGTGCCCCGCACCGGCACGAACTCGGCGGCCTGGCGGTTGCCGAGCGTGATGGTGCCGGTCTTGTCGAGCAGCAGCGTGGAGACGTCACCGGCGGCCTCGACGGCGCGCCCGGACATGGCGAGGACGTTGCGCTGGACCAGGCGGTCCATGCCCGCGATGCCGATCGCGGAGAGCAGGGCGCCGATGGTCGTCGGGATGAGGCAGACCAGGAGCGCGCAGAGCACGATCATGGACTGCTCGGCACCGGCGTACACGGCGAACGGCTGGAGCGTGACGACCGCGAGCAGGAAGACGATGGTCAACGAGGCGAGCAGGATGTTCAGCGCGATCTCGTTGGGCGTCTTCTGCCGGGCCGCGCCCTCGACCAGGTTGATCATCCGGTCGATGAAGGTCTCGCCGGGCTTGGTCGTGATCTTGATGACGACGCGGTCGGAGAGGACCTTCGTACCGCCGGTGACCGCCGACCGGTCGCCGCCGGACTCACGGATGACGGGCGCCGACTCACCGGTGATCGCCGACTCGTCGACGCTCGCCACGCCCTCGACGACGTCACCGTCGCCGGGGATGATGTCGCCCGCCTCGCAGACGACCAGGTCACCGATCCTCAGGTCGGTGCCGGGCACCTGCACTTCGTTCTTGCCGGGCCCGCCGTCGGCGGACAGGCGCCGGGCGACCGTGTCGGTCTTGGCCTTGCGCAGCGTGTCGGCCTGGGCCTTGCCGCGGCCCTCGGCGACCGCCTCCGCCAGATTGGCGAAGACCGTGGTCAGCCACAGCCACGCGGCGATCGTCCAGCCGAACCAGTCGCCCGGGTCCTTGAAGGCGAGCACGGTGGTGAGCACCGAGCCGATCAGGACCACGAACATCACGGGCGACTTGACCATCACCCGCGGATCGAGCTTCCTCAGGGCGTCCGGGAAGGACCTCAGGAGCTGGGCCGGGTCGAAGAGACCGCCGCCGACCTTGCCGTCGTCCGGCTTGTGGCCGGTCGGCACGTCCTGGTGCGGCGCGCGCGTGGGAGTAGCGGTGGTCATGGAGCTGCGCTCCTCTTGCTTCCTGGTGTGGGTGGTCATGACGCGAGACCCTCGGCGAGCGGCCCGAGCGCGAGCGCCGGGAAGTACGTCAGACCGGTGATGATCATGATGGTGCCGACGAGCAGGCCCGTGAACAGCGGCTTCTCGGTGCGCAGGGTGCCCGCCGTCTTCGGGATGGGCCGCTGCTCGGCGAGGGATCCGGCGAGCGCGAGCACGAACACCATCGGCAGGAACCGGCCGAGGAGCATCGCGAGACCGATCGTGGTGTTGAACCACTGCGTGTCCGCGTTCAGGCCCGCGAAGGCCGAGCCGTTGTTGTTGGCGCCGGAGGTGAAGGCGTACAGGATCTCCGAGAAACCGTGGGCGCCGCCGTTGGTCATCGAGTTCTTGGGCGTGTCCATCGCCATCGAGGCGCCGGTGAAGCCGAGGACGAGCGCGGGCGTGACGAGGATGTAGCAGGCCGCGAGCTTGATCTCGCGGGTGCCGAGCTTCTTGCCCAGGTACTCGGGGGTGCGCCCGACCATCAGACCGGCGAGGAAGACCGCGATGATCGCCATGACGAGCATGCCGTAGAGGCCGGACCCGACGCCGCCGGGTGCGATCTCGCCGAGCTGCATGCCCAGCATCGTGATCCCGCCGCCGAAGCCGGTGTACGAGGAGTGGAAGGAGTTCACCGCGCCGGTGGAGGTGAGCGTGGTGGCCACCGCGAAGATCGACGAGCCGCCGACGCCGAACCGCGTCTCCTTGCCCTCCATCGCCCCGCCCGCGAGGTCGAACGCCGGGCCGCCGTGGTGGAACTCGGTCCACATCATCAGCGCGGTGAAGCCGAGCCAGATCGTCGCCATCGTGGCGAGGATCGCGTAGCCCTGCCGGAGCGAGCCGACCATCCGGCCGAAGGTCCGGGTCAGGGCGAACGGGATCACCAGGATCAGGAAGATCTCGAAGAGGTTCGAGATCGGGTTCGGGTTCTCGAAGGGGTGGGAGGAGTTGGCGTTGAAGTAGCCGCCGCCGTTGGTGCCCAGCTCCTTGATGACCTCCTGGGAGGCGACCGCGCCGCCGTTCCACTGCTGCTCGCCGCCCAGGAACTGGCCGACGCCGTGGATGCCGGAGAAGTTCTGGATCGCGCCGCAGGCGACCAGGACGAGCGCGCCGACCACGGAGATCGGGATCAGGATGCGCACGACACCGCGCACCAGGTCGGCCCAGAAGTTGCCGAGCTCACCGGTGCGCGAGCGGGAGAAGCCGCGCACCAGCGCCACGGCGACGGCGATGCCGACGGCCGCCGAGACGAAGTTCTGCACCGCGAGACCGGCGGTCTGCACGACGTGGCCCATGGCCTGCTCGCCGTAGTACGACTGCCAGTTGGTGTTGGCGACGAAGGACGCGGCGGTGTTGAACGCCTGGTCCGGGTCGATCGACTTGAAGCCGAGCGAGCCCGGGAGCGAGCCCTGGATCCGCTGCAGCAGGTACAGGAAGAGCAGGCTCGCCAGGGAGAAGGAGAGCACGCCGCGCAGATAGGCGGGCCAGCGCATCTGGGTGCCGGGGTGGGCACCGATGCCCTTGTAGATCCACTTCTCGACGCGCAGATGCTTGTCGGAGGAGTAGACGCCGGCCATGTAGTCGCCGAGCGGACGGTACGCGAGGGCCAGCGCGGCCACGAGCGCGAGGAGCTGGAGCACGCCAGCGAGAACGGGACTCATGTCGGGGCTCAGAACCTCTCCGGGAACACAAGGGCGAGGACGAGATAACCGAGCAGGGCGACGGCCACGACGAGGCCGACGATGTTTTCGGCGGTCACAGCTTCGCCACCCCCTTGGCGACGAGAGCCACCAGCGCGAAGACCGCGATCGTGGTGACGACGAAGGCCACGTCGGCCATCGTGTGCTCCTAGATGAGATTCGGAATTGCTGACATCCCGAGGAAACCGCCTCAATGGCGAATTTCGATCGCCGTTGACGTCTCCCTAGCGGCCATTGGCGCGGCGTTGACGAATCTCTTACGGCACTGCGTTCAACCAGTTCACACGCGTATACGCCAAGGGGCCGCACTCCCGATTCGGGAGTGCGGCCCCTTGGTGCGCACTGCTTTACGTCAGCTGCACGTCAGCTCTCGTGCCGGTGCCGACGGCCTTCTTTTCCGGCCCGCGTCGCCGTCAGCGCGCCGTCAGCGGACCTCGGTGATCTCCGGCCCCCGGGCCAGCTGGCCCATGCCGCCGGAGAAGCGGGAGGACTCCTGGTCCTCCTGCTGAACGCCTTCGGCGACCATCTGCGCGTCGTCGGGCAGCTTGAGGACGATCGGGTCCCGCGGGGCCATCGGGCCCTCGCCGCGGACGACGACCGTGTCCCGGAAGATCTGCTCCAGCAGACCCGCGGCCTGCGGCTGCACCGCGCCCTGCCCGGAGATCACTCCGCGCAGGAACCAGCGCGGGCCGTCCACGCCCACGAACCTGACGACCTGGAAGCCGCCCGTGCCGTCCGGCAGCTGCACCGGCACCTGCGCCCGCAGCTCCCAGCCGAGCGGCCCCTCGACCTCGTCGATGACACCGCCCTGCTGGGTGATGCCGGAGGCGATCTCCTCGCGGACCTCGCCCCAGATGCCCTCCCGCTTGGGAGCGGCGAAGGCCTGCAGCTGCACGGCGCTGTCCTGGAGCACGACGGTGGCCGCGACGATCGCGTCACCCGCGACCTCCACGCGCAGCTCCATGCCCTCGACCCCCGGCACGAACAGACCGCCGAGGTCCACCCGGCCCTCGCCGGGCTCACGGACCTCGGAGTCGTCCCAGGGACCGTCCGGGCGCGGCTCCGGCTCCAGTCGCACGCGCTGGGGCGCGGCGTCCTCGGACTCCGCGTCCTCCGTGCCGTCGACGACCTGCTCGGCCTCGCCCGCCGCGTCCTCGGCGGCACCGCTCTTCTTGCGACGTCCGAACACGTCACTGTCCTTCCCGGTCGGATACGGCCGATGCGTATCGATTCCCACCCGTTTGTTCGCCCGGGCTGACGCCCACGGCAGCGTGACCGCCCGTCGACCCGAAGCCCCCCTCGGCCCGCGCCGAGCCGGGAAGCTCCGCAACCTCCTGGAAGCGCACCTTCTCGACCTGCTGGACGACCAGTTGGGCGATCCGGTCGAAGCGCTCGAACCGCACGCTGTCGCGCGGGTCGAGATTCACCACGATCACCTTGATCTCCCCACGGTACCCGGCATCAATCGTCCCTGGGGCATTCACCATGGCGACACCGCAGCGGGCGGCGAGCCCGGACCGGGGGTGCACGAAGGCCGCGTACCCCTCGGGCAGGGCGATGGAAACCCCCGTCGGCAGCACCGCCCGCTCTCCGGGCGCGAGTTCGCAGGCCTCGGTCGTCCGCAGATCGGCGCCGGCGTCGCCGGGCATCGCGTACGCCGGCAGCGGTACGTCGGGGTCGACGCGCCTGATCAGCACGTCCAGGGGGGCACGGTCGGTCACGGGTTCACCTCGAAGGCGCGGGCGCGCCGGATCTGGTCCGGGTCGTTCATGGCCGCCCGGATCTCCTGCGGACGGCCGTTGTCGATGAAGTGGTCCACCTTCACCTCGATGAAGAGGGCGTCGGCACGGACGGCGAGCGGGCCTTCGGGGCCACCTATGCGCCCCCGCGCCCGCGAGTAGATCTTCCGTCCGGCGACGGCGACGACCTCGGCCTCCAGGTGCAGCACCGTGCCGACCGGCACCGGCCGTACGAAGTCCGTCTCCAGGCGCCCGGTCACGGCGATCACCCGCAGCAGCCAGTTCAGGGAGCCGAGGGTCTCGTCGAGCGCGGTGGCGAGCACGCCGCCGTGGGCGAGACCGGGCGCACCCTGGTGCGCCTCGCGCACGGTGAACTCGGCGGTGACGGTGACGCCCGCACCGGCGCGCGCCGCGAGGTGCAGCCCGTGGGCCTGGCCCTCGCCGCAGCCGAAGCACTGCGCGTAGTGCGCGCCGATCAGCTCCCCGGGCGCGGGCGCGTCGGGGTGGCGCACGGGGGGTATGGCGTCGGCCGGAGGCCGCAGGGCCGCAGTTGTACCACTCACAGGCGCAGACCTTACCTCCGCGTCAGCGGCGGTCGCGCACCATGCCAAGCTTGGCTTCATGCAGCCTTACGAAGAACGCCTGACCGCGCCCCGTTCGTGGTGGCTCGTCTCGGTGCTCGTCGGCATCGCGGCGGGTCTGATCGTGCTCCCGTTCGGCACCCTGCCGTTCCTGGGCGGCCTGGTCGCGGGCGCGGCGCTCGCGGCGGTGCTCACCAGCTCGTACGGCTCGGTGCGCATCCGGGTCGTGGCGGGCTTCCTGGTCGCGGGCGACGCCAAGATCCCGCTGACGGCGCTCGGTCCCGCCGAGGCCCTGGACGCGGCCGAGGCGCGCGCCTGGCGGACCCACAAGGCGGACCCGCGCGCGTTCATGGTCCTGCGCAGCTACATCCCGACGGCCCTGCGCGTCGAGATCACGGACCCCGAGGACCCGACCCCGTACGTGTACGTGTCGACGCGGAACCCGCAGGCGCTGGCGAAGGCCCTGGGGACGGTCACGGCGTCGTAGCCCCGCCGCACGCGGCGCGCGTCCTGCGGCGCCGGGATCGCCGGAGGATCAGGACTCCAGTTCCTTGGGGCCGGTGAGCGGCGGCAGCTCCCCCAGGGCGTCCCAGGGCACCTGGGTGCGCCGCAGGTCGGCGCGGACGCGCTCCGCGAGCTTCTTGGTGTCACGGCGGTTCATGAACGCCCCGACCGCGGCTCCCACCATGAACGGCATCAGGTTCGGCAGGTTCCGCACCATGCGCTTCATGATCTGCTGGCGCAGCTCCCGCTTCAGCTGGCCGCCGAGCGCGGCGTTCACCGACGCGGGCTTGGCCACGTCGATCCCGCGCTCCTCGGTCCACGACCGCAGGTACTCGGTGCTGCGCTGCTTGAGGGTGCCGGGCGGGCGCCGTCCGTACACCTCGTGCAGCTCGGCGATGAGCTTCAGCTCGATCGCGGCCACGCCGGTGATCTCGGCGGCGAGCTCCGCGGGCATGGCCGGAGGCACCGGCAGCATGGCTGCGGCGCCGACGCCGGCGCCCACCGTGGAGGTGGCGTTCGCCGCGCCCGCGATGAGCTTGTCCGCGAGCTGATCGGGGCCGAGGCCCGGGAACTGCTCGCGGAGGGTGGCCAGGTCCCGGACGGGGACCCGAGGGGCGTTCTCGATGATCCGGTCGGCCAGATAGCCGATGCCGGCCTTGGCTCCGCGGCCACCGCGGAGCGCCCCGTTCTTCAAGCCGTTCGCGACGGCGGCGAAACGCTTGCCCTTGGTCACAGGGCCCTCGTCTCCCGCCGTCGTCGCGGTGTCCACGGCTTCGACGGCCTGGTGCGGCGACGAAACCGCCGCCTCGTGCACGAGCGCGGGGACCGCCTCGTACGCCGTCTCAGCGCCGTTCTGCGCCCTGTCCCGGCCCTGGTGGCCGACGAGGTCGGCCGGGGCCGCTCCCGGCGCGTCGGGAGGCCTGAGCGAGGCCTCAGGGCCCCGCTCGGCGTCCGTCTCGCCGGCGGGCACGGCTGCGTCCGCTTCGTGGTCGCCGAAGCGGTTCTTCCCGGGCGGGGTCGAGCCTGTCACGGCCGACCCTGCCTCAGTCGCAGTCGCGGCAGATCGGCTGACCGTTCTTCTCCCGGGCCAGCTGGCTGCGGTGGTGCACCAGGAAGCAGCTCATGCAGGTGAATTCGTCCTGCTGCTTGGGGAGCACGCGCACGGCGAGCTCCTCGTTGGACAGGTCCGCTCCGGGCAGTTCGAGGCCTTCGGCGGCCTCGAACTCGTCGACGTCGACGGCCGAGGAGGACTTGTCGTTCCTCCGGGCCTTCAGCTCTTCAAGGCTGTCCGAGTCGACGTCGTCGTCGGTCTTGCGTGGGGTGTCGTAGTCCGTTGCCATGTCGCTCTCCCCCTCTGGGTGTCTGCGGTGTCTCAGCGCACGTAACGCGTGAGAGGCCGGACTTGTGCCCGACCTGAGGCGGAGATTTTGCCTCACATCAAGGTCTGTTACTCAATCGACACCCAACCGCACCCCTGAAGAGGTGATCGGTTTGGATGGCGATCGGGACCGTACACGGTCCGAATGTCGCACTTCACGGGCGCCACCCCGTGTACTTCCCGTGATCAAGACCCTCGAAAACCCGGATTTTCCCGGCTTTCCGACGACTTTCGCGGTCACGGAGAGTGGATGTCCAGAAATTCGCTCCTGTGATCGATCACACACGAAATTAGCAGGATCAGATCCTGAAAATTCCGCTCAAAGCGAACATCCGGCGTGGTCACGCGGCAGCATCTCAGATCGGCAGGGTGACGCGCATCACGAGCCCACCCCCCTCACGAGGCTCCGCGATGATACGGCCCCCGTGGGCGCGCGCCACCGACCGGGCGATGGACAGGCCGAGACCCACCCCCTTGTCGCTGCCGGTGCGCTCCGTGCGGAGCCTGCGGAACGGCTCGAAGAGGTTGTCGATCTCGTAGGCGGGCACCACGGGTCCGGTGTTCGTCACCACGAGCACGGCCTGGCCGTGCTGGGCCTCCGTGGTGACCTCGACCCAGCCCGCCTCCTTCACGTTGTACCGGACGGCGTTCTGGACGAGGTTCAGGGCGATGCGCTCAAGGAGGACGCCGTTGCCCTGCACGATCGCGAGGCCGCGCTCGCCGCGGATCTCGACGCCCTTGTCCTCGGCCTCGGCGCGCGCCTGGTCGACGGCGCGGTTGGCGACCTCGGCGAGGTCCACGGGCTTGCGCTCGACGATCTGGTTGTCGCTGCGGGCGAGCAGCAGCAGGCCCTCCACGAGCTGCTCGCTGCGCTCGTTGGTGGCGAGGAGGGTCTTGCCGAGCTGCTGGAGCTCGGGCGGTGCGCCCGGATCGGAGAGCTGTACTTCGAGGAGCGTGCGGTTGATCGCGAGCGGGGTGCGCAGCTCGTGCGAGGCGTTGCCGACGAAGCGCTGCTGGGCCGTGAAGGCGCGCTCCAGGCGGTCCAGCATCTCGTCGAAGGTGTCGGAGAGCTCCTTCAACTCGTCGTCGGGGCCGTCCAGTTCGATGCGGCGCTTGAGGTCCGTGCCCGCCACGCGGCGTGCGGTACGGGTGATGCGGCCGAGCGGCGACAGGACGCGGCCCGCCATCGCGTACCCGAAGGCGAAGGCGATCACGGCGAGGCCGAGCAGGGCGAGCAGCGAGCGGCTCAGGAGGTTGTCCAGGGCGTGCTGGCGCTGTTCGTTCACGCACGCGTTCATCGCGGCGTTGAACTCGTCCGGCGAGGCGCGGCTCGGCAGGTCGCAGACCTTGCTCTCCACCCGGCCCGAGACGATCTTGAAGGGCAGCTCACTGCCCACGTTCAGCGCCTGCGCGGCGAGCAGGTAGATGATCGAGAGCAGCAGGATGCCCGCGATCAGGAACATGCCGCCGTACAGGAGCGTGAGCCTTATGCGGATGGTGGGGCGCAGCCACGGGAAGGGCGGTTCGACCTTCCGAGGGTCCCATGTCGGCTTGGGGGGCGCCGCTGGCGGCGCCGGTGTCGCGGCCACCGGAGATCAGATCCGGTAGCCCGAGCCGGGCACCGTGACGATGACGGCGGGCTCGCCGAGCTTGCGGCGCAGGGTCATGACCGTGACGCGGACGACGTTCGTGAACGGGTCCGTGTTCTCGTCCCAGGCCTTCTCCAGGAGCTGCTCGGCGGAGACCACGGCGCCCTCGCTGCGCATCAGGACCTCCAGGACGGCGAACTCCTTCGGCGCGAGCTGGATCTCTCGGCCCTCGCGGAACACCTCGCGGCGGTTCGGGTCGAGCTTGATGCCGGCGCGCTCCAGGACGGGCGGCAGCGGCACGCTGGTGCGCCGGCCCAGGGCGCGCACGCGGGCCGTCAGCTCGCTGAACGCGAACGGCTTGGGCAGGTAGTCGTCGGCGCCGATCTCCAGGCCCTCGACGCGGTCGCTGACGTCGCCGGAGGCGGTGAGCATCAGGACGCGCGTCGGCATGCCGAGCTCGACGATCTTGCGGCAGACGTCGTCGCCGTGCACGAGCGGGAGGTCGCGGTCCAGGACGACCACGTCGTAGTCGTTCACGCCGATGCGCTCCAGGGCGGCCGCGCCGTCGTACACGACGTCGACGGCCATGGCCTCCCGGCGCAGTCCGGTGGCCACCGCATCGGCGAGCAGCTGCTCGTCCTCGACGACGAGTACGCGCACGTCGCTGTCCTTCCTCTGTGCCCGGCCCCGGTTCTCCCGTGGGCGAGGGCAGGTCTGATCTGGGGGTGAGACCTCCATCCTGCCCCTTTCGGCCATAAACCGGCTGTAAGACGGCCGGTGCCCCTGGGAACACGGGAATTTCTCGGACTTCCGCCGGTGTTTGAGGTTTCCGTGAGGAAGGCCGGGGGGAGGACGGCCTTACACCCCGCGATCACGCTTCGTATGTGATGTGCCACGGCGCGCTCCACGCAGCGTCATCGGACGTGATCGCCGCTTCTCGGGCACACCCCCGTGCCACCGACCCACACGACCCAGCCGAGGGGGCGCAACCATGGACGCATTCACCGCAGGTCTCCTGCAGCGCATAAAGACCACGGAATCCGACCTCGCGCAGGCCCGCGAGACGGGCGACGACTTCCTGGCCGAGGTCGAGCTGGCCGAGCTGGAAGACCTCCACCGCCTGGCCGCCGAGCACGGCGTGGAGGTCGCTGTCTCGTCCTCCTGACCGGCCGACACGTCCTGTGCCAGGGCCCCGGCACCCCGCGTCCACGGGGGCCGGGGCCCTGGTGTGTCGTCCCGGGTCGTACGGCCCGGCCTAGTCGTGCCAGGCGCCCCGCTCGTCCAGGAACGTCTGCAGGGGCTCGAAGAGGCCGGGCGGGCCCGCCACCGTCAGCTCGCCGGACAGGGGCTCGCCGGGGCGGCCGCCGGTGAGCGCACCCGCCTCGCGCGCCACGAGGTCTCCGGCGGCGAAGTCCCAGGGGTTCAGGCCGCGTTCGTAGTACGCGTCCAGACGGCCCGCCGCCACGTCGCACAGGTCGATCGCCGCCGAGCCGCAGCGGCGGATGTCCCGCACGAGCGGCAGCAGCTCCCGGGCGACCTCGGCCTGGTGGGCGCGGCGCTGTGCGACGTACCCGAAGCCGGTGCCGATCAGGGCCTGCTCGAACGGGGGCGCGGGGCGGGTGCGCGCCCGCCTGTCGTTGACGTACGCGCCCTGGCCGAGCACCGCGCGGAACGTCTCGCCGCGCACGGGCGCGTGCACGACGCCGACGAGGGTCTCGCCGCCCGCGCGCGCGGCGATGGACACCGCCCAGTCCGGCCGTCCGTACAGGTAGTTCACGGTGCCGTCGATGGGGTCGATCACCCACTGGACGCCGCTGCTGCCCTCGGAGCTCGCGCCCTCCTCGCCGAGCACGCCGTCATCGGGCCTGCGCTCGGCGAGGAAGTCCGTGATGAGCTTCTCCGACGCGATGTCCATCTCCGTGACGACGTCGACGGCGCTGCTCTTCGTGGCGGCCACCCCCAGGTCGTCCGGGCGGCCGTCGCGCAGCAGCTCACCGGCCCGGTGCGCGGCCTCCAGGGCGACGGCGAGGAGCTCGGCCTTCAGGCCGTCCAGAGCGGTGGAGTGGTCGGTCACGGGGGCTCCTCAGGCGAAGGGGCTGTCGGCGCCCGCGGCGGCGGGCTTCGGGGTGCGTGCCGGGCAGCAGCCCACCGGGCACAGGTCGTGACTGGCGCCGAGCGCACCCAGGGCGCAGGGCGTCACCGCGCGGCCGCTCTCGGCCGCCGCGCGCTCCAGGACCAGCTCGCGCACCGCGGCGGCGAACCGCGGGTCGGCGCCCACGGTGGCCGAGCGCCGCACCGGCAGGCCGAGCTCGGCCGCCTTCGCCGTGGCCTCGGTGTCGAGGTCGTACAGGACCTCCATGTGGTCCGACACGAAGCCGATCGGGACCATCACCACGGCGGGCGCCCCGGCGCCGTGCCGCTCCTCCAGGTGGTCGCAGATGTCGGGCTCCAGCCACGGGATGTGCGGGGCCCCGGAGCGCGACTGGTAGACCAGCTCCCAGGGGCGGTCGACGCCGGTCTCGGCGCGCACGGCGTCCACGATGACGCGGGCGACGTCCAGGTGCTGGCGCACGTACGCCCCGCCGTCGCCGTGGCCGGCCACCGGGCCCGAGGTGTCGGCCGCGGCCGTCGGGATGGAGTGCGTGGTGAACGCCAGGTGCGCGCCGTCCCGCACCTCTTCGGGGAGGTCGGCCAGGGACTTCAGGACGCCGTCGACCATGGGGCGCACGAAGCCCGGGTGGTTGAAGTAGTGCCGCAGCTTGTCCACGCGCGGGGGCTCCAGGCCCTCCTCCCGGAGGGTCGCCAGGGCGTCCGCCAGGTTCTCGCGGTACTGCCTGCAGCCCGAGTACGAGGCGTAGGCGCTGGTGGTGAGGGTGAGCACGCGGCGGTGGCCGTCGCGCGCGAGGTCCCGCAGGGTGTCCGTCAGATACGGCGCCCAGTTGCGGTTGCCCCAGTACACCGGCAGGTCGAGGCCGTGGTCCGCGAAGTCCTTGCGCAAGGCGTCGAGCAGGGCGCGGTTCTGGTCGTTGATGGGGCTGACGCCGCCGAAGAGGAAGTAGTGCTGCCCCACCTCCTTCAGACGCTCCTTGGGGATGCCGCGGCCCCGCGTCACGTTCTCCAGGAACGGAACGACGTCGTCCGGGCCCTCGGGCCCGCCGAACGAGAGCAGCAGCAAGGCGTCGTACGGAGTGGGATCCAGTGGGGAATCCAGCGCATCGGACATGTCTTTGATCCTGCCACTCGGCACTGACAGCCGGAAAACGGCGGTACTCCTCACCGGGGACGACGCCGCTTCGCCGCACCGGGGACGCCGTCGTTTCCCCGCGCTCGCGCGAGGCTCCCCCGGCACGTGCGTGGCGCTTCTCCGGCACGTGTACGGGCGCCTCCCCGGCACATGTACGGGCGCTTCCCCAGCGCGTGTGTGGGCGCTTCCCCGGCACGTGTGTGGGCGCTGCCCCGGCACGTGTGTGGGCGCTGCCCCAGTGCTGCACCGGCACTCCCCCGGTGATTCGCGCGGGACGGAAATTACCGGTGCGCCGGAGGGCCTCGCGGCCGTAAGCTGTATCAGCCATCTTCACGCCTTACCGGAGCCGCGCGACCCCTCCCGGGTCGGCCGCCCCTGCGCCCCCGCGGAGTCCACGTGCCGAGCCCCTACCGCGCCCTCTTCGCCGCCCCCGGCAGCAAGGGCTTCTCCGCCGCCGGTCTCATCGGGCGGATGCCCCTGTCGATGATGGGCATCGGCGTCGTGACGATGGTCTCCCAGATGACCGGGCGGTACGGCCTCGCGGGCGCCCTGTCGGCGACGGTCGCGCTGTCCGCCGCCGCGATGGGCCCGCAGATATCCCGGCTCGTGGACCGGCACGGCCAGCGCCGGGTGCTGCGGCCCGCGACCCTGGTGGCGCTCGTCGCCGTCGCGGGCCTGCTGCTGGCCGCGCGGTTCGAGCTGCCGGACTGGACGCTGTTCGTCTTCGCCGCGGTCGCGGGCTGCGTGCCGAGCCTCGGCTCGATGGTCCGGGCGCGCTGGGCGGCCCTGTACGGCGGCACCCCGCAGCTGCACACGGCGTACTCCTTCGAGTCCGTCGTGGACGAGATCTGCTTCATCTTCGGGCCGATCATCTCGATCGGCCTGTCCACGGTGTGGTTCCCCGAGTCGGGGCCGCTGCTCGCAGCCGTGTTCCTCGCCGTGGGCGTCTTCTGGCTGACCGCGCAGCGCGCCACCGAGCCGGTGCCGCACCCGCGCGAACACCACACCCGGGGCTCGGCGTTGCGCTCCCCCGGCCTCCAGGTCCTGGTCGCCGCGTTCGTCGCCACGGGCACGATCTTCGGCGCCGTGGACGTGGTCACGGTCGCCTTCGCCGAGGAGGAGGGCCACAAGAGCGCCGCGAGCCTGGTCCTCGCCGTGTACGCGCTCGGCTCGTGCCTCGCGGGCGTCGGCTTCGGCCTGGTGCACTTCAGCGGGGCGCCCGCGCGCAGGTGGCTGGTGGGTCTCTGCGCGATGGCCGTGAGTATGATCCCGCTGCAACTGGTCGGGAGCCTGCCGTTCCTGGCCGCGGCGCTCTTCCTCGCGGGCCTGTCCATCGCACCGACGATGATCACGACCATGGCCCTCGTCGAACAGCACGTACCACGCGCGAAGCTGACCGAGGGCATGACCTGGGTCAGCACCGGGCTCGCCGTCGGGATCGCGCTCGGCTCCTCCGTGGCCGGCTGGGTGATCGACGCCGCGGGACCGAGCGCCGGGTACGGCGTGCCGGGCGTGGCCGGGGCGCTCGCGGCGGCGGTCGGGTTCCTGGGGTATCGCCGGCTGAAGCGGCCGGATCCGCGACGGGGAGGGACCCATGAGCAGGGCAACGGGCAGGGGCGCGGCAGTGACCAGCGGGAGGAGTCGAGCGGCGTGGCGTAACTGGGCGGGCACCGTCAGCGCGCACCCCGCGCGCGAGGCGACGCCCGCCTCGGTCGACGAGCTCGTCGCTGCGGTCCGCGGGGCCAGGGCCGACGGCCTGCCGGTGAAGCCCGTGGGCACCGGCCACTCCTTCACGGCCGCCGCCGCGACCGACGGCCTGCTGATACGCCCCGACCTGCTCACGGGCATCCGTGCGATCGACCACGCCGCGGGCACCGTCACCGTCGAGGCGGGCACCCCGCTCAAGCGCCTGAACGCCGCGCTCGCCCGCGAGGGCCTGTCGCTGACGAACATGGGCGACATCATGGAGCAGACGGTCTCGGGGGCCGTCAGCACCGGGACGCACGGCACGGGCCGCGACTCCGCGTCGATGGCCGCCCAGATCGCAGCGCTCGAACTGGTCACCGCGGACGGCCAGGTCCTCACCTGCTCCCGGGACGAGCACCCCGACGTCTTCGCCGCCGCGCGCGTGGGCCTCGGCGCGCTGGGCGTCATCAGCGCGATCACGTTCTCCGTAGAGCCCCTCTTCTTCCTCCAGGCACGTGAGGAGCCGATGTCGTTCGACCAGGTCACCAGGTCGTTCGACGAACTCGCCACGGAGAACGAGCACTTCGAGTTCTACTGGTTCCCGCACACCGACAACTGCACCACCAAGCGGAACAACCGCAGCCTGGGCCCCGCGGCCCCGCCCGGCACGATCAGCGCCTTCGTAGAGGACGAACTGCTCTCCAACGGCCTCTTCCAGGTCGTCAATTCGCTCGGCCGTGCCGTGCCCGCGACCATCCCCGCCATCGCCAGGATCTCCAGCAAGGCCCTGTCGGCCCGCACCTATACGGACATCCCGTACAAGGTCTTCACCAGCCCCCGGCGCGTGCGCTTCGTGGAGATGGAGTACGCCGTCCCGCGCGAGGCGCTGGTGGACACGCTGCGGGAGCTGAAGACGATGATCGAGCGCTCCCCGCTGCGCGTCAGCTTCCCCGTGGAGGTCCGCACGGCCCCCGCCGACGACATCACGCTCTCCACGGCGTCCGGCCGCGACAGCGCCTACATCGCCGTGCACCTCTACAAGGGCACGCCCTTCCGCACGTACTTCAGCGCCGCGGAGCAGATCTTCGTCGCCCACGAGGGGCGGCCCCACTGGGGCAAGCTCCACACCCGCGACGCCGCGTACTTCGCTAAGGCCTACCCGCGCTTCGGCGAGTTCACGGCGCTGCGCGACCGCCTCGACCCGGACCGGCTCTTCGCCAACACCTATCTGCGGCGGGTCCTCGGCGACTGAGCCCCGGTCCGGGGCCCGGTCACCGGGCTCACTGCTCGGGGGACTGCTGCTCCTGGGCGCCGTTCCCGCCGCCGCCGTTGGCCGGGGTGGGCGTCGGGGTCGGGGTGGGCGTCGGTGTGGGTGTGGGGGTGGGCGTCGGCGTCGGGTCGACCTTGGAGCCGCCGTCGCCGGAGTCACCGCCGTCGTCCTTGCCGCCGTCGTCGGGCTTGCCGCCCTGGTCCTTGCCGGTGTCGGTCCCGGTGTCCGAGCCGGTGCCGTCGTCCGGCTTGTCGCCGGAGTCCTTGGAGGGGTCGTCGCCCTGCTGGGAGCCGTCGTCCTCGCCGGTGGTGCCCTGGTCGGACGGCTGGTCCGAGTCACCGCCGGACTGCCGATCGTCCGACGCGGAGGAGGAGTTCTTGCCCTTCACGAAGTCGGCGATGGAGGTGCTCTTGTCGTCACCGCTGAAGCTCTGACCGCTCACCAGCTCGTACGTGGTGATGCCGGTGAGCGCCACACCGAAGACGACGGCGGCGGCGACCAGGGGACGCTTCCAGCTCGTCACCCGTGCGCGGTGCGTGGTGCCCTCGGTGAACTCGTCCGAAGGGAACGGCGGTTGCGGCAGCTGCGGCGAGCCGGGAGCCGCGGGGCCCGTGGCGCGCAGCACCTGGGTCTTCTGGTCGCGCGGCAGCAGCTGCGTCGCGTCCACGGATCCGAGGAGCTGCGTCTGCTCGGTGTCGGCGGAGACGGCGGGCAGGGCGGTGGTGGGATCGCCCGCCCCGACCGCGGGCAGGGCGGCCGTCGGGTCGGCGGCACCGGCGATCGGCAGCGCGGCCGTCGGGTCGGCTCCCGCGATCGGCAGCACGGCCGTCGGGTCGGCTCCCGCGATCGGCAGCGCGGTCGTGGGGTCGGCGTCCGGGACGCGGTGGGGTGCCGACTGCCTGCCCCAGGTGGTGGTCACCGGGCCCGAGCCGGTCGCGTAGCCGGACGCATGACCGGTCGCACGGCCAGGGGCGTGGCCGGGCGGAGGCGTGGTCGGCGCGGCTCTGAAGACCTCGGGCACCGGAGTGGCCGCCGTCACCGGCACCTGCTGCGCCTTCGGCTTGGCCTGCACCGCGGCGTCGCGGATCTGCTCGCCGGTGCGCTTGAAGAAGTGCTGGAAGACCGTGCCGCCGCAGGTGGCGATGCCGCTCACCACACCGGCGCCGAGGATCGTTCCGTACACGCCGAAACTGGACGCGAGCTTCGCGGCGAGCACCGCGGCCACCGCGCTGCCCGCCACCTGCGGCACGCTCAGATCGAGCCGCTTCTTCGGCGCGCCCTCCGACGTGCCTTCCGACGTGTCCTCCGACGTGCCTACCGACGCCTTGCCGGTATCCGGCTTTCCACGCATCTCCGACCCTTGTCGCCTTTCTCGCCTTGCGGGCTTCACACCTGATTCGCGTACGAGCCACGCGAGTCACATGAGAAAGGGACGTACGTGCGAAGAAAATAGTTCCGCTTCTGGCGTTTACGTGAAGAGCGCCACCTGTGCGCGGGGCGCTCGCGCCCTTTGACGCCATCAACTCCCTTCACCCGGGAGAAGTTCGGCGGCGTGCCGGTCCACCCGGGTGGCCCGAATGGAGTAGTGTTGCGAGCCCTGGGTCCGGTCTCCCACCAGGGTGCCCGGAGCCAGCCAGGACCGCCGGGAGGGGGCTCGCTGCACAGGGTGACCAAGTTGGTCACTTAGCGTTGCGAATAGGTAACCGTGCCATAACGGCGATCCCGGGCCCTCGCCCGACACGCCGGGCAACTCGGCAAGGTTGTGGCAGGCTGCACCCGGGCAGGCCACACTCGACTAGCGGAAGCAGCGACGCACGTGACGTCGGCAGGCACCACCCGGGAGGTCCCCATGCCCGAACTGCGTGTCGTGGCCGTCAGCAACGACGGCACACGGCTGGTGCTGAAGGCTGCGGACAGCACGGAGTACACGCTTCCCATCGACGAACGGCTCCGTGCCGCCGTACGCGGCGACCGCCCGAGACTCGGCCAGATCGAGATCGAGGTGGAGAGCCACCTCCGGCCCCGCGACATCCAGGCCCGTATACGCGCTGGAGCCAGCGCGGAAGAAGTCGCCTCGCTCGCCGGCATCCCCGTCGACCGCGTCCGCCGCTTCGAGGGCCCCGTCCTCGCCGAGCGCGCCTTCATGGCCGAGCGCGCCCGGAAGACCCCCGTGCGCCGCCCCGGCGAGAACACCGGACCGCAGCTCGGCGAGGCCGTCCAGGAGCGGCTGCTGCTGCGCGGCGCCGACAAGGAGTCCGTGCAGTGGGACTCCTGGCGCCGCGACGACGGCACCTGGGAGGTGCTGCTCGTCTACCGCGTCGCCACCGAGCCGCACTCCGCCAGCTGGACGTACGACCCGCCGCGCCGCCTCGTCCAGGCCGTCGACGACGAGGCCCGCGCCCTCATCGGCGAGACCGACGACATCGCCGCGCCCGAGCCGAGCTTTCCGTTCGTGCCGCGCATCGCCCGGCTGCCCCGGGACCGCCCGCTGGAGCGCGCGCTCGACCGCCCCGGCACCCCGGCGCCGGAGCCCGACGAGCCGGGCCCGAGCGGCGCGGTCGCCGAGCAGGAGCGGGACTCGCTGACCAGCCTCCTGGAGGCGGTGCCGAGCTTCCGGGGCGACATGGTCGTCCCGGAGCGCCCCACCACCGCACCCTCCGAACTGCCGTCCGCACAGGACGAGCCGGAGCAGGAGCCCGAGGCCGAGGAGCCCCCGGCGACCGCGGCGTCGGCCGGTTCGGCGTACGCGGACGTGCTGATGCCGCGCGCCGTCGCCAGCCACCGCGAGCGCCTGGTCGGCTCCACGGACCGCCAGGCCGAGGCGGACGGCGTCCGGCCCGGCCGCCGCGCCGCCGTGCCGAGCTGGGACGAGATCGTGTTCGGCACCCGCCGCAAGAAGCAGGAGTAGCCGCGCGGAGGTGGAGGAACCATCCTCCGCACACCCCGCGGACACATCGAAGGGCCCGTACGCAAGATCCGTACGGGCCCTTCACATGACACCCACTCGTCACAGAACGTGACAGTCAGTCGCCTACGGAGCGTGACGGTCACGTCGTCGCACCCGGCTTCGCGCGCGCCGACGACGTCCCCGGCCCCTTACTGCGGATCCGGCCCCTTCGCCACCGGACGAGCCGCGTCCGAGGACCACTCCGACCACGAACCGACGTACAGCGCCGCCGGAATGCCCGCCACCGCGAGGGCGAGGACCTCGTGGGCGCCCGAGACCCCCGAGCCGCAGTACACCCCGACCTCCGGGGCGTCGGCGGCGCCCAGGCCGGTGAAGCGGGCCGTGAGCTCCCCCGCCGGACGGAATCGGCCATCCCCGGAGACGTTCTCCGTCGTGGGGGCCGAGACCGCACCCGGGATGTGCCCGCCCACGCGGTCGATCGGCTCGACGTCACCCCGGTAGCGCTCCGCGGCCCGGGCGTCCAGGAGCAGACCCGAGCGGGCCAGGGCGGCCGCGCCGTCCGCGTCGAGCCGCGCGATCGAGTCGGGCACCGGCGTGAACGCGCCCTCCGCGGGCGGTCGTACGTCACCGGACTCCAGCTCGCCGCGCCAGGCCGCGAGCCCGCCGTCGAGGACGCGCACCGACGGGTGCCCCGCCCAGCGCAACAGCCACCAGGCGCGCGCCGCGGCCCAGCCCTGCCCGCCGTCGTACACGACCACGTCCCGGTCCCCCGAGACGCCCGCCGCCCGCATCGCCGCGCCGAAGCGTCCGGTGTCCGGCAGCGGGTGGCGACCCTCCACCCCGGCCGGACCGGCCAGTTCCGCGTCCAGGTCGACGAAGACCGCCGACGGGATGTGCGCCTCCTCGTAGGCGGGCCGCTGGTGCGGGCCGCCGAGCTGCCAGCGGACGTCGAGCAGCACTGGCGGATTCCCGCCCGCCAGGTCGCTCGCGAGTTCGGATGCGGAGATGATGGCTTTCATAAGCCCCAACCTTGCCCACGGGGTGGCCGCCGCGTCCAGGTCCGGCTAGCCTGCTCGGCCGGACCCGCCCGAACACGTGGCGTACGGAACCGGGCACGCCCCGTACCGAAGACGGACACGGCTCGGCAATCGCACGTTTACGGATGGGAAACGGCAGACCGGGCATCCTCCGCCAGGAAACAGGAAAAGGCGGCGCGGCCGGGGGGCGCCGGGCGGCGGGTGGTGCAAGCATCTGCACGGACGGGCATGCGCGCGGCCAGGGTACGCGCGTTCGAAAGGCGAGTCGAAGCGGAGTGGCGGCGGCTGACCGACGGCGGGTGGCGGACGGCAGCGGGCGGACGAGCGACGTCATGGAACAGCAGATGACGGATCGCGAATCCGGCCCCCTGGCGTCGGCGGCCGGTGCCGTCCGTGAGCTGCCGCCGCCACGAGGGCCCGAGGAGAGAGTGACGATGACCGAGGCACGGTGGCCGGACAGCCGACGCGTACGGACCGCGCGGCCCGCACCCGGCACGCCCTGCTGGGTGAGCCTGATGGCGCACGACCTGGCCGCGACCAAGGAGTTCTACGCGCGGCTCTTCGGCTGGACGTACCGGCCCGGGCCGCAGCAGCTGGGCCCCTACGTGCGCGCCTTCCTGGACGACCGCGAGGTGGCCGGGATCGGCGAGCTGCCGGCCGACCGGCGCCTGCCGATCGCCTGGACCCCGTATCTGGCGTCGGACGACGCCGACGAGACGGCGGAGACGGCCCGGCACTGCGGCGGCACGGTCGGCGTCGGCCCGCTGGACGCGGCCGAGGCCGGGCGCATGGCGATCGCGTCGGACCCCGCGGGCGCGGTGTTCGGCATCTGGCAGCCCGCGGAGCACCTGGGCGCCGCGGTGGCCGGGGTGCCCGGCGCACCCGCCTGGAACGAGCTGGTGACCCGGGAGACGGCGGAGGTCGCCAAGTTCTACCGGACGCTGTTCGGCTACACCGAGGAGGCGTCCGGCGCACCCGACGCGGACTTCCTGACGCTCTTCCTGGAGGGCCGTGCGGTGGCGTCGGTGCACGGCGTCGGCGGCGCGCTGCCGCGCGACCGGGGCGCGTACTGGATGACGTACTTCGAGGCGGCGGACGTGGACGCGGCCGTGGAGCGGGCGGTCGGGCTCGGCGGCCGTCTCGTGCGTCCCGCGCGTGAGGGCACGTACGGGCGGATCGCGACGGTCGCCGACCCGGAGGGCGCGGTGTTCACGCTCGTGCACACCGAGCGGTCGTGCCAGGAGCCGCCGGGGACGCCCTGACGGCGCGCTCCGGGGGCTCCAGAGGTCCCTCAGGCTCCAGCGGCCCCAGAGGCCCTAGGAGCGCTCCAGGGTGCCGACGGCGCTGTCGCTGTCGAGCGGCAGGACGTCGGGCGACAGGGCGCCCGCGTGGGCGGACGCGGCGGTCATGCGACGGCGGTGGTGACGGCGGCACACGACCTCGTAACCCACCTCGTCGGCGGCCTGGTTGACGTCTCCGACGACGACCTGAGCGCCTTCGACGACCATGTGGCCGCCGACGGTGCGGGCGTTGTGGGTGGCGCGGGCGCCGCACCAGCACAGGGCCTCGACCTGGAGGACCTCTATGCGGTCGGCGAGCTCGACGAGCCGCTGCGAGCCGGGGAAGAGCCGGGTGCGGAAGTCGGTGGTGATGCCGAAGGCGAAGACGTCGAGGCCGAGGTCGTCGACCACGCGCGCGAGCTGGTCGACCTGCTCCGGGGTGAGGAACTGCGCCTCGTCGACGATGACGTAGTCGGCGCGGCCGCCCTGCGAGAGGCGGTCGACGAGGTGGGCGTAGAAGTCGAGCCCGTCGGCGACTTCGAGGGCCTGGGTGACGAGGCCGAGGCGGGAGGAGAGCTTGCCCGCGCCCGCGCGGTCGTTGCGCGCGAAGATCAACCCCTCCAGGCCGCGGGCCGAGCGGTTGTGCTCGATCTGCAGCGCGAGGGTGCTCTTCCCGCAGTCCATCGTTCCGGAGAAGAACACCAGCTCAGGCATGGGGAGTTGAGGGCCTTTCGTCATGTGGGGGCGTGCGGGGGCGCGCGGCGGCTAGGAGCGTACTTCGAGCAGCGGTACGAGCTGTTCGGCGGGGGTCATGGAGCCGTGGTTGCCGACCATCGCGGACTCGTGGGGCTCGGTGCGGGAGGCGATGATCAGGGCGTCGTCGTGGGCGGCGGCCACCACGTCGCCGATGCGGCCGTGGACGCGCTCGTCGACGCGCGGGCCGAACCACCCCGCGGCTATGGCCTCCTCGCGTCCGGCCACCCAGAAGCGGTCCCCGAGGACCTCCCGCCAGACGGTGAGGACGTCGGCCTCGGCGCCGGGGACGGCGTAGACGTGGCGGGCGCGGCCCTCGCCGCCGAGCAGGGCGACACCCGCGCGCAGCTCCCAGTCCTCGTCGAAGTCGATCCGGGACTCGTCGTCGAAGGGGATGTCGACCATGCCGTGGTCGGCCGTGACGTACAGGGCGCTGCGCGGCGGGAGCTGCTCGGCCAGGCGCTGGACGAGACGGTCGACGTACATGAGCTGGCCGCGCCAGGCGTCGGAGTCCAGGCCGAAGCGGTGGCCCTTGCCGTCGACCTCCGCGTAGTACGTGTAGACCAGCGAGCGGTCACCGGCGGCGAGCTGCTCGGCGGCGAGGTCCATGCGGTCCTCGCCGGAGAGGCGGCCGCGGAAGGTGCCGCCGCTCAGCGCGACCTTGGTGAGCGGCGTGTGCTCGAAGGTCGGCGAGGAGACCTGGGCGGTGTGGACGCCCGCCTCGTGGGCGCGCCGGAAGACCGTGGGGTAGGGCTGCCAGGCGTGCGGGTCGGTCCAGGGCTTCCAGCGGAGCTGGTTCATCAGCTCGCCGGTGTCGGGGTTGCGGGCGGTGTACCCGGGCAGGCCGTGGGCGCCCGGGGGCAGGCCGGTGCCGACGGAGGCGAGGGAGGTGGCCGTGGTGGCGGGGAAGCCCGCGGTGATGGGGCGTCCGGTGCCGCCGCGCGAGGAGCCGAGGAGCGAGGTCAGGAACGGCGCTTCGGCGGGGTGGGCGCGCAGCTGCTCCCAGCCGAGGCCATCGATCAGGAAGACGCAGTTCCGGTCGGCGGGGGCCAGCTCGGCGATGGCGGGCGCGAAGCCGTCGACCTCCTGGTGCGCGACGAGGGTGGGCAGCAGGTCGGCGAGCGACCCGGTGCCGTACTCGGGCAGGGGTGCGGTGGCGAGCTCCAGGGGCTGTACGTCGTCCCAGCCGCCGGTCCAGTCGGCTGTGACCATCAGCGGGTGGCGCCCGTGCCGCCGGCGGTGGCCGCCGTGGCCTCGGAGAGGGCCTGGGCGAAGGCGAGGGTCTGGCGGACCGTGTCGGGGCCGTCGCCGGCCTCGCTGACGCGCAGGCTGAGGTCGTCGGCGGTGGAGCTGCCCGTGTAGCCGTGGTCGGCCTCGCAGTTGGGGTCGCCGCAGGCGGCCGGTTCGAGGTCGATGCGGGAGACGGCGCCCCAGCCGATGGTGAGGACGACCTCACGGGGCAGGGAGCCGGGAACGTACTTCTCGGGGTTGGCGACGACGCGGCTGACGACGACCGACGAGATCCGGCCGATCTTCACGGACTCGGTGGAAGTCGTGGCGTACGGGGTCGGCGAGGTGCTGTCGGCCGCCTGCTCGTCGGTGTGGCTGACGATGAAGCGGGTGTCGGTGAGGACGAGCACCGTCACATGACGGCGTACTTCGTTGGCGTCGAAGGTGGTCTCCTGGTGGACCAGGTACGACCCGATGGTCTCGCCGCCGACCGCGGCCTCCACCGCCTCGGCCACGAGGGCCGGGTAGTAGCCGCTGCGCTCGATCGCCGCGCGCAGCCCCTGGGTCGTGGTACCGGTCTTTGCCATGACGCCCATCCTACGGCCCGGCGCCCGCCCGACGGTGCGCGGTGGCCGCCTCGGCGGGCGCCGCGGGCTCGTCAGTAGGCGGGCAGGGTGCGCGGCCCGAGGTCGTCGCGGGCCGGGGGCGGGGCGAGGCGGACGGTGCCGCTGAGGACGGACAGGCCGTCCTGGGCGACGACCACCGGTTCCAGTGAGACGGTGACCACTTCGGGATGGTCGTCGACCAGGCGCGAGACCCGCTGGAGGAGCTCCTCCAGGGCGGGGGTGTCCACGGGGGCCGCACCGCGCCAGCCGAAGAGGAGGGGCGCGGTCCGGATCGATCCCACGAGGGTGCGCGCATCGCGGTCGGTGACGGGAATCAGTCGGTGGGCGGTGTCCCCGAGGAGTTCGGACGCCGCGCCCGCAAGGCCGAAGGACAGCACCGCTCCGGCGGCGGGGTCGTGCCCCGCGCGCACCACGGTGTCGACGCCCCGCGCGACCATGGCCTGGACGACGGGCCGCAGCTCGGCGGGGCGGCCGAGGGCGTGGGCGAGCTCGCGGTAGGCGCGGCGCAGCTGTTCCTCGTCGGCGAGGTCCAGGCGTACGCCGCCGAGGTCGGGGCGGTGGCGCAGGTGCGGGGCGGTGGTCTTGAGGGCGACGGGGTAGCCGAGCCTGTCGGCGGCGTCGGCGGCCGCGTCGGCGTCGGGCGCGGGCAGGACGGCGTGGACGGCGATGCCGTAGCGGCCGAGCAGGTCGCGGGCGTCGTCGGGGTCGAGGGTCAGGCCGTGAGGGTCGCCGCCCTTGGCGAGGAGGTCCGCGATGAGGCCGGCGGCGCCCTGTTCGTCGATGTCGTCGTACTCGGGCACCTTGCCGGGGTCGGCGATGTCGTGCCGCCACTGGGCGTAGGTGACGGCTTCGGCGAGGGCGCGCACGGCCCGCTCGGCCGCGGGGTAGGCGGGGATGCGGGCGTGCGGCGGCGGGGCCTCGGCCGTGGGCGGGACGGCGGGCGGCCGGTCGGCAGGGCGGGCGGCGGGTGACCCGGGCTTGGTGCTCGCGGCGGCGGAGAGGGCTTCGGCCAGCTCGCCGAGCTCCACGTGGACGACGGCAACGGGCTTGGTGGGGCACGCGGCCGCGGCGGCCCGCAGGGCGGTGGCCAGGGTCTCCCCCTGGCCCGCGCGGCTCGACTCGCCGAGCGAGGGGATGACGGTGACGACGGCCGCGTCGCAGGTGTCGGCGGCGAGCGCGGCACCGAGGGCGGCGCGGAAGTCCTCGGGCGTCGCGGCCGTGGTCAGGTCGCGCGGGGGCAGCGGGCGCAGGCCTTCGGCGACGCACGCGTCGTAGGTGAGCAGGCCGAGGGACTCGGAGTTGCCGAGGATGGCGACGCGGGGCCCGGCGGGCAGCGGCTGGCCCGCGAGCAGGAGCCCGGCGTCGACGAGCTCGGTGACGGTGTCGACGCGGATGACCCCGGCCTGGCGGAGCAGCGCGGAGACGGTGGCGTGCGGCAGCCGGGTCGCGGCCCCGGCGTGGCCGGTGGGGGCGATGCCGCTGTGCCGGGCGCCCTGGACGACGACGAGGGGCTTCGCGGCGGCGGCGCGGCGGGCGAGGCGGGTGAACTTGCGGGGGTTGCCGATGGACTCCAGGTACATGAGCGCGACGTCGGTGTCGGGGTCGTCGTACCAGTACTGGAGGACGTCGTTGCCGGAGACGTCGGCGCGGTTGCCCGCGCTGACGAAGGACGACAGGCCCGCGCCGCGGCGGTGCAGCCGGGACAGCAGGGCGATGCCGATGGCACCGGACTGGGTGAACAGGCCGATGCGGCCCGCGGCGGCCAGTTCGGGGGCCAGCGAGGCGTTCAGGCGGACGGCGGAAGCGGTGTTGATGACGCCGAAGGCGTTGGGGCCGATGAGGCGCATGCCGTAGGAGCGGGCCTGGCGGACGAGTTCGCGCTGGCGCTCCAGTCCTTCGGGGCCGCTCTCGGCGTATCCGGCGGAGAGGACGACGAGGCCCTGGACGCCGTGTTCGCCGCACTCGGCGACCGCTTCCGGCACGTGCTCGGCGGGGACGGTGATGACGGCGAGGTCGACGGGCCCGGCGATGTCGCGCACGGAACGGTGGGCGGGGGCTCCCTCGACGCCCTCGGTGGTGGCCTGCTCCGTGAAGGCGCGGTTGACGGCGTGGACGCGGCCGGTGAAGCCCGCGCGCAGCAGGTTGCGCAGGACGCCGCGGCCGACGCTGCCCTCGGCGCGGCCGACGCCGACGACCGCGACGGAGCCGGGCGCGAGCAGCCGCTGGACGGAGCGGGCCTCGGCGCGCTGTTCGCGGGCGTGCTGCACGGCGACGGAGCGGTCGGTGGGCTCCAGGTCGAGTTCGAGGCGCACGACGCCGTCCTCGAAGCTGCGCTGCTGCTGGTATCCGGCGTCCGTGAAGACCTTCACCATCTTGGTGTTGGAAGGCAGGACTTCGGCGGCGAAGCGGCGGATGCCGCGTTCGCGGGCGACGGCGGCGATGTGTTCGAGCAGCGCGGAGGCGACGCCGCGGCCCTGGTGGGCGTCCTGGACCAGGAAGGCGACCTCGGCCTCGTCGGAGACGGGCGGGGCGGGCGCGGAGCGCCCTCCGGCAAGGGTGGTGGTGGGAGACGGGCGGGCGGAGGCGGGGCGGCCCTGGGCGTCGATGCGGTCGTAGCGGACGGTGGCGATGAACTCGCCGCCGATGGTGGCCGCGAGCCCGACGCGGTCCACGTGGTCGTGGTGCGTGAAGCGGTGCACGTCCTTGGCGGACAGGCGGGGGTAGGGCGCGAAGAAGCGGTAGTACTTCGACTCGTCCGAGACCTGCTCGAAGAAGCTGACCAGACGTTCCGCGTCGGCGGCGGTGATGGGCCGGATGCGGGCGGTCCCACCGTCGCGCAGCACCACGTCGGCCTCCCAGTGGGAGGGGTAGGGGTGCTGGTCCGCCGCCGGGGCGGAGGCGGCGTCGGCCGCGGGGGCGTGCGGGGCGGCGGGCACAGGCGTGCGCGGGGCGGTGGGCGCCGTGCCGTCCGCCGGAGCGTGCGCGGCACTGTCCGACGAGGTGTGCGCTGAGCCGTCCGCCGGGGTCTGCATGGGGCCAGGGTACGGGTCGCGCGGCCGCCGGGCCCGGGGCAATGTAGGAGGGGTCGAAGGCCCTCGGGTGGCGGGACGCGGCCCGTGGGGCAGCGCTCCGCCGGTCCTGCGGGAGCACTCGGGTCGGCATGAGACACTGGTCTAGACAAGTGTGAGACACCTGGAAGGGCAGCAACACATGGCTGAGCGCCGCGTCAACGTCGGCTGGGCCGAGGGCCTCCACGCCCGGCCCGCCTCCATCTTCGTCCGTGCGGCCACGGCCTCGGGCGTCCCCGTGACGATCGCGAAGGCCGACGGCAACCCCGTCAACGCGGCCTCGATGCTCGCGGTGCTCGGCCTGGGCGCGCAGGGCGGCGAGGAGATCGTGCTCGCTTCGGACGCCGAGGGCGCGGACGCCGCCCTGGACCGGCTGGCGAAGCTCGTCGCCGAGGGCCTCGAGGAGCTCCCGGAGACCGTCTGACACGGTCGGACACCACGTGCCGGAGCCGCGCGAGCCACTCGGTGGCCGCGCGGCTCCGTCGTTTTCCGGGGGCGCACCCCGAGGCGCACCCCTGCGGGGTCCCGCCCGGCGAACGCCCTATGCGAATTCATGAGCCGGTGGCGCACCACCGGTGGCACAAAGGCGGCGCCCCCGCGAGTAAATCCGGCGGGGAATTCCCCCACGGGCATGCCGGGCTTTCACGGCGCCACGCATGAGGTCGCGTACGCGCACTCCGTTAATCCTGCGTACGGGGCGTAATCCTGCGTACAGGGCGTAATCCTGTGTACGGGGCGCCTGTTAATTCCGTACGCCTACTTTGTTGACGGCGTGTTGCGAACCCCTCACACGCCCGGCGCGCGGCCGGTACGCGGACGCCGTGCGCTCGGCGTGCAGGAGCGTGAGCGCGCGGGCCCGGTCCGCGTCCTGGCGGGCGACCGCGTCGACGACCGCGGCATGCCCGGCCCACAGGTCCGTGGCCGCGGCCGGCGCGTCCGCCACGTACATCCAGGCGACCTTGTGGCGGAGCTGGGTGAGCAGGGCGATGAGGCCGGGGCTGCCGGAGGCCTGGGTGAGCGTCTCGTGGAACCAGCCGTCGAGCGCGCGCAGGTCCTCGCCGCCGCCGCGCCGGGCCCGCTCCTGACCGAGTCGCACGAGGCCGCGCAGGACCTTCAGATGGGCTTCGGTGCGGCGCTGGGCCGCGCGGGCGGCCGCCAGCGGCTCCAGGAGCGTGCGGACCTCCAGGAGGTCGGCGGCGTCCTGCTCGGTCGGCTCGGCGACGCAGGCGCCCGCGTGTCTGCGGGTGACGACGAAGCCCTCGGCCTCCAGGGTGCGCAGGGCCTCGCGCACGGGGACGCGCGAGACGCCGTAGCGGCGGGCGAGGAGTTCTTCGGTGAGCCGCGTGCCGCGTTCGTAGACACCGGAGACGATGTCGTCCCGGATGGCCGTGCAGACCGAGTGCGCGGGAATGCGCATGACGGACCTCCGCTTTAATGCCCGCGAAACGCGTCGAGCGACGCGTTGAAGACGCTGGTGCGGCGACTCCATGGACGCTGCCACGACGGACTCTATTGCAGATGGCCGCATTTTCCGATGGGGCACCGGAATCCATGGATATCTTTTGGCCAAAGGTGTGCGCGGCGGCGCGCTTACCGGTCGTGGGCGCTTAGGGCCGGGCCGTGCCCCGATGCCGAAAGCCCCGGCTCGGTGAGCCGGGGCTTTCGGGACGTGCGCGGGCGCGGGGCGCGCGCCGTCGATGCGTCAGACGCCCACGCCGTGGGAGCGCAGGTACGCGATCGGGTCGATGTCCGAGCCGTACTCGGCGCCGGTACGGGCCTCGAAGTGCAGGTGCGGCCCGGAGGAGTTGCCGGTGGAGCCGGAGAGGCCGATCTGCTGGCCGGGGGTGACGGCCTGGCCGACCGTGACGCTGATGGACGACAGGTGGCCGTACTGGGTGTACGTGCCGTCGTTCATCTTGATCACGATGTTGTTGCCGTAGGCGCCGCCCCAGCCCGCCTCGACGACGGTGCCCGCGCCGACCGCCTGCACCGAGGTGCCGGACGCTGCGTGGAAGTCGATGCCGGTGTGGCTGCCGGAGGACCACATGCCGCCGCCGGCCTTGTAGGAGGTGGAGACGTAGGAGCCGGCGACCGGGGCGACGTAGGCGTTCAGGCGCTTGCGCTCGGCGTCACGGGCGGCGCGCTCGCGGGCCCGCTCCTTGGCCTCCTTCGCCGCCTTGGCCTCGGCTTCCTTCTTGGCCTTCTCCTTCGCGGCGGCCTCGGCCTTGCGCTTCTGCTCGGCGGCCTTCTGCCGCGCCGCCTCTTCCGCCTTCTTCTGGGCGGCGGCGTCGTTGGCCGCCTGCTTCTGGGCGGCGGCCTGGGCGTCGATCTCGTCGGCCAGCGTGTCGTTGATGGCGATGGCCTGCGTGAGGCCGGTGCTCGCGTGGTCCGCGGAGCCGTCGGCGGCGAGGGCCGGAGCGGCCAGGCCCGAGATCACACCGGTGGTGGTGAGGGCGGCGACGCCCGCGGCGCTGGCAGTGGTGCGTGTGATGCGGCTCGGACGGCGGTGCTTGCCGGTCGGGCGGATGAGCGCCATGAAGCGGCTGGTCCTTTCCTTCCTTCTCGCCTACCGGGTTAGCTGACGGGTTCGGAGCAGGAAGGTCTCCTACGGACTCCTCGCCTCGCGGCAAGGGGACCGATTCACCCCAGGGGACGTGTGGGTCCCCGGCTCCCCTGGCTCACGCCGTACGGGGACTCGGCGATGACTGTCCGGTGCCGCGGGCGCGGCGTACTGCGTGACGTACAGCCGCACTGACGCTAAACGCCTCATCTTTCAATCGACAAACGGATCCTGCCTTTTGTAGCGCACGCCACACGGCAGACGCCCAACCTCCATGTCAATTCGGACATATGGCAGCATGCAGGGACCCCGGAGGCTTCCTGAGCCTCCGGGGTCCCTTGAGTTACACGGCGTTCGCGCCGGTTTGTCCCACCCCTATGGGTGCGGGGCAATCAGCCGGTGACGACCGTCACTTCGCCGATGCCGAGGGCCCTGACGGGCTCCTCGATCTGTGCGGCGTCACCGACGAGCACCGTCACCAGACGGTCGCTCGGGAACGCGCTCACGACGGCCGCGGTGGCCTCCACCGTGCCTGTCCCGGCCAACTGCCGGTACAGGCTCGCCTGGAAGTCGTCCGGCAGCTCCTGCTCCACCTGGTCGGCGAGCGTCGCGGCGACGGCGGCGGCCGTCTCGTACTTCAGCGGGGCCACCCCCACCAGGTTCTGCACGGCCACGTCGCGCTCGGCGTCCGTGAGGCCCTCGGCGGCGAGGGTGCGCAGGACCTTCCACAGGTCGTCGAGCGCCGGGCCCGTGTTCGGCGTGTCCACGGAGCCGCTGATGGCCAGCATGGCGACGCCCGGGGCGCCCTCCGGGGACCGCGGCGCCGCGGAGCGCAGCACCTGGCTGAAGGCGCGCACGCCGTACGTGTACCCCTTCTCCTCGCGCAGGACGCGGTCCAGGCGCGAGGTGAGGGTGCCGCCCAGGCAGTACGTCCCGAGGACCTGCGCCGGCCAGACGATGTCGTGCCGGTCCGCGCCCACGCGGCCGATGAGGAGCTGCGTCTGGACGGCGCCGGGGCGGTCCACGATGACGACGCGGCCGGTGTCGTCGGCCGACACCTGGGACATGGCGTGCGGCTCCGCCGACCCGCCCGTCCAGGCGCCGAGGGTGTCGGTGAGGACGGCGTCGAGGTCCGTGCCCGTGAGGTCGCCGACCACGACGGCGGTGGCCGCGGCGGGGCGCACGTGCTTCTCGTAGAAGGCGCGTACGGCCGCGGAGTCGATGGCGGTGACCGTCTCCTCGGTTCCCTGGCGCGGGCGCGACATGCGCGAGGTGGCCGGGAAGAGCTGCTTGGCCAGCTCCTTGGCGGCGCGGCGCGCGGGGTTGGCGGCCTCGTGCGGGATCTCGTCCAGGCGGTTGCGGACGAGGCGCTCGATCTCGCTGTCCTCGAAGGCGGGCGCGCGCAGCGCGTCGGCCAGCAGACCCAGGCCCTTCGCCAGGCGGGAGACGGGCACTTCGAGGGAGAGCCGGACGCCGGGGTGGTCGGCGTGCGCGTCCAGCGTGGCGCCGCAGCGGTCCAGCTCGGCGGCGAACTCCTCGGCGGAGTGCTTGTCGGTGCCTTCGGAGAACGCCCGCGCCATGATCGTGGACACGCCGTCCAGGCCCTGCGGCTCGGCGTCCAGGGGCGCGTCGAGGTGGACCTCGACGGCCACGAGCTGCTGGCCGGGGCGGTGGCAGCGCAGCACCGTCAGGCCATTGGCCAGGGCGCCGCGCTCGGGGGCCGGGAAGGCCCAGGGCTTGGCCGTGCCCGCCTGGGGCTGCGGGTGGAACTGCATCTTCACGGACGTCTCAGCCTCGCTCACTTCGCCGCCTCCTCTTCCTGCTGGGTCTCGGCGGCTTCCTGCTGGGTCTCGACGGCCGTGCCGTCGGCGTCCTCCGCGGCGGCCACCGGCTCGTACACCAGGACCGCGCGGTTGTCGGGGCGCAGGCGCGCCTTGGCGACCTCCTGGACCTCGGCCGCGGTGATGTCGAGGACGCGCTGGACGGCGGTGAGGGCGAGCTGCGGGTCACCGAAGAGGACGGCGAACCGGCACAGTTCGTCCGCGCGGCCCGCGACCGTGCCGAGACGGTCGAGCCACTCGCGCTCCAACTGGGCCTGGGCCCGCTCCATTTCCTCCGGGGTCGGGCCCTCCTCGGCGAACCGGGCGAGCTCCTCGTCGACGGCGGCCTCGATGACGGGGACCTCGACGTCGCCGGAGGTCTTCACGTCGAGCCAACCGAGCGAGGGCGCCCCGGCGAGCCTCAGCAGGCCGAACCCGGCGGTCACCGCGGTGCGGTCACGGCGCACCAGGCGGTTGTAGAGCCGCGAGGACTCGCCGCTGCCGAGCACCGTCAGGGCCAGGTCGGCCGCGTCGCACGCGCGCGTGCCATCCTGGGGCAGGCGGTAGGCGGCCATCAGGGCGCGGGCCGGGACGTCCTCCTCGACGACCTCGCGCAGCTCCTCGCCGATGCGCTCGGGCAGCGAGCCGTCGCGCGGCGGCTGCTTGCCGTCGTGCCCGGGGATGGAGCCGAAGTACTTCTCGACCCAGGCGAGCGTCTGCTCCGGGTCGATGTCGCCGACCACGGACAGGACCGCGTTGTTCGGCGCGTAGTACGTGCGGAAGAAGTTCCGGGCGTCGTCGAGGGTGGCCGCGTCCAGGTCGGCCATCGAGCCGATCGGGGTGTGGTGGTAGGGGTGGCCCTCCGGGTACGACAGGGCGGTGAGCTTCTCGAAGGCCGTGCCGTAGGGGACGTTGTCGTAGCGCTGGCGGCGTTCGTTCTTCACCACGTCGCGCTGGTTCTCCATGGACTCCTCGTCGAGTGCCGACAGGAGGGAGCCCATCCGGTCCGCCTCCAGCCACAGGGCGAGCTCCAGCTGGTGCGCGGGCATGGTCTCGAAGTAGTTCGTGCGCTCGAAGCTGGTGGTGCCGTTCAGCGAGCCGCCGGCGCCCTGCACCAGTTCGAAGTGACCGTTGCCGTGCACCTGCTGGGAGCCCTGGAACATCAGGTGCTCGAAGAGGTGAGCCAGACCGGTGCGCCCCTTGACTTCGTGGCGCGAGCCCACGTCGTACCAGAGGCACACCGCGGCGACCGGGGTCAGGTGGTCCTCGGATAGCACCACGCGCAGGCCGTTGGCCAGCCGGTGCTCGGTCGCTGCCAGACCGCCGGAGCCTGCCGCGGCTGTGGCCGTGTGACCCATGGGCATGTACGTCCCTTCGATCGCTGAATCCTCAATAGCTTTTGCCGGTCCTGCCACTGTATGCAAGCCCGCAGACCCCTGGCGAAGTTCCCGTTCCGCGCTCCGGGTCGTCGGTGTTCGCCGTGGGCGTGATCGCGGTGGGGCGCGCGTGGGCGGGTGCGGGGGCGCCGGGGGCCGCCGCGGGCCCCGGCGCCGCCCGGTTCCGCCCGCGGTGCTGTCGGGTTCCGCCCCCGGCCCTGCCCGGTTCCGCCCCCCGGCTCCGCCTGGTTCCGCCCCCGGCTCCACGCCGGTTCGTCGCGCGGAACGGGGGCGCCGCGCGGCCGTGTCGTGCCCGCGCCACGCCGCCGACCGCCTGGTCGCCGCGCGGGTGGGCCCGGGTCGTGGTCGGGGTTGTCAGTGGGACGGTCCACAATGGTCGGCGTCAGATCCCGCACTTGTTGGTGAAGGAGCCGCAGCAGCGATGGCCCGCCGCAGCACGAAGACCCCACCGCCCGACGACTCGTTCGAGGAGAAGATCCTCGACATCGACGTCGTCGACGAGATGCAGGGCTCCTTCCTCGAGTACGCCTACTCGGTCATCTACTCCCGCGCCCTGCCCGACGCCCGCGACGGCATGAAGCCGGTGCAGCGCCGCATCGTCTATCAGATGAACGAGATGGGCCTGCGCCCGGAGCGCGGCTATGTGAAGTGTGCCCGCGTCGTCGGCGAGGTCATGGGCAAGCTGCACCCGCACGGCGACGCGTCCATCTACGACGCGCTGGTCCGCATGGCCCAGCCGTTCTCCATGCGCCTGCCCATGGTCGACGGCCACGGGAACTTCGGCTCGCTGGGGAACGACGACCCGCCCGCCGCGATGCGGTACACGGAATGCCGCATGGCGGACGCCACGTCCCTCATGACGGAGTCGATCGAAGAGGACACGGTCGACTTCACGCCGAACTACGACGGCCAGGAGAAGGAGCCGGTAGCCCTCCCGGCGGCGTATCCGAACCTTCTGGTGAACGGCTCGTCCGGCATCGCCGTCGGCATGGCGACGAACATGCCGCCGCACAATCTGAGCGAGGTCATCGCGGCCGCCCGGCACCTGATCAAGTACCCGGGCGCCGACCTCGAGACGCTCATGAAGCACATCCCGGGCCCCGACCTGCCCACCGGCGGCCGGATCGTCGGCCTGTCCGGCATCCGGGACGCGTACGAAACGGGGCGCGGCACCTTCAAGATGCGTGCGACGGTCGCTGTGGAGGCCGTGACCGCGCGCCGCAAGGGCCTGGTCGTCACGGAGCTGCCGTTCAGCGTCGGCCCGGAGAAGGTCATCTCCAAGATCAAGGACCTGGTGGGGTCCAAGAAGCTCCAGGGCATCGCGGACGTCAAGGACCTCACCGACCGCGCGCACGGCCTGCGCCTGGTCATCGAGATCAAGAACGGCTTCGTCCCGGAGGCCGTCCTGGAGCAGCTGTACAAGCTGACGCCGATGGAGGAGTCCTTCGGCATCAACAACGTGGCGCTGGTGGACGGCCAGCCCCTCACGCTCGGCCTCAAGGAGCTCCTGGAGGTCTATCTCGACCACCGCTTCGACGTGGTGCGCCGCCGCAGCGAGTTCCGCCGCGGCAAGAAGCGCGACCGGCTGCACCTGGTGGAGGGCCTGCTCATCGCCCTCCTGGACATCGACGAGGTCATCCGCCTCATCCGCTCCAGCGACAACAGCGCGCAGGCCAAGGAGCGCCTGATGGAGCGCTTCTCCCTGACCGAGGTCCAGACGCAGTACATCCTGGACACCCCGCTGCGCCGCCTCACCAAGTACGACCGCATCGAGCTGGAGTCCGAGCGCGACAAGCTGAACGCGGAGATCGACGAGCTGACCCGCATCCTGGAGTCGGACGCTGAGCTGCGCAAGCTGGTCTCCGCCGAACTGGCGGCCGTGTCGAAGAAGTTCGGTACGGAGCGGCGCACGGTGCTCCTGGAGTCCGCGGGCGCCCCGGCCCCCACGGTGTCCCTCCAGGTCGCGGACGACCCGTGCCGGGTCCTGCTGTCCTCGACGGGTCTGCTGGCCCGCACGGCCAACGGCGAGCCCTTCTCGGAGAGCGACGGCAAGCGCGTCAAGCACGACGTGATCGTCTCGGCGGTCCCGGCGACCGCGCGCGGCGAGGTGGGCGCGGTGACGTCCGAGGGGCGTCTGTTGAGGCTCTCCGTGGTCGATCTGCCGCAGCTCCCGGACACGGCGTCCGCGCCCAACCTCTCCGGAGGCGCCCCGGTCGCCGAGCTCCTCTCCCTGGAGACGGACGAGAAGCTGATCTGCCTGATGACGCTCGACGAGTCCTCCCCGGGCCTGGCGCTCGGTACGGAACAGGGCGTGGTCAAGCGCGTGGTGCCCGACTATCCGGCGAACAAGGACGAGCTGGAGGTCATCACCCTCAAGGACGGTGACCGCATCGTCGGCGCGATCGAGTTGCGCACGGGCGAGGAGGACCTGGTCTTCATCACGGACGACGCCCAGTTGTTGCGCTATCCGGCGGGGCAGGTGCGTCCGCAGGGACGCCCGGCGGGCGGCATGGCGGGCATCAAGCTCGCACAGGGCGCGAAGGTCATCTCCTTCACGGCGGTCGATCCGGCGGTGGACGCCGTGGTGTTCACGGTCGCGGGTTCGCGCGGCACGCTCGACGACTCCGTGCAGACGACGGCGAAGCTGACGCCGTTCGACCAGTACCCGCGCAAGGGCCGCGCGACGGGCGGCGTGCGCTGCCAGCGCTTGCTGAAGGGCGAGGACTGCCTGAGCTTCGCCTGGGCGGGCCCGACGCCGCCGCGCGCGGCACAGCGCACGGGCATCCCGACGGAGCTTCCGGAGCCCGACCCGCGCCGGGACGGCTCCGGCGTCTCACTGGCCAAGCCGGTGGCCGCGGTGGCGGGGCCGGTGTAGTCAGCGGCCGGGGCCGGTTCCCGTGGCGGGGCCGGTCCCGGGGCCGGGGTCGGCTGCGGAGCCGGGGCCATCGTGGTCGTCAGCGCCGAGGTCGTCGACGTCATCGGCGTCGGAGCCGAAGTCGAGGTCCGAGTAGTTGCGGTCTGAGTAGTTGCGGTCTGAGTAGTCCAGGTCCGAGTAGGGGTCGGGACCGGCGTCCGGCTCGGCGTCGCCATCCACGTCACCGTCGAGATCGACACCGGCGGTGGCATCGGAGGAGGCGGTATCGGCTTCCGGCCCGGCCCCGGTTCCGGACCCGCTCCCGCCCTCGGCCCCGGGCGTCTCCTCCGCTCCCGGCTCCTGGACGTACCGCAGGACGCCCCACATGCCGAACTCATCCGCGTGCGGGGCGTCCTCGTCGTTCTCCCGGCACAGCGTCAGCTGGGTGTGCAGCTCCGGTACGTCGATGCCGGAGCCGATGAGGACGAGCTGTGTGAGGCGCTTCTCGCCGGACTCCCACGGCTCGGGGTAGTAGCGCAGGAACCGTCCCACGGAGTGCACCGCGTACCGGTTGCGCGCGTCGGCGGCGCCGAAGTCGACGTACCCCTTGATGCGGTAGAGCCCTTCCGGCCTGCTGTCGAGGAAGGCCATGAGGCGGCGGGGGTTCATGGGCGCTTCGGAGGTGAAGGCGAGGCTCTCGTAGGCGCTGTGCAGATGGGTGTGACCACAGCCGCCGCGCGAAGAGGCACGGCCGACGTCGCCGTGCGAGGCGGGGTTGCTGGGGTCGCCGTGCGGGGCGGCGTTGCCGGGGTCGCCGTACGAGGCGAGGTGGCCGGGGTCGCCGCAGTGGCACTCCTCGCCCGTCTCCGGGCCGCCGTCGGCCTCCCGGGGACCGCCGTCCGCGTACGGGTCCTCGCCGTGGTCGTGCAGGTCGTCGAAGGAGAGCTGTCCGACGCGCTCGCCCACCGGCTTGCGGTCCAGGAGGAGCTCGACGTCCACGCGCCCGTACGTGGCGGCGACGACGGCGGCCCGGTCGGTGTGACGGCGCACCTCGTCGAGGACGCGGTCGCGCTCCCCCGTCGGCACCCGGTCGGCCTTGTTGACCACGACGAGGTCGGCGATCTTCAGATGCCGGTCGACCTCGGGGTGCCGCTGCCTGGTGGCGTCGAACTCGGCGGCGTCCACGACCTGCACGAGACCGCCGTACACGATGTGCGGGTTCTCGCTGGCCAGCACCATGCGCACCAGCTCCTGCGGCTCGGCGAGCCCGCTCGCCTCGATGACGATGACGTCGATGCGGGACGAGGGCCGGGCGAGCCGCTCCAGATACACATCGAGCTCGCTGGCGTCGACGGCGCAGCACAGACACCCGTTGCCGAGGGACACGGTGGAGTCGCCGAGCTGGCCCGCGACGGCCATGGCGTCGATCTCGATGGAGCCGAAGTCGTTGACGATCGCGCCGATGCGACTGCCTCCGCTGCGGTGCAGCAGATGGTTCAAGAGTGTCGTCTTGCCCGATCCCAGGAATCCCGTGAGGACGACGACTGGAATCTGCTGCTCACGCACGTGTGGCCCCTCGCATCAACACACATCAAGGTCGATCAATTCGCTCAAGACGCGTACACCTCGCAGGCGACGAGCACGTACGGCATTTGAACACCACTCCAGGATATGTGCGCGTAGACGTGCCGGTAGGCGAACGATTCCGTGCGGCGCCGACGGGGCACACATTGGGCACGGCGCAGGGATGTCAGACATCGGATTCCTGCCGTGCTTCCGTGCGCCTCCTCTCCGCCTCCCGGCCGATCAGAGCCGCTCGGCACCCTGGGAGACGGCAAGCGCCGCCCATCGCTCGCCGGTCCGCCCTGCCGCCCCACGCCCGAAGACCGGCGGACGGTCGCCTGATTCGGGGGTTGACATGGCCACACAGAAATACTGGATACGGGAGATCGGACCGGCCGCGATGGCGGGCCTCGCGATCACGACCGGAGCGCTGACCCTCGCGGCCGCGCGGCTCCGCAGGCACATGGCCCTGGCCGAGCAGCACCGCCTGCACTTCGCCCTGCTCTGCAAGGCCCTGGAGGACGAGACGCTGGCCGCCGTCCTGGACACGTACGACAGCGAGGTACCGGCGGACAGGCACCGCCAGTTCTTGTTCGCCAACGCCCTCTACACGAACGCGCTCCACGCGTACCGGACCGGGGCCATGAGCCTGGGAGAGCTCTACGGACACCTTCGGGTGATATGCCAGAACCCGATCTTCCGCGAGTACTGGGAGATCACCCGCCACCACCGCGCCAGCCTGCGCCGTTCGTCCGAGGAAGCGGAGGTGGGCCGCCTCATGGACGAACTGGCGCGGGACCTCCTGGAGGCCGACACCGACGAATGGTGGGTGGTGGGACATCCGCCCGGGGAGCAACAGGAGCGCAACCACCCTTGAGGCATATCCAGTTGGGTGCCCAACAGCTCCCATAGATAGACATTCGGGGCTAATGTGTCATCGCGCTCATCTCTGATGTGCCATCACACTCATCCCCGATCACTCAAGGACCAGGTTCCCCTTGTACATCCTGCGCCGCATCGGCGCCTCCCCCCGCGAGCGGGGCAGCGCCTCCGGTCAGACGTGCCCCGACATCTTCGAGCTCAGCAACGGCGATTTCGCCGTCATCGGGACCGAGATGACTACGGTTCTCGACGGCGGACTTCCCGCCGACGCGGCACGCGCCGACTACGAAGGCATCGTCGTCATCAGCCGAGAAACCCTCATCCGGGCCAAGGCCGACATCCCCGACGCCTGATCGGCACCAGGAGCAGGACGCGACGCCCGACTCCGGCGACCCGCTTCCGAGCCGCCTCCCCGTGAGTGATCCCTCACCATCGGCGCCTCTCCTCCGCTCGCCCCCGTGCTCTTCCCGCCCCACGCCCCAACGGAGTTCCGCTGTGCTCAAAATCCTCCGTCGAATAGGCGCCGCTCCGCGTGAGCGGGGCAGCCTCGCCGGCGCCAACTGCCCGGACATCTTCGAACTGTCCAACGGCGATTTCCTCGTGATCGGAACCGAGATGACCGCGGTCCTCGACAGCGGACTTCCCGCCGACGCGGCACGCGCCGACTACGAACGCATCGTCGTCATCAGCCGAGAAACCCTCATCCGGGCCAAGGCCGACATCCCCGACGCATAGCCTGTCGGCGGATCCAGCATCCTGCGGCGCCCGCACCCCGGGCGCCGTTTTCTGTACTCGCCCCTGGGAAGACTCGCCCAGGGGTGACTGATGCCAAGTCGACCGGCGTGGGGTTCGGCGCGCACCGCCTTCCTGTGGAGCGCCGCCGTCACCGTCGGCATCACGCTCGTGGGCCTGGCGTCCATCGTCGTCAGCGGTCTGTTGATACGGGGCGTGGAGACCGCCAACGGCGACAGCCGGACGGCGGAGAAGCGAAGTCAGATCGGTGACTACTTCGGCGGTGTGAGCGCCGTCTTCTCAGGCCTCGCTCTCCTGCTGCTCATCGCCACCCTGCTCCTGCAACAGCGTGAGCTGCGCATGCAGCGCCAGGAGCTCGCACACCAGCGCGAGGAACTGTCGGCGTCACGAGCGGAGTTGCACCGCAGCGCCGAAGCCGACATGCGGTCCCTCCATGTGCAACTGACCGAGATGGCCATGAACAACCCCGACCTGGCCGAGGTCTGGGACGACCTCCCCCGGGAGTCGACCACCGAGCTGCGCCAGAACCTGTTCTCCAACCTGACGTTCAATCACTACGTCCTGGCGCTGAGCTGGGGCACCTTCTCCGAGGAAGACCTCGTCGTCTACGCGTCGAACCTGCTGTCCAGCCCCGCCTTCCTGCGCTACTGGAACGCCACCCGCGCGCACAAGAGCCAGCTGCCCGCCGACAGCGCGGAGGGCCGCATGTTCCGGGTCTTCGAGCGTGCCCTGGCCGACCAGCGCGCCGGAGCGCCCCCGCCCGCGGCGTGACCGGGGGCGCCATAGGCCCCGCTCGACGCCTGGCCGCCGGGCGCCCGGCGCGGCTCAGGCGAGCGGCGGCACCGCCACCGGCGGCTCCTCCCCCACATACCGGGCCGCGGGCCGGATGATTTTCGAGTCCTGCGCCTGCTCCAGGATGTTGGCGCTCCAGCCCACCACACGCGCGGACGCGAACGTCGGCGTGAACATCTCGCGCGGCAGCCCGCACAGCTCCATGACCACGCCCGCGTAGAACTCCACGTTCGTGTGGAGTTCGCGCCCCGGCTTGAGCTCCGCGAGGATGGCCTCGACCTGCCGTTCGACCTCCACCGCGAACTCCACGAGCTCGCCGCCGAACTGCTGCGCGATGCCGCGGAGCATGCGGGAGCGCGGGTCCTCCGTGCGGTAGACGGGGTGTCCGAAGCCCATGATGCGCTCGCCCGCGAGCACGCGTTCCCGGATCCAGGAGTCGATGCGCTCGGGTGTGCCGATCGCGTCGAGCGTGTCCAGGGCGCGGCTGGGCGCACCACCGTGCAGCGGACCGGACAGCGCGCCGACGGCTCCGACGAGGCAAGCTGCCACGTCCGCACCCGTCGACGTGATGACGCGAGCCGTGAACGTTGACGCGTTGAAGCCGTGGTCAATGGTTGAGATCAAGTATTGCTCGACCGCCCGGGCCCGGGCCACGTCCGGCTCCGAACCGGTCATCATGTAGAGGTAGTTGGCGGCGTACGACAGGTCGTCACGGGGCTCCACGGGGTCGAGCCCCTGGCCGAGGCGGTACAGCGCGGCGAGCAGGGTCGGCACCACGGCGGAGGCGGCGAGCGCGTCGGCGCGGCGCCGGTCGCCGTCGATGTCGTACACGGGCCGGAAGCCCTTCGAGGCACCGAAGAGCGAGAGCGCGGTACGCAGTCCGGAGAGCGGACCGGAGAGCGCGCTGGCACGGGCGATGGCGGGCAGGGCGTCGCGCACCTCGTCCGGCAGGTGCCGCAGGGCCGCGGTCTGCTCGGCGAAAACGGCCCGCCGCGCGGCGTCGGGCAGCGTTCCGTGGAACATCAGGTGCCAGACATCCTCGAAGCCGCGGGTCTGCGCGAGCTCCACGGCGGAGTACTGGCGGTAGTGGTAGAAGCCCTCGTATCCCCTGACGTCCCCGAGCTGAGTCTCGGTGACGACGACGCCCGCGAGGCCGCGGGGGACCTCGATGGGTGCGGTAGGGGTGGCGGCGGAGCCATTGATCGGCATGGTGTTCCTCGACTTCCTCCCTGGACTTGACTTGACTGTCCATGCTTGACTCAATCCCTGTCAATATTGATTGAATCAATGTATAAGTACAGCTATCCGGACGCAGATACGGTGACGCCCATGACGGATCAAGAAGCGGGTGCACTCGCACACGAAGGTCGGCGGATCAGCACCAAGGAGGCCGCGGAGCTGCTCGGCGTGAAGCCCGAGACCGTGTACGCGTACGTGAGCCGGGGCCAGCTCACCAGCCGCCGCGGCCCCGGCGGGCGCGGCAGCACCTTCGACTCCAAGGAGGTGCGGACCCTCGCGCGCAGAAACCGCCGCGAGCCTGCCGCCGCGACCGCGGCCAACGAACTCTCCGTCCGCACCCGCATCACGCTGATCGACAAGGACCGCTACTACTTCCGCGGCGTCGACGCGGCCGAGCTGGCCCTGCGCCACTCCTACGAAGAGGTCGCCGAGTGGCTGTGGACCGGCGTCCTGCGCCCGGGCGTCCACTTCACGGCACCGCCCGAGCCCGCCGGTGCCGCGCGACTCGCCGTACGCGCCCTGCCCGCGCACTGCGCCCCCACGGACCGCCTGCGCGTGGCGGCCATCTCCGCGGCGGCCGCCGACCCGCTCCGCTTCGACCTCTCCGAGGAGGCGGTCGTCGGGACGGCCCGCACGTTGATCCCCACCATGGTCGCCGCGCTCCCGCCCGTCCTCACCACGCACCGCGACGGCGGCCCGCTCGCCGGGCGGCTGTGGGGACGGCTGAGCGGCCACAAGCCCGAGGACGCGTCGCTCCACGCCCTGGACACCGCCCTCGCGCTGCTCGTCGACCACGACCTCGCGGCGTCCACACTGGCGGTGCGCGTGGCCGCGTCCGCCCGCGCCCATCCGTACGCGGCGGTGTCGGCCGGCCTCGGCGTCCTGGAGGGCCCCCTGCACGGCGCGGCGAGCGGCCTCGCCCACCGCATGCTCCTGGAGGTGCTCGACCGGGGCACCGCGGCACCGGTCGTCGCGGACGAGCTGCGCGCGGGCCGCCGCGTCCCCGGCCTCGGCCATCGCCTGTACGCGGGCGAGGACCCGCGTGCCCAGGCCCTGTTCGGCCTGCTCGAAGTGATGCCCAAGGCCGGCCCCGCCCTCGCGGCGGCGCGCGACGTGGTGGCCACCACCGCCCGCCACACCGACCTGCACGCCAACATCGACCTCGCGCTCGCCGTCCTCACCGTGTCGTCCGGCATGCCCGCGGAGGCGGGCGAGACCGTCTTCGCGGTGGCCCGCACGGCCGGCTGGATCGCGCACGCCCTGGAGGAGTACGAAGAGCGGCCGATGCGCATGCGTCCTGTCGGCCAGTACGTCGGACAGCGCCCGCCACAGCCGTTGCCCACCAAGCAGGACACGTGAGTCCGGCCGGGGCCTCAGGTTAGGCTCACCTCCGTGAGTACCTGCGCAACCGCATCGCGGGACCTGAGCGAACCCCTCACGGGCACCGCGGCCACCGCCAAGACGTGGCTGCTCCTGGAACAGCCCGGCCCCTGGGGTGCCAAAGCGCTCACATCAAGCCACTTGGACCCGGAGGTCGGCCGCGCGCTGGAGCGGGCGGCCGAGTCCACGGGCGTCCGGGTCGCCCTCATCCGGCGCCCCGGGCGGCACGCCGACTGTCACACACCCGCGCGGCACCGGGTGTTCATCGCGCACACCACCCCCGGAGCCACCTGGCTGCGCGCCCATGTGATCGACGACCCGCGGCAGTTGCTCGACCTGGACTTCGCGTCGCTCGGCGCGGGCGACCACGGCGGCTTCGGCCGTCCGCACAGTGGCGACCCGCTCGCGCTCGTGTGCACGAACGGCAAGCGGGACCGCTGCTGCGCCCTGCTCGGCCGCCCGCTCGCCGCCGAACTCGCCGCCTCCGGCGAGGAAGGCGTCTGGGAAGTCACTCATCTAGGTGGTCACCGCTTCTCCCCCACCCTGTTGGTGCTGCCGTACGGATACGCGTACGGCCGGACGGCGGCGTACGCCGTCAAGGGCGTCCTGCAAGCGGTGCGCGAAGGACGTGTTGTCACCGAGGGCTGCCGGGGCAACTCCGCCTGGGAGCGCCCCGGGCAGGCTGCCGAGCTCGCGGTGCGCACGGCCGTGGGCGAGGACCGCGCGGGGGTCCTGAGCGTCGTACGGACGACAGGTGACGCCCCGCGCTGGGAGGTCACCGTGGGCCATGCCGACGGACGGCACTGGCTGGTCACCGTCGCCCAGGGCGCCTCGCTGCCGCCGCGCCCGGAGAGCTGCGGCGCGGCCCTCGGGTCACCGGCACGCATGGACGTGATGGCGGTCCGCGAGCTCACGGGGTCCCGGTCGACCGGGGCCGAGGGCGGGCGCGACGGCGAGAGCACGGACGGAAGCGGGGGTGATCGCGGGGGCGCGGGCAGGGACGGGGGCGCATCCGCGCTCGGAACGCTCGCCTAGGCGCACAAGGGGCGCGCGGGGGCGCACAGGCAGTCCGACAGGCCCCAGGGGCGCTACTCGGCGGCCTCCGGGGAAGCCACGCGAGGGCTGACGAGATCCACGCCACACTCCCTTAAGAGAAGACCGCCCGCCGCCGTACCGTTCGTCACATGAGCCCGACTCCTCCTGCCCGACGACTGCGCCTCGGCCTGCCGCGGCGCGTCTTCTCGCAGGTCCTGCTGATGCAGCTGGCGATCGCCGCCGGGGTCACGGTGCTCGCCACCGGTCTGTTCCTGGCGCCGCTCAGCAAGCAGCTCGACGACCAGGCCATGCGCCGCGCGCTCGCCATCGCGCAGACGACGGCGGCACAGCCGCAGATCGTCCGCGACCTCACCTCGACGCGTCCGGCGGCCGACGGGCCCGTCCAGGCGGCGGCCGAACGCATCCGCGAGGCCAGCGGCGCCGAATACGTCGTGATCATGAACAAGCTGGGGGTGCGCTGGTCGCACACCGACCCCGGCGAGATCGGCAAGGTCGTCTCGACCGACCCCAGCGACGCGCTGGCCGGCCGTGACGTCATGCAGATCGACAACGGCACCCTGGGGCGCTCCGCGCGCGGGAAGGTGCCCCTGCGGGTGGCGGGTGGCGAGATCGTCGGCGCCGTCTCCGTAGGCATCGAGTACGACAGCGTCCGCGACCGTCTGATCCATACGATCCCGAGCCTCTTCGCGTACGCGGGCGGGGCGCTCGCCGCGGGCGCGCTCGCCGCCTACCTGATCTCCCGGCGCGTGCAGCGCCAGACCAGGGACCTCGCCTTCTCCGACATCTCGGCGCTGCTCGCGGAGCGCGAGGCGATGCTGCACGGCATCCGCGAGGGCGTCGTCGCCCTCGACCGCGGCGGACGCGTCCGACTGCTCAACGACGAGGCGCAACGGCTCCTCGGGCTCGGCACAGAGGTGATCGGCCGGCCCTTGGACGAGGCGCTCGGACCGGGCCGTACGACGGACGTCCTCGCGGGGCGCGTCACGGGCACCGACCTACTGACCGTACGCGGCCAGCGCGTCCTGGTCGCCAACCGCATGCCCACGGACGACGGAGGTGCCGTCGCGACCCTGCGCGACCGCACCGAGCTGGAGCAGCTGGGCCGGGAGCTCGACTCCACGCACGGCCTCATCGACGCCCTGCGCGCCCAGGACCACGAGCACGCCAACCGCATGCACACGCTGCTCGGCCTGCTGGAGCTTGAGATGTACGAGGAGGCCGCGGAGTTCGTCGGCGAGGTGGCGGGCGCCCACCGGGTGACGGCCGAGCAGATCACCGAGAAGGTCCACGATCCGCTCCTCTCGGCCCTGCTCGTCGGCAAGGCGACCGTGGCCACGGAGCGCGGCGTGGCACTCGCCGTCTCCGGAGACACCGCGTTGCCCGACCGGCTCGTCGACCCCGGCGGCCTCGTGACCATCGTCGGGAACCTCGTGGACAACGCGTTGGACGCGGCAGCAGGCACACAGCACGCACGCGTGGAGGTCGTTTTGCGTACTGACGGTCTACAGGGACGCACCGTTGTCCTCCAGGTACGCGATACAGGCCCCGGGGTTCCGCAGGATCAGCGCGAGGCAGTGTTCACGGAGGGGTGGACAACGAAGGAGCCGCCCGCGCACGGGCAACGGGGCATCGGACTCGCACTGGTCCGCAGGCTCGCCGAACGCCAGGGCGGCAGCGTACGGGTCGGCACGGGACCGGACGGGGGCGCCGAGTTCACCGTGGTCCTCCCTGAAGGCCTTGCAGAGCCACAGCCCATGGACAGGGACCCCGCCACCACGGAACCCCGGTCGGTCACCCCACCGGTCGCCACGGAGGAAGCGCGATGATCGAGGTACTGGTCGTGGACGACGATGTCCGGGTCGCGGACGTCAACGCCGCCTACGTGGAGAAAGTGCCCGGCTTCCGCGTCGCAGGCCGGGCCCACAACGCCGCCGAGGCGCTGCGCCTGGTCGAACAGGTCCCCGTCGACCTGGTGCTCCTCGACCACTATCTGCCGGACGAGACGGGCCTCGCCGTGGTGCGCACGCTGCGCGAACGCGGCCACCAGACCGACGTGATCATGGTGACGGCGGCCCGTGACGTCACCACCGTGCAGGCCGCGATGCGCCACGGCGCGCTCCAGTACCTGGTGAAACCGTTCTCGTACGCGGGGCTCCGTACGAAACTCGACGCGTACGCCACGCTGCGCCGCACCCTGGACGGCGGCGGCGAGGCGGAACAGGCCGAGGTCGACCGGATCTTCGGTGCGCTCTCGGCGACCCCGGCACCCGAACTGCCCAAGGGGCACTCCCCCACGACCGCGGAGCTGGTCCGCAGGGCCCTGATGGCCGCCGAGGGGCCGCTCTCCGCGCAGGAGCTGGGGGAACGCACCCGGCTCAGCCGCCAGACCGCACAGCGCTATCTGAAGCTCCTGGAGCGCACCGGCCGGGTGCGACTGAGCCTGAAGTACGGCGACACGGGGCGTCCCGAGCACCGCTACGAGTGGGCGTCCAGCCGCTGACCCGCGCCTCGGGCAGGCCCGGCTACACGGCGCCCGCCCCGGTCAGCGAACGCACCTCCGTCTCCGCGTGCTTGGCCTCGTCCGCTCCCTCCGCCGACGTGACCGTCCCGAGCCAACCCGCGACGAAGCCCAGCGGGATCGAGACGAGCCCCGGGTTGTCCAGCGGGAAGTACTGGAAGTCGACCCCCGGGAACAGCGAGTCCGGGCTCCCGGACACCACCGGCGACAGCACCACGATCACCAGGGCGGGCAGCAGCCCGCCGTACACCGACCACACGGCGCCCCGCGTGGTGAACTCCCGCCAGAACAGCGAGTACAGCAGCACCGGCAGATTCGCGGACGCGGCGACCGCGAAGGCCAGCCCCACCAGGAACGCCACATTGAGATCCCGGGCGAGCAGGCCGAGCCCGATCGCGACGGCCCCGATCCCGGCTGCGGCGACGCGCGCCACCGCCACCTCGCTGCGCTGCTTGGTCCGCCGCCGCAGGGACGCGTACAGATCGTGGGCCACGGACGCCGAGGAAGCGAGCGTGATCCCCGCGACCACAGCGAGGATCGTCGCGAACGCCACGGCGGCGACCACCGCGAAGAGAACCGTTCCTCCCGTGGAATCCGCGCCCCCGCCCAGATCGAGCGCCAGCAGGGGCACCGCCGTGTTGCCCGCCGCGTTCGACCCGCGGACCGCTTCGGAGCCGACGACCGCCGCCGCCCCGAACCCGAGCACGATCGTCATCAGGTAGAAGCTGCCGATCAGGCCGATGGACCAGACGACGGAACGGCGGGCGGCTCGCGCGGTGGGCACGGTGTAGAAGCGCGAGAGGATGTGCGGAAGCCCCGCGGTGCCGAGCACGAGGGCGAGCCCCAGGCTGATGAAGTCCAGCCGGGCCGTCCAGTCCCCGCCGTACTTCAGCCCGGGTGCCAGGAACGCGCTTCCGTGCCCGCTGCGGTCGGCCGCCGTACGCAACAACTGATCGAAGTCGCCGTGGAAACGCATCAGGACCAGCACCGTCAGCGCGATCGCACCACCCATCAGCAGCACCGCCTTGACGATCTGGATCCACGTGGTGGCCCGCATCCCTCCCAGCGACACATAGATGACCATGAGCGCACCGACCCCGATCACCACCCACGTCCGGGCGGCATCACCCGTCTCCCCGAGCAGCAGCGCCACCAACGAGCCCGCACCCACCATCTGCGCCACCAGATAGAGCACGGACACCGTCACCGAGGACGTACCCGCGGCGATGCGCACCGGCCGCTCCCGCATCCGCGCCGCGACGACGTCGGCGAGCGTGAACCTGCCGCAGTTGCGCACCAGTTCCGCCACCAGGAACAGCACGACCAGCCACGCGACCAGAAAGCCCACCGAGTAGAGCAGCCCGTCATAGCCGTACAGGGCGATCAACCCGGAGATACCGAGGAACGACGCAGCCGACATGTAGTCCCCCGCGATGGCAAAACCATTCTCCATGGGAGAGAACAGCCGCCCGCCCGCGTAGAACTCCTCCGCCGAACCCTGCCTGTTACGGCTCACATAGGTCGTGATCGCCAGCGTGATCGCCACGAACACGCCGAACAGCACGAGCGCCAGCGTCTGATGGTCACCGCTCACCGCTCGGCCCCCTGCCTCAGCTCCCGCTCTCTGTTCTGCTCGAACACGGCCCAGCGCAGATCAAGCGCCGCCCGGTCCCGCCGCAGCCGGGCATGCCGGGCATACGCCCAGGTCAGCAGGAACGTCGTCAGGAACTGTCCGAGCCCAGCCAGCATCGCCACGTTCACCGCTCCGGCGACCGGCCGCGCCATCAGCCCCGGCGCCGTCGTCGCCGCCACGACATACGCCAGGTACCAGGTGAAGAAGGCGGCCACCCCCGGGACGACGAACCTCCGGTAGCGGCGGCGCACTTCCTGGAACGCCGCGCTCGCCTGCACCTCCAGATAGATGTCGGCCGCGCTCCCGTGCCGCCGCGGCGCGGTGGCGGGACCCGTGGGGGTCGGCGTGCCCGTGCCGTCCAGCTCGCCCCAACCCGCTGCGAGCTCGTCGTACCACGGATCCTTCAGGTCACCGGGCCTGTCACGCCCGGCATCGCGGCCGTCGTCCTTGTCCACCGAACTCTCCTTGTCCGCAGCCATGTTCGGCCGCGAGCCCAAGGATGGGCAGAAGGGGAAGATCCGTCCCTCCTCTCTCCCCGCTCTTCACCCCATCAGGTGACGGTGATCCTCACCTGCGGGTACTCCCCGGCAGCTGCGCGAGACCGTGCCGGTAGGCGTAACGCACCGCCTGCGCACGGTCCTTGAGGCCCGCCTTGGCGAAGAGATTGTTGATGTGGGTCTTCACGGTGGCCGTGGAGACGTGCAACGCCCGTGCGATCTCCTGGTTGGTCAGCCCCTCTGCGATCAGAGCGACCACCTCCGTCTCCCGCAGCGTCAGGCCGTCCGGCGGCTCCACCGGCCGCACGGACCGCTCCGGCTCCGAAAGCCGCTCCAGGAGCCGTCTTTGGATCTCTGGCGAGAGACCGGCCTGCCCCGAGAGCACATCCTCGATGGCCCGCACGATCTCCTCGCCACCCGCATCCTTGGTGAGATAGCCCCGCGCCCCGGCCTTGAGCGCGGGGAACAGCGACTCGTCGTCGGCATACGTGGTGAGCACCACCACCTGCGTACCCGGGTACTCGGCGCGGATCCGGCGGGTGGCCTCCGCCCCGTCGCAGCGTGGCATGCGCAGATCCATCAGCACCACGTCCGGCGAGAGCTCACCCACGAGTCGCACCGCCTCCTCGCCGTCGCCCCCGGCCCCTACGACCTCGACCCCGGGCAGCAGCCCCAGGAGCATCACGATGCCCTCACGCACCACGGTCTGGTCATCGACGACGACCACGCGCGCGGGCGCCTTGTCCTCTCTCCCGCCTCCCTGGCCCGCCGACCTCACCGCCCCGGCCTCGGCACCCACGCCTATTCCAGAGCCACCACTTGTCCGTGCCCCGAATCCAGCCCCGGCGCCCAGCTCGGCACCAGCACCAGCACCAGCACCAGCACCAGCCACGGAAGCGCCGTCGCGGCGCCCGTCGTCCCCTGTCATCCCGGCACCCTCAGCCTCACGGCGAAGCCCTCGTCCTCCGGCCCCGTCTCCAGCGAGCCGCCGAGCAACTCGGCACGCTCACGCATTCCCAGCAGACCGTACCCGGCTCCCGATGCCGCGAATTCCCCCGGCGCTCCCCCCGAATCGGTTACATCCAGCGCGACTTCCCCCTCTCCGTACGCGAAGCACACAGTCACCTTGGCTCCCGGCGCGTGCTTCCGTACGTTCGTCATCGCCTCCTGCGCCACCCTTCGCACCGCCTGCGAAGCCTCCGCGGGGAGGGCCCGCCGTTCCCCGGTGACCGCGACCGCCGCACCGTCCGTCCGGGCGAGCTCCCTCAGGAAGTCCTCGACGGGTGTCATCTCGCCACGCAGTGCCGACAGCGCCTGCCGCGTCTCGGCGAGCCCCTCGGCAGCCATCGCGCGCGCCGCCACGACCCGGCCCAGAACTTGCTCCCGGTCCGCGTCACGCTCGATCAACAGCCGGGCCGCCTCCAGGTGGACCAGCTGTGCGGAGAGGCTGTGCGCCAGCACGTCGTGGATCTCCCGGGCGATACGGGTGCGCTCTCCCAGAGCCGCCGACTCCGCCTCCGCAGCCCGCGCGGCCCTCTCTTGGGTGAGCAGCCGCTGCGCGTTGCCCCGTGCCTCGGCGTCCATGCGCAGGACATACCCGGCGAGGCCGAGCCCCACAGTGACAGCCGCCGTGGTGGGCCAAGGGTCCTCATTCACCGCAGCGAACGCCCCCAGTGACGTCAGCGCCCCGATCACCCCCACGGCAAGGGGCAGCCGCTCCAGCGCGAACATCGCGCAGGCGCACCACAGCACGGCCGCGGGTGTGTCGAACCCGGTCCCCTGCGCCGCCACGCCCGCCATCAGCAGCACGCCCCACGACATCAGGGCCGGCCATATGCGCCGCTCCAGCGTGACGTGGATGAACACCGCCGCCGCCCCCGCACAGAGAACGATCACGAACAACGCCAGCGCGAGGCCCCAGCCAGGCATCTCCCGTCGCGCGAAGGTGCTCCACAGCAGCATGCTGATGAACACCGCACGCACGACCCAGGTGAGCAACCGGCGGGGCCGTGTCAGCTCCTCCTGAGTGAGCGCCTCCCGCGCGGGCCATCGCGTCCAGATGTCACGCGTCACGCCCGGTCCTTCCCCTTGGTGCGGCCACCGTGTCACCGTACGGCGCCGGTGAGTGCCGGGCCCGAGCGGAGCGTGTGGGCCCGCAGCTCCAGAAGGCCGGCGCGCACCAGCAGGGACGCCGCCAGGGCGAGGAGCAGCGCGCCAGTGCCTTGGTGGATGCCAATGAGCAGACCTATGCCCATGAGCCCGAGCCGCGAGGCGATGCCGACCACCCACACCACAGCTGTGGCCTTGGTGCCGCGGCTCCAGACCGACCCGTCCTGCTCGGCCCAGACATGGCTGGTGCGGGCCCAGGCGACGCCCATCAGGAGGCCTATGAGCACCTCGCCACTGAGCAGCGCGAGCGACTCCGCCCGGTGGCTCGGGTCGATGAGGCCCGATTCCCGCAGGCCGCAATACGCGAGCACAGCGGGCACCAGCCACCAGCGCCGGGCGTCGGCCAGTCGCTGCGGCTTCATCTGGCGTATGACGACGAGCGCTATGACTGCGGGGATCAGCAGCGCTTGGGCGAACCCTGACATCACGGCCTCCGAGGACGTGCGCGAACGATGAAGTACGACGTCATCGAAGTTACGGACTCGGCCCGGCCGCGAGATCGGAGCAGGGGTGGATCAAGGGTGGATTAGCTGCCTCCACCCGAGGGTGGAGACACCCGACGTGGCGGGTCGGCGGGCATGGCGGGTCGGCGGACGGACAACGCCCAGTCGACAGCTCGCCTGCCAGCCAGCAGACCACCGGCGTGCCGCCTGACGGACTCTGCCTGCCCGACACCCAGCTCGCCCCGCCCCGCCCCGCCCTACCGGCCACCGGCCCGTGCCTACGCGTCGATCCGCGAGCGGTCCAGCGTCGCCGCGGAGCTCGTGATGAACTCCTTACGAGGAGCGACCTCATTGCCCATGAGCAGGTCGAAGACCTGCTCGGCCGATTCGAGGTCGGTGATGTTGATGCGGCGCAGCGTGCGGTGGCGCGGGTCCATCGTGGTCTCGGCCAGCTGATCGGCGTCCATCTCACCGAGGCCCTTGTAGCGCTGGATGGAGTCCTTGTACCGCACGCCCTTGCGCTCGAACTCGAGCAGGGTCTCCCGCAGCTCGCGGTCCGAGTACGTGTAGACGTACTTGTCCTGGCCCTTCTTGGGCTGGGTCAGCTCGATGCGGTGCAGCGGCGGGACGGCGGCGAAGACGCGGCCGGCCTCGACCATCGGCCGCATGTAGCGCTGGAAGAGGGTCAGGAGCAGGCAGCGGATGTGGGCACCGTCCACGTCGGCGTCGACCAGCAGAATGATCTTGCCGTAGCGGGCGGCGTCGATGTCGAAGGTCCGGCCGGACCCCGCTCCTATGACCTGGATGATCGCGCCGCACTCGGCGTTCTTGAGCATGTCCGAAACGGACGACTTCTGGACGTTGAGGATCTTGCCACGGATCGGCAGAAGGGCCTGGAACTCGGAGTTCCGGGCGAGCTTGGCCGTGCCGAGCGCGGAGTCACCCTCGACGATGAAGAGCTCGCTGCGGTCGACGTCGTCGCTGCGGCAGTCGGCGAGCTTCGCCGGGAGCGAGGAGGACTCGAGCGCGGTCTTACGGCGCTGGGCGTCCTTGTGCTGCCGGGCGGCGATGCGCGTCCGGGCGGCGGCGACGACCTTCTCCATGACGGCGCGGGCCTGCGCCTTGGCGTCCCGCTTGGTGGAGGTCAGGAACGCCTTGAGTTCCTTGGCGATGACGTTGGCGACGATGCGGTTGGCCGCCGACGTGCCGAGGACTTCCTTGGTCTGGCCTTCGAACTGCGGCTCGGCCAGACGGACGGTCACGACGGCCGTCAGCCCCTCCAGGGCGTCGTCCTTGACGACGTCGTCCTCGGCGACGCGCAGCAGCTTCTGGGTGCGCAGCACCTCGTTCACCGTCTTGGTGAGGGACCGCTCGAAGCCGGTGACGTGGGTGCCGCCCTTGGGCGTGGCGATGATGTTGACGAAGGACCTGATCGACGTGTCGTACCCGGTGCCCCAGCGCAGGGCGACGTCCACGCCCAGCTCGCGGGTGACCTCCGTCGGCGTCATCTGGCCGTGGTCGTCGAGGACCGGAACGGTCTCCTTGAAGGTGCCCTGCCCGGAGAAGCGCAGGACGTCGCAGACCGCCTTGTCCTGTGCCAGGTATTCACAGAATTCGCTGATGCCACCGTCGAAGCGGAAGGATTCCTCACCCTTCGTGCCGCCCTCGCCGAGGCCGTACTCATCGCGGACGACGATGGTCAGACCCGGCACCAGGAAAGCGGTCTGACGCGCGCGCTGGTGCAGGTTCTCCAGGCTGAGCTTGGCGTCCTTCAGGAAGATCTGGCGGTCGGCCCAGTACCGCACGCGAGTGCCGGTGCGGGCCTTGGGGACCTTCTTGACCTTGGTCAGGCGCGCCGCCGAGTCGAAGGCCGCATCGGGACCCGCCTTTGCGAACGCACCGGGAACGCCACGTCGGAAGCTAATGGCGTGTGTGTGCCCGGCACGATCCACTTCGACGTCCAGACGGGCCGACAGGGCGTTCACCACGGAAGCGCCCACGCCGTGCAGACCGCCGGAGGCCGCGTACGAGCCGCCGCCGAACTTGCCGCCCGCGTGCAGCTTGGTCATGACGACCTCGACTCCGGAGAGCCCGGTCTTCGGCTCGACATCCACGGGGATACCTCGGCCGTTGTCCCGGACCTCCACGGAGGCGTCGTCGTGCAGGATGACCTCGATGTGGTCACAGAACCCGCCCAGGGCCTCGTCGACGGAGTTGTCGATGATCTCCCAGAGGCAGTGCATCAGGCCGCGGCTGTCCGTCGAGCCGATGTACATGCCCGGACGCTTGCGGACGGCCTCGAGCCCTTCCAGGACGAGCAGGTGCCGCGCGGTGTAGTTGGAACCGTCCCGGTCGGCTCCTGTCAGCAACGCTGTGGACGTCTCGGCGGTCACGCGGTTCGCTCCTCGCTGAATTTCAAGGGAGGCCCTTGGGGGTAAGGGCTCGGCTTCTGCTGCCGGTGAGAGGGTACCGAGGCCTGGTAGAGCCGTTGTCACGCCACCCTCAAGTCAACCCGCACCAGGTCCAGACTAGTCCAGAAGCGTACGCGTGTTCGATCCCTCGATGGAGTGAAGCGCACGTCACGTTCCCTTCCAGGCATGAACCATTTAGGCTCCGGGCACGTCCTCATGAACAACCGGCAAGCCAGCCGGCGAAGGACCTGACCTGACAGACAGCGCGAAACCGTACGACACGTAAGACACGCAATACGGCTCATTCGCCGCCAACCGGCAGCAGACAGCCTCCTCGAAAGAAAAAATCGAGGAAAAGCCACGAGCGGGAACGTTTTCGGGCTGGTTGGATGTTGACCCTGGTACGACAGCTCGTCGAGCTAGAGAAGAGGCGACGTGACTACTGTTCTGACCCCCGCGAGCCCCCTGACGGCCGCTGACCGCTGCGACCGCTGCGGCGCCCAGGCATATCTGCGCGTCGTCCTGCTGAGTGGCGGTGAACTGCTCTTCTGCGCCCACCACGGTCGCAAGTTCGAGCCGGAACTCAAGAAGATCGCCGCCGAGATACAGGACGAGACGGAGCGCCTGACGGCCGTGCCGGCCAGCGTGACCGAAGAGGAACGCTGACGCCTCGCACCCACGACGAGCGAGCGCCGGACCACCAGACCGGCACGGGCGGCTACCCCTGCAACCCAGGGGCAGCCGCCCGCTCTCATTCCCGGCCCCTGCCGGGCCATCCACGCCCCGAGCCGCCAGGGGACCCGCCGGGCACTGCCAGGGGCCTGGGCGAGGCCTCCAGGGGCCACACAGCGTCTCCATTGCAGGCCTCCTGGGCTCGCAACTCCGTCTCGTAACGCGATCCGGAGCCACCCAGCCTTCAAGGGCGTCGCTGCAGCCCTTCAAGCGGCCAGCGGCCACCCATGGGGCGCCAGGGGCCCTCCTGGGCCCCCAGCCCACCGCAGCTCCTACACGTACCGCTGCACCACCCGAGCAACGTCCGAGACGCGCGTATAGACCCCGGGGCTGTCCGCCCGGCCGCAGCCGCTTCCCCACGACACCAGGCCGATGAGCCGTCCGTGGGCGACCAGCGGCCCACCGCTGTCTCCCTGGCAGGCGTCCCGGCCCCCCTGCGGTTCGCCCGCGCACAGCATCGAAGAGCGCGTGTACGTCCCGTCGACGCTGCCCCGGTAGGCCCGCTCGCACACCGAGTCCGCCAGCACCGTCACGCGCGCGGAACGCAGCGTGCGCGCGTAGTGACCCATCCCCGTCGTATCGCCCCAGCCGTACACGGCAGCGCCCGTGCCCGGCTCGTACGCGGTGTCCCCGGCACGCGCCATGGGGATCGCCTGGGTCTTCGGGAGCGGCTTGGACAAGGTGAGGACCGCGACGTCACCGGCGTTCGTGTACGGGTCGTACTCGGGATTGACCCATACGTCCTGCACGGGGATCTCACTGCCCGCAGTGCCGTCCAGGTCCTCACGGTCGGCGATCACCCTGAGGTCCTTCATCTCTCGGAAGGGCACGCCGAGCACCTCCTCGCCCATGCAGTGGGCCGCGGTCAGGACCGTCGACGGCGCGACCACGACACCACCGCAGAACTGGCCCGAGCGCGTACCCCCGAACTGGTCACGGCTGGCGAGCGCCACCGCCCACGGGCTGTCCGCCACCCGCGCGGGCGCACCTCCGACGACCACGCTGTCGGCCGCCACAGGCGGCGGGGAAGCCAGCGGCAGGGCTGCCACCGCGGCCCCCAGGGTCAGCGTTCCCACCAGCGCTCGGGCGAAGGGACGACGCATGCGATCTCCTCACTCTGGGTTGCCATCGCGTACCCAGAGTCAACTACCGTCGCGCGCGCCGCACACTCTGCCACGCGGACAGACGAAAGACCCGGGGCCCTTCCCTTGCGGGAGGGACTCCGGGTCTTCCGGTTGTCCTGCGACGCGGCCCGGTGACGTGACGAGGCCGAGAAGCCGGGATCTAGTCCAGGTAGTCGCGCAGGACCTGCGAGCGCGACGGGTGGCGCAGCTTCGACATCGTCTTCGACTCGATCTGACGGATGCGCTCACGCGTCACCCCGTAGACCTTGCCGATCTCGTCGAGGGTCTTCGGCTGACCGTCGGTGAGACCGAAGCGCATCGAGACGACGCCCGCCTCGCGCTCGGACAGGGTGTCGAGGACGGAGTGCAGCTGCTCCTGGAGGAGCGTGAAGCTGACGGCGTCGGCCGGGACGACGGCCTCGGAGTCCTCGATGAGGTCACCGAACTCGCTGTCGCCGTCCTCGCCCAGCGGGGTGTGCAGGGAGATGGGCTCGCGGCCGTACTTCTGGACCTCGATGACCTTCTCCGGGGTCATGTCGAGTTCCTTGGCCAGCTCCTCCGGGGTGGGCTCGCGGCCCAGGTCCTGGAGCATCTGGCGCTGCACGCGCGCGAGCTTGTTGATGACCTCGACCATGTGCACCGGGATACGGATGGTGCGGGCCTGGTCGGCCATGGCGCGGGTGATCGCCTGACGGATCCACCAGGTGGCGTACGTGGAGAACTTGTAGCCCTTGGTGTAGTCGAACTTCTCGACCGCGCGGATCAGACCGAGGTTGCCCTCCTGGATGAGGTCCAGGAAGAGCATGCCGCGGCCCGTGTAGCGCTTGGCCAGGGAGACCACCAGACGGAGGTTGGCCTCCAGGAGGTGGTTCTTGGCGCGGCGGCCGTCCTCGGCGATGATCTCCAGCTCGCGCTTGAGCTTCGGCGCGAGCTTGTCGGCGTTGGCGAGCTTGTCCTCGGCGAACAGGCCGGCCTCGATGCGCTTGGCGAGCTCGACCTCCTGCTCGGCGTTGAGCAGGGGGACCTTGCCGATCTGCTTCAGGTAGTCCTTGACCGGGTCGGCGGTGGCGCCGGCCGCGGCGACCTGCTGCGCGGGCGCGTCGTCCTCGTCCTCGTCGGACAGGACGAAGCCCTGGGCGCCCTCCTCCGCGGGCTCGCCCTCGCCGGGCTTGCCCACGGCGGGCGTCTCCTCGGTGGCCTCCTCGTCGAGGAACTCACCGGCGTCCTTCTTGGAGGCGGTCTTCTTGGCCGTCGTCTTCTTGGCGGCGGTCTTCTTCGTGACGGTCTTCTTGGCCGTCGTCTTCTTGGCAGCGGCCTTCTTGGCGGTGCCGTCCTCGTCCACGCCTTCGGCGGCCGACTTCGCGGAAGCGGCCGTGGCGGTGGTCTGCTTCACGGTGGTGGTCTTGGCCGCGACCGTCCTGGTCGCGGTGCGCTTGGCCGGACTCTTCGCTGCGACGCTCTTGCGGGGGCGCTTCGGCTCCGCGGCACTGACCATCAGCGTCACACCCTCTTCCTCGAGGATCTGGTTGAGGCTGCGCAGAACGTTCTTCCACTGAGTGGCCGGGATCTGGTCAGCTTCGAAGGCACGACGCACGTCGTCGCCGGCGATCTGCCCATCAGCCTTTCCCCGCTCGATGAGCGCCATCACAGAGACGGATTCGGCAATCTCCGGCGGGAGCGTACGGGATGTGCTGGCCGACACGAACAACCTCTCGGAACGTTGGAAAACGGCTTCCGGCCCCGTCCACCATGGATCGGAGCCGACGACCGACGGCTGGGGATTGTGCCGACGGCGCGGGCGGGACCGTGGAGCTGCACAGCGCCGTGAACGACGTCTGTATTCCCTCCTCGGCTGTCACCTCTTAGGTCATCGCGCTGCCTCTGGGAGCGTTACGCCCAATCTACGTGGCCCGAGTCACACCCCGTATGCGTCTAAAAACGTCCAGATCCGGTCAGAGTCGACGAGCATCCGGCGAAGAGTGGTCGTACCTTCAACCATTAGCCCTTGACTACGGCCGTTTCTTCGGGGCTGCCGACACGTTTCCTCACGCCGGGCTCGCGCATCCCCAGGCCCGGCGAGCGCATGCCTGCGCCTCCGCGGCTCCCGTCCCGAGGCTGCTGCGCCCGTGTCGCCGGGCCCCCGGCCCCGGACAGGGCCCCGGGAGTCCGGCGACACGGGAGCGGTCAGCGGAAGGGGAGGCAGCGAAACGATGCTGCGCGGCGCGCACGGCTGCGGTGCCGACGCGGATGCGCGGTCAGTGCTCGCGAGGGGCGGGCACGACCCGCTCCACCTCCGGGTGGACGGTCAGGAGCTGGCGCGTGGCGGCCTCGGCGGCGGCTCCGTCGCCCGAGGCGAGGGCGTCGACGATCCGGCCGTGGTGGGCCAGCGAGGCCTCAGTGGGGCGGTCACAGCCGGTGACGGGGCCGCCGGAGACCTGAAGGGCGGCCGAGACGATGCCGGACAGGTGCTCCAGCATGCGGTTGCCCGCGACCTGGATGAGCAGCGAGTGGAACTCGGCGTCCGCGCGGGCGAAGGTGATCGAGTCGCCCTGGCCGAGCGCGTGCCGCATGATCTCGACCATGTCGGCGAGGCGCTGCTGGATCTCTTCCCGGCCGTGCCCGGCGGCGAGCCGGGCCGCGAGCGGCTCGATCGTCCAGCGGAGCTCGCTGAGCTCGCGGCGCTGGTCGTCGCGCTGCGGGCCGAACGCCCGCCACTCGATGATGTCCGGGTCGAGCAGGTTCCAGTCGCTGACCGGGCGCACGCGCGTGCCGACGTTGGGGCGGGCGCTGACGAGGCCCTTGGCCTCCAGGACGCGCAGGGATTCGCGGACGACGGTGCGGGAGACCTCGAACCGCTGACCGATCTCCTCCGGGACGAGGGGCCGGTCGGCGCCCAGGTCCCCGGAGACGATCATCTGGCCCAGCTGCTGGACCAGTTGGCCGTGCAGTCCGCGGCCGCGGCTTCCGGCCGCTCGTCGGCCCACGCGGGCCAGGTCCTGGTCGGCGCTGTCCCAGGCGGGCGCGACCACGCGGTCGGCGCCGTGGGCCTCGGCGTAGGGGTAGCGGTCGAGTTCGCCCGGGCCGGCGAGGCCGGTGTCTGCGGAGCGGGCGGTGGTCATCATGGTGTGCGCAAGGGTACTCACGGATTCAGTTGTCGGCCTGGCCCCCAAGTCCCTTGAGGTCTTTGGTGAAAAGCACACGAAAGGGTGATCGCTTACCTCGCTGCAATTGACGCCTTATCGGAAAGAAGTGGCTGTCCTGCGAAGACTTGCGCACAACGCGGGGCCGAAAGGCGGCAGACGCTCGTCAGCGGCCCGATCAGGAGACCGACACGCGTCGACGGCCGCGGCCCGTCCCCCGTGCTCGCCGAAGGCGGCGGAGGCGTCAGCGCGCCCGCCCACGGACCGCCGTCAGCAGGTACGCGCCGAGCAGCGCGACGAGCGACAACATCAGCGCGCTGCCCACGGGTTGAGCCACCACCCTCAGCCCTCCGACGACGTACCGCTCGGCGCCGAACGGCCACTCCACCAGCGTGAGCTCTCGCAGCCGCCCCGGAAATCCAGCGGCCGATCGAACGGACGGCCCTTCCAGCGCCTTCTGTACGAGCGGTACGACGACGATCGGCACCGCGAGCACCGCGGCGAGTCCAGCGGTGGTGGACCGGAAGACTCCGGCAGCCAGCACTCCGGCCCAAGCGCATCCGATCATCAGGGAAATCCAACTGACGCTCGCCGAAAGCCAGTCGGAGGGAACTTCTGTGAGCTCGCCTCCGTATACCAGGTGGAGCAGCAAGGCGTCGCACCCCACAGTGAGCCCGGCGAGCAGCAGCGCGGTGGCGGCGGCGACGGCGAGCTTCGCGACGAGCAGCCCCAGGCGGCGGGGCACGGTGCCGCGATCCGCAGCGAGGGCGGGGTGGCGGAACTCCTCACCGAAGGCGAGCGCGCCCAGCAGCCCGGCACCCAGGGCCGCGGGCGGCAGTGGAAGTTCGCTGGGCCACGCAGCGAGCAGGTGCAGCTGCGGCGTGCGTCCGGTCCGGGCGAGGAACAGGCACAGGAGTGCGGACAAGGCGATCACCGCAGCCGCCGTGAGGTATCCGGTGCCGACACCGGCGGCGCGGCGCACCTCGTAGCGCAGCGGACGCAGCGGGTTCGGTGCCGTGCGCAGGGCGATGGGAGGGGGCAAGGGAGACGACGGGGACTGCGGTGCGCTCGAAGCGCGTGGCGTACTCGAAGCGCGTGGCGTACTCGAAGCACAAGGCGCGCTCGAAGTGGCGGCATCGGTGTCCGGCGCCGGAGAAGTGCCGCCGGTGGCGGGCGAGTGCTCGACCGCCGTGTCGTACGCAGACGTGGGAGCGGCTTCCTCGAGCGACTCTCGCCGCTCACCCGAGGCGCATACCGCGGAGCTCACGGGCCTCTGCTGCGCCGCGGGGCCGCTCTGCGCGCCCGGCCCGCCTTCGAGCGCCGCCCTACGCCCCTGCCCTACCGGCGCCCGCTCCCGCGCATCAGCCAGGGTGTGGCCCGCGTCCCCGACTTCGTCGGCAAGTTGATGCACGAGAATGCCGTGGCGGAACGCGGCCTCCCCCACCTCCCCGCATGTACTTCCGTAGACCGAAAGACGGCTGCCGTCCTCCTGCACCACCTCGACGGACCGGTGCCGCGAGCGGGCCTCCTTGGCGATCAAGGCGGCGAGACGTGCGGCATGCGGGCTGCGCACGGCGACCCGGGGCCTGAGCCGTGTGCGGGCGAACTCCGCCGCGTCCTGATCCGCGACGAGCCGCCCCGCGTCCAGGGCGACGACCCGGTCGGCGGTCCGAGCCGCTTCCTTGGTGTCGTCCGTGGTGAACAGGACCGTGCCTCCCCGCGCGGCATGGGCCCGCAGGATGCCGTGCAGCCAGTCGCTCTCGCGGGCCGAAAGGCTGCCGGTGGGCTCGTCCAGAACGAGGGTGTGCGGGTCCGCGAGCAGCGCACAGGCCAGCCCGAGGCGGCGGTCCATCCCGCGGGAGAGCGTGCCGAGGCGCTGCTCACGCAGGCTGACGAGCCCGACCCCTTCGAGTACGTCATCGGCGCGTGTGACAGGCGCGCCCACCGCGGCGCAGAGCATGCGCAGATGGCCTCTCACCGTGCGGGCCGGGTGCCCCGGGACATCACCGAGCAGGACGCCCACCTCGCGCGACGGGTGCGCGATGCGGTGCAGCTGCCGCCCTCTGAAGTAGGTGACGCCGCGCCCCTGTTGGAGTTCGAGCATCAATCTGAGCGTCGTCGTCTTGCCTCCGCCCGAGGCGCCCAGAAGCGCGGTGACACGGCCCGTGCGCGCTTGGAAGGAGACGTCGTCGACGGCGGGCGGGAGGTCCTTGCGGGGGTTGCTGGTCAGTCCGATGGCCTGGATCATCGCTTCTCTCGCAGGATGTGCGACCGCTCGCGGGCGGGACCGGTCCGCCGGATCGGGGACGGACGAGCCCCGTGGGTACCGCAGCAAGATAACGCGACATTTCTGGCTTTTCGCTCAGGGCATGGACTGCGGGTGTCAATCCCCAGCCCTCATGCGGCCGACGACGCGCCCACGCCGGACAGCGGGCAGCCGTCGAACCCGGGCCGGATCAGACGTCGGGCCTCAGCATCGGCGGGTTGAGGAGCGTCGCGCCTCCTGCGCGGAAGAGCTGGGCCGGGCGGCCGCCCTGGCGCGTCGTCGTCCCCCCTGTGGGCACCAGGAATCCCGGCGTGCCCGTCACCTTCCGGTGGAAGTTGCGCGGGTCGAGGGCGACACCCCATACCGCTTCGTACACGCGCCGCAGTTCGCCGACCGTGAACTCCGGCGGGCAGAACGCCGTCGCCAGCGAGGAGTATTCGATCTTCGAACGGGCGCGCTCCACTCCGTCCGAGAGGATCTGCGCATGGTCGAACGCCAGCGGCGCGGCCTGCTCCCCCTCTCTGCCGTACCCGCCCTGGTGGAGCAGGGCCTCGACCGGGGCCCAGCGCGCGCTGTGCGCGTCACCGCCGGGACGGGGCGCCGGCAGGTCCGGCGCGAGGGCGAGGTGGGCGACGCTGACCACACGCATCCGCGGGTCGCGCTTGGGGTCGCCGTACGTGGCCAGCTGCTCGAGGTGCGCACCATTGGCCTGAACCGGACTGTCCGGGTCGTGGGCACAGAGCCCCGTCTCCTCCACCAGCTCGCGCGCCGCGGCCGCCGAGAGGTCCTCGTCCGCCCGCACGAAACCCCCGGGCAGTGCCCAACGCCCCTGGAACGGCGGCTCACCACGGCGCACGGCCAGGGCGCACAGGGCGTGACGGCGCACGGTCAGCACGACCAGATCGACGGTGACAGCGAAGGGCGGGAAGGCCGACGGGTCGTAGGGCGACATGCCGCGATCATAGTCGTCTGCCTGACGATAAACACCTCCTACACCATCTGCTTCCGGCCCCGCTCTCTGAGGCCCTCCCGTCCGGCCCGTCGCACCCGTGGTGCCGTGGCTCAGCAGCATCACACCCCCAACTGCAGCCCGTCGGCCGCCTCCTCCACCATGGCGAGGCCGAGCCTGCTGACACGTACGGAGAAGGGCGCGCCCGACACGCGCAGCGCCGTCAGGCCCAGCTCTCCCAAGGGCGCACTGCGGACCGGCCGGAGCGTCACCGTGCCTGCCGGAGCGTCCGGGCGGATCCCGGCCAGCACGGTCAGGAGCTGCACTCCGGCTGCAGCGCTGACGGCCGCGGGGCGGCAGGCCGCGGGGTGTGGGAGCGGTGCGCTCCCGGCCACCCGCTGCTCGCCGCCGTACATCTCCGGCAGCCGGAACCCGAAGGCGGCAGCGGCGTCCAGCGCTCCTCGCAGCAGCGCACCGGCTTCCTTCTCGTAGCCCGCCGCCGCCAGGCCCGTGACGGCCGTGGCCGTCTCGTGGACCCGGACCGCCCCACCGCGGTGTCCGAAGGGGTTGTACGCCGCTTCTTTCGAGCCCAGGCTGCGCAGGCCCCAGCCCGAGTCCATGGCAGGCCCGCCAAGGAGCCTCGCGACCTGCTCGGTCTGCACCTTGTCGAGCAGGCCGGGGGCGACCTCGCCGGATCCGAGGAGCCCCGTGTCCAGGAGGTGGGCGGCACCGCCGGTGAGATGCGGCAAGGGCCGCCCGTCGGGCTCGAGTGCCACGGCGGGCCTGCCGCCCGTCCGGTCCTCCACCCAGAACGCCCTCTGGAACCGGGTCCGCAGCCGCTCCGCCCACTGCCGCAGCTCCGCTCCTCCCGAGCCCTTGAGCGCGTCGAGGAGGTCGGCCCCCAGCAGCGCCGCCCGGTGCGCGTGCGCTTGGATCTCGCAGCGCACCGGCCCGTAGGGCGGGGAGGCCGGGTGGGCATCCCGCACGAATTCCCCGGCCGCGCTGCCTTCGAGGAGCCACCGCAGACAGCGCTCCGCCGGCACCAGCAGCTCCGCGACGTCGGCCTCCGGCATCCCCCAGCGCCACGCCTCGGCGAGAAGGGTGGGGAACAGCAGGGTCGCCTCCACTCCCGTGCACCCGGGCGGCAGATGGGGGCCGGTGTCCCGCATCGGCCCCGGAATCATGCCCGCGCTGGGCCCGGAGCGGGTGAGCTGGTCGCGGGCGAGCGCACGCAGCGTGCTCTCCGCGAGCCGGGTGCCGAGCGGCAGGACCATCCGCGCGGCCGTGAGGGCCTCGGCGGGCGCGAGGCCGCACCGCCAGGGCGCTCCGGCGGCCACGTACAGGTCCGCGGGGTGGGCCGGGTCGCGCAGCAGCAGGGCCCTGAGGTCCGCCACCGAGGTGTCCAGCAGGCGCTGGACCGTGGGGTCGTCCCCGGCCGCTTGGGCCGAGGACAGAGGGCTGGTCACGCCGTGCCCCACCGGTCTCAGGGGCCCCGCGCCGTGCGGTCTTACCCGCAGCTCCACGCTCTGGCTGCCGCCCGGTGGCAAGTGCACCTCCCAGCGCAGCAGCCCCGCGGAGGCCAGCGCGTCCTTGGGCGCCGGGACGGCCGTCACCACACAATGGCCTTCCCCGGAGGACCAGCGCATGCCCGAGTCGTGGACGCTGGCGGGCAGTTCCGGACCGGCGCGGCCGGACGCGACCGCGCCGAGCTCCGCCAGGTCCGTGCCCAGCGACACCTCGACCGGCAGCCTCAGGGGGCGGCTGGCCGAGCTGTGCAGCGTGATCCTTTCGGTGCCGTCGGCATGTCGGGTCCGCTCCACGACGACGTCCGGGTCCGGCCCTCCGTCCGCCGAGGGGAGGAGAGCTGCCACGAAGCGGGCGCTGTCCGCCGAGAGCATCCGCGCCTGTACGGCGATCGGCTCGCGCCCGGCCACGCGTACCTGGCAGCGGGACAGCATGCGCCGGCCCGCGCGATAGAACCCTTCCAGTCCCTGGCCGTTCAGCTGCCCCTGGTCCGTGGAGACGGCGAGCGCGGGAAGGGCGACGCAGACCAGCGCGTCGTGCACGGGCGGCAGCGCGGCGGAGCGACGCGGCCCGGGGCCGGGCGCGTGGCCGCTGGGTGGGCGCCTGGGGGCCGACGCGGGTGCCCGGAAGGCGTGCGGCTCCGGGCCGCCGCTTCTCTCGGGCCAGGGGGAGACGGGAGACGAGGCGGGAACGGACATGGGGCAGCCACTTCTGCGTTCTCTGCGCTACGGAGACTCGGTCACGGAACAGCGTCACGACGAGGACGCGGGTACCGCCACTCAGGTGAACGGCACGGGACCGCCCCAAGTCACGCATGTGTTCCAGGAAGCCGCCCATCCGGCGGTGCATGCGCATGGCGGACTGCGCCGCACGTGTCAGGAACGAATGCTTCGGCCGGGGACCGGAGACTGCCGTTGGCCGGGGCTTGGCCGCCGACTCCGACCTGGGCCCGACCGCCGATGTGGTCACCGGTCGCGCCTCGCGCCACGGCGGACCGTGTCCCGTCGGTTCCGTGGTCCCGTGCCCGCGCCGCCGACGGGTCGGGAGCCCGGGCCAGAAGCGGGTCGGGAGCCCGGGCCGGAAGTGCGAGGCGGGCGCCGGCGTCCACGGGGCGCCGTCCTGACGCCGACGCCGGCCCCTGCGTGATCAAGAGGGTCGGTGCTGTCCGGACGGTCCGGTGAGCTCCCGGGCGGCGTGACTTCCGGCGCTCCGGGGGCCTTCTGGTCCTCGGCCTCTTCAGTCTTCCTGGGCTCCTCAGCGCCCATGTCAGGCTTCTCGGCGTCCAGGTCGGGCTTCTCAGTACCCACGCCGGGCTTCTCAGCGCTCGCGCCGCCCTCTGCATTGTCGCCCTCCCGACGGTCGCGCTCCAGCACCTCAGCGCGCTCGGCTCCGCTGGTCTCGGCGCTCCTGGTTCCGCCGACGTTCGCGGCTGCTTCGGCGTACTGCCGGACGTCGGATCGGACGGGGCTCCGACCTTGTGCCGTCGCGTCCCGTTGAGCGCGCTCGCCACGCAGAATGCGGCGGATCGGCTCCGGGTCGTCATCCGCGCTGCACGCCGGGTGCAGGAGCAGGGCGAAGGCGTAGTGCGGATCGGCGATCAACGCCATGGTGAGCGCTTCCTGCCCTTCGGCGAGGTCGCCGAGGGACCAGGCCACCCAGCCCGCGAGGGTCAGCGGAGCGGCGGCGTGTTCTCGGTACTCCCGGACGCAGCGCCGGGCCAGGGCGCGCCAGAGCCTGAGGGCCGGAACCGCCTCGTCCCCTTCCATCCACTCGGCGGCGCGGTCGCGGGTCGTGCGGTCCTGAAGCCCGAGGATCAGCGCGGCGGCCTCCTCGTGGCCGACCAGCTCGTCGTCGTGGACGTCGGCTTCGAGCGTGTCGGCGATGGGAGGTGCGGCGGCCAAGCGGGCCATGACGCGACCGGCGAGTTCGAGGGTCTCGGCGGCGACTTCGGCGTGACCGCCGTCGTCGAGGATCCTGGGTACGAGTGCGCACGCCGTGTCATGGAGCACGCGCGCCTGGTCGCTTGCGGCGGCGGTCCGCCAGGGAGCGAGCCGGGCCCTGATCCGCCCCTGCGCGGGACCGACCTGGAAGCCCGCGTACACGGTGGCGGCAGCCAGCACCGACGTCCCCGCCGGGAGCAAGGGGGTGCCTTCGGAGGGGCAGCAGCGCTGGTCCGGGCAGCAGTACGTCCAGAAGCGGCCGTCGGAGACGCACACGACTTCGAGGACGGGAACGTCGAGGTCTCCGCACTCGGTACGCAGTGCCTGGGCCAGCGGCCTGAGGCGCTCCATCACCTGCTGACCGGAAGCGTCCCCCGCGAACGCTTCCGGCTCCTGGCAGAGGAAGGCGACGACTCCGTCCGGCCGGGCCTCGCGCCGCTCGCATCCGCTCACGAGGCACTGGGCCAGCTGCTCGGCGACGGACGGCCAGTCGTCCGGGCGCTCCGGGATGCCGAGGCGCGCCCGTCCGCCGAATCGGCCTCGCGGGCCATGCAGGGCGATGAGGACCACGCTGTTCTCGGGCCGGAAGCCAAGCAAGTACGGCAAGGCGTCGGCTAGTTCGGCGGGCGTGCGAAGGGTGACGACGGTCTCGTCGATCGGGTCTGCTGATTCGCTGCGATGGGTCATGTGCCGACTCTGCACCGGAATCAATGTCTCCGGTTATGGCTGTGGATAACCCTGAGCAGGGCCACGCCAAGAGTTATCCACAGTCTGGCGGTCGCGTTCGCCGGATGTCCGACCCATCAGGTTGCATGGAGCCATGAGCAACGAAGACCTGCGCACGGCGGCCGACGCCGTCCTCGCCCGCCTCGTCGGCGGCCCCTCCCCCGCGTCCGACGGGACGCGGCCTCCGGACGGCCCGCGTCTGCGCGAGGACCAGTGGAAAGCCATCGAGGCGCTGGTCGCGGAGAAGCGGCGCGCGCTCGTCGTGCAGCGCACCGGCTGGGGCAAATCGGCGGTGTACTTCGTTGCGACCGCGCTGTTGCGGGAGCGCGGCAGCGGTCCGACCGTGATCGTCTCTCCCTTGCTCGCACTCATGCGGAACCAGGTCGAGTCGGCGGCACGGGCCGGTATCCGCGCCCGTACGATCAACTCGTCGAACACCGAGGAGTGGGACACCATCCAGGCCGAGGTCGCGGCGGGCGACGTCGACGTGCTGCTCGTGAGCCCGGAGCGGCTCAACAACCCGGAGTTCCGCGACCAGGTCCTGCCCAAGCTCGCCGCCGCGACCGGCCTGCTGGTGGTCGACGAGGCCCACTGCATCTCCGACTGGGGCCACGACTTCCGGCCCGACTACCGCCGACTGCGCACCATGCTCGCCGACCTCCCGCCCGGCGTCCCGGTCCTGGCCACGACAGCGACGGCCAACGCGCGCGTGACCGCGGACGTCGCCGACCAGCTCGGTACCGGCGGAGGGTCGGACGCCCTCGTCCTGAGAGGGCCGCTCGACCGGGAGAGCCTGAGCCTCGGCGTGCTCCAACTGCCGAACGCGGCGCACCGTCTGGCCTGGCTAGCTGACCACCTGGGCGACCTGCCGGGTTCCGGAATCATCTACACCCTCACGGTCGCCGCTGCCGAGGAGGTCACCGCTTACCTCCGCCAGCGCGGCCACGTCGTCACCTCGTACACCGGCAAGACGGAGAACGCGGACCGGCAGCAGGCGGAGGAGGACCTGCTCGCCAACCGCGTGAAGGCCCTGGTCGCCACGTCCGCGCTCGGGATGGGGTTCGACAAGCCCGACCTGGGCTTCGTCATCCATCTCGGCTCACCCTCCTCGCCGATCGCCTATTACCAGCAGGTGGGCCGCGCCGGGCGCGGCGTCGACCACGCGGAGGTGCTGCTCCTGCCCGGCCAGGAGGACACGGCGATCTGGAACTACTTCGCCTCCCTGGCCTTCCCGCCCGAGGAGCAGGTGCGTCGCACCCTGGAGGTCCTCAGTCAGGCGGACCGCCCCCTGTCACTGCCCGCCCTGGAGCCGCTGGTCGAGCTGCGCAGATCACGCCTGGAGACGATGCTCAAGGTCCTCGACGTCGACGGTGCGGTGCGCCGGGTGCAAGGAGGCTGGATCGCCACGGGCGCTCCCTGGACGTACGACACCGAGCGCTACGCCTGGGTCGCCAAACAGCGGCAGGCCGAGCAGCAGGCCATGCGCGAGTACGCCACGACCACGTCCTGCCGCATGGAGTTCCTGCGCCGCCAGCTGGACGACGAGGAAGCCGCGCCGTGCGGCCGCTGTGACAACTGCGCGGGAGGTCGCTTCGACGAGGCCGTCTCGTCCACGGCCCTGGATTCGGCGCGAGGTGAGCTCGCCCGGCCCGGTGTGGAGGTCGAGCCCCGCAAGATGTGGCCCACCGGACTCGCCGCCGTGGGCATGACCCTCAAGGGCCGCATTCCCGCTGGTGAACAGGCCTCCTCGGGCCGGGCTCTGGGACGTCTGTCGGACATCGGCTGGGGCAACCGCCTCCGTCCGATGCTCGCGCCCCAGGCGCCGGACACCCCGGTGCCCGATGACGTCACCAAGGCCGTGGTGGAAGTACTGGCCGACTGGGCCAAGGGCCCGGGCGGCTGGGCGTCGGGCGGCCCCGACGCCGGGCCCCGGCCGGTGGGCGTGGTGACGATGCCCTCCCGCTCGAAGCCCCAGCTGATCCAGTCACTCGGGGCGCGGATCGCCGAGATCGGCCGCCTTCCGCTCCTCGGTGGGCTGGAGTACGCCGCAGAGGCGGCGGACGTACGGGTGCCGAGGAGCAACAGCGCCCAGCGGCTGCGTGCCCTGGACGGCGCTCTGATCGTGCCGCCCGCACTGGCTGCGGCCCTCCAGGAGGCGGACGGCCCCGTGCTCCTCGTCGACGACGCGACGGAGACCGGCTGGACGCTTGCCGTCTCCGCGCGCATGCTCCGACGGGCAGGGGCGAAGGGGGTGTTGCCGCTGGTCCTGGCCGTGCAGGGGTGACGTCCGCATTACCGTGCGATGTCCTGGGCAGGGATATGCAAGACGTATTAGCGGATACTGGTCAGGCGGCTTCAATTGCTCGTTGCCGCAAGCCAGTACGACGGGAAGAATTGGTACCGCTCCCGCGCGGCTCCCCGTGGTCCGGTAGGGCTGTGTCGCGGTGCGCTCCCCCCAGTCCGACCCCGCCCTCCTTGGGGGCGCGTAGCCGAAGGGAGGACCGTGACCTTCGGATTCGCTCCGTCCGCTGCGGCGTCGGCATCGGATTCCCTGGCCGCTGCCGCGACGACCGACACCGGTCGACAACCGACCCGGATGCTTGAGCCCTCAGAGTGGTCGGCCGCCGAGATCCCCCTGCTCCGGAACCCGCGCGAGGTCGTGAGCGGACTGCACGCCCGGCACCGGCCCACCCAGGCCACCGCGATCGTGGCCGTGCTCGATCCGGAGGAGCGGATCAGAGCCTCCGCGTCGTTCGCCCGACGGGCGAGCGCGGTGGACGGATGGGTGTTCCGTAACGCGCTGCTCGCCCAGTTGCGCCGGGTCATCCCCCACGACCTGCGCCGCCGCACGCCGGTGCGCACCGCCGTACTGCTCTACTGCCGTGACGGGGACGGGCGTTGGACGCAGGAGGACGGCGCGTGGATGTGGGGGCTGCGGGACGCCTGCACGCTGCACGGCCTGCGGTGCGGGGCGTACATCACGCTGACCCGGGAGGGTTGGCAGGTCCTCGGCGAAGGCCGCGGGGGGCGTAGGCCGAGCGCCGGTTCGCCGCCCGAGGACCTCGCCGGTACGGCCCACGCCCCGGGTGGAACCGCGGCGGGCGATCCGCGTCAGCTGCGGACCGGGGGCGCGGCGTCCGAGATGTCGCGGCGCGTGGCGGCACGGTAGACCTCAGCGGCGCAGTGAGGGCCAGGCCGCGCGTGATGACGCGTCGAGGCCTAGGCGACGTGGTGAAGCCATACGGCAGTCGACCACACCGCGAAGTGCCGCGCGACGCGGCCCCTGAGGCCCCACGCGCATCGGCGCACCGCTGCAGGGCAGGGGTGAGCGCAGTGCGGCACCCCTACGGCTGTGGATCCCCCGGGCCGCGGCGTACGCACCGCGGCTCGCCCGCCGGGCGGGAGCGTCAGACGCTCGCGCCCAGCATGGCGTTGATGCGCTGCGGGTCGCCGCAGACGATCAGCAAGGCGCCGGCCCGGCCGAGCGCCGCGGGCAGGGCCGCGATCTCGGCCTCCTCGCTGCCGCCGTTCAGCGCGACAACGACTGCGGGGCGGGCCGTGGCGCGGGACAGGGCGACGGCGTCGGCGTAGAAGACGTCGTCACCCGCCTCGTGCTGGGCCCAGTAGGCGTCCTCGCCGAAGGACAGCTCGTGCGTGGCCCACGGGTGAGGCTCGCCGGTGGTGACCACCAGGACCTCACCCGGAGCACGACCCGAGTCGAGCAGCAGATCGACGGCTTCCTCGGCGGCGTCGAGGGCGCCGTCGGCGGAGGCCGGGATCAACTGGATCTGCGGAGCCGCGGCGCTGTCGGCCGAGGCTTCCGGGGCGACCGGAGCGGCGGGCCCCGGCTTCACGGCCGGGGCCTGCGGCCCTGGCTTGACGGCCGGCTCGCGCGTCGCGCGCTGCGCGGGCGGCATCGGCCGCGCGGGGCCGGGACGGCCGGGGCGCGACGGAGCCGCGGGACGCGGACCGGGTACGGGGCGAGGGGTCGGCGCGGTGCGGCTGTTGGCCGAAGCGGCGCGGGGACCCTGGGCACTCTCGTGAATCTGAGGCTCCTCGGGAATGAGAGGCATGCGTTGTTGTCTATCAAACGCCGATGCGACGCGCGTCGGCGGGTGGCACATGAGTGCGGCTGGAACCGCGGAAAACATCAGAACTCAAAGCCGAGCTGGCCCTTGATTTCCGGAACGTTTCCCTCCGCCCAGCTGCGGGCTTTCTTGAGGTGCCGCCACTGGGGCAGCGCATCAAGATACGCCCACGAAAGCCGGTGGTACGGGGTGGGCCCCCGTTCCGCCAGCGCGGCCTTGTGCACCGGCGACGGATAGCCGGCGTTGGCCGCAAAACCGAAGTCTGCATGTTCGATGCCCAGTTCGGCCATCATTTTGTCGCGCTGAACCTTGGCGATCACCGATGCCGCCGCGACGGCCACACAGGACTGGTCGCCCTTGATGACCGTACGGACCCGCCACGGATCTCCGAGGTAGTCGTGCTTCCCGTCGAGAATGACCGCGTCCGGCCGCACCGGCAGTGCTTCGAGGGCGCGGACCGCGGCGAGCCGCAGCGCTGCCGTCATGCCCAGATCATCGATCTCCTCCGGCGAAGAATGGCCCAAGGCGTGTGCCGTGACCCACCCCGTCAGCTCCTGGGCGAGCTCGGCCCGCCGCTTGGGGTTGATCAACTTGGAGTCGGTGAGCCCCGCGGGTGGCCTGCGCAGTCCCGTGACCGCCGCACAGACGGTGACCGGGCCCGCCCACGCTCCGCGTCCGACCTCGTCGACACCGGCGACGATCTTCGCTCCGGTGGTGGCGCGCAAGGAGCGCTCGACGGTATGGGTGGGTGCTTCGTACGGCATGGCGCCTGACAGCGTACGCCGCCGGTGACCACTCGCGACACCCCGGTTCGCCTCACCCCGGGCCGGTTCGCGCCACGGCACCCGCGGGTGCCGTACGGCCGCCCGGTTCCGGGCGGCCGCATTCCGCTTCCCCCGTGACTTGCGGACGGATGCCGACGCGCTCCGTCGCGAGGTGTCGGCGAGCCCCCGGAAGACCTCCCAGGGCGCACGAGACGCCCCGGGAAGATCTACGGACGGAGCAGCGGGACCATGACCTGGTCGATGAGGTCCGTGAATTCCTTGTCGGGCCATTCGCTCCCGCACACCTTGGACTGGTACATCATCATGGCCGGAATCACATCGCAGACGTACTTGTCCGTCGCTCCGGAACGGACTTCTCCGCGCTCGATTCCACGCCGCATGACCTGCCGGATGAGTTCCACACTCGGCTCGATCACACCCTCGACGATCACCTCGTGGAAGCGCTCGGCGGTTGCCGTGTCACATTCGTGAAGGACAGCGAGCAGAGCGTAACCGGGGCGGGAGGTCATGGCCGCGCGCATCTGGCGGCACAGCTGCAGCAGGTCTTCCCGAACGCTGCCGCAGTCCGGCACCTCGTCGAGCTTGGGCAGTCCGGCCTGCAGGGCGTGGATGACGAGGTCCTCCTTGGACGGCCAGCGACGGTACACCGCGGCTTTGCCCGTCTGGGCACCCGCGGCCACACCTTCCATCGTGAGGCCGTTCCAGCCGACCGTACTGAGCTGCTCCAGCGCGGAATCGAGAATCGCGCGCTCCAGCACGGGCCCCCGGCGGCGCGAGGAGACCGCCTGAGCGGAAGCGGTCTTCCAGCGCGAAGTAGGCATCTACATCTCTCCGTTGAGGATTCGAGGTAGCCCCCAGTGAACGGTTGCGTTCACTCTTCGGGGTTCACTACCGTGGGGCGCGGCAGTGAACGGATGCGTTCACTAACGCACTTGCGGGGGTCTCATAGTGACAACCTCTCAGTTAACGCAAGATCAAAAGCCCGGTGCCGCCCGCCGGGAGGGGCATCCCGGCGTGGCTCTCACCATCATCGCCGCCTGCCAACTCATGGTGGTCCTGGACGCGACGATTGTGAACATCGCGCTCCCGCACATCCAGGACGCGCTGGAGTTCTCGACGACGGACCTCACCTGGGTCGTCAGTGCGTACACCCTCACCTTCGGCGGCCTGCTGCTGCTCGGCGGCCGTGCCGGTGACATCCTCGGCCGCCGCCGGGTCTTCATGTTCGGCATCCTGCTGTTCACGTTCGCCTCGCTCCTCGGCGGATTCGCCCAGGAGCCGTGGCAACTCCTCGCGGCACGCGCCCTACAGGGCGTCGGTGGCGCGATCGCGTCGCCCACCTCGCTCGCGCTGATCACGACGACCTTCCCCGAAGGCCCAGCACGCAACCGCGCGTTCGGCGTCTTCGCGGCCGTCTCCGCGGGCGGCGGCGCCATCGGCCTGCTGGCGGGCGGCATGCTCACCGAGTGGCTCGACTGGCGCTGGGTGCTGTTCGTAAACGTCCCCATCGGCGTTCTGATCGCCTTCCTGACCCCCCTCTACATCAGTGAGTCCGAGCGGCACCCGGGCCGCTTCGACTTCGTGGGCGCCCTGACCTCGACCGCAGGCATGGCCTCCCTGGTCTACGGCTTCATCAGGGCGTCCGAGGACGGCTGGCGCGACGGCCTCACGCTCGGGTCGTTCGGGGCCGCGGTCGTGCTGCTCCTGGCGTTCGTCCTCATCGAGAGCCGCGCCAAGGAGCCGATCACTCCGCTCCGGATGTTCGCCGACCGCAACCGCTCGGGCACGTACGTGATCATGCTGAGCCTGGCCGCGGCGATGTTCGGCATGTTCTTTTTCATCGTGCTCTTCGTCCAGAACGTCCTGGACTACACGCCCATCCAGGCGGGCCTGGCCTTCCTGCCCGTCACGGCCGCGATCGTGGTCGGCGCGGGCCTCTCACAGCGGTTGCTGCCGGTACTCGGGCCCAAGCCCTTCATGGTGACCGGCTCATCGATCGTCGCTCTGGGGCTCGGCTGGCAGACGTTCATCACCCCGGACAGCTCGTACCTCAGCGGGGTCCTTGGCCCGATGCTGTTGTTCGGCTTCGGCATGGGCCTGAACTTTGTGACCCTGACGCTGACGGCGGTCTCCGGAGTCGCCGTGCACGAGGCGGGCGCCGCGTCGGGCCTTCTCAACGCGACGCAGCAGGTGGGTGGTTCGCTCGGTCTCTCCATCCTGACCACGGTCTTCGGTACTGCGAGCCGGGACGAGGCCAAGGAGCAGATCCCGGACTTCATGGCGAAGGCCTCACCGGAGCAGAAGGCCGCGTTCGCCAAGTCCCACGAGCTCCCCGCGCCGTGGGGCCACGAGGTGCTGTCCAAGGGCATTTCCACGGCCTTCCTCCCGGCCGTGGCCATGGCCGTGCTCGCCCTGGTGACCGCCCTGCTGGTCATCCGGGTGCGCAAGAGCGACCTGGACGCGCTCGCGGGTACGGCGAGCGCCGCGGGCCCCTCCGGGGGCTGAAGCACCGTGGGTGCCGGGCCGTCGGCGACGGCGGAGCGGACCGGGCCCGCCCGACGCCCGGCGGACCGCCTGGCACCCACGGGAACCGTCGGTTCCGCCGGTGTAGCCGCGCAACCCGTCGGCCCTGCCTACGGCCGCTTCCAGTCCTGACGGGGCCCGCCCATGGTCCTTTCAGGACTGAGAACTGGCCCGAGCCCTCCCAGCACGTCAGCCGACCTCGGTCCGCACGCCCCAGCAGGTCAGCGCGCCTCCGTGGGCACCCACTCGGGCAGCGCCTCTGTCCGCTCCAGCCACGCCGCCGGTGGCGTGCCACCGGCGGCCGCCACGACTCCTCCGACGATGGCGCAGGTGGTGTCCATGTCGCCGCCCACAGCCACCGTGGCCCAGAACGCCCGCCCGTAGTCGTCCAGCGCACGGGCCGCCGACCACAGCGCGAAGGGCACCGTGTCGTGGGCCGTCGTACGGCGGCCGCATCCGAGGACGGCGGCGACCGTCCCGGGGTCGTCGTAGTCGAGCATGTCCCGGGCCCGGCGAAGGCCCGCGCCCACGGCGCTGCGGGGCACCAGGGCGATGACACCGTCGAGTAGCGCCTTGGAGGTCGGCGGCCCTTCCGGGTCGGCCGCCAGTGCGGCTGCGGCGGCGACCGCCATGGCCCCGACGACGGCCTCCCGGTGCTGGTGGGTCGTATAGGCCGAGATCTCCGCCTGATGCGTGGCCTGCTCCGGGTCGGTGGCGTACCAGGCGCCGAGCGGCGCGATCCGCATGGACGCGCCGTTGCCCCAGGAGCCCTGCCCCTTGAACAGGGCGGAGGCCAGCTCGCGCCAGTCCCCGCCACCCCGGATCTGGTCGAGGAGGCGGTTGACGGCCGGGCCGTACCCCCGGTCCACGTGGTGGTGCTCGGCGAAGGAGCGGGCCAGGGCGTCCTGGTCGATGCGGCCGTGGGCGGTGAGGACGGCCAGCACGGAGCACGCCATCTCGGTGTCGTCGGTCCAGGGCCAGGGGCCGTCCGGCAGCTCGCGCCGCTTGAGCAGTGGGTAGTGCGCGGGCGTGAAGAACTGGGAGCCCAGCGCATCTCCCACGGCCAGGCCGCGCAGGCTCGCCAGGGCGCGGTCCAGGCGCTGGTCAGGAGGGAGGTCAGCGGTCATCGCCTTGTCACTCTATCCGGTGATGCCGTACGGCTCCGGCTCACGCCAGCGCTCGAACGGTCGGTCGAGTGTGTACTTGCCGTGTCCACCGAGCAGCAGCGTCCGTGTCTCGCCGTTGCCCGGGTTGGACAGCGATTCGAAGTCGGCCACCGTCCAGTGGAACCAGCGCATGCAGAACAGGCGCATGGTCAGGCCGTGCGTCACGAGCAAGACGTTCGGCGGGTGATCGGGGGCCTCGAAGCTGCGGAAGAGGCTCTCCAGGAAGGAACCGACCCGGTCGTACACATCGGCGCCCGACTCGCCCTGGGCGAAGCGGTAGAAGAAGTGTCCGTAGGCGTCGCGATAGGCCTTCTGGAGCTTGACGTCGTCCCGGTCCTGCCAGTTTCCCCAGTCCTGCTCCCTCAGCCGGGGCTCCTCCCGCACGCGCACCTGCTCCGGTGCTAGGTGGAAGGCTCGGAAGGTCTCGTGGGTGCGGCGGTACGGCGAGAGGTACACGCTGACCCGCTCCTGACCGAAGAGATCCCGCAGCCCCTTCCCTGTCTCCTCCGCCTGACGCCACCCCGTCTCGGTCAGGGCGAGCGCGTGGTCGGGCTCGCGCTCGTACACGGTGTCGTCGGCATTTCCTGCCGACTCGCCGTGCCGGACGAGGACGATGCGCCGCGGTCGAGCCATGGGTCGACCCTAGATCGGCCGCTCCGGGCATGGGTCAGCCGGGTAGCCCACCGGACTCCATCCGGAGTATTCGGCCCGTGAAGCGGCTTCGGAGGAGTCGGTCGTGCGAGACGACCACGAGGGCGCCGGTCCACTGGTCGAGGGCCTGTTCCAGCTCTTCGACGAGGGTGAGCGCCAGATGGTTGGCCGGTTCGTCGAGCAACAGCAGATCGGCGGGGCGGGCCAGCAGCCGAGCGAGAGCGAGCCTGCGGCGCTGCCCGGCGGAGAGCGACCCCACGGGGACGTGGAGGTCGTGGGGACGGAACAGGCCGTAGGAGAGCAGCAGTTCGGCCTGCTCCTCCTCGGTGAGCGGCAGGCCGCTGCCGAAGGTTTCGAGCACTCGCTCGGCGGGGTGACGCACCGGGATCTCCTGGGCGAGGTAGCCGATGCGGCCGCGGCGCACGACCACGCCCTCGTCCGGGTCGAGCACACCCGCCATGGTGCGCAGGAGCGTGGACTTCCCGGCACCATTGCCCCCGTGGACGAGCAGGCGCTCACCTGCGGAGATCGTGAGCTCCGGCACGTGGAGACGGTCTCCGACCCGCACGTCCCGGAGCGTCACCAGGGGCCCTTCGACCGCTCCGGCCGTGGGCCGCGCGGCGAACCGCAACGGCTCCGGCGGCTTGGGCACCGGGTGCTCGCGCAGACGACGCAGCCGCTCCTGGGCGTTGCGGACGCGGCCCGCGACGGAGGCCTGCACCCGGCCTCCGGCCCGGTCGTACGCCATTTTGTTGTTGTCCTTCATGGCGCGGCCTCCGGCCACGGCGTGTGCCGTGGTCGCCGTGAACTCCTCCAGGCGCCGCGCTTCCTCGCACCACTCGGCGTAGGCCTGCTCCCAGCGCTGCCGGGCTGCCTCACGCTCGGCGAGCAGACCTCGATAGCCGTCCCCGTAGCGCACGACCGTGCGGCGGGCGTCGTCCACTTCGAGGATCGCGGTGGCGACGCGCTCCAGGAACGTGCGGTCGTGCGAGACCGCGACGACCGTGCCCCGGTGTGCGATCAGGGCGGTCTCCAACCAGTCCAGCGCGCTTTCGTCGAGGTGGTTGGTGGGCTCGTCCAGGAACATCACTTCGGGGGCCGCGGCGATCAAGCAGGCCAGGCGGAGTCTCGCCTGCTCACCGCCGGACAGGCTGCCCAGGCGGCGGTCGCGGTCGATGTGCGCGAGCCCGAGTGCGTGCATGGCTTTGTCGACGCGCGCGTCGGCCTCATAGCCACCGCGCAGTTCGAAGGCGGTGAGCAGGTCGCCGTACTCCTCCAGCGCCGCGCCGGATGCCGCTTCGAGGTCCACTTCGAGGTCGCGCAGACGCCGCTCCATGGAGCGCAGGTCGGCCATGGCGGCATCGATCGCGTCGCCGACGCTGCGCTCGGCGGGCAGTTGGGGTGTCTGCGTCAGGAGCCCGGCACCGCCCTCGGCGACCGTCACCGCCTCACCGTCGTCGGGCTGCGCGCCCCCTGCGAGGAGATGCAAGAGCGTGGACTTGCCCGAGCCGTTCTCCCCGACGACCCCCACGCGCTCCCCCGGGCGCACGGTGAAGGACACGTCGTCGAACAGCAGCCGGTCCCCCTTGGACTTGGTTACGCCGCGCACTGAGATCTGAGTAGGCATGGTCACCCCCGCTTCCGTACAACCTGCATCCACCCACCGACAGGCAAACGCAACGCTTGTCGCATTACGATGAGTGTGACACGACGAGCCCACTAATGCAACAGACGTTGTGATTGGATGTCGGTTCACGATGCACGCAGAAGGAGAGCTATGACAGACGAAGCCGTTCCTGCTGGTCAGAGCCGCAAGACCAGTGTCACGAACATGTCCGGGCAGCCCGACGAGATTGATCACCCAGGCACGGCCATGCAGGCGAAGCGCAGCCCCGCCCAGGCACCACGCAGAGGGCAGCCCAAGGGTCGGGCCTCGGCGGACGACGACGCCCCTCGCCCCGGCCAGACCGAAATGGACACCACCAACCTCACGGCTCCGCACCCTGCGAACCCCTCGAACCCTCGCCCCGCCCCCGGAACCAGCCGCCCCGGCGGACGCACCGCCCGCACCCGCGCGGCCGTGCGCGACGCGGTGCTGAGCGGCCTGAGCGACCACGGTTACCCGGGCCTCACCATCGAGTACGTGGCCGAGCACTCCGGCGTCCACAAGACGACGCTGTACCGCCGCTGGGGCGGCCTGGAGGGGCTGGTGGCCGACGCCCTGGACATGGCGGGCGAGGACACCTGGACGCCGCCGGACACCGGCACTCTGGAAGGCGATCTGCGCGCGCTCGCCCGCGAGGTCGTGGACGCGTTCGCCGATCCGGCGAACGCCGCCGCGCCGACCGCGTTCATCGCCGCCGCCTTCCAGTCCCCACGCGCGGCCGACGCCCTGCGCGCGTTCTACACCGAGCGGTTCACTCGCTGCGAGGCCGTCGTCGCGCGCGCGGTGACGCGTGGCGAGACGGCGGCGGACACCGACGCGGCGGCACTCGTCCGAGCCGTGTCGGCGCCACTCATGCTGCGGCTTTTCATCACCCGAGAGCCCATCGACGCCGCGCTCGCCGATCAGTCGGCGGCGGCCGCGGTGGCCGCCACGCGCGCGGGAGCGTTCGACCGGCCCAGTACTGCCGAGAGCCGCTGACGCGTGGCCGCTGACGCGCGCGGAAGCGTTCGCACGCCTTGGACAGCACCTGCCCTCAGCCCCAGAAAGGCCCCGAATTCCCCTTCACGGCCAGCCGCGTCACACCGTCCAGGACGGCTCCAGCTCCACGACGTCGCCCGCGAGCGCCGCGACATCGGCCTCCGTCTGCGCGCGCAGCGAGAGCCGTTCCACACGCTCCGCACGGTACTTGCCGTGCTCGGCGGCCGACTGCCACATCGACAGGACCAGGAATTCGTGCCCCGGGGCCTCACCGAAGAGCCCTCGGACCATGCCCGGCGAGCCGGCCATCGCCGGGTTCCAGACCTTCTCCTGCATCAGCGCGAAGTGTTCGACCCGCTCCTCATGGACGCGGCAGTGCGCCACGCGCACCACGTCGGTGTCCGTGAAGCGCGGCTCAAAGCCCGTCTTCACGTCGAAACGGTGGTCGAACAGCTTGACCTGGATGTCTCTGTAGGTGCCCACCTGCGCCGCCGCGAGCCGGTCGTGCGAGCGCGCCATGAAGGAGTCGTAGAAGGCCCGGCTTTCCCAGAACGCGAAGACGTGCGCCACGTTCGGCCGACCACGACTCCATCCTCCGCCCTGTCCCCGGAAACCCGGCTCCCCCAGAAGCCCCGCCCACTTTCGCTGCGCCCGCTCGAATCCCCGGCGGTCCACGACGGTGCAGCGAATCCACTTGACCAGCACCGCGCCATCGTACGGTGCGGCGCGTGGCACGGGTCACGCTCCCGGGTAGTGCCCCCGAATCAAGTCGGGGAGCTCCTCCTCGCTGAGCTCGATACCGAACTCGCGCACGAGCACGTCCCTCAACTCGCCTCCGGTTACGGCTCGTTTCTCCAGTTCGCCGTCGGGTGCCGTGACGACCAGCTCCGTACCGGCCAGTCGAAGGCGCACCTCAGGGGTGGCCTTCTGCAGGATGGGGCGGCGAACGAAGGGGGACTTGGGGTGGGTGGAGATGAAGTGGTTCATGACGGTGTAGTCGACGGGGAGGCAGGGAGTCGACGTGTATGAGTAGAGGTCGAACCAGCCGTCAGGGTGCTCGGTCCGCAACACCATCACGCCGTCCGGCTCGCTCTTCAGACTGAACCGCCACTCCCCTTGACGCTCGTCGACCCCATCGTGCAACAGGAGGGGCTCGAGCAGCCCTTCGCCACCGAAACCGACGTCACAGTGCCACTGTTCACCGTCTGCCTCGACCTTCAGCAGCATGTGCGTCACCGGGCGCACAGACGGCGCTCCCGCTCTCACGCGGGCGCCGAGTCCCGTCACGGAGAAGCCGATGCGCTCCAGTGCCGCGGCGAACAGCAGGTTCTGTTCGTAGCAGTAACCACCGCGTAGACGGCGCACCATCTTGTCCTGCAGAGCGGCCACGTCCAGCAGGACGGGACGGCCGAGCATGATCTCAAGGTTTTCGAAAGGGATGGCCGTCACGTGCGCGCGGTGCAGCGCGCGCAGCGTCGCCAGATCGGGCTTCGTCTCCCCTTCGTAGGCGATCCTGGCCAGATAGGCCTCGACATCCAGTTCCTTCTCGTTCCATGTCACGCGACAATGATCACCGCGGGGGCGCGCGACGCAAAGCCACGGGCCATGAGGCCGATGTCAGTGGGAAGCCTTAGCGTGTCCGTAGCACTGGCAACCGGCCGACGGTGAGGGGGAGTTCGGTGAGCAACATCAGGAAAGGGCTCAAGAAGGTCGAGGTCGGCCTGAGATGGGACCCGAGCCCTCTCGGCGCGTCGCCCCACGACCTGGACATCGTCGCCGCGACGTACACCTCCGAGGACCCCTACGGCAGCCCCGCCTACCTCGTGCACTTCGACAGCCGCTCCCCGGACGGCACGATCATGCTCAGCAGGGACAGCAGGACCGGCCAGGGTTTCGGCTACGACGAGGTCATGGTCCTGGAGCTGGAGCGGCTCGCCGAGAGGTACGTGCGCGTGGTGGTCGGCGTGGCCATCCAGCAGCCTCCGGAGGGCAGGGTCTTCAGCGACATAGTGAATGCCTCGGTCCGGATCCGCGAGGGGTACACGGACCTCACGGAGCACGACTTCACCGAAGTGGCCGGCAGCACGGCCTGCGTGGTCGCCGAGTTCGCCCGGGACCAGCCGGGCGGACCCTGGACCTTCCGGGAGCTGCTCCACGGCTTCGACACCGACCTGGCGTCCTTCACGTCCACCATGGGCGGCGTCCGCTGACAAAGCGATGAGGGGCGGCGGGCCCGAAGGCCCGCCGCCCCTCATCTCACGGCGTCAAGCGGTCAGCTGCAGCCACTGGTGGAGCCGCAGCCCTCGCAGATGTAGCACGAGCCGGCGCGCTGCATCTTCGTACCGCAGGAGAAGCACAGCGGCGCATCCGCCTGGATGCCCAGCTGCATCTCGACGAGCTCGGCGCTGGTGTGCGCCTGCTGCGGAGCGGGCACCTCGGCCTTCGCCACCGGGGCGGCGACGGCCTTCAGGGTCTCCGTCTGGCGCGGAGCGGACTGGGCCAGGCCCTCCACGTCGACGTCCTCGTCGGCCGGCTCGTACGAACCGGTCTCCAGGTGACGCTGACGCTCCTCGGCGGAGTGGATGCCGAGCGCGGAGCGGGTCTCGAAGGGCAGGAAGTCCAGCGCCAGGCGGCGGAAGATGTAGTCGACGATCGACTGCGCCATCCGCACGTCCGGGTCGTCGGTCATGCCGGCCGGCTCGAAGCGCATGTTCGTGAACTTGGAGACGTACGTCTCCAGGGGCACGCCGTACTGCAGACCGACGGAGACGGCGATGGAGAAGGCGTCCATCATGCCCGCGAGGGTGGAGCCCTGCTTGGACATCTTCAGGAAGACCTCACCGAGACCGTCGTCCGGGTAGGAGTTCGCGGTCATGTAACCCTCGGCGCCGCCCACCGTGAAGGAGGTGGTGATGCCGGGACGGCCCTTGGGCAGACGCTTGCGGACCGGACGGTACTCGACGACCTTCTCGACGGCCTCGCGGATCGTTGCCTCGGTCTTCTCCGTGACTTCGGCCTTCTCCTCTTCCTTCTTCTTGGCGGAGAGGGGCTGGCCGACCTTGCAGTTGTCGCGGTAGATCGCGAGCGCCTTGACGCCCATCTTCCAGGCCTCGAAGTAGACCTCTTCGACGTCCTCGACGGTCGCCGTCTCCGGCAGGTTGACCGTCTTGGAGAGCGCGCCGGAGATCCACGGCTGGATGGCCGCCATCATGCGGACGTGGCCCATCGCGGAGATGGAGCGCTCGCCCATGGCGCAGTCGAAGACCTCGTAGTGCTCGGTCTTCAGGCCCGGGGCGTCGATCACATTGCCGTGCTCGGCGATGTGGGCGACGACCGCCTCGATCTGCTCCTCCTGGTAGCCCAGGCGGCGCAGGGCCTGCGGCACGGTGCCGTTGACGATCTGCATCGAGCCGCCGCCGACGAGCTTCTTGAACTTGACCAGGGCCAGGTCGGGCTCGAGGCCGGTGGTGTCGCAGGACATCGCGAGACCGATGGTGCCGGTGGGGGCGATGACCGAGGCCTGGGAGTTACGGAAACCGTTCTTCTCGCCGAGGCGCTGGACGTCCTGCCAGGCCTCCGTGGCGGCGGCCCAGATCGGGGTGTCCAGGTCGTCCATGCGGACGGCCGTGGCGTTGGCGTCGGCGTGCTGCTTCATGACGCGCTGGTGCGGCGCGGCGTTGCGGGCGTAGCCGTCGTACGGGCCGACGACCGCGGCGAGCTCGGCGGAGCGCTTGTACGAGGTGCCGGTCATCAGCGACGTGATGGCACCGGCGAGGGCGCGGCCGCCGTCGGAGTCGTACGCGTGGCCGGTGGCCATCAGCAGGGCGCCGAGGTTGGCGTAGCCGATGCCGAGCTGGCGGAAGGCGCGGGTGTTCTCGCCGATCTTCTGGGTCGGGAAGTCGGCGAAGCAGATGGAGATGTCCATCGCCGTGATGACCAGCTCGACGACCTTGGCGAAGCGCTCGGACTCGAAGGCCTGGTTGCCCTTGCCGTCGTCCTTGAGGAACTTCATCAGGTTCAGCGAGGCGAGGTTGCAGGACGTGTTGTCCAGGTGCATGTACTCGCTGCACGGGTTCGAGCCGTTGATGCGGCCGGACTCCGGGCAGGTGTGCCAGGCGTTGATCGTGTCGTCGTACTGGATGCCCGGGTCGGCACAGGCCCAGGCCGCCTCGGCCATCTTGCGGAAGAGCGACTTGGCGTCGACCTCCTCGATGACGTCGCCGGTCATCCGGGCGCGCAGGCCGAACTTGCCGCCGGACTCCACGGCCTTCATGAACTCGTCGTTCACGCGGACCGAGTTGTTGGCGTTCTGGTACTGGACGGACGTGATGTCGTCGCCGCCCAGGTCCATGTCGAAGCCCGCGTCGCGCAGCGCGCGGATCTTCTCCTCTTCCTTGACCTTGGTCTCGATGAAGCCCTCGATGTCGGGGTGGTCGACGTCGAGGATGACCATCTTGGCCGCGCGGCGGGTGGCGCCGCCCGACTTGATCGTTCCTGCGGAGGCGTCGGCGCCCCGCATGAAGGAGACCGGGCCCGAGGCGTTGCCTCCGGAGGACAGCAGTTCCTTGGAGGAACGGATGCGGGAGAGGTTCAGGCCGGCGCCGGAGCCGCCCTTGAAGATCATGCCCTCTTCCTTGTACCACTCGAGGATCGACTCCATGGAGTCGTCGACCGAGAGGATGAAGCAGGCGGAGACCTGCTGCGGCTGGGGCGTGCCGACGTTGAACCACACCGGCGAGTTGAAGCTGAAGACCTGGTGCAGGAGGGCGTACGCCAGCTCGTGCTCGAAGATCTCCGCGTCCGCGGGGGAGGCGAAGTACTTGTGGTCCTCGCCGGCCTTCCGGTACGTCTTCACGATGCGGTCGATGAGCTGCTTGAGGCTGACCTCACGCTGCGGGGTGCCGACCGCGCCCCGGAAGTACTTGCTCGTGACGATGTTGACCGCGTTCACCGACCAGAAGTCGGGGAACTCGACGCCGCGCTGCTCGAAGTTGACCGAACCGTCGCGCCAGTTGGTCATGACGACGTCACGACGCTCCCAGGCCACCTCGTCGTAAGGGTGCACGCCGGGGGTCGTGTGGATGCGCTCGATGCGCAGGCCCTTGCCGCCCTTGGCTCCCTTGGCGCGGGAACCTCGTGCGGGGCCGCTCGTCGTCTCGGTCATGCCGCCTCCCTGTATCAGGCTAAAACGCCCTGAAGTGCCGCGTTCTTCCCGCAGCACGGTGTGTGTCTTGATGTCGCGAGCGCCCGCGGGGGCACCTCGTGACAGGTCTGGTTGCCGCCGATCCGTCGGCAGGACGGTCAGTCGGCGGCAGTGGCAGGCTGCGGGACTTCTGCAGTCCCTCCGGGCCCGCGGCCGGTCGCGGCACGCTCCGCGCCGGAGCCGTCCGGCGCGCGGTCACCCCGCTCCTCGCGCCGGTCCCTCAGCTCCACGATCGCGGCCTCGAAGTCCTCGAGCGAATCGAACGCCCGGTACACGGACGCGAAGCGCAGATAGGCGACGAGGTCGAGCTCCTGCAGCGGGCCGAGTATGGCGAGGCCCACGTCGTGGGTGGTCAGTTCGGCGCTTCCCGTGGCCCGCACCGCTTCCTCGACCCGCTGGCCCAGCTGAGCCAGCGCGTCCTCCGTCACCGGCCGCCCCTGGCATGCCTTGCGGACGCCATTGATGACCTTGGTACGGCTGAAGGGTTCGGTCACGCCGCTGCGCTTGACCACCATCAGTGAGCACGTCTCGACCGTCGTGAAACGGCGCGAGCAGTCCGGGCACTGACGACGCCTGCGGATCGACGTGCCGTCATCCGTGGTGCGGCTGTCGACTACGCGGCTGTCGGGGTGCCTGCAGAAGGGGCAGTGCATGGAACTCCCAACCCTCCTTCATGGCACGACTCACAAGCCTCTGCGGACCCTTGAGGCCCTCGAAGCAGCCCCAAGCATAGGCGATGCCGGAGGTCCCGATGGACCAGGGACCACAACTTCTGGGCTGCGGTCGCAATCCAACCACTAGATCTGGGGTTTGCCGGAAATTTCGACGCCGTCGCGTGTCGCGTCGGCCACCTCCGCGCGCCGCGCCGTCCACCCCTTGCGCGCCCTGGGTCCGACCGCACCAACGCCACCCGAGAGGGGTCGGTGCGGGGTTGACGAGGCCGCGGATGGCACTATGAGAGCCTCACTCGACAGGGTTACGACCCCGGCGGTGAAGCGTACCGTAATGAGCCGAAATGCCTTTCGGTCCGCGCGATAGCCATACACCTGGACACATGATCACGGCAGGCAATCTGCGATTTTTCACTCGAACGTGTGTTTGGCGCAACCTTTCGAAAGCAACTACCGTTGGCTAACTAGGGAGAACATCTCGTAGAGGGGCCGACCGACGTGACCACCACCGCAGACAGCGCCACTATCACTGCCCAGGACCGCTCCCGGAGCCGATTCGAGCCGGTGCATGCCATGAATGACGCAGCCACGAACCAGGAGGGGCCCAAGCCCACTCGCTCCCTGCCGGGCCGACCTCCAGGAATCCGCGCCGACAGCTCCGGGCTCACGGATCGCCAGCGCAGGGTGATCGAGGTCATCAGGGACTCGGTGCAGCGGCGTGGTTACCCGCCGTCGATGCGGGAGATCGGGCAGGCGGTCGGCCTCTCCAGCACTTCCTCGGTGGCGCACCAGCTGATGGCTCTGGAGCGCAAGGGGTTCCTGCGCCGTGACCCGCACCGCCCGCGCGCGTACGAGGTCCGCGGCTCGGACCAGCCCAGCACCCAGGCCACCGACACGACGGGCAAGCCCGCCGCCTCGTACGTCCCCCTCGTCGGCCGCATCGCCGCGGGTGGTCCGATCCTCGCCGAGGAGTCCGTCGAGGACGTGTTCCCCCTCCCCCGGCAGCTCGTCGGCGACGGTGAGCTGTTCGTCCTGAAAGTCGTCGGCGACTCCATGATCGAGGCCGCGATCTGCGACGGCGACTGGGTGACGGTCCGTCGCCAGCCGGTCGCGGAGAACGGCGACATCGTCGCCGCCATGCTCGACGGCGAAGCCACCGTCAAGCGCTTCAAGCGCGAGGACGGCCACGTCTGGCTGCTGCCCCACAACGCTGCGTACCAGCCGATCCCCGGCGACGAGGCGACGATCCTCGGCAAGGTGGTGGCGGTCCTGCGCCGGGTGTGAGCCCCGTGCCCCCGACCGGGCCCCGGAACCCACTGCGCCGGTTCCGGGGCCCCGCTCTGTGCCCTGACGCTCAGGGCTGCGCGCTGGCTCTTCGAAGGGGGTCAGAGTGCGCCTAGGCGCCGCCCGGGGAGGGCAGGGCAGGGCAGCCAGGGAGAGCGTCGTGGGCATCCGGATGGCGCCCGGGGCTGGTCTCCGTGACGTGAGGGCGTCGGACGGCCCTGTGACGCCGCCCGCGCGGTAACGCCGTCCGGGGTAGTGCCGCCCGCGCAGCGACGCCGCACGTCTGGTGACGGCTACCTTCGGGGACGGCCACCCGGTAGCGCGGCCGCCCGCCTACGCGGTGGCACCGGCCCTACGCGGTGGCGCCGGCGCCCGCCGGACGCGCCCCTCCCCCGTCTACTCGCTCTTCTCCTCGGCCGCAGCGCCCTTCTCCTTGGCCACCGCGTCGATCGCCGCCAGTGAGCGGCGCGCCTGATTCCGGTCCGTGGTGTACCAGAAGTCGGGAAGCGACGCCCTCAGATAGCTGCCGTACCGGGCCGTGGCCAGGCGCGGGTCCAGGATCGCGACCACACCGCGGTCCCCCGACGCCCGTACGAGACGGCCGGCGCCCTGCGCCATCAGCAGGGCGGCGTGCGTCGCCGCGACCGCCATGAAGCCATTGCCGCCCGCCTCGTCCACGGCCTTCTGGCGGGCGCTCATCAGCGGATCGTCCGGGCGCGGGAACGGGATCTTGTCCATGACCACCAGCTGACAGCTGGTGCCCGGCACGTCGACGCCCTGCCACAGCGAGAGCGTGCCGAAGAGGCAGGTCTGCTCGTCGGCCGCGAAGTTCTTGATCAACTCGCCGAGGGTCTCCTCCCCCTGGAGCAGGATCGGCATGTCGAGGCGTCCGCGCAGCTCCTCGGCCGCCGACTGCGCCGCGCGCATCGAGGAGAACAGGCCGAGCGTGCGCCCGCCCGCGGCCTCGATCAGCTCGGCGAGCTCGTCCAGCATGTCCTCGCGCGTGCCGTCGCGTCCAGGGCGGGCCAGGTGCTGGGCGACGTACAGGATGCCCTGCTTGCGGTACTCGAAGGGCGAGCCGACGTCCACGCCCTTCCACACCGGGGTGTCGTCGGCGCGCGTGCCCTCGGGGGCCAGGCCCAGGGACGCCCCCACCCCGTTGAAATCGCCGCCGAGCTTGAGCGTGGCGGAGGTGAGGATCACCGAGCGGTCGGTGAAGAGCTTCTCCCGGAGGAGGCCCGACACCGACATGGGCGCCACGCGCAGGGAGGCGCCGAAGCGGTCGTGGCGCTCGTACCAGACGACGTCGTACTCGGAGCCGGTCGTGATGCGCTCGGCCACGTCGTGAATGGTCTCCACGGAGGCCAGGGCCTGCTTGCGGACGGCGTCCTCGTCCTGGACCGACTTGTCGCGGGTGGTGCCGAGCGCGGTGATGACCGTCCGGGCGGCGTCCCGCAAGGCCATCAGCGCGTAGGCGAGGTCCTCCGGGATCTCCTCCAGGCGGCCGGGCAGTGCCAGCTCCATCAGCCGCTCGAAGCCCTCGGCGGCCGTCTGGAGCTGGTCCGCGACCTTCTCGTCGACCAGCTTCGCCGCGCGGCGCACCGCGCGGTTGACCTGCCCCGGAGTGAGCTCACCCGTGGCGACGCCGGTCACCCGGGAGACCAGCTCGTGGGCCTCGTCCACGATCAGCACTTCGTGCTGCGGGAGGACCGGGGCGCCCTCGATCGCGTCGATGGCGAGGAGCGCGTGGTTGGTGACCACGACCTCGGCGAGCTTGGCGCGCTCGCGGGCCGCCTCGGCGAAGCACTCCTGGCCGTACGCGCAGCGGGAGGCGCCCAGGCACTCCCGGGAGGAGACGGACACCTGGGCCCAGGCCCGGTCGGAGACCCCGGGGGTGAGGTCGTCGCGGTCGCCGCTCTCGGTCTCGTCCGCCCAGTCCCGCAGGCGCAGCAGGTCCCGGCCGAGCTTGCTGGTGGGGGCCGCCGCCTCGAACTGGTCGAAGAGCCCCTCTTCCTCCTCCTGCGGCACGCCTTCGTGGAGGCGGTGCAGGCACAGATAGTTCGACCGGCCCTTGAGCATGGCGAACTGGGGGCGGCGGCGCAGCAGCGGATGCAGGGCGTCCACCGTCCGCGGCAGGTCCCGCTCCACGAGCTGGCGCTGCAGCGCCAGGGTGGCCGTCGCGACGACGACCCGCTCCCCGTGGGCCAGCGCGGGCACCAGATAGCCGAGGGACTTGCCGGTGCCTGTGCCGGCCTGGACCAGCACGTGGGAACCGTCGTCGATCGCCTCGGCGACGGTCTCGGCCATGGTCACCTGGCCAGGGCGCTCCGTGCCTCCGACGGCGGCGACGGCGGCGTGCAGGAGCTCGGGGAGTGAGGGCTTCGTCATAGCCCGACCACCCTACGGTGCCCCACTGACAACGCCGTCCTCAAGGCTGATGGAGCGGGTTCGGCACGGTCCCGTGAACGGCGGCGTGCGGGCGCTCGGAGCGGTCGCGGTAGCCGTCGAGGTGGAGCCGGTTGCGGTTCAGGCACAGCCGGTCGATACGGGGAGTGAGCAGGTCGAACATCTCGTAGCGCTCCTTGAGCTCGGGAGCGCGGGCCTGGTGGCGCAGGATCTCGGCACGGACGAGAGCCCAGAAGTCGGACTCGGTGACGCCCAGTTGTTCCTCGCACAGCGGAGCCAGATAGCGGAAGACGCCGACGAAGAGCCCGGCGTGAAGGAACTGGGTGAGGAAGGCGGGAGGCTCGGTCAGCAAGATGTCGCGCACGGCAGACGGCATGGAGTCGTGCTCCGGCACGCGCTTGGCGCTGACGTTCACGTCGTCTACGAAGTCCTTCACCGCGAGCCGTACGGGAACGTCACTGTCGTCGAAAACGACGATGGTGTTCTCACCGTGGGGCGAGAACACCGTGCCGTACCGGTAGAGGAACTGCAGCAGGGGCGGCAGGAGCGCCGTGAACAGATGGCTCAGCCAGACGGTCGGCGTCAGGCCGGAGCGGTCGACGAATTCGGCGACGAGGGCGCGCCCCTGTGGGTCGGTGTGCAGCAGACAGGCGAGGGTGCGGGCGCGCTCCCCCGGCGCGAGGTAGCGCGTGAGGGGCTCGCGCCAGATGGCACCCAGCAGTTCCTTGTACTGATAGGGAACTTCCGGCAACGAGTCGTATACGGGGTGCTCGACGGCTACGGAGGCGACTTCTCCGAGGAGGATGACGCGGCACTCGTCGCGCAGGAACGTGTCGGCATCGCGCAAGGCGTGCACCCAGGAGGTGACGGCCGGGGCGGCGAGAGTGCGCTCCGTGGGCAGGCCGCGCCAGACGAGGGTGTTGAGGACCGACAACGGCAGCTTGATGGTGTGCCGGTCGGGGCGCGTGGTGTTCAGGAATGTGCGGATGGACTGTTGGGGCAGGCGCAGGTCGCCGTCGGTCGGCAGCGGGACGACCTTCCCGGAAGCGACGGACGGCGCGAAGAGGGGCAGCACGACGTCGTCCCACTGCCACGGGTGCACCGGAAGATAGAGGTACTCCTCCGGATCGAGCCCACGCGCGCGGAGCAGGGCGGCGTAGGACTCCTGCGTGCCGGGGGCGAGTTCGCGGGCGTAGAGCTTGTCGGAGGTGGCCAGGCCGGTCACGCCGCGGTAGCGGGCGAGGCTGGTGTGGACCGCGATCCAGGGGATCGTCGTGCTGGTGCAGGCCTCGGGTGCCCAGTGCCGTGCGTCGGTCGCGGAGAAACCGATGCGGCCCTTGTTGAGGACGAGCCAGGGGTGGCCGGTCTGGTGCCCTTCGAGTTCCGCGTATCCGAGGTCGGCCAGCTGGGCCGCGCTCAGCGCCCCGTGGTCGAGCCGGGTGTCGGCGCTGAGGGTGACGGTCAGTTCGCGGATGAGGTGGCCGAGCGTGGCGCCGTCCAGGCCGAGGGTGCGGCGCGCGGCGGTCAGGAACCGCAGCGGGTCGGTCAGCGCCTGGGGCCGGTCGGTGCCTTCGGCGAGGGCCAGGCTGGCCGGGTCCACGCGCCAGCTGCCGTATGCACCGCGCCGGGCGCGGAAGGTGAGGAGGGGACGGGGCTGCTCGCCCGTGAGGGGTTCGTCGAGGGGGAGGCGGTACGCCTCCGAGCCCTCGTCCGCGGGGACGGGCTGGATGATCTCCTCGTACGCGAACTCGCTGATGATCTTGGCGAGCAGGCGTCGGCCCGCTTGCTCCCAGCGGTCGTGTGTCAGCTCGGGCGGGTCGTAGAGCGCGGCGGGGTCCTGGGGTTTGTGGGGTCCTGAGGGATTCGGCACGGGGACTCCTCTGGGAGGGAACCGGATCGGGTCGGGCGGTGTATGAGAAGTGAGCAGGTCGGGCTGAGCGGGTCAGAGCAGGTCGCGCAGGGCTCGGTCACGGATCATGAGCGCGGCCCGCTTGTCGGGGAGGTCGACCTCGTCGGCGAAGCGGAAGCCTGCACCGAGAAAGGCAGAGATGGAGGGGGTGTTGCGCAGGTCCGGTTCAGCTACGACACGTGCGCAGGAGGGGCGGTGGTCGAGTACGAGATCGGCGACGGCTCTGAGCAAGGTGCTGCCGAGTCCTCGACCACGGTCGGCGGCTCCGCCGATCAGGAGGTGAATTCCGGTGTCGTGGGGGCGGGCTGGGTAATGGCGTGCCAGCGGATCGAGATCGGCACGGTAGATCTCCCAATAGCTCATGGGGGTGCCTGCGAGGACACCTAGGCACGGGACGCTGCGTCCGTCTCCGCCGCACTGGGCCCGCAGGTGGGCGTCTGTGACGGAGGGGGGTCCGGCGAGCTCCCAGAACGCGGCGACGGCTGGGTCGTTCATCCACCGGCTGATGAGCGTCAGGTCGTGTTCGGGGCGCACGGGGACGAGGTGGAAGGCGCCGGCGTCGGTGGCCGCCGGGCCCCAGGCCGCGATGTGGTCGAGGAGGTCCTCCGGTGCCGGGGTGCCCGCCCCGCCTGCCGTCGGGTGCGCGTCGCCACGGGGGTCGGCGGCCGCGCGGGCCGGTCGCCCGCCGCTCTGGGGATTCGGCGCGCCGAGTTCGTCGGGCTGCCGCAGGTCGAAAGTCTCTTCGAAGTCCGTCGCGCCCGCGGTGGCGGGCTCGGTTCCGGCGTCGGTGCTCGCGTCGGTGGGAGGCACGACGTCGCTCCTCTCGGCAGGGGGGCGGGCGGGTTCAGTGGGGGCCGGGTGTGGTCCTCAGGGGTGGATCATGACGGGCATGGGGCAGGGCTGTGGGCGGAGTGGAGGGTCACATGTGGAGGGGGTTGGCGATGGTGACGTAGACGGATTGGGTGTCGACGGGCCCGACCAGCTCGTCGAGGCCGTGCAGCCGGGTCAGCAGGTTGGCCTTGCAGCGCAGCGCGGGTGAATCGAGCAGCCGGGCGGGCAGGGGCGAGCGCAGTCGCCCGGGTCCTGAGGCCACATCGGTGAGGAAGCGGCGGAATGCGGCCAGCAACAGCCGTTCATCGGCCAGACGTTGGGACCCGAGGGCTCCGATCAGACCGAGGACGTTGTTGATGCCGAGGTAGTAGGCGAAGCGTTCGTCGGTCACCTCGTCGGAGACGAAGGTGTCGCTGTGCTGCCCGATCCCGGGAAGTCGCTTCTCCAGCTCGGGGCGGTGGGACTCACGGAAGTAGTAGCCCTGGTTGTCCCGGTAGCGCCCACCCTTGGGCCAGCCGTCGGGGTCGAGCAGCAGCACCGTGTTCTGCTGGTGGGCTTCCAGGGCGACCCCTGCCTCGCTGTCCAGCCACAGCACGGGGCGGACGACGCTTTCGAGGTACCGCAGGAACCACTCGGCGGCGACGGCTCCGCGCGGTCGGCCGGTGCGCCCGGCGAGACGAGTGATGATCTCGGCGAGCCGGGAGCGCATCGGCGGACGGTCCTGGTCTTCGCCCCGGCCCGTCGGCCGGGGCGAGACGAGGCCTGCGACGCAGGTGGCGTCGTCGGTGGGGCCGAAGGGGTTGTGCCGGATCATGACGTCGAGTCCGGCGACGGGGTTTCTGTCGGCCCCGGTGACGGCGAGCCAGGCGGGGTCGCGGATCACGTCGAAGCCGGGGTGGGCGGCCTGCCACTGTTCGCCGAGGCCGCTGCGCAGCAGGCGGTGGACCTCGACGCCGCGGTGGAGTTCCTTGTGGAGGTTCTCGCGACGGGAGTTGGTGATGCGCAGGCCCAGCGACAGCTTCAGCATGGCCGGGGCGCCGGAGCGGTAGAGGGTGCGCACGGAGGAGGTGGGTGACCAGGGCGTGCCGTGCGGGCCGCAGTCCTTGAGGAGCCCGGCGGCCAGGAGGTCGGCGGCTTCGGGGCGGTGCTTGAGTTCCCGCATCTGCCACGGGTGCACGGGGAGCAGGGCGTGGCCGTCGGGCGGGGTCAGCCCGGGCCCGGCCAGGCGGGTGGTGAGCTGCTCGGCCGGGACGGTGCGGCCTCTCTCGGTCCACGCCGAGGCCATGGCCAGGGCGGAGTGGTCGACCGCGAGCCAGTGCAGGGGGAAGGAGCCGCGCAGCTCAGGTGAGTAGAGCCGGGATTCGGTGCGGGACAGGCCCTCGCGGCTCTTCGGGGTCGGATGCAGGGGGTGACCGAGAAGGAGGGATTGTTCGGCGGCGAGGAAGAGATCAGGGGTGTCGTCCAGGTTGTCCCTGCGGTCGGCGAGGAAGTCGGCGGTGCGGCGGACGGAGTCGGCGACGCGGGCGACGAGGTCGGCGCCCTCCGCGGAGTCCTGGGGTGCGGGCGTGGAGGTCCTCGACGCGTCGGGCATCGCGGGCCCGCCCCCGGCTGGGGCCGTCCCAGGGAGGGCTCCGGCCTCACCTGCTCCGGTCGCGTCCGGTGCCGGAAGGCCTGTCGGGGGCTGCCGGGTGGGCATCTGAGAGCTGGGCGGCTGGCCCGTGGCGCCCGGGTTCAGCGTGGCGGCCTCGGATGCCCTGGCCTCCGGCGCGGCCTGGTCGGTCGCCTTGGTCTCAGGCGCCTCGGCCTCGGACGAGGCTGCCTCAGCCTCCTTGGTCTCAGGTGCCGCGACCTCGGACGCCCTTGCCTCCGCCTTCTTAGCCTCAGCCGCATGAGTCTCAGGCGGCTGAGGAGCCGATGACGCCGGGCCCGGCGTAGTCGGCTCGCCCAACTCCGGCTTGCTGTCGGCCTGTTCCTGCCCAGGCAAGGGGGCGGTCTGCCCAGCGCGGGAGGCACCGGAGGTCTCGGGCGCGGGTGCGCCGCCTCCCTCCGCGGCAGCGTTCTCGCGGCTCAGCAGGGCGGCGACCGTGACCGCGTCGACCGGAGGTGCGGAGTCGGGGCCGTCCTCCAGATAAGGGAGGCCGAAGCGGTGCCAGCCGGTCGGGGACCAGTAGTCGACGGGGACCAGCAGGGCGGTGGCGCTGGCTCGGAGGGGGATGCGCAGGGAGCCGTGGTCGGGCGCGGGGATGGCGTTCTCCCGCACCCAGCAACGCAGCAGGTTCTCGACGGCAGCGGCCTGGGCGGCGACCTGCGGGTCGGGGTGGTCGAGGAGGTCGGCCGTGCTGTGCGGCAGGCGCTTGGCCTCGTGGGTCCTGCCCTTCTGCTGGGGGACCGTGCCGGACTCCGCAGCCAGCGGGGATTGCGTGCCGCAGGCGCCTGAGGGGTGCGGTTGGGGACGGCCGTCGGGTGCGGGGGTGGCGTTCAAGGGGCTTCCTTGCGTGGTGTCGGGCTCCGTGTGGCGACGGGCAGGGGCTGGGCTGGGACGAGGGGCGGGACACGGGGTGCGGTCGGCTGCCGGCGGAGCAGTCCGGCTCCGTCGTGATCAACGGAGAAGGGAGGCGGCGGACAGTGGGGCGAGGGAGGCGGTGGCTATCTGCGCTGGGCGCGTGTCGCCGTGTCGAGCGCGTCGGCGAGGCGATCGAGGACGGCGGTCGCCTGTTCGTCGGTGATGGTGAGGGGCGGCAGGAGGCGTACGACGCTGGAGTGGCGGCCGCCGAGTTCGACGATGAGTCCGCGGCGCAGGCACTCGCGCTGCACGGCGGCGGCGAGTTCGGGGGCCGGTGGGTGAGGACGGGATTCCGGAAGGTCGTGCGCGGTGTCGCTCGGACGCTGATGAGGGTCGGCGTGTTCCCCCGACGCGGGCGAGTCGCATCGAGAGGGATAAGGGTGGGCGCCTGCGGAGTCGGGCCCTTCGGCGCGGGCATTCCCCTGGCGGGCGGCGGGGACGGTGCGCGTGGAGCCGGGGTGGTGGCTGTGCGCGGCGGATTCGGGGGCGGTTCCGGTGCGCCCGTCCGTCCCGGCGGAAGGCGGGCCGTCGTATCGGGAGGCGCTCCTGGCACGGCCGAATTCGCTGTCGCTCAGGGCGGGTTGGCGGCCGCTCGGGTCGACCAGTTCCATGCCGAGCATGAGCCCGCGGCCGCGCACGTCGCCGACGCAGGAGTGCTCGTGGGCCAGGGAGCGCAGCCCGGCGAGCATGCGGGTGCCGACGTCCGCGGCGCGCTCGGCGAGGCGGTTCTCGCGGACGTGGGCCAGGGTCGCCGCGCCCGCGGCCATGGCGAGCTGGTTGCCGCGGAAGGTGCCCGCGTGGGCGCCGGGCGGCCAGACGTCGAGGTCGTCGCGGTAGACGACGACGGCGAGGGGCAGGCTGCCGCCGATGGCTTTGGAGAGGACGAGGACGTCGGGTGTGATGCCGCTGTGTTCGACGGCCCAGAAGGCGCCGGTCCTCCCGACGCCGGTCTGCACTTCGTCCGCGATGAGTGGAATGCCCCGTGCCGCCGTGATGTCGCGCATCCGGCGCATCCAGGCGTCGGGGGCAGGGAGTACGCCGCCCTCCCCCTGTACGGGTTCGACGATCATCCCTGCCGGAGCGGGGACGCCGGACTTGGAGTCATCCAGGACGCTCTCGGTCCAGCGGGCCGCGAGTTCGGCGCCGCGGGGACCGCCGATGCCGAAGGGGCAGCGGTAGTCCTGCGGATAGGGCAGGCGCGCCACTCGTACGTCCCGCGCGCCGCCGGATGCTTCGAGCGCCCCCGCCGTCATGCCGTGATACGCGCCGGTGAAGGCGAGCAGGCCTTCGCGTCCGGTGGCGGCACGCACCAGTTTCAGCGCCGCCTCCACCGCGTCCGTGCCCGCGGGGCCGCAGAACTGGACGCGGGCGCGCTCGGCGAAGCCGCGCGGGAGAGTGCGGAACAGCTCGGTGGTGAAGGCGTCCTTGACCGGTGTGGCCAGGTCGAGGACGTGCAAGGGCGCGCCGGAGTCGAGCACGGCGCGGATGGCTTCCAGGACGACGGGGTGGTTGTGCCCGAGGGCGAGGGTGCCCGCACCGGAGAGGCAGTCCAGATAGCGCTGCCCGTCGGCGCCCTCGATCGTCATCCCTCTCGCGCGGACGGGCACGATCGGCAGGGCGCGCGCATAGGTGCGCGCGGCGGACTCGCGCGCCGATTGACGGCGCAGGATCCCTTCGTGCGCCGCGGACACCACCGCGGGGACAGGCTCGGTCACGGCCACGGCTTTTCGTCCTCCCGCTGGGACTGGGCAGGTGCCCGTCGCATCCGGCCGGGTGCGGCGGGCGAGTTGACGCGGGGGCTGAACGCGTGTGGCGTGTCCCCCGTACGTACCAACGACGGCGAGTGCGGGGGATCACGGGTCGACCGAAGATCCTTGCCGTGACGGAACCGTTGCTGTTCCGTCGGCCGTCCCCAACGGCACCGGCATAGTGTGGGGTGCCGTTCATCAGCACCAAGGCGTTCAGAACCCCTGAGCACCACGGTGTCCAGTGATGACCGGCGCTGCCGCGACAGGCGTACGGAACCCGTACGTAATGGCGTACGACGCCACGATGTCCGGCATTTGGAACATATTCGAAGCCCAGGGGGATTCTCACCATGCGACCCATACGTCCGCTCTTCACCGCTCGTCGTGGGAGGAGCGCGCGCGGCAAGACCTCCCCCGCGGCAGCCGCTGTCGTGCTCGGCGCGGCACTCGTCCTGACGGCGACGGCCTGTGGTCCCGGCGACGACAAGGACGACTCGTCCGCGTCCCAGCCGGGCGGCGACGGCGACGGTGACGGCAAGATCCAGCTTCCCGGCGATCTCAAGGACCGGCTCAAGGAGCACGGCATCGACATCGACAAGTGGAAGGACGGCGCCTGGCGGAACTGGGACAAGGACGACTGGCTGCGCGAGGCGGGCGACTTCGTCAACCCGATCATCGAGGGCCTGTGGGACCCGGACCGCATGCGGGACGCCGACAAGAACCCGGACCGGGGCGTCGACGACAACGACATCTCCGGTGACCAGGGCGTGACGGACCCGACCCCGAAGCCGGTCGAAGCGGCGTCCGTGAAGGCGCCGTACCACGACCAGGTCCCCGCGGCCGGGAAGCTGTTCTTCGACGGCCCCGAGGGCTCGATGGTCTGCTCGGCCACGGTCGTGAAGGACCCGAAGAACCCCGGCAAGTCGAACATGGTGTGGACCGCGGGCCACTGCGTCCACGCGGGCGCCAAGGGCGGCTGGTACCGGAACATCGCCTTCGTTCCCTCGTACAACAACGCGGGCAAGGCCACCGCGGACCTCCAGGGCGCGCCGAAGGAAGAAGTCGCTCCGTACGGCGTGTGGTGGGGCGACTGGGCGCAGACCTCGGACCAGTGGATCGAGCAGGGTGGTCCGACCGGCGGCAAGGGCGCTCCGTACGACTTCGCGGTGATCCATGTGACGCCGGAGAAGGGCAGCGAGGGCAAGTCCCTGGAGGAGACGGTCGGCAGCGCGCTGCCGGTGGACTTCAACGCTCCGGCCGTGCCGGACATCAAGGACATGACGGCGACTGGCTACCCGGCGGCGCCGCCGTTCGACGGCCAGAAGCAGTTCCAGTGCGCGGACAAGCCGGGGCGGCTTTCGATCAGCGAGCCCGATCCGACGATGTACCGCATCGGCTGCACCATGACCGGCGGTTCGTCCGGCGGCGGCTGGGTCGCCGCGGGCAAGGACGGCAAGCCCGCCCTCGTGTCGAACACCTCGATCGGCCCGGTGACCGCCGGCTGGCTGGCGGGTCCGCGCCTGGGTGACGAGGCCAAGGGCATCTACGACGCGGTCAGCAAGAAGTTCGCGGGCCGGTAGCGGCTCGCGGAAGCGCACGGCACGCGGTGGGTTCGCCCGCGAGGCGAACCCACCGGCCGGGCGCGACCGCGCCGCTCGGGGTCCATGGGGGCCACACCCTGTGCGCCGCATGAGCCCCGGCCTCCGCCGGGTCCAGAGGACCGGCGCTCAACCGGCCCCGGAGTCCAGCCACCACGCACGGCGTGGATCCGCACCACGCGCCCCCGGACCTGCACGACGCGCCCCGCGCACCCCGCACCGCACGTCCCGCGCACCCCGCACCGCACGTCCCGCGGACCCCACGCCGCACGTCCCGCGGACCCCACGCCGCACACCCATGGATCCACCCGGCGCACCACACAGATCCGCTTTGTACGCGTACGCGTCCGTACGTATGCGTACGCCGACGGGGGCGGCGAAACCTTCACGGGCTCGTCGCCGTTCGTCCCCAACTGCACAGGCATAGTGGGAGGCCACGTTGGCCCGGGCGGCGGATGCCGCGCCCACGCCTGACACGCACATGGCAAACACACGTTCCCACGGGGGTTACAGCTCCATGCGTTCCATTCGTGCGCCCTTCGCGCGCGGCCGCGGTCGCCGTACCGCGCTCGCCGTCACCGGGCTCGCCGCGGCCCTGGCGCTCACCGCCACGGCCTGCGGGCCGGGCGACGACAAGGCCGACGACAAGGCCGACTCCGGCACCTCGCAGGGTGCCGACAAGGGGTCCGACTCGGGCGGCGGGCTGCCCTCCGACCTCACCGACCGGCTCAAGGAGCACGGCATCGATCCGGACAAGTGGAAGGACGGTGCCTGGAAGGACTGGAGCAAGGACGACTGGCTGCGCGAGGCCAAGGACTTCGTCAACCCGGTCATAGAGGACCTCTGGAAGCCCGAGCGCATGCGCAAGGCCAAGGACCCGAACAAGACGATCGCGGCGAAGGACGCGGCCGCCGACCAGGGCGCGACCGACCCGGAGCCCGCGCCGGTCAAGGCCGAGCCCGAGAAGACGCCGTACCACGAGCACGCCGCGCCCGTCGGCAAGATCTTCTTCGACTCCCCCGAGGGCTCGATGGTCTGCTCGGGCACGGTCGTGAAGGACCCGCGCAACCCGGGCAAGTCCAACCTCGTGTGGACCGCGGGCCACTGCGTGCACGCGGGCTCGAAGGGCGGCTGGTACCGCAACATCACCTTCGTGCCCGCCTACAACGACCTGGGCAAGTCCGAGGCCGAGCTGAGCAACGCCGCCCCGCAGGAGGTCTCCCCGTACGGCCAGTGGTGGGCGGACTGGGTGTCGACCTCCGGTGAGTGGATCGACCAGGGCGCCGCGTCGGGCGGCGCCGGTGCGCCGTACGACTACGCCGTGCTGCACGTGAAGCCGCAGCAGGGCAGCAAGTCCTTGGAGGAGACGGTCGGCAACGGGCTGGATGTCGACTTCTCGACCCCGTCCGCGCAGAGCGTGGGCTCGATGGGCGCCTGGGGCTACCCGGCCGCGCCGCCGTTCAACGGCCTGACCATGCACAAGTGCATCGGCAAGCCGGGCCGTCTGTCGTTGGACCCGGCGCAGCCGACGATGTACCGCATCGGCTGCACGATGACCGGTGGTTCGTCCGGCGGCGGCTGGTTCCGCCGGGCGAGCGACGGCGAGACCAAACTCGTGTCCAACACCTCGATCGGCCCGGCGGAGAACACCTGGCTGGCCGGTCCGCAGCTGGGCTCCGGCGCCAAGCAGGTCTTCGACATGATGAGCGAGAAGTACGGGGCGCAGTAGGCCCTGGCCGATCGCTGCCGGGCCCTGCCGGTTCACGGCAGGGCCCGAAGCCCGGCACGGCGGAGGCCCCGCCCCCCTCGGAAGGGGGCGGGGCCTCCGCCGTGTGCGTGCGCGCGTGGCGCGGGCTTCAGTGCGCCGCAGGGACGAACGGCGCCAGCTCCGCCGCGAGCTCCTCGTGCACCCGTGCCTTGAGCAGCGTGCCCTCGGCCGTGTGCTCCTCGGAGAGCACCTCGCCGTCGGCGTGCGTGCGGGCGACGAGCTTGCCGTGGGTGTACGGCACGAGGGCCTCGATCTCGACCTCGGGCCGCGGCAGCTCGGCGTCGATGAGCCCGAGCAGCTCCTCGATGCCCGCGCCCGTGCGCGCGGAGACCGCGATCGCGTGCCGCTGCGTGCGCAGCAGCCGCTGGATGGTCAGCGGATCGGCAGCGTCCGCCTTGTTGATCACGACGATCTCGGGGACGTCCACCGCGCCGACCTCGCGGATCACCTCGCGTACCGCGGCGAGCTGCTCCTCGGGGGCGGGATGCGAGCCGTCGACCACGTGCAGGATCAGATCGGACTCGCCGACCTCCTCCATCGTGGAGCGGAACGCCTCCACCAGGTGGTGCGGCAGGTGCCGGACGAATCCGACGGTGTCCGCCAGGGTGTACAAGCGGCCGCTCGGCGTCTCGGCCCTGCGGACGGTGGGGTCGAGGGTGGCGAACAGGGCGTTCTCCACCAGGACGCCCGCGCCCGTGAGGCGGTTGAGCAGCGAGGACTTGCCCGCGTTCGTGTATCCGGCGATGGCGACCGAGGGGACCTTGTTGCGCTTGCGCTCCTGGCGCTTGATCTCGCGGCCCGTCTTCATCTCCGCGATCTCCCGGCGCATCTTCGCCATCTTCTCGCGGATCCGTCGCCGGTCCGTCTCGATCTTGGTCTCACCGGGGCCACGGGTGGCGAGGCCGCCGCCCTTGCCGCCGCCCATCTGCCGGGACAGCGACTGGCCCCAGCCGCGGAGCCTCGGCAGCATGTACTGCATCTGGGCCAGGGCGACCTGGGCCTTGCCCTCTCGGGACTTGGCGTGCTGGGCGAAGATGTCGAGGATCAGGGCGGTCCTGTCGATCACCTTGACCTTGACGACGTCTTCGAGGTGGATCAGCTGGCCGGGGCTCAGCTCACCGTCGCACACGACGGTGTCCGCGCCGGTCTCGAGCACGATGTCCCGCAGCTCCAGGGCCTTGCCGGAGCCGATGTACGTGGCCGGGTCCGGCTTGTCGCGGCGCTGCACGACGCCGTCGAGCACGAGGGCGCCCGCCGTCTCCGCGAGGGCGGCCAGCTCGGCGAGGGAGTTCTCCGCGTCCTGAACCGTCCCGGAGGTCCAGACGCCGACGAGGACGACGCGCTCCAGACGGAGCTGTCGGTACTCGACTTCGGTGACGTCCTCGAGCTCGGTGGAGAGGCCCGCGACGCGGCGCAGCGCCGCCCGCTCGGCACGGTCGAACTGCTCGCCGTCCCGCGCTCCGTCGATCTCGTGGCTCCAGGCGACGTCCTCTTCCATCAGGGCATCGGCCCGAAGACCTTCGGGGTAGTTCTGCACGAAGCTCTGTGCGTCCTGGGAGGAGGAAGAAGAGGAGGTCATTGGGTCCTTTACGTCGATGGGAATCCGATGCGAGGCTCCTTGGGGACGTCTGCCGTCCCCTGTCGCACCCTGGGTGCGACAGTGTCTCGCGAGCGACGGCGCCACCCGTCACATCCGACAACGCGCACGACCGCCCCGGGATTCCCCGGATCGGACGGAACCGACCCTGAGATCTCCCCGAGGGGATGTCCCGGACGGGCCGCGCCGTCGACTTGAAGATGGTTGCACGGGACGGCCCGTCTCGTCACCTGGGTTATTGCCGGGTCTGTCACCTGGCGAAACGCCGTCCCGCAGGGTGTGCGGGACCTGCTCAGTGGTGGGTGTGCCCGGCGACGTCGGGGCCGCCGCCCGCCCGGCCCGCCTGCTTCTTGCCCGGGGCCTCCGACGTCCAGTCCGGGTGGCCCGGCATCGGCGGCGTCTTGGTGCCGTACAGCCAGGTGGCGAAGAACTCGCGCAGGTCCCGGCCCGAGACGTGGGAGGCCAGGTGCGTGAAGTCGGCCGTGGTCGCGGTGCCGTCGCGGTGGGCGCGCACCCACGCGCGCTCCACGCTCTCGAAGGCGGCCCGTCCGATCTCCTGCCGCAGCGCGTAGAGCACCAGGGCGCTGCCGTCGTACACGACGGGCCGGAAGAGGCTGATCTTCTCCCCCGGCTTGGGCGCCTTGGGTGCGGCGGGCGGACCGCCCGCGGCGCGCCACTGGTCCGAGTACCGGTAGGCCTCGCGCATGCGCGTGCGCAGCTTGTGCCCGGACTTCTCCTCGCCGTAGAGGGCCTCGTACCAGGTGGCGTGCCCTTCGTTGAGCCACAGGTCGGACCAGGTGCGCGGGCTGACGCTGTCGCCGAACCACTGGTGCGCCAGCTCGTGGACCATGATCGTGTCCACATACCACTCCGGGAACTCGGGCCGCGTGAACAGCTGCTTCTCGAAGAGCGACAGCGTCTGCGTCTCCAGGGCGAAGCCGGTCTGGGCGTCGGCGACGAGCAGACCGTAGTTCTCGAACGGGTAGCGGCCGACCTTGCCCTCCATCCACGCGACCTGGCCGGGCGTCTTCTTGAGCCACCGCTCCAGCTTCTTGTGGCCCTTGGTCGGTACGACGTCCCGTACAGGGAGGCCGCGCGGGCCGGTGCGGTGCAGCACCGTGGAGCGGCCGATGGAGACCTGCGCCAGTTCGGTGGCCATGGGGTGTTCGGTGCGGTACGCCCACGTGGTGGTGGCCCCGGCGCGCGTCGTGGCCAGCGGGACGCCGTTGGCGACGGCCGTGAGCGCCTTGGGGGCGCTGACGCGGAAGGTGAAGCGGGCCTTGTCGGCCGGGTGGTCGTTGCAGGGGAAGACGCGGTGTGCGGCGTCGGCCTGGTTGGCCATGGCCAGGCCGTCGGCGGTGCGCACCCAGCCGCCCTCCTCCTTGCCGCCGACCGGGTGGCTGGTGTGGCGGACGGTGACCCGCATGCGCTGACCGCGCTCCACGCGCGCGTGGGGGGTGACGACGAGGTCTTCGCCGCTGGTGTCGAAGGTGGCGGGCGCTCCGTTGACGTCGACGGAGCGGACCTTGCCCTGCGAGAAGTCGAGGTTGATCCGCTCCAGCGGTGCGGTCGCGCGGGCGTCGATCTTCGTGACGGTGTCGAGCGGCTTGGCGTTGTCCCCGCCGTACGTGAAGGCGATGTCGTACTCCAGGACGTCGTATCCCGGGTTGCCGAGGTGCGGGAAGAGCCGGTCGCCGATGCCGAGCGGGGCGGCGGGCTGCGGAACGCTCGCGGCGAGCAGGGCAGCGGAGGCGGCGGTCGCGAGGAGGGCGATGGCGACGCGGACGGTCTTGGGCCGCGCGACCGTGGTCCTCGTGGCCTTGGGGCGTGGGGTGAGCAGCATGAACTACCGCTATCAGCGCCTGCCTTCCGTGCCGTGATGACGCGCGCCGGGCCACTCGAACGAGTCGGGGCGGGGGTGGCCGGATGCCTCAGCGGCGCGGCCGGGCGAGCGGATCGGAGCCCGCTGGGGCGCGGCGTGGTTGGCGGGCGCCCCTCACTGCCCCAGGGCGCCGACAGCCCTCCAGGTCGTCGCCGCAGCCCTTCTCAGGACGTCGCCGCGACCCTTCTCAGGATGTCGCCGCAGCCCTTCTCAGGACGTCGCCGCGGCCCGGTGCTGCGCCCTGCTCACGTCGTACACGCCGGGTACGTTCCGCATCGCACGCATCAGGCCGGGCAGGTGGGCGGCGTCCGGGAGCTGCAGGGTGTACGTGTGGCGGACGCGCTGCTGGCTGGGCGGCTCCACGGTCGCCGAGACGATGGCGGCGCCTTCCAAGGCGATGGCTTCGGTGAGGTCGGCGAGGAGGTGCGGCCTGCCGAACGACTCGGCGATGAGCGTGACCCGGCATTCGGCGCTGTCCCCCCAGCGCACGCCCACCTCCGGGCGCCCCACGCCCTTCATGCGCGCCACCGCCGGACAGCTGACGCGGTGGACGGTGACGACGCCGCCGCGGACCGCGAATCCTGTGACCTCGTCGGGCGGTACGGGCGTACAGCAGCCGGCGAGGCGCACGGTGGCGCCCTCCCGGTCGACCACGACATTCGCGGCGGCCGGGCGCAGGGCCGCCGCCACCGGTGGTCGTGGGGCCGCGGCGGGCACGGTCGCGGGCGGCGGGTGTGCCAGCGCGGGCTGGCCGGCGGCCGGGGTCGGGTGGGAGGCGAGCCAGCGCCGGATGGCGATCCGCGCGGCGGGGGTGCGGGCGTGGTCGAGCCACTCGCGTGAGGGCCCCGACGTGGGGTCCTGGCCCATGAGGAGCTGCACCGAGTCGCCGTCCCGCAGGACCGTGCTGAGCGTCGCGAGGCGGCCGTTCACGCGCGCCCCGATGCAGGCGTGGGCGTCCTCGCCGTACTGGGCGTAGGCGGCGTCGACGCAGCTGGCGCCCGCGGGAAGGCCGAGCGTGCCGCCGTCGGGGCGGAAGACGGCGATCTCGCGGTCCTGGGCGAGGTCCTCGCGCAGCGTGGACCAGAACGTGTCGGAGTCGGGCGCGGCCTGCTGCCATTCGAGGAGGCGCGAGAGCCAGCCGGGCCGGGTGGGGTCGGCGCGCTCGCCGTCGGCGGGCTGCTCCTCCACGGGGGGCGCGTACGGGCTGCGCAGGGCGACGACGCCCGCCTCGGCGACGCGGTGCATCTTGTGGGTGCGGATGAGGACTTCGGCGACCTCGCCGTCCGGGCGCGCGACGGCCGTGTGCAACGACTGGTAGAGGTTGAACTTCGGTACGGCGATGAAGTCCTTGAACTCCGCCACGACCGGGGTGAAGCAGGTGTGCAGCTCACCGAGCACCCCGTAACAGTCGGCGTCCTCACTGACGAGGACGAGCAGGCGCCCGAAGTCGGCGGGGCGCAGCCCGCCGCGTTTGCGGTGCACGCGGTGCACGGAGACGAAGTGGCGCGGCCTGATGAGCACTTCGGCCGCGATGCCGGCCTCGCGCAGCACGCCGCGTACCTCTTCGGCGATGTCCGCGAGGGGGTCGGAGCCGTCGGCGTTCTTCGCCGCGATGAGGCCCTCGACCGCGGCGTACTCCTCGGGGTGGAGGATCGCGAAGACGAGGTCCTCCAACTCGGTCTTGAGGGCCTGTACGCCGAGCCGCTCGGCGAGCGGGATGAGCACGTCGCGGGTGACCTTGGCGATGCGTGCCTGTTTCTCGGGGCGCATCACGCCGAGGGTGCGCATGTTGTGCAGGCGGTCGGCGAGTTTGATCGACATCACGCGGACGTCGTTGCCGGTGGCGACGAGCATCTTGCGGAAGGTCTCGGGCTCGGCGGCCGCCCCGTAGTCGACCTTTTCCAGTTTGGTGACGCCGTCGACCAGGTAGCACACGTCCTCGCCGAACTCGGCGCGCACCTGATCGAGCGTCACGTCCGTGTCCTCGACCGTGTCGTGGAGCAGGGACGCGGTCAGGGTGGTCGTCTCGGCGCCCAGTTGGGCGAGGATCAGGGTGACGGCGAGCGGGTGGGTGATGTACGGCTCGCCGCTCTTGCGCGTCTGGCCGCGGTGCGAGGACTCCGCGAGGACGTAGGCGCGGCGCAGCAGCTCCAGGTCGGCGTCCGGGTGGTGGCCGCGGTGGGCCTCGGCGACGTGGCTGATCGCGTCCGGGACGCGGCCGCGCGCGGCGGTTCCGAGGAGCGCGGCCCAGCCGAGTCTGCGCAGGTCCAGCCGGGGGCGGGCGCGGCGCCGCTGGCCCGTGGATCCCGCTGTCGCCGGGATCGGGCCCGTGGGCGTCGCGGGGCCGGGCGTCGCGGGATTCGTGGCCTCCGCACTCATGGGCACCTCCGGCAGCTCCGACCGGCGGTGTACGAACGGCAGCCTGCTCCGTCCGGGCCGGTGCTTGATGCTACCGAGCCCATCACGCGGTGCTGACCCGCTCTCGCCGAGCGTGAAACGGATCACCCATTCGAGCGACAGTTCTGTGGAGTGCTGTTTCGAGTGATGATTCGACTGGGACGAGTACTGATTCGACACGGAGGAGCGCCATCGTGACGGGGCAGGCCCCCGTTTCGACTGTTTCCACCGCCGTACGGGCGCCCGGCGGCGCCTGGGGCCGTTGCGCGGGGTGGGTGCGGCCACGTGGCGCAGAGGCGGCGCCCTGACGCTCGTGCCGAGGGCTGGACGACCGGCAGCGCGGCCCCCTCACCGGGCTCGGGCACCCAGACCTCGGGAGCGCCTGGCCGCCACGCGCGCGGCAGGCCCAGCGCTCCTCCGGGCGGTCAGCGGCTCACCCCTCGACCTCAGCGCGTGACCGCGGCCAGCCACTCCGGGGCGATCTCGCCTTCGGCGACGATCATGGCGGGGCCCGTCATCTCGATCTCGCCGTCGGGCCGCTCGGTGATCACCAGGCTGCCGCCGAGCACGTCCACGGTGTACGTCACCGGGGTGCCGGTCGCCGCGGGGTCCAGGCCGTCCCTGCGGGCCGCTGCGACAGCGACGGCGCACGCGCCCGTGCCGCACGAGCGGGTCTCGCCGACGCCGCGCTCGTGCACGCGCATGGCGACGTGGCGGGGGGCACGGTCGACCACGAACTCCACGTTCACCCCGTCCGGGTACGCGGTGGCCGGGGTGAAGGGCGGCGGCTCGTAGAGGTTGCCCGCGTGCGCCAGGTCGGCGACGAAGGCGACGGCGTGGGGGTTGCCCATGTTCACGTTGCGCGCGGGCCAGTGGCGTTCGGCCACGGACACCGTGACGTCGCCTTCGGGGAGCACGGCCTTGCCCATGGCGACGGTGACGTCCCCGTCCGGGCCGCCGGGAGTGGCGGGCTTGGCGATGTGCACGCGCTTCACGCCGCCGCGGGTGGCCACGGCCAGGTCGCCCTCGGTGACGAGTCCCGCGCGCTGGAGGTAGCGCGCGAACACGCGCACGCCGTTGCCGCACATCTCGACGATGGAGCCGTCCGCGTTGCGGTAGTCCATGAACCATTCGGCCTCGTCGGCCAGATGCCGCGCGTCCGGGTGCGCGGCGGAGCGCACGACGTGCAGCAGGCCGTCGCCACCGATGCCCGCGCGCCGGTCGCACAGGGCCGCTACGGCGGCCGGGGACAGCTCGATGGTGTTGTCGGCGTCGGGGACGATCACAAAGTCGTTCTCGGTCCCGTGCCCCTTGAGGAAGGCGATCGGCGTGCTCATTCCTCGATCGTACGGGGTGAGTACGACACCGCCGGAAGTGCGGCCCCGCGCGGCCTCCGGGTCAGCGGAGCCGGGCCACCCGCCACACCGCGAGGACGGCGGCGGTGGCGACGACCAGGGTGTACGCGCCGACCACCCGCCAGTCCGGGCGCCGCCCCGAGCCGCGCTCCGGCAGGCCCGGCCAGGTGTAGCCGACGCGGCGGGCGGCCATCATGCCCCAGCCCGCCGCGCAGGAGCTGATGAGCAGCCCGAGCATGGCGACCACGGCACCGCCGTCGCCGAACTCGAAGGCCAACGGGAAGGCGAACATCAGGGAGCCGACGGCGGCGAGGATCACGATCGGCGCGAGCTGCCAGATGCGCAGCCGACGCTGGGGACGCAGTTCGACCTCGACCTCGGGCTCCGCGGCGAGCTCCGCCTCGGAGGGTCCGTCGTCGGTCACGCCGCCCGCGGTCACGTCCTGGCTGTCCGGGCCGTCCGGGCTGAGCCGCGGTCCGTCCGGAGCGGTGTGCCGCTCGCCGTCATGTGCGGTGTCACGAGGGCCGGCCTCCATCGCCACGCGCCCTCCCACTTCGGACTCCACTGGTCGATCGATGGTCGATGATGGCACGGCGTCAGGTGCCGCGATGACCGGCGGAGCGTCCCGATGCCATCACGTGATCAGGCTGTGACCGCTCGTTCGACCAACGCCGCTGCTCGCCCGGGGAGTTCCCCGCGGTCGACGGCGGCTCCGCTGAGCCAGTGCACCCGGGGGTCACGGCGGAACCACGAGTCCTGACGGCGCGCGAAACGCTTGGTAGCGCGTACGGTTTCGGCGCGCGCCTCTTCCTCGGTGCACTCCCCCGCGAGCGCCGCGAGGATCTGCTGGTAGCCGAGCGCGCGGGACGCCGTGCGCCCCTCCCGCAAGCCCTGCGCCTCCAGCGCGCGCACTTCGTCGACGAGCCCCTCCTCCCACATGCGGTCCACGCGCACGGTGATGCGCTCGTCCAGCTCGGGACGGCCCACGTCGACGCCGATCTGCACGGTGTCGTACACGGACTCGTGACGGGGCAGGTTGGCGGTGAAGGGCTTCCCCGTGATCTCGATGACCTCCAGGGCGCGGACGATACGGCGGCCGTTGCCGGGCAGGATCGCTCGAGCCGCTTCAGGGTCGGCGGCGGCGAGCCGGGCGTGCAGCACTCCGGGGCCGTGCAGCTCCAGCTCGTCCTCCAGGCGGGCGCGCACGGCGGGGTCGGTGCCGGGGAAGTCCAGGTGGTCCACGGCCCCCCTGACGTACAGGCCCGAACCGCCGACGAGGATCGGCCAGCGGCCCTCGGCGAGCAGCCGGTCGATCTCGGCGCGCGCCAGTTTCTGGTACTCGGCGACGCTCGCGGCCTCGGTGACGTCCCAGATGTCCAGGAGGTGATGCGGGACGCCGGCGCGCTCGGCCAACGTCAGCTTGGCGGTACCGATGTCCATCCCTCGGTACAGCTGCATCGAGTCGGCGTTGACGACTTCGCCGCCGAGGCGCTGTGCCAGGAAGACTCCCAGATCGGACTTTCCGGCCGCTGTGGGCCCGACGACGGCGATGACCCGCGGGGCGGGGGCTGCACTACTCACCGCCCCAGTCTCGCAAATCACCCCGCGACTGCCCGAACGAGCTACGTGACGGCACGGCTGCGGGTTCGTTGCCTGTTGCGAGGTCCCGACCGCCGGTTTCGAAGCCGGTAACCCGGGCGACGCAATCGGACGCACCGGGCGGCGCGGGATTTCGCCCACACGAGTAACGTATGGAGTAGTTATGGGTGTTTTTTCACGGTTCCGCCGCAAGAAGTCCGAGGCCTCGACTGAGGAGGCAGCGGCGGCGACGCTCACGGCGGAGCCGGAGGGCGCCGCTGAGTCTTCCGATGCCACGGAAACCGCCGAGGCAGAGGCGGCCGCCTCGGACGATGCCACGAGCGAAGCGAAGGCCGAGGCCGAGGACGGCAAGGACGATACGGGCGACAAGGCGGAGGCCACCGAGGCGGCCGCCGCGGAGAACGTGGAGATCCCCAAGCAGCAGTCCGCCCAGGAGGCGGCCGACAACGAGGCCGGTGAGGGCGCCCGCAAGTGACTCCCGGTGAGGCAAGGTGAACCGATGGGCTTCCTGCAGAATCTGAAAGCCAAGCTCGCCCCCGCGAAGGACAAGGTCTCCGGCCTCGCGCAGCAGCACGGGGACAAGATCGACCAGGGCCTGGACAAGGCCGCGAAGATGGTCGACAGCAAGACCAAGGGCAAGTACAGCGACAAGATCCAGACGGGGACGGGCAAGGCGAAGGACGCCCTCGATCGCCTCGCCGGGAGCCACGACGGCAAGGGCACGGGGGACGGCACCACTCCCCCGTCGTCGCCGTCACCCCCGTCGGCCTCCTGAACACACCGACGGACGGCCGTGAAGCGCGCTCAGCTTCACGGCCGTCGGCGTGTGCGGTGGGCCGAGGGCGGCGGGTGGGGGCGCAGGGGGCCCTCGCGATGTGTGTCGATGCGTGTGGTCGTGACGTGTGGTCGACGTGTGCGGTCACGACCTGTGGTCGACGTGTGCCGAGCCCGTCGTGGGCGTCGGCATGTGCGGGGGACGTCGTCGGGGTGTCCGCCGGGGCCATCGCGGGCTTACCGAGGCCATCGGGGGCCCGACAGGGCCATGGCAGGCCTACCGAGCCCGTCGGGTGTCGGCCAGAGTCAGGTGGGCACGCCGAAGCCGTCGGCGGGCCACTGAGATCGCTCACGGCCGGCCGGGGCTGCTTGAGGCCCGCCGAGGCCACTCGCGGGCACGGCGCCTACCTGGGCTGCTGACCGGCCCGCCCAGGGCACTGGCGACCGCGGGCACCGCGCCGTGAGCACCGCTCACAGTCAGGCCGCCGCCAGCCCCGCCTAGGACCAGGCCGCCACCAGATACCCCACCCCGTAGGGCGCGTCGTCGAAGAGCAGGGCTCCGCGCAGGCCCGCGCCCTCGGCGGCGCCCGCGAGCACCTGCCAGGGGGCGCGGCCCGCGGCCTTCAGCTCGTACGCCAGCTCGGCGTCCAGGGACTTGAGGGCCGCCACGTCCGCCGCGCCCAGCGCCTCGGCGACGCGCGCGTCGAAGCCCTCCGCCCGGTCGTCGAGATAGCCGGGCGCCTTCAGCGTGCGGCAGGCGCTGGAGTCGCCCATGACCAGCAGTGCCACCCGGTCCGCGCGGGCGGCGATTCCCTCCCCGCTCTGGATACACCGCTCGGGCTCGAGCGGTTCCCCCACGCCGAGGCCCTCCACGGGCGCGGCCGACCACTTCGTGCGGCCGAGCAGCCACGCGCCGACGGCCAGGGACGTCGGGAGCTCACGCTCCGGCGCCGTAGCGCCCGGCACGGGGGCCGTCTCGCCCAGCGTGACGTCGAGGTCCACACCGAAGCCGCGGAACGACCCGGGGGCGCCTTGCGCATGAGGGCCACGGCCGCTCTGGTCGGCAGGGCCGACGACCACCAGGAGGTCCGGCCGGGAGGCCGCGAGGACGGCGATCGCGTCCGAGCAGGCCGCACGCGCGGCGTCCAGCTCGGGCGCGGCGCCCGCGGCGACCTCGGGCACGAGCAGCGGCGGGCAGGGGCAGACGGCAGCGGCGACAAGCATGATCCGCAGCGTAACGCTCCCCACGGACAGCGGGGAGGGCGACCGCCGGGGCGCGGTCGACACAGTGCCTGTCGACGAGGCCCGCCATCGACCGGACGCGTGGGGGCCCGCCGAGGAGGCGGGCAGGACGGGAGACAGGGCGGCCCGGGCACCCGTGCGGGGCGCCCGGCCGCGAACCGTCAGTCCAGGCTGCAGCCGCCGCCCGTGGCCACCGGCAGGGGCTCCGGGACGCCCACCTTGGGGAGGCCCAGCAGGACACCGGCCGGCTTCGTGGCCTCGGCGGTGTTGCGCTTCTCCCAGGCGTCGCCCGCGCGCGTGCGGCGCACGTCGAGCACGGGGCCCTCGGCGAGCAGGTGGTGCGGCGCCGCGTACGTCACCTCGACGGTCACCACGTCGCCGGGGCGCACCTCGGTGTCCGGCTTGGTGAAGTGGACCAGGCGGTTGTCGGGGGCGCGGCCGGAGAGGCGGTGCGTGGCGCCGTCCTTGCGGCCCTCGCCCTCGGCGACCATGAGGTCCAGGGTCCGGCCGACCTGCTTCTTGTTCTCCTCCCAGGAGATCTCCTCCTGGAGGGCCACCAGGCGCTCGTAGCGCGCCTGCACGACCTCCTTGGGGATCTGGCCGTCCATCTCGGCGGCGGGGGTGCCCGGCCGCTTGGAGTACTGGAAGGTGAAGGCCTGGGCGAAGCGGGCCTCGCGGACCACGTGCAGGGTCTGCTCGAAGTCCTCCTCGGTCTCCCCGGGGAAGCCCACGATGATGTCCGTGGTGATGGCCGCGTGCGGGATGGCGGCGCGGACCTTCTCGATGATGCCCAGGTAGCGCTCCTGGCGGTAGGAGCGGCGCATCGCCTTCAGGACGGGGTCCGAGCCGGACTGCAGCGGCATGTGCAGCTGGGGCATCACGTTCGGCGTCTCGGCCATCGCGGCGATCACGTCGTCCGTGAAGTCGCGCGGGTGCGGCGAGGTGAAGCGGACCCGCTCCAGGCCCTCGATCGCGCCGCAGGCGCGCAGGAGCTTGCTGAAGGCCTCGCGGTCGCCGATGTCGGAGCCGTACGCGTTGACGTTCTGGCCGAGGAGGGTGATCTCGGAGACGCCCTCGGCGACGAGGGCCTCGATCTCGGCGAGGATGTCGCCGGTCCTGCGGTCCTTCTCCTTGCCGCGCAGGGCGGGCACGATGCAGAAGGTGCAGGTGTTGTTGCAGCCGACGGAGATCGACACCCAGGCCGCGTACGCGCTCTCGCGGCGCGTGGGCAGCGTCGAGGGGAACGCCTCCAGGGACTCGGCGATCTCGATCTGCGCCTCTTCCTGGACGCGGGCGCGCTCCAGGAGGACCGGCAGCTTGCCGATGTTGTGCGTCCCGAAGACGACGTCGACCCAGGGAGCCTTCTTGACGATGGTGTCCCGGTCCTTCTGCGCCAGACAGCCGCCGACGGCGATCTGCATGCCGGGGCGCGAGGTCTTCCTCGGGGCGAGACGGCCGAGGTTGCCGTACAGGCGGTTGTCGGCGTTCTCACGCACCGCGCACGTGTTGAAGACCACGACGTCGGCGTCGCCGTCGGAGCCTTCGGGGGCGCGCACGTACCCCGCGCCCTCCAGGAGCCCGGAGAGGCGCTCGGAGTCGTGGACGTTCATCTGGCACCCGTAGGTGCGCACCTCATAGGTCTTCAATCCGTCCACTGCTCCACCAGCCACGTCGTCACCGCTCACCCGTCCAGGGTAAAGGCTTGGATCAGTACACCGTGCGGAGCGGCCCGGCGGCCCCGTCCGGGCGGGGACAGACCTGCGGGGCAGCGCCCTCCCGGCCGGGCCGGGCGCCCCCTTGTGGCGGTCCGGTTCTGGGCACCCAACTCACCCCGCTAGATTGCGTGTTGGCAACCGCACCGGCCCACCCCTCGCGCCAGGAGGCGATCACGTGACCGGGAACCCTTCCCCTGAGGTTCCACCGAGCGCCCAGGAACCGTCCCCCAAGGACGCCGCCGACGCCGTACGGAGCCGGATCAACACGGCGCAGCCGCACACGGCGCGGATCTGGAACTACTGGCTCGGCGGCAAGGACAACTACGCGGTCGACCGGGAGGCGGGCGACCGCATCCGTGAGCTGCACCCCGGGATCGGTGACTACGCGCGCGCAGACCGCCTTTTCCTGGGCCGTGCGGTGCGCCACCTGGTGACCGACCTCGGAGTACGCCAGTTCCTCGACGTCGGCACCGGCCTGCCGACGGCCGACAACACGCACGAGGTGGCCCAGCGGATCGCCCCGGAGTCACGCATCGTCTACGTGGACAACGATCCGCTCGTCCTCACGCACGCGCGTGCTCTGCTGACCAGCTCCCCGGAGGGGCGCACCGACTACCTGGACGCGGACATGAGGGACGTCGAGAGCGTCCTGAAGCACGCGGCGCGCACCCTGGACTTCAGTGAGCCGGTCGCACTGATGCTCCTGGGGGTCGTGATTTTCATCGACGACGACCAGGAGGCCTACGGTCTCGTGCGCCGCCTCATGGACGCCCTGCCCGCCGGGAGCCATCTGGTCCTTTCGCACACGATCACCAGCCCGGCGATGCCGGACGTGGACGCGGCGGTGACCTTCTGGAACGAGCACGGCACTCCGAAGCTGACGCAGCGCACGCCCGACCGGGTGGCCCGGTTCTTCGAGGGCCTCGATCTGCTGGAGCCCGGCGTGGTCTCGTGCTCGCGCTGGCGCCCGGAGGGGACCGACGGCGATCCGTCGGCGCTGCCGGACGAGGTGGCCATGTACGCGGGCGTGGCCCGCAAGGGCTGAGCCGCACGCGCAAGGGATCCCTGCGCGGCCCGTCAGGGCAGCGGGGCCCACAGCGTGCGCCCCCGGGAGTCCCGTTCGGCCCGGCCGAAGACCACATCCGCGAAGTGGACGCCGAAGCCCAGCGTGCCGGGCTCCGTCAGCTCGTTCACGAGCCAGTGGCGGTACTCGGCCGCGACGCCGGGGTCGTGGTCGACGGCCGCCGACCACTCCGGGTGGGTGATCTGGACCGGCGAGTGCAGGGCGTCGCCGAAGGCCAGGAGCCGCTGCCCGCCCGAGGTGATCTCGAAGGTCACGTGCCCCACGGTGTGGCCCGGCCGCACGAGGGCGCGTACGCCGGGGAAGACCTCCTGGCCGTCCGTGAGCGTGCGCACCTTGGGCGCGAGGACGGCCAGGACCTCCTCGGTCGCGCCGTGGCTCGCGGCCAAGTGGCGCTGGTCCCACTCGGGCTGCGCGAAGAGGTAGGCGGCGCGCGTGAAGGCGGGTTCGGTGCTGCCCGGGGCGGGATTCCATGCCCACCCCAGGTGGTCGCCGTGCAGATGCGTGAAGGCGACCGCCTCGATCGTGCCGGGGTCGCGGCCCAGCTCGTCGAGGCTGTCGAGGAGTCGGCCGCTGCTCAGGGCGCCTATGAGGGGGTTGTCCGGGGCGTCCGCGAAGGCCTGCGGGCCGAATCCGGCGTCGATCAGCAGGGCGCGGTCGCCGTGCTCGACGAGCAGCCCGCCGACGCTCGCCACGAGGTGTCCGTGCTCGTCCAGGTGGTCCGCGTACGTCGCCCAGTCGCTGTCGGTCGCGGCGGGCAGCCAGCCACCGGGCTTGAGGCCCACGGCTCCGTCCGCCACATAGCTGACGCGCAGTTCGCCGAGGGGGAACGTGCGGGTGCGGGCGGGCCTGCGGAGTCGCTCGGCGGCAGCCTCCGCGCGCGGCGGCGCGACGGTGTCGACGGGCACGTCAGCGATGTTCTCGGGCGTGGGCATGGGGCCTCCAGGGCAGTCGGTTCAGCCGTCGGCGCGGCCGTCGCGCCGCCGCACCGAGAGAAACGTTAGAGCTAGAACCATTCGAGCTGCAACCATTTGAGTTGCATGGAGTGAGTAGGCTGGGAGCCATGGCGAACACGCGCGGGAACGCTCAGGAAGCCGACCAGGCGGGCCGTACGGCGGCCGCGAGCGCGCAGACGGGCCCGGAGACGCGTGAGGGCCTCCCAGCGGCCGACTGGCGCGTCTGCGGCCTCGTGAACGCCCTCGCCCGGCGGATCGAGACGCACGTGCGCGAGCACGCCACCGCCCTCGGCCTGACCGCGCCGCAGGCGATCGCGCTGCGGGAACTGACCGGGCCCCTGACCCTGCGCGAGCTGGCACAGCGGATGAGCTGCGAGCCGTCCAACGCCACGTTCGTCTCCGACCGCCTGGAGGAGCAGGGCCTCGTCGAGCGCCGCCCCCACCCGAGCGACCGCCGAGCCAAGCAACTCGTCCTCACCCCCCAAGGCACCGCCCTGCGCGAGCGCCTGATGGCGTCGCTCTCCAAGGAGTCCCCCCTCAGCCCCCTGTCGGACCGGGAGCAGGACACGCTCCGCGACCTCCTGACGCGGGCCGTGGTGCGCTAGGCCCCCTCCCGAAGAGGACGCCCTTCCCGTCGGGCCGCTCGGGCCCTGGTCACCACGGCGAGGGAAATGGCAGGATCGCGCCCATGTTCGCGGCCCTGCCCCACCTCACCCGACGGCGCGCCCTCCAGGGCTCGGCCGCGGGTCTCGTGGTGTTCGGGCTGCTCCTGTGGTGGCTGCTCCCGGTGGGCGACGAGTCGCCCAAGGGGCAGATGAGCTTCAGCACGGGCGTCAAGGGCGCCGTCTACGAGACGTACGGGAACCTGCTGCGGGGCGCCGCCGCCAAGGACATGCCGGACGTCACCATCGACCTCCTGAACAGCCAGGGGTCGCAGCAGAACGTGCAGCGGGTGGCCACCGGGAAGGCCGACTTCACCATCGCGGCGGCCGACGCCGTGGAGAAGTACCGCCTGGACGGCGGGCCCGGGGCGGACCGGCTGCGGGGCTGCGCCCGGCTGTACGACGACTACGTGCACATCGTCGTGCGCCGCTCGTCGGACATCATGTCGGCGCGGGACCTGCGCGGGAAGAAGGTCGCCGTCGGACAGCCGCGCTCCGGGGTGCAGCTGATCGCCGACCGCGTCCTCCAGGCCGCCGGGCTCGACCTGAAGAAGGACCTCACGGCGCTGCCCGCCGGCATAGACACCGCGCCCGAGCTGCTGCGGCGCGGCAAGATCGATGCCTTCTTCTGGTCCGGCGGGCTGCCCACGACGTCCGTGCAGAAGCTCTCCGAGCGCATGAGCATCCGCCTCGTACCGCTCGGCGACCTCGTCGACGCCCTGCACCGACAGGGCCGCGAGTCGCGCTACTACCGTGCCGCCGTCATGCCCGCCGACGCCTACCCGGAGGCCCAGCAGAACGCGTCCGTGCGGACCCTGGCCGTGGCCAACCTCCTGGTGACCACCAACCGCGCCGACCCGAAGCTGACGGAGGGCCTGACCCGTACGGTCATCGACAGCCGCGACCGCATCGGCGCGCGCGTGCACGCCGCGCAACTGGTCGACCTGCGGACGGCCCTGTACACGCACCCCTTGGCGCTGCACGAAGGCGCGCGGCGCTACTACCGCTCGGTCAAGCCTTAGCCGTCGGCGGGCCCGCGGGAGCCTGCCGGGGCACCCCGACCGTCGCTTTCAGACCGTGCGGCTCGTGGCGCGCGTACTCCAGGGAGCCCCCGCCCGCGGCGAGCAGCGCCCGGGAGATCGACAGGCCGAGGCCGGAGCCCTTCACGTTCTGGTGGCGGTTGCTGCGCCAGAAGCGGTCGCCGATGCGGGCCAGCTCGTCGTCGGTGAGGCCCGGGCCGCCGTCGGTGACGACGACCGTCGTCGTCGCGTCGGCCGAGGCGACCCGCACCTCGACCCGTTCCCCCTCCGGCGTGAACTTCAGGGCGTTGTCGATCACCGCGTCCAGGGCGCTGGACAGCGCGATCGGGTCCGCCCAGCCGGTGGTCGCCGGGCAGTGCCCCTCCAGGCGCACGCCCCGCTCCTCGGCGAGCGGACGCCAGGACGCCACGCGCTCGGCCGCCAGCTCGCCGATGTCGGTGAGCTGGAGGTCCGCCGCGGCGTGCTCGGCGAGCGCCAGGTCCAGGAGGTCGTCGAGGACCTGGGCGAGACGCTTGCCCTCGGTGCGGACCGAGGCGATCTCCTCATTGCCCTCGGGCAGCTCCAGGGCGAGCAGCTCGATGCGCAGGAGGAGGGCGGACAGGGGGTTGCGCAGTTGGTGGGAGGCGTCGGCGACGAAGGCACGCTGCTGCTCCAGGACGTCCTCGACGTGGTCGGCCATCTCGTTGAACGAACGGGCCAGGCGCCGGAGTTCCGGCGGCCCGCCGGCCGCCGCGACCCGGGAGGCGAGGCGCCCGGTCGCGATGTCGTGCGTGGTCGCGTCCAGGACGCCCACCGGACGCAGGATCCAGCGGGTGAGGCGCAGCGCGGCACCGACCGCGAGGAGCATCGCCGCCGACTCGCCCGCGACGATCAGGAGCCAGCCGTGCAGGGTCTTCGCGCGCATGCGCCCGGTGGGCGAGTCGGTGACGACGACGGCGACCACGTCTCCGTCGCGGATCACCGGTGACGCCACGACGATGCGCCCGCCCTCCTGCCAGGGCCACACCTGGGGCGGGTCGTGGCTCCCCCGGGAGCGCAGTGCCTCTTCGAAGGCGTCGCTCACGGGGTGGCCCGCGCCGGGCAGGAACCACGCGGCCGGGGCGTGCGCCATGGGGTACCTGTCGCGGAAGAAGACGCCCGCCTTGATGCCGTAGACCTCGTTGTAGTAGTCGAGTTCCTTCTGGAGGGTCTCGCGGCGCTCGTCCTTGTCGCGCAGGCGCGAACCGGCGGGCCGTTTCGTGACGAACTGCGCGAGCGAGGCGAAGCGCGCCGTGTCGTCGATGCGGTCGACGACGACCTTCTGCTGCTGGGCCGACGCCACGCTCACGGCGAGAGGGAAGCCCAGGGCCAGCAGGACGCCCGCCATCAGGACGATGAGCAGCGGCAGGAGACGGGCGCGCACCTGGGCCCGCTACGACGCCGGGGCGACGAGCCGGTACCCGACTCCGCGCACGGTCTCGATCAGGGCGGGCATGTGCAGCTTGGCCCGCAGGGACGCGACGTGCACCTCCAGCGTGCGACCCGTGCCCTCCCAACTGGTGCGCCACACCTCGCTGATGATCTGCTCCCGGCGGAAGACCACCCCGGGCCGCTGGGCGAGCAGCGCGAGCAAGTCGAACTCCTTGCGGGTCAGTTGCACCTTGGCACCGTCCACGCTGACCTGACGGGTGGGCAGTTCGATGCGTACGTTGCCGAGCCGCAGCTCCGTCTCGGCGGGAGCCGCGGCGGCCTCGGCCGCGGACGGGCGGCGGGTGACCGCGTGGATGCGCGCGATGAGCTCCCCGGTGTCGTACGGCTTCACCACGTAGTCATCGGCTCCGAGGTTCAGGCCGTGGATGCGGGAGCGCACGTCGGCGCGGGCCGTCACCATGATGACCGGGGTCTGCGTGCGCTTGCGGATCTTCCCGCAGACCTCGTAGCCGTCCTGGTCGGGCAGGCCGAGGTCGAGGAGCACCACCCCGAAGGGTGCCGCGTCGCCGGGCAGCAGGGCCTGGAGGGCTTCCTCGCCGTTGCGCGCGTGGGTGACGGCGAAGCCGTGCCGGGCCAGGACCGCGGACAAGGCGGCGGCCACGTGGTCGTCGTCCTCGACGAGCAGCAGTCTCATGCGGCCCTCCTCCAGCCCATAGGCTCCCCTGTAGTTCATCGGTCGTACCGTCAGTTCATTGATCGTTCCGCTCCCGCTCGCGTGCGGGGTACGCCCTTTGTCGTAGGCGTCTCGTACGCGCGCGTGCGCGCGGAACCAGCGGTGTGCCGGACGCTTCGACGCGCCCCAAGGCATCCACGCCGATGGATAAGGACCGCGTCAAGGCCCTTCGGGTCACGGACACGTTCCGTTATGCACCCGGTACGCGCGCGGGGCGCCCTCTTCACACGGTGTGTCCGGTTGCGGCCGGATCGTTATGCTCAATTTCCCCTCAGATGTAATGACGCTGGTCGCACCGGGTTACTACTGTCCTCCCAACCCGAGGAGGATGGAGCAACAAGCCGTGACCGAAGTATCGGTGACCAAGGACGCCATACCCGCGGCGGACGACCTTGTCGTGCTGAAGAACGTCAACAAGCACTTCGGCGCACTGCACGTCCTCCAAGACATCGACCTGACCATCGCCCGCGGCGAAGTCGTCGTCGTGATCGGGCCCTCCGGGTCCGGCAAGTCGACGCTGTGCCGCACGATCAACCGCCTGGAGACCATCGACTCCGGCGCGATCACGATCGACGGCAAACCGCTGCCCCAGGAGGGCAAGGAGCTCGCCAGGCTCCGCGCCGACGTGGGCATGGTCTTCCAGTCCTTCAACCTCTTCGCGCACAAGACCGTGCTCGAGAACGTGATGCTGGGCCAGGTCAAAGTGCGCAGGACGGCCAAGGCGGAGGCGGAGGAGAAGGCACGCGGTCTGCTCGACCGCGTGGGCGTCGGCACCCAGGCCGACAAGTACCCGGCACAGCTCTCCGGTGGCCAGCAGCAGCGTGTGGCGATCGCCCGGGCGCTCGCCATGGGGCCCAAGGTCATGCTCTTCGACGAGCCCACGTCGGCGCTCGACCCCGAGATGATCAACGAGGTCCTCGAGGTGATGCAGCAGCTCGCCCGGGACGGCATGACCATGGTCGTCGTCACCCACGAGATGGGCTTCGCCCGGTCGGCCGCCAACCGGGTCGTCTTCATGGCGGACGGCCGGATCGTCGAAGAGGCCACGCCGGACCAGTTCTTCAGCAACCCGCGCAGCGACCGTGCCAAGGACTTCCTGTCGAAGATCCTGCACCACTGACGCGCCGCACGCGCTCCCGCGCGCGGGACGCCTCATCAGACGCATGACGCTCGGCAGCGTCTCCCCCAACCTCCGCCGAAACGAAGGATGTTCACCATGAAGGTTCGCAAGGTCACCGCGGCAGCCTCCGTTCTGCTCGCGCTCTCGCTCACGGCCACCGCGTGTGGCGGTGACGACGACAAGGACGACAAGGGCTCCGGCGGGGGCGGCAAGGTCACCATCGGCATCAAGTTCGACCAGCCCGGCCTCGGCCAGAAGACGCCGGACGGCAAGTACGAGGGCTTCGACGTCGACGTCGCCACCTACGTGGCCAAGAAGCTCGGCTACAAGGAGGGCGACATCGAGTGGAAGGAAGCCAAGAGCGCCGACCGCGAGACGATGCTCCAGCGCGGTGACGTCGACTTCATCGCGGCGACCTACTCGATCACGCCGGAGCGCGAGGAGAAGGTCGACTTCGCCGGTCCGTACCTGCTCGCCCACCAGGACGTCCTGGTCCGCGCCGACGACAAGTCGATCAAGTCACCGAAGGACCTGAACAGCAAGAAGCTGTGCTCGGTGACCGGTTCGACCTCGGCGCAGAACGTCAAGGAGAAGCTGGCGCCCAAGGCCCAGCTCCAGAACTACGGCGCGTACTCCCAGTGCCTGACCGGCCTGCAGAACGACGCCATCGACGCGCTCACCACCGACGACTCGATCCTCGCCGGTTACGCCGCGCAGAAGAACTTCCAGGGCAAGTTCAAGCTCGGCGGCTTCAAGATGACCAACGAGAACTACGGCATCGGCGTCAAGAAGGGCTCCGACCTCAAGAAGAAGATCAACGACGCGCTGACCGCGATGGTCAAGGACGGCTCGTGGGAGAAGGCCGTGAAGGACAACTTCGGCCCGGCCAGCTACAAGAACGAGCCCGCCCCGAAGATCGGCGACATCGTCAAGTAAGCAGGACGTGAGGGGCGTGCCGCTCATCATGGCGGCGCGCCCCTTCGCCCTCTACGCGGAAGCTGTCCCTCTACGCGGAAGCGCGGGAGAACGTGTTCGACTTTCTTGAAGGCTATGACCTGTGGGGGGCCTTCTGGGAGACGGTGAAACTCACCGGACTCTCAGCGGTCGGCTCCCTGATATGGGGAACCGTGCTGGCGGGCATGCGCGTCAGCCCCGTGCCCCTGATGCGCGGCTTCGGAGCCGTCTACGTCAACGTCGTGCGGAACATTCCGCTGACCATCATCATCGTGTTCACGTCGCTCGGCCTGAACCAGACGCTGGGCATCAGTCTGGGCGCCGAGGACTTCGACACCATCAACTTCCGTCTCGCCGTGCTCGGTCTGACCGCCTACACCGCCGCCTTCGTCTGTGAGGCGCTGCGCTCGGGCATCAACACCGTGCCGATGGGGCAGGCGGAGGCCGCCCGGGCGCTCGGGCTGAGCTTCACGCAGGTCCTCACCCTCGTCGTGCTCCCCCAGGCCTTCCGCTCGGTGGTGGCACCGCTCGCCAACGTCCTGATCGCGCTCACGAAGAACACCACCGTGGCCGCCGCGATCGGCGTCGCCGAGGCGGCCCTGTTGATGAAGGGCATGATCGAGAACGAGGCCCAGACGATCGCGATCGCCGCCGTCTTCGCGTTCGGCTTCATCTGCCTCACGCTTCCGACCGGTCTGATCCTCGGCTGGGTCAGCAAGAAGGTGGCGGTCAAGCGATGAACTCCGTCCTCTACGACGCCCCGGGCCCCCGCGCCAAGCAGCGCAACATCATCTACTCGGTGGTCTTCGTGATCGCCTTCGGCCTGGTGGCCTGGTGGGTCTACAGCTCCCTCTCCGACAAGGGCCAGCTCGACTGGGAGAAGTGGAAGCCCTTCTTCACGGACAGCCGGGCCTGGACGACGTACATCTGGCCCGGCCTGGAGAACACGCTCAAGGCAGCTGCGTACTCCATGGTCATCGCGCTGCCCCTGGGTGCGGTCCTCGGCATCGCGCGCCTCTCGGACCACCGCTCGGTGCGCATCGTGGCCGGCGCGATCGTGGAGTTCTTCCGCGCGATCCCGGTCCTGATCCTGATGCTGTTCGCCAACGAGGCCTTCTCCAAGTACAGCGACGTCTCCTCCGACGACCGGCCCATGTACGCGGTCGTGACCGGTCTCGTCCTGTACAACGCCTCCGTGCTCGCGGAGATCGTACGAGCGGGCATCCTCGCCCTGCCCAAGGGCCAGACCGAGGCGGCCAAGGCCATCGGTCTCCGCAAGGGCCAGACCATGCGGTCCGTGCTCCTTCCGCAGTCGGTCACGGCGATGCTGCCCGCGATCGTCAGCCAGATCGTGGTCATCGTGAAGGACACCGCGCTCGGCGGCGCCATGCTCACGTTCTCCGAACTCCTGTCGACCGTCAGCACGATGAGCGGCTACTACGGCGCCAACGTCATCGCCAGCTTCACGATCGTCGCGTTGATCTACATCGCGCTCAACTTCGCCCTCACGACGTTCGCGAGCTGGCTGGAGCGGCGGCTGCGGCGGGCCAAGAAGTCCACCGGCGTGGTGTTGCCTCCGGCGGCCGTGGCCGGCACCGAATCGACTGGAGCCGGTGGCACGATCTGAGCCCCCCGGGCGCTCACCCGATGATCTGCAAGAACGAAGGCAGTGGCGATCACGCCACTGCCTTCGTCGCTTGACGCAGGAACCAGCAGTGGGTTGCATACGTTCTGTGATCGTGCACCGGGTTTCAACTGCCATTTCCTGTACGTACGTCCAGCGCTCGCGGGCAGTCCTGGCAGGAGGCCGTGCGCCGTGGACCCGGTGATCGTCGTCGGCGCGGGCCCCGTGGGGCTCACGCTCGCCCTGGCTCTCGCCCGTCACTCGGTTCCCACCGTGGTCTTGGACGAGGGGCCCGGCAAGGACGAGCAGCGCCCCGCGCGGACCGCCGTCCTGCGGGAGGACACGGCGGCACTCGTCGAGCGCCTCTGCGGGGCGTCCTTCGGGGGCCCGGACGCGGGCGCGCGCTGGGGCGGCTGGCGGTCGATGCGGCGCAAGCAGGTGATGCGGCAGCTCACGTTCAGTGACGAGATGCCCTCGCCGTTGCACGTGCCGCAGCACGTGCTGACCGGTGCGCTGCGGGACGCCATCGTCGACGAGCGGCTCGTGAAGATCGCGGTGGAGAGCAAGCTGGACACCTTGGAGCAGGACGCCTCGGGGCTCACGGCCCACACGCGCGGGCCCAAGGACACCTGGTGGCGCGGCAGCTATCTCGTCGGCTGCGACGGCCCCCGGTCGACCGTCCGCAAGCTGCTCGACATCCGCTTCCCGGGACGCACCGCGGTCGAGCGGCACGCGGTCGCCGCCCTGCGGACGGAACTTCCCTGGCCCGGCGAAGCGTTGCTGCACCGGAGCCCGCCGTGGCCCGGCGGGGGCCCCGAGGTGACGGCGCGTCCGCTGCCGGGTGGCGTCTGGCGGATCGACTGGCTGCTCCCGCCGCGCGGCGACCTGGTGACGCCCGACGCCCTCGTCTCCCGCGTCCGAGACACCCTCTCGGGCTGGTGCGGCGCCACTCCCCCGTACGACCTGCTCGACACCGGGGTCCACACGGTCCACCACCGGCTCGCCCGCCGCTGGCGCTCCGGGCGCTGCTTCCTGGCCGGGGACGCCGCCCACCTCCTCGGCGCCGTCGGCACCCAGGGCCTGGACGAAGGCCTCCGGGACGCCGACAACCTCGCCTGGAAGCTGGCGCTCGCCTGGCACCACGGCGCGAGCGGCGCACTGTTGGACAGCTACCAGACCGAGCGGCGCGCCGCCGTGGCCGCGCGTCTGCGCGCCGCCGACCAGTCGCTGCCCGTGCTCCGCGGCGGCGGTGGGCTGCGCTCGTACGTGCCGGGGGCCGCGCGCGGTCAGGACGCGCTGCTCACGGACGGCCATGTGGGGCGCGGCCAGCTGGGCGCGCCGGGGGCGTACGCCGACTCGCCGCTGTCCCCCGGAAGTTCGGACTCCACGGTCCTCGTGGCCACGGAGCCGGGCGCCCCGGTCACCGACGTCGCCGTGACGGCCCCCGACGGTTCCGTCGTACGGCTGCGGGACCGGTTCGGCCTCAGCCAGCTCCTCGTGGTGCTCGTGGCGCCCGGCACCGTCGTGTGGGACCGGCGCCACTGGATGAAGGCCGGGATCATGCCCCGCCTCGCCGCCGCGGTGACCGCGCTGCCGGCCCCCGCCGAGCTCCTCGTCGCGGAGAGCTACCCGGGCGCCGCGGCGCACACGGTCCTGCTCGTACGCCCGGACGGCCATCTGGTCACCGCGCTGAACGGCGTACGCCCCGCGGAGCTGTACGCGGCCGCCGAGGCGGCCCTGGGCAAGGCGGTGCGGGAAACACCGGAGAAGGGACGGGCAAAGGGCGCGCCGAGGAAGGACAGCGGCCCGAAGGACGCCGGGGCCGCCCCCGGAAAGCCGGCCAGCGAGCCCGGCGACGCCCGAGCAGCCGACCGAACAGTCCACGAAATGCCCGGGTCGGATGCGAAGAGTGGCCGAGCAGCCGGGGAGAAACCCTCCACCGGGCCATCGAGCGAGCCGAAGAAGCCCTCCCCGTAGGCCCCCGATCCAGACCTCCCGGCCAGGTCAAGCGGCTGCCCCAGGCCCCGTAGACAGCTGCTGTTGAACCAGAAACGACCGTCCGACCGCATGCTGAGCGCGAGTTGACCACTTCCCACGGTCATGGTCTACTCCGGACCATGACCGACACCGCTGTCCGCTTGTGGCGGAGGGTCCACATGGACCTCGTCCGCTATGCGGGCTGCGTGTGTCAGCCGTCCTGCTGAATTCGCCATCACCACCCTTCTCGCGCGCCCGTCGTCGGCGCGCCGTTCCGCGAACTCCCAGGACGGTCCCATGTCAGCGTCTGTCTCCAGCCCTGCCCCCTTGCCCTCCCCCGCCGGTTCCCGCGTGGCCCCGCCCACCTCGGCCGACCTCCTCCACTTCGTGCGCCGCACCGCCGCGGACACCGACCTCGTCGCCTCCCTCCCCCTCGACCCCGAGGGCCGCACCTGGGTGCGCCTCGACGGACCCGGCGGCAGCGAGGCCTGGCTGATCGGGTGGCCGCCCGGCACCGGTACCGGCTGGCACGATCACGCCGAGTCGGTCGGCGCCTTCACCACCGCGTCGGGCGCCCTCAAGGAGAACTCCCTCGCCGCCCGGCTGCCCACCGACGGCTGGAAGACCCTGGAACTCACCGAGGGCATCGACCGCGAACGGCGGCTGCCCGCCGGACAGGGACGGGCATTCGGCCGCAACCACGTGCACGAGGTGCTCAACGAGTCCCCTACGGAGCACGCCGTCTCCGTGCACGCGTACTATCCGCCACTTCCACGGATCCGTCGCTACAGCCGCACCGGTGACGTGCTACGCCTTGAGCACGTCGAGCGTCCGGAGGACTGGCAGTGAGTGCGGGCCTTGAGCTGAACGGAATCCCGGGTGTACCGACGGCCTCGGCGATCGCCGACGAGCCGCTCGCACCCGTGGGCATAGACGAGTTCCTCGAACGCGTACGGCGCGGCCTCGACCGGGTCACGCCCCGCCAGGCTCACGAGATCGACCGGTCCGGCGGCCTCCTCGTCGACATCCGGTACGCGGCGCTGCGCGAGCGCGACGGCCTGATCCCGGGGGCGCTGGTCGTCGAACGCAACGAACTGGAGTGGCGCCTCGACCCCCAGGGCAGCCACCGCGCCCCGCAGGCCGTCGGCCACGACCTGCGCATCGTCGTGGTCTGCAACGAGGGCTACGCGTCGAGCCTCGCGGCCCACTCCCTGCGCCAGCTCGGGCTGCGGCACGCGACCGACCTCGTCGGTGGTTTCCAGGCCTGGAAGGCGGCCGGTTTCCCCGTCACCGAGTGACTGCTCTCTTCCGCGTACGGGTTCGCATGCACGCGTGGGCGCCCCTTACCGTGCTCCCGTAGGAGCGTGAGTAAGGGGCGCCCACCATTGCGTACCGCCCCTTACTCCTTGGCCGACGCGACCGTGACCGGCAGCGGCTTCAGAGCGGCGCGGCCGGGCAGCGCCGTGGCCATCAGGGCGAGCAGCCCCGCCACGGCGACCACCGTGACGTACAGCAGCGGCAGGACCACGGGGGCGGCGGAACCGGTCATGCCGACGCTGAACGCGGTCAGGACGGCGAGGGCGATCCCGCTGCCCAGGGCGGTCGCGATGAGCAGGACCGACAGCGCCTCGGTGCGCAGCATCCCCCGGACCTGGCGGCCCGTGGCGCCCGCGAGGCGCAGCAGCGCGAACTCCCGGACCCGCTCCGACACCGACATCGCGAGCGTGTTGACGACGGCGATCGCGGTGAAGGCCAGCACGAGCCCCATGGCGAGGAGGTTCACGTCGGCGCTCGACTGGCCGCGCTCGGCCTGGAGGCGGTCGACAGCGTCCGGGGAATCCACCCGCACGTTCGGGAACTCCCGCAGAGCCGCCGCGAGTTGGTCCTTCGTACGGTCGCTCCTGACGAGGACCGTGGCGGCGAGCGGGTTGTCGACGTGGCGGGCGACCAGGTCGTGCGCCAGGGTCAGGTCGCCGAAGCCGAGCCCGCGCGCGTAGACGGCGCTGACCTTCAGGGTGGTCGGGGTGCCGTCGCCGAGGGTGAGCTTGAGGCTGCTGCCCGGCTTGAGGCCGAGCCGGTCGGCGGCGAGTTCACTGACGGCGATGTCACCCGCGCCGAAGGACGCCAGCGAGCCCGCTGTGACGTCCGGGTCCCAGGTGCGGGTGAGGCCCGCCGGAGTCACGCCCTGCGCCGGGTATTTGTCGAGTCCGACACGCACGGTCGTGCGGACGACCTCGGTGACGGCCTCGACGCCTTCGGCCGCCCGCAGCCGCCGCGCGGCCGCCGCCGGTACGCCGGGGCCCTGCGCGGCGAGCGACCAGTCCGCTCGGACGCCGTCGCGCGCCTCGGCACGGGCGGCGGCCGTGAGGGTGGGCTGCGTGAAGAGGACCGTGCACGTCATGCCGATGAGCAGCACCAGCGGGGTGACGGCGGCGGCCATGCGGGCGGCGTTGCCCCGGAGGTTGGCGTGCGCGAGCCGCCCGACCGGGCCGGTGAGCCGCAGCACGCGGCCGAGGACGGCGGCCGACGCCCTGACGACGAGCGGGCCGAGCAGGGCGACGGCCGAGGCGAGCACCACCACGGCCAGGAACGTGACGGGAGTCGACGCGGGCTCGGTCCGCAGCACGCTGAGCACCAGCACGAGGACGACACCGCCCGCGAGGAGGAGCAGACCGGCGGCGATGCGCACCCAGGAGAGCTTCGTGCGCTCCATGCTCGCCTCGGCCAGGGCCTCCCCGGGGCGGATGCGGGCGATGCGGCGGGCGGAGACGCGCGCGGCCGCCCAGGCACCGAACAGCGTCGCGGCGACGGCCACGAGCGGCGGGAAGAAGCTGACGACCCGGTCGAGCGTCGCCGGAACCACTCCCTCGTCGATGAACTTCCCGTACAGCAGCCCTCCGAGCGGGATGCCCGCCAGCGAGCCGAGCACTCCGGCGGCCGCCCCGACGAGGAGCGCCTCACGGCCGAGGAGCTTGCGGAGCTGCTTCGGGCTGGCGGCGATGGCCCGCAACAGGGCGAGTTCGCGGTAGCGCTGCTGGATGGACAGGGCGAAGGTGCCGACGACCACGAGCACGGCGACGAGCAGCGACGTCCCGCCCATCGCGCCGCCCATGCTGACGAGCTTCACCCGCGCGCCCGCCGCGTCGAGGAACTCGACGGAGCCACGGCCGTCACCGCTGGTGACCTGCGCGGTCGTACCGTCGAGGGCCTTCTTGACCGCCGCCTTGAGCTCCTGTGCGGACGTGCCGTCGGCCGGCAGGACGCCGAGGGCGGTGACCCGGCCGGGGTGGGCGGCGAGTCGCTCGGCCTCGCGGTCGGAGAAGAACAGGGAGGTCTGGTGCGCGAGGGCCTTCCCGCCGCCGTCCGGGGCGGCGATGCCCGAGACGCGGTAGGTGCGCGGAGCCCGCGTCGACTGGACGGTGAGCCGGTCACCGGGCTTGAGGCGGGCGCGCTCGGCGAGGCCGCGGTCGACGACCAGGTCCGCCGCGGTGCGCGGGGCGCGGCCGTCGACGATCCGGAAGGGCGCGAGGGAGGCCGACGACCAGGCGTGCCCGTACGCGGGACGGTCCGGGTCACTGGCCTCGGGCGTCAACGGCTGCGCCAGGAAGGTCAGTTCGGGTACGACCGTGCCGACGCCCGGCACCCCCTCGAGCCGCTCGGTGACCTCGCGCGGCAGCCAGGCCCGTTCGGCGATGGGCTTCGCCTTGTGCTTGACCTTCGTCTTGCCCTTCTTGTGCTTGACGGTGGTCTGGTGCACGTTTTGATCGGCGGAGACGAGCACGGGGGCGGCGTCGTAGCGCTCGGGGCGGATGGTGCCGCGCAAACCCGTCTCCAGGAGCGTGCCGCAGGCCGTGATGAGCGCGGCGGCGCACATCAACGCGACGAAGGCCCCCAGGAACCCGCCCTTCCGGTCGCGGATCGTCTGTAGTGCGTAGCGCAGCATCATGAGGTCTCGGTCTCTCTTCTGTTGTCATCGGGAGTGCCCGGAGGGACGGCTGCCCCGGCGTCCGTCGGCGCGGCTGCCGGTCCGGCCGCCGGTGCAGGGAAGGCCAGGAGGCGGGTGAGGACGGTGCGGGCCCCGGGCGGGGTGTCTGCGTCGGAGCGCTTGTAGCGATTGAGGAGGGCGATGTACTCCTCGAAGAAGTCGCGCAGCTCGGCCACCGTCAGCCGCATCGTGCCGCGCGAATACGGGTAGGCGTCGGCCCACTCGTCCTCGGAGCCGCCGCTCTCGCGCTGGAGCCGCTCGAAGAGCTCCAGGTCGGCGGCGTACGACAGGTGGTTCAGCTCGTCCATGACGAGGCGCGTCTCGGCGTTCTGCCTGCTGCGCGGGGGAAAGCGCCGGTCCCCGGGCACCGCGCGCCACCAGCGCTCGCGCCCGTGCCCGGTGCCGTCCGTCTCTTCGACGAAGCCGTACCGGGCGAGCTCGCGCAGGTGGTAGCTCGTCGCCCCGGTGTTGAGGCCCAGGGCCCGGGCCAGGGTCGCGGACGTGGCGGGCCCGTGCACGGTCAGGTGCTGGAGCATCTGCTGCCGCCGGGGCTGCGCCAGCGCCTTGAGGACCTTCAGGTCACTCAGCTCTTCGGGAACGGGCGTGGTGCCGTCGGCCCGGGCGCGACCGGTCTCGTCGGCCCCGGCGCCGCCGGACCCGACGGCGGCACCGGACTCCGCGGCCGGACCGGCTTGCGCGGCCCCGCTGGGGGCTCGCCCCTCGCTTCTGCCCTGGTGATGAACCATGCGTACACAGTCGCCTGTGCACAGGTTCCTGTGCACGGTGGTGACCAGGCGTCTTGCATGGGGGGTTAACCCCCCTACGGGATCTCGCGCCAGGGCTCGCCCGGGACCCCGGCCCGGAGGCCGCCCCCGGAGGCACGTCGGACCTCACCCTCAGAGGTCCTCCCGAGGCCGCGGCTCCGATGGGTCCGGCGACCGCTCAGAGGCCCTCGTACCCGAGGTCCTCCGTGTCCTCCCCCTCGTGCTCCAGCGCCTCACGGACCACGCGCAGCGCCATGCCCTCCGGATATCCCTTGCGGGCGAGCATGCCCGCGAGGCGGCGCAGCCGCTTGTCGCGGTCCAGGCCACGGGTGGAGCGCAACTTGCGGGCCACGAGCTCGCGGGCGGTGGCCTCCTCCTGCTCCGCGTCGAGCTGGCCGACGGCCTCGTCGATCAGGGTCGCGTCCACGCCCTTGGTCCGCAGCTCGCGCGCCAGGGCCCGGCGGGCGAGGCCCCGGCCGTGGTGCCGGGACTCCACCCAGGCGTCCGCGAAGGCCTCGTCATTGATCAGGCCGACCTCTTCGAAGCGGGACAGCACCTCGTCCGCCACGTCGTCGGGGATGTCCCGCTTGCGCAGGGCGTCGGCCAGCTGCTTGCGCGTGCGGGGCGTCCCGGTGAGCAGGCGCAAGCAGATGCCCCGCGCCCGCTCAGCGGGATCCCCCGAAGGCGGTTCCCCGTTCTCGGCCCTCGACGAGGACGGGGAACCGCTGTCCTGATGGCCGCCGAAGCCGCCGCGCCGCCGACGGCGACGGCCGCCCCGGCCCTCCTGGTCGCCGCTCCACGGGCCGTCGGCATCGGCACCCGCCCCCTCCGGTCCGCCGCCACTCCAGTGGCCGCCTCCCGAGGGGTCCGTGTGCTCCGCCCAGTCGGTACGTCGCGTCACGGCCTAGCTCTTGGCCGCCGCGGTCTTGGACTTCGTGGCCTTCGCCGCCGGAGCGGGCACCGTCTTGGCGGCGTCGGCCGCCGGTGCCTCGGCCGCCGGGTCCGCGGCGGGCTCGCTCTCGGTGCTCTCCGGCCGGACGCCGACGCCCAGCTTCAGCTTGATCTTCTTCTCGATCTCGTTGGCGAGGTCGGGGTTGTCCTTCAGGAAGTTGCGGGCGTTCTCCTTGCCCTGGCCGAGCTGGTCGCCCTCGTACGTGTACCAGGCACCGGCCTTGCGGACGAAGCCGTGCTCCACGCCCATGTCGATCAGGCCGCCCTCGCGGGAGATGCCCTGGCCGTAGAGGATGTCGAACTCGGCCTGCTTGAAGGGGGGCGCGACCTTGTTCTTGACGACCTTGACGCGGGTGCGGTTGCCGACCGCGTCCGTGCCGTCCTTCAGGGTCTCGATGCGGCGGATGTCCATGCGCACCGAGGCGTAGAACTTCAGCGCGCGGCCACCGGTCGTGGTCTCCGGGGAGCCGAACATCACACCGATCTTCTCGCGCAGCTGGTTGATGAAGATCGCGGTGGTCTTCGACTGGTTGAGCGCGCTGGTGATCTTCCGCAGGGCCTGGCTCATCAGACGGGCCTGCAGACCCACGTGCGAGTCACCCATCTCGCCCTCGATCTCGGCGCGGGGCACCAGGGCCGCCACGGAGTCGATGACGATCAGGTCGAGCGCGCCGGAGCGGACCAGCATGTCGACGATCTCGAGGGCCTGCTCGCCGTTGTCCGGCTGGGACAGGATGAGGTTGTCGATGTCGACGCCGAGCTTCTTCGCGTACTCCGGGTCGAGGGCGTGCTCCGCGTCCACGAAGGCGACGGCGCCGCCGGCCCGCTGCGCGTTGGCCACGGCGTGCAGCGTGAGGGTCGTCTTACCGGAGGACTCCGGGCCGTAGATCTCCACCACGCGGCCGCGCGGGATGCCGCCGACACCGAGCGCGACGTCGAGCGCGGTCGAGCCGGTCGGGATGACCTCGATGGGCTCATTCGACCGCTCGCCCATGCGCATGACCGCGCCCTTGCCGAATTGCCGTTCAATCTGTGCGAGCGCGGCGTCGAGCGCCTTCTCGCGGTCGGTTCCTGCCATGGGTTCCACCCGGTTTGCTTGAGTCGATCGCTTCACGTCAAAGACGCTAACGCCTGCCACTGACAATGCGCCCCGACGCCCGTCCGGCCTGTGGATAACTCAGGCCCCTCGGCCCGTCGAAAACCACCGGCGTGCCCGGGAATCCCCCCGCGAACCCCCGGTACGACGCCGCCGGAGCCCCCATAAGAATGGATGTTCGATTTTGCTGTCAAGCGCACCACGCCAGGCGCGCCCGACGGGTCGACCCATGAGCGGAACCCGTGCTTCAGCCGCCGGAGTCCGGCGGAACGCGGCCCGGCGGAGCCCTCAGCCCTCGCGCCCCGGAGGCGTCAGCGCACGCCGCAGCCGGTCGAGCAGGGGCGTGCCGCCGCGGCGGCGGTGTCCGTGCACCCGCGGGTCGTCCGTGACGTCGTACCGCTTCACGTACGCCCCGAGGAACGCCTGCAGCGTCGCCACCGCCGGGATGGCGATCAGGGCGCCGACCGCGCCGAGCAGCGCCGTGCCCGCGATGACTGACCCGAAGGCGACCGCCGGGTGGATGTCCACGCTCTTGGCGGTGAGCTTGGGCTGCAGGACGTAGTTCTCGAACTGCTGGTAGATGACCACGAAGCCCAGCACCCACACCGCGTACCAAGGGTCGACGGTGAAGGCGATCAGCATCGGCAGGGCGCCCGCCAGGTACGTACCGATCGTCGGGATGAACTGCGACACCAGGCCCACCCACACCGCGAGGGCAGGGGCGTAGGGCACTTCGAGGATCTGCAGCAGGATGTAGTGCGCGATCCCGGAGATCAGTGCCATCAGGCCGCGCGAGTAGAGGTAGCCGCCGGTCTTGTTGACCGCGATCTCCCAGGCGCGCAGCACCTCGGCCTGCTTGGCGGGCGGGAGCACGGAGCACAGCGCGCGCCGCAGCCGGGGCCCGTCGGCGGCGAAGTAGAACGAGAACAGCAGGATCGTCAGGAGCTGGAAGAGGCCCCCGAGCACCTGCGCGGAGACGTCCAGGACGCCGCTCGCGCTGTTCTGCACGTACTTCCGCAGCCAGTCGGAGTGGACCAGGCTGTCCTGGACCTCGACGCGGGACAGGTCCGTGTCGAAGGTCTGGTTGATCCAGCGGATGACCTTGTCCAGGTAGTCCGGGAAGTCCTCGACCATGTCGACGATCTGGCCCGCGAGCATCGAGCCCATCATCGTGATGAAGCCCGCGGTGGCGATGATCACGCCGAGGAAGACGATGCCCGTGGCCAGGCCCCGGCGCAGCCCGCGCGCCGCCATCCAGCTCACGGCGGGCTCGACGGCGAGCGCCAGGAAGAACGCGATCAGGATGTTGATCAGCAGTCCGGTCAGCTGGTGGAAGGCCCAGCTGCCGAGCTGGAAACAGGCGACCAGGGCGAGCGCGAGCACCATGGCACGCGGCAGCCAGCGCGGCATGCCCGCGCCACGTCCCTGCTCGGCCCCGGCAGGGGGCTGGGCGGGCGGCGTGGTGCCGGGCGGCGTCATGGCCTCGGAGGTGATCTGCGCGGTGTCGTCTGTGGGTGCCACCGTGCCAGTCTCGCCCACGGAGGCGGCGATCGGCCGTCGCCCCCGCCTGTTCGCGGCGCTCCTCACATCCCGCACGCGGCGCCGCGGACTCCGTGCGCCCGCGCGGGGCTCCGTGTGCTCGCCCCGGGGACACCTCCCGGCCCCTGGAGGGACGTCTCGTCGCCTCCGTGGATCAGCGTTTTTCGGCCGGTACGTCCACGGCCTTGCACACCGCCCGCCAGACCTCCTTCGCCTCCCAGCCCGCGTCCAGTGCTTCGTGCACCGTCCGTCCGCCCAGCTCGGACATCACGTGGTCGCGCGCGAAGGAGTCCGCGTACCCCGCGCCGAAGTGGGCTGCCATTCGCTGCCAGAAGACCGTCAACCGCATGCGTCCAGTATCGCGCCCCTGAGAGTGCAGCCGAGCCCGGAGGGCTTGTCGGCGGCGCATTCCGCCCTACCGTCGGAACATGGCCGAAAACGGAGCGTCCCCGCACGCCGCGTCCTCCCCGCTCGCGCGCGCCGAACAGTTCGTCTGGCTCACCGCGCGCGTCCTCGAACAGCGACGCTTCGCGTACCACTTCCTGAACGGCACAGACGGCACAGACGGCACGGACAGCGCCGACGGCGCCGACACGGTGGAAACGGCGCTGGCCGCGTACGGCAACGCGGACGGTGGGTACGGCCACGCGCTCGAACCCGATCTGCGCGGACCCGTCAGCCAGCCGCTGCACACCGGTCACGCGCTGCGGGTCCTGGACTCCATCGGCCGCTGCGGCGGGCTGCGGGTGGAGCGCGTGTGCCGTTATCTGACCTCGGTGTCGACGGCCGACGGCGCCCTGCCGGCGATCCATCCGAGCCAGCGCGGCTACCCCCTGGCGCCGTTCGTGCCCGTGGTGGACGACCCGCCGAGCGAGCTGCTCGCCACCGGGCCCGTGGTGGGCCTGCTGCACCGCAACGAGGTCTGGCACGCCTGGCTGTTCCGGGCCACCGACTTCTGCTGGCAGGCCGTGGAGTCCCTGGAGAAGTCGCATCCGTACGAGGTCCAGGCTGCGGTCGCCTTCCTGGACGGCGCGCCGGACCGCCCGCGCGCGGAGGCGGCGGCCGACCGGCTCGGCCGTCTGGTGCGCGAGCAGCGCCTCGTGGCCCTGGAGCCGGAGCGGGCCGACGCGTATCCGGTGCCCGAGGGGTACGCGCCGGGTGAACACCACTTCGCCCACGACTTCGCGAAGTCCCCGGACTCGCTCGCCCGCGCCTGGTTCACGGACGAGGAGATGGCGCGCTCCCTGGACTTCCTCGTGAACGACCAGCAAGAAGACGGCGGTTGGCCGATCCGGTGGCGTCAGTGGGCTCCGGGCACCGCCCTGGAGTGGCGGCCGATCGTGACGATCGAGGCCCTGCGCACGCTCGCCGCGCACGGGCGGCCGATCGGCTGAGCCGGTCCCCGGGGTGGCGGCCCGGCCGTCACCCCGTGAGTGCCCGCACGCCCGCCGTGACGGCGACGGCGGCGGCGATGACGACCAGGAACGGCGCGCGCAGCAGCAGCGCCACGACGGCCGCCGCGAGCCCCGCGGCCTTGGCGTCGAGCACCAGGGTCCGGCCGTCGGCGAAGGCCTGCTGGGCGGTGAGGGCGGCGAGCAGCGCGACCGGCAGCAGGGCGGCCATGCGCTTCACGAGCGGCCGCTCCAGGGCTCCGGCGGGCACCAGGAGCCCCGCGAGCTTGACCGCGTAGCAGCTGACGGCGGTCACGGCGATGGCTGTCCAGATGTTCAACGGTCGCCCCTTTGGGTCGTGCGCTGGGCGCGGAGGCCCTCTCCGTAGAGGACGATCGGCACGGCGAGCGCGGCCGCCAGGACCGGTACGCCCGCGGGCAGCACGGGCAGCAGTCCGAGTCCCAGGAGGACCGCGACGGCGGCGACCGTGCGCTCCTGGGCGGTACGGACCATCGGTGCGAGGAGGGCGAGGAAGACCGCGGGGCCCGCGGCGTCGAGGCCCCAGGCGTCGGTGTCCCCGATCGCCTCGGCGCCGACCGCGCCCGCGAGGGTGGTCAGGTTCCACAGCGCGTAGAGGCTGAGCCCCGTCACGGTGAAGCCGATGCGGGCACTCCGCCGTCCGCGCTGCGCGAGCGACACAGCCGCGGTCTCGTCGATCACCCAGTGGGCCGCGAACGGCCGCACCGCGCGCGGGAGGGCCAGCAACTGGGAGAGCCGCAGCCCGTAGAACGCGTTGCGCACGCCCAGGAAGAACGCGCCCGCCGCAGCGGTGAACGGGTTCCCGCCCCCGGCGAGCGCGCCCACCAGGGCGAACTGGGAGGCCCCCGTGAACACCAGAAGGCTCAGTGCACAGGTCTGCAGCACGGTGAGGCCACTGCCCGCCGAGGTCACGCCGAAGGCGAATCCCGAGAGGCCGACGGCGATGCCGACGCCAAGAGCGTCACGGACGACGGCGGAGTCCGGACGGTCCGAGACGGTCTCCGCATCGACTGCGGGGGCTGCCACCTCGTCCGCGGGGGCTGCCACCTCGTCCGCGGGGGCTGCCACCTCGTCCGCGGGGGCGTCGAGAGGGTCGACGCCCCCGGCTATGTCCGTGCTGGTGATGTCTGCGGGTGATGTTCGTTCTGCCACGCCGAGGACGCTACGAGGAGCCCGCCCGGACGGTCTTGTACGTTCTTGCGCTCCCGCTGGTACGCGCCCGGGGGCACGCCCACGATGCGGGTGAAGTGGCGGTTGAGGTGCGGCTGGTCGGTGAAGCCGACGGCCACGGCCGCGTCGGCGGGCGTCGTACCGGCGTCCAGGAGGTGGCGGGCGCGGCGCACGCGCGCGTCGGTGAGCCAGGCGTGCGGCGGCATGCCGTACGCGTCACGGAAGGCGCGCAGCAGGGCGAAGGGCCCGACGCCGAGGTCGGCGGCCAGCCGGTCCAGGCTCGGCGGGTCGGTGAGGCGCTCTTCGAGCACGGCACGCGCGCGTGCGGCGACGCGGTGGCCCGCCGACCGCACGGCCCGCTCGGGCAGGGCGCCGCCGTTGAGCCGCAGCATCCGGGTCACGGTGATCCGCAGGAACGTGTCGGCGGCCAGGGCGTTGCCTTCCTCGGCGGCGCGCAGCACCTGGTGGACGAGGGCCACCGCGTACGCGTCCTCGAACACCGGCTGAACGAAGCCGGGCGTGCCGCGGAGGGCCGTCGTCTCCGCGGCGATGGCCGCGACCAGCTCCGGCGCCGGGTACACCGCGCCGTACCGCCAGCCCTCGGGCCCTCCGCCCCGCCCGGTGTGCGAGGTGTCGGGGTTGATCAGGGCGAGCATGCCGGGGCCCGCGTGCCGGTCGGCGCCGGTGTGGTGGAAGACGTCGACGCCTTCGGTGACCGCGGCCAGCACGAAGTGCTCGTGGGTGTGCCGCGCGAAGGTCTTGCGGACGTAGCGGGCCCGCAGCAGGTCGACGCCGGGCAGCTCGGCGTAGGTCCAGTGCCGCGCCCGCTCAGCCGAACCTGTCATGCCGCCATTCTGCGCCAGTGGCGCAAACCGTTTCCCGGCCCGCGGCACCGGCCCGCGGCACCGGCTCGGCGGCCGGGCCCCGGCGCACTGGGCACGGCCGGGCGGGAAGCGCCGCCCGCGCCGCTCAGGGCATGTCGTTCACGCAGGTCAGGGCCATTGTCAGTGGCGGGGTGCACGATGGGTCCATGGCTCGGTCCGCGCGCAGCGCCCCCGGCGCCCCCGGCGCCCTCGACGGATTCTCCCCCGCGACCCGCGGCTGGTTCACGGGGGCCTTCTCCGCGCCCACGTCCGCCCAGGCGGGAGCCTGGCGGGCGATCGCGGAGGGCTCGGACGTGCTCGTGGTCGCCCCGACCGGCTCCGGCAAGACCCTGGCCGCGTTCCTCGCCGCGCTGGACCAGCTGGCCTCGTCCCCGCCCCCGGCGGACCCCAAGAAGCGCTGCCGGGTGCTGTACGTGTCGCCGCTCAAGGCCCTCGCGGTCGACGTGGAGCGCAATCTGCGCAGCCCGCTCACCGGCATCCGGCAGGAGTCCGTGCGCCTGAGCCTGCCCGAGCCCGAGGTGCGGGTGGGCATCCGCTCCGGTGACACTCCGGCGGCCGAGCGCCGCGCCCTGGCCACCCGGCCGCCGGACATCCTGATCACGACACCGGAGTCGCTGTTCCTGATGCTCACGTCCGCCACGCGGGACGCGCTGACGGGCATCGAGACGGTGATCCTGGACGAGGTGCATGCGGTCGCGGGCACCAAGCGCGGCGCGCATCTCGCCCTGACCCTGGAGCGGCTCGACGCGCTCCTGAAGCGCCCCGCCCGCCGGATCGGCCTGTCCGCCACGGTCCGCCCGGTGGACGAGGTGGCGCGCTATCTCTCGCCGCAGCGCAGGGTGGAGGTCGTCCAGCCCGCATCGGGCAAGGAGTTCGACCTGTCGGTCGTCGTCCCGGTCGAGGACCTGGGCGAGCTGGGCGGCTCCCCGGCGGCCGACTCCGACCAGGGAGCGGAGCGCCCGTCCATCTGGCCGCACGTCGAGGAGCGCATCACCGACCTCGTCCAGGCCCACCGCTCGACGATCGTCTTCGCCAACTCCCGCCGCCTGGCCGAGCGCCTGTGCAACCGCCTCAACGAGATCGCGTACGAGCGGGCCACGGGCGAGCCCCTCCCCGAGGACCACTCCCCGGCCGAGCTGATGGCGGAGTCGGGCGCCGCCAAGGGCGCGCCCCCCGTCCTCGCCCGCGCCCACCACGGCTCGGTCTCCAAGGAGCAGCGCGCCCAGGTCGAGGAGGACCTGAAGGCGGGCCGCCTCCCCGCCGTGGTCGCCACCTCCAGCCTGGAGCTGGGCATCGACATGGGCGCCGTCGACCTGGTGGTGCAGGTCGAGTCGCCGCCGTCCGTGGCCTCCGGGCTCCAGCGCGTGGGCCGCGCGGGGCACCAGGTGGGCGCGGTCTCCACCGGAGTCGTCTTCCCGAAGTACCGGGGCGACCTGGTCCAGGCCGCCGTCGTCACGGAGCGGATGCGCCAAGGCGCCATCGAGTCCCTGCGCGTCCCGGCGAACCCACTGGACGTCCTGGCCCAGCAGCTCGTCGCGATGGTGGCCCTGGACGCCTGGCAGGCGGACGACCTCCTGGCCCTGGTCCGCCGTGCCGCACCGTTCAGTGCGCTGCCCGAGTCGGCGTTCATCTCGGTCCTGGACATGCTCGCCGGGCGGTATCCCTCCGACGCGTTCGCGGAGCTGCGCCCGCGCGTGGTGTGGGACCGGGTCGCGGGCACGGTCACCGGCCGCCCCGGGGCACAGCGCCTCGCGGTGACCTCCGGGGGCACGATTCCCGACCGGGGCCTCTTCGGGGTCTTCCTCGCAGGCGCCGACCCGAAGAAGGGCGGCGGCCGCGTCGGTGAGCTCGACGAGGAGATGGTCTACGAATCGCGCGTGGGCGACGTCTTCACGCTGGGCACCAGCTCCTGGCGCATCGAGGACATCACGCGCGACCGCGTCCTCGTGTCCCCCGCACCCGGCGTCCCCGGCCGACTGCCGTTCTGGAAGGGCGACCAGCTGGGCCGCCCGCTCGAACTGGGGCGCGCCCTGGGGGCGTTCCTGCGCGAGATCGGCTCGCTGCCGCAGGACGACGCGCGCGAGCGCCTCCGGGCGGCGGGCCTCGACACCTGGGCAGCGGACAACGTACTGGCGTACCTCGCCGAACAGCGCGAGGCCTGCGGGCACATCCCGGACGACCGCACGATCGTGGTCGAGCGGTTCCGCGACGAGCTGGGCGACTGGCGGGTCGTCGTGCACTCGCCGTTCGGCGCGCAGGTGCACGCGCCCTGGGCCCTCGCGCTCGGCGCCCGCCTCACCGAGCGGTACGGCATGGACGCCCAGGTGATGCACGCCGACGACGGCATCGTGCTGCGCCTGCCGGACGCCGACCTGATGGGCCTCGACCTGCTCGACCAGGAGCCGGTGGACGTCACCGTGGACTCGGCGTTCGACCCCGAGCAGGCCCCTGTCGGCGCGGCGGACGTCACCTTCGACAAGGGCGAGGTCAGCCAGGTCGTCACCGATCAGGTGGGCGGCTCGGCACTGTTCGCGGCGCGCTTTCGCGAGTGCGCCGCCCGCGCGCTGCTGCTGCCGCGCCGCAATCCCGGCAAGCGCACCCCGCTGTGGCAGCAGCGGCAGCGTGCCGCCCAGCTCTTGGAGGTCACCAGCGAGTTCGGCTCCTTCCCGATCATCCTGGAGGCCGTCAGGGAGTGCCTCCAGGACGTCTTCGACGTTCCGGGCCTCACGGAGCTGATGGGCGACATCGAGTCCCGCCGCGTCCGGCTCGTGGAGGTCACCACCCCGGAGCCGTCCCCGTTCGCCCGCTCCCTGCTGTTCGGATACGTAGCCCAGTTCCTGTACGAGGGCGACTCACCCCTCGCCGAGCGCCGCGCGGCCGCCCTGTCCCTCGACTCCCGTCTCCTCGCCGAGCTCCTGGGCCAGGCCGAGCTGCGCGAACTGCTCGACGCGGACGTCCTCACCGAGCTGGAGCGCGAGCTCCAGTGGCGCACGGAGGACCGCCGCGTCAAGGACGCCGAGGGCGTCGCCGACCTGTTGCGCCTGCTCGGCCCGCTCACGGACGCCGAACTGGCCGAGCGGGGCGCGGAGCCCGCCTGGGCCGAGGACCTCGCGGCGGCCCGCCGCGCCATCCGCGTCCGGATCGCCGGGGCCGACCACTGGGCTGCCATCGAGGACGCGGGCCGCCTGCGCGACGCCCTGGGGACGGCCTTGCCGGTCGGTGTCCCCGAGGCCTTCACGGAGCCCGTGAAAGACCCCCTCGGCGACCTCCTCGGGCGCTATGCCCGCACCCACGGCCCGTTCACCTCCGCCGGGGCCGCCGCCCGCTTCGGCCTCGGCGCCGCCGTCACGGAGGGCGCGCTGCACCGCCTCGCGGCGAACGGCCGCGTCGTCCAGGGCGAGTTCCACCCGGCGGGCATCGGCCAGGAGTGGTGCGACGCGGCCGTGCTGCGCCGTCTGCGCCGCCGCTCCCTCGCCGCGCTCCGCCAGGAGCTGGAACCGGTGCCCCCGGCCGCGCTCGCCCAGTTCCTGCCGCAGTGGCAGCACCTGAGCGGCCACGGCCTGCGGGGCGTCGACGGCCTCGTACGCGCGATCGAGCAGCTCCAGGGCGCGTCCGTGCCCGCTTCGGCCCTGGAGAAGCTCGTGCTGCCCTCCCGCATGGCGGGATACGCCCCGGCGATGCTCGACGAGCTCACCGCCGCCGGAGAGGTGCTGTGGGCCGGAGCCGGGTCCCTGCCGGGCAAGGACGGCTGGGTCTCGCTCTATCTGGCCGACGCCGCGCCCCTGCTGCTGCCGCCCGCGCACCCCCTGGAGCTCACCGCGGTCCATCAATCCGTCCTGGACGCGCTCTCCGGAGGGTACGGCCTGTTCTTCCGGCAGATCGCCGACCAGGTCCGCGCCACCACGCACCCGGACGCCACCGACCCCCAGCTGGCCGACGCGCTGTGGGACCTGGCCTGGTCGGGCCGGCTCACGAACGACACGCTCGCCCCCATGCGCTCCCTCCTCGGTTCGGGCCGCACGGCGGGGTCCACGGCCCACCGTGCGAAGCGCGCCGTCCCGCGCGGGCGCTACGGCAGCCTGACCGCCGCCGCCCGCCCCGTCTCCCGCACCGGCCCGCCGACCGTCGCGGGCCGCTGGTCGCTGCTGCCCGCCCGTGAGCCCGACCCGACCCTGCGCGCCCACGCGCTGGCCCGCACGCTGCTCGACCGGCACGGCGTGGTGACCCGGGGCGCGGTCGCCGCCGAGGGCGTCGAGGGCGGCTTCTCGGCGACGTACCGGATCCTGTCGGCCTTCGAGGACAACGGCCAGGCCCGTCGCGGGTACGTGGTGGAGGGGCTCGGCGCGGCCCAGTTCGCCATGGACGGCGCCGTGGACCGGCTGCGCGCCACGGCCAGCGCGCGGGAGCGCTCGGCCACCGGGCACAGCACCGGGCACAGCACCGACCCCCAGGCGGTCGTCCTGGCGGCCGCCGACCCGGCGAACGCGTACGGGGCCGCCCTGCCCTGGCCCGACCCCCCGGCCGAAGCCGGTCACAAGCCGGGCCGCAAGGCGGGCTCCCTGGTCGTCCTGGTCGACGGCGAGCTGGCGCTGTACGTGGAGCGCGGCGGCAAGACGGTCCTGGCCTGGGCGTCGTCCGAGGCCGACCAGGACCCCAGGCTCCTCGCGGCCGCGACCGCGCTGGCCTCGGCCGCCAAGGCGGGCGCGCTGGGCACGGTCACCGTGGAGCGCATCAACGGCGCCCCCGCTCTGACCTCCCCCTTGGCCCCCCTCCTGGAGCACACCGGCTTCCACGCCACCCCGAGAGGCCTCCGCGTGCGCGCCTGACCCCGCCCGGCCCCGGGACGGCCGCCCGGCCGGGAGCTGGGGCAGCCTTGCAGCCCGGGCCCGGGACGACCCCCGGGGGCCCGCAGCGGTCGTCCGATCCGGCCCGTGGCGACCTCCCAGCCGGGCACCGGGGCGCCCCAGCCCGGCCGCAGCGGCCCGACCGGTCCAGACCCGTGGCAACCTCCAGCCCAGCACCAGGGGGCCGTCCGGCGCCGGGCAACCTCCCCAGCACCGGCACAGCGCCAGAACCTCAGCGTCGAGACCTGCCCACCCGCAATGCTCATCACCACACCAGTGCCCACCCCGACACCCAACACCCGCCCTCAGCCCCCAGCACCGGGCTGGCCCCCAACCCAGGCCAACCCCCGCCCCACCACAAAGTGACACCCTGTTCCCATGCCCGAAGGAGACACAGTCCACCAGACGGCCCGCCGCCTCCACCGGGCCCTCGCCGGTCGCACCCTGACGCGCTCCGACCTCCGCGTCCCCAAGCTGGCCACGGCCGACCTGACCGGCCGCGCCGTCCTGGACGTCACCCCTCGCGGCAAGCACCTGCTCACCCGCGTGGAGGGCGGCCTCACCCTCCACTCGCACCTGCGCATGGACGGCTCCTGGAAGATCTACGCCCCCGACGAACGCTGGCGCGGCGGGCCCGCCCACCAGATCCGGGCCATCCTCGCCACCGCCGACCACACGGCCGTGGGGTACCGCCTGCCCGTCCTCGAACTGCTCCGCACCGCCGACGAACAGCGCGCCGTCGGCCACCTGGGCCCCGACCTCCTCGGCCCCGACTGGGACCCCGACCAGGCCCTGCGCAACCTCCTCACGGCCCCCGAGCGCGCCCTCGGCGAGGCCCTGCTCGACCAGCGCAACCTCGCGGGCATCGGCAACATCTACAAGAGCGAGCTGTGCTTCCTGCTCGGCGTCACCCCCTGGCTGCCGATCGGCGAACTCCCCGCCGATACGGCGAACCGGCTGCCCGCCCTCGCCAAGAAGCTCCTGGAAGCCAACCGCGACCGCCCCGACCGCACGACCACGGGCGTCCCCCGCCCCGGCCGACGGCTGTACGTGTACGGCCGGGCGCCGCGCCCCTGTCTGCGCTGCGGCACCCCCGTACGGACGGCGGACCAGGGCGACGGCTCCCGCCAGCGCCCGACGTACTGGTGCCCGACCTGTCAGCGAGGGCCGACGCCCCCGACCGGTAACCGCCCCGCCCCAACTAATTGACGGCCCGTCAGCTCTCTCCTACGGTCCCGTCATGCCCCTCAAGGCGTACGACCTCACCGGCCGCACCGCGTTCGTCACCGGCGCGGCGAGCGGCATCGGCCGCGCCAGTGCCGTCCTGCTCGCGCGGGCGGGAGCCGCGGTGCACTGCGCCGACCGGGACGCACCGGGCCTGCACGAGACGGCCGGCCTCATCAAGGAGACCGGCGGCACCGCCCATCCGCACCTCCTGGACGTCACCGACCGGGCGCAGGTGGAGCGGGCCGTGGCGGACGCGGCCACCGCGACGGGCCGCGTCGACGTCCTGGCCGCCATCGCCGGGATCATGCACAGCAGCACGGTCCTGGAGACCCGCGAGGAGGACCTCGACCGGGTCCTGGGCGTGAACTTCAAGGGAGTCCTGTACGCCTGCCGGGCGGCGGCCCGCGTGATGATCGAAGCGGGGGCGGGCGGCAGCATCGTCACGATGGCGTCGGGCGCCGTGGACACGGGCGGGCCCGGACTGCTCTGCTACGGCGCTTCGAAGGCCGCGGTGGTGCAGCTGACGAAGACGCTGGCCACCGAGGTCGGACCGCACGGCATCCGCGTCAACGCCGTGGCGCCGGGCTGGATCCGTACGCCGATGACCGACCGCCACGACGCCGCGGCGCGGGCCCACACCGAGGACCTCATGGCCCGGAGGTCGCCGCTCGGCCGCGTCGGCGAGCCGGAGGACGTCGCCCATGCCGTGCTGTACCTGGCCTCGGACGCAGCGGCGTTCACGACCGGCCAGATCCTCCGCCCCAACGGCGGCGTGGCGATGCCTTGGTAGCGGAGCCGCGCACCGACCGGCCACGCCCCCACGCCCGGGGAGCCGGACGCCCCCGCACCCGGGCCCGCTCCGTCCCCGCGGCCGCGCGCCCCCGCACCCCGGTACCGCGCCGGCGAGGGCCCGCCACGCCCAGCGCCCGCTCCTTGGGCACGCAGTGCACGGGCAGCAGGCTCAGCCCCCAGCCCCCAGCGGCGATCGTGCCCTCCAGTGCCCCCGCGTCGGGCGTCACCGCGAGCCGCAGCACCGCCCACCACCACAGGGCGGCGAGACCGAGAGCCGAAGTCCACCGCAGGACGCGCCCCGCCACGGCTGTCACCTCCCGCCAGACGACGCTAGACCCGGCCCGTCCCCCGGCGGCAGGGCGCACCGGGCGCACCGAAGGTGCGCGAGCGCCGTCGACCGGCCCGCCCACCGCGGCGGGCGCCCCGCCGGTGCGGAGCCGCTATCCGTTCTCGGCCTGGAACATCCAGTGGTGCTTCTCCAGGTCGGCCGTGATGCCGATGAAGATGTCCTGGCTCACCGGATCGGCGTCGCCGGTGGCGTTCACCCGCTCGCGCATCCGCGTGATCACCGCGCCGAGGGCCGCCACGAGCGTGCCCACCGCGTCCGTGTCCTTGACCCAGCCTTCGGGGACGGCGCCGATGCCGCTGCTGCCCGCCACGGTGGCGGCGCGGCCGTCGGGCGGGACGCCGAGCGTCGAGGCCCGCTCCGCGACCGTGTCGGAGTGCAGCCGTGCGGTGTCGACGACCTCGTCGAGCTGGAGGTGGATGGAGCGGAAGCGCGGCCCGACCACGTTCCAGTGGATCTGCTTGGCGATCAGGGACAGGTCGACGAGGTCGACGAGCGCGCCCTGCAGGGCCTCGGACACCGTCTTCAGATCAGCGTCGGGCAGCGGACTCTTGACGACGTACATCGGTCACCTCCGGCTACACGGGGTCATCCAGGCGTGTTCGACCACGCGGATACCCGCGCCCGGGGCCGAACACCCATCAACCATCGCGCACCGGCTCTACTACGGCCACTTCGGAAAGCAGGCCGCTCCACGGGCGGCGGCGCGCAGGGCGCCGCGTACCGTCGCAGGGACAGCGAAGGCCCCGGCCGGAACACCCGGCCAGGGCCTTCACCACGTATGGTCACCCGGAGGTCACGCGGCGACGACGTCGACCGCCTCCGCGGGTGCCTTGATCGTGACCCGTTCCGGTGGCACGCCGGTCACCGAGACGGAATTGAGCATCGGGCGGACCGGTGCCCGCACCGGTTCCGTGGCCGCTGCCGACTCGGCCAGCTCGGCGAGCGAGAGCTCGTCGCTCACTTCTCGCATGAGCTCGGACATCCGTACGTCAAGCGCGTCGCAGATCGCGGAAAGCAGCTCGGAGGAAGCCTCCTTCTGCCCCCGCTCCACCTCGGAGAGATAGCCGAGTGAGACTCGGGCGGACGAGGAGACTTCGCGCAGAGTACGGCCCTGGCGCTGGCGCTGCCGACGCAGCACGTCACCCAGCAGGCGACGGAGCAGAATCATCGGTGGCTCCCTCCTCGGACCGCGTAGCCGCATCCTTCACGCCCCACCGTACCGCCTTGCGCGGCGGCCGTGCGGGGAGCGATGTCGTGTTCACTCAGGGCTGCAAACATCAAGTCCCCCCGTTCTGTTCCGTATCCTGTGCGCGCTCGTTCCCGGCGCGTTCGCCGGAGAGCTGCTCTAGGAGCAGGCATAGCACGCCGCGGACGCTCTCCATACGGATTTCCGTACGGTTTCCGTTCAACCGCAGAGTCGCTACTTTCCCCTCAGAGCGAAGCGGGGAACCAGCATCCGCAACGCCCGGAGCGACCTCGGCAGAACCGATTGCGCCTCCCGCACCTGCGGAAACCGCCACGTACACCGTCCCCACCGGCTGTCCGTCCTGTGGTTCGGGCCCGGCGACGCCGGTGGTCGCGATCCCCCAGTCCGCCCCGAGGAGCCGCCGCACCCCGGCCGCCATCTGCAGGGCGACCTCGGCGTCCACGGCCCCGCGGGCGGCGAGCAGGGCGCCGTCGACCCCGAGGAGCTCCCGCTTGAGCTCCGTCGCGTACGCGGTCACGGACCCCCGGAAGACCCGCGAGGCTCCCGGTACGGCCGTCACCTCGGCGGCCACGAGGCCTCCGGTCAGCGACTCGGCGACCCCCAGGGTCTCACCCCGCTCGCCGAGCAGCCGCAGCACCTCGGCCGCGGCCCCTGCGGCGGCCTCGGCGGACGCCTCCGCGGCGGCGTCTCCCGGCTCGGCAGCCGCCCCAGCCGCCGCCATGCCGGAAGACCCCGAGGACCTCACTTGGCCGCCCCCGGCTCCCCTGCCTCGGAGGTCCCGGCGGCATCGGAGACGTCGGAGCCACCAGAGCCCTGGGAAGCCGCAGCGACCTCGGAGACCTCGTACGCCTCAGGCGCTACAGCAGCCTCAGGTGCCACAACAGCCTCGGACGTCCCGGCAGCCTCGGCCATGCCCCGCCGCCGCAGCACCACGGCCTGTTTCACATAGTCGAGCCCGGTCACCACGGTCAGCACGACGGCGACCGCCATCACCCAGAACCGCAGCGTGGCCAGCGGCCCGGTCAGCGCCAGGACGTACATCCCGACGGCCGTGCCCTGGGCGAGCGTCTTCATCTTGCCGCCACGGCTGGCCGGAATGACGCCGTAGCGGATCACCCAGAACCGCAGCAGCGTGATCCCGAGCTCGCGCCCGAGGATCACGAGGGTCACCCACCACGGCAGGTCCCCGAGCCAGGACAGACAGATCAGGGCGGCGCCCATGATCGCCTTGTCCGCGATGGGGTCGGCGATCTTGCCGAAGTCCGTGACCAGGTTGTACGTACGCGCCAGATGCCCGTCGAACAGGTCCGTGATCATGGCGATGGCGAAGGCGGCCCAGGCGAAGGAGCGCCACGCCGGGTCGTACCCGCCGTTGGCGAGCAGCAGCATCACGAATCCGGGCACGAGCAGCAGCCGGATCATGGTCAGCAGGTTCGCGACGTTCCACAGACTGGCCTGGTCCATCGCGGCGGCGCCGAGCTTCCCGCCGCGCACCGGCTTCGCGCCGGGCGCGCCGGAGCCGCCCGCCGCGGATGCCGGGACCTGGGTCATCTGCCCGTCCCTTCACCGGCTCCATGGGGTCGGTCGGAAGCCTCCAGGACCTCGCACTGCTCAGCCAACAGATCCACGCCCTCCGTGCCGACGACCTTTGCCACGACCATACGGCCGATCTCCAGGCCGTCCCCAGGGGCGGAATCCACGAAACGGATCTGTCCGTCGGTCTCGGGCGCCTGGTGCGCGGCCCGGCCGATGGCGCCCTCCTCGTCGTCGACGGCCTCGATAAGGACCTCGACGCGCTCGCCGACGCGCTCCTCCGCGCGCTGGGACGTCAGCTCCTCGGCGAGCCGCGCCACGCGCGCGAGCCGCTCGTCGACGACGTCCTGGTCGAGCTTGTGCTCGTAGGTCGCCGCCTCGGTGCCCTCCTCGTCGGAGTAGCCGAAGACGCCGATGGCGTCCAGGCGGGCGCCGGTGAGGAAGCGCTCAAGCTCCGCCACGTCGGCCTCGGTCTCGCCGGGGAAGCCCACGATGAAGTTGGAGCGCACACCGGCCTGCGGCGCCTTGCTCCGGATCGTGTCGAGCAGCTCCAGGAAGCGGTCGGTGTCACCGAAGCGCCGCATGGCCCGCAGGACGCCGGGCGCGGAGTGCTGGAAGGACAGGTCGAAGTACGGCACGACCTTCTCCGTCGACGTCAGGACGTCGATCAGGCCGGGGCGCATCTCGGCGGGCTGGAGGTAGCTCACCCGCACCCGCTCGATGCCGTCGACGGCCGCGAGCTCGGGCAGCAGCGTCTCCAGGAGGCGGATGTCGCCGAGGTCCTTGCCGTACGAGGTGTTGTTCTCGGAGACCAGCATGATCTCCTTCACGCCCTGCTCGGCGAGCCAGCGCGTCTCGCCGAGCACGTCCGAGGGGCGGCGCGAGATGAACGAGCCGCGGAAGGACGGGATGGCGCAGAACGAGCATCTGCGGTCGCAGCCGGAGGCCAGCTTCACGGAGGCCACGGGGCTCGCGCCGAGGCGGCGGCGCAGCGGCGCGCGCGGCCCGGACGCGGGCGCGACGCCGTCCGGCAGGTCGACCGGGGCGTGCCCGGGCAGGGCGACCTCCGTGCCGGCCTCCTGGCGCTCGGCCGGGCTGATCGGCAGGAGCTTGCGGCGGTCACGCGGGGTGTGCGCCTCGACACTGCCGCCGCCGAGGATGACCTGGAGGCGGTTGGAGATGTCGGCGTAGTCGTCGAAGCCGAGGACGCCGTCGGCTTCGGGCAGCGCGTCGGCCAGTTCCTTGCCGTAGCGCTCGGCCATGCAGCCGACGGCCACGACGGCCTGGGTGCGGCCGTGACCCTTCAGGTCATTGGCTTCGAGCAGGGCGTCGACGGAGTCCTTCTTGGCGGCTTCGACGAAGCCACAGGTGTTGACGACGGCGACATCCGCTTCCTCGGCGTCCTCCACGAGGGCCCAGCCGTCCGCCTCCAAGCGGCCTGCGAGCTCCTCCGAGTCCACCTCGTTACGGGCGCAGCCGAGCGTGACAAGGGCGACAGTGCGGCGTTCGGGCATGGTCTCAAGACTACTTCGTCCATGCGTCGGCGCCCGCCGCCAGGGTTCCTGGGCTCGCGACGGGCGCGGGGAGGGGTCCTCGGACGCCGCTGGTCAGCCGACCTCCGGGTCGCCCTTCGTGTAGGTGAGGCGCTCCACCTGGCCCGGCTCGAACTCGTTCTCGACCTGCTTGCCGTTCACGAAGAGGCTGATCGCACCGGCGTCGCCGAGCACGAGGTGGATCCTCTGCTTGTCCTGGAAGGTCTTGGACTCGCCCTGCTTGAGCAGGCCGTCGTAGAGCAGCCGGCCGTTGTGGTCCTTGGCCGAGATCCAGCTGCGCCCGTCGGAGGCGTCGACCTTGACGGTCACCTTGTCCCGGGGCACACCGGCGATGGCGCTGTCCGACGGGTCCGGCTTGGGGTCGGCGGGCTTGGAGGGGCTCGGCTTCTCGGCGGGCTTGCCGCTGGTGGGCGTGGAGCCCTCGGCAACCTGCTGTGACGAGCCCTCGTCGTCCCCGCCGCTGAACGCGGTGTACGCGACGAAGCCGATCACGGCGACGATCGCGGCGACCATGGCTGCCGTCCAGTTCGGCCGGCGCGGCTCGGAGCGGATCCGCTCGGCCTCGAACAGCGGCGCGGCCGAGGTCGGCGCCGGGGGCCGCCCGCCGCGCCCCTCGTCGTACTGTGCGAGCAGCGGGGCGGGGTCGATGCGGACGGCGCGGGCGAGCGTACGGATGTGCCCGCGCGCGTAGACGTCGCCGCCGCAGCGGGAGAAGTCGTCCTGTTCGATCGCGTGCACGATCGGGATGCGCACCCGGGTGGTCGTACTGACCTCGTCGACGGTCAGGCCCGCGTCGATGCGCGCCTGCCGGAGCACGCGGCCGATCGGGGGACGGTCCTCCGCGGGACGCTCCTGGGCAGGGCCTTCCGCGGGCCCGTCCGCGACAGCGCGGTCGTCTGCGGGGCGGTCGTCTGAAGGGCGGTCGTCTTCGGGGGAGTTGCCGATGGACACGGGTGCGCCTTTCGAGCGTGTAGCCACCTGCCGGACATTCAGTCTAGGGGGGCTGAGAAAGGGTGGGGCAACCGGGCGGACGGACTTTGTACGCCATCAGAATGGCCGGACATCCTGACGGGGGGACACGGTCTTGCGCTTCCCTCAACTTGACGTACGCCGAGGGGAAACGGTTGCCTGCGTTCCCGTACGGGTGAGCTCGGCCCCCGTACGGGCCAGACGGTCCCCGCACGCGGCGCTCCCGGCCGTCGTACGAGGTCAGACCCTGTGCTTGTGCGGTGTTTCCGGACCTCTAAGAAGCCTCCCCGCGGAGTACGGCGAGCACTCCATCCAGCTCATCAGGTTTCACGAGAACATCACGAGCCTTTGACCCCTCGCTCGGACCCACGATGTTGCGCGACTCCATGAGGTCCATGAGGCGGCCGGCCTTGGCGAAGCCGACGCGCAGTTTGCGCTGGAGCATCGACGTGGACCCGAACTGGGTGGAGACGACCAGCTCCGCCGCCTGGCACAGCAGGTCGAGGTCGTCGCCGATGTCCTCGTCGATCTCCTTCTTCTGCTTGGTGCCCACCGTGACGTCGTCGCGGAAGACCGGCGCCATCTGGTCCTTGCAGTGCTGTACGACCGCCGCGATCTCGTCCTCGGTCACGAAGGCGCCCTGCATACGGACCGGCTTGTTCGCCCCCATCGGCAGGAAGAGGCCGTCGCCCTTGCCGATGAGCTTCTCCGCGCCGGGCTGGTCGAGGATGACGCGGCTGTCGGCGAGCGAGGAGGTGGCGAAGGCGAGCCGGGAGGGCACGTTCGCCTTGATCAGACCGGTCACGACGTCCACGGACGGCCGCTGGGTGGCGAGCACCAGGTGGATGCCGGCCGCGCGCGCGAGCTGGGTGATGCGCACGATCGAGTCCTCGACGTCCCGCGGCGCGACCATCATCAGGTCGGCGAGCTCGTCGACGATCACCAGGAGGTACGGGTACGGCTTGAGCTCGCGCTCGCTGCCCTCGGGCGTCTTGAGCTTGCCGTCGCGCACGGCCTTGTTGAAGTCGTCGATGTGGCGGTAGCCGAACGCCGCGAGGTCGTCGTAACGCAGGTCCATCTCGCGCACGACCCACTGGAGCGCCTCGGCGGCCCGCTTGGGGTTGGTGATGATCGGCGTGATCAGGTGCGGGATGCCCTCGTACGCGGTGAGCTCGACGCGCTTGGGGTCGACGAGGACCATCCGGACGTCCTCGGGCGTCGCTCTTATCATGATCGAAGTGATCAGGCAGTTGATGCAGGACGACTTGCCGGAACCGGTGGCTCCGGCCACCAGGATGTGCGGCATCTTGGCCATGTTGGCCATGACGTAGCCGCCCTCGACGTCCTTGCCGAGCGCGACGAGCATGGGGTGGTCGTCCTCGGCCGCGTCCGCGAGGCGCAGCACGTCGCCGACGTTGACCATCTCGCGGTCGGTGTTCGGGATCTCGATGCCGACCGCGGACTTGCCGGGGATCGGCGAGATGATCCGGACGTCCGGGGAGGCGACGGCGTACGCGATGTTCTTGGCGAGCGCCGTGATCTTCTCGACCTTCACGGCGGGGCCGAGCTCGATCTCGTAGCGCGTGACCGTCGGGCCGCGCGTGAAGCCCGTGACGACGGCGTCGACCTTGAACTCCGTGAAGACGTTCGACAGCGAGTCCACGACCGCGTCGTTGGCGGCGCTGCGGGACTTGCCGGGGCCGCCGCGCTCCAGGAGGTCGAGCGACGGCAGCGCGTACGTGATGTCCCCGGAGAGCTGGAGCTGCTCCGCGCGCGGGGGCAGGTCGCGCGGCTCGTCCGGCGCGGCCTTGGTCAGGTCGGGGACGCCGGCGCGCGCGGGCTCCTCGGCCGCGGCCCTGCGGCCCGGCACGACGTCCGCGCCGCGCGCGGGAGGCACCGGCCCGGACGGGTCCTGCGGGGCGCGCTCCACGGAGACGCCCTGCGTGAGGTCCGCGACCAGCGGCGACGGCGGCATGCCGTGCATCACGGCGCCGTCGAGCGCGGCGGCCGCGGCGGCGGCCACGTCCACCGCGTCCATGGGGCGGTCCGCAGCGGGCTGCACGGAGGCCCTGCGGGGCCTGCGGCGCTTGGAGAGGGCCTCTTCCTCGGCCTGGTCCGGGGAGGGCTCCTGAGGGCCGTCAGCGGGCCGCCTGCGGCCCCGGGAGCGGGGGCGCGCGGGCAGCGCCTCGCGCCACTGCTCGTCGTACCGCTCGTCGTCCTCGGTGTACTCGGCGTACTCCGTGTACTCCTCGGACGTGGCGGGCTCCTCGATGACGCCGAGGCGCACGCCGAGCGCGCGCAGGCGCTGCGGGATGGCGTTGACCGGGGTCGCGGTGACGACGAGCAGGCCGAAGACCGTCAGCAGGACCAGCATCGGCACGGCGAGGACCTCGCCCATGGCCTTGGTCAGGGGTGTCGAGGCGCCCCAGCCGACGAGGCCGCCCGCGTCCCTTATGGCCTGCATGCCGTCCCCGCGCGCGGGCGAGCCGCAGGCGATGTGCACCTGCCCGAGCACGCCGAGGACCAGCGCGGACAGGCCGATGACGATGCGGCCGTTGGCGTCGACCTTCTCGGGGTGGCGGATGAGGCGCATGGCCATGCCCGCGACCAGCAGGGGCACGAGCAGGTCGAGCCGTCCGAAGGCGCCGGTCACCAGTATCTCGACGAGGTCGCCGACGGGGCCGCGCAGATTGGACCAGGTGCCCGCCGCGACGATCAGGGCGATACCGAGGAGAAGCAGCGCGAGGCCGTCCTTGCGGTGCGCGGGGTCCAGTCCTTTGGCGCCGCGGCCCACGCCGCGGAACATCGCGCCCACGGCGTGCGCGATGCCGAGCCAGATGGCGCGAACCAGGCGGTAGAGGCCGTTGGTGGGGCCCGGCGTCGGCTTCGGGGCGGGCTTCTTGGGCGCCGCGGCCTTCTTGGCGGGCGCCTTCTTCGCCGCGGCCTTCTTCGCGGGCGGCTTCTTGGCGGCGGCCTTCTTCGCCGGAGCCTTGGTCGGCGCGGCCGCCTTCTTCGCGGGCGTCTTCTTGGCTGCGGGCTGACGTGAGGCCATGGGTGTGAGATTACCGGGGGAGGCGACGGTGGACACGTGTGCCTACTGCTTCACCCGTTTGTGTCGCCCTGGCGCGGGCGGCGAACTGACGAGGCTCCACAGGACGGCTGACGAAGGCTCACGGCTGATGCCGCGAGCCACCGACCGACGGCTCGCGGCAGATGCCGGGAGCCACCGACGCATCGTACGGAACCATTGCTTCCGGCGCCTGCGCGGCAGCGCCGGGCACCACAGTGCGGCAGCGCCGCGGACCGTGGCACGACAGCCGCGGGCGCCGCGCGGACGGCCGCCCGGGCCGCCGTCAGTTCTGCGAGGGCACCGACGGCGCGCCGCTGCCGGTGCCCGGCTCCAGGGCGTCAAGAGCCCTGCGCAAACCGGTGAGTTTGCGTTCGAGATGGGCTGCCGTGGCGACGGCCGCCGCGTCGGCGGAGTCGTCGTCGAGCTGTTTGGACAGGGCCTCGGCCTGCTCCTCGACGGCGGCGAGCCGCGCGGACAGTTCGGCCAGGAGACCGGCGGGCTCCTTGGTGTCCTCGGCCGCCGCCTTGCCGCCGCCCTCCAGCTGGAGGCGCAGCAGGGCCGCCTGCTCGCGCAGTTGGCAGTTCTTCATGTACAGCTCGACGAACACCGAGACCTTCGCGCGCAGGACCCACGGGTCGAAGGGCTTGGAGATGTAGTCCACGGCGCCGGCCGCGTACCCCCGGAAGGTGTGGTGCGGGCCGTGGTTGATCGCCGTGAGGAAGATGATCGGGATGTCCCGGGTCCGCTCCCGCCGCTTGATGTGCGCCGCGGTCTCGAAGCCGTCCATGCCTGGCATCTGGACGTCCAGGAGAATGACCGCGAAGTCGTCCGTCAGCAGCGCTTTGAGCGCTTCCTCCCCGGACGATGCCCGCACCAGCGTCTGATCGAGCGCAGAGAGGATGGCCTCCAGCGCCAGCAGATTCTCCGGCCGGTCATCGACCAGGAGGATCTTGGCCTTCTGCACCATGGCCCGCCCTCCTCGCCCCGGCGGTACACCGGGCGCCGCCCCAGGGGACGACTTTCTTGCGTCGTCCGTCCTTGTGCCGGTCATGGTAGCCGCACCCCGCCCGTCGCCACACCCTGTCACCGCGATGTCACTGTGCACGTAGCAGAAACGCAGTGGCGGACCAGAAGGTTCCCCGAATACCGCGGTTCTACACGGCGTCGGCCACACTCTGTCAGCAACTCCGCGTAGCGGTGCGGCTTCTCCGGACGCCTCACCCGCGGTCCGCGGGAACGGCCGGGGGCGGGGCGGCGGCCACGCTCCGTCACTCCGTCCGCATCCACTGCTCCATCACCGACAACAGGTGGTCGGGATCGACCGGCTTCGTCACGTAGTCGGAGGCTCCGGAGTCGATGGCCTTCTCGCGGTCGCCCTTCATCGCCTTCGCGGTGAGCGCGATGATCGGCAGCCCGGCGAACTGAGGCATCCTGCGGATCGCCGTCGTCGTCGCGTAGCCGTCCATCTCCGGCATCATGATGTCCATCAGAACGACCGTTACATCGTCGTGCTGCTCCAGGACCTCGATGCCCTCGCGGCCGTTCTCGGCGTACAGCACCGACAGGCCGTGCTGCTCCAGGACGCTGGTGAGCGCGAACACGTTGCGGATGTCGTCGTCGACGATGAGGACCTTCTCGCCGTCGAACTGGAACCCCGCGCGCGTGGCCGTCGCGTCCTGCGCGGCGCCCTCCTGCCACTGCTCCTGCACTCCCCCGCCGGCCCTGGGGCCGGGCTGCGGAGCCCCGCCGACGGGCTCCGCGGGCAGCGCGGCCCGGCGGCGGCGCCGGAACAGGGCGGCGGGCCCGGCATGCCGCTCCGCGGCCTCCGCACGCGCCGTCCCGGAAGCCGCGGTGTCGTCGGCCGCGTTCCCCGCGGCCTCGGTCAGGCTCTCCAGGGCGGGCAGCGCGGGGGCCGCGGGCGACGCGAGCTGGGCGTACCCCTGCGGCGGCAGTTCGCTCGGGTGCAGGGGCAAATACAGCGTGAAGGTGGAGCCTCGGCCCGGTTCGCTGGCCGCGTGGATCTCGCCGCCGAGCAGCCGGGCGATCTCCCGGCTGATGGACAGGCCCAGACCAGTGCCGCCGTACTTGCGGCTGGTCGTCCCGTCCGCCTGCTTGAACGCCTCGAAGATCACCCGCATCTTGCTGGCCGCGATGCCGATGCCGGTGTCCGCCACGGAGAAGGCGATCAGATCGGCGTCCGGGTCGCGCAGCGAACCGGCCTCCAGGAGCTGCTCCCGGATCGCGTTCGGCACGTCGTTGCTGGCGAGCCGGATGACGAGCTCCACCGCACCGGTGTCGGTGAACTTGACCGCGTTGGCCAGCAGATTGCGCAGTACCTGAAGGAGACGTTGTTCGTCCGTGTGCAGCGTCGCGGGCAGCTCCGGCGATACGCGTACGGAGAAGTCGAGCCCCTTCTCGGCGGTCAGTGGACGGAAAGTGGCCTCTACGTAGTCCACAAGTTGGACGAGCGCGATGCGCGTCGGGCTGACGTCCATCTTGCCCGCCTCGACCTTCGACAGGTCCAGGATGTCGTTGATCAGCTGGAGCAGGTCCGAGCCCGCCCCGTGGATCGTTTCGGCGAACTCCACCTGCTTGGGAGTGAGGTTCGCGTCGGCGTTGTCCGCGAGCAGCTTGGCGAGGATCAGCAGCGAGTTGAGCGGCGTCCGCAGCTCGTGCGACATGTTCGCCAGGAACTCGGACTTGTAGCGCATCGACACCGCGAGCTGCTCGGCCCGCTCCTCGAGGACCTGCCGTGCCTCCTCGATCTCGGTGTTCTTCACCTCGATGTCGCGGTTCTGCTGGGCGAGCAGCGCGGCCTTCTCCTCCAGCTCGGCGTTGGAGTCCTGGAGCGCCTTCTGCCGGTTCTCCAACTCCTCGGAGCGGTCGCGCAGTTGCTCGGTGAGCTCCTGCGACTGCTTGAGCAGCATCTCCGTCTTCGTATTGACGCTGATGGTGTTGACGCTCGTCGCGATCATCTCGGCGATCTGGCTCAGGAAGTCCTTCTGGATCTGTGTGAACGGCTGGAACGACGCCAGCTCGATCACTCCGAGCACCTTGCCCTCGAAGAGCACCGGCAACACGATGACCTGCGCCGGAGGCGCCTCACCGAGCCCGGAGGCGATGCGCAGATAGCCCGAGGGCGTGTTCTCCACGAGGATCGTGCGGCGCTCCTTGGCGGCCGTGCCGATCAGCGTCTCACCGGGCCGGAACGACGTGGGCATCGACCCCATCGAGTAGCCGTAGCTGCCCAGCATCCGCAGTTCGTACGCGTCCTCGTCGCGCCCCGGGTCGTTCGCGTCCTCGGTGGCCATCGCGAGGAAGAACGCGCCGTGCTGCGCCGAGACCACCGGCGTCAGCTCGCTCATGATCAGCGAGGCGACGTCCTCCAGGTCGCGGCGGCCCTGCATCAGACCGGAGATGCGGGCCAGGTTGCCCTTGAGCCAGTCCTGCTCCTTGTTGGCGAGCGTGGTGTCGCGGAGGTTCGCGATCATCGTGTTGATGTTGTCCTGGAGGACCTGGATCTCGCCCGCCGCGTCCACGTCGATCTTCAGATTGAGGTCGCCCCGGGTCACCGCGGTGGCCACGGCCGCGATCGCGCGCACCTGCCGGGTGAGGTTCCCGGCCATCTCGTTCACGGACTCCGTGAGGTCGCGCCAGGTGCCGTCGATGTCCCGTACCCGCGCCTGGCCGCCCAGCTGGCCCTCGGTGCCCACCTCGCGGGCGACGCGGGTCACCTCCTCGGCGAAGGACGACAGCTGGTCGACCATCGTGTTGATGGTCGTCTTGAGCTCCAAGATCTCACCGCGCGCGTCGATGTCGATCTTCTTGGTGAGGTCGCCCTTGGCGATGGCCGTCGTGACCATCGCGATGTTGCGGACCTGACCGGTCAGGTTGGACGCCATGCCGTTGACGGACTCGGTGAGGTCCTTCCACGTGCCCGAGACGCCCGGGACGCGGGCCTGACCGCCGAGGATGCCGTCCGTGCCCACCTCGCGCGCCACCTTGGTGACCTGGTCGGCGAACGAACTCAGCGTCTTCACCATGGTGTTGAAGGTGTCGGCGAGCTGCGCGACCTCGCCGCGCGCCTCGATCGTCACCGTCTTCGTCAGATCGCCGTTGGCGACGGCCGCGGCGACCTGGGAGATGTTGCGCACCTGCATGGTCAGGTTGTTGGCCATCAGGTTGACGTTGTCGCTGAGGTCCTTCCAGATGCCCGTGACGCCCGGGACGCGGGACTGCCCGCCCAGCTTGCCCTCGGTGCCCACCTCACGCGCGACCCGCGTGACCTGCTCGGCGAACGACGACAGCTGGTCCACCATCGTGTTCACGGTCGTGACGAGTTCGAGGATCTCGCCCTTGGCGTCGACGGTGATCTTCTTGGACAGATCGCCGCGGGCGACGGCCGTCGTGACCTCGGCGATGTTGCGCACCTGGAGCGTCAGGTTGTTCGCCATGCCGTTCACGGACTGCGTCAGGTCCTTCCACGTACCCGACACGCCCTGCACCTCGGCCTGACCGCCCAGGATGCCGTCCGTACCCACCTCGCGGGCGACGCGCGTCACCTGCTCCGCGAAGGCGGAGAGCTGGTCCACCATCGTGTTGAGGGTGTTCTTCAGCTCCAGGATCTCGCCGCGCGCGTCCACGTCGATCTTCTGCGACAGGTCGCCGCGCGCCACCGCGGTGGCGACCTGCGCGATGTTGCGGACCTGCGCGGTGAGGTTCCCCGCCATGCCGTTCACGGAGTCCGTGAGGTCACGCCACACGCCCGCGACGCCGGGGACCTGCGCCTGGCCGCCGAGCCTGCCCTCCGTGCCCACTTCCCGGGCGACGCGCGTCACCTGGTCGGCGAAGGCGGAAAGCTGGTCGACCATCGTGTTGATGGTGTTCTTCAGCTCCAGGATCTCGCCGCGGGCGTCCACGTCGATCTTCTGGGAGAGGTCGCCGCGCGCCACCGCCGTCGTCACCTGGGCGATCTGGCGTACCTGGGAGGTCAGATTGCCCGCCATGAAGTTGACGGAGTCCGTCAGCTCCTTCCAGGTGCCGCTCACGCCGTCCACGCGCGCCTGACCGCCCAGACGGCCCTCGGTGCCCACGTCCCGGGCCATCCGCGTGACCTGGTCGGCCATCGAGGACAGCTGGTCCACCATCGTGTTCACGGTGTTCTTCAGCTGGAGCATCTCGCCGGAGACGTCCACGGTGACCTTCTGCGACAGGTCGCCGTTGGCCACCGCCGTCGTCACCTGCGCGATGTTGCGGACCTGGCCCGTGAGGTTGCGGAAGGCGGTGTTCACCGAGTCGGTGAGGTCCTTCCAGGTGCCCGCCGCGCCCGGCACCTGCGCCTGGCCGCCGAGCTGGCCCTCGGCGCCGACCTCGCGCGCCACCCGGGTCACCTCGTCACCGAAGGACGACAGCTGGTCCACCATCGTGTTCACGGTGTTCTTGAGTTCGAGCATCTCGCCCGCGACGTCGACCGTGACCTTCTGCGACAGGTCGCCGTTCGCCACCGCCGTCGTCACCGTGGCGATGTCACGGACCTGCGTCGTCAGATTCCGGAAGACCGTGTTGACGGAGTCCGTCAGGTCCTTCCAGGTGCCGGCCGCGCCCGGAACGTTGGCCTGACCGCCGAGCTGCCCCTCCGCGCCGACCTCGTTGGCCACGCGCGTGACCTCGTCGGCGAACGTCCGCAGCGTCTCGGTCATCTGGTTGATGGTCCCGGCGAGCTGCGCCACCTCGCCGCGCGCGCTCACCCGTACCTTCTGCGACAGATCGCCGTTGGCGACCGCCGTCGTGACCTGGGCGATGCCGCGCACCTGCGCCGTGAGGTTCCCGGCCATCAGATTGACCGAATCCGTGAGGTCCTTCCACACGCCCGCGACGCCCGGCACCTGCGCCTGCCCGCCGAGCTCGCCCTCCGTACCGACCTCGCGCGCGACGCGGGTGACCTCCGAGGAGAACGAGGACAGCTGGTCCACCATCGTGTTGACGGTGTTCTTGAGCTCCAGCATCTCGCCGGCCACGTGCACCGTGACCTTACGGGACAGATCGCCCTTCGCCACGGCGGTCGTCACCAGCGCGATGTCCCGCACCTGCGCCGTCAGGCGGTACGCCATCGTGTTGACCGAGTCCGTGAGGTCCTTCCACGAACCTGACATGCCGCGCACCCGGGCCTGCCCGCCCAGCTTGCCCTCCGTGCCCACCTCGCTGGCCACGCGCGTGACCTCGTCGGTGAACGTGGACAGCTGGTCCACCAGGTTGTTGACCGTGCGCCCGACCTTCAGGAACTCGCCGCGCAGCGGATGGCCGTTGCCGTCCGCCACGTGCGCGCGCAGCTCCATGCGCTGCTCCAGATCGCCGTCGGCGACCGCGGAGAGCACCCGGCCGACCTCGGAGACCGGACGTACGAGATCGTCGACCAGGTCGTTCGCCGCGTCGATCGCGGCCGCCCAGGAGCCCTCCATCGCCCCGGCCTCGAGGCGCTCTGTGAGCTTGCCCTCACGCCCCACCGTGCGCCGCACCCGCGACAGCTCTCCGGTGAGGTGCAGATTACGGTCCGCGACCTCATTGAAAACGGCGGCGATCTCCGACATCGCGTCGTCGCCCGTGACCGTGAGCCGTTTGCGGAAATTCCCGTCCCGCATGGCCACAAGGGCGGTCAGCAGCCTGTTCAGGGCCGCCGCCTCCACCGTGACCGTCGTCCCGTTCCGCGGCTTGCGCTGACCGTTCAGGGACCGTCCGTCTTTCGCGCGCGTCTTACTGCCCCGCGTCGCAGCGCCAGACTCCACTGTGTCCCTCCCTCAAGGGTCGACCGTACTGCTCGTCTCAAGCCTGCCCAGTGTTTCACCACGGCCGAACCAGGCCATAACAGTTCGGCAGCTTCGCACACCGTCCGCACACCCTCCGGGCGGAAACACTGGCGACCGGCATCAGCATGGACGGCGAAGGTAAGTAACCTGGCATCCGGCTGTCCAACCACCCCGGTCCTGCCCGGCCAGGGCGGTGGCACACATATTCGGCGGGCATCGGAGGGGCGGCCGCACCATGGGACTGCAGATTCCCGGGGGACAACGGACGAGGAGCTCTGTGATCACCGCGCGCGCGGCTGCGACTTTCGAACCCGTCGGGCGTTCCGTCGCGACGGCCCGCTCGTTCGTCAGGGACACCCTTCAGGGGTGGGGGTTTTCGGACATCGTCGACGACGCGGTCGTCCTGACCAGCGAGCTGGTCACGAACGCCGTCGTGCACGCGGGCACCGCCGCCGACGTCCAGTGCCTGCGCACCGACGACACCGTCCGCATCGAGGTCTCCGACCGCTATCCCGAGCGCGAGATCCCCCTCCAGAACTCCCCCGCGACCATGGGCAGCCCCGACCGCGAGGGCGGCCGCGGCCTCCAGCTCTGCGCCGCGCTCGCCACCCGCTGGGGCGTCGACTACACCCCCACGCACAAACAGGTCTGGTTCCAACTCGACCTGCCCGACCGCCCCGTGGGCACCCGCACCGCAGGACCCACGCTGCCGCCCGACCTGCTCCCGATCACCGACGGCCGGGTCCGCGTCGCCGTCGTCCAGATCGACCGCGCGGGCGCCATCTCCGCCTGGAACGAGGACGCGGAAGAACTCTTCGGGTACGTCGCCGAGCAGGTCACGGGCAAGCCCCTCACGGACTTCGCCGCCTGGCCGCACACCCCGGGCACCAGCACCGGCATCGCCGACGCCCTCCAGCTCTCGCGCTGGGAGGGCAGCTACGGCATCCGTGACGCCGACGGCCGCGTCACCCCCGTCTACGCCTCCCACCTGCGCGTCCGCGACACCGACGGCGAGCCGTCCACGGTCTGTCTGCTCGTACGCGACGACGAGCGCGCGGTCCTGCAGACCCCGCTGCGCGGCCCGTCGCCGGAGTCCGGCGCCCTCAGCGAGCCGCACGCCGCCGACCCCTTCGAGGTCTTCATCGGCACCCCCACGCCCGAGGACCTGGACGGCCTGCTCCAGCGCACCGTCGAGCGCGCCCGCGACATGCTCGACGGCGACGCGGCCTTCCTGCTCCTGGCCACGGACGACGAGACGGAACTGGAAGTACGCGCTTCCACCGGCCTGCCCTCCGCCCGCCAGCGCTTCGCCCGCGTCCCCGTGGAGGCGGGCACCGGACGCTACGGCTCCGCCCGCATGCCCGCCGTCCACGAGGACCTCACGGTCGTCCCGGACGCGGTGCCCCTCCTGAAGAGCACGGGCATGCGCTCGGTCGTCACCGTCCCCCTGAAGGTCGAGGGCCGCCTCACGGGCTCCCTCGGCGTCGCCGCCGAGGCGCCGAACCGGTACTCGAACGAGGAGGCCCTGCGCCTGCAGTTCGCCGCCGACCGCATCGCCCTCGGCATCGAGTCGGCCCGGCTCGGCGATCTGCAGCGGCTGCGCCGCGGCTCCCTCTCCTTCCTCGTCGAGGCCTCCGACCTGCTCGCGGGCACGCTCGACCGGGACCAGACCCTGGCGCTCATGGCACAGATGACGGTCCCCACGCTCGCCACCTGGTGCGCCGTCTACACCATCGCCGACCAGGCATCGGAGCCGTACCTCTCGTACGTCCTGCACGAGGACGAGGAGCGCATCGATGGCTTGAAGGCGCTCCTCAAGAAGGTCGACCCGCCGGAGCCGGTGCCCACCCCGGGCGCCCGCATCTGGAAGGCCCCGTCCGAGGCCGCCCACCAGTCGGCCCTGCGCACCTCCATGCGCAACCTCGGCCTCGGCGAGCCCATGTCGTCCCTCGGCGGCATCGGCACGTCGCTGTCCACGGCGTCCGCGGTGGGCGGCGAGACGGTCGTCCTGCCCCTGGTCGCCCGCAACCGCGTCATCGGCATGCTCACGCTCGGCAAGCCCGCCGACGAGCACTTCCGCCAGGAGATCCTGGAGCTCGCCGAGGACCTGTCCCGCCGGGCCGCCCTCGCCCTGGACAACGCCCGGCTGTACTCGGAGCGCACGGCCATCAGCCAGTCCCTCCAGCGCAGCCTGCTCCCGCCCGGCCTGCCCCAGGTCCCCGGCGTGGAGGTCGACGTCATCTACCGCGCGGCGGGCGAGGGCAACGAGGTCGGCGGCGACTTCTACGACCTGTTCCCTATCCGCGACGGCGCCTACGGCTTCGCCATCGGCGACGTGTGCGGCACCGGCCCCGAGGCGGCCGCCGTGACCGGCCTGGCCCGGCACGCGCTGCGCCTCCTCGCCCGCGAGGGCTTCGGCGGCCCCGCGGTCCTGGAGCGTCTGAACGCGGCGATCCTCGACGAGGGCGCCCGCAGCCGCTTCCTCACCCTCCTGTACGGCGAGTTGTGGCCCCAGGAGGACGGCTCGGCGGTCCTGAAGGTCGTCTGCGCGGGGCATCCGCTGCCGCTGCGCCTGCGCCAGGACGGCACGGTCGAGCCGTACGCGGAGCCGCAGCCGCTCCTCGGCGTCATGGAGGACCTCGAACTGTACGAGCAGACGATGACGCTCGACCCGGGCGACGTCCTGCTCTGCGTCACCGACGGCGTGACCGAGCGCCGCGAGGGCACCCGCATGCTGGGCGACGACGGCCTCGCGGACGTCCTGACGACCTGTACGGGTCTCACGGCGGGCGCGGTGGCGGCGCGCATCATGCGCGCGGTGGAGCGCTTCGCGACGGACGCGCCGTCGGACGACATGGCGATCCTGGCGATGCGCGTCCCGGAACTCCACAGCTGAATTCCCGTGCCGGTCCCCGTGCCGCGGAAGGGCAGGGGGACCGGCCAGTGAAACGAAAAAGGCCACCGCCTGTGAGGCGGTGGCCTTTTCGAATGGAGCCCCCAAGCGGAATCGAACCGCTGACCTTCTCCTTACCATGGAGACGCTCTACCGACTGAGCTATAGGGGCCAGTTGCGCCTTTCGCGGTTTTCCGCGCGGCAACGAAATAAATCATACCCGAACATCAGGCGGTCTCGAACCACCCTGCTCCAGCGGCTAAAACGCCGGCTGGAGCAATCCTCCGAGCGCGTTGCACGCCGATACGATCCGCTGGAGGTCGCGCCGGGACAGCCAGGCGTCGACGGGCAGCGCCAGCGCCTCGTCCGCGGCCCGCTCCGTCTCCGGCAGCTCCACGTCCCGCCAGAACTGCGGCGTGCGGTGCAGCGGCGTCTTCACGGGCACCCGGCAGTCGACTCCCTTGGCCCGCAGGACCCGCGCGAAGGCGTCCCGGTCCGGCCGCCCGTTGCCGGGCACGCGCACGACGTACCGCTGGTAGCTGTGGCTCTCGCCGCCGGCGGGGGTGTGCACGCCCTTCAGCCGGGCGGTGAGGTACGCGGCGTGCGTCCGCCGCCGCGCGACGTCGTCGTACGTCGCGTCCTGTTCACCTTCTTCGAGCACCAGCATCCCGTGCCGCTGCCCGAGGGCGTGCATCCGCGGCATGTCGGCCTGGCCCCCGAAGCGCCGGACGACGACGACAGCCGCCGTGTGCTCGGTGCGGACCGCGTCGACCGCGTCGACGTCGAGGCAGTACGTGGCCGGGTCGATGTCCGCGAACACCGGCATGGCTCCTGCGGAGATCACGGCTTCGGCGATCGAGGAACTCCCGTACGCGGGTACGACGACCTCGTCGCCGCTGCCTACGCCTGCCGCTCTGAGCAACGCTTCTGTCCCCATGTGACGGATGCTGATCGCGCAACGTGAACGGCAAGTAACGCAAAACAAAAAAGAGCTGGTCCCTGAACCGAAGTTCAGGGACCAGCTCTTATCAAAGTTTGTTCGGCGGCGTCCTACTCTCCCACAGGGTCCCCCCTGCAGTACCATCGGCGCTGTAAGGCTTAGCTTCCGGGTTCGGAATGTAACCGGGCGTTTCCCTCACGCTATGACCACCGAAACACTATGAAACTGTGAACTACCGCACCACACCATCCCAGGTGTGGGGTTGTTCGTGGTTTCAGAACCAACACAGTGAACGCGAGCAACTGAGGACAAGCCCTCGGCCTATTAGTACCAGTCAACTCCACCCGTTACCAGGCTTCCATATCTGGCCTATCAACCCAGTCGTCTACTGGGAGCCTTACCCCATCAAGTGGGTGGGAATACTCATCTTGAAGCAGGCTTCCCGCTTAGATGCTTTCAGCGGTTATCCCTCCCGAACGTAGCCAACCAGCCATGCCCTTGGCAGAACAACTGGCACACCAGAGGTTCGTCCGTCCCGGTCCTCTCGTACTAGGGACAGCCCTTCTCAATATTCCTACGCGCACAGCGGATAGGGACCGAACTGTCTCACGACGTTCTAAACCCAGCTCGCGTACCGCTTTAATGGGCGAACAGCCCAACCCTTGGGACCGACTCCAGCCCCAGGATGCGACGAGCCGACATCGAGGTGCCAAACCATCCCGTCGATATGGACTCTTGGGGAAGATCAGCCTGTTATCCCCGGGGTACCTTTTATCCGTTGAGCGACGGCGCTTCCACAAGCCACCGCCGGATCACTAGTCCCGACTTTCGTCCCTGCTCGACCCGTCAGTCTCACAGTCAAGCTCCCTTGTGCACTTACACTCAACACCTGATTACCAACCAGGCTGAGGGAACCTTTGGGCGCCTCCGTTACCCTTTGGGAGGCAACCGCCCCAGTTAAACTACCCATCAGACACTGTCCCTGATCCGGATCACGGACCCAGGTTAGACATCCAGCACGACCAGAGTGGTATTTCAACGGCGACTCCCCCGATACTGGCGTACCGGGTTCACAGTCTCCCACCTATCCTACACAAGCCGAACCGAACACCAATATCAAACTGTAGTAAAGGTCCCGGGGTCTTTCCGTCCTGCTGCGCGAAACGAGCATCTTTACTCGTAGTGCAATTTCACCGGGCCTATGGTTGAGACAGTCGAGAAGTCGTTACGCCATTCGTGCAGGTCGGAACTTACCCGACAAGGAATTTCGCTACCTTAGGATGGTTATAGTTACCACCGCCGTTTACTGGCGCTTAAGTTCTCAGCTTCGCCACCCCGAAGAGTGACTAACCGGTCCCCTTAACGTTCCAGCACCGGGCAGGCGTCAGTCCGTATACATCGCCTTACGGCTTCGCACGGACCTGTGTTTTTAGTAAACAGTCGCTTCTCGCTGGTCTCTGCGGCCACCCCCAGCTCTGGCAGCAAGTGCCGTCACCGGGTGTGGCCCCCCTTCTCCCGAAGTTACGGGGGCATTTTGCCGAGTTCCTTAACCATAGTTCACCCGAACGCCTCGGTATTCTCTACCTGACCACCTGAGTCGGTTTAGGGTACGGGCCGCCATGAAACTCGCTAGAGGCTTTTCTCGACAGCATAGGATCATCCACTTCACCACAATCGGCTCGGCATCAGGTCTCACCCTCATGTCATCCGGATTTGCCTA
>NZ_JALDMY010000001.1:4790000-6932500 GCF_022698285.1 Streptomyces sp. AN091965 | reverse complement strand
CCAGGCCCGGCGGTACCCGCAGATAGCCGAGGTCACGGGCGATGCCCATGTTCCGGACCATCGAGCGGCCGACGAAGGCGACCCGGCGGCCGTACTCGTGCGCCGCGTCCAGAATCTGCTGGATGCGGTGGACGTGGCTGGCGAAGCTCGCCACGATGATGCGCTTGCGGGCACCCGCGAAGACCTGCCGCAGGACGTTCGAGATCTCCCGCTCGGGCGGGACGAAGCCCGGGACCTCGGCGTTCGTCGAGTCGGAGAGGAGGAGGTCGATGCCCTCCTCGCTCAGTCGCGCGAACGCGTGCAGGTCCGTCAGGCGCCGGTCCAGCGGCAGCTGGTCCATCTTGAAGTCGCCCGTGTGCACGACCATGCCCGCGGGCGTGCGGATCGCGACCGCGAGGGCGTCCGGGATGGAGTGGTTGACCGCGACGAACTCGCAGTCGAAGGGGCCGAGACGCTCCCGGTCGCCCTCGGCGACCTCGAGCGTGTACGGGCGGATGCGGTGCTCCTGGAGCTTCGCCTCGATCAGGGCGAGGGTCAGCTTGGAGCCGATCAGCGGGATGTCCGGCTTCTCGCGCAGGAGGAAGGGGACACCGCCGATGTGGTCCTCGTGGCCATGCGTGAGGACGATGCCCTCGATGTCGTCGAGGCGGTCACGGATGGACGTGAAGTCCGGCAGGATCAGGTCGATTCCGGGCTGCTCCTCCTCGGGGAAGAGCACTCCGCAGTCGACGATCAGCAGACGCCCGTCGTACTCGAAGACCGTCATGTTCCGGCCGATCTCGCCGAGGCCGCCGAGCGGGGTGACCCGCAGACCGCCCTTCGGGAGCTTCGGCGGAGCGCCGAGTTCAGGATGCGGATGACTCAAAAGACTCTCCTCACCACGCGCGCCACGTACCTCCGGGGCACGTGGCGCGCGTGACGTTCGTGCAGTAGCAGTTGTGGGTGCAGGCACCTGGCCTGCGATGTGTTGCGTATTGAGTTGTGAAGTCTGTGTTTAGAGCTGTACCCCGCCGGCCGCAAGATCGATCTTGAGCTGGGCCGTCTCCTCCGGCGAGAGCTCCACGAGCGGCAGCCGCAGCGGTCCCGCGGGGCGTCCCTGCAGGGCGAGCGCCGCCTTGCTGGTGATCACTCCCTGCGTACGGAACATGCCCGTGAAGACCGGAAGGAGCTTCTGGTGGATCTCCGTGGCCTTCTGCACGTCGCCGTTGAGGTACGCCTCCAGCAGGGCGCGCAGCTCGGGCGTGACCACGTGGCCGACCACGGAGACGAAGCCGCACGCGCCGACCGAGAGGAGCGGCAGGTTGAGCATGTCGTCACCGGAGTACCAGGCGAGACCGGAGCGGGCGATCGCCCAGCCGGCTCGGCCGAGGTCACCCTTGGCGTCCTTGTTGGCGACGATACGCGGGTGCTCGGCGAGACGCACGATCGTCTCGGTGTTGATCGGTACGCCGCTGCGTCCCGGGATGTCGTACAGCATCACCGGCAGCTCGGTGGCGTCGGCGATCGCGGTGAAGTGCCGGTAGAGGCCTTCCTGCGGGGGCTTGTTGTAGTACGGGGTGACCGTCAGCAGGCCGTGGGCACCGGCGGCCTGGGCGGCGCGGGCCAGCTCGATGCTGTGGCGGGTGTCGTTGGTGCCGACGCCGGCGACGACGTGGGCGCGGTCGCCGACCGCTTCGAGGACGGCCCGTACGAGCTCGTTTTTCTCCGCGTCGCTGGTGGTCGGGGACTCGCCGGTGGTGCCGTTGACGATCAGGCCGTCGTTGCCTGCGTCCACCAGGTGGGCGGCGAGCTGCTGCGCGCCGTCGAGGTCGAGTGCGCCGTCCGCCCTGAAGGGCGTGACCATGGCGGTGAGGACCCGCCCGAAGGGGGTCTGCGGAGTCGAGGTCGGAGCCATGGGTAACACGCTACTCGCTGCTCAGCGCGGGGTCGCCCCTCGGGGGATGTGCTGGGTCTGACACTCAGGGAGCCCGGCACTGCCTGCTCGGGGGTTCAAGCAGTGCCGGGTCCGTTTGATCAGGCTAGATGAACTTCTAGAAAAGCCGCAATACGGACACTTCCGTCGGCTCATCCGTACATCTGTGCCGTGCCGGGCCGGATGTGCCCCGGTGCGGCGGCCGGGACGGCCGGGAGCGCGGCCGTCGAACTCGGCGTGCGTCGCGGGACGGTGACCGCTCCGGGGCGCAGTCCCGGCAATCGGCCGTGTGGTGATCCCTCATGACAATCTTCGGCGAATTTGCCGAAACTGGGCACCTTTTGGTCGATTCGAGCGTCTGTGTAGGTGACAGAGTTCCGTTCGAGACTCGTGAGGAGAAGCGCGCCCCATGTTCCGTCGGCGAGAGCCCGTCCCGTTCGCCTTCATCGCCGAAGCCGACAAGTTCCGCAGCAATGTCACTCCCCCACCCCGTGAGCGCGCCACGGCCGGTCAGCTCGTGGGCCGTACGCTCATCGGGCTCACCGTGGTCGCCGGTCTCGTGGGCTCCGTGCTCTTCGGCATGCCCGCGATGTCCGCCGACCAGTCGCCCGCCAAGACCCAGCAGTCCGAGGCCTCCGACGGCCGCTGACGGCCGCGTACGACACGGACGGGCGCCGAGGCACCCCCTTGGCCCCGTCGGGCACCCCCTTGGGCCCCCAACGCTGGTAGCAGGGGACACGGCTCGATAGCCTCACCGGGCACAACCCGTGCGTGGAGTGAGTGAGGACCAGCCGTGCCCCTGCCTTTCCTGACCGCGGACCGCGCTTTCGACGACGCGGGCAAGGACGCCGCGCTCCCGTTCGACGACCGCGACCACTGGCGGCGGCCCTACCGCCCGGGTCCCTGGCGCGTGGCCGCCGCCGCGGTCCTGCTGCTCCTCGCCTCGTTCGTCCTCGTGGCCGCCGTGATCATCGCCTTCGCGGGCGCCCTGCCGGGCGCGGGCATCTGCGTGGGCGTGGCCGTCCTCGTCATCTGCGCCGCCGTCCGGCTGCTGCGCGTGGGCACCTGGGTCAGCGCGCACGGCCTGCGGCACGTGACCTTCTTCCGCACCCGGACCGTGCCGTGGGCGCGGATCGCCTCCGTGCGCACCATTCAGCAGCCCGTGCGGTGGCTCGGCCTGCCCCGCACGGTGCAGGGACAGGCGCTGACGCTCGTCCGCCTCGACCGGCCCGCGGGCGAGCGGGCGACGCTGCTCACCGACCGCGGGGCGGACTTCCTCGCGCGCCGCACCGCCTTCGACCGGGCCGCCGACACCATCGAGGTGTGGGCCGACGAATACGGCCGTACGGCCTAGCCCGCGCGCGTACGGCATCCGGGCGCGGGCCCTCAGACGCTCAGCGGCCTGCCCTCGTGCAGGGCGATGGCCCGCTGCATGGCCTTGCGCGCGCGGGGGGTGTCCCGGGCGTCGTGGTAGGCGATGGCGAGGCGGAACCAGCAGCGCCAGTCGTCCGGGGTGTCCTCCGTCTCGGCCTTGCGCCGGGCGAAGACCTCGTCGGCCGAGTCGCGGTCGATGCGCCCGCTGGGCGTGCGCCTCAACTCGTCGACGGGCAGGCCGCCTTCGGCCTCCAGCTCGGCCGCGAGCCGGTTGGCCCGCTGGACGAAGCGCGTGTTCTGCCACAGGAACCACACGCCGATGACCGGCAGGACGAGCACCGCGACCCCGAAGGTCACGGTGAGCACGGTGCCGTGCTGTATGAGCAGCACGCCACGGCTGCCGACCAGGACGAAGTAGACGACCAGGACGGCGGCCGTGACGGCGTAGGTGATCTTTGCGCGCATGGCTTCGGCTCGGCTCAGTCCAGATCCAGGAAGTGTTCCAGGCCGAAGGTGAGGCCCGGAGTCTCCACCACCCGGCGGGCGCCCAGGAGGATGCCCGGCATGAAGCTGCTGTGGTGCAGCGAGTCGTGGCGGATCGTGAGGGTCTCGCCCTCGCCGCCGAGCAGGACCTCCTGGTGGGCGAGGAGGCCGTTCAGCCGCACCGCGTGCACGCGGACGCCGTCGACGTCCGCGCCGCGGGCGCCCTCGAGGGCGGTCTCCGTGGCGTCCGGCTGCGGGGCGCTGCCCGCCGCCCGGCGCGCCTCGGCGATGAGCTGGGCGGTGCGCGTGGCGGTCCCGCTGGGGGCGTCGGCCTTGTGCGGGTGGTGCAGCTCGACGACCTCGACGGAGTCGAAGTAGGGCGCCGCGAGCTGCGCGAACCTCATGGTGAGGACCGCGCCGATGGAGAAGTTCGGCGCGATCAGGACGCCGGTGCCCGGGGCGGCGTCCAGCCAGGTGCGCAGCTGCGCGAGGCGCTCGTCGGTCCAGCCCGTCGTACCGACGACGGCGTGGATGCCGTGCCGGACGCAGAAGTCGAGGTTGCCCATCACAGAACCGGGCGTGGTCAGCTCGACCGCGACCTGGGCGCCGGCCTCGACCAGCGCCTCCAGCTTGTCGCCGCGGCCGAGGGCCGCCACCAGTTCCATGTCGTCGGCCGCCTCGACGGCTCGTACGGCCTCGGAGCCGATCCGGCCCTTGGCGCCGATGACCGCCACGCGCAGCTTGCTCATCTGCCTGTTTCCTTAACCGAGTTATGAGTCGGACGGGGTCTTGGTCCGGGAGTCCCGGGCCTAGGCCACCGCTTCGTGCAGGCGGGCGGCCTGCTTGTCCTTCAGCGGGCCTATCGCGGAGAGCGACGGGCGCTGCCCCAGGATGTCGCGGGCCACCTCGCGCACCTCGTCCGGGGTGACCTCCGCGATCCTGGCCAGCATGTCGTCGACCGACATCTGCTCGCCCCAGCACAGCTCGCTCTTGCCGATGCGGTTCATGATCGCGCCGGTGTCCTCGAGGCCGAGGACCGTGGAGCCCGCCAGCTGGCCTATCGCCCGCCTGATCTCGTCGTCCGTCAGACCGTGCTCGGCGACGTGGTCGAGCTCGTCCCGGCAGATCTTGAGGACGTCGTGGACCTGGCTGGGGCGGCAGCCCGCGTACACGCCGAACAGTCCGGCGTCGGCGAACGCCGAGGTGTACGAGTACACGCTGTAGGCCAGGCCCCGCTTCTCGCGGACCTCCTGGAACAGGCGCGAGGACATGCCGCCGCCGAGCGCGGTGTTCAGCACGCCCATGGCCCAGCGGCGCTCGTCGGTGCGGGCCAGGCCCGGCATGCCGAGGATGACGTGGGCCTGCTCGGTCTTGCGGTCGATGACCTCGACCTGGCCCGTGGTGCGTACGCGGCGCACGCCCGCGCGCGGGGCGATGGGCGTGGCGTCGGTGCGCGTGAGGGCGCCCGCCTTGTCGAACGCGGCGCGGACCTGGCGGACGACCTTCTGGTGGTCCACGTTGCCCGCGGCGGCGACGACCAGGTGGGTGGGGTCGTAGTGCCGCTTGTAGAAGCGGCGGATGCGGTCCGCGGTGAGGGCGTTGATCGTGTCGACCGTGCCGAGGACCGGGCGGCCCAGGGGGGTGTCACCGAGCATCGTGTGCGCGAACAGGTCGTGCACGCAGTCGCCCGGGTCGTCCTCCGTCATCGCGATCTCTTCGAGGATGACGCCGCGCTCGGCGTCGACGTCCTCCTGGCGGATCTGCGAGCCGGTGAGCATGTCGCAGACCACGTCGATGGCCAGCGGCAGGTCGGTGTCGAGCACGCGCGCGTAGTAGCACGTGTACTCCTTGGCCGTGAAGGCGTTCATCTCCCCGCCGACGGCGTCGATCGCGGAGGAGATGTCCAGGGCGCTGCGCTTCCTGGTGCCCTTGAAGAGGAGGTGCTCCAGGTAGTGCGTCGCGCCGTTCAGGGACGGCGTCTCGTCGCGGGAGCCCACGTGGGCCCAGATGCCGAAGGTGGCCGAGCGGACCGACGGGAGGGTCTCGGTGACGACGCGCAGCCCTCCGGGGAGGGTGGTCTTACGGACCGTGCCGATGCCGTTGCTGCCCTTGATCAAGGTTTGGGTACGGGCGACGGCCCGCGCCTCCGAGGAGGTGCGGGCCGTCGCCTTGGAGCTACGGGACGTCACTTGGCGGCGTCGTCCTTCGTGTCCTCGGCCTTGTCGGCGTCGTCCTCGCCCTCGATCACGGGGATCAGGGAGAGCTTGCCGCGGGAGTCGATCTCGGCGATCTCGACCTGGACCTTCTGGCCCACGCCGAGGACGTCCTCGACGTTCTCCACGCGCTTGCCGCCGGCGAGCTTGCGGATCTGCGAGATGTGCAGCAGACCGTCCTTGCCCGGGAGCAGCGACACGAACGCGCCGAAGGTCGTCGTCTTCACGACGGTGCCCAGGTAGCGCTCGCCGACCTCCGGCATGGTCGGGTTGGCGATGCCGTTGATCGTGGCGCGGGCGGCCTCGGCGGCCGGGCCGTCGGCGGCACCGATGTAGATGGTGCCGTCGTCCTCGATCGTGATGTCGGCGCCGGTGTCCTCCTGGATCTGGTTGATCATCTTGCCCTTCGGGCCGATGACCTCACCGATCTTGTCCACCGGGATCTTGACGGTGATGATCCGCGGCGCGTTCGGGGACATCTCGTCCGGAACGTCGATCGCTTCCATCATCACGTCGAGGATGTGCAGGCGGGCGTCGCGGGCCTGCTTCAGGGCGGCGGCCAGGACGGAGGCCGGGATGCCGTCCAGCTTGGTGTCGAGCTGGAGGGCGGTCACGAACTCCTTGGTGCCGGCGACCTTGAAGTCCATGTCGCCGAAGGCGTCCTCCGCACCGAGGATGTCGGTGAGGGTGACGTAGTGCGTCTCGCCGTCGATCTCCTGGGAGATCAGACCCATGGCGATGCCGGCGACGGGGGCCTTCAGGGGCACACCGGCGTTCAGCAGCGACATGGTGGAGGCGCAGACGGAGCCCATGGACGTCGAGCCGTTGGACCCGAGGGCCTCGGAGACCTGACGGATCGCGTAGGGGAACTCCTCGCGCGTCGGGAGCACCGGCGTGAGGGCGCGCTCGGCGAGGGCGCCGTGGCCGATCTCGCGGCGCTTGGGGGAGCCGACGCGGCCGGTCTCGCCGGTGGAGTACGGCGGGAAGTTGTAGTTGTGCATGTAGCGCTTGCGCGTCACCGGGGAAAGCGTGTCGAGCTGCTGCTCCATCCGGAGCATGTTCAGCGTCGTCACGCCCAGGATCTGGGTCTCGCCGCGCTCGAACAGGGCGGAGCCGTGCACGCGCGGGATGGCCTCGACCTCGGCGGCCAGGGTGCGGATGTCGGTGACACCGCGGCCGTCGATGCGCTTCTTCTCCTTGATGACGCGCTCACGGACCAGGGACTTGGTCAGCGAGCGGTACGCGGCGGAGATCTCCTTCTCGCGGCCCTCGAACTCCGGGAGCAGCTTCTCGCCGGCCAGCGCCTTGACGCGGTCCAGCTCGGTCTCGCGCTCCTGCTTGCCCGCGATGGTCAGCGCCTGGGCGAGCTCGGGCTTGACGGCGGCCGTGAGGGCCTCGAGCACGTCGTCCTCGTAGTCGAGGAAGATCGGGAACTCACCGGTGGGCTTGGCGGCCTTGGCGGCGAGGTCCGACTGGGCCTTGCAGAGGACCTTGATGAAGGGCTTCGCGGCCTCGAGGCCGGCGGCCACGACCTCTTCGGTCGGCGCCTCGGCGCCGCCCTTGACGAGCTCGATGGTCTTCTCGGTGGCCTCGGCCTCGACCATCATGATCGCGACGTCGCCGTCCTCGAGGACGCGACCGGCGACGACCATGTCGAAGACGGCGTCCTCGAGCTCGGTGTGCGTCGGGAAGGCGACCCACTGGCCCTTGATGAGCGCCACGCGCGTGCCGCCGATCGGGCCCGAGAAGGGCAGGCCGGCGAGCTGCGTGGAGCAGGAGGCGGCGTTGATCGCGACCACGTCGTACAGGTGGTCGGGGTTGAGCGCCATGATCGTCTCGACGACCTGGATCTCGTTGCGCAGGCCCTTCTTGAAGGACGGGCGCAGCGGGCGGTCGATGAGGCGGCAGGTGAGGATGGCGTCCTCGGAGGGACGGCCCTCACGACGGAAGAAGGAACCGGGGATCTTCCCGGCCGCGTACATCCGCTCCTCGACGTCCACCGTCAGGGGGAAGAAGTCGAGCTGGTCCTTGGGCTTCTTGGACGCGGTGGTGGCCGAGAGGACCATCGTGTCGTCGTCCAGGTAGGCGACGGCGGAGCCGGCGGCCTGACGGGCCAGGCGGCCCGTCTCGAAGCGGATGGTGCGGGTGCCGAAGGTGCCGTTGTCGATGACGGCTTCGGCGTAGTGGGTCTCGTTCTCCACTAGCGGTTTCTCCGTTACGTATCGTCTTTTCACCCCTGGGCCCGTGTGGCCCGGGGTCCGCCCCTGCCCGTGTGGCGTGGGAGCGGTGCGGAGAAGCGCGCCGTGGGTGCGGGCCGGTCTTCGATCGAAGCCCCCGGGGACTCGTACTCGCGTATCCCGGAGACCACTACCGAGGACCGGCGGCGGCTGGGTGCGCCTCTCCTTATGTGGTTGTGCCCGTGGTCGTGCGGTGAGGCCCGCGCGGGCGCGCCGGGCCCCGCTTGCACGTCCGGGGCTGTGTCGGACGTCACCAGACTACAAAGCGTCGGTGACACCGCGCACGTACAGCAAAGGGAGCGGCCCCCTTCGAGTGCTTCGAGTGGGAACCGCTCCCTTCACGGCGTCTTACTTGGCGCCCGCCGCACCGCGGCGGATGCCGAGGCGCTCGACCAGGGCGCGGAAGCGCTGGATGTCCTTCTTGGCCAGGTACTGAAGCAGGCGGCGACGCTGGCCGACCAGGATCAGCAGACCACGACGGGAGTGGTGGTCGTGCTTGTGCGTCTTCAGGTGCTCGGTCAGGTCCGAGATGCGGCGGGAGAGCAGCGCGACCTGGACCTCGGGGGAGCCGGTGTCGCCCTCCTTCTGGCCGAACTCGGTCATGATCTGCTTCTTCGTGGCGGCGTCGAGCGACACGCGAACTCCTTGTGATGTCTTTGTTCGCCTCCGAGCGCCCCTGGTCTTCTTCTCAGGGGTGCTTCCGGTACTCGGGAGGCAGGGGGTCCACCCGGGAGAGGTGGGGTCCGCCTTGCGGCGGGATGCCGCGTCGCGCGGTCCACCGGCCGGGGGCCTGGGGATGTGCGCAGACAAGCGAGCGTTACACAGCGTACCAGCCTGGGCGTGTCGGCTCTCCGCGACCGGCGTGGGGGCGGTCCGGGGCCGGTCCCATGATGCGCTGCCGGGGGTCGCGCGCCAGGTTTCCGCCGGTCACGCCCCCTCGACGCCCAGGGCGCCGTAGGCCGCGCCCTCCCCGTCCTCGCCCCGCTCGGCGCGCAGCTCCTTGGGGGCGATGAAGACCCGGCCGCCCTCGACGAGCACGTCGGTCTCCCCCGGCTTCACGGGTCCGGCGGCATCCGGGACGCTGAACAGCAGGAACGGGGTCTCCCTGCCCGATTCCGGGTCCAGGCTCACGACGGCGTCCGGGGCGACTCCGTCGGCACTCCCCCGGAAGGCGAGGAGCTTGCCGCCGCTGAGCTCCAGCGGGTACATCGCACCGCGGCCCCGCGAGTCGAACCTGCGGACGACCTTGCCCGTCGCCAGATCGAACGAGACGATCCGGTTCACCTCGGGGTCCTTGGGCTTGGTCGCGAGGAACAGCCGGTCGCGCTCCGCCACGATCGCGTCGCAGGTCTCCACGGTCCCGAAGCGGGCCGTGAAGCAGTCGTCGATGTAGCGGCCCTCCGGCATGTCGACCGTGGACCGGTAGGCGCCGAGGTCGTCGAGGGCGAGCAGCTTGTCCACGCCGGAGCCCCTGACCGCGACGGCCACCACGGCGGGCTCGGACGACACGAGGTGCACGCTCTGCACGCCGCTGGCCACGTTGTACGTCCACAGCGGCTTGCCCGTCCGCGGGTCGAGGCGCTGGACGCGGTACGTACGGTCGGCGTCGGCGCCGCACCGGTGCAGGGCGAGCAGGACGTTCCCGCCGGCCAGGCCCGCGTTCTCGCACACCGAGGGGCGCGTGTTCCGCCAGAGCGGCCTCCCGGCCTTCATGTCGTACGCGACGGAGCCCCGGCCCCAGGCGACGGTGACCGTCCCGCGGGTCAGGGTCACGTTCGTGCTCGTCGGGGAGGCGTCCTCGGCGTCGGGGAGCGCGGCCTGCCAGAGCTTCTTGCCGGTGTCGAGGTCGACGAGGGCGAGCCGGGTGCACGGGCCCGGGGCGGGGGTGTCGGCGCGGTCCTTCTTGCCCTTGCCCTTCTTCTTGCCCTTGCCCTTCCCCTTGTCGTCGCTCTTCTTCTTGTCGTCCTTCTTGCTCCCCTTCTTCTTGTTCTTGCTCCCCTTCTTGTCGTCGTTCTTGCCGTCCTTCTTCTTGTCCTTGCCGTCGCTCTTCTTGTCGTCGTCCTCGGCGGGCTTCGGGGGCTCCTGGAAGAGGACGGCCGTGCGGCCGTCCGCGGTGACGTGCCGGGTGGTGCCGCAGACGGGTCCGCCCAGGTCGGTCGACCACACCTCCTTGGACGTCCCGAGCTCGAAGCCCTTGAGGGTGCCGCCCACGCCGCGCACGAGGGTCTTGTCCGTCGCCCAGGTGCCGGGGGCGCGCACGGAGGCGTCCCTGCCGAACCGCTTCTCGAACCCCTTCTCCCGGTAGTCGACGGCCAGGTGGCCCACGGGGGAGCTCGGGGCCGTCTCGACGGTGTTCCTGATGTCGTCCGGCGCCTGCTGGACGGCCTTCGCTCCCTGGTTCCCCGCCTCGCCGTCGTCGGCCGCGGCCCAGACCATCCAGCCGCCCGCGCACAGCACGAGGGCCAGGAGCCCGGCCAGGCCCGCGAGCAGGCGCGTGCGGCGCTGTTTGCGCGCGTTGTCCACGGCCAGGACGGACTGGGTGAACTGGGAACGGGGTGGGCCTTGGCTCACGCTGGGGCGCCTTTCTCCGGGTCGACCAAGAGGCGGGATGACACTGGGGCGCCGCACGTCAACTGGTCAGCGCCGAAGGCAGAGTACGGAAGGGCCGCGCGGCTCCGTACGCCGGTGTCCTCCTGCCGACCTCCCGCCGGTGGGGCGAGGGCCGTGGATACCTCCGGACTGGCGGGTTCCAGCACGGGCGTTGGGTACGTTGCCCACCATGTCCATACCGCCGCAGCAGCAGCCCGGCCCGCAGCAGCCGAATCCGTACCAGCAGAACCCCTACCTCCAGCAGCCGCCGGGCCCGGTGCCCCCGAGCCCCTACGCGCAGCCCCCGGCCCCGGCGGGGCAGCCGCCCGCGTTCCCGCCCCAGGGGCCGCCACCCGCGGCGAAGAGACCCGTGCCCCCTTGGGTGTGGGGCCTCGGCGGCGCGGTGGTCGCGTCGGCGGTCTGGGCGGGCGTGCTGTTCGCGGGCGGCACGCTCGGGGGCGGTGACGACGAGGCCGACCTCGCCGGGTACCACGTCCAGAAGAACCTCTGCGACGCCGTCACCATCGACGCCTTCAAGGAGCGCTACGAGTCGCGGCTCGGCAGCGATCCGAACAGCCACTACGCGTCCCGGCAGCAGGGCCTCGACGTCAACAACTGCAACTGGAGCCTCAAGGACAAGAACGCGAGCGCGAGCGACTACAGCAGCGTCTTCGTCAACAGCACGGCGCAGTGGCACAAGAAGAGCGAGCCGGAGGGGGAGTTCGCCTCCCTCTACAAGGGGTTCGAGGACCGGTCGCAAGGGGCGTACGCGTACGAGACGAAGTCCGTCGACGGCTTCGGGGACGAGGCCTTCCTCGTCGTGGAGAAGCGGTCCTCGACGGGCAGCAAGACGGGGCCCAAGGAGTTCGGCGGCATGACGCTGGCCGTGCGGGACGGCTGGTTCACCTTCGAGCTCCAGTGGAGTTGGTACGGGAGCAGTACGAGCGGCAGCTCCAAGGCGCCCTCCGAGCAGGAGGTCGAGAAGATGATCAAGTCGGACGCCCGGGACGCCCTGGCCGCGCTCAAGAAGTCGTGACCCCGCGGGCGGCCGCGCGGCCGTGACCGGTCGTATGCGCTCCGCGGGCGTCGGCCGCCAAGTAGGGTGTGCGCACAGCGCGTTCGTACGTCGGGAAGGGGCCGTTCCGCCATGGCCGAGGCACAGGACGAGGAAGTCAGGGCACGCAAGGAGCGCGAGAAGAACGAGCTCTACGCTCTCGACATCTCCGGAGTCGAATGGAAGAGCGCCCCCGGCACCGAGGCGCACGAGGAGCGGGTGGAGATCGCCCAGCTGCCGGACGGCGCGGTGGCGATGCGGTCGTCCCTCGCGCCCGAGACCGTGCTGCGGTACACGAAGGCCGAGTGGGACGCCTTCGTACTGGGCGCGCGGGACGGGGAGTTCGACCTGGAGCCCGCCCCGCACAACGGTGGCATGCCCGCGGCCGAGCCGACGGAGTGACGCGCGGGCCCGGCCGAGCGGCCGGGTGCGCCAGGAGCCCGCAGAGGGCGGAAGCGGTGAGTGCCGCTTCCGCCCTCTCGCCTTGTCCACAGGGGCTTTTCATGGCGTTTGGCGGTGTGCGACCGGTTTGCTCGTGATGGTGGGGAGTCGTTGACCCTCCTTGAGTGAGACGTGGCGTGAAGGACGTCGTTCCGGGGGCGGACTGGCCTGCCGTGCTCGTGCTGTTGGTGATTAGGCTGGGACGGGGCGCGACGTCAGAACCCGCGAGCGGGGCACACGCGTCCGTCCCACGGGGAGAGCCAGGCGGATCGGACGACAGGAACGGTCGCCCCCCATCACGGCATGAGCGTGCTCGAGCACACCAGGAGGCATTGTGAACAGCGATCGGGACAAGATCCGCGGCGGCTGGGACACACCCGTCGACGATCAGTCCGACGCGGAGTCCGCTGCCGAGACGACGGGCGAGTTCACCATCGACTACGCCCCGCCCGCCTGGTACACGCAGAACGCCTCCGACAGCAGCCAGGACACGTCGGCCGCGCCGCCGGTGTCCACGCCTCCTCCCTCTGGGGGTGAGGCGGTGGGGGCGGTCGGCTCCGACGCTGGTTCCGTTTCTGGTGCTGGTACGAGTGCTGGTCCTGGCGCTGGGGCTGGTGCTGGTGATTCCGGTGGTACGCCCGTCCCTGCGCCTGCGCCTGCTCCCATGACGGCCGTGCCCAAACTTCCCGTCGGCAGCGGTTTCCAGCGGGACTGGACCGTGCCGCCGCCTCCCACGACTCCGCCCGTCTCCGGCGGGGCCTCGGACTGGAGCGGGGCTGTCGCCGGTGCGGGTGCCGAGGGTGGCGACCTGGAGAGCGGGGCGACCATGCGGTTCTCCGCTGCCGCGCTGAAGCGGGAGATGGCCGAGCAGGGTGCCGCCCGGGCCGAGGACCGGGCCGCCGGTGAGGCAGAGGGCGCTGGAGCGACCGAGGCGGAGGGCGGTGCCGAAGGCGCGGCCGAGGTCGGGGAGCCTTCGGCTGCGGAGGGTGCAGGCGCGGAGGAGGTGGCCGCGGAGGGTGTGGTGCCGTCCGGCGACGCGACCGCCGGGGAGACGGCCGCAGAAGAGGCGGCCTCCGGCGGCTCGGGCTCCAGGGATGGGGCGTCCGAGGAGGTGGCTTCCGCTGGCACGAGGTCCGACGCCGCTGCTTCCCAGGGCTCGGCTTCCCTCGGCACGGTGCGCGGCGCTGCCGCTCCCCAGGCCCCAGCCCCCCTCGACACGGCCCCCGACGCTACGCCCCACGCCACGACCCGCCTCGGCACAGTGCCCGACACTGCCGCCCCCCAGGCCCCAGCCCCCCTCGACACGGCCCCCGACGCTACGCCCCACGCCACGACCCGCCTCGGCACGGTGCCCGACACTGCCGCCCCCCAGGCCCCAGCCCCCCTCGACACGGCCCCCGACGCAACGCCCCACGCCACGACCCGCCTCGGCACAGTGTCCGACGCCGCTCCTCATGCCACGGCTTCCGATGACTCCGTCAGCGGTGCGGCTCAGGCCGGGGCCGCCGGTGAGGCCGGGGGCGGGGAGAGCGCTGCCCCCGCGGCTGCCGTGGACGCGTTCCCCTCCGCCCCGCCGGTCGACGCGCCGTCCACCGAGGCTCCCCTCGACGCCCCGCCCTCCTTCGGCGCGGTCGCCGACACTCCGGCGCCCACCGGCCTGCCCGTCAACCTGCCGCCGCCCACCGGGGCCCCGATCGTCGCTCCGCCGCCCACGGGCGGGCCCGCCGCACCGGTCGAGGCCGTCATTCCCCCGGCGGCGCCGGAAGCCGTGCCTGCCGCCCCGGCCGAGGCCGTCGCTCCCCCGGCGGCGCCGGAAGCCGTGCCCGACGCCGCGCCGCCCGCGTGGAGTCCGCCGCCCGCGCCGCAGGGCGGGCTGCCGCCGCTGCCGCCCGCGTTCCAGCCCGCCGCACCGGCGGCCGCGCCGCAGTGGCCCGCGCAGCACCAGGTCGCGCCCGGTGGCGAGGCGCAGCCCCCGGCCGCGCCGCAGGCCCAGGCCCAGCCGCCCGTCGAGCCCCAGGCCCCCGCGCCCGTACCGCAGGCCTGGAACGCGCCCGCCGGGCCGGTCGCGCCCGCGCCTCAGGGCGGGTACGGCTTCCCCGCCCCGGCCGCGCCCGAGGCCGCCGCCGCACCGCAGCAGGCCTACGCCCATCCGGCCCCCGTGCCCCAGCAGGCCCAGCCGCCGCAGGCCGCCCCGCAGCCGCTCCCGCCCGCGCAGCCCCTGCCTCCCGTCCAGGCCGCGCAGGCACAGCAGCCCCAGCCGCAGGCCCCCGTCGACCCGCGGACCGGAACCGCCTGGCCGCAGCCCGTGCGGCACGATCAGCGCGAGCGCACCAACCCGGGGGCGCCGCTCGGGTACACCGCGGCCGTGGAGCTGTCCTCCGACCGGCTGCTCAACAACAAGAAGCAGAGGACCAAGAGCAGCCGCCCCGTCGGCGGCTCCCGGTTCCGGCTCGGCGGCAAGAAGGAGGAGGCCGAGCGGCAGCGCAAGCTGGAGCTGATCCGCACCCCGGTGCTCTCCTGCTACCGCATCGCCGTCATCAGCCTCAAGGGCGGCGTCGGCAAGACGACCACGACGACCGCGCTCGGCTCCACCCTCGCCAGCGAGCGGCAGGACAAGATCCTCGCCATCGACGCCAACCCGGACGCCGGCACGCTCGGGCGGCGCGTGCGGCGCGAGACCGGGGCGACCATCCGCGACCTCGTCCAGGCCATCCCGTACCTCAACTCGTACATGGACATCCGGCGCTTCACCTCGCAGGCGTCGTCCGGCCTGGAGATCATCGCCAACGACGTCGACCCCGCCGTGTCCACGACCTTCAACGACGAGGACTACCGGCGCGCCATCGACGTCCTCGGCAAGCAGTACCCGATCATCCTGACCGACTCGGGCACGGGGCTCCTCTACAGCGCGATGCGCGGGGTGCTCGACCTCGCCGACCAGCTCATCATCATCTCCACGCCGTCCGTGGACGGGGCGTCCAGCGCCTCCACGACGCTGGACTGGCTCTCCGCGCACGGGTACGCGGACCTGGTGCAGCGGTCCATCACGGTCATCTCCGGGGTGCGCGAGACCGGCAAGATGATCAAGGTGGAGGACATCGTGTCGCACTTCGAGACGCGCTGCCGGGGGGTGGTCGTGGTGCCCTTCGACGAGCACCTCGCCGCCGGGGCCGAAGTCGATCTCGACATGATGCGGCCGAAGGTGCGGGAGGCGTATTTCACGCTGGCCGCGATGGTGGGTGAGGACTTCACCCGGGCGCAGCAGGCACAGGGGCTGTGGACCTCGGACGGGAATCCGCCGCCGCGGGTGGCTCCGCCACTGCCGGGGCAGCAGGGGTATCCCGCGCCGGGGGCCCAGCCGTACGGGGGCGCCCCCGGGGGCTACCCCCAGCAGCCCCAGCCGGGGTCTGGGCCGGTGGCTCCGCCTCAGCAGTAGCTCTCGTTCCACCCCCTTCGGGCCCGTGCCGTCATTCGGTGCGGGCCCGCCCCATTTGGGCGCATGCCCAGTGGAACGGTGGCGCCGCATCAAGGCTGTGCCCACCCGTTCCGCCCTCGGGGCGAACCAGCTGCCCACAGCGGTACCACCCCCTGGCCTGGAAGGCTTCAGTGGTCTTGACCAATGCGGATGAAATCCCGGTCAACTCGTTATTTCCGCAGGCCACATGGGGTTCACCGGCCGTTGACGCGTGCAGACTGGCGCTGGTAGACACACAGCATCCAGCGGGCCCCTCCTTGATCGACCCCATGTGCACCAGTCGTACTCAGTCGTAACCAGCCATCCCTGCGCGAGCGATGACGCGAGGTCACCGACCCATGGACACACGAGATCAGCACGGCAGAACCAGCACGAGCCGCTCCCGGCTCCTCGTCGCGGGCGGCGCCCTCGCCGCCCTCGGCCTCACGGCCGGGCTCGCGACGCCGCTCAACCCGGCTCCGCAGCAGGCCCACGCCAAGGGCGGCAAGAAGACGCTCACCGTCGCGGTCGCGCAGAGCGTGGACTCGCTCAGCCCGTTCCTGGCCCAGCGGCTGCTCAGCACCAGCATCCACCGGCTGACGTACGAGTACCTGACGAACTACGACCCGAAGGACAACCACACCGTCCCGGGGTTCGCCACCGAGTGGAAGCCGTCGGCGGACAAGCTCACGTGGACGTACACCATCCGGTCCGACTCGAAGTGGTCGGACGGGAAGAAGGCGACCGCCGAGGACGCCGCCTGGACGTTCAACAAGATCATGTCCAAGGAGGGCACGGCCACCGCCAACTCCAACTTCGTCACCAACTTCAAGAAGGTGACGGCACCCTCCCCCACCCGGCTCGTCATCGAGCTGAAGAAGCCGCAGTCGACGATGGCGGCGCTCGACGTCCCCATCGTGCCCAAGCACGTCTGGGAGAAGGTCGACGACCTCTCCAAGTTCAACAACGACAAGGACTTCCCCGTCGTCGGGAACGGCCCCTTCGTCCTCTCCGACTTCAAGGTCGACCGGTACGTGCGGCTGAAGGCCAACAAGGACTTCTGGCGCGGGGCGCCGAAGTTCGACGAGCTGGTCTTCAAGACGTACAAGGACCAGGACGCTGCCGTCGCCGCGCTCAAGAAGGGCGAGGTGTCCTTCGTCGCCGGGCAGCCCGCGCTCACGCCCGCCCAGGCCAACGGCCTCAAGGGCGAGGCCGACATCAAGGTGAACAACGGCCCCGGGCGGCGCTTCTTCGCCATCGCCACCAATCCGGGGGCGCGGACCCGGGACGGGAAGAAGTTCGGCGACGGCCATCCCGCGCTGCTCGACAAGCGGGTGCGGCAGGCGCTGTTCCTGTCCGTCGACCGCAAGACGATCGTGGACAAGGTCTTCCAGGGCAACGCCGTCGAGGGCGCCGGATACATTCCGCCGCGCTTCTCCGAGTACGCCTGGCAGCCGTCCGCGGACCAGAAGCTCGCGTACGACCCGAAGCGGGCCGCGTCCCTCCTCGACAAGGCCGGGTACAAGAAGAACGGCGACGGCAAGCGCGTCGGCAAGGACGGCAAGCCCCTCGACTTCCGCATCCTCTGCCACGCCACCGACCCCAACGACAAGGCCGTCGGGAAGTACCTCAAGGAGTGGTGGGGCGACCTCGGCATCGGGCTCAAGGTGAACTGCCTCGACGACGTCTCCGTTCCCTGGTACGCCGGTGAGTACGACCTCGCCTTCGACGGCTGGTCGGTGAATCCGGACCCGGACTTCGTCCTCGGCATCCACACCTGCGCCGCGCTCCCCGAGAAGGCGAAGGAGAGCGCCGCCACCGACAACTTCATCTGCGACAAGAAGTTCGACGCACTGTACGAGAAGCAGCTCGCGGAGTACGACCCGGCCAAGCGCGCGGCGATCGTCCGGCAGATGCAGTCCTGGCTGTACGACTCGGGCTACATGAACGTGATGGCGTACCCGAACGCCGTCGAGGCCTACCGCACCGACCAGATCAAGTCCGTCACCACCATGCCGGAGGCCGCGGGCAACATTTACGGCCAGGACGGCTATTGGAGTTGGTGGTCGGCGACCCCGGCGAGTGGGGACGGCAATTCCGATGGGGGCGGCTCCACCGGTGTCATCATCGGTATCGCCGTCGCCGCGGCCGTGGTCGTGGGCGGCGGAGCCCTGATCGCCCTGCGCCGCCGCTCGACCGCAGAGGACCGCGAGTAACGGATGACGAAGAACCCCGCGCCCCACACAGCGAGCACCGCATGACCGCGGCAGACAACAGCGCGGCGGCGCTCCTCGCCGCCGAGGCAGAGGACGCGGCGTCCGGCGGTCCCGCCACACCGGCCGGCCGCCGGAGCCGCGGCCCCCGGGCCCGCAACACCACCGCCTATCTGACGTACGTCGCGGGCAAGCTCGGCGGCGCGCTCGTCTCGATGTTCGCCGTGCTCGTCACGAGCTTCTTCCTCTTCCGGCTCATCCCGGGCGACCCGGTGAAGCAGATGACCGGCGGGCGCCGCGTGTCGAGCGAGCAACTGGCCGCGATGCGAGCCGAGTTCGGCCTCGACGACCCGGTGTGGAAGCAGTTCACCGACTACTGCGGCAACGTCCTGACCGGGGACTTCGGCACGTCGTACCAGTTCCACGCCCCGGTCATGGACAAGATCACCGAGGCGCTCGGGCCGACGCTGTGGCTCACCGGGACGGCGTACGTCCTCTACACGCTCCTCGGCATCTGGCTCGGCACCCGCGCGGCGTGGCGCAACGGCCGCCTCGGGGACCGGTTCCACACCGGACTCGCCCTGACGCTGTACTCGGTGCCGTCGTTCTGGCTCGGCCTGCTGCTCATCATCACCTTCTCGGTGGGCGCGGGGCCGCTGCCCGGCCTCTTCCCGACCGGCGGCATGGAGAGCGGCGACGAGACCGGCGTCGCGTACGTGGTGGACGTGGCGCACCACATGATCCTGCCGGTGCTCACGCTCGTCGCCGTCGGGTACGCGCAGACGCTGCTCGTCATGCGCTCCTCGCTGCTCGACGAGATGGGCAGCGACTATCTGACGACCGCCCGCGCCAAGGGGCTCAGGGACGACCTGGTGCGCCGCCGCCACGCCGTGCCGAACGCGCTCCTGCCGACGGTCACGCTGATGTTCGTGAACCTGGGCACGGTGGTGGCGGGCGCGATCCTCGTCGAGACCGTCTTCTCCTGGCCGGGGCTCGGCAGCCTCTTCTACCAGGCGCTGAGCGTGCCCGACCTGCCCCTGGTGCAGGGCCTGTTCTTCGTCTTCGCCACCGCGGTGATCCTCATGAACACGGTCGCCGACGTGGTCTATCCGCTGCTCGACCCGAGGGTGGGACGATGACGACCGAGACCAGCGCCGCGCCGGCCCCGGCGCCCCACCCCCGGGCCCTCGCCCGGGCGCGCCGACGGCACTCCGCGGCCCGCTTCTGGCGCGAGTACCGCACGCACCGGGCGGGGCTCTTCGGCCTCGCCGTGCTCGTCCTGATCTCTCTCGCCGCGGTCTTCGCGCCGCTGCTCGTCGGCTCGGACGCGGACAGCGTCACCCGGGCCCCGGGCGACGCCATGGAGTCACCCAACGGCGAATTCCCGCTCGGCACCGACCAGTTCGGGCGCGACCTGCTCGCGCTCCTGGTGTACGGGGCGCGGATCTCCCTCACCATCGGGCTGCTCGCCGCGTTCCTCTCCGTGGCCATCGGCACGGTCGTGGGCATCACGGCGGGGCACTACCGCGGCTGGTACGGGACGGTCCTGATGCGCGTCACCGACTGGTTCCTCGTGATGCCCACGCTGGTGCTCGCGATCGCCCTGGCCGTCGTGATGTCCGGCTCCCTGAGCACGATCATCCTGGCCATCGGCGTCACGACCTGGCCCACGACGGCGCGTCTGGTGCGCGCGCAGACCCTGGCGGTCGAGTCCCGCCCCTACATCGAGCGGGCCCGCGCCCTCGGCGGCGGGCACACCCACATCATGCTCCGTCACGTGCTGCCGAACGTCATGCCGCTGGTGCTCGCGCAGACGACCCTCGTCATCTCGGGCGCCATCCTCACCGAGGCCACGCTCGCCTTCCTCGGCCTCGGCGACCCGACCGCGGTCTCCTGGGGCGGGCTGCTCCAGGACGCCCGCGAGGCGGGTGCCGTCAGCGCGGGCGACTGGTGGTACCTGGCGCCGCCCGGCATCGCGATCGCCGTGGTCGCGCTCGCGTTCACGCTGTGCGGGCGGGCCGTGGAGTCCGTGCTCAACCCCAGGCTGGGGGTGTCCCGTTGACCGCCGAACCAGAGGCATCCGTGACCACCGCGCACACCGTGACCGACCCCCCGGCCGCGGCCGGGCAGGACGCCGGGCAGCCCCTGCTCGACGTCAGGAACCTCGAAGTGACGTACGCGTCCGGGGCCGCCGCCGTGCGCGGGGTCGACCTGACCGTGGGCGCCGGGCAGAAGCTGGGCGTCGCGGGCGAGTCCGGCTGCGGCAAGTCCACGCTCGCCCTGGCCCTGCTGCGGCTGCTTCCGGCGGGGACGCGGGTGTCCGGGCAGGTGCTCCTCGACGGCGAGGACGTGCTCACCATGAAGTGGGGCCGGGTGCGCGCGGTCCGCTGGGCGGGCGCCTCCGTGGTCTTCCAGGGCGCCATGCACTCGCTGAACGCGGTGCACCGCATCGGCGATCAGATCGCCGAGCCGATCCTGCTGCACCGGAAGGCGACCCCCGCGGGCGCCAAGAAGAAGGCCCGTGAGCTGCTCGAACACGTGGGCCTTCCGGGCGCACGCGCGGACGCCTATCCGCACGAGCTGTCCGGCGGCCAGCGCCAGCGCGTGATGATCGCCATGGCGCTCGCCTGCGATCCGCGCCTGATCATCGCGGACGAGCCGACGACCGCCCTCGACGTGATGATCCAGGCGCAGATCCTGCGCCTGATCGAACAGCTCGTGGCCGAGCAGGACCTCGGCCTGATCATGATCAGCCACGATCTGGCGGTGCTCGCCGACACCTGCGACCGGCTCGCGGTGATGTACGCGGGCCGCGTCGTCGAGGAGGGCCCGGCCCGGGACGTGTACGAGCGGGCGCAGCACCCCTACGGCAAGGCCCTCTCGGCGGCCTTCCCGCGCGTCGGGGACCCCGGCTCGCGGTTCGCGCCGCGCGGCCTGCCCGGCGACCCGCCGGACCCCTCGGCGCTCCCGCCGGGCTGTACGTTCCATCCGCGCTGCCCGGTGGCCCTCGACTCCTGCGCCGATCAGGACCAGGCCCTCCGCGCCGCGGGCCCGGCCCACCGGGCCGCCTGTGTGCACGTGGGCTCCCAGGTCCCCGCCCAGCAGGCCCCCGCGGCCGTGGACGGGGCGCCGTGACCGGGCCGCGTACCCCGATCCGCCCGCCCTGGCCCCCGGCCGCGAGGAGACGCGCATGACCACCCACTCCCCCGCCACGCCGCCCGTGCCGTCGGCGGCAGCGGCGCCGCTGCTCGCGGCCGACGACCTGCACATCACGTTTCCCGGGCGGCACGGCGCGGATCCGGCGCGGGCCGTGGACGGCGTGGACCTCCACATCAGGCCGGGCGAGATCGTCGCGCTCGTCGGCGAGTCCGGCTGCGGCAAGACGACCCTCGCGCGCTCGCTGCTCGGCCTCGTGCCGCCCACCTCGGGCCGGGTCACGTTCGGCGGCAAGCCGCTCGGCCACCGCTCCCGCGCCCTGAAGGCGTACCGCAAGCGCGTCCAGCTGGTGCTCCAGGACCCGAGCGGGTCGCTCAACCCGCGGCACACGGTGTACGAAGCGGTCGCCGAGGGCCTGCGCATCCACCGGTACGCGGGGGACGAGCGGGCGGCCGTCGCCGAGGCCCTGTCACGGGCGGGGCTGCGCCCGCCGGAGCGGTTCTTCCTGCGCTACCCGCACGAGCTGTCCGGCGGCCAGCGCCAGCGCGTCGTCATCGCGGGCGCGCTGGTCCTGGAGCCCGAACTCATCGTCGCGGACGAGCCGGTGGCCTCCCTCGACGCGTCCGTGCGCGGCGAGATCCTCGCCCTGCTGCTCCGGCTGCGGGACGAGCTCGGCCTCTCCGCGCTCGTCGTGACCCACGACCTGGGCCTGGCGTGGAACATCGCCGACCGGGTGGCGGTGATGTACCTGGGCCGCATCGTCGAGACGGGCGCCGTGGAAGAGGTCCTGACGGCACCTCAGCACCCGTACACGAAGGCCCTGTTGTCGGTGCTGCCGGAGGCGGAGGGCGAGCCCGTGGTGCTCACCGGCGAGCCCCCGGACCCGTCCCGCGTCCCGTCGGGCTGCCGCTTCCACGTCCGCTGCCAGGTCCTCGCCGGCGGCGAGGCGGAGCGGGCGGGGGTGGCCCGGGACTGCCGTACGAAGGACCTGCCGGTCCTGTCAGGCGGGGGCGGCCCCCAAGTGGCCTGTCACTGGGCGACGGCGGCGCGGAACCCGGACAGCCCGTCCGACGACTGAGGACGGGCCGAGGGGCGTTCGGCCTCAGCCCCGGTCGGCCTCGTAGCCCTCGACGAGCGCCCGGGCCTGCTTGACGTCGTCACCGATGGCGACCAGCAGCGCCTCAATGGACTCGAACTTGGCCTGTCCCCGCACGAAGGCCAGGAAGTCCACGGCCACGTGCAGCCCGTACAAATCGAGGCCCACGCGGTCAATGGCGTAGGCCTCGACCGTGCGCTCCGTGCCGTCGAACTGCGGGTTCGTGCCGACGGAGATGGCCGCGGGCATGGCCTCTCCCTGCGCGTGCAGCCAGCCCGCGTACACGCCGTCGGCGGGGATCGCGGTGTGCGGCAGCGTCTCCACGTTGGCCGTGGGGAAGCCGAGCTCGCGGCCGCGCTGGGCGCCGCGGACGACCACGCCTTCCACGCGGTGCGGGCGGCCGAGGATCTCGTGGGCACCCGCGAGGTCGCCCTCGGCGATGAGGCGCCGGGTGAGCGTCGACGAGAACGGCTCGCCGCCGCCCGCCTCGCCGCTCACGTACAAGTCGACGACCTCGACCTCGTAGTCGTACGTCTCGCCGAGCTCGGCGAGGACCTCCACGTTGCCCGCGGCGCGGTGTCCGAAGCGGAAGTTGGGGCCTTCGACGACGGCCTTGGCGTGCAGCTTGTCGACGAGGACCTTCACCACGAAGTCGGCGGGCGACAGCTTCGAGAACTCGGTCGTGAACGGCAGGATGAGGACGGCGTCCACCCCGAGGCCGGCCATCAGCTCGGCGCGCCGGTGGTGGGGGGCGAGCAGCGGCGGGTGGCTGCCGGGGCGCACGACCTCGCTGGGGTGCGGGTCGAAGGTGACGACCACGGCGGGCACGCCGAGCTCGCGCGCGCGGGCCACCGCGCGGCCGATGATGAGCTGGTGACCGCGGTGCACGCCGTCGTAGGAACCAATGGTGACGACGCTGCGCCCCCAGTCCTGGGGAATGTCCTCCAAGCCACGCCAGCGCTGCACTGTCTTCGCTCCTCGCCGAACCCGTGTACGTCCCGTACGTGTGTACGTTCCCTTGCCGATTGCGCAGGTCTAAGAGTGCCATGCCGACACGGTGTCGCTCGCATCGGCCGGGGTGGTGGTGCTCACGCCGACTTGGGGAGCTCACGCCGACACGGGGACGGCGTCCGCGACCCCCTCCACGGTGCGGCGGGCGCTCGGGCCGATGAGGGCCGCCCAGTCCTGCGGGGCGTCCGCCATCCAGCGGGCGAGGCGCCCGGCGAACCCCGGCGCGCACCGCGCCAGGTCCACCAGGACGCGGTCGAAGCGGATCGCGCCCTCCGGCGTGCGGCCGAGCAGCAGGCCCGCGCGCTGCACCAGGTGCCGGTCCCGCTCGGCGTCGCCGCCGCGCTCGCCGACCGCGCGCAGCACGGCCTCGACGACGTCCGGGTCCCGCTCCTGGGCGAGCAGCAGGTCGAGCAGCTCGGCGCGCAGCGGCCGCGAGGCCTGGCCGCCGGGCGCCGCGAGGACCGGGGCGAGGGCGCGGCGCACCTCCGCGGCGCCGCTCCGCAGCAGCGCGGTGACCGTCGGGAACAGCACGGCCCGCACGCCGGGGCCCCGGTCGAGGAGCCGGTCGACGTAGGCGGCCACGGCCTCCGCGGACTCCGGGCACTGCTCCGCGTGGTCGCGCACCAGGGCGGCGACGCGGCGCGCCAGGGCGGGCGAGGTCACTCCCGCGAGGTCGCGCAGCAGGTCTCCGGCCGCCGTGCCGGGGCCGTGGAGACGGGCGCGGAACGCCGCGAGCACCGGATCGGGGTCGGTGGTCAGGGCCGCCGCCAGGGCGCTCCCCGGCAGCCACGGGTCGCCCGCCGCGAACGCCTTCAGGGCGGTGGGCAGATGCCGGGCGCGGGTCTGCGGGTCCCGTACGAGCAGGGCGAGCGCGGCGCCGTGCAGGGAGGCGTCCCCCGGGCGGGCGAGCAGCGCGTAGGCCGCGTACCGCAGCAGGGTGCGGTCGGCGTCGCCGGTGGCGTGCCGGGCGGTGCGCAGGCCCCAGACCACGGCGGCCACGCGGCGCGCCGCCCGGTCGTCGCGCGCCCAGCGGTCGACGGCGCGGCACACCGCCGAGGGCTCGTCCTCGGCGAGCGCGCCGAGGAGTTCGTCGGCGCGCGTGTGCGCGCAGTCGGCCAGGGCTTCGGTGAGGTCGTCGATGGCGCGGTGCCGGTGGGTGTGCAGCAGGGCCTGCGCGGCGGAGGCGACAGTGGCGTCCGGGGTGGCCCGCAGCGGGCTCTCGTCGGTGAACCAGCGCGTCAGGTGGCGCTGGACGGCGCCGGGGTCGGCGGCGAGGTGCTCGGCCACGGCGTCGAGGACGCGGTTCGCCGTGCCGGGCGGGCCGTCGTGGGGCACGACGGCCCGCAGGAGGTCGTAGCGGGTGGCGTCGGGCAGGGGCAGGGTCATCCAGAAGGCCGGGGGGAACCGCCGGTGCGCGGCGATCTCGCGGAGCACGTCCAGATAGGGGCTGGCGTCGGGGACGCGCAGGAGGACCTCGCCCAGGAGGTGCCTGGCCCACCAGGCGGCGTCCTGGGAGCTCTCCGGTGGCGCGGCGCCGCGGGCCGCCGTCGCGCCGAGCGCCTCGACGGCGGCGGCAAGGCGCGCCAGGCACACGGCCAGTTCCCCCGCGCCCCACTGCCGCTCGACGAGCAGCAGCGCTTCGAGCACGGGGCCGATCCGGTGCCGGGGCACCGGCAGGGAGCGGGTGGCGGGGGCCGGGCCCTCGGCGTGGCGGAACACCAGGGACGTCAGGGCGCCCTCCACGTCCAGATGGGTGCCCTGGAGCCAGTCGGCGACCTCTTCGTGCGCGAAGCGGTACCCGGTGCCCGCGGGGACCATGAGGCCTTCCGCGAGGACCGCGGAGGCCCAGCCGGTGCAGCCGTCGGGCCCCGGCAGGGCGCCCCACGGGAAGACCTCCTCGAACGCGGCCCGGTCGAGCTCCCCCTGCCCGGGCCCGAGGCACCGCCGCGCCGCCTCGTGGATCTGGCCCGCCACGCGCGCGGCGAGCCGGCGCACGGCCGTCCCGCGCAGCCCGTTCGCCGCGGCGAGGCGGACGGCGACGCGCAGGCTCATCAGGTCCAGATGGGCGGCGAGGATCTCCTCCCGGCCCGGCCGTCCGGGGGGCTCGCCGGGCAGCGCGGCCCGCACCTCGGAGAGCAGCCGCAGCGCGAGGGGGTGCCGGGCGTCGGCGGCGGCGAGGGCCGCGTCCGGGATGCCGTACCGCGCGCGGGCCCGGCGCGCCTGCGGCTCCGGCAGGTCCCCGAGCCGTACGCAGCCGGGCAGCGCGTCCCCGAGGGCGCCGGGGACGCCCGGGCCGGGGGCGCCCTCCGCCCCGGTGTGCAGCAGGGCGGCGGGGAAGTGCTCCCCGGCCCGCTCCCAGTACTCCGCGCGGCAGGCGACGACGAGCCGCGCCCCGGTGTCCCGCAGCCACCCGGCGGTGCCCGTGCTCCACTCGGCGAGGCGGTGGGCGAGGACGGGCGGCATCTCCTCGGGCCCGTCGAGCAGCAGGAGCAGGGGCCGTCCTGCGTCCCGGACGAGGCGTGCGACGCGGCCCGCGGAGATGTCCCCGAGCCCCTCGCCCGCCGCGCGGTTCTCGTCCGAGGCGGCGGTGATGCGCCCGGCCCGCTCCAGGGCGCGCCCCACCGCGTCGGCCACCGAGGTGTCGGCGTCGCGCAGGTCGGCGCCGCGCAGCCACAGGGTGGGCGCGGGCGCGCCGCCCCGGGCGCGGCGGGCGGCGAGCGCGGCCAGTTCCGTGGTCCGTCCGGTGCCGGGGTCGCCGACGAGCCCGAGGACGCGCGCGGGACCGCTGGTGAAGGCGGTGAACTCCCGTGCCGTGTCGGGCCGTTCGACCGGCTCGGGCCCGGGTGCGGCAGGGCTGTCGGAGCCCACGGACGTGGCGGTCAGCTGGAGCGCGCCCGCGAGGTTCAGATCGGGTCCGTAGGCGGGCACGGTGGCCGCGTTGCGGGCGAGGAGCTCGGCGAGGGGGCCGTCCGGGTCGGCGGCGGCCGCCTCCCGCAGCGGCACCGCGAAACCGGCGGCGCGGTGCGGGGCGTGCAGGGCGGTGGCGAGGACGGCGAGGACCGCGCCGGACGCGGCGTCCACGACGGGCCCGCCCGCGGCCCCGCCGCCGAGGCGCAGGGCGTCGGCGCCGTCCGTGCCGATGGCGAGCTCCATGGCGGCGTCCAGGACGTGGAAGCGGTCGGTCGCCGCATAGGTCACCGAGGCGGAGTCCAGGACCCGCGCCTGCCGCCAGCCGCCCGCGGCGATCCGTACGTACGCGCCCACCGGCACGGCCTCGCGCACGGTGACGGGCAGCGGCTTGAGGCCGAGGCCCTCGGTGCGCACCAGCGCGAGGTCGGCCCCGGGAAGGGCCGTCACGGCGTCGGCGGCCACGACGCAGGTGCGCTCGCCCGCCGCGTGCAGCACGATCCGGGCGAGGCCGTCGACGGCTTCGTGGCTGGTGATCACGGTGCCGAGCTCGTCGGCGGCGAACCCGGCGCCGCGCGGGCGCCCCGCCAGGTCGCAGATCCGCACCAGGGACCACCGGGGGCCGCCCCCCTCGACCGGCTCCGCGACCGCCCCGCTCCGGCCCCGGGCCCGGTCCCCGCCGCCCCGGGCCCGCGGGCCACGTCCCGCCATGCGCGCACCTCCCCGACCGCTTCCCGACCCCCGTTCCTCCGACCGTAGGTCGGCGGTGATCAGCGGGACAGAACGCGAGCCGAACGCGCCCCCTTCCGCTCCCGTGGTTCACTCCGAGCGCCTGCTCATAGGGGTGAAAGGCCGGGCGGGCGTGGATAGACCTTCCTTGGGGGGGATTGTGGAGCGGCGGACAGTCGTCCGCCGCTCCACAGCGCGCAAAGCCAAGTGCCGTCAGGCCCAGCGGACTTGAGCAGTGCTCAAAGCACTGCTCCCCGACAGACCCGAGCGACGGCCGTCAGACGAACACGGCGAGGCTCTTGGCCTTGCCGCGCGACTCCTCGGCCAGAACCACGAACTGCCCCTCGGGATCGAAGACGGCCACGGCCCCCGCACCCGCGTACTCCTCGGGCATCTCGATCCGCACGCCGTTGACGAGCAGCCGCGCCCGCTTGGCGTCCACGTCCCAGCGCGGGAAGGCCGCACCGGCCGCGTCCGCGACCGGCATCACCGTCAGCTCCTCCTGGAGCTGGTCGAGGGTCCGCGCCGAGTCCAGCTTGTACGGACCCACGCGGGTGCGGCGCAGCGCCGTGAGGTGCCCGCCGACGCCGAGGTCCGCGCCGATGTCCCGGGCGAGCGCCCGGATGTACGTACCGGAGGAGCAGACCACGGACACGACCAGGTCGAGCACGGGCGTGCGGTCCTCGGCGACCGCGTCGCGGACGTCGTACACCTGGAAGGAGGACACCGTCACCGGCCGGGCCGGGATCTCGAAGTCCTCGCCCTCGCGCGCCCGCTTGTACGAGCGCTTGCCGTCGATCTTGATGGCGCTGACCTTCGACGGCACCTGCATGATGTCGCCGGTGAGCTTGGCGACGGCCGCGTCGACGGCGTCCCGCTCGATGCCGGAGGCGTCCGTCGAGGACGTGATCTCGCCCTCGGCGTCGTCCGTGACGCTGGACTGGCCGAGCCGGATCGTGCCCAGGTACTCCTTCTCCGTCAGCGCCAGATGGCCGAGGAGCTTGGTGGCGCGCTCGACGCCGAGCACGAGGACGCCCGTGGCCATCGGGTCGAGGGTGCCCGCGTGGCCGACGCGGCGGGTCTTGGCGATGCCCCGCATCTTGGCGACCACGTCGTGCGAAGTGAAGCCGGACGGCTTGTCGACGATGACAAGTCCGTCCGGCGTAGTGGTGGTGCGCTTGGTCATGAGGCGGCGTCGCCGTCCGTTTCCTCGTCCTCGCCGGGCTTGCGGTACGGGTCCGCCTCACCGGCGAAATCGGCGCCCGCGGAGGCCTCGCGGACCTTCGCGTCCGAGGCGCGTGCCCGGTCGAGGAGGTCCTCGATGGCCCGCGCGTTGTCGGGCAGCGCGTCCGCCACGAAGGTCAGCGTCGGCGTGAACTTCACACCCGCCGCGCGCCCGACCTCGGAGCGGAGGACGCCCTTGGCGCTCTCCAGGCCCGCGGCCGCGGCCGCGCGCTCCTCGTCGTCGCCGTAGACCGTGTAGAAGACGGTCGCCTCCCGCAGGTCACCGGTGACCCGGGTGTCCGTGATGGTGACATGCGTGCCGAGCCGCGGGTCCTTGATCCCGCGCTGCAGCTTCTGGGCCACCACCTCTCGGATGAGGTCCGCCAGCCTCTTCGCCCGCGCGTTGTCGGCCACTGCTCCGTCTCCTTCTGTGCTGTGCTCGTCGCTGGTCGTTCAGGGAGTCATTCGTCGTCGTCACCGTGGAACCGCCGCCGTACCGACAGCAGCTCCACTTCGGGCCGGGCGGCGACGAGCCGTTCACACCGGTCCAGTACCTCGGTGAGGTGCGCCGCGTCCCCGGAGACCAGCGCGATGCCGATCTCACTCCTGCGGTGCAGTTCCTGATGGCCCACCTCGGCCGCGCTCACCGCGTACTTCCGCTGGAGTTCCGCCACGATCGGGCGGACGAGGGAGCGTTTCTCCTTCAGCGAATGTACGTCGCCGAGGAGCAGGTCGAAGGACAGAGTCCCCACAAACATGTGTGCCCGGATAACCCGCCGGTGCGGGATCGCGCCCTGCGCACGGTCGGCAGGGTCACCAGAACCGTACAACGAGCGGCGGTCCGGCTCGACGGGATTTCGCCCCCGCCGCAGGGGAACAGCCCGTCCGGCGTTTGAGGACGAGGCGCGAAGCGCCGAAAAGGGGTCGGGGGTCGCGCCGGGGCCAAGCCCCGGCGCAACCCCCGACCCTGCGAACGCTAAGCCCGCGGCTTCTCGCGCATCTCGTACGTCGCGATGACGTCGTCGACCTTGATGTCGTTGAAGTTGCCGAGGTTGATACCGCCCTCGAACCCTTCGCGGATCTCGGTGACGTCGTCCTTGAAGCGACGCAGACCGACGATGTTGAGCTCCTCCGCGATGACCTTGCCATCGCGCAGCAGTCGCGCCTTGGTGTTCCGCTTGACCTCGCCGGAGCGGATGAGCACACCCGCGATGTTGCCCAGCTTGGACGAGCGGAAGACCTCGCGGATCTCCGCCGTGCCGAGCTCGACCTCTTCGTACTCCGGCTTGAGCATGCCCTTGAGGGCCGCCTCGATCTCCTCGATGGCCTGGTAGATCACCGAGTAGTAGCGGACGTCGACGCCCTCGCGCTCCGCCATCTGCGCGGCACGGCCGGCCGCGCGGACGTTGAAGCCGATGACGATGGCGTCGGAGCCCATGGCCAGGTCGATGTCCGACTCGGTGACCGCACCCACGCCGCGGTGCAGCACGCGGATGTCGACCTCCTCGCCGACGTCCAGCTGGAGCAGGGAGGACTCCAGGGCCTCGACGGAACCAGAAGCGTCACCCTTGATGATGAGGTTGAGCTGCTGGATCTCGCCGGCCTTGAGCACCTTGTCCAGGTCCTCGAGCGAGACGCGGCGGACGCGCTTGGCGAACGCGGCGTTGCGCTCGCGGGCGGCGCGCTTCTCGGCGATCTGACGGGCCGTACGGTCCTCGTCGACCACCAGGAAGTTGTCGCCCGCGCCCGGGACGTTGGTGAGACCGAGGACGAGGACCGGGGTCGACGGACCCGCCTCTTCCACGTTCTCGCCCTTGTCGTCGAGCATCGCGCGGACACGGCCGTAGGCGTCACCGGCGACCATCGTGTCGCCGACGCGGAGGGTACCGCGCTGGACGAGGACGGTCGCGACGGCGCCGCGGCCCTTGTCCAGGTGGGCCTCGATCGCGATGCCCTGCGCGTCCTGCTCCGGGTTGGCCCGCAGGTCGAGCGAGGCGTCCGCGGTCAGGACCACGGCCTCGAGCAGGGAGTCGATGTGCAGACCCTGCTTGGCGGAGATGTCGACGAACATCGTGTCGCCGCCGTACTCCTCGGCCACCAGACCGAACTCGGTGAGCTGACCGCGCACCTTGGTCGGGTCGGCGCCCTCGACGTCGATCTTGTTGACCGCGACCACGATCGGCACGTCGGCCGCCTTGGCGTGGTTCAGCGCCTCGATCGTCTGGGGCATCACACCGTCGTTGGCCGCGACCACGAGGATCGCGATGTCGGTGGACTTCGCACCACGGGCACGCATGGCGGTGAACGCCTCGTGACCCGGGGTGTCGATGAAGGTGATCGCGCGCTCTTCGCCGTTGACCTCGGTCGCGACCTGGTAGGCACCGATGTGCTGGGTGATGCCACCGGCCTCGCCCGCGACGACGTTCGTCTTGCGGATGGCGTCGAGCAGGCGGGTCTTACCGTGGTCGACGTGACCCATGACGGTCACGACCGGCGGACGGGACATGAGCGCCTCTTCGCCGCCCTCGTCCTCGCCGAACTCGATGGAGAACGACTCGAGCAGCTCGCGGTCCTCCTCCTCGGGGCTGACGATCTGAACCGTGTAGTTCATCTCGTCGCCGAGGAGCTGCAGCGTCTCGTCGGAGACGGACTGCGTGGCCGTGACCATCTCGCCGAGGTTCATCATCACCGCGACGAGCGACGCCGGGTTGGCGTTGATCTTCTCGGCGAAGTCGGTGAGGGAGGCACCGCGCGACAGGCGAACGGTCTCGCCGTTGCCGCGAGGCAGCATCACGCCGCCGACCGACGGGGCCTGCATGGCCTCGTACTCCTGGCGCCTCTGCCGCTTCGACTTGCGACCGCGACGCGCGGGACCGCCGGGACGGCCGAAGGCGCCCTGCGTGCCACCACGGCCACCGGGACCACCCGGACGGCCACCGAAGCCGGGACGGCCGCCGAAGCCACCGCCGCCACCACCGGGACCACCCGGACGACCGCCGCCGCCACCGGGACCACCGGGACGACCGGCGAAGCCGCCGCCGCCACCACCGGGACCGCCGGGACGACCGGCGAAGCCGGGACGACCGCCGCCGCCACCGCCCGGACGGCCACCGCCGCCGGGACCGCGGCCGCCACCGGGGCCACCGCCGGGACGCGGGCCCGCAGCGGGACGCTGCGGCATCATGCCCGGGTTCGGACGGTTGCCGCCGGGGCCGCCGCCGGGACGCGGGGCCTGCGGACGGGGCATGCCGCCCGGGGTCGGGCGGGGACCGCCCTGGCCCTGCGGACGGGGAGCGCCGCCGGGACCGCCCTGGCCCTGCGGGCGCGGGGCGCCGCCGGGACCGCCCTGGCCGCCGCCGGGACGCGGGGCGCCGCCGGGACGGGGCGCCTGCGGGCGCGCCATGCCGGTGGAGCCGCCGGACGTGAAGGGGTTGTTGCCCGGACGCGGACCCGCGGGACGGGCACCGCCCGGACGCGGGGCGCCACCCTGGCCGCCGGGGCGCGGAGCGCCCTGACGGTCGCCGCCACGCTGACCCTGGCCGGGCGCCGGACGGGCGCCACCGGGCTTGGGGGCACCGGGACGGGCGCCACCGGGGCGCGGCGCGGCCGGAGCGCCGGAGGACGCGGCGGCCGGGCTCGGCGACGGCGGCGCGGTGAACTCGGGCGCGGCCGGAGCCGGAGCGGCCGGAGCCGCGGGCGCGGCGGGAGCCGCAGGCGCCGGCTTCGGCGCGGGCGGCTTCGGGCCCGGCGTCGGACGCGGACCCGGGGTCGCCGGGCCGGCCGGCGCGGGCTTGGCCGGGCTCTCCGCGGCCGCCGGACGCGGCGCGGGCTTGGGCGCGGCCGGACCCGGACGGGCGGCCTGCGCGGGGGACGGTGCCGCGGGCTTCGCGGCGGACTTGCGCGGGGCGGGCTTGCCGGAGCCGTTGCCCTGCTGCAGTGCGTCAGTCAGTTTGCGTACTACGGGCGCCTCGATCGTCGAGGACGCCGAACGTACGAATTCACCGAGTTCCTGGAGCTTGGCCATGACGACCTTGCTCTCAACTCCGAACTCCTTGGCGAGTTCGTATACCCGGACCTTAGCCACTTCGCTCCTTTTAGGTCCGGGTTACCGCCGGACCGTCGCTACTTCATGGGCGTACTCATCGCGTACTCATCGAGTGCTCATCGCAATCTCGACCTACTTCCAACTCGCGAGGTACCAGGACCGCACAGGGGCTCCGCGCGGCACGTCTTACGGTGTTGCCTGCTCGGCAACGGTCTCGGCCGCCTCGAGATTCCCGCGCAGCTCCGCCGTGTCGAGCGGTCCCTGGAGCCGGAAGGCCCGCGGGAACGCCCGGCGGCGGACCGCCAGGTCGAGACAGACCAGGGCGGGGTGTACATACGCACCCCGGCCGGGCAGCGTACCGCGTGGATCGGGGACACAGGTGCCCTCGATCGCCACGATCCGCAGCAGCTCGTCCTTGGCCGCTCGCTCCCGGCACCCCACACAGGTGCGCTCAGGGCATGCGCGGGCTTGCGTCCGGCCAGACACGCTTAAGTCTACCTCCCCGTACCGACCTCACCCCTTTGGGGCAAGAATCGAACGGCTGTTGTCTTGATCAGTAACGTGACCAGGGCGAGGGGGGCTCGCGCAACCGGATTTCCGGACCCGCGCGATCCTCCTTCGGGAAGGTCAGTTCCCGCCGTCCTGGCCCGGCTGCTCGGTGTCCGGACGGATGTCGATCCGCCAGCCGGTGAGCCGGGCGGCGAGGCGGGCGTTCTGGCCCTCCTTGCCGATGGCCAGCGACAGCTGGTAGTCCGGGACCGTCACCCGGGCGGAGCGGCCGGACAGGTCGACGATCTCGACCTTGCTGACCCGGGCCGGGGACAGCGCGTGCGCGACCATCTCCCCCGGGTCCTCCGACCAGTCGACGATGTCGATCTTCTCGCCGTTGAGCTCGCCCATCACATTGCGCACGCGGCTGCCCATCGGGCCGATGCAGGCGCCCTTGGCGTTGAGCCCGGAGCGGGTCGAGCGGACCGCGATCTTGGTGCGGTGCCCGGCCTCGCGCGCGATGGCGGCGATCTCCACGGAGCCGTCGGCGATCTCGGGGACCTCGAGCGCGAACAGCTTCTTGACCAGGTTCGGGTGCGTGCGCGAGAGCGTCACGGACGGGCCGCGCACGCCCTTGGCCACCCGGACGACATAGCTGCGCAGGCGCATGCCGTGCGGGTACTCCTCGCCCGGCACCTGCTCCTGCGCGGGCAGGATGGCCTCGAGCTTGCCGATGTCCACGAGCACGTTCTTGGGGTCGCGCCCCTGCTGCACCACACCGGTGACGATGTCACCCTCGCGCCCGGCGTACTCGCCGAGCGTCGCGTCGTCCTCCGCGTCGCGCAGCCGCTGCAGGATGACCTGCTTGGCGGTGGTGGCGGCGATCCGGCCGAAGTCGGACGGGGTGTCGTCGAACTCGCGGGCCTCCTGGCCCTCCTCGATGTCCTCCGGGTCCTCCTTCGCCCAGACCGTCACGTGCCCGGTCTCCCGGTCGAGCTTCACGCGCGCGTGGCGGCGGCTTCCCTCGGTGCGGTGGTAGGCGATGAGGAGGGCCGACTCGATCGCCTCGACCAGCAGGTCGAAGGAGATCTCCTTCTCCCGCACCAGGCCCCGCAGGGCACTCATGTCGATGTCCACGGCTACGCCTCCTCCTCTTCCTTCATGTTCTTGTCGTCCTTGCGGTTGAACTCGACTTCCACGCGCGCCTTGACGATGTCGCCGAAGGCCAGCCTGCGGGCGGTGGGCTTGCGCCCCTTCACGCCGGGCACCTCCAGGTCGACACCCTCGTCGTCCACCCCGATGACGCGCGCGACCAGCTCGGCGCCGTCGGCGGTCTGGATGCGGGCGAGGCGCCCGACGGCGCGCTCGTAGTGGCGCTGCTCCTTGAGCGGGCGCTCGGCGCCCGGGGAACCGACCTCCAGGGTGTACTCACCCTCGCCCATCGCGTCGGTCTCGTCGAGCTTCGCGGAGAGCGCACGGCTCACATCCGCGATGCGGTCCAGATCCACGCCGTCCTCGGAGTCGACGACGACTCGCAGCACCCGCTTGCGTCCGACCGAGGCCACTTCGATCTCTTCGAGATCCAGGTCCTGGGAGCTGACGAGCGGTTCCAGCAGTTCCCGCAGCCTCTCGCTCTGGGTGGTGCTCATCCGGGTGACTCCTCGGCCGCGTGTGCTGTTGTGGGATCGTCGCGTGTCTGGTCAAAGGGTATCCGGTCCGGGAGGGTGTTGCCGTCCACCGGGCCGGGTGCCCGCCCTCCGACTCCGTACGCGCGTACGAGACCGAGCCGGTCACGCGTGCGAGGAGGGCGCGCAGGTACGGTGATCACCGGGCCTCGGCCCGTTCTGTGCCGCCGCCACCGTTCGCCGTCCGAGGGACGCCCTGCCCCGCGCCCTCCCGGCCCGCCTCCCGAGGACGCCCGCCGTGCCGTCGTATCCCACCCTCTCGCGGTCCCGACCCGGGCCGCGCCGCAGAAGTCTGCTCGCCGGGACCGCCGGCGCCGTGCTGCTCACCGGCTGTTCGGACGCCGGGTCCGGCGAGGGCGACGGGCGCTCCGCCGACGCCGAGCGGCTGCGCGCCCGGGCGGCCCGCGACAGCGCCGCGCTGCTGGACCGCTACGACGCCGTGATCGCGGCCCACGCCCCCCTGTCCGCCCGGCTGCGGCCGCTGCGGGAGGAGGTGGCCCGGCACGCGAAGGCCTTCGGGGACGGCGGGCCGACACCCACCCCGGCCGCCACCCGGGCCCCGGAGCCGCCCGTGCCCGGCGACCGCAAGGACGCCCTGCGCCTGCTCGCGACGGCCGAGCGCGAGCTGGCCCGGCGGCGCGGCAAGCAGCTCCTGGACGCGCCGGGCGAGCTGGCCCGGCTGCTCGCGTCCGTCGCCGCGGCGGGCGCGGCACACGCGTACCTGCTGACGGAGAAGGGCGCCGAAGGCAACGGCGAGGGGGACGACAAGTGAGCGCGCGCAAGGACGAGTTGGCGGCGGTACAGGCGGCGCTGCGCGCCGAGCACGCGGCCGTGTACGGCTACGGGGTCGTCGGCGGCCGCGTCGGCGACGCCCGCCGGGCCGAGGCCCGCACCGCCTATGACGCGCACCGGGCGCGCCGCGACGAGCTGCGCCGCGCGGTGCGCGGGCTCGACGGCGACCCGGAGCCGTCGGCGGCCGCGTACGCGCTGCCGTTCCCGGTGCCGGACGCGGCGGCCGCCGTCCGGCTCGCGGCCGCCCTGGAGGAGCGGCTCGCCGGGGTGTACGCCGATCTGGTGCGGGCCGCCGAGGGGGACGCGCGGGCCGTCGCGGCCGAGGCGCTGCGGGAGGCGGCGGTCCGGGCGGCGCGCTGGCGCGGCGGGAGCGTAGCCTTCCCTGGGCTCGCCGAGCGGGCCGGCGGGTCCGGGGACCCGTCCGCGGCACCGCGGGCGTGATCCCGCCACCGCACACGCACCCCAGCGCCGCTGGGACCCGGCTGGGAAAGGAACACCTCGCGCATGGCTTTCGAACCGCCGCCGCGCCTCGTCCGCGCGCTCGGCGAGACGCCGGGCGACGCGGACACCGACGTCTGGCTGCGGAACCTCCCCGCGCGCACCGATGAGGCCGTCGCCGGGCTCGGCCTGACCGTCGAGCGGGTGCAGGTGCCCGGGGGCCGCAGCAGCCTCGTCGTGCTCGTGCGGCGGGCCGACGGGACCCCCGCCGTCCTGAAGCTGGTGCCGCCGCGCTCGCGGCCCGCCGGCGAGCGGGCCGCGCTCGCCCACTGGGCCGGGCTCGGGGCGGTGCGGCTGCTCGGCGCCGAGGCGGCGGCCGACGGCGCCCTGCTGCTCGAACGGCTCCAGCGGGACGTCTCCGTACGCTCCCTGCCCGAGGCCAAGTCCATGCTGGAGGCCGCGGGGACGCTGCGGCGGCTGTGGGTGGAGCCGCCCGCCGGGCACCGCTTCGAGACGGTCGCCGAGCGCACGGGGCGGCAGGCCGAGGCGATGCGGGCCCATCCGGACCCGGACGTGGCCCCGCTGGTGGACGCGGCCCTCACGGCGCGCGCGGAGCTGCTCGCGGACGCGCCGGAGGAGCGGCTGCTGCACGGCACCTTCCGGCAGAGCAAGGTGCTCGCGGCCGAGCGGGTGCCGTGGCTGGCCGTGGGGCCCGATCCGGTGGTGGGCGAGTGCGCGTTCGACCTGGCGCGGCTCGTGCGGGACCGGGTCGAGGACCTGATCGCGACCCCGTCCGGGGCGGCGGTGACGCGGCGGCGCGTCAAGCGGCTCGCCGAGTCCCTCGACGTGGACCAGGAGCGGCTGCGGGGATGGACGCTCTTCCGGGCCGTGGAGTCGGGCGTCCGGGCCCTGCGCGTGGGCCGCGCCCAGGACGCGGAGCTGCTCCTGGAGTTCGCGGACTGGCTGTAGCGCTCGCGGGGCGCACGACAACGCCGGACGGGCCGGAAGGTGCCGCTTCGCGGCAGTCTCCGGCCCGTCCGGCGTTCGCAGGCCCGTTACGCCGTGAGGCGGGCGATCGCGTCGGCGACGGAGAGCTCCTCGCGCTCGCCGGTGCGGCGGTCCTTGAGTTCCAGGACGCCCTCGGCGGAGCGGCGGCCCGCGACGAGGATCTTCGGGACGCCGATGAGCTCCGCGTCGGTGAACTTGACGCCGGGAGAGACCCCGGCGCGGTCGTCCACGATGACCCGCACCCCGGCGGCGTTCAGCTGCTCGGCGACGTCGAGCGCGAGCTCGGTCTGGACGGCCTTGCCCGCGGCCACGACGTGGACGTCGGCGGGCGCGATCTCCTTGGACCAGCACAGGCCCTGCTCGTCGGCGGTCTGCTCGACCAGCGCGGCGACGGCGCGCGAGACGCCGATGCCGTACGAGCCCATGGTCACGCGCACGGGCTTGCCGTTCTGGCCGAGCACGTCGAGCTGGAAGGTGTCGGCGTACTTGCGGCCGAGCTGGAAGATGTGGCCGATCTCGATGGCCCGGTCGAGCTTGAGCCCGGCGCCGCAGGCGGGGCAGGGGTCGCCCTCCTGGACCACGACGACGTCCAGGTACTGGTCGACCTCGAAGTCACGGCCGCAGACCACGTTCTTCGCGTGCGTGTCGGGCTTGTTGGCGCCGGTGATCCACGCCGTGCCGGGCGCGACGCGCGGGTCGGCGAGGTAGCGGACCTTCTCCAGGCCCTGCGGGCCGATGTAGCCGCGGACGAGGTCGTCGCGGCCCTCGAAGTCCTCGGCGGTGACCAGCTCGACCTCGGCGGGCGCGAGGTGCTCGGCGAGCTTGCCGAGGTCGACCTCGCGGTCGCCGGGCACGCCGACGGCGACGATCTCGCCGTCGACCTTGACGAGCAGGTTCTTGAGCGTCGCGGAGGCCGGGACGCCCAGGTGCTGGGCGAGGGTCTCGATCGTCGGCGTGTCGGGGGTGTCGAGGTCCTCGGCGGCGGGGTGCCCGGCGCCCTCGACCGACGTCAGGGCGAAGGTCACGGCCTCCGTGTTGGCCGCGTAGTCGCACGCCGGGCAGTCGACGAAGGTGTCCTCGCCGGCCGGGGCCGGGGCCAGGAACTCCTCCGACGCCGAGCCGCCCATCGCGCCGGAGACCGCGGAGACGATGCGGTAGTCGAGGCCGAGGCGCTCGAAGATGCGCTGGTAGGCGGCGCGGTGCAGGGCGTAGGCCTCGGCGAGGCCCTCGTCGCTGGTGTCGAAGGAGTACGAGTCCTTCATCTGGAACTCGCGGCCGCGCAGCACGCCCGCGCGCGGGCGTGCCTCGTCGCGGTACTTCGTCTGGATCTGGTAGAGGATCACCGGCAGGTCCTTGTAGGACGCGCACTGGTCCTTGACGACCTGGGTGAAGATCTCCTCGTGGGTGGGGCCGAGCAGATACTCGGAGCCCTTGCGGTCCTTGAGGCGGAACAGCAGGTCGCCGTACTCCTCGTAGCGGCCGCTCGCCTCGTACGGCTCCTTGGGCAGCAGGGCGGGCAGGAGGACCTCCTGGCCGCCGATGGCGTCCATCTCCTCGCGGACGACCCGGGCGACGTTCTCGTAGACCTTCTTGCCGAGCGGCAGCCAGGTCCAGATGCCGGCGGCGGTGCGGCGTACGTAACCGGCGCGGACCAGCAGCTTGTGGTTGAGCGTCTCGGCGTCCGCCGGGTCGTCGCGCAGTGTCTTGACCATCAACCGGGACATGCGCTGGACCTGGGCCATGATGAACTCCTGCGTTCTTCTGACGGGGGCGTCCGGTGCCGTGAATCGGCCTTCGGCCTCGTCCTCAAGCGCCGGACGGGCTGAATCCCCCCTGGCTGCTACCTAAAGATGATGGGCGCAGGTTATCCGGGGCACGGGCGCGGGCGGAAATCGGTCAGTGGGCCGATCGGCGCGCGAGCGGCAGCGGGGCGCCCATCACGGCGTACGGCTTGGGGGCGCTGGGGAACTGCACCTGGCGGGCCAGGTCCGTGTAGCCGAGGGAGCGGTACAGGCCCCGGGCCGGGCTCTCGGCGTCGATCGCGGAGAGGATCGAGCGGGGCTCGGTGGCGGTGTCCGTGATGCCGGTGATCAGGGTGCGGCCGATGCCCTGGTTCTGGTAGCCGGGCCGCACGTGCAGCTCGGTGATCACGAAGGAGTGGTCGAGCCAGCCGTCGGTGCGCCGGGCCCGCAGATAGGGCTCGACGACGGTGGACCACCAGTGGGCGCGGTCGTTGGGCATGCCGTAGACGAAGCCGACGAGCCGGCCGTCGCGGGTGGTGGCGCCGAGGGCCCGTGCGCCCGGGTAGGTGAGGTGCCGGAGCACGATCTGCCGCCGTACGGCCACCTCGTCGTCGCCGAGCCCGAAGGCGAGTGCCTGCACGCGCAGTGCCTCGTCCACCCGCGCGGCCAGGTCGAGGGGGCCGATCACGACGTCGTCAGTCATGCGGGAACCCTACTTCGCTGCCGTACGGGGCCGCGCTCGGTCAGAACAGCACGCTCATGAACGCGCCGACTTCCTCGAAGCCGACTTTGCGGTACGTCGCCCGGGCCGGGGTGTTGTAGTCGTTGACGTACAGGCTGACGACGGGGGCCACGTCCGCGAGGGCGTAGCGCAGGACGGCGGCCATGGCGGGGGCGGCGAGGCCGCGGCCGCGGTACTCGGGGGCCACCCACACGCCCTGCACCTGGCAGGCCCGGGGTGTCGCGGCGCCGATCTCGGCCTTGAACACGACCCGGCCGTCCCGGTCGACGCGGGCGAAGGAGCGGCCGGAGCCGACGAGTTCGGCGACCCGGGCCTGGTAGAGCAGGCCGCCGTCCCCGGCGAGCGGCGAGACGCCGACCTCTTCGGTGAACATCGCGACGCACGCCGGCATGATCGTCTCCATCTCGTCCTTGCGGACGCGACGGACGTACGGGTCGGGCGTGACGTCGTCGGGGAGCCGGTCGGTGACCATGAGCGGCTGCTGGGCGCGGACCTCGCGGGCGGGCCCCCAGGACGGTTCGAGGAGGCGCCACAGCCGGGCGGTGGGCTCGGCGGGGCCGACGATGGAGGAGCAGCGGCGGCCGGTCCTGCGGGCCCGGTCGGCGAAGGCGCGCACGGCGCGCGGGGTGGCGCAGATCGGCACGAGGTTGGCGCCCGCGTAGCAGAGGGACTCCAGCATGCCGTCGGCGTACCAGCCCCACATCTCACCGCCGAGGCGCCACGGGTCGAGGCCCGCGGCCTGCACCCGGGCCGCGACGAAGGCATTGGCGACCGGCTCGCGGTCGAGCACGGCGAGTGCGGCGTCCAGGTCACTCGGTTCGAGGACCCTGGTGGTGGTCTGGGTCAACACGGCGGGGCCTCACCATACGGTCTGCTGATCTCCGCACTGTACCTGGCGAGGTTCCGTGCCGCCGCCCGGTCGCCGGGGGCGGCCGGGCGGCGGGGCCCTTCGGTCAGCGGCGCCGCACGTGGTCGTGGCCGACCTGGATCTCGTCGATCTTGAGTCGCCGGTAGAAGTTCGGGGCGCCCGGAGCGCTCCAGGTGGTGGCCACGTCCAGCTTCAGATAGCGGGTCCGCAGTGCGTCGCCGAGGTCGACGAAGCGGATGCCCCGCGCGCTCTCCAGCTCGCCCGCGGCGACCCGGCGCCAGCGCTCGCCGTCGTCGCTGGCGGACACCGTGTAGTCCTTGATGCGGGCGGAGTCCTCGGGCCTGCCGAAGGTGGAGCGATTGTGGGTGGGAGACCACTCGCGCTGGTTGACGCCGAGGTACGCGGCCTTCTTGACGCGGCCGAGATCGAGCGTGAAGGAGGCGGGCAGGGCGCCTCCGTTGTCCGTGTACGTGGTGAAGTCGCCGTCGGTGAGCTGCGGTTGGCTCGCCTTGACGGAGCCGGTGGGGTACACGCCGTAGCGCTGCGGGGCCGTCTCGACCTTGAAGACGGTGTCGTAGGCGTCCCAGTCGTCGATCGAGCGGATGGTGAGGCTGCCGTCCCGCTGGCCGAACGGCAGGCGCTCGCCAGTGCGCAGGTCGGTGACCTCGGTGACGCGGTGGCCGTTGTCGCGGAGCGCGACCCGGTCGCCGCCGGTGGGCCGGGTGGTGACGTGGACGTACTGCGTGGCGGGCCGGGCGCGGCTGACGGTGACGTAGCCGTACGCGCCGTCGTTCCAGGCGCCGGGCTGCATGCCGCCGTGGGCGTAGCCGCCGCCGTCGACGCCGTGCAGGGACTCGCGGATCGGTGGCAGGTAGCCCTTCATGAAGTCGGTGAACTTCCGCTGCTGGGGCGGGAAGCGGCCGTCGACCATGGCTTGGAGGTCCATGAGGGACTTGATGGAGCTGCCCGCGTTGGCGACGTACCGGCCGACGTTGAGGCCCGTGTCGACGGGGCGGTCCTGGCCGTCGTACCACCAGGCGCCGGTGCTCGGCACCTTGTAGCAGGACTCGGTCAGGCGCGGCATGGGCGTCCAGATCGCCGACGGCTGGTCGTAGGGCGGGGTCATGCCGGTCTTCTGCTCGTGGGACACCATGTCCATGATCGGGGTGTCCTCGTTGTTGTTGCTCAGGGTCAGGTCCGGGCGTCGCTCGCGGATCTGCTCGTAGAGCTCGTGCTGCTCCCAGTACTCGTTGTCGTTGTCGATCCAGAAGCCCGACAGCTTCGGGTAGCCGTCCATGACCTCGAAGAAGTTGTCGTAGCTGAACTCGCCGAAGCCGGGGCGCGTGGTGAGGTCGACGTCGCGGCCCTTGTGGGCGGAGTACGCGGCCGAGTCGAGGGTCTCGACGCCCTGCTCGTCGTGCCACTTGGGGTCGTCGGTCATGTAGAGGATGGTGCGGACACCCTTCGCCGCGCCCGCCGCGATCAGTTCACCGAGGAAGTCGCGCCGCGTGGAGCAGGAGCCGGGGATCTTCGAGGGCCAGGGGCGGGCGTAGCCGAGGCGGGAGTGGAAGGTGGCGAGGACGAGGTAGCTCGCCCCCAGTTTCCTGGCCTCGTCCACCCAGTAGTCGGGCGTCCAGCCGCCGTCGGTGACGGCCTTCTCCCAGGCCGCGCAGTCGTCGTGCCGGGGGCTCGTGAACATGCCCCAGTGCAGGAAGAGCCCGGCGGTGGCGTCCCGCAGCGGCTGCTGGCGGGGCGGGTCGGCGACGGTGTCCCCCGGCCGGGCGGTGGAGCTGCCGCTCCCGGCGAACAGCAGCCCGCCGACGAGGGACAGGACGGCGGCCCACAGGGGCAGGGCGCCACGGCGTCTCATGGATGCACCTCGGTTCCGTGGTTCCGTTGACGAAGCGGCTGGGCGCCTCAGCACGGGGTCGCCCGGGCTGTCCGGTTGCCCGGGCCGCCCCCGCCTCATCGGATGAATCACCACCAGGGCTCTACGACGTTGCTGGGGTTCGGCCCGGCCACGTGCGAGGACACCGAGATGGGGGCACCTCCCCGACCGAGTCGCCCGAACAAGGTCCTGCGATACATCGGAGCTGTCAAGACAGTGCGCCCGGGGAATCACGAAGGCGCAGCTCAGACGCGACTCGGCCCCGGGGGCCGGGCCTACGGCCGCGCTGGGGCGGGGCTCGGCCGGGGGCTGCGCCGGGCGTGGGCCTGGCTGCCGCCTGCCGGGGGGCCGCCCGGCCGGGCCCTGTCTTGACGGCAGGGCGGCACCTGGCGCTGTGCCCACCCGTCCCGCCCTGCGGGACGATTGCCCACAGCGGGGCGGGCCGCGTTCCGCGCTACGGGAGGGCCCACCCGCCCGCCCCCACCCGGGCCGTGCGGGGGAAGCACCCACCGGGAGCGGAGCCGGGAAGCGCGAAGCGTCGGGGCCGGGCCCACGAAGCAGGGGTGTTACGGGTGGGCGGGCGGGAAAATCCGCCGCGGTAGCGGCGGGCACGACACGGACGGACAGCGCAACGCGTCGGGGCCGGGCTCGCGCAGCACGGGCGTCACGGGTGGGCGGGCGGGAGAAAACCCGCCGCGGTAGCGGCGGGCACGACACGGACGGACAGCGCAACGCGTCGGGGCCGGGCTCGCGCAGCACGGGCGTCACGGGTGGGCGGGCGGGAGACAACCCACCGCGGTAGCGGTGGGCGGCGGCACCCGCAGGAAGCGCAACGCGTCGGGCCCGGGCCCACGAAGCCCGGAAGGTACGGGTGGGCGGGAAGACCGGACCTGCGCCCCGCCGCCGCCGAGGCCCCGCCTCAGCTGATCGTGACCTCCGGCTCGCCCGAAGCGACCCCGTCCTTCTCCATCTGCTCCGCGATCTTCATCGCCTCTTCGATCAGCGTCTCCACGATCTTCGACTCGGGCACCGTCTTGATGACCTCACCCTTCACGAAGATCTGCCCCTTGCCATTGCCGGACGCCACCCCGAGATCAGCCTCACGCGCCTCACCCGGACCATTGACGACACAGCCCATCACCGCCACCCGCAGCGGCACCTCCATGCCCTCAAGCCCCGCGGTCACCTCGTCCGCCAGCTTGTACACATCCACCTGCGCCCGCCCGCACGACGGACACGACACGATCTCCAGACGCCGCTGCCGCAGGTTCAACGACTCCAGGATCTGGATGCCCACCTTGACCTCCTCCGCCGGAGGAGCCGACAGCGAAACCCGGATCGTGTCCCCGATCCCCTCCGACAACAGCGCACCGAACGCCACCGCCGACTTGATCGTGCCCTGGAACGCCGGACCCGCCTCCGTCACACCCAGATGCAGCGGATAGTCACACGCCGCAGCCAGCTGCCGGTAAGCGTTGACCATCACCACCGGATCGTTGTGCTTCACCGAGATCTTGATGTCCCGGAAACCGTGCTCCTCGAACAGCGAGGCCTCCCACAGCGCCGACTCCACCAACGCCTCCGGCGTGGCCTTGCCGTACTTCGCCAGCAGACGCTGGTCCAAAGAGCCCGCGTTCACCCCGATGCGGATCGGCGTACCGGCCTCGCCCGCGGCCTTCGCGATCTCCTTGACCTTGTCGTCGAACTGCTTGATGTTCCCCGGGTTCACCCGCACCGCCGCACACCCCGCGTCGATCGCCGCGAACACGTACTTCGGCTGGAAGTGAATGTCCGCGATCACCGGAATCTGGGACTTCCGCGCGATCACCGCCAACGCGTCCGCGTCATCCTGCGTAGGACACGCCACCCGCACGATCTGACAACCGGACGCCGTCAGCTCCGCGATCTGCTGAAGCGTCGCCCCGATGTCCGACGTACGCGTCGTCGTCATCGACTGCACCGACACCGGAGCGTCCCCGCCCACGGCCACCGAGCCGACCTGGATCTTGCGGCTGACCCTGCGGTCGGCCAGCTTGGTCGGAACGGACGGGATTCCGAGAGAAACGGCAGTCATCTGGCGTGCATCCCCAAGTGTGGATCAAGGTCCCGAGTTCGGCGGGCTCCGGGCTTCGCGGCATCGCGCTGCAACATCGCTTGTTCGCGGGTTCGAGATTACGGCACCCCACAGGCCCCAAGCACATCCCGCCCCGATGTCCACCCGTTGGCGGGCCGTACCGCACATACGAAGGCGGCCGGGCACACACGGTGCCCGGCCGCCTCAAACTCCGTACGGTCAGGAAATTCTGACCGGATTCACCACATCGGCGATCAGGACCAGAATGGTGAAGCAGATGAAGATCCCCGCCACCACATAGGCGACCGGCATCAGCTTCGCCACGTCGAACGGGCCGGGGTCCGGTCGCCGCAGGACCTTCGCCGCGTTCCGGCGCAGCGACTCCCACACCGCACCCGCGATGTGGCCGCCGTCCAGGGGCAGCAGCGGCAGCATGTTGAACAGGAACAGCGAGAGGTTGAAGCCGGCCAGCAGGAACAGCATCAGCGCGATCTGGTTCTGCGGCGGGATGTCCAGGGTGAACACCTCGCCGCCGACCCGGGCCGCGCCCACCACGCCCATCGGGGAGTCCTGCCCCCGCTCCCCGTCGCCGAAGGCCGCGTCCCACAGGTCCGGGATCTTGGAGGGCAGGGCGACGATCGACTCGACGCCGTTCTCCATCATGTTGCCCATGCGGTCGACGGACTCGCCGAAGGACTGCTGGACGATCCCGGAGGCGGGCGTGAAGCCGAGGAATCCGGCGTACACGTACTTGCCCTCGACGTAGCCGCCGTCGCCGTCCGTCTTGCTGACCTGGTTCTTGATCAGGTTGGCGTGCAGGTCGACGCGCTTGCCGTCCCGCTCGACGGTGATGGTGGCGGGGCCGATGGTCTCGCGGATCCGCGACTGGAGCGCGGACCAGTCGTCCACGTCCTTGCCCTGGAAGGCGACGATCTTGTCGCCCGCCTTGAGGCCCGCGGCCTTGGCGGGGGCGGGCTTGTCGCCCTTCTCGCACGTGGCGCGGTCCTGGCCGGCCTCGATGACGCAGTCGGAGACCTTGCCGACCGAGGTGGTCTGGGTGCTGATGCCGAAGGTCATCATCACGCCGAGGAAGATCACCACGGCCAGGATCAGGTTCATGAACGGCCCGGCGAACATGACGATCACGCGCTTCCACGGCTTGCGCGTGTAGAAGAGCCGGGACTCGTCACCGGGCTTGAGCTCCTCGAACGCCGCCGAGCGGGCGTCCTCGATCATGCCGCGCCAGGGCGAGGTGGACCGCGCCTCCAGCCTCCCGTCGGGTCCCGGCGGGAACATGCCGATCATGCGGATGTAGCCGCCGAGCGGGATGGCCTTGATGCCGTACTCGGTGTCGCCCTTCTTGCGGGAGAAGATCGTCGGGCCGAAGCCGACCATGTACTGCGGTACGCGGATGCCGAACATCTTCGCGGTCGACAGATGGCCGAGCTCGTGCCAGGCGATCGAGAAGAGCAGCCCGATCACGAAGACGACTATGCCGAGGATCATCATCAAGGTCGTCATGCACGAGCCTCCGCGGTCGTCTGGGTCGAAGCCGTCAGTTCCCGGGCCCGGGCCCGGGCCCAGGTCTCCGCTTCGAGGACGTCCGCCACGGTCAGCGAGGTTCCCGTCCGCGGCGTGCCGTGCTCGGCGACGACCCGGGTGACGGTCTCCATGATGCCGTTGAACGGCAGCGTGCCCGCCAGGAAGGCGTCCACGCACTCCTCGTTGGCGGCATTGAACACCGCCGGGGCCGTGCCCGCGAGCTCCCCGACGTGCCGGGCGAGCCCCACCGACGGGAACGCCTCGGTGTCCAGCGGGAAGAACTCCCAGGTGGAGGCCTTCGTCCAGTCAAACGCGGGCGCCGCGTCCGGCACCCGCTCGGGCCAGCCGACGCCGATCGCGATGGGCCCGCGCATGTCCGGCGGGGTCGCCTGGGCGAGCGTGGAGCCGTCGGTGAACTCGACCATGGAGTGCACGTACGACTGAGGGTGTACGACGACCTCGATGCGGTCGAAGGGGATGTCGTAGAGGAGGTGGGCCTCGATCACCTCCAGGCCCTTGTTCACCAGGGTCGCCGAGTTCACCGTGATCACCGGGCCCATCGCCCAGGTCGGGTGCGCGAGCGCCTCCTCGGGCGTGACGTCGGCGAGCTCGGCCTTCGTCCGGCCGCGGAAGGGGCCGCCGGACGCGGTGACGACGAGCTTGCGGACGTCGGCGCGGGTGCCCGCGGCGAGGGCCTGGAAGAGCGCGGCGTGCTCGGAGTCGACCGGGATGATCTGGCCGGGCTTGGCGAGCGCCTTGACCAGCGGGCCGCCGACGATCAGCGACTCCTTGTTGGCGAGCGCCAGCGTGCGGCCCGCCTCCAGGGCGGCGAGCGTGGGCGCGAGGCCGATGGAGCCGGTGATGCCGTTGAGGACCGTGTGGCAGGGCGAGGCGGCGAGCTGGGTGGCCGCGTCCGGGCCCGCCAGGATCTCGGGCAGCGGCTCCCCGGCCCCGTACTCCTCGCGCAGCGCCTCGCGGAGCGCGGGCACGACGTCCTCGCGGGCGACCGCGACGGCCCGCACCCGCAGGCGCCTGGCCTGCTCGGCGAGCAGCGCGACCCGGCCGCCCGCGGCGGACAGGGCCGTGACCCGGAAGCGGTCGGGATTGCGCAGCACGAGGTCGATCGCCTGCGTGCCGATCGACCCCGTGGAGCCGAGGACGACGATCTCCCGCGGCCCGGCGGCGGTGCCGGGGTCGAAGACGCGGTGCGGGTCGGCGAGGGGTGCGGGGCTTTCGCTCATGCCCACCATTGTGGCGTGTGCCCTCGCCGGGAGGTCCCAGGCCCGCCCCTTCCCCCGGCCTCAGCGGATCGGGCGGTGGACGTTCTCCCTCCGGCTCGCCCCGGGCGTCGCGTCGGCGATCCACGGACCGTCGTCGCTGGGGTCGATCACGCCCTGCTCCAGCCAGGTGTACGTACCGGCGAGCACGCCCTTGACGACCTTGCGGTCCAGGTCGTCGGTGTTGGTCCACAGACGCCCGAACAGCTCGTCGACGCGGATGCGGGACTGGCGGCAGAACGCGTCGGCCAGCTGGTACGCCTCGCGGCCGTGGTCCTCGGTGGTGCGCAGGAGGTCGGCGCGCACGCACGCCGCGCTCATCGCGAACAGCTCCGCGCCGATGTCGACGATCCGGCCGAGGAAGCCCTGCTTGGTCTCCATCCGGCCCTGCCAGCGCGACATCCCGTAGAACGTGGAGCGGGCCAGGCGCCGGGCCGCGCGCTCGACGTAGCGGAGGTGCCCGGACAGGTCGGGGTGCCCGGCCGGGGCGAAGTCGGCGTACGCGCGCGGGAGCTGGCCGGGTCCGGCGACGAGCCTGGGCAGCCAGCGGGCGTAGAAGGCCCCGGCCGCGGCTGTGGCCCTGGCCTTGTCGGACAGGGTCTTGTCCGGGTCGATCAGGTCGCCCGCCACCTTCAGATGGGCGTCGACGGCCTCGCGGGCGATCAGCAGGTGCATGATCTCCGTGGAGCCCTCGAAGATGCGGTTGATGCGCAGGTCGCGCAGGATCTGCTCGGCCGGTACGGCCCGCTCGCCGCGGGCCTTGAGGGACGCGGCGGTCTCGAAGCCGCGGCCGCCGCGGATCTGCACCAGCTCGTCGGCCATGAGGCAGGCCATCTCGGAGCCGTACAGCTTGGCGAGGGCGGCCTCGATGCGGATGTCGTTGCGGTCCTCGTCGGCCATCTGCGAGGACAGGTCGAGTACGGCTTCGAGGGCGAAGGTCGTGGCCGCGATGAAGGAGATCTTCGCGCCGACGGCCTCGTGGTGCGCGACGGGCTTGCCCCACTGCTCGCGGGCGCCCGTCCACTCGCGGGCGATCTTCAGGCACCACTTTCCCGCGCCCACGCACATCGCGGGCAGCGAGAGGCGCCCGGTGTTGAGGGTGGTCAGGGCGATCTTCAGGCCCGCGCCCTCCGGGCCGATGCGGTTCGCGGCGGGGACGCGGACCCGGTGGAAGCGGGTGACGCCGTTCTCCAGGCCGCGCAGGCCCATGAAGGCGTTGCGGTTCTCGACCGTGATCCCCTCGGACGCCGCCTCGACGACGAACGCGGTGATGCCGCCCTTGTGCCCCTCGGACCGGGGCACGCGCGCCATGACCACGAGGAGGTCCGCGACGACGCCGTTGGTCGTCCACAGCTTCACGCCGTCCAGGACGTAGTCGTCGCCGTCGGGCACGGCGGCCGTCGCGAGCCGCGCCGGGTCGGAGCCGACGTCCGGCTCGGTGAGCAGGAACGCGGAGATGTCGGTGCGGGCGCAGCGCGGCAGGAACGCGTCCTTCTGCTCCTGGGTGCCGAAGATCTTCAGCGGCTGCGGGACGCCGATCGACTGGTGCGCGGACAGCAGGGCGCCGAGCGCGGGGCAGACGGAGCCGACGAGCGCGAGGGCCTTGTTGTAGTACACCTGCGTCAGACCGAGGCCGCCGTACTTCGTGTCGATCTTCATGCCGAGCGCGCCGAGCTCCTTGAGGCCGTTGACGACCTCGTCCGGGATGAGCGCGTCCCGCTCGATGCGCTCCCCGTCGATCTCCGTCTCGCAGAAGTCGCGCAGCTTGGCCAGGAACTCCTCGCCGCGCTGGGCGTCCTGGGTGGCGGGCAGCGGGTGCGGGTGGATCAGGTCGAGGCGGAAGCGGCCGAGGAAGAGCTCCTTGGCGAAGCTGGGTTTGCGCCAGTCCTGCTCACGGGCTGCCTCGGCGACCTGGCGGGCCTCGCGTTCGGTGACCGAGGGCTTCGACGCGGGAGACGGGGGTGGGGTGGTTGGTGCGGTCATGAGGCTCACCTCGCCGCGAGTCGGGATCGTGGACCGATCATGAATCGGCGTAGAACCGGACGATGGTTACTCACCGGTGCTACTCGATCGTTGGTACCCGATTCCGCCCGTCCTCACCAGCCCTCGCGCAGCGAATGCACGGATACGGCCGGAGCCCCCCGCCGTGTGCGGGGGGGGCTCCGGCCGTATCCGTGTCGGTCGGTGCGCTACAGCGCCAGACCGGTGAGGACCAGGACGCGCTCGTACGTGTAGTCGTCCATGGCGTAGCGGACGCCCTCGCGGCCGACGCCGGACTGCTTCACGCCGCCGTACGGCATCTGGTCCGCGCGGTAGGAGGGGGCGTCGCCGATGACGACGCCGCCGACCTCCAGGGCGCGGTGGGCGCGGAAGGCCGTCTGGAGGTCGTGCGTGAACACGCCCGCCTGGAGGCCGTACTTGGAGTTGTTCACGGCGTCGAAGGCGGCCTGCTCGCCGTCCACCTTCGTGATCGTGAGCACCGGTCCGAAGACCTCCTCGTGAGCGAGGGTGACGTCGCCCGGCACGTCGGCGAGGACGGTCGGCGCGTACGTGGCGCCGTCGCGCTTGCCGCCGGTGAGCAGCGTGGCACCCGCCCGGACGGCCTCGTCGACCCAGGACTCCACCCGCTTGGCCGCGTCCTCGCTGACCAGCGGGCCGACGTCGGTCTTCGGGTCGGACGGGTCGCCGGTCACCTGGGCCTCGACGGCCTCGACGACCTTGGCCACGAGCCGGTCGTGGACGGCGGCGTCGGCGATGACCCGCTGCACGGAGATGCAGGACTGGCCGCCCTGGTAGTTGGAGAAGGTCGCGATGCGGCTCGCGGCCCAGTCCAGGTCCTCCTCGGCGGAGAAGTCGCCGAGCACGACCGCCGCGCCGTTGCCGCCGAGCTCCAGGGTGCAGTGCTTGCGCGGCACCGAGTCCATGATCTGGTAGCCGACCTTGTCGGAGCCCGTGAAGGAGATGACCGGGAGGCGCTCGTCCTGGACGAGGGCGGGCATCTTGTCGTTGGCGACCGGCAGCACCGACCAGGAGCCCGCGGGCAGGTCCGTCTCGGCGAGCAGCTCGCCGAGGATCAGACCGCTGAGCGGGGTCGCGGGGGCGGGCTTGAGGATGATCGGCGTACCGACCGCGATCGCCGGGGCGACCTTGTGGGCGCACAGGTTCAGCGGGAAGTTGAACGGCGCGATGCCGAGGACGACGCCCTTCGGGAAGCGGCGGGTGAGCGCGAGGCGGCCCTGGCCGCCCTGGTCGGTGTCCAGGCGCTGGGCCTCGCCGCCGTTGAAGCGGCGGGCCTCCTCGGCGGCGAAGCGGAACACCGAGATGGCGCGGCCGACCTCGCCGCGGGCCCACTTGACCGGCTTGCCGTTCTCGGCGGAGATCAGCTGCGCGATCTCCTCGGTGCGCTCGACGAGGCGCTCCGACACGTGGGCGAGGGCGGCGGCGCGGACGTGGGCCGGGGTGGCGGCGAACTCGTCGCGGACCGCGTAGGCCGCGGCGACGGCCTCCTCCACCTGGGCGTCGGTCGGGACGGCCGCCTTGCCGACGAGTCGCCCGTCCCACGGCGAGGTGACGTCGAGCGTGGTCTCACCGGTGGCCTGGCGACCGGCGACCCAGAAGGCGTGAATGGAAGTCATACGAATCCCGGCCCTTCGCGGAGGTTCGTCTTCAGCAGTACGGGGTCCACCGTAGGGGTGGAGGTTTCGACGGGGGCTTGTCCGAGTCGGCGTAGTGACGGCTGCCCGCGCACCGGATTGTCAGGGCTGCCCTCGCGGGGCGCCCCAGACCCGCCCCTTCCCGAACAAGGGGGCTGCGCCCCCTTGGACCCCCGCTCGTCGGCGCTGCGCAGGGCTAGTCCGCCGGTGTCGTCGCCTTCAGGGACAGCCACAGTTCCATCCGGACGTCCGGGTCGTCCAGGGAGCGGCCGAGGATCTCCTCGACCCGCCGCATGCGGTAGCGCAGCGTGTGCCGGTGCACGCCGAGGTCCGCGGCCGCCGCGTCCCACTGCCCGTGCCGCGACAGCCACGCCCGCAGCGAGGCGACCAGGTCCCCGCGCCCCGTCGCGTCGTGCTCGCGCAGCGCCCGCAGGAGCCCGTCCGCGAACGCCCGTACCGCCTCGTCCGCGAGCAGCGGAAGGACCGACCCCGCGGCCAGCTCCTCGTGCTCGACGAGGGCCTTGCCGCGCCGCCGCGCCACGGAGAGGGCCTGCTCGGCCTGTTTGTAGGCGGGGGCGGCCGCGACGGTCCCGGCGGGCGCGGAGAGCCCCATCAGGAGCCCGGGCCCGTCGGCCGGCTCGGGGCGCCCGACCTCGACCCGCGCCACGTGCTCGACGGCGGCGCGCTGCGCGGCCCCGCCGTCGGCGACGAGCAGCACGAGCCGCTCGCCGTACGGCACGACGAGGAGCGCCTCGCCGAAGCGCGCGGCCGCCGACTCGACGGCGTCGACGAGCCCCGCGGACCAGGCGCCCTCCTCCTCGGCGGCCGGGGGCGTCGCGGACTCGGCCACCACGAGCCGGAAGGGCGCGTCGAGCAGCTCGCCGTACAGGTCACCGGCGACGGCCAGCGCGTGGTCCGGCTCCCCGGCGAGCAGCATGCGCAGGACGGCGGAGCCGACGCGGGCCTCGGCGGCGTGCAGGGAGCGGGAGCGCTCGGTGGTGAGGGTGAGCAGGGCGATCGCGGAGTGCACGGCGTAGCGCTCGGCGGTGCCGAGGGTCGAGGCCGTGCCGACGGCGAGCGCGGCGCGCGGCCGCCGCCCGGTGCCGAGGGAGTGCAGTTCGACCCGGTCCTCGGCCCCGGCCACGACGAGGCTCGCGGGGGCGGTGCGCTCGCGCAGGCGCTCGACGTCCGGGGTGAGCCGGGCGGCGCGGCGGGCGGCCCACTCGGGCGCGGTGGCGACGACGGCCCCGGAGGCGTCGTACAGCGCGGCCCAGCCGTCGACCTGTCCGGCGAGCGCGCCGAGCAGCCCGTCGGGGCCGTCCCCGAGGGCCTGCCGGGTCAGCTCGCGCTGGGCGGCGAAGCCCGCGGTGACGGCGCGGTACTGGTCGGCGGCGATGGCGGCCGACACGGCCTTGCTGATGGCCAGGAAGGGGGTGCGGCGGGGCACCTCGATGAGCGGCAGGTCCTCCGCGGTGGCCGCGTCGACGAGGGCCTCGGGGATGTCGGGGTAGTTCACGCCGACGGCGAAGCCGAGGCCGACGACGCCGGCGCCCGCGAGCCGCTTCACGTACCGCCGCATCGCCTCGGGGTTCTCCGCGTCCAGCTGGAGGGCGGTGACGAGGAGCAGTTCGCCGCCCTCCATGTACGGCACGGGGTCGGCGAGCTCGCTGACGTGGGCCCAGCGCACGGGGGTGTCCAGGCGGTCCTCGCCGGCGCGCACGGTGAGCTTGAGCGCGGAGTGCTGGACGAGCGAGGCGAGCGTGGGGGGCATGGGACCTTCAGGTCGTACGACGGCGGGGGCGGGCGCCGGGGCGGCGGACCGCGTGCGGGTGGTGGGGCGGCGGTCGCGGCGGCGGACGGCGGTCACGTGGGCGCCCGGCGAGCGCACCGTGCGGCACGTGATCTCTTGGCCGCCGCGTATGACGGCTACCGTCGATTCTGCCTCACCGTACGGTCGCCACGGGCGCCCTGCCGGGTATATCCCCCGCCGAAACCCGGGGGCTCCGGCCCGTCAGCTCCGCAGGTCCACGAGGAGCGGCGGCGCGTGCTCCCCCCGTACGTCCGTCAGCGAAAGGACCGCGTGCCCCGGCGGCACCGCGTGGGCCAGCTCGGAGGCGGACCAGCGCTCGCGCTCGACCTGGCGGACGGTGACCGCGCGGGCGGTCGGCGCGCGTCCGGTGATCACGCGGCGCAGCACGTGCAGGACCTTGCCCGCGGGGGTCTCGGCGATGATCTGCCGGTCGGTGACGTCCCGTGCCTCGGTCCACTCCTTGCCCCAGACCTCCGCGAAGTCCTGCCCGTCCCAGGGGGTGAGCCCGGACAGGGCCATGCGGCAGCCGATGGCGCCGAGCAGCGGCGTGCGCAGCGGGCGCGGCACGTCGTCGAGGGTCCGCAGGGTCATGACGACCCCCGCGTTGGCCGACCTGAGCCGCTGGACGCGGCGGACCGCCTCGGGGGTGACCGTGCCGGTGGCGTCGTCGAGGACGAGGCAGGCGAAGAGCGAGCGGTCCTCGCGGGCGGCGGCGCTGGACGTGAACTGGGCGAGGACGAGCCGGGCGAGGATCCGCGAGGCGTCGGCGTGGCCGCGCTCGGGCAGGTCGATGCGGACCCGCACCGGGTGGTCGAGGGCGCGCAGCGAGAACGGGGTGCTCCGGCCCGAGGTGTCGAAGAAGGCGGCGAACGCGGGCCGGTCGAGCAGGGCGAGCCGGTCCGCGAGGGTGGCGCCGATGTCGCCCGGGTGCCCCGACTGCCGCGCGCGGGCGTCGAGGTCGCGCAGCATGACCTCGTGCCCGAGCTCCAGGAGCGCCTTGCGGAGGGCGTCGAGCGGCTCGGGGACGCCGTCGAGCAGGGCGCGCAGCTCGGGCACGGAGGGGAAGCGGCCGTTGACGGCCTGATACGGGCCGAGGAGCTGGGCGAGGACGGTCGTGGAGCGGCGGGTGTCGGCGCCCAGGTGCGGGTCGACGAGGTCGCCGACGAGCGCCTCGGCGAGCACGGCCGCGGCCTCGTCCGGGTCGGTGGCGCCGCCGTACAGGTCGAGGTCGTACTCGGACTCGGGCTGGCCGATGCGGACGACCACGTCGTAGTCGTCGCCGGGGCCGAGCCCCGCGCCCGCCGCGCCGACCACCACGACGGCGGCGCGCCCGGCGAGCGCCTGGAGACACAGGCCCTCGGCGATCGGCCAGACCACGCTGCCGGTCTTGCCGGAGCCCGCGGGGCCGACGGCGAGCAGCGAGGTGCCGATCAGCCCGGGGCCGACGGCGAGGCCCGCGCCCCGGTAGGCGTACGGGTTGCGCGGGTCGTCCACCGTGGTGCCGAGCCGCACCTGCGCGGTGGCGAGGTCGTGCCGGGCGGCCCGCGCGGGCAGGTCCCGGTCCCCGGAGGGGTGCGGGCAGGCGGCGGCGCCGTCGCGCACGACGGCGTCGGTGAACGCGGCGAGGGAGTTGTTCCCCGAGCGCACGGAGCGCCAGGCGCGGGCGATGCGGGCGGCGTCGATGTCCCGCATCAGCCCCGCGCGGGCGTCGGCGGCGAGCCGGTCGGCGGCGGCCCCCGCGCCTCCGGCCCGCAGCTTCGGCCACTGGGCGGGGTCCTCCTCGGGCGCGGGCTCGGCCTCCACCGGCGCCTTGGTGCGCAGGCGCGGGGCGACGAAACGGCGCCAGATCTCGTCCCAGCGGCCCACCTTGCCGACGCCGATCATGATGGCGAGCACGACGAGGAGGGTGTAGCCGTCCCAGACGAGGAGATTGACGAACTTGCTGTCGCTGTACCGCCAGGAATCCGGTGTGAAGAGCTCAAGCGGAACGATCCACCAGCTGCCCAGGTAGTTGTTGTTGAGCAGCGACCAGATCAGCCAGCCCACGAGGAACGCGATCCCCGCGCCCGTCAGGAGCTGCCGGGTCGGGATGACCTCGGGCTCCTGCTCGGGCCGGGACGTGTGCCCGAACCGCCAGATGCCGGGCGCCGCCTTCGGCCGGGGCGTGCGCAGCCAGGCGAGGAACTCCTCGCCCCGGGGCTGCGGCGGCGCGCCCGGCGCCCGCGCGGGCCGGGGCGGCGCGGCGGGAGCCGCCTCCCCCGTGGCGCCGCCGCGCGGCGGCGCCACGCGCGGCACCGGAGTGGCGTGCGTGCCGCGAGCGTCGTACGTGCCGTCGGAAGTCATGGCCCTTGCCCCCTGACCTGCCCTGTCATGGCCCTGTGTGCTGGTGCGCGGCTCAATCTAGTGCCCGTGTGCCGCCGTTGGGCCGCGCGCACGCCGATCACACCACGGGCCGGGCCCCGCGACGCCCGCCGCATGGCTATGTCCACCACGGACAACCGCCACGCCGAACCCCTCCCCCGTGGAGCATGCCCGCCGCCACCGCCCGCCCCTAACCTGCGGAGAAAGACCAAGAATGCGTCCGGAAAGCCGCTGTGCCCCGAGGACGTCCGCACGACCCACCACCCCCAGGAGCTCTCATGACCGCTATTCCCCAGGAGCGCCGCGTCGTCACCGCCATTCCCGGGCCGAAGTCCCAGGAGCTGCAGGCCCGCCGCACGGCCGTGGTGGCCGGTGGCGTGGGCTCGGTGCTGCCCGTGTTCACGGCCCGCGCGGGCGGCGGCATCATCGAGGACGTCGACGGCAACCGCCTGATCGACTTCGGCTCCGGCATCGCGGTGACCAGCGTCGGCGCCTCCGCCGAAGCCGTCGTGCGCCGCGCCTCCGCGCAGCTGGCGGACTTCACCCACACCTGTTTCATGGTCACCCCGTACGAGGGCTACGTGGCGGTGGCCGAGGCCCTCGCCGAGCTCACCCCGGGTGACCACGCCAAGAAGTCGGCCCTGTTCAACAGCGGCGCCGAGGCCGTCGAGAACGCCGTCAAGATCGCCCGCGCGTACACCAAGCGCCAGGCCGTCGTCGTCTTCGACCACGGCTACCACGGCCGCACGAACCTCACGATGGCCCTGACGGCGAAGAACATGCCGTACAAGCACGGCTTCGGCCCGTTCGCGCCCGAGGTCTACCGCGTGCCGGTGGCGTACGGCTACCGCTGGCCGACCGGTGCCGAGAACGCCGGGCCCGAGGCCGCCAAGCAGGCCATCGACATGATCAACAAGCAGGTCGGCGCCGACAACGTCGCCGCGATCATCATCGAGCCGGTGCTCGGCGAGGGCGGCTTCATCGAGCCCGCCAAGGGCTTCCTGCCGGAGATCGTGAAGTTCGCGGGCGACAACGGCATCGTCTTCGTCGCGGACGAGATCCAGTCCGGCTTCTGCCGCACCGGCCAGTGGTTCGCCTGCGAGGACGAGGGCATCGTCCCGGACCTGATCACGACGGCCAAGGGCATCGCGGGCGGCCTGCCGCTCGCCGCCGTCACCGGCCGCGCCGAGATCATGGACGCCGCGCACGCGGGCGGCCTCGGCGGCACCTACGGCGGCAACCCGGTGGCCTGCGCCGGCGCGCTCGGCGCCATCGAGACGATGAAGGAGCTCGACCTCAACGCCAAGGCGAAGGAGATCGAGTCCGTCATGAAGGCCCGGCTCTCCGCCATGGCCGAGAAGTTCGACATCATCGGCGACATCCGCGGCCGGGGCGCGATGATCGCGATCGAGCTGGTCAAGGACCGCGCGACGAAGGAGCCGAACCCGGAGGCGACCGGCGCCCTCGCCAAGGCCTGCCACGCCGAGGGCCTCCTCGTCCTGACCTGCGGCACCTACGGCAACGTCCTGCGCTTCCTGCCGCCGCTGGTGATCGGCGAGGACCTCCTGAACGAGGGTCTGGACATCATCGAGGCCGCGTTCGCGACGGTCTGACCGCCCCGGCGCGCACCCGCGCGCGCCGCGCCTGTCTGGACCTCTGGCGCCGGGGCCGTCCCACCGTGGGGGCGGCCCCGGTGCCGTTCGGGGCGCACCTCCTGACATGTGCGGATCTCGCCCGGTACACCGCTCGTGACCTGGGGTGACGGTCAGGGCCTGTGAAGAAGGTGTGGGAGCCCCATGGCGGGACGTGCTTCCGGCTGTCGGCCCCCGAGCTACTGACGTACGGTTTCTGCAGATGAGAGAAACACCCCGTTCACGGGAGACCGTGGGCGACACCAGGTCGGAGCCTCCCCAGCCCCGCCCTGGGCGTGCCTTCGCGCACACACCTGGAGCCATGCGCTCCGGAACTCCTCACCGATCGGATGGCCGCCCGCCCCAAACCCCCCGGGGCGCGCGGCAGCCCGGTCCTCTCGGCCGCCCCGGAACTACCCCCCCTGTTCCGGGGCGGCCGACCCTTTCCCTGCTCCTCCTCGCGGTGAGCGGCCTTCTCTTCGCCCTCCTCACCTGGCAGATCGCCACCGAAGGCCCCGTGCGCCGGCTCGACGAACGCCTCGGCCGCGCCCTCTCCGGCGCCCTGCTCCCCCGTCCCGTCGCCGAACTCTTCGCCGACCTGGGCAATGTCGCGGTCGCGCTGCCGGTGCTCGCCGCCGCCCTCGGGTACGCGGCGTGGCGCGGTTTCCGTGCCGGGGTGCGGCGCTGGTGGCTCGCGCCCCTGGTCGCGGCGCTCGCCATGGCCGCGGTGCCCGCTCTGGTCGTACCTCTGAAGGCCGCGGTCGACCGCGGCGCCCCGCCGGGCATGGACGGCACCGGCTACTACCCCTCCGGGCACACGGCGACCGCCACCGTCGCCTACGGCGCCGCCGCCCTGCTGCTCCTGCCCTTCCTGCGCGCCCCCCGCACCCTGACCGCGGTCTGCGTCCTGCTGAACCTGGCCGTGGGACTCGGCCTGGTCGTCCGCGGCTACCACTGGCCCGCGGACGTCCTGGCGAGCTGGCTGCTGTGCGGGGGGCTGCTCGGGGTCGTGTCGCTCAGCCGAAGTACGCGTCGAAGTTCTTCGAGAACTGCCAGTTGTTGAAGCGGTCCCAGTTGATGGACCAGGTCATCAGGCCGCGCAGCGCGGGCCACTTGCCGTGGGGCTTGTAGGAGCCGCAGTTGGTGTTCTTGGTGAGGCAGTCGAGGGCCTTGTTGACCTCGCCGGGCGGGACGTGGCCGTTGCCCGCCTGCGGGGACGCGGGCATGCCGATGGCGATCTTCTCCGGAGGCAGGGGAGGGAAGACGTTGGCCGTGTTGCCCTTGACCGGGAAGCCGGTGAGGAGCATGTCGGTCATGGCGATGTGGAAGTCGGCGCCGCCCATCTGGTGGTACTGGTTGTCGAGGCCCATGATCGGGCCGGAGTTGTAGTCCTGGACGTGCAGCAGGGTGAGGTCGTCGCGCAGGGCGTGGATGACCGGCAGATAGGAGCCCGCGCGCGGGTCGCCGCCCCACTGGCCGGGGCCGTAGAACTGGTAGCCGAGCTGCACGAAGAAGGTCTCGGGCGCCATGGTGAGGGTGAAGCCGGGGCCGTACTTGGCCTTCAGGGTCTTCACGGCGGAGATCAGGTTGACGATCACCGGGGTCTTGGGGTTCTTGAAGTCGCTGTCGCCCGCGTTGAGGGAGAGGGAGTGGCCCTCGAAGTCGATGTCCAGGCCGTCGAGTCCGTACTCGTCGATGATCGCCGACACGGAGGCGACGAACGTGTCGCGGGCCCGGGTGGTGGTGAGCTGGACCTGGCCGTTCTGCCCGCCGATGGAGATCAGGACCTTCTTGCCCTGGGCCTGCTTGGCCTTGACGGCGGCCTTGAACTCGTCCTTCGTCTCGACGTTCGGGCACTCGGTCTTGGGACAGAGGCCGAAGCGGATGTCGCCGGAGGTCGAGGAGGTCGGCTCCCCGAAGGCCAGGTCGATGATGTCCCAGCTGTCCGGGGTGTCGGCGAGGCGCGTATAGCCGGAGCCGTTGGCGAAGCTGGTGTGGAGGTAGCCGACGAGGGTGTGCGCGGGGAGGGCGTTGCTCTCCGCTGCCGCCTGCGGACTCTGGACCGCGAGCAGCCCGGCGACCGCGAGCACGAGCGCCCCCAAGGGGCGCGGGGAACTGCGCGACCAGCCACGACGGACCCGCGGGCGAGAAACGAGTGCCACAACTGCCTCCATGGGTGGGGGTGTTGGAGAGCAGGACACACTCAAGTTGGTCCAGACCAATGCTCTTGTCAAGTCCCTGTCACTCACCGGATGGGGTCACTCGGAGTCCGGCCCGTCCGGGGGGCGCGGCCCGTCCGGGTCGCCGGGTGCGCCCCAGGCGTCCCGTTCGGCCCGCGCGTCCCGCGCGATGTGCGCCGCGGCCTCGTGCATCGCGAGCTCCAGGAGCGCCGGATCGACCAGCGTGCCCGAGCCGTCCGGCGGGATCAGCCAGCGCACGGCACCCGTGGAACGCCCCGGGAAGGGCACGACGATCCAGGTGCCGCGGCCCGCGCCGCGCACCCCCGTGCCCACCCAGCGGGCCACCGTGCCCGGGGGCACGAAGAAACCCATCCGGGCGTCGCCGAAGTCGGCGAGCACCGGTCCCGGGCGGTCGACGACCCGCGTCAGCACGTCCAGCGTGGGATAGCCGAGCTCACCCGGCAGGATCAGTACGTCCCAGAGCCTGCCCGCCGGGAGCAGCGCGACCCCGAGGGGGTTGCGCTCCCACTCCCAGCGGCAGGCCTCCGGATCCGGTGCCACCGACACCAGCCACTCCACCGCCGATTTAGCGCCCGAACCGTTCATGGTCGGACCTCCCTGTCTTCGTGTGCCGTACGAATGCCTGACACGAGGGAGAGGGCTTCGGGGGCCGGGCGTTACGCGGATTCAGCTACTGACTGGTAGTGAAGCGTGTCACAGCACGGCGAGGGCGTACGCCGGTGGACAACGGCGGGCGGATGTCCACCCGCGCGCCGTCCGGGCGGCGGTGCGCGGGGTCAGCTGTCGAAGCCGAGCCCGAGCTTGTCCATCGTCCTGAGCCAGGCGTTGCGCCTGCCCCCGTTGGCGTCCGCGCGGGCCAGGGCCCACTTGGTCAGGGCCACCCCCGTCCAGGCGAACGGCTCGGGCGGGAACGGCAGCGGCTTGGAGCGGACCATCTCCAACTCGGTCCGCTCGGTGCGCTCGCCCGCGAGGAGGTCCAGCATCACGTCGGCGCCGAAGCGCGTGGCGCCGACGCCGAGGCCCGTGTATCCGGCGGCGTACGCGACCCGGCCGCCGTGCGCCGTGCCGAAGAACGCCGAGAAGCGCGAGCACGTGTCGATCGCCCCGCCCCACGCGTGGGTGAACCGCACCCCCTCCAGCTGCGGGAAGCAGGTGAAGAAGTGCCCGGCGAGCTTCGCGTACGTCTCGGGGCGGTGGTCGTACTCGGCGCGCACCTTGCCGCCGAAGGGGTAGATCGCGTCGTATCCGCCCCACAGGACGCGGTTGTCGGCGGACAGCCGGAAGTAGTGGAACTGGTTGGCCGCGTCGCCGAGGCCCTGGCGGTTCTTCCAGCCGATGGCGGCCAGCTGGTCCGGTGTGAGCGGCTCGGTCATGAGCGCGTAGTCGTACACCGGGACCGTGTACGCGCGCACCCGCTTGACCAGGGACGGGAAGACGTTCGTGCCGAGTGCGACATGGCGGGCGAAGACCCTGCCGTACGGGGTGCGGATCGCCATGCCCGCGCCGGCGGGGGCCAGGTCGAGGGCGGGCGTGTGCTCGTAGACGCGCACGCCGAGCTCGCGGCAGACGCGCTTGAGGCCCCAGGCGAGCTTCGCCGGGTGCAGCATGGCGACGCCGTCGCGGTCCCAGAAGCCGCCGAGGAAGGTCGGTGAGTCGACCTGGGAGCGCAGCTCGTCCGCGTCCAGCATCTCGGCGGAGCCGGTGAGGCCGCGCGCTGCCATCTCCTCGTACATCTCGTGGAGTTCGGCGAGCTGGTGCGGCTGGGTCGCGACGTCGATCTCGCCGGTGCGCTCGAAGTCGCAGTCGATGCCGTACCGCTCGACGGCCGCCTCGATCTCGTCGAGGTTGCGGGCGCCGAGCTCCTCGAGCCTGGCGATCTCGTCCGGCCAGCGGGCCAGGCCGTTGGGCACGCCGTGGGTGAGGGACGCGGCGCAGAAGCCGCCGTTGCGCCCGGAGGCGGCCCAGCCGATCTCGCGGCCCTCGACGAGGACGACGTCACGGCCGGGGTCGCGCTCCTTGGCGATCAGGGCGGTCCACAGACCGCTGTAGCCGCCGCCGACGACGAGCAGGTCGGCCCGCTCGTCGCCGACGAGCGCGGGTTCGGGTTCGGGTCGGTCCGGACCGTCCAGCCAGTACGGGGCCGGCTTGGCCTCGGCGAGGGACTTCGTCCAACGGTTCATGGCTGCAGGGGCCATGATTTCCACTCCCTTGAGAAACGCGTAGAGCTGCACAGAGCTGGTGGGAACCGCACGGGCACCGCTTTCCCTCAGGTCAGCGCGCCCGCTTCGTGCGGCGCTTTCCGATCAGCATTCCTGCCAGTACGAGAACGACGGCGATGAGGAACATCGCCGTGCCGATCACATTGATCTGAACGGGCGTACCCCGCTGCGCGGATCCCCAGACGAACATGGGGAAGGTCACAGTCGATCCGGCGTTGAAGTTCGTGATGATGAAATCGTCGAAGGACAGGGCGAAGGCGAGCAGCGCGCCCGCCGCGATGCCCGGCGCCGCGATCGGCAGCGTGACCCGCAGGAAGGTCTGCACGGGCCCGGCGTAGAGGTCCTGCGCGGCCTGTTCCAGGCGCGGGTCCATGGACATCACGCGCGCCTTCACCGCGGTCACCACGAAGCTCAGGCAGAACATGATGTGGGCTATCAGCACGGTCCAGAAGCCGAGCTGCGCGCCCATGTTCAGGAACAGCGTGAGCAGCGAGGCAGCCATGACGACCTCGGGCATCGCCATCGGCAGGAAGATCAGCGAGCTCACGGCGCCACGCGCCCGGAAGCGGTAGCGCACGAGCGCGAAGGCGATCATCGTGCCGAGCACGGTGGCGCCGAGGGTCGCCCAGAAAGCGATCTGCAGGCTGAGGGAGAGCGAGCCGCACATGTCGGCGACGCCGCACGGGTCCTGCCAGGCGTCCGTCGAGAACTCCTGCCAGGAGTAGTTGAAGCGGCCTTTCGGCTTGTTGAAGGAGAAGACCGTGACGACGACGTTGGGCAGCAGGAGATAGCCGAGCGTGAGGAGACCGCAGATGACGACGAGGTTCCGGCGCAGCAGCCGGCCGAATGCGACGAACGGGCCCATCAGACCAGATCCTCCGTTCCCGACTTGCGGATGTAGAACGTCACCATGATCAGAATGGCGGCCATCAGGATGAAGGAAAGGGCAGCCGCCGTCGGGTAATCCAGAATGCGCAGGAACTGCGTCTGGATGACGTTTCCGACCATGCGCGTATCGGTGGAGCCGAGCAGATCGGCGTTCACGTAGTCACCGGCGGACGGAATGAAGGTGAGCAGCGTCCCGGAGACGACACCCGGCATCGACAGCGGAAAGGTGACCTTGCGGAACGTCGTGGACGGCCGCGCGTAGAGGTCGCCCGCGGCCTCGTGGAGCCGGGGGTCGATGCGCTCCAGGGACGTGTAGAGCGGCAGGATCATGAACGGCAGGAAGTTGTACGTGAGTCCGCAGACCACCGCGAGCGGGGTGGCGAGGACGCGGTCGCCGTCGGTGACACCGAGCCAGCTGGTGACGTCCAGGACGTGCAGCGTGTTCAGGGCGCCGACGAGGGGCCCGCCGTCGGCGAGGATCGTCTTCCAGGCGAGCGTGCGGATGAGGAAGCTCGTGAAGAACGGCGCGATGACGAGCACCAGGATCAGATTGCGCCAGCGGCCCGCGCGGAACGCGATGAGGTACGCCAGCGGATAGCCGAGCAGCAGGCACAGGACCGTGGCGGCGCCCGCGTACAGGACCGAGCGCAGGAACTGCGGCCAGTAGTCGCCGAGCGCGTCCCAGTAGGTGGCGAAGTGCCAGGTGACCTTGTAGCCCTCTTCGAGGGAGCCGGTCTGCACGGACGTCGAGGCCTGGTAGACCAGCGGCAGGGCGAAGAAGACGATCAGCCACAGGATGCCGGGGAGCAGCAGCCAGTAGGGCACGAGGCGGCCGCGTCTGCGGGGCCGCGCGGGGGCGGGGGCCGGGGCGTCCTCGACGGGCGCCTTGACGGGGGCCGTCACGCGTCCTCCTCGACCTTCTCGACGCCCGCGTCGACGTCCTGCTCCGCGTCCAGGCCGAAGGTGTGGGCCGGGTTCCAGTGCAGGACGACGTCGGTGCCCGGGGTCAGCCGGGTGTCGCGCTCGATGTTCTGCGCGTACACCTCGAAGGCGGCACAGACCGGGCTTTCGATGACGTACTGCGTCGAGACTCCGATGAAACTGGAGGCGACGACGCGGCCGGTGATGCGGTTGCGGCCGTCGGGGACGGTGCCCGCGTCATCGGCGTGGCTGAGGGAGATCTTCTCGGGGCGGACCCCGACGAGGACCTTGCCGCCGGTGTTCGTCGCGGCGCCGCAGCGCGCCCTGGGCAGCAGCAGTTTGCCGTCGCCCGCCCTGAGGACCACGTCGTCGCCGCTGACCGAGTCGACCTCGGCCGCGATGAAGTTGGAGGTGCCGAGGAAGTTGGCGACGAAGGTGGTGCGCGGGTTCTCGTACAGCTCGGCGGGGGCGCCCTGCTGCTCGACGCGGCCGCCGTTCATCACGGCGACGGTGTCGGCCATCGTCATGGCCTCCTCCTGGTCGTGCGTGACGTGCACGAAGGTGATGCCGACCTCGGTCTGGATGCGCTTGAGCTCCAGCTGCATCTGGCGGCGCAGCTTCAGGTCGAGGGCGCCGAGCGGCTCGTCGAGGAGCAGCACCTTGGGGTGGTTGATGAGCGCGCGGGCCACCGCGACGCGCTGCTGCTGGCCACCGGAGAGCTGGTGCGGCTTCTTGCGGGCCTGCTCGCCGAGCTGGACGAGGTCGAGCATGTCGCCGACCTGCTTCTTCACCGACTTGATGCCGCGCCGGCGCAGGCCGAAGGCGACGTTCTCGAAGATGTCGAGGTGCGGGAAGAGCGCGTACGACTGGAAGACCGTGTTCACGGGCCGCTTGTAGGGCGGCAGCGCGGTGACGTCCTGCTCGCCCAGGCACACCGTGCCGCTGCTCGGCTCCTCCAGGCCCGCGATCATGCGGAGCGTGGTGGTCTTGCCGCAGCCGGACGCGCCGAGCAGGGCGTAGAACGAGCCCTGGGGCACGGTGAGGTCGAGCGGGTGGACGGCGGTGAAGGAGCCGTAGGTCTTGCTGATCCCGGTCAGGCGGACGTCGCCGCTGGCTTCGGTCATGAGTTCTTCCCAGGGGTGGTGAGCGGGTCGGGACGGCGGGGCCGTTGCGGGGCCCAGGGGGCCGTGGGCGAGTCCGGGGCGGGCCCGAGGGGCGGACTCAGGAGCCCGTGAGCCGGGCGAACTTCTCCTCGTACGCCGTCTCTTCCTTCGGCGTGAGCGCCCGGAAGGCATGGGACTTCGCCGCCATCTCCTTGTCGGGCAGGATCAGCGGGTTCCGGGCCGCCTTCGGGTCGATCTTGGCGAGCTCGTCGCGGACGCCGTCGACCGGGCACACGTAGTTGATGAACGCGGCGAGCCGGGCCGCGGGCTCCGGCTCGTAGTAGTAGTCGATGAGCCGCTCGGCGTTGCGCTTGTAGCGCGCCTTGTTGGGGACGAGGAGGTTGTCCGTGGAGACGATGTAGCCGCTGTCGGGGATGGCGAACTCGATGTCGGGGTTGGCCAGTTTGAGCTGGACGACGTCACCGGCCCAGGCCACGCACGCGGCGATGTCGCCCTTGTCGAGGTCGGCGGTGTAGTCGTTGCCGGTGAAGCGGCGGATCTGCCGTTTGTCGACGGCCTTCTGGAGGCGGGCGATCGCCGCGTCGTAGTCGTCGTCCTTGAAGGCGGCCGGATCCTTGCCCATGTCGAGCAGGGTCATGCCAACGGTGTCGCGCATCTCGGAGAGGAACCCGACGCGGCCCTTGAGCTTCGGCTCGTCCAGGAGCTGCGAGACGGAGGTGATCTCCTTCCCGTCGGTCGCCTTCTTGTTGTACGCGATGACGGCGGAGATGCCGGTCCAGGGGTAGGAGTACGCGCGTCCGGGGTCCCAGTCGGGCGAGCGGAACTGGGCGGACAGATTGGCGTAGGCGTGCGGCAGCTGGGCCGCGTCGAGCTTCTGCACCCAGCCGAAGCGGATCAGGCGGGCCGCGAGCCAGTCGGTGACGCAGATGAGGTCGCGGCCCGTGTCCTGGCCGGCGGCGAGCTGCGGCTTGACCTTGCCGAAGAACTCGTTGTTGTCGTTGATGTCCTCGGTGTACTTGACCGTGATGCCGGTGCGCTTGGTGAACGCGTCGAGGGTGGGCCGCCGCTTGTCGTCGTCCACGTCCATGTACTCGGTCCAGTTGGAGAAGTTCACGCGCTTCTCCTTCGCCGAGCGGTCCTCGGCGGCGATGCCGCCCGTGCCCTTGCCCGCGGCCGGGATGCCGCAGGCGCTCAGGGCGCCGAGCCCGCCCGCGGCGAGGGCGGCGCCGCCCGAGGCGCGAAGGAGGGAGCGGCGGGTGAGCGCGGCCCGGCCGCTGGTCAGGCCGCGCCGCAGGGCGGCCCGCTGGGCCGGGGAGAGGCTGTCCGGCTCGTACTGCTCCATGCGCTGGTCTGCCCTTTCGGGAGGGTCCCTTGCGGGAGGGTTGAGGGCGGGCGCCGCCCGGTCTCGCGGCGCCCCGGCCCGTGCTGGCTATCGGTCCCCGAAGATCGTGCGGTGCCAGTCCTTCCTGGCGACCGCGGTGTTGTCGAACATGACGTGCTTGATCTGCGTGTACTCCTCGAAGGAGTAGGCGGACATGTCCTTGCCGTAGCCGGAGGCCTTGTAGCCGCCGTGCGGCATCTCGCTGAGGATCGGGATGTGGTCGTTCACCCAGACGCACCCGGCCTTGATCTCGCGCGTGGCGCGGCCAGCGCGGAACACGTCGTGGGTCCAGGCGGACGCGGCGAGCCCGTAGGGCGTGTCGTTGGCGAGGCGGATGCCCTCGTCGTCGCTGTCGAAGGGCAGCACGACGAGGACGGGCCCGAAGATCTCCGCCTGGACGGCCTCGCTGTCCTGCGCGGCGCCGGTGATCAGCGTGGGCTTGTAGTAGGCGCCGGGGTGCTCGGGGGCCTCGCCGCCGGTGACCACGCGCGCGTAGCCGCGGGCCCGCTCCACGAAACCGGCGACGCGGTCGCGGTGGGCGTGCGAGATCAGCGGGCCCAGGTCGGTGGAGGGGTCGCAGGGGTCACCGAGCCGCACGGTCGCCATCAGGTCGGCGACCCCGGCGACGAAGGCCTCGTACAGCGGCCGCTGGACGTAGGCGCGGGTGGCGGCCGTGCAGTCCTGGCCGCTGTTGATCAGGGCGCCCGCGACGGCGCCGTGCACGGCGGACTCCAGGTCGGCGTCGTCGAACACGACGAAGGGCGCCTTGCCGCCGAGCTCCAGGTGGAGGCGCTTGACGGTGGTGGTGGCGACCTCCGCGACCCGCTTGCCGACGGCCGTGGAGCCGGTGAAGGAGGTCATGGCCACGTCCGGGTGGCCCACGAGCTGCTCACCGGCGTCGCGGCCCGCCCCGGTGACGACGTTGACCACCCCGTCCGGGATCCCGGCGGCGGTCGCCGCCCGCGCGAACATCAGCGAGGTCAGCGGCGTCAGCTCGGAGGGCTTGAGGACGATGGTGTTCCCGGCGGCGATGGCGGGGAGCACCTTCCAGGCGGCCATCTGGAGGGGGTAGTTCCAGGGCGCGATGGACCCCACCACGCCGATGGCCTCGCGGCGCACGTAGGAGGTGTGGTCGCCGCCGTCGTACTCCCCCGCGGACTGGCCCTGGAGGTGGCGGGCCGCGCCCGCGAAGAAGGCGGTGTTGTCGACGGTGCCCGGGACGTCGAACTCGCGGCTCAGCTTGATCGGCTTGCCGCACTGGAGGGTCTCCGCCCGGGCGAGGTCCTCGGCGCGGGCGGACAGCTCGGCGGCGAAGCGGTGCATCGCGTCGGAGCGCTCGCCGGGGCTCGTGCCCGCCCAGCCGGGGAACGCGGCGCGCGCGGCGGCCACGGCCGCGTCCACGTCCTCGGCGCCCGCCAGCTCGTAGCCGAGCACCTCCTCGCCCGTGGCCGGGTCCACGATCGCGTGGTGCCGTCCCGAGGTGCCGTGGGTGAGCCGCCCCGCGATGTACTGCGCGCCGTCCGCGAAGTGCTCCCGTGCCGGAAAGAACTCATCGCGCGCCTGGAATGTGTGCATGCCGCTCTCCTCCGCCGCCCGGCCTCAATGAGGGGGGTGGCGTCGTTCCAGATCGATTTGAGTGCCGATCCTGACAGAGGGTCGATAGTCCAACAAGTGATTCCGTAGTTGCCTTTTGGTTAAGCGACGGAATCTGTCGACCAGGTGTCGAGTCCCCCCGGAAAAGCCCGGACGTAATGTCCGTGGCGCGTGCCAGGGTGGCGTGCATGAGCGAGAACACGGGGGCGGACACGCGGTCCGGCAGGCCTTCGGCCACGCGTACCGGCACGGACGACATCAGGTCGGTGGCCGATCTGACCGCCGCGGTGCGGGCGGGACGCCGGGTGAAGTACGTGTACTTCTGGGGGCACACCCCGCGGCGCGACGGCGCCCTCGGCGCGAGCTGCTTCAGCCAGTGGTGGCCCTCGCCCTTCACCGCCGACGGGGTCGCGTACGCGACGGCGGAGCACTGGATGATGGCCGCCAAGGCCCGTCTTTTCGGCGACGGGGAGGCCGAGCGCGCGGCGCTCGCCGCCCGTACGCCCGCCGAGGCGAAGCGGGCGGGCCGGCTCGTGCGCGGCTTCGACCGGGCCGTGTGGGAGCGGGAGCGGTTCGCCGTCGTGACCGAGGGCAGCGAGCGGAAGTTCGCCTCCGACGCCGCGCTCCGGGCGTATCTGGTCGGCACCGGCGACCGCGTCCTGGTCGAGGCCAGCCCCGTCGACCCCGTCTGGGGCATCGGCCTGGCCGCCGACGACCCCCGGGCCGAGGACCCGGCCGCATGGCGCGGCACGAACCTGCTGGGCTTCGCCCTGATGGCCGCGCGGGCGCGCCTGCGCTGAGCGTGAGCGGTGCCCGCCGCCACCACGACGGGACTTTCCCGCCCACCCGTCACGCCCCGGCTCGACGGCCCGGCCCCGCCCCCGCGCCGCCGAGCGCGTGTCTACGATGACCCGGACCCCACGCGGGTCACCCGATCAGCCGATCAGCCTTGTTCCGGGGAGGAACCATGACCGAGACGACGACCACAGCCCGAGCTGAGAGCTTCATCGCGGGCCTGCCGAAGGCGGAGCTGCACGTCCACCACGTCGGCTCGGCCTCCCCCCGGATCGTCTCCGCGCTCGCCGCCCGCCACCCCGACTCCAAGGTGCCGGCGGACCCCGAGGCCCTCGCCGACTACTTCACGTTCACGGACTTCGCGCACTTCGTCGAGGTGTACCTGTCCGTCGTCGACCTCATCCGCACCCCCGAGGACGTCCACCTCCTCACCTACGAGGTGGCCCGCGAGCTCGCCCGGCAGAACGTGCGCTACGCCGAGCTGACCATCACCCCGTTCTCCTCCACCCGCCGCGGCATCGACGAGCGCGCCTTCATGGCCGCCATCGAGGAGGCCCGCAAGACGGCCGAGGCGGAGCTGAACGTCGTCCTGCGCTGGTGCTTCGACATCCCCGGCGAGGCGGGCCTCGTCTCGGCCGAGGAGACCGTGCGCCTCGCCACCACCGACGGCATCCGCCCCGAGGGCCTGGTCTCCTTCGGCCTCGGCGGCCCGGAGATCGGCGTGCCGCGCCCGCAGTTCAAGCCGTACTTCGACCGGGCCATCGCCGCGGGCCTGCGCTCCGTGCCGCACGCGGGCGAGACCACGGGCCCCGAGACGGTCTGGGACGCCCTGACGCATCTGCGCGCCGAGCGCATCGGCCACGGCACCAGCTCCGCCCGGGACCCCGAGCTGCTCGCGCACCTCGCGGAGCACCGCATCCCGCTGGAGGTCTGCCCGACGTCGAACATAGCGACGCGCGCGGTCACCACGCTCGACGAGCACCCCCTGAAGCAGTTCGTGGACGCCGGGGTCATCGTGACGATCAACTCCGACGACCCGCCGATGTTCGGCACGGACCTCAACACGGAGTACGGCGTCGCCGCCCGCCTCCTCGACCTCGACGAGCGCGGCATCGCGGCCCTCGCGAAGAACGCCGTGGAGGTGTCCTTCCTCGACGAGGCGGGCAAGCGCCGCATCAGCGAGGAGATCGACGCGTACACCGAGACGTGGCTGTCGCGCTGATCCCCGCACCACCCCCCGGGCCACAATGAACCCATGCGCACCCTGACTGCCGTGGCCCACCGAGGCGATCCCTACCGCGTCCGCGAGAACACCCTGCCGTCCCTGCGGTCGGCGTTCGACCGGGGCGCGGACGCGGTGGAGATCGACGTCCGCCTGACCGCCGACGGCGTCCCCGTGCTGCTGCACGACGACGCCCTCGACCGGCTGTGGGAGCACGACCGGCCCCTGGCCGTGCTCTCCGCCGCCGAGGTCCGGGGCGTCACCGGGGGCGGCGTACCCACGCTGGAGGAAGCGCTCAAGGAGACCGCGGGGCACCGCGTCCTCGTGGACCTTCCCGACCCGGCGCCGGACACGGTCCGCACGGTCGTCGGCGTCATCGGCGAGTGCGGCGCGGCGGACCGCGTGTACTACTGCGCGGGGCCCGCCGCGATGCTCGCGGTGCGGGCCGCGGACCCGGCGGCGGAGATCTCGCTGACGTGGAAGTCGCTCGCGCCGCCGCGCCCCGCCCTGCTCGCCGCGGTCACTCCGCGCTGGCTCAACTACCGCTTCGGCCTGGTGAGTCGGGAACTCGTCGACCACGTCCACGGGCAGGGCTACCTGATCTCCGCCTGGACTGCCGACACCCGTCGCACCATGCGTAAGCTCGTGTCCCACGGAGTGGACTCGATCACCACGAACCGCATGGACGCGCTCGCCACCGTGCTGGGGCGACGGAGCCAGGGGACGGGGAAGGAACCGCAGGCGTGACGGCAGACAGCACCGGCAGGATCCGCACGGACATCGCGCACAACGCCCGGGTGTGGAACTACTGGCTGGGCGGCAAGGACAACTACCAGGTGGACCGGGCGGTCGGCGAGCAGGTCACCGAGATGTTCCCCGGCATCGGCGAAGTGGCCCGCGCGGACCGGGCGTTCCTCGGCCGGGCGGTCGCCCACCTCGTGGGCGACCGGGGCGTCCGCCAGCTCCTCGACATCGGCACCGGCCTGCCCACCGGCGAGAACACCCACGAGGTCGCGCAGCGCCTGGCCCCGGACGCGCGCATCGTGTACGTCGACAACGACCCGATCGTGCTGACCCACGCCCACGCGCTGCTCACCAGCTCGCCCGAGGGCGTGACCACGTACATCGACCAGGACGCCCGCAACGCGCGCGAGATCGTCGCGGCCGCCGCCGCCACGCTCGACCTGACCCGCCCGATCGCCGTGCTGCTGCTCGGCATCCTCAACTTCATCCCGGACACGGACGACACGCGCCGGATCGTACGGACCCTCATGGACGCGGTGCCGTCGGGCAGTTACCTCGTCCTGACCCACCCCACCCTGGACGCCGACGTCGGCGGGGCGGGCAACCAGGCCGCGATGGACTTCTGGAACGAGAACGCCACACCGCCGATCACCGGCCGCACCCGCGCCGAGTTCCAGGCCTACTTCGAAGGTCTCGACCTCCTCGACCCGGGCATCGAGGCCTGCTCCCGCTGGCGCTGCCCCGAGGCCCCCGCGGTCCCCCAGTACGGCGCGGTGGCCCGCAAACCGTAGCCCGCCCCGGCCGCGTCAGCCCCCGGCCCGGCCGAACGGCGGCACGATCGCCCGCGCGTCCACGCCGCCGCCCACCCACAGCCCGATGAGCAGCGCCGCCGTCGACTCCACGAGCCCGGCCCGTCCGAGCCCGCCGGCGTCGTACGGCTCGCACCCGAGGTCGCGCACCAACTGCCGTACGACGTCCAGCGCTTCGGTGTCGTCGCCGCACACCGGCACCGCGAGCCGCTGCCCGTCGAAGACCGGCGGGGTCAGCCGCCAGACGCCCTCGTGGCACAGGTTGAACGCCTTGACCACGCGGGCATCGGGCGCGGCGGCCGCGAGCCGCTCGGCGGCGGCCGGGCCCCGCCCCGTGAGCAGGGTGAAGCCCTCCCCCACCGGGTTGCAGCAGTCCACGAGCACCCGCCCGCGCAAGGCGTCGGCGAGCCCGGTCACCACCTCCTCGCCCACCCCGTACGGCAGCGCGAACAGCACGGCCCCGTCGCCGAACTCCGCCGCGTCCCGCAGCGATCCGTGCCCGGCCGCCCCGATCCGCGCCGCGAGCCCGGCCGCCCGCGCCGCGTCCCGCCCGCCCACGAACACCTCGTGCCCCGCCCGCGCCCACTGCCCGCCGAGCGCGTCCGCCATGTTCCCCGTGCCGAGTACGCCGATCCGCATGTCTGCTCCTCCCCGTCGTCACGCCCCTGACCGGGGCACGGCACGACAGCAGGTCGTACCCCGGTTCCCTACCGCACGTGGAGTACGGCCTCACCGCCCTGGGCCGCACCCTGCTCCCGCCCATCGAGGCGTTCGGCGCCTGGGCCTTCGCCCACGGCGACGAGGTCCTGGCGGCCCAGGACCGGGCGGAGGCCTCGTAGCGGGGGGGCAGCGCCCCGAAGGGGCGCGGGGAACTGCGCGCCCAGCCCCCACGGGCCAGCAGACGAAAACCCGCCCGATCCAGCGAAGCGCCTACGCGTTGGTGCCGCCGTCCACCGTGAAGTCCGCCCCCGTGATCGACCGGCCCCCCGGCCCCACCAGGTGCGCCACCGTGGCCGCGATGTCGTCGGCCGCCGCGTAGCGGCCGAGGGCGGACAGGCCGCGCTGGAAGTCGGCGCTCTGGCCGTCGGCCGGGTTCATGTCGGTGTCCGTGGAGCCGGGGTTGACGAGGTTGACGGTGATCCCGCGCGGGCCGAGCTCGCGGGCGAGGGCCTTGGTGAAGCCGGTCAGGGCGGACTTGCTCATGGAGTAGAGGACGATGCCGGGGAACGGCGCGCGGCCCACGAGGTTGCTGCCGATGCTCACGATCCGCCCGCCCTCCGGCAGGTGCGCGAGCGCGGCCTGGGCACCGAGGAAGGCCGCGCGGGCGTGGATGGCCAGGGTACGGTCCAGCTCGTCCAGGGTGACCTCCGCCAACGGCCCGCTCGGGAAGACCCCCGCGTTGTTCACGAGGATGTCGAGGCGGCCGAGCTCGCGCGCCGCCCGCTCCACCGCCCCGGTGACCGCCGCCGCGTCCGCCGCGTCGGCCTGGACGGCCACCGCCCGCCGCCCGAGCGCCTCCACCTCGGCGACGACGGCCTCGGCCTTCGCCTTCCCCGCGGCGCTCACATAGGTGAACGCCACGTCGGCGCCGTCCCGCGCGAGCCGCTTGACGATCGCCGCCCCGATGCCCCGGCTGCCGCCCGTGACCAGCGCGGCCTTGCCCTGGAGGTCCGTCATTTTCTGCCCCGCATCCCTCGTGCACGAGGGCGGCACACATGGTCGCGCACCGCCCGCCGATTTCTGTGTCGATCGGCACAGAAACTTTCACACGGGCGTTCCACCACGTCAAGGCCTATATTTGTCAGTCACTACAGAAATGAGGTGGGGAGCGTGGCGGGACGCGGACGGCCCCGGGGCTTCGACCGGGAGACGGCCCTTCGCCGGGCCATGGAGGTGTTCTGGGAGCACGGGTACGAGGCGACGTCGATGACCGACCTCACCTCGGCCATGGGCATCGCCTCGCCCAGCCTGTACGCCGCGTTCGGCTCCAAGGAGCGGCTGTTCCAGGAGGCCGTGGAGCTGTACAGCACCACGGAGGGCTCGGCCATGGCGCGCGCGTTCGCCGAGGTCCCCACCGCGCGCGGCGCCGTCGAGGCAGTCCTGCGCGAGAACGCGCGCCTGTACACCGTCCCGGGCAGACCGGCCGGCTGCATGATCGTCCTTGCCGCCACCAACTGCTCACCGGCGAACGCCCCGGTGCGCGACCACCTGGCGACCTGGCGCAGGAGCGGCGCCGAGATGATGGCCGAGCGCCTGCGCCGCGGCGTCGAGGAGGGTGAACTCCCCGCCGCCACCGACACCGAGGCCGTGGCCGCCTTCTACACCACGGTCGTCCAGGGCATGTCCGTCCAGGCCCGCGACGGCGCGTCCCGCGCGACCCTGGACAAGACGGTGGACCGGGCGATGGCGGCCTGGGACGCGGTGCTCACGCCCGCCGCGTAGCCCACCCGGCCGCGGGGCGCCGGGCTACAACCCCACGAGGGAGTTCCACCGGCGGGCGAACTCCGTGCGTTCGTCGGACGTGATGTCCCGGGCGATGGCGAGGCGTCGGCGCATCGCGTCGTCGGGGAAGACCAGCGGGTCCTCGGCGAGGGCGGCCAGGTCCTTGTCCTTGGAGGAGGCCAGGACGTCGCGGGCGGCGGGCACGGGGCAGACGTAGTTGACCCAGGCGGCGAGCTCGGCCGCGACCTCGGGGTCGTAGTAGTGGTCGATCAGGCGCTCGGCGTTGGCCTTGTGACGGGCGAGGTTGGGGATCATCAGGGACTCGGCCCACAGCTCGGCGCCCTCCTCGGGGACGACGAACGCGATGTCGGGGTCGTCGGCCTGGAGCTGGATCACGTCGCCGCTGTAGGCCTGGCAGGCGAGGACGTCACCACTGGCGAGGTCCTTGATGTAGTCGTTGCCGGTGAAGCGGCGGACGTGGTGGCCGCGCACGCGCTTCTCCAGGCGGTCGCACATGCGGTGGAAGTCGTCCCCGGTCCACGTCCCGATGTCGACGCCGTCGCCCTGCATGAGCAGCGCGAACGCCTCGTCGAGCCCGGACAGGAGCGTCACCCGGCCCTTCAGGTCGTCGGCCCACAGGTCCGACACGTGCCGGATCTCGCGGCCGAGCCGCCGCTTGTTGTACGCGATGCCGGTGATGCCGGACTGCCAGGGCACGGAGTACCGGCGCCCCTCGTCGAAGTGCGGCGTGCGCAGGATCGGGTCGAGGTGCTCGGCCACGTTGGGCTGCCGGGACCGGTCCATCTCCTGCACCCAGCCCAGGCGCACGAAGCGCGCGCACATCCAGTCGCTGATGACGACGAGGTCCCTGCCGGTCTCCTGATGGTTCATCAGGGAGGGGCTGATCTTGCCGAAGAACTCGTCGTTGTCGTTGATCTCCTCGGTGTAGCGGACGTCGATGCCGGTCCGCTTCTCGAAGGCGTCGAGGGTGGGGCGCCTGGTCTTGTCCTCGTCGTCGGTGTCGATGTACAGGGGCCAGTTGGCGAACGTCAGCTTCTTCTCCCGGCCGGAGAGGTCCTTCGCGGCGCGGTCCGAGGCGTCGACGTACGCGGCGGGCACCCCGCAGCCCGCGAGGGCGCCGAGGACCCCGGCCGCGCCGATGCCCTTGAGGAACGTACGACGTGCGGCAACTGTCATGCCCCCACCCTCACTTCACGCACGAGGGGCGGGCAATGGACAAGGTGTCCACCGCCCGCCCCGAAGACGACTCAGAACGTCAGCCCCGCGCGGGGCCCGACGTCAGTCGAGCGACGTCATGACGTGCTTGACGCGGGTGTAGTCGTCGAAGCCGTAGGCGGAGAGGTCCTTGCCGTAGCCGGACTTCTTGAAGCCGCCGTGCGGCATCTCGGCGACCAGCGGGATGTGCGTGTTGATCCAGACGCAGCCGAAGTCGAGGACCTTGGACATGCGCATCGCGCGGGCGTGGTCCTTGGTCCACACCGAGGACGCCAGGGCGTACTCCACGCCGTTGGCGTAGGCGACGGCCTGGGCCTCGTCGGTGAAGGACTGGACGGTGATGACCGGGCCGAAGACCTCCTTCTGGATGATCTCGTCGTCCTGCTTGAGCCCGGAGACGACGGTCGGCGCGTAGAAGTAGCCCTTCTCGCCGACCCGGTGGCCGCCCGCCTCGACCTTGGCGTGCGCGGGCAGCCGGTCGATGAAGCCGGAGACCTGCGCCAGCTGGTTGGCGTTGTTCAGCGGGCCGTACAGCACGTCCTCGTCGTCGGGCAGGCCGGTCTTGGTGTCGGCGGCGGCCTTGGCGAGCGCGGTGACGAACTCGTCGTGGATGGACTCGTGGACGAGCACCCGGGTCGCGGCCGTACAGTCCTGGCCCGCGTTGAAGAAGCCCGCCACCGAGATGTCCTCGACGGCCTTGGCCAGGTCGGTGTCCTCGAAGACCACGACGGGCGCCTTGCCGCCGAGCTCCAGGTGGACGCGCTTGAGGTCCTTGGCGGCCGACTCGGCCACCTGCATGCCCGCGCGCACCGAGCCGGTGATGGAGGCCATCGCCGGGGTCGGGTGCTCGACCATCATGCGGCCGGTGTCGCGGTCGCCCGTGACCACGTTGAAGACGCCGGGCGGCACGACGGAGCCGATGATCTCGGCCATCAGGACGGTCGACGCCGGGGTGGTGTCCGAGGGCTTGAGGACGACCGTGTTGCCCGCGGCGAGCGCCGGGGCGAACTTCCACACAGCCATCATCATCGGGTAGTTCCACGGCGCGACCTGCGCGCAGACGCCGACCGGCTCGCGGCGGACGATGGAGGTCAGACCCTCCATGTACTCACCGGCGGCGCGGCCCTCCAGCATCCGGGCCGCGCCCGCGAAGAAGCGGATCTGGTCGACCATCGGCGGGATCTCTTCGGAGCGGGTGAGGCCGATCGGCTTGCCCGTGTTCTCGACCTCGGCGGCGATGAGTTCCTCGGCGCGCTCCTCGAAGGCGTCCGCGATCTTCAGCAGCGCCTTCTGCCGCTCGGCGGGCACGAGGTCGCGCCAGGCCGGGAAGGCGTCGGCGGCGGCCTTCATGGCCGCGTCGACGTCGGCCTGGCCGGACAGCGGCGCCACGGCGTACGCCTCACCGGTCGCCGGGTTGATCACCTCGGTGGTCCGTCCGTCGGCCGCGTCCCGGAATTCTCCGTTGATGTAGTTGCGCAGACGGCGCAGCTCGGTGCTCACTTCCGGCCCTCCAGTCAGTGTCCAGTGGATGAGACACCCACCCTAGTCCGTACACCGACGCTTTCAACATACCCAGCAGCCCAGGACTGCGAAATCCGCAAGACAGGAGTCACACAGCAACGAATTTCATTGATCCGGCCTTGCGTAACTGACGAGACCTCGTGCACAGTGAAGTCGTGGCCAGTCGAAGCACAGACCCCAGCAGCCCTCGCGAGGGGGCGACCACCCGCACCACCACCGGTGGCGGCCGCGGCCAGAGCGGAACACCCTCGGTCGACGCCGTCTCCCTGGCGATCATCGAACAGCTCCAGGAGGACGGCCGCAGGCCGTACGCCGCCATCGGCAAGGCCGTCGGCCTGTCCGAGGCGGCCGTGCGCCAGCGCGTCCAGAAGCTCCTGGACCAGGGCGTGATGCAGATCGTCGCCGTGACGGACCCGCTCACCGTGGGCTTCCGCCGCCAGGCGATGGTCGGGATCGACGTCGAGGGCGACGTGGACCCGGTCGCCGACGCCGTCGCCGCGATGCCGGAGGCGGAGTACGTGGTGATGACCGCGGGCTCGCACGACCTGCTCGTGGAAATCGTCTGCGAGGACGACGACCACCTGCTGGAGGTCATCAACAAGCGGATCCGCGCGCTCCCCGGCGTGCGCTCGACCGAGAGCTTCGTCTACCTCAAGCTGAAGAAGCAGACCTACATGTGGGGAACCCGATAGCCGTGAGCAAGGACCTCAGCAAAACCGCGTACGACCACCTGTGGATGCACTTCACGCGCATGTCGTCGTACGAGAACACGCCCGTGCCCACCATCGTGCGCGGTGAGGGCACCTACATCTACGACGACCAGGGCAAGAAGTACCTCGACGGTCTCGCGGGCCTGTTCGTGGTCCAGGCCGGGCACGGCCGCCGCGAGCTGGCCGAGGTCGCCGCCAAGCAGGCGGCCGACCTCGCCTTCTTCCCCATCTGGTCGTACGCCCACCCGAGCGCCGTCGAACTGGCCGAGCGCCTGGCCCACTACGCCCCGGGCGACCTGAACAAGGTCTTCTTCACCACCGGCGGCGGCGAGGCCGTCGAGACCGCCTGGAAGCTGGCGAAGCAGTACCACAAGCTCACCGGCAACCACACGAAGTACAAGGTCATCTCCCGCGCGGTCGCCTATCACGGCACTCCGCAGGGCGCCCTGTCCATCACCGGCCTGCCCGCCCTGAAGGCCCCCTTCGAGCCGCTCGTCCCGGGCGCGCACAAGGTGCCGAACACCAACATCTACCGCGCCCCGATCCACGGCGACGACCCGGAGGCCTTCGGCCGCTGGGCCGCCGACCAGATCGAGCAGGAGATCCTCTTCGAAGGCCCCGAGACCGTCGCCGCGGTCTTCCTGGAGCCGGTGCAGAACGCGGGCGGCTGCTTCCCGCCCCCGCCCGGCTACTTCCAGCGCGTGCGCGAGATCTGCGACAAGTACGACGTGCTGCTGGTCTCCGACGAGGTCATCTGCGCCTTCGGCCGCCTCGGCACGATGTTCGCCTGCGACAAGTTCGGCTACGTCCCCGACATCATCACCTGCGCCAAGGGCATGACCTCGGGCTACTCCCCGATCGGCGCGGCCATCGTCTCCGACCGCATCGCCGAGCCGTTCTACAAGGGCGACAACACCTTCCTGCACGGCTACACCTTCGGCGGCCACCCGGTCTCCGCGGCCGTCGGCCTCGCCAACCTCGACCTCTTCGAGCGCGAGGGCCTCAACCAGCACGTGCTCGACAACGAGGGCGCGTTCCTGACCACCCTCCAGAAGCTGCACGACCTGCCGATCGTCGGCGACGTCCGCGGCAACGGCTTCTTCTACGGCATCGAGCTGGTCAAGGACAAGGCCACCAAGGAGTCCTTCACGGACGAGGAGTCCGAGCGCGTGCTCTACGGCTTCGTCTCCAAGAAGCTCTTCGAGTACGGCCTGTACTGCCGCGCCGACGACCGCGGTGACCCCGTCATCCAGCTGTCGCCGCCGCTGATCTCGGACCAGTCCACGTTCGACGAGATCGAGGGCATCGTCCGCCAGGTCCTGACGGAGGCCTGGACCAAGATCTGACCCGGCACGACACCGGCCCGGGCGCACCCATCCGAGTGAGATGGGTGCGCCCGGGCCGCGTCCTTGTCCGGGGTCCCACCCTCACTACCTAGCGTGCCCAGTGACCGATCGGCCCAGCCTTCGTTCCCCCGTACGGGGGAGGCAATCTGATCTGAACCGAGGTGTACGCCCATGGTGGCCCCGCCGGACAACGACGTGCTGTGGGCTCGTGCCCTGCACGTCACGCTCAACGGCACTCCCGCACTCACCGGCGTCTCGCTCGGTGTCCGCGAGGGCGAGATCCTCGCCGTCGGCGGCCCGCGCGGCAGCGGCAAGACGACGCTCCTGCGCTGTCTGTCCGGCCAACTGCCGCCGCAGCGGGGCGAGGTCTGGTTCAACTCCACGCCCGTGCACACCATGGGCCCGCTGGTCCGCGAACGGCTGCGCCGCGACCGGTTCGGCTGGATCGACCCCGAGCCCTCGCTCGTCCCCGAGCTGACCGGCTGGGAGAACGCCGCGCTCGCGCTGCTCCTGCGCGGCGCCCCGCACCGCACCGCCAAGCGCGCGGCCCTGGAGTGGCTGGAGCGCCTCGACGCGGGCGACTGCGCCCGCAAGCGGCCGCACGCCCTCACCCGCGCCGAGTGCCAGCGCGTGGCCGTCGCCCGCGCCCTCGCCGCGGCCCCCGCCGTCCTCTTCGCGGACGAGCCCACCGCGCCGCTGCACAGCGCCGACCGCGCGCACGTCCTGCGCACCCTGACGACGGCCGCCCGCTCGCACGGCATCACCGTCGTCCTCGCCACCCACGACGCGGAGGTCGCCGCCCTCGCCGACCGCACGGTCGCCCTCCTCGACGGCCGACGCGTGCACACCCTGCGCCTGCCCGGCGACGAGCACCAGCCCGCCGCCGCTGCCGAGGGCGCCGGGGCCGGGGCGGCGCGCGGGGCCGCGGAGGGACCTGGCGGCTCCGGCGGGCCCGGCGCCTCGGGCGGGCCCGGCGCCTCAGCAGGCGGGCCCGGCGCCTCAGCAGGCGGGCCCGGCACCTCAGGCGGGCCGGGCGCCTCCGCGGACGGGGCCAAAGCCGCCGACCGGCCCGGTGCCGCCGCCGGTGGGCCAGGGGCCTCCGGGCGGCCCGGCGGATCCGACACGGAAGGCCGGGCCGCGTGCTCGCTCTCCGTCTAGCGCGCGGCGCCCACCCCCTGGTCCTGCTGCGCCGCCTGCTCGTCGCCGCCGCGGCGGCCGGGACCGGATTCCTGCTCCTGTGCGCCCTCGGCCACGCCCTGGGCCACCCCGGCTCCGGCGGCGCCGCGGCGCGCCTGGCCTGGTGCGCGCTGCCGCTCGCCGCCACCGGGTACTTCGCCGTCGCCGTGGCCCGTACCGACCCCGGCACCAAGCCGCGCCCCGGGCTCTCCTCGGTCGGCCTCGGCCCCGGGCGGCTGATGGTCATCTCGGCCATGACCACGGCGGTGGCCTGCACCCTCGGGTCCATGGTGGCGCTGCTGTTCTTCCTGCACCTGCGCGGTGACCTCACCGGCCTGCCGTTCGACGGCGCCGCCGCCGAACTCCTCGCCGCCGACCGGCCGTTGCCGCTCGCCGCCGCGCTCACCCTGCTCGCCCTCGCCCCGCTCGGCGCCTCCTGCGCGGTCGCGCTCACGCTGCGCCCGCGGCGCACGAAGCCCGGAGCGGAGCCGCCCGACCCCGACGCGCCGCCCCCGGCACCGGGCGGCCTGCCGTGGGGCGTGGCCCTGCTCGCGGCCGGGCTCGCCGTCGAGACGTACGCGAGCGGCGCCGACGCGGCACCGGGCCTGCGCATGCCCGGCGGCATCGACGGCAGCCCGGCCGGGGTGCTCACCGGGTGGGCGCTCACCGCGATCGGCCTCGCGCTCGCCGGGCCCGGCCTCACCCATCTGTGCGGACGCGTGCTCCAGGCGGTGCGGCCCGGGGCGCTCCGGCTGCTCGCGGGGCGCGTCCTGATGCGGGAGGCGCGGCGGATCGGCCAGCCCCTCGGCGTGGTGTGCGCGGTGGCCTCGGGCGCGTACGCGCTCACCACCCTGCACGCAGCGGGCGGCCGCGCGGACATCGGCCCGCTCACCACCCTCGGCGCGCTCCTTGTCGCGGGCTGCACGGTGCTCACTCTGGTCACCGCGGCGGCCGAGGCCCGCCGCGCCCGCGCCTCGACCCGGGCGGCGCTGGTCCGCCTCGGAGCGCCCGCGTCCCTGCTCCGGGGCTCCGCGGCCCTGCGCGCGGGCGTACTCGCGGCCGCGTTCGGCCCTCTGACCTGGCTGGTGGCACAGCTGTCGGCGATGCCGCTGACCGCTTGAGACACCGCCCCCCGAGGTCCTCCGACCCCGGGGAAAGGGCGGGCCGGGGGTGCTCACGCGAGGGCCCGTCCCGCCCGCTCGAAAAAACTTCCGCACCACCGATGAGTTCTCGCCCGGCCCCCCGTCTACCCCTCCGTAAGGCAGACCGCACCCACGCACCCCACCCGAGCGGGAGACACCTCATGCACCAGCAGATGATCTTCGTGAACCTGGCCGTGTCCGACGTCGACGCCTCCAAGAAGTTCTTCACGGAGCTCGGCTACACGATCAACCCCCAGTTCACGACGGACGACTGCGCCTACGTGGTGATCAGCGAAACCATCGGCGTGATGCTGCTCGGCACGGCGCGCTACCAGGACTTCACCACCAAGCAGATCGCGGACTCCACGAAGACCAGCGAGGTCCTGCTCTGTCTCAGCGCCCAGAGCCGCGCCGAGGTCGACGAGGTGGTCGACAAGGCCGTCGCGGCGGGCGGCACCGCGGGCCGCACCCAGGACTACGGCACCATGTACGGCCGCAGCTTCGACGACCTCGACGGCCACACCTGGGAAATCATGTGGATGGACCCGGCCCAGGTCGAGGGCTGACCCCACCGTCCCCGCTGCCGGGTGCCTAGCATGGGCGGATGCTCACCTCCGCAGCATCCGCCCCGCACCCCGGCGACCGCGAGATCGAGACGCTCGCCGCGTTCGACGAGGTCATCGCGGCACACGGCTCACTGGCCGGATACCGCGTCCAGGCAGTCGATCTGACGGACCGTACGGACGCGTTGCTGGCCGTGGACACCACGGACGCCGTCTTCCTGGGCTGCCCCATGCACGAGGAAGCGGCGGCGCGGGTCCGCGCCTCCGGCGCCCTGGTCTTCCCACCCGTGCCGGGGCTGCCCTTCGACCCCTACCTCGCCCGCCTCTACACACCGGGCGACTTGTTCGCGGGCCTCGCCGACGGCGGGTACGACGCGACGCCGGACGCCCGCGCGTACGCCTGGTTCCAGCGGACCAAGGCCGACGGCGACGTCTTCGCCTCGATGCTGCGGGCGGTCCACGACGACTCCGTCTCCGACGCGCTCGACGAACTCCTGCACGGCGCACGGGTCGTGGGCGTCATGGGCGGCCACGCGATGGGCCGCGGCACGGACGCGTACGCGGGCGCGGCCCGGCTCGGCCGCTCCCTCGCACGGGCCGGTCTCACGGTGGCGACGGGCGGCGGGCCCGGCGCGATGGAGGCCGCGAACCTCGGCGCGTACGCCGCCCCGTACGACGACACCATGCTCGACGAAGCCCTCGAACTCCTCGCCAAGGCACCGTCGTTCACTCCGTCGGTGACCGAGTGGGCCAAGGCCGCGTTCACCGTGCGCGAGCGGTGGCCGGACGGTGGGGCGTCTGTTGGCATCCCCACCTGGTTCTACGGCCACGAGCCGCCGAACGCGTTCGCCGCGCACCTCGCGAAGTACTTCGCCAACGCCACGCGCGAGGACGGGCTGCTCGCCCGCTCGAACGCGGGCGTCGTCTTCCTGCCCGGCGCCGCCGGCACGGTCCAGGAGATCTTCGACAACGCGACCCCCAACTACTACGAGTCCCGCGGCGAGCCCACCCCCATGATCCTGGTCGACCGCGCCCACTGGACCACCCGCCTCCCGGCCTGGCCCCTCCTCCAGGCCTTGGCGTCCGACCGCCCGATGGCGGGACGGATCGCACTGGTGGAAGACGCGGAGGCAGCGGCAGCGGCACTGGTGTCACTCGCACGTTGACGTTCCGCTGTGGGCAATCGTCCGCAGGGCGAGGGGGGCATCCCCTGCTCGAGCGAAGCCGAGAGCTTGGGGAAGGGTGGGCACAGCCCCCAGGTGCCGCCCAGCCGTTCAACAGGGCCTCAGCACAGCCGAGGCTCAGCCGAACGACGCCTTCGCCAGCCAGAACTCCAGCAACCCCCGGTCCCCAAGCACCTCGACCCGCCCGGAATCCAGCCCCCGCCGCCGATAGAACGCGAGCAGCACCTCGGTCAGAGGCCCCCGCAGTACGACATCCGCCCCAGCGCCCCCGCGCGTCCACGTGACCCCGTCCGGCCCGAGCGTAATGAGCCACTCAACCCCGGCGTCCAGCGCGCGCAGCCCCAGTGTCCGCCCCTCCCCCACCAGCTCCGCAGCCCGCGGATCCGCCTTCGCCAGCTGCACGAACCGCACGATGTCCAGCCACTCGTCGATGGCGTCGGCGGCCACGTCGGGCGCCACCTCGTACGGGGCGCCCACGGCGATCGCCGCGTCCGCCCGGTGGATCGCCACCTCGTGCGTCATGCGCCGCGCCCAGAACCCGGCGGTGGCCTCCCCCGCCCAGGACCACACGGGCGTATCGGCCTCGGCGCCCCGCAGCGTCGCGTCGAACATCTCCGCCGTCTCGGCCAGCCACGCGTCGAGCGCGGCCACGCCCCCGGCCTCGGGCCCGCCGAAACCGGGCACCCGCGCGTCGGGGATGTTCTCCGTGGCCCGGGTCCGCACGTGCAGCTCGACCAGGCGCACGGCACCGCCCGTGTGCCGTACGAGCCGGTCGAGGGTCCAGTCGGGGCAGGTGGGGACGGTCACCGACAGATCGGCGCCGTCCAGTGTCGTCCGCAGGCTCTCCAGCTGGGCGGCGACCTGGTCGCGGTAACGCTCGTACGGAAGGCTGGCCATGGGCCGAGCCTAGGCCGTCGCTCCCCGCCGCAGCACGACGATTTCCTCCACCGCGAAGCGCACGCCCACGCGTGCGCCCGGCTCCGGCGCGTCGCGCAGTCCGCACGCGGCCTCCAGACGGGGCGCGCCCTCGCCGTCGACCGGCTCCAGGCGCACGGCGACGTGCGTGCCCCGGAACGTCCGCCCCGTCACCACGCATGCGAGCCCGTCGTCCGCCCCCACGAGCCGCACTCCGGCGGGGCGTACGAGCAGTCGGCAGGGGCCGTCCGCCGTGCCGTCCGGCACGGGCACCTTGCCCCACACGGTCGCGGCGGCCGGTCCCGTGACCGTCGCGTCGACCACGTTGTCGAAGCCGAGGAAGCGTGCCACGAACTCGTCGGCGGGCCTGCGCCACACCTCAAGAGGCGTACCGGACTGGGCGATCCGGCCGTCCCGCATCACCACGACCCGGTCGGCGAGCGCGAACGCCTCGCCCTGGTCGTGCGTGACCGCGAGCACCGTCGTCCCCAACTCCTTGAACAGCTCCCGGAGTTCGGCGACCAGGCGCTCCCGGAGCGACCGGTCGAGCTGGCCGAGCGGCTCGTCGAGCATCAGCAGGTGCGGCCGGGGCGCGAGCGCCCGCGCGAGCGCGACCCGCTGCTGCTCGCCGCCCGACAGCGAGGCGACCGCCCGCTTCTGCGCCCCCGGCAGGCCCACCAGATCGAGGAGTTCCGCCACGCGCAGCGCCTGCTCGGCGCGCGGTACGCCGCGCATGCGCAGGCCGAAGGCCACGTTGCCCGCCACGTCGCGCTGCGGGAAGAGCTGGTGGTCCTGGAACATCAGGCCGACGCCCCGCTTGTGCGCGGGCACCCCGGTCTGGTCGCGGCCGCCGAGCACGACCCGTCCGGAGTCGAGCGCCTGGAGCCCGGCGACCGCCCGCAGCAGGGTGGACTTGCCGCTGCCGCTCGGCCCGAGCACGCACACGATCTCGTGCTCGGCGACGCCGAGGTCGACTCCATCGAGCGCGGTGTGCGCGGCCCGCGCGCCGAAGCGCACGGTGGCCTCGTCGAGCCTTAGCAGCGCGCCCGGCGCACGCCCCGCGGAGGCCGTGGCGGTCATCAGAACTCTCCCGTCGTACGGTCCGTGCGCAGCCGCTCCAGGAGCAGGAGCGACACCGCGCACACCACCATGAGAATCGTCGAAAGGGCCATGGCCTGCCCGTAGTTGAGGTCACCGGGGCGACCGAACAGGGTGGCCACCGCGACCGGCAGGGTCGGGTTGTCCGGCCGCGCGATGAACACCGTCGCGCCGAACTCGCCGAGCGACACCGCGAAGGCGAACCCGGCCGCGATGAGGAGCGCCCGGCGCACCAGCGGCAGGTCGACCTCCCGCCAGGCCCGCAGCGGCGAGGCCCCGAGCACGGCCGCCGCCTCGCGCAGCCGCTCGTCCACGGCGCGCAGCACGGGCAGCATCGTGCGGACCACGAACGGCACGCCCACCAGGGCCTGGGCGAGCGGCACCAGGAACCAGGACGCCCGCAGGTCGAGCGGCGGCTCGTCCAGGGCGATGAGGAAGCCGAAGCCGACCGTCACCGCGGACACGCCGAGCGGCAGCATCAGGAGCGCGTCGAAGCCGCGCACGAGGCGGCCCGCGCGCCGGGTCAGCGCGGTGGCCGCGAGCCCGCCGACGACCAGGGCGATGACGGTGGCCACGGCCGCGTACGTCAGGGAGTTCCCGATCGCCTCGACGGGCGGCACCAGGAAGGCCCCGCCCTCCGTCGAGGTCAGCTGCCGGTAGTACGCGAAGCCGTATCCCTGCGGGCCGTCGAGGGACCGCTGCACCAGGACGCCGAGCGGCAGCACGATCAGCACGGCCACGGTGAGCAGGACGAAGCCGAGCAGCCCCCACTGCCCGGCCCCGCGCGGCCTGCGCGCCGTCGTCGCGGCGTCCACGAGGCGGAGCGTGCTCTCGCGCCGGCGCACGGTCCAGGCGTGCACGGCCAGGACCCCGCCCACCGCCGCGAACTGCACGAGGGTGAGGACGGCGGCCGTCGGCAGGTCGAGCAGGTTGGCCGTCTGCCGGTAGATCTCCACTTCGAGCGTCGCGTACGTGGGTCCGCCGAGGATCTGCACGACACCGAAGGACGTGAACGTGAACAGGAAGACCATCAGCGCGGCGGCCGCCACGGCGGGCGCGAGCGCGGGCAGCGTCACCGTCCGCCACGCGCGCGTGCGCGAGGCCCCGAGCATCCGCGCGGCCTCCTCCTGGCGCGGGTCGAGCTGGGCCCACAGCCCGCCGACGGTGCGCACGACCACGGCGTAGTTGAAGAAGACGTGGGCGAGCAGGATCGCCCACACCGTGGTGTCCAGACGGACGCCCCACAGCTCGTCGAAGAGCCCGCCGCGCCCGATCAGCGCGAGGAAGGCGGTGCCCACGACGACGGTCGGAAGCACGAACGGCACGGTGACGACGGCCCGCAGCACCTGTTTGCCCCGGAAGTCGAAGCGCGCGAAGACATACGCGCCGGGGAGCGCGAACAGCAGGGTGAGCGCCGTCGACGCGAGCGCCTGCCAGGTGGTGAACCACAGCACGTGCTGGATGTCGGACTGCCCGAGCACGTCCGCGATCCGCCCGAACTGCCAGGCGCCGTCCACCTTCAGGCCGCGCGCGACGATCGCGGCGACCGGATAGGCGAAGAAGACGGCGAAGAACACGACGGGCAGGGCCATGAGCCCGAGCCGCGCCGCGCCTCCCCGCGAGGGCCGCCGGCCCGTGCGGGCCGGGGCCTTCGCTACTTCAGTACGAGCGAGGTCCACGACTTGACCCACGGCTCACGGTTGTCGGCGATCTTCTTGGGGGCCATGGTCCGGGGGTCGGCGACCTCGACGCCGTGCTCCTGGAAGAGCTTCGGCACCCGCGCACCCTCCCGCACGGGGTTCACGAACATCTGCAGCGGCATGTCGTCCTGGAACTCCTTGCCGGAGAGGAAGTCGAGCAGGGCCTTGCCGCCCTTGGCGTTCTCGGCGTTGCTGAGCAGGCCCGCGTACTCGATCTGCCGGAAGCAGGTGCCGGTCGCGACGCCGGTCGGGGCCTGCTTCGGCTGCGGCTTGGCGTACAGGACCTCGACGGGCGGCGAGGAGGCGTACGACACGACGAGCGGCCGGTCGCCCTTGGCCTTGCGGCCGCCCGCGGAGCCGGAGAACTCCTGGTTGTAGGCCTGGTCCCAGCCGTCGACGACCTTGACGCCGTTGTCCTTGAGCTTCTTCCAGTAGCCCTGCCAGCCGTCGTCGCCGTACGCGGCCGCGGTGCCGAGCAGGAAGCCGAGGCCGGGCGAGGACGTGGAGGCGTTCTCGGTGACCAGGAGGTTCTTGTACGCGGGCTTGACCAGGTCGGCGAAGGTCTTCGGCGGCGCGAGCTTCTTGTCGGCGAAGTACTTCTTGTCGTAGTTCACGCAGATGTCGCCGCTGTCGACGGGCGTCACGCGGCGCTCGCCCTTCGCGAGCCGGTACTCCGGCTTCACCAGGCCCGCGTCCTTGGCCTCGTACGGCTGGAAGAGGCCGTTGTCGAGGGCGCGCGAGAGCAGGGTGTTGTCGACGCCGAAGAAGACGTCGCCCTGGGGGTTGCCCTTGGTGAGGATCGCCTTGTTGACGGCCTGGCCCGCGTCGCCGTCCTTGAGGACGCGGACCTTGTACCCGGAACGCTTCTCGAAGTCCTTCAGGACGTCCTTGGAGACGTTGAAGGAGCCGTGGCTGACCAGCGTGACGTCCTTGGACCCCTGCGAGGAGCCGCCGGAGCCGCTGCCGGAGCCGCACGCGGAGACGGCGACGAGCCCGAGGCCCACCGCGACCGCGGTGAGTGTGGCCTTCTTGGTGGTGCTCACGTGAGTTCATTCCTCCTGGAGTGACCAGGAGAAGACGCGGCCCTGCCCGCGAACCGGGCGGTTCGCGGGCAGGGCGCAACAGCTTGAGTGGTGACCGAACTTCCTACCCGGAATGACCCGGGCGAGGTTCAGAGGGTCTGCGGCCGGCCTGTGTCAGGTGCCGCACTCTCAGCGCTGTGGCGCTCCCCTGTCGGAATATGCAGATGTTCCGGCCAGCGTACCGCGCTAGCGTTCGGCTGCCGCGAGCTGTCCACAGGCGCCGTCGATCTCCTGACCTCGGGTGTCGCGGACGGTCACGGGCACGCCGTGGGCGGCGATGGCCTCGACGAAGGCCTTCTCGTCCTCGGGGCGCGAGGCCGTCCACTTCGAGCCCGGCGTGGGGTTCAGCGGGATCAGGTTGACGTGCACCGGCTTGCCCTTGAGGAGGCGGCCGAGGCGGTCACCGCGCCAGGCGTGGTCGTTGATGTCGCGGATCAGGGCGTACTCGATGGAGAGCCGCCGCCCGGACTTCGCCGCGTACTCCCAGCCCGCGTCCAGGACCTCGCGGACCTTCCACCGGGTGTTCACCGGGACGAGGGTGTCGCGCAGCTCGTCGTCGGGCGCGTGCAGGGAGATCGCCAGGCGGCACTTGAAGCCCTCGTCGGCGAACCGGTGGATGGCGGGCACCAGGCCGACCGTCGAGACGGTGATGCCGCGCTGGGACAGGCCCACGCCGTCGGGCTCGGGGTCGGTGAGGCGGCGGATCGCGCCGACCACCCGGTTGTAGTTGGCCAGCGGCTCGCCCATGCCCATGAAGACGATGTTGCTCAGCCGCGCGGGGCCGCCCGGGATCTCGCCGTCGCGCAGGGCCCGCATGCCGTCCACGATCTGGTGCACGATCTCGGCCGTGGACAGGTTCCGGTCGAGGCCGGCCTGGCCCGTGGCGCAGAACGGGCAGTTCATGCCGCAGCCCGCCTGGGAGCTGATGCACATCGTCACCCGGTCGGGGTACCGCATGAGCACGGACTCGACGAGCGTGCCGTCGAAGAGGCGCCACAGGGTCTTGCGCGTGGTGTCGTCGTCACAGCTGATGTGCCGCACGACGCTCATCAGCTCGGGAAGCAGCGCCTCCTGCAGCTTGCCGCGGGCCCCGGCCGGGATGTCCGTCCACTGCTCGGGGTCGTGCGCGTACCGCGCGAAGTAGTGCTGCGAGAGCTGCTTGGCGCGGAACGGCTTCTCGCCGATGGTGGCGACGGCCTCCTTGCGCTCGGCGGGCGTGAGGTCGGCGAGATGCCGCGGCGGCTTCTTGGCTCCGCGCGGCGCGACGAAAGTGAGTTCTCCGGGCTTGGGCATGATGACTCCATTGTCCCAGAGATACGACAAGGGGCCCGCCGCCTGTGGACAACGGGCCCCTCACCTACGAATCAGCAGGTCAGCCGCTTTCGACTACCGAGGTCACCCGGACCCGACGAACACCACCAGCAGCAGCCACACCACCGGGGCCGTCGGCAGCAAGGAGTCGAGCCGGTCCATGATGCCGCCGTGGCCCGGCAGCAGCGTGCCCATGTCCTTGATGCCGAGGTCCCGCTTGATCATGGACTCGCCGAGGTCGCCGAGCGTCGCGCTCGCGGCCACCGCGAGGCCGATCAGGAGACCCTGCCACCACGTGCCGTCGTCGATCATGAAGTGCATGCACAGCGCGCCCGCCGCCATGGCGAAGGCCACTGCGCCGAGCAGGCCCTCCCGGGTCTTTCCGGGGCTGATGCGCGGCGCCAGCTTGTGCTTGCCGAACCGCCAGCCGACCGCGTACGCCCCGGTGTCGCTGACCACGGTCAGGATCAGGAAGGTGAGCACGCGTTGCGGGCCGTCGTCCGCGGTGAGCATCAGCGCCACGAAGGTGGCGAGGAAGGGCACGTAGAAGGCCGCGAAGACGCCCGCGGTGACGTCCTTGAGATAGCCATCCGGCGGCTCCGTCATACGCCAGACGAGTACCGCGAGCGCGGTCAGCGCCATCGCCACCCAGGCGCCCTCGGCACCGCGCACGTACCCGGCGACGACCATCGCCGCACCGCCCACGGCCAGCGGCACCAGCGGCGCCTTGATGGCCTTGCGCTCCTGCAGACGGGAGGTGAGCTCCCACAGTCCGACCACGACGGCGACCGCTATGACGCCGACGAAGACGGCCTTCTTGAAGAACAGCGACGCGAGGATGACGGCACCGAGGCCCACCCCGACCCCTATGGCCGCCCCGAGGTCGCGCCCCGCGCTCTTCTTCTGCGGTGCTGGGGCGGGCTGTGGTGCGCCGGTCATGGGCTCCTGCGGCTTCTGCGCGGGGTTCGAAGAGTGCGCCGCGTGCGCTGCGTGCGCGGTCTCGTCACGGAACAGGGGGCCGCTCGACTGAGCAGCCCCCCGGTCGTCGTCCTGGTGTCCGCCGCTCGCGGCTACGTCGGGAACGATGGGCATGGGCTGAGTCTCTGACGGATTCAGCGCGTGCGCATCGTGTGCGGGACCCACCGGGGCAGCACCCTGGACCGGTCCCTGGTCGGGCGCCCCCCAGTACCCGGCTCTGGACGGCGCCCCCCAGGAAGTGTCGTTCACGGAATCGGATTCCTCAGACCTAGATCAGACGTCGCTCGACTCGGCAGACCCCACGGGTCAGACCTCGAGCAGCTCGGATTCCTTGTGCTTGAGCAGCTCGTCGACCTGGGCGACGTACTTGGCGGTGAGGTCGTCGAGTTCCTTCTCGGCACGACGGCCCTCGTCCTCGCCGATGTCGCCGTCCTTGATCGCCTTGTCGAAGGCCTCCTTGGCCTTGCGACGGATCGAACGGATCGAGATCTTGGAGTCCTCGGCCTTGGTCTTGGCGACCTTGATGTACTCCTTGCGGCGGTCCTGGGTGAGCTCGGGGAACGTCACCCGGATGATGTTGCCGTCGTTGCTCGGGTTGACGCCGAGGTCGGAGTCGCGGATCGCCTGCTCGATGTTGCGCAGCGCGGTCTTGTCGAACGGCGTCACGACCGCCATGCGCGGCTCGGGCACCGAGAACGAGGCGAGCTGGTTGATCGGCGTCAGCGCGCCGTAGTAGTCGGCCACGATCTTGTTGAACATCGCCGGGTGCGCACGGCCCGTGCGGATCGCGGCGAAGTCCTCCTTGGCGACCACGACGGCCTTCTCCATCTTCTCCTCGGCCTCGAGGAGGGTCTCTTCGATCACCACTTGCTCCTGCGTGTCTTGAGTGGGCCCGGCTTCCATGGATCGGCCGGCTGCGTCGCGTCTCTTTCCTGCACGGTGTCCGACCGGCAGGGCTTTGTCCATCCCTCAGAGGCGCCTCGGAGCCCCGTGGAACCCCGGGGAGCCCCCGGAGCCCGGTGGGACCGTACGGGACGGACGTCCTCGGCTCAGGCCCGGGAGTCCTGGTCGCCGACGAGCGTGCCGATCTTCTCACCCTTGACCGCCCGCGCGATATTGCCCTCGGCGAGCAGCTCGAAGACCAGGATGGGCAGCTTGTTGTCCCGGCACAGCGTGATGGCGGTGGCGTCGGCGACCTTCAGGTCGCGGGTGATGACCTCGCCGTAGCCGAGGGAGTCGAACTTCACCGCGTCCGGGTTCTTCTTGGGGTCGGAGTCGTAGACCCCGTCGACGCCGTTCTTGCCCATGAGCAGGGCCTCGGCGTCGATCTCCAGAGCACGCTGGGCGGCGGTGGTGTCGGTGGAGAAGTACGGCATGCCCATGCCGGCGCCGAAGATCACGACGCGGCCCTTCTCCAGGTGGCGCACGGCGCGCAGCGGGATGTACGGCTCGGCGACCTGGCCCATGGTGATGGCGGTCTGGACGCGGCAGTCGATGCCTTCCTTCTCCAGGAAGTCCTGGAGGGCGAGGCAGTTCATGACCGTGCCGAGCATGCCCATGTAGTCGGAGCGGGCCCGGTCCATGCCGCGCTGCTGGAGCTCGGCGCCGCGGAAGAAGTTGCCACCGCCGATGACGATGGCGATCTGCGCGCCGTCCCGCACGACGGCCGCGATCTCGCGGGCGATGTTGTGCACCACGTCGGGGTCGACGCCGAGGCCGCCGCCCCCGGCGAACGCCTCACCGGAGAGCTTCAGCAGGAAGCGCCCGGCCACTTTGCCGTCGTCAGTCTTGGTGTCGGCCTTGGTCATGGAGTTCTCCTTGTGGTGCACATACGAAGAGGCCATTGCCGGTGGGGTGGTGTTCATCCCATGCTCGGCAATGGCCTCCTCGTCAGATCTTGCGGTCGTCCGTCGCGTACGAGGCGCACCGTCGCTCTCGGTACGGCCCTCGCGGTACGACGTCACGGCCGTCGCGCGCGCCGCTGCGCACGCGGGCGACCGCGGTAGACCCTAGCGGGGTCTACCGGCGATCGTGGTGCGGACTCAGATGCCGACCTTGATGCGCGAGAAGCGCTTCAGGGTGACACCGGCCTCCTGCAGGACCTTCTCGACGGACTTCTTGTTGTCGAGGGCGTAGGGCTGGCCCAGGAGGGTGGCGTCCTTGAAGAAGCCGTTGACGCGACCCTCAACGATCTTCGGGAGCGCGGCCTCCGGCTTGCCCTCGGCGCGGGTGGTCTCCTCGGCGACGCGACGCTCGGACTCGACGACCTCGGCCGGAACGTCCTCACGGGTGAGGTACTTCGGCGCGAAGGCGGCGATGTGCTGGGCGATGCCCCGGGCGACGTCGGCGTTCGGCTTGTCCAGCTCGACGAGGACACCGATCTGCGGGGGCAGGTCGGGCATCGTGCGGTGCATGTACGCCGAGACGAAGCCGTCGGAGAACTGCGCGAAGCGGTCCAGGACGATCTTCTCGCCGAGGTTGGCGTTGGCCTCGTCGACGAACGCCTGGACGGTCTTGCCGGCCTCGATCTCGGAGGCGAGCAGCGCCTCGATGTCGGCCGGGTTCGTCTTGGCGACGTGCGCGGCGATCGCGGCGGCGACGGCCTGGAACTTCTCGCCCTTGGCGACGAAGTCCGTCTCGCACTTCAGCTCGACGATGACACCGGTGGAGTTGTCGTCGGCGATCAGGGAGACGATCGCGCCGTTCTCGGCGGAGCGGCCCTCGCGCTTGGCGACGCCCTTCTGGCCCTTGATGCGCAGCGCCTCGACGGCCTTGTCGACGTTGCCGTCGGCCTCGTCGAGCGCCTTCTTGCAGTCCATCATGCCGGCGCCGGTGAGCTCGCGGAGCTTCTTGACGTCAGCGGCGGTGTAGTTCGCCATGATTCTCTGAAGTCTTTCTCGAAGTCGAAGATCTACGGGTGAACGGCGGGGGCCGCGCTCGTGGCGCGGGCCCCCGCCGTCAGCATCCGATGCTGAGGTCAGGCCTGCTCGGCGGCGTCCGCGGCCGGAGCCTCGGCAGCCTTCTCCTCGGCCTTGGGGGCCTCGGCGGCCTCCTCAGCCTTGGGGGCCTCGGTGTCAGCGGCCTTCTCGTCGGCCTTCTTCTCGCCCTCGAGCAGGTCGCGCTCCCACTCGGCGAGCGGCTCGCCCGCGGCCTTCTCGCCCGGCTTCGAGTCGCCGGTGGCCACGCCGGAGCGGGCGATGAGGCCCTCGGCGACGGCGTCGGCGATCACGCGGGTGAGCAGGGTGACGGAGCGGATCGCGTCGTCGTTGCCCGGGATCTTGTAGTCGACCTCGTCGGGGTCGCAGTTGGTGTCGAGGATCGCGACGACCGGGATGTTCAGCTTCCGGGCCTCGCCAACCGCGATGTGCTCCTTCTTGGTGTCCACGATCCAGACGGCGCTGGGCACCTTCTGCATCTCGCGGATACCGCCGAGGGTCTTCTCCAGCTTGGCCTTCTCGCGGGAGAGGACCAGCAGCTCCTTCTTGGTGAGGCCGGAGGCGGCCACGTCCTCGAAGTCGATGGCCTCAAGCTCCTTGAGGCGCTGCAGGCGCTTGTAGACGGTCGAGAAGTTGGTGAGCATGCCGCCCAGCCAGCGCTGGTTGACGTAGGGCATGCCGACGCGGGTGGCCTGCTCGGCGATGGCCTCCTGCGCCTGCTTCTTCGTACCCACGAACATGACCGTGCCGCCGTGGGCGACGGTCTCCTTGACGAACTCGTAGGCGCGGTCGATGTACGACAGCGACTGGAGCAGGTCGATGATGTAGATGCCGTTGCGCTCCGTGAAGATGAAGCGCTTCATCTTCGGGTTCCAACGACGGGTCTGGTGACCGAAGTGGACGCCGCTTTCCAGCAGCTCCCGCATCGTGACGACGGCCATGGCCGTACTCCTTGGTTTTCTCGGTTGTGTCCTGACGCCCTGCCGCGCGCCGTGCCACGCACTCGCGTGCGGGACCGAAAGGCGCTGACACCGGCGGCTCGGAGAGCCCGGTGCCGGGGCGTGCGAAGTCGACCCGGTGACCCGGATCGCCACATGAAGTGTACGGGACCCGCGAGGTGCCGGGTGACGCCGCTGTCCACAACCGGCTGGTAGTCCACAGTTCCCGGCCAAGATCCCTGCGGATCGCGGCGGCGCGGGACGGTTCTGGCATGTCACGTCTGCGACGCTTCCTGACCTCGGCCGTGCTCGTGCTCCTCGCCGCGCTGCCGCCCCCGGGCGCCCTGGCGGCCACCGACCCGGTGCCCGCCGCGGGCGGCGCCTGGCCGGTGGGCGCACGCCCCTGGATCGTCCGGGGCTGGGAGCCCCCGGCGACGGCGTACGGCCCCGGCCACCGGGGCGTGGACCTGGCCGCGCCCCCGGGCTCCCCCGTGCGGGCGGTGGCGCCGGGGCGGGTCGCCTACGCGGGCCGGGTGGCGGGCCGGGGCGTGCTCACGGTCGAGCTCGCGGACACGGGGGATCCGCCGCTGCGCACGACCTACGAGCCGGTACGGGCGTCGGTGCGCAAGGGTGCCGAGGTCTCCACCGGCGACCTCCTGGGCACGATCGAGGCCTCGGCCCGCTCCCACTGCCCCTTGGCCTGCCTGCACTGGGGCCTGCGCCGGGCCGAGGCGTATCTGAACCCCTTGGGCCTGCTGCCGCCGTGGCTGCTGGGCGGAGGGCCGTCACGCCTGCTGCCGCTGACGGGCACCGGGGCGCAGCCGCCGGTGTGGCCGTCCTGGCTGTGGGCGGCCGTGCCCCAGGGCGAGGGGCGTCTTCCCCGGCCGGGCGAGGCCGCGGTTCCGGGAAGGGGCGGGCACGGCCCACCGCCGCCGGGCGCCGCTGAGGCCAGGCCGGGTCTCGGCCGCCCGTCGGGCCCGGGGCTCAGCCCCGCACGCCCCGCAGGGCCATGGCCACCGCCGCCTCCGTGATGGCCTCGGGCTCCTCGGCCACACCGAGCTCGATGCGCCGCACCGCCGCGTCCACGACGCCCTGGAGCAGCATGGCCGCGAGCCGGGGCTCCTGATGCCCGAGGGCGTCGAGCGCCTCCACGATCATGGCCACCAGGCCCCCGTGCGCGGCCCGGATCTTCTCCCGCGCCCCGGCGTCCAGCTCGCTCGCGGAGATCGCGACCACGGCCCGGTGCCGCCGGTCCCCGACCAGCGCGAGCTGCTGGCGCACATAGGCCTCGACCTGCCCCTCGGGCGTCCCGGCCCGCTCCATCGCCGCCGAGACCTCCGCCGCCCAGACCGGGAAGTCGACCTCGCAGAGCTCTTCGACGACGGCCGCGCGGGAGCGGAAGTACTCGTAGACGGACGAGCGCGCGAGTCCCGTGCGCTCGGCCAGCGCGGGGAACGTCAGCGCCTCCGTCCCGCCCTCGGACAGCAGGGTGCGCGCGGCGTCCAGCAGGGCGCCGCGCTGCATCGACCGGTGCTCGGCCACAGAGGCCGCTCGAATCCTTGGCACGCCTCCACTTTACGGACGCGCCCCGCGCCAGGGGAGGCCGCCAGGCAGGCACTCTTCCTGGCCGCGAGGGCGCGGCGAGGCACACCCGAGGCGCGGACGGAGCGAGGGAGCGGTGGACAGCGCCGCCCAGGAAGGGACGATTCAGCTCGCTCAGCGACCGAAACTGGCCAGCTTCGCCCGCAACTGGAGGACCGACTTGGTATGGATCTGACTGACCCGGCTCTCGGTGACCCCGAGCACATTGCCGATCTCGGCCAGCGTGAGGCCCTCGTAGTAGTACAGCGTGACCACGGTCTTCTCGCGCTCCGGCAGCGTGTTGATGGCACGGGCGAGCAGCCGCCGCAGCTCGCGGTCCTCGGCGACCTCGACCGGGTTGTCGGCGGCGGTGTCCTCCAGGGTGTCCATGAGGCTCAGCCGGTCGCCGCCCTCGCCGCCGACGTGCAGCAGCTCCTCCAGGGCGACGACGTTGGCCAGCGACAACTGGCTGAACACCGCGTGCAGTTCTTCCACCTGGATGCCCATCTCGGCGGCCACCTCGCCCTCCGAGGGCGTGCGCCTGAGCCGGGCCTCCAGGGTCGCGTAGGCCCGCTCCACATTGCGCGCCTTCTGCCGCACCGACCGGGGGATCCAGTCGAGCGCCCGCAGCTCGTCGATCATGGCTCCGCGGATGCGGGTGATCGCGTACGTCTCGAACTTGATCGACCGCTCGATGTCGAACTTCTCGATCGCGTCGATGAGCCCGAAGACGCCGGAGGAGACGAAGTCGGCCTGCTCCACGTTGGACGGAAGGCCCACGCTGACGCGGCCCGCGACGTATTTCACGAGGGGTGAGTAGTGCAGGATCAGCTGCTCGCGCAGCCGCCCGTCGCCCGTCGACTTGTACGACCGCCACAGCTCGTCCAGCGACGAGGGCGCGGGAGGCCGCCGCTCCTGCTCGCCGCTACGGGCGGCTGGGGGAATGGCCGCCCGGTCGGACCCGGAGGTGTGCTGGGGCATGCGTCGCCTTGAGCCGTTCTGCCGTGGACCTGAGGGGTTGTCGGAACTGGTTCGGGTGGGGGTTTGCGTGAAGTGAATGAGGTTGTCCGTCTGATTGCCTGTCTGCACCGGATTCGTCGTGAGCGTAGCGTGACTGAAGTGTCGCGGTGAGCGAAGAGTATGGGATCGCGCGTACGCAGATACGTTCCGCTTTACGTCCGAGCGGTCTGCCGCCGTCGCTCTGCGTAATGGATCTAAGGCGCCAACTGCACCGTTTCCCAAGGCCGTCAGGTGGACGCCGCACCGTCATCCATCCGGCGGAATACGCACAGTCACGTATCACCCCCCTCGGGAAAGACCGACAGAAACGCCTGGCGTGTCAACTGCCAGTCGTCGCCCTGTCGTTCGACGAACCCCAGCGAGCGAAGTTCGTACAACCTGGCGACCGCGTCGTCCGCACTGGTGCCCGCACCCCGCGCCACGTCGGAGACCGCTGCCGCGCCGCGGGCGGGCAGTGCCGCGAGGACCCGGGCCGCACCGGGGGCGAGCAGGTCACGCGGCACGACGGGGCCGCGCCGCCGCGGGGCGAGCTCACCCATGTCCCCCACCAGCTCGGCGACTTCGGCGGCGTCGGTGACCAGGATCGCGTCCCCGCGCAGGAGTTCATGGACGCCCGCCGACAAGCCGCTGGTGGCGGGCCCCGGCACGCCCATCGTGAACCGCCCGAGGTCCCGCGCGGCCCGCGCCGTGACGAGCGCGCCGCTGCGATAGGCGGCCTCCACGACGACGGTGCCGCGGGTGAGGGCCGCGATCACCCGGTTCCGCAGGACGAATCTGCTGGGCGTCGGATGGTCGCCCGGCGGCAACTCCCCCACGACGAGGCCCTGTTCCGCGATCCTGCCGATCAACTGGGTGTGGCCGCGCGGATAGGGCCGGTCGACCCCGCACGCGAGCACCGCCACGGTGGCGCCGCCCGCACCCAGGGCTCCCCGATGGGCGGCGCCGTCCACGCCGTACGCACCGCCGGACACCACCACCCAGCCGCGCTCGGCGAGTCCCGCGCCGAGGCTCGCCGCCATGTGCGCTCCGTACTCCGTGCAGGCCCGCGCCCCCACGAGGGCCACCGAGCGCAGCGCCCAGATCCGCAGCGAGGGCCGCCCCCGCACCCAGAGCCCGACGGGCCGCGCGTCCCCCAGGTCGTCGAGCTGCGCCGGCCACTCCGCGTCCGCGGGCGCCACGAACCGCGCCCCTGCCGCGGCCGCTACCTCCAGGTCCCGCGCCGGCCGCACCCGCCCGGCGCGCGCCCGCAGCCCCTCCCAGCGCCGGGCGCTCACCCCGGGCAGCATCTCCTCGCCCTCCTCAAGGCGTCCCAGCACCGCCGCGGCGCCCCACTCGCGCAGCCACCACCCGCCCACGGGATCCCCCGGCTCGAGGACCCGTGTCAGGGCGACCCGGGCGAGCCACTCCTCGTCCGGCACGGGGCCCGGGCCCGGGGAAGGACCCTTGTCCGGCACAGGGCCCGGGCCCGGATCCGGGAAGGGACCCTTGTCCGGCACAGAGCCCGGGTCCGGGGAGGGGCCTGTGCCCGGGAGGGCGCCCCGGTGCGGGTCAGGCCCCGCAGGTGGCTCCCCCGGTCCCGCCGGGCCCGAGGGCGGGCCCGTCTCCACCCTCGGGACGGCCTCCCGACCGCTGCCCCGCTCCGCGCTCACGTCCGGGCCCCGACCACCATGGGCGCCCCGCGCGGCACCCCCGTGCGCAGCTGCAGCGCCAGGCCCACGTCGCCCTCGTCCGGGCGGTCGTGGCCCGCCAGGTCCGCGATGGTCCAGGCGACCCGCAGGACCCGGTCCAGGCCGCGCGCGGTCAGCAGGCCCCGCTCCAGGCTGTGCTCCGCCTCGGTCAGCGCGCCCGGCAGCGCGTGCCAGCGGGTGCGCAGCTCATGGCCGGGCACGTCGCTGTTCGTGCGCCACGGTGTGTCCTTAAACCGCTCGGCCGCCCGCTCACGGGCCGCTCGTACCCGCTCGGCCACCACGCGCGTGGTCTCGCCCCGTGCTCCCTGCGCCGTCAGCTCGGCGCGTGTCACGGGCTCCACCTCGACCCGCAGGTCGACCCGGTCGAGGAGCGGCCCGGAGAGCCGGGCCTGATAGCGGCGGACGCTGCTGGGCGAGCAGTCGCAGGCGTCACCGGTCAGGCTGAACCGGCCGCACGGGCACGGGTTCGCCGCGAGGAGCATGAGGAACCTCGACGGCAGCCGCACGACCCCGGCGCTCCGGGCGATCACGACGTGCCCGGACTCCAGCGGCTGCCGCAGGGCGTCGAGCGCGTGGGTGCTGAACTCCGGCGCCTCGTCCAGGAACAAGACGCCGCGGTGGGCCAGGGAGACCGCTCCGGGGCGGGCGATGCCCCGGCCACCGCCGACGAGGGACTGCATGGTCGAGGAGTGGTGCGGCGCGCAGAACGGGGGGATGTCCACGAGGGGCTTGCCCGGCGGCAGCATGCCCGCGACCGAGTGGACCGCCGTCACCTCCAGGGACTCCGCCCTGGTCAGCCTGGGCATGATGGTCGGCAGCCGCTCGGCGAGCATCGTCTTGCCCGCGCCCGGTGATCCGTGGAGGAAGACGTGGTGCCCGCCCGCGGCCGCCACCTCCATCGCCGTGCGCGCCGACAACTGGCCCACCACGTCCGCCAGGTCGTGCGCGTGGTCGTGGCCCTGCGCACCGACGCCGCCCACGTCCACACCGAGTCCGGCGCCCGGCAGGCTGAGCCCGGCCATCAGCCGGTCCGGTCGCCCGGAGTCGTCCGGCGCCTCGTCCGGCACGGGCTCGTCGGTGAGCACCGCGATCAGCTGGCGCAGGCTGCGCACGCCGAGGACGGAGACGCCGGGCACGAGCGCGGCCTCCGCCGCCGTGCACTCGGGGACGACCACCTGCTCGTACCCCGCGTCGGCGGCGGCGAGGACGGCGGGCAGTACGCCGCGCACCGGGCGCACCCGGCCGTCGAGGCCCAGTTCGCCGATCATCACGATGTCGGCGAGGACCCGTGGGTCGATGCGCTCCGATGCGCCGAGGACCGCGCAGGCCACCGCCAGGTCGAAGCCGCTGCCGCCCTTGGGCACGGACGCGGGGCTCAGGCCCACCGTGAGCTTCTTCTGGGGCCATTCGCCGCCCGAGTTGACGACGGCTGCCCTGACCCGGTCACGGCTCTCCGTGAGGCTCTTGTCGGGGAGTCCCACCAGCGTGAACGCCGCGACGCCCGGCTCCAGATCGGCCTGCACCTCGACGACGACGCCCTCCACCCCGACGAGGGCCACCGAGCACGTACGCGCGAATCCCATCAGGACACCCCCCGCACGTGCTCCACCACGGGTGCGCCGCGCTCGGGCAGCAGGACGCCGACCAGGTCGATCCGCACGCCGCCCGGTGGGGCTCCGCCGTGCTCCTGGACCCAGCGCTCGGCGAGCCCGCGAAGGCGCTCGGCCTTGGCGGGTGTCACCGCCGCCATCGGATGCTCGAAGGACACCGCCCTGCGGGTCTTCACCTCGCAGACCACCAGCACGTCGCCGTCGCGGGCGACGATGTCGATCTCTCCGGTCCTGCCTCCGCGCCAGTTGCGCTCCAGGACCTTCATTCCGGCTTCGGCGAGCCGCCGGGCGGCCAGTTGTTCGCCGTACTTGCCGAGTGCGCCTCGTGCGTTCATGTCGGCACCACCTCCGACATCAACGGTCGCGAGACGGGCCGCACGTTGTGGATCTTGGTGTGCTACCGACGGGTTGTGGACAACTTCGTCACCCACAAGGGGAGCCGCCCCCACAGAGGCGCACCAAGGGGGCAGCACCTACAGAGGGCCACACCAAGGGGGCAGCACACGCAGAGAGCCGAGCGCACCGGGCACCGTCACCGGCCACCCCGCCTCGCCCCGCCCCGGCATCAGCCGCCCGGCAGCTCCAGATCGCTCTTGTTGAGCTCCTCGATATTCACGTCCTTGAACGTGAGCACCCGTACCTGCTTGACGAAGCGGGCGGGTCTATACATGTCCCATACCCAGGCGTCCGCCATGGAGACCTCGAAGAACACCTCGCCCTGGACCGAGTGCACCTGCATCTCGTAGTCGTTCGTGAGGTAGAAACGCCGCTCGGTCTCGATCACGTATTTGAACAGACCGACGACATCTCGGTACTCCCGGTAGAGCTTCAGCTCCATCTCGGTCTCGTACTTCTCGAGGTCCTCGGCGCTCATGGCATGTTCCCCTTCAGCCGTGCGTCCCCCTATTGTGCGCCAGCCCCGGAGGCCTCTACACGATTTCCGTGTCCAGGGTCTCGGGCCGTTGCGGAGGACCCTCGTCGAGCAGCTTGCGCAGCAGCTCGGCGAGCCTGGTCGGATACACCGTCTCATGCGCCCGGGCCAGTTCCGGGCACGTCCACCAACGCGCTCCGGCGACGCTGCTCCGCTCCAGGTCGGTCAGGCCCGTCGCCCGGATCGCCGTCTGGGAGGTACGTCCCAGGTAGTACCACTCGTCCTGGTCCCAGCGCCGTCCGGCGAACGGGAAGGAGCACACGCGCCGCCACAGCACCGGGCCGAGCTCGACGTCCGTGATGCCGGTCTCCTCGGCGAGCTCCCGCAGCGCGGCCTGCTCGCGCGTCTCGTCGCCCTCCAGGCCGCCGCCCGGCGTGAACCACCAGTCGTCCGCCCGGTCGCCCGGCTCATGGCCGTGCAGCAGCAGGATCCGGTCCCGCTCGTCGAGCAGCACGACCCGGGCCACCTTCCGCAGCGGCCGCCCGGCCACCGCGTCCTCAGCCGACACCGGCGGTCTCCGTGACCCCGCTGCGGCCCCGGCCGCCCCGGCTCACCAGACGGGCGACGGGCCCGTACGCGGCCCCGCCGAGCACCAGCGCGGCACCGGCCACGACCGCCCCCACGAGGAGCCGCAGCGGGCCGGGCTCGGACGTGCCGCCCGGCAGGGCGTCGAAGCCGGTGGGGCGGTCGAGCATGCCGTCCAGCGGCCAGGCGACGGCGTCCACGCGGCCCTTCACGGCGCTGCGGGGCACGGAGCCGTTGCCGGCCTCCTCCAGGTGGGCGGTGGAGTCCAGGGAGCCGTTGCGCTCGTCGCCTAGCAGGAAGAGGCGCCCCTTGGGGACGGTGGTGGACGGTATGGCGCTGTCCATGCCCCGGGAGAGATACGGTTCTGCGATCTGCTTGCCGTTGACGGTCAACTTGCCGTCCGTGCAGCAGGCGACCTTGTCGCCGCCGATCCCGACGACCCGCTTGACCATGGGCAGGTTGCCCCAGGACTTCTGCCGGAAGACGACGACGTCACCACGGCGCACGTCGTCCCCGTCGATCCGCTGGGCGAGCACCCGGTCGCCCGCGCCGATGGTCGGCGTCATGGAGCCGGTGGGCACGGTGTACGGCTGGTAGAGGACGGCGCCCCAGACGAAGCCGCCGAGGAAGAGGACACAGCCGAGGGCCACGGCGACTCCCGACAGCACGCTGCCGAGCCGTCCGTGGCCCTCGTCCGTACGACGTGTCCTGCTGCTCATCCCAGTGCTCCCCCGGCTCGGAGACGGCCCCGCCGCCCCGCCCCGGGGGCGGACCGGCGTACGGGGCCGACGGGCGCGCTGACGGGACCGGACCACGGAAGATCGGCGATCTGGGACGGCAGACTACCCGGCGGTACCTCCGCCAGAAACCCTGGTGCCGCCGGGGATCAGGCGGAGCGGGCCGTGCGGCGGCGGCGCCACAGCACGAGCGGCACGGCGCCCGCGAGGCCGAGGGCGGCGGGTGCCGCGCTCATCGCCTGGCTGATGCCGGGCTGGTCGAAGGTGTCCGGGACCGGCAGCGTTCCCCAGCGGGTGGGGGGCCAGGCGATGACGAAGGCGCGGCCGACGACGTTGTCGACGGGGACGGCGCCGCCGCCGGGCTGGTTCTGGTGGTAGCGGGAGTCCAGCGAGTTCTGCCGGTGGTCACCCATGACCCAGATTTTGCCCTTGGGCACCGTGATCTTGAACTGGCCGCCCTGGTCGTCGTCGGTGCAGGGGGTGTTGCCGGGGTAGACGTACGGCTCGTTCAACGCCTTGCCGTTGACCTTCAGGGGGCCGGTGCCCTTGCACTCCACGGTGTCGCCGCCGACGCCGATGACGCGCTTGATGAGGTCCTTCTCGTCGGCGGACGGCATCAGGCCGATCCAGCCGAGCACCCGCTGCACGGCGTTCGGGTCGGGCGTGGGCTCGCCGTCCAGCCAGTGGCCGGGGTCCTTGAAGACGACGACCTCGCCGCGCTCGGGCTCGGAGCCGAACCACGGCGTCAGCTTGTCGACCAGGACCCGGTCGCCCTGCTGGAGCGTGTTCTGCATCGAGTCCGAGGGGATCGAGAAGGCCTGGACCAGGAAGGTCTTGATGATCAGGGCCAGGACCAGCGCGATGCCGATGAGGAGCGGCAGCTCCTTCCAGAAGGACTTGTGCTTCTTGCCCTTCGCCGGCTCGGGCGGCTTCGGCGGCTCGGCACCCGCCGCACCGGGCTGCTGCTCCGGCGTCCCGGGTGCGGCACCGGGGGGCGGGCCGGGCGTACCGGGCTCGCCCGGCGCTCCGGCGTTCCCCGGGGCCGGGGTGTCAGGAGCGGCGTTCACGCCGCCTGCCGGTGGCGCGGGCGCGGGCTCCCCGGAGTGCCGCGGCCGCTCCTCGGGCCCATCGTGTCCGGATCGTGCGCCGACCGCCACATCCCCCACATCCACTCCTCAGTCCGTGCCGCTGCCTGCCCCGTACGCGACGCAGGCCCACCACTCCCATAACGAGCGGGAGTTCCGCAGGGGTCGGGAGCCCGGTCATTCCATTGCGATCGCCGGGGGCCACCCTATGCGACGCACCTGTGGCCGTGTCCGACCCGTCGGGCGCGTCGGGCACCGACGCGTACGTATCGGGTTCCTCCAGTTTGCGCCAGTGGCCGAACGGCCAGGCGATGACGAGCGCGCGGCCGACGACCTCGTCCTCGGAGACGGTGCCGCTGAACTTCTCGTTGCGGTGGAAGCGGGAGTCGGCGGAGTCCGCGCGGTGGTCGCCCATGACGAACAGGCGCCCCTTGGGGACCTTCACTTTGAAGGCGAAGTCGGACGGTTTGTTGCCCGGGTGCAGATACGGCTCGTCGAGCGGGACGTCGTTGACGGTGACCTTGTCGTTCTTGTCACAGCACTTCACGGTGTCGCCGCCGACGCCCACGACGCGCTTGATCAGGTCGCGCTCGTCGTCGGACGGGAGCAGGCCGATGAAGGACAGGCCCTGTTTGACCTGCTTGACCACCACGGGGTCGTCCTGCTTCTTGCCCCGCTCCTCCTCCAGCCAGTTGCCGGGGTCCTTGAAGACGACGACGTCGCCGCGCTCGGGCTTGTTGCCGAACCACGGGGTGAGCTTGTCGACCAGGACGCGGTCCCCGACGCGGATCGTCTGCTCCATGGAGCCCGAGGGGATCACGAAGGCCTGCACCAGGAAGGTCTTGAGGACCAGCGCTATGAGCAGGGCGACGCCTATGAGGAGTGGTATCTCCTTGATCGCGGAGCGCTGTCTGCGGCGCTTGACCTTCTTGGCCAGTTTGCGCCGCTCGGCCCGGCCGGGCAGCACGGGGCCGCTGGTCGGGCGGGTGCCGGTGGGCAGGCCGGTGTCGTCCTGCTGGGGGGACTTCGCCCGGCCGCGGCTACCCATGGGCGCCGCCGGGTGCGGGCACGCGCGCGTACACGTCGGGGCGCTTCAGCGAGGTCCAGCGGCCGAGCGGCCAGGCGATCCAGTCGGCTCTGCCGATGACGTCGTCCACGGGGATCATGCCGCCGCCCGGGGACCCCAGGTGGTCGCGGGAGTCGCTGGAGTCGCTGCGGTGGTCGCCGAGGACGAAGATCCTGCCGTCGGGCACGACGACGTCGAAGGCCACCGTGGAGGGCTTGTCCCCCGGGAAGAGATAGGGCTCGTCGACCGGCTGGCCGTTCACCTTGATCCTCCCCCGCTTGTCGCAGCAGACCACCCGGTCACCGCCGACGCCCGCGACCCGCTTCACGTAGTCGGCGTCTCCGAAGTAGCCGCTGCCGTCGAAGACGACCGCGTCACCGCGCTGTGGCCCGGATCCGAAACGGTACGCCAACTTGTTGACGAGTATCCGGTCGCCGACCCGGAACGTGGGCTCCATGGAGCCGCTCGGGATCTCGTAGGGCTGCACCACGAAGGTGGTGACGAGCAGCAGGACGGCCACGCTGAACAGCGCGCCCAGGGTGAGGCGGCCGCCGGGCAGCCAGGCCACGAAGGACGCGAAAGCGGAGCGCGACCGCTCCTCCGTGCCCTCCGTGTCCGGTTCGCCCGCGCTCGCGGGGGTGGACTCGGGGGGTGTGGAGGAGCGGTCGCGCTCCGCGTCCTGTGCTTCGGTGTCCATCGGGGCCAGATGTTATCCGGCCCCGCTGTGGACCCGCGCCAGAGCTCAGCTCTCGCGCTTCTCCTTGATCTTCGCGGCCTTGCCGCGCAGGTCGCGCAGGTAGTACAGCTTGGCGCGACGCACGTCACCGCGGGTGAGGAGCTCGATCTTCTCGACGATCGGGGTGTGCACCGGGAAGGTGCGCTCGACGCCGACGGAGAAGGAGACCTTGCGGACCGTGAAGGTCTCGCGGACACCGGCGCCCTGGCGGCGGATGACTACGCCCTTGAACTGCTGCACACGGGAGCGGTTGCCCTCGATGACGCGGACGTGGACGTTGACGGTGTCACCCGGGCGGAAGGCCGGGATGTCGCTGCGCAGCGACGCGGAGTCGACGGAGTCGAGCAGGTGAGACATGATCGTCTGCTTCCTCGCTGATGCCACAGGTCATCAGCGGTATGTCGGGATGAGATTCGGGGTGCTTCCGTACGCGCGGGCGTTTCCGGGGAAACTCGCGGCACGAAGGCCGCTGGACGCGTCGGGCGGGCGTCGTGTCCCCCTGTGGCAGGGGCGCACGCTGGACGCACAGCAGCTGCTTATTCTTCCACGTCCTGGGCCTTGCGCCAAAATCGGCCGCCGGGCTCGGGCTCCCAGCCCAGGATGGAGAGCATCTCCCGGTCCTTCTTGTCGAAGGCGGAGGCATCGCAGCGCTCGATCAGGTCGGGCCGGTGGGCGGTGGTGCGGCGCAGCGCCTCGTCCCTGCGCCAGCGCGCGATCTTGCCGTGGTGGCCGCTGAGCAGGACGTCCGGGATGCCGCGGCCGCGCCACTCGGGGGGCTTGGTGTAGACGGGGCCCTCCAGGAGGTTGGCCATGGCCCCGGGGGCGAAGGAGTCGTCGCGGTGGGACTCGGCGTTGCCGAGCACGCCTGGCAGGAGCCGGGCCACGGCCTCGGTGACGACCAGGACGGCGGCTTCGCCGCCCGCGAGGACGTAGTCGCCGATGGAGACCTCGTAGACGGGCATCCGGGTCGCGTACTCGTCGATGACGCGGCGGTCGATGCCTTCGTAGCGCGCGGGCGTGAAGACCAGCCAGGGGCGCTCGGACAGCTCGACGGCGAGTTCCTGGGTGAAGGGGCGCCCGCTGGGCGTCGGGACGACCAGGGCGGGCTGTGAGCGGCCCGCCTCGTAGCCGTCGGCGAGGGCCTGGTCGAGGGCGTCGCCCCAGGGCTCGGTCTTCATGACCATGCCGGGGCCGCCGCCGTAGGGGGTGTCGTCGACCGTGTTGTGCCGGTCGTACGTCCACTCCCTGAGGTCGTGCACGTGCACGTCGAGGCTGCCGCGCGCGCGTGCCTTGCCGACGAGCGAGACGTTCAGGGGTTCCAGGTACTCGGGGAAGATCGTGACGACGTCGAGCCGCATCAGGCGTCGCCCTCGCTCCGGGTGTCCCGCACGGCCGCGGAGCGGTCCTGCGCATCCCCCTCAGAGGTGTCCCCCGGGGCGCTCTCGGCGTCCCTGCTGGAGGCGATCTCGGCGCGGTCGTCGATGAGGCCGGGCGGCGGGTCGATGACGGCCCGCTGCTCCTCCAGGTCGATCTCGGTGACGATGGACTCGACGAACGGGATCATCACCTCGCTGCCGTCGGGCCGCTCGACGATGAAGAGGTCCTGCGAGGGCAGGTGCGAGATCTCCGTGATCCGGCCGACCTCGGTGCCGTCCGTGGTGACGACGTCGAGGTCCATGAGCTGGTGGTCGTAGAACTCGTCCTCGTCCTCGGGCAGCTCTTCCGGGTCGACCTCGGCGATGAGGAGGGTGTTGCGCAGCGCCTCGGCGCCGGTGCGGTCGCTGACGCCCGCGAAGCGCAGCAGCAGCCGGCCGCTGTGCACCCGGCCGGTCTCGATGGTCAGCGGTCCCCGGGCGGCGGGGTCGGTGGCGAGCACGGCGCCGGGGCCGAGCCGCAGCTCCGGCTCGTCGGTGCGCACCTCGACGGTGACCTCGCCCTTGATGCCGTGGGCGCGGCCGATCCGCGCGACTACGAGCTGCACTGGTGTCTCTCCTGTCCCTACCTGCGACTGGGGCCGGGGCCCGGAACGAGCTCGGGCCGGGGAGGGCTCTGAAGCCCTCCCCGGCCCGAGCCGGTGCTACGTGCGGTTATCAGCGAACCTGATCCACGTCGACGAGGTCGACGCGGACACCACGGCCGCCGATGGCACCCACGACGGTGCGCAGGGCGCGTGCGGTGCGGCCGTTGCGGCCGATCACCTTGCCCAGGTCGTCCGGGTGGACCCGGACTTCGAGGACGCGCCCGCGGCGCAGGTTGCGCGAGGCGACCCGCACGTCGTCGGGGTTGTCGACGATGCCCTTCACGAGGTGCTCGAGAGCCTCCTCGAGCATGCTCAGGCCTCGGTCGACTCGGCGGAGTCGGCCTTGGCCTCGTCCGCCTTCTTGTCGGCCTTCTTGGCCTTCTGGGTGATGGCCTCACCCTTGGGCTCGTCCTCGGCGCTGACGGCCTCGAAGGACGGGCGCGCGGACTTGACCTCGGGCTGCAGCAGCGGCGCCGGGGCGGGCTCGCCCTTGAACTTCTGCCAGTCGCCGGTCTTCTTCAGGATGGCGAGAACGGGCTCGGTCGGCTGGGCGCCGACGGAGAGCCAGTACGCCACGCGGTCGGCGTTGACCTCGATGCGCGACGGGTTCTGCACCGGGTGGTACAGACCGATCTCCTCGATGGCCCGGCCGTCACGGCGGGTACGGGAGTCGGCGACGACGATGCGGTAGTGAGGCGAACGGATCTTGCCCAGACGCTTCAGCTTGATCTTGACTGCCACGGGAGTGGGTTCTCCTGGTTTGACGTGGGTGGGCACAACGAGATGCCGCGTGGGGTTGCGGTACCCGAGTGGCCCGATGGACGCGTCAGCCGGAGGAGAGAGGGGTCCTGTGCGGCTGTCGAGTACAGCTAGCCATTGTGCCACACGCCGGCATGGGCGCCCCCAGCCGACCGTGCCCCCGCCCTCGCCGGCCGGGGTGGGCCTTTCATCGCGCTGGCGCGATGATCCTCAAACGCCGGACGGGGCTGTTTCCAGCCCGTCCGGCGTTTGGGGACGAGGCCGAAGGCCGATTCGGGTGCCTCACGGGCAGGGGCACCCCCGGGGTACGGGGCCCACCCCGAGGGAAGGAGACCACCCCCTGCGCAGGGGGTCACCCCGCGCCCACGCCCACCACTTCCGGGATGCGGAAGGGCTTCCCGCAGCCGCCGCACATGATGGGGGCCTGGGCGAGCACCGACGGCACGACGCGGACGTTGCGCCCGCAGTCGCAGACGGCCTTCACGCGCACTCCGCCCCCGGAGGAGCCGTGCCGGGCGGCCGGGCCGCGGAAGGTGCGGGTGGTGTCCGCCGTGGTCGCGGCCGTGTGCGCCTTGAGGGCGCGCTGGAGCCGGTCCATCGTCGGGCGGTAGCGCTTCTTCGCCTCGGGGTTGAGCGTGACCAGGGAGAAGCCGCTGCTCGGATGCGGCTCCTCGGGATGGTCGAGGCCCATCTCCTCGGCGATCGCGAGGAATCTGCGGTTGTGGTAGCGGCCCGCGCGTGAAGTGTCGCGCACACCGCGGGCTGCGGCGATGCCGTGGACTGCTTCATGCAGCAGTCGCTCGAAGGAGAGCTCGGCGCCACAGGCGGACGACGACTCTCCGATCAGGGATTCGGGCGCGGCTAGGTCCGGCAGCTCGGGGTGGTGCCGCTGAATATCGGCCCACGCCTGTGCCAGCTCTGCGGCGAGAACAGGTGGTGTCGTGCTCACGTCGTGACAACGAGCCGAGGTGCCTCCGGGTTCCATTCCGGGGCATCTCAAATATTTTGCACTTACCCGTCAGTTGCCGTTGATGCGTCCGGACGAGGGCGGGTGCGCTGATCTGCGGAGAAGCCTCGCAGCTCGCATCAAGCCGGTACGTAGCGGCGCGTACGCCCCGGCGCTCGGGTCAACTCCGCGCGCCGGGGCGCCTGTTGCGCAGGACGCAAAGCGTCGCCCAGGAGAAGCCCCCGCAGGCGCCCTGAAGGCAGCCCGACCGGAACCCCAAGTCTCAATAGGCGCGCGCTACGAGGGCGACGTTACCGGGTGTCTCATCGGCGTCCGGCACCGCCCCGTCCCCCGTGACCAGACACCGTACGGTCACGCCGCGCTCGGCGAGCCGGGCCTCGCCGTCGGGGCCGAGCGCGGACCACGGAACGCGCGCCCAGCCGCCCGCCGACGCCACCTCCACGGCCTCGTCCACGCCGGTCACCTCGCTCGTACGGGACTCGCGGCGCTCCCGGGCCCGGGCCAGGAGCAGTTCCTGGTCCTCCTCCAGGACGGTGGGCAGCAGCGCGGCGAGGGCGTCGAGGGCCACGGGCTGCTTGCCGCCCGCGATGCGGCGCACGAGCATCGCGGTGCCGTTCGCCAGATCGCGCGGGCCGACCTCCACACGCACCGGCACCCCCTTGAGCTCCCAGTCGACCGCGCGGCGCCCGAACGGCACGTCCGTACGGTCGTCGACCTGGACGCGCACACCCGCCGCCGTCAACCGCTGGCCGACCTCACGGACCTTCGCGAGGACGGCCTCGTCGTCCTTCACGGCGAGCACGACGGCCTGCACGGGTGCGAGGCTCGGCGGCACGCACAGCCCGTCGTCGTCGCCGTGCATCATCACCAGGGCGCCCACCAGACGCGTCGTGGCGCCCCAGGAGGTCTGCCAGACGACATCCTGCGTGCCCTCCTTGGACAGGTACTGGGTCTGGAAGGCACGCGCGAAGTTCTGGCCCAGTTCGTGGCTGGTGCCGAGCTGGAGGGCCTTGCCGTCGCCCATCATCCCTTCGAGCGTGAGGGTGTTGATCGCCCCGGCGAAGCGCTCCTTGGCGGTCTTGCGGCCGAGCACGAAGTCCATCGCGAGGACGTCCCGCATGAAGGCCCCGTAGACGTCCCGGTGGATCCGGGCGGCGAAGTCCCGCGCGTCCTCGTACGTCGCGTGGGCGGTGTGCCCCTCCTGCCACAGGAACTCCGAGGTGCGCAGGAACAGCCGGGGGCGCAGCTCCCAGCGGACCACGTTGGCCCACTGGTTGATCAGCAGGGGCAGGTCGCGGTAGCTCTGCACCCACTTGGAGAAGTACTCGTTGACGATGGTCTCCGAGGTGGGCCGGACCACCACCGGCTCCTCCAGCTCCTTGCCGCCGCCGTGCGTGACGACGGCGAGCTCCGGGGCGAAGCCCTCGACGTGCTCGGCCTCCCGCGTCAGATACGACTGCGGGATGAGCAGCGGGAAGTACGCGTTCTGCGCGCCGACGCCCTTGATGCGCGCGTCCAGGTCCTGCTGCATCCGCTCCCACAGGCCGTAGCCGTACGGGCGGATGACCATGGTGCCGCGCACCGGGCCGTTGTCGGCCAGCTCCGCCTTGCTGATCAGGTCCTGGTACCAGCGGGGGAAGTCGTCCCCGCGGGGCGTGAGTACGGGTGCCTTTGCCATGGCGCGCATGGTACGTCCGAGCCGCCTGAAGGGTCCGGAATTATCGCTCCGCAGGGGCGCACGACGGGGGCACACAAGCATTGCCTGACAACCCCTGGACGCCACGGCGGAAGCGGAGTTCTCTGGCATACGGGGGAGAGCGAACGCACGTCTTGGGGGCGGACGCATCGTAAGGAATCAGCTGGACAACTCTCGGCGGATTGGGGCGCTTTCGATGACACCTACGCTCGTGCACCCACACCTCCCGCGCGCGGGTGCACCCCCACGTGTGGACCGGTGCGCACGCGCGCGTGACTGGGCGGAGATCCAGGAGAGGATGCTGGTCCCCCTCGTGGACGCGGTGTACCGACGACTCGAAGTGGGCGCGGGCACCCGCCTGCTCGACCTGGGCTGCGGCTCCGGGCTCGCCCTGCTGATGGCCGCCTCGCGCGGCGCGTCGGTGACCGGCGTCGAGCCATCGGCGCCCGAACGGCTCGCCCTGGCCCGCGAACGCCTCACGCCCGAGGGGCCGTTCGCCGCGCACGCCGGCACACGCCTCCTCCAGGGCTCCCCCGGGGACGCCGCCGCGCCGGACGTGCCCGCGTACACCCTGGTGACCGCGTTCCAGCCGATCGGGTGCACGGCGGGCGACGCCGACGACCTGTCGGCCCTGCTCGACGTCGCGGCGCCGCTCGCCGAGCGCGGCGCGCCGGTGGTCCTGGTGGGCTGGGGCCCGCCGGAGCGCTGCACGACCTCGTCGGTGCTGCGGGTGGCGACGAAGCTCGCCGACCCCCTGCGCGGTTCCGTCGGCTGGCGCGCCGCCTGCCGGGACGACCTGGAGGACGTCGCGCAGCGCGCGGGCCTCAGGCCCGACGGCTCGGGCCGCGTGGCCTGCCCCTTCGGCTACGCAGACATGGACAGCGCCGTCCGCGGACTCCTGTCCACGGGGCTGTTCGACGCGGCGGTCGGCGCGACGGACCAGGCGCAGGTCGACAAGGAGCTGACCGAGGCCCTCCACCCGCACCGGCGCCGCGACGGCACGATATGGATGCCGAACGTCTTCCGCTACCTCATCGCCCGAACGCCATAACCGTCATCTCCGTAGACATAGCCGTCATCCCCGTAGACCACGACTCGCCTCCGTGGACCACGACCTGTCTCCGTGGGCCACGACCCGTCTCCGTGGACCACGACCCGTCTCCGTAGGCCACGACCCGTCCTCGTACACCACGACCCGTATCTCCGTAGACCACGACTGGCCCGCACACCATCGCGGCTGCCCTCGCGGCCTCAACCGTCCTTCGTGAGGCGGGTGATCCCGGCCACCCGGTAGGCGTCCGCCTCCTCCAGGGTCTCGTTCTCCAGCAGGGCCTCGGCCAGGGCGTCCAATTGGCCGCGGTGGTCCCTCAGTTGACGGCAGGCACTCTCGTAGCACTCGTCCACGATGCGGCGCATCTCGCCGTCGATGGTGTCGAGGGTCTCCGGAGCGGCGGCGAGACCGTACGCCTGCTGGGCGTCGTTCGGCAGGGCGGAGAGCCGGCCGACGCGCTCGCTCATGCCCCAGCGGGCGACCATCCCGCGCGCGATGTTGGTGACCTGCTCCAGGTCGTTCTCGGCGCCCGTGGTGATGACCCCGTAGACGACGTGTTCGGCCGCCATGCCGCCGAGCGCGCCGATGATGCGGCCGCGCAGGTACTCCTCCGTGTACGCGTACTTGTCGGAGTCCGGAGTGGAGAGCGTGACGCCGAGGGCACGGCCGCGCGGCACGATGGTGATCTTGCGGACGGGGTCGGCGCCCGGCTGCAACATGCCGAGCAGGGCGTGCCCGCTCTCGTGGTAGGCCGTGCGGCGCCGCTCCTCGTCCGGCATGACCAGCGGCCGCTCGGCACCCAGCTGGACCTTCTCCAGGGCCTCGGAGAGGTCGGCCTGGGTGACGGCGGACTGCTTGCGCTTCACCGCGAGGAGAGCCGCCTCGTTGGCGAGGTTCGCCAGGTCCGCGCCGGTCATCCCCGGCGTGGTGCGGGCCACCTGGGCCAGGTCGACGCCGTCCGCCAGCGGGATCGCCCGCGTATGGATCTTGAGGATGGCCTCGCGGCCGCCCCGGTCGGGCGGCGAGACGTTCACGATCCGGTCGAAACGGCCGGGGCGGGTCAGGGCCGGGTCGAGGATGTCGGCCCGGTTCGTGGCCGCGATGACGATGACGCCCTCCGAGCCGGAGAAGCCGTCCATCTCGGTCAGGATCTGGTTGAGCGTCTGCTCGCGCTCGTCGTGGCCGCCCATGCCGCTGCCGCCGCCGCGCGCCCGCCCGATGGTGTCGATCTCGTCGATGAAGATGATCGCGGGCGCGACCTTGCGGGCCTCCGCGAACAGCTCGCGCACCCGCGAGGCGCCGACGCCCACGATCATCTCGATGAACTCGGAGGCCGACGCCGAGAAGAACGGCACCCCCGCCTCCCCCGCCACCGCCCGCGCGAGCAGCGTCTTGCCCGTGCCCGGCGGCCCGGCGAGCAACACGCCGCCGGGCATCCGGGCGCCCATCTTCCGGTACTCGTCGGGGTTGCGCAGGAAGTCGACGACGTCGTTCAGCTCGCCCTCGACCTCGTCGATGCCCGCGACGTCCTCGAACGTGGTGCGCTTCTTGCCCGGCTCCAGCTCCACCGGCTTCGGCGGCTGCTTGCGCCCGAGCATCCCGCCCGCACCCCCCATGCCGGACGCCATCCGCCGCGCGATGAAGATCCACAGCACCACCAGGAGCAGCATCGGCGCCAGCGAGATCAGCAGGTTCGACAGGAAGCTGCGCTCCTGCACCACCGGCTCGGCCGTCACCGTGACCTTGTTCTTGGTCAGGTCCTGCCACAGCTCGTCGTCCGCGAACGCGGGCCGCTGGGTCGTGAACTTCGTGTAGTTCCCGTCGCCGTCCGGGTCCTTCTGCTCCTTCTTGAGCTGCCCCTGGATCGCGTCGCCCTTGGAGTAGATCTTCGACACGTTGCCGTCGTCGACCTGCTTGCTGAATTCGGTGTACGAGATGGTCGGCTCGTCGCCGTCGTTGAAGAAGGAGAGGACGAGGTTGGCGATCAGGTACACGATCAGGGCCGTGAGGATGAGCCCGCCCCAGCCGCCCGGCATCTTCCGCTTGGGCGGCGGCGCGGGCGGCGGCTCCGGAGCGCCCTCGGAGCGCCAGGGCTGCTCGGGCTTCTGGCGCGGCGGCACGGGGTTGCTCATAAGCGGACGTTACGTCACAAAACAGCCACCGGCACCCGCGCCGTACGACGTCTGGGGCGCCCCCTCACACGAGGAAGCGCCCCAGATGTCGTACGCAATGAGCCACCCCGGGAGAACGGTCCCGGTCCGGCGAACCGCGGGCTCGCCCGGCGGCGACCAGGAACCGGTCCCCGCGCGGGCCGCCCGGACTCAGCCCATGAACTTCTTGAACTCGTCCGGCAGCTCGAAGTCCTTGCCGCCCTGCCCGGCCGGCAGGCCGAACGCGCCGCCCGCGGCGGCCTCCTCGGCCGCGGCCCGGCGCGCGGCGGCCTCGTCCTCCTGCTGCTTGCGCTTCATCGGGTTGCCCGAGCGCTGCTTGCCCTTGGCCTGCTTCTGCTTCTTCTTCTGCCGACCGGGGCCGCCGCCCATGCCCGGCATCCCGGGCATCCCCGGCATGCCGCCGCCCTGAGCCATGCGGGACATCATCTTGCGGGCCTCGAAGAACCGCTCGACCAGGCCCTTCACCGCGCTGACCTCGACGCCGGAGCCCTTGGCGATACGGGCGCGGCGCGAGCCGTTGATGATCGTCGGGTCCTGGCGCTCGCCCGGCGTCATCGACTTGATGATCGCGGCCGTGCGGTCGACGTCCCGCTCGTCCAGGTTGTTGATCTGGTCCTTGATCTGCCCCATGCCGGGCAGCATGCCGAGCAGCTTGCTGATGCTGCCCATCTTCCTGACCTGCTCCATCTGCGCCAGGAAGTCGTCGAGCGTGAAGTCCTGGCCCTTCTTGGAGGCCAGCTTCGAGGCCATCTTCTCGGCCTCTTGCTGCGAGAAGGTCTGCTCGGCCTTCTCGATCAGCGTGAGCATGTCGCCCATGCCGAGGATCCGGGACGCCATGCGGTCCGGGTGGAACGCGTCGAAGTCGTCCAGCTTCTCGCCGTTCGACGCGAACATGATCTGACGGCCGGTGACGTGCGCGATCGACAGGGCCGCACCACCACGGGCGTCGCCGTCGAGCTTGGAGAGCACCACGCCGTCGAAGCCGACGCCGTCGCGGAAGGCCTCGGCCGTGTTGACCGCGTCCTGACCGATCATGGCGTCGACGACGAACAGGACCTCGTCCGGGCTGACCGCGTCGCGGATGTCCGCGGCCTGCTGCATCAGCTCCTGGTCGATGCCGAGGCGACCGGCGGTGTCGACGATGACGACGTCGTGCACCTTGGTCTTCGCGTACTCGATGGAGTCCTTGGCGACCTGCACCGGGTCGCCCACGCCGTTGCCCGGCTGCGGGGCGTACACGGCGACGCCCGCGCGCTCGGCGACGACGCTCAGCTGGTTCACGGCGTTCGGACGCTGGAGGTCACAGGCCACGAGCAGCGGCGAGTGGCCCTGCGACTTCAGCCAGTGGCCGAGCTTTCCGGCGAGCGTGGTCTTACCGGCACCCTGGAGACCGGCGAGCATGATGACCGTCGGACCCTGCTTGGCGAACCGCAGGCGGCGGGTCTCGCCGCCGAGGATCGCGACCAGTTCCTCGTTGACGATCTTGATGACCTGCTGGGCGGGATTCAGGGCCTGCGAGACCTCGGCCCCGACCGCGCGCTCCTTGACCTGCTTGATGAAGGCACGGACGACGGGCAGCGCCACGTCGGCTTCCAGCAGGGCGATACGGATCTCGCGCGCCGTGACGTCGATGTCCGCCTCGGACAGCCTGCCCTTGCCCCGAAGGGTTTTGAAGGTGGCTGCGAGGCGATCGGAGAGAGTATCGAACACGGCGGAGTCGGTCCTCAGGGTCGGCGATGGTAAGCGTTGCACCCCAGGGTATCGGGCCCGGCAAGCCACGCGTCCCTGCCTGCCATCACTCGACGGACGCAGTGCCGTCGGGCGACGGACGCAGGCGGAGCCCGGAGCGGCACAAGGACCCCCTCAGCCCCGCAGCGCCCCCTCCACCCTCCGCGCCACCTCGACCGCCCGCTCCCCCGCCAGCGGCCCCCCGTCGGCCCCGGTCACGTAGAACGCGTCCACCGCGTTCGACCCGAGCGTCGACACGTGCGCGCTGCGCACCCGCACCCCGGCCGCCTCCAGGGCCAGCCCGATCCGGTGCAGCAGCCCAGGCGCGTCCTGGGCCCGGACCTCGATGACGGTGGCGCGCCGCGAGCCCGCCGACGCGACGGTGACGTGCGGCGGCGGGGCGGGCACCCCGCGCCGCCGGGGGTAGGCCGCGTCCCGTTCGGCGAGGCGCCCCGCGATGTCCAGGGAGCCGTCGAGGGCCCGTACGAGGTCGGCGCGGAGCCGGGCGGCCTGCGGCAGGGAGCCGTACTCGGCGGCCACCCGCCAGTCGAGCAGCAGCACCGAGCCCCCGACCTCCGCGGGCAGTTCCAGGACGCGCAGCTCGGCCGTGCGGACGGTCAGGCGGTGGGTGGCGAGCACCCCGGCGGCGGCCGCGAGGATCCCCGGCCGCTCCGGCACAGCGATGAGCAGCTCGACGCCGAGGCCTTCGGCGGGCCCGTCGGGGTCCGGCTCGGCCCGGGAGCGCAGCGACAGGACGGGCCCGCCGGTGCGGAACGCCTCCAGGGCGAGCCGCTCCTGCTCGGCCGACGCGGGCGGCTCGGCGCGCTGGAGCGGCTCGTTCCCGGCCAGGACCGCGTCGGCGCGGCGGACGAGGTCCGCGACCAGGGAGCCGCGCCAGGAGGACCAGGCGGCGGGCCCGGTGGCCAGGGCGTCGGCCTCGGTGAGCGCGTGCAGCAGCTCCAGGGTGCCCCGGGTGCCGACGGCCTCGGCCACCGTCTTCACGGTGGCGGGGTCGTCGAGGTCGCGCCGGGTCGCGGTCTCGACGAGCAGCAGATGGTGGCGGACGAGGCGGGCGAGCACGGCGGCGTCGCCCTTCCCGAAGCCGATGCGGGTCGCCACGTCACGGGCGATGATCTCCCCGGCGACGGAGTGGTCGCCGGGCCAGCCCTTGCCGATGTCGTGCAGGAGCCCGGCCATGAGCAGCAGGTCGGGCCGCCCCACGCGGCGGGTGAGCGCGGAGGCCCGTACGGCGGTCTCGACGAGGTGGCGGTCCACGGTCCAGGTGTGCACGGCGTTGCGCTGCGGCCTGCACCGCACCCGCTCCCAGTCCGGCAGGAGCCGGGTGATCAGGCCTTCCGCCTCCAGGGCCTCCCACACCTGGACGGTGGGGCGGCCGGCGCCGAGCAGGGTGACGAGCTGTTCGCGGGCCTCCGCGGGCCAGGGCGTCGGCAGCGGCCGGGCCGTGGCGGCGAGGCGGCGCACGGCGTGCAGGGAGAGCGGCAGTCCCGCCTGGGCGGCGGCCGCGGCGGCGCGCAGCGGGAGCACGGGGTCGCGCTCGGGGCGCGCGGCCCGGGCAAGGACGACCTCGCCGTCCTGCTCCACGACGCCCTCGGCGAGCGGTGAGCGCTCGGCCGCGGTGGTCCTCGCGCCGCCGAGCAGGCCGCGCAGCCGCGGCCGGGCCGCGCGTGACCTCAGGACGCGGGAGACCTCGCGCCAGGTGACGTCACCCGCGTAGGCGATGGTGCGGGCGGCCTCGTAGACCTGGCGCAGCAGCGTGTCGGCGTCGAGGAGGCCCAGTTCGGCGGCGACCTGGTCCTGCTCCTGGAGGGCGAGCCGGTCGGTGGCGCGGCCGGTGGTCAGATGCAGTGCGTCGCGTACGTCGAGCAGGGTGCGGCGCGCCGCGTCGAGGCCTTCGCGGGGCGCGTCGGCGAGCCAGGAGGCGGCGACGGCGCGCAGGGCGGTGGTGTCCCTCAGGCCGCCGCGCGCCTCCTTCAGGTCGGGTTCGAGGAGGTGGCTCAACTCGCCCTGGCGCTCGGCCCGTTCGTCGCACAGCTCGCGCAGCTCGGGGAGCCGCTTGGGCGCCTGGTTGCGCCAGTCGGCGAGGATCGTGGCGCGCAGGGCCGTGGTGAGGCCGAGGTCTCCCGCGACGTGCCGGGCGTCGAGGAGGCCGAGCTGGACCTTGAGGTCGTCGGCGGCCGTCCTGCGGGCCTCGGCGGGGGTGCGGACGGAGTGGTCGAGGGAGAGCCCGAGGTCCCAGACCGGGTACCAGATGCGGTCGGCGAGGGCCGCGAGGGCGCCGGGCTCGGCGCTGCCGTCGTGCAGGAGCAGCAGGTCGAGGTCGCTGCGCGGGGACAGTTCGCCGCGGCCGTAGCCGCCGACGGCGACGAGGGCGGCCCCGCGCGGCGCCGCGAGGTCGGCGGTGCCCGCGGCGAGGAGGCCGCCGAGCCAGCCGTCGGTCAGCTCGGCGAGCGCCGAACGGCGCGGCGGCCCGGACCGCGCCTCCTGGTGCAGGAGGCGCAGCCGGGCCGCCGCGTAACCGCTGGGTCCGGAGTCTTCGGTCTCGGGTCGTACGTCCACACTCGTCACCCGGCGGCTCCTGTTCTCCACGGTGTCCAGGGCGGTTACGGCACGGTCTCCACGGGCGCCGCCGACGAACGGCGCCCGTGGGGGGGTTACAGCGCGTCGGGGCCGCGTTCGCCGGTCCGGACGCGGACGGCGGTCTCGACGGGCAGCGTCCACACCTTGCCGTCGCCGATCTTGCCGGTGCGGGCGGCCTTCACGATGACGTCGACGAGCTGCTCGGCGTCGCCGTCCTCGACGAGGACCTCGATGCGGATCTTGGGGACGAGGTCGACGGTGTACTCCGCGCCGCGGTAGACCTCGGTGTGTCCGCGCTGGCGTCCGTAGCCGCTGGCCTCGGTGACGGTCAGGCCCTGGACGCCGAAGGCCTGGAGGGCTTCCTTGATCTCGTCGAGCCGGTGCGGCTTGACCACCGCGGTGATGAGCTTCATGCGTCCACCTTCTTGTTCTTCGGCTCCGCCGCGGAGGAGGCGGCGGTCTGCGACACCGGGCCCGGCACGGCGGCCGTGGTGCGCGGCGCCGTGCCGCCGCCCGCGCCGCTGAAGTCGTACGCCGTCTCGGCGTGCTGGACCTGGTCGATGCCGCTGACCTCCTCGTCCTCGCTGACGCGCATGCCGATCGTCTTGTCGATGAGGAGGGCGAGCACGGCGGAGGCGAGGAAGGAGTACGCGAGGACGGCGCCGACCCCCGCGGCCTGCTTGCCGAGCTGGTCGAGGTTACCGCCGTAGAAGAGGCCCTTGGCGTCGGACTGGCCGCCGCCGGTGGCGAAGAGGCCGACGAGGAGGGAGCCCGTGATGCCGCCGACGAGGTGGACGCCGACGACGTCGAGGGAGTCGTCGAAGCCGAACCTGAACTTCAGGCCGACGGCCATGGCGCACAGCAGTCCGGCCACGGCGCCGATGGCGATGGCGCCGAGCGGGGAGCAGGAACCGCCGGAAGGAGTGATGGCGACGAGGCCCGCGACGGCGCCGGAGGCGGCGCCGAGCGTGGTGAACGCGCCGTGCCGCAGCTTCTCGTAGACGAGCCAGGCGAGCATGGCGGCGGCGGTGGCGACCTGGGTGTTGAGGAACATCAGGGCGCCGACGCCGTCGTCGTTGCCGAGCCAGGACCCGGCGTTGAAGCCGAACCAGCCGAACCACAGCAGACCTGCGCCGAGCATCACGAGCGGCAGGCTGTGCGGGCGCATGGGGTCCTTCTTGAAGCCGACGCGCTTGCCGATGACGAGGATGACGCCGAGGGCCGCGGCGCCCGCGTTGATGTGCACGGCGGTGCCGCCCGCGAAGTCGATCACGCCGAGTTCGAAGGCCCAGCCGCCGGTGCCCCACACCCAGTGGGCGACGGGGAAGTACACGATCGTGGCCCACAGCGTGACGAACAGGGCCCAGGCGGTGAACTTCACGCGGTCCGCGAGGGCGCCGCTGATCAGGGCGGGCGTGATGATCGCGAACATGAGCTGGAAGACCGCGAAGACGTAGACGGGGACGGTGTAGCCGTCCCAGAGCTCGGTGAGGCCGATTCCGCTGAGCCCGACGTAGTCGGAGTCCCAGGCGATGAGGCTGCCGTGGTCGGTGCCGAAGGCGAGGGAGAAGCCGTAGAGCACCCACAGGAGGGTGACGATCCCCAGGCTGATGAAGCTCATCATCAGCATGTTCAGGGTGCTCTTGACGCGGACCATGCCTCCGTAGAAGAAGGCGAGACCCGGCGTCATGAGCATCACCAGGGCGGAGCAGATGAGCATGAACCCGGTGTTGGCGGCAGACAGCTCCGGGGCGTCTGCGGCAAGCCGGATGCCTGGGGGCATCGCAGTCTCCTCGTCGTCGGATGCGGCCCGTGCGGTCCGGCCCCTGCGGGGCGAGGACGGTGGACCGGTGATGCGGCACGAGGTTGGCGCAGCGCGGTTTCGGCCAGTGCCGCTCGATGTTTCACGGCAGTGACGAAGAGGTCGGGCGTGTTACGCGTGAATGAACTGCACGCCGGAACCGGGGGACGGAACGTACCCTCCCCGAACCCCAGCCATCAAGGGAGCAGCCCCCACGGCGAGCACCCCGGTCCGCGAGAGCGGCGCCGGTTCGGGCGCGAAAGCAGCCCGGCCGCGGCGCCATCCGGATGACCTGGCATGGGGGAGCCGAGTCGGGCTGTTCGGGATGGGCTGCCGCGGCCGGAGTCCTGGGGCGTCGGGCCGGGGGCCCTGGAGGGTCGGCGGGTCCTCGGACCGTCAGACGGCCTCCGCGGTTTCCGGCATCTCCTGGGCGAGCTGCTCGGTGAAGTGGACGACCTCCGGGACGTCGCCGAAGTCCCGCACGGCGTTGGCGACGGTCTTGCGCAGCCGGGTGTTGACCCGCTCGGAGCGGACCTTCTTGGCGATGTCCAGGGTGTCCCTGGCGAGGAGCATGCTCTGCTCCGGCTCCTTCTGGAGCAGGTGGACGGTGGCCATGCCGATCAGGTTCAGCGCGTACGACCGCTGGTGTTCGGGGTCCTTGCCGAAGAGCTCGACGGCGCGCTCCATGACGGGCTCGGAGAGGGAGGCGTAGGTCGGGCTGCGGCCCGCGACGTAGGCGAGGTCGCGGAAGGAGTGGGCGTTCTCGCCGTTGAGCTCGGCTTCGGAGAAGAAGCGGATCCAGTCCGGCTCGGGCTCGTCCCAGTCGTCGGCGTCGGTGAAGGTGTCCTCGGCCATGCGCACCGCCCGTTTACAGCGGCCCGGTTGGCCCATTCCGGCATACGCGCGGGCCTCCATCGCATACAGCATCGCCTGGGTGCGCGGGCTCGCGCAGTCGCGGCTGCCGTACTGGGCGAGGTGGATGAGCTCCAGGGCGTCGTCGGGGCGGCCGAGGTGGATCATCTGGCGGCTCATGCTGGAGAGGATGTACGAGCCCAGCGGCTTCTCGCCCGCTTCCTTGGCGGCGTGCAGGGCGAGGACGAAGTACTTCTGGGCGGTCGGCTGGAGCCCCACGTCATAGCTCATCCAGCCGGCGAGCTCGGCCAGTTCGCCGGCGACCTTGAACAGGCGCTTGGCGGTGGACTCGGGCTGGGGCTCCTGGAGCAGGTCGGTCACCTCGTGCAGCTGGCCGACGACGGCTTTGCGGCGCAGGCCGCCGCCGCACTGGGCGTCCCACTGGCGGAACATCACCGTGGTGGACTCCAGGAGGTCCATCTCCGGCTTGGAGAGACGGCCCGGGCGCCTGCCGGGGTACTGCTGGGGCTCGGGCTCCGCCACCACCTGGGCGGTGGAGGGGCCCGGCACCAGCCAGCGCTGCATGGGCTCGATCAGGGCGGGGCCCGCGGACAGGGCGAGCGAGGTGCCGAGGAAACCGCGCCGGGCGAGCATCAGGTCGCTGCGGCTGAACTCGCTGATGAGCGCGACCGTCTGCGGCCCGGTCCAGGGCAGGTCGACGCCGGAGACGGAGGGCGACTGGTGGGCGGCGCGCAGGCCGAGGTCCTCGACGGCGACGACGCAGCCGAAGCGCTCCGAGAACAGCTCGGAGAGGATGCGCGGAATGGGCTCGCGCGGATTCTCCCCGTCCAGCCAGCGCCGGACGCGGGAGGTGTCCGTGGAGATGTGATGAGCGCCCAACTGCCTGGCTCTGCGGTTCACTTGGCGCGCCAGCTCGCCCTTCGACCAGCCGCTGCGCACGAACCAGGAGCTGAGCATCTCGTTCGGGCGCTTCTCGGCGTTCGCACCGCCACCGCTACTGCCGCCCACTGGAACGCCCCCATCCCTCAAGACACTTGTACGCGGTCCTCGGTCAAGCCCTAACAGAATGCCGCGTGCCGCGGCCGCCCGTCCGGAGAATGTCACCCATCGAACGGGAAGCCGACTTGCCTCCGGCATACCCGCGAGCGCGCACTGCTCCCGACTCCATGCACTGAAAGTAATCCTACGATCACCCCTCCGGCGAGGGCGATCCCGGAAACGCCACCATTCGCCACCCCTTCGAATGAACTCCCGGACCGCCGCACGCGATTCACTTGACACAGAACAACCGAGAGTCGGCGGAACGGAGCACACAGGGGCGCGGGCCGCGGGGCACACCACCCCCGAATCCCCCGAGCGCCGCGAGCACGTGGCGGCGGAAGTCGGCGAAAGTCAGCGAAAGTCGGCTTGAGACGTCCAAACAGCGACGCCGGGCGACTCCCAAGACAGCTCAAGACAGAGAGTCACGATCTGATTCCGCCACGTAACCACGGCGCACTCGACCCGTTGGAGGGGGCATGGGCTTCACGATCGGCGGCATCCGGGGGACCAAAGAGCCCCGTTCCGGTGACCGCGGAACAAAGGATTCGGGACTCCCGGAGGCGAAGGACACGGGCGGCAATGACCGGGGCGCGGGCGACCGCGAGCCCGGCCGCGCGAAGGAGCCCAAGGAGCCGCGCGCCGCGTCGCGGCGGCGGGGCCGCGCCGCGTCCGACTGCACGGCGGTGGCGGAGTACACCGGCCTGTGGGGCTGGGCCGTGGTGCCCGGGGCGCGCGCCCAGGACGGCCGCTGCTCCTGCGGCGCCGCCGGGTGTCCGGCCCCCGGCGCACACCCCCTCGACTTCGCGCCGGAGGTTCCGGCGGGCGCCACGCTCGACGAAGTGACCGACGCCTGGGGGCAGTTCCCCGGGGCGGCCGTGATGCTGCCGGTGGGGCGCGCCTTCGACGTCATCGAGGTCGCGGAGACCGCCGGGCGCCGGGCCCTGGTGCGCCTGGAGCGGATGGGCCTGCCGCTCGGTCCGGTGGCGGCCACGCCCGACGGCCGCACGCACTTCCTGGTCGCGCCCGGCGCCGCCGCCGAACTCCCCCAGCTGCTCTACCGCATGGGCTGGGACGACGCGGCCCTCGACCTGCACGGCATCGGCCTCGGCGGCCACATCACCGCGCCGCCCTCCGACCGCGGCGGGCTCGGTCCGGTCCGCTGGCTGCGCGCCCCCGACCCGGACTCGGCGACGAGCCCCCCGCACGCCCGGCTCGTGCTCGGCACGCTGGCGTACGTGGCCCACCGCTCCCCGGCGTAAGTCCGCGGGACCGCATGCGGAAGGGCCCCGCTCCCCGGCTGCACCCCGGGAAGCGGGGCCCTTCCTCGCGTACGCGTGCGTCTACGGCAGTGTCCCGGGGGCGCCCCAAGGGGGCGCGGGGAACTGCGCGCCCAGCCACGACGCGGTCACAGATGGACGACGACACGGCGCGGCACCCGCCATGCGGAGCGCTCAGTCGCCGATGAGGGCATCGACGAACGCCTCGGGCTCGAAGGGCGCGAGGTCGTCCGCGCCCTCGCCCAGGCCCACCAGCTTGACCGGCACGCCCAGCTCGCGCTGGACGGCGACGACGATGCCGCCCTTGGCGGTGCCGTCGAGCTTGGTGAGGACGATGCCGGTGATGTCGACGACCTCGGCGAAGACCCGGGCCTGCACCAGGCCGTTCTGGCCGGTGGTGGCGTCCAGGACGAGCAGCACTTCGTCGAGCGGGGCGTGCTTCTCGACGACGCGCTTGACCTTGCCGAGCTCGTCCATCAGGCCGGTCTTGGTGTGCAGACGGCCCGCGGTGTCGATGAGCACGACGTCGGCGCCCTCGGCGATGCCCTCCTTGACGGCGTCGAAGGCGATGGAGGCCGGGTCGCCGCCCTCGGGTCCGCGCACGGTGCGGGCGCCGACGCGGTCGCCCCACGTCTGGAGCTGGTCGGCGGCGGCGGCGCGGAAGGTGTCGGCGGCGCCGAGGACGACCGAGCGGCCGTCTGCGACGAGGACGCGGGCGAGCTTGCCGGTGGTGGTGGTCTTGCCGGTGCCGTTCACGCCGACGACCATCACGATGCCCGGGGTCTCCAGGCCGGACTCGGTCTTCACGGCGCGGTCGAAGTCCGTGCCGACGAGCTGCAGGAGCTCCTCGCGCAGCAGGGTGCGCAGCTCCTGCGGGGTGCGGGTGCCGAGCACCTTCACGCGCTCGCGCAGCCGCTCGACGAGCTCCTGGGTGGGGGCGACGCCGACGTCGGCGGTGAGGAGCGTGTCCTCGATCTCCTCCCAGGTGTCCTCGTCGAGGTGCTCGCGGGAGAGCAGGGTCAGCAGGCCCTTGCCGAGCGCGTTCTGCGAGCGGGACAGGCGGGCGCGCAGCCGCACCAGGCGGCCCGCGGTGGGCTCCGGGGTCTCGATCTCCGGGGCTTCGGGGGCCTCGGGAGCCGGGGGCTCCTCGACCACGACGGGGGCGGACGCCGACGGCTCGGCGACCGGCAGGTCCACCTCCTCGATGGTGCGGCGCGGCTCGTCGCGCGGCGTCTCGGCCTCGTCGCCGACGTGCGGCTCGGCGGGGGGTGCGGTGATGGTGGGCGTGCTCGACGGGGCCTGGGACGGCGGCAGCTGCTTCTTCTTGCGGCTGCCGACGACGAGCCCGCCGATCGCGCCGACCACGACCACGGCGATGACTACAGCGAGGATGACGATTTCCATAACCCACCCAGTATCAGTCATGGCCCGCCAACGGGCCCCCCTTGTGGCTTCCTCCAAAAGACATAGGCCACTAGCCGGGATTACTCGGACTAAAGTACGATGGAAGAGGCTGCGTCAACGCGCGTAGAGTCCCATCCGAAGAAAACCCCCACCGGCTGCGACAACGTCGACGCAGGCCGAGCGAGAGGCACGGAACTCCCCCTCATGAGCACCACCGCCGAAACCGCCGAACACGAAGGCGCCCTGGAGACCAGGGGTCTGGAGCCGGTCCCCGACTCCGAACGCCACGGCAGGACCCGCGAGCTGTTCCCCACCTGGGTCGCCGCCAACATCAGCGTGCTGCTGCTCACCATGGGCGCGGGCCTCATCGTCTCGAACGGGCTGAACTTCTGGCAGGTCCTGATCGTCGCCCTCGTCTCGCCCGTCCTGAGTTACGGCCTGGTGGGCCTGGTCTCCATCGCGGGCAAGCGCGGCGGCTCGCCGGGCATGACGCTCTCGCGCGCGGTCTTCGGCCAGCGCGGCAACCTCTTCCCCGGCGCGCTGATCTGGGTCGCCCGCTGGGGCTGGGAGACGATCAACGCGGTCACGGGCGCGTACGCGATCCTCACCGTGCTCGACATCTGCTTCGGCGTGAAAGCGAACACGGCCCTGAAGGTCATCACCCTGCTCGCCTTCGTCGCCGCCACGTTCCTCATCTCGGGCCTCGGCCGCAAGGTGCTGCACGTGTGCAGCCAGTGGTCGACGTACCTCTTCGGCGCGTTCAGCGTCCTGGTGCTCGTCTACCTCCTGAAGAACACCGACTGGTCGCAGGTCTTCGACAAGCCCGCGGGCTCCACCGCGATGATGATCGCGGGCATCGGCACCATCGCCGCGGGCGGCATCAGCTGGGTCCCCACCGGCCCGGACTTCACCCGCTACCTGCCGCGCACGGCGCCGAGCAAGCCGCTGGTCGGCCACGCCGTCGGCGGTGCCGCGATCGTCGTCGTGCCGATGGTCCTGATGGGCGCCGTCATGGCCGTCTCCACACCGAGCCTGTCCTCCGCGCAGGACCCGGTCGCCTTCCTCGGCGACCTGCTGCCGACGTGGATCGCCGTGCCGTACCTGATCATGGCCCTGATCGGCATGCTCCTGATCAACTCGATGTCGATGTACTCGGCCGGCTTCACCGCGATGACCCTCGGCATCAAGGTCCCGCGCGCGTGGGCCGTCAGTGTGAACGCGATCATCAGCCTGATCTTCGGCTACCTCCTGATGAACGTGGCGACGAGCTTCATGGGCTCGTTCATCTCCTTCCTCACGCTGCTCGCCGTCGCCTTCTCCGCCTGGATCGGGGTCTTCGGCATCGACATGCTGCGCCGCAAGACGTACGACGGCGAAGGCCTGATGGACACCACGCGCACCAGCGTCTACTGGTACAAGGCGGGCTTCGCCTGGCAGGCGATGACCTCCTGGGCCGTCGCGCTCCTCGTGGGTCTGCTCTTCACCAAGGTCGACTGGTTCAGCGGCCCGCTCGCCACCTCCTGGGTCGGCCGCAACGGCCTGGGCTGGCTCGTGACGATCCTAGTCGCCGGGGCGCTGTACGCGCTCCTGCCGCGCCAGCCGCTCCCCGAGCGCGACGCGCAGGCCCCGGCCGCCGAGGCCGAGCCGGTCTCCGCCAAGGCGTGAGCCCGACGGGCCACCCGGGGCAGCGGCCCGACCGCTGTACGCCCCTGTTCATCTGACACTACGTCAGCTAGCGTCCCCCTTCGCCGCCCACAGCCCGCCACTGAGGCGGGCTCCGGTGAAGGGGGACGTTGCGCATGCCCGTCACAGTCGTCCGCTTCAACCTCGTCGACCCGGCGTCGCGGGAGCTCGGCGCGCGCTACCGGGCCGCCGTGGAGATGGCCGCCTACGCCGATGCCCGCGGGGTCACCACGGTCCAGACCGAGGAACACCACGGCGCGGCCGACAACTGGCTGCCCTCGCCCTTCGCCTTCGCGGGCGCGGTGTTCGGCGCCACCCGGCGCGTCCTCGTCACCGTCTCGGCCGCCATCGGCCCCCTGTACGACCCGCTGCGGCTCGCCGAGGACATCGCCGTGCTCGACCTGCTCAGCGGCGGCCGCCTGGTCACGGTGGCGGGCATCGGCTACCGGCCCGAGGAGTACGCGGCCCTCGGCGTCGACTTCGCGCGGCGCGGCGCGCTCCAGGACGAGCTCCTGGAGACCCTGCTGCGGGCCTGGACCGGCGAGGAGTTCACCTTCCGCGGGCGCAGGGTCCGCGTCACGCCGCGCCCCGGCACCCGGCCCCATCCGCTGCTCCTGGTGGGCGGCTCCTCGCGGGCGGCGGCGCGCCGCGCGGCCCGGCTCGGCCTGCCCTTCTTCCCGAGCGCGCACCTGCCGGAGCTCGACGCGTACTACCGGCACAAGCTCACGGAGTACGGCACCGAGGGCTGGACCACGATGCCCGCGGCGAAGACCCCGCTGCTGCACCTCGCCGAGGACCCGGACCGCGCCTGGGCGACGTACGGCGAGCACTTCCTGCACGAGGCGCGCGCCTACGCGTCCTGGCAGTCGGGCGGCGTCCGCTCGGTCGTGCGGTCGACGGCCACGACGGTCGGGGAGCTGCGCGCGGAGGGCGTGTACCGCATCCTCACGCCGGACGAGTGCGTGGCGCTCGCGGCGGGCGGCGCGCCGAGCCTCGTGCTGCATCCGCTGGTCGGCGGGATGCCGGTGGACGAGGGCTGGCGCGGCCTGCGCCTGTTCGGCGAACGCGTACTGCCCCGGCTCGAGGACGTCGGGTCCATGAGCCGGGGCAGCCTTCCGCAGGAGGAGGGGGCAGCGGGGTCTTAGCCCATCTCCTCCAGGGTCTTGCCCTTCGTCTCCTTGACGAACTTCAGGACGAAGGGGATCGAGAGGGCCGCGAAGGCGCCGTAGATGATGTACGAGCCGCTCAGGGACCATTCGGACATGCTCGGGAAGGTCTTGGTGATGGCGAAGTTGGCCAGCCACTGGGCGGAGGCGGCCACGCCGAGACCGGCGGCGCGGATGCGGTTGGGGAAGATCTCGCCGAGGAGCACCCAGACCACCACGCCCCAGGAGAAGGCGAAGAAGAGCACGAAGGCGTTGGCGGCGATGATCGCGACCAGGCCCTGCGCGTGCGGCAGCGAGACGTCGTCACCGGAGCCGCTGCGGTACGAGAACGCCCACGCCATCGTGAACAGGGCCGCCGCCATGCCGGCGGAGCCGATCAGGGCCAGCGGCTTGCGGCCGATGCGGTCGACCAGGACCATCGCGATCACCGTACCGACGATGTTCACGATCGAGGTCTCGAAGGAGTACAGGAACGAGCTGGACGGGTCCTTGCCGATCGACTGCCACAGCTGGTTCGAGTAGTAGAAGATCACGTTGATGCCGACGAGCTGCTGGAAGACCGAGAGCCCGATGCCGATCCAGATGATCGGCAGGAAGCCGCCCCGGCCGCCGAGCAGGTCCTTGAACGTGGACTTGTGCTCGCTGCGCATGCCCATGTTGATCTGCGCGATGCGCTGGTCCAGGTTGACGTCCTTGCCCTCGACGTCGGCGAGCACCTTGCGGGCCTCGGCGTCGCGGCCCACGGAGATCAAGAAGCGCGGCGACTCGGGGATCGCGAGGGACAGCAGGCCGTAGAGGACGGCAGGGACGACCATGACGCCGAGCATCCACTGCCAGGCCTCCAGGCCCGCGAGCTTGCCGCGCTGGTCGCCGTCGGCCATGTTCAGGATGCCCCAGTTGACCAGCTGCGACACGGCGATGCCGATGACGATGGCGGCCTGCTGGAAGGAGGCGAGACGGCCCCGATAGGCGGGCGGCGCGACCTCGGCGATGTAGGCCGGGCCGATCACGGAGGCCATGCCGATGCCGATGCCGCCGATGAGGCGCCACACGGTCAGGTCCCAGGCGGCGAAGGGCAGGGCCGAGCCGATGGCGCTGGCCGCGAACAGGACCGCGGCGATCTGCATGACGCGGATGCGGCCGATGCGGTCCGCGACCCGGCCGGCGACGGCGGCGCCGACGGCACAGCCGAGCAGTGCGGTCGCGATGATCCAGCCGAGCAGGTTGGCGTCCACGTCGAACCGGTGCTGAATGGCCACCGTGGCGCCGTTGATCACGGAACTGTCGTAACCGAAGAGGAATCCGCCCATCGCGGCTGCCGCCGTGATGAAGATGACATGGCCGAGATGGTCCGGGTGGGCCTCCCGGGCCCGTGGTGTCGGCGGCTGCGCTGTGCTGGTCACGTGTACTCCTCGGGCCACCGGCGTCGCTGCCGGGGTGGGGGCGAGCTCTTCAAGTGGCGCACAACTTCACGCCGCCCACCACCTGAAGGTAAGAACAACGTTGCAGACACTATGCCTTCAAGTTTCGAAGTCAATAGCTCATGGAGAACCAGTCGATCCAGCACTGGTCACAGTTTGACTTCAAGAGTTGAAGAAGAATGAAGTTGATCAAGAAAGGCTCAGCGGAGCCGCTGGCTGATCACCTTGGAGACGCCGTCGCCCTGCATCGAGACGCCGTACAGCGCGTCGGCGACCTCCATCGTGCGCTTCTGGTGCGTGATCACGATGAGCTGCGAGGCCTCCTGGAGCTCCTGCATGATGCGGATGAGCCGCTGGAGGTTGGTGTCGTCGAGCGCCGCCTCGACCTCGTCCATCACGTAGAACGGGCTGGGCCGCGCCTTGAAGATCGACACCAGGAGCGCCACCGCCGTCAGCGACCGCTCGCCGCCGGACAGCAGCGAGAGCCGCTTGACCTTCTTGCCGGGCGGACGGGCCTCGACGTCGACACCCGTGGCGAGCATGTTGTCGGGATCGGTCAGGATCAGCCGTCCCTCACCGCCCGGGAAGAGCCTGCTGAAGACGCCCTCGAACTCCCGGGCCGTGTCCCGGTAGGCCTCGGTGAAGACCTGCTCGACGCGCTCGTCGACCTCCTTCACCACCTGGAGGAGGTCGGCGCGGGTCTTCTTCAGGTCCTCCAGCTGCTCGGCGAGGAACTTGTGACGCTCCTCCAAAGCCGCGAATTCCTCAAGAGCGAGCGGATTGACCTTCCCCAGCTGCTGGTACGCCCGTTCGGCTGACTTCAGCCGCTTCTCCTGCTCGCCGCGGACGTACGGCCGCGGCTGGTTGCGCGGATGTCCGGGGTCCTCCGGCAGCTCCTCGCCCTCGGCGGGGGGCGAGGGCGGCACGAGCTGATCGGGCCCGTAGCCGGCCACGAGCCCCGCCGGTTCCACACCGAGCTCCTCCAGCGCCTTGGTCTCCAGCTGCTCGATCCGCAGCCGCTTCTCCGCGCCGAGTACCTCGCCCCGGTGAACCGAATCCGTCAGTTTGTCGAGCTCCGTCTTGAGGTCGCGCCCCTGGTTCCGCGCGGCGGCGAGGTCCCGCTCGCGCGCCTCCCTGGCCCGCTCGGCCGCCGCCCGCTCCTGATCGGCCCGGACCAGGGAGACCTCGACGTGCGCGAGCAGCTGCCGGGCGCCGGACGCGACGGCCCCGGCGACCGCCGCCTCGTGCCGCAGCCTGGCCCGGTGCCGCTCCGCACGCGCGCGTGCCTCGCGCTCGGCGCGGGCGGCCCGGTCGAGCGATTCGGCCCGCCCGGCGAGCCCCTTCACCCGCTCCTCGTGCGTACGGACCTGGAGGCGGGCCTCCATCTCGGTCTGACGGGCGTTGGCGCCGTCGGCCGCGAGGCGGTCCCGCACTCCGGTGTCCGGCTCCTCGTCCGCGGGCATCTCCTCGGCCACGGCCAGCCGCTCGGCCAGCTCCTCGGCCTCCCACCGCGCCTTCTCCAGGGCCTCCTGCGCCTTGGCGGCGGCCGCGGCGGACCGCTCGGCCTCACCGGCGGCGCCGCGCGCCTGGCCCGCGAGGCTGCCGAGCCGCTGCGCCACGGCGGACTTCTCCCGGTCGGCGGTGCGCCGCCGCTCGCCCAGCTCCTCGACGAGCGCGGCGCACTCCCGGCGCCGCTCGTCGGCGGCCCGCTGCTCCCGCGTCAACTCCTCGCACCGCACGCCGAGTTCGTCCAGCTCGGCGGCGGCCTCGGCCACCGAGGCCTGCACCTCGAGGAGGCTGGGCGCGCCCGCGGAGCCGCCCTGCGCGAAGTGCGCCCCGAGCAGGTCGCCCTCGGCGGTGACCGCGGTCAGCTCCGGGTGCGCGTACACCAGGTCCTCGGCGTCTTCGAGGGTGCCGACGACGACGATGCCGCGCAGCAGCCGCCGCACGGCGGGCAGCAGTTCGGCGGGGCCGCGCACGAGGTCGGCGGCGCGGGGCGGCCCGTCCCCCGCGGCCTCGGGGGCGGGCCCCTCGGTGTCGGCGGCCCCCGCGAGCAGCAGCGCGGCCCGGCCCGCGTCCTGCTTGCGCAGCAGGCGGATCGCTTCTGCAGCGGACGCCGGTGTCGTGACGGCGATGGCGTCGGCGGCCGCGCCGAACGCGGCCGCCACCGGCACCTCGAAGCCCGGCGCGACGGAGAGGAGTTCGGCCGCGGGGCCGAGCAGGCCCGCGAGCCGGTCCCGCGCGGCGAGCAGCGCGCCCGAGCCGTCCTTGCGGCGGAGCCCGAGCGCGAGCGCCTCGTGCCGGGCGGCGACGGCGGCCCGCTTCCGCTCGGCGGCGGTGGTCGCTTCCCGGGCCGCCGTCAGCGCGGCCTCGGCGTCGGCGAGGGCCCGGCGGGCCTCCTCGTGCCGCTCACCGAGCTCGGCGTCGCCCGCGTCGAGCCCGTCGACCTCGGCCTTGAGCTGCTCGTACTCCTCCTGCGCTGCGGTGGCCCGCTCCTGGGCCTCGTCGCGCGCCAGGGCGAGCCGGTCGATCTCGGCCTGGGCGGAAGCGGCCCGCGAGCGTGCCGCGTTGACCTGGCCGCCGAGCCGCGCGAGGCCTTCGCGCCGGTCGGCGATGGCCCGGGCCACGTCCTTCAGGCGCCGCTCCTCGGCGGCCAGGTCCCGCTCCAGGTCCGCCCGGTGCCCGACGGTGTCGTCGAGGGCGTGCTGCGCGGCCTCCAGGGCGGCCGCCAGCTCGGCCTCCTGCTCGCGGATGCGGGCGGCCTCGCGCTCCAGGTCCTCCGGGTCGCGGCCGCGCCGTTCCTCCGCGGGCGCGGAGGTGGCGCTGGTGACCCGGGCGTCGGCGAGCGATACGGTGCCGCGCACCCGCTCGGCCAGCTGCGACAGCTCGTACCAGGTCTGCTGGGCGCGCTGGAGGCGCGGCGTGAGCCGGCGGACCTCGTCCTCCAGCCGGGCCTCGCGCGTCAGGGCCGCCTTCAGCTCCGCCTCCGCGGCGTCCCTGCGGGCCTTGAGCGCGGCCTCGTCGGCGACCTCCGTGTTCAGGGCCTGGCGCAGGCCGACCAGGTCGTCGGCGAGCAGCCGGAGCCGGGCGTCGCGCAGATCCGCCTGGATGACGGCGGCGCGGCGCGCGACCGCGGCCTGCCGCCCGAGCGGCTTGAGCTGGCGGCGCAGCTCGTCGGTGAGGTCCTGCACCCGCGCGAGGTTGGCCTGCATCGCGTCCAGCTTCCGCAGCGCCTTCTCCTTGCGCTTGCGGTGCTTGAGGACGCCCGCGGCCTCCTCGATGAAGGCCCTGCGGCCCATGGGGTCGGCGTGCAGCACCGAGTCGAGTTGGCCCTGGCCGACGATGACGTGCATCTCGCGGCCGATGCCGGAGTCGGAGAGCAGCTCCTGGATGTCGAGCAGCCGGCAGGTGTCGCCGTTGATCTGGTACTCGCTGCCGCCGTTGCGGAACATGATCCGCGTGATCGTGACCTCGGCGTACTCGATGGGCAGCGCGCCGTCGGAGTTGTCGATGGTGAGGGAGACCTCGGCGCGGCCCAGCGGCGGGCGGCCGGTGGTGCCCGCGAAGATCACGTCCTCCATCTTGCCGCCGCGCAGCGACTTGGCGCCCTGCTCCCCCATGACCCAGCTCAGCGCGTCCACGACGTTGGACTTGCCGGAGCCGTTGGGTCCGACGACGCAGGTGATGCCCGGCTCGAACTTCAGTGTCGTGGCGGACGCGAAGGACTTGAAGCCGCGCAGGGTGAGGGCCTTGAGGTGCACGCCGCTGGACTCTACCTTTCGCCGGGAGTTCACCGAGGGAACGTACGAACCGTTTCACGGAGGAAGGTGCAGGGCACATCAGAGTTAAGAAATGGCCTCGCACCGGGGCAGGGACAGCCAAGTTCTGGTCACGGCTTGACCGTTCGGCGTCCCGCTCCCGGTCCCCCGCACGCACGGCGCGCCCAGTACGACACGGCGGACGACAAAAGAAGAAGGGACGCCGAAGCGTCCCTTGCAGATCTCTTGAAGCAGAGCTCTTGGGTCAAGCGGTTGATACGGGCATCTAGACCACGTCGCACCGGGCGCGCGGCCGCTCCGGCATTCCCGCGTGCGTGGCGATGCGCGGGAGTACGTCACGGGGACGCACGAGGTGCCGGGCCCGGGGTGGCGTGGGTCAGGTGAGCGCAGGCTCCGCCTGGGGTACGTCGATGCTCTCCAGGAGCGATTCGTGAGAAGCGGCGACCGTCAGCGCGTCGTTCTCCGCCTGAATCCTGACCAGCTCGGATTCCAGGTCCTGGACGCGCTGCTGGAGCCGTCGCATCTCGGCGAGAAGTCGCGGGTCGCTGCCGCCGACGTAACCGAGAAGCGCCTTTGCCATGATGGATGGTCCTCCACACTGAGTGACCGACCGAATCGGTGTGGGTCGTGAGGGAATCGCACCCGCGGTGCCTGGCACTCTTCTGTTCTTGCTGGGTCTTACTTGGCCGTTCTCACATGCCAAACAGCGAGGATGCGCGGGGCTTCCAGCGTCTCACCAAAAAGTTTGACGGTCAACACGATCACACCCCGTATTGACGGGCATCCCGGGGGCACACGGCGGTCGAATCCGCTGCGGCGCCTCTCCTTCGGGGCCCTGGGGGTGTGGAGATCATCCTTACCCGCGGAGCCTGTCACGGCAAGGGCTCGTTGGCAATCACCAGGCCTTTTTTGCCCCAGGGGGCCGTCGCGCCCCCAGCAGGACCGGCGTGCGCCGGCTCCCCCAGGGCGCGGCGTCAGCGAATCGCGAACGAGTCGTAACCGCCCCGCGGCGTGTCCCAGATCTCAGTCACACCGTCGACCCGGCCGGGAGTGTCGCCCCTCTCGAGCCAGTCCAGGAGCGCCTCGCACCCGGCGCGGGAGCCCTCGGCGACCACTTGTACGCGGCCGTCGTCGAGATTGAGAGCAAAACCACTCAGGCCGCCGATCTCCAGGGCCCTGGCCCGCGTGAACCAGCGGAATCCCACGCCTTGCACACGGCCGCGCACCCAGGCGGTGAGCCGGACTTCTTCGTTCATGAGGTGCACGCTAACCGGCCAATTGCACAGGGAGCACTTCGCCCCCTTGTGCCATCGCGTACAGTCGCGACTCGACGCGCCTCACCCGTACGGGCGAGTCACGTGGACCGTCAGGACGACGCCGGGGCACATGACCGGGCGTCTCGACGAAAGGCCAGACATGGGACGCCACCGACGCTCCGCCGCCGGCCGCGCCGCCACCGGCCGCGCCGATCACGCGAACCCGTCCGACTTCACCGAAAGCCCTGCTTCCCCCGATACCCCGGTGGGGCCGTTCCACACCCCCGGCCCCGACGCCACCTCGGGCACCGGGCCCCGGCCGCGCTCGCGCCGCCGCAAGGCCCGCGCGGCCACGCCGGTGCGCACCGGGCTCCTCGGGGTCTCCGCCGCCGTCGCCATGGGTGCCGTCGCGGTCGCCTCGGGGCTGCTGCCCGGCGGGGACACCTACACCTTCGGCGGGAGCGACGGCGCGGGCGCCATGAGCTCCGCCAGCTCCCCCTCCGGCCTGGACCCGCAGGGCGGCGACTCCGGCGCCGCCGAGCGCGGCCCGACGCCGACGCCCGGCACGGGCCGCGCCGAGGCCCCGGCCCCGACGCCCGCGCCGACCAGCGACAAGCCGTCCGCGAAGCCGTCGCAGAAGCCCACGGCCGAGCCGTCCAGGGGCGAGGAGCGCGGCGACACCGACCGGGCCGACCGCGACGAGGCCCCGGACGAGAAGACGAAGAAGCCCGCCCCGCCGCGCGCCGACGAGCCGAAGCCCACCCCGCCCGCACCCCGGCCCGAGCCGTCCACCGGGGACAGCTCCGCCGAGGCCCAGGTGCTCGCGCTGGTCAACGAGGAGCGCGCCAAGGTGGGCTGCCGCCCCGTGAGCGCGGACGGCAGGCTGGCCGCGCTGGCCGAGGGGTTCAGCGCGGACATGGCCGAGCGCGGCTTCTTCGCGCACACCGACCCGGACGGCGCGACCCCGTGGGACCGCGCCGAGAAGGCCGGGATCAAGGACCTCGGCGGGGAGAACATCGCCCGCGGCCAGGCCGACGCCCAGGCCGTGATGGACGCCTGGATGAACAGCCCGGGCCACCGGGCGAACATCCTCAACTGCGACTACAAGACCCTCGGCGTCGGCGCGCACTTCGCGCCGGGCGGCCCGTGGTGGACGCAGGACTTCGGCTTCTGAGCACCCGCGCCCCTCGTGGCCCGGGCCGCTGTGCCCCGGGCGGGCGGAGGCCCTGACGGGCGGAGGCTCAGGCCGCGACGGCCGCGCGGCCCGCGACGAAGGCGCGCGTGGTCTCCGTGACGCGGCGGCCGAGGTGCTCGGCCGTGGCGATGTCCGCCTTGTGCACGGCCTCCGGGCCCTCGTCCGAGTTCGTCTGGGCGGCGGCGCCCGAGAAGAAGCCGAGGCGGTTGAGGTCGTTCTCGGAGCCCGTGGAGGAGTTCCAGCCCGGGAACAGGCCGAGGTTCACCCAGTGCATGCCCTGCTGCGCGGCGAGCGTCTGGAAGTACTGGAGCGTGTGCAGCTTGTCACCGCTCTTGGACGCCGAGTTGGTGAAGCCCGCGGCGATCTTGTCCTGCCAGGCGCGGGTGAACCAGCGCTTGGAGGAGGCCTCCGCGAAGACGTGGAAGGCGCCCGACGCGGTGCCCATGTAGGTGGGCGAGCCGAAGACGATCGCGTCGGCGGCGTCCAGGAGCTCCCACTGGGCCTCGGTGATCTCGTCGACCTTGATCAGGTGCACGGTGGCACCGGCGTCGGCGGCACCGGCGCGCACGGCCTCGGCGACGACAGCGGTGTGGCCGAAGCCGGAGTGGTAGGCGATGGCGACGACGGGGCTGGTCATGGGGGTGCTCCTCGGGTGGGTGCGTTCGGGGACGACGGCGGCACCCAGGTGCTCACCGCTGCACCAAGGAAAGCACTAACTTCTAGTTAGCGCAATCTTCTGGCAAGCGCTGCATCCGAGTACGCTTGTGGTATGGACTCCACCGCACCCGCCGAGAAGGCCTCCGATCCGGATCTGGCGTACGACGTGTTCGCCCGGAACTGTCCCTCGCGGACCACGCTCGAACACGTGACGGGACGCTGGGGCGCGCTGACGCTCGGCGCGCTGCACGACAGCACGTTCCGGTTCAACGAACTGCGCCGCCGCGTCGACGGCGTGAGCGAGAAGATGCTGTCGCAGACGCTGCACGCCCTGGAGCGGGACGGCCTGGTGCACCGCGAGGCACAGCCCACCAACCCGCCGCGCGTGGACTACCGGCTCACCCCGCTCGGACGGCAGATTTCCGAGCGCCTGCTCGCGCTCATCCACTTCGTGGAGGGCGCCCAGGACGCCGTCGGCGAGGCCCAGCGGGCCTATGACAGCCGCGACGGCCTGGGCGGACGCTGACAGCGCGGGCAGAAGTAGCTGGAGCGGTTCATCCACGGCCGTCGGCGCATGAGCGTGCCGCACCGGCGGCACGGCTCGCCCTCGCGGCCGTAGGCGTCCAGGGACCGGTCGAAGTACCCCGACTCCCCGTTCACGTTCACATAGAGGCTGTCGAAGCTGGTGCCGCCGACGGCGAGCGCCGCGTTCATCACGTCCCGTACGTGGCCGAGGAGTTCCCACGTGCGCGGGCGGGTGAAGGTGGCGGTGGGGCGCTCGTAGTGCAGCCTGGCGCGCCAGAGCGCCTCGTCCGCGTAGATGTTGCCGACGCCGCTGATCAGCGACTGGTTCAGGAGCGCGCGCTTGATGGTCGTACGGCTGCGGCGCAGCGCCTCGTGGAAGACGTCGGCGTCGAACTGCTCGTCCAGCGGGTCGCGGGCGATGTGCGCGATGACGTCGGGCAGCCCGTCCGGGGCGGTGTCGTGCAGCGAGAGGCCGCCGAAGGTGCGCTGGTCGACGAAGCGCAGCTCCGTGCCCACGTCGTCGGCGAAGCGGACCCGGATCCTCAAGTGCTTCTCGTCCGGGGCCTCCCGGGTCTTCACGAGCAGCTGCCCGCTCATGCCCAGATGCGCGAGGACGGCACTGCCGGTGTCCTCGACGGGGAGCCAGAGATATTTGCCCCGGCGGCTCGGGGCGCCGATGCGCTGCCCCTTCAGGCGGTGCGCGAAGTCGTCAGCGCCCGCGATGTGCCGCCGGACGGCACGCGGGTGCAGCACCTCTACGTCGGCGACGGTCCGGTGCGCCACCCAGCGCGCGAGGCCCCGCCGCACGACCTCTACCTCGGGCAGCTCGGGCACGGCTCTCCTCGGGTGGGACGCGCTGATGGTTTTGGCAGCGTACCGCGCGGGCGCGGGGCCGCCGCCGCGGGATCCCACGACAGAGCGCACCCCCGCGGGACCGAGTCCTGCGGGGGTGCGCTGAGCCTGTGGTCAGGCGGTCGCGGCGCCCGGGGACGACGAGCCGTCGTCCTCGTCCGGCTTGCCGCTCTCGGCGGCCTTGGCACGCTCGTCCGCGGCCGAGCGGATCGCACGCCACGCGGATTCCGCGGCCTGCTGCTCCGCTTCCTTCTTGCTGCGGCCGGTGCCGGTGCCGTACGAGACGCCTCCGACGCGGGCGGCAGCAGTGAAGGTCTTCTCGTGATCCGGTCCGCTCTCCGAGACGAGGTACTCGGGCACGCCGAGGCTCTCCATCGCGGTGAGCTCCTGGAGGCTGGTCTTCCAGTCCAGGCCGGCTCCGAGGTTCGAGGACTTCTCGATCAGCGGGTCGAAGAGCCGGTGCACCAGCTCGCTCGCCGCGTCGAGGCCCTGATCCAGATAGACCGCGCCGATCACCGCTTCCAGGGTGTCGGCGAGGATGGAGGCCTTGTCCCGGCCGCCCGTGCCCTCTTCGCCCCGGCCGAGCCGGATGAAGGAGCCCAGGTCGAGCCCGCGGCCCACCTCCGCAAGCGCACGCGAGTTGACCACCGCGGCCCGCAACTTGGCCAGCTGGCCTTCGGGCAGGTCGGGGTGGGTGCGGTACAGCGTGTCCGTGACGACGAGGCCGAGCACGGAGTCCCCGAGGAACTCCAGACGCTCGTTCGTCGGCAGACCGCCGTTCTCGTACGCGTACGAGCGGTGGGTCAGCGCGCGCACCAGAAGGGCGGACTCGAGTCGGTACCCGAGCCGCCCTTCCAGAAGCGTGTGGGACGAGGCCGCGTTGTTGCTGTCTGCCATCTTGGCGTCTTCCGCCTTCTTAGGGCTAGACACAGCGCCTCTCACCAGCCGCTCAGACCTCGAGGACCTGGCGCTTGTTGTAGGTGCCGCAGCTCGGGCACGCGATGTGCTGCTGCTTCGGCTCCTGGCAACGCTCACACGAAACCAGGGGGGTGACCGCAGCCTTCCACTGCGACCGGCGGTGGCGCGTGTTGCTGCGCGACATCTTCCGCTTCGGAACAGCCACGGCTACTTCTCCTGCTTCTCGTCGGCGTGCGCTGATCGAGGCGCGCCGCCGCTCATCTCGTCCTTCTCGCCGCCCTTGATGGAATCGGCGAGTCCCTGCAGTGCCGCCCAACGGATGTCGACGGCATCGTGGTGGTGGTCCGGGTCGTCCGTGAGCCGCGCTCCGCATGCGGAGCACAGACCCTCACAGTCTTCCTGGCACACCGGCTGCATCGGCAGTGCGAGCACCACCGCATCACGCAGCACGGGCTCGAGGTCGAACATGCCGTCCTCGATGAAGAGCCTGTCCTCGTCTTCCTCGGCGTCGTCGGCCGGTTCCGCTGCGCGGCCCCGGTCGTCGGCGTCAGGGTACGAGAACATCTCCTGGAAGTCCGCGTCGAGCTCCAGCTCGAGCGGCTCCAGACACCTTACGCACTCCCCCTTGGCCGATGCACGGGCGGTGCCTGTGACAAGCACCCCTTCCATGACCGACTCCAGGCGGATCTCCAGCTCCACCGGAGCGCCCTCGGGCACTCCGACGACACCCTCGACACCGAACGGCGCCGGAGCACCGGGAGCGTCGATGGTGCGGGTCAGCCGCTGCATGGCACCGGGACGCCGACCCAGCTCGTGCGTGTCGAACACGAGGGGGTTGCGGTGGTCGAGGCGCGTACTCAGGGCTTTTCCTGCTTTCGAGATCCAGGGATGGGGCAAGGGGGCCACCACGCGGACGCCTCGGAACCGAGGCCTGAGCGGGCAGCGCTGATCGCGGACATAGCGCGACCGAAGAGCCAGGATACTGGACCATTCGCTCTCGGCCCAATCCGGCCCCGGCGAACCGGCCGGACCCGGGCGCGACGGGCCCTAGCGCCCCTGCTCGTACTGGCGCAGCTGCTCCGCGCTGATCATGGTGGTGTCGAAGAGGCTGGTCTCGTCGAGCACCGCGGGGGCCTGGCCCTGCTGGCCGTAGCCCTGCGCCTGCTGCGGGGCGTACTCCTGCCGCTGGTACGCGTACGGGTCCTGCGGATAGCCGTACGGATCCTGCTGGCCGTACGGCTGCTGGTAGGCGTACGGGTCCTGCCCGCCGTACTGGTCCTGGCGACCGTACTGACCCTGCTGGTCGTACGCGTACGGATCGGGCTGGTGGTCGGGGCGCGGCGGGGCGTACGGCTCCTGGGCGGGGACGCGGGGTGCGGAAGGGGCGCCCGAGGCCGCCGGTGCGCTCCCTGTGCGCGGGGGCTCGGGGGTCTCGGCGAGGTCCGCGAGGTAGTCGGCGTCGGAGGTGTGGCCCGTGCGCCCGGCGCGCTCGGCGTCGGCGTGCGCGCCGAGCTCGCTCAGCTCGTCGGCGGGGGCGCGGCCCTGGAGCTTCTGGCGGCCCCGGCCGACGGCCTCCAGGGTCTTGGCGAGGACCGCCTCGAAGGCGCCGAGCTTGGCGTCCACGTACGCGTCGGCGTCGCGGCGCAGCGTCTCCGGGTCGTGGCTGCGCTCGGGGGCGTCCTCGTCCGCGAAGCCGTGCTCGTCCAGGCCGGGGCCCGTGCCGAGCAGCTTCTCGCGGCCGCGGCCGACGGAGCCGAGGGTCTTGGTGAGGACGACCTCGAAGTTGGCGAGCTTGGAGTCCACGTAGTCGTCGGCCTCGGCGCGGATTTCCTCGGCGTCCCGGCGGGCCTCGGTGACGATGCGGTCGGCCTCGCCCTGGGAGCGGCGCGCGACCTCCGTGTCGGAGATCAGCGAGCCGCGCTCCGCGTGCGCGGACTCGATGATCCGGTCCGCCTCCTGCCGGGCCCGCTCGACGAGCTGCTCGCGGCCGCCGATCAGCTCCTGGGCCTGGGCGAGGGAGCCCGGCAGGGCCTGGCGCACCTCCTCCAGCAACGACAGGAGCTGCGCGCGGTTGACCACGCAGGAGGCCGACATGGGCATGGACTTGGCGCTGCCGACCGCCTCGGCGATCTCGTCGATCTTCTTCTGCACGTCCACCGCGGGCTCGCCACTCTCTACAGCTTGATGGGAGACGGACGGGACGACTGTAGCCGCTGATCAGCCCTTGGCGAGGCGCTTGTTGAGGGCTTCGAGCACGACCGGGGGAACGAGGTGCGCGATGTCCCCGCCCCAGGACGCGACCTCCTTGACGAGCGAGGAGGAGAGGAAGCTGTAGGCCGGGTTGGTGGGCACGAACAGCGTCTCGACGCCGGAGAGGCCGTTGTTCATCTGGGCCATCTGCAGCTCGTAGTCGAAGTCGCTGACCGCGCGCAGGCCCTTGACGATGGCCGGGATGTCACGCTCCTTGCAGAAGTCCACCAACAGGCCGTGGAACGACTCCACTTCCACGTTGCCGAACTCGCGGGTGACCTGACGGATCAGGTCGATGCGCTCCTCGATCTCGAAGAGGCCCTTCTTCGACATATTGATCATCACCGCGACGTGCACGACGTCGTACAGCTTGGAGGCGCGGGCGATGATGTCCAGGTGTCCATTGGTGATGGGGTCGAACGACCCCGGACAGACGGCGCGGCGCAACGGAAGTCCCTCGCTCTCCGGTCGGGTCATGGCGCGATTTCTTGTTCGTCGCACGTAGAGGCGGCGCGACCGTACCAAAACGTGCCTTCGCCGTAGCGACGGGACCTCAGCCCCTCGAAGCCGTCCGGCCAGTCGAAGACTCCGCCTCTCGTACTGCGTTCAACGGTGACGAGCGCGTCGTCCGCGAGCCAGCTTCCCGAGCGGAGTGTGAGCAGGATCTCCCGGAGATCGTCATCTCCCACGGCGTAGGGGGGGTCGAGGAACACCAGGTCATAGGGGGCGGTAGGGGTGCTTTCCCGGATGACTTGAGCGGCTTTGCCTGCTCGGACGTCGGCGCCGGGCAGGCCGATCGCCCGGACGTTCTCCCGGATCGTGCGCACCGCGCGGGCGTCGGTCTCGACGAGCAGGGCGTGCGCGGAGCCCCGGGACAGCGCCTCCAGGCCGACGGCGCCGGAGCCCGCGTAGAGGTCGAGGACGCGGGTGCCGTCGAGCGTGCCCAGGAGGGCCTGCCAGGTCGAGAACAGGCCTTCGCGGGCGCGGTCCGACGTGGGCCGGGTGCCGTTGCCCGGCGGAACGGAAAGGCGGCGCCCGCCGGCCGTACCGGCGATCACGCGGGTCATCTGGGTCTCTGCGTCCTTCGGCTGCGAGGGGAGCCCGGGGCGGGGCCCGGGAGCGGGCCCCGGAGCCGCTGGCGGGCTCCGCGGCGGAGCCCGGGGCGGGCCCTGTCCGGGGGCCCCGGGGTGGGGCCTGCCTTCACGATAGGTCGTATCGGCGCGTCACCCCTTGTCGAGGTACTGCTCGCGCTTCTCGTCCAGGAGGGCGTCGAGGGTCATGCGGAGCTCGGGCAGGTGCTCCAGGTCGGGGTCGCGGGAGACCACGGCGGTCGCCTCCTCGCGGGCCGCCGCGATGATCTCCTCGTCGTCGATGACGGCGAGCATCCGCAGCGACGACCGGACGCCGGACTGCGCCTGGCCGAGCACGTCGCCCTCCCGGCGCTGCTCCAGGTCGATGCGGGAGAGCTCGAAGCCGTCCAGGGTCGCCGCCACCGCGTTCAGCCGGGCGCGGGCCGGGGCGGCCTCCGGCATGTCGGTGACGAGCAGGCACAGGCCGGGGGCGGAGCCCCGGCCGACGCGGCCGCGGAGCTGGTGCAGCTGGGAGACGCCGAAGCGGTCGGCGTCCATGATCACCATCGCCGTCGCGTTCGGCACGTTCACCCCCACCTCGATCACCGTGGTGGCGACCAGGACGTGGGTCTCGCCCGCGGCGAAGCGGCGCATCACCGCGTCCTTGTCGTCGGGCTGCATGCGGCCGTGCAGGACCTCGACCCGCAGGCCCTGCAACGGGCCGCGGGCGAGCTGCTCCGCCACGTCGAGGACGGCGAGCGGCGGCCTCTTCTCGGCCTCCGCCGCCTCGTCCTCCGCGGACTTCTTCTTGCCCTTCTTCGCGCCCGCTTCCTTCTCGTCCTCGTCGTCGCCGATGCGGGGGCAGACCACGTACGCCTGGTGGCCGTTCTCCACCTCCTCGCGGACGCGCTCCCACGCACGGGCGAGGAAGTGCGGCTTGTCCTGCGCCGGGACGACATGGCTGGAGATCGGCGAGCGCCCGGCGGGCAGCTGGTCGAGCACGGAGGTCTCCAGGTCGCCGAAGACCGTCATCGCGACCGTGCGCGGGATGGGCGTGGCCGTCATCACCAGCAGGTGCGGGGGCTGCTTGCCCTTGCCGCGCAGGGCGTCGCGCTGCTCCACGCCGAAGCGGTGCTGCTCGTCGACCACGACCAGGCCCAGGTCGTGGAACTGCACCTTGTCCTCGATCAGCGCGTGCGTCCCGATGACGATCCCGGCCTCGCCGGTGACGAGGTCGAGCAGCGCCTGCCGCCGCGCGGCCGCGCCCATCGACCCGGTGAGCAGCGTGACCTTGGTGGCGTGCTCACAGCCCCCGAGCATGCCGCCCTCGGCCAGCTCCCCCAGCATCTCGGTGACCGACCGGTGGTGCTGCTGCGCGAGCACCTCCGTCGGCGCGAGCATCGCGGCCTGTCCCCCGGCGTCCACGACGGCGAGCATGGCGCGCAGGGCGACCATCGTCTTCCCCGAACCGACCTCTCCTTGAAGGAGGCGGTGCATCGGGTGTTCCGTGGCGAGGTCGGTGAAGATCTCGGTGGTGACGCGGCGCTGGCCGTCCGTGAGCTCGAAGGGGAGCTTGGCGTCGAAGGCGTCCAGGAGGCCGTCAGGGCGGGGGGTGCGGGCGACGGCGGGCAGCTGGGAGTCCGCGAAGCGGCGGCGGGCCAGGGCGACCTGGAGGACGAAGGCCTCGTCCCACTTCAGGCGGTCGCGGGCCGTCGCGACGTCCGCCTTCGCGTGCGGGCGGTGGATCTTGAGGAGGGCCTCGGGGAGCGGGATGAGGCCGCGGCCCTCGCGCAGGGCCGGCGGCAGCGGGTCCAGGGCCTCCCGGGCGCTCGGCAGCACCGCGTCGATCGACTTGGCGATCTTCCACGACTCCAGCTTCGCGGTGGCCGGGTAGATCGGGATGAGCGCGCCCGCCCAGGAGTCCACCGCCTCGGCGGCGGACTCGCCGTCGGCCCGCAGCAGCTCGTACGCGGGGTGGGCGAGCTGCATCTTGTGGTTGAAGACGGAGACCTTGCCCGCGAACATCGCGCGCGTGCCGGGGAGCAGGTCCTTGTGCGGCTTGTGGATGCCACGGCCGAAGAAGACCAGCTGGAGCTGGCCGCTGCCGTCCGTGATCGTCACCTCCAGGCGCTGGCCGCGCCCCGCGTTGAACTTCAGGACGCGGGCGCTCGCCACCTGGGCCACGACCGTGACGTGCTCGTCCAGCGGGAGGTCGGAGAGGCGGGTGAGCTCGCCCCGCTCGGCGTAGCGGCGGGGGTAGTGGTGCAGGAGGTCGCCCACCGTGTGCAGGTCGAGGTGCTCGGCCATGACCTTGGCGGTGGCTTGGCCGAGGGCGTTCTTCAGCGGTTCTTGGAGCGCGTGCACGAGATCCATTGCACACCACGCCACTGACATTCCGGGGCCGGGCCCGCAAACCCGGGCCCCGGTCGGCCCCGAGCCCCTCATCGCCGTGGGGCGGCCCCGAGCCCCTCATCGGCGGGGCCCCGGGGCTACTCCACGCCGATGAGGAGGAGGGCCGACTGCGGGCCGCCCCGGTACAGGACCGTGTCCACGGCCAGGTGGCCGTCGCGCACGTGCTTCTGGAGGCGCTCGGCCACGTCGTCCGGGACCTCCTCGCCCAGGACCAGCGTGACCATCTCGCCGCCCGCCGCCAGCATCCGGTCGAGGACGACCTCGGCCGTGGCCGGGACCTCCGCCCCGATGACCGCGACGTCGCCGTCGATGAGGCCGAGGACATCCCCGGCCTGGCAGATGCCCGCGGTCGTCCACGACTGGCGCTCGGCGACGGCCAGTTCCGCGTACCGGGTGGCACCGGCCGCCGCCGTCATCGCGACGACGTCCTCGTCGAAGCGCCGGTCCGGCTCGTGCACGGCGAGCGCCGCGATGCCCTGCACCGGGGAGCGGGTCGGGATCAGGGCGACGCGCACGCCTTCGGAGCGGGCCTGTTCGGCGGCCGCCGCCGCGGTGTGCCGCAGCTCGGCGTCGTTGGGCAGCAGCACCACCTCGCGCGCGTGGGCGCGGCGGACCGCCTGGACCAGCTCGCCGCTCGCGGGCGGCTCCCCCGCGCGCGCGGGCACGGTGGTCGCGCCCGCCTCCGCGTACAGGCCTCCCAGGCCCTGGCCGCGGACGACGGCCACGATGCCGCGCTGGGCACGCTCGCGCGGCGGCTGCGCGGCACGGACGGCGTGGGCGTCACCGAGGCCGAAGTGCGTGATGCGGATGCGGTACGGCCTGCCCGCCTCGACCCCCGCCTCGACGGCCGCGCCCGCGTCGTCCACGTGCACGTGGACGTTCCACAGCCCGTCGCCGCCGACAACGACGAGGGAGTCGCCGAGCGCGTCGAGCCGCGTCCGGAGCCGGGCGACGGCGTCGTCGTCCGCCTCCAGGAGGTAGATCACCTCGAAGGCGGGACCGGCGCCGGAGCCGACGCCTTCGGCGCACTCGGCGGCGGCCGGAGAAGCCGTGCCCTTGTCTACGCCCTCTACGCGCGCGTGGCCGTCCGTGCGCGGCCCGCCGTTGGCGGAGGTCCAGGTGTTCCAGGCGGCCGGGTTCCGGGCGCCCACGCGCTCCCCCGACAGGGCCCCGACGAGGGCTCCGAGCACCGCCACGAGCCCCCGGCCCCCGGCGTCCACGACGCCCGCGCGGCCGAGCACCGCCAGCTGGTCCGGCGTCGCGGCCAGGGCCGCGCGGGCGCCGTCGTAGGCCGCGCGGGCCACCGCGCCGCAGTCGTCCGCAGGCCGCCCGGCCCCGGCCGCCTCCGCCGCCGCCCTGGCGACCGTCAAAACCGTCCCCTCCACGGGGTGGGCGACCGCCTCGTACGCGGACTGGGCCGCGCGCCGCAGTGCCAGCGCCAGGCGCTCCCCGTCCGCGTGAGGTGCGTCACCCGTGGGGCCCGGCGCGCTCTCGTCGTCGGCCAGCACCTGCGCCATGCCCCGCAGCAGCTGCGCGAGGATCGTGCCCGAGTTGCCGCGGGCCCCGATCAGGGCCCCGTGCGCCAGTGCGCGCACGGCCTCGGCCCGGGTGGGCCCGGCGGGCTCCAGGCCCGTGAAGACGGCGTCGACCGCCCGGGTCGCCGACTCCATGGTCAAGTAGAGGTTGGTCCCGGTGTCCGCGTCCGCGACCGGATAGACGTTGATCGCGTCGATCTCCTCGCGGGCCTGCCCCAGCGCGTCCAGAGCCAGTGCGCTCCAGGCGCGGATCGCGACCGCGTCGAGGTTCTGCGGCAACTGTCGCCTCCTGGAGAGCGTCCGGAACGGCCGGTTCGGCGGGATGAGACGCAGCGTAGACCCGGTGCGGGAGGGGAGCGCGGGGCGGGCCCCGGGCGAGACATGGTAGTTTCGTTGTACCGAAGCAGTCGTTGTATGCTGCTCCGGTTGCCCGATACACATCGGGACATTCCCCTGGCACCGCCACCCAGATCATTCGCTCTGATCCCGGCATGCCGGGTTTAACCGTAAGTGCATCTGAAGTCTTTGGAGTGACCCGTGGCTGCCAACTGCGACGTCTGCGGCAAGGGGCCGGGCTTCGGCAACAACATCTCGCACTCGCACCGCCGTACGCCCCGTCGCTGGAACCCGAACATCCAGCGCGTGCGTGCCGTGGTCGGCGGGACGCCGAAGCGGCTCAATGCCTGCACCTCGTGCATCAAGGCCGGCAAGGTCTCGCGCTGACGCTAGTTCTGCGCGGCCACCTGGCCGGTTACCGGAAGGCCGGTCCCCTCGGGGGCCGGCTTTTTCGCGTGCCCGCACCACCACTGTGCGTACGTGCGCCCGTACCCTCCGCCCACGTCCTGTCGCCCCGCGCCCTCCTGGCCCTCCGCCGCCTGCCAAAATCCCGCCTATGCGGTTCGGCATCCTCGGCCCCCTCGACGCCCGCACCCCCGACGGCGACCCCGTCGACCCCGGCGGCCCGCGTCCCAGGGCCCTGCTCACCCTGCTCCTCCTGGACACGGGCCACACCGTGTCGGTGGAGCGCCTGACCGACGGCCTGTACGGCGAGCGGCCGCCCTCCGGCGCCGCGAACGCCCTCCAGTCCCAGGTGTCGCGACTCCGCAAGCGGCTGGGCGTGGACATCCGGGCGGGCGCCGGCGGCTACCGGCTCCTGGTCGACCCCGACGACGTCGACGCCCACCGCTTCGAGCGCCTCGCGCGCGTGGGCCGCGACGCCCTGGCCGCCGGGGATCCCGCGCGGGCCGCCGCGCTGCTGCGCGAGGCCCTCGGTCTGTGGCGGGGCTCGGCGCTCACCGACCTGCCCGGCGCACACGCATCCGGTACGCGCCTGGAAGAGCTGCGGCTGGCCGCCGTACAGGACCGGATCGACGCCGACCTGGCGACCGGCGGCGGCCCCGGCCTCGTACCGGAGCTGCGGGAGCTGCTCGCGGACCGGCCGCTGAGCGAGCGGCTGTACGGGCAGCTGATGCGGGCCCTGTCCGCGGACGGCAGGGCGGCCGAGGCGCTCGCGGTCTTCGAGGAGGCGCGCGGCGTCCTCGCGCGGGAGCTGGGCGCCGATCCGTCGGCGGACCTCGCCGCGCTCCACCGGGAGCTGCTGCGGGGCGCGGAGCCGTCGCGGCGGCCGAGCGTCCCGGCGCAGCTGACGCCGCTCGTGGGCCGCGCCGGGGAACTGGCCCGCATCCGCGATCTGCTCGCGGGGTCCCGCCTGGTGACGCTCACCGGACCGGGCGGCGCGGGCAAGACGCGGCTCGCGGTGGAGGCCGCCCGGGAGCGCGAGGACGCCGGGCCCGACAGCGTGTGTTTCGTGGAGCTGGCCCCGCTCGCCGACGGGTCGCGGGTGACGTGCGCCACGCTCGGCGCCCTCGGGGTGCGCGACGGCTTCCACGCGCGCGGGGGCGACGCGATGGAGCGGCTCGTGGCCGCCCTGGAGGGCCGCGAGCTGCTGCTGGTCCTGGACAACTGCGAGCACGTGGTCGACGACGCCGCCCGCGCCGTCGGGCTGCTGCTCGGCGCCTGCCCGGGCGTGCGGGTCCTGGCCACGAGCCAGGAGGCCCTCGGGATCACCGGCGAGGCGCTGTGCCAGGTGCCGCCGCTGGCCGCCGGACCCGCGGCCCGGCTGTTCCTGGAACGGGCCGCCGCCGTACGCCCGGACTTCGCACCGGCCGCGCCCGGCCAGGGGCACCCGCGGGCCGGCCTGATCGACTCCGTCTGCGCCGCCCTCGACGGGCTGCCGCTCGCCATCGAGCTGGCCGCGGCCCGGCTGCGCACCCTCACGCTCGACGAGCTGGCCGCGCGCCTGGACGACCGGTTCCGGCTCCTGTCGCGCGGGGACCGCACGAAGGCGCCGCGGCACCGGACGCTGCACGCGGTCGTCGAGTGGAGCTGGGAGCTGCTGGACGACGAGGAGCGGCAGCTCGCGCGGCGTCTGACGGTGTTCCCGGCCGGGGCGACGCTCGACGCGGTCGACGCGGTGTGCGGGGTGCCCCACTCCGAGGACCCGCTGGCCTCCCTGACGGAGAAGTCGTTCATCGAGGCGACCGGCGGGCGGTACCGGATGCTGGAGACCATCCGCGCGTACTGCGCCCGGCGGCTCGCCGAAGCGGGCGAGGAGGAGGCGCTGCGGGCCGCGCACGCCGCGTACTTCCTGCGGTTCGCGGAGGAGGGCGCGCCGCGCCTGCACGGCGGGGAGCAGGTGGTGTGGCTGGACCGCCTCGCCGCGGACCACGGCAACCTCGAAGCCGCGCTGCGCCACCTCGTGCGTACCGATCCGCGCGCGGGCCTTCGGCTGACGGCCGCCCTGTCCTGGTACTGGCGGCTGCGCGGGCCGTACGGGCAGCGGGTGCCGCCGGCGGCGCGGCTGCTCGCGGCCGTGGGTGACGTCGTACCGGACGGACTGGCGGAGGAGTACGCCCTGTGCCTGCTCGACACGCTCACGGGCGAGGGTGCGGACCCGGCGGAACCGGAGCGCCTCGCGCGCGTGGACGACATCCTGGCCTCGCTGCGGGAGCCGCTGCGGCGGCCCTTCCTGATCGTGCTCTGGTCGCTCGCGGGCGGGCCGCGGCGGGCGGCGGAGGACCGGGTCCGGGCGCAGCTCGGCCCGCACCCCTGGGGGCGGGCCCTGCTGGACTTCGGGCGCGGCTTCCAGAAGCAGTTGGCGGGCCGCCTCGGCGCCTCGGAGGCCGCCTTCGCGCGGGCTCTCGCGGCCTTCCGGGACACCGGTGACCGCTGGGGCATGGCCAACTGCCTGGACCCACTGGCGATGTACGCCGACTGGCGCGGCGAGCGGGAGCGCGCCCTCGCCCTGCTCGACGAAGGGCTCGTCCACGTACGGGAGCTCGCGGCCCCGGAGGAGACCGCCGACATGCTGCGCCAGCGCGCCACGGTCCTGCTGCACGACGGCGCCCTGGAGGAGGCCGCCGAGCACTTCCGGCTCTCCGGGGACCTCGCCGGCGCCGCCGGGGTGCGCGACAAGGTGGCGGCCTCACTGCGGGGCCTGGGGGACGTGGCCCGGCTGCGCGGTGAGCTCACGCGCGCGCGTGAGCTCTACGAAGAGGCTCTGGAGGCGTGCGCCGCGAACTGGTTCAGCGCGGCCGAGGCGGCACGGATCCTCGTCGGCCTCGGCCGCGCCGCGCTCGCCGAGTCCCGTGCGGACGAGGCCGCCGAGTGGTTCGAGCGGGCCCGCGTCCTCGCCCTGGGCAGCGCCGGAACCGGCTTCGACGAGCGGGCCGACGTCGCCGAGGCGCTTGCGGTCACCGCGGCGGGCCCCGAGGAGGCAGCCCGGCTCCTGGGCGCGGCCGCCGGTGTGCGGGGCACGCTGATCGCGGGCGACCCCGACGTGACCCCCGTAGAGCGCGAAGTGCGGGCACGGCTGTCCCCGGAGACGTACGAGAAGGCCTTCGAGCTGGGGCGGCGGGAGCCGACTGCGGCGCTGACGAGGTAACCGCCCGCCCCGGGCCAGTGGTCCGGGATGAGGCGGTCAGCCACGGCAAGCTCCTGGTAAGCCCCCGTCGGCCGATGGTCAGCCACCGGTAAGGCACCCCCTCGAAGCTCCTGCCATGACGAACACAGCACACTCCCCCGGGCCCCTCTCCCGCCTCTCCGTCCTCGTCTCCGGCGCGAGCGTGGCGGGCATGGCGCTCGCACTCCGGCTGGCCCGCTACGGCGCCCGCGTCACCGTCGTGGAGAAGGCGCCCGCGCTGCGCGGGGGCAGTTTCACGGTCGGCTTCCGGGGCCGCGCGCACCGCACCGTCCTGGAGCGCATGGGCATCTGGGACGACGTGCGCCGCCACCGGACGCACATGGGCCGCCGGACGGTCGTCGACGCCGACGACAAGGAGAAGGCGGATCTGCCCGCGTTCCTGATGAGCGGGGACGTGGAGATATACCGCGGCGCCCTCTTACAGATCGTGTACGAGCGGACGAAGGACCATGTCGAGTACGTCTTCGGGGACTCCGTCGCGCACCTCCAGGAGGACTTCGACGGCATCGACGTGACCTTCGACCGGGGTGCGCCGCGCCGCTTCGGCCTCCTCGTCGGCGCGGACGGCCTGCACTCCCCCACCCGCCGTCTCGTCTTCGGCGACGAGTCGCGCCATCTGTGTCACCTCGGGTACTACGCGGCGGGGTTCGCCATGCCCAACGTGCTGGGCCTGCACTGCTCGTCGCGGATCTGCAGCGTGCCCGGCCGCACGGTCGGCATCAGCAACCGCGACGGCAGCCCGGTGCGGGGCGACGCGTTCCTGCTGTTCCAGTCGCAGCAGCTCGCCTACGACCGCGACGACGTGGCGGGCCAGAAGGCGCTCCTCGCCGAGACGTTCGCGGACCTGCCCTGGAAGCACACGCGGCACGCCCTCGACGCCCTGGAGGACGCCGACGAGCTGTACTTCGACGCGATCGCCCGGATCCACGTCGACCGGCTGTCCCAGGGGCGCGTCGTGCTCCTGGGAGACGCCGGGCACGGCGCGACGACGGGTGGCACGGGCGCGGGGACGGCCCTGGTGTGCGCGTACGTCCTCGCGGGCGAGCTGGCGGCCGCGCACGGGAACCACGCCAGGGCCTTCGCGGCGTACGAGGCGGAGGTCCACGGCCGCACGAAGGGCGGTCAGAGGGTTTCGGGCAACCCGGGCCCGTTCCTCGCGCCGCCCACCGAGAACAGGATCCGCACCCGCAACCTGGCCTACCGGATGCTCGGCTCTCGCTTCCTCGCGGGCTTCTTCGAGCGCCTCACGGAGAGGGCCGCCGACGCGATCGAGCTCAAGGAGTACCCATCGGCATAGGAGACCCCGCCTACGACGAGCCCCGGTCCTCCGTGGTGAGCGGGCCGGTGCGGAAGCGCCAGCCGTGATCCACGGGGCCGATGCCGTCGCCGAGCGCGAACCCGGCGGCGATCGCCCCGGTGACGTACTCCTTGGCGGCCCGCGCGGCCTCGGGCACGGAGCGGCCCTGGGCGAGGTGGGCCGCGATGGCGCTGGCGAGGGTGCAGCCGGTGCCGTGCGTGTGGCGGTTGTCATGGCGCGCGGACCGCAGCCAGTGCTCCTCGGAGCCGTCGGTGAGCAGGTCCACGGCGTCCTGGCCGCCGGTCAGATGGCCGCCCTTGACGACCACCCACCGGGGCCCGTACGCGAGGAGGGCCGCGGCGGCCCGCCGCATGTCGTCCTCGGACTCGACGCGCAGGCCCGTGAGTTGCGCCACTTCGTCCAGGTTCGGCGTGGCGACCGTGGCGACGGGGAGCAGCTTCGTGCGCACGGAGTCCAGGGCGGAGGCGGCGAGCAGCGCGTCGCCGTGCTTGGAGACGCCGACGGGGTCGACGACGGCCGGGGCGTCGGTGCCCGCGAGCAACTCGGCGACCGCCTCGACCAGTTCGGCCGAGGCCAGCATGCCGGTCTTCACGGCCTGGACGCCGATGTCGTCGACGACGCTGCGGTACTGGGCGCGCACCGCCTCGACCGGCAGCTCCCAGGCTCCCTGGACGCCCAGGGAGTTCTGCGCGGTCACGGCGGTGAGCACGCTCATGCCGTGGGTGCCGAGCGCGAGCATGGTCTTCAGGTCGGCCTGGATCCCGGCCCCGCCGCCGGAGTCGGAGCCCGCGACGGTCAGCACCCGGGGCGGCGCGAGGCCCGGCCGCCCCGGCGACTCCCCCCGGGGCTCGCTCTGCGGCTCCATCAGTCGTGGCCCCCGTTGTCCCCGAAGTGGTCCCAGCCCTTGCTGGTCCACGGTGCGCCGTCCACGGTCACCTGCGGCATCGCCGAGGGGTTGAGGACCTCGCCGATGACCTTCCAGCGGGCGGGCAGCTTCACGTCGGAGGGGAACGTGGCGACGATCGCGTGGTCCTCGCCGCCGTTGAGCACCCACTGGAGCGGGTCGATGCCGACCGCCTGGGCGATGTCGTTCATCTGCGAGGGCACGTCCACGTCGCCGGAGCGGACGTCGATGCGCACCTTGCTGGCCTCGGCGATGTGGCCGAGGTCGGCGATCAGGCCGTCACTGACGTCCGTCATGGCGGTGGCGCCGAGCCCGGCGGCCGCGGGGCCCGCGTGGTACGGCGGTTCGGGCCTGCGGTGGGCCTCCACGAAGGCGCGCGGCGAGCGGAAGCCACGGGAGAGCACCGCGTGGCCCGCGGCGGACCAGCCGAGCCAGCCCGTGACGGCGACCGTGTCGCCGGGCTGCGCGCCCGCGCGCGTGACGGGTTCGTGGTTGCGCAGATCGCCGAGGGCCGTGATCGAGACGGTGATGGTGTCGCCGCGCACGACGTCGCCGCCGACCACGGCGGCGCCCGCCACCTGGCACTCGTCGCGCAGGCCGTCCATGAGCTCGGTGGGCCAGCTCGCGGGGAGTTCGGCGGGGACGACGAGGCCGAGCAGGATCGCGGTCGGCACGGCGCCCATGGCGGCGATGTCCGCGAGGTTCTGGGCGGCGGCCTTGCGGCCCACGTCGTACGCCGTGGACCAGTCGCGGCGGAAGTGCCGGCCCTCCAGGAGGATGTCGGTGCTCGCCACGACCCTGCGGTCCGGGGCGGCCACGACCGCGGCGTCGTCACCGGGGCCGAGGCGTACGGCCGGAGTGGAGGTGAGCCGCGAGGTGAGCTCCTTGATGAGCCCGAACTCCCCCAACTCGCCGACGGTGCCCTTCATGCGCGTGCTGCTCCTTCTGCCGCGGTCCGCTTGCGGTCGCGAGCCGTCCCTGTCGTCGGTACGGTCGACGTGACCGTCAACCTCTGTTGTCCGTCCGCCGTGATGTGCGCGGCGCGGCTCCCCCGGGTCTCCCCGTGACGAGCGGCGACGCGGTACCGTGGCGTCCCTTCTCCCCACATGATCCTCGTGGCCGCCCTGGAGGTTCCGTGGTACAGGCGTACATCCTGATCCAGACCGAGGTCGGCAAGGCGTCGACCGTCGCCGAGCTGATCGGCAAGATCCCGGGAGTGATCCAGGCCGAGGACGTGACCGGTCCCTACGATGTCATCGTGCGCGCCCAGGCGGACACGGTCGACGAACTCGGCCGCATGGTGGTCGCCAAGGTCCAGCAAGTGGACGGCATCACCCGCACCCTGACCTGCCCGGTCGTGCACTTGTAGCCCCCGTCTACCCTTGGCCGGTGAACGTTTCCCGCCGGCTCCGCCGCCCGCTCGGGCTGCCCGCCCTCGCACTGCTGATCGCATGCGCGGGCTGCTCCTCAACGGACGACGGGGGGACGGCCGCGGTTCCCTCGCCGGGCGCCGGGGTCACCGAGCTGTGCCGGAACTTGGACGAGCGACTGCCGCGCGCGGTGGACGGGCTCGACCGGCGTGACCCGAAGCCCGCGTCGCCGCTCACCGCGGGGTGGGGGGACCCGGCGATCATACTGCGCTGCGGGGTGCCGCGACCGGCGAAGATGAACGATCCCGAAGCCGACGGCGTGACCGTGAACGGCGTGGGCTGGCTGCTCGAGAAGCGGACGGACGGTTCGTTCCGCTTCACCACGACGCTGCGCAAGGCCTACGTCGAGGTGACCATCCCCGAGCAGCGGACGGGGGACGGCGTGAGCCCGCTCACGGACTTCGCCGTCCCCGTCAAGAAGTCGATCCCCGAGGGAATCGCGTAGCGAGGGCGCCCCGGTACGGGCACGGGCCCGGTACCGGAGCGCCCCGAAAGGGAGTCGCTCCTCTGCCGCGCGCTAGCGCAACCCCGTGGAGCGGCGCAGCGCCGCCTGGATCAGGCGGTCGACGAGCTCCGCGTAGGCGACGCCACTCTTCTCCCACATCTGCGGGTACATGGAGATCGGCGTGAAGCCGGGCATCGTGTTGATCTCGTTGATCACGAACCGGCCGTCCTCGGTGAGGAAGAAGTCGGCGCGCACCAGGCCCTCGCAGGAGGTGGCCTCGAAGGCCTCGACCGCGAGCCGCTGGACCTCCGCGGTCTCCTCGGGCGTCAGCGGGGCGGGCACGATGCCGGGCGTCGAGTCGATGTACTTCGCCTCGAAGTCGTAGTAGTCGTGCGTCTGGACCGGCGGGATCTCGGCGGGCACGCTGGCGCGCGGGCCGTCCTCGAACTCCAGGACGCCGCACTCGATCTCGCGGCCGCGGAGCAGCGCCTCCACGATGATCTTCGGGTCGTGGCGCTGGGCCTCCGCGATCGCCTCGTCGAGGCCTTCGAAGGACTCGACCTTGGTGATGCCGATCGAGGAGCCCGCGCGCGCGGGCTTGATGAACAGGGGCCAGCCGTGCTCGCCCGCGAAGTCCGCGATCCGCGCCCGGGCGGCCTTCTCGTCGCTCTCCCACTCGCGCGGCCGGATCACCAGGTACGGGCCGACGGGCAGGCCGAAGGAGGTGAAGACGCGCTTCATGTACTCCTTGTCCTGGCCCACGGCCGAGGCGAGCACGCCCGCGCCCACGTAGGGCACGCCGGACAGTTCGAGCAGGCCCTGGAGGGTGCCGTCCTCGCCGTAGGGGCCGTGCAGCATCGGGAAGACGACGTCCACCTCGCCGAGCGCCTTGGGCACGGAGCCGGGCTCGCTGTAGACGACCTCGCGGTTGCCGGGGTCCAGCGGAAGGACGACGCCGCCGTCGGCGGACTCGGCCAGGTCGGCGACGTTGGGCACCTTGCGGTCGGTGATGGCCATCCGCTCGGGCTCGTCGGCGGTCAGCGCCCAGCGGCCGTCCGTCGTGATGCCGATGGGGAGCACGTCGTACTTGCTGCGGTCGATGGCACGCAGGACGGCACCGGCGGTGACGACGGAGATGCCGTGCTCGGAGCTGCGGCCGCCGAACACGACGGCGACGCGCGGCTTCCGGGTCGGCTCGGCGCCCGGCTCGGGGCTCCGCTGAGGGCTCTGGGGGAGGTTCTCGCTGCTCATATCGCGTTGAGCGTACCCGCTGCCCCAGGCAACGTCAGCGCGCCGCCCACGAGCAGCGCCCCATAGGGCGCGGGCGGTCTCGACGTGCGGCTCCGCCGTGTGGGCGCGTCCGGCCCGAGGCGGCCCGGCGGCGGAAACGGACCGCGGGACCGGCGCCGCTCAGGCACAGCGCTCAGCGTTCCGGTTTGGCGCTGCGCGCCATCAGCTCCTTGAGCGCGACCATCGGCGGGGTGCCCTCGTGCACGATGCCCACGACGGTCTCCGTGATGGGCATGTCGACGCCGTGCCTGCGGGCCAGGTCGAGCACGGACTCGCAGGACTTGACGCCCTCGGCGGTCTGCTTGGTGACCGCGATGGTCTCCTCCAGGGTCATGCCCTTGCCGAGGTTGGTGCCGAAGGTGTGGTTGCGCGACAGGGGCGAGGAGCAGGTGGCCACCAGGTCGCCGAGGCCCGCGAGCCCGGCGAAGGTCAGCGGGTCCGCACCCATCGCGAGGCCGAGCCGGGTGGTCTCGGCGAGCCCGCGCGTGATGAGGGAGCCCTTGGTGTTGTCGCCGAGCCCCATGCCGTCGGCGATGCCCACGGCGAGACCGATGACGTTCTTCACGGCGCCGCCGAGCTCGCAGCCGACCACGTCGGTGTTGGTGTACGGCCGGAAGTACGGGGTGTGGCAGGCGGCCTGGAGCCGCTGGGCCACGGCTTCGTCGCGGCAGGCGACGACGGACGCGGCGGGCTGCCGGGCGGCGATCTCACGGGCGAGGTTCGGCCCCGTCACGACCGCGACGCGCTCGGCGGCGGCCTTGGTGACGTCCTCGATGACCTCGCTCATCCGCATGGCCGAGCCGAGTTCGACGCCCTTCATCAGGGAGACGAGGACGGTGTCGGGCGCGAGCAGCGGCGTCCAGGCGGCGAGGTTGTCGCGCAGCGTCTGCGAGGGCACGGCGAGCACGGTGAAGTCCGCGCCTTCGGCGGCCTCGGCGGGGTCGGTGGTGGCGCGCAGGTTCCGCGGCAGTTCGACGCCGGGGAGGTAGTCCGGGTTCGTGCGGGTGGAGTTGACCGCGTCGGCGAGTCCGGCGCGGCGGCCCCACAGGGTGACGTCGCAGCCCGCGTCGGCGAGGACCATGCCGAAGGCCGTCCCCCACGAGCCGGAGCCGAAGACGGCGGCCTTCAGGGATCGGGTCACTTGCTCTCCTCCGCGCTGCCCTGCTGTGAACTGCCCTGCTCCGTAAGGCCGCTGGGGCCCTGCCCGGTGTCGGCGCCCTGGGCCTTGCGCCGCTGCGCGATCCGCGCCTCGCGCGGGTCGTAGCGCTTCGGCGGGGCCTTCTCGCCGCGCAGCTCCTCCAGGAGGGCCGTGATGTCCGTCATGATGGCCTCCGTGGCCTCCTTCAGGAGGTCGGGGGTCATCTCCTTGTCGTAGAAGCGCGCCAGGTCCACCGGCTCGCCGACAAGGACCTGGTGCGTCTTGCGCGGCAGCAGCCTGGGCTTCTTGGCGTACGGCGGCAGGACGTGGTTGGCGCCCCACTGGGCGATGGGGACGACCGGGCGCTTCGTCTGGAGGGCCACGCGTGCGACACCGGTCTTGCCCGTCATGGGCCACAGGTCCGGGTCGCGGGTGAGGGTGCCTTCAGGGTAGAAGGCGACGCATTCGCCGCGCTCGACGGCGTCGATCGCGGCCCGGAAGGCGCTGAGCGCGTTGGTGGTCTCGCGGTAGACCGGGATCTGGCCCGTGCCGCGCATGACCGCGCCGACGAACCCCTTCTTGAAGAGGCCGTGCTTGGCGAGGAAACGCGGGACCCGCCCGGTGTTGTACTGAAAGTGGGCGTAGACCAACGGGTCCAGATACGAATTGTGGTTCACGGCGGTGATAAATCCGCCGTCGGCCGGGATGTTCTGCATTCCCCGCCAGTCCCGCTTGAACAGAACCAGCAGCGGCGGTTTACAGATCACGGCCGCCAGGCGGTACCAGAAGCCGATTCTGCGGCGGGACACTCGGACACCTTCCTCCATGAGCCTGGTCGGCCGCACAAGTGTCGCTCCAGGCTGCCGTCCTGTCGAGAACACCGTACGCCCACCCGTCCGCGGCCACCGCCTCCACGCCGCTCCGGCACCTCGCTGACCGGCCATTTCGTCGACCCCGGCCCCTGGCGCCGCGCTCCCGGCAGGCCACAATGGGCGCGACGCGAAGGACGGAGCGCCCGTGCACTGGACCCTGGTGATACCGCTCAAACCCCTGGCACGGGCCAAGAGCAGGCTCGCTCCCGCCGCGGGCGAGGGGCTGCGGCCCGCGCTCGCCCTGGCCTTCGCCGAGGACACGGTGGCGGCCGCGCTCGCCAGCGCCGCGGTCAGGGATGTGGTGGTCGTCACTGATGACGTCCGGGCGGGCCGTGAACTGGCCGCACTCGGCGCCCGCATCGCCCCCGACACTCCGGGAACGGGCCTGAACGCCGCCCTCGACCACGGCATCGCGGTGGTCCGCGCGGCCCGGCCCGATGCCCCCGTGGCGGCCCTGAACGCCGATCTGCCCGCCCTGCGCCCCGCCGAATTGACCCGCGCCCTCGACCGTGCCGCCGCTTTTCCCCGCGCGTTTCTCCCCGATGCCGCGGGAATCGGCACCACGCTCCTGTCCGCATCCCCCGGCACGGAATTGCGGCCCCTTTTCGGCCCGGATTCCCGGGCCCGGCACACGGCGTCGGGGGCCGTGGAACTGGCGCTCGCCGACGTGGATTCCGTACGCCAGGACGTGGACACCGGCGACGACCTGCGGGTCGCGCTCGCACTCGGCGTGGGCCCGCGCACGGCCGCGGCGGCGGCCGGGCTGCTCATCCCGGACTGAGTACGCTTCTGCTCATGCAGGCCACCGCGTACACGTACGACTCCGACACCCGCACCGGCAGCGTGCTGCTCGACGACGGCACTCCGGTGCCCTTCGACGCCCCGGCCTTCGACGCGGGCGGGCTGCGCCTGCTGCGCGCGGGGCAGCGGGTGCGGATCGAGGTGACCGGCGAGGGCGAGGCCCGCCGGATCACGCTGGTCACGCTCCAGACGTTCTGAGCCGCGGCCCGAAACGCCGCACTTCGTATACGTTCACCGCTGCGCACGCGCCGCGGGCCGGGCTCCCCAGCGGGAGCCCGGCCCGGCGCGTGAGTACCCCAGTGCCCTTAGCGCTTGCGGGCAGTGGTCTTCTTGGCGGTGGTCTTGCGCGCCGTGGACTTCTTGGCGGGCGCCTTCTTGGCCGTGGCCTTCTTGGCGGGGGCCTTCTTCGCCGCGGCCTTCTTGGCGGTGGTGGCCTTCTTGGCCGGGGCCGCCTTCTTCGCAGCCGTGGCGGCCTTCTTCGCCGGGGCCGCCTTCTTGGCGGTGGTGGCCTTCTTCGTGGCCGTCGCCTTCTTGGCCGTCGTGGCCTTCTTGGCCGTGGTGGCCTTCTTCGCGGCCGTCGCCTTCTTGGCCGTGGTGGTCTTCTTCGCCGCCGTGGCCTTCTTGGCGGTGGTGGCCTTCTTCGCGGCGGCCTTCTTGACCGTCGTACGGGTGGAAGTGCCACCCGAGAGGCTGCCCTTCGGCGCCTTCTTGACCGCGACGTCGTTCTTCGGGAGCTTCTTCGAGCCGCTCACCAGGTCCTTGAAGCCCTGACCCGCGCGGAAGCGCGGCACCGAGGTCTTCTTGACCCGCACGCGCTCCCCGGTCTGCGGGTTGCGGGCGTACCGGGCCGGGCGGTCGACCTTCTCGAACGAGCCGAAGCCGGTGACCGAAACCCGGTCTCCGCCGACCACGGCACGGACGATGGCGTCCAGAACCGCGTCCACGGCGTCGGCGGCCTGCTGACGGCCACCGACCTTGTCGGCAATCGCTTCTACGAGCTGCGCCTTGTTCACGTCTTCCCCTTCGGAGACATTGCCTGAAGCGAATGCGCCAGGCTTTTTCGCACGTTAGGCAGATATATACCGCAAATCAAACACGAAACGGGCTAATCACCCTTGTGCCGCAACGTTCTGGACTCTCGAGGAGTTCCTCGAAGGTCCGTTGAGGCTTGACGATCAGTCGTCTTCGGGGATTCGGCCCTCGTCGCCCTCGTCGAGGTACGCCATCAATCGCTCCAGACGCCTTGCCGCATCGGCGAGATCGTGTTTGGCCGCGGCCGTAATGACCAGCAGCTTCCGGGTCAGCGCCATCCGTACGCCCTCCGGGACTTGCAGTGCGCGCACTCGGGAGTGCGCTTCCTTCAGCCGGTCCGCGACGAGTCCGTAGAGCTCGAGTTGGTCGTCGCGTCCCATGCACCGATTGTGCCATCTGGGGCGAGTTGTCGCCTCCGCAGGGGGTAACTACCCCCGCCCGGCGCCTTCCTGAGGATACCCGCACCCACAGTGTGCAAGGGGATTTCCAGCCTCTTCTTCCCTTGGCTTCAAGGCAGTTGAGACCACCCGTTCAGGTCATCGGGGGTCAAAGGGGACCGGAAAGGGGCTGGACACGGATGTACCCCCAACCGTCCACGATTGGGGGTACATCGGTGGGTCGCGGCCCGCGCGGCCGCCGGCGAGGGGGCGTCAGACCCGCGCGGTGCTCGGCTTGTGGGTGGGGCGGAGGGCTTCGTAGGCCGCGATGTCCGCCTCGTTCTGGAGCGTGATGCTGATGTCGTCCAGGCCGTTGAGCAGGCGCCAGCGGGCGTTCTCGTCGAGCTCGAAGTCCGCCGTGACCCCGGGGGCCCGAACCTGGCGATCCCGCAGGTCAACGGTGATCTCGACCGCTGGATCCGCCTCCGTCAGGGCCCACAGGGCGTCCACGGTCTCCTGCTCCAGGACCACCGTGAGCAGCCCGTTCTTGAGCGAGTTGCCCCGGAAGATGTCGGCGAAGCGGGAGGAGATGACGGTCTTGAAGCCGTAGTTCTGGAGCGCCCAGACGGCGTGCTCGCGGGAGGATCCGGTGCCGAAGTCGGGGCCCGCGACCAGGACGGTGGCTCCCTGGCGCTCCGGCAGGTTGAGGACGAAGTCCTCACTCTTGCGCCAGGCCTCGAAGAGCCCGTCCTCGAAGCCGTCGCGGGTGACCTTCTTCAGCCAGTGGGCGGGGATGATCTGGTCGGTGTCCACATTGCTGCGGCGCAGCGGGACGGCCCGGCCGGTGTGGGTGGTGAAGGCTTCCATGGCTGATCAGACTCCGGCGGTCGCGGGGGTGTCGGTGAGGTCGGCGGGCGCGGCCAGGCGGCCGGTCACCGCGGTGGCGGCGGCCACCTGGGGCGACACCAGGTGGGTGCGGCCGCCCTTGCCCTGCCTGCCCTCGAAGTTGCGGTTGGAGGTGGAGGCGGAGCGCTCGCCGGGCGCGAGTTGGTCGGGGTTCATGCCCAGGCACATCGAGCAGCCCGCGTGCCGCCATTCGGCGCCCGCCGCGGTGAAGACCTTGTCCAGGCCCTCGTCGACGGCCTGCAGGGCGACCCGCACCGAGCCGGGCACGACCAGCATCCGTACGCCGTCGGCGACTTTGCGCCCCTCGATCACGGCGGCCGCCGAGCGCAGGTCCTCGATGCGCCCGTTGGTGCAGGAGCCTACGAAGACGGTGTCGACCTCGATGTCCCGCAGCCGCTGCCCGGCGCTCAACCCCATGTACTCCAGGGCCTTTTCGGCGGCGAGGCGCTCCGAAGCGTCCTCGTACGAAGCCGGGTCGGGGACGCTCGCGGACAGCGGCAGGCCCTGGCCCGGGTTGGTGCCCCAGGTGACGAACGGCGCCAGGGAGGCGGCGTCGACGCGGACCTCGGCGTCGAAGACGGCGTCGTCGTCGCTCCGCAGGGTCTTCCAGTACGCCACGGCGGCGTCCCAGTCCTCGCCCTGCGGGGCGTGGGCGCGGCCCTGGATGTAGGCGAAGGTCGTCTCGTCCGGGGCGATCATGCCGGCGCGGGCGCCCGCCTCGATGGACATGTTGCAGATGGTCATGCGGGCTTCCATCGACAGTTTCTCGATGGCGGAGCCGCGGTACTCGATGACGTAGCCCTGGCCGCCGCCGGTGCCGATCTTCGCGATGATGGCGAGGATGAGGTCCTTGGCCGTGACGCCCTCGGGCAGTTCGCCGTCGACGGTGATGGCCATCGTCTTGGGGCGCGCCATCGGCAGGGTCTGGGTGGCGAGCACGTGCTCGACCTGGGAGGTGCCGATGCCGAACGCGAGGGCGCCGAAGGCGCCGTGGGTGGAGGTGTGGGAGTCGCCGCAGACCACCGTGGTGCCGGGCTGGGTCAGGCCCAGCTGCGGTCCCACCACGTGGACGACGCCCTGCTCGACGTCGCCCAGCGGGTGCAGGCGCACCCCGAACTCGGCGCAGTTCTTGCGCAGGGTCTCCAGCTGGGCGCGCGAGACCGGGTCCGCGATGGGCTTGTCGATGTCGAGGGTGGGGGTGTTGTGGTCCTCGGTCGCGATGGTGAGGTCGAGCCGCCGCACCTTGCGGCCCGCCTGCCGCAGCCCGTCGAAGGCCTGGGGGCTGGTCACCTCGTGCAGCAGGTGCAGATCGATGAAGAGGAGGTCGGGCTCGCCTTCGGCGCGCCGGACGACGTGGTCGTCCCAGACCTTCTCCGCGAGTGTCCTACCCATCGCTTTCCCTCCGACCGGCGTCGTGCGCCGGCCCAACTAGAGAATGAGTTCGCCGCCGCCGGCCCCCTCTTCACGCATGCCGGACGTCGGTCGCGTATCCGTTGGTCGGCGGATCGCTCCTCCAGGGTGGCGGGTTCCTGGGAATTTTGAACTTGCGTTTCACAGAGTGAGACGCGAGTATCGTTTCATGGACAACTCTAGCGGCGTAGGCGTCCTGGACAAGGCAGCCCTTGTCCTGGGCGCTCTGGAGTCCGGTCCGGCCACCCTCGCGGGACTGGTCGCGGCCACCGGACTCGCACGACCCACGGCGCACCGGCTCGCCGTGGCTCTGGAACACCACCGGATGGTGGCGCGGGACATGCAGGGCCGGTTCATCCTCGGTCCGCGCCTGGCCGAGCTGGCCGCGGCGGCGGGCGAGGACCGGCTGCTCGCCACGGCGGGCCCGGTGCTCACGCATCTGCGCGACGTCACGGGCGAGAGCGCCCAGCTGTATCGCCGCCAGGGCGACATGCGCATCTGCGTGGCGGCGGCCGAGCGCCTCTCGGGCCTCAGGGACACCGTCCCGGTCGGCTCGACGCTCACCATGAAGGCGGGCTCGTCCGCGCAGATCCTGATGGCCTGGGAGGAGCCGGAGCGGCTGCACCGGGGCCTGCAGGGCGCGCGCTTCACGGCGACGGCCCTGTCCGGGGTGCGCCGCAGGGGCTGGGCCCAGTCGATCGGCGAGCGGGAGCCGGGCGTCGCCTCGGTGTCCGCGCCCGTGCGGGGCCCTTCGAACCGCGTGGTGGCCGCGGTCTCCGTCTCGGGCCCCATCGAGCGCCTGACCCGGCACCCGGGCCGCATGCACGCCCAGGCCGTCATCGACGCGGCCGGCCGCCTCTCCGAGGCCCTGCGCCGCACGAACTGAGCCGCGCGCGACCGTCGTACGACCTCAGGGAGAGGGCCCGCCCCAACGCCGCGGCGGGCCCTCTCCCCTTTTCCTGACGTCGTCAGCCGTTCAGCACTCCGTCAGCTCTTCCGCACGCCGTCAGCCCGACCGGTACGCGAGCCGGTCCTTCGCCTGCCGCCCGCGCCGCTCCACCGGGACCTGCCCGTGCGCCGCCGCGAGGCCGAAGGCGGGCATGTCCATATAGATCGCCTCGTACGCGCCCTCCGGCACGATGTACGTCTCGTGCCACAGGCCCACATGCCGGCGCGCCTTTCCCGCCCGCTCCTTGCGGTTGGCGATCGCCCAGGCCCTGTGGTGGAACATCCGCGGCGAGTGCGCGTACGCGTACAGCTGCTCCTTGGACTCCCAGTACTGGACGACGTAGTACGTCCGGGGCGACGCCGTGAGCAGGACGTGTCGCAGCAGCCCCTGGCTCTTGTCCCGGCCCAGCTCGCGCAGCATGCGGACCATCGCGAGGAACACGGGGCCCCAGTGGTGCACGGCCCAGAAGTGGTTGACGCGCATGCCGATCAGGAGGACCACCACCTCCCCCCGGGCATCAGCGGTGGTGCGTCCCGCGGTGACGGACCTGCCCGGCATGGCTCCCCCTGAGACCTGTTGGCGAGCGGCACTATCCGACCGGCTCATGCTTGGATAGTGCCACTACCCGATGGGAGGCGCAAGAGATGCGGCTGGCCGAGCTGAGCGAGCGCAGCGGTGTGTCCACCGCGACGATCAAGTACTACCTGCGCGAGGGCCTGTTGCCGCCCGGCCGTCAGGTCAACACGACGACGGCGGACTACGACGACGGGCATCTGCGCAGGCTGCGCCTGGTGCGGGCGCTCATCCAGGTGGGCCGGGTGCCGGTGGCGACCGCCAAGGAGGTCCTCGGGCACGTCGACGACGACTCCCTGGGGCGCACGATCCGCATGGGCGCGGCCCTGTGGGCGCTGCCGCAGGGCCCGGAGCCGGACGAGGCCGACCCGACCGTGACCGGGGCGCGCGCCGAGGTGGACCTGCTGCTGCGGCGGCTCGGCTGGGAGACCTCGCGGGAGCTCGCCGAGCTCTCCCCCGTGCACCGTTCCCTGGTCGCGGCGGTGGCGACGCTGAACCGCCTCGGTTACGCCTGGGACGCCGAACGCATGGCGCCGTACGCGGAGTTGATGCACGCGGCGGCGAAGCTGGATCTCGACTTCCTGGAGACGCACGGCTCGGAGGCGGAGCGGGTCGAGACGGCGGTGGCGGCGGCGGTCCTGTGCGAGCCGGTCCTGCGGGCGCTGCACCGGCTCGCGCAGGAGGAGGAGTCGGCGCGGCGGTACGGCATCGAGTAGGGCGGAGGGGCCGGGCGGAGCCGGGCTCCGGCCCTCGCGCCCCGGACACGCCGAAGGGCCCCCACCGTGGTGGAGGCCCTTCGGTCTCTGTACCCCCGACCGGATTCGAACCGGCGCTACCGCCTTGAGAGGGCGGCGTGCTAGGCCGCTACACAACGGGGGCGAGGATCTTGCAGACGTTGAACCGCCGCAGATCCGAGCTGGTCTACCAGGACTCGAACCTAGACTAACTGAACCAGAATCAGTCGTGCTGCCAATTACACCATAGACCAATGATGGTTTAGACCAGTTTGTACCCCCGACCGGATTCGAACCGGCGCTACCGCCTTGAGAGGGCGGCGTGCTAGGCCGCTACACAACGGGGGCCCTAGCGATCCTGCATCAAGGTCGGTGGGAGCTACCCATACCGTCCTCGCGGGAAGGATCTGTACCCCCGACCGGATTCGAACCGGCGCTACTGCCTTGAGAGGGCAGCGTGCTAGGCCGCTACACAACGGGGGCTTTGCAGATGAGCTCTGCGAGCTGGCCTACCTGGACTCGAACCAAGACTAACTGAACCAGAATCAGTCGTGCTGCCAATTACACCATAGGCCACTGGAACGCAACCCCCGGGAGGGGTTCTGTTCCGGTTGCGCTTTCCTGCCGGACCTTTCGGCCCTCTCGGGCGGCGCAGGAAGAACATTACCCGAAGGTGGACGGCGCTCCAAAACGGGTATCCGAGCGCAGCAGCGCGGGGAGCTCCGTGAGGCTCGTGATGCGGTGGACTCCCGACGGGCCGTCCCCCCGCGCGCCGTTGCGGTCGAGCCAGATGCCGAGCAGGCCCGCGTCGCGGGCGCCGCGCGCGTCGATGTCCGGCTCGTCGCCGACGTAGGCGATCTCCCCGGGGGCGAGGGCGAGCGCCTCGCACACCGCCCGGAAGGCCTCCGGGGCCGGTTTGGCGACGCCGAGGTCGGCGGCGCACAGGACGGTCTCGAAGCGGTCGCGCACGCCGAGCGCGCTGAGCTTGTACTCCTGCACGGAGAGCGCCGAGTTGGACAGGACCGCGTGGCGGTAGTCCCCGGCGAGGGCGTCCAGGGTGGGCACGGTGTCCGGGAAGAGGGCCCAGGCGGCCTCGTAGTGCCCCAGGTAGCGGCCGAACCAGGCGTCGGCCTCCGTGTCGTCGAGGGCGGCGCCGAGGAACTCGCGGACGCGGTCCCTGCGCTGCGCGTAGTACTCCACCTCGCCGGCGCCGAAGCGGGCCCAGTGCCGGTCCGTGACCTCCTTCCACAGGGCCAGGGCGCGATCGGCGCTGTCGTACCGGGCGAGGAGGCCCTCGGCGGCGAGGTGGGCCCGCATGCCCGCCAGATCGGCGGACGCGTAGTCGAAGAGGGTGTCGTCGACGTCCCAGACGACGGCCCTGACCGGTCCGGCGGCGCGCTGCGGCCCAACGGCGTTGATCGGCATGTTCCGAACGTACGCGAAAGGGCCCGGAAGCCGTGATGGCTTCCGGGCCCTTTCGTCCGGACCGTACGGGCCGTGCGCGCGGGCCGGCACGCGCCGTGCGCGCGCCGGTGCGCGGGATCACACGGCGTTACGCGCCGAGCTTCGCCAGCGCCGCGTCGATGCGGGCCAGGGCGCGGTCCTTGCCGAGGATCTCCAGGGACTCGAAGAGGGGCAGACCGACCGTGCGGCCGGTGACGGCGACGCGGACGGGGGCCTGGGCCTTGCCGAGCTTGAGGCCGTGCTCCTCACCGGCGGCCAGGACGGCCTCCTTGAGGGCCTCGGGGGACGACCAGTCGGCCGCCTCCAGCTTGGCGCGGGCGGTGCTCAGGAGCGCGTCGGAGCCCTCCTTCATGGCCTTGGTCCAGGAGGCCTCGTCGAAGACCGGCTCCGGCAGGAACAGGAAGTCGACGTTGTCCGTGATCTCCGAGAGGACCTTGAGCCGGGTCTGGGCGTGCGGGGCGATCGCCTCCCAGACGGCCGCGTCGAAGTCCTCGGGCGCCCAGGGGGCGTGCGGGGCGCGCAGCCACGGCTCGCAGGCCGCGGCGAACGCCTTCACGTCCAGCATGCGGATGTGGTCGGCGTTGATGGCCTCGGCCTTCTTCAGGTCGAAGCGGGCCGGGTTGGAGTTCACGTCGGCGAGGTCGAACTTCGCGACCATCTCGTCGATCGAGAAGACGTCCTGGTCGGCGGAGAAGGACCAGCCGAGCAGGGAGAGGTAGTTGAGCAGGCCCTCGGGCAGGAAGCCGCGCTCGCGGTAGAGGTTCAGGCTCGCCTGCGGGTCGCGCTTGGAGAGCTTCTTGTTGCCCTCGCCCATGACGTACGGCAGGTGGCCGAACTGCGGGATGGTCTTGGCGACGCCCAGCTCGATCAGCGCCTTGTAGAGCGCGATCTGGCGCGGCGTCGAGGAGAGCAGGTCCTCGCCGCGCAGGACGTGGGTGATCTCCATCAGGGCGTCGTCGACCGGATTGACCAGCGTGTACAGCGGGGCGCCGTTCGCGCGGACGATGCCGTAGTCGGTGACGTTCTCGGCCTGGACGGTGATCTCGCCGCGGACCAGGTCGGTGAAGGTGGTGGCCTCGTCCGGCATCCGGAAGCGGACGATGTGGCTGCGGCCCTCGGCCTCGTACGCCTGCTTCTGCTCGGCGCCGAGGTCGCGGCAGTGGCCGTCGTAGCCGGACGGCTTGCCCGCGGCGCGGGCGGCCTCGCGGCGGGCGTCCAGCTCCTCGGTGGTGCAGTAGCACGGGTAGGCGTGCCCGGCGGCGAGGAGCTTCTCGGCGACGTCCCGGTAGGTGTCCATGCGCTGCGACTGTCGGTACGGCGCGTGCGGGCCGCCGACCTCGGGGCCCTCGTCCCAGTCGAAGCCCAGCCAGCGCATGGAGTCCAGGAGCTGCTCGTACGACTCCTCGGAGTCGCGGGCGGCGTCCGTGTCCTCGATGCGGAAGACCAGGGTGCCCTCGTTGTGCCGGGCGTAGGCCCAGTTGAACAGGGCGGTGCGGACCAGGCCCACGTGCGGGTTGCCGGTCGGGGAGGGACAGAAACGTACGCGTACGTTCGTCGCGTTAGCCACGCTTGATCACCTTGTTGGTGAGAGTGCCGATGCCTTCGATGGTGACGGCGACCTCGTCGCCGACGTTGAGGGGGCCAACCCCCTCGGGGGTGCCGGTGAGGATGACGTCGCCGGGCAGCAGCGTCATGGCCTCGGAGATGTTCACGACCAGGTCCTCGATGGAGTGCACCATCTCGGAGGTGCGGCCGAGCTGGCGCTGCTGGCCGTTGACCGTGCACTGGATCGTGAGGTCGCTCGGGTCGAGCTCCGTCTCCACCCAGGGGCCGAGCGGGCAGGACGTGTCGAAGCCCTTGGCCCGGGCCCACTGCTTCTCGCGCTTCTGCACGTCGCGGGCGGTGACGTCGTTGGCACAGGTGTAGCCGAAGACGACGTCCTTGACGCGCTCGCGCGGGACCTCGCGGCACATGCGGCCGATGACGACGGCCAGCTCCGCCTCGTGGTGCAGTTCCTCGGAGAACGGCGGGTACTGGATGGCGTCGCCGGACCCGATCATCGAGGTGGCGGGCTTGAAGAAGGCGAACGGGGCCTCCGGCACCTCGTGGCCGAGCTCCTTGGCGTGCGCCGCGTAGTTCCGCCCGAAGGCCACGATCTTGTGGCCGATGACGGGGGCGAGGAGCCGGACCTTGCTGAGCGGGACCTTGACGCCGCTCAGCTCGAAGTCGCCGTACGGGCTGCCCTTGATGATGTCGACGACGAGCTCGTCCGGCTTGTCGCCCTCGACCGCGCCGAAGGCGACGTTTCCGTCGATGGAGAACCTGGCGATACGCACGTGGACGGTGCCCTTTGCTTGTGCGGGTGATCTGGGTGGGCCCAGTCTATGGGGCTTCGCCCCGCTTCCCCTTTTCGCCGCTTCGCGGCTCGTCCTCGATCGCCGGACGGGCTGCGTTCATGCCGGACGAGCTGTCCCTTCCGGAGGGCCGTACGGCTACGGGGCTTCCATGAGGATGGTGCGCTTCGGGTTGGCCGTCTGGGTGGGCAGGTCCACGGAGTGCTCCGGCCGCTCGGGGGCCGTCTGCAGGGCTTCGGCGTCCTCGAGGTGCGCGAGGGTGGTGCGGCGCGGGTTGGCTATGTTGCGGAACATCATCGTGGACTTCATCTGCTGTTCTGGCCCTGTCGATCGGGGCGCCGCCGAGTGGACGCCGATTGTCGGATTCCCCATCCCTGTAAAGCGTCAGGCTAAACATGCAATTCCCGCGCAATGTCGAGAAGAGGCCATGATCTTCGTGTGAGTTTGCTCACGAGGGCATGGATAAATGGGTCAATTCCGGCTGCCCATACGGCCCTTGAAATCGGACATTGCCCCCCTGAAGCTCTCATTCCGCTCCTGATCATGAAGACTGGGACACCGACTCCGGCCTCGCGGCTCGTACGGGAAAATCCGATTTGGGCGGATTGAGTTTCTACGTCTCGTGACGCGGTCCTCACGTGCTGTCACGGGGAGGCCGGCCTGGACCACGGGCCTTGTTGGAGATCCTGCACTGTGCTGGAATTCCCGGGACCGCCGCGGGATCGAACCGGCGCACAGGGGCGCAACGCAGCGCCGAGGGCGGCGGGAAGGGGGAGCAGCGCCGGTCTCACGACCACCATGGGGTGCCTGACGCCCCGAGACGCCGACACCGTCCCGCCGTCCACGCGGCAGGACGCCTGGTCCAGAGGTTGCGACGCTAGTGCAGGGACGTTTCAAGAGGGATGGCAGCGCTGCGGCGGAGCCGGAGCGCGGCGGAAGTGACCGCGGCTCCTCGGCCCAGCACGCCCAGAACCCCGCATCGGTACAGTCCGGCGACGGCCCCGGAGCCGCGCGTACGGGCGCGCCGGGCGGCGGTGCGCCCGCGGACGGGACAAAGGCGAAGGGCTCCAAGACACCCCCCGGTCCCGGCCCTCGAATAGCCCTGCGCAACTGGCGCATCTCGACCCGTCTGGTCTCGCTCCTCGCGCTCCCCGTCATCACGGCGACCTCGCTGGGCGCCCTGCGCATCAACTCGTCGATGGACGAGATCCAGCAGCTCGACAACATGAAGCTGCTGACCGATCTGACGGAGGACGCCACCCGCCTCGCCGTCGCGCTCCAGGAGGAGCGCGACCAGTCGGCGGGCCCGCTCTCGCACGGCGCCAGCGACACGGACTTCACCGTCAAGAGCGTGCGGGAGAAGACGGACCGCGCCTACAAGAACTTCCTGTCGGGCACCCAGAACGTCGACGACAGCGACGGCGACAAGGGCTTCCTCGGCATCCGGCAGAACACGGTCCAGATCACCCGGCAGCTGCAGAAGATCAAGGACGTCCGCCGGGACGCCTACCAGAAGAAGGTCCCGTCCTCGCAGACGGTCGACGGCTACAGCCAGCTGATCCAGCAGCTCCTCGCGCTCTCCGAGGACATGGCGCAGGCGACCAGCAACCCGGACATGATCCAGCGCACCCGCGCCCTGGCGGCCTTCTCCTCCGCCAAGGAGTTCGCGTCCGTCCAGCGGGCCGTCATCGCGGCCGCGCTCCCGGCGAACAACCGCGAGTTCGGCAAGCTCTCCGACCTCGACCGCCGCTACGCCCTCACCGCGCTGGAGAAGGAGACGGACGAACTCCAGTCCTTCAACCGGATCTACGTCGGCAACGGCGCGAAGCTGCTCGCCCCCATCAGCCGCGGCAACCAGACGATCCAGGGCGCCGACGCCTACGCCCAGCGCGTGCTCGAACAGCCGGACGGCATCAAGCTCCGCGGCAAGCGCTCCTACAAGGACTGGGTGGACGCCGACTCCACCAAGATCTCGGAGATGGGCAAGATCGAGCTGACGCTGCTCGACGAGATGGAGCAGAAGGCCCGCTCGCTGCGGAACGAGTCCGAGCAGCAGGCGATCCTCAACGGTGCGCTCATCCTGCTGGTGCTCGGCGTCTCGCTCGTCGGCGCCTTCGTCGTGGCCCGGTCCATGATCCGCTCGCTGCGCCGGCTCCAGGACACCGCCACCAAGGTCGCCCAGGACCGCCTGCCCGAGCTGGTCAAGCAGCTCTCCGAGTCCGACCCGCAGGACGTCGACACGTCCGTGGAGTCCGTCGGTGTGCACTCCCGGGACGAGATCGGCCAGGTGGCCGCGGCCTTCGACGACGTGCACCGCGAGGCCGTCCGCCTCGCCGCCGAGCAGGCCCTCCTGCGGGGCAACGTCAACGCGATGTTCACCAACCTCTCGCGCCGCTCCCAGGGCCTCATCCAGCGCCAGCTCTCGCTCATCTCCGAGCTGGAGTCCCGCGAGGCCGACCCGGACCAGCTGTCCTCGCTGTTCAAGCTCGACCACCTCGCGACCCGCATGCGCCGTAACGGCGAGAACCTCCTCGTGCTCGCCGGTGAGGAGCCCGGCCGCCGCTGGACGCGGCCCGTGCCGCTCGTCGACGTCCTCCGTGCCGCCGCCTCCGAGGTGGAGCAGTACGAGCGCATCGAGCTGTCCTCGGTGCCCGCCACCGACGTCGCGGGCCGCGTGGTCAACGACCTCGTGCACCTCCTCGCCGAGCTCCTTGAGAACGCGACCTCGTTCTCCTCGCCGCAGACCAAGGTCAAGGTGACCGGTCACGCGCTGCCCGACGGCCGCGTGCTCATCGAGATCCACGACACCGGCATCGGCCTCTCCCCCGAGGACCTCGCCGCGATCAACGAGCGGCTCGCGTCGCCGCCCACCGTGGACGTCTCCGTCTCCCGCCGCATGGGTCTGTTCGTGGTCGGCCGCCTCTCGCAGCGCCACGGCATCCGCATCCAGCTGCGGCCCTCGGACTCCGGCGGCACGACCGCGCTCGTCATGCTCCCCGTCGACGTCGCCCAGGGCGGCAAGAAGGGCCCGGGCCAGCCCGGCGCCCCGGCGCCGACCGGCGGTCCCGCCGCGGCCCAGGCCGCCGCGGGTGCCGCCGCCGCGCGCCGCGGTGGCGGTGTGGCGGCCGGTCTGAGCGGCGCGGCCCGCGCCCGCCAGAACAACCAGGTCGGCCCCGCCGCCGGTGCCCAGCGCGGCCAGGTCGCGGGCTCGGGCCCGCGGGCGGCGCTGCCCTCGCGCGGCAACGGCCAGGGCGCGCCCTCGGCCGGGTCCCCGGTGGCGCCGGGCGGCCTCGCGGGCGGTCCCGGTGCCTTCGGCCAGGGCCAGGGCGGCGGCCGCTCCGGGGCGGGCAGCATGCCGCAGCCTCCGGTGCCCCAGCAGCGTACGAACGACGCGGGTCAGGCCGCCGGGTCCGGCTCGGGCGCGGGCTCCGGCCCGGGTGAGCGGGACCGCAGGCCGCAGCTGCCGCCGCGCGGCGGACCGCGGGCCGAGCTGCCCGGCGGCAGCCCGCAGCAGCCCCGTGTGCCCAGCTGGAGCGACGAGAACGCGCAGCCGCAGGTCTCGCGCGAGCCCTTCGACGCTCCGCGCGGCCACGAGGAGCCCGAGTCCACCGGCCAGTTCGCACACCCCGCGGGCCTCGCCGACGACCTCCAGGGTCCTGGCTCGACCGCGCAGTTCGACCGCCCCGACTTCGACGGACCGCCGCCGGGCACGCAGGGCGACGCCCCGAGCGGCGCCACCGGCGAGTTCGTGCGCTCCGACGTCTTCGGCGGCCCCGCGGGCCAGGCCCCGCAGGCGCCCCAGACTCCGCAGGCGGGCCAGTCGCCGCACGCCACCGGTGAGTTCTCGGTGCCGCGGCCGCCCGCGCCCCGCCGCGAGCAGGCCCCGCGCGCCGATCTGGACCAGGGCGGGCAGCAGGCGCAGCGCCCCCAGGCCCAGCTTCCGCAGGCGCCCGAGCCGCAGCAGACCGAGCCGGAGGCCCTGCCGCCCGCGTCCGGTCCGCTGGACGGCCGTACGCCGCTGTACGACACGCTGGAGACCAACTGGTTCTCGCAGCAGGCGCAGGCGCAGGCCGAACAGCAGCAGCGGGCCCAGCAGGAACGTGCCGAGCAGGAGCGCCAGGCCCGTGCCGAGCAGGAGCGCCAGCAGGCCGAGCGCACCCGCCCGGCCGAGCAGGGCCACCGCCCCGAGCTGCCGCAGCGCGGCCAGGAGCCGGGGGGCCACCGCCCGGACGCCGGTGCGCCGCAGGCCCAGCAGTCCCAGCAGCTTCCGCAGCGCGGGGCCCGGCTCCCCCGCAGGGAGCCGCAGCTCCCGCAGCGCGAGCCGCAGCGGCCGCTCGACGGCACGCGTCCCCAGGGCGCCCGCCCGCAGGGCGCGCGTGCGCCGCAGCAGTCCCCCGGGACCCCGCCGCCCGCCCAGCGTCCGGGCGGCTTCCAGGCCCCGGGCCCGCAGGGGCAGCAGCACGCCCAGCCCGGCCAGAGCGGTAGCGGTCAGGGCGCCCCCCAGAACCAGCAGAACCAGCAGAACGCGCAGAACCAGCAGCACCCGAACAGCACCACCGGCAACACCGCTTGGCGCGCCACGCCGAACGACGAGCTGGGCCGCCAGGCCGAGCGCGTCCGGCAGCCCTCCGCGGGCGGCGTCACCACCTCCGGCCTCCCGCGCCGCGTGCCACGGGCGAACCTCGTGGCGGGCACCGCACAGCAGGCGCAGGACAGCTCGGGTCCGCAGGTCTCGCGCGCGCCCGACGACGTGCGCGGCCGGCTGACCAATCTCCGTCGGGGCATTCAGCAGGGTCGCCAGGCCGGTACCGGCCAGACCGGCAGTTTCCCTCGCCCCACTCACCAGCAGGAGCGTTAGTTGAGTCCGATGAGCCAGGCGGCACAGAACCTGAACTGGTTGATCACCAACTTCGTGGAGAACACCCCCGGGGTGTCCCACACGGTCGTGGTCTCCGCCGACGGCCTGCTTCTCGCGATGTCCGAGGGCTTCCCGCGCGACCGCGCCGACCAGCTCGCGGCCGTCGCCTCCGGCCTGACCTCCCTCACCGCCGGGGCCTCCCGGATCTTCGAGGGCGGGGCGGTCACGCAGACCGTCGTGGAGATGGAGCGCGGCTTCCTGTTCCTCATGTCCATCTCCGACGGCTCGTCCCTGGCGGTGCTCGCGCACCCGGAGTGCGACATCGGCCTCGTCGGGTACGAGATGGCGCTGCTCGTCGACCGTGCGGGCACCGTCCTCACCCCGGACCTGCGCGCCGAGCTCCAGGGCAGCCTGCTGCACTAGCCGGCGCGCGGGCCCGGCCCGCCGCAGCCCCCGGCCACCCCACAGGCCGGGGACGTCCGATCCGTACGCAACCACCCACCGTCCGGCCGCCACTCATGCCCCCACCAGGCTGACGTCAGACGGAACGCAGACGAACTGCTGTCCCGCCCGGAGGATCCATGAACCCGCCCACCGCCTCTCATGACCCGTACGGCGCCCAAGCCGGATACGGCTACGAGGGTGACCAGCCGCTGGTGCGCCCGTACGCGATGACCGGTGGCCGGACCAGGCCCCGCTACCAGCTCGCGATCGAGGCGCTGGTCAGCACCACGGCGGACCCGGCCCAGCTGATGGGGCTGCTCCCCGAGCACCAGCGGATCTGCCACCTGTGCCGTGAGGTCAAGTCGGTGGCCGAGGTGTCCGCGCTGCTCTCGATGCCCCTCGGCGTCGCCCGCATCCTGGTGGCCGACCTGGCCGAGGCCGGGCTCGTCGCGATCCACCAGCCCGGCGGTGACGAGAACACCGGTGGCCAGCCAGACGTGACTCTGCTCGAAAGGGTGCTCAGTGGACTTCGCAAGCTCTAGCGCGGGCGGCTTCGCGGACTCCGCCGCCGCAGGCCGGTCCACCACGTCGGCCAAGATCGTGGTGGCGGGCGGCTTCGGCGTGGGCAAGACCACGTTCGTCGGCGCGGTCTCGGAGATCAATCCGCTGCGCACCGAAGCGGTGATGACGTCCGCGTCAGCGGGTATTGACGACCTCACGCATACCGGTGACAAGACCACCACCACGGTGGCGATGGATTTCGGCCGCATCACCCTTGACCAGGATCTGATCCTGTATCTGTTCGGCACCCCGGGCCAGGACCGCTTCTGGTTCATGTGGGACGACCTGGTGCGCGGCGCGATCGGTGCCATCGTCCTGGTCGACACCCGGCGCCTGGCCGACTGTTTTCCCGCTGTGGACTACTTCGAGAACTCCGGACTGCCGTTCGTCATCGCCCTCAACGGCTTCGACGGCCAGCAGCCCTACACCCCGGACGAGGTCCGCGAAGCGCTGCAGCTCGGCCCGGACGCCCCCATCATCACGACGGATGCCCGACAGCGTGCGGAAGCAAAGAGTGGCCTGATCACGCTGGTCGAGCACGCGCTCATGGCACGACTCAAGTAGGCGGGATCATACGGAAGTTGCCGTAAATCGCACGGAACGATCTGTGTCCTTTGACACGGACGGCTGCCGTGTTCATAACGTTTCGACAGAGAATTCCGCCGACGCGGCCACACATCGCGGTCGGCCGGTATCACTGTGCTCACAAGAGCCCCGCCTTTTGGCGGGGCTCGCTCTTTATGACCGATTTATCTGAGGCTTGCACCACTCGGATCGCTTCGCTCCTACTGTTTGGAGGAGCACCACCTGACGTGCTGGAATGCGCTGAACTGCCCAGTAGCACGGGCCTTTGGAGACGACAGCGGCACCAGCGCGGGAGCCGCCGCCGAGAGGTTGTTGGTCGAGTGAGGCGAAGCAAGACGAGCCCCGCACCCCCGGAACGGGACACGCGGGGCAACTTCACCCCGCCCCCGCGAGCGGCGACGCCGTCGCCGTCCGCGGACGTACCCGGTGGCGAGCCACAGGCCGCCTCCGGCGGGCGGCTCTCGCCCCGGAACTGGCGCGTACCGACCCGCCTCAACGCGATCCTCCTCATACCCGTGCTCGTGGGTCTCGTCATGGGCGGCTTCCAGGTCAAGGGCGCCATCGACACCTGGGACGAGGCCCGCGACGCCGAGGCCACGGCCCGTCTGGTGCGCGCTTCGCTGGACTACGGCAACCGCCTCATCGAGGAGCGCGACGTCTCCGCCGCGCCCCTGCTGGGCGGCAAGAAGAACGACCCGGACGTGGCCAAGGCCCGCAAGGCCACCGACCGGGCCGCCGCCGTCTTCGCCGACGCCGCCGAGGACATGCCGAAGAAGGAGGGCCTGGAGCGCCGGCTCGCGACCTTCAAGAAGGTCGAGCCCAAGCTGGAGGGCCTGCGCCAGGCCGCGTACACCAGCAAGCTGCCCGGTGTGCGGACCGAAGAGGGCTACGTCGCCATCCAGCACCCGCTGATGGAGTTCGCCAACGAACTCGGCCTCGGCACCGGCAACATCACCTCCTACGGCCGCACCGTCTACGCGGTGTCCCTGGCCAAGGCCGCGCTCTCGCTGCAGCGCTCCATCGGCACCCACCTGCTGGAGAAGCCGGGCCCGACCCAGGGCGACTTCACCAAGCAGAAGGTCTCCTTCTCCTCGTACGCCTACCTCGAGCGCATCGCCATCGAGGAGTACACCGGCGGCGGCACGCCCTCGGACGTGCGGAAGCTGGAGGAGGCCAGGAAGCGGCTGATCGCCGACGCCGCGAAGCAGGCCGAGCAGAGCGCCGCCGAGGCGCGCGCCGCGGGCAAGAAGTACGTCCCGCCGCCGCAGGGCGAGAAGATGCTCGAACTCATCCTGAGCATGCCGGACACCCGGCCGAGCTCCCGGGTCGCCCTCGCGGGCAAGGGCGTCGACAGCAAGGTGCTGTGGGCGGCCACCACCGCCAAGTTCGGCGCGTACCGCACCATCGAGGCGGACCTCACCGACAAGGCCGTGAACGAGGCCTCCGGCATCGCCGACGACGCCAAGACCGACGCCTTCATCACCGGTGCCGCGGTCGTCGTCGCCCTGCTCGCCGCCTTCGTCCTCGCCGGGCTCATGGCCCGCCAGATGAGCCGCTCGATGCGCTCCCTGCGCACGGCCGCCTTCGGCATCGCCGAGCAGCGCCTGCCGATGCTGGTCGACCAGCTCTCGCGCACCGACCCGGGCCGCGTGGACACCCGCGTCCAGCCGATCCCGATCACCACCACGGACGAGATCGGCGAGGTCGCCCGCGCCTTCGACCAGGTGCACCGCGAGGCCGTCCGGCTCGCCTCCGAGCAGGCCCTGCTCCGCGGCAACATCAACGCGATCTTCACCAACCTCTCGCGCCGCAACCAGTCGCTGATCGAGGGCCAGCTGACCCTCATCACCGACCTGGAGAACAACGAGGCCGACCCGGACCAGCTGGAGAGCCTCTTCCGCCTGGACCACCTGGCGACCCGTATGCGGCGCAACGGCGAGAACCTCCTCGTCCTGTCCGGCGAGGAGCCGGGCCGCCGCTGGGACCAGCCGGTACCGCTCGTGGACGTGCTGCGCGCCGCCTCCTCCGAGGTGGAGCAGTACGAGCGCATCGAGCTGTCGGGCGTCCCGGAGGCCGAGATCCACGGCCTGGCCGTGACCGACCTCGTGCACCTGCTCGCCGAGCTCCTGGAGAACGCCACCACGTTCTCCTCGCCGCAGACCAAGGTCAGGGTCACCGCGACCCGTCTCCCCGACGGCCGCGTGATGGTCGAGATCCACGACAAGGGCATCGGCCTGACCGCCGAGGACTTCGCGGACATCAACCACCGGCTCGCCAACCCGCCGACCGTGGACGCCGCGATCTCGCAGCGCATGGGCCTGTTCGTGGTCGGCCGCCTGTCGGACCGGCACGGCATCCGGGTCCAGCTGCGCCCCTCGGGCGAGCAGGCGGGCACCACCTCGCTCGTCATGCTCCCGGAGATCATCACGCACGGTGGCGGCGGCGAACTCCACCCGCAGGACAACGAGTTCACGGTCTCCTCGATCATCCCCGAGCAGCAGGCACAGGCGGCCGAGCCGCTGCGCACGGCCGCCGAGCTGGGCTTCGACGACACCGCCTACCACGGCGAGGGCGCCGAGGGGCAGGGCGGCCAGCTCGACCCGGTCGGCCGTTCCCTGCTCCGCGAGGAGCGCCGCGCGGCCCTGGAGGCACAGGCCCAGTCCGGCCGCCCGCCGTACCCCGAAGAGACACAAGGTGGCCAGGAGGCGTACGAGCAGCCCCAGGCGTACCAGGACCAGGGCGCGTACGAGACGCCCCGGACCGGTTACGAGGAGCAGTACGACCCCCAGCAGGCGTACGACGGCGCGCAGGCGTCCGGCTACGACCAGGGTCAGGGCGGCTACGACACCGGCTACGACGGACAGCCGACGTACGACCAGGGCCCGTCCGCGCAACCCGCACAGGCCGGGTACGACGACGCGTACTACACGACGCAGGACGGCTACCCGGACGGCGCGTATGCGGAGCCCGGCCAGGGCGGCCACGAGGCCGTCGCGGGTGGCAAGGAGGAGCCCTTCGCCACCTACCCAGCCCGTTCCCACCAGGACGACTGGCCGCTGCGTGACAGCTACCAGGAGCCCTACCAGGGCGCGTACGCTCCCGAAGCGGAATCGGCTCCGGCGGCTGCCGCGGCCGAGCCCGAGCACGTAGGCTTCGACCGTCCGGGACCTGCCCAGACGCCCCCCTCGGCCGGTCACGAGCTGACCGGCGCGGGCCTGCCGCGCCGGGGCAGCACCGCGGCGAACGGCAACGGAAGCGCCCCCGCCGCGCAGGACGAGGAGGGCCGCGAGGGCGAGAGCCCGAACGGTGAGCCGGACAGCTGGCGCACGGCCAACGACGAGCGCTGGCACCGCGCCGAGCAGCTGCGGGAGCCCAAGGCGGGCGGGGTCACCCCGTCCGGTCTTCCGCGGCGGGTGCCCAAGGCCAACCTGGTCGAGGGCACGGCCGAGCAGACCCCGCAGGGCGGCCCCCAGGTCTCCCGCGACCCCGAGGAAGTACGCGGCAGGCTGAGCAACCTGCGCCGCGGCGTCCAGCGGGGCCGCAGCGCGGGCAGTGACACGAATGGCCAGGGCTTCAGCCCTGATAGCACCTACAACCAGGAGCGTTAGTGTGAGCCCGATGAGCCAGGCGGCGCAGAACCTGAACTGGTTGATCACCAACTTCGTGGAGAACACCCCCGGGGTGTCCCACACCGTGGTGGTCTCCGCCGACGGACTCCTTCTGGCGATGTCCGAAGGTTTCCCGCGCGACCGAGCCGATCAGCTCGCCGCGGTCGCGTCGGGTCTCACCTCCCTCACGGCCGGGGCCTCCCGGATCTTCGAGGGCGGCTCGGTGACCCAGACCGTTGTGGAGATGGAGCGAGGATTTCTCTTCATCATGTCCATCTCCGACGGGTCCTCCCTTGCCGTACTCGCCCACCCAGAAGCGGACATCGGCCTCATTGGGTACGAGATGGCACTTCTCGTCGACCGCGCCGGGACCGTCCTCACTCCGGACCTGCGCGCGGAGCTTCAGGGGAGCTTGCTCAACTAACAGACAGACGGTGCGTATTCGCGTCCCGGGGCCGTAAGGTTTCGGGACGCGGCTCCACAGCGATGGCGCCGGGCACAGTTTCGGAGGAGGAGTACGTGGCTGCAACACCCCCAGACGGTTCGTCTTCGGCCAACTGGCCTTCGGGCCGTGGCCAGGGCCAGGGTGACGGTTCGCAGAACCGGTACGACTTCCCCTCCGCGCCCAGCCACCGCCGCAAGCCGCAGTACCGGCAGCCCGGCCCGTACGGCCAGCCCGCTCCGGGCGCGTACGAACAGCCGGGGCCGTACCAGCAGCCCGCCCCGGGCGCGTACGACCAGCAGCGGCCGTACGCGCCGCGCATCCAGCCCGCGCCGTCGCAGCGCCGCTCCCCGGAGCCGGCGCCCGTGGCCAGCAACCCGCTGGTGCGTCCGTACGCCATGACCGGCGGCCGCACCAGGCCGCGGTACCAGCTCGCCATCGAGGCGCTGGTGCACACCACCGCACAACCGCATCAGTTGCAGGGCCAGTTGCCCGAGCATCAGCGCATCTGCAACCTGTGCCGCGAGATCAAGTCGGTCGCCGAGATCTCGGCACTGCTCTCCATCCCCCTCGGCGTAGCCCGGATCCTCGTCGCCGACCTGGCGGAGGCCGGTCTCGTCGCCATCCATCAGCCCGGCGGGGACGAGTCCGCCGGCGGTCAGCCAGACGTGACACTGCTCGAAAGGGTGCTCAGTGGACTTCGCAAGCTCTAGCGGAGGAGCAACAGCCCGCTCCACCACCAGCGCGAAAATCGTGGTGGCGGGCGGCTTCGGTGTGGGCAAGACCACATTCGTCGGGGCCGTCTCGGAGATCAACCCGCTGCGCACCGAAGCCGTGATGACGTCCGCGTCGGCAGGCATCGACGACCTGACGCACACCGGCGACAAGACGACCACGACGGTCGCCATGGACTTCGGCCGCATCACGCTCGACCAGGATCTGATCCTGTATCTCTTCGGCACCCCGGGCCAGGACCGCTTCTGGTTCATGTGGGACGACCTGGTGCGCGGCGCCATCGGAGCGGTCGTCCTGGTCGACACGAGGCGGCTCGCCGACTGCTTCCCCGCCGTCGACTACTTCGAGAACTCCGGGCTGCCCTTCGTCATCGCCCTCAACGGCTTCGACGGGCACCAGCCGTACACCCCGGACGAGGTCCGCGAGGCCCTGCAGATCGGCCCGGACACTCCCATCATCACCACGGACGCGCGCCACCGCGCCGACGCGAAGTCCGCGCTGATCACCCTGGTCGAGCACGCCCTGATGGCCCGTCTCCGCTAGGCCCCCGCACTGACGCCCGTGGGCCCCGTACTCGAACGAGTACGGGGCCCACGGGCTTCTGTGTTCCAAAAGGCGAGCGGCGGGGCTCAGCCCTGCCAGCTGTGCGGGGCGCGGAAGCCCGGCGTGCGCTCCAGGCGGCGCCACCCGGCCTTGTCGCGGCCGAAGCCCACGGAGGGCACCGCGGCAGCCTTGCCGGCGGCCCGGGCCAGCAGGATCGCCGTGAGGGCGGCGACCTCTTCGGGCTCGGCGTGGCCCTTCTCGACGCGGATGTCGGGAGTAGTCATGTGCGGCGTTCTCCTTGTGGGAAAGCGAAGGGGGCGGCGCGGCGCTACTGCGGCGGATTGCCGTGCTTGCGCGACGGCAGATCGGCGTGCTTGTTGCGCAGCATCGCGAGCGAGTTGATCAGCACGGACCGGGTCTCGGCCGGGTCGATCACGTCGTCGACGAGCCCGCGCTCGGCGGCGTAGTACGGGTGCATCAGCTCGGCCTTGTACTCCTTGACCATGCGGGCGCGCATGGCCTCGGGGTCCTCGGCGGCGGCGATCTGGCGGCGGAAGATGACGTTGGCCGCGCCCTCGGCGCCCATGACCGCGATCTCGTTCGTCGGCCAGGCGTAGGTGAGGTCGGCGCCGATGGACTGGCTGTCCATCACGATGTACGCGCCGCCGTACGCCTTGCGCAGGATGAGGGAGATGCGGGGCACGGTCGCGTTGCAGTACGCGTACAGGAGCTTCGCGCCGTGGCGGATGATGCCGCCGTGCTCCTGGTCGACGCCGGGCAGGAAGCCGGGCACGTCGAGCAGGGTGACGATCGGGATGTTGAAGGCGTCGCACATCTGGACGAAGCGCGCGGCCTTTTCGGAGGCCTCGATGTCGAGGACGCCCGCGAGGGTCTGCGGCTGGTTGGCCACGATGCCGACGACCTGGCCGTCGAGGCGGGCCAGGGCACAGATGATGTTGCGCGCCCAGCGCTCGTGGACCTCCAGGTAGTCGCCGTCGTCGACGAGCTCCTCGATGACCTTCGTCATGTCGTACGGCCGGTTCCCGTCGGCGGGGACGAGGTCGAGCAGCACGTCGGAGCGGCGGTCGGCCGGGTCGTCGCAGGCGGCGACGGGCGGGTTCTCGCGGTTGTTCTGCGGGAGCATCGCGATGAGGTAGCGCACCTCGGCGAGGCAGGTCTCCTCGTCGTCGTACGCGAAGTGGCAGACGCCGGAGGTCTCGGCGTGCACGTCGGCGCCGCCCAGGCCGTTCTGGGAGATCTCCTCGCCGGTCACCGCGCGGACCACGTCGGGCCCGGTGATGAACATCTGCGAGGTGTCGCGGACCATGAAGACGAAGTCGGTGAGGGCGGGGCTGTACGCCGCGCCGCCCGCGCACGGGCCGAGCATCACGCTGATCTGCGGGATGACGCCGGAGGCCTTGGTGTTGCGCTGGAAGATGCCGCCGTAGCCCGCGAGGGCGGAGACGCCCTCCTGGATGCGGGCGCCCGCGCCGTCGTTGAGGGAGACCAGCGGCGCGCCCGCCGCGATGGCCATGTCCATGATCTTGTGGATCTTCGTGGCGTGCGCCTCGCCGAGGGCGCCACCGAAGATCCGGAAGTCGTGGGCGTACACGAAGACCGTGCGGCCCTCGACGGTGCCCCAGCCGGTGATGACGCCGTCGGTGTAGGGCTTCTTCGTCTCCAGGCCGAAGCCGGTCGCCCGGTGCCGGCGCAGCTGCTCGACCTCCTGGAACGAACCCTCGTCGAGGAGAAGCGCGATCCGCTCGCGTGCCGTCAGCTTGCCCTTGGCGTGCTGGGCCTCGGTCGCCTTCTCGCTCGGTCCCGCCAGGGCCTGCGCGCGGATCCCGGCCAATTCGGCCACTCGGCCCCGCGCGTCGGTGGGCTCACCCGCTGAAGATCCAGCTTCGTCCAAAACGGTCATGCTCTCGACCTTACGAAGTACACGCGCGAAAACGGACCGTCGGCTCTGAACAGTCTCGGGACCGTTTTCCTGGCACCCCCGGACAGAAGTTCTGTGCGGTGCAGGCGAAGCCACTGTTCAGGGCCCCATCCGGCTGTAGGGATTCCACAAGGCCACCAATGAGACTCGGATCACATTTCAGCCCCGGAATGAGTGATTCCGGGCGGAGCCCTCACGTCCGGCGCGGGGTGGCACGGGCGGCCGGAGCAGGGCGGAATTAGCAGGGGCCGACAATTCCCCACCGCGATTCCAGCCAGCGAGGGGCGGGCCGGGCGGCCCGGCCCCGGGCCGCCCCGCGGGCCTCAGGCGCGGTGGATCACGATGTCGCCGAGGCCCGTGCGCGCGCGCACCTTCACCGTCTCCCCGGAGTCGCCCGGGCCCGCCGACGAGCCGAGCGACTGGCGCACGGAGCCGTACTTGGTCTGGACGTCGAGCCAGGCGGCGGTGCCCTCGCTGATGCCGATGTCGACCCGGCCGGTGCCGGTCTCCAGGACGGCGGTGCCGCGCGTCACCTCGCCGATCTCGATGGCGCCGGTCGCGGTCCTCGCGGTGACGTCGGCGCGGGCGCGGGCCACGACGATGGCCCCGTTGGCGGAGCGGACCCGCAGCTCGCCGGCGACCTCGCCGATCTCGGTCGATCCGTTGGAGTTCTTGACGACGGCCGCGCCGCCGATCGTGCCGAGCCGCACCTCGCCGGAGGCCGTGGTGACGTCGGCCGGGCCGTCCGTCCGGTCCACGTAGACCCGGCCGTGTCCGGTGTCGAGGCGCACCGAGGCCGCCCGGACGACCCGGATCTCGCCCATGGACGTCTTGACCTCGCACTCGCCGAGGCGGCCCTCGACGGTGCAGTCGGCCATGGAGGTGGTGACGTGCACGTGCGAGCCCTCGGGCAGCACGACCTCCACGTCGACCGAGGAGCCCCTGCCGAAGAGGGAGCGCTCCTTGGGGCCCTTCACCAGGAGCCTGCCGGTGGCGTACTCCACCCGGGTCCGCTCGGCGGCGCGGACGTCGGCGGCGCGCGTCTCGCTGGTCGGGCGCACGTCGACGACGGTCTCGGCGCGGTCGCCCGCGATGATCCGCACCGTCCCGCTCTCGATGGTCACTGAGGCGTTGATGGGCTTGGCGGTGTCGAAGGTTGGCATGGCTGTCCTCGTCGTCGTGGTCCCGGTCCTGCTCATGGTGGAGTCCGCCGCCGTACGGGAGCGCCCCCGCGGGGGCGCCGCGCCGTCCCGGCGGAGCGCCTGGGGCCTGTCCGACGGGTCGGTGCGGCGGCCCGTCGGACAGGCCCTAGCGGGCCCAGCCGGTGAAGCTGTTCCCCACGCCCTCGCCGCGGGCGGGGGGCTGCGGGCTCTCGCTGGGCCGGAGGGCCTCGGCGACGGTGCGGACCAGCCAGGCGTTGACCGACAGGCTCTCGGCGGCGGCGGCCTCCTCGGCCTGGGACTTGAGGTGCATCGGCAGCCGGAGGTTGATGCGGGCGGTGCCGCCCTCCTCGGCCTCGGGCGCGGGCGCGGGGGCGGGGGCGGAGCGCGTCACGGGCGCCTCCATGACCGGCGCCTCGAACGCGTCGGCCAGGGGCGGCGGCGTCACCACGAAGTCCGGGTCACCCCCGCGCAGGCGCACGTCGACCGAGCCGGGGGCGAGGTCTCGGGTAACCTCGTCCATGGCCGCGGACAGCACGTTCAGCAACGTGAGCCGGGTGGCCGACTCGAGCGGGGCGATCAGACGCTCGGCGACCGCGCGAGCCTCCTCACCACCGGCCTCGGCGGCGACCGCGAGCTCCTGACGGAGTTGGTCGACATACGGCGTGAGATTCATGGCGTCACTATGGCACCACAATGGCGCCATGGCAAGTTCCTAGCGCACCCCGCACCCCGGATTCCCGCACCCTCAGCAGGTCGGGCCGCCCCTTTCGCCATCACCGCCCCTCTCGCCCCAGCGCGACGAACGCCCCGCCGGCCCCGCCGGGCGCCACCCCCTTCCCCTTCCGTGGCGCCACACATGGCACCACTCCCCCACGCGCCCACACCTGGCGTAATCAAGCCACCACGCAACGATCACGGTTGAACATTGAACCGATCAGCGCTAGAGTCAATGTTGTTGAACATTAAACCGCTCATGGTTGCGTCTCCCCCGTGGTCCGCAGCCCGCCCCCCAAGGAGCACGTCATGGGACTCTTCGGCCGCAAGAACGACAACGCCACGCCCGCCGCCGCGCCCGCCGCCGTCAGCCCTGAACTCGCCGCGGTGACCGGCGACTACGAGCTGGACCCGGCGCACAGCAGCATCGGCTTCGTCGCCCGGCACGCGATGGTCACGAACGTCAAGGGTTCCTTCCTCGACTTCAGCGGCTCGCTGCACCTCGACGGCAGTGACCCGGCCGAGTCGACTGCCGCCATCGACGTGACGATGGACAGCATCGACACCGGCAACGCGGACCGCGACGGGCACCTCAAGAGCGCGGACTTCTTCAAGACCGAGGAGTTTCCGCAGATGACCTTCCGCTCCACCAAGGCCGAGGCGCTCGGCGGCGACGACTACCGCGTCACCGGCGACCTGACCATCCTCGGCACCACCCGGCCGCTCACCATCGACCTGGAGTTCAACGGCGCGGCCACCGACCCGTTCGGCAACCAGCGTGTCGGCTTCGAGGGCAAGGCCGAGCTGCTGCGCTCGGAGTGGGGCCTGACGTGGAACGCGGCCCTGGAGACGGGCGGCGTGCTGGTCTCCGACAAGATCAAGCTCACCTTCGACATCTCGGCGATCAAGAGCGCCTCGTAAGGCCCCGTGCGAGGCGGGCGGGCGGCCTTCGCCGCCCCCGCCGCCTGGAACCCGCCGCCCAGAACCCGCCGCCCCCGCCGTCCTAGAACCCGCCGCCGAAGTCCCCGCCCCCGCCGAAGTCTCCGCCGCCCCCGAAATCCCCGCCGCCGAAGTCGCCCGCGTCGAAGTCCGCGCCCGTGACGTCGCCGCCGTCGGCCGCCGGGATGCCCGCCGACGCGGCGTACGCCGGGGACGACAGGGCCGAGCCGAGCAGGGTGCCGACGAGGAGGCCGGGGAGCAGGCCGCCGCCGAAGTAGCCGCCCGCCCAGGGGCCGTAGGCCGGGCCCGCCTCCCAGTAGGGGCGGCGGTCGCCGGTGTCGGTGGTGACCGTGCGGGTCATGGGCTCCTCGCCGTCGGCGAGGCGCACCGCGTCGGCCGCGCACACCGGCACCTCGCGGGGCGCACCGCCCGCGGGGGTCCACTCGGCGTCCTTCACGGAGGGGCCGTGCCGGGGGTCGAAGAAGCACGGCGGCCGCCGCTCGGGCAGCGTGCGGCCCTCGCGGCGCGCGGCGAGCAGGGCGAGCGAGAAGCGGCCGTCCTCCAGGGCCTGGGTGACCGCCCTGACCTGCTCGGGCCGCTCGGCCGCTGCCATGAAGGACTTCGCCTTCTCGTACGCGTCCAGCGCCCGCTCGTAGTCGGCGCGCATGGCGTCGTCGGCGCCGGCCTCCGCGGGGTGGAAGTCGAGCCGGTCCAGCTCCTCGCCGAAGGCGGTGATGTCCTCGTCGACGACGACGCGCAGCTTCTCCAGGGCCGCGCGCTCCTCCTCGGCGCGCTTGCGGCGGCGGCTGCGGGCCACCGCGTAGGCGCCCGCCCCGCCCGCGACGACCACCGCGCCGACGCCGATCAGCGCCCCGACGGGCGCGCCGTCGTCGTCGCCCGTGGCGCCCCAGGAGGCGGGCGCGCTGCCCGACGTCTGGGTGACGGCCCGGTCCACGAAGTCGTTGAGCTGCTGTTTCACGGGCTCGCCCCGGACGAGCGTGGTCAGGTTCCGCACGGCGTTGCCCGCCAGGGCCGCGCTGTCGGCCCTGGCGTCGAAGGCGTCGCCGAGGCGGATCGCGTACACGCCCGTGACTCCCGTCGCCGTCCGCAGGTTCCGGAACAGGTCCTGCTTCGGGAACGACTCCGGGAGCACGGCGACGAAGACCGGCTTGTCGGCCTTCTTGATCTTGTCGGCGAGGGCGTCGGCGTCGGCGCGGGAGAGCTGGGACGCCGCCGCCCCGTCGACGTACACCGGGTTCTCGCGCAAGGCGTCGGCCACCGTCGTGACGTCCGTGGCGGCCCGGGCCGCGGGCGCGAGCGTGGCGCCCAGGGCCAGGAGCAGTCCGGACAGGATGACGGTCAGCCGCGACGCCGCCTGCCTGGTGGGCCTCATACTTCACGCTAACCCAGGCCGGGCGCGAACGTGCCCCCTCGGCTACTCGACGGGCTCGACCCCGGCTCTGAGCAGGCCGTACGTCACCGCGTCCTCCAGCGCCTGCCAGGACGCGGCGATCACGTTGTCCGCGACGCCGACGGTCGACCACTCGCCGTCGCCGTCCGTGGTGGAGATGAGCACGCGGGTGGTGGAGGACGTGCCGTGCTTGCCCTCCAGGATGCGGACCTTGTAGTCCACCAGCTCCAGCTTGGCCAGCTCCGGGTACATCCGCTCCAGGCCGACGCGCAGGGCACGGTCGAGGGCGTTGACGGGGCCGTTGCCCTCCGCCGTCGCCACGATGCGCTCGCCCTTGGCCCACACCTTCACGGTGGCCTCGTTGGCGTGCGAGCCGTCGGGCCGGTCCTCGACGATCGCGCGCCAGGACTCGGTGCGGAAGTAGCGCCGCGCGCGCCCCTCGGCCTCCGCCCGCAGCAGCAGTTCGAAGGAGGCGTCGGCCGCCTCGTACGTGTAGCCCTTGAGCTCGCGCTCCTTGACGCGCTCCACGACGCGGCCGACCAGTTCGCGGTCGCCGCCGAGGTCGACGCCCAGCTCCCTGCCCTTGAGCTCGATGGAGGCGCGGCCCGCCATGTCGGAGACCAGCATGCGGATGCGGTTGCCGACGAGCTCGGGGTCGATGTGCTGGTAGAGGTCCGGGTCGACCTTGATCGCGGAGGCGTGCAGGCCCGCCTTGTGCGCGAAGGCCGAGACGCCGACGTAGGGCTGGTGGGTGGCCGGGGTGAGGTTCACGACCTCGGCGATGGCGTGCGAGACCCGGGTCATCTCGCGCAACGCGCCCTCGGGCAGGACCTGTTTGCCGTACTTCAGCTCCAGGGCGGCGACGACCGGGAAGAGGTTGGCGTTGCCGACGCGCTCGCCGTAGCCGTTGGCGGTGCACTGGACGTGGGTGGCGCCCGCGTCGACGGCGGCGAGGGTGTTGGCGACCGCGCAGCCGGTGTCGTCCTGGGCGTGGATGCCGAGCCGGGCGCCGGTGTCGGCGAGGACGGTGGCGACGACGGCCTGCACCTGGGCGGGGAGCATGCCGCCGTTGGTGTCGCACAGGACCACGACGTCCGCGCCCGCCTCGTGCGCGGCCCGCACGACCGCCTTCGCGTACTCGGGGTTGGCGCGGTAGCCGTCGAAGAAGTGCTCGCAGTCGACGAAGACGCGACGGCCCTGCTCGCGCAGGTGGGAGACGGTGTCGCGGACCATCTCCACGTTCTCGTCGAGCGTGGTGCGCAGGGCGAGTTCGACGTGCCGGTCGTGTGCCTTGGCGACCAGCGTGATCACTGGGGCGCCAGCGTCGAGGAGCGCCTTGACCTGCGGGTCCTCGGCGGCTCTGGCGCCCGCGCGACGGGTGGCGCCGAAGGCGACGAGCTGCGCGTTCTTGAAGGTGATCTCTTCCTTGGCGCGGGCGAAGAACTCGGTGTCGCGCGGGTTGGCGCCGGGCCAGCCGCCCTCGATGAAGCCCACGCCGAAGTCGTCCAGATGCCGGGCGATGGTCAGCTTGTCCGCGACGGTCAGATTGATGCCCTCGCGCTGCGCGCCGTCGCGCAGCGTGGTGTCGAACACGTGGAACGAATCGTCGGGGCTGCTGGTTTCCGTCGTCATCTCTCTGGCTCCTGTGTCGGATCTCGGTCTACCGGATGACCGGCTCCACCACCCTCATGATCCCCCGCGCCCTGTTCCTCCGGCTGGGGTGGGCCGGAAAACGAAAAGACCCCTCGCGGGTGCGAGAGGTCTGCGCGCGGGTCGAGGACGGTGCCGCCCCGTACGGTCGTACGGGCGCGGTCACTGCGGACCGGCGCGCCTGCTGCCCATAATCACGGCGGTAAGCACGGGGCCAGCCTGCCACACGCCGTGCCGTGCCTGAACGGTCGTCTCACCATGCGGGCGACCGTTCGGGCGCGGCGCCGCCGTCAGCCGAGGTAGCGCACGAACGCGTCGTAGCCGTCGTTCGTGTCGCCCCGCAGCAGGCCCGCGTCCGCCGACAGGAAGGCGACGCGCTTGCCGTTCGCCGAGATCGCGCCCGGGGCCGCCTTGGCCGACGCGGTGCCGCCGGTGGCGTCGGGGGTGACGAGGGCGGTCCTGCCGGTCTTCAGGTCCCGCAGGTGGACGGGCCATTCGGTGCCGTACTGGCTGCCGGGCTCCTTCACCTCCGTCGTGTAGGTGAGGCGGCGGCCGTCGGCACTGATGGCGGGGGCGCGGGTGTAGGCCGCGCCGGGGCCGCCCTGGGTGCCGTGGACGCGCTGGTTCCTTCCGGTCGCGAGGTCGTGGACGAAGACGTTCCAGGCCTTGTCGTCGTCGTTCGGCACGAGGTGGGTGTCGCGGGACTCGAAGACGACCTTGCGGCCGTCACCGCTGAGGGACGGTTCGAGGGACTCCTTCTCCGTCGTGGAGCCGTCGTGGGAGCGGTCGACCTGCGTCAGGCGCCCGGTGGTGCGGTCGCGCAGCCAGACGTCGCTCCAGTCGTCGCCCCGCGGGCCGTTGGTGTAGTTGTGCGCGTAGACCACCTTGCGGCCGTCGTCGCTGACCGTCGGGGTGTGCGCGGAGCGCGGCTCCCAGCCGGGGTTGGGGTGGCTGATCCGCTCCGTGGTCTTCTTCTCGCGGTCGCGCAGGAACACGACCTGGCCGTCGGAGCCCTCGCGCTGCCGGGTGTCGAAGACGGCGTAGCGGGCGTCCGGGGTGAGGGCGACGGTGCCCGCGCCCTTGCCGTCGAAGCCGTTCGGCAGCTCCACGTCGAGGCGCTGGAACTTCTTCGTCCTGCGGTCGTAGAGGCGGACGTCGGACGCGCCGTAGTCGTCGGCCGGGGCGGTGATGACGGCGACGTAGCGGCCGTCGCCGCTGAGCGCGGGGCTGCGCAGCTGGCGGCCCGGGAGGGCGACGCGCTCCGTCCGCCCCGTGGCGAGCGTGCGGACGAACACGTCGGAGCGGCCGCCCGTGTCCCCGGCCACCAGGTCGCTCGCCTCCGAGTCGAAGGCGACGACCTTGCCGTCGCGGCTGATCACCGCGGCCGAGGCGGCCGCGTTGCCCGCCGTGCCGCCGGGCGTGACGCTCACGCCGACCGTGCGGGGCGCGGCGGGCGCCGCGGAGGCCGCGGGCAGGGCGGTCGCCGTGACCGCCGCGACGACGGCCGCGGCGGCCAGGGCGGCGCGCTGGGTGCTGTGGCGCATGGTTCGGTTCCCCCGTGTGGTGAGTGGTGCGGATCCGGCAGGCCTTGCCGCCGGTGTCGGTAAGGACTGCCGTACGGGCACTGATGGTTGCCGACACGACTGTTCGCCCCGGGGGCGCGCGGGGGCACGTCCGACACGCCGTTCACGTCCCCCTCACCGGATCGGGCGTCAGCGGACGCGGCGCACGAACACGTCGGACGTGCCGTTGGTGTCACCCGGCACCAGGTCGGAGGCCGTCGACGTGAAGACGGCCGCGCGGCCGCCGGAGGTCACGGTGACCGCACCGGCGCGGGTCTCGCCCGGGGCGAGCGCCGTGCGGCGGCCCGTGCGGACGTCGAGCAGGACGAGCCGCCCGCCGCCGGTGCCCTCCTGGGGGAGGACGGCGTACCGCGCGTCCCTGCTCGCGGACCGCGCGGGCGCGTCGGCGACCTGCCGGGCCGTGCCCCCGCGCACGTCGTACGCGTACGTCCTGCCTTCGGCGGCGAACAGGACGCGGCGGCCGTCCCCGCTGATCCGGACGAACTCCGCGTCGCTGTCCCCGAGTCCCCCGTCGGCCCGCGCGGTGGTGCCGGTGGCGCGGTCCTCGACGAAGACGTCGCCGCCCTCGGGCCCGGAGCCCCTCTTCTGGTAGGCCACGAACCTGCCGTCCGCGCTGAGCGAGGCGGCGCCGAAGCGGGTGGTGGTGGCGTCGCCCTCGATCCGTTCGGCGGTGCCGGTGGCCATGTCCCGTACGTACACGTACCGGTCGGTCACGAAGCGGTCGTCGCCGGAGGTGTAGAGGACGTACCGGCCGTCGGGCGTGATGTCCTGGATCCGGGCGGCCGACGCCACGGGGGTGCTCTCGCCCGTCGTCAGGTCGTCGACGCGGGCCGACGGGCCTTTGGTGCCCTCGGTGTAGCCGACGTAGCGGCCGTCGCCGCTGAGCACGGGCGGGCCCCAGTCGAATCCGCCGCCGTTCGCGATCCGGGTGAGCCTGCCGGTGCGCCGGTCCTTCACGGCGAGGCACACGTACGTCTGCTGCTCGCAGCCCGGGAACTCCGGGGACAGCGACGTCTTCGTGGAGAACGCCACGTACCGTCCGTCGTCGCTGATGGCCGCGTGCTGCGACGCCCGCTCCAGCTGCGCCCCGTCGCTCGCCGTGCTCACGCGCTCGGTGAGCGGCCCGCCCGGCCGTGCGTCGGCCGACGCTGCCGACGGCGTGGTCGCGCCGAGGGCGGCGGCGAGTGCCACCGCCGCCAGGCCGCGTGTGGTGCGTGGGCGCATGGTGCGTTCCCCTCGGGTCGGTCGGGTCATCGGGTGTGGCGTACGAAGACGTCGGCCTCGCCGTTGGTGTCGCCCGGGACGAGGTCGGGCGCCGCCGAACCGAACGCGACCGCGCGGCCCCTGGCGGCGAGCTGTAGAGGTGGCCGCCGCCGAGGTCGATGCCGGTCAGGGCGCCGGTGGCCAGGTCCTTGACCTTCAGGCAGGGCAGGAAGGGCGGCGCTCAGCAGGGTCGTCGTGGGGCGGTGTCTCACCGGGTTCTCCCAAGCGGTCTTGTGGAAGCGCGGTGCGGTTCGGCAGCGCCCCGAAGGGGCGCGGGGAACTGCGCGACCAGCCACGACGGTCCCGCAGGCGGTTGACGGCCCGTCGCGGCAATTCCAGCGAAGCGCTCAGCGCGGCGTGCGGACGAACACGTCCGGGACGCCGTTGGTGTCGCCCGGCACGAAGTTCTCGTCGTCGAAGCCGGTGAAGACGACGGTCCGTGCGCGGGCGTCCATGCGGGCGTCCACGGCGTTGGCGGGCCTGCCGTCCTTGTCCGGTGACGCCAGGGCGTCGGCGCCCGTGCGCAGGTCGCGGACGAACTCGGCGTCGTCGGTGGTGAGGACCGGCCAGGTGTCGAGCAGCAGCTTCGAGCCGTGGGCGGAGACCCCGTCGACGGACAGCACGCCCTGGGGGCCGGGCAGGACCGCGTCGACGCGGGTGACCTTGCCGGTGCGCAGGTCGCGGACGAACGGGTTGACGCTGTCGTTGGGGTCCGTGCCCGGGACGAGGTTGGAGGCGCCGGAGGTGAAGGCGAGCGTGGTGCCGTCCGCGCTGAGCAGCGGGCCGGTGGCGGCGCCGTCCGCGGGGCTGCCGTCGTGGGTGGTGTCGGCCTGGGTCTCGCCGCCGGTGTCGCGGTCGTGGACGTAGACGTCGGACCAGTCGCCGCGCGGCGGGGTGCCGCGCACGGCCTGGTAGGCCACCCTCCGGCCGTCGGCACTGATCGTCGGGGCGCGGAAGCCGCGGAACTCCTCGTCCCCGTCGACGGGGAAGCTGACGCGCTCGGTGCGCTGTGCGCGCAGGTCGCGCACGTAGACGGCCTGGGCCCCGGTGGTGGTGAAGTCGGTGTCGTCGACGGTGAAGGCGACGGTGCGGCCGTCGGCGGAGAGCGCGGGCGCGTAGCCGTTCTCGAACGGCATCGGCAGGTCGACGTCGGCGCGCTCGGTCGTGCCCGTACGCAGGTCACGGACGACCACGGCGGTCGTCTCGCCGTCCTGCGCGGTGTAGGCGAGGTAGCGGCCGTCTCCGCTGAGGGCCGGTGCGGCGAGCTCGCCGCCGGGGTCCGCGATCCGCTGGGTCCTGCCGTGGCGCAGGTCCCGTACGAACAGGTCCGCCCGGTCGTTGGTGTCGCCGCGCACGAGGTTGCTCGCCTGCGAGGTGAAGGCGGCGACGCGGCCGTCGGCGCTCACGACCGGGGTGGCGGAGGGGCCGTTCGCCGCGCCTCCGTCGACGGCGGCGCTGAGCAGGCGCGTGCTCCCGGCGGACCCCGCCGGTGCCGACGGTGCCGGTGCGGCGACGGCCGCGGGCAGGGCCGCGGCCGCGAGCAGGAGGGCCAGGGCGCTCCCGCAGGCCGCGCGTCCGGCCGCGCAGCGTCTCTTCTTCCGCCGGTCTGTGGCCATGCGTTCCCCCCGGAAGGCAGGGGCCCCCGGCCCGGTGCCAAGGGCCCATCGGGGATGCAAGCGCACGCCGGGCGCGGGGGTCAATCAGCCGTAACGCGTACAACCTGGACGGGGCGTCAAGCGTCCGCGACCGGCCCCGCGCCCAGCGTCTGCTCGGTGAACTCCCGCGCGTGGTCGAGAACTTGGGGCCGGTCCGTGCCGCGCAGGCCGATCGCCAGATGGATGCTCAGGCCGTCGAGGAGCGCCCGCAGGCGGGTGGCGACCCGGTCGGGGTCGACGGCGCGGAACTCGCCGCGCGAGACGCCCTCGGCGAGCAGCGCCACGAGGTCGCGGTGCCAGGCGCCCTCGATGGCGGCCTGCCGGTCGCGGCCGCCCGCGTCGGCGTTGAGCGAGCGGTTCCACACCTCCAGCCAGAGCGTCCAGTGCGGATCGCGGTGGCCCTGGGGCACGTACAGGTCGACGTAGGCGTCCAGGCGCGCGCGGGCCGGGACGTCCTGGGCGAGCAGCTGCCGCCGCCGGGCGCCGAGCCGTCCCTCGCTCCACTCCAGGGTGCGCAGCAGCAGTTCGTCCTTGGAGCCGAAGTAGTAGAGGAGGTGGCCGCTGCTCATGCCGACCTCGCGGCCGAGCGCGGCCATGGTGAGCTTCTCCAGGCCGCGCTCGGCGATCATCTCCATGGCCGCGGCGAGGACGTCCTCGCGCGGGGGCGCGTTCCTGCGCGCGCTGCGCGAGGGGCTCGCTCCGTCCACGTGGTGCTCCTGCCGCTAGATCCTTGGCTGCTGCTGGGTGACGCAGTGAATGCCGCCGCCTCCGGCAAAGATCGTACGGGCGTCGACGAGCGTGACCGTGCGGCGCGGGAAGAGGCGGCGGAAGATGCCTGCGGCGAGCTCGTCGCGCGGGTCGTCGAAGCCGCACAGGACGACGCCGTCGTTGCACAGGTAGTGGTTGATATACGAGTAGTCGACCCAGCCCTCGTCGTCGGCGAGGACGGTGGGCGCGGGCACCTCGACGACCTCCAGGGCGCGGCCGCGGGCGTCGGTCCGCCCGCGCAGCAGGCCCGCGACCTCCTTGCTGACCTCGAAGTCGGGGTGGGCCGGGTCCTGCTGGCTGTGCACGAGGACGACGCCGGGCGCGGCGAAGGCGGCGACGATGTCCACGTGGCCGAGGGTGCCGAAGCCGTGGCCGGGGTAGTCGGCGGTGAGGCCGCGCGGCAGCCAGAGGGCCTTGGTGGTGCCGAGGCGGGCGTGGACCTCGGCCTCGACCTGCTCCCTGGTCCAGCCGGGGTTGCGCTCGGGGCCGAGCTGCACGGTCTCGGTGAGCAGGACGGTGCCCTCGCCGTCGACGTGGATGCCGCCGCCCTCGTTGACGAGCGGGGAGGCGTGCACGGGGGTGCCCGCGAGGTCCGCGACGTGCCGGGCGATCTTCGCGTCGTGCTCCCAGGCGGCCCACTCCTGGGCGCCCCAGCCGTTGAACACCCAGTCGACGGCGGCGAGGCCGCCGGTGGCGGTGTCGCGCACGAAGGTGGGGCCGATGTCCCGCATCCAGGCGTCGTCGAGCTCCCGCTCGACGAGGTCCACGTCCGGGCCGAGGAGCGCGCGGGCGGACGCGCTCTGGCCGGGGCCGCACACCAGGGTGACGGGCTCGAAGCGGCGTACGGCGCGGGCGACGGCGGCCCAGGCCCGGCGTGCCGCGTCCAGGTCCGCGGGGTCCTGGAAGGTGGTGTTGGGCCCGGGCCAGGCCATCCAGGTGCGGTCGTGCGGGGCCCACTCCGGGGGCATGTACAGCGTCATAGGGGGTCCTTGGCGGTGGGGGGCTCAGAGGAAGTACAGGCGGTTGAGGGAGACCGAGTCGGCGGGCTCGGAGCGCAGCGGGTCGCCGTCGAGGGTGACGAGGCCGGTGCGCTGGTCCACGTCGACGGCGCCCGTACGGGAGTTCAGGCGCAGGTCGGCGGGGCCGATGCCGCGGGTGCCGCGCACGGCGACGCGGCGGCGGCGCGTGGGCATGAGGTCGTTGCCCTGGTCCACCGCGGCCTGGGCGACGAAGGCGACGGAGAGGTCGGCGGCGGTCGCGCCGTACGCCCCGAACTGCGGGCCGAGGACGAGGGGTTCGCAGGTGTCGGTCGCGGCGTTCGGGTCGCCGACGACGCCGTAGGCGGGGAATCCGGCCTTCAGCACGAGCTGCGGCTTGGCGCCGAAGAACTCGGGCCGCCACAGCACGACGTCGGCGAGCTTGCCGGTCTCGATCGAGCCGACCTCGTGGGCGAGGCCGTGCGCGATGGCGGGGTTGAGGGTGAGCTTGGCGATGTAGCGCAGGACGCGCGCGTTGTCGTCGCCGGGGCCGTCGCCTTCCATGGGGCCGAGCTCGGCCTTCATCTTCCCGGCCATGGCGAAGGTGCGGCGCACGGTCTCGCCCGCGCGGCCCATGCCCTGGGCGTCGGACGAGGTGATGCCGATGGCGCCGAGGTCGTGCAGGACGTCCTCGGCCCCCATGGTTCCGGCGCGGATGCGGTCACGGGCCATGGCGGCGTCGCCGGGCAGGTCGGTCTTCAGGTCGTGGACGGAGACGATCATCCCGTAGTGCTCGGCCACGGCGTCGCGGCCGAAGGGCAGGGTGGGGTTGGTGGAGGACCCGATGACGTTCGGCACCCCCGCCATCTTCAGGACGTTCGGTACGTGGCCGCCGCCGCACCCCTCGATGTGGAAGGCGTGGATGGTGCGCCCCTGAAGGACCTTGAGGGTGTCCTCGACCGACAGGCACTCGTTCAGGCCGTCGCTGTGCAGGGCGACCTGGACGTCGTGCTCCTCGGCGACGCGCAGCGCGGTGTCGAGGGCGCGGGTGTGGGCGCCCATGTCCTCGTGCACCTTGAAGCCGGACGCCCCGCCCTCGGCGAGCGCCTCCACCAGCGGCGCCGGGTCCGAGGACGAACCCCGGGCCAGGAAGCCGATGTTGACGGGCCAGGCGTCGAAGGCGTTGAAGGCGTGCCGCAGCGCCCACGGCGAGTTGACGCCCACGCCCCACACCGGCCCGAACTCCTGGCCGATGACCGTGGTGACGCCGGACGCGAGGGAGGCCTCCATGATGCGCGGCGAAAGGAGGTGGACGTGGGTGTCCACGGCCCCGGCGGTGGCGATGAGCCCCTCGCCGGACACGATGGACGTACCGGTGCCGACGACGACGTCCACGCCGTCGAGGGTGTCGGGGTTCCCGGCCCGGCCGATCGCGGCGATCCGGCCCTCCCGGATCCCGATGGACACCTTCCTGATGCCCTGGACCGCGTCGATGACGAGGACGTTGCTGATCACGACGTCGCACGTGTCGCGGACGGCGGCGGCCTTGAGGTGCAGTCCGTCGCGGGCGGTCTTGCCGAATCCGGCGAGGAACTCGTCGCCGTACCGCTGCGCGTCGGACTCGACGCGGACGGTCAGGCCGGAGTCGCCGAGCCGGACCCGGTCCCCGGCGCGGGGGCCGTGCGTGGCGGCGTACGCGTACGGGTCGATGCTCATGCGGTCGCTCCCAGGTAGCCGCAGGCGGCGGCCCGGCGCAGGGCCTCCTGCTTCGCGCCCGGCGCGTCGAGGGCGCCGTCGACCAGGCCGGCGAAGCCGATCGCGACGCGGTCGCCGCCGATCGGCAGGAGCCCGACCTCGACGCGCTCGCCGGGCCCGAAGCGCACGGAGGACCCGGCCGGGACGGCGAGCCGCATGCCGTACGCGGCGGCGCGGTCGAAGTCGAGCCGGGGGTTGGCCTCGAAGAAGTGGAAGTGCGAGGTCACCGAGACGGGGACGGTGGCGGTGTTGCGCACGGAGAGCTCCACGACCGGCGCGGGGTCGGCGTGCGCGGGCCCCGGAAGCAGGGCCCCCGGCGCCCGGTCGCCCGCGCCCTCGCCGTCCCCTTCGCCGTCGATCGGCCGGGACACCACGGCGAGCCGGGAGCCGTCGTCGAAGACGGCCTCCACGTGCACCTCGGTCACCACGTCCGCGACGCCGGGGAGCACGTCGTCCGGGCCGAGCACGGCCCTGGCCCGCTCGACGGCCTCGGCGAGCCGGGCGCCGTCGCGTGCCGCCTCGCACACGGTGTCGGCGATGAGCGCGGTCGCCTCGGGCACGTTGAGCCGCAGCCCGCGCGCCCTGCGGGCCCGGGCGAGTTCGGCCGCGCCGAAGAGCAGCAGCCGGTCGCGTTCGGTCGGGGTCAGTCGCACGCCGCACACCTCACTTCCGGGTGGCACCCGCGCCCCGCATGGGCGCGAGCACATTTGAACGCCACTCTAAGCAAAGATTTGAGAACGCGGAAGCACGACCCATTGACCTCGCTGTGCGGCATACCCCACATTGAACGCCACTCAAATACACCGCCCACCCATCCGTTCTCGTCGAGGCCTCCGTCGAGCCCTCCGTCGAGCGACAGCGTCAGGGGCCCTTCATGCCGATCGAACAGCGCGGAGTCGACACCGTCCCCGAGGAGGAACGCACCAGCGGCCCCCAGGACGTGGTCACGATCCTGCTCGGCTCCAACCTCTGCCTCGGGGTGATCGTCTTCGGCTGGCTGCCGGTGTCGTTCGGCCTCGACTGGTGGCAGTCCGTGACGGCGGTGGTCGCGGGCACGCTCGTCGGCACCGCCCTGACCGCGCCCCTCGCCCTGGTCTCGCTGCGCACCGGCACGAACCTGTCCACATCCTCCGGCGCCCAGTTCGGCGTCCGGGGCCGGCTCGTCGGCTCGGTGGTCGGCCTGCTGCTCTCGCTCGGCTACACCGCGCTGACCCTGTGGATCGGCGGCGACGTGATGGTGGGCACCCTGCACCGGCTGTGCGGGCTGCCCGCCGGCGGGCTCACCTACACCGTCGTCTACGCGCTGCTCGCGGCGGCCACGGTCGGCGGGGCCGTGTACGGCTACCAGGTGCTGCTGCGCCTGTCGCGCGTGCTCGCCGTCGGCATGACCGCGCTCCTCGCCCTCGGCGTCGCGGCCTACGCACCCGACTTCACCACGGCCGCGGTGCCCGCAGCGGGCGGCTACGCGCTCGGCTCCTTCTGGCCGACCTGGACCCTCGCCCTGGTCGCCGCGGGCCTGTCCGGACCGATCGCCTTCATCACCCTGCTCGGCGACTACACCCGGTACGTGTCCCCCGCCCGGCACTCCTCGGGACCGGTCCTGCGGGCGACCTGCCTGGGCCTGGTCGCGGGGCTCCTGGTCCCGCAGCTCTTCGGCACCTTCACCGCGTACGCGGCGCGGGCGGCGCTCGACTACGCCGGGCCGCTGGTCGCCGCGGCGCCCGGCTGGTACCTGGTCCCGCTGCTGCTCGCCGCCTGTGCCGGGTCCGTCGGCAACGCGGGCCTGATGCTGTACTCGATGGGGCTCGACCTGGACGCGATCGTGCCGCGGGCGTCACGGGCGCGGGCCACGTACGCCGTGGCGGCCCTCGCCACGGGGTGCGTGTTCGCCGGGCACTTCGCCTGGGCCGCGCAGGACGCGATGACGTCGTTCGTCCTGCTGCTCACGGCCATCGGGACGCCCTGGGCCGTCATCACGCTCATCGGCTTCGCGCGCTGTCGCGGCGTGTACGACCCGGACGCCCTCCAGGTCTTCAACCGCCGCGCGCGGGGCGGGATCTACTGGTTCCGGGGCGGCTGGCACCCGGGGGCCACGGCCGCGTGGGCGCTCGGCGCGACGGTGGGCCTGCTCTCGGTGTCCCTGCCCTCCTACGAAGGGCCGCTGCTGGCCCTGACGGGCGGGGTCGACGTGAGCTTCCTGCTGTCGGGGGTGGTGGGAGGCGCCGCCTACGCGGTGTGCCCCCGGCCCGCCCCTTCCCGGACCGAGGGGACTCCCCACACCCTCGCGGATCAGCCCGCGGCCTCGCCCTCGAACGCCGGACGGGCCTGAGGATCAGGCTCACGCCAGGTCCAGGACCGCCTTGCCGTGCAGGCGCCGCTCGCGCAGGTCCTCCGCCGCCCGGGCCGCCTCGGTCCAGGGGCCCCGCCACGCCACCCCGGCGTCGAGCGCGCCGGAGGCCACGCGGTCGGCCAGCCAGGCCAGGTCCCGCCCCAGCGGGGCGCCGCCGCCCAGCAGGAAGAAGCTGACGACCGCCCGGTCGTGCCGCCCCAGGTTTCCGTACAGCGCCCCGTACGGGAAGTGCTCGCCGTCGCCGCCCGCGTGCCCCACGGACACCAGCGTCCCCCCGGCCGCCAGCGTGCCGTACGCGGCGACCAGCTGCCGCCCGCCCACCAGGTCCACCACGCCGTCCACGTCAGGACCGGCGTCGGCGGGGTCGGCGAGGACCTCGTGCGCGCCGAGCTCCCGCAGCCGCTCCCCGTGCGCCCGCGGGTTCCCCGTCGTGGCCACGACGTGCGCGCCGCCCTGCCGGGCGAGCTGCACCGCGTACCGCCCGACGCCGCCCGACGCCCCGGTGACCAGGACGCGCCGCCCGAGCAGGGGCCCAATCCGGTGCAGGGCCCGCAGCGCGCTGGCCCCGGCGACGGGCACCGTGCTGACGGCGCCGAGGTCCGCGCCCTCGGGCACGACGCCGAGCAACCCGGTGTCCACCGCCCGCAGTTCGGCCCATCCCCCGGCCTCCCCCACCGTCACCACCGAGGTGCCCGCCGCGGGCCCCGAGCCGTCGGCGGCCGCCCGCTCCACGTACCCGGCCGCGTCCCAGCCGGGCACGGCGCCCGGCTCCGCGCCGGGCACGACCTCGGTGACCTCTCCGTAGTTCAGGGAGGTCGCGGTCACCCGGACCAGGGCCTGGTGGGCGGCGGGCTCGGGGTCGGGGGCGGTACCGAGACGCAGCCCGGCGGGGGCGGAAGGGTCGACGAGCAGAGCGCGCACGAGGGCACCTCTTTCCAGTACGGGAGTGCGACGCGGCCATAGTGCCACTGAGTGGCATAAGCCATCAAGGGGCATTGGCTACCCGACTACACTCCCGTCATGGACACCGCCCGGGCCGACGCCCCCCTCTCCCTGCGCGAGCGCAAGAAGCTCCGCACCCGGCAGGCGCTCGTCGACACGGCCCTGGAGCTGTTCACGGAGCGCGGCTTCGACCACGTCACGCTCGACGAGCTGTGCGAGGCCGTCGAGGTGTCCAAGCGGACCTTCTTCCGCACCTTCACCAGCAAGGAGGACGTGGCGACGGCACCGCTCCACGATCTGTGGACGGTGTTCCTCGACGAGCTGGACGGGGCCGGGCCCGACGGCGGTCCGCTGAGCGAGCTCCTGCGCGACGCGCTGCTCGCCGCCCTCGGCCGGATGCCCGGCGAACCGTGGGCGCACCGCGCGCTGCTCAGCCGCCGTCTCGCCGCCCACAACCCGTCGATGGACGCCCACGGCCTCGCCTTCTGCGACCGCACCGGGCGGGCCGCCCTGGACCTGGTCGTCCGCCGGTTCGACCTCGGCGGCGCCGGGCACGAGCCGGACCTGCTCCGCGCGCACCTGGCCATCGACCTGCTGGTGGCCGCCTGGCACCGCGGCCTGGAGGCCTGGACGGCCGAGCCGGGCACGCCCGACCGCGCCGGTCTCGCCGCCGCCTTCCGCCGCGCCTGGGCGGCCCTGCCCGAGAGCCTGACGCTCACCGCGGGCCCCAAGTCGGCCTAGGCCGGGAGCCCGGACGCACCGAGGGCCGGACCCGGCAGGGGTGCCGGGTCCGGCCCTCGGGGCGGACGGGTCAGGGGGAGGCTCAGCCCAGGCGGTGCATCCAGCCGTGCTGGTCCTCGCGCACGCCGCGCTGGATGTCGAGCAGCGCCTCGCGGAGCCTCATGGTGACCTCACCGGGCCGGCCCTCGCTCTGCGTCCACTCGCCGCGCTGCGCCTTGACGGTGCCGACGGGCGTGATCACGGCGGCCGTGCCGCAGGCGAAGACCTCCGTGAGCGTGCCGTTCTCCGTGTCGGCCTGCCACTGGTCGATGGAGACGCGGGCCTCCTCGGAGGTGTAGCCGAGGTCGCGGGCGACACTCAGGAGGGAGTCGCGGGTGATGCCCTCCAGGATGGAGCCGGAGAGCGCCGGGGTCACGATCTTGTCCCCGTACACGAAGTACAGGTTCATGCCGCCCAGTTCCTCGACCCACTTGTGCTCGACGGCGTCGAGGTAGGCGACCTGGTCGCAGCCCTTCGCGGCGGCCTCGGCCTGGGCGAGCAGCGACGCGGCGTAGTTGCCGCCGGTCTTGGCGTCGCCCATGCCGCCGGGGACGGCGCGCACGCGGTCCTCGGAGAGCCAGATGGAGACGGGCTTGACGCCGCCGGGGAAGTAGGCGCCCGCCGGGGAGGCGATGACCACGAAGAGGTACTCGTTGGCGGGCTTCACGCCGAGGCCCACCTCGGTCGCGATCATGAAGGGGCGCAGATAGAGGGACTCCTCGCCGCCGTGGCCCGGCACCCAGTCGATGTCCTGGCGCACGAGGGCGTCGCAGGCCTCGATGAAGGTCTCGACGGGCAGCTCCGGCATGGCGAGGCGGCGCGCGGAGGACTGGAAGCGGCGGGCGTTGGCCTCGGGGCGGAACAGGGCGACCGAGCCGTCGGGCTGGCGGTAGGCCTTCATGCCCTCGAAGATCTCCTGCGCGTAGTGCAGGACGTTCGTCGCCGGGTCGAGCGAGAGCGGGCCGTAGGGCACCAGCTGGCCGTCGTGCCAGCCGCGGCCCTCGGTCCAGCGGATCGTCACCATGTGGTCGGTGAAGTGGCGGCCGAACCCGGGGTTGGCAAGCACCGCCTCGCGCTCCGCGGCCTGGGCCGGGGTCGAGGAGGGCTTCAGCTCGATCGTGGGCGTCGTCATGGTTGCGTGTCCTTCACCGGTTTCGTGTGTGACGGACCGCGCTCACTCAAGCCGTACGCGCGTGGTGCTCACGTCGTACGGGTGTGCGCCACTTCGCGGCCCCACGTCCGATTATCGCTCGTGGGGTTCCGTGGACGAAACGGCGGGATCTGCGGCCCCTGGGATCCGATGGTGACACCCGGCGCCCGGTTACGAGAAGCCGCCGGGTGTCCACGGGGACCCGGCGGCTTCAAGGGAGCCTCACGGAGGCCTGGGGGAAGGGCGGACGCCCTGCCGACGGATCAGCCCGCCACCCGTACGGCGAGCGCGTCGCCGATCTCGTCGGTGCTGCGGGCGGAGGTCCCGCGGGCGCCGAGGTCGGCGGAGACGGCCTCCTCGACCCGGGCCGCCTCGGCCTCGTACCCGAGGTGGCGCAGGAGCAGGGCGACGGAGAGCACGGTGGCGCTGGGGTCGGCCTTGCCCTGGCCCGCGATGTCGGGCGCCGAGCCGTGCACCGGCTCGAACATCGAAGGGAAGGCGCGGGCGGGGTTGATGTTGCCGGAGGCGGCGACGCCGATGCCGCCGGAGACGGCCGCGGCGAGGTCGGTGATGATGTCGCCGAAGAGGTTGTCGGTGACGATCACGTCGAAGCGCTCGGGCTGGGTGACGAGGTAGATCGTCGCCGCGTCCACGTGCATGTACTCGGTGGTGACGTCCGGGAACTCGGCGGCCACCCGGTTGAAGACGTTCGTCCACAGGTGACCGGCGAAGGCCAGCACGTTGTTCTTGTGGATCAGCGCGAGCTTCTTGCGCGGCCGGGCCTGGGCGCGGGCGAAGGCGTCGCGCACCACGCGCTCCACGCCGAAGGCCGTGTTGACGGACACCTCGGTGGCGACCTCGTGCTCGGTGCCCTGGCGGATGGTGCCGCCGTTGCCCGTGTAGGGGCCCTCGGTGCCTTCGCGGACGACGACGAAGTCGATCTCGGGCTGCCCGGCGAGCGGGGTGGCGACGCCCGGCAGGAGCTTGCTCGGGCGCAGGTTCACATGGTGGTCGAAGGCGAAGCGGAGCTTGAGCAGGAAGCCGCGCTCCAGGACGCCGGAGGGGACGGACGGGTCGCCGATGGCGCCGAGCAGGATCGCGTCGTGCTGCTTCAGGCCGGCGAGGTCGGCGTCGGTGAGGGTCTCCCCGGTGGCGTGGTAGCGCCGGGCACCGAAGTCGTACTCCTTGGTCTCCAGCTTCACATCCTGCGGGAGGACGGCGTTGAGGACCTTGAGCCCCTGGGCCACGACTTCCGGGCCGATCCCATCTCCGGGGATCACTGCGAGATTGATGCTGCGAGACATGTCGGCACCCTACCGTTCGTCCCATCCAATGACACGGCACGTCCGGGATGTGGACACCCCGGGTCCCTCCGCACGTGCGCCACCACACGGACATGCTCTCTTCACCCGCGGGTCGGGCGGGAGTTGGGCGTCGCTGGGAAGTTCCCAGGTCATGGACACCCCCAACGTCGGCATTCCCGAGCCGCTCGCGCGGCGGCTGAGCATGGCCGAGCAGCACGCGTACCTGCGCGGAAAGCTCTCCCGGCGCAAGGTGCTCGCCGGTTCCTTCGCGACCGCGGGCGCCGCGGGCGGCCTCGGTCTGCTCGCGGGCAGTTCGGGCAGCGCGTACGCGGGGCGCCCGGCGGGGGCGCAGCCGCTCGCGGCGCCGCCCGCGCCGGTGCGGGTGGACGGCAGACACGTCGCGCCCTTCGGCCGCCACCTGGCCTTCGGGGCCGAGCCGAGGACGCAGATGCGGATCTCCTGGCAGGTGCCGTTCGCCGTCGGGAACCCGTACGTGCGCGTGGGCCTGAAGCCCTGGGAGCTCGACCGCAAGATCCCCGCGGAGGTGCGGGACCTGCGCACGCCCTCGCTGTCGAAGAAGCTGCCCGAGGTCGAGCAGTACTACCTGCACGCGGCGCTCGACCGCCTCGAACCGGGCACCACGTACTACTACGGCGTCGGCCACGACGGCTTCGACCCGGCATCGCCGGGGCACGCCGGCACGGTCGGCACGTTCCGCACCGCCCCGGCGCGGCCGGAGAGCTTCGTCTTCACGGCCTTCGGCGACCAGGGCGTGAGCTATCACGCCCTGGCCAACGACCAGTTGATCCTGGGGCAGAACCCGTCGTTCCATCTGCACGCCGGGGACATCTGCTACGCGGACACCACCGGGCACGGCAAGGACACGGACACGTACGACGCCCGCGTCTGGGACACCTTCCTCGCACAGACGGAGTCGGTGGCGAAGTCCGTGCCGTGGATGGTGACGACCGGCAACCACGACATGGAGGCCTGGTACACGCCGAACGGCTACGGCGGCCAGTCGGCCCGCTGGTCGCTGCCCGAGAACGGCTTCGACCCCAAGGGTGCGCCCGGCGTCTACTCCTTCCACTACGGCAACGTCGGCGTGGTGGCGCTCGACGCCAACGACGTGTCGTACGAGATACCCGCCAACAAGGGCTATTCGGACGGCAGGCAGACCGCGTGGCTCGACCGGCGCCTGGGCGAGCTGCGCGCACACGACGACGTCGACTTCGTCGTCGTCTTCTTCCACCACTGCGCGTACTCGACGGCGACGCACGGCTCCGACGGCGGGGTGCGCGACGCCTGGCTGCCGCTGTTCACCAAGCACCAGGTGGACCTGGTCGTCAACGGCCACAACCACGTGTACGAACGGACCGACGCCATCAGGGGCGGCGAGGTCGGCAGGCCCGTGCCCATCGGCGCGACGACGGATCCGACGCGCGACGGCATCGTGTACGTCACCGCGGGCGGCGCGGGCAAGGACCTCTACAGCTTCCCGGCCGGGGTGAAGGACAGCTACGAGGGCCACGTGAAGGACCGGGACGCGGTCCCCACCTTCCACTGGACGAAGCTGCGGCTGCCCGACCCCGACACGGTGGAGTGGTCACGCGTGCGCTACACCGGCTTCTCGTTCCTCGCGGTGGAGGTGACGGCCGGGGCGCGACCGAGGCTGACGGTCTCCGCGCTCGCCGAGAGCGGCGAGCGCGTCGACCACTTCGAGATCGAGCGCGGGAGGTAGCGCGGGGCGGCTCAGTGCCCGGTGGCGCCGCCGTTGTCCCTGCGGTCGAGGGCCCGCTGGAGGGCGGCGGCGGCGTTCTTGCGCTCGGCGTCGCTGGTGCGGAGGCTGCGGCGGACTCGTCGGACGGTCGTCTCGGCCATGGGTGTTCGACTCCTTCGGTCCAGGCATCCGGAGAACGGGGGATGCGCAGGGTTACGAGACGCCGGAAAGGGCGGGGAGCGGGGCCGCAGGGTTCGCCTGCGCGGGGCCGGGCTCACATCCGCCGTTCGCTTGATCGAGCGAGACGTTCGGCTCCTACAAAGCTAAGACAGCTTCCGCTTTCTGTCTCTACAAATACTCGGGCTTCCTACTATTTGAGACGGCCGCCTCCGCGGCGACCGCTCTCAGCTCCCGGATCAGCGCTCTGACCACGTGCGTCGCGGCCAGTTCGGGCGTGGTGACGTAGCCCACGGAGCGGGTCGGGCGGCCCGGCCCGAGGTCGGTGACCGTCACGCTCGGCGGCGCTCCCGTCAGCGACAGGGCGGGCATGACCGCCATGGCGTGCCCGGCGCTCACCATCGCGAGGACCGCGCCGTCGTCCTCGGTCCGCGTGGTGGCCCGCGGCAGCCAGTCCTGCCGCGCCCACCAGTCGCGGGTGTACGAGGTGCAGTTCTCCGCCCAGTCCACGAGCGGCAGCGAGCGCGGGTCCGGATGCCCGGCCGGGTGCACGAACGCGTAGGGCTCCTCCACGAGGACGTCGCCGACGAGCCCCCGCGGCACCGGCGAGGTCGTGCCGAGGGTGGCGATGCCGAGGTCCGCGCGGCCGTCGGCGACCTCACCGGCGGTGCCGCGCCCCAGCTCCCGCACGACGCGGACCTCGGGCTCGACGCCGGGGTGGCGGGCGCGCAGGCCCGCGAGCGCGGCCGGGAGCAGATGCAGGGCGGCGCTGCGGAACGCGGCGACGCGCAGCGGCCCGGTGACGGCGTCCCGGCCCTCGTCGGCGGCGCCGCGCGCCTCGGCGGCGAGGGTCTCCAGGAGCCGCAGCACGCGCCGGGCATGGGCGACGGCGCGCTCGCCCGCCGGGGTCGGCGCGGCGCCCCCGCGGCCGCGTTCGAAGAGCACGGCGCCGATCTTCTTCTCCGTGCCGCGCACCGAGTGCGAGACGGCCGACTGGGTCAGGCCGAGGGCCGCGGCGGCGCCGGAGAAGCTGCGGGCCTGCTCGACGGCCACGATGATCCGCAGCTCGTGCGGGGCGAGGTCATGTCCGGCCATCGGTTCCCACTCGTCCTTCCGGCCCGCGAGGGGCGTTTCACCTGCGGCTATGAGGAGCTCTCATGGCGCGTCGCGTTCCATGAGCCGAACCCTCTGCCGCGCGCCCGCATTCCCGCCGTACGTTTCCGCACATGACCAGCGACACGGCCCTGACCGTCCACCAGACCGCCCGCCCGCACGGCTTCCCCACCCCCGCGCACTTCGCGTTCGTGGAGTCGGCGCCGCCCGGGCCCGTGCCCGGCTCGGCGCTCGTGGAGAACCTCTACTGGTCGGTGGATCCGTACCACCGCGAGATGATGGACGGCGACTTCGCGCTCGACGCGCCGCTGGAGGGCCGCACCCTCGGGCGGGTGATCGCCTCGCGCGAGCCGTCCCTGCCGGAGGGAGCGATCGTCTTCCACCGCAAGGGCTGGCGCACGCACGCGGTGGTCACGCCGCAGGAGGCCCGCGTCCTGCCGGACTTCGACGGGGTGCCGCTCTCCGCGCATCTGAGCATCCTGGGCGGCACCGGTCTGACCGCGTACGTGGGCCTGACCCGGATCACGCCGGTGCGCGCGGGCGACGACCTGTTCGTGTCGGCCGCGGCGGGCGGCGTCGGCACGGCCACCGGGCGGCTCGCACGGCTCCTCGGCGCGGGCCGGATCGTCGGCAGCGCGGGCTCGGCGGCGAAGGTCGCCTACCTCAAGGAGCACGTCGGCTACGACGAGGCCTTCGACTACCACGACGGCCCCGCCGCGGAACTGCTCGCGAAGGCGGCGCCCGACGGCGTGGACCTCTACGTCGACAACGTCGGCGGCGAGCAGCTGGAGGCGGCGATCGAGGGCCTGCGCGACCGCGGCCGCATCCTGCGCGTCGGCACGGTCGCGCAGTACAACAGCACCCGGGCCCTGGCCGCGCCCCGCAACCTCTCCGAGATCGTGGAGAAGAGCCTGCGCATGGAGGGCTTCCTCGTGCGCGACTACTACGACGTGCAGGAGGAGTTGTACGAGTTCGTCGTCCCCCGGCTGCGCGACGGCCGGATCGGCCTCGACGAGACGGTGGTGGACGGCTTCGACCGGATCGTCGACGCCTTCCTGGGGATGCTGCGGGGCGACAACGTGGGGAAGATGATCGTGCGGGCCACGGGGGCACCGGCCTAGCCGGGCCCTGCGGGCCGGCGGGGCGTGCGGACCGGCGGGGCGTGCGCCCTAGAAGACGTCTCCGTCGCGCCAGTCGATGAGCAGCGCGTGCGCCGGGTCGAGGTCCGCGCCCCAGATCATGGGCGCGTCCTCGTCGGGCATCTCCTCCACGCCCCGCGGGCCGAGGGTGCCGACCAGACCGGTCCAGGTCTGCCAGCCGTGCGCGCGGTACAGCTTCTCGCCCTCCTCGGACGGCGAGAGCACGCCCAGGTCGTAGGCCCGCTCGACGACGTCCTCCAGGGCGCCCATGACCTGCCCGCCGAGCCCCTGCCGCTGGCTGTCCGGGCGGGTGGCGACGGCTTCCACATAACCCACGCGCAGCGAACGGCCGTTGTGCAGGACGCGCCGCTGGACGACGGAGCCGTGCGCGAGCAGCTCCCCCTCGGCGTCGTGGACGAGGGCGTGCACACCGCCGAGGCCGTGGTCCCAGTCCTCGTCGGAGAAGTCCCCGTCGAAGGCGCGGTCCATGAGGGCACGGGCGGCCGCGAGCTCGGTGGGCGTGAGGTCGGCGGTGTGCGCCGTGCGCAGGGTGGTCACAGTGGTCACGCGCTCACGGTACTCAGGCGGCATCTGAGTACGCATCCCGATTTGCGCGAGCCCGGGCGGCGGCAGAGTCGACGGCATGAACGGTTCCTCCGGCCTCGGCCTGTACGCCCTCAAGCCCTGGTACGCCCGCAAGTTGTCGGGCGTGCGCGGCGCGCTGGCCCGCCGCGCGGTCTCGCCGGACGCGCTGACGGCGGCGGGCGTGGTGTGCGCCGCGGGCGCGGCAGCGGCCCTCGCGTGGCTGCCCGCGCCGCTGGCCGCGCTCCCGGTGGCGGCGCTGCTCGCGGCCCGCCTGGCGTGCGCGAACCTGGACGGCGCGCTCGCCCGGGACACCGGCCGTACGACGCGCCGCGGCGCCCTGCTCAACGAACTCGGCGACAGGGCCGCTGACTTGGTGATGCTCGCGGGCTTCCTGCCCCTGGCGCCGCTGTGGCTGGTGGCGACGGCTGCCCTGGCCGCGACGCTCCCGTCCTGGGTGTCCCTCGCGGGCGCGGCGGCGGGCGCCGGGCGCCTGAACGGCGGCCCGGTGGGCAAGACGGAGCGCTGCGCCCTCGTCGTGGTGGCCGCCGCGTCCGCCTGGGCGACACCCGTGCTCGTGGTGATCGCCGCGGGCTCCGTGCTGACAGCGGCCGTCCGGTGCGGGCGCCTGTGGGGGGAGTTGGGCACCCGATGAGCGTCGCGTTCCTGGCGGGCGAGACGGCCGCGCGGGCCGTGCCGGTGGTGGCCGGGGCGCTCGGCGCGGGCGGCGTCGCCGTCGCCGCGCTGCCGTCCCGGCTGCGGATGCGGGCCGAGCTGCGCAGGCGCTGGCGGACCTGGGCGCTCGCGGCGCCGCTGTTCCTCGGCGCGCTCTGGGCGGGCAGGGCGGGCGCGTTCGCCCTGGCGGCCGGGCTCGGCGCGGTCGCCGTGGCGGAGTACGCCCGCATGGCCCACCTGGCGCGCGGCGAGCGGGCGGTGCTCGGCGTCGCGGCGGTCCTGCTCCCGGCGGCGGCGTGGCTGGCGCCCGGCGCCCTCGACCTCCGCGCGGCCGCGGCCCTGCTGATCGTGTCGGCCCTGCCCGCGCTCCTGACAGGGGACACCGAGCACGGCTTCACGCGGGCGTGCCGCACGCTCTTCGGCGTGCTCTGGATCCCGGTCTCGCTGACCGGACTGGTCCTCCTGGACGGCACGGCGGTGGCGGTGGGCGTGGCGGTGGCCTTCGGCGACGTCGGCGCGTGGTGCGCGGGCACGGCCCTGGGCCGCGCGGGCCCGCTGGCCCGCCCCCTCTCCCCGCTGTCCCCCCGCAAGACGTGGGCCGGTGTCCTGGGCACCGCGGCGGCGACGGCCCTGGCCCTGGCGGCGGTCGGCGCCCTCACGGTCACGCTGTGGGCGGCGGTCCTGGCGGGCTGCGTCCTGGGCGACCTCCTGGAGTCCATGGTGAAGCGCGAGGCGGGCGTCAAGGACGCGGGCACCTGGCTCCCCGGCTTCGGCGGCCTCCTGGACCGCGTGGACTCCTTGCTCCTGGCCCTGCTCCTGACGATGGCGGTGGGACTGTGAAGTCGAGGAGCGGGCTCAGCAAGCCCGTCCGGCGTTCGAGGACGAGGCCGAAGGCCGATGAACGGGCGCCCGGGGGCACCGGCCCCCGCATCGGGAGGGGGCGGGCCTGGGGCGCCCCCGCGAGGGCTGCCCTGTGGCGCACCCTCCTCACCCTCACCGGCGGCATCACCCGCAAGGGCACCCTGCCGGAGGGCGGCTGCGTGGTCGTGGCCAACCACTCCTCGCACGCCGACACCGCGGCCCTGCTCGCGGCCCTCGACGCGCGCCACTCCCCCACCATCGCCGCGGCCGCCGACTACTGGTTCGCCTCGCCCTGGCGGCGCCGCGTCTGCGCCCGCCTGGCCGCGGGCTTTCCCGTGCGCCGCACGGGCGGCGGCATGGAGGACCTGCTTGCCAGGGCGGACGCGCTGCGCGCGGGCCACGCGGTGGCGCTGTTCCCGGAGGGCACCCGCGCCCGCCGGGGCGAGCTCGGCACGTTCCACAAGGGAGCCCTGGTCCTGGCCAGGGAGGCGGACGTGCCGGTCGTCCCCGTGGGCATCGCGGGCACGGACCGCCTGCTCCCGAAGCACGGCAGGCTGCGCCCGTCCCTGGTGCGCGTGACGATCGGCGAGCCGCTGCCGCCGACGGTGACGGCCGAGGAGGCGCGCGCGGCGGTGGCCGAGCTGCAGCGGCGCACGGCCGCCGAGCCGCTGCGGGACTCCCGCGTCCGTGCGCGGGTCGCGGCGGCGGTCGGCTCCCGCTGGGGCCTGCCGCTGGCGTTCGCGTGGGCGTGCGCGGAGGCGCTGAGCTGGCCGCTGATGCCGGAGCTGTTCCTCGCGATCGCGTGCGTGGCCCTGCCCCGCAGGTCCCTGAAGCTGGCCCTGACGGCGCTGGGCGGCAGCCTCACCGGCGGCCTCCTCGCCCTGCAACTGGCCGCGTCCGGCGTGCAGGTGCCGCACCCCCTCACCACCGACCGGATGCGCGCGGAAGTACGCCAGGAGCTGGCGGCCGAGGGCGCGGCGGCGGTCCGCCACCAGCCGTGGAACGGCGTCCCGTTCAAGGTGTACGCGGCCGAGGCGGGCCGCGCGGAAGTCTCGGCCCCCGACTGGCTGGCCCGGGCGGCGCTCTCGCGCGGCTCGCGCACCCTCACCGTGGGCCTGGGCTTCGGCGCCTTCGGCTTCCTCGCGCATCGGCTCCGCCGCCACTACGGCGCCTATCTGGCCCTGCTGGGCGGCGGGTTCGCGACGGGCCTCGGCCTGATCGTGGCGGGCTGGAGCTGACGGCCCCCGTCGGACGGGCACGACGGACACATTGCGTTGGTACGCACCATGGCGCGCCGCGGCCCCCGGTCCCAGAATCTAGGCATGCCTGATACCGAACAGCACGAGCCGGAGACCGGACACCCCGCCGAGCGCTGGACGCCCATCCACGGGCAGTCGTACCGCTCCGTGCCGTACCGTCCCGCCCGCATGCCCGCGGCCGAATCCCTCACGCACGCGGCCGAGTTGAGGCAGCGGATGCAGCAGCGGCGCACGGTGCGGCAGTTCTCGTCGGACCCGGTGCCGCCGCAGGTCGTCCGGGACGCCGTCGCGTGCGCGGCGACCGCGCCGTCGGGCGCGCACCAGCAGCCGTGGACGTTCGTCCTCGTCCAGGACCCCGAGGTGCGCCGCCGCATCCGCGAGGCCGCCGAGCACGAGGAGCGGATCTCGTACGACGGGCGGCTCGGCGAGGAGTGGCTGGCCGCGCTGCGCCCGCTGGGCACCGACGAGGTGAAGCCGCACCTGACGGACGCGCCCGCCCTGATCGTCGTGTTCCAGCAGCGCTACTGGCTGGGCGAGGACGGCACCAAGCACAAGCACTACTACGTCGACGAGTCGGTCGGCATCGCGGTCGGCATGCTCCTCTCCGCGCTGCACCTGTCGGGGCTGGCCGCGCTCATCCACACGCCGAGCCCCATGCGGTTCCTGTCCGAGGTGCTCGGGCGGCCGGAGAACGAGAAGGCGTTCGCGGTGATACCCGTCGGCTACCCGGCGCCGGACTGCCAGGTGCCGGATCTGGTGCGCAAGTCCCTCGATCAGGTGCTCGTGGAGGTCTGAAGCACGCGGGCCTCCCCCGCTTCCGGGGCGCCCAGGAAGGGGTAGTCGGTGTACCCCTCGGGGCCGCTCGTGTACAGGTGCGCCGCGTCGAAGTCGTTCAGCGGCGCGCCCACGGCGAAGCGGTGCGGCAGGTCCGGGGTGGTGAGGAACGCCCTGCCGTAGGAGACGAGGTCGGCGCGGCCGTCGGCGATGACGGCCTCGCCCGCCTCCTTCGTCGTCGGGTCGCCGTTCTCGCCGACGTTGGCGATGAGGGTGCCGCTCCAGTGCGGGCGCAGCTCGGCCAGGGCCGGGTAGCGGTCGTTGTCGGTGAGGTGCAGATAGGCGAGGCCGAGGCCGTCGAGCTCGTCGAGGAGGGCGCGGTAGACGGGCCCGGGGTCGGCCTCCTCCATGCCGAACTGCGGGTTGCCCGGGGAGAGCCGCAGGCCGAGCCGCTCGGCTCCGATGGCGTCGGCGACCGCGCGGACCACCTCCACCGCGAACCGGATGCGGTTCTCGACCGATCCCCTGCCGTACGCGTCGTCGCGGAGGTTGGTGTTGTCCGCGAGGAACTGGTGGATCAAGTAGCTGTTGGCGCCGTGCAGTTCGACGCCGTCGAAGCCCGCTGCGACGGCGTTGCGGGCGGCGGCCACGTGGTCGTCGACGGCGGTGCGGATGTCGTCGGGGGTCATCACGCGCGGGGTCACCGGCTCGGCCTTGCCGCCGTCGCGCACGTGCACCAGCTCGGGCGAGACCACGGCCGACGGGGCGGCGGGCGCGTCGCCGTCGATGCGGGACAGCGGGTGGCCGTGCCGGCCGCCGTGCATGAGCTGGGCGTAGATCCGCCCGCCCGCGGCGTGCACGGCGTCGGTGACCCGCCGCCAGCCCGCGACGTGGGCCGCCGTCTCCAGGCCGGGGATGCGCCAGCCGCTCTGGCCGCGGCTGCTGGGCCAGATGCCCTCGGTGACGATGAGCCCGGCGCTCGCCCGCTGGGCGTAGTAGTCGGCGACGATCGGCTGCGGAGTGCCGTCCTCCTCGCCGCGGAAGCGGGTCATGGGGGCCATGACCATGCGGTTGGGCAGGTGGCCGAAGGGGGCGGAGTACGGGGTGAGAAGCGTGTGCTGCGTCATGCCGGAACGGTAGAAGCTGACACAGGTGTCAGATTCAAGTCCGGTTTCAAGTCCGGTTTCATGCCCGGCTTCACATCCGGCTTCACGTGCGGGTGCGAGCCCCACCTTCCATCTAACTCTTAAAACTCTCTTGACTGGTTAGAGGTGCGCGTGGTCCACTCGTCTCGCGCCAACCACCAAAGACTTCATGAGGGGTTAGAGGGATGAGTACCCAGGTCCACTACCGCACCACCACCGTCCGCGGGCACGAGGTCTTCTACCGCGAGGCGGGGCCCGCCGACGCCCCCGTGCTGCTCCTGCTGCACGGCTTCCCGTCCAGCTCGCACATGTTCCGGGACCTCATCCCGCGGCTCGCCCACCGCTACCGCGTCATCGCCCCCGACCACATCGGCTTCGGGCGCTCGGCGGCGCCCGCCGCCGACGCCTTCCCGTACACCTTCGCCGAACTGGCCGACGTCACCGCCGAGTTCACCGAGCGGATCGGCCTGACCCGGTTCGCGCTGTACGTCCAGGACTACGGCGCGCCGATCGGCCTGCGCCTCGCGCTCGCCCACCCCGGGCGGGTCACGGCGATCGTCACGCAGAACGGCAACGCGTACGAGGAGGGCCTCGGCGCCGAGGCCTGGGCGCCGGTGTTCGCGTACATCGAGGATCCGAACGAGGAGACAGCCGCGGCCGTGCGGGAGATCCGCTCCCCCGAGGGCATCAAGTGGCAGTACACGCACGGCGTTCCCGAGCGCTACCGCGACCTGATCAGCCCGGACGCGTGGGAGCGCGACACCGCGGACATGGCGCGCGCGGGCCAGGACGCCGTCCAGCTCGCCCTGATGGGCGACTACGGCAGCAACATCGCGCTGTACCCGGACTTCCAGGCGTACTTCCGCGAGAGCGGGGTGCCGGTGCTCGCGGTGTGGGGCGCGCACGACGAGATCTTCGTGCGCGACGGCGCCACCGCCTTCCAGCGGGACCTGCCCGACGCCGAGGTGCACCTGCTGCCCGCGGGGCACTTCGCCCTGGAGACGCACGCCGGGCAGATCGCCGGGCTGATCGAGGACTTCCTCGGCCGCCGGGCGCGCTGAGCGGGGCGGGGTGGGGCGGGTGCGGGTACGACACCGCCCCCGGCTGGGGTGGGGCCCGAGCCGGGGGCGGTGATCAAGAGGGGGCCGAGGTCAGCCCATGTGCGGGTAGCCGTAGTCGGTCGGCGCGACCAGGGTCTCCTTGATGGCGCGGGTCAGGGTCCAGCGCATCAGGTTCTGCGGGGCGCCCGCCTTGTCGTTGGTGCCGGAGGCACGGCCGCCGCCGAAGGGCTGCTGGCCGACGACGGCGCCGGTCGACTTGTCGTTGATGTAGAAGTTGCCCGCGGCGTAGCGGAGCTTCTCCATCGTGTACGCGGCCGCGGCGCGGTCCTTGGAGATGACCGAGCCGGTGAGCGCGTAGGCCGACACCGACTCCATCTGGGTCAGCATCTCGTCGTACTTCTCGTCGTCGTAGACGTACACGGCCAGGAACGGGCCGAAGTACTCGTCCTTGAAGACCTCGTTGGCCGGGTCGGTGCACTCGACGACGGTCGGGCGCACGAAGTAGCCCTCGGAGTCGTCGTAGCTGCCGCCCGCGACGATCGTGCAGGTCTCGTCGGCCTTGGCCCGGTCGATCGCCGCCTTGTTCTTGGCGAACGCGCGGTCGTCGATGACGGCGCCGATGAAGTTCGACAGATCGGTGACGTCACCCATCTTGATGCCGTCGACCTCGGCCGCGAACTCCTCCTTGAACCCGTCGTTCCAGATGGAGGCCGGGATGTAGGCGCGCGAGGTGGCCGAGCACTTCTGGCCCTGGAACTCGAAGGAGCCGCGGGTCAGCGCGGTCTTCAGGACGGCGCGGTCGGCGCTGGGGTGCGCCACCACGAAGTCCTTGCCGCCCGTCTCGCCCACGATGCGCGGGTAGGAGCGGTACTTCTCGATGTTCGTGCCGACCGTCTTCCACAGGTGCTGGAAGGTGCGGGTCGAGCCGGTGAAGTGGATGCCCGCCAGGTCCGGGTGGTGCAGGGCCACCTCGGAGACGGCGATGCCGTCGCCGGTCACCAGGTTGATGACGCCCTTGGGCAGGCCCGCCTCCTCCAGGAGCTGCATGAGCAGCACGGCGGCGTGCGTCTGCGTCGGGGACGGCTTCCACACGACCACGTTGCCCATCAGGGCCGGGGCGGTCGGCAGGTTGCCCGCGATGGCCGTGAAGTTGAACGGCGTGATCGCGTAGACGAAGCCCTCCAGCGGGCGGTGGTCCAGACGGTTCCACACGCCGGTGGAGTTCGCCGGGGGCTGCTCGGCGAGCAGGTCACGGGCGTACTTCACGTTGAAGCGCCAGAAGTCGACGAGCTCGCAGGGGGTGTCGATCTCGGCCTGCTGGGCGGTCTTGGACTGGCCGAGCATGGTGGAGGCGGCCAGCGTCTCGCGCCACGTCGTGGACAGCAGCTCGGCGGCGCGCAGGATGATCGCGGCGCGGTCGTCGAAGGACATGGCGCGCCAGGCCGGGGCGGCGGCCAGCGCGGCGTCGACGGCGTCCTGCGCGTCCTGCTGCGTGGCGCCGCGGCCGGTGCCGATGACGGCCTTGTGGTTGTGCGGCTGGACGACCTGGAAGGGCTCGCCGCCGCCGAGGCGCTTCACACCGCCGATGGTCATCGGCAGCTCGATCGGGTTCTCGGACAGCTCCTTGAGCTTGACCTCGAGCCGGGCGCGCTCCGGGGAACCCGGGGCGTAGCCGTGTACCGGCTCGTTGACCGGGGCGGGGACCTGGGTCACAGCGTCCATGAGTTCCTTGGCTCCTTTGTGTGCGGGGGCTCTGTACGGGAGGGTGCGGGCGGCTCAGCCCTTGGTGAGGATGGAACGGCCGAAGAACAGCAGGTTCGCCGGCTTCTCCGCGAGGCGGCGCATGAAGTAGCCGTACCAGTCGGTGCCGTAGGCGGTGTAGACGCGCATCCGGTGGCCCTCCGCCGCGAGCCGCAGGTGCTCCTCGCTGCGGATGCCGTACAGCATCTGGAATTCGTACTCGTCCAGTTTGCGCCCGGCGCGCCGGGCCAGCTCCTGGGTGATGGCTATCAGCCGCGGGTCGTGGGACCCGATCATCGGGTACCCCTTGCCGTTCATCAGGATCTTCAGGATGCGGACGTACGCCTTGTCGATCTCCGCCTTGTCCTGGTACGCGACCTCGACGGGCTCCTTGTACGCCCCCTTCACGATGCGCACGCGGCTGCCGTTCTCGGCCAGGCGGCGGGCGTCGTCCTCGGTGCGGAAGAGGTACGCCTGGATGACGCAGCCGGTCTGCGGGAAGTCCTTCCGCAGCTCCTCGTGGATGGCGAACATCGAGTCGAGCGTCGTGTGGTCCTCGGCGTCGAGGGTCACGGTGGTGCCGATGGCGGCGGCGGCCTCGACGACCGGGCGGACGTTGGCGAGGGCCAGCTCGTGGCCGCCCTCCAGCGCTTGGCCGAACATGGAGAGCTTCACGGACATCTCGGCCTTCTCGCCGAAGCCGAGGTCCTTGAGGCGGTCGATGAGCTCCAGGTAGGCGTCGCGCGCGGCGTGGGACTGCTCGACGGTGGTGATGTCCTCACCGACGACGTCCAGCGTGACCTCCAGGCCCTTGCCGACGGCGTCCTCGACGATCGGGACGACCTGGTCGACGGTCTCGCCGGCGATGAAGCGGTCGACGACCTGCTTGGTGCCCGGCGCCGCCGACACAAGACGGCGCATCTTGTCACTGCGCGACGCGGCAAGGATCACGGGAGCCAGCACGGGGCACCTCCACGGGAGTACGAACGAAGCCGCACCGACGTCATTTTTGCGACAAAACTGGTACGGCACGGAGAACCACCGTGAAACCTAAGGATCCCTCCGATCCTGTGCCATCGACACCTGTCACGCATCCGTGGGCTGGATCTCAGACAGATGTCTGAGCCGGGCCCCGGACTGCGCGAGAATGGCTTCCGAAAGCATTGACGGCGAGGGATCCGGGTAGGCGCGACAGCCCGCACGGAGCGAAGGAAGGGCACGGGTGAAGGGCGACTATCAGGAACTGGTCGACGAGATCTCGGCCCTCCTCGGCGCGCCCGCGACCCTGGAGAACCGCGACTTCGAGCTGATCGCCTTCGGCGCGCACGACGGCGGCGACGGCTTCGAGGCGGCCGACCTCGACCCGGTCCGCACCCGCTCGATCCTCACCCGCCGCTCCACGGCGGCGGTCCGCACCTGGTTCGAGAGCTTCGGCATCACGCGCGCCACCGCGCCGGTCCGCATCCCGCCGACCCCGGAGGCGGGCGTGCACCGCGGCCGCATCTGCCTTCCGGTACGCCACCGGGGTTACGCCCTCGGCTATGTGTGGCTGCTCGACGACGAGCCCGGTCCCTCGGACGCGCGGCTCGGCGCCGCCATGGAGGTGGCCGCCCGCATCGGCGCGCTGCTCGCCGACGAGGCCCAGGCGGGCGCCGACCTGACCCGCGAGTTCCGGTCGGTCCTGACGGCGGAGCGCGGCTGGCAGCGGGACATGGCGGTGGCCGCGCTGCGCACGGCGCTCGGGCCGCGCGGCGAGGGCCTGCACGCGGTGGTGTGCGTGGCGCCCTGGCCCGCGGCGGGCCCCGAGGACGCGCCCGCGCTGCGGACCGTGCCGGGGGCGACGGCCCTGTGCACGGTGCCGTGGCTCACGGCGGGCGCCGTGGGGCAGTCGCTCGCCGTGATGGTGCGGCTGCGCTCGGCGGACGCCCTGACCCCCGCGATCACGACGGCCTCCCGGCTCGCGGAGGCCGCGGGCGGCGGCGCGACGGCCGGGGTCGCGGGCGCCCGGCACGGCCTTGAGGACCTGGGCGCGGCCTGGGCGGAGGCCTCGGCGGCGGCCCGCGCGGCGCTCGCCGAGCCGCGCTTCGGGCCGCTCGCCCGCTGGTCGGACATCGGCCCCTACCGCCTGCTCACCGCGCTGCCCGCGGAGGCCGCGCAGGACGCGGTGGCCCGCGCGCTGCTGACCCCCGCGCACCGCGAACTGGCCCGCACCGCCGAGGTGTTCCTCGACTGCGCGGGCCAGGCGGGCCGCGCGGCGGCGGAGCTGGGCATCCACCGCCAGACGCTCTACTACCGGCTCTCGCGCGTGGAGCAGCTCACGAAGCTGGACCTGGACGAGGGCGAGGACCGGCTGCTCCTGCACATGACCCTGAAGGCGTCACGGCTGCGGTAGCCGCTCGGCCCCGGCGGCCCTCGCCGCGATCCGCCGCAGCCCCTCAGCGAGCTGGGCGGCCGTGGTGGCCGAGCCCGGGTCGAAGAGCCACTGGACCATGAGGCCGTTGAGCAGCGTGGTGTAGAGCCGCCCCTCGGCGTCCACGACGTCCTGCGGCAGGGCGTCCTCGTCGAGGTCGAGGAAGAGCGCGGCGAGGCCCGCGCGCCCCTGCTCCTGGGCCTTGACCATGATGTCCCGCACCCCGGCGAGCCGCTCGCCCTGCGTGACGAACTCCAGGGTCAGCATCCAGATCCCGCGTGCCTGCGGGAACGACTGGACGACGTTCCCCCACACCTTCTCGAACCGCTCGATCGAGCCGCCCGCCCCGGCGTCCTCCGGCGGCGCCCCGAAGCCGTCGCCGAGCTCCTCGATGAGCGAGATGTAGGCCTCGGCGAGCAGCGCGTCCTTCGAGCCGTAGTGATAGCCGATCGACGCGAGATTCGTGCCCGACTCCTTGACGACGTCGCGGGCCGTCGTGCGCACGAAGCCCTTCTCCAGCAGGCAGCGCCTGGCCCCTGCGAGCAGATCCTCACGGTGTCCCATGCGCGCACCCTACGTCCGCCCCAGACGACCGTACAAGACAAGCGTCTTATACATTCGTTCTAGACAAGCGTCTAAGACGCCCGTACAGTCCTGCCCCATGACCACGACAACCACGCCGCCGCCCTCCCCCGCCGCCGAGCGCGCGGGCCGCAGGGAATGGACCGCCCTGGCCGTCCTGATGCTGCCGCTGCTGCTCGTGTCGATGGACGTGTCGGTCCTCTACTTCGCGGTCCCCGCGATGAACGCCGACCTGGAGCCCAGCGGCACCCAGCAGCTGTGGATCTTCGACATCTACGCGTTCGTGCTCGCGGGCCTGCTGATGACCATGGGCTCGCTCGGCGACCGCATCGGCCGCCGCAAGCTCCTGCTGATGGGGGCGGCCGCCTTCGGCGCGGCGTCCCTCGCCGCCGCCCACGCCACCTCGCCCGGCATGCTCATCGCCGCCCGCGCGGCCCTCGGCATCGGCGGCGCGACCCTGATGCCGTCCACGATGGCGCTCGTCCGCACGATGTTCCGCGACCCCGAGCAGCGCGCCAAGGCGATCGGCATCTGGTCCGGCGTCATGGTCGGCGGGGTCGCCCTCGGCTCGGTCCTCAGCGGCGTCCTGGTCGAGTTCTTCTGGTGGGGCTCGGTGTTCCTGGTCAACCTGCCCGCGATGGTGCTGCTCCTGCTCCTCGCGCCCGCCCTCATCCCCGAGTCGAAGGACCCGCGCCCGGGCCGCTTCGACTTCGCCGGCGTGCCGCTCTCGATGGCCGCGGTGCTGCCCCTCGTCTACGGCCTCAAGGAGCTGCCGTCGGAAGGCGTGCGGTGGCCGTACGTCGCGTCGCTCGCGGTCGGCGCCCTCTTCGCCGTGCTCTTCGTACGCCGTCAGCTCACGGCGTCCGCGCCGCTGATCTCCCCCGCCCTGTTCCGCGGCGGCCGGGGCTTCGGCGCCGCCGTCGCGCTGAACCTCATCTCGTCCTTCGCGATGCTGGGCTCGGCGTACTTCACGACGCAGTACCTCCAGTCGGTGCTCGGCAAGAGCGCCCTGGAGGCCGCCCTGTGGGCGCTGCTCCCCTCGGTCCTCATCGGCTTCGCCGCGCCCCTCGCCACGGCGGCGGTGCGCGGGGGCGTGGCCAGGGCCCGGGTCGTCGCGGGCGGCTTCGTCCTCTCCGCCTGCGGCTACGGCCTGCTGTTCCTCGCCGGTACGGACGCGATGTGGACGGTGCTCGCCGGGGCCGGGGTGCTCGCCTGCGGGGCGGTGGTCGTGGGCTCCCAGCTGACGGACCTGGCGCTCGGCGCGGCCCCCGCGGAGAAGGCGGGCGCGGCCTCCTCCCTCCTGGAGACGGGCCAGGAGTTCGGCGGCGCCCTCGGGATGGCGGTCCTGGGCTCCATCGGCTCGGCGGTGTTCCGCCACGAGATGCCGGACACGGCTCCGGGCGCGGCCCGCGAGACCCTGGGCGGCGCGGTGGCGGTCGCCTCGGACCTGCCGCCCGCGGCGGCGGACGCCCTGACCGAGGCGGCCCGCGCCGCCTTCACCAGCGGCATGCACATCGCGGCCGCGGCGGGTGCCCTCGTCCTGCTCGCGGCGGCGGCCCTGGCGGCGAAGGCGCTGCGCTGAGCGGAGCACAGGCGAACGCCGGACGGGCTGGAGGAGTTCCAGCCCGTCCGGCGTTTGAGGACGAGGCCGCAGGCCGATCACCCGCGGCGGGCCATGCGGCCCTAGTCGGCCAAATTCACCGAACGGGCCGACGTGGCGCCGATCTCGGCGGCGACCTCCGCGAGCACTGCGGGCGGCACGGTGTCGTCCACGGTGAGGACGGCCAGCGCCTCCCCGCCCACGTCAGCGCGGGCGACCTGCATCCCGGCGATGTTGATCCCGGCCTCCCCGAGGACGCGCCCGACGGTGCCCACGACACCCGGCCGGTCCGCGTACCGCAGCACGGCCATGTGGTCGGCGAGCGCCAGGTCCACGTCGTACTCGCCGACCGCGACGATCTTCTGGTGGTTCTTGGGACCGGCGAGCGTGCCGGACACCGCGACCTCCTCGCCGTCGCCGAGCGTGCCGCGCACGGTGACCACGTTCCGGTGGTCCGGCGACTCGGAGGAGGTGGTGAGCCGCACCTCGACGCCGCGCTCCTGGGCGAACAGCGGCGCGTTCACGTACGAGACGGTCTCGTCGACCACGTCCTCGAACACGCCCTTGAGGGCGGACAGTTCGAGCACCTTCACGTCGTGCTGGGTGATCTCGCCGTACACCTCGACGTCGAGCCGCACCGCGACCTCGCCCGCGAGGGCGGTGAAGATCCGGCCGAGCTTCTCCGCGAGGGGCAGGCCGGGGCGCACGTCCTCGGCGATGACACCGCCCTGGACGTTGACCGCGTCGGGGACCAACTCGCCCGCGAGCGCGAGGCGTACGGACTTGGCGACCGAGATGCCCGCCTTCTCCTGGGCCTCGTCGGTGGACGCGCCGAGGTGCGGGGTGCACACGACCTGGTCGAGCTCGAACAGCGGGGAGTCGGTGCACGGCTCCTTCGCGTACACGTCGAGGCCCGCGCCCGCGACGCGGCCCTCCTTGAGCGCCGAGTACAGCGCCTCCTCGTCGACGATGCCGCCGCGGGCGGCGTTGACGATGCGCACCGCGGGCTTGACCTTGTGCAGCGCCTCGTCACCGATGAGACCCACGGTCTCGGGCGTCTTCGGCAGGTGCACGGTGATGAAGTCGGAGACTTCGAGCAGCTCGTCGAGCGAGAGCACCTTCACGCCCATCTGCGCGGCGCGCGCGGGCTGCACGTACGGGTCGTAGGCGACGACCTTCATGCCGAACGCGGACATCCGCTGGGCCACGAGCGCGCCGATGCGGCCGAGGCCGACGACGCCGAGGGTCTTCTCGGCCAGCTCGACACCGGTGTACTTGGAGCGCTTCCACTCGCCGTTCTTCAGTGCCGTGTTGGCCTGCGGGATGTTGCGGGCGGTGGCGAGGATCAGACCGCAGGCCAGCTCGGCGGCGGTCACGATGTTCGAGGTGGGCGCGTTCACCACCATGACGCCGGCCTTGGTGGCGGCGGAGACGTCGACGTTGTCGAGGCCGACGCCCGCGCGGGCGACGACCCGCAGCTTGCGGGCGGCGGCGATGGCCTCGGCGTCGACCTTGGTCGCGGAGCGGACCAGGATGGCGTCGACGTCGGCGATGGCGGGCAGCAGTTCCGCGCGGTCCGCGCCGTTGCAGCGCCGGATCTCGAAGTCCGGGCCCAGGGCTTCGACGGTCGCGGGCGACAGCTCTTCAGCGATGAGTACGACCGGTTTGCCGTTGGCAGCAGTGCTCACGTGAGTCCTCACAAGTCCAATGCGGACGGCCGTCCCGACGGCCGCAGGCGGTGGAGGTGGCTCCGCGTGGAAGACGCACGACGCTGTGGGCCTGACGCGAATGTGGTTTGCAGTGTAGTGGCGGGTGCGGGGGCCTTATGCGCCTGACTGGAAGGATCACCCGGACGAGGCTGGACACCGAGGACAACCACGGAGGGCAAGATTCAGCCCCTCCGGCGATTGAGGAGCGGGGTCCGGGGCGGAGCCCCGTGTCCTCACGCCTGCGGGGGCCGGGGCGATGCGCCCCGGCCCCTCAGGCATACGCCCTACTCGTCGTCGTTGACCCAGGACATGAGCTTGCGCAGCTCCTTGCCGGTGGTCTCCAGGAGGTGGTCCTGGTCCTGCTGCTTGTACTCGTTGTACTTCTTCAGGCCGCCGTGGTACTCGTCCATCCACTGCCGGGCGAACGTGCCGTCCTGGATCTCGGCGAGGACCTTCTTCATCTCGGCCTTGGTGGCGTCCGTGATGATGCGCGGGCCCGTGACGTAGTCGCCCCACTCGGCGGTCTCGGAGACCGACCAGCGCATCTTCTCCAGGCCGCCCTCGTACATGAGGTCGACGATCAGCTTCAGCTCGTGCAGGCACTCGAAGTAGGCGATCTCCGGCTGGTAGCCCGCCTCGACGAGGGTCTCGAAGCCCGCCTTGACCAGCGCGGCGGTGCCGCCGCAGAGCACGGCCTGCTCACCGAACAGGTCGGTCTCGGTCTCCTCGGTGAAGGTCGTCTTGATGACGCCCGCGCGGGTGCCACCGATGCCCTTGGCGTACGACAGGGCGAGCTCGAAGCCCTTGCCGGTGGCGTCCTGCTCGACGGCCGCGATGCACGGGACGCCGCGGCCCTCCTCGTACTGACGGCGCACCAGGTGGCCCGGGCCCTTGGGGGCGACCATGCAGACGTCGACGCCCGCCGGGGGCTTGATGAAGCCGAAGCGGATGTTCAGGCCGTGGCCGAAGAACAGCGCGTCGCCCTCCTTGAGGTGCGGGGCGATGGACTCCTCGTAGACCTGGGCCTGGATGGGGTCCGGGACCAGGACCATGATGACGTCGGCCTCTTCGGAGGCCTCGGCGGGCGTGACCACGCGCAGGCCCTGCTCCTCGGCCTTGGCCTTCGACTTGGAGCCCTCGTGCAGACCGACCCGGACGTCCACACCGGAGTCGCGCAGCGAAAGGGCGTGGGCGTGTCCCTGGCTGCCGTAACCGATGACCGCGACCTTGCGGCCCTGGATGATGGACAGGTCGGCGTCGGCGTCGTAGAACAGCTCGGCCACTGGGAAACTCCTCTGTGTGCTGATGTTGCGTCCCACCGTACGGCGGGCTCGGACAGGAAGGTCGGGGGGTTCCGGAATGCGGAACGTCAGGCGGTGCGGTCGAGGGCACGCAGGCTGCGGTCCGTGATCGAGCGCGAGCCGCGGCCGATCGCGATGGTGCCGGACTGCACCAGCTCCTTGATGCCGAAGGGTTCGAGCATCTTGAGCATGGCCTCCAGCTTGTCGCTCGACCCGGTGGCCTCGATGGTCACGGCCTCGGGCGAGACGTCCACGGTCTTGGCGCGGAACAGCTGGACGATCTCGACGATCTGGGAGCGGGTCTCGTTGTCGGCGCGCACCTTCACGAGGACGAGTTCGCGCTGAACGGCCGAGCCCGGCTCCAGTTCGACGATCTTCAGGACGTTCACCAGCTTGTTGAGCTGCTTCGTGACCTGTTCGAGCGGCAGGTCCTCGACGTTCACGACAATGGTGATGCGTGAGATGTCGGGGTGCTCGGTGACGCCGACGGCAAGGGAGTCGATGTTGAAGCCGCGGCGGGAAAAGAGGGCGGCGATCCTGGCCAGGATGCCGGGGGTGTTCTCCACCAGGACGGAGAGCGTGTGCTTCGACATGGGAGTCATGGTTCTCGTGCCTCTGCCTCGGGTTCCGTTGAGCCGTCAGTCGTCTTCGCCGTCGCCGAAGTCGGGGCGCACGCCCCGGGCGGCCATGACCTCGTCGTTCGAGGTGCCCGCCGCGACCATCGGCCAGACCTGGGCGTCCTCGTGGACGATGAAGTCGATGACGACGGGCCGGTCGTTGATGGCGTTGGCCTCTTCGATGGCCTTGTCGAGGTCGGCCGGGTCCTCACAGCGGATCGCGTAGCAGCCCATCGCCTCGGACAGCTTGACGAAGTCCGGGACGCGGGTGCCGGCGCTCGGCTGCTTGCCGTCCGCGTCCGGTCCGCTGTGCAGGACGGTGTTGGAGTAGCGCTGGTTGTAGAACAGCGTCTGCCACTGGCGGACCATCCCGAGGGCGCCGTTGTTGATGATGGCGACCTTGATCGGGATGTTGTTCAGGGCGCAGGTGGTGAGTTCCTGGTTGGTCATCTGGAAGCAGCCGTCGCCGTCGATCGCCCAGACGGTCTTGTCGGGGCGGCCCGCCTTGGCGCCCATCGCGGCCGGGACGGCGTAGCCCATCGTCCCGGCGCCGCCGGAGTTGAGCCAGGTCGCGGGCTGCTCGTACTGGATGAAGTGCGCGGCCCACATCTGGTGCTGGCCGACGCCCGCGGCGAAGACCGTGCCCTCGGGGGCCAGCTGGCCGATGCGCTCGATGACCTGCTGCGGCGAGAGCTGGCCGTTGTCGGGGTGGTCGTAGCCGAGCGGGTAGGTCTCGCGCCAGCGGTTCAGATCGGCCCACCAGGCGGTGTAGTCGCCGGTGTGGCCCGCGGTGTGCTCGGCCTGCAGGGCCTGGACGAGGTCGGCGATGACCTCGCGGGCGTCGCCGACGATCGGCACGTCGGCGGCGCGGTTCTTGCCGATCTCGGCCGGGTCGATGTCGGCGTGCACGACCTTCGCGTGCGGCGCGAAGCTGTCCAGCTTGCCGGTGACGCGGTCGTCGAAGCGGGCACCGAGGGCGACGATCAGGTCGGCCTTCTGCAGCGCGGTGACGGCGGTGACCGCACCGTGCATGCCCGGCATCCCCACGTGCAGCGGGTGGCTGTCGGGGAACGCGCCGAGCGCCATCAGGGTGGTGGTGACGGGCGCGCCGGTGAGCTCGGCGAGGACCTTCAGCTCGGCGGTGGCGCCGGCCTTGATGACGCCGCCGCCGACGTACAGGACGGGGCGCTTCGCGGCGGTGATGAGCTTGGCCGCCTCGCGGATCTGCTTGGCGTGCGGCTTGGTCACCGGGCGGTAGCCGGGCAGCTCCTGCTGCGGCGGCCAGGAGAACGTGGTGCGCGCCTGGAGGGCGTCCTTGGCGATGTCGACGAGGACGGGGCCCGGGCGGCCCGTGGAGGCGATGTGGAAGGCCTCCGCGATCGTGCGCGGGATGTCCTCGGCCTTGGTGACCAGGAAGTTGTGCTTGGTGATCGGCATGGTGATGCCGACGATGTCCGCTTCCTGGAAGGCGTCGGTGCCGATGGCCTTGGAGGAGACCTGCCCGGTGATGGCGACGAGCGGCACCGAGTCCATGTGGGCGTCGGCGATGGGCGTGACCAGGTTGGTGGCACCGGGGCCGGAGGTGGCCATGCAGACGCCGACCCTGCCGGTGGCCTGGGCGTAGCCGGTGGCCGCGTGGCCCGCGCCCTGCTCGTGGCGGACGAGGATGTGACGGACGCGCGTGGAGTCCATCATCGGGTCGTACGCCGGGAGGATCGCGCCTCCGGGAATGCCGAATACGGTGTCGGCCCCGACTTCCTCGAGCGAACGGATCAGGGACTGCGCACCCGTGACGTGCTCGACGGGCGCGGACTGCTGCTGTCCAGAGGATCGGGGCCGCGGCTGCGGATGGCTGGCCCCGGTGGCCTGCTCGGTCATCGGCATTCTCTTCTCGATGCTGAGGGTTTTCGCTGAGGTTCCGCCCCGACGTCGGGCGGAGATTTAGCGGGGTTTTTGCCTGGGTTTGGCAGTGCTGGTGCAACAAAAAACCCCTCGTGCCGTGGGGCAAGCGAGGGGAGCGCGCCGGGTGCGGTCGCTGGGTTTCTCCGGTGTCAGGAACCGGACTTCCCAGCTTCAGCCGACGCGCTTTCCAAGTACGAGAATTCGGGTGCGCATGGCACTGACCCTCCCCCCGGCGCGCCACACCTGTCAAGTAGGTGGGACGGGCGTCTCAGCATGTGAGCGGCCGAACGGGGTGGTCCCCGCCACCGCCCCGGCCGCGTAGGCCGCGCCCGCGCCGCCGAAGGCGGCCGGGGGCGCCACGCCGCCCACGCACACCGGCTCCACGGGGCCGCGCGGCACCGGGTACTCCCCCATGGCGAGCGCCCGGCGCAGCCGGTACTCGTCGAGCGGGCCGGAGAACGCCATGCCCTGGCCGTGGGTGCAGCCCATCGCGCGCAGCGCCACGACCTGCTCGGGGTGGTCCACGCCGTCGGCGACGGAGTCGAGGCCGAGGTCGGTGGCGATGCGCAGGAGACCGGCCGTGATCTTGTGCAGGCGGGCGGACTCCACGACGCCCTCGACGAGCCCGCGGTCCAGCTTCAGCACGTCGACGGGGAGGCGCCGCAGGGCCGTGATCGCCGCGCAGCCGCTGCCGAAGCCGTCGAGCGCCACGCGGACGCCGAGCCGCCGCAGGGAGGTGAGGCGGCGCTCCAGCTCGTCCAGGGAGACCCGCGGGTCGCTGTCCGCGAGCTCGATGACGAGCGCGCCGGAGGGCAGCCCGTGCCGGGTGAGCAGGGCCTCCAGGGAGCCGAGCGGCAGGGAGCGGTCGACCAGACGGCGCGCGCCGATCCGCACGGAGACCGGCATCGCGTGCCCGGCGATGCCGCGCTCCGCGGCCTGCTCGACGGCCTCCTGGAGCAGCCAGCGGCCCAGCTCGGCGGTGCGGTCGCCGTCCTCGGCGGTGCGCAGGAACTCGGCGGGCGTGAACAGGATGCCCTGGGCCGAGCGCCACCGCGCCTGGGCGGCGACCGAGGTGATCCGGCCGCTGTCGAGGGCCACCACGGGCTGGTGCAGGAGCGCGAACTCGCCCTCGTGCAGCGCGCTGCGCAGGCGCGTGGCGAGCTCGGCCTTGCGGGCGACGTCGGCCTGCATCTGGGGGGCGTACAGCTCCACGCGGCCCTTGCCCGCGGCCTTCGCGCGGTACATCGCCAGGTCGGCGTTGCGCAGCAGCTCGCCCGCGCCGACGCCCGGCTCGGCGAAGGCGACGCCGATGGACGCGGCGACCCGGACATCGTTGCCGCCGATGTCGTAGGGCTGCGAGAGTCTGAGCCGCAGCCGGTCGGCGAGCTCCATGATGTGCTTCTCGCGGGCGGCCTGGTCGCGGGTGCCGTCGCCGACGATGAGGGCGGCGAACTCGTCGCCGCCGAGGCGCGAGGCGGTGTCCGACGCGCGGACGGCTTCCTGGAGGCGCTGGGCGGCCATCACGAGGAGTTCGTCGCCCGCCTGGTGGCCGATGGTGTCGTTGACGGCCTTGAAGCCGTCGAGGTCGATGAAGAGCACGGCCGTGCCTCGGTCGGTGACTCTGCGACCGCCGAGCGCTTGCGCGACTCGGCGGGTGAAAAGAGCCCGGTTGGGCAGGTCGGTGAGCGGATCGTGCTCGGCGTTGTGCTGCAACTGCGCCTGGAGGCGCACCCTTTCGGTCACGTCCCGGCTGTTGAAGATGAGACCGCCGTGGTGGCGGTTGACGGTGGACTCCACGTTCAGCCATTCACCGCTGCCGGACTTGAAGCGGCATTCGATCCGCGTCGTGGGCTCCTCCACGGGGTTGGCGGCGAGGAAGCGGCGCACCTCGTGGACCACGCGGCCGAGGTCCTCGGGGTGCATGAGCGTGGCCAGCTCCGAGCCGACGAGGTCGTCGGCCTCGCGGCCGTAGACCCCGGCGGCGGCCGGGCTGACGTAGCGCAGGATGCCGCTCGGGGCGGCGATCATGATGACGTCGCTGGACCCCTGCACCAGGGAGCGGAAGTGGTTCTCCTTCTGGGCCAGTTCCTGGGTCAGCGTGATGTTGTCGAGCAGCATGATGCCCTGGCGCACGACGAGCGCGAGGACGACGGTGCCCGCGGTGAAGAGCACGACCTCGTCGACGCTGCGCCCGTTCAGGACGTTGTAGAGGATCCCGAGCGTGCAGACCGCGGCGGCCAGGTACGGCGTGAGGGCGGCGAGCGAACCGGCGATGGGCCGCGTCGTCGCGTACCGTCCGTCGTCGCCCCGCTCGTGGTCGCGGGGATCGCGCCCCTCATGGGGAGCGAGCCCGCCCCGCGGATCGCGCACGTCCCGCGGATCGCGTACGTCGTGGAAGTCGCGGGCGCCCCGCACGTCGTGGAAGTCGCGGACTCCTCGTACGTCGTGCACGCCCGCGATGCGCGTCCTGCCGTACGGGCGGTGGGCCGCGCGCGGGGGCTCCGGGTCGACGCGTCCCGGCCGGGGTGTCGCCCACGGGGCGTACGCGAGGAGCAGGGAGCCCGCGAACCAGCCCGCGTCGAGCAGTTGGCCGGAGCGGTAACTGGCGTGCAGCAGCGGCGAGGTGAACAGGGCGTCGCACATCACGGTCAGCGCGAGGGCCCCGATGGCGGTGTTCACGGCGGTGCGGTTCGCCGACGAGCGCCTGAAGTGCAGCGCCAGGACCATGCTGACGAGGGCGATGTCCAGGAGCGGATACGCGAGCGACAGCGCGGCGTGCGCGACGCCGGGCCCGTCGAACTGCGCGGTGTGCGCGAGGGCGAGGCTCCAGGAGAGCGTGAGCAGCGAGCCGCCGATGAGCCACGCGTCGAGCCCGAGGCACACCCATCCGGCCTTGGTGACCGGGCGCTTGGCGAGCACGAGCAGCCCGATGATGGCGGGCGGCGCGAAGCAGAGGAAGAACAGGTCCGCGAAGCCGCGCTCGGGCACGGGCTGCCGCAGGACGACCTCGTGCCATCCCCACACCGCGTTTCCGCAGGCCGCCATCGCGGAGGAGAGCGCGAACAGCAGCCACGCGGGTCGAAAGCGGCTGCGCCGGGTGCGGGAGTAGAAGAAGCAGGACACGGCGGCGGCCGCCGCGGCGGCGCTGAGGCCGAAGTCGCCCATGATGAGCGCGAGCCGGTCCGAGCCCCAGCCGAGGGCGGACCCGGTCGCATAGCCGCCGCAGACCAGCAGCAGGAAGACCTGGGAGAGCAGGCCCGTGCCGCCGCTCGGCGCCGGGCGGCGGGCCATGGGCGCGCCCGGCGAGGCCATGGGGGCGCCGAGGCCGCCCTCCAGGACGGACGCGGAGGCCGTCTGCCCGCTCACCGGGCCACCCCGCTGCGCGCGCCGGTGCCACGGCCACGGGGGCCGCGCCCACGCGCCGCGCGCGGGAGGCCCTTCGCGGCACCACGGGTTCCACCCGGCGCCGGGGCGGAGCAGCCCGGTCCCGTCGACGGGACAGGCGGGGTACAGGGGCCCTGCCGCTGTCCGCCGGAGGGCGCCGGATCCGTGGACCGGCGGCCGCTCGTCCGCCCTGATGGCTGCCATGCGCCGACCTCCGACCGCTGTGGACGGCGCCTGGCGGCGCGGTGCGGGTGCCGGTGCCGCCGGGCGCGGTGCCGACGGCCGCGAGCCGGTGTACGCGAGAGTCGCGGGCGGTGGTCCCGCCGCTTCGGATCGTTCGCCCATAGGCCGTGCATCGCCCGTCGCCCCCCTCGCAGTCTCGGTACTCGATCCCCGGCGCCGAACGGTGCACGGCGCAGCCCCTGTCGGGACGATACACCAGCCTCGTCACTCAGGGACAGGTCTGCTCTACGCTGCGTGACTACGCTCGTCAATATGGACACGCGGCGCACACGAGTGAGTGCGGAGCGTGCATAGAAGGCGCAACGCCGGTTCCAGGCGGTCACGGTGCGCCGGATATCGACCGATCCTGACCGACTTGTGAAGCCGCCGCAGGCCGGAGGGCCGCGCTCCAAAGCCCTGAATATTGGGATTGCGACGGGTTACGACACCCTTGGGCTCACGAGGTCATCGGGGTCACGAGGTCGTCAGAACGACGTGGGACAGCGGCTCCCCGGTGACGTACCGCCGCAGCTGGGCGGTCAACAGGCGCCGGGCGCGCGGCGCGAACGCGGACGACGAACCGCCCACGTGCGGGCTGATCAGCACCCCCGGACTCCGCCACAGCGGGTGACCCGCGGGCAGCGGCTCGGGGTCGGTGACGTCCAGGGCCGCGGTGAGGCGGCCGCTCTCCAGCTCGGGGAGCAGGGCCTTGGTGTCGACCACCGGGCCGCGGGCCACGTTCACGAGCAGCGCGCCGTCCTTCATCCGTGCCAGGAAGTCGGCGTCCACCAGGCCGCGGGTGGCCTCCGTGAGGGGCGTGGACAGCACCACGACGTCCGCTTCGGGAAGCAGTCGGGGCAGTTCGCCGAGCGAGTGCACCAAACCGCGCGCCGTGGTGCGCTCGGTGCGCGCGACGCGCGCCACCCGCGCACACTCAAACGGCGCGAGCCGGTCCTCGATCGCGGAGCCGATCGACCCGTAGCCGACGATGAGAACGGACTTGTCGGCGAGCGCCGGATAGAACCCCGAGCGCCACTCCTGTGTCCGCTGCCCCTCCACGAACCGCGGAACACCCCGCAGGGAGGCGAGGATCAGGGTCAGCGCGAGCTCGGCCGTGCTGGCCTCGTGCACGCCGCGCGCGTTGCACAGCTGGACACCGGGCCGCAGGAACCTCAGACCGGGCTCCAGGGCGTCGATGCCCGCCGTCAGCGTCTGTACGACCCGAAGCGATGCCATGGCGGCCATCGGGGGCACCACGATGTCGGTGCTCTTCATGTACGGCACTACGTAGAACGCGCAGTCGGCCGGATCGGCGGGGTAGTCCGGACCGCCGTCCCAGTAGCGGTACGTCAGACCGGCCTCGGACGCGGCGGGCAGACCCTCGACGTCGGTCTCTTCGAACGGCAGCCATACGTCAGTTGTCATGGTCAGGAGGCTAATGCGAACAGGGCGCACGCCGCGTGCCGGGACGCAGAGGTTACGTTTGGTGCCGCCCAGACGGAAGATCGCAGACAGTCGAGGGATCGCGGGACAGCGGGAGGGTTCGACCAGGTGGAGCGCAGGACGATCGGCGCCGGGGCGCTCGGGGTGGGCGCCGTCGGACTCGGCTGCATGCCGATGAGCTGGGCGTACTCCGGCTCGCGACAGCGCGGTGACGCCTCGATGCGGACCGTGCACGCGGCGCTCGACCACGGCACGACGCTCCTCGACACCGCTGACATGTACGGCCCGTTCACCAACGAACTGCTCGTCGGCCGGGTCCTCAAGGAGCGGCGCGGCGAGGCCTTCGTGTCGACGAAGTGCGGGCTGCTCGTGGGCGACCAGCACATCGTCGCCAACGGCCGCCCCGGCTATGTGAAGCGCGCCTGCGACGCGTCGCTGCGACGGCTCCAGACCGACACCATCGACCTCTACCAGCTGCACCGCGCCGACCCCGAGGTGCCGATCGAGGAGACCTGGGGCGCGATGGCCGACCTGGTCACGGCCGGGAAGGTGCGGGCGCTCGGCCTGTGCGCGGTCGGGGCGCGGGCCCGGCGGCGGTCCGGCGCGGGGATGCACGACACCACGATCCGCCAGCTCGAACGGGTCCAGCAGGTCTTCCCCGTGACCGCGGTGGAGGCCGAGCTGTCGCTGTGGTCGCCCGAGGCCCTCGACGCGCTGCTCCCGTGGTGCGCGGTGCGGGGCGTGGGCTTCCTGGCCGCGATGCCGCTGGGCAACGGCTTCCTCACGGGCACGCTGACGCCGGGTCAGGGCTTCGAGCGGGACGACCTGCGCGCCCGGCACCCGCGCTTCACCGCCGAGATGATGGCCGCCAACCAGCCCCTGGTGGTGGGCCTGCGCCGGGTCGCGGCCCGCCACGACGCGACGCCCGCGCAGGCGGCCCTCGCGTGGGTCCTCGCGCAGGGCGCCCAGGTGGTGCCCATCCCCGGCGCGAAACGGGACCGCTGGGCCCGGGAGAACGCGGGGGCCGCGCGACTCCGCCTCTCGCCCCGGGACCTGGCCGACCTGGCAGCCCTCCCCCCGGCCCAGGGCTCCTGGGACTGAGCCCACCTGGCCCCTGCCGGGGGCTCTTCCCCAAGCCCGCCCCTTCCCGAAACCGGGGGCTGCCGCCGTTGGCCACGCCGCCTGATCGGCGCTCCGCGCCTCGTCCTCAAACGCCGGACGGGCTGGATGACTGCCGGTGCGCACCGGATCTCGTCTGCGGGCCGGACTGATCCGCGGTCCGCAGACGAGACGCGGCCCGCACCGGGAACTTTCAGCCCGTCCGGCGTTTGAGGACGAGCGCGCAGCGCGATGAGCGGGGTCCAGGGGCGGCCAGCCCCTGGTTTCGGGAAGGGGCGGGCTCGGGGAGCCCCCGGCAGGGTCGTGGGAACCCGTGGGGCTCGGGCGGTGTATGAACAGGAGAAGCGCCGCGCCGAAGGGATCCCACCGTGCCGAGTCCTCAACGTTTCGCCGTGACAGCCACCTTGGCCACCACCCTCCTCCTGGCCACCGCATGCTCGTCGGACGACGACGGCACCCCGGACGGCGGCAAGCGCACCGACCCCAGCGCCTCCCGGTCGCACGACGGCGCGACACCACCGCCCGAGAAGGGCTCGGCCGAGGTCACCAAGACCCTGGCCACGGGCCTGAAGTCCCCATGGGGCCTTGCCGCGCTCCCCGGCGGCGACCTGCTCGTCTCGTCGCGCGACGAGGGCACGATCACCCACGTCGACGGCACCTCCGGCAAGAAGACCGAGGTCGGCACGGTGCCCGGCGTGGACCCCGGCGGCGAGGGCGGCCTCATGGGCCTCGCCCTCTCCCCGACCTACGCCTCGGACCACTTCGTGTACGCGTACTTCACGACGGCCTCCGACAACCGCGTGGCCCGGATGCTGTACGACGAGGCGAAGCCCGCCGGCCAGCGCCTGGGAGCCCCCGACACGATCTTCAAGGGCATCCCCAAGGGCATGATCCACAACGGCGGCCGGATCGCCTTCGGCCCCGACAAACTGTTGTACGTGGGCACGGGAGAGACGGGCGACACCGGCCTCGCCCAGGACAAGAAGTCCCTCGGCGGCAAGATCCTCCGCCTGACCCCGGAGGGCGAGCCGGCCCCGGGCAACCCCTTCGAGAACTCCCCGGTGTTCTCGTACGGCCACCGGAACGTGCAGGGTCTCGCCTGGGACGAGCGGAAGCGCCTGTGGGCCTCGGAGTTCGGCCAGGACACCTGGGACGAGCTGAACGAGATCAAGGCGGGGGACAACTACGGCTGGCCCGAGGTGGAGGGCAAGGGCGACGAAGTCGACGAAGGCCCCGGGGGCTTCCACGCCCCGGTGGCCCAGTGGAAGACGTCCGAGGCCTCCCCCAGCGGCGTTGCCTATGCCGAGGGCTCGGTCTGGATGGCAGGGCTGCGCGGCCAGCGGCTGTGGCGTATCCCGGTGCGCGGGGCGGACGGGGAGCCGAAGACGGAGGCGTTCCTCACCGAGGAGCACGGCAGACTGCGCACGGTGCTCGCGGCGGGCGGCGACAAGCTCTGGCTGGTGACGAGCGAGACGGATTCACGGGGCACCCCGGAGAAGGGGGACGACAAGATCCTGGAGGTGCGGGTGAAGTAGCGGGGGAAGGCGCAGCCAGGACCGGAGGCGAACCGGAGGCACGCCCGGGCGGCAAGCGAAACCGGGGCCCGAGCCGGAGCTGAGCCGCAGCGGAGCCGGAGCCGGGCTCGGGCTCAGGCGGCGGGCGGGGCCTCGTCGGGGGCCGGATCCGAGGCTGGGGCGCGCGCAGGGGCCGGGGCCGAAGCGGGGGGCGGAGCCGAAGCCGGGGGCGGAGCCGAAGCCTGGGGCGGAGCGGTGCTGGAATCGGGGTCCGGGCGGGGCTCCTCCGTACCCTGTGGGGGCACGCGGACGACCACCTTGCCGGAGGACAGGTCTATGGGCCCCCGGCCCGGGTCCCCGTCGTCCACGTCGACGCGCGACAGCTCAAGGCGCTTCTTCTCGTCGTCGGTGTGTTTGCGCCCGGGAGCGAAGAGCTGCTCGAACACGTTGAACACGGTGCCTCCCGAAGGCTGACGGCGGTCCTGTCCCCCAGGGTAAGCGAGCGCCCGGGAAGCGGGCCGGGGCCGGTCACCCGGCGGCCACGGCCTCCTCGTCCGCGGTGAAGAGGCGGAGCCGGTGCGCGAGGGCCGCCGCCTCGCCGCGGCCCGCGACGCCCAGCTTGGCGAGGATGTTGGAGACGTGGACGCTCGCCGTCTTCGGGGAGATGAAGAGCTCCTCGGCGATCTGGCGGTTGCTGCGTCCCGCGGCGACCAGGCGCAGCACACCGCGCTCGCGGGTGGTCAGACCGAGCTCCTCGGCGGGGTCGGCCGGGGTGGCGGCCGCCGCTCCGGACAGGGAGAGCCGGGCCCGCTGGGCGAGGTGCGTGACGGCCTCGACGAGGGGGCGGGCGCTGAGGTGCTCGGCCACCGCGGCCGCCTGCCGCAGGAGTTCGGCGGCCCGGTCCCGGTCGGTGTCGCCGGTGGCGGCGGTCCTGCCGCCCGGGGCCCCGGCCGTGAGCAGCGCCTCCGCGAGGCGGTGGCGGACGCGGGCGAGATCGTAGGGCCGCTCCAGCGGGGCGATCGCGGTGAGGACCTCCAGCCAGTCGTCGGCGCTCGCGCGGCCCTCGGCGCGCAGGAGTTCGGCGCGGACCCAGCGTTCGTACGCCTGCCAGACGGGCACGCGGGCGGCCAGGGTCTTCATGGTGGTGCGGATCAGGTTCAGGTGCTCGTCGCGGCCCGGCGCGGCGATCGCGAGGCCGCGGGCGTCCGCCTCGGCGGTGGCGGCGGCGAGGAGCAGCGGCCAGCCGTACCGCTGGGTGCCGGGCGGCAGGCCGTCGGCGGCGGCCTGGAGGAGCTCGGCGCGGGCGTCGAGGATGCGGCCCTCGCCCGCGGCGATGCCGAGGGCGATGCGGGCCAGGGGCAGGGTGTTCTGCGGTATGGAGTCGTGCGTGCCGAAGTGGCGGCGGGCCTCGGCGTGCTGGTGGGCCGCCTCGGCCATGTCGCCGCGGGCGAGCGCGAAGTGGGCGAGGCGCACTCCGGCGCCGCCGCGCGGCTTGGCGCTCAGGACGGCGCGGCTCGCCGAGTCGACGGCGTCGTCCCAGTGGCCGAGCGAGTAGAGGGACTCGGAGCGGTTGGCCCACATCCAGGCCTCGGACTCGCGCAGGCCGTACCGCTGGGCGTGCTGGATGCCCTCGTCGAGGAGGGCGAGGGACTCGCGGTGGCGGCCGATGCCTTCGAGGACGGAGGGCAGGTTGATGTAGCAGCGGCAGAGCACACCGACGATCTCCTCGGCGGTGACCCGGTCCCTGACGGCGTACATCTCGGTGAGCCCGCCGTCGATGTCGCCGGTGTCGACGATCAGGCCGCCCAGGGTGAGCCGGGCGTTCAGCTCGATCTCGTGGGCGCCGACCATGCGGGCGTACTCGACGGCCCGCTCGGCGGCGGCGAGGCTGTCGGGGCCCGGCTGGTGCAGCATCTGCCAGCCCGCGACCAGGGCGAACACCTCGGCGTGCACCTCCGACGGCGGATGGCCGCTGAGGAGCTCCTGCGCGGTGGCGAGTTCCTTCCAGCCGTCGCCGCGGGCGAGGCTCTGCGTCAGACGGGAGCGCTGCACCCAGAACCAGGCGGAGCGCAGCGGGTCCTGCTCCTCCTCCAGGAGGCGCAGGGCACGCTTGGTGATCTTCAGGGCGCGTTCGCGTTCGCCGCACAGGCGGCCCGCGACGGCGGCCTCGGCCATCAGGTCCAGATAGCGCAGCGGCATGGCGGCGGGGTCGCAGCCGCAGGGCGGATAGACCTCGGTGTAGTCGACGGGGCGCAGCAGCGCGCGCACGTCGTCGGGGGCCGCGTCCCACAGCTCCATCGCGCGCTCCAGGAGGCGCAGTTGCTCGGCGTAGGCGTGCCGTCGGCGGGCCTCGACGGAGGCGTTGAGGACGGCGGGCAGCGCCTTCGCGGCGTCGTGGGCGTGGTACCAGTAGCTGGCGAGGCGGGTGGTGCGCTGGTCGGCGGCGACCAGCGCCGGGTCGGCCTCCAGGACCGTGGCGAAGCGGCGGTTGATGCGGGAGCGCTCACCGGGCAGCAGGTCGTCGCCGACGGCCTCGCGCACCAGGGAGTGCCGGAAGCGGTAGCCGTCGCCGCCGGGCGAGGCGAGCAGGATGTTGGCGCCGACGGCGGCCCGCAGCGCGTCGATCAGGTCGTCCTCGGCGAGGTCGGCGACCGCGGCGAGCAGGTCGTACTCGACGGTCGAGCCGCCCTCGGCGACGATCCGCGCCACCTTCTGGGCGTCGTCGGGCAGGTCCTCGACGCGGACGAGGAGCAGGTCGCGCAGCGAGTCGGTGAGGGCGGCGCAGGTGCCGCCGTGGGAGGCGACGGCGAGTTCCTCGACGAAGAAGGCGTTGCCGTCGGAGCGCTCGAAGACGTCGTCGACCAGCTTGGGGGTGGGCTCGGCGGCGAGGATCCCGGCCATCTGGCGGGCCACTTCGTCCCGGCTGAAGCGGGCGAGTTCGACGCGGCGGACCGTGCGGAGCCGGTCCAGCTCGGCGAGCAGCGGGCGCAGCGGGTGACGGCGGTGGATGTCGTCGGCGCGGTAGCTGGCGAGGACGACGAGGTGGCCGCTGCGCAGCGTGCGGAACAGATACGAGAGCAGGTGGCGGGTGGAGGCGTCCGCCCAGTGCAGGTCCTCCAGGACGAGGACGACGGTCCGGTCGGCGGCCACGTGCTCCAGGAGGCGGGCGGTGAGCTCGAAGAGTCGCGCCATGGCCTCCTCGCCTGCCCTGCCGCCGGAGGACTGCGGGCCCTTGGCGCCTTCGCACAACTCCGGAAGCAGCCGCGCCAGTTCCTCCTCCTGGCCCGCGGCGGCCGCCGCGAACTCGGCGGGCAGCTGCTCGCGCACGATGCGCAGGGCCGCGGAGAAGGGGGCGAAGGGCAGTCCGTCGGCGCCGATCTCGACACAGCCGCCGACCGCCACGAGCGCGCCCGCGGCGACGGCCGCGGCCTCGAACTCCTCCAGGAGCCGGGTCTTGCCGACGCCCGCCTCGCCGCCGAGCAGCAGCGCCTGCGGCTCGCCCGCGGCGGGTTCGGCGGCACGGGCGAGCGCGTCGTTCAGGACGCGCAGTTCGTCGGCTCGGCCGACGAAGACGGGGCTGACGGACTTGGTCTCCACAGCGGTGAGCATCGCACAGAGCTGCGGTTTTGTGGGAGTGGGTTTCGCTGTGCGCGACATGGGCGGGTGGGCCGGGGCCCGGTCAGGCGGCCCGGGTGAAGCGGTCGGCCTTGCGGGCGGTGCCGGTGCGGTCCGCCGCGAGACGGGCCTCGGCGGCTTCCCGGCCGAGCACCCGGCGGCGGGGCTTGGCGGCCTTGAGCGCCTCCCGTACGAGGCGGTGGTGGGCGGCTTCCTGGGCGAGCTCGGCGGCGCGGAACTGGTGGATCTCGTAGTCGAACATCTTCTTTTCCCCCTGGGTGGTGGTGTCTCGCTCTCTGCGATGACTCCACTTTCGTTTCCCAGGGGGGTGCGGCACATCGGGAAGGTTCCGCATCTTCCCGGGGCGGGGGGCCTTAGGTGTGAGGGGGCGCCTTATCCCCGGCCCCGCGAGGGCCCTAGCTCGTCGACGGCAGGCCCAGGAGCAGGTCCGTGTACTTGGCCACGGCCAGGATCAGGCCGAGGGCGCCGAGGGCGACGCCCGCCCAGGCGACCGACTTGATCCAGGGGGCCTGGACGCGGTCGGGGGCGCCGAAGGCCGGGCGGAGCAGGGCGGCGGCGCCGACCACCAGGGCGGCGAGGGCGAACGCGCCCGCCACCAGGGCCGTCGTCTTCCAGGAGTCGCCGTAGACCTCCTGGACCTGGCGGGCCACCCCCGCGCCCTGGGAGGTGTTGAGCTGGCCGATCAGGGACTCGCGGGCCGAGGCGACCGTGCCGAGCCACCCTCCGGAGAGGCCGATCAGGCCGAGCGCGGCGGCGACGAGGGCGGCCGCCCCCTGCCCGACGCCCGACGGCGCGGCGGCGGGTTCGTCCTCGGCGAGCACGTCCTGAGGCTCATCGGCCTCAGGCTCGTCGGCCTCGGGCTCACCGGCCTCGGGCTCACCGGCCTCGGCAAGGGCCTTAGAGGGCTCCGGGGTCTGAGGTACCTCCTTAGGCGCCTCGTCCGACGCTGCCGTCTCGTCCGTCGCTACCGTCTCGTCCGTCTCGTTGGCGCTCTTCGTTCCCATGCTCCGCACCGTACGGACGGAGTCTGAGAAGCCCCTTAACGCGCGGTGCGGGCCGCCCGCCACTCGGGCGCGAGCACCGACCAGACCTCCATGTCGTGGCGGATGCCCTGCCAGGGGAAGCTCTCCCGCAGCACGCCGTCGCGGATCAGGCCGAGCCGCTTGGCCACGGCCTTGCTGGGGTCGTTGCGGGAGGAGACGAGCCACTCCACGCGGTGGATGCCGCGCTGGTCGACGGCCCAGTCGATGAGGACGCGGGCGGCGGTGGTGATGAGGCCGCGGCCGGTGGCGGAAGGTTCGAGCCAGACGCCGACCTCGCAGGAGTCGGTCTCGGCGTCGAAGATCCGGAAGAAGACACCGCCGACGAGCGTGCCGTCCAGCCAGATGCCGTACATCCGGCCGGTGTCCGCGGCCTGCTTGTCCGCGTACCGCTGGAGGACTCCGCGGGCGGAGTCCAGGTCCGTGACCTTGGCGGTCATCGGCACCCAGGGGCTGGCGAACTCCCGGGCCCGGTCGACGTGTTCCAGGAACTCCTCGGCGTTCCACGGCTCCAGGGGCCGCAGTTCGGCCCCCTCCCCCACGGGTATGGCGAGCATCCGGCTCTCCCTCGGCGGTCCTGCGGCTAGCGCTTCTCCAGCGGTGCGTACGCGATCTCGTCGCGCGCGCGGTGCCCGGGGATCCTCGCACGTGTGCGGCGCTCGGGCACCTCAATACTGATCCGCGGCAGCCAGCGGTCCAGGCTGCGCGGCAGCCACCAATTGGCCCCGCCGAGCAGGTGCATGAGGGCGGGCACGAGCAGCGTGCGCAGCACGAACGCGTCGAGCGCGACGGCCGCCGCGAGGGCGATGCCGAACATCGCGATCACCCGGTCCCCGCTGAGCACGAAGGCGAGGAACACCGAGATCATGATGACGGCCGCGGAGTTGATGACGCGGCTGGTCTCGGCGAGGCCGACGCGGACGGCCACGCGGTTGTCGCCGGTCTCCAGCCACTCCTCGTACATCCGGCTGACCAGGAAGACCTGGTAGTCCATGGAGAGGCCGAAGAGGACCGAGACCATGATGACGGGCAGGAAGGGCTCGATGGGGCCCGCGCGTCCCAGGCCCATCAGTTCGCTGCCCCAGCCCCACTGGAAGACCGCGACCACGACGCCGAAGGCGGCGGCGACCGCCGCGACGTTCATGACGGCGGCCTTCAGCGGTATGCCGACCGAGCGGAAGGCGAGGAGCAGGAGGACGCAGCCCAGGCCGATGACGACGCCCACGAACAGCGGCAGCTTGCCGACGATGATCTCCGCGAAGTCGTCGTAGCCCGCCGTGACACCGCCGACGTGGAGGTCGAGGGAGGTGTCGGCCTCGGCCCGCGGCAGGACCTCGCCGCGGAGCCGGTCGACGAGGTCGCTGGTGGCCTTCGACTGGGGTGCGGAGTCCGGTACGACGGTGAGGAAGGCCGCGTCACCGCCGTCGGCGTAGGTCACGGGGCTCACGGAGGCGACGCCCGGGGTGGACTCCAGGGTCGCGCCGAGGTTGTCCAGGGCGAGCCGGTCGGGGGCGCCGCGGACGTCCGTGACGAGGGTGAGCGGGCCGTTCACGCCGGGGCCGAAGCCGTCGGCGAGCAGGTCGTAGGCCTGCCGCGTGGTGGCCGCCGCGGGGTTGTTGCCCTGGTCGGAGGTGCCGAGGCGGAGCGAGAGCGTCGGCACGGCGAGTACCGCCATGACCACGACCGCGAGGGCGCCGAGCAGCTTGGGGTGGCGCTCCACGAACGCCGACCAGCGGGCGGCGAGCCCGGTGGGCACCTCCGGCTCGGGCCCGCGCTCGGCGAGCCTGCGCCGCTCGCGGCGGCTGAGGGCGCGCGGCCCTGTGAACGAGAGCAGCGCGGGCAGCAGCGTCACGGAGGCGGCGACCGTGAGGACGACGGTCAGGGAGGCGGCGATGGCGACGCCGTTGAGGAAGCTCAGGCGCAGGATCAGCATGCCGAGCAGCGCGATGCAGACGGTGGCGCCCGCGAAGACGACGGCGCGGCCGGTGGTGGCGACGGCCCGCTCCGCGGCCTCGGCGACCGGCAGGCCGCGTTTGAGGCCCTTGCGGTGGCGCGTGACGATGAACAGGGCGTAGTCGATGCCGACGCCAAGGCCGATCAGGGTGCCGAGCATGGGTGCGAAGTCGGCGACCGACATGACGTGGCCGAGCAGCACTATGCCCGCGTACGCCGTGCCGACGGAGACGACCGCCGTGGCGATGGGCAGGGCCGAGGCGGCGAGCGAGCCGAAGGCGAGGAACAGCACGACGGCGGCGACGGCCACGCCGACGATCTCGGCGCTCTTGGCGCTCTTGGTCTCCGTGAGGCCGATGGCGCCGCCGCCGAGGGCCACGTCCAGGCCCTTGGTCTCGGCGGCCTCCGCCGTCTCGACGACGGCGCGCGCCTCGCCGGGGGCGATGGATTCCAGCTGGTCGCGGAAGGTGACCGTGGCGTACGCGGTGTGGCCGTCCGCGCTGATCCGGTCGGCGCCGCGCTCGGTGTAGGGGCTGGTGACGGAGGCCACGCCCGGCAGCTCGGCGATCTCGTCGAGCGTCTCGGTCATCGTCTGCTCGACGGCGGCGGCCCGCACGGACTGGTCGCCGCCGGTGTGCCAGACGACGGTGTTGCTGTCGCCGCCGAGGCTCGGGAAGCCGTCCTTGAGGAGCTGGCTCGCGCGGTTGGACTCGGTGCCGGGCACTTCGTAGTCGTTGGAGTACGCCGATCCGACAGCGGCGGCAGCGGTCGCCGTGCCGCCGAGTGCGAGGAGCCAGAGCAGTACGGCGACGAGGCGGTGCTGGACGCACCACCGGGCGAGTGCTGCCACGGACTGGCTCCCTGAGTGACTCGTGGATCCTCGTCGGGGCAGCCGGGAAGCATCGGAATTGACCCGAAAAGAACACGTCTACTGCTTGAAGTACTACATGATCGGCATGGACGGATAAAGATCATGTGGCCGCTTGTGCGGCGACATGACCGGGATGGGCCATGCGGGAGCCACTCTGACAGCCACCGGAGATCCTTAGTCCGTTTCGTGTCCAGCCTCACAACAGCTCAGGGAAGTCCGCCCGGGCGCCGGCGGCGCAGCCGACACGCGGGGGCACACGGGCCACACCCGTATGCCCCCGCACCACGCGTACCGGCCCGTCGGTCAGCCCGAGACGCTGGCGCGGCCGTTCTCGATGTGGCCCATCAGCCGCCGCCGGAAGGCCTTGTCGCCCGCTGCCGTCACCTCGACGTCGTACCAGCCGCGCTCGTCCGACGTCCGCCAGGCGACGGTGCGGCTGCTGCCCGGCCGCACGCGCACGGTCCGGGTGCGCCGCCGGACCTCGTCCGCGTCCACGTAGCCGAGCGGCCTGACGGTGAAGACCAGCGGCTCCTTGCCCCGGTTGGCGACGGTGAGGTGCAGCTCGCGCCGGGTGATCGCCGAGGAGAGCGCGGCGACGCCGTCCTTGCCGCCCGCGAACTCGCGGCGGAACCCGTTCGGCCCGGTGACCGTGAAGCGGTAGGCGTCCCCGCGCAGCGGCACGGACCAGCGGCCCTCGTGGCGGACGTCCTGGTGCTGCGGTGTCGGGAACTCCCCGGCGTACGGGTACAGCGCGAAGTGCGCGCTGCGCCGGCCGCCGTTGCGCAGCCGCACCGAGAGCGTGCCGTCCTTGGCGGCCCTGGCGTCGGCGTCCGGCTGGTACGGCAGCGGGCGGGCCCGGCGCACGCCCGGCTCCTGGCGGGGCATCGACTGCTGGACGGGCGGCTGCGGCTGCCAGCGGCCGCTGAACGGCGGGATCGCGCCGGGCTGCTCCACCTCCGGCTGCCGGTGGCCGCGGTCGAAGTCGAAGGCGCCGGTCAGATCGCCGGTGACCCGGCGGCGCCAGGCGCTGATGTTGGGCTCGCGCACCCCGGTCCAGCGCTCCAGGAAGCGCACCACGGAGGTGTGGTCGAAGACCTCGGAGGACACGTACCCGCCGACGCTCCAGGGCGACACGACGAGCATCGGCACGCGGGCGCCGAGCCCGGTCGGCAGGCCCTGCCAGCGCTCCTCGGCGCCGTCGGGGTCGTCGGTGCCGGGCACGGGCGGCGGCACGTGGTCGAAGAAGCCGTCGTTCTCGTCGTAGTTGATGAACACGGCGGTGCGCCGCCACACCTCCGGGTGCGAGGCGAGCGCGTCCAGGACCTTGTAGACGATGGTGGCGCTGTGGATCGGCGAGGAGACCGAAGGGTGCTCGGAGTCGACGGCGGACGGCACCAGGTAGCTGACCTTCGCCAGCTTGCCCCGGGCGACGTCCCGCGCGAAGGTCTCGGCGAGCTTGCCGGTCGGCACCCGCCTGAGGCCCCGCTCGAAGAGCGACCGCTCGCGCCGGGTCAGCGACCGCACGCCGTCGTCGAGCGCGGCGAGCAGCCGGGCCCGCTCCGTCTCGTCCTTGGCGTCGCGGACCTTGGCGTAGAAGGCCTCCATGAAGGTGAATTCCGTCTTGGCGAGCGCCTTGCGGGCGATGGCCTTGAAGGTGGTGAAGAACTCGATCTGGTTGTCGGTGAAGTTCTCCCACTCGGTGTACGTCTGCCAGCTCACACCCGCCTTCTCCAGGCGCTCGGCGTACGTCCCCCAGTCGTAGCCGGGGTGCTTGCCCTCGTCGTACGCGTCGTTGTCGACGGCCCGCTTGCCGGACGCCTCGAAGCCCGTCTTGCCGCTCCACAGGTGGTTGCGGTTGGGGCTGGTGGAGGTGTGGATGGACGAGTGGTAGGCGTCGCAGACCGTGAAGGTGTCGGCGAGCTCGTAGTGCAGCGGGATGTCCTGGCGCGTGTAGTACGCCATCGTGGCGGCGGTCTTGGCCGTCACCCAGCCGTCCATCCAGCCGTCGTGCCAGGCCTTGGCACCGCCGCTCCAGGAGTGGTCGAGGGCGCCGATGTACTGGAGGTCCTTCTTCTGCGTGGCGGCGGCCTCGCGCACCGGGAACGGCAGCACGGACCGTCCGGCGCCGGGCTGCTCGAACACGCTCTTGCCGCTGGGGAGTTGGACGGCGTTGCGGTCGCCGAAGCCGCGGACGCCGCGCAGGGAGCCGAAGTAGTGGTCGAAGGAGCGGTTCTCCTGCATCAGGACGACCACGTGCTCGATGGCGTCGAGCCCGCCCTTCGGCGGCTCCTTCGCGAGCGCCTCCTGAAGGGACGGCGGCAGGAAGGACCCGACCGTGGCGGCGCCGAGCGCGCCGCCGCCCACTGCCATCAACCGTCTGCGCGAAATCTCCGCTGCCACGCCCAACCTCCAGTCGACACCCAATGGTTGTCCGGTGATCCATTGGTCTGCTGAGCTGGGACGGTAGTGACTCTCGATGGCAGGGGGAAGGCTGTTGACCAAAGTCGCGGTGAACGTCGGCGCTTTGCCGCCGCCTTCGGGTCCCGCGTACGCGAAGGGGCGCCGCACCCGGTCCGGATGCGGCGCCCCTGCCGTGCGCGAAAAGCGCGGGTGTCAGCCCTCGACGCCCAGCTTCTCCAGGATGAGCTCCTTGACGCGGGCCGCGTCGGCCTGGCCACGGGTGGCCTTCATGACCGCGCCGACCAGCGCCCCGGCCGCGGCCACCTTGCCGCCGCGGATCTTGTCCGCGACGCCCGGGTTGCCCGCGATGGCCTCCTCGACGGCCGCCGTCAGGGCGCCGTCGTCCGAGACGACCTTCAGGCCGCGCTTCTCGACGACCTGGTCGGGGTCGCCCTCGCCCTTGAGCACGCCGTCGATGACCTGACGGGCCAGCTTGTCGTTCAGGTCACCGGAGGCGACCAGCTCGCTCACCCGGGCGACCTGCTCCGGCGTGATGGGCAGCGCGCCGAGCTCGACGCCCTGCTCGTTCGCGTTGCGCGCGAGCTCGCCCATCCACCACTTGCGGGCGGACACCGCGTCCGCGCCCGCGTTGATGGTGGCGACGATCGGGCCGATCGCACCGGCGTTGAGGATCGCCTGCATGTCGTGGGCGGAGACGCCCCACTCCTCGCGCAGCCGGTTGCGCTGCGCGAGCGGAAGCTCCGGCAGCTCGGCACGGAGCGCCTCGACCCACTCGCGGGACGGGGCGACCGGCACCAGGTCGGGCTCCGGGAAGTAGCGGTAGTCCTCCGCCTCCTCCTTCACCCGGCCCGACGTGGTGGAGCCGTCGTCCTCGTGGAAGTGCCGGGTCTCCTGGACGATCGTGCCGCCGGAGGAGAGCACGGCCGCGTGCCGCTGGATCTCGAAGCGCGCGGCGCGCTCCACGGACCGCAGCGAGTTCACGTTCTTCGTCTCGGAGCGGGTGCCGAACTTCTCCCGGCCGTGCGGGCGCAGCGAGAGGTTCACGTCGCAGCGCATCTGGCCCTGCTCCATGCGCGCCTCGGAGACGCCGAGCGCCTTGATGAGCTCGCGCAGCTCGGCGACGTACGCCTTGGCGACCTCGGGGGCGCGCGCCCCGGCACCGACGATCGGCTTGGTGACGATCTCGATGAGCGGGATGCCCGCGCGGTTGTAGTCGAGCAGGGAGTGGGACGCGCCGTGGATGCGGCCCGTGGCGCCGCCGACGTGCGTCGACTTGCCGGTGTCCTCCTCCATGTGGGCGCGCTCGATCTCCACGCGGAAGACCTCGCCGTCCTCCAGCTGGACGTCCAGATAGCCGTTGAAGGCGATCGGCTCGTCGTACTGGGAGGTCTGGAAGTTCTTCGGCATGTCCGGATAGAAGTAGTTCTTCCGGGCGAAGCGGCACCACTCGGCGATCTCGCAGTGCAGCGCCAGACCGATCTTGATCGCGGACTCGACGCCGACGGCGTTGACCACGGGCAGCGCACCGGGCAGGCCGAGGCAGGTCGGGCAGGTCTGCGAGTTGGCGTCCTGCTTGAGCTCGGTGGAGCAGCCGCAGAACATCTTCGTCTTGGTGCCGAGCTCGACGTGGACCTCGAGGCCCATGACGGGGTCGTACGACGCGAGCGCGTCCTCGTACGGCACCAGGTCGGGGGTGGTCGTGACAGTCACGGTGTTGGAACTTCCCTCTCAGCCGAGCAGAACGTCGTCGTCACCGATGCGCTTGAGCTCGCGCACCAGGATGGCGATGCCGGTGACGATGGCGGCCGCGGAGACGACGGCGTCGACGAGCTGCAGCGCGTCGTGCTCGGCACGGGCCTTCTTGACCTGCTTGAGCGTGCTGAGCGCACCGAAGGCGGTGGTGCCGATGGACAGATACGTGCCGGTCCTGGACTTCTTGAAGCCCTTGGCCTTGGCCAGCGTCTTGTTGCTCACAGCGACGGTGCCTCCTCAAGCAGCGGGTGGCCCCACCTTTCCACGAAGGCGGCCTCGACGGCTGCCCCCACCTTGTACAGGCGGTCGTCCTTCATGGCGGGAGCGATGATCTGCAGACCGACCGGAAGGCCGTCCTCCGGCGCGAGGCCGCAGGGCAGCGACATGGCGGCGTTGCCCGCCAGGTTGGTCGGGATGGTGCACAGGTCGGCCAGGTACATCGCCATCGGGTCGTCGGCGCGCTCGCCGATCGGGAAGGCGGTGGTCGGCGTGGTCGGCGACACGATGACGTCGACCTGCTCGAAGGCCTTCTCGAAGTCCCGCGTGATCAGCGTGCGGACCTTCTGCGCGGAGCCGTAGTACGCGTCGTAGTAGCCGGAGCTGAGCGCGTACGTGCCGAGCATGACGCGGCGCTTGACCTCGTCGCCGAAGCCGGCCTCGCGGGTCAGCGCGGTGACGTCCTCGGCGGACTTGGTGCCGTCGTCACCGACGCGCAGGCCGTAGCGCATGGCGTCGAAGCGCGCGAGGTTCGAGGAGCACTCGGACGGCGCGATCAGGTAGTACGCCGACAGGCCCAGGTCGAAGGACGGGCAGTCCAGCTCGACGACGGTGGCGCCGAGCGACTTCAGCAGCTCGACGGACTCGTTGAAGCGCTGGACGACACCGGCCTGGTAGCCCTCGCCGGAGAACTGCTTGACGACGCCGACGCGCATGCCCGCCACCGAGCCGTTGCGCGCGGCCTCGACGACTGCGGGGACCGGGGCGTCGATGGAGGTGGAGTCGAGCGGGTCGTGCCCGGCGATGGCCTCGTGCAGCAGCGCCGCGTCGAGGACGGTGCGGGCGCAGGGGCCACCCTGGTCCAGGGAGCTGGAGAAGGCCACCATGCCGTAGCGCGAGACGCCGCCGTACGTCGGCTTGACGCCGACCGTGCCGGTGACGGCCGCGGGCTGGCGGATGGAGCCGCCGGTGTCCGTGCCGATGGCGAGCGGGGCCTCGTACGCGGCGAGGGCCGCGCTGGAGCCGCCGCCGGAGCCGCCGGGGATCCGGGTCAGGTCCCACGGGTTGCCGGTCGGTCCGTACGCGCTGTTCTCGGTGGAGGACCCCATGGCGAACTCGTCCATGTTGGTCTTGCCGAGGATGACGACGCCGGCTTCCTTGAGCCGCTTCGTCACGGTGGCGTCGTACGGCGGGATCCACCCTTCGAGGATCTTCGAACCGACGGTCGTCGGAACGCCCTCGGTGGTGAAGATGTCCTTGAGCGCGAGCGGCACGCCGGCCAGCGGGCCGAGCTTCTCGCCCCTGGCGCGCTTCTCGTCCACGGCGCGGGCCTGCGCGAGCGCGCCCTCGCGGTCGACGTGCAGGAAGGCGTGCACCTTCTCGTCGACGGCCTCGATGCGGGCCAGGTGGGCCTCGGTGACCTCGACCGCGGTGAGCTCGCCGGAGGCGATCTTCTCGGCGATCCCGGCGGCGGTGAGCTTGATGATGTCCGTCATGTTCGGTTAGTCCTCCCCCAGGATCTGCGGCACCTTGAAACGCTGCTGCTCCTGGGCCGGGGCGCCCGAGAGCGCCTGCTCGGGGGTGAGCGACGGACGGACCTCGTCCGCGCGCATGACGTTCGTCAGCGGCAGCGGGTGGGAGGTCGGCGGTACGTCTTGGTCGGCGACCTCCGAGACGCGGGCGACCGCGCCGATGATGTCGTCGAGCTGTCCGGCGAAGTGGTCGAGCTCTTCGTCCTTCAACTCCAGACGTGCAAGGCGGGCGAGGTGTGCGACCTCCTCGCGCGTGATGCCAGGCATGCAGCGATCCTCTGGGGTGAGCGTGATGGATGTGGACCCAATCCTATGGGGCGCGCACAGCTGACCGCGAAACGCTTTCCTCTCGCGGGGGCGCGCTCGACGGACAAGGCCCAGGGCTACCGCCCCGGACCGGGCGTCGCTCCGCGGGTTCTTCCCCACCCGCCCGCCCCTTTCTTGCGCTGGCGCGCTTGTCCTCAAACGCCGGACGGGCTGAAGACCCACGGCCCGCAGCGGAGACTTTCAGCCCGTCCGGCGTTTGAGGACGAGGCGCGCAGCGCCGGAAAGGCGGGGGCCCGGGGGCGGCAGCCCCCGGTTCGGGAAGGGGCGGGCCTGGGGCGCCCCGCGGGGGATGTCGCGGTACGACAATTGGGCGGCCCCGGTGCGCTGCGCCCCCGCCCGCCCCCGGGCAGCGCAGCATGCGCGGCATGCGCATGCAATTCCCCGGGGCGAGAGGCCCCTGGCCAGGCCCGGTGGCACTCGGAGCCGGGGCCCTCGCCCTGGCCCTGTCGCTCACCGCGTGGTGGACCCTGATCAACGACCCGACGTACGCGTCGCACCGCACCCCCGCGGACCTCAGCGTCTATCTGGACGCGGCGACCGCCCCGGAGCACGAGCTGTACGGCGGGAGGTTCGGCGTCCACTCCCTGCCGTACCTCTATCCGCCCGTCGCCCTCCTCCCCTTCCGCGCCCTGAGCGATCTGGACCTGACCGTCGCCGCCCGGCTGATGGCGGGCCTCTCCCTCGCGGCGATGGCGCTCTCGGCCTGGGCCGCGGCCCGCATGGCGGGGCGGCGCCCGGGCCCGGCCACCGCCGGGTGCGCGCTCGCGGTGTGCGGCCTCGCGCTGTGGACGGAGCCGGTGCTGCAGAACCTGGACTTCGGGCAGGTCAACCTGATCCTGCTCGCCCTCGTCCTCACCGATCTGGCCACGCCCGACCGCCGCCCGTGGAAGGGCGTGGGCATCGGCGTCGCGGCGGGCCTGAAGCTCACCCCGGGCCTGTTCGTGGTGTATCTGCTGCTCACCCGCCGGTACCGGGCCGCGGGCGTGGCCGCTGCCGTCTTCGCCGGGACGGTCGCGGCGGGCTGGTGGGCGCTGCCCCAGGCGTCGGCGGACTTCTGGGGCGGGGCGTTCGCGGGCAGCGCGGGCGGCCGCGAGTATCTGGCGAACCAGTCCCTGAACGGCCTCTTCGTCCGCTTCGGCCTCGGCGCCGACGGCGTCGGCGGGCCCGTGTGGGGCGCGGTGTGCGGGGTATTCGCCGTGGCGGGCCTCGGCGCGGCGGCGCGGGCCTCGCGGCGGGGCCGGGAGCTGGTCGCGGTGTGCGTGGTGGGCGCCCTGATGCTGGTCTGCTCGCCGCTGTCGTGGACCCATCACTGGGTGTGGATCGTCCCCGGCTTCGTCCTGGCGGCGGACGCGGCGCTGCGGCGGCGCACGGCGTCGGCGTGGCTGTGGACGGCTGGCCTGTTCGCGCTGTTCGCGGCGTGGCCGATCCGTATCGATGGCTTCGGCACCTGGGACCCGTCCCGCCCGCTCCTGCCGTACGGCCTGCTCTGGTACGTGCCGCACTGGCAGCGCGAGCTCCAGTGGGATCCGTTCCACGTGGTGGTGGGCAACGCGTACGTGTGGCTGGGTGTCGGCTTCGTGGTGTGGGCCGCCGTGGCGTTCCGGCTGCGGTCGGTCCGGCCCGTCCCGGGCGGGCGGACGCGCCGCGAAGCGGTGGTGGCCCCGGCGGGTCCGGTCCGTGAGGACGAGCGCGCGGCGCGCTGAACGCGGCCCGCGCCCGCCGGGTCACTGCACCGCGCGGCTGGGCGACGGCGGCGCCGGGTCGGGTGCGGCGGGCCCGGGCGCCGGGTCGACGGGCCGGTGCGTGGCGCCCTCGCCGCGGGCGCGCAGCCAGGCCGTGGTCTCGCTGGGCGGCATCGCCGCGGCGACGAGCCACCCCTGCACCGCGTCGCAGCCGAGGTCCCGCAGGCGCTCCCAGGTCTCGTCGTCCTCGACGCCCTCGGCGACGACGAGCAGCCCCAGCGAGTGGGCGAGGTCGACGGTGCAGCGCACGATCTCGGCGTCCTCGGTGTCGACGGCGAGCCGCGCCACGAAGGAGCGGTCGATCTTCAGCTCGCTCACCGGCAGGCGGCGCAGGTGCACGAGGGAGGAGTACCCGGTGCCGAAGTCGTCGAGGGACATCTTCACGCCGTGCCCGGTGAGCCCGGCGAGGGTGTCCGCGGCGCGCTGCGGGTCCTCCAGGAGCACGTGTTCCGTTATCTCCAGCTGGAGCGCGCCCGCGGGCACCCCGTGGCGGGCCAGGCGCGCGGCGACGGCGCCCGCGAAGCCGGGGGTGTGCACGTCGCGCGGGGACACGTTCACCGCGACGGGCACGTTGAGCCCCTGGGAGCGCCATCGGGCGACCTGGGCGAGGGCCGACTCCAGGACGTACTCGGTCAGGTGCGGCATGAGGCCCGACGACTCGGCGATGGCGATGAACTCGTCCGGCGGCACCTTGCCGCGCTCGGGGTGCACCCAGCGCACCAGCGCCTCCAGGCCCGCCACCTCGCCGTCGAAGCGGACCTTCGGCTGGTAGTGCAGCTCCACGTCGCCCGCGTCGAGGGCGCGGCGCAGATCGCCCAACAGGCCCAGGCGGTCGGGGGTGTTGGAGTCGCGCTTGGACTCGTACACCTCCACGCCCGTACGGTCCCGCTTGGCCTGGTACATCGCGACGTCGGCGCGGCGCAGCAGGCCCTCCGCGTCGAGCGCGTGGTCGGGGAAGACGGCGAGTCCGGCGCTGGCCTCCAGGACCAGGGTGAGGCCGTCGAGGTCCAGCGGGGAGCCGAGCGCGCCGACGAGCTGGCGGGCGACGCGCTGCGCGGACGTGGTGGAGTCGGCGACGGGCAGCAGCACCGCGAACTCGTCGCCGCCGAGCCGGGCCGCCTCCGCGCCGCGCGGCAGCGCGAGCCGCAGGCGGTCGGCGATCTGGAGCAGCAGCCGGTCGCCCGCGAGGTGCCCGAGGGTGTCGTTGACCGACCGGAAGCGGTCCATGTCGATCAGCATCAGGGCGGAGCGGGCGCCGATGCGCTCCGCGTCGTCCAGGGCCGTCCAGGTCCGCTCCAGGAGCCACTGCCGGTTGGGAAGGCCGGTGAGCGGGTCGCGCAGCTGCTCCTCCGCTCTGGCGCGGGCGATCCACAGCGTGGAGTCGAGCGCGACGAGCGGGATCGTGAACAGCGGCAGGAGCAGCGGGAGCGACATCGCGACGACGCAGATCAGCGGGGCGATGCCGAGCAGGGCCACGCCGAGCAGGCCCTGGCGGACCAGCGCGGTGCGGGTGACGGTGGGCAGCGCGCCGGTGCGCGGGGCGTGCACGTACCAGAGCAGGACGCGGGTGACGGCCAGGTACGCGACGGCGACGAGGCCCACCTCGGGGGCCGTGTACAGGTCCCAACTCTCGGGATTCCAGGGCGCGTCGGCGGCCGGTGCGGTGCCGAAAGCGGCCAGCGTGAGGGCGCCCGCGCCGATGCCCAGGATGTCGACGGCGCCGTGCAGCACGCCCTGGCGCCAGCGGTGGCGGCGCGCGACCCCGACGAGGACGACGACGGTGAGGCTGACCATGCCCGCGGGCATCCAGCCGTACAGCAGCAGGACCGCGACGGTGAGCGCGCCGCCGGAGCCGGTGCCGCCCCACCAGCGGTCGCGGCCGAGCGCGACGAGGTGGCCGACGATGAGGCCGGTCAGGACGGCGAGCGACCAGCCGACCGTGCCGGAGGGGAACAGCGGGTGGCCGCCGGTGAAGGCGTGGAAGAAGCCGGTGCCGAGGACGATCGCGGCGGCCGCGACGACGGCCATGGGCAGCAGCTGCCAGCCGCGGCCGTCCTGCTCCATGCCGTCCAGGCCGTCGATGCCGTCCAGGCCGTCCGGCTGGTCCACGGCCCGCTCGTGCGCGCCGCGCCCGCCGCGCCACCGTCCGCGCCGGCCGGCCGTGCTTCCCCGCGCGGCGCCGGACCCGCCCGCGGCCGCGCTCACCGCGCCCCGCACACCGGAAGCACCGGCGGCGGGCCCGCCTGCCGCGGTCCGCGCTCCCGGGGCGCCCGCGCCCGTCGCACCGCGCACGGCGGGCGCGCCGCTCGCGCCACCCGCCACGTCCCGCACGGGGGAAGGGCCCGCGGCACCACCGGCCGCACTCCGCCGCGCGTCTTCGGCACTAGCCGTCACACCAGCCTCCGCCGGGCCTGACGTTCCTCGACCTCCGCCGCCCCGCCCGGGCGCGTCCCGCCCGCCTGCTTCCGGTCCCTCACCAACTGCCGTACCCCGAATGGCCGTTACTCCCCCCTGTACGGCACCAGCTGGGCCGGAAAAGCCCGTTACGCAGCCGGGAGACGACCCCCAGGCCGCTGGAGCGCCGTCGTCGAGGAGGGTGCCGCCGTGGGTCCACGCCCGTTCCCTGGGACGGATCTCGGGGGCCTGGGCAGGCCGTTCGGCCCGCTCGTCGGTGTCGGCGTGGGCGCCCGCGGCCGACCGGGCGGCGCGGCGGCACCGCCACCCGCCGAGCCCGCGCCGCAGGCGCGACCGCAGCCATGAGTCCGGGGCGACGCTCTCGGTCGGTTCCATTCCCGTCCCTCTCACAGCCGGCGGTGCCCACGCCACGCGGACTCACGTCCTGACAGCCGCGTCCGAAAACCCTTCCCCCGGCTCTCCACGACACGAGCAGGGGACACCCCGCCCGCATGCGGGGCACGGCAGGCGCACACCTCAACAGTAGGCCGCAGAAGGCTTCCACGGGCAGCGGTCGTCTACGGTTGCCCGAATGCGACCCGGCCACCCGTATGCATCTGGTATGCGCTGAACGGGTGGCCTTCAACCGCTATTCTTCGGTCGGAAGCGCGGCTTCCCGGGCGGCGTCCGCCCCTTGTTCCAGCAGGACCGCGAAGCCGTCCTCATCGAGTACGGGAACCTTCACTTGCATGGCCTTGTCGTACTTCGAGCCGGGGTTGTCCCCCACCACGACGAATCCGGTCTTCTTTGAAACGGAACCGGTGACTTTGGCTCCGCGGCTCTGGAGCGCCTCTTTCGCGCCATCCCGCGTGTAGTTCTGCAGCGTTCCGGTGACGACGACGGTGAGGCCTTCGAGGGGGCGCGGGCCCTCGTCCTCGCCGCCGCCCTCCTCCTCCATGCGGACGCCCGCGGCCCGCCACTTGCGGATGATCTCCTGGTGCCAGCCCTCGGCGAACCACTCCTTGAGCGAGGCGGCGATGGTCGGGCCGACACCCTCGACGGCGGCCAGCTCCTCCTCCGTGGCCTGCTCGATGCGGTCGATGGAGCGGAACTCGCGGGCGAGCGCCTCGGCGGCCACCGGGCCCACGTGGCGGATGGACAGGCCGGTGAGGATCCGGGCCAGCGGACGCTCCTTGGCGGCCTGGATGTTCTCCAGCATGGCGAGGGTGTTCTTCTTCGGCTCGCCCTTCTGGTTGGCGAAGAAGGTCACGACCTTCTCCTCGCCCGTCTTCGGGTCCCGCTTGGGCAGGCCCGAGTCCTGGTCGAGGACGTGCGACTTGATGGGGAGCAGCTCCTCGACCTTCAGGTCGAAGATGTCGCCCTCGTCGAGGATCGGGGGCGTCGCGGGCTCCAGGGGGCGGGTGAGCGCGGCGGCGGCCACATAGCCGAAGTTCTCGATGTCCAGGCACTTGCGGCCCGCCAGGTAGAAGAGGCGCTCGCGCAGCTGGGCGGGGCAGGTCTGGCCGTTCGGGCAGCGGAGGTCGATGTCGCCCTCCTTCATGGCCCGCAGGGCCGTGCCGCACTCGGGGCACTCGGTGGGCATGACGAACTCGCGCTCGCTGCCGTCGCGCAGGTCGACGACGGGGCCGAGGATCTCCGGGATGACGTCGCCCGCCTTGCGGATCACGACCGTGTCGCCGATGAAGACGCCCTTGGCCTTGACCACGTCCTGGTTGTGCAGCGTGGCGAACTCGACCTCCGAGCCCGCGACGGTGACGGGCTCGACCTGGGCGTAGGGCGTGACGCGGCCCGTGCGGCCGACGCCGACCCTGATGTCGATCAGCTTGGTGTTGACCTCCTCCGGCGCGTACTTCCACGCGATGGCCCAGCGCGGGGCGCGCGAGGTGGAGCCGAGGCGGCCCTGGAGCGGGATCTCGTCGAGCTTGACGACGACGCCGTCGATCTCGTGCTCCACGGAGTGGCGGTTCTCCCCGAAGTACGTGATGAACTCGCGTACGCCGTCGAGGCCTTCGACGACCTTGTTGTGCCGGGCGGTGGGCAGGCCCCACTCGCGCAGCAGGGCGTACGCCTGCGAGAGGCGGTCGATGTCGAGGCCCTCGCGGGCGCCGATGCCGTGCACCACCATGTGCAGCGGGCGCGTGGCGGTGACGCGGGGGTCCTTCTGGCGCAGCGAACCCGCCGCCGCGTTGCGCGGGTTGGCGAAGGGCTTGTCGCCCGCCGCGACCAGGCGGGCGTTGAGCTCCTGGAACTTCTCCATGGGGAAGAAGACCTCGCCGCGGATCTCCACGAACGCCGGGACGCTGTCTCCCTGGAGGCGGTCGGGGATGTCGGCGATGGTGCGCACGTTCGGCGTGATGTCCTCGCCGGTGCGGCCGTCGCCGCGGGTGGCGGCGCGGGTGAGCCTGCCCTGCTCGTACGTCAGGTTGACCGCGAGGCCGTCGACCTTCAGCTCGCACAGCAGGTGGTAGTCCGGGGAGCCGACGTCCTTGGCCACGCGGTCGGCCCAGGCGGCCAGCTCCTCGTCGTCGAAGGCGTTGTCCAGGGAGAGCATGCGCTCGCGGTGCTCGACGGAGGCGAAGTCCGTCTCGTACGCACCGGCGACCTTCTGGGTCGGCGAGTCCGGTGTGCGCAGCTCCGGGTGCTGCTCCTCCAGGGCTTCCAGCGAGCGCAGGAGCTTGTCGAACTCGGCGTCGCTGATGACCGGCTGGTCCTTCACGTAGTACCGGAAGCGGTGCTCCTCGATCCGCTCGGCCAGCTGGGCGTGCTGCTCGCGCGCCTGCGCAGGCACCGCGCCTTCCTGTTCGACAGCCACCGTCTCGTCCTCCCGTTACCTTCAGACCCAGTTGCTCAGCGTTACTCAGGAGAGTCCGCGAGCGATCTCGCTGCCCGCACACAGTGCGCGAGCGCCGCCCGGGCATATGCGGGCGAAGCACCCGCGAGACCGCACGACGGCGTGACCGTGACCGACTCCGCGAGCGACCCCGGATTCAGCCCCAGCCTGCGCCAGAACGTCCTGACACCCATGACGCTACCGGCAGGGTCTGACAATGGGCCGTCCGTGCCCGGCACGACACCGGCGAACAGCTTCGTCCCGGCCTCGACGGCCTCGCCCAGGACCTCGTCGTCACGCTCGGTGAGGAGCGAGAAGTCGAACGACAGGCCGTGCGCGCCCGCCCTGCGCAGCAGCGCGAAGGGCACGTCGGGCGCGCAGGAGTGCACGACGACCGGTCCTTCGTGCACGGCCATGACCTCGCGCAGGGCGCTCTCCACGACCTGGCGGTCCGCGGCGCGGTGGGTGCGGTACTCGCTGGCGGTCTTGATCCGGCCGCGCAGTACGGCGGTCAGCGACGGCTCGTCGAGCTGGAGCACGAGCCGGGCGCCCGGCACCCGCTTGCGCACCTGCGCGAGGTGGGCGCGCAGGCCCTCGGCGAGGGACCCGGCCAGGTCCCGGCAGGCGCCGGGATCGGAGACCATCGCCTCGCCGTTCTTCAGCTCCAGGGCGGCGGCGAGCGTCCAGGGGCCGACCACCTGGACCTTCAGGGGACCTTCGTAGCCCTGGGTGAACTCCTCCAGGGCGTCGAGGTCCTCGCCGAGCCAGGACACCGCGCGCCGCGTGTCCCGTCCCGGCCGGTCGCCGACCCGCCAGCCGCTGGGCTCCACGCGTGCGTAGAGCTCGACGAGCAGCCCCGCGGTACGGCCGATCATGTCGGCGCCGGGGCCGCGCGCGGGCAGCTCCGGCAGGTGCGGAATGCCCTGCTCGGGGGTCTCGAAGGTGCCGGTGACGGTCTTCGCGGCCTCCCGGGCGTCGCCGCCGGGCATCGAGCCGACGCCGGTGGCCGGTCCCAGGGTCCAGGTGTCCTCGGTGCTCACCGCCGTGCTCACCGTCCGGGCCGCACCGTCAGGTCGTTGACCTCCGCGTCGCGCGGCAGGTCGAGGGCCATCAGGATCGTCGTCGCCACGGACTCGGGGTCGATCCACCGCGCGGCGTCGTACTCCTTGCCCTCCTGCTGGTGCACCTTGACCTGCATCGGGCTCGCGGTGCGGCCGGGGTACACGGAGGTGACGCGGACGCCGTTGCCGTGCTCCTCCTGGCGCAGGGAGTCCGCGAGGGCCTTCAGGCCGTGCTTGGAGGCGGCGTACGCGGACCACTCGGCGCCCGCGTGCAGTCCCGCGCCGGAGTTCACGAAGAGCACGTGCCCCTGGGAGACGCGGAGTTGGGGCAGGAAGTGCCGGGTCAGCTCGGCGGGCGCGATCAGGTTCACGTTCAGCTGGTGGCGCCAGGCCTTGGGGGTGAGGTCGCCGACCGGGCCGAGGTCGACGACGCCCGCGATGTGGAGCAGGGAGTCCACGCGGTCGGGGAGCGTCTGGTGGGAGAAGGCCCAGGAGAGCTTGTCCGGGTCGTTCAGGTCGCCGACGAGGGTGCTCGCGCCCGGGAACTCGGCGGCGAGCTCCTTGGCGCGGCCCGCGTCGCGCGCGTGCAGCACGAGGTCGTCCCCGCGCGCGTGGAGACGGCGGGCCACTGCGGCCCCGATGCCGGAGCCCGCCCCGGTGATCACATGAGTTGCCATGCGCTTATGGTCGCATTCCGGCCGCGCGCTCCCGGATGCGAGCCGGGGCGGGGCGCCCGGCGGCGGGGCGCGGCGGGCGGCCGTGAGCGAGCCGGTGGCAGCGGGCCGCTCCCGCCGGGCCCGGGTGCCCGTGTGCGCCTTCCGCGCCGTCCCGGGACCCCCGGCGCCTCAGCGCACTCCCACCGACTCCTCCAGGTACGCCAGGGCGCCCACCGGCTCCTCCGCGAAGAAGACCAGGTCGGTCAGCGGCACCGGCAGGAAGCCCTCGTCCTCCATGCGGCGGAACTGCTCCCGCAACCCGTCGTAGAACCCCGCCGTGTTGAGCAGCACGACCGGCTTGGTGGTGCGGCCGTGCTTCTTCAGCTCCAGGATCTCGGTGGCCTCGTCGAGGGTGCCGGTGCCGCCGACCATGACGACGACCGCGTCGGCCTTCTCCAGGAGGAGCGCCTTGCGCTCGGCGAGGTCCCTGGCTATCACCATGTCGTCGACGCCGGTCCTGACCTTGGCGGCGAGGAAGTCCACCGACACGCCGGTGAGCCGCCCGCCCGCCTCGTGCACGCCGTCCGCCACGACCTTCATCAGGCCCGTGTCGGAGCCGCCCCACACCAGGGTGTGGCCGCCCTTGCCGAGCAGCTCGGCGAACTGGCGGGCGGGGCGGGTGTAGGTCTCGGGCAGGTCGGCGGCGGAGAGGAAGACGCAGATGTTCATGCGCCCTACCGTACGGTCCGCCACGGGCGCCCCGGGGGCGGCGGAAGAAGTCCGCCGCCCCGCGTGCTGTACGAGGCGGCCCCGGCACAGACGAGGCGACCCCGGCGAAAGGGATGACCGTGACCGCAGGACATCGCATCACCATCGAGCAGGGCACCCAGCACGTGCGCGTGGAGCACGACGGACAGGTCGTGGCGGAGAGCAAGCGCCCCCTGGTGCTGCGCGAGACGGGCTGTCCGGTGCGCTACTACCTGCCGCCGCAGGACGTGCGGACCGATCTGCTCACGCCGTCCGGCACGCACACGTACTGCCCGTTCAAGGGCACGGCCTCCTACTGGTCGCTGCCCGGCGGCGAGGACCAGGTGTGGGCGTATCCGGAGCCCAAGGCCGAGGTGGCCGAGATCAAGGACCACCTGTGCTTCTACGCGACCGAGGAGGTGGCGAAGGCCTCCTGAGGGACGGCCGCGAACGTCCTGCGGTACGCCGCCGGTGACACGCCGAGCACGGACCGCATGTGCTGGCGCAGGGAGTTGGCGGTGCCGAAGCCCGCGCGGTGGGCCACCAGGTCGATGGACAGGTCGCTGCTCTCCAGGAGGTGGCGTGCCACCTCGATGCGCTGGGCCGTGAGCCAGCGGCCCGGCGTGGTGCCCACCTCGTCGCGGAACCGGCGCGTGAACGTGCGCAGGCTCATGCGGGCGTGGTCCGCCATCTCGCCGAGCGTCAGCGGCTCCTGGAGGCGTTCGAGCGCCCACGCGCGCGTGGGCGCCGTGGTGGCGACCGTCGGCTCCGGGACGGGCCGTTCGATGTACTGCGCCTGCCCGCCGTCGCGCCACGGCGGGACCACGCAGCGCCGGGCCACGTGGTTGGCGACGGCACTGCCGTGGTCGCGGCGCACCAGGTGCAGACAGAGGTCCACCCCGGCGGCGACGCCCGCGGAGGTGAGGATGTCGCCGTCGTCCACGAACAGCACGTCCTCGTCGAGCCGCACGCGCGGGAACGCGCGCCGGAACTGCTCGGCGACCTGCCAGTGCGTGGTCGCGGGCCGCCCGTCCAGGAGACCGGCGGCCGCGAGGACGAACGAGGCGCTGCAGAACGACACCAGGCGCGTGCCCGGGCGCACCCGGTCGAGCGCGGCGGCCAGCGGCGCGGAGAGGCCGTCGGTGGCCGACGCCCCCTCGCGAGGGGGGATGGGCGGGATCACCACGGTGTCGGCGTCGTCGAGCGCCTCGGGGCCGTGCTCGACGACCACGGAGAAGCCCGCGTCGGTCCGCACCGGGCGCCCGTCCACCGTGCACACCACGACCTCGTACAGCGGCCGTCCCGCCGCGTCCTCCGCGTTGCCGAAGACGCGTGAGGGAATGCCCAGCTCGAAGGCGTAGACGTCGTCCAGGGCGAGGACGGCGACGCGGTGGGGGCGGCCGGGTGCGGTGAACGAGCTCATGGCCAGATCCTGTCACATGATGGCCAGACTGCCAGCACTACGCCGGGCCGCCGGGCCGCACGCTGGTGAGCGTTCGCCGGACATCCGGTGACCGTTCACCGCAAAGGACAAGATCAATGAGTTCGCCCAGCGTCCACCCGATCCGCCCGACCCGACCGACCATGCGTGCCGTCAGCCCGCGCGCGTGGGGCGCCCCCGACGTCCTGGTCCCCGTGGAGGTGGACCGCCCGGAGCCCGGTCTCACCGAGATCCTGGTCAAGGTGCACGCGGCGGGCGTGAACCCCGTCGACTGGAAGACCCGCGCCACGGGCGCGTTCGGCACCTGGGGCGACACGCCGATCCTCGGCTACGACGTCTCGGGGACCGTCGAGGCCGTGGGCCCCGGAGTGACCCTCTTCGCACCCGGTGACGAGGTGTTCGGCATGCCGCGCTTCCCGGAGCAGGCGGGCGGCTACGCCGAGTACGTGACGGCGCCCGCGCGCCGCTTCGCGCGCAAGCCCGCCGCCGTCGACCACGTCCAGGCGGCCGCCCTGCCGCTGGCCGCGCTGACCGCCTGGCAGGGCCTGATCGAGACGGCGGGCCTGCGCGCCGGGCAGCGGGTCCTGATCCACGCGGCCGCGGGCGGCGTGGGCCACCTGGCCGTGCAGATCGCCAAGGCGCACGGCGCGTACGTCATCGGCACGGCACGCGCCGACAAGCACGCCTTCCTGCGGGGCCTGGGCGCGGACGAGCTGATCGACTACACGGCGACGGACTTCGCGGCGGCGGTGCGGGACGTGGACGTCGTCCTGGACGGCGTCGGCGGCGAGTACGGCCCCCGGTCGCTGCCCGTGCTGCGCCGGGGCGGCCACCTGGTCACTCTCCCCGACCCGGGCGGGCTCCCCGACGCCGCGCGCGCCGAGGCCCTCGGCGTGCACACCGGCTGGACGATCGTCGAGCCCGACCGCCACGGCATGCTGGAGATCGCCCGCCTGGTGGAGGAGGGCGCGCTGCGCGCGGAGATCGACAAGGTGCTCCCCCTGGAGAGCGCGGCCGAGGCACACGCCTACGGGGAGCGCGGCCGCACCCAGGGCAAGATCGTGCTCCAGGTGGTCTGAGGGCCACGGCCGGCGAAAGGGGGGGGCCAGGGGCCATTGCCCCGGCCCCCCTTCAGGCGCTCAGCGGCTCAGCAGGGCCGCGACGAGGGGCCGTCGTAGCGTGCCCAGAGCGCCCGCCAGTCGCGGTCGTACAGGACCATGTTGGCGTCCGCCTGGAGCCGCAGCCACGCCCCCCGGCTGCCGCACCCGCTCGTCCCCAGGGACCACAGGGGCCTGCCCTGCCCGTCGTAGGCGACGACGTTGCCGTCCCGCTGCATCCACAGCGACACGTTCCAGCCACGGGTGTTGGTCTCCCAGAGCGGCTCGTAGAACGCGAAGACGTGGTTGTAGAGGACGATGTTGCCGTCGTCCTGGACCCACAGCTCGTACCAGCGCGACGCCTCGACGTTGACGGCGATGTACTTGTCCCGCGTCAGGCACTCACCGGGCTTGAGGTAGTCGTGGTAGCCCCAGCCCTGCGGCGGCGTGGAGCAGCCGGAGTCGGGGAAGGCCAGCGGCTTCACCGCGCCCTTGGAGCGCACCGGCCCCGAGAGGAGCCCCTTCTTCCTGGCCTCCTGGAGCGTAGGCAGACCCTTGAGGGGTGCCGACGGCAGCGTGGGGACCTTGTCGCCCTTCTTCGGCCGGACGGACTTCGGAGGGACCGGGTGGGACGCCGTGGGCGCGCTCGCCCGTGCGGCGTCGGGGCGCGGCTCGGCCGTGGCGGCGGGAGCCAGGGCGCCCAGGGCGAGGACGGCGGCGAGCGCCGTGGTGATCAGGGTGGTGCGGCGGTTCATGGAGGTGTCGGCTTTCGTCAGCACGGGCGGGTGGAGGGGCCGTTGAAGCGCGCCCAGAGCGGGCCCCAGTTGCGGTCGTACAGGACCAGGTTGGCGTCGGACTGCACCCGCAGCCACGCTCCCCAGTCGCCGCAGCCGTGCGTCCCCAGGTGCCACAGCGGGTTGCCCTGCGCGTCGTAGACGACGACGTTGCCGTCGCGCTGCATCCACAGCGACACGTTCCAGCCACGGGTGTTGGTCTGCCAGACGGGCTTGTACCACGTGTCGTTCTTGTAGAGGACGACGTTGCCGTCGTCCTGGACCCACAGCTCGTACCACATCAGCGTGTGGATGTACGCGGCGATGTACTTGCCGGGGGTGAGGCACTCGCCGGGCTTGAGGTAGTCGTGGTAGCCCGAGCCCTGCGGCGGTTCGGAGCAGTTCGCTTCGGGGAAGGACCGCAGCTTCACCCCGCCCCGGGACTTGACCGGCCCCGCGATGAGGCCCTTCTTCTTGGCCTCCTGGAGCGTGGGCAGGCCCTTGAGGGGTGCCGACGGCAGCGTGGGGACCTTGTTGCTGCCCTTCTTGGGCTGGACGGACTTCGGGGGTCCCGGGTGGGACGCCATGGACGGGGTCGCCCGCGGGGCGTCCGGGCGCGGCTGGGCCACGGCTCCGGTCGCCAGCGTACCGAGGGCGACGGTGACGGCGAGCGCCGCGGTGAAGAGGGACGCTCCGCGTCTGGCGGCGCGCGCCGGGGTTCTGCTGGGGATCATGCGGCCATGCCACCGCACGGCGATCCACAGCCGATCAATGCGCGCTAAACGGGAAGCCCCCGGGGGCCGCCGGGGGCGTGTCGCGGGCCCCGCGGGGTCAGACGGCCGCCGCGGCCCGGTGGGTCGTGGCGATGGTCGCCGAGCCGACCACGCGCGTGCCGTCGTACAGGACGATCGCCTGGCCGGGGGCGACGCCGCGGACCGGCTCGGTGAAGGAGACCCGCAGCTCGCCGTCGGACGTCAGCTCCGCCGTGACGGGCGTCTCGTCGCCGTGGGCGCGCAGCTGGGCGGTGTACGCGCCCGCTCCGGAGGGGGCCGTGCCGCACCAGCGGGGCTTGAGGGCCGTGAGGGCGGTCACGTCGAGGGCGGCGGCGGGGCCGACCGTCACCGTGTTGTTCACCGGCGAGATGTCCAGGACGTAGCGCGGCTTGCCGTCGGGGGCGGGGGTGCCGATCCTGAGGCCCTTGCGCTGGCCGATGGTGAAGCCGAAGGCGCCCTCGTGGGTGCCGAGCACGGCCCCGGACTCGTCGACGATGTCGCCCTCCGCCTTGCCGAGGCGGGAGGCGAGGAAGCCCTGGGTGTCGCCGTCGGCGATGAAGCAGATGTCGTGGGAGTCCGGCTTCTTGGCGACCGCGAGGCCGCGGCGCTCGGCCTCCGCGCGGATCTCGTCCTTGGTGGTGACCGTGTCGCCGAGCGGGAACAGGGCGTGCGCGAGCTGCCGGTCGTCCAGGACGCCGAGGACGTAACTCTGGTCCTTGGCCATGTCGGAGGCGCGGTGCAGCTCGCGGGTGCCGTCCTCGCGGACGATCACCTGCGCGTAGTGGCCGGTGCAGACCGCGTCGAAGCCGAGGGCGAGGGCCTTGTCCAGGAGCGCGGCGAACTTGATCTTCTCGTTGCAGCGCAGGCACGGGTTGGGCGTACGCCCCGCCTCGTACTCGGCGATGAAGTCCTCGACCACGTCCTCGCGGAACCGCTCGGCGAGGTCCCACACGTAGAACGGGATGCCGATGACGTCCGCGGCGCGGCGCGCGTCACGGGAGTCCTCGATGGTGCAGCACCCGCGCGCGCCGGTCCGGAACGACTGCGGGTTCGCCGAGAGCGCCAGGTGCACTCCGGTCACGTCGTGCCCGGCTTCGGCGGCGCGGGCGGCGGCGACGGCGGAGTCCACACCGCCGGACATGGCGGCGAGGACACGGAGCGGGCGGCTGGTGCGCTGCGGGGTCTGCGAAGTCATAGCCCTAACAGGGTACGGGGCGGCGGGAACCTCTCGCCCGTGCGTATCCGTTCACGATCACATGGGGGACGTGAGCGAGACGAAGGACGAGAGCGCCGAGGGCACGGAGCCGCCGCCCGGGCCCCGGCGCGGGTCGACCCGGCGCGCGCTGCTCGTCGGCGGCGCCGCGGCGGGCGTCGGCGCGGCCTTCCTGGCCCGCGACGAGCTGGGCCGCCTGTGGTGGCGCCTGCCCGGGGTCGTGAAGAAGCGCAGGGAGGGCGAGGTGGACGCGCCCGGCGCGCAGTGGATAGCGGCCTCCAGCGCGAACTGGCGGCGCGCCGACCGCCCCTCGGACTACACGATCGACCGCGTGGTGATCCACGTGGTGCAGGGCGGGTACGCCTCTGCGCTGAGGGTCTTCAAGGACCCCGGCCACGGCGCCGCCGCGCACTACGTGATCCGCAAGGACGGCCACGTCGCCCAGATGATCCGCGAGCTCGACGTGGCCTACCACGCGGGCAACAGGGACATGAACGAGCGCAGTGTGGGCATCGAGCACGAGGGCTTCGTCGACAAGAAGGCGTCGTTCACCGCCGCCATGTACGCGTCCTCGGCGCGGCTCACCGCCGGAATCTGCGAGCGGTACGACATCCCGGTGGACCGGAAGCACATCATCGGCCACGTGGAGGTCGAGGGCACGGACCACACCGACCCGGGCCCGCACTGGGACTGGGACCGGTATCTGCGCCTGGTGCGCGCGGCCCGCGAGGCCCCGCGAAGACGGCCGGGGGCGGACCGGACCCAGGGCAGGTCGGACAGGCCCTAGCTCAGGCCCGCCGACCGCGCCCGCTCCACCGCCGGGCCGATCGCCGCCGCCACCGCGTCCACGTCCGCCTTCGTCGACGTGTGGCCGAGCGAGAAGCGCAGCGTCCCGCGCGCCAGGTCGGGGTCGGTGCCGGTGGCGAGCAGGACGTGGCTGGGCTGGGCGACGCCCGCGGTGCAGGCCGAGCCGGTCGAGCACTCGATGCCCTGCGCGTCCAGGAGCAGCAGGAGCGAGTCGCCCTCGCAGCCGGGGAAGGTGAAGTGGGCGTTGGCGGGCAGCCGGCCCGCGGGGTCCGGGTCCCCGCCGAGGACGGCGTCGGGCACGGCGGCGCGGACGGCGTCGACCAGGTCGTCGCGGAGCGCCCCGACCTCGCGGGCGAACCACTCGCGGCGCTCGGCGGCGAGCCGCCCGGCCACGGCGAAGGCGGCGACCGCGGGCACGTCGAGCGTGCCGGAGCGCACGTGCCGCTCCTGGCCGCCGCCGTGCAGCACGGGCACGGGGCTGTAGGCGCGTCCGAGCAGCAGGGCGCCGATGCCGTAGGGGCCGCCGATCTTGTGGCCGGAGACGGTCATCGCGGCGAGCCCGGAGGCGCCGAAGTCGACGGGCACCTGGCCGAAGGCCTGGACGGCGTCGGCGTGCAGCGGCACGTCGAACTCGGCGCAGACGTCGGCCAGTTCGCGCACCGGCTGGAGGGTGCCGATCTCGTTGTTGGCCCACATGACGGTGGCGAGGGCGACGCTGCCGGGATCGCGCGCGATGGCCTCGCGCAGCGCCTCGGGGTGCACGCGCCCGTGCGCGTCGACGGGGAGGTACTCGACGGTGGCGCCCTCGTGCTCCCCGAGCCAGTCGACGGCGTCGAGGACGGCGTGGTGCTCGACGGGGCTGGCGAGGACGCGGGTGCGGGCCGGGTCGGCGGCGCGGCGCGCCCAGTACAGGCCCTTCACCGCGAGGTTGTCAGCCTCCGTGCCGCCGGAGGTGAACACCACCTCGCTGGGGCGGGCGCCGAGCGCGTCGGCGAGGGCCTCGCGGGACTCCTCGACGGTGCGCCGCGCCCGGCGGCCGGCCGCGTGCAGCGAGGAGGCGTTACCGGTGACGGCGAGCTGCGCGGTCAGCGCCGCGATCGCCTCCGGAAGCATGGGCGTGGTCGCGGCGTGGTCGAGGTAGGCCATGGTGGGCACGATTCTACGAGCCGCGCCCGGGCGCCCGGACCCCGGTGGCCCCTGCCCGGCCGGGATCCGCCGTGCTCGGGCCGGGTCAGCCCGCCAGGCTCCAGGAGACCGTGCCGTCCAGGGAGACGAGCGTGGCGAGAACCACGAGGTCGGCGACGCCGAGCCCAAGCCCGAGCAGGGCGCGGCCGCGCCGGGCGGTACCTCGCCACAGCGCGACGCAGGCGAGCGCGATCGCGACGGGGCCGAGCACGATGTTCAGGACGAGCAGGCCGAGCAGCCCGAGGACGAAGGAGGCGACGGCCATGCCGTCGGTGTCCCGGCGCCCGACGGGCCGCGCGCCGGACGGCTCGGCGTTCGCCTCCGCGAAGGCGTCGTCGGACGGGTCCGCCGCAGGCTCCTCGTACGGCTTCGCGGACGGCTTCAGCGCGGTGAGTTGCATGGTGTGCGACTCCTCAGGGTGAGGCGGATGTCGTACGGGGCAGAGGACGGGGGACGGGGCGCACCGCGTCAGCGCGGGCGCGCGCGGCGCTCGCGCACCGCGAAGACCACGAGCCACAGCCCGATGACCGTGGCCAGGACGAGCGTGACGGACAGCGGGACGTGCGCCACGGTGCCCATGGCGACGCCGAGCAGCAGGAGTGCGGCGACGAGGAACAGCATGAGTACGCCTCTCTTCGGTGAACGCTTGTGGTTACAACTGTTCACTGACTTCTGAGTCTACTCGCCCCTCGGCTTCCGAAACTGGGAGAACAGTTGTTAACTGCATGGCATGAGTCACACCCTCGGCGACCGGCCCGTCGGCACCCGGCAGGCCCAGAAGCAGAAGACCCGGCAGGCCCTCCTGGACGCCGCCCTGCGCCTGCTGGAGGAGCAGAGCCTGTCCAGCCTGGGCCTGCGCGAGGTCACCCGCGCCGTGGGCGTGGCGCCCACCGCCTTCTACCGGCACTTCCGCGACACCGCCGACCTGGGCGTGGCACTCGTCGAGGAGGCCCTGGGCAGCCTGCACACGACGCTCGCGGCGATGCTCGCGGCCACCGGCGACGGTGAGGAACGCATCGCGGGCGCCGTCGAGTTGATCGCCTCCTACGTACGCGCGTACCCCGCGCACGTGCGCTTCATCGCGCGGGAGCGGCACGGCGGCGTACGGGCCGTACGCGAGGCCATCGGCGACCAGCTCGCGCTGTTCGCGCGGGAGGTGGCGGACCGGTTCGCCGAGGAGTCGGAGGCCGCGGGCTGGAGCGGGGACGACCTCCTGATGCTCGCGCGGACATACGTGGACCACATGGTGATGACGGCCTCCGCGCTCCTGGAGACCGACGACGAGGGCGAGGTCACCGACACGGCCCGCAGCCAGCTGCGCCTGGTGGGCCTCGGCCGCCGCCACTGGCTCGACGCACCGGCGGAGGGCGCCCGAGCGGGTGCGCCCCCGCACACCTCGACACGCCGGTAAGGGGCAACTAGCCTCGACACCCATGACGAACACGCACGCCGACTGGGCGCTCGACCGGACCTTCGCCTCCTCGTCCGGCGCCGTCCGCTGGGCCGCGCTCGGGCCCGAGGACGCGAGCCCCGTCGTCCTCGTCCACGGCACGCCCTTCTCCTCGTACGTGTGGCGGGGCGTCGCCCGGGCCCTCGCGCGCGACCACCGCGTGCACGTGTGGGACCTGCCCGGGTACGGCGCCTCGGAGATGCGTGCCGGGCAGGACGTGTCGCTCGCCGCGCAGGGCCGCGTCCTCACCGAACTGCTCACCCACTGGGGCCTGGACGGCGAGCGGCGCCCGGCCGTCGTCGCCCACGACTTCGGCGGCTGCGTCGCGCTGCGCGCCCACCTCCTGCACGGCGCCCGCTACGCCCGGCTCGCCCTCGTCGACCCGGTGGCGCTCGCGCCCTGGGGCTCGCCCACGTACCGGCTGCTCGGCGCGCACGCCGAGGTGTTCGGGCAGCTGCCGCCCGCGCTGCACGAGGCCGTTGTGCGGGAGTACGTCGGCTCCGCGAGCCACCGCGGGCTGCACCCGGCCGTCCTGGACCGGCTCGTCGCGCCCTGGTGCACCGAGGCGGGCAGGCCCGCGTTCTACCGGCAGATCGAGCAGAACGACCAGCGCTTCACCGACGAGATCCAGGGCCGGTACGGCGAGGTGGAGCCGCCCGTGCTCATCTGCTGGGGCACCGAGGACACCTGGATCCCGGTGGCGCGCGGGCACGAGCTCGCCGGGCTCGTGCCGGGCGCCGAGCTGCGCCTCGTCGAGGGCGCGGGACATCTCGTACAGGAGGACGCGCCGGCGGAACTCACCGGGGAGCTCGGTCGTTTCCTGGGTGCGGGCCTCTCCGGAGCTCACTGACGGTAGAGGTCAGTGACGGCCGCGGCGGCCCGCGCCAAGTCCTCGCGCACCTCCGGGGGTGACACGACCTCCACGGAGGCGGCGAAGGGCAGCAGCATGCGGGCCGCGCCCACCGCCTCCAGCGTGAGCACGACGGTGACCCACTCCCCCGCGCCGTCGTCCTCGGCCACCCGCGTGAGCGTGCCGACCTGGAGTCGAAGGAACTGCTCGTAGCGCTCGCGGCGCACCCGCACGGTCACCTCGACGCCGCCCGCGCGCCGCTCCACCCGCCGCTTCAGCTCCTCCCAGACGTGCGCGAGTTCCACGCCCGCCCGGCGCCTGACCGGCTCGTCCGTCAGCCGCGCCGCGCGCACCCGGTCGGCGCGGAACAGCCGCGGCCTGCCGCCCCGGTCGGCCACCAGGTACCAGACGCCCGCCTTGGACACCAGGCCGTACGGATCGAGGGTGTACGCCCGCGGCTCGCTCGCGCCGCTGTGCCGGTAGCGCACCCGCAGCCGCCGGTCCGCGAGGACGGCGTCCTGGAGCACCCCCAGGTGGTCCACGGGCAGGCCGGCGCCCGGTCCGCGGGTCCAGCGCTCGGCGTCCACCAGGATGCGGCGGCTCGTCAGCTCGGCGGCGGGCCGGTGCGGTTCGGGCAGCGCCGCCATCACCTTGCGCAGGGCCGAGCCGAGCGCGGCGTCCAGGCCGAGCGCCGCGTGCGCGCCCCCCGCCGCGAGCAGGAACAGCGCGCGGGACTCGTCGGCGGTCAGCCCCGTGACGTCCGTGCGGTAGCCGGGCAGCAGGGCGATGCCGCCGTGCCGCCCGCGCTCGGCGTACACCGGGACGCCGGAGGCGGACAGCGCGTCGACGTCGCGGTAGATGGTGCGGACGGACACCTCCAGGCGCTCGGCGAGCTCGGGCGCGGACACGCGCCCCCGGGTCTGGAGCAGCAGCAGGATCGACAGGAGCCGGTCGGACTTCACGGGCACAAGGATCGCGCAGCCCCCGCCGGGAACCCGCGCGCGGCCCCGCGTCCACGGCGCCCCTGACGCCCCGGGCCGCACGCCCCACACGCCCCCGGTCCGCCGCGCGCCCCACCCGGGTCCCGCGCGCCGGATCCAAAAGCGACGGGAAACACTCCTCAGGTCTTCCCAAATCCTGCTTATGATTCGGGGGTGTTCGACTCCCGGCACATCAGGTCCTTCCACGAAGTGGTCCGCACCGGCTCGTACTCGGCGGCGGCCCGCTCGCTCGGCTATACGCAGCCCGCGATCACCCAGCAGATGAAGGCGCTCGAACGGTCCGTGGGCACGGTCCTGTTCACCCGCGTCGGCCGCCGCATGCGTCTGACCGAGGCGGGCGAAGCGCTGTCCCGGCACGCGGGAGTCATCCTCGGCAACATCGACGCCGCCCAGCAGCAGATGAACGCGATCACGCGCCTGCGCACCGGCCGCGTCCGGCTCTGCGCGTTCCCGAGCGCCACCGCCACGCTGATACCGGAGGCCCTCGCCCGGCTCGCCCGCGGCCACCGCGGCATCCGCGTCGAGCTCCAGGAGTACGAGCCGCCGGAGTCGCTCCAGCGCCTCGTGCACGGCGACGCCGACATCACGCTGGCCTTCACCTACCCCGGCCTGCGCGAGGACGTGCCGGACGAGGTCGTCGAAGTACCGCTGATGGAGGACCAGTTGACGGTCCTGCTGCCGACCGGGCACCCGCTGGCCAGGCGCCGCTCGGTGCGCCTGGCCGATCTGTCCGACGAGCGCTGGATCGCCGGGTGCCTGCGCTGCCGGGCCAACTTCCTGCACGAGTGCGCCGAGCAGGGCTTCGCGCCCGACATCGCCTTCACCACCGACGACAACCTGGTCATCCAGAGCCTCGTCTCCGAGGGGCTCGGCATCGCCATGATGCCGGGGCTCGTCCTCAACTTCCTGTGCCACCGCTCCGTCACGGGCCGCCCGCTGGACCCGGCGTCGCGGCGACAGGTGTCCGCGTACGTCCTGCGCGAGCACCTGAGGATCCCCGCGACGGCGCTCGTCCTGGACGAGCTGAAGGCGGTCGCGGCGAACCGGATGGGCTGCTGACCCCCGGAATCCGGCCACCGGCCCCGCCATCCATAAGCATTTTTTAACCCAACGCGAAGAAACTGTCGTTGGACGTGATGGATGGTGCGGGTCGACGCTGCGAGTATGACCACCCCCACCGCGCACCACGCTCCGCCCGCCCGCACCACCGAGCGGACCGACGCGCTCGTCGCCGACATCCGCGAGGCCGTCGGCCGCGGTCTGCCGCCGGACCTGACCGCCTACCTCGTCGGCGAGCGGCTCGCGCCGCACCTCGGCGCGGACGGCCTGCTCACCGACGAGCAGTGCGAGGGCGACCCCGACCGCTACCGGCAGCACCTCCTGCACGCCGAGGCCGACGGCAGCTTCTCCGTCGTCGCGCTCGTCTGGATGCCCGGCCAGCGCACGTCCGTGCACGACCACGTCTCCTGGTGCGTGACCGGGGTGCACGAGGGCGAGGAGCACGAGCGGCGCTACCGGCTCGTGCCCGCGGCCGGGCCCGGCACGTCCGCGCGGCTCATCGCCACCGAGGACGTCGTCAACCCCACCGGCGCGGTGTGCGGCTTCGCGCCCCCCGGTGACATCCACCGGGTGTGGAACGCGGGCGCGGGGCGCGCGATATCCCTGCACGTCTACGGCGCCGACATCTCCCGGCTCGGCACCAGCGTGCGGCGGGTGTACGACCTCCCGGCCGACCGCTGATGGCGCTGCTCGGGCAGCGCCCGGCGAAGCCCGCGCCCCCCGCCGCCGGGCCAGGGGCCGGGCCCGGCCCCTGGCCGGGGCTCGCCCTCGCCGCGGCCGCGGTGGCGCTCGCCTGGCTGACGCACCGGCTGCTGCCCGGTGTGCCGATGCTGACCGTCGCCATCGTGCTCGGCCTGGCCGCCGCGCACGTACCCGGTACGCGGACGTGGGTGCGCGGGCCCGCCAAGGCCGGGCTCACCTTCGCGGCGAAGCGCCTGATGCGGGTGGGCGTGGTGCTCCTCGGCCTGAAGCTCAGCCTCGACGACGTGCTCGGCGTGGGCTGGCAGACCGTCGCGATGGTGCTCGTGACGGTGGCGGCCACGTTCTTCGGCACCTGGTGGCTCGGCCGGCGGCTCGGGCTCCCCGGCGACCAGCCCCTGCTGATCGCCACCGGCTACTCGATCTGCGGTGCCTCCGCGATCGGCGCGGTCGGCGACGTGTCCAAGAGCGAGGAGCGGGACACCGCCGTGTCCGTGGCCGTCGTCACGCTGTGCGGCACGCTCGCGATCGCCGTGCTGCCGCTGCTCCAGGGGCCCTTGGGGCTCACCGACGCGGAGTTCGGGCGGTGGGTGGGGGCCAGCGTGCACGACGTGGGGCAGGTGGTGGCGACCGCGCAGACCGCGGGGGGTGACGCGCTCGGCGAGGGCGTGCTCGTCAAGCTGATGCGGGTGGCCGTGCTCGCGCCGCTCGTCGCGGCGGTCGCGGTCTCCGTACGGGCCCGGGGCGCGGCCGCGCCCGGCGAGCGGCGGCCCGCGGTGGTGCCGCTCTTCGTCGCAGGGTTCCTGCTGATGGTGGGCCTGCGCAGTACGGACCTGCTGTCCGGGTCCGCCCTCGACGCGGCCGGGCTCACCCAGGAGCTCCTCCTCGGGGCGGCGCTCTTCGGGCTCGGCAGCGCGGTGGACCTGCGGTCGCTGGCCCGTACGGGGGGCCGGGTGGCCCTGGTGGGGCTGTGCGCGTGGGTGGTGGTCGCGGGGGTCTCCTACGCGGGGGTCTGCCTGACGGCGTGAGCCCCTGCCCGGGGCCGGGCCCCTCAGAGGCGGGCCCTGGCCAGTTGGCGGGACTGGGCCACCAGGCGGTCGGCCGTGTCCCAGACCTCGGCGTCCTCCTCCAGGAAGCCCCCGGCCAGGTTGCGCGTGGTGATGGAGACCCGCAGCGGCCCCGGCGCGGGCCTGGCCCGGATGTGCGCGGTCAGCTCGATGGTCGGCACCCAGCCGGAGAGCCCCAGCTCGAACGCCGTCGGCGGCAGCGCGTCCACCGCGAGGAGCAGCGACAGGGGATCCGGGTCGCGCCCGTCCGCGAGGCCGAACCAGCCGCGCATCTCGCCCTTGCCGGAGGGCGCGCCGAGCGCCCACCCGAGCGTCGCCGGGTCGAGCTTCAGCCAGAGCCGGTCCGCGATCGCGGAGCTGCCGGGCACCGCCCCGCGGTCCGGCGCGTCGTCGGGCCCGAAGCACTGCTCGACGGGCGGCAGGTCCGGCGGCAGCGCGGAGGTGCGCACGTCGTCGGGGAGCGCGTCGAGGTCGCCGTACGAGGCGACGACGCGCAGCCGCTCCACCTCGCGCCCACCTTCCTCCTGGTAGAGGGAGGCCTGACCGGTGGACAGGCCGCGCCCGGCGCGCACGACCTGCGTACGGACGACGGCGGGCCCCGGCTCGGACGCCGTCAGATAGTGCGCGGAGACCGTGAACGGGTCGGAGTGCGGCAGGGCGTGCGCGAGCGCGCGGCCGACGAGCGCGAGGAGGTAGCCGCCGTTGACGGCGCTGATGATGGTCCAGCCCGCCGAGAGCTCGGTGTCGTAGACGCCGGGTGCGCGCGCGAAGACCTCGGTGTCGCGGTCGAACTCGCTGTTGCCGATCGTCGCGCGCGGCGCGGGCGCCGCAGCTGTTTCCGCCATGGCGACAACGTACAACACGAAACTACTAAGCGGTAGCTTTTTGATGTTTCCCACCGCCGCGCGCGGCCGCGGGGCCCGGGCACCGGCCTCAGGCGCCGTCCTCCGCCGCCGAGGACCGCCGGTTCCAGGCCCGCGGCGCCCGCCAGTGGTAGCGCATCGCGAGCAGCCGGAGGACGAACGCCGTGACGATCGCGAGCCCGGTCGTGAAGCCGTTCAGGGCGTCGTAGCGCAGGCACAGGGCGACGATCGCCGCGCCCACGATCGCCGGCACCGCGTACAGGTCGCGGTCCCAGCGCACCAGGGACGGCACCTCGTTGGCGACGATGTCGCGCAGGACGCCGCCGCCCACCGCGGTGGCGAGGCCGAGGGCCGCGGACGCGGTGAGGCCGAGGCCGTAGTCGTACGCCTTGGCCGTCCCGGTGACGCAGAACAGGCCGAGGCCCGCCGCGTCGAAGACGTTCACGGCGAGCTGGGTGCGTTCGACCTCCGGGTGCAGGAAGAACACGAGCAGCGCGGCGAGCAGCGGGGTGAGGAAGTAGCCGAGGTCCGTGAACGCGGCGGGTGGCACCGCGCCGATCACCAGGTCCCGGAAGAGCCCGCCGCCGAGCGCGGTGACCTCGGCGAGGACGGCGATGCCGAAGACGTCGAAGTTCTTGCGGACGGCGAGGAGCGCGCCGGAGATCGCGAAGACGAAGATTCCGGCGATGTCCAGGGCGTGCTGGACGGAGGGGCTGAACAAATCGTGAAGCACGAGCCATTCTCACCCGTCGGGTGAGCTCCACTCACCGGGCCGCGCCCGGGGCCCCTCTCCCGCCGGGGCCCGCCCCCCTCCGCAGGACCATCGCGCCGGCGCGCTCGTCCTCAATCGCCGGACGGGCTCAAACCGTCGCCGTCGCTCTCCTCCAAGGCGACGCCCGCCCGCCCCGTGTGGGGGCGGGCGGGCGGGGGGACTCAGCGCGGTGGATCACTCCGGGTCCGCTGCCTTCTCGGGCGCGGGGGCCTCCGTCGCGGCCTCGGCTTCCTGCGAAGGCGCGGCCGCGCCTTCAGCCTTGGCCTTGGCCTCGGGCTTGGACACGGGCTCGGGCTCGGGCTTGGACACGGGCTCGGGCTCGGGCTTGGACACGGGCTCGGGCTCGGGCTTGGACACGGGCTCGGGCTCGGGCTTGGACACGGGCTCGGGCTCGGGCTTGGACACGGGCTCGGCCTCCGCCTCGTCCGCGGCCGTCGTGACCGTCACCACGTCGATCGCCTCCCGGGCCACCGAGAGGAGCTTCGTGTCCTCGGGTGCCTGGTCGTCCGCGTTCTCCGGGTGGTGGCAGGCCACCTGGTGGCCGGGCTCCAGGGAGAGCAGCGGCGGCTCCTTGACCGCGCAGATCTCCGTCGCCTTCCAGCAGCGCGTGTGGAAGCGGCAGCCGGTGGGCGGGTCGATCGGCGAGGGCACGTCGCCGCGGAGCAGGATGCGCTCGCTCTTGACACCGCGCCGCTTGGGGTCCGGCACCGGCACCGCGGAGAGCAGCGCCTTGGTGTACGGGTGCATCGGCTTGGTGTAGAGGTCCTTGCGGTCCGCGAGCTCGACCATCTTGCCGAGGTACATCACCGCGATCCGGTCGGACACGTGCCGGATGACCGACAGGTCGTGCGCGATGATCACATAGGTGAGCCCGAGCTCGTCCTGGAGGTCGTCGAGGAGGTTGACCACCTGCGCCTGGATGGAGACGTCGAGCGCGGAGACGGGCTCGTCGGCCACCACCAGCTTCGGCTTGAGCGCGAGCGCGCGGGCGATGCCGATGCGCTGGCGCTGGCCGCCGGAGAACTCGTGCGGATAGCGGTTGTAGTGCTCCGGGTTCAGGCCGACGCGCTCCAGCATCTCCTGGACGGTCTTCTTGATGCCGCCCTCGGGCTTGACGCCCTGGAGCTTGAACGGCGCGCCCACGATCGTGCCGATGGTGTGGCGCGGGTTCAGCGAGGAGTACGGGTCCTGGAAGATCATCTGGACGTCGCGGCGCAGCGGGCGCATCCGCGCGGTGCCCAGGTGCGTGATGTCCACGCCCTCGAACTCCACCCGCCCGCTGGTCGGTTCGAGCAGCCGGGTGATGAGCCGGCCCATGGTCGACTTGCCGCAGCCGGACTCGCCGACGACGCCGAGGGTCTCGCCGGACCGCACGTCGAAGGTGAGGCCGTCCACGGCCTGCACGGCCGCGACCTGGCGCTGGAGCAGCCCCTTCTTGATGGGGAAGTGCTTGACCAGGCCCTCGACCTTGAGCAGCGTCTCCGCGGACTGCGCCGTCGACGACTTCTTCGTCTGCTCCGGGATCGTCATCTGTTCGGCTTTCTCCGTCACTGCGGCGTCGTCCCGCGCCGCGTCACGTTTCTCGGTCACAGCTTCGGCGCAATCTCTTCGGTCCAGATCCGGGTGCGCTCCTCGCGCGACATGTGGCAGGCCGAGAAGTGGCCGGCGCCGACCTCGGTCAGTTCGGGGCGCTCCGTCCGCGTGATGTTGTCCTTGGGCACGTCGGCGTAGGGGCACCGCGGGTTGAAGGCGCAGCCGCTCGGCAGGTTGATGAGGCTGGGCGGGGAGCCCTTGACCGGGATGAGGCGCTCGGTCTCCTCGCGGTCGATGCGCGGCATCGAGCCGAGCAGGCCCCAGGTGTAGGGGTGCTGGGGCTCGTAGAAGACCTCCTGGGCCGAGCCGCGCTCGACGCAGCGGCCGCCGTACATCACGAGGAGTTCGTCGGCCATCTCCGCCACGACGCCCAGGTCGTGGGTGATCATGATGACCGCGGAGCCGAACTCCTTCTGCAGGTCCCGGATCAGGTCCAGGATCTGCGCCTGGACCGTCACGTCGAGCGCCGTCGTGGGCTCGTCGGCGATCAGCAGCTCCGGGTTGTTGACCAGGGCCATCGCGATCATCGCGCGCTGGCGCATGCCGCCGGAGAACTCGTGCGGGTAGGAGTCCACCCGCTTGTCCGGCTGCGGGATGCCGACGCGGTCGAGCATCTCGATGGCGCGCTTGCGGGCGACCTTCTTGTCGACGTCGTGGTGGACCCGGTACGCCTCGGTGATCTGCTTGCCGATGGAGTAGTACGGGTGCAGCGCGGACAGCGGGTCCTGGAAGATCATCGCCATCTCGCGGCCGCGCAGCTTGCGCACCTGGTCCGGCGGCGCGCTGAGCAGCTCGGTGCCGTTCAGCCAGATCTCGCCGGACAGCTGCGGCTTGCGGCGGCCGTACTGCCCGGCCGTGTGCAGACCGAGGATGCCGAGCGAGGTCACGGACTTGCCGGACCCGGACTCGCCGACGATGCCGAGGGTGCGGCCCTTCTCCAGGGAGAAGGTCAGGCCGTCGACGGACTTCACCAGGCCGTCGTCGGTGGGGAAGTGCACCTTGAGGTCGCGGACCTCGAGGAAGGCGGTGGGGGCCGCGGAGCCGGTGGTGGGCTCGCCCACCGCGGCGCCGCTCTTGCTCAGTTCGGTCATCCCAGCCTCACTCGCGGGTCAATGACGGCGTACAGAAGGTCCACGACGAGGTTGGCGACGGCGATGGCGAGGGCCGCGCACAGGGTGACGCCGAGGATCACGGGCAGGTCCTTGCTGCTGATGGCCCTGACCGCTTCGAGGCCGAGGCCCGGAAGGTTGAAGGTGGACTCGGTGAGCACGGCGCCGCCCATGAGGACGCCGAGGTCGAGTCCGAAGACGGTGAGGATCGGCGTCATCGCGGAGCGCAGGGCGTGTCTGCGGATGACGACGGACTCGCCGAGGCCCTTGGCGCGCGCGGTGCGGATGTAGTCCTCGCCGAGGACTTCCATCATGGTGGCGCGGGTGAGGCGCGCGTACATCGCGGCGTTGAGGAAGGCGAGCACGATCCACGGCAGGATCAGCGTCTGGAACCAGACGTCGATGCTGTCGTCCGTCGAGAGGCTGTCGGCGATCTTCACCCAGCCCAGGTTGTGGACGAAGATGCCCATCGCGACCATGCCGGTGAAGAAGACGGGCAGCGAGACGCCGCCGAGGGCGGTGGTCATCGCGGCGCGGTCCCAGATGGTGCCCCGCTTGAGCGCGGAGACCACACCGGTGGCGACACCGGCGGCGAGCCACAGCACACAGGCGCCGGCGGCGAGCGCGCCGGTCACGGGCAGGGCGTCCTTGAGGGTCTCCCAGACGGGCGCCTCGGTGCGGAAGGAGTAGCCGAAGCAGGGCGCCGGGCAGTGCGTGACGTCACTGCCGTTGGCGTAGTCCCGGCCCATCGGGATGCCCTTGATGAAGTCCCAGAACTGGACGATCAGCGGGTCGTCGAGACCCAGCTTGGTCCGGATGCCGGCGAGCTGCTCGGCTCCGGCCTGCTTGCCGGCGAAGAGGACGGCGATGTCCTGTCCAGCCCACTTGGGCAGCATGAAGAAGACGGTGAAGGTCGCGAGCAGTACGACCAGCACCATGATGATGACGGCGATCAGGCGCCGGATGAGGTAAGCAAGCACTGTGCGCGGCCCGGCGGTGGTTCCGCGGCCCCCTCGTGAGGGGTGCGGGACCACCGCCCGGGGCCATCACCTGCCCTTCGGACTGGCGGATATCGGCGGCGTTGTGACGGTTGATCAACTACGGGTGCCACGGCGGGGGCTGCCCGCCGTGGCGGTGGGGCGCTACTTGCTGCTGACGCCGAGCGAGACGTAGTCGTACCGGCCGTTGTAGGCGTCGGACATGTAGGCGTTGGTCAGCCGCGGTCCGCGCCAGGTGATGTTCTTCTCGTACAGGAAGGGCATCCAGTCGGCCTGGTCGAGGATGCGCTTGTCGAGCTGCTTGTAGATCTCACCGGCCTTGACCGCGTCGGTCTCGGCGATCGCCTTGTCGAAGAGCCCGTCGATCTTCTTGTCCTTGATCTGCGACTCGTTGTAGTTGCCGTTCTCGACCAGGTAGCGCGAGTCGAACAGCGGCTGCGCGTAGCCCTGGCCGGACGGGAAGTCGGGGCCCCAGCCGGACATCTGCATGCTGTAGCCGCGCTTCTTCACCACGGAGGGCGAACCGGTGATGCTGGCGGAGTCGGCGCCGTCGAGGGACTCGACGTCGATGTTGATGTTCGCCTTCTTCAGCTGGGCCTGCAGCGCCTCGGCGGCGTCGACCTCACCCGGGTTGTTGTTGCGGGCGGTGAGCTTGGCGCTGAAGCCGTTCGGCTTGTCGCACTGCTTGAGCTCGTCCTTGGCCTTGGCCAGGTCCGGCTTGCCCTTGCGCTCCAGGACGCCGTAGGGGTCGTAGTCGCTGTAGCCCGGGATCGCCTTGGGGAAGGTGCTGTTGGCGATGTCACCGGCGGCGAGCTTGCCGCCGCGGGTCTGCTGGAGGCTCGCGAAGTCCGTGGCGTAGAAGACGGCCTTGCGGCAGTGGACGTTGTCGAACGGCTTCGCCGTGTGGATCAGGGCGACGTAGCGCACGAAGGACGTGTGCATGTTGTCGACGCTGTCGCGGTGCTTCTGGACGGCGGTGACGCGGCCCGACTGGGTCATGCCGGTGCCGTTGAGGTCGACGTCGTAGTCGCCGGCCATCAGACGCTTGTCGTTCTCCTCCAGGTTGGCGGAGATGGTGACGTCGATCTTGTCCGGGAGCGCCGGGCGGATCGGGTCCGAGGCCTTCTTCCACTTGTCGTTGCGCACGAGCACGATCTTCTTGCCGGGCTTGTACGTGTCGAACTTGTACGGGCCCGAGGAGAACGGCCGCGAGGTGTACTTCGCCTTGGTGTCCTTCGCCGCCTTCACCGGGGAGCCGGAGGGCATCGCGAGGAACTGCTCGAAGTCACCGTTGCGCTTGGGCAGCTTGAAGATGATGGTCTTGTCGTTCGGCGTCTGGATCGCCTTCAGACCGAGCTTGTCCGCGGACTTGTCCTTGTACGGACCCGGGTACTCGCCCTTGGGGTCGAGCGCCTGGCGCAGATAGCCGGGGCCACCGGTGATGGTGTCCTTGGCCCAGATGCGCTCGATGCCGTACTTGATGTCCTTGGAGGTCAGCGGCGAGCCGTCCTCCCAGGTGAGGCCGTCGCGCAGCTCGTACGTGTAGGTCTTGCCGTCGGCCGAGATCTTCGCCGTGGACTTGGCGAGGTCCGGCACCAGCTTCGTGCCCGCCTTGCCCGGCTTGGTGTCGTACGACACCAGCTGGCGCGTGTAGAAGCGCATGAAGTCCCAGGACATGCCGTAGTACGCGCGCTGCGGGTCGGCGGAGTCGAGGTCCTGCTTCCCGACCATGCGCAGGGTGCCACCGGTCTTCTTGGACGCCTTGGCGACGTTGTTCAGGGCGGCGTTGTAGCCGGCTCCCTTGCCGTCGCCGTCACCGTCACCGTCGCCGCTGCCGCAGGCCGTGGTGGTCACCAGGGCCGCGACGACGAGGGCCGCGCCCGCGGCGAGCCGCCTTTTCGGGGGAAGTGTGGGCATTTTCTCGCAACCTTCCGATTCGCGGTCCCTGGCTTATCGCTGCCGAAGAACCATGGAAAGAGCCACCTGACCAGCGGCAGGGGCAAGTCAGTCGGGTCTGCTAGCGGGTTCCCTTGGGGTCGAGCGCGTCGCGCAGACCGTCCCCGAAGAGGTTGAAGGCGAGCACCGTGATGAAGATCGTCACGCCCGGGAAGACCATGAACATGGGGTCGTGCTCGTACGTTTCGAGGGCGTCGCGCAGCATGCCTCCCCAGGAGGCGGTCGGCGGCTTGACACCCGCGCCCAGGAAGCTGAGGGCGGCCTCCGTGAGGATGTTCGTGGGGATCATCAGCGTGGCGTAGACGGTGATGGGGGCCACGAGGTTCGGCAGGAGTTCGCGGAAGAGGATGTGGCGCCGGCCGCCGCCGAGGCTCTTGGCGGCCTCCACGTACTCGCGCTCCCTGAGCGAGAGCGTCTGGCCGCGCACGATGCGCCCGATGTACGGCCAGCCGAAGAAGCCGATGACCAGGACGAGGATCGAGACGCGCACGCTCGTCCCCTGGAGCCCCAGGAAGTCGTCGGGAAGGACCGAGACCAGGGAGATGATGAAGAGCAGCTGCGGGAAGGAGAGCAGCACGTCCATCACGCGGCTGATCAGGGCGTCGATCCAGCCGCCGAAGTAGCCCGCGATGATCCCGAAGAGGGTGCCGAGGACCACGGCGACGATCGCGGCGAGGAAGGCCACGAGCAGCGAGATGCGTGCTCCGTAGACGATCCGGCTGAACACGTCGCGGCCCTTGTTGGGCTCGACTCCGAAGAGGTAGTCGCTGCTCACGCCGCCGAACGAGCCCGTGGGCAGGTTCGTCAGCGGGTCCAGCTTCTCCTGGTGGAAGTCGTTCGGCGGGTGTCCGAGCAGGCCGACGATCAGGGGCGCGAACACCGCCACGAGGACCAGGAGGACCACCGTGATGCCGCCCGCGAGGGCGACCTTGTCGCGCTTCAGCCGGTTCCAGGCGATCTGGGTGAGGGACCGCCCCTCGACCTTCTTCCCCCCTGCACCAGCTGCGGGGGCGACTTCCTCCGTGGGTTTCGCGTCCGCAGGTGTGTCATGCAATGGCGCCGTCATCGTGGCAGGGACCCCTCTCAACCGGCGGTGACCGGCCCGCACTTGCCGCTGTAGCGACGTGATCAGTCCGTCGTACACAGGGGCGAAGGCCCCTTGGAGCGGGAGTCTTCAACGGGGTCGTGATCTGTTACCAGACTTGTCGGGGAATGGATGCGCAACCGTGATGCTGATCGAGGTGTTCCGTTATCCGGACGTCATTGAACGCCGGGCGAACACGGGGCAGTTGGGGGCACAGGAACCACACGCGTCCATACGTGCACTCCTGCCCCAGAAGGGGACATCGCGCACGTCGGTGCTGATCAGCTCGCCGACGGCAAACGGAATCCAGCCACTGTCCTGTTCGCCGCGATGGGCGCGCAGCGGGATTGCTACGCCTTTCGTACGAGATGTCTCAGTACTGTGCGGGATAGCCGTATCCGCCCGCGGCGGGAGCGGGAGCCCCCTGAGCGTCGCGGTCGTAGAACGGCCGGGCGTTGGCGCGCAGCCACAGCGCCACCGGGTCGTGCGGGTCGGCCATCGCGACGGTCGACACGGGCAGGCCCTCGGGGACGGCGCCGATGGACTGCTGCATCATCGCGCGCACCGAGTCGACGGACGCGGGCGAGGTGTCGTACACGTCCAGGCCGATGGCCAGATAGGGCGCGCCGAGCACCGGCTGCACCCAGGCGCGGCGCAGCGCGCGGACGGCGGGGGTCCGGTGCGCGTTCTGGGTCAACAGCGCGTAGAACTGCGGGAGTTCGATGGTCGGGTCGGTCAGCCGCAGCGGGCCCGCGGGCTGGGTGGCGAGGCCGCCCGCGATGCGCCGCAGATCGAGCCAGGGGATGCCGACGCCGCCGCCCGGGGCGTGCGGATTGAGCCACAGGCCGTAGTGGTCCGGGTACAGCGCGCGGGCCACGTCGAGGCCGCCGACCACTTCGTAGCCACGGTTCCAGCCGCTGGCGGAGAGCTCCTGGGCGGAGGTCACGCACGGCGCGTAGCCGTACCCCTCCACCTCCATGTTGCCGTACTGGGCGTCGGGGGATCCGGCCTGGCCGTGCCAGAGCAGCATCCACACCTTGCCGTCGGCGAGGGCGTGCAGGAGCGCCTCGTACGCGTCATAGCGCCCCGGCGTCACCTGGCGCAGCATGTGCTCGACCTGTCCGGCCGCAGCGGTGCCCGACGCGCTCACCCTAACCGCCCCTTCGCGACGTGCCCTGCGCGGTCGTTGCGCCGACCGCGTCACCGGGCACCAGCTTAAGCGGGGCGTGGCGACTTAGCGCTTGAACAGCTTTGCCGTGCTGTGCCGTGCTCTGCCGTCCGGCGACTGCGGGCCTCGTTGTGGCTGGTCGCGCAGTTCCCCGCGCCCCTTCGGGGCGCTGTCCCCCGGGGTGCTGACCCCTCGGGGCGCTCCCCCTAGCCCGCGGTGAAGAACGGGCGGAGGCGGGCCCTCATCCAGTCGCCCACCGGATCCTGGGCCACGTCCAGGAGGACCAGGTTGACCGGCCAGGGCACCGGGGTGCGGCCGAGGGCCCGGCCGAGGGCCGCCATGGGCAGTTCCCGGGCGTCGCCCTCCCAGGAGGACAGCTCGACGCCGATGAACAGGGTGGGGGCCTCGTCCTCGACGGTGGCGAGACAGCGCCGCGCGCTGAGCACCGCGCCCGTCGCCTCGAACTCCTGCGCCGCGGCGGACAGGAAGTCCACCGGGTCGTCCTGCCAGTCCGGCTCGAAGAGCCGCACCCGGCCGCCGCTCGCGGGCCCGTCCAGCTCCGTGCGACCCACCTGGCACAGCGCGGCCACCGCGGCGGGCGGCAGCGGCACCGCCACCGTGCCCTCCGGGTTGAGCGCGATGCCGAGCTCCGGCGCCAGGCCGCGCGCGAACTCCACCGCGGGCGCCACCGTGCAGCTCATCCGCCCCCCGGTGACCTGCTGGAACTCCTGCTCCGAGGTGAAGACGGGCACGTACGCCTGCCCGTGGAGCTCCAGCGTCGGCAGGTCGAGCGTGCCGCTCTCGGGCCCGCCCCCGTTCGGCAGCGGGATCCACAGCCTGCTGCGGCCCAGCACCTCGACCATGCGTGCGCCGGTCTCCTCGGACGGCGGCGCGCCGAGCGAGGCGGCGAGCACCTCCTCCAGTTCGTTGGCGGGCCAGCCGCCGTAGGGATGGGCGTGCGCCTGTGCCGGTACGTCCCCCGGAAAGTCCATCTGTCTCGACCTCTGCTCTGCGTGCTGTCTGCGGCCCGACCCTAACGCCGCCGGGCCCGCGCGCCCCGCCCTACCCGCCCCGGCCCTCGAAGCCCAGCGCGCGCAGCGCCCCCGCCGCCTCCCGGTCGAGCAGCACCGCCGAGCCGCAGCCGCGCGGAAGGCTCCCGCTCTCGGCGGCCCGGACCAGGCGGCCGACCGTCCTGCGGTGGCGCGCGAAGGCGTACCGGGAGACCCCGCGCCCCCGGGCGCGCTGGCCGTCCAGGGCCACGGGGGCGGGCACGTCGAGCAGCAGCAGGTGCAGCGTGGCCCCGCGCCGGGCCGCCGCACGGGCGAGCCAGCGGCGCACCCACGGCTGGGTGCCGCAGTCGTGGACGACGACGCCGGTGCCCGCGCGCAGCGTCCGGCGCAGGTGGGCGTAGTGCGCGAGGCGGACCAGGGGGCGGTAGAGCGCGTACGGGATCCGGCGCGGCACCCGGGCCGCCCAGCGGTCGCGGGTGTCCTGGGAGTCCACGCGCGGGCCCGCCACGGCGCGCCGCATCAGCGTGGACTTGCCGCTGCCGGGCAGCCCGGAGACCACCACGACGTCCCCCGCGGCGAACACCAGGCGGTGCGGGCCGTGCCCGGAGCGGCCCCTGAGGTCGCGCACGACGGCCCGGCGGGAACCGGCGACGGCCTCCCGCGCGGGCGGCGCGGGGGCGCCCGGCTGCGGGGGCAGGGCGGCGCCCGCGCCGGGCAGCACCGCCCCCGCCCTGGGCAGCGAGACACCCGTGGTCGTCGCGTAAGCACTGCTCCTGCGCACCGTGATCGGCCTCCCCATGCTCGTCACGTCACTCATCCCCAGTACTTCTCCGTGGTATGTAAAGAGAAGGTAATGCCCTACGAAGACGACACCGGGGGACTCCCTGGTTGCGGCTGTTGTGAAGCGGGGGCGCGTGCAATGATGTGCGCGCCAACTCCATACCGGCCGCTTGAATCCGCGCGGGAGAGTCCCCGGTGACGCAGGAGCGTCGTGGGGCGCCGAAGGAGCAAGTTCCTCCCTTGAATCTCTCAGGCCCCGTACCGCGCGGGCGAGGCACATCTGAAAAGCGAGCCACTCCCCCGACGAGCGCGTCCAGCTCGGCCCGCGGGACGGCTCCACCCAAGGTGCAAGTCATGCTCCGTCATACGCACGGGGCGTGGTGAACCTCTCAGGTTTATGACAGATGGGGAGGACAGACCTCGCCCGTCATGCCCTGGAGCCAGTACTGATGAGTCAGACCGCACGCGCCCCACGTCAGACCGCCCTCGACGCCCTGCACCGTTCGCTGGGCGCCACGATGACCGACTTCGCGGGCTGGGACATGCCGCTGCGGTACGGCAGCGAGCGCGACGAGCACAACGCCGTGCGCACCAAGGCCGGCCTCTTCGACCTCTCCCACATGGGCGAGATCACCGTCACCGGCGCCCAGGCCGTGGACCTGCTGAACTTCGCGCTCGTCGGCAACATCGGCTCCGTCTCCGTGGGCCGCGCCCGGTACACCATGATCTGCCGGCAGGACGGCGGCATCCTGGACGACCTGATCGTCTACCGCCTGGCCGAGACCGAGTACATGGTCGTGGCCAACGCCTCCAACGCCCAGACCGTCCTGGACGCCCTCACCGAGCGCGCCGCCGGGTTCGACGCCGAGGTCCGCGACGACCGCGACGCCTACGCCCTGATCGCGGTGCAGGGCCCGGAGTCCCCCGGCATCCTGAAGTCCCTCACGGACGCCGACCTGGACGGCCTGAAGTACTACGCGGGCCTGCCGGGCACCGTGGCGGGCGTGCCCGCCCTGATCGCCCGCACCGGCTACACCGGCGAGGACGGCTTCGAGCTGTTCGTGCAGCCGCAGCACGCCGAGAAGCTCTGGCGGGCGCTCACGGACGCAGGTACCCCCGTCGGGCTCGTGCCATGCGGTCTGTCCTGCCGCGACACGCTCCGCCTGGAGGCGGGCATGCCGCTGTACGGCAACGAGCTGACGACGTCGCTCACCCCCTTCGACGCGGGCCTCGGCCGGGTCGTGAAGTTCGACAAGACGACGCACGCCGACGACTTCGTGGGGCACGACGCCCTGAAGGCCGCCGCCGAGCGCGCCGAGAGCGCGCCCCCGCGCAAGCTCGTCGGGCTGGTCGCCGAGGGCCGCAGGGTGCCGCGCGCGGGCATGGACGTGGTGGCGAACGGCGAGGTCATCGGCCAGATCACCTCCGGCGCCCCGTCGCCGACGCTCGGCAAGCCGATCGCGATGGCGTATGTGGACCCGGCCCACGCCGAGGCGGGCACGGCGGGCGTGGGCGTGGACGTCCGCGGCACCCACGAGCCCTACGAGGTCGTGGCGCTGCCGTTCTACAAGCGGCAGAAGTGACGCACGGCCCGCGCCGGACCTGATCCCACGGTGATCCCGCGGGCGCGCCGGAGTCCGGTCCGTCCGCCGGTGCCCCGTCCGTCCCGTCTCACTCCGTAAGACTGCACATCCCCGCGTTCATCAGCACACGCCCGCGTACAGGAGAATTCACGCCATGAGCAACCCCCAGCAGCTGCGTTACAGCAAGGAGCACGAGTGGCTGTCGGCCACCGAGGACGGTGTGGCGACGGTCGGCATCACCGAGTTCGCGGCCAACGCGCTCGGCGACGTCGTCTTCGCCCAGCTCCCGGCGGTCGGCGACACGGTCGCCGCGGGTGAGACCTGCGGTGAGCTGGAGTCGACGAAGTCGGTCAGCGACCTGTACTCGCCGGTTTCGGGTGAGGTCGTCGAGGCCAACCAGGACGTTGTGGACGACCCGTCCCTGGTGAACTCGGCCCCCTTCGAGGGCGGCTGGCTGTTCAAGGTGCGCGTCGCCGAGGAGCCGGGCGACCTGCTCTCCGCCGACGAGTACACCGAGTTCGCAGGCAGCTGACCCCGGCGTAAGGACTGATCTTCCGATGTCGCTTCTGAACACCCCTCTCCACGAGCTCGACCCGGACGTGGCCGCGGCCGTCGACGCCGAGCTGAACCGCCAGCAGTCCACCCTGGAAATGATCGCCTCGGAGAACTTCGCTCCGGTCGCCGTCATGGAGGCCCAGGGCACGGTCCTCACCAACAAGTACGCCGAGGGCTACCCCGGCCGCCGCTACTACGGCGGCTGCGAGCACGTCGACGTGGCCGAGCAGATCGCGATCGACCGGGTCAAGGAGCTGTTCGGCGCCGAGTACGCGAACGTCCAGCCGCACTCCGGCGCCTCCGCCAACCAGGCCGCCCTCTTCGCCATCGCCAAGCCCGGCGACACGATCCTCGGCCTGGACCTGGCGCACGGCGGCCACCTCACCCACGGCATGCGCCTGAACTTCTCCGGCAAGCAGTTCAACGTGGTCCCGTACCACGTGGACGAGGCCGGTCTGGTCGACATGGCCGAGGTCGAGCGCCTGGCCAAGGAGAACAGCCCCAAGGTGATCATCGCGGGCTGGTCCGCCTACCCGCGTCAGCTCGACTTCGCCGAGTTCCGCCGGATCGCCGACGAGGTCGGCGCGTACCTGTGGGTCGACATGGCGCACTTCGCCGGTCTCGTCGCCGCGGGCCTGCACCCGAACCCGGTGCCGTTCGCGGACGTGGTGACCTCCACCACGCACAAGACGCTCGGCGGCCCGCGCGGCGGCATCATCCTGGCCCGCAACAAGGACTTCGCGAAGAAGCTGAACTCCGCGGTCTTCCCCGGCTTCCAGGGCGGCCCCCTGGAGCACGTGATCGCGGCCAAGGCCGTCTCCTTCAAGGTCGCGGCCTCCGAGGAGTTCAAGGAGCGCCAGCAGCGCACCCTGGACGGCGCCCGCATCCTGGCCGAGCGCCTGGTCCAGGACGACGCCAAGGCCGTCGGCGTGGACGTCCTGTCCGGCGGCACGGACGTGCACCTGGTCCTGGTCGACCTGCGCAACAGCGAGCTGGACGGCCAGCAGGCCGAGGACCGCCTGCACGAGGTCGGCATCACGGTCAACCGCAACGCCGTCCCGAACGACCCGCGCCCGCCTATGGTCACCTCGGGCCTGCGCATCGGCACCCCGGCCCTGGCCACCCGCGGCTTCGACGCCGACGACTTCCGCGAGGTCGCCGACGTCATCGCGGAGGCGCTGAAGCCCGGCTTCGACGCCGAGTCCCTGCGGGGCCGGGTGTCCGCTCTGGCCGCGAAGCACCCGCTGTACCCCGGCCTGAAGTAGTTTCGTACGCTTTTCTTGGTACGGACTTCCGGGGCACCGCGCACACTGGACATGAGGACGGTGGGCGCGGTGCCCCGCACCGCGTGCCCGACCAGCAGACCCGCAAGCCCGTGAAAGCCCGCCGAGCCCGCGCAGCACCGCCCTCGCACGACCGGCAGACAACGGCGTCTACCACCCACCATTGGAGTTCTCTCGTGGCCATCTCGGTCTTCGACCTGTTCTCGATCGGCATCGGCCCGTCCAGCTCCCACACGGTCGGCCCGATGCGCGCGGCGCGCATGTTCGCCCGCCGCCTCAAGAACGAGGGCCTGCTGGCCCACACCACGGCCATACGCGCCGAGCTGTACGGCTCCCTCGGCGCCACCGGCCACGGCCACGGCACGCCCAAGGCCGTCCTCCTCGGCCTGGAGGGCGAGTCCCCGCGCACGGTGAACGTGGAGACGGCCGACGACCGCGTCGAGGAGATCAAGACCTCCCGCAGGCTGAACGTCCTCGGCATGCACGAGATCGACTTCGACTTCGACGAGGACCTGGTCCTGCACCGCCGCAAGGCGCTGCCGTACCACGCGAACGGCATGACGATCTTCGCGTACGACCGCGAAGGCGCCCTCGTCCTGGAGAAGACCTACTACTCGGTAGGCGGCGGCTTCGTCGTCGACGAGGCGGCCGTCGAGGGCCAGAGCCCGATCGTGCCCGACGACACGGTCCTGAAGTACCCCTTCCGCACCGGTGACGAGCTGCTCCGCCTCTCCGCCGAGACGGGCCTGTCCATCTCCGCGATGATGCTGGAGAACGAGAAGGCCTGGCGCACCGAGGAGGAGATCCGCGAGGGTCTGCTCGACATCTGGCGCGTCATGCAGGCCTGCGTCTCGCGCGGCATGTCCCGCGAGGGCATCCTGCCCGGCGGCCTGAAGGTCCGCCGCCGCGCCGCCCACTCCGCCCGCCAGCTGCGCGCCGAGGGCGACCCGCAGGCCCGCGCGATGGAGTGGATCACGCTGTACGCGATGGCGGTGAACGAGGAGAACGCCGCGGGCGGCCGCGTCGTGACCGCCCCGACGAACGGCGCCGCGGGCATCATCCCGGCCGTCCTGCACTACTACATGAACTTCGTGCCCGGCGCCGACGAGGAGGGCGTGGTCCGCTTCCTCCTGGCCGCCGGCGCCATCGGCATGCTCTTCAAGGAGAACGCGTCGATCTCCGGCGCCGAGGTCGGCTGCCAGGGCGAGGTCGGCTCCGCCTGCTCGATGGCGGCGGGCGCCCTCGCCGAGGTCCTCGGCGGCTCCCCGGAGCAGGTGGAGAACGCCGCCGAGATCGGCATGGAGCACAACCTCGGCCTGACCTGCGACCCGGTCGGCGGCCTCGTCCAGATCCCGTGCATCGAGCGCAACGGCATGGCCGCGGTGAAGGCCGTCACCGCCGCCCGCATGGCCATGCGCGGCGACGGCTCCCACAAGGTGTCCCTCGACAAGGTCATCAAGACCATGAAGGAGACCGGCGCCGACATGAGCGTGAAGTACAAGGAGACCGCGCGCGGCGGCCTCGCGGTGAACATCATCGAGTGCTGAGCCGGAGCCCCTTCCGGGGCTCAGTTGTGGGCGATGAGTGACTCCACCAGGCCGGCGCGGGTGTTCGGGTAGTCCATCGGGACGATCCCGAGCCCGCGCCAGGCCCGCCCTTCCGCGCTCTCCAGGAGCGTGTGCACCTTCGGGTTCAGGGTGTCGGAGTTCCAGCGCGGCGGCAGCCCGGCCGCCGTGCTCACGAAGTTGACGTACTGCCTGCCGGGCTGGGCCACCGCCTTGCGGAAGTGCGCCTCGACCTTCGGGTACTTCGCCCCCGGGGCGGCGTTCCAGTCGTCCTGGAGGTCGAAGGTCCCGGTGTCGCCCCACCGGATGCCGCCCGGCAGGCCGCCGTTGTCGGCGATGAGGACGACGCGGCCGCGCACGTCGCCAAGGCGCGGCCAGGCCTGCCCGATGTGGAACAGGGAGCGCCACCCCCGCCGGTCCAGATAGTCCTCGAAGACCGCCCGGAACGCGCTGTCGCTCTCCTCCGAATACTCCTGCTTGACCCGCATGAGGACGGTCTCCCCCGGCTGGGCGGCGAGGAAGTCCCGGCAGGCGCCGAGCACGTCGTCGAAGTTCAGGTTCTGGTAGAACGCCGCGTGGTGGATGGTGAAGGAGCCCTCGAAGGCCCGGCACCGGATGTCCAGGAACCGTATGCCGGAGGCCAGTTGCTGCCCGAGCGTGGTGTTCTGGCACTCCACCCACCAGCCGCCGAAGCGGGCCCCGGAGTCGTGCGTACCGGGAATCGTGAGGCGCTGGAGGGGAGTCGAGGAGTCGATCCCCGCCAGCCAGTCGCGGCCGTCGAGGGGGCGGGCGACGGCCCGCGCCGCGGACGTACCGACGAGGGCGGCGGAGGCGGTGGCACCGGCGGCGGCGAGGAAGGTGCGACGGCTGAGGGCCATGTGGGTTCCCGTGGGGGTGGGGGGCGTGGGAAAGGCCCTCAGTATGGATGGGAACGCCTGTAGGGGGGAACGGTCAATCCACAGTCAGCAGTTCACGTTTCACCGACCGCCGGGGCGAACCCCCCACCCCCCGTTCCCCGGCCGCGACCCGCTTCCCTCCTCCCCCACCTCCGGAGGCCATCCATGCTGCGCGGCATCGACGTCAGTTCCCACCAGTCGTCCTTCTCGACCGACGGCGTCTCCTTCGTCATCGTCAAGGCCACCGAGGGCCGCTCCTACATCAACCCGCGCCTGTCGGCCCAGACGGAGCGTGCCCGTGACGCCGACTGCGTCCTCGGCTTCTACCACTTCCTGTGGCCCGGCAACATCACGGCCCAGGCGGAGTACTTCGTGGCCAAGGCCCCGGAGCGGGCGGGCGACTTCCTGGCCGTCGACTGGGAGTGGACGGGCGACCACACGGCGGCGACGAACGCGGAGAAGGACCGCTTCATCAAGGAGGTGAAGCGGCTCCGCCCGAACCTGCGGACGGTCCTGTACACCAACCGCGACTTCTGGCTGAACCGGGACACGACGTCGTACGCGGGCGACGGCCTGTGGATCGCCGACTACGTGACGGCGGGCAAGCCCCGCATCCGCGCCGACTGGCGCATCCACCAGTACACGTCGACGCCCCTGGACAAGAACGTGGCGGACTTCCCCGACAAGGACGCCATGCGGGACTGGGCCACGCCGTAGCCGGGCCCCGCACGCCCGTCGCTACGGCCGCACCACGATCTTGCCGGTGTGAGTGGCGGACTCCATCAGACGGTGGGCCCGCGGCATCCGGTCCAGACCGTCGAAGACCTCGGCGACCTCGGCGACCTCGGCGACCTCGGGCCGGAGGGTGAACAACGCCTCCGCGCCCACGGGGCGGAACCCCGCCGCCTGGAAGGCCCGGACGCTGCGGGCGTTGCCCGGGGCCTGCTGGGCCCACACCGTGGCGCCGCCCGGCACGAGGGCCCGGGCGGCCGAGGCGAGGGCCCGCCCGAGGCCCCGGTGGCGTGCCGACTCGTCGACCTCCACGGACACCTCCCAGCGCCCCGCGACCCCGCGCCCGAGGACGACGACGCCGCCCGCGCCGGAGGCCCACACCCGTACGTCGTCGCGCCGCTTGAGGGCCCGGGCCACGCGGGGGTGGTCGGGGTCGTCGAGGGCGCGCAGGCCGAGGGCCGGGTCCGGCGGCCCGGACACGGCGGACGCCACGGTGACCAGGTCGATGGTGTCGACCGCGAGGCCGGTCCGCTGCCCGAAGGCGGTGAGGAAGCCCGGGTTCATCGTCGCGGCCAGCGGATCGCAGCCGGTCCCCGCCACGGCGGCGCGTACCCACTCCGGGTCCTCGTCGGTGAAGACGACGGTGTGGGCCGTGAACGACATGACCCCGGCGTCACGCGGCGACGGCTGCGGCACGACGGTGGTGGAGCCGTCGGGGGCGGGGAACTCCCCGCGCGCGGCGGCGGTGAGGACGGCGCCGAGTGACGCCGGTGCGCTGGCCATGGCCGTACTCCTTGCAATCGTCACCCGGACCGGCCGTTACCCTAACCCCCGTCAGTAGGACACGAAGAAGGGGCGGACCCGGTGGCGGACATCGAGGAAGCACGCAAGCAGTTCGACCGGTTCGACGCGGACGGCGACGGCTACATCACGGCGGCGGAGTACAAGACCGCCATGGCACAGATGGGGGACTGGAACGTCACCGAGTCGGTGGCCGAGGCCATCATCAAGTCCAAGGACCAGAACGGCGACAAGCTGCTCTCCTTCGACGAGTTCTGGGCCAGCCTGAACAAGGCGTGAGCAGACCTCGCACCACCGGACGGGCCAGGACTCTCCTGGCCCGTCCGACGTTTCACGCCCCGTGCCCACGGCCCCGCACGGACCACCGCCCCGCGCGCCGCTCCACCCGCACCGGGTGGTCGAAGCACGCGCTGATCAGCTCCGTACGCGCGCAGAAGCGGAGTCAGGCCGTCCGCTTGTAGGGCGGCGCCCTCCGCCCGCGGGGCGGCGAGCGTGCCCGGGCCGGTCGCCGTCATGCCGTCGTCGCCGCGGGATCCTGCGACGGCCGGAGCTCCAGGCCGCGGTTCACCGCCGACACCACGGCCTGCACCGACGCGGTGAGCAGCGAGGTGTCCACGCCCGCGCCCCAGACGTCGGCCCCGCCGACGCGGCAGCGCGCGTAGGCCGCCGCCTCGCTGGTGCCGCCCGCGGCGAGGGCGTGTTCGCTGTAGTCGAGGATGTCGACGGCGACGCCCGCCGCGCCGAGCGCGGCCACGAAGGCCGACAGCGGACCGTTGCCGACGCCCTCGAAGTCCCCGGGGCGGCCGTGCGCTTCGAGGGTGCACACGCAGCGGTGCAGGCCGTCGGGTGAGGTGTCCGCGGTCCAGGACAGGACCGCCACCGCGCCGCCGGAGCCCGCCCGGCCCGGGGCGAGGTACGTGGTGCGGAACAGCTCGTACAGCTCGTCCGGGCCGGCCTCCCGGCCGCTGCCGTCGGTCGCCTCCTGCACCACGCGGGCCATGTCGGGCCGCATCCCCGCGGGCAGGTCGAGCCCGTGGTGCGTCCGCAGCAGATACGCGGTGCCGCCCTTGCCCGACTGGGAGTTGACCCGGATCACGGCCTCGTACGAGCGCCCGACGTCGGCCGGGTCGATCGGCAGGTACGGCACGCTCCAGGGCGCGGCGCCCGGCTCGACGCCGAGCTCCGCGGCCCGCTCGGCGTGGTGGGCCAGGCCCTTGGCGATGGCGTCCTGGTGGGTGCCGGAGAACGCGGTGTGCACGAGGTCGCCCGCGTACGGGTGGCGCGGGTGCACGGGAAGTCGGTTGCAGTGCTCGGCGACCTCGCGGACGGCGTCGACGTCGGACAGGTCCAGCATCGGGTCGACGCCCTGCGCGTACAGGTTGAGCGCGAGCGTCACGAGGTCGACGTTGCCGGTGCGCTCGCCGTTGCCGAACAGACAGCCCTCGACGCGCTGTGCCCCGGCGAGCAGCGCGAGTTCGGCACAGGCGACGCCGGTGCCGCGGTCGTTGTGCGGGTGCACGGACAGGATGACGCTGTCGCGCCGGGCCAGGTGGCGGTGCATGTACTCGATCTGGTCGGCGTACACGTTCGGCGTGGCTATCTCGACGGTCGCCGGGAGGTTGTGCGTGACGGGCCGGTCGGGGCTCGCGTCCCACAGCTCGGTGAGGGAGTCGCACAGCTGAAGGACGTAGTCGGGCTCGGTGAGGTTGAAGGTCTCCGGTGCGAACTGGAAGCGGATGTCAGCTCCGGGGCGCGCCTGCGCGAGACGGGCCATGCGGGTGGCGGCCGCCAGGGCGGTGGCGGAGACGGCGGCGCGGTCCCGGCCGAGCACCACCTCGCGCCACACCGGCGAGGTGGCGATGTACAGGTGGACCACGGCCCGCGGCAGCCCCTCGACGGCCTCGAAGGTGCGGTCGATGAGCTCGGGGCGGGCCGGGGTGAAGACGACGGGTGTGACGTCGTCCGGTACGGCTCCGGAGCGCACGAGCTCCACCAGGTGCCGGACGAAGTCGAAGTCCGCCCGGCTCGCCGACGGATAGCCGACCTCGATCTCCTTGAACCCCATGGACACCAGCAGGTCGAAGAAGCGGCGCTTGCGCACGGTGTCCATCGGCTCGGCCAGGGCCTGGTTGCCGTCGCGCAGGTCGACGGGGACCCAGAGGGGGGCGTGGGTGAGCCTGGCCGAGGGCCAGCTCCGGTCCTCCGGGCGCGGGACGTCGACCCGGTCTTCGTACGGGAGATAGCGGTGCGCGGGCATGGAGCTGGGGCGCTGCGGATTCCAGGGGTACGAGATCACGCCGCCACCCTAGACAGACCTCAGGTCCTCAGACAAGTACTCCTCAGACAAGTACACTCACGGGGTGACCTCTCGCATGCCGCGCCCGGCCCTCGGCGCCCTCCGCCCCAGCCCCCTCGTCGAACAGGCCACGGAGCGGCTGCGCGACCAGATCACCGGGGGCGGCTGGCCGGTCGGCGCGAAGCTTCCCGGGGAGACGACCCTCGCCAAGGAGCTGGGCGTCGGCCGCTCCACGGTCCGCGAGGCGCTGCGCGCGCTGGCCGGGGCGGGGCTCGTCCAGGCACGGCAGGGCGCCGGGGTCTTCGTGACCGCCACCGAGCCGGTCGAGGACTGGCCGACGCGGCTGCGGGCGGCCGCGATCGGCGACGTGTACGAGGTGCGGGCGCTCGTGGAGGTGCAGGCCGCCCGGCTCGCGGCCGCCCGCCGCACGCCCGAGGACGTCACGGCGCTGCGGGCCGCGCTCGCGGCGCGCCGGGCGGCGGCGGGCGGCGGCGACGCCGCGTTCATCGACGCCGACATCGCGTTGCACGCCGCCGTGGTGGGGGCCGCGCACAACCCCGTCCTCACCGATCTGTTCGCCCAGTTCGTGCCCGCGCTGCGGCAGGGGCTCATCGATCTGCTCGACCTCATCGACGTGCGCCGGGAGGAGGCCGATCACGGGGACGAGGCCCATGCCGCGCTCGTGCGGGCGGTCGTGGACGGGGACGGGGAGGCCGCGGAGCGCCTGGCCCGGGCGGAGCTCGACGTGACGCTGGGGCGGCTGGTCGGCCGGGGCTAGCGGAAGATGCCGGTGTGCCCGAGGGAGTAGCGGCCCGGCTGCGGGTACACCGCCAGGCCGTGGGGGCCCCCGCCCACGGGGATGCGGGCCACCTGGACGCCGGTGCGGGTGTCGATGGCGTAGACCTCCGAGTCGTAGCGGCCGGAGAGCCACAGCGTGTGGCCGTCGGCCGAGACGCCGCCCATGTCCGGGCTCCCGCCGTCCGGCAGGCGCCACTTCTTGGTGAGCCCGTCCCGGCGGAAGTCGAAGACGGAGACCGTGCCCTCGCCCCGGTTCGACACGTACATCTCGCGGGAGTCGCGGCTGACGTACAGGCCGTGGCAGCCCTTGCCGGTGGGCAGCAGCTTCGGCTTGCCGAAGGTGTCGCCGTCGAGGACCCACATGCCGTCGGCCATCATGTCGGCGACGTAGAACTTCTTGCCGTCGGGGGACATCTTCACGTCCTGCGGCATGGCCCCGTCGAAGGGCAGCTTCTGCTGGCCGACGACCTTCATCCGCTCGGTGTCGACCTTCAACAGCTCGCCGCTGAACTCGCAGGAGACGATGAAGTAGCGGCCGTCGAGGGAGAAGTCGGCGTGGTTGACGCCGTAGCAGCTGACCGGGACGGTCTTCTTCCGCTCCATGGTGTGCGGGTCGCGGAAGACCAGCTCGCGGTCGAGGGACGCCATGACGACGGCGTACTTGCCGTTGGGCGTGAAGTAGAGGTTGTACGGGTCGTGGACCTCGACCGGCTTGCCCGCGTCGCCGGTCCTGGGGTCGATGGGCGTGAGGGTGTGGCCGCGGTTGTTGTTGACCCAGAGCGTCTTCATGTCCCAGGACGGGACGACGTGCTGGGGCTGGACGCCGACGGGGATCGTGTCGATGACCTTGTACGTCGCCGGGTCGATGACGGAGACCGTGTTGGAGTTGGTGTTGGGGACGTACACGCGGGACGGGAAGTCCTTGACCACCGGGGAGAGCCTGTTCGGGCGGTCGGCGGCGTAGACGTCCTTGGGGTCGAGGACGGGCGGCATCCCGGGCAGGCCCTTGACCTGCTTCGGCTCGGCGGGCTTGACGGGCGCCTTCGTCGCGAGGGCCTTGTTCTCGCGGCCCCCGCGCTCGGTGCCGCAGCCCGCGAGGGCGGTGAGGACGGCCGCGCTCGCGAGCAGGGCGGCGGCGCGCGTGGCCAGAGTCAGGTTTCGCATCAGGTGAGCAGCTCCGTGGTCGTGACCGCGCGCAGGCCGCGGCGGTGGAGGTCGTCCAGGACGGCGGGGAGCGCGGCGACCGTGTCCGCGTACCCGAAGTGCAGGCTCACCACGGAGCCCGCACGGACCTCGGCGGCGACCTTGCGGGTGACGGCCGGGGCGCCGGGCGAGGTGAAGTCGAGGGAGTCGACGTCGTAGGAGAGGACGTGCGGATAGCCCGCGCGCCGGGCCAGGCGGACGACGAGCGGCGTCGCGCGCTCGGCCCGCGAGGGGCGGAACCAGCTGCCGATGTCGCCGGTGAGGCGGCGCAGGCGGTCCGCGCAGCCGGTGATCTCGGCGTAGGCCTCGGCTTCGGGGAGGCTGTTGACGGCGCGGTGGTTCAGGGTGTGGTTGCCCAGGTCGTGGCCGCCGTCGAGGACGCGCCTGGCCAGGGCGGGGTGCTCGTCGAGCCAGGTGCCGACGGCGAGGACGGTGACGCGGGCGCCCGCCCGCTCGGCCTCGCCGAGCAGCGCGCGGGCGGTGGCCGGGTCGCCCTGGCCGTGGAAGGTGAGCGCGACCTCGCGCCGCCCGCGCGGGCTGTGCGCGATCTGCACGGGCAGGCCGGGGAAGGCGCGGGGGCCCGGCGCGGGCCCCCGGTGCGGCGTCCGCGGGGGGCGTGGCTCGCGGTCCCCCGCCGTGGCGCAGCCCGCGAGGGGGGCGAGGGCGAGCCCAGTGCCGATGCGCAGCGCGCCGCGCCGGTCGGTCGAAGTCACGCGACCCATTTATAGGGCGGCGGCCCCTGAAAGCCGCTGATCGACATGAGGAACGGTCCGGACCAAGAGGTTCCGCTGAGGCTCGCGATGACCCCTCACAGGCGCCGTTTAGCCATCGTTTACAAGGTGAGTGCTCTATCTCACCAAGGATTCACCTCTAAACTGTCAGCGTATGTCCGTGAATGACCGAATGGGGACTTTTGGATCGGAGGCCCCCGTCTGCCATAGTCGACGAAGCGACCCTCTTTGACCCGAGCTACGTCGCCTTACGGGCTGCGGACCACACCCACACCGGTCCCGGCCCCGCTCGAAGGCCCCCGACAGCGCCGCTACCCACGGCCCCGGGGGCTTTCGCGCACCCGGACGCGCGCGACCGCTAGCGGTCGGTGACGCGCATCTCGAACCACGTCGTCTTGCCGCGCGGCAGCAGGTCCACGCCCCAGCGGTCGGCGAGCTTGTCGACGAGGAACAGACCGCGGCCGCTGATGTCGAGCTCGTGGACGGGCATCAGACACGGCAGGCCGCGCGAGGGGTCGCGGACCTCGACCCGGATCCAGCCGCGCCGCCGGTGCGTACGCAGCCCGAAGACGCGGGCGCCGGTGTGCCGCACGGCGTTGCCGACGAGCTCCGACACGAGGAGCACGACGTCCTCGGTGAGCTTGGGCGACAGGCCCCAGTGGCGCAGGACGACGACCTGGGCGAGACGGCGGGCGATGGCGGCGGACTCGGGGCGGGACGGGAGCTGCACCTCGGCGTCGGTGGGGTTGCCGAACAACTCCAGTGCCTTCAGGGCGTGTTCGTCCTCCACCGCCGGAGACCAGCGCGCCGCGGTGGCGCCCGCGCGCCGCCGCGACTGTTCAAAGCCCTCCTGCCCCGCCATGCCCCCCATCATGGCCGCCCCCGGCCCCCATTGGGGCCGTTCCGGCGGAATGAGCCCCCCGGAAGCTTCCGTTCCAGGGGGCGGGCACGTCATATGCCATGGGCAGTTAGAGGTCCGACACAGCCCTCCTGACCTGCGATGACTGCTCGCTCACAGGAGATCACAGAGCGCCTCGAACGCGGCGGACTTAAGGCTCTCTTAAGCCTGTGATAATCCGCCCCTTCGGGGGAAACTTTGGCTGACGGAACCTCAACTGGCCGGATCTCAGAGGAACTTAGCCTTACCTGGCCCGTCCTCCACGAAGCTGCGCATGCCGCGCTCGCGGTCCTCGGTCGCGAAGAGCCCCGCGAACCAGGTGCGCTCCACGGCGAGCCCGGTGTCGATGTCCGCCTCCAGGCCCTGGTCGACGGCCTCCTTCGCGGCGCGCAGCGCGAGCGCCGGGCCGCGGGCGAGCCGCGCCGCCCACGCGTGGGCCTCGGTGTACACGTCGGCGGCGGGCACCACCCGGTCCACCAGGCCGATGGCGAGGGCCTCGTCGGCCTTGACCTGGCGGCCGGTGAAGATGAGGTCCTTGGCCTTGGACGGGCCGATCAGGCGCGGCAGGCGCTGGGTGCCGCCGGCGCCCGGGATCAGGCCGAGCAGGATCTCCGGCTGGCCGAGCTTGGCGTTGTCGCCCGCGATGCGGAAGTCCGCGCAGAGCGCGAGCTCGCAGCCGCCGCCGAGGGCGTAGCCGGTGACGGCGGCGACGACGGGCTTGGGGATGCGGGCGACCGCGGTGAAGGCGTCCTGCAGGGCCCGGGAGCGCAGCACCATGGCCCGGTGGTCCATGTTCTGCATCTCCTTGATGTCCGCGCCCGCCGCGAACACCTTCTCGCCGCCGTAGATCACGACGGCCCGCACGTCGTCCCGGTCGGTGGCCTCCGCCGCGAGGTCCTTCAGGCGGTCCTGGAGCTCGACGTCCAGGGCGTTCATGGGCGGGCGGTCGAGGCGGATCGTACCGACGCCCTCGGCGACTTCGAGATGCACAGATGTCATGACGGGCACGTTAGCGGGCGTTAGCGCAGAAGGGCCCGGTGCACTTGGTCACACTGTGCACCGGGCCCTTCGAGGAGTACGCGGGGGCGCTACGCCTTCCACTTGTCCCAGGACATGTTCCAGCCGTTGTAGCCGTTGTCCGGGGCGATGACCTTGTCGTTGGAGTTCTTGACGACCACCACGTCGCCGACCATGGAGCGGTCGAAGAACCAGGCCGCGGAGACGTTCTTGTCGTAGCCGCCGCGCACGTCGCGCAGGCCGATGCAGCCGTGCGAAGCGTTGTAGTTGCCGAAGGCGCCGCCGCCCCAGTAGTTGCCGTGGATGAAGGTGCCGGAGGTGGACAGGCGCTGGGCGTGCGGCACGTCCTTGATGTCGTACTCGCCGCCGTAGCCGACGGTCTCGCCGTTCATGCGCGTGACCTTGAGGCGCTCGCTGATGACCAGCTGGCCGTTCCACGTCTCGTACCCGGGCTTGCCCGTGGTGACGGGGATCTTCTTGATGACCTTGCCGTCGCGCTTGACGGTCATCTGCTTGGTCTTGACGTCGACGACGGAGACCTGGCTGCGGCCGATCTCGAAGCGGAGCGTCTTGACCTGCTTGCCGTAGACGCCCGGGCGGCCCTCGACGCCGTCCAGGTTCATCCGGACGGTGACCTTGGTGCCCGGCTTCCAGTACTTCTCGGGGCGGAAGTCCAGGCGGTCGTTGCCGAACCAGTGGCCCTCGACCGGCACCGACGGCTCGGTCTTGATGTCGATCGCCTTCTCGACGGCGTCCGGCGCGGTGATGCCGCGCGTGAAGCGCACCGAGAACGGCATGCCGACGCCGACCTTCGTGCCGTCCTCCGGCGCGAACTGGCCGACGAAGGTGTTCTTCGGCACGAGCGTCGTGAACGACGAGTCCTTGGCCGCGACACGGCCGTCGGAGTCCTTGGCGATCGCGTGGACCTTGTACTTGGTGCCGGAGGCGAGGTGCCGCTCGGGGGACCATTTCGCGCCATTCGCGACGATCTTCCCGGGCACCGGCTTGCCCTTGGGGTCCTTGACGGTGACCTCGGTCAGCTTGCCCTTGGCGGCCGATATCCGCAGCGCCCCGTCGGTCGCCACGGCGTTCGCGCCGTCCTTGGGGGCGATGGTCACGACGGCCCGGGACGGCTTGTCCGGGTCCGCCTTGTCCTTGCCGCCACCCCCGTCCCCCGAGTCCGAGCCGCCCCCGCACGCGGCCACGAGCAGCAGCGTCGCCCCCGACACCACCGCGGTCAGTCCCCTGGCGCCCCGCCGCCCCGCGCGCTTTCGCGCATGGGCCGACGCCCCCGATATCGGTCGCCCGTTCACGATGTTTCTCCCCTCGCACGGCCCCGACAGGCCCGCACTCATCCGTTGCCGCGCGACCGGGAAAGACCATCCGTCTCGCGCACTGCGCCAGATAACCACACGGCCCGCACCGATGACTCCCCGCCAAATGTCACCGTTCCGTTCCAACTACGACCTTCGTGCGGGCCGGTGGTGGCATCAGCGGCTGGAGCGCTCCTTCTTGTCCCCCTTGGTGGACTTATGTGCCTGTCCTGACTTCTTCCCGGTCCGCCATTCCTCCCAATCCATGTTCCAGCCCCCGAGGCCGTTGTCAGGAGCCACTTTCTTGTCATGGCTGTTGACGACCTCGACGACGTCGCCGATGAGGCTGCGGTCGAAGAACCAGCCCGCCGGGGTCCTGGAGCTGCCGCCCTTCACATCGCGCAGGCCCACACAGCCGTGGCTGACGTTGCTGTTCCCCGGCGCGTTCGGCGCCCAGTAGTTGCCGTGCAGGAAGGTCCCCGAGGTGGTCAGGCGCATGGCGTGCGGCACGTCCGGGATGTCGTACTCCCCGCCGAAGCCGACCGTGCGGCTGTTCATGCGGGTCACCTCCAGCATCTCGGTGATCACCATCTTGCCGTTGTACGTCGTCGTCTTCGGGGCGCCCGCGGTGATCGGGACGGTGGTGACCGGCTCCCCGTCGCGGCGCACCCGCATGGTGTGCGCGGCGGCGTCCACGAGGCTGACCTGGCTGCGGCCGACGGTGAAGGAGAAGGACTTCTCCTGCAGGCCGTAGACGCCGGGCGCGGCCTCGACGTCGCGCAGCCGCAGGCCCACGGTGACCTTGGTGCCGGGCTTCCAGTAGTGCTCGGGGCGGAAGTCGACACGGGTGCTGCCGAACCAGTGCGGGCGGATCTCCACGGCGGGCTCGGCCGTGACGCGGATGGCGCGCTGCACGGCGGCGCGGTCGGTGATCTCGCGGTTGAACTCCAGGGAGACGATCATGCCGGTGCCGACCGTGGCGCGGTGCTCCGGCGTGACGTACCCGATGAACCGCTCCTCGGGGACGTACGTGGTGAACGTGGTGTGGCGCGCGGAGCGGCGGCCGTGGCCGTCGAGCGCGACGGCGTCCACGGTGTACTTGGCGGCGAGCGCCAGCTTCTCCTCCCCGCCCCGCGCCAGGGGGCGCCAGCTCATGCCGTCGGCGGACATGCGGCCCTTCACCTCGGTCTCCTGGGCGTCCTGGGACCGGACGACGCGCACCGACTCCAGGCGTCCGTCCGGCACCTCCACCTTCAGCTGCCTCTCGGGCCGCACGCCCTTCTTGCCGTCGCCGGGCGTGACCCGGATCGCGTCGGCGGGCGAGCGGGGGCGGCCGAGCACCCCGTCGAGCGCCGTACCGGAGCAGCCCGATGCCGCGAGCACCAGTCCCGTCCATGCCACCGCGAGCCTCAGCGCGGTCCGTGCGCGCCGAGCGCGCCTCGTTGCCTGTCTCACGTCGGGCCCAACGAGGCTGCCCCGCCCCGGGAAACGTGAGTGCGACGCGCCCACTGGGCAGAACAGGGGGAAGGACGTCGGCCGGGGAGCCGCGGCCGGGACGCCGCATGCCCCGACCGCACGCCGACGGGGCCGAGCCGCGGGAGGCTGACAGGTGTCGAGTGCACCCGAGCAGGGGGCAGTCAAGGGGGCGCGTGCCGTGGACCGGGTCAGGCCCGGCGGCGCGGCGGCCGAGCGCAACGGCGGGCGCGGCGGCAAGGTCCGCCCCGCCCCCACGCGCCCGGTGTGGCCGGGGGCGCCGACGCCGCTCGGCGCCCGCTTCCGGGTGGGCCCGGACGGGGTGGCGGGCACGAACTTCGCGCTGTGGGCGGGCGGCGCCGAGGCCGTGGACCTGTGCCTGTTCGACGCGGACGGCACGGAGACGCGCTGCCCGCTCACCGAGCTGACGCACGAGATCTGGCACGGCTTCGTGCCCGGCGCGCTCCCCGGGCAGCGCTACGGCTACCGCGTGCACGGCCGCTGGGACCCCTGGACCGGCGCCCGCTTCAACCCGGCGAAGCTGCTCCTCGACCCGTACGCGCGCGCGGTCGACGCGGGTCCCGGGCAGGACTACGGATCGCTGCCGCCGGAGGTGTACGGCCACGTGCGGGACTGGCCGCAGCAGCACGTGGCGGACACCGTGCGCGACGACCGGGACTCGGCGCCCTTCGTGCCGAAGGGCGTCGTCGTGCACGACGACGCGGCGGACGACGAGTGGGCCGACGACCGCCGCCCCAAGACCCCGTGGGCCGACTCCGTCATCTACGAACTGCACGTGCGCGGCTTCACCATGCGCCACCCGGACGTGCCCGAGCCGCTGCGCGGCACGTACGCGGGGCTCGCGCACCCGGCGGCCATAGACCACCTCGTACGCCTCGGCGTGACGGCGGTCGAGCTGCTCCCGGTGCACCAGTTCGCACACGAGGACCATCTGCTGCGGCGGGGCCTGCGCAACTACTGGGGGTACAACTCGATCGGCTACTTCGCCCCGCACGCGGCGTACGCGGCGTCCGGCACCACCGGGCAGCAGGTCGGGGAGTTCCGGCGGATGGTGCGGGCACTGCACGAGGCCGGGATCGAGGTGATCCTCGACGTCGTCTACAACCACACGGCGGAGGCCGGGGAGATGGGCCCGACGCTCTCGTTGAAGGGCGTCGACAACCACGCCTACTACCACCTCCAGCAGGACGCCCGGCGGTACGCCGACTACACGGGCTGCGGCAACACCCTGCACGTGGTGCGCCCGCAGGTCCTCCGGCTCATCACGGACTCGCTGCGCTACTGGGTGAGCGAGATGGGCGTGGACGGCTTCCGCTTCGACCTGGCGGCGGCCCTCGCGCGCTCCTTCCACGACGTCGACATGCTCTCGCCGTTCCTCGCGGTGATCGCGCAGGACCCGGTGCTGCGGCGGGTGAAGCTGATCGCCGAGCCGTGGGACGTGGGCTCGGGCGGCTACCAGGTGGGGGCGTTCCCGCCGCTGTGGACCGAGTGGAACGACCGCTACCGGGACGCGGTGCGGGACTTCTGGCGGGGCGCCCTGCCGGACGTGCGGGACCTGGGCTACCGCCTGTCCGGGTCGAGCGACCTGTACGCGTGGGGCGGGCGGCGCCCGTACGCGTCGGTGAACTTCGTGACCGCCCACGACGGCTTCACGCTCCGGGACCTGGTGAGCTACGGGCGCAAGCACAACGAGGCCAACGGCGAGGGCAACCGGGACGGCGCGGACGACAACCGCGCGTGGAACTGCGGCGCCGAGGGCGAGACCGACGACCCCGAGGTCCTCGCCCTGCGCCGGCGCCAGCTGCGCAACCTGCTGACCACGCTGCTGCTGTCCACCGGGGTGCCGATGCTGGTCGCGGGCGACGAGATGGGCCGCACGCAGGGCGGCAACAACAACGCGTACTGCCAGGACAACGAGATCAGCTGGGTGGACTGGGGGCTGCGCGACGACCCCGGCTGGGGCGGCCTGCTCGCGCTCGCCCGGCGTCTGATCGCGCTGCGCCACCGGCACCCGGTGCTCCGGCGCCGCGCCTTCTTCTCCGGGCGCGCCCACTCGGCGGACGGCCTGCGGGACCTGGCGTGGTTCACGGCCCGCGGCACGGAGATGACGGAGGCCGACTGGTACGCGCCCGCCGCGACGCTCGGCATGTATCTGTCGGGGCGCGACATACCGGGCCGGGACGCGCGCGGCGCGCAGGTGACCGACGACAGCTTCCTGGCGGTCCTGCACGGCGCCGACCGGGCGGTGGGCTTCCACCTGCCGGGGCCGCCGTGGGCCGACGCGTACGAGGTCGTGGTCGACACCGCGTGCGAGGAGCAGCGGGAGGCGCCGGGGACGCTGCTCGCCGCGGGGACGGAGGTGACCGTGGAGGCACGGTCGGCGCTGCTGCTCAGGGCGGTGCCCGCTCCCGGGGCCCCCGGGGCTCCCGGGAGCGAGGTGCCGTGACGGTGATTCAGGTCCGTACCAAAGTATTGCCCCAGGCCCGGAGGCCGACGAAGCTCACCGCATGGACCTGGAGTTGCGGCACCTGAAGACGATCCGGGCGATCGCCGACGCGGGCAGCCTGACGAAGGCGGCCACGGCGCTCGGCCTCGCTCAGCCCGCGCTCAGCGCCCAGCTGAAACGAATCGAACGGGCCCTGGGGGGCGCGCTGTTCGAGCGCGGCAGGTCCGGGGTGCGGCCGACTCCGCTCGGCGAGTTCGTGCTCGCCCGCGCCCGGATCGTGCTGCCCGCCGTCAGCGAACTCCAGGAGGAGGCCGAGCGGTTCACGCGCGGCTGGCAGGACCGGCGCGGCTTCCGGCTCGGCGGCACCCACGGGCCGCTGCTCGGCGGCCTGGTCGACCGGCTCGCCGCCGCGCACCCCGAGCAGTCCGTGTCCACGTACACCTCCTGGTCGGAGCGGGAGATCGCGGCGCAGGTCGCCGACGGGCGGCTCGACTTCGCGCTCGTCGGCACGTGCGGGGCGGCAGCGCCGCCGGAGCGCGAGCGGCTCGTGTGGCGCGAGGTGGCGCGGGACCCGGTGTTCGTCATGCTCGCCACGGAGCACCGGCTCGCCGGGGAGCCGCAGATCGAGCTCGGGGACCTCGCGGCCGAGGCGTGGACGGACGTGCCGGGCGACGGGTGCTTCGGGGACTGCTTCACCGCCGCGTGCGCGCGGGCGGGGTTCACGCCGTCGTCCGTGTACGAGACCGACACCGCGTCGTGCGTGCATCTGGTACAGGTGGGGCGGGCGGTGGGGCTGTGCCGCGCAACGTTTCCGCCGACGGGCGGGATCGTGACCAGGCCCCTCGCGGGCACGCCCCTGTACTGGCGGCATCTGCTGGGGTGGCACCCCGAGACGTACGCGCACGACACCGCTGCGGGGGTGTTCGCGCACGCGCGGGCCGCGCACGCGGAGGCGGCCGCCCGCAGCGAGAGCTACTCGGCGTGGCTGGCGTCGCCCGGGGCGGACGTGGGCTAGGGGACCGGCGTGTCGTCCACGGGGTGGAGGGGGTGAACGGCTGGTGGCGGGGGCCATAACACGGGACCAGGGGGGTAACTGGCATCTACTGAGCGGCTGTTGAGACTTCTACGGTATGGGCGACCGGAGAGAGGGCGGATCCCGCTTCCCCGCTCTACGGATCCCCCCCTCCCCGATGACACACCGAGGAGACCCCCATGCAGTTCAGAGATGCCTCCCCGTTCATCAGGAAATGTACCGACCGCCGCGGCCTCGCCGCGGCCGGCGCCGCGTTCGTGGCCGCAGGCGCCCTCGTCTTCGCCGGGATCCCCGGATCCGCCCACGCCGACTCCCCGTCCCCCGCCGACACCGCCGCCGTGGCCAAGACGTCGCCCGCGGTGCTCAAGGCCATGCAGCGCGACCTCGGCCTCACCCCCACGCAGGCCGAGGCGCGCCTCGTCAACGAGGCGGAGGCGGGCGCCGTCGCGGGCTCGCTGCGCAACGCACTCGGCCGTGACTTCGCGGGCGCCTGGGTCCAGGGCGCCACCTCGGGCACGCTCACGGTCGCGACCACCGACCGCAAGGACGTGCCCGCCATCACGGCCAAGGGCGCGCGGGCCCGGGTCGTCGACCACACCGTGGCCCGGCTCGACGCGGCCAAGGCCGCGCTCGACCGGGCCGCGAAGAAGACGAAGACGCTGGACGCCCCGGTCTGGTACGTCGACGTCAGGACCAACGCGGTCGTCGTGGACGCCGTGCGGACCGCCGCCGCCCACCGGCTCGTGGCCGCCGCGGGCGTGGACCGCGACCTGGTGCGCGTGGTGCGGACCAAGGACCGGCCGCGGCCGCTGTACGACCTCGTCGGCGGCGACGCGTACTACATGGGCGGCCGCTGCTCGGTCGGGTTCCCGATCACGCAGGGGTCCACGCAGGGCTTCGCCACGGCGGGCCACTGCGGCCGCGTGGGCACGGCCACGCAGGGCTACAACCGGGTCGCCCAGGGCACCTTCCGCGGCTCGATCTTCCCGGGCCGCGACATGGCGTGGGTGGCCGCGAACTCACAGTGGACGTCGACCCCGTACGTCAAGGGCCAGGGCGGCACGCGCGTGGGTGTCGCGGGCTCGACGCAGTCGCCGGTGGGTGCCTCCATCTGCCGCTCCGGGTCGACCACCGGATGGCACTGCGGCACGATCTCGCAGCACAACACCAGCGTCACCTACCCCGAGGGCACCATCAGCGGCGTGACCCGTACGACGGTCTGCGCCGAGCCCGGCGACTCCGGCGGCTCGTACATCTCCGGCAGCCAGGCGCAGGGCGTCACTTCGGGCGGCTCGGGCAACTGCAGCTCCGGCGGCACGACGTTCCACCAGCCGATCAATCCGCTCCTTCAGCAGTTCCAGCTGACGCTGAAGACCACGGGCGGCGAGGACCCGGGGCCAGGACCCGGCCCCGGTGACCCGAGCGGCAGCTGGGCGGCGGGCTCCGTCTACGCGGCCGGTGACACGGTCACGTACGGCGGCGAGACCTTCCGCTGCCTCCAGCCGCACCAGGCACAGGAGGGCTGGGAGCCCCCGAACACCCCCGCGTTGTGGGAGCGCGGGTAAGGACCCAGGGCTGAGCGGGCCGCGCCCCGGGGGGTGCGCGGTCCGCGAGGGCCGGATTCCGGTCTCGGCTGGACCACTGCGCCACGGGGGGTCAGCCGAGGATGCCGCGGCGTACCCCTCCGATACGGCCGCGGCCCGGTCCTGACGTCCAACTTGCCGTACGCATGGGTGAGATGGGTCTTGGCCGAGGCGTCGACGGTGGCTGGTCCACCGGCGGCGCCACGGTGGGACGTGCCCCCGGCGACGAGTGCGAGCCCTTCCCGTTCGCGGGAGCTCGGCATCTCGTCGCCGGGGGCACGTACATGTCGGCGGACCGGCGTTCCCGCAGCTCACAAGGGTGAGGGCCGAGGTCCTAGGACCAGCGGAGGACGGCGTACGGGACGAAACTCAGTGGGCGCTGTCAGTGGTGAAACGTAGGCTCACCCCTGATGTCCACCTCACTCGAATCCGCCGGAGGCGGCCGGTCGGCCGTCCGGACGCTCACGCGCCTGTGGCCGTACGTCCGCCCTGTCCGAAAGCGCCTGTTCTGGGCCGCTCTTGTCGCCGTCGTGGCCTCCTGTATGAGCCTGGTCTTCCCGCTCGTCCTGAAGTGGATGGTGGACGGCCCGGTGGCCGACGGGGACACCTCGGGGGTCTGGCTCGGGGCGCTGCTCCTGCTCGGCCTCGGCGTCGCGGAGGCGCTGCTCTTCGGCTTCCGGCGGTGGCTGGTGGCGCGGCCGCTCGCGGGGGTCGAGGCGTCGATGCGGGCGGACCTGTTCCAGCACCTCCAGCGGATGCCGGTGGCCTTCCACGACCGCTGGGCCTCGGGCCAGCTGCTCTCGCGCGGCACGACGGACCTGATGCTGATCCGCCTCTTCCTCGCCTTCCCCCTGACCTTCATGGTGGTGAACGGCGCGACGATCCTGGTCGGCGTGGCCCTCCTCCTCGCCCAGGACTGGACGCTCGGCCTGGTGCTCCTCGCCCCTGTGGTGCCGCTGGTGGTCGTCGTGTCGTACTTCGAGGCGCGGTTCGCCGACGTGGCGCGGCGCGCGCAGGACCAGGTGGGCGATCTGACGACGGTCGTCGAGGAGAGCGTGCTCGGCATCCGCATCATCAAGGGCTTCGGACGCCACCGCAGCCAGGCACGGGCGTTCCGCGACCTGTCGCGGACCCTGCGCGGCACGGAGCTGGCCAAGGCCCGGCTGCTCGCCGCGATCTGGGGCGTCATCACGACGCTGCCGGAGCTGGCCATCGGGGCGGCGCTCGTGCTCGGCTCCGTGCAGGTCGCCGACGGCGACCTGTCGGCGGGCACCCTGGTGGCGTTCCTGTCGACGGCGCTCGCGCTGCGCTGGCCGGTGGAGTCGATGGGCTTCCTGCTCGCGATGAGCCAGGAGGCGGCGACGGCCACGGAGCGGTACTTCGAAGTGCTCGACGCGGAGCCCGAGTCCGACGCGGACGCCGTCGCCAAGAGCGCGCCGGAGGCCGCCGACGGCATGCGCTTCGAAGGGGTCTCCTTCCGCTATCCGGATGCGGACGACGACACTCCACCGGTCCTGTCCCACATCGATCTGCACGTCCGCACGGGCGAGACGATGGCCCTGGTGGGTGCCACCGGCAGCGGCAAGACCACGCTCACCGCCCTCGTGCCCCGGCTGCACGACGTCAGCGGCGGCCGCATCACGCTCGACGGCCAGGACATCGCGGCCCTGCCCCGGCAGCGGGTGCGGGAGCTGGTGTCGGTGGCCTTCGAGGAGCCCACCCTGTTCTCGGCGTCCGTCGGCGAGAACGTCCTCATGGGGGCCGGCCCCGGCGCCGGGGAGCGCGACCTCGGCCACGCCCTGTCGGTCGCGCAGGCCGACTTCGTGCACGCGCTGCCGCAGGGCGCCGACACCCAGGTCGGCGAGCAGGGCCTGAGCCTGTCCGGTGGCCAGCGGCAGCGGCTCGCGCTGGCCCGCGCGGTCGTGGGGCGGCCGAGGTTCCTGGTCCTCGACGACCCGCTGTCGGCGCTCGACGTCCACACCGAGGCGCTGGTCGAGGCGGCGCTGCGGCGCGTCCTGAAGGACACCACCGCCCTGGTGGTGGCCCACCGCCCGTCGACGGTGCTGCTCGCGGACCGCGTCGCCCTGCTCTCCGGCGGCCGCATAGCCGCCGTGGGCACCCATCAGGAACTGCTGCGGGACAACACCGAGTACGCGTGGCTGATGTCGGGGGGATCCCAGTGAGTACGCGAGGACCGGACGACTTCGACCAGGACACGCTGCCCGCGCCGCCCGGCGCGACCGGGCGGCTGCTGCGGTCGCTGCTCGCGCCGCGGCGCGGCCGGGTCACGCTGGCCGCCGTGCTGCTGCTCCTGCAGCAGGCCGCCGTCCAGGCGGGCCCGTTGCTCGTGGCGTACGCCATCGACTCGGCCGTGCCCGCCGTGCGCGAGGACGACTACGGCCCGCTGATCGCCGTCGGCGTCGGCTACGGCCTGTCCGCTGCGCTCTCCGGCGTCCTCCAGTACGCCTTCATCCTGGCCTCGGCGCGGGTGAACCAGGACGTGCTGCTCGATCTGCGCGGGCGGATCTTCCGGCACGCGCAGGCCCTCAGCGTGGACTTCCACGAGCGGTACACGTCCGGGCGGCTCATCTCCCGGTCCACGACGGACGTCGAGTCGCTGCGCGAGCTGCTCAGCGAGGGCCTCCAGGAACTGCTCACGGTCGTCCTGTCCTTCGTCTACATCGCGGGGCTGCTGCTCTGGCTCGACCTCGGCCTCGGCGCGGTCGCGGCGGCCTCGTTCGTGCCGCTGTACCTGCTGATCCGGCTCTTCCAGCGCCGCGCGGCCAAGGTGTACCGGGTCCGCTCCACGGCGATCGCCGCCGTGATCGTGAAGTTCACGGAGACGATGAACGGCATCCGGCCGGTGCGGGCCTTCCGGCGCGAGCGGGCCAACGACGAGCGGTTCGCCGCCCTGAACCGGGAGCACGAGCGCGTGAACGGCGACGCGCTCCTGGAGATGGCCCGGTACGTGGTGGGCTCACGGCTCGTCGCCAACACCTCGGTGGCCGGAATCGTCCTGTGGGGCGCCTACCGCGTCGCCGAGGGGACGCTCGCCCTCGGCGTCCTCGCGGCGGCCGTGCTGTATCTGCGGCGCCTGTACGACCCGATCGACCGGCTCGGGATGTTCCTCAACTCCTACCAGTCGGCCGCGGCGTCCCTGGAGAAGATCGCGGGGCTGCTCGCGCAGACGCCGACCGTGCCGGAGCCGGAGCAGTCGGCGGCGCGCCCGCTGCCGGGCCTGGCCTCCGAGCACCCGGGCCGCACGGTCGTGTTCGACGGCGTGCGGTTCGCGTACCGGACGGGCGGCGAGGTCCTGCCGCGCTTCGACCTCACGCTGCCCGCCGGGCAGACCGTCGCCGTCGTCGGCTCCACGGGCGCGGGCAAGTCCACGCTCGCCAAGCTCCTCGCCCGGTTCTACGACCCCACCGAGGGCCAGGTCCTGCTCGACGGCGTCGACCTGCGCGAGCTCGCGACGGCCGACCTCAGACGCGGCGTCGTGATGGTCACCCAGGAGGCGTTCCTGTTCTCCGGCACGGTCGCGGAGAACATCGCGATCGGCCGCCCGGAAGCCACCCGCGAGGAGATCGAACGCGCCGCGAAGGCGATCGGCGCCCACGACTTCATCGCGGCCCTGCCCGACGGCTACGACACGGACGTGCGCAAGCGGGGCGGCCGCATCTCGGCCGGGCAGCGCCAGCTCGTGGCGTTCGCCCGCGCACTGCTCGCGGACCCGGCGGTACTGATCCTCGACGAGGCCACCAGCTCCCTGGACATCCCCGGGGAGCGGGCCGTGCAGCGGGCGATGGACACGGTCCTGCGCGGTCGCACGGCGGTGGTGATCGCCCACCGCCTGTCCACGGTGGAGATCGCCGACCGCGTCCTGGTCATGGAGCACGGCCGCGTCGTCGAGGACGGCACCCCCGCCGAACTCATCGCGTCCACGGGCCCCTTCGCCCAACTCCACAAGGCCTGGCGAGAGAGCGTAGTGAGCTGACCCCAGCCGGTGAGAGGGCGCGCCCGGCACAGGCGCGCCCCGAAGGGGCGCGGGGCTGTGCCGATGTGCGGCTCCGCCGCGTGGGCGCGCCCAGCCACCGACAACCGGCAAGGGGACGGCCGAGGGCCACCCCCCGTTGCGCCGCATAACGGACGCCCGAACCCCCGCACCGGACGTATTCCAGCCAAAGTACGCCAACTGAATGACATGTACCTGTCTCGAATGGCACTCTTCCCCTCACCAGTCGCACAGGAGCTCACGCACCGGCGGCTCCCGCGCGCGGCGCGTCCCCCCAAGCGGCGCGGCGTGCGCCAGGCACCACGTACTGCCCTGCTCTGCCCGGCCGGTCACCCGCCGCCGGGTCGCCACAGGCCACGCACCCCCGTGGCCGCGCAGAAGGAGTCCGTGTTGAGCACATCCCCCACATCCCGCAGAACCCCCTCCCACCGGCGTGCCACCGCCATCGGCGCGTTCGTCGCCGCCGCCGCCCTGCTCGGCGTGACCGTCCAGGCCACCACCGCGTCGGCCGACCAGGCGTCCGCCGGCACCAAGGCCAACGCCGGTGCCATGCCGCAGCAGCTCTCCCCGTCGCAGCGGGCCGAGCTGATCCGCGCGGCGGACGCCTCGACCGCCGCCACCGCCGAGCGCATCGGCCTCGGCGCGAAGGAGAAGCTGGTCGTCCGCGACGTCATCAAGGACCGCGACGGCACCACGCACACCCGCTACGAGCGCACCTACGCCGGGCTGCCCGTCCTCGGCGGCGACCTCGTCGTCGCCACCGCAGAGTCGGGTGCGGTCAAGGACGTCAACCGCGCCTCGAAGGCCCGCCTCACGGGGCTTCGCACGAGCGCCGACGTCAAGGCGGCGAGCGCCGAGAAGCAGGCCCTCGGCGTCTCCAAGGCGGACGGCTCCACCAAGCTCAAGGCGTCCCAGAAGCCGCGCAAGGTCATCTGGCTGGCGGACGCCAAGGGCGGCGCCCCGAAGCTCGCCTACGAGACGGTGGTCGGCGGCTTCCAGAAGGACGGCACGCCGAACGAGCTGCACGTGGTGACCGACGCCAGGACCGGCAAGAAGCTCGGCGAGTGGCAGGGCGTCCACGAGGGCACCGGCAACACGCAGTACAGCGGCCAGGTCCAGCTCACCACGCAGCAGTCGGGCTCGCAGTACACGCTCACCGACACCGCGCGCGGCAACCACAAGACGACCAACCTCAACCGCGGCACGTCCGGCACCGGCACCCTGTTCTCCGGCCCCGACGACATCTGGGGCAACGGCCAGGCCTCCAACGCCGAGACCGCGGGCGCGGACGCCCACTACGGCGCGGCCCTGACCTGGGACTACTACAAGAACGTGCACGGCCGCAACGGCATCAAGAACGACGGCCGCGGCGCCACCTCACGCGTGCACTACGGCAACAACTACGTCAACGCGTTCTGGCAGGACTCCTGCTTCTGCATGACGTACGGCGACGGCTCGGGCAACGCCAAGCCGCTCACGTCCATCGACGTGGCCGCCCACGAGATGACCCACGGCGTCACCTCCGCGACCGGCAACATGACGTACAGCCGCGAGCCCGGCGGCCTGAACGAGGCGACCAGCGACATCTTCGCGGCCGCCGTCGAGTTCAACGCCAAGAACCCCTCGGACGTCGGCGACTACCTGGTCGGCGAGAAGATCGACATCCGCGGCAACGGCACCCCGCTGCGCTACATGGACAAGCCCTCCAAGGACGGCTCGTCGCTGGACAACTGGCGCAGCACCGCCGGGAACGTGGACGTCCACTACTCCTCCGGCATCGCCAACCACTTCTTCTACCTGCTGAGCGAAGGCAGCGGCAAGAAGGTCATCAACGGCGTTTCGTACGACTCGCCGACGTATGACAACAAGCCTGTGACCGGAATCGGCATCGACAAGGCCGCCAAGATCTGGTTCAGGGCACTCACCACGAAGTTCACCACGACCACCAACTACGCGGCGGCGCGCACCGGCACGCTGGCCGCCGCCGGCGAGCTCTACGGCACGTCGAGCGCCGAGTACACCGCGGTCGCCAACGCCTGGGCGGCCGTCAACGTCGGCGCACGCCCCTAGCCGACGCGGTCGGCGCCGCTCCGGGGAGCCCGGAACCGCCAACCCCCCGGGGCGGCGCCGCAGTTCACCGCGGGAACGGAACCGGCGGTCCGTTCACACGGTGTTCGCATGACGGACCTTGACCATCGGCCAACGGACGCAATCTGGCCAACATTCAGTCAAGGTCCTGACATGTACCTGGCTCAAATGGCACGCTGCTCACGCACGGCACACCAGTTCATCCGCACAGCACCAGTTCGGCCCGGGTGGTCCCCCATGCCATCCGGGCCTTCACACAAGGAGCATGCGTGACCCCCCACATAACGAAGCGTTCCACTCTGGCCATCGCCACCGCCGTCGCCGCCGGAGCGCTGCTCACCGCCGGAATGACCACCGGCGCCTCCGCACAGCCCGACACCGCCAGAGCCGCCGCCCCGGCCCCCGCCGCCGCGCCGGCCACGCTCTCCGCCACCGCCCGCGCCGACCTGCTGCAGGGCGCCGAGGACAAGGCCGCGGCCACCGCCGACCGCATCGGCCTCGGCGCGAAGGAGAAGCTGGTCGTCCGCGACGTCGTCAAGGACCGCGACGGCACCACGCACACCCGCTACGAGCGCACCTACGCCGGACTCCCCGTCCTCGGCGGCGACCTCGTCGTCCACACCGCGAAGGACGGCTCGGTCAAGGGCGTCAGCAAGGCGGCCAAGGCCACCATCAAGGTCGCGTCGACCGACGCGAAGCTGGCCCCGAAGTCCGTGGCCGCCTCCGCCAAGTCGACGGCCGCCAAGACCGGCGACACCGCGAAGGCCGACCCGCGCGCGCCGCGCAAGGTCGTCTGGGCCGCCGAGGGCACGCCCACGCTCGCCTACGAGACCGTCGTCACCGGCGTGCAGAAGGACGGCACGCCGAGCGAGCTGCACGTCATCACCGACGCGGCCACCGGCAAGAAGCTGTACCAGTACCAGGCCATCGAGACCGGCACCGGCAACAGCCAGTACAGCGGCAAGGTCACGGTCGGCTCCGTCAAGAGCGGCAGCACCTTCCAGCTGACCGACTCCGGGCGCGGCAACCACAAGACGTACGACCTGAACCACGGCTCCAGCGGCGGCAAGCTCTACACCGACGCCGACGACGTCTGGGGCACCGGCAAGCCCTCCAACACCCAGACCGCCGCCGTCGACGCCGCCTACGGCGCGGGCCTCACCTGGGACTACTACAAGAACGTGCACGGCCGCAGCGGCATCAAGGGCGACGGCAAGGGCGCCACGTCCCGCGTGCACTACGGCAACGCCTACGTCAACGCGTTCTGGCAGGACTCCTGCTTCTGCATGACGTACGGCGACGGCGAGGGCAACGCCAAGCCCCTCACCTCCATCGACGTGGCCGCCCACGAGATGACCCACGGCGTCACCTCGGCCACCGGCAACATGGAGTACAGCGGTGAGTCCGGCGGCCTGAACGAGGCCACCAGCGACATCTTCGCCGCGGCCGTCGAGTTCAAGGCCAACAACGGCCTGGACAAGGGCGACTACCTCGTCGGCGAGAAGATCGACATCAACGGCGACGGCACCCCGCTGCGCTACATGGACAAGCCCTCCAAGGACGGCTCGTCGCTCGACTACTGGAGCAGCAACGCCGGCAACGTCGACGTCCACTACTCCTCCGGCATCGCCAACCACTTCTTCTACCTGCTGAGCGAGGGCAGCGGCAAGAAGACGATCAACGGTGTGGCGTACGACAGTCCGACCAAGGACGGCTCCAAGGTCACCGGCATCGGGCGCGACAAGGCCGAGAAGATCTGGTTCAAGGCCCTGACGACGTACTTCACGTCCACGACGGACTACGCGCAGGCCCGCAAGGACACGGTGAAGGCCGCGGGCGACCTGTACGGCGCGAACTCCGCCGAGGCGAAGGCCGTTGCCGCCGCCTGGACCGGTGTGAACGTCAAGTAACCCTCTGAGCCGGGCGGCACCCGGGGAGACCCCCTGGGTGCCGCCCGCACCATTTTCGCCGCTAGCGCATCAGGACCCCGGCCTCTCCCCCGGTCACCTCCGAAGGCACCGCCACCAGGCCGAGTTCCGCGCCGTTCGCCAGGAGGCGGTGGGACGGCAGGATGCGGACCGTGTAGCCGAAGGGGCCGGTGCGGTCCAGCGCCAGGGGGCCCTCGTACAGCAGGCGGCCCTCGCCGTCGGGGGTGCCGGTGGGCTTCAGCGGCACCGGGGTGGCGTCGGCGATGTGGTCCTCGGGGTCGACGCGGCCCGCGATGGCCTGCACCTCGACGTCGTCGCAGGACAGCTCGCCCAGCCGGACGCGCACCCGCAGCGCGAGGGTCGCGCCGAGCTCCGCGGTGGTGCCCACGGCCGTGGCCTCGACGTGGTCGACGGCGACACCCGGCCAGGCCGCGCGGACGCGGTTCTTCCACGCGGCGAACCCGGTGGCGGTGGCCGCGTCGAGCACGCGGTGGGAGCGCGCGGCGGGCACGTACAGGCGCTCCACGTACTCGCGCACCATGCGCCCGGCGAGGACCTTGGGGCCGAGCCGGGTCAGGGTCCGCCGCACCATCTCGATCCAGCGGTCGGGCAGGCCGTCGGGCCCGTTCTCGTAGAAGCGGGGGGTGACCCGCCGCTCCAGGAGGTCGTACAGGGCGGCCGCCTCCAGGTCGTCGCGGCGGTGGTCGTCGGTGGCCGAGCCGTCGGCGGTGGGGATCGCCCAGCCGAAGTCCGGCTCGAACCACTCGTCCCACCAGCCGTCCAGGACCGACAGGTTGAGGCAGCCGTTGAGCGCGGCCTTCATGCCGGAGGTGCCGCAGGCCTCCAGGGGGCGCAGCGGGTTGTTCAGCCACACGTCGCAGCCCGCGTACAGCTTCTGCGCCATCGCCATGCCGTAGTCGGGCAGGAAGACGACGCGGTGGCGCACCCGCGGGTCGTCGGTGAAGCGCACCAGGTCCTGGATGAGCCGCTTGCCGCCGTCGTCGGCCGGGTGTGCCTTGCCCGCGACGACGATCTGCACCGGCCGCTCGGGGCGCGTGAGCAGTTCCAGGAGCCGGTCCTGGTCGCGCAGCATCAGCGTCAGCCGCTTGTACGAGGGGACGCGCCGGGCGAAGCCGATGGTGAGGACGTCGGGGTCGAGGACCTCGTCGATCCAGCCGAGCTCGGCGGTGGCGGCGCCGCGCTGCCGCCAGGACACGTGCAGCCGGCGGCGCACCTCGTCCACGAGCTGGGCGCGCAGCACGCGGCGCAGCTGCCAGATGTCGGCGTCCTGGATGTCGGCGACGGCGTCCCAGCGCTCGGAGCCGCCGACGGACAGGGCGTGGTCGGTGCGGCGCGCGCCGATCTGCCGGGCGCCGAGCCCGAGCACCTCGGGGGCCACCCAGGTGGGCGCGTGCACGCCGTTGGTGACGGAGGTGATCGGCACCTCCTCGGGGTCGAAGCCGGGCCACAGGCCCTGGAACATCTCCCGGCTGACCTTGCCGTGCAGCGTGGAGACGCCGTTGGCGCCGCGGGCCAGGCGCAGCCCCATCACGGCCATGTTGAACACGTTGGCGTCGCCGCCCGGATACGTCTCCATGCCCAGACGCAGTATCAACTCGACGTCGATGCCCGGCAGTTCGGCGTCGGGACCGAAGTGGTGGGCCACCAGCTCACGGTCGAAGCGGTCGATTCCGGCGGGCACCGGCGTGTGGGTGGTGAAGACGGTGCCGCCGCGCACCGACTCCAGGGCGCCCTCGAAGGCGAGCCCGCCCTGGACCAGCTCGTGGACGCGCTCCAGGCCGAGGAAGCCCGCGTGGCCCTCGTTGGTGTGGAAGACCTCGGGTGCGGGGTGCCCGGTGAGGCGGCAGTAGGTGCGCACGGCCCGGACGCCGCCGATGCCGAGCAGCATCTCCTGGAGCAGCCGGTGCTCGCTGCCGCCGCCGTAGAGCCGGTCGGTGACCTCGCGGGCGCCGGGGTCGTTCTCCTCGACGTCGGAGTCCAGCATCAACAGCGGCACGCGGCCGACCTGCGCCTGCCAGACGTGGGCGCGCAGGGCCCGGCCGCCGGGCAGCGCGAGGCGCACCAGGGCGGGGGCGCCGTCGGGCTCCCGCAGCAGGGTCAGGGGCAGCTCGTTCGGGTCGAGCAGGGGGTAGTGCTCCTGCTGCCAGCCGTCGCGGGTGAGGGACTGCCGGAAGTAGCCGTGCCGGTAGAGCAGTCCGACGCCGATGAGGGGCACGCCGAGGTCGCTGGCCGCCTTCAGATGGTCGCCCGCGAGGATGCCGAGGCCTCCGGAGTACTGCGGCAGGGCGGCCGTGACGCCGAACTCCGGCGAGAAGTAGGCGACGGCCGCGGGCAGGTCGGATCCGGGCGGGTCGGGCGGCTCGGCCTGCCGCTCCTGGTACCAGCGGCGCCCGGTGACGTACTCGCGCAGGTCCTCGGCGCTCTCGCCGAGGCGCCGCAGGAAGTCCTCGTCGGCGGCGAGCTCGGCGAGGCGGGCCGCGGGCACGGAGCCGAGCAGACGCACGGGGTCGCCGCCCGAGGCCTCCCACAGGGCCGGGTCGACGTCGCGGAAGAGGTCACGGGTCCCGGTGTGCCAGGACCAGCGCAGATTGCGGGCGAGTTCGCTGAGCGGGGCGAGGGCGGCGGGCAGGACGGGACGTACGGTGATGCGACGGATGGCTTTCACGGCGGCACCTCTGTCGGAGGACGTACGTGACCCAACGACGGTAGGGGGTCGGGCCGCCCCGCCACCACGGGGCCGCGAACTCGCCCGGGACAAAGGCAAGTCGTGGCCGCCGCGGGGGCGGGGGTCAGGGCGCGTTCCCGGAGACGACCTTCCCCTCCGCGGTCGTGGCGAAGACGGCGCCGCCGGCGTAGAGCGGATGCCCGAACGTGGCGAAGGGATCCGTGCCCCCCGTGGGCCCCGCCTTCGGGATCTCCTTGGTGCGCAGGGTGTCGACGTCGCCGTCGAGGCGCAGTCCGCGGATCTCGTACGCGCCCACGGACAGCACCCGGTCGCCTGCGAGCGCCAGCGTGACCAGGTCGTTCGGGGCGCCGTAGCGCCAGCGGCGGTTGCCGGTGGACCAGTCGTAGGCGCTCAGCTCGTGCTCGATGACGGCGTCCGGGTCGGGGTTGTCGCTCGCCACGACGAGCACGTCCGCCGGGCCGAGCACCGGGCGCGGACCGGAGGGGCGCACGCCGGGCGCGAGGACGCGCCGGACGCGCAGGGTCACGGGGTCGAGCTCGCGCACGCCCGCGCGCCCCTGGCTCCAGCACACCAGCGACGACGGGCCGCGCAGCATCAGGTCGTCGCAGGGCACGGACGCGGTGCGGGCGGTGCCGCCGGTCCGCGCGTCCAGGCGGACGACGCCGCCCTTCTCCAGGGCCGTGAACACCCGCCCGCCGTCGACGACCAGCGGCCCCGCCGTCTTGGGCAGCGGCTTCGACCGCCACAGCTCGCGGCCGTCGGACGCGGCACGGGCCCGGACGACGCCGGTGCCGGGCGCGTCGCCCGGAGCGCCGCCGCCGAGGCGGAACTCGACGGCGTAGACGACGTCCTTCGCGTACGCGAGCCCGATGACCCCCGAGCCCGTGGGCGCCGCCTCGCGCCAGCGTTCCGTGCCGGACGCCACGTCGACCTTGGTGACGCCGAGTTCGCTCGGTACGTAGACGGCGCGGCCGGTGGGGTCGGCCTCGGGCGGCACCGCCTGGACGCCGGTCAGTTCGTCGGCGCGGCCGGAGAAGCCACGCGTCGTCCACCGGTGGCGCCCGTTGGCCGCGTCGAAGCCCGCGGCCGCGCCCTTGCCGTCGCGGCACACCAGGGTGGCGTCGGCCAGGACGCAGCCGTCGCCCCGGTCGTCCAGGCCCGCGGGGCGCGCCACGGACCACGGCTTCCAGCCCTCGGGCCGGGCGGCGGCGCGCAGGCCGCCGGGGTCGTGGTCGCCGGTGCGGCGCGCGTTGCCGTACTCGGACACCACGACCGGGCCCCGCTTGCCGCCGCCGGACGGACCGGCCGGGGAGCCGGAGGCGTTCGGCCCGCCGGAGGCACCGGCTTCGCGGCCGCCGCCGTCGCCTCCACCGCCTCCGTCTCCGCCGCCTCCCGGCAGGAGTACGGCGGCGAGCGTCACGGCGGACACGGTCAGCGCGGCGGCGGCGATCCACACCCACCGGCGGCGCGCGGGCCCGGACGCCGGGGAGCCGGGGAGGCGCGCGGGAGCGGCCGGCGGGGCCTGCGGCGCGGGGGCGGGGGCGCGGCCCGCCCCCGCGCCGCCTCCGGTCACCGTGTCGGCCGCCGCGAACTCCCCCTCCACCGCTGCCCGTTCGCACCGCTCCACGGCCTCGCGGTGCTCGGCGAACAGGGACAGGACCTCGGTGGGCCAGGGCACCGCCGCCGACGGCCCCGCGAGGCGGGCCGCCAGCTCCGCGGCGGTCGGGCGGTCCTCGGGCGCGGGCGCCAGACAGGCCGCCACGGTCTCCCGGAGGCCGTCGTCCCGCGGCACCCCGGACAGATCGGCGTCGCCCTGGGTGATGCGGAAGATGACGGAGGCGATCTCCTGGTCGTCGAAGGGGCCGCGCCCGCTCGCCGCGTACGCGAGGACGGCCCCGAGGGCGAACACGTCGGACGCGGGCACCACCGCGTGGCTGCCCAGGAGCTGTTCGGGCGCCAGATAGCCGGGCGTGCCCACGATCATGCCCGCGGCGGTGAGCGCCGTCGCGTCGAAGGCCTGCGCGATGCCGAAGTCGATGAGCCGCGGCCCGTCCGGGGCGAGCAGGACGTTGCCGGGTTTGAGGTCGCGGTGCAGGACCTGGGCGAGGTGCACGGTGCCGAGGGCCTGCGCGAGCCGGGCGCCGAGCGCGCGCACCGCACCGACGGGCAGCGGGCCGCAGCGCCGCACGGTCTGCCCGAGGGCGGGCCCGGCCACGTACTCCGTGGCGAGCCAGGGCACCTCGGCGTCCGCGTCGCCGTCCAGGAGCGCGGCGGTGCCGGGCCCGGACACGGCCCGGGCGGCGGCTATCTCCCGGCGGAAGCGGACCCGGAACTCGTGGTCGATGTCGAGGTCGGAGCGCACCGTCTTCACGGCGACGAGCGGCGTGCCCGGCCCGGACCGCGCGAGGAAGACCTCCCCCATGCCGCCCGCGCCGATGCGGGCGAGCAGCCGGTACGGGCCGACGTGGCGCGGCGGCCCGGTCAGCGGTGCGAGCACGGGGTCTCCTCGGGGTCGGGGCTGGGGAACGGGGGCGGCCCGGCCGGGCGGCTCCCCGGACGAGGCGGTGCTCAGGAGGGGATGCGGACGGAGACGACCGTGCCCTGGTCGTACACGATGGTCGCGACCCCGCCGAGCGGCAGGACCGTCGGCGCCCGCAGCTGGTCGGCGATGACCGTGCCGGGGTCGCTGCTCCGCTTCGGCGCGCGGTTGCCCGGCGCGCCCGGCACCCGCAGGGTGCGCACCGCGCCGGACGCGGTGAGCGGCACCGTGCGCAGGGTGGTGTTGTCGGCGACGAGCGCGCGGTCGCCGATGAGCAGCGGCGCCGAGGAGATCATCCGCGGGACCCGGTCCTCGGCGACGGTCAGGGGCTCCTTGCGGGTGATCCGGCCCTTCGCCGTCTCGGCGACGAGGAGCCTCGCCCCTTCCGTGTCGTAGGCGAGGGCGCTGCCGGGTCCCACGGCGGTGACGACAACGTCCGGCGGCACCGTTCCGTCCGGCCTCACCTTCGGGGCCTTGAAGGCGAACGCGCCCTCGGTGGCCAGGGTTTCCGCGTCGAGCCGGGTCACGCGGGTGCCCGTCGCCTCGGTGGCGTCGGCGAAGTCGGAGGCGCCGGTCACCACGGCCTGGCACAGGATCTGCTCGCCCACGGCCATCACGCCGCCGCACGAGCCGTCGTAGGCCTTGCCGCGGCGGGCGCCCGTCCTGGCGTCGAGGGCGACCAGGCCCTGTTCGGCCCAGGCGTAGACCCGGCCGTGCCGGGCGACCTCCGCGCCGTACATGCCGTTCTGCTCGGCGCCGGACAGCTCGTCGGTGCTGAGCGGCGCGGTCCACCGGGGCGCGCCGCCGCCCAGCGGGTACACGAGGAGCGTCGCTCCCTCGGGGCCGCCGTCGGCGTACGGCTTGGCCTCGGCGGTGACCAGGAGCAGGCCGTCGCCGAGCAGGGCGCGGGTGAAGTACCTGCCCTCCGGCGGGCGCGCGGACCAGCGCACGGCGCCGGACGCGGAGTCGCGCACCTGGAGGCGCCCCTCGCGGGCGATGACGGAGGTCCCGCCGCGCACGACGGGGGCCAGGCGGTCGCCCTGCATGAACAGCTTCCCGCTCGGGCTCAGATAGGCCTCGCTCCCGGCGCCCCCCGCGCTCCCCGCGCGGCCGTCCGAGGTCCACAGGCGCTTGCCGTCCGCCGCGCCGACGGCTTCGTACGTGCCGTCGGTGAGCAGGCAGACGACGGCGCGGGTGTCGGCGGCGCAGTTCATCGGCGCGTGCGAGAAGGAGCCGCGCCACGGCTTCCAGCCCTTGGGGCGCTGCTGCGGGTACTGCGGGACCAGGCCGCTGCGGTCGTCGGTGCCCTCCTTGTCCACGCCCGCGGCGGCGATCAGCCGGGCGGGCGGCAGGGTGCTGGACGGGGCGGCGCCGGGGCGGGCCGCGCCGCCCTTCGCCCCGTCGTCGCCGTCGCCGCCGGAGTCGGGGCCGAGCAGGGCGAGCAGGGCCCCGGCGGCGCCCCCGGCCACGGCGACGGCGGCGATGACGGCGAACGCGGTACGGCGGCCGCGCCGCCGGGGCACGTCCGGCGCGGCGGCCGCCGAGGGCGCGGCGGCGCCCATGGTGGGCAGCTCGTGGGCGGCCGGGGCGCCGGGCGCGGCCGGGGTGTTCGCCGGGGTGTTCAGGGCGGTGGGCGTCCACGTGGGCGTGGGCTCCCCGCGCGGCACCCCGGCGGACTCCTCGCCGGACTCCCCGCCGGGCGGCGCGGCGGGCGGCGCGGCGGGCGGCGCGGCGGGCGGCGCGGCGGGCGCAGCGGGCAGGGGCAGCAGCGGCCGCCCGGCGGCGCAGAGTTGCTCGACGTCGCGCCGCGCCTCGGCGATGGCCGCCGCGACGGGCGCGGGCCACGCGAAGCCGGGGCCGTCCGTCCCAGCGAGGCCCGCGAGGCGCCCGGCGAGCTCCTCGGGGCCCGGCCGCGCGGCCGCGTCCACGTCCAGGCAGGCGGCGAGGACGTCACGCAACTCCTCGGGCACGGCGTCGAGTCCGGCCTCGGCGCGCGACACCCGGTACAGGACGGCGGCCACGGGCCCGTCGCCGAACGGGTCGCGCCCCACGGCCGCGTACACGAGGACGGAGGCGAGGCAGAAGACGTCGGACGCGGCCACCACGTGCCGTCCGCCCGCGACGTGTTCGGGCGACATGAAGCCGGGGGTGCCGACGAGCAGCCCGGTGGCGGTCATCGTGGTCGCCCCGGGTGTGCGGGCGACGCCGAAGTCGATGAGCTTCGGCCCGTCCGGGCCGATGAGGACGTTGGCGGGCTTCAGGTCGCGGTGCAGCGCCCCGGCGGCGTGCACGGCGGCCAGGGCCCGGGCCACGGCGGTGCCGAGCGCGGCGACGGCGGGCACGGGCAGCGGGCCGTGCCGCCGCACCGCCTCGGCGAGGGTGGGCCCGGCCACGTACTCCGTGGCGAGCCAGGGCTGTTCGGCGTCGGCGTCGCCGTCGACGAGCCGGGCGACGTACGGGCTGGTGACGGAGCGGGCGACGGCGATCTCGCGGCGGAAGCGGGCCCGGAAGGCGGGCTCTTCCGCGAGGTCCCGCCGGACGGCCTTGACGGCGACGAGCTCGTCCGGGTCGTAGGAGGCGCCGGGGCCGCCGGGGGCAGCGGAGTCCGGGCCCGCGGCGAGGCCCGGGGCCGCGGCGGAGCCCGCGGCCCCGGGGGCGTCCTGCGGCACGCCCAGGAACACCTCACCCATGCCGCCCGCGCCGAGCCGGGCGACGATCTCGTACGGACCCGTCCGGCGCGGGGAGGTGTCCCTCAACTGACCGATCATTCCGCCCCGTCCCCCTGTGCCCCTGCTGCCCGGTCGCTGTCGCATCCGTGCGCGGCACGGGCGGTCGCACCGCCGTCACCTCACGAAACGCCCCGGCAGATTACTCGGTTCACCGGGGCACCGGCAGTCAGGAGGGCGGACCGGGCGGGAACGGCACGTCCGTGAGGACCGGCACGACCCAGCTCTCCTCGTGGTCCAGGTGGGCGGTGAGGAGCCGCGCCAGGGTGTCGAACTCCGTGAGGAACGCCTCGGGATCGGCGGTCGTGACGTCGTCGAGGAGCGCGAGGAGGCGTTCCTTGACGCGGGCCATCTCGCGGTGCTCGGCGCCGAGCCGGGCGAGGGGTTCGCGCAGGTGGGGGTGGTGTTCCACGACGCCGGGGAAGACGTGCTCGTCCTCGGCGGTGTGGTGGAAGGTGAGCGCGTCGCAGAACTCCAGGCAGCGCTGGCGGATCTGCAGGCCGAGGCCGGGCGCGGGCGGTGTGCCGGGGCCCTGGTGGGCGGCGCGGTCGGCGAGGTGCGCCGCGGCCTCGGCCCGGAGGTGGCCGAGCTGCTCGCGCAGCCAGTCGTGGACCTCAAGAAGCTTGTCGGCGAGGGTGCGGACCTCGCGGGGGCGCGGGGTGCCGGTGGGCGTGGGCGTGGACATGCGGAAGTGATCTCCAGACAGGGTGGCGCGTCCGCGCGTGCGTGACGGAACTGACGGACGCGGTGCAGAGAAGAAAGGGGGAAGGGGGCGCGCGGGCGCACCGGGGCCCGGAAACGAGCGCGGGTACGCGGTCGCGACCACGTCGAATGCCGTGCCGCGCCGGGTACGCCGTTTCCTCGGATACGGCGCTGCGCCGGGTACGCGGCTACGTCAGCCGCAGCGCGGCGACGCGATGCTGAGTGAACGCAAGGTCATGTCCCTTGGTGAAGGTGCTCGCCCGGTCCTGGGCCCGCCCACTGCTCTTCGGCCCAGGCCACGCGGCACGCGCACCATTACAGACACCGGTCCCGCGCCCTGTCAACGCGGGACCGGTGTGCCGTGCGGCACGCGGCGGAAGGCGTCCGCGCGCTCAGCGGCAGGCCGCCGCGATCGCCGCCGTGTCCCAGTAGAACGGCCGCACCTCGCGGATCCTGCCCTCCTCCACGGTGATGGCCTGGAGGATCGGGAAGGCGATGGCGCGGCCGGTGGCCCGGGCGCGGGCGCGGATGTCGCTGTGCACGCAGACCGTCCGGCGCGCTCCGGTGCCGCCCTCCGCGAGGAACTCCTGCCGCACGATGTCGAACTCCGCCCAGGTGTCGGCCATCGCGAGGAAGAACCGCTCCAGGCCCTCGTGCCCCCGCCAGGTGCCGCCGTACGGCAGGCCGTCCGCCTGGTGCAGGACGACGTCGGGCGCGAAGTGGGGCGCGAGCGGGGCGAAGGAGGCGCGGCCGGGACCGCCCGCGGCCAGATAGCGGGTCTCGGCTGCGTACATGGCGCTCAGCACGGAGCGGGCGTCGGCGGGTGCCGCGGTGGAGGGCGCGGTGGGTGCCGCGACGGCGGGCGTGGTGGGTGGCGTGGTGGTCATGGGGCGAGGGTGCCCCGTGGTCGCGCCGCGCGCTGGCGGTCCTCGGACACGCACTTCGAACACACACCTGGGCCGGGCACCTCGGCCGGGCACCTCGGAGGTGCCTCTCGGCCGGGCACCTCGGAGGTGCCTCTCGGCCGGGCACCTCGGAGGTGCCTCTCGGCCGGGCACCTCGGAGGTGCCTCTCGGCCGGGCACCTCGGAGGTGCCTCTCGGCCGGGCACCTCGGAGGTCTCCCTCGGCCAGGTACGTCGCCACGCGCCTCGGCCCGGCCCGAGGCGTCCGCGCCCCGGTGCGTGGGTCCACGTGCCCGTGGGTGGGTCGGCACCCGCCCGCCCCCGGCCGGATTCCGGACTCCGGCCAGGGCGGGGCGGGTTGCCGCCCTGGGCCCTCACTGATCATCGGGGAGACGAAAAACCCAAGTCAATCCTCGGATTTACTACCATGCCCCCAAGACTCAGCTTGGGTTGAGCCGTAACCAGCCAAACCTAGGGCGATATGACCGATTCCGCCCCGCTATCCGGCTTGTAGCGGATCAGCCGCACACGAGACGCTGCCCAGCACGCCTGCGCCCGACGCAGTGCGCACAGGGCGTCGTCACCAGCCGTTTCCAGGGGAGGGAACGCACCACATGGACATGCACCACTCCAGAGCGCGACGCAGGGCGGGGGCCGTAGCGGCCGTCGCCGCGGTGGGCCTGCTGGCCGCCGTGACCCCGCCGTCGCACGCCGCGTCCGACGCCGGCGGCGAAGGCCCCAGCAGCACGTACATCGTGACGCTCGAACCGGGCACGAAGTCCACGTCCGGCGCGGGCAAGAGCGTCGCCGAGAAGTACGACGCGCGCATCCAGCACACCTACAGCGCGGCGCTCAACGGCTATGCCGTGCGCGCCACCGCCGCCGAGGCGCGCGAGCTCGCGGCCGACCCGTCGGTCACCGGTGTCGTCGCCGACCGGAAGGTCCACGTGGACCTGGGGGCACGGGCCGCGGCCCGGCAGCCGAACCCGCCGTCGTGGGGCCTGGACCGCATCGACCAGAAGAGCCTGCCGCTCGACAAGTCCTACACCGCGCCGCGGTCCAAGGGCGCGGGCGTCACCGTCTACGTCCTCGACACCGGCGTGCGCACCTCGCACAAGGACTTCGGCGGACGGGCCCGCTCCGGCTGGGACTTCATCGGCAACGACTCCGTCGCCCAGGACGCCCACGGACACGGCACGCACGTGGCCGGAACCGTCGCCGGCACGAAGTACGGCGTCGCCAAGAAGGCCAAGATCGTGGCCGTGCGCGTGCTCGACGCGGAGGGCGGCGGCACCCTCGGCGGCATCATCGCGGGCGTCGACTGGGTGACGAGGAACGCGCGGGGGCCCGCCGTCGCCAACATGAGCATCGGCACGCCGGCCTTCGCCCCGCTGGACGCGGCGGTGCGCAAGTCCATCGCGTCCGGCGTCACCTACTCGGTGGCGGCGGGCAACGAGAGCGAGTCCGCGACGCGCTCCTCGCCCGCCCGGGTCAAGGAGGCCCTGACGGTCGGGGCGTCCGACCGGCGCGACAAGCGCCCCTCGTTCTCCAACTACGGCTCGCGCCTGGACCTGTTCGCCCCGGGCGTGGCGATCAAGTCCGCGTCCAACGCGAGCAACACGGCCACGGCGACGTACTCCGGTACGTCGATGGCGGCGCCGCACGTCGCCGGTGCGGCCGCGCTGTACCTCGCCGACCACCGCACGGCCAAGCCCGCCAAGGTCGGCAAGTGGCTCACCGACCGCTCGGCCAAGAACAAGCTGTCGGGCATCGGCGGGGGCTCGCCGAACCGACTGCTCCAAGTTAAGTAGCCCCGACCGGCGGCCCCCGGCAGGAATCCTCACCCCCTGCCGGGGGTCGGGGTCGTAACTCTGCGCGACCCGGCACCCAAGCCTCCCCTTGGCCCTCGGCCGCCCCTCCGCGCTTTCGCTCAAGTTGCACGTGTACGCCTACGGCAGGGCTCGGCGTGTACCCGAACCGAGACATCCCCCTGCTCGTACAGGCTTGTTGTGCTTCACCCGGACAGTCCACGCTTCAGGGACTCGCGACCTGACGCGGCCCGGACACACGGCCGCTGCCCAGGGGAGGGAAGGTCGCGTCCAAGGGGAGGGAACCAGCACATGCAGTCGTCACACACGCGTCGTATACGACGGGTTTCGGCCGTCACGGTCGTCGCTCTCGTCGGCGGCTTCGCCGCCGTCGCCCCGTCGTCGCAGGCCGCGCCCGACACCGCCGAGCACGGCTACGTCGTGACCCTGAAGTCGGACACCCGCGCGGCGTCCGCGGAGGGCAGGGACATCGCGGACGAGTACGGCGTGAAGATCAGCCGCACCTACCGCTCGGCGCTCAACGGCTTCGCCGTCAAGGCCAGCGCCGCCGAGGCCCAGCGGCTCGCCGCCGACCCGTCGGTCAGCGCGGTCAGCCCGGACGTCACGCTCCACACGGACGCGCGCCAGGTCAACCCGCCGTCCTGGGGCGAGGACCGCATCGACCAGGCCAAGCTGCCGCTCGACCGGACGTTCCGCTACCCGAACTCGGCGGGCGCGGGCGTCACCGTCTACGTCATCGACACCGGCGTACGCACCACGCACAGCGAGTTCGGCGGGCGCGCCCGCTCCGGCTTCGACTTCGTCGACAACGACCCGATCGCCGAGGACGGCAACGGCCACGGCACGCACGTGGCCGGGACCATCGCCGGCACGAAGTACGGCGTCGCCAAGAAGGCCAAGGTCGTGGGCGTGCGCGTGCTCAACAACCAGGGCTCCGGCACGCTGTCCGGCGTCATCGCGGGCATCGACTTCGTGACCCGCAACGCCCGCAAGCCCGCCGTGGCGAACATGAGCCTCGGCGGCTCCACCAACGCCCAGCTCGACCAGGCCGTGCGCAACTCCATCAGGTCCGGCGTGACGTACTCCGTCGCCGCCGGCAACTCGGGCCAGCCCGCGAGCGGCACCTCGCCCGCGCGCGTCGCCGAGGCGCTCACGATCGGGGCCACCGACCGCGGCGACACCAGGCCCGCGTTCTCCAACTACGGCCTGAGCGTGGACATGTTCGCGCCCGGCGTGGCCATCAAGTCGGCGGGCATCGCCAACGACAACGCCACCGCGACGCTCTCCGGCACGTCGATGGCGGCGCCGCACGTCGCCGGGGCCGCGGCCCTGTACCTCGCCGACCGGCGCAGCGCGCCGCCGTCCGAGGTGATGCGGATGCTCGTCAACCGCACCGCGAAGAACCGGCTCATCAACGTGGGCCCCGGCTCGCCCAACCGACTGCTCCAGGTCAAGTCGTGACCGTCGCGTAGTCGGCGTCGCACACCGCCGCACCGTGACCCCCGGCAGGCGCACCCCGCCTGCCGGGGGTCCGTCGTTTCCGCGCTGGGGCGGCCGGGTCGCCCGGTCTTCCTGTGACCGGTCTTGTGCATGCCGTTACGCGCGAGTAGTTAACAAAGCGCCGGATTGCCCACCCGAGAAGCGTGGGAAGGCTCCACCGGTACGCGCGTGCACACGTCCGCCGCGTCGGACGCGCACGCGCACCCGCGGAACCCCTCCACAGCCGGAATCCGCCCACGCGCACGCGGAACAGGAGCGGTCATGCCCGAACCCCGCAAGGACGTAGAGGAGTTCACCTCCGTGCCGGTCACCGGAAGGATCCCCATCCTCGCCGTCGAGCCCGTGGTGCTCGGCGGCCGACGCCCCGCCAAGGCCGTCGTCGGCGAGACGTTCCAGGTCAGCGCCACCGTCTTCCGCGAAGGCCACGACGCGGTCGCCGCGAACGTGGTGCTGCGGGACCCGGCCGGGCGCGCGGGCCCCTGGACCCCGATGCGCGAGCTGGCGCCGGGCACCGACCGCTGGGGCGCCGACGTCACGCCCGACGCGCACGGCGACTGGACGTTCGCCGTGCAGGCGTGGAGCGACCCGGTGGCGACCTGGCGGCACCACGCGGAGATCAAGATACCCGCGGGCATCGACACGGGCCTGGTCCTCCTGGAGGGCTCCCGGCTCTACGAGCGCGCCGCCGCCGGGGCGCCCCCCGAACTGCGCGGGCCCCTGCGGGCCGCCGTCGAGGCGCTGCGCGACACCGCACGCGCGCCCTCCGCCCGCCTCGCCGGGGCACTGACCCCCCAGGCGGACGCCGTGCTCGCCGCCCATCCGCTGCGCGAACTCATCACCACCACCTCCGAGTTCCCCCTGCGGGTGGACCGCGAGCGGGCGCTCTTCGGCTCCTGGTACGAGTTCTTCCCCCGCTCGGAGGGCGCGGTGGTCCGCCCGGGCGAGCCACCCGTGTCCGGGACGTTCCGCACGGCCGCGCGGCGGCTCCCGGCGATCGCCGACATGGGCTTCGACATCGTCTATCTGCCGCCCGTGCACCCCATCGGCACGACCTTCCGCAAGGGCGCGAACAACTCCCTGTCGGCCGGGCCGCACGACGTCGGCGTGCCCTGGGGCATCGGCTCCCCCGAGGGCGGCCACGACGCCGTGCACCCGGACCTGGGCACGCTCGACGACTTCGACGCGTTCGTGCGCGAGGCGGGCCGCCTGGGCCTTGAGGTCGCCCTGGACTTCGCCCTCCAGTGCTCGCCCGACCACCCGTGGGTGGAGAAGCACCCCGACTGGTTCGCCCACCGCGCGGACGGCTCCATCGCGTACGCGGAGAACCCGCCGAAGAAGTACCAGGACATCTACCCCCTCCACTTCGACCGGGACAGGGCGGGCATCACCGCCGAGACGATCCGGCTGCTGCGCTTCTGGATGGGGCACGGCGTGCGCGTCTTCCGCGTGGACAATCCGCACACCAAGCCCGTCGCGTTCTGGGAGGAGGTCCTCGCCGACATCCACCGCACGGATCCGGACGTCCTCTTCCTCGCCGAGGCGTTCACGCGGCCCGCGATGCTGCGGACCCTCGCCGCGATCGGCTTCCACCAGTCGTACACGTACTTCACCTGGCGCAACGACAAGAGCGAACTCACCGACTACCTGATGGAGCTGTCCACCGAGACCGCGCACTACCTGCGGCCCAACTTCTTCGTGAACACGCCGGACATCCTGCACGCCTACCTCCAGAACGGCGGGCCGCCCGCCTTCGCGGTGCGCGCCGTGCTCGCCGCCACGCTGTCCCCCACCTGGGGCGTGTACAGCGGCTTCGAGCTGTACGAGAACACTCCGCTGCGCCCCGGCAGCGAGGAGTACCTACACTCGGAGAAGTACGAGCTGCGCCCGCGCGACTGGGCCGCGGCCGAGCGCGAGGGCCGCAGCCTCGCGCCCCTCATCACCCGGCTCAACGCGGCACGGCGCGCCAACGCGGCCCTCGCCCGGCTGCGCGGCCTGCACTTCCACGAGGCGGACAACGACGCGGTGCTCGCGTACTCCAAGACCGTGCGGCACCCCGGCGGCTCGAACACGGTTCTGGTGGTCGTGAACCTCGACCCCCACCACACCCAGGAAGCCACGGTCTCGTTGAACATGCCACAGCTCGGCCTCGACTGGCACGAGTCCGTGCCGGTGCGCGACGAGCTCACCGGCGAGACCTACCACTGGGGCAGGGCCAACTACGTGCGCCTGGATCCGGGCGTCACGCCCGCGCACGTACTCGTCCTGCGACCGTCCTACCGCTGATCGGAGGGTCACCCACACATGATCGTCAACGAGCCCGTCCCGGACACCTTCGAGGACACTCCCGCGAAGGACCGCGATCCGGAGTGGTTCAAGCGCGCCGTCTTCTACGAGGTCCTGGTCCGCTCCTTCCAGGACAGCAACGGCGACGGCATCGGAGACCTCAAGGGCCTCACCGCCAAGCTCGACTACCTCCAGTGGCTGGGCGTCGACTGCCTGTGGCTGCCGCCGTTCTTCAAATCGCCGCTGCGCGACGGCGGTTACGACGTCTCGGACTACACGGCGGTGCTGCCCGAGTTCGGCGACCTCGCGGACTTCGTGGAGTTCGTGGACTGCGCCCACCAGCGGGGCATGCGCGTGATCATCGACTTCGTGATGAACCACACCAGCGACCAGCACCCGTGGTTCCAGGCCTCGCGCAACGACCCCGAGGGCCCCTACGGCGACTACTACGTCTGGGCGGACGACGACAAGCAGTACCAGGACGCCCGGATCATCTTCGTCGACACCGAGGCCTCCAACTGGACCTTCGACCCGGTGCGCAAGCAGTACTACTGGCACCGCTTCTTCTCCCACCAGCCGGACCTCAACTTCGAGAACCCGGCCGTGCAGGAGGAGATCATCTCCGCCCTCAGGTTCTGGCTCGACCTCGGCATCGACGGCTTCCGCCTCGACGCGGTGCCGTACCTGTACGCGGAGGAGGGCACCAACTGCGAGAACCTCCCCCGCACCCACCACCTCCTCAAGCGGGTGCGCGCCGAGATCGACGCGCACTACCCGGACACCGTGCTCCTCGCCGAGGCCAACCAGTGGCCCGAGGACGTCGTGGACTACTTCGGCGACTTCGAGCACGGCGGCGACGAGTGCCACATGGCGTTCCACTTCCCGGTGATGCCGCGCATCTTCATGGCCGTCCGCCGCGAGTCGCGCTACCCCGTCTCGGAGATCCTCGCCAAGACCCCGCGCATCCCCTCCGGCTGTCAGTGGGGCATCTTCCTGCGCAACCACGACGAGCTGACCCTGGAGATGGTCACCGACGAGGAGCGCGACTACATGTACGCGGAGTACGCCAAGGACCCGCGCATGCGCGCCAACATCGGCATCCGCCGCCGCCTGGCGCCCCTCCTCGACAACGACCGCAACCAGATCGAGCTGTTCACCGCGCTGCTGCTGTCCCTGCCCGGCTCGCCGATCCTCTACTACGGCGACGAGATCGGCATGGGCGACAACATCTGGCTCGGCGACCGCGACGCGGTGCGCACCCCCATGCAGTGGACACCCGACCGCAACGCGGGCTTCTCGTCCTGCGACCCCGGCCGCCTCTACCTGCCCACGATCATGGATCCGGTCTACGGCTACCAGGTCGCGAACGTCGAGGCGTCCATGTCCTCGCCGTCCTCGCTCCTGCACTGGACCCGCCGGATGATCGAGATCCGCAAGCAGAACCCGGCGTTCGGCCTCGGCTCGTACACCGAACTGCCCTCGTCGAATCCGGCCGTTCTCGCCTTCCTGCGGGAGGCGCCGTCCACCGCCGCCGACGGCGGGGACGGCGACGACCTCGTCCTGTGCGTGCACAACTTCTCCCGCTTCGCCCAGCCGACCGAGCTCGATCTGCGGGTCTTCAACGGCCGCCATCCGGTCGAGCTGATCGGCGGGGTGCGCTTTCCGGCCATCGGCGAACTGCCGTACCTGCTCACCCTGGCGGGGCACGGCTTCTACTGGTTCCGGCTGCGCGAGGACCCGGCGTAAGGTCGCCGTGACAGTGCTGTGAACCCGCCCGCGGCAGGCGTGAGGCACGCCGCACCGGGCACTCGCCCACGGCACGCCCTTGCCCGGCACCCCCGGCACCTCCCCTTGACACCCCCCGTCGAGGGCGCGGAAAGGACACGACGCCATGTCGGAAGCCGCCACCCGCCCCAGTGCCCACGCCGGCGCGCTGATCGCGTCGCTCGACCCGCTGCTGCGCGGCTGGCTGCCGCGCCAGCGGTGGTTCGCGGGCAAGGGCCGTCCCGTCACGGGCTTCGAGCTGGTGTCGGCGGTGGAACTCCTGCCGCCGGGGGCGGACATCGGCCTCCTCCACCTGCTGATCCGGGTGCGCCAGCCGCTGCTCGCGGGCCCGGACACGGCGGCCGACCACGAGCTGCCCGCCGACTGCTACCAGCTCCTGATAGGGGTGCGGGCCGAGCTGCCGCCGCCGCTCGCGCCCGCGCTCATCGGCCACGTCACCGAGGGCGCCCTCGCGGGCCTGACCGTGTACGAGGCGCTGCTCGACCCGCGCCTGACCGGGCTGCTCCTGGAGCGCCTGCGGATGCCGGGGCGGCTCGGCGTGCTGCGCTTCGCGCGCGCCGAGCACAGCGACATACCGCCCGCGCTCGCCCCGCGCACGTGCAGCGTCGAGCAGTCCAACTCCTCGCTCGTGTACGGCGACGCATTCATCCTGAAGCTGTTCCGCCGGGTGGTGCCCGGCGTCAACCCCGACCTGGAACTGCCGCTCGCCCTGGCCCGGCAGGGCTGCGCCCGCGTGCCCGCGCCCGCCGCCTGGCTGACGGCCGAGGGCGCCGACGAGCCGCTGGTGCTCGGCGTCCTCCAGCCCTATGTGCGCGGCGCGGGCGACGGCTGGGAGCTGGCCCTGAAGGCCCTGGCCAAGGGCGAGGACTTCGGCGCCGAGGCCCGGGCCCTCGGCCGCGCCACCGCCGAGGTGCACGCGGCCCTCGCCACGGCCCTGCCCACCGTCTCGCTCGGCCGCGCCCAGGTGGACCTGCTCGCCCGGGGCATGACGGAGCGCCTGGAGGCGGCCGCCCGCGCGGTGCCCGCCCTGCGCCCGTACGAGCCCGCGCTGCGCACCGCGTACCAGGCGCTCGCCGACCTCGGCACGCACAGCGGCACCGCGTGGACGGCCCAGCGCGTCCACGGCGACCTGCACCTGGGCCAGTGCCTGCGGGCGCCGTCCGGCACCTGGTCCCTCATCGACTTCGAGGGCGAGCCCGCGCGGCCGCTCGCCGAGCGCCGCATGCCGCAGCCCGCGGTCCGCGACGTCGCGGGCATGCTGCGCTCCTTCGACTACGCCGCCCGCTCCTTCCGCCCCTGGTCACCCCGCTGGGCGGACGCCTGCCGGGCCGCGTACTGCACCGGCTACGCCGACGTCTCGGGCCGCGACCCGCGCACCGAGCCGGTGCTCCTGCGCGCCCACGAGACCGACAAGGCGGTCTACGAAGCGGTGTACGAGGCCCGCCACCGCCCCGACTGGCTGCCGGTCCCGCTGGCCGCCCTCGACCAGCTCGCCGCGGACGCCGCGGGCCCGCGCCGCTCCGGCGACGTCCGCTGACCCCCGATCGCCACGCCCTTCGCCCGCCCTTCGGACAGGAGGCCGCCTCCGTGACCCGCCGTCCCCCCTCCTCCGCCCCGCAGAACGAACCAGAACCGGAGGTCACGCCCCCGCGCAAGCCGGCCGCCAAGCGGGCCAAGCCGTCGAAGACGCCCCAGGCGGCGAAGCCCGCCCGGCCGAAGAAGACGGCCGCCGCGAAGGCGAAGTCCCCGGCGAAGGCGCCGGCGCAGACCGTGGCGCCGACCCCGGAGAAGCCCTCGCGGGCACCGGAACCCCCGTCCCCCTCGGACCCACCGGCCCCCTCGCCCGTGCCCGAGGCCGACCGCGTCCGGCTCCTGACCGGCACGCACCACGACCCGCACGGGGTGCTCGGCGCGCACGCCGTGCCCGGCGGGGTGGCGTTCCGCGCCCTGCGGCCGTACGCGCGCGCCGTGACCGCCGTCGTCGGGGACCTGCGCGCCGAGCTGCTCGACGACGGCGACGGCTTCTTCTCGGCCGTGCTCCCGCTGCGCGACGTCCCCGAGGACTACCGCCTGGACATCGCGTACGACGAGTCGCGGTGGGACACCCCCGACGCGTACCGGTTCCTGCCCGCGCTCGGCGAGTTCGACCTGCATCTGATCGGCGAGGGGCGGCACGAGCAGCTGTGGGAGGCGCTCGGGGCGCACCCGATGACGCACCAGGGCGTCATCGGCACCCGCTTCACGGTGTGGGCGCCGAACGCGCTCGGCGTGCGCGTCGTCGGGAACTTCAACTACTGGGACGGCACCGGCTTCCCGATGCGGTCGCTCGGCGGCAGCGGCGTGTGGGAGCTGTTCGTGCCCTCGGTCGGCGAGGGCGAGCTGTACAAGTTCCAGATCACCCGGCCCGACGGCAGCATGACCTTCCGCGCCGACCCGCTGGCCCGCCGCACGGAGGCGCCCCCGGCGAACTCCTCCGTCGTGCACACCTCGCACCACGTGTGGCGGGACGAGGAGTGGCTGCGCCGCCGCCAGGAGGCGCCCGTGCACCGGGCGCCGTTCTCCGTGTACGAGGTGCACCTGCCGTCCTGGCGCCCGGGCCTCACCTACCGCCAGCTGGCCGAGCAGCTCCCCGCCTACGTCGGCGACCTGGGCTTCACGCACGTGGAGCTGATGCCGGTCGCCGAACACCCCTTCGGCGGGTCCTGGGGCTACCAGGTCACCGGCTTCTACGCGCCGACGGCCCGGCTCGGCACCCCCGACGACTTCAAGTACCTGGTGGACGCGTTGCACCGGGCCGGGATCGGCGTGCTCATGGACTGGGTGCCCGCGCACTTCCCGCGCGACGACTGGGCGCTCGCGGAGTTCGACGGGCGGCCGCTGTACGAGCACGAGGACCCGGCGCGGGCGGCCCACCCCGACTGGGGCACCCTCGAATTCGACTACGGCCGGGCGGAGGTGCGCAACTTCCTGGTGGCCAACGCCAGTTACTGGTGCGAGGAGTTCCACATCGACGGCCTGCGCGTGGACGCCGTCGCCTCCATGCTGTACCTGGACTACTCGCGCGAGCACGGCCAGTGGACGCCGAACGTGCACGGCGGCCGCGAGAACCTGGACGCGGTGGCCTTCCTCCAGGAGATGAACGCCACCGTGTACCGCCGCTCGCCGGGCGTGGTCACCATCGCCGAGGAGTCCACGGCGTGGGACGGCGTGACCCGCGCGACCCACCACATCGGCCCCGGCGGCTTCGGCGGCCTCGGCTTCGGCCTGAAGTGGAACATGGGCTGGATGCACGACTCGCTGGGCTACATGACGAAGGACCCCGTCCACCGCAAGTACCACCACCACGAGATGACGTTCTCGATGGTGTACGCGTACAGCGAGAACTACGTGCTGCCCATCTCGCACGACGAGGTCGTGCACGGCAAGCGGTCCCTGGTGTCGAAGATGCCCGGCGACTGGTGGCGGCAGCGGGCGAACCATCGGGCCTACCTGGGCTTCATGTGGGCCCACCCCGGCAAGCAGCTCCTCTTCATGGGGCAGGAGTTCGCGCAGGGCGCGGAGTGGTCGGAGAGCCACGGCCCCGACTGGTGGCTGCTCGATCCCGCGTACGGGGCGGAGGCGGACCACCGGGGCGTACGGGACCTGGTCCGCGACCTCAACACCCGCTACCGGGCCGAGCCCGCCCTCTGGCAGCGGGACACCGAGCCGGGCGGCTTCGCCTGGGTGCTCGGCGACGCCGCCGAGGACAACGTCTTCGCCTTCCTGAGGTACGGGACCGAGGGCACCTCCCCCCTGCTCTGCGTCTCCAACTTCTCCCCCGTGGTCCGGCACGCGTACCGGATCGGGGTGCCGGACGGCGTCACCGCGTGGGTGGAGGTCCTGAACACCGACGCGGAGGCGTACGGCGGCACCCACACCCTCAACCCCGACCCCCTGAAACCCACCCCCGACCCGGCCCACAGCCACCCCGCCTCCCTGCTCCTCTCCCTCCCGCCCCTGACCACGGTCTGGCTCCGCCCGGCCTGAACGGCGTCAGCGAGACGTCAGCGGGACGACGAGGCGACCGGGATGGCCGGCTCCGTCCCGCTACGAGCCCGGCCGGGGCAAGGAGCGGGACGCGGGGTCAGCCGGCGGTGAGGCCCGGGGGCAGGGTGTCCGGCAGGTCCGTCGTGTGGAGCAGGGCCAGGCGCTGGGTGGGGCGGGTCAGGGCCACGTACAGGTCGCTGACGTCGAAGCGGGACGGCTCGACCACGAACACCGTGTCGAATTCGAGGCCCTTGGCCTGCCGGGGGTCGATGAGGACGAGGGGCCGGGTGAGGTCGGGCACCTCCCCCGCGGTCACGCCGGGCAGCTTCAGGGCGAGCTCCTCGTGGAGGTCACGGGGAGCGATGACCGCGAGCCGCCCCTCGGCGGGGGCCGCCGCGACGGCCTCCGCGACGGCGGCCGCGAGCTCGCCGTCGGGCACGCGCCGCGCCCAGGGCTCCGCTCCGGTGGCCCGGACGGACCGGGGCGGCTCGAAGCCGGACCGCCCGGCCCTGCGGGGGACCTCCGCCGCGAGGGCCATGATCTCCGCGGGGGTGCGGTAGTTGACGCCGAGCCGCGCGAACTCCCACCGGTCCTCGACGAAGGGCGCGAGGATGTCCGCCCAGGAGCCGACGCCCCCGGCCTCCGCCGTCTGCGCGGGGTCGCCGACGAGCGTCATGGACCGCGTCGGGGAGCGCCGCATGAGCAGCCGCCAGGCCATCGCGGACAGCTCCTGCGCCTCGTCGACGACGATGTGTCCGAACGCCCAGGTCCGGTCGGCGGCGGCCCGCTCGGCCGCGCTGCGGTGGTCGGCCTCCTCGTGCCGCTCGGCCATCCGCTCGGCGTCGATGATGTCGTGCGCGAGCAGGACCTCGGCGTCCTCCTCGTCCTTGTCCTCGAACTCGTACGTACGGGACGCGTACGACACGTCGAGCACGCCCTGCGCGTAGGCGACCTGCCGCTGCCGCTCCGCCTCCGCGCGGGCCCGGGCCGCGCTGTCGTCCTTGCCGAGCAGCTCGGCGGCCTCGTCGAGCAGGGGGACGTCGGCGGGCGTCCAGGGTGCGCCGGGGGCCCGGCGCACGGCGGCGGCGTCCGCGACGGACAGGTGGACGGGCTCCTGTAGATAGTCGGTGACGAACCGCTGCGGGGTGAGCGCGGGCCACAGCTCCTCGATCGCCGCGTGCACCTCGGCGCTGGCCGCGATGCCCTTGCCGAGCTGGGCGATGTCGTCGGGCCCGAGGAAGTTGGGCCCGCCGTACGGGTCGTGGCCGATGCGCTCGGCGAGCTGCGCGGTGAGCGCGTCGATGATGTGGAAGGCGAACGTGGGCCGCGCGAGGTTGTGCGGCAGGTCGGCCTCGCGGGCCGCGGCGCGCGCCTCGTAGGCGATCTCCCAGTCCAGGACGAGGTCGCCGTCGTCGTGCTCGACGATCAGCGGCGCCCCGGGCTCGGGCAGCCGCTGGCGGTCCTCAAGCGCCCTCTTGAGCACGTCGGCCATGGCGGCGCGGCCCTTGACCTCGGCCGCGGCGGGCGTGTCCGTGCCGGTCGCCGTGACGCCCGGGAACAGTTCGCCGAGCGAGGCGAGCAGCACCCCGGTCTCGCCGAGCGCGGGCAGCACGTCGCTGATGTAGCCGAGGAAGGCCGGGTTGGGCCCGACGATCAGGACGGCGCGCTTGGCGAGCAGCTCCCGGTGCGCGTACAGCAGGTACGCGGCGCGGTGCAGGGCGACGACGGTCTTGCCGGTGCCGGGGCCGCCCTCGACGACCAGGACGCCCCGGTGCGGGGCGCGGATGATGCGGTCCTGCTCCGCCTGGATGGTCTGCACGATGTCCTGCATGCGGCCGGTGCGCGCGGAGCCGAGCGCGGCGAGCAGCACCTCGTCGGCGTCGGCGCTCTCGTGCCCGGTGCGCGTGGCGTCGTCGAGGTCGAGGATCTCGTCGTGCAGGCCGGTGACCTCGCGGCCCCGGGTGGTGATGTGCCGCCGTCTGCGCAGCCCCATCGGGGTGTGCCCGGTGGCGAGGTAGAAGGGGCGCGCGACGTCCGCGCGCCAGTCGATGACGAGCGGCGTGCGCTCCGTGTCGGAGGCGCGGATGCCGATCCGCCCGATGTGGTGGTCGCGGCCGTCGCGGAACGCGAGCCGCCCGAAGCACAGCCCGTTCTCGCTGGAGTCGAGCGCGGCGAGCAGCCCGGACCGCTCGGCCACCAGTACGTCGCGCTCCAGGCGCGCCTGCAGGCCGTTGCCGACCTGCTGGAGCGACGCGCTCACGGCGGACTCGGCCTCCGCGCGCAGCGCGTCGAGGCGCGCGTACAGCCCGGAGACGAATTGCTGCTCTTCCCGCAATTCCTCGGTTGACAATTCAGCCCCTCGCCAGATACAGTGCCGTTATACAGATTCCCGCAGTACTCGTGCGCCCAAATGCGCAGGGTAATGCGAAAGAATCCACTATACGCAGAGAAAAGCCCCGGACGTCAATGACGCCCGGGGCTTTTCTCCTGTTCAGGCACCGACTTCGGCAGGTCGGCCGCGTCCGGCCGCCGCGGGGCTCAGAGCACGCCCGCCCCCGTCAGTTCCGCCACCAGCTTCCGCTTCGCCCGGGCCCCGACGGACTGCCACACCGGCTCGCCGTCGCGGAACACCATCAGCGTCGGCGTGGACAGCACGCCATAAGCGACCGTCGTCTCCGGATTGCGGTCCACGTCGATCCGCACCACCTTCAAACGCTCCGCCTCCTCCGCGGCCAGCGCGCCGAGCACCGGCGTCAGCTGCCGGCACGGCCCGCACCACTCGGCCGTGAACTGCACGAGCACCGGCCGCTCGCCGCTCAGCACCTCGCATCCGAAATCGCCGTCCGTCACCTCGGCCACGCCTTCGGTCCGCACACCGCTCATGTCCGTCCACCCCTCACGTCGCTCAGTTCGCACCGCGGCTCCGGACCGCCCGGAGCCTCCGCGTCGGCGGCCAGTTCCGCCAGCGCGCGCTCGGCCCGCGCCAGCTGCGCGCCGACCTGCGCGCGCACCGCGCCCAACGCGTCGATCAGGGCGTCGAGCTCGGCCAGCTTGTCGCGGTACACCGCGACCGACGCCGGACAGGAGTCCCCCGCCGGGTGCCCGGACCGCAGGCACTCCACGAACGGCCGGGTCTCCTCCAGGTCGAAGCCGAAGTCCTGGAGCGTCCTGATCTGCTCCAGGAGCCGGACGTCGGCCTCGTCGTAGGTGCGGTGGCCGTGGCCGTCGCGCCGCGCGGGCAGCAGCCCGCGCGACTCGTAGTACCGCAGGGCCCGCGTGGTCGTTCCCACGCGGGACGCCAGTTCGCCGATGCGCATGCCGCGACCGTAACCCTTGACGTCGGCGTCAAGGCCAGCCCCCGCGACCGGAGGGCCTCAGGGCTTGCGGACCGCCTCCACCGTGGCCGTCCAGTTGTCGGCGCCGTGGCCGAGGTCGACGCCGCGCCGGGCCACCGCGTTCACGGCGCGCAGCACCGAGACGTCGAGGCCGCGGCGCTCGGCGGCGTGCACGACGTGGTCGATGCCCGCCACCTCCATCGCGAGGTTCGCCTCCGCGCCCGGATAGCTGCCGGCGTCGATCTGCTCCGCCATGCCGTCCACGAGGGAGGTGACGAGACCTGCGTTGGCCTTGATGAAGGGCGCGACCGCGGCGGCCGGGACGCCGTCCGCCGCCGCCAGCGCGAAGGCGTGCACGACGCCGGACATCGCGGTCCAGAAGTAGTCGAGCAGCGACAGGTCGTAGACGGCGGCGAGGCCGTGGTCCGCGCCGACGTACGTCGTGTGCCCGCCGAGCGCCTTGAGCGTCTGCTCGTGCTGGTCGTACGCGGCGCGCGGGCCCGCGTGGAAGAGCAGCGCGTCCGGCGTGCCGATGACGGGCGTGGGCACCATCACCGCGCCGTCCAGATAGTCGATGCCCGCCGCGGCGGCCCAGGCGGCGGCTTCGCGGGCGCGCTCCGGGGTGTCGGAGGTGAGGTTCACCAGGGTGCGCCCGGCGAGGTCGGCGGCGAGGGGTTCGAGGACGGCCGCCGAGGCGTCGTAGTCGACGACGCACACGACGACCAGGTCGCTCGCGCGCACGGCATCGGCGGCGCTCGCCGCGCGGACGGCGCCCCGGGCGACGAGGTCCTCGCCCTTGCCCGCGGAGCGGTTCCAGACGGTCGTCGGGTGGCCGGCGTCGAGGAAGGCACCGGCGAGGGCCCGGCCCATGGCGCCGAGGCCGATGACGGTGACGGGGGTCTTGGGGTGGGTGTCGTTCTGCATGCCTCCATGCTTGGTGAGTACGGAGGGCACCACAAGTACCGACTATTTTGTGCGGTACTCACCAATTGGTAAGCATGGATGGCGTGTCAGCGCAGCGGGCGGTACGACGCCCTGGTGAAGTATCCGCCGCCGTTGTCGCCGAGGCGCCCGGGGCCGGGGAGGCGGTCGGGCAGGTCCCCGGCGCCGAGACCGGGGCCGCCGCCGGGGCCGTCGTCGTCCCCGTACCCGCCGCCGTGTCCGTCGTCGCCGTCGTCCTCCTCGCCGTCCTCGTCGTCCTCGTCGTCGCCCGGTACGCCGAGCAGGCGGCGCGTCAACAGGTCGCGGTCCGAGAGGAGTTCGTCCAGGGCGGTGCGGACGTCGCTCACCTCCGTGCGCGGCGCGTCACGCTCGGCGGCGATGAGGACCGCGCGCCGGACGAGCTCCTTGGTGAAGGACGCCGTGGTGCCCGCCATGCGCTCGACGATCTCCTCGGCGACCTCGTCGTCCAGGCCGAGCCCGCCGCCGTACAGGGCGAGGAGCCTGCGGCGGCCCTCCGCGTCGGGCAGCGGGATCTCCACCGCGAGGTCGACGCGGCCGGGGCGCTGCACGAGGGCGGGCTCCAGGAGGTCGGCGCGGTTGGTGGTGAGCAGGAAGGCCACGTCGGCGTCGTCGCCGAGGCCGTCCATCTCGTTCAGGACCTGGAAGAGCAGGGGCTGTTCGCCGTCCCCGTAGTCCCGGGCCTCGGCGATCAGGTCGCAGTCCTCCAGGACGACGAGGGCGGGCTGGAGCATGCGGGCGAGCGCGCAGGCCGGGCCGATCGCCCTGATCGTGACGCCGGAGAGCAGGACGACGGTGAAGTCGGGCATGCCGGAGAGCAGATACCGGACGGTGTGGGTCTTGCCCGTTCCCGGCGGCCCGTACAGGAGCAGGCCGCGCCGCAGGTGCTGGCCCGCGGCGAGCAGCCGCTCGCGCTGCCGGGCCACGCCCACGACGTGCCGCTCGACGCGGTCGAGGAGCCCGTCGGGCAGGACGATGCCCTCGCGGTCCAGGTCCGGACGCCGGTGGAAGCGGAACGGGCCGAGCCCGTCGCTGAAGTCGCCGCCCTCGAAGGACAGGACCTGGCCCCGCAGCACGTTGAGCTCGCGCACCAGGCCGTCGATCCCGGCGAGCAGCCGCTTGGCGGTGTCGCGGTCCTCCGCGAGGACTTCGAGCTGGACCTTGTCGTTGCCGTACTCGTCGCTCGGGCCGCGCAGGAGCACGACGCAGCGCTCCTCGCGGCCGTCCTCGGCGCGCTCGGTGCCGAGGTAGAACCCGAAGGACACACAAGCGAGTTCGGCGTCCGGGGAGACGGGCAGGTGCGCGTAGTCGACGGCGCCGATCACGAACCTGTCGTAGCGGCTCGCGGATTCGAGGATCTCGGAGAGCGTGTAGTGACCGCGCTGGTCGGCGCCGGTCATGCCGATCAGTTCGTACGCGCGCGACTCGGCGGCGAACCAGCGCTCCAGGGCGAGGTGCACGTTCGGATGGTCGTAGGGCGCGTAGGCGGCCTTCACCACCGGGGTCCGGCCCGGCTCGACGCCGAGGTGGGCGCGCAGGCGCGCGGTGAGGTCGCGCTCGCCGCCGCGCTCGGCGCGCGGGCGCCGCGCCACGGCCTCGACGAACTTCGTGAACAGCTCGCTGACCCGCTCCAGCTCGGCCTGTTCGCTTCCCGGCGCGCCCTCGTCGCCGGGGCCGCTGGAGACGATCCGTGTGGTCATGGGTGAACTCCCCCGTCGCGCCACGGCCGCTGGTCGGGCGGCCCGGTGATGCTCAGCGTGGCCGCGCCCGTTCGCCGCCGTCAACGCGATTTCAGGGGCGGAGGGCGCGGGGGTTGCGTACCAGCCACGCGTGCAGCTCGCTGTGGCGGAACTGGTAGTCGCCGCCGACGATGCGCAGGAGTCCGGCGTGGTACGCCCAGGTGGTGAAGGCGTCGGTGCGTGGCGGGACGCGGCCCAGGAGCGCAGCGGCGAGCCACAGCAGCAGGACGTCGAGCAGAACGCCCGCGCTCACCGCCACCCAGATCACGGCCACGCCGACGACACCGGCGAACCCGAGGAGGCCCTCCCCCGCCACGCCCACCGCGTACGGGACGACCACCATGGCGAGCCACCCGGGCAGCCGCAGCACGCGCCCGGCGCGCCGCACCCCGCGCCAGGTCCGCGCCGCCGAGCCCGACCCGAGGAACAGACAGCCGAAGACGTAGTAGGCGACGAACCCCACCGCGGCGCCGCCCCACGGCCCGCCGCCGGGCCCGATGCTCTCGGGCACCGTCGCCACCAGGTACATGCCGACCCCCGTTGCGAGGGCGAAGCCCGTGGCGCCGGTCGAGTCCACCAGGAAGGCTCCGACGGTCCAGAAGCCGATGAAGGAGACCATGAGCACCGGCAGGGTGTGGACCTCTTCCGTCATCAACCCCATCGCCCAGGCCATCGAGGGCAGCAGCACGCACCCCGCGAGGCTCCCGCCGTCCGTGTGGGCGACCGTGTTCTCGCTCCCCGCGAGGGCCAGGCAGGCGCCGAAGCAGGCGGCGGCGCCCGCCACGTACGACGTGGGCTCGGGGACCCACGCCAGCCAGCCCGCGACCGGGCTCGCGGCACCGACGACGAGCAGGACCGGCAGCAGGAGGGCCCAGGACGCTATCTCCCCCCACAGCGCGGTGAACTGCCAAAGACGTCGGCCCAGGCTCAGGCGGGAGCCGCGCACCCGCTCCGGCGGTGCGAAGGTCAGCGCGTCGGTCACCGCCGCCACGAACAGGGCTCCGGCGAGCGCTCCCACCACCCCGGCCACCACCGTGGACGCCACGACGCCGTGCACGTGGTCCCACCAGCGGGCGGGGAAGAGCCCTTCCGCGGACCGCCCCCACACGAGCGCCGCCCCGAGCACCAGCGTCATGACCGCGCCCCCGAGCACCCGCGCCGACGCCACCCCGAGCGCCTCGCCGATCGACGAGAGCTTCCCTTCCTCCCCGGCCATGTGGTGCAGCCACTGGTGCACGCGGGCGGGCTCGTACTCCGCCTGACGGCCCCAGGGCGACTCCGTCGCGACGACCCGCTGCCGGGCCTGGCGCGCCGCCGCGTTCGCGGCCCGCGTGGCCGCCGGGATGTAGTGGGCCAGGAGGTGCTCGCGGACCTCGTCCGCCGTCGCGAGGTGCGCCAGGGGCTGGGCCTGGCCCTGGGCGGCCTCCCCGTACACGGCGTACGCGAGCCCCAGGTAGAAGGGCGAGCTGAGCGACTGGGCCACGGCCTCGCCCGCGCCGTCGAGCAGCGCGTCCAGCGGCGAGCCCCGGCCGTCGGACCGCTTCTCGACGTAGGAGCGGGCCTCGTCGACGTCGACGCCCGCGATGCGCAGCAGCGCCGACTGCCGCAGCCAGGCGTAGCGCTCGGACAGCTCCGTGTAGCGCTGGGCGCGGCAGGTCAGCACGACGGGCGCGCTGCCGTCCACGGACTCGTAGGCGTTCAGCTCGTCCAGGGCCCGCTGCGCGCGGCCCGGCTCCGGCCCGGTGACGTCCGCGTCCATCTCGTCGAGACCGTCGAGTACGGGGATGACGAGGCGGCGCGCGACGAGGTCCGCGGCGGTGCGCTCGCGCAGGCCGTACACCTTCACCAGGCTGTCCGTCAGCCAGCGTTCGAAGCCGCCCACGGTCCGCCAGCGGCCCCACCAGCGCCGGCGGCTGCGCGGTGCGGGCAGGTCCCCGATGGCCAGCCGCACGGGCACCGCGTCGGCGGGCCCGCGCGCGGCGAGCAGCCGGACCACGAGGTGCACGGCGAAGACCGTCTTCCCCGCGCCGGGCGCCCCGGTGACGACCAGGCGGCCCGGCGCGGCGCAGTACCAGGCCGCCACGTCGGAGAGCCGCTGCGGCCCCGGCGGTTCGGCGCCGCCCTGCCGGGGTGTCACCTCGACGCGCAGGTCGATCAGGTGGGCGCCGCCGCCGAGCATGTGCGCGCGCTCGGCGACCTCGATCTCGCGCACCGCCCCGGCGAGGGAGTCGAGCGCGGCGGCGCGGGCGTCCGTCGCCTGCTGGAGGCGGAGCGCGCTGAGGCTGACGGCCGCGCCGACGAGGATGCCCAGGATGCCGACGGGAAGCCCCAACACCCCGGAGACGTCCTGGGGTTGGAGCCCTCCGCGGGCCACGGACAGGCCCGCCCAGACGCAGCCCGCGAGCAGGACCACGACGCCGCCGCCGAGCAGCAGGCGGATGCCCGCGGGACCGGGCCTTCCCGTTTCCATGGGTCAGCATGATGGCAAGGCGCTGATCGCCGGGCCACCGGTTCGACGAGGTCGCGCGGCCCCGGTGTCAGGGCTGTGACACGGGTTCCTTCGCGGTGTCGGGCGCGGTCGCGGCCGCGTCGCGTGCGGGCTCCTTGGGCGTCTGGCGCTTCCTCGGCAGGAGGACGGCCACGATCAGCGTGCCGACGCCGAGGACGACCGCGCCGATCAGGCTGGTGTGGGCCACCGCGTCGGAGAACGAGGTGCCCACGGCGTGCTTCATCTGCTCGGCCCCCTGGGCGAGTTCGGCGGCCTGGGCCTTCAGTTCGGCGGCCTTCCGCGGGGAGCTCGTGCCCGCGGCCTGCTCGCCGAGGCGCCGCGCCTGCTGCCCGATCGCCTGGGCGACGCCGCCGCCCGCGCCGACGGAGTCCTGGGCCTGCGCCAGGGCGGACGCCGGGAGCTTGCTGCCCGCCGTCTCGTCGGCGAGGGCGTCGGCGTACGAGGTGCCGAGGACCGAGCCGAGGACGGCGATGCCGAGGGAGCCGCCCAGTTCGAGCGAGGTGTCGTTGACGGCGCCGCCGACGCCGAGCTCCGACTCGGGGAAGGCGCCCATGATGGCGTCCGTGCAGGGCGAGACCGCGAGCCCCATCGACAGGCCGAGCACGATCAGGGGCAGCACGAAGTCCCCGTACGTGGAGGCCGCGTCGGTGGCCGTGAGCAGGGCCATGGCCGTGGTGCCGCCGACCATGCCCGCGGTGACCATCACCTTCGCGCCGAGCCTCGGCGTGAGGAAGCCGGTGAGCGCGGAGCCGACGAAGACCGCGCCCGCGAGCGGCAGCATGCGCACGCCCGTCTCCAGCGGGTCGTACTCCAGGACGAACTGGAGGTGCTGGGTGAGGAAGTAGAAGGCGCCGAAGGCGGCCACGAAGAACAGGGCCACGGCGAGGTTGGAGCCGCTGAAGCCGCGCCGGGCGAACTTGCGGACGTCCAGGACGGGGCGCGGGTGGCGCAGCTCCCAGCCGACGAAGACGACGAGCCCGACGGCGGCGACCACGGCGGCGCTGACGGCACCGGCGCCCCAGCCGAAGCCGGGCCCCTCGATGATCATGTAGATGAGCGCGCCGATCCAGACGACGGAAAGGAGCCCGCCCACGTAGTCGATGCGCCCCGCCGCCGAGGACTTCGACGGCGGTACGAGGACGAAGGCCCCGGCGATCGCGACGGCCGCCACGGGGACGTCGATGAGGAAGGTCGACGCCCAGCCGTAGTCCCGCAGGAGCACGCCCGCGATCAGCGGGCCCGCGGCGATGGCGATGCCGGAGGTGGCCGCCCAGAGTGTGATCGCCTTGGCCCGCTCCTCGCGCGGGAACGTCGAGGCGAGCAGCGAGAGCGTCGCGGGCATGATCATCGCCGCGCCCACGCCCATCACGCCGCGGGCGACGATGACGGCCGTCGAGCTGTCGGCGAGCGCGCCCGCCGCCGCGCCCGCGCTGAGCACGAGCAGCCCGAGCACGAGCGCGCCACGCCGGCTGTACTTGTCGCCGATGGCACCGAAGAGCAGCATCAGGGCGGCGTACGGAACGGTGTACGCGTCGATGACCCATTGCAGGTCGGAGCTGCTGAGGTCGAGGTCGCGGGTCATGTCGGGCGCCGCCACCGTCAGCGCGGTGTTCGCCATGACGGCGATCAGCAGGCTCAGACACAGGACGAGCAGCGCCCACCAGCGGCGGGCGTAGGGCCGGTCCATCCGCTCCACCGGCTCATTGATCAACAAAGGCATCGGGGTCCCTCTCGGAGTACGTCGTACGGGTACGCGGAACACAGGAGCTTGCACACCACTGTGCATTTGCACTCCACTGTGCAATGTAGTGGACGGGCAGCCTTCTTGCACAGCGGTGTGCAAGTACGTGGATCGGCGGCACAATGGCGCCATGAGCCGTACGAAGCCGACGCCGCCGCGCGGCGGGTCCGCCGGGGCCGCGAGCGCCGCCGCGGCCCGCGCCGACGCCAACCGCCGCCGCATCCTCGACGTCGCCCACGCCGAGCTGACCCGCGACCCCGACGCGTCCATGGACCAGATCGCCCGGGGCGCCGGGGTGGTGCGCCGCACGGTCTACGGCCACTTCCCGAGCCGCGACGCGCTGGTCACCGCCCTCCTCGACGAGGCCGTCGAAGCGGTGATGGCCGCGCACTCCGCCGCCTACGCGAACGCCGACGACCCGGCCCGCGCCGTCGCCGCCGCGATGCTCGGCGTCTGGCGCGTCACCGACCGCTACCGCCTGCTGCTCTCGCTGGCCCAGCGCGCGGTGACCATGGACGGCATCCGCGAACGCCTGGCCCCCATGAACGCGGCGGGCGCCGCGATGTTCCAACGCGCCCTGGACGAGGGCCGGTTCACCACCACGGTGCCGCCGCGCGCCCTGGTCTACGTCCTGGAGAGCATCGTCTTCGGCCTGATGGAGGCGGTGAACGACGGCGCGATCGACTCGGCCGAGGCGGGCCGCGCCGCCCCGATCACGTTCCTGACAGCGGCGGGCCTACCCCTCAAGGAGGCCACGGCCCTGGTGAACGAGCTGGCCTCGGCACAGGCCGACTGACTCCTGCCGCCGGGGCCAGAAGACGGCCACCGCGTGTCGAACGCTTCCGCAAGGACTCGGCGGCCTTGGGCAGACCGAAGGTGACAACTTCCCGCTGGAACGAACGTTCTATCTGGTGGGCGGCAGCAGCGCGCGGACTGTCTTGCCCTGCCCCGGGCGCGGGAACCAGCCCACCTTCTGGGCAAGTTGGCGTACGACGAGCAGGCCACGGCCGCCCTCTCCCTGCGGCGCCGCAGGGGCTCCGCCGTCGAAGCCGGGGAAGTCCGTCACCGGGTCCGACACGTCGACGAGCAGGCCGCCGTTCGCCGTGACGGCGAGCCGCAGCCACAGGTGGTGACCCGTGACGCGCCCGTGCCGGGCGGCGTTGGCGACCAGTTCGGAGACGACGAGTACGGCGTCGTCGGCGTCGCCCCGCCATTGCCATGCGGCAAGCCGCCGCCGCGCACCCTTTCGGGCGAGGGCTGCGGCCGCCGGGGTCATGGGGTAGCTAGTGGACCAGGCGTGCGTCAGCTGGGCCGACGGTGGGGGTGGAAGTTCCGTGGGGTTTGTCATGGAGCTACGGTCCCGAGCTTGCGCGTTCGACTTCAATCGAAAGCCGCCTGATTAATCAGCGGGCCGCGAATTGGACTATGCCTGGTTCCGCACAAACGGATGCGCGCCACGTATACGTCCTGCCACACTCTGCACGCGAAGCCACATGACACGTACGGCAGCACACAGGTGGTGCACATGGCAGCGAAGCGCGGGCGCACCGTTCAGCGGCTGGAACTCGGGCTACAGCTGAGGCAATTGCGCGAGAACTGTGGACTAGGAGACCGAGGAGGCGGCTTCACTCGCAGACAGGCGGCTCAGGGACTGCGCATCTCCGAGGCATCCCTGCAACGCATCGAGAACGGTGATCTGAACTTCCGCAATGTGGGCGACCTGCGCAAGCTCCTCGACAAGTACGGCGTCACCGATGAGGACGTCATCGAGGCACTGATCAGTCTCAACCGTGAGTCGTCCCGGCAGGATTGGCTGACCCAGTACCGCGGGCTCATGCCCGCGGGAATGCCCGGCTTCGTCGGCCTGGAACCCGAGGCCCGCAGCATGAAGGCGTACCACCCCACGCTCGTCTACGGGCTCTTGCAAACGGAAGGCTATGCACGGGCCATTCACGAGGTAGAGAAGCCCATTGAGGAGACCACCTCCGAACTCATCCGGAGCAGTGTGGCGTTGCGGATGAAGCGCCAGGAGATCCTGACCCGCGAGAACCCCGTCCGGCTCCACGTGGTCCTCGGCGAGGCCGCCCTGCGCTACCCCGTCGGAGGCGCCGACGTCATGCGCGAGCAGTACGCGAAAATCGCTGAGCTGGCGGCTTGGAGCCATGTCACGATTCAAGTGCTGCCGTTCCGAACGGGCTATCGATCCGCGAGCGACTTCGCACTCCTTCAACTCGGCGAACAGCTGCCCCCGCGAGTACAGATCGACAACGCCTGGGGAGCCGTCTCCACCTCGGACAAGCCACGCGAGGTGGACCGCTTCACCCGTCGGTTCGACGCCATGGTCGCCTCGGCCTTGCCGCCGGAGGACACCGCCGAATTCGTGCACCGACTAGACAGAGAGCTGTAGGCCGATGACCACGCATCGCAGGAGCACCTGGTTCAAGTCGTCGTACAGCGGCGGCACCGGCAACAACTGCATAGAGGTCGCCGACCTCACCGGCCAGGTCGGCATACGCGACTCCAAGAACCCCCAAGGCCCCGCCCTGCTGCTCGGGCGTCCCGCCTGGAAGGCATTCCTAGCGGGGCTCGCCCCCGGCGTGGGGTGAGCGCGGGCGGTGCAGCCGGGCCGGGAGGTCGTCCCACTGCGGGCCCAGGCGGTAGTGGGCGGTGTGCACGCAGTCGGGGCACACGTACTGCGTGCACCAGCCGCCGCCTCGGCAGCGGACCTCGCCCACGGGTATCGGGGCGGTGGTCCAGTGGCCGCAGACGCCGAGCACTCGGTCCGGGAGAGCGGTACGCATGAGGGTGGTCAGCTCCTCTGAAGTCGTATCGCCAGCCCCCGGACCGCCGGGGTCCGGGGGCTGGCGCGCATCACCTGGGGGGACTGCCGCGGGGGCTAGGCCTGCACCGGCGCCTTCTCCAGCGGCACCTGCTCGGGCACGGCCTCCGCCGCCGGAGGCGCCCCGTGTTCGTCGTCGACCAGCGTGCGCTCGTCGAAGGGCAGCTTGCCGTCGAGGACGAGGGCGACCCGCTCCCGGTCGACCTCCTTGGTCCACGTACCGATGAGGAGCGTGGCCACCGCGTTGCCCGCGAAGTTGGTCAGCGCTCGGGCCTCGCTCATGAAGCGGTCGACGCCGATGATGAGGCCGACGCCGTCGACGAGGCCGGGCTTGTGGGACTGGAGGCCGCTGGCGAGGACGGCGATGCCGGAGCCGGAGACGCCCGCGGCGCCCTTGGACGCGATCATCATGAACAGCAGAAGCGAGATCTGCTCCCCGACGCCCAGCGGCTGGTCCATCGCGTCGGCGATGAAGAGCGAGGCCATGGTCAGATAGATCATCGTGCCGTCGAGGTTGAAGGAGTAGCCGGTCGGCACGGTGATGCCGACGACGGGGCGGCTCACGCCCAGGTGCTCCATCTTCGCGATGAGCCGCGGCAGCGCGGACTCCGAGGACGACGTGGAGAGGATGAGCAGGAACTCCCGGCCCAGATACCTCAGCAGCTTGAAGAGGTTGACCCCGGTGACCAGGCGCAGCAGCGTGCCGAGCACGAGCACGATGAAGAGCGCGCAGGTGACGTAGAAGCCGATCATGATGGTGGCCAGCGCCTTGAGCGCGTCCGTGCCGGTCTCGCCGATGACGGCGGCCATCGCGCCGAACGCGCCGATGGGCGCGGCCCACATGATCATGCCGAGGATGCGGAAGACCAGCTTCTGGATGTGCCCCACGCCGCGGAGGATCGGCTCGCCCGTGCGGCCCATGGCCTGGAGGGCGAAGCCGACGAGGAGCGCGACGAGCAGCGTCTGGAGGACCTCGCCCTGGGTGAAGGCGGAGACCATCGTCTTCGGGATGATGCCGAGCGCGAAGTCGACGAGGCCCTTGTCCGCCTCGTCGGCCGCGTCGTGGCCCGCGGCCTTGTCCGACGAGGTCAGGTCCATGCCGGAGCCGGGGTGCAGGATGTTGCCGACGAGCAGGCCGATGGCCAGGGCGACCACGGACATGGCCACGAAGTAGGCGAGCGCGAGCCCGCCGACCTTGCCGACCTTCGCGGCCTGGCGGACCGAGCCCACTCCGAGCACGATCGTGCAGAAGATGATCGGCGAGATCATCATCTTGATCAGGTTCACGAAGCCGGTGCCCAGGGGCTTGAGCTCCTTGGCGAAGTCCGGCGCGGCGAAACCGACCGCGATGCCGATGAGCACGGCCGCGATGACGGCGATGTAGAGGTAGTGGGTGCGGTCCCGCTTCGCGCGGGGCGCGGGCGGGGTGCCCGTCCCCGCCGCGGGTGGTGCCGCTCCGGTCCCGGCGGCGCCCGCCGCCGTCCTGTCCTCTGCCACGGTTGCCTCCTTGGGCGACTACGACCACTGTGTCCTCGCGAGTCGTGCGGCTCACGTCCTGGCGATTCCGGGTGACTATCTCCCGGAGTGTGAGGGCGGTCACCCTTGCGTTCATTGAGTTCGCGCCGCCGTTCCTTATGTCCTCATGAACGTTCCTCGTGGACATTCCTTTAGGTCAGGCGCGTGCGGCGAGGCAGACTTGCACCATGCCCCAGGCCTCCCGACCGCCCCGCCGACCGCGGGCTCCGCGCGCCCCGCGCAGCCTCGCCGGTCAGCTCTTCGCCATGCAGGTGGTCCTGGTGGCGGTGGTGGTCGCGGGCTGCGCCCTGTTCACGTACCTCAGTGACCGGCACCAGGCGGAGGAGGCGGCCCGGCGCCAGGCCACGGCGGCGGCGCGCGCGGTCGCGGACGCGCCGTCCGTGCGCGAGGCGATCCGCGGGGAGGACCCGTCCCGCGCGCTCCAGCCGTACGCGTCGAAGGTCCAGCGGGACACGGGTGTCGCCTTCGTGACGATCATGGACCGGCGCGGCATCCGCTGGACCCACCCCGACCCGGCCCGCATCGGGCAGCGCTTCCTCGGCCACACGGCGGAGGCGCTGCGCGGGCAGACCTTCACCGAGACGTACACCGGCACCCTCGGGGCCTCCGTGCGCGTGGTCACGCCCATCCACGACGGCGGCCGGATCGTCGGCCTGGTCAGCGCGGGCATCACCATCGACGAGATCACCGCGAAGGCGCGCGGCCAGCTCGTGGCGCTGGTCGGCGTCGCGGCCGCGGCCCTGGTGCTCGGCGCCGTCGGTACGTACGTCATCAACGCGCGCCTTCGCCGCAGCACCCACGGGATGAACGCGGCCGAGCTGAGCCGCATGCACGACTACCACGAGGCCGCCCTGCACGCCGTGCGCGAGGGCCTGCTCATGCTCGACGGGCGGCGGCGCGTGGCGCTCATCAACGACGCCGCGCGCGAGCTGCTCGGCGCGGACGAGGGCGTCGTCGGCGCCTACGTCACCGACCTGGGCCTGCCCGCGCCGCTCACCGGTGCGCTGCTCGACGCGGCGCCGCGCGTGGACGAGGTGCATCTGACGGCGGACCGCGTCCTCGTCGTGAACACCTCGCCGGTCTCCGGCGGCGACCGCAAGGGCACCGTGGTCACCCTCCGCGACCACACCGAGCTCCAGGCCCTCACCGGCGAGCTGACCTCCGAGCGCGGCTTCACCCGCGCGCTGCGCTCCCAGGCCCACGAGGCCGCGAACCGGCTGCACACCGTGGTGTCCCTGATCGAACTGGGCCGCGCCGACGAGGCGGTGGAGTTCGCCACGGCCGAGCTGGAGCTGGCCCAGGCCCTCACCGACCAGGTCGTCGCGGCCGTCAACGAGCCGGTGCTCGCGGCGCTGCTCCTCGGCAAGGCCGCCCAGGCCAACGAGCGCGGCGTCGAGCTGGTCATCTCGGACGACACCAGCGTCGACGACGGCGAGCTGCCGCGCACGCCCGCCGCGCGCGACCTCGTCACCATCCTCGGCAACCTCATCGACAACGCCGTCGACGCGGCGCAGGGCTCCCCGTCCGCCCGCGTCACGGTGACCGTCCTCGCCCGGCCCGACACCCTGCTGCTCCGCGTCGCGGACACCGGCCCCGGCATCCCCGAGGCCCACCGCGAGGCCGTCTTCACCCGGGGCTGGTCCACCAAGTCGCCCGACGGCCGGGGCCTCGGCCTCTCCCTGGCCCACCAGGCGGCCACGCGCAACGGCGGGACGCTCACGGTGGCGGAATCCCCCGCGGGCGGCGCGGAGTTCACGGCGACGCTGCCGCTCACCTCGCCACCGGGCCGCACGGCCGCGCGCCCTGAAGCCGGGCCGCTTCCCGAAGCCGGGCCGCACTCCGACGCCGCCTCGGAAGGGGCCCAGAGATGACCGAGCCCGCGCCCGCCCCCATCCGCGTCCTCGTCGTCGAGGACGACCCCGTCGCCGCCGACGCCCACGTCCTGTACGTCAACCGGGTGCCGGGCTTCGAGGCCACCGCGACCGCCCACACCGCCGCCGAGGCGCGCCGCGCGCTCGACCGGGGGCCCGTCGACCTGATCCTCCTCGACCTGAACCTGCCCGACGGCCACGGCCTGGCCCTGGCCCGCAGCCTGCGCGCCGCCGGGCACAAGGCGGACGTCATCGCCGTCACCTCCGCCCGCGACCTGACCGTCGTCCGCGAAGGCGTCTCCCTCGGCGTCATCCAGTACGTCCTGAAGCCCTTCACCTTCGCCACCCTGCGCGACCGGCTCACCCGCTACGCCGAGTTCCGCAGCGCGGCGGGCGAGGCCACCGGGCAGGACGAGGTCGACCGCGCCCTCGCGACGCTGCGCGCCCCGGCGCCCGCCACCCTGCCCAAGGGCCTCAGCGGGCCCACTCTGGAGCGCGTCACCCGCACCCTGCGCGACGCCCCGCCCGAGGGCCTGACCGCCGCGGCCGCCGCCGACCTCACGGGCCTCTCCCGCATCACGGCCCGCCGCTACCTGGAGCACCTGGTCGACACGGGCCGCGCGGCCCGCAACCCCCAGTACGGCCAGGTGGGCCGCCCGGAACTGGTCTACCGCTGGCTGCAGCCGTCCTGAGGGGCCCGGGCGCCGCACACGGGCCCGCCACGCCGCTGCACGGGCATTGACCTTGCTTCCAGCAAGCGCTTACGTTCACCGGGCGGCGGCCGTGCGCGGCAGGCAGTGCGGCCGCGCCGGACCGTAGGAGGTCGTGCCCGTGCGCCCCACCGCTTCCGCTCCTCTCCTCCTCGCGACCGTCCTGGCCGCCGGTGCCCTCACCGCGTGCGGCGGCGGCTCCGGTGACGACCCGGACACCGTGAAGGTGTCGTACAAGCAGTCCATGGACAACCAGATCCGGGTGATGGACGACTACCTGGAGGCCATGAAGAAGCAGTTCGAGAAGGCGCATCCGGGCAAGAAGGTGAAGCTGGTGCCGATCAAGGCGCCGGACGCCGAGTACTACACGAAGGTGCAGCAGATGCTGCGCTCCCCGAAGACCGCGCCCGACCTCGTCTACGAGGACACCTTCCTCATCAACTCCGACATCACCAGCGGGTACTTGAGACCCCTCGACCCGTATCTGGAGAAGTGGAAGGAGTGGCCGAAGTTCATCGACACGGCCAAGGCCGCGGCGCGGGCGGAGGACGGCAAGACGTACGGCGTGCCGGACGGGACGGACACGCGCGGGCTGTGGTTCAGCAGGGACATCTTCAAGAAGGCGGGCCTGCCGCAGGACTGGCGGCCGAAGAACTGGGACGAGGTCCTGGACGCCGCCCGCACCGTCAAGGAGAAGGTGCCCGGCGTCGTCCCGCTGAACGTGTACACCGGCAAGCCCGGCGGCGAGACCTCCTCCATGCAGGGGCTGGAAATGCTCCTGTACGGGACGGGCAAGGACCCGGTGTACGACCCGAAGGCGAAGAAGTGGGTCGTGGGCAGCAAGGGCTTCAAGGACGCCCTCACGTTCGTCGAGACCGTGTACAAGGAGAAGCTCGGCCCGGACGTCGAGGACGCGCTCGACCCGAACATGGCCACGCGCGTGCGCGGCGAGTTCCTGCCCAAGGGCAAGCTCGCCATCAACCTCGACGGCTCCTGGCTGCCGCAGGACTGGCTGAAGGGCTCCGGGCACGAATGGCCCGAGTGGTCGAAGGAGTTGGGCCTCGCGGCCATGCCCACGCAAGGAGGGCAGGCGCCCGGCAAGGTCAGCATGTCCGGCGGCTGGACCTGGGCCGTCCCGGCGAAGGCGGACAACCCCGACCTGGCGTTCCAGTTCATCGAGACGATGCAGACGAAGGAGAACGCGAAGCGGTGGTACATCGCCAACTCCGGGATCTCCGTACGCGAGGACGTCGCGCAGGACCCCGAGTACGTGAAGGCGCAGCCCGGCATCCGCTTCTTCACCGACCTGGTCGCCGCCACCCACTACCGGCCCGCCTACCCCGCGTACCCGAAGGTCTCCACGGCGATGCAGGAGGCCATGGAGAAGGTCACCACCGGTGACGACTCCGTGGAGGACGCAGCGAGCGGCTACGACGACGAGGTCAGGTCGGCCACGGACGGCAAGGTGATCGAGAGGTGAAGGCCCTGGCGACGGCCGCGCGCGAGGCCCCGCCGCACCGCCGGCGCCTCGCCCGCTCCCTGGGCCGCGCCCTGCCGGTCTCGCCCGCAGTCGTCCTGATGGCGCTGTTCCTCGCGGGCCCCATCGGCTACTGCGCGTACATCGCCTTCACCGACCTCCAGCTGACCGGCCAGGCGCACGAGAGCTTCGTCGGCTTCGAGAACTTCCGCACCGCCTTCGGCGACGAGGACTTCCTCAACGCGGTGTGGCTGACGCTCGTCTTCACGTTCCTGTCCTCGGTCCTCGGCCAGAACACCCTCGGCCTGGCGCTCGCCGTCCTGATGCGGCGGGCCTCCAAGCCGGTGCGCACCGTCACGGGGGCCGTCGTCGTCACGGCGTGGGTGCTGCCCGAGGTCGTCGCGGGCTTCCTCCTGTACGCCTTCTTCCGCCGCGACGGCACCCTCAACGCGGTCCTCGACGTCCTTCATCTGCCGTCCCAGAACTGGCTGTTCACCCTGCCGATCCTGGCGGTGTCGTTCGCCAACATGTGGCGCGGCACGGCCTTCTCGATGCTGGTCTACTCGGCGGCGCTGAGCGAGATCCCACGCGAGGTCACCGAGGCCGCGGAGGTCGACGGCGCGGGCGGCTGGCGCCGGATGTGGCACATCACGCTGCCGATGATCCGCCGCTCCATCGGCACGAACCTGATGCTCAACACCCTCCAGACGCTGTCCGTCTTCGGGCTGATCTGGGTGATGACGCGCGGCGGCCCCGGCAACCGCAGCCAGACGCTGCCGCTGTTCATGTACGAGCAGGCCTTCCAGAAGAGCATGATCGGGTACGGCACGGCGGTGGCCCTGCTGCTGCTCCTCGTGGGGTCCCTGTTCTCCCTGGTCTACATGCGCCTGCTGCGCACGGAGGTCTGATGTCCGCACGCCGCGCCCGCAGCCGCCGCCTCGCCGCCGACATCGGTCTGCTGACGGTGGCGGCGGCCTTCGCCGTGCCGCTCGCCTGGGTGCTGCTCTCCGCCGTCGACCCCAAGGCCGACGTGGGCGTGAAGAGCCCGGACGGCTTCACGCTCGACAACTTCGACGCCGTCCTCACCGACGAGATCACCTTCACGCCGATGCTGAACAGCCTGCTGCTGTGCGGCGGCGGCACGCTCCTGACGGTGGTGAGCGCCGCCCTCGCGGCCTACCCCCTGTCGCGCTACTCCTCCCGCCTCAACCGGCCGTTCATGCTGACCATCCTGTTCGCGACGAGCCTGCCCATCACCGCAATCATGGTCCCGGTGTACGCGCTGTTCGTCCGCGTCGACCTCATCGACACCCTCCAGGGCACGATCTTCTTCTTCGCCGCGTCCCAACTGCCGTTCGCCATCTGGCTGATGAAGAACTTCATGGACGGCGTGCCCAAGGAGCTGGAGGAGGCCGCCTGGACGGACGGCGCCTCGCCGCTGCAGTCCCTGATCCGCATCGTGCTGCCCCTGATGGGGCCGGGCGTCGCCGTCGTGACCGTCTTCTCCTTCGTCCTGATGTGGGGCAACTTCTTCGTCCCGTTCATGCTGCTGCTCTCCCCCGACCAGATGCCCGCGGCGGTCAGCATCAACGACTTCTTCGGCAGCAAGGGCGCCATCGTCTACGGCCAGCTCGCGGCGTTCTCGCTCATCTACTCGACGCCGGTGATCCTGCTGTACGTCCTGATCGCCCGGCGCCTGGGAGGAGGCTTCGCCCTGGGCGGCGCGGTGAAGGGCTGAGCCCCGCACCCCGCACCCCGCACCCCGCACCCGGCGCGCGGGAGCCCGCGGAGGGCGCCCCGTCGGATGTGGCTTCGTCCGAGCCACAGCCTCGTAGGAACGCACCGTAGTCGCCCGACTCCGGTGCCCCTACCGTGTGCCCCGTGCAAGCAAGGCAGCCCCCACCGCTCTTCGACTTCCCCGCCGCGCGCCGGCTGCGCGAGGCGCTGGGCATGGCGCCCGGGCACGTCGCCCACGACATGCGGGCCAGCTACGGCCTCACCCATGTCACCGCCGACACCGTCAGCGCGTGGGAGCGGGGCCTCGCCACGCCGAACGCGGCCGAACTCGCCGCGCTCGCGGCCACCTTGTGGTGCTCGCCCGGCGAACTGATGGGCGCCGCGCGGACGCTGCGGGAGCACCGCCTGGCGCGCGCCCTCGCCCCGGAGGACGTGGCGCGCGGCGCGGGTGTGGAGCTCCAGGCCTATCTGCGGATGGAGGAGACCGACCAGTGGCGCGGCAGCGACCGGCAGTCCGCCGCCCTCGCGCGCACGCTCCGGCTCTCGCTGCCGGACTTCATCGCGGTCACCGGCCGCTCCGAGCAGCTCGCGGAGCTGCTGCGCAGCGCGGTGACGACCCGCTGGCAGGGGTACGTACGCCCGGTCAGCAAGCTCCTCGCCCTCGACAAGCGCACCGTGGAGGGACCGCTGCGGCGGCTGCACGAGGAGTACCAGTCGCGGATGGTCCGCACGCTGAGCTGGGGCGGCGGCTCGGGCGCGGACGCCTCGGGGCACGCGGGCCGCGACTTCCTGGACCGGGTCCTCGACCACTTCTGGCCCCTGGTCCCGGGCCCGTCCTGAGACGGCCCCGGGACGGGAGCCGAGGGCGGCGGCGCAATCTGTTTCCGCTCTGGATAGAACGTTCTAGAAAGTCGGACAACAGATACCAGGAAGCCCTAGAAGACGGACTCGGCCTCGTCCATCCGGTCCTTCGGGACCGTCTTGAGCTCCGTCACGGCCTCGGCGAGCGGCACCATCTCGATGTCCGTGCCGCGCAGCGCGGTCATGCGGCCGTAGTCACCGCGGTGCACGGCCTCCACGGCGTGCCAGCCGAAGCGGGTGGCGAGGACGCGGTCGTACGCGGTGGGCGTGCCGCCGCGCTGGACGTGGCCGAGGATGACCGGCTTGGCCTCCTTGCCGAGCCGCTTCTCCAGTTCGTAGGCGAGGGCCGTGCCGATGCCCTGGAAGCGCTCGTGGCCGAACTGGTCGATGGCGCCCTTGCCGTAGTCCATGGTGCCGTCGGCGGGGTGCGCGCCCTCGGCGACGCAGATCACCGCGAACTTCTTGCCGCGCGCGAACCGCTCCTCGACCATCTTGACCAGGTCGGCCGGGTCGAAGGGCCGCTCGGGCAGGCAGATGCCGTGGGCGCCGCCCGCCATGCCGGACTCCAGCGCGATCCAGCCCGCGTGCCGCCCCATGACCTCGACGACCATCACGCGCTGGTGGGACTCGGCGGTGGTCTTCAGCCGGTCCATGGCCTCGGTGGCCACGCCGACGGCCGTGTCGAAGCCGAAGGTGCGGTCCGTGGAGGAGATGTCGTTGTCGATGGTCTTGGGCACGCCGACGACCGGCACCCCGGCCTCGTGGAGCATCTTCGCCGCGGTCAGCGTGCCCTCGCCGCCGATCGGGATGAGCGCGTCGAAGCCGCTCTTCTCGATCAGGTCCTTGGCGTTGTCGCAGGCGGCGCGGAAGCGGGCGCGCTCCAGACGGGAGGAGCCGAGGATCGTTCCACCGCGGGAGAGGATGCCGCTCACCGCGTTCAGGTCCAGGGTCCGGTAGCGCCCGTCGAGCAGACCCGCGTAGCCGTCCTCGAAGCCGATGACCTCGTCGCCGTAGTTGGTGACCGCTCGGTGCACGACCGACCGGATCACTGCGTTGAGGCCCGGGCAGTCGCCGCCCGCGGTGAGAATTCCGATACGCATCGCGCTGTGTCTCCTGCTCGCTGTTGCTTCGTGTGAGCCGGTCCGATTGTTCCACGGCGCTCGGCCAGCCTGCGACTTAGCCAGACGCAGAGGTATTGTCAAGAGGGCACGACCAACAATATCGGGTGTTTTTCCGGCGCTGCCGGAGCTGCCCTCCCCCTCCTCACCAGGGAAGACCGAGAAGAAACGGAGAGCACGCGTGACGCGCAGCGTGTACGTGACCGGGATCGACCGGGGCGACGGCCGTCAGGTCGTCGAGCTGGGAGTCATGGAACTCCTGACCCGCCAGGTGGACCGCGTGGGCGTCTTCCGCCCGCTCGTCCACGACGGACCGGACCGGCTGTTCGAGCTCCTGCGCGCCCGCTACCGGCTCTCGCAGGACCCGGCGTCCGTGTACGGCATGGACTACCACGAGGCCTCCGCGCTCCAGGCCGAGAAGGGCACCGACGAGCTGGTCTCCCAGCTCGTCGACCGCTTCCACGAGGTCGCGCGCGCGTACGACGTGGTCCTGGTCCTCGGCACCGACTTCGCCGCCACCCAGCTCCCCGACGAGCTGTCGCTCAACGCCCGGCTCGCGAACGAGTTCGGCGCCTCCGTCCTCGGCGTCGTCGGCGGCAAGAACCAGACCGCCGAGTCGGTGCGCGCCGAGACCCGCAACGCCTACCGCGCCTACGAGGCCCTGGGCTGCGACGTCCTCGCGATGGTCACCAACCGCGTGGCCCCCGCCGACCGCGCCGAGATCCAGGAGCGCCTCGCCGCGAGCCTGCCGGTGCCCTGCTACGTACTGCCCGACGAGCCCGCCCTGGCCGCGCCGACCGTCGCGCAGATCACCCACGCGCTCGGCGGCCGGGTCCTCCTCGGCGACGACTCGGGCCTGGCCCGGGACGCCCTCGACTTCGTCTTCGGCGGCGCGATGCTGCCGACCTTCCTGAACGCCCTGACCCCGGGCTGCATGGTCGTCACCCCCGGCGACCGCGCCGACCTGGTCGTCGGCGCGCTCGCCGCGCACAGCGCGGGCACCCCGCCGATAGCGGGCGTCCTGCTCACCCTGAACGAGCAGCCGGGCCCGGAGATCCTGCGCCTGGCCGACCGGCTCGCGCCCGGCACGCCCGTGATCGCCGTCGCCGGGGGCTCCTTCCCGACGGCGGGCGAGCTGTTCGCCCTGGAGGGCAAGCTGAACGCGGCGACGCCGCGCAAGGCGGAGACCGCCCTCGGCGTCTTCGAGCGGCACATCGACACCGCCGAGCTCCTGGCCCGCCTGGCGGTGTCCGGCAGCGACCGCGTCACGCCGATGATGTTCGAGCACAAGCTCCTGGAGCGGGCCCGCGCCGACCGGCGCCGCGTCGTCCTTCCCGAGGGCACCGAGGAGCGCGTGCTGCGCGCCGCCGACGTCCTGCTGCGCCGCGGCGTCTGCGACCTGACGCTGCTCGGCCCCGCGGAGACCATCCGCAAGAAGGCCGCCGACCTCGGCGTGGACCTCGCGGACTCCCAGCTCGTGGACCCGCAGACCTCCGAGCTGCGCCAGGGCTTCGCCGAGGAGTACGCGCGCCTGCGCGCCCACAAGGGCGTGACCGTGGAGCTGGCGTACGACGTCGTGGCCGACGTGAACTACTTCGGCACGCTGATGGTGCAGGGCGGCCTCGCCGACGGCATGGTGTCCGGCTCCGTGCACTCCACGGCCGCGACCATCCGCCCCGCCTTCGAGATCATCAAGACCAAGCCGGACGCGTCGATCGTGTCGTCGGTGTTCTTCATGTGCCTGGCCGACAAGGTCCTCGTGTACGGCGACTGCGCGGTCAACCCCGACCCGAACGCCACGCAGCTCGCGGACATCGCCGTCCAGTCGGCGGGCACGGCCGCGCAGTTCGGCGTCGAGCCGCGCATCGCGATGCTGTCGTACTCCACCGGCACCTCCGGCTCGGGCGCCGACGTCGACAAGGTCCGCGAGGCCACCGAGCTGGTCCGCGGCCAGCGCCCGGACCTGAGGATCGAGGGCCCGATCCAGTACGACGCCGCCGTCGAGCCGTCGGTGGCCGCCACCAAGCTGCCCGGCTCCACCGTCGCGGGCCAGGCCAGCGTCCTGGTCTTCCCGGACCTGAACACCGGCAACAACACCTACAAGGCCGTGCAGCGCTCGGCCGGCGCGATCGCCGTCGGCCCGGTGCTCCAGGGCCTGCGCAAGCCGGTCAACGACCTGTCCCGCGGCGCGCTCGTCCAGGACATCGTGAACACCGTCGCCATCACGGCCATCCAGGCCCAGACCCCCACCCAGTCCCCCACCGAGAAGGCCCCCCAGTGAGCTCCACCCGAGTCCTCGTCCTCAATTCCGGCTCGTCGTCGGTCAAGTACCAGCTGCTCGACATGGCGGACTCGACCCGGCTCGCGATGGGCCTCGTCGAGCGCATCGGCGAGGAGACCTCGCGGCTCAAGCACACCCCGCTGACGGGTGGTGGCGCCGAGCGCGAGCGCACCGGGCCGATCGCCGACCACGAGGCCGCGCTGAAGGCCGTCGCCGAGGAGCTGGCGGCGGACGGGCTCGGCCTGGACTCGCCCGAGCTGGCCGCGATCGGCCACCGGGTCGTGCACGGCGGCCTGAAGTTCACCGAGCCCACGGTCATCGACGACGCGGTGCTCGCCGAGATCGAGCGCCTGGTGCCGGTGGCCCCGCTGCACAACCCCGCCAACATCACCGGCATCCGCACGGCCCAGGCGCTCCGTCCCGACCTGCCCCAGGTCGCGGTCTTCGACACCGCCTTCCACACGACGATGCCGGAGTCGGCCGCCCGCTACGCGATGGACGTGGCCACGGCCGACGCGCACCGCGTGCGCCGGTACGGCTTCCACGGCACCTCGCACGCGTACGTGTCGCGGGCGACCGCGGAGCTGCTCGGCAAGGCCCCCGAGGACGTCAACGTCATCGTGCTGCACCTCGGCAACGGCGCCTCCGCGTCCGCCGTGCGCGGCGGCCGGTGCGTGGACACCTCCATGGGCCTGACGCCTTTGGAGGGGCTCGTGATGGGTACGCGCTCCGGAGACATGGATCCCGCCGTGATCTTCCACCTGGCGCGGGTCGGCGGCCTTTCCATCGACGAAATCGACACGCTCCTCAACAAGAAGAGCGGCCTTATCGGCCTGTGCGGCGACAACGACATGCGGGAGATCCGCCGCCGGATCGACGAGGGCGACGAAGAGGCGCGGCTCGCCTTCGACATCTACATTCACCGGCTGAAGAAGTACATCGGCGCCTATTACGCGGTTCTCGGCACGGTGGACGCCATCGCCTTCACGGCGGGCGTCGGCGAGAACGCGGCGCCGGTGCGCGAGGCCGCCGTGGCGGGCCTGGAGGAGCTGGGCCTCGCGGTGGACGGCGACCTCAACGCGGTGCGCGGCGACGAGCCCCGGCTGATCTCCCCGGAGTACGCCCGGGTGAAGGTCGCGGTCGTGCCGACCGACGAAGAACTGGAAATCGCCACGCAGACTTATGCACTGGCAGGAAAGAACAGCTGAGCACCCCCGCGCCCATTTGTATCTTCCGCCAGACGGAATATTCCGTAGCGAAACAAACCGATAGGATCGCCCTCATGCGCCGTTCCAAAATCGTCTGCACCCTGGGTCCCGCCGTCGACTCCGAGGACCAGCTCGTCTCGCTGATCGAGGCCGGCATGAACGTGGCCCGCTTCAACTTCAGCCACGGCACGCACGCCGAGCACCAGGGGCGGTACGACCGCGTCCGGGCCGCGGCGGAGCGCACCGGCCGCGCCATCGGCGTCCTCGCCGACCTCCAGGGCCCGAAGATCCGCCTGGAGACCTTCGCCGAGGGCCCCGTCGAGCTGGTGCGCGGTGACGAGTTCACCATCACCACCGAGGACGTGCCCGGCGACAAGTCGATCTGCGGGACGACGTACAAGGGCCTGCCCGGCGACGTCACCAAGGGCGACCAGGTCCTCATCAACGACGGCAACGTCGAGCTGAAGGTCGTCGAGATCGACGGCCCGCGCGTCAAGACGATCGTCGTCGAGGGCGGCGTCATCTCGGACCACAAGGGCATCAACCTGCCCGGCGCGGCCGTGAACGTCCCCGCGCTCTCCGAGAAGGACATCGACGACCTGCGCTTCGCCCTGAAGATGGGCTGCGACATGGTCGCCCTGTCCTTCGTGCGCGACGCCGACGACGTGAAGGACGTCCACAAGGTGATGGACGAGGAGGGCCGTCGGGTCCCCGTCATCGCCAAGGTGGAGAAGCCGCAGGCCGTCGAGAACATGGCGGACGTCGTGGCGGCGTTCGACGGCGTCATGGTCGCGCGCGGCGACCTGGCCGTCGAGTACCCGCTGGAGAAGGTCCCGATGGTGCAGAAGCGCCTCGTGGAGATGTGCCGCCGCAACGCCAAGCCGGTGATCGTCGCGACCCAGATGATGGAGTCGATGATCACCAACTCCCGCCCCACGCGCGCCGAGGCGTCCGACGTCGCCAACGCGATCCTGGACGGCGCGGACGCGGTCATGCTGTCGGCCGAGTCCAGCGTGGGCGCGTACCCGATCGAGACGGTCAAGACCATGTCGAAGATCGTCACGGCGGCGGAGGAGGAGCTCCTCTCCAAGGGCCTGCAGCCGCTGGTGCCCGGCAAGAAGCCGCGGACGCAGGGCGGTTCGGTGGCCCGTGCCGCCTGCGAGATCGCGGACTTCCTCAACGGCAAGGCCCTTGTGGCCTTCACCAAGTCCGGTGACACCGCCCGTCGGCTGTCCCGCTACCGCGCGGCCCAGCCGATCCTGGCCTTCACCACGGACCAGGAGACCCGCAACCAGCTCGCGCTGAGCTGGGGCGTGGAGTCCTTCGTCGTCCCGCACGTCGACAACACCGACGCCATGGTCGAGCTCGTGGACGCCGAGCTGCTCAAGCTCAAGCGCTACAACGAGGGCGACACCATGGTCATCACCGCGGGCTCGCCCCCCGGCGTCCCCGGCACCACGAACATGGTCCGGGTGCACCACCTGGGCAACGGCTGCCGCGACTGACGTCGTCCGACCGTACGAGGAGGGCACCCCCGGCCGGGGGTGCCCTCCTCGCGTTCCGGGCGGTTCAGTCGGTGATCGACTGGTGCAGGCCGGGGATGGTGAGGTCGCCGCCGAACTGGCCCGCCTGCTGGACCTTCACGTCGGTGAAATAGATCAGCGGCAGGTTCAGGGGCGGCGGGTGCTCCGGGTCGAAGGTGACCGGGAGCAGGCCGAACAGATTGCCCGAGATGCGCTCGGTGTACATCGTCGTGTCGCCGTTGCGGATCGTGGACAGGGAGCCCTTGGCGGCCTGGACGTGGTACTTCTTGCCGCCCGGCCCTTCGACGATCTGGTGCAGGTCCCCGATCTCCGTGCCGCCGCTGATGACGTACTTCAGCGCCTGCTTGGTCTGGCCGTTGGGCATCTTCAGGTTCACGACGCCCTGGTAGTCGGCCCCCTTGAGCAGCAGGGAACTGGCCTCCAGGTACCACGGCTGGTTCGGGATCGGCGCGGGCGACTGCTCGTCGTCGCCGTCCACCTTCTTCTCCACGACGCACGGGAACGGCTTCTTGCCGTTCTCGTCCGGGGCCATGGGGTCCTTCGACTCCTCCGGGTCGGCCTCGCCCTTCTTGCCGTCGGCGTCGTCGGCCTTGTCCTTGTCGTCGGCCTTGTCCTTGGCCTTGTCGTCGGCCTCGTTCCCGGCTCGGTCCTTGGCCTTGTCGACCTCGTCCTCGGCCTTGTCCCGGGCGTCCTCGGCGGCGTCCTTCGCCTTGTCGGCGGTGTCCTCGACGGGCTCGGTGGCCCTGCCGCCCCGGCTGCCGTCGCCCTTGACCTCCCGGGCGCCCTTGTCGCCGCCGTCGTCCTTGCCCTGCGGGGACTCCTTCTCCGGCCTGTCCGGGGTCAGAAGGTCCTTGAGGGCGTCGCCGACACCCAGCGGGTCCAGGGGGTTGGCGGGCTTGGACGGCTCCGACTCCGGGGCCTCGGTGTCGTCGTCGGCCTTGTCGGCCCCGTCCCCCTTGTCCGCACCGGCGGACGGTGACGGCTCCCCCCTCTCGGGAGTCTCCGCGGACGGCGAAGGCGACGGCTTGTCCGCGTCGCCCTTCTCGTCGTGCTTCTTCTTGGCGTCCTCGGCCCGCTTCCGCGCGTCCTCGGCCTGCTTCTTGCGCGCGGCCTCGCGCACGGCCTTCTCCGCGGCGGCCTTGGCGGCGGCGTCCTTCCCGGCCTTCTCCGCCTTCTCCGCCTTCTCCGCGTTCTCGGCGTCCTTGGACGGCTCGTCGGGGGCCGTCACGCACGGCCCGTCCTGGAAGGGGTTCTCGGGCGCACCGGGCTTCGCCTGTGCAAGCTGCGGCGTCAGCCCCATCCCCATGAGGACGGCGGTGGGCATGGCCGCGAGGGCGATCGCCTTGCCGACGGGTACACGAGTCAACAGCGGCTTCCTGGGGGCCGCGTGGCGCGGCCCCGTTCTCACACGGGACGTGACCGCATCGGTCCCGCGGCGCACCTCGTCAGTCGGCACGGTGCCTCCCGTTCGTCCCGTTGCTCGGGCTCGTTCCTGACAAGTCGTCGGTCGTGCCGCCCGCCCCGGGCGCCGCCCCGGGCGCGGCCCCCGCCGCCGTCTGCGGGACGCCACCTGCGAAGCCCCCGGTGCCCGGCGCCTTCGCGCGCCGTCTCACGGGCTTCTGTGGCTTCTCGTGCACCCAGGACACGCCGAGCGCGCCGCCGACCAGGGCGAGCATGAAGCCCATGACGAAGCCACCGAAGTTGGACACCACCAGGGAGACCAGGGCGAGCAGGATCGCCGCGACGCCCGCGAACACGCGGGACTGCGGCTGGAACCACATGGTCAGGCCGAGCACGACCAACAGCACGCCGATGATCAGCGATCCGGCCCCGGCGGTGGTCGCCATCCGGATGGTCAGCGTGCCGAGCGTGAGGTTCGCGTACGGGAAGTACATGATCGGGATGCCGCCGAGCAGGGTCAGCAGGCCACCCCAGAACGGGCGTCGGCCGCGCCACCCTCGGAAACCCCGACGCATCCGGCCAAGCTTGCTGCCAAGGCCCACTTGCGCTTCGGCGCTCATGTCGTACAGCTCCTCGGGTATGGCGTTTGGTTCTGTGTGTCGGATGCGGGCACGGGGACCGCAGCTCGAAGAGGTGCGGCGCCCCCGCGCCCGGCCGTTCGGCGCAACGGGTGCGACTCAGACAGCACGTGCCTCGGCCGTGGTCTCCACTGCGGCTCGGTGAAGCGAAGCGGATGAGTGGGACTGGGGAGACCGAGGCGGCAACTGCCTCAGTAGCACTCGTGCTTGCCCTTCTTGACCGACATGTGCAGGCCCGAGAGCTTGAAGGTACCGGCGCTGGTGGCCCACGCGCGCTGCTCCACGTCGGTGAAGAGCACCTCTTCGGCCTGCTGCGCGAACGAGTCCGGAACGTACTGCTTCTTGGGCTTGTCCTGCGGGTTCGGGCCGGGGCCCTTCGTCGTGCGGTCGATCGACACGCCGATGTCGACGTTGGTGAACGTCGCGTTGGCGCGCAGGTCGTCGGCGTCGATGAAGAGCTTCTTGGCCAGGACGGGATCGCCCCCGCCACCGGCCTTGAGCGTCATCGACACATTGCCGAACAACGGCACCGGGACGACCACGGACTGGCACAGCTTGGTGATCTCCGCCGAGTCCATGCCGACGACGGCGACCGGGTGTTTGCCCGAGTTGCCGACGTCCATCGCCCCGTACTGGACGAATCCCTTGCCCTTGAGTTCCTTGGCGGTCACCTTGAACTGCTGACCGGACACACTGAACGATGCCGCGAGCGCACCCTGTGAGAGGGCCACGCCTATCGCGGCCGTCGCCGCGACGCTCGGCACCATGACCACGGCGAACCGCTTCCATCTGGTTCCGCCACGAGCCACGGACTCCATGACTTTCCTCCTTCTCGGACGTACATCTCCGTCCCACTGGTCCCGAGGGGTCGGTCAGCGGAGCGGGGATGGGAGAAGTGCTACGTCCTCGGTCAGGAGAGCGCCCGTGTCGCCAGGCACGCAGCGCGCCTGGGGCACCGGCGATCGCCCCCGAGCGACAACCACTGGTCGCGCCTGACTCATCACGCACAACCCTGCCGGGACAGGCCCTGCCGCAGCCAAGGGCAGAGACCCCCCTGTCCCAGACCGGCGACGGCGCCGCCGGCCTACTCGGTGGGGACCCAGAAAACCCGTCTCCCGACTGGCCGTCGGGCTGCGGGCAATGGACCGAGCGTGGCCGATCGTGGTGCATTCTCGGCGCCCGCACAAGGGGGTTCATTACTCGCCGGTAACGGTCGGATAACCGAAGCCTGACGGCCTGGCGTCGATCAGCGACACACGGTGGTTTCAACAGACCGGAATGATCCGGATATTGACGAACAGAAGTGGACAGAATTCCACCTCGGACTTACTCCAAGTAACAGTGGCCGCGTTTGCCAAGATTTGGCAAAACGCGGCCACTGTGGCACTGCGGGAACTGACTTTTCACTTGGACACCACGAGCCCCGGCCCTAAGTGACCGGTCAGCGGACGGATCGCCGGGCAGGCCGGGGCAAATCCGGCGGAATACCGGACTCCGGGCACCTCGGCGCCCGGAGCGCGGCTCAGAAGAGCACGCGGGCGAGCGCCGTGCGCGCCGCCGTCACGCGCGGGTCGTCCGCGCCCACCACCTCGAAGAGTTCGAGCAGCCGCACCCGGGCGGCGTCCCGCTCCTCGCCCGCCGTGCGCCGGACCGTCTCGACGAGCCGCCCGAAGGCGTCCTCGACGTGCCCGCCGACCAGGTCGAGGTCGGCCGCCGCGATCTGCGCGCGGGCGTCGCCCGGCTTCTCGGCGGCGTCCTTGCGGACGGCCGCCGGGTCCATGTCCTGGACGCGGAGCAGGAGTTGGGCCTGGGCGAGGCCGAGCTTGGCCTCGGTGTTGGCGGGGTCGTCGCTCAGCACGTTCTCGTACGCCCGGACGGCGCCGCCCAAGTCGCCCGCGTCCAGGGCCTGGACGGCGGCCGCGAGCGCGGCGTCGTGCGGCCCCGCGGGGGCGGGTGCGGGCTGCGCGTCCTCGGAGGCGTCCGCGTCGACGGTCAGACCGGTGAGCCCGAAGCGCTCCTCCGCGACCTGGACCAGCTGGTCCAGGGTCTGGCGGATCTGCGCCTCGGGGGCCGCGCCCTGGAACAGCGGCAGGGCCTGGCCCGCGACCACCGCGAACACCGCGGGGATGCCCTGCACGCCGAACTGCTGCATCAGCATCTGGTTCGCGTCGACGTCGATCTTCGCGAGCAGGAAGCGGCCGTTGTACTCCGCCGTCAGCCGCTCGAGGAGCGGGCTGAGCTGCTTGCACGGCTCGCACCACTCGGCCCAGAAGTCGATGACGACGGGCACTTCGGTGGACCGCTGCAGTACGTCGCGCTCGAAACCCGCCTCGTCGACGTCGATGACGAGACTCGCGGGGGTGACGGCCCCGCCGCCGCCGTGCCGCGCTGCTTCGGCGCGCGCCTGCTCCGCCTTCGCCTTGGCCTCCTGGGCCGCCTTCACCGCGGCGAGGTCGACGACTCCGCTCATGGACATGTTCCGTGGCTGCATGAGTACATCCTCCCCCAAGCCGTACGGGAACCGCGCCCGCCCGTCTTCCGCCACCGCGCTTCCGGAGAAGTCGCTCCGCCGCCTCACCCGCTCGCGGTCCCCCGCCGGATTGCGGGGCCGACCGGAGGGACCGGGGCGCAGGTCCCGAGGAGGACCGTTCGTACCGTGTGTCGCGCGGGGTCCCCACCCCGCGCTCGTGGTTGCCGCCCTGGGGCGGTAGAGGTTCGCTCGCAGCGCCTCGCCGCCGGACGTGGCCGTACGGCCTCCGTGCGCGGCTTTCGCTACGGGTCGTAGCGTAACTGGATCCGTTCCGGCCCGGCACGGGGGCCCGAGTGATCTCCCTCACTCGCGGTTGGCCGCCGTGGCCGTACTGACCGGTATGGTCGCGGGCATGCAGAGCCGCAGTACACCGTCCGCACGCTCCGGAGGCCGCCCGCGCAGCGCCGAGGCGGACGCCGCCATCCTCGAAGCGACCCGCGAGGCCCTGGTCGACCTCGGCTGGACGAAGCTGACCCTCGGGGACGTGGCGACGCGGGCCGGGGTCGCCAAGACGACCCTCTACCGGCGCTGGGCGGGCAAGAGCGAGCTGGTCGTGGACGCGGTGGCGGAGCTCTTCGACGCGCTCGAACTGCCGGACAGCGGCAGCCTCGCCACGGACATCGAGAGCGTGGTCCTGCAGTTCGCGGCGCTGCTCGGGCGGCCCGAGACGAAGACGGCCCTGATGGCGGTGGTCGCGGAGTCCACGACGGACGCCCCGTTGCGGGAACGGGTCCGGGGCTCCATCGTCGAGCGGCAGAAGCGGCTCGTGCTCGAAGGGAGGCAGCGGGCGCAGGCCCGGGGCGAGTTGCCCGTCGAGCCCGACGCGACGGCTGCCGCGCGCACCGCCGATCTCATCTTCGACGTCATCGCCGGGGCCGTGGTGCACCGGGCGCTGGTCAGCGCGGAGCCGGTCGATCCCGCCTGGGCCCACCGCTTCACCCTCCTCCTCCTGGGCGGCCTCTCCGCGACGTCTGGCCGGGGCCCTGACACGCCCTAGCCCACGGCCCGGCCCTCACCCCCCGCTCAAAGCACCGCGCTACCGCGCTTGTCCTCAATCGCCGGACGGGCTGGATCGGTCCGCCGGGCCGGTCGCTGGGGCAGGTACCGGGGGGGGAGCGGGTGAGAGAGGACCCGCCCGGTGGCGGTGAGGGCAGGGGGCCGGGGTCAGACCTGGTAGCGGGACGGGGCGAAGAGGGAGAGGTTGGCCTCGACCCAGGCCGAGGTGTGGCGGAGGCCGTCCTTGAGGGAGACCTCCGGCGTCCAGTCGGCCCACTCCCGGGCCCGGGAGTTGTCGGAGACGAGCCGCTCCACCTCGCTCCCGGCGGGCCGAAGCCGCGCGGGATCGACCACGACCCGAGCCGCACGCCCGCTCGCAGCGATCAGCGCGTCGGCCAGCTCCCCGATGGAGATCTCCCGCCCGACCCCGAGATTCACCACGTGCCCCAGCGCCCGCTCGCTCTCGGCGACGGCGAGGAACCCGCGCGCGGTGTCGGTCACGTACGTGAAGTCACGCGTCGGCGTGAGCGAGCCGAGCTTGATCTCCCGCGCCCCGGAGTGCAGTTGGGCGAGGATCGTGGGGATCACGGCCCGGGCGGACTGCCGCGGACCGTAGGTGTTGAAGGGCCGCACGACGGCCACCGGCAGCTCGAAGGCGTGCCAGTGCGAGAGCACCGCCATATCGGCGCCGATCTTCGAGGCGGAGTACGGGGACTGCGGCTGCAGCGGGTGGCTCTCGCTGATCGGCACCGCCCGCGCGGTCCCGTACACCTCGCTCGTGGACGTGTGGACGAGCCGCCGCACCGCGTGCCTGCGGCAGGCCTCCGCGACGTTCTCGGTGCCGACGACGTTCGTCTGCACGTAGGCGCCGGGAGAGTCGTACGAGTACGGGATGCCGATGAGGGCCGCCAGGTGGAAGACGGTGTCGCAGCCGGCGACGGCGTCGGACACGCGCCCCGGGTCGCGGACGTCACCGGCGAGGAACTCGACCCTCGGGTCGCCGAGCAGGTGTGCCAGGTTCCCCTTCTCCCCGTACGGCTTGTAGTGCACGAAGGCGCGGACGCGCGCGCCGCGCTCCAGGAGCAGGTCGACGAGGGTGGAGCCGATGAAGCCCTCGGCGCCGGTGACGAGGACGGTGCGGTCGCTCCAGTCGAAGGAAGGCATAGGCGTGGTCATGCGGCGTTCTCCCAGTGGGTGGAGGGGTGGTGGGTGGGTCCCGCCCCGTGGGCGAGATCGAGGACGCGCGCCGCGAGCAGGTCGGCGGCGCGGGCGTGCGGCCCCGGCTCCGCGGCGCCGCTCATCGCGGCGAGCCGTGCCGGGGAGTCGAGGAGCGGCCCGACGAGCGCGGCGAGCCGGTCGGCGGTCACCTCGGCGTCGGGCAGGAGGAGGCCCGCACCCGCGTCGGACAGGACGCGCGCGTTGTGGGTCTGGTGGTCGCCGGGCGCGTGCGGATAGGGCACGAGGACGGCGGGCACCCCGGTGCTGGCCAGCTCGGCGACGGTCGCGGAACCCGCGCGGCACACCACCAGGTCGGCGGCGGCGTACGCGAGGTCCATCCGGTCCAGATAGGGCACGGCGCGGGCCACGGCGTCACCGCCGTCGTACGTGAGCCGCGCCCGCGCCTCGTCGAGCGCGGCGGGCCCGGTCTTGATCAGCAGATGGACGTCGCCGCGGTGCCGCCACCGGGCGGCGAGCCCGAGCGCGGCCTCGGTGAGGCGGGCCGCCCCCAGGCTGCCGCCGTTGAAGAGGAGCAGCCGCGCCCCGTCCGGCACCCCGAGCGCGCGGCGGGCCTCGGCGCGCAGCGCGGTCCGGTCCAGGCGGGCCAGGGCGTCGGCGATGGGCATGCCGGTGGTGTGGGCGCGGTGGCCGCCGGGCAGGTGCGCGCGGCTGCCGTCGAAGGCGACGGCGATGTGCGGGGTGAGGCGCGCGGCGAAGCGGTTGGCCCGGCCGGGGACGGCGTTGGACTCGTGGATGAGGCTGGGCAGGCCCGCCATCCGGGCGCCGACGATGACGGGGGCGCTGGGGTAGCCGCCCATGCCGACGGCGACGTGGGCGCCCTGTTCGCGCAGGATGGCCCGGCACTGGGCGCCGGACTTCAGGAGGGCCGCGGGCAGCAGGTAGCGCTTGGCTCCGAGCGCGGGGTCGAAGGGGATCATGTCGACGGTGTGCAGGCGGTATCCGGCCTCGGGAATGAGCCGGGTCTCCAGGCCCCGCTCGGTGCCCACGAACGAGACCACGGCGCCCGGCACGGCCCGGCGCAGGGCGTCGGCGAGGGCGAGGCCGGGGTAGATGTGCCCGCCGGTGCCGCCCGCGCCGATCACGACGGACAGGGGACCGGGCGGCCTTGGCACGGTGCCGGAAGTGACGGTTGGCTTCATACCGACTCACCGTCCACGCCCGCTCTAAGAGGGTTTTAAGAGCCGCGTTTGGCACCTTTGGTGCATGAACGAGATCAGGCAGAGAGCGGGCGCGGGACGGCCGGGGTCCGCGCCCCGCGGCCCGGCGGCCAAGGTGCTCGTCGTCGACGACGACCCCGAGGTGCGGGCCGCCGTGGAGGACGCGCTCACCGTCGAGGGCTTCTCGGTCCGCGGGGCCGGGGACGGCCAGCAGGCGCTGACCGCCGTGGCCCGGTGGGAGCCGGGCCTGGTGGTGCTCGACGTGATGATGCCCGTCATGGACGGGCTCGCCGTCTGCCGTCAGCTGCGGGCGGCGGGCGACCGCACCCCGGTCCTTGTCCTGACCGCCCTGGACGCGGTGAGCGACCGGGTCGACGGGCTCGACGCGGGCGCCGACGACTACCTGGTCAAGCCCTTCGCCCTGGACGAGCTGACGGCCCGGGTGCGCGCGCTGCTCCGCCGCGCCGGGTCGGACGCGGGCGAGCCCGGCGCCGACGGCGACGAGCTGACGTACGGGGACCTGACCCTGGACCCGCGCACCCGCACCGGTCTGCGCGGCGGGCGCCGCGTCGAGTTCAGCCGCACGGAGGCCACGCTGCTCGAACTCCTGCTGCGCAACGCGGGCCAGGTGCTCCCCCGCGAGCTGATCCACGAGGCGGTGTGGGGCCGGGACTTCGGCCCCGACTCCAACTCCCTCGCGGTGTACGTCGGTTATCTGCGCCGCAAGCTGGAGTCCGGCGGCGAGGCGCGGCTCGTGCACACCGTGCACGGCGTGGGCTACCGGCTCGGTTCACCGTGAGCGCGCCCGGAGGCGGCCGCCGCCGCGCCCTGGGTGCCCGCTGGCGGCGGCGCCGTCCGCTGCGCACCCGCCTCGCGGTGGCGGCGTCCGCCGCGGTGGCGCTGGTCGCGATCTGCGTCTGCACGGCGTCGTTCTTCGTGCTCCGCTACAAGCTCTACCAGCAGCTCGACCAGAACCTCGCCCAGTCGGCGACGCTGGCCGCGCAACAGCACCGCTCCGAGGAGCAGGGCTACGGCGTCCTCGCGGGTGAGTGCCGCTTCCTGGGCGCCCCGGCCTGCGCGCAGGTCGTCCCCGCCACCGCGGCCGACGACCCGAAGAAGCCGTACCTGCTGCCCGTGAACCGCTCCACGCGCCAGGTCGCGGCGGGCGAACTCGCCCCCTACTACTCGAACTTCACCCTCCCCGGCGGCAAGCCGGGGCGCATGTTCACCACCACCTACGGCAAGGGCGCGGCCGTCCAGGTGGCGCTGCGCGCGGACATCGCCGAGCGCGGGGTGCGGCAGACGGCCGCGATCCTGTCGGTGGTGGGCGGCGCGGGCATCCTCCTGTCCGCGCTCGGCGGCTACTGGGTCTCCCGTACGGGGCTCGCGCCCGTCGGGCGGCTCACGGCGACGGCGGAGCGCATCGCTGCGACCCGCGACGCCCGGCACCGCATCGAGCTGCCGCCAGGGCCGCCCGGCGGACGCGGCGAGGACGAGGTGACGCGGCTCGCCACGGCCTTCAACACCATGCTCGGCGAGCTGGAGGAATCGGTCGCGGCCCGCCGCCGCCTCGTCGCCGACGCCTCGCACGAGCTGCGTACGCCGCTGACGTCGTTGCGTACGAACGCCGAGCTCCTCGCCCGCGCCGACCGCCTGACGGCGGAGCAGCGCGACCGGGCGTCGGCCGCGCTCGGCCGTCAGCTGCGCGAGGTCACCGGCCTGGTCAACGACCTGATCGAGCTGGCCCGCGACGAGGAGCCGCAGCCGCTCCTGGAGGAGGTACGGGTCGCCGCGCTGGCCGAGCACGTCGTGAACGCGGCGCGCGAGCACTGGCCCGCGATCGTCTTCACGTACGACGTCTCCCCCGACGCGGCCGGAATGACCCTGCCCGGCGTGCCCGCCCGCCTCGCCCGCCTGGTCACCAACCTCCTGGACAACGCGGCGAAGTTCAGCCCCGCCGGGGCGGTGGTGGAGGTCGCCCTCAGCACGGCCGCCCTGACCGTCCGCGACCACGGTCCCGGCATCGCGCCGGAGGACCTGCCGCACGTCTTCGACCGCTTCTACCGCGCCGAGCGAGCCCGGGCGCTGCCCGGCTCCGGCCTGGGCCTGGCCATGGCGCGCCAGATCGCCCGGGCCCACGGCGCGGAACTGACGGCGGAACAGGCGCCCGGCGGGGGCGCGCTGTTCCGTCTGGCGTGGCTGTCGTGAAGGTCGTGCCGCAGGAGGCGTGTGAGCCAGCGTGCGCGGGGTGAGAGCCTCCCCTTGCTCCTCGCGCGCCCCCTCGTTCGCCCCCGGGCGCCTTTGTGTCGCGGTCCGCGGAGGCAGGTTTCCGGTCATCCTCATTTCCGGACGGTTGGCCTCCGGTCGACTGCCGTCAATCGAGGGAAGTCCCCATGCGTCTTCGTCATACCCTCGGCGCCGCCCTCGGCGCCCTGGCCCTCGCCGTGACCATCCCCACCACATCGGCGCACGCGACCACCGGCTTCTTCTACTACAAGTACGGCACCCCGGGTAATCCGAACACGGCGCAGGTCGACGGCGAGGACATCCCCGAAAGCCATTGCTACAACGTCCCCGAGGTCGAGGGGACGCTCCTGAACGCCTGGGCACCCGAGAACCACACCGATCTCCAGATCTGGGTATACCCGTTCGCGGAGTGCAGCGGCTTGAAGACGGTCATCCCGCCGGGCAACACGCCCAACAACCTGATCCTGTTCAGGTCGTACTACGTCGTCACCGACGGCTGAGATGCGCGTCGCCGCCCCGGTACCAGCCCCGCCCAGGCCGGTACCGGGGCGGCCCCGTGCCTGACGGCGCAGCTGTCAGACGGCGCCGAAGCGGCCGCCCTTCACACCGCCCACGAAGTCGGCGAACGCGCGAGCGGTGAGGGCCAGGGCGGGGCCGTCCGGACGCTTGGAGTCGCGTACGGGGACTATGCCGTGGGCGGCGCTGAGGTTAACGGCGACCTCTATGCACTGGCCGCCGTTGCCGCTGTAGGAGGACGCGAACCAGCGCGGGGATGCGGTAGTCACGAGGTGCCCCTCAGACTGTGCCGAACCGACCGGCCTTCAAACCGTTCACGAAGGACGCAAACGCGTCGGCGCGGACGTCCACGACAGGGCCGTCCGGACGCTTGGAGTCACGGACGGGGACTATGCCGCGGGCGGCGAGGAGGTTGGCGGCGATCTCGATGCACTGACCGCCGTTGTTGCTGTACGAGGACGTGAACCAGAGGGGGGTTTCAGTCGTCACGAGATGCCCTTTCGTAACTGGTTGAGCATGGCCACAGATGCCGCCTGAGATGGGGCTTCGGCCTGCATTTGATGGTAGGCCGTCAACAGCGGTAGAACGAATGTGCTGTCCCGTTCCAGATGGCCTCGCTGGGCGGATTCGGCGTACGACATGAGCGAGCGGTCCGGCAGGGTCAGCAGGGTTACCGGCAGATCGAACGGGCGGCGGGCTCCCATGTCGAACGGCACAACCTGAAGCACTGTGTTCGGCAGCTCGGCGAACTCAAGCAGCCGGTCCAACTGCGCAGCCATGACGGCGGGTTCGCCGATGGGGCGACGGATGGAGCTCTCGTCCAGCATCGCGAAGATCAACGGCGGTGGGGTCCGGACGAGGGCGGCTTGCCGCTCGGCCACGAGCGTGACCCGCTCCTCCGCCTGCTCGCTGGAGATCGCTCCCCGCTTGAGGGCGCCCTCCGCGAGCACCGTCGCGTACTCCGGCGTCTGAAGCAAGCCGGGCATGACACCCACCTCGTATAGCCGGATCTCCGCAGCCTCCGCCTCGTGGTCCACGAACTGCGGAAAGCCCTCCAGCAGGCCCGCGTTCCGCACCACGCGCCACGCGCGCTCGAACGCCTCCTCGGCGCCGAAGGCCACATCCGCACGGCGCGCCAGGCGCAAGGTTGGCGCTTTTCGTCCAGTTTCGATTGACGAGAGGTGCGTACTGGAATACCCCATGCGCTCGGCAAGCTCGTCCTGGGTCCAGCCTCGCTCCTCGCGCCAACTGCGTAAACGCGCCCCGAAGGCGGCCTTGGGCGAGCTATCAGGGTCCAGCTCCTTGCGGTTGACCAACTTTCCCTCCCCGGCGTCCACGTTGAATGGTTCTCCCAACGTAGGCCACGCTGAAGCCCCTTGGTAGTGGATTCGCTACGGAGAGGTACGAACATGGCCGACACCCCGACCCCCGGCACCCTCGTCCTGGACATCTCACGCGACCTGCTCGGCGAGTTCCGGGGCGAGTGGTGCGGACTCTGGTCCCTGCGCCCGGTCACCGGCGGACGAGAGTGGACCGTCGCCCCGGAGAACACCCAACCACCCACCCCCGCACAGCAGTTGAGGGCGCGTACCGCGAAGGCGAACGCCCGCAGCCGGGGCGAGCTGCTGTGACCGCGCAGCACCCCACGGCGGCCCCGAGGAGCCGGGCGCACCGGCCCGCGGTGTTCAGCACAGCGGCGGGCATCCGCCCCGGCACCGTGGTCTTCGACCGGACGTACGACATGCCCGGCACCGTGCGGGAGGTCGACGGCGCGTTCGTCGTCCTGGACCGCCCGACGGGCATGACGTGGCGGGCCCACTACCGGCACCTGCGCCGGGCCACGGACTGGGAGCGCCGCCAGCTCCCCGCCCTGGCCCGGCTGCACGCGCAACGCCTGCGCGGAACCGATTCGCCCGGCCCCGGCGCCCTCGGGCGGGAGGGCTAGAAGCCCGCGGGCTCCGTGTACACGCCCCACTCGTCGCGCAGGACCCCGCAGATCTCCCCGAGGGTGGCCTCGGCGCGGACGGCGTCCAGCATGGGGGCGATCATGTTGGACCCGTCGCGGGCGGCGGCGAGCATGGCGTCGAGGCAGGCCCGCACCCGGGCGTCGTCCCGCGCGGCCTTCCGCGAGGCGAGCAGCTTCACCTGCTCCCGCTCGACCTCGTGGCTGACGCGCAGGATCTCCAGGTCGCCGGTCACGGAGCCGTGGGCGACGTTGACGCCGACGACCCGCTTGTCGCCCTTCTCCAGGGACTGCTGGTACTGGAAGGCGGACTCGGCGATCTCGCCGGTGAACCAGCCGTCCTCGATGCCGCGCAGGATGCCGGAGGTGATGGGCCCGATGGGGTGCTGCCCGTCGGGGTGCGCCCGGCGCCCCCGCTCCTTGATCTGCTCGAAGATCTTCTCAGCGTCGGCCTCGATGCGGTCGGTGAGCTGCTCCACGTACCAGGAGCCGCCCAGCGGGTCCGCTACGTTGGCGACGCCGGTCTCCTCCATCAGGACCTGCTGGGTGCGCAGCGCGATCTCCGCGGCCTGCTCGCTGGGCAGCGCGAGGGTCTCGTCCAGGGCGTTGGTGTGCAGGGAGTTGGTGCCGCCGAGCACGGCGGCGAGGGCCTCGACGGCCGTGCGCACGACGTTGTTGTACGGCTGCTGGGCCGTCAGGGAGACGCCCGCCGTCTGGGTGTGGAAGCGCAGCCACTGGGCCTTGTCGGTCCTGGCGCCGTACACCTCCTTCATCCAGCGGGCCCAGATCCGGCGCGCGGCGCGGAACTTGGCGATCTCCTCGAAGAAGTCGACGTGGGCGTCGAAGAAGAAGGAGAGCCCCGGCGCGAAGACGTCCACGTCCAGGCCGCGGCTGAGCCCCAGCTCCACGTACCCGAAGCCGTCGGCCAGCGTGTACGCCAGCTCCTGCGCGGCCGTCGCGCCCGCCTCGCGGATGTGGTAGCCGGAGACGGAGAGGGGCTTGTACGCGGGGATCTCGCGGGCGCAGTGCTCCATGAGGTCGCCGATGAGGCGCAGGTGGGGCTCGGGCTCGAAGAGCCACTCCTTCTGCGCGATGTACTCCTTGAAGATGTCGGTCTGGAGCGTGCCGTTCAGCACGCCCGGATCGACGCCCTGGCGCTCGGCGGCGACCAGGTACATGCAGAAGGCGGGGACGGCGGGTCCTGAGATCGTCATCGACGTCGTGACGTCGCCGAGGGGGATGTCCTTGAACAGGACCTCCATGTCGGCGGCCGAGTCGATGGCGACGCCGCAGTGGCCGACCTCGCCGAGGGAGCGCGGGTCGTCGGAGTCGCGGCCCATCAGCGTCGGCATGTCGAAGGCGACGGAGAGGCCGCCGCCGCCCGCGGCGAGGATCATCTTGTACCGCTCGTTCGTCTGCTCGGCGTTGCCGAAGCCGGCGAACTGGCGGATCGTCCAGGTGCGGCCCCGGTACCCCGTGGGATAGAGGCCGCGCGTGAAGGGATATTCGCCCGGCCATCCGATCCGTTCGAAGCCCTCGTACGCGTCTCCGGGCCGGGGCCCGTAGGCAGGCTCGACCGGGTCACCGGAGAGCGTCGTGAAATCGGCGTCGCGCTTCTTCGCGGCGTCGTACCGGGCCTGCCAGCGACGGCGGCCCTCCTCGATGGCGTGAGCGTCCATGCCTCCAATTTACTTGGACGTCCTAGTAAATGTCGATGGCTGACCGCCACGGGACGCCCCGTGGCGGTGCGGTTACGCCTTGGCGATGACGGGCGACGCGTCGGTGAGCAGCGGCTCCACCTCGCGCACGACCTTGCGCTCGACGAAGAACGCCGCCGTCGGGATGGTGCCGGACACCAGGATCCACAGCAGCTTGCCGAACGGCCACTTCGCCTTGGAGCCCAGGTCGAAGGCGAAGATCAGATAGATGATGTAGAGGACGCCGTGGACCTGCGAGACGACGAGCGTCAGGTCCTCGCCCTTCTCGAAGCCGTACTTCGCCACCATGCAGGCGCAGAGGATGAGGAGCATGACGGCGGTGACGTAGGCCATCACCCGGTAGCGGGTCAGCACGCTTCGTTTCATGGCTATGAGCGTAACCGTCCGGTTTACGCGATCTTCGGGCGCCCTACGGGGCGCCGGGCCCGCCGCTCACTCGTCCGCGAAGTCCTGCGCGGCCACCCGCAGCGGCCGCAGCATCGCGAAGATCTCGCCGCACTCCTCGGCGTCGTACACGCCGAGGCCGAAGTCCATGGCCATCAGCTCGCGGGTGGCCTCGTCGACGACCTCGCGGCCCTTGTCGGTGATGGAGGCGAGGGTGCCGCGGCCGTCCTTGGGGTTCGGGCGCTTGTCGACCAGGCCGGAGCGGACCAGGCGGTCGACGGTGTTGGTGACCGAGGTGGGGTGCACCATGAGGCGCTCGCCGATCTTGGACATCGGCAGCTCGCCCGCCTTGGAGAAGGAGAGCAGCACCAGGGCCTCGTAGCGCGCGAAGGTCAGTCCGTACGGCTTGACGACCGCGTCGACCTCGGCCAGCAGGATCTGCTGGGCGCGCATGATGGAGGTGATCGCGCCCATGGCGGGCACGGACCCCCAGCGCTGCTTCCAGAGTTCGTCGGCGCGGGCGATCGGATCGAAGGGGAGACTGAGCGGCTTCGGCACAGCGTCGACCTTAGCCGCCGGGCCCAGGGCGGTCAGCCCCAGTCTCACGATTCGGCAGCGCGTTCGCTTTTCGGGGCGCGTGCGCCGGTCAGAGGGCGCGCGGGAGCCGCTGGCGTACGCGGCGCGGTGACGCGGACCTCCCGCGCCAGGGCCGCGCAGCAGACCGTGCCGAGCGCGGCGAAGGCCGCGACCACCGTGCTCACCGCGAAGAACTCGGCGGCCAGGCCCGCCAGCGCCATGCCGACGCCCTGGAGCGTCATCAGACCGGCCGTGTGCACGGTCATGGCGCGGCCGCGCAGCCCGGGCGGCACCGCGTCCACGAACCAGCGGTCGAGCCCGAGCGTGTACGCCGCCCCCGCCCCGGCGAGCACGAGCACCGGCACGGCCAGGCCGAGGCCGGGCGCGGCCCCGTAGGCGAGCAGCGGCAGCAGCGTGGTGGCCGCGAGCGGCAGCGTGATCCGGGCCCGGGCGCGGGCGGAGAGCGCGGCCCCCGCGTACAGCTCGCCCGCGATGGTGCCGACGGGCATCGCGCACATCAGCAGGCCCACCCCGGCGGAGCCGGTGCCGATCTGCTCGGCGTAGGGGGCGGCGAGCGCCTCCGGGGCGACGGCGAACATCGGCGGCGCCCACAGCAGCAGCACCAGTGCGCGAAGGCGCCGGTCGCCGAGGACGTGGCGGGCCCCGGCCAGGGAGTACGTCACTAGGGCGGTGCCGCCGTGCGCGGGCCCCGAGCGCGCGGGGCGCCGCCGCGTCCCGCAGCGCAGCAGGAGCGCGGAGGCGAGGAACGTGCCGACGGTGATCGCCAGGGCTCCGCGCGACGGGACGAAGGCGAGCAGGACGCCGCCGAGCCCGAAGCCGACGAGCACGGCGCTCTGCGACACCATCCGCAGCAGCGAGCGCCCGAGCACGAACACCTCGCCGTCGCCGAGGATGTCGGTGAGCGTCGCCATCCGCGTGCCGTTGAAGACGGGCGCGACGGCGGCGATCGCGCAGCGCAGGGCGAGCAGGCCCGCCACCGGTGTCGCGGGCAGCGCCATCAGCACGGCGCACCCCGCGCACAGCAGGTCGCAGCCGACCAGGACGCGCCGGGGCGGATACCGGTCGGCGACCCCGGCCAGCAGCGCGCCGCCGACCAGGTAGGGCAGCATGCCGAGCGCGAAGGCGAGCGCGCTGAGCAGGGGCGATCCGGTGAGGTCGTAGACGAGGACGGTCAGCGCGATCTCACTGACGACCACGCCGAGCAGGGACAGGGCGTGGGCGGCGAAGACGGCCCGGAACTCGCGGACGGCGAAGACGCGCCGGTAGCCGCCCGCGTCGGCGGGCGCAGGGGCTTGCTGGGACATGCGCTCACCCTGGCCGGGCCCGAGAGCGCGCCCTAGAGTTTCGGCTCCGGCCGAATCCGGGGGCCGGGCGAGGAGGCCGGATGCCCTTCCAGCTGCACTTCGGCGAGGCCGACCCGCTGCGCTGCCGCTTCGCCGTGTCGCCGCTGTGGGAGACCCAGGAGGCGGTGCGCACCCTCAAGCGGCCCGAGCGGCACGGCTACCACTCACGCTGGCTGCGGCAGTCGCGCGCGGCGGCCGAGCGGCTCGACCTGGCGGCCGTCTGGCTCCTGATGCCCCCGCGCGGGCACAGCCCGGACTTCCTCGGACCGCCGCCGCTCGGCCCCGCGGCCGCGTTCGACGAGGAGATCGCGGCGGTGCGGGCGGCCGACCCCGAGGCCGCGCGCGCCGACATGGCCCGGGCGCTCGCGGACACGCCGGGCGCCGCCGGGAGCCCGCTCGGCCGCCGTCTGCTCGCCGAACCCGCGCGTGCCGTACGGGAGTTGGCGGACGCCCTGGAGGCGGCCTGGCACGCCCTGGTCGAGCCGCACTGGCCGCGTCTGCGCGCGCTCCTGGAGGCCGACGTGACGTACCACTCGCGGCGGCTCGCCGAGGTCGGCCTCGAAGCGCTCCTGCCCGAGCTCGACCGGCGGCTCGCCTGGGACGCGGGGACGCTGACGGCCCAGTGGCGCGGCCGCCACGCACGGCACCTGGACGGGCGGGGCCTGGTGCTCATGCCGAGCGTGTTCAGCTGGCCGGACGTGATCAGCGGCTACGACCCCCCGTGGCAGCCGACCCTGGTCTACCCGGCCCGCGGGATCGCGGGCCTGTGGACGGCCCCCGCGGAGCGCACCCCCGAGCCCCTGGCCCGGCTCCTGGGCCGCAACCGCGCCGCCGTCCTCACCGCGCTCGCCGAGCCCGCCACCACCTCCGCGCTCGCCCACCGGCTCGGCCTCGCCCCGTCGTCGGTGTCCGCGCACCTGTCCGCGCTGCGCGGGGCGGGCCTGCTCCTGTCGCGCCGGTACGGCCATCAGGTCCTGTACGAGCGCACGCCGCTCGGCATCGCGCTCGCCCTGGGCGGCTGACGCGCCGCGTGTCCCACGGGCGGCTGACGCCCGGCGCCGTCGGCGGTGTCGCACCCCCGACCGATTAATCCCCTATGCCACGATTGCCGCGCACCCACCCGTACGTCACGTCACCGTCGCCCTAGGGGGCTGGATGCACCGGCTGCTCCGTACGTTCACGGCACTCACGGCCGTCGCCGCCTTCGGGCTCGCGGCGGGGTGCTCGTCCGGGCCGGGCTCCGGCGACTCCGGCGGCTCCGGCGGCTCCGGCAAGAAGGAGGCCGCGCCCCCCACGGGCGCGAAGGCCGCGTCGCACTCCTTCTGGGTGGACCCGCAGAGCGCGGCCGCCCGGCAGGTGCGCGCGTGGGCGGAGGAGGGCCGCACCCGGGACGCCGAGGCGCTCAAGCGGATCGCCGAGCAGCCGATGGCGGTGTGGCCCGCGGGCGACGACCCGGCCCCGGACATCCGCGAGGCCACCGCGGGCGCCGCCCGGGAGGGGCGCACGGCCGTGCTCGTGGCGTACAACATCCCGCACCGCGACTGCGGGCAGCACTCCGCGGGCGGCGCGCCCGACGCCGGGTACTACCGGCAGTGGCTCGGCTCCTTCGCCGCCGCCATCGGGGACAGCCCGGCCCTGGTGATCCTGGAGCCGGACGCGATCCCGCACATCGTGGACGGCTGCACGCCGGGCCAGTACCACGAGGAGCGCTACCAGCTGCTCTCCGAGGCGATCCAGCGGCTCAAGCGGCAGCCGCGCGTCAAGGTCTACCTGGACGCGGGCAACCCCGGCTGGATCGCCGACGCCCGCAAGCTGACGCAGCCGCTGCGGCAGGCCGGCGTCGACGCGGCCGACGGCGTCTCGCTCAACGTCTCCAACTTCCAGAGCGACGAGACCACCAAGGCCTACGGCCGCACGCTGTCCGGGGCGATCGGCGGCAAGCACTTCGTCATGGACACCAGCCGCAACGGCCGGGGCCCGCTCGCGGGCGACCGCCAGGACGCCTGGTGCAACCCGCCGGGCCGCGGCCTCGGCACCCCGCCCACCGACAGGACCGGCGACCCGCTGCTCGACGCCTATCTGTGGATCAAGCGGCCCGGCGACTCCGACGGCCCGTGCCGGGGCGGCCCCGCGGCCGGGCAGTGGTGGCCCGACTACGCGCTCGGACTCGTCCGCAACGCGAAGGCGTAGCCCTCCCGCTGATCACTCTGGCCAAAGCGCCCCGGGGCTGGCAGCCTCGGGGCACATGCGCGAGGACTTGTCGCAAGCGGGCTACGGCATTCGGTTCGAGTGGGGCCCGGCCGGGGCGAAGCAGCTGGCACCGGCCGTGTCCTACCTGGTGGTCGTCGACGTGCTGTCCTTCACCACGTCGGTGTCGGTCGCGGTGGAGGCCGGGGCGCGGGTCTTCCCCTACGCGTGGCGGGACGAGAGCGCCACGGCGTTCGCCCGGCAGCTGGACGCAAGGCTGGCGGTCGGGCGGCGCGCGGTCACCGCGGCAACGCCGTGGTCGCTGTCCCCCGCGGCCCTGCGGCGCGCCCCGTTCACCGAGCGCCTGGTGCTTCCGTCCCCGGGCGGTTCGGCGATCGCCGCCGCCGCGGGCGGCGCGGACGTGGCCGCCGGTTCGCTGCGCAACGGCTCCGCCGTGGGGCGCTGGCTCGCCGGGCAGGGCCTCGGCACCGCCGAGCGGCCCGTCGGGGTGATCGCGGCGGGCGAGCGGTGGCCCGACGGCACCCTGCGGCCCGCCGTCGAGGACCTGCTCGGCGCGGGCGCCGTGATCGCGGCCCTGCGCGAGCACGGCGGCACCGGCCTCTCGCCGGAGGCCGCCGCGGCCGTGGCCGCGTTCGCCTCGGCCGTGGACGTCGGGGCGGCCGTCGCGGCCAGCTCCTCGGGCCGGGAGCTGGCCGACGACGGCTTCGCCGACGACGTGGCCGTCGCCACGGAGCTCAACGCGAGCACCCAGGTCCCCGTCCTGCGGCACGGGGCCTTCGTCCCCGCGTGAACCGCCCCGGGACGGGCGTTACTTGACGTGCACCCACTTGGCCTCGGACGAGGCCCCGTCCGCGTCCGTCACGAACAGCATGTACCAGCCGGGCGGCACGAGCGCCGCGTCACCGCGCGGCACCTCCACCGTCACCGAGCCCTTGCCCTTCGTCAGGCCGAGCGCGATGGAGCGCTGCTCGACGTCCGTGGTGTGCGTGACCGCGCTCGGACGCATGAGCCGGGCCGAGGCGAGCTTCTCGGGGTGCGGCGTGCGGAAGGTGGCCCGGCCGTCCGCGGGCAAGGTCTCGGGGCCCTCGCCGAGGACGGGGCGGTCCTTGCCCGCCTTGTGCAGCGTGGGCGGGGTGAAGATCTCCATGCGCTGCTCGAAGTGGCCCAGCTTGGTGTTCTGTTCGTTGTCGAAGAGCGGGTCGGAGCCGAAGGTGGCCACGCGCCCGTCGGGGAGCAGCAGCGCCTCGGAGTGGTAGTTGCGGCCCACCGTGGGCTCGGCCGCGGTGCGGAAGGCGCCGCGCCCGGCGTCGGCCTTGGGGTCGTAGAACTGCGCCTTGAGGATGTTGCTGCCGCTGCGGCCGCGGTAGTCGGACGAGCCGTTGGTGGTGAACACGGAGTCGTCCGGCATGATCACGCTGTTCAGATAGCGGGTGCCCTGCGGCAGCCGCGGCCCGGTCCTGAAGGAGGGGCTGTCCTCCTTCAGGTCGATCACGGCCGTGCGGCGCGTGGCCTTGTCCGACTCGCCGACGCCGCCCCCGCCGAGGATCATCACCTTCTGGTCCTGGGCGGGCGGAAGCAGCACGGACGCGGACGTCTCGGTCTGGTCGAGGTCGGTGAGCCCCGGCACCTTGGTGAAGGTGTTGGTCTCCAGGTCCCACAGGCCCGGCTTGCGCCCCTTGGTCGCGGGCCCGTACCCGGCGTTGGACGCGGGGTAGAAGAGCTTGCCGCCCTTGGTGAGGAACAGCGCCGGATAGCTCGGGAAGTAACGCTTGGGCCCGTCGGTCCACTTCTTGGTCTTCGGGTCGTAGATCTCGTTGTCACCGGGGTCGATGACGCCCACGTCGTCGAGCCCGGACACCGCGAGGACCCGGCCGTCGTCGAGGCCCACGAGCGTCGGGTACCAGCGCGCCTTGTCCATCGGCTCCACGGCCACGTACCGCTCGGCCACCGGGTCGAACTCGTACGCCGCCTTGATGCCCTGGAAGTCCTGCTTGTCCATGGTGAGCTTCTCGGCGATGCCGTACGTGTTGTCGGCCTCCTTGCCGGTGAGGCCCTCGATCTCGTACTGCGCGGCCTTCTCGGTGACCGCCTCCTTGCCGTCCTGCGCGGCCTCCACGAAGACCCGGGCCTCGCTCGCGGTGACCTTCGTCTTCCAGGGCTGCATCACCCCGGACTTGGAGTACGTGATCTGGAAGTCGCGCTTGGCCTTGGGGACTTCGACGTCGAACTTGCTGACGTACTCGACCCCCGACGGCGAGCGGAACCTGGTGCCCTTCTTCAGGACGACCGCCTTGTCCGGGTTCTCGTTCTTCACGCGCATGCCGCCGCCCGCGCGCTCCACCTCGCCGTCGAGCAGTTCGTACCGGGCGGTGCCTCCGGCGACGAGCAGCCGTCCGTCGGGCAGCTGGGCGTGCCCGGCGCAGAAGAAGTCCACCGGGGTCGGCACCTTCTTGAAGGTGTTCTTCTTCGGGTCCCACAGGATTGTGTCGAAGGACCCGGCGTCGAATTTCTTCTGCTCGTTTCCGGAGCCCGCGACGATCAGCACCTTGCCGGTGTGCAGGAGCGCCGCGTGAATGGCGTTCGTACGGAACTCCTCGGGAATGCCGATCTGCTGCCACGACCCGTACTTCTTCTTGTAGCCGGGCCGGGAGATCTTGTACGCGTGGTACTTCTCCTCGGCGAAGGAGACCGCGGCGGGGGCGTTGAGGCCGATGAGCAGCGCGCCCGCGCCGGCGCCGAACGCGATCTTCTTGGAACGCTGGGAGAGCTTCGTGAGGCGCAGGGCCATGGCGTCAGTTACCTCCAGTGGTCGTGCCGGTGGCGAAGGCGGGCTCCGGCTCGCCGTCGGTGCCGCGCTCCGCGAGCCGCTGCCGCGCCGCCTTGCGGGCCCGGCGCTCCCTGACCGCGGTGACGCCCCACACCGTCACCGGCGCGAGCGAGATGGCCATGGCGAGCACGGCCCAGGTGCGCATCGCCACATGGGTGTGGCCGAGGACGAACGAGGCGACGAGCGAACTGGCGAGCACCGCGGCCCAGAACAGATGGATGCGGAAGGTCAGCAGCCGGTCGGACGTGGCGCCGCAGCCCTTGGGCGTGACGACGAAGCGGCTCGGGCGGCGCAGCAGCGCGGCGCCGAGCGACTTGGCGTAGATGGGTGCGGAGAGCGCGGACATGGCCATGCCCGCGAGGCCGCCCGAGCCCGCGGGTTCGTGCGGCGAGACGTTGTGCCGCCGGTTCCAGAGGTAGAGGCCGATCTGGAGGGCCGCGGCGTCGCTGTAGAGCATGAGCCACACGGACGCGGCGACCTGCGTGCCCGAGGCCCCGAACCACAGGAACAGGACGCAACTGAGGATGCCCAGGAGCCAGTTGACGGCCGTCATCGGGTAGTAGACGAGCATCAGGGTGTACGAGAACAGCCGCCCGGGCGGCATCGTGAACGGCGCCTTCCAGTACTGCTTGAACAGCGTCTCGTAGGTGCCGCGCGACCAGCGCATCTGCTGGGTGAAGAAGTCCGTCCAGGACGCCGGGCCCTCGCCGACGGCGAGCACGTCCGGGGTGTACACGGACCGCCAGTGCCGCCGGGTCTCGGGGTTGCGGTGCCGGTGCAGCTCGAAGCCGGTGGCCATGTCCTCGGTGATGGAGTCGTAGAGGCCGCCGACCTGCCGCAGGGCGGCGATCCGCACCACGTTGTTGGTGCCGACGAACATGGGCGCCCGGTAGCGGTTCCCGGCCCGCTGGATCAGCGCGTGGAACAGGAACTGCTGCGACTCGGCGGCCTTGGTGACGGGCGAGACGTAGTTGCCGTACACCTGCGGGCCGACGACGAACGCGACGTCCGGGTCCCGGAAGAAGCCCATCATCCGCTCCAGGAAGTTCGGCAGCGGGACGTGGTCGGTGTCGACGGAGGCGAAGAAGTCGTAGGCGTCGCCGTGCATCGCGAGCCAGGCGTTGTAGTTCCCGTGCTTGGTGCGGGTCTTGTGCGGGCCCTTCTTGCGGTTCCACTCCGGGACGCCGCTGCGGGTGAAGTGCCGCACGCCGAGCTCCGCGCACAGGGCCTTCGCCTCGTCGTCGTCGCCCTCGTCGAGCAGCCACACGTCGAGCGGTCCCGTGTGGTGTATCCGCACGGCGCCCTCCAGCGTGGCGCGGACCATGGGCAGCGGCTCCTTGCCCGGCACGTACGTCGTCAGGAACGCGACGCGGGTGCCCGGCTCGGGCACGACCGGCACGGGGTCGCGGGCCACCATCGTCGCGTGTGCGATCGACACGACGTTGACCAGCATGAACAGCTCGATGAGCCCGATCGCGACGAGCATCGTCACATCGAGGCCGACCAGCCAGCGGTCGCCGCCCTCGCGCTCGGTCCAGTGCGTGGGCCAGACGAGGTACACCAGCAGCACGCCGGTGAGCAGCGGGGCGAGCGTCATCAGCAGGACGGCGCGTATTCGGCGGGGCTCGCCGGCGAGGAGCGACCTGTACTGGACCCGGTAGCCGTGGCGGCCCTCCTCGGGCTGCGTGAGCGGTCCGGCCAGCCGGCTGTGGGTGTCGTAGTCGTAGCCCTCCGGCCGCACAGCGCCCTCCTCTGGTCATCAAATGAGCCGATAACCAAACAAAAAGGGACTTTCGGCGGCGTGTCGAACCGGGCGCGGCTGCCCGGGTGGTGTTTCCTGCCCTCCGGCCCTTTCCCACTGTGGGCACGGAGCCCCACCCGCTGTGGGCGCCGAGCCCCACCCGCTGTGGGCAATCGTCCCGCAGGGCGAGTGGGGCATCCCCTGCTCGAGCGAAGCCGAGAGCTTGGGGAAGGGTGGGCACAGCACACAGGCGCCGAGCAACCGTCAACGAGGCCCCACGTCAGCGCGCAGCCCGCCGCAGGCGATGCCGCACGGCCCGCTGGGCCACAGGCCCCAGGTCATCGAGGGCCGCGACCAAGGCACCAAGGTCCTCCAGGGCGTCAAGCGCCCGCCCCGCCCCCTCCGCGTCCACCCCTTCGTACAGCTCGATCCCCACGAACGACGCCGCCACCGCCCGCGCGAGCCCCACCGCGTCCACGAACCCGCCGAGCGGCGAGGCCCCGAGCACCCGCACGAGGACCTTCTCGACCTCCGCGACCCAGAGCGAGAGCCCCGCCGCCGTCGCCGCCGCGAGCCGCGGCTGGGTCTGCGCCCCGGCGAGCAGCTGCCCGAGCACGGCCACGGACCCCGCGGCCCGCTCCTCCTCGTGCATCCGCCGCCCGAACTCCAGGAGCTCCCCGAGCGTGGAGATCGCGGCGAGAGCGTCCCGGTAGCGGGCGACCCGCTGCTCCGTGCCGTACCGGCAGGCTTCCGAGAGCAGCTCGTCGACGGACCCGAAGTGGTAGAAGACGAGCGCCTGGTTCACCCCGGCGGCAGCCGCCACGCTGCGCGCGGACGTCTTGGCGATGCCCTGCTCGGTGAGCGTGCGCAGCGCCCCTTCGAGCAGCTTCTCGCGGGTCTCCGCGCTCACGCGCGCACCTCCTCGCGCACGGGCCGCAGGCCGGGCCGCACACCGCACTCCCGCACGTCCCGGTACGCGGCCCGGAACCGGCCCTCGTACCCGAACAGCGGCCCCACGTACCGGTTGGCGACCCGGACCCGGATGCGGAAGCACCCGGCGGCGTCGTCGTACGACTCGCGCACCTCGGCGTCGCCGCCGACGAGGTCCGGCACGCGGACGTCCACCGGCCCCTCCCGGAACCGGTGCTCTCCGGAGCGGATGACGAGCGAGCCGTCCGGCTCGGCCGTGAGGTGCAGGTCGCTGGCGAGGTGCTGGTGCGTGCCGAGGTAGTCGAGCACGCGGTCGCCCTCGGGGGCGAGGACCATCTGGGCGTCGAAGCGCCGGGCCCGCCCGGGGAAGTGGAAGGTGCGCACGAAGCTCACCGTCTCACGGCCGAAGGTGTCGGCGTACGGCACGTTCTCGATGGTGAACGGGACGTTCCTGCCGGTGCGCGGGACGAGGATGTGCCGGGTCGCGCCGACCGCGAGGAACGGCTTCACGAAGCCGCGGCCGTGCCAGATCCGGTCCATCACGCCGTAGCCGACGCAGGCCTCGCCGCTGTCGAGCCCGACGGAGAACCGCCGCTGGAGCTGGGGGTGCAGCCGCTCGAAGCCGGCGCCGAGGACGGTACGGAAGATCGAGGTCATGCGGGCTTCTCCTGCGGGTCGAGGGGCGCGGCGGCGGACAGGCGGCCGAGGACGCGGGGCGCCCGGGTGCGCCGCGGGGGCCTGCGCAGACAGCGCCGCGCGGCGGGCGTGCCGGGCAGCGGCGGCACCAGGAGCGCCACCAGGGCGGCGCCGAGCGCGGCCACCGGCCCGCCGTACAGCCCCGCCACGGCCACGGCCAGGCCGCGCGCCCCGGTGTCGGCGGCCGCGTGCGCGAGGGCGCGCTCCGGGGTGATGCCGCGCTCCAGCCAGAGCCGGAGCCGGTCGAACGACCACGCCGTGGCCCAGCCCATGAGCGGGCGGAAGAGCAGCCGGTCGGCGAGCGCGCCGGGGCGGCCCCAGCGCGGCCGGTAGTCGTAGCCCGTGAGGAAGCGGACGCCGTCGGCGGTGGGCACGTAGCGCCAGTAGCCGCTGCCCTCGGCGAGCAGTGAGAGCGGATGCGGCGAGGCGAACCGGAGTGCCGAGGTCCGGGTGCCGTCGGGCCTGCGCTTCTCGCCCGCGCTGACGCCGGTCCCGGCGACGGTGAGGAAGGGCAGCACGCGCGTGGCGTACCGGAAGTGCTGTGGTTCGCCCTCCCTGGCGGGCAGGTAGTCGATCTCCGTGAACCGGAGGTCCCACCGCTGGTGCGCGGCGGGCTCCTGGGTGTGCGCCCACAGGTCGTCGATGTCGGCGCGGATCAACGCTTCGATGTACAGGCTCACTGGAAACCCCCACGTCAGCACGGTTTGAGCGACCGCTTTGAGCAGTCGCTCAACTACGGCTGTCGCAACGTAGCAGGCATTTGAGCGGTCGCTCAACTCCTCCGGGATGGCGGGTGAGACAGCGAAAGGCCCCCGCCGGTGCTCGGCGGGGGCCTTTCGGAAGCGTGGCGTGAGCCCTGGCGGTCAGCCCTGGGAGAGGTGCCGCTCCACGGTCTCGACCTTGGAGGTCAGGCCGTCGGTCACACCGGGGCGGACGTCGGCCTTGAGGACGAGGGAGACGCGGGGGGCGCGGGCCTCGACCGCGGCGACGGCGCGCTTGACCACGTCCATCACCTCGTCCCACTCCCCCTCGACGGAGGTGAACATCGCGTCGGTGCGGTTCGGCAGACCCGACTCGCGCACCACGCGGACGGCGTCGGCGACGTACTCCCCCACGTCCTCGCCGACGCCGAGCGGCGTCACGGAGAAGGCGACGATCACGCGTTCACGACCCCCTCGCGGCGGGCGCGCGAGGCGATGACCGCGGCCTCGGCCTCACGCTTGAGCTTGCGGTCGGCGAAGAAGCCTCCCGTCGGCAGGACGGAGAGGACGAAGTACAGGGCGGCCGTCTTCAGGCTCCACTTGGTGCGGTTCCAGGCGTCGGCCCAGAACAGCACGTAGAGCAGGAAGAGCACGCCGTGGATCATGCCCATCGCCGGCACGGCATTGAAGTCCGTGGTCCGCTTGAGCACCGAGCAGACGATCAGGAGGAGGAAGGACACGGCCTCCGGAATGGAGATCAGACGGAGGCGGCGGAGTGCGGAAGCGGTGTTGATGTCCACGAGTCACCTTCGGGGGCGGGGGTCGACGTCGATCTTGTGAACGGATGCACAAGCGCCCCCCATTGTGGCATCAGGGATCTACCCGGGTGCGTTCAGGGTCGGAAGCCCTGTCGCCGCCCACCGCGCTGCGGATACCTTCGCTGTCGTGGCTACGTTCCGAGTGCAGGGCAGCAGAGTGCTCGCCGTCGACATGACAGGCGACTCGGTCAAGGCGAAGAACGGTTCGATGGTCGCCTATGACGGCACGATGAACTTCAAGAAACTGACGGGGGGCGGCGAAGGCATCCGAGGCATGGTCACCCGTCGTCTGACCAACGAGCAGATGACGGTGATGGAGGTGAAGGGCCACGGCACGTGCTGGTTCGCCGACCGCGCGGCGGAGATCAGCCTGGTCGCCCTCCAGGGCGAGAAGCTGTACGTGGAGGCCAGCAATCTGCTGTGCACGGACGCGGGCCTGCGCACCGGCACCACGTTCACGGGCCTGCGCGGCGCCAGCCAGGGGAACGGAGTCTTCACGACGACCGTGGAGGGCACCGGCCAGGCGGCGATCATCTCGGACGGCCCGGCGGTCGTCCTGCGCGTGACGAAGCAGTACCCGCTCCATGTCGACCCGGGCGCCTATGTGGCGCACCAGGGCAATCTCAAGCAGAGCTTCCAGTCCGGCGTCACCTTCCGCCATCTGTTCGGCGAGGGCGGCGGCGAGGCCTTCCAAATCCGCTTCGAGGGCGAGGGCCTGGTGTACGTCCAGCCCAGCGAGCGCGAAACGATCGCGGGAGACGTGTGACATGCCGTTCCGTGAAGTCACTCCGAAGATGGTCGAGGCGACCGTGCAGCCGGGCGTGAAGCTGTTCAGCCAGCGCGGCGCGATGCTCGCCTACAAGGGAGACGTCTCCTTCACCCCGAACCTCACCGGCGGCCAGGGCGGCCTGATGTCCATGATCGGGCGCCGCCTCGCCGACGAGGACGTCCCGCTGATGACCGTCGAGGGCAGCGGCACCGTCATGTTCGGGCACGGCGGCCACCACGTCCACGTGATCACCCTGACCGGCGACACGCTGTACGTGGAGTCGGACCGCCTGCTCGCCTTCGACGGCACCCTCCAGCAGGGCACCGTCTTCCTCGGCTCGCAGGGCGGCGTGATGGGCATGGTGCGCGGCCAGATCTCGGGCCAGGGCCTGTTCACCACGTCCCTCAAGGGCCAGGGGGCAGTCGCCGTGATGGCCCACGGCGGCGTCGTCGAGCTGCCCATCACCCCCCAGCGCCCGGTCCACGTGGACCCGCAGTCCTATGTGGCGCACCACGGTGACGTACGCAACAAGCTGTCCACGGCCCTCAGTTGGCGCGACATGGTGGGCCGCGGCTCCGGCGAGGCGTTCCAGCTGGAGCTCAGCGGCAACGGCGTGGTGTACGTCCAAGGTTCGGAGGAGAAGCTGTGAGCACGCCCGTGATCTTCGACCCGGCGACGCTACCGAGCGATGACAACGTCAACGCGTACACCTTCTGTGTGGAACTGCGCGGCAGCCAGTGGTTCCTGCAGAAGGGCAAGATGATCGCCTACTACGGGCGCATCGATTTCAACGGCATCGGCCACGGCCGCCTCGACCGCCTCCTGCGCACGTCCTTCCACTCCCCGCTGCACGCGAGCGACTGGGTGGTGGCCGAGGGCGAGGGCAAGATGCTGCTCGCCGACCGCGCCTTCGACGCGAACTCGTACGACCTCGAGGACGGCAACCTGACGATCCGCGCGGGGAACCTCCTCGCTTTTCAGCCAAGTCTCTCGCTGAAGCAGTCCATCGTCCCGGGCTTTCTGACCCTGATCGGCACGGGCAAGTTCGTGGCGGTCTCCAGCGGTCCCGTGGTGTTCATGGAGCCGCCGATCCGCGTGGATCCGCAGGCCCTCGTCGGCTGGGCGGACTGCCCGTCCCCCTGCCACCACTACGACCACGGGTACATGACGGGGGTGCTCGGCGGCCTGCGCGCACTGACCGGCATCGGCGGCACATCGGGCGAGGAGCACCAGTTCGAGTTCGTGGGCGCGGGCACGGTCCTGCTCCAGTCCTCGGAGTCCCTGATGGACGGCGTCGACACCGGCGCGCTCCCGCAGCAGGCCGGGGTGCCGGGTGCGGCGGGCACCGGCGGCGGCTCGGGCGGACACGGCTCCTCCGGCCAGGGCGGCCAACATGGCCAACGTGGACAGCAGCCGCTCGGACCGCGCCTTCCCGGACAACTAGGCAGCCTCCAGCGTCGCTTCGGCCTGTGAGCGGTAGTCTGCGGAGTGTGACGGCGAACGCCTGTGCCCCTCGGCCTACCGGGGGGTGCGAGCCGTGTCACACCCCTTCACTCGTTCATCATTCAACTTCTTAGGTAGAATCGATTCCATGGAGACCGAGACGGCCCCGCAGTGGCTGACCAACGAGGAACAGTGCGCCTGGCGCACCCACGTGGAGGTCAACAGGATGCTGACGTACCAGCTGGAGAAGGATCTCCAGCCGTTCAACCTGACCATGAACGACTACGACATCCTCGTACATCTCTCCGAGTCCGAAGACCTGCGCATGCGCATGAGCGACCTCGCGACCGCCACCCTGCAGTCCAAGAGCCGCCTGTCGCACCAGATCACACGCATGGAGAACGCGGGCCTGGTCCGGCGCGAGAACTGCGAGTCCGACCGACGCGGCCTGTTCACCGTGCTCACCGACGAGGGCATGGAGACGATGAAGCGCGTCGCACCGCACCACGTGTCGTCCGTGCGCCAGCACTTCGTCGACCTCATCTCGCCGGAGGCCCTGGGCGATCTGCACAAGGCCCTGACACCGATCGCGGAGCACCTGCGCGGTCTGCGCGGCAAGCCGTGACGCTGCCGCTGCGTTTGGGCGGATCCAAGGGGGCTCGGCTCGTGTGTCGCTCAGTGCCGGTGGTCTTCGGCTGAGCGCGCAGTTCCCCGCGCCCCTTCTGGGCGCACTTGCGGCAGGCGCAGGACGAACCGGGCGCCGCCTCCAGGGGCCTCGTCGACCGTGAGGGTGCCGCCGTGCCGCGCGGCCACGTCGCGGGCGATGGCGAGACCGAGGCCCGCACCGCCCTCGTCCCGGCTGCGCGCGTCATCCAGACGCACGAACCGCTCGAAGATCCGCTCGCGCTCCGCCGCCGGCACCCCGTTCCCGTCGTCGGCCACCTCCAGGACCGCCCAGGCCCCTTCGGTCCGGGTGGTGACCGTGATCCGCGCCGTGGCGTGCCGCTGGGCGTTGGTCACCAGATTGCCGAGGACGCGGGACAACTGCCCACGGGATCCGGCCACTTCGACGCTCTCCAGCGCCGTCGTGACCGGGACGCGGTCCGCCGGGCGCTGCGACAACTCCTCCCGGGCCAGGGCCGCGAGCTCCACCCGGCCCTGCCCCGGCTTCTCCCCGGCGTCCAGCCGGGCGAGCAGCAGCAGGTCGGCGGCCAGCTCCTGGAGCCGCACGGTGTCCTCGACGGCGCCCGCCACGTCCAGCAACTCCGGGTGAGCGGCGCCCACTTCGAGCTGGGTGCGCAGCGAGGCGATGGGGCTGCGCAGCTCGTGCGAGGCGTCGGCGACGAAGCGGCGCTGCCGCTCCACGGAGGCCTGGAGGGCGGCGAGCGTCTCGTTGGTGGTGCGGGCCAGGCGCGCGATCTCGTCGTGCGTGTCCGGCTCGGGCACCCGCCGCGCCAGGTCCTCGGACGCGGTGATGGCGGCCATCTCCCCGCGGATCGCGTCGACGGGCCGCAGGGCGCGGCGGGTGACCAGCCAGGTCACCGCCGCGATCACGGCCAGGAGCACGGGGAAGCCGATCAGCATCGCGGTCAGCGCGGTGGTGACGGCGTTCCGTTCGGTGGTCAACGGGGCACCCGCGTCGACGGTCAGCTCACCCTTCGACTCCGTGTTCACGCGGACGGCGGCGAAACGGTACTCCGTCGTCTCGCCGTCGACGGTCGCGGAGCGCTCGGTGATGCGGGTCTCGTCGTCGATCTCACCGGGCTTGAGGGAGTCGTCGTCGGAACCGTCGTCCGAGCCGTCGTCGGAGTCCTCAGCGCCGTTCGCCCTCTCGGCGGCGTCCTCGGCGGCGTCTTCCTTGTCCTCCGCGGCGTCGTCCAGGTCATCCGAGTCGTCCGGGTCGTCCGGGTCGTCGGAGTCCCCGGAGCCGGGCGCGGTGGACGGGGTCTTCGGCTCGGGGCGCACGTCCCTGACGCGCTCGCCGGACAGCCGCTCCAGCTCCTCGGTGTGCGCGACGACCCGGCCGTCCTCGTTCAGGACCCGTACGGGATTGTCGTCGTCGGACAGGTCGAGCTTGTCGTACGACAGGCCCGTGGCCAGCTCGGACGCCACCTTCCGGGCGGCGGACTCGGCCTGCGCGTCGGTCTGGTCGACGAGGCTGGACCGGAGCGCGAGCAGCACGGCGGCGCCCGCGACGACCAGGGCCAGGGCCACGACGACCGTCGCCCCCGCGGTCGCGCGGGCACGCACCGAGGCGAAGGGGCGGAAGCGGCGGCTCATCGCGGGGCCTCCAGGCGGTAGCCGGCGCCGCGGACCGTCTTGATCAGCGGTGCGCCCAGTTTGCGGCGCAGCGTGCTCACGTACACCTCGACGATGTTCGGATCGCCCTCGTACGCGAAGTCCCAGACGTGCTCCAGGATCTCCGCCTTGGACACCACCTGGCCCGCGCGCAGCACCAGCTGCTCCAGGACGGCGAACTCCTTCGCCGTCAGGGCGACCTCGGTGCTCCCGGCCTCCCCCTCGCGGACGACGCGGCGCGCGGCCGTGTCGATCCGCAGCTCGCCGATCCGGTGCACCGGCGACGGGGCCGCGGCGCGGCGGCGCAGCAGCGCCTTCACGCGGGCGACCAGGACGACGTAGCTGAAGGGCTTGGTGAGGTAGTCATCGGCGCCCGTGTCCAGGCCCTCGGCCTCGTCGTACTCGCCGTCCTTGGCGGTCAGCATCAGGATCGGTACGTCGTTGCCCGCGGCCCGCAGGGTGGAGCAGACCCGGTAGCCGTTCATGCCCGGCAGCATGATGTCCAGGATGACCAGGTCGTACGGGCCTTCCGTGGCGCGGTGCAGACCGTCGACGCCGTCGTGGACGACGTCGACGGCGTAGCCCTCGGCGGTCAGGCCCTTGGCCAGGGACAGGGCCAGACGCTTCTCGTCCTCGACGATCAACAGACGCATGCCCTCAGGATGCCGGAGCCCGGCTGAAGAAATCTTCAGGTGTCTTCAGGAGGGCTTCAGGAACGTTCAGGCAGCGTGTTTCCCATCGGAACGGACGGCCCCGGTACGACGGGGCCAGCCACTCGGGAGGAAACCCTCATGAAGCGCAACATCGTCATCGCCACCGTCGCGGCCGCCGCACTCATCGGCGGCGGGACGGCCACGACCTTCGCGCTCAGCGGCGACGGCGAGAGCTCCTCGGCCTCGTCGGCGCAGAAGTCGAGCGTCCAGCTGAAGGACGACGGCGGGGTGCGGGGCACGGAGCTCCGGGGCGACGACCGTTACGACGACGACGCGGACGACAGGGACGACCGGGGCGACAGGGACGACCGGGGCGAGGACGCTCGCGACGCCGCCGAGGCCAAGGCCGCCAAGGTGAGCGCCGCCGACGCGATCGCCGCCGCGCTCAAGTCCGCGAGCGGCACCGCCGTCTCCGCCGACCTGGACTCCGACGACGGCGGCCTGGTCTGGGACGTCGACGTCCTCGGCAAGGACGGCTCCACCTGGCACAGCGTGCACGTCGACCCCGGTACGGGTGACGTGCTCGGCTCCCACACCGAGAACGACGCCGAGGACGGGTCCGAGGCGCGCGCCGCCCTGAAGGGCTCCTCGGTCTCCGCGGCCGACGCGGCGAAGGCCGCCGCCGCCAAGGGCACGGTGACGTCGGTCGACCTTGAGGACGAGGCCGGCGGCAAGGGTGCCTGGGAGGTCGAGACGGTCTCCGCCAAGGGCGCCGAGACCCACTGGCTCGTGGACCTCGGCTCCGCCGAGGTCACCCCCGGCCCCCTGGACGACTGACCCCCGGTGCGGAGCCCCGCGCCCCCCCACCACCCCGCCGTCCCCCGCGGCGGGGTTCCTCACGCTCAAGCAGGAGTCCGGCCGCGGGCCTAGCCCGCCGTCAGGCCCTCCACCAGGGAGTCCGCGGCCGCGTACGGGTCGAGGTCGCCTGCCACGATCCGCTCCGCGAGCGCGCCGAGGCGCACGTCCCCGTGCAGGTCCGCGATCCGCTCCCGCAGCGCCGTGACGGCGATCGTCTCGATCTCACGGGCCGCCCGCGCGACCCGCCGCGACGTGAGGACCCCCCGCTCCTCCATCCACGCCCGGTGCTTCTCCAGCGCCTCGACGACCTCGTCGGTCCCCTCGCCGCGCGCGGCGACGGTCTTGACGATGGGCGGCCGCCAGTCCCCCGGCGTGCGCGCCTCCCCGAGGCCCAGCATGTGGTTGAGCTCGCGCGCGGTCGCGTCCGCGCCGTCGCGGTCGGCCTTGTTGACCACGTACACGTCGCCGATCTCCAGGATCCCGGCCTTCGCGGCCTGGATGCCGTCGCCCATCCCGGGCGCGAGGAGGACCACGGAGGTGTCGGCCTGCGAGGCGATCTCGACCTCGGACTGCCCGACGCCGACCGTCTCGACGAGGACCACGTCGCAGCCCGCGGCGTCGAGCACCCGGATGGCCTGGGGCGCCGCCCAGGCGAGCCCGCCCAGATGCCCCCGGGTCGCCATGGAGCGGATGTAGACGCCGGGGTCGGACGCGTGCTCGGACATGCGGACGCGGTCGCCGAGCAGCGCGCCGCCGGAGAACGGCGACGAGGGGTCGACGGCGAGGACCCCCACCCGCTTCCCGGCCCGCCGGTACGCGCTCACCAGCGCGGAGGTCGACGTGGACTTGCCGACGCCCGGCGACCCGGTCAGGCCCACGACGTACGCGTGCCCGGCCAGCGGCGCGAGGGCCGCCATCACTTCGCGCAGCTGCGGCGACGCCCCCTCCACCAGCGAGATCAGCCGGGCCACGGCCCGTGGCCTGCCCTCGCGGGCCTGCGCCACCAGGGAGGGGACGTCTTGCATTGCGGCTCCGTTCCGTACGTACGTCTCCGAAGACACGAAGGGGATGCGAAAGGGATACGACGAGGACGCGCCGGGGCGCGCGGGCCTCAGCTCTTGGAGACCTTCAGGATGAGCGCGTCGCCCTGCCCGCCGCCGCCGCACAGCGCGGCCGCGCCGACCCCGCCGCCGCGCCGCTTGAGCTCCAGGGCCAGGTGCAGGACCAGCCGCGCGCCGGACATCCCGATCGGGTGACCCAGGGCAATGGCGCCGCCGTTGACGTTCACCTTTTCCGTGGACACCCCGAGGTCCTTCATTGACTGGACCGCGACGGCCGCGAACGCCTCGTTGATCTCGATGAGGTCGAGGTCGTCGACGCCCAGGCCCTCCTTCTTCAGGGCGTGCAGGATCGCGTTGGACGGCTGGGACTGCAGGGAGTTGTCCGGCCCGGCCACGTTGCCGTGTGCCCCGATCTCGGCGATCCACGCGAGGCCGAGCTCCTCGGCCTTGGCCTTGCTCATGACGACGACGGCCGCGGCGCCGTCGGAGATCTGCGAGGCGGTGCCCGCCGTGATCGTGCCGTCCTTGCCGAAGGCGGGGCGCAGCTTGCCGAGCGTCTCGACGGTGGTCTCGGCCCGGATGCCCTCGTCCTTGGCGACGAGCACCGGGTCGCCCTTGCGCTGCGGCACCTCGACGGGCGTGATCTCGGCGTCGAACACGCCGTTCTTCTGGGCGGCGGCCGCGCGCTGGTGCGACAGGGCGCCGATCTCGTCCTGCTCGGGGCGCCGGATGCCGAGGCGCGTGTTGTGCTTCTCGGTCGACTCGCCCATGGCGATGGCCTCGAAGGGGTCGGTGAGCCCGTCGTGCGCCATCGCGTCGAGCATCTCGATCGCGCCGTACTTGTGGCCCTCGCGCGACTTGGGGAGCAGGTGCGGGGCGTTGGTCATCGACTCCTGGCCGCCCGCGACCACGATGTCGAACTCACCGGCGCGGATCAGCTGGTCCGCGAGCGCGATGGCGTCGAGGCCGGAGAGGCACACCTTGTTCACGGTGAGTGCCGGGACGTTCATGGGGATGCCCGCCTTGACCGCGGCCTGGCGCGCCGGGATCTGTCCCGCCCCGGCCTGCAGGACCTGGCCCATGATCACGTACTGCACCTGGTCACCGCCGATGCCCGCCCGGTCGAGGGCCGCCTTGATCGCGAATCCGCCCAGGTCGGCGCCGGTGAAGGACTTGAGTGAGCCGAGCAGTCGCCCCATGGGCGTCCGCGCGCCCGCGACGATCACTGAGGTGGTTCCGGTCGTTCCAGACATGTGGCACGGCCCCTTCCAGCTGGCGAGCTGAGGAGATGTGAACGAGGGTTTACTCGAATGTACTGAGCGGTACGGCGCCCGTCACCGGGAGGCGAGTGTGATCGCGCGCACGTTGCGTAATCACGGCCGCAGGCGCTGCACTTGAACCATGCTGACGCGAATTGATCACATCGGGATCGCCTGCAAGGACCTCGACGCGACGGTCGAGTTCTACCGCGCGACGTACGGCTTCGAGGTGTTCCACACCGAGGTCAACGAGGAACAGGGGGTGCGCGAGGCCATGCTGAAGATCAACGAGACCTCGGACGGCGGCGCCTCCTACCTCCAGCTCCTGGAGCCGATCCGGGAGGACTCGGCGGTCGGCAAGTGGCTGGCCAAGAACGGCGAGGGCGTGCACCACATCGCCTTCGGCACCGCGGACGTCGACGGCGACGCGGAGGCCATCCGCGACAAGGGCGTGCGCGTGCTGTACGAGCAGCCGCGCACCGGTTCGATGGGATCGCGCATCACCTTCCTGCACCCCAAGGACTGCCACGGCGTCCTCACCGAACTCGTCACGTCCGCGCCCGCCGAACAGCCGGAGCACTGACCTCCCGTTACTCGGGGCCGGTAGGGTTAGTGGCGGCCGTCCGAACCTTGGGCGGTCGCTTGCCGGGGTCCGGGTTTCGGGGGACGAGCGTCGGGGCAGCAGCCCAAGCTCCGCTGTTGATCTGACACCATTCCTCGGGGGCCTCGTTCGCGGGACGGGCGAGGCTCGTACGTCTAAGACTTGCGACCAGGAGTGGGGCGTCCCCTGCTCGAGCGCAGCCGAGAGCTCGGGGAAGGATGGGACCGCGCAGTGCGGGGCTACGAGAGCCAGGACAGCCGACGACCGGCTGAGGCCGACCATCTCTCACGGTTCGAAGCCGAGATGGACCGGCTGAAGACCGACCGGGAGAAGGCCGTTCAGCACGCCGAGGACCTCGGCTACCAGGTCGAGGTGTTGCGCGCCAAGCTGCACGAGGCGCGCCGCAACCTCGCGTCCCGCCCTGCCTACGACAGCGCGGACATGGGCTATCAGGCCGAGCAGCTGCTGCGGAACGCCCAGATCCAGGCCGAGCAGCTGCGCGCCGACGCCGAGCGCGAGCTGCGCGAGGCCCGCGCCCAGACGCAGCGCATCCTCCAGGAGCACGCCGAGCAGCAGGCCCGGCTCCAGGCCGAGCTGCACACGGAGGCCGTCTCCCGGCGCCAGCAGCTCGACCAGGAGCTGAACGAACGCCGCCAGACCGTCGAGTCCCACGTCAACGAGAACGTGGCGTGGGCCGAGCAGCTGCGCGCCCGCAGCGAGCAGCAGGCCCGCCGACTCCTCGACGAGTCCCGCGCCGAGGCCGACCAGGCGCTCGCCGCCGCCCGCGCCGAGACCGAGCGGCTCGCCGAGGCCGGGCGGCAGCGCCTCGCCGCGGACGCCGAGAGCGCCCGCGCGGAGGCCGAAGCGCTCCTGCGCCGGGCCCGCACCGACGCCGAGCGCCTGCTGAACGCCGCGTCGACGCAGGCCCAGGAGGCCGCCGACCACGCGGAGGCGCTGCGCTCGTCCACCGCGGCCGAGTCCGACCAGGCACGCCGCCAGGCCACCGAGCTGAGCCGGGCCGCCGAGCAGCGCATGGCCGACGCCGAGGCCGCCCTGCGCGAGGCGCGCGCCGAGTCGGACAAGCTCGTCGCCGGGGCCAAGGAGGCCGCGGCCAAGCAGCTCGCCGCCGCCGAGGCCGCGGGCGAGCAGCGCACGCGGACGGCCAAGGAGCAGGTCGCCCGCCTCGTCGGCGAGGCCACGAAGGAGGCCGAGGCCGCCAAGGCGGAGGCCGAGCAGAAGCTGGCGGACGCCGCGGCCGAGGCCGAGAAGCTGATCGCGGATGCCGCCGAGAAGGCCCGCTCGATCACCGCCGAGGAGACCGCGTCCGAGATCGCGAAGGCCGCGCGGACCGCCGAGGAGGTCCTGACCAAGGCCTCCGAGGAGGCGACCGCGACCACGCGCGCCGCCGCCGAGGAGGCCGAGCGGCACCGCGCCGAGGCCGAGGCCGAGGCGGACCGCCTGCGCAGCGAGGCGCACGACATCGCCGAGCAGCTCAAGGGCGCGGCGAAGGACGACACCAAGGAGTACCGCGCCAAGACCGTCGAGCTCCAGGAGGAGGCACGCCGGCTGCGCGGCGAGGCCGAGCAGCTGCGGGCCGACGCGGTCGCCGAGGGCGAGAAGATCCGCGGCGAGGCGCGGCGCGAGGCCGTCCAGCAGATCGAGGAGGCGGCCCGGTCCGCCGAGGAGCTGCTGACCAAGGCCAAGACGGACGCGGCCGAGGCCCGTCAGTCCGCGGCCACCGAGGCCGAGCGGGTCCGCTCCGAGGCCGTCGAGCGCGCCACGTCGCTTCGCCAGCAGGCCGAGGAGACCCTGGAGCGCACCCGCGCGGAGGCCGAGCGGCACCGCACGGAGGTCGACGAACAGGCCGAGGCCGTCAAGGCCGAGGCGGAGACGGTCGCGCGGGAGCTGCGCGAGGAGGCCGAGCGCGCCGTCGCGGCCCGCACGGCCGAGGCCGAGGCGGAGCTGACCCGGCTGCGGGCGGAGGCCGACGACAAGCTCACCGCGGCCGAGCGGACGCTGACCGAGGCGCGCGCGGACGCCGAGCTGATGCGGCGCGAGGCCGCCGAGGAGACCGAGCGGCAGCGCACGGAGGCCGCCGAGCGCGTCCGCACCCTCCAGTCGCAGGCCGAGGCCGAGGCCGAGCGGCTGCGCGACGAGGCCGCGGCGGACGCCTCGCAGGCGCGCGCCGAGGGCGAGAACGTCGCGGTGCGCCTGCGCTCCGAGGCCGCCGCCGAGGCGGAGCGCCTCAGGACGGAGGCGCAGGAGACCGCGGACCGGGTGCGCGCGGAGGCGGCGGCCGCCGCCGAGCGCGTCGCCGCCGAGGCCGCCGAGGCCCTCGCGGCCGCGCAGGAGGAGGCGGCCCGGCGCCGCCGCGAGGCCGAGGAGACGCTCGGCGGCGCGCGTGCGGAGGCCGACCAGGAGCGGGAGCGGGCCCGCGAGCAGAGCGAGGAGCTGCTCGCCGCGGCGCGCAAGCGCGTGGAGGAGGCCGACGCCGAGGCGCACCGCCTGGCCGAGGAGGCCGAGGCGCGCGCCACGGAGCTGGTGTCGGCCGCCGAGCAGCAGGCCCAGTCCGTACGGGACTCCGTGGCCGGTCTGCACGAGCAGGCCCAGGAGGAGATCACGGGCCTGCGCTCGGCCGCCGAGCACGCGGCGGAGCGCACCCGCACCGAGGCGCAGGAGGAGGCGGACCGCGTCCGCGCCGACGCGTACGCCGAGCGGGAGCGCGCCGGTGAGGACGCGAGCCGTACGCGGCGGGAGTCCGCCGAGGCGGCGGAGGCCGCCAAGGCGCTCGCCGAGCACACCGTCGCGGAGGCGATCGCCGAGTCCGACCGGATGCGCTCCGACGCCGCCGAGCACGCCCAGCGGGTGCGCACGGAGGCCTCCGACACCATCGCGCAGGCCGACCAGGACGCCGCCCGCACCCGCGCCGACGCCCGCGAGGACGCCAACCGCATCCGCGGTGACGCCGCGAACCAGGCGGACACGCTGATCGGTGAGGCCCGCAGCGAGGCCGAGCGCCTCACCACCGAGACGGCCGCCGAGGCCGAGCGCGTGCGCACCGAGGCGATCGCCGAGGCCGAGCGGCTCACCACGGAGACGGCCGCCGAGGCGGAGCGCGTGCGCGCGGAGTCCGTCGCCGCCGCCGAGCGCCTCACCGCGGAGACCGCCACCGAGGCGGAGCGCGTGCGCGCCGAGGCGGTGGCCGCGGCCGAGCGGCTGATCTCGGACGCGACCGGCGACGCCGAGCGGCTGCGCGCCGAGGCGGCCGAGACCGTGGGCTCCGCACAGCAGCACGCCGAGCGCATCCGCGCGGAGTCGGAGCGCGTCAAGCAGGAGGCGCTGGCCGAGGCCGAGCGGACGCTGAGCGAGGCGCGCGCGGAGGCCGAGCGCACCCTGGACGAGGCACGCCAGGCCGCCAACAAGCGGCGTACGGAAGCCGCGGAGCAGGTCGACACGCTCATCACCGAGGCCACGTCCGAGGCCGAGAAGCTGACCGCGGACGCCCAGGAGAAGGCGCTCAAGGCGACGACGGACGCCGAGACGCAGGCGGACACGATGGTCGGCGCGGCCCGCAAGGAGGCCGAGCGGATCGTCGCCGAGGCCACGGTCGAGGGCAACACGCTGGTGGAGAAGTCGCGTACGGACGCCGACGAGCTGCTCGTCGGCGCGCGCCGGGACGCCACCGCGATAAGGGAGCGCTCCGAGGAGCACCGCAGCCGCGTCACGACGGAGATCGAGGAGCTGCACGAGCGGGCCAGGCGCGAGTCGGCCGAGGCCATGAAGTCGGCGGGCGAGCGCTGCGACGCCCTGGTGAAGGCCGCCGAGGAGCAGCTGGCCGAGGCGAAGGCGAAGTCCGAGGAGCTGGTGTCGGACGCCAACTCCGAGGCGAGCAAGGTGCGCATCGCGGCGGTGAAGAAGGCCGAGGGGCTGCTGAAGGAGGCCGAGCAGAAGAAGGCCGAGCTGGTGCGCGAGGGCGAGCGGATCCACGCCGAGGCGCGGGCCGAGGCCGAGCGCACGGTCGACGAGGGCAAGCGCGAACTGGAGGTCCTCGTCCGGCGTCGCGCGGACATCAATGCGGAGATCTCCCGTGTCCAGGACGTGCTCGAGGCGTTGGAATCGTTTGAGGCCCCACAGGGCGGCGGCAAGGACGCGGGCGTCAAGGCGGGGGCCGCAGCGGGGGCTACACGTTCGGGTGGCAAGCAGTCAGAGGGCTAGCCACGGAGGCCTTTCCGTGCTGGGCCGGGACCTTCGGCCCTGTCGCTGGCAAGCGCTCTGCCGGTTAGCCACTCAAAAGGGGTGTCATTCTCCAGATCAAACGGGCATACGCTCGATGACACGCCGCAACGCCCCCTAGGATTCCCTCTATCACCTCACCCGGTCTCATTCGACAGGAACCCCATGAGCGACACTTCCCCCTACGGCTTCGAGCTTGTGCGGCGTGGGTACGACCGCGCTCAGGTGGACGAACGTATCTCCAAGCTCGTCTCCGACCGAGACTCCGCTCTCACCCGAATCACTGCTCTGGAAAAGCGCATCGAGGAACTCCACCTCGAAACGCAGAACGCCCAGGCCCAGGTCGCCGACGCCGAGCCGTCGTACGCCGGGCTCGGGGCCCGCGTCGAGAAGATCCTGCGCCTCGCCGAGGAAGAGGCGAAGGACCTGCGCGAGGAGGCCCGGCGCGCGGCCGAACAGCACCGCGAGCTCGCCGAGTCGGCCGCCCAGCAGGTGCGCAACGACGCCGAGTCGTTCGCCGCCGAGCGCAAGGCGAAGGCCGAGGACGAGGGCGTCCGCATCGTCGAGAAGGCCAAGGGCGAGGCGAACGCGCTGCGTGCCGAGGCGCAGAAGGACGCGCAGTCCAAGCGCGAGGAGGCGGACGCCCTCTTCGAGGAGACCCGCGCCAAGGCCGCCCAGGCCGCCGCCGACTTCGAGACGAACCTCGCCAAGCGGCGCGACCAGTCCGAGCGCGACCTGGCCTCGCGCCAGGCCAAGGCCGAGAAGCGCCTCGCGGAGATCGAGCACCGCGCGGAGCAGCTGCGCCTGGAGGCCGAGAAGCTGCGCACCGACGCCGAGCGCCGCGCCCGCCAGACGGTGGAGACCGCGCAGCGCCAGGCCGAGGACATCGTCGCGGACGCGAACGCCAAGGCGGACCGCATCCGCAGCGAGTCCGAGCGCGAGCTCGCGGCGCTCACCAACCGCCGCGACTCCATCAACGCCCAGCTGACGAACGTCCGCGAGATGCTCGCGACGCTCACCGGTGCCGCCGTGGCCGCGGCGAGCACGCCCACCGAGGACGAGCCGATCTCGCGGGGGGTTCCGGCACAGCAGAGCCGCTGACGCGGATAAGAGCAACCACGGGGTGAACGCGACGGAGCCCCCTGCCACCTCGAGTGGCAGGGGGCTCCGTCCCGTTTTAGCGTGTCGACATGATCGGGTTCCGTGCGTGATCGAGGTGGCGGCGTGATCGAGCTCGAAGGGCTGACCAAGCGGTACGGCGAGAAGGTGGCGGTCAACAACCTCACCTTCACCGTCAGACCGGGTCTCGTCACGGGCTTCCTCGGGCCCAACGGCGCGGGCAAGTCCACGACCATGCGGATGATGCTGGGCCTCGACAACCCCACCGCGGGCGACGTGCGCATCGACGGCAAGCACTACGCGCAGCTGAAGGACCCGCTCACCTACATCGGCGCGCTCCTGGACGCCAAGGCCATGCACGGCGGCCGCAGCGCCTTCAACCACCTGCTGTGTCTGGCGCAGTCCAACGGCATCCCGCGCTCGCGCGTCCACGAGGTCCTGGACACCGTGGGCCTCACGGCCGTGGCCAGGAAGAAGGCCAAGGGCTTCTCGCTCGGCATGGGCCAGCGGCTCGGCATCGCGGGCGCGCTGCTCGGCGACCCCGAGATCCTGATGTTCGACGAGCCGGTCAACGGCCTCGACCCCGAGGGCATCCACTGGATCCGGAACCTGATGAAGTCCCTCGCCGCCCAGGGCCGCACGGTCTTCGTCTCCTCGCACCTGATGAGCGAGATGGCGCTCACCGCCGAGCACCTCGTCGTCATCGGCCAGGGCCGCCTCCTCGCCGACACCTCGATGGCGGACTTCATCCGCGACAACTCCCGGTCGTACGTACGTCTGCGCTCACCCCAGCGCGAACGCCTCCTCGACGTGCTGCACGAGGCCGGGATCACCACCGTCGAGGCGGGCAACGGCACCCTCGAAGTGGACGGCGCGAGCTCCGAGCAGCTCGGCGAACTGGCCGCCCAGCACCATCTCGTACTCCATGAACTCAGCCCCCAGCAGGCCTCGTTGGAGGAGGCCTTCATGCAGCTCACCGCGGAGTCGGTGGAGTACCACGCGCACGCCGACCACCAAGGAACCCCGGCGCCCGGCGGCCCCGGCTGGGGCGAGGGCTGGCAGCCGCGCCCGAAGGGAGAGTGACCCCGCATGGCAGCGACGCAGGTCCTGAAGTCCGAGTGGACCAAGATCCGCTCGGTGGCGTCGACCGTGTGGACGCTGAGCCTCTCGGTCGTCGTCACGATCGCCCTCGGCATGCTCATCAGCGCCCTGTCCAAGAACGACTTCGACAACCTCAGCCGCGACGACAAGCTCACCTTCGACCCGACCTTCATCAGCTTCGCCGGGATGTCGCTCGGCCAGCTCGCCATGATCGTCTTCGGTGTCCTCGTGGTCTCCAACGAGTACAGCACCGGCATGATCCGCACCTCGCTCGCGGCGGTCCCGCAGCGCGCCACGTTCCTCTTCAGCAAGGTCGCGGTGGCGGCGCTGCTCGCCTTCGCCGTCGGCATCGCCACCAGCTTCCTCGCCTTCTTCACCGGGCAGGCGATGCTCGGTGAGCACCGGGCCCACCTGGGGGATCCCGGGGTGCTGCGCGCCGTCATCGGCGGCGGCCTCTACATGACGCTCATCGCGATGTTCTCCATGGGCGTGGCCGCCATGCTGCGCAGCCCGATGCTCTCCCTCGGCATCCTGATGCCGTTCTTCTTCCTGATCTCCAGCATCCTCGGCAACGTGTCCGCCACGAAGAAGGTCGGCCGCTTCCTGCCCGACCAGGCCGGCAGCAAGATCATGCAGGTCAAGTCCCCCTTCGACGACGACACCCCCTACGGCCCCTGGGGCGGCCTCGGCATCATGCTCGCGTGGACGGCGGCGGCCCTGCTGGGCGGCTACGCCCTCCTCAAGCGGCGGGACGCGTGACCTGACCGGCGAGGGCCCGGGGGTGAGGTGCCCCCGTGCGGTTGTCGTTTTACTCGCTCTTGGCCGGAACCGTCAGTCCACAGATATCCTCCTAACCCTTACGGGGGCGTGTGCCCCGACGTCCTGAACCATTCGATGGGTGCGGAGAATGATCGAGGCAGTCGGCCTGACGAAGCGCTACGGCGCCAAGACAGCCGTATACAACCTTTCCTTCCAGGTACGGCCCGGCACCGTGACCGGCTTCCTGGGCCCGAACGGCTCCGGCAAGTCGACGACGATGCGCATGATCCTCGGCCTCGACGCGCCCTCGGCGGGGCAGGTGACGATCGGCGGCTACCCGTACCGCAAGCTGCCGAACGCGCCCCGCCAGGTCGGCGCCCTCCTCGACGCGAAGGCGGTGCACGGCGGCCGGCACGCCCGCAACCACCTGCTCTGCCTCGCGCAGCTCTCCGGCATTCCGGCCCGCCGGGTGGACGAGGTGCTCGGCGTGGTCGGCCTGCAGGACGTGGCCAGGAAGCGCTCCAAGGGCTTCTCGCTCGGCATGGGCCAGCGCCTGGGCATCGCCGCCGCGCTGCTCGGCGACCCGCAGGTGCTGCTCTTCGACGAGCCGGTCAACGGCCTCGACCCCGAGGGCATCCTCTGGGTGCGCAACCTGATGAAGTCGCTCGCCGCCGAGGGCCGTACGGTCTTCGTCTCCTCGCACCTGATGAGCGAGATGGCGCTGACCGCCGAGCACCTCATCGTGATCGGCCGCGGCCAGCTGCTCGCCGACATGAGCGTCACGGACTTCATCTCGGCGAACTCCGCCGACTTCGCCCGGGTCCGCACCCCGGACACCGACCCGCAGCAGCGCGAGAAGCTGTCGGGCGCGCTCACCGAGGCCGGCGGCCAGGTGCTGCCCGAGCCGGACGGCGCGCTGCGCGTCACGGGTCTGCCGCTGCCCCGCATCAGCGACCTCGCGCACCAGTCGGACGTCCGCCTGTGGGAGCTGTCTCCGCACCAGGCCTCCCTGGAGGAGGCGTACATGCGCATGACGCAGGGCGCCGTGGACTACCGCTCGACGATCGACCAGCGCACGGGCCTCCAGGAGCAGCTGCCGCCCGGCGCGCAGCCGCAGCCGCCGATGCCGATGCCGGGACAGGGCCAGCCGGGCTGGTACGCCCCGCCGCCGCCCCAGCAGGGCGGCCAGCCCTTCGCGATGCCGCAGGGCGCGCCCGGCGTACCGCCCGCGCCCGCGGGCGCGCAGCCGAACCCGTACGCCGCCCCGCAGGCCCCCGCCTCCCCCGAGATGACCAAGCGCGACAGCGAGGAAGCCCGATGACCACGCCTGAGACTCCGCAGCAGCCGCAGGCGCAGCCGCCCCAGCAGCCCCCGGCCCCGCAGCAGGCCCCGGCCGTCCCGCAGGCCGCGACCGTCCCGCAGGCCCCCGCACCGCAGCAGGCCCCGGCCCCGCAGCCCGTGGCCGTCGCGACCGCCCCGCAGCCGCCGCACGGCGCCCCGCCGCACGGCATGACGCCGATGGCCCCGGCCCCCGCCGCGCCCGCGCCGCCCTCCGCCTGGCAGCAGGCGATGAACAACGCGTACACCTCGCCGATCCCGATCAAGAAGACCAACCTCGGCCACGCCCTCAGCTCGGAGTGGACGAAGATCAAGTCGGTCCGCTCCACGATGTGGACGCTCGGCGTCTTCCTGCTCCTGGTCATCGGCATCGGCCTGCTCGCGGTCGCGCAGACGGACGACGCCGACTACGTGGACGTGCCGTTCACCATCCCGGCGTTCTTCGGCCTGATCCTCGGCCAGATCTGCCTGATCACCCTGGGCGTCCTGGTCACCTCGTCCGAGTACGGCACGGGCATGATCCGTACGACGTTCACCGCGTCGCCGCAGCGCTCCCGGGTGCTCGCGGCGAAGGCCCTGGTCTTCTTCGTGCTCGCCTTCGTCGTCGCGGCGGGCTCCATCTTCTTCGTCGGCCTGGTGGCCTCGGGCGCGCACAGCGGCCCGGGCGTCGGCGAGGTCTCGTGGATCGACACGGTCTTCAAGGGCGGTCTGTACGTCTCGCTGCTCGGCGTGCTCGCGCTCGCCGTCGGCTCGATGCTGCGCCACTCCGCCGGTGCGATCACCACGATGCTCGGCCTGGTCCTTGTCCCCGCGATCATGCCGGCGTTCCTCGGCATCTGGGACAGCACCCGGACGCTCGGCGAGAAGACGGAGAAGTACAACGCCATCAGCTCGCTCGCCGAGATCTTCAAGATCGACTCCAGCCTCGAGGGCGGTGGCGGCGGGCAGCTGCTGCTGCTCGTCATCGTCACGGCGGGTGCGCTCGCGGGCGCCTTCGCCCTCCTGGAGAAGCGCGACGTCTGACGCGTACCCGCGTCCACGGCACGGCGCCCCGGCCCTCACGGCCGGGGCGCCGTGCCGTTTCCACGAACGGCCGGAACCGTGCGGCGGCCGGGGCACGTACACGCCCGCCCGCACCGGACCCGCGGGCGGACGACGGGCGTCGCGCCGAGGCCGGTGGAGCGCTCAGTACCGCGGCGCGTTCCGCGACCGGCGCTCCTTCACGCCGCGCCGGTCCTTCGCGCTCCAGCACCCGGTGTGCCAGTGCCGCCGCTCGTCCACGCCCGAGTACGCGGGCCACGCGACCACGTGCGCGAGGCCGGACGGGATCTCCTGGTCACAGCCCGGGCACCGGTACGTCTTGCCCGCCGCGCTCGCCCCCGCGACCCGGCGCACCCTCCAGTCCTCGCCCTGCCAGTCCTCGCTGTGCTCGAAACCGCCGTAGCGCCCGGACGGCTCCGCGTCCGGGCCCGGCGTGGACTCTCCGGCGCCCTTGGGGCGGTTGCGACGCGGCGACACGGGACACCTCACGGGTTGCGCAGGGGGCGGGGCCTGTCCAGCCTACGCGCCGCGGGACCGGGTACGTGTCCTTCACCAAGCCCCCCGAACCCGCCCGGGGCCACGGAGAAAATCTGCCAATCTGCCCGCCAAGCCGTGCCCTTGGCACGTGTCATGCGTTGTTGCCGGTGGGAGGGAGTGCCCGCGTCGGCGCCAAGGAGGCAGGAAGTTCGATGCGCTTAGGAAGCTTTGTGCTGGCCGCTCAGTTCCCCGGCCAGGGCCATGGGGAGGCACTGCACCGCGCGGTGCGCTCCGCGGAGATGGCCGAGGAGGCGGGCCTCGACAGCGTCTGGCTCGCCGAGCACCACTTCGTGCCGTACGGCACGTGTCCGTCCGCGATCACCCTCGCGGCCCTGCTCCTCGGCCGGACCCGGCGCCTGCGCGTCGGCACCGCCGTGACCGTGCTGCCCACCGCTCATCCGGTGGCGCTCGGCGAGCAGGCCGCGCTGCTGCACCTCACCACCGGCGGCCGCTTCACGCTCGGCGTGGGGCGCGGCGGCCCCTGGGTCGACCTGGAGGTCTTCGGCTCCGGACTCGACGCGTACGAACAGGGGTTCCCGGAGTCGCTCGACCTGCTGCTCCGCTGGCTGAGCGGTGAGCCGCGGGTCGGCGGCCCCGGCGGCCGCTTCGACTTCCGTGACGTCGCCGTGGTCCCGCGGCTCCCGCGCGCCGTCGCGTCCGCAGGCGTACCGGACCCGCCGCGCGCCCCCGAGATCGTCGTGGCCTGCACCTCGCCGTCGAGCGTCCGCCTCGCCGCGGCCCGCGGGCTGCCGATGCTGCTCGGCATGCACGTGGGCGACGAGGAGAAGGCCGAAATGGTGGCGCTGTGGAACCGGCACGCGCGTGCCGCCGGGCACACGCCGGACGAGGTCGCGGCCGCCGCCCACGTCTCGGCGGGTGTCGTCCAGGTCGCCGACCACCGCGTGGAGGCCGCCGAGATCCTCAAGAAGGCGATGCCCGGCTGGCTGCGCCAGGGCCTTGAGGCCCACGTCACGGTGGACGGCCGGGTCCGCGCCATGCGCGACCCGCTCGCCTACACGGAACTGCTGTGCGCCATCCATCCGGTGGGCACGCCCCAGGTGTGCGTCGACCGCATCACCGCCACCGCGGAACGCACGGGCATCACCCGCTTCGCACTCCTCGTGGAGGGCTCGGGCGAACTGACCAGCACCGAGGAGAACATCCGCCGCCTGGGCGCCGAGGTCCTCCCCCACCTACCGTAACCACCCCGACCGAGAGCGCCCCGAACGAGAGCGCCCCGAAGGGGCGCGGGGAACGGCGCGCCAAGCCAGAACGAACCCGCAGACGAAGAGGAAGCCCAACCCACCGAGAGCCCCACCGGTTCAAGGCCCCCCCGGCTGGAAGCGCCCCGAAGGGGCGCGGGGAACTGCGCGCCAAGCCCCCACCGGCCGCAGACGAAGAGGAAGCCCAACCCACCGAGAGCCCCACCGGTCCAAGGCGCCCCCGCCAGCGAAAGGTACTGCCGCTCCGGTACTGAAACACCTCCCGCGTACGGAGCGGCAGCAACAGTCTTCAGCAGTCCCGCAGTTCGGGCGACTGGTTCAGCAGCTGGCCGCGGATCGAAGTGAACTTGGCCAGCCTGTCGTCCGCCGAGGCGTCCAGGGGGAACACCGCCACCCGGTGGCAGTTCTGGAACGCCAGACGTACCCCGAAGTGGCGCTGCAGGGCGCCGCGGATCGCGTCACTCGCGAGCGCGCGCAGCAGCTGGCCGCGCGCCTGCTCGTCCGGCGGCGGCGTCTGGTTGTCGGCGAACTCACCGCCGTCGACCTTGAGCTGGGCCACCAGGGAGCTGATCATCTCCCATGCGTAAGGCAGGGAGGTCCGGACGCAGTCGACGAAGGCAGCTTCGTCGACCTCGCCTCGCTCGGCCTGTTCCAACAGTGCCGGTGAGACGTCGAGCGACATGGGTTCTCCTCTCGCACCCCCGAGCAACAGGGGCTTACGGGCAGGGAAGGAGTCCGCATACGCAGCGTGCACGCGTGACGACCTCCTGCTTATACGGTAGGCAACGCCCGTGGAGGGCACCAGGAGATTGGGCGGATAACTGGCCAGGTTCGAACGGGTCCATCGCCGGACAAGTGGTGCGGCCCACAGCCCTCGCGCGGGCGCGGGGGCGCGCGATTCGCAGGACCGTCCCGCTGTCGAGTAGCGTTGCCGACCATGCGTCTCGTCATCGCCCGCTGCTCCGTGGACTACGCGGGCCGGCTCACCGCCCACCTCCCGTCGGCCCCCCGCCTGATCCTCGTCAAGGCGGACGGCAGCGTCTCCATCCACGCTGACGACCGGGCCTACAAGCCCCTCAACTGGATGTCGCCGCCGTGCACCCTGAAGGAGGGCGCGGGCGACGAGTCCCATCTGTGGACCGTCACCAACAAGGCGGGCGAGAAGCTCATCATCACCATGGAGGAAGTTCTGCACGACTCCACGCACGAACTGGGCGTGGATCCCGGCCTCATCAAGGACGGCGTGGAAGCACACCTTCAGGAGCTGCTCGCCGATCGGATCGAGACACTCGGCGAGGGTTACTCGCTGATCCGCCGCGAGTACATGACGGCGATCGGGCCCGTCGACATCCTGTGCCGCGACGCCGACGGCGGGACCGTCGCCGTCGAGATCAAGCGCCGCGGCGAGATCGACGGCGTGGAGCAACTCACCCGCTATCTGGAGCTGCTGAACCGCGACCCGCACCTCGCGCCGGTCAAGGGCGTCTTCGCCGCCCAGGAGATCAAGCCGCAGGCCCGCGTCCTGGCCACGGACCGGGGCATCAGCTGCGCCGTCCTCGACTACGACGCGCTGCGCGGCATCGAGGACGACAAGCTGCGCCTGTTCTGACGTCCACCGCTGTACGGAAGAGGGGGCGGACCCGGCCGGGTCCGCCCCCTCTTCCGTGCGCGCTCAGGCGGTCGACGGGCCCGGGTCGGAGGCCGAGCTGAAGCTGCTCGCCGGGGCCGAGGACGTCACCGGGCCGCTCGCCGAGTTCGAGGTGTTCGGCGAGGACGGCGCCGTCGGGGGCTGCGACGTGGGCGGCTGCGACGTCGGGGGCTGCGTGGTCGGCGGCCTGGACGTCGGGGGGCGGGACGTCGGCGGGCGCGTGGTCGGCGGCCTGGACGTGGGCGGCCGCGTCGTCGGCGGGTCGGTGGGCCGGTCCGACGGCTTGCCGCTGGGCTTGCCGGAGGGGCTCTTCGTCCCCTCGCCGTCGCCGCCGGTGTGCGACGGAGCGCCGCTGCCGCCGCGCGGCGTCGGGTCGTCGGAGGTGCCCGGTACGCCGTCCCCGCCCGGGTCGGCTGGGCGGTGCGAGGAGCCGTCGCCCGGCTTGTCGGCGCCCATGCCGTCGCCGTCGTCGTCCGCGCTCGCGGACTGGTCGGTACGGACCTTGTGGCGCGGCCCGCCGTCGTCGCTGTCGGAGGTCGCGCCGAGCGTCACCACCGTGCCGAGCACGGCGACGAGCAGGGCGCCCGCCCCGGCCGCGACCAGGTTGCGGCGCGTGCCGCGCAGGATGGCGCGGCGGGTGGGCGCGGGCCCGGGAAGCGGCGCGGGCCCCGGCGCGGCCTGCCGCGTGACCACGGTCTCCGCCTCGTCCGGCGAGGCGGTCGGCGCGGGCGGCAGGGGCGGCACGGCCGGCACGAAGGCGGCGGGCACCCCGCCGGGCGGCGAAGCGGACTCCTCGGACCGGGCGTCCGGCACCTCCTCGCCCGCCGCGGTCCGGCCCCCGGGCAGCACCCCGCCGGAGCGGTCGGCGACCAGGGCGAGGGCCCGGCGGCCCGCGATCATGCCGCGCTTGTCGGCGAGGGCGCCGCGCAGGCCGATGGAGGCCTCCAGTTCGGCGCGGGCCCGGTCGAGCCGCCCGCCGCAGAGCGCGAGGACGCCCAACTCATGGTGGAAGTAGGCCTCTTCGGCCACCTCACCGGCGGTGCGGGAGGCTTCCTGGCCCGCGCGCAGGGCCCGCTCCCAGGCGCCCCAGTCGAGCCCGGCGGCGAAGGCGGGCGCGGCGGTGCGGGCGAGCAGCACGGCGGCGGACGGCTCGTCGGCGACGGCGCCCGGGGCGGCGGGCGCCCCGCCGCGGACCGTGACGAGGGCGGTGAGCGCCGCGAGCACCGTGTCCGCCTCGGCGGCGACGCGCTCGGCGGCGACCGAGGGGTGCCCGCACCACCAGGCGTAGTGCTGGGCGGCGGACTGCGCGTGCGCGGCGGCGTCGTCGGCGTATCCGGCGCTCTCCAGCTGGACACGGACTCCGGCGGCGAGCCGGTGGTGCCCGCCGGCCGGGGTCACGAGGGCGCAGTCGACGAGCTCGGCGAGGGCCGCGTCGGCGTGGGTGTCGCCGACGAGCGCGGGCAGGTGGGCCGGGTGCGGCAGCTCCCCGCCGAGCGCGACGGCGAACCGCAGCGCGGCGCGCGCGGACGGGCTGAGCCGGGAGGCGAGCAGGGCCGCGGGCGCGGCGGCGTCGGCGAGCGAGGGCAGGGGCACGTCGTCCCCGGGTGCCGCCGCGTCCGGGGCGTCGTACGCGGCGAAGTCCTGGAAGGCGGCGGGGTCGGCGCGCAGCCGGTCGCGCTGCCGCAGCAGGGCCCCGGCCTGCACGAAGCGCAGCGGCAGGCCCTCGGACTCGAACCGCAGGTCGCCCGCCCAGTCGGCCTCGTCGTCGGTGAGGACGCGGCCGACGGCGCGCTCCAGGAGCTCCAGGGCGGCGCCGCGGCCGAGGCCGCCGAGGAAGACCTCTTCGAGGTGCGACTCGGCGGCGGGCGCGGCGACGTCGGGGGTCGCGGCGACGAGGAAGGCGCACTCGGGGGTGGCGTCGAGGAGCTCTTCGAGCGCGGTGCCGCCGAACTCCAGGTCGTCGAGGACCACGACGGCGCCTATCTCGCCGACGAGTTCGGTGAGCAGGGCGCGGTCGGGGCGGTACTGCCGGGTGTCGTGGACGGCGGCGCACAGGTCGTACAGGAGGTCCGTCGGCGTCCGGTGGTAGCCGGAGAGGCGGACCACGCCGTCGGGGGCGAGGTCCGCGCAGTCCTCGGCGACGGCGTCGAGCAGCGCGGTGCGCCCGGAGCCCGCGGGTCCGGTCAGGCGCACGGAGCGGCCGCGGGCGAGCAGCCGCACCAGGCGCTCGCGCTCCTCCTGGCGTTCGAGCAGCGGGGTGCGGGTCCTGGCGGGGCCCGCGGGCACGGGCGGCAGGGCGGCCCTGCGGCGTTCGGCGCGCTCGGCGGCGGTGTACTTGCGGGGGCGGTCGGGGTGCTCGCCGGGCGGGCAGGGTTCTATCTCGCTGCCGTCTATGGGGTTGACGGTGAGCAGGAAGTCGCCGGAGAAGAGCTGGACGGCGCGCACGGGCGCGGGTGCGGGGGTGCCGAGGCCGGGTGTGCCGGGCCCGTGCGCGCTCGCGGGGCCCGTCGAGGCGTCGTGCCGCGGCGGGTGGTTCTCCCGCGCCGCGCCGCTGTCGTGGGCCTCGGGCGCGTCGGCGTCGTAGCCGTCGCGGCCTTCGTAGCCGTCGGGGCCCTCGTAGCCGGGGCCTCCGTAGCTGTCGCGGCCCTCGTGTCCGTCGTGGCCTTCGTGGTCGTCACGGCCGACGTAGTCGTCGCGGCCGTGCTCCTCCGGTCCCCGGTTCGTCGGGTCCATGGTCCAAGCCCCCCAGATGCGTCGTGTGCGAAGCCCCCTCCGGCCTTGGGCACACCGCGCTGTCGCTACTGGTCCGGTGCCCCCGTGTGGGTTCGTCAATCGTCGGGCGGACCGAACCCTAAACCGTCTTCAGTATCTCCGCGGAGGGCGGGGTACCGCCCCGCCCGAGACGTCACAGTCTCGTGAGGATTGCGCGAGTGATGCCGTCCCGCACCGCTCGCGCCGCTTGTCCGCGTGTCCCGTACGAGGGCGACGTGTCGCGTACGGGAACGACGGTCACGCGCGAGGGCCGCGTGTCACACGCGAGGAAGCGATTCGACGCCGATGCCGCCCTCGATGGCGAGGATGCGGTGCAGTCGGGTGGCGACGAGCAGGCGCTGCATCTGCGGGGGCACGCCGCGCAGGACGAGCCTGCGTCCGCACCGCCCGGCGCGCCGGTGCGCGCCCATGATGACGCCGAGTCCCGTGGCGTCCCACGAGTCGAGTTCGGACAGGTCGAGCACCAGGTCACCGGCTCCGTCGTCGACGGCCGAGTGCAGGACCGTACGGGCGTCCGCCGCGCTGCGTACGTCGAGGCGTCCCCCGACGACCAGCTGGGCCTGGTCGCCCCTGATGTGCATATGCGCTCCCCGAGAGTGCCGTGTCGTGTGTGACGCCCGTGCCGCGGGACGTCTGCGTATGTCACAGCAACTGACTGTCACGTGGGTGAGGAAGTTGCCGTCTGTAAGCGAACCGATACCGAAATCACTCCGAGGGGTGACCCTCGGAGTGACAGCACGTCCGTGTTCGTGCTCAGTGCTTGTAGAAGCCCTGCCCGCTCTTGCGGCCGATGTCACCGGCGTCAACCATCCGGCGCATCAGCTCGGGGGCGGCGAACTTCTCGTCCTGCGACTCGGTGTAGATGTTGTCGGTGGCGTGCAGCAGGATGTCGACGCCGGTGAGGTCCGCGGTGGCGAGCGGGCCCATGGCGTGGCCGAAGCCGAGCTTGCAGGCGATGTCGATGTCCTCGGCGGTCGCGACGCCCGACTCGTAGAGCTTGGCGGCCTCGACGACGAGGGCGGAGATGAGGCGGGTGGTCACGAAGCCCGCGACGTCGCGGTTGACGACGATGCAGGTCTTGCCGACGGACTCGGCGAACTCGCGGGTGGTGGCGAGGGTTTCGTCGCTGGTCTTGTGGCCGCGGACGAGCTCGCACAGCTGCATCATGGGCACCGGCGAGAAGAAGTGGGCGCCGACGACCCGCTCGGGCCGCTCGGTGACGGCCGCGATCTTGGTGATCGGGATGGCGGAGGTGTTGGAGGCGAGCACGGCCTCGTCCCGCACGAGCTTGTCGAGCGTGCGGAAGATCTCGTGCTTGACCTCCAGCTTCTCGAAGACGGCCTCGACGACGACGTCCGCGTCGGCGACGGCGTCCAGGTCGGTGGTGGTCGTGATGCGGCCAAGCGCGGACTCAGCGGTCCCGGCGTCCAATTTGCCCTTGCTCACGAACTTCTCGTACGAGGCCTTGATGCCGTCGGTGCCCCGGGTCAGCGCCTCGTCGGTGACGTCGCGCAGGACCACGTCCCAGCCCGCCTGGGCGGAGACCTGGGCGATGCCGGACCCCATGAGTCCGGCTCCGATGACGGCGAGCTTTCGTGCCACGTTACGACTCCCCTTGCCTGGCGTATGACGGAGCGCTTACACGCTGTTTACGTATCGCTCTCCAGCGGACACTAGCGCTCGTGAGGTGCCGTGGGGCGGTGAAGAGACGCACGCCACGTGCGGTTTGACGGACATCACACCGGGGCGGGCCGCGCGGGGGGCCGCGGAGGGTCAGGAGGCCTCGCGGACGGCGTAGTTGAGGACCCGTTCGCCGAGGAGGTCCTCCATCTCGTCGATGAGGACGAGCGCCTCGCGGGAGACCTCGCAGGGGTCGCGGCGCTCGACCATCTCGGCGCCGATCCAGGCCAGGACACCGGCGTGCAGCCAGTGCAGCTGGCCCGCGACGAGGTCGGGCAGATGGCCGCCGGGACCCGCCTCCGCGCGCAGGGTGCCCTCCAGGTCGCGCAGGCTCTCCTGCTGGAAGGCCCAGAGCCGCGAGCGCAGGGCGGGCGAGTCGGTGATGACCCGCATGAAGTCGGCGTAGCCCGCGAAGAGTCCGACGGCGGGCGAGACGCCCTCGACGAGTCCGCGCAGCTCGCGCAGGACGGCGTCGGCGGCGGACTCGCCGGTGCGGCGGCCGCGCACCCAGCGCGAGAGCCGGTCGGCCATGTCCGCGCCCCGGTCGAGGAAGAGGTCCTCCTTGGCCGGGAAGTAGTTGTAGACGGTGTTGACGGAGACGTCCGCCGCCTCGGCGACGTCGGCGACGGTCACGGCGGCGAAGCCCCGCTCCAGGAAGAGCCCGGTGGCGATGTCCGAGATCCGCTGCTTGGTCTGCCGCTTCTTGCGCTCCCTGAGTCCCTCTGCCATGTCCTCATCCTAGGCACCGTTCTGGGGGTCCATGAAAAATTGGTGGCATTGCAAAATTACAGTGACTCTGTTTTTGTGGTCTCCATGGCAATCATCAGTACGGCCGGGCTCGCCCGGACCTTCGCCGCCAAGGGCGGTCCCGTGGAGGCCGTGCGCGGCATCGACCTGACCGTCGAGCCCGGCGAGATCCTCGGCTTCCTGGGGCCGAACGGCGCGGGCAAGACCACCACCCTGCGGATGCTCACCACGCTCCTGCCGCCCACCGGCGGCGCCGCCACCGTCGCGGGCCACGACCTGCTGCGGGACCCGGCGGGCGTGCGCGCGAGGATCGGGTACGTGGCCCAGTCCGGCGGCGTCGACCCACAGGAGACCGTGCGCGACGAGCTCGTCCTCCAGGGGCGGCTCTACCACCTGTCGAAGCCCGAAGCGGCCGCCCGCGCGACGGAGTTGGCGGCCGACCTCGGCCTCACCGAGCTGCTCGGCCGCAGGACCGCCGCGCTCTCCGGCGGCCAGCGGCGCAGGCTCGACCTCGCGCTCGGGCTCGTCCACCGGCCCGCCGTGCTGTTCCTCGACGAGCCGACCACGGGGCTCGACCCGGCGAGCCGCGCCGACCTGTGGAAGCTGGTGCGCCGGCTGCGCGCCGAGCACGGCACCACGGTCTTCCTCACCACGCACTACCTGGACGAGGCCGACGCCCTCGCGGACCGGATCGTCGTGGTGGACCGGGGCGTGGTCGTCGCCGAGGGCACCCCGGCCGCGCTCAAGGAGCGCCACGCGGGCTCGCCCGACGCCACGCTCCAGGACGCGTTCCTCGCCATCACCGGGCGCGGCCCGGCCCCGGTGGACACCGCGCCGGTCGCGGTCTGAGCCAGGCCCCTCCGCCGGGCCCGCCGCCCCCCTCCCCTCCCCGTACTCCCCCGTCGAACCCCGGATGCCGCCATGCTTCTGCACGACACCGCGCTGCTGTTCCGGCGCTACGCCCGCCAGACCCTGAACTCCCGCTTCCAGATGCTCTTCGGGGTGCTGATGCCCCTGCTGTACCTGCTGTTCTTCGGCCCGCTCCTCACCGATCTGCCGCTGGCCGCCGACGGTGACTCCTGGCAGGTGCTCGTGCCGGGCCTGCTGCTTCAACTCAGCCTGTTCGGCGCCTCGTTCAGCGGCTTCGCGCTCATCCTGGAGAACAGCTGGGGCGTGGTCGAGCGGATGCGCGTAACACCGGCCAGCAGGCTCGCGCTGCTGCTCGGGCGGCTCCTGCGGGACGCCGCGCTCTTCGTCTTCCAGGCGGTGCTGCTCGTCCTCGCCGCCCTGGTGATGGGGTTGCGGGCGCCGCTCGCCGGGATCCTGATCGGCTTCGCGTTCGTGGCCCTGCTGACCGTCGCGCTCGCCGCCCTGTCGTACGCCCTTGCCCTCAAGGTCCGCACCCCGCAGGAGTTCGGCCCGACGGTCAACGGCCTCGCCATGCCGTCCATGCTGCTCTCCGGCCTGATGCTGCCGATGACGCTCGGCCCCGGCTGGCTGGACGTGCTCTCGCACTTCACGCCGTTCCGCTACCTCGTGGACGCGGTCCGCGACGCGTACGTCGGCGACTACGCGAGCGCGCACATGCTGTACGGCGTCCTGGTCGCCGTCGGCTTCGTGCTCGCCGCCGTGACGGTCGGCACCCGGGTCGTCCGCTCCGCCGGGTCCTAGCGCCCGCCCGGCCGGTGGCGGGCTCACCTACCCTGGCCGCATGGTCAATCTGACGCGCATCTACACCCGTACCGGCGACCGGGGCACCACCGCCCTCGGTGACATGAGCAGGACCGCCAAGACCGACCTGCGGATCTCCGCCTACGCCGACGCGAACGAGGCCAACGCGGTCATCGGCACGGCCATCGCGCTCGGCGGCCTCGACGCGGAGGTCGTGGCGGTCCTCACCCGGGTCCAGAACGACCTCTTCGACGTGGGCGCCGATCTGTGCACCCCCGTCGTCGAGGACCCGGAGTACCCGCCGCTGCGCGTCGAGCAGGGTTACGTCGACAAGCTGGAGGCGGACTGCGACCGCTTCAACGAGGACCTGGAGAAGCTGCGCAGCTTCATCCTGCCGGGCGGCACGCCGGGCGCGGCGCTCCTGCACCAGGCGTGCACGGTGGTGCGGCGGGCCGAGCGCTCCACGTGGGCCGCCCTCGAAGCGCACGGCGCGACGATGAACGCGCTGACCGCCACCTATCTCAACCGCCTCTCCGACCTCCTGTTCATCCTCGCGAGGACGGCGAACAAGGAGGTCGGGGACGTGCTGTGGGTGCCGGGCGGCGAGCGCTGAGCGCTTTGCCGGACCTACCGCGCCGGGCCGTCAGGCCTTGGTGAGGGGCCGGTCGGCGTCCTGCTCCCCAGGGCCGGGCGCCGGGACCCGCTTCGGGAAGAGGGTGTAGCTGCCCGCGATGATCAGGTTGATGCCGATGACCCAGAGCATCTTCTGCTGCCACGCCCGCAGCGACCCGGTCTCGCCGTCGGAGCCGACGTACCAGATGGCGCCCTGGAGCAGGGCCATGGCGATCACCGCGGCGAGCACCCAGCGGGCGGCGGACTTCCACTCGTGCAGCGCGCGCGGCCACCCGTACTTCGGCTTGACCGGCTTGGGGCCGCCCGCGAAGCGGTGGGCGACGCGGACGTCCACCCACTTGACTGTGTAGTGGCCGAGCGCGACCGAGTAGCCGATGTAGACGGCGGCCAGGCCGTGCTTCCAGTCCGGCTCGGCGCCGTTCTTCAGGTCGATCGCCGTGACGACGAACAGGACGACCTCCAGGAGCGGCTCGCAGAGCAGCACCGCGACACTGGCGCGGGGCATCTTCGCCCAGTACCGCAGGGCGAGGCCTCCGGCGAGCAACACCCAGAAGCCCACTTCACACAGGATGATCAGAGTGACGATCACGGCTCGTTCCTCCTGGAGGCGCTGTTCTTCCTTGTCACCTCTCCAGGCTCCCGGCCGCACGCCCCGCGATCGTCGTCGTCAGTGACGAAGTGTGGGTGCATCCTTCGATGTACCCGGGCCTCACCCGGCATAGGGAGGCCGGGGCGCCGCGGGCCGTGTTGGATGGAGCCATGCCGCTGCCGCTCCCCCGCCCCGACGCCGTCGACGTGCGCATCGCCGTCGTCAGTCTGGTCAGCGGCGTCGCGCTGTGGGCGCTGGGGCTGCACATGCAAATAGACCGGCCCCTCAGCTACGGGTGGACGCTGGTGCCGCTGTTCGTCATGGCGGGCCTGGAGCTGCTGCGCCGGACGGCGCCGCAGACCGCCCTGGCCTGCGGCACCCTCGCGCTGATCGCCGACCAGTTCACCCCGGGCAATCTGGCGACGGTCGTGATGTTCACCGACCTGGTGTACGCGGCCGTCCTGTACGGCACCCCGGCCGCGGCCCGGCGCATCCCGATCACCACGGGGCTGATCACCGTGGCGATGACGATCGGCTTCCTGGCCTGGTTCCGGGATGCGGAGGCGCTGCTCATCGGCGCCGTCACCGCTCTGGTGTCGTTCGCACCCGCGACGACCGGCGTCCTGGTACGCAGCCATCGGGAGGCCGCCGAGATGGCCCGGCTGCGCGCCGAGCAGACCGCGCTGCTCGCCGAGATGGACCGCACCCAGGCGGTGACCGCCGAGCGCGCCCGGATGGCCCGCGAGCTGCACGACATGGTCGCCAACCACCTGTCGGCCATCGCCATCCACTCCACGGCCGCGCTGTCCCTCGACGACCCGCGGACCACCCGGGACGCCCTCACCGTCATCCGGGAGAACAGCGTCGAGGGCCTCTCGGAGATGCGCCGCCTCATCGGCATCCTGCGGGACTCCAGCGGAGACCTGGAACCGGTGGCGGCGCCCACCCTGGACGGGCTCCGCTCCCTGGTCGAGAACGCGCGCGCCAACGGCCTGGACGTCACCCTCGACGACACCCGCGCCCCGGGCGCCGAAACCCCGCCCGCCCCGGTCGGTCTCGCCGCGTACCGCATCGTGCAGGAGTCGCTGACCAACGTGCTCAAGCACGCGGCCCCCGGACCGGTCACCGTGACCCTCACCCAGCCGCAGGGCGCCCTGTGCGTGCTGGTCACGAGCCCGTACGGGGACACGCCGGGGCCGCGCGCGCCCGGCTCCGGCGCCGGGCTCGTCGGCATGCAGGAACGCGCCGCGCTGCTCGGCGGCACGTTCGCGGCGGGCCCGGAGGCGGACCCGGACGCGCCCGCGGGCAAGGTGTGGCGGGTGGCCGCCCGGCTGCCCGTGGACCCCGCAGACCAAGAGGTGACCGAATGATCCGTGTCCTCGTCGCCGAGGACCAGTCCGCCGTGCGGGCGGGCCTCGTCCTAATCCTGCGCAGCGCGCCCGACATCGAGGTCGTCGGCGAGGCCGCGGACGGCGAGCAGGCCGTGGCGCTCGCCCGCGAGCTGCGGCCCGACCTCGTCCTGATGGACGTGCAGATGCCGCGTCTTGACGGCGTGTCGGCCACGCGCCAGGTGGTCGCCGAGCGGCTGGCCGACGTGCTCGTCCTGACGACGTTCGACCTGGACGAGTACGTCTTCGGGGCCCTGCGCGCGGGCGCGTCGGGCTTCCTCCTGAAGAACACGGAGGCGAGGGCGCTGCTCGACGCGGTGCGCACGGTCGCGCGCGGCGAGGGCCTGATCGCGCCCGCCGTCACCCGGCGGCTGATCGCCGAGTTCGCCGCGCCCCGCCCGGTGCGCTCCGCGAACGCGCCCGACCCGGCGGTCCTCGACGCCCTGACGCCGCGCGAGCGCGAGGTCCTGTCCTGTCTGGGCGAGGGCATGTCCAACGCGGAGATCGCCCGCCGCCTCAGCATGGCGGAGGGCACGGTGAAGACGCATGTGAGCCGCCTGCTCGGCAAGCTGGAGCTGCGCAGCCGGGTGCAGGCCGCCGTGCTCGCCCAGGAGCTGGGAGTCTGATCGCCCTTCGGCCCCGCCCGGACCCGCCGGGCGGGGCCATCCGTCCCAACTGCCCGATTTCGGCCAGTGGTTGAACCCCTTGACCGTTGGTCCAGACCTTTCTATTCTCGCCGCACTGCGGTGGGCACAGAACGTGCACAACGTGCTCATGGGCGTCGCAGGGTTCCACCAGTTCCATCACTCCCAGCGAGGAACTACCCCCAGGAGCACACCTTGCGCGTCAAACTCAGGTCCAGACACCGGCTGACGGCGGGGCTCACCACCCTGCTGCTCCCCTTCGCCACCCTGGTCGCCCTCGGCGGCTCCGCCCAGGCGTCCCCCGCGGCCGCGCCGAAGGCGGCCGCCGCCGGGGCCACCGCCACGTACCAGAAGACCCAGGACTGGGGCGCCGGCTTCGAGGGCAAGTGGACGATCAAGAACACCGGCACCGCCTCGATCAGCGGCTGGACCGTCGAGTGGGACTTCCCCGCCGGAACCCGCGTCACCTCCGGCTGGGACGCGACCATCACCAACTCCGCCGACCACTGGACCGCCAAGAACCTCGGCTGGAACGGGACGCTCGCCCCCGGCGCCTCGGTCTCCTTCGGCTTCAACGGCAGCGGCAGCGGCAACCCCTCCGGCTGCAAGCTGAACGGCGAGAGCTGCGACGGCGGCGGCCAGCCCGGCGACGCCCCGCCCTCGGCCCCCGGCACCCCGACCGCCTCCGGCGTCACCGACACCTCGGTGAAGCTGGACTGGAAGGCCGCCACCGACGACAAGGGCGTCAAGAACTACGACGTGCTGCGCGACGGCTCCAAGGTCGCCACCGTCACCGGCACCGCGTACACCGACTCCGGCCTGACCAAAGGCACCGACTACTCCTACAGCGTGCAGGCCCGTGACACCGCCGACCAGACGGGACCGGTCAGCGCCTCGGTGAAGGTCCGCACCACCGGCGGCGGCCCCGACCCCGACCCGGGCGCCAAGGTGAAGCTCGGCTACTTCACCAACTGGGGCATCTACCAGCGCAACTACAACGTCAAGGACATCGTGACCTCCGGCTCCGCCGAGAAGATCACACACATCAACTACGCCTTCGGCAACGTCCAGGGCGGCAAGTGCACGATCGGCGACTCCTACGCGGACTACGACAAGGCCGTCCCGGCCAACCTGTCGGTGGACGGGGTCGGCGACACCTGGGACCAGCCGCTGCGCGGCAACTTCAACCAGCTGCGCAAGCTCAAGGCCAAGTACCCGCACATCAAGGTGCTGTGGTCGTTCGGCGGCTGGACCTGGTCCGGCGGCTTCACCGACGCCATGAAGAACCCGGCGGCGTTCGCCGACTCCTGCTACAAGCTGGTCGAGGACCCGCGCTGGGCCGACGTCTTCGACGGCATCGACCTGGACTGGGAGTACCCCAACGCGTGCGGCCTGAGCTGTGACACCTCGGGCCCGGCCGTGATGAAGACGATGATGCAGGCCTTCCGCGCCAAGTTCGGCGCGGGCAACCTCGTCACCGCCGCCATCACCGCCGACGCCTCGCCCGGCGGCAAGATCGACTCCGCCGACTACGGCGGCGCCGCCGAGTACGCCGACTGGTACAACGTGATGACGTACGACTTCTTCGGCGCCTGGGACGCCAAGGGCCCCACGGCCCCGCACTCCCCGCTCACCGACTACCCGGGCATCCCCAAGGCGGGCTTCAACTCGGCCGCGGCGATCGCCAAGCTCAAGGCCAAGGGCGTACCGGCCAAGAAGCTCCTGCTCGGCATCGGCTTCTACGGCCGCGGCTGGACCGGCGTCACGCAGAAGGAGCCGGGCGGCACCGCCACCGGACCCGCCCAGGGCTCGTACGAACAGGGCATCGAGGACTACAAGGTCCTCAAGAACTCCTGCCCCTCCAACGGCACCGTGGCGGGCACGGCCTACGCCCACTGCGGCACCAACTGGTGGTCGTACGACACCCCGGCGACCATCCGGGCCAAGATGGCCTGGGCCAAGGAGCAGTCCCTGGGCGGCGCCTTCTTCTGGGAGTTCAGCGGCGACACCGCCAATGGCGAGCTGGTGAACGCCATCCACGAGGGCCTGAAGTAACCCTCCCCCGAGGACCCGAGGCACCCCCTCGGCGACCCCGGCCGTGCTCCGCCCCCTGACACGGCCGGGGCCATGACGAAGCCGGGGAGGCGGGAACGCCCCCCGCCTCCCCGGCTTCTTCGCGCCCGCCCGTCAGCGACGGGCCTGCGAGCCGTACTCCGAGCCGTACTCCGATCCGTACGGCGAGCCGTACCCCTGCTGCTGGTAGGGCCCCGTGTACGCGCCGTACTCCGCGGGCGCGGGCGCCTGGTGACCGTGACCGCCGCGGCCCCCGTGCCCGCCGCCGGACCCGCGGCCCGAGCGCGAGGGCCACCACGTCGCCCGGCCGAGCATCGCCACCACCGCGGGCACCAGGACGATCGAGAGCACCAGCGACGACAGGCCGATGCCGAGCGCGGTGACGAGACCGATCTCCTGGGTGGCCGGGGACGGGTTCACTGCCAGGCTCGCGAAGGAGCCCGCGAGGACGACACCGGCCGTGACGATGGCCGGGGCCGTGTGCCGCACCGCGGCCGCCACCGCCTGCCGCGCCGAGCCCGGCCGGCCCATCTCCTCCCGGATGCGGTCGCTGATCAGGATGTTGTAGTCGGTGCCGAGGGCGACGACGAACAGGAACAGCACGAGCGGGAGCGTGAAGGACACACCCGGCCGGTCGAGGAGGTGCTGGAACACCAGGACGCCGGACCCGAGCGTCGCCGTGAAGCCGAGCCCGATGGCGAGCATGAGCACCAGCGGCGCGAGCAGGCTGCGCAACAGGGCCACCAGGATCAGGGCGATCAGCGCGGCGGCCACGGGGAAGACCACCTTGAGGTCCTTCGACACGGCCTCGGAGATGTCGGAGAAGATCGCGGCCTGGCCCGACACATGGGCCTCGGTGCCGGGCGGCGCCGCCTTGGCGACGACCGGCCGCACCTCGTCGGAGACGACGTCACGGGCCCGCTGCGACTGCACGTCCACGGACAAGTAGAAGTCCACCTTCGCGGCCGTGTGCTCCTTGTTGACCACCGGCTGCGCCACGCGGCCGACGCCCTTGACGGCCTTCAGGTCCTTGGTGAGGCCTTCGAGCCCCGCCCGGTCGATCCTGACCTTCTTCGCCCCGTCGCCGTCGGCCGCCACGTACACGGTGTGCGGGCTGTCCACGCCGCCGGGCAGCGCCTTGGAAATCTCCTTGGCCGTCACCGCCGCGGGAGTGTCGTCCGGGCCCGGGTCCGTGCCGTAGTCCATCTTCATGCCGAGCACGCCCGCGCTCAGCGCGACCAGGAGGCCGACGCTGGCGGCCATGAAGAGGAACGGGCGCCGGGCGACGCGCTCCCCGAGCCGCGCGCTCATCCCGGGGCGCGGCTCCTTGCGCAGCGCCCGCGACGGCCAGAACATCTTGCGCCCGGACACCGCGAGCAGCGCGGGCATGAAGGTGAGGCTGGCGACGAGCATCACCAGGACGCACACCGCGATGGCCGGGCCGAGCACCTTGAACTGCCCGAAGCTCGCGATGCCCAGGGTGGCGAACGCGGCCACGATGGTGAGCGCCGCCGACGCGATGGCCGCGCCGACCCGGCCCGCGCACTCCCCCGCGACGTCCCGGGGGCGTGCCGCCGGATCGGCCCGCAGCAGCTCGCGGAACCGGAACAGCAGGAACAGGAAGTAGTCGATGCCGATGCCGAGGAGCACCACGGTGATCAGCGACGGCGTCGACGGATCCAGCTTGAAGTCGAACAGCAGGGCCGTGCCGACCACCGCGCCGGTCGCGGCGCCACCGATGATGACCACGGCGAGCAGCGGCAGGATGGCAGCGAGGACACTGCGGAAGGCCAGCACGTTCAGGAGCACGATCAGCCCGACGGTGAGCAGCCCGACCAGCTTCTCGGTGTCCTCCTGGTCCTCCGCCGTGTCGGCGAGGTCCGCGATCCCGCCGGTGTACCCGGAGCGCAGGTCCGCCCGGCCGAACGCCTTCTCCGCGTGCTCGCGGAAGTCGCGGAAGACCTCCTGGAGCGCGGGGTCGTTCTGGTTGCCCTTGAGCGAGACGGAGACCAGGCGGAACGATTTGTCCGGCGCGTCGGCCAGCGGCCTGACGACCGGCGTCTGGGAGTGGTCCGTCATCATGAACGACGGCACGTCGTCGGGATTGGCCATCTTCAGGCGCTGCTTGCCGAGCCCGGCCGCGATCCTGTCGATGCGCGCACTGTCGCCCGCGGCGAGCTTGCGCCCGTCCTCACGGGCGACGAGCACCGTGACGGCGTTGCCGTCGGGCTTGGCCCCGAACTCGTCCTCGGCGATCTTCAGGGCGGCCGCAGAGTCGTAGGACTTCGGCAGGAAGCCCGCGATGTCGGGCTCGGTGACGCTGTTCAGCTTGGCCTGGCCGACCAGGGTCAGTCCGAGGCCGACCAGTGTCCAGAGCAGGATGAACTTCCAGGCATGGCGTGTGGTGCACGCCGTCAGGGATCTGATCACGGTTCCGGTTCCTCCGGCAGGTGGGGTGGAGCCCGGTCCCACCGGGCCCTTCCAGAAGACCACCGGCAGCCCCGCGATCACCTCGACCGCTGCGACGAAACCGCCCCGGGACCAGGGCCACGGCCCCCGGGCCCGACCAGGACCCTGCTCCTAGCCGCGCACTCCGCCCCGAGGATGACGCCCCCGCCGATCCCGCAGACTGGAATGGACACACACATTCCCCCGGCAAGGAGTCAGTACGGCATGCTCGCGCGCAGCCACCCGCCACGTCCCGGCACCTGGAGGCCGAGCCGCCGGGACGTCCAGGTGGCGCTCGGTGCCGCGGTCCTCGACCTCACCGCCTACACGCTGAACGTGGGCACCAACGGCGTGAACTGGAGCGCGGGCGTACTCGCGCTCCACTTCCTGTTCCCCGTCCTCCTGGTCTGGCACCGGCGCCACCCCCTGACCGCCCTGGCCTGCGTCCTCGTCAACCTGACCGTCATCAGCTGCTTCGCCGCCAACGCGTACGGCCTGTCCATCTCCCTCGTCGTCGCCCTGTTCTCCGTGGCCCTGGAACGGCCGCCGCGCGTCGCGGTGGCCGCGGGCGCCGTGACCCTCGTCGCGCTCCAGGTGCCCGGCATCGGCGAGGACGAGGAGCTGGTGCGGGCGCTGATCGCGGACGTGGTCGGCCTCGGCATGGCGGTCGTCGTCGGCTTCGCCGCCCGCCAGTGGCAGCGGCAGCTCGCCGCCCACCGCGAACTGCTCGCCGCGGGCGCGGTCGCGGCCGAGCGACGCCGCATCGCCCGCGAGCTGCACGACGTCGTCGCGCACCACATCACCGCCATGCAGCTGATGGCAGGCGGCGCGCGCAAGGTGGTCCAGCACGACGTGGCCCTGGCCCAGGACGCCCTGAAGTCCCTGGAGGACTCCGGCCGCCTGGCGCTCAGCGAGATGCGGCAGCTCCTGGACGTCCTGCGCACCGACGAGGACACCGAGGGCGGCCCGGCCGCGCCCCAGCCGGACGTCGACGACCTCCCCCGGGTGGTCGCCGAGTCGCGCCAGGCGGGGGTGGACACCGAGCTGCTCGTCGACGGCGTGCGCCAGGAGCTCGCCCCCACCCTCGGCCTCACCGTGTTCCGGATCGTCCAGGAAGCCCTCACCAACATCCGCAAGCACGCGATCGGCGCCCACGCCACGGTGCGCCTCGACTACGGGCCCGAGCTGCTCACCGTCGAGATCCGCAACGACGGCTCCGGCACCACCACCACCGCGCGCAAGGGCCGTGCCGGACACGGCCTCGTCGGCATGCGCGAACGCGTGGCCCTGCACGGCGGCACCCTGGAGACCGGGCCCCGGCCCGAAGGCGGCTTCCGGGTCCTTGCGACACTGCCCCTGCCCGCCGGTGAGCAGGCCCCCACGTCCCACGAGAGAGCGACGGTCCGTTGACAGCGTCCGACAGCCCCCTGACCGTCCTGATAGCCGACGACCAGCCGCTGGTCCGCAGGGGCATCGCGCTCATCTTCCACGCCGATCCCGGCGTGCGCGTCGTCGGCGAGGCCGGGGACGGCCGCGAGGCCGTGGACCTGGCGCTCCGGCTCCGCCCCGACGTGGTCCTCATGGACATCCGCATGCCCCGCCTCGACGGCGTCGAGGCCACCGCGGCCCTCGCCACCGAGCTTCCGGACTGCCGCGTCCTCGCCCTGAGCACCTTCGACATGGACGAGTACGTGGTCGGCGCGCTCCGCGCGGGCGCCGCGGGCTTCCTGCCCAAGGACGTCTCGCCCGAGGAGCTGGTGGCCGCCGTCCACACCGTGAGCCGCGGCGAGGCGGCCGTGGCCCCGCGGCTGCTCACCCGGCTGATCTCGGCGTACGTCACCACGCCCGCGCCCCGGGCGGCCCAGCGCGTCCGCCCCGACCTCACGTCCCGGGAGACGGACGTCTGGACCCTCATGGCCAGGGGCTACGACAACACGGAGATAGCCGAGGCGCTCCGGATCAGCCCCTCCACGGTCAAGAACCACGTCACCGCCGTCTTCGCCAAACTGGGCGCCCGCGACCGCGCCCAGGCGGTCATAGCGGCCTACGAGTCGGGCCTGATCACAGCGGGCCAGTAACCCGCGCCTCGTCCAGCCCCTGGTTTCGGGAAGGGGCGGGATCGGGGAATCCCCCGGCAGGGCCTACGCCACGTTCACCCGTTGACCGGGGGGCGCCGCCTCCAGCCACGCCAGAAAGCCGGTCAGCGCGTCCTCGCTCATCGCGAGCTCAAGGCGCACACCCCGGTGCAGACAGCCGAGCACCACCGCGTCGGAGAGCAGCGCGAGCTCCTCCTCGCCGTCGGGCGCGCGCCGGTCCACGACCTCGATCGCCGACCGTTCGAGGACGCGCCGCGGCCTGGGAGCGTAGGAGAAGACACGGAACCATTCGATCCGGTCCCCGTTGTAGCGGGCCACCCCGTAGCCCCAGCCCTTGCCGGAGGTGTCGGGGGCCTCGTCGGGAGCGGGCGCGTGCCAGCGCAGGCTGCAGTCGAAGGTGCCGCCGGACCGCTGGATGAGTCTGCGGCGCAGGCCGAAGACGAAGAGCCCCAGCAACACCAGCGCGATCAACGCAAGTCCGCACACGAGCAGAACGAGGATCATCGGCACCGACCTCCTCGCCTCACTACAGTCTCAACACGACTTCCCGAAACGGACCGAACTACCGCACCCGAAAAAGCACCCGCATTGCCGCAGCCGCGACCCGGTCCGGAAGGTTCCGGACCCGGCCGCGGCTGAGTCACGTTACGCCGCGCGCTGGGGTCAGCGCGCCGCCACCGCACGCAGTCGGGCGTCGGCGCGCCGCTCGGCGGAGGCGTCGGCCTCCGACTTGGCACGCTCGAGCGCCCGCTCCGCACGCTGGACGTCGATCTCGTCGGACAGCTCGGCGATCTCGGCGAGCAGCGACAGCTTGTTGTCCGCGAACGAGATGAATCCGCCGTGCACGGCGGCGACGACGGTGCCCCCGTCACTCGTACGCATGGTCACCGGGCCCGACTCCAGCACACCGAGCAGCGGCTGGTGACCGGGCATGACGCCGATGTCGCCGGACGTGGTGCGCGCGACGACCAGGGTGGCCTCGCCGGACCAGACACTGCGGTCCGCGGCGACCAGCTCGACATGCAGCTCAGCAGCCAAAGGTGGCTCCTCGGGTCACCACCCGGCGGTTCAGCCGGGTGTTGGGTCAAATTCTACGTGGCGTGCGGGGAGGGGCGGGACGCGGTCCCCGCGAGGGCCGTGCCCGCCCCTCCCCCGAGAGTCACCGGGACTCAGGAGACGCCGAGCTCCTTGGCGTTGGCCTTGAGGTCCTCGAGGCCACCGCACATGAAGAACGCCTGCTCGGGGAAGTGGTCGTACTCGCCGTCGCAGATCGCGTTGAAGGCCGCGATCGACTCGTCGAGGGGCACGTCCGAACCGTCGACGCCGGTGAACTGCTTGGCGACGTGGGTGTTCTGGGACAGGAAGCGCTCCACGCGACGGGCGCGGGAGACGACCAGCTTGTCCTCCTCGCCGAGCTCGTCGATGCCGAGGATGGCGATCATGTCCTGGAGGTCCTTGTACTTCTGCAGGATGTTCTTGACCCGCATGGCGGTGTCGTAGTGGTCCTGCGCGATGTACCGCGGGTCCAGGATGCGGGACGTGGAGTCCAGCGGGTCCACGGCCGGGTAGATGCCCTTCTCCGAGATCGGACGGGAGAGCACCGTCGTCGCGTCGAGGTGGGCGAACGTGGTGGCCGGGGCCGGGTCGGTCAGGTCGTCCGCGGGGACGTAGATCGCCTGCATCGAGGTGATCGAGTGACCACGGGTCGACGTGATGCGCTCCTGGAGGAGACCCATCTCGTCGGCCAGGTTCGGCTGGTAACCCACGGCCGACGGCATGCGGCCGAGCAGCGTGGAGACCTCGGAACCGGCCTGGGTGAAGCGGAAGATGTTGTCGATGAAGAACAGCACGTCCTGCTTCTGCACATCGCGGAAGTACTCCGCCATGGTCAGACCGGCGAGGGCCACGCGCAGACGGGTGCCCGGGGGCTCGTCCATCTGGCCGAAGACGAGGGCGGTCTTGTCGATGACGCCCGAGTCCGACATCTCCTCGATGAGGTCGTTGCCCTCACGGGTGCGCTCGCCGACACCGGCGAACACGGAGACACCGTCGTGGTTGTTGGCGACGCGGTAGATCATCTCCTGGATGAGCACCGTCTTGCCGACGCCGGCGCCGCCGAACAGACCGATCTTTCCACCCTTGACGTACGGGGTGAGGAGGTCGATGACCTTGACGCCGGTCTCGAACATCTCGGTCTTCGACTCGAGCTCGTCGAAGTTCGGGGCCTTGCGGTGGATGCCCCAGCGCTCGCCCGTGTACTGCTCGTCGACGTTCAGCACCTCACCGAGGGTGTTGAACACCTTGCCCTTGGTGAAGTCACCGACGGGCACCGTGATGGAGGCACCGGTGTCCGTGACCGCGGCCTGGCGGACCAGACCGTCGGTGGGCTGCATCGAGATGGCGCGGACGAGGCCGTCACCGAGGTGCTGGGCGACCTCGAGCGTCAGCGTCTTCTTCTCGCCGTCCTTGGCCGGGTCGGCCACCTCGACGTGAAGGGCGTTGTAGATGTCCGGCATGGCGTCGACGGGGAACTCCACGTCGACGACCGGGCCGATGACCCGGGCGACGCGGCCCGTGGCCGTCGCGGTCTCAACAGTGGTCGTCATTACTTGTCACTCCCCGCGTTCGCGTCGGCCAGGGCGCTGGCGCCACCGACGATCTCGCTGATTTCCTGGGTGATTTCGGCCTGGCGGGCCGCGTTGGCAAGCCGGGACAGATTCTGGATCAGGTCCCCGGCGTTGTCGGTCGCCGACTTCATCGCGCGGCGCGTGGCGGCGTGCTTGGAGGCAGCCGACTGCAGCAGCGCGTTGTAGATGCGGCTCTCGACGTAGCGCGGAAGGAGGGCGTCGAGGACGTCCTCCGCCGACGGCTCGAAGTCGTACAGCGGAAGGATCTCGCTCTTCGCGTCCGACTCCTCCGCCACCGTGTCGAGGCTGAGCGGCAGCAGGCGGCCGTGCACCGCCGTCTGCGTCGTCATCGAGACGAACTCGGTGTAGACGATGTGGAGCTCGTCCACGCCGCCCTCGGCCGTGTCCTTCTCGATGGCCTCGATCAGCGGGGCCGCGACCGTCTTGGCGTCCGCGTACTCGGGCTGGTCGGTGAAGCCGGTCCACTGCTTCGCGATCTTGTGCTCGCGGAAGTTGTAGTAGGCCACACCGCGGCGGCCGACGATGTAGGTGTCGACCTCCTTGCCCTCGGCCTCAAGGCGCGCGGTCAGCTGCTGCGCGGCCTTGATGGAGTTGGAGTTGAAGGCGCCGGCCAGACCGCGGTCGCTGGTCAGGAGCAGCACGGCGGCACGTGTCGCCGTCTCCGCCTCCGTCGTCAGCGGGTGCTGGGTGTTCGAACCGGTACCGACAGCCGTGACCGCGCGGGTGAGCTCGGTCGCGTACGGCGTGGAGGCCGCCACCTTGCGCTGCGCCTTGACGACGCGCGAGGCGGCGATCATCTCCATCGCCTTGGTGATCTTCTTGGTCGCCGTGACGGATTTGATGCGACGCTTGTAGACCCGGAGCTGGGCTCCCATGAGTCAGGTCCCTTCCGTCGTCACTTGCCGGCAGCGGCAGGAGCGTCCTCGCCGAGAAGCTTGCCGTCCGAGGTCTCGAACTGCTTCTTGAACTCGGCCACGGCGTCACCGATCGCGGTGATCGTGTCGTCGGACATCTTGGCGCCCTCCTTGATGGAGGTGAGCAGGCCCTGCTCCTTGCGGTGCAGGTAGTCCAGGAGCTCGCGCTCGAAGCGACGGATGTCGGCGACGGGCACATCGTCCATCTTGCCGGTGGTGCCGGCCCAGATCGAGATGACCTGGTCCTCGGTGGCCATCGGCTGGTACTGGGCCTGCTTGAGCAGCTCGACCATGCGCTGGCCGCGCTCCAGCTGCGCCTTCGACGCGGCGTCCAGGTCGGAACCGAAGGCGGCGAACGCCTCCAGCTCACGGAACTGGGCGAGGTCCACGCGGAGTCGGCCGGAGACCTGACGGATCGCCTTGTGCTGCGCGGAACCACCGACTCGGGAGACGGAGATACCGACGTTCAGGGCGGGGCGCTGACCGGCGTTGAAGAGGTCCGACTCCAGGAAGCACTGGCCGTCGGTGATGGAGATGACGTTGGTCGGGATGAACGCCGACACGTCGTTCGCCTTGGTCTCGACGATCGGCAGACCGGTCATCGAGCCCTTGCCCATCTCGTCCGAGAGCTTCGCGCAGCGCTCGAGCAGACGGGAGTGCAGGTAGAAGACGTCACCCGGGTAGGCCTCGCGCCCCGGCGGACGGCGGAGCAGCAGGGACACGGCGCGGTAGGCGTCGGCCTGCTTCGAGAGGTCGTCGAAGATGATGAGGACGTGCTTGCCCTCGTACATCCACTGCTGGCCGATGGCCGAACCGGTGTAGGGGGCCAGGTACTTGAAGCCCGCCGGGTCGGACGCCGGGGCGGCGACGATGGTCGTGTACTCCAGCGCGCCGGCCTCTTCGAGGGCACCACGCACGGAGGCGATGGTCGAGCCCTTCTGACCGATGGCGACGTAGATGCAGCGGACCTGCTTGTTCACGTCGCCCGAGCGCCAGTTGTCGCGCTGGTTGATGATCGTGTCGACGGCCAGGGCGGTCTTGCCGGTCTGGCGGTCACCAATGATCAGCTGACGCTGGCCACGGCCGATCGGGGTCATCGCGTCGACGGCCTTGTAGCCCGTCTCCATCGGCTCGTGCACCGACTTGCGCTCCATGACCGTGGGGGCCTGCAGCTCAAGGGCACGACGTCCGCTGGTCTCGATCTCGCCGAGGCCGTCGATCGGGTGGCCGAGCGGGTCGACGACGCGGCCGAGGTAGCCCTCGCCCACCGCGACCGACAGGACCTCGCCGGTGCGCTGCACCGACTGGCCCTCCTCGATGCCGCTGAACTCACCGAGAACGATCGAACCGATCTCGCGCTCTTCCAGGTTCAGCGCGAGACCGAGCGTGCCGTCCTCGAACTTCAGCAGTTCGTTGGCCATGGCCGAGGGCAGGCCCTCGACCTTCGCGATGCCATCGCCGGCCAGGGTGACCGTACCGACCTCCTCGCGCGAGGCCGCGTCCGGCTTGTACGCCTGGACAAAGTTCTCCAGCGCGTCCCGGATCTCCTCCGGCCGGATCGTGAGCTCCGCCATCTGGGTTCCCTGCTCTCCTTGTTGGGCCCGAAGTTTCACTTGGGGGGGATGGGGACTCCCCCCAGGAAGAGGTGAATCCTCTGCACGGCCCAACTCGGGCCGTTCGGTCTTGCTTGTTGAGTTGCTAGCCCGCCATGCGGCGGTGCGCGTCCTCGATGCGGTCCGCGATGGAGCCGTTGATGACTTCGTCGCCCACCTGCACCCGGATCCCGCCCAGGACCTCGGGGTCCACGTCGAGGTTCAGGTGCATCTGACGCCCGTAGATCTTGGCGAGCGCCGCGCCGAGCCGCTGCTTCTGCGGGTCCGACAGCGGAACGGCCGACGTGACGACGGCGACCATGCGCTCCCGGCGGTCCGCGGCCAGCTTGGCGAGGGACTCGAGTCCCGACTCCAGGCTACGTCCACGGGGCGCGGTCACAAGGCGCTCGACGAGACGCTCCGTGGTCGCTGCCGCCTTGCCACCGAGCAGGCCGCGCAGCAGCCCGCTCTTGGCCGTGGCGGTGGCGGCGCGGTCGGTCAGGGCCGCTCGCAGCTCGGTGCTGGAGGCGACGATCCGGCCGAAGCGGAACAGCTCGTCCTCGACCGTGTCCAGCGCGCCGGACTTCTGCGCGGCGGTCAGGTCGGCGACGTCCGCCAGCTCCTCCAGGGCGTCCACCAGGTCGCGCGAGGCGGACCAGCGGGAGCGGACCATTCCGGCCACCAGGTCAGCGGTCTCGCCGCCGACCTTGCCGCCGAGCAGGCGCCCGGCCAGCTCGGCCTTGGCCTCGCCGGACTGCGCCGGGTCGGTCAGGACCCGACGCAGCGAGACCTCCCGGTCGAGCAGCGCGGTGACGGCGGCCAGCTCGTCCGCGAGGTGCCCCGCGTCCACTGCGGTGTTGTCCGTCAGCGCGTCGAGGCGCTCGCGCGCGGCGGCAAGCGCCTCGCGGCTCGCTCCATGCGCTGTCATCGAGTCGCCTCGGCCTTCGTCGCCTTCTCGTCGAGCTCGTCGAGGAAGCGGTCGATGGTGCGGCTCTGGCGGGCGTGGTCCTCGAGGGACTCACCGACGAGCTTGCCGGCCAGTTCGGTGGCCAGCTGGCCCACGTCCTGACGCAGCGCCTGCGCGGCGGCCTTGCGGTCGGCCTCGATCTGGGAGTGACCGGCGGCGACGATCTCCTCGCGCTGCCGCTGGCCCTCGGCCCGCATCTCGGCGATGAGCTGGGCGCCCTGCTCCTGCGCCTCCTGGCGCAGTCGCGCGGCCTCGTGCCTGGCCTCGGCGAGCTGAGCCTTGTACTGCTCCAGCACGCTCTGGGCCTCGGTCTGGGCGGCCTCGGCCTTCTCGATACCGCCTTCGATCGCCTCCCGGCGCTCTTCCAGAACCTTGTTGATGTTCGGGAGGAGCTTCTTCCAGAAGAAGAAGAAAACGATGGCGAAGGCAATGGCGCCGACAAGCAGCTCGGGGCCCGGAGGAATAAGCGGGTTCTGCTTCTCCTCGGCCGCCAGCTGAACCAGGTTGGCGATCACATCAGTGCCTTTCGTCGAAAATGTGTCGGTTAGTAATTACTGACCGAACACGAACGGCATAACGATGCCGATGAGGGCGAGCGCCTCACAGAAGGCGAAGCCCAGGATCTGGTTGGCACGGATCAGACCGGCGGCCTCGGGCTGACGGGCCAGGGCCTCGGTGCCCTTGCCGAAGACGATGCCGACGCCGATGCCGGGGCCGATCGCGGAGAGGCCGTAGCCGATCGAACCGAGGGAACCGGAAACACCTGCGGCGAGCTCAACAGCGGACATGCTGTCTCTTCCTTCTCTTTCATGGGCCGGTGGGGGTTGGCCACCGGGCGATCTGGGGGTTTACGAGGCGGGTGGTGTCAGTGGTGCTCGGCGACAGCGCCCTGGATGTAGGTGCAGGCGAGGAGCACGAAGACGTACGCCTGGACGGCCTGCACGAAGAGTTCGAAGCAGATCATGGCGACCGTCATCACGAAGGAGACGCCGGCGGCCGGGATCATCCAGCTGTTCAGCAGGTACCAGGAGGCGACGGTGAACATCACCAGCATCAGGTGACCGGCGAACATGTTGGCGAAGAGTCGCACGGAGTGCGTGAAGGGACGCACAAGGAGGTTCGAGAAGAACTCGATGAACGACACCAGCCACTTGATCGGGCCGAGCGAGTTGTCGTAGCCGGTGATGTTCTTCCAACCACCCACGAAGCCGTGGCGCTTGAAGGTCAGCGGCACCCAGATCAGGTACGTGATGAGCGCGAGCACGACCGGGTACGCGAACACCGACGAGACCGGGAACTGCGAGAGCGGCACCACGGACCAGATGTTCATGATCCAGATGAAGAAGAACATCGAGACCATGAGGGGGACGTACTTCTCGCCCTCCTTCTTGCCGAGGGTCTCGTAGACGATCCCGCGGCGGACGAAGTCGTAACCCGCCTCGCCGATCATCTGGAGCTTGCCCGGCACGACCTTGGCCTTGCCGAAGGCGGCGTAGAAGAAGGTGATGACGACCAGGGTCGTGATCAGGGCGAGCAGCATCACCTTGTTGAACTCGAACCCACCGACCTCGAAGATCGGCTTGAAGAGGAACGAGTGCAGGCCCGGGGCCGGGAAGCCACAGCCGTTGTCGGACATGATCCGACAGCTCCAGTCAAAGGCGAGCTCAGTTTGTTCAGCACTCACCGCGGGCTCCTTCGGCGTGAAGCATGGGTACGGCAACCTCGTTGTCGAGTCGGCGCGGCACGCGGCCGCGGATCGGCACCGGACTGGTGTTTCGGAAGTGTGAGCGGCGGTCAGGCATCGAGCCTCGCGATGGTGCAGGCGTCAGCTCAGATGCCCGCGCCTGCAGTGCCGCAGTTGGCACCGGACGATAGCAGCATCTCGAACGGGCATTTATCCCGGCCCTACCTCTCACGTCTCCGACCCCGGCTTCTCCGGCTTGTCGCTCTTCTGGGAGGCGGCAACCGAGGAAGGTTCGGGTTCGGGTTCGACGTAGAGGATCTTGGCCTTCATGTGCGCGCGAGCCTGCGACGCCATCCAGGCGACGGTGGCGATGACGAGAGCGAGCGCGAAGGACTTCGGGTTGAACGCGGTGGTGTCCTTGAACAGACCCACGAAGATGAGAAGCAACAGCAGCTGGGCGACGTAGAGCATCATGCCCATCGCCTGGAAGAGCTGCGGAAGCGATTTTGCCGTCCGCTGCAGGACGAACAGGCCGAGCCCCATGAAGGCGATGACCACAGCCGTGCCGATGACGGCGCCGAGCGCCCCCTTGCCGCCCGCGACCACACCACTGACCACGGCGGTGATCGCACCGACGGCGGCAGTGGGGACGGCGGACTGCAGGAGAGTCCGGGTGTCTTGAGACGGCATGGCGGCAACTCCGCTTACTGATGGGGGCAGGGTGTCGTCATGGACGAGCGTAGACCCGGTCCGAGCGGGGTCCTCGGGCCAATGGACCGTCGCACTACGGTCCTTCGGCTCTGTCGCCGGGTCTCGTGAACCGTATCACAAACTATTTGATGAGGTCTTTACCTGTCTGGTGTGCTCGCTGTCACACATGAGAAGCAATCCGCGCGTCTGTGCATTCGGTCCGTCACTTTGTCTGCTAAAGGGCCGCTTTGCCGGTCGGCGTCAACGTGACGACCCCGCCTTGCGCCGGTCCAGGAAGCGCGGGCGGGTGCCGAGCGCGGTCGCTCCGTTGACGCCCGCGCCGACGGCCGGCCGGTCTTCGGAGGCCTCCCCCGGCCCGTCCGTCCCGTCCGCCCCGCACGCCTCCGCCGGGGCGGCCCCGTCGGCGCGCTCAGTGGCCGCTGTACCGGCCGGGGAGGAGCGCCTGCTCCGGTACCTCGGCGGCACGAAGTTCTCCGCCCAGCGGGGCGCGTGCGGGGTGAAGCGGGGCAGCAGGAGCAGCACCAGGCCCACGGCGCTGAGGGCGACGATCAGGAGCAGGATCCACATGTTCGTCGAGTGGACCGAGTAGGCGACGGTGCCGAAGGCGATGAGGGCCGACCAGAAGTACATGATCAGCACCGCGCGGCTGTGCGAGTGCCCGACGTCCAGGAGCCGGTGGTGCAGATGGCCCCGGTCGGCGGCGAACGGCGACTGTCCCTTCCAGGTGCGGCGGGCGATGGCCAGGACCAGGTCGCCGAACGGGATCGCGATGATCGTCAGCGGCATCAGGAGCGGGATGAAGACCGGGAGCATCGCGTGCGTGGCGTCGCGGGCGCTGCCGCCGAGGTTCAGCTTCATGGCGTCCGGGTCGACCTGCCCGGTGATGGAGATGGCACCGGCGGCGAGCACGAGCCCGATGAGCATGGAGCCCGAGTCGCCCATGAAGATCCTGGCCGGGTGCATGTTGTGCGGCAGGAAGCCGAGGCACATGCCCATCAGGATGGCCGCGAAGAGGGTCGCGGGGGCGGCGGCCTCGATGCCGTAGCCGTACCAGATGCGGTACGCGTACATGAAGAACGCGGTGGCGGCGATGCACACCATGCCCGCGGCGAGGCCGTCCAGGCCGTCGACGAAGTTCACGGCGTTGATGGTGATGACGACGAGGGCGACCGTCAGGAGGGTGCCCTGCCACTGGGTCAGCGAGAGCGTGCCGTAGCCCGGGATGGGCAGCCACAGGATCGTCAGGCCCTGCACGACCATGACGCCCGCGGCGATCATCTGGCCGCCGAGCTTGATCAGCGCGTCGATCTCGAACTTGTCGTCCAGGACGCCGATGAGCCAGATCAGGGCGGCGCCGGACAGCAGCGCGCGCGGCTCGTTCGACTTCGTGAACACCTCGTTGAGGTTGGGCAGGTGGTCGGCCACCAGGAGGCCCGCGCACAGGCCGAAGAACATCGCGATACCGCCGAGCCGGGGCGTCGGCTCCCGGTGCACGTCGCGCGCGCGGATCTCCGGCATGGCACCGGCCACGATCGCGAACTTCCGCACCGGGCCGGTCAGCAGATAGGTCACCGCGGCCGTGATGCAGAGCGTCAGCAGATATTCACGCACGGGCTTCCCCACAGGTATCGCTGGCCATCTCAGCACCACACCCTAGCTTCGCGCGCATAAGGTTGGGCACTTCCGGGTAGCGACGATCGTTGCACAACTCCGCTACAGCGCCGTGGTCCCGCCGCTTCCCCGGCCCGGATAGGGGGGAAACCGGGCCGTGAGGTCCCCGACCGCCGCCCTGACGTCGTCCTCCTCCCGGACGGCCGCCGCGAACAGCGCGGCGACGCGTGCCATCTCCGCCTCCCGCATCCCCTGTGTGGTGACGGCCGCCGTGCCCAGGCGCAGTCCGCGGCCGTCGCCGTGGGGCAGCGCGCAGGTGTCCAGAACCAGACCCGCCGCGGCGAGGCGGCCCCGGGCCGCCCGGGCGTCCACGCCGTGCGGGGCGGGGTCGGCGAGCACCAGGTGGGTGTCCGTGCCCCCGGTGCTGACGGCGAACCCCTCCCCTGCCAGGGCCTCGGCCAACACCCTTGCGTTCGCCACGACTTGATGGGCGTACGCGGTGAAGGCGGGGGTCGCCGCCTCGCCGAAGGCCACCGCCTTGGCGGCGATGGTGTGCATCTGCGCGCCGCCCTGGGTGAACGGGAACACCGCCCGGTCGATGCGCTCGGCGAGGCCCGCGCCGCACAGGATCAAGCCACCGCGGGGGCCGCGGAGCACCTTGTGGGTGGTGGCGCACACGACGTCCGCGTACGGCACCGGGCTGGGCGCCGCGCCGCCCGCGACCAGGCCGATGGGGTGGGCGGCATCGGCGATCAGATGGGCGCCCACGTCGTCGGCGACCTCGCGGAACGCGGCGTAGTCGATGTGGCGCGGATAGGCGATGGAGCCGCACACGACGGCCTTCGGGCGGTGCTCGCGGGCCAGGGCGCGCACCTGCGCGTAGTCGATGAGACCGGTCTCCGGGTCGAGGCCGTACCCGACGAAGTCGAACCACCTGCCCGAGAAGTTCGAGGGCGAGCCGTGGGTGAGATGTCCTCCGTACGGGAGACCCATCGCGAGGACGGTGTCCCCCGGGCGCAGGAGTGCGGCATAGGCGGCGAGGACGGCGGACGAGCCCGAGTGCGCCTGCACGTTGGCGTGCTCGGCGCCGAAGAGGGCCTTGGCACGGTCCACGGCGAGGCGCTCCGCGACGTCCACGAACTCGCAGCCGCCGTGGTGGCGGGCGCCGGGGTAGCCCTCGGCGTACTTGTTCGCGAGCGGGGAGCCCAGGGCCGTCAGGACGGCCTCGGAGGTGAAGTTCTCGGCGGCGATGAGCTGGAGCGAGGCGGACTGCCGGGCCGTCTCGCCGAGCAGGACCTCGGCGAGCTCGGGGTCCTGGCGGCGCAGCGCGGCGTACGCCGCCGGGGCGGCGGGGCGCCTTGGGCTGGCCGTCGTCATCTCTCCAATGTAGGCGCGCCCGGAGCGATGTGCGCGGCGGTGCCCTCGCGGGTGCGCCCCGGGCCCGGCGGGGCTACGCCTGGCGGACGCCCGTCAGGGCTGTGACCACCGGGTCCAGGGCCTGCTGGATCTCGCCGCCGACGGAGCGGAAGAAGGGCAGGGGCGCGCCGTAGGGGTCGTAGACCTCGTCGGCCTCCACGCTGGGGGCGAGCAGCCACCCGCGCAGCGCGGCCGCGGCCCGCACCAGGGCGCGGGCCCGCTCGACCACGCCGTCGGCCCCCTCCGGGTCCGGCAGCGTCGCGGGGTCTATGGCCCGCACGAGCCGGGTGAACTCCTTCAGGGTGAAGGTCCGCAGCCCGGCCGAGTGCCCCATGGAGATGACCTGCGCCCGGTGGTCCCGGGTCGCGGTGAGGACGAGGTCGGCCCGGATGACGTGGTCGTCGAGGAGCTCGCGGCCCACGAAGCCGGTGGCGTCCGCCCCGAAGTCGGCGAGGACCGTCTCGGCGTGGGTCTCCATGGGCGCGCCCTCGTGACCCCAGGTGCCCGCGCTCTCCACGATGAGCCCACCGGTGCCGGGGTCGCCGAGCCGGTCGGCGAGGGCATGCCGGGTGAGCCGCTCGGTGATCGGCGAGCGGCAGACGTTGCCGGTGCTGACGTGGAGGATGCGGAAGGTGCCGGGGGCCTTGAGGGACCGGAGGCCCCCCTCGTCCCCGGCGGGGTCCGGGAAGCCCGGGAGGCCCGCTATGCCACGCCCCGTCTCAGGGGCTGTCAATTGGCCACCTCGAGGTCGGGTACGACCTTGCGGAGCTCGTCCGCGTCGAGCGCTCCGGCGCGCAGCAGGACCGGGACCTTGCCGGTGACGTCCACGATGGAGGAGGGGACGATGCCGGGGGTGGGGCCGCCGTCCAGGTAGACCGAGATGGAGTCGCCCAGCATCTCCTGGGCGGCGTCGCAGTCCTCGGGCGCGGGGTGTCCGGTGAGGTTCGCCGAGGACACCGCCATGGGGCCGACCTCGGTGAGGAGCTCGATCGCGACGGGGTGCAGCGGCATGCGGATGGCGACGGTGCCGCGGGTGTCCCCCAGGTCCCACTGGAGCGAGGGCTGCTGCTTGGCGACGAGGGTGAGGGCCCCGGGCCAGAAGGCGTCGACGAGCTCCCAGGCGGACTCGGAGAAGTCCGTGACGAGGCCGTGGAGGGTGTTCGGGGAGCCGATGAGGACGGGCGTCGGCATGTTCCGCCCGCGCCCCTTGGCGTCGAGGAGGTCGGCGACGGCTTCCGGGCTGAAGGCGTCCGCGCCCACGCCGTACACCGTGTCCGTCGGCAGCACCACCAGTTCGCCGCGGCGGACGGCGGACGCGGCCTCGCGCAGACCGGTCGTACGGTCGGTCGCGTCGTTGGTGTCGTATCGCCGTGCCATCTAGCGGGCCTCCTCGTACACGTACTGGTCCACGTACTCGTCGTGCTCGTACGCGTCCGGCGCGTCGGCACCGGTCGCGTACATCGTCTTCTTCGTCGCCGCCGTGCTCACGGCAGCGCCTTGCGGGCGGTCGCGAACCGCGGCCGGTTGTTCAGGTCGGGGTGGTCGGCCGCGTCGGCCCAGCCACGCTCCTCGGTGAAGATCCACGGCACCAGACCGCCCTGGGTGTCGGCGTGCTCCACGACGACGACTCCGCCCGGCCGCAGCAGCCGGTGCGCGGTGCGCTCGATGCCGCGGATCAGGTCGAGGCCGTCCTCGCCGGAGAACAGGGCGAGTTCGGGATCGTAGTCCCGGGCCTCGGGCGCAACGTACTCCCACTCCGTGAGCGGGATGTACGGGGGGTTGGAGACGACGAGGTCGACCTGGCCGTCGAGCTCCGGCAGGGCCGTGCGCGCGTCACCCGCGTGCAGGGTGACGCGGGAGCCCTCGACGTTCTTGCGGGTCCAGTTCAGGGCGTCCTCGGACAGCTCCACGGCGTGCACGCGCGAGCGCGGCACCTCCTGGGCGAGGGCGAGGGCGATGGCACCGCTGCCGGTGCACAGGTCGACGATGAGCGGCTCGACGACGTCCATCGCGCGGACCGCGTCTATGGCCCAGCCGACGACCGACTCGGTCTCCGGGCGCGGGACGAAGACGCCGGGGCCGACCTGGAGCTCCAGATAGCGGAAGAACGCGCGGCCCGTGATGTGCTGGAGCGGCTCGCGGGCCTCGCGGCGGGCGATCGCCTCCCAGTAGCGGGCGTCGAAGTCCGCGTCCTTGACGGAGTGCAGCTCGCCCCGTTTCACCCCGTGCACGAAGGCGGCGAGCTCCTCCGCGTCGTTGCGCGGCGAGGGCACGCCGGCGTCGGCCAGCCGCTGGGTGGCCTGGGCCACTTCCGCTAGCAGCAGGTTCACGCTGGTCCTCCGGGACGGTCGTACGACGGGGTGGTGGGCTTAGGCGGCGGCGAGCTTGGCGGCGGAGTCGGCGTCGACACAGGCCTGGATGACCGCGTCGAGCTCGCCGTCGAGGACCTGGTCCAAGTTGTACGCCTTGAAGCCCACGCGGTGGTCGGAGATGCGGTTTTCCGGGAAGTTGTACGTACGGATCTTCTCGGAGCGGTCGACGGTGCGGACCTGGCTGCGGCGGGCGTCCGCGGCCTCCTTCTCCGCCTCTTCCTGGGCCGCCGCGAGCAGCCTGGAGCGCAGGATGCGCAGGGCCTGCTCCTTGTTCTGGAGCTGGCTCTTCTCGTTCTGGCAGGAGGCGACGACACCGGTCGGGATGTGCGTGATGCGCACGGCCGAGTCGGTGGTGTTGACGGACTGGCCGCCGGGGCCCGAGGAGCGGTAGACGTCGATGCGCAGGTCGTTCATGTTGATCTCGACGTCGACCTCCTCCGCCTCGGGCGTGACGAGCACGCCGGCCGCGGAGGTGTGGATGCGGCCCTGCGACTCGGTCGCGGGCACGCGCTGCACGCGGTGCACGCCGCCCTCGTACTTCAGCCTGGCCCAGACGCCCTGGCCGGGCTCGGTGGCGCCGTTGCCGCCCTTGGTCTTCACGGCGACCTGGACGTCCTTGTAGCCGCCGAGCTCGGACTCGGTGGAGTCGATGATCTCGGTCTTCCAGCCGACGCGCTCGGCGTACCGCAGGTACATGCGCAGCAGGTCGCCCGCGAACAGGGCCGACTCGTCGCCGCCCGCGCCCGCCTTGATCTCCAGGATGACGTCCTTGTCGTCGCTGGGGTCCCGGGGCACGAGGAGCAGCCGCAGCTTCTCGGTGACCGCCTCGCGGCTCTCGGTGAGGTCCTTGACCTCGGCGGCGAAGTCGGGGTCCTCGGCCGCCAGCTCACGCGCGGTGTCGATGTCGTCACCGAGCTGCTTCCAGGTCCGGTACGTGGCGACGATCGGGGTCAGCTCGGCGTAGCGCTTGTTGAGCTTGCGCGCGTTGGCCTGGTCGGCGTGGACCGACGGGTCGGCGAGCTTCTGCTCCAGATCGGCGTGCTCGCCGATCAGTTCCTCGACCGCCTCGAACATCTCGGGCTCCTGGGTTCTTCGGTACGCGAGCGGGGCTCGCGCAGGGCTGCGTGGCTGCTTCTGCGACAGACGGCAAACGCCGGTCCCGGCCACCCCCGCGAACGAGGGCGGCCGGAGACCGGCGCAGGTGGCTCGCTACTTGTTGGCGGAGCCGGCAGCCTTGCCGAAGCGGGCCTCGAAGCGGGCCACACGGCCACCGGTGTCGAGGATCTTCTGCTTGCCCGTGTAGAACGGGTGGCACTCGGAGCAGACCTCGGCACGGATGGTGCCGCCGGAGATCGTGCTACGGGTGGTGAACGACGCGCCACAGGTGCAGCTGACCTGCGTCTCGACGTACTCGGGGTGGATGTCGCGCTTCAAGGTGTCTCCTAGTTTCGGGAGGGCTCCGGGTCGCAAGCGCGGGATGCGGGTGCGTGAACCGGGGCCGACGGACCAGTTTGCCAGGACCGGCCGCATCTGCCCAAACCGGGGTGGGCCCGGAAGTATTCCCGGAGGCATCGCGCAGGCCGGTCCGCCGGTCGTCCGACGGGCTTATTCGCTGGTCACGACCTTGCCAGCGGCGCCCTTGTCGCCCGCGGACTTGTCGGTGGCCGACTTCGGGATCGCCTTGTCCGCCCTGAGGGCGTCCCAGACCTGCCGGTCGGCCTCTTCGAGCGGAATGACGCGGTTGCGGTCGGCCGGGTCGTACTGGACGGGCAGCGTGACCATCTTCATGTCGCCCGAGCCGATGCCCTTGAGGCCGTTCGCGAAGCTCGCGAGGTCCTTGACCGTGTCCAGGTCGGAATCGGTGGTGACGGCGCTGGTCGAGGCGTCCGCGAGGTCCCAGAGCTTCTTCGGGTTGCCGAACAGGTCGATGTCCTTGACCTGGTTGATCAGCGCCTTGATGAAGGCCTGCTGGAGCTGGATGCGGCCGAGGTCACTGCCGTCGCCCACGCCGTGCCGGGTGCGGACGAGACCGAGGGCCTGCTCGCCGTTGAGCTTGTGGTCGCCCGCGGGCAGGTCGAGGTGGCTGTCCTTGTCCTTGATCGCCTGCTTGGTGGCGATCTCCACGCCGCCGAGGGTGTCGATGAGCTTCTTGAAGCCCGTGAAATCGACCTCGACGTAGTGGTCCATGCGGATGCCGGACATCTTCTCGACGGTCTTGACCGCGCAGGCCGGGCCTCCCACCTCGTACGCCGTGTTGAACATCTGGCGCTCGCCGCCCGGGTCGGTCTTGCCGTCGCCGTCCTTGACGGCGCACTCGGGCCGGGTGATGAGGGTGTCGCGGGGGATGGAGACCACGCTGGCCTTCTTGTGGCCCTTGTAGACGTGGACGATCATCGCGGTGTCCGAGCGGGCCGCGCCCTCGTCCTTGCCGTACTTGCCGTTGTCGCCGGAGCGCGAGTCGGAGCCGAGGACGAGGATGTCCTGGGAGCCGTTGTCGACGTCCAGGGGGCGGTCGGTGCCGAGCGCGGCGTTGATGTCGACGCCCTTGATGTTGCCGTTGAGCTTGAAGTAGACGTAGCCGAGGCCGGTGCCGCCGAGGACCACCACGCCCGCGGCGGTCCAGGCGGATATGACGAGGGCCTTCTTGCGCGTGCTGCGCGGTTTGCGGCGCCGGCCGCGCTTGCCGCGGTGCTTCGGCTTCGCGTCGGCGGACCTGCTCTCGTCGGTCATGCGCTCCTCAGTCCTCGTCTGTTCGGCTACCCCCTGCTTTCAGGGTCAGGCGCGGCTTGTCGTCACTTGTCAGACGAGAAAACCGATTGAAGGGTTGCACGACACCCTGTGTACGCCCCGGGGTCCGGTCGCTACGGAATGTGTGCGGCGCCTAGTACTTTCGGCCCCCCACCTGCACTTTCGCGCCAGACGACGCTACCGCCCGTGATCGTGAGAATCTCTTAGACGTGTGGCCAAGGTCTCTCACGCGGGATCTTGGAAGCCGGAAGGGGCCGGTCCCGCCGTAAGGCGGGACCGGCCCCTTCCCATCACCCTGCTGAAGGCGACCGCGCCGGTCAGTCGTTGCCGTTGCCCGGCGCCGGGGTCGTCTTCTGGATCTGGAGCAGGAACTCGGCGTTCGACTTCGTCTGCTTCATCTTGTCCAGGAGCAGCTCGATGGCCTGCTGCTGGTCGAGCGCGTGCAGCACCCGGCGCAGCTTCCAGGTGATGGCCAGCTCGTCGCTGCCGAGCAGGATCTCTTCCTTGCGGGTGCTGGACGCGTCCACGTCCACCGCCGGGAAGATGCGCTTGTCGGAGAGCTTCCGGTCGAGCTTGAGCTCCATGTTGCCGGTGCCCTTGAACTCCTCGAAGATCACCTCGTCCATCCGCGAGCCGGTCTCGACCAGCGCGGTGGCCAGGATGGTCAGCGAGCCGCCGTCCTCGATGTTGCGGGCGGCACCGAAGAAGCGCTTCGGCGGGTACAGGGCGGTCGAGTCGACACCACCGGACAGGATGCGGCCGGAGGCCGGGGCGGCGAGGTTGTACGCACGGCCCAGACGCGTGATCGAGTCGAGCAGGACGACGACGTCGTGACCCAGCTCCACCAGTCGCTTGGCGCGCTCGATGGCGAGCTCGGCGACCGTGGTGTGGTCCTCGGCAGGGCGGTCGAAGGTCGAGGAGATGACCTCGCCCTTCACCGACCGCTGCATGTCGGTGACCTCTTCCGGACGCTCGTCGACGAGGACGACCATCAGGTGGCACTCGGGGCTGTTGTGCGTGATCGCGTTGGCGATCGCCTGCATGATCATGGTCTTGCCGGTCTTCGGCGGGGCCACGATCAGACCGCGCTGGCCCTTGCCGATGGGCGAGACGAGGTCGATGATGCGGGTGGTCAGCACGCCCGGGTCGGTCTCCAGACGGAGCCGGTCCTGCGGGTAAAGGGGCGTCAGCTTGTTGAACTCCGGCCGCCCGCGGCCGTGTTCGGGCGCCATGCCGTTGACCGAGTCCAGACGCACCAGGGCGTTGAACTTCTCGCGGCGCTCGCCGTCCTTGGGCTGGCGCACCGCACCGGTGACGTGGTCACCCTTGCGCAGGCCGTTCTTGCGGACCTGGGCGAGGGAGACGTACACGTCGTTGGGACCGGGGAGGTAGCCCGACGTACGGATGAACGCGTAGTTGTCGAGGATGTCCAGGATGCCCGCGACCGGGATCAGGACGTCGTCCTCGGACACCTGCGGCTCGCCCGCGAAGTCCTCGCGGCCACGACGGCCACGACGGTCGCGGTAACGGCCGCGCCGTCCGCGGCGGCCGCCGTCGTCGTCGAAGTCGTCCTGCTCCTTGCGGTCCTGACGGTCCTGGCGGCCGCCCTGGTCCTTGCGGTTGCCGCCCTGCTGGTCGTCGCCCTTGTTGCCACGGCGGTCGCCGCGGTCACCGCGGTCCTGGCGGTCACCGCGGTCGCCCCGCTCGCCGCGGTCACGGTCGCGGCCACGGCCCTGGCGGTCGCGGCGGCCCTGGCGGCCCTCGCCCTGCTGGTCGTCGCCCTTGTCGGCGCGGTCGCCGCGGTCGGACTTCGCCTCGGCCTGCTCGGCCCGGGGGGCCTCGGCCTTCGTCTCGCCCTGGCCCTTGGCCTCGGCGGAGACGGTCTCGGGGCTGCCTGCCTCGGCGGTGACGCGGCGGCGGCCGCGGCCCGGCTTGTCGTCGCTCGCCGGCTGGCCGGGGATGTCGATCTGCTGCTGGGCCGGGGCCTTGGCCTGCTCGGCCGGAGCGTCGTCGGACTTGGCGGCCTTCTCGGCGGCCTCGCCGGTGCGCGCCTTGGAGGTGGCGCGGCGCTTCGGCTTGGCCGGGGCCTCCGCCGTGTCGGCGCCCGCGGCGGCCTTGGCCGGGGCTCCCCCCGCGGCCTGCGCCTCCTTGATGACCTCGATCAGCTGGCTCTTGCGCATCCGCGCGGTGCCCTTGATTCCGAGGCCCGATGCGACCTGCTGCAGTTCCGCCAGCACCATGCCCTCGAGGCCGGTGCCGCGGCGCCGCCGGGACCCGGCCGAAGCACCGGTGGCAGGCGCCGCAGAGGCGTCCGTGGCGGGCGTGTCGGCAGTCACGCCCATCAGATCGGTGGTGTCGCTCACGAAGGGTCCTTCCCTGGAGCGGACGTCGGCCTGTCTGGCTCGGCGACCGGTTGTGCTGTCCGGCGGTCCTTGGTGTGTGGACCGTGCCGGGGCGGTGGTCCGCCAACGCGGCGGAAGAGTTCACAGATGTGGCGCTTCCCGATGCCGGGCCACTGAGGTGCGGTGGTCACTCGGCTCGGTCACGCCGGTTCCGGAGCGTGCTCGGCACCGCTCAGTGCGAAGCACAGAGCAGTTTGGGAGGCTCCCGGAAGGATGGATGTCCCGGACGGGGACACAAAGCACCTCGCCATGGTGGGGTCGGGTGCAGACTTGAGGTTAACACTACCGGATCCAACAAACATTCCCCCTCTCCAAATCCGGACACCCCGAGTGCGCTGTCCTCCCGGGTCAGGGAGCCAGCGGCAGCACACTCGCGCCCGCCGGGTCGAGTGCCAGGCGGTTCGCCGCCCAGCCCTCGCCCGCCAGGCGTGCGACCTTGTCGGCCGCACTGTCGTCGACCAGCGCGAGGACCGTGGGTCCCGCGCCGGAGATCACCGCGGGTACGCCGTCGGCGCGCAGGCTCTCCACCAGGGCGGCGCTCTCCGGCATGGCCGGGGCGCGGTACTCCTGGTGCAGGCGGTCCTCGGTGGCGGGCAGCAGCAGCTCGGGGCGCCTGGTCAGGGCCTCGACGAGCAGGGCCGCCCGGCCCGCGTTGACGGCCGCGTCCACGTGCGGGACGGTGCGCGGCAGCAGTCCGCGGGCGGTTTCGGTGAGCACGGGCTTCCCGGGTACGAAAACCACCGGAACGATGGAATCGACGGGGTCCATCCTGATGGCACGGGCCGCGGAGCCGTCCATCCAGGAGGCCGTGAAGCCGCCGAGCAGGCAGGCCGCGACGTTGTCGGGGTGGCCTTCGATCTCGGTGGCCAGCTCCAGGAGCGCGGCGTCGTCGAGACGGGCCTCGCCGCCTATGGTCACCGCGCGCGCGGCGACGATCCCGGCGCAGATCGCGGCGGACGAGGAGCCGAGGCCGCGCCCGTGCGGGATGCGGTTGGCACAGACGACCTCCAGGCCGCGCGGCTGCCCGCCGAGCAGGTCGAAGGCGGTGCGCAGGGAGCGTACGAGCAGGTGCGACTCGTCGCGCGGGAGGGTGTCGCTGCCCTCGCCTGCGATGTCGACGTGCAGGCCGGAGTCGGCGACGCGTACGACCACGTCGTCGTAGAGCCCCAGCGACAGGCCGAGGGCGTCGAAGCCCGGGCCGAGGTTGGCGCTGGTGGCGGGGACGCGCACCCTGACGGCGGCGGCGCGGAACGCGGGACCGGCCATCGCTCGATGACTCTCCTTGAGCTCTGTTGTCTGGAGGACTTGCCGCCGCGACGGGCCTCGACCGGCTTCGACCGGCCTCGACCTGTGACGGACGGCAGCACCCGAAGGCCGCTTCGGCGAGCGGCACCGCGGCATATGCGGCGGGGCGGGTTCGCTACAGCCTATCGAAGGAAGGTTCTGTGGCGACATAGGGCGCACAGGAGGCGCACGATGCGTGTCGCGAGCCCCCTGTGCACCCCCTGTGGGGAGTTGAGGGGTTTGCCCCGGGCTGAGTCCGGCGTTCCGCCGGGGTCGCCGCCCGGGGCGCGGTGTTACGCCAGGCCCAGGCGCTCCGCGGCGGCCGCCGCGTCCACCGGGACGGTGACCGGCTGCGGGGCGCCCGCGACCGCCCAGTCCGGGTCCTTCAGGCCGTTGCCGGTGACCGTGCAGACGATGCGCTGGCCCTTGTCGACCTTGCCCTGCTCCGCGGCCTTCAGCAGACCGGCGACGGACGCGGCGGACGCGGGCTCGACGAAGACGCCCTCCTGGGAGGCCAACAGCTTGTAGGCGCGCAGGATCTCACGGTCCGTCACCTCGTCGATGAAGCCGCCCGACTCGTCGCGCGCGGCGAGCGCGTGCTGCCACGACGCGGGGTTGCCGATGCGAATCGCGGTGGCGATCGTCGAGGGGTCCTTGACGATCTCGCCGCGCACGATGGGCGCCGAGCCGGAGGCCTGGAAGCCCCACATGCGCGGGGTGCTCGTGGCCACCTGGTCGGCGGCGTACTCCTTGTAGCCCTTCCAGTAGGCCGTGATGTTGCCCGCGTTGCCGACCGGCAGGACGTGGATGTCCGGGGCGGTGCCCAGGGCGTCCACGATCTCGAACGAGGCGGTCTTCTGGCCCTCGATGCGGTACGGGTTGACCGAGTTGACCAGGGCCACCGGGTAGTTCTCGGACAGGCCGCGGGCCAGATTCAGACAGTCGTCGAAGTTGCCGTCGACCTGGAGGATCTTCGAGCCGTAGACGAGCGCCTGGCCCATCTTGCCCAGGGCGATCTTGCCCTGCGGCACCAGGACCGCGCAGACCATGCCCGCGCGGACGGCGTAGGCGGCGGCCGACGCCGAGGTGTTGCCGGTGGAGGCGCAGATGACGGCCTTGGCGCCGTCCTCCTTGGCCTTGGTGATCGCCATGGTCATGCCGCGGTCCTTGAAGGACCCCGTCGGGTTCGCGCCCTCGACCTTGAGGTGGACCTCACAGCCGGTGCGCTCGGAGAGCACCTGTGCGGGCACGAGCGGCGTGCCGCCCTCACGGAGCGTCACGACCGGCGTGGTGTCGGAGACGGGGAGACGGTCCCGGTACTCCTCGATGATTCCGCGCCACTGGTGGGTCATTGCTGCTTACTCCCCTTCAACCCGCATGATGCTGGCGACACCACGCACGGTGTCGAGATTGCGCAGCGCCTCGACGGTGCCGCTGAGGGCGGCGTCGGGCGCGCGGTGCGTGACGACGACGAGGGAGGCCTCGCCGTCCTTGACCGTCTGGCGGACGGTGTCGATGGAGACACCGTGCTCGGCGAAGACCGTGGCCACCTGGGCGAGCACGCCCGGCTTGTCGGCCACGTCGAGGCTGATGTGGAACCGCGTGACGACCTCGCCCATGGAGCTCACGGGCAGCTGGGTGTAGGCGGAGTCACCGGGTCCGGTGGATTCGCCGAGCTTGTTGCGGCACACGGCGACCAGGTCGCCGAGGACGGCGGACGCGGTCGGCGCGCCGCCCGCGCCGGGGCCGTAGAACATGAGCTGGCCGGCGGCCTCGGCCTCCACGAAGACCGCGTTGTACGCCTCGCGGACGCTCGCCAGCGGATGGCTGAGCGGAATCATCGCGGGGTGCACGCGGGCGGTGACGGAGCCGCCGTCGGCGGCCCGCTCGCAGATGGCGAGCAGCTTGATGGTGCAGCCCATGCGCTTCGCGGACGCGAAGTCGGCCGCGGTGACCTCGGTCATCCCCTCACGGTGGACGTCGTCGAGGCGCACCCGGGTGTGGAAGGCGATGCCGGCGAGGATCGCGGCCTTGGCGGCGGCGTCGAAGCCCTCGACGTCGGCGGTCGGGTCGGCCTCCGCGTACCCGAGGGCGGTGGCCTCGTCCAGGGCTTCCTGGTAGCCCGCGCCCGTGGTGTCCATCTTGTCGAGGATGAAGTTGGTCGTGCCGTTCACGATGCCGAGGACGCGGTTGACCTTGTCACCGGCGAGCGACTCGCGCAGCGGCCTGATCAGCGGGATCGCGCCCGCGACGGCCGCCTCGTAGTAGAGGTCGCGCCCGTGCTGCTCGGCGGCGGCGTGCAGGGCCGCGCCGTCCTGGGCGATGAGCGCCTTGTTCGCCGAGACCACGGAGGCGCCGTGCTCGAAGGCGGTGGTGATGAGGGTGCGGGCGGGCTCGATGCCGCCGATGACCTCGACGACGACGTCGATGTCCCCGCGTTTGACGAGCGCGGTGGCGTCCGTCGTCACGAGCGCCGGGTCGATGCCCTCACGCACCTTGGAGGGGCGCCGGACGGCGACCCCGGCGAGCTCCACCGGGGCGCCGATCCTGGCTGTGAGGTCGTCGGCGTGCGTCGTCATGATGCGCGCCACCTCTGAGCCGACGACCCCACAGCCCAGCAGCGCCACCTTCAGCGGACGCGTACGCATCATCCGACCTCGTTTCCTTCTCCAAGTACGGTGGGTCCAGTCTCACCCACCGGAACGGTGTTTCTGACCAAAGTCCGGATCGTGAGACATCCATTTCACGTACCGGTTGTATCGGGTCCGCCTTTCACCGGCGGGGACGACTCACCCGACGTCGAGTCGCATCAGGTCGTCCTCCGTCTCCCGGCGCACGATCACACGGCCCGCGCCGTCCGCCACGGCGACGACCGGCGGGCGCGGCGCGTGGTTGTAGTTGCTGGCCATGGAGCGGCAGTAGGCGCCGGTCGCGGGGACGGCGATGAGGTCGCCGGGCGCGAGGTCGGCGGGCAGGAAGGCGTCGCGGACGACGATGTCGCCGCTCTCGCAGTGCTTGCCGACGACGCGGACGAGCATCGGCTCGGCGTCGGAGGAGCGGGACACGAGCGCGACGCTGTACTCGGCGTCGTAGAGCGCGGTGCGGATGTTGTCGGACATGCCGCCGTCGACGGAGACGTACGTCCGCAGGCCCTCGAGGGGCTTGATGGTGCCGACCTCGTACAGCGTGAAGGCGGTCGGGCCGACGACGGCGCGGCCCGGCTCGACGGAGAGCCGGGGCACGCGCAGGCCCGCCCGCTCGCACTCGCGGGTGACGATCTCGCGCAGGGCGGTGGCGATCTCGTGCGGCTCGCGCGGGTCGTCGGCCGGGGTGTAGGCGATGCCGAGGCCGCCGCCGAGGTCGATCTCGGGGAGTTCGACGCCGTGCTCGTCGCGGATGTCCTTCAGCAGGCCCACGACGCGGTGGGCGGCCACCTCGAAGCCGGACGTGTCGAAGATCTGCGAGCCGATGTGGCTGTGGATGCCGATGAGGTCGAGCCCGTCGAGCTTGAGGGCGCGCCGCACGGCCTCGGCGGCCTGTCCCCCGGCCAGCGGGATGCCGAACTTCTGGTCCTCGTGGGCGGTGGCGATGAACTCGTGCGTATGGGCCTCGACGCCCACGGTCACGCGGATCTGCACGCGCTGGCGGACGCCCAGGCCGTCGGCGATGTGGGCGACCCGCACGATCTCCTGGAAGGAGTCGAGCACGATGCGGCCGACGCCGGCGCGGACGGCTCGCTCGATCTCCGCGGCGCTCTTGTTGTTGCCGTGGAAGGCGATGCGGTCGGCGGGCATGCCCGCGTCCAGGGCGGTGGCCAGCTCGATGCCGGAGCACACGTCCAGGTTGAGTCCCTCCTCGTGCAGCCACCGGACGACGGCGCGGGAGAGGAAGGCCTTGCCCGCGTAGAACACGTCGGCGTCGGGCCCGAAGGCGTCGCGCCAGGCCTGGCAGCGGGCGCGGAAGTCGGCCTCGTCGAGGACGTAGGCGGGGGTGCCGAACTCCTCGGCGAGCCGGAGGACGTCGGTGCCGCCCACGCTGACGACGCCGTCGGCTCCGCGGGTGACGGTCTTCGACCAGACCTTGGGGTCGAGGGCGTTGAGGTCGGTGGGCGGCGGGGAGTAGTGGCCCTCGGGCAGGACGTCTCCGTGCCGGGGTCCTGCGGGGTGGGCGGAACGGCTCATGGCTCTTTCGACTCTTCTCGTCTCACAGGTACGCGGGCGCGCTGATGCCGAGCAGGGACAGGCCGCCGGCGAGCACCGTCCCGGCGGCTTCGGCGAGCGCCAGCCGGGCGCGGTGGGCGGCCGAGGGTTTCTCGTCACCGAGCGGCAGCACGGTGTGGGCCCGCGCCAGGAAGGCGTCAGCGGTACGGACGAGGTGCCGGGCGAGCCGGTCGGGCGCGCGGTGGCGGGCGGCGGCGGCGAGGACGGCGGGGTGGTCGCCGAGGGCGCCGAGCAGCGAGTGTCCGTCGTCCTCGGCTGCTTGCGCCACCGCATTTCCCGCGTCGCGGGCGTCGCGGACGTCACCGGGGGCGGCGGTGAAGCCGAGCTGTGCGGCGTTGCGGGTGAGGGCGCGGGCACGGGAGTGGGCGTACCGGACGCGGAACAGGGGGTTGGTCTCGCGCTGGGCGAGGTGGTCGTCGCCGGTGTGGGGGTGGTCGTGGGGGGCGGGCAGGAGCAGGGCCCAGCGGGCGGCGTCGCGGCCGAGGCGCAGCGGGTCCGGCTCGGCCGGGGCTGGGACCGGGCGGAGGGTGGGCAGCGGGGCCGGGGGGTGGCCGTGTGCGTCCACGCGTACGCCGAGGAGCTCGGTCCAGACGGGGTCGGGGGCCGCGTCGCAGGTGACGCGGACGAGGGCGCCCTGGGAGCGCAGGATGCGGCGTGCGCTGTCGGCGACGACGGCGGCGCGGAGCTCGTGCGGGATGTGCAGTTGGACGATCTCCCCGGTGTCCGGGGTGATGTGGCCGTACCGCTCGCCGCGGGCGAGGATCTCGGCGACGAGCCGGGTGCCGGGGTCGCCGTCGAGGGTGATGCTGAGGAAGCCGGGCCCGGTGACGTCGGCGCGGGCGATGCCGGGCTCGGCGGCGAGGCGCGTGGAGATGATCTCGGCGACGCGGCGCGGGGGCGCGCCCGCTTCCCGGGCGATCCGCAGGGCGAGGTTGCTGGCGTAGTCGCCTCGGCCGCCGGGGCGCGGCCGCTCCACGTGCGCCCGCTCGGGCACGGTGGCGCTGAGCTCTCCGGCGTCCACGGCGGCGCGCAGGGCGCGCAGCACGGTGCGGGAGAGCTCGACGGGTGTCACGGGACAAGGGTAGGGGAGACGGGGGGTCACTGGCGTGCGCGGGGGCGCGGGCCCTGGTGCTTGCGCCGTGACCGTTTCCGGGGGCTCGGCCGGGAGGGGCGGGGCTCGGGGGGCGCGGCGCGGTGGAGGGGCCCCGGGCGGGCCGGGAGGCCGGTCAGCCCCTGGGGAGGGGCCGGGGGCCGGGTCAGGGGTGGCCCGCCCGCTCCGGGCCGGTGCCGGGGCAGCGGGTGCCGAGGGGGGTGTCGCCGCGGTCACCGCGGTCGCCGCGGGCCATCAACTGGCGTACGACGCTGACGAGTTCCGCGGGCTCGAAGGGCTTGGCCATGAACGCGTCGACGCCGACCTCCAGGCCCGCCTCCACCTCGTACTGCGTACAGGCGCTGACCACGACGAGGGGCACGTCCTGGGTGCGCGGGTCGGCGCGCAGCCGGGCGGCGGTGCGCAGGCCGTCGAGGCGGGGCATGACCACGTCCAGGGTCACGACGTCGGGCCGGACCTGATGCACGACGTCCAGGCACTCGGCACCGTCGGCCGCGGTCACGACCTCGAAGCCCTCCAGCTCGAGATTGACCCTGATCAGTTGCCGGATGACCTTGTTGTCGTCCACAACAAGCACACGGCCGGGCACGCCTGGCACAACTCGAGAGTAGGTCGACACCCGCCGTCGCGTCCGGGTTTTCCCTACTTCCGCCACTTGCGAGGGAGCCTCGCCGGCCCCGCGGGACCGCTGTCAGCTCCGGGTCTGCGCCTCGATCCCGTCGAGCAGGAAGGCGAGGCCGAGGGCGAAGTTGGCGTCCCAGTCGTCGTCGGAGATGTACTGGTTCGCGGCGACCGTCGGGTACTGCTCGCGGCGGCTCTCCAGGTACTCCTGGCCCATCCGGGCCTCCTCCGTGGAAAGGCGCAGACTCGACTGCGTGGCGGTGGCACCCATCACGTGGTTGTACAGCGCCCACGTCGCCGCGTTGAGCCGCTTCTCCGTGAGGCCGGCGCGCACCAGGGCGGACTGCAGGAACTCCATCCAGGTCAGGAAGTTGGGCCCGATCAGGGGCCGTTGCCGGGCGGGTCCGGTGGCCACCCAGGGGTGCCGCAGCATGGCCTGCCGCCAGTCGCCGACCAGGGTGGCGATGTCCTGCCGGGGGTCGTCGCCGTGCCGGTCGGGGACCGGCGTCTCGCCGAAGACCGCGTCGACGGCGAGGTCGATGACGTCGCCCTTCGTCTTCACGTGCCAGTACAGGGTGGTGGCACCGGCCTGGAGCCGCTCGGCGAGGCGGCGCATCGTCAGGCGCTCCATCCCCTCCTCGTCCAGGAGGTCGACGGCCGCCCGGACGATGCGGGCCCGGGTGAGCGGCGGTTCCCCCTTGTCCCGCGGGGGTCGCAGCCAGACGTTGCCGACTCCGGAGCGTCCCGCGCCTCCCGCGCCGGGCCGGCCGGACTCGCCGGGCCGGCGTGGCTCGCCGGGTTGGCGTGGCTCGCCGGGTTGGCGTGGCTCGCCGGGTTGGCGTGGCTCGCCGGGTTGGCTCTTCGTGCGTTCTTCGCCTGCGATGACACTCACCTCCACAGTCACGCGGCTCACTACGGGCGCGGCGCGCGTCGCCGAGTGTTCGCGGGCTGAGTCTTCCACGGCGGGAGGGCCGGTCCGGGGCCGGGCCGCTCCTGCTGCCGCGGATTTTTTTCGCCTCCTCAACTCCCCTGCTCACACGGGCAGTTGACGTCTCCGCAGCGCGGTTTCCGGCGGGGCCCGGTGGGCGGAGCTGTAGTACAGTCACGGCCCACTGGACCAATGTTCTAGTCACCCGACCACTGTGCGAGTTGATGTGACAGACATGAAGCGAGAGACACCCGCGCCAGCGCCCCGGCCCACGCGACCCGTCCGGCCCACGCAGTACGAAACCCACCCCCGGCCACCCCGTGCACACACCCGCACAGAGTCGATGCGAGCCGTACGCACCCGAACCCGAACAGGAGTGGAACCGCATGCAGGATGACCAAGTAGCCGCGGCCGCCGACGGTTTCGTCCCCGTCATCGACCTGTCCGTCAGGGACACCGCTCGGGGGCGCGCCGCCGTCGCCGCGGCGATCGACCGGGCGTGCAGGAGCTCCGGCTTCTTCGTCGTGGTCGGTCACGGCGTGCCCCGGACGCTCATCGACCGCATGTTCACGGTGACCGGCTCCTTCTTCGCCCTCCCCCGGGAGGAGAAGGAGCTGGTCGCCCACCGGCCCGGGGTCTCGGGCTTCCGGCGCTCGGGCGGGTCGACCGCCCGGAGCCTGGGCCAGGAGTCGCCGCCCGACCTGTGCGAGGCCTTCGCCGCGCACGCGACGGGCGAGCTGGACGAGGAGGAGCGGGGCAGGCTCGGCGACGAGTGGGCGACCTGGACGCTGGCCAACGTCTGGCCCGCGAACCCGCCCGGCTTCAAGGAGGTGTGGCAGGGCTACCTGGCGGCCATGGCCGATCTCGCGGCGGACCTGATGCGGCTCTTCGCCCGCGCGCTCGACCTGGACGAGGAGTTCTTCGCGGACAAGTTCGACCGCCACGGCTCGTCCATCGCCGTCAACTACTACCCGCCGCAGCTGGAGCCCCCGCTGCCCGGCCAGCTCCGCCGCGGCCCGCACACCGACTTCGGCAGCCTCACCATCCTTCACCAGGAGGCCGACCGCAGCGGCCTCCAGGTCCTGCGGAACGGGAACACCTGGCGCGACGTCCCGCCGGTCCCGGGCGGCTTCGTCGTCAACATCGGTGACCTCATGAGCCTGTGGACCGGCGGGCGTTGGGTCTCGACCATGCACCGCGTGGTCAACCCGCAGGACGGGGACACCTCGTCCCGGCTCACCATCCCGTTCTTCTACCTCCCCAACCACGACGCCACGATCGAACCACTGCGCGCGGGCGGGGGCGGCACACCTGTGATCGCCGGGGAGTGGATGTCGAACAAGATCCGCAAGATGTTCGCCGGGACGTCGTAGCGACGGTTCGCCGGGACGTCGTGACAACGGTTCGCCGGGACGTCGTGACAACGGGAGCGGCCGGGCGTTGTCAGCCCTCCGCCACCGCCGTCAGGATCGAACCGTGTTCTGGGAGGAGAGGGGACTCAGTGTGAACGCGACCGTGCACGGGCCGACGGCGCAGCGGGAGTACACCGGGGGCGACGCATGAACGCGCCCCGGGATCCCGAGCACCGGCAGGCCGCTGCGGTGGACTGCGCCGAGGCCGCCGATCCGTACGCCGTGGACGCCGGGCTCCTCTCCCCCGTGCGCGCCGGAACGCCCGTGGAGCGGGCGGTGTCCGACCTGGCCTGGCTACAGGCCATGCTGGACGCCGAGGCCGCGCTGGCCCGCGCGCAGGCCGCGGTCGGCGTGGTGCCGCCCGGGGCGGCGCGGGCCATCACCGAGGCCGCACGGGCCGACCTGCTCGACCTGCGGGCGCTCGCGGTGCACGCGCGCGAGAGCGGCAACCCGGTGGTGGGCCTGGTCCGCGCGCTGACCGGCGCGGTGGCGGCGGTGGACCCGGAGGCCGCCGAGTACGTCCACCGGGGCTCGACGAGCCAGGACGTCTTCGACACCGCGGCGATGCTGGTGGCCAAGGGCGCGCTCGGGCTGGTGCGGGCGGACCTGGGGCGTGTCGGGCGGGCCCTGGCCGGGCTCGCCCGCACCCACCGCGACACGGTCGTCGCGGGGCGCACCCTGGGGCAGCACGCCGTGCCCACGACGTTCGGGCTCAAGGCGGCCGGGTGGCGGGAGCTGGTGCTCGCCGCGGACGCTCGCGTGGCGGCCGTACTGGATGCCCTGCCGGTCTCGCTCGGCGGCGCGGCGGGCACGTTGGCGGGGTACGGCGCCGACGCCGAACGCCTGGTGAGGGCGTTCGCCGCCGAGACGGGGCTGCGGGCGCCGGTGCTGCCCTGGCACACGCTGCGGACGCCGATCGCCGACCTGGGCGCCGCGCTCGCGCACACCGCCGGGGCCCTGGGCAAGCTGGCGGTGGACGTGCAGTCGCTGAGCCGTACCGAGGTCGGGGAGGTCGGCGAGCCGCACGTGCCGGGGCGCGGCGGCTCCTCGGCGATGCCGCAGAAGCGCAACCCGGTTCTCACCACCCTGATCCGCAGCGCGGCACTCCAAGTCCCTTCCCTGGCCCATGTCCTGACGCAGTGCCTGCTCTCCGAGGACGAGCGTTCGGCCGGGGCGTGGCACGCGGAGTGGCAGCCGCTGCGCGAGTGCCTGCGCCTGACGGGCGGCGCCGCGCACACCGCGGTGGAACTCACGGAGGGCCTCGTCGTCCACCCGGCCCGCATGCGCGCGAACCTCGCCCTCACCGGCGGCCGACTCGTCGCCGAACGCCTCGTCGCGGAACTGACCCCCCTCCTGGGCAGAGCGGCCGCGCGAGACCTCCTGACCACCACCACAGAGGCCGCGACCCGGGACGGCCGCCCCTTGTCCACCCACCTCGCGGAGGCCCCGGCCCTCACCGGCCGGGTCACGCGGGAGGAACTGGACCGCTGGTGCGATCCGGCGGGGTACGTGGGAGCGGCGGAGGCACTGGCGGAGGGAGCGCTCGCACCCCGGGAGCACCGCTGAGGCTCTGCGCACGGTGAGGCGTCCCCCGGGAGCAGACACCCACACGGAAGGCCTGCGACCGCCACCTGCACATACGCGAAGACCCCGCCCTCAGCGAATTCGCTGGTGGCGGGGTCTACAGGCACCTCATACAGGGTGCCCCCGGCAGGATTCGAACCTGCGCACACGGCTCCGGAGGCCGTTGCTCTATCCCCTGAGCTACGGGGGCGTGTCGGTCGCGGTGTTCGCGGCGACGGGTAGAACCCTACCAGCTCTTCGGTGGTCCTCAGGAATGGGTTTGCGGGCGGCGCCCGGGGGGCCGGGGCGGGCGCCGCTTCGCAGGTCAGGGCTTGCGGGCCACGCCGGCGTAGGCGTCGACCTCCGTGGTGGTGTCGGTGGTGGGTTCGGGGCGCCAGCGGGTGACCTGGGCGACGCCGGGGTCGGCCAGGGTGAGGCCGTCGAAGAAGCCGGTGATCTCCTCGACGCTGCGGACGTAGTACGGGATCGCGCCGCTCTCGTTGTAGGCGTTCGACGCCGCGATCATGCCCTCGCTGGTGGCGGTGGAGTCGCTGATCACCAGGTAGCTGCCGGAGGGGAGGCCGGCCATCACGCGGCTGACCAGGTCGCGGGCCTGGTCGTAGGACGCGACGTGGCCCAGGGTGTTCAGGATCATCAGCGCGACCGGCTGGGAGAGGTCCAGGGTCTTGGCGGCCTCGGTGAGGATCGCCTCCGGCTCGTACATGTTGGCGTCGATGTACGCCGTCTCGCCCTCGGGCGTGCTGGTGAGCAGGGCCCGGGCGTGGGCGAGGACCAGCGGGTCGTTGTCCACGTACACGATGCGGGAGTCGGGGGCGACGCGCTGGGCGACCTCGTGGGTGTTGTCGGCGGTCGGGAGGCCCGTGCCGATGTCGAGGAACTGGCGGACGCCCTGCTCCCCCGCCAGGTGGCGGACCGCGCGGCCGAGGAAGAGGCGGCTGGTGCGGGCCACGTCGACGAGGCCGGGGAAGATCTCCTTGATCTGGTCGCCGAGCTCGCGGTCCTTCTCGTAGTTGTCCTTGCCGCCCACGAAGTAGTTCCAGAAGCGTGCCGAGTGGGGCTTGCTCGTGTCGATCCGGGCGCGTATTTCCGCGGACGAGTCGAGTCTGGGGTCGGAGCCGGTCACGGGGGACCTCCTGCGGTGCGTGGGCCTGTCGATCGCTTGCCGATCGATCGATGTCGATCGATGCTGCGGCACATCCTCACATCGTTGCCGGTCGCATCAATTGAATCGTGGATCAAAATCGTGGATCAAGGTAGCAACTGTGCCGTGAGCTGCCGTCGTTGCCTTCCCCCCGTCCGCCGCGCCCAGCGGCCTACTCAGGGCCGTCCGAGTAGGCGTACGGATGTCCTGCGCGCGGCGCGGCCGGGACGCTTGCGGGCATGACGAAACCTCTGCGGAACCTCAAGTGGGCGGTGCTCCGGGGCCTGTTGCGCACGGTCGGGCAGACCTCCGCGGGCATCCGCATCGGCTACCGGCACGGCTTCGACAGCGGCACGATGCTCGACTACGTGTACGTGAACCGGGCGCGCGGCGCGCTCGGCGTCGGCCGCCTCGTCGACCGCGTCTACCTGGACGCCGTCGGCTGGCGCGCCATCCGCGCCCGCCGGGACCTCCTCCAGCGCGTGCTGCGCGAGCAGGTCGAACGGCGCCCCGGCCGCCCGGTCCGCGTACTCGACGTGGCCGCGGGGCCCGGCCGCTACCTGCACGACCTGGCCGCGGCCTACGGGCCCGAGCGGGTGCGGGTGGTCTGCCGCGACCTCGCGGAGGCCGGGCTGCGCCAGGGCGAGTCGCTGGCGCGGGCCCGCGGGCTGACGAACGTCTCGTACGAGACCGGGGACGCCTTCGACCCCGAGCCGCCGCGGGCCGGGGCGCCGGACGTCATCGTGGTCTCCGGCCTGTACGAGCTGCTGCTCGATGACGACACCGTCCGTACGTCCCTCAAGCGGCTGCGCGGGCTGCTCGCCCCGGGCGGCGTCCTCGTCTGCACCACCCAGACCCGCCACCCCCAGCTGGACTTCATCGCGAACGTGCTGCCCAACCGGGAGGGGCGGCTGTGGATCATGAAGTGCCGCAACGCGGCCCTCACGGAGGGCTGGGCCCGGGAGGCGGGGTTCGAGAACGTACGGAGCCGCCGGGAGGAGGTGGGGCTCTTCGCCGTGACCGTGTGCGAATAGGCCCCGCGGCCCCGGGCGACCCGCTGAGCGGCGGTCTACGAAGCCCGGCGCTTGGCCGACGTCTTCCTGGCCGTGGCCGTCTTCTTCGTCGATGCCTTCGTCGATGCCTTCGCCGGCGCCTTCGTCGGCGCCTTCTTCGCGGTGGTGGCGGTGGATTTGGCCGTGGACTTCGTCGCGGACCCGGCGGTCGTCGGCTTCTTCGCGGCGGTCTTCGCCGTGGACTTCTTCGGGGCCGCCGCCGTGGTCTTCTTCGCGGTCGTCGACTTCTTGCCGCCCACCTGCTTGGGGGTCGTACGCGCGGAGCGGCGCGTCGGCAGCTCGGTGACCTCGGCCTCCTTGCCGCCGTCCGCCTCGCCGCGGGCCGTGCGGGCGGCGCGGACGCTGTTCTCCAGGGCGGCCATCAGGTCGATGACCTTGCCGCCGCCCGGCTCGGCCGCGGGCTCGGGGGCGGCGGTCGTACCGCCCTCGACCTTGGCGGCGATCATCTCCTCCACGGCGGTGCGGTAGTCGTCGTGGAGCGAGTCGAGGTCGACCTCGCCGAGGGTGTCCATGAGGGCGTCCGCGAGGTCGAGTTCGGCGTCGCGGACCGTGACGCTCGCGTCCGGGGCGACGCTGTCGGTGGCGCGGATCTCGTCCGGCCAGAGCAGGCCGTGCATGGCGATCACGTCGTCGACGACGCGCAGCATGCCGAGCCGTTCGCGGCCGCGCAGCGCGAACTTGGCGATGGCCACGCGGTCGCTGCGCTTGAGCGCCTCGCGCAGCAGGGTGTACGGCTTGGCGGCGGGCACTCCGTTGGCCGACAGGTAGTACGCCGTGTCCATCTGGAGCGGGTCGATGCGGTCCGCCGGTACGAACGAGACGATCTCGATGGTCTTCGCGGTCGGGATCGGCAGCGAGGCGAGGTCGTCCTCGGTGATCGGGATGACCGAGCCGTCGGCGTCCTCGTACCCCTTGCCGATCTCGGCGGTCGGGACCTCGCGGTCCTCCAGCTCGCAGACCTTGCGGTAGCGGATGCGGCCGCCGTCCTCGGTGTGGATCTGACGGAAGGAGATCGAGTGGCTCTCCGTGGCGTTCACCAGCTTGATCGGGATGCTGACCAGGCCGAAGGAGATGGCGCCGTTCCATATGGAGCGCATGCGGTGCACCTTTCGCCACGTTTTGCCGTGATTCGTGGGATTCTCATCGTATGACGCCCATCACGGAGGTGGAGGGGCGACGGCTCGCGCTCAGCAACCTCGACAAGGTGCTGTACCCGGCGAGCGGCTTCACGAAGGGTGAGGTCCTGCACTACTACGCGACCGCCGCGGACGTGCTGCTCCCCGAGCTGCGCGACCGGCCGGTGTCGTTCCTCCGCTTCCCGGACGGGCCCGACGGGCAGCGCTTCTTCACCAAGAACGTGCTGCCCGGTACGCCCGCCTGGGTGCGGACGGCCGAGGTGCCGCGGTCCGAAGGGCCCGCGCGGCAGATCCTCGTCCAGGACCTGCCGACGCTGATGTGGGCGGCGAACCTGGTGACCGAGTTCCACACACCGCAGTGGCGGGCGGACGCGCCGGGGCTCGCGGACCGGCTCGTGCTCGACCTCGACCCCGGGCCGCCCGCGACCGTGGCGGAGGCGTGCGAGGTGGCGCTGTGGCTACGGGAGCGGCTGGTCGCCGATGGGTTCTCGGTGTACGTGAAGACGTCGGGGAGCAAGGGACTGCACCTGGTCGCGCCGCTGGTGCCGGTCGCGTCCGCGCGGGTCTCCGCGTACGCGAAGGAGCTGGCGGTGGAGGCGGAGCGGGCGCTGCCGGCGCTCGTGGTGCATCGGATGACGCGGAGTCTGCGGGCGGGGAAGGTGTTCGTGGACTTCAGCCAGAACGCGGCGGCGAAGACGACGGCGACGGCGTACACGGTGCGGGCGCGGGGGGAGCCCACGGTGTCGGCGCCGCTGGCCTGGGGGGAAGTGGAGCGCGGGGGCGTCGGGGACGCGGCGCCGCTGGTCTTCCGGGCGCCGGACATGGCTGCGCGGCTGGGGCGGGTGGGTGACCTGTTCGCCGGGCTGCGGGACCCCGCGCGGGCGGCGGGGCTTCCCGGGGGCGGGGCCTGAGCCGGGGCCCGGCCGACCTGCGCCCTGAGCTGCAAGGTTGCTCGGCACCTAGGCTGTGCCCACCCTTCCCCAAGCTCTCGGCTTCGCTCGAGCAGGGGATGCCCCACTCGCCCTGCGGGACGATTGCCCACAGGGGTGGAGGGAAAGCGGCCCCCCCACCCCCCGCAGGGCGGGCCCGCCCGCCACCCCCGGCCGGGAGGCCCCGGGCCCTAGACCCGGTGCCAGACGTGGCGGTCGCGGGCCAGTGCGTGCAGCGCCTCCACATCCGCCGGCTTGAGCACGCCCCCCGCCCGCGCCAGCCCCGGCAGGTCCGCCTCGGTCAGCACGTGGACCTCGCGCGGCTCCGCGGTGGCCTCGACGGAGACCGCGCCGACGGGCACGAGGACGGCCCGGACCTCGGCGGTGAGGGCGAAGGAGGCGCGCGCGGCGTCGGCGCGCAGCTCCCGCAGGAGCGGGGCGGGCCGGGCGCGGCCGACCGCCACCAGGGGGTCGGTGACGCGCACCCGCTGCCGCCGCGCGGGCACCGCGTGGACGCAGAAGAGCCCCCCGGGGCCGATCAGGAGGTGGTGGATGCGGGCGCCGCCGGGCAGGCCGACGGAGTGCAGCGTGTGCCAGCCCACGGCGTCGAGCCGGTCGAGGGCCTCGCCGACGGCGACCTCGGCGGCGAGGGCCCGGCTCCGCGGGTCGGAGCGCAGCTTGCGGGCCGAGGGCGGATCGCGTTCGAGCTGGACGCGCAGCGCCTCGCCGGGCCGGTTCGGGGCGAGGTCGTCGTCGGGGTGGAGGGAGAGCCTGGCCAGCTCGGCGGGGGTGGGCACGGGGGGCGGCCCGACCGCGACGTTCCCGGTGAGGAAGGGGGCGAGGACGTGCAGGACGTCCTCCTCCTCGGCCGCGCTGAGCAGGTTCACACGGGCGGTCTCACGGTCGTACCAGGCCACGTTCCTGCCGTCCGCCCGGCACACGTAGAGCCGCTCCTGACCGTGCCGGAACGCCGGTACGACACGCAGTCCGCTCATCCCCATCACCCCACCGACCATGGGAACAGCCCGGACGCGCCCGCGGCAAGAAGCTGACGGGGCCGCACGGAAGTTCATGCCTGTTCGCCCGGGGTTCGCCCCGCTGGGCCCGGTCCGTGCGCCCTGCTCCTCGTGTCCCGTAACGGCACTGCCCGCACAGCTATGGCGCGCTGTTACACACTCGCCGAACCGCCGCAACGGCGGCCGCCTAGCGTCGTAGCCGTCATCGCACCCGCCGGGCCCCGGGCCCCCGCCGCACGAGCGCAAGGAACGTACCGTGAGCCATCCCCGCCGCCGCACCGCCGCCCTCCGGACCGCCGCCGTCGCCGCGCTCGCGGGCGGCGCGCTCCTCGCCCCCGCCACCGGCGCGTTCGCCGCCGAGCCCGCCCCCTCGGTCTCCCGCACCACCGCGCCGAAGGGCGGCGTCCGCGCGGGCACCGAGGGGCTGCGCGACAGCGGGAACCCCGCGTTCCTCGCGGCGGGCGGCGCCATGGCCGCCGCCGGTGCCGCGGGCCTCGGCTTCGCGATGCTGCGCCGCGGCCGTACCGACGGCTGATCCGGGCCGCCCCCCCTTCTCGACGACTCCCCCGCAAGACCAGGAGCGCCCATGACCACGCAGCCCCAGGAAGACGCCGCCGCCCCCGCCCGCCGCCGCACGGGACGCATCGCCGCGGCCGCCGCCCTCACCGCCGCCGTCGGCGTCGGGCTCATCGCCTGCGGCCAGGGCGGCCGGACCGCCGCCGCACCCGATGTGACCGTGAAGAACGCGGCGACCGCGCAGGCCAGACAGGCCCCGGCACCCCTGAAGGAGTCGAAGCCGACCGGCCTGCGGATTCCGGCAGCCGGTGTCGACGCCTCGCAGATGCTGGACCTCGGCATCGGCGCGGACGGCGAGCTGGAGGTGCCGCCGGTCACGAAGGCGGAGGTCCCGGGCTGGTGGACGGGCGGCGTCACGCCCGGCCAGAAGGGCGCGGCCGTGCTCGTCGCGCACTACGACACCGTGAACGGCCCGGCGCTGATGCGGAACGTGGCCCGGGTGAAGGTCGGCGACGCCATCATGGTGCCGCGCGCGGACGGCAGCACGGCGAGGTTCCGGGTGCGCGAGATCCAGCAGGTCGACAAGAAAGACTTTCCAACCCATAAGGTGTACGGGACGACCGACCGGCCGGAGCTGCGCCTGCTGACGTGCGGCGGCCCGATCAGGAACGGACACCGCGCCGACAACATCATTCTCTACGCCGACCTCGTGCGGTGACCAGGCTCCCCCGGCTCCTGGCCCCGCGCGCCTCGCCCCCGTCCTTGGCCCGCAGGAGTGCCGTTGAACCGCAGCAGCCGCCGCAGCGCGCTCGCCGCAGCAGCCGTCGCGCTGCTGGCGGGCGCGTTCGCCGCGGGCTGCGGCGACCCGGGCGACCTGCGCAGCTCGGGCGCGACCCCCACGGCCGTCGGCCCCACCCGGCTCTGGCCCGACCTGCCGCCCGCGTCCTCGCCGATCGGTGACTACGGCACGGCGGACACCGAGGAGGTCAAGGGCGTGCGGGTGCCCGGCGGCGACCTCCACAAGGTGAGTCCCGTCGCCATCGTGAAGGCGCAGGCGGCCGCGCACCCCGACGACTACAGCGGCCCGTCCGCGCTCTACAAGGAGACCGCGGACGCCCTGAAGAACTGCGGCAAGAAGGACAGGGAGTGCCCGGTCCTCAAGGCGTACTACCGCGACTTCACCGGTGACGGGAAGGACGACATGGTCATCGGCATCCGCATGCCCGAGGAGCAGCTGGCCATCCGTGTCTACGCGATGGACAAGGGCCATCTGACGCAGATCATGGGCACGTCCGACGCCGTGCTCGGCGTGGAGCTCGCCGGACGCGACCTGGTGCTCCGCGCGGCCTCCGACATCCCCGGCTACGAGTACCGCACGGCCTGGTCCTGGGACCGCCACCAGCGGGCGATGCTGCCGACCCGGGACGAGTTCCTGCGCTCCTCCGACGCGCCGCGGCCCAAGGGCGCGCGCAGCCCGGCACCCGAGATGACCGAGATCCCCGCCGAGGAGGCCCCGGCCCCCGGCCCGAGCTCCGGCGAGCACCCGGACGCGGGCGAATGACCGGCCCGAACGGGCCGCGCCGCCCCCGGCTCCCGCTGCGCCTGCCCGCCTGGACGGCGACCCTGACGTGGAAGGCCGCGGTCTTCATCGCCGTGATGTGCTGCGCCCTCGCGGCCCTGCTCGGCGTGCTCGTGCACGTGGCGGTGACGAACCAGACCGTGGGCCAGGCCCGCGAGCGCGCCCTGTCCCGGCTCGACGACGCCACCAAGCAGTACGAGGCGGGCGGCCGCCTCGGCCCGGGTGCGGGCATCGACCCGCCGGGCCTGCCGGGCCGTCTGCGCGACCTCGCCGTGGACGGACAGCGCGGCACGATGGTCGGCGACCACGACCGGACGCCCACGGTGTGGGCGGCGGGGCCCGCGGACGGCGGCCGGGCGATCGCCGTGGAGGTCGACTACGCCCAGGGCGCCCGCACCATCGACGGCCTCGACCGGGCGATCCTGGGCTCGTCCGTCCTCGCGATCGGCGCGACCCTGCTGGTCGGGGCGTTCGCGGTGACGCGCGTGACGCGGCGCCTGCATCTGACGGCCCGGGTCGCGCGCCGCATCAGCGCGGGTGACCTGGACGCGCGCGTGCACGACCCGCGCACCCACGACCCCGGCCGCCACCAGGACGAGGTGGCCACGGTCTCCGGGGCCCTGGACACCATGGCCTCCTCGCTCCAGGGCAAGCTCCTGAGCGAGCAGCGGTTCACCGCGGACGTGGCGCACGAGCTGCGCACCCCGCTGACCGGTCTGCACGCGGCGGCCGAGCTGCTGCCGCCGGGCCGCCCGACCGAGCTGGTCAGGGACCGGGTGGCCGCCCTGCGCACGCTCACCGAGGACCTCCTGGAGATCTCCCGGCTCGACACGCGCAACGAACGCGTGGACCTGGACGCGGTGCGGCTCGCTCCACTGGCGGAGCGCGTGCTGCGCGACCCGGGCGCCTCGGGCGCCGAGGTGGAACTGATCGTCGTACGCGACCTCGTGGTGGAGAGCGACGGGCGGCGCCTGGAGCGGGTGCTCGGCAACCTCGTGGCGAACGCCGTCAAGCACGGGGCGCCGCCGGTGTCCCTGACCGTGGACGGGCCGGTGATCACCGTGCGGGACCACGGCCCCGGCTTCCCCGACTACCTGGTGGAACACGGCCCGCAGCGCTTCCGCACCGAGGGCACCACCAAGGGCCACGGCCTCGGCCTGACCATCGCGCTCGGCCAGGCGCGGGTGGTCGGCGCGACCCTGACCTTCACCAATGTGGAGCAAGGGACGGGAGCGGTCGCCACGCTCACGCTGCCGGGCGCCGAGCGGCTCTCCGGGGACGAGCAGGACGAAGTCCGGGCCTGACGGGGACGTCTGACCGTACGTGACCCTTTTGCGGTGGCCGGATGTCGCTCTTAGCGTGAATCGCGGCCTATGGACCGGCCGTCCACCCCACTCCCCCGAGGAGACCCTCATGGCCCTGCGCCCCCGCTCCCTCGCCGTCCGCGTCGGCATAGCCGTCGCCGGCGGCGCGCTCGCCGCCAGCACGCTGGCCACCGCCCCGGCCCTCGCCGCCGAGGGCAACGAGCACCCCCGCAGCTACCAGGGCAAGGTCACCGCCAAGCCCGGGCTGCTCCTGCGCGACCGGCCCACGCGGGGCAGCAAGGTCGTCCGGTACGAGCCGTACGGCAAGATCGTGCACATCTTCTGCAAGACGCGCGGCGAGCACATCCAGGGCAACGACCGCTGGTACCTCCTCACCGACGGCACGTGGGCCTGGGGCGCCGCGCACTACATCGCCAACATCGGGCCCGCCCCGCGCTGGTGCTGAGCCACCGGAGTCCAGGCGGGGCATAACCGGACATTAAGCCCGGAGCTTGCTACGTTCCGGGCATGGAGGTCCGCGTCCCGCGGCGCCGGGGCACCGAACTCGCCCTGATCGTCGTCGCCGTCCTGCTCTCGGTCTACGGCTACTGCGACGTGGGCCTGGCCAGGACCGGCTCCGTCCCGCCCGGCGCCGCCGGCTACGGCGCCGGGCTCGGCGTGCTCGCGCTCCTCGCCCATCTGGCGGTGCGGCTGCGCGCCCCGTACGCCGACCCGCTGCTCCTGCCGATCGCCGTGCTCCTCAACGGCCTGGGGCTCGTCCTCATCTACCGGCTCGACCTGGAGACGCCCGGCGACCGGGCCGCGCCGACGCAGCTCGTCTGGTCCACCATCGGCGTCGGCCTGTGCGTCGCGGTCGTGGTCCTGCTGCGCGACCACCGGCTGCTGCGGCGCTACGCGTACCTCTCCGTCGTCGCGGCGCTCGTGCTGATGATCGTGCCGATCTTCTTCCCGGCCGTGAACGGCGCCCGCATCTGGATCCGGGTCGGCGGATTCTCCATCCAGCCGGGCGAGTTCGCGAAGATCCTGTTCGCGGTGTTCTTCGCCAGCTACCTCGCGGCCAACCGCACCGCCCTCGCCACCACGGGCCGCACCCTGTGGAAGTTCGTCCAGCTCCCCACCGGACGCGTGCTCGGCCCGGTCGTGGCGATCTGGCTGCTGAGCGTCGGCGTCCTGGTCCTGGAGCGGGACCTGGGGACCTCGCTGCTCTTCTTCGGGCTCTTCGTGGTCCTGCTGTACGTCGCCACGGGCCGCACCGGCTGGATCGCCGTCGGCCTGCTCCTCGCGGCGGCGGGCGCCTACGCGGTCGGCTCGCTCGAACCGCACGTGCACAGCCGCGTCGCGGACTGGCTGCACCCCTTCGCCTCCATCGAGGCGGGGCAGGGCCCCAACCAACTCGCCCAGTCGCTCTTCGCGTTCGCGGCGGGCGGGCTGCTCGGCACCGGGCTCGGGCTCGGCCACTCCATCCTCATCGGCTTCGCCGCGAAGTCCGACTTCATCCTGGCCACGGCGGGCGAGGAGCTGGGCCTCGCCGGGCTCGCGGCGATCTTCCTGCTCTACGCGCTGCTCGTGGAGCGCGGCTACCGCGCCGGGCTCGCGCTGCGCGACCCCTTCGGGCGGCTCCTGGCCGTCGGGCTCGCCTCGATCGTGGCGCTCCAGGTGTTCGTGATCGCGGGCGGCGTGACCGGTCTCATCCCGCTGACCGGCATGGCGATGCCGTTCCTCGCACAGGGCGGCTCGTCCGTCGTCACCAACTGGATCATCGTGGCGCTGCTCATCCGGCTGAGCGACTCGGCCCGCGCCCACGCCCCGGCCGGCGAGGAGCCCGCCGGGGCCCGGCCGCAGCAGGAGGCGTCCCCGTGACCCGGTACATCCGCCACGCCGCGGCGTTCTGTCTGCTGCTGCTCGTGGCGCTCCTCGTGAACGCCACCCGCGTGCAGGTCTTCGACGCCGAGAGGTACGACGACAACCCCGCCAACCGCCGCCGGGCCATCGAGCGTTTCGCCGTGCCCCGCGGCGACATCCTGGTGGACGGCCGCCCGGTCACCGGCTCCAAGGACACCCACGAGCAGCTGCGCCACGAGCGGACGTACACGAACGGCCCGCTGTACGCGCCGGTGACGGGCTTCGCCTCGCAGGTGTACGGCACGACGTTCCTGGAACACGCCGAGGACTCGGTGCTCTCCGGCACCGACCCGATGCTCGCGCCGCTGCCCCTGTGGCACGACCTCACCCGGTCGCGGAGCCCCGGCGGCGACGTCGTCACCACCGTCAGGGCCGCGGTGCAGCGGGCCGCCCACGCCGGGCTCGACGGCAAGAAGGGCGCCGTGGCCGCGCTGGAACCGGCCACCGGCAGGATCCTCGCGCTGGTGTCCACGCCGTCGTACGACCCCGAGCGGCTCTCCGGGACGAGCCGCTCGGTGGCGGACTCCTGGGCCCGGCTCAACGGCGACCCCGACAAGCCGATGCTGAACCGCGCGCTGCGCCAGACGTATCCGCCCGGCTCGACGTTCAAGGTGGTCACGGCGGCGGCCGCGCTCGACGCGGGCGAGATCACCGACCTGGACGCGCCGACGAAGTCCCCCGACCCGTACACGCTCCCCGGGACCTCCACGCGCCTCTCGAACGAGGTCACCGGCTGCACCGACGCGAGCCTGCGCTACGCCTTCCGGTGGTCGTGCAACACCGTGTTCGCCAAGCTGGGCGCCGACACGGGGCTCGACGCGCTGGTGGAGACGGCGGGGAAGTTCGGCTTCAACGACCCGGGGATCAAGGTGCCGTCGTCGGTGGCCGCCAGCACCTTCGACACGTCGATGGACCGGGCGCAGCTCGCGCTCTCGGCCATCGGCCAGTACGACACCCGGGCCACGCCGCTGCAGATGGCGATGGTGGCGGCGGCCGTCGCCAACGGCGGCTTCGTCAAGGCGCCGCACCTCGTGGAGCGGACCACCACCGGGTCCGGGACCACGGTGGACACGACGGCCACGCGCACGCTCCACCAGGCCATGGGGCCCGGCACGGCGCTGCGCCTTCGGGAGCTGATGACGGAGGTCGTCGAGCAGGGCACCGGCACGAACGCGGCGATCCCCGGTGTGACCGTGGGCGGCAAGACCGGCACCGCGCAGCACGGGCTCGGCAACTCCGGTACGCCGTACGCCTGGTTCATCTCCTGGGCGCAGAAGCCGGGGGACGGGGAGCCGTCGGTGGCGGTGGCGGTGGTCGTCGAGGACGCGGCCGCGTCCCGCGCGGACATCAGCGGTGGGGGGAGCGCCGCCCCCGTCGCCCGGGCGGTGATGGAGGCCGCGCTCTCCGGCTGAGGGCTCTGCTTCCGCCTGTCATCTGCGGGTGCGTTGTGGCTGGTCGCGCCCGCGCGGCGGAGCCGCACATGACACAGCCCCGCGCCCCCTATGGGGCCGTGCCGCTCAGGGCAGGTCCTCGCTCAGCCCCGTATCCGCGCCCGCACGGGCCCCCGCGGGCAAGCGCGGCGGGCGGTAGTCGGACACCGGTGTTGCGCCCCTGTCGGGGCGGACCGCGCCGAGCAGGGGGTTCGCCGCGAGCGGGGAGACCTTCACCTTCGCCCCGGGCCGGGGCGCGTGCACCACGAGCCCGTCGCCGAGGTAGAGCCCGACGTGCGTGGCCTTGGGGAAGTAGACGACCAGGTCGCCGGGGCGCAGCTGCCGCAGCGGCACCCGGGGCAGGCGCGCCCACTGCTCCTGACTGGTCCGCGGGATCTCCCGCCCGCCCGCGCCCCACGCCCGCTGCGTGAGCCCGGAGCAGTCGAACGTGGCGGGCCCCTCCGCGCCCCACTCGTACGGCTTGCCGATCTGTGCGACGGCGTACCGCACGGCCCGCTCCCCCCGGGCCGAAGGGGCCCGCCGGACGCCGGGCGCGCCGAGCGCCCCGGACGCGACGAGCTCGCGCTGGGCGGCGTCCGCGCCGGTGCGCTCGGCCCGGCCGACCGCGGCGAGCTCCTCGGTGCTGAGCGAGGCGAGCAGCTCCTCGACCTCGCGCAGCCGCGTCCGGACGCCGTCGCGGGCCCGCTCCTGGCGCCGGGCGAGGGACTCCTGCGCGGCCAGGGCGCGCTGGGCGGCGCGGGCGAGGGCGTCGGCCCGCTTCTCGCCGTCGGCGAGGCGGGCGACGGCCGCGGCCCGGTCGGCGGCGGCCCGGCGCAGCACGTGGCGCTGGTCGAGGGCGCCCCGCGGGCTGCGGGCGAGCAGCAGCCGGACGTAGGAGGAGATCTCCACGCTGTTGTTCTGGTACTGCTGACGGGCCAGGCGGCCCGCGGCGCCGCGGCCGTCGCGCGCGGCGGCCCGTGCCGCACCGAGGCGGCGGTCGAGGTCGGCGACCTTGCGGCGCTGCTCCTTGAGCTTCTCGTCGGTGGCGTTGTACGTCTCGGTGGACTCCTCGGCCTGGCGGTACAGGCGCTGGAGGTCCGTCAGGAGGGTGGCCACGGAGCGCTCGCCCGGGGCGGGGGCGGGCCTGGGGGCGGCGTGGGCCGGTGGCAGCGCGGGGAGGGGCGTCGTCACCAGCGCGGAGAGCGCGGAGCCCGCGCAGGCCCAGCGCAGCAGCCTTCCTGACACGTCATCACCTCCGGTGCGCGACGGGCCTTCCGGCGCGCACCGCGAGCATCCGGCCGCCGGGCGGGGCCCGCCTCCCGGCGGTGGGCGGTTGGCGCAACGAGGTCACTCGTCCTTGGGGCGCGCGGCGCGTCCAGTTGCACGCGGTCGACGGCGGTGCCGCGGCGAGATCAAGCCCGTCCGGCGCTTGAGGACGAGCGCGCAGCGCGCTGGCGGGCAGCGCGCTGGCGGGCCACCGGGGCTCAGCCGCTCCCCTGCCCGGCCGGAGGGCCCGGTTTGGACCAGGGCCACTTCAGGTCGCGCAGGCGGCCGCCGCGGGGGTCCGCGTCGGGCGCGTACTCGTACCGCCAGCCCGCGTGCAGCCCGAACCGCTTCGCGGACTCGGCGGCCACCCGGCGGTAGACGAGCACCGTGGGCTCGCCCCCCGCGTCGTCCGGCACCGGGACCCGGTACACCTTCGGCGGATGACCGGTCGGCCCGAGCAGGACCGGGAGCACGCGGCCGTCCAGCGGGCCGCCCACGAAGGGGGTGTCTTCACTCTTCACCGGCCCAGTGTCCGTCACCCCGGCCCCCGGGCGCCCGTCACACCAGGTGCGCGGCCTCCGCGACCACCGGCAGGATCCGCCGGACCAGCTCGCCCACCGGCCCCTCGGGGCTCTCCAGGGCGAGGGCGCGGCGCACCACGTCGGCGGTCTGCGGATCCCGCCCGGCGGTGGCCGCGACCTGGGCCACGAACTGCTCGACGAGCAGCTCCCGCAGCTCGTCGAGCGGCGGCCGCTTGTCCTCGTCGAGCCAGATCAGGGAGGCCGCCTCCACCGCGGTGACCCACATCCGCACGGTGGTGCGCAGCCGCGGTCCGGCCGGTTCGGCGAGGTCCATGTGGGCGAGGATGTGCGTGACGGCGGAGCGCCGGACCTCGTCCACGATGGCGGTCGTCCGGGAGGTCTCCACCACGCTGCCGCCCTGGAGCAGCGCACTGAACCCGGCGTCGTGCTCGTCCACGAACGCCAGGTACCGGTCGACGGCCCGGGACAGGCGCTGGGTGAGCGGCCCGTCCTGGGGCTCGGCGAAGCACTGCTGGAGGTCGTCGGCGGCCGACCGCAGCGCGGCCTCGTACAACTGCTGTTTGCCGCCCGGGAAGTAGCGGTAGACGAGGGGGCGCGAGACGCCCGCGGCCTCCGCCACGTCGTCGAGCGAGACCTCTTCGGGCGCGCGGTGCGCGAACAGCGAGAGGGCGGCGTCGAGCAGCTGGCTCCGCCGCGCCTCGACGCTGAGGCGTCGGTACGCACGGGTAGTGGTCATGCCCCGCAGGGTAACCGGGTTGTCGTACCAATGGGCCTTCCGTCACCTGCGGGTTCGTCGTGGCCGGTCGCGCCGGCGCGGCGGAGCCGCACACCGACACGGCCCCGCGCCCCTTCGGGCGCTGCCCCGCGGCGCGCTCAGGCGAGCAGCCCCGACGACCGCCACAGCCTGCGGCCCACCCCGCGCAGGACCCCGATGTCGTCGAGGAAGTCGGTGAGGCGCTTCGCCCCGCTCTGCATGACCTCGCGGCGGTGGCCGCTCGCCTTGACCTGGGCGAGGGCTTCGCGGCGGTCGAGGCCCACGTCCGTGTAGACCTGCGGGTTGACGAAGGCGATGGAGAAGACGCGGGCGGCCTCGCCGGAGCTGATCCGGGTCAGTTCGCGCTCCCAGCGCGGGGCGGTGACCATCTGGCGGCGCAGCTCCTCGCGCGCGTAGCGGACGTGCCGGGCCTCCTCCACGACGTGGATGCGGGTCACGCCGCGCACCAGGGTCTGCACGCGCTCGTCCGGGAACGTCAGGCGCTGCATCCAGTCGAGGATCTCCTCGCCGAGCAGCGTGCAGGCGAACGAACCGGGCGTGGTCGAGACGGTCTTCAGGACGCGGGCGAGGTTGTGGTTGAGCCGCGTCACGGGGTACGTGGGCGCGTTGCCCTTCTGGATCATGCGGGCGAACATCATCGAGTGGCGGCACTCGTCGGCTATCTCGGTGAGCGCGTACCGCACGTGCGCGCTGGTCACGGACTTGTCGTAGATGTGCCGTACGAGCAGCTGCATCAGGATGATCTCGAACCAGATGCCGAGCGAGGCGAGCGAGGCCGCCTCGTGCCGGGCGAGGTCGAAGCGCTGCTCCTCGGACATCCGCTTCCACATCGGGGTGTCGTAGAGCGAGACGAGCTCCGGCGGCCAGAACCACTTGCCGTCCTCGACGGGGGCGTCCCAGTCGATCTCCCGGTCCGGGTCGAAGGAGTGCTTGGCGGAGGACTCCAGGAGCCGGACGGCCACTTGCTCGCGGTCCTTGAGCAGGCCGAGCGCGTCCCGCAGAACGGTGAGCTCGCCGTCTTCGGTCACGGTCGTCATGAGGTCTCCTGCTCTTCGGGGTGCTGTCTGAGGTGCCTGAGGCGGGTTACCCGCGGTCACCTCTTATAAGACTGCTTGTCAGCAAGACCGTCAATCCCTTGTGCGTAACTTGTTGACCCCTCGTCCACCAGCGTCGAGGTCCTGGAGACGGGCGACGCGAACCTGGACCTGCTGATGGCCCAGGACGAGGAGATCGCGGAGGAACTCGACGCCGGACGCTTCACCGCTGAGGAGCGGCAAAGGGAGGCCGAGGTGGGGGCCACGGTCGCCGGAGGGGCCGCGAACAGCCCCTCCGGCGTTTGCGGAGCGGGGGTCTCGGGGACGGAGCCCCCGGACCGGGAAGGGACTTACGCCCCGGCCACCTCGGCCAGGTACGCCTCCGCGCGCGCGGCCTCGTAGAAGTACCCCTCGAAGTCCGCCGGATCGTTGAAGCCGTTGGCGAAGCGGTCGGCCACGGGCTTGAGCTCGCCCGCCGCCCCGAGGAGGCCGATGACGTGCTCAGGCGGCGGCGCCAGCATCGCGTTGGTCCACTTCGTGACGTGCCGCGCGGTCTCCCAGTACCGCTCGAACGCGGCCTCCATCCAGGCCTCGTCGAAGGGCCGGTCCCCGTGCTCCACGATGGACGTCAGGTACGACGCCGCGCACTTGGAGGCGGAGTTGGATCCCTGCCCGGTGATCGGGTCGTTCGCGACGACCACGTCGGCGACGCCGAGGACGAGGCCGCCGGAGGGCAGCCGCCCGACGGGCTTGCGCACGGTGGGGGCGTACCGCCCGGCCAGCGTGCCGCCCGCGTCGGTCAGCTCGGCCTTCGTGGCGCGCGCGTACTCCCAGGGCAGGAACTTCTCCAGGAGTTGCAGGGTGAGGGCGAGGTGCTCGCCGGGGTCCTTCACGCCCTGGAAGACGTCGAGCGGGCCGCCCGGAACGCCCTCCCAGAAGAGGATGTCCGCCCGTCCGGACGTGGTGAGCGTCGGCATCACGAACAGCTCGCCGACCCCCGGCACGAGGTTGCAGCGGACCGCGTCGAACTCGGGGTGCTCCGGGCGCGGCCCGAGGCCGTGGACGTAGGCGACGGCGAGCGCCCGCTGCGGCGCGGCGTACGGCGACCGCCGCGGGTCGCGCTCGAACATCGACACCAGCTCGCCCTTGCCCGCCGAGACCAGGACCAGGTCGTAGGCGCGCGAGAAGTAGTCGAGGTCGCCGACGGCCGCGCCGTGGATGACGAGCTGGCCGCCGCGCTGGGCGAACGTCTCCATCCACCCGGCCATCTTCACGCGCTGGTCGACGGATTGCGCGTGGCCGTCGAGCCGTCCCACCCAGTCGATGACGCGGGCGGAGTCGGGCCCGGCGACGGAGACGCCGACGCCCTCGATGTCCGGGGCCTGTGACTCCCAGAAGTTCAGCCCCAGATCGCGCTCGTGCTGGAGCGCGGTGGCGAACATGCACTGCGTCGACATGACCCGGCCCGAACGGATCTCGTCCGCCGTGCGGTTGGACATCAGCGTGACCTCGTACCCCCCTGACTGGAGTCCGAGCGCGAGCTGGAGACCGGACTGACCGGCTCCGACGATGAGTATCTTGCGCATGCGGGTCCTTCCCTACCTCATGGAACGCGGCGGGCGCACGGGCGCGGGCACGCCCGAGCCGTCACTCGGGCGTTTCGTCCAGCGCGTGGCCCACCAGGGCGAGCAGCGATTCGATCACGGAGGGCCGCTGCCGCGCGTCCATGATCAGCACGGGTATCCGGTCGGCCACGGTGAGCGCCTCGCGGACGTCCTCCGCCTCGTAGCGCTCGGTGCCCTCGAAGTGGTTGACCGCCACGACGTACGGAATCCCGCAGCTCTCGAAGTAGTCGAGCGCGGCGAAGCAGTCGGTGAGCCTGCGGGTGTCGGCGAGGACGACCGCGCCGATCGCGCCGCGCACCAGGTCGTCCCACATGAACCAGAAGCGCTGCTGCCCCGGCGTGCCGAACAGGTACAGGACGAGGTCGTCGGCCAGCGTGATGCGCCCGAAGTCCATGGCGACCGTGGTCGTGGTCTTGCCCGGGGTCGCGCTCAGATCGTCGGTGTCGGCGCTGGCCTGCGTCATCAGCGCCTCCGTCCGCAGGGGCGTGATCTCGGAGACGGCCGAGACGAGCGTCGTCTTGCCGACGCCGAAGCCGCCCGCGACCACGATCTTCGTGGCGATCGGCGCGCGCGTGCGGTCCAGCTGCCAGTCCTGTACGGCCTCTTCGCCGTCGAGGAGTTCCTGGACCCGGGTCTCAGATGCCGCGGAGCCCATGCAACACCCTTTCCAGCAGCGCGCGGTCCGGCCGCCCCGGGCCGTGGCCCGTCCCGTACACGCGGATCCTTCCCTGGTCGGCGAGGTCGCTGAGCAGAACGCGGACCACGCCGAGCGGTATCTTCAGCAGCGCCGAGATCTCCGCGACCGTACGCATCCGGCGGCAGAGCTCCACGATCGCGAGGAGCTCCGGCATCACCCGGGCGCTCAGGGAGTCGCCCCGCCCCAGCTCGCGCCGCTCCTCGGCCGCTTCGAGCGCGGGCTGCGCGGCCACGAACGTCTCGACGAGCAGGACGTGCCCGAACCGGGTGCGGCCGCCGGTGAGCGAGTACGGCCGGACCCGGGCGGGCTTCCGGTCGGCGCCGCGCACCGGCAGGCGGGGCGCCGCCGCGCCCGCGCCCATCAGACGCTCTCCAGCGACTGCCGCAGCTCGCTGCGGAGTTCGGGCGTCAGGACGTGCCCGGCCCGGCCGACGAACAGCGCCATGTGGTACGCCACGACCGTCATGTCGCAGTCGGGCGTCGCGTGCACCCCGAGCAGCGAGCCGTCGCTGATCGCCATCACGAAGAGGCTGCCCTCGGCCATGGCGACGACGGTCTGCTTGACCGATCCGCCGTCCATGAGCTGCGCCGCGCCGAGGGTGAGGCTGCCGAGCCCGGACACGATGGTGGCGAGGTCCGCGCTCGACCCCCGGGGCCCGGTGGGGCGGTGGGCGGGGCGGCGCTCGGCGTTGCGGGCGGGGTCGGAGGACAGCAGCAGGAGGCCGTCGGACGAGACGACGGCGACCGAGAGGATGCCGGTGACCTCCTCGACGAGGTTGGTCAGGAGCCAGTGCAGATTGCGGGCCTCGCTGCTCAGGCCGTGCACGGTGGGCCCGGCCTGCGCGGGCCCTGCGGCCCCGTCGGGCCGTCCGGGTTCCGTGGACTCCTCGGGTTTCGTGGTCTGGGCGGAAGAACCGGGCGTGCGCATGGGCGCAGTCAACTGCTTGCCTCCTCGACTGGGTCCCCCGGAACATCTGCGGTCTCTGCTGTGCCTGTGTCCTTCGCCGCGCCTCGGGGCCCGGCCGTGCCCCGGCCGCGGGCCGCCTCCCCGGCGAGCTCCGCCGCCACGTCGCGCCGCCCGCTCCTGGCGCCCCGCTGGAACCCCCCGAGCCTGCGCCGCAGTTCCTCGGCGTCGACACCGGTGGGGCGCGGCCGGGGCGTGAGTCCCCCGGCGATCGGGCTGACCTTCGGGGTCCGCTTGGGCAGGCCCTTGGCGGTGAAGACCTGGGGCGCGTCCGTGGGCGGGGTGTCCGCCTCGGGCTCGACGCGGCCGGGGTGCGCCGGGGTCGGCGCTTCCTGCTCGGGGCGGGCCGGTGGTTCGGCGGGCACCTCGTCGGCGGGCCGCGCGGGCGCCGACGGCTCCTGGGGCCGGTCGGGGTGGTCGGTCCCGAAGGTCGGTGCCAGGAGTTCCAGGGTGGTCTCGGCGGCCGCGATCAGGGGGTCCGGCTGGAGCGCCGGCTGGAGCTCCGGCTGGAGGTCCCGCTCCCCCGCGCGCGTCGGCAGCTCGTGGGAGTCGGCCTCCGCCTCGGAACCGGGCGGGGCCGCGGGCGGTTCCCCGCCCCGGGCGGCGGGCACGGCGACGGGCCCGGTGGCGGCCTGGGTCGGGGCCGACGGCACGGCGTTCGGCTGCGCGGCGGCATCCGGCAGAGCGGCGTTCGGCTGCGCGGCGGCACCCGGCAGAGCGGGCGGTTCGGGCGCCGGGGCCACGGCGGCGGGCGGCTCGGTGAGTATGCCGTCGGGCAGCACCACGACGGCGGCCACGCCGCCCTGCTTCTGCTCGCGCAGCCGCACCCGCGCCCCGTGCCGGGCCGCGAGCCGGGCCACCACGTACAGGCCGAGCCCGAGCGCGTCGCCGCTCTCGTGCTCGTACGCGTCCTCGGGGGAGAACGCGGCGTACTCGGCGAGCCGCGCGTTCAGCTCCCGCAGCCGCTCCACGCTCGCGCCGATGCCGTCGTCCTGTACGGAGAGCATCACCTCGCCGTTCTCCAGGAGCCAGCCGGACACCTCGACGGAGGAGTCGGGCGGCGAGAACGACGTCGCGTTCTCCAGGAGCTCCGCCACCAGGTGGCTGATGTCGTCCGCGGCGAACCCGGCGATGTGCGCGTGCGACGGCAGCGTGGCGATGCGGACGCGCTCGTACCGCTCGATCTCGCTGACCGCGGCGCGCACGACGTCGACGAGCGGCACCGGGCCCGCGTGCTGATGGCCGTGGTCGGCGCCCGCGAGGACGAGGAGGTTCTCGCTGTGGCGCCGCGTGACGGTGGCGAGGTGGTCGAGCTTGAACAGGGTGGCGAGCCGGTCGGGGTCCTGCTCGCGCTCCTCCAGGTTCTCGATGACGGCGAGCTGGCGCTCGACGAGGCCGAGCGTGCGCAGCGCGAGGTTCACGAACGTGCCCTGGATGCCGCGCCGCACCCGGTCCAGGTGCGTGGCGGCCTCGGCGAGTTCGGCGCGCAGCGCGTCGCGCTCGTCGGCCATCGCCTGGCGGGCGTCGGCCATCGTCTGGCGCCGCCCGATGAGGTGCTTGCGGTCGGCTTCGAGCGTACCGAGGCGCTCCTGGACAGCGACGGCGTGGCTGTGCAGCGCGTTGACGGACCGGACGACGGCAGCGAACTCGTCGTCACGGCCGGTGAACCGCACCGGCTCCGCCGTCGCGGGCGCCGCCGCCACCCGGGCCGCGCCGAGGCGGAGCACGGCGAGCGGCCGGGTGAGCGAGCGGGCCGTCGCCATGGCGACGCCGACGGCGAGGAGCAGCAGCGCTCCCACGAGCGCCACCCTGATCTCCAGGGCGGTGACATCGTCGTCACGCAGCTCGGCGAGGCTCTTCGTACGGTCGGCGGCGAGCGCGTTCTCGGCGCCGCGCATGGCCTCGATGCGGGCGGAGAGGGCGGCGTTGACCTTGTCCCGGTCGAGGCGCTGGTCGGCGGCGGACAGCTCGCGCTCGTCGGTGAGCCGGCCCAGGTACTGCTCTGCGGTGGTCACCTCGGAGCCGGTGACCGTCGACTCGTAGGTGGCGCGGGCCTTGCCGGGCGCGGCGCCCTGGAAGTCGGCGAGCGCGGCGAGCTCGCGGACGTGGGCCTGCTGGGCCGCGGTGCTGAGGTCGTCGCGCTGCCCGGTCCCGGCGTCCGACGAGTCGGCCCCGGAGGTGGGCAGGCCGGTGACCGGGTCGACGGTGGACCCTGTGGCCGCCGGGCGGGGCACGGACAGGGCGGCGAGGAGCAGGCCGCGGGTGGCGCCCGCCTGGTCGACGGCGTGGTCGAGGTCGGCGAGCGCGTAGGCGCCGGAGCCCGCGCGCGGCGGCAGCTTCTCGGCCAGTTCGCGGGTGAGGGCGTGGAGTTCGTCGATGGCCTTCGCGTACGCCTTGTGGGCGTCGAGGGCACTGCTCCTGCCGGTGAGCGCGGAGCGCCGCACGGTGGCGAGCTCCGCGAGGTCCCGGCGGAGCCCGGCCGTGACGGAACTGTTGGTGTTCGCGTCGGCGGCGGCCTCCCGCAGCTCCTCGATCCGCCGGTCCACGCGGGCGCTGCGGCTCTCGGACAGGCCCTTGCCGTCCGGGCGCCCGGCGGCGATGTAGGCGGTGACCTCGTCGCGCTCGTCGGCCAGCGAGTGGCTGAGCGTGATGGCCTGCTGGGTGAGCTCGGACAGCGTGACGAGGCTCTGCGAGTCGTTGAGGTCCCCGGAGGCGGCGATGATCGCGGGCGCCCCGGCCCCGGCCACGGCGGCGGCGACCACGGCGACGGCCACGATGAGCCGGTTGCGGACCCGGGCCTTGGGGGCCCGGGGGGTGGCTTCGTCGGCACCCGGCTGCGCGACTGCGGCCTGGACGGCACCTGGCTGCGGGGCGGGGGCCTGCGGGTCCTTCGGCTGGGCGGCAGCGGCCTGCTGCGGCACCGGCTGGTCCGGCCCGGGCGTCGGCTCGGCGGACGCCGGGGTGCCGGTGGCGGGCTGGGGGGTGGCGTGCTGGGGGGTGGCGTGCTGGGGCCTGGGCGAGGCGCCGGTCGGGCGCTGGGCACCGGTCGGGGGCTCGCTGCGGGCGTGGCCGCCGGTCGGGGGCTCGCTGCGGGCGTGGCCGCCGGTGGCGTGCTGGCTGCGGGGCGCAGCGTCGGACGGGTGCTCGGCGTCCGCGGACGTGCTGGTGGCGGGCCGCAGCGCGGGCGAGACGCCGGTCGGGGACTGGCCGCCGGTCAGGGGCTGGGCGCCGCTCAGGGACTGGGCACCGGTCGGGCGCTCGGGGCGGGCCTGGCCGCCGGTGGCGTGCTGGCTGCGGGGCGCAGCGTCGGACGGGCTCTCGGCGTTCGCAGAGGTGTTGGTGGCGCGCTGCGGCGTGGGCGAGGCGTCGCTCGGGAGGTCGGTGTCCGCCGGAGTGCCGGTGCCGCGTCGGGCTCTGGGCGAAGTCTCGCCCGGGCGCTCGGTGCGGGCGGGGGGCTCCGCCCGGTCCGTACGGGGCGCGGCCTCCGCGGACGCGTCGGCGGGGTTCTCCGCGCGGCCCTCGCGCCCCGCGGCGGCGGTGCCCTGGCCGGAGGGAGGGGTCGCGGCGCCCGGTCTGGCCCTTCCCGGGGCCTTCTGGCTGCCTTCGCGCCGAGGCCGCATCTCTTGCACCGGAGCTCGCATTCCTGTTTTCGTCTGCCCTAGGGCCCGGGTGACGATCCGTCAACGCGAGCGCTCCCGGCACGGACCCTGACCTTGCCAGACGATTCCAGTGCCGGTGCGCGGCAGTCTCGCATCGTCTGCCTGGCCACCTGAAGGAGTGAACATCGACTGGGAGTTGGCGAGCAAGTCACGCTGCGTGTCGCGCGGGCCGCGCGCGGTGCGCCGGTTGGACGTCCGTGGACGGCTTTGGCAGGATGCGCCGCCACACCCTTCGGAGCCGTCGATTCCGGCCGATTTCCCCTGCCCTGGCCACCGCCGCCGGGCCGCCCCTGCGTCGGCGTGCGCCCTCCGGCCGGGCCCCGGCGGGCCTCGGGCAGACTGACCCGATGCGCATCGAACTGGCCACCGAACCCGGCGACCCCGACCGTCCCAACGAGGACTACGCCTCGGTCGCGCTGCCCGCGTCCGGACAGGGCGGATCACTGGTCCTGCTCGACGGCGTGACGCCCCCGGCCGAGGACGTCGGCTGTCTGCATTCCGTCCCCTGGTTCACCGCGCGCCTCGGCGGCGCACTGGGCGAACTGTCCGTTTCACGACCGGATCTGACGCTCCCTGAGATTCTCGCGACGGCCGTCTCGCGCACCGCGGACACCCACCGTGACACCTGTGACCTTTCTCACCCGCGCACCCCGCAGGCGACGGTGGTCCTCGCCCGCTGGGACGCCGAGCGCGTCTCGTACCTCGTCCTGTCCGACTCGGCGCTGCTCCTCGCGGGGCCCGGCGGCGTGGTGGACGCGGTCCTCGACCGGCGCCTGGACGAGCTCCCGGCCGCCGTGCGCGCACTGCGCGACGCCGTACGGGCGCTGCCACGCGGCTCCGCCGAACGGCGGGCGCTCGGCGGTGAGTACGCGGCCGCCGTCGAGGCGCTGCGGAACGCGGAGGGCGGCTTCCACACCGCCGCCGCCGACCCCGCCGTCGCCGCCCTCGCGGTCACCGGCGAGCTGCCCCGCTCCGCCGTCACGGCCCTCGCCGCGCTCACGGACGGGGCCGGGCGCTGGGTCGAGACGTTCCGCGAGGGCGGCTGGGCCGACTGCTTCGCGCTGCTGCGCAAGGACGGCCCGCGGGGACTCGTCGAGCGCGTACGCGAGTTGGAGACGGCGGACCCGGACGGCACGGCGTTCCCACGCGGAAAGCGACACGACGACGCGGCCGTGGTGTACGCGGAGCTGTAGCCACGGCGTCGGCACGCCCGCCCGTACGGGCACGGTCGCGCCGGGTCATGTACCCACGCGCGAGGCGGAATTGCGCCAGCGGGACTACGTGAAGGGGAAGGGGACGCCAGTCCGAAGCGGGCCCGGAGCGCGGCTTCAGCGGGCCCGGAGCGCGACCGGAGCGCGGCCGTCTAGAACTCGGCCCGCGCGTTGAGCTGCCGGAGCAGCCGGGCCAGCTCGGCCACCTCGGCCCGGTCCCACCCGGCGAGCTGCCGCACGTACCGCTCACGCCGCCCGCGGCGCACCGTGCGGAACCGGTCCCGGCCCTCCTCCGTGAGCCGCACGAGCCAGGCCCTGCCGTCCGCGGGGTCCGGTTCCCGCGTGACCAGGCCGAGCTGCTCCAGGGCCCGCAGCTGACGGCTCATGGTGGCCTTGCCGACGCCGATGAAGGCGGCCAGGTCCGTGGCGCGCCGCGGCCCGGACTCGTCCAGGAAGGCGAGCAGCCCGTACGCGGCCGGTTCGAGATCCGGGTGGACCTGGCGGGCCATCTCGCCGGACGAGGCCCGGGCGCGACGGAGCAGCAGCGTCAGCTCCCGCTCCAGGGCGAGGAACTCGTGGTCCACACCACCGCCCACCGCCGTCCCGTCCCCGACCGAACCCCCGCCGTGGTGCGTGTCCTCACGCATGTCAGCACCCCTGCCGCACTTTCCCGATCCTGAAAGTTTTCGCCAGCCGCAGCCATCGCCGCAGCTCGCCCAGTATTTCGCAGGCGTAGACCAACGGCGGCCACGAGAGCCCCTTCCCTCCCGTTGTCTACGTGCGTAGCTTCATTAGTGACATGTTCACACCAGTAGCCTCGTGCCACGGGTACCAGTGGCACAGACTGTTCAGCGACATGTCGACAGGTCCCCCCACCGAGCCCGTCCGCCGTACCGGCGAAGCGCCACACCTTCGGCCACGCCCGCGCCGAACGGGCTCCACGAGGCCTTTCGGAGGCACGCCATGCCCGTGCACAGATCCCGTACGACCCGCCGCGGACATCCCGTCGCGGGCGTTCTCCTCGCCGTCCTGTCCGCCCTCGCGCTCCTCGTCGCCCTGCCCGGCGCCGCGCAGTCCGCCGACGGTGACGACATCCCGCCGCGCGGCAGCGCCCGCATGGGCCAGGGCGTCATCGAACACGACGGCCAGGGCGGCAGGCCGAGCGGCGGCGACGCCGCCCAGACGGAGGGCGTCGACGTCAGCAGCCACCAGGGCAACGTCAACTGGCAGGCCCTGTGGGACAGCGGCGTCCGATGGGCCTACGTGAAGGCGACGGAGTCCACCTCCTACCGCAATCCGTACTTCGCGCAGCAGTACAACGGCTCGTACAACGTCGGCATGATCCGCGGCGCCTACCACTTCGCCACCCCCGACACCTCCAGCGGCGCCGCCCAGGCCAACTACTTCGTCGACAACGGCGGCGGCTGGTCCCGCGACGGCAGGACCCTGCCCGGCGCCCTCGACATCGAGTGGAACCCCTACGGCGCCGCCTGCTTCGGCAAGTCCCAGAGCGGTATGGTCAGTTGGATCCAGGACTTCCTGAACACCTACCGGGCCCGCACCGGCCGCGACGCCGTGATCTACACGGCCACCACCTGGTGGAAGCAGTGCACGGGCAACTACGGCGGCTTCGCCTCCGCCCACCCGCTGTGGATCGCGCGCTACAACACCAGCCCCGGCGAACTCCCCGCCGGCTGGGGCTTCCACACCATGTGGCAGTACACGTCCTCCGGCCCGATCGTCGGCGACCACGACAAGTTCAACGGCGCCTACGACCGCGTCCAGGCCCTGGCCAACGGCTGACCGTCCGGCCCCGCCCCTGAGAAGCGGGTGCGGCAAGGTCCGGGGCCCTCACAGCCCCGGACCTTCACCGCCCCGCCGCGCCCGTCACGCCGCGGCGGGAACCTTCACCTCGGCCGGCGCCAGCGCCAGGTCGAGCACCTGCCGGACGTCCGTCACCGCGTGCACGTCGAGCTTCTCCAGGACCTCGGCGGGGACGTCGTCCAGGTCCGGCTCGTTCCGCTTCGGGATGATCACCGTGGTGATCCCGGCGCGGTGGGCCGCGAGCAGCTTCTGCTTGACGCCGCCGATCGGCAGCACCCGCCCTGTCAGCGACACCTCACCGGTCATCGCCACGTCCGTGCGCACCAGACGTCCGCTGAGCAGCGACGCGAGCGCCGTCGTCATCGTGATGCCCGCGCTCGGCCCGTCCTTGGGCACCGCGCCGGCCGGGAAGTGGATGTGCGCGCCCCGGTCCTTCAGATCGCCGACGGGCAGCTCCAGCTCGGCGCCGTGGGAGCGCAGGAAGGACAGCGCGATCTGCGCGGACTCCTTCATCACGTCACCCAGCTGTCCGGTGAGCGTCAGACCGGCCGCACCCGTCTCCGGGTCGGCGAGCGAGGCCTCGACGAACAGCACGTCGCCGCCCGCCCCGGTGACCGCGAGCCCCGTGGCCACGCCGGGCACCGCGGTGCGCCGCTCGGCCGGGTCCTGCGCCGACTCCGGAACGTGGTGCGGTCGCCCGATCAGACCGCGCAGCTCCTCCGCGCCGACCGTGAAGGGCAGCTCCCGCTCGCCCAGCTCGTGCTGCGCCGCGACCTTCCGGAGCAGCCGGGCGATGGAACGCTCCAGATTGCGCACCCCCGCCTCGCGCGTGTACTCCCCGGCGAGCTTGCGCAGCGCGCTCTCGTCGACCGTCACCTCACCCTCGGCGAGTCCGGCCCGGTCGAGCTGGCGGGGCACCAGGTGGTCCCGGCCGATGACGACCTTCTCGTCCTCGGTGTAACCGTCGAGGCGGACCAGCTCCATGCGGTCGAGCAGGGCCTCGGGGATGGCCTCCAGGACATTGGCCGTGGCCAAGAAGACCACGTCGCTCAGGTCCAGCTCCACTTCCAGGTAGTGGTCACGGAAGGTGTGGTTCTGCGCCGGGTCGAGCACTTCGAGGAGCGCGGCCGCCGGGTCGCCCCGGAAGTCCGAGCCCACCTTGTCGATCTCGTCAAGGAGCACCACCGGGTTCATCGAACCGGCCTCCTTGATGGCCCGCACGATCCGCCCCGGCAGGGCGCCCACATAGGTGCGCCGGTGGCCGCGGATCTCCGCCTCGTCCCGCACACCGCCGAGCGCGACCCGCACGAACTTGCGCCCCATGGCGTGCGCCACCGACTCCCCGAGCGAGGTCTTGCCGACGCCGGGCGGCCCGACCAGCGCGAGCACCGCGCCGCCGCGCCGCCCGCCGATCACGCCCATGCCGCGGTCGGTGCGCCGCTTGCGCACCGCCAGGTACTCGGTGATCCGCTCCTTCACGTCCTCCAGCCCCGCGTGCTCGGCGTCCAGGACCTCCTGCGCGCCCTTGATGTCGTACGCGTCCTCGGTCCGCTCGGTCCACGGCAGCTCAAGGACCGTGTCCAGCCAGGTGCGGATCCAGGAGCCCTCGGGAGACTGGTCGCTCGTGCGCTCCAGCTTCTCGACCTCCTTCAGGGCTGCTTCCCGCACGTGCTCGGGCAGGTCGGCGGCCTCGACCCGGGCGCGGTAGTCGTCGGACTCCTCCTCGCCCTCCTGGCCGTTCAGCTCGCGCAGCTCCTTGCGCACCGCCTCCAGCTGACGCCTCAGCAGAAACTCGCGCTGCTGCTTGTCCACGCCCTCCTGGACGTCCTTGGCGATCGACTCGGCGACGTCCTGCTCGGCCAGGTGCTCGCGCAGCTGCTCGGTGGCGAGCTTCAAACGGACCGTCGGGTCCTCGGTCTCCAGGAGCTTGACCTTCTGCTCAGTGGTGAGGAAGGGCGAGTATCCGGAGTTGTCCGCGAGCGCCGAGACGTCCTCGATCTGCTGCACGCGGTCGACGACCTGCCAGGCCCCGCGCTTCTTCAGCCAGCTCGTGGCCAGCGCCTTGTACTCCTTGACCAGTTCTGCCGTGGCTCCGGGCAGCGGGTCCGGCACGGTCTCCTCGACCTGCGCGCCCTCCACCCACAGCGCGGCGCCGGGGCCGGTGGTGCCCGCGCCGATGCGCACCCGGGCCCGCCCGCGGATCAGCGCACCGGGGTCACCGTCCGACAGGCGGCCCACCTGCTCGACGGTGCCGAGCACACCGGTGCCCGCGTACGTCCCGTCGATGCGCGGAACAAGCAGCACCTTCGGCTTGCTGCTACTCCCACTGGACCTCGCGGCGGCCTGTGCGGCCTCCACCGCGGCTCGTACGTCGGCGTCGGACAGGTCGAACGGCACCACCATGCCGGGCAGCACGACCTCGTCGTCGAGCGGCAGCACGGGCAGAGCGAGCGATGTGTTAGCCGTGGACTCAGCAGCCATGATCTCCCCTTCGGCATTCAAGTTGAGCTATACCGACTCAATGCTTGTGAGTCCCTGATTGTTCCCAGGGGTTTGTTCGCTGTGAGCGATCACCTCTGCCGCCACAGCGACGCGACTCAGTAACTTTCACCTAGCCAGTTCAACCATTACTCGTTATGGCTGCACCTCTTGACTGTCCATTACATGGCCAGTCGACGTTGGGAGACGTACGGATGGAAGCAACGGGGGCTACGACGGCCACGGAGGCCACAGCGACCTTGGGGGCCATAGAGGCCTTGGAGGTCATGGGAGCGAACGAGGCGGTGCGTGCTTGGGTCGACGGCTGGGTCGTCTCCCGCGGCGCGGCTCCCCCGGCGGTGGAGCCATGGGGCTACACGATCGACGTCGGCCTGGCCAGGCATCCGTCCCGGCACGTCTTCGGCTCGCCGCAGGGCGGTGTACAGGAGGCCGACGTGCGCAAGGTCGCGGCGTCGGTGTCGGGTGCGGACATCTGGCTGAAGGTCTTCGCCGAGCCGTCGCGGGTGACGCCGTGGCTCGGCCCGGAGTGGTGGGTCGATCCGGAGGAGGGCTACCTGATGACGGTGCCCCTGTCCCCGGTTGCCCCGGATCGCCTGGTGGCACCGGAGGGTTACCGGCTGCGCACGTGGACGCGGGGCGGTGTCGTACGGACGATGGTGACCGCGGCTGATGGTTCTTGGGCGGCGCGCGGCCAGATGGCACCGACGGGCCGCACGGCGGTCGCCGACCAGATCGAGACCTCGCCGGAGCACCGCCGCCGCGGCCTGGGCAGCCTGGTCATGCGCACGCTTCAGGCTGCCGCGGCCGAGCAGGGCTGCGAGGTCGGCGTCCTGGCCGGGACCGTGGAGGGACGAGCCTTGTACGAGGCGCTCGGCTGGCGGGTGGTGGCTTCGCTGACGAGCGCCCGCCGCAAGGGGCCGGACGAGTCTTGAGTGGCGGTGGGGCGTTGGCTGGGTGCGGTGGGCTGGTGACGGGTGGGCTAGTGATGGGCGGGGCGGGCTGGTGACTGCCGGGGTCGCCTGGCGTGGCGGCCTCGGCCCAGCAGTGGCGGTGGGGCGTTGATGGGCGCCACGGGCTGCTGACTGCCGGGGTCGCCTCGCGTGGCGGCCTCGGCCCAGCTGCCCCGCGCTTCACCTCAGTGATCGTCTTACCTGCCGCGTGGGTCGCTGCCTGCCACTGGGGCATCCGTCGCCCGGCTCTTCGGCGGCCGTCGGCCTCGGCCGTCGCAGGCACCGGCCGTCGCAGGCACTGGCCGCCATGGACGTTGGCCGTCCCGACAGCCTCCGGCCCGACCTGTCGGCCGGTGTCCCGCCCCGGCCGCCCGCCGGTCCGCCACCCGCCAGCCCACCCCCTCGTACATGGCCGCCCCCTCGGTGGCGCCGGTCCCCTCAGCCCTCCGAAGGCTCGCTCTTTCTCGCGCGGATGTCCTTGATGGCGTACGGCAGGCCGGGCAGAAGGAACAGCAGCGTGCCCCACAGCGGCAGGTGGAAGAGCGGGTCATCACCTATGAGCCAGCCGGTGAGCGCCGCTACGGGCAACACGGCCAGGCCGATGAGGATCCAGCCTCTGAAGCCGAGGTTCCCTCGCCGCATTTCCCAGGTCACGGTGCCTGCTGCCAGCGCTCCGTAGAAGGCGATCCGGGGCGCTTCTATCGACAGGGTCAGGGTCCGGTCGATGAGGTGGGTGAGCAGCAGCAGGGAGCCGACGACGAAGGGGATCAGGGCACCCATGCGCAGGACGCGCAGCGGCAGGGGCGTGTGCGCGCGAGCCCAGGAGGCGGCGAACGCCTTCACGTCGGGCCCCACCACGTCCTGCGGGGTGCGGCCCGCGGCGGCGGCCTCCTCCAGGTGGTGGGAGAACTCGCCGAGCATTTCGCGCAGGGAGGCGTCGTCGATTCCGCGGTACTCCCAGTTGCTCCGGCAGATCGCCAGGACGCGCTCGCGGGTGAGGCCGGTGTCGCCGATTGCGGCTGCGCCGGTCGCCGTGGCGTTGGCCGTCGCTGCGTCGGCCGCCGCTTCGTTCTTCGTTCCGTACGTCATGGCTTCGTCCCCCATTGCGTGCTGTGTCGTGCGTCCTGGTCACGTCCCCAAGGTGCTGGAGACCGCGCCCGTGAAGGCGGTCCAGGTGGTGCGGCCGCTGGTCAGCTCGGCCGCGCCCGCCTCGGTGAGGCGGTAGTACTTGCGCGGCGCCCCGCCCGCTGCGGACGGAGCGCGATAGGAATCGACCAGGCCGGCCCGCTCCATGCGCGCGAGCAGGGGATAGATGCTCCCCTCGCTCACCAGGTCGAGGCCGCTCTCGGTCAGGGCTTCCACGAACTCATAGCCATACCGAGGCCGCTCCGCGATGAGTGCGAGCAGGCACAGATCGAGCACCCCGCGCAGCAGCTGGCTACGGCGCTGGTCGTGCGACGCGGACAGCTCCTTTGTCATGCGGTACAAGATAGTCGCGCATTGCCTTGCGCCGCAAGAGTCCCGCGAACATTGATTTCTGACGCCATCACAGATTTCAGGTGCCGCGGCCGGGGCCGCACCACAGCCAAGGCCAGGGCCACGGCCGCCAGGGCCGCCACCGCCGAAGCCACCGGCCGGTCGGCAGCGCAGCCCCGGCTCAAGCCCAGGCCACACCCAGCCCAAGGCCGCCACCAGAGCCGAGCGCGCCGCCGGAGCCAAGACCGGAACACAAGCCGGGCCCGGCGTCAGCGCCTACGCTTCCGCCGGGCCCGAACCCCACCGCCAAGCCCCGCCCCAGCTCCAGACACCGGGCACCGGGCACCGGGCACCGGGCACAAGACTCCAGACATCCGGCCACGGCCCAGGGCGCCGAGCCCCGGCGAACCCCTAAGCCGCAGCCCGCCCCACACCGCCCCGCAGCAGCGGCCACGTCGCCACGCCCACCGTGAGGGCGAGCAGATGACCCCAGTTCGTCATCGGGTCGGTGAACGCGATGAGGTCCTCGACGAGCATCCAGCCGAAGCCCGCCAGGACCGCCCAGCGCAGCCACGGCGCGAGGACGCCCGCGAGGGCGCCGACGCTCGCGGCGACGCCGAAGCTGATGCCGTAGTCGAGCCGGTGCAGCGACGTGCCGGGCAGGTGGCCGACGAGGACGGAGAGCCCCACCGGGATTTCCGTGGCCAGCGTCGCGACGACGTGCCCGAGCACGAAGACGGCCGCGGCGCGCAACGCGCCCACGCGCCGTTCGAGCGCGGTGAGGACGAACAGGAACCCGATGGCGTACGGCGACGTGATGCCGCCCGCGATCCACAGCGCGCTGGCGACGAGGACGAACACGGGCCGGTCCGCCAAATGGGCGACATCCGTGCTCGACCCCTGATGCATCGAGGAGATCACCGACGGGTCGGCGTGCTCGGCGACCACCGAGGTGACGAGGAGGACGACCGCATAGCAGAAGGTGAAGGGCGTACCCGTGGGAGTCGGCAGCAGCCGCCAGGGCCGCAGCCCGCGGATCCCAGCCAGCGTGGCGGCGCCGAGGGACACAGGCGCGGCAGGCACGGTCACCGAAGCGACAGGGTCGGGGCCCGGCCCAGCCACAGCCAGACCGGCCCCGGCCGGACCGGCCGAAGCGGAGCCCGCCCCGAGCGAACCGGAACCCAATCCGGAGCCCAATCCGGCACCAGCACCGGCACCAGAGCCGACCGCGGCGCCAGCCCCGGCCCCGCCCCCGGAAGCCACCCCCTCAAGACCACCCACCGCCCCCGCGAGCGTCCCGGCCGCGACCACCCGCCGCTGCCGCGGCATCGCGTCCAGCACGCCCTCGCGGGGTATCCCGTCCAGCAGGTCCCCGCCGGACGCCCCGCCCAGCACGTCTCCGCCGCCGGCCGCCTCGGGCCCGCCCGGGCCGGAAGCCCCGGAGCCCCGACCGGAAGCCGCACCGGCTCCCCCGCCAGACCCCGTAGAACCCGTAGAACCCATAGACCCCACAGGCCCCGAAGAACCCGCAGAAGCACCCTCGCCAGTACCCACAGAGGTGCCCACGCCAGAAATGGTCCGGTTCACGCTGAGGCGCTCCCTCCGTCACGGAACTTCACTAGGAACTTCCTACGCGACTGCATCACGAATCGATCACGTTCACTACATCACGAATCGATCACGTTCACGCTTCACCGATCGTCCCCGCGCTGTCTATGACCGACGCCACGTGCGACGCGATTCACAGGAACCCACAGCAACCCGACGTCATTCCGCGGCGTCCCGCACGGGCCCGTCGAGGCCCTCCGGGGCGCTCAAATTGCCTGGAGCCGGCGGGACGGGGACAGCAGGATGAGGGGATGCGCACTCCGTACCGCCCCGATCCCCCCGTGGTCCTCGACAGGCGCGACGGCCCCTACGGCGAAGTCGTGCTGCGGCGCCACGGGGACCTGCTCCAGATCATCGCCAACGGCACGTTCCTCATGGACACCTCGGACGGCCGCTCCGAGCGCCTCCTGGTCGACGCCGCGTACGACGCGCTGGACGGGCGCCCGCGGCCCAGCGTGCTCATCGGCGGCCTGGGCGTCGGCTTCTCGCTCGCCTACGCGGCCGCGGACCCCCGCTGGGGCCGCATCACGGTGGTGGAGCGGGAGCAGGCCGTCATCGACTGGCATCGGGACGGACCGCTCGGGGAGCTCTCGGAGCAGGCGCTCGCCGACCCGCGCACGGAGATCCTGCACACCGATCTGATCGCATATGTCAGGGGCGCATTCGCAAGCGTCAACGAACCGGAATCCCCGCGTTCCGTCGCACCCAGGACCGCGGGCGACACGGCCCCCGCCACGTACGACGCCCTCTGTCTGGACATCGACAACGGACCCGACTGGACCGTCACCCAGGGCAACGAGAGCCTCTACTCCCCCACCGGTCTCGCCGCCTGTCACACCCGTCTCAACCCCGGCGGCGTCCTGGCCGTATGGTCCGCGCAGCCGTCACCCGCTTTCGACTCCGCTTTGCGGAATGCCGGATTCCATCACGTACGTACGGAAGAGATCGCCGTTGCCCGGGGCGTACCGGACGTGGTCCATCTCGCGACAAGGGCTGCGTAGCCGAGGTGCCTCCGCGCCCCGTACTCTGCTGACCGGACACCAAGCGATCACGTCAGGGGCGGGGCGATGGAGCAGACACACACCTCCCACAACAGCGCCACGGCGGCGATGCCAGGAGCACAGCGCCGGGTCCTCGTGGTCGAGGACGACCCGACGATCGTGGACGCCATCGCCGCCCGTCTGCGCGCCGAGGGTTTCGTCGTGCAAACGGCGGCGGACGGCCCGGCGGCGGTGGACACCGCCCAGGCCTGGCAGCCCGATCTACTGATCCTCGACATCATGCTGCCGGGCTTCGACGGCCTGGAGGTCTGCCGCCGCGTGCAGGCCCAGCGCCCCGTACCGGTGCTGATGCTGACGGCACGGGACGACGAGACGGACATGCTCGTCGGGCTCGGCGTCGGGGCGGACGACTACATGACCAAACCCTTCTCCATGCGCGAACTGGCCGCACGCGTTCACGTGCTGCTGCGCCGCGTGGAGCGGGCCGCGCTGGCCGCGACGACGCCGCGCAGCGGCATCCTCCGGCTCGGCGAGCTGGAGATCGACCACGCGCAGCGGCGGGTGCGGGTGCGCAGCGAGGACGTGCACCTGACACCCACGGAGTTCGACCTCCTGGTGTGTCTGGCCAACACCCCGCGCGCGGTGCTCTCGCGCGAGCAGCTGCTCGCCGAGGTGTGGGACTGGGCGGACGCCTCCGGCACGCGCACGGTCGACAGCCACATCAAGGCGCTGCGGCGCAAGATCGGCGCGGAGCGCATCCGTACGGTTCACGGCGTCGGGTACGCCCTGGAGACCCCGACGCCATGACCGCGGACCCCGGCGCCGCCGACGGCCCGCCCCCCGGCGCCCTGAGCGGCACGACGCCCCAGCGCGCCGGGAGCGGTACGACGGCGCACGGCGCCGTGCGGGGTACGGCGGGCGGCACCCCGGGCATGGGTCTGAGGTGGCGCTGCGACCGGGGTGGAGGTGGGGGGATGAGCGGTCCCTTCGGCGGGCTCAGGCCGTTCTCCATCAAGACCAAGCTCGGGACGCTGGTCGTCGTCTCGGTGTTCATCACCACCGGGCTGCTGATGGTGGCCATGAAGACCGAGACCGAGCTGCGCTTCATCACGGTCTTCTCGGTGATCGCCACCCTGCTGATCACGCAGTTCGTGGCCCACGGCCTCACCGCGCCGCTGGACGAGATGAACTCGGTGGCCCGCGCGGTCTCGCACGGCGACTACACGCGCCGCGTGCGGGGCGCCGACCGGCGCGACGAGCTCGGCGACGTGGCCACGACGATCAACCGCATGGCCGACGACCTGGAGGCCCAGGACCAGCAGCGCAAGGAGCTCGTCGCCAACGTCTCGCACGAGCTGCGCACCCCCATCGCGGCCCTGCGGGCCGTCCTGGAGAACGTCGTCGACGGGGTCTCGGCCGCCGACCCGGAGACGATGCGCACGGCCCTGAAGCAGACGGAGCGCCTGGGCCGCCTGGTGGACACCCTCCTCGACCTCTCCCGCCTGGACAACGGGGTCGTTCCGCTCAAAGCGCGCCGCTTCGAAGTGTGGCCCTATCTGTCGGGGGTCCTGAAGGAGGCCAATATGGTCGCCTCCGCGCGCAAAGGGATGTCATCCGGCTCCGGCAGTCACACCCGTACGGACGTCCATCTGCACCTGGACGTGTCGCCTCCGGAGCTGACGGCGCACGCCGACGCCGAGCGGCTGCACCAGGTGGTCGCCAACCTGATCGACAACGCCGTGAAGCACAGCCCTCCGCACGGCCGCGTCACGGTCCGGGCCCGGCGCGGCCCCTATCCGGAATCGCTGGACCTGGAGGTCCTCGACGAGGGCCCCGGGATCCCCGAGTCGGAGTGGCACCGGGTCTTCGAGCGCTTCAACCGGGGCGCGCACGCCGGCGCCCCGCCCGGCGGCGACGGCGGCACCGGCCTCGGCCTCGCCATCGCCCGCTGGGCCGTCGATCTTCACGGCGGTCACATCGGGGTGGCCGAATCGGCTCGCGGCTGCCGGATCCAGGTCAGCCTTCCGGGCCTGCTCGAAGACTGAAGTTGACGTAAGGTTCGAAGTGGAAGCGAGTCACGGGCGCGCAGGTCACGCGCCGGACGGGCCGCAACCGCGTGTCGACGTGCCCAAGGGGTCTCCACGCGGGGCAGCGCCGTAGGCAAACCTCGCTAGTTTCCCGCCATTTACCGCCCCGAAACTCGCAATCCAGTGTGACTTACGCGACGGATGACCGGCCCGGCCTGCACCTGACGTCGATGGAGGCGTAGCCTTTATTTCCGCTGTCCATCACCTTGTGAAGCGGAAGAGGGCGGTTGCCGCCGTGTCGCCACAGTCCCCCAGTAACTCGAGCACTTCGACCGACCAAGAAGCGCAGGGCAAGAACCCTGCTGCCGCGTTCGGTCCCAATGAGTGGCTCGTCGACGAGATCTATCAGCAGTACCTCCAGGACCCGAATTCGGTCGACCGTGCCTGGTGGGACTTCTTCGCCGACTACAAGCCAGGGGTAGGCGCGTCCGTCGCGGCCGCTCCGGCCAAGCCGGCGGGTGACGCGGCCGCGGGGGCCGCGCCCACCACGTCCCCCGCCCCGGCCCCGGCCCCGGCCGCGCCCGCCGCGAAGCCCGCCGCCGCGCCGGCCGCGCCCGCCGCGAAGGCTCCGGCCCCCGCCGCCAAGCCCGCCGCCGCGGCGAAGCCCGCAGCCGCGAAGCCCGCGGCCAAGGCCGCGCCCGCGACGGAGGCGCCCGCCGGTCCCGAGTTCGTGACCCTGCGCGGCCCCTCGGCCGCCGTGGCGAAGAACATGAACGCCTCCCTGGAGGTGCCCACGGCCACGTCCGTGCGCGCGGTCCCGGTGAAGCTGCTGTTCGACAACCGCATCGTCATCAACAACCACCTCAAGCGCGCCCGCGGCGGGAAGATCTCCTTCACGCACCTCATCGGGTACGCGATGGTGCAGGCCATCAAGGCCATGCCGTCGATGAACCACTCCTTCGTGGAGAAGGACGGCAAGCCGACGCTGGTCAAGCCGGAGCACATCAACTTCGGCCTCGCCATCGACCTGGTGAAGCCCAACGGCGACCGCCAGCTGGTCGTCGCGGGCATCAAGAAGGCCGAGACCCTGAACTTCTTCGAGTTCTGGCAGGCCTACGAGGACATCGTCCGGCGCGCCCGCGACGGCAAGCTCGGCATGGACGACTTCACCGGCGTCACGGTCTCCCTGACCAACCCCGGCGGCCTCGGCACCGTCCACTCCGTGCCGCGCCTCATGCCCGGCCAGTCGGTCATCATGGGCGTCGGCTCCATGGACTACCCGGCCGAGTTCCAGGGCACCTCCCAGGACACCCTGAACAAGCTGGGCATCTCCAAGGTCATGACCCTGACCTCGACGTACGACCACCGGGTCATCCAGGGCGCCGCCTCCGGCGAGTTCCTGCGGATCGTCGCGAACCTCCTCCTCGGCGACGGCGGCTTCTACGACGAGATCTTCGAGGCGCTGCGCATCCCGTACGAGCCGGTCCGCTGGCTCAAGGACATCGACGCCTCGCACGACGACGACGTCACGAAGGCCGCCCGGGTCTTCGAGCTGATCCACTCCTACCGCGTCCGCGGCCACGTCATGGCCGACACGGACCCGCTGGAGTACAAGCAGCGCAAGCACCCGGACCTGGACATCACCGAGCACGGCCTGACGCTCTGGGACCTGGAGCGCGAGTTCGCCGTCGGCGGCTTCGCCGGCAAGTCGATGATGAAGCTCCGCGACATCCTCGGCGTCCTGCGCGACTCGTACTGCCGCACCACCGGCATCGAGTTCATGCACATCCAGGACCCGAAGCAGCGCAAGTGGCTCCAGGACCGCATCGAGCGCCCGCACGCCAAGCCGGAGCGCGAGGAGCAGCTGCGCATCCTGCGCCGGCTGAACGCGGCGGAGGCGTTCGAGACCTTCCTGCAGACGAAGTACGTCGGCCAGAAGCGCTTCTCCCTGGAGGGCGGCGAGTCCGTCATCCCGCTGCTCGACGCGGTCATCGACTCCGCGGCCGAGTCGCGCCTGGACGAGGTCGTCATCGGCATGGCCCACCGCGGCCGTCTGAACGTGCTCGCGAACATCGTCGGCAAGTCGTACGCGCAGATCTTCCGCGAGTTCGAGGGCAACCTCGACCCGAAGTCGATGCACGGCTCCGGTGACGTGAAGTACCACCTGGGCGCCGAGGGCACCTTCACGGGCCTGGACGGCGAGCAGATCAAGGTCTCCCTGGTCGCCAACCCCTCGCACCTGGAGGCGGTCGACCCGGTCCTGGAGGGCGTCGCCCGCGCCAAGCAGGACATCATCAACAAGGGGGGCACGGACTTCACCGTCCTGCCGGTCGCCCTCCACGGAGACGCGGCCTTCGCGGGCCAGGGCGTGGTCGCCGAGACGCTCAACATGTCGCAGCTGCGCGGCTACCGCACGGGCGGCACGGTCCACATCGTCATCAACAACCAGGTCGGCTTCACGGCCCCGCCGGAGTCCGCGCGCTCGTCGATGTACTCCACCGACGTGGCCCGCATGATCGAGGCGCCGATCTTCCACGTGAACGGCGACGACCCGGAGGCCGTGGTCCGCGTGGCCCGCCTGGCCTTCGAGTTCCGGCAGGCGTTCAACAAGGACGTGGTCATCGACCTGATCTGCTACCGCCGCCGCGGGCACAACGAGACCGACAACCCGTCGTTCACGAACCCGCAGATGTACAGCCTGATCGACAAGAAGCGCTCGGTGCGCAAGCTCTACACCGAGTCCCTGATCGGTCGCGGCGACATCACCCTGGAAGAGGCCGAGCAGGCCCTCCAGGACTTCCAGGGCCAGCTGGAGAAGGTCTTCACGGAGGTCCGCGAGGCCACCACGACCCCGGCCCCGGCCGAGGTCCCGGCCCCGCAGACCGAGTTCCCCGTGGCCGTGGACACCGCGGTCTCCCAGGAGATCGTCAAGCGGATCGCCGAGTCCCAGGTCAACATCCCCGACCGGATCACCGTGCACCCGCGCCTGATGCCGCAGCTGCAGCGCCGTGCGGCCATGGTCGAGGACGGCACGATCGACTGGGGCATGGGCGAGACCCTCGCCATCGGCTCCCTGCTGATGGAGGGCACCCCGGTCCGCCTCGCGGGCCAGGACTCCCGCCGCGGCACCTTCGGCCAGCGGCACGGCGTCCTCGTGGACCAGACGACCGGCGAGGACTACACGCCGCTCCAGTACCTCTCCGAGGACCAGGCCCGCTACAACGTCTACGACTCGCTCCTGTCCGAGTACGCGGCGATGGGCTTCGAGTACGGCTACTCGCTGGCCCGTCCCGAGTCGCTCGTCATGTGGGAAGCGCAGTTCGGCGACTTCGTGAACGGCGCGCAGACCGTGGTGGACGAGTTCATCTCGTCGGCCGAGCAGAAGTGGGCGCAGACGTCCGGCGTCACGCTCCTCCTGCCGCACGGCTACGAGGGCCAGGGCCCCGACCACTCGTCGGCACGCCCGGAGCGGTTCCTCCAGCTCTGCGCCCAGAACAACATGACGGTCGCGATGCCGACGCTCCCGTCGAACTACTTCCACCTCCTGCGGTGGCAGGTGCACAACCCGCACCACAAGCCGCTGGTGGTCTTCACACCGAAGTCGATGCTGCGCCTCAAGGCCGCCGCGTCGAAGACGGAAGAGTTCACGACGGGCGGCTTCCGCCCCGTCATCGGCGACGCGTCGGTGGACCCGGCCGCGGTCCGCAAGGTCGTCTTCTGCGCCGGCAAGTTCTACTACGACCTTGAGGCCGAGCGGCAGAAGCGCGGCGCGACGGACGTCGCGATCATCCGCATCGAGCGCCTGTACCCGCTGGCGGGTGCCGAGCTCCAGGCGGAGATCGCCAAGCACCCGAACGCCGAGAAGTACCTGTGGGCCCAGGAGGAGCCGGCGAACCAGGGCGCGTGGCCGTTCATCGCCCTCAACCTGATCGACCACCTGGACCTGGCGGTCGGCGCCGACATCCCGCACGGCGAGCGCCTGCGCCGCATCTCGCGGCCGCACGGCTCCGCCCCGGCGGTCGGCTCCGCCAAGCGGCACCAGGCCGAGCAGGAGCAGCTGGTGCGCGAGGTGTTCGAGGCCTAGGCCCCGGCACGGTCGTACGGAAGGTGGGCCCGGCCCCGAGTTCTCGGACTCGGGGCCGGGCCCACCGGCGTCGCGGCCTACGATGAACGGGCACATCCCGTCTCGTCAGGAGCATGACTTTGTACTTCACCGACCGTGGCATCGAGGAGCTGGAGAAGCGGCGCGGCGAGGAGGAGGTCACCTTCGAGTGGCTGGCCGAGCAGCTCCGCACGTTCGTGGACCTCAACCCGGACTTCGAGGTGCCGGTGGAGCGCCTGGCGACGTGGCTGGCGCGCCTCGACGACGAGGACGAGGACGAGTAGGGGTCCCGGCTCGGCAGCGCCCCGAAGGGGCGCGGGGCTGTGCCGATATGCGGCTCCGCCGCGCGAGCGCGACCGGCCAGCGCCCCCGAAGGGGTGCGGGGAACTGCGCGACCAGCCACGACGAACCGGCAGGCAACCAACGGCCCGGCGCCCCAGGGGCTGCCCCGGCACCCCGGCCGGCCCCGAAATTCGTTTGCCGCCCGCCCCGCGGGCGGCCTACCGTGCGCGGCATGTGTGGAATCGCAGCCAGTGCCGCCTGCGCGGTGACGAGGTACCGCCGCCCGTAGCGGCGGTCGGACTCTCCCGCGCCACCGGACGCCTCGCGTCCCGGTGACCATCAGGAACGGAACGCTCCGCCGCTTCAGCGCGTCAGCGCCGAGCGGCACCTCGTGCTGCCCGGCTCACCTCGAAGCCGCGGAGTCCCAGTGCGCACGCACCGCACCACCACCCCCTCGTACCACCACGGCCGCCATGAGCTCGGCCAGAACTTCCTCACCGACCGGGCCACGATCGACGCCTTCGTGGGCCTCGTATCCCGCACCCGGGGGCCGATCGTCGAGATCGGCACGGGCGACGGCGCCCTCACGCTGCCCCTCCAGGAGCTCGGCCGGAGCCTGACGGGCATCGAGATCGACGCCCGTCGCGCCGCGCGCCTGGAGCGCCGCACGAACCGCTCGACGACGATCGTCACCGCCGACTTCCTGCGCTACGCGATGCCGTCGACGCCCCACGTCCTGGTCGGGAACCTGCCCTTCCACGAGACGACGCCGATGCTCCGCCGCATCCTGCGCGCACCGGCCTGGACGGATGCCGTCCTGCTGGTCCAGTGGGAGGTCGCGCGCCGCCGGGCGGGCGTCGGCGGGGCCACGCTGATGACGGCCCAGTGGTGGCCCTGGTACGCGTTCACGCTCGCGCGGCGGGTCCCCGCCGGGGCGTTCCGGCCGCGCCCGAACGTGGACGGCGGCCTGCTGACGATCGCCCGCCGCGACCGCGCGCTCGTGGACCGCGCGGCCCTGAAGGCCTACCAGGACCTGGTGCACCGCGTCTTCACCGGCCGGGGCCGGGGCCTGCCCCGGATCATCGCCACCGCCTGCCCGGAGCTCCCCCGGCGCGGCGTGAAGGAGTGGCTCGACCGCCACGGCATCGGCCCGGCGCGGCTGCCCAAGGACCTCACCGCGGGGCAGTGGGCGGAGCTGTACGCCCTAGGGGCGGGCGGACACCGCCGTTAGCACCGGCGCGAGCTCGCGCCACTCGCGCAGCGGGAACGCCCCGTCGGCCGTCAGGACCTGGATGCACACGTGGTCCGCCCCGGCGTCCAGGTGTTCCCGTACGCGCGCGTGGAGCACGTCGGCATCTCCGTAGGCGACGATCGCGTCGACGAGCCTGCGGCTCGGGCCGCCCGGCGGCAGGTCGTCGTCGCCGAAACCGAGCCGCCGCAGGCTCGCCACCTGATGCGGCACGCGCGCGTACCCGGCGACGTGCTCCTCGGCCACGGCCCGCGCTCGTGCCCGGTCCGGGTCGAGGACGACGGCCTGCTCCACGGCGAGGAAGGCGTCCGGCCCGAGGGCCGCGCGGGCGCTCGCGGTGTGCTCCACGGGCACGAAGTACGTGTGCGCTCCCCCGGTGCGCTCCGCCGCGAGCCCCAGCATCTTCGGGCCCAGCGCGGCGAGGAGCCGGTGGGGAGCGGGATCCGGCACCGGCCCGTGCGCGGGCGCCGCGTCCATGGCGTTCAGATAGGCCCTCATGGTCGTCACCGCCCTCCCGCGCGCGGGGACGCGATAGCCGTCCACTTCGATGACGGTGCCGTCGACCCGGTGTCCGCCGAGCCCGAGGACGTACCGCCCGGGGAAGGCCTCCCCGAGCGTGCGCTCGGCGTTGGCCATGGCGAGCGGCTCGCGGTAGGCGATGTTGGCGATCCCGGAGGCGACCGGAAGGTGCCGCGTGGCGGAGAGCAGCAGCCAGGCCTGCCCCACCGTGTCGCGGCCGAACGCCTCCCCGTACCAGAGGGCCCCGTAGCCCAGTTCCTCGATCTCGGCGGCCGCCTCGCGCACCCGTCCGGCGGGCTGCCCCTCGAAGGCGAAGGTCCAGACACCGACCCGCCCGAGCCCGTCCGTTCCGCGGAGTCCTCGCACGTCGACACCTCCCACTCATACCGGAGAACCTCTCCGGATAGCTGTGGAGGTACGATACGGAGAAGTTCTCCGGACAGCTACCCCGACCCCTCTGGAACGCAGAGATGACCGAGTCCTCAGGGCAGGCACCAGCCCTCCAGGCCGTCGCCCCGGCCCACGGCCGCGCCCCGCGCGCGGACGCCGTCCGCAATCGCGAGCGCATCGTCGCCGCCGCGCGGGAGGCCTTCGCCGAAGCGGGACCCGAGGCGTCCCTGAACGACATCGCCCGCCGCGCGGGCGTCGGACCCGGCACGCTGTACCGCAACTTCTCCGGACGTCCCGAACTGCTGGCGGCCGTCCTGAAGGACCGCATCGACACCCTGTGCGGCCGCGCGGACGACCTCCTGACGGCGGACTCCGCCTACGACGCCCTCGTGGAGTGGCTGCACGCGTTCGTCGTCCACGCGCGCGTGAACCACGGCCTCGGCGGCGCTCTGCTGGTCGAGCAGCTGGAGGAGTCGGGCGCCCTGGGCATCGACTGCCACCAGCGCGTCCACGACGCCGTGGCGGCACTCCTCACCCGCGCTCAGCGAGAGGGCGCGGCACGCCCCGATCTGAGCCCCTCCGACCTACTGCACCTGGTCGTCGGCATCGCCCTGTCGACGGCACGCACGGACGAGCGGACGCCCGAGGACCCGCAGCGCCCGGACCGGCTCCTCGGCCTGGTCCTCGACGCGGTACGGACACGCTGACGGGCGGTGCCGACCCGCTGAAGGCGCGCGAAGGCCGGGCCGGGCGCCGCTAGTCCCGCTCCCGCGCCCGGTCGTAGGCGAACCCCAGCACCCCGTGCACCACGAGGACGAGGCCCGCCACCGCCCAGCCGCCACCGCCGCGCCGCCGCAGGGACCAGGCGAGGAGCGGAACGCCCGCCGCGAGCTGGGCACCCGCGAGGGCCCTCGCCCGCGGCCCGCGCAGCCAGGGGCCCAGCGGGCCGCTCTCCACCGCGTCGAGCTCGGCGCGCACCGCGTCGCGCCAGCCCGACCACTCGACGTGCCGTACGCCGTCCAGGACGCGGGCCACTTCCCGTAGCCGGTCGGCCGACTCGCCCGGGCTCAGGCCGGGCGGCAGATCGACCCCCACGCGCGTGAGGACCGCGATGAGGCCGCGCATCCGGGCCCGCGCGTCGGCCTCCGAGTCGGGGCGGGTCAGCGTGTCCAGGGCCTGCATGTCGAGCACCGGGTCAAGGCCGAGCCGGGCGGCGAACGTCCGCATCGCCTCGTCCTCGCCGACCGGGGTGCCGTTCGCCAGCCACACATAGCCGACCGTCCGCCTGAAGCCCGCCGCGAGCGTGCAGCCGGAGCGGTCGGCGTCCCACCACAGCGCGAGAACCGGCCACGGCGAGCCGACGGCGAGCGCGGTCGCCCACCCGGCGAGCACACTGTCGACCGGCTCGCCACCCTCCAGCCACGGCTTGCCCTCGGGCACGAGCACGCTCCACTCCGGGCCCGCGGACGCGAGCAGCATCCGCTCGCGCAGCAGTTGGGCGACCGTCTCCACGGAGTCCGGCCGGGCCCGGCAGAGCAGCAGCGCACCGGGAGAGGAGGCGGCGTCGGCGGGGTCCGTCGCGCGGGCGGGGGTCGACTCGGAGGACATGGCCCCACGCTAGGACAAACCATGCCGTTTGGCGCTCGGGCCTGCGGCGTCCGATACCGCCGAAGCACCGGGCGGCACCGCTGAATGGTGACCTCCGGTTTCCGGCGAAGAAGTACATCTTGACTTTCCGTATCCGCGATATATCGTGTCTAGTCAAGGATGCGATATGGCGCGTTGTGTCCGAGCCGCCCCAGGAGGTCAGTCACCATGCCGAAGTGGTCCGTCGATGAGCCCAGGAAGCTGACGTTCGACGCGCCGGTGAGGCGCCTGCGCGTCCGCGTCGTGAACGGCACGGTGAACGTGGTGGGCACGAGCGACGACACCGGAAGGCTCGAGGTGTCCGAGATCTCGGGTCCCCCGCTCGCCGTGACGCACTCCGGCGGCACGCTGTCCGTCGTGTACGAGGACCTGCCCTGGAAGGGCCTCCTGGGCTGGCTCACCCCCAAGGGCGCGCGCCGCAGCGCGGTGGTGTCGCTGGCCGTCCCGGCCGGGACCCAGGTCGAGGTGGGCGTGGTCGGCGCGGGCGCGGTGGTCACCGGGATCGAGGGCCGGGCGGAGGTGCGGAGCATCTCGGGCGACTCCACCCTGGTCGGCCTGACCGGGCCGGTCCGGGCCGAGACGGTCTCGGGCGCCGTCGAGACCCAGGGCATCACCGGGGAGCTGCGGTTCAACTCGGTCTCGGGCGACCTGACGGTCGTCGACGGAGCGGGGTCCTCCGTTCGGGCCGAATCGGTGAGCGGCTCGATGATCCTGGATCTGGACCCGGTCGGCGGCCCTGCCGACGTCGGACTCAGCAGCGTCTCGGGCGAGATCGCCATCCGGCTGCCCCACCCGGGACACGCGGACGTGGAGGCGGACACCACGAGCGGCTCGGTCTCCAGCGACTTCGAGGACCTCAGGATCACCGGCCACTGGGGCACGAAGAAGATCACCGGCAGGCTCGGATCCGGCCGCGGCCAGCTCAAGGCGACGACGGTCTCCGGCTCGATCGCGCTTCTGCGCAGGCCGGCGGTAGAGGAAGATCGGTACGAGACCGACGAGCCCCCGCGGAATGCCGCCCCGACGGACGCCCCGCCCTCGGCTCCCCCGGCCGACGCCGGGCCCGAGACCCCGACCGGCACCCCGGAGGCGGACACCGCCGCCGACGCCCCGACCGACAAGAAGGTGCTCTGAGATGCCCCCCGTGTTCGCCCACGGCCGTCTGCGCCTGTATCTGCTCAAGCTCCTGGACGAGGCCCCGCGCCACGGCTATGAGGTGATCCGCCTCCTCGAAGAGCGCTTCCAGGGGCTGTACGCGCCCTCGGCGGGCACCGTCTACCCCCGCCTGGCCAAGCTGGAGGCGGAGGGCCTGGTCACCCACACCACGGAGGGCGGCAGGAAGGTCTACTCGATCACGGATGCGGGCCGCGCCGAGCTCGCCAGCCGCAGCGGTGAGCTGGCCGATCTGGAGCTGGAGATCCGCGAGTCGGTCGCCGAGCTGGCCGCCGAGATCCGCGACGGCGTGCAGGGCGCGGCGGGCGAGCTGCGGCGCGAGATGCGGGCGGCGGCCCAGCAGGCCCGGACGGCGGGCAGGTCCGGCGCGGGCCACTCGGGCCTCGGTGACCTCTTCGACGGCGCCTGGACGGACAGCGAGGGCTGGCGCCAGGCGAAGGAGGAGGTCCGCCGCGCCCGGCAGGAGTGGAAGGAGCAGGCGCGGCGCGCGAAGGACGAGAGCCGCCGGGCCCGCGAGGAGGCCCAGCGGGCCCGCCGCCAGGCCAAGGACGCGCGGGAGCAGGCCCACGAGGAGGCGCGGGAGGAGTGGCAGCGCATGGCCCAGCGGGTGCAGGACCACGTGCAGGAGCACTTCGCGCGCGGCGACTGGCCCACCGGGGTGCGGGAAGGGCTCGCCGAGCTGGCCAAGGAGGTCGGCGACTTCGGCAGGGAGTTCGGCAAGGACTTCGTGGACTTCGGCTTCGGCGACCCGGAGGGCAAGCGCGCCAAGGCCCCCCGGCACGACGAGGCACCCGGCCAGGACACCGCGTCCGAGCCTGGCAGGACCTCTGACACGAGCAAGACCTCCGAGCCGGGCAAGCCCTCCGGCACGACCAAGGCGTCAGGGCGAGAAGGGGCGCCCGGGGACGAGGCCGCAGAGCACGCCAAGGCGTCCGCGCCGGGCCCCGTGTTCACGCCGCCGCAGGCCCAGGTGCCGGTGGAGTATCTGCCGGACTGGGCCCAGGAGGAGGCGACGGGCGCGGACCCCGCGCGCGACCTGGAGCGGCTCCTCGACCGCTTCCGCGACGACGTCCGTGACGCGGCCCGCGACCACGGGGTCTCCCCGGACCAGCTCCGCGAGGCCCGCCGCCACCTCTCGGAAGCGGCGGCCCACGTCACGGCGATACTGCGGATGCCCAAGCCCTGACGGGCGCCCCGGGCGGCGGGCCCGGCCCGGGAGCGCCCGGGGCACCCGGCGCACCCAGGCCACTCGGCGCACCGGGGCCTGCCGAGTCCACGCCCGGGGCCGCACCACGGGCCCGCGCCGCCGCACCACGGACCCGCGTTGCCGCGCCACGGGCCCGCGCTGCCGGGAGCACTCGGGGGCACCCGGGGTCCGGGGCCCGTCGAGCCCGCGCCCCGGACCACACCACCGGACCCTCGCCGCCGAGCCACGCCTCCGGCCCGCGCGCCCGACCACACCACGGAGTCGCCCTCCAGGACCCCGGCCCCCGGCCACGCCGCCGAGCCACACCTCCAGGCCACGCCACCGACCCGCACCTCAGGACTGCGCCCCGCCCACCCCTACGTCAGCACCCGGTCCAACGCCTCACGCGTCACGCCCCGGTCGCCGAGGACCTCCGCCACGATGCCCGGGCGGGTCGTGAGGGCGAGCAGGATGTGCTCGTCGCCGATGGTGCGCTGTCGTCGCTCGGTGGCGATCCGCAGGGCCCGTACCAGCGTGTCCTTGGCCTCCCGTCCGAAGGGGCGGTGGCCGAACCAGGAACCGATCCCTTTGCGCCCCCGCCCCGTCCCGGCGCCCGCCAGGACGCCCGCCCCATGGGTCTCCTCGACACGGGCGACGATCTCGTCGACGTCGACGCCGAGCCCGGCGAGCGCCTCGGTGTCCGCCTGGGTGAGCCCGCCACGGCGGCGGGCATCGGCCAACGCCTCGGCGATCTCCTCACGCCGCCGGTCGGCCCCCAGCGCCGCCAGGGCGAAGGAGCCGCGGCTGCCCTGCAGGTCGAGCAAGGCCAGCAAGAGATGACCGGCGTCGACGGTGTCGGCGCCCGCCCGCTCGGCGTGCTCGCCCGCGCCCGTCACCACGGCCCGGGCACTTCTCGTGAATCGCTCGAACATCACTGCCTCCCGTACTTCTTGTGCACGGCCTGCCTGCTCACGCCGAGTTCGGCGGCGATCTCCTGCCACGACCAGCCCTGTTGGCGGGCGCTGCGCACCTGAACTGCTTCGAGCTGCTCCACGAGACGCCGCAGCGCGGTGACGGCGCGCAGCCCGACCCGGGGATCGCGGTCGCCCGCGCGCTCGGCGAGATCCGTTGCTTCGGTCATAGGTGTCAACGTAGGTTGACACCCCTCTTCATGTCAACCCTGGTTGACATGAAGAGGGGTGAGCGGGGAGGCTCCGGGACGCTCAGACCGTCAGTACGATCTTGCCGAACTGGTCACCCGCCTCCAGGCGCGCGAAGCCCTCCCGGGCGCGGTCCAGCGGCAGGACCTCGTCGATGACGGGCCGCACGCCGGTGTTCGCGCAGAACGCGAGCAGGTCTTCGAGTTCGTCCTTCGTGCCCATCGTGGAGCCGACGATGCGCAGCTCCAGGAAGAAGACCCGGGTCAGCTCGGCGTGCGAGGGGCGGTCGCCGCTGGTGGCGCCGGAGATCACCAGGGTGCCGCCGGGGCGGAGCGACTTGATCGAGTGCGACCAGGTGGCCGCGCCGACCGTCTCGATGACCGCGTCGACCCGCTGCGGCAGCCGCGCGCCCGCGGGCAGCGCCTCCACCGCGCCCAGCTCCACGGCCCGCTTGCGCTTGGCCTCGTCGCGGCTGGTGGCGAAGACCTTGAGGCCCGCCGCCCGGCCGAGCACGATCGCGGCGGTCGCGACGCCGCCGCCCGCGCCCTGGACGAGGACCGAGTCGCCGGGACGTACGCCCGCGTTGGTGAACAGCATGCGGTAGGCGGTGAGCCAGGCCGTGGGCAGGCAGGCGGCCTCGGCGAAGGAGAGCCCCGCGGGCTTGGGCAGGACGTTCCAGGTGGGCACGGAGACCTGCTCGGCGAAGGTGCCCTGGTACTTCTCGGTGAGGATGGTGCGGCGCTCGTGCGGGCCGACGCCGTGGCCGGACTGGCCGATGACGGAGTGCAGGACGACGTCGTTGCCGTCCTCGTCGGTCCCGGCCGCGTCACAGCCGAGGATCATCGGAAGCTTGTCCTGGTCGAGGCCGACCCCGCGCAGGGACCACAGGTCGTGGTGGTTGAGGGAGGCGGCCTTGACGTTCACGGTGGACCAGCCGGGGCGGGGCTCGGGGGCGGGTCGGTCACCCAGCTCAAGGCCGTTGAGGGGGTGCGTGGAGTCGATGCGGGCGGCGTAGGCAGCGAACATGGCGCCGACCGTAGTCCGGCCCCTGGACCTTGGGAACGGCCCACGGGTGTGACCCACACCGCGCCCGCCCGGACCGCGGCCCGCCCCGGGCCCCGCCCCGCGCCTCTGGCCCCCAGGCCACGCCGCGGCCGCCCGAGTCCGCGCCGGGCCTCCGGCCCCCACGCCACACCCCGGCCACCTGAGTCCGCGACAGCCGCACCCCGCCCAGGGACCGCACCCGCGGCCCCGAAGCCCGGAACTCGCGGCCCGGAACCCGCAGCCAGAAAGCCCGAAGTCCGAAGCCCGGAACCCGCGGCCCGCACCCCGGAACCCGCAGCCGGACAACGCAAGGCCCCACCCCGCCCGGCGAGGTGGGGCCAAGGCGTCAGCGCCGGGCGACCCCTTCGGCCCGGGCCGCCGCGGCGACCGCCGCCGTGACCGCGGGGGCCACCCGCTCGTCGAACGGAGAGGGGATCACGTACGCGGCGGAGAGTTCGTCCCCGACCACGTCGGCCAGCGCGTCGGCGGCCGCGATCTTCATGCCCTCGGTGATGCGGGAGGCCCGCACCTGGAGCGCGCCCGCGAAGATGCCGGGGAAGGCGAGGACGTTGTTGATCTGGTTCGGGTAGTCCGAACGGCCCGTCGCCACCACGGCGGCGTACTTGTGCGCGATGTCCGGGTGCACCTCGGGGTTCGGGTTGGCCATGGCGAACACGAACGAGTTCGGCGCCATCGAGGCCACCGCGACCTCGGGGACCGTACCGCCGGACACGCCGATGAACACGTCCGCACCGGCGAGCGCGCTCTCCAGGGAACCGCTCAGGCCCGCCTTGTTCGTGAGCTCCGCGAGCTCCCGCTTGACCGGGGTGAGGTCGTCACGGTCCCGGCTGACGATGCCCTTGCGGTCCGCGACCGCGACGTCGCCGAGCCCGGCTTCGAGGAGGAACTTCGCGATGGCGACACCCGCCGCGCCCGCGCCCGAGATCACGGCGCGCAGGTCGCCGAGCGTCCGGTCGGTGAGCCGCGCCGCGTTGCGCAGCGCGGCGAGGGTGACGACCGCCGTGCCGTGCTGGTCGTCGTGGAAGACCGGGATGTCGAGCCGCTCCTGGAGGCGCCGCTCGATCTCGAAGCAGCGCGGCGCGGAGATGTCCTCCAGGTTCACCCCGCCGAAGGAGGGGGCGAGCCGCACCACGGTCTCGATGATCTCGTCCGTGTCGGTGGTGCCGAGGGCGATCGGCACGGCGTCGACGCCGCCGAACTGCTTGAAGAGGATGGCCTTGCCCTCCATCACCGGAAGGGAGGCCTCCGCCCCGATGTCCCCGAGGCCGAGAACGGCCGTGCCGTCGGTGACGACGGCGACGACGTTCGACTTCCAGGTGTAGTCGTGGACGAGCTCCGGCTGTTCCGCGATGGCGCTGCACACCTTCGCCACGCCGGGCGTGTACGCGAGGGACAGGTCGTCCTTGTTCCGCACCGGGACGGTTGCCTGCACGGCCATCTTGCCGCCGCGATGCAGGGCGAAGGCCGGATCGAAGGGCTCTTCGGCGCCTTCGTGACCGGTACTCGTACCGCTGTCGCTGCGAGGATTGACGATCTCCGCTGCCACTGTGTCTGACCCCTTAAGTGTTCATGGTTGAGGGTGGACCACTTCCTGGTGGAGAAGTGGGGCGGGAACCGCGTCCGCGCTGAGGCCCCGGGCCTGGCGGCCCGCGACCCTCCGCCTGTCGGCGAAGCGGTACGGGAGGTACGTAACGGACGCGCGGGCGCGCCGCACACGCGCCCTGGCCCCGGATGAGGGGTGTAACCGTCTTTTCTACCGGATGCCTCCCGCCGCCGACGAGCCATATCTGTCGCAGCCCCATGTGAACGGCGGGTTTCCGGCCCGGGACGGGCACGCGGAGGCCGGGGATTCATCCCTAAATGAGACAAAGGTCCGTTCGGCGGGTCCGCATAGCGAGATTGGGTGGTTATCCCGTGGTTGCCACCGCTTCGCCCCACCACGTCAATGAGCAAGGCGTACCGGCCCGTTGTGGTCGCCGGATCACCCGTTATCCGATTTTGACATCTCCGGCCCCCAGAATCGGACGGTCCGAATGGCAAGATGCACCATCACACGAGGTCGCGACGCCCGAAGGTGTGTGCACGACCCCATGTCAGACCCATGGCTACTCCCCATCCGCCGGAGGACCCCTATGACCGCAAGCACCACTTGTCGCACGACCGCCGCGAAGTCCGCGAAGTCCCGGATCGTCGCTGTCGGCGCGATCGCGGTCGCCGGCTCGCTGCTCCTGACGGGATGCGGCGACCAGCGGGACAACAAGAAGGGCGACGGCGGCAAGAAGGTCGTCGACGCGCCGCTGTCCGACATGCTCCCCACGAGCATCCGCAACAAGGGCGTCATCAAGGTCGGCTCCGACATCGCCTACCCGCCGGTCGAGTTCAAGGACAAGAACGGCGACACGGTCGGCATCGACCCCGACATCGCCGAGGCCATGGGCAAGCAGCTCGGCGTGGAGTTCCAGTTCGACAACGGAACCTTCGACACGCTCCTCGGCGGTCTGCGCTCCAAGCGGTACGACATCGCGATGTCGGCGATGACGGACACCAAGAACCGCCAGGAGGGCGTCGACGAGGAGACCGGCAAGAAGGTCGGCAAGGGCGTCGACTTCGTCGACTACTTCATCGCGGGCGTCTCGATCTACACCAAGAAGGGCGAGGACCAGGGCATCAAGACCTGGTCCGACCTCTGCGGCAAGAAGATCGTGGTCCAGCGCGGCACCGTCTCGCACGACATGGCCAAGGCCGAGTCGAAGAAGTGCAAGGGCGGCAAGAAGATCTCCATCGAGTCCTTCGACAACGACCAGCAGGCCCAGACCCGGCTGCGCTCGGGCGGCGCGGACGCGGGCTCCTCGGACTTCCCGGTCGCGGCGTACGCGGTGAAGACCTCCGGCGGCGGCAAGGACTTCCAGCTCGTGGGCGAGCAGGTGGAAGCGGCCCCGTACGGCATCGCGATCTCCAAGGACAACACCAAGCTGCGCGAGGCGATCAAGGCCGCGCTCGGCGCGATCATCGCGAACGGCCAGTACGAGAAGATCATCAAGGAGTGGGGCGTCGAGGCCGGCGCGGTCAAGGAAGCCAAGGTCAACGGCGGCAAGTGAGCGGCGCCTGACCGCCCGCCGCGGCCCGTCGAAGGCCGTGGCCCCCGCGGCAGGCCCCCGTCGGGCCCGTGACCACCGGTCGCCGGGCCCGAGCCACCGCAAGACCGACGCAAGCCACCGGAAGGCCGCGGGCGGGCCCCGCAACCACCGGCACGCCACCGGCGGAACCCCGGCCTTCGGCGGCCGCGCTGCCGCCGAAGGCCCGCGCCGGGCCGAAGCCGCGGCAGGCCCGCGGCCACCCAAGGCCCGCGGCCACCGGAAGGCGGAAGCCACCCAAGGCCCGCGGCAGGCACGCGCCCTGCCGCACCCCTCGTCACACCTCGTCGCTGAAAGGCACCACCCGTGACAACGGACATCACCAAGTCGGGCTCACCCGGCCCCCAGGACGAGCCGCCACGCTCCACGCCGGAGGCCATCAAGGCCGTCCCGGTGCGGCACTACGGCCGCTACGTGGCCGGCGTGCTCGCCCTCGGCGTACTCTGCGCGATCATCTACGCCTTCTCCCAGGGCGACATCAACTGGGACGCCATCCCCGACAACTTCTTCGACGAGCGCATCCTCAAGGGTGTCCGCGAGACCCTGATCCTCACGGTCCTCTCGATGCTCATCGGCGTCGTGGGCGGTGTGCTCCTGTCGGTGATGCGCCTGTCGAAGAACCCGGTGACCTCGTCGATCGCGTGGTTCTACATCTGGTTCTTCCGGGGCACGCCGGTCCTGGTCCAGCTCTTCGTCTGGTTCAACCTGGGCTTCGTCTTCGAGTACATCAACCTCGGGCCGATCTACCAGGACGAGTGGTCGGACTTCATGACGCCGTTCCTGACGGCGCTGCTGGGCCTCGGTCTGAACGAGGCCGCGTACATGGCGGAGATCTGCCGCGCCGGTCTGCTCTCGGTCGACGAGGGCCAGACGGAGGCCTCGCAGGCGCTCGGCATGAGCCACGGCAAGACGCTGCGACGCATCATCATCCCCCAGGCGATGCGCGTGATCGTGCCGCCGACGGGCAACGAGGTCATCAACATGCTGAAGACGACCTCCCTCGTGGCGGCCGTCCAGTACTACGAGCTCCTGCGCTACGCCCAGGACATCGGCACCTCGTCGGGCGCCACCGTCGAAGCCCTGCTCCTCGCCGCCACCTGGTACCTGATCATGACGTCGATCCTCAGCGTCGGCCAGTTCTACCTGGAGCGGTACTACGCGCGCGGCTCCTCGCGCAGCCTGCCGGACACCCCCTGGCAGAAGATCAAGGCGAACATGGTGTCGCTGGGCAACCGTTCGGGAGTGCGCTGATGACCGCCATGGTGAAGGCCGAGAACGTCCACAAGTCGTTCGGCCACGTAGAGGTTCTCAAGGGCATCGACCTGGAGGTCAAGTCCGGCGAGGTGTTCTGCCTCATCGGCCCCTCCGGCTCCGGCAAGTCGACCTTCCTGCGCTGCATCAACCACCTGGAGAAGGTCAACGCCGGCCGTCTCTACGTCGACGGGGAGCTGGTCGGCTACCGGCAGAAGGGCGACAAGCTGTACGAGCTCAAGGACAGCGAAGTCGCCATGAAGCGCCGGGACATCGGCATGGTCTTCCAGCGCTTCAACCTCTTCCCGCACATGACGGCCCTGGAGAACGTCATGGAGGCGCCGATCCAGGTCAAGGGCCAGTCCAAGGCGACGGCGCGGGAGCGCGCGGGGCAGCTCCTGGAGCGGGTCGGGCTCGCCGACAAGGCGAAGAACTACCCCTCGCAGCTGTCCGGCGGCCAGCAGCAGCGCGTGGCCATCGCCCGCGCCCTGGCGATGGACCCGAAGCTGATGCTGTTCGACGAGCCGACGTCGGCGCTCGACCCGGAGCTCGTCGGTGACGTGCTCGACGTGATGCGCGACCTCGCCGAGTCCGGCATGACGATGGTCGTCGTCACGCACGAGATGGGCTTCGCGCGCGAGGTCGGTGACAGCCTCGTCTTCATGGACGGCGGTGTGGTGGTCGAGTCCGGGAACCCGAGGGACGTCCTGACGGATCCGCAGCACGAGCGGACGAAGTCGTTCCTGTCGAAGGTGCTGTAGGCGCTGTAGCCCCCGCGGGGTGCCTCCTGTAGGTGCTGTAGCCCTCGCGGGGTGCCTCAGGGACCTCGAAACCGCGGAAGGGGCGGTCCGGATCCCCAGATCCGGGCCGCCCCTTCCTGCCGAGCGCGCGACGTCCCTACTTCAGCCCCAGGACCATCGCGTCCGACGGCGACGACCACACCGTGCGGGCCTCCGCGAAGCCCGCCTCACGCAGGGTGCGGGCGTGCCACTCGGCGGGCGGGGTGTCGCCGTCCGCGTGCTCGCCGTAGATCTCGAAGCGCTTGGCCGTGGGCCCCGCGAGCACCGGGTCCTGCGCGGCGATCGCCCACCAGTCGGCCCAGTCGAGGACGCCCGCGGCCCGGGCCTCGGCCTGACGCGCGTGGCGCTGCTCGCGGTCGGCGGCGTTGAGGCGCGGCGTCGTCGGGTCGGGCATGTGGTCGGCGTTGAGGAAGACGCCGCCGTCGCGGACGAGCCCGCCGAGCCGGTGGTACAGCGCGGCCAGCGGTTCGCTGAACAGCCAGTGCAGGGCGGTGGCGGTGAGCACGGCGTCGTAGGAGTCGTGCGGCAGCTGCGCGGCCCAGTCCGGGTCCTTCAGGTCCGCGGTCACGAAGGTGACCCGGTCGTCACCCGCGAAGGTGCCCTCGGCGATGGCGAGCAGGGCCGGGTCGAGGTCGACGCCGACGCTGGTGGCCCCGGGGAACCTGGCCAGGAGCCGGGCCGTGATGGTGCCCGTGCCGCACGCGAGGTCCAGGACGCGGGGCTCGCGGCCGACCAGGGCCTCGACCATGTCGAGCATGACGCGGAACCGCTCCTCGCGGTCCGGCATGTACCACTCCTGCTGCCGGTCCCAGCTGTCCTGCCAGGCACGCCAGTCGGTTCCGAATCCCGTACCGCTAGCCGTTTCCGTCACCGGAAGCCCTCCGTCCCGTACTACCCTCGATTAACCTCGACAGGTAACACCCGCGATCGAACATCGACTGTTACCACGCCCGCAGACGAAGATAGCCCGCCCCGGTAAGGACTACAAGTGGAACTGGCCTATTACTCGGACTACGCCCTGCGTCTGGTCAACACCGAGGAGCCGGAGCGCAACAGGGACACGCTGACGTCGGTCGAGGCGGTCCGCGAGCTGTTCGGGGCCAACCAGCAGGCGGCCCGGCGCGCCACGGACTCGGACGTGACGCGCTTCCGCTCGGTGCGGGCACGGCTCAGGTCGGTCTTCGAGGCGGCGGACGGCGGCGACGAGACCCTCGCCGTGGACCTGCTGAACTCCCTGCTCCTGGAGTTCCCGGTGAGCCCGCAGATCTCCGGCCACGACTACCGCGACGACGACGGCCGTCCGCTGTGGCACATGCACCTGGCCGACCACCCGTCGAACGCCACCGCCGGGTACGCGGCGATCGCGGCCATGGGCCTCGCCTTCCACCTCACCGAGCACGGCGTGGACCGGCTCGGCCTGTGCGAGGCGGCGCCGTGCCGCAACGCCTATCTGGACACCTCGACCAACCGCTCCCGGCGCTACTGCTCCGACCGCTGCGCGACCCGCGCGAACGTGGCGGCCTACCGCGCGCGCAAGCGCCTGGAGAGCGAGCGGTCGGCGAGCACGGGACGCACCGCGGAGAAGGTCCAGGAGACCAGCGCCGTCAGCGAGAGCTGACGCCGCCCCAGCGCCTCACGCTCCTCGCGGAACCTGCCGAGCGGCCGGAAGCGCCCCCGCACCCGGGCGAGCACCAGGTCCTCCGGCACCACTCCGTAGACGTTGCTGTCGCCGCCCGTGTTGTACGGGTTGTCGCCGAGCACCCACCAGCCGCCGTCCCGCCGCTCGACCGCGCGCTTGACCACCAACAGGTCCTGCTGCAGCGGATGCCGCAGGATCACCACGTCGCCGGGCCGCACCCGCGCGCCGTGCTGCACCAGCATCCAGTCCCCCGGATTCAGCGTGGGCACCATCGACGGTCCGTCGACCTCGATCAACTGGAACGGCACGCGTGTCTCCCGCCCGTCTGCCGTCATTTCCGGCATCAGACAACCTCCCGGTCCCATCCTCCACCAGTTCCAGTGTGACCCTGGACTTTTGTCCTAAGCCCATGGGGGCACTCGCGAAAACGCGTCTCTCACGGAGTAATGTCCCACCTGAGAAGACGATCACGAGGAAGGACAGCTGAATGCTTTCCCGCCTGTTTGCCCCCAAGGTCAAGGCCAGCGCCCACTGTGACCTGCCTTGCGGCGTGTACGACCCCGCCCAGGCCCGCATCGAGGCGGAGTCGGTCAAGGCCGTTCAGGAGAAGATGGCCGCGAACGACGACGCGCACTTCCAGGCCCGCGCCACGGTCATCAAGGAACAGCGCGCCGAGCTCGCCAAGCACCACGTCTCGGTGCTGTGGAGCGACTACTTCAAGCCGCCGCACTTCGAGAAGTACCCGCAGCTGCACGTGCTGGTCAACGACACCCTGAAGGCCCTGTCGGCCGCCAAGGCGTCGACGGACCCGAAGACCGGCGAGAAGGCCCTCGAGCTCATCGCCGAAATCGACCGCATCTTCTGGGAGACCAAGAAGGCCTGATCCCAGGGCGGTTCACACCGTGGAGGGGCCCGGCCGGAGCGATCCGGCCGGGCCCCTTCGCCATGCCGCGGCCCGGCTGCCCAGCCTCTCGGCAACCCGATCGATGACCCGGCCAGCGGCACGCTCGGCGTCCCCTTCAACGGCCCGGCCCGCGGCCGCCGAAATCGGTTGCCCTTTCGTCGCGCCCCCTGTTGCACTGGTCGTGTCCCGCCCGCAGCTCCCCGACCAGGAGACCCCAGATGCGCCAGACGTCCATGTCCCGCCGGAAAGGAATCGCCCCCCATCACGAGGACATGACGCCCTGTGCCGTCGCACACCCCTTCACCCCTTCTGAACTTGGGAATCCTGGCGCACGTAGACGCCGGTAAGACCAGCCTGACCGAGCGGCTCCTGCACGCCGCCGGTGTCGTCGACGAGCTCGGCAGCGTCGACGACGGCAGCACGCTCACCGACTCGCTCGCCCTGGAGCGGCGGCGCGGGATCACCATCAAGTCCGCCGTCGTGTCGTTCGCGCTCGACGACGTCACGGTCAACCTCATCGACACGCCCGGCCACCCCGACTTCATCGCCGAGGTGGAGCGCGTCCTGAGCGTGCTCGACGGCGCGGTGCTCGTCGTGTCGGCCGTCGAGGGCGTCCAGCCGCAGACCCGCGTGCTCATGCGCACGCTGCGGCGGCTCGCCCTCCCCACGCTCGTCTTCGTCAACAAGGTCGACCGCCGGGGTGCCGACATCGAGCGCGTACTGGCCGAGATCGGCCGGAAACTGACCCCGGCCGCCGTCGCCCTGGGCACGGTGCACTCCCCCGGTACGCGGGGCGCGCGAGCCGTGCGGCACGCGCCCGGGGACGCCCGCTTCCGCGCCCGCCTCGCCGAGTCGCTCGCCGAGCGGGACGACGCGCTGCTCGCCGCGTACGTCGCGGACGACCACGCCGCCCTCACGTACGCGCGGCTGCGCGCGGCCCTGGCGGAGCAGACGCGGCGGGCCGAGGCGCACCCGGTGCTCTTCGGCTCGGCCATCACGGGCACCGGCCTCGACGCGCTGACCGACGCCGTCAAGGAGCTGCTGCCCCGGGCCACCGGCAGCCCCGAGGGGCCGCTCGCGGGCACCGTCTTCAAGGTCGAGCGGGGCACCGCCGGCGAGAAGGTGGCGTACGCGCGCCTGTACTCCGGCACGCTGCGGGTGCGCGACCGGGTCCCCTTCGGGGGCCGCGCGGAGCCCGGGAAGGTCACCGCGGTCGGCGTCTTCGAGCAGGGCGCGGCCGTGCGCCGCGAGGCCGCCGTCGCCGGGCAGATCGCCCGGGTGTGGGGGCTCGGCGACGTACGGATCGGGGATGTGCTCGGCGAGGTGCGCGCCGTACCGGAACGGCACGCGCCGCGGCGGCACTTCGCGCCGCCCACCCTCGAAACCGTCGTCGAGCCGCGCCGCCCGGGCGACCGGGGCGCGCTGCACACCGCGCTCACCCGGCTCGCCGAGCAGGACCCGCTGATCGGCCTGCGCCAGGACCCGCTGCGCCAGGAGGTCTCCGTGTCGCTGTACGGCGAGGTCCAGAAGGAGGTCATCGAGACCACGCTCACCGAGGAGTTCGGCGTCGGCGTCGACTTCCGCGCGACCACGGCGCTGTGCGTGGAGCGGGTCGTCGGGACCGGCGCGCACGTCGAGGTCATCGACACGGCCCCCAACCCCTTCCTCGCCACGGTGGGGCTGCGCGTGGAGCCCGCGCCGCCGGGGTCGGGGGTGGCGTTCCGGCTCGGTGTCGAGCTGGGCTCGATGCCGTACGCGTTCTTCGCGGCGGTCGAGGAGACCGTACGGGAGACGCTGCGGCAGGGCGTGCGCGGCTGGGAGGTCTCCGACTGCCTCGTCACCCTGACGCGCTCCGGGTACTGGCCGCGCCAGAGCCACGCGCACGCGGTCTTCGACAAGAACATGTCGAGCACGGCCGGGGACTTCCGCCGGCTGACGCCGCTCGTCCTCATGGCCGCGCTGCGGGCGGCGGGCACGCGGGTGCACGAGCCGGTGCACCGGTTCCGGCTGACCGTGCCCGCCGATGTGTTCGGCACCCTGCTGCCCGTGCTCGGGCGGATCGGCGCGGTGCCGCACGCCCCGGCGGTGCACGGCTCGGCGTACGTGCTCGACGGCGTGGTCCCGGCCGCGCGCGTGCACGAGCTGGAGCAGCTCCTGCCCGGACTCACCCGCGGTGAGGGCGAGATGGAGTCCGCCTTCGAGCGCTACGAGCCGGTGCGCGGGGCACCGCCGGAGCGCCCGCGCACGGACCACAACCCCCTGGACCGGAAGGAGTACGTGCAGCGGGTCACGCGGCGCACCCAGGCTGGCTGACGCCGTCCCCCGGGGCCGGGGGACGGCTCCCGTCAGTCCGTGGCCTCCCCGGTGACGGCCGTGACCGTGGCGGGGTCCAGGAGGGCGGCGAGGCGGTCGTGGTCCGCCAGGATGTTGATCTCGACGATCCGGCCATCGCGGACGGTGAACTCGCCGACGGAGAACGGCTTGCCGTCCACCACCGACATCTGGCCCACCCTGCCGTTGACGAGCACCAGATGCGTGGCGAGCGCGACGGTGGCGAACGAACGCGCCCCCGCCACCACCGCCTGGGCACCTCGCACCAGGCGCGACAGGCCCGCGACCTCGCCGCCGTCGGCCCGCAGCACCACGTCCGGGTCCAGGAGTTCGAGCAGCGCGTCGAAGTCGCCGCCGCGCGCCGCCGCGAGGAACGCCTCGACGACCTCGCGCTGCTTGGCCCGGTCCGGGTCCGGCACCGGCGCCGCGTCGCGCACCCGGCGGCGGGCCCGGCTCGCCAACTGCCGGGTCGCGGCCGGGGCCCGCTCCACGATGGGCGCGATGTCCTCGAACGGCACGGCGAACATGTCGTGCAACACGAACGCCAGGCGCTCGGCCGGACTGAGCGTGTCAAGGACGACGAGCAGCGCGAGCCCGACCGAGTCGGTGAGCAGCGCCTCCTCTTCGGGGTCGACCGTCTCGCGGCGCCCCGGAAGCGCGCTGACCTGCGGGTCCGGCACATAGGTGTCGGGCACGTCGAGCGACTGCTCACCGCGCTGCTGGCGGGCGCGCAACAGGTCCAGGCAGACGCGGCCCACGACCGTCGTCAGCCAGCCGCCCAGGTTCTGCACGGCGTCGCTGTCGGTGCGGCTGAGCTTGAGCCAGGTCTCCTGGACGGCGTCCTCGGCCTCGCTCAGGGAGCCCAGCATGCGGTACGCGACCGCCTTCAGGTGGGGCCGGTGCTCCTCGAAGCGCTCCGCCAGGAGATCTCTTCCGTCCATCTGTCACATTCCTTCGTCGCGATCCGTCAAAGCAGTGACACACCGAGAACGGCGGTGCGTCACCCGCCGCGCGGCGGCGCCGACCAGAAGATCACGAAGCGGTACGTCCACGGTATCGATCCCCGCCCGAATGTGACATGGCCCTGCGTGTGATGTGGAGGACAGACAGATGAACGCGCGTATGCCGCACCAGGACCGGAGAACCGGACGGCCCTGCTCCGGCGGACGGGCCCGGTGACGGGGCCGCCGCGGGTGGCGGCGGGCGACACGGGGTGGGGCGGCCGGGTCAGCCGAGCAGGGGTGCGAGGGCCGCCCGCAGGTCGTCCGGCCCGCGGTACAGCACGCCCTTCATCCCGAGCGCGGTGGCCGCGGCCACGTTCTCCTCGCGGTCGTCCACGAACAGGCAGCGCGTGACGGCGGCTCCGACGCGTTCGGCGGCCAGTTCGTAGATCCGCCGGTCGGGTTTGGCCAGGCCGAGCGCGGCGCTGCCGACGACGTCGTCCACCAGGGCGGTCAGGCCGAGCCGCGCCAGGTCGTCGTCCAGCCAGGGCGTGGCGTTGGTGACGATCGACACCGGTACGTGGGCGCGGGCCCTGCTCAGCAGGTCCACGACCGTCCGGTCGGCCCAGAACGCCGACTCGGCCAGCGCGAGCCCCAGTTCGCGGCCGTGCGCCGCGTCGAATCCCCGGCGTTCGGCGAGCCCGGCGGCGATCGCCGCCACCCACTCGTCCTTGCCGATCCGGCCGAGCATCAGCGGCAGATCGGTCTCGGGCGCGAAGGCGATCTCGGCGGTGGCTCCCTCGGGCAGCCCGGCCGCGCGCTCCAGCTCCGCGAGGCGGGACATGTCGTAGAAGCGGATGACGCCGTCGAGATCGGTGAGCACGGCGTCGAAGGGGCGGGGGCGCGCGGGGTCGGCCGGGCGGATGAGGCCTGCCTGGGTGTCGGTCACCGGATGAGGCCTTCGAGTCGGGTCATGCGCCCATCATGCACACGGCCCCCACCGACCGGTGAGCCCGCGTGCGCGATGACCCGTCCCCTCGGCCGCCCCGGCCTCACTCCTGAGCACCACGGCCTTCGCTCCTGCCGGAGCGGCCTCCGGTCCCGGTGGCGCGGCCCTCGCTCTTGGCCGGGCGACGTCCGGCCTCGGCGCGGCCCTCGCCCGTCGCGGCACGGCCTCCGGCCTCGGTGGTGCGGCCCTCACTCTTGGCGGGGCGGCCTCCGACTTTGGTGGCGCGGCCCTCGCCCCTGGTCGTGCGGCCCCCGTCCCCCGACCACACCGCCCACGCGCAGGCCACCACCACGAGCGCCACCGCCCCGCACTGCCGGGCGTTCAGCCGCTCCCCGAGGGCGGCGAAGCCGACGGCCGCGCCCGCCGCGGGGCCGAGGGCCAGCAGGACGCCGAAGGCGCGGACATCGATGCGACGCAGCGCGAGCAGGTCCAGCGAGTACGGGATCAGGGACGACAGGAGCGCGACGAGGAGACCGGTGGCGAGGACGCCCGGGTGCCGGGCGACAGCCGCGCCGTCGCTGAACACGGCGACCGGCACAAGCAGCAGCGCACCCACCGCCAGCGCCACCGTGAGCCCTGACCAGTCCGGGAAGAGCCGCCCCACGCGCCGGTTGAGCACCACGTACGCGGCCCGGCAGCCCGCGGCGAGCGCGCCGAGCGCGAGCCCCGCGACCGGCAGCGCCCCGCCCGGCACCGCGAGCAGCAGCACGCCCACGAGGGCGAGGAGCCCCGCGCACAGCTGGGCCGGGCCGCGCGAGAGCGCCAGGGCGAGCAGGAGCGGCCCGAGCAGTTCGAGGGTGGCGGCGACCCCGAGCGGCAGCTTCCCGATGGCCTGGAAGTACACCGTGTTCATGGCGGCGAGCACCACGCCGAGCCCCATGGCGGCCCACCACCGCTCGGCCGTGAACCGTCGGGGCCGGGGCCGCACCACGCACCCCAGCACGAGGGCCGCGAACCCGAGCCGCATGCCCGCGAGGGCGGTCGGGCTCACCTGCCCGTACGCGGCCTTGGCGACCGCCGCGCCCGCCTGGAGGCTGACCACCTGCGCGAGCACCAGGCCGAGGGCGCCGCGCGCGGCGCGAGTGTTCCCCATGGGCCCAGCGTGATGTCATGCCCTTATGCACTTCAACCATTACGGAGGCGAGGCCGCACTGCTCGCCGCGGACCTGGTGAACGCGTATGCGGGCCCGGACGACGCAGGCCCGAGCGGCGCGGACCTGGGCAACGCGGGCCTGGGCGACGCAGGCCTGGGCGACGCAGGCCCGGACGACGCAGGCCTGGGTGGCGCGGCCCCGGGCGACGCAAGCCCCGGCGACACGGCGCCGAAAAGCGCAGACCCCGGCGCCGCGGCGGCGGCTGACGACCCGTCCGCCCTGCTCGCCGCGCACAGCGTCGTGGAGCACGCGCTCAGCCCCGCGCAGCGGCGGGACCTCCGTGCCTGGGCCCGCCGCCTCGCCGACTGCTTCGGCCCGCAGGGCCTCGCGGAGCGCTGCGCCCGCCTCAACCGGCTCCTCGAAGAGGCGTCGAGCCGCCCGTACATCGCCCTGCACGACGGCACCCCGCACTTCCACTACAGCGCGCCCGGCGCCGACCCCGCGGCCCACGTCCGCGCCCTGACCGCGGCCGGGCTCGCGTACATCGTGTGCCACGCGGACGCGCGCCGCCTGGGCCGCTGCGCCCGCGCGGGCTGCGGCCGCGCCTTCGTGGACACCTCGCGCGCGGGCCGCCGCGCGTACTGCTCGGTGCGGTGTGCCAACAACGACGCGGTGGCCAGACACAGGGCGCGCCGCCCACGGTGACCGGCCGCTAGGCGAGTGCCCTCCGCACCGCCGCCCGCACCCGCTCCAGGTCGGCACGGACCTCGTCGTACGACGCCTTGTGCCGGGATATGTCGTACCGCTGCTTCTCGGCGGCCACGGTCCACCACACGCCCGCCGTGTTGTGCTCGCGCTTGCACTCGATGTCGGCGACGGCCGTGTCGCGCTCCCGGGGCGTGCGCCCGGTCCGCCCGTCGTCGCCCCGCCGCCAGGCCTTGTCCCGGAAGGCGGCTTCCGGGCTGGCGTAGCGGGAGAAGCCCTTGTCCTCGACGCAGGCGGCCCAGACGTCGAGGGCGCGCCGCATCCGGCGGTCCTTGGCGACGGCCTTGTCGAGGGCCGTGCGGCGCTTCGTGACGTACCAGGTCATGCGCGGCTCGTCCTTGACGTCGGCCCTCAGCTGCCGCGTGCCGCGCTGGGAGCAGCCGCCGCTCGGCACCTCGCGGCCGTTGACCTTGAAACCGCCGCCGCTCGGGCCCTTGCCCACGCCGTGCAGCACCGCGTACTCGTCCTGGGTGACCAGGCGCCCCTTCGAGAGACGCCGCTCGCGGTACTCCTTCAGGGCGTCGCCGTCCACGCCGTACCCCACGCGCCGGGCCCGGTCCAGGTCGAGCGAGCCGGTGAGCGTGGTCGAGATGATCGCCGCGACGGCGACGCTGCCCAGGGTGGCGTCGCGCTCGCGCCAGTGCAGGGGGAAGTCGGCGAAGCCGTAGGACTTCATGCAGACCTGGGTGAGGCGCAGGGTGGCGGCCTCCTGCCGGTCGTAGTCCCGCCGACTGAACTCGTAGCGGTCCAGCGGCAGCTCCGGAAGGTCGCGCTCCGAGTCGACCTCGGGTGCTCCGGACAGCCGCGCGCCACGGGCCGACGTGCCGGACCCGTCCCGGCCGTCGCCTCCGCCCCCGCACCCGGCGAGGGTCACCACCGCCACGAGCGCGGCGGCCCACCACTTCCCCCACGTGACCTTCATGCTCAAGACCGTATCGGCGACCACTGACAATCGGCCGTCCACGCAGGTCAGTTGGGGGTGGAGCGCCTAACTGCGGATCGATCCGGCGGTCCCACCGGACTCCCCGGGCGCCGAGGGATCAGGCGCCGGGGTCCGGTTCCGTCTCCACGACCGACTTGGCGTCGGCCTCGGCGGGGCCGGGCGCCCGGGGTCGCGCCTTCTGCGGGGGAGTGCCCCGCCGCCTGCTCTTGTGGCCGCGTCGGCCCCGGTCCTCGGGTTGCTCCTCGGTGACGCACGCGTCACACGCGGGGTTGTGGCACGGGGCCGGACCCCAGACGGGGACGAAGACCCCGAGCACTTTGCGCCGCTTGACGGCCGTGCCGACCTGCCGTCCACAGCTGGGGCAAGCGTGCTCACCCTCGGGACGGGGGACGGACCGGCTCCCATCAGTGCCCATAAGGCCAGGATATGGCGATTTACGAGGGCCGCACAGCCTGAGAGGCCCTGCTTGCGGCTGGAGGGGCACCCGTCCGCGGGCCGCCGCGCGTAGTTCCGTACGACGACTCCGTTGCCGAAGACCCGGGACGAGGTCAGCGCGAAGCCGCTGACGGCGGACTCCACGCCCGCGAACATCGGCATGCCGGAGCCGAGCAGCACCGGATACGTCTTCAGGACGAGCTCGTCGATCTCGTCGCGCAGCACGCCCGCGAGCTGCGCGCCTCCGCACAGCCAGACGTCGAGGTCGCTGTCCTCCGCCTTGAGTTCGCGGACCTTGCCGATGAGGTCATCGGCGATGACCTGCACGTTCGGGTCGGGCGCCGTGCCCAGGCTGCGCGAGGCGACGTACTCGCGCAGATGCGCGTACGGGCTGGGGATGCCCTCGTCCAGGCCGACCTGGTAGGTGTTCATGCCCTGGATGACGGTGTCGAACTTCCGGTTCGGCACTCCGTCGAAGCCGAGGATGCGACGTCCGGCGACGGAGATCGTCTCCGGGTACTCCGTCTTCAGGAACTCCAGGAACTCCTCGTCCACGTACGCCATGTAGGAGTTGGCGTCTCCGCTCGGGTCACCGATGAAACCGTCGATCGAGACGGCGACGAAGTAAGTGAGCTTGCGCAAGCCGGAACCTTTCCGAGACGGCGGGTGAGCGCTCACGGAGGGCCGCTTCCGCCATCCTCCCTGAGCTACTTCATTCATGGTGCTTCACCCGCAGTGGTTTCAAGGGGTGGCGGAACCCGGACAGAGAGCTCCGTCGGTTCAGGATGCCTTCGGCTCGCGCCACATGGGCCACATCGTGGGCCCGTCCGGGAGGTCGAGCGCCTCCCCCAAATCGGTGAAGCCGAGGCGCAGATACAGCGCGCGGCTGCGCGGGTTGCTCGCCTCCAGGTACGCGTGCAGCCCGTCGCGGTCGCACCGTTCGAGCACGGAGGCGACGAGCGCCGTGCCGAGTCCCTGTCCCTGCCGGTCGGGCCGCACGGCGATCATGTGCAGATACTGGTGCGGCCGGTCGGTCGGATGGATGTCGGACGTCAACTGGCCGATCACCTCCACCCGTTCGTTCGCCGGGTCGACGGCCTCCCGGAGCTGCGCGGGCCCGTCCTCGGGCGCGCCGTCCCCGTGCCCCGCGCCCGCGGGAACCGACCACCACAGCGCCACCGCCGAGCCGTCCTCGGCGATGTCCACGTACCCCTCCGCGAACGCGAGATCGAGGAAGGCGCTCATCAGCGCGCCGTGCCTGCTCCGCCGACGCTCCTCGTCCGGGAACAGCCAGCTGCTCACCGGGTCCCGGTGGAACGACTCGTTCATCAGCCGGACGACGTCCGCCCGGTCACGCTCGACCGCTCTCCGTATCGCCACTCCCACGACCCCGCCCCTTCACCGTCAACTCCGCCCCCCGTGCTGCCGGTTGCAGCCTAAGTGATCGTTCCGTACGCGGCGACGCGGTGGTACGGCGGTCCGAACGCCCGGCGGGCGGGGCCGCGGGCCGCATGGCGCGGCACGACGGTCCCCACCCACCGGGCACCCCCCTCGGGCCGGTCGTCAGTGGGATCGGCGGGTGACGAACTCCGCGAGCGTCAGCAGACCCCCGGCCCGCTCGGGGTCCGGGACCGCGCGGGCGACCTCCTGCAGCGCCCGGGACATCCGGTCGGCGGCCTGCGCCTGGGCCCAGTCCCGCCCTCCGGCGCCCTCGACCGCGCGGGCCATCCGGTCCAGGTCTCCCGTCCGCGCCCGCCGGCCGTACAGCGCGGCCAGAGCGGCGCCGTCCGGGGTGCCGGAGGCGAGTGCGGCGACCACCGGCAGCGACTTCCTGCGGGCCGCGGGGTCCGCCCACACGGGCCTGCCCGTCCGGGCGGGATCCCCCCAGATCCCGATCACGTCGTCGATGAGCCGGAAGGCGAGCCCGGCCTGCCTCCCGAACCCGTCCAGGGCATCGGCGGTCTCCACGCTCGCGCCCGCGTACACGGCCCCGATCGCGCAGGCGCAGCCGAGGAGCGCCCCGGTCCTGGCCTCGGCCAGGGCGAGGCACTCGGCGAGCGAGACCTCCCCGGGGGCGCGCCGCTCCAGGGCGCAGTCCGCCTGCTGCCCGGCGCACAGCTCCACGACGCAGGCGGCCAGGCGGGCGGCCGCCACCGGGGCCCCCGGGTGGGGGTCCTCGGCGAGCAGCCGCTGCGCCAGGGCCTGGAGCGCGTCCCCCGCGAGGACCGCGTCGGCGTCGCCGAACACGGTCCACACGGTGGGGCGGTGTCTGCGGGTGACGCCCCGGTCCATGACGTCGTCGTGCAGCAGCGTGAAGTGGTGGGTCAACTCCACGGCTGCCGCCGCCCGGACGGCCGTACGCGGATCGCCGCCGAGCGCCCGCACCGCGGCCAGGACGAGCGCGGGCCGGACGGCCTTGCCCGCGTCACCCGTCGCGGGCGTGCCGTCCGCGCGCTCCCAGCCGAAGTGGTAGAGCGCGACGCGGCGCATCGAACCGGGCAGCGACTCCACGGCACGGCGCAGCTCCGGTTCGACGCACCCGCGGGCCACGGCGAGGATGTCCGCCGCCTCGCCCCCTTCCGGAGGGCCGGGGCCCCGGGGTGCCCGCACGCGTTCCGTCACGTCCGTGGTGTCCGTCATGGACCTACTCCGGCGTGGAGGCGGACGGTGGCCGGTCCTTGGTCTCCGGGCGCGTGCAGGACGGGTGCGCCCGGCGTCGCTGCAAGGGACACGGGCGGCGGCCCTGTCGCCGCGGGCAGGGGCGGCGGGTCACCTCCAGCGGCCGATCTCGACGTTCTCCAGGATGCCGAGGGCGTCCGGGACCAGGACGGCCGCCGAGTAGTACGTCGAGACCAGGTAGGAGATGATCGCCTGCTCGCTGATGCCCATGAAGCGCACGGACAGGCTCGGCTCGATCTCGTCCGGGATGCCCGCCTGGTGCAGCCCGATGACGCCCTGCTCGTCCTCGCCCGTACGCATGCAGATGATCGAGGAGGTACGGGCCTCGGTCACCGGGATCTTGTTGCACGGGAAGATCGGCACGCCGCGCCAGGTGGGGATGCGGTGCCCGGACATGTCGATGGTCTCCGGGACGAGTCCGCGCTTGTTGCACTCGCGGCCGAACGCGGCGATCGCGCGGGGGTGGGCGAGGAACAGCTTCGATCCCCGCCTGCGGCTGAGCAGTTCGTCCAGGTCGTCCGGGCTGGGTACGCCGTCGTGCGGCTGGATCCGCTGGTCGTACTCGCAGTTGTTGAGCAGCCCGAACTCGCGGTTGTTGATGAGCTCGTGCTCCTGGCGCTCCTTCAGCGCCTCCACGGTGAGGCGCAGCTGCTCCTCGGTCTGGTTCATCGGCTGGTTGTAGAGGTCCGCCACGCGCGTGTGGATGCGCAGGACCGTCTGGGCGACGCTCAGTTCGTACTCGCGCGGCCGCGCCTCGTAGTCCACGTAGGTGCCGGGCAGGACGGCCTCGCCGACGTGACCGGAGGAGAGGTCGATGGCCGCCTCGCCGTACGTGTTGGTGCGCTGCGACGGGATGGACCGCACCTCCTGGAGGTGGGTGCCCAGGGCGTCGGAGCGCTCCGCGACCTGCTCCAGGTCCTGGCGCGGAAGCACGAGGACCGTGCACGCGGTCACCGCGCGGACGGTGTACTCCCAGATGGACTCCGCATCGATCAGCGCATGGTCACCGAAGTAGGCACCGTCGGCAAGGGTGGCGAGGACCGTGTCGTCGCCATAGGGGCCGGTGCCGATCTGCTCGACCCGGCCGTGGGCCAGCAGGAACACCTCCTCCGCCTGACTGCCGAAGGACGCGAGCACCGAACCGGCCTCGAACTCCCGCTGCTGGCAGCGCTGTGCCAGCTCCGCGAGCACGTCCTGGTCCTCGAAGTCCCGCAGCACCGGCAACTCACCGAGCTCGGCCGGGATGACCTCGACCCGGTCCCCGGTCTTGATGAACGTGACCCGGCCGTCACCGACCGAGTAACTCGTCCTTCGGTTCACTCGGTACGTGCCGCCCTGCACCTGGACCCAGGGCAGCATCCGCAGCAGCCAGCGCGAGCTGATCTCCTGCATCTGCGGCGCGGACTTGGTGGTGGTGGCCAGATTCCGCGCGGCAGAAGTGCCGAGACTCTGCTGCGGCCTGCCTTCGTCCGTACGGATCTCTTCGCCTACCGACATGGACAATGCCCTCCCGATCCAGTAATGGCGTGCGTTCGTCAGCCTTTCAGCGCGGTGAGTACGAGCGCCATTACACAAACGAGCGGGAATGGATCGGGGTGGACGGGGCACGCTGCCGTTTACCAGGCGCGATCCTTCGTACGTTCGTCCAAGGTCGGTGTCGGGGCGCGCGTCACCCGTTCGGCTCAGCCCCGGATGTGCCCGCGGCGGCCTCCTGATGCGCTCGGTGAATGAGCACCCCCGAGGGCCCGGCGGGCGCCGCCGCCACGGAGCCGGCGCCGCGGCCGCCGCTCGCGCCGCCGGGCGAGCGGGGGCCCCTGCGCTGGTTGCGCGCCGCCGAACGCGCCTTCGCGCCGGTGAGCCACGCACCCGTGACGGTGTTCCTCGTCGTGGCCCTGTGGGCCGTCGGTCTGTTCACCGGCAGCCTCGGCGGAGGGCCCGCCGACAGACTGCTTTCCGACGTCGGCGTGGGCGTGCCCGCGCTTGCCGAGGGCCGCTGGTGGACGCCCCTCACCTCGATCCTGTGGTGCTCGGGAATCGGCAACTACGTGGGGTCCACGCTGCTGTTGCTGCTGATCGGCCCGGCCGCCGAAGTCCGTTTGGGCTCCGTGCGCACCGCCGTGCTCCTCGTCGTCGGCCAGGTGCTCGGCTCGCTGCTCGGCACCGGCGCGATCAAGGTCGGCGAGCTGGCGGGCGACGACTGGCCGACCGCGCTCGCCCAGGAGCTCACCGCGACACCGGGCATCGCGGCCTGCGCGGTGGGCGCCTTCCTGAGCTTCCGGCTCAGCGCCCTGTGGCGGCGCAGGCTCCAGCTCGCGCTGATCGTGTTCCCGCTGATGCTCGCCCTCTACGTAGGACACCTCCAGGACGTGCTGCGGTTCTCGGGCACGGTCGTGGGCCTCGCCCTGGGCGCGCTCGCGCACCGGGACGCGCACCGGCTGCGCGTACCCCACGCCTCGCACACCGAGGGCCGCGTCCTGGTGGCCCTCGCCGTCGCGGCCTCGGCCCTCGGCCCCCTGATCGCCACCCTCTACAGGGACGCGCTCGGCCCCTTCGACGTGCTCGACCTGTACGTCTCCGGAGGGCCTGACCCGCAGGAGATCGCCGACGCCTGCGCCGGGCCCGGCCCCGACTGCGACCGCGTGCGCGCCCAGGACCACTTCTACGGCTCTCCGGCGATGCTCATGGGCGTCGCCATCCCCCTGCTGCTCCTCGTCCTCGCCGAAGGGCTGCGCCGCGGGCTGCGGCCCGCCTGGCGGATCGCGGTGGCCGCGCACCTGGTGTGGCTCGGCCTCATGGCGTACCTCCTGAGCGACATCACCGCGCACCCCGGCCACTACGTCCTCGAAGGGAGCGACGCCGCCGACCGGAAGGCGGCGATGGTCCAGGCAGTGGCCGAGCAGGCGCTGCTCCCCCTGTTCGTGCTGGTGCTGCTCTTCGGGACGCGCCGACGCTTCGACCAGCACCTCGGCCGGGCCGCCGTGACGACGCTGACCGGGGTCATCGGCGGGACGCTGCTGCTCTGCTGCGCCGCCTACGTAGGCGTCGGCTACGCGGCGCGCGACCAGTTCACCCCGGACGCCACCTTCGGGCGGCTCGTCGCGGGACTGCCGGCGCAGTTCCTGCCGCCCAGCTACGAACCGCTGTTCTTCAGGGGCAGCTCCCCGGTGCCGGTCGGCGGCACGGCGCTGTCCCTGTACGAGTACTGCGGCGTCGCCTTCTGGGTGGCCGCCCTGGCCGCCCTCTTCGTGGCGTTCCGGCGGCCTTCGGTACGCCACGACGCGGGAGCGGCGGCACGCGCGCGTGCCCTGCTCACCACTCAGGGCGGTGGCACGTTGTCGTACCTGGCGATGTGGGACGGCAACGACTACTGGTTCACCGACGACGGCAGGGCCGCGATCGCCTACCGGGTGCGGTCCACGGTCGCGCTCACCACGGGTGACCCGTTCGGCGTACCCTCCGCGCGCGGGGACGCGGTCGAGGGGTTCGCCGCCTTCTGCGACGAGCACGGCCTGACCCCGTGCTTCTACAGCGTCACGGCCGCCACCAAGGCCCGCACGGACGCGTTCGGCTGGAGCGCGGTGCAGGTCGCCGAGGACACCGTCGTACGCCTGCCGGACCTCACGTTCACGGGGAAGAAGTGGCAGGACGTGCGCACCGCCCTGAACAAGGCCAAGAAGCAGGGCATCACCGCCGAGTGGCACGTCTTCCCCGAGGCGCCCCTGGACCTCACGGACCAGATCCGCTCGATCTCCGAGGAGTGGGTCGCCGACAAGGGGCTGCCGGAGATGGGCTTCACGCTCGGCGGCCTCGCCGAACTCGACGATCCGCACGTGCGCTGTCTCCTGGCGCTCGACGAGCACCGCACGGTGCACGGCGTGACGAGCTGGATGCCCGTCCATGGAGCAAACGGGGCACACGATTCAGGCCAACCCGTGGGATGGACCCTTGACTTCATGCGGAGGCGGTCGGACGGGTTCCGGGGTGTGATGGAGTTCTTGATCGCGTCCGCCGCACTGGGGTTCCAGGAGGAAGGAGCCCAGTTCCTGAGCCTGTCGGGCGCTCCGCTCGCCCGCGCCGACGCCGCGGAGCCCACCGCCGCGCTGCAACGGCTCCTCGACCACGCGGGCCGCTCCCTGGAGCCCGTATACGGCTTCCGCTCCCTGCTCCACTTCAAGGCCAAGTTCCAGCCCGAGTACCACCCGCTGTACCTGTGCTACCCCGATCCCGCGGCGCTCCCGAGCATCACGCGCGCGATCGGCAAGGCATATCTGCCGCACCTGTCGGCAGCCCAAGGAGTCCGTCTGATGCGCAAGCTGGCCGCGTAGGGCGGTGGGAGGGGAACTGCAAGATCCGCGCGCTCGTTGCACCACACGTACGCAGCGAGCGCACCAACCGTCAGGAGAAAGCACATGGCAGGCTTCCTGGACCGCGCAAGAGAACAGGTGCAGCAGGGGCTCAACCAAGGCAAGCAGAAGATCGACGAGGTCCAGGCCCAGCGCGCGGGCAACGACCTCCTGAAGCAGCTCGGCGCGGCGTACTACGCGGAGCGCCGCGGCAGCGGCACCCCCGACGCCACCCAGCAGGCCCTCACGGCCCTGGAGGCCCATATCGCGACCCACGGCGACGGCTTCCTGCGCGCCTGATCGTCTTCCGCGTAGAGCGGCGTCTCCGTAGCTGACCGAATCAGCTCGCACAGTGGCCCGAACAGCCGTCGAACAGGTAGTTCGGGCCTCTGCTGTTCGGTACAAGCTGCGTACGAGGCGGACCGCGACGGGCGGCCGTCGCGTTCCCCGAAGGAGGCGGCCATGGCCACACCCATGTCCGCGAACAGATTCCTGGACGCACTGCGCGACGAAGGCGTCACGGTCGTCGAGGTCGGCGACTGGCGCACGCACAACCGCAACCACAAGGGCCCCTGGGGCCCGGTGCACGGCGTGATGATCCACCACACGGTGACGTCCGGCGCCGAGAAGACCGTACGGATCTGCCGCGAGGGCTACGAGGGCCTGCCGGGCCCCCTGTGCCACGGCGTCATCACCAAGGACGGCACCGTCCACCTCATCGGCTACGGCCGCGCCAACCACGCGGGACTCGGCGACGACGACGTGCTGCGCGCCGTCATCGCCGAGAAGGCCCTGCCCCCGGACAACGAGGCCAACACGGACGGCAACCGCCACTTCTACGGCTTCGAGTGCGAGAACCTCGGCGACGGCGAGGACCCCTGGCCGGAGGCCCAGCTGGACGCCGTCGAGAGGGTCTCCGCGGCGATCTGCCGCCACCACGAGTGGACGGCCCGCTCGGTCATCGGACACCTGGAGTGGCAGCCGGGAAAGATAGACCCCAAGGGCTTCACGATGGACGCGATGCGGGCGCGTATCCACGAGCGCCTGAAGTAACCCCGAGAAGAGGCAGAGGGACAATGGCGGGGTGCCGCCCACCCCGCCCGCCCTCGCACCCCGGCTGCCCACCCCCCTCCAGCCGGTCACCGACCCCCGCTTCGCCGCGCACGGCGTCCGCCTCCTCCTCAAGCGCGACGACCGGATCCACCCGGCCCTGCCGGGCAACAAGTACCGCAAGCTCGTCCTGAACCTGGAGCGGGCGCGGACGGCGGGCCACGACACCCTGCTGACGTTCGGCGGGGCCTACTCCAACCATCTGCGGGCCACGGCCGCCGCGGGCCGGCTGCTCGGCTTCGCCACTGTCGGCGTCGTCCGCGGCGAGGAGCTGGCTGGCCGCCCCCTCAACGCGTCACTCGCCCAGTGCGCGGCCGACGGCATGCGGCTGCACTTCGTCGACAGGTCGACGTACCGACGCAAGCACGAGCCCACTGTCCTGGCCGCCCTCCAGCGCGCGACCACCACGCAGGAGGCGTACGTCATCCCCGAAGGCGGCAGCAACGCCCTCGCCGTGCACGGCTGCGCGGCTCTGGGCGCGGAGCTGCGCGGGCACACGGACGTCGCGGCCGTGGCCTGCGGCACCGGCGGCACCCTCGCGGGCCTGGCTGCGGGCCTCGCCCCGGGGCAGCGCGCCCTCGGCATACCCGTCCTCAAGGGCGGCTTCCTGGGCGAGGAGATACGGCGGCTCCAGGACGCCGCCCTCGGCTCCCCCACATCCAACTGGAGCCTCGACGAGCGCTTCCACTGCGGCGGCTACGCCCGGGTCACCGACCCCCTCACCGCCTTCGCCGACGACTTCGAGGACCGGCACGGCCTCCCCGTGGAGCGCGTCTACGTGGCCAAGCTCCTGTACGCGCTGACCGCCCTCTCCGAAGAGGGCGCCTTCGCCCCCGGGACCACGGTCACGGCCGTCGTCACCGGCACGCCGCCCGCGCCGGGCCCGGCTCACTCCTCGACCTCCCGATAGGCCGCGGCCTCCTCCAGGTCCAGCTTGCGCAGCAGCGTCCGCAACAGCTCGTCGTCGATGCGCCGCTCGTCCCGCAGCCGCACGAACACCTCGCGCTCGGCCGCGATGGCCTCGCGCGCGAGCCTGCGGTAGGTGTCGTCCGCGGTCTCGCCCGTCACGGGGTTGGGCGGGCCGAGCCGCTCCCACACGGAGTTGCGGCGCCGCTCCAGAACCGTGCGCAGACGGTCCTGGAGGGGCCCTGGGAGGCGGTTGCGCTCATCCGCCACCAGTTCGTCCAGACGGGCCTCCGCGGCCTGTGAGGCGGCGTTCTGCGCCTGCGCCTCGGCGAGCGTCTGCGCCCGCGCGTCGGGCCCGGGCAGCCGCAGCACCCGGATCAGCCACGGCAGCGAGAGCCCCTGCACGACGAGCGTGCCGATGACGGTGGTGAAGGTCAGGAAGAGCACGAGGTTGCGGGCGGGGAAGGGCTCGCCGTCGTCCATGACGAGCGGGATGGAGAACGCGATCGCCAGCGACACGACACCGCGCATCCCGGCCCAGCTGACGACCAGCGGCCGCCGCCAGTCCGTCTCGCTCTCGCGCTCCCTGATCCGCGGCGACACCAGGCGCGGCAGGTACGTCGCCGGATAGGACCAGGCGAAGCGCACCACCACCACGAGGACGAAGACCCCCAGGGCGTACCAGACGGCCTGCCCCACGCTGTACTCCCCGAGGTCCCTGAGGACGATCGGGAGCTGGAGGCCGATGAGCGCGAACACCGCCGACTCCAGGAGGAAGCCGACGACCCGCCACACCGCGGCCTCCTGGAGCCGCGTCTCGAAGTCGACCTGCCAGGAGCGGTGCCCCAAGTAGAGGGCCACCACGACCACGGCGAGCACTCCGGAGGCGTGCACCTGCTCCGCGACGGCGTACGCCACGAAGGGGATGAGCAGCGACAGCGTGTTCTGCAGGAGCGCTTCCTTCAGGTGGGTGCGCAGCCAGTGGATCGGCACCATCAGAAGGAGGCCGACGCCGACGCCGCCCACCGCGGCCACCAGGAACTCCTGGATGCCGCCCGCCCAGCTCGCGCCCTCGCCGACGGCCGCCGCGAGCGCCACCTTGTAGGCGGTGATCGCGGTCGCGTCGTTCACCAGGGACTCGCCCTGGAGGATCGTGGTGATGCGTGAGGGCAGCCCCACCCGCCGCGCGATCGCGGTGGCGGCGACGGCGTCCGGCGGCGCGATCACCGCCCCGAGGACGAGCGCGGCGGTCAGCGGAAGATCGGGGATCAGCAGGTACGCGAGCCACCCGACGACGACCGTTGCGAACAGAACGTAACCGACGGACAGCAGCGCCACGGGCCGCACGTTGGCCCGCAGGTCCAGATACGAGCTCTCCAGGGCGGCCGTGTGCAACAGCGGCGGCAGCACGAGAGGCAGCACGATGTGCGGATCGAGGTGGTAGTCCGGCACCCCGGGCAGATAGGCCGCGATCAGCCCGACGCCCACCAGGAGGAGCGGCGCGGGCACCGGGGTGCGGCGCGCCGCACCGGCTACGGCGGCGCTCGCCGCGATCAACGCCACCAGTGGCAGTACGTCCATGGCAAGGCCCTCCGCCGTCCGCTCGCCCGTCGTAACCTGGCCATCATGAACGAGTGTCCGCACGTCAGCGCGCTGCCCCTCCCCGAACCCGAGCCGCTGGGCGAAACCTGCCCGGAGTGCCTCGCGGCCGGCAGCCACCCCGTGCAACTGCGGCTGTGCCTGACGTGCGGGCACGTGGGGTGCTGCGACTCCTCCCCCTTCCAGCACGCGACGGCGCACTTCAAGGAGACCGGTCACCCCGTGATGCGGTCCTTCGAGCCGGGTGAAAGCTGGCGTTGGTGCTTTGTCGACGGTTCGATCGTCTGAGGCCTGGGTACGTCAACCCGACGCTCGTTCTTTCCAATTGGGCCCGCGTAACCCCTAGCCACTGTCCGTACCCGTAGGCTTACTATGAGTGACAGCAACGGGGCGGGGTCCCCGGGACACGGAACTGAGCAGCGCGGTAGCGTCACCGCTGAAAGACGAGGTGCGTTACCCGAGTGACGCAGTCCGGGCCGCCGGAGAGCGGCCCCGGAGCCCCGAAAGTGCTTGTACCACCTTGGAGGTGAGGGTGTCCCAGATCGCAGGCGAGCCCGGGAATCAGGACTTCGTAGAGGTCCGCCTTCCGGCTGCGGGTGCCTACCTGTCGGTGCTGCGTACGGCCACGGCCGGCCTCGCGGCGCGCTTGGACTTCACCCTGGACGAGATCGAGGACCTCCGCATCGCGGTCGACGAGGCCTGCGCGATCCTGCTCCAGCAGGCCGTGCCCGGCTCCGTGCTCAGCTGCGTCTTCCGGCTCGTCGACGACTCGTTGGAGGTGACCGTGTCGGCCCCCACCACCGACGGCCGCGCTCCGGAGCGGGACACCTTCGCCTGGACTGTGCTCTCGGCCCTCGCGGGCAAGGTCGACTCCTCGGTCGGCGACGACAAAACCGTTTCGATCAGCCTCTACAAACAACGCGGCGCGGGACCCGGGCCGGCGTGAGGAACGGGGACGGGCCGGTGCGGGACGAAGAGCGCGGAACACCCGGCAAACACGGCACCCACGGCCTGCCCGGCCGCGGCAGGGGCGGTACGCGCCCGGTCGCGGGGCGCGGCGGTCCCGCGGAGCCGGGGCCTGCCCCCGGAGGCATCCCCGAGCAGCAGGCGAGGCCCCACCCGCAGGACCCGGAGCAGTCGGGTCCGCTGACGGTGGCCGAGAAGACAGCGTTGCCGGATGAGGCAGAGCCGACCGCCGAGGACGGGCTCGACGGGCCGTCCGGCCCGGGCGGGGGGCGAAAGGACCGAGTAGGCGCCGCACGCAGGGGGTCCCCCCGGGCGTCCAGCACTGGGGGCGCGACCCCAGAAGGGCGGCGGCTGGTGACGGGCGGGACGATGAGCGAGCACGAGCAGCACAGCCGGCACGATCCACACGACCGCAGCGGCGCGCGGGCGATGTTCGTGGAGCTGCGCGAGCTGACGGACGGCAGCCCGGAGTACGCGGAGCTGCGCAACCGGCTGGTCCGCATGCACCTGCCGCTCGTGGAGCACCTGGCCCGCCGCTTCCGCAACCGCGGTGAACCCCTGGACGACCTGACGCAGGTCGCCACGATCGGCCTGATCAAGTCCGTGGACCGCTTCGACCCGGACCGGGGCGTCGAGTTCTCGACGTACGCGACGCCGACGGTCGTCGGCGAGATCAAGCGCCACTTCCGCGACAAGGGCTGGGCGGTGCGCGTCCCGCGGCGGCTGCAGGAGCTGCGCCTGGCCCTGACGACGGCGACCGCCGAGCTCTCCCAGCTGCACGGCCGCTCCCCCACCGTGCACGAGCTGGCCGAGAAGCTGGCGATCTCCGAGGAGGAGGTCCTGGAGGGCCTGGAGTCGGCCAACGCGTACTCCACGCTGTCCCTGGACGTCCCGGACACGGACGACGAGTCCCCGGCCGTCGCGGACACCCTCGGCGCCGAGGACGAGGCCCTGGAGGGCGTCGAGTACCGCGAGTCCCTCAAGCCGCTCCTGGAGGACCTGCCGCCCCGGGAGAAGCGGATCCTGCTCCTGCGCTTCTTCGGCAACATGACGCAGTCGCAGATCGCCCAGGAGGTCGGCATCTCCCAGATGCACGTCTCCCGGCTGCTCGCCCGCACACTGGCTCAGCTGCGGGAGAAGCTCCTCGTGGAGGAGTGACCTTCCCCGCGCGCGGGGACGCGCCGCACGCGGGGGCCGCGGCTCACCGCCCCGGCGAGGGGGCCGCGGCTACTTTCCGTCTTCCTGTACGGAGCCGGGCCCGCCGATGCCCAGCGCCTCGGTCGCCGCGGGGTTCACGAGAAGGACGAGCGTGGCGATCGCGATCGCCGCGAGCGCGATACCGCCGGGGATCATCGCGCTGTCGGCCTGCAGCAGCTGCCAGGCCACCGGCAGCGCCATGATCTGCGTGATGATCGCGGGCCCCCGGGCCCACCGGCGCAGCCGCAGCAGGCCGCGCGCGGCGATCAGCGGCAGCAGCGCGAGGACGATCAGCGTGACCCCGCCGGTCGTGGCCTGCCGCGGGTTGTCGGGATCGCCCGCAAGGCCCATCACGAGCATGTACGCACCGCCGACGACGAGGGCGAGGCCCTCCAGCGCGGCGAGCGCCGCGGCGGCCGTCAGGCGCCCGGGACGCGGCCCTGTTTCCGGGGCTTCGGGGGTGGTCTTCGGCTCAGTGCTCACGCATCGAGGGTAGCCGCGGGCGGCGCCGAGGCGGGCACCGTGGGTGAGGCCCGGGCGAGACCTCGGTCTGGGCCGGGTAAAGACCGCTAGGTAGTCTGCTGCGCATGCGTGCTCTCCTCGTGGTCAATCCGGCGGCTACTACCACCAGTGCGCGCACGCGTGACGTACTGATCCACGCGCTGGCGAGCGAGATGAAGCTGGAAGCGGTGACTACGGAGTACCGCGGTCACGCCCGCGACCTCGGTCGGCAGGCGGCGGAGAGCGAGGACATCGAGCTGGTCGTCGCCCTCGGCGGCGACGGCACCGTCAACGAAGTCGTCAACGGCCTCCTGCACAACGGCCCCTCTCCGGAGGACCTGCCCCGCCTGGCCGTCGTCCCCGGGGGCTCGACCAATGTGTTCGCGCGCGCCCTGGGGCTGCCGAACGACGCCGTGGAGGCGACCGGCGCCATCCTGGACGCACTGCGTGAGGGAAGCGAACGGACGGTGAGCCTCGGCCGGGTCTCGGGCACTCCGGGGACCGAGGACGAAGCGGTCCCGGCGCGCTGGTTCACCTTCGCGGCCGGGCTCGGCTTCGACGCGGGCGTGGTCGGCCGCGTCGAACAGCACCGCGAGCGAGGCAAGAAATCGACGCACGCCCTTTACGTGCGCCAGGTGGTACGCCAGTTCCTCGGCGAGAGTGACCGCCGACACGGGGCGATCACCCTGGAGCGGGCGGGCGAGGAGCCGGTGACAGACCTCGTGATGTCCATAGTCTGCAACACCTCCCCCTGGTCCTACCTGGGCAATCGCCCTCTGTACGCCTCCCCGAAGGCGTCGTTCGACACCGGTCTCGACGTCCTCGGACTGAAGCGCCTTTCGACCGCTTCGGTGGCCCGTTACGGCACCCAGCTGCTGCGCTCGACCCCCGAGCGGGGACCGCACGGGAAGAACGCGGTCTCGCTGCACGACCTGACGGACTTCACCTTGCATTCGAAGGCGCCTCTGCCCCTCCAGATGGACGGCGACCACCTGGGGCTGCGGACCAGCGTGACGTTCACAGGCGTACGCCGCGCACTGCGTGTGATTGTGTGAGTGGAAGGGCCTAAAGTCCTTTCACTCGAACGTTTAGGCCAGGATCCACCCCATGGAAGTACGGCTGTGACCCAGTCGACACTAAGGAATCAAAAAAAACTTTCCGGAAGGGGTTGTATCCGCCGCCGAGGTTTGCGAATCTCTAGGTGGCGATCGGGACGGCCCGCAACACCGGCCTCTACAGACCGCCAGAACCCCTCCTCTCACCACAAGGTCCACACCAGGCAACTGGGAGTCGGCCCTTCCCGCGCGGAGGGATTCGTGAAAGCGTTCACATTCACAAGCACCCTGCATGTAAGACCCAAGGAGAGGTAGCAGCCATGGACTGGCGTCACAACGCCGTTTGCCGCGAGGAAGACCCCGAGCTGTTCTTCCCCATCGGCAACACCGGTCCTGCGCTGCTGCAGATCGAGGAAGCCAAGGCCGTCTGCCGTCGCTGCCCTGTCATTGAGCAGTGCCTGCAGTGGGCGCTCGAGTCCGGCCAGGACTCCGGCGTCTGGGGTGGCCTCAGCGAGGACGAGCGCCGCGCGATGAAGCGCCGCGCCGCCCGCAACCGGGCGCGCCAGGCCAGCGCCTGACGCCCACGCCCCACGAGCCTGAGCCCGGCGGCGCGTACAGCGCGTACGCAACCCCCGCCCCCGAGCCGCAGCCGCGCAGCACCCCCGGTGCGCATCGCAACGTGAACGAGAAGCCCCGGACCCACACGGTCCGGGGCTTCTCGCTGTGCGCGCGGGCCGGGACTCCCGCCGCGCGCGGTGCCGGCTTCCGCGGCGGCACTCGTTCTGCGGCGTGGCGGCCGCCAAGGGGCTTTGACGACGGGCCCCGGCGTCACTTGTCGGCGCGTACCGGAATGTCCAGGACGACGCGCGTACCACGCTCCGGGGCGCGCACCATGTCGAACGTGCCGCCCAGTTCGCCCTCGACAAGGGTGCGGACGATTTGCAGACCGAGATTGCCCGCGCGATGCGGATCGAAGCCGTCCGGCAGGCCGACGCCGTCGTCCTGGACGGTGATCAGCAGGCGGGCCTCTTTGGTGGTGCCGCCGCGCACCGCGGACACCTCGACGGCGCCGGTGTCGCCCTCGCGGAATCCGTGCTCCAGGGCGTTCTGCAGGACCTCGGTGAGGACCATCGACAGCGGAGTGGCGACCTCGGCGTCGAGGATGCCGAAGCGTCCCGTGCGGCGGCCCGTCACCTTGCCGGGCGAGATCTCCGCGACCATCGCGAGGACGCGGTCGGCGATGTCGTCGAACTCCACGCGCTCGTCCAGGTTCTGCGAGAGCGTCTCGTGGACGATGGCGATGGAGCCCACGCGGCGGACCGCTTCTTCGAGCGCCTCGCGGCCCGAGACGGAGTCGATGCGGCGCGCCTGGAGGCGCAGCAGGGCCGCGACCGTCTGGAGGTTGTTCTTCACCCGGTGGTGGATCTCCCGGATGGTGGCGTCCTTGGTGATCAACTCGCGCTCGCGGCGGCGCAGTTCGGTGACGTCCCGCAGGAGCACGAGCGAACCGATGCGCGGGCCCTTGGGCTTGAGCGGGATGGCGCGCAGCTGGATCACGCCGTCGCCGCCCTCGATCTCGAACTCGCGGGGCGCCCAGCCGCTGGCGAGCTTGATCAGCGCCTCGTCCACCGGCCCCCGGGACGGGGCGAGTTCGGCGGTCGCCTTGCCGAGGTGATGGCCCACGAGGTCGGCGGCGAGACCGAGGCGGTGGTACGCCGACAGGCCGTTCGGCGACGCGTACTGCACGATGCCGTCCGCGTCGAGGCGGATCAGACCGTCCCCCACGCGCGGGGAGGCGTCCATGTCGACCTGCTGGTCGGGGAACGGGAAGGAGCCCGCCGCGATCATCTGCGCCAGGTCGGAGGCCGACTGGAGGTAGGTGAGCTCCAGGCGTGAAGGGGTCCGCACCGTCAGCAGGTTGGTGTTGCGGGCGATGACCCCGAGGACGCGCCCTTCCCTGCGTACGGGGATGGACTCGACCCGCACGGGGACCTCCTCCCGCCACTCCGGGTCGCCCTCGCGCACGATGCGGCCCTCGTCGAGGGCGGCGTCCAGGAGCGGGCGGCGGCCGCGCGGGACGAGGTGGCCGACCATGTCGTCCTGGTAGGAGGTGGGGCCGGTGTTGGGCCGCATCTGCGCCACGGAGACATAGCGGGTGCCGTCGCGCGTGGGGACCCACAGGACGAGGTCGGCGAAGGACAGGTCGGAGAGCAGCTGCCACTCCGAGACCAGCAGGTGCAGCCACTCGAGGTCGGAGTCGCCGAGGGCTGTGTGCTGACGTACGAGGTCGTTCATGGAGGGCACGTGTGCGAGCGTACCTGGCGGTCCGGGCGGGGGCCGGGGTCCGCTCCCCCGCGCGCGGGGGCGGCAGGCGCCCCGACGGGCCGCGGCGCCAGGGCGGGACCCTCAACCCGTCCCCAACACCGCAGCCCTGTGGTGCATCGACAGCCGGACTGTGCGGTATCGGCCGCCGATTCGGGAGAAGCCGACGCGGTCAGGGCAGAGAGCGCCGGATCCTCGGTCCGCTCTCCTGTGCGGGGAGGGCGGAGCTTATACCCCGCATTGTGGACTAGACCATTCTCGTCTGTCTACGTACGGGGAGATGTTTGTTGCCGTGCCGCGCGCGGGGGCCCGGGACACGCCGTCCGGCATGCGGCACCCACCGGCTCAGCGCGTGGAACCCACCGGCTCAGCGCGCGGGGCCCGACGGCTCAGCGCGTAGAGCCCGACGGCTCAGCGCGTGGACGTCACCGGCTCGGGCGCCGGCCAGGCCCGCATCGCCAGCTCCGCGACGGCCTCCAGCTCCTCGCGGGTGGCGCCGTCCCTCGACTGCTGGGACAGGCCCTGCAGAACGGCGCCCACATAGCGGGCGAGCGCCGCCGCGTCCGTGTCCCGGGGCAGCTCGCCGCTCGCGACGGCCGCCTTGATGCGGCCCTCGAACGAGGCGACGTTCGCGTTGCGCCGGTCGCGCAGGGTCTGCTCGACCTCGGGCGTCGCGCAGTTGACCGCGGCGTGGATGACGAGGCAGCCGTGCGGATGGCTTGGGTCCGTGTACTCCGCGGCCGCCTCGCGCAGCATGCGCTCGACGCCGGCGCGGGCGGTCGGCTCCTCGTCCAGGGCTCGGGCGCCGAAGGCCCCGTACGAGACGGCGTAGCGCTGGAGGACCTCGGCGAACAGGGTCCGCTTGTCGCCGAAGGCCGCGTAGAGGCTGGGCGCGCCGATGCCGAGCTCGCGGGTCAGGTCGGACACGGACGTCGTCTCGTACCCCTGTTCCCAGAACGTGCGCAGGGCCTTCTCCAGGGCCGTCTCACGGTCGAAGGAGCGGGGCCTGCCTCGCTGTTTCGTCGCCATGGGAAAAATTCTATAGCGGGCGCTAGAAAAGAGGGAGGGAGATCGGGTACGGTCTTTGTGTAGCGACCGCTAGAGAAAGAGGGGGGCGCCTGGTCATGGGTGCGCTGAAGGGGAACGAGACGGGAACGGCTCTCGGGGAGACGGCGCCGGGGGCGAGCGGGCCGACGGGCACACCAGCGGGCACACCGACGGGCACACCGGCGGCGGGACGACTCGCGGGAAGGACCGCGCTCGTCACGGGCGGCAGCCGGGGCATCGGGCGGGGGATCGCCGAGCGGCTCGGCCGGGACGGCGCCCGCGTCGCCGTGCACTACGGCAGCAACGCGGCGGCCGCGAAGGACACGGTGGCGGCGATCGAGCGGGCGGGCGGCTCGGCGTTCGCCATCGGCGCGCAGCTGGGGGCACCGGGAGACGCCCAGGCGCTGTGGTCGGCGTTCGACGCCCACGCGGACGGCCTCGACATCCTGGTGAACAACGCGGGGATCGGCACGTCGCGCCCCTTCGCGGACACCGACGAGGCGGAGTTCGACCGGCTCTTCGCGGTGAACGCCAAGGCGCCGTACTTCATCACACAGCTCGGCACGGAGCGCCTGCGCGACGGCGGCCGGATCATCAACATCTCGTCCGGCCTCTCCCGCGCCGCCGTCATGCCGGACATCATGACCTACGCGATGACGAAGGGCGCCCTGGACGTCTTCACCCGGAACCTGTCGAAGGTCCTCGGCCCCCGGGGCATCACGGTGAACTCGGTCGCCCCGGGCGTCGTGGACACGGACGTCAACGCCGCCTGGCTGCGCGGCGAGGAGAACAAGGAGGCGTGGGCGGGCGCGGCGGCGCTGTCCGCCCTCGGCAAGGTCGGCACCGTGGAGGACATAGCCGACGTGGTCGCCTTCCTCGCCTCGCCGGACGGCCGCTGGGTGACGGGCGAGTGGCTCGACGCCACGGGGGGCTCGCTGGCCTGAGCGGCTCCGGCTCCAGCTCAAGCCGCGGTCCCGGCCTCGGCCTCGGTCTCGGTCTCAGCGGGGCCCGGGCAGTCAGCGGGTCTCCGTCACCTTCGCCAGTGCCCTGGGCGCGTCGGGGTCCTGGCCGCGGGCGATGGTGACCTCGTAGGCGAGGAGTTGCAGGGGGATGATCTCCAGGATCGGCTGAAGCTCCTCGGCCACGTCCTCCGTCGGCAGGACGAATCCGGCGGACGCCTGCTCGACCTGGGCCTTGGGGCCGATGACCACCAGGTCGGCACCGCGGCCGCGCAGCCGGTCGAGGACGGGCTGGAGCGCCTCCCCTCCCCTGCCGTCGGTCACCACCGCGATGACCGGTGAGATGTTGTCGACCATGGCGAGGGGGCCGTGCAGGAGGTCGGCGCCGGAATAGGCGAGGGCGGGGATGTAGCTGGTCTCCATCAGTTTCAGGGCGGCTTCCTTGGCTGTGGGGTAGCCGTAGCCGCGAGAGGTGATCACCATGCGTTCGGCGAAGCGGTAGCGCGCGGCCAGGGTGCGGATCTCCTCCTGGCGCGCCAGGAGGTCCGCGGCGAGGCCGGGCAGGGCACTGGCCTGGCCGCCGTCGCTCCCGCGCAGGCCCTCGACGAAGAGGTACAGGGCGAGCAGGGACGCCGTGTAGGTCTTCGTTGCCGGGAGGGCCTTCTCCGGGCCCGCGAGGATGTCGATGTGGTGCTCGGAGACGGCTGCCAGGGGCGAGTCCGGGTTGTTGGTCACGGCGAGGGTGACGGCGCCGGCCTCGCGGGCGGCCTGGGTGGAGGCCACCAGGTCCGGGGATCCGCCCGACTGGCTCACGGTGATGACGAGGACGTCCCGGAGGTCGGGCTTGGCGCTGTAGGCCGTGGTGGTGGACATGGAGGTCAGCCCGCAGGGCAGGCCGAGGCGGACTTCGAGGAGGTACTTGGCGTAGAGCGCGGCGTGGTCGGAGGTGCCGCGGGCCGTGAGCAGCACGAAGCGGGGGCGCTTCGCCGCGACCTCTTCGGCGGTCCGGCGGATCCCGGGAGCGCCGACGTCGAGGATGCGCCGCAGCACGTCGGGCTGCTCGGCCATCTCCCGGGACATGATGCGGCCCGGCTGCTCGCTGTACGGGGAGGAGGGGGTCACGGTCATGCGTACCACTCTGCTCGCTCCCGGCCGGGAGCGCTCCTTGTTCGGGAGGCTCGGGCAGGTGCCGTGGGGGCGGGCGGGCTTCGGTGGGCTTGGCGCGACTTCCTCGGGCCCAGGGACTCAGCCCCGGGAGGCTCGGGCAGGTGCCGTGGGGGCGGGCGGCTTCGGTGGGCTTGGCGCGGCTTCCTCGGGCCCAGGGGCCCAGCCCGGGGAGGCTCGGGCAGGTGCCCTGGGGCCGAGCGGGCCCGGACGAGCTTCGGTGGGCTTGGGGTGCGGCGCCCCCCGGCACGGCCCACTTCCGACGCCCCGCCTTCGGCCCGGGCCGAAGGCGCCCCCGTCCTCGGCCCGGGCCGCCTTCGAAAGGGTGCCCCCGTTCGCCAGGCGTGGCGGATGGGGAGCCGGAAGCATGGGTGTGAGAGGGCTGCGCTCCCTGGGGGCAGCTCTGCTAGATTGGTCTATACCACACCGTCCCCCTTCTCCAGATCGGCAGGCCCAGCGTGGAAGTTGTCATCGTCCCGGACGCCAAGGCAGGCGGCGAGCTCATCGCGGAGGCCATGGCCGCCCTGGTGCGCCGCAAGCCTGACGCCCTGCTCGGTGTCGCCACCGGCTCGACCCCGCTGCCCATCTACGAGGCCCTGGCCGCCAAGGTCCGCGGCGGTGCCGTGGACGTGGCGCGGGCGCGGATCTGCCAGCTCGACGAGTACGTCGGGCTTCCGGTCGGGCACCCGGAGTCGTACCGCTCGGTGGTGCTCCGGGAGGTCGTCGAGCCGCTCGGTCTGAGCGAGTCGGCCTTCATGGGTCCTGACGGCAGCGCCGAGGACGTCCAGGGCGCCTGCGAGGCGTACGACCGCGCTCTCGCCGAGGCGGGCGGGGTGGACCTCCAGCTGCTCGGGATCGGCACGGACGGGCACATCGGGTTCAACGAGCCCTGCTCGTCGCTGGCCTCGCGGACGCGGATCAAGACCCTGACCGAGCAGACCCGCGTGGACAACGCGCGGTTCTTCGACGGGGACATCGACCAGGTCCCGCACCACGTCATCACGCAGGGCATCGGCACGATCCTGGAGGCGCGGCACCTGGTGCTGCTCGCGACGGGCGAGGGCAAGGCCGACGCCGTGGCGGCCACGGTCGAGGGGCCGGTGGCGTCCATCGTGCCCGCGTCGGCGCTGCAGCTGCACCCGCACGCGACGGTCGTGGTGGACGAGGCCGCGGCGTCCAAGCTGAAGCTGGCGGAGTACTTCCGGCACACGTACGCCAACAAGCCCGCGTGGCAGGGGCTCTAGGCCTCGGGCCCGGACACGCGTAAGGCGCCGGCCGCCCCACTCGGTGGGGCGGCCGGCGCCTTCGTCTCTGCTGGCCCTCGGCCCCCGGGCTATGCGCCGGTGATCGTTTCCGCTGCCGCGATGCCGCAGACGCGGGCCGCGCCGTGGGTGGCGATGTGCAGGGCGCCCGTGGGCTTGGCCTGCGGGACGCCCATCTCGACCACGACGGTGTCGGGGCGAGCGGCGAGCAGGTGGTCCACGGCGGCGGTCATCCACGGGTGGCGGTGGGCGTCGCGGACGACGGCGACGATGCGCCGGTCCCCCGCGGCGGCCAGGGCCTCGCGGCCCGCGTCGGCACCGGTGAAGGAGCCGGTCTCGGTGCCGGGCAGACGGCGGCCGAGTTCGGCGGCGACGCCCCACGGGGTCTCGTCGCCGACCGCGATGTTGGCCACCGGCGTGAAGGCCGCGACGTAGGGGGCGCTGGTCAGCGGGCCCGCGTAGGTCTCGCTGTGGGTGACCGTCAGGGCGCGGCGGGCCGCGCGCAGGCCGATCTCGGTGTCGGGCACGCCCCCCGAACGCCCGGCCGTGCCCGACACCGAGGTCCAGTGCGCGAGCGCCCGGACGCGGGCGGCCGCGTCGGCGAGCCGCTCCTCGGGCAGCTCGCCCGTGCGCACGGCCGCCACGAGGGCGTCGCGCAGACGGCGTACGGTCAGCTCGTCGTGGAGGCCGCCGCCGACGCAGATGGCGTCGCAACCGGCGGCGATGGCGAGGACGGTGCCGCGTTCGATGCCGTACGTCGAGGAGATGGCCTGCATCTCGATGCCGTCGGTGACGATCAGGCCGTCGAAGCCGAGCTCGCCGCGGAGCAGGTCGGTGAGGATGCGCCGGGAGAGCGTCGCCGGGTACTCGGCGTCGAGCGCCGGGACGCTGATGTGGGCGCTCATCACGGCCTGTGTGCCCGCGGCGATGGCGGCCCGGAAGGGGGCGAGTTCGCGGGCGTTCAGGACGTCCGCGTCGACGCCGATGTGCGGCACGGCGTGGTGGGAGTCGACGGCGGTGTCGCCGTGGCCCGGGAAGTGCTTGGCGCAGGCGGCGACGCCGGAGGACTGCAGGCCCTCGATGTACGCGGCGGTGTGCCGGGCCACCAGGTCGGGGTCCGCGCCGAAGGAGCGCACGCCGATGACCGGGTTGTCGGGGTCGGAGTTGACGTCCGCGGACGGCGCCCAGTTGAAGGTGACGCCGCACTCGGCGAGGCGACGGCCCAGCTCGGCGGCGACGCCCCGGGTGAGCGCGATGTCGTCCACCGCGCCGAGGGCGTGGTTGCCGGGGAAGGACGAGCCGGTGCGTACCTCGAGGCGGGTGACGTCACCGCTCTCCTCGTCGATGGCGACGATGAGGTCCTCGCGCTCGGCGCGCAGCTGGGCGGTGAGCGCGGCCAGCTGCTCGGGCGTCTCGACGTTGCGGCCGAACAGGCCCACGGCGGCCAGGCCCTCGCCGATGTGGCGGAGCAGCCAGTCGGGGGCGGTGGTGCCGCCGAAGCCGGGCTGGAGGACGGTGAGGGCGTCACGCGTCAGGGCGTCCGGCGTGGATGCGGTAGAGCTCATGAGTGTGCGTTATCCCTTCACGGCACCGTCGGTGAGACCGGCGACGGCGCGCCGCTGGAGGAAGACGAAGAGGAGCAGGATCGGGATGGCGAAGATCGAGGACGCGGCCATGGTGGCACCCCAGTCGTCGCCGTAGACGGTCTGGAAGCTCGACAGCCACGTCGGCAGCGTCTTGGACTCCGGGTCCTTGTTGACCAGGAGGGCGATGGGGAACTCGTTCCAGGCGGTGATGAAGCCGAAGAGCGAGGTGGACATCAGGCCGGGGGCGAGCAGCGGCAGGATGACGCGCCGGAAGGCCTGCATGCGGGTGCAGCCGTCGACCATCGCCGACTCCTCCAGCTCCTTGGGCACGGCGGCGACGAAGCCGCGCAGCGTGAGGATCGTGAAGGGCAGGATCATCACCATGTAGAAGAGCGTCAGCGGCACCAGGCTGTTCAGCATCTCGGCGTCGCGCACGATCATGTAGATCGAGATGACCATGACTTCCCAGGGCGCCATCTGGGCCAGCATGAAGCCGATGATGAAGCCCCGGCGGCCCTTGAACCGCATGCGGGCGAGCGCGAAGGCCGACAGCAGGGCGATGGCGAGGGAGAAGACCACCGCGAGGACGGTGACGGTCACCGAGTTCCTGACCATCTGCCAGAAGTGGTCGGCGTCGACGGCCGTCTTGAAGTGCTCGAAGGTGAAGTCGAAGGGGATCCAGACCGGGTCCTCGCTGATGATGTCGCCGGTGGGCTTGAAGGCCGTGGCGAACATCCAGTAGACGGGGAAGACCAGGCCGATGAAGAGGACGACGGCGACGACGTTGGGCCAGGTGCGGCCGAACCAGGAGCGCTTCACGCGTCCTCCTCTTGCTTGAGCACGATGCGCAGGTGGTACGCGGTCAGGAAGAGCATGATGATGATCGTCAGCATGGCGATGGCGGAGCCCATGCCGTAGTGCTGGTTGCCCGAGCCCTCGATGTAGGCGTACACGGGCAGGATCTCCGTGAGCCGGTCGGGGCCGCCCCCGTTGATGGTGTAGACCTGCACGAGGGCCTTGAAGACCCAGATGACCTCGAGGAACGTCGTGGCGTAGAGGAAGGGCCGCAGGAACGGCAGGGTCACCGAGGTGAACTGCTTCCAGGCGCCCGCGCCGTCGAGCGACGCGGCCTCGTAGAGCTCCTTGGGGATGGTCGTGGTGGCGGCGTACAGGTTGATCGCCACGAAGGGGATCGACATCCACACGATCAGCGTGATGATCACGAAGAAGGTGGAGTACTGGCCGCCGAACCAGTCGTAGTCGGCCATGGAGCTGAAGCCGATCTTGGCGAGCACCCAGTTGACGACGCCGAAGCGCTGCGCGAACAGCCACTGGTAGACGACGGTGCCCGCGACGACGGGCATGGCCCAGGCGAGGACGAGGCCGAACAGGAGCAGCCGTCGCATCTTGGTGCCGAGCTTGGCGAGCAGCAGTCCGATCAGGGTGCCGAGCGCCATGATGAGGACGACGTTGACGGCGGTGAAGACGATCGACCGCCCGGTGACGCGCCAGAAGTCCTCGCTCTTGAGGACCTCCTTGTAGTTGTCGATGCCGTTCCACTCGGTGAGATGCAGGATGACCTGTCTCATGTTGAGGTTCTGGAACGACAGGATCCCGTTGTTCACCAGCGGCCAGCCGAGGAACAGCAGGGTCGCCACGAGCGCGGGAAGCAGCAGCAGATAGGGCGCGAGGGCCCCGGCCCTGGCCCGGGGCGTGCGCGGGGCCCCGGTGCGCCCGCCGCCCGACTTCACTACCTCCGGCGGGCCGGAGGGCGGCCGTTCGGTCTGTACGGTCATGCTCGCCATCTCTCTCATCGGCACGTCACACAGGAATGCGCCGGGGGCGGCGAGGTGGGGGCCGCGGGCACGACCCTGGTGTCACCGCCCCCGGCGGGGCGCTTCCTTACTGCTTCTGCGCCAGGCGCTTGTTGAACTCGCCCTCGACCTTCTTCGCGGCGTCGGCGGGCGATTCGCCGTTCATGACCGCGGTCAGGTAGCTCTTGATCGGGTTGGGCTCGTTCTCCACGGCGGCCCACTCCGGGATCAGCGGGGTGATGCCACCGCCGGCGGCGGCCGGAGCCATGGCCTCGGCGGCCGGGTTGCCCTTGAGGTTGGACTCCAGGGCCTGCTTGTTCGGGATCACGCCGCCTTCCTTGGCGAGCGCGCCCTCGAACTTGTCGGACAGGGCGATCTTCAGGAACTCCTTGGCGAGCTCCTGCTTCTTGCTGGTGGCGGCGACGGCGAGGTTGGAGCCGCCGAGGAAGACGCCCTCGGGCTTGTCGGCCGCGGCGCCCGGGATCGTGAAGTAACCGATGTCCTTCTCGATCTTCTTGTTGGCCTTGATGGCCGTGGCGGCCTCCCAGCTCATGCCGATGAAGGCGCCGGTCTTGCCCTTGGCGAAGACCTCGGCCTGCTGCGGGGTCGCCTCGTCCTTGTTCTTCGGCGCCTTGGACAGGGCCTGGAACTTCTTGTAGGTCTCCGCGGCCTTGGCGACCTTCGGGTCGGCCAGGTTGGAGACGTACTTGTCGCCGTCCTTCTTGACCAGCTCGCCGCCCTCGCCGATGACGAGGCCCACGAAGTGGTACCAGTTCTGGCCCGGCAGGTAGATCGGCTCCGCGTCGGTCTTGTCGCCGATCTTCTTCAGGTCGGCGTAGAACTCGTCACGGGTCTTGGGCGTCTTCTTGATGCCCGCGTCGGCCCAGACCTTCTTGTTGTAGAGCACGACGCGGTTCAGCACGAACCACGGGGCGGCGTACTGCTTGCCGTCGACGACCGTGGACTTGTTGATCGAGTCGGTCCAGTCGGCGCCGAGGGACTTCTTGAGGTCGCTCAGGTCGGCGAGGCCGCCGGACTTGGCGTAGGCGGCCGTCTGGGTGTTGCCGATCTCGAAGACGTCCGGCGGGTTCTCCTCGGAGAGGGCGGCGGTCAGCTTCTGCTGGATGCCGTTCCAGTCCTGGACCTCGAGCTTGAGCTTGGCGCCCGTCTTCTTCTCGAAGGCCGCCTTGACGTCCTTCGTCCAGCCGTCCGGCGTCGAGCCGTCCATGGCCCAGAGCGTCAGCGTCTCGCCCTTGAAGCCGTCGGCCCCGGAGCCCTTGTCGTCCTTGTCGTCGCTGCCGCAGGCCGCGATCGAGACCAACATGCCCGCGACACCGATAGCCGCTATGAGCTTGCGCTTCACGTCATCCTCCTTTGGATGCCACCCAGCCAACCCCCCACCCGCAGCGACCAAGAGGACCGAAAGACTGCCCGTGGGACTGGACCTGGTCTTTAATGGTGTAGACCAGTACGGGGGAGCTTGGCCTAGACCTTTTGGGGTGTCAAGGGTGTATAAGAAGGGCAGTCGGCTCCGTTATCGGACCGACACCTGAGCGGCACGGCTCACCCCTCACGGCTTCGCTCGAACAGGGGTGACCCCCCTGGCCCGGACCGTGCCACGATGTGAGCCGCGACAGACGGAGGAGCCGGTGACGGCAGCAGCACAGGAGCCGGTGAGAGCAGCGCAGGAACGGGGAAGGCGGAGCATGGGCACAGAGGCGGGCAGTACCCGGGCCGAGGTCGGCACCTCGACGTCGGCATCCACGAGCACGGCCGCTCCCCTCCCGGTGGCGGGCGACGGCTCCGGCCCCGGCAAGTCCGTGCGCCCGGCCCGCGTACCCAAGTACTACCGCCTGAAGCGGCACTTGCTGGACATGACCGAGACCCTGCCGCCGGGCACCCCGGTGCCGCCCGAGCGCACGCTCGCCGCCGAGTTCGACACCTCGCGCACGACGGTGCGCCAGGCCCTGCAGGAGCTGGTCGTCGAGGGCCGTCTGGAGCGCATCCAGGGCAAGGGCACGTTCGTGGCCAAGCCGAAGGTGTCGCAGGCGCTCCAACTCACCTCGTACACCGAGGACATGAAGGCCCAGGGTCTGGAGCCGACCTCTCAGCTCCTGGACATCGGGTACATCACCGCCGACGACACCCTCGCCGGTCTCCTGGACATCGCCGCCGGTGGGCGGGTCCTGCGCATCGAGCGCCTGCGGCTCGCCAGCGGCGAGCCGATGGCCATCGAGACCACGCACCTGTCCGCGAAGCGCTTCCCGGCGCTCAGACGCTCGCTGGTGAAGTACACCTCGCTCTACACGGCGCTCGCCGAGGTCTACGACGTGCACCTCGCCGAGGCCGAGGAGACCATCGAGACCTCCCTCGCGACCCCGCGCGAGGCGGGCCTGCTCGGCACCGACGTGGGCCTTCCGATGCTGATGCTGTCGCGGCACTCCGTGGACGGCGGCGGGCAGCCGGTGGAGTGGGTGCGCTCGGTGTACCGGGGCGACCGGTACAAGTTCGTGGCCCGGCTCAAGCGGCCGCAGGACTGAGGCGGCACCAGCACCACCGGGCCGGGGCACGGAAGCGGGTCGCGCCCCGGCCGCACCGCGATGCGCCCCGCCCGCCGGGCCCGGGGCCCCGGCCCCAGCGCATTCCGCCCGGCCCGGGGCCGCGGCCCCACCGCGTTCCGCCCGGCCCGCCACGCCCCGCGCCCCGGGCCGCACCGCGTTTCACCCTGTCCACCCCATGGCGCAGATCACTTTCCTGCCCTACCGTCCTCCCGTCACCGCAGACACGCGACCGGGAGGACGGCCCGTGCGCACAGCGACCCCCAAGACCCTAGTCATCTGGAGCCTCGTCGCGCTGGTCGGCGCCGCGGGCTGGACCGTGCTCGCGCTCTCCCGGGACGAGGAGGTGTCGGCCGCCTGGATGGTGGCCGCCGCCCTCGGCTCGTACGCCATCGCCTACCGCTTCTACGCGAAGTTCATCGCGCACAAGGTCCTGCGCGTCGACAAGCGCAGGGCCACCCCCGCCGAACGGCTCGACAACGGCATCGACTTCCACCCGACCGACCGGCGCGTCCTGCTCGGCCACCACTTCGCGGCGATCGCGGGCGCGGGGCCCCTCGTGGGGCCCGTGCTCGCCGCCCAGATGGGGTACTTGCCCGGCACCATCTGGATCATCGCGGGGGTGATCTTCGCGGGGGCCGTGCAGGACATGGTGGTCCTGTTCTTCTCCACCCGCCGCGACGGCAAGTCGCTCGGTCAGATGGCGCGGGACGAGATCGGCCCGTTCGGCGGGGCCGCGGCGCTGCTCGCCACCTTCGCCATCATGATCATCCTGCTCGGCGTGCTCGCGCTCGTGATCGTGAACGCGCTCGCCGATTCGCCCTGGGGCACCTTCTCGATCGCGATGACGATCCCGATCGCCCTGTTCATGGGCTTCTACCTGCGGATCCTGCGGCCGGGCCGGGTCAGCGAGGTCTCGTTCATCGGCATCGGCCTGCTGCTGCTCGCGCTCGTCGCGGGCCGCTGGGTGGCGGAGTCCTCCTGGGCGGAGGCCTTCACCCTCGCCCCGTCGACGCTGGTGGTCTGGCTGGTGGCGTACGGCTTCATCGCCTCGATCCTGCCGGTGTGGATGCTGCTCGCGCCGCGCGACTACCTGTCCACGTTCATGAAGATCGGCACGATCGTGCTGCTCGCGCTCGGCGTGGTCCTCACGCTGCCGACGCTGAAGATGGACCCGGTCACCGACTTCGCCTCGCGCGGCGACGGGCCGGTCTTCGCGGGCTCGCTCTTCCCGTTCGTGTTCATCACGATCGCGTGCGGCGCGCTCTCCGGCTTCCACGCCCTGATCTCCTCCGGTACGACGCCGAAGATGATCCAGAAGGAGACCCAGGTCCGGATGATCGGCTACGGCTCCATGCTGATGGAGTCGTCCGTGGCGGTCATGGCCCTGGTCGCGGCGAGCATCATCGACCCGGGCCTGTACTTCGCGATGAACGCGCCCGCGGGCGTGGTCGGCGACACCGTCCAGGAGGCGTCCCGGGCGGTGGCGAACTTCGGGTACACCATCTCCCCCGAGGACCTGGCCCGGGCCGCCGAGAACGTCGAGGAGAGCTCGCTGCTCTCGCGCACGGGCGGCGCGCCCACCCTCGCGATCGGCGTCTCGGAGATCTTCTCCAAGGTCACCGGGGACTCGCTGCGGGCGTTCTGGTACCACTTCGCGATCATGTTTGAGGCGCTGTTCATCCTCACCGCGCTCGACGCGGGCACGCGCGTGGGCCGGTTCATGCTCCAGGACATGCTGGGCAACATCTACAAGCCCTTCAAGAACGTCAGTTGGAAGCCCGGCCTGGTGCTGACCAGCGCCGTCGTGACCGGCCTGTGGGGCTACTTCCTCTGGGTCGGCGTGCACGAGCCGCTCGGCGGCATCAACCAGCTCTTCCCGATCTTCGGCATCGCCAACCAGCTGCTCGCCGCCGTCGCCCTCGCCGTGTGCACCACGCTCCTGGTGAAGTCCGGGCGGCTCAAGTGGGCCTGGATCACCGGGGTCCCCCTGGTCTGGGACGCGACGGTGACGCTCACGGCGAGCTGGCAGAAGGTGTTCTCCGACGACCCGCGCGTGGGCTTCTTCAAGCAGCGCTCGGTCTACCAGGACGCCATCGACGACGGCAAGGTCCTGCCGCCCGCCAAGACCATGGACGACATGCACACCGTCGTCACCAACTCCACGGTGGACGGCGTCCTTTCGGCGGCCCTCGCGATCCTCGTCGTGATCGTGCTCGTGGACGCGGCCCGCGTCTGCGTCCGGCACGTCCGCGACCCGCTGTCCTCGCGCCTGAGCGAGGCGCCGTTCGTGGAGTCGAGGACCGTCGCGCCCGCCGGGCTCGTCGCCACGAAGGAGGAGAAGGCGGAGCTGGTCGCCTACGAACGCGCGCAGGCGGGCCCCTCGTGACCGGGCCGCTGCGCCGCGCGCTGCGCGCCGTCCGCTGGTACGTACGGGAGTTGACGGACGAGTCCGCGTACGAGCGGTACGTGGCGCACGTCCGCAAGGAGCATCCGGCCGCGGCGGTGCCGACCCGGCGGGCGTTCGAGCGTATGCGGACGGACCGCCAGGAGTCGGACCCGCGGCAGGGCTTCCGCTGCTGCTGAGCGCCCCGACGACCCTTCTGTGGCTCGTCCGTTATACGGACAGGGGTTCCGTAGGCCAAGACCGTCGCTTAGATTTCCCGCACGTTAAACACGGGATAAGTGAGCGAACGGAGCCGCGGTATGCCAGATGCGCCTGAAGTGCCGGTTGCGCCTGAAGTGAGACAGCCGGTGGTCACGCCGGTCCGCGTGGTCGTCGCCCTCTGTCTCGCGGCGCCCTTCGTGGCCATGCTCTGGGTGAGCTCCTACGCGAAGGCCGACCCGGCCTTCATCGGCATCCCGTTCTTCTACTGGTACCAGATGCTGTGGGTGCTGATCTCGACCGCGCTCACGATGATCGCCTACCAGCTGTGGCAGCGCGACCAGCGCGCCCGCAAGGCCGCCCGCGGCCAGGGGGGTGCGCGCTCATGAACGACGGCGTGAACGGCGTCGCGCTCGCCGTCTTCATCTTCTTCTTCCTCGCGGTCACCGTCATGGGCTTCCTCGCCGCCCGCTGGCGCCGGGCCGAGAGCGACAGCCTCGACGAATGGGGCCTCGGCGGCCGGTCGTTCGGCACCTGGGTGACGTGGTTCCTGCTCGGCGGCGACCTCTACACGGCGTACACCTTCGTGGCCGTGCCCGCGGCGATCTACGCGGCCGGCGCCGCCGGCTTCTTCGCGGTGCCGTACACCATCCTCGTCTATCCGCTGATCTTCACCTTCCTGCCCCGGCTCTGGTCGGTCTCGCACAAGCACGGCTATGTGACCACGTCCGACTTCGTGCGCGGGCGCTTCGGCTCCAAGGGGCTCTCGCTCGCGGTGGCCGTCACCGGCATCCTCGCGACGATGCCCTACATCGCGCTCCAACTCGTCGGCATCCAGGCCGTCCTGGACGTGATGGGCGTCGGCGGCGGCGACGACACCAACTGGTTCGTCAAGGACCTGCCGCTGCTCATCGCCTTCGGCGTGCTCGCCGCGTACACCTACTCCTCGGGCCTCAGGGCCCCGGCGCTGATCGCGTTCGTGAAGGACACCCTGATCTACATCGTGATCGTGGTGGCCATCATCTACATCCCGATCAAACTGGGCGGGTTCGACGACGTCTTCCACGCGGCGAGCGAGAAGTTCTCGGCGACCAACGAGGCGACCGGCAAGCCCGTCGGCGCGCTCGTGCCCGGGGACGCGGGGACCTGGACGTACGCGACCCTGGCCCTCGGCTCGGCGCTCGCGCTCTTCATGTACCCGCACTCGATCACCGCGACGCTGTCCTCGCGCAGCCGGGACGTGATCCGCCGCAACACCACCATCCTGCCGCTGTACTCGCTGATGCTGGGCCTGCTCGCGCTGCTCGGCTTCATGGCGATCGCGGCCGGGGTGAAGGTCGACAACGGGCAGCTGGCGATCCCGCAGCTGTTCGAGGACATGTTCCCCGACTGGTTCACCGGGGTGGCCTTCGCGGCCATCGGCATCGGCGCGCTCGTGCCCGCCGCCATCATGTCCATCGCGGCCGCGAACCTCTTCACCCGCAACATCTACAAGGACTTCCTCAAGCCCGACGCGACGCCCGAGCAGGAGACCAAGGTCTCCAAGCTGGTCTCGCTCCTGGTGAAGGTGGGCGCCCTCGCCTTCGTGCTCACCATGGACAAGACCGTCGCCATCAACTTCCAGCTCCTGGGCGGCATCTGGATCCTGCAGACCATGCCCGCGCTCGTCGGCGGCCTGTTCACGCGGTGGTTCCACCGGTGGGCGCTGCTCGCCGGCTGGGCGGTCGGCATGATCTACGGCACGGTGGCCGCCTACGGCGTCGCCTCGCCCACGCAGAAGCACTTCGGCGGGTCCTCCAAGGAGATCCCTGGCATCGGCGAGATCGGCTACATCGGTCTGACGGCGTTCGTCCTGAACGTGGTCGTGACGGTCGTCCTCACCTTCGCCCTGAAGGCGTTCAAGGCCCCCGAGGGCGTCGACGAGACCTCCCCCGAGGACTACACGGCGGACGCCGGTGACCGGGGCGTGGCCGTCGAGCTGCCCAAGGTGGGGGCGGGCCACTGAGCCGTGGCGGTACGGAGCGACAGGGCCGGGCGGGGCGCGGCGGCGGACGCATGCGAAAGGATGTGCGCATGAGACGTTCCCGCCGCCTCCTCCCGGCCCTGCTCCTCGCGCCGCTCGCCCTCACCGGCTGCGGCTCGGACAGCCTCGACAGCGCGGCACCGCCGGACCGCGCCGAGCTGAAGGCCCGCGCCGAGGCGGCGCAGACCGTCGTGGAACACGTCTACGTGACGGAGGCCGACGGCTTCGAGCTGGCCCGGCAGTCGGTGGGCGTGATCGGCGACTACGGCTTCCAGTCCACCTACGTACGGGACGAGGGCGGCGCACAGCTCACACTCTCCGTCGACCGGGGCACCGTCACCGACGGGAACTGCCGCACGGTCCGGCCCGTCGCCACGCGCTGCGAGAAGGACGGCAAGGGCTGGTACCGCCTGACGGGCTCCCGGCACGAGTACGTCCGCACGGAGAACGGGCTGCGCGTCCAGCTCTCCGCCGACCGCGACGCGGTGAGCCGCGAGGTGCTGCGCGCCGCCGCCGAGGCCGCCCACCGCGCCGACGACCGCGAACTCGACGCGACCCTGCCCGAGACGGCCGACCCCGAGGGCCTGCCCACGGACGGCGGCGACACGGGCCGCCCCGTGGAGCGCGGGGACCTGCCGCCGAACGGCGACGGCGCGCCGCAGGACCCGCCGGGCGCGGGCGGCTGACCCACCGGACGCGGGCGGCCGATCCGCCGAACGCGGGCTGGCGGTCCGCCGAACGCGGGCTGGCGGTCCGCCGAACGCGGGCGGGCGGTCCACCGGCGCACCGCCCGCGCCGGGCCCCGCGCGGGCCCTCCCTGCCTCGCGCCGGGCCCCGCGCCAGGCCCTCCCCACCCCGCTCCAGGCCCGGTTTCCGGCCCCCGGTCTGCCCTTTCTCCCCGGCGAGTTGACGCTCCGACGTGCTCCCGAGCGACCACACCCCGTGAGGGAACGGTCACCTCCGACACAACATCTAGGGGCGCCACCGAAACCCGGCACAAGATGTATGCTCGTCCTCGCTGTCGCCGCAGGGGAATCCGGTGGAAGTCCGGAACTGTCCCGCAACGGTGTACGTGTGCGCATTTGCGTACCCACAAAGTCCGAGGACCTGCCGACAGCGCACCCGTGCCGCCCGGCCCGGGTGCAGACGTCCGGGCCTCGTGGACATGGGCTGGTGGACGCGGCGTACGTACCGCCTCGCGCGGTCGCGCCCGTGTGCCCTCGCCCGCCTCGATGCCCAGAGCCGAGCGAGGGAGAGCACCACGTGACCATCGCGCCCGCCGAGCCCGCGTCAGCGCAGGCCGAAGCCGGTCAGCAGCACGCCGAGCAGTCCGCCCCGTCCACCGACGGGCCCGGCGCCGCCCTGCTGCGCACCCTGACCGACCTCACCGCCGACCTTCCCGACGCCGACCCCGGACGCGTCGCCGCGGCCGCGCTGCGCGGCCGCTCGGCGAAGGCCGACGAGGCGGAGTTGCGGGAGCTCGCCACCGAGGCGGCCGCCGGGCTCATCTCCGAGGACCCCGCGTACTCCCGGCTCGCCGCCCGGCTCCTGACGATCGGCATCCGCGAGGAAGCCGCCTCGCAGGGCGTCACGTCGTTCTCCGAGTCCGTCACGGTCGGCCACCGCGAGGGCCTGATCGCCGACCGCACCGCCGACTTCGCGGCCCTGCACGGCACCCGTCTGGACGGCCTCGTGGAGGCCGCGCTCGCCGACGGCGCCGACCGCCGCTTCGGCTACTTCGGCCTGCGCACGCTGCACAGCCGCTATCTGCTGCGCCACCCGATCACCCGCAAGGTCATCGAGACCCCGCAGCACTTCATGCTGCGCGTGGCCACCGGTCTCGCCGAGGACGACTCCGCGCGCGCCCTCGACGAGGTCGCCGCCCTGTACGGCCTGATGAGCCGCCTCGACTACCTGCCTTCGTCGCCGACGCTCTTCAACTCCGGCACCCGTCACCCGCAGATGTCGAGCTGCTACCTGCTCGACTCGCCGCTCGACGAGCTGGACTCGATCTACGACCGCTACCACCAGGTGGCGCGCCTGTCGAAGCACGCGGGCGGCATCGGCCTGTCGTACTCCCGCATCCGCTCGCGCGGTTCGCTGATCCGCGGTACGAACGGCCACTCCAACGGCATCGTGCCGTTCCTGAAGACGCTCGACGCCTCCGTCGCCGCCGTGAACCAGGGCGGCCGCCGCAAGGGCGCCGCCGCCGTCTACCTGGAGACCTGGCACTCCGACATCGAGGAGTTCCTGGAGCTGCGGGACAACACCGGCGAGGACGCCCGGCGCACCCACAACCTGAACCTGGCGCACTGGATCCCGGACGAGTTCATGCGCCGGGTCGCCGCCGACCAGGAGTGGTCGCTGTTCTCCCCCGCCGACGTGCCCGAGCTCGTCGACCTGTGGGGCGAGGAGTTCGACACGGCATACCGCGCGGCCGAGGCCGAGGGCCTGGCGCAGAAGACCATGCCCGCCCGCGATCTGTACGGCCGCATGATGCGCACCCTCGCGCAGACCGGCAACGGCTGGATGACCTTCAAGGACACCTCCAACCGCACCGCCAACCAGACCGCCGAGCCCGGCCACACCGTGCACTCCTCCAACCTGTGCACGGAGATCCTGGAGGTCACGGACGACGGCGAGACGGCCGTGTGCAACCTCGGCTCGGTGAACCTCGGTGCCTTCGTGGCCGACGGGGACATCGACTGGGAGCGCCTCGACGCCACCGTCCGCACCGCCGTGACGTTCCTCGACCGCGTCGTCGACATCAACTTCTACCCGACCGAGCAGGCCGGGAACTCCAACGCCAAGTGGCGCCCGGTGGGCCTCGGCGCCATGGGCCTGCAGGACGTCTTCTTCCAGCTGCGGCTGCCCTTCGACTCGGCCGAGGCCAAGGCCCTTTCCACGCGGATCGCCGAGCGGATCATGCTCGCCGCGTACGAGGCGTCCGCGGACCTCGCCGAGCGCCACGGGCCGCTGCCCGCCTGGGAGAAGACCCGCACGGCCCGCGGCGTCCTGCACCCCGACCACTACGAGACGGAGCGGGCCTGGCCCGAGCGCTGGGAGGCCCTGCGGACGCGCATCGGCAAGGTCGGCATGCGCAACTCGCTGCTCCTCGCCATCGCCCCGACGGCCACCATCGCGTCCATCGCGGGCGTCTACGAGTGCATCGAGCCGCAGGTCTCCAACCTCTTCAAGCGCGAGACGCTGTCCGGCGAGTTCCTCCAGGTGAACTCCTACCTGGTGCAGGACCTCAAGGAGCTCGGCGTCTGGGACGCGCAGACCCGTGAGGCGCTGCGTGAGTCCAACGGTTCGGTGCAGGGCTTCACCTGGGTGCCCGCCGACGTGCGGAACCTGTACCGCACGGCCTGGGAGATCCCGCAGCGCGGCCTGATCGACATGGCCGCCGCGCGCACGCCGTACCTCGACCAGTCGCAGTCCCTGAACCTGTTCCTGGAGACGCCGACCATCGGCAAGCTCTCCTCGATGTACGCCTACGCCTGGCAGCAGGGCCTCAAGACCACGTACTACCTGCGCTCGCGCCCCGCGACGCGCATCGCCCGCGCCGCCGGGGGCTCCGCCGCCGCGGCCGCCCCCGTCCCCCAGCAGGTGACCGACCCCGAGGCGATCGCCTGCTCCCTGGAAAACCCCGAGTCCTGCGAGGCCTGCCAGTAATGTCCCAGTCGGAAATGCACACCACCTCGACGGGCGAGAAGAACCTGCTCGACCCGGGCTTCGAGCTGACGCTCCGTCCGATGCGCTACCCGGACTTCTACGAGCGCTACCGGGACGCGATCAAGAACACCTGGACCGTGGAGGAGGTCGACCTCCACTCGGACGTGGCCGACCTCGCCAAGCTGACGCCCGAGGAGCAGCACCTGATCGGCCGCCTGGTCGCGTTCTTCGCGACCGGCGACTCGATCGTGGCGAACAACCTCGTGCTCACCCTCTACAAGCACATCAACTCCCCCGAGGCGCGGCTCTACCTGAGCCGGCAGCTGTTCGAGGAGGCCGTGCACGTCCAGTTCTACCTGACGCTGCTCGACACCTATCTGCCCGACCCGGAGGACCGCGCCGCCGCCTTCGCGGCCGTGGAGAACATCCCCTCCATCCGCGAGAAGGCCGAGTTCTGCTTCAAGTGGATGGACTCGGTGGAGAAGCTGGACCGCCTGGAGTCCAAGGCCGACCGCCGCCGCTTCCTGCTCAACCTGATCTGCTTCGCGGCGTGCATCGAGGGCCTGTTCTTCTACGGCGCCTTCGCCTACGTCTACTGGCTGCGCAGCCGCGGTCTGCTGCACGGCCTCGCGACCGGCACCAACTGGGTGTTCCGCGACGAGACGATGCACATGTCCTTCGCCTTCGAGGTCGTGGACACCGTCCGCAAGGAGGAGCCGGAGCTGTTCGACGACCAGCTCCAGCAGCAGGTCACGGACATGCTGAAGGAGGCGGTCGACGCCGAGCTGCAGTTCGCGCGCGACCTGTGCGGTGAGGGCCTGCCCGGCATGAACACCGAGTCGATGCGCGAGTACCTGGAGTGTGTCGCCGACCAGCGCCTGGCCCGCCTGGGCTTCGCGCCGGTGTACGGCTCCGAGAACCCGTTCTCGTTCATGGAGCTCCAGGGCGTTCAGGAGCTGACCAACTTCTTCGAGCGGCGCCCGTCCGCGTACCAGGTCGCCGTGGAGGGCTCGGTCTCCTTCGACGACGAGTTCTGATCCCGCGGCCCGGGCCCGCGCTCGGCCTCCCGCAGCTCCCGGTCGATCCGGCGGTCGTGGGCGTGGCCGATCAATGACGGCAGGGCCATGAGCAGGAAGACCCCGAGGACGGCCAGTGTGTCGAGTGCGTCGTGTGCGTTCATGACGACCACTCTCGCGCCGGCCGTCCTCCGGCGTGAGTGGCAGGACTGCCGCACACCCTCGATTTCCTGCCAGCGGCACGGCACACTGTCCTCATGTTGAGGAACGTGGCCGCCGTCGCCCTCGACGGCGTGCATCCCTTCGAACTCGGCGTCGTGTCCGAGGTGTTCGGCCTCGACCGCAGCGACGAGGGCCTTCCGGTCTACGACTTCGCGCTCGTGTCGGCCGAGGGCCCCACGCTCTCCACGCACGCCGGCTTCACCATCTCCACGCCGCACGGCCTGGACCGCCTCGAAGAGGCCGATCTCATCACCGTCCCCGCGGGCGACTCCTATGTGACGCGGGACTTCCCGCCCGCGCTGCTCGACGCCCTGCGCCGCGCCACCGAGCGCGGCACCCGGGTGCTCAGCGTCTGCACCGGCGCCTTCGTGCTCGCGGCGGCCGGGCTCCTGGACGGGCGGCGCTGCGCGGTGCACTGGCGCCACGCCGACCAGCTCATGCGCCGCTACCCGCGGGCCGTGGTAGAACCGGACGTGCTGTACGTCGACGAGGACCCGGTGATCACCTCCGCGGGCACCGCCGCGGGCATCGACGCCGCCCTGCACCTGGTCCGCAGGGAGAACGGCGCGGAGGTCGCCAACGCCATCGCCCGCCGCATGATCGTGCCGCCGCACCGCGACGGCGGCCAGGCCCAGTACATCGAGCGCCCGCTGCCGCGCGGCCGCTGCGACACCGTCGGCGAGGTCCTGGCCTGGATGGAGCGCCACCTCGACCAGGAACTCGCCGTCGACCGGCTCGCCGCCCGCGCCCACATGTCGCCGCGCACCTTCGCGCGCCGCTTCCAGCAGGAGACCGGCACCACGCCGTACCGCTGGCTGCTGCGCCAACGCCTGCTGCGTGCCCAGGAGTTGCTGGAGGCGACGGACGAGACCGTGGACACGGTCGCGTGGCGCTCCGGCTTCCCGAACGCGGCCGCGCTGCGCCACCAGTTCGTCCGCGTGCTCGGCACCACGCCGAACGCGTACCGGCGTACGTTCCGCGGGCCCGGGGCCGAACCGGCGGCCTGACGCGCGTGCCCGCACCGGCCCGGGAGCCGGTGCGGGCACGCGGTGCGCCGGTGTCAGCGCGCCGAGGCGCGCAGCACCAGATCCCGCGGATGCAGCGTGATGCCGACCTTCGTGCGCGTGTCGGTCCGCGCCACCGGGTCGAGCCGCCACGTGGCGGCGATCGTGGCCAGGATGACGGTGAGTTCCACCAGGCTGAAGTGATCGCCGGGGCACTTACGGTTGCCCACGCCGAACGGCATCATGGCGAACTCCGGTACGTCCGCGGCGCGTTCCGGATTCCACCGGTCCGGGTCGAACTCCAGATGCCGCTCGAAGGAACGCGGATCGCGCTGCATCGCGTACACGCTGTACACGATGTCCGCGTCGGCCGGAATGCGATAGCCGCCGAGGGTGGTCTCGGCCACGGACCGCCGCGTGAAAATCCAGGCGGCCGGTCGTATACGCATCGCCTCCGTGACGACATTGCGCGTGTGCCGCAGCTCACCGAGATCGGCGAAGGCGACCGGACGCCCTCCCGTGACGGAATTTACCTCTTCAACCAACCGCCTTTCGTGCTGCGGGTGTTCGGTGAGCAGATGGAAGACCCATGCCAGTGTCGAGGCGACATTCTCGGCGCCCGCCACGACGAGCGAGACGACGTGGTCATGGATCTCCTGGTCCGTCAGCGGCCGCCCCGATTCGTCGCGGGCGGCGAGCAATACGGCCAGCAAGTCCTCTTCCGTGCCGTTTCCGCAGCGGCGGCGTTCGGCGATGATCTCGTCGACGAGCGCGTGCAGATCGGCGAGGGCGCGCTCGAAGCGCCGGTTGGCGGGCGTCGGCACGCGGTACAGCGGCCCGACGGAAAGCACCATGCGGCGGTACAGGCCTTCGAAGACGGTGTGCAGCGACTCGCAGATGCGGTCCGCCTTCTCGCCGATCGAGTCGACTTCCAGGAGCGAGCGGGAGACGACGCGCACGGCGGTGCGGAACATCTCCGCGCTGATGTCCACCGTCTCGCCGTCACTCCAGCGCGCCGCCGTCGCCTGGGCCTCCTGCTCCATCACGCGCGCGTAGTCGGCGATGCGCTCGGGCCGGAACGCGGGCTGCATCATGCGCCGCTGGCGCCGGTGCAGCGGGCCGTTACTGGTCGCCACGCCCTTGCCGAGAAGCACCTCCAGGGTGTCCCAGAGCGGCCCGCCGACGACGTACTCCGGACTCTTGAGGAGGGCGCCGACGAGGTCCGGGGCGCACACCGCGTACGCCGTTTTGGGCCCTAGTCGGATCCGGACGAGATCGCCGTGGTCCCGCAGGTCGGCGAGGAAGCCGAGCGGGTCGCGCACCAGGTTCCAGGCGTGGCCGAGAAGTGGCGCTCCACCGGAGACCAGCGGCGGCGTGTTCAGCCGCTGCGAACCGGCCGGTGCGGGTATGGCGGACGCTGCGGATTCGACGGTCATTCCTGGCCTCCTGCCAGTTCGGGGCCTGCCAATTCGCATTCCGGGAACTCGGGTCCCGGAGTGTCGGACACGTACGGCGGCAAGGACCGGTCGTCCCAGTTGTCGACGCGATATCTGCCGGATTCGTGGTGGAACCAGTAGACGGAACTGAACCAGTTCCGCATATTGAAGACGCAGGAATGCAGCGCGGCACTCGCCTTCCTGCCCGCCGCGCTGCCGTCGATCAATTCATCCGCCAGACCCAGTACTTCCGGTTCCACTGCGAGAAAATCAGTTACACAGTCACTGACGCGCCGGTGCACTTCCGCCACCGCCTGCTGCAACGAAAGACCTTCGTGGTGGATGAGGGAAATTCCGAGGTTGTGCACCTCGTCTCCGGCCAATTCCTTCGGCAGCGAGCAGAGGTCGTTGTACCAGGCGGAGAAATCCTGGGTCGCGAGTGCCGCCGCGCGATAGGCGGGGTGTTTCCGCACCGCGTCCGGCAGTTCCTGGCGCGCGGTGGGTTCGAGCAGGTCGATCCAGACCCAGTGCGCGAAGGTGAGCCGACGCAGCTCGATGTACGCCTCGACGCTCGGCACCGTCCCGGTGCGGCGGTTGCCGAACTCGTGGTCGTAGGCGTCGATCACCGGGTGGAAGTGCCGGGCGAAGCGCGCGTTCCACCGCGGCCCGAGGTGCGCGTACAGCCTCAGGACGCAGTCTGCGAACCCAGCGACCAGGGGGTCCTTGTGGTGCAGCTGGGCGTGCGGGTCCTGGAGTGTCTCGTGCAGGCCCGCGCACAGGCGGCGCCAGCCCGCGGTCCTGCCGTGCACCGCGTCCCGGTCGTGCCGGTCGTCCCAGCCGAAGAACCACGAGCTGAGGTCCGCGATGGCGGCGAGCAGTGCATCGGGGGCGCCGATGTAGTACCCGGCCACCAAGTCCGTGTAGCACAGGCTGTCGGCATATGCCGCGACCTTGTCCGGGGGCATGAGGCGCTTTTCCAGGAGCCACGCCCGGGACTTCTCCTGAAGCTTTGGCCAATACGGATGCAGATGCCGGGGAAACTCCGACTCCACCACCGGAAGGGCCAGTGCGGGCGGCACCGATACCGCCTGTCGAACTGGTGAGTGCATCGACTCGGACGGCTTCCGCCGTTGCCTCGGGACGCGTTCCGCTGCATATGCCGGAACGCGTGCCGGGGCACGTGTCGCCCAGTCCGACTGTGAAGTGCTGTGTGAGGAAGCAGGCACGAACAAACCCCTCTCGACCGCGCTGAGGCCCACGCCCCTCTTGCCGTGCCGGGCGCGCGCCGTTGCGTATCCCCGCGCTTTCCATTCAGCACCACAACTGACCGTTCAGGGAACACATTTGCGCCATTCACTACCCCAGCGTGCCGAGAACATCCCCTTACGTGACTGAATCTGGATCACGTGCGGCTGATCGTGGGCTAGTCCTGTCCGGTTCTGAGCGGGTACACCAACGGCCCCTGGTCAGTGGGGTACTCCCGACCAGGGGCCGCTGTCGTCACGCGCTCACCGCGCGCCTCAGCCGTGGCGCAGTTCAGTCATTCGGCACCACGGGGTAGCGCGGCGTGCCCTCCGACATCTGCCGCAGCGCGTCCTTGCGCTCCCGCTTGGAGAGGCGGTCGATGTACAGATACCCGTACAGGTGGTCCGTCTCGTGCTGGAGGCAGCGGGCGAAGTAGCCCGTGCCGCGCACCTTGATGGGGTTGCCCTTCTCGTCCTGACCGGTCACGACCGCGTAGTCGGGGCGGGCGAGGGGCGCGTACGCCGTCGGCACGGACAGGCAGCCCTCGCCCGAGTCGTCCAGGCGGCGGAGCTCCGCGGGCAGCTCCTGCAGGACCGGGTTGCAGACGACGCCCACGTGCCGCACGCCCTCGTCGTCCATGCAGTCGTACACGAACACCTTCAGGTCGACGCCGACCTGGTTGGCGGCGACGCCGACGCCCTGGGCGACGCGCTGGCTCGCGAACATGTCGTCGACCAGCTTCGCGAGCTCGTCGTCGAAGGCCGTGACGTCCTTGCACTCCTTGTGCAGCACCGGGTTGCCGACGACCGTGATGGGCCGGGACGTGCCGCGCTCGCGGTAAGCCGTCTCCCGCTCCTCGCAGTCCTGCGTGTCGATGACGAAGCCCTCGTCGTCGACCGGGAGCACTCCGTCCGCGTAACTCTGCTCAGTGTCCTGCGCCATGTCCGCCGTATGCCTTCTTCCTGGGTCCGTGTACTGCCCGTACAGGGTACGGGCAGCTCCCCGTCGGGGCACCGGCCTCCGGCACTCGTCAGGGGGCTAGCAGACCTCTTCGAGGTCGCGCCAGGCCCGGGAGTCCGGGCTGTCGGCGACCCAGCCGTCGAGCAGGCCGCGCACGAGCCCCGCGGGGGCGGCGAGGCCGCACTCCCGCTCGGGGACCCACAGCGCTCCCGGGCTGCGGTGGCCGAGCGGCCCGGGGTGCCCCGGCTCGCTGTGGTCGTGCGGGTCCAGGTGCTCCCCGTCGCCCTCGTCGCTGGGCATCCGCGACTCCGAGCACATCCGGCAGAGCAGCCGCACGGACGACGACCAGTCCTCGGCGGCGAACCCGGCGTCGGCGGCGAGCTTCTCCAGGGCGTCCCGGTCCTCCTCGGTCGCGGCCTCCAGGAGGACGACCCAGGTGGGCACGGGCGACGGCGCCCACAGCTCGATCTCGTCGAAGACGGGGTAGGCGTGCCCGGCGGCCGTGGTCCGCTCCCCGTGCGGCACCCCGTCGTGCAGCACGACCTCGCCCCAGCGCCGCCCCGAGGACGGCAGCGGAATGGAGAGCACCTCCATGCGGGCCGGGTCCAGCCTGCGGCCCCAGACGACCTCCGCCTCGCCCTCCGGGGAGAGCCGCACGGCCGCGCTGCCCAGGTCCATCCCGGCGGGCTCGCCCGTCGCGGCGACCCCGCCGGGCACCTTGAGGCCGTACGCCTGCCAGGCCCGGCGCGCCAGCGGCCAGTCCTGCAGAGCGGTCGCCGCGATGCCCACGTTCCACCAGTCGGGGGCGCCCGCCGAGCGGTCGAGCAGCGCCACGGCCCGCAGGCCCGCGGCCCGCGCCTGCTCCCAGTCGTGCCGGAACTTGTGCAGCAGCGCGAGGTTGAACCAGGACTCCGAAAGCCAGGGTTCGAGATCGGCGGCGCGCGTCAGGAGCGCGCCCGCGTCCTCGTAGCGACCGTCGCCGATGAGCGTGAACGCCCTGTCGGTGGCCTGCCGCCAGGAGGCGGAGGGCCGGTGCCGTCCCTTGCCGAAGATCCTCACGATTCCCGCCTGCCAGCTCTTGTCGGGATGTCCCCGCCGCCGCGCTGCCGCGCGGCCCCGCTTCTCTTTCGCATCCAACCACGTACGGTCGGACGGCCGCTCATTACCCATGGGTTACCCAGCGGGGCCCGAGGTCAGACGACCCGTCCCCGGCGCCTTCACGGGGCGGCCGGGACCCGCCTCCCGCCGCTTCGGCGACGCCGCGGCCGGACCCCCCGATCGTGTCAGGGGCCGTGCCGGTCCTGGGCGGGACACCCGTGCCCCGAGCACGCTAACGGGCCCGGCGGGGCGCCCCCGCCAGAGCCCGGGCCAAGGCCTCGACCACCTCTGTCTGGTACTCGCGCCCGGTCCCGAGCCGCAGCCGCTCCAGGGCGGCCAGTGGTCCTTGAGGCCCGTGTTCCCGTGCCATCTCGTCGTATGCGTTCGCGGTCCGCACGATACGGGCGGTGAGCGGCTGCTCGCGGTACGGATCCGCCTGGCGCTCCACGACGACGGCGACGTCCGCGGCCACCCCGGTCTGCCGGACCACGGCCCCGCCGAGCAGGGCGATGCGCCGCTGCTCGGTGGCGGGCAGGCGGGCGGTGGCGCCCGCGGGCACGGGGTCGACCAGGGAGAGCTGCCCGATGTCGTGCATCAGGGCCGCGTACTCAAGGACGGTGAGGTCCGCCCCGGAGAGCCCCAGCTCACGGCCCATGGCCCGGCTGAGGTCCGCGACGCGCCTGGCGTGCCCCGCGGGGGTGTACCCGGCGATCTCGGTGGCGCGGGCCAGCGAGGCGATGGTCTGCCGGTAGGTGGCCCGCACGGCGGCGTAGCGGCGGACGGCCAGCTGGGTGAGCAGCAGCGGGCAGCTGAACACCGGCAGCGCCCACAGCCCCGCCACGGCGACGGCGAGCGCCATCACGGCCCCCGTGGCGCACACGGCGGAGCCGATGCCGGGCATGCGCCGCAGCTCGTCGCGGAGCAGCGGCCCGAACGGCCATCCCCGGCGGGCGTGCGCCAGGGCCGCCGCGAGCACGGCGTCGCACAGCGCGGTGAGCGCGAGCAGGGCGACGACCACGGCGGCGTACCAGCTGCCGTAGCCCGCCAAGTCCTCCAGGCGGCCCGAGTTGTACAGCGGCTGGAAGCACACGGCGGCGAAGGCGACGGTGAGCACGCGCCGGGCCAGGGCGTCGGGCGCGGGCCCGCGGCCGAGCGCGACGTGCGGCACGGCGCCGACGAGCCCCGCCGCCACGACCACGGCGACCACCTGGAGGACCCCGTGGTGGGTCGCCCGCCCGCCGCTCTCCCCCAGCAGGGCGTACGCCAGCGCGCCCGCGGCCCCCAGGGGCGCGGGCTCCCGCTCGCCGCCGCTCCCCCACCGGGCCAGCTCGCCCACGGCGATGAGCGCCCCGAAGGCGAGGGCGATCCCGGGCTCCTCGACGCCGCGCCAGAGCGTGGCGCCGAGCGCGGCGAGCGCGGTGAGGAGGGCGGCGCCGCGGAGCACGGCGGCCACCGCGGCGGCGAGCCGCCCCGCGGGCTCGTGCGTCACCGGGCGGCCGGGCCGCGGGCCGCGGGGGCGCCGGACACCACACCGCCGACCGGGTCCGGCACGCCCGGCTCCACCGGCAGGCCCGACTCGCGCGGCTCACGTGCCTCGCCCGACTCGCGCGGCTCACGTGGCCCACGAGGCTCGCGCGTCTCGCCCGGCTCGCCCGGCTCGCCCGGTGAAGCGTTTCCGCCGTCCCCGGCCGTGACCTCCGCGTCCCATCCGCACCGGTCGAGGGCCCGTGCGAGGGCGCCGACCATGGCCGGGTCGAACTGGGCCCCGGCGCATCTGCGCAGTTCGGCGACGGCGGCCTCGACCGGCCGGGCCCGGCGGTAGGAGCGCGAGGAGGTCATGGCGTCGAAGGCGTCGGCGACGGCCACTACCCGGGCGCACTCCGGGATTTGACGGCCCGCCAGGCCGTAGGGGTAGCCGCTGCCGTCGATGCGCTCGTGGTGGTGCAGGATCGCCGCCCTGGCCTCCCCGAGGAAGCCGATGCCGCGCACCATCTCGTGGCCGTACTCGGGGTGCAGCTCGATCACGCGCCGCTCCTGCGGGGTCAGCGGGCCCTCCTTGCGCAGCAGCCGGGTGGGGACGCCGAGCTTGCCCACGTCGTGCAGGATCCCGGCGAAGCGGAGCAGCTCCACGCGCCGGTCGTCCATGCCCAGCTCGCGGGCGATCAGCACGGAGGCGCGGCCGACCCGCTCGCTGTGGCCCCGGGTGTAGCGGTCCTTGATGTCGACGGCCTGCACGAGCGCGCGGATGGTGGCCTGGTGGGCGGCGCGCTCGCGGTGGTACTGGGCGAACACCCAGCACGAGACGCCCATCGGGAGCAGCACGAGCAGCGCGGCCAGCGGGCCGTACCGGCTGGTCCAGAGGACGGCCATCATCAGCCCGGCGAGGCCGTGCACGGCGACGGGCGCGAGCGAGCCCGGGAGCAGTCCGCGCCAGGCGTGCCGCGGCGGCACCCGCTCCGCCGCCACCAGGATGCCGCCGTCGAGGGTGGCGACGACCGCGGCGAAGCAGAGCACGGCGAGCGCCGCGGGCAGCAGCACGGCGGGGAAGTCGGGCGGCGCCGAGGCCGCGTCGGGGCCGCCGAACGCGGCGTACGTCCACCCCGCGGCCCAGGCGGCGAGGGCCGCCTTGGCGGCCCGCCAGAGGCGGCGCAGCCCTCGGGGGCGCCGGGGGACGCGAGCGAGCAGGGCGCCGGGAACGGCGACGAGGGCGGCCGCCGCGGGCGGCAGCAGGAACACCGCGGCGAGCAGCACCGGGTAGAAGGCGGGCACGGCGGGGCCGCCGCGGACGACGGTGCGCTCCCCGCCCGCGTGCAGCAGGGCGAGCAGCCCGACGACGGTCCATGGCGTGCCGGGGCCGAACGCGGGCGCCGCGCAGACGGCCCCGCCGAGCGCGGCGCACAGGACGTAGCCTCGGGCCCACACCGGCACCGACCGCATAGGGGTTCTCCTCCCGATCCAGGTCGGGAGAGTAGAACGGGCCCCGACCGCCTCGGCGGCCGCGGGCGCGAATTAGCACCTTCGAGTGAGAAACCCCAGAAGAAACAGAGAGAAACGTTCAACTAGCGGGTGAACAACGGCCCTTCGGGGGGCCGGGGGCACCACCGCTACAGGAACCGGGCGCCTCAAGGACCGGGCGCCTCGGGAACCCGGCGCCTCAGGAACCGGGCGCCAGATCCACGCCGTCGTCCGGAACGGCCTGCCCGGAGCGGATCAGGTCGATCCGGCCCATGACCTTCGCCCGCAGGTCGGCGGGTACGTCGTCCTGGCCGCAGCAGCGCTTGACGAGCTTCTTCACCGCCTGTTCGAGGCCGTACTTCTCCAGGCACGGAGAGCACTCCTCGAAGTGCGTCTCGAACTTGGTGCAGTCGCTGTCCGGCATCTCCCGGTCCAGGAACTCATAGAGGTGGTCCAGGACCTCACTGCAGTCAGTCTCGTGCGGCTCTCCGCAGCTCATGAGCCCGAGCCTTTCGCTTCGTTCGAGTCTCCGGCACCGGCCGGGACCAGGCCGCGGTCACGCGCGTAGTCCTCGAGCATGCCGCGGAGTTGGCGGCGGCCCCGGTGAAGACGGGACATCACCGTACCGATGGGTGTACCCATGATGTCCGCGATCTCCTTGTACGCAAAGCCCTCCACGTCCGCCAGATACACGGCGATGCGGAATTCCTCCGGGATCGCCTGGAGCGCGTTCTTCACGTCGGAGTCCGGCAGGTGGTCGAGCGCCTGCGACTCGGCCGAGCGCAGTCCGGTGGACATGTGCGACTCGGCGCGCGCCAGCTGCCAGTCCTCGATCTCCTCGGCGGCGCTGCGCTGGGGCTCGCGCTGCTTCTTGCGGTACGAGTTGATGAACGTGTTCGTGAGGATGCGGTACAGCCAGGCCTTGAGGTTGGTGCCCTCGCGGAACTGGTGGAACGACGCGTACGCCTTCGCGTAGGTCTCCTGGACCAGGTCCTCCGCGTCCGCGGGATTCCGGGTCATGCGGAGCGCCGCCGAGTACATCTGGTCGAGGAACATCAGCGCGTCCCGCTCGAAGCGGGCCGTGCGCTCCGCGGCCGTCTCGGAAACCTCATCGGGACGCTCCGGCTGCTCGGAGTGACCGTGCTCAGTGCCTGCGTCGGTCCCAGTGACCGGACCCACCTCCTCCAACGACGTGGTGGGGCCGTAGCCGGTCCCACTGGTTTCGGAGGATAGACGACGACCCGCTTTGCCCGCCGCTCGAATAGGGGCCGCCTTGGGCGCGCTCAGCACGCTCCACTCCAGGTCAGAGGACTTGGAACGGTTCGGGCAGATGGTCGATCCCATGCGGGCGGCCCCCTCTTCTACGAACACTGTTTGCGGTCTGTTCGCGACAACAGAGGTCACGCGCTCAACATTCCCGAAGCGTCCGTCCAGGCGACGACGGCGTCCGTGATCCGCTTCACAGCCTCCTCCTGGCCGATGTCCGCCCGCTTGGGCACGGCGAAGGAGTGGTCGCCGAAGGGGATCTCGACGAGGTCGTACGCCCACCCGTCCCCCGCCGCCGTCGTACCGTCGCGCCGCGCGCGGTCCCCCTCGCCGCGGGGGAACTCGGCGGGCTTGCCGAAGGGGTCGTTGCCGCCCTGCACCACGAGCGTCGGCACCCCCGCGCCGAGCAGCTCGTCGGCGCGGGACTTCTCCGGCCTGCCCGGCGGGTGCAGCGGGAAGCTCAGCGCGAGCACGGCGGCGGCGCCGAGCTCGACGGCCGTGCGGCAGGCCACGCGGGCCCCGGCGCTGCGACCGCCCGCGATCACCGGCAGACCGGGCTCGGCGAGGGCGGGCCACAGGCCGCGCCAGGCGGTGTCGAGCGTCTTCGGCGCGGGCGCCACCTTCTTGCCCGCCACGCGCCAGGGCTGCTCCACCAGGGCGACGGTCACGCCGTGCGCGGGCAGGGCGGCGGCGATGGCCTGGAGGTCGCGGGCCTCGATGCCGCCGCCCGCGCCGTGGCCGACGGCCAGGACGGCCCGGGCCCGCTCGGCGGGGTGCCAGGTGATCCGGGCGGTCCCGGCGTCGGTCTCGACGACTTCGCTGTGGGTCTCACTGTGCGTCACGTCAGAAGAGTGTGCCCTCTTCGGGACCGTCCAGTTCCTTCAGCAGCTCCGGACCGTTGTTGCGGACGTTGCTGACGGCCGTCGAGACGGGAAAGGCGCGCATGAGCCCGGCGGGCGGCGGCTCCAGGAGGGGGCGCACATCCTCCACGTCGGTGCGCGCCGGATCGAGCCAGGCGTCCCAGCGGTCGGGCGTGAGCATCAGCGGCATGCGCGGGTGGATGTCCGCGAGCGAGCCGGGCCCGCCCTCCGGGGCGACGCCGAGCGGGGTGGTCTCCGCCTCTGTGGTGATCACCGAGCAGGTCACCCACCAGGCGAGCGGGTGCTCGTCGGGCAGCGTGCGGTCCCGCCAGAACTCGTACAGGCCCGCCATCGCGAACACCGAGCCGTCGGCGGGCAGCACGAAGTACGGCTGCTTGCGGGGCCGCTTCTTCTTGCCCTCGACCTCCAGCTCGCGCTCGGCGGCCGCGGTCACCCACTCGTAATAGCCGTCGGCCGGCAGGATGCAGCGCCGCGCGGCGAAGGCCCGTCGGTAGGAGGGCTTCTCGTGCACCGTCTCCGCGCGCGCGTTGATCATCCGGGCGCCGCCCTCCGGCGTCTTGGCCCAGGACGGTACGAGTCCCCACTTCAGCTTGCGCAGCTGGCGAACCGGAGCCTTGTCCGCGGCGTCTTTCAGGGGACGGTCGAGGACGGCGTAGACCTCTTTCGTGGGAGCGACGTTGTAGTCCGCCTCCAGGGCCTCTTCCGGCTCCCACTTCTCGATCTCAAAGATTCCTGCGAGATCCTCGGGCCTACGACTCGATGCATACCGTCCGCACATACGTGCAACACTGCCACGCCGCGGCACACGACAGGGAGCCAACCGAGCAATGCACACCACCGCTTCCGCCAGCCTGAGCGACCTCTGGGACCGCGTCTTCGGCACGCAGTCCGCGCCCGAGCAGTGGCTGGTGATCGCCACCGGCGTCGTCGCGCTCGCCGCCGTCCTCCCGCACGGCGTCTGGCGCGTGGCCCGCAACGCCATCACCATCGCCCACGAGGGCGGCCACGGCCTGGTCGCCCTGCTCACCGGGCGCCGCCTGGACGGCATCCGGCTGCACTCCGACACCAGCGGCCTGACCGTCAGCCGCGGCAAGCCCTCGGGCCTCGGCATGATCCTCACCGCCGCCGCGGGCTACACCGCTCCCCCGCTGCTCGGCCTCGGCGGCGCGGCCCTCCTCTCCCAGGGGCACATCACGGCCTTCCTGTGGATCGCCACGGCCCTGCTCGCCGCGATGCTGGTGATGATCCGCAACGCGTACGGCGCGCTCACGATGGTCCTGGCGGGCGGCGCCTTCCTGGTCGTCTCCTGGCTGGCGAGCACCGACGTGCAGGCCGCCTTCGCGTACGCGGTGGTGTGGTTCCTGCTCCTGGGCGGCGTGCGGCCCGCCTTCGAGCTCCAGGCCAAGCGGCGGCACGGGGGCGCCGGGGACTCCGACGCGGACCAGCTGGCCCGGCTGACGCACGTCCCGGCGGGCCTGTGGCTGTTCCTGTTCCACGCCGTGTCGCTGTGCTCGCTGATAGGCGGCGGGCGTTGGCTGCTCACCGTGTGACCGGGTGTTCGAGCCCTGTACGGCATGTGCACTGCGGCAACCGGAGCGCCCCGAAGGGGCGCGGGGAACTGCGCGACCAGCCACGACGGCCCCGCAGACGACCGACATCCCAGCACGGCAATCCGGCGAAGCGCTCGGCGCTTCGCGGTTTCGCCTGGATTTCGCCACTTTTGATCAAGATCTGTGGTCGTCGCCAACCACTAAAGTGAGGGGCATGACCGTGAACCCGACGCACACCGCCCTCTGGCCCGCCCCGCACGCGAGCGGAGCCGTCGCCGCGACGGTCCACGTGCCGGGCTCCAAGTCGGTCACCAACCGCGCCCTCGTCCTGGCCGCCCTCGCCGCCGAGCCCGGCTGGCTGCGCCGTCCGCTGCGCTCCCGCGACACCCTCCTCATGGCGGGCGCCCTGCGCGCCATGGGCGTCGGCATCGAGGAGACGGTCTCGTCCAGCTCCACCGCCGCGGGAGGCCCGGACGCCTCCGGCGAGGCCTGGCGCGTCATCCCGTCGGGCCTGCACGGCCCGGTCACGGTCGACGTGGGCAACGCGGGCACGGTGATGCGCTTCTTGCCGCCCGTCGCGGCCCTCGCCGACGGCCCGATCCGCTTCGACGGCGACCCCCGTTCCTACGAGCGCCCGCTGCACGGCGTGATCGACGCACTGCGCGCCCTCGGCGCCCGCGTCGACGACGACGGCCGCGGCGCGCTGCCCCTGACGGTGCACGGCGGCGGCGCCCTGGACGGCGGCCAGGTCGAGATCGACGCCTCCTCGTCATCGCAGTTCGTGAGCGCGCTGCTGCTCTCGGGCCCGCGCTTCAACCAGGGCGTGGAGGTGCGGCACGTGGGCAGCACCCTGCCGTCCATGCCGCACATCCGCATGACCGTCGACATGCTGCGCTCCGCGGGCGCCCAGGTCGACACCCCCGAGGCGGGCGGCGAGCCGAACGTCTGGCGGGTCACGCCGGGCGCCCTGCTCGGCCGCGACCTGACGATCGAGCCCGACCTCTCCAACGCCCAGCCGTTCCTGGCGGCGGCCCTGATCACCGGCGGCCGCGTGACCATCCCCGACTGGCCGACGCGCACCACCCAGCCCGGGGACGCGCTGCGGCAGCTGTTCACCGAGATGGGCGGCTCCTGCGAGCTGACCGAGCACGGCCTGACGTTCACCGGCTCCGGCTCGGTGCACGGCATCGACGCCGACCTCAGCGAGGTCGGCGAGCTGACCCCGGGCATCGCCGCCGTCGCGGCCCTCGCCGACTCCCCGTCCACGCTGCGCGGCGTCGCCCATCTGCGGCTGCACGAGACGGACCGGCTCGCCGCGCTCACCAAGGAGATCAACGAGCTGGGCGGTGACGTCACCGAGACCGCCGACGGCCTGCACATCCGCCCGCGCAAGCTGCACGGCGGCATCTTCCACACCTACGACGACCACCGCATGGCCACGGCGGGCGCGATCATCGGCCTCGCCGTGCCGGGCGTACAGATCGAGAACGTCGCGACGACGGCGAAGACGCTGCCCGACTTCCCCGACCTGTGGACCGGGATGCTCGGGAACTGACGGGCGGACTGGAACCATGCGCCGCTACGGCAAGCACACCGACGAGGACGACGTCCGGGTCCGCCCCAACCGCAAGGGCAACCGTCCCCGTACGAACATCCGCCCCAAGCACGAGGACGCGGCCGACGGAATGGTCCTCACCGTCGACCGCGGCCGGCTGACCTGTCTGGTCGACGACCGGATCGTGGTCGCGATGAAGGCCCGCGAGCTGGGCCGCAAGGCCGCGGTGGTCGGCGACCAGGTGGCCCTCGTGGGCGACCTGTCCGGCGACAAGGACACCCTCGCCCGCATCGTCCGCATCGCGGAGCGCACCTCGGTGCTGCGGCGCACGGCGGACGACGACGACCCGTTCGAGCGCGTGGCCGTCGCCAACGCCGACCAGCTCGCCATCGTCACCGCGCTCGCCGACCCCGAGCCGCGCCCGCGCCTGATCGACCGCTGTCTGGTCGCCGCGTACGACGGCGGGCTCACCCCGCTCCTCGTCATGACGAAGTCCGACCTCGCCCCGCCGGACAAGCTCCTGGAGCTGTACGGCGACCTGGACATCCCGTACGTCGTGACGAGCCGCGAGGAGCTGGAGAGCGGCGCGGCGGTGGCCCGCGTGCGCGCCGAACTCGACGGCAAGATCACGGCGTTCGTCGGGCACTCCGGCGTCGGCAAGACCACCCTCGTGAACGCGCTGGTCCCCGAGGAGCGGCGGCGCAGCACCGGCCATGTGAACGCGGTGACCGGCCGCGGCCGCCACACCACCACGTCCGCGCTCGCCCTGCCCCTGGCGGGCAGCGAGGGCTGGGTCATCGACACCCCGGGCGTGCGCTCCTTCGGCCTGCACCACGTGGACCCCTCGCGCGTCATCCACGCCTTCCCCGACCTGGAGCCCGGCACCGAGAACTGCCCGCGCGCGTGCAGCCACGACGAGCCCGACTGCGCGCTCGACGCGTGGGTGGCCGAGGGCCACGCGGACCCGGCGCGGCTCTACTCGCTGCGCCGGCTGCTCGCCACCCGGGAGCGGCGCGAGGGCGACTGACCGCGCGGGGGCCCGCCCTCCGGCGGACCGGATCTCCCCCGGGTGACCCGACCTTCGCGTTGTTTACGCCCGCGCCGCTTCGGTAAGTGCATAATCGCACCAAGATTGTTCCAAGCTTTGGCGAAGCAGTCACGGAACGTACGGGTCGTACGGATGCGGGAGGCACAACCATGGCGTGGCTGCTGGTCATCGTCGCCGGGATCCTCGAGACGGGCTTCGCGGTCTGCCTGAAGCTGTCGCACGGCTTCACCCGCATCTGGCCCACCATCGCCTTCGCCTGTTTCGCGCTCGGCAGCTTCGGCCTGCTCACGCTGGCCCTGAAGAAGCTGGACGTGGGCCCGGCGTACGCGGTGTGGACGGGGATCGGCGCCGCGGGCACGGCCGTCTACGGCATGATCTTCCTCGGCGACCTGGTCTCCACCCTCAAGATCGTCTCGATCTGCCTGGTGATCGCGGGCGTCATCGGCCTCCAGCTGTCGGGCTCGGCCCACTGAGGCTGCGCAGCACGACCCGCCTGACCAGCTGGACCGAGTCCTCGTCCCGGCCGCCGGGCGCCACCACGTAGGACAGCGCGACGCGCACCGCGCTCTCGCAGGCCCGCGCCAGCTCCTCCGTCTCCGAGGGGCGGCCCCGCTCGGTCAGCGCGGCCATCGCCCGGTCGCGCACCTGGACGAGCAGCTCGGCCGGGCTCGGCACGCCCGCGTCCGCGCGGCGCTGCGCGGGCACCGGCGAGCTGGACACCACGGCCCGGCTCGGCGCGGGCAGGCGCTCGCTCCAGAAGCCGGTGAGCACCGCCCGCACCAGGGCGTTGTCGCGGGCGGCGCCGATCGTCCACGCGCTCACCGCGGCCAGCCGGTCCACGGGGTCGCGGGCCTGCGCGAGCGCCCGCTCCACCCCCCGCAGATACGTGTCGGTCTCGCGCCGGAGCAGGGCCCGCGCGAGGCCGTCCTTACTGCCGAACTCGTTGTACAGGGTCTGCCGGGACACCCCGGCGACCGCCGCCACGTCGACCATCCGCACACCGGCCCACGGCCTGCGGGCCAGTGCGGTGTACGCCGCGTCGAGCAGTGATTCCCGCGCTGCAGGCATCGTCGCCTCCCGCTGCCCAGGGCCGGGCGGCCCGTGCGGTTCTGCTGGCCAGGTTTGACGCGCCACGAGGCACTGTCAAGGGGTACGGCGGGCGCCGCCCGATACGCGCTGTGGCTCGCGCGAAACGAGATCGATACTGTTCACCCATGCCCGACTATCACGATGATCTGCGCCTCGCCCACGTCCTCGCGGACGCCGCCGACGCCGCGACGATGGGCCGGTTCAAGGCCCTCGACCTCCGGGTGGAGACCAAGCCGGACATGACGCCGGTCAGCGAGGCCGACAAGGCCGCCGAGGAGCTGATCCGCGGGCAGCTCCAGCGCGCGCGGCCGCGGGACGCGATCCTCGGCGAGGAGTACGGCATCGAGGGCACGGGCCCGCGCCGCTGGGTCATCGACCCGATCGACGGCACGAAGAACTACGTCCGCGGCGTGCCGGTCTGGGCCACGCTCATCTCCCTGATGGAGGCGGGCGAGGGGGGCTACCAGCCGGTGGTCGGCGTCGTCTCCGCGCCCGCGCTCGGCCGTCGTTGGTGGGCCGCGAAGGGCGGCGGCGCGTACACCGGCCGCAGCCTGTCGTCCGCGACCCGGCTGCGGGTCTCCGAGGTGGCCGGGCTCCAGGACGCGTCCTTCGCGTACTCCTCGCTCAGCGGCTGGGAGGAGCGGGGGCGCCTGAACTCCTTCCTCGACCTCACGCGCGCCTGCTGGCGCACGCGTGCGTACGGCGACTTCTGGCCGTACATGATGGTCGCCGAGGGCTCGATCGACTTCTGCGCGGAGCCGGAGCTGTCCCTGTGGGACATGGCGGCGAACGCGATCGTGGTGACGGAGGCGGGCGGCCGCTTCACCGGCCTCGACGGCACCCCCGGCCCGCACAGCGGCAACGCGGCGGCGTCGAACGGGCTGCTCCACGACGAGATGCTGGCCTATCTGAACCGGCCGTAGAGCGGAGCCCGGCCGACGCCCGAGCGCCGGACCGGCCGCCCGCGGGGCACCGGACCGACGGCGCCGGGGCACCGGACCTGACGGCACCAGGGCACCGGACCGGCCGGTGCCGGGGCACTGGACCGGCCGCCCGCGAGGGCGGGTCCCGGTCGACGCCGGAATCGAGCCCGGGGCCGCGCGCCCCCGAACTGGGCGCACCCGCCCCCTTGTTGGCATTCCGTTTCGCTGCGACTCTGAGAGTCCCCCCGCTTGTGAACTTGTGAATCCTTTCTCTTGGCAATGCGGTTCCCCACTCCAGGCATGCCGAGGGCAAAGGGCTCCCCAAGGAGGTGGCTCAAGCCCATGCTCGTCCGTGACGCCATGAGCACATTGGTCCTCACCATCGGCCCCGCGCACACCCTCCGTCAGGCGGCCCGGCTGATGTCGGCGCGCCGCGTCGGCGCGGCCGTCGTCCTCGACCCCGACACCTGCGGCCTCGGCATCCTGACCGAGCGCGACGTGCTCAACTCCCTCGGCCGCGGCCAGAACCCGGACTTCGAGACCGCGAGCGCGCACACGACGACCTCCGTCGTCTACGCGGGCCCCGCCTGGACCCTGGAGGACGCCGCCGACGCCATGACCCACGGCGGCTTCCGGCACCTCGTCGTGCTCGACCACGACGAGCCGGTGGGCATCGTCTCCGTGCGCGACATCATCCGCTGCTGGGCGCCGGGCCGTCGCCGCCCCGCCCCGGTGGCCGAGTTCACGGCCACCTGAGCACCGCCCCGGGCACCACCCGCGGCACCACCCGGACACGGCGAACGGGCCGGACCCCCGAGGGGGCCCGGCCCGTCACCTACGGCAAGGGCTTGGGTTCTTAGCCGCGCAGGGCCTGGACCGCGGCCTCCAGGCGCTTGCCGAAGTCTTCGTCCGCCCGGCGGAAGTTGTCGATGGCGCGCTCGGCGATGTCGGCGCGCGAGACGCCCGCGATGTTGCCCGCGAGGTTCCCGATCAGCCGCTCCTTCTCGTCCTCGGCCATCAGGCGGTACAGGTTGCCCGCCTGGACGAAGTCGTCGTCCTCGGCGTGCACGGGCGTCACGTGGTTGCCGGTGTTCCCGGTGACGGCGGTCGGCTCCCACAGCGGCCGGCCGGTCTGGGCCGGGCCCCCGAAGGAATTCGGCTCGTAGTTCTTGGCGCCCTTGTGGCGGCCGTCGTACAGATAGCCGTCACGGCTGTAGGAGCGGGCCTCCGTGGCGTGCGGGCGGTTCACCGGCAGGTGGTCGGCGTTGATGCCGACGCGGTAGCGGTGGGCGTCGGCGTACGCGAACAGCCGGCCCTGGAGCATCTTGTCCGGCGACGGGCCGATGCCGGGGACGAAGTGCGCGGGCGAGAAGATCGCCTGCTCGACCTCGGCGAAGACGTTCTCCGGGTTGCGGTTGAGCTCCAGCTTGCCGATCTCGACCGGCGGGTAGTCCTCGTGCGGCCACACCTTGGTGAGGTCGAACGGGTTGAAGCGGTAGGTCGCGGCGTCGGCCGCGGGCATGATCTGGACCTGCACGGTCCAGGTCGGGAACTCGCCGCGCTCGATGGACTCGCGCAGGTCGCGCTGGTGCGAGTCGGGGTCCTTGCCCGCGAGCACCTCCGCCTCCTGGGCGGTCAGGTTCTTGATGCCCTGGTCGGTCTTGAAGTGGTACTTGACCCAGAAGACCTCGCCCGCCTCGTTGCTCCACTGGAAGGTGTGCGAGCCGAAGCCGTCCATGTGGCGGTACGACGCCGGGATGCCGCGGTCACCGAACAGCCAGGTCACCTGGTGGGTGGTCTCCGGGCTGAGCCCCCAGAAGTCCCAGACGTTGTCGGCCTCCTGCGAGCCCGTGTACGGGTCGCGCTTCTGCGTGTGGATGAAGTCGGGGAACTTGATGGCGTCCCGGATGAAGAAGACCGGGGTGTTGTTGCCGACGAGGTCGTAGTTGCCCTCCTCGGTGTAGAACTTCAGCGAGAAGCCGCGCGGGTCACGCACCGCGTCGGCCGCGCCGAGGTTGCCCGCGACCGTGGAGAAGCGCAGGAAGACCTCGGTCTCCTTGCCGATCTCGGAGAGGAACGCGGCGCGCGTGTACGGGGTGACGTCCGCCGTCACCTTGAACGTGCCGTAGGCACCCGCGCCCCGCGCGTGCACCACGCGCTCCGGGATCCGCTCGCGGTTGAAGTGCGCCAGCTTCTCCAGGAGGTGCTGGTCCTGGAGCAGCATGGGACCGCCGACGCCCGCGGTCTCGCTGTTCTGGTTGTCGGCGACCGGCGCTCCGGCCTCGGTGGTGAGGTGTCCCTGCGTCACGTGCGCCTCCTGCGTCATTACTGCAAGTCCTGTCCCTTGGCGTTTGCCGAACTCGATCCTACGATAGACATTGTCTAAGTCAAGTGGCCTTCCAAAGTCACACTCAGTCGGGACCTAGGTCCCCTGCCTGTTAGGCTGGATTCATGAGCGACCTGTTGGAACGACTGCGCGGACGCGGCTGGCGGATGACCGCACAGCGGCGCGTCGTGGCCGAGGTCCTCGATGGGGACCACGTGCATCTGACGGCGGACGAGGTGCATGCCCGTGCCGTCACGAAGCTGCCGGAGATCTCCCGGGCGACCGTCTACAACACCCTGGGCGAGCTGGTCTCGCTCGGCGAGATCCTTGAGGTCAGCACGGACCGCAGAGCCAAGCGGTACGACCCGAACGCGCACCGGCCGCACCAGCACCTGGTGTGCTCCCAGTGCGGCGCGATCCGTGACGTCCACCCGACGGGCAATCCGCTCTCGGTCCTCCCCGACTCCGAGCGCTTCGGCTTCACGATCTCCGACGTGGAGGTCACGTATCGGGGCGTGTGCCCTTCGTGCGCGACGAGCGCCTGAGCGGACGACGTATGTAAGGCCCGGACGCCATGGCGTCCGGGCCTTACATACGCCCCCTGGGGCGCGGAAACACGGAAACACCGAAGGCCCGGAACCTGATCGGTTCCGGGCCTTCGGCCTCTAGTAGCGGGGACAGGATTTGAACCTGCGACCTCTGGGTTATGAGCCCAGCGAGCTACCGAGCTGCTCCACCCCGCGTCGGTGAACCCAACAGTACGCCACGCCTACGACCAGCGCAAATCCCGTCCCCTGGGGGCGTAGGGCGCTCCGGTGCCCTACGCCGACAGCTCCTGCCGCAGCGCCTCCCCGAGCCGCCCCGCCCGCTCCGCCACCTCCGCCGGCCCGAGCTCCACCGCCCGCGAGGCCCACCGCTGCCCCTCCGCGAGCTGCCCCCGGCGTGCGTACAGCAGGGCGAGCCGCAGCGCGGCCCGGCCGTGCCCGGCGTCCGCGGCGCGCGTCCACCACAGCGCGGCCTCCGGCTCACTGCCCTCGCGGGCGAGGAGCAGGCCCAGGTTGAACGCGCCGTTGCGGCTCCCGGCCTCCGCCGCGAGGCGGTACCACCGCGCGGCCTCGACCACGTCGCCGCGCCCGGCGGCGAGCATCCCGACCCGCACCTGGGCCCGCCGGTGCCCCTGCTGGGCCGCGCGCTCGTACCACTCCTCGCACTCCGACTTGCGCGCCGCGGGCTCCCCGAGCGCGGGCGCGGCCGCGGCCGGGCGGCGCGCGTCGAGCACCGTGCCGAGGCGGTACGCGGCCTCCGCGCTGCCGCCGCCCGCGGCGCACCGCAGGTGCCGCTCGGCCTCCCGCTCGTCGCCGTCGCGCAGGCGTGCCGTGCCGACCTGGAGCGCGGCGTCGGTGTGCCCCGCGGCCGCGGCCCGCTCGTACCAGCGCAGCGCCGCCGTGTCGTCGCCCCGGCTCGCGTACAGGATCCCGAGGTTGAACGCGGCGTCCACGCTGCCGGCCTCGGCGGCCTTGGAGAACCACGGCTCGGCGCCGAGGGCGTCGCCGCCCTGGAGCAGCAGCACGGCGAGCGCGTTCGCCGCCTCGCGGTGTCCGGCGTAGGCGGCGCGGCGGTACCACTGGTCGGCCTGCGCGGTGCGCTTCTGCTCGGCGCACAGCAGGCCCAGGTTGTACGCGCCGTTCACGTCGCCCGCGTCGAGCGCCGCGCGGTACCAGCGCTCGGCGGTCTGGGTCTCGCCGCGCTCGGCGTGCAGCGCGCCCAGGGCGTTGGCCGCGTTGCCGTCGCCGTCCTGGGCGGCCTTGAGCCACCACACGGCGGCGTTCGTCTCGTCGCCCGCGTCGCGCAGCAGGAAGCCGAGGGCGCAGGCGGCCTTGGCCTCGCCGTCCTTGGCGGAGGTCAGGTACCAGCGCCCGGCCTCCTTGAGCTCGCCGCGCTTCTCCAGGATGGCGCCGAGGTGCAGCGCGGCACGGCGGTGGCCGCGCGCGGCGGCCTGGCGGTACCACTGCTCGGCCTCGGCGAGCGGCGAGCGGCCCGCGTCGGGGCGGGCGCCGACCTCGCCGGGCGGCTCCTGCTCGGCACGCCGGTCGAGGGCGCGCGCCAGCCGGTAGGCCGCCTCGCGGTGCCCGCGCTCGGCGGCGGTGCGCATCCAGCGCTCCGCGCCGACGTCGCCCCGGTGCTCCAGGAGGTCGGCGAGCGCGTACGCGCCGAGGGTGTGGCCCTGTTCTGCGGACTGGCGCAGCCAGTACTCGGCCGCGGGCTCGTCGCCGCGCTCGCGGTGGTGCCTGCCGAGCGCGTGGGCCGCGGCGGCCGAGCCCGCGACGGCGGCGATCCGCCACCATCCGGCGGCCTCCTCGACATAGCCGCGCTGGTGCAGGAGGACACCCAGGTTGTTGGCCGCGGCGCGGTCACCGGCGGCGGTCGCCGCGCGCAGCAAGGACTCGGCGCCGTCGAGATCACCGCGGCGCAGCAGCAGGCTTCCCAGGACGCTCATCGCGTCCACGTCCCCGGCCTCGGCCGCGACCCGGTGCTGCATCTCTTCCGCGGCGGCCCCCGGATCGTCCCGGTCGGCCGACGGCACAAAACGCCCAGTCTCCAACAGAGTTGCCTTGTCCCCCATAACGTCCATCGTCGCACCACCTGCAACCTGGGTACACCTGGTATACCGCAGCCAGTGAGGTCACTTCAGCGTTTTGTCGACATGCCCACAGAGAGATAAGTGAAACACAGCTTCCCTCAACTCCCCCCGCCCGGACCACTCTTCGCACGAACCCCACATCACTGGCATGGGACACCGGCATGAACGCATCACGGAGGGGGCGCGCCGGGCATGACGAAGGCCCGGATCCTGTGACAGGATCCGGGCCTTCGTCGCGAGTAGCGGGGACAGGATTTGAACCTGCGACCTCTGGGTTATGAGCCCAGCGAGCTACCGAGCTGCTCCACCCCGCGCCGTTGTGTACGTCACCGTATCACGGCGCGGGGTGGGTGCCGCGCGCTGTCCGCGCGCCCCGGGCGTCCCCGGTGAGCGGCTATCCGCCGTCGCCCCCGCCCTTGTCGCCCTTCCCGTCCTTGTCGCCCTTCTTCGCCTGGTCGGACTGGGCGTCCTCGGCGCGCTCCAGGGCCTCCTGGAGCTTGGCCTGGGCCTTGCCGTAGGCCTCCCAGTCGTCGTCCTTGAGGGCCTCCTTGCCTTCGTCGATCGCCTTCTGGGCGTCGTCGATGGCCTTCTGGAGGTCGGGGTTGTCCGACGTCGGCGGCTTCTCCTTGTCGGGCTTCTCCTTGTCGCCGCTGCCCGGTTTGTCCGGCGGCTCGACGGGAGTCGCCCCTTCGGTTCCGAAGACCACGTTGAGCGCCTTGTCCAGGGTGCTCTCGAAGGCGATCTTGTCTCCATAGGTGACGAGGACGCGCTTCAGGAGTGGGTACTTGAGCCCACCGCCCTTGACGTAGACGGGCTCCACGTAGAGCAGGCCGCCGTCCAGGGGCACGGTCAGGAGATTGCCGTAGTCGACTTCGGAGTCGCCGCCCTTGAGGAGTCTGATCTGCTCCGCGATGTCCTTGTCGGAGTTGAACTGACTCTGGACGAGCTTCGGACCGTCGACCGTTCTGTCGGTCGGCATCTTCAAGATCTGCATCTTGCCGTAGTCCGGTGAGCCCGCGTCCGCGTTGACCGCCATGAAGGCGCTCAGGTTGTTCCGCTTGTTGGGCACGAAGGTCGTCGTCAGCGAGAAGTCCTGCTTCTTGCCGCCGGGCATCTTCATGCTCAGGTAGTACGGCGGGACGGCGCTGGACGTCTGGTTCGTCGGGTCGCTCGGGACCTCCCACACCTCGCTGCCGCTGAGGAACGTGTCGGCGTCCTTCACGTGGTAGCGGGTGAGCAGCTCGCGCTGGACCTTGAACAGGTCCTGCGGGTAGCGCAGGTGGTCCATCAGGGCCGGCGAGATCTCGCTCTTGTCCTTGACGGTGCCCGGGAACGCCTTGCGCCACGTCTTCAGAATGGGGTCCTTGGTGTCCCACTCGTACAACTTGACGTCACCGCTGTACGCGTCGACGGTCGCCTTCACCGAGTTGCGGATGTAGTTGACCTGGTTCTGCTGGGCGACCACCTGGCGCTGGTTGTTCCGCGCCGTCAGGGAGTCGGCCGTGGTGTCGCCGAGCGTGGTGCGCGACGCGTACGGATAGCCGTTCGTCGTCGTGTAGGCGTCGACGATCCACTGGATCTTGCCGTCGACCACCGCCGGGTAGGCGTCGCCGTCGATCGTCAGCCAGGGAGCCACCGCCTCGACGCGCTCCTTGGGCGTGCGGTTGTACAGGATCCGCGAGCCCTCGCCGATCGCGCCCGAGTACAGCATCTGGGGCTCGCCGAACGACACCGCGTACGCGGCCCTGTTCAGCGGGTTGGAGAGGTTGACGCCGCTCTTGCCCTTGTAGCTGGTCGTCTTCTCGCCGCTGTCGTCCGAGTAGTCGATCTCCTTCTGCGGACCGCCGACGATCGAGTACTGAGTGGTCTTCTCGCCGTAGTAGATGCGCTGCTGGTACCGCGGCAGGCTGCCCTTGGAGGGCAGGTCGGACTCGGTGAAGACCGGCTCGCCCGACCCCTTCGCCTCCGTGCCCTTGGCCGCGACGACGCCGTAGCCGTGGGTGTAGCGGAAGTGGTCGTTGATCCAGTTGTTCTTCTGGACGCCGTCCAGGTCCAGCTCGCGCAGGCCGATGACGGTGTCCTGCTCCTTGCCGTCCTTGTCCTTGTAGCGGTCGACGTCCAGGTTCGACGGGAAGCCGTAGTAGGCCTTCATCTGCTGGAGCTGCTGGAAGGTCGGCGAGACGATGTTCGGGTCGAGCAGGCGGAAGCTGGCGGCGTCGGCCGCGGCGGTGCGCAGCTTCGACGTGTCCTTGGTGGTGCTCACGCCCGGGTACTTCTTCACATCGGTGCCGCCGATGTCGTACGCCTCGCGCGTCGCTTCCAGGTTCTTCTCGACGTACGGGGCTTCCTTCGCCTGCTCGTTCGGCTGGACCTGGAACTTCTGGACGATGGCCGGGTACAGGCCGCCGATCAGGATCGCGGAGAGCACCATCAGGCCGAAGCCGATGACCGGCAGCTGCCAGGTGCGCCGCCACAGCGTGGCGAAGAACAGCAGCGCGCAGATGACGGCGATGCAGAACAGGATCGTCTTCGCCGGCAGATAGGCGTTGGCGTCGACGTACCTCAGGCCCGTCCAGTTGTCGGTCGCCTTGAAGTCACTGGACTTCACCGCGAGGCCGTACCGGTCGAGCCAGTACGCGACGGCCTTGAGGGCCACGAAGATGCCGATCAGCACCGAGAGGTGCCCGGTCGCCGCGGCCGTGGCCCGGCCGCCGGGGCTGGTGATGCGCAGGCCGCCGTACAGGTAGTGCGTGAGGGCGGCGGCGATCACCGAGAGGACCGTGGCCGCGAAGCCGAAGCCGAGCAGGAAGCGGTACCAGGGCAGGTCGAAGGCGAAGAAGGAGACGTCCAGGTGGAACTGGGGGTCCTTCTGGCCGAACGGCACGCCGTTGACCCACATCAGCCAGGTGCGCCACTGGCCCGCGGCGGAGGCGCCCGCGATGAGGCCGACGAGCGCGGTGATCCCGATGAGGAGCCACTTCTTGAACGGCGCGATCGCCATGCGGTACCGGTCGAGGCTCTGCTGCTCCATCGACATGGCGCTCAGCGGCGGGCGCAGCCGGTGCGCCAGCCAGATGTTCACCCCGACCGCGGCCGCCATGAGGAGGCCGAAGACGAAGAACAGGCCGATCTTGGTCGACAGGGTCGTCGTGAAGACCGATGAGTAGCCGACCGAGCGGAACCAGAGCCAGTCCGTCCAGAACCCCGCGAACATGACGAACGCCATGGCCAGCACGGCCAGGACGCCGAGCGTCAAAAGCAGGGTCCGGACACGACGGGACGGTCGGCCCACTCTGATCCGTGGCCCCGTCGGGCCTCCGCCGCGGTCCGGCATCTGGAAAGCCAAGGTGCGCACCTCGAAGTTCGCTGTAGCTGTGGCTGTGGCTGAATCGGGCCCCGCGATCGTAGAGCCCACTGATGCAACTTACCGACGCTTTACTCAGTTCCCGTTCCGGGGTCTGAACCAGGCAGGATATTGGGCATGCCCAACGTTTCCCCCTCCGGCCCTCCGATGGCCGCGAGCCCGCTCACCCGCGCCGTGCTCGAAATCGACGAGTACGTCGCGAGCCTCGGCTGGGATCAGCCCGCCCGTCTCTTCGCCCTGGTGGACACCGCGCGACTGCGCACCCAGGAGCCCGGCCTCGCCGACCGCCTCGGCCTCCCCGACGACGGCTCGGCCGCGCCGCTCACCCCCATCGAGCAGGAGGAGCTGCCCGCCGGGGCCGCGCTCGACGAGTTCCTCGGCACCATCGCCTGGCCCGACTCCGTCGCGGGCTGCGCCCTCACCGTGGAGCGCCTGATGCTCCCGCCGTCCGCGGAGGCGTCCGTTCCGCAGCATCTGAGCGAGAAGCAGCTCGCCGCGTGGGTGGCGAAGCACCCCGAACGCCAGGAAGTCCGCATGACGGTCGCGGTGCTGCGCGACGGCGCGCGCGACTCGGCCCTGCGGCTGCGCGAGAAGGACTCCGCCACGGAGGTCCTGACCGGCTCCGACCTGGTGCCGGGCCTCGCGGACGCGCTGTCCGCCACGTTCGCGGAGTAGCCGCTCCGCGGGCGCTCCACAGCATCTGACCGAGTACGTGGCCGGGGCCGACCGCCCCGGCCGCGGCCGTTTCCGTGCGCTCAGCCCTTGGTGCACTGCGGCAGACCGGCGGTGTCTCCCTTGCGGATCTTGTCGAGGGACTTCACCGCGTCGTCGATGGTGTCGACCTTGACCAGCGTGAGCCCGTCGGGGACGTCCTTCGCGGCGGTCGCGCAGTTGTCCTTGGGCGTGAGGAAGTACTCCGCGCCCTTGTCGCGCGCGCCCACGGTCTTCATCTCGATGCCGCCGATCGGGCCGACCTTGCCGTCGTCGTCGATCGTGCCGGTGCCCGCGACGAACTTGCCGCCCGTGAGGTCACCCGGCGTGATCTTGTCGACGATCCCGAGCGCGAACATCAGGCCCGCGCTGGGCCCGCCCACGTCGGCGAGCTTGATGTCGATGGTGAACGGGAAGGTGTGGTCGGTCCCGGCCTGGATGCCGACGATCGCCCGGGCCTTGCCCTCGTCGTCGGACTTGTCCGTGGTGATCTTGATGTCCTCGGTCTTGGCCGGCACCTTGCCCGCCTTCTCGGCGGCGGCCGCCTCCTTGACCGGTACGACGGTGAACGTGACGGCCTCGCCGGGCTTGTGCCGGGTGACGAGCTTCGCGACGTCCGTGGTCTTCTTGACGGCCGTGCCGTCCACGCTCCTGATGACGTCGCCCGCGTGCAGCCGGCCCTCGGCCGGGCTGTCCTTGAAGACGCTGCCCACGACCACCTGGGACTTCACCGGGATGTCCAGTTCCTTGAGGGCGGCGACCTTCGCGCTCTCCTGGGACTGGCTGAACTCCTCGGCGTTCTCCCGGGTCGACTCCTGCTCGGTCTTGCCGTCCGGGTACAGCGTCTCGTGGGGCACGACGATGTTGTCGTGCGAGAGCCAGCCGTAGACGGCCTCGGCGAGGTTCATCTTGTAGTCGGCGCTGGTGACCCGGACCGTCGTCATGTTCAGGTGACCGGTCGTCGGGTACGTCTTGCGGCCCGAGATCTGGAGTACCGGCTCGCCGTCGTGGTCACCCAGGGTGTTCACCGTCGGCCCGGGGGACATCTCCGAGTACGGCACTTTGATGAGCACTCCCGCGCAGAGCAGCGCGATGAGCATCAGGGTGGAGGCGAGCAGCGTCGCCGTGCGGCGTGGCATGGAACGACAGTACGGGACGGTCCTGTGAGGGCACCCCCGGGGCCGGTCCGTACGGGCCGGGCGGGCAGGCCGCTGGGCGGTCCCCCGGGCGTCGCGGGGACCGCGGATCAGACGGCGTCGGTACCCGAGTGGGTCTTCTCCATCGCCTTGCGGAACGCCGCGTAGCCGTTCAGCTCGCTGATGTCGCCGGTCTTCCCGCTCTCGCGGTTGCGATGGGCCAAAAGGGCCCACAGACCGGCGCCGACCGCCGCCAGAAGTGGAATGAGCAACCAGGCAAGTGATGCCATGTCGACCTCCCGACCCCATGAGCGACCACAACTGACTGATCAGCAGATTAACCCGCCGCTCCGACAACGCTCACGGCAGGGGTCCGGTTACGCAACCGGAGTTCCGCGGACGCACCACCCGCGGGGTCCCCTACGCGGAGTCCCCTAAGCGGGCCGGCCCATCGGACAGGCCCTAGCAGGCGCCGACCCACTCCTCCTGGCCGTCGGAGAACGTCTGGTGCTTCCAGATGGGCACCTCGTGCTTGAGGTCGTCGATCAGCTTGCGGCAGGCCGCGAAGGCCTCGGCCCGGTGCGGGCAGGAGACGGCGACGACGACCGCGAGGTCACCGACGGTGAGGGCGCCGACGCGGTGCACGGCGGCCAGGGCGCGCACGGGAAAGTCCGCGACGACCTTCTCCGCCACCCGCCGCAGCTCGGCCTCGGCGGTGGGGTGACTGGAGTACGCGAGCGCGTCCACGTCGGCGCCCCCGTCGTGGTTGCGCACCGTCCCGACGAACAGGGCCGTGCCGCCCGCGGCGTCGTCACCGACGGCCCGGAAGACCTCGTCCAGCGACAGCGGCGTGTCCCGGACGGCCAGCAGCCGGATCGGCTCGTCGGCGGCCTGCTCACCCGGGTGATCGATCGGAGTACGTGCCATGGGGCCATGGTGCCGCACGCGACGGACCCGACGGAATAGCGCTATCCCCCAGGCACCGCTCGCCCCGCTTGGCCGTCCCTACGACCCGGCACGGGGCCCTTGGAGGGGGGCTCAGGGCCGCGGAAGGGCCGTCAGGGCCCCCGGGGGCCCTCAGAGCCGCCGCCGCGCCTTCCGGGCCCGCCGCACCAGGGCGGCGGTACCCAGCAGGGCCACGGTGGCGCCCGCGGCCCCCGCCGCCGTCGCGTCCTTGCGCCCGAGCCGCCGCCCCGCCACGGTCCGCCGCCCCGCGACCTCCTCGAGCAGCTCGGCGAGGACCTCCTCGTTGGTCCACTGCGGCCGCCACCCCGCGTCGTGCAGCCGGCTCCCGCTGACGACCCAGGGGTACATCGTGTACGCCAGGTCACCGGCCGGGGACGGCGTCAGCCCGATGCGGTGCAGTCGCGCGGCCGCCCCGAGGGCGACGGCGGACGGCAGCTCCATGCGCCGGATCCCGCTGAGCTCCTCGACCTCCTCCTGCTCCAGCCACCCGTCGCAGCCGACGGCCAGCTCGCCCTCGACCTTCTCCAGGACGGCGTACTCCAGGGCGCTGCACAGGTCCTCGACGTGGCAGAACTGCCACGCGGGCCGGGACCCGGCGACGACGAGCAGCCGGGGCGACTCGAAGTAGCGGGTCAGCGCGGTGTCGGTGCCGCCGACGAGCACGGCGGGCCGCACCACGGTGACGTTCAGGCCGGGATGCGCCCGGGGCGCGCGCCGGGCGAGGCGCTCGATCTCCAGGAGGTCGCCGACGCCGGTGGCCTCCGCGGTCGCCCGCAATTCGGCGTCTTCGGAGAGGGGCAGTTCGTTCTCGGCGAGCGCTCCGTAGACCATCGCCGAGGTGCACAGGACGACCCGGTGCACCCCCGCGGCGGCGGCCGCCGTCAGAACGGTCTGCGTACCCCGTACGTTGTACGCGGTACGGGCCGCCCCGTCGGTCTCCAGGTCGAGGTCGAGCGCGAGGTGCACGACGACGTCCACGCCGCGCAGTTTCTCGGCGATCGCGGGGTCGCGGACGTCCAGGATGTGCCACTGGGCCGCCGCGCACTCGCCGCGCCGCTCGTCGATGGCCACGACCTGCTTGATCTCGTCGGACTCTGCCAGGCGCTCGGTCAGCAGCGCGCCGACGCCCGCCGCGGCGCCGGTCACGGCGACGACAGGCCCGCGTACGGGGGCCGGGGTCGAAGGGTTTCGCGCTGCGCGAACCTGCGGATCTGGGGAACTCACCGGGCGTCTCCAGCGGTTGTCTTCAGTACGTATGCGAATGACGCGTACGTACCAGGTGGCATCCATCCTGCCGCAGCCCCCGAGGCGGCGAAGCACCGAGGCCCGATCCCGTCGCGGTGTCTACGCTGGGTGGTGTTGTCGGGCAGCCGCCGCCGGACCCATCCGGTGGCCTTACGAGCCGAGGAAACCCGTGAGTGACACCCCATTCGGATTCGGCCTTCCGCCGGAGGAGCCGGAGGACGGCGACGAGGGCAAGAAGAAGGACACCCCCGGAGGGGGACAGGGTTCCGGTGGCCCCGGGAACCCGTTCGGCTTCGGTGTGCCCGGTCTGGGCGGCCCCGGCGGCGGGGACAACCCGTTCGCCGCGATGTTCGGGTCCATGAACCCCAGCGACCTGGGCGCCGCCTTCCAGCAGCTCGGCCAGATGCTGTCGTACGAGGGCGGTCCTGTGAACTGGGACATGGCCAAGGACATCGCCCGCCAGACCGTCGCCCAGGGCACGGCGGACGGCACCAAGGACGCCAGCGTCGGGCCCGCCGAGCGGACCGCCGTCGAGGAGGCCGTGCGCCTGGCCGACCTCTGGCTGGACGACGCCACCTCCCTGCCGTCCGGCTCCGGCACCGCCGTGGCCTGGAGCCGCGCCGAGTGGGTCGAGGCGACCCTGCCGGCGTGGAAGGAGCTCGTCGACCCCGTCGCCGAGCGCGTCGGCGTGGCCATGGGCGACGTCCTGCCCGAGGAGATGCAGGCCATGGCGGGCCCGCTGATCGGCATGATGCGCTCCATGGGCGGCGCCATGTTCGGCCAGCAGATCGGCCAGGCCGTGGGCGTGCTCGCGGGCGAGGTCGTGGGCTCCACGGACGTCGGCCTGCCCCTCGGCCCGGCGGGCCGCGCGGCCCTCCTGCCGGTGAACGTGACCGCGTTCGGCAAGGACCTCAGCGTCCCGATGGACGAGGTGCGGCTGTATCTGGCCCTGCGCGAGGCCGCCCACCAGCGGCTCTTCGCGCACGTGCCGTGGCTGCGCTCGCACCTGTTCGGCGCGGTCGAGGGCTACGCCCGCGGGATCAAGGTCGACACGAGCAAGCTGGAAGACGTCGTCGGCCAGTTCGACCCGCAGAACCCGGAGCAGCTTCAGGAAGCCCTCCAGCAGGGCATGTTCCAGCCGGAGGACTCCCCCGAGCAGAAGGCCGCCCTGGCCCGCCTGGAGACGGCCCTGGCGCTCGTCGAGGGCTGGGTGGACGCGGTCGTGCACGCGGCGGCCAAGCCGCGCCTGTCGTCGGCCGACGCGCTGCGTGAGACGCTGCGCCGCCGCCGTGCCACCGGCGGGCCCGCGGAGCAGACGTTCGCGACGCTCATCGGCCTGGAGCTGCGCCCGCGCCGCCTGCGGGACGCCTCGCGCCTGTGGGCCTCGCTCACGGACGCGCGCGGTGTCGACGGCCGTGACGGCCTGTGGGCGCACCCGGACATGCTCCCGACGGCGTCCGACCTGGACGACCCGGACGGCTTCGTGCACCGCGAGCAGCTGGACTTCTCCGAGCTGGACAAGATGCTCGGCGAGGCGGCGCATGGCAGCGCCTCCGGCAAGCCGGACCTCACCAAGGGCGACGACTCCGCCGAGGGCGGCTCCCCCGAGGGCAAGGACGACGACGGCAAGTGACTCTGCGCGACGACGCGGTACTCGTCCTGAAGGCGTACGAGCACCAGGAGGAGCTGCGGCAGTACTACGTGGACCATCTGTCGGCCCACCCGGACGACGGCATGTGGAAGGCCTGCACGGACGGCCATGTGACGGCCAGCGCGCTGGTCGTCGACCCGCCCCGCGGGCGCGTGCTGCTCACGCTGCACAAGAAGCTGGGCATGTGGCTCCAGATGGGCGGCCACTGCGAGCCGGACGACCGCACCCTCGCGGAGGCGGCGCTGCGCGAGGCCACCGAGGAGTCCGGCGTGCAGGGCCTGAGCCTGCTACCGGGCGGCCCGGTGCGCCTGGACCGCCATCCGATCCCGGGCCCCTGCACCCAGCACCTGGACGTGCAGTACGCCGCCCTGGCACCGCCCGGCGCGGTGGAGGCGATCAGCGACGAGTCCCTGGACCTGCGCTGGTTCGCGTACGACGAGGTGGCGGACGTGGCCGACACGTCCGTCGTCCGGCTCGTGGAGGCCACGCGGGAGCGCCTGCCGGTGTGACGGCCTCCTGAGAGGCGGCATGGGTAAGGGGCGGTCGCCATGGCGACCGCCCCTTACCCATAGAGGTCGGAACCCATAGAGGTCGGAACCCATAGAGGTCGGAACCCATAGAGGTCGGAACCCATAGAGGTCGGAGCCCAGAGGGGCCGGGCTCAGTTCCAGACGTTGCTCTGGTTCTGCCCCCGGGCGCCCTGCTGGCCCATGCCGAACTGGGCGCGTGCCCCCTGGCCGATCTGGGCGTGCTGCGGCGGCAGCAGCTCGCTGGGCTGCACGAGCGCGTAGCCCTGCCCCATGAAGCTGAGCTCCCAGCCCTCGCCGGTGTTGCCGCGGCGCCGCCACACGCCCGAGGAGTGCGTCTGCGCCTGCATCTGCACCCGCAGCCCACTGGACCAGGCGACGATCGCGTCCGCGTCGGCGTTGACGTACCGGTCCGGGGTGACCTGCAACATCAGCGGCTGCCCGGAGGTCATCAGGGCGACCATGCCGCGCCCGGTGATGTTCAGCTGGTACTTGCCGGAGCCGGAGATCCCGTACTGGCTGTCCACCGCGATCACCTGGTGGGACAGCGAGGAGTCCATGGCGAGGACGTAGGAGCTGTCCACCGTGAGGCCGTCCTGCTCCACGTCCACGACGTGGATGTACTGGGCGAGGTTCGCGAAGTAGACGGTGCCCTGGCCGTGGCAGCGCATCAGGTCCAGGCCCTCGCCCGTGTGCGCCCGGGCCCGCCGCTGCCCGCCGGACTGGAACTCGGCGTCGAATTCGATGAGCCCCTGGTAGGCGACCATGGCGCCCTTGCGGGCGAGCACGTCGTCGTGGCCCTCCAGGGCGACGCGCAGCAGCTGCGGGTTCTGGACGGTGTAGCGCTCCTGGGACTGCTGCTCGGAGTGCGCGAAAAGCGAGCTCTGCATGGTGGTGCTCCCCCTCAGCTCCGGATCCGGAGGCGGTCGGTGCTGTCCTCACTGGGCTGTACGACGACGATGCCCTCCCCGGAGAAGCCCATCTGGTAGGCCTCGCCGCTGCCGCGCCCGATCAGGGAACCGGCCTTGAAGCTGCGCTTGCCCTTCACCTTCAGGTTCGGCGACCAGGCGATCAGGGCGTCGGGGTCCACGTACGTCTCGTCCTCGCCGCGGCCGCAGTCGACGACGATGGGCGTGCCGCGCGAGGTCAGCGCCACCCAACCCTGCCCGGAGACCTTGATGTTCCACAGGCCCTGGCCCGCGAACTTCGCGAGGCCCTTGACCCGCTCGACGCCCCACTGGAGGCTCGCGTCGAAGGCGAGGAGGTTGGTGCCGTTCACCGAGAGCGAGTCGCCCGCCAGGTTGATGACGACGACGTCCGCCCCGTAGTCGGCGAGGTACAGCAGGCCGTCTCCGGAGCACTTCATCAGGGGCGCGCCCTCGCCGGTGATCCAGTCGCGGGCGATCTGGCGGACGGCGGGCGGGTTCGGCTCGTACTGCACGAACCCTTCGTAAGCGACCATCGACCCCACGCGCGCGAAGAGGTCGTTTCCGGTCTGCATGGCCACCTTGAGCATGTGGTGGCCGTGGTTCTCCATGCGGGCGGCCACCGGGGCCGGGGCGAAGCCCGCGAGCTGGTGCTGGTTCATGACGGGCTCCCTCAGACCTCGTACGGCTGGACGACGATGAAGTTGCCGGGCGCGCCGCGGAACTGGAGGTTCACGCTCTCCCCCGTGGCGCCCGCGGAGGCGTTCGCCCGCAGCCTGACCTGGCTGGACACGATCGCCTGTGCGGCGGCCGACCAGGCGACGACGGCGTGGCAGTCGGCGAAGGTGGTCGGGGTCACCGGCAGCACGACGGGCATGCCGTGCGTCTTCACGACGACGGTGCCGCTCCCCTGGAACTGCATGACGAACAGCGCGCCCCCGGGGATGCCGTGCCCCTCGATGCGGCGCACCTCGTGCTGTAGGGACTCGTCGAAGGCGAGGACGTTCTCCGCGGAGACGCAGATGGCGTCCCCCTGGAGCTCGATGGGGTGCAGATGGGTGCCCTCTTCGGCGAGGAAGACCTGGCCGCGGCCCGTACAGCGCATCAGCTGCATCTCCTGGCCGGTGGCGTTGCCCACGACGCGGCCCGCGAAGCCCGCGCCCTTGTAACTGAACTCGACCTTGCCCTGGTAGAGCACCATGCTGCCCTGCCGGGCGAGCACGGGCTGGCCGCCGACGTTCAGGTCGATGCGGACCAGCTTCTCGTTCTGCTGCGTCCAGCGCTGGCCCGTGCCCGCCTCGCGGTACTTCTGCAGCGCGGCGGCCACACCGGCGCCCTGCGGGGCCGCTCCCGGGGCGCCCTGCGCGAAGGGTGGCGGGGCCTGGCCGGGCACCGGCGCCGGGGGCTGCTGGCCGTAGCCGGGCGGCGGAGGCGCGGCGGGCTGGCCGTAGCCCGGAGGCGGCGGTGCGGACGGCTGGCCGTAGCCGGGCGGCAGGGGTGCCGAGGGCTGCTGGCCGTACGGCGCCGGGGACTGGGGCGGCGCGGGGGCCGGGGGCGGCACCGGGGCGCCCGGCTGGCCCAGCGGGGCCACGATGGTCTGCGCGGAGTGCACCGACGGGGTGGGCGGGACCGGCGTGGACGGCACGGGCGCGGGAGGGACCTGTGCGGGCGGGACCTGTGCGGGCGGGACCTGTGCGGGCGGGGGCGTCACGTTCACCGGGGGCGGGGTGTGCGGCACGGGCGCCGGGGCGGGGACCGGAGCGGGCGCCGGAGCCACCGGGGCGGGGGCCGCCGGGGCGGGGGCCGCCGGGGCCGGAGCCGCGAAGGCGGGCGGCGGCGTGGCGCCGCCGGGCGGTGCGAAACCGGGCACCTGGGCCTGGGCCTGCGGCTCGGGCGCCGCGGGCTCCTCCTCGGCGACCTCGCCGCCGAAGTTCCGCAGCAGCGCGTCCAGGCCGCCGTCGAAGCCCTGCCCGATCGCGGCGAACCGCCACACGTCCTTCAGGTAGAAGTCGCCGAGCATCAGCGCCCGCTCGGTGGAGAACTCCGAGCCGTCGAAGGCGTACCGGGCCACCTCTTCGCCGCCCGCCACGATCCGGATGTAGCCGGAGGCGAGCTGGGACATCTGCCCGGCACCATCGATCGCAGCAGTGAACGACAGCTTCTGGATCTGCGGCGGGATCCGGTCGAGGGTGATGCGGAAGGACTCGTTGTCACCGGCCTGCGCGCCCAGGAGCTGCAGCGACTCCTCCGGGGACTTCGGCTGGTTGAAGAAGATGAAGTAGCGGTCGTCGGACAGCCGCTCGTCCGCGTCGAGGCCGAAGCAGCTGATGTCGAAGGTCAGCCCGGGGGCAGCGATGTGCACGCCGACGTACAGGTCGGTCCCCGCGGTGAGGTCACTGATCTTGGCCTTATGGCCGCGTTGGAATTCCCTGGGCATACGTAACGACCGTCCCCCATCCCGATGGTGAATGCGTCGCGCCAGGCTAACCGCAAAGTCCGACAACGGACGAAGCCGGTACAGACCCGGTACACAACCACCGAGGGGTGTCCCGTCCGCCCTGCCGCGCCGAGACGCCGGTCACTCCTCCCGGGCGGCGGGCAGGTGCGGCAGCCGGTCCGCGGCCGCCACTCCTTCGAGGTAGCCGCGGGCGCGCTCCGTGCGCGGATAGGCCTCCAGGAGCTGCCAGAAACGCGGCCCGTGCCCCGGGACCAGCAGATGCGCGAGCTCGTGGACCAGGACGTAGTCGACCACGTACTCGGGCATGCCCTGCAACCGGTGCGACAGGCGGATGCTGCCCTCCGAGGGCGTGCACGAGCCCCACCGGGTGTTCTGATTCGTCACCCAGCGCACGGACGTGGGACGCGCCCTGCCGTCGAAGAACTGCTCCGAGAGCCGCCGCGCCCGCTCGGCGAGCTCACTGTCGCCGAGAACCCGCTTGCTCTCCTGCGCGGCCAGTTTGTCCAGCATGACGGTCACCCAACGCTGCTCCTCCGCCTCGGACATCCGGGCGGGGATGAGGACGACCGTGCGGTCCCCCTCGCGGTACGCCGAGACCGTTCTGCGTCGGCGGGCGCTCCGTCGCACCTCGACCGCGGTCGCCGCCGGGCCGGACGACGGCGGGCTGGTCGCGCTGCGCTGTGGACTTCCGCGGTGCAGTGGGTCGGCGGGCACGCCTTGACGTTACCCGTTCGGCAAGCGGGAAGTCCCGCCTCCGGGACGGTTCGGTATCGATCCCCTCCCCGTGCGCTCGATCAGCTCGATTAGTACGACAAACACTCGCCGCCTGTGGACAACCTCGAGCACGCTCCGGCCCGGACGGGCATGCTGACCGTCGAACGGCAACGTCTCGCCACACGATTCGTACACCCGGCAGGTGCTGCACGACGCACGACGACACCGGACGCAGACGAACCAAACGGCACGACTCGGCACGACTCGGCACGACTCAGCTCGGCTCGGCATGACACGGCTCGGCATGACACGGGGGAACGCATGCATCCGATCCTCAAGCCCGCGCTCCGACGCGGCTGGCGCGATCTCAACACCGTCCAGTTCGGGGTGACACCCGCCCACGCCCGAGTTCTCGGCCCCGTGGACACCGCGACGGGCAGCTTCCTCACACTCCTCGACGGCACTCGGGGCCTGCCGCTGCTGCGCGCGGAAGCCACGAGAATGGGCCTGCCGGACGGACACGTGGACGCGCTGCTCCAGCGCCTGGACCACGCCGGTCTGCTCGACGACGCCACGGGCGGCGGCCCGGCAGCCGAGGCCCTGCGCGCCCGTCCGGACACCATGGACCGGCTGCGCCCGGACCTGGCCGCCCTGTCGGCCGTCACCCCTCGCCCCCACGACTCCATCCGCAAACTGGCCGCCCGCCGGGCCACCCGTGTGCGCGTGCAGGGCACCGGCCGCGTGGGCGCGGTCGTGGCGTCGGTCCTGTCCGGCGCGGGCGTCGGCCAGGTGGACGTGCGGGACGGAGGGTGCGTCGAACCCTGGGACATCGCTCCCGGCGGGCTGCCCGCCGACTCCGTCGGCCAGCGCAGGGACGCGGCGGCCCGCCGGGCCGCGCGCCAAGCCGCGCCGGGCCGCCCGCCACGGCACCCCGAGGACAGATCCGACGGCGAGCACCCTCTGTCCCTGGTCCTGCTCACCCCGCGCGACGGCCTCGACGCCTACGCCCCTGCCCCGTCCGGAGCAGAAGCACTGCTCGCCGCCGGAACTCCGCACCTGTACGCGGGCGTGATCGAGGGCACGGGCGTGGTCGGCCCCCTGGTGCTGCCGGGAGCGAGCGCCTGCGCGGGCTGCCTCGCCCTGACCGAGACGGACCGCGACCCCGCCTGGCCGCGCATGCTGGCACAGTGGCACTCGGGACACCGGCGCCAGGTGCCCGCCTGCGACCTGGCCCTGTCCACCACCGTGGCCGGCCTCGCGGCGGCACACGCACTGGCCTTCCTGGACGGCGCGGCACCCTCCCTCACGGGAGTCCGCTGGCTGACGGCGGCACCGCGCTACGCCTGGCGCGCCCAGCGCGTACCGGCGCACGCCACTTGCCCGTGTGGGGCGAGTGAGCGCGTTAAGGGGGAGGACACGGCCGTGGATCGAGAGCCACACGGGACAATGACCGGTGTCACCGCCTGAGAGGGCGCGGCTGTCTGGGACTTGGAGGGGCGCATGTCTGATCTTCCCCGGAAGGCGGTTACCCGTACCGCCAAACTGGCCGCGCTGCCGCTCGGCTTCGCGGGCCGCGCGACCTGGGGGCTCGGCAAGAGAATCGGCGGCAAGTCGGCGGAAATCGTGGGCCGTGAGCTGCAACAACGCACGGCGGAGCAGCTGTTCAAGGTGCTCGGCGAGCTGAAGGGCGGGGCGATGAAGTTCGGGCAGGCCATGTCCGTCTTCGAATCGGCCCTGCCGGAGGAGGTCGCCGGTCCCTACCGCGCGGCCCTGACGAAACTCCAGGAAGCCGCGCCGCCGATGCCGACCCGCACCGTGCACACCGTGCTCGAGGAGCGGCTCGGCGAGGACTGGCGGGAGCTGTTCCTGGAGTTCGAGGACAAGCCCGCTGCGGCCGCCTCGATCGGCCAGGTGCACCGGGCCGTGTGGGCGGACGGCCGCGACGTCGCGGTGAAGGTCCAGTACCCGGGAGCGGGCGAAGCGCTGCTCTCGGACCTGAACCAACTGGGTCGCTTCGCCCGCGTCCTTGGCCCGCTGATCCCCGGCATGGACATCAAGCCCCTCATCGCGGAGCTGCGCGACCGCGTCTCCGAGGAGCTGGACTACGGCCTGGAGGCACAGGCCCAGCGCGCCCACGCCGAGGAGTTCGCGGACGACCCCGACGTGGTCGTGCCCGACGTGGTCCACCAGAGCGAGCAGGTCCTGGTGACGGAGTGGATCGACGGCGTGCCGCTGGCCGACGTGATCACCGACGGCTCACAGGAGGAGCGGGATCGGGCGGGCCAGCTCCTCGCCCGCTTCCTGTTCTCAGGACCGGCCCGAACCGGCCTGCTGCACGCCGACCCGCACCCCGGGAACTTCCGTCTGCTGCCGGGCGAGAAGGGCGAATGGCGGCTCGGCGTCCTGGACTTCGGCACGGTGGACCGGCTGCCCGGCGGACTGCCCCCGACGATCGGCCGCTCCCTGCGGATGACGGTCGAGGGCCAGGCCGACGCGGTCTACGAGATGCTGTGCGAAGAAGGCTTCGTCAAGGATTCCGTCGACCTGGAGCCGGAAGCGGTCCTCGACTATCTGCTGCCGATCATCGAACCCGCCCTCGCGGACGAGTTCACCTTCACCCGCGGCTGGATGCGCAGCCAGGCGACACGCGTGGCCGATCCCCGCTCCCCCGCCCACCAGTTGGGCAAACGGCTGAACCTCCCGCCGTCGTACCTGCTGATACACCGCGTGACGCTCAGCACCATCGGCGTCCTGTGCCAGCTGGGCGCGACCGTACGCATGCGGGACGAGCTGGAGGAGTGGGTCCCCGGATTCCTGCCGGACGACGGACCGGCGGAGCAGGAGGAGCAGCACGACCCGAGCGGCGGCCAGCTGGACGACGCGGCGGCTGAGGCATGACCTGACGCGGGGGTGGGGGGTGGGGAGGGGGCGGGGGGGAGGGGGAAGCCCCCCCGAGGCGTCGGTCACCACCAGGCCGAGTCGAGTCTCCCCTCAATGGCCCGGATGTTGTCCCGCGCACAGATGTCGCAGAAGTAGTGGCGGACGCCGTTCTCCACGGAGCAGGTCCAGGTGGGGGGCCGGCCGTCGGCGGCCGTGCCGCAGCGGGAGCACACGAAATTCTCGGTGTCCGCAGGTTGAGAAGGCTGCTGGTCCACTCGGCGACCTTATCGCCGTCGCCGGGTGATCGGCGGGCACAACGCACCTCGGGGGCCGGTCCGTTCGGACCGGCCCCCCGGCCCCCGCTGGGTTCGCCGGGAAGCTCGCCGGAGCTTCCGGTTGCCGTGTGGCGGCGGATCTACTGCATGACCGCCATGGCGAGCGCGCGGCGGGCGCGCAGCGAGGCGCGCTCGGCGCGGCGCTGCATGCGGCGGGCCGCGATCAGGCGGACGGCCGGGCGTTGCTGCTCGGCCTCACGCAGTCGCTCGTGCATATGCGCACGGGCCATGGCTTCTGGGATGAGTTGCATCTCTCGGGTCCTGTTCTGGCGCGAGCGGGTCGCGCCGGTGGGAGTGAAGTCTGGGGTCGCGGAGCCGGTGGGCTCACTCGCGGGTGCCTTCATCGGGGCCTGCTTCTTCGGGTCGTGCGTCAGGGGGCGATCGATCGTTCCGGCGGTGCTCATGCCACTACCGGGTTCTTCCGCGGACGGCCACGCGGGCGCTTGCGGGCTACGACGACGCCCTGGACGAACAGCTCACCGCCCCAGACACCCCACGGCTCACGCCGCTCCTTGGCGCCGGCGAGGCAGGCTTCCATCAGCGGGCAGGTGCGGCAGAGCGACTTGGCGTACTCGACGTCGGCCGGGGACTCCGCGAAGAAGACCTCGGGGTCGTAGGCGCGGCAGGGGACGGGTACGCCGAGGTTCTCGATGGCGTCGTCGAGCGCGGTGAGCGCGGTGAGGGGAGTCAAGGTCGGGTCCTCCGTGGGTGCGGGCGGGGGGAGCGTGTCTGAAGGCGGTACGGACGGGGCGTGCGCTTCGAGTTGCACGGGGTGTTCTTCCTCGTCTGGTCGTTCCGGCCGGGGTCGGCCGGTTGGCGGCTGGTACCGGGTCTTGCTGTGGCCCCTTCGGTCTGTCTCCCTGTTTCGGGGAAAACAGAAGGGCCGCGGATCCCGGGTGGGGTTCCGCGGCCCTGAAGGCGCCGGTCTGATCGAGATCAGACTGGATCACTCCAGGGTTCGAGCCCACGGAAGGCCCACATCGTGTGGTGCTGCGTCGTCTGCTTCCGGAATCCGGCACCGGCCGCCGCGAAGGCATAGGCCTGCGCCTGTGCCGCCGCTACTGCTGCTTCCGGTGCCTGGGTCGGTCGCTCATTGCCTTCACGGATCTGGAGACCCATGGCAGGCAGGGAGGCACCCGGACGAGCGGCGGCGTTGCCGACGGACAGACCGGTGCTCTGGTGCGAGAAGCCGAGCAGGCAGGAGGCGACGACCGAGCGATCGGTCATTTTGGCGGTGCTGATGAAGCTCTCGTTGATGCTGATCACTGGATTCGCCTCCTCTCGGCGTCTAGGGGATCGGCCGGGGCCGATCCTTCGGACTGACAAGTACAGCACGGAACCGGGGCTCCGGAGAAGCCCGCCGTTTCCGTGTTAAGAACCTATGGGGATTGCTGGCGCATGCGCAAACTATTTTTTCGACGAGTTTGAATCAGTTCGCCTCGCCACCGTCGGTAACCTCCTGACCTGCGCAAATGGCCAGGACGTCGGCTCCGTAGGTGCGTACCTTGCGCTGGCCGACGCCGGGGATGCGGGCGAGCTCGCCCTCCTCCTCGGGCACGGACTCGGCGATGGCGATCAAGGTTTTGTCCGTGAAGAGGCAGAACGGGGGCTGTCCGATGCGTCGCGCGTGCCCCGCGCGCCACTCCCACAGGCGTTCGTAGAGTCCTTCGTCCATGTCGGACGGGCAGTCCTCGCACCGCATGAGTTTCATCTCACCGGCGTCGGTGAGGGTGCGGCCGCAGACGCGGCAGCGGGCCGGGGTGCGGCTGGTGCGGCGGCGGGCTCGGGGGCCGCCGGGTTCGGTGCCGCCGCCCGTGCCGCGCTCGATGCCGCCCGTGCCGCCCGCCGCGCGCGCCCCGGCGGTCGTGCCCGAGCCGGGGCGCAGTCCGTCGAGGAAGCGGGTGGCTCTGCGGTTGGGGCGCCCGCCCGGGGAGCGGGACACCGCCCAGGACAGAGAGAGGTGGGCCCGGGCGCGGGTCACGCCGACGTAGAGGAGGCGGCGCTCCTCCTCGACCTGTTCGTCGGTCTTGGCGTAGGTGATCGGCATCATGCCTTCGGCGAGGCCGACCAGGAAGACGGCGTCCCACTCCAGGCCCTTGGCGGCGTGCAGGGAGGCGAGGGTGACGCCTTCGACGGTGGGGGCGTGCTGGGCGGCGGCGCGCTCGTCCAGCTCGGCCACGAGGTCGGCGAGGGTCGCGGTGGGGTTGGCGCGGGCGAAGTCCTCGGCGAGGCGCACGAGGGCGGCCAGGGACTCCCAGCGGTCGCGGACGGCGCCGGAGCCCGCGGGGGGTTCGGTGGTCCAGCCCTTGGTGGAGAGGACGGCGCGGACCTGGGAGGGCAGGTCGACGACGTCGTCGAGGAGGACGTCGTTGCCGCCGAAGCGGGCGGCGCCGCGCAGGGCCGCGCCGGCTTCGCGGACCTCGGTGCGTTCGAAGAAGCGCTCGGCGCCGCGGAGCTGGTAGGGGATGCCCGCGTCGGCGAGGGCCTGTTCGTAGATCTCCGACTGGGAGTTCGTGCGGAACAGGACGGCGATCTCGCTGGCGGGGACGCCGTCGGTCATGAGGGCGCGGATGCGGCGGGCGGCGCCTTCGGCTTCGGCGGGTTCGTCCGCGTACTCCGTGTAGACGGGGTCCGCGGCGGGTTCGCGCTGGGAGACGAGTTCCAGGCGGTGGTCGGCGGCGCGGCCGTGGGCCTGGGCGAGGAGGCCGTTGGCGAGGCGGACGACCTGGGGGGTGGAGCGGTAGTCCCGGACGAGTTTGACGACGGTTGCGCCGGGGTGGCGGGTGCGGAAGTCGAGGAGGTGGTCGGGGGTGGCGCCGGTGAAGGAGTAGATGGTCTGGCTGGCGTCGCCGACGACGCAGAGGCTGTCGCGCTCGCCGAGCCACAGTTCCAGGAGGCGCTGCTGGAGCGGGCTGACGTCCTGGTACTCGTCGACGACGAAGTGCTGGTACTGGGAGCGGACCTGTTCGGCGATGTCGTGGCGGTCCTGGAGGATGCCGACGGCCAGGAGCAGGACGTCTTCGAAGTCGATGACGGAGCGGTCTCGCTTGAGGTCTTCGTAGGCCGCGTAGAGCTGGGAGATCTCGGCGGGGTCGCGGGGGGTTTCGCGGCCCGCTCTGGCGGCCGCGGCGGCGTAGTCCGCGGGGACGGTCTGGGTGACCTTGGACCATTCGATCTCGCCGGTCGCGTCCCGCAGTTCGTTGCGGTCGAGGCGGATGCGGCAGGCGGTGGCGGCGTCGGCGACGAGTTGGATCTTGCGTTCCACGAGTCGGGGCAGGGAGCCGCCGACGGCCTTGGGCCAGAAGTACTGGAGCTGGCGCAGGGCGGCGGAGTGGAAGGTGCGGGCCTGGACGCCTTGGGCGCCGAGCTGGCGCAGTCGGCCGCGCATCTCGCCCGCGGCGCGGTTGGTGAAGGTGACGGCGAGCACGCTGGCGGGCTGGAGGATGCCCGCGCGCACTCCGTAGGCGATGCGGTGGGTGATGGCGCGGGTCTTGCCCGTGCCCGCGCCCGCGAGCACGCAGACCGGCCCGTGCAGGGCCGTGGCGACCTCGCGCTGCTCGGGGTCGAGCCCGTCGAGCACCGCGTCGGCCGAGTCCGGGACCCGCGGGAAGAGGGTGGAGTGCGTTGCTGCTGTCACCCTTCAATGCTGCCAGTTCCTGTGGGGCGCGTGAGCGGGGTTATCCACAGGGTGGCGGTCGCAGTCGTATTAATCCGGGGGCGCGGCTGGGTGTCGGTTGGTCCCGGAGGCCTCTTCTGGTGCCGGGGTGCCGGCTCTGGCAGGAGGGGCGTGGGCGTGTGCTCTGGCAGGGGCGGCGTGGGTGTGTGCTCTGGCGGGAGGGGCGTGGGTGTGGGAATGGCGGCGGGGTCGCGTACGTTCGACTGGGTGCGACGACGCACCACGAAGTGCGATGACGCACCCCGAGCCGTGAAGGAGCGCGAAGACATGCCGGGCACCGTGACGATGTACAGCACCACCTGGTGCGGCTACTGCCGCAGGCTGAAGGGCCAGATGGACCGCGAGGGCATCGCGTACACCGAGGTCAACATCGAGCAGGACCCGGAGTCCGCCGCGTTCGTCGAGAAGGCGAACGGGGGGAACCAGACGGTTCCCACCGTTCTCTTCCCGGACGGTTCGACGCTGACGAACCCCTCGCTGGCGCAGGTGAAGCAGAAGCTCGCCTAGGTCCCCAGGGGGCCGGGTCAGGCCGCCGCGCCGGGGCGCGGCAGGGACTCGCCGTACCAGAGTTCGATCAGGCGGGCCGCGATCGAGATGCCGTAGGGAGGCAGGACCTCCCCGGACTCGAACGCGGCCCGCAGGTCGTCGCGGGAGAACCAGCGGGCTTCGTGGATCTCTTCGCCGTCGACGTTGATCTCCGAGGAGGTGGCCTGGGCCATGAAGCCGAGCATGAGGCTGGACGGGAACGGCCAGGGCTGGCTGGTGACGTACTCGACGTCGCCGACGGTGACGCCGGCTTCTTCCCAGACCTCGCGGCGTACGGACTGCTCGATGGACTCGCCGGGCTCCACGAAGCCCGCGAGCGTGGAGAAGCGGCCTTCGGGCCAGTGGACCTGGCGGCCGAGGAGGGCGCGGTCCTTGTCGTCCGTCACGAGCATGATCACGGCGGGGTCGGTGCGCGGGTAGTGCTCGGCGCCGCAGGCCTGGCAGCGGCGGATGTGGCCGGCGGCTGCGATGACGGTGCGTTCGCCGCAGCGCGAGCAGAAGCGGTGCATGCGCTGCCAGTTCTCCAGGGCGACGGCGTGCACCATCAGGCCCGCGTCGCGGGGCGACAGGAGCAGGCCCGCCTCGCGCAGTCCGGCGGCGCGTGCGGAGGCGTCCATGCGGCCGGGCAGGGAGTCCTTCTGGAGGGCGAAGTAGCTCACGCCGTCGTCGTCGGTGCCCAGGAAGTAGCGGTGGGCTTCGGTGAGGGGCGCTTCGAAGCTGGGGGTCATCACCAGTTCGGTGCGGCCGTCGGGGGTCTCGTCGATGAGGACCTGGCCGCCGGAGACCACGAAGACGCGTGTCGAGGGGTGGCTCCACGCGGCGGCGAGCCAGGCCTCGTCGAGGCGGTGGTGGGCCGCGCGGTCGATGCCGCTCGGCGCGGTGAGCGAGACGGGGCGGTCTGCGGCGCGGTCGGTCCAGGTGGTCACTGGTGCTTCCAACTCCCCCGGTGGAATGGGTGGTTCAGCGAGCAGGTGTCTTCGGTGTGCTCAGTGTGCATCGCGCCAGTGCTCCGCGAGGTCGCCCCAGAGGTAGGCGGTGGTCTCGACGCCCTTGAGGAGCAGGTCGAGCTCGACCTTCTCGTTCGGCGCGTGCCAGCCGTCCGAGGGGATGGAGATGCCGAGGAAGAGCACGGGCGCCCCGAGGACGTCCTGGAGGTCGGCTGCGGGGCCTGAGCCGCCTTCGCGCGTGAAGAGGATCTCCTGCTCGAAGGCGCGGCCCATGGCGCGGGCCACGGACTGCAGGGCGGGGTGGTCGAGCGGGGTCAGGCAGGGGCGGGTGGCGGCGCCGAAGGTGATGGTGTGGCGGATGCCCGCGGGCAGCTGGTCGGCGACCCATGTGCGGACGGCGTCTTCCACGTGGTCGGGGTCCTGGCCCGCGACCAGGCGGAAGGAGAGCTTCAGCAGGGCGCTCGACGGGATGATCGTCTTGCCGCCCGCGCCCTGGTAGCCGCCTCCGATGCCGTTGACCTCGGCGGTGGGGCGGGCCCAGACGCGCTCCAGGGTGGTGTGTCCCGCCTCTCCGTGGGGGGCGTGCGACTTGGCGGTGCGCAGCCACTCGGCCTCGTCGAAGGGCAGTGCGGCGAAGAGCTGCCGTTCGCGGTCGGTGAGCTCGATGATGCCGTCGTAGAAGCCCGGTACGGCTACGCGCGCGTGTTCGTCGTGCAGTGCGGCGACGAGGCGGGCCGCGGCGGTGGCCGGGTTGGGTACGGCGCCGCCGAAGGAGCCGGAGTGGATGTCCTGGTCGGGGCCGTACAGCTCGATCTCGCAGTCGGCGAGGCCGCGCATGCCGGTGCAGACGGTCGGGGTGTCCTTGGACCACATGCCGGTGTCGGAGACGACGACGGCGTCGGCGGCCAGGCGGTCGCGGTGGCGCTCGATCAGGTCGCGGAAGTGCGCGGAGCCGGACTCCTCCTCGCCCTCGACGATCAGTTTGAGGTTCACGGCGGGGGCGGTGCGGCCCGTGACGGCGAGGTGGGCGCGGACGCCGAGGGTGTGGAAGAAGACCTGGCCCTTGTCGTCGGCGGCACCGCGCGCGTAGAGGCGGTTTTCGCGGATGACGGGCTCGAAGGGGTCGGTGTCCCAGCCGTCCTCGCGGGCGGCGGGCTGCACGTCGTGGTGGCCGTAGACGAGGACGGTGGGTGCCTGCGGGTCTCCGGAGGGCCATTCGGCGAAGACGGCCGGGGCTCCGGCTGTCTCCCAGACCTCGGCGGTCGGGAAGCCGGTGTCCTTCAGCCGGGCGGCGAGCCAGTCGGCGCTGCGGCGCACGTCGTCGGCGTGCTCGGGCTGCGCCGACACGGACGGGATGCGCAGCCACTCGGCGAGGTCGTCGAGGAAGGCGGCACGGTGGTCGTCGACGTACTCGCGTACGGCGCTGACGACGCTGTCAGCTTGGTCGGCGGACTTACTCATGGTCACGAGCCTATCGGCCCACGGGAGCGGTCCTGTCCGGTGGCCGGTCGGCTTCGGGGCCGCCGCCCTCGTCGGCGGCCCCGCGGTCGGCCTGGTCCTCGTTGTGGCCCTCGTCCCCGTCCTCGCCGAGCAGGAGCCGTTCCAGCTCGGCCCGGCCGGGCAGGTGGCGCGGGCGTACGACGTCGCCGCTGCGGACGTACAGGAACGCGGCGGTCACGGACTCCAGGGGTACGCCGTGCTGCTCGGCCCAGGCCAGGCGGTACACGGCGAGCTGGAGCGGGTCGGCGTCCTGGGTGCGGCTGGTCTTCCAGTCGAGGATCTCGTACGTGGTGTCGGTGCCGTCGCCCTGTTTGTAGACGGCGTCGATGCGGCCGCGGATGAGGCGGCCGCCGAGGGTGAGCTGGACGGGGGCTTCGGCGCGGTAGGGCGTGCGGTGGGCGTACTCGGTGCGCTCGAAGGCTTCCTTGAGGGCCTCCAGGTCGCGTTCGTCGGCGATGTCGGCCTCTCCGGGGGCGCCGCCGGGCAGTTCGTCCGGGCCGAGCATGGGCAGGCGCAGCTCTTCGAAGCGGGCTTCCACCCAGGCGTGGAAGCGGGTGCCCCGCCGGGTCGCGGGCTGGGGGGGCCGGGGCATGGGCCGCGCGAGCTCTTGGGCGAGGCCGTCGGGGTCGGCGGCCAGGCGCAGCACCTGGGAGGCGGTGAGCGAGGCGGGCAGGGGCACGTCGCGCACGCCTTCGCGGGCGCGCAGGAGCTCGTCGGCGAGGGCGTCCAGGTCGCGGTCCCAGGAGGCGAGCGTGCGGAGCTCCTCCGGGGTGAGGGGGTCCTCCGGGGTGAGGGGGTCCTCCGGGGTGAGGGGGTCCTCCGGGGTGAGGGGGTCCTCCGGGGTGAGGGGGTCCTCGGGTGCGGTGGCGTGCGGCTCGCGTGCGTGCGGGATGACGGGGTCCGGGGTCGGGGGCGTGGGGCGGTGGCTGCTCCAGGAGTCCCAGTCGGAGGGGTCCTCGGGCTCGGGCGGGGGGCGCCCGTCGCCGTACGGGGTCTTGCCGAAGCCGTCGCCTTCGTAGGGCTCGCCGTCGCCCTCGTTGGGCTCGCCGTCGCCCTCGTTGGGCTCGCCGTCGCCCTCGTTGGGCTCGCCGTCGCCCTCGTTGGGCTCGCCGTTGTCTACATACGGCTCGTCGTTGTCTACGTACGGCTCGCCGTTGTCTTCGGGGAACGCGTCCTCTTCGTAGAACTCGTCGTCCTCCGGGGGCGGCGGCCATTCCGGGTCCGCTGCCGGGTGGGGCTCCTGGTGGTCGCGGGGCGTGCCCGTCCTGAGGCGGTCCAGGTGGGCCTGGACGGTGTCCGCGGCGGCGCGGCGGCGGGCCAGGGAGGCGGGGTCGAGCGGGAGCGGCCAGGCGTGGTCGGCGGCGGCCTCGCGGAGGGCGGGGTTCTCCTCGCCGTCCTGCGGCTTGTCGGCCCAGGCTTCGATCTCGCCGTGTCCGGCGGCGCAGTGGTCGTACAGCGCCGTCAGGAAGTCGGACGGGCCGCGCGGCTTCTTCTGGGTGGGGCCCCACCAGTGGCCGGAGCCGAGGAGGAGGCTGCGGGGGCGCGTGAACGTCACGTAGCCGAGGCGGAGCTCTTCGGTGTGCTGGTGGTCCTTCATGGCGGCGTGGAAGGCCTTGAGGCCCTTGGCGTCCCAGGTGTCGACGTCGGGCAGGGTGTCGGCGTCGCCGCGCAGGGCGTGCGGGACGACCTTGGCCTGCGCGGTCCACTTCTCGCGGCCCTGGGCGCTCGGGAAGGTGCCGGTGACGAGGCCGGGGACGGCGACGACGTCCCACTCCAGGCCCTTGGACTTGTGGGCGGTGAGCACCTTGACTGTGTTCTCGCCGCCGGGCAGGGCGTTGTCGAGGCCCTTCTCGTACTGCGCGGCGGTGCGCAGGAAGCCGAGGAAGGCGAGCAGGGAGGCCGCCGGGTCGTGGGCGGCGAAGGACGCGGCGACGTCCAGGAAGTTGGACAGGGTCTCGCGGCGGCGGGCGGCCAGGGCGTGCGGGGACGCGGACAGCTCGACTTCCAGGCCGGTGACGGCGAGGACGCGGTGCAGGACGTCCATCAGCGGGTCGGCGAGGGAGCGGCGCAGGTCGCGCAGTTCGGCGGCGAGGTGGGCGAACCGTACGCGCGCCTCCGCGGAGAAGGGCAGGCCGTCGTCTTCGGAGGTGCCGATCGGCGACTCCAGGAAGGTGTCGAGCGCGTCGGCGAGCGATATCACTTCGGAGGGGTCGACGCCTTCCACGGCCTGGGCGAGGCGGCGGTCGGCGGCTTCGGGGTCGTCGGGTCCGCCGGGCGCCGGGTGGCCGTGCCGGACGAGGAGGCGGGCGCGGCGGCCGAGGAGGGCGAGGTCGCGGGCGCCGACGCGCCAGCGGGGGCCGGTGAGGAGCCGCACCAGGGAGGCGTTGGCGCCGGGGTCCTGGAGGACCTCGCAGACCGCGACGAGGTCGGCGACTTCGGGGAGGTGCAGGAGTCCGGAGAGGCCGACGACCTCGACGGGTACGTCGCGGGCGACGAGGGCGCCCTGGATGTCGGCGAAGTCGGTGGCCGTGCGGCACAGGACGGCGATCTCGCCGGGGGCGGTGCCGGTGCGGACGAGGTGGGCGAGGGAGTCGGCGATCCAGTCGATCTCTTCGGCGTGGGTGCGCAGGAGCGCGCACCGGACGGTGCCGTCGCGCTCGGCGCCGGGGGCGGGCCGCAGGGCCTCCACGCCCGCGTGGCGGGCGCGCAGCGGGGCGGCCAGGCCGTTGGCGAGGTCGAGGAGGCGGCCGCCGCTGCGGCGGTTCTCGCTCAGCGCGTGGCGGGTGGCGGGGCGGCCGTCGGCGTGGGCGAAGTGGTGCGGGAAGTCGTCGAGGTTGGCGACGGAGGCGCCGCGCCAGCCGTAGATCGCCTGGCAGGGGTCGCCGACCGCGGTGACGGGGTGGCCGGTGCCGCCGCCGAAGAGGCCCGCGAGGAGGATGCGCTGGGCCACGGACGTGTCCTGGTACTCGTCGAGCAGGACGACGCGGAACTCGTCGCGCAGGATCGTGCCGACGTCCGCGCGGGTGCGGGCGAGCGTCGCGGAGTGGGCGATCTGGTCGCCGAAGTCGAGCAGGTCGCGGGCGCGCTTGGCGTCGCGGTAGCGCTCGACGAGGCCGGTGAGCTCGGTGCGGGCGGCCGCGGCTTCGGGGACCTTGCGGAGGTCGCCGTTGGTGAGCTTGGCGCCTGCCAGGGTGCGCAGCAGATCGGTGTCGTACGCGCGCAGCCGGGCGGGGTCCACGAGGTGCTCGGAGAGCTCGCCGTCGAGGGCCAGGAGGTCGCTGACGAGGTCGGGGAAGGAGCGGGTGAGCGCCGGGTAGGGGCCGGGGGCCTCGCGGAGCACGCGCGCGGCGAGCTGGAAGCGGGTGGCGTCGGCGAGGAGCCGGGAGGTGGGCTCCAGGCCGATGCGCAGGCCGTGGTCGGTCAGCAGGCGCCCGGCGAAGGCGTGGTACGTGGAGATGACCGGCTCGCCCGGGGCGTCGTCGGGGTCGGCCGGGTCCGGGTCGGTGACGCCCGCCTTGACGAGGGCCTGGCGGACGCGGTCGGCGAGCTCGCCCGCCGCCTTGTTGGTGAACGTCAGGCCGAGGACCTGCTCGGGGGCGACCTGGCCGGTGCCGACCAGCCACACCACGCGCGCGGCCATCACCGTCGTCTTGCCCGACCCGGCTCCGGCCACGATCACCTGCGGGGCGGGCGGCGCGGTGATGCAGGCCGTCTGCTCCGGGGTGAACGGGATGCCGAGGAGCTCTTTGAGCTCGTCGGGGTCGGTGAGGCGGGAAGGCACGTGAGAAAGGCTAGCGGCGGCCACTGACAAACAGGGTGGATCGGGTTGTCAGGGGCCGCCGCGCGGCACTGTGGCTCAGAGGCCCGCCAGTTCCTTCTGGTCGACGACCTCGTCGGCCGCCGGGGCCTTGACGTCGACGGGCTTGCCGTAGTCGCTAAAGGTCGCCGTGCCCTTTTCGTCACCGTTGTTGGTGACCTTCAGGAAGTACGGCTTGCCGTCCATGGCGACGTAGAAGGTGGTGGTCTCCTTGCCCTTCTTCTTGATGAGGACGGCGGCCGTCTTGCCGTCGACATCGGCGTCGTCGACGCGCTTGAGGCCCTTGAGCTTGTCGCTCTTGAACATGTTGTCCAGGTTGCAGGCGCCGCCTTCTCGGGAGCTGGGCGACTTCACCCAGCGGCCCTTGACCCGCCCGGCGATGGTGGCACCGGCGCTCGCCTTCCAGAACTTCTCGTCGGCCTTCACGTAGGAGGCCTTGTTGACGTAGAGCAGCTCGGAGTGGCCCGTCTTGCCCGAGTCGACCGTGGCCTTGCAGTCGCCGCCCTTGGCGATGGAGAACGCGGCGGTGGTCTGGTCGCCGTCCTCCTTGACCTCGCTCTTCATCGTGAAGGAGCCGGCGTTCTTGGAGGCGTTGGACGCCTTCTTGGCGATCTTGTCGGCGCTCATCCCCTCGAAGGGGTCCTTGTCGCCGCTGTCGCCGCCGCAGCCCGTGACGCCGATGACGGCGGCGGCGCAGGCGGCTGCCGCTGCCAGGAGCTTCCGGTTGGCTGCCATGTGTGACTCTCCTCAGGACGGTGCACGCGGCGGGTGCGGGAGGCCCCGCGCCGCGTACACGGTTCAGCTTTACGGAGACCTTAGATGGCCTGTGCGAGTGCTATGAGCGCGGGTGGCGGAAGGTGACGTTGGCCACCGCGGGACGGGGCACAGGCCACCACCAGAGGGGCGGCGGCAGCCGTCACTCCACGACCTGGCGGCCCTCCGGGAGGGCGCTGCAGGAGGTGCGGAAGGCGCAGTGGGTGCAGTGCTGGCCCGTTGCGGGCGTGAAGCGTTCGTCCAGGACCTTGCCCGCGGCTGTGGCCAGGAGGTCGCCTACCCAGTCGCCGCCGTCGCCGCCGTCGCTGTTGTCGCTGTTGTCGCTGTTGTCCAGGGGCTGCTGTGCCTGGACCTTCGGCAGGGTGTCGCCGCCGTCCTTCTTGGCGGCGCCCTGGCGCAGGTGCACGAGTTCCGCGCCGCCCGCCTCGGGGCGCGTGCCGCCGAAGGCGTCGTCAGCCGCGCCTTCGCGGACCGCGAGCTGGTAGACGGCCAGCTGGGGATGGCGGGCGACGTCGGCGGCGCTGGGGGCCTGTTTGCCGGTCTTGAAGTCGACTACGTAGGCGCGGCCGTCCCCGTCGCGTTCGACGCGGTCCATGGAGCCGCGTACGCGCACTTCGTAGGGGCCCGCTTCCAGGGTCACGTCGAAGCCGTGTTCGCTGGCTACGGGGGTGCGGCCCGCGTGGGCGCCGCTGACGTGCCACTGGAGGAACCGTTCGAGCGCTACGCGCGCGTGCTCTTTCTCCTGGTCGGACTTCCAGGGGGCGTCGAAGGCGAGGGCGTCCCACACCGATTCGAGGCGTTCCATGAGGACGTCGAGGTCGGCGGGCGTGTGCCCGGAGGCGACCTCGTCGGCCAGGACGTGGACGACGTTGCCGAAGCCCTGGGCGGCGGTCGCGGGCGCGTCCGCCTTCACCTCGCGGCCCAGGAACCACTGCAGGGCGCAGGTGTTGGCGAGCTGGTCCAGGGCGCTGCCGGAGAGGGTGATCGGCTTGTCGCGGTCCCGGAGGGGCGCTGTGCTGGCTGTCGGCTCGTGCATGCCCCACCAGCGGGAGGGGTGCGCGGACGGCACGAGGGGGCGGCCGTCGGTGTCGGCGAGCCCGGCGAGACGGGCCAGGCGGCGGGCCGCGGCCTCGCGCAGGGCGTCCGACGCGTGCGGGTCGACGGTCGTGGCGCGCAACTCCGCGACCAGGGCGGAGACCGACAGCGGGCGGCGCGGGCGGCCCGTGACGTCCTTGGGTTCGACGCCGAGTTCGGTGAGGAAGCGGGACGGCTGGTCGCCGTCGTCGGCGGGGGCCTTGACGGCGGTGACGACCAGGCGTTCACGCGCGCGTGTGGCGGCGACGTAGAACAGGCGGCGCTCTTCGGAGAGCAGTGCTCCGGGGGTGAGGGGGTCGGCAATGCCGTCGCGCCCGATGCGGTCGGCCTCCAGAAGGGAGCCGCGGCGGCGCAGGTCGGGCCAGAGCCCCTCCTGGACGCCCGCGACGACGACGAGGCGCCACTGCAGGCCCTTGGAGCGGTGTGCCGTCATGAGGCGTACGGCGTCGGGGCGCACGGCGCGGCGGGTGAGCGTGTCGGCGGCGATGTCCTGGGCCTCGATCTCCTCCAGGAAGTTCAGGGCGCCCCGGCCGCCGGTGCGCTCCTCGGCGCGGGCCGCGGTGGCGAACAGGGCGCACACCGCGTCGAGGTCGCGGTCGGCGTTGCGGCCCGCCGCGCCGCCGCGCCGGGCGGCACGCTCCAGGCGGCGCGGCCAGGGGGTGCCGTCCCACAGCTCCCACAGCGCCTGCTCGGCGGTGCCGCCGCCCGCGAGGCACGCGCGGGCCCGGCCGATGAGCTCGCCGAGGCGCTGGGCGCCCTTCGCGTACGAGGGGTCGTGCGCGACGAGCCGCTCCGGCTCGGCGAGGGCGCGGGCGAGCAGTTCGTCGGAGGGCGGCGGCAGGTGGTTGCCCGCGGCACGCTCCTCCTCGCGCAGGGCGCGGCCGAGGCGGCGCAGGTCGGCGGCGTCCATGCCCGCGAGCGGGGAGGTGAGCAGGGCGAGGGCGGTCTCGGTGCCGAGCCAGGCGGGGGCGACCTGAGGGGCGGCCGGGCCGTCGTCCCCGGCGCCCTCTGGGCGCGCCTGGCCCTCGGTCTCCTGGGGGGCCGAAGGCACTCCTTGGGGGCGCGAAGGCACCCCTTGGGGACCCGAAGACATCCCCTGGGGGCCCGAGGACACCCCCTCGCTGCCCGGGCGCACCTCCCCCGGGCGTGCCCGAGTACCCGTCTCGCCCTCCCCCGGACGCCCCTGGTCCTCCGCCGTGGCCACCGCCCGCAAGGCCGTCAGGAGCGCCGTCACGGCCGGTTCGTGGCGCAGGGGGATGTCGTCGCCGTCTATGTCCAGGGGGACGCCGGCGGCGGTGAGGGCGCGGCGGAAGGAGGGCAGGGTGCGGGCGCCCGCGCGCACGAGTACGGCCATCTCGCTCCAAGGGACGCCGTCCTCCAGGTGCGCGCGGCGCAGGACGTCCGCGATGTTGTCGATCTCCGTACCGGCCGTGGGGAAGGTGAGGACGTCCACACGCCCGCCGTCCCTGACGGCGGCGAGGTCGCGGTGGGCGCGCACCTTCTCGGCGGGCAGCCGGGTCAGGGGCATGCGCCGGGCGAGGAGCCGGGTGGCCGCGAGGAGTCCGGCGCCGGAGCGGCGGGACGTCGTCAGGACCTCGACGGGCGCCGGGGTGCCGTCCGCGCGCGGGAAGTCGGACGGGAACCGGAGGATGCCGTTCACATCGGCGCCCCGGAAGGTGTAGATCGACTGGTCGGGGTCTCCGAAGGCCACGAGGTCGCGGCCGCCGCCGGCGAGGGCGTGCAGCAGGCGCACCTGGGAGGGGTCGGTGTCCTGGTACTCGTCCACGAACACGGCGTCGTACTGCGCGACGAGGGCCCGCGCCACCTCGGGCCGGTGGGCGAGCAGCACCGCGCGGTGCACCAGTTCGGCGTAGTCGAGCACTCCTTGGAGGTCGAGGACGTCGAGGTACTCGGCGAGGAACGCGGCCGCGGCGCCCCAGTCGGGGCGCCCGCTGCGGCGCGCGAAGGCGTCGAGGGCGTCGGGTCCGAGGCCCAGCTCGCGGCTGCGGGCGAGGACGGCGCGGACCTCGTCGGCGAAGCCGCGCGTGGTCAGACAGGCGCGCAGTTCGTCCGGCCAGCGGACCCGGGCCAGGCCTTCCTCGCCGAGGCCGAGCTGCCCGGCGAGGAGCTCGCGGACGGCGACGTCCTGCTCGGGTCCGGAGAGCAGGCGCAGCGGTTCGACGAACAGGTCGGCGTCCTGGTGGGCGCGGACCAGGGCGTAGCAGAAGGAGTGGAAGGTGGTGGCCTGCGGGGCGTCGGCGGCGCCTGTCCGGTGGGCCATGCGGTCGCGCAGCTCCACCGCGGCCTTGCGGCTGAAGGTGAGCACCAGGACGCGCTCGGGGTCGGTGCCCTTGGCCACGCGCGCGGCGACCGACTCGACCAGGGTCGTGGTCTTGCCGGTGCCTGGACCTGCGAGAACGAGGAGCGGGCCGCCGTCGTGGTCAACCACGACGCGCTGGCGTGCGTCCAGTTCAGGGGGGTCCGCGGCGACCGGCGGGGTACGCACCAGTCGGTAGGCGCCCGTGGCCCCCTGCCGTACCTGCTGGTACGAGAGGTGCCGCGCGTGCCGTGCGGAGGAAGTGGAGCTCACGTGGGTCGCCGGTCCTGGTGGGTGTTCTGATCGAGATGTGGCCGTGAGGCGGCCACGGGGTGAGGGTGCATGCGTGCTGTCGACGCTACGCCAGTGGCCGTGTGGGACGTGTGGCTTCCCCCGTACGGGCCACCAGCGGCCCACCACCGCGTGCCCGGATGCCGGAAGCTGTCAGATGTGACCTTCCGGAGCCTGCGGCCGCTCGCCCGGGCCGCCGGCGGCCGCCCCGCCGTCCCAGCGCGCCCGGCGCATGTCGATGCGCGGCACGTGTCCCTGCGTCGCCCGGCCCGCCTGCCGCAGGGGCGTGCCCTCCGCGCGGTAGGCCTCCAGGGCGCGCAGTTCGTGGCCGGGCAGCAGGGCGCCGTCGGCGCGGACCACGCGCCACCACGGCACCGCGCCTCCGTAGAGGGCCATCACCCGGCCGACCTGGCGGGGGCCGCCCTCCTCCAGCCATTCGGCGACGTCTCCGTACGTCATCACCCGGCCCGGGGGAATCATTTCCGCCACTTCCAGGACGCGTTCCGCGTACTCCGGGAGCTCCGGTACCGCTCCGCTCTCCTCGCTCATCCGGACCATCCTGCCCCATGCCACCGACACGGTGACCGGTCGGGCACGGAGCGTGCGGAGGCGTGTACGACTAGGTCCGATGTGGCAAATCGTGACCGTTTCGCGCCCCCGGATTGCCCCCTGATGCCCCCCGTTGTCGGCGGGGCATGCCACCATCATGCGGGCGGTGACTGGTGATACGAGATCAAGAAGAGGCGACGGAGCAGCAGAGCGTGCATTCCGACAAGACGGCTGGCACCTCCGCGGACACGTCACGTCCCGGTACCGGTGAGGCCGTCGGCGAGGCCGGGGACGGCCGGGAATCGCGGGCCCTGGCCCGCGCCGAGCAGCCGTCCGATCCCACGCAAGCACGCCCCACGGAACCGAGCTCCGCCAAGCCGCGCCCCACGGAACAGCACCCCTCCGAACCGAGCTCCGCCAAGCCGCACCCCTCCGAGCCCAGCCCCGCCGAACCGCGTCCCACGGCGTCCCGCCCCGCCGGGCCGCCCCCCGCGGACGCCGCGCCCGCACAGGCCGCGGCCCCGGCGGAGGTGCCCGGCTTCGACACCGACTGCTCCGACGACTCCTACGCCGAGCGCGTGGAGGGCGACGAGCCGCTGCTCCCCGCGCGCGTGCACCGCCCCTCCGACCTGATGCGGCTGCTCATCGGCATGCTGGCGATCGCCGTGCTCCTTGCGATCTCCGCGTTCGCGCACGGCACGACGTCCGGCCTGGAGCAGGACATCAACGCGGGCACCGGGGAGCCGCCGGACCTGCTGATGAAGCTGGCGGGCCTGACCGCGAGCATCGGCGTCCTGCTCGTGCCCGTGGCGTTCGCGATCGAGCGGCTGATCAAGCGGGACGGGCTGCGCATCGCCGACGGCGTCCTGGCGGCAGTCCTGGCGCACGGCGTGACCCTGGCCACCGACCTGTGGGTCGCCAGAGGAGCCCCCGAGTCCATCCAGGACGCCCTGACACAGCCCTCGCCCGGCGACGTGCACGCGCTGACCGACCCGGTGCACGGCTATCTCGCCCCGGTCATCGCGTACATGACGGCCGTGGGGATGGCGCGCCGCCCGCGGTGGCGCGTCGTCCTGCTCGTGGTGCTGCTTCTCGAAGCGTTCACGATGCTCGTGTCGGGCAACACGACACCGTTCTCGATCATCCTGACGGTCCTGATCGGCTGGACCGTCGCCTACGGCACGCTGTACGCGGTCGGCTCGCCGAACGTGCAGCCCACCGGGCAGACGCTGCTCGCCGGCCTGCGGCACGTCGGCTTCCGCCCGGTGAGCGCCGCCCGCGAGGACTCCGGGGACAGCACCGACCAGGGGGACCGCGGCCGGCGCTACTTCGTCACGCTGGAGGACGGGCCACCGCTCGACGTCACGGTCATCGACCGCGAGCAGCAGGCACAGGGCTTCTTCTACCGGGTCTGGCGCCGCCTCACCCTGCGCAGCATCACCACCCGGCGCAGCCTCCAGTCGCTGCGCCAGGCGCTGGAGCAGGAGGCCCTCCTCGCGTACGCGGCGATCGCGGCGGGCGCCAACGCGCCGAAGCTGATCGCCACCTCCGAGCTCGGCCCGGACGCGGTGATCCTCGTCTACGAGCACACGGGCGGGCGGACCCTGGACTCGCTGCCCGACGCGGCGCTCACCGACGAGCTGCTGCGCGAGACCTGGCGGCAGGTGCGGGCGCTCCAGTCGCGACGGATCGCGCACCGCAGGCTCGCCGGGGACGCCATCCTGGTGGATCGTTCCGGCAGGGTGATCCTGACGGATCTGCGCGGCGGCGAGATCGCGGCCGGTGACCTGGTGCTGCGGATGGACATCGCGCAGCTGCTCACCGCCTTCGGGCTGCGCGTCGGCGCGGAGCGCGCGGTCGCCTCCGCCGTCGAGGTGCTCGGGCCCGACGCCGTGGCCGACTGTCTGCCGCTGCTCCAGCCGATCGCCCTGACACGCTCCACGCGCGCGACGCTGCGCAAGCGGGCCCGCGAGCGCGCCCAGCGCGAGCGCGACGCCGTCCTGGAAGCGTCCCAGCGGGCCAAGGTGGCGCGCGGCGAGGACGAGCCGGAGGAGCAGGCCCCGGACTCGGCGGCGGCCCGCAAGTCGCTGCGCGCGGAGAAGCAGGCCGAGAAACAGGCCATAGACGAGGCCCTGGAGCAGGCCCGCGAGGAGGACCTGCTCACCCAGATCCGCCACCAGGTGCTGCTGATCCGGCCGACAGCACCCGTGGAGCCCGCGCAGCTGGAGCGGATCAGGCCGCGCACGCTGATCAGCTTCATCGCCGGTGCCATCGGCGCGTACTTCCTGCTCTCGCAGCTCACCCACGTCGACTTCGGCACGATCGTCGGAGAGGCCGAGTGGGGCTGGGTCGCCGCGGCCGTGGCGTTCTCGGCGCTGAGCTACTTCGCGGCGGCGATGAGCCTGCTGGGCTTCGTGCCGGAGCGGGTGCCGTTCCTGCGGGCGGTGGCCGCGCAGGTCGCCGGGTCGTTCGTGAAGATCGTGGCGCCCGCGGCGGTCGGCGGCGTCGCGCTGAACACCCGGTTCCTCCAGCGGTCCGGGGTACGCTCCGGGCTCGCGGTGGCGAGCGTCGGCGCCTCGCAGCTGTTCGGACTCGGCTCGCACATCCTGCTGCTGCTCGTCTTCGGCTATCTGACGGGCACCGAGAAGACGCCGTCGCTGACACCGTCGCGCACGGTCATCGCGGGCCTGTTGTCGGTGGCGGTGCTCGTCCTGGTGGTGACCGCCATCCCGTTCCTGCGGAAGATCGTCGTCACGCGCGTGAGGTCGCTGTTCGCGGGGGTCGTGCCGCGCATGCTGGACGTCCTGCAGCGCCCGCAGAAACTGCTCACCGGCATCGGCGGAATGCTGCTCCTGACGTTCTTCTTCGTGCTGTGCCTGGACGCGTCCGTCCGGGCGTTCGCCAGCGAGGAGATGGGCACCCTCAGCCTGGCCAGCGTCGCCGTGGTCTTCCTCGCGGGCAACGCGCTCGGCTCGGCCGCGCCCACGCCCGGCGGCATCGGCGCGGTCGAGGCGACGCTCACGCTCGGCCTCGTCGCCGTGGGCGTGCCCAAGGACGTGGCCGCCCCGGCCGTGCTGCTGTACCGGCTGCTCACGCTGTGGCTCCCGGTGCTCCCCGGATGGCTGTTCTTCAACCACCTGACCCGCAAGGGCCAGCTGTAGCGCGCCGCCGCCCCGGCCGCGTACGCCCGTGAGGCGGCCGGGTCACCCGCACGGCTCGTGCCCCGAGCGCCCCGCCCTGCTCGCCCGCAGGATGGAGCCATGCCCAAGCTCCCGCCGCGCGCCAGGGCCCTGGCCGCCACCGCCGTCCTGCTGTCCACCGCGCTCGCGGCCTGCGGTGACGGGGCCTCGGACAGCGCCGACGCGGCCGACGAGGCCCGGCCGGACCAGAAGCTCAGCTGGAAGGACTGTCCGGCGCCGTCCGCGGCCGAGGGCGGCGGCGGGGCCCCGTCGCCGCTGCCCGGCGGCGCGCGGTGGCAGTGCGCCACCATGAAGGCCCCGCTGGACTGGGACGAGCCCGAGGGCGACACGATCGGCATCGCGCTCATCCGCGCCCGGGCCAGTGGCGCCGAGGACGAGCGCGTCGGCTCGCTCGTCTTCAACTTCGGCGGCCCCGGCGGCTCGGGCGTCACCACGCTGCCCGCGTTCGGCGCCGACTACGCGAAGCTGCGCACCCGCTACGACCTGGTGAGCTTCGATCCGCGCGGCGTCGGCCGCAGCGACGGCGTGCGGTGCGAGGACGACGAACAGCTCGACGCGTACTTCCAGCAGGACGCGACGCCCGACGACGAGGCCGAACGCAAGGAGTTCATCGACAACGTCAAGGACTTCAACGGGGCGTGCGAGGAGAACTCCGGCAAGGTGCTCCCCCATGTGCGCACCACCGACGTGGCCCGCGACATGGACCTGATGCGCCAGGTGCTCGGCGACAAGAAGCTGCACTACTTCGGCATCTCCTACGGCACCGAACTCGGCGGCGTCTACGCCCACTTGTTCCCCAAGAACGTGGGCCGTGCCGTGTTCGACGCGGTCGTCGACCCCACCGAGACGGCCGAACAGGGCTCCCTCGGGCAGGCCAAGGGCTTCCAGCTCGCCCTCGACAACTTCGCGAAGGACTGCGTCTCCCAGAAGGACGACTGCCCCGTCGGCGACACAGAGGACGACGTCAAGGGCCGTATCGCCACGCTCCTGAAGGACCTGGACGCCAAGCCGCTGCCCGGCCTCCCGCCGCGCCGCCTCACCCAGACCGCGGCCACCAACGGCATCGTGCAGGCCCTGTACTCCCAGGACTTCTGGCCCTACCTCACCGAGGGGTTGGAGGAGGCGTACGACGGAGACGGCCGGATCCTCATGCTCCTGTCCGACTCGATGAACGGGCGCAACGAGGACGGCGAGTACAGCAACCTGTCGGCCGCGAACGTCGCCATCAACTGCGCCGACGACAAGCCCCGGTACACGACGGCCGACGTCGAGGCGAAGCTCCCCCGCTTCCGGGCGGCCTCGCCGCTGTTCGGCGACTACCTGGCGTGGGGCATGCTCGGCTGCACCGACTGGGCCGTGCCCGGCCAGGCCGACCACCCGGACGTCAGCGCCTCCGGAGCGGCGCCGATCCTCGTCATCGGCAACACCGGGGACCCCGCGACTCCGTACGAGGGCGCCCGCAAGATGGTCGACGCGCTCGGCGAGGGCGTGGGCGTCGAGCTGACGTACAAGGGCCAGGGGCATGGCGCGTACGACAGCGGGGACAGCTGCGTGCGGGGCGCCGTGGACGGCTACCTCCTGAAGGGCACGGTGCCGACGTCGGGCACGGTCTGCGGCACGGGCAAGGCGGCGGTCCCGTCCGGCACTTGAGGGGCGTGCGGCCGAGGGCGTGCCGGGGCGCTGTCAGTGGCCCCGCCTAGGATGGCCGGACGTTCTTTCGAGGGGGGAAGCGAGACATGCCGCGTTTCGTACGGTCGGCGGCCCTGGCCACCGCGGCGACCCTGGTGGCCGCGCTCGCCGTGGGCTGCACCGGCTCGTCCGACGAGGGCGGCAAGGGCAGCGGCAGCAGCGGTGAGCGTCCCGCGGCCCAGGGCGCCGACCCGGAGCCGCGGCCGGACCCGTCGTCCACGCTGCCCGCGGCCGTGGTCTCGCAGCGGCTCGACTGGGGCGCGTGCAAGGGCTCGGGCAAGGACGCCCCGCCCGGCGGCGAGTGGCGGTGCGCGACCCTCAAGGTCCCGCTGGACTACGCGAAGCCGGAGGGCGAGACCATCGGCATCGCCCTGATCCGCGCCGCGTCCACCGCCAAGAAGCGCGGCGACCGCATCGGTTCGCTTCTGTTCAACTTCGGCGGTCCCGGCGGCTCGGGCGTCTCCATGCTCCCGGCGTTCGCGAGTGCCTACGGCGACCTGCGCGAGCGGTACGACCTGGTGAGCTTCGACCCGCGCGGCGTCGCGGGCAGCGAGGGCGTGCGCTGCCGCAGCGACCGGCGGACCCAGGCGGCGGAGAAGACGGACCCCACGCCGGACACCCGGGCCGAGGAGAAGGCGTATCTGGCCGACGCGGCCGCGTTCGGCGCGGGCTGCGCGCGGGCCGCGCAGAAGCTCCTGCCGCACGTCTCGACGGCCGACGCGGCCCGCGACATGGACGTCATCCGGCAGGTCCTCGGTGACGAGAAGCTGCACTACTTCGGCATCTCGTACGGCACCGAACTGGGCGGCACGTACGCCCACTTGTTCCCGAAGAAGGTGGGCCGCCTCACCCTCGACGCGGTCGTCGACCCGACGGCGGGCGCGGTGGGCCACGCGCGGAACCAGGCCCGGGGCTTCCAGCGGGCCCTGGAGAACTACCTCAGGTCCTCCGGCGAGGCCCCCGCCACCGGCACGCGGAAGACAGCCGAGCTGCTGCGCCGCGTGGACGCGAAGCCGCTGCGGACGTCCACGCCCGGCCGCAGGCTCACCGAGGCCCTCGCGACGACGGGCATCACGGTCGCGCTGTACAGCCGGCAGACCTGGCCGGTGCTCACCGACGCCCTGGAGAAGGCCGAGAAGGGCGACGGCTCGGGACTCCTGGAGCTGGCCGACACGTACAACGACCGGGACGCGTCCGGCGCGTACGGCACCCAGAGCCACTCTCAGCGCGCGATCGCCTGCCGGGACGCCAAGGAGCGGCCGACGGCGGCCGACGCCAAGGCGCGGCTCGCCGAATTCCGGGAGATATCACCGGTGTTCGGCGGCTTCATGGCCTGGGACACGGCGGGCTGGTGCCACGACTGGCCGGTGGCCGGTCTGCAGGACACGCCCGAGGTGAGCGCTCCCGGCGCCGCCCCGATCCTGGTCGTCGGCACCACCGGCGACCCGGCGACGCCGTACGAGGGCGCCCGGAAGATGGCGGACGAGCTGGGCGAGGGCGTCGGCGTCCAGCTGACGTGGAAGGGCGAGGGCCACGGGGCGTACGGCAACGGCAGCGACTGCGTCGACGGCACGGTCAACGACTATCTGCTCAAGGGCGAGGTCCCGCGCGACGGCAAGGTCTGCGCGCCATGACGAACGGCCCCCGGGTGGCAGTCACCCGGGGGCCGCTGGGGCCGAGGCGGCGGGCCTTGCGGCCCGGCGTCTAGTAGACCGGCTTCTCGGGCTCGATCTGGTTCACCCAGCCGATCACGCCGCCGCCGACGTGCACGGCGTCCGCGAAGCCCGCGGACTTCAGGACGGCGAGGACCTCCGCACTGCGGACGCCCGTCTTGCAGTGCAGGACGATCTTCTTGTCCTGCGGCAGGCCCTGCAGGGCGGTGCCCATGAGGAACTCGTTCTTCGGGATCAGCTTGGCGCCCGGGATCGAGACGATCTCGTACTCGTTCGGCTCGCGGACGTCGATGATCTCGATCTTCTCGTCGGCGTCGATCCACTCCTTGAGCTGCTTGGGAGTGATCGTCGAACCGGCGGCCGCCTCCTGGGCCTCTTCGGACACGACGCCGCAGAAGGCCTCGTAGTCGATGAGCTCGGTGACGGTGGGGTTCTCGCCGCAGACCGCGCAGTCGGGGTCCTTGCGGACCTTGACCTGGCGGTACTGCATCTCCAGGGCGTCGTAGATCATCAGGCGGCCGACGAGCGGCTCGCCGATGCCCGCGAGGAGCTTGATGGCCTCGTTGACCTGGATGGAGCCGATGGACGCGCAGAGCACGCCGAGCACGCCGCCCTCGGCGCAGGACGGGACCATGCCGGGGGGCGGGGGCTCCGGGTAGAGGCAGCGGTAGCAGGGGCCGTGCTCGGACCAGAACACCGAGGCCTGGCCGTCGAAGCGGTAGATGGAGCCCCAGACGTACGGCTTGTTGAGGAGCACGCAGGCGTCGTTGACCAGGTAGCGGGTCGCGAAGTTGTCGGTGCCGTCGACGATCAGGTCGTACTGGCTGAAGATGTCCATCACGTTGTCGGCTTCGAGCCGCTGCTCGTGCAGGACCACGTTCACGTACGGGTTGATGCCGAGGACGCTGTCGCGGGCCGACTCGGCCTTGGAACGGCCGATGTCGGACTGGCTGTGGATGATCTGGCGCTGCAGGTTCGACTCGTCGACCTCGTCGAACTCCACGATGCCGAGGGTGCCGACACCGGCCGCCGCGAGGTACATCAGCGCCGGTGACCCGAGGCCGCCGGCGCCCACACAGAGCACCTTGGCGTTCTTCAGCCGCTTCTGCCCGTCCATCCCGACATCCGGGATGATCAGGTGGCGGGAGTACCTGCGGACCTCGTCGACGGTGAGCTCAGATGCTGGCTCGACCAGGGGTGGCAGCGACACGGAGACTCCGTTGGTCGGATATGCGGAACGGTTGTTCTCTCCGTAACACTGCCACGGCCTTCTTCATTCCGAGACACCTGGTCCGATGCGCGAGACGATCTCGTCCCAGTAACCGGGCAGGGCCTCCCAGGGGTCGCCGCCCGCGCCGCTGCCGCCGCCGTCCGTGCGGTCGGTGAAGTAGATCGTCGAGGCGCCCTGCCAGCGGGCGACGCGCAGCGCCTCGTCGAGGTGGCCGCGCGGTACGCCGTGCACGAGGTGGCAGAAGCACTCGGGCGGGTAGTCGGCGGTCCACTCGGCGACCTGGGACCAGCGGTAGTCGCTCCAGGGGCCGCTGAACGTCACCAACTGGTCGGCGCTCTCGATGTATCCGGGGTACGGGTGGGTGCCGTGCCCGAACACGACGTGGGCCCTGCCGAGGAGCGCGCGCAGGGTGGTGACGGTGCGCCGGACCTCGGGCAGCGCCGCGCGTTCCGTGGGGCAGCGGGCGAGGTAGAAGCCGTCGACGAGGTACCAGTCGAGGTAGCGGTGGGCGTCGGAGACGAGTTCGCCGAAGCTCCGGGCGCCGTACGCCGCGTCGAGGTGGCCGAGGACCCGGACGCCCGCGTTGCGCAGTCGTCCCGCGGCGTCGAGGCAGTGCGGGTCGGGCCGGTCGCCCGGGCCGCCCGCGACGTTCAGGACGACCCAGTGCAAGGAGTCGTGGGACCGGGTGAGTTCGGCCCACTCGGCGGCGGCGAGCAGCGGGTGGGCGGTGCCGGGGACGCCGAAGCCGACGCGCAGGGCGGTCCGCGGGCCGAGGGCCGTCGTGCCCGTGGGGCGCGGTCCGCGGCCCGGCCGGGGGGTGGGGCCGGGGCGCGGTGTGCGGCCTAGATGCGGCATGCGGCCTCCATCCAGATGTCGGCGAGCGACTCTTCGAGGTTGATGCGCGGCCGCCAGCCGAGCCGGTCGCGCGCGGTGCGCACGTCGGCCTGCTGCCAGCTGCCGCAGCCGTCCGGGTAGGGGTAGGCGGCGGGCGCGGCGTGCTCGGCGTCGACCCGCGGGTGGAGGCCGGGCCTGCCGGGTGGCTGGTCGAGTTCGTGCAGGGCGCCGCCGTAGCCGGCGACGCGGGCGAGCACGGCGGCGGCGTCGCGCAGCCGCACGGCGCGCCCGGAGCCGATGTTGACGATGCCCTGGGCGGCGGAGAGCGAGGCGGCGTGCACGGCCCGCGCGATGTCGCGGACGTCGATGAAGTCGCGCTGGACGCCGAGCCCGCCGAGCTTCAGCTCGCCGTCGCCGGACTGCATGGCGCGGCGCATGGCCTCGGCGAGGCGGCCGAGCGGCGATCCGGCCGGGGTGCCGGGGCCCGCGGGCGAGAACACCCGCAGGACCACGGCGTCCAGGCCGGAGCCGAGGACGAGTTCGGTGGCGGCCAGCTTGCTGACGCCGTAGGGGCCGCCGGGGCGCGGCACGGCGTCCTCGGCGGTGGACGAGCCGGGCTGGCTCGGGCCGTACTCGGCGCCGCAGCCGAGCTGCACCAGGCGGGCGCCGCAGCCGCTGCGGCGCAGGGCCTCGCAGATGGTGGCGACGGCGACGGTGTTGTGCCGAGTCAGCTCGCGGGCGCCGCCGCGGGTGGCGCCCGCGCAGTTGATGACGACGCCCGGGTGTACGGCGTCCAGGAAGCGGGTGAGCGCGCCGGGGCTGCCGCTGGCGAGGTCGAACCGTACGTCCGAGTCGTCCCCGCGGCCGAGCGCGGTGAGCTGGACCGCGGGGTCGGCGAGCAGCCGGTCGGCGACGAACCGGCCGAGGTATCCGTTGGCTCCGATCAGCAACACCCTCATCGGGCGCCTCCGGGGACGGACGCTCGGATGCTGGGCCTTGTCATCTGTGTTTCTCCTTCAGGGTGGTGCCGGCTGTCTCGGGTAACGGATGGACCGGCGCGGCCCGCCGCGACCGGGGCCCGCGCCGCCGGGGCCCGCACCGGGGCCGCGGGGGCGGGGGTCCGGGCCGTTCGGGGGCGGGATGGTCGGGGGGTGCGCCACGGGGGTGCTGACGCCGCGGGCCCTGGAGGAGCGGGCGCCGGAGCCGCGGGACGTGGAGCCCCGGACGCCGGAGCGACGGGCCCTGGAGGAGCCGCGGGCCCTGGAGTCGCGAGCCCTGAGGGGCGGCGCACGCGTTCATGCCGTGCCCCCGCAGGCGTGCGCGGAGGCGCGGCCGAGCACGCGGACCGCGCGGGCCAGCAGGAGCGCGGCCCCCGCCCCGCAGACGGCGGCGGGCGCGCCCCAGGCCAGGGCCGCGGTCTCCACCGGCGTGGTGAGGAAGCCGCAGCCCGGAAGGCGGGCGGCCCACGCGAGGGCCAGGGCCGCCGCCCCGGTCGCGCCGACCGCGGCGTACACGAGGGCGGGCGCGCGCGTGGAGCCGTGCGCCGCGAGGAGGCGGCCGAGCCACAGCAGCGCGGCCAGCGCCCCGGCGCCCAGGCACGGGGTCACACCGCCCGTGCCCGCGGCGCCGACGAGGTCGAGCGCGGCGTCGGCTCCGGCCAGCACCAGGCCCACCGCGGTCGCGTAGAGCGCGAACACGCCGAGCAGGAGGGGGCGTACGGACGCGGCGAAGTCGGCGAGCCCCCGGCTCCTGCCGAGCCGCCTGCGGGCCCGCACCGTGAAGAGCCGTGCGCACGCCGTGCCGGGCGCGACGGCGGCGGCGAGCCCGAGGGCGGCGAGGGCCGAGGGCTCCGGGGGCAGGGCCGCCCCGCCCGGCGCGGCGGCGCGCAGCAGCCCCTCGCCGAACAGGGCGTACGCGAGCAGCCAGCACGTCCACGCGCGCGTGGCCGACGCGGCGGGGCGCGGGGTGCGCAGCGGGCCGTGGCGCAGGGCGACGCGGGCCGTGGCGGCGAGGGCGAGCGCGCCGCCCAGGCCCACCGCGAGGCGCACGCCCCCCGTGGTGAGGGCGAGCCCGGCGACGGTGAGGGCGCACACCGCGCCGGGCAGCAGTGCGAACGCGGGCCAGGCGGCGTGGACTTCGGGGGCGGTGCCCGCCGGTCGGCCGGCGCCGCCGTCCCCCGGAGTGTCGAGGGCGTCCCACTCGTCGCTGTCGCGCGGCACGCGCGCGTACATCTCCTCGGCGAGGGCGAACACGTCGCGGTGGCGGAACCGCGCGGCCGTGCGGTCGGTGACGCCGTGCGCCTCCAGGCCCGCCGCGATCTCCAGCGGGTCGACGGCCCGTTCGCAGAGCTCGCGGTGCCGGTGGAGCAGCGCCTTGACGGGGTCACCGGTACCGCGCCGGGGGGGCCGTGCGCCCCGGCTCGGGGCGTCGAGGCCCCGGCTCCGGGCGTCCGCCTCACGGCTCGGGGCGAAGGCGCCGCCGCCCGGGGACTCCGCGCCCCCGCCGGGGCCGGTCGCGCTGCCCCACAGTGCCGCCGTGCCACGCCGCTGCGCCGCGGCCGCCGCGTCACGTCCCGTCACGACGCCACCTCCCCCAGGTGTCCCCGCAGGCCGTAGCGGGTGGCCCAGCTGGGGGCGGTGGTCGCGGCGGGGCCGAGGGGGGCGGGCCTGCCGAGGGGGGCCGCGCCCGCGAGGCGGCCGCCGACGGCCCAGCGGCCCGGCACGGACGCCTCGGCCGGGTGGGCGAACGGCACCGGTTCGCCCGCCTCGTTCACGGTCTCGCGGCGTACCGGGCAGTGCGAGACGATCTCCAGGTAAATGCCGTGAAATGCCGCGATGTTCTGCTCGACGGTGAAGAGTTCGAGCGCCCGGGCCCGCGCCGCCGCACCGAGGCGCGCGCGGCGCTCGGGGTCGCGCAGCAGCTGCACGCACGCCTGCGCGAGCGCCCGGGGGTTGCGGGGCGGCACCACGAGGCCCGTGCCGCCGATGACCTCGACCACCGCGCCGACGTCCGTCGAGACCGTGGCGCGGCCGCAGAGCATGGCCTCGATGAGGCTGATGGGGAAGCCCTCGACGACGCTCGACAGGACGACCACGCCACCCCCGGCGTAGGCGTCGGCGAGGTCCGGCGCCTCGGGGCTGCCGATCTCCTCGAAGGAGACGGGGTTGGCGCCGACCGCGTGCGCGTCCTCGGCCTCGTCGGGGAACAGCTGCGCGGCGAGCGCCCGGCAGTGGGCGAGGTACGCCGCGGCCCGGTCCCCGTCGGCGAGGGCGCCGACGATCCGCAGGCGCGCCCCGGGCTCTTCCTTGCGGACCTCGGCGAAGGCGTGCAGGAGGGAGATCAGGTCCTTGGCGGGCTCGACCCGGCCGACCCACAGGAGCGTGTGCGGCTCGCCGGGCTCCTCGCGCTCGCCGACCTCGGCGAAGCGGTCGGCCTCCAGGCCGGGGTAGACCGTGCGCAGCTTGGCGCGGTCGGCGCCGCACCGCTCCTGCCAGCGGCGGGCGTGCGCGTTGCCGGGGGTGATGACGGTGGCCTCGCGGTAGGTCTCGGCGGCGAGCCTGCCGTGGAAGGAGGCGAGCAGCGCCCGCGCGGGTGTGCTCGGCGTGCTCTCTCCGGCGGCGCCCGCGCCCGCCAGGTAGTGCGCCCGCAGCCGTACGCCGTACTCGGTGACGAGCAGGGGTACGCCCGCGAAGTGCCGGGCGAGCAGGCCGGGCAGCGCGGCGGCGCCGCCCGCCGTGGCGTGGCAGAGGTCGACGGCGCCGAGCGTGTCGTCGTCGTACCAGTCGAGGGAGAGCGGGCGCAGGGTCCGCTCCAGGTCGGCCGCGACGGTGAGCAGGTCGGGCACGCGGGCGGCGCGGGCGGCCCGGTGCGCGCCGGGCGCGCGGCAGGCGCTCTCCAGGGCGCGTACGGCGCCCTCGGAGCGCAGGGCCCCGGCGAGCCCGCCGGTGTCGCGGGCGAGTTCGGCGAGGCCGTAGAGGCCGCTGCCGAAACGGTCCGCCAACTCGTCGGACGCGCCCGGTACCTCGTCCGACGTGCCCGTCGTCCCGTCGGACGCGCCCGCCATCCCCGCGGCGAGCTCCGTGAAGCACTCGGCGAAGCGCCGGCCCGCGCGGCGCCGCCCCCACAGCACCGACCGTCCGGAGGCCTCGCCCCACAGCGCGGCGCTGCGCACCCGGCGGACCTGCGGGGGCAGGTCGACCCAGCCCAGCGCCTCCTGGCGGGCGCTGCGGCTCAGCGCGTAGACGTCGAACTCGTGCCGCCCGAGCCCGCGCACGAGCCGGTCGCACCAGAGCCTGGCCTCACCGCCCACATACGGATAACCACTCTCCGTAAGCAGTCCAATGCGCACGCGTGCACCCCCGATCTGCCCTATGGGGAGCCGCCGTTGGCCCGGCGGCTCGCAGCGGGACGAACGTATGCGGACATGCCGGTGGCGCGACGGACGGTTGTCCATCGCGCCACCAAAAGGGGTGAAGAGCAGTAACTTTCCCGCGCCGGTAGCGTTCCGTCGCGCTATAGAAGCCTCATAGGGCGACGAAAGGCGTCATGCGGGGCTCGTGGGAGCCCTTCTCGCTCACGCGGAGTCATGCCACGGCCAATTCCTCCGGGGCCGGTCCTGACCGGGCGCCGCGGGCCGCGCGCCGTTCGGCGGCGAGCGCGGGATCGAGGGCGGGCACGGCCGCGAGGAGGTCCTTCGTGTACGGGTCCCGGGGCGCGCCGTAGACCTCGTCCACGGAGCCGTACTCGACGAGCTTGCCGCGTCGCATCACCGCGACCCGGTCGCTGACCTGGCGCACCACCGCGAGGTCGTGCGCGACGAAGACGAGGGCGAGCCCCAGCTCCCGCTGGAGCTCCGCGAGCAGCGCGGTGACCTGGGCCTGCGTGGTCACGTCGAGCGCCGAGACCGGCTCGTCGCAGACGATGAGCCGGGGCTCGGCGGCGAGCGCCCGCGCGATGCCGACGCGCTGGCGCTGGCCGCCGCTGAACTCGTGCGGGTAGCGGTCGTAGTGCGCCGGATCGAGGCCGACGCGCTCCATCAGGTCCCGTACGCGGGCGCGGATCGCGGCCTCGTCGCGGTCGCCCCGCGCGCGCAGCGGATCGGCGACGGACTCGCCCACCGAGCGGCGCGGGTTGAGCGAGGAGACGGGGTCCTGGAACACCATCTGCACGCCCGGCACGGGGCCCGCGCCCCGCTTCTCGACGCCGCCGAAGCTCAGCCGTCCCGAGGTGGGCTCCAGGAGCCCCACGAGCATCCGGCCCAGCGTGGTCTTGCCGCTGCCGCTCTCGCCGACGACGCCGAGGGTCTCGCCGCGCCGCACGGTCAGCGACACGTCGTCGACGGCGACGAAGGCGCCCTTGCCGCGCCCGAACTCGCGCCGCAGCCCCTGGGCCTCGACGACGACGTCGCCGAGGTCGCCGGAGCGCGGCTCCCGTACGGAGTCGACGCGCGGCACGGCGCTCAGGAGCTGCTGGGTGTACGCCTGGCGGGGCGCGGCGAGGACGTCGGTGACGCCGCCGCGCTCCACGACGCGCCCGTGCCGCATGACGAGCACGTCGTCCACGCTCTCGGCGGCCACGCCCACGTCGTGGGTGACCAGGAGCAGGCCCATGCCGCTCTCCGCGCGCAGCTCGTGCAGCAGGTCGAGGATCTGTGCCTGCACCGTCACGTCGAGGGCGGTGGTCGGCTCGTCGGCGATGAGCAGCTCGGGCTCGCAGGCGAGGGCCATGGCGATCAGGGTGCGCTGGCGCATGCCGCCGCTGAACTCGTGCGGGCGCGAGCGCGCCCGCCGCGCGGCGTCGGCGATGCCGACGCGGCCGAGGACGTCGACGGCACGCGCGCGTGCCGCGCGGCGCGAGGCCCCGGAGTGGGCGCGGTACACCTCGGCGATCTGGTCGCCGACGGCGTAGTACGGGTCGAGCGAGGACAGCGGGTCCTGGAAGACCATCGCGGCGATCCCGCCGCGCAGCCGCCGCAGTTCGCGGTCACCGGCCCCGGTGACGTCGACGCCGCCGACGCGCACGGCGCCGGTGACGCGCGCCCCGGTGTCCCGGTGCAGGCCGAGCAGCGCGGAGGCGACGGTGGACTTGCCGGAGCCCGACTCGCCGACGAGGGCGAGGGCGGCGCCGCGCGCCAGCGTGAAGGAGACGTCGTCCACGGCCTGTACGTCGCCGAAGCCGACGCTCAGGCCGTCCACGTGTACGAGCTGGTCGTCGAGGCTCATGCGAGCACCACCCGTCGGTCGGCCACCGCGTACAGCACGTCCGCGACGGCGTTGGCGAGGACCACGAAGAAGCCGGTGATGAGGACCATGCCGACGACCACCGGCAGGTCGACGACCCGGACGGCCTGCACGAGTTCGCGGCCGAGCCCGGGCAGGCCGAACAGCGTCTCGGTGAGCAGGGCGCCGCCGAACATGGTCCCGAAGTCATTGGCGGTCAGCGCGATCACGGGCGCGAGGGCGCCGCGCAGGGCGTGCCGCCCGACGAGGGAGCGCTCGCTGATCCCGTACGCGCGGAAGGTGCGCACATGGTCCTCGGCGAGCGTCTCCAGCATCGCGGACCGGGTCAGGCGCGCGTACTTGGCGGACTCGATGAGGGCGAGCGACACCCACGGCAGGAGCAGGTTCCACGCCCACTGCTGCGGATCCTCGGTGAAGGGCACGTACTGCGGGAACGGCAGCCATTGGAGCTGGCCGCAGACCAGGACCATCAGGAGCAGGCCGATGACGAACACAGGGGTCGCCGTGCCCGCGAGCGTGACGGCGGTCAGGATCCGCTCGGTGGGGCGGCCGCGCCGCCACGCCGACAGGACGCCGGTGCCGACGCCGAGGATCAGCCACAGGACCATCGCGCCGAGCGCGAGCGAGCCCGTGACCGGCACCTTGTTCAGGATCAGATCGGTGACCTGCTGGTCGGTCTGGTACGACAGGCCGAGGCAGGGCGCGTCGCAGTGCAGCACGCCGGTGCCGGTCGAGTAGTCGTGGCCGACGAAGAGGCCGCGCAGGAACTCGAAGTACCGCGCGTACATCGGGTCGTCGAGCTTGAGCTGCTCGGAGACCTGCTGGACCTGGGCGGGCGAGCAGCGCGGGCCGCAGGTGATCTGTGCGACGTCGCCGGGGGCGACGTAGAAGACGGCGTAGATGACGACGGACAGGGCGAAGAGCGTGACGACGGCGCCGAGGGCGCGCCGCACGATGAAGCCGGTGAATCCGGAGCCCGGGCTCACGACTGCGCCCCCTTCCTGGCCCGCTTCGCGCCCACCCGCAGCCGCGAGGCCGCGCGCGGGTCGAGGGCCGTGCGCACGCCGTCGCCGAGGACGGTCAGGGCGAGCACGGTCACGAACAGGACGCCCGCGGGCAGCAGCAGGTACTGCGGTGCCGCCTCGTACCAGACGTCGGCGGAGGTGAGCATCTGGCCCCAGGACGCGGTGGGCGGCTTGACCCCGACGCCGAGGAAGGAGAGGGCCGCCTCCACGGTGATGTTGGTGGGGACGAGCAGCGCGGAGTACGTGATGACGGGCGCGGCGAGCGCGGGCAGCAGCTCGCGGCGGGCGATGCGCACCCCGCCCCAGCCGCTGAGGCGGGCCGCGGCGACGTGGTCGAGCTCCTTGAGCGAGATGGTCTGGGCGCGCACGATCTTCGCCATGCCGCCCCAGCCGACCACGCCGACGACGAGCGCGACGAGCACGGGCCGCGGGAAGCCGCTGGGCACGACGGCGAGGAGGCCGAGCGCGAGGACCATCAGGGGCAGCGCCACCATGACGTCGGTGGCGCGGCTGAGGGCGAGGTCGACCCAGCGATTGCCGAGCCCGCTGGCGAGCCCGACGGCGATGCCGAGCGTGACCTGGAGCAGGGTCGCGATCAGCGCGACGCCGAGGGACACCCGGGCCCCGTACACCAGGCGGGCGAACAGGTCGCGGCCGGTCTGCGGCTCGACGCCGAGCCAGTGCTCGGCGCTCATGCCGCCGAAGGAGCCGACGGGCACGCCGCCGCGCGCGGAGTCGATGAGCTCCGGGTGGTACGTGGTGGGGTCCTGGCCCTCCAGGGCGGTGAGCAGGGGCGCGGCGAGCGCGACCAGGACGAGCAGGGCGACGATCGCGCCCGCGACGAGGGCGGCGCGCCGCGTGCGCAGCCGCCGCCAGAACTGACGGGCTCCGGAGGAGCCGGGAGCGGACGCCGTGGCGGCGTCCGCTCCCCCGCTCTCCGAGGCCAACAGGGCCTCACTCATGACAGATCTACCGACGGGCCCTACTTGACCGCGACCTGGGAGATGTCGAGGACGCCCGTCCAGTCGCTGATCACGACGTTCTTGATGTCCTTGCCGTACAGGCGCTTGTAGACCGGGTGGAACAGCGGCACGTTGACGGCCTTCTCGCCGATCTTCTTGTCGAGCGCGCCCCAGCGCTCGGCGGCCGCGGCGTGGTCCGTCAGCTTGTTGATCTCGTCGATCTCCTTGTTGACGGCCTTGTCGTTCAGGAAGGAGGAGTTGAAGTTGTAGCCGTCCTTGACGATCTGGCGGCCGTCGAAGATCGGGGCGAGGAAGGGGCCGCCGGAGGGCCAGTCGGCGCCCCAGTGGGCGAGGAAGAGGCCCGGCTCGTCCTCGGCGTCGTGGACCTTGTCCTCGTAGTCGTTGTCCTCCAGGCCCTGGAGCTTGACGGTGATGCCGGCCTTCTTCAGGGAGTCCTGGAGGGCGGTGGCGATCTCCGGGCTGGTCTCGAAGTTCTTGGTGTTGGAATGCGTGAGCGTGATGGTCAGGCCGTCCTTGTAGCCGGCCTCCTTCAGGAGCTCCTTGGCCTTCTTCGGGTTTCCGCTGTCGCCCGCCGGGAAGTGGTCGAACTTCTGGTAGCCGAAGGACTCCTGGTTGGGCAGGAAGGTCGTCGCGGGCTCGGCGAGGGAGGAGCCGCCCGCGGCGTTGATGACCGAGGAGCGGTCGACGGCGTAGGCGACGGCCTGGCGGACCTTCGGGTTGTCGAAGGGCTTCTTCTTCGGGTTGAAGGCCAGGTAGTTGGTGTAGCCGAAGTGGCCGGTGCCGACCTGCGAGGCCAGCTTCTTGTCGCCGGTGACCTTGGCGAGCTCGGCCGGGCCGAGGTTGGTGTCGGTGGTGACGGCGGCGGCGTCGGCGCCCTGGCTCGCGGAGAGGCGCTGGTTGATGACGGACGAGTTGAAGCCGGAGCGGACGTCGATCTCGTCCGGGTAGGCCTTGCGCTCGTCGTCGGTCTTCGCCGACCAGTGCGGGTTGCGCTCCAGCTGGAGCCGCTCGCCGCCGTTCGTGTTCTTGACGACCTTGTACGGGCCCGAGGAGATCGGGTGCTCCTCGTACTTGGTGCCCTTGTCCTTGGCCTTCGGCACGGGCGCGAACGACGTCTGCGTGGCCACGTAGTCGAAGTCGCCGACGGGCTTGTTCAGGTGGAAGACGATGGTGCGCTCGTCCGGCGTCTCGACCGAGTCGAGGCCCTTCTTGTCCTTGTAGGGGCCCTCGTACGTGGCGCCGCCGATGAGCCAGTCCCGCAGGAAGGGCGCGCCGCCGGACAGTTCGGCCGCGAAGGAGCGCTCGATGCCGTACTTGATGTCCTTGGTCGTGATCGGCGTGCCGTCCTCGAACTTGAGGCCCGTCTTCAGGGTGTACGTCCACACCGTGGCGTTCTTGCTCGGCTTGCCGAGGCTCTCGGCGAGGTCGGGGACGACCTTCGCGCCCTCGGCCCCGTCCTCGCGGTTGCGCGTGGTCAGGGTGCGGAAGACCAGGCTCGGCACGTTGCCGCCGCCGGAGGTGTAGAGGCGGGCGGGGTCGAAGGTCTTCTGGGGATCGCGGTTGAGGACGGTGAGCGTGCCGCCCTTCTTGGCCTTGCCGTCGCCCCCGGCGTCGTTGCCGTCGTCAGGTCCGCAGGCGGCGGCGCCCGCGGCCAGGACGACCAGGGTGGCGGATGCCGCTGCCACGCGGCGGGATATGACGGACTTCTGACGACGCAGACGCATCGGAGTGCCTCTCGGAAAGCTGAGGAGATGAAGGGGAGCGGAGGAAAGCGCGGGAGCCCGCCCCGGGGCACGTACGTCCAGAACCATCTGTCCAGGATGCGGACACCTGACCACATCGTGGGCCGCGTACGGAGCGCGCCCCACAGGGGCACGGAACGCGGTGAAGGAGGAAGAAAGCGCGACGCACTCGCCGGGGCGGGCGTCAGCGACAGTGAATATCGGCCACGCAGAGCGCGGTCACGCCGAACAGCGCCAGCTCAAGGGCGGCGCTCGGGGAGGCGTGACGGGTCGACATGCGGAGAAATATGGACGATGCCGCGCGGAATGTCAACGCGACGTCTCACCTGTCGAGCCGAGCGGTCTCACCCCTTGGGAAACACCCAGGGGTTGGGCTTGCAGTGGATCCCGTCGTGGTCGAGGAACTTGGTCTGCTGCTGCATGACGGGCGCGAGTTCGCCGTCGCGCCGGCAGTCCACATGGCCGTGGCCGAGCCGGTGGCCGACCTCGTGGTTGATCAGCATCTGGCGATAGGGGTGGATGCGGTCGCCGTAGGTCTTGGCCCCCTGGGCCCACCGATAAGCGTTGATCATGATGCGGTCGGTGGACGCCGAGTCGCACGACACGTTCTGCTGGAGCGTTTCGAGACCGGACTTCGCACACCACTTCGCGGTGGTCACCGGGCTCGCCAGGGTGATGACGAAGTCCGGCTTCCCGGAGGAGATCCGCTCGAAGGTGCGGGCCCCGCCGTGGGCCCAGCTCCGGCTGTCGTTCAGGGTCTTCTGCACGGCCTGCGCGAACAGGGCGCCGTCCAGGCCCATGCCCTTCTCGACGTCGACGCGGTACCGGAACTTCTGCCCCTTGCCGGGCGCCTTGTCGAACCCGGGCATCGCCGCGAACTGCCCCGAAGCGGCGAGCTTCGCGTCCAGCGGGTACTTCTTGCCCATCTTCGTGTCGTACGACTCCGGGGTCGCGGAGTCGGTCGGCGCGGGCCGGTTGTCCGAGCGCGACGCGGAGCCGCGGGCGTCCCGGTCGTCACCCGCGCCGTGGTCGGCGGCCCGCGTGTCAGAGCCCGAGCCCTTGCCGTCGTCGGTGACCTGAGCGGCCACCACGATGGCGAGGGCCAGGGTCACGGTCGCGGCGGCGGCACCGATGACGGTGCGGCTGCTGAGCCGCCCGCCCGACGGGGTCCCGCCGTCGGCCGCGGCGCCCGGGGAGCCGCCGGTGCCGTCGCCGTCGTCACCGGCGTCGGTCTCCCAGGCGGTCACGGACGCGTACGGGTCGCGGGGCGCGGGGCGCCGCACGGGCTTGGCACCCGCCGCGAACACGTCCGCGCCCTCGAAGCCGTCCGGGGCACCGAGGGCGTCGAAGGCCGCGACGTCCTCCCGTCTCGGCCCCGGCACCCGCGGCGACCGCGGCGCGCTGGTTGTGGCCTGCGCCGCGGCGCCGCCGACCGGGCCCCAGCCGCCCCCGGGCTCGCGCTGCTCGGGATGCCCGCCGCGCACGTGCGGGACGCCACGGGGCGGGGTGACCCGCGGCGCGCCGTGCGCGGGGGTGCCGTGCACCGGCGTCACCTGGGGCGTGCCGTGCGCGGGGGTGTCACCGCGCCGGCGGCGGCCGCCGCTGGTCCCGGGCTCGGTCGCCTGGGACTCGGGTATGCCAGGGGTGCTGCTGGTGTCTGTTGTGTCGGCCGGGGTCCGGCGGCTATGACGTCCCACGCGGCGTGTCAGCTCCTCGTACCCGAAGTACCCGGCTCGCGGCAGTCGTCGTTCACGCCGCCACCCTTGCGCACCTCACGAGGATCCCTCAACTCACCGGCATCAGCCACGAGTTCACGGATCGCGGTGGCCACCGCGTCCGGAAACTCCATCATCGCCACGTGCCCGGCGTCGGGCAGCGTGAGCAGCCGCGAACCGCGGAAGGCCGCCGCGGCCCGGCGCGCCATGCGGTACGACACGAGCCGGTCCCTGCCCCCGTACACGAGCAGCGTCGGCGCCAGCACCCGCTCGGCCTGCCGCCACAGGCCGTGCTGGCCACCGAGCGTGTACGCGTTCACGATGCCGCGGGCCGAGCGGGCCATGGCGTCCCAGAAGTAGGGGTGCGCGAGCCGGCGCTCCATGTCGCGCACGGCCGCCGCGAACGCCTCCGGCGAGACCTTGGCCGGATCGCCGTAGCAGAGCCCCATGACGCTGCGCACCCGCTGCGCCGGTGTCCACTCCTTGGTCAGCCGGGTGAACAGGCCCGCCACCCCGGGCAGCGCGAGCAGGCCCGTGGGCACGGCGGTGCGCTGCACCCGCAGCTCGGGCAGGGCGGGCGAGACCAGGGTGAGGGTGCGCACGAGGTCGGGGCGGACCGCGGCGACGCGGGTGGTGACGGCGCCGCCCAGGGAGTTGCCCACCAGGTGGACGGGGCCGCGTCCGCGGGCGTCCAGATGGCGGATGACCGCGCGCGCGTGCCCGGTGACCGAGTAGTCCCCGTCGTCCGGGGGCGGCGAGTCGCCGAAGCCCGGCAGGTCGAGGGCCTCGCCGTCCACGACGTCCTGAAGGAGCGGCATCAGGGCCGACCAGTTCCGCGAGGAGCCGCCGAGCCCGTGCACGTACAGCGCGGGCGGCAGATCCGTGTCCGCCGCGGCCCGGCGGCGCACCGAGAGCGTCAGGCCGGGCAGCGTGACCGAGTCCATGCGCTCGCCCTCCGCGACACCGACGGCGCCCGGCTTGGGGGCGACGGTGGCGGCCAGCACGTCCGGCAACTCGGTCGAAGACATGCGGGCAATGTTACGAGACGATCACGCGTTGGATCGCGTGTTCGGGGTCACAGGTGCCGTTTGGATCGCGTAACAGATCACGCGGGACCGGGCGAGAGATCGCGGAGCGCCCCGATCGGGTGTTCCCTGGGGACATGGGGAACTCGCCGGGAAGAGGCCCGCGAACAGGGCACTCGCACCCCGGAACGTCCCGCACGGAGGAGACCGGCGGCGCCGGGGAAGAACGCGCCCGGGACGGACCGGAACCACCCGAAGACCCAGCCCCCGAGCCTCCGGGACGCCAAAGACATACGAGAGACACCGAGGTACACCAAGAGGCACCGAGAGACACCTCAGACGTCAAAGACACGGCAGACACCGAAGACACCGAAGACACCGGCAAGAGATCCGAGGAGTCCCCATCATGACCGTTGACCCCAGCGACCCGGACACGTTCGAGGCCGAGGAGGCCGCGGACGGCTACGACGAGGAGACGCCCGAGGCCGACGCCGCCGAGCAGCACACCGACCTGGCACCGCGGCACGACGGCTCCCTGGAGGACGTCGACCCCGGCGCCGCCAACGTGGCCGACGTCGCCGAGCAGGCCCGCGTGGTCGACCTGGACGAGGACGACTACCGCTGAGCGGGGGCGCGCGCTCGCGCAGCTGCCCGTGTTTGCCCTGCTACGCACCGCTTCCATGGGTGCCCGGTCCGTGAAATTCTGCGCTCGCACCGCGCACATCGCAGTTACCGAAAAGTACGATGGCGGCGCGGCGCACACCGCAACTAAGGACGATTCTGGGAGGCGGCGTGACAGCCATCGAGCAGACAGAGGCGGCACGCCCGCGGGGCACTCGCCTGCCGCGCCGTGCCCGACGCAACCAACTCCTCGGCGCGGCCCAGGAGGTCTTCGTCGCCCAGGGGTACCACTCGGCGGCGATGGACGACATCGCCGAGCGGGCAGGTGTCAGCAAGCCGGTGCTCTACCAGCACTTCCCCGGCAAGCTCGACCTCTACCTGGCCCTGCTCGACCAGCACTGCGACAACCTGCTGCAGGCGGTGCGCGCGGCCCTGGCCTCGACGACCGACAACAAGCAGCGCGTCGCGGCGACGATGGACGCCTACTTCGGGTACGTGGAGGACGACGGCGGGGCCTTCCGGCTCGTCTTCGAGTCGGACCTCACCAACGAGCCCGCGGTCCGCGAGCGCGTCGACAAGGTGACGCTCCAGTGCGCGGAGGCGATCTGCGAGGTCATCGTGGAGGACACCGGCCTGCCCGAGGCCGAGTCGATGCTCCTTGCCTCCGGGCTCGGCGGCCTCGCCCAGGTCGTCGCGCGCTCCTGGCTGCACAGCGACGGCGGCGTCTCGCGCGAGAAGGCGGTCCAGCTGCTCACCTCGCTCGCCTGGCGCGGCATCGCGGGCTTCCCGCTGCACGGCGCCGAGGGCCACTGAGCGGGCCGACAGGCCCTTCGCTCCCTGCCCGTCCTTCCTCCCGGCGCGTGTTCGCTCCTGGCGTGCGCGGCCGGAGCCGTCACCGTCGCCTCACCGGGCTAATCTGTGCAGGTACGGCGCGGGCGGCCGCGCACATCACTGACCGTCGGAGGGACAAAGCGTGGAGGTCAAGATCGGCGTGCAGCACGCGCCGCGCGAGATCGTTCTGGAGAGCGGTCAGAGCGCCGAGGAGGTCGAGAACGCGGTCTCCGAGGCCCTGACGGGCAAGGCCCCGCTGCTGAGCCTGACGGACGACCACGGCCGTAAGGTCCTGGTCCCCGCCGACCGCCTCGCGTACGTGGAGATCGGCGAGCCGGCCCAGCGCAAGGTGGGCTTCGGCACGCTGTAGCACGCGGACGGCGCGCGCCGCAGCGGCGCGCACGAGAGCGGCCCGGTGGTTCACCCACCGGGCCGCTCTCGTGTGTTCACCCGCTGTTCACCCGGTGTACGGGAGGCAGTGGCGAGCTCCGGACATGGATGGGATGGAGGGTTGCGTTCCGACGGCCGGGGGTAGGACCGGCTAGGACCGTTTTGCCCCCATGATCCGTCCGCGGTCGTCCGCGACCGCACCCGACCACGAGGGAGGCACCCCCATCGTGATCCTGGAAGCTCTCGGCTCCGCGCTGCTCGGCCTGGCCCTCGCCTGGGCGACGGCCCGCCGGCTCGGCCACCGCCTGCCGTCCCGCACGCTCGTCCTCGCGACCGGCGCGGGCGGGGCGCTCATGGGCGCGTTCATCGCGCACACGGCGCTCGGCCCCGGCCGCTCGGCCATGACACTGGCGGGTGCCGTGATCGTCGCGGCCGCGCTGCTGTCCCTGCTGCTCCGCCCTGACCGCCGCCTGCGCCGTCGCCAGCTCACGGCGTAGGCCGCCGCGCGCGGCCCGGACGCGGGTCCGGGCCGCTCGGCTCCGGGCCGGGGCCCGGGCCAGGACTCAGGCCGCCAGGCCCAGCGCGGCCATCCGCTTGGTGTGCGCCTCGGTGATCCGCGAGAACATCCGCCCGACCTCGGCGAGGTCGAAGCCGTCCGCGACGCCCCCGACCAGCATGGTCGAGAGCGCGTCCCGGTCGGCCACCACGCGCTGCGACTGCGAGAGCGCCTCGCCCATCAGCCGCCGCGCCCACAGCGCGAGCCGCCCGCCGACGCGCGGGTCCGCGTCGATCGCGGCGCGCACCTTCTCCACGGCGAAGCTCGCGTGCCCGGTGTCGTCGAGGACGCCCAGGACGAGCCCGCGCGTGTCGACGTCGAGCCGGGCCGCGACCTCGCGGTAGAAGTCACTGGCGATGGAGTCGCCGACGTACGCCTTGACCAGGCCCTCCAGCCAGTCGGACGGCGCCGTCTGCCGGTGGAAGCCGTCGAGCGCGGCGACGAAGGGCTCCATGGCCCCGGTCGGCTCCTCGCCGACCGCGGCGAGCCGGTCCCGCAACTGCTCGAAGTGGTGGAACTCGGCGGACGCCATCTTCGCCAGCTCCGCCTTGTCGGCCAGCGTCGGCGCCAGCTTGGCGTCCTCCGCGAGCCGCTCGAACGCCGCGAGCTCTCCGTAGGCGAGCGCGCCGAGCAGGTCCACGACCGCGGCGCGGTACTGGGGGTCGGCGGAAGCTTTCGCCCAGTCCTGGGCGGCCACCCCGGTGGGGGTTCCGGCGGCCCCGGCGTCGGCTGCGTCCTTCGCGGGCTGAGCTGCGTTGTCAGGCGTCTCCATGAAGCGCACAATAGCCCGCCCGTCCCGTGGCGTAAGGCCCTGGTCAGCCACTGTGACGACAACGACGTACCGCCGCCGAGGGGGCGCGCGCCGGGCCCGCGGGAGCGCCGGTGCGAGCCGGGTGACACAAATCGCCGGACACTCATGCGAGATTCCGGGGTACAGTGGTAATGCGCCCGCCGAATATTCGACGGGCCGTATGAATGAGGATGCCCGGTCGGTGGCCCGATCGGCTCCGACCAGACAGCCCTCCAGGGCGTACGCACAGTGCGTACGGCATGCGGAGGGACCCTCAGCGGTGTGAGCGCTCGAGCGTCGGCAGTGGTCCCGTGCCACCTGGCCCGCCCGGTTCGTTCCACAGGCGGCCGGTAGTCCCCGACACGGTCACGACCCCCAGCGTTCGCCTCGCGCCGCGTCTCACAGAAGAGGCATTGCCCTGACTACCACTTTCCGGGATCTCGGGATCCTCCCCGAGACAGCCGAGGCCCTTGAGGCCGTCGGCATCGTGAACCCCTTCCCCATCCAGGAGATGACGCTCCCCGTCGCGCTCTCCGGCACCGACGTCATCGGCCAGGCCAAGACCGGCACCGGCAAGACGCTCGGCTTCGGCCTTCCGATCCTCGAGCGCGTCGTCGTCCCCGCCGACGTCGAGGCGGGCCGCGGCACGCCCGACGACCTGACGCAGGCCCCGCAGGCGCTCGTCGTCGTCCCCACCCGCGAGCTGTGCACGCAGGTCACCAACGACCTCCTGACCGCCGGCAAGGCGCGCAACGTCCGCGTCCTCGCCATATACGGCGGCCGCGCCTACGAGCCGCAGGTCGAGGCCCTGAAGAAGGGCGTCGACGTGGTCGTCGGCACCCCCGGCCGCCTGCTCGACCTCGCGGGGCAGCGCAAGCTGAACCTGAAGCACGTCAAGTGCCTCGTCCTCGACGAGGCCGACGAGATGCTCGACCTGGGCTTCCTGCCCGACGTCGAGAAGATCATCAACCTGCTGCCGGTGAAGCGCCAGACGATGCTCTTCTCCGCGACCATGCCGGGCGCCGTCATCGGCCTCGCCCGCCGCTACATGTCGCAGCCCACGCACATCCGCGCCACCGCGCCGGACGACCAGGGCGCGACCGTGGCGAACATCGCGCAGCACGTGTACCGCGCGCACTCCATGGACAAGCCCGAGATGGTGTCCCGCATCCTCCAGGCCGACGGCCGTGGCCTCGCCATGATCTTCTGCCGGACGAAGCGCACGGCCGCGGACATCGCCGAGCAGCTGGAGCGGCGCGGCTTCGCCTCCGGCGCGGTCCACGGCGACCTCGGCCAGGGCGCCCGCGAGCAGGCCCTGCGCGCCTTCCGCAACGGCAAGGTCGACGTGCTCGTGTGCACCGACGTCGCCGCCCGCGGCATCGACGTCGAGGGCGTCACGCACGTCATCAACTACCAGTCCCCCGAGGACGAGAAGACGTATCTGCACCGCATCGGCCGCACCGGCCGCGCGGGCGCCAAGGGCATCGCGATCACGCTGGTCGACTGGGACGACATCCCGCGCTGGCAGCTGATCAACAAGGCGCTGGAGCTGGACTTCAACGACCCGGTCGAGACGTACTCCAGCTCCCCGCACCTGTACGAGGAGCTCGACATCCCCGTCGGCACGAAGGGTGTCCTGCCGCGCGCCGAGCGCACCCGGGCGGGCCTCGACGCCGAGGAGATCGAGGACCTCGGCGAGTCGTCCGCCCGCGGGGGCGCCAAGGGCCGGTCCCGTGGCCGCTCCCGGACCACCGCCGCCGCGGAGGAGCCCGCCGAGCGCCAGGAGCGTACGCCGCGCCGGCGCCGCCGCACCCGCGCGGGCGCCCCGGTGTCCGCCGCGGAGGCCGCCGCTGCCGCCGAGGCTCCGGCCGCCGCCGAGGCCCCTGCCGCGGAGTCGGAGTCGGCTCCGCGCACGCCCCGCCGACGCCGCCGCACCCGCGCGGGCAAGGCCTCCGACGCCGCGGAGTAGCCGCCCGTCACCCCTGGGAAAGCCCGCCGCACCCGCGGCGGGCTTTCTGTCTTCCTCCCCACGGCGCCGAGCCGCCGGGCACCCGTTAACGTACGTCGCATGAGTAGGCCCCCCACCTTCACCCCGCCCCCCGGCACCCGGGCCCGGGTGCTGGAGACCGGGCGCGGGGAGTTCGCCGTCCTGGATGCCGCGCCCGCCCGACCGACCGGCGAGGTCAAGGGGTCCGCGTTGCTCCTGCCCGGGTTCACCGGCAGCAAGGAGGACTTCATCGCGCTGCTCCGGCCGCTGGCCGACGCGGGCTACCGCGCCGTGGCCGTGGACGGACGCGGACAGTACGAGTCCGAAGGACCGGACGACGAATCCGCCTACTCCCTGAGCGAGTTGGCCCGCGACGCACTCGCCCAGGCCGCCGCGCTCGACGACCCGCCCGGCACTCCCCTGCACCTCGTCGGGCACTCCCTGGGCGGCCTGATCGCCCGCACGGCCGCGCTGGCCGCCCCCGCGGGCACCTTCGCCTCGCTCACGCTCATGTCATCGGGCCCCGGCCGCATCGCACCGTCCCAGCGCGCCCGCGCCACCCTGCTCACGGACGCCCTCGCGGCGCACTCGATGGCCACGGTGTGGGAGGCGATGCGGGCCATGGACCCGCCGGAGGACGCCGAGGTGAACGGCGGCGCGGACAGCGACGCCCTGCGCGCCCGCTGGCTGCGCAACAACCCGGCCCAGCTGATCGCCACCGGCAGACAGCTGTGCGTCGAGCCGGACCGCGTGACCGAGCTCGCCGCCCTGGCGCTGCCCGTGCACGTGCTGTCCGGGGAGCGGGACGACACCTGGCCGGTGCCGCTCCTGGACGACATGGCCGAGCGCCTCGGCGCGGACCGGACGGTCATCACGGGTGCCGACCACTCCCCCAACACCGACCGGCCCGGGGCGACGGCCACCGCGCTCGTCTCCTTCTGGGACCGGACCCGCTGAGTCCGGCGCCTCAGTAACACTTCTGGAGGTGCTCCCAGAAGCCGTCCCGCAGCACCCGCCGCAGGTCGGACTGGCCCCGCAGCGAGTAGTCGAGCAGCCGCTCCGCCTCGACGAGGAGCTCCTGGTCGACCGAGCCGGGCAGATAGGGGTGGCCGGGGAGCAGCCCCACGAGGGCTTCGCGGCCCCGCGCCGACAGCCACTTCGCGGAGATCTGCGCGCCGACGAAGCGCACGTCGTCCCGGGAGGGCCGGGAGGCCGCCATCGGGCCCTCGTACGGCAGGGCGGAGCGGCGGCTGATGTACGGCTTGAAGAAGTCGGCGTCGAAGGTGCGCTGGCTGTCGACCTCCCACAGCAGCGGCTCCGCCTGGTTGCGCCCGTCGGGGGCCTCGATGCCCCACAGGTGGACGCGGGCGCCGTAGCCCTGCGCGGCCTCGACGGCCGACACCAGGTCCTCGTCGCCGCCGATGAGCGCGGCGTCGCTGATGGCCCGGTGCCGGGCCAGGGACTCCAGGTCGCTGCGGATCAGCGAATCGACGCCTTTCTGCTGGTTGTTGGCGTTGAGGTTGCCGAGCCTGACCTTGACGTCGGGCAGTTCGGCGATGGACTGCTGCTCACTGGTGTGGATGCGCCGCCGGGCGCCGTCGTACCAGTACACGCGCAGCAGCCTGCTGTCGGCGAAGATCGTGCGCGCCTTGTCGATGAGCGCGTCGATGAGCCCCTCGGCGTCCAGGTCGAAGGCGCGCCGGTCCTCGGTGCCCACGGCGAGGCGTCCCGCGGCGGCGTACAGATATCCGGCGTCGACGAAGATCGCGTGGGTGGACGGAGTCTTCGCCACCTCGGCGAGCATGCGCTCAAGGAGCCCGTTGGCGCGCGCCAGCAGGGCGTTGACCTCGACGGTCTCGTGGGTGGTCTCGTCCGTGTCCATACGGAACACATTGTCGCGTCCGTCACACAGGGGGCACAACCAGTGTTTGTTGCGCAACGAACACAACCAGCCGCGAAACGGGGCGGCAACACGACGTTCATTAGCCTCTCAAAAAATTTCCTTAGCGTAGGGAATGTTTGAGGCGGGAAACTCGTTGGACCCGTATGTAACCGCAGTTCTCCTCAGGAGGATCACCAGACGAAGGGAGAAGCCCATGCGCTTCGAAATCATGCGACTCGACGACGTCGACGGCACCGCTGTGGACACCACCGTCGTGGACGCCGCCTCCGTCAATCGGATCGTGCAGCAGGCGGCCGCCATCGGCCAGCGCCTCTACATCCGCCCGGCCGACACCACGGCCTCGTAACGCCGCACGTCCCCACCCATCACGCTCCAGAGCCCTGTACGACACCGGATCACGCCGGTGACGTACAGGGCTCTGTTCGTGGGTGCGCGGTGCGCGCGGGGCGTCAGCCGCCCCGGATGATCTGGGTGACGCCGTTGACGATCTGCTGGACCGCGATCGCCGACAGCATCATGCCCGCGAGGCGCGTCACCAGGACGACGCCGCCGTCCTTGATGACCCGGATGATCAGCAGCGAGAAGCGCATCGCCAGGAACAGCACCACGTGGATGGCGAGGATCGCCGCCCACACCGAGACCTGCTCCATGCCGCTGGCGTGCTGGACGGCCAGGATCACCTGGACGATCGCGCCGGGCCCGGCGAGCAGCGGCATGCCCAGCGGGACGAGCGCGACGTTGACGTCCTTGGTCTGCTGGGGCTCGTCGGTCTTGCCGGTGAGCAGGTCGAGCGCGACGAGCAGCAGGAGCAGGCCGCCCGCGATCATCAGGGCCTGCGTCGACACGTGCAGATAGTCGAGGATCTGCTGGCCGATGACACCGAACAGAGCGATGACCCCGAAGGCCACACAGACGGCCTGGAAGGCCATCTTCTTCTGCACCTTGGCGGGGCGGCCCGCGGTCAGGGCAAGGAAGATCGGCGTGATCCCGGGGGGATCCATGATGACAAAAAGGGTGAGGAAGAGAGATCCGAAAACGGCGACGTCGAACACGGTGATGGCCTTGCAGAGAGTCGTACGAGGTGAGGGAGGTGGGGCGGTGGCCGCGCACGGCGCGGCGGGGCCGCGGCCCCGGACAGACGTGGCGGACGGCGGACGCGCCCGCTAGGCGGACAGGTCTCCGCCCGCGCCCGGCACCGGGAAGGCCCCGGTGGCGCGGCGCGTGATCTCGCCGTAGATCTCGGGGTCGGTGGTGTACTCACCGAGCGAGACGGTCTTGCGGCTGCCGTGGTAGTCACTGGAGCCGGTCACGAGCAGGCCGAGGTCGGCGGCGAGGCCGCGCAGGCGCGGACCCGCCTCGGGGGCGTACGCCAGCTGCTCGGGGTGGTCGACCTCGATGCCGTCGAGACCGGCTGCGGCCAGCTCGGCTATCGCGGACTCCGGGACGATCCTGCCGCGCTGGGCGGCGGCCGGGTGGGCGAGGACGGTGACGCCGCCCGCGGCCTTGACCAGGCGGATCGCCTCGAACGGGTCGAGCTCGGTCTTCTCCGCGTACGCGCGCCCGCCGTCGGCGAGCCACTCGGGCGTGAAGGCGTCCGAGACACTGGCGACGACGCCGAGCTCCACGAGGGCCTCGGCGACGTGCGGGCGGCCCACGGAGCCGTCGCCCGCGATCCGCTCGACCTGCTCCCAGGTCACGGGGACGCCGAGCTCCTGGAGCTTGCGGACCATGGTCCGCGCGCGCGGCACCCGGTCGTCGCGCACCAGCTCGCGCGCCCGCGCGAGCTCCGGCTCGTCCGGGTCGAAGAGGTACGCCAGCATGTGCAGGCCCACGCCGTCGAGGCGGCAGGACAGCTCGGCGCCGGTGACGAGGGTCAGGCCGGGCGGCAGCGCGGCGATGGCCTCGGCGTGGCCGCGCGTGCTGTCGTGATCGGTCAGGGCGACGACGTCGAGCCCCGCGGCGGCGGCGTTGCGCACCAGCTCGGCCGGGGTGTCCGTGCCGTCGGAAGCGGTGGAGTGGGTGTGCAGGTCGATGCGCACGTGCTGGCTCCACGCTTTTCGGGACGGACGGGGACGCTTAAGGGTAACGGTCCCGGCCGGGTGGCCCCCAGTCCCGCCCCTTCACCGAACCAGGGGCTGCCGCCCCTGGCACCCGGCCCCTGTCGGCGCTCCGCGCCTCGTCCTCGAACGCCGGACGGGCCGTTCCCGGAAGGGGCGGGACCGGGGCGCCCCCGCGAGGGCGCTCCTACGGCGTCAGCAGGCGCGGCGACAGCGCTCCGCAGGGCAGCAGTTCGACCTCCGCCCCCGCGTCCCGCAGGTCCGTGAGCACCAGCTCGTCGTACATCAGGAGCCCCGACTGCTCGGGCCACGCGACCGCCCACAGCCACAGGCCGCACGCCTCGCCCGCGAACACCGCGCGGTCCTCCGGCGTGCCCGTCACGTGCCACATGGGCGTCGGGCGCCCGGCGGCGAGGACCTTGGCGGCGGGCGGCTTGCCGACGTTCATGCCGGGGCCGGGGTCGGGGCCGTCGATGCCCGCGTAGCGCGCGCCGAGGCCGACGCCCAACTCCTCGGCGACCAGGATGAGTTCACCGCCACCACCGAGCGGGGCGGGCCCCGAACAGGCCACGGCGGTGGCCCGGCCGCCGCTGCGGTCGTCGCCCGCGCAGGCCACCCCGGTGAAGAGCCAGCCGACGGGCAGCGGCCAGGGCATCCACACCGGCACCTGCGCACGGTGCACCACGACGCTGAGCGCCTCGACGCTGGGCGGGATCACGGGCTGCAGCGGATGCACGGTGCCGTGCACGTCACACTGCCAGGAGTCGGCAAAGAGGCCGGGAGCCCTGACCCGGCCACCACACTTCGGGCAACTGGGTTCGCCCCTCATAGCGCCCCACGGTCCTCCCCGGTGGACGCCGCGTCAAGGACGATCACCCGTCCGGAGTGCGCCCGCACGGCGCGGGCGCCGGGAGGGGCCAGCGAGGGGCCCGGCCGCGCGGGACCGCGTACGTCTTCGGTCCGGGGTGACGTAGGCGTACGGCGGTGGGGGCAGGGGCGCCGATGGTCCAGGGCCGGGGAGACGTACGGCCCAGGAGAGCGAGTGCACCGGGCGCGGGCGCGTAGACGCACCCGCGCCCGGACGCACGGTCCGTTCAGTCCCGCCTCAGGCCGGCCTCAGTCCAGGGCGACGCCCGCGCGCAGCGGATCGCGCAGGTCCGTGCCCTTGCTCAGCCAGCGCTCCTGGAGGGCCTGCGCGCCGTGCACCCGCTTCCAGGCCGCCTCGTTCGGCGTCATCGGGAGCAGCGGCAGGAACCGTACGGGCTCCATCGGCTCGTCCAGCTCCAGATCCGCCACCAGGCCGCCGGGCTCGGCGACGAGGACCGAGGTGAAGGGCGCGCCCGGCCACAGCGGCTCGCCCACGTCCAGCGAGCTGCCGGGAGCCACCACGACGCCTTCGACCTGGGGTGAGGCGGCGAGCACGGCCAGCGGCCTGAGCACCTTGTCGGTGTCGGCGACGCCGCCCCGCACGGACAGGATCAGCTCCGCGCGCGGGCCCTTCACCGGGTCGGCGAGGACGGCCGTGGGGTCGGCCATCGGCTGGGCGGACATGCCGAGGGTGGCGTACCGCACGACCCCCGTGCTTTCGGCCGGAAAACGCAGCACCTCGACGCGGTCCGTACCGAGGAACGTCACCGCCGCGCGCGCGTCCGGTTCGCCCAGGCCGTCGCGCAACCGGGCCTCGACCAGAGCAAGAACATCAGCCATGCCGTGAGCATAGAACTCGTCAGTGATGGGTAAAGGTCGGGGTTTGGCGCACCGGTCGGCTGATACTGTTGGCTGCTGGCCCGGGCGGCACGCAGAAGCGTCGCTCTCAAGCCCGGACCTCAGGGCCCTCGGGCCCGAACTCGACGGACGGCGCCCGCGTGCGCCTGGGAACTCCCCTACGGGGGACCGGCCGGAGGAGGTGGGGCTGCAGTGGATCGAAGTCGACCGTGCAGTACCACTCGCTCTTCCGCCCGCTGACCTCCCGCAGCAACGACGCTGCGGCCGTGCGCCCGGCACTTCACGAACCCCTCGGCCCCGACCGGCCTGTGCCCCGCACGACGGAAGAGCACCGCGTTTCACCTGATCTGCATCAGTAGCGTTGCTGCCTCCGCGACGGTGCGGTGCTCCCCGCTTTGTGGACGTGCCTCCCAGCACAGCCGGACGTCCCCATTCCGGGCAGTTCCACCCGCCGCAGGCGGCCCTTTCGTCGAAGGAGCCTGCCCATGTCGATGATCCGTGACCTGCGTGCCGCGGTCCGTCCCTCCCTGCGCAAGGACAGCGGCGCCTACAGCTCGTACGACGCGACCCGCGACCCCCGCGTCGCGTCCGCCGTCGTCGACTGCGCCGTCTACCGCGACGGCCGCCGCGTGTCCTGCGACGAGACCCTCACCCCGCACGAGGCGATGCTCCAGGTCCGCCGCGACGGCGGCTTCGCCTGGATCGGCCTGCACGAGCCGACGGAGGCCGAATTCGCGGGCATCGCCGCCGAGTTCGGGCTGCACCCGCTGGCCGTCGAGGACGCCGTCCACGCCCACCAGCGGCCCAAGCTGGAGCGCTACGACGACACGCTGTTCACGGTCTTCAAGACCATCCACTACGTGGAGCACGCCGAGCTGACCGCCACCAGCGAGGTCGTCGAGACCGGCGAGGTCATGTGCTTCACCGGCCGGGACTTCTTCATCACCGTCCGGCACGGCGGCCACGGCTCGCTGCGCACGCTGCGCCGCCGCCTCCAGGACGAGCCCGAACTGCTCGCCAAGGGCCCGTCGGCGGTCCTGCACACCATCGCCGACCACGTCGTCGACGGCTATCTGGCGGTCGCCGACGCGATGCAGGTCGACATCGACGACGTCGAGAACGAGGTCTTCGCGGCCACCGGCAAGGGCGGCTCGCGCGGCGTCGACGCCGGGCGGATCTACCAGCTCAAGCGCGAGGTCCTGGAGTTCAAGCGGGCCGTGCAGCCGCTGCTGCGCCCGATGCAGCTGCTCAGCGAGCGCCCCATGCGGCTCGTCGACCCCGACATCCAGAAGTACTTCCGCGACGTCGCCGACCACCTCGCCCGCGTCCAGGAGCAGGTGCTCGGCTTCGACGAGCTGCTCAACTCGATCCTCCAGGCCAACCTCGCGCAGGCCGCCGTCGCGCAGAACGAGGACATGCGCAAGATCACGTCCTGGGCGGCCATCATCGCCGTCCCCACGGCCGTGTGCGGCGTCTACGGCATGAACTTCGACCACATGCCCGAACTCCACTGGCGCTACGGCTACCCGATGGTGCTCGGCCTGATCGCCGGTGTCTGCTACACGATCCACCGCACGCTGAAGCGCAACGGCTGGCTGTGAGCGGGGCCCCGGCCGCGGGCCCGCTGGCTAAGCTGCCGTCATGACCGCTGACACCCTGTTCGGGCGCGCCCTGATCGAAGAGGCCACCAAGAAGTCCGGCCTGATCTGGGTGCGCGGCGCGGGTCCCGCCCGCGCCCTGTGGCACGTCTGGCTCGACGGCGCGGCGCACCTCGTGGGCGACGGCCCCGGCGAGCAGCCCCTGCCGCACCTCGCCGACGGCGCCGCCGCCGAGGTGACCGTGCGCAGCAAGGACAAGGGCGGCCGCCTCCTGTCCTGGACGGCCACGGTCACGGAGCTCGCGCCGCGCACCGAGGAGTGGGAGGCGGCGGTCGCCGAGCTGAAGGGCAAGCGCCTGAACGCCCCCGACGGCGAGCGGGTCGTCGAGCGCTGGGCGGCCGAGTGCCGCGTGCTGCGCCTCACGCCGCGCGAGGCGGACCTGGAGCCGCCCGGCGGCTCGCTGGCGGCCCCGCCCCTGCCGACGCCCGCGACGACCCGCGCGCCCATGCCGGAGGGGCTGCCGAAGCTGCTCCTGGGCCGACGGAGGAAGCGCCGCTGAGCGGCGGCTACGACGTGGGCAGCTGCTTGCCGTAGTCCACCGTCTCGTTCAGGCCCGGCTCCTTCAGCGGCACGGCCTGGTTCCACTCGCTGAGCCGCAGCGTGCCCGCGCCGCCCGCGCGCCGCAGGGTCAGCGGGTACGGCTTGCCGTCGAGGGACACCTCCAGGCTGCCGCCCGCGCCCTCGTCACCGCTGATCCTGATGTAGCGCTTGGTGCCGGAGCCGCCGCGCTCCCCCTTGGCCAGCGTGCCGTGCAGCGCGAGGGTGCCGTCGAGCAGCACGTCCTTGTCGGTGAACCCGCTGAGCCTGCGGTAGGCCGGGTCGCCCTGGGGCACCTTCACGTACTTGCCGTCGAGCTTGGCCGCCGCCGAGCTGTCCGCGCCCGAGGAGCCGCCGCCCTCGCCCTGGTGCGCCCAGAAGGCCGAGTCCGCCTTCAGGAAGAGGTTCTCGCCGACGCGAAGCAGCTCGAACGTCTGGCCCTTGGACGTCACCGTGCCCGTCCCGCCGTTGGCCGTGAGCCGCATGTCGAGCTTGTACGTGTGCCCCTTGGTGACCACGCTGCCGGACAGACGCACGGCGGGTGCCGCCTCGGCGGCCTGCCGGGCCTTGCTCTGGATCCTGGCCGCGGAGAGCTTGCCGACGCCGTTCGTGCCCTGGTCCGGGTCCTGTCCGCCACCGCCGCACGCCGTCAGCCCCGCACCGCCCACCACGAGCCCCGCACACACCGCGCCAAGGAGCGCGGACCTTCGGAATCGGGGAGCCGGTCGCATCGCAGTCACAGGTGGGGCTGCCTCTCGTGCGGACGTCGTCTACGGCCACGGCCGTACGCCTGGACGGCCTGGCGTACCGCAGCGTACCGGTGTCTCCCACGCCTCTCGGAGCCAGTCCGTCCGGACCGCTCACCAGGGCATATGCGCGGGGTACGGGCTAGCCTGAACCCCGTATCACCGGCATAGGGCACATACCGCCGAAACGGTTCCCTGACGCACCCCGAGAAAGGCGCGGCACATGGCAGGAGGCGCGCCCCGGATCTTCGTCTCGCACCTGTCCGGCACCGCGGTCTTCGACCCGAACGGCGACCAGGTGGGCCGCGTGCGCGACCTCGTCGTCATGCTCCGCGTCGGCAGGAGGCCGCCCCGGCTGCTCGGCCTGGTCGTCGAACTCGCGACCCGTCGGCGCATCTTCCTGCCCATGACCCGGGTGACCGGCATCGAGTCCGGCGAGGTCATCAGCACCGGCGTCCTGAACGTGCGCCGCTTCGAGCAGCGCCCCACCGAGCGCCTCGTCCTCGGCGAGATGCTCGACCGGCGCGTGCGCCTGGTGGAGACCGGCGAGGAGGTCACCGTCCTCGACGTGTCCGTGCGCCAGCTCCCGGCCCGCCGCGACTGGGAGGTCGACCGGGTCTTCGTCCGCAAGGGCAAGGAGGGCGCCTTCCGGCGCAAGGGCGAGACGCTGACCGTCGACTGGTCCGCCGTGGACGGCTTCTCCCTGGAGGAGCACGGGCAGGGCGCCGAGAACCTGCTCGCCACCTTCGAGCAGCTGCGCCCCGCCGACCTCGCCAACGTCCTGCACCACCTCTCCGCCAAGCGCCGCGCCGAGGTGGCCGCCGCCCTCGACGACGACCGGCTCGCCGACGTCCTCGAAGAGCTCCCGGAGGACGACCAGATCGAGATCCTCGGCAAGCTCAAGGAGGAGCGCGCCGCCGACGTCCTGGAGGCCATGGACCCGGACGACGCCGCCGACCTGCTCGCCGAGCTCCCCGAGGACGACAAGGAACGCCTGCTGACCCTGATGCAGCCGGACGACGCGGCCGACGTACGGCGCCTGATGGCGTACGAGGAGCGCACGGCGGGCGGTCTGATGACGACCGAGCCGATCGTGCTGCGCCCGGACGCCACGGTGGCCGACGCCCTCGCCCGGGTGCGGCAGGAGGACCTCTCGCCCGCCCTCGCCGCGCAGGTGTACGTGTGCCGCCCGCCGGACGAGACCCCGACCGGCAAGTACCTGGGCACCGTGCACTTCCAGCGGCTCCTGCGCGACCCGCCCTACACGCTGGTCGGCTCGATCCTCGACGACGATCTGCGGCCCCTCTCGCCGGAGGACCAGCTGCCGGTCGTCGCGGGCTTCTTCGCCGCGTACGACATGGTGGCGGCGCCCGTGGTCGACGAGGGCGGCGCGCTCCTCGGGGCCGTCACCGTCGACGACGTACTCGACCACATGCTGCCCGAGGACTGGCGCGAGACGGAGTTCCACCTCCAGGAGGAGGCCGGCCATGGCGCGTGAACGGCAGGGACGCGCCGGCGGGCGCGAGCGCGAGGCGCGCGAGGAGCGGCGCGAGCCCCGGCCGGAGAACCGGCCCCGGTTCCGCCTCGACCAGCCCCGCGCGCGGCGCCGCAAACTCCTTCCGGACTACGACCCGGAGGCCTTCGGGCGGCTCTCGGAGCGGATCGCGCGCTTCCTGGGCACCGGCCGGTTCATCGTCTGGATGACGGTCGTCATCATCATGTGGGTGGTCTGGAACGTCTCCGCCCCCGAAAGCCTGCGCTTCGACAACTACCCCTTCATCTTCCTGACCCTGATGCTCTCGCTCCAGGCGTCCTACGCGGCCCCGCTGATCCTGCTCGCGCAGAACCGCCAGGACGACCGCGACCGCGTCACTCACGAGCAGGACCGCAGGCAGAACGAGCGCTCCATCGCCGACACCGAGTACCTGACGCGGGAGCTGGCCTCGCTGCGCATGGGCCTCGGCGAGGTCGCCACCCGCGACTGGCTCCGCTCCGAACTCCAGGACCTGGTCAAGGAGCTGGAGGAGCAGCGTTCGGTATTCCCGCCCGACGCCGCCCGGGCACGTGACGTAGGCGACCGCTGACGGGCCTTCCGAACCCCCCTACCGGGAGCCGTACCATCGAGTACATGGTTACGGAAGACGCGGTGCGCGAAGCGCTGGCGACGGTGAACGACCCCGAGATCCAGCGGCCCATCACCGAACTGGGGATGGTCAAGTCCGTGGAGATCGGCGCGGATGGCGCGGTCGCGGTCGCCGTGTATCTGACGGTCTCCGGCTGCCCGATGCGGGACACGATCACGAAGAACGTGACGGACGCCGTCGCCCGCGTCGAGGGCGTCACGCGGGTCGACGTGGCCCTCGACGTGATGAGCGACGAGCAGCGCAAGGAGCTCGCGACGGCGCTGCGCGGCGGCCAGGCCGAGCGCGAGGTGCCCTTCGCCAAGCCCGGCTCCCTGACCCGGGTGTACGCGGTCGCCTCCGGCAAGGGCGGCGTCGGCAAGTCGTCCGTGACGGTGAACCTCGCGGCGGCGATGGCCGCCGACGGCCTCAAGGTCGGCGTGGTCGACGCCGACATCTACGGCCACTCGGTGCCGCGCATGCTCGGCGCGGACGGCCGCCCCACCCAGGTCGAGAACATGATCATGCCGCCGTCCGCGAACGGCGTGAAGGTCATCTCCATCGGCATGTTCACGCCGGGCAACGCGCCGGTGGTGTGGCGCGGCCCGATGCTGCACCGCGCGCTCCAGCAGTTCCTCGCGGACGTCTTCTGGGGCGATCTGGACGTGCTCCTGATGGACCTGCCGCCGGGCACCGGCGACATCGCGATCTCCGTCGCCCAGCTGGTGCCGAACGCCGAGATCCTGGTCGTCACCACACCTCAGCAGGCGGCGGCCGAGGTCGCCGAGCGCGCGGGCTCCATCGCCGTCCAGACCCACCAGAAGATCGTCGGCGTGGTCGAGAACATGTCCGGGCTTCCCTGCCCGCACTGCGGCGAGATGGTCGACGTCTTCGGCACGGGCGGCGGCCAGCGGGTCGCCCAGGGCCTCACGAAGACGACCGGCGCGACGGTGCCGGTGCTCGGCTCCATCCCCATCGACGTGCGCCTGCGCGAGGGCGGCGACGAGGGCAGGCCGGTGGTCCTCTCCGACCCCGAGTCCCCGGCGGGCAGCGCGCTGCGCACGATCGCGGGCAAGCTCGGCGGCCGCCAGCGCGGCCTGTCCGGCATGTCCCTGGGCATCACGCCCCGCAACAAGTTCTGACCCGAAGCCCGGGGAACGGCGGGGTGTCGAGCCTGGGGAACGGCGGAATATCAAGCCCGTCCGGCGTGTGAGGACGAGGCCGAAGGCCGATAGTGGTTCCCGCGGCTGGGGGGCGCCGTCACTCATGACGGCGCCCCCCACCTGCGTACCTGTCCGGAGGACTACTTCGCGTAGGCCGCGATGTCCTTGACCACCGAGAACCCGAGGCCGTACGCGCTCATCCCGCGCCCGTACGCCCCCAGATGCACCCCCTCCTGGGTGGACCCGGCGAGCACCCAGCCGTACTCGGACTCCCGGTAGTGGAACGAGGTCGGGACCCCGTCCACCGGCAGGGAGAGGGACGACCAGTCGGAGCCGTCGAGGTCGTCCGCGAGGACCCACGCCGTCTCCGTCTGCTGGTCCAGCCAGTCGTCCCGCAGGCTGTGGTCCATCTGCCCGGGCCAGGTGTAGGACAGCAGCCCGACCCCGGCGAGCCAGGCCGCGGAGGACACCGAGGTGGCCTCCAGGACGCCCGTGCCGTCGGCGCTGCGCCGCACCGGGTTGGCGGCGACGGTCACCACGACCGCGAACCGCTCCCTGTCCCCGTTGCCGAGGCCGCCGTCGGCGCGGACCGAGGGCTCGTCGCCGTGGCCGATCGAACCGTGCTCCACGGCGCCGTCCGCCGCGGTGCCGACCTGCATCAGCCAGCGCGGTCCCGTGAAGGCCTCGTCCAGGCCGTACCAGGGGAAGGGCGCCAGCAGGTAGCCGTCGACCGTACGCCGGGCGGAGGGCACCGCTTGCGACGCGGCACCGTCCGCGGCTGACGCCTGAGCGCCTACCCGACTTGTCGTCTCCATGTACCCGGCCGCCTCCTCGCTGTCGTCGGTCCGGAGCGGCCCGCCCCCCTCGGGCGTCCTCACGCCGGACAACAAGGCAGGATAGCCACACCGATTCCGGAAGCCGCCGAAGGAGTCGGCGGACGGGTGGCCGGAAGGCCACGAAAGCGGGCACCGCGGCGCACCGGACGGCGCACGCGTGGCGCCGGATGGCGCACGCGGGTGCGCTCAGGTCGCGTCGGCGTCGAAGGGCGGGTGGTCGTCGGCCGCGGGCTTGGCGGGGCGCTTCTCCATGTCGATCCGGCCGCTGCCGTTCGCCGAGGTCGTGGACGTGCCGGAGCGGCTCGCGCCGTCCGCGCGGTCCTCGGCGTCGCTCTCGCGCCCGTGCACGGAGTCGGCCACTTCGGCCATTTCCTTGCGCAGGTCGAAGCCGTTGCGGATTTCCTTGAGCCCGAGGTCGTCCCGCTCCATCTGCTTGCGGATGAACTTCTTCGGATTCAGGTCGTCGAACTCGAAGTCCTTGAACTCCGGTCCGAGTTCGTCCCGTATGTCCTGCTTCGCACTGTCCGAGAACTGGCGGATCTTGCGGATGGTCCGGGACGCGTCCTGAATGAACTTGGGCAGCTTGTCCGGGCCGAAGATGAGTACAGCGAGGATGACCAGCGTCACTATCTCGAATACGCCGATGTCGTTGAACACCCTGAGCTCCTTGCCGTCCGGACCCGCTCTACGGTACCCGTCGCTGCTGTACGTCCGGTAGCCGCCGGGCGTCGACGACGTCAACAGCGGCAAGTGCGTGCCGGGAGCGCGCTCCCGGCTCAGTCGCCACTGGCGCTGCCGAGGACCAGCGTCACGGTGCGCTCGTCACCGCCCCGCTCGAGGGTCAGCTCCAGGCGGTCGCCGGGCCGGTGCGCGCGGACCTTGACGATCAGCTCGTCGCCGGAGTGCACCGGCCGGCCGTCGACCTCGGTGATCACGTCGCCCGGCCGGAGCCCGGCCTTGGCGCCGGGGCCGCCGCGGGTGACGGCGGGGCCGCCGTTCTGGCTCTTGTTCGCGATGCGCGCGCCGTCGCCCGTGAACCGCTTGTCGATGGTGACGCCGATCACCGGGTGCGTGGCCCGGCCGGTGTTGATCAGCTCCTCGGCGACCCGCTTGCCCTGGTTGATCGGGATGGCGAAGCCGAGCCCGATGGAACCGGCCTGTCCGCCCTCGGACTCCGAGCCGCCGTCGGCGGAGCGGATGGCGCTGTTGATGCCGATGACGCGGGCCTTGGAGTCGACGAGCGGCCCGCCGGAGTTGCCGGGGTTGATGGGCGCGTCGGTCTGGAGGGCGTTGACGTACGAGACGTCGCTTCCGTCGCCCTTCTCGCCGCCCGCCGTGATGGGCCGCTCCTTGGCGCTGATGATCCCGGAAGTGACGGTGTTGGCCAGGTCGAAGGGGGCGCCGATGGCGACCACGGGGTCACCGACCTGCACGTTCTCGGAGTTGCCGAGGGGCAGGGGCTTCAGGCCGCGGACGCGGGTGACCTTCACGACGGCCAGGTCGTATCCGCTGTCCCTGCCGATGACCTTCGCGCGCGCGGTCTCGCCGCCGCTGAAGGTCACGGATATCTCGCCGCCCGTTCCCGCCGGTTCCACGACGTGGTTGTTGGTGAGGATGTGACCCTTGCCGTCGAGGACGAATCCGGTGCCGGTGCCGGCCCCGTCGTCGCCGCGCACGTGCAGCGTGACGACGCCGGGCAGGGCGCTCGCGGCGATCCCCGCCACGCTGCCCTTGGGCCGGGTGTGGGACTCCGCGCCCGCCTGCGGCAGCTCCACGCCACCGCCGCCGATGCCGCCCTCACGCTCCAGATACGCCCCCACGGCGCCGCCGATGCCGCCCGCGACGAGCGCGATGAGCGCGGCCCCGGCCACCAGCGCCCGCCGCCCGCGCCTGCGCCGCTGCGCCCGCGTCTCGACGGCGGCACCGGTCTGCTGCAGGGGCGCGACGCTCCAGGGGTCGTAGCGCTGCCAGGGGGTGGGGGCGTCGGGGGCCGGGGCCGTGCCGTAGGCCGGGGCGGCTCCGGGAACGGGGGCCGCGGGCGCTGCGGGCGCGGGGGTGCCGTGGGCCGGGGTCGTGCCCGGGTGCTGCACGGGCGGGGCGGGGGCCCAGGGGCCGGGCCCGCCGTACGGCGGGGTGCCATAGGGGTCGGGCTCGTGCAGGGGCTTGGGACGGTCGGCTGCGGTGTGGGGCGCCGGCGGGGCGGCCGGTGTCGCTGGGGCGGACGCTGCGGGTGTGGCCGCCTGGCCGGGGTGGCTGTCGGCCACTGAGGCGGTGTGCGAGCCGGGGGCTGCGGGAGCCGCCGCCGGGGCGAGCGTCACCGCCGGGGCGGGTGTGGTCTCCGGGGCGGGCGTCACCGCCGGGGCAGGCGTCACCGCGAGGGCCGGTGTGGTCTCTGGGGCGGGAGTCACCGCCGGGGTGGGAGCTGTCTCCGGGGCGGGTGTCACCGCCGGGGCAGGCGTCACCGCGAGGGCCGGTGTGGTCTCCGCGGCGGGAGTCACCACCGGGGTGGGCGCTGGCTCCGGGGCGGGTGTCGGCGACGCGTGGCCGGGGCGGGTCTCAGGCGCCGGAGGGTCCGAGAGCCCGGCAGCCGGGTCGCCCGCGGAGGCCGGGGGCCCGGCCAGGGTGTCAGGGGCCGGGGGCTGGGCCTCGGCCGCACGGGGAGCGGCCTCCCCGCGTGGCCCAGTGCCAACGTCTCCGCTCGGCCCAGTACCCACGACCTCGTCCATGCTCTCCCCACAACTGCCCCACGGCGGACGCCGATTCCGTGCCCGTCGGGCACACCGGGGAATTCAACCAGGTCCGCGCGCCGGACGTCAGTGGATCTCGGCCGTGCCCCGTCGCTGGGCGAGGCCGGGGGGCGGCGTCGCACGGGGCGCCGGGTCCGCCGCCGCGTTCAGCGTGAGTCCGCCGACGGGGACACCCGGTCTCTCCGGATCGTCCGGGGCGGCGGCGCGCACCAGGGGCGACATGACCCCGGCACCGGCGAGCAGCGGTGCCGTGAGGTGCTGGGGCGTCGGTGTGGACGGCCCGGGCGCGCCGGACAGGAGCGGCACCGCGGCCGTGGTCGGTGCGGGCGCCTGGGGCCGCTGCCCCTGGGCGGAGAAGGGACTGGTGCCCCGGCGGCGCGTCGACTCGGGGACGCCGGTGGCGGGCGCGGGCTGCGAGCGCGGCGGCGAGGCGTTGCTGTTCGTCCCCGCGCCGCCCGCGCGCTGGTCGGCGGAGCCGAGCGGAGCGCTCACCGTGACCCCGCCGAGCGCTATCGCGGCGAGGGACACGGCTCCGGCGGCCGCGAAGGCGAACCGGCGCCCGCGCCAGCCGGACCGCTCGGCCTCGGTCCTGCCGACGGCGTGTATGCGGAAGCCGCGCTGCTCGCTGGGGAGCACCGCCGCGTGGGCGCCCGAGGGCGCGTACTCGACGAGGGGGTCGGGGCGCGGGCCGCCGACGGAGAACACACCGCCGCGGGGCAGGCCCGTCGTGCCGGACGAGCCGGTGGCGAAGCCGTCGTCGACGGGGGTGCGCGGGCCGCCCTGGCCCTCGATGTCGTCCAGGCTCATGCCCGGGAGGTTCTGCAGACGGGCGAGGAAGCTCTCGCTGGGCGGCGGGGCCGCCGTCTGCGCGAACACGCTCTTGAGCCGCCGCTGGGCGTCGGCTTCCGTCTTGCACGTAGGACAGGTGGCCAGATGGGCGAGCACTCGCTCGCGCGCGTCATGACCGAGCTCACCGTCGACCAGCGCGGCGAGCCGGTCCCCCAGGTGCTGCTCGGCGAAATGCCGCTCGGCAGGATTGGACCGTGATCCACTCACGCGGTCGCGCCCCCTCCTCCCAGCGCCACGGCACCGGTGACCGCGAGCGAACGGCGCTCGGCGCGGGCCTCGGGCGACCGGTGCTGGAGCGCCTTGCGGAGCTGGGAGCGGCCACGGTGGATACGGCTGCGGACCGTACCGAGCTTGACGCCCAGGGTGGCGGCGATCTCCTCGTACGAAAGGCCCTCGATGTCGCAGAGGACGACGGCGGCGCGGAACTCGGGCGCGAGGGTGTCGAGCGCCTGCTGGACGTCCGCGTCGAAATGCGTGTCGTTGAACACCTGCTGGGGGGACGGCTCGCGGCTCGGGAGGCGCTCTGCGGCGTCGTCCCCCAGGGCGTCGAACCGGATGCGCTGCTTGCGGCGCACCATGTCCAGGAAGAGGTTCGTGGTGATGCGGTGCAGCCAGCCCTCGAAGGTGCCGGGCGTGTACGTCGACAGGGAGCGGAAGACGCGGACGAAGACTTCCTGCGTGAGGTCCTCGGCGTCGTGCTGGTTGCCCGTCAGGCGGTAGGCGAGGCGGTAGACGCGGCCGCTGTGGGTGCTGACGATCTCCTCCCAGGTGGGGGGAGTCCACGCCTGGGCATCCGCGTCAGCGGCAAAGGTCGCGGTCTGAGCGGAGTTAGCGCGGTCAGCGGTGTCGGTCACGGATTTCGGCCTACCCGCCAACCTGAGAAAACGCCGGAGCGCTCCTCCCTGATCCGCGGACTCGGCCGCACCTCCCCTGTCGGCTCTGGTGGTGTCCAGTGGAGCCCCTACCATAACCACCTCGCCCGTTAGCTCCGGATAAGCGTTTTTACCTAGATTTGCCTCTTGGGTGTTCGGAACGGCCCTTTCGAGCGTGCCTTGATCCATCCGATTCCCCCGTCGGCTGCCGCCGGACTGCCCCGGTCGGTCTCACACCTGACTAACGCGCGGTCCCATCTGCGGGTTCCCGGGCCCAACGGATACAGTCACCGCCAGGCAACCACGGGGACAGGAGAGGGCCATTAGCGGCAACCGGCAGACGAGCTGGGCGTTCGCCGACGCCTTTGTCGCCGAGGACGAGGCGCTGCTCTGGGCCCGCGACCGCGCGCGGGACGCGGGGCTGCGCTCCGTGTCGCCCGGCACCGGCGCCGCGCTGCGGCTGCTCGCCGCCACCGTGGACGCCAAGGCCGTCGCCGAGATCGGCACGGGCACGGGGGTCTCCGGCATCCATCTGCTGCACGGCATGCGCCCCGACGGGGTGCTGACCACCGTGGACCCGGAGCCCGAGCGCCAGCAGTTCGCCCGGATGGCGTTCCGGGCCGCGGGCTTCGCCGGGAACCGCGCCCGCTTCATCCCGGGCCGCGCCCTGGACGTCCTGCCGCGCCTCGCCGACGGCGGCTACGACCTCGTCTTCTGTGACGGCGATCGGCTCGAGTGCCTCGACTACCTCGCTGAATCGTTGCGCCTGCTGCGCCCCGGGGGCCTCGTCTGTTTCGAGGGCGTGTTCTTCGACGGCCGCACCGTCGACTCCGGACCCCAGCCCATAGAGGTACTGCGGCTGCGGGAGCTGCTCCGCGCGGTGCGCGAGAGCCAGGACCTCGTGCCGTCGATCCTGCCGGTGGGCGACGGCTTGCTGTGCGCGGTCAAACGCTAGGACGCCGCCGTGCCGACGGGGCCGTCAGCGGTCAGCGGGCGGGGCGCGTCAAACTCCCGTATGTCTTCGGGCCGCCCGGCGATCTTCCGCACACAGCACTGCCCCGGCTCGTCGTACGATGCCGGGGCAGTGGAAAAGTGTGGGCGATTGCGCGTCAGCCGACGACCTTCTTCAGGGCGTCGCCGAGTGCGTCGGCCTCATCCGGGGTCAGTTCGACGACAAGTCGACCGCCGCCTTCGAGCGGAACGCGCATGACGATGCCCCGCCCCTCCTTGGTCACCTCGAGCGGGCCGTCGCCCGTCCGCGGCTTCATGGCCGCCATGCTCGTTCCCCTTCCTGAAACCAGCTTGTCGCAGCCGACAACCCAGGTGTCACCGGCATCGAACACATTGCTTCCAGGTCATTATCCCGCATGGCGGGACCCGATGACCAACATCGGTCGGCATCGCTTGCGCAACGCACGCCCGCAAAACCACTCAATTCGGCGATGTGACTGCAATACTTCGCCGCCCCAGGCGCTTCTTCCGCCTCTTGTTCTTTGACGCAGGTCACATCTCCGACGGCGTACCGGTGGCCGATGATCTAGGTCATGCTGGGCGCACCGAGACCCAGGGACACACACCCACAGGACCACCCACACAGGACCAGCGGAGGGGACCCCACCATGGCCGACACCGTGCTCTACGAAGTGAGTGACGGGCTCGCGACGATCACGCTGAACCGCCCTGAGGCGATGAACGCGATGAACACCGAGGCGAAGGTGGCCCTCCGGGACGCGGCGCGCGCGGCGGCGGCCGACCCGGAGGTGCGCGCGGTGCTGCTCACCGCGACCGGCCGCGCCTTCTGCGTGGGCCAGGACCTCAAGGAGCACATCGGGGTGCTGCAGGAGTCGCGCGCGTCGGGCTCCGGGCAGACCATGAGCACGGTGCGCGAGCACTACAACCCGATCGTGCGAGCGCTGACCGGCATGGCCAAGCCGGTCGTGGCGGGCGTCAACGGCGTCGCGGCCGGCGCGGGCCTCGGCTTCGCCCTCGCCGCCGACTACCGCGTGGTCGCGGACACCGCGTCGTTCACCACCTCCTTCGCCGGGGTCGCGCTGACCGCCGACTCGGGCGTGTCCTGGACGCTGTCCCGGCTCGTCGGCCAGAGCCGCGCCGCCGACCTGCTGCTCTTCCCGCGCAGCATCAAGGCGCAGGAGGCGCTCGACCTGGGCATCGCGAACAAGGTGGTCCCGGCGGACGCGCTCGCCGACGAGGCGCGCGCGGTGGCCCGGGCGCTGGCCGAGGGCCCGACCCTGGCGTACGGGGCGATCAAGGAGTCCCTCGCGTACGCCGCCGGGCACTCCCTGGACGAGACGCTGGACAAGGAGGACGAGCTGCAGACGAAGGCGGGTGCCTCCGAGGACCACGCCATCGCCGTGCAGGCCTTCCTCGACAAGGCGGCGCCCCGCTATCTGGGCCGCTAGCCGCCCGAGCGGCCCGCCTCGCGGGCCACGCAGTCCGCGAGGTGGTCGTTCACCAGGCCGCAGGCCTGCATCAGGGCGTAGGCCGTGGTGGGACCGATGAAGCGCAGGCCGCGCTTCTTCAGGTCCTTGGCCAGGGCCGCGGAGGCGTCCGTGACCGCGGGCACGTCGGCAAGCGTCCGCGGCGCCGGGCGATCGGCGGCGTCCGGCGCGAACGACCAGATCAGGCGGTCGAGCTCGCCTTCGGGCCAGTCGGCGAGCACGCGCGCGTTGGCGAGGGTCGCGTCCACCTTCGCGCGGTTGCGGATGATGCCCTCGTCGGCCAGGAGGCGCTCGCGGTCGGCGGCCGTGAACTCCGCGACCGCGGCGATCTTGAAGCCGGAGAAGGCCGCGCGGAAGCCCTCACGGCGCCGCAGGATCGTGATCCACGACAGGCCCGACTGGAAGGCCTCCAGGCAGAGGCGCTCGAACAGCGCGTCGTCGCCGTGGACGGGGCGGCCCCACTCCTCGTCGTGGTACGCCACGTAGTCCTCGGTGGACAGGCCCCAGGGGCAGCGCAGGGCGCCGTCCGGGCCGGGGATCGCGTCGCTCATCGGTCGTCCTCCGGTCGCTCGGCCCGGGGTGCCGCCGGGTCGTCCTCGCCGTCCGGGGCGCGGTCGCTCGGGCCGCGCTCCTCCGGGTCCGGGCCGCCGGGTCCCGCGTACGTCGTGAAGAGGCCGGGGCCGCCGACCGCGGTGGCCTGGGCGCCCGCGAGGGCCGTCTCCAGCTCCGCGATGCGGGCGTCCCGCTCGGCCAGCTCCGCGCCGAGGCGGTCCAGCGCCTCGTCGACGTCCACCATGCGGTAGCCGCGGACGGTCATGGGGAAGCGGACCGCCTCCACGTCGGCCCGGCGCAGCGGGCGGTCCGGCGGCAGCGGGTCCGCGAAGCGCTCCGGCGGCACGTCCGGCAGCGCGCCGCCCTCGGAGCCGCCGAGGACGGCCAGCGTCACCGCGGCGACCACCACCACGAGGGCGACGACCAGGAACAGGAACATGACCATCTGTGCGGGTCCCCACGCTCGGATGCCGACCGCGGCCGGTCGGCACGGAACTGTCTGGCTGATGTCTGGCTCCGATCGTGCCACGTGCCTCTGACAGTTAAGGTCACAGGCGGCGACGGCCACGCGGTCGGCCGCGTAACGAAAGGGAGGCGCACAGCGGATGCTCAAGCTGGGCAGGCGCGTGTTCGAGGCGCATGAGCCGGTCATCATGGCGATCGTGAACCGGACCCCGGACTCCTTCTACGACCAGGGCGCCACGTTCCGTGACGAACCCGCGCTCGCGCGCGTGGAGCAGGCCGTGGCCGAGGGTGCCGCCATCATCGACATCGGCGGCGTCAAGGCCGGTCCCGGCGAGGAGGTGACCGCCGAGGAGGAGGCCCGCAGGACCGTCGGGTTCGTCGCCGAGGTGCGACGGCGCTTCCCCGACGTCGTGATCAGCGTCGACACCTGGCGGCACGAGGTCGGCGAGGCGGTGTGCGACGTCGGCGCCGATCTGCTCAACGACGCGTGGGGCGGGGTCGACCCCAAGCTCGCGGAGGTCGCCGCGCGGTACGGCGTGGGGCTCGTGTGCACCCACGCGGGCGGCGCTCAGCCGCGGACCCGGCCGCACCGGATGGAGTACGAGGACGTCGTGGCCGACATCCTGCGCGTGACCGTCGGACTCGCCGAGCGGGCCGTGGAGTTGGGGGTCCCCCGGGAGTCCGTGCTCATCGACCCCGGGCACGACTTCGGGAAGAACACGCGGCACTCCCTGGAGGCGACGCGACGGCTCGGGGAGATGGTGGACACCGGGTGGCCCGTGCTGGTGTCCCTGTCCAACAAGGACTTCGTCGGGGAGACCCTCGACCGGCCGCTCAAGGAGCGGGTGGTGGGGACCCTGGCCACGACCGCGGTGTCCGCGTGGCTCGGGGCACAGGTGTACCGGGTGCACGAGGTGGCCGAGACGCGGCAGGTCGTCGACATGGTCGCCACGATCGCGGGGCACAGGCCTCCGGCGGTCGCCCGGCGGGGCCTGGCGTAGCCGCTCCGCCGCCCCGGGCGCCGGACGGGCCGCGCGTGCCCGTCCGGCGCCCGAGCCGCCGAGGGCTAGCGGCCGACTTCCTTCGTCACCAGGCTGACCGCCTCGTCCACGTCGTCCGTCACGTGGAACAGGAGCAGGTCGTGCTCCGAGGCCTTGCCCTGGGCCACGACCGTGTCGCGGAGCCAGTCGACGAGGCCGCCCCAGTAGGCGGAGCCGAAGAGGACGATGGGGAAGCGGGTCACCTTGCGGGTCTGGACGAGGGTGAGCGCCTCGAAGAGCTCGTCGAGGGTGCCGAGCCCGCCGGGCAGGACCACGAAGCCCTGCGCGTACTTCACGAACATCGTCTTGCGGACGAAGAAGTAGCGGAAGTTGACGCCGATGTCGACGTGCGGGTTGAGCCCCTGCTCGAAGGGCAGCTCGATGCCGAGCCCGACGGAGACGCCCTTCGCCTCGCGGGCCCCCTTGTTGGCGGCCTCCATCGCCCCCGGGCCGCCGCCGGTGATCACGGCGAAGCCCGCTTCCACGAGGGCCTTGCCGATGCGGACCCCCGCCTCGTACTCGGCGCTGTCGGGGCGGGTGCGGGCCGAGCCGAAGACGCTGATCGCGCTCGGGAGTTCGGCCAGGGCACCGAAGCCCTCGACGAACTCGGACTGGATGCGCATCACCCGCCAGGGGTCGGTGTGCACCCACGCCGAGTCGCCGCCCTCGGTGTCGAGGAGCCGCTGGTCGGTGGTGCCGGGCGTGATCTGTTCACGGCGCCGCACCACCGGCCCCAGGTGCTGTTCCTCCGGCGGACCCTGAGCTTCCGGACTGCCCATGAACATCCCCTTCCACTGACGGTCGCGGCGGGCCGGGTGGCCCCTGCCGCGCCCCACTCACTCGTTGTGCCACTTCAGCGTAGGTCTACGGGCGTTACGCGCGGCGTAATTCCACAAGGCGGCCGGGGTCAGGAGGTGAGCCAGGCGCGCAGCCGGGCCTCCGCCTCGGGGATCAAGGAGGCCTTGACCCGCTCGTCCACCTTGTGGGCGAGGAGCGGCTCACCGGGGCTGTAGTTGACGGCCGGCACGCCGAGGGCGCTGAAGCGGGCCACGTCGGTCCAGCCGTACTTGGGCCGGGCCTCGGCGCCGACGGCCGCGAGGAAGGCCTGCGCCGAGGGGTGCGTGAGGCCGGGGCGCGCACCCCCCGTGTGGTCGTCGACGACGAACTCGTCGATCCCGCAGTCGGCGAAGTAGTCGCGGACGAAGGCCTCTGCCTCCTCGGGCGTGCGGTCGGGCGCGTAGCGGAAGTTCACGACCACCGTGCAGGCGTCGGGGATGACGTTGGTCGCGACGCCGCCCTCGATGCCGACCGCGTTGAGGCCCTCGTGGTACTGGAGGCCGTCGACGACCGGCTGGCGCGCCTCGTACGCGGCCAGCTTCGCGAGGATCGGGGCGGCCGCGTGGATGGCGTTGGAGCCCATCCACGCGCGCGCGGAGTGCGCCCGCTCCCCCGTCGTCTTCAGGTGGACCCTCAGCGTGCCCTGGCAGCCGCCCTCGACCTGGTTGTTCGTGGGCTCCAGGAGCACCGCGAAGTCGCCCGCGAGCCAGTCGGGGTGGGCCTCGGCGACGTGCCCCAGGCCGTTGAGGTGCGCGGCGACCTCTTCGTTGTCGTAGAACACGAAGGTGAGGTCGCGGTTGGGCTCGGGCACGGTCTGGGCGATGCGCAGCTGGACCGCGACACCGGACTTCATGTCGCAGGTGCCGCAGCCCCACAGCACGCCGTCCTCGTCCAGGCGCGAGGGCACGTTCCCGGCGATCGGGACCGTGTCGATGTGACCGGCCAGGACGACGCGCTCGGCGCGGCCCAGGTTCGTGCGGGCCACGACGTTGTTGCCGTGCCGGTCGACCGTCAGGTGCGGCAGGGCGCGCAGCGCGGTCTCGATGGCGTCCGCGAGCGCCTTCTCCTGGCCGCTGGGGGACGGGAAGTCGACGAGCGCGGCCGTCAGCGCGGCGGCGTCCATGGTGAGGTCGAGCGGCGGCTGCGCCGGGGTCTGATCCATGGCCTCGACCCTAACTCTCCGCCGCGGATCGCCTCCCGTGCCGTCCCGCCGCCCGGCGCCACGCCCGAACCGTCCCTCTCCGTGCCCGGGTCGGCACTGTCAGTCCGCTCCAGTACCTTGGTGCGCGTGTCCGAGCCGTCCCTCCTCGTCCGGCGCGGCCGCCTCCCGCGCGCCGGGGCGGCCCTCGCCGCGCTGCTCGCCGTGGTGGCCTATGTCGTGGTTCAGTACGTTTCCGGAAGCCGTTCCGACCCCCGGTGCACGGTCGTGTCGGGCAACGGCGACGGGGCGACGTACGAGATGAACGCGGAGCAGGCCGTCAACGCCGCGACCATCGCGGTCGTCGGCACCCGGCGCGGCATGCCCGAGCGCGCGGTGACGATCGCCCTCGCGACGGCCCTCCAGGAGTCCGGCCTGCGCAACATCCGCCACGGCGACCGGGATTCGCTCGGCCTGTTCCAGCAGCGCCCCTCGCAGGGCTGGGGCTCCCGGCGGCAGATCATGGACCCGGTGTACGCGTCGGTGCGGTTCTACGACCACCTCAAGGACGTGCCGGGCTATTCGCGCCTGCCCCTGACGGTCGCCGCGCAGCGCGTGCAGCGCAGCGGCTTCCCGCAGGCGTACGCGAAGCACGAGCCGGACGCCGCGCTGCTGGCCGCCGCGCTCACCGGGCGCACCCCGGCGACGCTCAGCTGCCAGGGCCTGCCGGGCATCGATCCGGGCGGCCCGCGGGAGGTGCGGCGGGCGCTCGCGCGGGACTTCGGGCGGGGCGTGCTGCCCGAAGGCACGCCCGCGCGCGGGCGCGTGGTGAGCGTCCCCGTCACCGAGGCGACCGCCGCCTCACCGGAAAGCGGCACTCCGCAACGCGGCTGGGAGCTGGCGCACTGGGCCGTGGCCAACGCGACGGCACTGCACATCGAGCGGGTCGCCTACGGGGACCGGGAGTGGAACGCCGGGGATTCCGGTGATTCCGGGGACATGTGGCGCACGACCGGCGCGCGGACGCGTGAAGTCCGAATCGTCGCTGGGCAGTAGTGCGGAAGGGTCCCTCGAATGAGGGACGGCGATTGCTGCACGGAGACGCCCGGCAGGCCCTTTCGAACAGTTGCGGCAGCCCCCTCAAATTCCTTGAGAACAAGGGGTGTTGAGCGGTCTTGACAGCATTTCCACGAATGGCGTTTGCCCGAATTTATCCGCAGCCGATAATGCGACGCATTGCCAACTCTTTACGTTGGCCCACCGCAACCTTCGCGAGCTTCGAGCGGTAGTCACTGCGTCAAGCGCCGGAGATCCTCCGGTCGGACACCTCACCGTCCTCTCCCGCTAAGGAGCATCATGTCCCTCCCCCTGACCCGCCGGATCGCCCGTGCCGCGCTGCTCGTCGCCGCGGCGGCGCCCGTGGTCGGTGCGGCCGGCTCCGCGAGCGCCGCCGACCTGCCGGACACGTCGAAGCTGGGCGGGCTCAGCGCCGTCGACCCGAGCAGCCTGGGCGACACGGTCGACGGTGCGACGCAGAAGGCCAGTGGCGTCGCGACGGAGGCCGGGAGCAAGGCCGTCAAGAAGGGCGTGCCGACCGCTGGCAAGGCGGTGGGCAAGGGCGCGAAGACGACGACGCCTGCCGCGAAGGGGGCCGCGGATGACGTGGCCGAGGGCGCGGGCGAGGTTCTCGGGGACGCGACGGGCAAGGGGCTGCCGACCGAGCAGCTGCCGGTGAAGAGCCTGCCCCTGGGCTGACCCTCCGGGGCCGAGCACGCGCAAAGGGGTGCGGGGAGCCGCTCGGCTCCCCGCACCCCTTTGCGTTGCCGGTGCGGCACCGTCGCGGGCTACCCCAGCCGGGCCACCGCTGCCGCCACGCGTTCGTCCGTCGCCGTCATGGCCACGCGGACGAAGCGGGCGCCCGCCTCGCCGTAGAAGTCGCCGGGGGCCACCAGGATGCCGAGGGAGGCGAGGTGGGCGACCGTGTCCCAGCAGGACTCGTCGCGGGTGGCCCACAGGTACAGGCTCGCCTCGCTGTGCTCGATGCGGAAGCCGTGCCGGACCAGGGCCTCGCGCAGGGCCGTGCGGCGGGCCGCGTAGCGCTCGCGCTGCTCGTGGACGTGGGCGTCGTCCCCGAGGGCCGCGATCACCGCGGCCTGCGTCGGAGCGGACGTCATCATTCCGCCGTGCTTGCGGATCTGCAGGAGGTCGCCGAGCACGGCGGCGTCCCCGGCGACGAACGCCGCGCGGTAGCCCGCGAGGTTCGAGCGCTTGGAGAGGGAGTGGACCGCCACGATGCCCTCGTACGAGCCGCCGCAGACGTCCGGGTGCAGGACCGACGTCGGGTCGGCCTCCCAGCCGAGCTCCAGATAGCACTCGTCGCTGACCAGCAGGACGCCGTGCTCGCGCGCCCAGGCCACGACCCGGGTCAGCTCGTCCTTTGACAGGACACGACCGGTCGGGTTGGAGGGCGAGTTGAGCCACAGCAGCCCGAGGTCCGTCGGGTCGAGCTCCAGCGGGTCCTCGTACGTGACGTACTCCGCGCGGGCCAGGCGCGCGCCGACCTCGTACGTCGGGTAGGCCAGGCGCGGATGGGCGACCTTGGCGCCGGGGCCGAGGCCGAGCTGGGTGGGGAGCCAGGCGACGAGCTCCTTGGAGCCGACGATCGGCAGCACGTTGTGGTGGGTCAGATCGCGGGCGCCGAGGCGCCGGGCGCACCAGCCGGTGATCGCGTCGCGCAGTTCGGGCGTGCCCCACACCGTGGGATAGCCGGGCGAGTCGGCGGCCGCGACGAGCGCCTTCTGGATCAGCTCGGGCACCGGGTCGACGGGGGTGCCGACCGACAGGTCGACGATGCCGTCCGGGTGGGCCGCCGCCGTCTCCTTGTACGGTTCGAGCTTGTCCCAGGGGAACGTGGGAAGACGGTCCGAGACTGCTGACACGAGATGCGCTCCAGGCGGTGCGTGGGTCTTGTACAAACGCCCCGGCCCCGTACAGCGGACGTGGCCGTACGGGACCGGGGCGGCGCTCGAGCGGCCGCTTACTGGTTCTGCGGCGGCAGGCCTGCGACGAAGGGGTGGTCGCGCTCGATCAGGCCGAGCTTGCTGGCGCCACCGGGCGAGCCGAGCTCGTCGAAGAACTCGACGTTCGCCTTGTAGTAGTCCTTCCACTCCTCAGGAGTGTCGTCCTCGTAGAAGATCGCCTCGACCGGGCAGACCGGTTCGCAGGCTCCACAGTCGACGCATTCGTCCGGGTGGATGTACAAGGAGCGGTTGCCCTCGTAAATGCAGTCGACCGGGCACTCCTCGATGCACGCCTTGTCCTTGACGTCGACACAAGGCTGCGCGATGACGTAGGTCACGCTGTCGTTCCTCCTCGATACGGGCGCTGGCGGGCCGTCCTCAGGCTCCGCTCGCCTGGCGCGCGGGAGCGCGGCGTCGTCGATGCCCGCACCTAGTATCTCCGTTCCCGGGCAAGATCCGAACAGGAGGGGCGTACAGAGCTGTGGAATTCACTGCGGGCGGACGGCTCGAGGTCCGCATCACCCCTTCTGACGTGGGTAAACGCGTATCGGTTCGACGTGTGAGCGAGGCGGACGCCCCGGGCTCCCGGTTCACCGACACGGTGGGCGTTCTCACATCGTGGAACGACGGTGTGTTGGTGATCACACGCAAGAGTGGCGAGGCTGTCCGGATTGCGCAGAGTGCCCTGGTAGCGGGGAAGGTCGTGCCGGCCGCGCCCGCGCGCCGCCGGGGACCCGCCGCGACGTACGAGGAGCTGGCGCGGGCGGGGGCGCGCTCCTGGCGGCCGGTGGAGAGCGAGCGCCTCGGCGCGTGGACGCTGCGGGCCGCCGCCGGATTCACCCGACGGGCCAACTCCGTGCTGCCGCTCGGCGATCCGGGCCGTCCCCTCGACGACGCGCTGGCGTACGTGCGCAGTTGGTACGCGGACCGCGCCCTGCCCGCGTACGTGCAGGCCGCGACCGGCGTCGACGACGCGCAGGAACGGCTCTGCGCGGAGCTCGAACGGCGCGGCTGGGCGCGGGAGGTGACCACGCTGGTCCTGACCGGCGCGCTCGCCCCGGTCGGGGACCTGCCCGTGGACACCGGGCGGGTGACGCTGTCGCGCGGCGTCGACGCGGCGTGGCTGCGGCGGTACGGGCGGGCCGGGGCGGCGGGACCACATGTGGTCGAGGTACTGACGAGCGGCCCCTCGGTGTGGTTCGCTTCCGTGCCCGGCGACGAGGGCGTGCCGGCGGCGATCGGGCGGTGCGTGGTCGACGGCCGGTGGGCGGGATTCATGGCGGTGGAGGTGGACCCCGCGGCGCGGCGGCGGGGCCTGGCCACGGCCGTGATGACGGCGCTCGCGCGGCGGGCGCTCGACGAGGGGGCGTCGGCCGCGTGGCTCCAGGTCGAGGAGGACAACGGCGGTGCGCGGGCGCTGTACGACGGGATGGGATTCTCCGTCCACCACCGTTACCACCACTACAGGCAGCCCGAGCGACCGGAGGCGTGAGCGACGGCGGAGGGCCCGAGCGGCCGCGCCCGGGCGGCAGGACACCCCGGACCGGGCGCGACGGCCTTCCGGCCCCGCACGGACGGCGTCGTACGCGCTCGACCGGCGTACACGTACGACCGGCGTACACGTACGACCGGCGTACACGTACGACCGGCGTACGCGTACGACGAAGACAGCACGGGAAGCAGCACCCCGGCACCACCCCTCGGCCCGGCCGGACGGGCCCACACAGAAACGACAGAGGCACGGATGCGCGCACAGCCCGCGAAGTCCAGTGAATGGCGGCGCAGATTCGCCGACGAGGCCAGGTCCGAGCGGCCCGACCTGTCCCTGCTGTGCCTGCTGCTGAGCGGGGAGGCGGACCCGGAGCTCGACGACGCGGGCATCGTGGCGGCGCAGATCGAGCTGGACACGCTCGCCGGGCAGCTCCCCTACCGGCCGGGCGGAGCGCGCGCGTGGGCCGCCGCGATGTCCGAGCTGCTCGGGGGGCGGCACGGCTTCCACGGCACCGCGACGGACTACCAGCGCCTGGAGTCCTCGCTCCTGCACGAGGTGCTGCGGCACAAGCGGGGCCTGCCGATCCTGTTGTCCGTGGTGTGGATAGAGGTGGCCCGGCGTGCGGGCGCCCCGGTGTACGGCGTCGCGCTGCCCGGCCACTTCGTGGTGGGCTTCGGCAGCCCGGACGAGTACGGCGCGACGGAGCAGGTCCTCGCCGACCCGTTCAACGGCGGGCGGCTGCTGAGCCGCGAGGACGCGGAGCAGCTGGTCGCGCAGACCACGGGCGGCAAGCTCAACTCCTCGCTCCTGACGGCCGCGGCCCCGCTGAACATCATGCTGCGCATCCTCAACAACATCCGGGCCTGGGCCGCGGCCCGCTCCGAGCGCTCCCACGTGGCGCTGTGGGCCCTGGAACTGTCGCTCCTGCTGCCCTCGCACCCGGCGCGGCTGCGCTACGAGCGGGCCCAGCTGCTCGTCGAGCGCGGCGACTTCCTGGAGGGGGCGCGGGGGCTCGACGAGTACGCCGAGGTCGTCGAGTCGATCGAGCCCACGACGGCGGAGCGGGTCCGGCTCCAGGCGCGGGCGGCCCGGGCGAAGCTCAACTGAGGCCTCGCGGCGCGCCCCACCGGGTCCGGTCCGGCCGCTGAGGACCCGGTTGGGGAGGCCTCGGTCGGGCACCACCGTCGTATGCGTGCATGGCGTCGAGCCTTCGCGGTGGAGGCCAGGGCCGAGCGGCCCGACCTCGCGTTGCTGTGCCTGCTGATCGCCACGGAGGCGGACCCCGCGCTCGACGGGGCGGGCATGGCGGCAGCGCGGCGCCAGCTCGACCTGCTCGCGCGGCTGCTTCCGCCGAGCCCGGGCGGGCCCCGCGCCTGGGCCGCCGCGCTCGCCGAACTCCTTGGCGGGCGCTTCGGGTTCGGCGGCCGGCCCGGTGACTACCAGCGCCTGGAGTCGGCCCTCCTGCACCGCGTCCTGCGGCGCAGGAGCGGCCTGCCGATCCTGCTGTCCGTGCTGTGGATCGAGGTGGCCCGGCGGGCGGGCGCCCCGGTGTACGGCGTCGCGCTGCCCGGCCACTTCGTGGTCGCCTTCGGCAGCCCGGACGCCTGCCCGGGCGAGGGCTGCGGCGCGTACGACTCCTGCGGCGGCCAGGGCGGGTGCGAGGAGCGCGTGCTCGCCGACCCGTTCGGCGGAGGGCGTCTACTGAGCTGTACGGAGGTGCGGCTGCTGGTCGCGGGCGCCACCGGGGCGCCGCCGGAACCGGCGATGCTACGGCCCGCCGACCCGCGCGAGATCGTCCTGCGCGTCCTGAACAACATCCGCGCCTGGGCCGCGGCCCGGCCCGAGCGCTCCGACGTCGCCCTGTGGGCCGTGGAGCTCGCGCTGCTGCTTCCCGGGCCCGCGGACGGGCTGCACCACGACCGGGCCCAGCTCCTGGTCCAGCGCGGCGACTTCCGCACCGGCGCCGCCGAACTGGAGACCTACGCCGACGCCCTCGCCCCGCGCGACGCGGCGGCGGCCGAGCGGGTGCGGCGCCAGGCGCGGGCGGCCCGGGCGCGGCTCAACTGAGCCCGGCCGGGCGGCGGGTCACAGCCAGCCCTTGTCCCGGGCGACCCGCACGGCCTCGGCGCGGTTGCGCGCGGCGAGCTTCTGGATGGCCGTCGACAGGTAGTTGCGGACCGTGCCCTGGGACAGGTGGAGGGCGGCGGCGAGTTCGGCGTTGGTGGAGCCGTCGGCGGCGGCGCGCAGGACCTCCCGCTCGCGGTCGGTCAGCGGGTTGGCGCCCTCGGCGAGGGCGGCGGCGGCCAGCGTGGGGTCGATGACGCGCTCGCCCGCGAGGACGCGGCGCACGGCGTCGGCGAGCTGGGCCGCGGGCGCGTCCTTCACCAGGAAGGCCACGGCCCCGGCCTCCATGGCGCTGCGCAGATAGCCGGGGCGGCCGAAGGTGGTGAGGACGACGACCTTCACCCCGGGCAGGGCCGCGCGCAGCTCCGCCGCCGCCTCGATGCCGGTGCGGCCCGGCATCTCGATGTCGAGGAGCGCCACGTCGACGGGGTGGGCGCGCGCGGCGGGGAGCACCTCGTCGCCGCGCGCCACCTGCGCCACGACCTCGATGTCCGGTTCCAGGCCGAGCAGCGCCGCCAGGGCCTCGCGGACCATGGACTGGTCCTCGGCGAGCAGCACCCGGACGGGGCCGTCCGCGGGGGCGTGGTCCTCGCCGGGGTCTGCGGGGGTGTGCGTGCCGGTCATGCGGGTGATCCTAGAGCGGACGCCGCGGCCGCCCCGGCCGGGTCCGCCGCCAGCGGCACGCGCGCGGCGAGCCGGAAGCCGCGGCCCCCGCGCCCGCCGCCCGAGCCCACCTCCAGGACGCCGCCGACGGCCTCCAGGCGCTCGGTGAGACCGGTCAGGCCGTTGCCGTGGCCGGTGCCCGCCGTGAGGCCCACGCCGTCGTCCTCCACGGCCAGTTCGAGCACCGGGCCCGCGAGGGTCTGGCGGCGGGTGAGCGTGACCGCGCAGCGGCTCGCCCCGCTGTGCCGTACGACGTTCGTCACGGCCTCGCGCAGCGCCCAGGCGAGCGCGGCCTCCTGCTCCTCGTCGGGCCCCTGCGGGCCCTCGGGCACCTCCAGGGGGACGGCGGCCTCGACGCCCGCGGCGGTCAGCGCGGTGCGCGCCCCGGCGAGCTGGCCGGGCAGGGTGAGCCTGCGGTAGCCGGTGACCGCCTCGCGGACGTCCACCAGGGCCTGGCGGCTGACCTGCTCGATGTCGGCGACCTGCTGGGCGGCCCGGTCCGGGTGGTCGGGCAGCATCCGCCCGGCCAGCTCGCTCTTCAGCGTGATCAGCGACAGCGAGTGGCCGAGCAGGTCGTGCAGGTCGCGGGCCAGGCGCAGGCGCTCCTCGTTCGCGGCGAGCTGGGCGACCGTGGCGCGGGCCTGGCGGAGCTGGACGGTCGTACGGATCAGATGGCGCACCCCGGTCATCGCGAAGCCGACGAGGAAGGTCGTCACGCCGAGGCCGGTGATCAGGTCCGCCGCGCCCACGCCCTGCGCGTACACGCCGATCGCCAGCATCGCGCCGGTGACGGCCGGGATCGCCCAGAGGGCCTGGCCCATCGGCAGGACCGCGCCCGCGGACACCGCGACGTACACCCACAGGCCGAGCCAGGCGGAGTCCATCCAGGCCGAGAGGGCGGCCGCGAGGAGCACGAGGGCCCCGTAGGTGACGTACACCCAGCGCCAGCTGAGCACCCGCGTCGTGTACCGGAAGACCAGGGTGAGGTAGCAGCCGACGAACGCGGCCAGGCCGAGCGAGCCGAGGACCGTGGCCGCCGTGGAGCGGCCGCCGTCGGCCAGGTCCTTCACCGGTGCCGCCATGAAGACCAGCCAGATGCCGATCCAGGCGGCCTTGGTGCGGGCCGCGCGGCGGTCCGTGGCGGGCCGCCCGAAGCTGTGCAGGGGGTGGCGGCGTTCCAGGTCCAGTGGTTCGTTCACGCCTTCAGTGTGTCCTTCCGGTACAGCCAGGCCGCGCCCGTGGCGAAGGCCGCGAAGTACGCGACGAGCAGGACGACGTCCTTGGCGTGCGGGGCGCCGCCCAGCTCGATGGCGCGGCCGAGCGCCGCGTACGCGTGCGTGGGCAGCCACTCGCCGAGGGTCTGGAGCCAGTGCGGGAAGGTCGTGGAGGGCATCCACAGGCCGCCGAGGACCGAGAGGGTGAAGTACAGGATCATCGCGATCGGACGGGCCGTGTCGCTGGTGGCGAGGTAGCCGACGGCCACGCCGAGCGCGGCGAAGCACAGGCTGCCCGCCCAGATCGCGCCGGTCAGGGCCAGCCACTGCCAGGCGTCCAGACGGACGTCCTTGACGGCGGCCCCGGCCACGAAGACCACGAGGATCGAGGGCAGGCTGACGACCGCGGCGCTGGCGGTCTTGGCGAGCACGTAGCCGCGGCCGGGCAGGCTGGTCAGGCGCAGCTGGCGCACCCAGCCGCTCTCGCGCTCCTTGGCGATGACCTCGCTGTTGCCCATCAGGACGGCGGTGAGCGCCCCGAAGGAGGCCATGGACACCATCAGGTACGCGGGCACGCTCAGGCCGCCGCTGCCGGGCATCGTGGCGTCGGAGTCCTGGCCGCCCGCGGTGATCAGGAAGAGCAGCGCCGGGAAGAGCACGGAGAAGAACAGGAACTTCCGGTTGCGCAGGGAGCGCTTGATCTCCAGCTTGACGAGGGCCGCGGAGGAGAAGCCCGCCGCGCCCCGCCGGACGCCCGCCCGTGCCGTCGTCGTGTGCGTCGCTTCCGTCGTGTGCGTCGCCGTGGTCACGTCGGTCTCCGTGCTCGTGTCGGTGTGCGGGGTGGTGGAGGCGCGCGGAGTGGTACCGGTGCGCGGGGTGATGGAGGTGCGCGGAGTGGCGGAGGTGCCGGTCATGCCGTCTTCGCCTCCTCGGCCGCGGTGATCGCGACGAAGGCCTGCTCCAGGCCGAGGCCCGCGACCTCCAGGTTGCGGGGGTAGACGCCGAGGCCGTACAGCGCGTGCACGGTGGCGTCGGCGTCGGTGGACTGCAGCCGGACCGTGCGGCCGGACACGTCGAGCGCGCTGACGTGCGGCAGGCGGCGCAGCTCGGCGGTCAGCTCGGCGCCCCGCGCGGCCAGCTCCACCAGGTCGAAGCTGACCTTGCGGGCGCCCGCCCGTGCCTTGATCTCGGCGGCGGTGCCGTCGGCGAGGAGGCGGCCGCGGTGCAGCACCAGGACGCGGTCCGCGATCGCGTCGGCCTCCTCCAGGTAGTGCGTGGCGAAGAGGACCGCGCGGCCCCGGTCGGCCTGCTCCCGCATGGTCGCCCAGAACGCCTGGCGGGCGCTGACGTCCATGCCGGTGGTCGGCTCGTCGAGGACGATCAGGTCGTTGGGCCCGGCGGTCGCGAGCGCGAACCGGACGCGCTGCTCCTGGCCGCCGGAGAGCCGGTTGACCTTGCGGTCGGCGATCTGGGTGATGCCCGCGTGCGCGAGGACGTCGTTCACGCGGTACGGCCGCGGGTGCAACGCGCAGGCGAGGCGGACCAGTTCGCGCACCGAGACCTCGTCCATGAGGCCGCCGCTCTGCAGCATCGCCCCGACGCGGCCCGCGGTGATCGCCTCGCGCGGTCCGGTGCCGAACACGCTGACGGTGCCGCTGTCCGGGCGGCGCAGGCCGAGGAGCAGGTCGAGCGTGGAGGACTTGCCCGCGCCGTTCGGCCCGAGCAGCGCCACCGTCTCACCGGGCCGCAGGTCGAGGCTCAGGCCGTCGACGGCCCGTACGTCGCCGTAGGACTTGGTCACCGATTCGAACCGCACGGCACTCACCGAGGGCTCCGCGGGGCCCGCCGCGGTGGTCACTGTCGTCGTCATGTGCACCATCGTCGCTGGTCAGAGCGGTACGACGGCAGTGTCGGGTGTGGTGACATCCGCATGACAGATGTCATGCGGACGAGCTGACCGAGGGCTGCGGGCACCCACGCGGGCAGACGAAGGCGCCGGGCGGGACCAGTGACTGGTCCCGCCCGGCGCCGGTGCGGCAGCGGCTAGCTCGCGTTGGTCTCGATCACGCCGATCCGCTCCGCGGGCGTCTTGCCGCGCAGCGCCTTGCCCATGGCCTGGGCGACGTCCGTCGGCTGGACCGGCGTCTTCTCGCCGTTGCCGCGCTGGATCAGGACGCCGTCGAAGGTGCTGCCGTAGAGGGCCTTGAGCGCCTTGAGGTCGTACGTCTCGACGAGCTTGCCGTCCACGACCTTCACGCCGAGGATCTGCGGCAGCGACCGCGCGGGGCCGAGCGGGATGCCACCGCCGGCGCCCGCCTTGATCGTGACGTTGGCGGACATGGCGGGCTTGGCGAACTCCCGCATGAACCGGTCGACCTCGGCGTCGGAGACCGTCGGCTTGCGGTTCGTGACGGGCACCGCCACGCTGCCCGCGCTGCCGGTCTCGACCTGCTTCTTGTACGCCTCCGCGACCGCGCCCGAGGCCTTCTCCGCGTCGATGCCCTTGCCCGCCCTGCCGTGGACCGCGACGGCCTTGCCGGGCACGAACTTGACCGTGCCCTCCTTGGCGGTGCCGGAGCCGGCGCCCGTGGCGCGCTCCAGGGCGGCCGCCAGCTTCTCCTCGTCGACGGGCATCTCCGGCTCGACGACGCGCTCGCCGCCGAACAGGCCGCCGATCACCGACACGGGGTTGTAGTCGCTGCCCGCGGCGGAGCGGACCGTGGCCTGGCTGTCGAGGGTGAGCCCGGCCTGGTCCGGCTTGAGGGTGAGCGTGTCGCCGCCGACCGTCAGCTTGAGCGGCTTGTTGACGCGCTCGCCGAGCGCCGCGTCGAGCTTCTTGACGGCCTCGTCGCGGGTGCCGCCGCCGATGTCGACGCCGAGGACCGTGGTGCCCTTGGGTACGTCGGCGTGGTTCATCAGGAGGCCCGCGCCGTACGCGCCGCAGCCGATGACCACGACGAGCCCGGCGAGCATGACCAGCTTGCTGCGGCCCTTCTTCTTCGCCTTCTTGGCCGCCGGGGCGGCCGGGGCCTTCTGCTGCGCGGGCTCGGGCAGCTTGGGCGGCGTGTGCGGCAGCGGCCCGTCGGGGGCGCCGGGCGCGAACGGCCCGTTCTGGGCGGGCGGGACGACCGGGATGCCGCTGTTGAGCGTGTCACCGGAGACGTTTCCTCCCGGCACTCCGGGCGCTCCGGGGACGCCCGTCCCACCCGGACCCCCGGGGACGCCGGCGGCGGGCGGCCGGATGCCGCCGGGGCCGCCCGCGCCGGGCACGGGCTTCTGCGGCGTGAGGATCGCGGTGTCGTCGCTGAGGCGGCCGGGGCCGCCGGGGCCGCCGGGACCTGCGGGGCCGCCCGCGAACGGGTCGGTGCCGGTCCCGTAGGGGTCGGGCCCCGCCGCGTACGGGTCGGGCTCGGCCGCGGGCTCCGGCGTCAGCATCGGGCCGTCCCCGGTCACCGGTCCCCCGGTGGGCCCGGCGGGCCGGTCGTCGCCGGGGAAGTACGGGAGGTCGTCGCGCCGCGGCTCCCCGCCGGAGCCGAGCGGTCCGGCCGCCACGGCGGCGGACACGTCGTAGCCACCCGTGCCGGAGTCACCCGAACCGGTGCCCGAAGAGGGAGCAGGGCTCGCCGGAGTGGACGGACCCTTGGCCGGGGTCTTGCGCGGTGCGAACCAGTCGCTCGCGGGCTCCCCGCCCTCATCGCCGGAAGCGGAACCTCCGGTGGGCCCCGCGGACGCCTGCGGAGCCGCGCCGCCGTTCAGGGCCCCGCCGGGGGCGGGGGCGGGCGCGCCGGGGCCGGGCAGCGCCGAGGCGGCACCCGTACCGGAGCCGGTGTCGTCCGGGGCGTGGGGTTCCGTGCCTCTGTCACCGTCGGCGTCCCCGACCGGCGTGCGCATCACGACGGGCGGGATGGGCCGCGATCCGGGGATGTTGATCCGGATCCGGGTGGTCAGCGTGGTCTCGGTCTTCGGTTCGCCGGACCGCCGGTCGCCGGGCCCCAGCCCGGCGCCGTCCGCTGCGCCGTCCGGGCCGGCGCCCTGAGCGGGCGATCCGTACGGCGGCGTCCCCGACGGATACGCGGCTCCCGCGCGCCCGTGGGGACCGGAGGACGAACTGTCAGTTTCACGACTCAAGGCAGGTTCTCCTGGTTGGCTCCGCCGCCCGTCTCGACCACTCGGGCGGCTCGGCGGCGCGCACCACCATACTGGCCGCCGTCGGCAGGCATCCCGTGACCGGCGTCAAACCCCTGCCGGGGACGGGCTCAAGTGGTACGTCACTTGCCAAGTCGGGCGTCGGACGCGCCTGGTTGCGGCCGCTGTCCGAGCGTGGCACACATCACAGCCACGCCCATGCCGCCGAGCAGGAAGACGTACGACCCGAGCCCGGCGCCGAACACGAAGTCGCCCTCCGGGCGGGTCGCCGTGAGCAGCATGACGGCGGCGAGCCACCCTCCGGCGGGCGCGAGGGCCCCGGCTCTGGTGCCGGTGGCGGTGGCGCCGCCGTAGAAGGCACCGGCGGCTCCGGCGAGCGCGAGCAGCAAACCGCCCGGGAACCAGCCCTGTTGGACGAGCGCCCCCGCGACCCCGACGAACGCGCCGAGCAGGAAGAGCGCGACGTACGCCACCAGGCGTGCGGCGTTCAGCGGCTGGGCGAGGAAGCTGCCGGGCACGGCGGCGGCCGCCGCGCCGGAGCCCGCGGCCGGGGACGGCTTCGCGGCCTTGGCGGACGGCTTCGCGGCCTTGGCCGACGACGAGGCCTTGGATCGCGTACTCACTGGTCCGCCCCTTCCGTGCCGAGCCCGGCGAACAGGTCGGTCTCGCGCGCGCCGGGCGCCGCCCCCGACTCGCCCCGTACGAGCTCGTAGTACTCGGTGTCGAAGATGGGCTGGGCCAGGCCGTTCGACAGGGCGAACAGCGGCTCGCTCACGTCGATCTGCGTGGCGTGGGCCCGCATGGCCGCGGCCTTGGCGGCGGCGAAGGCGGGCCCGCCGGTCTCCGCGGTGATCCGCTCGTCGTCCGTCACGCCGGGCACGTCGGCCAGGGAGGCGACGGCCGTGAAGGGCGTGCCGGGGAGAGCGTCCGGGAGGCCTCTGAAGCGCTCCTCGACCACCGAGCGCGGCGCGCGGTTCCAGTAGACCTTGGCGATCGCGTGCGGCGCGCCCAGGTCGGTGCGGAAGCCGGGCTCGCCCGCCAGGTCCGCGGCGCGCATGGCGACGCGGTGGGCCTGGATGTGGTCGGGGTGGCCGTAGCCGCCGTCGGGGTCGTAGGTGACGAGCACCTGCGGCCGCACCTCGCGGATCACCGCGACGAGGTGCGCGGCGGCCTCGTCCGGGTCGGCGGCCCAGAAGGCGCCGGGGCGGTGGTTCTGTTCGAGGCCCATCATCCCGGAGTCGCGGTAGCGCCCCGCGCCGCCGAGGAAGCGGTGGTCGCCGACGCCGAGCTCCTTCATCGCGGCGGCCAGCTCACCGACGCGGTACGCGCCGAGCGCGTCCTCGCGGTCGGGGGCGAGGTGCGCGAGCTCCGGCGGGATGACCTCGCCCTCCTCGCCGAGCGTGCAGGTCACCAACGTGACACGGGCACCGGCGGCCGCGTACGCGGCCATCGTCGCGCCGTTGTTGATCGACTCGTCGTCGGGGTGCGCGTGCACGAGCAGCAGGCGCCGGGCGGGCAGTTCCGTCATGGGAACAGCCTACGAGCCCGGCGCACCCGCCCGGCGCGCAAGCCGCACGTCCGCTCCTGTCGCGCCGGTTCCACCGGCGGGACAGGGGCGGCGGTGACGCTTGTCTACGGGTCGATGTCCTCGAGCACGCCCGCCAGGTTCGTCGACAGCTCGTCGATGGTCGGCGCCACGGACGAACTGGCCAGGTAGAACCCGAGCAGGACGCAGACGATCGCGTGGATCGTCTTGAGCCCCTGCTTCCGCACCAACATGACCACGATGATGGCCAGCAACAGCACCACCGAGACCGACAGCACCACGCCGGTTCACCTCCCACTTCCCCGAGCCTCACCCCTGCCTCGCCGGCGGAGTCCTCCACCCGTGCCAGCAAGGTCCTACCCACCACGCGCTACGGATCATAACTATCCGTGGAATCACATGAGTCGGAGCACCGAAACACAGGGGGCGCATCCCACTTAGGCTCGGGGGATGACCACCCAGAACCCCGAGACCGCCGAGAATTCCGAGACGCCCGAGCACGCCGGTACTCCGCCCGGCGCCGCGGCGCCGGAGCGCACGGACCCCTCCGACACCGCGGCGCGGCAGCCGTCCTTCCCGCGCCTGCACGCCCGTACGCAGCGCTTCTCCCTCGGGACGCCGCGCGCGTTCACCGTCGCGCCCGACGGCTCCCGCGTCGTCTTCCTGCGCTCCGCGTCCGGCACGGACCGGGCGAACCAGCTGTGGGTCCTCGACCTCGCCACGGACGGGTCCCCCGTGGAGCGCGTGGCCGCCGACCCGCAGGCCCTGCTCGGCGGGTCCGCGGAGCAGCTCTCCGCGGCCGAGCGGGCGCGCCGCGAGCGCAGCCGCGAGGGCGGCGCCGGGATCGTCGGGTACGCCACGGATGCGGCGGCCGAGCTGGCGGCGTTCGCCCTCTCGGGCCGCCTCTTCGCCGCGGAGCTGCGCGCGGGCACCGCGCGCGAGCTGCCCGCGCCCGCCCCGGTGATCGACCCGCGCCCCTCGCCGGACGGGCGGCACATCGCGTACGTGGCCGGGGGCGCGCTGCGCGTCACGGCTGCCGACGGCGGCGCGGACCGGGCCCTCGCGGAGCCCGACGGCGACGGGGCGGGCACGGTGACGTACGGGCTCGCGGAGTTCATCGCGGCCGAGGAGATGCAGCGCTTCCGGGGCTTCTGGTGGTCGCCGGAGTCCGACCGGCTCCTGGTCGCGCGGGTCGACGACGCCCCGGTGCGGCGCTGGTGGATCGCCGACCCCGCGCACCCGGAGCGGGAGCCGGAGCAGGTCGCCTACCCCGCGGCGGGCACGCCCAACGCGGAGGTGCGGCTCTTCGTGATCGGCCTCGACGGCACCCGCACGGAGGTCGTCTGGGACCGCGGGCGCTATCCGTACCTGGCCCGCGTGCACTGGTCGGCGAGCGGTGCGCCGCTGCTGCTCGTGCAGGCCCGCGACCAGCGCAGCGCGCTGTATCTGGCCGTGGACCCCGACACCGGGACGACGCGGATGGTGCACGCCGACGAGGACGACGACTGGCTCGAACTGTTCCCCGGTGTCCCCTGCTGGTCGCCCAGCGGGCAGCTCGTGCGGATCGCCGACGAGGGCGGCGCGCGCGTCCTCGCGGTCGGCGAGCGGCCGTTGACGGGGCCGCAGCTGCACGTCCGCGCCGTGCTCGACGTGACCGACGACTCGGTCCTGGTCTCGGCTTCCGCGGGCGAGGCCGCCACCGACCCGGCCCTCGGCGAGGTGCACGTCTACCGCGTCAACGAACTCGGCGTGGAGCGGGTCTCGCAGGAGCCCGGGGTGCACTCGGCGGTGCGGGCGGGCGACGTCACCGTGCTGGTTTCGGCCACGCTCGACCACGCCGGCTCACGGGTCCGCGTCCTGCGCGAGGGCAAGCAGGTGGCCACCGTCGTCTCACACGCGCAGCAGCCGGGGCTCATCCCGCGCGTGACGCTCACCGAAGGGGGCGCACGGCGGATTCCGTGCGCCGTCCTGCTTCCGACGGGGTACGACCCCTCCTCCGGAGTACGGCTTCCCGTCCTCATGGATCCGTACGGCGGGCCGCACGCCCAGCGGGTGCTCAGCTCGCGGAACGTCTTCCTGACCTCGCAGTGGTTCGCCGACCAGGGCTTCGCGGTCGTCGTCGCCGACGGGCGCGGTACGCCGGGGCGCTCGCCCGCCTGGGAGAAGGCCGTCAAGGGCGATCTGACCCGCACCCTCGACGACCAGGTGGAGGCCCTGCACGCCCTCGCCGAGCGCTTCCCGCTCGACCTGGACCGCGTCGCCATCCGCGGCTGGTCCTTCGGCGGCTACCTCTCGGCGATGGCGGTCCTGCGCCGCCCCGACGTCTTCCACGCGGCGGTGGCCGGGGCGCCGGTGACGGACCTGCGCCTGTACGACACGCACTACCAGGAGCGCTACCTCGGCGACCCGGGCACCTCGCCCGAGGCCTACCGCACCAGCTCCCTCGTCGCCGACGACGGGCTCGTCGACCCCGCCGAGCCGCACCGGCCGATGCTCGTCATCCACGGCCTCGCCGACGACAACGTGGTCGTCGCGCACGCGCTGCGGCTCTCCTCCGCGCTGCTCGCGGCCGGGCGCCCGCACGAGGTGCTGCCCCTCTCCGGGGTCACGCACATGACGCCCCAGGAGCAGGTCGCGGAGAACCTCCTGCTGCTCCAGGTCGACTTCCTGAAGCGCTCCCTCGGCCTGTAGGCCGTGACGACCGGCCGGGGCCACATGGCATGCCCCGGCCGGTCCAACGGCACCCGCACGGCCGTACGCCCCCAGCCTGGCGCGCTCTCTTTACCTCCTGGGGTCACCCACGTTGCCGCCCTGTTACCGCCCACGTGGGGCGCCGAGGAGCGGGGGTCTGGGGGCGGAGCCCCCAGGACCGGGACGGGGCGGGCCTACGGCACCACGTGTTTCTCCTCCGCGAAGTGGCAGGCCGAGTCATGCGCGGCCGGCCCCGTGGCCAGGCGGAACTCCGCGGGGACGGCGAGCGCCGGGACCTCCAGGGCGCAGCGCTCCCGGGCCTTCCAGCAGCGCGTGCGGAACCGGCACCCCGAGGGCGGGTTCGCGGGCGAGGGCACGTCCCCGCTGAGGATGACGCGCTCGCGGTGCTCCCGGGCCCGCGGATCGGGCACGGGCACGGCGGAGAGCAGCGCCTGCGTATAGGGGTGCGTCGGATGCTCGTAGATCTCCGCGTCCGTGCCGACCTCGACGATCCGCCCCAGGTACATGACCCCGACCCGGTCGGAGATGTGCCGCACGATCGACAGGTCGTGGGCGATGAAGACGTAGGAGAGCTCGAACTCGCTCTGCAGCCGCTCCAGGAGGTTCACGACCTGCGCCTGCACGGAGACGTCGAGCGCGGAGACGGGCTCGTCGGCGACGATGACCTCCGGGCGGAGGGCGAGCCCGCGCGCGATGCCGATGCGCTGGCGCTGTCCGCCGGAGAACTGGTGGGGGTAGCGGTTGATGTACTCGGGGTTGAGCCCGACCACGTCGAGGAGGTCCTGGACCTTCTTGCGGCGCGAGCCCTTCGGCGCGACCTCCGGATGGATCTCGTAGGGCTCGCCGATGATGTCGCCGACGGTCATGCGGGGGTTCAGGGACGTGTAGGGGTCCTGGAACACCATCTGGATGTTCCGGCGGACGGCCTTCAGGGCCCGGCCCGAGAGCCCGGCGATGTCCTCGCCCTTGAAGCGGATCTCCCCCGCCGTCGGCCGCTCCAGATTGACGAGCATCTTGGCGACGGTGGACTTCCCGCAGCCGGACTCCCCCACGATGCCGAGGGTTTCGCCGCGCCGCAGGTCGAAGTCCACGCCGTCGACGGCCTTGACGGCACCGACCTGCTTCTTCAGCACGATCCCCCGGGTGAGCGGGTAGTGCTTGACGAGTCCGCGTACTTCCAGAATGGGCTCAGCCACGGAGGCACTCCTTCCAGAAGTGGCAGGCGCTGCGCCGCTCCCCCACGAGCCCCTCGTACGTGACCGGGGCGAGCGGCGGTTCGTCGGTGCGGCACACGTCCTGGGCCATGGGGCAGCGCGGGTTGAAGGCGCAGCCGGGCGGGATGTTCGTGAGGTTGGGCGGCAGGCCCTTGATGGCGTAGAGGTCCTGGCCCTTCTGGTCGAGGCGCGGGATCGAGTCGAGGAGGCCGCGCGTGTAGGGGTGCGCGGGCGCCTTGTAGATCTCGTGGACGGGGGCCTTCTCGACGATGCGGCCCGCGTACATGACGGCGATGGTGTCGGCGACGTCGGCGACCACGCCCAGGTCGTGGGTGATGAGGATCAGGCCCATGTTCAGCTCGCGCTGAAGCTCCGCGAGGAGGTCCATCACCTGGGCCTGGACGGTGACGTCGAGGGCGGTCGTCGGCTCGTCGGCGATGATCAGCGCAGGTTCGAGGGCCATCGCCATGGCGATCATGATGCGCTGGCGCATGCCGCCGCTGAACTGGTGCGGATACTGCCCGACGCGCTCCCTGGCGGCGGGGATGCGCACGCGGTCCATCAGCTCGACGGCCTTGGCGCGGGCGTCCTTGCGGGACATGCCCCGGTGGACGACGAACATCTCGCCGAGCTGGTCGCCGACGCTGAGCACGGGGTTCAGGGAGCTGAGCGCGTCCTGGAAGATCATGGCCATGCCCGCGCCGCGCACCTTGCGCCGCTCATCCTCCTTGAGCTTCAGCAGGTCCCGGCCCTGGAAGAGGATCTCGCCGCCGCTGATGCGGCCGGGCGGCATGTCGAGGATGCCCATGATCGCCTGCGCGGTCACGGACTTGCCGGAGCCCGACTCGCCGAGCACGGCGAGCGTCTCGCCCGCCGCGACGGCGTAGTCGACGCCGTTGACGGCCTTGGCCACACCCTCGCGGGTGCGGAACTCCACGTGCAGGTCGCGCACTTCGAGCAGCTTGGCCGGTGGGGCGGCCGCCGCAGACGCGGCCGCTGCGGACTCCGGGGGTGCCGTGGGTGCCATGGCGCCTACCTCAGCTTCGGGTCGAGGGCGTCGCGCACCGCGTCGCCGAGCATGATGAACGCGAGCACGGTGACGGCGAGGGCCCCGGCGGGCCACAGCAGCATGTGCGGGGCGTTGCGGACGTAGGCGGACGCCGCCGAGATGTCGATGCCCCAGCTGACCGTCGGCGGCTTCAGACCGACGCCCAGGTACGAGAGCGTGGCCTCCAGGGCGATGTACGTACCGAGCGCGATGGTGGCGACGACGATGACCGGCGCGACCGCGTTGGGCGCGATGTGGCGCAGCAGCATCCGCGTGTTGGAGGCGCCGAGGGCGCGGGCCGCCTGGACGTAGTCGTTCTGCTTGGCGGTGATCACCGAGCCGCGGGCGATGCGGGAGATCTGCGGCCAGCCGAGCAGCACCATGAAGCCGATGACGGGCCAGACGGTGCTGGAGGTGACCACGGACAGCAGCACGAGACCGCCGAGCACCACCGGGATGGCGAAGAAGATGTCGGTGATGCGGGAGAGGACCGCGTCCCACGCGCCGCCGAAGAACCCGGCGAGGCCGCCGAGCACGCTGCCGAGGAACGCCACGCCGAGGGTGGCGCACACGCCGACGGTGACCGAGGCGCGGGCCCCGTAGACGGTCCTGGTGTAGACGTCGCAGCCCTGGCCGTCGAAGCCGAAGGGGTGTCCCGGCGAGGAGCTCTTCTGGGCGTTGGCCAGATCGCAGTCCAGCGGGTCACCGGAGGCGATCGCGGAGGGCCACAGGGAGATGAAGACGAGGAAGAGGATGATCAGGCCCGAGACGATGAAGACGGGGTTGCGGCGCAGGTCGTGCCAGGCGTCGGACCACAGGCTGCGCACGGGCGCGGTGGGCCCGCCCGGGCCGCCGGGGGCGAGCGTCGTCGCCTCGCTGGCGGCGAGGTCCATCGCGCCGCCCGCGCCGGTCCCCGCGATGGCGCCTTCGGGCTCCTGGGGTTCAGGCATAGCGGATCCTCGGGTCGAGTACGGCGTACAGGAGGTCGACGATGAGGTTGGCGACCAGGAAGACGAGGACGAGCACGGTCACGAAGCCGACGACGGTCTGGGTGCTCTGCCGCAGGATGCCCTGGTAGAGCTGGAAGCCGACGCCGTGGATGTTGAAGATGCGCTCGGTGACGATCGCGCCGCCCATGAGCGCGCCCACGTCGGTGCCGATGAACGTGACGACGGGGATGAGGGAGTTGCGCAGCAGGTGCCGCAGGACGACGCGGCGCCGGGGCAGGCCCTTGGCGACGGCGGTGCGGACGTAGTCGGCGCGGCGGTTCTCGGCGATGGACGTCCGGGTGAGGCGGGTGACGTAGGCGAGCGAGACGGAGGCGAGCACGAGCCCCGGCACGATCAGCTCGTCCACGGTCGCCTCGGACGACACCGACGGTTTGATCACGCCCCACTCCACGCCGAGCAGCAGCTGGAGCAGCAGACCGGTGACGAACGTCGGCACCGAGATCACGACCAGGGTGAGGATCAGCACCGTGGTGTCGATGGGCCTGCCGCGCCGCAGGCCGGTCAGCACGCCCAGGCTGATGCCGATGACGATCTCGAAGACGATGGCGACGAGCGTGAGCCGGACGGTGACGGGGAACGCGGTCCCCATCAGCTCGGTGACCTTCTGCCCGTTGAAGGCGGTGCCGAAGTCGCCGGTGAAGACGTTGCCCATGTAGGTCACGTACTGCTGCCAGACGGGCTTATCGAGGCCGAACTCCTTCTTCAGCTGGGCGGCCGTCGCGGGGTCGCACTTGCGGTCGCCGCACAGGCCCGCGATGGGGTCGCCCATCACGTTCACCATCAGGAAGATCAGCAGGGTGGCGCCGAAGAAGACCGGGATCATCTGCAGCAGGCGCCGGATCACATATCGCCCCATGGGCTGGCTCCGGAGGTAGGGGGAGCGGCCGCCCCGGTGTCCTGGGGACCGGACGGCCGCTCCGCGCGGCTCAGTTGACCTTGATCTCCGCGTACACGGGCACGCTGAACTGGTTCAGCGACACGTCCGAGACCCGGTCCGAGTAGCCGGCGCTGCCGTTCTGGTACCAGAGCGGGATCGCCGCCATGTCCTTGGCGAGCACCTTCTCCGCGTCCTGGAAGGTGGAGACGGCCTTGCCGGTGTCGGTCTCGGCGTTGGCCTTGTCGACGAGCTCGTCGAACTCCTTGCTGTTGTACTTGCCGTCGTTGGACGGGGCGTCGGTGTAGTACACCGGCTGGAGGAAGTTCTGGATCAGCGGGTAGTCCATCTGCCAGCCCGCGCGCCAGGCGCCGTCGAGCTTCTGCTGCGAGGCCTGGCTGCGGAAGTCGGCGAAGGTGCCGATGGAGTTGCCGACGCAGGACCTGTTGTTGCCCAGGGCCTTGTTGATGGAGTTGCACACGGCGTCGACCCACTCCTTGTGGGAGCCGGTGTCCGCGTTGTACGAGATCTTCAGGGTGCCGCCGGGGATGCCGCCGCCCTCCTCGACGAGCTTCTTGGCCTGCGCGGCGTCGTACTCGCAGGCGTCGCCGCAGACGCTGTCGCTGTAGCCGCCGTCCTCGCCGAGCACGGGCGAGGTCCAGTCCTTGGCGGGCGTCCGCGTCTTCTGGAAGATCGTCTCGGTGATCTGCTCGCGGTTGATGGCCATGGAGAGGCCCTTGCGGACCTTCTCCATCCCGGGCTTGTTCCACTTGCTGTCGTAGAGGGCGAAGGACAGCGTCTGGATGATGCCGGCGGGAGTGTTGATGTAGCGGTCGCCGAGGTCGTTCTTCACGTTCCTGAGCTGGGCTGCCGGCACGTCGTCGACGAGGTCGAGGTTCCCGGCCATCAGGTCGTTGTAGGCGATGTTGTTGTCGGTGTAGACCTTGAGGTCCACGCCGCCGTTCTGCGCCTTGTCGTCGCCGCTGTAGTCGTCCCACTTCCTGAGCTCCATCTTGGAGCCCTTCTGGTACGACTTGATGCTGTACGGGCCGTTGCCGACGGGCTTGGCGAGCCAGGCCGCGCGGTCGTCGAAGAAGGCCTTGGGCAGGGGCGCGAAGGCCGGGTAGCCGAGGGTCTCGGGCCAGGTGGAGAACTTCTGCGAGAGCTTGACGGTGAAGGTCCGCGCGTCGACGACCTTCAGGCCGGACAGGGTGTCCGCGCTCGGGTCGCCCTTCTCCGGGTGGACCTTGTCGTAGCCCTCGATGTAGCCGAAGAAGTAGGAGCCCTTCTGGTTGTTCTTGAGGTGGGCCCCGTAGTTCCAGGCGTCCACGAACGACTTCGAGGTGACGGCCTCGCCGTTGCTGAACTTCCACCCGTCCTTGACCTTGACGGTGTAGGTCTGCGAGTCCTTCGTCTCGATGGACTCCGCGACCATGTCCTTGGCCTCGCCGGTCTTCGGGTCGTACCGCTTGAGGCCCCGGAAGATCATGTCGAGGACCTTGCCGCCCTGCACCTCGTTGGTGTTGGCGGGCTCCAGCGGGTTCTGCGGATCGCCCCAGGAGGAGCCCACCACCCCGGAGCCGTCGCCGCCGCCGCTCCCACCACCACAGGCTGTCGCCGCGAGCGCGACCGCCGCCGCACAAGCGGCCCACTTGGCGTGCGTGGCTCCACGCATGAACTGCCTCCTCGCCTCCGCCGCGCGCCTGCCGCGCGCACTATCGCCAATATCGCGTTATAGGGCGCAAGCAGCACATTTAGCCCGGCCGTATGAGGGAGGAGGCCCTCCGGATGTACGTACGCCACGCCCGGAGGCCTCGCTACGCTGCCTTTATGGACTACGCCAAGATGCGCGCGATCGCCGAGGAGCTGGGCGCCTACGCCGAGCGCCTCGAAGGGACGTGGAGCGTCGAGATCGGCCCCTCGGGTCCGATACTGGCCATGATGTGCCCGTCGAAGCGCCATGAGGGCACGGTCCGCCGCGTCTGCCAGCAATTGGACGCACAGCTCCCCGCCACCCACCCCGGCTACATCTGCGCGAACGGCCCCGAGATCGAGCACCCGTCCCTCGGCCGCATGCGACGCCCGGACGCCGTGGTGATCCCGGAGGCGGTGCTCGACGAGGACGGTCTCGCCGTGGACGCCACGCAGGTCCTCGCCGCCATCGAGATCGTGTCACCGTCCAACCCCGAGAACGACTACAACGCGAAGCTCAGCGAGTATCCGGCCATGGGCATCGAGCACTATCTGATCGTCGACCCCAGGAAGGGCACCATCGAAGTGCACACCGAGCCGTGCGGGAACGGCTACCGAAAGAAGGAGCCCTACATCTACGGCGACCGGGTTTCCCTGGGGCCGTGGGCCCTGGACACCTCGGACTTCCGCCGCTATGCCAGGCCCGGGCAGGGCTGAGTCACCGGTCACAGGGGCCGGGCGCCGTAGGGCGGGCTGCCGCGCGGCCCCCCGCACACGCGTGTGCCCCGCCGGGCTCAGGGCCCGGCGGGGCACAGGGACGGGGGCGCGGTGCTAGGCCGCGTGCACCACGTCCTTCTCCTCCGCGAAGTGGCACGCCGACTCGTGGGCGGCCGGGGTGTCCGCGTCCTTGAAGCGCTCGGGGATCGCGAGCAGCGGGATCTCCTCGGCGCACTTGTCCTGCGCCTTCCAGCAGCGGGTGCGGAAGCGGCAGCCCGAGGGCGGGTTGGCCGGGGACGGGACGTCACCGGTGAGGATGATGCGCTCGCGGCCCTCGCGGGCCTCCGGGTCGGGGACCGGGACGGCCGAGAGGAGCGCCTGCGTGTACGGGTGCGTCGGGTGGTCGTAGATCTGCTCGTCGGAGCCGATCTCGGCCATCTTGCCGAGGTACATCACGCCCACGCGGTCCGAGATGTGCCGGACGATCGACAGGTCGTGCGCGATGAAGACGTAGGACAGGTTGAACTCGTCCTGGAGCTTCTCCATCAGGTTGATGACCTGGGCCTGGACGGACACGTCCAGGGCCGAGACCGGCTCGTCGCAGATGATGATCTCGGGGTTGAGGGCCAGGCCGCGGGCGATGCCGATGCGCTGGCGCTGACCGCCCGAGAACTGGTGCGGGTAGCGGTTGATGTACTCGGGGTTGAGCCCGACAACGTCCAGGAGCTCCTGGACCCGGCGGCGGCGGTCGCCCTTCGGCGCCACCTCGGGGTGGATCTCGAAGGGCTCCCCGATGATGTCGCCCACCGTCATGCGCGGGTTGAGCGAGGTGTACGGGTCCTGGAACACCATCTGGATGTTGCGGCGCACGGCCTTCAGGGCGCGGCCGGACAGCTTGGTGATGTCCTGGCCCTTGTAGAAGACCTCGCCCGCGGTGGCCCGCTCCAGGGTCATGAGCAGCTTCGCGACCGTGGACTTGCCGCAGCCGGACTCGCCCACGATGCCGAGCGTCTCGCCCTGGTAGAGGTCGAAGGAGATGCCGTCGACCGCCTTCACCGCGCCGATCTGGCGCTTGATGAGGATGCCCTGGGTCAGCGGGAAGTGCTTCACCAGATTGCGGACCTGGAGGATCGGCTCGCCGCGCTCGACGGGGGCCTCGATGGCCGCGACGGCCTCCTCGGGCGTCGCCGCGTCGACCGTTTCGACCTCGGTGACGTTCGGCGTGGCGTCGGTGACGTCCGGGGCGTCCTTCTTGAGGTTCTCAGCCATGGATCGTCTCCTTCCAGAAGTGGCACGCGCTGCCGCGGCCGACGAGCTCCCCGCCGTCCCGCTCCGTGACCGGGGCGAGCCCCGGGATCTCGGTGCGGCAGATGTCCTGCGCCTTCGGGCAGCGCGGGTTGAACGCGCAACCCGAGGGGATCTTCAGGAGGTTGGGCGGCAGCCCCTTGATCGCGTACAGCTCCTGGCCCTTCTGGTCCAGGCGCGGGATCGAGTCCAGCAGACCTCGCGTGTACGGGTGCGCGGGGCGCTTGTACAGCTCGTGCACCGGTGCCGTCTCCACGATCCGGCCCGCGTACATGACGGCGATCTTGTCCGCCACGTCCGCGACCACGCCGAGGTCGTGGGTGATCAGGATCAGGCCCATATTGTACTCGCGCTGCAGCTCCGCGAGCAGGTCCATGACCTGCGCCTGGACCGTCACGTCGAGGGCCGTGGTGGGCTCGTCGGCGATGATCAGGTCCGGCTCCAGGGCGAGCGCCATCGCGATCATGATGCGCTGGCGCATACCGCCCGAGAACTGGTGCGGGTAGTCGTCCACCCGCTCCTTGGCGGCCGGGATCTTGACCTTGTCCATCAGCTCGACGGCCTTGGCCTTGGCTTCCTTGCGGCTGGCGCCCTGGTGCACCCGGAACATCTCGCCGAGCTGGTAGCCCACGCTGAGCACCGGGTTCAGGGAGCTGAGCGCGTCCTGGAAGATCATCGCGATCTTGCGGCCGCGGATCTTCCGGCGCTCCTCGTTGGACATCTTCAGCATGTCCTGGCCGCGGAAGAGGACCTCGCCCTGCGGAATGCGACCCGGCGGCATGTCGAGGATGCCCATGATCGCCTGCGCGGTCACGGACTTGCCGGAGCCCGACTCGCCGAGCACGGCGAGCGTCTCGCCGGCCTCGACGGTGTAGTTGACGCCGTTGACGGCCTTGGCCACACCCTCGCGGGTGTGGAACTCGACGTGCAGGTCCCTGACTTCGAGGAGCGGCGCGGTCTCGCCGCTCCGCGGGGCGGGCACGTCCGCCTGCTTTTCGATGGTGGTCACGTACGCCTCCCTCAGCGCAGCTTGGGGTCGAGGGCGTCGCGTACGGCGTCGCCCAGCATGATGAACGCCAGGACGGTCAGGCTCAGCATGCCGGCCGGGAAGAACAGCATGTACGGGTTGTTGCGGAGCTGCTTGGCGGCGTCGGAGATGTCGCTGCCCCACGAGATCGCGTCGTCCGAGAGGCCCATGCCGAGGAAGGAGAGGGTCGCCTCGGCCGTGATGTAACCGCCCAGGGCGATCGTGGCGACGACGATCACGGGTGCGGCCGCGTTCGGCAGGATGTGCCGGATCAGGATGCGCCAGGTGCTCGCGCCGAGCGCTCTGGCGGCCACCACGTAGTCGGAGTGTTTGGTGGTGATCACCGAACCGCGCATGACACGGGTGATCTGGGTCCAGCCGAGCAGGGCGAGCGCGCCCACCACGGTCCACACCGTCCGGTCGGTCACGGCGTTCATCACGACCATGGTGCCGAGCAGGAACGGAATGCCGAAGAACACGTCGGTGAGCCGGGAGATGATCGCGTCCCAGATGCCGCCGAAGTACCCCGCGAGCATGCCGAGGACGGACCCGACGATCGACACCGCGAGGGTGACGAGAATGCCGACGGTGATGGAGTTGCGGGCACCGAAGAGGACACGCGCGTAGATGGAGCGGCCCTGGGTGTCGTAGCCGAACCACTCCGCCTGGAAGAAGTGCGTGTAGCTCGGCTTCTCCTGGAAGTGGTTGCGCAGATCGCCCTTGTTCGGGTCGGCGCTCGTGAACCAGCCCGGGAAGATCGCGATGGCCACGAGCAACAGGATGAGCACGGCCGATATCACGAAGAACGGGTTGCGGCGCAGATCCCGCCAGGCGTCGGCGGCAAGCGAGCGGGGCTTGCCGGGCGCCGGGCCCGCGGCCTCGGCGACCGTCGCCGGGATGTCGGTCGCGACGTCCGGCGTCCCGTCCGTACTACTGGTCTTGATGGTCTCAGGCATAACGGATCCTCGGGTCCAGGACCGCGTAGAGCAGGTCGACGATCAGGCTCGCGGCCAGGTAGACGAGCACCAGGATGGTCACGGTGCCGACGATGACCTGGCCCTCACGGCGTGCGAGCGCGTCGTACAGGGTGTTCCCGACGCCCGGCACGTTGAAAATGCCTTCGGTGACGACCGCGCCGCCCATCAGGGTGCCGATGTCGGTGCCGAGGAAGGTCACGACCGGGATCAGCGAGTTGCGCAGCAGGTGGCGCGTCATGATCCGGCTCTTGGGCAGGCCCTTGGCGACGGCGGTGCGGATGTAGTCGGCGCGCAGGTTCTCCGCGATGCTCGTACGCGTCAGACGCGCGACGTACGCGAGCGAGAGCGAGCCGAGCACGAGCGCCGGAAGGATCAACTGTGTGATGTCCGTGGCGTCCTGGACCGTTGGCTCGGTCCATTTCAGCTGGAGTCCGAACACCGTCTGCACGATGTAGCCGAGCACGAACACCGGAACCGAGATCACGAGCAGCGTGAAGACCAGGATCAGGTTGTCCACGACACGGCCGCGGCGCACGCCCGCGAGCATGCCGAGGGCGATGCCGAGGACCATCTCGATGCCGAAGGCCAGCAGGGCGAGCCGCACCGTGACGGGGAACGCCTGACTGAGGATGTCGCCGACCGGCCGGCCACCGATGTTGGTGCCCAGGTCACCGACGGCCAGGTTCTTCATGTAGTGCAGATACTGCTGCCAGAGCGGGAGGTCGAGACCGCGCTGGTGGCGAATGGCCTCCATCTGCGCCGGGTCCGGCGGCTTGTCCCCCCACAGCGCCCGTACCGGGTCGCCGGGAAGCACATTGACCATCAAGAAAATGAGAAGAGTGGTCCCAATGAAGACCGGGATCATCTGGAGCAGTCGCCGCGCGACGTAGCGCCCCATGGAAGCCTCCGTCCTGTGCGAAGCCGCCCGTGGTGCCGACCGGGATCACCGGTCGGCACCACGGGCTGAGCCCTCGCGAACTACTTCTTGTACACCTGGACTTCAGTGAAGATCGGGCTCGCTTGCTGGTCGAACTTCACACCAGAGACGTTGGTGGAGTAGCCGGTCTGGAACTTGCCGTACCAGAGCGGGATGGAGGGGAAGCTGTTCTGCAGGCTGCGCTCGGCCTCGTTGTAGAGGTCCGCGGACTTCTCGATGGTCGGGGCCTTGTCGGCCTTCGCCGTCAGCTTGTCGAAGTCCTTGTTCGAGTAACCGCTCTGGTTGCCGCCGACGCCGGTGCCGTAGAGGTCGCGCAGGAAGTTGCCGTTGAACGGGTAGTCGAGGACCCAGCCGGAGCGGTACATCGACTTGACCTTCTTGGCGTCACGCGTCTGCGTGTCGGCCTGGAAGTCGGTCTTCGGGTCACCGACGCAGTTCACGCCGGTCGACTGCTTGATGCTGTTGCAGACGGCCGTGACCCAGCCCTTGTGCGGCTGGTCGGCGTTGTACTGGATGGAGACCTTGTTGTCCGGGACGCCGCCGCCGGCCTTGATGAGGTCCTTGGCCTTCTTGGCGTCGAACTTGCAGTACTCGCCACAGGCGCCGGCCTTGTAGCCGATGACGTCCTTGGCGACCCAGCCGGTGGCGGCCTCACGGGTGTTGTTGAGGACCGTCTTGATGATGGTGTCGCGGTCGATCGCCATCGACAGGCCCTGGAGGACCTTGACGTCGATGTTCTTCCACTGCTTGGTGTAGCGGGCGAACGCGATCGTCTGGATCATCGAGAAGTCCTGGTTGATCGCGCGATCACCCAGGTCTTCCTGGTAGTTGGCGAGCTCGCCTTCCGGCACGATGGCCATGGAGTCGACGTTGTTCGACACCAGGTCCTTGTACGCGCCGTCGGAGGAGGCGTAGTTCTTGAAGGTGACGCCACCGTTCTTGGCCTTGTTCGGGCCCTGGTAGCCGTCGTAGCGGGTGACCTTGATGGACTTCTTGTGGTCCCAGCTGGCGAACTTGTACGGACCGTTGCCGACCGGCTTCTCGCCGTAGCCCTTCGGGTCCTTGAAGAAGCCCGAGGGCAGCGGGGAGAAGACCTCGTAGCCCAGCTTGTACGCGTAGTACGGGATGCCCGAGGTCAGCGTGATCGTGAACTCGTTCTCGCCCTTGACCTTCAGACCCGACATCTTGTCGGTCTTCGGCTTGCCCTTCTCGGGGTGGACGTCGGTGTAACCCGCGATGTCCGCGAACCAAGAGCTGTTGGTCTGGTTGTTCGGCGTGTGCGCCGCCCAGTTCCAGGCCTTGACGTACGACTCCGCGGTGACCGCCTCGCCGTTGTGGAACTTCCACCCCGGCTTGAGCTTGACCGTCCAGGTCTTGTTGTCCTTGGACGGCGTCACCGACTCCGCGTTCATGTTGACCAGCTTGCCGGTGCCCGGCGTGTAGTCGACGAGACCGGTGAACAGCGTGTGGATGACGTCGCTTCCGTACGCCTCCTTGGTGTTCGCCGGCTGAAGCGGGTTCTGCGGCTCGCCACTCGCGTAGACGAAGGTGCCGTTCTTGTCGATCGCCCGGTTCTTGTTGTCACTGCCGCTGTCGCCGCCACCACAGGCCGTCGCGGCAAGGGCGATAACAACCGCGCCCCCAACCCACTTGGCGCTCTTGGCACCACGCATGGGGTTCCTCCTCATGAGTCCACTTGTTCGCTACAAGAGGGGGTACGTCAAACAGCGCCGACACCCCTGCCGACGAAGATCGAGTACCCCAGTGTGCTCGTGAGTCGGCGCTCCCCACAGCGCGTGACCCATTGACCCGAGCTATACGCGGTCAACTATTAGCCATGAGGTACGGCCCGACCACACCCTTTTGGTCTCGGTTCAATCACACCTGGCACGTACAACTTCCAAAATCCGGACAAACCGATCCCAGATAGATGGTTGCGAAACGGACGTGTTACCCATCTAACGGTCAAGAGAGTCCGTATAGCGGACAGATCGTGGGGAAAAACCGGTTGCCGCGCGGCTGCTGAGGAGCCCTCGCGGGGACGCTCCGTAGCGGCACGCTATCGCTCCCCGGATACGCCGGAGGCCGGTTCCTCCCCCACCGGTGGGTGGGGGAGGAACCGGCCTCCACGTCAGTCCTGCGGCGCGGCGGGGCCGCGCCGGGAGTGACTAGCCGTGCTTGGCGCGCGACGCCGCGCGGGCGCGCTCACGCTGGTCCAGGTTCACCTTGCGGATGCGGACCGCCTCCGGGGTCACCTCGACGCACTCGTCGTCGCGGCAGAACTCCAGGGACTGCTCCAGGGAGAGCTTGCGCGGGGGCACCACGTTCTCGGTGTTGTCCGCGGAAGCCGCACGCATGTTGGTGAGCTTCTTCTCCTTGGTGATGTTCACGTCCATGTCGTCGGAGCGCGAGTTCTCACCGACGATCATGCCCTCGTACACCTCGGTGCCGGGCTCGGTGAACAGCACACCGCGCTCCTGGAGGTTGATCATCGCGAACGGGGTGACCGCGCCCGCGCGGTCGGCGACCAGCGAGCCGTTGTTACGGGTCTGGAGCTGGCCGAACCACGGCTCGTGGCCCTCGTGGATGGAGTGCGCGATGCCCGTACCACGGGTGTTCGTCAGGAACTCCGTACGGAAGCCGATGAGGCCGCGGGACGGGACGACGAACTCCATGCGCACCCAGCCGGAGCCGTGGTTGGACATGTTGTCCATGCGGCCCTTGCGGACGCCCATGAGCTGCGTGACGGCGCCCATGTGCTCCTCGGGCACGTCGATGGTCATGCGCTCGACCGGCTCGTGCGTCTTGCCGTCGATCTCCTGGGTGACCACCTGGGGCTTGCCGATGGTCAGCTCGAAGCCCTCGCGGCGCATCTGCTCGACCAGGATGGCGAGCGCCAGCTCGCCGCGGCCCTGCACCTCCCAGGCGTCCGGGCGTCCCGTCTCCAGGACACGCAGCGAGACGTTACCGATCAGCTCGCGGTCCAGACGGTCCTTGACCTGGCGGGCGGTGACCTTGCGGTCCTTGACGGCGGACTTGGCGTCCGCGCCCTTGCCGGTGCCGCCGCGGCCGACCAGCGGCGAGGTGTTCGTACCGATCGTCATGGAGATCGCGGGCTCGTCGACCGTGATCAGCGGGAGCGCGATCGGGTTCTCCGGGTCCGCGAGGGTCTCGCCGATCATGATCTCGGGGATGCCCGCGACGGCGCAGATGTCACCGGGGCCGGCCTTCTCGGCGGGCTTGCGGGTGAGGGCCTCGGTCATCATCAGCTCGGTGATGCGCACGTTGGCCATCGAGCCGTCGCGCTTGATCCAGGCGACGGTCTGGCCCTTGCGCAGCTCGCCCTGCTCGACGCGGAGCAGCGCGATGCGGCCGAGGAAGTTGTCGGCGTCCAGGTTGGTGACGTGGGCCTGGAGCGGGGCCGACTCGTCGTACTCGGGGGCCGGGACGTGCTCCAGGAGCGTCGAGAAGAACGGCTCCAGGTTGGTGCTGTCCGCGGGGACGGTGCCGTCCTCCGGCTTGGTCAGCGAGGCCACGCCGTCACGGCCGCAGGCGTAGACGATCGGGAACTCGATCTGGTCCTCGTCGGCGTCCAGGTCGAGGAAGAGGTCGTACGTCTCGTTGACGACCTCGTCGATGCGGGAGTCCGGGCGGTCCGTCTTGTTGATGCAGAGGATCACCGGCAGCCGCTGCTGGAGGGCCTTGCGGAGCACGAAGCGGGTCTGCGGCAGCGGACCCTCGGAGGCGTCGACCAGAAGGACGACCGCGTCCACCATCGACAGACCGCGCTCGACCTCGCCACCGAAGTCGGCGTGGCCGGGGGTGTCGATGATGTTGATCGTGATCGGGTCGCCACCGTCCTTCGGGTGGTACTTGACCGCGGTGTTCTTGGCCAGGATCGTGATGCCCTTCTCACGCTCCAGGTCGTTGCTGTCCATCATGCGGTCGTCGAGGGACTCTGCGGCGTGCGCGGCAAAGGCGCCCGCCTGCTTGAGCATGGCGTCGACGATGGTCGTCTTGCCGTGGTCGACGTGGGCGACGATGGCGACGTTACGAATGTCGTGGCGCGTGGGCATGCGAGGTGCGCTTCTCCCGGGAAGAGTGGAAGGCTGCGCGTACTTTTCTCTTTTGGTACGCGCGCCCTGCCGGGCAGACACACGCCACGGCCTTACCCCATTCTACGCGGCCCCGCCGGAACCGGCCCGGCGGGGCCCCTGCCTCAGCCCCGGGACGGGCTCTCGGCGGGCTTGGCACCGGGCTTCCGGTAGCCCATGTCCTCGTAGAGCGGGGTCGCGAAGCCGAAGGCCCCGGCGTTGGCGAGGTTCGGCCGGGCCGCCACCAGTTGGGGGCGCTGGTAGAGGGGGATGGAGCCCGCCGCCGCCCAGATGCGGGCGTCGGCCTTCTTCACCAGGGAGCGCATCTCGCCCTCGTCGAGCTCGGCGAGGGCCTGGTCGAAGAGCTGGTCGATGTGGTCGGTGCCGACGCGGGTGTAGTTCTGTTCGACGTTGAGGGAGCCGTCCGCGGCGGGCACCGGCTTGGCGAAGATCGGCCGGGCGTCGGTGGCGGGGAAGGCGGACGCGGGCCAGGAGTACAGGGCCAGGTCGTACTGTCCGGACGCGATGTGGTCCTTGAAGTAGCTCTCGTCCGCGACCTTCGCGATCTCCGTACGGACGCCGATGCGCTCCAGCATCCGGGAGATGCGGTCGGCGACGCCGCGCAGCGCCTGCGAGCCGTCGCCGGACGGCAGGACGAAGCGGAGCGTGAGCGGCTTGCCGTCCTTGGCCAGGGGCCCGCCCGCCCCCTTGCCCGCCTTAGGGGCGGCGGTGCCCTTGGGGGCGTAGGCGCCCGGGGCGCCGCCCCTGGCGTGCTTCTCCGTGTGCTTCTCGGCGTGCTTGCGCGCGTGCTTCTTGGCCGGGGCGCCCGGGTCCTTGCGCTGCTCCTTGTCGGCGTCGCGGCGCGCGGTGAGGGCGTCGGCCTGGCGGGCCAGAACGGCCTGCTGGAACGCGGCCGCGGGGGCGGGCGCGAGGACCGAGGTGCCGGAGTCGCCGGGCTTCTGGTCGTCCTCGCCGACGATGTACGTGCCGTCGTCGGCGTCCTCGTCGCGGGCGTCCGCCTCGCTCCCGGCCGCGTTCTCCTTCTTGTCCTCGTCCTTCTTCTTGATCTTCTCCTGGAGAGGGCCGCCGGGCGTCCAGCCCGCGTCGGCGAGCAGCGCCCGCGCCTCGGCGGTGTCCTGGTCGCCGAGCGCCCCGCTGTTGTCCGCGTACGCGTCCTGCCCGGCCAGGGCCAGATGGCTGCCGACCGGGGTCGCGGGCAGGCCGAGCGGCTTCAGAACCGTTTCCGCGAGCTCGGTGCGGTTCAGGGCGCGGGCGACCGCGCGGCGGACCCGGTCGTCGGCCAGGGGGCCCTCGGCGCCGTTGAGGGCGAGCTGGGTGTAGGCGGGTTCGAGGGACTTGCGGACCGTGTAGCCGCGCAGGCCCGCCTGCTCGTCGGCGTACCGCGCGACGGCCTTGTCCGTCCGCTCGCGCGCCTCCTGCTCGACCGCGGCGGCCTCCTCGTCCGTGCCGTGGGCGACCGCCCAGGAGCGCAGGGCGTCGGCGGGGGTGCGCCGGGCGCCGGGGCCGTGCGCGAGCGGGCCCCGGTCGCCCTGGTCGCGGGCGGCCAGGGCGATCCGGCCCGCCTCGTCGGCGTCCACGTCGGCCAGGTCGACCTTGCCCGCGGCCAGCGCGGCGGCGCGGCGCTCGCGCGGCACCTCGCGCAGGACGAGCGCGTCGAGCTTGGCGGGGCTGCCCCACCAGCGCGGGCTGCGCCGGAGCGTGACCTCGTGCGCGCCCCGGTCGACGTCCTTGAGGGCGAAGGGGCCCGCGGTGACCTTCAGCCGGGTGCGCGCGCCGTCGTTGAAGGAGTCGGGGGTGCCCATGACCTCCTTCGGGTACAGCGGCGAGAACAGCGAGCGCCAGTCCGCGTACGGCTGTGCGAAGGTGACGCGCACCTCCAGGTTGTTGGCGCCGCGCTCGATCTTCTCGATGCGGTCGTAGCCCGCGTTGCGGGCCGTCCAGTACGCGCTGTCCTTGCCGGACAGGGCCCGCCACTGGGCGGCGAAGTCGTCCGCGCCGATCTCCCGGCCGTCGCTCCACACCGCCTGCTGGTTCAGCTTGTAGAGCACGACCTGCTTGGGCTCGCGCTCGACGACCTTCGCGGTCTCCAGGAAGTCCGGGTTGCGCTGCACGCGGCCCTGCGCGTCGAGGCGGAACAGGGAGGGCAGGACGGCGCCCGCCACCCGGGACGTGGCGTCGTCCGCGTCCGACTGGAAGGTGTTGAAGGTCTCCGGCAGCGCGTCGACGGCCCACTTCACGGTGCCGCCGTCGGCCACCAGATCCCGGGCGGCAGGCGCGACGTCCTGGGCCGCCGCGGGGGTGCTCGTCTCGTCGTCCGCGCCGCACCCCGCGAGGGCGGGCAGCGCGAGGACTCCCGCGGCGAGGAACACGGCCGATCGGGCCGTGGCCTTCGGGCGGACCGGTCGCTGCGGCCTGGCGCGGTCGTGGGGCATGACGGGTACCTCCGGGGCTGGCCCGGCCGCGATCCGCCCTGCCGGGCGGGGGTGGGAGGGGGCCGGGGCTGATGACGTGGTGCCGTTCGTGGTCCGGGTGGGGGCTCGCAGCGCCGTTCCGCGGTGCCCTGGGGGCGGTGTCCCCCCGGGGGGGGCCTTGGGGGCGGTGCCCCTGGAGACGGTGCCTTCGGGCGATGCCCCCGGAGGCAGTGCCTTCGGGCGGTGCCCCTGGGGCGGTGCCTTCAGGGCGCGGCGCCTTCGGGCGGTGTCCTTGCGGAGCGGTGCCCTTGTGGGGCGGTGTCCTTGGCGGTGGTGCTCGGGGTGCCGTTTCCATGGGTATGCGCGGATGGCGGCGCTACGGGCGAAATATGGAGTTGATCACATGTATCACCCCCACTGAACGCGACGGCTTCCAGCGAAGCCCTCCGACACGACGGCCCTCCCCCCAGAACCCACCCATGCGGCCCAACGCCCCTCTCCCCCGCGCCGGGGCCGGCAGACGGCGGGGCCGGCGGACGGCGGGACCGGCGGACGAGCGGGATCTCGGCCCGTCCGGCGCTTGAGGACGAGCGCGTCAGCGCGATGAGGAGAACGACCGGGAGGACGGGGAAAACAAGCCCGTCCGGCGCTTGAGGACGAGGCCGGAGGCCGGTGCGGGAACGGGCGGAAGGGCCCGGCCCGGCCCCCGCGGAAGGAGAGCCGGAGCGCGGCCCCACCGGGGCCGCCGGGGCGCGCTCCGGCGGACATGAGCCACCCCGCCCCCTTCCCGGGCCCAATCACGACAGATCCCTTCCCAAGCCGGGATGTGAGGCGCGACACTCGCAGGCGCATGAGCGTTTACGACCGCACCCCTTGAAGTGAGGGCAAGTCATGGCTCTGCAAGACGACCTGACGGCCATTCAGCGCTGTGTCGACGACCTCGTCCGCACGGTCGGCCGGATCGAGCGGCAGGCCGAGGCGGACGCGGCGGGCGTCGACTTCCGCCGGGTCCGCATGGACACCGACCACCTGCGCGAGAGCGTCGCGCTGCTGCGCGCGGCCGTGGCCCCCGCATCCCCGACCGGCCATCAGACCCAGGCGCCCCCGCCCCCCGCGCGGCCCGCGATGGTCCCCGTACCGGACACCCCGTACGACAGCTCCCTGTGGACGGACTCCGACGACGAGGGCCTGGGCGCCCGCTACCGCCGCGCGCCCTAGCCCGGCCCCGGCCCGCCCCCGGCCCCCCGGGCCCGCGCCCGTCGTAACCCACCCGTCGACGAAGGAGTGGAGCCTCGTTGGCAACTGGCACCGAACCCCATCTGAACAAGGGCACGGCCCCCGGCGGCGTACGGCACGGCACGCGCGCCGCGATCGCCGCTGCCCATCTGCGGACGGACCGCTGGTGGCTCCAGCCCGCCGCGACCGCCGCCGGACTGTTCGCCTTCGTCGTGTACTCGACGTGGCGGGCGTTCGCGAATTCCGACTACTACGCGGCGCCGTACGTCTCGCCGTTCTACTCGCCGTGCGTCGCGGACAATTGCAAGCCGATGAAGAACGGCCCGAACTGGGAGATCTTCGGCAGCTGGTGGGGCCTGTCCCCCGCCCTGCTCATCCTCATCTTCCCGCTGGGCTTCCGGCTCACCTGCTACTACTACCGCAAGGCCTACTACCGCGGATTCTGGGCGTCCCCGCCCGCCTGCGCGGTCGCCGAGCCGCACGCCAAGTACACCGGTGAGACGCGTTTCCCGCTGATCCTGCAGAACATCCACCGGTACTTCTTCTACGCCGCCGTGCCGGTCGCGGGCATTCTCACGTACGACACCGTGCTCGCCTTCCGCGACGAGCACTACGAGTGGGGCCACATGGGCCTCGGCACGCTCGTGTTCCTGGTGAACATCGTGCTGATCTGGGCGTACACGCTCTCCTGCCACTCGTGCCGGCACGTCGTCGGCGGAAAGCTCAAGCACTTCTCCAAGCATCCGGTGCGCTATCGGCTGTGGCAGTGGGTGGGCTGGCTGAACGGCCGTCACATGCTGCTCGCCTGGGCGTCGTTGATCAGCGTCGCGCTCGCCGACTTCTATGTGTATCTGATCGCCTCCGGCACGTTCGACGATCCGGCACTGTTCTGACGACGAAAACGAAAGACGAAATAGGGGCGTTCTGATGTCTCAAGTGGAGCGGCAGCAGTGGGATGTCGTCGTCGTGGGCGCCGGCGGTGCGGGCCTGAGGGCCGCGATCGAGGCCCGTGAGCAGGGCGCGCGCACGGCGGTGATCTGCAAGTCGCTGTTCGGCAAGGCGCATACGGTGATGGCCGAGGGCGGCATCGCGGCCGCCATGGCGAACGTGAATTCCGGCGACAACTGGCAGGTGCACTTCCGTGACACCCTGCGCGGCGGAAAGTTCCTCAACCAGTGGCGGATGGCCGAACTGCACGCGCGCGAGGCACCCGACCGGGTGTGGGAACTGGAGACCTGGGGCGCGCTCTTCGACCGCACCAAGGACGGCCGGATCTCACAGCGGAACTTCGGCGGCCACGAATACCCCCGGCTCGCCCACGTCGGCGACCGTACGGGTCTCGAACTGATCCGCACCCTCCAGCAGAAGATCGTGGCCCTCCAGCAGGAGGACGAGAAGGAATTCGGCGACTACGAAGCCCGGCTGAAGGTCTTCCAGGAGTGCACGGTCACGCGCGTACTCAAAGAGGGCGACCGGGTCAGCGGTGCCTTCTGCTACGAGCGGGAGAGCGGACGGTTCTTCGTCATCGAGGCGCCCAGCGTCGTGCTCGCCACCGGCGGCATCGGCAAGTCCTTCAAGGTGACGTCGAATTCGTGGGAGTACACGGGCGACGGGCACGCCCTCGCACTGCTCGCGGGCGCCCCGCTGCTGAACATGGAATTCGTCCAGTTCCACCCGACGGGAATGGTGTGGCCGCCGTCGGTGAAAGGCATCCTCGTCACCGAGTCCGTACGCGGCGACGGCGGCGTCCTGCGGAACTCCGAGGGCAAGCGGTTCATGTTCGACTACGTCCCGGACGTCTTCAAGGAGAAGTACGCGGAGTCCGAGGAGGAGGGCGACCGCTGGTACGAGGACCCGGACCACAACCGCCGACCGCCCGAGCTGCTGCCCCGGGACGAGGTGGCGCGGGCCATCAACTCCGAGGTGAAGGCGGGGCGCGGCTCGCCGCACGGCGGGGTGTTCCTGGACGTGTCGACGCGGATGCCCGCCGAGGTGATCCGGCGCCGGCTCCCCTCGATGTACCACCAGTTCAAGGAGCTGGCGGACGTCGACATCACCGCGGAGGCGATGGAGGTCGGCCCGACCTGCCACTACGTGATGGGGGGCATCGCGGTCGACTCCGACACGGCGGCGGCGCGCGGGGTGCCGGGCCTGTTCGCGGCCGGTGAGGTCGCGGGCGGCATGCACGGCTCCAACCGGCTCGGCGGTAACTCCCTGTCCGACCTGCTCGTGTTCGGCCGCCGCGCCGGACTGCACGCGGCGCGGTACGCGGACGAGCTGGCCGCGCGCCCCGTGGTGGACGAGCCGCAGCTGGACACGGCGGCGGCGGAGGCCCTGCGTCCGTTCAGCGCGGAGGGCCCCGCGGACGGGGCGCCCCCGGAGAACCCGTACACGCTCCACCAGGAGCTCCAGCAGACCATGAACGACCTGGTCGGCATCATCCGTCGCGCGGGCGAGATGGAGCAGGCCCTGGAGAAGCTCGCCGACCTCCGGGTGCGGGCGCGGCGGGCCGGGGTCGAGGGGCACCGGCAGTTCAACCCGGGCTGGCACCTGGCGCTCGACCTCAGGAACATGCTGCTCGTCAGCGAGTGCGTGGCACGCGCGGCCCTGGAGCGCACCGAGAGCCGCGGCGGGCACACCCGCGAGGACCACCCCGGGATGAACCGCGAGTGGCGCCGCGTGAACCTGCTCTGCCGCCTCGCCGACCCGACCGGCGGCCTCGCGGCAACCGACCCGGTGCGCGGCCAGATCGACCTCGACCGCGTCACGACCGATCCCATCCGCCCCGACCTGCTCGCTCTCTTCGAGAAGGAGGAGCTGGTCAAGTACCTGGCCGAAGAGGAGCTCTACGAGTGAGCACAGCTGCATCGTCCACGGCGTACGACGCGCGCTTCAGGGTCTGGCGCGGCGACACCGGCGGGGGCGGCCTCGAGGACTTCACGGTCGAGGTCAACGACGGCGAGGTGGTCCTCGACATCATCCACCGCCTCCAGGCCACCCAGGCGCCGGACCTCGCGGTGCGCTGGAACTGCAAGGCGGGCAAGTGCGGTTCCTGCTCGGCGGAGATCAACGGCCGGCCGCGCCTGATGTGCATGACCCGGATGTCGGTCTTCTCGCGCGAGGAGACCATCACCGTCACGCCCCTGCGGGCGTTCCCCGTGGTCCGCGACCTGGTGACCGACGTGGGCTTCAACTACACCAAGGCGCGCGAGGTGCCCGCCTTCGTGCCGCCGCCCGGCGTGGGCCCCGGCGAGTACCGCATGATGCAGGAGGACGTGGACCGCTCCCAGGAGTTCCGCAAGTGCATCGAGTGCTTCCTGTGCCAGGACACCTGCCACGTGGTGCGTGACCACGAGGAGAACAAGGCGGCGTTCGCCGGGCCGCGCTTCCTGATGCGGGTCGCGGAGCTGGACATGCACCCGCTGGACGCCGCGGCGGACACGGGCCTCGACCGCAAGGCGACCGCCCAGGAGGAGCACGGGCTCGGCTACTGCAACATCACCAAGTGCTGTACGGAGGTCTGCCCCGAGGGCATCCGCATCACGGACAACGCGCTGATTCCCCTGAAGGAGCGGGCGGTGGACCGCAAGTACGATCCGCTGGTCTGGCTGGGGAACAAGATCCGGCGGCGAGGGGAGTAGGCGCCGCTCGCACGAGGGCGGACGGGAGTCGGGGGCTGCCGGGTCCTGCCGGGCGCGGGCTGGGTCCTGCCGGGTGCGGGCTGGGTCCTGCCGGGTGCGGGCCGGGGCCAACGTGGGCGGACCAGGGCCGACGTGGGCGGACCAGAGTTGTGGGGGTAATCCCCCAGGCAAGTCTCGTGATCTCCCCCATGGTTCCGGCGTGGGCGCGCGGCCAGCATGGAGGCATGGACATTCGCACGGCGCGGAGCGCGCGCTCGATGAAGGTGCTGGCGGCCGCGGGGCTCGCGGCGGCGGTGACGCTGGGGGCCGGGGCCACCGCCCCGGCCTTCGCACGGGGGACGGAGAGCGCGGTGCGCGCACAGCCCGAGGAGGGGGTGCGCCCCGTGCTGCCCGCCCCGACCGGCCCCCACCCCGTCGGCACGGTGACGTCCCGCCTCGTCGACCACTCCCGGCACGACCCCTGGGTCACCTCGCAGCCGTATCGGGAGCTGATGGTGAGCGTCTGGTACCCGGCGCGGAAGACCGGCGGCAGCCCCGCCCCGGCGCCATATATGGCGCCGGGCGCGGCCGAGCGGTGGGACGCCGCCGCCCCGCACGGCATAGCGAAGGGCGCCGTCGACTGGTCGGGCATGCGCACCCACGCGCGTCAGTCCGCCCCGGTGGACGACCGCGGCGGCCGGCGCCCGGTGCTGCTCTATTCCGCGGGGGCCAACGACCCGCGGACCTGGGGCACCTCCCTGGTCGAGGAGATGGCGAGCCGCGGCTATGTGGTCATCACCGTCGACCACACCTATGAGGCGCCGGGCGTGCAGTTCCCCGACGGTTCGGTCAAGGGCGACAAGCCCCTGCGGGACGCCCTCGCCAAGGTGACGGACGACCAGTCGCTGTCCCGGCTCCTGAAGAAGGTCCTGGACACCCGGGTCGCCGACGACAAGTTCGTCCTCGACCGGCTCGGCGCCCTGCCGCACGGCCTGTCCCGGGTGATCGACCGCGGCCGCGTCGGCATGGTCGGCCAGTCCGCAGGCGGAATCGCCGCCGCCGAGACGATGTACGAGGACAAGCGCGTCAAGGCCGCCGTCAACCTCGACGGCACCATGGAACTCAACGGCGAGCCCAAGGGCACGAACCTCACCCCGGTAGCCCGGCACGGCGTCGACCGCCCGCTGCTCCTCATGGGCCGCGACGGCAGCGACCACACCACCGAGCCCTCATGGGGCGCCTTCTGGTCCCACACCCCGGGCTGGAAGCGGGACTTCACCGTCCGCGGCTCCCAGCACCAGACCTATACGGACCTGGCGTCCGTGCTGCCCCAGACGGAAGCCTCCCGAGCCGTCATCGAGAAGAACATAGGCACCGTCGACCCGAAGCGGGCCGTCACCGCCCAGCGCGCCTATGTGGCGTCGTTCTTCGACCGCTGGCTGCGCGACCAGGACAACCACCTCCTGGACGGCCCGTCGCCCCAGTTCCCGGAGGTGCGCCACGTCCCGTAGCGGCGGGCGAGCTACGTCGTCCCGTAGCGGCGGGGGCGGCCCTCGGCCGCCGTCCGCTCCGCGTGCGCCAGCCACGACAGATACCACTGGGCGAAGGTGACCCGGGGCTTGTCCTGCCGCGTCAGGGGCTGCACGCCCTCGCCGACGGCCCGCACGTCGTCCCACAGGGTGCCGCGCTCCGGGCCCGTCATCGCGAGGAGGGTGTAGTAGCCACAGCCCTGGTGGCCGAGGTGGAGGGTGCCGTCGGTCAGGGAGTCGTGGAGCACGTCATGGCGCGCCTCCCAGGCCGCGTAGTCACGGCTCAGGGCCTCCACGTCGGCGTAGTCGTCGGCACACGGCTGCTCGGCCTCATGCCCGGCCAGTTCGTCGGTGCCCTCCGGGCGGAACGGAAGCGCGCAGGCACCGGAGTCCGGCTCGTCGTCCGGCCCCGGCGCCCTGCGGGTGAAGAGGCCGTAATCCGGGCCCGCGCCACCCGCGCCGACCTGGCGGAGGAAGTCGCGGTACTCCCCCGGGAGGACCACACCCAGGTGCTGCTCGACGGCCCGTACCTCGGGCTCCGAGAGGACGGGCTCAAGACGGAAGCCGTGGCCGTGCTCGCCGAGCCAGTCCGCGCCGAACACCTCACGCCAGTGCGGCGCCTCCCGCACCGCGAGCACCCGCTCCCGCACGCCCGCCCAGACCCCGTCCACCGCCAGGCCCCCCTCAGTTTGATCACTTCCACCGTACGAGAGGCCGTCGGCCCCCGGTCGCGAGGCCTCGGGGACCGCCCTACGCTGCCAGATGTGACGTCGTTCCCGTCGTCCTGGCGGTCCGCGCTGTCTGCGCCCGCTGTGCCGTCCCCGCCGTCCGCGAGGGCGCGCACCGCCGCGCGGGCCACGGCGGCCGTGCTCCTTCTCTGGTGCGAGCTGCCGGGGGCGGTGCCCTCGGCGTATGCGATGCCTGCCGAGGCCGCCGTGGCCGGTGCCCGGGCGGTGCCCGCCGACGACCCCGTGCGCCTGGACCGCGACGGCCAGATCACCGACAGGACGGGCGCGCTCGGAGACCGGCGAGCCGCCGTGGCCGGCGCGCTCGACCGGCTCTACGACGACCGGAAGATCCAGCTCTTCGTGACCTACGTCCGGGACTTCTCCGGACGGTCCGCACGCGACTGGGCGGACACCACGGCCGAACGCAACGGCCTGGGGACGGACGACGTGCTGCTGGCCGTGGCCACCCACGACCGGCAGTACGCGTACTCGGCCGAGCAGGGTTCGCGGTTCAGCGAGGCGCAGCTCAGGGATGTCGCCGCGACCGCCGTCGAGCCCGCCCTGCGGCAGCACGACTGGGCGGGGGCGGCGATCGGCGCGGCCCAGGGGTACGCGGCCGTGCTCGCCGGGCAGCCCGTGCCCCGGCCCGCGATCACCCCCGGTGAGGCGGATCCGGGCGGCGGGGGTGCGGGTGATGACGGGGTGGCGGGTGACTTGGTGCTGCCCGTGGTCGCGGTCGGCGTGGCGGGCACGTTCGCGGCGGTCGCCTACCGGCGGCGCAGGCGGAGGTTCACCACGCGGACGACGCCCGGCGGCCGGGGTGAGGCACAGCGGCTCACCCCCCTGCCCGAGCTGGACGCGCACGCCGGGCGGCTGCTCGTCGAGACCGATGACGCGGTGCGCACCAGCACCGAGGAACTGGGCTTCGCCACCGCGCAGTTCGGCGAGGAGGCGGCACGGCCGTTCGCGGCGGCGGTGGCGTATGCGGGCGAGGAGCTGACGGCGGCGTTCCGGCTGCGGCAGCGGCTCGACGACGCGTATCCGGAGGACGACGCGACGCGGCGGCGGATGCTCGACGAGATCGTGGCGCGCTGCACGGAGGCGGGGCGACGGCTCGACGCGGAAGCTGCGGCGTTCGACGAGCTGCGTTCCCTGGAGCGCACCGCGCCCAGCGCCCTGGAGCACGCCGAGACCGTGCTCCGGCAGGTCAACGCGCGGGCTCTGGAGGCGGAGACGACACTCAAGGAGCTGCGGGCGGCCTATGCGCCGACGGCGAGCGAGGCGGTCGTCGGGAGCGTGGCACAGGCCAAGGACCGGCTCGCGTTCGCCGCGAGCCAGTTGGATCAGGCCCGTGCGGCCGTCGGCAGCGCAGACAACGGCACGGCCGCCGTGCATCTGCGCGCGGCGGAGGGAGCCGTCGACCAGGCGGGCACGTTCGTGGACGGCGTGGCCCGGGTCGCCGGTGAACTGGCCGAGGCCGACCGGCGGTTGCCGGGCGCGCTCAGCGAGGCCCGGGCCGACCTCGCCGACGCACGCGGCCTCCTGGAGGGCGCGGACGCGGGCATGCCGACCGCTGATCTGCGCGGCAGGATCGCGCGGGCCGAGTCCGTCGTGGCGGAGGTGGGGCGCGCGCTGTCGGCGGGGGCGTACGACCCGGTCGACGCGCTGCGCCGCGTCGAGGAGGCCGACGCGGCGCTCGACCACGCCCTGGCCGGGGCGCGGCAGCGCACGAGCGAGGACGACCGGGCCCGGACGCTCCTCGACCAGGCGCTGCTCACCGCGCGCAGCGCCGTCGCCGCCGCCCGGGACCAGGTGACGACGCACCGGGGCGCGGTGGGCCCGGAGGCCCGGACCCGGCTCGCGGAGGCGGAGCGCCACCTGGAGCGGGCCGAAGCCCCCGGCGGCACCGCCCCCGCCGCCGCGCTCGCCGAGGCGCAGCGGGCCGACTCCCTGGCGCGGCAGGCCCTGGCGCTCGCCGAGCGGGACGTCCGCGCCTACGGCAATCCGTACGGCGGGGGCTTCGGCGCGGGCGGCCGGGGCGGCGGCATGGGCGGTGCCGTCATCGGCGGGATCGTCCTCGGGGAGGTCCTCGGCGGGCTGGGGCGCGGGTCCGCAAGGGGCGGGTCCGCAGGGGGCGGGGGCGGAGGCTTCGGGGGCGGTGGGCCCGGGACGTTCGGCGGGAGCGGGACGCGGGGGCGGATGGGGGGCGGTGGCCGGTTCTGAGCGCGGACCGGCGCCCTCCCCCGGCCCTGAGCCAGGGCCCTCAGCCACGGCCCTCAGCCACGGCCCTCAGCCAAGTCCTCGTACCACGACCTCGTACCACGACCTCGTAGCCACACCTAGTGCCCATCGCCCAGTGCCAACGCCTCGTACAAGGAGAGCGACGACATGACCAAGCAGACGATCCTCGGGCGTGTGACCCAGCTGGCGAAGGCCAATGTGCATGCCCTCCTCGACCAGGCCGAGGACCCGCAGAAGATGCTGGACCAGCTGATCCGCGAGTACACGGACAACATCAGGGAGGCCGAGCAGGCCGTCGCGGCCACCATCGGTGACCTGCGGCTCATGGAGCAGGATCACGAGGAGGACCAGAAGGCGGCCGTCGAGTGGGGCGCGAAGGCGCTGGCCGCGAGCCGGAAGGCGGACGCGCTGCGGATGGCGGACGGCGCCGTCGAGGCCGACCGGTTCGACGGCCTGGCGAAGGTCGCCCTGGGGCGGCAGCTGCGCGCGGAGAAGGAGGCCAAGGAGGCCGAGCCGACGATCGCCGCGCAGAGCGACGTGGTCGCGCGGCTCAAGGACGGCCTCGACTCGATGAAGATCAAGCTGACGGAGCTCCAGTCGAAGCGGAACGAGTTGGTGGCCCGGGCCAAGGCCGCGCAGGCGCGGAACCGGATGGCCGACGCCGCCGGGAGCCTGGACGTGCTCGACCCGACGAGCGAGCTGAGCCGGTTCGAGGAGAAGGTGCGCAGGGAGGAGGCGCGGGCGCTCGGCCGCGAGGAGCTGGCCGCGTCGTCGCTCGACGCGCAGTTCGAGCAGCTGGAGAGCCTGAGCGACGAGGCGGAGGTCGAGGCCCGGCTCGCCGCGCTCAAGGCCACCACCTGAGCGCTCCGCTGGATCCGCCGTGCCATGCCGTCGTTCGCCCGCGGGTTCGTCGAGGCTGGTCGCGCAGTTCCCCGCGCCCCTTCGGGGCGCTTCCACCATGCAGCGGACTTCATCATGCCCGCTTGGCACGCCGGTTCACCCCACCCACGCGGCGCCCGGGCGAAACCCGCGCAGCCCCCACGCGAAGCCCGCGCGAGGCCCCGTCAGAACAGGCTCATCAACGCCTCCGCCGCATCCATCGGCGGCGTGTTCCCGTCCGGCAGCGCCAGTTCGAACCAGACCGTCTTGCCGCGCGGGGTGCGCCGTGAGCCCCAGGCCGCGCTCAGCAGGCCGACGAGCTGGAGGCCGCGCCCGCCCTCGTCGGTGTCGCGGGCGCGGCGGCGGCGCGGCTGGACCAGGCCCGCGTCCCACACCTCGCACACCAGGGTGCGGTCGAGGAGCAGCCGGAGCCGGATCTCGCCCTCGCCGTACCGCAGGGCGTTGGTGACGAGTTCGCTGACGAGGAGCTCGGCGGTGTCGACGAGCGCGTCGAGGCCCCACTCCCGCAGGCGCGCGCACGCCAGCTCGCGGGCGTGGCCCACCGAGCGCGGCTCGCGCGGCAGCGTCCAGTCGCCGACGTGCTCGGCGGGCAGCCCCTGGACGCGCGCCATGAGCAGCGCGATGTCGTCCTCGCCGTGGTGGGTGTCCAGGGCGCTGAGGACGTGGTCGCAGATGTCCTCCAGGGCCTGCTCGGGGTCGGTGAGGGCGCTGACGAACGCGTTCAGGCCCTCGTCGAGCGGGTGGTCGCGGGACTCGACGAGGCCGTCCGTGTAGAGGGCGAGCAGGGCGCCCTCGGGCAGGTCGACCTCGACCTCCTCGAAGGGTTCGCCACCGACGCCGAGCGGCATGCCGGGCGGTACGTCGAGCATGAGCGCGCTCTCGCCGGGTTCGACGAGGACGGGCGGCAGATGGCCCGCGTTGGCGATGGTGACGCGCCGGGTGACGGCGTCGTACACGGCGTACACGCAGGTGGCGAGGTACACCTCGGCGAGGTCGTCGGTGTCGCGGGCGCCCCGGGCCGTGGTGCGCCGGGGGCCGGAGGGGTTGCCGAGGCCGCGGGCGATCTCGTCGAGCGCGGCGAGCACCTCGGCGGGTTCCAGGTCGAGCAGGGCCAGGGTCCGCACGGCGGAGCGCAGTTCGCCCATGGTGACGGCGGCGCGCAGGCCGCGGCCCATGACGTCGCCGACGACGAGGGCGGTGCGGTGGCCGGGCAGCTCGATGACGTCGAACCAGTCGCCGCCGACCTCGGTGGCCGCGTTGCCCGGCAGATAGCGGCAGGCGATGTCGAGCCCGGCCGCCTCCGGGTCGCCGGGCGGCAGCAGGGAGCGCTGGAGGATCAGGGCGCGCTCGTGTTCGCGGCGGTAGAGGCGGGCGTTGTCGATGCAGACGGCGGCGCGCGCGGCGAGCTCACCGGCGAGCGCGCGATCGCGTTCGCCGAAGGGCTCGCTGCCCTTCGTACGGGAGAACTGGGCGAGGCCCACGACGGTGTCGTGGGCGACCATCGGGACGGCCAGCGTGGACTGGATGAGGCCGCCGGTCAGCCGGGTCGGCCCGCAGTCGTCACCGGCCGCGATGAGGCGCGCCCGGGCGGTGCGCAGCGCGTCGGCGCAGGACGAGGTGAACGGGAAGCGGTGCACGGAGCCGACGTCGATGGGGCCCGTGCCCTCGGGGAAGGGCGCGTCGGCCACGGCGCTGGCGAAGGCGACGCGGCGCAGCTCGGCGCTGCCGTCGGCGAGCCCCGGCGGTGTCTCGTCGCCGTCGAGGAGGCCTTGGTAGAGGTCGACGGAGGCCAGGTCGCAGAAGCCGGGGACGGCGACGTCGAGGAGTTCGCGGGCGGTGGTCTCCAGGTCGAGGGAGTTGCCGATGCGGGCGCCCGCCTCGTTCAGTAGGGCGAGGTTGCGGCGGGCGTGGGCGGCCTCGCGGGCGGCGACGTGGCGGCTGGTGACGTCGTTGCCGAGGCCCGCGATGCCGATGGGGCGGCCGGAACCGCTGTGCACGCGGTAGAGGTTGACCGACCAGTGGCGGCGCTCGCTGCTGCCGGGGGCGGGCCCGACGATCTGCATGTCGTTGACGGCCTCGCCGGTCTCCAGGACGCGGCGCAGGGCGGCCTGCATGCGGTCGGCCTCGTTGCGCGGCAGGTAGTCGTGGACGGTGCGGCCGCGGTGGTCCTCGGCGGTGCCGCCGAAGACGGCCGCGAAGCGGCGGTTGGCGCGCCGCACCTTGAGGTCCGTGCCGAACAGGACGAACCCGAAGGGAGATTGGCCGAAGAGGGCCTGGGAGGAGGCGAGGTCGGACTCGATCTGCTGGAGTGCCCGGACGTCGACGACGAGACACACGGCGGACCGCTCGCCGTCCGCCGTCCTGGCGGGCATGACATAGACCTCGGCGACGCCCTCACGAACGGCGCCGCCCTCGCGAACGGAGCCACCCTCACGAACGGGCGCGGCGGACGCGGCCGGAGACGCGCTCGCGGGCCCGGCCGACTCCGGGAGGCGGAAGGGGACCGATCCCGTCCACTCCCGGCCGTCGAGGATCTCCGCCATCTTGCGGTGGCCGCGTGGCCGCAGCTCCCGCGGGACGAACGCCTCGATCGGGTCCTTGCCGACAGCGTCCCGCGCGGGCACGCCGAACAGCCGCTCGGCCCGGCCGCTCCACTGGTCGACCAGGCCGTCCGGGCCGATCGAGAAGGACGCCACCTTGATGTAGTCGTAGAGGGAGCCGGGAGGGCTGTTCTGCCAGATGATGTCGCCCCGCGTGAGGGGCTGGTCCTCGACGCGCGGCCGTGCGCGGCCCGCGGCGTGGTGACGCGCGTCGACGGCGTCCGAGTCCCCGGCTACGCCATGCGCCGCACCGGTACCTACCGTCCCGGACGCGCCGCGCCCTACGCCACGGCCCTCGTCGGGCCGCGCGCCGCCGCCCGTGCCCCGCACCGGCAGGTCGCCGCCCGTGCCCTTCGCGGGTACGTCTCCCGGGGCACCCGGGGCCCGGTCCGCTCCGCCGTCAGCGCGCTCGGGTCCGGCCGCGCCCGCGGGGCCGCGGCCGTGACCGGCCGTCGCGCCGACGGGGCCGTGGTCCGCGCCGCCACCTGCGGTGGTACGCGCACCGTCGCCCGCGCTCGACGCCGCGGTCCCGACCGGGCCTCCGGCCGCCGACGAGGCTGCCCGCCCCGCCCGCGCCGTCGGCCGCGTCGAACCCGTCGCCTTCGCTGGTATCTCGCTCACGCGAACCGTCCCCTCCAGCTCACCGCATCCGGCACCGGTCACCGAATGTGGCTGCCCGCAGTATCCAGCACTACGGGGCCGTGCCACACGCCGTTCACGATCACGGCACGCACTTACCGCTTTTTGGCCCGTGACCGCCTTGCGTCCGGCCCGTGCATTTGTACGTACCGGCGCTCTCTGTCTTCTAACCGGGCAGCGCCAGCTCGAACCACACCGTCTTCCCCGCCGTTCCCGTGCGTCCCGGGCGGGTGCCCCAGCGGCTCGACGACCTGGCCACCAGCTGGATTCCCCGGCCGCCCTCGTCGTCGGGCGCGGCGACGCGCTCGCGCGGCGGGTCGGGCACGGGGTCGGAGACCTCGACGAGGAGGGTGCCCAGCGGGCCCTCGGGGCGGACGAGTCGGACGACGATGGGCCCCGACGCGTACCGCAGGGAATTGGTCACCAGCTCGCTGACGAGCAGGACGGCGACGTCGCCCAGAGGGGCGAGGTTCCAGTCGCCCAGCTGCTTGCGGACGACGGCGCGGGCCGTACGGACGGCGCCCGGGTCCGCGGGAAAGTCCCACTCGGCGCAGTCGCCTTCGGTGTCGAGCACGCCGATCACTTCCCAGTCGAGCGACGGATCCATGTCCGGTTTCATGGGGTTAATGGGCACATACCCGATATCCCGGTGGGATTACCGTGTTCAAGGTGGCACTGTGGCACGAACGGCGTACGAGAAGCAGAACCTCACCTTGACGAACCTCGCGCGCCCCCTGGCGCCCCGCGCCGCACAGAGGCGCGCCGGGCCCCCTTCCGCCACGCCGGGGCCGCGCCCGGGGAAGGGCATGGACGGGGAGAGGAGCCTCGGCGGAGCTACCGTTCGCCCCGGTCCGCGAGGCCGAGCGCCTGGACGGCCGGCACGTCCCCCGCCAGCCACTCCACCGTCCACAGCTCGTCGGGCTCCAGCCAGCGCAGCGCGTCGTGGTCCTGGAGCGGCCGCGGCTCCCCCGCGAGCAGACGGGCCCGCCACACCCGCATCACATAGCCGCGCCCGAGCGGGAACTCCCCCGGGACGCGGTCGACGACCTCCGCCTCGACGCCCAGCTCCTCCTTGAGCTCGCGCACCAGCGCGTCCTCGTCGCGCTCACCGGGTTCCACTTTGCCGCCCGGCAGCTCCCAGCGCCCGGCCAGTTCCTCGGGCGCGCTGCGGCGCGCGGCCAGAAGGCGGCGCTCACCGTCGTACAGCGCGGCGCCGACCACCACGATCCGCTCAGTCATGCGCCGGAGCCTACGCCCGCGACGTCACCGTCCGCCGTTCTGGTTCAGCCGCTCGATCCAGTACAGCTGCTTGTGCCCGCGGTCGTCCAGGCTGTCGGCGATCTTCTGGGCCTCGGCCTTGGTCGCGTACCTTCCGACGCGGTAGCGGTTGCCGTTGTCGTCTTGCCGTATCACGAGCCAGGGAAGTATGACCGTCCCGTCGTTCATGCCGTCCCTCCGCTCCCCACCCCCGGCGCACCCCACGCCTCGATCAGTAAGGAAACCGCATTCCGCATATGCCCGAGCTTACGCCCGACCTTTACGCAGCGGATACGACTTTGCACAAAGAGATACGCAATCGGCCAGCGCGCAGGGGGCGCACCCTCATGGATGCGCCCCCTGTGTCGGCCACAACCGGCCGCGACGAGCCCTAACTCTCCCCCCTTTACGACCCGTTGACCCAGGCGCCCCGTCTCCGTGCGCCCCGCCCACCGGGGCGCACGACGTTCGCGCGAGAACGGGCCAGGCGGTACCCGGCCAAGGCGTGCGCGTGGCCAACGAGTAACGGGCCAGGGCGGGTCGGCCCGCGAGAAAGGCCAGATTCCAGCGTCGGCGGACGCCCGCCGGAGGACCGGGAACGCGCGCCGGACGGGCCGTCAGCGGACGGGCAGGTGGTACGCGACGCGGTACCGGTCGGCGGGCACCACGATGTCGGCGGTCTCCACGGGGCGGCCCGATGCGTAGTACGTGCGCTGGACGACGAGGACGACGTGACCGGGCACCCCGCCGAGCGCGAGCAGTTCCTCGGCGAGGCCGGGGCGGGCGCCGACCTCCTCGGCCACGTTGTCCACGACCACGTCGATGGCGGCCATGCGGTCGACGACGCCGCAGCCGCCGAGGGGCCCCTCCTCCGGGAGCATCACGGGGGTGCGGCCGGTGACGGCGAGCGGCTCCCAGGAGGTGGAGAGCATCATCGCCTCGCCCGCGTCCCGGAAGACGTACTTGGTGCACATCACGCGGTCGCCCACGCGGATGCCGAGCCGCTCGGCGACGGCGCCGGTCGCCTCGGCCTGCTCGCTGCGGGACTCCCAGGTGCCGCGGGTGCCGTCGGCGGCCTGCTCCTGACGGAAGGGCGAGGAGGTGCCGGGGCCGCGGAACCCCGTGCGCGCGATGCGGCGCGGGACGGGGCGCTCGCGCACATAGGTGCCGGAGCCGGAGCGCCCCTCGACCAGGCCCTCGGCCATGAGGACCTTGCGGGCCTCCAGGGCGACCGTGTCCGAGACGCCGTACTCCTCGCGGATCCTGGCCTGCGAGGGGAGCCGGGTGTGCGGAGGCAGCGAACCGTCGGCGATCTTCTTGCGGAGATCACCCGCGACGCGCAGATAGGCCGGCTGCTCACCGAAAGTCACTGGCCACTCCCATCAGGTTGACAGACAGCAACAGCGTGGCAACCGTGGGTTGTTGGCCGCAACCCTAGGCCAAGGAATCACCCGAAGTGATGATTTCCCGGTCCGCGGGGCTTTACGCAGCGCCTTTCCAGCGCTATATCCCTCAACTATCCGTGATTCCCGGTCAGTTGACGCTCATGCGTCCGGCCGGTGACACCGCCGGAGCGGGGCGACCGGCCCGCGATCCCGTCCAGGAAGCGCCCCAGCGCGGCCCGCGCGACCTGGCTCGCCCACCCGCCCCAGTTGACGTCGAAGCAGTGGTCGGCCCAGGGCAGTTCGACGTAGGTCGCGGGGGCCCCGGCGGCGGCGAGGCGTCGGGCCAGGTCACGCGCCTGCGCCACCGGCACGGCCCGGTCCGCGCCGCCGTGCAGGAGCAGCGTGGGCGGCACCCGGTGGTGGACGAGCCGCGCGGGCGAGCCGAGCCGGTAGCGCTCGGCCGCACCGGCCGCCGAACCGCCCATCAGGCGCGGCATCAGCGGATCGGCCCGCAGCACGGTCCGTTCGATGAGGCGCCGCATGTCCGTGGGCCCGTACAGCGAGACCACTCCGGCCACGGGACGGTCACGCATCGCGCATGCCGACCGCGTGTGGCGCTCACTCTTCGTACCCGCCGCACGCTGTGCGCCCGGTGTGTGCGAGGAGGGCGCCCGCGCGTAGGCGGCGGCGAGCGCCAGGTTGCCACCGGCGGAACTGCCCGCGAGGACCAGGCGCTCGGGGTCCACTCCGTAGGTGCGCGCGTGCCGCCGCACCCAGCGCACCGCGCACCGTACGTCACGGATCTGGTCGAGCTGGGTGACGCGCGGCGCGAGGCGGTAGTCGATGTCGAAGACCGACCAGCCGCGCGCGTTGAGCCAGCGGTTCCAGCGGGGCGACTGGCTGCGGTGGCCCTTGTTCCAGCCGCCGCCGTGCACCCAGACCACGGCGGGCCGCCGCACCGCGGGCCGCGCGGGCGGCGTCCACAGGTCGAGCCGGACGCGCTCGCCGCCGGGGCGCGCGTAGGTGATGCCGCGCCCCCGGGCCGGTGTCTTGGCGTAGTTGACGCCGCCGCTCACGTACGTGCCGAGGTCCAGCGTCGCACCGTGGCGCTCGGCGGTGCGGTATGCCGCCGCGTACGGCATCACCCCGTACACCAGGGCGGCGAACGCGGTGAGGGCGGCGGCCCCCGCCCACCACGGGCACCGCCGCGCCGCGCACACGGCGGCCGCGAGCCCGAGGAGCGCGGGCGGCACGAGGACGAGGCTCCAGGAGGTGACCGCGACGGCGACGGCCACGAGGGCGGGGACGCGGGGCAGTGGTGCGGCGACGAGCACGGCGAGCGCGGCGTTGAGCAGGCAGAGGACGGCCAGGAGCCCGCGGATGACCACCCCACAGAACTATCACAGAAGCAGACAAAAGGCCCTTAGGGTCACCTTCCCGGCCGACCCGCGCGCCCCACCGCCCCACCGCCTCGCCGACCCAGCACCCGGAACGCACCTCGCCCCCGCGGGCGCCCGGAAAGGACCCGGGAACCGCACCACGGGGGCGAGGCTACTGCTCATGTCACTGACTCACGTCACTGGCCCATGTCACCGCTACGGGCCGGTGGGGCTCAGAACTGCAGGCCCCAGCTGTCCAGGGTGCCCTCGTCCTGGTTCGCGTTGTCGGTCACCCGGAGCTTCCAGGTGCCGTTGGCGGTCTCGGAGGAGGCGTTGACCGTGTACGCGGTGTTGATGTCGTCCGAACTGCCGCCCACGCCGAAGTCCTTGAGGACGTACGCCGTGGTGTCGGGAGCCACGAGCTCGATCTTCAGGTCACCGACGTACGTGTGCTTGATGGCGACCGGCACGCTCAGCGTCGACGGGGCGTTGCCCGGGACGCCGGAGACCGTGATCGGGGACTCCACGGAGGAGTTGTCGGTGATGGAGAAGTCCGCGCCGTTCTCGAACTTCGGTCCCGGCGGGTTGGTGCCGCCCCCGCCCACGTACAGCAGGCGGTTGGGCGAGCCGGTGCCGGGGCTGCCGACGACGTTCGGCGTTGCCGCGCTGACCAGGGCCTGGGAGACCTGGGCCGGGGTCGCCGCGGGGTTCTCGGCGACGTACAGGGCGGCGGCGCCCGCGACGTGCGGCGAGGCCATCGACGTGCCGGAGATGGTGTTGGTCGCCGTGTCGTTGGTGTTCCACGTCGACGTGATGCTGGAGCCGGGCGCGAACAGGTCCAGGACGGTGCCGAAGTTGGAGTAGCTGGCCTTGGCGTCGGTGTTGGTGGTGGCGCCGACGGTGATGGCCTCGGTGACGCGTGCGGGCGAGCGGGTCGAGGCGTTGGTGGTCTCGTTGCCCGCCGCGACGGCGTAGGTGATGCCCGCCGCGATGGAGTTGCGCACGGCCGTGTCGAGCGCGCTGTCGGCCGGGCCGCCGAGGCTCATGTTGGCGACGGCGGGCTTGACGGCGTTCTTGGTCACCCAGTCGATGCCCGCGACGACCTGGGCGGTGGTGCCGGAGCCCTGGTTGTTGAGCACGCGGACACCGACGATCTTCGCCTTCTTGGCGACGCCGTGCGCGGTGCCGCCGACGGTGCCGGCGACGTGCGTGCCGTGGCCGTGGCCGTCCTGCGCGACGTTGTCGTTGTCGACGGCGTCGTAGCCGTCGGCGGCACGGCCGCCGAAGTCCTGGTGGCTCTTCCGGACGCCGGTGTCGATGATGTAGACGGTGGCGCCCTCACCGGCCTTGTCCGGATACGTGTACTTCTGATCGAGGGGGAGGTTGCGCTGGTCGATGCGGTCCAAGCCCCACGACGGCGGGTTGGGCTGGGTCCCTGCGACCTTGTAGGTGCGGTTCTGCACGACGGAGGTGACGGCCGGGTCGGCGGCGAGCTTCTTCGCCTCCGCCTCCGAGGCATGGACCTCGTAGCCGTTGAGCACCTTCTTGTACGTCCGCTCGATCTCCGCGCCGTGCTTCGTCGCCAGGGCGCGGCCCTTGGCCGAATCCGCCTTCGCGGCGTCCTCGTCGAGCGTGACGATGTAGCTGTTCGCGACGGAGCCGGGGGCGCCCGCGTACTGGATCCTGCCTTCCGCGCCGCTCGGCTGCGCGGCCGCCGGGAGAGCGGACACGACGCCCAGGGCGACCGCCGTGGCGGCGGTCAGTGCGAGAGGGCCTGCACCTGTCAGTCTTCGTCGACTGTGACGCGTCACTGCCATCTGAGGGGTCCTCCTCGATCGGTGGTGCGCCTGTGGGGGATGCGACAGGGGCATGACAATGCAGTGGCGGCATGTCTACGCCGAGTTGATCAGTGGTCAACTCTCTGTCGCCGTCGAAAGGTTGTCGGATCCCCAAGGGACGCACAAGGGTGGCGTTCGGACGTAACACGATCGCCATGTGCGGGTCATGGCCGAAAGGTGCCGCCGGGCGGGCCCGCGAAGGCCCGCCCGCCCGTCGGCGCGCACCCCTTGGCCGACTACGTGATCGACGTGTCGCCGTGCAGCTCCAGGAACTTGCGGAGCAGCTCACCCGCGCGCAGGACCTCGTCGCGGTCGAGGCCGTCGAGGAGCCGGTCGTAGTTCTCCAGGTGCTCGACCATGAGTGTGTCCGTGAGTTCCTTGCCGCGCTCGGTGAGCTGAATCCTGACGGTCCGGCGGTCGGTGGCGTCCCGGACGCGCTGGACCAGACCTTTGGCCTCCATGCGGTCGATGCGGTTGGTGATCGCACCCGAGGTCACCATGGCGGCCTTGAGGAAGGCGCCCGCGGTCAGGGCGTACGGCGGCCCGGAGCGGCGCAGCGTGGTGAGGACGTCGAACTCGCCGGTCTCCACCCCGTGCCGGGCGTGGAACGCCTTCGCCTCCCGGTCGAGCAGCCGGTGCATGCGCTGCACCCTGGCGATCAACTGCACCGGCCACAGGGCGTCGGTCAGCTCGGGCCGCTCCTTCTCCCACTGCCCGACGATCGCGTCCACGGCGTCACTCATGCGGACCCACTCTCCTTCGCTTCTGCTCTCTCAACGGACGACTTCTCAATGTTAAGACACTTGACGCTGAACGAACCCGCGTGCTTTTATCTCAACGTTGAAACTCTCACTGCTCAGAAGACGAGCACGAAGAGAACGAACGCGAAGAGAATGAAGGAGCACCCGATGTCCGCCGTCGCCCAGCCCGCCCCCGCCGCCCACGCCCAGCCCGCGCTCGCCGCCCACGCCCGGGCCGCGCTCGCCCTCGCCCCCCACGCCCAGGACCTGCTCTTCCGCGAGGCCCGCACCGCCAACACCTTCACCGACGAGCCGGTCACCGACGAGCAGGTCCAGGCCGTCTACGACCTGATCAAGTACGGCCCGACCGCGTTCAACCAGTCGCCGCTGCGCGTGGTGCTCGTCCGCACCCCGCAGGGGCGCGAGCGGCTCCTGACGCACATGGACGAGGGCAACCGCGCCAAGACCGCCACCGCCCCGCTCGTCGCGATCCTCGCCACGGACCACGAGTTCCACGAGGAGATGCCGCGCCTGGTGCCGCACGCGCCCGACGCCGGCCGCACGTACTTCTCCGAGCGCGCGGTGCGCGAGCGGTCCGCCCTGCTCAACGGGACCCTCCAGGCCGCGTACTTCATCGTCGGCGTACGCGCCGCGGGGCTCGCCGCCGGGCCGATGACCGGGTACGACGCGGCGGGCCTGCGCGCGGAGTTCCTGGACGACGACCACGAGCCGCTGATGGTCGTCAACATCGGCAGGCCCGGCCCGGACGCCTGGTTCCCGCGCTCGCCCCGCCTGCCGTACGACGACGTCGTCACGACGGTCTGACCCGACGCTCCGACACCACGGTCCGGCTCGACCTGGCCTCGACACCACGGCCCGACCCGGCCTCGACACGACGACCACGGTCCGGCTCGACCTGGCCTGACCTCGCCACGACGGCCCGACCCGGCCTCGGCACAACAGCCCGACCCGACGGTCCGACCCGGCCTCGACACGACGACCACGGTCCGGCTCGACCTGGCCTGGCCTCGACACCACGGCCCGACCCGGCCTCGGCACAACAGCCCGACCCGGCGCCGACAGCACGGCCCGACCCGAGGGTCCGACACCACGGTCGACCCGGCCTCGGCACAACAGCCCGACCCGACGGTCCGGTACCGCGTCGTCACGACGGTCCGGCACCGGCCGCCGCACACCATTCGCTTCAGGGGGTTCCCATGTCCACCGTCACCGCCCTCGGCAAGGCCGCCCCGCGCCCCGCCGCCAAGGCCACCGCACCGGCCCGCTCCGGCCAGGTCCCCATCGGCTGGCTGGCGCTGCTCGCCGCGCCCGTCGCCGCCGGGGCCAACGCGCCGGTGCTCATCCTGCCGGACATGGCACGCTCCCTCGGCGTCGCCACGGCCACGGCGACCTGGCTGGTCACCGCCTTCGCCTGGGCCATGGCGGCGGGCACCCCGCTGCTCGCCGGACTCCTGCGCCGCCGCGGCCTGGCCCCGGTGCTGCGGCTGAGCACGGCCCTCGTCCTCGGCGGCACCGCGCTCGTCACCGCCGCGCCCTGGCTGCCCGTGGCCCTGGCCGGCCGCGCCGCGCAGTCCCTCGGCGGCGCGGGCCTGGTCGCCATCGCGATGAACCTCGCGGGCAACGCCCGCCGCATGGGCGTGATCAGCTCCGGCTTCGGCATCCTCGGCGCCGCCGGGCCGCTGCTCGGCGCGACGCTCACCGACGCCGTGTCGTGGCGGCTCGCACTCGCGGTCTCGGCGGTCGCGGTCGTCGCCGTACCGGCGGTCGCCCGCTACGCCGGACAGACACCGCCCGCCCAGGGCCGCTTCGACGCCCGCGGCGCCGCGCTCCTCATCGCGCTCGCCACGACCCTGATCCTGCTGCCGACCGCGCCGCTGCCCGCGCTCGGGGGCGCCCTGGTCGCCGTGGTGCTCCTCGCCGCGCACGTCCGCCGCCGCCCCGAGGGCTTCGTCCCGGCCCGCCTCCTGCGCTCCCCGCTCTTCGTGACCTCCGCGGTGCTCGGCGCGGCCCTGTCCACCTCGTACTTCACGCTCCTGTTCACCGTGCCGCGGCTGCTCCAGGACCGTGCGGGCTGGACCACCGGCACCATCGGCACCGGCCAGCTGGTCACCCTGCTCATCGCGTCGGCCGCGTCCTGGCTGCTCGCCGCGGGCTCGGTCCGCATGGGGCGCGCGGCGGTGCGCACGGTCCTGATCACCGTGGGCGTGACGGCGGCCGTCACCGCGGCCTTCGCCACCTCGGGCGCCCTGCTCCTGCTGGCCGCGGGCGCGGCGGCCTTCGCCGCGACGGGCGCCAACGCGACGCTCTCCGTGCAGGCCGCCTCGGCCACCACGGACGCCCAGCGCCCCACCGCGATCGGCCTGTTCGCCCTCAGCTACCAGCTCGGCGGCGCCTTCGGCCCCGGCCTCGCCACCCTGCTCGTCCTCGGCTAGCCCCCGCACGCGCCGCGGCCCCCGCCCCCTTCCGGGCGGGGGCCGCGCCCCTGTTCACAGCGCGGGCCGCCGACGCCCCCACCCCGTCGCGGCCTCGAAGGCCGCCCCCACCTCCAGGACGGCCCGCTCGGCCCGGGGCGGCCCCACGATCTGGATCCCGACCGGAAGCCCGGCCTGGGTGAACCCGGCGGGCACGGCGAGAGCGGGCCCGCCGAGCAGCGACACGTACGACGCCGACCGCATCCAGTCGACGTACGTCTCCTGCGCCTGCCCGTCCACGACCCGCGGGTACTCCCACTCCACCGGGAACGGCGCGACCTGGCTCACGGGCGCGAGCAGCACGTCGTACCGCTCGAAGAACCCGGCGGCCGCGCGCAGGATGCGGGTGTGCCCGGCCGTGGCCGCCGCGAGGTCGGCGCCGGTCAGCTTCCGGCCCTCCTCGATGTTCCACACCACGCTCGCCTTGAGCAGCTCGCGGTGCTCGTCGAGGAGCGGCCCCGGCCCCAGCAGGAAGGCCAGCGCACGCAGCGTACGGAAGACGGCGTCGGCCCCGTCCAGGTCCGGGCAGTCCTCCTCGACCCGCCAGCCAAGGGCCTCGAACACCGCGCCCTGCCGGTCCAGTACGTCCCGTACGTCGGACTCGACCGGCACCCGGCCGCCCAGGTCCGGCGCCCACGCGACCCGCAGTCCCCGGGTGTCGCCCTCCAGCGGCGCCCGGAACGAGGCGGCGGGCGGGGTGTCGAGCGACAGCGGGCAGCGCGGATCCGGCCCGGCGATGACGGACAGCAGCAGCGCCACGTCGGCGACCGTACGCCCCATGGGCCCCGGCACGGTCAGGCTGTCCCACGCGTTCGCCGCCGGGTACGACGGCACGCGGCCCGGTGTCGGCCGCAGCCCCACGACGTTGCAGAAGGAGGCCGGGTTGCGCAGCGAGCCGCCCATGTCGCTGCCGTCCGCGAGCGGCTGGAGCCCCGCCGCGAGCGCGGCCGCCGCTCCGCCGCTGCTGCCGCCCGCGGAGCGTCCGAGGTCATAGGGGTTGCGCGTCACGCCGAACACGGCGTTGAAGGTGTGCGACCCGGCCCCGAACTCCGGCACGTTGGTCTTGCCGAAGCCCACGGCCCCCGCCGCCCGCATCCGCGCCACGACCAGCTCGTCCTCGTCCGGCACCCACTCGGCGAACACCCTCGACCCCAGCGTGGTCCGCGTCCCCCGCGTCAGATGCGTGTCCTTGAACGCCACCGGCAACCCGTGCAACGGCCCCACGTCCGCACCCCCGGCCAGCCGCTCATCCGCCAGCCCGGCCGCCGCGAGCGCCCTCTCACCCTCCACGGAGACCACGGCATTCACCCCGGGATTCACCCGCTCCACCCGCCCCAGATGCGCCCCCACCACCTCCCGAGCGGACACCTCCCCCACCCGCACCATCCGCGCGAGCTCCACCGCGTCCAGGAAACAGAGATCGTCGTCACCCATACCGCACCACGGTGGGCACGAGGGGCCGGGGCGTCAACAGGGCACCGCCCCGGGCATGCACGATGGACGAACCTCGGGTTCAGACGCTGCAACAGAACGAACAGCCCAAGGCCCTGATCTACGGAATGCCGACGAGCAACGGTCTCATCCAGCATGCCCCGGCGTCGCAGGAATCCATCCACCACATTGCGGCGCGGCGATATACGGCATGCTCGAAGTCGGCTCGCCCAGGACCAGCTTGTTCGCTACCACCCAGAACAGCGTGCTTGCCTGCGGCACCTCTCTACACAGAGGGGTGGATGACACACCGCTGCCCCGACACCCCTAAGGGGCAAATTTCACCATCATGGACAATCCGCCCTCCTTGAGGTCTTGGATTCACTCCCCAACCGTCACTTCTCCCATATGGCCCCCAAAAGCCTATCCACACATGTAACTTCTTGCGCCATGAGCAGAATGAGCTTCAAGCCGGACGGCCGCTCCTTGGTTGAATTTTGGAATTGGGCTGGACGAACCGGGCGAATGAAGCCCTCCACGGCCGGCGTCTACAGGACGGCCTGCAGGGCTGTCCTCTCCTCGCTCGGTGCACAGTGGGAGAGCTACGACCTCACAGAACTGAACGTCGAATCTGCGATCCATAACTTCCGAAGGGCGAACGCATCTAGGTATGACGCCCGGACGCTCGATAAATACGGCTCGAACTTCCGCAAGTCCGTACCGTCTCTTATGGAATTCCTGAAGGACCCGGAAAATTGGGAGGCACCTGCCCAGCCACGGCAACGTCCCACGTCAACGAATGCCCCTCACCGCACACCCAGGCCCGGGCCACGGGTCGAGCCACAGGTCAGGGAAAAGCCGACGGCGACAACGTCCTTCGAAATCTCTGTTCCCAGCGGCCGAAAAGCTGGCATCACTTTGCCGCCCGGCCTCACTCCGGAGGATGTGGACTTCATGGGTACCGTGTTTCCAGCACACTTGCAGTACTACATGAAGAAGGGCGATTGAGGGGGCTCTCTCCATCGTCACGCCTCAACGCTCGGCCGCCCAAGTCTGCGCCAGGAACCCGGGGCCCATCCGGTACCGGCACGCCGAAGGGATCGCCTCCGCGAAGAAGCGATCCCTTCTGACCTGCATGTTCGCCAGGTCAGTCAGCATGGAGCCAATGGAACGGATCAGACGTTGAAGCGGAACTCCACCACATCCCCGTCCTGCATCACATACTCCTTGCCCTCCATGCGGGCCTTGCCCGCGGCGCGGGCGTCGGCCACCGAGCCCGTTTCGACCAGGTCGGCGAAGGAGATGACCTCGGCCTTGATGAAGCCCTTCTGGAAGTCGGTGTGGATGACACCGGCCGCCTCGGGGGCCGTGGCGCCCTTCTTGATGGTCCAGGCGCGGGATTCCTTGGGGCCTGCCGTCAGGTAGGTCTGGAGGCCGAGGGTGTCGAAGCCGACGCGGGCGAGGGTGGCGAGGCCGGGCTCCTCGGCGCCGACGGACTGGAGGAGCTCCAGGGCGTCGTCCTCGTCCAGCTCGGCGAGGTCGGCCTCCAGCTTGGCGTTGAGGAAGATCGCCTCGGCGGGGGCGACCAGGGCGCGCTGCTCGGCCTTGAAGGCGTCGTCGGTCAGCTCGTCCTCGTCGACGTTGAAGACGTAGAGGAAGGGCTTGGTGGTGAGGAGGTGCAGGTCGTGCAGGAGTTCCTCGTTGCCCGAGCCCTGGACGATGCCCGCGGAGAAGAGCGTGTCGCCCTTCTCCAGGATCTCCTTGGCCTCCTCGACGGCCTTGACCTTCGGCGCGATGTCCTTCTTGATGCGCGACTCCTTCTGGAGGCGCGGCAGGACCTTCTCGATCGTCTGGAGGTCGGCGAGGATCAGCTCGGTGTTGATCGTCTCGATGTCGTCTTTGGGCGAGACCTTGCCGTCGACGTGGACGACGTTCTCGTCCGCGAAGGCGCGGATGACCTGGCAGATCGCGTCGGACTCGCGGATGTTCGCCAGGAACTTGTTGCCCAGGCCCTCGCCCTCGCTGGCGCCGCGCACGATGCCGGCGATGTCCACGAAGTCGACGGTCGCCGGGAGGACCTTCTGGGAGCCGAAGATCTCGGCGAGCTTGTCCAGGCGGGTGTCGGGGACACCGACCACGCCCACGTTCGGCTCGATCGTCGCGAACGGGTAGTTGGCCGCAAGGACGTCGTTCTTGGTCAGGGCGTTGAACAGGGTCGACTTGCCGACGTTGGGCAGACCGACGATTCCGATCGTGAGCGACACGTTGCGACTTCCCGTACGTGAGGAGTGGGGTCTTGGCTGGGGCTGTGCGAGGGCCGCGCGGGCGGACCGCTGGGTCGGCCGCTGCGCTCGCCGTCCCCGTCGCCCGGGGGCTCCGTCCGGGGCCCGCGGTGGTCCCTCACCGGCCCCGCACTGCCCGGGGCACGATCCACCAGTCTACGGTGTGCAGGGCCCCGTGCCCCGCCCGCGTACCGCCTCAGCGTCGAACGCCGGACCAAGCTCGGCCAAAACGCGTGTCCCAGTCCCGGTTCCGCCCCCGGGCCGACCTAGGTTGGTGCGGTGGAGCAACACAGGACCCGTCCCCCGCGCGCCAGGCCGCGCCCCGCCGCGCCCCTGCCCGGGCAGGGCAGCCCCACGGAGTCGGCGACGGTCTACCGGGCCGCCTCCCGGCCTCCCGGCGCCTCGTCCCCGCTCGCCCGGATCCTGCGCAGGAACCCGGTGTACCGGGCCCTGAGCCGGATGCCGCTGTACCGCAAGCTGCGCCGGATGCCGAACCCGCGCCTCACCGGGCTCGGCAGCGGCCTGTTCGCGGCCGTCGTCATGCTGCTGTTCGCGTGCCTGCTGCGGCTGCTCTTCGGCAGCTCGGTGGTCGCGTACGGAGTGCTGTTCCTGCCGGTCAGCGCGCTCACCGCGCTGTGGGTGCGGCCCGCGGACCTGGTCACCGCGCCCGTCGTCGTGCCGATCGCCTTCGCGGCCGGGGTGCTGCCCATCGCCGAGGGCACCGGCGGCTTCGGCGGCCACGTCATGGGCCTGCTCACCTCACTGGCCCTGCACGCGGGCTGGCTGTACGGCGGCACGCTGGTCGCCGGGGTGATCGTGACCGTACGCAAGCTGCGCCTGATGGGGCGCCGCCGGGCCCAGCGCAAGGAGCAGCGCCCGCCGCGCCCGGGCGGCCGCGCCCCACGGCCCGCCGAGCGGGACAGGATCAGCCCGTCCGGCGTGTGAGGACGGACGCGCGGTGCGGTGAAGGCCCGCGCGACGCCGCGCCGACACATCGGACAGGCCCTAGTCCCCGGCGGCGGCCTTCGCGGCCATGGCCGCCCCCACGATCCCGGCGTTGTTCTGCAGCTTCGCCGGGATCAGCTCGGCCCGGACGCCCTCGATCAGGGGCAGGAACTTGTGGGCCTTGCGGCTGACGCCGCCGCCGATGATGAACGCCTCGGGCGAGAACAGCATCTCCACGTGCGCCAGGTACTTCTGCACGCGGCGGGCCCAGTGCTCCCAGGTCAGGTCCTCGTCCTCGCGGGCCTTGGAGGAGGCGCGCTTCTCCGCGTCGTGGCCGTGCAGCTCCAGATGGCCGAGCTCCGTGTTCGGCACGAGGCGGCCGCCGGTGAAGACGGCGCTGCCGATGCCCGTGCCGAGGGTGAGCACGATGACCGTGCCGGTCCGGCCGCGGCCCGCGCCGAAGTGCATCTCGGCGACGCCCGCCGCGTCCGCGTCGTTCAGAACGGTGACCGGGACGCCGCCGAGCCGGTCGGCGATCAGGCCGCGGATGTCCGTGCCGATCCAGCTCTTGTCCACGTTCGCCGCCGTGCGGGCCGTGCCGTCGGTGATGACACCGGGGAAGGTGGCACCGACCGGGCCCGACCAGCCGAAGTGCTCGACGACCTCGCACACGCGCGCCACCACGCCCTCGGGCGTGGCCGGGTGCGGCGTCAGGACCTTGTGCCGCTCCCGCGCCAGGTCTCCGCGGTCCAGGTCCACGGGAGCGCCCTTGATCCCGGATCCGCCGATGTCCACACCGAAGATCTGCATGGCCCCACCGTACGACGACGGACCGACAGTGACGCGGTGGTCACTTCTTCCCGGACAGCTCCGCGGCCTCGGTGCGCAGGTCGCGGCGGAGCTCCTTGGGCAGCGAGAACGTGATCGACTCGTCGGCCGTCTTCACCGTCTCCACGTCCGCGTACCCGCGCTCGGCCAGCCACTCGATGACGCCGTCCACCAGGACGTCCGGGACGGACGCGCCCGAGGTGAGGCCGACCGTGGTCACGCCCTCCAGCCAGGCCTCGTCGATCTCGCCCGCGTTGTCCACCAGGTACGAGGCGGGCACGCCCGCCTCCAGGGCGACCTCGACCATGCGGATCGAGTTCGAGGAGTTCTTGGAGCCGACGACGATGACGAGGTCCGCGTCCTCGGCGAGCTTCTTGACCGCCGTCTGGCGGTTCTGCGTGGCGTAGCAGATGTCGTCGCTGGGCGGCGAGAGCAGGTTCGGGAACTTGCTCTTCAGAGCGCCGACCGTCTCCATCGTCTCGTCGACGGAGAGCGTGGTCTGGGAGAGCCAGACGACCCGGTCCGGGTCGCGGACCTCGACGTTCGCCACGTCGTCCGGGCCGTCGACCAGTGTGATGTGGTCGGGGGCCTCGCCGGAGGTGCCGATGACTTCCTCGTGCCCCTCGTGGCCGATCAGGAGGATGTCGAAGTCCTCCTTGGCGAACCGGACCGCTTCCTTGTGGACCTTGGTGACCAGCGGGCAGGTCGCGTCGATCGTGGCGAGCTTCCGCTCGGCGGCCTCCTCGTGCACGGTCGGCGCGACGCCGTGCGCGGAGAACATCACGATGGACCCCTCGGGCACCTCGTCCACCTGGTCGACGAAGATCGCGCCCTTCTTCTCCAGGGTCTGCACGACGTACTTGTTGTGGACGATCTCGTGGCGGACGTAGATCGGGGCCCCGTACTGCTCCAGGGCCTTCTCGACGGCGATCACGGCACGGTCCACGCCCGCGCAGTAGCCACGGGGAGCGGCGAGCAGGACACGGCGGGAGCCAGGCGTTGCAGTCATAGGCCCATCGTAAGGCCGCGTACGAGAGGTCAAAGATCGCCTGTGTGGGGAGACTGGGAGCCAAGTGTGCGATCAGCGTCAGGCACCCGGAGGCACGATGTCCGCCCACCACACGAATGCGCACCCGCCGTCCGACGGGGACCGAGGGTCCGCCACGACCGGGACCGCGACCGGGACCGGGACCGAGGGTGAGGGCCTGCGGCGCAGCCTGGGCTTCCGCGACCTCGTCGTCTACGGACTCCTCTTCATCGCCCCCATGGCGCCCGTCGGCGTCTTCGGCACCCTGGACGCCAAGTCGCACGGCGCGGTGGCGCTGGTGTACGTCGTGGCGACGGTCGCCATGGCGTTCACCGCCTTCAGCTACGCGCAGATGGTGCGGGTGGTGCCCCAGGCGGGCTCGGTCTTCGCGTACGCGCGCGTGGGCCTCGGCAACGGCGCGGGATTCATCGCGGGCTGGATGGCGATGCTGGACTACCTGCTGATCCCGGCCGTCGCGTACCTCTTCTCCGGGATCGCCATGCACGAGCTGGTGCCGGAGGTGTCCCGGTGGGTGTGGACGGCGATCGCGGTGGTCGTGACGACCGCCCTGAACCTGTGGGGCGTACGTCCCGCCGCGCGGGTCGGCTTCGCGGTCCTCGCCATGGAGATCGTGGTCCTGGTGGTCTTCGTGGTGTCCGCGATCGTGGTCCTCGCGCGCGACGGCGCGGAGCGGGGCTGGCTCTCGCCCCTTTCGGGCGACGGTACGCAGGGGGCGTTCGCCCTCTCCGCGGTGGTGGGCGCGGTGTCCGTGGCGGTCCTGTCCTACCTGGGCTTCGACGCGATCGCCTCGTTCGCGGAGGAGGTCACCGGGGGCTCGGCGAAGGTGGCGCGGGCGGTCCTGTTCTGTCTGGCCCTGACGGGTGTCCTGTTCGTCGCGCAGACCTATCTGGTGGCCCTGTTGACCCCGGTGTCCTCCGCCGACCTGGCCGCGCACCCCAATGACCAGGGTTCCGCCTTCTACTCGGCCGTGGAGGCCTCCGTCGGCTCCTGGCTGCACGACCTGGTGGCGGTGAGCAAGGCCATCGGCGCGGCCTTCGCGGCGCTCGCCGGGCAGGCCGCGGCGGGCCGGCTGCTCTTCGCGATGAGCCGGGGGCGGCGCCTGCCCCGGCTCCTGTCCCGTACGGAGTCCGGCACTCCGCGGGTGGCCCTGCTGTGCGCGGCGACGGTGACCATGGCCGCGGCGGTGTGGGCCGCACGCCGCGACGACGGCATGGACCACTTGGTCTCGGTCGTCGACATCGGCGCCCTGACGGCCTTCGCCCTGCTGCACGCGAGCGTGGTGGGCTGGTTCGTGGTGCGGCGCCAGGGAGGCCCGGTGAGCTGGTGGCGGCACCTCCTCGTGCCGGTCCTGGGCGCGGCGATCGTCATCGCGGTCATCAAGGAGGCGTCGGGCACGGCCCAGGTGGTGGGCGGGATCTGGCTGGTGGTGGGGCTCGTGGTGCTGGCGGTGCAGGGCACCCGGAGGGGCGCGCCGGACGCGGGGTAGCGCCGCGGAGCGGCGGGGACACGGCCCGTGCCGACAAGGCCGGGAAGACACGGACAGGCGGGTGGGCGAGCACGCCGCGGAGCGGCGAAGGACCCCGGCCCGTCGCGGAGCGGCGGCACTGTCAGCCGTGGCGGCTAGTCTCGGGCGTCATGGGTCTCAATACGTCCGCCGACACCCCCCTCCCCGTGGGCGAGGTGTCGCGCCTCATCGGCGGCTGGATCGACCGGCTCGGCGCCGTGTGGGTCGAGGGGCAGATCACTCAGCTGTCCCGGCGCCCCGGCGCGGGCGTGGTCTTCCTGACGCTGCGCGACCCGTCGCACGACATCTCGGTGAGCGTCACGTGCTACCGCCAGGTGTTCGACGCGGTCGCGGACGTCGTCTCGGAGGGCGCCCGCGTCGTCGTCCACGCCAAGCCGGAGTGGTACGCGCCGCGCGGTCAGCTGTCCCTGCGGGCGGCGGAGATAAGGCCGGTCGGGGTCGGCGAGCTGCTCGCCCGGCTTGAGCAGCTGAAGAAGACGCTCGCCGGGGAGGGCCTGTTCGCCGCCGACCGCAAGCGGCCGCTGCCGTTCCTGCCGCAGCTGATCGGCCTGGTCTGCGGCCGCGCGTCGGCCGCCGAGCGCGACGTCCTGGAGAACGCCAGGCACCGCTGGCCCGCCGTCCGCTTCGAGGTGCGCAACGTGGCGGTGCAGGGCGTGCACGCGGTGCCGCAGGTGGTGCAGGCCGTCAAGGAGCTCGACGAGCTCGCCGAGGTCGACGTGATCATCGTGGCGCGCGGCGGCGGCAGCGTGGAGGACCTCCTGCCGTTCTCGGACGAGCAGCTGGTGCGGACGGTCGCCGCGTGCCGTACGCCGGTCGTGTCGGCGATCGGCCACGAGCCGGACAACCCCCTCCTCGACCACGTGGCGGACCTGCGCGCCTCGACGCCGACCGACGCCGCGAAGAAGGTCGTACCGGACGTCGGCGAGGAGCTGGAGCGGGTCGCGTTCCTGCGGGAGCGGGCCCGGCGCAGCGTGGTGGCGTTCCTGGAGCGCGAGGAGCGGGGCCTCGCGCACGCCCTCGCCCGGCCCTGCATGGAGCAGCCGCACCGCATGGTCGAGGAGCGCGAGGAGCAGGTCACGGCGTATGTGGACCGGGCCCGGCGCACGCTCGGGCACCTCCTGGACCGCGCGGACTCGGAGCTGACCCACACGCACGCGCGCGTGGTGGCGCTCTCCCCCAAGGCCACGCTCCAGCGGGGGTACGCGGTGCTGCAGAAGCAGGACGGCGCGGTCGTCCGGGCGGCGGACGAGGTGACGGACGGCGAAGCGCTGCGCGCGCGGGTCGCCGAAGGCGATTTCCCCGTACGGGTCGACATCTAGGGTGGGCGCATGACCAGCAAGACGGACGAAGCCGCCGGGACGGCGGGCGCGCTCGGCTACGAGCAGGCGCGGGACGAGCTCATCGAGGTGGTGCGCCGCCTGGAGGCCGGGGGCACCTCCCTGGAGGAGTCCCTCGCCCTGTGGGAGCGGGGCGAGGAGCTGGCGGCGGTGTGCCGGCGCTGGCTGGAGGGCGCCCGGGCCCGGCTGGACGCCGCGCTGGCCGAAGAGGACTGAGCGGCCCGGCCGCCCGCCCGAGAGGCCCGGCCTCCCTCCCGAGGGGGCAGGCGCCCGGCCCCACGGCCCAAGGCTCCGGCCCCCGGCTCCCGGGGGCGGAAGAGGACCGAGGCCCCCCTCCCGGCCTCGCGATCCACGGGGCCCCGCCGGGCCCCGGCCGAAGAGGGTCGGCGCCCCGCGCCGACGCCCGGCCCCGGGGAGCCGCCCCACCCCGCCCCGAATGTTGCGTAGCTCACCCCGCCCCTACTTTAGTTGAAGGTTGAACCTCACTGGAGTAAGGTCATCCTCACGTCCCCGCCCCTGACGTACGGCCCCCCGTACGACGACGCATTGAGATTGAGAAGGCTGACTCAGATGTCCCTCGTTCTTGACCCCGCCGCCCAGGACCTGCTCTTCCGCGAGGCCCGCACCGCCAACACCTTCACCGACGAGCCCGTCACCGACGAGCAGATCCAGGCCATCTACGACCTGGTCAAGTACGGCCCGACCGCGTTCAACCAGTCGCCGCTGCGCGTGACCCTGGTGCGTACGCCGGAGGCCCGTGAGCGGCTCGTGCAGCACATGGCCGAGGGCAACCGCCCCAAGACCCTGACGGCCCCGCTCGTCGCGATCCTGTCGGCGGACAACGAGTTCCACGAGGAGCTGCCGCACCTCTTCCCGCACTTCCCGCAGGCCAAGGACGTCTTCTTCGCCGAGCGCCCCGCCCGTGAGCAGGCCGCGGGCCTGAACGCCGCGCTGCAGGCCGCGTACTTCATCGTCGGCATCCGCGCCGCGGGCCTCGCCGCGGGCCCGATGACCGGGCTCGACTTCGCGGGCGTGCAGAAGGAGTTCCTGGACGACGACCACACCCCGCTGATGGTCATCAACATCGGCAAGCCGGGCGAGGACGCCTGGTTCCCGCGCTCCCCGCGCCTGGAGTTCGACCAGGTCATCAAGACCGTCTGAGCGACTCCCCGCGCGCACGGCACTCCCGTGGCGCACGCCAGAGGCCCCCGGCACCGTGCCGGGGGCCTCTGGCGTCGAAGAGGAGAATCGGGTTACGGAAGCACGCGGGAGGTCAGCCCGCCTTCACCGGCTCCACCGGCGTCCGCTTCATCTCCAGGGACTCCACCATCGTCGACAGCTGGTCGAACGAGGCCGTGCCGAGCACCACGGTCGTGGCGCCCTTGTCCCGCAGCACGAGCGCGTCGTAGCGCGTGCCCTTGTAGCGCTGCCACGTCTTGCCCGCGATCTTCTCCGTCGCGTCCGTCTTCCGGGCCTGCTGCGTGGCCTCGTCGATGAACTCGGACGGCTTGCCGGTGGACTGCTTGATGGCCACGTACTCGCCGGCCGGGTCGAGGAAGCCCAGGTGCCACTTGTCGTGGGCCGCGCCGTTGTACCGGACGGAGGTGGGCTTCCAGGACTCGGGCAGGCCCTTGGGGGCCGCCACCGGGTACGGCGCCGCCCGCCGGGCCGTCAGGAGTTCGACGCGGTAGTCGACCCGCTCGACCGGGTCCGTGGACTCGTCGTGGGGGATGAAGACGTAGATCGCCGCTACGACGAGGCCGATGACGGCCAACGAGAGCAGCATGTTGCGCACGGTCTGCTTGCCAGTTCTGCCTGCCACGCCCCCATCGTCGCAGGTCCCCGGCGGGGCTCTCGCACGCCCCCTCCCCTGCCGCCGGTCCGCTCATGCGTGGGGCCCTCTGCTCACTTTGTCGACCTGCGGATAGAGTCGAGGCATCACCCTCATCCGGCCGCCCGCCCGTCTCCCACCACCACCCTTCCAGGGACGCCCTTCGGGCGGAGTTTTTATTCCGTATCAGAAAGGTGCGCCTCGATGACCGAGCATCACCATTTGCCCTCCGAATTGGAGGTCTCCCCGGAGGCCCCCGACCGCAACCTCGCCCTGGAGCTGGTCCGGGTCACCGAGGCCGCCGCCATGGCCGCGGGCCGCTGGGTCGGCCGCGGCGACAAGAACGGCGCGGACGGCGCGGCCGTGCGGGCCATGCGGACCCTCGTCCACACCGTCTCGATGAACGGCGTCGTCGTCATCGGCGAGGGCGAGAAGGACGAGGCGCCGATGCTCTTCAACGGCGAGCGCATCGGCGACGGCACCGGCGCCGAGGTCGACATCGCCGTCGACCCGATCGACGGCACCACGCTCACTGCCAAGGGCATGCCGAACGCGATCGCCGTGCTCGCCGCCGCCGACCGCGGCACCATGTTCGACCCGTCCGCCGTCTTCTACATGGACAAGCTGGTCACCGGCCCCGAGGCCGCCGACTACGTGGACATCAACGCCCCGGTGTCGGTGAACATCCGCCGCGTCGCCAAGGCCAAGAAGTCCTCCCCCGAGGACGTCACGGTCGTCATCCTGGACCGGCCCCGGCACGAGGGCATCGTCAAGGAGATCCGCGAGACCGGCGCGCGCATCAAGTTCATTTCGGACGGCGACGTGGCCGGTTCGGTCATGGCCGTGCGCGAGGGCACCGGCGTCGACCTGCTCATGGGCGTCGGCGGCACCCCCGAGGGCATCATCAGCGCCTGCGCCATCAAGTGCCTGGGCGGCGTCATCCAGGGCAAGCTGTGGCCCAAGGACGACGAGGAGAGGCAGCGCGCGCTCGACGCGGGCCACGACCTGGACCGCACGCTCACCACGAACGACCTGGTCAGCGGCGAGAACGTGTTCTTCGTCGCGACCGGCATCACCGACGGCGAGCTGCTGCGCGGCGTGCGCTACGGCGCCGAGATGGCCTCGACCCAGTCCCTGGTCATGCGCTCCAAGTCCGGCACGATCCGGAAGATCGACTCCGATCACCGCCTGGCGAAGCTGCGCGCCTACAGCGCGATCGACTTCGAGCGGGCGAAGTAGACCCACCGGGCGCGGCAGCCGGCCGCGCGCAGACGACGGGGGCGCTCCGTGCGGGGAGCGCCCCCGTTGTCGTACGTGCCCGTACGTGCCTGCTGCCGTACGTGCCCCGAGTCCCGGCCCTGGCCGGGGATGCGGGTGCTAGCCCGCGGCCGCGACCGGGCCGGTCGCCGCGCGGGCCGCCTTCTTGAGCTCCAGGTCGCGCCGGCGGCGCCGGGCGAGGACCACGCGGCGCTCGGCGGCGGTCAGGCCGCCCCACACGCCGTACGGCTCCGGCTGCAGCAGGGCGTGCTCGCGGCACTCCACCATCACCGGACAGCGCGCGCAGACCCGCTTCGCGGCCTCCTCGCGGGAGAGGCGCGCGGCGGTGGGCTCCTTGGACGGGGCGAAGAAGAGACCGGCCTCGTCGCGGCGGCAGACGGCATCGGAGTGCCATGGGTTGTCCTGGTCCCGCTCCCGCACTGGCACCTTTCCCCACGCACTCGGCTGCGCTCGTGCAGGGGAGGCCCCATCGGTCGGGGTGGCGACCTGCAGGGACTGATGCGTCGGTTGCAGCACGGTCTACTCCTGACGACGGCTTCGCGAGCGAGAGACGATGCCCGAAGCTCTACCCGCTGTGTGCGGGCCTATGCACTGTGTCCCGGTGCACGGAAGTTCCGGTTCCTGATACCGAGTTCGCCTGGCCGAAACATGCCGTCGCCGTGGCGCCGCCGGACGCGCGGGGCGTACGGCGGCGCGCTCAGCCCTGCAGGCGCTTGCGCAGCAAGCCGCGCAGGTCGCGAATGAGCTTGCCGCGCCGGGGACGGGCCGTGAGGTCGCCGAAGACGGCGAGGCCCTCCACGAAGACCACCGGAGCGTCACGGTCCGCGGAGGCGAGGGTGTCCACTTCGAAGGTGCCGAAGACGGCGGTGCCGCGGCCGCGCAGCGACACGTTCTCCGGGACGCGGACCTTGACGTCACCGAAGAGGGCGAAGCCCCTGACGACGACCTGCCGGTGCTGGAACACCGCCTCGCTGAGGTCGACGACCACGTCGCCGAAGACGGCGTACGCGTGCGTGCGGCGGCCGGGGCTCCAGCGGCCCCTGCGGACCACGTCGCTGAAGACCCCGTACAGCGTGTCGTCGGCGCTCTCGGGGATCGCGCCGGGCGAGGGGCGCGCGGGGACCTCCGTGAACGACGCGCCGCCGCCGGGCCCTTCGGGATCGGGCAGGTCCGCGAGCTGGGGCTCGATCTCGGCGAGGGTCTTCGCCGCATAGACGCGGTCGAGCCGCTCGCTGTGCTCCTGCGGGTCGATGCGGCCCGTGGCGAGCGCGTCCGCGAGGACCTCGGCGGCCCGCTCCCGGTCGGCGTCCGAGGCCCTGAGGTGCGGCGTCGCCGTGCGTGACGGCGCCTCGGCCGGAGGTGTCGAAGAGCGCTTCTCTAGGTCCACGGCCCCAGACTACCCAGACGCGATAGATCGCGACTACCCCCTGTCGGCCCGTCTCCGTCCCGCGCGGGCCCGCGCCCAAGTGAGCCTTACCTCACCAGCACCCCGCTCCCCACCCGTTCTACGCTGGACGGGTGCCGCCAATGGAGGCGAGCGCCGCGCTGTCTGCCAAGTGAGGAATTGGGCGTCATGCCAGAGTTTGCGTACTCCGATCTGCTCCCGCTGGGAGAGGACACCACCCCGTACCGGCTGGTGACCTCCGAGGGTGTCTCCACCTTCGAGGCCGACGGGCGCACCTTCCTCAAGGTCGAGCCGGAGGCGCTGCGCAAGCTGGCCGAGGAGGCCATCCACGACATCCAGCACTTCCTGCGGCCCGCGCACCTGGCCCAGCTGCGCCGGATCGTCGACGACCCCGAGGCCTCGGCCAACGACAAGTTCGTCGCCCTGGACCTGCTGAAGAACGCGAACATCGCGGCCGCGGGCGTGCTGCCCATGTGCCAGGACACCGGCACCGCCATCGTCATGGGCAAGCGCGGGCAGAACGTGCTCACGCAGGGCGGCGACGAGGAGGCCCTGAGCCGCGGCGTCTACGACGCGTACAAGAACCTGAACCTGCGCTACTCGCAGATGGCTCCGCTCACCATGTGGGAGGAGAAGAACACCGGCTCCAACCTGCCCGCGCAGATCGAGCTTTACGCGACCGACGGCGGCGCGTACAAGTTCCTGGTCATGGCGAAGGGCGGCGGCTCCGCCAACAAGTCGTTCCTCTACCAGGAGACGAAGGCCGTCCTCAACGAGGCCTCGATGATGAAGTTCCTGGAAGAGAAGATCCGGTCGCTCGGCACGGCCGCCTGCCCGCCGTACCACCTGGCGATCGTCGTCGGCGGCACGAGCGCCGAGTACGCCCTGAAGACCGCCAAGTACGCCTCCGCGCACTACCTGGACGAGCTGCCCGACGAGGGCTCGGTCCTCGGCCACGGCTTCCGGGACAAGGACCTGGAGGAGAAGGTCTTCGAGCTGACGCAGAAGATCGGCATCGGCGCGCAGTTCGGCGGCAAGTACTTCTGCCACGACGTGCGCGTGGTGCGCCTGCCCCGGCACGGCGCCTCCTGCCCCGTCGCGATCGCCGTGTCCTGCTCGGCCGACCGCCAGGCCCTCGCGAAGATCACCGCCGAGGGCGTCTTCCTGGAGCAGCTGGAGACGGACCCGGCGCGCTTCCTGCCGGAGACCGAGGACGCCCACCTGGACGAGGGCGAGGTCGTGAAGATCGACCTGAACCAGCCCATGGACGCGATCCTCGCCGAGCTGACCAAGTACCCGGTCAAGACCCGGCTCTCGCTGACCGGCCCGCTGGTCGTGGCCCGCGACATCGCGCACGCCAAGATCAAGGAGCGGCTCGACGCGGGCGAGGAGATGCCGCAGTACCTGAAGGACCACCCGGTGTACTACGCGGGTCCGGCGAAGACCCCCGAGGGCTACGCCTCCGGCTCCTTCGGGCCGACCACGGCCGGGCGCATGGACTCCTACGTCGAGCAGTTCCAGGCGGCGGGCGGCTCGAAGGTCATGCTGGCCAAGGGCAACCGCTCGCAGCAGGTCACCGACGCCTGCGGCACGCACGGCGGCTTCTACCTGGGCTCGATCGGCGGGCCCGCCGCGCGGCTCGCGCAGGACTGCATCAAGAAGGTCGAGGTCGTCGAGTACGAGGAGCTCGGCATGGAGGCCGTCTGGAAGATCGAGGTGGAGGACTTCCCCGCGTTCGTCGTCGTCGACGACAAGGGCAACGACTTCTTCCAGAACCCGGCCCCCGAGCCGACGTTCACATCGATTCCGGTACGGGGGCCGGGGCTGGCGTAGCGCTGCGGGCGGCGGGGAGAACGGTTTTCGCCCCCGCCGCCCCTGCCCGTCCCGTAAAGGGGCTCCGCCCCTTACACCCCGCAGGGAAAGCGCCCCGCAGGAGGAGCGCCCGTAGGGGCGCGGGGAACTGCGCGACCAGCCCCTACGGATCCGCAGACGTTACGCGAACCGCTGGCTCGCAGCCCCCGTGCACTTCTGGAGCCTCAGGGGCTCCTTGGCGCCCGCGAGGGTCAGGCAGAGCCCGGTCGCCGCGGCCGGGCGCAGGGTCGCGGACTGGCGGACGAACTTCTGGTTGGTGCCGCCGTGGCAGTTCCAGAGGGTGACGGCGGCACCCTCCTTGTAGGCGCCCTCGGGCACGTCCACGCAGCGGTCGTGCGTCAGGCCGGTGCGCAGGGCCTGCTGTTCGGTGTCGTACCACCAGGTCTGGTTGCGGTTGCCTGTGCAGTCCCAGCCCTGGACCTTGGTGCCGTTGCGGCTGGTGGAGGCGTCGACGTCGAGGCAGGAGCCGGTGGCCTCGTTCTTCAGGGGCCCGAACGCGTCGTCCCAGCCGCCCTTGTGGAGCTTGGCGCTGCCCGTGCTCGCCGGGTCGGCGCAGCCGCCTTCGTCCCAGCCGGAGTCGTACAGCTGGGTCAGGCAGGACGCGAAGGCGGCGTGACCCCGGGCGTTGGGGTGGAAGGACTGGCGCACCGAGTTGGAGTCCGGCGGGAAGGGGTTGGACAGCTCGACGTACAGGCCCCGCGCCCAGGTGTCCTCCGTGCAGACCTCGTGGCCGTGGAAGAGGCGGGAGTTGTCGAGGTAGGTGGCCCCGGCGCTCCGCGCGGCCCGGCGCATGCCGCGCTCGAAGGCGGGCACGGCCTCGTCGCGGCCCCACTGGGTGTCGGAGTCGTAGCCGAGGCCGCCGCAGGCCAGCTTGCCCGGGAAGTTCGGGTTGTCGCGGAAGTCGGGGCCGATCGGGCTCGGATAGCCCATGACGACCAGCTTGTAGTCGGTGCCGGAGTACCCGGCCTGGCTCATGACGGTGCGCAGGTCGCGGACCGTCTGCTCGACCTTGGGCACGAGCGCGTCGACGCGGGCCTGCCAGCCGCCCGCGTACTTGGGTGCGCACGGGCCCTGGAGCGTGAGGTAGCGGGTCACGCAGTCGGTCATGACGGGCGCGAACTGGAGGTCGTCGTTCGCGCCGATGACCAGCATGATCGCCTTGATCCTGGTGTTGCGGGCCTTGATGGCGAGGTTGTCGCTCTGCACCAGCTCGTCGGCGTACTGCCGCTGCCCGCCGATGCGGACGTTCGCGGTCGTCGCCCCCGAGCAGGCGACGTTGTACGTGACGTCGACGGGGATGCCCGTGCGGTGGACGGCGGCGTCCGGCGAGCGGTGGCACCAGTTGTCCGGGCCGTCCGTGCCCGGCTCGTAGCGGCCGATGCCCTCGCCGCTGATCTCGCTGTCCCCGAGCGAGATCAGGCCGGTCCTGCGCTCGGCGAGCGGGCGCTCGGCCGCGTCTCCGTAGAGCTTGGTGGCCTCGGCCGCACGGATCTTCTCCAGGTCCTGCGGCAGCGGCACGGCCGTTCTCGCGGGGCCGCCGGGCCCCGCGGGCGCGGCGTGGGCGGGTGCGGCCGCCAGGGCGCCGCCGAGCAGGGCCGCCAGGGCCGTGGCGGCGGTGACCGTGGCTCGCAGGCGGCCCGCGCCGCCGTGTCCGACGCGTGTCGTGCGCTTCATTGCGCCTCCCCGGTTTGCTGTTACCCAGGGTTTTTACTGGTGGGTAGGAGTCTTGGGAATACTCCGAACAAGACAAGAGCTCAACTTTCCGAGGCAGTTGCCCGGCCTTTGCGGCACTTGCGGGCGATACGGAACGGAAGGACAGTCGGACCATGAGCGGCGGCGCGGACAGCAACGGCAGCGGCGAGTACCGGATCGAGCACGACTCCATGGGCGAGGTACGGGTCCCCGCGGGCGCCAAGTGGCGCGCCCAGACCCAGCGCGCCGTGGAGAACTTCCCGATCTCCGGACAGCGCATCGAGCGGGCGCACATCGCCGCGCTCGCCGAGATCAAGGCGGCGGCGGCGCAGGTCAACGCGCGGCTCGGCGTGCTCGACCAGGACGTCGCCGACGCCATCGCGGACGCGGCCCGCGAGGTCGCCGAGGGCCGCTGGGACGACCACTTCCCCGTCGACGTCTTCCAGACCGGCTCCGGCACCTCGTCCAACATGAACACGAACGAGGTCCTCGCCACGCTCGCCACCGAGCGGCTCGGCCGCGACGTGCACCCGAACGACCACGTCAACGCCTCGCAGTCGTCCAACGACGTCTTCCCCTCCTCGATCCACATCGCCGCCACGGCCGCCGTCACCGGCGAGCTGATCCCGGCCCTGGAACACCTGGCCGCCGCCCTGGAGCGCAAGGCCGCGGAGTTCGCCGACGTCGTCAAGTCCGGGCGTACGCATCTGATGGACGCCACGCCCGTCACTCTTGGGCAGGAATTCGGCGGCTACGCGGCGCAGGTGCGCTACGGCGTCGAGCGGCTGCGGTCCTCCCTGCCGCGCCTGGCCGAACTGCCGCTCGGCGGAACCGCCGTGGGCACCGGCATCAACACGCCGCCCGGCTTCTCCGCCGCCGTCATCGCCGAGGTCGCGCGGTCCACGGGGCTGCCGCTCACCGAGGCCCGCGACCACTTCGAGGCACAGGGCGCGCGCGACGGCGTCGTCGAGACCAGCGGCCAGCTGCGCACCATCGCCGTCGGCCTCACGAAGATCTCGAACGACCTGCGGTGGATGGCGTCCGGGCCGCGCACCGGGCTCGCCGAGATCAGCCTGCCCGACCTCCAGCCCGGCTCCTCGATCATGCCCGGCAAGGTCAACCCCGTGATCCCCGAGGCCGTCCTGATGGTGGCCGCGCAGGTGACGGGTAACGACGCGACCGTGGCCACCGCCGGGGCCGCGGGCAACTTCGAGCTGAACGTGATGCTGCCGGTCATCGCGAAGAACGTCCTCGAGTCGGTGCGGCTGCTCGCCAACGCGTCGCGGCTGCTCGCCGACCGGACGGTCGACGGGGTGGTCGCGCACCGGGAGCGGGCGCGGGAGTACGCCGAGTCCTCGCCGTCCGTGGTCACTCCGCTGAACAAGTACATCGGGTACGAGGAGGCGGCGAAGGTGGCGAAGCGAGCCCTTGCCGAGCGGCGGACCATCCGCGAGGTCGTCCTCGACGCCGGCTACGTCGACCGCGGCGCCCTCACCCTGGAACAACTGGACGAGGCCCTGGACGTCCTGCGCATGACCCACCCGTAGGGAGCCCCCGGCAGGGCCCGGGCGGCGGCGCCTAGTATCTGTTCATGACAGACGACCGCGACGGAAGCACGGCACCGGTGAGCGCCAAGCACTGGGCGCCAGGGACCCCCATCCTGTGGCGCTACCGCGCCAACGGCGGTGACGGGATCCACATCTGCCGGCCCGTCACCGTCGTGGAGGACAGCGCGGACCTGCTGGCCGTCTGGCTGGCGCCGGGCACGGAGTGCGTGCGGCCCGTGCTCGCCGACGGCACCGCCGTGCACGAGGAGCCCCTGGCCACCCGGTACACCAAGCCGCGCACGACCCGCCGCGGCCACTGGTTCGGCACCGGCGTCCTGAAGCTGGCCCGGCCGGACGAGCCCTGGTCGGTGTGGCTGTTCTGGGAGCCGGGCTGGCGGTTCAAGAACTGGTACGTGAACCTGGAGGAGCCCCGCACCCGCTGGTCCGGCGGCGTGGACTCCGAGGACCACTTCCTCGACCTCTCCGTGCTCCCGGACCGCACCTGGCGCTGGCACGACGAGGACGAGTTCGAGCAGGCCCGGCGCGCGGGCCTGATGGACGACGGGCGGGCGGCGGCGGTCCGCCGGGCGGGCCGCGAGGCCGTGGCGGCGATCGAGGCGTGGGGTGCGCCCTTCGCGGACGGCTGGGAGCGGTGGCGGCCGGACGCGGGCTGGCGCATTCCCGCCCTGCCGGGTGACTGGGACCGCACGCCCGCGCATGTCTCGTCATGAGACCCTTGATGCGCCCCCGTGGTTCAAACGTAGGATCGTCCTCCGCAAGGGCGCACAGCAGCAACTCTTGGTGCCCCCGCGCGGCCTGACAGGATGTCATCGAGGAGCGGCTGAACGTGAGCGAGGAATACGGAGCGCGTGGCGGCCGCGACCGCACGGGCCAGGCCGCGGCGTTCGACGCCATCGGCGCGGCGTACGACGTCGCGTTCCCCCACAAGGAGGGACAGCTCGCGGCGGGGAAGCGGCTGGTCGCCGAACTTCCTCCCGGGTCCAGGGTCTTGGACGTGGGCTGCGGCACCGGGCTGCCCACGGCCCGTCAGCTCACCGACGCGGGGCACACCGTGCTCGGTGTCGACCTGTCAGCCGGAATGCTGGACCTCGCGCGCGGGAACGTACCCCCGCCCGCGGCCGAGTTCCGCCGTCTGGACCTCGCCGACCTGCGGATCGACGGCGAAGGGCCGGGCGCTGTGGGGCAGTTCGACGGGATTGCCTGTTTCTTCGCGCTGTTGATGCTGCCCCGGGAGGAGATACCGTCTGCTCTTCGGCTGCTGCGGTCCTTGCTCAGGCCCGGTGGTCTGCTCGCGCTGTCCATGGTCGAGGCCGACCTGGACGACGCGGCGATTCCGTTCCTGGGGCACGTGATCCGGGTATCCGGTTACCTGCGGGACGAACTGCGGCAGGTCGTGCGGGACGCCGGTTTCGACATCGCCCACGAGGAGTCGTACGCGTACGCCCCGGCGAGCACCGACGCACCACCTGAGCACCAGTTATTCCTGCACTGCCGGCGCGGCTGAGCAACGCTTGGACGGCGCGCGCGGCGCGCAGCCCCGGACGGACGGATTCAAAACGCGTGACGGAGCACCTCAGCCCCTACGAGGGCCGCAAGGCACCAGTGGCCCGGCCCCCCGCCCCCGCGGATCCCCGCGGGGCGCTGCTGCGTACCCCGGAGCCGGAGGTGCGCGGCTCCGCGGGGGTGAACGCCATGCCCGCGCAGGCACGTACGGGTGAGCAGGACGCGGGCAGCGAACACGCCCAGTCGTCGACGGCGGGCGCGTTCGGCCCCGGCGGCCACCGGCCCCGGCCCGCCCCCGAGGGCGTTCCCGGCCAGTCGCACACCGGCGTCGGCGAGACCCGCCCCGCCGCCGAGCTCGCGTCCGCCGCGGTCCCCGGCCCGCCCGGGGGCGCCGAGCGCCGCTCGGGGCGGCCGCGCCCGCCGGGCCCGGCCGCGATGCGGCGCGACGGCGACCGGCTGCGCTTCGTGGGCGCGGCGACCCGGCGCATCGCCCGCGGCATCGACCTCGACGAGATCGTGATGGGCCTGTGCCGGGCCACGGTCCCGACGTTCTCGGACGCGATCCTGGTCTATCTGCGCGACCCCCTGCCGGTCGGCGACGAGCGCCCCACCGGGCCGCTGCTGCTGCGCCTGCGCCGCACCGACCGCATCCCGGAGGACCAGGACACCGACGGCGGCACGCTGCCCGCGCTCCAGGTGCAGTCCGACCTGTCGACGGCCGCCGAGCTGTGCGAGGTCCGCGTGGGCAGCGCGCTCGCGGAGGTGCTTCGCGGGGTGCGCCCCGTCTTCGCGGACTCCGCGCAGGCGCTCGGCGCGCTGCCGGAGCTGCTCGGCGAGGGCCGGGCGGTGCCGGGCGGGCAGCGGGCGATCCTGGCGCCGCTGCGGGGGCGGCGGCGGGTGATCGGCGCCGCGGTGTTCCTGCGCCGCCCGGACCGGCACGCCTTCGAGGCCGACGACCTGCTCGTGGCCGCCCAGCTGGCCACGCACAGCGCCCTGGGCATCGACAAGGCGGTCCTGTACGGCCGTGAGGCGTACATCGCGGACGAGTTGCAGCGCACGATGCTGCCCGAGACCCTGCCGCGCGCCACCGGCGTGCGGCTCGCCTCGCGCTACCTCCCGGCCGCCGAGACCGCCCGCGTCGGCGGCGACTGGTACGACGCGATCCCGCTGCCCGGCAGCCGCGTGGCGCTCGTCGTCGGCGACGTCATGGGGCACTCGATGACGTCCGCCGCGATCATGGGCCAGCTGCGCACCACCGCGCAGACCCTCGCCGGGCTCGACCTGCCGCCCCAGGAGGTCCTGCACCACCTGGACGAGCAGGCCCAGCGGCTCGGCTCGGACCGCATGGCGACCTGCCTGTACGCGGTCTACGACCCGGTCTCGCACCGCATCACCATCGCCAACGCGGGCCACCCCCCGCCCGTCCTGCTGCATCTGGGCGGGCGCGCGGAGGTCCTTCGCGTGCCCCCGGGCGCACCCATCGGCGTCGGCGGCGTGGACTTCGAGGCCGTCGAGCTGGACGCCCCGGCGGGCGCCACACTGCTCCTGTACACGGACGGGCTCGTGGAGTCCCGCCTGCGCGACGTGTGGACCGGCATAGAGCAGCTGCGCGAGCGGCTCGCCGCCACGGCCCAGCTGACCGGGCCCGACCACCCGCCGCCCCTGGAGGCGCTCTGCGACGAGGTGCTCGACATGCTCGGGCCCGGCGACCGCGACGACGACATCGCGCTGCTCGCCGCCCGCTTCGACGGGATCGCGCCCAGCGACGTGGCGTACTGGTTCCTGGAACCGGAGGACGCCACGCCGTCGCGCGCCCGCAGGCTCGCCCGCAGCGCCCTGGAGCGCTGGGGTCTGACCGACCTGAACGACGCGGTGGAGCTGCTCGTCAGCGAGGTCGTCACGAACGCCGTGCGGTACGCCACGCGCCCGATCACGCTGCGGCTGCTGCGGACCGACGTCCTGCGCTGCGAGGTCGGCGACGACGTGCCGCAGCTGCCCCGGCTGCGGCAGGCGCGCGCCACGGACGAGGGCGGCCGGGGCCTGTACCTGGTCAACAAGCTGGCGCGGCGCTGGGGTGCCACGCGGCTGAGCACGGGAAAGGTGGTCTGGTTCGAGCTGAACCAGACATGAGCCGGGCCTGAGCGGGAACCCGGACCCGGTCGCCGCCAGGTCCGGCCCCGGGCTCGGCCCTGCCCTGCCCGGTCCGGCCAAAAAGTTGCCGACGCCTTGTCGGCGTCGTTGACTGGCGTGGTGACCGAAGCGACCTGACCCCCCTCTCCCCTCTCCGATGGGAGGACGCTCGTGAGCGAGGCGCCCCGAAAGGTCCCCTCCACCACCGATAACGCCGGCGTTCCGGTCGAGAGCGACGAGCACTCGCTGACCGTCGACGCGAACGGCCCGATCCTGCTCCAGGACCACTATCTGATCGAGAAGATGGCCCAGTTCAACCGCGAACGGGTGCCCGAGCGCGTGGTGCACGCCAAGGGCTCGGGCGCGTACGGCACCTTCGAGGTCACCAACGACGTCAGCCAGTTCACCAAGGCCGATCTGTTCCAGCCGGGCAGGCGCACGCAGATGCTGGCCCGCTTCTCCACCGTGGCGGGCGAGCAGGGCTCCCCCGACACCTGGCGCGACCCGCGCGGCTTCGCGCTGAAGTTCTACACGGAGCACGGCAACTACGACCTGGTGGGCAACAACACCCCCGTGTTCTTCGTGCGCGACCCGCAGAAGTTCCAGGACTTCATCCGCTCGCAGAAGCGCACCCTCGACAGCGCGGTGCGCGACCACGACATGCAGTGGGACTTCTGGACCCTGTCGCCGGAGTCCGCGCACATGGTCACCTGGCTCATGGGCGACCGCGGCATCCCGAAGACGTACCGCCACATGAACGGCTACTCGTCGCACACCTATATGTGGATCAACGGCGGCGGCGAGAAGTTCTGGGTGAAGTACCACCTCAAGACCGACCAGGGCATCGACTTCCTCTCCCAGGACGAGGCGGACGACCTCGCGGGCAAGGACGGCGACCTGCACCGCCGCGATCTGTTCACGTCGATCGCGCGCGGCGACCACCCGAGCTGGACGGTCAAGGTCCAGGTCATGCCGTTCGACGACGCGCCGGACTACCGCTTCAACCCGTTCGACCTGACGAAGGTGTGGCCGCACGGCGACTACCCGCTCATCGAGGTCGGCCGGATGACCCTGAACGAGAACCCCGAGGATTTCTTCGTCCACATCGAGCAGGCCGCGTTCGAGCCGTCCAGCATGGTGCCGGGCATCGGTCCGTCCCCGGACAAGATGCTGCTCGGCCGCCTGTTCGCGTACCCGGACACACACCGCTACCGCATCGGCCCCAACTACCAGCAGCTGCCGCCGAACCGCCCGCGCTCCGGCGTCCGCTCGTACGCGAAGGACGGCCCGATGCGCTACGAGCCTGCGAACGTCGCGCGCCCGTACGCGCCCAACTCGTACGGCGGCCCGGCCGCCCCCGTCCAGGAGTCCGTGGACCCGGCGGGCTGGCGGACCGCGGGCGAGATGGTGCGCGAGGCGTACAAGCCGCACCGCGAGGACGACGACTTCGGGCAGCCCGGCACGATGGTGCGCGAGGTGCTCGACGACGCGGCGCGCGAGCGCCTGGTGTCGAACATCAGCGGGCATCTGCTCGACGGCGTCTCCCGGCCGGTCCTGGACCGGGCGCTGCGCTACTGGCGCAGCGTGGACAAGGACCTCGGCGACAAGGTCGCGGCGCGGGTCCACGGCGCGGGAGCGAGCTGACCCGGAGCGCGGGAACAAGCTGACCGGATGCGGAAGGTACCCGGAACCGTGTGGTTCCGGGCACCTTCCGTGTCCGCTGCTACTCGTCCGAGCGCGACGATCTGTCGGCCCGCCGGTCGTCCGGGTCGTCCGGGATCCCGAAGGTGGGCGACGTCGGCGTCGTCGGCGGGGTCGTCGGCGGCTTCGTCGTCGGCTCCGTGGGCGGCGGGGTCGTCGGCGGCTTCGTCGTCGGCGGCTTCGTCGTCGGGGGCTTCGTCGACGGCGGCCTGGTGCTCGGCTTGTCCTTCTCGTCCGGCTCGCTGGGCCGCGTCGCCGGGGTCCGCGGGGCCTGCGTGGTCGGGTCGGGCGGCGGCGCGACGGCGGCACCCATGTCGGTGTCCAGCTTGAACTTGGTGCGCGAGCCGGTCGCCTCGAAGGTGTACGCCGCCCATATCTCGGCCGGGAAGCTGCCGCCGTCGACGCGGGGCTTGCCGCCCGCGCCGCGCATGGACACCTGGGTGCCCCGCTTGACCTCGCCGTCGTCCTTGGGCTGCTCGCCGAACAGGCCGACCGAGGTGACCAGCTTCGGCGTGTAGCCCACGAACCAGGCCGACTTGTTGTCGTCGGACGTACCGGTCTTGCCCGCGACCTGCTGGCCCTTGCGGGTGGGCGCGTCCCGCACGGACGTGCGGGCGGTGCCGTCGTCGACCACGCCGGTGAGCACCGACGTCACCGAGTCGGCCGCGCCCCGGCTGATGACCTGGTCGCCGATCGCGTCCGGCAGGTCCACGGTCCGGTCCCGGTGCTCGACGGACTTCACGAGCCGCGGGGTGACCAGCTTCCCGTGGTTGTCGAGCGTCGCGTAGGCACCGGCCATCTCCAGGGGGCTCGCGCCCATCGTGCCGAGCGTCTGCGCGGGCACGGCGGGCAGGCCCTTGGTGCTCATGCCGAGCTTGCCCGCGACCTCCAGGACCTGGTCCATCTTCACGTCCACGCCCATCTGCGCGAACACGGAGTTGACGGACTTGTTCATCGCGGTCTGCACGGTGACGGGGCCGTACGAGCGGTCGTCCTCGTTCGGCGGCGCGAAGGCGATGTCGCTGCCCTTGACGGGGCGCTCGCTGCGGCCGCTGTAGATCGTGTTCGCCGTGATCGGATCGCCGTCCTGGGTGGTGGCGCCCTTCTCCAGGGCGGCGGCGAGTATCAGCGGCTTGAAGGTGGAGGCGGGCTGGTAGTCGGTACGGGTCGCGTTGTTCCTGAAGTGCTTCAGGTAGTCGCTGCCGCCGTACATCGCGACGATCGCGCCGGTCTTCGGGTTCACGGACACCGCGCCCGCCTGCACGCGCGCGTCGGCCTTGCTCTTCTTCGGGTCGAGGCGGTCGTCGAGCTTGCGCTCGACGGCCTTCTCCAGGGCGCGCTGCTTCTTGCGGTCGATGTTCAGCGTGATGGTGTAGCCGCCCGCCTTGAGCTGCGCCTCGGCCTCGGACTTGGTGTAGCCCTGCTCCACCAGCTGCCGCTGGACGATCTCGTTGGCGAACTGCACCAGATAGCCGGTCTGCCCCTTCATGCCGGGCGCGACCTTCGGCGCGTGCGGGTAGGGGAACTTCAGGCCGTCGCGCTCGCCGGAGTCGAGCCAGCCCTCCCCGACCATGTTGTTCAGTACGTAGTTCCAGCGCTCCTTGACCAGCTTCTTGGCGGTGGGAGTCGCGGTGGCCCAGTCGTAGGAGCTCGGCGCCTGGAGCAGGGCCGCGAGGTAGGCGCCCTGCGAGACGTTCAGCTTCGCGGCGTCGACGCCGTAGTAGGCCTGTGCGGCGGCCTGGATGCCGTACGCGCCGCGGCCGTAGTAGCTGGTGTTGATGTAGCCCGCGAGGATGTCGTCCTTGCTCTTCTCGCGGTCCACCTTCAGCGAGATGACCAGCTCTTTGAGCTTGCGCGTGACGGTCTGTTCCTGCGACAGGTAGTAGTTCTTGACGTACTGCTGGGTGATCGTCGAGCCACCCTGCTTGCCCTTGCCGGAGAGTGTGTTGATCACGCCGCGCGCGGTGCCCTTGAAGTCGATGCCCGTGTCCTTGTAGAAGGACTTGTTCTCGGCGGCGACGAAGGTGCGCTGCACCTCCTTGGGGATCTTCTCAAGGTCGACGATCTCGCGGTTGACCTCGCCGTCGCGGTACAGGACCTCGCCGTCGCTGTACTTGATGATGTTGCTCTGCTTCTTCGCCAGGGCGTTGCCCTTGGGGATGTCCACCACCAGGTAGAGCACGACGAAGCCGAGCATGCCGAGCAGGATGAAGCCGAAGAAATAGCCGAGGAGCTTCTTCCAGGTGAAGAAGCGGCGGATGCCGGTGCGCTTGGGCTTGGACTTGCCGCCGCGCGGGCGCCGCGCCGGGGTGCCGCCGCCGGAGTCGCCGGAGTCGCCGGAGCCTGAGCCGGGCCCGCTGCCCTCCGGTGCGCCCTCGGCGGGGCTCGTACCGGCGTCGGCGGGCGTGCCGCCGGGCGGGCGGCCGCGCGCTGCCCGGCGCGCATCGCGCTGCCGCGCTTTTCGCTCTTCCGCTCGGCCCATGACTGTCGTCGCTCCGCTTCTTCGTCGTATCCGTCTCGTGCCGCTCGTACGCCGCGTACGTCACGTACTGCTCGCACGGGTCAGGTCAGCTCACGAAGCTAACACCGCACCCGAGGACAAAAGGCGCCCAATCCGGTCTTTTCCGGACGTGACAATGAGCACCCGTGCCAGGGGAACCCTTGCCACTCCACCGGAATCGACTCCTCGGAAGCGCGGACGGTTGCCTCCCTTTTCTGCCGGAGTGGTCACACCCGCCGACCCCGGGCCACCCCCGCCCCGGCTACACACTCGACGTATACACACCACGTATACGTGGTGTGTATAGTGCTCCGCATGTCCATCGGTCACACCCTCCTCGGCCTGCTGGAGTCCGGCCCGCGCCACGGCTACGACCTCAAGCGCGCCTTCGACGAGAAGTTCGGGCACGACAAGCCGCTGCACTACGGCCAGGTCTACTCGACCATGTCGCGCCTGCTGAAGAACGGCCTCGTCGAGGTCGACGGCATAGAGGCGGGCGACGGCCCCGAGCGCAAGCGCTACGCCATCACCGAGGCGGGCATCACCGATGTCCAGCGGTGGCTCGCGACGCCGGAGAAGCCGGAGCCGTACCTCCAGTCGACGCTCTACACCAAGGTCGTCCTCGCACTGCTCACGCACCGGGACGCCGCCGACATCCTCGACACCCAGCGGTCCGAGCACCTGCGCATGATGCGCATCCTCACCGACCGCAAGCGCAAGGGCGATCTCGCCGACCAGCTGATCTGCGACCACGCCCTGTTCCACCTCGAAGCCGACCTGCGCTGGCTCGAACTGACAAGTGCGCGCCTCGGCAGGCTCGCCAAGGAGGTGCTCCCCGCATGACCCCCGCCGGTTCCCTGCTCACCGCGCACGGGCTGCGCAAGGCCTACGGGCCCACGACCGCGCTCGACGACGCCGCGTTCTCCATACATCCCGGCGAGGTCGTCGCCGTCATGGGCCCCTCCGGCTCCGGCAAGTCCACGCTCCTGCACTGCCTCGCCGGAATCGTGCGTCCCGACGCGGGCGAAATCTCGTACCACGGCCGCTCATTGACGTCGATGACGGACACCGCACTGAGCGCGCTGCGGCGCAGCGAGTTCGGCTTCGTCTTCCAGTTCGGGCAGCTCGTCCCGGAGCTCACCTGCGTCGAGAACGTGGCGCTCCCGCTGCGGCTCAACGGCGCGAAGCGCAAGGACGCCGAGCGCACCGCCCTGAGCTGGATGGAGCGCCTGGAGGTCGACGACGTGCGCGCCAAGCGGCCCGGCGAGGTCTCCGGCGGCCAGGGCCAGCGCGTCGCCGTGGCCCGCGCGCTCGCCACCAGCCCGCGCGTGATCTTCGCCGACGAGCCCACCGGCGCGCTCGACTCGCTCAACGGCGAGCGCGTGATGGAGCTGCTCACCGACGCCGCCCGGTCCACCAACGCCGCCGTCGTCCTGGTCACGCACGAGACCCGCGTCGCCGCGTACTCCGACCGCGAGATCGTCGTCCGCGACGGCAAGTCCCGGGACATGGAGCGCCTCGTATGAGTACGACGCGGACCAAGCCGGCCGTGGCCGAGACGCCCGCCGCCGCCCCGCACCCCGGCCCCACCGGCGTCCGCGCCTGGGTCCGCGACCTGGCCATGGGCCTGCGCTTCGCAGTCGGCGGCGGCCGGCAGGGCTGGACCCGCACGATCCTCACCGCCGTCGGCGTGGGCCTCGGCGTGGCACTGCTGCTCGGCGCCGCGTCCGTCCCGGACATGCTGAACAAGCGCGACGCCCGCTCCACGGCGCGCACCCCGCTCACCGAGATGAACGGCAAGCAGGTCGAGCCCGGCGACACGACGGTCCTGTCCATCAACGTGAGCACGGACTTCCGCAACTCCGAGATCACCGGGCGCATGCTGCGCGCGGACGGCGCCCACCCGGTGCTCCCGCCCGGCCTCGACGCCCTGCCCAAACCCGGCGAAGTGGTCGTCTCGCCCGCCCTGCGGGACCTGATGAACAGCTCCGGCGGCACCCTCCTCAAGGAGCGCTTCAGCCAGTACCGCCAGGCGGGCACCATCGGCGACGCGGGCCTGATGCACCCCAAGGAGCTGTACTACTACATCGGCTCCGACACCCTGACCAAGGCCGACGGCGCCTACCGCACGCCGTCCTTCGGCTACAAGGAGGCCGCCGAGCCGCTCGACCCGCTCCTGGTCGTCCTCATCGTCCTGATCTGCGTCGTGCTGCTCACCCCGGTGCTCATCTTCATCGGCACCGCGGTCCGCTTCGGCGGTGAGCGCCGCGACCAGCGGCTCGCCGCGCTGCGCCTGGTCGGCGCCGACCGCCGTGCGGTGCGGCGGATCGCGGCGGGCGAGGCCCTGTGCGGGGCACTCCTCGGGCTCGTCGCGGGCGCCGTGTTCTTCCTGCTCGCCCGGCAGCTCGTCGGCATGGTCGACATCTGGAAGGTCAGCGCCTTCCCCTCCGACATGGTGCCGCTGCCCGGGCTCACCGCGCTGATCCTCGTGGCCGTGCCCGTCTCCGCGGTGCTCGTCACCCTGGTGTCGCTGCGCTCGGTCGCCATCGAGCCGCTGGGCGTCGTCCGCAGCTCGGCGCCGCGCAAGCGCCGCCTGTGGTGGCGGCTGCTGCTCCCGGTCCTGGGCCTGGGGATCCTGCTCGGCCAGGAGCGCATCTCGAGCGAGTCCACCACGGCCGACGTGCACGTCTACGTCATCGCCGTCGGCGCGACCCTCGCCCTGGTGGGTCTCGCCACGCTGCTGCCCTGGCTCGTCGAGGCCACCGTGGCCAAGCTGCGCGGCGGGCCCGTGCCCTGGCAGCTGGCCACCCGCCGACTGCAGTTGAGCAGCGGCACGGCGGCCCGCGCGGTCAGCGGCATCACCGTCGCGGTGGCGGGCGCGGTCGCCCTGCAGATGCTCTTCGCGTCCATGCACGACGACTTCAACACCGTCACGGACAACGACCCGCGCCGCGCCCAGCTCAGCGTGAGCTCGTCGCAGGCCAGCGGCGCGCTCGCCCAGCGCATGATCGACGACTTCCGCGCCACCAAGGGCGTCAAGAACGTCATGGGCAGCGTCTCGTCGTACGTCGTCAGGCCCGGAAAGCTGCCGAAGGGCCAGGAGTCCGACGGCTACCGGCCCACCACGGAGCTGCGCGTCGGCACCTGCGAGACGCTGCGCGAACTGGCCCACGTCAAGTCCTGCACCAACGGCGACACGTTCATCGTGCGCTCCGGGGACCGCGAGATGACCGCGCAGGTCGACATGGTGGCCCGCCCCGGCAAGCCGATCGACCTCAACCCCGACTCCTGGTACAGGTACGACGGCAAGCCGCGCGGCAAGCACTCCCCGTGGACGCTGCCGAAGTCGACGCGCACCGTGCAGGCCAGGCCCGACCCGGTGGGCGACGAGTACTACGGCGTCTTCGCGACGCCGCGCGCCCTCGACGTGGACCGCATGGCCGACGCCTCGACCAACGCCATGGTCCAGGTCGACCGGAGCGTGCCGGACGCCGAGGAGTACGTGCGCAACGCCGCGGCCCGCATGGACCCGCTGGTGCGCGTGGGGACCATCGAGATGATGGAACGCGACTCGCAGTACGCGTCCGTCCAGAAGGGCCTGCAGGCCGGGGCCATCGCCACCATGATGCTGATCGCCGCGTCCATGCTGGTGTCGATGCTGGAGCAACTGCGCGAGCGCAAGCGCCTGCTCGCGGCCCTGACCGCCTTCGGCACCCGCCGCACCTCGATGGGCTGGTCGGTCCTGTGGCAGACCGCCATCCCCGTGGCCCTCGGCCTCGCCCTCGCCGTCGTCGGCGGCCTGGCCCTCGGCGCCGTGATGTGCCGCATGATCGCCAAGCAGGTCACGGACTGGCTGGTGTTCATCCCGCTGGCGGGCGCGGGCGCGGTCCTGGTGGCCGTCGTGACGGCCCTGAGCCTGCCGCCGCTGTGGCGGATGATGCGGCCGGACGGCTTGCGCACGGAGTGACGTACGTACGTCATCTGGGGCGGGAGTGACGAACTCCCGCCCCAGGCGCACGAGCGCCCGAAGGGGCGCGGGACTGTGTCCATACACGGCTCCGCCGCGCGGGCGCGCTCAGCCCCGGTCAGCGGCAAGCTGACAGACCACCCCCACCACAGCGGCGCTAAAGCACCCGCACCGGCAGCGGCCGCAGTGCCCCCCGCAGCGCCTCGGCCAGCTCCGCGTACTCCGCGGCCCGGGCCGCGCCCGAGCGCATCGCGAGCGCGACGCGCCGCGTGGGCGCGGGGTCGGCGAAGTACCCGGTGAGCAACTGGCTGCTGCGGCTGGTCTCGACGCGCACGGCGGTCCGCGGAAGGAGCGTCACGCCGAGCCCGCCGGCCACGAGCTGCACCAGGGTGGAGAGCCCGGCGGCGGTCGTGGTGACGGGCGCGTCGGCGCGGCCCGCCTCACGGCAGATGTCCAGGGCCTGGTCGCGCAGGCAGTGGCCCTCGTCGAGGAGCAGCAGGTTCAGCTCCCGCAGCGCCTCGCGGGGGATCCCCTCGCGGCCGCCGAGCCAGTGGTCGAGCGGGGTGACCAGGACGAAGTCCTCGTCGAACAGGGGCAGTTCGGTGACGCCGGGCACCCCGAGCGGCACCGCGAGGAGCAGCAGGTCCAGGCGCCCCGCGGCCAGACCTTCGAGGAGCGACGAGGTCTGCTCCTCGTGCACCTGGAGATCCAGGTCCGGATACTTCTCGTGGACGAGGGCGATCACCGTCGGCAGCAGATACGGGGCCACGGTCGGGATCACGCCGAGCCGGAGCGCGCCCGTGAACGGCGCCTTCACGGCGTCCGCCTCCTCCAGGAGCGCCTCGACCTCGCCGAGGACGGCCTTGGCGCGCACGGCGAGCCGCTCCCCGGCCGGGGAGAGCAGCACCTTGCGGGTGGTCCGCTCCAGGAGCTGGACACCCAGTGCCTCCTCCAGGGCGGAGACGGCGCCGGACAGCGCGGGCTGGCTCATCCCGATCGCCGCGGCGGCGTCCCGGAAGTGCAGATGCTCGGCGACGGCGGCGAAGGCGCGCAGCTGCGCCAGGCTGGGCTGCTTGCCCCTATGTACGGCAGCCACTGATAGCCACCTCCAATCAACGCGACCCAGTGTAGCTATTTCCCTAATCAATGCACCCTGTGCCACGATCGATGAAGTCCAACCCCTCGGAAGCCTCGACCAGGGTTTCCCGCTGCAAGGAGAGCGCGTGCTCACTGTCGGTGACAAGTTCCCCGAGTTCGACCTGACTGCCTGTGTCTCGCTGGAGAAGGGCAAGGAGTTCGAGCAGATCAACCACAAGACCTACGAGGGCAAGTGGAAGATCGTCTTCGCGTGGCCCAAGGACTTCACCTTCGTGTGCCCGACCGAGATCGCCGCCTTCGGCAAGCTGAACGACGAGTTCGCCGACCGTGACGCCCAGGTCCTCGGCTTCTCCGGCGACTCCGAGTTCGTGCACCACGCCTGGCGCAAGGACCACGACGACCTGCGTGACCTGCCCTTCCCGATGCTGGCCGACTCCAAGCACGAGCTCATGCGCGCGCTCGGCATCGAGGGCGAGGACGGCTTCGCGCAGCGCGCCGTCTTCATCGTCGACCAGAACAACGAGATCCAGTTCACGATGGTGACCGCCGGTTCCGTCGGCCGTAACCCCAAGGAGGTCCTGCGGGTCCTCGACGCTCTCCAGACGGACGAGCTGTGCCCCTGCAACTGGAGCAAGGGCGAGGACACCCTGGACGCGGTCGCGCTCCTGGCCGGTGAGTGAGCATGGCCCTCGATGAGCTGAAGGCCGCCGTCCCGGACTACGCCAAGGACCTGAAGCTGAACCTCGGCTCGGTCATCGGCAACTCCGACCTGCCCAAGCAGCAGCTGTGGGGCACGGTGCTCGCCTGCGCGATCGCCTCCCGCTCCGCGCAGGTGCTGCGCGAGTTGGAGCCCGAGGCGAAGGCGAACCTCTCGCCGGAGGCGTACACCGCGGCCAAGTCCGCGGCCGCCATCATGGCGATGAACAACGTCTTCTACCGCACGCGCCACCTGCTCTCCGACCCGGAGTACGGGACGCTGCGCGCGGGCCTGCGGATGAACGTCATCGGCAACCCGGGCGTGGAGAAGGTCGACTTCGAGCTCTGGTCGCTCGCGGTCTCCGCGATCAACGGCTGCGGCATGTGCCTCGACTCGCACGAGCAGGTGCTGCGCAAGGCCGGTGTGGACCGCGAGACGATCCAGGAGGCCTTCAAGATCGCTTCCGTGATCCAGGCCGTCGGCGTCACGCTGGAGTCCGAGGCGCACCTGGCCTAGCGGCTGCGGTGACGCTGCGCCGGGCCGTCGGTCGCCTGCTGGTCCACCGTGGCTGGTCGCGCAGTTTCCCGCGCCCCTTCGGGGCGCTGTCGAAGGGCCCCGCTCGTACCTACGAGCGGGGCCCTTCGGCGTACCGGCAGAGAATCAAGCCCGTCCGGCGTTTGAGGACGAGCGCGTCAGCGCGATGGGGTGGACGGTCAGCCAGAGGAGGGGCGGGTGGGCGGGGAGGGAAGCTGCTCCGGCGCAGGGGCGGTGTCCGCCACCGCTTCGGCCTGGCGCAGGGCCAGTTCCCGGGAGTAGGCACGCAAGTGCCCGACCACCGTGTTCGTCACGGCGACGAGCGGCACGGCCACCACCGCTCCCCCGATCCCGGCCACCATCCCGCCCGCGGCCACGGAGAGCACCACGGCCAGCGGATGCACCCGCACCGCGCGGCCGAGGATGAACGGCTGCAGGATGTGCCCCTCGATCTGCTGCACCGCGAGGACCACCACGAGCGACATCACGGCCGTGAACACGCCCTGCGTGACCAGCGCGACGACGACCGCGAGCGCGCCCGAGATCACCGCGCCCACCAGCGGGATGAACGCGAACAGGAAGATGAAGACGGCCAGCGGCACCGCCATCGGCACGCCCAGGAAGTAGATCCCGAGCCCGATGAAGACCGCGTCGATGAGGGCCACTATCACCGTGCCCCGCACATACGCGGTCAGCGTGCGCCACGCCTGCGGCCCCGCCCCCGCGACGCCGGGCCGGGCCGCGGCGGGCACGAGCCTCAGGAACCACTTCCAGATGCGCGGGCCGTCGTACAGCAGGAAGAGCGTGGAGAACACCGCGAGGAGGATGCCGGTCAGGGCCTCCATGATGACGGTGACGCCTTCGAGGCTCGCGGAGGTGATCTCCTCGGAGTTCGCGCCCACCGCCTCGCGCAGGCTCTTCGCGATGTCGTTGATCTGGTCCTCGGTGACGTGGAAGGGGCTGTTGAGCAGCCACTTGCGCAGGTCCTCGATGCCGTCCTGGATCTGGCTGGAGAGCGTGTCGACGTTCTCCATGACCTGCCAGACCACGAACCAGCCCACAAGGCCCATGATCACGAAGCCGAGTACGGCGGTGACCATCGTGGCGAGCCCGCGCGGCAGGCCGAGCCTGCTGAGCCGGGCCACGGTCGGCTGCAGCAGCGCCGTGATGAGCAGCGCGGCGACGAAGGCGAACACCACGAGCTGGACCGCGCTGATGACCTTCATCAGGACCCAGACGGTGCCCGCGAGCACGAGCAGTCGCCATCCGGCCTCGGCGGCGACCCGCATGCCCCACGGCACGGCGGCCACGGGGTCGGGCCGCGCCGCGATGGCGGGGGCGTAGGCGGGCGGCGCGGGCACGTGGTCCGCGGCCGCGTCCGCGTCGGACGGCTCCTCGTCCCGGCCCTCGGCGTCGGCGCGCGCGTCGGCGGCGTGCCGCACCATGTCGGCGTACCGCTTGCGCAGCGACAGCTTGGGGCCCGCCGGGGCGGGCTCCCCGGTGGGGGCGGTGTCCGCGGGGGCGGGGCGCGCGGCGGGCGCGGAGTCGTCCGCGCGCGCGTGCGTGCCGTCGGGTGTGGCGTCCTCGGCGACTTCGGGGCCGGAGCGCTCAGCGGTCACCCCACGGGCGGAGACACCGGACACGGCAGACGCATCAGGCGTACGAGACGCATCGGATATGGCGGACGCGTCGGACGGCTCGTCCGGTCCGGCCGTGGCCGGCTCCGGTTCGGGGGTGTCCGGGGCGTCCTGGGCACGGCCCGTGTCCAGGCGTTCACCCAGCCTGGTCAGGCCCGCGCCGACGCGTCGGCGCCACCCTGGAACTCGCGACATGATCCGTCCTCTTCCCCCCGCTCATTCCCCACCGGAGCCCCGGTCGTACCCGCTGGGGCGTTCGAACCGACCGTACATGGCGAAGCCCCCCACCGTAGGACGATGAGGGGCTGCGCCAGGTTGAGCGTGATCGCTCAGTACCAGTTGTTCGCCTGCCAGAAGCTCCAGGCTCCGCACGGGCTGCCGTAGCGGTCGTTCATGTAGTTGAGGCCCCACTTGATCTGCGTGGCCGGATTGGTGCGCCAGTCGGCACCCGCCGAGGACATCTTGGTGCCGGGCAGCGCCTGGACGAGGCCGTAGGCGCCGGAGGAGGCGTTGGTGGCGCGGTAGTTCCACGTGGACTCGTGGTTCACGATGTTGCTGAAGCACTGGAACTGGCCCGCGGGGACCATCTGCCGGGCCATCGCCTGGACCTGGGCCACCGTGTAGGAGCTCTGCGGGGCGAAGTCGGAGGCGTCGCGCGAGGAGGAGCGGCTCGCCTTGTTCTCCAGGCGCTCCTTCTCCTGCTGCTTCTTCTTCTCCGCGGCTTCCTTGGCGGCTGCCTTCTTGTCCGCTTCCGCCTGCTTCGCGGCCTTCTGCTTGGCCACGGCGTTCTTGGCGGCCTGGACGCGGGCGGCCTCAGCGGCGGACTTCTTCGCGGCCGAGTCGGCGGCCATCGCCTGGGCGTCGGCCTGCTGCGCCACCGAAGTGGTCTGCACCTGGGCCTGCTCGCCGGCGGGGATGTCTGCGAGGAGAGTCGAGTCGCTGGCCGTCGCCTCGAGGTCGTTCGAGTTCGAGGACGGGGTGTTGCCCGAGGCAACGCCCACGACGGCGCCGACGGTGGTGACCGCGGTGGCCGACGCCACTGCGAATCCCCGGACCGAAATCCGGCTCACACGGTTTCCTTCCAGCATCGCCCGCATAGGTGACCTCGCGGACGCAATCGTGCCCCTGGCGCTGGCCTCCGCTTGCTGATCGGTCACGGGAGGCGCGGGCCCGGTGGACAACTCCCTTGACGGGAGCGCCGCGTGGTGCTCGGGCGGCATACGGCGACCACTATGAAGTTCTGTTGTTCCGTACCGCTGGGGGTACAGGAGTGCCGTATGCGGGGCCTGACAGGACCCAGACTCTGCCGTAGCGGGATGCCGGGAGGCAATTCCGAGTTGCGTGGGAAAGCTCACATCCCGTTTGTCCCAGCAGTTTTACGGAAACACAGACGCACGGGGCCGAGGCCCCACTAGGCTCTCTCGCTCCTCCGATCGCGGCCAACCGCCGCCGCCCCAGGGGCAATTGACCTCACCTCAGCCGTGAACCACAAAAATCCCCCGTTCCACTCGGAACGGGGGATTTTCGCGCTTCGGACGAAACGGTCAGACCTGAGTGTCCTCCAGCATCTCCGTCACCAGGGCCGCGATCTGCGAGCGCTCCGAGCGCGTGAGCGTCACATGGGCGAAGAGCGGATGCCCCTTCAGCTTCTCGATGACGGCGACCACTCCGTCGTACCGCCCGACCCGGAGGTTGTCGCGCTGGGCGACGTCATGGGTGAGGACGACGCGTGAGTTCGCCCCGATCCGGGACAGGACCGTCAGGAGGACGTTCCGCTCCAGGGACTGGGCCTCGTCCACGATGACGAAGGCGTCGTGGAGGGAGCGGCCCCGGATGTGCGTGAGCGGCAGGACCTCCAGCATGCCCCGCGCCGACACCTCCTCGATGACCTCCTTGCCCGCGACCGAGCCGAGCGTGTCGAAGACGGCCTGCGCCCAGGGCCCCATCTTCTCGGCCTCGGTGCCGGGCAGATAGCCGAGCTCCTGCCCGCCCACCGCGTACAGCGGCCGGAAGACCATCACCTTCTGGTGCTGGCGCCGCTCCAGGACGGCCTCCAGGCCCGCGCACAGGGCGAGGGCCGACTTTCCGGTGCCCGCGCGGCCGCCCATCGAGACGATGCCGACGTCCGGGTCGAGGAGCAGGTCGAGCGCGACCCGCTGCTCGGCGCTGCGGCCCTTGAGGCCGAAGGCCTCGCGGTCGCCCCGGACCAGGCGGACGTTGCCCTCGGCCGTGACCCTGCCGAGCGCCTTGCCGCGCTCGGACTGGATGGTCAGGCCGGTGTGCACGGGCAGCTCGGACGCCTCGGGGACGTACAGCGTCTCCGACTCGTAGAGGAGGTCGACCTGCTCACCGGAGAGGGTCAGTTCGGACATGCCGGTCCAGCCGGAGGAGTCCGTGATGGCGAGCTCCGCGCGGTACTCCTCGGCGAGGAGACCGACGGAGGACGCCTTGATCCGCAGTGGCAGGTCCTTCGAGACGACGGTGACGTCGTATCCCTCGGCCTGGAGGTTGCGGGCCACGGCGAGGATCCGCGAGTCGTTGTCGCCCAGGCGGTAACCGGCCGGGAGCACGCCGGGATCGGAGTGGTTGAGCTCGACGCGCAGCGTCCCGCCCAGGCTGCCGATCGGGATGGGCGCGTCCAGGCGCCCGTACCGGATGCGGAAGTCGTCGAGCAGGCGCAGGGCCTGCCGGGCGAAGTAGCCGAGTTCGGGATGGTGGCGCTTGGCCTCTAGCTCCGTCACTACGACGATCGGCAGCACCACTTCGTGCTCGTCGAAACGCGCGAGCGCGTTCGGGTCGGCGAGCAGGACGCTGGTGTCGAGAACATAGGTGCGCCGGCCTTGCTGGCGCTTCGTGCTGGTCACCACGGAAGGACGTACCCCCTCGGATGAGGTCGGGGAGCGACGGAGGGAACTGGGCCGGTGTGCGGCCCCCATGCGCGGGCCGGGCACCGGCCCTCCGTGTCGTCCGCGCTCACCGCGCGGTCGTCCTTGCGCAAAGGGCCTCCCGGGCGGACGGCCCCGTGCCGCCCGCTGAGATACGGCGCCCGTGAATCGGACGCCGACCTGGAAGGCTTATTCCCTCGAACAAGCGCAGCCATGCCATGGCATATGACGGCGCGTTGGTTAACTCCCGGTTACCGAGTCCTCAGTCCACCCGGTTCGTCATCCACCGTAACGGCGGTGGCGCGCGGCGTAATCACGCAGCGCACGCAGGAAGTCCACCTTCCGGAACGCCGGCCAGAAGACTTCGCAGAAGTAGTACTCGGAGTGAGCGGACTGCCAGAGCATGAAGCCGGAGAGGCGCTGTTCACCACTCGTCCGGATCACCAGGTCGGGGTCCGGCTGGCCGCTGGTGTAGAGGTGCTTGGAGATCTGTTCGACGTCGACGCTGTCGGCGACGTCCTCGATGGAGGTGCCGCGCTCGGCGTGGTCGAGCAGCAGGGAGCGGACGGCGTCGGCGATCTCCTGGCGGCCGCCGTAGCCGACGGCGACGTTGACGAGTATCCCCGTGTTGGTGTCGGTGGCCTGCTCGGCCTCCTTCAGGACCCGCTGGGTGCGGCCCGGCAGCAGGTCGAGGGTGCCCACGTGGTGCACGCGCCAGCGGCCGTCGGCCGCGAGGCTGCGGACCGTCTCCTCGATGATGCCGACGAGCGGGACGAGCTCCTCGTCGGGACGGTCGAGGTTGTCCGTGGACAGCATCCACAGCGTGACGACCTCGACGTCGGTCTCGGCGCACCAGCCGAGGAACTCCTCGATCTTGTACGCGCCCGCCTGGTGGCCCTGCGCGGTGGTGCCGCCGGAGGCCTTCGCCCAGCGGCGGTTGCCGTCGAGGATGACGCCGATGTGCTTGGGCACCTGCGCGTGGTCGAGGCGGCCCTCCACCCGGTGTGCGTACAGCCGGTACACCAGGTCGCGCAAGCTCACGAGATTCCACCTCTCACGAAAGACGGCCGCTGCCCCGGGGGCCGACCGGCCGGGGGGCCCTGGGGGCCCGACGGCAGCCCCCGAAGCCGAAAGGGTACCGCTGCGCGGGCGGTCCCTCGGCCCGGGTGCCGTTACGGACGGGAGAAAGAGGGGTAAGAGGCGCACCGGCCCGCCCTCCCCCACGCCCGCGTGAAGGCGGGCGCGAGGGAGGGGGGTTGGGACACACGGGACGCCCACCAGGCCCGCCCCGGCGCACATGAACGAACACACGGGTCGCCCCGCCAGGCCCGCCCGGCGCGCACGGACGAAGGCGCGGGACGCCCCCACAAGCCCGTCCGGCGTTTGAGGACGAGGCCGCAGGCCGAAGATCAAGCCCGTCCGGCGTTTGAGGACGAGGCCGCAGGCCGATACCGGCCGGGCGGCGGCCAAGCCCACAAGCGGCCAAGCCCACAGGCGGCCAAGCCCACAAGCGGCCAAGCCCACAGGCGGCCAGGCCCACAGGCGGCCGGGCCAGGCCCGGGGTGAAGGCCCGGGCCCCACAGCCCGCCCGAGCCAAACGCAGTGGCGTAGCTTCGTTCCATGAACGACATCTCCCCCTACGCCGCCGCCCCCGGCCGCTACGACACGATGGAGTACCGCCGCACCGGCAGGAGCGGCCTGCGGCTCCCGGCGGTCTCGCTCGGCCTCTGGCACAACTTCGGCGACGACCGCACGCTCGACTCCCAGCGCGCGATCCTGCGCCGCGCCTTCGACCTGGGCGTCACCCACTTCGACCTGGCGAACAACTACGGCCCGCCGCCCGGCAGCGCGGAGCTGAACTTCGGCAAGCTCTTCGCCCAGGACTTCGCCCCCTACCGGGACGAGCTGATCGTCTCGACCAAGGCGGGCTATCTGATGCACCCCGGCCCGTACGGCGAGTGGGGTTCCCGCAAGTACCTGCTGTCCTCGCTCGACGCCTCGCTGCGGCGCATGGGCCTGGACCACGTCGACGTCTTCTACTCGCACCGCTTCGACCCGGACACCCCGCTGGAGGAGACCATGGGCGCCCTCGCGTCCGCGGTCCAGCAGGGCAAGGCGCTGTACGTCGGCGTCTCCTCGTACACCAGCGAGCAGACCGCCGAGGCCGCGCGGCTGCTGCGCGAGATGGGAGTCCGTCCGCTCATCCACCAGCCCTCGTACTCGATGATCAACCGCTGGACCGAGGACGACGGCCTGCTCGACACCCTGGAGTCGGAGGGCATGGGCTGCATCTCCTTCGTGCCGCTCGCGCAGGGCCTGCTGACCGACAAGTACCTGAAGGGCATCCCCGAGGGCTCGCGCGCGACCCAGGGCAAGTCGCTCGACCCCGGGCTCCTCAGCGACGAGGTCGTACGCCGCCTCAATGGCCTGAACGACATCGCGGCGCGGCGCGGCCAGTCGCTCGCGCAACTGGCGCTGAACTGGGTGCTCCGGGACGAGCGCATGACGTCGGCGCTCATCGGCGCGTCCAGCGTGCGGCAGCTGGAGGAGAACGTGGCGGCCCTGTCCGGGCCGAAGCTCACGGAGGCGGAGCTCCAGGAGATCGACACCTTCGCGGTGTCGACGCCGGGGACGAACATCTGGGCCGGTCGGAGCTGACGGCGCGGTCCGGCGCGCGGCCCCGCGCCCGGCCTCACGGCCGTGGCGCGGGCGGCCGCCGCGCGGCCAAAAGAAACGGGCCGGTCCGTGGGGGGGGAGACGGACCGGCCCGAGGGGGGGTTTCCACCATAACCCTTCGTAAGTGCTTCGCGGTGCATCGGCGTGCCACAACTACTCTCCGAAACCGCCCGGCGACTGCTTGGCCCCCATTCCCCACCGGTTTCCGGCCCTCGCGGCGGGATCCGACCGGCGGAGGCGGTAGCTCCGACGGGTGACGCGCGTGCGGGGCGCGCGCTTGACGCGCCGGGCGCTAGCGTCGCGCCATGGCGACGTTGACGGTGCCCGGCTCCGGGAGCCCCTTCGCGGTCCCCCTGGAGGTGGCGCGCTCGCCCCGCGCGCGGCGGCGCGGGCTGCTCGGCCGCAACGGCCTCCGGGGCGCCCTGCTGCTGCCGCGTACGAGCGCGGTGCACACGCTGGGGATGCGGTTCGCGGTGGACGTGGCGTACCTGGACCGGAGGTCTCGTGTGCTCGCGGTGCGGACGATGCGGCCCGGCCGGGTGGGCCTGCCCCGGCTCCGGGCCCGGCGCGTGCTTGAGGCGGAGGCCGGAGCGATGGCGGGGTGGGGGGTCCGCAGGGGCGTGCGCCTGGTGGTGGACCTGGACGGACCGGCGCGGAACGGCGCCTAGGAGCACGGTGGGGCGCTCGCCCTCGGACAGAGCGCGCACGAGGCCGCGCAGCCCCCTCCACTGCGCGGCACCCGCCCCGCGCAGCTTTGCGCACGCGAATTAGCGTTGGTCTGAACTTACGTGAGTCCGGCGATCGAATCGAGCCGGTGTGCAGAACAATCGATAACAATGTTGAATCGACGGCTGCGGCGCACCGGAGTCGCCCCGAATTGCCCGAATTGCCGTATGGGGCACCGGGCTTCGGGGCCGGGCTTCAGGCGCCGCGCGCGACCGCGGCGGCGGCCTTGGCCTCCTGGTTGGCGACCAGGTGCGCCATGTTCGCGTCGCCCCACAGACCGAGCGGCTCCAGGGCCCGGTTCAGGGACTGGCCGAGGTCGGTGAGGGAGTACTCCACCTTGGGCGGCACCTCTCGGTAGACCTCGCGGTGCACGATGCCGTCCGTCTCCATCTCCCGCAGCTGCTGGATCAGCATCTTCTCGCTGACACCGGGGACGTGCCGCCGCAGTTCCCCGAACCGCAGGGTGCCCCCCGCGTACAGCGCCCACAGGATCAGGGGCTTCCACTTGCCGCCCACGACGTCCACGGCCGCGTCCAGACCGCACGCGTACGGTCCCTTGCCCTTCGCCATGCGCCAACTCCTCGTCCGGGTACGGCCACTGCCTCACTTACCGGATCGACAGTACCGCCGCAGGGCGGGTCAGCGCTTGCGCGCGTCGAAGAGGTGCCGGGTGCTGTGGGCCACGAACGGTCCTTCCTCCCGGATCAGCTCGTGCAGCTCGCGCAGGCGCGGCCGGTACGCGTCGACGGTGAACCCGGGCACCATCCACACCACCTTCCGCAGGAAGTGGACGACGGCCCCGACGTCGAAGAACTCCATCCGCAGCCGCTCGGCGCGCAGCGACACCACGTCGAGCCCGGCGGCCTCGGCCGCGGCCCGCTCGCCCTCGGGGTCGCGGGCGTTCCTGACCGCCGCGGGCTGCTCCCCCAGGAAGTACTCGACGAGCTCGAACACGCTGCTCGGGCCCACGTGCTGGGCGAAGTACGTCCCGCCGGGCCGCAGCACCCGCGCGATCTCGGCGAAGTGCGGCGTGACCGGATGCCTGCTCGTGACCAGGTCGAAGGCGCCGTCGGCGAACGGCAGCGGTGCGTCCTCGGCCGAGGCCACGACGACCGCGCCGCGCGGGTGAAGGAGCGCCGTCGCCTTCGCCACGTTCGGCGCCCACCCCTCCGTGGCCACGGCGACCGCGGGCAGCGAGGGCGCGGACGCCAGCACCTCCCCACCCCCCGTCTGCACATCGAGCGCGGCCTCCGCCCTCCCCAGCCGCTCCCCCATGGCCCGCGCATATCCCCACGAGGGCCGCGCCTCGGTGGCCCGGCCCTGGAACCAGGAGAAGTCCCAGCCTTGGGTGGGGGCGGCTTCGGCCTCGGCGACCAGGTCGTCGAACGTACGGGAACCGGTGGGCGCGCTGTGACGGGAGGTGCTCATGCTCCGATGCTCTCAAGCACGGCTCCGCCCTGCCAGGAATTACGTACGGGCCGCCGAGAGGTGCCGGGTGAGCCGGTCGACATCGGCCCAGGCGGCGGGGTCCGCGCCGTCGCCGAAGCGGTAGTGCAGCGCGGGCTCGGCCGCGGGCCCGAACGCGGTGGGCCAGAGCGGCAGCGGCGGGCGGCGGGCGTGGGCGACGCCGACCGCACGGACGTCGGCGGCGCCCAGGGTGAAGGAGACGGGTGCGGGCGGGTGCTCCAGCTGGGCGGGGGCCGTGAGGTCGGCGCGGGCCGGGTGCAGCGTGACGAGCAGGGAGCGCAGACCGTGCCGGGCCACGAGCGCCTCGGCGAGCGGCTCGATCGCGTCCAGGGGCGCCGGTGTGCCGGCGGCGAGCCCGAGGGCGAGGGTGACCTCCTGGGCGAGGCCGGTGCTCGTGCGCTGGACGCGGAGGGTGGCGAGCGCGGGCCGGTCCGGGTGGCCGACGGCGAGCAGATGGCTGGGGTCCGGTGCGCGGTCGCGGGCCAGCGCGGTCAACTGCCGGGGCGACCAGGGCAGGTTGATGGGCTCGGCGGTGCCCCACCCCGCGGGGGCGGCGCCGGTGAGGTGCCGCCAGGCCGCCTCCAGGCCGCGGCCCAGGACGAGGTCGGGCGCCGGGGCGTGGTGGGTGCGGAAGGAGACGGTGAGCTGCCGCTCGGCGGTGGACCCGGTCGGCCTGAAGGCCTTCGCCACGGCGGGGCCGCCGTCCTGGTCGAGGGCGGGGGCGAAGGTGCCGTCCTGCCAGCGCAGCACGGCTCCGGACAGGCCGTCGTAGTAGCCGTCGTCGGGGTCCTGGACCACCCAGCGGTTCGGCGGGCCGGTGAGGGCCGTGCGCAGGGGCAGGCTCAGGCGGGCGTGCGGGGGCGTGACGATGTGCAGGGCGCGGCCGGAGGCGACGGTGGCGCGCAGCACGTCGGAGAGCCACGCGGTCAGCGCGACGACGGGCCGGTCGACGATGACGACGGCCGTGGAATCGGTGAGCACGTCGACAGCGGGCAGGGCGCCCTCGGGGGCCGGAGTGGCCGTGATCCCGCCGTCGTCGGGGGTGTCGACCACCCGTACGGTGGTGGCGCCCGGGGGCCAGCAGGTGCCGCCGAGCAGCAGCGTGAGACGGCCGCAGAACGACCCGGCGAGGTCCTCGGCCTCCGGTACCGCCGTCGACGCGCGGGCCTCGGTCCACCAGAACGGCACCTCGGGCACGGCCACCCGGGAGCCGAGGAGGCGCTCGGCCTCGCCCGGGGTGTGGACGATGACGGGTGCCTCGACCGACACCAGCCGTCGGCCCGTCGGCGTGCACAGATGGATGACCGCGTCGTCGGCACTCGTGGTCACGCCCAGGTCCGGTCCGCCCGCGTGGAGTCCGGCCAGGAGGGCCATCGGGTCGGGCATCTCGGGCGTCAGGGCGATGACGTCCTTGGTCACGGCGTCTCCTCGGCGGAGGTGTGCGGGGTCAGGGCCGTCTGGATGAGCCGGGGGCGGTGCCCGCGGCGGATGAGGGTGCCCCGGCCGGGGGGTTGCGGGGAGGGGTGGACCCCGGGGAAGAGCTGGCCTTCGCCGCGGTCGCCGGTCATCAGCAGGGAGGTGGCGCCGGTCTCGCGCAGGGCGGTCAGGAAGGGCTCGTACAGGGCGCGGGAGGCCCCGGCGGCGCGTCGGGCCACGACGAAGTGCAGGCCGATGTCCTGGGCCGAGGAGACATAGGGGAGGAAGGGCGCCAGGGGCTGCTGGCCCGCGGTGGTGAGGATGTCGTAGTCGTCGACGAGGATGACGATGCGCGGGCCGGTGAAGGCGGGGTCGCCGGTGTCGGGCAGGTCGGGGTCCGCGGTGTCCGGGAGGCGCTTGTCGAGCTCGCCCGCGATGCCGGTGGCGAGCGCGGCCGCGAGCTTGGCGTTGTGGGCGTAGCCGCCGCGGTAGGGCTCGGGGACGTGGCCGCGCAGGCCGCGGCGGGGGTCGAAGACGCCGAACACGACCTCCTTGTCCCCGTACCGCGCGATGAGCTGCCGGGTGATGAGCTTCAGCAGGTTGGTCTTGCCGCACTCGTTGTCGCCCAGGACCAGCAGGTGCTGGTCGCGGTCGAAGAGGTCGAGGCGGACGGGGCCGAGGGTGTCCTGGTCGACGCCGATCGGCAGGCGGTCCGGCTCGGCGGTGGGCGGGGGCAGCTGCGCGGCGGACAGGCCGAGCGGCAGCACGCGGACGGGGGCGGCGGGTTCGCCGTGCCAGGTGGCCGCGACCGTGCGGGCCGAGGCCTCCAGGGCGGCGGCGAGGTCGCTCGTCCCGGTGCCGCCGTCGGTGCGGGGCAGCGCGGTCTGCGCGAAGAGCTTGCCGTCGGTCAGGGCCCGGCCGGGGGTGCCCGCCGTGACCGTCTCCGCGAGCTTGCGGTCGACCGTGGAGTCGGTGGGGTCGTTGAGGCGCAGCTCGACGCGTGTGCCGAACAGGGACTGGGTGGCGATGCGGACGTCGTTCCAGCGCAGCATGCCCGCGACGACGTGGATGCCGTAGCCGCCGCCGCGCCTGAGCAGCTCGGCGACGGCCTCGTCGAGGTCGTCGAACTCCTCGCGCAGCGCGCCGAACCCGTCGACGAGCAGGACGAGGTCCGTGGAGCCGAGCTCGGGCAGCGCCCCCTCGGCGCGCATCCGCCGCAGCTGGTCCAGGGAGTCGATGCCGTGCTCGCGGAACAGCTCCTCGCGCAGGGCGAGCTGGGCGGTCATCTCGGCGACGGTACGGGCGAGGCGCTCGCGGTCGGCGCGGGACGCGACGCCCCCGACGTGCGGCAGGCCCGCCAGCGCCGTGAGCCCGCCGCCGACCAGGTCGAGGCCGTACACGGCGACCTCGGCGGGGGTGTGGGTGAGGGCGAGCGCGAGCGTCAGCGTGCGCAGCAGCGTGGTCTTGCCGGACTGCGGGCCGCCGATGACGGCCACGTGGCCGCCCGCGACGTTCAGGTCGAGCGTCCACAGCCCCTGCCACTGCTCGGCCGGGTCGTCCAGGACGCCGAGCGGCACGCACAGGTGTCCGCCGGACCGGGTGAGGTGCAGACCGCGCTCGGAGACGCCGAGCGGTCCGGCCGCGGCGTCCAGGGCGACGGCGTCGGGCAGCGGCGGCAGCCAGATGCGGCGCACGGGCGGGGCGGCGGTGGCGAGCTGGTCGACCATCGTGGACATGACGGTGGGGCCGGTCTCCCGCTCACGCCCGCCGTCCTCCCGCGGGGCGCCCCCGTCCCGCGCGGGCGCGTTGAAGGCGGAGTAGACCCAGGCGCGGGGCCGCTCGTCGGCGGCGTCCGGCAGGGCGGGGCCGCGCCGGGCCCCGGACACGTACCCGGCCTTGAAGCGCGTGTACGTGGACGTGTCCACCTTCAGATAGCCGAAGCCGGGCAGCGGCGGCAGCTGGAAGGCGTCCACCGTGTCCAGGACGGTCCGCGACTCGTCCGCGGAGAACGTACGCAGCCCGAGACGGTAGGACAGATACGTCTCCAGGCCCTTGAGCTTGCCGCTCTCGATGCGCTGGCTCGCCAGCAGCAGATGGACGCCGATCGACCGCCCGATGCGGCCGATGGACAGGAAGAGGTCGATGAAGTCCGGCTTGGCGGTGATGAGTTCGCCGAACTCGTCGATGACCACGAACAGGTGCGGCAGCGGCTCCAGGCCCCGGCCCGGCTCCTTCGCGCGCAGCGCGGCGTAGTGCCCGATGTCGGCGACGTTGCCCGCGTCCTTCAGGACCCGCTGACGGCGCTTGACCTCACCGGCGAGGCTGGTGTGGACGCGCTCGACGAGGTCGGCCTGGTTCTCCAGGTTCGTGATCACTCCGGCGACGTGCGGCAGGCCGGTGAACGGGGCGAAGGTCGCGCCGCCCTTGTAGTCGACGAGGACCATCGCCAGGTCCTCGGGCGCGTGCGTGGCCGTCAGGGCGAGGACGAGCGTGCGCAGCAGCTCGCTCTTGCCCGACCCGGTGGCCCCCACGCACAGCCCGTGCGGCCCCATCCCGAGCTCGGCGGACTCCTTCAGGTCGAGCAGCACCGGCTCGTGCCGGTCGTCGAGACCGATGGGCACGCGCAGGAAGTCCCGCTCCCCGCGGGGCGCCCACAGCTCACCGAGGTCCAGCTCGGCGGGGTCCCCGACCCCGAGCAGGGCGGGAAAGCCGACCGGGCCGGAGACGGGGGTGCCTTCGGCGGCGGATTCGGGGGTGAGGCGGAGGGGGGCGAGGAGCCGGGCGAGGCCTTCGGCGCCCGCGGCACTCACCTCGTCGGCGAGGCCGTGGGCGGCGGGGCCCTGGCCGGGCGGCGGGGAGACGGCGGAGGCGTGGGGCGCGGACGCGTGGACAGGGGCGGGGCGGACAGCGGTGGCGTGGGCGGCGGACGCCTCGGGGAGGCGCAGGTCCTCGACCCCGACGTGGTCCCCGTCGACGGTGACGCGCACGCTGACCTCGTCCGGCTCGTGCACCTGCTCCTGGAGGAGATGCAGCACCGTGACGCCCATCTCCGAGAGCCCCACGGCCGCGTCCGGGCGCGGCAGTTCGGCCGCCGTCCCGCCGTACTCGTCGCTGACCACGAGCATCCGGTCGCTCATGCGCAGCGCCCGCCGGTCCGAGAGTCCGCGCCGCACCTCGGCGGCGTAGGCGGCCCGGCGCCGCAGGTCACCCGCGCACAGCTCGGCCAGCCGGTCGAGGTCGGGGGCCATGCGCCGGGCGGCGACCGGCTCCGGGCCCTCGGCAGCGTCCTCGGCCAAGGTGTGGGGCAGCCACTTGACCCACTCCCAGTCGTCGAGCCGCTCGCCCGGGACCGCGAACGCGAGCGCCACGTCGTCCGGGGCGTGCGTCACGGCCGTCTGCACGAGCAGGGCGCGGGCCACGCGCAGTACGCCGTCCCGGTCACCGATCACGCTCACGTTGCCCGCCCGGTCGAGGGGCACGGTCAGCGGGAAGTCCGGCGCCACGGTGAACCGCGCCTGCAGGGCGCGCGCTTCGTTGAGCATGAACGGATCGGGTGGCGTCAGCACGCCGCTCCCGCTGTTCTGTCCGATCACGATGTCCTGCGCGGGGACGTCACCGGTGCCGACGCGCACGTCCAGGAAGTCGGCGTCGGCGCGGCGGCGCTCCCACAGCCGCGCCGGGTCGCGCACGAGGTCGTACAGGGCCTGTGGCGGCGGATTCAGCAGCCGGGCCCGCTGCCGCGACTCCCGCTCGGCGGCACCGAGTCCGTGCCGCTGCTCCTCCACGTACTCCAGATACCGCTCGCGCTGCGTACGCCGTGTGCGCTGGGCCTTGCCGCGCTGCGACAGGAACAGGGCGACGGCGCCGAGCAGCGCGAACACGAGCACCACCGCGCCGAGCGCGGCGAACTGGCTGGAGCGGATCACGGTCATCATCACGACCGAGCCCATGACTCCGGCCATGGGCAGCAGGGCGGTGGCGGCGTTGCCGAGCTTGCCTTCGGGCAGGTTCGGGGGTGGTTCGATGACGTGCTGGACGGCGGACGCCGGGGGCCGCGTGGAGCGCGCCGGACGGTGAACGAGGCGGTGGGTCATCGCGTACTCCGGTGGGTCATCGCGCGCTCACCGCACCCTGACGGCTCGGTGCATCGCCTCGGCTGCGAGGCGGGCGGCCGAGTCCCGGGTGGCCTCGGCGAGCCGCTCGACGCGGATCGGACCGCCGGCCGCCAGATGACGGTCGTAACCGAGCGGTACGACGGTGACGCCGGTCTCGCGCAGGTGCGCGGCGGCGGCCTTGGGATCGAGCGCCGCGTCGGGGGTGGCGGCGGTGAGGGCGACCACGGTCGTGGCGAGCGCGGAGTGGGGAAGCCGGGCCAGCCAGTCCAGGACGAGCCGGGTCCCGTTCACGCCCTCGGCGGTCATCGGCGCGACGACCACGCGCGCGTGCGCGGTGTCCATGGCGGTGCGGGCGACTTCGCCGGGGAGTGTCTCGCAGTCCACCACGGTCACCGCGAAGTAGCGGCGCAGGGCCAGCGTGACCGTCCGGTACGTCGCCACGTCGAGCGGGGCGCCGACCCGCCCGTGGCTCGCGGGCAGCAGCCAGCCGCCGTCGCTCACCGGCACCAGGTATCCGGTCACGTCGGTGAGCCCCATGGCGGGCTTCAGGACCCGGGCGAGATCGGCGCAGGCCCAGCGGATCGAGTCGGCCCCCATCCGCACCGGAAGGGTGCCGAGCGCGGCGTCCGCTTCCAGCGTGAGCACGGGGTCGTGCCGGTAGTGGTTGAAGGTGCGGCCGAGCAGCGCCGCCACGGTGGTCTTGCCGACCCCGCCCCGGATGGACGTCACCGCGATCACGCGCCCGGTGGTGACGGGCTGCTGCACCTCCTGGGCACGGCGTGTCTCCTCCGCGACGTCCCGCGAGGCGGAACTGGTGAGCTTACGCAGCGTCCGGCCGGTGCGGCGCAGAGCGGTGTCACCGTGCGCGGGCGCGCCGAGGGCAAGGGCCAGGCGGGGGTCGAGGGTGGGGGTGGAATCGGGGCTCGGCGCGGGGGCCGCGGGGCGCGGGGCAGGGTGGGACTCGGTGCCGGGGCGCGGGGCGGGGTGAGGCCCGTCGGCGTGCCGCGAGGTGGGCAGGGGCTGGTCGGTGGAGGGCGGGGCAGATCGGTCCTCGGCGGCGCGGCGCGGCGAAGCGTGCGGTTGGCCGGTGCGGCGCGGGTCGGGCGCGGGCTCCTCGGCGGGGCGAGAGGCCGCGTCCGTGGCCGCCGGGCTGCCCGGCCTCAGCTCGCGCAGCACATCGCGCTGCCAGTCCCGGCCCTGTGCCATGTCTCCCCCGCCCTCACGCGAAGGTGTCGAGCAGACGCCCGTACACACCGAACACACCGAGCAGCAGCGGCACGAGCGCGATCACGCCCAGCGACTCCAGCACGTCCCCGGACCTCCGCAGCCGCACCCGCACGTGTTCGGCGGGCCGGACGGCGAGCACGAGCAGCGGAGCGACGGCGAGCACGACGAGCAGGGTGAGCGGTCCCGCCGCGCCGGAGTGCCCGAGCCACATCCACACCAGCCGCACCACCACGGTCGCCCCGGCCACCAGCAGCGCGACGACCTCGGCGGTCAGGGGGAAGGCACGGGCCCGCAGGGCGAGGACCGTCGCCGTGGCGACGGCGAGCAGCACGGGCCACACCGTTTCGACGCGCAGCGCCAGTACGGCGCCCGCGGCGGCGGACACCGCGCAGACGAGGGTCGCGAGCGCGAGTCCGCGGTGCGTGGCGGCCAGGGCTGTGCCGACCTGGTAGCGGCTCACGGAGACGCCGCCCGACCGCCGGTCGTCGAGGCCGGACAGCCCGGAAGCCATCAGGGCGAGGCGGGGCAGTACGCCGAGGGCGACCACCGAGAGCACGGCCAGTACGGCTCCGACGCGTGCCGCGCCGTCGCCTTCGACGCTCTGCGCGGCGAGGGCCACCTCCCATGCGGCGGTGCCCCCGACGAGCGCGCCGCCGCCGACCAGTCCGCCCCGCCCGAGCGGCGTGAACGATCCGAACAGCAGCAGCGTGACGGCGAGAGCCCCGCAGACACCGGCGAGCCTCGCCGCCCCGTCCCACTCGTTCGCGTCGGCCGCCGTCCACGCGCCCAGCACTCCCAGCGCCCCCGCGGTGGCGAGCAGTCCGGCGGCGAGGGCGACCCGCCGGGCGCGCCCGAGCAGCGCGCCGCCGAGCGCGGCCGCCGCGGCCACCACGACGAGGGCCGCCGCCACGCGCCCGGCGGCAAACTCGCCCCGGGCCAGGAGCCCCGCGAGCAGCGCCCACCCTGCCACCGCGACCCCGCACACCACGCTCCGGGCCCGCGGGTCCCAGCGCCACCGCCGTACGTCCACGTCACCGGCAGCCTCATCGGTGACGTCGTGCACCACCGGCGCCGAGGGGGCGTCCTCGGCCCGGACCAGCCGCAGCACGGCTCCGTCGGCGATGCCGGCGGACTCCAACGTGCCGTCCAGCGCGAGGGCCGAACCGTCCATGGTCACGAGATGCCGAAGCTCGGGCCGCTCCCCGGCCTGATCGCCGAGCAGCCGCATCACCTCGGGCAGCAGCAGCCCGACCGGCTCCTGAGAAGGCAGTACGAGATCGACCCGCCGACGCTCCCCCACCAAGGTCACGCGGCTCAAAGCAACTTGACCCCGGCTACGGCTCAATGCCCCCGCAGATATCACAAGTTCGAACCTATCACCGAGAAGACGGCGCCACGGAGGGCATTTCAGACACGCCGGACGACGAAGACCGGGGCACGGAACGGGAAACCCCGGGCTTCTCTTTCAACACCCGCTCCGAAACAAAGGACCAGCCGACGCATCCAGCACACAACACAGCGCCGATGACGATCCCGCCGAACACCTTCCCAAGCCGCTCGTCCCACCCACGCCGCTGCCGCTCACCCCCGAACACCACGGCATCCCGAAGCCGCCGCCGCCGAACAGCCACGGACTCCAGAAGCTGACTGTCGTAGTCCTGCGCCGCCATCTCCCCTCCCTTACCCCTTTTGCGTGCTCACCGCCTCAGCCGTGGCAGCAGCCACTTACAGGGGGACACATCGCTCACCATGCATCGGCGGACCGCGCTACAAGGATTGTCTCGTGTGTTTCCCTCTCCGGCCTTGGACCGATAAGTGATATCAGCCGCGCGCGAGTTGAGAACACGCACCTGAGTACCCGGCTGTTGAGCAGCTCCTCCAGTTACCCCCGCCGTCTCACGCGGAGCGCCCGCTTCGTCGAGTACCGCGAGATCGACAGCTCAACCCTCGCCTTCATGTCAGCTGGTCGCCCCCGAGGCGCCAGCTCCTTGTCGGCTGGCCGCTTTCATCCCATGTGAACTCTTCACGCAAGGTCAAGCCGTCCTGATCGAACAGCCTTCGTGTCGCCAGTACGCCGTTGGGATGCCACTCCTTGAACTCTCCGCAAGGAAGCCCCATCCGCACCGTCCCCTCGGAGCGGAGAGTCCCGTCCTCATACCACTCACGCGAGGCGCCGTTCTGCAGTCCATCGGTATAGCTGTCCAAGCTGATCAAGATGCCCCCGAGGTGTTCCTCCACATCTCCAGTGAAGGGAACTCCGCGGTAAAGCAGACGCTGTCCGGCATCCATGTCCACTTCGGGGTCATCGATGTCGATTCGGTTAGCACGGTTCGTCATGGGATCCAGTTTTCATCACTCGGGGGGAAGCCTGTGAACCGCCCATGGCTGCTGGGCACCCCTTGGAGCATATGGTTACAGTTCGCACAGAACGGAGCAGGTCGCCCTGGATTACCTGTTGTCTTGTTCAGCAAGAACGGGAAGTCCACGGACGCTCGCATCTCGGCCAGGGCGGACTCCCCATCCGGCAAGCCTTGCTTTCGCCGTTCCCAGAGTAGTTCGTTGGCTGCTTTGACCTCCGCATGTCCCAAAGGGTGGTCGTTGTGGGGCGGCGGGTCCCCGATGGAGTCAAAGCGCGATGCCAGAGTCGGATGGAGCTTGTCGGTCGGGATGGTGGCATGAGCCTTACCGTTGATGCCCTCGATGACCTTTCCTGTGCGCAGGTCGATCACAGCCCCCACACAAGCGCCCGTCTGCTTGCGAGAGAAGCTGCCGGCTTCCTTCGCCGCACGGTACGCCGCACCGCGTTCACGAGCGAGATTGTCCAGGTAATCAGTGACCGGCTGCCCGTCGACATGCGTGATGATTCCATCTGCGCGTTCAACTCGCGCGTCACCAATGTGATCCAAGAGCTTCTCACCCGGACCTGGGGGTGGCAGGGGATGAGCGTCCCGATCGCGCGAGTCGGGCAGGTCACGGCTTCCGCCTTCCTCCCCGCCGTCTGAATGGCGATCGCCATGGGAGCCCTCATCAGCCGCTGAAGAACGGTCATGGCCACCGGGGGAGGTCTCGCCACGATGGCCATCGACACCCCCATTGCCTCCGTCAGTACTGCGCCCGCCACTATTTGACGGCTCATGACTGGCAGAGGGACCGCGGCCTGCGTCGTGACCGCCGCCTCCAGGCATGTGGCGGCCGGCACCCCCGGAGGCATCACGAGCCATGCCGCCGTTCGGCGCATTGTCGCCCGTCCGGCCAGCGGCTTCCGCCATCCCATCACCTGCCCGTGCCCCAATCGGCTCAGGCTGACGGTCAGAAGCCCGCAGAACGGATGGCTCTTCACGCTTGGCTCCGGCAACACGCTCCGCGGCAGCGGGTTCTCGCGGTCCTGCTCCCTCCTTCTTCATGTCCCCCAGGGCGTTGCCGTGCTCATCGAAAATGACCCCGTCCCGCCCCATATAGAGGGTGTTGCCCTTGTTGTCGGCATACACGCGGGCGTTGTCCGGTACCGCCGCAGGTCTTGGTGGCGTCGGCGCTCCCTCGTCGACGAGGTGGTAGGAGCCGACCGGGGCGTCGAGCCGGGGGGCCGTGCGGGCGTTACGGAGAGGGGCCAGCAGGTCGCCGACCTTGGAGACCGTGAAGGTGACGCCCTTCGCCGCGTACGTGAAGGGATCCACCGCCCGGCCCACCTTGCTGGCGGCCGAGAGCGTCTTCGCCGCCGCGCCGCCCTTGGCCGCGGTGCCGGCACCGCGGGTCGCCAGGATCGTGAGCGCGTTGAAGCCGACGAGGCCCGCGGCGCGTGCCGGGTTCTTGCTCCACTCGTCGTACGCGATCAGGCCCTTGCCGGTGTCGACCACGGCCCGGCGCGAGTCCCGTAACCAGGCGGGCAGTTGGTCGTCCTTGGCGAGCCAGAAGACACCGGCCGCGGGGCCGATGCTGAGGGTCAGCCCGGTGGCGAGCTTGCCCAGGTTGGTCCACGCCTCCCCGGCCGCGCCCCAGCCGCCCTCGCCCTGGCCCACCAGCGTCAGGAGCGCCCCGGCCGCCCCGCCCAGGCCGTCGACGAAGAAGCCCTTGCCGACGTCCTTCGCCTTGTGGAGCAGCCAGTCGACGCCGTCGCGGTCCTTCTCGACCGTGCTACCCCAGGGGAACTCCTCGGCCTGGTCGAGCACTTCGTCGGTGTAGCCGTACGTGTCGCAGCTGCTGGTGCCGTCGCTGCTGGGCCGCAGCTGCACGCCACCGACCAGCCCAGTGATCTTGTTGTGGCAGTCGATCTCAGCCGCGTGGAAGGCCTGGGTGGCGGCCTTGACCTCCTCGACCAGCCGGTTGTTGTGGTCGCGCTTGTCGTCGTCCTTGCGCCAGTCGTCGTCGGTGGAGACCTCGTCGATGTAGAAGGCGCTGGCCTCGGTCTGGAGCTGCTTGAGCTTCTTCGCGATCGGCCGTACGTCGGTCGCGTACGTGCTCAGCGCCTGCGCGACCTTCTCCAGGTCGTCGGCGAACGCGTCCGTCTTCGTCCTCACCGGCTTCGTCGAGGCGAACAACTGCTCGGCCTCAGGGGCTTCGTAGAACGCCGAGAGCCCCTGGAAGTCGGCGTGCACGTCCCCGCCCGCGTCCCGGAACCGCGACGCCTCGCTGCGCAGGTCCGAAACGTCCAGCTCCAACTGCTCCAGGTCGCCGGTGAACTGCGGGATCGCGTTGGGGTCGATCGGCTCGTTGCTCACCTCTTGCCGTCCCCACCACCGCCGTTGGCGCCGGGCATGTCGGGCACGATGCCGTTGATGGCGTCGCGGTTCCGGCTCGCGGCCATCTTCAGATCGCCCTCCACGTACTCCTTCGTGGCCAGGTGCGCGCCGAGCAGGGAGCTCGCGGCGCGCCGCGAGATGTACTCCAGGTCGTCGTTCCACCGCCGGGCGAACACGCCGAGGGCGGAGGCCACCGGGCCCTGCTTCCCGCCCTGACCGGGCCGCCCGTCCCCCTCGTGCCCGCCCTCGGCGATCGTGCCCGCCGAAGCCGCCGCGCTCGGCAGCGTCTTCTGCATCTCGCCACCGGCCTTCACCATGCGCTCGGCCGATTCACCGGCCCGCCGCAGCACGCCGCCGACTCCGCCTGGCTTGATGTCCCAAGCCGTCACCACACGCCCCCTAGATCCCCGTCATCCCGCCACACGGTGCCGTGCTGTGATCAGCCGATGTTGTTGACCGCGGCCCGCGCGCGCGACAGCGTCGTCTGGGCCGTGCCGTCGTTCTCCTCCAGCGTCGAGCGCACGAGGCGGATGATCTCGCGTACCTCGTTGGCGGCCTTGTTCCAGCGGACTTCCTTGCCGTGGTACTCGTCCGAGACGCCGTCGGCCTGGTAGTCGGCCATCGCCGCCTTCACCGCGCGGTCGCGGTCGCCGAGGACCCGCTCCAGCTGGCCGATGACGACGTGCAGCCCGCCCTGCACATCGGCGGACGCGCCGGTGTCGTACGAACGCCGGTCCTGGTTTCCCGCCATGACTCACAACTCCCCGCGACGAACAGACGAAACAATGGAATGTGGAAGGACGGGCCCTCGCCGGCCCGCGTGCGGCTCCCGCTCAGCCGGAGAAGCGCGCCGCCTGGAAATTGGCCGCGCCCATGTTCCGCTGCGCGTTGTCGGACTGCTCCTGCGTGCCGGTCGAGAACGCCTCGTCCATGCCTGCCTGGCCGCCCAGGATCGACTGGAGCGAGCCGTTCAGCGCCGCCGTGATCTCGTCCGCGCGGAGCTTGAAGGAGTCGAACGTCGCCTTGCCCGCTCCGTTGAACTTGCCCTCCAGCGGCTCCGCGGCCGACACCAGCGCGCGGATCAGCGCGCCCAGGTCGTCGCTCGACCCGGAGGTGTTCTTGCCGAGGACGGCCAGTGTCGTCTCGCCCATGTCGAACTTCATGCGCCCAACCCCCGCTTCAGCCTGATCACGCTGCGCTCATGCCACATAGCTCATCGAACATACTTCCCGACAATGCATTGCAGGCGCAACGCAGTTGTAGGGCCCATGGCGCGATCCCGCCACTCGCCGGTCCGCGTCCTCGTCGCGTCGGCGCTGGCGCCACCGCCGTCTCCCCTTTCACCACGAGCTCGGGGGTGCGTCCCCCGTACGGGCACTATGGCCAAAAGTGTGCGCCGAGCGAACGGGGCGTGGCCGATCGGGACACCGGCTTGTTTGCTGCCGCGTCGGATGCGCGCGCCCTCAGGGCACGCGCCGCAGCATGCACCACGTGCGCGGGCCGCCGCCCGGCAAGGTGACGTCGGCGGTGACCTCGAAGCCGAGGCGTTCGTAGAAGCGGACGTTGGTCTCGGCGGAGGTCTCCAGGAACGCCGGTACGCCGTCCCGTTCCGCCGCCTCGATACCGGGGCGCAGGACCGCCCGGCCCAGGCCCGCGCCCTGCCGGTCGGGGTCGACTCCGACCGTCCCCAGGAACCACACCGCTTCCGTGGGCCGGTGCGGGCCCAGCGCCGCCTCGGCCTCCTCGTACGCCTGCGCGCGGTCTCCGGCCAGCTCCGCGAAGCGGGGGGCCAGTTCGGCGAAGACTCCCCCCGCGTCCGCCGTCGCCGGTGTGGTCCACGCGGCCACCGCCGCGCCGCCCTCGGCGACCCACACCCGCCCGTGCGCCAGGCCGATCCGCGTCAGGAACAGCTCCTGGAGGCCCTCCACCCGGCGTATGTGGTCGTCGGCGGCCACCGTGTGCCGGGTCCAGGGGTAGTCGGCGAAGGCCCGGCCCAGGGTGCGGACCGCCCGGGGCACGTCGTGGGCGGTCGCAGGGCGCACGGTGGCGTCGTACTCGGGCACCTCGTTCTCCTGTCGGTCGTTTACGCATGTACGTACGAGGAGAACGATCGTGGGCCCCTCTATGTCCCCGGAGTGCCCGGTGTCCGGAGTCCGGTGTTCAGTGCCCGGTGCTCGGTGTCCCGTGTCCGTTTCCGGAGGCTCATGCTCCGCGCGGGAACGAGATCTCCACCCGGCGGTTCTTCTTCCGCCCCTCCTCCGCGCCGTTGTCCGCGATCGGATAGTCCTCGCTGTAGCCGCGTACGGAGTACGTGACCTGGGGGCCGAGGAAGCCGGCCAGGCGGTCGTGGACGGCTTCCGCGCGGTCCTTGGAGAGCTTCTTGCCGTGGGCGTACGAGCCGAGGTTGTCCGTGAAGCCGAAGACCCGGACGTCGGTGGCCTTCTGGGCCTTCGCCTCGTCGGCGATGGCCTCGATACGGGCGTTCGCCTCGGGGTTGAGCTTCGCGCTGTCCTTGGGGAAGAGGACCTCCGCCTGCAGCGCGAACTTCACGTCCGTGTTCGTGTCCTCCCGGCGCTCCTCACCGCCGAGGTCCTCGACGACGGACTTGATGTCGAGGACCTTGGCGGGCGCGAGCGTCGCCCCGTCGGCGAGCTTCAGACCGGGGCTGTTGGAGTCGACCTCGGGGGGTGGGGAGGTGGTGGAGGAGCCGGGGGGGGTGCTGGGGTCGTCGTCGGCCCGGGCTTCGGGGACAAGGAGGGTGAGTGCCGCGACGATGACCGCAGCCGTCGCCGTGGCCGTCCTTCGGGGGCGGGGGGTCATGGTCACTCGCCCTCGGAGATCTCGATGGGCGCGGGAGGCATCGCTCCGACCTGGAAGCTGACCTTGGACGTCTCTTCCGGCGGGGCGGGAAATTGAGCGAACCAGTCGACTGTCTGGCCTGATTCGATTCCGCCCTCGAATTTGGTGCAGAGGCACCGGCCACTGGTGTCCCTCAGTACCAGGTACTTCTTCTTTCCCTTGCTGTCGACGAGGCTCGCACCCGCGATGGAGCCGCCGTTCTTACGCAACTCCTGTTCGTCACCCCGCCATTCACCGCCGGTCCACAGACCGTCGGACGCGTTGGTCACCTTCCCCGAAACCGTGACGAAACCTCCGGCGTCCCGTTCGGCCGCGTTGATCACCAAGGTGACGCCGTCGCCTTTGGCTTCTGCGAGGGCCTGCCCCTCGGTCGGCGTTTCCGATTTCCCTCCACCCTCGTCACCTTTGTCGGCGGCCGGGGCAGAGGAACCCGGCTTGTCCGACTTGGAACCCCCGTCGTCACCGCCGCCGCAGCCGGCGACCGTGAGGACCAGCCCAGTCGTGATCGCCACCGCGGTCAATGTCCTGCGGGTCGTCATGGTGCGCCGAAGCTTCATGTCAGCGGCTTCCTTTTCCCAGTCGTCACTTGTCACTTGGCCAGATGCACGGAGAACAGGTCTGCGGCGTCCGGCAAGTCGTCCAGGTCGAAGTCGTCCGGATCGATCTCTATGGGGGGCTCTCCGTCGCAGGAGAACCTCACCGAATCCGCCGGATCGTCCGAGGGATCGGCATCGCATCGAGGCTTGATGATGGCGATCGCCTCCGCCTTGGCGTGCTGCGACTCCGTGCCAGGGATGATCGAGTCGCCCACGGTGTAGTCCGTGGTGACCTGGGCCCAGTAGCCCAGATAGCCATCCACTTCTCGGGGATCGAACCCTGTGACCGTGGAGTCGTTCTTGGCCGCGAGGGCATCGGCAGCCGCCTGGGGGCCGCCGTCACCTGTCGGGAACTCCGCGCCGTCGAGCCAATCGAGCCACTCGCCTTCCTCGCCGGAGCCGATCGCTTCGACAAGCTCTTCGAGCAAGTCGTCCCGTGCGGCTTGAGCACCTGCCAGTGCGGCGGCGTCGGCAGCCGACTGCGCACCGTTGCGCGCCGAAGCCGCCTGGGCGAAGGCGAAGAACGCGAGAGCGGCGAAGAGCAGAATCGCCGTCAGCCAAATGTAGATCGGCAGAGTCTGGCCTCGGTCACCCCGGATCAGGCCGGGCGTCAGCCGATGACGTCCCCGACCGCTTCGCCGATGGCCTTGGAAATCTTGCTGTCGAGAGCCAAGCCGTCGATCAGGGTGTAGATCCCGGCGATCAGAATCATCAGCCCGGCATACTCCACGAACCCCGCTCCCCGGTCTCCCTCGCTCCCCCGGGCCCGGCTCAGCCGCGAAGACACTGTCAGCGTCCACTTCACCCATGCCTCCAGTACGCGTTCCTTCAGCACGACGGACGACCTTTCTCTCCCACTGGAAACGGACCTCGCGCTCGATTGGCGCAACGTACGCCACAACACGTGCCCGTCGGGAGCGCTTGCGCAACCCCTTCCCGGGACCGCACACGAGTTGGCGTGTTTCTCTCGTTCTACCGCTCGCTCGCGTCGGCATCATCCCGTGCCCTCCCGCGCCGGTCCGCCGCCTCCGGGCGACTGTCCCACACCGGATTGCACGGGCGAAGAAGCTTTCACGAACATCACCGCCCCAGAATCGAGCCGAAGTCCGAACCCGAACCCAGGAACATGCCCGCCCCGATCAGGATCATCGTCGCCGGAAGCATGAACACCAGCGTCACCAGCGTGGCCTTGGGGATGGTCTTCGCGGCTCGGCGGCGGGAGTTCTGGGCGTCCGTGCGGCGCATGTCCGTGGCGAGTTGGATCAGGGTCTCGGCGATGGGGGAACCGAGTTCCTCGCCCTGCTGGAGGGCGGAGACGAACTGGGCGACCTGCTCGGAGGAGTTGCGGCGGCGCAGTTCGTCGAAGGCCTGGCGGCGGCTGACTCCCATGTCCATCTGGCGCAGGGTGATGCGGAGTTCGTCCGCCCACGGACCCTCGTACTTCTCGGCGACGCGGTCGAGGGCCTGGCGGAAGCCGAGCCCCGCCGAGACGACGACGGCGAGGACGTCGAGGAAGTCGGGCAGGGTGCGGTCGATGACCTCGCGGCGTTCGCGGACGGCCTGCCAGATGAGGGCGTCGGCGGCCATCGCGCCGAAGGCGAACGTCATGACGGCGAACAGCGGCTGGCCGTTGGTGAGGAAGATCAGGCCGAGGACGAGGCCGAAGGCGCCGTACACCGCGCGGCGGGCGGCGTAGCGGTCGATGGTGAGGCCGCCGGGGTTGCCCGCCATGTCGATCCGGCGGCGCTTGGCCGCGACCCGCTTCGGGCCCATCAGCCGCAGGACCAGGGGCGCGAACCGCATGCCCAGGCGGTCCACGGCCCCGCCCGCCACCGAGACGCGCGTCGCGCCGACCTCCAGGGCGACCGCCAGGTCGGGCGGCAGCTTCGCCTCCGCGCGGTACATCCGGACGCCCTGGAAGACTCCCGCGACCGCCAGGCCCATCAGCAGGGCGAGCAACAACGCCGGCATCGTGTCCCCCTCCCTCAGACCTCGATCTTGCCCAGGCGTCTGATCACGAAGAAGCCCACCGCGTACAGGCCCAGCGAGATCAGGATCAGGGTCTGCCCCAGGGGCGAGCCCGTCACGCGCTCCAGCGCGCCCTCGTTTGAGGAATTGATCAGCAGGAGCGAGCCGAGGCCGAGGAGCGGCACCGTGAAGGCCGTGGCGTGGACCTCCGAGAGCATCGTGCGGACCTCGCGCCGGGTCTCCTTGCGGTCCTCCAGGGTCTGGGTGAGGTTGCGGAGGGAGTTGACCACCGAGCCGCCCGCCTTGTTGGACAGGACCAACGTCGTGACCAGCACTATCAGTTCGCGGGACGGCAGGCGCTTGGCCAGCTCCTCCAGGGTGTCGTCGATCGAGCGGCCGACCGTCAACTGATGGGCGACGTGCGAGAGTTCCTCGCCCGCCGGGGACTCCAGCTCCTCCGCCGCCATCGCCAGGGAGGTGCGCAGGGCGAGGCCCGCCGCCGTCGCGTTGGCGAGGATGCGGGCCACGTCCGGGAGCTGGTTGATGAACGCCTCGATGCGCTTCTGCCGCTGCCAGTTGAGGAAGATGACCGCTCCCCAGACCGCCACCACTCCCGCGATCGGGCCGAAGAAGGGGGCCAGGGATGCCGCCGCGATCAGCCACACGGCGGCCACGACGGCCGCGACGTACGTGAAGAACTCGCCGGGCGTCAGGTCGAGGCCCGTCGCCGAGAGCCGCAGGTGCAGGGCGCGGCCCAGGCGGGTGCGGCGCAGCCTGCGGTCGACCGCGGTGAACCGGCGCCTGCGCCCGCCGCCCTCCAGGGCCGCGGGCCCGCCCTCGGCGGACAGCCGGTCCACAAGGGCTTGGCGCTGGGCGCGGCCGGAGGCGTACGTCTGGATTCCGGCGACGGCGAGCGTGCCGGTGAGGAGCGTGGCGCCGAGGGCCAGGAGCGTGGGGTTGTTCATGGGCTGTCCTCAGGTCTCCTCATGTCTCCCGCCATGTCTCCCGTCACGTCTCCCCCCATGCCTCCCGTCACGTCTCCCCCCCATGTCTCCCCCATGTCTCCCGGCATGTCTCCCGTCACGTCTCCTCAGCCGATCGCTTCGCGCGTGTTCAGTACGTCGATGGCCTCGGCCACGCCGTACGCGGGCGGCACCGGCTCACCGGCGACGTACAGGCGCTCGGCGACGGGGCGCGGCAGCGGCAGGTGCTCGAAGTAGCCGTGGACGACCCGGTCGGGGCCGACCGGGTGCGGGACGAAGCGGGTGACGGGTGCGATGCGGAACTGCTGGCGGCCGTGCGAGACGAGCAGCACGATCTCGGCGACCTTGCGGGAGCCGTCGGCGTGCCGGGCGAGCTGGACGACGACGTCCACGGCGGAGTTGATCTGGTCGCGCAGGGCCTCGAAGGGGACCTGGACCTCCGACATGGAGCCCAGGGTCTGGAGGCGGGTGAGGGCGTCTTCGGCCGTGTTCGCGTGGACCGTGGCCAGGGAGCCGTCGTGGCCCGTGGACATGGCCTGGAGCATGTCGAGCGTCTCGCCGCCGCGGACCTCGCCGACGATGATGCGGTCGGGTCGCATGCGCAGGGAGTTCCTGACCAGGTCGCGGATCGTGATCTGCCCCTTGCCCTCGACGTTCGGCGGGCGGGATTCGAGGCGGATCACATGGTCCTGCTGGAGCTGGAGTTCGGCCGAGTCCTCGATGGTGATGATGCGCTCGTGGCCCGGCAGGAGGCCCGAGAGGGCGTTGAGGAGCGTGGTCTTGCCCGAGCCGGTGCCGCCACTGACGATGACGTTGAAGCGGGCCCGTACGAAGGCCGCGAGGAGCATCAGCATGTGCTCGTCGAGGGAGCCGAGGCCGATCAGCTCCGGCAGCGTGTACGCGCGCGGGAAGCGGCGGATCGTGAGGGTCGCGCCCGTGAGGGCGAGCGGCGGGATGATGACGTTGACGCGCTCGCCGGTGGGCAGGCGCGCGTCGACCATGGGGTTCGACTCGTCGACGCGGCGGTTGACCGTGGAGACGATGCGTTCGATCGTCTGCATCAGCTGGTCCTCGGACGCGAAGCGGAGCGGGAGCTGCTCCACGCGGCCCGCGCGCTCCACGAAGATCGAGTCGGGGCCGTTGACCATGATCTCGGTGATGGAGGCGTCGGCGAGCAGCGGCTCCAGGACGCCGAGGCCCAGGGCCTCGTCCACCACGCGCCGGATCAGGTGCGCCCGCTCGGAGGCCGAGAGGACGGGGCCCTCGCGGCTGATGATGTGGCCGAGGACCCGCTCCAGGCGGGCCCTGCGGTCGGACGCCGACAGGGACGACATCTCGGCCAGGTCTATCTCTTCGAGCAGCTTCGCCCGGTACGTCGCCACGAGGCCGTCGTCGCGGCTGGGCGCGGCGGCGTCGGCGGGCGACGCGATGCGGGAGCGCAGGCTCATGCGGGTCAGCCTCCTGTCCCGGGGGCGCCGGGTTCCGCGGGGTCGTCGTTGGGCATGGTCACGGTCTTCTCGACCTCCCAGTCCGTGTCGACGAAGGGCAAGAGCGTGGGGACCTGGACGGTGACCGTGGCGGTGGTGGTGTCGCCGCCCCCTCCGACCGATACGTCCGCGTCCAGGCCCGAGTCCATCGCGGCGTGCCCCGCGGCCTCGCCGCCGGATCCCTCGCGGGACTCGACGCGGGCGGCGGCGCGGGCACCGGAGCCCGCCTGGTTCGCCGCGTAGCCGACCAGGCCGAGCTGGATGGCGGCGAGGCCCACGAGGAGCAGGACGGGGAGGAAGCCGGCGAACTCCAGCATGGAGACGCCCTTGTCGCCTCGGGGGCGCCTGCTCGGCCCGGCAGGGGCTTGCGCGGGAGCAGGCGCGCGCCTCCGGCCGCGGCGGCACCGTAACGCCAGGTCCCTCACTGATGTCATGCCCCTCACGGCGTCGCCTCCTGCTCGTCCGCCGCCCCGGCCTCCGCGTCGACCGTCCAGCCCGCGTCCGTCCCGGGGAAGAAGACCGGCACCTGGAGCCGTACCCGGGCCTTGATGACCTCGCCGTCCTGCCCGCAGGAGATGTCCGCGCTGCCCTGCCACGCCGAGGGCAGGTGCTCCTGTCCGGCCTGGGAGCAGGCCCCGGCCATGTCGCCGTCCACGGCGCGTGCCGCGGCGGCGGCCCGAGCCGCCTCGTCCGCCGCGTTCCCCGCAAGGGAGTACGAATAGCCGTACAGCGCGCACTGCCACAGGATCCCGAGGACGGCGAGGAGCAGCGGGAACATGCCCGCGAATTCGAGGGTGACGGCGCCGCGGTCCGACTTCGGGGCGCGGCGCAGGCCGCGGCCGCTCTTGCGGCCGCCCCCGGTCTCCGGTTCCACGACGCCCAGTTCACCGGCGAGCCCCCACAGCGCCTGCTTGACGGTGGACTTGGCGTCGAGGTCGTGGAGGCGGCCCGCGTCGACGACGCCGTGGAGTTCCTTGGGGACGTCAGGAACGGTGGTGCGGGCGGCGCGCGTGCCGGTGACGCGGGCGACGAGTGCGGGCTGGATCTCGGTGCCGCGCGTGTGCCGGTTGACGACGGTGACCGTCTCCTCGGCCTTGCGGATCTGGAGCCGGTCCCAGAGCCGGACCATGCGTTTGGCGGCGCGTACGGCGACGACGTCGGGGGTGAGCAGCAGGACGGCCTGGTCGGCCGTCTCCACGACGGCCGCACCCGCGGGCGTGACGTACGTGCCGCAGTCGACGACCACGACGTCGTACCGTCCGCGCAGCGCGTGGACCGTCTGCCGGGCGACGCGTTCGGTGATCTCTTCGCCGCGCTCGCCCTCGGCGGGGGCGAGGAGGAGGCCGATGCCGGTCTCGTGGGCGTAGACGGCGTCCTGGACGACGCGCGGCGTGAGGTCGCTGATCGCGGCGAGGTCGGCGACGGAACGGCGGAACTGCACGTCGAGGTACGAGGCGACGTCGCCGGACTGGAGGTCCAGGTCGAGCAGCGCGGTGCTGCGGCCCGAGGCCTGCGCGGCGAGGGCGAGCTGCACGGCGGTGAGGGTGGTGCCGACGCCGCCCTTCGCGCCTGTCACGGCGATGACCTGGCCGCTGCCGGGGGCGGCCGCGCCGGATCCCGGGCCGTACAGCTCGACGGCGCCGGTGCCGAGGTGGCGCCGCATGCCGGTGGCCCAGCCCGCCGCGGCCTGGACGCGCTCGGCCAGGGCGTCGTACGCCGGCGGATGGGTGACGATGCCGCGCGCCCCGCAGTCCATGGCGGCGGTGAGCAGGGCCGGGCTGGTGTCGGCCGTGACGAGGACGACGCCGACGGCGGGGAAGCGCAGGACCAGGTCGCGGATGAGGTCGAGGGCGGGCACGGGGGCGATGCGCTCGTGCACGAGGACGACCTCGGGCAGCTCGTCGACGGACTCGGCGGCGAGGCGGGCGAGAGTGTCGAGGAGCTCGGTGGAGTCGGCGACGGGCGCGGCGGGTTCGGCGTCCGGGAGCTGCGCGGCGAGCCCGCTCAGGCTGCGGGCGGCCTCCGGGTCGCCGACGGCGGGGAGGATGCGGATGGTCATGGGCGGCCGCCTTCGGGCTGGGGGGCTCCTGGGCGCCCGCCCCGGCCGGCGAGCGCGCGGTGGTGGCCGCGGGCAGCGGCCCCGGACCCGGCCGACGGCCTCCCGCCGGGTGTGGTGCGCGACGGGCTCGGGGCCCCCGGCGGACGCGCGGGGTGCGCGGCGCGCGCCGGGCGCACGGGATGCGCGGGGCACGCGGGGTGCACGGGGCGGCAGTCACGGGCGGGGCGCCAGCGGACCGGCGGCGCCCCCGAGGACCCGCCGTGGCGCCGGGCACGCGCCACCAGAACCGCGCGAGCCACACCGGCCAAGGGAACGTTCACAGCGGGCCCCCTACTTGTCCTCGTCCAAGGTGTACGTACGGTCCCCGCGCGGTACGTCCGCGTCGCCGCCCCGGCCGACCAGGGCGAGCCGGACGTGCGAGGCGAACGACTCGGCGTACGCGACGCGCTGGGCGTCCCGCGTGTCGAGGGCGAACGTGATGGGCACGGCCTCGTCGGTGCGGCGGCGGCTGCGGTCGTCGCGGTCGGGTTCGAGGGCCGTCAGCTTGCCGACGTCGATCACCTTGGCCTGCTCGACGATGACCTTCGACTGGTCCTTGCCGCGGTCGGTCTCGGCCTTGAAGGTGGCGTAGATGTTGACGGTCGAGCCGGGGGTGATCTTCCCGGCGACGCCGGTCGCCGCGTCGATCATGATGGCGATCTCCTGCTGCCCCGGCGCGAGCCGGGGCCGCTTCACGATCATGTCGCTCTGCAGCAGGGAGCCCTTCCGCAGCTGGGTGACGGCGATCTTCCCGCGGATCGCCCGGAGGTCGGTGACGGCGTTGTCCGAGAGCCACCGCTCGGGCATCTCCACCTTCTTGAACTGGCCGGGCTCCAGCTCCTTGTACGGCGCGATGTCCGTCTTCAGCTCGTACGCCGCGGTTTCGGGGCCGACCTTCGAGTTCACGTCGCGGATCACGGAGAGGACGCCCGCGAAGGCGCCGATCGCGCACAGGACCGACAGGACCATCAGGATGACACCGCGGCGCTGGCGTGAGTTCATGGGCCGGACTACCTACCTCGTTCGATCGTGCAGCGAGTGCGTGTGGCTACGGACGGTGAGCGCGGTGGTGCGTGAGCCGGTGGGGCACGGACTGAAGGGGGCCTAGGTGGCGCCGCGGGGCAGCGCCCGCGTCCCGGTGGTCACCTCGGGAGCGGCGGCGGTCCGCTCGGACGGCGGGAGCAGCGGCGCCGAGCAGAACGCGCAGCGGTCGCCGATGAGTTCGAGACCGCACCAGTGGCAGTCCTCCCTCCGTACGGACGACACCAGTTGGTAGAGCACGGAGATGTCCGGGATGGCCGCGGCGAACTCGACGAGCTTGCCGGTGGCCCACCAGCGCGCGGACTCACCGGGCAGCGGCACGTCGACGGCGCCCTGCACCTGCCAGACGTCCGCGAGCGTGTCGGTCACCCAGCCCGGGGCGAGCTGGCCGGACGCGTACAGCAGCTTCGTACCGAACTCCGGCGCGGGCAGCACGGCGTCGGCATGCGCCTTCACCATCGCGGTCCGCGGCGCGGCGAGTACCGCGAACTGCGTTCCCGGAACCCATGACTTGGTGTGCGAGCGCAGCGTGACGGGCACGCGGTCGAGCTTGGCGACGGACCCGAGCAGGGCACCCGCGTAGATGTAGTGGGTCAACAGCCGCGCGGCGGAGGCGAGCACGCCGGGGCTGAAGTCGCAGATGGACAACTGCCGCAGCTGCAGGGCGAGTACGGAAAGCCCGAGCGGCGGCAGCTCACTCCGCACGAAGGCGATCCGATCGCTTTCGAGCACGGACCGGATCGCGTGCAGCCGGTGCCGCACCGCCTGGGGCGCGGACGCCGGACAGAGCACGATCACATACCCGTGGTACTCGATGAGCTGGTGCATCTCGGTGAGCGCCCGGTCCAGCGAGTACGTCTTCGACGACTGCCCGGCGCTCTTCAGGGCGACGGCGGTCGGGGTGTGACGATCGGGCGAAGGCAGCACCAGCTCCGGGCTGGTGACAGCTATCGCGGTCGGCATGCGCACACCCCCGGCTCCGAGTCCTCACGCTCCCGTCCGCGCACGCCGACGTTCACGTGCGCCCCTAGCTGTGCACCATATCCACGCGGGGGCCGCCCTAACACCCAACTTCCCACTGTTCACCTTGTGGTTGTCGTGATTGGCCGGCATCCAGGTTTGGCCAGGGCAGCCAGCGCGAGGCCGCTCCACCGCAAGGCTTTGCCTCCATCACACACCCAATGATTCACCGAGCGCAGCCGCCCCCCGACGGGACCGTCAGCGACGCAGGGACCCGCCTGATACATCCGCCGCACCAGCAGGGACGGCCTCACCGCGCTGCCCACCGGGATCCATGCCTCCGAACGCCGCATCGCCCTGCCCGTCCGCCACATCCAGTCGCTGCAGCTCCACCACGAACAGCACCAGCGTGAGTGCGAGGCAGCAGGCACTGCGGGGCAGCACAGCGGGCATATGTCCACCACTGCGCAGGCCGGATCGACCGACCTCACCCGCGCCTTCCCACGCTTCTCCGCAAGGCCGCCCTTCGCCGTATCCGCTTCCACGACCTCCGCCACTCGACCGCCACCCTGTTCCTGGACTAGGGCGTCGAGCTCGTCGCGATCAAGGAATTCCTCGGTATCGACGTCCAGGGCACCACGCTCGTCGACCGAGGGCCACCAAGACGGCGCACTCCGACGGCGAAGAACCGGCGCCGTGCGCCTCACTCGTCCGCTGACGTTACACGGTCAACTAGTGCCGTAAATTGCCCCTGAAGCCCCACCAGTCACACATGGCGGGGCTTCAGGTTTTTCGAGGCAGAAGCTTCGAGATGCGTTCAGGGATGATCAATCCCGGCCTCGGGAGTCCTTCGGGTACCGCGGCACCTACCCGCCAGCGCCCCGAGCTTGATCTCGCAGTTCTGGCGGCAGCCCCTCCGAGGCAGCCATTTCGACGAGAAGTACTCGAGTGGCCTCTTGGTCAAATTCCCCTCGCCGAGCCATCCCGATAGCCCAAATCGTGGCTAGCTCCATCCAGTATGACCGGCCGGACTTCCACGCCGTCTCCACTGTCAGTTCGATGAGCTTCTCAGGGGTTGGAACGCCACCCTGACCGAGATGCTCCCACGAGCGGGAAAAGTCGGCCAAGCATGCGGAGAGGTCACGCTCCAAATATGGCCACATGGGAACGAATCCCGATCCTTCAAGGGAGGACCGGGCTTCTGACTCCACGCCTACTCCGATCCGACCGTCGGGCATGACCCCAATCCAAGCGCCATCTCCCCGATACACTACTGGAGTCCAGTTTCCCATCTCAACCCCATGGCCTGTAATCGAAGTCAATCCCTTGATCGCTCATAAACTTCTGGAACTGCTGGCGTGTAGCATCCGTCCACCGATGGCCGTAGTGACCACTATTTTCGGTGAACACTAGGCGGCCATTATCCCGGAAGAGCGTGCCACCCAGCACCGTCCCTCTGTCCATGCCTGCCTTCTCTGCCAATTGCTCATGAGGACTGAGGCCTCCAGGAATTCTTTCACGATCTCCCCCCAGAAACCTTCCGGCGCCAGCGTCGAAGACGAACTCGGTCTCCGGCTTCGTTGAGGTGAAGGCCTTCAAGGCGTCAGCAGATCCCTCACCGCCCCCCAGAACGACGTCACCACAGTTACTGTTGTGAACCAGGACCGGCGTGGCGCCCGCCAGCACATAGTACGTGTGAATGTCCGCAACCGTAAGGTTGTACGTACGCGCACGCTGCGTGAAAGCCAGGTTCTTGGTCACGATGACGGTGTCGCCGTCATCCGTCCGCAGCGTCATGCCGGGTTTCAAGTCTCCGGCCTCAACCCAGCGGTCCTCAGATGGCGACCAGAACGGGTGCTCGTGGGTCGCCGTTAGCTTTTCGATCCCGTCGGCAGTCGCGATGGAGAGCTTATTGAAGTGTTTGTCGCTGTCCGTAACGATGAGGCGCGTTACTGCCTTTGGCTCTGTTCTGCCGGTTTTCGGGTCCGTGGCAAGCACCTCGTCGCCGAGCCTGACGGCTTCGATATCCTTGGTCTTACCGTCCGCCATGAGGACATTGGTTCCAGCGAGGAAGCACTTGCAATCAGCCAGTGCTCCTCCCGCCTTCTTCGCCTTGCTTGCGCCTTTCTCGCCCCTCTTGGTCAGTTTGAGGACGCCCTTGCCCAGCTTGAATGGCTTACCCGCCGGAGTATCAAGCAGAAGCACACCGCAGCCCATGCTCAGTTCCTTCGAGCAGCGCTTCCACGCCCCGAAATCAGGGAGGACAGCGGCGACCACAACACCCACGGCCTTGGTGAACCAATTGCCATTGTCGCTGGGGCCCTTTTTGAGTGAGTGCAGTCTGTCTATGCGTGGCCCGTAGCCCGTCACCCCACTGCTTGCGCAACCGACGTACCCGCACTGGTAGTCTCTTGCGGCGCCGTAACCGGAGTTGTTCGTGGGGAAGTTCGGGTACTTGTCACCCCACGTCTGGCCGGAAGAGAAGTCTGGCGCGGCGTTGGAGTCGATGAAGTCGGCTGCTCCACCACCACAGCCTTTGCCCTTGCACGTGAAGGAGCTGTTCAGACCCGACGGGTCGGATGCCGTAACGGGGTTGTTCTCCGCGTAGCTATAACCATTGAGGCTGCCCGTCTTGGCCACCTCCAGCAGCGGATCCACGCTGATGAACTGGCCGATGGCCGGGTCGTACTCCCGCGCCCCGACGTGTGTCAGCCCAGTCCCCTTGTCCACCGGCTTCCCCAAGAAGCCCTTGTCGTCCGGCCAGGCAGGGGTCTTCTCCCCGCGCGGGGAGCCGAAGGGCGTCGTGTAGCGCTTCGTCACCGCGTACGTCTTCGCGTCCAGCGCGATGCTCGACGTGCCGTGGTGGTCCGCTGCCAGGAAGCTGAGTTCCGTGTCCGTGGCGCCGCTCGTGCCGGTGCGGACCGCGATGGTCTGGCCGTTGGCGGTGTAGTAGCGGGTGCCGGTGAGGGTCTTCTTCGTGCCCTTCGTCGTCAGGCGGACTTCCGTGGCCCCGAGGTAGAGGACCGTGTCGCCGTCGCCCTTGGCCCGGCGGATGAGGAGTTCGCCGTCCGCGTCATAGAGGTAGGCGGTCTCTGCCGTGCCTTCGAGGGTCTTGGCCAGCTTGCCTTCCGTGTTCCATGACAGGGTCTGTTGGGCCTTCGGCCCGGGGCGCTTCGTCGTGTTGCCCGTCTTGTCGTACGCGTACGTGGCCGCACGGGACCCCGTCGTCTTGGTGAGCGGGTGGGGCTGGCCCTCCGGCGTGCCGTACCCGTACGACGTGGTCTCGTCGCCCGACGCCGTGTGCTGCGTTTCGGACTTGCGCTGGCCCGCGTCGTTGTACGTGTACGACGTCCAGTAAGGGGCCGCCCCGTCGATGTTGGCCTTCGTGCGCTTCGCCGCGGCGCAGTCCGCCGTCTTCGGGGTCCAGGCCTCGGTCAGGCGGCTGTAGCCGTCGTACTCGAAGCACTGATGGTCGGCCTTGCTGGTGCCGCCCTGCGTCGTGGCGTCGAAGATGGAGAGGACGTTTCCGGCGTCGTCCCGCTTGAACTTCAGCTCCTGCGGCATGTAGCCGTGCACGTCGTCGGTGACGTAGGAGCGGGTGAGGCGGCGGGTTCCCGCCTCGTAGTCGTAGGAGAGGTAGGCCTTCTTCTCCGTGCTGGCACCGCTCATGCCCAGCGTGAGCTGGCGCAGGTCGCCCTGCGGCGAGAAGGCGGCGCCGTGGAGGTAGCCCGTTGTGCCGTCCAGGCCGGTCTGCTGGCCCGTGGCGTTGTACTCGTAGCCGATCGTCTCGGCCTTGAGACCCGCCACGGCGGGTTGTGAGGCCTGGCTGATCGTGCCGTCGAAGCGGTAGCCCGTGCTGAAGGACAGCTTCTGCGGGACACCCGCCTTCACGATCGGATCGTCGTCGGGGAGGCTGAGCTCGCTCTCCTTGACCTCGTAGAGCGGGGTGTAAGTGGTGACCTTCTGGGTGTACGCCTTGCCGGTCAGGCCGCCGTCGTAGCGGGTGGCCGTGTCCTGCTGGCCCTTGGCCAGGTCATCGAAGGACCAGGCGGCGAGCTTGTTGGCGTCCGTCTTCTCGGTGTGCCACATGCCCGTCTTGCGGCCGAGGTCGTCGTAGCCGTACAGCAGCTTCCGATTCTCGATGTCCTTGGTCGTGACGGGCCGGTCGAGGCTGTCGTACGTCGTGGTCGTGACGCCCTTGTCCGGGTCGTCCGCGCTGGTCTGGCGGCCGAACAGGTCGTAGGAGTAGGACCACTTGGCCTTGTCCGGGCCGGTGATCGTCTCCTGCTGGCCTCCGGGCGTGTAGGTGTAGCGGGTGCTCGTGAAGTCGGTCCCGGCCGGCTTCGGGCCGCCGTACTCGCGGCGCAGCACGACCTGGCCGCGGGCGTCGGAGACTTCGGCCGTGGCCTGCCCGCCGTCAGGGGCGCTGGTGGCCACCGCGTCGCCGGAGTAGGTCGTCGTGGTCGTCCAGCGCGTCACGCCGAAGTTCTTCGTGACGGCCTTCGTGGCACGGCCCGCCGCGTCGAACGTGGTGTCGGTCTGGAGCGGCGCCTGACTGCCCTCGGTCTGTACGGGCGTGCCGCTCGGGGCCGACGTCTCGTCCCAGGTGTCGCCCTGGGCGCTGACGGCGAGGCCTCGCGTGTCATAGAGCGTGATCCCGATCAGACGGCCGCCCACCGGTGTGGGGGTCTGGGTCTGACGGGGACGCAGGAGGGAGTCGTAGAACTCGTACGAGGTGTTGTAGCCGGAGCCGTCGCCCTTGAGGGTGCCGGTGGACACCCAGGACATGGCCTTGCTGGTGACCTTGTAGTCGTAGACGTGGTTGGGGGTCTTGTCGAGCACGCGGAGCCTGTTGGGCAGCCAGACCTGCGTAGTGCGGCCGAGGCTGTCGTACGTCGTCTCCGTGATCTTGCCGTTGGGGTCGGTGACCTTCACCGGAGCACCGGTGGCGAACTCGACGTCCGTGGTGACCTTGTGGCCCTTGACGTTCGAGACGCTGGTCGACGTCAGCGGACCGGCGGCCGCGGGCGTGTAGGCGGTCTTCGCCGTCGTCAGACCGTTGGTGTCCTTGACCTCGGTCGGGCGCCCCAGCGAGTCGTACGTCGTCGTGGCGGCCTTCTGCCAGGACGCGACGTTGTCCGTGCCGTAGGACTTGGCCCGGCCGGTCCAGGTCGGCTGGCCCTTGGTCGGCTTCTGGGCGGAGGTCCACTTCGTGGCGTCGGGATCGTCGTAGACGGTCGCCGTGTCGGTCACGACGTCGCCCGGCTTGTCGGAGTCGGCGGGCAGATCGAGATCCGCGACCGTCGTCGAGCAGGGCTTGGCGACCGTACGGGTGCGAGAGGCGAGGGAGTTGATGCCCTTGTCGTCGTTGCGCGCGTACCAGGTGCGGGTGCAGGTCTCGTCACCCGTGACGTCGTCGTCGCCCTTGTCCTCGACGGACTCGGGCATGCCGTAGTCGTCATAGGTGGTCCTGACGGTGCGGACGCGGTCGCGCGGAGTGTCGCCGCTGGTGACGCGGGTGCGCTCGTGCGTGGCGGCCGCGCGGACGTAGTACGCCTCGGTGTCCGCGTACGACTTGTGCTGCGTGGCGGTCCGCTTCGACCAGGGATCGGTGATCGTCGCGGAGACCTCGGTGTCGCCGTTGTAGGTGACCGTCTCGCGCGTGAAGCCCGCGTACTGGTCGGAGTCGGTGATCTCCTCTGCCTTGATGCCACCGGCCTTGGCCGTCCTGCGCTTGTCCGGGTCCGGTGTCTTGCCGTCGGAGCCTGCGACGCGGTCGCCGTTCATGCCGCGCATGTAGATGTTGACCGTCTTCAGGCGATCGGCGCCCTTGTCACCGGTGTAGTGCGTGACCTTCTCGTAGCCGCGCCAGACCGACCAGGTGCGCTCCTTCGCGGGCGTCATCGGGTCGTCGTTGTAGTGCCAGGCGCCGCCGCCGGCGTACTCGTACGTGTGCTGCACGGCTTCCGCGCCGCCGCGGGGGTCCGTGGTGGAGACGGAGGTGACGGGGTACTTCTGGAACCAGTCGAGCTTCGGGGTCTTCTCGCCGTTCGGGGACCAGTACACGGGGTAGCAGCGCCGGGTGTTGTCGTCCGGCTTCGGCATCGTCTGGCCCGCCACGCAGTCGGCTGGCTGGTAGGACACGATCGTCTGCGCGCCCGTCTCGGACGTGACCGTGCGCAGGCGCGGCTTGTCCAGGGAGAGGATGTCGTCCGACGCGCCGTCGACCCTGTTGGGCAGGAAGGCGTGGGTGAACTTCACCGGGTCCAGCGAGATGTCGTCGCCGCGCTTGCCGGTGTGCTGGATCTCGTCGAGCCACAGGGCCTGGTCGGTGCTGTCACCGGTGTCGCCCGGGTCGAGGTAGAGATGCTTGAGCTTCCAGCTGTCGACCTGCCAGTAGGCGGGCACGTCCAGTGCGGCGTTCCACGCGTACGTGGTGACGGCCGTCATGCGCTTGCGGGTGAAGAACGACGGCCCGACGTTGCCGGTGCACTTCTTGTCGTCCTTGCAGACGCTGTCGAAGGGCACGTCCGGCCAGTTGTCCCGCTTGTCCTCGGTCAGCTCGTCGCAGCCGGTGCCGGACGCCAGGCAGCGTTCGGCATGGGTGAAGGTCACCTTGTTGGAGGCGGCGGGCTTGGCGGAGAAGAGCGCGTCGGCGCGCTGGCCGTAGCGGATCTCCTTGAGGTAGCCGCCGCGCGTGTAGTCGGTGCCGGTGTTGTCGTCGCCGAGCTTGTCGTAGTTGTTGTGCTCGGCCTCGTACCAGTACGTCATGGCGTTGCCGCGGGTGTCCGCGACGAGGTCGAGGTTCCAGCGCCAGGCCTGCTTCTTGTCGCGGTCCGAGAAGCCGCTGCCGTCCGCGTAGCCGGGCTCGCCCTCGTCGTCGCCGAAGACCGGCACGGTCCACACCGAGTCGGTGCGGTCGTCCGCACCCGCGCCTTCCAGCTTGTTGAGGCCGAACGTGTAGGTCGTACCGTCGCCGGTCGTGACCGTCCAGTACTCGCCGTTGTCGTCGCCGTTGCTCGCACCTGTGTGGTGCTTGACGGTGGACGCGTCGTCGTTCTTCAGGCGCCACTCACCGCTGGTGTCGTCCTTGACCAGCTCGGTGGCCTTGCCGTTCAGGACGAGGGACGCGTTGTCGTACTTCCAGCACAGGTCGTACTTCTTGTCGTGCCCGTCGTCCTCGCAGGAGCCGTACTTGCGCTCGATGTAGGAGGAGGTGAGGTCGAAGCCCTCGCCGATGGCCGTGCCCTGGTTGTTGGTGGAGGCGGTGCGGCCGTCCACGCTTCCGGAGTCGTACGAGATCGTCAGGTCGGGCGCGGGGCCCGCCGCTGCCGGGGGCGTGCGCAGCGGGTACGACCACGTGAAGGAGCCCGACGAACCGCCCGCCTCCCAGGTGGAGGAAGCCGCGAGCGGGGTCGCCTTGTAGTCACCGGCGCCCGACTTGGTGCCCGCGGCCAGGGCGAGGACCACGGTCCGGCCCGCCTGGGCGCCCGACGCGGCCGAGGGGAAGGACAGCTCCGCCTTCAGCCTCTCGTCCTTGCGGGCGTTGGTGAAGTCGACCGGCTCACGGGTGCGGCAGTCGGCCTTGGCCGGGCTCACGAGCGCGCAGTCCGGCAGGCGCAGCACCTGGAGGCGGCCCGCCCAGTCGCCGCCGTACGCGGAGGCGAAGGCGGAGTAGTCGATGCCCAGACCTGCCCTGCCGCCGTCCTTGGGGCCCGTCGCCGTGAGGACGACGCCCTTGACACCGAGTCTCCTCGCTTCCCGCTGGCCGAGGACCTTTACCTTGAGCCGGTCGACGGCCCGCTCGGGCGCTCCCTTCGCGGCCTTCGGCGCGGAGAGCGTGACCGGCAGGGATCCGGGGCCGGCCTTCGCCGCGCCCGAAGCAGGCAGCTTCAGGGCCGCCGTGCCGCCCTCGGGCCACGTCACGGTGCGTCGCTGGTCGCCGCGGGCCCGCTCGGCCGCCTTGCGGTCGGCGTCGGCGGACTTGCGGACCACACCCGCGTTCTTGTCGTTCGCCTCGGTGGTGAACGGCGAGACCTCGGCCGAGCGGGGGGCGTCCAGCTTTGGTCGGCCGAGCGGGTCCGTGGCCGCGGACGCCGTGTTCGTGAACATCACCGGGGACAGCAGCCCCGGCAGGAGGGCGAAGCCCGTGACGACGGCGATCCGCGAGCTCCATCGGCGTCTCGCTGATCTGCCGGTTCGGGGCAGCCCGAAGCCAAGCTGTTTCATGTGTGTCTCCTCGCGTGCGGCCGCCGTCGGGGCGGCCGCACGCCTTCGAAGCCAGTGAGGGAGAAGAAGGGAACAGGGGGGAGGGCCCGGTCAGGCCTACGTCGAGAGCTCCGCGATCTGGTCGGCGACCTGCTCCCGGTTCATCGCCCCGGCCCATACGCGCAGCTTCGCGAGGTCCCCCGGCAGGTAGTGGCCGGTCTTGCCCTGGGCGGATCCCCGGCCCACCGTCAGCGCGCCCTCCCCCTGCTGGGCCTTGGCAAGTCCGGCGTCGTCCTCGCCCTGCTGAACGAACCTTCCGACGTAGAGCCGGGCCACGCCGAAGCGCTGATCGCCCTCGTCGTCGGTGAAGTCGAGACCGGCGTCGAAGACTCCGGTCACGTCGACCCAGGTGTCCCACTCCTTCTCACCGATCGTGTCCTCGGCCGGTGCGACTGCCGTCGCGACGACCTTGCCGTCGGCGTTGACCGCGGTGCGTCCGAACTTCCACTGGTAGGAGTCGGCGGAGACCTTCTCCACCCACAGCGCCCAGGACGACTCCTTGCCGGCCGGCGTGGCCTGTCCGGCCACGAGCGACCGGTAGCCGATGTCCTTGCCCGCGAACTCGGCCTTGGTCAGCCGCACCCGTGCGGAGACGGTGAACGACCCGGTCTCGTCGACGACGGGGCCGCCGACCGAGGCGTATCCGCTCTTGCCGTCCAGGACGAGGGAGGTGGCGTCCTCACCGGTCAGGCGGGCACCGGAACCGGACAGGTCCAGTGGGCCCCGGCGGTAGGGGAAGGCAGCGCTGGACGGGTCGCCCGGGTCGGCCGGGCTCTCGACGACCTGGTCTCCGGAGGAGATGGTGGCGTCCCAGTGGCCGACGAGTTCGTTGGTGGGCAGGCCGCCTCGCTCCAGGCGGTTCTCCTCCCGGATCTGCTCGTCGGTCAGCGGACGCTGCCACGTGGCGACCTCGTCGATCCGCCCCAGGAAGTACTCGGCGTACGAACCGCCCACCTTGGAGCGCCCGACCATCATGTTCCGGTCGGCGGTCCACGGCGTGTACTTGGGCGCCTCGTCAGCCAGCACCACCGGCTTGCCCTGGGGCCTGCCGTTGAGGAAGAGCTGGATGGTGTCGTCCTTCTCGTCGGCGTTGTCCTGCGTGTTGAAGACGCCCACGAGATGCGTCCACACCTTCAGGGGCGGGTTCTCCGCGTCAGCCGTGGACCGGATGTAGACGGGCCCGTCCTTGTCCTGGTCGGTGCGGTTGAACACCCACTTCTTGAGGGCGGACGAGTAGTACAGCGTGAAGGCCGAACCGTGCTCTCCCGGAGCCGACAGCACGACGCGGTTGGACTTGTCGTCGGTCAGGTAGGCCCAGGCGGACACCGTGAAGGAGCTCTGTGTGTTGACCGGGACGCCGTCCGTGGAGGCGTAGCCGATCTGCTTGTCGGGGTCACTCTGGTTGTCGTTCAGACGCAGTGAGTAGTCCCCGGCGCCCCGGCGACCCAACGTCGACCAGTCGGTACTGGCCTCGTCGCGCATCACGATGTCATGGCGGCTGCCGACCTGGCCGGTGTCGTTCGCGACGGTCTTGCCGGACCCCGGCCCCGCGTCGTCGAAACGCCACCGCCCGGTCGTGCCTTCGGCCGCGCCGACCTTGAAGACGAACTCGGCGGGCGGGCCCCAGCGCACCCGGCCCTCCTTGTCCTTCTTCAGGTCACTGGCCTCCACGGAGAGGGTCTGCGTACCCGCGAGGCCGGGCTTGATGGACGGGACCATGGCGGAACCGTCGCCCATCGACTTCACCGTCCTGGTCGCGTCGGCGTCCGACGTCAGGAGGCGCCACCGGTACTCCTTCACGTCCTTGTCGGCCTTGTTCGGGCGGAAGAAGAAGACGCCGCCCTTCCCCGGCCCGCCGTGGGCCGCGCAGTCGTTGGTAGTGCACTCGGAGTACGGATCGAACGACTGGATCGTCGGCTCCTTCGGCGCCGTCGAGTCGATCCGCAGGTAGCACCACTTCGAGTACGGGGAGAAGAGGTCGCCCTTCTTGCCGCCGTAGACCCAGTGCGACTGGGTGCGGGCCTTGAAGCGGTACAGGCCGCCGTCCGCCCGCTTGCTGGTGGTGATCGTCTCCCGTGTGCCGTCCGGATCCCAGCCCGAATCCGGCTTGTAGTCCTTCCAGACGTCGTCCCACGATCCCGACGTCGTGTCCGTACTGGAGCGCTGCATCACGAACTCGGCCTGGAGGGAGCCCTCTTCCTCTCCCTGGTGCTGCTCGACCTTGGTCTGGACCGTGGCCTGGATCTTCGGAGTGTCCACCGTGACGGTCACGGGGTCCTTCGCCGGGCGGCACTGCGCCTTGCCGTTGCCCGTGCCGGGGATGGCGCCGACGGACGTCGGTACTCCCGGTTTGTGCATGTACCAGACTTTGAGCTCGGCGTTGTTGTCGAACCGCTTCCACGCCCGCGGCTCGCCCTCGTCCTTGGCCCGCAGCATCAGCGTGAGACGCGAGATCTTGCCGTTGGCGAGGGAGCGCACCGTGGAGGTGAGGTTCTCGTCCTTCTCGTCGGGGTTGTCGTTGAACTCGATCCAGGAGTTGGGCTGCTCGGGGCTGCACAAGTTGCCGCGCCCCGCGGAGACGTACCGGTCGCCCATCTGGTCGAGCCCCTTCGGGCCCGGCCAGCGCGTGCCCTCGGAGATGTTGTCCGTGCGCTCCAGGTCGACCCAGTGCGGCCGGCAGTTGAACGACCACGTCTCGTACGCGCGGAACGTGGCGTCGAGGACGTGCTTGCCCGCCAGCTTCGAGGCGCCGAACTCGAAGTACATCCGGTCCGTGTAGCCACCCAGGCTGCAGTAGTAGCCGTCCGCGATGCCGCAGCGCCCTACGCCCTTGGGCTCGCTGAACTTCCAGAACTTGTCGCCGTCCGACGACAGCTTGGTCCACTCGGACAGGCCCAGACCCACCGAGGGGTCGATGAAGACCGGGTACACGGTCTTCTTGCCGCGCAGCAGGTCCAAGTCGGGCGTCACCGAGACGGCACCGTCCCCGACGGTCACGGGCAGGTCGGCGGTCGTGTCCCCCTGGCCGGGCTGCGCCGGGTCCTCTGCGGCGCCCCTCTCCGTGGGGCGGTCCTCCGGGGCGATCGCGCGCAGACTCTTGCGGGGCGCGGGCGCGGTGTCGCCCGCCGAGTCCCACATCTGCCCGGACGGCCCCCGGAACACGGCGTTGCCGTCGGCATCGACCGCACGCAGACCGCCGCCCTCACCAGGGGTCACGCTCAGGCCCTCGCCGCGCGCGGTGAGCCTGACCTTCTCCAGCTCGGGGCTCGCGGCGGCCTCGGCCGACTTGACGACCAGGACCTCGCGGTAGCCCTCGGCCGTCGCCGTCATCTGCAGGTCCACGCCCTTGACCGGTACGTCCGCGTAGGTGGCGGTCGCACCGTCGAGGGTCGGCTCGGGCAGGGCGGCCGGCCATCCGAGCTTGAGGCGTTGGCCCTCGGCGCCCAGGGCCAGCAGCCCGGATCCGCTGCCGCCGCCCGAGAAGGCGAGGTCCACCACGGCGGACTTCGGCCCCACGGTTCCGTCGGCTCGCTTCTCCAGCGTGACGTCGATGCCCTGCCACGCGCCGTTCTTGTCGCGGGCCCGCTGCGGCTCCGTCGACTGGGTCATGACGAACGAACCGTCGGGGTTCGCCATCGTCGTCGTGTACTCGGTGCGCTCCGACGTCACCTCGACCGGATCGCCCGTCGCCGCCGCGCGTTGCGACGCGGTCTGCTCCGTCAGCGGCCCGGCGGGCGCCGAGGCACGCGCCTCACCGCCGGGAACAGCGAACGCGACCGCCGGAAGCAGCGACAGGAGGAGAGCCGTCGCCGACACTCCTCCGGTGACGCGTCGTGATCCTCTTCGTTTTCGGGCATGGCTATGCCCCCACCCCAACTCCACAGTCCCCACCCCAGAGTTACGAAAACTTCACAGTTTGCAGGTGGAGAGAGTTAACGCCCCCTGAGTTCCTTGCGTCAATGTGACCTGCGCCACAAAACAACATGTCTATGCAACCCCAAAAAGGCTCACACGAACGGAACTTGAGGGTCCGTTGACGTGCACCCACTCCCCCACCGCTACGAATCCGCCACACTGCGCAAATAGCACCCCAAGGCGGCGTCATGAATGCGCCATTCCCGAGACAGTCGGGATGCAGGGTTTGAAGCGTGCATTCTTTGCCAGAGCGACGTCATGAGCCAGTAGGCCGACCCGCACACCCGTCCACAATCGGCCACATGCGCCCGCCGGGGCTCACACCACGCACCCTCTTGACAACCACATTGGTCTGGACCAACTTGTACGACCAAGCAACAGCGGTGGCCACCGCCCCCTTCCGGCCCGTACGGGCCCCTCCCCCCATCCCCCCACGGAGGCAGAAGTGGACCGCGCACGCACACGTACACGCAGAGGCAGGAGCAGCGTTCTCGCCGGAATGCTGGCCGCGTTCGGGCTCGCGGTCGCGGGGCTCGCGACCGGTGGGGTCGGGAGTGCCGACGCCCGGGACGCCGGGGCGCCGGGGCAGGGCCAAGCCCAGGTGCGGGCACAGGCGCAGACCCGGGCCGTGCCCAAGCACGCCGTCACCGGGTACTGGCAGAACTTCAACAACGGCGCCACCGTGCAGCGGCTCGGCCAGGTGCAGGACCAGTACGACATCATCGCCGTCGCCTTCGCGGACGCCACCGGGACGCCGGGGAAGGTGACCTTCAACCTCGACTCCGCGGGGCTCGGCGGGTACACCGTCGCCCAGTTCAAGGCCGACATCAAGGCCAAGCAGGCGGCGGGGAAGTCCGTGATCGTCTCGGTCGGGGGCGAGCGCGGGGCCGTCTCCGTCACCAGCTCGGCCGCCGCGGCGAACTTCGCCGACTCCGTGTACGCGCTCATGCGGGAGTACGGCTTCGACGGCGTCGACATCGACCTGGAGAACGGGCTCAACGCCACCTACATGACCCAGGCTCTCAAGTCCCTGTCCCAGAAGGCCGGGCCCGGGCTCGTGCTCACCATGGCGCCGCAGACCATCGACATGCAGTCGACGTCCAACGCGTACTTCAGGACGGCCCTGAACGTGAAGGACATCCTCACCGTCGTCAACATGCAGTACTACAACAGCGGCGCGATGCTGGGGTGCGACGGCAAGGTCTACAGCCAGGGCTCCGTGGACTTCCTGACCGCGCTCGCCTGCATCCAGCTGCAGGGCGGGCTCGCGCCGTCGCAGGTGGGGATCGGGGTTCCCGCATCGCCGCGCGGGGCCGGATCCGGGTACGTCTCGCCGACCGTCGTGAAGAACGCCCTCGACTGCCTCGCCCGGGGCACCGGCTGCGGCTCCTTCAAGCCGTCCAGGACCTACCCGGGCATCCGCGGCGCCATGACCTGGTCGACCAACTGGGACGCCCTGAACGGGAGCGCGTGGTCCAACGCCGTGGGACCGCACGTCCACGGCCTTCCGTAGCAGCCACCGGAGGCCGTCCCGCCGCGGCGCCGCCGTTCCTCCGGCGGCGCCGCGGTCACGCGCTCGCAGGCGCCCCTAGAAGAAGCTGCCCCAGTCCTGATCCGTGATCTGCTTGACGCACAGCACCAGGAACAGCAGCCCCGCGATCGCCAGCATGCCGTTGCTCAGCCAGCCGTTGCGCCACTCCGCGGGCGTGCGGGACGAGTTGAGGAGCCAGATCAGGGTCAGGGCGAGGAAGGGCATGAAGGCCGCGCCCAGGACTCCGTAGATGATGATCAGACGGAACGGCTGGCCCTGGAAGAGCAGGATGATCGGGGGGAAGGTCAGCCAGAGCAGGTACGCGCGGAACGGGACCGAGCGCTCGCGGGCGCCCGAGGCCACCTCGGCGCCGGTCACGGCGGCGCCGTCCGCGCCGGCGCGGGACTTGCGGTAGCGCTCCACGAAGTCCGCGAACATCAGGCTCACACCGTGCCAGACCCCGATCAGGGACGTGAAGGACGTGGCGAAGAAGCCGATGAGGAAGAGCTTCGCCGTGGCGGTGCCGTACTCCTTCTCCAGGATGCCGCTCAGCTGGACCAGGCCCTTGTCGCCGCTCGCGATCGCCACGTTCGCGGAGTGCAGCAGCTCCGCGCCGACGAAGAGCATCGCCACGACGAAGACGCCGGTCGTGACGTACGCGACGCGGTTGTCCAGGCGCATCACCTTCATCCAGCCGGTGTTCGTCCAGCCCTTGGCGTTCACCCAGTAGCCGTACGCGGCCAGCGTGATGGTGCCTCCGACACCGCCGATGAGACCCAGGGTGTTGAGGACCGAGTCCTTCTCGTCGGGCAGGACGGGCAGCAGGCCCGCGACGGCGTCGCCGAGGTTCGGGGTCACGCGGATCGCCAGATACACCGTGACGACGAACATGACGCCCACCAGGACGGTCATGACCTTCTCGAACACGTCGTACTTGTTGAACCAGACGAAGACCAGGCCCAGCACGCCGGTGAGCACGCCCCACCACTCCAGGTCCATCACGTCGGGGAACAGGGCCTGGAGCGGCAGGCCCGACGAGGACATCGCGGCGGCGCCGTACGCGTAGCCCCAGACCACGACGTAGACGACGAAGAACCACGTCGTCCAGCGGCCGAGGCTGGCCCAGCCGTCGAAGAGCGTGCGGCCGGTCGACAGGTGCCAGCGGCCCGCCGCCTCGGCGAGGGAGATCTTCACGACGCAGCCGAGGACGGCGGCCCACAGGAGCGTGTAGCCGAAGTTGCTGCCCGCGATCAGCGTGGCCACCAGGTCACCGGCGCCGACCCCGGTGGCGGCGACGACGATGCCCGGACCGATGTACTTCCAACTGGACTTGCGGGGCGCCGACTCGACGTCCCCGGCGGCGATGGGTCCACCCTTGGTTTCGGCCATGCGATCAAGAAAGCGCAAGGACGCCCGGCGCACAAGAGGTCGTGCGGCAGCGGACTGTGAGACACCAGAGGCCGAAACGACGGCCACGCGACCGCCCCCGCCCCCGCCGGGCCCGCGCCGCTCCCCCACCGCCCAGGCGCCTTGAAGCCGCCGCACCTCGCCGCACGGCCGCCTCACAGTCACCCCACAGCCACCCCACAGTCGGCTCAAAGGCGTGTTGACCAGAACATGCCATGCCGCGACCATGGGCCAGCACGGACCGTGCCCATCCGGCACCCCGCGCGCTCGTGCCACCCGCACCACATGCGTCGCAATGCACCACTCCCACCCCCACAGGAGCATTCATGCGACTTCGCATACGCGGAAAGAGATCAGCGGCTCTCGCGGCCGTGCTCGCCCTCGCGGTCGCGGCGCCCCTCAGCGCCAACGCGTCCGACTCCTCGTCCCCTTCGGCCAGGAAGGCGGCGGCGGCCGCCGCGGCCGAGGACGAGATCCGCCAGTACTCCGTGCCCGGACCCGCTACGCGCGCCGCCCGTACGGTGCTCGCCGCGACCGGCGTGTCCATCGACGAGGCCGGCGACCACGGGGTCGTCGTCTCCGCGAACGCCGCCCAGGCCAAGAAGCTGCGCGCGCTCGGGTACACGCTCAAGCCGCTGGCCGGGCCGCCGAAACGCGCGGGCGACGGGCCGGTGCGGGTGCGGGACTTCCCGCCCGCCGACTCCCGCTACCACAACTACGCGGAGATGACCGCGGAGATCGACCAGCGGCTCCAGCAGTACCCGAACATCATGAGCAAGCGCGTGATCGGCAAGTCGTACCAGGGCCGGGACATCGTCGCCATCAAGATCAGCGACAACGTCGGCACGGACGAGAGCGAGCCCGAAGTCCTCTTCACCCACCACCAGCACGCCCGTGAGCACCTGACGGTGGAGATGGCCCTCTATCTGCTGCGCGAGTTCGGCGCGGGCTACGGCAGCGACGCGCGCATCACCAAGATGCTCAACGAGCGCGAGATCTGGATCGTGCCGGACCTCAACCCCGACGGCGGCGAGTACGACATCGCCACCGGCTCCTACCGCAGCTGGCGCCTGAACCGGCAGCCCAACTCGGGCGGCGCCACCGGCACCGACCTGAACCGCAACTGGAACTTCAAGTGGGGCTGCTGCGGCGGCTCTTCGGGCACCCCCGGATCCGAGACCTACCGCGGCCGCGCGCCCGAGTCGGGCCCCGAGGTCAAGGTCGTCGCGGACTTCGTGCGCAGCCGGGTGGTCGGCGGCAAGCAGCAGATCAAGGCGGCCATCGACTTCCACACGTACAGCGAGCTGGTCCTGTGGCCGTTCGGCTACACGTACAACGACACGGCGCCCGGTCTGACCCAGGACGACCACGACGCCTTCGCCACCGTCGGCCGCAAGATGGCCGCGAGCAACGGCTACACGCCCGAGCAGTCCAGCGACCTCTACATCACCGACGGCACCATCGACGACTGGCTCTGGGGCAACCAGAAGATCTTCGGCTACACCTTCGAGATGTACCCGCGGTCCGGCGGGGGCGGCTTCTACCCGCCCGACGAGGTCATCGAGCGCGAGACCTCCCGCAACCGGGACGCGGTGCTCCAGCTCCTGGAGAACTCGGACTGCATGTACCGCTCGATCGGGAAGGAACAGCAGTACTGCACCGGCCAGTGACCGGGCGCGCGTAGCCCCCTGGGGTCCTTGTTGATCACTCACAGGGGTTGATTCCCGGCGCCGCATGCATAGCGGGGCAGTTCAGGCGCAGCCTCTCGGCGGGTGATCACAAAAGCGGATCACCCGCTGACCGGACTACGGAGAGGAAGTGCTCTGTGCGCGCTGTGTCCTCCATGCTTTCGATGCTCTCGGCGTCTCCCGGACCCTCGCGGCGACGGGCCGCGCTGGCCGTCGCGGGAGCCGTGACAGGAGTGGTCGTCGCCCTGGCAGCGGACGTCGCCAGGGCGGCGGCGACCACCGGCTCCCGGGCGGGCCGCTGCTGCGGAATGCACCGCCCCCTGCGCGTGCTGCGCAGGCGGCGTAACGATCAGGCACGGTCGGTTCGGCGACCGGGCCAGGAAGGCGTGGTGCTGCGCCAGTCGTGAAACGGCGCCGGAGCGGGGGCACTCGGTGATCCACCGGGTGCCCCCGCTCCGCCTTGCCGTGTGCGGTGGCGATCGCCCGCGACGGCCCGTTGCCGTGTGCGGCGGCTACACGAAGAGGCTCACCACCGCCGCCACCGCGAAGCCCGCCACCGAGAGGACCGACTCCAGGACCGTCCAGGTCTTCAGGGTGTCGCGCTCGGTGATCCCGAAGTACTTCGCCACGATCCAGAAGCCGCCGTCGTTGACGTGCGAGGCGAAGATCGAGCCCGCGGAGATGGCCATGATGACCAGGGCCGTGAAGGCGTGCGAGTAGTCGCCCTCGGCGAGCAGCGGGGCGACGATGCCCGCGGTGGTGACGATCGCGACCGTCGCCGAGCCCTGCGCCACGCGCAGGACCAGGGAGATGAGGTAGGCGAGGACGATGACCGGCAGGCCCACGTCGTTGAAGGTGTCGGCGAGGGCGTCGGCGACGCCGCTGCCCTTGAGCACGGCGCCGAAGACCCCGCCCGCGCCGACGACGAGGAGGATGTTGCCGACGGGCTTGAGCGACGCCGTCGACACCGTCTCCAGGGACTTGCGGGACCAGCCGCGCCGGATGCCGAGCAGGTAGTACGCCATCAGGAGCGCGATCGTCAGGGCGACGAAGGGGTGGCCGAAGAACTCGATCACGCTGCGGAGCGTGGAGGGGTCGAAGGCGATGGAGGAGAACGTCGCGAGCAGGATGAGCAGCAGCGGGGTGCCGATGATCAGGAACACGGTGCTCAGCGCGACCGGCTCCTCCGTCGGGGTCAGGCCCTGCGCGCGCTGCTCCTCGGCCACGGCCGCCTTCGCCTCCTCGGAGGCCTCCAGCATGTCCTGCGGTACGGGGACGAAGATCCGCTTGCCGATCCAGGCGGCGTACGCCCAGGCCGCGAGCACGGCCGGGATGCCGCAGACGATACCCATGAGGATGACCCAGCCGAGGTCCACCTTGAGCAGTCCGGCGGCCGCCACGGGCCCGGGGTGCGGGGGCAGGAAGGCGTGCGTCATCGAGAGGCCGGCGAGCAGCGGCAGACAGTACAGGAGGATCGACTTGCCGCTGCGCTTGGCGGCGGCGTACACGATCGGCGCGAGGACGAAGATGCCGACGTCGAAGAAGACCGGGATGCCGAAGATCAGACCGGTCAGACCCATGGCCACGGGGGCGCGCTTCTCCCCGAAGAGGTCGAGGAGGCGCCGGGACAACACCTCGGCCCCGCCGGAGACTTCGAGGATCGCGCCGAGCATCGTGCCGAGGCCGATGATGATCGCCACATGGCCGAGGATGCCGCCCATGCCGGTTTCGATGAGCGAGGTCGCGGTCGACTTCTGGACCGTGCCGAAGAGTTCGGTGACCGACAGGCCGGCGGCGAGTCCGACGGCTATGGAGACGGCGAGCAGGGCCACGAACGGCTGGAGCCTGACCTTGATGATCAGGTAGAGGAGCAGCAGGATGCCGAGGGCCGCGACGGTCAGCAGTCCCGCCGTGCCGTCGATCAGGGCCATCAGGCCACCGGTGTGCGGGACCTTCTCCGGTTCTTCGGCGGCGGCGAGCGCGGTGAGGGCTCCGGTGGAGCCCGAGGGGGCGAACGGGGACATCGTTGACCTCGTAAGTGCATGGGGCTTTCTGGGCAGGGGGGATCGCGGCGTGGTCCTCACGCCGGACGGGTCGAGCGGTATCGCGCTGCGCGCTTGTCCTCAAACGCCGGACGGGCTGGGATGGTGCCGGTCAGCGGCTGTTCAGCCCGTCCGGCGTTTGAGGACGAGGCGCGAAGCGCCGATGGACGGGGGCACCGGGCGATGGTGCCGCGTGGGAAAAGCCTCAGCCGAGGACGGCCAGCGCGTCGATCTCGATGAGGAGGCCCTTGGGCAGGCCGACGTACACCGTGGTGCGGGCGGACGCGGGGGCCTTGAGGCCCTGCTCGTCGAAGTACTGGTTGTAGATCTCGTTCATCTCCGCGAAGTGGTCGACGTCCGTGAGGTAGACGCGCATCATCATCACGTCGTCCCAGGTGGCGCCGCCCTCTTCGAGGATGGCCTTGACGTTGGCGAAGGTCTGCAGGGTCTGCTCGCGCAGGGTGGGGCCCGCCGGGGTGGGCGCCTTGCCCTCCTCGGCGGGGAGGAAGCCGACCTGCCCGGCGACCTGGAGGATGTTGCCCTTCTTCACGCCGTGCGAGAACTTCGCGGGCGGGGCGGTGTGCGTGGAGGGCGTGATCGCGGTCTTCTGGATGTTCTCGCTCATGAACTTGCTTCCTTGATAGGGGCCTTGCCGGAGTACTCCCGGCTGATCGCCTCCGCCGTGCGACGGACCAGCGGGAGCAGGGTGAGGAGTTCCTCGGCGGTGACGACGACGTTCGGCGCGGACACCGACATGGCGGCGACGACACGGCCGTCCGCGCCCCGGATGGGCGCGCCGACGCAGTTGATGGACTCCTCGTGACCACCGAGGTCGGTGGCCCAGCCCTGTTCGCGCACCTGCGCCAGCTCCTTGAGGAAGGCGGCGGCGCCCGGTGTCGAACGGGACGTGTACGTGGGGTAGTCGAGCTTCTCGGCGATCACGCGGCGCTCGCCCTCGGGGAAGTCGGCGAGCAGGAGCTTGGCGACCGCGGCGACGGTGATGGCGACGGACTTGCCGATGCGCGAGTACATCCGTACCGGGTAGCGGCTCTCGACCTTGTCGATGTAGACGACCTCGCCCTCCTCATACACCGCGAGGTGGACCGTGTGGCCGCACTTCTCGTTGAGGGCGAGCAGGTGGGGGTGGGCGATCTCGCGGACGTCGAGGTGTTCGACGGCCTCCTGGGCGAGCGCGAAGAGCCGCGCGCCCAGGCGGTAGCGCTGGTCGGACTGGCGGAAGACCAGGCCGTGTTCGTGCAGGGTGCGCAGCAGGCGCAGGGCCGTGGACTTGTGCACTCCGAGGCGGTCGGCGACCTGCCCCAGATCAGCGGGGCCCTCGGCGAGCAGGGGCAGGATCGTCAGGGCTCGGTCGACGGTCTGGCTCATGGCGTTGGTACCTCCTCGGCGGCCCCGGGGCGGCGCGGCTCTGCCGTCCAGCCGGGGCCAAGGCGCAGTGTCTCCCAGGCGGCGGGGTCCAGGGCGGCGAGCGCGTCGGCGTGCTCGCGCGCGGGGGGCGTGGCGAGGTCGCCCGGCACGGTGAGGGCGGCGGCGGCCATCAGGTGGCCGTGCCGCAGCCGCTGCTCGGCACCGAGGCCGCGCAGCGTTCCTGACAGGTATCCGGCGGCGAAGGCGTCACCGGCCCCGACCGGGGCGACGACGTCGACGCGCAGGGCCGGGACGAAGGTGGCGGTGTCGCGCCCGGTGTCGGGGTCGGTGACGAAGGCGGTGGCGCCCTCGGACCCCTGCTTGACGACGAGTTGGGCGGGTTCGGGAAGTGCGGCGCGGATGGCCGCGGGGCCGCCGGTGATCTGCCAGGCGGCCGCGGCCTCGTCGACGCCGACGAAGACGAGGTCGGCGCCGCGCGCCAGGTCGAGCAGGACGGCGGGGCTGCGGCCGCCCTCGGGCCACAGGCCGGGGCGGTGGTTGACGTCGAAGGAGACGAGCGAGCGGCGGCGACGTCCGGCCGTGCGGTCGCACAGGGCGCGCACGAGCTCCAGGCAGTCGGGGGACAGGGCGGCGGTGATCCCCGACAGGTGCAGGACGCGTCCGCACCACAGCGCGTCGGCGGCCAGCGTCCGGGGCGACATCGCCGAGGCGGCGGAGCCCGCCCGGTAGTAGACGACCTCGTGGGCGTCGGTGTCGCGGTCGTCGGCGGTGCGGAAGTAGATGCCCGTGGGCCGGCGCGGGTCGCGCCCGACCGCGGAGGTGTCCACTCCGTACGCCCCGATGGCGTCGACGAGGTGGTCGCCGAAGCCGTCGGAGCCGACCCGGCTGACCCATCTGGTGCGGTGCCCGGCGGCGGCGAGGGCGCAGGCCACGTTGGACTCGGCCCCGCCGATGCCCCGTTCGAACGCGGGGACGTCGGCGAGCCGCCCCGGCCGCGTGGGCAGGAAGGTGACCATGGACTCCCCGAGCGTGACGACGTCGACGCCGTCGTCCGCGGCACCGCCGTCCGCGCCGCCGTGCGCGCCCTCGGCGACGCCGGGCGGGGCACCGGGCGCGGTCACGCCCTCGGGCACCTCGCCGGTCGCGGCCTCGGTCGCGTCTCGGTCTGCTCCGGTCACGCTCGTGTCAGCCCTTCATTCGTCGTTCGCCGCACGCTCGACGGCCGGGTGGGGGCACCGGATCAGCCGGTCCGAAGGGCCCGTGAGCCGGGCCGAACCCCGGTCCGAGGACCGGGCCCGGATCCGTTGACCCGGCGTTGGCTCGGATGTTAGACAGCAGTAAGCGACATACGCAATGAACGTTGCAGTATATGCAACGCATCTCTGAGGAGGCGCCCATGTCCGCCGACACGCCCGCCGGCACACCCTCCGGCGCGCCCGCCGAACGGACCGCGACCGCCCTCGCCCGGCTGGCCGAGGAACGGGTCGACCACCGCTTCAAGGGGCTGCCGCCCGACGCCGCGGGCCTCACCGTCGGCGAGCTCGCGGCCCAGCGCCGCAATCTGTTCACGGACGGCTTCACCACCCCCGTCCTCGCCCTCTCCGCCGAGCGCCTCGAACACAACCTCGCGCTCATGGAGGAGTACGCGACCCGCCACCGGCTCGCCTTCGCGCCGCACGGCAAGACCTCCATGGCACCGCAGCTCTTCCAGCGCCAGCTGGACCACGGCGCCTGGGGCATCACGCTCGCCGTGCCCCACCAGGTGCGCGTGGCCCGGGAGTTCGGCATCCAGCGGATCTTCCTGGCCAACGAGCTGGTGGACGCCGCCGCCCTGCGCTGGCTCGCCCAGGAGCTGGCGCACGACCCCGACTTCCGCTTCGTCGCTTACGTGGACTCCGTACGCGGCGTCGCGCTGATGGACGCCGCGCTGCGCGACGCCGGGGCCGGGCGCCCCCTCGACGTGGTCGTCGAGCTCGCCGCGGGCGAGGGCGCGCGCACCGGCGCCCGCACCGAGGCCGACTGCGCGGCCGTCGCCGACGCCGTGGCGGCCACCGCGACGCTGCGGCTCGTGGGCGTCGCCGGGTACGAGGGCGAGGTGCAGGGCCCCACCCCGGAGCGGGTCCGCGCCTATCTGCGGCGGCTCGTCTCGCTCGCCGCCGACTTCGACGCGGCGGGGCGCTTCAAGGCGGGCGGGCTCGACGAGATCGTGGTCAGCGCGGGCGGCTCCGCCTGGTTCGACGCCGTCGCCGACGTCTTCGCCGACGTCCCCCGGCTCTCCCTGCCCGTCCTGAAGCTGCTGCGCTCCGGCGCCTACGTCTCGCACGACGACGGCCACTACCGCCACCTCACGCCCTTCAACCGCGTGCCCGACGAGGGGGCCCTGCACCCCGCCTTCCGGCTGTGGTCCCAGGTCGTGTCGCGGCCCTCGCCCGAGCAGGCCTTCATCAACGCGGGCAAGCGGGACGCGGCGTACGACCTCGACCTGCCCGAGGCGCAGGCCGTCCGCCGGGACGGGGCGGAGCGGCCCGCGACCGGGGTCGAGGTGCACGCCCTCTCCGACCAGCACGGATGGGTGCGGACCTCCGCAGAGGCCGACCTGGAGGTCGGCGACTGGCTCGGCCTCGGGCTCTCGCACCCCTGTACGTCCTTCGACAAGTGGCAGCTCATCCCTGTCGTCGAGGCGGACGGGACGGTCACGGACTACGTCCGCACGTACTTCTAGCCCGCGTGGGATGCCCCAGACCCGCCCCTTCCCGAAAACTGTCGCCGGTTGCGGCAGAGTTCTGAGCCCCTCCGGCGTTTGAGGAGCGGGGGTCTGGGGGCGGAGCCCCCAGTTCGGGAAGGGGCGGGTCCGGGGCGCCACCCGCGAGGGCACCACCCGGCACCCACCAGAGAGGCACCCCCATGGACCTGGTCATCCGCGGAGCGCGCGTCGTCGACGGCTCCGGCGACGCCGCGTACACGGCCGACGTAGGGATAGAGGACGGACGGATCACGGAGATCCACCGCGAGGGGGAGGCGGGCCCCCGTCCCACGGGCGCCCGCATCCTGGACGCCGAGGGCCTCGCCCTGGCCCCCGGCTTCATCGACATGCACGCGCACAGCGACCTCGCCCTGCTCCGCGACCCGGACCACAGCGCGAAGGCGGCCCAGGGCGTCACCCTGGAGGTCATCGGCCAGGACGGCCTGTCGTACGCCCCGGTGGACGACCGCACCCTCGCCGAGGTCCGCCAGGCGATCACCGGCTGGAACGGCGACGGCAGCGACATCGACTTCGACTGGCGCTCGGTCGGCGAGTACCTGGACCGCCTGGACCGCGCGCACGACGGCCGCGGCATCCCGGTCAACGCCGCGTACCTGATCCCGCAGGGCACCGTCCGGATGTACGCGATGGGCTGGGAGGACCGCGAGGCCGGCCCGGCGGACCTGGAGCGGATGAAGGAGCTGGTCGCCCAGGGCATGGAGCAGGGCGCCGTCGGCATGTCGTCCGGCCTGACCTACACCCCCGGCATGTACGCCAAGGACGCCGAACTCACCGAGCTGTGCCGCGTCGTGGCCTCGTACGGCGGCTACTACTGCCCCCACCACCGCAGTTACGGCGCGGGCGCCCTGGAGGCGTACCGCGAGATGGTGGAGCTGACCCGGACCGCCGGATGCCCGCTGCACCTGGCGCACGCCACCATGAACTTCGGCGTGAACAAGGGCAAGGCCCCCGACCTGCTCGCCCTCCTCGACGAGGCGCTCGACGACGGCGCCGACATCACGCTCGACACGTACCCCTACACACCGGGCTGTACGACGCTCGTCGCGATGCTGCCGAGCTGGGCGAGCGAGGGCGGGCCCGAGGCGATCCTGGCCCGGCTCCAGGACGATGACACGGCCGACCGCATCCGGCACCACATGGAGGTCATCGGCGCGGACGGCTGCCACGGCGTGCCGATCGAGTGGGACACCATCGAGATCTCCGGTGTCTCCGACCCCGGGCTCGCGTCCTGCGTCGGCAAGACCATCCAGCGCTCCGCCGACATGCGCGGCGAGGAGCCATGGGTCACCGCCCGGCGGCTGCTGATCAACGACCGCCTCGGCTCGACGATCCTCCAGCACGTGGGGCACGAGGAGAACGTCCGGGCGATCATGCGGCACCCCGTGCACACCGGCGGCAGCGACGGCATCCTCCAGGGCTTCAAGCCGCACCCGCGCGCGTACGGGACGTTCCCGCAGTACCTCGGCAAGTACGTACGGGAGTTGGGGGTGCTGTCCCTGGAGGAGTGCGTCGCGCACCTCACCTCGCGCGCCGCCGCCCGGCTGCGCCTCCCCGACCGCGGGCACGTGCGCGCGGGCTACCGCGCCGACCTCGTGCTCTTCGACCCCGACACGGTCGCCGCGGGGTCGACGTTCGACGCGCCGCGCACGCCGCCCGTGGGCCTGCCGCACGTCCTGATCGACGGGAAGTTCGTGATCGAGGACGGGCGGCGCACGGACGTCATCGCGGGACGCGCCGTGCGCCGCACCGCCTAGCTCCGGCGGCGCTCAGGCCCGGGTCAGCGGCGCGCGGCCGCCGCGGGCTTGGGCAGGGCGCAGCCCGGCCGGTTCAGGTCAATCTTGTTGCCCGCGCCGACGCAGGGAACGATGGTGTACGTCTGCTGGCCGTAGTTGATGCCCTGGCGGACGGTGACCTTGCCGTTCTCGTCGACCTCGCAGGGGTTGTTGTCGGTGCAGCGCTGGCCGTCCTCGTTGCCGGTGTTGTTGACGGCCACGACCTTGCCGGTCTGGTCGTCGATCACCGGCGATCCTGAGGTGCCGCCGATGGTCTGGCACGCGGAGGTGTAGCGGACCGAGTCCTTCCAGGTCCACTGCCCCTCCTTCAGGCGGTAGACGAACCCGTCCACGTTGCACTTGTACATCCGCTTCCAGTAGCCGGACGCGACCGTGATGGCCCGGCCCGCCTGCGGGTGCGCGGAGTCGAGTTCGAGGGCCTTGATGCCGTAGCGGCTCTCTATGTCGCGGTAGGTGCTGGTCAGCTCGTACAGCGAGACGTCCGTGTCCGTCATCGTGCCGTACGCGATCTTGCTGGCGCGCACGGTGCCCGCGTTGCCGCCGCTGGCGTTCAGGAGCGTGAAGCTGCGGCTGGAGGCGCGGTTGACGATGACCTGGCCGGGGCCGGGGAAGCCGGTCTCCAGACAGTGGCCGTTGGACATCACAAGGGCGCGGTCGGTGGGCTGCGAGCTGGGCACGCGCACGACGGAGCCGGAGCAGTTGCTGAGCGCCACGGTGCCCGCGAAGGTCACGGCCTTGGCCTTGGCCTTCGTCTGCGCGACGGGCTGCGTCCGCGTCACCTGCTTGTCGGCCGTCGGCGCCTCGTTGCTGACGGCGGCCGCGGGCAGTGCCGTCGCACCCAGGAGCAGCGCGGTGAAGACGGCACCGACGAGAGGCTTGTTCATGTGGGGGTCCCCTCTGCATGACTACGTGACCGGAGGACCAACCGACCCCCCAGTTTTGTCATGCGCATTCTTGGGCCACCCGACCCCCGGGAACAAGGGTGCGCCCCGAAGGGGCGCGGGGAACTGCGCGACCGGCCCGAGACGGCCCGCACCCAGGAGAACAGCGGAACCACCCGAGCTCCCACCGTCCGGGGCGCCCCCGCCAGAGATAGGCTCGGGGGCATGCAGGTGATCCAGTCGACCAAGCTCGCCAACGTCTGTTACGAGATCCGGGGCCCCGTGCTCGAGGAGGCGATGCGGCTCGAAGCAGCAGGTCACCGCATCCTCAAGCTCAACACCGGCAACCCCGCCGCCTTCGGCTTCGAGTGCCCGCCGGAGATCCTGGAGGACATCCTCCGCAACGTCGGCGACGCCCACGGGTACGGCGACGCCAAGGGCCTGCTCGCCGCCCGCCGCGCCGTGGTGATGCACAACCAGACCCTCGGCATCGAGACCGACGTCGAGCACGTCTTCATCGGCAACGGCGTCTCCGAGCTGATCGTGATGGCCATGCAGGGCCTGCTCGACGACGGCGACGAGGTCCTGGTCCCGGCGCCCGACTACCCGCTGTGGACGGCGGCGGTCTCCCTCTCCGGCGGCACCGCCGTGCACTACCGCTGCGACGAGCAGGCGGACTGGATGCCCGACCTCGCCGACGTCGAGCGCAAGGTCACCGACCGCACCAAGGCGATCGTGATCATCAACCCGAACAACCCGACGGGCGCGGTCTACGACGAGGCCGTCCTGCGCGGCCTGACCGACATCGCCCGCCGCCACAACCTCCTCGTCTGCTCGGACGAGATCTACGACAAGATCCTCTACGACGGCGCCCGGCACACCCCGACCGCGTCCCTCGCCCCCGACCTCCTCACGCTCACGTTCAACGGCATGTCGAAGGCGTACCGGGTGGCCGGATACCGCGTCGGCTGGATGTCCGTATCGGGCCCGAAGGCGCACGCCTCCTCGTACATCGAGGGCCTGACGATCCTCGCGAACATGCGCCTGTGCGCGAACATGCCGGGGCAGCACGGCGTGGTCGCCGCCCTCAGCGGGCGGCAGACCATCAACGACCTCGTCCTGCCGGGCGGCCGCCTGCTCGAACAGCGGGACACGGCGTACGACCTGCTCACCCAGATCCCCGGCGTGACCTGCGTGAAGCCGAAGGGGTCCCTCTACCTCTTCCCGCGCCTCGACCCGAAGGTCTTCAAGGTCAAGGACGACCGCCAGATGGTGCTCGACCTGCTGCGCGCCGAGAAGATCATGGTCGTCCACGGCACCGGCTTCAACTGGCCCGAGCCCGACCACTTCCGCATCGTCACGCTGCCCACGGCGACGGACCTGGCGGAAGCGGTGACCCGGATCGGGACGTTCCTGGACGGCTACAGCCAGCCCTGACACCGCGGCGGCCGGGCAGCGCGGAGGACCCGGCTCAAGATCCGACTCAACTTTAGACAGAATCTAAGCTAAGATGGGTACTCGACAGCTTGGAGACCCATCCCATGTACGAGCCGATCCGCGCCAAGTCGGTCCACACGATGGCCGACCCGGGCGACTTCCCGCACCGCAGCCGCGAGGAGGAGCTGGACATCCAGCTCGCCGGACACCTGGCCGCACTGCTCGCCGTCACCGACGAGCTGCGCGCCCTCGCCCCCGACCCCGCTCTCGACTCCGCCGCCGAGCGCCTCGCGGCCCAGGTCGCCCGCCTGCGCGGGGGCCCGCCGGTCCGCTCGGCGGTCGCCGCCGCCATCCACGAACCGCATCTGTACGCCCTGCACCAGCGCGCCCACGCCCTCGCGGGCCGCGCCCTGGTCGTCGCCGCGTCCCGCGCCGACACGGGGGCGGCGATCCTGGCCGCCCAGCGCATGGAAGCCCACGCCCGGGCCACGGAGCTGGTCGGAGCCTGACCCCTCCCGCACCACCACCGCCCACCCGCCCCCTCCGGGGGACAGGTGGGCGGGCGGGAAGCAGGGGCGTCAGCCCAGTCGCGCGACCAGCGACCGGTACTCGTCCCACAGCTCCTTCGGCGTGTGGTCACCGAAGGTGTTGAGGTGGTCGGGCACGAGCGCCGCCTCCTCACGCCAGACCTCCTTGTCCACCGTGAGGAGGAACTCCAGGTCGGCCGCGGGCAGTTCGAGCCCGTTCGTGTCGAGGGACTCGGGCGTCGGCAGCACGCCGATGGGGGTCTCGACGCCCTCGGCGGTGCCCTCCAGACGGCCCACGATCCACTTCAGGACGCGGCTGTTCTCGCCGAAGCCGGGCCACACGAACTTGCCCGCGTCGTTCTTGCGGAACCAGTTCACGTAGTAGATCTTCGGCAGCTCGGACTGGTCCTTGTCCTTGGCCACGTCGACCCAGTGGGCCATGTAGTCGCCCATGTTGTACCCGCAGAACGGCAGCATGGCGAACGGGTCGCGGCGCAGCTCGCCGACTTTGCCCTCGGCGGCGGCCGTCTTCTCGGAGGCCACGTTGGCGCCGAGGAAGACGCCGTGGTTCCAGGTGAAGGACTCGGTGACCAGCGGGACCGCGGAGGCGCGGCGCCCGCCGAAGAGGATCGCCGAGATCGGCACGCCCTTGGGGTCCTCCCACTCGGGCGCGATGATCGGGCACTGCGCGGCGGGCGTGGTGAAGCGGGCGTTCGGGTGCGCGGCCGGGGTGCCGGACTCCGGCGTCCAGGAGTTGCCCTTCCAGTCCGTCAGATGCGCCGGGGTCTCCTCGGTCATCCCCTCCCACCACACGTCGCCGTCGTCGGTCAGCGCGACGTTCGTGAAGACGCTGTTGCCCCACAGCGTCTTCATGGCGTTGGCGTTGGTGTGCTCGCCGGTGCCGGGCGCGACGCCGAAGAAGCCCGCCTCGGGGTTGATCGCGTACAGCCGGCCGTCCTCGCCGAACCGCATCCAGGCGATGTCGTCACCGATGGTCTCGACGGTCCAGCCGGAGACCGTGGGCTCCAGCATGGCGAGGTTGGTCTTGCCGCAGGCGGACGGGAAGGCCGCGGCGACGTACTTCGACTCCCCCTGCGGCGGGGTGAGCTTCAGGATCAGCATGTGCTCGGCGAGCCAGCCCTCGTCGCGGGCCATGACGGAGGCGATGCGCAGGGCGTAGCACTTCTTGCCGAGCAGGGCGTTGCCGCCGTAGCCCGAACCGTACGACCAGATCTCGCGCGACTCCGGGAAGTGCGAGATGTACTTCGTGGAGTTGCAGGGCCAGGGGACGTCCGCCTGGCCAGGCTCCAGCGGGGCGCCCAGCGTGTGCACGGCCTTCACGAAGAAGCCGTCGGAGCCGAGCTCGTCCAGGACCGGCCGGCCCATGCGGGTCATCGTGCGCATGGACACGGCGACGTACGCCGAGTCGGTGATCTCGACGCCGATCGCGGACAGCGGCGAGCCGAGCGGGCCCATGCAGAAGGGCACGACGTACAGGGTCCGGCCGCGCATGGAGCCGCGGAAGATCCCCTTCTCCCCCGCGAAGACGTCCCGCATCTCCGCCGGGTCCTTCCAGTGGTTCGTCGGCCCCGCGTCCGCCTCCTTCTCGGAGCAGATGTACGTGCGGTCCTCGACGCGTGCCACGTCAGAGGGGTCGGAGGCCGCGTAGTACGAGTTCGGCCGCTTGATCGGGTCCAGCTTCTTGAAGGTGCCCTTGGCCACGAGCTCCTCGCACAGGCGCTCGTACTCGGCCTCGGAACCGTCGCACCAGACCACGCTGTCCGGCTGGGTCAGTTCGGCGATCTCGTTCACCCAGGAGATGAGCCCCTGGTGGTCGGTGGGGAGGGTACCCGCGGACTGCGAGGACTGCGAAGAAGGGGGAGCCGCGATATCGCGCGCCACGATTGCTCCTATACGAGGGGTTTTAGGTTGGGGCCCCGTGGGGGCTGCGACCCGGACGCTTCACTGCATTTCGATCTTCTGGCGCTCATCCGGTGCCGACCGCACTCATTTGATCATCCGTCCCGCTCGCGCATCTGTCCAGAGGGCTTCACACGTGAGCGGAGTGAGCATGGCCACTTGTAGGATGGGATTTCACCGCTTTGATACGTAACTTACGGTTCCGTAGGTACGATGCCGCGCATGACCGCTCCCGTCCCCGACGCGATCACCAGTTCTGCCGCAGGTGGCTCCGGTTCCGCCGTCCCCGCAGGCGAGGTCGCCGCCGCAGTCATCGAGCCCGTCGCCGCGGCCGTGCGCCCGGTGAAGCCCAAGCTGCGGGGCTGGCTGCACGCCGGCATGTTCCCCGCGGTACTGGTGTCCGGCCTCTTCCTGACCGCGCTCGCCGACTCCACCCGCGGCCGCGTCGCCTGCGGAATCTACGTCCTGACGGCGTGTCTCCTGTTCGGCGTCAGCGCGCTGTACCACCGGGGCGACTGGTCACCCCGGATGGACCGCGTCCTGCGCCGCCTCGACCACGCCAACATCTTCCTGATCATCGCGGGCACGTACACCCCGCTGACCATGCTCCTGCTGCCCGACGCCAAGGGGCAGTGGCTGCTCTGGGGCATCTGGGCGGCCGCCGCCGCGGGCATCGTGTTCCGCGTCTTCTGGGTGGGCGCCCCGCGCTGGCTGTACACACCCTGCTATCTGGCGATGGGCTGGGCCGCCGTCTTCTTCCTGCCCGACTTCATGCGCGCGGGCGGCATCGCCGTCCTCGTCCTGGTCATCGTCGGCGGCCTGCTCTACAGCGCGGGCGGCGTGGTGTACGGCTTCAAGCGCCCCAACCCCTCCCCGCGCTGGTTCGGCTTCCACGAGGTCTTCCACTCCTTCACCCTCGCCGCCTTCGCCGTCCACTACGTGGGCATCTCCCTGGTGGCCTACCAGCACGCCTGACGCCCCCAGGGGGGCGAGCCCACTCCCCGGCACCGCAGGGCCGCGGCCGACGCCGCGGCCCTCTTCTCTGTGCGCCGTCCCTCCGCGGGCGGGCGTTCGGTGGTTGCCCGCGCCGTTCCCCGCGACCCTTCGGGGCGCTGACACAGGCCCCTGACACGCAAAAACCGGGGTTCGAAAGGCCGCCGCCTTTCGAACCCCGGTCTCGCGTTACGGGCTAGTTGCCCCAGGTGCCCTGGTTCACGGCGCAGTTCCAGCCGTTGCCGCGGACCTGGAACTTCACCTTGTAGCTGTTCTTGTTCAGCAGCCGGGTGCGGACCTGGACGCCCAGCTTGGCCTTGCCGCTGAACGACTTGTCGAGGACGGTGATGGACCGCGACGTCTTGTGGGTGATCTTGCCGCCCTTGGCCGTCGCCCGGCCGAAGCGGATGTTCTTGACGTTCGTGACCGTGAACTTCACGTTCGTGAACTTCTTGTTGCTCTTGTTCTTGATGCCGAAGTACAGGCCGTTGCCCGTCACCCAGCCGCCCTGGCCGATGTAGAAGCGGGAGGTGTAGACGATGTCGATCGGGCAGCCGGAGCTGGTCGCCTTGGCGAACGGCGCGGCGCTGCTCGGCTTGTCGGCGGACGCGGTGCGCTGGGTGGCGTCACCCGCCGCGGAGGCGGTGCCGGCGAGGCCGAGCTGGGCGGCGGTGATGAGCCCGGCCGTGCCCAGGGCTGCGGCGGTCGTACGCGTCATGCGGTTCACTGCGGTGAGTACCTCTCCCCCGGTGCCCCTAGTGGGGCCAACTGACAGAACGATGCCAAACATTCACAGCGGCTCCTTACGCCACTGCGACGCCCGTATTGGTATCACGCCGATGGTCACACAAGGAGCACAAGGTGGCCGCTCGGCCCCGGCCGTGACAGAAGCAGGACAATCGGCAGGCATCCCCGGGCGGCACTTCACCGTCCGGGGCACGCCCGTGACCGCCCGGGGCCGCGCGGCGGCTCGGCGCGGCGGCTCAGCGCAGCGCGCCGAGGGCCGCCGCCAGTTCGGCCGGGTCCGTCGTCGGCCGGTCGCACACGAAGTCCCGGCACACGTACGCCGTCTCCCGGTCCGTCACCGGGACCCGGTCCGCGAGCAGCGGCAGTTCCCCGTCCGCGGGGCCGACGGCCACCGCGGCGCCGGGCGCCGTGCCGAGCAGCGCGACCCGGTGCATCGGGCCGTCCACCGCCCCCACCACGGCGACCTCGCGCGGCCCGTCGAGCGCGGCCTCGGCGACGGCGAGCCCGTGCCCGATGAACCGCGGCGCGCGCGGCGCGAGGGCCTTGACCACGCCGAGGGCCCGCTCGGCGGCGCGCCGGTGCGGTGCGGCCCCGGTGTGCGCGGCGTAGGTGAGCAGCGCCCCTGCGGCGGCGGTCCAGCCGGAGGGCGCCGCGTTGTCGGTGGGGTCCTGCGGCCGCCGGATGAGGCGCTCGGCGTCGGCGGCCGTGTCGTACAGGGCGCCCGTCTCCTCGTCGGTGAACTGCACCAGGACGTGGTCGAGGAGCAGGCCCGCGAAGTCCAGCCAGACCCCCTCGCCGGTCACCGACGCGAGCGCGAGGAAGCCCTCGGCGACGTCGGCGTAGTCCTCCAGGACACCGGCGTTGGCGCCGACGCGGCCGTCCTTGGAGGTGCGGGCGAGCCGGGCCCGGTCGTCCATGTGGAGGCGGACGAGCAGATCGCCCGCGCCGACGGCGGCCGCCACCAGGTCGGGCCGGTCGAAGTAGGCGCCGGTCTCGGCGAGCGCGGCGACGGCCAGGCCGTTCCAGGCGGCGACCACCTTGTCGTCCCTGCCAGGGGCGGGGCGCAGGGCACGGGCCGCGAGGAGGCGTTCGCGCACGGAGGCCACCCGCTCGGCGTCGGCGACCGCCCCGTCGCCCTGCGGCAGTTGGAGGACGGAGGCGCCCTCCTCGAAGGTGCCCTCCTCGGTGACGCCGAAGTACGCGGCGGCCAGCTCGGCGTCCGCGTCGCCGAGGACCTCGCGCAGCTGCTCGGGGGTCCAGACGTAGTACGCGCCCTCCACCGAGCGGCCGGTGGCGTCGGCGCTGTCGGCATCCAGCGCGGAGGCGAAGCCGCCCTCGTTCGTGCGCAGCTCGCGGACCATGAAGTCGGCCGTCTCCAGGGCGACCCTGCGGGCCAGTTCGGATCCGGTGGCGCGCCACAGGTGGGCGTAGGCACGGCACAGCAGCGCGTTGTCGTACAGCATCTTCTCGAAGTGCGGCACGACCCACTCGCGGTCCACCGAGTAGCGGGCGAAGCCGCCGCCGAGCTGGTCGTAGATGCCGCCGCGCGCCATGCGCTCGCAGGTGTCTGCGGCCATCTGGAGGGCGCCTTCCGCGCCGGTGCGGGCGTAGTGGCGCAGCAGGAACTCGATGACCATGGACGGCGGGAACTTGGGCGCGCCGCCGAAGCCGCCGTGCCGCTCGTCGTAGTCGCGGGTCAGACCGAGCAGGGCCTTGGCGAGGTCCTCCTCGCCGGGCCGCCGGTCGTCACCGAGGGTCAGTTGACGCTCCGCCAGATCCTTGACGATCTTCGCGGCGACCTCGGTGACCTCCGCGCGCCGGTCCTCCCAGGCCCGCCGTACGCCGTCGATGACCTGCGGGAAGGACGGCATGCCGTGGCGCGGCTCGGGCGGGAAGTACGTGCCGAAGTAGAAGGGCTCGGCGTCGGGCGTCAGGAAGACGGTCATGGGCCAGCCGCCCTGCCCGGTGGCGGCCTGCACGGCCTCCATGTAGACGGCGTCGACGTCGGGACGCTCCTCGCGGTCCACCTTGACGTTCACGAAGTTCTCGTTCATCAGGGCGGCCGTCGCACCGTTCTCGAAGGACTCGTGCGCCATGACGTGACACCAGTGACAACTCGCGTACCCGACCGAAAGGAGGACGGGGACGCCGCGCTCGCGGGCGGCGGCGAACGCGGCGGCGGACCAGGGCCACCACTCGACGGGGTTGTCGGCGTGCTGGAGGAGGTAGGGGGACGTCTCGTGGGCCAGTCGGTTCGCCATGCCCCCATCCTCGCGTACGCGGCGCCCGATCCGCGCTCTCCCTCGCACCCGTCGCGCGTTCGCAGGACACTGACACGTACATGTAGAGGTGACGGGGTACGTGCACCCGTGCAGGGCGGGGTGCGTGACACGTGCCGCGCGACGGTACGCGGGCACGGGCACGCGCGACGGCGGTGTCACGTGCTCCTCTTTGAGGGGGACCACATGCGGGACAGCCACCGGGCCGAAGCCGAGCGCCTGTTGGCACGGGCGGTCGAGGAAGAGGTCCGGCGCACCGGCGGCCGCACCGACGGGAACGTGCTGCTCTCCCGGGCACGGGCCTCCCTCGACGCCATGGAGCAGACGGCGGCGGAGGAGTACGCGGCGTACACGCGGGCCCTGGACGAGTCGGCCGCCGGACAGCTGACGTTCGGTCAGCGGTATGCGAAGGAGGCCGCCGGGACGCCCCTGCTCGTCGTGGCCGTCGCCGCGGTGGCCGCATGCGTGGCCGACCTCGTGCTCGGCACCGGCGGCGGCACCGCGCTCGGCGCGGGCGGGGCCGTCGCGGTCGCCGGATTCGCCGCGACCGTGGTGAAGGTGACCGCGTCCCACGTCCCCGCGGCGCAGCGGCACGCGGGCACCGTCCACCAGCCCGGCGGACCCGAGCAGCTCCGGCTCCAGTGGCTGACGGCCCTGGAGGTGCGGGGCATCCGGCCGTTCCTCGACCAGCAGCGGGTGCTCACGGCGGCGACGGCGGGCGGGGTCGGCGGCGCCCGCTCCGGACAGCAGAAGCGGGCGCCCCGGCTGCGCGGCGCCGACAAGAGCGCGGCCGCGCGGCGGCGCACCGTCCTTGAGCAGTCCTTCGCACAACTGCCGCAGCCTGAGGGCGAGTTCGCGGGCAGACGGGCCGAGCTCGGGCAGATCGCGCAGTGGGTGCACGCGGCCCGGGCCAGCACCCGGACCCGGCCGACGGTGGTGGTCCTGCACGGCGCGCCCGGCGCGGGCCGGTCCGCGCTCGCGGTGCGGGCCGCGCACGACCTGAAGGACCAGTTCCGCGGGGCCTGCGTGGTGGACCTGCGCGGCGAGAGCCCGGACACGCCGCCGCTGTCCACGCGCGACGCGCTCCTGCACCTCCTGAACCGCCTGGGCGCCCCGCGCGAACAGCTCCTCTTCCGTGAGCGCTCGACGCAGGAGCAGCAGGTCAAGCGGCTCAGCGAGCTCTACCACCAGCACCTCACCGGCCTTGAGGTCGTCATCGTCCTGGACGACGCGAGCGACCCCGAGCAGGTGCGCACGCTGGTGCCCGAGCGCTCCGACAGCCTCGTCCTCGTCACCGCCCGCGGACCCCTCGACCTGCCCGCCGACCTGCCCGCGCGCGTACACGAGATCGCGGTCCTGGCGCTGGACGACGCCGGGGCCGAACAGCTCATCCGGCAGGTGGCGCAGGACCTGCCGGAGCCGTACGACGCCCAGTCCCTGGACCGGCTTCGGGAGCTGTGCGCCGGGCTGCCGCTGGCGCTGCGCGTGGCGGGCTCCGCGCTCGGGCCGCGCACCCCCGAGGCGCTGGTCGCCGACCTCGCCGCGTACGGTCCCGTCGAGCCGGTCGAGCGCACCCTGTGGCTGCGCTACACCGACCAGCCCGAGGCCGCGCGCCGCCTCCTGCGCCGCCTCGCGCTCGCCGGGCGCGCCTCGCTCGGCACCGCGGCGGCGGCCGCGCTGCTCGGCGCCGACGAGCAGGAGGCGGCCCGGCAGCTCACCGCCCTGTCCCGCGCGGGCCTCCTCGACCAGGTGCGCGCCAGCCGCTACCGGCTGCACGACACCGTCCGCTCCTTCGCCCAGGCCAGGCTCGCCGACGAGGAGGAGCCCGCCGAGCGCAGCGCCGCGCAGGAACGTCTCATCGTCAGCTACGGCGAGCTCGCCGACTCCGTGATCCGCCTCGTCGACGGCAAGACGTCCACGCGCGCCGACCAGTTCGGGCAGCACGGCTTCACCTCCCTGGACGCGGCGCTGCGCTGGCTCGACGACGAGTCGAGCTTCATCACCGCGGCCCTGCGCCACGCCGAGGGCGTCGAGCCCCGGGCCGTGCTCGGCCTGCTCGGCGCGCTGTGCGACTACTGCCTGCTGCGCGGCGACCTGTACCGCCTGGGCGAGATCAGCGAGCTCGCGCAGACGGTCGACCAGGGCCTGCTCGGCCGGAACGTGAAGTGGCGCACCGGCATAGCGGCCCGCCACCTGGGCGAGCTCGACCAGGCCAGGTCCACGCTCACCTCGGTCGTGGACCTGTACTTCGAGGCCCACCAGGACGCGGGCGCGGCCCGCGCCCTCGGCTCCCTCGGCATCACCCTGCACCACCAGGGCAACCTCTCGGAGGCCGCCGCCCGGCTCCGCGAGGCCCTCGACCTCCAGGTCGCGGACGAGCTCGCGGGCGACCGCGGCTGGACCCTGCACGCGCTCGCCGCCGTGGAACGCGACCGCTCCCGTCTCTCCGAGGCGCAGGAGATGCTGCTCACCGCCCTCGACCTGCACCGCGACAGCGGGTCCGTGCACGGCGAGGCCTGGGCGCACTTCCAGCTCGGCCAGGTGTGCCTGCGCATGGGCGACGTACCGCGCGCGGAGACCGAACTGCGCCGGGCGATCGAGCTGTACGGGCGCACGCGGGACGCGCGCGGCGAGGCCTGGGCGCTCACCCAGCTGGCCCGCGCCCGGCTCGTCGCGGGCGACCCGTCCCCCGCGGTCGACGGCCTGCGCCAGGCGGTCTCCCGGCACCGCGACAACGAGGACGCGCGCGGCGAGGCCTGGTCCCTCTACTACCTGGGCCAGGCCCTGGAGGAGACCGGCGCCCTCGACCAGGCGGTACGGGACCTCGAGCGGGCCCGCACCATGTTCTCCCGCATGCGGGACGTCTACGGCCTGGCGTGCGCCCGGCACCACTCGGCCCGCGTCACCCGCGACCAGCGCGCCGCCCAGACCGGCTCGCTGCGCAACTCCGGCTTCGCGCGGCAGCTCCTGGTCGACGCCCGGGCCGACTTCCAGCGCATCGGCGTCGCCCACGGCGAGGGCTGGACGTGCCTGGAACTCGCCGTCATCGACGCGGGCAACGCCCGGACGCAGGCGGCCCTGGCCCTGTGCGACGACGCCATCTCCCTGTTCGCCTCCTACGGCGACCGGCGCGGCGAGGACTGGGCCCACTTCCTGCGCGCCACGCTCCTTCCGTACGCGTCCCCCGGCGGCTGGGACGTCGGCGTCGCCGTCGCCCAGGAGGAGCTGGCCCAGCTCACCCGCGCCGCGCACCCGCTGCGGGACGCCAAGCTCGACGGCTACACGGAGGCGTACGAGCTGTTCCTGGAGCGGAAGGCGGAGCTGGAGACCGGCTGGCAGGGGTGGCGGCTCGGCATGACGCCCGACCGGCACGCCAGGGAGATCATGGGCGTTTCGGTGACGCCCCCTCAGTAAGGGCGCGATAGTGGGGAGTCGACCGGTCGGGGCCGTCGGAGGGGGTGGGCGCGATGGGCGGCTGGGTGCCGGACGCGCGCGGGCCCTTCCCGGGGCCGCGGCGCGAGCAGGACCTGCCCCGGGAGCTGCGCTCCTTCCTGCGCGAGCACGGGGCGCCCGCGCTCCTTGAGCTGCACGGTCCGCAGCCGCTGCACACCTCGGCGTACGCGGCCCGGCTCGCGCGCTTCGCCCGGGACGCGCCGTCGCGGTGGCGGTCCGATCCCGTGTGGCTCGCGGTGGGCCCGACCGACGTGGCCGCGCCGGAGCGGCTGCTGCTGCGGCTCCTGGAACAGACCCTGGAGGAGAACCCGCCGTGGGGCGGCCCGGCGGACGGGCTGCCCCACTTCCGGGCGGCCGGGCCCGAGCGGCTGCCCGAGGCGCTGTCCGCCCTGTGTCACGCACGCCTCACGCGGCATCGGTGGACGGTGGTGCTCGACGGCGTGCCCGACGGCGAGCCGGGCGACGAGCTGCTGCTCCTCGCCGAACAGCTCGTCCTGAACACCGAGGCCCGTGTCGTGGCCGTTTCGCAGCGCCCTCATGACGGGACCGGGGAGAGGTGGGTCCGCAGCGCAGTGGCGGCGACCGCCCCCGACGTACCGGGCAAGATGCTCACTCACGCCGCCTTGAAGCTGCTCATCGCCGTCGAGCCTTGGGAGGGCGACGAGTTCGACGCGACGGTGGCGGGCGCGCTGTGCGCGGACACCCGGATGACGGACCGGCTGCGCGACGCGGCGCTGCGGGAGCTGACCGCCCACGGGCTGCTCCAGCAGACGCGGCCGGGCTGGTACCGGCGCACCGGCAGCCGCTTCGAGCACGGCGGCGCGGCCAAGGACCGGGCGCTGGCCAGCGCCGTGCTCGACGGGACGGCGGACCCGCGCCGCGGCGTCGACGCGTACCTCGATCTGGCGGTACGGCTCCTGCGCCGGGACGACCCGGAGGGCCCGGCCCTCCTCGAACGCCTGGAACCCCAACTGATCACCCAGCAGGGCCTCTTCCGGCTCCTGCGGGCCAAGCAGACCCTGTGGCGCGCGACCGGCGAGTGGAAGCCCCTGTGCGTCACGGCGGCCGTGGCCATCCGGGAGACGGGCGCGCCTCAGCAAGCCCTGGACGCCCTTGAGCGGCTCAGCGCCCCGCGCGCCGTCCGGGAAATCGCCGTCACCCTGCGCCACTTGGGCGAGCTGCCCTTCGCCATCGGCGCGCTCGACGCCCTTGAGGCCTCCGAACCCGGCCCCCGCACCGCCCCGGACGGCTGGGTCCTGCACACCCGGGCCGCCATCCAGTGCGACCAGGGGCGGCTGAAGGGCGCCGACCGGCTCCTGCGCCGGGCCGTGGAGGCCCACCAGGTCCGCGGGGACGTGCGCGGCGAGGCCTGGGCCGTGCACCACTACGGCCGTCTGCGGCTGCTGCGCGGCGACGTGGAGGAGGCCCGCAAGGTCCTGGAGGACGCCCGGAACAGGTTCACCGGCCTCGGCGACCTCCAGGGCGAGGCCTGGACCACGACCGAGCTGGGCAAGGCGGCCCTGGTCCACGACGACTTCCCGGCGGCCGTCGAGATGCTGTCCGAGGCGGCGGGGCGGCACCACGCGAACGGGGACGTGCGGGGCAGGTGCTGGACCGAGCTGTATCTGGGCATCGCCCACGCCGTCTCGGGCGGCCTGGCGGAAGCCGTGCTGAAGCTGGATCAGGCGTGCCGGGGCTTCTCCGGCGTCCGCGACCTGCTGGGGCGGGCCTGGGCCGACCACTGTCTCGGAGCCCTGCCCGCGTACACCGCCGCGGACCGGCTGGCCGCGGCGGCGGAGCTGGACGCGGCCCTGACGGGGTTCCGACGGGCGGCGTGTCCCCACGGCGACGCGTGGACGCTCTTGGAGCAGTCCACCCAGCGGTCGTACGAGGGGCACGCCACCCACGTGGTACGGGACCAGGCACTGCGCCTCTTCGAGAGCATCGACGACCCGTCCGGGGCGCGCTGGGGCGCCGGTTGGGAAGAGCTTGGTGCGGGGCCGGGCCGCATCCCCCTCACCGCCCGCCTCACCGTCCCCGAACCCGACGCGGACTTCGAGCACGCCACCCTGTCCCCCGCCACGCACGCCCGCGTCCGTCTCACCCTCCTCGACGACCGCTCCACCGCGGGCACCGCGTCCCGGATCATGCTGCGGATCCAGCCCGGCGCCGAGCACGCGTGGTCGGACCGGTCCTCGGGGCTGCCCTGGCTCACCGTCCGGGCCACCCCGCTCACCGGCGCCGACGTCGAGCCCGCGCACGCGGTGACCCTGCGGCCCTCGCCCCGCGCGGCGGACGCCGCCGAGTTCCTGTTCACGCCCCGGCGCGCGGGCCGGCACCGGCTGCTCTTCACCGTCGAGCACCTGGAGACGGCGACCGTGCTCCAGGAGGTCGAGACGTACATCGACGTCGTCGAGAGCGACGGCGAAGAACCCCGTTCGGGCCACGCCCCCCAAGCCCTGCGGAGGTCCTGAGTCCCCATGGCCCACGACCTCCCCGTCCACGTCACCCAGGACCCCAGCCACGGCTACACGCGGCTGCCCCGGCACGTCGTCCGCCATCCCGACCTCGTCGTCGGCTTCGACGCGCGGCGCGAGGACGAGCCGATCAGCGCCCGGATGTACGGGCCCGCCGTGCCCGCGGTCAGCGGCTCCGAGCACACGGTGACGCTGCGGGTGCTGCCGGGCGAGGTGCGGGCCCTCGCGGCACGCCTGCGCCGGGTGTGGAAGGACGAGTTCGTGGCGCTGCGGCCGGTGGGCGCGGACGGGCTCCCGCGCGGCGCGCCCTTCCCGTACGCCAGCCGCGTCGACCTCACCGGCGAGCCGGGGGACGAGCTGCGCGCCGCGCTCGACCGGCTCGCCCTGTACGGCTCCCAGCTCCTCTTCGACGTACTGCTCGGCGGCGAGGACGAGGCGCTCAAGCTGTTCCGCGGCTTCCTCACGGACGCGCTGACCCGTGCCGCGCCGCTCCGCGTCCGCTTCCACTCCGACCTGTTCCTGCCGTGGCCCATGCTGTGTCTGCCCGCCGTGCCCGAGGAGCCCGAGGACCCCTCCCTGACGGCGGTGTTCGCACGGTTCCTCGGCTACCGGCACCAGATCGAGCAGACCGGCGGCCACGCCTACGCGTGCGTCGCCGACGACCGCGAGCCGCCGTCCCGCGCGGCCCCGGCCGTGAGCCTCAACCACGACACCGCCGTGGACGCGGCGGGCCTGACCCGGGCCGCCGAGGTCGCGGCGGCCCTCGCCGCGGGCGGCGACCTGGTGGAGCGCACCACCCGGGACGAGCTGGAGCGCGCCCTGCGCGACCGGAGCCTCGACGAGCAGCTGATGTACTTCTGGTGCCACGGCCATTTCACCGCGTCCGGCGACGAGGCCCCGTACCTCGTCCTGAAGCTGACCGACCAGCTCGCCATCGACGGCTACACGCTGCGCGCCCACCGCCCGCCCCCGCGCGCCTGCGTGCCCTTCCGCCCCTTCGTGCTGCTCAACGCCTGCTACGCGGGCCTGCCGGGCAACGCCGACCTGGCCTATCTCGGCCGGGCCCTGTTCGACGCGGGCGCGTGCGGGGTGCTGGGGCCGCAGATCGAGATGCCGCAGCGGTTCGCCGCCGAGTACGCCCTCGCGTTCGTCACCCGCTATCTGACCGGCGAGGAGACCGCGGGCGCGATCGCCCACTCCCTGACCCGGCACTTCGCCGACACCTGGCACAACCCGCTGGGCCTCGCGTACGCGCTGCACAGCGGCATGGACAGCAGACTGGAGCGGACCGCGTGACGGCGACCGGGGACGACGAGGACGCCACGGGCGACTGGGACGACGCGGTCGCCGTCGTCGACCTCGACGAGCGCGGCTGGCCGCTGCGGGACACCCGCGCCGGGCCGCGCCCCGTGCCGCCGCCCGGACTCCTCGACCACTTCGCCGCCCGGCTCACACCGCCGTCGTGGGCGACGGACGTCGTCGTGTACGTCCACGGGTGGCAGACCTCGCGCACGTCGTCCCGGCAGGCCGTGCGCGAGCTCCTGGGCCTGGCGGAGCGACAGCTCGCACGGCGGCCGGAGCTGTACCCGGCGCTCGGCGGGGCGGGCGGGACGCGGCCCGACGGGGCGGCGGGGCGGGGCTTCGCGCCCTGGCCGGTGCTGATCCGCTGGCCTTCCCGGTCGCTGCCGTCCCTCGGCGGCTACCGCCGCGTCCGCGACCGCGCGCACGCCATGAGCACGGCCGGGCACGCGGCCGACGTCATCGGGCAGCTGCTCGGCTGTCTCGACGCCCGGCGCGGCGACCCGCGCGAAGCGCCGCTCCTGGCCGGCCGGGGCGGCCAGTATCTGCACCTCGTCGGGCACTCCTTCGGCTGCCGCTTCCTCTGCGAGGCGGTGCAGTGGGCGGCCGGGGCGCCGGGCGGCACGCTGGGCTGGTCCACGCCCGCGCCACCGGGGCGGCCGTTCACCGTGGACTCGATGCTGCTGTTCCAGATGGCCGCGCCGCGCGACGCCTTCGCCGAGACGTTCACGGAGCTCGCCGGGGCGCCACTGCGCGGCCCGGTCGTGGCGACGTACGCGCAGGGCGACCGGGCCACCGGCTTCTGGCACCTGCGGGCCGAGAAGCGCACCGGCATCGGGCACGCGGGCATCGGCACGGCGCCCGCGCCCGTCTCCGGCATCCGGATGCGGGGCACGGACGACGGCTATCCGCACGCGGTCCTCGACCACCGGTTCGTCAGCGTCGACGCGAGCCACGTGTTCGTCCGCGGGCGGGGCCCGGCGGGCGCGCACTCCGACCATCTGCGGGCGGAGTCCGCGCACCTGCTGCTCTCCCTGGCGGACCACTCGCGGTGAGTCCGCGGCCCGGGCCCCGGGGGGTCAGCCCCGCTCGGCCTTGGCCTCACCGGCGTCGACCGGCTCGCGGGAAGGGGCCGCCGGGTCCGGCGCCTCCTTGAAGTCGACCTTGCTCATGTGCCGGTTCATGGACTTCATCAGCCGCCACACGGCAAGGGCCATCACCGCGAAGACGATGAAACCGAGGACACCGGGGGTCACCTTGTTCTCGTCCACCTCCTTGGCGAGGGGGACGAGATGCGTCATTGCCAGGCTTGCGCTCATTTAGGCATTGTCGCGGATGCCCGCGAAGAGGTCGTCCTCGGGGAGGGAAGTATCGACGAGGGACTTCGCCAGCTCGTACTCCTCCGTGGGCCAGACCTCCTTCTGGACGTCCATCGGGACCCGGAACCAGCCGCCGTCGGGGTCGATCTGCGTGGCGTGCGCGATCAGCGCCTTGTCGCGGATCTCGTAGAACTCCGCGCACGGCACGTGCGTGGTGAGCGTGCGCTCGACCCGCTCGAACTCGTCCCAGCGCTTGAGCCACTCGCCGTACGGGGACTCCAGGCCGCGGTCCAGCATCGCCTGGTGCAGGGCCTCGGTGCGGGGGCGGTTGAAGCCCTGGTTGTAGTAGAGCTTCTGCGGCTGGAAGACCGGGCCGAACTCGCCCTCCGGGTACTTCTCGCCGTCCGCCGCGCCCTCGAAGGCCACCATCGAGATCTTGTGGGTCATGATGTGGTCCGGGTGCGGATACCCGCCGTTCTCGTCGTACGTGGTGATCACCTGCGGGCGGAACGAGCGGATCTGCTTCACCAGCTCGCCCGCCGCCTTGTCCACGTCCTCCAGGGCGAAGCAGCCCTCCGGCAGCGGGGGCAGCGGGTCGCCCTCGGGCAGGCCCGAGTCCACGAAGCCGAGCCACTCCTGCTTGACGCCGAGGATCTCGCGGGCCTCGTCCATCTCCTTCTTGCGGACCTCGTGGATGTGCTCCTGGATGTAGGTGTCGCCCTGGAGCTTGGGGTTGAGGATGTCGCCGCGCTCCCCGCCCGTGCAGGTCACGACGAGCACGTCCACCCCTTCGGACACGTACTTCGCCATCGTGGCCGCGCCCTTGCTCGACTCGTCGTCGGGGTGGGCGTGAACGGCCATCAGTCGCAGCTGCTCAGTCAAGACTCGATCCTCGATGAATAGGGCGCCCTCGGTCATCCACTGCAATGGGCGGCTTCTATAGTGACGGAACCGGGGGGTGGAAAATTCCGGCACCCCTGTCCAGTGTCCAGTGGAGGACGAGCATGACCGCGGTCAGCGGCCGTGACACGAGCGGCCCCGCCACCAGGCCCCCGGAGGGCCGCTACGGCACCTCCCTCACCGCCGACCAGCGCGCCGACCGCAAGCTCAAGGTCGTGGGCGCGGTCCTCGGCGTCCTGCTGCTCGGCGTCGTCGGCTGGTTCGGCTACGACTCCCTCGCGGGCTCGAAGATCAACGCCGAGATCATCAAGTGGGACGCCGTCTCGGACAAGGCCGTCGAGATCCACCTGGAAGTGCGCAAGGACGCGGACGCCAAGGGCTACTGCACCCTGCGCGCCCAGGCCGAGAACGGGGCCGAGGTGGGCCGCGGGGACTTCCGCTTCGACCAGAACAGCGGACGCGTCGACAAGACGGTCACCCTCCGCACCACGGAGCGCGCCACGAGCCCCTCCCTGGTCTCCTGCCACACGGACTGACCCGGCGAGCGGGCCGCCAGGCCCGGGGCACGCGCGGGAAACAGGGCAGTGACCAGCGCTAATGCTTCTCTGATGACATATGTCCTCCCCCTCGGGCACCGAAATTGTTAGGCTCGTGGTTTCGCCCACCCATAGGGGAACATCCTTCTGGGTAGGGCGATGCTTTGTATTCAAGGACCTACGAGGAGCACCTGTGACCCAGACCAGCGACAACGTCACCTGGCTGACCCAGGAGGCGTACGACAAGCTCAAGGAAGAGCTTGAGTACCTGTCTGGTCCCGCGCGCACCGAGATCGCAACCAAGATCGCGGCGGCGCGTGAGGAGGGCGACCTGCGCGAGAACGGCGGGTACCACGCGGCCAAGGAGGAGCAGGGCAAGCAGGAGCTCCGCGTCCGCCAGCTGACGCAGCTCCTGGAGCACGCCAAGGTCGGCGAGGCGCCCGCCGCGAGCGGCGTCGTCGCCCCCGGCATGGTCGTCACGATCGCCTTCGACGGCGACGAGGACGACACCGTGACCTTCCTCCTCGCCTCGCGGGAGTACGCGAGCGACGACATCGAGACGTACTCGCCGCAGTCCCCGCTCGGCTCCGGTGTGAACGGCAAGCGGGTCGGCGAGGACGCCCAGTACGAGCTGCCGAACGGCAAGCTCGCCTCGGTCAAGATCCTGGAGGCCAAGCCCTACCAGGGCTGAGCCCGCCCCGATCCGCCCAAGAGCCCCCGGCGCGCCCCGCGTGCCGGGGGCTTCGCCGTGCGTCAGGACGTCGCCGTGCGGTACTTGCGGACCGCGAGCGTGCGGAAGATCAGGATGATCAGGATCGAGTAGAGCACCGAGGCCCAGACGGGGTGCTGCATGGGCCAGGCGTCGGACTGGGACACTCCGGGGTTGCCGAAGAGCTGGCGGCAGGCCTGGACGGTGGCGCTGAAGGGATTCCACTCGGCGAGGTGCCGCAGGAACGTGGGCATGTTGCCGGAGTCCACGAACGCGTTCGAGATGAACGTGACCGGGAAGAGCCAGATCAGGCCGCCGGACGTGGCCGCCTCCGGGGTGCGGACCGACAGGCCGATCAGGGCGCCGATCCAGGTGAACGCGTACCCGGACAGGAGCAGCAGGCCGAAGGCGGCGAGCGCCTTGGGGAAGCCCTCGTGGATCCGCCAGCCGACGAGGACCGCGACCACGGCGAGGACGAGCAGCGTCAGGGCGGTCTGCACCAGGTCGGCGATGGTGCGGCCGGTGAGGACGGCACCGCGCGCCATGGGCAGCGAGCGGAACCGGTCGATCAGGCCCTTGTGCATGTCCTCGGCGATGCCCGCGCCCGCTCCCGCGGTGGCGAAGGTGACGGTCTGGGCGAAGATGCCCGCCATCAGGAAGTTGCGGTACTCCTCGGCGCTGGTGCTGGTGCCGATCTTCATGGATCCGCCGAAGACGTAGCTGAACAGGACGACGAACATCACCGGCTGGATCAGGCCGAACAGGATGATCTCGGGGATCCGGCTCATGCGGATCAGATTCCGCTTGGCGACGACGAGGGAGTCGCGGACGGACGAGCTCACGCCGCCCGCGGGCCTCGCGGCGGGGGCGGTGTCGCTGAGGGCGCTCACTTTCCGGCCTCCTTCTTGCGCTTGTCCTTGGCGGCCGCCCGGGCCTTCCCCGGGGCGGCGTCCGTACCGCTGCCCTCCTCGGCCTCGGCGATGTGGCCGGTGAGGGAGATGAAGACGTCGTCGAGGGTGGGGCGGCGCAGGCCGATGTCGTCGATCTCGATGCCGCGGGCGTCGAGGTCGCGGATGACCTCGGCGAGCAGCTTGGCGCCGCCGGTGACGGGCACGGTCAGCTTGCGCGTGTGCTGGTCGACGGTGGTCTCGCCCTTGCCGAAGCCGGTGAGGATCTCGCGGGCGACGGCGATGTGGTCGCGCTCGTGCACCACGACCTCGACGCGCTCGCCGCCGGTCCTGGCCTTGAGCTGGTCGGAGGTGCCGCGGGCGATGACGCGGCCGTGGTCGATGACGCAGATGTCGTGCGCCAGGTGGTCGGCCTCCTCCAGATACTGCGTGGTCAGGAGCAGGGTCGTGCCGCCCGCGACGAGCTCCTGGATGACCTCCCACAGGGCCTGGCGGTTGCGCGGGTCCAGGCCGGTCGTCGGCTCGTCCATGAACATCACCGGGGGCGAGACGACGAGCGCCGCGGCGAGGTCGAGGCGGCGCCGCATGCCGCCCGAATACGTCTTGGAGGGGCGGTCGGCGGCGTCGCTGAGGTTGAAGCGCTCCAGGAGCTCGCCCGCCCGGGCCTTGGCCTGCTTGGTCGGCATCTGATAGAGCTGGCCGACCATCTGGAGATTCTCGCGGCCGGTCAAGTACTCGTCCACGGCGGCGAATTGACCGGAGAGGCCGATCGAACGCCGCACCTCGTTCGGATGCTTCAGTACGTCGATCCCGGCGACGACGGCCTTGCCGCTGTCGGGGGTCAGCAGGGTGGTCAGACAGCGGACCGCGGTGGTCTTCCCCGCGCCGTTCGGCCCGAGGAGGCCGAGCACGGTGCCTTCCGGGACATCCAGATCGACGCCGTCCAGAGCCCTTACGTCGCCGAAGGTCTTCACCAGACCTTCGGCATAGATGGCGCCTGGCATAGAGGTCTCCCATAGCTTGGGTCGGTACCTGGCGAAAAGCCTAGATTCGCCGGACCTCGCTCGCCCGGCGGCCAGTGGAGTGGGTCACACAGTAACGCGATACATCGCGTCTCCTCAACCGGTTCTGCCAAGCCTGTGGAAAACCCTGGTGCCCCCGTGCCGGGGCTCGCCCGCCCCGGCCGGAAGCCCGGCCGGGCGCGGGGGCGGCGGTCAGTCCAGGACCGTGTAGCCCGCCTCCCGCAGCGCCGCGCCCACCTCGGCGCAGTGCTCCGGCCCCTTCGTCTCCAGGTGCAGCTCCACCTCGACCTCGGTGAGCCCGAGCCGCGGGTCGGTGCGGACGTGGCTCACGTCGAGCACGTTGGCGTCCGCCACGGACAGCGAGCCGAGCAGCGAGGCCAGGGCACCGGGGCGGTCGGGCAGCCGCAGCCGCAGCGACAGGTAGCGGCCCGCGGCCGCCATGCCGTGGCGCAGGATGCGCTGCATCAGGAGCGGGTCCACGTTCCCGCCGGACAGCAGGGCGACGACGGGCCCCTCGAAGGCCCGCGGGGCGCTCAGGAGCGCCGCGACCGGGCTGGCGCCCGCCGGCTCGACGACCATCTTGGCCCGCTCCAGACACAGCAGCAGGGCGCTGGAGAGGGCGTCCTCCGAGACGGTGACGATGTCGTCGACGAGCTCCTCGACGAGCTGGAAGGGCACGTCGCCGGGGCGGCCCACCTTGATGCCGTCCGCCATGGTCACCGGGTTGTCGATCGACACCGGCCGACCCGCGGCCAGCGAGGGCGGGTACGCGGCGGCCCCCGCCGCCTGTACGCCCACCAGCCGCACGTCGGGGCGCAGCGCCTTGACGGCCACGGCGATGCCCGCGGCGAGCCCGCCGCCGCCCACGCCGATCAGCAGCGTGCGCAGCTCGGGGCACTGCTCCAGGACCTCCAGGCCCACGGTGCCCTGCCCGGCGACGACGTCCGGGTGGTCGAAGGGGTGGATGAAGACGGCGCCGGTGGTCCGCGCGTACTCCTGCGCCGCGGCCAGCGTCTCGTCGACGACCTGGCCCTCCAGACGCACCTCCGCGCCGTAGTCCCGGGTCGCCGCGACCTTGGGCAGCGGGGCGCCGACCGGCATGAACACCGTCGAGCGCACCCCGAGCAGCGCGGAGGCCAGCGCCACGCCCTGGGCGTGGTTGCCCGCGCTGGCCGCGACGACGCCCGCCGCGCGCTCCTCCGGCAGCAGCCCCGCGATGCGCACGTAGGCGCCGCGCAGCTTGAAGGAGCCGGTCCGCTGGAGGTTCTCGCACTTCAGGTGGACGGGGGCGCCGACGAGCCCGGACAGGTATCTGCTGCCTTCCATGGGCGTGACCCGGGCGACGCCGCCCAGCATCTTCTGCGCGCCGCGCACGTCGTCCAGGGTGACGGCCGGCAAGGAGCGTGTCGTGCGGTAGCTCATGACGGCAGTCTCGCAGTTCACGCCAGTCTCCTCCCCGTCCGACCAAGCGGCGAGACGGGTTTGCGCAGCGCCGGTACGGGTAGCGCCCGGACCCCGTACCCTGTCCCCCAACCCACCACCCTTCCCATGAAGTGAGCCCACGGCCATGCCCACAACTCCGGACATGACGACCGCCAGCGATCCCGGCCTCCTCGACACGCTCCAGCACCAGGTAGCGGTGTTCGCGCGGCGTGCCGAGCAGACCCGTCTTGGCGGCGTCGGACAGGTCCGCAACTCCATGGACCGAGCCGCGTACCTCCTGCTCAACCGTCTCGACAAGGAAGGCCCGATGGGCGTCAAGGCGCTCGCGGCGAGCATGGGCATCGACTCCTCGACGGTGACCCGCCAGGTCGCGCCGCTCGTCGACACCGGCCTGGTCAAGCGCACCTCGCACCCCGAGGACGGGCGTGCGGTGGTGCTCCAGCTCTCACCGCGCGGCCAGTCGCGCCTGGACGACGTGCGGTCCTCGCGCCGTGAGCTCATGGCCGAGCTCACGCAGGACTGGACGCCCGAGGAGCGCTCGGGCTTCACCGCGCTGCTCACCCGCTTCAACACCGCGCTCTCCGCGCGGCAGAACGCCCACGCGGTGCCCGACGCGGCGGCGCAGGCCGACTCCTGAGCCCGGGGCCGCGGTTCGCCGACTGCCGCGGCCCCGGCCCTCGTGCGGGAGGGCGCTGACGAGCGCCGACCGTGCGGAGTCCGCTCCGCACGGCCCGTACGGGGGCGTGGCTCATGACGACCTGCTCCACCCCCGGGTGCCCGAGCGCGGAGTTCCGCTCGTGCCGGGCTCTTGACCTGGGCGCCGCGCCTGGCCTCAGATGAAACCGGGTCCCCCTACGCCGGACGGCGGGAGGCACGGTGCGAGAGCGGCAGGCCGCCCAACAGGCCCGCCGCGCCCGGGAGTTCCAGGCGTTCGTCGCGGGCGCGGCAGGGCGTCTCCTGCATGCCGCCACGCTGCTCACCGGTGAGCCGCCGGACGCCAACCCCCGCGCGCGGGCGCTGCTGACCCGCGCGCTCGCCGCGACGTACGCCTCCTGGGACCGCATGCGCGGCGAGGACCCCTACGACCGCACCCGTACGCACGTGGCCGTGCACTACGCGCGCGGTGCCTGGTGGCGCTACCGCGGCCACGGAGGGCTGCTCGCCCGGCTGTCCCCCCTGGAGCGGCTCGTTCTCGTCCTGCGTCTCTACGAAGGCGTCGCCGAGGAGCAGACCGCGGCGCTGCTCGGGCTGCCGCCGGAGCGCGTGCGCGCCGTGAGCGCCCGCGCCGTGGCCACTGTCCTGCACCCGCCCCGGGGGCCCGCCCCCGCGGTACCGGCCCTGGGGGAGGCGACCTCGTCATGAGTCAGCAGGAGCGCGGCGAGGCGGCCGTGCGTCAGCTCCTGGACGCGGGGGCGCCCGCGTCCGTGCCGCCCGACCTGCACGCGGACGCGGTGCGGCGCGGCGCGCGCTCCCTGCGGCGCCGCACGGCCGCGCGGCGCCTGCTCTGGGTGCTGCTGCTCGCGGCCGCGGTGGCCTTCGCCGTGTGGGCCTCGACGGCGCAGCCGTGGGTGGAGCCGCCGTCGCGGACGACGCCGCCGCTCACGCGCTGGTAGCCCGCGAGCGGCGGCCCGGGTGTCCGGCCGACCGGACTAGCCCAGGGCCTGCTTGAGGTCCGCGAGAAGGTCGTCGACCGCCTCGATGCCCACCGAAAGGCGCACCAGGTCGGCAGGGACCTCCAGGGCCGAGCCCGCCACGGAGGCGTGCGTCATGCGGCCGGGGTGCTCGATGAGGGACTCCACGCCGCCGAGGGACTCGCCCAGCGTGAACAGGCGGGCCCGGTTGCAGACCTCCACGGCCGCCTCTTCGCCGCCCTCGACCTGGAACGACACCATGCCGCCGAAGGCCTTCATCTGCTTGGCGGCGATCTCGTGGCCCGGGTGCGAGTCGAGGCCCGGGTAGAAGACGTTGGTCACGCGCGCGTGGCTGGTCAGCATCTCGGCGACGCGGGTCGCGTTCTCGCTGTGCCGGTCCATGCGGACGGCGAGCGTCTTGACGCCGCGCAGCACCAGCCAGGAGTCGAAGGGCCCGGCGACCGCGCCCATCGCGTTCTGGTGGTACGCGAGCTCCTCGCCCAGGGCGTCGTCGTTGACGATCAGGGCGCCGCCCACGACGTCCGAGTGGCCGCCCATGTACTTCGTCATCGAGTGCACGACGACGTCGGCGCCGAGGGCGAGCGGCTGCTGGAGGTAGGGGCTGGCGAAGGTGTTGTCGACGACCAGGCGGGCGCCCGCCTCGTGGGCGATCCGCGCGACCGCGGCGATGTCCGTGATGCCGAGCAGCGGGTTGGACGGCGTCTCGACCCAGACGGCCTTCGTCTTGGGGGTGAGGGCCGCTCGTACGGACTCCGGGTCCGAGGTGTCCGCGACGGACCACTCCACGCCCCACCGCGCGACGACCTTCGCGAAGAGGCGGAACGTACCGCCGTACGCGTCGTTGGGGATGACCACGTGGTCACCGGGAGCGAGCAGCGTACGCAGCAGGCAGTCCTCGGCGGCGAGGCCGGAGGCGAAGGCGAGGCCGCGGCGGCCGCCCTCCAGGGCGGCGAGGTTCTCCTCCAGCGCCGTGCGGGTCGGGTTGGCGCTGCGGCTGTACTCGTAGCCGCCGCGCAGTCCGCCGACTCCGTCCTGCTTGTACGTGGACACCTGGTAGATGGGCGGGACGACGGCGCCCGTGAGCGGGTCGGCGGTGTTGCCCGCGTGGATGGCTACGGTCTCGAAGCTCTGGCTGCTGTGCGAGTCACTCATGCGGCCTGAGCGTAGTGCGGGACGGCTGCGGGGGCCGTACGGGGCGGCCGCCACGAGCCGTTTGGCCTGCGCGGACGGTCAGGTTGGCCAATTGTCACAGACGTCTGGTTCGCTTGGAGGCATGGAGATTCTCTGGGTCCTGATGGCAGTGGTCATGATCGGGGCGGTCCTCGGGCCGGTCCTGCTGCGCAGGCGCGCCGGAATCCGCCAGGTGCACCCGGGCGCCCCGGACGCCGCGGACCCGGCGAACTACGGCTTCGCGCGCCAGGAGGACCTGGACGTCCGCATGCCGGGACCGGACGCCGACCTGGTCGAGGTGCTCGACCTGGTGCAGCGCACCCAGGACTGGCGCGGCGCCTCCCAGCTCCTCGCCGGGACGGAGGTGCACGGTGAGCAGCGCTGGCAGCGCGTGCAGGCCTTCGCGGGCGCCGCGTCCCTGGAGCTGCAGCAGCGGCCCGGCGGGGTCAGTGACACCCCGGGCGGCCAGTGGCTGCGGGTGTGGCGCGCGGAGGCCGAGAAGGACGCGGGTGGCGCGGCCGTGCACGCGGAGTTCCTGGTGCAGCAGGCCTGGCGCACGTCGACACCCGGGACGGACGAGTTCCGCATCATCCTGGAGGAGGCCAAGGCGGCCTGCGGCCAGGCGGCGCTGCTCTCCCCCGGCGACCCGATCCCGTACGTCATCGAGCTGTCCATCGCCCGCGGACTCGCCTATCCGCGCGCGGAGTTCGAGCAGGTGTGGCTGAAGATCCTGGACCGCGCGCCGGCGCACATGGGCGCGCACCTGGCGGCCCTGCACTACTGGTGCGAGAAGTGGCACGGCACCCGTGCGGAGGCCTTCTCCTTCGCCGAGGCGGCCGCCGCCCGCGCGCCCCGCGGCTCGCTGCTCTCCGCGCTCCCCCTCTTCGCGGTGTACGAGCACCTGCCCGAGGTCAACATGGTGCGTGGTTTCCACCAGAGCGAGGTCGTGACCAAGGCCGTCGAGGGCGCCCAGTTCGCGGTGCACTCGGCCCGGCCCGACGACCCGATGCTGGCCCACGTCCGGCACCTCCTGGTCTTCTTCCTGGTCCGCGGCGAGCGCTGGGGCGAGGCCATGCACCAGCTGGTGCTCGTCGACGGCCACGTGGGGGCGCTGCCCTGGACGCTCTCCGGGGACCCCGCGGCGGACTACGCGGTGTATCGCGCCCTGGCGGTCGCGGGCTACGAGGCGAACGGCGGCAGCCCGGCGACGCTGCCGCACTAGGCCTGTCCGCTGGGTCGGCGCGGCGGAGCCGCGGATGAGCGCGGCCCCGCGCCCCTCGGGTCGCTCCCGCGCCGGCCCAGGAATTCCCCGTCGCCCCCAGGCGTTGAGCATCACGCCGACACCTGCTCCAGGAGGACCCGATGATCTTCGGCCGCACCCCCGTGCTCCCGACTCCCGAGGAGGCCCTGAAGGGCCGCGAGACCCCCGAGTTCGAGGTCCCCTCCCGGCACACCGTCCTCGGCACCGCCCTCCAGGGCCCGTACCCCGAAGGCCTGGAGGTGGCGGACTTCGCGCTCGGCTGCTTCTGGGGCGCGGAGCGCAAGTTCTGGCAGACCCCCGGCGTCTGGACGACCCTGGTCGGCTACCAGGGCGGATTCACCAAGAACCCGGCCTATGAAGAGGTCTGCTCCGGCCTGACCGGCCACACCGAAGTGGTCCGCGTCGTCTTCGACCCCGCCAAGGTCACCTACGCCGAGCTCCTGAAGGTCTTCTGGGAGTCGCACAACCCGACGCAGGGCTTCCGCCAGGGCAATGACGTGGGCACGCAGTACCGCTCGGCGGTCTACACCCACTCCCCCGTCCAGGAGGAGACCGCCGCCGCGTCCCGCGAGGCCTATCAGCAGGTCCTCACGGCCGCCGGCCTCGGTGAGATCACCACGACGGTACTGCCCGCCGAAGGCCGCGCCTTCTGGCCCGCCGAGCCCTACCACCAGCAGTACCTGGACAAGAACCCCGACGGGTACTGCGGCATCGGCGGCACCGGCGTCGAGCTGGCCAGCCCTTCCGAGACGAACTGGGGCCGGGCCTGCCCCACGGGCATCGCCCCCGCGCCGGAAGCCGCGCAGTAGGCCATGCCCTTCGCCCACGCCCCCGACGGCACCGCGCTCGCGTACGAGGTCCGGGGCTCCGGTGAGCCGCTGGTCCTGCTGAGCGGCCAGTCCAACAGCAGGCACTGGTGGGACCCGGTCGTGGCGGACTTCGCCGCCGCGTTCACCGTCGTCACACCGGACTGGCGCGGGACCGGCGGGAGCGACCGGCCGGACTCGGACTCGTACAGCACGCGCGGGTTCGCCGACGACGTCGTGGCCGTCCTCTCGGACGCCGGGATCGAGCGGGCCCACGTGTACGGCACGTCGATGGGCGGGCGGGTCGCGCAGTGGCTCGCCGCCGACTGGCCGGACCGCGTGGACCGGCTAGTCCTGGGGTGCACCTCACCGGGGGCGCCGCACGGCGTGGAGCGCGGGCCCGAGGTCCGGCGCGCGCTCACGCAGCCGGACCAGGAAGCGGCGGCCCGCGCCCTGCGCGAGCTGATGTACACACCCGCGTGGCTGGCCGCGCAGGAGGCGGCGGGGCGCACGGAGTTCCCCACGCTCGGGGATCCGACGATGCCCGCGCACGCCCGGCGGCGTCATCTGCGGGCCAGCGCCCGCCACGACGCGTGGGACGCGCTCCTTGGGATCAAGGCGCCGACGCTCGTGGTGCACGGCGACGACGACGCCTTCAACCCGGCGGCCAACGCCCCGCTGCTCGCGGAGCGGATCGCGGACGCCCAGATGCGGCTCGTCCCCGGCGCCCGGCACGCGTACTTCGAGGAGTTCGCGGACGTGGCGACGCCCCTGGTCCTCGCGTTCCTGCGCGGGGAGTGAGGGGCGGCGCGCGCCGGGCTCCCCTCACGCGCCCCCGGACCCGTACGGCTCACGCGCCCCCGGACCCATACGGCTCACGCGTCCCCGGACCCGTACGGCCTGGTGATGATCTCCAGCTTGTGGCCGTTGGGGTCGTCCCAGTAGAGCCCGCGGCCGCCGTCGTTCGTGTTGATCGCGTTCTCCCGCGTGTGGTGCGGGTCCGCCCAGTAGGTGAGGCCCCGCTCCTTGATGCGGCCGAAGATCTCGTCGAACTCCGTCTCCGAGACCATGAACGCGTAGTGCTGCGGCACGAACGGTTCGCCGTCGCCCTCGTAGTAGTCGAGCGTGACGCCGTTGGGGATCTCCACGGGGATGAACGGGCCGTACTGGGGGCCGACCTGGAGCCCCAGGATGTCGGCGAGGAACTGCGCGGACGCCTTCGTGTCCTCGGCTTGGACGATGGTGTGGTTCAGCGCGATGCTCATCGTGCGGACCTCCTCGATGCCCGGCCGGGCCGCCCCGGCCTGTGGCGTTCCTGTGGTGTTCCGACGTCTGCCGTCTGACACCCCGAACGCTACGGCCGGCCTGCCGCCACCGGCATCCGTCACCGGCCCGGCCATCGCTGCGCCATGCGTCCTAGTCCCCCGGAACCAGAGGGCCCTCGCGGGGCGCCCCGGACCCACCCCTTCCCGTACTGGGGGCTCCGCCCCCAGGCCCCCGCTCCTCGAACGCCGGAGGGGCTGGATCTTCCAGCCCGTCCGGCATCAGATCGTCGCGGCGTCGATGACGAAGCGGTAGCGGACGTCGCTCCTGAGGACCCGCTCGTAGGCCTCGTTGATCTGGTCGGCGCCGATCAGCTCGATCTCCGCGCCCAGGTCGTGCGCGGCGCAGAAGTCGAGCATCTCCTGGGTCTCGGCGATGCCGCCGATGGCGGAGCCCGCGAGGGTCTTGCGCTGGAGCATCAGCGAGAAGACGTTGAGGGACACGGGCTCCTCGGGGGCGCCCACGTTCACCAGGGCGCCGTCGGTCTTCAGCAGGCCCAGGTACTTGTCGAAGGGCAGCGGCGCCGACACCGTGGAGACGATCAGGTCGAAGGAGCCCGCGAGCTGCTCGAACGTGGCGTCGTCGCTGGTGGCGTAGTAGTGGGCGGCGCCCAGGCGCAGCCCGTCGTCCTTCTTGCGCAGGGTCTGCGACAGGACGGTCACCTCCGCGCCCATCGCGTGCGCGATCCTGACGGCCATGTGGCCGAGGCCGCCGAGCCCGACCACCGCGACCTTCTTGCCGGGGCCCGCGTTCCAGTGCGCGAGCGGGGAGTACGTGGTGATGCCCGCGCACAGCAGCGGCGCGGCCACGTCCAGGGACAGGCCGTCGGGGATGCGCAGCGTGAAGGCCTCGTCGACGACGATCTGCCGGGAGTAGCCGCCGTAGGTGGGCTCGCCGTTCTTGTCGAGCGCGTTGTACGTCTGGATGTTGCCCTTGGCGCAGTACTGCTCCAGGCCCGCCCGGCAGGCGTCGCACTCGCGGCAGGAGTCGACCATGCAGCCGACGCCGACGCGGTCGCCCACCGCGAACGTGGTGACGCCGGGGCCGACCTCGGCGACGACGCCCGCGATCTCGTGGCCCGGCACCATCGGGAAGATGCCCTCGCCCCAGCCGTCACGGGCCTGGTGGATGTCGGAGTGACAGATTCCGGCGTACTTGATGTCGATCAGTACGTCGTGCTCGCCGACGGGGCGGCGCGGCACGGTGGTGCGCTCCAGGGGCGCGGAGGCCGCGGGGGCGGCGTAGGCCGGGACCTGGTGGGTCCCGGTGGTGCGGGTGGTGGTCTGCGGAGCTGTCTGTGCGGTCATGCCACCGAGCCTGGCAGCGGCGCGGCCGCTCACCCAGACCTCCGCTGTGCCTACGCACGGTGTGCGTACCACTGCTGGTATCAGGCTCAGGAGCGTACGAACGGCCGGGCGCCGGAATACTGGAAGGCATGGACGTGAACGCCGCCGCCCCCGAGGGCCTGGACCGCCGTGCCGAGCTGAGCGAGTTCCTGCGCACCCGCAGGGCCCGCCTGCAGCCCCAGGACGTCGGCCTGACCGGCTACGGCAGGCACCGCCGGGTCCCGGGGCTGCGCCGCGAGGAGCTGGCGCAGCTCGCGGGCGTCTCGGTGGCGTACTACACGCGCCTGGAGCAGGGCAACGGCCGCAACGTGTCGGCCGAGGTCCTCGACTCCATCGCCCGCGCCCTGCGGCTGAACAGCGCGGAGCACGCGCACCTCACGCACCTCGCGAAGCCCACGGCGCACAAGAAGAAGCGGGTCGCGCCGACGCAGGCGCTGCGGCCCGCGGTGCAGCAGCTGCTCGACGCGATGGACACCGTCCCGGCGTACGTGGGGGGTCGCCGCTCCGACATCCTCGGCTGGAACCGCATGGCCGTCGCCGTGTTCGGCGACTGGGGCGCGCTGCCGCGCGAGCAGCGGAACTGGGCCCGGCTCGTCTTCCTCGACCCGGGCACGCGCGAGCTGTTCGCGGACACGTGGGACCAGAAGGCGTCCGACATGGTCAGCTTCCTGCGGATGGACGCGGGCTGCTATCCGAACGACCCGCAGCTGTCGGCGCTCGTCGGGGAGCTCTCCGTGAAGAGCGACACGTTCCGGCGGCTGTGGGCGGCCCACGACGTGCGGGAGAAGGGGCACGGCGTCAAGCAGCTGCGGCATCCGCTGGTCGGCGGGCTGACGCTGTCGTACGAGACGATGCGGCTCGCCGACGACACGGAGCAGTCCCTGATCACGTACCACGCCGAGCCCGGCTCCCCCTCCGCCGAGGCCCTCCGCCTCCTGGCCAGCTGGAGTGCGGAGTCCCCGGCGGGGGTTCGCTGACGGTGTTCCCGGCGCTGCGCGCCTCGTCCTCAAACGCCGGACGGGCTGAATCGCCCTCCCCTGCGCGCCGTCCTCAGGGCTGGTACGGCAGTGCCGCGCCCCAGGTCCAGGTCGGGACCGGCTGGTCGGTGGGGCGGGTGGCTTCGGGGCCCGAGAAGTAGACGGCCAGGCGCGTGCCCCACTCCACGTACGCCACGAACGCCGAGCGGAACTCCGCGTCGGTCGGCAGGCCCGCCTCGTCCGCCGCGTCCTGCATGAGGTTCACCCAGCGGCGCCGCTGCGGCTCGGTGATGCCCTTGCCGAGGTGCTTGGAGACCATGTGGGCGTGCGCGCCCGAGCCGTCGGGCCCGCCGTGGTCGCGGGAGTACGCCGCCGGGCCGCCGAAGACCTCGCCGAGCCACTGCGCGACGTGCGCCGCGTGCTCGGGCGCGAGGCCCGCGAAGACCGGGGCGAGGAGGTCGTCGGCGAGGACCTTCTCGTAGAAGACCTCCGTGAGCTTCCCGAAGCGCTCCGCGCCGCCCGCCCACGCGTACAGCGTCGGCGTCGAGGCGCCGGAGCCGCGCACCGAGGTCGGCGTGTAGTGCCGCATCTCCTCGATGTTCTCGACGTACGGGCGGATGTGCGCGAAGAAGTCCCTGAAGTGCTCCGAGGACCGGAAGCCCTCCAGGTGGTCCTTGGTGGAGGTCCAGGTGATGCGCAGGACGAAGTGCTCGAAGTCCTCCTCGCAGCGGGCGAGTTCGTAGTCGACGCACTGCGGGGCCGCGGCCAGGGGCACGGCGGCGCGCGTGTACGCGGACAGGAACTCGGCGGCGCGCTCGGCGGGCACGCGGTAGCGGATGTACTCGACGGTGGGGGCGGGGCTCGCGCTCATGGCGTGTCGGCTTCCTCTTCCGGGACGTCAAGGGCGGCGGCCGCGCCCCAGTCCCAGAGGGCCTGGAGCACCGGACCCAGCTCCCTGCCGTGCGGGGTGAGTCGATAGGTGACGGTGGGCGGCCAGCCGGGCGTCCGCGTGCGCCGGACCACGCCGGCGGCGGTGAGCTGTGCCAGCCGCTCCGCAAGTACCTTGTCGGACAACTCCGGTAGCGCGACGGCGAGTTCGCTATACGCGTACACGTCAACCGCGAGCAGCTCGCGCACCACGAGCGTGGTCCAGCGGCCCCGCAGCGCCGCGAGCGTGACCTCCACGGGACAGCCGGGGCTCGGCGCCACCACCCGGGCGCGCGGGTCGTCGGGGAGCCCTGGCCGCCCCTCGCGAACGCCCTGACCTGCCTGACTTACCGTTCGGTGAGCCACGAGGGCGCCTCCTACCGTGCTGTGCATGACCGAACCGAGCACCCCCATCCTGCCCCCGACGCCCCTGCCGACGCGCGCCGAGGACGTCCCCGCCGCGTTCGCCGCGCGGTTCAACAGCGGTGATCCGGAAGCGGTCCGCGCGCTGTACGAGCCGGGGGCCGCGTTCGTACCGGAGTCCGGCGTGCCGGTGCACGGGGACGCCGCGATCGCCGCACAGAACGCCCCGTTCCTGGCTCTCGGCCTGCCCATCTCCGTGCGCACCCGGCAGGCGCACATCGCTGGTGACGGCGATATCGCACTGCTCGTCGTGGACTGGGAGATCGGCGGCGAGGTGCGCGCGACGGCCACGGACGTAGCACGACGCGGCGCCGACGGATACTGGCGATATGTGATCGACAGTCCGTTCGGCGCCGCGCCTCGGAGCGACTAGCTCACGTACTCACGAAGGGGCCGCCCCCGCCGCACGCGGGGACCGGCTCACTTGCCGTAGTACGCGTTGTAGATCGACAGCGTCGACTTGTTGCCCTTCTTGTCGCTGATCTTGGCGTGGAAGGAGATGCCCTTGCCCGCGGCCGGGTTCTTCACCGAGATCTTGCCGTTCTTGACCTCGACGGGCTTCCAGTTGCGGCCGTAGTCGTAACTGACCCAGACCGTGAGGGACTTGAGGTTCGCTCCGGCGGCCGCGCCCTGCACGGTCACCGGCACGGACTGCTTCTTGTCCGCGGGCACCCGGCTGTCGAGGCCGACGGCCGCGTTGAAGCGCACGCCGGAGACGGGCAGCTTGGTGACGGCCGTGGTCTTCTTCGAGCGGAACGAGTAGCTCGCGTCGATCCGCGTGGAGGCCGCAGCCACGGCCACGCTGCGCTTGACCGAGGTCGAGAGCTGGTACTGCGCGTCGCCCGCGGGCACCTTGAAGGCCTCGCCGGTCAGCGGGTCGGTGTTCTCACCGATCTGCGTGCCGTTGTGCTTCAGGGTGGTCTTCACGGACGTGTACCGGGAGCTGCCCGCGTGTGTCTGGCCGTCGGCGAACAGCGGCAGGAAGCCGGAGATCTCGTTGCCCTTGCGGGAGACGCCGAACTCGCCGCCGATCCGCGGCCCGAAGACGGCCGTGTTGAACTTCTTCTCGTACGTCTTGCCCGCCGTGAAGGTCTGCGGAGCGCCGAGCGAGTACGAGGCGTCGGAGACCGGACCGCCGTCGTCGCCCGGGGCCCCCAGCTGCTCGAACTCCAGGGTCCACTTGACCTTGTCGATCGCGGAGACGTACAGGGTGCGCGTGCCCGGGGCCTTCTGCGGCACGCCGAGCGCCACGCTCAGACCGCTGCCCGGCAGATAGCCGAAGGCGGCGACCGTGGCCTGCTTCCCGCTGGACGCGGCGCCGAGGCCGACCTTCACCGTGGCGAGGTCGGACTCCTTGTAGTGCTTGGTGTAGCCGGTGGCGAACTGCTTGACCTTGCCGCCCGACACGACGTCGTACTCGGCCTTCTCGCCCTTGGAGAAGCGCGCGTCCCAGCTCTGCCGCAGTGAGCCGTCGCTGACGGCCGGGCCGAGGTGCGCGGTGCGGAAGCCCGCGTAGGAGTCGAGGAACCAGCCCGAGGCGAAGTCGACGGCGCCGTTCTTGATGCCGTAGAGCGGCAGCGCGAGCTCGGACTTGGCGTCGGCGGCGGGCACCGTGACGTCGACGGGCTTCGCCGTGCGCGCGTCCACCGTCACCGTGGTGTCCTTGGTGACGTTCAGCTTCGGCTGGACGACCCAGTCGATGCCCTTGGTGGCGTCCTGCGGGTCGACGAAGACGCTGGCGTCCAGGGCGTAACCGCCCTTGGGCACGCGGACCTTGGCCGTGCCGGACGGGTCGTGGACCGGGAAGTCCTGGTTGGCGGTGGACCCGGAGGTGCCGAACAGGGCGGAGCTGTAGGCCGTGGCGGGCTGCCCGTCGCGGCCCACGTGCTTCACCGTCACGTCGTACGACTCGACCTCGCGGTTCACCGCGGCGGCCGTGCGCACGGACTGGCCGCCGCCGCTCGCGGTCACGTACGCGGAGTACGCGCCGTCGAGGGTGCCGCCCAGCTTGGTGTCGCTGGTCAGGTCGACCGAGGCGGTGCCGCCCACGGGGACGGTGACCTTCTTGGCGCCGAGCTTGTAGAAGCCGGAGGGCGCCGGGTTGCCCTTGGGGTCGGCCGTGGTGAGGGCCAGGTCGAGGGTGACCGCGGCGCTGCCGAGGTTGCGGTACGTGACCTTCTTGGTGACCGGCTTGTCGTCGGTGTGCGGCCACGCCTGGGTGCCGAAGCTCACCGACACCGGGTCGGCGATCACGGACTGCTTGATGGCGTTGTCGACGGCGATCCGGCCCGAACCCTGCTGGAACGGCGTGTACTTGCCGGGCTTGGTGGACGCGGTGAGCGCGCCCTTCAGCTCGGTGTACGTCCACTTCGGGTGCTGCTGCTTGAGCAGCGCGGCGGCGCCCGCGGCGTGCGGCGTCGCCATCGAGGTGCCGGAGATCGTCAGATAGCCCTCCGGCTTCTGCCCGACCTCCTTCTCGATCTGGCTGCCCGGGGCCGCGGCGGCGGTGATGTCCACGCCCGGCGCCGTCACGTCGGGCTTGATCGCTCCGTCGCCGATGCGCGGGCCCTGACTGGAGAACTCCGCGAGCTTGTCCTTGTCGTCGACCGCGCCGACGGTCAGGGCCGCGTCCGCGCTGCCCGGCGAGCCGACCGAGGCGGGCGCCCCGTCGTTGCCCGCGGCGATCGCGAAGAGGATGCCCTTGTCCTCGGAGACCTTGTTGACGGCGGCCTCCAGCGGGTCGACGCCGGGCGTGTCGCCGCCGCCGAGGCTCAGGTTCACCACGTCGGCGCCCTCGGCGGCCGCCCACTCGATGCCCGCGATGATCCCGGAGTCGTCGCCGGAGCCCTCGTCGCCGAGGACCTTGCCGTTCAGGACCTTCGCGCCCGGGGCGACGCCCTTGTAGGCGCTGTTCTTCGTGCCGGTGCCCGCGGCGATGGACGCGACGTGCGTGCCGTGGCCCACGCGGTCCTTGGCGTCGGGCGACGGGGTGAAGTTCTTCGCCCCGACGACCTGTTCCTTGAGGTCGGGGTGGGTGGCGTCGACACCGGTGTCCAGGACGGCGATCTTCACGCCCTTGCCGTCGTACCCGGCCTGCCAGGCCTTGGGGGCGCCGATCTGCTTGACGCTCTTGTCGAGGCTCGCCCTGCGGGTGCCGTCGAGCCAGACGCGGCTGATGCCGGACGCGGTGGTGCGGGCCGCGCCGCGCTCGGCGGTGAGCGCGTCCCAGAGCTTCGCGGCGTCGCGCTTCGGAGTCTGCACGGCGTCGGCGTTGAGCGTCTTCAGGGCGCGGCGGAGCTTGGTGCCGCCCGCGTCCCGGACGTCGGCCTTGGCCTCGGCGGCCGCGCCCTTGTAGGCGACGATGACCTTCAGGCCCTGCTTCTGCGACGCACGGCTGCTCTTCTTGCTCAGCTCGGTGATGTCGAAGAGCCGCTGGTCGAGCTTGCCGCTGGATATCAGGCGCTGGGCGTCGGCCGGCACGACGAGGGTGTGGCCGTCCGCGCGGGTGGTCCGCACGGGTATGTGCGCCCGCCCCTTCCCGGGGGCGAACCCGGTGACGCGCCCCTGGGAGTCGACCGTCACGCGGTCCCCCGTGAGGAGCGTGACGTGGTGTTTCACCGGTGTCTTGACGCGATCGTGCTCAGGTGCGGCGGAGCCGGAGCCCGCCTGGGCCGGGCTGGTCATGCCCGCGGCCAGCGCCACGGCCGCCGCGGCCGCGACGGTGGCCGCGCCCGCGCGCCGCGCGGTGACCGGTCGTCTCGCTTTCTTCACTTGTCTGAGCAAGTTTCCCCCTCAAAGGTGAAAGCTCTGAGTCACGCAGTATGTCGAGGAGGACGATATCCGTTCAACTATGAGACAGAAGTGAATAGTTGAGCTTGTTGGCCGGTTCAACATGGTCCCGCAACGCCGCGGACACGGAGCACGGACCCCGGCGCCGCGGCGGCGGCCCGCACCCGGACGCGCGACGGGCCCGCACCCCGGTCGGGGTGCGGGCCCGTGCGGACGGCCCGGAGGCGGTGGATCAGAGGGCGGAGCCCGCCTTCCACTGCGTCCAGCTCATGTTCCAGCCGTTCAGGCCGTTGTCCGGGGCGATCGTCTTGTCGCCGGTGTTGCGGACGTCGACGACGTCACCGGTGATCGTGTTCTCGAAGAACCAGGAGCCCGGGGTCGACTTGTCGCCCGCGCCCTTCGCGTCCTGCAGGCCGATGCAGCCGTGGCTGGTGTTCACATTGCCGAAGATCGACTGCGAGCCCCAGTAGTTGCCGTGGATGAAGGTGCCGGAGCTGGACAGGCGCATGGCGTGCGGCACGTCCTTGATGTCGTACTCGCCCTTGCCGTCGCTGTCCGTGAAGCCCACGGTCGCGCCGTTCATCCGGGTCTCCTTGAACTTCTCGGAGATCACCATCTTGCCGTTGTACGTCTTGTTGTCGGGCGACCCGGCGGAGATCGGGATGGTCTTGACGACCTTCCCGTCCCGCATGATCTTCATCTGCTTGGTCTTGGCGTCCACGACGGACACCTGATTGCGCCCGATCTTGAACTGAACCGTCTTCTGCTGGACGCCGAACACCCCGTCGGCGCCCTCGACGCCGTCCAGGGCCAGCTTCAGCGTGACGGTGGTGTTGCCCTTCCAGTAGTCCTGGGGGCGGAAGTCCAGGCGCTGGTTGCCGAACCAGTGGCCGACGATCTCCTGGCCGGAGGTCGAGGTCACCTTGACCCCGCTCTGCACGGCCTTCCTGTTGGTGATCGGCTTGTCGAAGTTGATCGACACCGGCATGCCCACGCCGACCGTGGAGCCGTCCTCGGGGGTGAAGCTGCCGATGAAGCTGTTGGCCTTCGAGACGGTCGTGAAGGACGAGTTCTCGTGCGCCTTGCGGCCCTCGGAGTCCGCGGCGGTCGCGGTGATCTTGTACGTCGTGGCGCGCTCCAGCTGGGCGCTGGGCTTCCAGGTCTTCTTGTCCGCGGATATCCGGCCGGCGACCGCGGCGCCGCCCTCGGCCTTCATCACCACGTTCGTGAGCGTGCCCTCGCTCACGGTGACCTTGGCGTCCTTGTTGATGCTCGCGTTGTCGGAGCCGTTCTTCGGCGCGATCGCGATCTTGGCCGCCGAGGTCTTCTCCGCCGCCGCCTCGTCGACCTGGCTCTGCGGCTCCTTGCCGCCGGAGCCCTTCTTGTCGCCGTCGTCACCGCTACAGGCGGAGAGCACGAGCACCCCGCCGACCAGGGCGGACACGGCCACCAGACCTCTGCGCCGCTTACTGTCCGTCATTACACGCATCTCCATCGTTGCCGAATCCGCACAAGACCCAAGGGCCCCGTAATCCCGCTTCACGCCTAACGCAGTTCCCGGTCCGTCGCGTTCCATTTCCGCCTCGAATGTGGGGAACGCCACGTCGGGCGGGACGGACGGGACCGCCGCGCGTTCAGGAGACGACGGAGCCCCGGACGGCGGTTGCCGTCCGGGGCTCCCTCTCGCTCCGGTGCCGACCGGTGCGCGGTGCCGCGGGCGCGCCCTAGGGCTCCTCGCCGTCCTCACCGTCATCATGCTCGTCCGGGTCCCAGTCCGGCGAATCGGGGTCGTAGTCGATCACTTCGCTGCTCCAGGACGCCTGGGTCAGCTCGATTCCGGGCAGCTCCTTGACCAGGTCGAAGGGGTCCACGAGATAGGCGAGAGCCTCCGCGTCGTCCTCCTTGACGGTGGACTCGGCGTGCATGCGCTCGTCGTGGGGCAGGTGGGGGTCGTCCACGATGCGCTTCAGGGCGGCGGCGGTCAGGTCGCCGGACCCGTCCACCTCGACGACCAATTCGGCACGCAGCCGTACAAAGCGTGATGTTTCGTTCACGTTCATGGGAGGGAGGGTACGGCCCGCGCCCGGCTCGGCTTCCGCACGACCCGCGCCTTTCATTAGCATCGCCCCAGACGGCCAATTCGCCAGCTCCACAAGGGGGATCCGTTTCCCGTGACCGCACTTCGCCCGCTGCTGACCGCGGCCGCCGCCGCGGCCCTGCTCAGCGCCCTGTGCTTCGTCCCCTCCGCGAAGGCGGCCCCGGCGCCCGACGCGCCCCACCACACCTCCGCCGCGCCCCGGGCGACCGCCACCGAGGACCGGCTCGCGGACACGGGCGGCGCCGACACCACCCCGTACGTGGTGGGCGGCACGGCGTTCCTGGGACTCGGGGCGGGCTTCGTGGCGTATTCGGTACGCAGGGACGGCACGACCGACTGAGCCGGGCGGGGCGCGTGCCGGACGGCGCCTCTGCCACGCCCGCGCCGCGTACGGACCGACCCGGGTGTGGCGTCCGTACGGCGGGACAGCGGGCCCCTCTGAGCAGACCCTGACGGCCGAGGCTCCAACTCGCGCTTTCGTCGGACCTCTTGGGCTCGACGGCGATCGTCCGTACCGTGGTCGATCGGCCGTGCCGACCGTCGCGCCCAGGAGGCTCCCATGCCGGAGAAGGGCTTCGTCCGCCGTGTGGGCCCCTTCCAGGCCACCGCCATCAACATGAGCCAGATGTGTGGCATCGGACCTTTCGTGACGATCCCGCTGATGGTCGCCGCGTTCGGCGGGCCGCAGGCGGTCACCGGATTCGTCGCGGGCGCGCTGCTCGCGCTCGCGGACGGCCTGGTCTGGGCCGAGCTGAGCGCCGCCATGCCGGGCTCGGGCGGCAGCTACGTCTATCTGCGCCAGGCCTTCCAGTACCGCACGGGGCGGCTGATGCCGTTCCTGTTCGTGTGGACGGCGATGCTGTTCATCCCGGTGGGCATGTCCACGGGAATCGTGGGGTTCGTCCAGTACCTGGGCTACCTCGCGCCCGGCATGGGGCGGACGACCGGCGATCTGATCGGGCTCGGGGTGATCGCGCTCGTCGTCACGCTGCTGTGGCGCGGCATCGAGCACATCGCGCGGATCACGGCCGTGATGTGGGTCGTGATGATCCTGTCGGTGGGCTGCGTGATCGTCGCCTCGCTCACGCACTTCGACGCCGATCTGGCGTTCACCTACCCGTCCGGTGCCTTCGAGCTGACCAGCGACCACTTCTGGATCGGCTTCGCGGGCGGCCTGACGATCGGCATCTACGACTACCTCGGCTACAACACCGCCGCCTACCTGGGCGCCGAGATCAAGGATCCGGGGCGCACCCTGCCCCGCGCGATCGTCTTCTCGATCCTCGGCATCATGACGATCTACCTGCTGCTCCAGATCGGCACGCTCGGCGTCATCGACTGGCACCGCATGACGGACCCCGACGACGTGGCCTCGACGTCCGTGGCGTCGGCGGTCCTGGAGGAGACCTGGGGCAAGGGCGCGGCGGACACGGTGACCGTGCTCATCCTGATCACCGCGTTCGCGTCGGTCTTCGCGGGGCTGCTCGGCGGCTCCCGGGTGCCCTACGACGCGGCCCGCGACCGCGTGTTCTTCCGGCCGTACGCGAAGCTGCACGCCCGGCACCGCTTCCCGGTGCTCGGCCTCGCGACGATGGGCGTGGTGACGTCCGGGGGCTTCCTGCTCGGCCGCCACACCGACCTCGCGACCCTGATCCAGCTCCTGACGGCCGTGATGGTCCTGGTGCAGGCGCTGGCCCAGATCCTCGCCCTGAGCGTGCTGCGCCGCCGCCAGCCGACGCTGCGCCGCCCCTACCGCATGTGGCTGTACCCGCTGCCGAGCTTCGTGGCACTCGCGGGCTGGCTGGTCATCTACGGGTACGCCGACAAGAACGCGCCGGGCCGCCACCCCATCGAGTGGTCGCTCGCCTGGGTCGCGCTCGGCTGCGTGGCGTTCGTGGTGTGGGCGCGCCGGGAGAAGGTGTGGCCGTACGGGCCGAAGGAGATCAGCGAGGACTTCCTGACGGCGAGCGCGGCGGGCACCACGGACCCGGCGGGCACCACAGGCACCACGGACCCGGCGGGCACCACAGGCACCACGGGCCCCGCCGACGACGGCCCGGCTCCGGGCGAACCGGAGCCGGTGCCGAAGCCGTGATCAGGCCAGCGGCCCCGTGACCTTCTCCGCGGCGGTGACGAGCTCGCCGCCGCGGACGAACCGCTCCGCCGCCGCCAGGTCCGGCGCGAGATAGCGGTCGGGACCCGGGCCCTCGACGCCCGCCTTGCGGACGGCCTCGATGACGGCGCGGCTCGCGGGGGCGGGGGTGAGGCCCTCGCGCAGCTCGACGGCGCGCGTGGCCGCGTACAGCTCGACGGCGAGGATCCGGGCGAGGTTGTCGACGGCGGTCCGCAGCTTGCGCGCGGCCGACCAGCCCATGGAGACGTGGTCCTCCTGCATGGCGGAGGACGGGATCGAGTCGGCGGAGGCCGGCACGGCGAGCCGCTTCATCTCGCTGACCAGGGCGGCCTGCGTGTACTGGGCGATCATCAGGCCGGAGTCGACACCGGCGTCGTCGGCGAGGAACGGCGGCAGGCCGTGCGAACGGTTCTTGTCAAGGAGCCGGTCGGTGCGCCGCTCGGCGATGGAGCCGAGGTCGGCGGCGGCGACGGCGAGGAAGTCCAGGACGTACGCGACGGGCGCGCCGTGGAAGTTGCCGTTGGACTCCACGCGCCCGTCCGGCAGGACGACCGGGTTGTCGACGGCGGCGGCCAGCTCGCGCTCGGCCACGGTGCGGGCGTGCGCGAGGGTGTCCCGGCCCGCGCCCGCGACCTGCGGGGCGCACCGCACCGAGTACGCGTCCTGGACGCGCGGCGCGTCGTCCTGGTGGTGCCCGGTCAGGCCCGAACCGGCGAGGACGGCCAGCATGTTGGCTGCGGCGGCCGCCTGCCCGGGGTGCGGGCGGATGGCGTGCAGCTCGGGCGCGAGGACCTTCGCCGTGCCGAGCAGGGCCTCCAGGGAGAGCGCGGCGGTGATGTCGGCGGACTTGTACAGGACGTCCAGGTCGGCGAGGGCCATCACCAGCATGCCGAGCATGCCGTCGGTGCCGTTGAGCAGCGCGAGGCCTTCCTTCTCGCGCAGCTCGACCGGGGCGATGCCGTGCTCGGCGAGCAGCTCGGCGGCGGGCCGCACCGTCCCGTCCGGGCCCTCGGCCTCGCCCTCGCCCATCAGGGTCAGGGCGCAGTGGCTGAGCGGGGCGAGGTCGCCGGAGCAGCCCAGGGAGCCGTACTCGTGGACGACCGGGGTGATGCCCGCGTTCAGGACGTCGGCCATGGTCTGCGCGACCTGCGGGCGCACCCCGGTGTGGCCGGAGCAGACCGTCTTCAGGCGCAGGAACATCAGCGCCCGCACGACCTCGCGCTCCACGCGCGGGCCCATGCCCGCCGCGTGCGAGCGGACGATGTTCCGCTGGAGCTGGGCGCGCAGGTCGTGGTCGATGTGCCGACTGGCGAGGGCGCCGAAGCCGGTGGAGACGCCGTAGACCGGCTCCGGTTTGGCGGCGAGGGCGTCGACGATCTCCCGGGCCGCGGTGAGGGCGACGACGGCGTCGTCGCCGAGCTCGATGCGGGCGTTCCGGCGGGCGACGGCCACGACGTCCGCGGCGGTGGTGCCGGACGTCCCTACGACCACAGTCTGCATATCCATATTCAGGAGCGTACGCATTGAAACTGGCGCTGTCACTGGTGAACTCCGGACGGGCGGGCCGAGCCCGCCCCGCGCCCGGGCTAGCGGCCCCGGAAGCGGCGTCGCTCGCCGCGCGCGGGGGTCGCCGCCTCGTCCGCGAGGCGTACCACGGGGTCGTCCGCGCCCTCGCGGCCCGCGACCACCGGCTTCAGCGCCCGCGCACCCTTCGCCCGGTACTGCGCCGCGTCCGCGAGCCGGAACAGGCGCCGGGCCGACCGCACCGGACCGATCGGGTCCCCCGTCGACGCGACCCCGCAGGCGACCCCCTCGCCCAGCTCCAACTCGTACGCCCGCAGACACAGTTCGTCGGCGACCCGCACCACCTCGTCCGAGGAGGGGCCGACCGACAGGAGGCAGAACTCGTCGCCGCCGAGCCGGGCCGCGAGGGCCCCCGGCAGCATCGCCCCGCACAGCGAGAGCAGCGAGCCGAAGCGCTCCAGGAGCCGGTCGCCGACCGCGTGCCCGAGCCGGTCGTTGACCTGCTTGAGCCCGTTCAGGTCGCAGACGACGAGGCTGACGACGACGCCCTCGGCCCGGTGCCGCTCCACGGCCTCGTCGAGCCGTACGTCGACCGCGCGCCGGTTGGCGAGGCCGGTGAGGGAGTCCGTGAAGGCGAGGCGCCGGGCCTCCTCCAGGCGCTCGGTCTGGGCGATCCCGGCGGCGACCACGGCCGCGAGGACGGATGCGAAGTCCGCGTCGGTCCGGTCGAAGACCGGCGCGCCCACCGGCCGCGCCACGTACAGCTCGCCCCAGGCGCGCCCGCGCAGCACGATCGGGGCCACCACGCAGCAGCCGCGCCCGCGTCTGCGCAGCGCGGCGACCCGCTGGTGGCAGTAGCCCGCGCGCCCGCCGTCCCTGGGGCCCCGCGCGGTCTCCACCCAGGCGTGCGGCTCGCCGCCGCCCGCCCAGCGCTCGTGCAGGAACTCCGTGATCTCCGGGAACTGGTGGACGGGGTAGGCCTCGCCCTCGGGGAACTCCTCCTCCCCCGCGGCCAGCTCCCCGACGTTGGCGAGGACGCGCAGGCGCCCGCGCTCGCGCTCCCACACGGACAGCGCGGCGAAGCTCCCGTCCAGGGCCCGCCGGGCGCCCTGGGCGGCCGCGCGCCAGGACCCGCGCGGGGTGTGCGCGGCGGCCATCCCTTGCGCGAGCGCCACGACAGCGCGCAACCGAACGTCGCTTCCCATCACTCCAGGTTACGGACAATCCAGGCAAAGGGAGACACGGGGCCGGGCCCCGGTGGCCCTGTGCGCTTCGCCGGATTGCCGCGACGGGCCGTCGGCCGACTGCGGGTCCTGCCGTCGCCGGTCGCGCCCGCGCGGCGGAGCCGCGGATGAGCACAGCCCCGCGCCCCTTCGGGGCGCCGGCCCCGGACGGCCCTACTCCCCGGGCCACTCCGGCTTGCGCTTCTCGTTGAACGCCGCCACGCCCTCCACCCGGTCCCCGGAGAACGCCACCGACCGCCAGGCCGCGTCCTCCACCTCCAGGCCCGCGCGCAGGTCGAGCCCGTGGCCGAGGCGCAGCGCGCGCTTGGCGGCGCGCAGCCCGACGGGCGAGTTCGCGGCGATGCGGGCGGCGAGCGCCAGGGCCTCGTCGCGGTCCTCGCCCTCGCCCGCCACCAGGTCGACGAGCCCGAGCTCCTTGGCCTCCGCCGCCTCGACGCGGCGCGCCGAGAAGATCAGCTCGGCGGCCCGCGCGGCGCCCACGCGCCGGGGCAGCAGCTGGGTGCCGCCACCGCCGGGCAGCACGCCCACGGACACCTCGGGCAGACCGACGACGGCCGTCGGGTCCGCGACGATGACGTCGCAGGACAGCGCGAGCTCGAAGCCGCCGCCGAGGGCGTAGCCGTGCACGGCGGCGACGGTGGGCATCGGCAGGTCGAGCACCCCGGTGTACGCGGCCCGACTGACGGGCCGCTGGCGCACCAGCTCCGCGTCGGTGAGGGAGTTGCGCTCCTTGAGGTCGGCGCCCACGCAGAACGCGCGCTCGTGCGTGGAGGTCAGCACCACCACGCGCACGTCCCGGTCCGCGCCGAGCGCGTCGCAGGCCTCGCTGATGGAGCGGGCCATGGCGCTGGACACGGCGTTCATGGCCTTGGGCCGGTCGAGCGCGAGCTCCGCCACGTGCCCGTGCCGGCGCACCCCCACGAACTCCCCGAACCGCAGCTCACCCATGACCCCTCCAACTCCCGGTTAACGGCCGTTACCCCGCGATCATGTCAGCAGGACCGCGCCTTGGGTACCCGTCACCGGGCGGGCGTCAGCCCCTGCGGGTGAGCAGCCAGGGCTCGACGATGCCGAGGCCGCGGACCGGCCGCTGCCACATCGGCTGGAGCGCGAAGCGGTACCCGGGCGGCTCCTCGCCGTCCTCCTCGGCGCGCTCGGCGAGCGCCGCGGCCTCCGTCTCCGACGCCGGGGCCTCCCCGGTGCGGGTCAGCTCCTCGGCGAGGGCCCCGTCGACGAGCACGGCGTCCCGGGGCGCTATCGAGGTGAGGCGGCTCGCGAGGTTCACGGTGGTGCCGAACACGTCGCCCATGCGGGTCGTCACCGTGCCGAAGGCGATGCCGACGCGCAGCTCGGGCATGGTCTCGTCGTTCGCCATGGTCTCGATGAGCCGCAGCGCGATCTCGGCAGCGATCCCGGCGTCGTCGGCGGCGAAGAGGACCTCGTCGCCGAGGGTCTTGATGAGCCGTCCGCCGTGCGCGGCGACCAGGTCGGCGGCCGTCGTCTCGAACGCCTCGACCAGCTCGCCGAGTTCCTCCTCCTCCATGCGCCGCGTCAGCCGCGTGAAGCCGACGAGGTCGGCGAAGCCGACGGCGAGCCGCCGGTCGACCATCTCCTCGTCGTCGGCCGCCTGCACGACCCGGCCCGTGGCCGCGGCGAGCTGCCGCCGCCACACATAGATGAGGAACTCCTCCAGCTCGGGCAGCAGCAGTTCGACGAGCGGATACGTGACTTCCGTACGGGTCATGCCCGGCTCGGGCGGCTCGGTGAGGCCCTCCAGGAACGAGTCGATCTGCCACTCCGCGAGCCGGGCGGTGGTCTGCCCGGTGGACCGCGCCACCTGGACCGCCATCGCCTCGCTCAGCAGGCCCGCCTCGACGAGGCCCGCGAGGCGGCGCAGCGCCAGCACGTCGGCCTCGGTGAGGGCCTTGGCCTGGCCGATGTCGGGGAAGCCCATGGCCCGCCAGAAGCGGGACGCCAGCTCCATGGAGACGCCCGCGCTACGGGCCGCCTGGAAGGGGGTGTAGCGCCGGTCGGCCCCGAGGATCAGCTGCTCCAGGCGCAGCGCCAGGGGGTCCTTGTCGTCGTCCGGGTCATCGGGCTTGCCCGGGTTCGCCGTGCGGTCGAGGGCCGCCGCGAGGTCCGGCTCCGCCGGGCGGTAGGAGTCGTCCGGCTTGTCGTCCTGGCCGCCCGCCGCGCGGGGCTCACCGTCGGGGGCTGGGTGTGCGCCCTGGCCGGAGCCGGTGTCGTCGACGGTCACGCCTGCTGCCCTTCCGATCTGCCACGGTCAGATATCGACCGGCGCCAACTTTACGGCAGGTGTGCCCCAGCTCACTCCCGACTCGGCCCGCCTCCCGCGTGGGACGCCCCGGACCCCCGGCTGGAAGATCCAGCCCGTCCGGCGTTCGAGGACGGGGCACGGAGCGCCGACAGGGGGGTCCAGGGGCGGAGCCCCCGGTCAGCCGGTGCCCCGCACGTGGACCACGTCCCCCGCCGCGATGGGCTGCCGCACCCCGGCCTCCGTGGCGAGAACCAACCGCCCGTCCCCGTCCACCGCCACGGCCTCGCCGGAGACCGCGCGGCCCCCGGGCAGCTCCGCCCGCACCGCGCGCCCGAGCGTCGCGCAGCCCGCCGCGTAGGCCTCCTGGAGGCCGCAGGCCGCCGGGTCGCCCCCGGCCGCGCGCCAGTCGCCGTACCAGCGCTCCAGGCTGCGCAGGACGGCCCGCAGGAGGGGGTCGCGGTCGGTGCTCACGGCGCCCGCGAGGGCGAGGGAGCCCGCGTGCGGCACGGGGAGCTCGGCCGCGCGCAGGGTGACGTTGATGCCGATGCCGACGACGACGCCGGTGGCGCCCGCGCGTTCGGCGAGGATGCCGCCGGCCTTGCGCTCGTCCCCGTCGACGGTCACGAGCAGGTCGTTGGGCCACTTCAGCGCGGTGTCGACCCCGGCGGAGCGGGCCAGCCCGGTGGCGACGGCGACGCCGGTGAGCAGCGGCAGCCAGCCCCACCGCTCGACGGGCACCTCGTCCGGCTTGAGCAGGACGGAGAAGAACAGGCCCGAGCGCGCGGGCGCGGTCCAGCGCCGGTCCAGGCGGCCGCGCGCCGCGCTCTGCGCCTCGGCGACGAGCACGGCGCCCTCGGGCAGCTCGTCGGCGCGCGCGGCCAGGTCGCTGTTGGTGGAGCCGGTGGACGTCACCACGTCCAGGGAGCGGTAGAGCCCGCCGTCGCGGACGAGCGCGCGGCGCAGCGCGGCCGCGTGGAGGGGCGGGCGGTCCAGGTCGCTCCAGCGGTTCCCGGCGTTCTCTGGGTCATTCGACGGCGTCATGCAAGCCACCCTAGGTGTGGTAAACGCCGCACTGCACAGGCGTATCCGCGCCGATACGCTACGAGTCAGTAGCCAGCGCCGTAAGCCCCTCACCGTCCCCTTTGAGCAGGCAGGGAGCCGCGTCCCGATGTCCGAGCCGCACGAGCCCAAGCAGCCCTCCGCGCAGCCCCAGGAGCCCCAGGAGTCCCCGGCGCCCCCCGGGGGCGATCCCGGCACCGACATCCACACGACCGCCGGGAAGCTGGCCGACCTGCGGCGCCGCATCGAGGAGGCGAAGCACGCCGGTTCGGCGCGCGCGGTCGAGAAGCAGCACGCCAAGGGGAAGTTGACGGCGCGCGAGCGGATCGAGCTGCTGCTCGACGAGGGCTCGTTCGTGGAGCTCGACGAGTTCGCCCGGCACCGCTCCACCGACTTCGGCATGGAGCACAACCGCCCGTACGGGGACGGCGTGGTGACCGGTTACGGCACGGTCGACGGCCGCCCGGTCGCCGTCTTCTCGCAGGACTTCACGGTCCTCGGCGGCTCGCTCGGCGAGGTCTTCGGCCAGAAGATCATGAAGGTGATGGACTTCGCCCTGAAGACGGGCTGTCCGGTCGTCGGGATCAACGACTCGGGCGGCGCCCGCATCCAGGAGGGCGTGATGGCCCTCGGGATGTACGGCGAGATCTTCCGCCGCAACACCCACGCGTCCGGGGTGATCCCGCAGATCAGCCTCGTCGTCGGGCCGTGCGCGGGCGGCGCCGTGTACTCCCCGGCGATCACCGACTTCACGGTGATGGTCGACCAGACCTCGCACATGTTCATCACGGGCCCGGACGTCATCAAGACCGTCACCGGCGAGGACGTCGGCTTCGAGGAGCTGGGCGGCGCCCGCACGCACAACGCGACCTCCGGCGTGGCGCACCACATGGCGGGCGACGAGAAGGACGCGATCGAGTACGTCAAGTCGCTGCTCTCCTACCTGCCGTCGAACAACCTCAGCGAGCCCCCGGTCTTCCCCGAGGAGGCGGACCTGGAGGCGACCGACGAGGACCGCGAGCTCGACGTGCTCGTGCCGGACAGCGCCAACCAGCCGTACGACATGCACACGGTCATCGAGCACGTCCTGGACGACGGGGACTTCTTCGAGACGCAGCCGCTGTTCGCGCCGAACATCCTCACCGGCTTCGGACGCGTCGAGGGCCACCCGGTGGGCATCGTCGCCAACCAGCCGATGCAGTTCGCGGGCTGCCTCGACATCGACGCGAGCGAGAAGGCCGCGCGCTTCGTGCGCACCTGCGACGCGTTCAACGTGCCCGTCCTGACCTTCGTGGACGTGCCGGGCTTCCTGCCCGGCGTCGGCCAGGAGCACGAGGGCATCATCCGCCGCGGCGCCAAGCTGATCTACGCGTACGCGGAGGCGACGGTGCCGCTGATCACCGTGATCACGCGCAAGGCCTTCGGCGGCGCGTACGACGTGATGGGTTCCAAGCACCTGGGCGCGGACCTCAACCTGGCCTGGCCGACCGCGCAGATCGCGGTGATGGGCGCGCAGGGCGCGGTGAACATCCTGCACCGCCGCACGATCGCCGCGGCCGGGGACGGGGCCGCCCAGGAGGAGACCCGGGCGCGGCTCATCCAGGAGTACGAGGACACGCTCCTGAACCCGTACACGGCCGCCGAGCGCGGCTACGTGGACGCGGTGATCATGCCCTCCGAGACCCGCTCGCACCTCGTGCGCGGCCTGCGCCAGCTGCGCACGAAGCGCGAGTCCCTGCCCCCGAAGAAGCACGGCAACATCCCGCTGTAGCCCGGCCCCCACGGCTGTGTCCCGACCCCCGAGGAGCCCATTCGTGATCAAGGTCGTACGAGGCAACCCGACCCCCGAGGAGCTGGCCGCCGCCCTGGCGGTGGTCCAGGCGCGCGCCGCGGCGGCCGCGCAGGCGCCGTCCGGCGCGCCCCGCACCCCGGACGCCTGGGCGGACCCGGCCCGGGTGGCCCGGGAGCGCCTTCCGCAGCCGGGCCCCGCGTCCTGGGGCCGCACGTACTGGCCCGTGTGACGGGCCCGGTGGGGGCGCGGCCCGCGCCCCCACCACGGCGGTTCAGCGCCCGAGCACGGACCCGAACCGCTTGTTCTGGTAGGTCAGGCCGAACGCCCTCTCGCTGAGCGCGTACGCCCCCGCGGTGCCGATCCCGCCCTTCGTGCCGCGCAGCACCCAGGCGGAGCCGTCGTTCCACCGCGCGCCGGGGAACACGTCCTCGCCGGACGCGGCGACGACGACCTCGGCCCTGCCGTCGCCGTCGGTGTCCCGCACCTGGACCGCGGAGCCGAAGCGGTCGTCGTCCTCGGCCGCGCCCGGCACGCCCGGCGTGCCCTGGTCGACGACCTGCGCGCCGGTTGCGGTGAGCCCGGCCGCGGAGCCCTTGAGGAGGTGGACCGCGCCGGTGGCGGTCCGGCCGTCCACGCCCTCGGCCGGGGCGCCGACCGCGACGTCGGCGTAGCCGTCGCCGTCGACGTCGCCGACCGAGGCGCTCGCGCCGAACGCGTCGCCGTCCTCGCCCTCGTCCGGTACGCCGGGACTGTCCTGGTCGAGCACGGTGCTGCCGCCGCTGCCGGGACCGCGCTTGCCGCCGTAGTAGACGCCGACCGCGCCGCCCTTGGCCGCGGCCTTGTCGGTGATCACTACGTCCTCGTACCCGTCCTTGTTCACGTCGCCCGAGCCGTCCAGGCCGGTGCGGGTCGCGGGCAGCGCGGCGGGCGGGCGCGTGAACGTGACGCCGGTGCGGCCGCCCTTCCAGTAGCCGACCCAGCCGTCGAGGAAGTCGCCCTCCGCGTTGGCGATGCCGGAGGCGAGCAGGTCGTCGTCGCCGTCGCCGTCGTAGTCCCCGGCCTCCAGGCGCTCCACGAGGCGGAAGGCGTCGTCGCCGTGGAGGTTCAGGCGCTGCTGCTTCGGTGCCCGGGTCCGGGTGAAGCCGTCGCCGGAGAGGCTGACCGCGCCCCAGTAGGAGTGCGTGGCGACGTGCTGCCTGCCGTCGCCGTCGAAGTCGCCGACGACGACGGACCCGCCGTAGTGCACGTCGTCCGTGCGCAGCGGGGCCATGCTCAGGCCGCCGTGGACGAGCCCGCCGCGGCCGCCCCACAGCACGGTGATGAGGCCGCGCTGGTCGTTCTCGCCCGGCACCCCGACGACCAGGTCCGCGTACCCGTCGCCGTCCAGGTCCCCGGTGTCGTACGCGGCGCCGAAGCCGTCGCGCTCCTCCGGCGCGCCCGGCACCTTCGCCGACGCCTGGCTGAGCAGCTGCTTGCGCCCGCCCGCGACGCCGTCGGCGGAGCCGTACAGGACGGCGACGTGCCCGGCCTTCTTGACGCCGTTCACGGTCGCGTCGGGGGTGGCGAGGACCACGTCACCGTAGCCGTCGCCGTTGAAGTCGGCGGCGTCCTTCGCGGCCGGCGCGGCCGCGGCCGGGCCCGCGAGCGGGACGACGAGGCCCCCGGTGGCCACCGCCGCCGTCGCCACCGCCATCAGGACCTTGGTGCGCAGTGCGCGCATATCAGAACGCTCCCTCCCACAGAACCAACGCGTAGTTGACACCGGACACCGGCACGGGGTTGTACGGGTGAACGAACGATCTGCGGAACTTAGGTACGCGTACTCAGGCGCGGGGCAGGACCGGCGCGCACCATCGGAGCCATGCTGTGGTCCGACCCGGAGAACGACCCCCCCAAGGACATGCGGGACATGCAGGTCAAGATGCGCCGCGCGGGCGTGCTCCTGGCGGTGGCCATGCTCCTCGCGCTGCTGGTCCTGGGGATCGTCTGAGCGGGCCGATCCGGGGCTACGCTGACCGCATGAGTGATCAGCCCGCCCGCCGCCTCGTCCTCGCCTCCCAGTCCCCCGCCCGCCTCGGCCTGCTGCGCCAGGCGGGGCTCGCCCCCGAGGTGATCGTCAGCGGGGTCGACGAGGACGCGGTCTCCGCCCCCACCCCGGCCGAGCTCGCCAAGGCCCTGGCCGAGGCGAAGGCGTCGGTGGTCGCCGCACGGCCGGACGTCAAGGGCGCCCTGGTCATCGGCTGCGACTCGGTCCTGGAGCTGGACGGCCAGGCCCTCGGCAAGCCCGCCGACGCCGAGGAGGCCACCGCCCGCTGGAAGGCGATGCGCGGCCGCGCGGGCGTCCTGCAGACCGGGCACTGCGTGTACGACACGGCCTCGGGCCGGCACGTCGCCGCCACCGCCTCGACGGTGGTCCGCTTCGGCGAGCCCTCGGACGAGGAGATCGCGGCGTACGTGGCGAGCGGCGAACCGCTGTACGTGGCGGGCGCGTTCACGCTCGACGGCCGCTCGGCCCCGTTCATCGACGGCATCGACGGCGACCACGGCAACGTCATCGGCCTCTCCCTGCCGCTGCTCCGCCGCCTCCTGGCCGAACTGGGCGTGGGCATCACCCAGTTGTGGGCCGAGTAGCGCGAGGCCTCGGAGGGCGCCTCACGCCGTCCGCGGGGCCCCGTCGCCGGGCGGCGGGGCGTCCGCCGCCACGGCCCGGCCCTCGTGGCGGTCGTAGGCCATCAGCGTCAGCACGACGAGCCCCAGCACCAGCATCATGAACGCGAACGCGAGCCAGCCCACCAGGCCCACCGCGAACGCGCCGAGCAGCGCGTGCACCACGGCCGCGCTGATCAGCACGGCGCGCCCGAACCCGCCCGGCGCGCGGTCGAGCACGGCGGCGCGCGCCAGCAGGAAGCCGCACAGCGCGAGATAGAGCCCGAGGACGGCGCCCGCGATCCACGTCGCCACGGTCATGGCGTGCGGTTCGAGCCCGGCGAGGGACATCTTCTGCTTGTCGACGACCAGGCCGAGGAACCAGTTGAGGAACGCGATGCCGGCCGCCTCCGCCCCCAGTACGACCGCGCCCGCCCACGCCACCGGCCTGCGCCCCACGGCGCCCACCCACCCTCCACTGCTGTTACCGCAAGTACGTACGAGCCATCGGGCACGCTACTAACGGGTAAACCGAGGGACAAGAGCTGTGCCGGAGGCAAAGATTCATTGGGCCATTCGTAGGGACTCCACAAAGAAAGCTCCCCCGCCGCAGCGCGCCCTCACAGAGACCTTGAGCACACCGGAGGGCTACGCTGCCGGGAAGGGACCCTGCGTACCACGGTGCGACAAGGGATTTCGGGGGTCGGGCGCGCCTCGGATCACGCTCCGTGTGGGCAAGCTCACCAATGGGGACGGGTCGAAAGGGCGTGTCGGCAGTCCCTAAACTCGGCTTGTTTCAAGGAGGGAGCCATCGTGCGCAAGGTGCTCATCGCCAACCGTGGCGAAATCGCTGTCCGGGTCGCCCGGGCGTGCCGGGATGCCGGGATCGCGAGCGTTGCCGTCTACGCGGACCCCGACCGGGACGCGCTGCATGTGCGGGCCGCAGACGAGGCGTTCGCCCTCGGCGGTGACACCCCGGCGACCAGTTATCTGGACATGGCGAAGGTGCTCGCCGCCGCCAAGGACTCCGGGGCGGACGCCGTCCACCCCGGCTACGGCTTCCTCTCCGAGAACGCCGAGTTCGCGCAGGCCGTCCTGGACGCGGGCCTCACCTGGATCGGGCCGCCGCCGCAGGCGATCCGGGACCTGGGTGACAAGGTCGCCGCCCGGCACATCGCGCAGCGCGCGGGCGCCCCGCTGGTCGCGGGCACCCCGGACCCGGTCTCGGGCGCCGACGAGGTCGTCGCGTTCGCCGAGGAGCACGGCCTGCCCATCGCCATCAAGGCGGCGTTCGGCGGCGGCGGCCGCGGCCTGAAGGTCGCCCGCACCCTCGAAGAGGTGCCGGAGCTGTACGACTCCGCGGTGCGCGAGGCGGTCGCCGCCTTCGGCCGCGGCGAGTGCTTCGTGGAGCGCTACCTGGACAAGCCGCGCCACGTCGAGACCCAGTGCCTCGCCGACCAGCACGGCAACGTGGTCGTGGTCTCCACCCGTGACTGCTCGCTCCAGCGCCGCCACCAGAAGCTGGTGGAAGAGGCCCCGGCCCCGTTCCTCTCGGACGCCCAGCTGGAGGAGCTGTACAGCTCCTCGAAGGCGATCCTGAAGGAGGCCGGCTACGTCGGCGCGGGCACCGTGGAGTTCCTGGTCGGCGCCGACGGCACGATCTCCTTCCTGGAGGTCAACACGCGCCTTCAGGTCGAGCACCCGGTCACCGAAGAGGTCGCGGGCATCGACCTGGTCCGCGAGATGTTCCGCATCGCCGACGGCGAGGAACTGGGCTACGGCGACCCCGAACTGCGCGGCCACTCCTTCGAGTTCCGCATCAACGGCGAGGACCCGGGCCGGGGCTTCCTGCCCGCCCCCGGCACCGTCACCAAGTTCGCGACCCCCTCCGGTCCCGGCGTGCGCCTGGACGCGGGCGTCGAGTCCGGCTCGGTCATCGGCCCGGCCTGGGACTCGCTGCTCGCCAAGCTGATCGTCACCGGGCGCACCCGCAAGGAGGCCCTGGAGCGGGCCGCCCGCGCGCTGGCCGAGTTCGAGGTCGAGGGCATGGCCACCGCCATCCCGTTCCACCGCAAGGTGGTCACCGACCCGGCGTTCGCGCCCGAACTGACGGGCTCCGACGAGCCGTTCACGGTCTTCACCCGGTGGATCGAGACCGAGTTCGTCAACGACATCCCGCCGTTCGCCCCCGTGGGCGGCGACGCCGAGGAGGAGGACGGCGACCGCGAGACGATCGTCGTCGAGGTCGGCGGCAAGCGCCTGGAGGTCTCCCTGCCCGCAGGCATGGGCATGTCCCTCGCGCGTACGGGCCTTTCGGCGGGTGCCAAGCCGAAGCGCCGCGCGGCCAAGAAGTCCGGCCCGGCGGCGTCCGGCGACACCCTGGCCTCGCCGATGCAGGGCACGATCGTCAAGGTCGCGGTCGAGGAGGGCCAGGAGGTCAAGGAGGGCGACCTCATCGTGGTCCTGGAGGCCATGAAGATGGAGCAGCCCCTCAACGCCCACCGCTCCGGCACCGTCAAGGGCCTGCAGGCGGAGGTGGGCGCGAGCCTCACCTCGGGCGCGGCCATCTGCGAGATCAAGGACTGACTCTTCCCGGTACGGGCACCCTGAGCCCGTACCGCCAGGCCTCCGCCCACCCGTCCCCTTCCGGGGCGGGTGGGCGGGGGCGTTCAGACCGTCCGCGACCGAGGAGGCCGCATGCGCGCCGATGCCCAGCGCAACCACCAGCGCCTCCTGAAGGAGGCCCGCTCCGCCTTCGCGGAGCACGGTACGGACACCTCCCTCGAAGACGTCGCCCGCCGCGCGGGCGTGGGCATCGGCACCCTGTACCGGCACTTCCCGAACCGCCACGCCCTGATGAGCGCCGTGTTCGAGGAGGCGGTCAGCGACCTGCTGAGCCGCTCGCGGGAGCTGCTCGGCGCCCCGCAGCCCTGTGCGGCCCTCGTGGCGTGGCTGCGCGCCCTGGTCGCGCACGCGAGCGAGTACCGGGGGCTCGCACGGGCCCTGATGTCGGTGTCGCGGGACGACAGCACCCCGCTGGGGCGGTGCAGCCGCCCCATGCGGGAGGCGGGCGCGGCCCTCCTCGCCCGCGCCCAGGCCGCGGGTGCGGTGCGCGCGGGCGTGTCCATCGAGGACCTGCTCCAGCTGACGAACGCGATCGCCCTGGCCGCCGAGGAGTCCCCCGACGACCCGGAGCTCGCCGACCGTCTGCTCACCCTGACCCTGCGCGGCCTCAAGGCCCAGCCCGCGGGCCCGTCCGGCGGCTGAGGACGAGGCGCGGAGCGCGCCCCGCCCCCGGACCTACCGCCGCCGGAGGTCGGCCACCCTCGCCGCCCGCTCCCCGGGCTGCTGGTCGCCCAGGACCGCCGCACTGCGCAGCTGCGGCCCCTGGCCCCCGTGCCCCCGCCGCTGGCCGGGCAGCGGCACGTCCCTGCGGGGCTGGCGGCCCGTGGGAACGGAGTCGACGCCCGGGCCCTGACCGGGGCCCGCGGCCCCGCCGGCCACGGCGATCTGCACGCCCTGGTCCGCCAGGGCCTGCAACTCGGTGGCCGCGCGGTCGTCGTGGGCGGGCGGTTCGTCGGTGACGAGGCGGGTGATGACGTCCGTCGGCACGGTCTGGAACATCGTGTCCGTGCCGAGTTTGGTGTGGTCGGCGAGGACCACGACCTCGGCCGCCGCCTGGACGAGCGCGCGGTCCACGCTCGCGGACAGCATGTTCGACGTGGACAGGCCGCGCTCGGCGGTCAGCCCACTGCCGGACAGGAAGGCGCGCGAGACCCTGAGCCCCTGGAGGGACTGCTCGGCACCACTGCCCACCAGGGCGTAGTTGGAGCCGCGCAGGGTGCCGCCGGTCATGACGACTTCCACTCTGTTGGCGTGGGCCAGGGCCTGGGCCACGAGCAGGGAGTTGGTGACCACGGTCAGGCCGGGTACCCGCGCGAGCCGGCGGGCCAGCTCCTGCGTGGTCGTACCCGCCCCGACGACGATGGCCTCGCCCTCTTCGACGAGACCCGCCGCGAGGTCGGCGATGGCCGTCTTCTCGGCGGACGCGAGATGCGATTTCTGCGGAAAGCCGGACTCCCGCGTGAATCCGCCCGGCAATACCGCACCGCCATGCCGGCGGTCGAGGAGTCCTTCTGCCTCCAGCGCGCGCACGTCCCGCCGTACGGTCACTTCGGAGGTCTGGACGACGCGGGCGAGCTCACGGAGCGACACAGCCCCGTTGGCCCGCACCATTTCGAGGATCAATTGGCGACGTTCTGCAGCGAACACGAAACTGACAGTAACCCCAACGACCGTCTGCTTTCAGCAGTTTGCGCCGAATTACAGAAGTTGTACGCACGACAGGGGTGGGAGTGGTATAGGGGTACTCTACGCGCCTATGCCGGACGCATGGACGGCAACAGGCTGTGACCTGCGAAGAGTTGATTCCGGCCGCCGGAGGGATCACTTCCGGGGGCCGCGCGCGGCCCCCGGGGACGCCGGAATCAGGCCTCGCCGCTCGTCTTCCGCGTGTGCAGCTGCCGGGCCACCTCGGCGATCGACCCCGAAAGCGAGGGGTACACGGTGAAGGCGTTAGCGATCTGCTCCACCGTCAGATTGTTGTCGACCGCGATCGAGATGGGGTGGATGAGTTCCGAAGCGCGCGGCGCGACGATCACACCGCCGACCACGATCCCGGTGCCGGGGCGGCAGAAGATCTTGACGAAGCCGTCCCGGATGCCCTGCATCTTCGCGCGCGGGTTGCGCAGGAGGGGCAGCTTGACCACCCGGGCGTCGATCTTGCCCGCGTCGACGTCGGCCTGGGTGTAGCCGACGGTGGCGATCTCCGGGTCGGTGAAGACGTTCGACGAGACGGTCTTCAGGTTCAGCGGGGTCACCGCGTCGCCCAGGAAGTGGTACATCGCGATGCGGCCCTGCATGGCGGCCACGGAGGCGAGGGCGAAGATGCCGGTGACGTCACCGGCCGCGTACACGCCGGGGGCGGAGGTCCTGGACACCCGGTCGGTCCAGATGTGCCCGGAGTCCTTCAGCTTGACCCCGGCCTCCTCCAGGCCCATGCCGCTGCTGTTGGGGATGGCGCCGACGGCCATGAGGCAGTGCGAGCCGGAGATGACGCGCCCGTCGGCGAGGGTGACCTCGACGCGGTCGCCCACGCGCTTGGCGGAGGCGGCGCGGGTACGGCCCATCACGTTCATCCCGCGGCGGCGGAAGACGTCCTCCAGGACGGCGGCGGCGTCCGGGTCCTCGCCCGGCAGCACGCGGTCGCGCGACGACACGAGGGTCACCTTGGACCCGAGCGCCTGGTAGGCACCTGCGAACTCGGCACCGGTGACGCCGGAGCCGACCACGATGAGCTCCTCGGGCAGCTCGTCGAGGTCGTACACCTGCGTCCAGTTCAGGATGCGCTCGCCGTCCGGCTGGGCGTCCGGCAGCTCGCGCGGGTGGCCGCCGGTGGCGATGAGCACGGCGTCGGCGGTGAGCCGCTCCTCGGACCCGTCGGCGGCGCGCACGACCACGGTCCGCGACCCGTCCATGGCCTGCTGGCCCTCCAGGCGCCCGCGGCCGCGCAACACGCGTGCGCCCGCCCGCGTCACGGAGGCGGTGATGTCGTGCGACTGCGCGAGCGCGAGCCGCTTCACCCGCCGGTTCACCTTGCCGAGGTCCACGCCCACGACACGCGCGGCCTGGTCGATGTGCGGGGTGTCGTCCTCGACGATGATCCCGAGCTCTTCGTACGACGAGTCGAAGGTGGTCATCACCTCGGCCGTGGCGATCAGGGTCTTCGACGGCACGCAGTCGGTGAGCACCGACGCCCCGCCCAGACCGTCGCAGTCGACGACGGTCACCTCCGCGCCGAGCTGGGCCGCGACCAGCGCCGCCTCGTATCCGCCGGGTCCGCCACCAATGATCACGATCCGAGTCACGTACTCCATTCTCCCGCACCCCCCACCACCCCGTTGACCCGGGGCCGAATCCAGCGCGTCGCCGCAGGGAATCCACAACACCCCTGGGACGGATCGAACACCGGCCCGGCGCCCCGTCCAGCCCGTCCGGCGCTTGAGGACGAGCGCGCAGCGCGATGATCAAGCCCGTCCGGCGTTTGAGGACGAGCGCGCAGCGCGAACACCCACCCGCACCCGAGAAACAGCCCCCGAACCCCCAGGAATGCCGGGAATGGGGGCGCAGCCCCCAGAACGGCAACTGCGTAGGGCGCCCACGCCAGAAAGCCGTACCCTCGACGGCATGTCGCTCTACGCCGCGTACGCCGGCAATCTCGACGCGCGGCTCATGACGCGCCGCGCCCCGCACTCGCCGCTGCGCGCGACCGGCTGGCTGAACGGCTGGCGGCTGACGTTCGGAGGCGAGCACATGGGCTGGGAGGGCGCACTGGCCACGATCGTGGAGGCCCCGCGCTCCCAGGTCTTCGTCGCCCTGTACGACGTGGCGCCGATGGACGAGGACTCCATGGACCGCTGGGAGGGCGTCGGCCTCGACATCTACCGGCGCATGCGGGTGCGGATCCACACCCTGGAGGGCGAGGAGCCCGCGTGGGTCTACGTCCTGAACGGCTACGAGGGCGGCCTGCCGTCGGCGCGCTACCTCGGCGAGCTGGCCGACGCCGCCGAGTCCGCGGGCGCCCCCCACGACTACGTGATGGAACTGCGCAAACGCCCGTGCTGACCCGCTCCTGAGGGCTCCCGGGCGATCACCTTGTCGGAAACGACAAGGCAACGATCCCGATCCCGTGAGCCTCGTCATCTACGCGCGTAGGGCGTAAGCGGCTACCCTCGTCGGCGTGAACGCTTCAGTTATTCCGGACGACATCCAGGGCGACCCGTACGCCGCCGCCGACGCCGCCGCCACGCGCCTGCGTGAGCTGACGGGCGCCGAGACCCACGACGTCGCCCTCGTGATGGGCTCCGGCTGGGCACCGGCCGTCGACGCGCTCGGCGCCCCCGAGGCCGAGTTCCCGGTCACCGAGCTGCCCGGCTTCCCGCCGCCCGCCGTCGCGGGCCACGGCGGCAAGATCCGCTCCTTCAAGGTCGGCGACAAGCGCGTCCTGGTCTTCCTGGGCCGCACGCACTACTACGAGGGCCGGGGCGTCGCCGCGGTCGCGCACGGCGTGCGCACCGCCGTCGCCGCGGGCTGCAAGACCATCGTGCTGACCAACGGCTGCGGCGGTCTGCGCGAGGGCATGCGCCCGGGCCAGCCGGTCCTGATCAGCGATCACCTGAACCTCACGGCGACGTCCCCGATCGTCGGCGCGAACTTCGTGGACCTCACGGACCTGTACTCGCCGCGCCTGCGCGCGCTGTGCAAGGAGGTCGACCCGACCCTCGAAGAGGGCGTGTACGCGCAGTTCCCCGGCCCGCACTACGAGACGCCCGCCGAGATCCGCATGGCCCGCACCATCGGGGCGGACCTCGTCGGCATGTCGACCGTCCTGGAGGCCATCGCGGCGCGCGAGGCCGGGGCCGAGGTGCTCGGCATCTCCCTGGTCACCAACCTCGCCGCGGGCATGACGGGCGAGCCCCTCAACCACGAGGAGGTCCTCCAGGCGGGCCGCGACTCGGCGACCCGCATGGGCGAGCTGCTCGGCAAGGTCCTCGACCGCCTCTGACCGCGCCGCCCCCAGGCGTACGACCCCCCTCACGGAGAGGCTGACCACACGTGCAGGACCACCAGGAGCACGACGTACTCATCGCCCGGGCCCGGACGTGGCTCGACGAGGACCCGGACGCGGACACCCGCGAGGAGCTGACCAAGCTCATCGCGGGGGCGGCGGACGGCGCGGACGTCCTGGCCGACCTCGCGGCCCGCTTCGCCGGCACGCTCCAGTTCGGCACGGCCGGGCTGCGCGGCGAGCTGGGCGCGGGCCCGATGCGGATGAACCGCTCCGTGGTGATCCGCGCCGCCGCGGGTCTGGCCGCGTACCTGAAGGGCAAGGGCCACGCCGGCGGCCTGGTCGTCATCGGCTACGACGCCCGCTACAAGTCGGCGGACTTCGCGCGGGACACGGCGGCCGTGATGACCGGGGCGGGGCTGCGCGCCGCCGTCCTGCCCCGGCCGCTGCCGACGCCGGTCCTCGCCTTCGCCATACGGCACCTGGGCGCCGTCGCGGGCGTGGAGGTCACGGCCAGCCACAACCCGCCGCGCGACAACGGCTACAAGGTCTACCTGGGCGACGGCTCGCAGATCGTGCCGCCCGCCGACGGGGAGATCGCCGCGGAGATCGCCGCGGTGGCGAGCCTGCACGACGTGGCGCGCCCGGAGTCCGGCTGGGAGGTCCTCGGCGAGGAGGTCCTCCAGGCGTATCTGGCGCGTACGGACGCAGTCCTGTCCCCGGGCTCGGCCCGGAGCGCCCGGACCGTCTACACGGCCATGCACGGCGTCGGCAAGGACACGCTCCTCGCCGCCTTCGCGCGGGCCGGCTTCCCCGAGCCGGTGCTCGTGGCCGCGCAGGCCGAGGCCGACCCGGACTTCCCGACGGTGGCCTTCCCGAACCCGGAGGAGCCGGGCGCGATGGACCTGGCGTTCGCCGCGGCCCGCGAGGCGCGGCCCGACCTGGTGATCGCCAACGACCCGGACGCGGACCGCTGCGCGGTGGCCGTGCCCACCGACGCCGAGCGGACCGCGTGGCGCATGCTGCGCGGCGACGAGGTGGGCGCGCTGCTCGCGGCCCATCTGGTGCGGCGCGGGGCCGAGGGCGTGTTCGCCGAGTCGATCGTGTCGTCGTCGCTGCTCGGCCGGATCGCGGAGCAGGCGGGCCTCGGCTACGAGGAGACCCTCACGGGCTTCAAGTGGATCGCCCGCGTCGAGGGCCTGCGGTACGGCTACGAGGAGGCGCTCGGCTACTGCGTCGACCCCGAGGGCGTCCGCGACAAGGACGGCATCACGGCGGCGCTCCTGATCACCGAGCTGGCCTCGGAGCTGAAGGAGGAGGGCCGCACGCTGCTCGACCTCCTCGACGACCTGGCGCTCGCCCACGGGCTGCACGCCACCGACCAGCTGTCGGTGCGCGTGGAGGACCTGTCGCTGATCGCGGCCGCGATGCGGCGCCTGCGCGAGCGGCCGCCGGTGCGCCTCGCCGGGCTCGCGGTGACGCGCGCCGAGGACCTGACCGAGGGCTCGGCGCAGCTGCCGCCCACGGACGGGCTGCGCTACACCCTCGACGGGGCGCGCGTGATCGTGCGCCCGAGCGGCACCGAGCCGAAGCTGAAGTGCTATCTGGAGGTCGTGGTGCCGGTCGCGGATCGCCCCGGCCTGCCCGCGGCCCACGCGCGGGCCGCGGAGCTCCTGGCCGCCCTGAAGCGGGACTTCGCGGGGGCGGCCGGAATCTGAGCGCACCTCCATGAACAGCGCTCCACCCGTACGGGTGGTTCCGCGCGGCAACTGACGCAGCGTGCAGGTGCGCTGCCGGTCAACCCAGGAAGGGTCCGACCGGTAGCGCACCTTCTCGTTCGTCACGCCCGGGAGCCGCAGTGCCGTACGGACCCCTCGCCCGTCTCTCCGGCCTCAGCGCCGGCACGCCGTCCCGCGTCCCCCCGTCGCGCCGCTCCCGGCCCGCCGCACGGCCGCCGCGCGGCCGACGCGCGCGGGCGGGCGACGCGCTGCGGCACGCGGCCCCGGCGCTCCTGGGGTACGCGGCGGTGCGCGTCTGCGGTCTGCTGGTGTTCGCCCTCTGGGCGCGCCGCGAGCACCGCGGCGTCTGGCACCTGCTCGCCGAGTCCTGGGACTGCGACTGGTACTTGAAGATCGCCGAGCACGGGTACGCGGACACGCTCGGCCACGCCTTCGACGCGAACAACCTGGCGTTCTTCCCGCTGTACCCGCTGCTGATCCGGGCGGGCGAGCACCTGGTGCCCGCGCCGCGGGGCGCGGTGGGCCTGGCGATCGCGTGCGCGGCCTCGTTCCTCGCGGCCTGGGGGATCTTCAAGGTCGGCGACCGGCTGCACGGGCGGCGGACCGGGGTGCTGCTCGTGCTGCTGTGGGCGTGCCTGCCGGTGGCCCTCGTGCAGTGGATGGGCTACACGGAGTCCCTGTTCACGGCGTTCGCGGCGTGGTGCCTGTACGCGGTCCTCACGGGGCGGTGGGTGGCGGCGGGAGCCCTTGCCTCGCTCGCGGGCCTGACCCGGCCGACGGGGATCGCACTCGCGGCCGCGGTGACCGTGACGGCCCTGCTCGCGCTGCGCCGCCGCTTCTCGGCGGCCGCGCTCGTGGGCGCCGTCCTCGCGCCCCTCGGCTGGCTCGCGTACGTCGGCTGGGTGGGGGTCAGACTCGGCCGCTGGGACGGCTACTTCGCGGTGCAGAAGTGGTGGCACAACGAGTGGGACGGCGGCGTCGGCACGCTGCGCTGGATGAAGAGCCTGTTCCTCGTGGAGCGGCCGCAGCTGTTCCTGGTGATGGTGACGCTGGTGCTGTGCGGCGCGCTGGTGCTGTTCGCGATGTCGGTGGCGGGGCGCGAACAGCCACTGCCGCTGCTCGTGTTCACGGGCCTGCTGCTCGCGATCGTGCTCGGCTCGCGGGGGGTGTACTTCCCCCGGGCGCGGTTCCTGCTGCCCGGCTTTCCGCTGCTCCTGCCGGTGGCGCTCGCGCTCTCCCGGGCCCGGGCGCGGGTGGTGGTGCCGGTCCTGATGGGCGCGTCCCTGACGTCGGCGGCCTTCGGCGGGCACATGCTCCTGGTGTGGCTGGGCCCGCCGTGAGGCGCGCGGCCTGGCCCGGGGCGAGGGGGCGCTCGACCGGGCCCGGGGGCGCACCCGGGCGCATGGGTGCCCACTGCATCCCGGCCTCGGCCGCGCTGAATCCGGTCCGGTTCCCCGGGAGCAGGCGCCCGCCCGGCTCCTCGGAGGCCGCAGGCGGACAACGATGCCGCACTATGGAAGCGCTGTCCGGCGGCTCCCCGGCCCCCCAGCGGGAGCCGACGGATCAGGCGCTCCGCTCACCCCCCTTGCGGAGCGCCGCCCGGCCGGACACGGCAGCGGCCGTGTCCGGCTCCCCCCGGCCCCCGGGGGCTCAGCCGGTCGCGAGCAGGACGGCCAGGACGACCGCTCCCGCGAGGCTCGGGGCGAGGATCTCGTACGCCCAGCGCACCAGCGGCTCGCCCTGCGCGGCCTCGGCGCCCTCGCGGCGCTCGGCGATCTCGCGCAGGTCGTCCATGGCCTGGTCGCCGGGGGTGCGCGTGCTCTCGTGCCCGGTGCCGGGGCGCGTCAGGCTCGCGGACGGGTCGTCCGAGGCGACCTGCCGCGCGTGCCGCTGCGCGGCCCGCTTGCGGCCGCGCAGGGACACCGGGATGGCCCAGAGCTGGTACTTGGTGCCGTCCTGCGTGAAGACCTCGTTGGAGTACCCGGAGCGGAGCCCCGAGATCGCGCCCCACGGCAGGACGACGGTGCGGAAGGGGTTGCGGACGCGCAGCCGGTCCTCGCTCGCGTACACGGCGGGCCGCACGGTGAAGGCGACGACGAGCGGCACCGCGAGGAGCAGCCCGGCGAGGGCCACCCAGGGGGTGCGCCCCTCGCCCCGGATCAGCGCGTCGATGCCCAGCCAGGCGCCGATGGCGAGCAGCATGACGCCTCCGGCGATGGCCGCGTGGGACCGGTAGACGCGGTCCTTGTACGCGGGGGTGGGCTCCGCCGGGGTGGGCTGCGGGTCGCTCGTCATGGGGCTGATTCTGCCTGACGCGTTCACGGGCGCCGCGCGCGGCGGGGGTATGGCGATTGGTCCAGACCTAGTACCGTCGAGGGTTGTCATGTACGCCTAACCGCCGCCCGGCGACGCGGCGGCCCGGCGCCGCACGGCCCCTCCCACACGAACCCCCCGTACGCACCCCGAGGAGTCACCCGCAACGACCCACCCCCGAGGAGAGCCATGACCCCCACCGGAAGAGGAACCAGAAGCACGCCCGGACTCTTACGCAGAGCGGCCGCAGCCCTGCACGGCAGGACCGCCGTGCTGCTCGCCGCCCTGCTACTCCCCGCGGCCCTGCTCACCGCCCTCTCCGCGGCCCCCGCCATCGCCGCGGGCACCCTCACCGCGGCCTTCAGCACCGAGGGCAGCGGCGCGTCCTGGCAGGGCAAGTACACCGTCCGCAACAGCGGCACCACCGCGTCCGCGAGCTGGACCCTGGAGTTCGACCTGCCGCCGGGCGTCACCGTCAGCGGCCACACCCACGGCGAGGCGACCGTCTCGGGCAGCCACGTCACCGTGAAGAACGCGTACTACAACGGCCGCGTCCCGGCGGGCGGCTCCACCGAGCCGTACAGCTACCAGTTCACCGCGCGCGGACCGATCGGCACGCCCACGGGCTGCACGATCAACGGCGACAAGTGCGACGGCACGCCGGACAAGCCCCCGACCGCGCCCGGCACCCCGACCGTCACCACCACCACGTCACGCACCATCTCCCTGACCTGGCCCCCGGCCGGCGCGGGCGACTACCCGGTCACGACGTACGAGGTGCTCAGCGGCACCAGTGTGGTCGCGAGCTCGGCGACGAACAGCGCGACCGTCACCGATCTGACCCCCGCCACCCGCTACTCCTTCACCGTCCGGGCCAAGGACCGGCGCGGCAACACCAGCCCGGAGAGCCCGCCGGTCAGCGCCACGACCGTCGACCCGTCGACCGACCCGACGCCGCCGACCGCGCCCGGCAATCTCCGCACCACCGGCAAGACCCAGGTCTCGGCGTCCCTCGCCTGGGAGAAGTCCACGGACAACGTGGCCGTGGCCGCGTACGACGTCTACCGCGGCAAGGAGCTCGCGAAGACCGTCCCCGCCTCGGCGACCACCGCGACCGTCGAGGGCCTGACCCCCGCCACCGCCTACAGCTTCACCGTCAAGGCGCGTGACACCGCCGACAACGAGTCGGCCGCCTCGAACGCCGTGAACGTCACGACGGACGACGCGGCGGGCCCCGGCAACCACCTCACGGTCGGCTACTACGCCCAGTGGGGCATCTACGGCCGCCAGCACTTCGTGAAGAACCTGGACACCTCCGGCCAGGCGGCCAAGCTCGACGTGATCAACTACGCCTTCGAGAACGTCGACCCGGTCAACCACACCTGCCTGGCCGGCGTGGTCAAGGGCGTCTCCGGCAAGCCGCAGGACCCGGACGAGGGCACCGGCGCGGGCGACGCCGAGGCCGACTACGGCCGCGCCTTCTCCGCCGCGCAGTCGGTGGACGGGGTCGCGGACGACGGCTGGGGCAAGCTGCGCGGCAACTTCAACCAGCTGAAGAAGCTCAAGGCCAAGCACCCGCACCTGAAGGTCGTCGTCTCGCTCGGCGGCTGGACGTTCTCGAAGTTCTTCGCCGACGCGGCGGCCACGCCCGCCTCCCGGGAGAAGTTCGTGAAGTCCTGCGTCGACACCTGGATCAAGGGCAACCTGCCGGTCTACAACGGCGCGGGCGGCCCCGGCACCGGCGCGGGCATCTTCGACGGCATCGACATCGACTGGGAGTGGCCGGGCTCCGAGGGCCACCCCGGCAACCACTACGGCCCGGCGGACAAGGCCAATCTGACGGCGCTGCTCGCCGAGTTCCGCAAGCAGCTGGACGCCACCGGCGGCAGCCACAAGCTCCTGACCGCGTTCACCCCGGCCGACCCGGCGAAGATCGAGGCGGGCTGGGACATCAAGAAGATCTTCGAGTACCTGGACTTCGCCAACGTCCAGGGCTACGACTTCCACGGCTCGGGCAGCGACGACTCCTGGGAGCCCAAGCGCACCGGCCACCAGGCCAATCTGTACCGCGACGCCCAGGACCCCTACTCCTTCGACTTCAGCATGGAGAAGGCGATCAAGACCTATCTGGACGCCGGGGTGAACCCGCGCAAGCTCACCATCGGCTTCCCGTTCTACGGCCGCGGCTGGAAGGAGGTCGCCGACGGCGGCGTCAAGGGCGAGTGGCAGTCGGCCAACGGCGCGGCCCCCGGCCAGTTCCCGGAGGAGGCGGGCACCAGGGGCTACCAGAACCTGATCACCAGCGTCCCGAACATGACCGTGTACCACGACGAACAGTCCGTCTCCACCTACGGCTACACCGGCAACAACGGCCAGTGGTGGAGCTTCGACGACACCTGGTCGATCGGCAAGAAGACCGCGTGGGTCAAGTCGAAGGGCCTGCTCGGCGGCATGGTCTGGGAGATGTCGGGCGACACCCCGACCGGCACCCTCATGACGGCACTGGACAACGGCCTGAAGTGAGCACACTCACCCCGCGGTGACGTGCGTACCGCGAACCCGCGCTGTTCGCGGTACGCACGCACGCCGGACCCGTGTCCGCGCCCGGGACCGTGTCCGCGCCGGGGCCCGGGCCGGCACCGAGAAGCCCGAGTCCGCGCCTGGACACAGGGTGCGCCGCGGCGCACCCTGGGGCGGGGCCCGCCCTCGGCGCGCTCCCCGCCGCGAGGGCACCCTGCCCCTGTACAGGCCGCTACGCGCGTAGATATGCTCCCCTCGTGACTATGCCGACGACGACATCACCCCCAGGGGCAGCCGGGGCGGCCGCGCCCACCGGCACCCCCTTCGCCGACGTCACGACGTCGGCCGCCACGCTGCACCGCTTCCTGCACGGCCTGCCCGGCGTGGACGCGGTCGGCCTCGAAGCCCGCGCCGCCTCCCTCGGGACGCGGTCGATCAAGACGACGGCCAAGGCGTACGCCATCGACCTGGCCATCTCCATGATCGACCTGACGACCCTGGAGGGCGCCGACACCGTCGGCAAGGTCCGCGCGCTCGGCGCCAAGGCCGTCCACCCGGACCCGACGGACCGCTCCACCCCGCGCACCGCCGCCGTCTGCGTCTACCCGGACATGGTGGCCGCCGCGAAGGAGGCCGTCGCGGGCTCGGACGTGAAGGTCGCCTCGGTCGCGACCGCGTTCCCCGCGGGCCGCGCCGCCCTCGCCGTGAAGCTCGCGGACGTCCGCGACGCCGTCGCCGCGGGCGCCGACGAGATCGACATGGTCATCGACCGCGGCGCGTTCCTGTCCGGCGACTACCTGAAGGTGTACGAGGAGATCGTCGCCGTCAAGGAGGCGTGCGAGCACGCCCGCCTCAAGGTCATCTTCGAGACCGGCGAGCTGTCGACGTACGACAACATCCGCCGCGCGAGCTGGCTCGGCATGATCGCGGGCGCGGACTTCATCAAGACGTCGACCGGCAAGGTCGGGGTCAACGCGACGCCCGCCAACACCCTGCTGATGCTTCAGGCCGTCCGCGACTTCCGCGCGCAGACCGGCGTCCAGGTCGGCGTGAAGCCCGCGGGCGGCATCCGCACGACGAAGGACGCCGTCAAGTTCCTGGTCCTGGTGAACGAGACCGTCGGCGCGGACTGGCTGGACAACCACTGGTTCCGCTTCGGCGCCTCCAGCCTGCTCAACGACCTGCTGATGCAGCGCCAGAAGCTGGCCACCGGCCGCTACTCCGGCCCTGACTACGTGACGGTGGACTGATCGCCATGGCATCGATTTTCGAGTACGCACCGGCTCCCGAGTCCCGCTCGGTCGTCGACATCGCCCCCTCCTACGGCCTGTTCATCGACGGCGAGTTCACCGAGGCGGCCGACGGCAAGGTCTTCAAGACGCTCTCGCCGTCCTCCGAAGAGGTCCTGTCCGAGGTCGCGCGGGCGAGCACGGAGGACGTCGACCGCGCGGTCAGGGCCGCCCGCAAGGCCTTCGAGAAGTGGTCCGCGCTGCCCGGCGCCGAGCGCGCGAAGTACCTCTTCCGCATCGCCCGCATCATCCAGGAGCGCAGCCGCGAGCTCGCCGTCCTGGAGACCCTCGACAACGGCAAGCCGATCAAGGAGACCCGCGACGCGGACCTCCCGCTGGTCGCCGCGCACTTCTTCTACTACGCGGGCTGGGCCGACAAGCTCGACCACGCGGGCTACGGCGCGAACCCCCGGCCGCTCGGCGTCGCGGGCCAGGTCATCCCCTGGAACTTCCCGCTCCTGATGCTGGCCTGGAAGATCGCCCCGGCGCTCGCGGCCGGCAACACGGTCGTCCTGAAGCCCGCCGAGACGACCCCCCTGTCCGCCCTGTTCTTCGCGGACATCTGCCGCCAGGCGGGCCTGCCCAAGGGCGTCGTCAACATCCTTCCCGGGTACGGCGACGCGGGCGCGGCCCTCGTCGCGCACCCCGACGTGAACAAGGTCGCCTTCACCGGCTCCACGGCCGTCGGCAAGGAGATCGCCCGCACGGTCGCGGGCACGGACAAGAAGCTCACCCTGGAACTGGGCGGCAAGGGCGCGAACATCGTCTTCGACGACGCGCCCCTCGACCAGGCCGTCGAGGGCATCGTCACGGGCATCTTCTTCAACCAGGGCCAGGTCTGCTGCGCGGGCTCGCGCCTCCTGGTCCAGGAGTCGGTCCAGGAGGAGCTCCTGGACTCCCTCAAGCGCAGGCTCTCGACGCTGCGCCTGGGCGACCCGCTCGACAAGAACACCGACATCGGCGCGATCAACTCCGCCGAGCAGCTGGCCCGCATCAGCGCGCTCGCCGACCAGGGCGAGGCGGAGGGCGCCGAGCGCTGGTCCCCGGCCTGCGAACTCCCCTCCTCGGGCTACTGGTTCGCCCCGACGCTGTTCACCGGCGTCACCCAGGCGCACACCATCGCCCGCGACGAGATCTTCGGCCCGGTCCTCTCGGTCCTGACCTTCCGCACGCCGGACGAGGCCGTCGCCAAGGCGAACAACACGCAGTACGGCCTGTCCGCGGGCATCTGGACGGAGAAGGGCTCGCGCATCCTCGCGGTCGCGAACAAGCTCCGCGCCGGGGTCGTCTGGGCCAACACGTTCAACAAGTTCGACCCGACCTCGCCCTTCGGCGGCTACAAGGAGTCGGGCTTCGGCCGCGAGGGCGGCCGCCACGGCCTGGAGGCATACCTCGATGTCTGAGCGACTTTCGGTGTTCAAGACCTACAAGCTGTACGTGGGCGGCAAGTTCCCGCGTTCCGAGAGCGGCCGGGTGTACGAGGTGACCGACGCAAAGGGCAAGTGGCTGGCCAACGCCCCGCAGTCGTCCCGCAAGGACGCGCGGGACGCCGTCGTGGCGGCCCGCAAGGCGTTCGGCGGCTGGTCGAACGCGACGGCGTATCTGCGCGGCCAGATCCTCTACCGCGTGGCCGAGATGCTGGAGGGCCGCCGCGAGCAGTTCGTGCGCGAGGTCGCCGACGCCGAGGGCCTGTCGAAGTCCAAGGCCGCCGCGGTGGTCGACGCGGCGATCGACCGCTGGGTCTGGTACGCGGGCTGGACCGACAAGATCGCCCAGATCGCGGGCGGGGCAAACCCGGTCGCGGGCCCGTTCTTCAACCTCTCGACGCCCGAGCCGACGGGTGTCGTCGCGGTGGTCGCGCCCCAGGAGTCGTCCTTCCTGGGCCTGGTGTCCGTGCTCGCCCCGGTGATCGCCACGGGCAACACGGCGGTCGTCATCGCCTCCGAGAAGGCCCCGCTGCCCGCCCTGTCCCTGGGTGAGGTGCTCGCCACGTCCGACGTCCCCGGCGGTGTGGTCAACATCCTCTCCGGCCGGACGGCGGAGCTCGCGGCCCCGCTGGCCGCCCACCAGGACGTGAACGCCATCGACCTGACGGGCACCGCCGCGGACCTCGCGAAGGACCTGGAGATCGCGGCGGCGGACAATCTGAAGCGCGTGCTGCGTCCACAGGCTGTGGACACGGACTTCACCGCGTCCCCGGGCACGGAGCGCCTCACCGCGTTCCTGGAGACGAAGACGGTCTGGCACCCCACGGGCTCGCTGGGCGCGTCGGGCTCCTCGTACTGACGACCCCGCGGCCCGCAAGCGCCGGACGGCCTGTCTCCAGGCCGTCCGGCGCTTTCCGTTGGGCGGACGGGCCTCACCCGGGCAGCAGCCCCGCCACCGTCCCCGTCACGGGCAGGTCGCCGAGCGCCCCGCCCTGCGTCAGCGGCCCCGTCGCCATGCCCGTGCTCACCGGCTGGAAGTCGGCGACCTGCGTGCCCACCGCGTTGTCCAGCGGATCCACGCCCGTCCCGGCCAGCGGGTCGAGCTTCAGCCGCTTCGCAGGCCCGAGCGCGGGCCCCAGGGCCGCGGTGGCCGCCTGCACGTCCAGGTTCCCCAGGCCACCGGCCTGCGAGGCGACGGGCGGCGGCGCGTGCTCCGCGGCGCTCGCACCGGCCGCGCCGACACCGAGGGCGGCCCCCGCCGCGGACACCGTGAGGCCCGCCCGCAGCAGCGCCCGCGCGGGAGCGGAGGACGACCTCGACGCGGTGCTCCGCACCGCGGACCGAGCTGGGTTTCGCGCCATCTGGACCATGTGGACCACCTAACGAACTCTCCATGCGTAACCGTGCACGCACACAGAGTAGTCACCCAAACACATTCCCACCAAAACCCGCCCCGCCGGGACGCCACCCGGACGGAATGCCGCACACTGTTCTCTCGTGAGTTCCCATGTTCCGGAACTCACCCTGAGAGCAACTCCTGAGCTGCGGAAATGCGCTTGAGACCTGCCAATCCGGTGCACACGCGTGCGGATACCGGGGAACCTCGACCCCGCAGAAGACAGCAAGGCCCTGGTTCCGGGCGGCGGCATACGCCTGCCGAACCACGAGTCACGTGACGGCACCCGGCTGCGAGCCGTGACCTTCGAGGGCGCCGTCCTCGCACGGCGCCCACCGCGCCGCGACTCCACGCCTGCGCCGCTGTCGCTGATCGTTTCCGACTGAGGTCCAGGGGTGGCTCCAGCGCACGCTCCCCGCCCTGCCTTGCCGACGCCGGAACCGCCTGGGCGCTGCCCCGACGGGCAGCTTTGGCGATAGCCCATAAGCACGGGTTATGAGCTCATAAATCGGACTCCTCTACTGCTGTGTAGAAGGTCGCGGTGATGCTGAACTCAGCCCCGCATCAGCACCAGGTAGGACGAAAAACATGAGATTGAAGCGCATGGCCGTGGCCGCCACTGCCGCTGTGATGGCTCCGGCGATCTTCGGTGTCGCACCGGTGATGGCGAGCGAGGGTCCCACCGCGCGTACGGCGGTGCCGGACCAGGATCCGGTGGAAGAGGACGAGCCCTCGGCTGCCGAGACCGAGACCGGCAAGGAGACGGAGAGGGAGAGGGAGACGAAGGCCCCTGCTGAGCAGGAGCCTGGGGCCGGGGCCCCGACCTCCGTCCCGTCGCCGTCCGCCTCTGTCTCGTCTCCCGCTCAGCGGGAAGCGGATCCGGTTACCAAGGTTCCTGTCCTGGGCTTGGAGGACGTGCCGGATTCGTTCGAGGCGGGCGGTGGGTGGGGAGAGTTCTCCGCGACCGTGGACCATTCGCGGGGAGGGGAGGAAGAGAATTACGCCCTTATTCTCGTGGTCCACGCCGAGGTGGACCGCCAGGACATCCAGCTTCAGGCCTTCCTCGAAGGCGCGTGGCACGACATGCCATTCCTTCCGGCCGGCGACGCGACCGCGTGCCTCTCGCCATATCTGAAGATCCCGATGGGCAAGCTCACCATCCCGGTCCGTGCGAAGTTCAGCGCGCAGGCCGCGCTCACACGTTTCTTCTTCACCGTGGCCGGCTCCAGCACGGTGAACGAAGACGTGAAGTCCGAGAGCTTCTCAGCCGAGTCAGAGATCGTCGCTCCACACCAAGGCGGTGAAGACCCCGGAAACGGCGAAGACCCGGGGAACGGCGAGGACCCCGGAAACGGTGAAGACCCCGGAAACGGCGAGGACCCGGGGAACGGCGAGGACCCGGGGAACGGTGAAGACCCGGGGAACGGCGAGGACCCGGGGAACGGTGAAGACCCGGGGAACGGCGAAGACCCCGGAAACGGCGAAGACCCCGGAAACGGTGAAGACCCGGGGAACGGTGAAGACCCCGGGAACGGCGAGGACCCGGGGAACGGCGAGGACCCGGGGAACGGCGAAGACCCCGGAAACGGCGAAGACCCCGGGAACGGCGAGGACCCGGGGAACGGCGAAGACCCCGGAAACGGCGAAGACCCCGGAAACGGCGAAGACCCCGGAAACGGCGAAGACCCCGGAAACGGTGACGGCGGTGACACCCCCGCTGATGACGTGGACACCGACCACGGGAGCGACGGCACCTCCAAGGCCCCCGGGGCCAACAACGACGGCGCCCTGGAAGTCAGTGACCCACACACCACGGTTCCGGGCAACGCCGCTGACACGGAAGGCAGCTTGGCCCACACCGGCGCGGGCGCCAGCAACTGGGTGCTCAGCATCGGCGGCCTGGCTGTCCTGGCGGGGACAGGTCTGATCGTCGGCACCGGCAAGCGCCGCCGCGCCAACCGTTCCTCCTGACTGATCGCTGCACCATTCCATGCCGGTCCGGTGGACGGGAGCTGGGGCGGTCGCCAGGCAGACTCCGCTGACGGCTGACGGTCTCGTGCCGGATGCCCTGAGGGCGGTACGTGCCCTCTTGCTCTCTGCCCGGCCGCCGCACCGGCACCGCTTCCCCGCCGGAAGCCGACGAATGCCCGGGGTGCCTTGGCCCGACGGCCTCCGCGCACAGAGGCCCCACAACTGAGGCTCCGGCCCCGGCGGCACACGGCTTGCCGCCGAACGTTCCGTATTCCTGAAAGGCCCCGCAAGGATGAATGAAGTGAAACACCCCGTGCTGCTGGAATGGGCTGACTGGATGCGGGAAATGGGCCAGAGTTCGGCCGCCATCGCCATGCGGGTTTCCCGGGCCCACGCGGTCATCAGTCACGCCGAGGTCTCCCCGCACGAGCTGACCAACGCGCATCTGGCGTCCTACTTCGCCAGCCGCCACGCCCCCCTCAATGCCCACACCGAGCACCGCACGCTCGAAGCGCTACGGCTGCTGGCCGCGTTCCTGGCCATCGGTGATCCCACCGCCGGGGCCGGACGTCGCGACTCTTCGGAGGGCTGCCCGCAACCGACGTGGGAGCGCCTGGACACGCGCCGCCCCAGCACCGAGGGGCCTCCGCTGCGGCTACAGGGGCGGCCGCGCATGAGCGGCGACACGACCCCGAGCTGCTGCTGCGAACCGGCATCCATCGGCACCTGTCCAGTCTGCCTGAGCGCGCGGGCGCGTGAACTGTCCCGCGTGATCGGAGCATTGATGGCCAAGGCCGAGGACATCGTCACCCAGGGGCACCCGCGCACCGGAGCCCAGCTCGCCCTGGCACTCGGAGACCTGGCGCACATCGCCGACCGCGCCAGCGTGATGCTCGCCCATGCCGCCTCGACCACCCGCATGCACAACCCTGGCGAACCGCAGGAGCTGCGATCGGCTTAGCCACGGACGACGCCTCCCTCCGCGGGGCCCCGGCTTCGAGATCGAGAACGCAGCGCTCCGACCTGATGCCTGAGGCCTCCTGAAACCGCCGACGGGGCGCGCGAAATGCCGCCTCGCTAGCGGTGATCGGTATCGGCCGCCCCAGGCGCCGCGCGGGACACTCCCCCGCGCGCTGGACCCGCCACAGCCCCCGCGGCCCCCCGCGGAGGCAGTCACCCCACCGACCGGCGTCGCGCCCGTACGCACCCGCGCCGACCAACTGCTCACCCCCACACCCGCAAGGACCCACGTGAATACCGCTCCCGCCCGCAAGCCCGTCGTGCTCATCGCGGAAGAGCTGTCGCCCGCCACCGTCGAAGCCCTCGGTCCGGACTTCGAGATCCGGTACTGCAATGGCGCGGACCGCACCGAACTGCTGCCCGCCATCGCCGACGTCGAAGCGATCCTGATCCGCTCCGCGACCAAGGTGGACGCCGAGGCCATCGGCGCGGCCCGTCGGCTGAAGGTCGTCGCCCGCGCCGGTGTCGGCCTCGACAACGTCGACGTCCCCGCCGCCACCAAGGCGGGCGTCATGGTCGTCAATGCTCCGACGTCCAACATCATCACTGCCGCCGAACTGACCTGTGGCCTGCTCATCGCCACCGCCCGTAACATCCCGCAGGCCAACACGGCGCTGAAGAACGGCGAGTGGAAGCGGAGCAAGTACACGGGCGTCGAGCTGAGCGAGAAGATCCTCGGCGTCGTCGGCCTCGGCCGGATCGGCACACTCGTCGCCCAACGCATGTCGGCCTTCGGCATGAAGGTCGTCGCCTACGACCCCTACGTGCAGCCCGCACGCGCCACGCGGATGGGGGTGAGGCTGCTGACCCTGGATGAGCTGTTCGAGGTCGCCGACTTCATCACCGTGCACCTCCCCAAGACCTCGGAGACGCTCGGCCTGATCGGCGACGAGGCACTGCACAAGGTGCAGCCGCACGTGCGCATCGTGAACGCGTCGCGCGGCGGGGTCCTGGACGAGGCGGCGCTGTACTCAGCCCTCAAGGAGGGCCGCGTCGCCGGAGCCGGTCTGGACGTGTACGCGAAGGAACCCTGCACGCACTCCCCGCTGTTCGAACTCGACCAAGTCGTCTGTCTCCCGCACCTGGGCGCCGCCACCGGCGAGGCTCAGGAGAAGGCGGGTGTCTCGGTCGCCCTCTCCGTCCGCCGCGCTCTGGCCGGTGAGTTGGTGTCCGACGCGGTCAACGTCCAAGGCGGCGTGATCTCCGAGAACGTGCGCCCCGCCCTGCCGCTCGCCGAGCGTCTCGGCCGGATGTTCACCGCGCTGGCGGGCGAGGTCGCCGTCCAGCTCGACGTCGAGGTGTACGGCGAGATCACCCGGCACGACGTCAACGTGCTCAAGCTCTGCGCGCTCAAGGGCGTGTTCGAGGAAGTCGTCGACGAGAGCGTGTCGTACGTCAACGCTCCGCTCTTCGCGCGGGAGCGCGGTGTCGGGGTCCGGCTGATGACGTCGAGCGAGTCGCCGGACCACCGCGACGTGGTGACCGTGCGCGGCACCCTTTCGAGCGGCGAGGGAATCTCGGTCGCCGGCACCCTGGCCGGCCCGAACAACGTGCAGAAGATCGTCTCGATCGGCGAGTTCGGCATGGACCTGATGGTCACCGACCACATGATCGTGCTCCGGTACGAGGACCGTCCGGGCATCGTCGGCTCGGTCGGCCGGATACTCGGCAGAGCCGGGCTCAACATCGCCGGCATGCAGGTGGCGCGCGCGGAGGAGGGCAGCGAGGCACTGGCCGTCCTGACCGTCGACGGCGCCGTCCCGCAGTCGGTACTCAGCGAAGTGGCCGCGGAGACCGAAGCGACCTTGGCGCGCTCGGTGAACCTCGCCAGCTGAGCGGCGGCGGGGGCCGCACGGTGGTGGTGACTGCCGCCACTGTCCAGTCCCCACTGCTTCCCACCGCCTTCAGCGTGAGGGACGGGGCTGTCCATGCCGTGGCGCTCCTTCCGGGAGTTCACACCCAGAAGGAGCGCCACGGCATGCGCAAGCAGGACAAGGGCCCTCTGGTGGAACACCCCGAGGGCCCTTTGGCGCGTTCCACCTGTGCGTGGCCCGTGACCAGAGGGGCTTGGAGCAGCCGACCACCACATGAACACCACAGAGGAGGGGGCCAGTTGCTCAGCGTCGCGCTGGTGGACGACGAGGAGATCGTGCGGGTCGGCATGCGCCGCATTCTCGACAGCGACCCCGTCATCCAAGTCGTCGCCGAGGCCGACAGCGGCCAGGGGGCACTCGATCTTGTGCGTCGGCATCGCCTCGACGTATTGGCCGCCAACTTCGACATGCCCGGCATGACCGGCCTCCACATGCTCAGCGGCCTGCGGGGTATGCCCGATGCGCCGCCCGTGCTGCTCCTGACCTCGTTCGCAACCCGCGAGGTCGCCTACGCGGCCCTTCGCGCCGGGGCCGGGGGCCTGGCACTCAAGCGGGATGCCCCGAGCGAACTCATCCGGCACGTCCATACGGTCGCCCAGGGGCACATGGCCGTCTCCTCCTCCATCCTCCAGCACTTCGTACGAGGCGCGCTCGCGTGCCGCGACGACGTCATCGGAGCCGACGAGCGTCGCCTCATCAGCACGCTCTCGGCACGCGAGCACGAGATCTTCCTACTGCTCGGGGAGGGGCTCACCAACGCCGACATGGCGAACCGGCTGCACACGAGCGAGGGCACCATGAAGTCCTACGTCTCCCGGGTGCTGGCCAAGGTCGAGGTGCCCAACCGCACGCGGGCGGCTCTGCTGGCAGCCCGGTTCACCCGCTGGCGCAGAGACCAGTGGTGAGTGTGTGACCCGAGCTTCGGGATCGAAATCTCCAGCGCTGCTCGACGGCTCCGCGGGCACACGCCCCGCTTCCTCAACGTGGCAGCATCTCGCGGCAGCTGCGCCAGAGAACCTTGCCGTCGCCGAAGACCGGCAGGAGGAAAGCGATGTGCGCGAGGTACCACCAGGACAAGGACCCGTCGAGCCGGGACAAGCAGAGCACGGCGGCCATCGCGACGCAGGCGGAAGGCCCTGCCAGGGCCACCACAGCCATCTGCCGGGTGGTCATGGTTCCTTGTGGGATCACCGACGTACGGCATGCGGTCCGCTCGATCGTGATGTGGGTGACCGTGGAGATCCGCTTGAGGACGAGGACATGTGCCACCTCGTGCAGGGCGAAGGAGCCCACCAGGCCCAGGGCGGCCGGTTTGGCCAGCAGCACCCAGGCCATGCGGGCCGGTACCGGGTCTCCGGAGCGTGCCGTCCAGGCCAACGCCGTGGCCTGCAGGAGGCCGCTCAGCACCAGCAGTGGCCAGACCTGGGCGGCCACCGCCCAAGCGACAGCGGTGATCTTGAGGTCAGCTGTCGGATGCTTCGAGGAGCTGCTCACGGCGCTGCTTCAACCCCCGGTAGATGGCCTGGATCATCGTGAGGACGGCGGTGAGCACGAGAAACAGGATGACGAGCGGGACCGGGTTCTCCACGCCTGTCGTGATGCCCAGGGCTCCGTCGTCCTGCTTCACCGTCTCGAAGATCATCGACCCGAAGAACGCCTTGCGTTCAACGGTGCCGTCAACGCTGCCGGTGGTGAACATGAGGGTCAGCAAGCACGCCGCTGCGGCAACCGCCGTCAGCAGTGCGGCCCCTATGGCGGACGTCACTACCCACCGTGCCTTGAACATTTCTTCTCCTCGATTCATCTGTGCGGATTCCTTGCATCGCGTACCAAACGAACGCGACGACCGCCCCGACCAGGCAGGCCACCACTGCCCAGAGCGGAAGGCTGAGCAGGCCAAGACCGATCACTGACACGCCCGCGACGCTGACGACCACGGCAAGACCCAGGAACACGGCGAACGGGTTGTCCTTCTCCGCCGGGAACACGATGCTGACGCACGTGGTCATGACCGCTCCCAGCGCGCAGGAGGCCAGCGCCGCCGGGCTGGAGGCAAACCGGCCCGGGTCGATGGCGACCGTGACCACGAGGGCGGGCACGGCGAACACACCGAGCAGGACCAGCTGCGCCTTGATGAGGCGCGTGTAGACGCGCCAGGCCGGCTCCCGCGTGCCAGGCAGCACCCGCAGGCGCTGCGTGGCAGTGAACTGGTACAGGCCGCCGAAGGACAGAGCGGCCAGGCCCCATAGGGGGTTCACTGTGGGTTTGGCCAGCAGCAGGTAGGTGAACAGGGCCAGTGCCAGCGCGGCGGCGGCCACGGTCTGCGCGCTGCGCAGCAGGCACCAGTCATAGGGCCCAAGGGCACTCCACGGTCGCATGCTTCCGGGCAGCTTCAGATAGCGGGACTGGCGTACGTGCTGGTTGGGGGCGAGTACGAACGTCAAGGCCACGAGCACAGCCGACAAGGCCGTCGTGGCGGCCAGAGCCGTCCAGGGCCCGTGTTCCCGCCAGGCCCAGGACATCGTGGTGACCCAGGTGTACTCGGGTCGCCTGGCCAGGTACGCGCTGGAGAAACTCTGGATCATCGGTGTCATCTGCACCGTGTAGAAAGCCAACAACACGAACAGGGCCAGCACGTTCAGGATGCCTGCCATCCGGCTGAGTCCCATCAGCAGCCACAGCCGCGTCAGCAGCTGGTACAGGACGGACAGCGCCAGATGGGTCAGTGCCGTGGGCAGGATCAGCGAGGCGGCGATGTAGCCGAGAGCGGACGGACCAAGGAGGACCAGCGCGCTCACGGCCAGGGAGACGAGGCCGACGGCGGCCACCGCGGCGGTCATCACGGCTTCGTACAGGAGAAAGGCCGTCGCACGTTCCCGGTTGGTGACGGGTAGCTGGTAGCTGATCTTGAGCATCCCTTCGGCGTTGACGAACAACACCTTCACCAGCAGGAACGCGATCTGCACCCACAGCAGGAGAGACACCGTCGAGGTGTCGAACAGCAGCCGCCAGACACCCGCTTCGTCGGCCAGGGGACGCAGGAAGAAGTACGCGGCGGTGCACATGGCGCCCACGAGCAGCGCGGCCACCGCGGTGACGAACACTCTGACCGGGGTGGACTTCAGTGCACCTGCCCGCAGGACCCGGCGGCGGAAGAAGACGAGAAGCATCCGGGCCAGCGCCGCGGACTGGCCCAGCCGCACCGCCGTCATCGCTCGGACGTTTCGAGGTAGTCGAACACCATGGTGGCCAGTGAGCCGTATTCGTCGACCAGATCCCTCGTCGGCTCGTCGTACACCACGTGCCCGCCGTCGAGGAAGAGGATCCTGTCGGCCAAGCGCTCCAGCACGGCGAAGTCGTGCGAGCACAGCAGGACCGAACGGCTCTCTTCGCGGAGCTTCTTGAGTTCCTTCTCGGTGAATTGCAGTGCTTCGAGATCGATGCCGTTGAGAGTCTCGTCGATGACGGTCAGCCGCGGACGGATCACAAGGGCGGACACCAGCTGGGTCTTCTTCCGCATGCCGTGCGAGAAGTCCTCGATGAGGTCGTCGTAACGGCCACCCATGGAGAACTTGCGGAACAGCTCGACGGCTTCGTCATGGTCGGCATCGAGGTCGAACAGCCTCCCCAACATGGTGATGTACTCGCGGGCGGTGAGGAACTCTGGAATGTAGTCGTTACTGGACAAGTACATGGCCAGACCCTTCGCCCTGGGCCGGGCGTGCTCATGACCGCCGATCCGGATGGACCCTGACTGAAGGCGTACGAGATCGAAGACGTTCTTGATCAGCGTCGACTTACCGGAGCCGTTGGGCCCCACGAGACCGACGATCACTCCCTCCCCGACCGTGAAGGAGACGTCCGACAGGGCATTGACGATTCCGTCATAGGAGTAGCTGACGCTTTTGACATGGAGAAGAGGCACTGGGGTGTTAGTCCTTCATCGGATCCATCGATTCAGGGCGGCGCCCGGGAACCCGGACGGGGCCAGGCTCCCGGGGCCCTGCGTAAGCAGCCGTCAGACGATCACCTGCATTCGGCGCTCACCTTCAGACCCCAGTTCCTGAAGGACCACGAACCCGTGAACTTCTTATGCTGCTTCACCACACACCAGACGACCAGTCCGGCATAGATGGTGGCCCCCAGGGCGAGGATGACCGCGGCGAATATCAGGAACCATGCGTCATAGCGAACCAGTCCCTTGTCCACCTTCGCCTTGATCGACGCGATAGCACGCTCAGGCGCCTCGGCCGCGGCCACGTACGCGCCGATCGACGCGGCCGTGAAAGTACTGACGGCCTTTACGCCCACCGCCTTTGCGCCAATCATCGGCTGTCTTGCAAGATTTGATGCGGACATAGTCGTACTCCTCTGCGAGTAATTCAAGAGCGTCAATGCGTTGACGGTGACCCATAGGGTCTCCCCATTACGCGAGTTGGGGGATCTTCGGCGCACGCAAGGCTGGGCCGCTTCTTCACCAAAGAACCTCTCGGCGGACTTTGGCACACCCTTCAGGCCGAACGGAAATGGATCCGACGAATTCCTGAGAAGACAGGACCAAGGTCCCGAAGGGTCATCAACTTTCGCTTACAACACAGCGCTGTACGCCGGATTGGCGCACGCCACGCCCAGGATTCCGACGCGCTCAGGTGATGCACCAGCGAATCCGTCACGCACACAGGGGCCGACGCGGGACGCGAACCCTCAGCGACATCCGCAGCGCAGAGCGACATTGCCAGAATTCGAACATGTGCTCCAAGCTTCTGTGCGGGCGCCAGCACTCATGCCCCGCTGACCGCCTGGTCGTACGGACCGCCAGCACGCGCCCCCGGTCGCACCAGCCGGCGAGGCCACGAGAGCGCGGCGGCGCCTCAGCGCCCCTGGCAGGCAGAGCCGATTCATGCCACCGTCACCCAAGTGGGGATAATGCCTCGCGGACGCGCCAGAGGCGGCGCCATCAGGACTCGGGGGAGGCAGTGACCCGAGACCACTGACGGCTGCTCCTGGTCGTTTCGTGGGGCGTGCGCACGTGTGCGCACGCCCCACGAAACGACCAGGACCGAGCGGCATCCAGCAGGGTCAAGTACGACGCAAATGTCCGACTGGTCGGCAAAACCGCAGGTGAGAAGGTTCATAGAATTGGGTTCCCATCCTCCGATACCCACGCGCGTCGTCCTGCTCACCGGGCCTTCAGGTTCCGGCAAGTCGTCGTTCGCCACCCGCAGCGGGCTGCCCGTGCTCTGCCTCGACGACTTCTACAAGGAAGGCACCGACCCTTCGCTGCCGCTGGTCGAGGGCAGCTCGGACATCGACTGGGACTCGCCCCGGTCCTGGGACGCGGACGTCGCGGTCGCCGCGATCGAGGAGCTGTGCCGCACGGGCCGCACCCGCGTACCGGTGTACGACATCGCGACGAGCGCGCGCGTCGGCGAGGAGGCGCTCGACATCGAGCGCACGCCGCTGTTCATCGCCGAGGGCATCTTCGCCGCCGACATCGTGGACCGCTGCCGGGAGCTCGGCGTCCTCGCGGACGCGATCTGTCTGCGCGGGCGGCCCTCGACGACGTTCCGGCGCCGGCTCCTCCGCGATCTGCGCGAGGGCCGCAAGTCCGTGCCGTTCCTGCTGCGCCGCGGCTGGCGCCTGATGCGCGCCGAACGCGCCATCGTGGCCCGCCAGACCGCCCTCGGCGCGCACGCGTGCGGCAAGGAGGAGGCCCTGGGCCGCGTCGCCGCCGCCGCGGCGGGGCGCTGCGTGAAGGCCCGCGCGGGCGCGGCGTAACCCCGCCCACCGGCACAAAAAGCGGGACCGGAAAGACCCCCCGGCCTTCCGGTCCCGCAGTGTTTCCCCCGGAGATCCCCCGATCCCCGTGGCCCCCGTGGTTCCCCTCCCTTTCCGCCGCTTCCCCCCTAGGAGCGACGGCCCCCGTGCTTTCCCCCGTGTTCCCCCCTCATCCTCAGGCGACCAACTCGCCGAAGGACTCCTCCTGGTCACGGCCGAAGCTGAGGACCTCGTCCTCGCGCATGCGGCGCAGGGAGCGCCAGATGCTGGACTTCACCGTGCCGACGCTGATGTCGAGGATGTCCGCGATCTCCGGGTCCGTACGGCCCTCGTAGTAACGCAGGACCAGCATGGTGCGCTGGAGCTCGGGCAGCCGGGCGAGCGCCTGCCACAGGACGGCGCGCAGCTCGGTGCCGCGCATCGCGTCCGTGTCGCCGACGGTCTCGGGCAGTTCCTCGGTCGGGTACTCGTTGAGCTTGCGGCGGCGCCAGGCGCTGATGTGCAGGTTCGTCATGGTGCGCCGCAGATAGCCGCCGACGGCGGCCTTGTCGCTGATCCTGTCCCAGGCGCGGTACGTCGAGAACAAGGCGCTCTGCAGCAGGTCCTCGGCCTCGAAGCGGTCGCCGGTCAGGTGGTAGGCGGTGGCGTACAGGGAGGCGCGGCGCTCCTGGACGTAAGCGGTGAACTCCGCTTCCGAGCGGGACGCCTGCTCCCCCGATGCCTCCCTGTACGCGGCTCCCCCGTCGCCGCCGCCCTTGAGCGCGTCAACCACCGTCATATAGGCCTGGCGGCCCTGCTTCGCAGCCGCGGTGTGCTGACGCCCGGTGCCGCGAGCGCACCCCCGCCCGCTCACGGCACCGGACTTCTCGTGCTTCTCAGAACTCCGCCCCAGGTCGTGCAGACGCGTGACAACTGCGCTCGAGCTGGTGCTGTGCAGCGTGTTCATCTCGCGCCCCCCGTCGTGGAGTCTGGGATTTCCGTGTGCCCAAAACTCTGCACGAGCGACTTCATGGCGGTGTCCGCCGACTGTCACAGGCCTGTCACAGGGGCCCACCGGGCACTGTTCAAGATCAGCATCGGCGTTCGCTCGTGTGGGTGCGGTGTGAGACGCCCGCCAACAGTCGAACTGCGCCCGCGCCATGGGACAGAATGACGTTCGTGCCTTCCCTGTTGCTGATCGAGGACGACGACGCCATCCGGACGGCCCTGGAGCTCTCACTGACGCGCCAGGGCCACCGGGTGGCCACTGCTGCCACCGGCGAGGACGGCCTGAAGCTCCTGAGCGAGCAGCGGCCGGACCTGATCGTGCTGGACGTGATGCTGCCCGGCATCGACGGATTCGAGGTGTGCCGCCGCATCCGGCGCACCGACCAGTTGCCGATCATCCTGCTGACCGCGCGCAGCGACGACATCGACGTGGTCGTGGGGCTCGAGTCGGGCGCCGACGACTACGTGGTCAAGCCCGTGCAGGGGCGCGTGCTCGACGCCCGGATCCGGGCGGTGCTCCGCCGCGGCGAGCGCGAGGCGAACGACGCGGCGACCTTCGGCTCCCTCGTGATCGACCGTGCGGCGATGACGGTGACCAAGAACGGCGAGGACCTGCAGCTCACGCCGACCGAGCTGCGCCTGCTCCTGGAGCTGAGCCGCCGCCCCGGCCAGGCCCTGTCCCGCCAGCAGCTCCTGCGCCTGGTGTGGGAGCACGACTACCTGGGCGACTCGCGGCTCGTGGACGCGTGTGTGCAGCGGCTGCGCGCCAAGGTCGAGGACGTGCCGTCCTCGCCGACGCTGATCCGTACGGTGCGTGGCGTGGGCTACCGGCTGGACACGCCTCAGTGACCCCACCGCACGACAAGCTCCGCGGGCTGCCCGCGGCCCGCAAGGCGATCTGGTCCGGTCTGCGCTTCACGAGTCTGCGCCTGCGGCTCGTCGTCGTCTTCGCCCTGGTGGCGCTGACGGCGGCGGTGTCCGCGTCCGGCATCGCGTACTGGCTGAACCGCGAGGCCGTCCTGACGCGGGCGCAGGACGCCGCGCTGAAGGACTTCCGGCAGCAGATGCAGACCCGCGCGGGCGCGCTGCCGCCGAACCCGACGCAGGACGCGCTGCAGGCCGCCGCCGGGCAGATGGCCAAGAGCAGCCAGCGCTACAGCGTGCTCCTGGTCGGCAAGAACGCGCAGGGCGAGATGGTCTACGGCTACTCCGACCTGGACGCGTTCACGCTCGCCAAGGTGCCGAAGGCGCTGCGTGACGCCGTCAAGAAGCAGCAGCTCGGCGACGGCGACAAGAGCCCGTACCACCTGTACTGGCAGCGCACCGTCGAGCACGGCACTCCGTACCTCGTCGGCGGCACGAAGATCGTCGGCGGCGGGCCGACGGGCTACATGCTCAAGTCGCTCGAACCGGAGGCCAAGGACCTCAGCTCGCTCGGCTGGTCCCTCGCGATCGCCACGGCGCTCGCGCTCGTCGGCTCCGCGCTGCTCGCGCAGGCGGCCGCGACGACCGTCCTGAAGCCGGTGCACCGCCTCGGCGTGGCCGCGCGCCGCCTCGGCGAGGGCAAGCTGGACACGCGGCTCAGGGTCTCGGGCACGGACGAACTCGCGGATCTGTCGCGTACGTTCAACCGGACGGCCGAGAACCTGGAGAAGAAGGTCGCGGACATGAGCGCCCGCGACGAGGCGAGCCGGCGCTTCGTGGCCGACATGTCGCACGAGCTGCGCACCCCGCTGACCGCGATCACGGCGGTGACGGAGGTCCTGGAGGAGGAGCTGGACGCCGAGACCGGCAGCGTCGATCCGATGATCGAGCCCGCGGTCCGGCTGGTGGTCAGCGAGACCCGGCGGCTGAACGACCTGGTGGAGAATCTGATGGAGGTGACCCGCTTCGACGCGGGCACCGCCCGTCTCGTCCTCGACAACGTCGACATCGCCGACCAGATCACGGCGTGCATCGACGCCCGCGCCTGGCTGGACGCCGTCGACCTGGACGCCGAGCGCGGCATCATGGCCCTCCTCGACCCGCGCCGCCTGGACGTGATCCTCGCGAACCTCATCGGCAACGCGCTCAAGCACGGCGGCTCCCCGGTGAAGGTGTCGGTGCGCCTGGACGGCGACAGCCTGGTCATCTCCGTGAAGGACGGCGGCCCGGGCATCCCCGAGGACGTCCTGCCGCACGTCTTCGACCGCTTCTACAAGGCCAGCGCGTCCCGGCCGCGCTCGGAGGGCAGCGGCCTCGGCCTGTCCATCGCCCTGGAGAACGCGCACATCCACGGGGGCGAGATCACGGCCGCGAACGCGCCCGCCGGGGGCGCCGTGTTCACGCTGCGGCTGCCCCGCGACGCCTCGCCGCTGACGGCGGAGCCGGAGCCGGAGCGGGCGGCGCGCGGCGGGGCCGGGCAGGTCCCGGACCGCTCCGAGGAAGACGAGGAAGAGACATGACCAGGCGACGGCTGCGCGCCGCGCTCGCCACCGCCGCGCTCGCCACCGTGCTCACCGGCTGCGGCATCCGCTCCACCGAGGTGCCCACCGACTTCGGCGCCGCGCCCTCGCGGGTGCCGTGCGGAGCGGCGGCCTCCGGCATCTCCTCGCGCGACGAGGCGACCGGCGTGCCCGTGCAGATCTTCCTGCTGTGCACGGGCCGTCTCGTCGCCGTCGACCGTACGGTGCGCATCCCCACGGACCGGACGGGCACGGACCGCGCGCGCATCGCGCAGGCCCTCCTGAACGAGCTGTCCACACCGCCGTCGGAGGACGAGCGGCAGGCCGGGTACGCGACGGAGCTGCGCCGTGGCATCACGGTCGCGGGACCGCGCCCCGCCGACCCGAACGAGGCCCTGCGGCTCAGCAGGCAGCCCCAGGAACTGCCGACGGCCGCGCTCGCGCAGCTGGTGTGCACCTACGCGGACAGTGCCGCCTCCGACGGCGGCTCGGTCATCCTGGGCGGCCCGGCGGGCACCCAGCTGCGGCGCTACGAATGCACCCCGGAGTCCCGGGACCGGCCCGGCACGGTGCCGCCGCCGTCGCGGCCCCTGGAGTCCTGAGGGGCCGGGCCGCAGCGGCCCGATGTCCCGTTCGCCCGGCCTTTATTACTCGCGCGGAACCGATCCCGCCGCCCGGCGCGTCTTGGGGAGCGTGCGTCAAGGCTCGGGCGGGCGCGGTGCCGCCATTCGCTTGCGCGCGGCGGGAGGGGTCCTCCTCGTCGCGCACCTCCTGGTCGTCGCGTGGATCACGCTGCGGCCGCTGGACGTGCCCTGGGTGAGCGCGGCGAACCTGGAGCCGCTGGCCGGCATCAAGGCGGACCTGGAGCGCGGCCCCGAGCAGGCCGTCCGGCAGATCGGCGGCGCGCTGCTGCTGCTCGCCCCGCTGGGGGTGCTGCTGCCGCTGGCGGGCGGCCGCCTGGACGTGTCGCCGCTGGCCTCCCTCGCCCGGACGGTCGCGGCGGGCGCCCTGCTCTCCCTCGGCATCGAACTGCTGCAGACCGGGGTGCCGGGGCAGGTCGTGGACGTGGACTCGCTGCTTCTGAACACCGTGGGCGTGGCGCTCGCCCATCTCGCCGTGGTGCCCGCGGCCCGGGCCCGGCTGCGCCGCCGCGGCGCACGCCCCCGGGCGCGCCGGGCGCGGGAGGAGGCCCCTCAGGGGGCGACCCCGAAGATTCCCAGGGTCGGAATCGCTCCGTAGCCCGACGCCGCGTCCCCCGGGCGCTCCTACCGTGGAGTCATCGGGGCCTCCGGAGAGCGGGGCCCGACCGACGACCCGGCCACGGTCCATGAAGGAGCCACCATGACCGCCCTTGCCCGCCCCTCCGACGGCCGCATGATCGGCGGAGTGTGCGCTGCCCTCGCCCGCCGCTTCGGCACGTCGGCGACCACGATGCGCGTGATCTTCGTGCTGTCCTGTCTGCTGCCCGGCCCCCAGTTCCTGCTCTACATCGCGCTGTGGATCCTCCTGCCGAAGGAGGGCGGCAAGCCCAAGACCGCCTGGTGATCCCCGTAGGCGTACGACGACGGGGCGCACCCCGAGGGTGCGCCCCGTCAGTCGTGTGCGGCGGCCGTCAGAGCGGCAGGCCCAGGCCCTGCGTCGGCAGCCCCTGGGTCTGCATCTCGCCGGTGGGCAGCCCGCCGAGGAGCTGGCCCACGGGGTCGCCGGGCTTCGGCGCGGCGGCCCGGCTGCCGTCCTCGCCCTGGTCGTCGGCCGGCTCGGTGGCGGCGCTCGCGGCGCTCTCCAGGGTCTGCGTGGACAGGGCGGGGAGGAAGTGCTCGACGGCGGGCTTGGTGGCGTCGAGGCCGCTCGCGAGAGCGCTCTGCCCGGCGGCGAGGGACTCGGGCGCACCGGCGGGCAGCGTGCTCGCGGCCTGGTCGAGCGGCAGCGTCGAGGTGACGGTCTCCAGGGCGGTGGAGGGGTCGGGGACGGTGGCCGGGGCCGCGTTCGCGGCGCCCGCGCCGACGGCGGCGAAGGCGGCACCGAGCGCGGCGACACCGAGGGTCTTGACGGCAGACTGCTTCATCGTGAATGCGTCCTTGCTACGGGGGCGTTGAGCGGTGCCCGACGTTAAACACCCTCAAGCTGGGGCCGCAAACAGCCGAAAGCGGCCGGGAGTGGGTACTCCCGGCCGCTTCATTGACGTACAAAATCCGCTTAGTTGTCGACGGATCCGCTGGTGGAGGCGGTCTGGCGGAACAGCCATTCGGACTTGAGCTCGGCATAGCCGGGCTTGATGACGTCATTGATCATCGCGAGGCGTTCATCGAAAGGAATGAACGCCGACTTCATGGCATTGACGGTGAACCACTGCATGTCGTCGAGCGTGTAGCCGAAGGTGCCGACCAGGTGCTCGAACTCGCGGCTCATGCTGGTGCCGGACATCAGGCGGTTGTCGGTGTTGACGGTCGCCCGGAAGTGCAGCCGGCGCAGCAGGCCGATCGGGTGCTCGGCGTACGAACTGGCGGCGCCGGTCTGGAGGTTGGAGCTCGGGCACAGCTCCAGCGGGATGCGCTTGTCGCGCACGTAGGAGGCGAGGCGGCCGAGTTGCACGGTGCCGTCGTCGGCGACCTTGATGTCGTCGATGATGCGCACGCCGTGGCCGAGGCGGTCGGCGCCGCACCACTGGAGGGCCTGCCAGATGGAAGGCAGGCCGAAGGCCTCACCCGCGTGGATGGTGAAGTGGTTGTTCTCGCGCTTGAGGTACTCGAAGGCGTCGAGGTGGCGGGTGGGAGGGAAGCCCGCCTCCGCGCCCGCGATGTCGAAGCCGACGACGCCCGAGTCGCGGTAGCGGTTGGCGAGCTCGGCGATCTCCAGGGCGCGGGCGGCGTGCCGCATCGCGGTGAGCAGGGCGCCCACCCGGATGCGGTGGCCATGGGCCCTGGCGCGGCGCTCGCCCTCGCGGAAGCCCTCGTTGACGGCCTCGACGACCTCTTCGAGGGTGAGTCCGGCCTCCAGGTGCTGCTCGGGGGCGTAGCGGATCTCGGCGTAGACGACGCCGTCCTCGGCGAGGTCCTCGGCGCACTCGGCGGCGACGCGCTTGAGGGCGTCCTTGGTCTGCATCACGGCGCAGGTGTGCGCGAACGTCTCCAGGTACCGCTCCAGGGAGCCGGAGTCGGCGGCCTCGCGGAACCAGACGCCGAGCTTGTCGGGGTCGGTCTCGGGGAGGCCTTCGTAGCCGCAGTCGCGGGCGAGGTCGACGATGGTGCCGGGGCGCAGTCCGCCGTCGAGGTGGTCGTGGAGCAGGACCTTGGGCGCGCGGCGGATCTGTTCGGAGCCCGGGACTCCCGGGGCGGTGCCACGGCCCGTGTGACCGCTTCCTTCAGTGATCTTCCTGATCTGGCTCGTCATTTCCGCACTCTAACTCCTACGCGCGTAGAACTCACTGGTCGATACGTAACAGTGACCAGGCGGACGGGTGGCATCCACACGGACTTCTGACACTGTTCTGGCATGGCTCAGCAAGCGACATCGCGACCGGCGCGTACGGCCGGGCTCGGGCGGGTGATCGCCGCGCGGCCCTCGACGGTGAGCGCGGTGGTGCTGCTCCTGCCGGGCGGCCACGCGACGTCGGCCCGCAAGCCGTCGTTCCTCGCCGCGTCGGCGGTGCGGTCCCTCGGGCGGCGGCTCGCCCGCGCCGGGCGCGCCGACGGGCTCGCGGCCCACGTCGTGCACTACCGCGTGGGCGGCTGGAACGGCGCGGAGGCGCAGCTCGCCCGGGACGCCGAGTGGGCGGCCGACGAGGTGGTGCGCCGCTACGGGGACGTGCCGGTGTGTCTCGCCGGGGTCGACATGGGCGGCCGTGCGGCGCTGCGCGCGGCCGGTCACAGCGCCGTGCAGTCGGTGCTCGCGCTCGCCCCGTGGCTGCCCGAGGACGACGTGGCCGCGCCGCCCGAACCGGTGAAGCAGCTGGCGGAGCGGCAGGTGCTCATCGTGCACGGGACGAACGACGAGCGGACCGATCCGGAGCTGTCGTTCCGGCTCGCGGAGCGGGCGAAGAAGGCGAACCGGGACGTGTGCCGGTTCGAGGTCCACTCGGACGGGCACCGGCTCAGGCAGCACCGTGACGAGGTGGCGGCCCTCGCGGTGAACTTCGTCCAGGGGTCGCTGTACGGGGCCGCCTTCGCTCGGCCCTTGGAGGACGCGTTCGCGGCTCCGCCGCCCATCGGGTTACGGATGCCGCTCGCCTCCGGCTTCGGGAGGGCGATGCGGGGCTGAGCGCCCTGTCGCTGCCTGCGGGTGCGTCGTGGCTTGTCGCGCAGTTCCCCGCGCCCCTATCGGGGCGCGGGGACGGCCTGTGGCCTAGTGCGTCACTGCCTTACGGCAGGCGGATCGACTGGGCGTGGCGGAAGATGTCCTTCGGGTCCCAGGCGGCCTTCGCCTTCTGCAGGCGGGCGTAGTTGTCCTTGTAGTACAGGCTGTTCCACGCGGTCGACGAGGTGTTCCAGGCGGCGTCGCCGAGGTCCTTGTCGGGGTAGTTGACGTAGCAGCCGTCGTTGATGTCGCCGGGCACCGGGACGCCGCCGGTCTCGGCGTACACGTCCTTGTAGAACTCGCGGATCCAGGCGACGTGCTTGGCCTCGTCGGCCGGGTTCGTCCAGTACGTCTGGTACTGGAGCTTGAGCACCGAGTCGCGCTGCGGCACGGCGGTGTCACCGGCCTTGACGGCGTTGATGCGGCCGCCGTACGAGTCGATCTGGACCAGCGCGTCACCGTTGCTGTAGTCGGTGCGCGTCAGGTGCTTGTACATCGCCTTGATCTGGGTGGTGGAGAAGCCCTTGCGGGCGTACGCCGACTTGTACTTGCCGTACAGCGTCGGGTTGCCGCCGCTGAGGTAGTCGGTCGCGATGTACCAGGGCAGCGTGCGCGGCTTGGCGAACTGCGGCATGGCCGCGTGCTCGCCCGCCCGCTGGGTCATGGCCCTGCGGGTCGCGCCCACACCGGCGAAGACCGCGGTCAGGTAGTCGTCCAGGAGGGCCTGGGCGTCGGGGACCGTGGCGTCCATCTGCGTGAGCAGGGCGATCTCGGAGTTGGCGCCGGCCTTCTGGTTCAGCTTCAGGAGGCCGAACAGCGAGTTGTACTTGGAGTCCGGCGCGGAGTTCTGCTCGTGCCAGGCGCCCCAGTTCTGGATCAGCCGGGTGAAGGACGCCTCGGTCAGGTCCGCCCACTTGACGGCCGTGGCGTGCACGAAGACCTCGGACGGGGGCTTCGGCAGGAGCTTGGTCGGGTCGGTGCCGGTGGCGCCGGGCGAGCGCAGCCAGTAGCGGGTGATCAGGCCGAAGTTGCCGCCGCCACCGCCGGTGTGGGCCCACCAGAGGTCCTTGAGGTTGGCGTCGGTGGAGTCGCGGGTCGCGACGACGGCCTTGGCGGTGCCGTTCTTGTCCACCGTGACGACCTCGACGCCGTAGAGGTGGTCGACGGTCAGGCCGTGCAGCCGGGAGAGCAGGCCGTAGCCGCCGCCGGATATGTGGCCGCCCGCGCCGACGGAGGCACAGGAGCCGGCCGGGAGCGTGACGCCGTACAGCTTGTAGAGCGTCTCGTAGATCTGGAGGTTGGAGGCACCGCCCTCGACGGCGAAGGCGTTCTTGGCGCTGTCGTAGTAGACCTGGGTCATCCCCGACATGTCGATGACGACCTGGACGTCCTTGTTGAAGACGAAGTCCTCGTAGCAGTGACCGCCGCTGCGGACGGTCAGCCGCTTGCCGGCGGTGACGGCGTCCTGCACGGCCCGCACCGCCTGGGCGGTGGTGGTGACGAGGCGGACGTAGTCGGGCTTGGCGACCCAGCGCTGGTTGGTTCCGCGCACCAGGTCGGGGAAGCGCGGGTCGCTGGGGCTGACGGTGATGTAGTCGGACGTCGCGGAGGTGGCGTCGGCGGCCGCGGCGGCCGCGGCCGTGCGCGGGGCCGCCTGGGCGGTCGCGGGCAGGGCCGAGCTGACGGCTGCTCCACCGGCGACGGCGGCGGCACCGGTCAGGAGGGATCTACGACCCAGGGATCTGTCGTTCTTTGCCATGTATGCCTCACTTGTCTCGCACCTGGCCACACTCCCCCAACGGGCATGGCCACACAGGAAGTTGAAGACCCATCGAACGATGATCGATCAGAGCCTAGACCAGCGTTACTGGTGTGACGCAACACCTCGATCGATAAAACTGTCCGAACTGCCAGTGAAACCATATTTGGTTGCAGCATGTGCAACTCGTCCTACTGGCAAGTCCTGTTCATATCCGGGCGATCGGGGAATTCCGCCGGAAGGTCGTGCGCGGCCGTGTCAGCGGGGCAGCAACTGACCCCGCCTGCTGAGCAGGAACCGCTTGAACGCCGCCACCGGCGCGGTGTCCGGGTGCCCGTCCAGCCACGCCACGCCGACCTCGCGGACCGCACGCTGCCCGGTGACGGTCAGCTCCACCACGCCGGGCCGGGCCACGGCGGGCGGCGGGAGCAGCGCCACGCCGAGCCCGGCGGCCACCAGGCCGCGCAGGGTCTCGGCCTCCTCCCCCTCGAAGGCGATCCGGGGCCTGAACCCGGCCTCGGCACAGAGCGCGTCGGTGATCCGCCGCAGGCCGTACCCCGGCTCCAGGGTCACGAAGGCCTCGTCGGCGGCCTCCGCGAGGCGCACCCGCTTGCGCCCGGCGAGCCGGTGGTCGTCCGGCACGACGAGCCGCAGGCGCTGCTCGTCCAGGCGGCGGGCCACCAGGTCGGGCGCGTCGGGCACCGGCGAGGTCAGACAGAGGTCGAGCTCCCCGGCGCGCAGCCGCTCCAGCATGGCCTCGCCGTAGTTCTGCACGAGGCTGAACCGCACGCGCGGGTGGTCGGCCCGGAAGGCCCGGATGAGTCCGGGCACCGTCTCGGAGCCCATCGTGTGCAGAAAGCCGAAGGCGACCTTGCCCGAGGCCGGGTCCGCGTCGGCGCGCACGGACTCGGCGGCCCGGCCGACCTCGGCGAGCGCGCGCTCGACCGAGCCGAGGAAGGTGCGGCCCGCGGGGGTCAGCGACACCGTGCGCCCGTGCCGTGCGAACAGGTCGACGCCCAGGTCCCGTTCGAGCCGGACGAGCGCGCGCGACAGGGTGGACTGCGGCACCTGGAGCTCCTGGGCCGCGCGCGTGACGTGCTCGGTGCGCGCGACCCCGGCGAAGTACGCCAGGCGCGGGGCGAGCAGCCGCACGATGTGATCCGTGTCCTGTGTGTCACTGTTCTGCGACAGCCGCGCCTGTGACCTGTGCTGATGCTGCATGGGATGGATTATGGCCGTTCCATGCATTGGACGCATGAAGCGGCGCGTCCTACGTTCGTGACATGCCTCCTGCCAGTAGCGGGGCGTCCGCCACCCACGCGGTCGCCCTTCCCCCGTCGTCCCCCGCTCCCGAACCCACCCCCGCGCGCGACTCCCGCATGGCACCCGGAGGCCCCGGCTACCGCCGCATGAGCTTCGCGCTCTTCCTCGCGGGCGTCGCCACCTTCGCCCTGCTGTACTCCACGCAGGCGCTGCTCCCCCTGATCTCCGCCGACCTGGGCGTGAGCGCGTCCACCGCGAGCTGGACGGTGTCCGCCGCGACCGGCGCGCTCGCCCTGTTCGTCCTGCCGCTGAGCGCCCTGTCGGAGCGGTACGGCCGCCGCACCCTGATGACGGCGTCGCTCGCCGTCGCCGTCGTGGTCGGTCTGCTGGTGCCGCTCGCCCCCTCGGTGGGCGCGCTGATCGCGCTGCGCGCGGTGCAGGGCGCGGCGCTCGCCGGACTGCCCGCCTCCGCGATGGCCTACCTCGCCGAGGAGGTGCGGCCCAAGGCCCTGGTCGCCGCGATCGGCATGTTCGTGGCGGGCAACTCCATCGGCGGCATGAGCGGCCGCATCGTCACCGGCTGGGTCGCGCAGGCCTGGGGCTGGCGCTGGGCGCTTGCCGTGGTCGGTGCCGTCGCCGTCCTGTGCGCGCTCGCCTTCCGCGCGCTGCTGCCCGCGCCGCGCCACTTCACGCCGGGCACGCTCAGCCCGAAGTCCCTGGGCCGCACGGTGCGTTCGCATCTGTCGAACCCGCTGCTGCGCCGCCTGTACGCGATCGGCGCGCTGTTCATGACGGTGTTCGGCGCGGTCTACACGGTGATCGGCTACCGCCTCACCGAGGCCCCGTTCTCGCTGCCGCAGGGCGTCATCGGCTCGATCTTCCTCGTCTATCTGGTGGGTACGGCCTCCTCGGCCGCGGCCGGGAAGCTGGTGATGCGGCTCGGGCGGCGCGGCGCGCTGTACCTGGCCGCGAGCACGACGGCCGCGGGCCTGCTGCTCTCCCTGTCCTCCGACGTCCTCGTCGTGCTGCTCGGCCTGGTCCTGATCACGGCGGGCTTCTTCGCGGGCCACGCCGTGGCGTCCTCGTCGGTGAGCCACACGGCCACGCGGGGCCGCGCGCAGGCCTCCGCGCTCTACCAGTCCGCGTACTACGTGGGCAGCAGCGCGGGCGGCACGCTCGGCGCGGTCGCCTTCCACTCCGGCGGCTGGGGCGGGACCGTGGCGCTCGGCGTGCTCGCGGTGGTCGGCGTCGTGGGGATCACGCTGTTCGGGACGCGGGCGGCCCGGCGTGTGACCCCGGTGGCGCGCGCCTGCTGACGGCGCCTTGGGGGCCCGTTCGCCGAGGGAGCCCGGGGAGCCCGGGGAGGTCGCGCGGGGGCCCGGGGAGGTCGGGGAGGTCGCGCGGGATGGTCGCGCGGGCGCGCGCCCATAGCGCAAACAACCCCCGTGAGCTGCCGTTTCCGCCGCTCCGGAGGCCGTTGTCAGTGGGCTGCGGTAGCTTCCGGTGTGCTGGGGCGTCCGCGTCGGCGAGGCAGAGGCACAGGGGTGGGTTGGGATGAGCCGGACCGTTGGAGCGACCACCGAGCTGGACGCGAGCCTGGAGAAGCACCGCGTCGAGCTCACGGGGTACTGCTACCGCATGCTGGGCTCGGCCTTCGAGGCCGAGGACGCCGTGCAGGACACGATGGTCCGCGCCTGGCGCAGCTATGAGAAGTTCGAGGGCCGCTCCAGCCTCCGCTCCTGGCTGTACCGCATCGCGACGAACGTCTGCCTGGACATGCTGAACGCGGGCAACCGCCGCGCCCGCCCCATGGACCTGACCGCCTCCACACCCCTGGCCCAGGCCGCCCTCAACCCCCGCGCGGACAACGTCTGGCTGGAGCCGATACCGGACGCGCGCGTCCTGCCCGCCGTCAGCGGCCCCGAGGAAGCGGCCGTCGCCAAGGAGTCCGTGCGGCTCGCCTTCGTCGCGGCGCTCCAGCAACTGCCCGCCAAGCAGCGGGCGGTGCTCATCCTGCGCGAGGTCCTCGCCTGGAAGGCCAGCGAGGTCGCCGAGCTGCTCGGCACGACGGTCGCCTCCGTGAACAGCGCGTTGCAGCGGGCCCGCGCGACCCTCGCCGAGCGCCCCGCCGACGACACCGCGACGTCCGACCCGCTGGACGACGAGCAGCGCAAGCTCCTCGACCGCTACGTGAAGGCCTTCGAGGGGTACGACATGGCGGCGCTCACCGCCCTGCTCCACGAGGACGCCGTCATGACGATGCCGCCGTTCGACCTGTGGCTGCGCGGGCCGCAGGACATCACCGGCTTCATGTCGACGATGGGCGCGGCGTGCGCGGGCTCCCGGCTCGTCCCGGTGGAGGCGAACGGCACGCCCGCGTTCGCGCAGTACAAGCCCGACCCGGACAACGGCGGGTTCATGCCCTGGGCGATCCAGGTCATCGAGCTCTCAGCGGGCCGGGTCGCCGGATTCCACTGCTTCCTCGACACCGAGCGGTGGTTCCCGCTGTTCGGGGTCCCGCTCCACCTCGACGCATAGCTCCGCGAGGCCGACGAGGCGCAGCAGCGCCCACAGGGCCGGGGTGGGGCCGCGCAGACGCAGCCCCACGCCCGCCCTGCGGGCGGCCAGGCGCAGCCGGGCCACGGCGTCGACGGTTGCCAGGTCGGCGGTGGTGACGCCGCGCAGGTCACAGACCACTTCGGTGTGCCCGTTCCCCGCGCGGTGGTGCAACTCGGCGCACAGGGCCGGTACGTCGCCCTGGCGGACGGGGCCGGTGATGACGATGAGGTTCGCAGAGGTTGCCACGTAGGAGGGACCGGCGGGGTGGGGTGAACTCATCGGTGCGCCGTTCTCCCCCACCCCGCCCCTTCCCGAAACCGGGGCTCCGCCCCGGACCCTCCGTACGGATGGGGCTCCCCGCGTGGGGTCAGCCCACGCGTTCCAGGACGATCGGCTTCGCCGAGAACGTCGTGCCCTCGGGGGCGATGTCGTACGCGCCCTCCAGGGATTCGAGGGCGTAGGCGAAGCGCTCGGGGGTGTCCGTGTGGAGGGTGAGGAGGGGCTGGCCCGCGGTGACCGTGGTGCCCGGCTTGGCGTGGAGTTCGACGCCGGCCCCGGCCTGCACCGGGTCCTCCTTGCGGGCCCGGCCCGCGCCGAGACGCCAGGCCGCGACGCCGACGTCGTACGCGTCGAGGCGGGTGAGCACACCGGAGGACGGCGCGGTCACGACGTGGGTCTCGCGCGCCACCGGCAGCTGCGCGTCGGGGTCGCCGCCCTGCGCGGCGATCATGCGGCGCCAGACGTCCATCGCGGAGCCGTCGGCGAGGGCCTTCGCCGGGTCGGCGTCCGGCAGGCCCGCCGCGTCGAGCATCTCGCGGGCGAGCGCGAGGGTCAGCTCCACCACGTCGGCCGGGCCGCCGCCCGCGAGGACCTCGACGGACTCGCGGACTTCGAGCGCGTTGCCCGCCGTGAGGCCGAGCGGCGTGGACATGTCCGTGAGGAGGGCCACCGTGCGGACGCCGTGGTCGGTGCCCAGGCCGACCATCGTGGAGGCCAGTTCCCGGGCGTCCTCGATCGTCTTCATGAACGCGCCGGTGCCGACCTTCACGTCCAGGACGAGCGAGCCCGTCCCCTCCGCGATCTTCTTCGACATGATGGAGGAGGCGATCAGCGGGATCGCCTCGACCGTGCCCGTCACGTCGCGGAGCGCGTACAGCTTCTTGTCGGCGGGGGCCAGGCCGTCGCCCGCCGCACAGATCACCGAGCCCACGCCGTCGAGGACGTTCAGCATCTCCTCGTTGGAGAGCAGGGCGCGCCAGCCGGGGATCGCCTCCAGCTTGTCCAGGGTGCCGCCGGTGTGGCCGAGGCCGCGCCCGGACAGCTGCGGCACGGCCGCGCCGCACGCGGCGACCAGCGGGGCGAGCGGCAGCGTGATCTTGTCGCCGACGCCGCCGGTGGAGTGCTTGTCGGCGGTGGGGCGGGACAGCGAGGAGAAGTCCATGCGCTCGCCGGACGCGATCATCGCGGCCGTCCAGCGGGCGATCTCGGCGCGGTTCATGCCGTTGAGCAGGATGGCCATGGCCAGGGCCGACATCTGCTCGTCGGCGACGGCACCGCGCGTGTACGCGTCGATGACCCAGTCGATCTGCTCGTCGCTCAGCTCGCCCCGGTCCCGCTTCGTACGGATGACGGAGATGACGTCCATGGCATTCCTTCCGGCAGTGACAGTCGTGCGTAGACGGGACTCTACGCGCATAGAGAAGGGGTGTTGAAGAAGGCCCCCGCCGTCGGCGGGGGCCTTGCTCAGTCGAGGTTCTCGGGGCCGAACGCGTCCGGCAGCATCTCGGCGAGGCTGCGGACGCCCGAGGCCGTCTCGATCAGCAGCCCGGGACCGCCGAACTCGTACAGGAGCTGGCGGCAGCGGCCGCAGGGCATGAGGATGTCGCCCTTGCCGTCCACGCAGGTGAAGTGGGTGAGGCGGCCGCCGCCCGTGAGCTGGAGCTGGGAGATCAGGCCGCACTCGGCGCACAGGCCGAGTCCGTACGAGGCGTTCTCCACGTTGCAGCCGGTGACCGTGCGGCCGTCGTCGGCCAGGGCCGCCGCGCCGACGGGGAAGCCCGAGTAGGGCGCGTAGGCGCGGGACATGGCCGCGCGCGCGGCGTCCCGCAGGGCCTCCCAGTCGGCAGCGGTGGTCACTTCCCTTGTCCCTTCCGGTACGGCAGGCCGTTCGCCTTCGGCATCCGCAGGCGTTGGGCCGACAGCGACAGGACCAGCAGCGTCACGACGTACGGCGTGGCCGTCACGACCTGGTTCGGCACCTCGTCGGTGAGGCCGTACCAGGCGAACATCAGCGCCGAGATCACCGCGGTGATCGCCGCGGGGACGTAGCGCTTGCGCCACACCAGGTAGATCGCACCGATGACCAGAAGGATGGCGATCAGGAGCAGCAGGGCGTGGACATTCGTGCCGCCGCCCCGCAGCTTCAGGCTGTCGGTGTAACCGAACAGGCCCGCGCCGATGGCGAGTCCGCCCGGCATCCAGTTGCCGAAGATCATCGCGGCGAGGCCGATGTAGCCGCGGCCGCCGGTCTGGCCCTCCAGGTAGATGTTCGAGGCCACCAGGGACAGGAAGGCGCCGCCGAGCCCGGCGAGGCCGCCGGAGATCACGACCGCCAGGTACTTGTACTTGTAGACGTTGACGCCGAGGGACTCCGCGGCGACCGGGTTCTCACCGCAGGAGCGCAGGCGCAGGCCGAAGGACGTGCGCCACAGGACGAACCAGCTCAGCGGCACCATCGCGACGGCGATGAGCGTCAGCGGCGAGACGTCGGTGAGCAGCCCGCCGAGCAGGCCCGCGAGGTCGGAGACCAGGAACCAGTGCTTCTGGTTGAGGTCCACCAGCCAGTCCGAGAGGCCCGGCACGGAGAACTTGCCGAGCGAGTCCACACCCGGCGACTGCTTGGACGTGCCGCCGTCCGTGCCCTCGAAGGCGTACGTCGACAGATAGCGGGTGGTGCCGAGGGCGAGGATGTTGATCGCCACGCCGGACACGATGTGGTTGACGTTGAACGTGACCGTGACGATCGCGTGCAGCAGACCGCCGATCGCCCCGCCGAGGATGCCGAAGACGATGCCGACCCACGGGCCCCACTGGTAGCCCGCCCAGGCGCCGAACCAGGTGCCGAGGATCAGCATGCCTTCGAGGCCGATGTTGACCACGCCCGCGCGCTCGGCCCACAGGCCGCCGAGGCCCGCGAGTCCGATCGGCACCGCCAGGCGCAGGGCGCCGGACATCTGCCCGGTGGAGGTGATGCCGTGGGCGTCCGTGACCAGCCGCACGACCGAGGTCAGGACGAGCACGCCCGCGATGATCAGGAGCAGGACGGGGAGCGAGATCCGGCGGCGGCCCGGCGCGGTCTTCGCGGGCGCGGCCTTGGTGACGGTGGCGGTGCTCATCGCGCGGCCACCTCCTTCACGGAGTCGTTGGTGCTTGCTGCGCGAGCGGCCGCGGCGAGTTCCTCACCGACGCGCTGCTGCTGGCGGCGCAGCCCCCAGCGGCGCACGGCCTCGTACGAGACCACGACGGCGATCACGATCAGGCCCTGCATGATGACCGCGATCTCCTTGTCGTACCCCTTGTAGTCAAGGGCCGGGGACGCCTTGTCGAGGAACGAGATGAGCAGCGCGGCGAAGGCGATGCCGACCGGGTTGTTGCGGCCGAGCAGCGCGATGGTGATGCCGGTGAAGCCGAGTCCGGTGGGGAAGCTCAGGCTGTAGGTGTGCACGTCGCCGAGGAGGATCGGCATGCCCGCGAGACCCGCGACCGCGCCGGAGATCAGCATGGCGGTGAGCACCATGCGCTTGGCGTTGACGCCGGAGGCGGCGGCGGCCGACTCGGAGGCGCCGGTGGCGCGCAGGTCGAAGCCGAAGCGGGTGCGGTTGAGGACGAGCCAGTACAGGACGCCCGCGAGCACGGCGACGACCACGAAGCCGTAGATCTCGCCGGAGGAGCCCATGTCGATGCCGGGGAACCAGCCGGAGGAGTGCATGACGCCGGTGGTCTGGTTGTTGCCGACCGGGACGCCGAAGTTCTCCTCAAGGGTGAGGTAGCCGATGACGCTCGTCGCGATCGCGTTGAGCATGATCGTCGCGACGACCTCGCTGACGCCCCGGGTGGTCTTGAGGATGCCCGCGATGCCCGCCCAGAAGGCGCCGGTGAGCATCGCCACCAGGATCAGGAGCGGGATCTGGAGGCCGGACGGCAGCGAGACGTGCGCGCCGACGACCGCGGTGACCATCGCGGCGAGGCGGTACTGGCCGTCCACGCCGATGTTGAACAGGTTCATGCGGAAGCCGACGGCCACCGCGAGCGCGGCCAGGTAGTACATCCCGGCCTGGTTGACGATCAGGACCTGGATGTCCGAGTAGGTCGCCTGCTCGAACATCAGGCTGTACGGCTCGATCGGGCTCTTGCCCGAGGCGACCAGGACGACCGAGGTCAGCACCATGGCCGCGACGAGCGCGATGACCGGCCCGGCGAGGGCGAGGAGCAGGCGCTCCTTGTCGAACTTCTTCATCGGGCCTCGTCCTCCGGACCGGCGTCTTCCGTGACGTCCTCCGCTGCCGCGGCGGACGTGGTGTTCTCGGGTTCCTCCACGTGCTCCAGGTGACCGGAGGCCGCGCCCGTCATGGCCGAACCCAGCTCCTCCGGGGTGACCGTGGCCGGGTCGGCGTCCGCGACGAGCCGACCGCGGTAGATCACCCGCAGCGTGTCGGACAGGCCGATCAGCTCGTCCAGGTCGGCGGAGATGAGCAGCACGGCGAGGCCCTCGCGGCGGGCCTCGCGGATCTGGTCCCAGATCTGCGCCTGCGCGCCGACGTCCACGCCGCGGGTGGGGTGCGCGGCGATGAGGAAGCGCGGCTTGTGGCTCATCTCGCGGCCGACGATCAGCTTCTGCTGGTTGCCGCCGGACAGCGAGGCCGCGGTCACGTCGATGCCGGGCGTACGGACGTCGTACTCCTCGACGATGCGACGGGTGTCGGCCTGGGCGCCCTTGATGTCCAGCAGGAAGCCGCCCTTGCCGCGGGTGTTGGGCTTCTCCGTCACATGGCCGAGGATGCGGTTCTCCCACAGCGGGGACTCCAGGAGGAGCCCGTGGCGGTGGCGGTCCTCGGGGATGTAGCCGACGCCCTCCTCGCGGCGCTTGCGCGTCGCCCAGGCGGTGATGTCCTCACCGGCGAGCCGGACGGACCCGGAGTCGGCGTGCTTGAGGCCGATGAGGGCGTCGATCAGCTCGGTCTGGCCGTTGCCCTCGACACCGGCGATGCCGAGGACCTCGCCCTCGTGGATGGTGAAGGAGATGTCGTCGAGGAGCGCCCGGTCCGAGTCGGCCGCGAGCAGCTTGAGCTGGTCGACCTCCAGCATCGGCCGGTCGGTGACCGTCGACTCGGCGGTCTCCGGCGTCGGCAGCTCGCTGCCCACCATCAGCTCGGCGAGCTGGCGCGGGGTGGTCTTCGACGGCACGGCCGTGCCCACGGTCGTGCCGCGCCGGATGACGGTGATGTCGTCCGCCACGGAGAGCACCTCGCCCAGCTTGTGCGAGATGAAGATGACGGACAGGCCCTCGGACTTGAGCTCGCGCAGGTTGTCGAAGAGCGCGTCGACCTCCTGCGGCACGAGCACGGCGGTCGGCTCGTCGAGGATGAGCGTGGTGGCGCCCCGGTACAGGACCTTGAGGATCTCCACCCGCTGCCGGTCGGCGACGCCGAGGTCCTCGACGTGGGCGTCCGGGCGCACGCCGAGGCCGTAGCGCTCGGATATCTCCAGGACCTTGCGGCGGGCCCCGGCGCCGATGCCGTACAGCTTCTCGCTGCCGAGGACGATGTTCTCCAGGACGGTGAGCTGGTCGGCGAGCATGAAGTGCTGGTGCACCATGCCGATGCCGCGCGCGATGGCGTCGGCCGGGCTGGCGAAGGCGACCTGCTCGCCGTCGACGGCGATGGTGCCCTCGTCCGGCTTCTGCATGCCGTAGAGGATCTTCATCAGGGTCGACTTGCCGGCGCCGTTCTCGCCGACGAGGGCGTGGACGGTGCCCTTGCGGACGCTCAGATGGATGTCGTGGTTGGCCACGACACCGGGGAACCGCTTGGTGATGCCGGTGAGTTCCACCGCGCACGTGGTGGCGGTGGACGGAGGGGTGGTGGACGCGTCGATGGCGCACTCTCCTCGGGGACTTAAAGGAAAGGGGCCTGCGCCGCGCACGCGGTGTGCCCCTGCTTCACGCCTCAGACGTCACCGCGTCCCGCCAACTGCGGCGCGCTGTGCGGTGGTTGAGGCTGGCCGCGCGAACGGGGCGCGAGCGGACCGTTCGGTCCTCGGTGCCCACACCCCGTTCCGCGGCCGTGATGCCGCTCGTTACAGCTTCGTCTTGACCTTGATCTTGCCGCTGCCGATGCCCTGCTCGGCCTTCTTCAGGGCGGCCTGCAGGTCCTTCATCTTCATGAACTCCGGGTTGGAGTCGGCGAGGCCGACGCCGCCGGACTTGAGGTCGGCGCGCACGACGCCGCCCTCGGCCTTGTCATCCTGAACCGACTTCACCAGGTTGTACACCGCGCCGGAGACGTCCTTGGTGGCCGACGTCAGGATGTACTTCTTGTACTTGTCGAGGGCCTTCTGCTTGTACTGGTCGGAGTCGACGCCGATCGCCCAGACCTTCTTGGCGGCGGCGGCCTCGATCACGCCCTGGCCGGAGAGTCCCGCGGCGTGGTAGACCACGTCGGCGCCGCCCTCGATCTGGCCGCTGGCCGCCTCCTTGCCCTTGTCCGGGCTGGAGAAGCCGCCGTCCTCGGGCTTGTCCGTGAGGAACTGGCGCTTGACCTTGACCGACTTGTCGGTGGCCTGGACGCCCTGGACGAAGCCCGCCTCGAACTTGCGGATCAGCGGGTTGTCCACGCCGCCGACGAAGCCGACGGTCTTGGACTTGGTGGCCTTGGCGGCGGCGACGCCGGCCAGGTACGAGGACTGCTCCTCGGTGAAGACCAGGTCCGCGACGTTCTTGGCGTTGATGGTGGCGTCGTCGACGATGCCGAAGGTGACGTCCGGGTGCTTGGCCGCGACCTCCTTGACGGCGGGCGCGTAGGCGAAGCCGACGCCGATGACCGGGTTGTAGCCCTGCTTGGCCAGCTCGGTGAGGCGCTGGATCTTGTCGGCGTCGGACTCGCCGTCGTTCGGCTCGACGGCCTTCTTGCCGATCTTGAAGTCCGCGGCGGCCTTGTCCATGCCCGCCGTGGCGGCGTCGTTGAAGGACTGGTCGCCCGCGCCGCCGACGTCGTACGCGATCGCGACGCCCTTCTTCTTGCCGCCGTCCTCGCTCTTGGCGGCGTCGCTTGAGGTGCCGCCACAGGCGGAGACGGTGACGGCGAAGGCAGCGGTCGCGGCGGACGCGAGCGCGAGTCGGGACACCCGGCGCATAGGGACGAACTCCTTTTGACAACGACCTGACGTGCACGCGGGTACGGCCGCCACGCGTGCGGAGGTGCGCTGCTGCGCGTGCACACGCTGCGGATACGTACGGAGGCGTACGCGAGGACGTACGTGAGGCGCGCCTCACCCGGCGCGATTTCGCCGCAGCGTAACGCGCGTAGACCTGACATAAGAACCCTTCTGTCCGGTCCGTTATCGAGCTGTGGCCGCCGGGCGTCGGCCAGGTGACACCTGGTCGACGCGGCCCCGGCGGGCCGGATCCGCCGGGGCGCAACGGGTTATACGTACGACTTGTTGACGCCCGCGGGGCGGGGCGGTGCGGGAGTTATACGTACGACGTGAACCTCCCCACGGAGGCCGGCCCCTGGCCTCGAACCGGCTCCGCGCGCGGGCCCCTCCACCTCGGGGCGATCGGCCTTCGGCCTCGTCCTCAAACGCCGGACGGGCTGGACGTCCTCGCGCTCGCCCCTCGTGGCCCTATGGCTTGATCTTGACCTTGACCTTGCCGCTGATGATGTCCTTCTTCGCCTGCTCGACCGCGGCCACGACGTCCTTCATCCGCCGGTACTCGGGGTTGGAGTCGGAGAAGCCCACGCGCCCCGACTTCAGGTCGTACCGCTGCGTGCCGGTCATCGGCTTGCCGCGGACGACCGACTTCGTCAGGTCGTACACCGCTCCGCCCACGTCCTTGAAGGCCGAACCGAGGATGTACCTCTTGTTCTTGGCGAGGGCCTTCTGCCGGTACTGGTCGGAGTCGACGCCGATCGCCCACTTCTTCTGCGACCCGGCCTCCTGGATCACGCCCTGCCCGGAGAGCCCGGCCGCGTGGTAGAGCACGTCCGCGCCCGCTTCGAGCTGACCGCTCGCGGCGTCCTGGCCCTTGTCGGGGCTGGCGAACCCGCCCTCCTCCGGTTTCTCGGTCAGATAGCGCCGCTCGATTTTGATCTTCGGATCGACCGACTTCACGCCCTGGACGAACCCGGCTTCGAATTTGTGAATGATCGGAATGTCGACGCCGCCGATGAATCCGACGTGTCCGGCATTGGTCGTCTTCGCGGCGGCGACTCCCGCGAGATAAGAGCCCTGCTCTTCGTGGAAGACGAGATCGGCGACGTTGTCGGCCTCCACGGTGTTGTCGTCGATGATCCCGAAAGTCGTGTCCGGGTACTTCTTCGCGACGTCCTGGATGGCGGGCGCGTAGATGAAGCCGACGCCGACCACCGGGTCGTACCCCTGGCGGGCGAGCTGTTCGATGCGCTGGGTCTTGTCGGCGCTGGACTCGCCGTCACCGGGCTCCATGTCGACACCGCCGATCTTGAAGTCCTTGCGGGCCCGCGCGTAGCCGCTGTGGGCCGCGTCGTTGAAGGACTGGTCGCCCTGCCCGCCGATGTCGTACGCGAGTCCGATGCCCTTCCCCTGGTACGCGCCGCTCTTCTTGCCGCCGCCGTCGTCGTCCTTGGCGGCGTCGCTGCTGGTCTCGCCACAGGCGGTGGCCACGAGGGCGAGGGCCGCGACCGCCACGGCCGCGCGGGAAATGCTTCCTTGACGAGTGGTGCGAATCTGACGACGTCGACGCATAGGACGTACCCCTTACGTTCCGAACGTTCCCCGACGCACCTGGAACGGCGCGGATTCCGGCGCACACTAACGCGCGTAGAAAGGGAGGGAAACGGTTTCGGCGGGGGCCGTTATCGATTCGTGGCGGGGTGGCCGCGGGGTCCCTGGCGGGATGGCCGGGGGGGTTCGGCACGGGATGTCCGCGGTGTCCCTGGCGGGGTGGCCACGGAGTTCGGCGCGGGGTGGCCGCGGGGTTCGGCGCGGGGTGGCCGCGGTGTCTCTGGCGGGATGGCCGCGGGGTCCCTGGCGGGGTGGCCACGGGGTTCGGCGCGGGGTGGCCGCGGGGTCCCTGGCGGGATGGCCGCGGGGTTCATGGCTGGGACGGCCGCGGGGTTCATCGCGGCATGGCCGCGGGGCTCGTGGCGGAATGACCGCAGAGTTCACGGCGGGATGAGCGCAGAGTTCACGGCCGGGTGAGCGCGGAGTTCACGGCGGGGTGACCGCGGAGTGGATCCCGGGGGCGGGCCGTGGCGCCTTGTGGGTGCCGACGGCGACGCTTCACGGGATCCCGGCCGGGTGGCTTCTGGCGGTGCGGCCGTGGTGCGTACGGGAACGTCCTGTGGACCGGCGGGGCCTCAGGCCGTGCGGTCGGCCGCGTCGAGGAGCGCGGCTGCGGTGAAGAGCTCGACGCCCACGGTGATGGCGTGCTCGTCGGCGTCGAAGTCGCCCTGGTGCAGGTCGCGTACGCCGCGTTCGCCGGGCGTACGGACGCCGAGTCGCGCCATGGCGCCCGGGACGTGCTCCAGGTACCAGGAGAAGTCCTCGCCGCCGAGGCTCTGCTCGGTGTCCTCGACCGCGTCGGCGCCGCGCCGCGCGGCCATCGCGTCCCTCAACAGGTCCGTGACGACGGCGTCGTTGACGACGGGCGGCACCCCGCGCACATAGTTGATCGCGGACTTGGCGCGGTGCAGGTCGGCGATCTCCTGGACGGCGGCGTGCACGATGTCGGGGGCCTGCCGCCACGCGTTCAGGTCGAGGCAGCGGATGGTCCCCGACAGTTCGGCGTGCTGCGGGATCACGTTGCACGCGTGGCCCGCGTCGATGCGGCCCCAGGTCACGGAGACGCCCGAGCGGGCGTCCATGCGCCGGCTCACCAGGGCCGGGACCTCGCTGACGACCTTGGCGGCGGCCGTGACCAGGTCGGTCGTCAGATGCGGCCGGGCGGTGTGGCCGCCGGGCCCGTCCAGGGCGACCTCGATGCGGTCGCAGGCGGAGGTGATCGGGCCCTGGCGCAGGCCGATGCGGCCCGCGTCGACGCGGGGGTCGCAGTGCACGGCGATGATGCGGCCGACCCCGTCGAGCGCGCCGCAGGCGACGGCGTCCGTGGCGCCGCCGGGGAGCACCTCCTCGGCGGGCTGGAAGATCAGCCGCACCGGGTGCGGCAACCGGCCTTCGCGGGCCAGCTCGGCGAGGACGAGCCCGGCGCCGAGGACGACGGTGGTGTGGACGTCGTGGCCACAGGCGTGGGCACGGTCCGGGACGGTGGAGCGGTACGTGGCGCTGGTCTTGGTGTCCGGAATGGGCAGGGCGTCGATGTCCGCACGCAGCGCGAGCACGGGGCGTCCAGCGGTGTCCGGGGTGCCCCCGACGTCGCAGACGAGCCCGGTCCCGACCGGGAGCACGCGGGGCGCGAGCCCGGCTTTCTCCAGGCGCGTCTTGATCGCCGCGGTCGTGCGGAACTCCTGGTTGCCGAGCTCCGGATGCATGTGCAAGTCACGCCGGAAGGCGATGAGTTCGGCGCGCAGCGCTGCTGGCAGCGCGCCGGGCAGATTTCCGGGCGGCGCGGATTCGGCTCCTTCGGGCGCGTCCGTGGACGCGCGGGACATCAATTGGTTCACCCTGTGAAGGGTAAGGCGCTGCACCCGTCAACTAAGCCTCGATCAACAAAAGTTCAGCCAGATTGAGGTAAGTTCACTGGCCCCCGAGCGCATGCGCGGCTGGTACGGCGGGTATGAAGGTAGGTTACGTTCCGCACACACAGAGGGATCACCGCAGGTCAGAGGCCTCCACCTTTGGGGTGGGTCGTCATCCCTAGGTCGGATACTACGGACTTCACCGCGTTTGGGCGATCCTGCGAGTGTCGAGGCGCGCTCGAACGTGTGGGCGGTCGGGCGTGGGCGTGTCCCGTGCCGGGACAGGCTCGACCGCCGCCTTGGAGTTTGCGGAATAGATCATTCCGAGAGGGCGGCGCAGCCCTGCTTGGCGCCCGCCCGGGCACGGGTGTGCGCGTCCGCCGCCGTCACGCCACGACCTCCAAGGCCAGCCCCGGGGCCACCACCTCGAACCAGAGCAGCTTGCCACCCCGGCCGAACAGGTCGTCACCGAGCGGGAAGCCGCCCCACGCGTCGGCGCACAGCCGGACGAGATGCAGACCACGGCCGTGGTCTGCGCCCGGCGGGGCGGGACGGAGGGGCGGGCGGTGCGCGGGGGTCGCGTCGAACGGGGGCGGGATGCGCGGGTCGGTGTCCCACACGCCCACCCGGACCCCATGGCGCGAGCCGTCCAGCCCGCGTACGCGGAGGGCGGCGGGCCCGGACGTGTGCCGGTAGGCATTGGTGACGAGCTCGGAGGTCAACAGCTCGGCGGCGTCGCTGAGTTCGACGGGTCCGTGCGCGGCGAGGGCTGCGCGGAGGGTCATGCGGGCGACGCGTGGGGCTCTGGGGTCGTGCGGGAGGTGGAGAACATATGACCAGGCCGGGGCGGGGGCTACGGTGGGCATGGATCACTCCTGGGGCGCTGGGAGTTGGGCTACGAAGGGGCCGGAACCGGCGATGGGCATGCCGAGACACGCCGTACGGCGCGGGCGTTTCCGACCTACGAGTGAGGCAAGTTGGCGACGCACGGGAAACCGTAGACTGCACACCCTGAACGTTTTGCAGATGGAGCCAAAACCTTCAGGGATTTCCCTCGTGTGAGTGACCGCCGCCTCAGGCTCATGGAAGGGAACGAGGACATGGCACCAAGGAACATCCCGACGGCGCGCCGCCTCCGCATCGGTATGGAGCTGCGCCGCATGCGCGAGCGAGCGGGCATGACCGCGGCTCAGGCCGCCCGCACGCTCGGCACCACCCAGGCCCAGATCAGCAACATCGAGGCCAACCGCTTCGGGGTGAGCACCGACCGCATCAACACCCTCGCCCATATGTACGGCTGCACCGACCGGCCCTTGGTCGACGCGCTCGCCGGTATGGCGTCAGACCGCACGCGCGGCTGGTGGGAGGAGTACCGCGACCTGCTCCCGCCCCGGATGCTGGACGTCGCGGAGATGGAGCACCACGCCACCGCCCTGCGGGTGGCGCAGGTCATCAACATCCCCGGCCTGCTCCAGACGCCCGAACACGCCCGCGCGCTCTTCCACGAGGCGGTGCCGGCGCTACGCCCCCACGAGATCGAGCACCGCGTCTCGCACCGCATCAAGCGCCAGGCGGTCCTCCACCGCGAGGCACCCGTTCCGTACACCGCGATCATCCACGAGGCCGCCCTGCGCATGCAGTTCGGCGGCCGCGAGGCGGCTCGTGCGCAGCTGGAACACCTCACCGAGCTGAGCGAGCAGCCGCACATCACCGTCCGGGTGATCCCCTTCGGCGGCACCTCGTTCCCCACGGCGGGGCACGGCCTCGACTACGCGTACGGTCCCGTCCCGACCCTCGACACCGCGCAGCTCGACACGGCCCACGGCAGTGAACTCATCGACGCACCCGGACAGCTGGAGATGTACCGACTGGTCCTGGACCGCATGGAAAAGGTCACCCTCAAGCAGGATGCTTCCCGTGACGTCATCCACCGCCTGGCACGGAATACCTGAGGATCACTACCCCATGGACGCACTCAACTGGCAGAAGTCCACCTACAGCGAGAACGCATCTTCCTGCGTCTACGTGGCCGCAGGCCCCCATGGCACCGTCCTCCTCCGGGAAAGCGACGACCCACAAACGATCCTCACCACCCACCCCGCCCAACTCGGCACTCTCATAACCGCCCTCAAGACCGGCGCCGTACCCACCCGAGGGCGCACTTCCCAGCCGTAGCCCTGCCCTGGCAGGTCTGCGGCCGTGTTGATTCAGCGCGCCGCCTTCGCCACCTTCGCCAACTGGGCCTTGAGCAGCTCGCGGTCAGGCTTCGTGACCTCCCAGGGCGCCTCCAGGTTGGTGGCGTTGAAGGTGACGACGGTCGAGCCGCTGCGCACCACGGTGAACATGGCGCCGGCGTCCTCCCCGTGTGCGCCGCCCCACACCACGTACGTGACCGATTCGTCTCCGAGGCCCTCGGCGGACTGCTCCTGGACTTCGTTGTACGCGCCATTCCCGCCTTCAAAGCCCTTACCGCACTTCGTCACCGCAGCCCGCAGTTTCGCCAGCACCTTCTTGGCGCCGGACACGTCGTGCGCCGCGAGGCCCACAACGAGCTTCGTGCCCTTCGGCTCGTTGTACGTGGAGCCTTTCTCGACGACGGAGAGGGGATGGAACGCCTTGGGCTCGGGGCTGGAGCCGTACGACAACATGTCGTCCAGCGGTCGGCACCGGGCCGGATCGGCGATGGATCCGCCCTTCCCGTACGCCGCCGCCAACGCGTTGTTCATCGGCCTGATCTTGCGCCCACCCACGTCCTCGGCAGCGAGCGCCATCTTCTTCAACGCCGCCCGACGATCCCCACCCGTCTGCGCCTGCCCGTCCGCCCTCTCGGCCTTCACGCCCTGCGAGGCATCGCGGCCCTTCCCCGCCCGCTCTTCCTCCCCATCGGAGCCCGCGCCACAGGCGACCACGCCCAGAAGAACCGGCGCCACCACAGCACCCGCACACCACGAACGCCGCCTGCGAAAAATACGCATAAGACTCTCTCTGTTCCGCAGATCATCAACGACTGGCAAAGGAAAAACATCCTGCTGGCAAGGTCGCGCCCACTACACGCGGACGTCACGTTCTGGAACCCCGGATGAGACCCACCCGACGGGGATTCTGGTTTGCGCCAGGAACGCGTGACCGAAGTCGCCTATGTTCGCCTGCGCGCATTGCGAGCAAGTTCGATGTCCTCATCGAGCAAGCTGCCCCTAAAGGGACTGCGGGCATCGTCAAGAACCACAACGAGCAGATATGTACCACTCCCCCGCGAGCGCCGAGAGCTACTCGCCTTCCGCCCTCAGCAAGATCTGAACCTTTGACGGAAATTGCGGATCATCCACCATTACCGAACAGGTCACAGAATCACGGAATCCCGTGAATTGCATTCGCGCGTATTCGTTTGGGTCGTGCAATACGAGCCACCCGGACGGACATGGAAGTGGCACCTCAACGAGGTTCGCCGGAAGCATCTCGGGCGGAGCCGCCTTCCATACCTCGCATTCGACAGGACCGTCGACACTGGCCTGAACGCCGAAGATGAGTGAACTGCCCTCCTGATACCAGCTGCTGGACGCCGGGTCCCAGTCGCTGACGTCATCGTCACTTCCCGCATCCCGCAAGATCAGGCACCCGTGCTCGATTTTTGCCAGGAATGCAACCACAGGGCTATTAGCTACCATTCCTTCTTGCTCTTTCCTTGTGAAAGTTGTGAGACGACCCCGCCCTGCCGCCTAGCACAGGGCAGACAGTGGGGATACGCCGTCTGAGGAGATCCGGGGGCCACAAGACTGGACGGCGGCTGGTGATCTGGAATCCAATCCCCGTCTTTGGTGCCAGGGGTCGTGGCATCGCAGGTGTGGCAGCCGTGTGCATTGCCGGATTCATTGATCAGATCTCGAACGCCATCTGCTTCAATATCACCGTTCTCCAAGCCGACTCCCTCTCGGGCATTCGGACCGGCACCCAGCGTCAGATCGCACTTCTGACCTGGCGTTGCATTGTGAACGAGGGCCGGTGTGGCCCCTGCCACCACATAGTACGTATGCAGATCCGCAACCGTAAGGTTGTGCACCGTCGCCGACTGGGTCCAGCGGCTGACCGCCGTGATCTGTACGTGCGTTCCCGCGCTCGTGCGGAGCCACTGGCCCGGGTGGAGGTCCGTCGCGTCGATCCACTCGCCGAGTTCCGGGACCCAGAAGGGGTGGCCGTCCGTGGCGGTGACGGAGGCGGTCCTGGGGCCCTTCTTGCCGTCCGTGTCGATCGTGACCTTGACCAGGCGCTTGGCGCCCTTGCCCTTGATCTCCGCGGTGACCGTCTCGACCTTCGTCTTGCCGGTCTTCGGGTCGGTGGCCAGGACCTTGTCGCCCACGTCGACGTCTCTGATGGCCTTCGTGCTGCCGTCGGCCATCAGGACTCTGGTCGTGGGTGTGAAGCTGTTCCCGGTCGCGCAGCTCGACTTGGCGGCCGCGTCCTCCAGTTTGTCGGCCCGCTTGTCGAGGGTGCGCCATTTGCCGACGCTGTCCTTGAGCTGGCTGAGCAGGCCCCAGATGCGCTTGCCGAGGGCGACTCCCTTGCGCCAGTTCAGCAAGTACTTCTTGGTCAACTGGCCGACCTTGGCGCCGATCGCGCTCGTGACGACGTTGAGGATCGTCGCCCCGCAGGAGCCGAGGCTCCCCGTGCTGAAGCAGTCGAGCGCGTCCGTGATGCCGAGCTCGTCCTGGATGATCTTGCCGAGTTCCTTGGCCGCCAGGACGGCACGGCTCTGCTGGATGTCGGCGCGGGAACGGGCGACGATCGCCTTCCGCTGCGCCGGGGTCTTGTCGAGCTGGTAGTACCGGTAATAGGTCTTGGTGGGCTTGACCTCCCAGCCGCCGTTGTCCTTCAGCCGGCAGGTGACGCCCATGTAGATGCAGTCGTCGGGCCTCTCGCCGGTCGGGTCGGACAGCGTCACCGGGCTGTTGTTGGCGTACGCGTAGCCGTTGATCTGCTGCGGATCGGTGAAGTCGATCAGCGGGTCGGCCGAGACGAAGCGGCCGTTCTCCGGCTCGTACTCCCGTGCGCCGATGTGCGTCAGGCCCGTCGTCGCGTCGACCGACTTGCCCAGGAAGCCCTTGTCGTCCACCCACGGCTCGACCGTGCCGGTGTCGCGTGCGTTGCCGAACGGGTCCATCCGGCGGCGGGTGGCCTCGCCCGACTTCGCGTCGACGGCAGCCAGTGAGGTGCCGTGGTGGTCGCCCGCCAAGAACTGCACGCCCTTCGGCGTGCGCATGGCCACCGTCCGGCCGCCGAAACCGTAGTAACGGGTCGCCTGCACCGCCCGGGTGCTCGTGTTCAGGCTGAGCTCCATGCCCGGCAGATACAGCGTCTGCTCACCGGGTTCCTTGCGCAGCAGCCGGTTGCCGGAGGCGTCGTACGAGAAGGCCGTGGCCTCCGTGTCCGGCTTCACCGACTTGGCCAACCGGCCTTCGGCGTTCCAGGTCAGGTCCTGCGTGGTGCCGTTCAGCACGCGCTGGCGGGTGTTGCCCGCCGCGTCGTAGGCGAAGGTGTCCTGCGCCTTGACGGCTGGACCGCTGCTGCTGGCGGGAGTGTCCTTCACGACCTTGGTGAGGGTGTGCGGGCCGCCGTTGCCGTCCGCGTCCTTGCCGTAGGTGTACGTCCGGGTGACGTCCGGCTTGCCGCTCACGCCGTGCAGGACCTGCTTGCTGCGGTTGCCCGAGGCGTCGTAGTCGAAGTCCTGCCAGTAGGCTCCCGGCCCGCCGAGCGTCGCCGCGCTCGGGTCGCTCGCGCACGCCTTGTCCTGCTTGCCGGTGCCCGCCGCGCCGTCGGAGGGGTGGGACGTCGCCCAGGCGGCCTTCAGGCGCCGCTGCCAGTCGTAGCGGAAGCACTGGACGTCGGCCTGGCCGCCCTGAGGGGTGTCGGCGATCGAGGTGACGTTGCCGGAGGCGTCGTACGTGTAGTCGGCGTCGTACGTCACCGCGTCGACACCCGAGACGTCCACCGTGGAGTTCTTCAGGCGGTCGGTGCCGCGCTCGTACTCGTAGGTCAGCCAGGTCTTCCTGCCGTCCGAGCCGCCGACCGTGCCGAGCTCCAGCTGCTGGAGCTGGGAGGTCGGGGCGTACGACGCCTGTCCGACGTACGCTCCCTGGCGCTTGCCGTCCAGGGTGGACAGCAGCTGCGTCGGACGCTGCAGGGCGTCGTACGTGTAGGTGAGCGTCTCGGAGCCGAGGCCACCCGCGGCGGGGATGCTCTGCGACTGGACGGTGCCGTCCGGGTTGTACTGGGTGCCGAACTCGTAGGTGCCCGCGAGCTCGGAGGCCGTGTCACCGCCCAGCGCCACCTTGGTCAGCGTCGGCTGGTACAGCTCGTCCAGCTGGACGTTGAGCGTGGAGGTCTGGACCTTGCCGTTCTCGTACTTGTACGTGCCGTACGTCTGGCCTTTGGCGACGTGGTCGTAGGTGGTCGCGGTCAGCTGGGTGCCCTTGTCCGGCTCGCCCTCCCACGTCGACGTGGGGCGGCCCAGCTCGTCGTACTTGGTGGACGTCGACTTGCCGCGCATGTCCGTGGTGGAGACCAGGCGGTCCAAGGAGTCGTACGTGTACGTCGACTTGCCCGTGTCCGGGTCGGTGGCCGACGTCTTGCGGCCGCGCTGGTCGTATCCGTACGACCAGGTGTTGCCCGCCGGGTCCTCGACGGACTTGAGCTGTCCGGCCGGCGTGTACGTGTACGAGGTGGCCTCGTAGTCCGCGGACGTGCCCGTCGGGGCGGGCTTGTCCCCCTTGTAGCGGCGGATCTCGGTCGTCCTGCCGCGGCCGTCCGTGAGCGTCGTCGTGGGTGCCGTACCGGGCGGGGGGTCGACGTGGACACGGTCACCGCCGTAGGCGTACGTGGTGCGCCACTTCTCCTCGTCGGCGACCTTGAAGATCTCGGCTGTCTTGCGCCCCGCGCCGTCGTACCGCGTGACGGTCTGACCGTCCACCTCGCCACCGGGCTTGAAGACCGTGGCGGCGGGCGCGCCGGTGGTGTAGTAGTCCGAGGCCGTCTCGACGACGTTGCCGAGGCCGTCGCGGTGCGTGTCGGCGACGATCCGGCCGCCGTTCGGGCCCTCGGACTGCTGCTGGCGGGGCCGCAGCAAACCGTCGTAGATCGTGTACTCGGTGCCGTAGGACGTGCCGTTGTTCTCGATCCGCTCCGTCTTGACCGCTGTCGACGCGGTCTTGCGGATCAGATAGCTGTACTTGATAGAGGGGGTGAAGTCCTTGTCCCGCGACCGGTCGGGCAGCCAGACCGAGGTGAGGCGGCCCAGTGCGTCATAGGCCAGGTCGCTGCGCTTGCCGTTCATGTCGACCTGCGCGGCGGTGGCGCCCCACGAGCGCACGTACTCCGTGGACACCTGCCAGCCGAGCGGATTCGTCTCCGTCTGCTTGGTCGTCAGGCCGTCGGTCTCGGTGTACGCGAACTTCGTCTCGGTGCCCTTCGCGTCCTTGACCTTCAGCGGCCGTCCGAACTTGTCGAAGTCATCGGCCGTGGTCTCGGACACCGTCTGGTAGGTGGGCGTGGTGCCGTCGTGCTTGGAAAGCCGCTGGACCTTGGTGGCATCGCCCTTGGTGGGCGCCTCGCCCAGGCCCTTGCCGTCGTAGAAGGTGCGCTCGTCGGAGATGACCTGGGTCTTGCGGTCCGGCTTGGCGTCGCAGGTGACGGCGACCTTCTCGGCGCGGGAGACCAGGTCGTAGATGTTCTTGGCCTTGTTGTCCGCGTACTCGGTCCGGGCGCACAGGTTGTCGCCGCTGTCGCCGATCTTTCCGAAGTCGTCGATCTCGACCGCGCGGCCGGTGGCCGCGTCGTAGCGCGTGGTGGCGGCCACCTCCTGCCACTTGTCGTCCGGCAGCGCGGTGTACGTGCGCGTGGTCTGCGGCCGTACGTAGTAGGCCTTGCGGGTGCCCCAGTCCTTCACCCGGGTCGCGGTGGCTCGGGTCCACGTCGTGCTGATGCTCTTCGAGACGATCTTGTCGGCCGCGAAGCCGCCGTCGTAGGTGATCGTCTCCAGTTCCTGACCGGAGAGCTCCTCGTCGTCGGCGTGCTTCGTGCCGGTCGAGTCCGTGACCTCTCCGCCGAGGCCCCGCAGGAAGACGTGCTCGGTGCGCTGGTTGGCGGAGCTCACGGTGCCGTCGGACTTGGTCACCCGGACCTTGCCGTAGCCGCGCCAGTCGCTGTGCGTGCGGTACTCGCTCTTGGTGATGCCGTCGGCCCGGGCCTTCTTCCAGCCCGCGTCGCCCTGGTAGTCGTACTCGCTGACGTTGTCCGGCGTGTCCGCCGTCACGTCGTCCTCGACCACCCGGGCGACGAGGTACTTGTGGAACCAGTCGGTGATCGGGTCCTCCGCGCCCGGCGGATTCCACTTCACCGGGTAGCAGGCCTTCTTGGGGCTGTCCGCGTCGGGCAGGGCGGACGCCTTGCAGTCGGCCTCGCGGTAGAGGACGTCGAGGCGGCCGCCGGAACCGTTGTCGACTCCCGAAATGCGGAAGCGGTTCATCGCCTGGATGTGGTCGCCCGGCTTGTCGACGCGGTTGGGCAGCTGCTGACCGAGGAGTTCGACGGCCGGTGTGTCGGCCGTCCCGGAGCCCGCGTGCCCGGTCTGCTTGATGGTGTTGAGCCACAGCGACTTCGAACTGTCGCCGTTGTCGGTGAAGAGGTGGCCGAGGCTCCACGAGTCGACGTCGGCGTAGCCGTCGCCGTAGCGGATCTGCGTCGTGACCTTGCTCAGCTTCTTGCGGGTCCAGAACGTCGGGCTGTTCTGGCCCTTACACTTGGTGTCGGCCTTGCAGTTGAGGTCCCAGGGCACGTCCGGCCAGCGGCCCGCCGTCGCGTCCGTGAGGTCGCCGGGCTGGCAGTCGGCCGCCGCGGCCAGGCAGCGCTCGTCGGTGTCGAACACCATGCGGGCGGCGGCCGGCGTGCTGTAGACCTTGCCGTCGCGCTGGCCGTAGTCGATGCGCTTGAGGTACCCCCCGCGCGTGTACGACTTGCCGTTCTCGTCGGTCTTCAGACCCTGCGTGTAGTAGTTGGTCTCCTTGCCGTAGAAGTACGACATGGCGTTGTCGTGCGGGTCGACGACGTAGTCGAGGTTCCACCGCCAGGCCTGCTTGCAGTGGGCGTTGGCGAGGGTCGCGTCGTAGCAGGGTTCGCCCGAGTCGTCGCCGTAGACGGGAACCGTCCAGGTGGAGCCGGTCTGCTCCTTGCCGGAGGTGTAGCCGGGCAGGTTGTCCAGGCCGAAGTAGTACTGGGTGCCGTCGGTGGTGGTGACGCGCCAGTGCTCGCCGTTGTCGTCGCCGTTGCTGGCTCCGGTCAGCTTCTCGACCTTGCTGTTGTCGTCACCGCTGATCCGCCACTCGCCGGTGTCGTCGTCCTTGATCAGCTCACCGGAGCTGCCCCCGGCCAGCTGGATGGTGGCGTTGTCGTACGCCCAGCACTGGTCGCCGTTGGTCTTGGCCTGGCCGTCGTCGGCGCACGGCTTGTACCGCCGCTCGATGAAGCCGGGCTCGTAGCCGAAGCCCTGCCCGATCCAGGAGCCCTGGTTGTTGGTGGCGGCCGTCTGACCGTCGACGGACTGGGAGCTGTAGCCGAGCGCGACGGACGGCACGAGCCCGCCCGGTGCTGGCGGCGTGCGCAGCGGGTACGTCCAGTTGAACGCGCCGGAGGAGTTGGAGACGCTCCACTCGGCGGAGGGCGCGAGCGGGGTGGCGCCGAAGCTGCCCTGGTCGCCCGAGGCCCCGGCGGTCGCCGCGAGCACGGTGGGGGCGGACCGCGTTCCCCGCGCCGTGACGGAAACGTCCGCGCTCAGGGTCCGGGCGGCGGTGTCGTTGGCCGTGGGCAGCTCGCGCGGGGTGGCGCAGCCGCGCTTGTGCGGCGTGCTCAGGGAGCACTGCGGCAGCTGCACCAGGCGGAGACGGGATCCGTATCCGGCGCCGTAGGCCTCGGCGAACCCCGAGTAGTCGAGGGTGACGCGGACGGCCCCGGGGGCGTCGGTCCGGCCCGCCCGCGTGGCCTTGCCCGCGTCGGCGACGGTGAGCAGGACGCCGTCGACGCCCGCTGCCTTCGTCGTCCTCCGGTCGGCCACGTCGACCTTGACGGCGTCCGGTGTGCCCGGACTGGATCTCGTCCGTTTCTTGGGCGGGCCGATCTCCAGGGGCAGGCCTTCGGCCTTGGCCGCACGGCTCGCGGAGCCCAGCGACACCGCGTCGCTCCCGGGCTTCGGCCAGTCCACCGCGGCCGCCCGGTTCACCCGGGCCCGCTCGGCCGGGTTGGCCCTGGGCCGTTCGCCCTTGAGGTCCTTGCCGGGCACCGGCTTGCTCAGGTCCTGGATTTCGGGCCGGGTCCGGCCCTTGTCGTCGGCCGCCGCGTCCGGGGCGTACTGCGGCAGCAGCCCCACGGCCAGGGAGACGCCGAGCGCGAGGACGATCTGGCGGCGCGCGCCCCGGCGCGCGGACCAGGAGGGCAGTCGGAACCATTTGGACGTAGACATGACAGATCTCCGGGAGGTGTGGGAAGAGGGCTATGCCCGCGGGGCGGCCTGCCGGGCGGGACGGCCATGGAGCCGTCCCGCCCGCGTGCCCTCGCCTACGTCACCGTTCCGTCCAGGTTCACACCGGACTCGAGCCTCGCCACCGTGGCGACCAGCGGCTCGTCGAAGGCCCCTTCGAAGAGCCGCACTTCGTCGATCGCGCCGGAGAAGTACGCGGAGCCCGACGCCAGCCCCGAGCGGCCCACCTGCACACCGGTCTTGGCGAAGTCCCAGTCGTTGGGCCACTTCACGACCTGGTCCGTCCACTGGCCGTTCACATACAGCCGGACCTCTTCGAAGAGCGCGTTGTAGGACAGGGCCAGGTGGTCACCGTCGCCCGACGTGCTGGGCTGGACCCCCTTCGCGATCGCTTCCTGCACGGGGGCGTCCGCTGCGTCCTTCTCGGTCAGCCGCAGCTGCCAGCGGCCGGACTCCTTGTCGAAGCGGACCGTGGCCGCCGACCCCTCGGTCCCCGGCAGCGCGAACACCGTCTGGCTGGCCGTGGCGTCGGGTGAGCTGAGCCTGGCCCGTGCGGTGATCGTGAAGCTGGCCTTGGACTTCAGCAGTCCTGCGGTACGGCTCGCGTAGCCGTCCTTGCCGTTCAGCGCCAGGTGGCCGTCGCCCCACACGGGCTGCTCGGCGGGCTTGCAGTTCGGGTCGAGCACGTCGCAGGAGTCGTCCGCCTGGTAGAGGGAGGCACCGCCGCGCATCGTCAGCCCCTTGCCGCCCGAACGGTCCGGCACCGTCGCGCCGGTGGCCTCGTCCATGTCCCAGTAAGCGACCTGCAAGGGCGGGATCCCGCCCAGGCTCCGGGTCTCGCCCGCGGCCAGGACGCGGTCGAAGACCTGCACGTCCGCCACCGTCCCCTTGAGGTGCGCGGTGTATCCATCGGGCTCCAGGGCCCGCCCGATCTGGAGCGAGCCGGTGGCGTTCCAGGTCGTCGGACGTTCCTGTATGTCACCGTTCACCAGCGTGCCGTTGACGTACATGCGCATCGTGCCGTCCGAGCCCGCTTTGACCTCGTCCTTGTCGTAGACGCCCACGAGGTGGGTCCATTCGCCGGGCACCGGCCTCGGGCCCTGGACCTCCCACGAGGTGACCGATCCGATCTCGCTGTCAGGTGCCCGGAAGGACCACCGCCGGGAGGTGGCGTCGTACCCGAGCGAGAAGCCGGACTGGGCGGAACCGTCCTGGCTGATCACGGTCATCGAGGACCTCGGCAGCTCGGGAAGCAGCACCCAGCCCGCGACGGAGAAGGTCTTGTCCGTGTCGACGACGTGCTGACCCGCGTTGAGGTAGGCGCCGCTGCTGCCGTCGAGGGTCGCCGCGGTGCGCACCGAGCCGTGCGGCCCCTTCGCCCCGAACGTCACGCCGGAGCCCGCTGTGGCCGCCGCGGTGTTGTCGTTGCCTGCGGCCTGCTTGGATCCGACAGGGTCAGCGAGGGCCCAGGAAGCCTTGGCCGAGCGCCCCTTGGCGACCCGGAAGCGGTAGGACCTGGTGATCTCCTTGCTGTTGCCCGCCCGGTCCTCGGCCTCCACGTACAGCGTCATGGGGGCTTCCCGCTGCGGCATCCAACGCAACGTGACCGGTCTGCCCGGCGCACTGGGGGTGACGGTCTTCTCCGCCTCGCCCGTGAACTGGTAGCGGTACTTCACTACGTCGGTGCCCTCCGAGTGCAGTTCGAAAGTGCCGTAGTCGCCCACGCCCGCGTGCCACTTGCCGTCGTCCGGGAACGACTCCGACTTCACTTCGGGCGCGTCGGGTTTGGTCTCGTCGAGGATGAACTCGCAGCGGGTGCCGGACCCTTCGTGGCTCCACGGGCCCCAGGACTCGTCGGAGCCACCGATGTCGTCGCCGCCGCGCACCCACCAGCCGATCACGGTGTTCTGCGGCAGTTTGAAGCCCCCTGTGCCATCGCCCGTGATGTCGCTGCCGACGGTGTAGGTGAAGTCCTGGAAGCCACTGTCACGGCCGGACATGCTGTCCGACTGCCGGTAGTGGGTCGTGACAACGCGCTTCTCTTCCTTCCCGTTCTTGTCCGTCCAGAAGATCTCGAACTGGGCCCTCAGCTTCTCCGTGTTCCCGTTCGCGTCGCCGTGGTCCGGATCCCACACCCTCGCCGCCAGCGCCGGCGCCTTCTTCGTGTAGTGCTTGGTGGCCTCTCCGTAGGTGCACGTGCCACCGGTGCTCATGGACAGCTCGTCCATCTTCGGCTGGTAGGGCGGCCTGTTGTACGTGACTTCGAGTGCGGCGTTGTTGCAGAACCGCTTCCACGACGCGTAGGAGTCCTCGCTGGCGGCCTGGAGACCGAACGTGGTGGTGTCCCAGCCGCTGGACGCCGCCTTCTGGACGGTGCCCTTCACGTTGAAGCGCACGTTCTGGTTGGTGGCCGAGCAGGAGCCGGTCGGGTTCGTCGGTGACTCGGAGGTGATGTGGTCCTTGCTGGAAGGCCTGTTGGACCAGTTCGTGCGGGAGTTGATGGCGCTGCCGCCGGAGCTGTTCACGCGGTGCAGCTGCACCGAGCGCGCCTCGCTGTTGTACGTGTGCACCAGAGTGATCGCGAACTCGGCCTTGAGGATCTTCTTGTCCTCGAAGCTTCCGGTCGGCAGGGCGTAGTACTGGCGCTGCACGTCGTCGTTGCCGGTACAGCGCACGGAGTAGCTCGCCGGGCAGCGGCCGACGCCCTTGCCGGACTCGACGCCGTCGTCGGAGTTGGGGAACTTCCAGCCCTCCAGGCCCGGCTTCGCGGACGACACCCAGGTCCAGCCCGTGCGGCCCTTCGTCCTCGCGACCGGGTCGATGATCACCGGATAGCGCGTGTTCGCGCCCCTGAGCAGGCTCAGGTCCGGCTTCAGGGTCATGGCGTGCTTCCGCAGTCCGAGTGCGACGTCCGCGACCCGGGCGCCGTCGCCCGGCGTGGCCTGCGGTGCCGTCGTGGCGTGCTGCCGCGGGCCGACGGTCCTGCCGTCCCCGCGCGAGTCCCACATCACCGGCTGCGCGGCTTCGAAGACCGTGGCCCCGGTCTGCTCGTCCTTCGCCACGAGCCCGCCCTCTGCGTCCTTGCGGACGGCCAGGCCTTCGGCCTCGATGGGCAGTTCGATGGCGGCGAGGTCGGGATGGGCCGCTGCCCGGGCGGACTTGACGACCAGCATGTGCGCGAAGCCCTCGGTCTCCGCGCGGACGACCAGGTCGACGTCCGGCAGCACGGAGCGGTACGTGGCCGTGGGGCCCTCGACCTCGGGAACGGGCAGCTTGCCGGGCCAGGACAAGGAGAGCTTCCTGCCGTCCCGTGCCATCGTGGCGAACGGGCCGCTTCCACCCTGCGAGATGCTCACGGCCGTGGGAGTGGCCCTGGGGACGAGCACACCGCCGGGCCGCTCGACCAGCGTCGTGTCGATGCCGGTCCACGTGCGGCCCTTGCGGGTACGGACCGGCTCCGCGAACTCCTTGGCGGTGAAGGTGCCGTCCGGGTTCGCGAACGTCTGGCTGCGCTCGGTGCGCCGTCCGAGGACTTCGACGCGCTTCCCGGACTCGCCCGCGCGCCGGGCGGCCGCGGCGTCCGTGAACTCCGTGCCCGGCGCCGTGCCCGGTGCCCTGCCCGGGGACGCAGACTGCCGTTCGGACGACTCCGCGGTCGCCACCGGCGAGCCGGTGATTCCGGCGGCCAGTACGGCGGTGATCACTCCGGCCACGGCGACCGCTCTTCGCGCCCTCCGTGCTGCCCTGCTCTTCACGATTCCCCCTGCGTCGAAAGCGCTTGCGTCATGGGCTGAAGGCGGCGCACCCCCCGGGGCCCGCGCCGCCCGGCGCCGCCTAGCGGATGTCCGTGCCGAACGCCTTGCCTTCGTCCGGGACGCCGCCCGCCCCCGGCTTCACCGTGCGCACCGACCCCGTGCCGCCGTCGATGTGCTTCCAGGACGTCGCGTACACCAGGCCCTTACGGTCGCCCGACGTCTTGCTGTAGGGCACGCCCACATACAGGTCCCTGTACGTGCCCCACAGGCCGAGGCCCGTGAAGTCGCGCGCCTCGGCCGTGCCCGGCAGGCCGTGCCCCCGGGTGAGGACCTTGCCCCCCGCCCCGGACGGACCGAGCGGGGACAGGACGTGCACGGCACCGGCGTTCTCCACGGCCCCCACCTCCTGGTTGGGGACGCTGACGGCGAGCCTGATCGTCGCGGCGGTGGCGGTCGCACCCGGCTCGGTGTTGGCCAGGGCGACCTGCTGGCCGAAGAAGTCCGCCGCCGCGGGGCGCTCGTTGCCCCCCGAGGCCAGCCGGTCGACGAAGTCGACCTCGGAGATGGCACCGGACGGCTTGATGCGGATGACGGTGACGGCACCCGCGTCCGCGACCGTGCCCACGTTCTCGTTGGGCGCGCCGACGGCCAGCAGCGCGTCCGTCTCGGAGTCCGCCCCCGACGGCCGGTAGGGGATCATGGACAGCGCGGTGCCGAAGCGATCGTCCTTGGCTGCCGCGCCCGTCACCAAGGCCGGATGGTCCTCGTCCACCCCGTCGAGCGAGGTCGGCCGCCCGTCGTCGATGGTGTGGTTGAACAGCGTCACCGCTCCGGCGAACGACTCGTCACCGATCGCCTCGCCGGGCGCACCCGCGGCGATGAAGCGGCTCGTGGCCGCGAGGGACTGCCCGAACCGGTCGTTGGCCTCCGCCACGCCGGGCACGTCGGGGTCGTCCTGGTTCACCGTGGTCTTGGTGGTGCCCTGGACGTAGTGGATGCATCCGGCGTCCGAGATCCTGCCGATGGCTTCGCCCGGAACGCCGATGGCGAGGTACGGCTTGCCGCCCGTCTTGACGCCCGCCGCCAGCGCGTAGCCGAAGAGATCTCCGGCCTCGGTCGCGGTGTCTCCGTCGAGTCCCGCTTGCGTGTAGCTCTGGATCTTTGAGCCCTCGCCGATGCCGGAGGGCCGTCCGTGGATGACGTACACGGCCCCGGCGTCCGCTTGGGGCCCGTCGGCGGTCTTGACGTCCTCGTACGGTGCGCCGACCACCAAGTCGTCGCACCCGTCCTTGTCGGCGTCGTACACCGCGAGCGACGACCCGAACTTGTCGCCCGTCTCCGGGTCCGCGGTCATGCCGCTCAGCTTCTGGGAGATCTCGGAGACTCCCTTGTCGCCTCCGAGGACGACACGGACGAGCCCCGCTCCGGCCTTCCCCGCCACGGTGGCCTCGGGGTCGGCGACCGCCATGTCGCGGACGCCGTCGCCGTTGAAGTCCGATCCCGCCCCCTCGGTGCACGTGGCGGCGGCCGCGGGCGACGCCCCTGCGGTGAACGACGTCGTGGCAGCCACCACGAGCGCCGCTGCCACTCCCCATCCGGTCACCCGCGCGCCGCCGCGCGCGCCTCGACTCAACTCCACAACCCCACCCCAGAGTTACAGAACACCGTCACAGAATGTTCACAGGGGAGCGAGTAAACGCTCGGCGCATCCAGCGGTCAATGTGACCCAGGACACATTGGATCGCACGGCGATGTGCACCTGTTACTGAACGTGTCCGAACTCGGCGGATCCTGGCCACCGCATCCATCCCTGTGAGGCGCGTCCACGGGGCTCTCCGGTGGGCAGTTTCGTCAACAGAATGGCGATTGATTTCCATGAGCAAGCGCTGAAGGGGCATGCCGCACGGTCGGCAAGGAGGGCGAAACTCGGCCACACCAACACGGAGGGGGCCCATCCGTATCACACAGCGCAGCGGGAAATTTTGCCAAGCGTCCCGGCATCCACACCCGCCCCACCCCCATCCGGCTTGGGACACAACGGCCGTATAGGAACAGACACGAAGTGACCGGATGTGGGGTGGAGCGGGGTGGCCGCGGGGCGCGTCTGGGGACGGTGGCGCGGTTGCAGGTTCAGGATGCGCCAGGGTGATCAACGGGCTGTCAACAGGCGTTGAACAGGGGGCGGGCTTCGCCCCGGCAGGGGCCCGGCCGGGTCAGGCCGGGGCCGGGGTCTGGCGGGTGGGCTGGGTGGGGAGGGCCGGGGCCGGGTCGGGGTGCTGGAGGGCGGCCAGGCGGTGGACGTCGCGGGCGGTGCCCGTGACGCCGGAGAGGAAGCCCTGGGCCCGGGGGGACGCCTTGTCGGTCAGCCACGCGGGGTCGATGTCCATGACCGCGACCTTGACCTCCGTGCCCGCCAGGGCGAGGGGAAGGGTGTGGACGACCGTGGAGGGGAAGCTGAGGATGACGCGGCCGATGGGGCCCCGGCGGGCGATGAGTTCCAGAGGGAGGTCGGGGCGGATCACCTGGAGGCCCGTCTCCACGGCCAGGCGGTGCAGCTTCTCGGCGCTCTCGCGGCGGTGCGCGAAGTAGCGGGCCGCCCCGTGCGTACGGGCGAGCGCGCCCACCGCCTCCAGATAGCGGTCGAGGTCCACCACGCCGGTCTCCACCAGGGACGTGCCGACCAGGTCCGCGCCCTTGGTGATGCGCGGCGGGCCGAAGCGGGCCCGCGTCCACGCGAAGGAGTTCACCGTGACGTGGACGCCCTCGGGCGCCGCGTCGATGGGCATGGAGGAGAAGACCTCCACGCGGCGGCTGCCCTTGGGGTGCGGCGTGAGGCGGCGGCGGGCCGAGGAGGAGACGGGCAGGAAGACCATGTCCCTGGGGCCCGGCCTGCCGCCCCTGCGGTGCCAGCGCACCAGGCGTTCGCCGTTGGCCAGCTGGGAGATGAACTCCATGGTGGCCGTGCCGTCGTCCACCACGACGAGGTCCTGCGCCCGGGTGATGGTGAGCAGGAGCTGGACGTAGCGCGAGAAGGGGTCGCCGATCACTATCCGGGCGGCCCTGCGCAGCGGGCCCGCGAGACCGCCGATCGTGTGGAACGGCGCGGTCGTGCCGCCGCGCGCCTCCTCCCAGCGCACCGTGTGCCCCTCCGCGCGGGCCAGCTCGGCCATGCGGCGCAGCTGGCCCCGGGTCATGGGGTCGGTGGGGGCGAGCACCACCAGGGTCAGATCGCCCGGGGCGGGCTCGGAGCCGGCCGCCGTGGACAGGGCGCGCTCGGCGTCAGCCGCGGTGGATGCCGCGGCCTCGGCGTCAGCCGCGGTGGATGCCGCGGCCTCGGCGTCCGCCGCTGTGGGCAGCGCGGCCTCGGCTGTCGTGGGCGGTGCGGCCAGGTGCGCCCACTCCAGCACGTTGAGCAGCTGCACCGGCGACTCCACGAACGCCAGCGTGCCGTGCGGTGCCCTCGCGGCGCGCCGTGCGCTCCGTGCTGACATGGGTCGGTCCTCCCGTACGGGATGGGGCGGGTCGGTCCGGGCCCCGGCCCTCCCGTGCGGGAGGGCCGGTGGGGTGGTGCACAGGCCACCCGGGAACGCGTGGCGCGGGAGCGGCGCCGGTGCGCTCCCGGGGGGCGCCGGGGGCCGGCGGACGGGGCGCGCCCGTCCGTCGGCGTGCGGCGGTCGGGCCTCAGACCGCCACGGGCTCGCGGTCCGCGGCCTCGGCGACGACGCCCGCCACGCGGCGGAGCTTCTTCATCGGGCCGAGCTCGGACTCGTAGACCTTCTTGACGCCGTCACCGAGGGAGGCCTCGATGGTGCGGATGTCGCGGACGAGGCGCGTGAGGCCCTGCGGCTCCACGGACGCGGCCTGGTCGGAGCCCCACATGGCGCGGTCCAGGGTGATGTGGCGCTCGACGAAGGTGGCGCCGAGGGCGACGGCCGCCAGCGTCGTCTGCAGGCCCGTCTCGTGGCCGGAGTAGCCGATCGGGACGTTCGGGTACTCGGCCTGGAGCGTGTTGATGACGCGCAGGTTGAGCTCCTCGGCCTTCGCCGGGTACGTCGACGTGGCGTGGCAGAGCAGGATGTTGTCGGAGCCGAGGACCTCGACCGCGTGCCGGATCTGCTTCGGGGTCGACATGCCCGTGGAGAGGATGATCGTGCGGCCCGTGGCGCGCAGGGCGCGGAGCAGCTCGTCGTCCGTCAGGGAGGCGGAGGCGACCTTGTGCGCGGGAACGTCGAACTTCTCCAGGAAGGCGACGGCCTCGGTGTCCCACGGGGACGCGAACCAGTCGATGCCGCGCTTGGCGCAGTGCTCGGTGATGGCCTGGTACTCGGACTCGCCGAACTCCACGCGGTGGCGGTAGTCGATGTACGTCATCCGGCCCCAGGGGGTGTCGCGCTCGATGTCCCACTGGTCGCGCGGCGTGCAGATCTCCGGCGTGCGCTTCTGGAACTTCACCGCGTCGCAGCCCGCGTCGGCGGCCACGTCGATGAGCGCGAGGGCGTTCTCCAGGTCGCCGTTGTGGTTGATGCCGATCTCACCGGTGATGTAGACGGGGTGACCGGGGCCCGCGGTCTTCGAACCGAGGGTGCGCAGGCGGTTGGCGGAGGCCGTAGTGCTCATGGCAGGAACTTTCCTTAACTGTTGAGGGAGGGGCCGAGGATCCAGGCGGCGATCTCTCGGATCGCGCCGTCACCGCCGGGGACGGAGGTGACCGCGCGTGCGGCGCCGCGTACGACGTCGTGGGCGCTCGCGACCGCCACGGGCCAGCCGACAAGGCCGAAGCACGGGAGGTCATTGACGTCGTTACCGACGTAGAGCACGCGCTCGGGAGCGATGCCCTGCTCCTCGCACCACTGCTTCAGTGCGAGGTCCTTGCGGTCGATGCCGTGCAGCACGGGGAGCTTCAGCTTCCGTGCGCGCGCGGCGACGACCGGGTTCTGTTCCGTGGACAGGATCAGCATCCTCAGGCCCGACCTGCGCAGGGCCGCGATGCCGAGGCCGTCACCGCGGTGCACGGTGACGAACTCCCGTCCGTCGGAATCGATCAGCACCCGGTCGTCCGTCTGGGTGCCGTCGAAGTCGAGTACGACCGCGTCGACGTCGTCGCGGGTCGGAAGGGCCGCCTCGTCGCCCGAGCGCACCGCGTCGAAGAGCGGGGCGAGGGCGCGGGCGCGGGCCAGGTCGTGCGGGTCGTCGATCTCCAGGACGCGCGCGGGGTCGGTCCTGACGAGCTCGGTGCGGCCGAAGAAGCGGTGCTTGTGCGCGCGGAAGCCGGTCGCGTCCATGCCGTAGGCGGCGCCGGTCTCCAGGAGGTCCTGGGGGCGGTCCTGGCGGCGGGGGCGGAAGGACTTGTCGTGGTTGACGCCGTAGCCGCCGGAGGTGACGGTGTCGGTGACGACCTTGGTCGAGCCGCCCTCCTCGGCGGTGCGCTCGCTCTCGATGGCGGGCGGCTCGTCGCCCGCGTCGCGCCAGACGAAGCCGTGGAAGGGCGCCACGGTGTGGGCCGTGTCGGCGCCGCCCTCGACGATCGCCTCGACGATGCCGTCGACGTCCTCACGGGTGATGAAGGGGCTGGTGCACTGCACGAGCAGGACCACGTCCACCGGTACGCCGTGCAGCGCCTCGTGCGCGTCCATGGCGTGCAGGACGGCGGCCTCGCTGGTCGCGGTGTCGCCCGCGATGGCGGCGGGGCGCAGGACCACCTCGGCGCCCGCGGCGCGCGCGGTCTCGGCGATGACCGGGTCGTCGGTGGACACGACGACGTGGGTGACCAGGCGGGACGCGATGCACGCGCGGACCGCGCGGGCCACCAGCGGAACGCCGCCGACCGGTGCGAGGTTCTTCGCCGGCACCCCCTTGGAGCCGCCCCGCGCGGGGATGACGGCGAGGACGCGGCGTGCCGCTGCGCCCTCCGCGTTGGCCTTGGACATGGAGGCTCCTTCAGTGGTGCCAGGTGCGTCAGGGATGCCTGGTGGGGGGTACTGGCCTTGCTGCGGGACCACGGCCCGGCGCTCCGGGCGCGGCCCGGTCACAGCTCGCCCATCCGCCGGATCACCGGCGCGACACGCTGCACTCCGTGCCGGTAGGCGCCGCGCGCCGCGCTGCGGACGGCCTGCCGTACGGGGCCCGGCTCGCGGTCGGCGGTGGGGGCGCCGGGCAGCGGCGCGCCGTCGGGGCCGAGATGGTGGCGGGCGAGGATGCCGGGCAGATAGCCGGGGGCGGTGACCTGCGTGTAGTACGGCTCAAGTGGCGGCAGGCCGCCCTCGGCCGCGCGGCCGACGAGCTCCGCGACCCGCTTGCGGGCCTCGTCGAAGGCCGTGTCGTACGTGCCGTCGGCGGCGACGCCCTGGCGCGCGACCCAGGCCGGGTCGGGCTCGGGGACGTGGCCGCTGTCGAGCTGGTCCCAGGAGGCGAGGCAGCCCGAGCCGATGAAGTGGTGGTTGCCGTGCGCCTCGCGGATGCCGAAGTCGGTGAGGACGGCCGTCGGGACGCGCCGGTGCAGGGCTTCGAGCGCGGCCGTGGAGCTGACCGTGACGAGCAGGTCGGTGCGGTCGAGCACCTCGCCCATGTGCCCGTAGACGAGGCGGAAGTTGGGCGGCGCGTCCATGCCCTTGACGAGCTTCTGGTACGGCAGTTCCTCGATGTGCGTGGTGTGCTCGCCGGGCTTGCTGCGCAGCTTGAGCAGGACCTCGCGCTCGGGGTGCAGCCGCGCGTGCCGGACGAGGCGGTCGAGCAGGTACGTGCGCTCGGCGCGCTTCTCCGGTACGGAGGGCTGGGCGGCGAAGACGACCGTGTAGGGGTCGCGGGGCGCGTACGGCTCGCCGCCGAGGAAGGGCAGGGCGGCCTCCGTGACGCTGTCGGCGTCGGCGCCCACGCCCTCGTACACCGCGCGGAAACGCTCCGCGTCCTGGCGGGAGTTGGCGAGGACGACGTCCGCGCCGTGGCGGAGCAGCAGGCCGTCGGCGAGCTTCTCGTAGACGACGCCGACGTAGCCGGTGACGACGACGGGCCGCCGCCGGGCGCCCGCCCAGTCGCGGGCGAGGCCGTGCAGCACGGCCTGGACGCCGCCGCCGACCAGGGCGAGCACGAGGACGTCGTACTCCGCGGCCCGGCCCCGCATCTCGCTCAGGAACTCGATCGCGGTGACCTCGCGCAGGCTGTCCGCCCGCACGCCGACCTCTTTGAGCTGGCGGGGCGTCGGCGTGGCCCGGCCGCGCAGCAGGTATCCGTCGACGTGAACGTCCCGGGAGGTGGCGTGGGGGGCGGCCTGGGCGCCGGTGGGTCCGACGAGGCGCCGCGCGGTGAGCGCGCCCCACTTCCACCGGGTGTCGGAGTCCGCGAGCACGGCGACCCGCGTCGTCTTGTTGCTTACTGGCACAGCGAAGACGCTAGGAAGGCATTCCGATTGGCGGCCCAACTCAGGTGCAACAAACGGTTAACAGCGTGCCGACGAATGGCGAAGCAGCATGGCAAAGGTGTGACGGGAAGCCCGGTTAACCATTCCGCCACGCTTCGTTCACCTGACATCCCACCGCGGGTCAAGACGAATGCCGGGCCGACACCTAACGTCTCGCACGTGGTTAAGCTCTCCGTCATCGTGCCGTTCTACAACGTGCAGCAATACGCGCCCGACACCTTGAAGTCTTTGCGTGCGAACGCGCGTGACGACTTCGAATTCATTCTCGTCGACGACTGCTCGACGGACGAGACGCCGGACATCCTGGAGCGGGCCGCGCGCGAGCTCCCCGGTGCCGTGCGCCTCAGACACGAGCAGAACGGAGGCCTGGCCACCGCCCGCAACACGGGTCTGGACGCGGCCCGCGGCGAGTATCTGACGTTCCTCGACGGCGACGACTGGCTCGCGCCCGGGTACTTCGGGCAACTGGTCGCCTCCATCGAGGAGTTGGGGTGTGACTTCGTCCGCACCGACCATGTGCAGTGCACGGCGCGCGCCCGCAGCGTGCACCGCGTCCCGTACGGCAGGCGCGGGGTGGTGATGAGCCCGCGCGACGTCATACTGCCCGCGGACCGCTCCACGTCCGTGGACTACGCGTTCGCCTGGGCGGGCGTCTACCACCGCCGCCTCCTGGACCGCGGTCTGCTGCACTTCACCCACGGTCTGCGCACCGCGGAGGACCGGCCGTGGATCTGGCGGCTGCACCGCGAGGCGGAAACGTTCGCGGCGGTCAGCCTCTTGGGGGTCTTTTACCGGCGCGGCGTTTCCTCGTCGCTCACGCAGATCGGCGATGTGCGCCAGCTCGATTTCATCAAGGCCTTCGACCAGGTGGTGCGGGAGACGGCCGAGGACCGCGACGCGGACAAGTTGCTCCCGAAGGCCGTCCGTACATATTGCGCGATCATCTCCCATCACTTGGGATCAATCGAAAGGTTCGAGCCGGCGGTGGCGCGAAAGCTGAAGACGCTGAGCGCGGCCGCGCTCAAGCGGATGCCGCAGGGCGTCCTCGACGAGGCGCTCGACTCCATGGACCTGCAGCGGGCCACCCGGCTCCGCCGCCTCCGCCGCCGTCCGGTCGGCGCCGGGGAGGTGGCCGCGTGAGCGCCGCCGGACTGCCGGGTGCCCGGTCCGCGGTGCGCGAGCCGCACACCGCGGCCATGGTCGCCGCGACGCCCGACCACCGCCGCGGCACCACGCAGATCTTCCTGGCGTCCACGCTGTACGGCATCGCCACGCTGGCCGCCGCCCTGGACACGGACCGCTTCGGCCCGGCCGACCGGCGCGTCCTGCTGATCGCCAACAACGCGGCGACGCCCGAGACCACGCCGTCCGTCGCCACGATGCCCGGCTTCGAGAAGCTGCGGACCCGCTTCGACGACGTGGTGTCCTGGAACGAGACCATCTCCCCCTTCCACCCGGGCGGCTGGTCCCCGCGCGGCGACGACCTGCCGCTGTGGGAGCGGTACGTGCGCCTGGCCTGGGGCCTCGGCGACGACCGGGTCGAGCTGGCCGTCGAGTCGATCCAGGTCAACCCGGCGCTCGCGGTCGCGCGCATCTTCGAGGGCGCGCCCGTCGACGTCTACGCCGACGGCCTGATGAGCTACGGCCCGACCCGCAGCAAGCTCGACCCGCTGGTCGGCACCCGGGTGCGGCGGCTGCTCCACCTCGACCTGGTGCCGGGCCTGAAGCCCCTGCTGCTCACGGAGTTCGGCGTGGAGCAGGAGCTCGTCCCGACCGAGACCTTCGTGAAGGTCCTCGCCGAGCTCGCCGACGACGAGTCCCACACGGGCGTCATCGACGCGCTCCCCCAGATCAGCGAACCGGCGCTGCTGCTCGGCCAGTACCTGTCCGCGCTCGGCATCCTCACCGCGGAGGAAGAGGAGGAGCTGCACGGCGCCATGCTGCGCGGCGCCGCCGGACTCGGCCACACCCGCGTGGTGTTCAAGCCCCACCCGACGGCTCCGGCGCGCTGGTCGCGGCAGCTGGAGAAGGAGGCCGAGCGGATCGGCGTCGAGCTGACGGTCCTGGACACGCCGGTGCTCGCGGAGGTCCTCTACCAGCGGATGCGGCCCGCGCTCGTCGTCGGCTGCTTCTCGACGGCGCTGCTCACGGCGTCCGCGTTCTACGACCTGCCGGTGGCCCGCGTCGGCACGGAGCTGCTCCTGGAGCGCCTGAAGCCGTACGAGAACAGCAACCGCGTCCCGGTCACCCTCGTCGACGCCCTGCTGCCGGACCTGGCCGACCGGGACGCCGTCGCCCATCAGGACGCGCGCCCCGACCTGCGCGCGCTGACCGGTCTGGTGCGCGCGGTGGGCTTCGCCATGCAGCCCAAGATCTACCCGAGCCTGCGTCCGGCCGCCGAGGCGTATCTGGCGGCGCACCTGAACGACCGCACCTGGCGGTACTTCAAGAAGCGCCGCCTGACGGCGCTCGCGCTGCCCGGGGGGATTCCGGTGCAGCTGGCGTTCATTCCTCGCAACGCGGCGGTACGGAAGGTTGCGCGGCGGGCGCGGTCCCTGAAGCGGGCTGCCCTGGGCTGAGCCCAGGGCTGGCCCGGGTGAGCCCCGGGCAGGCCCCGGCCGGGTGTGCCGGGTGCGGGGCGTGTGCCCCGCACCCCCGTTCCCTTTCCCGCCGTTTCCCCTCGCGTTCCCGCATCGCGCTGGCGCGCTCGTCCTCAAACGCCGGACGGGCTTGATGGGTCGCGTCGGCCCGCCTGTTTCTTGGCGCCGGACGGGCTTGGTGGGGCCGGCGCGCGGGCCGGGCGTCGGTCACACCCCCGGGGCGCCGCGCAGGGTCGTGCCGATTCCCGTTACCACCGCCGCGAGGCCCGTCTCGAAGCCGTCCTCGTAGTGGCGGAACATCTCCTCGCCCGCGGCCGCGGCCAGGGGGTAGTCCTTCAGGCGCTCGGCGCGGGCGGCCAGGTCGTAGCCGTCCTCACCCGCCATCGGGCCCGGGGCCGTGGCCTGCTCCTCGATGACGGAGCCGATCGTGTAGCTGTACGCGGTCAGCCAGGCGCGGGCCGCGGCGCCCGGGGTGAAGCCCGCGCGGGTCAGGCGGTGCAGCTGGGCCTCCATCGGCGCGGCGTACGAGATGTCGGTGAAGTGCGTACCGCTGTAGACCTTCGCGCCGTCGCGGTAGCGCAGGAGGTGGCGGCGCAGCGCGCGCATGGCCCCGGTGAGGGCGGCGGCCCAGTCCCCGTCGGCCGGGTCGGGGCCGTCCGCCAGGTCCGCCGTCATGCGGCGCAGCATCTCCGTCGCCATCTCGTCCAGCAGGGCTTGCTTGTCCTTGAAGTGCCAGTACAGGGCGGGGGCCTTGACGTCGAGGCGCTGGGCGATCGCGCGCAGGGTCAGCCCGTCGAGGCCGGTCTCGTTCAGGAGGTCGAGGGCGACGCGCGCCACGCGGGCGCGGTCCAGTCGTGTCGTAGCCACCTTGACAATTTAACACCGTTAAGCGCATGCTCCGGGCATGGCACTTAACAACGTTAAGGAAGCGGCCGCAGGCCTCGTGGAAACGGACGTCCTCATCGTGGGCGCGGGCCCCACCGGCCTCGCCCTGGCCGTGGACCTGGCCCGGCGCGGCGTGCCCGCGCTCGTCGTCGACCGCGCCCCGCGGCTGTTCCCCGGCTCGCGCGGCAAGGGGATCCAGCCGCGCACCCTTGAGGTCCTCGACGACCTCGGCGTGATCGGCGCCGTCCTGGAGGCGGGCGGCCCGGCCCCGGTGGGCATGCGGTGGAACCGGGGCAGGCGGCAGGGCGAGTACCGCATGTTCGACGAGCCCAGGGCCACGGAGGCCGCGCCCTACACCGGACCGTGGCTGCTGCCGCAGTGGCGCACGCAGGAGATCCTGTACGCGCGCCTGACCGAGCTCGGCGGCGCGGTGGCCTTCGGCGCGGAGGTGACCGGGCTCGACCAGGACGCGGCCGGGGTCACCGCGCGCCTCGCGGACGGCTCCGCGGTCCGGGCCGCCTACGCCGTCGCGGCCGACGGGGGCCGCTCCGCGGTGCGCCACGCGCTCGGCATCGGCATGACGGGCGAGACCGTCGACCCCAAGCCGATCCTCGTCGCCGACGTCCGCGTCCGCGAGGCCGCGCTCGACCGCGACAACTGGCACGTCTTCCCGTCCTCGCCCGGCGCGGGCTTCACCGCGCTCTGCCCGCTGCCGGGCACGCCCGACTTCCAGCTCACCGCCCAGTTCGCCGAGGGCGGGGCGCCCGACACCTCGCCCGAGGGGGTGCGCGCGGCCGTGGCCGCGCGCACGCACCTGGCGGCCGAGGACGTCACCGAGGTGCGCTGGGCCTCCGACTTCCGGCCGCGCGCGGCGCTCGCGGACCGCTTCCGGGCGGGGCGGGTGTTCCTGGCGGGCGACGCGGCCCACGTGCACTCGCCCGCGGGCGGCCAGGGCCTCAACACGAGCGTGCAGGACGCCTACAACCTGGGCTGGAAGCTCGGCCTCGTCCTGCGGCACGGGGCCCCGGACACGCTGCTCGACACGTACGAGCAGGAGCGGCTGCCCAATGCCGCGCGGATGCTGGACCTGTCCACCCGCATCCACCGCGGCCAGGCCCGCAGGGGCGCGGCCACGCGCCAGCTCGGCCTGGAGTACCGGGACTCGCCCCTGTCCCTGGACAGCCGGACCCCGCTGCCGGAAGGTGGTCTCCGCGCGGGCGACCGCGCCCCGGACGGCCGCCTCGGCACGGGACGCGTCTTCGACGCCTTCCGCGGCCCGCACTTCACCCTGCTCGCGGTGGGCGCGGAGGCCGAACTCCCTTCCGTCAACGGCGACTTGGTGCGCACCCACCGAACGGAATCCCTGGACGGCTACGGCGAGGGCCTCTTCCTCGTCCGCCCGGACGGCTACGTGGCCTGGGCGGGCCGCAGCGGAAAAGATCTCCAGAGCCAGTTGACCTCAAGCAAACTTGAGGTCCTAATTTCTTGGTCATGACGAACGACACGAACGCCACGAAGCCCGTTTTCACCCCCTCCCACAGCGACGCCGAGCTGGTCAACCAGCCCATCGGCTACTGGAGTTCCGCCGCGGGCCAGGCCGTCGTGCACCACATCCGCACGATGCTCGCCGAGGAGGGCCTCACCCAGCCGCAGTGGTGGGTCCTCAACCAGGTCCCGGTGGACGGCCCCCGCGACCGCGCGGAGGTCGTCGGGGTCCTGCGCGGCTACCTGGAGTTCGGCGAGGGCGGCATCGAGCACAACATCGACGCCCTGCTCCGCCGGAAGCTGCTCACCGAGGAGACCGAGGGCGGGGTGCGCGGACTGGCCCGCACGGAGGCCGGCCACGCCCTGCAGCAGCGCGTCGCCGCGCGCCAGTCGGAGACCCGGCAGCAGATCCACGAGGGCATCGACGACACCGAGTACGTACGGGCGCTCAAGGTCCTGCAGCGGATGATCCGCAACGTCAACGGCTCGGCCTGGCACCACTGAGCCCCCAACAGGCCCTCGTCGAGGCGTGGTTCACAATCCTTCGCGGGTGGGAAACACTGCGGAGGGTCGGCCATCGCAGTGACACGAGGTGACGTGGGGGATCCATGAGCAGGGTCGCGAAAGCCAGGGGCCGCGCGGCGGCGGGTGCCGTCGTCGCGCTGACCCTGGCCTGCGGATGCACGGCGCAGGCCGTCGGCACGGCGGGGCGGGACGGCGGGGACGACGCCAAGGCGGCACCGCCGAAGCGCACGGCTCCCCACGCTCCCGACCCCACACCCACGCGCTCCCCCACGCCGAAGATCAAGTCCCCCGTCTCGCGGGCCGAGCTGCCCCCGTCCAAGCTGCCGAAGCCCACGCCACCGCCGTCGTGGACCCCGCCCCCGCCGAAGACGACGCCGCCGCCCCCGCCGGGCCCGGTGATCATGGCCCAGGGCAAGCGGGGCGAGCGGGTGCGCGAGCTCCAGGCCCGGCTGCGACAGCTCAGCTGGTTCCACCAGTACCCGACGGGTCTGTACGGCCCGGCGACGGCCGCCGCGGTCAAGGGCTTCCAGGGCAAGCGGGGCCTCGCCCCGACCGGCGCCACGGACACCCGCACCTGGGCGCGGCTCCTGCGCATGACGGACGAGCCGACGCGCTATGCGCTCTACCCGGACGGCGGCATGCCGCCCGCCGAGCCCGACCGGCGCTGTCTGACCGGGCGCGTGCTGTGCATCAGCAAGGAGAGCCGCACGCTGACGTGGATGGTCGACGGCAAGGCCCTGTCGACGATGGACGTCCGCTTCGGTTCGGAGTACACCCCGACGCGCGAGGGCGTCTTCACGGTCTTCTGGAAGTCCCGCCACCACGTCTCGACCCTGTACGACACGCCGATGCCGTACGCCATGTTCTTCAGCGGCGGCCAGGCCGTGCACTACTCGTCCGACTTCGCGGCGCGCGGGTACGCCGGGGCGTCGCACGGGTGCGTGAACGTCCGCGACGAGGGGCGGATCGCCGACCTCTTCAAGAAGGTCGAGGACGGGGACCGGGTGGTCATCTACCGGTAGCCGGTGGCCCGTGGTCGCCGACCGGCGATCCGGCCGAGGGGGCGAGTGAGGGCGCGGGCGGAATCGGGGGAACGAATTCCGCCCGCGCCAATGGCACGGAGCCGTAGGTACGGGGGGAACCCCGGCTCGTGCACGGGCCGATGACCAGTCGGCTCACTCTCTACTGCGCCGCGGGGCCGGAAAGTGTCACAGGGGCCGGGTGCGGCCTGCGTCACACCGTGGCGGTGGGCCCGGCAGCATCGGCGCTCCGTCTGCCGCGAGCGGCACCATCCGGCCCGTCCGGCGTTCGAGGACGAGCGCGCCGGCGCGACGAAGGGCGCGGGCGGGGTCCCAGGGGCGGCAGCCCGTGGTTCGGGAAGGGGCGGGACCGGGGGACGCCGCGTCGGCGCCCGTCGGCTCAGAAGACCGGGGCCGCCGTGTACGACGGCTTGGGGCGCGGGAAGTGCGGCAGGGTGACGGGCGGAACCTGGCTGCCGCCCCCGGGGCGGCCCCCGTGGTGGCCTCCACCGGGCAGATGCCCACCACCGTGGTCGTCGTCCTCGTCGTCCCCGTCACCGCCGTGACCGTTGCCGCCGCCGTTCCCGTGGCCGTTGCCGCCGCCGTTCCCGCCGCCGGGCTCGTCGTCGTCCTGGTCCTTGCCCTTGCCGTCCAGGACCCGCTCGCAGAACGCGCGCACGCGCTCCGCGCCGCGGGCGGCCTCCTCCAGGCGGCGGCGCTTGTCCGTGGCGAGGCCGCCGCTGCGGTAGTCGCGGCAGGCGGAGACCACGTGCTTGTACCACTTGCGGCCGTTGCGCTTGCCGTCCTCGCCCGGGTCGACGGCGTCCGTGCCGGGCGAGCCCGTGGCGCCCCCGTCGCGGCCGTCGCCCGGGGCGGCGGAGCGCTCGGGGCCCTCCGACGTCGCCGAGGGGTCCGGCTCGGCGGACGTGTCGTCGCCGAGGGGGGAGTCCTCCTCGTCGGGCAGCTCGTCGGGCGGCGCGGCGGCGTCGGTCGAGGGGCTGCGCAGCGGCCGGTCGGGCGTCTGCACCGGGGACGCGCTGGTGGCGGGCGCCCGGTCGGCCCGGTGGAACGGCGAGGGGATCACGCCGGTGCCCGCCGCGACCGCGACCCCACCGGCCATGCAGGCCGCGAGCGCCGCCGCGACGCCGAGCCGCAGGGGGCGACCCCAGCGCACGGGCCGGGGCGCGGCGGCCGGGCTGCCGATCCGCACGGGCGCGTCGACCGGGCCGGGGGCGCCACCGGCCACGCCGGACACGCCGCCCGAGGCCGGGCCCGTACCGACCGCACCAGCGGCCCCCGCCGTGTCGGACGCGAACGTCTGTCCGTTCCGCGCTGCCCGGAAGGCGGCCAACGCGCCGCACTCACCGGGGAGTTCGCCGTCCTCGCCGGTCTTCGCCGGTTTGCCGGCGGACAGTGCGGAGAGGGTCTGGGCGAGCCGCTCGGCCCGTTCGCGGTCGTGATCGCCGATGCCGTCGAGCCGCTCGCCGCGCAGCAAACGCTCCGCCGCGACACGGTCCAGCCACTTGTCCTGCTCGTCGGCCATCACATGTCCTTCTGCGTCCGCGTACGCGAATGCGTCACACAGGGGGACGGGGGCACCGCGCGTCCGTGCGGGTCCGGCTGCGGGGGTACGGCACCGAGTCCGCGCGCCCGCGCGGCGTCGTCGGCGCCCATCAGTTCGGCGAGCCGCTTGAGCCCTCGGTGGGCCGCGGTACGCACCGCTCCGGGGCGTTTGCCGAGCGTCTCGGCCGCGCTCTTCGCGTCCAGGCCGACGACGACCCGGAGCACGACGGCCTCCGCCTGGTCCTGCGGGAGCTGGGCTATCAGCGCGAGCGCCGCGTCGGTGCCGAGGGACTCCATGGCCTCGCCCGCGGTGTCCGCGTCGGCGGGCTTTCCGGTCAGCTCGGTCTCGTCGCCGCCGATCGCGGGGCGGCGCCCGCGCATGCGGATGTGGTCCAGGGCGCGGTTGCGGGCGATGCGCGCCGCCCAGCCGCGGAACCGGTCCGCGTCGCCGCTGAACCGGTCGAGGTCGCGGGCGATCTGCAGCCACGCCTCGGACGCCACGTCCTCGGCGTCGAGATCACCGACGAGCGTCCGTACGTAGCCGAGCAGCCGCGGGTGCACGGCGCGGTACACCGTCCGGAACGCGGTCTCGTCCCCGGCCTGCGCCGCGAGCACGGCGGCGGTCAGCTCGGCGTCGTCCTCCCCCTGCACTGCGGGCCCCTCTGCGCCTGGCCAGGCGCGGCTCTCACGGGTCTCATGGCGCGCCGTCCGCCGCTCGCGGTCCGCCTGGAAGCGGCCCACGATGATGGGTCGCGACACGGCGCGAAACTGCACGCTACGGCGTGAAAGCCGTGCACGTCCATGTTTGTACAACACGCAACTAGCGGGTGACTCGGTGAGGTGTGACAGAAAACGCACCCCCGGCGCAGTAGGGAGTACGGACCGCCACGCGGTTCGTGCCGTGTGACGGCCGGGGCCTCTCCTGTGGGGGGTGGCGGCCCCGGCCGTTCTCACGTCGTCCACTCCCCTGGTCTGCGGTGATCCTGACTGTCGACCGCTCGCGTGACCAACAACGTGTCCAACGCGTCCCGCGCCTCATGCGATCCTCCCCAGGCCAATGCGCTGAGCCGCCCCTGAAGCGAGCTCGCGGACGCCTTCGACGCGACGCTGACCGTAGTTCGCCATGGTGTAACTCGATCGCGCACTCGTCCCAGTGGATGAGATCCCACTTCATCCCCAGTGCCTCGCTCCGCCGCACACCAGCAGCACCAGGGGCGCGAAGGCGACCGCGGGCAAGACCAAGGGCGGCAACCGGAACACGGCGCAGGTCCGTGAGCGGGCGAAGGCGAACGGCTTCGAGGTCAACGACCGCGGTCGTGTCCCGGCGAACATCCGTGAGGCCTACGAGAAGGCCAACGGCTGACGTCGAGCAGCTGCTCGACGACGACATGAGGCCCATTCCCCAGACACCGGGGGCGGGCCTCCATGCGTTGAAGCATGGAGCTGGTGCTGCCTGTGGCGGCCCTGACCAGGAGGGATGTCAAGAGATCCGACCGATTCGCCAGGGCTCCGCAACTATTCGCCAGGGTTCGCCAGGGCTCACCAGATGGTGTGCCACCTGACGAGGGTGCTTTGTATAGGGGCACCAGCCTTCAGGAGGACAGGTGCCCAATCGCAGCGAAGATCAGCAGAGCACGCCCCCACAGATCGAACTGCGCTTCGGGGGCGTGCACGTGACCGTGAGGCGGATCCCGGCATGGTTGGTCTCGCTGGCAGCTAGCTCCGCCGCTGCGGGATTCACGTGGTGGGTGGGCCGGTGATGGGTTTGCATTTTGAGCGGCCGGCGAAGAGGCCGGAGCCGCTCAACATCGCCAACCCCTTCTTGGCACTGCTCCAACCAATCGACGAAACGCCCCGACCCGTATGGGCAGGGGCGTTCTGCTTTGCTTCGGCTCAGCTCACCGCAGCACGACCGATCAAAGTCCCGATGTGATCAGGTTCGGGGGCGTCGAGAACGCGTACCTCCGCGTGATCGAACCCCGCCCTCCGGAGCAGGCTTTCCCACTTCCCGGGGGTGTAGCTGTAGCGGTAGGTGAACAGGGCCTTCCCCGCGAACCCGCCCTTGTACATGCCTTGTGGTCCGTACGCGCCGGGAATGGCGGGAGGCTGCGAGAACGCGAAGACTCCGCCAGGAGTGAGGCGCTGCGCCACCAAGGGGAAGAGCTTCATGGGGTCGGCGAACCAGGCGGCCCCGAAGATCGAATAGACCGCCTCGTACGTCTCCGAGGTCTCACGCAGATGCCCCAGCACTTCCGCGCAGACGAACCGCGCGCCGAGCGAGCCCCACCGACGGGTGACGTTGTCCACCATGACGGGCGAAAGATCCACTCCTGTGACCTTGACGCCCTGGTCCGCGAGGAACGCAGCAGCCCGTCCCGTACCGCATCCGATCTCAAGGGCGGTCGTTGGCTGCCCCAGCACTTCCGGCCCCGGCCCGTGCCCCTGGTACTGCGTCCAGCAGAAGACCGGGGGCGAGTCGTTGACGGAGCCCTGCACGCTCTTGCTGTTGGCGTACTGGTCCCAGAGTTCACGTTCGTTGTCGATGTTGTGCCGTGCAGCCAACAGAGTTTCCTTTGCACCGAGTTGATGTTGTTCCCTGCCCCGTTGCGTGAGGGCAGGGGACTTTAGCGGTGTTCAGTGGCTGTCGGGCACCTTGTCATCGCACGGCGAACAATCCGCGCCGTCCACGGCCCACAGCTCGTCATCCACGGCGAACCCGTTCTCTCGGATGACGTCGGCAGTGCGGCCCACAAGCCCGTCCCTGCGGCGTTCGATGAGCGGTGCGTGGTGCTTGCCGCCGTTGTAGACGTCGCACAGCGCAAAGTGCACGGGCGTGTCGAGGATGAGCTGATGGACGCCGATGTCGACGGTCTTGCCCACGCCGATGTGCACGTCCCGGCGTTCCATGGCCGTGAGGGTGTAGGCGACCGCTTGCCCGAGGATGCGTTCCGCCATGTCCCGCACCATGACGTTGTCACGCATCAGGAGCTTGATTTCACGCTCCCAGATGGTGACGCCTACCGAACCGGGGCTCTCCAGCACGTTGTACGTGTAGTCCCTGATGTGCGGGCGTACCGCGTTGAGGGCGATCCGCGGGTCGCGGGTCCTCGTTCGGACTGCTGTACTCATCGTGCGTTCTCCTGTTGTCGTTGGAGTGGTGCACTGGACTTGCTGGCCCGCTCCCCGCTGGGGGGAGCCGCGCTATCAGCGGGGAGCGGGGGTCTACGAGGGCTGAACCCCTTTGCAGTACGGGCAGCCGTGCAACCCGCACCATCCGCACTTCGGGTCGCTCGCCGCTGTCTTCTCCGCCACGCCTTGAGGCACCATCGTGTGTCCGGTCCTACCCGTGTCGATCATTCAGCCGCCCGCCCCGGGCAGCCTGCCCATGACTGCAAGGAGGACCAGGGACATGGCGCTTCCCCAGGTCACAAGCAAGAGAACGCCGCCCCAGAACACCCCATCGCGGCTGACCTTCCAGCCCCGTAACCGGCTCATCTCCCGCCCCTGATGGCCGCGAGGCCCCGCACGTTGCGGCTGTGCTTGACCAGGGCGGCGAGCTGGATCTTCTCCCTGTCGCTGGCAGGGCGGACAGCGACGGCCCGGGTCTCCCAGCGGAGCCCGGATGGTCGTTTCAAGGTCACTTTGGAGCCGTGCTGCTCCTGGACGACGCCGACCATCTGGCTGCCCTTGTCGAACACCGCCGTACCCGGATCCCACTCCGTTGCCATGTCCGCACCCTTTCGCCGGTTCACCACCACGCTTGCTTGCGGCAACCCCAAGGAAAGCGGAGGGAGTTCAAGCGCTCCACGGCACCAATGCGGCAGTCTTGAGGCAGCTCCGTGCACGTGAATGCCTCAGGTCTGGGGCAGAGGAAGGGGCCGTCATGGGACTGGCGGATCGGCGCAAGGCCTTGGGTTACAGTCAGGAGGACTTGGCCGAGCTACTCGGCGTGGACCGCACGACGGTCGGGCGCTGGGAAGGCGGGAAGATCAAGCCTCAGCCACCCCAGCGACGAGGCTTAGCCGCCGCCCTCGAAGTCAGCCTCACCGAGCTTGAAGCCCTCCTGACGCCACCCCGAGCCACGGGCCAGGAAGCCACCGAACCTCAGTCCAGTGACCACACAGGTGCGGGAGACCCCGACGAAATGATCCGCCGTGAGTTCCTCCGCATTCTCAGCGTCAGCGGGGTCCTGACTGCCCTGCCCCTCGATGAGGCAGAAGCCCTTGCCGACGGCGTCCGCCGGGGCGCACCAGCCGACTTCACACGGATGAACAACCACCTTTGGCAGGTCTACCAGTTGGCCCGGTCCAAGGGCGCCGTCTACCCCATCGTCCGCGACCAGCTCACCACCCTGAACGAAGCCCTGGCAGCGGGCGCCCAGGGCAACTCCCACCCGCTTCTGAACGCGGCGGCCGACCTCTTCCAACTGGCAGGCGAAGTCTCCTTCGACGCCAATCGGTACGCCGACGCAGCCGCCGCGTACTCACTGGCAGCGTCCGTCAGCAAGGACGCCAGGGCGTATGACCTGTGGGCCTGCGCCCTCGTTCGACATGCCTACGTGGACATGTCTGAGCATCACTACCAAGAGGCGGCTCAAGTCCTCAAGGCGGCTGAACGCGTCGCAGCTCGGGGTGACAGCGGCCTCGCTACCCGGTATTGGGTCGCATCGGTTCAGGCAGAAGCGCATGCTGGCATCGGCGACTTGGCAGCATGCGAACGAGCACTGGCCCAAGCCGAGAAGGTTCAAGACCTCACCGCAGGCTGCGCGAACGGCGGCTGGCTGCGGTTCGACGGCAACCGGCTTGGTGAGGAGCGCGGGGCCCGGTACGTCCAGCTCGGTCGCCTCGACCTGGCGGAGGCGGCACTCAAGCAGGCACTGGAACAGACCGCTCTGGCATCGGGGCACTCATACCGTCGAAGGGGCGCAGTCCTGACCGACCTTGCGGCCATCGGCGCCCAGCGAAGCGATCCCGAACAGCTCGTTGCCTACGGCCGGGAAGCTCTCGGCCTGGCCCGAGCCTCAGACTCCGGATACGTCGCCCGTAGACTCCAAGCCCTGTGCACGAAGTTCGGCCCCCTCAGCAGAGATCACCGTGTGGCGGAGTTGGGGTCGGAGATCGCCACGCTAAGCACGCTGTGACGAGAGGGGTTGGCATGTCGAACAGCGCAGGTGCACGACTGTTCCGGGAAGCGTGGATCGCAGGAGTTCAACAACACTTCCCTGGAGAGCCCAAAGCCGGGTACGTCACGCCCTGGGACGACACTCCCGAGTGGGAGCGCGAGGCCGCAGGCGCCGTGTACGAGCAGGTCCGTCAGTTCGTCGAGATCAGCGGCGGTCACGCGTCCAGGCTCTCCCGGGAGCAGAAGAGCCGGTTCGTGGCGACGTGCTGGACCACGCAGATGTTCAAGCACTTCGAGGACCCGAAGCCGGGGTATGTCGCTGACTGGCCCGACCTCCCGAAATGGCAGCAGGAGACCGACGCGGACATCTTCGAAGCCATCGAAAGCAGCTTGGGCGGCTAGGGCACACGCCCGTTGGCCACGTGACCAACGCATGACCAACAGCGGCCAGGAGCAGGCAGAAACCCCAGGACGGAGGCCGCACCGGACCCAAAGCACCAAGCCCCCGACCAGGCAGGGAAACACCTGGTCAGGGGCCTACTTCGGTACTACACCAGCCAGGGGTGGCGGCCCCGGCCGTTCTCGCGTCCGTGGGTGCCTCGCGCGGCTCACGTTCCCGGAGACAGCGCGTGTCTCCGTACCCGGCCGGACAGGGCCGGTGTCGCGCGACGGGGTCAGATCTCGTCCGGCAGACCGTTCATGATGAGCTTCGTGGTGGCCAAGGGCCCGCCGGCGGGCATGGGCTTGGTGGGGCCCAGGCACGACGTGTGCAGCCCGGGGTTGAAGTCGGAGAGTTTGCAGTGGATGTCTCCCCCGAAGTTCGTGGTGATCAGCCCCTCTATCTTCACCTTCTTGGTGGAGCGGTTTTCCACGATCATCATGGACTGCAGATGGGTACGGTCAGCGGTCACGAAGGCGCAGTTCGCGAAACTGATGAACTTCGACGCCTTGTGCTCCTTCCAGGAACAGCCGGAATGGAGCACGTCGGGAACAGGCCGCCAGGTGGTGCTGGGGGTGGCTGCGGCAGGACCTGCCGCGAGCAGGCCCGCGCTGACTGTCGCGGCGGCCACCATGAAGAATTTGGCGCTGTGACGCATGATGTTTCCCCTTTGGTTGACGGAATCGGTTGACCGGGGGGAATACGAAGGCGGGCGCGCCGGAAAAAGGACCGGAAGATTCCTGGTTCCACGAGCGGCGATATCACACGCATTCCCCCCGGATACCGCCCGGCCCGCACCGCGAAGAGCAAGATCGAACAGCTCTTGGCGCGGGTAAAACTACAACACCTCTGGAGAAACGGAAAAGGCCTCGCGCTGCCGGGAATCGCCGAGCGCGCGGTCGGCGTCAGACCTGGAAGAGGCCGGTGCCGTCGCCGAAGCCCTGGAGTTCGCTCGCGTCGATCGTCTGCGCGGCGGGCGGGGCCTTCGCCCCGACCGGCTCGTCGTAGTCGGAGATCCGCATGGTCATGCGGTCGCCGCCGCTCTCCTCCAGCTCCATCGCGACCAGGTACGGCTTGCCCCGCGCCGCGACGTAGACGGTGGTGTCCGTGCCGTCCTGACGCTCCACGAGGGGTATGACCCGGCGGCCGTAGCGCCACGTCGCGTCCTGGGCGCGGATCGTGGTGGTGCCGCCCACGCCGTCGAGGTGGCCGAGCACCTCGTCCAGGTCGCACTGCGCCGACGGCATCACGCGTCGGCCCGAACTCCCGTCGCCCGTGGGGAACTTCACGTACTTCCCGCGCAGCAGCCCGATGCGCCGCTCCATCTGCGCGGCGACCGCGGGGCCGCGCTGCCGGGCCAGCGAGCCGAGGGCGTCGAGCGAGGAGTCCTGGAAGCGCACATACGTCGCGCGCCCCTCGATCATGATCAGGTCGCCGCGCATGATGCCCTCCTCGACCGTGCCGGTGCAGTTGCTCTCCCGGTCGACGTGCAGCGTCACCTCCTGGCGCCGCGCGGTGCCGGCCGCCACGGACCCCTTGGTCTGGGCGACGTTGATCCGCATCGAGTGCGTCGCCTTCATCAACTCCAGGGCCCGCAGGGTGAGCTGCTGGCCGCGCGCCTCGTCGCGGGGCAGTTCCTTCTCGAACGTGCCGCCGCTCAGCCGCACCGGCCCCCGCTCGCCGCCGCAGGCCGTCGTGGCCGACGCGAGCGAACCGGCCACGAGCGCGAGGGCCGCGGCCCGCTTCCACCGGCGGCGCGCGCCGCCCCGAGTACCGTGCCGCGCCCTGAGCCCCACAGTTCCCACCGTCTCCGCCCCGCTCTGCCCGCGCGCCCACGTGCCCACGCGCCCCTCGGCCTTCTCATACGTTTCTCATGAACCCTGCGCACACGAGCGCCCGGATGTCACACCACAGGCGTGCGGGATAGATCACGCGCCCTTTCCCGCCACCCCGTACAACCCTCTGCGCCGCCCATAAGTCTTACGAACTCGTTGATTCACCGGGAGTTCGCTTCAAGAGCTCAGGAGTTCTCAAGGGGTGGAGTACGTGACCCTCAAGCACAAGGCCTGGCTCGCCGTGGGCAGCGTCGTCCTCGGCGGCGCCGCCGTCAGCGGCACGGGAGCGGTGGCGCACGCGGCCACCGGCACCGCCACCGCCACCGCCACCGCCACCGCCACCGCGGCCGACGCCGCCGACCTGGTGGCGGGCATGCCCCGGGCGGGCGGTTCCACGGGCGCCCTGAGCGTCCTGCCGGGCGCGGCCGGCGGCCCCGACGCCACTGCGCGCAAGAACCTCACGCAGTCGAGCCCCGGCGTCCCCGGCCTGGACGAGCCGGGCGACGAGTGGGCCGCCGCCACCGCCCGGGGCGATCTGAACGGCGACGGCCACCCGGACCTCGTCATCGGCGCGCCCGGCGAGGACGACACCGCGGGCCACAAGGACCGGGGCGCGGTCACCATGCTGTACGGCCCGGACTACGCCTCGGGCACGGACATGCAGCTGTCGGAGGACTTCGCGTACGGCGGCGCGCGCTTCGGCTCGGCCGTGGCCGTCGGCGACTTCAACAAGGACGGCAGGGCGGACGTGTTCGCCGCGGCCACCGGGACGGGTGGCAGCTGGGCCGCGCGGTTCTCGGCGGACCAGGAGGCGGCGGGCACGATCACCTCCGCCGAGCGGGCGATCTCCTTCCCGGCCGCCGCGTCCGGCGACTTCAACCACGACGGGTACGCGGACGTGGCCCTCTCCTACCGGGACACGGCGGGCCGGGCCAAGGCCGTCTGGTTCCGGGGCACCCGCTCGGGCCTCAGCCGAGTCGGCAAGATCGCCACCCCCGGCGGCCGCTCGGTCGCGGCGGCCGACGTGAACGGCGACGGCTACGACGACCTGGTCATCGGCCAGCCGTACACCGCCGAGTCGGACGCGCACGCGGGCGGTCAGGTCACGGTCGTCAACGGCGGCTCCGGCGGCCTCACGAGCACGGGCGCGCGGACCGTCCACCAGGCCACGGCCGGGGTGCCCGGCGCGGCCGAGGCGGGCGACGCGATGGGCTGGTCGGTCGCGGCGGCCGACGTGGACGGCGACGGCTGCGCGGACGTGCTCACCGGCGCCCCGGGCGAGGACATCACGCGCGCGGGCAAGGCCCGTACGGACGCGGGCACGTCCCTGCTGCTCAAGGGCTCGCGCTCGGGCCTGACCGGCGCGGGTGCGCTCGCTGTCAGCCAGGACGAGCCGGACGTCCCGGGCGTCACGGAGACCGGCGACCGGCTCGGCTCCTCGGTCGCGCTCGCCGACTTCGACGGCAACGGTCACCCCGACCTGGCGATCGGGGCCGAGGGCGAGGACAAGGGCGACGGGACAGTGCTTCAGCTGGACACCGGGGCCGACGGCACTGTCGTGCGGACCAGTGGCGTCTACTACGCGCGGGCGCAGCTCGGTACCCCTGCGGGGGCGCGCCTTGGTCAGGTGTTGGCGCCGTAACGGGTGATGGCGTGGCCGGCTGCGAGTCCGTCGTGGCTGGTCGCGCAGTTCCCCGCGCCCCTACGGAGCGCTCCTGGCCCGGCGGGACACCACCGCGCGCAGCACCCGGCGGCCCTCCGTCGACACGTCGAGCACCTGGCGCAGACCGCCGCCGGGGGCGTTCCCGCCGAGCAGTTCCAGGACGCGTATCTGGCGGCGCAGCTCGGCGGCGACCAGCGGCGCCACGCCCTCGTCGGTCGCGTCGAGGAGGCGGTGGACCTGGAGCGCGGCGGCGGAGCAGCCGTCGGCCCAGGTCCGCAGCGCTCCCGCGGTACGGACCGGGGGCGCGGCGGCGAGCATGCGCCGGGCGAGCGCGGCCGCCTCTCCGCCGCCCGGGCGCGCGGGCCCGGCCCCGCCCTCCTCCGCCGCCAGCGTCCGCCGCACCCCGGCGAGCGCCCCGTCCCACGCCGCGCCGTCCGCGAGGTTCGCCCACAGCGGTCGCAGGACCTGCTCGTCGACGCCGTCGCCGAACAGCGGCACGCACCGGTCGAGGCAGGCGAGCCCGCTCGCGGCGAGACCCGTCTCATCGGCCTGGGCGATCAGTTCCACCAAGCTCGCACGTGACTCTTCTGGCTTCACATGCCCTTACAGCGTCCGACGGCCCGTTTCCGTCACTGCGGCCGAAAAGCGCTGGCGGGCCGGGGCTACTGCGGCAGCACCCCGAGCCGGTCGAGGAACCGGAAGAACAACTGCTCCGCGGACGGCTCGGCATCGGCGCGCAGCACGTCGAGCAGCGCCGAGGAGCGCGCGGTGCGGTCCGCCTCGGCGGCCCAGGCGACGGCGCGCTCGGCGGCGTCGCGCGGTTCGAGGAAGTAGTCCTCGACCGTGAGGTCACCGGCGGCCAGGTACCCGGCCATCGCGTCCCGCGCCAGGCACGTCGTCCACACGCCGCTCTCCGGCGCGGCCGCCTCGACGACCACGCAGTCGCTGTCCATCACGTAGCCGAAGAGGGCGGGCGCGCCGGTCTCCGCGGCGAGGGCGTTCATGCTCCCGACGTCCTTGGCCTCCTCGGTGGCCTTGCTGGGGCACTCCCACACCTGCCAGCCGTCGGGCCGCCGCTCCAGGAGTTCGAGCTCGTCCCGCGCCCCCGCGAGCGCCGCGCACTCCCCCAGCGGACGCGCGCTCCTCCCCACGACGTAATAGCCCCAGTAACCCATCCCGCCCCCGTCGTACTCGCACCGTGCCTGTGCTGCCGTGGCCGCACACCATAGAGGGCCGTGCCCCTTTCCCCCCTAGTTGGCCCTCCCAGGCGTGTCCTCAAACTCCGGCGGGCCGTCAGCCGCCGCCCTCCACCCGCCCCGCGAGGTCCACGAAGCCGCGCCACGGCACCGACGGCCGCCGCGCGTCCCACAGCTTCTGCGCCGTCGCCCGCAGCGGCATCCGGATGCCCCGGGCCACCTGCTCCTGCGTCTGGGCCCCGGCGAGGTCGCACCAGACGGCGAAGACCCCGCCGAGGATCCGGTCGTCGTACGCCGCGTCTACCGGCCGGGTGCCGCGCAGGACGCGCGGGGTCCACTGCTCGTAGACGCGCTGCCCGGTGGGGTAGACGAAGTCGTTCGGCTCCCCCAGGACGTAGTAGAGGTACTCGTCGTTGTAGTTGACGACCTCGCGGCCCCCGCGCAGGTACTCCACGGGGTCGCGGGCGCCGAGTTCCTTGCCGGTCCAGTACGCGACCTGGACGCGCTCGTCGACGGCCGTGGTGCCGCCGCGGAAGAAGCCGTCGTTCCAGGCCCGGACCGCACGCGCCGGACCGACCGCCCGCGCCCGGTCGTTCAGCCACCGCGTCGCCAGGTCCTGGATCCGGGCGCCGGGGCCGAGCCGCTCGCGCGCGGCCGCGGCCAGGCGCGGAAAGGACGCCTCCGGGTCGCGGACGACCAGGGCCTGGTACTCGTCGGCGCCGATGTGCCACTGCCCGCCGGGGAACAGCTCGCCGTACTCGCGCAGGAGGTCGTCGACGATCCGGGCCGCCTTCGGGTTCGCTATGTCCACGGCCCCCTGCGTGGCCACGCCCCGGGTGTCGCGCAGCTGGAGGTCCGGGTGGGCCTTCAGGACCGCGCCCAGGTGTCCGGGCGAGTCGATCTCCGGGACGACCGTGATGTGGCGGCTCGCGGCGAGGTCGACGATGCGGCGCACCTGCTGCTTGGTGAGGTGGTCGGCGGACACCACCTCCGGGTGCGACTCCGAGGCGACCCTGAACGCCTGGTCGTCGGAGAAGTGCAGGCCCAGCTCGTTGTACTTGAGGTCGCCGAGCTCCGTCACGCGCCGCTCGATCCACTCGGCCGAGAAGGGCTTGCGCGCGATGTCGACCATGAACCCGCGCCGCGGCTTCGCGGGCGCGTCCCGTACGACGCCCTCGGGCGCGGCGCCGTCGGCGCGCACGGCCTGCTTCAGGGTGCGGGTGCCGTAGAAGACGCCCGCCTGCGCGGGGGCGCCGATGCGGACGATCCGGTCCTTCACCGTGAGCGTGTACGCCTCCGGGTTCCCGCCCGCCGTGCCGTCCTCCAGGTCGAGCCGTACGTCGCCCCGGCGGGGCCGCGCCTCGCCCCCGTACCGCAGCCGCAGCTCACCGGCGAGGAGCCGGGCCTCGTCACGGAGCTCCGGGGCGCCCACGACCACGCGGCCCCCGGGCCCGGGGCGCCAGCCGGGGCCGCGGGCGGGGGTGTGCTCGCGCACGGCGGGTATGGTCCGCGGGGCCTTGGACAGGGCGTAGGACCGCGAGGGCTCGGGCTCGGCGGACGTGGGGGCCCGGCCGCTCCGCCGCCTGCCGTCGCTGTCGCCGCCGCCGTCGGGCCACACCACCAGGGCCGCGACCACGGCTCCGGCCGCGACGACGCCTCCGCCGACGAGGGCCGCGCGCCGCCGCGTCACCGCCCGTCACCTCCGTCGGCGCCCGCGGTCGCGGCCCCCAGGGCCCCCACGGCCCGCACCGCCCCCACGGCTCGCACGCATGTCAAGGCGTCCACACCCCCACGCTAAGCCCCGTCCCGCCGGCCCCGCCCGTCCACTCGGTGCCGCCAAACTCTCCCATCCGGATGAATTCGCCGCGCCGATTCCGGAGAGCGCACGGACACCCCTCCCGTCACCCCGATAGCGTGGCGCCCCGTCACTCACCCGTTTGCCCTCCGCCGAGGAGCCCCCCTGCCGTCGCACCGCGCCATACCGGCCCCCTCGGGACCACCGGCGTCTCCGGGACCGCTGGAGCCCCTGAACACCGCGCCCGCCGACGAGGCCCAGCGCACCCTTCTGACCTGCTGCGGAAGCAGCCACTGGGCGCGCAGGCTCGCCGCCCACCGGCCCTACCCCGACCTCGACGCGCTGCTCGCCGCCGCCGACGAGGCCGCGTACGACCTGACCCCGGCCGACCTCGCCGAGGCCCTGGCCGCCGAGCCGTTCGAACCGGCCGTGGCGCCGGGCAGCGCCTCCACCGCCGCGGCCACCGCCCTGCGCGCCGCCCACGCCGCCTACGAGAGCCGCTTCGGCCACGCCTTCGTGATCTGCCTGGACGCCACCGCGCCCAGCGAGGCCCTCGACCACCTGCTCGCCTCGCTGCGCGACCGGCTCGGCAACGACCCGGAGGAGGAGCTCGCGGTGGCCGCGGACGAGCTGCGGCGCGCGGCCCGTGCCCGACTCACCCGACTCGTCCACAACTGGCCGGATATTTCCGTTCCCCATCCGTCCCGGCAGCCGGATCCGCCCCGCGCGACGCGCAGCGATAGCCCGTACGTACCAGTTTGATTGCCTGTTTGATCACACCCGAGGACCCCGGGCAAGTCCACCGACAACTCGTCGATACGATGACGAGCGGCCGGTGGACCGTACCCGGCCGGGCTCGTCCGACAGAGAAGCCGGCCGGCCCCAATCCCCGCTCCCGGAGGGTTCTTCCGTGCCGGCTGGAACGCTGTACCGCGGCCGGGAAGGAATGTGGTCCTGGGTGGCTCATCGAGTCACCGGCGTCCTCATCTTCTTCTTCCTGTTCGTACATGTGCTGGACACCGCTCTCGTCCGCGTCTCGCCCGAGGCGTACGACGAGGTCGTGGCTACCTACAAGACGCCGATCGTCGCTCTCCTCGAGTACGGCCTGGTCGCCGCCATCCTCTTCCACGCGCTCAACGGCCTGCGTGTGATCGCCGTCGACTTCTGGTCGAAGGGCCCGCGCTACCAGAAGCAGATGCTCTGGACCGTCGTGGGCATCTGGGTCGTCCTGATGGTGGGCGCGCTGTACCCGGTCCTCGGCCACGCCGTCCGTGAACTGTTCGGGAGCTGAGGCCAGACATGTCCGACACCACGCTTGAGAAGTCCGGAGTGGGCCCCGTCGAGGGTGACTCCCTCTACGACGCCGACAACCCCGCGCCCGTCATCGAGGCCCCCCGCAAGCGCACGTCGAAGACGCCTCGCGCCACCCGCGGCAACTTCGAGATGGCCGCGTGGCTGTTCATGCGCCTGTCCGGCGTCGTCCTCGTCGTCCTCGTCATCACGCACCTGCTGATCCAGCTGGTGCTCGACGGCGGTGTCTCGAAGATCGGCTTCGCGTTCGTCGCGGGCCGCTGGGCGTCCCCGTTCTGGCAGGTCTGGGATCTGCTGATGCTGTGGCTCGCCATGCTGCACGGCGCGAACGGCCTGCGCACGGTCATCAACGACTACGCGGAGCGTCCGAACACGCGCCTGTGGCTCAAGGGCCTGCTGTACACCGCCACGGTGTTCACCATCCTCCTGGGCACGCTGGTGATCTTCACCTTCGACCCGAACATCCGCTAAAGCCGAGGCGACCCCAGTGAAGATTCACAAGTACGACACCGTCATCGTCGGCGCGGGCGGCGCCGGCATGCGCGCCGCCATCGAGGCGACGAAGCGCAGCCGCACCGCCGTGCTCACCAAGCTCTACCCCACCCGCTCCCACACCGGTGCGGCGCAGGGCGGCATGGCCGCCGCGCTCGCCAACGTGGAGGAGGACAACTGGGAGTGGCACACCTTCGACACGATCAAGGGCGGTGACTACCTGGTCGACCAGGACGCCGCCGAGATCCTGGCGAAGGAGGCCATCGACGCGGTCCTCGACCTGGAGAAGATGGGCCTGCCGTTCAACCGCACCCCGGACGGCACCATCGACCAGCGCCGCTTCGGCGGTCACTCCCGCAACCACGGCGAGGCGCCGGTGCGCCGGTCCTGCTACGCCGCGGACCGCACCGGCCACATGATCCTCCAGACCCTCTACCAGAACTGCGTCAAGGAGGGTGTGGAGTTCTTCAACGAGTTCTACGTCCTCGACCAGCTCATCGTGGAGGAGGACGGCGTCAAGAAGAGCGCGGGCGTCGTCGCGTACGAGCTGGCCACCGGCGAGATCCACGTCTTCCAGGCGAAGGCCGTCATCTACGCCTCGGGCGGCACCGGCAAGTTCTTCAAGGTGACCTCGAACGCGCACACCCTCACCGGTGACGGCCAGGCGGCCTGCTACCGGCGCGGGCTGCCGCTGGAGGACATGGAGTTCTTCCAGTTCCACCCGACCGGCATCTGGCGCATGGGCATCCTGCTCACGGAGGGCGCCCGCGGTGAGGGCGGCATCCTCCGCAACAAGGACGGCGAGCGCTTCATGGAGAAGTACGCGCCGGTCATGAAGGACCTCGCGTCCCGTGACGTCGTCTCGCGCTCCATCTACACGGAGATCCGCGAGGGCCGCGGCTGCGGTCCCGAGGGCGACCACGTCTACCTCGACCTCACGCACCTCCCGCCGGAGCAGCTCGACGCCAAGCTCCCGGACATCACGGAGTTCGCGCGCACCTACCTCGGCATCGAGCCGTACACGGACCCGATCCCGATCCAGCCGACCGCGCACTACGCCATGGGCGGCATCCCGACCAACGTCGAGGGCGAGGTCCTCTCGGACAACACCACCGTCGTCCCGGGTCTGTACGCGGCGGGCGAGGTCGCCTGCGTGTCGGTGCACGGCGCCAACCGCCTGGGCACCAACTCGCTGCTCGACATCAACGTCTTCGGGCGCCGCGCGGGCATCGCCGCCGCGGAGTACGCCGCGAAGGCCGACTTCGTGGAGCTGCCGGAGAACCCGGCGGAGCTCGTGGCCGACCTGGTCGAGCAGCTGCGCGACTCCCGGGGCACCGAGCGGGTCGCGGAGATCCGCAAGGAGCTCCAGGAGACGATGGACGCCAACGTGATGGTGTTCCGCACGGAGCAGACCATCAAGACGGCCGTCGAGAAGATCGCCGAGCTGCGCGAGCGCTACAAGAACGTCTCGGTCCAGGACAAGGGCAAGCGCTTCAACACCGACCTCCTGGAGGCCATCGAGCTGGGCAACCTGCTCGACCTCGCCGAGGTCATGGCGGTCTCGGCCCTCGCCCGCAAGGAGTCCCGCGGCGGTCACTACCGCGAGGACTACCCCAACCGCGACGACGTCAACTTCATGCGCCACACCATGGCGTACCGCGAGGTCGCCGACGACGGCAAGGACTCGATCCGCCTCGACTACAAGCCGGTCGTCCAGACCCGCTACCAGCCGATGGAGCGTAAGTACTGATGGCAACCCCGACGATGGACAAGGTCGAGGCGGACGCCGCGGCCTCGTCCCACCTCATCACCGTCACCTTCCGGATCCGCCGCTTCAACCCGGAGGTCTCGGCGGAGGCGACCTGGGAAGACTTCCAGCTGGAGATCGACCCCAAGGAGCGCGTCCTCGACGGCCTGCACAAGATCAAGTGGGATCTGGACGGCACGCTGACGTTCCGCCGCTCCTGCGCGCACGGCATCTGCGGCTCGGACGCCATGCGGATCAACGGCAAGAACCGTCTGGCCTGCAAGACCCTGATCAAGGACATCAACCCGGCCAAGCCGATCACGGTCGAGCCCATCAAGGGCCTGACGGTCCTGAAGGACCTCGTCGTGGACATGGAGCCGTTCTTCCAGGCCTACCGCGACGTGATGCCCTTCCTGGTCACCAAGGGCAACGAGCCGACGCGCGAGCGTCTGCAGTCCGCCGAGGACCGCGAGCGCTTCGACGACACGACGAAGTGCATCCTCTGCGCCGCCTGCACGTCCTCGTGCCCGGTGTTCTGGAACGACGGCCAGTACTTCGGCCCGGCCGCGATCGTGAACGCGCACCGCTTCATCTTCGACAGCCGTGACGAAGCGGGCGAGCAGCGCCTGGAGATCCTGAACGACAAGGACGGCGTGTGGCGCTGCCGCACCACGTTCAACTGCACGGACGCCTGCCCGCGTGGCATCGAGGTCACGAAGGCGATCCAGGAAGTGAAGCGCGCCCTGATCACGCGCCGCTTCTGAGCCTCTGGCTCGGCCCGCAGTGAGGGCCCCGCTTCCCGGTACCGCACCGGGGGCGGGGCCCTCACTCATTTGCTACGACCCCGCTGTCTTCCGCATGGTGCTCGAAGTCACTTCGAACAACTACCAGAACGACCTGCGTGTCAAAGTCGCCGCCTGCGCCATCGCCGAGATCCCTGTGTACGTCATCGTCGACCGCAAGCACCAGCGCCTGCATGTGCTCAGCGCCCCTGGCAAGCACCAGCCGCGCTACGAATCCACCCGCTCCCACCCCCGCCGCTCCTTCCGCGTGCCCACTGCGTCCGTGGCGCGGCTGCGGTACACCACGTACGGCCGGAACAGGTACTGCACCGGTGCGCTGAACATGTGGACCAGGCGGGTGAAGGGCACCAGGGCGATCAGGGTCATGCCGATGACCGCGTGGATCTGGAAGGTCAGGGGGACGCCCGCCATGGCGTCGACGTCCGGCCGGAGGGTGAAGAGGCTGCGGGCCCAGGGGGCGATGGTCTCGCGGTAGTCGTAGCCCTCGCTCACCGAGGAGTTCGTGAGCTTGGCCCACATGCCCATGATGATCGCGGCGAGCAGCACCGCGTACATGAGCTTGTCGTTGCGGGTCGTCGCCCGGAAGACGGGCGCGTTCGTGCGCCTGCGGTAGAGGAGCAGGGCGATCCCGGCCACCGCGAGGACCCCCGCCGCCGTGCCGCCGAAAAGGGACAGCAGGTGGTACGCGTGCTCCTTCAGGCCGACCGCGTCCGTCCAGGACGCCGGGACGAACAGGCCCATGAGGTGGCCCACGAGCACGAAGAGGATGCCGTAGTGGAAGGCGGGGGACGCGATGTTGAGGAGCCGGGACTCGTAGATCTGGGACGAGCGGGTGGTCCAGCCGAACTTGTCGTAGCGGTAGCGCCAGGCGGTGCCCGCGACCAGGAGGACGAGGGCCGCGTACGGCAGGGCTCCCCAGAGAAACGTGCGCATCACGAGGCTCCGACGGTTTCGTGGGGCGGGCCCGTGCGGGCCAGGGCGCGGGCCGCCGCCTTGTCCCGGGGGGTGGGGCCCGGCAGGGTCGCGCACACGGCGTCGAGGACGCCCGCGTACGGCGTGCCGTGCTCGGTCAGGGACAGGCGCAGGAGTTCCAGGCCCGCACGGTGGGCGAGGAGCAGCTCCCGGTGGCCCGTGCGGGCGGTGAACTCCAGGACGGCCGGGAGGAAGTCCGGCAGTTCCGTGCCGGTGAGCTCCAGGCCGTGGGCCCGGTAGGTCTGCTTGAAGGCCACCAGGGAGGCGCCGCGGCGGCGCGTGTCGCCGTCCAGCCACCAGCTCAGATACAGGCTGTGGCGGTTTTTGAAGTCGAAGACCCTGACGTAATGTTCGGCGAGCGGACGGGGGCCCGCCGCCTCCGCGTGGTCGAGGAACGGCCTCAACGGCGATGCCGCCGCGCGGAGTTCGGGGACGTGGCCCCAGAAGACGTCGTCCGGGTAGGCGAGGCAGTGCGCCGCCGCCTGGTAGAGGAGCGCGTGGCCGGTCACGGGGTGGTCTCCTCGGGGTCGTCGGCGGTCTGGCGGCGGCGCGCGGCGTGGAAGTTCTCCAGGGTGACCAGCGGCAGGCCCCGGTGCGTCCCGGAGTCGTCGCCGAACGGCCCCGGGGCGGCGTGCATACCGGGGCCGCCCGCCCCGTCCAGGCTGCACGCGTCGGGGACGGCCGACTCCTCCAGGCGCCGGGCGTCGCCGACGGCCGCCGTCGGGATGACGTACCGCTCCTCGTACTTGGCGATCGCCAGGAGGCGGTACATGTCCTCGACGTCCGCCGCGGTCATGCCGGTCCGCTCCGCGGGCGCCGCGTCCGGCGGGTCGCCGAGGTTGACGGCCCGCATGTACGACCGCATCGCCGCGAGGCGTTCGAGGGCCGCGCGCACGGGGGCGACGTCCCCGGCCGTGAACAGCTCCGCCAGGTACTCCAGCGGGATGCGCAGGCTGTCGATCGCGCCGAAGAGGTGGTCCGGGTCCTCGCCGTCGAAGCCGGTCTCCGCGAGGGCGTCCACGACCGGCGAGAGCGGCGGCACGTACCAGACCATGGGCAGCGTGCGGTACTCCGGATGCAGCGGAAGAGCCACCTTGTACTTGCTGATCAGCGCGTACGTGGGCGAGTTGCGGGCCGCCTCGATCCAGTCGTGCGGGACGCCGTCGCGCGCGGCGGCCCGGCGCACCCCGGGGTCCTCCGGGTCGAGGAAGACCTCCAGCTGGGCCTCGTACAGGGCCTGTTCGTCGGGCACCGAAGCGGCCGCCGTCACCTTGTCGGCGTCGTACAGGAGCACGCCGAGGTAGCGCAGGCGGCCCACGCAGGTCTCGGAGCAGACCGTGGGCAGGCCGACCTCCGTGCGGGGGTAGCAGAAGGTGCACTTCTCGGCCTTGCCGGTGCGGTGGTTGAAGTAGACCTTCTTGTACGGGCAGCCGGTGACGCACATGCGCCAGCCCCGGCAGCGGTCCTGGTCGACGAGGACGATGCCGTCCTCGGTGCGCTTGTACATCGCGCCGGAAGGGCAGGAGGCCACGCACGCCGGGTTGAGGCAGTGCTCGCAGATCCGCGGGAGGTAGAACATGAAGGCCTCCTCGAAGGCGAACTTCACCTTCTGCTCGGCCTGTTGGCGGACGCGCTCCACCATCGGGTCGGCCCCGGCGTGCGCGGGGCCGCCGCCCAGGTTGTCGTCCCAGTTCGCGCTCCACTCGATCTTCATGGGCTTGCCGGTGATGAGGGAGCGGGGCTCGGCCACCGGGTAGTCCTCGCCGAGGGGGGCGTCGGTGAGGTTCTTGTAGTCGTAGGACCAGGGCTCGTAGTAGTCCTTGAGCTGGGGCAGGACCGGGTTGGAGAAGATCGTCGCGAGCTTCTTGAAGCGGCCGCCCGCCTTCAGGCGCAGCGCGCCCCGGCGGTTCAGCTCCCAGCCGCCGCGCCACTTCTCCTGGTCCTCGTAGCGGCGCGGATAGCCCTGCCCCGGGCGGGTCTCGACGTTGTTGAACCACACGTACTCCGTGCCGGAGCGGTTGGTCCACGTCTGTTTGCAGGTGACCGAGCAGGTGTGGCAGCCGATGCACTTGTCGAGGTTCATCACCATCGCGAGCTGGGCGAGCACTCTCATGGCCCGTACGTCACCTCCTGGTCGGCGCGGCGGCGGAGCACCGTCACCTCGTCGCGCTGGTTGCCGGTCGGGCCCAGGTAGTTGAAGGCCCAGGAGAGCTGTGCGTAGCCGCCGATCAGATGGGTGGGCTTGAGCAGCAGACGGGTCAGGGAGTTGTGGATGCCGCCGCGGCGCCCCGTGGTCTCGGTGCGGGGGACGCCCACGGTGCGCTCCTGGGCGTGGTGCATGTAGACGGTGCCCTCGGGCATGCGGTGCGAGACGATCGCGCGGGCCGCGACGACGCCGTTGCGGTTCACCGCCTCGATCCAGTCGTTGTCGGCGGCGCCGATCGCCGCCGCGTCGGCCGGTGACATCCAGATGACCTGGCCACCGCGGGAGAGGGACAGCATGAAGAGGTTGTCCTGGTACTCGGAGTGGATGGACCACTTGTTGTGCGGGGTGAGGTAGCGGACCGTCACCTCGCGGGTGCCGTCGGGTCCGAGGGCCGGTTCCCCGAACAGGCGGTGCATGTCGAGCGGCGGCCGGTACACCGGCAGGGCCTCGCCCAGCTCGTGGATCCAGTCGTGGTCGAGGAAGAAGTGCTGGCGCCCGGTGAGGGTGTGCCAGGGCTTGAGGTGCTCGGTGTTGAGCGTGAAGGCCGTGTAGCGGCGGCCCCCGGCCTCGCTGCCCGACCACTCCGGCGAGGTGATCACGGGGACGGGCGCGGCCTGGGTGTCGGCGTAGGAGATCCGCTTGCCCTCGTGCTCGGCGGCCAGGTGGGCCATCTCCTGGCCGGTGCGCTCCGCCAAGGTGCGAAAGCCCTGGGTGGCGAGGCGGCCGTTGGTCGTGCCGGACAGGGCGAGGATGGTGTTGGCGGCCTTCACGGCCGTGTCCAGGCGCGGCCGGCCCGCGGCGGGGCCCTCGCGGACGACTCCGTTGAGCGCGCGCAGGGCCTCCACCTCGTCGTCGGGGCGCAGCGCGATGCCCTTGGCGGGCAGGCCGAGCCGCTCGACGAGGGGCCCGAGCGCGGCGAACTTCGCGCCGATCGCGGTGTAGTCGCGCTCGACGACGGTGAGGTTCGGCAGGGTCTTGCCGGGCACGGGCGCGCACGCGCCGCGCCGCCAGTCCAGGGCGACGCCGCCGGGCTGCGCGGTCTCGCCGGGCGTGTCGTGCTGGAGGGCGGTGGCGACCAGGTCGCGGCGCGTGTCCAGGTGCCCGGCGGCCAGCTCGCTGAGCCGGTCGGCGAGCGCGCGGAAGGTGTCGAAGTCGGTGCGGGCCTGCCACGGCGGATCGACGGCCGGGCTGAAGGCGTGCACGAAGGGGTGCATGTCGGTGGTCGACAGGTCGTGCTTCTCGTACCAGGTGGCGGCGGGGAGCGTGACGTCGGACAGGAGCGTCGACGACGTCATGCGGAAGTCGAGCGAGACCAGCAGGTCGAGCTTGCCCTCGGGCGCCCGCTCGCGCCAGGTCACGTCGCGGGGGCGGACGTCGGCCGGGGCCTGTTCGGCGGTCAGGGACGAGTGGGTGCCGAGGAGGTGCTTGGTGAAGTACTCGGCGCCCTTCGCGGACGAGCCGAGGAGGTTGGCGCGCCACAGGGTGAGCACGCGCGGCCAGTTCTCCGGCGCGTCGGGGTCCTCGCAGGCGAACTTCAGCTCGCCGGAGGCCAGTTGGCTGACGGCAGCGGCGACGGGGTCGTCGGCGTCGCCGAGGTCCAGCGGGTTGCGGTCGAAGGTCGGGTACGACGGCATCCAGCCCGTGCGCGCCGACTGGGCCAGGCAGTCCGCGGCCGTCATCCCCCGCAGCAGGCCCTCGGCGAGGGGCGAGGCGAGCACGTCGGTGGTGAACCGGTCGTAGCGCCACTGGTCGGTGTGCAGGAACCAGTACGCGGCGCCGATCATCTGCCGGGGCGGCCGCGACCAGTCCCCGGCGCCCGCGAGCGTGGCCCAGCCGGTCGCGGGGCGGCACTTCTCCTGGCCGACGTAGTGCGCCCAGCCGCCGCCGTTGCGGCCCTGGCAGCCGGTGAGGGTGAGCAGGGCGAGGAAGGCGCGGTAGATGGTCTCCGAGTGGAACCAGTGGTTGGTGCCCGCCCCCATGAGGATCATGCAGCGGCCGCGTGACTTCTCGGCCGTGCGCGCGAACTCCCGGGCGATGCGGGTGCACTGGGCGGCGGGCACGGAGGTGTGGGCCTCCTGCCAGGCGGGCGTCCCGGGCGCATCGGCGTCGTCGTACGAGTCCGGCCAGTCGCCCGGCAGGCCCGCGCGGCCGACCCCGTACTGGGCGAGGAGCAGGTCGAACACCGTGGTGACCAGCGGGCCCCCGGGGCCGCCGAGCCGCGTCGCGGGCACCCCGCGGCGCAGCACGTCGCCGCGGCCCTGGCCGTGCGCCCCGCCCTCGGTGTCGAAGCGCGGCAGGAGCACCTCCACGCCGGGCGCGTCCTCGCCGTACAGGGAGAGCCGGGGCTCGATGTCGCCGAGGTCCAGGTTCCACCGGCCCTTGCCGGACTCGGTCCAGCGGAAGCCGAGGGAGCCGCCCGGGACGGCGGGCGCGCCGGTGGCCCCGTCGAGCACGACGGTCTTCCAGTCGGCGCCCTCCCCCGTGTCGCCGAGGTCGGCGGCGCGCAGGAACTTCCCCGGCACGTACGCGCCCTGCCGCTCGGTCAGCGTCACCAGGAACGGCAGGTCGGTGAAGCGCCGTACGTAGTCGTCGAAGAACTCCACGGTCCGGTCGACGAAGCACTCGCGCAGGATCACATGGCCCATGGCCAGGGCGAGCGCGCCGTCCGTGCCGGGGTGCGGGTGCAGCCACTCGTCGGCGAACTTGGCGTTGTCGGCGTAGTCGGGCGCGACGACCACGACCTTCTGGCCGCGGTAGCGGGCCTCGGCCATCCAGTGGGCGTCGGGGGTGCGGGTCACCGGCACGTTGGAGCCCCACATGACCAGATAGGCCGCGTCCCACCAGTCGCCGGACTCGGGCACGTCCGTCTGGTCGCCGAACACCTGCGGCGAGGCGACGGGCAGGTCCGCGTACCAGTCGTAGAAGGACAGCATGGGCGCGCCGATCAGCGACATGAAGCGGGCGCCCGCCGCGTGCGACACCATCGACATGGCGGGGATCGGCGAGAAGCCCGCGACCCGGTCGGGGCCGTACGTCTTGATGGCGTGGACGTGCGCGGCGGCCACGATCTCGATCGCCTCGTCCCAGTCCGCCCGCACCAGGCCGCCCTTGCCGCGCGCCCGCTGGTACGTCCGCCGCCGCTCGGGGTCGCCCTGGACGTCCGCCCAGGCGAGGACGGGGTCGCCGAGGCGCTGCTTGGCCTCGCGGTACAGGTCGAGGAGCACGCCCCGGACGTACGGGTAGCGCACCCGGGTCGGCGAGTACGTGTACCAGGAGAACGCGGCGCCCCGGGGGCAGCCGCGCGGCTCGTACTCGGGGCGGTCGGGGCCCGCCGTCGGATAGTCCGTGGCCTGGGTCTCCCAGGTGATGATGCCGTCCTTGACGTACACCTTCCAGCGGCAGGAGCCGGTGCAGTTCACGCCGTGCGTGGAGTGCACGACCTTGTCGTGGCTCCAGCGGTCGCGGTAGAAGGCGTCGGCCTCGCGGCCGCCCCCGATCGTGACGCTGTGCAGATCGGCGGAGGCCTCGCCGCGGCGCAGGAACCTGCCGGTCCGCAGCAGCGGGGCGCCGGGTTCGGGGGGAGCGGTCACAGCCCCATCCCATGCCGGGGGTGTGGATTCCGCATGGTGGCCTAGGCCAGGTGGTGACGGCTGTGGCCCCGGGGTGTCATGAGGGGTGTGAGACATGCGTGGCGGGACGAGGTCACTCCGGCCGCCGGGGCCTGTGTGATGGCGACCGGCATCATCTCCGTGGGCCTGCACCTGACGGGCCACGAGGTGCTCTCGAAGCTGTTCCTCGTCCTCGCGGCGCTGCTCTGGCTGCTGCTCGCCGCGGACTTCGTCGGTCTCCTCGTGCGTGACCGGGCCCGGTGGACGGCGGCGGCGATCACCCCGCCCGCGCTCACGGCCGTCGCCGCGACGACCGTGCTCGGCACCCGGCTCTCCCTCCTCGACTGGCAAGGCGCGGCGCTCGCCCTCCTTCTCGTCGCGGCCCTGGTGTGGCCGGTGCTGCTGCTCGCGGTGGTGCGGCACTGGCGGCGGCGCGGCATGCCCGGCGGGGTGTTCCTGGTGTGCGTGGCCACGCAGGGGCTCGCGGTCCTCGCCGCCACGCTGTGCCTCGCCGGCGAGGGCGACTGGCTCGGGGACGCGGCGCTCGCCTGCTTCGTGCTCGGGCTCCTGCTGTACGGGGAGGCGCTCCTGCGCTTCGACCTGCGGCAGGTGTGGCGGGGCGCGGGTGACCAGTGGGTGGCGGGCGGGGCCCTCGCGATCTCGGCGCTCGCGGGCTCCAAGCTCATGGCCGTGCCGCGGTACGAGGGGCTGCGGGCCGTCACCTACGTCCTGCTCGGGCTCGCCCTCGCCTGGTACGCGGCCCTTGCCGTGGCCGAGGCGGCGGCGGTGCGGCTCCGCTACGACGTGCGGCGCTGGGCGACGGTGTTCCCCCTCGGGATGACCGCGGTGGCCGCGCTGTCCGCCGGGGCGGTGGCGGACGTCCCCGGGCTCCGCCTCCTCGGCCGGGTCCTGCTGTGGGTGGCGGTGGCGGTGTGGGGCCTGGTGTGGGTGGGGGTGGTGTGGCCTCGCGGGGGCGCCCCTGACCCGGCGTCCGGCCCGTCCGGCGGGTGAGGACGAGCCGCGCAGCGGCGATGGGCCCGCCTCACAGCATGGGCCCCGTGCCCACCGCCTCCAGGAGTTCCAGGTCGTACGTCAGGGGGCCGCTGCCGAGCATGATGTGGCGGGCCTTCGAGGCGTAGCCGGGGGCCGTCGCCGCGAGGAGGTAGACGCCGGGGGCGGGGGCCGAGAGGAGGTAGGAGCCGTCGGCCAGGGACGAGACGCGGTCGAGCTGGCGGCCGCTCTTGGACAGCAGGGTCATGGTCACGGTGTGGATGGGCTCGCCGTCGGGCGTGATGATGAAGCCGTGCACGACGTGCGCACCGCGCTCCTGCGGGGCGGGCAGGCCGGGGACGTAGTGCTCGTCGTCGGCCGCGTAGGCCGCGTCGCAGGGGTCGTACGGGGAGAAGTCGCCGCGGGCCGTCAGCGGGTCCGCCGCCCCGCAGGCGCCCTGGGCCGCGCACGCCTCGGGCGACGCGCACGCGTCGGCCGGTGCGTGCGGGTCCGGCGCGGGGCCTGCCGGGCCGAGGGCGGCCGCCACCAGCGCCTCCAACTCCTCGGGCGCCGGGGGCGCGGCGTCCCGCGGCTCGACGGCGAGGTGCGGAAGGCGCCGGTCGAGCCAGGGCGGGAGCCACCAGTTGGCGCGGCCGAGCAGCTGCATGGCGGCGGGGACGAGCGCGGTGCGCAGCACGAACGCGTCGAGCGCGACGGCCGCGGCGAGGCCGATGCCCGCCGTCGCGCCCTCCAGGTCGCCGCTGAGGACGAACGCGGAGAACACGCAGATCATGATGAGGGCCGCGCAGTTGATGACCCGGCTGGTCTCCGCGAGGCCGACGCGCACCGCGCGGGCGTTGTCCCGGGTGTGCACCCACTCCTCGTGCATGCGGCTGACCAGGAACACCTGGTAGTCCATCGACAGGCCGAAGAGCAGCGACAGCATGACGACGGGCAGGAACGCCGTGATCGGGCCCTCCTTGGCGATGCCGAGCGCCTCCGCGCCCCAGCCCCACTGGAACACCGCCACCAGCACGCCGAAGGACGCGGCGGCCGCGACCAGGTTCATGACGGCCGCCGTCAGCGGGACGACGAGGGAGCGGAAGGCGACGAGGAGCAGCAGGAAGCCGAGCACGACGATGGCGCCCACGAAGTACGGAAGGCGGTCCGCCGTGACCGTGGCGAAGTCCTTGAACACCGCAGTCACGCCGCCGACGTGCGCGTCCACACCCGCCTGCGGCAGTACGTCGGCGCGCAGCCGGTCGATCAGGCGGTCCGTGGCGGCGGACTGCGGCGAGGTGGTGGGGACGACCTGGATGACGGCGGTCGCGCCGTCGGCCGAGGGCGTCGCGGGGGCGACGTGCGCCACGCCGTCCGTCGCGCGGATGCGCTCCACCAGGGCCTCGGTGGCGGCCGGTCCGGCCTTCTCCACGACGACTTGGAGGGGCCCGTTGAAGCCCGGCCCGAAGCCCTCGGCGAGCAGGTCGTAGGCCTGTCGGGTGGTGCTGGACTCCTGGTGGTTGCCCTGGTCGGTGGCGCCGAGGCGCAGGGAGAGGAGCGGCAGCGCCAGGGCCGCCATGACCGCGACGGCGAGCAGCGCGACCGTGCGCGGGCGCCGCTCCACGGCCGCGGCCCAGCGTGCCGCGAGGCCGGTCGGCTCGTCCGGTTCGGGCCCGGTGGCCGCGAGGCGGCGCCGCTGGCGGCGGCTGAGCACGCGGGGGCCGAGCAGGCCGAGCATCGCGGGCAGCAGGGTGAGGGCGGCGAGCACGCTGAGGACGACGGTGAGGGACGCGGCGATGACCACGCCGTCGAGGAAGCGCATGTTCATCACGAGCATCCCGGCGAGCGCGACGCACACGGTGCCGCCCGCGAACAGCACGGCGCGGCCCGAGGTGTCGAGGGCCTGCGCGGCCGACTCCTCGGGGGTGAGGCCGCGCAGGATGCCCCGGCGGTGCCGGGTGACGATGAACAGGGCGTAGTCGATGCCGACGCCGAGCCCGATCAACGTGCCGAGCAGCGGCGCCACTTCGGGCACCGCCGTGACGTGGCTGAGCAGCATCGTGGCGAGCAGCCCGGTGCCGACGGCGAACACGGCGGTGAGGATCGGCAGGAGCATCGCGAACAGCGAGCCGAAGGCGAGGAAGAGCACCACGGCGGCGGCCGCGATGCCGACGGCCTCCGCGGTGCCCGCGGGCGGCTCCTGGATGCGGGCGACGGCCTGGCCGCCGAGCTCGACCCGCAGGCCGGGGCGGGCGGCGGAGCGCGCGGTGTCGACGACGTCCTCGACGAGGCTCTTGGAGACCTCGTTGGCCTGCTCGGTGAAGGTGATCCGCGCGTACGCGACGCTCCCGTCGCGGCTGACCCGCGCTGCGGCCTCCGGCCCCGGCGCGTACGGGCCCGCCACCTCGCCGATGCCCTTCATCCCGGCGATCTCGGCGAGCACGGGGGTGATCCGGTCGCGCACGGCGGCGTCCCGCGCCGAGCCCCGCGCGGTCTTCCACACCACGGTGTCCGTGTCGCCGCTGCGCTGGGGGAACGCCTTCTCCATCAGGTCACCGGCGCGCGTGGAGTCCGTGTCGGGGGCGGAGAAGACGTTCGCGTAGTCGGTGCCCGCGGAGCCGCCGACGGCCCCCGAACCGACCAGTGCCGTCACCCACAGCACCAGGACCACCAGCCGGTGCCGGTAGCACCAGCGTGCCCATGCGACCACGATGTACGCCCCTTCGTCCCGACGGCCCGGTCTCTTCGCCGGGCCGTGCCGTCCGCCGCCGCCCGGCCCCGCGGCCCCTTCACACGCGCGAAGGACCCCCAGCATCAGCGGCGGACGGACCGTGCGCGCGGCGAAGGCCGTGATTCTCAAGCAACTCCAAACCACGGAGCGGCCCCCGGTACAACGAGCGCCCCGATACTGGGGACATGAGCCACGCCGAGGAACCCCGGGGAACATCTGTCGCAGAGGCCGCTCCCGTGGCGGGCGCCGCCACCGTGCTCGTCGTGGAGGACGAGCCGAGCATCGCCGACGTCCTCAGCCTCACCCTGCGCTTCCACCGCTTCGACGTGATGACGGCGGGCTCCGTCCGCGAGGCCCTCGCGCTCGCCGAGCGCACCCGGCCGGACTGCGCGCTCCTGGACGTGATGCTGCCCGACGGCGACGGACGGGCGCTCGGACGTGAACTGCGCGCGCGCAGGCCCGACCTCGCCCTGGTCTTCCTCACCGCCCGCGACGCGCCGACGGAGGTCGTCGGCGCCCTCGGCTTCGCCGACGACTACATCACCAAGCCGTTCCACATCGACGAGGTCGTCGCCCGCATCGGGGCGGTGCTCCGCCGCACCCGGCCCGGTGACGTGCTGCCGCAGCGGCCGCCGCTGCGCTACGGCGACCTGGAGCTGGACGAGACGACGTACCTGGTGCGCAGGGGCGGCCGCGAGGTGCAGCTCACGCCCACCGAGTACGCCCTGCTGCGCTTCCTGGTGCGCAACGCGGGCCGGGTGGTGCCCAAGGAGCAACTCCTGCGCCACGTCTGGCACATCGAGCACGCGGCGGAGTCGACGGTCGTGGAGACGTACATCAGCTATCTGCGGCGCAAGCTCGACCAGGTGGGGCCACCGCTGATCACGACGCGGCGCGGCGTGGGATACGGGCTGGCATGAGGAAGCGGGCGCACACCGGCCCGCGGCGGCTCTTCGGGAACTCGCTGCGCGCCAAGCTCACCCTGGTGAACGTCGTCCTGCTCGCGCTCGGCATAGCGGCCGCGACCGCCGTGAGCATCATGGGCATGAAGCACTACCTGCTGAACAGCGTCGACTCCGAACTGAAGGGCTCACGCTCGGCGTTCAGCGGGATGCCGGTCACCCTCGACCACCTGAAGGAGATCAACAACTTCAGGGAGTCGCTGATCGAGCTGCCGCAGCAGGTCGGCAAGGCGAACGAACTGACGCCCTCCTCCTCGCTGTTCGTCGCGGTCGACATCGACGACAAGCCCGTCAACTTCGGATACGTCGGCTCGACGCGGCTCCAGCTCCAGCTCGCCCGCGCCGTCGGCGACGCGCAGGAGTTCGCGGACAAGGAGACGCCCAGCGACGTACGGCTGGGCGGCGACTCCTACCGCGCCCTCGGCATGCGGATCGCCGACGGCACGGTCCTCGTCATCGCCACCTCCACGGAGGACGTGCACGCGAGCGTGCGCAAGGCGCTCCGGCTCGACCTGGCCTTCGGCATGCTGCTGCTCGCGCTGCTCGCCGTCCTGACGATGATGTCCGCCAGCCGACGCCTGCGGCCCCTGGAGGACATGGTCGAGACGGCCTCCGCGATCGCCGAGGGCGATCTGAAGCGGCGCGTACCCCGCAGCCGGACCGAGGTGCGGGAGACCGAGCAGCTGCGGCTCGCGCTCAACTCCATGCTCCAGCAGGTCGAGGCGGCCTTCGCGACCCGCGAGCGCAGCGAGGCCCAGCTGCGGCAGTTCGTCGCGGACGCCTCGCACGAGCTGCGCACCCCGCTGTCCGCGATCCGCGGCTACCTCCAGCTCTACGACAACGGCATGCTGACCACGCCGGAGGACCGCAGTCGCGCCTGGTGCCGCGTCAACGCCGAGACCGACCGTATGAACCACCTCGTGGAGGAGCTGCTCACCCTGGCCCGCCTGGACCAGCAGCCCGAACTCCGCCTCCGCCCCGTCGACCTGAGCCGTCTCGTGCGGGACGCGGCCGACGATCTGCGGGCGCAGGACCCGGGCCGTCCGCTCACGGTGTGCGCGGACGGCTCGATCCTCGTCCGGGCGGACGAGCAGGGCCTGCGCAAGGTCCTCGCCAATCTGCTCGCCAACGTCCGCACCCACACCCCCGCCGAGACCCCGGTGCGGCTCGGCCTGGAGCGGCGGGGCCACGTGGTGTGCCTGACCGTGGCGGACGAGGGTCCGGGACTCGGCGAACAGGACGCGGCCCGGGTCTTCGACCGCTTCTTCCGCACGGGCCGCAGCGGGGGCAGCGGGCTCGGCATGGCCATCGTGCAGGGCGTGGTGGTGGCCCACGGCGGCCGCGTCCAGCTCCGCACGGCGCCGGGCGAGGGCCTGACGGTCCTGGTCAGCCTGCCGCGCGTGCCATCGCCGCCGTCGCGGCCGCGCCCACAGGGGCCGCGGGAGCCGGTCGCCCTGCTCACGCCCTGCGCGACGCCAGCTCCACCACCGTGATGTCGGACGGGGCCCCCACCCTGACGGGCGGGCCCCACGCCCCGGCGCCGCGGGTCACGTACAGCTGGGTGTCGCCGTAGCGCTCCAGGCCCGCGAGCGTGGGGTTGGCGAGGTCGGCGACGAGGTTGTTGGGCCAGAGCTGGCCGCCGTGGGTGTGGCCGGAGAGCTGGAGGTCGACGCCGTGCTCGACGGCGTCGTGGATGACCACGGGCTGGTGGGCGAGGAGCACGGAGGCCCGCGTGCGGTCCCGGTCGCCGAGCGCCTTGGCGAAGTCGGGCCCCTGGCCCTCGTCCTCGCCCTGGACGTCGTTGACTCCGGCGAGGTCGAAGTACGGCAGTTCGGTGCGGGCGTTCTCCAGGGGGCGCAGGCCGAGCGAGCGGACGTGCTCCACCCACTGCTCGGCGCCGGAGAAGTACTCGTGGTTGCCGGTGACGAAGAAGGCGCCGTGGCGTGCGCGCAGGTCCGCGAGCGGGCGGGCGGCGCCCGCGAGGTCCTCGACGTCCCCGTCCACCAGGTCGCCGACGATCGCGATGAGGTCGGCCTGGGTGGAGTTGACGGTGTCCACGACGCGCCGGGCGAAGCCTTCGCCGAGCACCGGGCCCAGGTGGATGTCGCTGACCACGGCGATCCGGAAGCCGTGCGCCGCGCGCGGCAGCTTGGCCAGCGGGACGGTGACGCGTTTCACGCGGGGGCCTCGGAGTACCTCGTACGTGCCGTAGCCCACGGTCGCCGCCGCGACGGTGGCTGCGCCCGCGGCCACCGTTCTGGCCACGAAGACGCGGCGGGGCAGGTCCCCGCCGGGGCCCGTCGGCTGGGGCTGCGCCCCTTTCCCCGCCCCGTCGGCGCTTCGCGCCTCGTCCTCAAGCGCCGGACGGGCTCGTTCCACCCACCGTCGCAGGAGTGGGCGTACCAGCTCGCCCACCAGCAGGGCCAGGAGCAGATACAGCGCGAACGCCATCCACAGGAAGCCCGGCCACGCCAGGACCTGCTGGAGCAGGAACGGTGCCCCGGCGCGCTCCGCCGCCAGCGCTCCGAACATCAGCAGGGGTCCCGCGAGGAACGCCACGGTGCCCAGGCGTCTGCCCCACGAGCCCTTGACCGTGGTGTCGCGCACCGTCCGTCGCCACACGTACCAGAGGAGGCCGCCGAAGACGGCGGCCGCACCCAGGGCGACCAGGGCGAATCCGAGGACGCCCACGGCTATGAGCTTCGGCGCAGTGCGCGCACCCCACGCAACCCGATGGTCCCGACCACCGTCCCCAAGACAAAGGAGACAACGGCGAGCGTCAGGTGCACCCAGAAGTACGCCGTCGGACGGCCGTCGTCGAAGGCGAGCCCGCTGCCATCCTTCCACAGGTTCTTGACGAAAGTGATCCAGATGACCCAGCTCCACGCGCCGAAGGCGAGCAGGAACCAGGAGACGGGGCGGCTGAGCTTCATACGCTCAGTATCACCAGCCGCCCTCACGGACCGCCTTCGGGGTGGGGGCCGCCGGGCGGGACGGACCTCGGCAGAAACGGGTCCCGCCACGCCCTGTACGTTCTCGTCCGTGCCTGCTGTGAAGAAGACCGCCCTGCTCATCGCGTCCGCGACCCTGCTGTCCCTGTCGACGGCCGCGCCCGCGCTCGCCGACGGCAAGCCGGGCGGCGACAAGGACAAACAGCCGAAGCCGCCCGCGCAGATGTCCACGGTCGGCGGCGCCCGCCTCGGCAAGCCGGGCACCCAGGTGGATCTCCAGTCGGGCGCGCCGGTGCTGCCCAAGGACCTGTCGGCCCGCTCCTGGATGGTCTCGGACGCGGAGTCGGGCGAGGTGCTCGCCGCGCACAACCCGCACTGGCGCCTCGCCCCGGCGAGCACCCTGAAGATGCTGTTCGCGGACACCGTGCTGCCGAAGTTCCCGAAGACCCAGAAGCGCAAGGTCGAGCTGACCGACATGCAGGGCATCGGCGCGGGCAGCAGCCTGGTCGGCATCAAGGAGAACGAGACGTACTCGGTCCACGACCTGTGGCTGGGCGTCTTCCTGCGCTCCGGCAACGACGCGGTGCACGTCCTGTCCGCGATGAACGGCGGCGTGCCGCAGACCGTGAAGGACATGCAGAAGCACGCCGAGGAGCTCCAGGCCCTCGACACCCGCGTCGTCACGCCGGACGGCTACGACGAGAAGGGCCAGGTGTCGTCCGCGTACGACCTGAGCCTGTTCGCCCGCTCCGGCCTGCAGAAGAAGGACTTCCGCGAGTACTGCGCGACGGCCACCGCGGAGTTCCCCGGCGCGACCGTCAAGGTGAAGAAGGGCAAGGACAAGGGCAAGACGAAGCGCGAGTCCTTCGGCATCCAGAACACCAACCGCCTGCTCACCGGGGCCGACGGCGTCGAGGCGTACAAGGGCATCGCGGGCGTCAAGAACGGCTCGACGACCAACGCGGGCAACACCTTCACGGGTGTCGCCGAGCGCGACGGCAAGGTGCTGCTCGTCACCGTCATGAACCCCTCGTCGGGCGAGCCGCACGCCGTCTACAAGGAGACGGCCCGGCTGCTCGACTGGGGCTTCGCGGCACACGACAAGGTGAAGCCGGTCGGCGAGCTGGTCCCGCCGAAGGGTGCCTCCACCGGCGCGGGCAAGGGCGCCCCGGGCGACGGCGGCACGAACGCGAAGAACGTGGCGCACGCCTCGGGCGGCAAGTCCAGCGGCATGGGCGTCGCCCTCGGCATCACGGCCGGGGTGCTCGCCCTGGTCGCGGGCGCTCTGTTCCTGCTCAACCGTCGCTGGCCGCTGCGCCGGGGCTGACGGTCTCCCCGGCCTCGCGCGCCGCGCTGTCCGTCGTGCGTTCCTCCGTACGATGCTTCTTCGGCACGGCCGTCCAGGCGGCGCAGAAGAGGAGCAGCTTCGCGGTGAAGTTGATCCACAGCAGCAGCGCGACGGGCACGCCGAAGGCGCCGTACATGCTCTTCGCGGCGACGCCCTTCACATAGCCGCCGAGCAGCAGCTTCAGGAGCTCGAACCCGGCCGCGCCGATCAGGGCGGCGACGATCAGCGCGCGCCGGGGCGGCTGCACGCCGGGCAGCAGCGTGAGGACGTACAGCAGGAGCAGGAAGTCGGCGAGGACGGCGATCGCGAACGCGGCGATCTGGAGCAGCACGCCGCCGGGGCCGTCCTTGTCGACGCCGAGCTGGTCGGCGGTCCAGTCCACGGCGGTGGAGGCGACGGCGGAGGCGATCAGCGAGGCGAGCCCGGCGCCGCCGAGCCCGGCGAGCACGCCCAGGTCCTTGAGCTTGCGCAGGAACGGGTTCTCGTCGGTGTCGTCGAGCAGCCAGACCGCGCGCAGGCACTCCCTTATCGAGCCGACCCAGCCGACGCCGGTGAACAGCAGCAGGGCTCCCGCGACGAGGCCGACGGTGCCCGCGTTCGCGACGAGCGCCTCCAGGTCGAGCTGGTCGGAGATGCCGGGGACCTGCTCGGAGATCTTGTCCTCGATCTTCTGCGTCTGCTTCGCGGACAGGGTGGCCGCGGCGATGGCCGCCGCCACCGTGATCAGCGGGAACAGCGCGATGAAGCTGATGAAGGTCATGGCGGCGGCGAGCCTGCTCCAGTGGACCTCGTCGAGCCGTTCGTAGGAGCGCCACGCGTGGGTGCGCGTCAGCCGGTCGACGTACGGCCCGATGCCGGGCAGCTTCTTCAGCCAGTCCATGTCGTCTGCCCCGTTCCTGGTGCGGTCTGTGCGGCCCGCGCGGCCCCCGTGTCTTGCGGGAGCCGCGCGGCCTGTGAGCGGAATACCAACGTCCGGGTACCCCAAAACCGCAGGACAGTGGCCAGTGCCATGCCGATTCCCGCACCGGATACCGTGTCCGCCCGGCGCGAGGTCAACCCGAGGCCGTAGTGGGAGACCGCGATGCACAGGAGCTGGACGAGGGCGCCCGCGACGTTGACGGCGCAGAAGACGGCGTACTGGCGCAGCCGCGAGGCCCCTCCTCCTTCGGTCCGGCGGTAGGTGCCGAGCGCGTTGCCCGCGTACGCGACCGTGCACCCGGCGACGAACGACAGGGCCTTCGCGGTCAGCGGGTCGAGCCCGCCGGGCCCGCGCAGCCACAGGAACAGACCGAGGTCGGCGGCGTACGCGCAGAGCCCCGCGGCGGCGAAGCCCAGCAGCTCGCGCGCCGCGGGGCGCACGCGCCTCACCAGTCCGCGACCGCGAGCCCGTACATGGCGAGCCAGCCGAGCCCGATCATGGCGAGCGCGCGGTCGTGCAGGACGACGTCCTCGGGCTCGCCCGCCGTGCCCCGGTCGGCGAACACGGCGTAGCGCAGGATCGCGAGGATGAAGGCGACCATGGACAGCTGCCGCCACGGCAGCACGCCGGTGCCCGCGGCGGTGCCGCTCTCCATGGCCCACAGGCAGTACGCGAGCACGGCCACACCTGCCGCGAGCTGCCAGACGAACCGCAGGTAGCCGGTGGTGTACTCGGTGAGGAGCGCCCGGGTCGCGCCCGCCCGGCCCGCCATCTGCACGGCCTCGGAGTACCGCTTGGCGGAGACCATGAAGAGCGCGCCGAAGCCGGTCGTGATCAGGAACCAGCGCGACAGCGGAATCCCGAGCGCGATCCCGCCGATCATCGCCCGCATCAGGAATCCGGTGGTGACGACGGCGAGGTCGACGACGAGCACGTGCTTGAGGCTGACGCAGTACGCGAGTTGCATCACCACGTACGCGGCGAGCAGGCAGGCCGTGAGCGGCGTGCACAGCGCGGCGGCCGCGAGCGGCGCGGCCACGGCGAGCACTCCGCCCGCGGCGTACGCGACGGGCACCGGGACCACCCCGGCCGCGACGGGGCGGCGGCACTTGGTGGGGTGGGCGCGGTCGGCGTCGGCGTCGCGGGCGTCGTTGATCAGGTAGACGGCCGCCGCGGCGGCCGTGAACAGGGCGAAGACCAGCGCGAGTTGGCCGAGCGCGTGGCGCGAGAACAGCTCTCCCGCGGCCGCCGGGGCCGCGATGACCAGGACGTTCTTGATCCACTGGCGGGGCCGCGCGGTCTTCAGGAGCCCGAGCGGCAGGCCCCCGGGGCCGGGCCTCGGGGCCTGCGGGGAGCGGGGCGGGGCGAGCAGGGCGGTGGTGCGGTCAGCCATCGTGACGGCCTCCGATCGGGCGCGGGGCGCGGGTCCCGCGCAGCCAGGGGACGCCGGCGCACGCGGTGGCCGCGCCGAGGGCCGCGCCCACCGCCACGTCCGACGGGTAGTGCACGCCGACGACGAGCCGGGAGACGCACATCGCGGCGGCCAGCGGCGGGAGCAGCCGGGCGCCCGCGGGCCGCAGCGCGCCGTACGCCACCGCGGCCGCGACCGCCGACGTGGCGTGCGAGCTGGGGAAGGAGTGCCGCCCCGCGGTCCGTACGAGCGGTGTGACGTGCGCGGGCCGTGGGCGCCGGACGAGCCGCTTCACCCCCATGCTGGCCAGGTGCGCGGTGGCGGTGAGCGCGGTGGCGCGCAGCCAGGCGGGGCGCCGCTCGCGGTCGAGCGCGGCCCCGGTCAGGCCCAGGGCGAGCCACAGCGCGCCGTGCTCACCGCTGTGGGACAGGGCGCGGGCGGCGGCCGCCACGCGCGGATCGCTCCCGCGGGCGCGCAGGGCCGAGAGCAGCCGGTGGTCCATGTCGTCCATACGGACAGGCAACACCCCCCGAATTGCAGGATTGTTGGGTGACACTCTTTTAATCGCCCATTCCGGTGAGACTAAGGACGATTTAGAGAGAACAGTCCCTCATAGGGAGCAAGCGGCACATATACGGGCGATACGGTCGCGCCATGCCTGCCGTGCCCGCCGCCGTGCCCGTTTCTGCCGCTCCGTCTGCTACTTCTGCTTCTTCTGCTCCGTCTGGGGCCGCTTCTTCTGGGGCCGCTCCTTCAGCTGCTGCGCTCGCCGTGCCCCTGTCCGGCTGGGGCCGCACCGCTCCCACGGCGGCCCGTCTGGTGCGCCCCCGCTCCCGCGAGGAGGCCGTGGCCGCGCTGCACGCCTGCGCGGAACGCGGCGGCATCGCGCGCGGGCTCGGCCGCGCCTACGGGGACGCCGCGCAGAACGCGGGCGGCGCCGTGCTCGACATGACGGGCCTGGACCGGGTGCACACCATCGACGCCGGCACGGGCACCGTCGTGTGCGACGCGGGCGTCTCGCTGCACCACCTGATGGAAGTCCTGCTACCGCTCGGCTGGTTCGTGCCGGTGACGCCCGGCACCCGCTACGTCACGGTCGGCGGGGCGATCGGCGCCGACATCCACGGCAAGAACCACCACGTCTCGGGCTCGTTCTCCCGCCACGTACGCTCCTTCGACCTGCTCACGGCCGACGGCACGGTCCGCGCGGTGAAGCCCGGCAGCAAGCTCTTCAACGCCACGGCGGGCGGCATGGGCCTGACCGGCGTCATCCTCAAGGCGAAGCTGCGCTGCCTGCCGGTGGAGACCTCCTACATGTCCGTGGACACCGAACGGGCCACGGACCTGGACGACTTGATGGCGCGCCTCACCGCCACCGACCACCGCTACCGGTACTCCGTGGCGTGGATCGACCTCCTCGCGCGCGGCGCCGCGACGGGCCGCGCCGTCCTCACGCGCGGCGACCACGCCCCCCTGGACGCCCTGGACGCCCGCGCCCGCAGGGCCCCGCTGGCCTTCCGCCCCCGCCGGCTCCCGCCCGCCCCGGCCTTCCTGCCCGAGGGCCTCCTGCACCGCACGACCGTCGGCCTCTTCAACGAGCTCTGGTACCGCAAGGCGCCGCGCTCCCGCACCGCCGAGATCCAGCGCGTCCCGTCCTTCTTCCACCCCCTGGACGGCGTCCCCCACTGGAACCGCGTGTACGGCAAGGGCGGCTTCCTCCAGTACCAGTTCGTCGTCGGCCACGGCCAGGAGGAGACGCTGCGGCGCATCGTGCAGCGCATCGCCCGGCACCGCTGCCCGTCCTTCCTCGCCGTGCTCAAACGCTTCGGCGACGCCGACCCCGGCTGGCTCTCCTTCCCCGTGCCGGGCTGGACCCTGGCCCTGGACATCCCGGCACACCTGCCCGGCCTCGCCCAGCTCCTGGACGGCCTGGACGAGGAGGTCGCCGCCGCGGGCGGCCGCGTCTACCTGGCCAAGGACTCCCGGATGCGCCCCGACGTCCTGACCGCGATGTACCCCCAGCTCCCCGCCTTCCGGGCCCTGCGCGCGGAGCTGGACCCCGGCAACGTCTTCCGCTCGGACCTCTCCCGCCGCCTGGACCTCTAGCCGTACCGGGGATCTTTCAGCCCGTCCGGCGATTGAGGACGAGGCGCGAAGCGCCGATAAAGCGGGGGCACGGGGGCGGCAGCCCCCGGTTCGGGAAGGGGCGGGCCTGGGGCGCACCCGCGAGGGCCCACCCCCACGCACCCCACCCAAGGAGAGCCATGAAAGACGCCTTCGGCACCCCCCAGTCCCTCCTGGTCCTGGGCGGCTCATCGGAGATCGCCCAGGCCACGGCCCACCGCCTGGTGACCCGCCGCACCCGCGACATCTGGCTGGCGGGCCGCCCGTCGCCCGCTCTGGAACGCTCCGCGCAGGCCCTGCGCGACCGGGGCGCCGACACCAGGACCGTGCCGTTCGACGCCCTGGACCCCGAGTCCCACGAGACCGCCCTCGGCAAGGTCTTCGCGGAGGGCGACGTCGACATGGTCCTGCTGGCCTTCGGCACGCTCGGCGACCAGGCCCGCGACGAGGCCGACCCCGTCGCCGCGACCCGCGTGGCCCAGACGAACTACACCGGCGCCGTCTCCGCGGGGCTGGTCTGCGCCCGCGCCCTCCAGGCCCAGGGCCACGGCTCGCTCGTCGTGCTCTCCTCCGTCGCGGCCGAACGCGCCCGCCGCTCCAACTTCATCTACGGCTCCAGCAAGGCGGGCCTCGACGCCTTCGCCCAGGGCCTGGGTGACGCGCTGCACGGCACCGGCGTGCACGTGATGGTCGTGCGCCCCGGCTTCGTGCGGTCGAGGATGACGGCGGGCCTGGAGGAGGCCCCCCTCGCGACGACGCCGCAGGCCGTGGCCGTGGCCATCGAGGCGGGCCTGCGCCGCCGCGCGGAGACGGTCTGGGTCCCCGGGAGGCTGCGCCTGGTGATGTCGGCCCTGCGGCACGTGCCGCGGCCGGTCTTCCGCCGCCTGCCGGTGTGACCGATGTGACCGATGTGACCGGTGCGGTCCAGGCGGCCGGTGCGGGCGCGGCGGGTCAGCGGGCGGGCAGGGTGTCCCTGGCCGCGGCCTGCGGCGGCACCGTGGACCCGCCGAAGGTGAACTCGCGCAGCTTGCGCCACACCCCGTCGGCCCCCTGCTCGTAGAGCGCGAAGCCGGTGCAGGGCCACTGGGCCTCGTAGTCGGCGAGGTCCTCGTACGCCCGGTCCATGGCGTCTTCGGCGATGCCGTGCGCCACGGTGACGTGCGGGTGGTACGGGAACTGCAGTTCGCGCGCGAGCGGCCCGGACGCGGCGCGGACCCGCTCCTGGAGCCAGGAGCAGGCGGAGCCGCCCTCCACGACCTGGACGAAGACGACGGGCGAGAGGGGCCGGAACGTGCCGGTGCCGGAGAGCCGCATCGGGAACGGCCTGCCCGCCGCCGCCACCGACACGAGGTGGTGCTCCACCGCGGGCAGCGCCGCGGCGGCCACCTCGGTGGGCGGCAGCAGCGTGACGTGCGTGGGGATGCCGTGCGCGGCGGGGTCACCGAAGCCCGCACGCAGCTCCTGGAGCAGGCTGCCGTGTGGCTCCGGGACCGCGATCGACACACCGATCGTTACGGTCCCCACGTCGTACTCCTGTCGTCGTGTGGTGGGCAGGGGGGTGCCGCCGTGCCGTGGAACGGCGGCCGTGCTGCTCGGCCTGTGCTCGGGTGGAGCTCAGTGCTTGGCGGGCAGGAAGCCCACCTTGTCGTACGCCTGGGCGAGGGTCTCCGCCGCGACGGCGCGCGCCTTCTCCGCTCCCTTGGCCAGGATCGAGTCGAGCGTCTCCGGGTCGTCCAGGAACGCCTGGGTCCGGTCCCGGAAGGGGGTGACGAACTCGACCATGGCCTCGGCGAGGTCGGTCTTCAGCGCACCGTAGCCCTTGCCGGCGTACTTCTGCTCCAGTTCCGGGATACCGGTACCGGTGAGCGTGGAGTAAATGGTGAGGAGGTTGCTGACGCCCGGCTTCTTCTCCGTGTCGTACCTGATCACCGTGTCGGTGTCGGTGACCGCGCTCTTGACCTTCTTCGCCGTGGCCTTCGGCTCGTCGAGGAGGTTGATCAGACCCTTCGGGGTGGACGCCGACTTGCTCATCTTGATCGTCGGGTCCTGCAGGTCGTAGATCTTCGCCGTCTCCTTGAGGATGTACGGCTTGGGGACCGTGAAGGTCGCGCCGAAGCGGCCGTTGAAGCGCTCGGCCAGGTCGCGGGTGAGCTCGATGTGCTGGCGCTGGTCCTCGCCGACCGGGACCTCGTGGGCCTGGTAGAGCAGGATGTCCGCGACCTGGAGGACCGGGTACGTGAACAGGCCGACGGAGGCCCGGTCCGCGCCCTGCTTGGCCGACTTGTCCTTGAACTGCGTCATGCGGGAGGCCTCGCCGAAGCCCGTCAGGCAGTTCATGACCCAGGCGAGCTGGGCGTGCTCGGGCACGTGGCTCTGCACGAACAGGGTGCAGCGCTCCGGGTCGAGACCGGCGGCGAGCAGCTGGGCGGCGGCGAGCCGGGTGTTCGCGCGCAGCTCGGCCGGGTCCTGCGGAACCGTGATCGCGTGCAGGTCCACGACCATGTAGAACGCGTCGTGGGACTCCTGGAGGGCCACCCACTGGCGGACCGCGCCCAGGTAGTTCCCGAGGTGGAACGAGCCTGCGGTGGGCTGGATCCCGGAGAGCACACGGGGACGTTCAGAGGCCATGCCCAGCATTCTCTCAGGTGCCGCCCGTTGGTCGGGAACGGGCCGGGAACGGGGGCGCCACGGGTGGGAACCGATGCGGGCCGGGCGGTGTACCAAAGATGTGAGTGCACGGGGGAAGGCTCTGGAAGCGGCTCCGGGGCGGACGACGGGGCGGGCGCTGGAGGGGGACGGCATCGGCGTCGACGAGGCGGCGGTCATCGCGCGCGTGCGCGCCGGGGAGGCGGAGGCGTACGCCGAGCTGGTACGTGCCTTCACCGGCATGGCGCTCAGGGCCGCGACCGCGCTCGGCGCGGGCGCCGACGCCGAGGACGTGGTGCAGCAGTCCTTCTTCAAGGCGTACCGCGCCCTGGGACGCTTCCGGGACGGCTCGGCGTTCAAGCCGTGGCTGCTCGCGATCGTGGCCAATGAGACGAGGAACACAGTGCGTTCGGCGGCGCGGCGCCGCTCGGTGACGGTCCGCGAGGCCGCGCTCACCGAGCCGGAGCCGCTGATACCGGAATCGGCGGACCCGGCGGTCGCGACCCTGGAGCGCGAGCGCCGGGCCGCGCTCCTCTCCGCCCTCGACGGCCTCAGCGAGCACCACCGCCTGGTCGTCACCTACCGCTATCTCCTCGACATGGACGAGGAGGAGACGGCCCAGGCCCTCGGCTGGCCGCGCGGCACGGTCAAGTCCCGGCTGAGCAGGGCGCTGCGCAGGCTGGAGCGGCTGGTGCCGGCGGCCTCGGCGGAGCGGACGGGAGGTGAGGGGCGTGGCTGAGCCGGAGCGCGAGCGCCCCGAGCGCCCGGGACAGGACCGGGCGGACTGGGGTGTTCCGGTGGACGGGGAGCTGCCCGAGGAGCTGCGGGCGCTGGGCCGGGCGCTCGACCGGCCGGAGAGCGGCGAGACGATGGTCGAGCGGGTCCTGGCCCAGATCATCGCCGAGGGCGCGCTGGTGCGGCGCCCCGGCCCCGGGGACCGGCTCCGCGAGGCCGCGCGGCGCCTGCGGCGGGCCCTGCGGGCGCGCCGCGGGGCCGTCGCCGCTGCGGTGTGCGGGCTGCTCGCGGTCCTCGCGCTGACGCCGCCGGTGCGGGCCGCCGTCGTCGACTGGTTCGACTTCGGCGGCGTCGAGGTGCGGTACGACCCCTCGCCGCCGCCGCGCTCCGGGGGCCCGCCCGGCTGCGGCGGGCCGCCGGTGTCCTTGGCGCGGGCCGCCCGCGAGGCCGGGTTCCGGCCCGTGGTGCCCCGGGCGCTGGGCGCGCCGGACGCGGTGACGGTCACGCCTGCGCCGCGCGGCCGCTCCCTGATCACCCTGTGCTGGCACGCGGAGGGCGGGCGCACGGTCCGCCTCGACCAGTTCCCGGCGCCCCTCGACCCCGGCTTCACCAAGCTGATCAAGGGCGACCCCGAGTGGGCGGACCTGGGCGGCGGCGCCCCGGCCCTGTGGTTCTCGCGCCCGCACCGCCTGGAGTTCTGGCTGCGGGACGCCTCCGGCGGGCGGTGGTCCCGCTCGGTGCGGACGGCGGGCCCGACGCTCCTGTGGACCGACGGCCGGAGGCTGACGCTGCGCCTTGAGGGCGTGCCCTCGAAGCGCCGGGCGATGGAGGTGGCGAGATCGGCCGGGCCGGAAGGGAACCCGCCGCGGTCGGCCGGTGTACCAGAAGTGAAGTGCGACGGCGGCGCGGAGAGCCCGCGCCCACGAGCCACAGGGGGCCGGACATGCGCATCCGAAGGAGCACGGCGAGGCGACTGACGAAGACGGGAGTGCTGCTGATCGTGGCTTGGTTCGTGGCGCTGTTCCTGGGCACACCCAGCGCGTCGGCGGGCGGCCCGACCAGCGTGCTGATCACCTCCCCGGAAAGCACGGAGTCGGCCTCCTTGTACTACGCCGACGGGGAGTACGGCCGCCTGGAGTCCCTCCTGGGCCAGTCCGCCCGGGGCACCCGCGAGCGCCCGCCGGGCCTGGGCGTGGGCACGGGCCGCCAGATCAACGTCACCTGGCTGATCCACGACGTGCGCCCCTGGCGGGTGGACCGCGTGTACCCCGAAGGGAAGGGCCCGATCTGGATCCACACCAGCACGGACGTGGACTCGATGAGGGGCACCTGGCACAAGGCGGAGCGCCCCGGCGCCCTGCGCGCCCTCCTCAAGTCCCTCCACGTCCTGGGCAAGCAGTCCGACGACGGCTATGCGGGCATCCCCCCGGCCGACCCGGCCGGGTCCCGGTCCCCCGCCGGGGCCCCCGTCCCCGCCACTGCCGGGCAGCCCGATGCCGACACGGCCTGGGGCCGGTCCTGGGTGATACCCAGCGCGGCAGCGGGGGCCCTGGCGGGCGCGGCGGCGACGCTCGTGTACCAGCGCCGGACCGCGTCCGCCTGAGCCGACCGCGGGGTCAGCCCGTGGGCAGCCCGGGCGCCGGGTACGCGGCCATCAGCTCGGCCACCTCGCCGCGCACCTTCGCCAGCGCGTCCTCGTCCCCGGTCCGCGCCGCCTGGACGCCTCGGTCCACCCACTCCGCGACGGCCGCCATGTGCTCCGCCCCGAGCCCACGGGACGTCAGGGAGGGGGTCCCGATCCGCACCCCGGAGGGGTCGAAGGGCTTCCGGGTGTCGAAGGGCACCGTGTTGTAGTTGACGACGATCCCGGCCCGGTCGAGGGCCTTCGCCGCGACCTTGCCCGGCACGTCCTTGGGTGTGAGGTCCATCAGGATCAGATGGTTGTCCGTACCGCCGGAGACGAGGTCGAAGCCGCGGGCGAGCAGCGCCTCGGCGAGGGCCTTGGCGTTGGTGACGACGGCGTGGGCGTAGTCGCGGAAGGACGGCTGCGCGGCCTCGTGCAGGGCCACGGCGATCGCGGCGGTGGTCTGGTTGTGGGGCCCGCCCTGGAGCCCGGGGAAGACGGCCTTGTCGATGGCCTTGGCGTGCTCCGCGCGGGCGAGCAGCATCGCCCCGCGCGGCCCGCGCAGCGTCTTGTGGGTGGTCGTGGAGACCACGTCGGCATAGGGGGCGGGCGAGGGGTGGGCGCCGCCCGCGACGAGCCCGGCGATGTGCGCGATGTCGGCGACGAGCACGGCCCCGGCCTCGCGGGCGATCTCGGCGAAGGCGGCGAAGTCGATGGTGCGGGGCAGCGCGGTGCCGCCGCAGAAGATCAGCTTGGGCCGTTCCTTGAGGGCGAGTTCACGGACGGCGTCGAGGTCGATGTGCCCGGTGTCCTCGCGGACGCCGTACTGCACTCCGCGGAACCAGCGGCCGGTGGCGGAGACGCCCCAGCCGTGGGTGAGGTGGCCGCCCATCGGCAGGGCCATGCCCATGACGGTGTCGCCGGGCTCGGCGAAGGCGAGGTAGACGGCGAGGTTGGCCGGGGAGCCGGAGTAGGGCTGGACGTTGGCGTGGTCGGTGCCGAAGACGGCCTTGGCGCGGGCGACGGCGAGGCGCTCGACCTGGTCGATGTTCTGCTGGCCCTCGTAGTAGCGGCGGCCGGGGTAGCCCTCGCTGTACTTGTTCTGGAGGACGGTGCCGGAGGCTTCGAGGACGGCGGCGGAGACGTAGTTCTCGCTGGGGATGAGGCGCAGGGTGTCGGCCTGGAGCTGTTCCTCGGCGGTGACGAGGGCGGCGAGCTCGGGGTCGGCGGCGGTGAGCGCCGGGTGCCGCGGTGCGGGAGAAGGCACGGCGGAAGGGGAAGGAGAAGAGTGACTCATGGCGTCCTCCGGGGCGAGCGGTGATGTGTCCGGTCGTGGTCCCGGGGTGCCCAGGCGGGCGGCACCTCGAAGGTTCTGCCTCGCACGGCTTCCTCAGGGTCGATTCCCTGTGCGCCAGTCGCCGCGCTGTGGAAACCAGCGTAACGGTCAGGCCACCGTGTCAGGGTTCGCGTGCGGGGCGAGCGACGATAGGTATTGGGCCACGAACCCGCTCTGTCCCCTACGACACGCGAGAGCCTCCTTGCGCCGTTAGTAGCCGTAGGAATCGCACGACGACGTGCGAACGTGAGAAACGGAGACCCCGTGACTGCTACGGAAGACCTCATCGCCTCGGCCGAAGCGCACAGCGCGCACAACTACCACCCCCTGCCCGTCGTCGTCGCGTCGGCACAGGGCGCGTGGATGACGGACGTCGAGGGCCGCCGGTACCTCGACATGCTCGCCGGTTATTCGGCACTCAACTTCGGCCACGGCAACCCGCGTCTCATCGAGGCCGCCAAGGAGCAGCTGGGGCGGGTGACACTGACGTCACGCGCGTTCCACCACGACCGTTTCGCGGAGTTCTGCGCACGGCTCGCCCGGCTGTGCGGCAAGGAGATGGTGCTGCCGATGAACACGGGCGCGGAGGCCGTGGAGACGGCGGTGAAGACCGCCCGGAAGTGGGGCTACCGCGTCAAGGGCGTGCCCGAGGGCCGGGCCCGCATCGTGGTGGCGGCGAACAACTTCCACGGCCGGACGACGACGATCGTCAGCTTCTCCACGGACCCCGAGGCCCGTGCGGACTACGGCCCGTACACGCCGGGCTTCGACATCGTGCCGTTCGGTGATCTGGGGGCGCTGCGGGACGCCGTCACCGAGGACACGGTGGCGGTGCTCATCGAGCCGGTCCAGGGCGAGGCGGGCGTGCTCGTGCCGCCGCCCGGCTATCTCCCGGGGGTGCGGGAGCTGACGCGCGAGCGCGGGGTGCTGTTCGTCGCGGACGAGATCCAGTCGGGGCTCGGCCGCACGGGGCGGACCTTCGCGTGCGAGCACGAGGACGTGGTGCCGGACGTGTATCTGCTGGGCAAGGCGCTGGGCGGCGGTGTGGTGCCGGTGTCGGCGGTGGTGGCGGACGCGGACGTGCTCGGGGTGTTCCGGCCGGGTGAGCACGGTTCGACGTTCGGCGGCAATCCGCTGGCGTGCGCGGTGGGCCTGGAGGTCGTCGCGATGCTGGAAACGGGCGAGTTCCAGCAGCGGGCGACGGAGCTCGGCGAGCATCTGCACGCGGAGCTCGGGCTGCTCGCGGGCTCCGGGAAGGTGGTGGAGGTGCGCGGGCGCGGCCTGTGGGCGGGTGTCGACATCGACCCGTCGCACGGCACGGGCCGGGAGATCTCCGAGAAGCTGATGGAGCGCGGTGTCCTGGTGAAGGACACCCACGGCTCGACGATCCGGATCGCTCCCCCGCTGGTGATCAGCAAGGAGGACCTGGACTGGGGGCTCGACCAGCTCCGGGCGGTGCTCGGCTAGCCGCCGACGGCGGGGGGCGGTGCCGCCGCCCCCCGTGCGCGGTGCGCGTCGGCGGCGCTGTCGAAGGCGGTGTGGAAGGCGCTGTCGAACGCCTCGGTGCCGAGGGCGGTGCGGCAGCGGGCCGTGGCCCGGTCGACGTCGGCGCGCTCGGCCTCCGGCAGCGGGGTGCCCTCGGCGGCGCGGAGCGCGGCGGCCCGGCCGAGGAGCCCGGCGGCCTCCGGGTGGGCGCCCGCGAGGGAGCGGGCGCCCGCGAGGCCTTCGAGGGCGAGGGCGACGGCGCGGTTGTCGCCGGTGGCGCGGGCGGCGTCGAGGCCCTCGCGGTGGAGGTGCTCGGCGCGGGTGGCGTCGCCGCGCTGTTCGGCGGCGTAGCCGAGTTGGGCGAGGATCAGGGCGGCGCCGGAGCTGATGCCGAAGCGGCGGTTGAAGTCGAGCCAGGGCAGCAGGAGGCGTTCGGTGGCGTCCAGGTCGCCGCGGCGGCGGGCGCCGAGGGCGAGACCGGTCTCGGCGAACTGCTGGGCGGGCCGGTGGGACTGGCGGGCGGCCAGCCGGGCGGCGCGTTCGTGGTGGTCGGTGGCGCGGGTGTCGTCACCGGTGAGCAGGGCGAGGCGGCCGAGCCGGGAGAGGCGGAAGGAGACCTCGGTCCAGAGTTCCAGTTCCTCGGCGCCGCGGGCGCCCTCGTGCTGGAGCCGGGCGGCCTCGTCGTAGTCGGCGGTGATCTCGGCGAGCACGCCGAGCTGTTCGGAGGACTGCAACTGCCCCCAGCGGTCGCCCAGTCCGGCGAAGAGGCCGGCGGCGCGGGCCGCGTCGCGGCGCAGCACCGCGAGGTCGCCCGCGTACAGGGCGCGGGTGGCGCGGGTGCTGAGCGCGGCGGCCTCGCCCCAGCGGTCGCCCGCCGTGCGGAACTCGGCGAGGAGCGCGTCGACGCGCTCCCCTTCCTCCGGGGTGCGGTCGAAGCCGCAGCGGGCGAAGGCGAGCAGCCAGCGGGAGCGGGCGCCGGCGCCGTCGGTGCCGTGGGCGCAGCCGGAGCCGTGCGCGCAGGCGTCCTCCCCGGCGAGGAGCGAGAAGGCGCCCCGCGCGGCGGAGGCAGAGGCCCGCGCGCGCCCGTGCCCGGCGGGCAGGCTCAGGGCGAGGACGAGCGAGCGGATGGCTTCGGTGAGGCGGCCGCGCAGATACCAGTACCAGGTCAGGGAGTTGACGAGGCGCAGCGCGAGCGCGGTGTCGGCCTCGGCGGCGGCCCAGTCGAGGGCGGCGCGCAGATTGACCGTCTCGGCGTCGAGGCGGCGCAGCCAGTGCCGCTGGTCGGGGCCGTGCAGGGCGGGGGCGGCGCGTTCGGCGAGGTCGGCGTAGTGGTGGGCGTGGCGGCGGGCCATGACCTTCGACTCTCCCGCCTCGGCGAGACGTTCGAGGCTGTACGCGGCGACGGACTCGAGGAGGCGGTGCCGGACAGGGCCGCCGCCGTCGGGGCCGGGGCCGGGGCCCGCGGTCGCGAGGAGGGAGCGGTCGACGAGCCGGGCGACAAGGTCAAGCACGAAGCCGCCCCCGGCTTCCGGGCCGTCCCCCGCCCTCGGGTCCCCCCAGTCCTGCGACTCGCCCCCGACCTCCGGGCCATGCCCGAACACCGGGTCGCCCCCCGCCTCCGGGCCACCCCAGCCGTGCGACTCGCACCCGGCCTCCAGGGCACGCCCGGCCTCCAGGCCACCCCAGGACTGCGACTCGCCCCCGACCTCCGGGGCACGCCCGAACACCGGGTCGCCCCCCGCCTCCGGGCCACCCCAGGACCGCGGCTCACGCCCGGTCTCCAGAGCGCCCGCCACCGAGCCGCCCCAGACCTGCGGCTCGTCCACGGCCCGCGTGCCGCCCCCGGCCTGGGGCTCATTCACGGCCCGCGCCCCGTCCCCTGCCTCCAGGGCACCCCTGACCTCCGAGGCACGCCCCGACGCCGGGTCGCCCCAGACCTGTGGTTCGCTCCCCGCCCGGGTCCCTTCCCCGGCCCCGCCCAGGACGGCCTCCGCGCTTTCCAGGGTGAACCCGCCTCGGAAGACGGCCAGTTGGCGCAGGGCGCGGCGCTCGGGCGCGGAGAGGAGCTCCCAGCTCCAGTCGATCATCGCGCGCAGGGTGCGCTGGCGGGCCGGGGCGTCGCGGCGTACCTGGCTGAGGAGGCGGAAGCGGTCGTGCAGACGGTCGGCGAGGGCGTGTACGCCGAGGGCGCGCACGCGGGTCGCGGCGAGTTCCACGGCGAGGGGGATGCCGTCGAGACGGCGGCAGATGAGGGCGACGGCCGCACGGTTGTCGTCGTCCAGGACGAAGCCGGGGGCGGTGGCCGCGGCCCGCTCGGCGAACAGACGCACCGCCTCGTCCTCCCCGAGGGGCGCGACGGCCTCCAGGGATTCGCCGGTGAGCGCGAGGGGTTCCTGGCTGGTGGTGAGGACGCGGAGGCGCGGGGCGTGGCGCAGCAGGTGGGCGACGAGGTCGGCGGTGGCGTCGAGGACGTGCTCGCAGTTGTCGAGGAGGAGCAGCGCGTGGCGCGCGGCGAGGGCCCGGGTGAGATGCGCCTGCCGGGGGTTGCCCGCGCCTGCGCCCGAGCCGGAGCCGGAGCGTGCGTCCGAGCCGGAGCTGGGGCCTGAGCCTGCACCTGCACCTGCGCCTGCGCCCGAGCCGGAGCGTGCGTCCGAGCCGGAGCAGGGCCCTGAGCCGAGGCCTGAGCCTGGGCCGGAGCCGGGGCCTGGGCCGGAGCCGGGGCCGGAGCCGGAGCCGGGGCCGGAGCCGGAACCTGCGCCTGCGTCTGCGCGCGCGTCCGTTCCCGGGGCCGTGCCCTCGTCCGGTCCTTCCGGTTCCCTCTCCCCCTCGAACGCCTGGCGGGCAGCGTTGTCCTCGCGGACTCCCACCGCCGCCGCGACCGCCTCCAGGACGCCGTCCCCGGTCGTTCCGGCCAGTTCGACCAGCCAGACGCCGTCGGGGAAGTCGTCCACGAGGTCCGCGGCGGCCTCCAGGGCGAGGCGGGTCTTGCCGACGCCGCCGGGGCCGGTGAGGGTCACCAGGCGTTCGCGGCGCACCAGTTCGCGGACGCGGGCCACGGCGTCGGCGCGGCCCACGAGGTGCGTGGTGGCGGCGGGGAGGTTGGTGCGCGGCGGCGCCAGGACGGCAGGCGCGGCGGCGGGCGGAGCGACGACCGGGGCGGTGGCCGTGGCGGTGGGCGGGGCCGCGAGGGCCGGGTCCTGGCGCAGGATCGCCCCGTGCAGGGCGGCGAGTTCGGGGCCCGGGTCGGTGCCGAGGTCGTCGGCGAGGCGGGTGCGCAGGTCCTGGTAGGCGGCCAGGGCCTCGCTCGGGCGGCCCGCGCGGTAGAGGGCGCGCATGTGGGCCGCGCGCAACCTCTCGCGCAGCGGTTCGCGGGCCACCAGGTCGGCGAGGTCGTCGGCCAGCAGGGCGTGCTCGCCGAGCGCGAGGCGGGCCTCCGCCAGGGTCTCCTGGGCGGTGAGCCGCTGCTCCTCCAAGCGGGCGGCGGCGGCCCGGGTGAAGTCCGCGTCACGGAAGTCGGCGTAGGCGGGGCCGCGCCAGAGGGCCAGGGCGTCGGTCAGGAGTGCCGCCCGGTCGCGGGGGCCCGTCTCCGCGCGGTACGCCCGTGCCGTGAGGGTCTCGAAGCGGGCCGCGTCCGTGGCGTCGTCGGCCAGGCTCAGCCGGTAGCCCGCGGGGCCGTACGCCACGGTGTCGCGGCCGATGGCCCGGCGGAGCTGGGAGACCTTGGTCTGGAGGGAGTTGGCGGGGTTGGCCGGGAGCTTTCCGGCGCCCCACAGGTCCTCTACGAGGGTGTCCGCGGGGACGGGGTGCCCGGTGCGGGCGAGCAGGGCGGCGAGGAGGGCCCGCACCTTCGGTTCCGGCACCGGTAGGTGGGCGCCGTCGTCGCCACGTACTGCCAGGGGGCCCAGCACCTCGAATCGCATGCGGCAACGGTACGTGGGCCCTGCCGGGGGGCTCCCCAAGCCCGCCCCTTCCCGAAACCGGGGGCTCCGCCCCCGGACCCCCGCTTTTCGGCGCTCCGCGCCTCGTCCTCGAACTCCCCCAAGCTTTCAAGGAGCAGGGGCCCCTCGACGGGCTGAACCACAGCCGCTCGCGGCACCATCCAGCGTGCAGGCCCGTGCGTGACTCGTCAGTGGTTCGTGCGCGGCCGCAGGCAGGGTGGCTCTCGTGAACAGGGCAGCCGCCCCGGACACACCACCCACCACCACCGGAGGAGCCCGCCATGCCCAGGTCCAAGGAAATCCGTCTCGCCGCCCGCCCCGAGGGCACCCCCCGCCCCGCCGACTTCGCCCTCGCCACCACCGAGCTCCCCGACACCGCCCCGGAAGGGAAGTTGCTGGTCCGGAACCTGTGGATGTCCGTGGACCCGTACATGCGCGGCCGCATGGACGACGCGCCGTCGTACATCCCGCCGTTCGAGCTCGGCGCCCCGCTGGAGGGGAGCGCGGTCGGTGAGGTCGTGGCGTCGGGGTCGCCGGACGTTCCGGTCGGCGCGACGGTCACGCACTTCGCCGGCTGGCGGGAGTACGCCGTCGTCGACGCGGCCGCCGCGACGGTCGTCGACACCGCGCTCGCCCCGCCGTCGGCGTACCTGGGGGCGCTGGGCGCGACCGGCCTGACGGCGTACGCGGCGCTGACGCGCACCGCCCCGGTCCGCGAGGGCGACGTCGTGTTCGTCTCGGCCGCCGCGGGAGCGGTGGGCAGCGTGGCGGGCCAGGTGGCGCGGGCGCTCGGCGCGTCCCGGGTGATCGGTTCGGCGGGCGGTCCGGAGAAGACGAAGAAGCTCCTGGACACCTTCGGGTTCGACGCCGCGATCGACTACCGGCAGGGCGGGCTGCCCGAGCAGCTGGCCGAGGCCGCCCCGGACGGCATCGACGTGTACATCGACAACGTGGGCGGCGACCACCTCCAGGCCGCGATCGGGGCCATCCGCCGGGAGGGCCGCATCGCGATGGTTGGCGCGATCAGCACGTACAACGACACGGATCCGGTGGCGGGCCCGGACAACCTCTTCCAGGCCGCGAAGCAGGAGGCGTCTCTGCGCGGCATGCTCGTGACCAGCCACCTCGACCTGTTCCCGGAGTGGACGGGCCGGGCGGCGGCGATGCTCGCGGACGGTTCGCTGCGGACCGAGCGGACCGTCGTGGACGGGATCGAGCGGGCGCCCGAGGCGTTCCTCGGCGTGCTGCGGGGCGCCAACACCGGCAAGATGCTGGTCCGCCTCGCCGCCGGGGCCGAGTGATGGCCACGGTGCTCGTCGTCACCGGGCATCCGCGCACCGACTCGCTCACCGCCGGGCTCGCCCGGCACGCCCGGGACCGCCTCACCGCCGAGGGCCACGCCGTTGACCTCCTCGATCTGGCGGCGGAGGGCTTCGACCCCCGGATGACGCCCGAGGACGAGCCCGACTGGGGCGACCCGCACAAGGCGTACTCGCCCGAAGTGCAGGCCCATATGCGGCGGGTGGCGGCCGCCGACGCGATCGTGGTCGTCTTCCCTGTGTGGTGGTTCGGCCTCCCGGCGCTGCTCAAGGGCTGGATCGACCGGGTGTGGAACCACGGATTCGCGTACGGTCGGCGCCGGGGCGAGAGCCCGCTCGCGCGGACGCGGATGCTGTGGTTCGGCCTGACGGCGTACGGGCGGGCGGAGTTCGTGGACGCGGGCTGGGAGGAGACGGTGACGCACGTGCTGCGCACGGGGATCTCCGCGTACTGCGGGATCGCGCCGGAGCGGTCGTCGGTGCGGTACGTGTACGGCTCGCTGACGGCGGGGGCGGGCGCGTTCGAGGTCCTCGACGCGGCGCTGGACGAGCTCCTCCCGATGGACGCGGCGGAACCGGGCGGGCTCCTCCCGCCCCGGGAGCCCGCCGACCGTATCGCGTGACGGGCGTATCGCGTGACGGGCGTCACATCCAAGATCGCCTTGACCTTCACACCAGTGTGAGGGTTCGACCATGAGGTCACGCAGGCGGGAGGGAAACACCGCAGGCGGCGGCCCCGCGGGCCGCTCGGGCCACTTCAGAGGGTGATTGTGATGGACAACGAACTCTACGACTACAGCCCCATCGTCGAGCGCGAGCCGCTCCACTGGCCGGAAGGCAAGCGCGTCGCCTTCTACATCGGCCTGAACGTGGAGCACTTCGAGATCGGCAAGCCCTCCACGAGCGTCTACCCGGGCACCGCGGAGCTCACCCCCGACCCGCTCAACCACGGCTGGCGCGACTACGGGGCGCGGGTGGGCTTCTGGCGCACCCTGGAGACCCTGGACCGGCACGGGGTGCGCGCCAGCGTCCTGCTCAACTCCGACGTCGGCGACCGCTATCCGCAGATCGTCGAGGCGGGCCGGGAGCGGGACTGGGCGTGGCTCGCGCACGGCAGGACCAACTCGGTCCTGCACACCGGGATGACGGAGGACGAGGAGCGCGCGTCCCTCAAGGACATCGTCGAGACGATCGAGCGCACGACGGGGACGCGGCCGCGCGGCTGGATGGGCCCCGGCCTGACCGAGACCCACCACACCCCGCGGCTGCTCAAGGAGCTGGGTCTCGACTACGTACTGGACTGGACGGCCGACGACCAGCCGTTCGCCCTGAACGTGCCGGGCGTGCTGAGCGTGCCGTACACGGTGGAGCTGAACGACATCGGCCTGTTCGTCAGCAAGAACACGCCGGGGCCCGACTTCGTGCAGATGCTGAAGGACCAGGTCGACCAGTTGCACGCGGAGGCGGAGGCCACGGACAGCGGGCGCGTCATGCCGCTGGCCCTGCACCCCTTCGTCATCGGCCAGGCATTCCGCGCCAAGTACCTGGACCAGGCTCTTGAGTACATCGTGAACCACCCCGGGGTGTGGGTGACGACGTCGGACGAGATCGCGGAGCACTACCGCTCGACGCGGACCGACAGCACGGACAGCACGGACAGCACGGACAGCACGGACAGCAAGGACGCGTGACGGGGCACAAGCACGGGGGTGCGGCAGGAGCCTTCGACGGTCATCAGGGCGGCTGGGAACTTCCCGGCCGCCCTGACCCGTTTCGCCCCCGCACTGGCCGGATTGCGGCCATAGGCAATGTTTTCGCAAGGAAGACCGATTGGTCCGAGCCGTCTTGAGCTTGGCGATATCTGGTGGTGTGTCAAAACCGGGAGTGCGGTGAGGGTGGGACCCGCCCCCGACGGCGTCCCGCCTCGCGGGGAAGCGGACTGCGAGAGAGGAAGTGCTGACCATGCCTCCGATCCCGATCAAGCCCGGCATCTACAAGATCCACGCCCACATCATCGGCCCGTCGGCCCTGGTCACCGCGACGGAGCACGCCGTCAACCACGGCGCCCCCGTCATCACCGACCGGCTCAACCCCCTGCCGATCGAGCAGGAGTGGCTGATCGAGCCCGCCGAGCCGATCCCCGGCGCGCCCTATGTGATCCGACTCGCCCAGCACGTGGAGGCGGGCCTGTTGATCGCCGACGACAGGCTCTACGTGAACGCCGTTCCGCGCGACGCGCTGGCGAAGTTCACGTTCGAGACCGTCATCGGCGGCGTCAAGATCCTCTCCGACAAGGGTCTGGCCCTGCGCGCCAACCACCGCGGCGCGCAGATCACGCTGGTGGAGCCGAAGCCCGAGTTCCAGGAGACGTGGACGCTGGAGTTCGTGAGCCCGGGCGGCGAGGAGTAGCACCGGACGTACGACGAGCGCCGCCCGCGCGCAGGCGTGCGCGCGGGCGGCGCGCACCGGGCCTTCCCGCTCCGCCCTCCCGGCCACCCAGGGACGTACTCCCTGGCCGCGCCCGCCCCTCGCGCGCAACCGTTGCCCCATGACCACCACACGCATGGAAGCGCCGCGCCGCCGCCTGGGCCGACTGGCCCTGGTCTCGGGCGCCGCGCTCGCACTGTTCGCCGCGCTGCCCATGAGCAGCGCCTCGGCCGCCGCCAGCGGCACGTTCTACTACGAGTCGGCCACGGCGGGGAGCCAGCGGATCGTCGACCCGCCGCTCCACCAGTGCATGACCCTCTTCCACGCGACCGGCGCGTCGAACCAGACCAACGCCACCGCCAGGGTCTACTTCGACGGCAACTGCGAGAGGGAGTGGGGCAGCCTCCAGCCCGGCCAGTACTCCAACAACTTCGGCGCGAAGCTGTACAGCGTGCAGTTCGGCAGCTAGCCCTCCCGAACCCCCACACGACGGCGGGGCCTCCCCTTCCGGGCCCCGCCGTTCAGCCGAGCGGGCACGCCAGCCGAGGCAGGGCCCGGTTCGGGGAGCAGCAGAGCAGGGCCAGGGACAAGAATCCGGGGCGCTCCAGATAGAAACCGTGCGAGACGTCGCCGCCCCCGTCGAGCCGGTCCGCGGCCGACTCCACGATCCCCGACAGCCGTACGCCGTCCCGATGCGCCTCCGCGTCGAAGCGCGGTGCATACTCCGCCAGGCGCTCCCCCAGCCAGACCGCGGCTCCGTCCGGCCGCTCCCACGTTCCCCGGACCAGCTTCCCCGGCTTGATCAGCCAGTAGGCCGTCTCAAGGGGCGGCAGGTCCACGACGGGGAACTCGGCCTTCACTTCCCGGTACCGCGCGATCAGCTCCGGCCGGCCGTCGCCCGGCGGCGGCTCCGGGTGAGTTGGCCGCCGCAGTGCCTCGTCGTCGAACCGAGCCTTCGGACCGGCCCAGAGATACCCGTGATGGTGCAAGGGACTTTTCCCTTCGGGAAGTTCAGAGGACGTGCCTCCGCCCCGCCGCCGACACTGGCGGGGCGGAGGCACATCCGACCGTCAGGCCGAAAGCCCGAACCGGGCCGGGTCGATACCGGCCGCGTCCAGTTCGGCGGTGGTGAACCTCAGCGGCTCCGCGCCGGGCCGCTTGCTGTCGCCCAGGGCCCAGGCATCCGGGCCGATCTTCGCGAGCGTCACGCAGGACTCGCCGTCCGGGTGTGTGTTGCTACCACAGGCCTTCACGAACACGGAGCCTTCGATGGTGAGCGTGTACAGATGGGTTCCATTCTGCATCGGTACGCCTTCCTGATCGCCCAACGGGTCGTCGTGGACAATCCTCGGACCAGCAGCGTGGGAACTCCAGCGATATCGGCGTTGCGGGGTAGACGATCACGGGCGGTAGATTTTGGCCCACTCACCGAGCACACCTCTGGCATCTTCACCGAACAGCGCATGGCGCTCGTAAAGGTCGAATACTTCAAGATGTTCTGCGATGTCTCTGGGGTCTTGGAACACGATGCGTCCCGTGAAGGTCTCGACGGTTGCCAGACGTTGGTCGTAGACCGTGAACGTATTCATCGGACCGCGCTCAACGATCTCCCCCAGTGGGATGACCCCAATACGCACGTTCGGGAGCCGGGACACTGATACCAGGCGGTCGATCTGTACGGCCATGGCCACAGGCGGGACCACGGCCCATTTCACGGCTTGCTCGGTCAACAGGAACGTGAACCGTTTCGCGGTGTCATAGAGAACCGCTTGCCGCTCCAACTTCCTGGCCACGGTCTTGGAGATGCCCACCGGCGAATGGCCAAGGCTGGCCCTGATGTACTCAGGTGTGGCCAGGAGCCCCGTCACCATCGCGGGCAGGAAGTAGCGCAGCGTCGTGGCTTCGGCTTCGAGGCCGGACAGCTCCGCCTGGCGCTTCTCCAACCCCGTCCGCCACAGGGCGCGCTTGCTCTCCCATTCCGTACGGGCGAGCCGCGCCAGGGCGACCGCTTCCGCCACGAGTTCCGGAGGCACGTCCAGGGCTCTGAGGATCAGCTCGACATCAACGAGGCCCGGTGTGATGCGGCCGGTCTCGATGTTGCTGAGCTTGGTCTGGGACATGTTGCAGCGCCGAGCGAGCCAGACCTGCGTACGGCTGGCTCGCTTGCGCATGGTGCGGAGCGTCTCCGCCAGGTCGGCCCTCGACTGGCCCAGTTGCCCCGGATCAAACGTCAAGGCCCTTCACGTACTCCTCGAATGGCACGGCGTGATCCAGAGCTACGCGCTTCCACTCCCGGTAGGGGGCGGGGTCGCCCGCGTAGGACTCGCGATTGATCTGGGTGCCGTCCGGGCGGAAATTCAGATGGGCTATGAGGGTTTCGTCGAACATCCACCAGTCACGCCCGGAGAGCGGCAGGCCGTGGTCGTCCCGCGTCACGTCCAGCACGCGGATGTCCTCACCGGCCGCGATGTTGCCGGGAATGCCCCATGCGAATTGGTATCTCTGGTATTCCGTGAGCGGCTGGCTCACGATGCGGACCCGGCCGATACGCCTGCCGGACTCCACGTATCCGCGTACCCGCTCATGCCAGCGCGCATTGTGGTCGGCTGGCTTCTCCTCGCCGCGCAGGAAGCGGCCCACGTTCTCCTGCTCCCTGGGCATGGTGTAACTGGGCTGCGCCTCGAAACGCCATGCTTCCCGTTCGAAGGCGTCGAAGAACCGGCGCCAGGCCTCACCATCCAAGAGCACGGACAGCCTCCCTCAGTACGTGCTCGGGGATCTCCACCAGACCCTCACCGACGGAGGGCGAGAACGCGTCCGACACATTCCCCTGAACGATGAATGAACCACTCCTGGTGCGGTAGACATTCGGGCAATCGTCGTCATCACATTCGGGTCCGTCGACCGCGCCGGTAAGGCGGGTCAGTCCCTCACGCGCCATCGTGCGCCTCCTCCGATGCAGAGCCCACCCCTGCCGTGGAGGACCGTAGGGCGGCGGCAGGTGCCCGGTCCATGGCGCATCGCCGATATTCGCGTTGTCGGGTAGACGATCTCCGGGCCCCACCCGGCTCGCGCACCGGTTCGGGTGATTTCTCGCTGGGTGTGACTGCGCGTCGCCGCCCGGTCCTAGGCTCGGCGGCGACTACGCCCGTACGGCCCCGGGAGGTGTGCCTTGGACGGTAACGAGGAGATGGACGAGGTCGGTTGGGAGGTCGATGCCGATGGCGAGTCCATCGCGATCGCCGAACTCATCGGCCGCCAGATCAAGTTGTGGCGCGAGGCCGCGGGGCTTCGGGTCGTCGAGTTCGCCGACCTCATGGGGTACGGGGAGAACCTGATCCATAAGGTGGAGCGGGGGGCCCGGATCCCCCGCCCCGAGTTCCTGGAGCGGGCCGACGAGGTGCTTCACGCCAGCGGGCACCTCAAGGCGCTCAAGAAGGACGCGGAGAAGGCCCGGTACCCGAAGAAGGTCCGAGATCTGGCGAAGCTGGAGGCACAGGCGGTTGAGCTGTGCGCGTACAACAACTCAGTGATCCATGGGTTGTTGCAGACGGAGGAGTACGCGCTGTCTGAGGTTCAGAACCGGCAACCCCCCTTGCCGGAGCGCGAAGTGGAGCGACGCGTCGCGGGTCGCATGGCGCGCCAGGAGATCGTGAACGACGAGTCGGGACTGCCTGTTTTCGGCTTCGTACAGTGCGAGTCGACTTTGCGTCGGGCCAACGGGGGAAGGATGGTGATGCGCAGGCAGCTCGAACATCTGTTGGAGGTCGGGCAGTTGCGGAACGTGTCCATCCAAGTCCTGCCGCTGGAAAGCGAGGAGAACGCCGGGCTGAGCGGCCCCCTCACCGTGTTCAAGCTCAAGGACGGAAGCACTATGGGACACCTCGAAGTCCAACTCATCAGCCGACTTGTCTCCGATCCGCGCGACCTCCACACCCTCGAAATGCGCTATGGCATGATCCGGGCGCAGGCTCTCACGCCTCGGGAGTCACGGGCCTTCATCGAGAAAGTGCGGGGAGAGACATGACACTGGAGTGGTTCAAGAGCAGCTACAGCACCGCCGACGAGCCCGAGTGCGTCGAGGTGGCCTGGCGCAAGAGCAGCTACAGCACAGCGGACGGCCCCGAGTGCGTTGAAGTCGCCCCCACCCCCTCCGCCGTCCACGTCCGCGACTCCAAGGACCCCGACGGCCCCCGCCTCACCGTCACCCCCGCCGCCTGGGCGGACTTCATACGTCACCCCATCAAGTGACGTTCCGTACACGACAGTTGATGTACGGTTACGACGACTAAGCGGCCCCCGCGCTGGCGGCAACCAGCAGCGAGGGCCTTCACGCCGAGTGCCAAGGACCAAAGGAGCACCCGACAATGCTGCGCCATGCTATCGCGCCCACCCGCTTCTTCAGCCAGGTGTCGAACGAGATCATCCGCCATCCCCGGCTCTCGTCGGACGCAGTTCGACTCCTCACCTGGCAGCTCTCCCTCCCGCAAGGGGAGGACGAGGCCCTCTCCGTCACCGCGCAGAAGGCGGGCATCCGGCGCGCCGGATTCAACCGCGCCAAGCGGGAGTTAAAGGACGAGGGCTACCTCCACGAGTGGCGCGTACAGGGTTCGCGGGGCCGCTGGTGCACCCTCCAGCTCATCTCGAACGTTCCGCTGTCGCCGGAGCAGGCCACCGCCGTGCGGGGCGGGGACGTCCGGCGCGGCCGGGCCGACGACTCCGGTACGCCTCCGATTGACCAGCAACCGGCCATCGGCGGGCCAGCAGGCCGGGACGTCGGCGGTCCTCCAAACCAAACACCCCCGGTGAACACCCCCCAACCTTCCGCGCCCGCAGCCGAGGTGCCGGAGGCGCGGCGCCTCATCCAGGAACTCCCCAGCCTCGACCCGCGCCTCCGCGTCCCGCGCGGCATGCTGCCCCAGCTCACCGACCTCGCCGGGCAGTGGCTGGCGCTCGGCCACACCCCGGACGGCGTACGGGACGAAATCCGCCGGAACCTGCCCCCGGTCATCCACAAGCCCGGCGGCCTCGTGCGGCACCTGCTCAGCGACCCGCCACCGCCCCGCCCGGAGCGGCCGCAGGTCGCCGCGCTGCGGGAGTGCGCGGGCCCGCATCCACAGCCGCTGGTCTTCCGCCCGGTGGCCGGAGAGGACCGCTGCGGAAGCTGCCGCCAGGACAGCGCGGCCCACCAAGCCGCCGCCCGGACCACCGCACGAGGCGCCCTGGCCGCCCGCACGGCCCTGCACGGGGCGCGATAGCCGGGCGCGTGTACCCACTTGACGGAGCGGCGAGTCCGCACGATGGTCGTGCAACCAGACGCAACGCCTCGGCAACGGAGGTCGCCATGGCATTACGGTTCGTCGGTAAGGACCCGGAGTCCGGAGATCACGGCTCTCCGGCAGTGTGGGTCGACGAGGTGACGAAGGACCTCGTCATCCAGGGGTGGCGCGCGGACGACCGGACGACCCGTGCGAGCGCGCAGGACGTCGCGATCCTCAGTCATGAAACAGTGGTGCGCGTACCGAAGCGTATGGTCCCGCTCCTCAGGGAGGCACTTGATGTCGCAGAGCTTGACTAGCTTTGCCGACCTGCTGCGGACCACCGAGCGATCGGCTGTCCACCTGGAGCTGCGTGATTCCTACAGCGTGGAGAACGAGACCGAGTCATTCGACGCATGGCGCAACGGCCATCGCCTGGAGCCCGCGGACCGCGCCTCGTGGTGGCGGCCCTGGCTCGACCTCGTGCAGGAAGTCACGCGCAAGGGCGTGACGATGCGGCGTGCCCGGATCGTCTCCGAGCCCGTGAGCGAGTACATCCGGTACGAGCACTCCGGCACGTTCACGAACATCGCCGCGGGCGAGGAGATCCGTTGGCTGCCCCGGCGCGAAGCGTCGGGCCTCGCCCTGCCCGGTAACGACTTCTGGCTCTTCGACGGCCAAGTGGTGCAGTTCAACGTCTTCGACGGCGACGGCCAGTGGGTCCACACCGATCAGACCCAGGACCCAGCCGTGGTCCGGCTCTGCTCCACGGCGTTCGAAGCAGTCTGGGAGCAGGCGGTCCCTCACGAGAAGTACACCGTCTGACCTCGCCCACCCGTCCCATGTCCTCGTCCCAGCTCTCCAGCGCCCACGCGGCACGTGCCGCCGTCGCGGCCCGTCTCCACGGCATCATGCGGAGCGCGGGTCTCACCGGCCATGAACTGGCTGTCCAGTGCGGCTGGCACAAGTCCAAGTCGTCGCGTATCGCACGCGGCAAGACACCACCCTCGGCCGCTGACATCCGGGCGTGGTGCACGGCCTGCGGGGCGGAGGAGCAGATCGCCGATCTCGTCGCGGCGGCACACAACGCCGAGTCCATGTACGTGGAGTGGCGTCAGTTGCACCGCGACGGGATGCGCCGCGTCCACGAGCAGACCGTGCCGCTGTACCGACGGACCCGGCACTTCCGTGTCTACGCCTCGAACGTCATCCCCGGCATGCTCCAGACCGCCGAGTACGCCACCGGCCTCCTGCGGTCCATCACCGATTTCCAGGGCACGCCCGACGACGTGGACGAAGCCGTGCAGGCCCGCCTCGCCCGCTCCCGCGTCGTCCAGGCAGGCGATCACCGTTTCGCGCTGCTGCTCGAAGAGGCGGTCCTGTACTACCGCGTGGCGGACGACGCGGCGATGGCCGGGCAACTGGGGCACCTGCTGGCCGTGATGGCCCGGCCGAACGTGTCCGTCGGAGTGATTCCGTTCCAGGCCCGCCGCACTGTCTGGCCCCTCGAAGCGTTCTACGCCTTCGACGGCGCGCAAGTAGCGGTGGAAACGCTGACGGCGGAGATCAACGTCACGGCACCCGGTGAGATCCGCACCTATCTGAAGGCCTTTGGAGAGCTGTCGAAGATCGCGGTGCTCGGTGCCGAGGCCCGGGCACGCATCACGACGGCCATCAGCGCCCTCGGGTGAATTCGTGCAACCACGTGCAACTTCCTGGGAGTTGCCTCCCCTGCCTTCCTAGCGTGGAGGGCAGACGGCCTGCCCAAGGCCGTACGACGAACGGGAGGCACCTCATGGCGGACGCCCACGACCTGTACGCACTCGACATCTCCCACGCGGTCTTCGCATCGGCGTGCGGCGGCCCCTGCACCGAAGGGTGCGTGACCCTGGCCAGGATCGGCCCCGATGTCTGGGCGCTGGGCGACGACAAGCGACCGGACCAGGCCCCGTTGCGGTTCACCACGGCCGAATTGGACGCGGCCGGTATCGACCCGGCACGGTTCGGTCTGTCGGCCTGATCCCCGTCCATGCACCACCACGGGTACCTGTGGGTCGGCCCGAAGGCGCGCTTCGACGACGAGGCTCTGCGGCGGCCGCCGCACCCCGACCCGCCCCCGGGCGACGCTCGTCCGGAGCTGGTGCGCCGGTATCGCGAAGTGGCGGCCGAGTTCCCTGTCGTCGATCTGCCGCCGCTGGAAACGGCGTACTGGCTGGTCAAGCCCCATACCCTCGTCAGAGGGTCCTGGGCCGACCCGCAGGAGGCCGCTTCCTGGCTCGGAGAGCAGCTGGGCGCGTACGCGCACCGCTTCGCTTCCGGTGCCGAACGGACACGGAACACGATGCATGTGGCAGGCGTCGTCCGGTCCGCCGCCGAGCGGTTGGGGTGGGGTGGAGACGTGGCCCTGGGCTTCTATCTCGACCACCCGGCGTTCCTGTCCCTCACTCTGGTCAGCTGTTCTCCGCATCACAGTCGGCCAGAGCTTGGCTGCCCCCTGGGCCCGGGCGGCGGTATAGGTTTCTCTACCCCCGCCCCGGGTGCCCGCCGGAGTGAGTTCGGGCCGTGGCGCTTCTAGCGTCGGAGGCATGGACGACTCCGCGCGGCGACTGCCGCACACACGACGTGCCGTGGCGTTCGGCGCGGTGGTGACCGCCCTCGCCCTCGCCGCCCCCACGGCCCACGCGGGCGCCGTGACGAGTGGCGGGCTCGACCGCTACTACCAGCAGCGGCTCGACTGGGGCAGTTGCGTCAAGGGGACCGGCGACCAGGCGGGACGGGACCTCGACAAGGCGGGGGTGCGGTGCGCCGGCGTCACCGTGCCGCTCGACTACGCCGCGCCCGAAGGGCGGACCATCCGCGTCGCGATCTCGCGCCTGAAGGCCACCGACCGACGGCATCGCCTGGGCGCGCTGCTCATCAACCCCGGCGGGCCCGGCGGCTCAGGCCTCGACATGCCGCCCGACATCCGCAAGGCCATGAAGGAGACCGGCGCGCGCTACGACCTCATCGGCATGGACCCCCGTTTCGTCGGCCGCAGCACGCCCCTGGACTGCGGCTGGCCCGTCAGCACCTCCGTGCTCTCCGCCGGGGCCGGCCGCGCGGGCTTCGAGCGGCAAGTCGCCCTCCAGAAGGGCCTCGCCGACAAGTGCCGTGCCGTCGGCGCGGACGTGCTGCCGCACGTCAGCACGCGCAACACCGCCCGCGACATGGACGTCATCAGGGGCGCCCTCGGAGAGGAGAAGCTGTCGTACCTCGGGTACTCGTACGGCACGTATCTCGGCACCGTCTACACGCAGATGTTCCCCGGCCGCTACGACCGCGTGGTGCTCGACGGCGCCCTCGACACCCCGCGCTACCAGCCCCGCCTCCTGCGCGGCGCCGAGGCCGAGAACGAGCGGGCCCTCGCGGGCTGGGCCGCCTGGGCGGCGCGGCGGCACGCGACGTACGGACTGGGCCGCAGCCGCGCCCAGGTGCTCGCCACCGTCGACCGGATCGTCGCGCGGTCCGCGCGCGGCCTGACCCTCGGCACCGGGTCCGACGTCTTCCGCGTGGACGACTCCCACGTGCCGTTCCTGCTCGTGGAGGGGATCGCGGACGACACGGACCCGGCCCGCGCGGCGTTCGGCGAGACCGTGTCCGCGCTCGCCGACGCCGCCGCAGGGAAGCCGGTCCGGCCGTCGAAGCACCTCGTCGAGCTGCTGCGGTACGCGACCACCGGCGCGGACTCCGCTTCCGGCAGCGCGCAGAGCGCGATCCTGTGCGGGGACGTCGCCGCGCAGCGCGACCCCGAGCGCTACTGGCGCGACATCCAGCGCGCCCGCACCCGGCACCCGCTGTTCGGGCCGCTGACCAACAACATCACGCCGTGCGCCTTCTGGGACCGCCCGCGCGAGCGGCCCACCCAGGTGCGGCACGACGCCCGGACGCTGATCGTGGCCGCCACCGGCGACCCACGCGCCTCGTACGAGGGGAGCGTCGCGCTGCGCCACCGCCTGCCGTCGTCGAAGCTGATCACCCTCAAGGGCGCCCACCGCCACGGCCTGTACGGCGAGTACGGCAACCGCTGCGTGGACGACCGCGTCAACGCCTACCTGGCGAGCGGCGTGCTGCCCGCGAAGGACCGGGTCTGCGTGCGGCAGCCCTCGGACAGGCCCTAACGCAGGGCCCACTTGATGGGCTCCTTGTAGTAGCCCTGGGAGTAGGTGACGGACTTGACCGTGGCGTCGGCGGGGATCAGGTACGGCTCGCACACGGTGCGCTCCTCGCCCTTCTTCCAGATGTCCTCGCGGCCGAGCGTCCGCTTGCCGTCGTTGCCCACGCAGTCCTTGGGCTGGCTGGAGAGGGTGCCGATGAGGATGAACTTCGTCGCCGGGTCGCCGGTGTTGGTCTCGGCGTTGACGTTCGTCATCACGATCGGCTGCTTCACCGCCTCGCCGCCGACGTGCTTGGCCTTGACGTAGATCCAGGCGACCTTCTGGCCGCCGTACTTCTTCTCGTCGTCCAGTTCCTTGAGGTCCCCGGGCTTGCCGAGGGTGACCTTCGTCGGCGTGATCAGGAACTTGCCGGTCGTCTTGTACTTGGTGATCTCCTGCACCGGGCCCGGCTGGCCGACCTTGAGGTTCTTCGGCGCCTCGGCGGCCTCGGCCCCGGACTTGCCGTCCTTGCCCTTGTCGGAGTCGTCGGAGCCGCCGCACGCGGTCATGGTGACGGCGGTGGCGGCCGCGACGGCCACGAGGCCGAGGCGGCGGCGGTACCGGGGTGCTCGCTGAGTACTCATGCGCTGTGCTTCCTGATCTGTGCTGGGTGGGGGCTGTCCTGGTGGGCGGGCAGCCCCAGGAGCCGAGCGCGGCGGTGCTGCATGACGGACACTCCCCCGTGTCGTTGTGCGTGTCGTCGTACGTGCCGTTGTGCGTGTCGTCGTACGTGTCGTTGGGTGAAACGGCGGTCAGCCTAGAGAGCCGCTGCTCCGCGCCGACAACCGGCTCCCGTCTGCGCGCCCGTGATCCCCTCCCCTACAGTCGCTTCGTGACCCTTGGGATGATTTGCGCGCTTGGTTCTGCGGTCTGCTTCGGTACGGCGTCGGTGTTGCAGGCGGTCGCGGCGCGCTCGACCGCGCCGGGCACGGGGTCCGGTGTCGATCCGGCGCTGCTTCTGCGTGCCGTGCGGCAGTGGCGGTACCTGGCCGGGCTCGCCCTGGACGGCCTCGGCTTCCTGCTTCAGATCGTCGCTCTGCGGTCCCTCCCCATCTACACCGTCGGCGCCGCGCTCGCCGCCTCGCTCGCCGTGACGGCCGTGGTCGCTGCGCGGCTGCTGCGGGTGCGGCTGAGCGGGGCGGAGTGGGGTGCCGTCGGTCTCGTCTGCGCCGGGCTGGCCCTGCTCGGCCTCGCGTCCGGTGACGAGGGTGACAAGGGCGGGTCCACGGAGCTGCGGTTCGCGATGCTCGGTGTCGCCCTGGCCGTCCTGCTGCTGGGTGCCGTGGCCGGGCGCCTGCCGGACCGGGCGCGGGCCGTGGTCCTCGGCCTCGGGGCGGGGTGCGGCTTCGGCGTGGTCGAGGTGGCCGTCCGCCTCGTCGACGACGTCTCGCCGGGGGCGCTCGCCACCAACCCCGCCTCCTACGCGCTCCTGCTCGGCGGCGGCGCCGCCTTCCTGCTCCTTACGTCCGCCTTGCAGCGCGGCTCGGTCACCGCCGCCACGGCGGGCATGGTCATCGGCGAGACCATCGGGCCCGCCCTGGTGGGCGTGGTCTGGCTCGGCGACCGCACCCGCGAAGGCCTCGGCTGGCTGGCCGTCCTCGGCTTCGCGGTAGCGGTGGCGGGAGCCCTGACCCTGACCCGCTTCGGCGAAGCCCCGGAGCCCTCCCCGTGAGCCCCCTCGTGAACAGGGCCGCCCGGAAGCCCACAGAATGGCGCCTCCGGGGCGGAAGTCAAGGGCGCCCTCCGGGCGTCGGCTCCGCCGATTCCGCTGCGCTCCACCCTTGACTGCCGCCCCTCCAGCGCGAGGTGCAGTCGTCCGGGCGGCCCGAGGCCGGGGCGGCGGGGGGCCGCCCTGCTCCCTTCCGCTTCGCCGCCGGGTGCGGACCGGCACTTCCGACGTGGAACCTTCGCGATCAGGCGCGCCTCTCCCTCACTTTCCTTCTTCGAAGAAGTTGTGCGTGGCGCGCAGAGGTGGTGCGATCCAACGATTCACGCCCCCCGGCACAACTAGCCCCTCCGGCGTTTGAGGAGCGGGGGTACGGGGGCGGAGCCCCCGGAACGGGAAGGGGCGGGTCTGGGGCGTCCCGCGAGGGCTGGACCAGCTCCTTCGCGGCGGGGCGGCGGATCAGCCCGTGCCCGCCAAGAGGCGCCGGGTGCGCTCCGGGGCCCACTCCGGGAGTTCGGCGAGGAGGTCGGCCAGGGTGACCGCGGCGAGGCTGGTGCGCCAGGCGGTGTGGGCCGTGGCCATCTTCGCCGCGATGAGGCAGACGGCGCGGCACTCCTCGGCGGGCAGCGCGCCCCGGCCCTGCTGGCGGATCTCCCGGCATTCGTAGGGCGATGCCGCGCCGTCGACCGCCTCGACGATGTCCAGGAGCGTGATGTCCGCGACCGGGCGGGCCAGGCGGAAGCCGCCCCTCGGGCCCGTCGTGGCGGCGAACACCCCCGCCTTCACCAGCGGCTGGAGCTGCTTGGCCAGATACGCCTGGGGCACGTCGAAGTAGCCCGCCAGCTGCCCGGCCGACGCGGTCGCGCCCGGCTCCAGCTGCGCCAGCGACGTGGCGCAGTGCAACACCCACTCGGTACTCACAGGCAGCTTCATGACGTGAGTCTATCCCGGACATCCTGGATCCGGGATATTGCGGATGTGTTTAGTCCGAGATACCGTTTGGGGTGTCGAAGGAACGCCAGAGGGCTACAGACAAGACACGGGAGATCGTCATGCGCATCGCCGTCGCCGGAGCCACCGGGAGCATCGGGGCCCGCACCGTCGCCGTACTGGAGAAGGCGGGCCACGACGTCGTGCGCGTCAGCCGCTCGCTGGGCGTGGACCTGACCACCGGGGAGGGGCTCGACGCCGCGCTCGCCGGGGTGGACGCGGTCGTGGACACCACCAACTGCACCGCGAGCGACCCCGCCGAGACGGTCGCGTACTTCGGCACCACCACGCGGACCCTGCTCGCCGCCGAGGAGAAGGCCGGGGTCAAGCACCACGTCCTGCTGTCCATCGCAGGCATGGACCGCGTCGAGGGCAACGCGCACTACGCGGGCAAGCGCGAGCAGGAGCGCCTGGTCGCCGGGGGCCCGGTGCCGTGGAGCATCGTCCCGGCCACGCAGTTCCACGACTTCGCCGCGATGGTCGCGAGCTGGACCGAGCAGGACGGCGTCGCCACCGTCGCGCCGCTACTCCTCCAGCCCGTCGCGCCCGAGGACGTGGCGGGCGTCCTCGCCGAGGTCGCGGCCGGCGCGCCCGTCGGCCGCCACCGGGACGTGGCGGGACCCGACCCGCAGGACATGGTCGACATGGCCCGGCGCACGCACCAGGCCCAGGGCCGCACGGTGAAGCTCGTCCCGACCTGGTCGGGCCTCTTCGGCCCGGACATGGCGGGCGACGCACTGCTGCCCGCCAAGGACGCCCGCATCATGCCCACCACCTTCGAGGAGTGGCTGGCCGCGCAGGGCTAGCCCTCACGGCAGGGAACGGCAGAGCGCGTCCAGGGCCGCGGCCCAGGTGTGGTCGGCGGGCGTGCCGTAGCCGACCACCAGCGCGTCCCGGCCGCCCGTGGCCGCCCCGGGGTGGCGGAAGCGGGACAGGCCCTGGACCGCGAGGCGCTGCCAGCTCGCGGACTGCACCACCAGTTGCTCGGTGCCCGGCGGCAGCTGGAGCACCGCGTGCAGGCCCGCCGCGATGCCGGTGACGCGGACCTCGGGCGCGCGCTCGGCCAGGGCGGCCACCAACTGGTCGCGGCGGCGCCGGTAGCGCAGCCGCATCGAGCGCACATGGCGGTCGTACGCCCCGGACGTCAGGAACTCCGCGAGCGTCAGCTGGTCGATGGCGCCGCCCGACGCCCCCGCCCGCTCCTTCAGCTCGGCCGCCTCCGAGGCCAGCGCGGCCGGGAGCACCATCCACGCGATCCGCAGGCCCGGCGCGAGGGACTTGCTGGCCGTGCCCAGATACACCACCCGGTCGGGGTCGAGGCCCTGGAGCGCGCCGACCGCCTGCCGGTCGTAGCGGAACTCGCCGTCGTAGTCGTCCTCCAGGATCAGCCCGTCCGACCGCCGCGCCCACTGCACCGCCTGCGCCCGCCGGTCCGGATGCAGCGGTACGCCGATGGGGAACTGGTGGGCGGGCGTCAGCAGGACCGCCCGGTGCGCGGCCAACCCGTCGGTGCGCGTGCCGTGTTCGTCGAGGCCGAGCGGCCGGGTGCGCAGGCCCATGCGCTCGAGCCGGTCCCAGTGCAGATCGAGGCCGTACGACTCGACCGCGATCTCCCCCGGGCCGCGCGCGCCGAGCAGCTCGCCGAGCAGCGTCAGGCCGTGCACGAAGCCGGGCACGACGACGATCCGGTCCGGTTCGGCGTGCACGCCCCGGGCCCGGGAGAGATACGCGGCGAGGGCCGTGCGCAGCTCGATCCTGCCGCGCGGATCGCCGTAGCCGAGCGCGTCGTTCGGAGCCGCGGCGAGCGCGCGCCGCGCCGCCTTCAGCCACTCCCCGCGCGGGAAGGACGCGATGTCCGGCGTCCCCGGCGTCAGGTCGTGGACCGGGGCGCCACCGGTACGGGGCGGGCGCGCGGGCGCCACCGGGCGCGGCACGTCACGGGCGGCGACCCGGGTGCCCGAGCCCTGCCGGGCGGTCAGCCAGCCCTCCGCGACGAGGTCCGCGTACGCGTCGGCGACCGTGTTGCGCGCGACGCCCAGATCGGCGGCGAGCGTACGGGACGACGGCAGGCGCGTGCCCGGCGCGAGCCGGCCGCCGCGGACCGCGGCGCGCAGCGCGTCGGTGAGGCTGCGGCGCACCCCGGAGCGGGAGCCCCTGCCGGGCGCGTCGAGATGGAGGTCCACGCTCCAGCCCCCGCTGGGGCCCAGGGGGCCCGGGGTGTCCGCTTCGCCGGAAGTGGCCCAAGATTTCTCCATGGGAATGGACCATACCGGTGGGCTAATCGCCCCGTAGGTTCAAGCCATGACGCACACCACGCAGGCCGCCGCCCCCGCCCCGCACGCGCACGCGCACGCCCACGCCCACGCCCACGCCCACGCCCACGAGGACCGGCTGCCCGAGCACACGCCCCGCCTCAACATGGCCGAGCTGGCCCCGGAGGCGTACAAGGCCATGATCCGGTTCGCCGCGGCCGCCAAGCGCGGTGTCGACCCGGTCCTCTTCGAGCTCATACAGATCCGGGCCTCGCAGATCAACCACTGCGCGTTCTGCCTCGACATGCACACCAAGGACGCCCTCGCGGCCGGTGAGAGCGTCGAGCGGATCGTGCAGCTGTCCACCTGGGAGGAGTCCAAGCACTTCTACACGGCCCGGGAGATCGCCGCCATCGAGCTGACGGAGGCCGTGACCGTCCTCACCGACGGCTTCGTCCCGGACGAGGTGTACGAGCGCGCCGCGCGCCACTTCGACGACGCGGAGCTGGCCCACCTCATCGCCGCGATCACCCTGATCAACGGCTGGAACCGGTTCGCCGTGACCACGCGCATGGTGCCCGGTCACTACACGCCCGGCTCCACCGCGCACCGGCCCGCCGAGTAACACCGGCACGTCGCGCGCGCGGCGCGCGTTCCCGAAGCCCCGAGAGGATGAGCACCACCCATGAGCAAGTGCACTGCCGAGGCGTTCGGCGCCCTGCACCACGGACGGGCGCCGGGCGACCCGCTCGTCCTGCCCGGGCCGTGGGACGCGGCCAGCGCCCGCGTCTTCGAGGAGGCCGGGTTCCCCGCGCTCGCCACGCCCAGCGCGGGCGTCGCCGCCGCCCTCGGCCACGCCGACGGGTCCGTGCCGCCGCGCGAGATGTTCGAGGCGGTCGCGCGGGTGGCGCGGGCCGTGTCCGTGCCGGTCAGCGCGGACGTCGAGGACGGGTACGGGCTGCCCGCGCGCAAGCTGGTGGGGCGGCTGCTCGACGCCGGGGTCGTCGGGTGCAACCTGGAGGACTCCTGGGGGTCCGGGGACGCGCCGCCGGGCACCCTCAAGGACCCGCGGGAGCAGGCGGACTACCTCGCGGCGGTGCGGGAGGTGGCCGGGCGCGAGCTGTTCGTCAACGCGCGCGTCGACACGTATCTGCGCGGGGTCGCGGACTTCGAGGAGACCGTGGCGCGGGCCCGGCTCTACGTCGAGGCCGGAGCGGACTGCGTCTACGTCATCAAGGCGCCGGTGGAGGTGCTGCCCGCGCTCCGCGCGGCCATCGGAGCTCCGCTGAACGTCATCGGGCTGCCGGGTGGGCCCTCTCCCCAGGAGCTGGGGAAGCTGGGTGCCACCCGTGTCACCTTCGGGCCGGGTCTGCACCACCAGGCCATGGCGGCCCTGCGCGACATCGCGAAGGAGCTGGCGTAGCCCTCGCGGTGCGCCCCAGACCCGCCCCTTCCCGAACAAGGGGGCTCCGCCCCCTTGGACCCCCGCTTTTCGGCGCTCCGCGCCTCGTCCTCAAACGCCGGACGGGCTGGAAGATCCAGCCCCTCCGGCGTTTGAGGAGCGGGGGTCTGGGGGCGGAGCCCCCAGGGCGCTACCCGCGGGGCAGCCACGCCCTCCACTTGGACTCGTTATCCGCGAGCCAGCGCTTCGCCGCGTCTTCGGGGGACATCTTCTTGTCGGCGATCATCAGGGAGACCTCGTTCTGGTCGGCCTCCGACCACTTGAAGCGCTTCAGGAACGTCGCTGCGTCGCCGCCGTTCTTCGCGAAGTCCGCGTTGAAGTACTTCTGGAGCGGCGTGTGCGGGTAAGCGCACTTGATCTTCGCGGGGTCGGCGTCGCAGCCCTCCTTGTACGCGGGCAGCTTCACCTCCGTCATCGGCACCTTCTCGAACAGCCACTGGGGCTTGTACCAGTAGGTGAGGAAGGGCTTCCGCTGCTTGGCGAACTGTTCGATCTGGGTGATCTGGGCCGCCTCGGAGCCCGCGAAGACGACCTTGTAGTCCAGGTCGAGGTTCTCGACGAGGGCCTTGTCGTTGGTGACGTAGGACGGGGAGCCGTCCATGAGCTGGCCCTTGCCGCCGGACTCCGGGGTGCGGAAGTCCTTCGCGTACTTGTTGAGGTTCTTCCAGTCGGTGACGTCGGGGTGCTTCTTCGCGAAGTACGTGGGGACGTACCAGCCGATGTGGCCGGTCACGCCGACGTCGCCGCCGGGGACGATGGTCTTCTTGTCCTTGATGTAGCGCTGTTCCTGGTCCGGGTGGCCCCAGTCCTCCATGATCGCGTCGACGCGGCCCTGGCTGAGCGCGTCCCAGGCCGGGATCTCGTCGATCTGGACCTTGTCGACGCGGTAGCCGAGCTCGTGCTTGAGCAGGTACTCCGCGACGGCGACGTCGGCCTGTGCGCCCACCCAGGACTGCACGGACAGCGTCACGGTCTTGGCGCCCGCCGCGTTCGCGTACGGGGAGGACTGCTTGCTCATGTCGGCCTTGCCGCAGCCGGAGAGGGCGAGCAGGGCCCCGCCCGCGATCAGCGCCGCACCGACGCGTGTACGCGTACGCATGTCAGGCTCCCTTCTTCGCGCGGCGTTCCGTCGGCTGGGTCACCCGGTCGAGCATCAGGCCGAGGCAGACGATCGCGATGCCGCCCACCAGACCGGTCGCCAGGTCGCCCCGCGCGAGACCGGCGAGGACGTCGTAACCGAGCGCGCCACCGCCGACCAGGCCGCCGATGACGACGACGGCGAGGACGAGGACGACGCCCTGGTTGAGGGCGAGGAGCAGCGCCGGACGGGCCAGCGGGAGCTGGACCTGGCGCAGGACCTGCCAGTTGGTGGCCCCGAGGGACTTCGCCGACTCCATCGCGGCGGGGCTGACCTGGCGCAGGCCCTGCGTGGTGATGCGGACGACGGCGGGCAGCGCGTACACGACGGCGGCGAAGACCGCCGGGGCGCGGCCGACGCCGAAGAGCGCGACGACCGGGATCAGGTACACGAACTGCGGCATCGTCTGGAAGACGTCGAGGACGGGGCGCAGGACGCGTTCGAGACGCCTGCTGCGCGAGGCGGCGACGCCGATCGCGAAGCCGAGGACGAGGGTCACCGCGACGCCCGCGAGGACCTGCGACAGCGTGTCCAGGGAGGCGTTCCACACGTCGAGGACGCCGATCGCCGCCATCGCGAGGACGGCCGTGAGCGCGGTCTGCCAGGTGCCGATCACCCAGGCGAGCGCCGCGACGATCAGGAGCAGCGACCACCAGGGCAGGCCCTGGAGGCCGTCGCGCACGGGGTCGAGCACGTACGTGGTGAAGTGCGCGGACCAGTCGGCGGTGCCGCCCACCACGGGCACGCCCGTGTAGAGGTGGTCGACCATCCAGTCCTTGGCCGTGTTCACGGGCTCGGCGATCTGCACGACCCAGCTCGTCGGCCACTCCAGGCGGTCGGCGAACCGGGCCGCGAGCGCGGCGGCGAGGGTCACGGCGGCGGCCAGGGACCAGCCTCGCCGGCCGTGGAACACGGAGGTGTCTTCCGTCTGCGCGCCCAGGCGTTCGCCCGCCGCGCCCGTGACGCGGTCCAGGACCACGGCGAGCAGCACGATGGGGATGCCCGCGGCGAGGGCCTGGCCGACGTCGACGGAGGCGAGCGCCTGGTAGACGCGGTCGCCGAGGCCACCGGCGCCGATCACGGACGCGATGACGGCCATGGAGAGCGCCATCATGATCGTCTGGTTGAGGCCGAGCAGGAGCTCCTTGCGGGCCAGCGGCAGGCGCGCGGAGAGCAGGCGCTGGCGGCCGGTCGCGCCGAGCGACGCGACGGCCTCCATCACGCCGCCGTCGGCGCCGCGCAGGCCGAGCGCGGTGAGGCGGGCCATGGGCGGTGCCGCGTACACGACCGTCGCGAGGACGGCGGCGGGCACGCCGATGCCGAAGACGAGGACGACCGGCAGCAGGTAGGCGAAGGCCGGGAGCACCTGCATGGTGTCGAGGACCGGGCGCATCATCCGGAAGACCCGGTCGTTCAGTCCGGCGGCGAGGCCGAGCAGCAGGCCGAGGGCCACGGAGGTGAGCACGGCCACGGTCATCAGGGCGAGCGTCTGCATCGTCGGCACCCACATGCCGAGCAGACCGCACACGCCGAACGCGGCGGCGGCCACCGCGGCGAGCCGCACGCCCGCCACGCGCCAGGCGATGACGCCCGCGGCGGCGGTCACGCCCGCCCAGCCCGCGGCGAGCAGCACCAGGTAGACGCCGCGTACGGACAGCACGATGGCGTTGGAGACGTGCCCGAGGAAGTAGGTGAACAGCGGGTGGCTGTCGCGGTTGTCGATGATCCAGTCGCTGGCCTTGCCGAGCGGCTCGGACAGGTCGACGGTGAGCGCGTCCGGCCAGGCGCCGGAGGCCCACTTGGCGTTGACGATGGGGACGGCGACGGCCGCGACGACGGCGAGCAACAGGAGCTTGCCGGCCGCCCGGTGCCGCAGCAGGGCCCCGATGCCGGTATCTCGTACGGGAGTCGATGCGGTGGCAGTGGCCATTACTTGACCACCTCGCCGGAGGCGCCCGGCGCCGGCACGCCCGCGACCACGCCGAGCAGGTGCTCCTGGTCGACGACGCCGAGGCACCGCCCTTCGTCCATCACGCGGGCCGGGAAGCCGGAGCGGGCCACGGCCTCGATGGCCTCGGACACGGTGGCGTCGGGCGCGACCGCCGGGCCGCGCTCGTCCTGGTCGGAAGCGGGGTCGAGGGGCCGCATGGCGCTGCGGACCGTCATGACCTGCTCGCGCGGCACGTCCCGGACGAAGTCGCGGACGTAGTCGTCGGCCGGGGAGCCGACGATCTCCTCGGGCGTGCCGAGCTGGACGACGCGGCCGTCGCGCATCAGGGCGATGCGGTCGCCGAGCTTGAGGGCCTCGCTGAGGTCGTGGGTGATGAAGACCATCGTGCGGCCCTCCTCGCGGTGCAGGCGCACGACCTCCTCCTGCATGTCGCGGCGGATCAGCGGGTCCAGGGCGCTGAACGGCTCGTCGAAGAGCAGGACTTCGGGGTCGGCGGCGAGCGCGCGGGCCAGGCCGACGCGCTGCTGCTGGCCGCCGGAGAGCTGGCCGGGCTTGCGCGCCTCCAGGCCTTCGAGGCCCACCTTGGCGACGACCTCGGCGGCCCGCTCGCGCCGCTCCGCCTTGCCGACGCCCTGGATCTCCAGGCCGTAGGCGACGTTGTCGAGGACGGTGCGGTGCGGGAGCAGGCCGAAGTGCTGGAAGACCATGGACGCGCGGTGGCGGCGCAGTTCGCGCAGGCGCGCCTTGTCCATGGCGAGGACGTCCTCGCCGTCGATGGAGACGGAGCCGGAGGTGGGCTCGATGAGGCGGGTCAGACAGCGCACGAGCGTGGACTTGCCGGAGCCCGACAGGCCCATGACGACGAAGACCTCGCCCTTGTTGACCTCGAAGGACACGTCCCGCACGGCGGCGGTGCAGCCGGTGCGCTCGCGCAGCTCGGCCGGGTCGAGGGCGGTCAGCTCCGGGTCGCCGGGGACCCGCTCGCACTTCGGCCCGAAGACCTTCCACAGGTTGCGGACGGCGAAGACGGGGCTGTCCGCCGCGGCGGACTCCGTCGTGGTCGTGGTGGCGGTTACGCTCATCGGGTCTCACCTCGGCGCGTGGCGACGGCCGTGGTCACGGGCGTCTCGACGGTCACAGGCGTCGTGGCGGCCGGGCGCCCACCCGCGGTCACGGACTTCGCTGTGCTCCCCGCCAGGGGTATCGCGGCCTCGCTCATCGGCCGTCACCCCCAAGGATCTCGGCACATTTCTCCCCGACCATGAGCACTCCGATCATCGGGTTCACGGCCGGCATCGTCGGGAAGACGGATGCGTCCGCGATACGGATTCCGGACAGGCCCCGGATCTTCAACTCCGGGTCCACCACGGCGAGTTCATCACCGGAAGCACCCATTCGGCAGGTGCCCGCCGGGTGGTAGACGGTGTGCGCGGCCTTGCGGACGAGCTCGCTGATCTCGGCGTCGTCGGTGACGTGCGGGCCGGGGAAGACCTCCCGCTTGAGCCACTTCTTGAACGGCTCGGCCTCGGCGACCTTGCGGGCCAGCTTGATGCCGTCGACGAGCGTTTGCCCGTCGTAGTCGACACCGTTCTCGTCGTACTCGAAGTACTTGAAGTCCAGGGCGGGCTTGACCTCGGGGTCCGCGGACGTGAGGTAGAGACGGCCGCGGGCACGGGACTTGGGGATGTTCGGGGTCATCGACACGCCGTGCTCGGGGCGTTCGTAGCCGAGGCGCTCCGGGTTGTCCGTGAACGGGATCTGGTAGAAGTGGAACATCAGGTCGGGGCCCTTGTGCTCCGGGTCCCGCTTCACGAACAGGCCCGCGTCGGAGTCCATCGCGGAGTTGCCCGGGATCGGCCCTTCGGTCTCCCAGACGATGACCGACTCGGGGTGGTCGATGAGGTTCTCGCCGACGCCCGGCAGATCGTGGACGACCGGGATGCCCAGGGCCTGGAGGTCCTTGGCCGGTCCGATGCCCGAGTGCATCAGCAGGCGCGGGGTGTCGACGGCGCCCGCGCAGACGAGCACCTCGCGGCGGGCGGTGAGCAGCTTCTCCACGCCGTCCTTGGTGCGCACGTGGACGCCGCGCGCGGTCTTGCCGTCGAGCTCCAGCTTGTACGCCCACGTCTCCAGGAACAGGTGGAGGTTCGGGCGGTCGCCCGCCTCCATGTGCGGGTGGAGGTAGGCGACGGACGCGGAGGAGCGCTTGTTGTTCTCCGGGTGGTAGGCCAGGTCGAAGAAGCCGACGCCCTCGTCGAAGGGCCGGTCGTTGAAGCCGACGACCTCGGGGACGTCCAGGGCTTCCTTGACGGCCTCGATCCAGTCGCTGGCGATCTGGTTCTGGTCCTTCTTGGCGACGCGTACGACGTTGTTGCGCAGCTTGCCGTAGTAGGGGTCCATGGCCTCGGCGTTCCAGCCGGTGGCGCCCGCGGCCTCCCACTCGTCCCAGTCGGACGGCAGCGGCTTGAAGGAGATCAGCGTGTTGTGCGAGGAGCAGCCGCCGAGGACCTTGGCGCGGCTGTGCAGGATGTGCGAGTTGCCGCGCGGCTGTTCGGTGGTCGTGTACTCGTAGTCGAGCTCGCCGCCGAGCAGGCCGAGCCACTTGCGCAGCGTCAGGACGTCCTCGCGGTCGATGTCGCTCGGGCCGCCCTCGATCACCGCGACGGTGACGTCGGGGTTCTCGGTGAGCCGGGATGCGATCACCGATCCCGCGGTGCCGCCGCCGACGATCACGTAGTCGAACTCGGCCGGGGCCTGGGGGGTTTCAGACGTTCCAGTCATGGGGGTACTGCTCCTCGTCGCTGCCAAGGTGCTTGCGCGTAAGGGGGATTGCGGTCGTACGGGCTCGGGGGCGGGGCCCGGGCCGGGACCGTCGGGGGTCCCGGCCGGGGGCCTTGGGGCCTCAGCCCTTGAACCAGCGGACCGGCGCGGGCGCCAGGTTCTCGTAGACGTGCTTGGCCTCGCGGTACTCGGCGAGTCCGGCCGGGCCCAGCTCGCGGCCGACGCCGCTCTTGCCGAAGCCGCCCCACTCCGCCTGCGGCAGGTAGGGGTGGAAGTCGTTGATCCAGATGGTGCCGTGGCGCATCCGCCGGGCCATGCGCCGGGCACGGCCGGAGTCGGTGGTCCACACGGCGCCCGCGAGGCCGTACTCGGTGTCGTTGGCGAGGGCCAGGGCCTCGTCCTCGGTGCGGAAGGTCTCCACGGTCAGGACCGGGCCGAAGACCTCCTCGCGCACGACCTTCATCTCGCGGTGGCACAGATCGAGCACGGTCGGCTCGTAGAAGTAGCCGGTGGCGGGCCTGGTGCCGCTCGGCTCGGGGCGCTTGCCGCCGCAGCGCAGCGCGGCGCCCTCGGCCAGGGCGGAGGCCACGTACGCCTCGGTCTTCTCGCGCTGCTCCTTGGAGACGAGCGGGCCGACCTCGACGCCGTCCTCGGTGCCGCGGCCCAGCTTGATCTTCTCGGCGCGGCGGGCGAGTTCGGCCACGAAGCGCTCGCGCACGGACTCCTCGACGATGAGCCGGCCGCCCGCCGAGCAGACCTGGCCGCTGTGGATGAACGCGGCGTTGAGCGCCTGGTCGACGGCCGTGTCGAAACCCTCGTCGGTGGCGCAGGCGTCGGCGAAGACGACGTTGGGGTTCTTGCCGCCGAGTTCGAGGGCGACCTTCTTCACGCCGAGGGCCGCGGCCTGGGCGACCTTGGTGCCGGAGACGAGCCCGCCGGTGAAGGACACCAGGTCCACGTCGGGGTGATCGGCGAGCCGGGCGCCGACGGTGTGGCCGGGCCCGGTGACGATGTTGGCGACGCCCTCGGGGAGACCGGCCTCGACGAGCAGCTCGATGAGCGCGACCGTCGTGAGGGGCGTGATCTCGCTGGGCTTGATGACGAAGGTGTTCCCGGCCGCGAGGGCGGGAGCGATCTTCCAACTGGCCTGGAGCAGCGGGTAGTTCCAGGGAGTGATCATCGAGCAGACGCCGATGGGCTCGTGCACGACGACGCTGTGGATGTCGTCGGACCCGGCGTCGACGACGCGGCCCGCGCCCTCGCCGATCACGAGGTCGGCGAAGTACCGGAAGGCGTCGGCCACGCAGTCGACGTCGACGCGGCCCTCCTCCAGGGTCTTGCCCGCGTCCCGGCTCTCCAGGAGCCCGATCTCCTCGCGGTCGCGGACCAGCAGGTCGGCGACGCGGCGAAGGAGCGCGGCGCGCTCGGCGACGGGCGTGCCCGGCCAGGGGCCCTCGTCGAAGGCCCGGCGGGCGGCGGTGATCGCGGCGTCCGCGTCCTCGGCGCCGCCCTCGGCGATGACGGCGAAGGGCTTGGCGTCCGCCGGGTCGAGGATCTCGCGCGTTGCGCCGTTCGCGGCCGCGCGCCATTCGCCGCCGACGTGGATGGTCTGTTGTGCGGACACGTCCCTGTTGCCTTCCGTTCCTGGCACTTTCCTGCCTTGCGCCCCACCTGGTCACTCGTGGTAGCCGGGTGCACCTGCCCTGGCCCGGGGAAAGCATGCGTATTCGATGGCCGAAAGTGCGCTGTGTCACTGCGTATGCGGGTACGCGAGGGGAAACGTACGCTCGAAGCACGTTCTGTCACCGGAGGTGACTCTATGAGGCGAATGTCTCTTATGTCAGCACGGACCGCTACCGGGGTCTGTGCGGCGGCGGCCCTGGCCCTGCTCGTCCCGGCGTGTTCGTCGGACGACAGCAAGGACGACAAGCAGGACAAGACCTCGGAGCTCAGCGCCCAGGAAATCTCGGACAAGGCGAAGCAGGAGCTGCTCGACGCCAAGTCGGTGCACATCACTCTGGCGGAGAAGGGCACCGACGCCGAGAAGGACGAACCGGCGGCGATGGACCTGACGCTCGACCGCGAAGGCAACTGCACGGGCAAGCTGACCTTCGCCGCGGGCGGCGGCTCCGCCGACCTGGTCAAGCGGGGCGACAAGGTGTGGATGCGGCCGGACAGCGCGTTCTGGCGCCACCAGGTGCCGGGCGGCGACGGCGCGGCCGCCGCCGAGCTGTTCAAGAACCGCTACATCCACGGCAGCACGAGCGACCCGCTGCTCAAGGGCCTGTCCGAGGTCTGCGACCTCAAGAAGCTCCAGAAGTCGGTCGACGAGGACTCCGACGACGACACGGACAAGCTGAAGAAGGGCGACGTCACCACGGTCGACGGCACCGAGGTCGTACCGCTCACGTCCACCGAGGACGGCAAGAAGAAGACGCTGTACGTGGCGTCCGAGGGGAAGCCCTATCTGATCCGCGCCACGGAGAAGGGCGACGGCGAGGACAAGACAACCACGCTGAGTGACTATGGCGAGCCAGTGCCCACGAAGACGCCTTCGGCCGGTGAATCCGTGGACATCGCCAAGCTCCAGGACCAGCTCCAGCGGACCTGAGGACCTCCCGTCGTCGCCCGGAGCGCGCCCCGAGGGGCACGCTCAGGCGGCGGCCCGAGCCGCGAAGCCGTCGGCCTCGTCGACGGGCTCGTCCCGGGCCGTCAGGCCCGCCACCCACAGCGGCATCAGCCAGTGCGCGACGAAGGCGCAGAGCGTCACCTGGAACACCAGCGCCTTGACGTCCACTCCGGCGAACCCGGCGACGCCCGTGCCGACCACGGCCGCGAGCAGCAGCCAGGTCATGACCTGGTGGGCGCGGGCCCGCACCCGGTCGCGCTCGCCGCGCTGGCGCTCGTCGAGGGCGCGCGGCCGCAGCTCGAGCAGGCCGCGCGTGGCGCCGTTGATGATCCCGGTGGCCACGCACCAGGGCAGCAGCAGGCCGAGCATCACCCACACCGCCCAGGACGACTCGCCGATCACCGTGCCGAGCCAGGCGGCGACGGCGGCGACGGACAGCGCGATGTGCGCGCCGACGACGGCGCGGCGCCGCCCGGCCGTGCGGTACAGCGGCTCGCCCTCGGTGCGGTTCATCAGGGCCTGCATGCGCCGGTCGTACGAGGTCAACTGCTCTTGCTGTGCCATGACTTACTGGTCCCTCCCGTACAGCTCGTCCGTGAGCGGGCGAAAAGGCTCCAAGGAGAACAGCGCCTCGACCGGCAGCCCGAAGTACTTCGCGATCTTCAGGGCGAGGTCGAGGCTCGGGTTGTACTGCCCGCGCTCGATGTAGCCGATGGTCTGGTAGTGGACGCCCACGGCCTCGGCCAGGCTCTGGCGCGACACCTTCCGCTCGGCGCGCACCACGGCCAACCTGTTGTGGACTTGCTCGCTCATGTATAAGAAGTACTACATTCAGCAGTAGGTGGGCAACAGCGGACGGCCGCTTTCCGGACGGAGACCCGAAGGTCACGCCCCGGCAGGCACCCCCGGCGCGAATCGTCCGGAAGCCGGATTGACGCTCCGCGGCGCACGCCGGAGCCCGCCCTCGACCTCGGACGCACGCGGGCGCGGGGCGGATGAAACGCGAACCATGTCTTGTATCGACCCCCTCACCCCCTCTCTCCGGTTTGTCGTGATGTGCGGCTACCCAGACGGCCCGGCCGGTACGAGGGTGACGACCAGGCACCCAGACCGAAGCCAAGTCCGAGAGGAACCCGAGAGAAGCCCGAGAGCAGCCCGAGAGAAAGGTGAGACAGGAATGTCAACGTTCGCACCCGTCGGCCTCAGCGGCATCGGTACCGCGCCGCAGCAGCACGGGCAGTCGCAGTTCCCGCAGCAGGGCCAGGGCCAGGGCCAGTCCCAGCTGCCGCCCCAGCTGCAGCAGCAGCTGCAACAGTTCGGCCAGCAGCAGCCCTTCCAGGGCCTGCTCCAGCAGATGGGCCAGCAGACCGGAACGCAGCCGCAGACCCAGTTCCAGGTCGGCTACGCGCAGGCCGTACGCGCCCCCGTCGTCCCGTTCCCGGGCTATGAGAGGGCCCTGGTCCTACTGGTCGACGGCCGCCCCGTGCAGCTGCTCGACCCGAGCGAGTTCGCGATCCAGTCCATCGTCTTCGCGATCCAGACCGGCCAGGCCGTCCGCGTCGCCTACGACGACCGGATGCTGGTCCGCGGCGTGGAGATCGAGGTGCCCAGGGGCGCCATCCAGCAGCACGCGCAGCAGATGCAGCAGTCACAGCAACCGCAGTTCTAGCAGGCCCCACCCCTCCGCGTGGATCACTGACCCGGGCCGCCCCCCAGCGGCCCGGGTCTCAGCCGTCGCCCTGGCTCAGCCACGCCAGGACGGCGACGACGTACAGCGCGGCCGTGAACGCCTTCACGGTCAGCCAGGTCAGCACGCAGCCCACCGCGGCGAGGCTCACGCGCACCCCCCGCGCCTCCCGCGTCCGCGGCGTGAACCAGCTCCCCGCGACCAGCAGGAAGCCCGGCGTATAGGTCAACGCGATCCAGAAGAAGGGCAGTTCGGCGCCCCTGAGCCGCAGGAACGCGCACAGCAGCGCGAGCGCCGTGGCGGCGGTCGGGGCGAGACACCACCACTCGTCCCGCTCCGGGGTCCGGGCGGCGTACCACGGCCGCTCCGGCGCCCGGACGGCGTACCACCGCGTGTCCTGGGTCTGTCGCATGCGTCGCAGTCCATCGCACGCGCGGCGGCCGGGACAGAGCACGCGTACTCAGACCACGTACTCAGACGCCCCCGCGGGCCGCGTACGGACACGGCCGCTCAGGTGCGGCGCACCAGCTCGCGGACGCAGCCGCGCAGCCACGCGTGGGCCGGGTCGGCGTCGTGGCGCGGGTGCCAGGCCATGGCGAGGCGCAGCGGCGGCAGCTCCAGGGGGATCGGGAAGCTGACGAGGCCGAGCTCCTCGGCCAGCGGCCGCATCCAGCCGGTGATGAGCCCCACCAGGTCGGTGCGCAGCAGGATGAACAGCGACGCGGTGTACGTGCCCACGTTGCCGACCACCCGGCGCTCCAGGCCCAGTTCGGCGAGGGCCGTGTCCATCGGGCCCGCCATCCGGCCCTTGCGGGACACCGTCAGATGGTCCGCCGCGGCGAACCTGCCGGGCGTCAACTCGCCGTCGAGGAGCGGATGTCCGGGCCTGACCAGGCCCTTCATCGTGTCCTCCAGGAAGTGTTCGATCCGCACCTCGGGCGCCACCGTGTCGATCACGCCGACCTCCAGGTCCGCGACGCCCTCGCGCAGCACGGGCGCGTCCAGATGGCTCTCCGGCAAGAAGCGGAGCCGCACGCCGGGAGCCTCCGCGGCGGCGCGGGCGAAGAGCGCCGGGGCGTAGGTCGCGGCCAGCGAGTCCTGGCCCACGATCGTCAGCGTCCGCTCGACGGTGCGCAGGTCCTGGGCGCCGGGCCCGGCGAACACCGCGCGGGCCCGCTCCACCACCGCGCCGACCTCCGCCCGCACCGCGAGCGCGTACGGCGTGGGCACCAGGTGGCGGCCCGCCCGCACCAGGACCGGGTCGCCGAGCGCCTTGCGGACCCGGCCGAGCGTCCGGCTCATCGCGGGCTCGGAGAGGTGCAGCCGCCGGGCCGCGCCGCGCACGCTGCCCTCGTCGAGCAGCGCGTCGAGGGCGACCAGCAGATTGAGGTCGACGTCGGGGCGGGACGGCACACCGGCGCCGGGCCGGTGCGGCGGCGCGGGCTCGCTGGATTGCGTCACACGCAATCACTCCTTGCAGAGATTGCACTGGAAAGCAGATACGGGGCGAGCCTACGGTGACGGTGCATCCCCACCCCACACCGCTCCCGAGGAGGAGCCTTGCCTTCCCCTGCCCTCAGCCAAGCCCCGGCCACGGCCGCGCCGCCGCGTCCGGCCGCCCTCAAGACCACCACCCTCGTCGTCCTGTGCGCCTGCGTCCTCGTGGCCCAGAGCATGGTCGCTGCCATCAACCTGCTGCTCCCCCAGCTCACGTCGTCGTCGCTGCGGCCCGACGCGAGCGAACTGCTCTGGACCGTCGACGCCTACACGATCGTCTTCGCGGGCCTGCTGATCCCGGCGGGCGCGCTCGGCGACCGCTACGGCCGCAAGGGCGCGCTGCTCACCGGGCTCGGCCTGTTCGGCGCGGGCGCCACGGTGAGCGCGCTCGCCACCACGCCCGCCCTCCTCATCGCCGGGCGCGGCGTCTCCGGCGCCGGGGCCGCGCTGATCATGCCCGCGACCCTGTCGATCCTGATGCGCGTCGCGACGCCGCAGGAGAAGCCCCGCGTCCTCGCGTCCTGGGCGCTCTCGGCGGGCCTCGGCGGCCTCGCGGGCAACGTCGGCGGCGGCCTCATCGGCGCACACCTCTCCTGGCGCGCCCTGTTCTGGGTCATGCTCCCGCTCGGTGCGCTGCTCGCCCTCGCGGTGGCCCGTACGACGCCGCGCACCCCCGTGGCCCAGGAGGCACCGGCCCTCGACCCGCTCGGCGCGCTGCTGCTCATCGCCGGTCTGGTCGCGGTCCTCTTCGGCATCATCGAAAGCCCGCTGTACGGCTGGACGTCGGCCCGCATCCTGTCCGCCTTCGCGGTGGGCGCGGCCCTGATCGCCGCCTTCGTCGGGCACGCGCTGCGCTCGCGGGCGCCGCTCTTCGACCCGCGCGTCTTCCGCTCCCCGCGGCTGCGCGCGGCGACCCTCGGCACGGCCGCCAGCTTCTTCGGGCTCTTCTCGCTCTTCTTCGTCAACTCCCAGTACCTGCAGTACGTGAAGGGGTACGGGGCCGCGCGGGCGGGCTTCGCCATCGTGCCGCTGACCGTCGGCATGGTGCTCGTCCCCCGGCTCGCGGCGCGCTGGTCCACCGTGCCGCGCCCCGTCGTCGGCGGGGGCCTTTTCCTCATCGGCGCGGGCCTGCTCGCCACGTCGACGGTCGACGCCTCGACCCCCTACGCCCTGTACGCCTGCTGGCTCCTCGTCATCTCGGCGGGCACCGGCCTGTGCATGCCCGCCCTGACCCTGGGCGTCGTCGCCTCCCTGCCCCCGCACCAGGCGGGCCTCGGCTCCGGCCTCAGCACGTCGTCGCGGGAGATCGGCGCGGCGCTCGGCGTGGCCGTCACCGGCACGGTCCTCGCCCACCACGGCGGCGACTTCGCCGGCGGCATGGAGGCCGCGCTGCGGGTGGTGGGCGTGGCCGTGGTCGTCGCCGCCGCGGTGGTCGCCCCGGGCATCGGCCGTACGCGCGACTAGATCGAGGCGGCCGTCAGTCGGGGTCCACGCACACCGAACCCGGCGGGCAGAACCAGGCGCGGGCGTTGCTGACGAGCTGCCGCACCTGCGCCCGGTCCGTCGCGGTGGACCCGTACCCCACCAGTGCGTACAGCTTGCCGTCGGCGGCCATGAAGCGGTCGTCCACCACGTACCACGGCTCGACGTCGGGCTCGTTCTCGATGTGGCCCGTGACGTACGTGAGCCGCTGGCCCTCGGCGATGGACTCCAGGGACAGCTTCTGGAACGCGGACGACTTCGGAACCTTGGTGTCGTCCAGGAAGTCCCGGAACGACGCTTGCGGGGTCGGCTCGCTCACCTCGTACACCTGGAGCCGCTGCGAACTGCCGTAGTTGCGGTAGTTGACGACTCCTATGCCGCCCTGCCCGGGCGCCGCGGTGCGGCTCCAGCCGATCGGCACGGCCACCCGGAAGCCCCGTGCGTCGGTCACGGTCTCGTAGCCGCGCGGCAGGCTTCCGGCCGCCGCGGACGGACCGTCCGTCGGCGAGGGCTGCGACGGCGTGTCGCCCGTGTCCGCGCTGTCGGCCGAGGCCAGCGGCGCGAGCAGGGACGCCGTCGGCTCCGGCTCGTCCTTCCAGCCGAGCGCCCACGTGCCGAAGGCGAGCCCGCACACCGCGAGCACCGTGACGGCCCCGCGCCAGGCGGTCCGCTGGCGCGCCGCGTCCCGGTCGTGGAGCGCCACGGCCTGCCGCTCCTGCTCGTGGCCCACCCACTCCTGGCGGTCCTCGTCGAAGACGCGCACGTCTCAGCCCGGAAGCTGGGGCAGCTGGGCGAGCGCCTGGAGCACCGCCGTCACGGACGCGGCCGTCGTGGCGGCGGGCGCGTACTCCGCGAGGCGGGCGCGCACCCGGGCGAGCGGCCCGGCGCCGGAGCGGCCCGTGCGGGCGATCTCGCCCTCCACGTCGGCCAGTTCGGCGTCGAGGACCTCGTCGTCGGCCGCCCGCTCACCGCGCTCCAGGTCGCGGCGCAGCCGTCGTACGGACGTGAGGAGGTCCGCGTACTGCGGACTCGCCACGACCGTCGTGCAGTTGGTGGACTCGGCGGTGCCGTGGTCGCCGAAGGACTGGGAGCCGCCGCTGATCGTGTTGATGTGGACGGTGGCCCCGCCGCCTGTGTTCGCGGCCTGTGCGTTGTCACTCATACCGTGGTCTTCTCCGTGTGGGTGGCCTGGCCGTGCGAGCCGGTGGCGAGGGCGCCGCCGGACATCTCGTTGATGTAGACGCCGCTGTTGTTGATCTGCGTGATGTTCTGCTCCAGGCGGTCGGTGCGGTAGCCGTTGGCCCGCAGCGCGTCGCGGACGCCTTCGCCGATGCGGTCCTGGAGGGTCTTCGTGTACCGGGCGACGTCCATCTCCTGGAACAGGGACAGCTCGTCGGTGGCGGCGAGTTCGCGCAGGGAGACCAGCGGAGCGTCCGGGGGCGCGGTGCGCACGGGCAGGAGCTGGGCGCCGACGACGCGCAGGAACCGTACGGCGCGCGCCGTCGTCGTCTCCGGAGGCCGCGCCCCGGCGTGCCGCCGCGCGCCCTTGCCCGCCGGAGCCGACACGTCGGGACCCGACCCGGCCCCGGCCCCGGTGGCGCACCAGCGCCGGGCCGCCGCGCCGAGCGACGACAGTGCCCGCAGCGCGCCGAAGCCGAGCGCCACGCCGTACGCGGGCCCGTCCACGCACGCGCGCAGGGCGTCCCGCAGCGGCCCCTCCGGCTCGCCCGCCGCGACCGCGTCGGCCCCGCGGAACTCCGGCAGGACCGGGCCAAGCACGTGCGGCACCACCTCAAGGACGAGCATGCCGCCCTGCGTGTGCACCCGGACCAGGAGCGAGACGACGACCTGCTCGTTCCAGGAGCCGACGCGCAGCCGCAGGAAGTGCCGCCGGGCCTCGCCGCCCTCGCCCACCGACTCGGCGAGGTGGCGCCGCACCGCGCTCGCGTCGTACACCCGCGCGGTCTCGTCGCCGTTGCCCGTGTACAGCTTCTCGTCGCGGCCCGCGCCCGACGGCAGGTACACGAACTCCTCGATCTCCAGGTCCCGCAGCCGGTCCTTGCTCGTCCGGCCCGCGGACCTGCGCAGCCCCTTGAGCCGGGGCTCGATCATGGCGATGACGTCCCGTGCGGTCAGCGGCCCGCGGGGGCGCTGCGACGGTACGCCGCCGTCCGCGTCCGGCCGGTCGTCGGGCTTCAGCTCCAGGACGACCGACCACGGCTTGCGGGGCTTTCCGGCACCCACGAAGGGGCGGTTGACGTCGTAGAGGGTGAGCGGGGCCGCCTGTTCCCTGCGCACGCACTCGGCGATCCCCGCGTACCGCGCGGGCAGCTCCGGCTGGTCGGTCTCGGCGAACACCTGCCGGGCGAGCTGGGTGCGCAGCACGCGCTTGGCGCGGAACTGGTGGCGCCACACCACGACCGTGACGAGCAGCGGGAAGATCACCGGGTACGGCGTGTCCGTGACCCCGCCGAACGCCGCGACCCAGTACGTGAGGGCGAACACCCGGGCGACGACGGTCACCAGCCAGCCGAACCGCGACCGCAGCCAGGCGAGCACCGCGGGCAGCCGCACCGGTCGCAGCGGCTGCCCGACGCCCGTGTCCCGGCCGGAGACGATCCGCCCGCACCACAGCAGGAGCACGACCGCCCCGTACCAGAGGGCCCAGCCGCCGGGCAGCAGGCCGGTCGCCTCGGCCCCGGATCCCTCCGCGCCCTCGCCGTTGAAGGCCAGCAGCAGGGTGTCGCCGAGGGAGAGGCCCGCGTCGCCGCCCGCCCGGTCGTTCGCCGCGTCCCAGGCCATCACCGTGTCGGTGGCCAGAAACCCCACCCACACGGCGAACAGCAGGGCCGCGCTGACGACCTCCTCGCGCCGGGCCCGCAGCGCGTGCGCGAGTACCGGGAGTACGTCGGTGCCGAGCGGCGGCGCGACCGGGCGTTCGGCGTGACCGACGAGTTCGCCGATGACGCGTCGGCGGAAGTCCGCGTTCTGGCGCGCTCCGACGCTCAGCAGGCGGGTGGATTCGGTGTGCTGGTGCTCGCGTGGCGTGTCCCCTCGCATGGCGCGAAACCGTAGTGGCCGGGCGACGGGGTTGTCCGGGAAACCGGCGCACGCCCTTCGAAACAGTGAAGGAAGGGACGGTCGCGCTCTACGGAACAGCTCTACGGAACGGCGTTGTGGAACCGCTTTGTGGAACCGCTTTGTGGAACGGCTCCACGGAACGCCGAACGCCCCCGGCGGCCGTGGTGCACGGCTGCCGGGGGCGGGATGCGTCGCGTCGGTCCCGCTGGGCCTGACGGCCCGCCGGAGACGGATGAGCCTGCCTGGCTCAGATGCGGTGGACGAGCCTGACGGATCGTCCGGGACCGATGGGCCCGATGGCTGAGACTCAGATGAGGCCGAGGGCGCGGACCGCCTCGCGCTCCTCCGAGAGCTCCTGGACGGAGGCGTCGATGCGGGCGCGGGAGAACTCGTTGATCTCCAGGCCCTGGACGATCTCGTACTTGCCGTCCTTGGTGGTGACGGGGAAGGAGGAGATGATCCCCTCCGGGACGCCGTACGAGCCGTCGGACGGAATGCCCATGGAGGTCCAGTCACCGGCGGCGGTGCCGTTCACCCAGGTGTGGACGTGGTCGATGGCGGCGTTCGCGGCCGAGGCGGCCGAGGACGCGCCGCGGGCCTCGATGATCGCGGCGCCGCGCTTGGCGACGGTCGGGATGAAGGTGTCGGCCAGCCACTGCTCGTCGCCCACGACCTCGGCGGCGTTCTTGCCCGCGATCTCCGCGTGGAAGATGTCCGGGTACTGGGTCGCCGAGTGGTTGCCCCAGATGGTGAGGCGCTTGATGTCGGAGACGGCCGCGCCGGTCTTCTTCGCGAGCTGCGAGATCGCGCGGTTGTGGTCCAGACGGGTCATCGCGGTGAAGCGCTCCGCCGGGACGTCCGGGGCGGCGGCCTGCGCGATGAGCGCGTTGGTGTTGGCCGGGTTGCCCACGACCAGGACCTTGATGTCGTCCGCGGCGTGGTCGTTGATGGCCTTGCCCTGCGGCTTGAAGATGCCGCCGTTGGCCTCCAGGAGGTCACCGCGCTCCATGCCCTTCGTGCGCGGGCGGGCGCCGACGAGCAGCGCGACGTTGGCACCGTCGAAGGCCACGTTCGGGTCGTCGCTGATCTCGATCGAGTTCAGCAGCGGGAAGGCGCAGTCGTCGAGCTCCATCGCGGTGCCCTCGGCGGCCTTCAGGGCCGGAGTGATCTCCAGCAGGCGCAGGTTGACCGGCACGTCCGCGCCGAGCAGGTGGCCGGACGCGATGCGGAACAGCAGCGCGTAGCCGATCTGGCCGGCCGCGCCGGTGACGGTGACATTCACGGGAGTGCGGGTCATGGCGATCTCCGTAAGACAGCTGGCGGTGGGGGTCCCTGCCCCATGTGCTGGATCCCCACCGACGCCCTCGATGATCGATCTCTTGGCATCAAGAGAGATCCGCGGTCAGGCTATCGCGCCGGTTCTCGCCGGAGGCGCCAGGGCGGTGTGGCTCACCCCACATGGTGGGGTTCGCCCCTTGGTCGGGCTCGGCCCGCGCCCTTGGCCGGGTGGCTGGGCAGGCCTCCGGCGGGGTCCGACCGGCCTTGCCGGGGTGGCCCTGGCGGGAGGCTGTTGCCCTTGGCCGGTGTGCCTGTGGGGTGAGGGGTGGCGGCCGCCACCTCGGGAGAGGGGGGGGGTGGCGGCCGCCGTGGGGGTGTGACCACTCCCGTGGGGGTACGGTGCGTCTGCCCGGCGCGGGGGCCGGCATTCCCCTTCGGGCCTCTCCAATTTCGCCCTCTCCCCGGGCTACCGCGGGGGCCCTCCCACCCACCCGCCCGGAACTCCCCTGCCTTGCCCGGTCCGGCCCCGACGCCGAGCGCCGCGCCCCGTGGGCCCGTGCCGCCGCTACCGCGACGGTCTTTCCCACCCGCCCACCCGACTCACCCCGGCCTCGCGAGGCCGGGCCCCGACGCGGAGCGCCGCCGCCGGGTGGGTGGTTCCGCCGCTACCGCGGCGGTGGTTTCCCACCCACCCACCCGAAACTCCCCGGCTTCGCCAGCCAGGGCCTCGGGCACAGCGCCCCCAGGCCCAACACCACGGCCGGGGGCGGGTGGCGGGCCCGCGCCATTCCATGCGGCTCCGCCCAGCCCGACAGCCCCACCTCGCTGTGGGCAATCGTCCCGCAGGGCGGGACGGGTGGGCACAGCCCCAGGCGCCGAGCAACCGTTCGGCAGGGGCCGGCTTCGGCGCAGCCGGGCCCGGCGGAAGCTGCCGGGCGGGGGCGGGAGGGACCGAGCCGGTGGCGCGCAGGGCGGGGGCAGGCGCCGGGCCTGCGGGCGACCGGCCCGCGCCGAGGAGGCACCCCGCACCGGCAACCGTTCCCAGGGGCCCGCCTCTTGGCCGCACAGGGCAGACCCGGCGAGGGCCGCAGGGCTGAAGCCCTGCCGGGCGGGGGCGGGCGGGTGGGACCAACCCCGCAGCGCGGCAGGGGGCGCGGCGCCAGGCCCTGCGCGTCAGGGCCGTGGCGCGGCGGAGGGCCCACCGCCAGCAGCCCGGATGCCAGAGCGTGCCTGGGCGAGGGGCGGGTGGGTGGGACCATCCCCGCGGCGCGACGCCGGAGCTCAAGGCCAGGCTCCGCCGGACGGGCCCGGCCCTGGGAGGCTCCGCCAGACGGGCCCGGCCCCGGAAGGCCCCGCCAGACGGGCCCGGCCCCGGAAGGCCCCGCCCCGGAAGGCGCCGCCCCGGCCAAGGCCCCGTTCAGCCAGCGGCAGCTACTCCGTGCAGGCCCGTTCCCCCGAAGCAAGCGTCGCGCAGGCCTTGGCCTGCGTACCCGACTTGACCGCCACCATGGGCGTGTACGCGTCCACGTCCGCGGCCCCGGCCACCGTCCCGCTCTGCCGCCCCGCGGCCCCCGCGTCCGCCCCCTTGATCTGCACCTTGTCGCCGGGCTTCGCCTGGGTGATCCGCGCCCACGCGGCCCCGCAGGTCTTGCTGTAGCGCACCTCGACGAGGGTCTTCGTACCGACGGTCACCCGGGCCGTCGTCCTGGCGAACTCGCCGCCGCAGCCCATGTTCTCGGGGTCCTTGCCCGCACACGCGGCCCCGCTGCACTCGACCCCGGCGGGCAGGTCCGCCGTGGCGGTGGTGCGGGTCGGGGACGGCTTGGCCTTGTCGTCGTCCTTGTCGCCCTTGCCGACGCCGGTGAGGAACGCGGCCGCTCCTATGACGACGAGCGCGCCGACGACGCCCGCGAGGAACATCGTCAGCTTCCGCTTGCGCCGCTGCCCGTCGGGCGACTTCCCGTCGGGGCCCACGGGGCCCACGGGGCCCGCGGGGGCCGTGGTCACGCCCCGCGCCCCGCTGCCGTACGACGTCGCGGCCGAGGCGTGCGCGGAGGCCGCCGCCGTGGGCGGTGTCGCAGACGCCTCGTACGAGGACGGGGCGGAGGACGGCGACGAGGCGGACGCGGAGGGCGTGGAGAACGCGGCGGAAGCCGCAGCCGCGGAAGGCACGGAAGGTACAGAAGGCACGGAAGGCACGGAAGGCGCCGAAGACACAGCGGGGCCCGCGGCCCCCGCGGCCGCCCCGGGCTGCGCCCCCGCCCGAGCCCCGTACCGCGCGCTCTCCTGGCGCGGCGGCACCGTCGGGGACACCCCGGCGGGGCCCGCCACACCGGTCACCGCGCCGACGCCGCCCCGGGCCTTGCCGGAGCCGCCCTTGCCCTTGGGCGGGTCGGGCGTGCCGAGTTCACCGAGGGCCGCGCGGGCCTGGGAGATGCGGATGGCCTGCATCGTCATGTCGTGCCGCATCTCGGAACGGCTCCAGGCGCGCTCCGCGAGCTCCCACAGGGTGACGAGGTGCACGGCGGGCGTGCCGGTGACCTCGGCGAGCGCGACGACGGCGCCCTTGGGGGCGAGCAGCCGCCCGTTCAGATAGCGCTCCCAGGACGTCTTGCTGTAGCCGGTCCTGTCCGCGACGGCGGCGATGCTGAGCCCGCTGTTGTCGACGAGTCTGCGCAGCTGGCTCGCGAACTCCCTGACCTGTGGGTCGAGGTCGTCCGGCAGCGCTTTCCAACGAGGCATCGCTCCCCCAATCCCCCCGTGCGTGCAAGTTCTCCACGCATCGTGCTCCCTGGCCCAGTGCCCCGTACAAGCCCCGAACGCTCCGGATCTGGACTACCCAGAGAGATGCGCCAAGCCAGGATGACAGTTCCCGGATTGGGGGCGCACGGGAGCATATGGGCCAGATGCGCCCCGTCGCACGCTCCGCGGTCGACGCACAGTGTCCCATCGACATCCCGTTGCACGATGCGGAACCCCAGGTCCCACGCCGGGACGTCCCAGAACCGTCCCGGATGCGCCACTTGACCCTTTTGCAGGGTGCCTGCGTAACGAAGGATCGAACGCGGCACATCCGTGCCGGACCCGGCTGAAACAGGCCGAACCAGACCACACCACGGGGGATTTCCATGCGCCACGTCACGACCACCGGCGGCCGGAGGGCCCGGCGGCTGCTCGCTGCCGCCGTCGCCACGACCGCGGGCGCCGGCCTCGCGCTCACCGCCGCCGCCCCGCTCGCCACGGCCGCCGCGCCGCGCGTCATCGACGGCAGCGGTTACGCGTACAACGACTGGGGCGACGAGGGCACCCTGTCCATCGACAGCCACAGCACCAACAGCGACGCCACCGCGCTGTGGCAGACGGTCCTGTACGCGGACGGCGCCAAGTGGCGCGACAGCGGCGGCGAGCTGCACACCTTCAGGAAGTCGGACATCACGGGACGCTTCGAGGAGCGCACGGAGTCCGCGACGCGCTGGTGGCAGCGGCACGAGGACCTGGAGGACGTCGACGGCGTCGTCGGCAAGGAGACGTTCGGCGACGCCGACAACTCCCTGTCCGGGCCGGAGCCGGACGGAACGGTCCTGTTCATGGGCTTCCGGCACACCGTCGCCTTCAAGCGCCTCCAGGGCACGTACTACGTGAAGGTCCACGGCCAGTGGCGGAAGGCCGCGTACAAGTCGTTCGACTGATCCCCGCGGCGGCCGCCCGGGCCCCGCGGGCCCGGGGCTCCCCCGGCCGTCGCGGTCCTCGCCCCGGGCGGCCGTCAGCTGCGAGACGACCCACAGCAGGCTCACGAGCAGCAGCACGGCCACGGCGAGCGCGGAACACGCCACCAGACGCCAGGAGGGCGCCGCCGCCCGCCGCACGGGAGCCGGCGCCCCGGCCGGTGACGGTGGCGCGGCCGGTGTCCTGCGCTCCGCGTCCGGTGCGGGGGCCGCGCCGCCCCGCGGCCACCTCCGCACCGCGAGGTCCCGGGCCGCGAGCAGCCGGGCGGCGTCCGCGCCCGCGACCCGGCACAGGGCAAGGACGGCCTGCCGGGGCGGCGGCTGCCGGGCGTTGAGGTAACGCTGCCAGGAGGACTTGCTGTATGAGGTCCGCTCGCCGAGCCCGACGAGACTCAGTCCCGTGCGGTCCTTGAGCAGCCGCAGCCGCTCCACGAAGTCCCGTACCTCCGAAGGCAGTTCGTCCGGCAGCGGCTGCCAGGCGCTCGCGCGCGCACCCATCGTCCATCCCTCCTCGCGCGCCCTGGTTCTCCGATATCCGGTTTGTCACGTGACGGGGGAACAGCCCTGTTTGGTTCCTGCGGCACGGGCCTCGTGGGCCAGGTCGTCGCGCAGCCGTTGCGGGCCCCGCACACCGTTGCGGAATGGTCACTTCCGTGCCACAGGGGACCGGCCGCCCTTGAAGCGAAGATGGCGTGTCCACGACGCTTGAGGCACACGGCGAGCGCGCATCCCGCTCCCGGACGTACGGCGGCGCCCGTCCTCCCACGGGGGAGAGGACGGGCGCCGTCTTGCGCCACCGAAGCGGCTCTGAACTGGTGCTTCTTGGTACTCAGCCGGAGAAGCAGGCCTTCTTCGCGGTGCTCGCGAACGTCACGCACACCCTCGTCGACGCCGGGTCGGCCCCCTTGAGCGCTGTCATGGACGTGGCCAGATACCGACGGGTATCCGCGGCCTCGTCCGCCCGCACCTCCTTCGCCCGCGCGCCCGGCAGCGAGACCACCACGCGGTCGCCCGGAAGGAGCCCGGTCGCCCGCGCCCACACCGCGTTGCACGCCTTGCCCACGCGGAGTTCGACGCGGCGCCCCGGGGCGAAGGAGCGGGTGGCGAGCGACACCACCTGCCCCGGGCCGCCGCAGCCCATCCGCTGCGGCTGCTCGCCCTCGCACGCCGCGCCGACGCAGCGCGGCTCGTACGGGCCGGGTGCGGGCTCGGTCGCCACGTGGCTCCGCCGGTCGCGGTCGCCGGTGGCGGCGAGCCCGGCCGTCATGCCGCCCGCGACCACCGCGACGGCGGTGATCCCGAGCGCCAGCGCGGTCCAGCGGCGCCGCCCGCCCGTGGCCACGCCCGATGCCGGTCCGGCAGGACCGAGGAGCGTGCCGGGGTCCTCCGCCGTCCCGCCCTCCGCCGTCCCGCCCTCGGCGGGCCGGTCCCCCTCGCCCGCCCCGTCCCCCCGCGCCGACCGCCCGCTCCACGCCGCGTCCGCGAGGTCCCACAGCGCGAGCAGGCGGCCCGGCGGTTCGTCGGCGAGCGCGCACAGCGCGAGGACGGCCTTGCGCGGCACGGGCTTCTTGCCGTTGAGATACCGCTCCCAGGACGACTTGCTGTACGCGGTCCTGCGGCCGAGCGCCTCCAGGCTCAGCCCCGTGCGCTCCCGCAGCTCCCGCAGGGCCTCGGCCAGCGGCAGACACGCGGGCGGCGGCGCCGACGGCCCGCCCCTTTCCCCGCGCCCCTTCACTTGCGCAGCGCTCCCCAGGTGTCCGGGCCGACGATCCCGTCGGCCACCAGGTCCCGCGCGCGCTGGAAGCGCTTGACGGCGGCCTTCGTCCCGTCGCCGTACGCCCCGTCGACCTTCCCGGCGCCGAAGCCGTGCGCCCTCAACAGGCACTGCGCCTCGACGACCTCCCAGCCGCTGCCCCCCCGGTCGAGGATCGCGGTGGCCGTCGTCGCGTACCCGGCGTACCGCACGCCGTCGGCGCGGCCGTCCTCGCACGCGTACGTCCGCCCCTGCGCGTACGAGAACACGCCGCGCCCCGTGTCGTCCTCGTCCTCCGTGAACGCCTGCCCGGCGAGCAGACCGCCCGTGAACGCGACGGCCACCGCGAGCACCAGGGCGGCCAGCGCGGACCGCAGCCGCACGGTGCGCCCCACGGGCGGCGCGGCCGGACCGGGCGGGCCGGGCGGCTCACTCGCACGTGTCACCGGCCCGGCGGCGGCCACGGGCTCCGCCGCCTCGACCCCGCTGTCCTGCGGCTCCTCGGGCCCGTCCGTCGCCCGTGCCACCTCGTGCAGGACGAGCAGCCGGGTCGGATCCGCGCCGCACACCTGCGCCAGCTCCTCGACCGCCGCGCGCGGCACGGGCTTCTTGCCGTTCAGATACCGCTCCCACGAGGAGCCGCTGTACGACGTCTTGGCGCCGAGCGACGCCAGGCTGAGCCCACTGTGGTCCTTCATCCGCCGTAACTGGACGAGGAGCTGGCGCTCCTGCTCTCCCAGCTGCGCGGGCAGCTCTTTCCAACGCGGCATGGTGTCCCCCGGACGCGTCGCAAGGTTCCCCGGGCGCATCGCCCCTTGTGTTCCGAAAGACGGCGGATGCACCAATTCCAGTTCCCCGGCGGCCTTTTCACGCGTTCGAACAAGCCACTTCCGCCGCGTCCCACGTCCCACGCCCGCACCCTCGGCCGACGCTCCCCCGCAGCTCAGCGGGTGGGACATCCCAAGGGCACCCACCGGGACCAGCCGCTCTGGCTGTTGACCGATTCCGCTCGGCACAGTCGGGAACGCCGCATCTCGCGGCACCACGTCCACGGGGGAGAACACCCATGACCAGCACCTCACGCATGCCGTCCGGTACCTCGGACACCGGCTGGGGCCCCAGGGCCCGGACCCGCGTCCGGGCCGCCGCCTTCGGCCTCGCCGCGACCGCCCTCCTGGGCGGTGGCCTCGCCCTCGGCCCGGACGCGGCCGCCGCGCCCGACCGGGGCCCGGCCACCGTCGTCCGGTCGGAGGCCGCCCCGCAGGGCACCGCGCCCGCCTGCGTCCAGCGGTCCGTCAACGGGCGCTCCGCCACCGCCACCAACAACTGCGGCCGCGTCATGCGCGTGAAGATCGTCGTCAAACACGGCCCCGACTCGCGCTGCCACTCGCTCAAGCACCGCGCCTGGGCGCGCCACAGCTGGCCCTTCGGCTCCTACGACAAGACCGTGACCTGCTGAACGGCCGGTCCCCGAGCGGCGGTCCGCCCTCCCGGGGGAGGGGGCGGGCCGCCCCGCGCGCACGCGCGGCAGCCGGTCAGAGGTCCTGGTCGCCCGGGGTGACCAGGCCCGACTCATAGGCCATCACCACGGCCTGGGCCCTGCTGTCGATGTCCAGCTTGTTCATCGTGCGGTTCAGATGCGTCTTGACGGTCGCCTCGCTGATGTACAGGCGGTCCGCGATGTCGGCGTTCGACAGGCCGCGCGCTATCAGCCGGAGCACCTCCAGCTCCCGGCCCGTCAGGGACTCCAGGCCCGGCGGCGACTCGGCCCCCACCAGCGGGGCGCTCCCGGGCCGCGAAGCGAACGCCTCCACCAGACGGCGCGTGACGCTCGGCGCGAACAGCGCGTCGCCGCTGCCGACCGCCGCCACCGCGGCGAGCAGCCGCTCCGGCCCCGAGTCCTTGAGCAGGAACCCGGACGCGCCCGCGCGCAGCGCCCCGTACACGTACTCGTCGAGGTCGAAGGTGGTCAGGACCAGGACGCGCGGCGCCGGGTCGGGGGCCGCGGCCAGGATGCGCTCGGTGGCCGTGATGCCGTTCATGCCGGGCATCCGGATGTCCATGAGGATCACATCGGGCCGGGTCGCCGCGGCCAGCTCCACGGCCTCCGCGCCGTCGCCCGCCTCCCCGACCACCTCGATGCCGGACGCGGCCCGCAGCACACCGACGAGCCCGGCGCGGATGAGGAACTGGTCGTCCACGACAAGCACCCTGATGTGTGGGGTCATTCGGTGGCGTCGTCTCCCGGCGGCGCGGCCCGCGCGGACGTGGGCAGAGTAAGCCTGACGGCGAACCCCCCGGTGCTGCGCGGCCCTATGCTGATCGTTCCGCCGTAGAGCTTGGCCCGCTCACGCATGCCAATCAAGCCATGCCCCCGTCCTCGGCCCACTCTGGCCTGAATCACCCCCTCCCCGTCATCGGTGACCGAGACCTCGATGTGGTCGCGGTGATAGTGCAGTTCGACGACGGCGCTCGCCTGCCGCGCGTGCTTCAGGACGTTCGTCAGCGCCTCCTGCACCACCCGGTACGCGCACAGCTCCACGCCGGGCGCGATGGGCCGGGGCGTCCCGACGACCCGGAACTCCACGGGCACGCCGCCCGCCCTGACCCGCTCCGTCATCTCCCCGATGCGGGCGAGCCCCGGCATCGGGGCGTCCGGCACCTCCTCGCCGTCCTCCTGCGCCCGCAGCACCCGCAGCATGCGCCGCATCTCCTCCAGCGCCTCGGCGCTGGTGCCGGTGATGGTGCCGAGCGCGGTGCGCGCGGTCTTCGCGTCGGAGTCGAAGACGAACTTCGCGAGGCCCGCCTGCACGGAGATCACCGACATGTGGTGGGCGACCACGTCGTGCAGCTCCCGCGCGATGCGGCCGCGCTCCTCCACCACGGCGTGGCGGGCCTTCTCCTGGTGCTCGGCCCGCGTCCTGCGGGCGAGTTCGGCGGAGCGGCGCGCCAGATAGCCCATGCGCCACACCATGCCGTTGAAGCAGACGCACTGGGCCACGACGGAGGGGATGAAGGAGTCGTCCATGGTCAGCAGGGAGCCGAAGGCCCACAGGGCGGCGAGCAGGACCGCGAGCACACCGGAGACGCGCGTCGGCCGCAGCAGGGAGACCGTGTAGAGGCACAGCAGCGGGCCGAAGGACGTCACGACGGGCCAGTAGCCCGCGACGATGTAGACGACCCAGACGCAGTACGTCGCCAGGCAGACGGCGATCGGCGCCTTGGAGCGGGCCAGCGTCGGCAGGATGACGAGCACGCCGAGCCCGTAGCCCCGCGCGTCGAGCGGGGTGAACCCTATGCCGTTCGCGCTCGGCCCGATCAGCACCAGCGCCACGACCTGCCCGAGTGCGAGCAGGAGGTCGGCGGTGAACGGGCGGAGTCGCATCGCCGCAGCGTAACGCGCGTCTTGGGAAGTCACGTCAACCCGCCGCCGTACCGCGGAAGTTGTAGCTGACGGGCAGCTGCGCCCTGCGGCGTAGCCGAACGTCAACCTGGGACAGGACGACGCGGGGCACCCGCCGCCCGTAGTTTCTTGCCTCAGCACCACCGCCCGAGTCGCCCAGACGACACGGCGCGCACGGGGGAAGGAGGCGCGGACCTGCTGGCGGGGGGAAACAGCGAGCAGGTCCGCACCTCACAACGACACACCACGGCAGCACACGACGACGGCAGCAGCGAGAGCGGCAGCGACAAAGACCACTGAGGTCGAGGCTTCGTGCGCGGGGGCGCGCACGGGGGAACGGGCCCTCGGCCGCGAGCACCACCCTGCCCCACGGCCGACGGCCCGTACTCTCCTGGCGAGTACGGGCCGTTGGTGTGTCCGAGGCCGCGCGGCCGGACCGCCGCGCGCCCGGCTAGCTGCTGATCGTGAAGTGCAGCGTGTCGTCCAGGAACGGGATCACCAGCCACGGGTCGGGCTGCGCCATCATCGCGAGGAGCACGATGGCGAGGCCGAGGACCCCGTACGTCACCATGTCGGTGAACCGCGAGCGCACCGCCAGCATGCCGACGCCCGGCAGCGTCCAGCGCATCACGGCGCCCGCGAGCAGCCCGAGCCCGACCAGTATCGTCCCCACCCGGAAGACGTCGAACGCGGTCAGGAGCAGCCCGAGGGCGACCACCGACACGACCACGAGCAGCGGCCACTGCCGCGCGGGCGCGGGCGCGTCCCCCGGCGCGGCCCGGCCGCCGCCCTCGGGCCGCGCGGTGTCCCGCGTGAACAGCGGGAAGCGCCGCGACGTCTTGCGCGGAACCCCGTCGGGCCCGGGGGCGCTCACCGTGCCCTTGGCGGTGGGCTGCTCCGGCGGCTCCCCGGAAGCCCCGGCCTCCGGCCGCTCGGTTCCGGTTCCCGCCCCGGTCCCGGTCCCGTCCTTGGCGTCAGCACTCATGGCGGCCACTCCCGGCTCAGCCCGCGGCACCGCGCTCGGCGGCCTCGACCACGTTCACCAGGAGCTGGGCGCGCGTCATCGGGCCCACGCCGCCCGGGTTGGGCGACAGCCAGCCGGCGACCTCGGCGACGCCGGGGTGCACATCGCCGACGATCTTCCCGCTCTCGTCCCGGGACACGCCGACGTCGAGCACGGCCGCGCCGGGCTTCACGTCCTCCGGCTTGACCAGGTGCGGCACGCCCGCGGCGGCCACGATGATGTCGGCCCTGCGCAGATGCGACGCCAGGTCACGGGTGCCGGTGTGGACTTGCGTCACCGTGGCGTTCTCCGACTTGCGGGTCAGGAGCAGCGGCATGGGCCGGCCGATGGTGACGCCGCGCCCGACGACCACGACCTCCGCGCCCTTGATCTCCACGTCGTGCCGGCGCAGCAGCCGGATGATCCCGTACGGCGTGCACGGCAGCGGCGCCGGTTCGTTCAGGACGAGGCGGCCCAGGTTCGTCGGGTGCAGCCCGTCCGCGTCCTTGGCCGGGTCCATCAGCTCCAGGACGCGGTTCTCGTCGATGCCCTTGGGCAGCGGGAGCTGCACGATGTAGCCGGTGCAGGCCGGGTCCTCGTTCAGCTCCCGGACCACCGCCTCGATCTCCTCCTGCGAGGCGGTCGCGGGCAGTTCGCGCTGGATGGAGGCGATGCCCACCTGCGCGCAGTCCCGGTGCTTGCCCGCGACGTACTTCTGGCTGCCGGGGTCCTCGCCGACGAGGATGGTGCCGAGTCCGGGCGTGACACCCTTTTCCTTCAGGGCCGCCACACGGGCGGCCAGTTCGGACTTGATCGCTGCTGCGGTGGCCTTGCCATCGAGAATCTGGGCGGTCATGTTCCCATCCTCCCGGATGAGCACGCCCGCGTACCAATCCGGGGCACCCGGACGTTGCCGCGTTCGCAGTCGCGTTGCACTCGCACAACGCTCGGTGAACGCGGCTGGACAAACAAGCGGGCGCTGAAGAACGATGAGCACCACAGTGCCGCGGCCGGTGTCGGGGGGACCGACGCATCTGTGAACGTTCCTCCGTGCGTGCCGTGACGTCCCCGCACTCCCCACTCCGACCGGAGGAACACCTCAGCATGAGCACGCCGCCGCCCAACCCCTACGGCCAGCAGCCCCAGCAGCCCGGCTACGGCCCCGGATACGGCTACCCGCAGCAGGCCCCCCAGGGCGTCCCGCCGCAGCAGGGCGGCTACCCCGGGCAGCAGTACGCCCCGTACCCGCAGCCCCAGCCCGGCCAGGCGCCCTACGGCGCGTATCCGCAGCAGGCGGGGTACGGCATGGGCCACGACGGCCGCCCGGAGCTCGCGCACTGGGGCCTGCGGGTGGGCGCGACCCTGCTGGACGGCCTGATCACGATCGTGCCGCTGTACCTGATCGTGGGGCTCAGCGTCGGCATCGGCGGCGAGGACATGACCGCGGGCGCCTCCCTCCTCTCGGTGGCCGCCCTCGTCTACACGATCTTCATGGGCTTCTACCAGATCCACCTGGAGGGCAAGACGGGCCAGACGATCGGCAAGCGCGTCGTCGGCATCCGCGTCCTGCGCGAGACCGACGGCCGCTTCCTCGGCTTCGGCATGGCCTTCGTCCGCAAGCTCGCGCACTTCCTCGACAGCATCCCCTGCTACATCGGCTACCTGTGGCCGCTGTGGGACGACAAGAAGCAGTGCTTCGCCGACAAGGTGTGCAGCACGGTCGTCATCAAGGGCTGACCCGGTACGCGTACGACACGGGCGCCGCACCCCTCTTTCCGGGGGGTGCGGCGCCCGCGCCGTTCCCGCGGCTCAGTGGAAGAAGTGCCGCGTGCCCGTGAAGTACATCGTCACGCCAGCCTTCTTCGCCGCCTCGACCACCAGCTCGTCACGGACCGAACCGCCCGGCTGGACCACGGCCTTGACGCCCGCGGCGGTCAGGACCTCCAGACCGTCGGGGAAGGGGAAGAAGGCGTCGGACGCGGCGTACGCGCCTCGGGCACGCTCCTCGCCCGCGCGCTCGACCGCGAGCTTCGCGGAGTCCACACGGTTGACCTGGCCCATGCCGACGCCGACGGAGGCGCCGTCCTTGGCGAGCAGGATCGCGTTGGACTTCACCGCCCGGCAGGCGCGCCAGGCGAAGGCGAGCTCGGCCAGCTCGCCCGGGGACAGCGCGTCACCGGTCGCGAGGGTCCAGCTCGCGGGGTTGTCGCCGTCGGCCTGGAGCCGGTCGGTGACCTGGAGCAGCGCGCCGCCGTCGATCGGCTTGACCTCGACGGGCGCGGCGGGCGCCTGCGGGGCGCGCAGGACGCGGATGTTCTTCTTCTTGGTCAGGGCCTCAAGGGCGCCGTCCTCGAAGTCCGGCGCCACGATGACCTCGGTGAAGATCTCGGCGACCTGCTCCGCCATCTCCTTGGTCACCGGCCGGTTGACGGCGATGACGCCGCCGAACGCGGACAGCGGGTCGCAGGCGTGCGCCTTGCGGTGCGCCTCGGCGACGTTGCCGCCGATCGCGATGCCGCACGGGTTGGCGTGCTTGATGATCGCCACGCACGGGTCGTCGTGGTCGTACGCGGCCCGGCGCGCGGCGTCCGTGTCCGTGTAGTTGTTGTACGACATCTCCTTGCCGTGCAGCTGCTCCGCCTCGGCGAGGCCGCCGCGGCCGTCCGTGTACAGGGCGGCGTTCTGGTGCGGGTTCTCGCCGTAGCGCAGCTGGTTCTTCAGGTCGAAGGCGGCGCCGACGAAGGCCGGGAAGCGCTCGTCGGCCCCCGGCGCGGTCTCCAGGAACCAGTTGGCGACCGCGATGTCGTACGCGGCGGTGTGCTGGAACGCCTCGGCGGCGAGCGCGCGGCGCGTCGCGAAGTCGAAGCCGCCCGCGCGGACCGCGGCGAGCAGGTCTCCGTACCGGGCGGGGCTCGTCACCACGGCGACCGACGGGTGGTTCTTGGCGGCGGCGCGGACCATCGAGGGGCCGCCGATGTCGATCTGCTCGACGCACTCGTCGACGCTCGCGCCGGAGGCCACGGTCTCGCGGAACGGGTAGAGGTTCACCACGACCAGGCCGAACGGCTCCACGCCGAGCTCCTGGAGCTGCTTGCGGTGCGCCTCGAGGCGCAGGTCGGCGAGGATGCCCGCGTGCACGCGCGGGTGCAGCGTCTTGACCCGGCCGTCCAGGCACTCGGGGAAGCCCGTGAGCTCCTCGACCTTGGTGACGGGGACACCGGCGGCGGCGATCCGTGCGGCGGTCGACCCGGTCGACACCAGCTCGACGCCGGCCTCGTGCAGGCCGCGCGCGAGGCCTTCCAGGCCGGTCTTGTCGTACACGCTGATCAGCGCGCGGCGGATGGGCCGCTGGTCGGCCCCCGCGGTGCTGGGGGGTGTCTGGGGCGTCGTACCTTCGGCGGTCACGGGATAACTACCTTTCGTCCCTCGATGCTGTAGCCGTCGCGGGCGAGGCGTCCCACGACGTCGACGAGCAGGCTTCGCTCGATGTCCTTGATGCGCTCGTGCAGAGCGCTCTCGTCGTCCTCGTCCCTGACCTCCACCACGCCCTGCGCGATGATCGGGCCGGTGTCGACGCCGTCGTCGACGAAGTGGACGGTGCAGCCGGTGACCTTCGCGCCGTACGCGAGCGCGTCGCGGACGCCGTGGGCCCCGGGAAAACTGGGCAGCAGCGCGGGGTGGGTGTTCACGGTGCGCCCGCCGAAGCGGGCCAGGAACTCCTTGCCCACGATCTTCATGAAACCGGCGGAGATCACCAGATCCGGCGCGTGCGCGGCCGTCGCCTCGGCGAGCGCGGCGTCCCAGGCCTCCCGGGTCCCGTGGTCCTTCACCCGGCACACGAACGTCGGCAGGCCCGCGCGCTCGGCGCGCTCCAGCCCCGCGATGCCGGTGCGGTCGGCGCCGACGGCCACGACCTCGGCGCCGTAGGCGTCGGCTCCGTGCTCCGCGACGGCGTCGAGCAGTGCCTGGAGATTCGTACCTGATCCGGAGACCAGCACGACGAGGCGCTTGGCCTTGGCCACGACGGGGCCCTTTCTCGGGAGTGCTCTTTGTACGGTCGTACGAAGGCTTCGCATCCCCCGATACGGGGAACTCTACGAAGCGGCCGACCGTCAGCAACGATACCGGCACACCCGGCGGCCCCTCACGGGACGGGGGCGCGGCCGGAAGGTAGCGTCTGTGGGGGCAGCCGCCCGAACGCCGAGTTGCCTAGCTCCACCACCGAGTTGCCCGGCTCCGCACAGCCGGGCCGCAGAGCACCGCCAGCGCTCTGTGCCAGAGCTCTATACAAGGGGAAGACGCACACCTGATGCCGGACCGCAGCCTCCGCCTCACGCCACCCTTCGCGTCCGCGTACGGACCGACGCACGACGGGCGCCACGGCTCGACACCCGGCCCGGGGGCGGTGCTGCTCCGGGAGGGGCGGCCCGGCCCCTCGTCCCCGGCGCCGGAGGAGGAGCGCGACGGCCGGGGCTCGGGCGGGCAGGGCTCCGGCGGCCAGGGTTCCGGCGGGCAGGGCTCCGCGCAGGACGACAACCCGTTCGCGCCGCCGCCCGAGGGCGCGCCCGAGCAGCCCTGGCGCCCCCGGCGTCCGGGCGGCTCGGGCTCCGACGGGCAGGGCTCCGGAGGCCAGGACGGCTCCCCCTGGGGCAGCCAGTGGAGCGACCAGCAGCCCGGCCGCTCCTCCGGCGGCTTCGGCGACCGGCCGCGCGGCCAGGGCCAGGACGGCTCCGGCGGGCAGAACGGCCAGGGCGGCCTGCGCTGGGACCCGACCGACCCCGCCCAGCGCCGCGCGCGCTACGCGCTGCTCTCCGGCATGTGGGCCTTCTTCTTCGCCCTCTTCGGCTGGGACTACGTGGCGCTGCTGCTCGGCGCGCTCGGCATGTACTGGGCCATCAGCGCGCTGCGGGCCAAGCCGCGGCGCCCCGACCCGACCGCCGCGGTCGCGGCCTCGGCCTCGCCCGAGCCGCAGGGCCGCGGGTCGCGGCCCCAGACCACGGCGGCCATCAGCGGTCTGGTGACGGCGTCGCTGGCGCTGGTCATGGTCCTCGCGACGTTCGGTGCGCAGCTGATCTACCGGGACTACTACACCTGCCGCGACGACGCGCTGACGGGGGCCTCGCAGCAGGCCTGCGAAGACCTTCTCCCGAAGCAGCTCCGCCCCCTCCTCACCGACCGCGACTGACCCCCGCCCCACCCCCTCCACCCCTGCCCCCGCTACCGCGGCGGCCTTCCCCACCCACCCGAAACTCCCCCGCTTCGCCACCGGAGGCCTCCGGCACAGCGCCCTCAGCCCCACACCCCGCCGGGGGGCGGGCGGTGGGCCCACCCCGGCGGCGCCCCCACCGCTGTGGGCAGTCGTTCCGCAGGGCGGAACGGGTGGGCACAGCCCCGGGCGCCGAGCAACCGTTGAACCAGGCCCCGGCCTCAGCCCCCGACTCAGGTTCCCGTTCCCGTTCCGGTTCCGGTTCCGCCCGGAGGGCCCTCGTCGCGCTCCGGCAGGAAGTCGTACGGCTCGAACAGCGACGGCAGGCCCGGAGGCTCCTCCGCCAAGGGCTCGAAGGATCCGGAAGGCACGGAAGCCTCGGAACCGGACGGCTCAGGCCCGGAGAACTCGCCTTCGGAGGACCCGGAAACGGAGCCCTCAGGGGAGGCAGGCCCCGACGAGAAGCCTCCAGGAGAGGACCCCCCGGGAGCCGAAGGCCCAGAAAGGAAGGGCCCAGGGAGGGGGGTCCCGGGGAGAGAGGTCCCGGGGAGAGAGGTCCCAGGCAGGGCGGCCCCAGGGCGGGCAGCCCCAGGCAGCGAGGCCCCCGGCTGGGAGGCCTCGGGTGGCGTGGCCCGGCGGGGCCAAGGGCGGAGGCGGCCCGCCAGGCGACCGGCCCACCCGGCCCGAGGCCCCCGTACCCACCCGGCCCGAGGGCCCCGCAGCCGCCACCCCCGCACCCCCAGCGCGACAGGCACCCCCACACCCCCCACCCAAGCGCCCGCCGCAACCCCCGTGAGCCACCCCACAGGCCCGAACTCCGCGAGCTCCCCCACCCCCATCGCACCCCCGGCCGCCCCCGCGAGCACCCCGCACGCACCCCCGCACCCCACCGCCGCCCCCAGCACCACGAGCACCGTCCGCCCCGCGGGCCACGCCTCCTCCCGTTCCCCGTACGCGGGGGCCGCCGCCCCCGCCACGAACCACCCCACCGCGCACCCGGCCACCACCGGCACCGCCCCCACCGCCCAGGTGAACGGCGTCCCGCCCCCGGCCCCCGGCACCGCCGCGAGCAGCGGGAACTCCGGGAGCAGCGGCGCCGCCTCCGCGCCGAGCGGCCCGACCACGGTCCCCGTACCGAGTACGAACCCGGGCCCGAGCCCGTACGCCGCGCCCCACACCGCCGCGTTCGGCAGCAGCGCGAGCGCGAGCAGGAGTACCGCGAACCGCCCCGACCACACCCCGGTGAGTTCGAGGAACGACCCCCGCACCAGAGGGCCGTGCAGCACGAGCGACACCCCGACGAGCAGCGCGCCCCCGCCCACGAGCAGCACCGTCCCGGCCGCCGCCGCCCGGCAGGCGGCACGCACCCGGCCCCGTACGAAGAGGCGCCGGATCCCGGCGGGAAGCCGCTCCCCCGCGCGCGTCACCATCCCGGGCAGCGGCCCCCGCGGCCGCCCGTGCGCCGTCCACACCCCCGAACCCGCCGCCGCCACCGCGAGCACCGGCACGTGCCACACCGCGCTCGGCCACGACGGCCGCAGCTCACCGCCCGCCGCGTACAGCGTGGCCGCGAACCCCACCAGGAGGTAGCCCGCCACCACGCCCCACCAGGCCGCCCTCACTCCCATCGCGCGCCCCTGCGGGTCCGCCGCGTCCCGCGCGGCCCGGTGCAGCAGCCAGCACGGCAGGGCGAGCAGCAGCAGCGGGGTCACGCCGACCGGCGCGGGCGCCCCGGACAGCGTCTCGGTGCGGATCAGCTCCGTGCCGTGCGCGAGCAGCCACAGCGACGCGGCGACGTGCAGCGCCCCGTCGGGCCCACTGTCCGGATACGGCGAACTGATCCACAGGACCATCACCAGGACCGCGAACGCGCCGAGGCCGAGCCCCGCCGCGATCGCCCCGCCGAGGACTCCGGTGGCGAGTCCTGACGAACCGTCATGCGTCCGCTCCGCCACGGCAGACGCGTTCGGCTGTTCCTGCGGCGGCGGCCACGAGCCGGAGTCGGTGAGGTGGGTCACCCCGCCATGCTCCCAACGACACGCGCTTTCACGGCGTAACAGGCGAATACCGGATGTGTCGCCCAAGATACGTTTATGTTCTTTTTCGTACGGCGGGACGGCGAGCCATGACCCACAGCCCTGCCTCCTCCAAGCTCGCGGCCTCGCCCGAGCAGGGGGGACCCCCTTCGCTGCCGCCCCCCGAGGAACGCCGCAGGCTCCGCGAGGCGAAGCCGCTGAGCCAGGCCGAGCTCGCCGCCCTCGTGGGCGTCACCCGCGAGACCGTCCGCTCCTGGGAGTCCGGCCGCACCGAGCCGCGCGGCAGCAGACGCGCGGCCTACGCGAAGCTCCTGGAGTCCCTCGCGGAACCCGCGGCCCCGCCTCCCGACACCCCGGACACCGACGCCTCGCCCCCCGACGCCTCACCCCTCGACGAGCAGGCGGAACCCGCGCCCCCGGCCACCGCCGAAGAGGCCTTCGACACCCTCTGCGCCCGCACGGCCCCGGCCCTGCTCCGCCAGACCTACGCCCTCACCGGCCACCGCGCCCTCGCCACCGAGTCCGTCGAGCGCGCCTTCCAGCTCGCCTGGCAGCGCTGGCCCGAGGTCGCCGTGGACCGCGACCCGGCGGGCTGGGTCCGCGCGGCCGCCCACGAGTACGCGCTGTCCCCCTGGCACCGCTTCCGCCCCGGCCTGCGGCACCCGGACGCGCCGCCCTCCGACGCCTGCGACCGCGCCGTCCTCGACGCCCTGCTCGGCCTGCCGCCCGCGCAGCGCCGCACCCTGATGCTCTACGACGGCGTCGGGCTCGACCTGCCCGAGACCGCAGCCGAGACGGAGGCCAGCACCCCGACCACGGCGGGCCGACTGCTCAGCGCCCGCGGAACGGTGGCCGCGCACCTGCCCGGCCTCGGCCTCGCCGACCGGCCCGGGGACCTGGCCGAGCGGCTGACCGCGCTCGGCGGCGCGGAGCGGCTCGTCGCCCCGCGCCCCGCCCGCGTCCGCACCGCGAGCGAACGCCGCGCCCGGCTGTGGACCCGCGCCGCCATCGCCTTCACCGCGCTGATCGTCACCGCCACCGCCCTGACCCTGCGCACGGCCCCCACCCGCTACGAACCGCCCGTGCCTTCCGGCAAGGCCATCAGCGGCGTCCCCCCGCGCATGGGGCCGGGCCCCCTGACCCCCGAGGACGAGACCCTCAAGCAGAAGCTGCGGTCGGCGCCCCACCCCGGCCCGGAGCGCCTGACCCCACAGGCGTACTAGGCACAGAAGCGGGCCCGCACCCCTGTCAGGGGTGCGGGCCCGCTTCTGTGGACCGTGGAGGTCAGCCGGCCAGGATCGCCCGGGCCAGCTTCGCCGTCTCGGTGGGGGTCTTGCCGACCTTCACCCCGGCGGCCTCGAGGGCCTCCTTCTTCGCGGCGGCCGTGCCGGAGGAGCCGGAGACGATGGCGCCGGCGTGGCCCATCGTCTTGCCCTCGGGCGCGGTGAAGCCCGCGACGTAGCCGACGACCGGCTTGGTCACGTTGGCCTTGATGTAGTCCGCCGCACGCTCCTCGGCGTCGCCGCCGATCTCACCGATCATCACGATCAGGTCGGTGTCGGGGTCGGCCTCGAACGCGGCCAGGGCGTCGATGTGCGTCGTACCGATGACCGGGTCGCCACCGATGCCGACGGCCGACGAGAAGCCGATGTCCCGCAGCTCGTACATCATCTGGTACGTGAGCGTGCCGGACTTCGAGACCAGGCCGATGCGGCCCGGCTTCGTGATGTCGCCCGGGATGATGCCCGCGTTCGACTGGCCGGGGGTGATCAGACCCGGGCAGTTCGGGCCGATGAGCCGCGTCTTGTTGCCCTTCTCCACGGCGTACGCGTAGAACGCGGCGGAGTCGTGCACGGCGATGCCCTCGGTGATGACGACCGCGAGCGGGATCTCGGCGTCGATGGCCTCGACGACGGCGGCCTTCGCGAAGGCCGGCGGCACGAAGAGGACGGAGACGTTGGCGCCCGTCTTCTCCATCGCCTCGGCGACGGTGCCGAAGACCGGGATCTCGGTGCCGTCGATGTCGACCGTGGTGCCCGCCTTGCGCGGGTTCACGCCGCCGACGACGTTCGTGCCGTCACCGAGCATGAGCTTGGTGTGCTTCATGCCCGTGGCACCGGTCATGCCCTGGACGATGACCTTGGAGTCCTTGTTGAGGAAAATAGCCATGGCTGTTTGGTCCCTCGTCCCTTACTTCGCAGCCGCGAGCTCGGCGGCCTTGTCGGCCGCGCCGTCCATGGTGTCCACGCGCTGCACCAGCGGGTGGTTGGCGTCGGAGAGGATCTTGCGACCCAGCTCGGCGTTGTTGCCGTCGAGGCGGACGACGAGCGGCTTCTCGACCTTCTCGCCCTTCTCCTCGAGGAGCGCGAGCGCCTGGACGATGCCGTTGGCGACCTCGTCACAGGCGGTGATGCCGCCGAAGACGTTGACGAAGACGGACTTGACGGCCGGGTCGCCGAGGATGATCTCCAGGCCGTTCGCCATCACCTGGGCGGAGGCGCCGCCACCGATGTCCAGGAAGTTGGCGGGCTTCACGCCGCCGCCATTCTCCGATGTGTACGCCTCACCGGCGTAGGCGACGACGTCGAGGGTCGACATGACCAGACCCGCGCCGTTGCCGATGATGCCGACCTCGCCGTCGAGCTTGACGTAGTTGAGGTCCTTGGCCTTGGCGGCAGCCTCGAGCGGGTCGGCTGCCTCCTTGTCCTCCAGGGCCTCGTGCTCCGGCTGGCGGAAGTCGGCGTTGGCGTCCAGGGACACCTTGCCGTCCAGGGCCAGGATGTCGCCGGAGGCGACCTTGGCCAGCGGGTTGACCTCGACGAGGAGGGCGTCCTCCTTGACGAAGGTGTCCCACAGCGTCACCAGGACGTCGGCGACCTTGTCCGCGACCTCGGCCGGGAACTTGGCGGCCTCGACGATCTCCCGCGCCTTCTCCGGGGTCACGCCCTTGTTGGCGTCGATCGGGGTCTTGGCGACGGCCTCCGGGCGGGTGGCCGCCACCTCCTCGATGTCCATGCCGCCCTCGACGGAGGCGATGGAGAGGAAGGTGCGGTTGGTGCGGTCCAGGAGGAAGGAGACGTAGTACTCCTCCACGATCTCCGGGGCCGTCTCGGCGATCATCACCTTGTGGACCGTGTGGCCCTTGATGTCCATGCCGAGGATGTCCGTGGCGCGAGCGACGGCCTCGTCCGGCGTCGCCGCCAGCTTCACGCCGCCGGCCTTGCCGCGGCCACCCACCTTCACCTGCGCCTTCACTACCGACTTGCCGCCAAGGCGCTCAGTCGCCGCGCGCGCCGCCTCAGGCGTGTCGATGACTTCACCGGCCAGCACCGGTACACCGTGCTTGGCGAAGAGGTCCCTCGCCTGGTACTCGAACAGGTCCACGCGCGTCCGTCCCTTTTCAGTGATCTCGCGCCGCTGTCGCTAGCGGCTTCAGTCTCTGCGTGCTCTGCGTGGGCGTGCCGCGAAGGGCAACGTGACTGCGCTGTCACAAGGGAGGCGTAGCCGAAGAGTCCGGTACGCGGCATGTCCGTCTCGCAGGTTATCGCCGTGGGACGTGCGTCCCTAAATCGCAGATCACATTTGCGCGGTGATGACGGTCACAGATCGTGCCCGGCGTGGTAGGCGGGCCGTCCCCGAGCGCCCCCTCGGCGCGGCCCCTCACGGCCTCCGGGCCCGGGCGGGCCCCGTCGACGACGCTCTCGACGGACCCCACCCGTTCGCTCTCGCGATCAGCCACCGCACGGCGCGCCGCCCCCGCGAAGCCCCGGCCACCGCCCCCGCCATCCGGTCCGCGAACAGCCGCGCACCTCCATTACCGACGAGTACTACTTCTCTCCGGTACGGGCAGCGGCCGGCGCTCGATCGCCGCGGCCATCACTTCGGGGAAGTGATCGGGAGTGCAGGCGAACGCCGGCGCGCCGAGGGCGGCGAGCGCGGCCGCGTGGTCGTGGTCGTACGCGGGCGCCCCCTCGTCGGACAGCGCGAGCAGCGTCACGAACTGCACGCCGGAGGCCTTCATGGCCGCGACCCGCTTCAGCATCTCGTTCCGTATCCCGCCCTCGTACAGGTCGGAGATCAGGACCACGACCGTGTCGGCCGGGCGGGCCGTCCGGGACTGGCAGTACGCGAGCGCCCGGTTGATGTCGGTGCCGCCGCCGAGCTGGGTGCCGAAGAGCACCTCCACGGGGTCGTCGAGCTGGTCCGTCAGATCGACCACGCTGGTGTCGAACACCACCAGCCGCGTGCTGATCGACCGCATGGACGCGAGGACCGCGCCGAACACCGAGGCGTAGACGACGGACGCCGCCATCGATCCCGACTGGTCGATGCAGAGGATGACGTCCTTCTTCACCGCCTGCGAGGCCCGCCCGTACCCGACGAGTCGCTCGGGGACCACGGTCTTGTACTCGGGCAGGTAGTTCTTGAGGTTGGCCGCGATCGTGCGGTTCCAGTCGATGTCGTGATGGCGCGGCCTGCGCACCCGCGCGCTGCGGTCGAGCGCGCCGGTGAGCGTGGCCCGGGCCCGGGTGGCGAGCCGCTTCTCCAGGTCCTCGACGACCTTCCGCACGACCGCTCGCGCGGTGGCCTTCGTCTCCTCCGGCATCGCCTGGTTCAGTGAGAGCAGCGTGCCGACCAGATGGACGTCCGCGTCCACCGCCTCCAGCATCTCCGGCTCCAGGAGCAGCGCGGACAGGCCGAGGCGGTCGATCGCGTCGCGCTGCATGACCTGCACGACGGACGACGGGAAGTACGTCCGGATGTCACCGAGCCAGCGCGCCACGGCGGGCGCCGACGCTCCGAGCCCCGCCGACCGCCCCTGCCCCCGGTCCTTCTTTCTCCCCCCGCCCCCGTAGAGCGAGGACAACGCCCCGTCCATCGCCACATCCCGCCCCGCCAGCGCACACCCCGTCCCGTCCGCCCCGCCCCCACCCAACACGAGCCGCCACCGCCGCAACCGCTCTTCCCCCACGCCGCCGTCCACACCTTCTGTGGCCTCCACCACGCCCGCGGCCTCACCACCGTCCATGCCCCTGGCGCCCTCCATGGCCCCAGCGCCGTCCGTGCCCACCGTGACCTCACCCCCGTGCGTGACTCCAGCGCCCTCCATTGGCCCGGCGAGCTCCGTGGCCTCCGTGCCCCGCGTGGCCTTCGCAGGTGTCATCAGGCCGCCCCCACAAGGCCGTTGTCCCGCACGGCTGTGGCCCGGCTGCTGCCGGAGCCGTTGCCTCGGCCGTCGCCGCGGCCGCCGCCCCAGCCCGTGTCACCGTCACCGTCGTCTGCGCTTGCGTACACGACACCACCGCCCTTGAGTCGATCGTCCGCGGCTCCGCCCAGCTCCAACAGCAGCCCCACCACCGGCAGGACCGCGTCCGCCCGCTCCCGGTCCAGCTCCAGGGCGAACCCGGGCACCCCGGCGGCGGCCGCCGGGGACGTGCCCCGGCCGGGCCCCCGCCGCACCAGCTCGCCCAGCGTGCGCCGCACCCCTTCCTCGTACGCGGAGAAGGTCCGCCGCAGCAGCGGCAGCACGTCGACGAACGCCTCGGCCGACACCCCCGTGAGCCACTGGTCGACGAGCCCGAGCAGTCGCTCGTCGTGCACGAGCAGCATGCCGCCGCCCGCGGCCCCGCCGACGAAGCCCTCGACCCACGCGGCCGCCTCCCCGGGCTCGCTCCCCCGGGACAGGGCGAGCCCCATCAACCGCGCGGCCTCCCCCTCCGCCAGCGCCCCGTCATCCATCAGCAACCGAGCACACCGCCCCCGGACAATCCCCACGACCCGCTCCCCACCCGCGAGCCCCCGCACCACCCCGAGCCAACGCGAACGCACACCGGCTCCCGCCGGGGGCACCTCAGCTCCCGCTGTGCCCGGCTCGGGCGCGGCCGAAGCCGCCAGTGACCCCAGCAGCCCCACGGCCCCGTGCACCGCGTCCACGCGCCCCCGCATCCGCTCGGCCGCCTCCGCGTCGAGCCCCACACAGGCCGACGGCAGCCCCACGCACACCCGCTCCACGAGCCCGAGCGCCACCTCCCCCAGCGCCCCGGTGTCCGTGCCCCGCACGTCCCCGTACCGCAGGGACCGCACCAGCGCGGGCAGCGCCTCCGCCAAGTGCCCCACGTCCGCGTCCAGGGCCGCCCGGTCGGCGAGCACGCGCATCACCACGGGCAGGGCCGACGGCAGCTCGGCCAGCAGGCACTGCTCCGCCAGGGCCGTGACGTCGGCGAGGGCCTCCGCGCCCACGGCGTCCGCCTCCGCCCTGGCGGTCGCGGCGCCCGCCACGGTCGTGCCCCACACCCCCGCCTCGGCGACCCGCACCGACAGCTCCGGCTCCCACCGCAGCCGCCAGGTCTCCCGGAACGTCCCGGTGCTGCCGCGCGACCGCACCGGCTCGCCCCAGCCGACGCCGAGCAGCCGCAGCCGGTGCAGGAGCCTGCTGCGCGCCGCGTCGGTCTCCTTGCGCAGGTCGAGCTCCACCTCCCGCTCCAGTGCCTCCGGCTTGAGCCGCAGCTTGCGCTGGAGGCGGCCGAGGTCCCGCTGCAGGGGCACGGCCGGGGCGGACTCCGGCACCTCCCCGAGCACGTCGCCGACGACGAGCCGGTCGTGCACCAGGGCGAGCGGCACGTCCGAGCCCTCGCACATCACGGCCCGTACCGCGTCGGTCGTCTCGGTGAGCCCGGCCAGCGGCCGCCCCCGCATCGCGGCGAGCGTGCCGGCGAGCCGCACCGCCTCGATGACGTGCGCGGACGACACGATCCTGCCCTCCTCCCTGAGCAGCCCCGCGACCCTGGTCAGCCAGCGCTCCACGGGCCGGTCGGGCGCGCCGAACAGATGGCCGTACCAGCCGGGCGAGTCGATGCCCGCTCCGTACCCGCTCCTGCGGGCCAGGCGGCGGTGCGTCCAGGGCACCCACGTCATGTCGACCTTGACCTTCGGCAGGCCCTTGAGCAGCGCCCGGTCGGCGGCGACCGTCGTCCGCTGCCGCAGCGCGGGCACGTGCCACGCCCCGCAGACCACGGCGACGCTCTCGGCTCCGAACTCCCGCAGTGCCGAACGCACTTGCAGCCGCATGTACGCCTCGCGCAGCAGGTCACGTTCCTCGCCGCCGCTGCCCGGTGTCTCGCGCAGCGCCCCCATGGCCTCGCCGAGCGCCTCGAACGGAGCGAACGGGTCGGCGCCTGCCCCGCGGTGCTCGACGACGTCCTCCCACCAGCGCTCCGGATCGTCGTACCCGGCGGCGTCGGCGAGCGTGCCGATGGGGTCTCCCCTGCCCGGCCCCGGCTCGTCCGGCCCGCCCCGCTCCTCCTTCCGGTGCGCGAGCGTGTGCGCGGCCGGGAGGTCCATGAACCGCACCGGCACCCCGCGCCGCACGGCCCACTGGATCGCCACCCACTCCGGCGAGAACTCCGCGAGCGGCCAGAACGCCGACCGGCCCGGCTCGTCCACCACGTGCGCGAGCAGCGCCACCGGCGGCCGCATGTCCGCGTCCGCGGCGAGCCGCACGAGGTCGTCGGCCTCCGGCGGGCCCTCGATCAGGACCACGCCCGGCGCCGCCGCGTCGAGCGCGGCGCCCACCGCGCGCGCGGAGCCGGGGCCGTGGTGCCGCACCCCGAGCAGCAGCGGCCCGCCGGCCCGTCCCGTACCGGTGCTCACGCGCTCACCTCGCGGCACGCGCGGTAGAAGTCCTTCCACCCGTCGCGCTCGCGCACGACCGCTTCCAGGTACTCCTGCCAGACCACCGCGTCCGCCGCCGGGTCCCGTACGACCGCGCCGAGGATGCCCGCGGCGACATCTCCGGGGCGCAGCACGCCGTCGCCGAAGTGCGCGGCGAGCGCGAGGCCGTTGGTGACCACGGAGATCGCCTCGGCCGTCGAGAGCGTGCCGCTAGGCGACTTCACCTTCGTACGGCCGTCCGCCGTGACGCCGTCGCGCAGCTCGCGGAAGACCGTGACGACGCGGCGGATCTCGTCGATGCCGTCGGGTGCGGCGGGCAGTTCGAGGGAGCGCCCGATCTGGTCGACGCGGCGCGCCACGATCTCGACCTCGGCGTCGGCACTCTCCGGCAGCGGAAGCACCACCGTGTTGAAGCGGCGGCGCAGCGCGCTGGACAGGTCGTTGACCCCGCGGTCGCGGTCGTTCGCCGTGGCGATCAGGTTGAAGCCGCGGACGGCCTGCACCTCCTCGCCCAACTCCGGTATGGGCAGGGTCTTCTCCGACAGGATCGTGATCAGCGTGTCCTGGACGTCCGCGGGGATGCGGGTCAGCTCCTCGACCCGGGCCGTCATGCCCTCGGCCATGGCGCGCATCACGGGGCTGGGCACGAGCGCGTCGCGACTGGGGCCGTGGGCGAGCAGCCGCGCGTAGTTCCACCCGTAGCGAATGGCTTCCTCGGGCGTGCCCGCCGTGCCCTGCACCAGGAGCGTCGAGTCGCCGCTGACCGCCGCGGCGAGGTGCTCGGACACCCAGGTCTTCGCGGTGCCGGGCACGCCGAGCAGCAGCAGGGCGCGGTCGGTGGCGAGCGTGGTGACGGCGACCTCGACGATGCGGCGCGGGCCCACGTACTTGGGCGTGATCACGGTCCCGTCCGGCAGCGTGCCGCCCTGCAGATACGTGGCCACGGCCCAGGGCGAGAGCCGCCAGCGGGCCGGGCGCGGCCGGTCGTCCTGTGCGGCGAGCGCGGCGAGCTCGGCGGCGAAGGCGTCCTCGGCGTGCGGCCGCAGCTCCTGCGTCGCGTGCTCGCCGCCGCCCTCCGCGGGCCTCGTGGACGCGGCGCGTCCGCCGGTCGGTTCCACGGAAACGGTCATGGTGGTCCCCCCTTGAGCTCGGGCATGCGCGAGCCACCCGAAGCGCGCATGCGTCGGCAACGACGCGGCCTTGCCGACGGCTCGGCCGCGCTGTGATTCCACGGTGCACCACGCCACTGACAATCGGCCCCGGCGAGCTTCTGAGCTGCATGGATGCCGTCATCGCGGTTGATTGTCAGTGGCGGGACCTACCGTCGACGACATGACTCAGCAGGGGGTGCGCTGGACGGCGGACCAGGTGCTGGCACTGGCACCTGACGCACCGTCACGCAAGGCGGGAAGCAGGCTCGGCAGCGCCGGGCCGTGGTCGCAGACGGGCAGTTCGGGCGAGGGGGCGGTGTGGGGACTGTGCAAGGGCAGCGGCAGCAAGCCGTACCGGACGGTGATCGACGTGGCGGACGCGGCGGGCCCCGCGTACAAGTGCAGCTGCCCGAGCCGCAAGTTCCCCTGCAAGCACGCGCTCGGCCTGCTGCTGCTCTGGGCGGGGCCGGGCGGCGCGGCGGGCTCTGAGGGCCCGGCGGACGCGGTGCCGGACGGCGCCCCGCCACCGGACTGGGCGCGGCAGTGGCTGGATTCGCGGCGCGCGAGAGCGGAGACGAAGCGGAATCCGGACGCGGCGCCGGAGCGGACGGCCGCCGACCCGGAGGCGGCCCGCAAGCGGGCGGAGCGCCGGGCCGAGCGCGTCACGGCGGGCGCGACGGAGCTGGAGCGCCGCCTCGCCGACCTGCTGCGCGGCGGGCTGGCCACGGCCGAGCAGTCGGGGTACGGCCTGTGGGAGGAGACGGCCGCCCGCATGGTCGACGCCCAGGCCCCGGGACTGGCCGCGCGGGTGCGGGAGTTGGGCGCCATACCCTCCTCGGGATCCGGCTGGCCCGCCCGGCTGCTGGAGGAGTGCGCCCTGCTGCACCTGCTCGCCGCGGGCTGGCTGCACCGCGACCGGCTGCCCGCCCCGCTGGCGGCCACGGTCCGCTCCCGCGTCGGCCTGCCCGCACCGGCCCGGGGCGCGCCGGTCCGGGACCTGTGGCAGGTCCTCGCGCAGTACGACACGGCGGACAGCAAGCTCACCACGCGCCGCGTGTGGGTGCACGGCGAGCGGTCCGGGCGCACGGCCCTGCTCCTGTCGTACGGGGCGGCGGGCCGTGCCCCCGCCCTCAGCCTGCCGGTCGGCCTGGCCGTGGACGCCGAGCTGGTGCCGTACGCCGTCGATCCGGCGGCACACGGGCTCCGCGCCGACCTGGGCGAGCAGTTCACCGCCCCGGCCCCCGCCACGCGCCGCCCGCCGGGCCTGCCCCCGGCGGCGGCGACGGCCCGCTACGGCGAGGCGCTGCGCGACGACCCGTGGCTGGACGCGTGGCCGACGACCCTGGTCCGGGTGATACCGGTCCCGGCCCGCGCCTCCGGCCGGGGCAGCGAGCCTGACGCGGAATGGCAACTGGCCGACGCGGACGGCGACTCGGCCCTGCCCGTCTCCCCGTCCGCCGCGTCCCGCTCCGGCCTCTGGCGCCTGGTCGCCCTCTCCGGAGGTGCCCCGCTCACCGTCTTCGGCGAGTGCGGCCACCAGGGCTTCACCCCCCTGGCGGCCTGGGCGGACGGCACGACGGAGACCGTACGGCTGTGACAGGAGAGGGAGCGAAGATGACGACACCCGCCACGCGCGCGCGGACGACGCGTACGCCCCACACAGAGCAGACCGCCCCGCAGTCCCAGCCCTCCGCGGAGGCCCGACCCGGCTCCCGCCCACAGACACCGGCCGACCCGCTTCCCGCCCGAGCGGCGGCCTTCACCCGCACCCCTTGGGAAGAGCTCGTCACGGCGGCGCTCCTGGGCACGGACCGGCGCACACCACCTCTGGACGCGCCCGGCAAGGAGGCCCCCACCGCCCTCCTGGACGCGGCGGCCGTCCAGACGGTGCACCGCAGAGCGGGCCTGCGCCCCGCGCCCGCCGCCGCGCGGCCCGAGCCCGCTCCCGATGACCCCCGGCCCGTCGTGCCGCCCGCGGCCCGGCGCCGCCTCGCGAGCCTGCTCGCCGACCATCCGACGGCGGGCGGCGGCCGCCGGGGCACCGCGCCCGACCTGATGGAACTGCTGCCCCAGTGGCTTGCCCTGGCCATCGACCGGGGTTTCGCGGCCCCGCCGGAGCTGCTGCCCGCGCTGTTGACCGCGGCCCGCGGCCGCACCGACCTGCGCCCCCAGGCCCTGGCCTTCGCGGGCCCGCGCGCCCTGTGGCTCGCGGGGCTCAACCCGGACTGGAAGTTCGCGCTGCGCGCCGCCCCGCACCGCGCCGCGGCCACCGGCACACAGGGCCGGGCTGAGGTCGAACGCCGCTGGCAGGAGGGCCTGTTCGCGGAGCGCGTCGCGCTCCTCACCACCCTCCGGGACCACGACCCCACCGCCGCGCGCGAGCTCCTGGCCGACACCTGGACGACGGAGCGGGCCGAGGACCGGCTGATGTTCCTCGACTCGCTGCGCACGGGCCTGGGCCCGGCCGACGAGCCGTTCCTGGAGCAGGCCCTCGGCGACCGCAGCCGCAACGTCCGCGCCACGGCCGCCGAGCTCCTGTCCGCCCTGCCAACCTCGGCGCTCGCCGCCCGCATGGCCGACCGCGCCTCCTCCTGCGTGGCGCTCGACCGCACCGCGAGCACCCCGACGCTCACCGTGGAGGCGCCGCACGAGTGCGACGCGGGCATGGAGCGCGACGGCGTCGCCCCCAAGCCGCCCGCGGGCCGGGGCGAGCGCTCCTGGTGGCTCGGCCAGCTGGTGGAGGCCGCACCCCTCGCGACCTGGCAGCACAGACTCGGCGGCCGCGCCCCGGCCGACATCGTGGCGCTCCCCGTCGCGGACGACTGGCGCGGCGAGCTGCACGCCGCGTGGTGCCGCGCCGCCGTCCGCCAGCGCGACGCGACCTGGTCACGGGCGCTGCTCGGCGCCCCCTCGGCGCCGGACGCGGCGGGCCCGGGCGCGGCGTCCCTGGCGGAGCGCGCCAAGCTCCTGTCCGCCCTGCCCGCGCCCGAGCGGGCCGCGTGGGTCGCGGGCTTCATCGACGCGCACGGCCTGTCCGAGGCCTTCCAGCTGCTCGGCGGGTGCGCCGTGCCCTGGGCCCCCGACCTCGGCCGCGCGGTGGTGGACGCGCTGAACATCGCGCGCGACGCGGGCAGTTACCCCTGGAGCTTCAGCGGCGTCATGGGCCTCGCGGAGCGCTGCCTCGACCCGGCCGAGGCCGTGCGGCTCGACGCCCTCACCGCCGTGCCGGACGAGCGCGAGGACGCCGCGCCCGGCGCCGGAGGCTACTGGTCGGAGGCGTTCCAGCGCCTGGTCACGACCCTGCGCCTGCGCGCGGAGATGCGGGAGGAGCTCACCCCTTGAAGCACGTCACCACCCGGCCCGGGGAAGCCGCCCGGCCCAAGGGAGCCACCCGGCCCGGAGAGGCCACCCGGCCCGGAGAGGCCCCTCAGGGCCCGGCCCTGCGGAGCCCCGCGCGCGGGCCTACGCCTCGGTGGGCTGCCGTACGTTCGCCCGGACCCACTCCACGATCGCCGTGGTCGTCGCCCCCGGCGTGAAGATCTCCGCGACGCCCATCTCCTTGAGCGGCGGGATGTCCTCCTCGGGGATGATGCCGCCGCCGAAGACCTGGATGTCCGCCGCGTCGCGCTCCTTCAGGAGCTCGATGACGCGGGCGAACAGCGTCATGTGCGCCCCGGACAGGATGGACAGGCCGATCGCGTCGGCGTCCTCCTGGATGGCCGTGTCGACGACCTGCTCGGGCGTCTGGTGCAGGCCGGTGTAGATGACCTCCATGCCGGCGTCGCGGAGCGCCCGCGCGATCACCTTGGCCCCGCGATCGTGGCCGTCGAGGCCCGGCTTGGCGACCACCACGCGGATCGGACCGGCTCCCACACCCATCACTGCCTCCATGTACCGACGTCCATGTACGGAAATACCGCTGTCCCAGCACGGATACCCCGCGCCGCACCGGCCGGGTAGGTGAACGAACGTTATCTCCAGCATCCCGCAGCACGCAGTTTCGTGGTGGAGAGGGAGGGGGAAATCACACGGTGGGACACGTTCGCTGCGCGCCGCCCCCGTTTCACGGGGCGAGAGCCGGGGGCCGCGCGAGGGGAGCCGCCGCGAGGCCGCCGCCGCGCCCCCGTGCCGTCAGCCGCACGGCACGGGGGCGGCGGGACTTCGTCCGTGGTGCGACACATCGTGGTTCGTCATGCCTCGGTCACGGCTTCCCATGAGAGGCACACGGGGGACAAGGGTGTCTGCCCGTGTGCCGACCGGGAGGTCGACATGACGGTCACCAGGATCCAGCCCTTTCGCCTCTGCGCCGCGCTGCTGCCCGCGCGACTGGCGGGACTCCCCTTCGCCCTGCTGAAGGCGACGGCCCTGGAGCTCGCGATCCTCGCCGGGCACCTGCTGCTGTACCCCTCGGGCATCGTCCAGGAGCGGCGCCCCGCGCCGCAGCCACCGCCGCCCGACGCCCCGCGGCTGCCGGCCCGGGACAAACCCCCGGTCCTGCTCCTGCACGGCTTCATCGACAACCGCTCCGTCTTCGTCCTGTTGCGCCGCAGCCTCTCCCAGCACGGCAGGCAGCACCTCGAATCCCTCAACTACTCGCCGCTGACCTGCGACATCCGCAAGGCGGCCGAGCTGCTCGGCCGCCACGTGGAGGAGATCTGCGAGCGCACGGGACACGCGCGCGTGGACATCGTCGGCCACAGCCTCGGCGGCCTCATCGCCCGCTACTACGCGCAGCGGCTCGGCGGCGACGCCCGCGTCCGCACGCTGGTCACCCTCGGCACCCCGCACGCGGGCACCCGCGTCGCGCCGCTCGCGGACGCGCACCCGATCGTCCGCCAGATGCGGCCGGGCTCGGACGTCATCGAGGAGCTGCGGCAGCCCGCGCCGGGCTGTCGTACGCAGTTCGTGAGCTTCTGGAGCGAGCTGGACCAGGTGATGGACCCGGTCGAGACAGCCTGCGTCGACCACCCCGACCTGAGCGCGCAGAACGTCCGCGTCTCCGGCATCGGGCACCTCGCCCTGCCGGTGCACCCCGCGGTCGCCTCCGCGATCCGGCAGGCCCTGGATCTCGCGGACCCGGCCGCCGACACCCCGGCGTCGACCGACGGGCTGACGGCCTGACGGTCACCGAACCGCACGCCACGAAGGCCCCTGACCTCGAATGACCTCGAACACTCCTCGAACGCAAGGCCAAGCCTGTGCCCACAGTCCGCCGAAAGGCGGCCGAATGCCCGTTTCCTGCGAGCGCGGAACCTGCCGAAGATTGTCGCGCCCGCATACCGCCGGGTACAGTCGCGGCACTGCGCTGCCAGCCCCCATGCTGTCGAGGCGAAAGAGAAGTTGGTGAACGACCGTCACCCGCCGGGGACCCCCGCTCCGGCCCCGGCACCCGACGCCGACTACGCTCCCTACGGTTCCTACGACCAGAGCGCGCAGCACGTCGGCTACGGGTACGACGGCTACGCCACCGGCACCTTCGCCGCCACCGGGTTCAACGCCCCAGGTGGCTATGACGGCACGGGCGTCTTCGACACTTCCGGCTCCGGATTCGCGGTCGGCGGGGGTTTCCCCACCGACCCGCTCTTCGGGGAGCTCCCCGGCCAGGCCTACGACACCGGCCAGTGGGCCACGGGCCAGCAGCCCCCCGGCCACGACGGGTTCGGCGCCCCGCAGGGCCTCTCCCCGTACGACACGGGCAGTCACGACACCACGGGCATGTGGGACACCGGCGGGTACCAGCAGCTCGCGGACATCCCGTCACAGCCGGGCCCCGACGCCACCGCCACCTGGGACGCCAGCACCTGGGCCGACGCCCAGCAGACCGGCCAGTGGGCCACCCAGGTCTTCGACACCGGCGCATACGACGCCACCGCCTGGAACGGGGACGGCGGCCACGAGCCGTACGGCGCGACGCCCGAGACGTACGGCGCGGAGGCCACGGACGGGACCGCCGCAACAGCCCCCGACACGGGCGACGCCTACGAGAGCGGCGACACCCTGTCCGCCGCGTACGGCCAACCGGCCACCAGCGAGCACGAGTTCACCGCCGACGACACGCCCGGCGACGCACTCGGCGACATCGAAGCGGATGCGAACCTCAGCGAGCACGCCCCCTCCGAGCGCCCTCGCTCCACGCGCGCCGCCGCCCCGCGCACCCGCACCCGGTCGCGCCGCTCCCCCGCCAAGCGTTCCGCGCTGCTCACCGTCGCCGTGCCGTCGGCGTGTGTGATGGGCGTCGCGGGAGTGGCCGCCGCGTCGGTCAGCGGCCTCAGCGGAGGCGACGACGACACCAAGGAGACGCGGGCGGCCTCCGCCCCGGACACCGCTTCCGTGCAGCCGTCCGCCGCGAACAACAAGCTCGACACGCAGCTGGCCAACCTCTCGGCCGACGCGGGCGACTTCGCCGACCGCGCGAGCCGTACGCAGGAACGTATTGACCTCAAGGCCGCCAAGGACGCCGCGCACAGGAAGGCGGTCGCCGAGGCCGCGCGCAAGGAGCGGCTGCGCCCGAAGTTCGCGCTCCCCGTCGCCCAGCACGGCCTGAGCGCGTACTACGGCCAGGCGGGCATCAACTGGATGTCGCAGCACTCCGGCATCGACTTCCCGGTGTCGTACGGCACGCCCGTGATGGCCGCGACCGACGGCGTCGTCTCCACGAAGTGGAACAGCGCCTACGGAAACATGGCGATCGTGACCGCCAAGGACGGCACGGAGACGTGGTACTGCCACCTCTCCACGCACAAGATCTCCAACGGCCCCGTGAAGGCGGGCGACACCATCGCCTACTCCGGGAACTCCGGCAACTCCACCGGCCCCCACCTGCACTTCGAGGTGCGCCCCGGCGGCGGCTCGGCGATAGACCCCCTGTCGTGGCTGCGCAGCCACGGCCTGGACCCGACGTAGGCGGACGCGAGCACCGCCGCCCTCCTCGTGGAGGCGGCCGGAGCCCCCTCCACGAGGAGCCCCTCAGAGCTTCTCGACCGGCGCGTACCGCAGCAGCAGGCGCTTCGGCTTCTCCCCGCCGAAGTCCACCGTCGCCTCCGCGTTCGCCCCACTGCCCTTCACGCCGACCACCGTGCCGAGGCCGAACTGGTCGTGCGTGACGCGGTCGCCCACGGCGAGCGAGACCACCGGCTTCTCCGCCGCCCGGCGCGTGGCAAAGCCCTGCGCGCCCCCTGCGCGCGAGCGCGACGAGGACAGCGAGGACGCCACTCCCCCGGCGGGCCCCGACGAGGCGGGCGCGCCGACGGAACCCGTCCGCTTCCACTCCAGGTGGGCCGCCGGGATCTCCTCCAGGAAGCGCGACGGCGGGTTGTACGACGGCTGGCCCCAGGCGCTGCGCATCGAGGACCGCGTGAGGTAGAGCCGCTCCCGCGCGCGCGTGATGCCGACGTACGCGAGGCGGCGCTCCTCCTCCAGCTCCTTGGTCTGGCCGAGGGCGCGCATGTGCGGGAACACGCCGTCCTCCATGCCCGTCAGGAACACGACGGGGAATTCGAGGCCCTTGGCGGTGTGCAGCGTCATCAGCGTGATGACGCCCGAGCCGTCGTCCTCCTCGTCGGGGATCTGATCGGAGTCGGCGACGAGCGCCACCCGCTCCAGGAAGTCGGACAGCGACCCGGCCTCGCCCTCCTGGCGCTCCTGCTCGAACTCCAGGGCCACGGCGGCCAGTTCCTGGAGGTTCTCGATGCGCGTCTCGTCCTGCGGGTCCGTGGAGGACTGCAACTCGGCCAGATACCCGGTCCGTTCGAGCACGGCCTCCAGGACGACCGCCGGGCCCGCGCCCGACTCGACGACGGTGCGCAGCTCCTCCATGAGGGCGTTGAACCGCTTGACGGCGTTCACCGAGCGGGCCGCCATGCCGTACGCCTCGTCCACGCGGCGCAGGGCCTGCGGGAAGGAGATCTTCTCGCGCTGCGCGAGCGCGTCGATCATGGCCTCGGCGCGGTCGCCGATGCCGCGCTTCGGCACGTTCAGAATGCGGCGCATCGGTACGCCGTCCTCCGGGTTGGCGAGGACCCGCAGGTAGGCCAGGACGTCGCGGACTTCCTTGCGCTCGTAGAAGCGGACGCCGCCGACGACCTTGTAGGGCAGGCCGACCCGGATGAAGATCTCTTCGAAGACACGCGACTGCGCGTTCGTCCGGTAGAAGATCGCCACGTCGCCGGCCTTCGCGTCGCCCGCGTCCGTGAGGCGGTCGATCTCGTCGGCGACGAACTGCGCCTCGTCGTGCTCGGTGTCGGCGACGTAGCCGGTGATGCCGGCGCCCGCGCCCGCGTTCGTCCACAGGTTCTTGGGGCGGCGGCTCTCGTTGCGCTCGATGACCGCGTTGGCGGCGCTGAGGATCGTCTGCGTGGAGCGGTAGTTCTGCTCCAGGAGGATCGTGGTGGCGTCCGTGTAGTCCTCCTCGAACTGGAGGATGTTGCGGATCGTGGCGCCACGGAAGGCGTAGATGGACTGGTCGGCGTCACCGACCACGCACAGCTCTCCAGGCCCCTCGCCGTCCTCGCCCTCCTCCAGGGAGGGGCCGACCAGCTCGCGCACCAGCGCGTACTGCGCGTGGTTCGTGTCCTGGTACTCGTCGACCATGACGTGCCGGAAGCGGCGGCGGTAGTGCTCGGCGACGTCCGGGAAGGCGCGCAGGAGGTGCACCGTCGTCATGATCAGGTCGTCGAAGTCGAGGGCGTTGGCCTCACGGAGGCGCGACTGGTACATCGCGTAGGCCTGGGCGAGGGTCTTCTCGAAGCCGTCGGCGGCCTGGGCGGCGAAGTCCTCCTCGTCGATCAGCTCGTTCTTCAGGTTCGAGATCTTGGCGCTGAAGGACTTCGGCGGGAACTTCTTCGGGTCCAGGTCCAGGTCCCGGCAGACCAGGGCCATCAGGCGCTTGGAGTCCGCGGCGTCGTAGATCGAGAACGAGGACGTGAAGCCCAGCTTCTTGTACTCGCGGCGCAGGATGCGCACGCACGCGCTGTGGAACGTCGACACCCACATCGCGCCCGCGCGCGGGCCGACGAGCTGCTCGACGCGCTCCTTCATCTCGCCCGCGGCCTTGTTCGTGAACGTGATCGCGAGGATCTGGCCGGGGTGCACCCCGCGCTCGGCGAGCAGGTACGCGATGCGGTGGGTCAGTACCCGGGTCTTGCCGGAGCCCGCGCCGGCGACGATGAGCAGGGGGGAGCCCGCGTGCACGACGGCCGCGCGCTGGTTCTCGTTCAGCCCGTCGAGGAGCGCCGCCGGGTCGAGGACCGGGCGGGGGGCGCCGTCCCGGTAGTACCCGTCCCGGGGTGCGGGCGCGTCGAACTTCCCGTCGAACAGGTCGTCCGGAATCGGCTCCGGAGCGCTGTCCTCGGGCGGCGGCGGGGACTCTTCCTCAGCGCCCTGCGAGGGCTTGAGGTCCGCCAGGAAGCTGTCGTCAAAGAGGCTGCTCATCGCCTCCCGAGTCTAGGCGGCCCCACTGACAAACCACCCCGGGTTCCGGCCACCGCCCCGGCCGCCCGGCACCGTCCACGGGGTGCCACCGGGCGCTCACTCCGGGCCACGCCGCAGGTGAGCCGCGTCGCGGGGGCGCCGGGAAGCACGCGCAGGTGCGGAAAGTCACGAAAACGTATCGGGCATATCGAACATCAATCTTCCCCCGCGCCACAGGAGTTGGCTAGCGTGCTCCGCGGGCCGCACGTCCCCCCAAACCGGCGAACCACGCCGGGCCGCGCGGCCTCCGCCGAGTCCGACGCGCGCCGATCCCGACGCGTCCGGAGCCGGGGACCCACCATGATCCTGGGGTGAATCCGTCCCGCTGCGCCTCGCACGGGCCGGTAGGGCAGCCCTTCCGAACCGCCCGAACCCGACAGCTAACCCGGTAGGCGGTCCACGGAAGGAGTCGCCTCCCTTGGCGTCGCACCGCAAGCCGCGCACCCGCTCCCCCCTGGCACGCAGCGCCCCCGCACTCGGCATCACGACGGCCGCGCTGACCTCCGTAGCGCTCCTGTCACAGAGCGCGAACGCGGCACCGTCCGCCCCCGCGCAGCCCACCAGGCCCGCCGAACCGAGTCTCGAAGAGGTCCAGAAGAAGGTCGACGACCTCTACCACCAGGCGGGCGTGGCCACCCAGAAGTACAACTCGGCCAAGGAACGCACCGACAAGCAGCGCAAGCACGTCGACAAGCTCCTGGACGACGTCGCCGGGCGCACGGACGACCTGAACGAGGCCCGTCGGCAGCTCGGCTCCTTCGCGGCCGCCCAGTACCGCACCGGCGCCGTCTCCGAGACCGCCGCGTTGATGCTCGCCGACGACCCGAAGGGCTTCTTCGACCAGAACCACCTCGCGGACCGGCTCACCAACCGCCAGAAGAAGGCGGTCGACGACTACCAGACCCAGCAGGTGGCGGCCACCAAGCAGCGGGCGAAGGCCGCGAAGAGCCTGCGGACCCTCAGCGACTCCCGCGACGAGCTGAAGTCGAGCAAGCGGACCGTCCAGACCAAGCTCGGCGAGGCCCGCACGCTGCTGTCGAAGCTGACCGCCGAGGAGAAGGCACGGCTCGCCGCGATCGAGAAGCGGAAGGAGGAGGCGGCCCGGCGCAAAGCCGCCGAGCTGGCGCGCAAACAGGCGGAGGAGGAGCGTAAGCGGAAGGCCGAGGAGGCCGAGCGGCGGGAGCGGGAGCGGGGATCCGACGGCGGCTCGGGGACGGGATCCGGGTCGGGCTCCGACACCGGGTCCGGCTCCGGTACCGGCTCGGGATCGGGTTCCGACTCTGATTCCGGTTCCGGTTCCGGGAGCACGGACGGCAGGTACGCCGCGAAGGCCGAGAAGGTGATCGGCTTCGCCGAGAAGCAGATCGGCAAGCCCTACGTATGGGGCGCCACGGGCCCCGGATCCTACGACTGCTCCGGACTCACGCAGGCCGCGTGGAGGACCGCCGGTATCTCACTGCCCCGCACCACCTGGGACCAGGTGAAGGTCGGCACCAAGGTGTCCACGTCCAGCGCCAAACGCGGTGACCTGGTCTTCTTCTACGACGACATCAGCCACGTAGGGATCTACATAGGCAACGGCAAGATGATCCACGCCCCCAAGCCGGGCGCGAACGTACGCGTCGAGTCGATCTACTACATGCCGATCCACAGCGTGGTCCGGCCCGCCTGATCCATCTCCGTAGGAGGGCGACACGTTTTCGGCCCTCTACGTAGAGGGTTCGCTGTTCTACGTAGAGGGCCGAAAACGTGGGCGGTGGGCGGCTACGTCCACAGGACGGCGATGAAGATGTTCGCCGTCGTCAGCGCGCCGACCGCGCCGAACATCGCCTTGTCCACCCTCTCCTCGTCGCGCTTCAGGTACACGAGCCCGAGGATCACGACGAGGACGGCCATCTTGATGCCGATCTTGAGGTTGTTGACCTCATTGTCGTCGGCCTGGTTCAGGCCGACCAGGGCCACGCCCGTGATCAGCATGGTGAGCGCGCCGTGCAGCATCGGGGGGCTGAAGCGAGCCGTGCCGTCACCCATCGCCTTCATCTGGGTCAGGAAGCCGCCCAGGAGCGAGGCGATGCCGATGATGTGCAGGCCGACGAAGAGATGGATGAGTACGTCCATGGGGCGGAGCCTAACCGGGCCCGTATCACCCCCCTTCAGGCAGGTGGACCCCAAACACCACATCGGTCACAGGAACGGGTGAAGCGGGTACCGACCGGCCGCCGGAGCGGTCGCGCCCGGTCACGAGCGGGCCGCGGGCGTCACTTCCGCACAACAGGTCACGACCCGGTGACGGCGAGGTTTAGCGTCCATGACCGGTGACCGGCTCCCCACCGTCGTCCGGACCAGGGACGGCAGCCGGACATCACCGCCGAGAAGTCCGGCGGCGCCCCGTTCCCCCTGTGCGCGGCGCCGCCGGACCCGCACCGGACCTGGCCACTGTGGAAGGACGTGGAGCCTCCGTGGCACAGCACCGCAAGCCGAAGCAACGCTCGCTCAGCGGCCATACGGCCCGTACCGCCGCCACCCTCGCCCTCGCGTCGGCCGCCACGGCGACCGCCTTCGAGGGCACCGGACACGCCGAGCCCCGGCCCTCCCTCGGCGAGGTGAAGGCCAAGGTCGACCGGCTGTACCGCGAGGCCGAGGTCGCCACCGAGAAGTACAACGGCGCCAAGGAGAAGGCCGACCGGGCCGAGGAGTCCCTGCGGGACCTGCGGGGCGAGGCCGCCCGCAAGACGGAGCGGCTCAACTCGGCGCGCCAGGGACTGGGCTCACTGGCCACCGCCCAGTACCGCGCCGGAGCCGTCGACCCGTCCGTCCAGCTCGCGCTCTCCGCCGACCCGGACGCCTTCCTCGACCGGGCCACCCGTGCCGACCACGCGGGCCGCCGCCAGGCCGCCGAGGTCGCCGACGTACGGCGTCAGGTCAGGGAGCTCGACCAGCTCCACACCGAGGCCGACGACACCCTCGGGACCCTCAAGTCCCGTCAGGCGGACCTGCGGAAGCACAAGAAGACCGTGACCGGCAAGCTCGGCGAGGCCAAGCGCCTGCTCGCCCGGCTGACCGCCGACGAACGGACGCGCCTCGCCCGCGCCGAGCGCGGCGACGAAGCCCGTGGCACAGCGGGCTCCGACAGCTCCGACGCCTCCGGCCGGGCGTCCCGGGACGACGCGCGCGGCGCGGCCCCGGCAGGCACCGTGAAGGCCCCCGACTCCCGCGCCGCGAGGGCCGTCTCGTACGCCTACAAGGCGCTCGGCAGCCCCTACGTCTGGGGCGCCACGGGTCCGAACGCCTTCGACTGCTCCGGCCTCACCCAGGCCGCCTACCGCGCGGCGGGCGTCTCACTGCCGCGCACGACCTACGCCCAGATCGACGCGGGCCGCCGCGTCGGACGCTCCGAACTCCAGCCGGGCGACCTGGTGTTCTTCTACTCCGGCATCAGCCACGTCGGTCTCTACGTGGGCAACGGCCAGATGATCCACGCCCCCAACCCCAGCGCTCCGGTCCGTCTGGCCCCCATCGACCAGATGCCGTTCGCCGGGGCCACACGGGTGGCGTGAGGGCCGCGCGGGAGCGGGACGGGCGGGGACGCCGCCGGACGGTCGCGGGGCGGGCAGCGCGTCGGCACGGGCGGCGGAGCTTGCCGGGCCGGGCACCGGAGCGGGGCGTGGCGGGCCCGTCAGACGAGCCGCCGGGCCGTCGCCCACCTCGTCAGCTCGTGCCGGTTCGACAGCTGGAGCTTCCTGAGGACCGCCGACACATGCGACTCGACCGTCTTCACGGAGATGTACAGCTGCTTGGCGATCTCCTTGTACGCGTACCCGCGCGCGATGAGGCGCAGGACCTCGCGCTCGCGCTGGGTGAGGCGGTCCAGGTCCTCGTCGACCGGCGCCGCGTCCGTCGAGGCGAAGGCGTCCAGGACGAAACCGGCGAGGCGCGGCGAGAACACCGCGTCGCCCTCCTGCACCCGGAAGATCGAGTCGACCAGGTCGGTGCCGGTGATGGTCTTGGTGACGTAGCCGCGGGCGCCGCCCCGGATGACGCCGATGACGTCCTCGGCGGCGTCCGACACGGACAGCGCGAGAAACCGCACCGGGCTCTCCGCGTCGGCCATCAACGGCGCGCAGCGGCGCAGGACTTCCACCCCGCCGCCGCCCGGCAGGTGCACGTCGAGCAGCACGACCTCGGGCCGGGTCGCCGTGATCACCGTGACCGCCTGGTCGACGTCCGCGGCCTCGCCGACGACCTCGACACCCGTGCGCTCGGTCTGGCCGATCTCCGCCTGCACTCCCGTGCGGAACATCCGGTGGTCGTCGACCAGGACGACCTTCACCCGCCGTGTGGCGCCGGTCCCGGCCTCCGCTGCCCCGGCGGCCGGATCCACGGGTCCGCTCGCTTCGGTCGCGTCGCTCATGTCGCCGCCGTCCTCTCCATCTCCAGCTCGACTTCCGTGCCGCCGCCCGGCACCGTGCGCAGCCGCGCCGTACCGCCGTTGCGCTGCATGCGGCCGATGATCGATTCTCGTACGCCCATGCGGTCGTCCGGTACCGCGTCCAGGTCGAAGCCCGGGCCGCGGTCGCGGACCGACACGAAGACCGTCTCCCCCTCGACCTCGGCGAAGACCTGCACCGCGCCGCCCTCGCCACCGTACTTGGCGGCGTTCACCATCGCTTCTCTCGCGGCCTGCATCTGTGCCGTCAGGCGCTCGTCGAGCGGGCAGTCGCCGACGACGACGACCTCGATGGGGACGCCGTGCTTGTCCTCGACCTCCGCGGCGTTGCGCCGGACCGCCTCGGCGAGGGTGTCGGGCTCCTCGGCCTCCTCCTTGCCGGTGCCCTCCGGCTTGTACAGCCAGGCGCGCAGGTCGCGCTCCTGGGCGCGGGCGAGGCGGCGGACCTCGCCGGGACTGTCCGCGTTGCGCTGGATGAGCGTCAGGGTGTGGAGCACCGAGTCGTGCACGTGGGCGGCGACCTCGGCGCGCTCCTGAGCGCGGATGCGCATCAGCCGCTCCTCGGAGAGGTCCTGCGTCATCCGCACGAGATAGGGGCCCGCGAGCAGCGCTATGCCGACGAGCACGGCGAGCGCCGCCTGCAGGGCCGCGCCCAGGTCGGACGCGGAGCCGCGCAGCACGAAGATGCCGGACACGCCGACGCCGACGAGGAGCACACCGGCCGCGGTCCGGGCGATCGTCAGGGTGCGGCGCTTGCGGCCGACCTCCATCCAGCGGGCCCGCCGGGCGTTGTCCGCCTGGCGCCAGACGAGGGCGACACCGGCGGCGACGAGCAGGGTCGGCCAGAGATACGCCTTCGTCGGGCCGCCGAGGTCCACGCTGCCGACGAAGACCATGGCGACGGCGAGCATCGCGAGGAGCGCGACGATCTGGCCCTTGTCCGGCTTGCGGGCGACGAGTCTGCGGCGGCCGTCCGCTGCCGTCTCCGTGGTGACCACGGCGGCGCGCTGGGCGCCGACGCCGCCGACGCCGAGGGGCACGAAGAACCAGAACGCCGCGTAGAGCAGCGCGCCGAGGCCGTTCGCCGTGAAGAGGCCGATGAAGATGAGCCGCACCCAGATGACGGGCAGGCCGAGGTGGCCCGCGAGGCCGCGTGCGACCCCGCCGAGCAGGCGGCCCTCACCGCTGCGATAGAGCTTCCGCAGCGGCCGCTCGTCTTCGATGGGTACAGCTGCGGCGTCTGGCATGCCACCGATGGTCACACGCGGGCGGGGCCGGGGGCATCAGGGTCGATCCCCGAGACTCCCCTGATCTCGGGGCCGGTCACGAGGTCGGGAGCCGGGCGGTCGCGGGGGCGGAGCCGGGCAGTCGCGGGGCGTGGGGCCCGCGTCAGGGTTGCGGCTCCGGGGCCGTCAGGGGCGATATCAGGGTTCGGCCAGGGTTCTCCCGACTGCCGCGGGCGGGGCGGGGCCGTCACCATGGACTCATGACAGATCAGCAGCCCGCGCCGGGTCCCCAGGCCCCGCCGCGCGATCATCCGTCCGCGACGGCCGAGGAGCCGGGCGGTGCGGAGGTCGCGCGCGAGCGGAAGTTCCGCCGCGACCCCCGGCACCGCAAGCTGGGCGGCGTGTGCGCGGGCCTCGGCCGGCACTGCGACATGGACCCGGTGATCTTCCGCATCGGCCTGGCCGTGCTCGCGGTCACCAGCGGTCTCGGTCTGGTCTTCTACGGCTTCGCCTGGCTGCTCATCCCTTATGAGGGAGAGGAGGAGAACGAGGCGCGACGGCTGCTGACCGCCCGCGTGGACGGCCACGCCCTGACCGCCGTCCTCTTCGCCCTCGTCGGCTGCGGCGTGTTCCTGACCCTGATCGGCAACAGCGGGGCGCTGACCTTCGCGGCTGTCCTCGGCGTCCTCCTCGCGGGCGCGGGGTACTGGTCGCGGCAGCGCGGCACCCCGGACCCCGACCCCGCGGCCGCCCAGGCCGTCGCGGACGCCCCGCCCGAGACGAAGGCGCCGCCCGTCACCGGGGCCCCGTCCTGGTGGCGCACCCCCGTCGGCGAGGAGGGCCCGCCGAAGTACTTCTGGGGCCCCGAGCCGATCGCGGTGGAGTACCAGCCGCCCCCGGGGCACACCTCGGCGTGGGGCGCGCCTCCCTTGGACAAGGAGCCGCCAGGGCGCCGCGGGCCCCGCTGGATCGGCGGCTGGGTGTTCCTGGCCGCCCTGCTCGCGGCCGGCCTCGGCACGAGCCTGACCTGGGAGGACCAGCCGCTCGGCACCAGCCTGCAGACGGGGTTCGCCTGTGCGCTCGCCGTCCTCGGCCTCGGCATCGCGATCAGCTCGTTCCTGGGGCGCACGGGCACGGGCTCCATCCTGCTCGCGGTGATCACCGCCGCCCTCGTCGCCACCTCAGCGGCCCTGCCGAAGAACATCACGGCGGACTGGATACGCAAGGACTGGACCCCGGCCACGGCCTCGGACATCCGCCCTCGGTACGAGCTGGGGACGGGCGTCGCCACCCTGGACCTGAGCCGGGTCGACCTCCGCAAGGACCAGACGGTGCGCACGCGGGCGGAGGTGGGCGCAGGAAAGCTGAAGGTGATCGTGCCCGAGGACACCAAGGTGGACCTGAGGATCGAGGTGGGTGTCGGAGACATCCAGCTGCCGAGCGACGACAGCCAGGACGTGGACATCGCCCCCGACAAGCAGAAGACGGTGACGCTGGACCCGCCCGCGGGCGTCAAGGGGGAAGGCACGCTCGACCTGCGGCTCGAGGTCGGCATCGGACAGGCGGAGGTGGCACGTGCTGCGTCATGAGTTCCAGCCGGGGCGGCTGGTCGGGGGCTTCTTCGTGACGCTCGCCGGGCTCGTCTACGCGGGCGACGCGGGCGGTCTGTGGGACACGCCCTGGTTCGTGATCATCCCGATCGTGACGGGAGGTCTGTGCCTCGCGGGCGCCACGGCGACCGTGGCCCACGGCATACGCAAGGGCCGCCGGGCCCGCACCGGCACACGCGAGGACGGGAGGCGCACCATGGGCCCGGGCGAGACGCACACGAGCGAGTCGGGCCGGGGCTAGCGCAGCCGTAGCCCGGAGGCATCGCGGCGTTGGGCGATCCAGGCGTCGACGGAGAGGAAGGACGCCCCGGCGAGCACGAGCGGCAGCCAGGCCATCAGATAGGCGAGGTCGTTGCCGTAGTAGTAGGGCTCGGCGGACCAGCTCATGGTCAGCCAGAGGCTGAGCGAGATCAGCGCGCCGCCCAGCGCGGCGATCCGGGCGAACAGGCCGATCAGGGTGCCGATGCCGACGGCCAGTTCGCCGAGGGCGATGGCGTAGCCGAAGCCGACGGGGCTCTTCAGGGCGAGGTCGACGAGTTCGGGGAGGGCGGAGATGTCGCGGATGTTGTGCATCTGCTCGCCGATCGAGCCGTCGCCGCTCGCCTTCATGAAGGCGCTGTCGGTGAGCTTGTCCAGGCCCGCGTAGATGAAGGTGACACCGAGGAAGATCCTCAACGGGAGCAGGGCGTAGCGGGTGGCGGTGTCCCGCCAGCCGTTCCGCCGGGCATAGCCGGTGTGGGTGTCCGTGCGCATGCCGTGAACCATGGCTGTCCGCCGCCTCTCCCGTTGAGCCGTCAACTGACGATACGTAGGAAAGGGAGCCGCCGCTCAGTGGCGTGCGGCGGATCGCGTGAGGTGTGCCCGGAAACCACGGGGGGTTGGCGGTTCCGGGCACGCGGAAGGGGGAGCACATGCGTCCATTCGGCGCGGTGCGGGCTGCCGGGCGGTGGATCGCGCGGTCCGTGCGCAAGCGGGTGCGGCGGGGCGGTCAGTCCGTCACGTCGATGGTGCAGCGGTTGGTCTCGACACCTGCCGCCGTGATCACTTGGACGTCGACGCGGCCGGGCTCGACGTCGACGGGCACGGGCACGGTCAGGACGGTGTCCGAGGGGTTGGTGAAGCCCCCGGCAACCGGCACGAGCGGCACGTGGACGTGGACGGCGCCGATGCGGACGGCCATCCGGGCGAGACGGTCCGCGTTCTGCGCGCCGGGCGGCACGAAGCCCGCGCCGCGGATCTCGATGTCGTCGCCGGTGCGGATCGGCGCGTCCAGATCGCCCGCCTCCCGGGCCCGGACGACGGACAGGATCACGGGTCGGCCGCCCTCGGAGTACTTGCCCGCCACGTATGTGGCGGCCGATACGAGCACGAGGAGGGCGAGCCCCCACGGCAGGTCGGGCAGCTGCTCGGGGCGGCGCGCCAGCCGGACGGCGACGAAGACGACGGCTGCGGTGCTGACGAGGAGGTACTGGGCGTCCGCGAAGTGGCCGCGGCCCGAGTCGTCGGTGAGGAGATCGGCGGCCCTGGGCCGGTCGGCGCGCACCTTCTGCAGCTTCTGCGCGAGGACCCTGAGGCCCACGACCCGCCGCACGAGCACGGCGACGGCACAGACGACGGCGAGGACGGTCACCAGACCCGCGACGCGGTCGAGTTGGAGGCCGTCGATGAGGGCGTCACGTTCCTCGTCACCCGCGGCGGCGGCGAGTTCACCCGCGAGGACGAGCACGGCGAAGACGACGAGCAACACCCAGGAGGCGGCGACGGCACGCGAGGTGGACAGACGGTTGTCCTCACCGATGACGGGCGCGAGCACGCCCCCGCGCGCGCGGTGCAGATACGCGGCACCGGACAGCAGGAAGGCCACGGCGAGCGCCGCGAGCAGTCCGGCCGTGCGCGTGTCCGTCCAGCCGCTGCCGACGGCCGTGAGCGCCTGGACGAGCAGCAGCGCGACGACGCCCGTCCAGACGGCGACGAGGGTGTACCGCCACAGCCGGGCGAGCCAGGCCGCCCCTTCGGCGCGCCCGCGTTCGGCGACGGCCCTGGCGGACTGGGTCAGCTCGTCCGACACCCATTGGCGGGACGCGCCCGCCGAGTGCACGACGGCCGCGGGCACCCCGTGCCCGGCCGCCAACTCGTCTCGCTTGGCGAGGAATGCGGCCACGGCGCGCCGGTGCCCCTCGCGTGCGCCGTGCGGGCAGTCGCCGCACGTGCAGCCACCCCCGTGCGTACTCTGCCTGGCTTCCTGCACCGCCACCGCGTACCCCGCCTTCCCCGCCCTCGGCCGAGGCCGTGATCGAACTCGTGACCGGCTCTGCCGCCGCCCACGCGCCCGCGAACTACCTTGCAATGACTGGGAATTGTGCCGCACGGACGCCTGTGCGCGTTCCGCGGGTCAGGTCAGCGCGGGTGGTCGGAGGTCACGCGTGTTGACGTGGGGTCCGGGCGGGCCCGGCCGGGCGGTGGGTGCGGCGGGTTCAGGAGAGCAGATCGGGCTCGGAGCGGCTGATGTCCTGCCACAGGGACTGGTAGTTGATCCAGGCCACGAGGTCGCCGCCGAGCTGCTCCCGGGTCCGCACGGCCTCTTCGTGGGCAATGAGCACCGGGCGGCCCGCGGCCCGGGCGGCGAGTTGGACCTGGCTGGACCGTTCCATGGAGATGAACCACCAGGCGGCGGCGTCGACGGAGCCGCCCACGGTGAGCAGGCCGTGGTTGCGCAGGATGAGCGCCTTGCGGTCGTCGAGGGCAGCGGCGATGCGGCGGCACTCGACGGCGTCCACGGCGACACCCGTATAGACGTCGTACAGGGCATGGCTCTCGTAGAAGGCACAGGCCTCCTGGGTGATGGGTTCCAGGAGTTCGCCGAGGGCGGCGAGGGCGCGGCCGTGGACGGAGTGGCAGTGCGCGACGGCGACGGCGTCGGGCCGCGCCCTGTGGACCTCGGCGTGGACGGTGAACGCGGCCTGGTTGACGTGGTGGCGCCCCTCCACGACCTGCCCCGTCGCGTTGGCGAGGACGAGATCGCTGACGGTGACGTGCTTGAAGGGCATGCCGAAGGGGTTCACCCAGAAGCAGTCCGGGTGTTCCGGGTCGCGCGCGGTGATGTGGCCGGAGACGCCGTCCTCGTAGCCGAGGCGGCCGAAGACGCGCAGGGCACCGGCGAGCCGTTCCTTGCGGTGGCGCCGTTCGTCCTCCGGCCTGTCGTGCACCGGGGGCATGGCGAAGTGGAGCCGCTCGACGGGTATGGGTGTGGGCGCCCGCATCTGTCCTCCGTCCCTGATCGTACGGAGCGGAAGTTACCGCCGGTCAGCGAAGGGCGACAGGGGCCTTCTGTGAAGAGAGTCTGGAGCCGGGTGTGCCGGGCGGTAGCGCGGTGGGCAGCAAAAGGAGACAGAAGGTGTCGGGTATCGGGGTCAGACTGTCGGCATGACAGACAACTGGAAGGCGTTCGCGACCGCGGAACCCGAGCTGGCCCGCACGGTGGAGGAGCGGTTCGGGACGTTCACGCACCACGTTCTGGCGACGCTGCGCAAGGACGGGTCACCGCGCACGTCGGGACTGGAAGTCAGGTTCCTGAACGGCGAGTTGTGGCTCGGAATGATGCCGGGTTCACTCAAGGCGCTCGACCTGCGGCGCGATCCGCGGTGCACGCTCCAGGCGAACCCGGGGTCGGGCACGGAGATGGGCGGCGGGGACGTGCGGATCTCCGGCCGGGCGGTGGAGGTGCGCGACCCGGCGATGGTGAAGCGGTACACGGACGAGGTGCGGCCGCCGGACCCGTCGGCGTTCCATCTGTTCCGGGTGGAGCTGACGGAGGTCGTACGGACGGCCGTCGAGGACGAGAAATATCTGGCCGTGCAGTTGTGGAAGCCGGGGCAGCCGGTGCGCACGACACGGCGGACGTGAGAACGCCGGTGCCGCCGTCCCCGGCGGGGGCGGCGGCACCGGCGTTCAGGCCTGGGGGCGCGGGCGGGCCGTGCGGCCCGGACCGGCCGTGGGGCGGGGCCCCGACGGTCGGGTCACTCCCACTCGATGGTGCCCGGCGGCTTGCTGGTCACGTCGAGGACGACGCGGTTGACGTCGGCGACCTCGTTCGTGATGCGGGTCGAGATGCGGGCCAGCACGTCGTAGGGCAGACGGGACCAGTCGGCCGTCATCGCGTCCTCGGAGGAGACGGGGCGCAGCACGATCGGGTGGCCGTAGGTGCGGCCGTCGCCCTGGACGCCCACGGAGCGGACGTCGGCGAGGAGCACCACGGGGCACTGCCAGATCTCGCGGTCGAGACCGGCGGCGGTGAGCTCCTCGCGGGCGATGGCGTCGGCCTCGCGCAGCAGGTCGAGGCGGTCCTTGGTGACCTCGCCGACGATGCGGATGCCGAGGCCGGGGCCCGGGAAGGGCTGGCGCTGGACGATCTCGTCGGGCAGGCCGAGCTCCTGGCCGACCATGCGCACCTCGTCCTTGAAGAGCTGGCGCAGCGGCTCGACGAGCTCGAACTCCAGGTCCTCGGGGAGGCCGCCCACGTTGTGGTGGGACTTGATGTTGGCGGTGCCGGTGCCGCCGCCGGACTCGACGATGTCCGGGTAGAGCGTGCCCTGGACGAGGAAGGCGACCTCTTCGCCGTCGGCGGCGCCCTCGGCGATGATGTCGGCCTGCGCCTGCTCGAAGACGCGGATGAACTCACGACCGATGATCTTGCGCTTGGTCTCCGGGTCGGAGACGCCGGCGAGGGCGGTGAGGAAGCGCTCCTGGGCGTCGACGACCTTCAGCTGCACGCCGGTGGCGGCCACGAAGTCCTTCTCGACCTGCTCGGTCTCGCCCTTGCGCATCAGGCCGTGGTCGACGTACACGCAGGTCAGCTGGGAGCCGATGGCCTTCTGCACCAGGGCGGCGGCCACGGCGGAGTCGACGCCGCCGGACAGGCCGCAGATGGCGCGCTTGGTGCCGACCTGGGCGCGGATGGCGGCGACCTGCTCGTCGATGACACTGCCGGTGGTCCAGCTCGGCTTCAGGCCCGCGCCGCGGTAGAGGAAGTGCTCCAGGACCTGCTGGCCGTGCGTGGAGTGCATGACCTCGGGGTGGTACTGGACGCCGTAGAGCTTCTTCTCGTCGTTCTCGAAGGCGGCGACGGGGACGACGTCCGTGGAGGCGGTGACGGCGAAGCCCTCGGGGGCGGCGCTGCACGCGTCGCCGTGCGACATCCACACGGACTGGTCGGCCGGGGTGCCCTCGAAGAGGGTCGAGCCGGGCTTGGAGACGCTGAGCGGGGTGCGGCCGTACTCACGGGCACCGGTGTTGTCGACGGTGCCGCCGAGGGTGGTGGCCATCAGCTGGAAGCCGTAGCACATGCCGAAGACGGGGACGCCCGCCTCGAACAGGGCGCGGTCGACCGACGGGGCCTCCTCCGCGTACACCGAAGACGGGCCGCCGGAGAGGATGATCGCCGCGGGGTTCTTGGCGAGCATCTCGGAGACCGGCATGGTGCTCGGCACGATCTCGCTGTAGACCCGGGCTTCGCGGACGCGGCGGGCGATGAGCTGGGCGTACTGCGCTCCGAAGTCGACGACCAGAACGGTGTCGGGAGCGGCGGCAGCGGGAGTCGCTGAGGACACGGCGGCGGCCTTCCGGCGTTGAGCGTGCGCAGGAGGTTCGTGAGCGGAAGGGTGCACGAGGGGTGCGCGCGCGGTTGGAGCTGGGGTTGTTTTGTCGATTCTAACGGGCCCGGCCGTGACGCCTTCGTCGTATCCGACGGACGCCGGGCCCGCGGCCTCGGCGGCAGGGCCCCTCGGCAGCCGCCCCCGGCCCCGCTCCGCGGCCCGTCCCACACCGCTCCGGGACCGGCTCCACGCCCGTACGGGGCCCGCGGGAAGCCGGGCCGCGGTGCGCCGCGGCCGGGGCGAGGGCGAAGAGCGGGCGCTGCGGCGGTCCGCCCTGCGCCCGCCCGTTCCGCCCCCTGGGCGGGGCCCCTGAGCGGACCAGTCGCCCGCAGGGGAGCAGGAGCGCCCTGGCCGAGCACGCGTCTCAGTATGCGAGCCAGCTCACACCCGGTTTGACCCGCCGCGCACGCCTGGGGGCATACTGGCTCCGTGAACAAGCACCTCGGCTTCCTCTTTACCTATGGCAACCGGCCCGCCGGCTGCCATGGTCGAGCTGCTTGATCTCCTGACAAGCGACTTACCGGGCGCCCCGGGCCGAAAGGCCCGGGGCGTCCTGTCGTTTCCGGGTCCTTGTCCCCGGGGCACCGCCGCCAGACGATTCCAGCGAGGAGCCCCACCATGACCGCCACCACGCAGCAGCCCACCACCCCCGCCGAGCGGACGGGTGCCCGTACGCCCGAAGCAGCCGAGCTGATCGGCGGTGCCCGTGAGCGGATCGACGCGCTCGATGACCGGATCATTGGTCTGGTCCAGGAGCGGATGGCGGTCTCCGCGGTGATCCAGGAGGCCCGCATCAGTTCGGGCGGGCGGCGCGTGAACCTCTCGCGCGAGATGGAGGTCCTCGCCCACTACCGGGACGCGCTCGGCAAGCCCGGCACCGCGCTCGCGATGACGCTCCTGGAGCTGTGCCGCGGGCGCGTCTGAGGCCACCCGGCCCCGCGGGGCAGCCGCAGCGCACCGCAAGGGCCGCCCGGCACGGGCACATGCGCACGCGGAACCACTGCGCCACGGACCTGAGTTCGGACGCCTTCTCACCCGTACGGCGCGTGACCGGTTCCCGACGGGCTTCGTTGGTCCCGGTGTCCGTGCCAGCCAGGGGCGGGCGGCCCGAAAGAACCACGCGTGGCTCCTCCACTGGGGCGATGAGGCGTACGGATCATTCGTACGCCGTGGGACCTCGCCCCAGAGATGTGACCGGACGGCAGGGGACAGCAGCCCGGTCACCCAGGGAACGGTCGGCTCCGGGGACGCCCGGAGCCGACCGGCCTCCAGGCCTTCCGCCCGGGTGTTCCCCTAGGGCACAAGTGGATGTAGTCGAAACGGTTGCGCAGAGAACTGGCCATCCTCCACGATGCGTAGAAGGCGAGCGGGCAACCGCTCCTTGTAGAACTTTATTGCCATTGGTCTAAACCAGCTGTGCGCCCCTTGCGCGCCGGGTCGGCCACCGGCACACGAACCAGCGGCGTACTCCCCCCGGCGCCGCTCCGAAGCACCGACGCTGCCCTGACGTCGGTGCTGACAGCCAAGGGCCCCGCGGATCCGTCCCGCGGGGCCCTTCGCTCGTGCGGTGGGCGGCGTCGCCGGGGCTCCCCCGGTGGCGCCGCCCGCGTCCGCTACTTCACCTTGGCCAGCTGCGCGTCCATGACCGCCGCCGGAACCTTCGGCTGGGCGTCCGCCCTGTCCGCCGTCGACTGGTCGGACCCGCCGTCCTCCCGGCTCTCGTCATCACGCGCCACGCTCTGGGGGTCGTACAGGCTCGACGCGGCGAAGGACACGAGGGTGGTTCCCTTGCGCACGACGGTGACCGTCCAGCGCTTCACGAACTCGCTCTGACGGCCGCCGAGGCGGTAGCCGACGGCCTCGTCGCCCTTGTCCGGCGCGGTCAGCGCCTTGACGCCCGAGTAGCGCAGGTCGCCGGTGCGGAAGGCGGCACACTTCTCGGCCTTGGCCGCCGCGCGCAGATCCGCGAGGGCCCGCTCGGCCGCGTCCTCGTCGTCGTACGCGTACAGCTCGATGTCCGTCGTCGACATGTCGCGGGTGCTCTTGGCGCTGACCGTGCGGCCGACGTGCCCCTTCGCCCCGGGCGGCGTGGCGGACGTCATGAGGGCCGCCAGCGGGGCGCAGACGGCCGGGGAGGCCGGTGCGCCGGCCCACGCGGCCTCCAGCTTGTTCGGCTTGCGGGGCGTCACGTCGTGGCCGCGCACGTCGCCCTTGGCCAGGGAGGCGGCCGTCAGCTTCGCCGGTGCGCCGCCCCCGCCCGAGGAGCCGTCCGCCGCACCGTTCGAGGAGCCGCCCGACGCACCGCTCGACGAGCCGCTCCCGTCAGCCGCGCCGGTCCCGCCCGACCCGCCGCCGCCCGACCCCTTCGGCTTCGCCTGCTCCGTCGACGACTTGTCCCCGCCGCGGCCGCCGCCGTCACCGCCGCCGCACGCCGCGGTCAGGCCCAGCGTCGCCACGACCGAGGCGGCCACCACCACACGCGACACAGCTGACTTCACGTTCCCCCACTTTCACCCTTGCTCGCCCTCGCGGGAGCCGTCCCGTCCCCGCGGGCCCGTCTCGTCCCCGCGGAGCCCTGCCCGTCGCCTCGGAGCCCTGCGTGCGGAGTCACCCGCACCCCTTCTACGACCGAAGATCGCCGCGGACGGTTCCACGGATCGGCATCGAATTGCAAACGGTCAGCCCAGCCAGGGCCAGAACCGGTACGGGCTCAGGAGCAGGATCGCCAGGATCATGAAGCCCACGACGATCACCACGCTGCGGGCCTGGCGCCACCGTCCGGAACCGCCGCCTCCGCGGCGCGGCCCCACGGGCGCGGACCGCCAGTCGTCCGGGCGCCAGGGCTCCGCGGCCGCCTCCTTGCGCTTGCGGCGCTTGCGCCCCACCGTGCCCTCGGCCTGCTGCCGGGCAGCCTCGGCGTCCAGCTTGCGCAGCCGCTCGGCCACCATGCGCGCCCGCGCCGACGGCTCCTTGGGCGCCGAGGCACGGATCTCCCGCTCGCTGTCCTCCGCGAACCTCGCCCACACCTCGTCGGGTACGGGCGCCTCGTCATCGGGCTCACGCGGCGACTGTACGGACACTGTGCCCCCCCTCCCCCGCCCGCTGCCGGGCGGCGGGTTCCATCTCGCTTGCAAACGGGGGAAGTTCTACGACACCCCGTAAGGACCGCACAAGCCCAAGCTCTTCACATCCTCCAGGGATGTGACCCAAAGCACATAAAGTTTCCGTGAGTTCAGATGCAACCATTCACAGGAAACACAAGTCATGCATGCGTAACTACGGCCACTTCCGTGCCCCGGCGCGGAGGCCCCAGCTTCGTGCCACGCGGGACGCGCGGCACGCCGGACTCACCGAGGTCTTCATGAAGCTTCGCCGTGCCCTGGCCGCCGCGGCGGCGACTGCCGCACTCGCCCCGCTCGCGCTGCTCTCGGCTCCGGCCGCGCTCGCGACCGAGGGCGATGCCGCGACGCCGGGCACGAGCGTGAGCGAGACCCCGGAGACCTCCGGCACTCCCACACCGGGCACGCAGGAGCCGACGGAGAAGCCCGGCGGACCCGGCGACGACGGCGCCGGGCCGGATGAGCCGGGTGCCAAGCCCGGTGAGCCCGGCGGCAAGCCCGGCGACGCCCAGAAGCCCGGCGAGAAGCCGGGCGCCGGCGAAAAGCCCGGTGACAAGCCTGGCGAAAAGCCCGGCGAGGAGCCCGGCGAAAAGCCCGGTGACGACGCCACCAAGCCCGGCGGCGAAGAGGGCGACAAGCCCCCGTCCCCGGGCAAGGACCACGAGAAGGACCCCACGCCGGAGCCCTGCGAGGTCGACGACGAGACCGGCGACGACCTCGATAGCCGCCTCGAACTGAGCCTCCAAGGCCTGCCCCGCGAGATCGCCGCGGGCAGCGGCTGGCACACGTTCACGCTGACCGCCGCCAACCCCAGCGACGACGAGCTCGGCGAGGTCAACTGGCTCGCGGCCGTGGACAACTTCTCCAACAGCGAGCACGAGCGGAACTGGCTGAGCACGTACGCGCGCATCCAGTACCTCGACCCGACGGCCGGTGGCTGGAAGTCGATCATCGACGAGGTCTCGGACGGCAGCTACTTCGGGAAGACCACGCTCGGCGCCCACGAGAAGATCGAGCTCAAGCTGCGCCTCGACATCAGCGCCAAGGCCCCGGCGGGCCCGGGCTACGCGCTCGGCCTCGGCGGCTACACGGACGCCGAGCTCGAGTGCACGCACAGCTCGTTCGACTTCTTCGAGTTCACGGTCCTGAAGCCGGGCAGCGACATCGACTACCCGGGCGAGGCCATCGAGCTGCCGGACCGGCCCGCCCCGCGCCCCGCCCCCAAGCCGCAGGGCGGCGTCAAGCCCATCAAGCACACCACCGTCACGACGACCCCGACGCCCAGTGGCAGCCTCGCCGAGACCGGATCGAGCTCCGCGCTGCCGACCATCGGCATCGTCGGCGGCATCGCCGTCGTCGCGGGCGCGGGCGCCGTGTTCGTGGTGCGCCGACGTGGTAACTCGGACGCCGCATAGCGCGCTCCACGCGCGCGTGTGATCACGAGACCACCGAAAGACGCGAAGGACCTGCACTCGGAGGGGGGTGCAGGTCCTTTCGCTGTACGGAGCCCCGAAGTGGCTGTACGGAGCCCCTGGAAACCCGGCCGCCCCTAGGGCGCCCCGGATCCGCCCTTCGGCGGCACCACCGGCACCCCGAGGAACGGCAGCCGCAGCGCCCCGAACGCGTCCGCCGGGACCGCCGGGGACTTCGGCTCGACCGGTGCGAGACGCGCGTACGTTGCGCCCTGCGCGGGACGCGGATCGGTGCCGCCCTTGTTCGGCCAGAACGACATGGCGCGCTCCGCCTGCGCGGTGATCGTCAGCGACGGATTCACGCCGAGGTTCGCGGACACCGCCGAGCCGTCGACCACGGAGATCCCCGGGTGCCCGTACAGCCGGTGGTAGGGGTCGATGACGCCCGTCTCCGGAGAGTCGCCGATCGGGCAGCCGCCCAGGAAGTGCGCGGTGAGCGGGGTGCCCATCAGCTCGCCGACGTTCGAGCCCGGGAAGCCGTTGATCTCCTGGGCGATGAGGGTCGCCGCGCGCGTGGCCTCCGGGATCTGGTCCGGGTTGGGCGCGCCGTGGCCCTGCCGGGCCGTCAGCAGGCCCTTGCCCAGGCCCTTCTCCTTGCGGTACGTGGTGAGCGAGTTGTCCAGGGTCTGCATGACCAGGCCGATGATGGTCCGCTCCGACCAGCGGCGGTTCGACAGGGAGCGCAGCGTGAGCACTGGGTGCCGGGCGGAGTTGGCGAGCCAGCCCGCGACCCGCGCCTTGCCGCCCTTGGCGGTGTACGGCACTTGGAGCAGGGTCAGGCTGCCCATGGCGTTGGACTTCTTGCCGTAGCGGACGGGCTCGATGTGGGTGGTGCCGTTCGGGTGGATGGACGAGGTGATGGCCACGCCCCGGCTGAAGTCGGCCCGGCCGCCCGGGGCACCCCCGTGGCGCTTGCGGTAGCGCCGGTCGGAGGTCTGCGCGCCCACCAGGGCCTCCGAGTTGGTGCGCGTCAGCTCGCCGAGGCGCCGGGATACGCGCGGCAGCAGATGGCTGTCCTTCATGCGGTGCAGCAGCGTCTGCGTGCCGTAGGTGCCCGCGGCCAGGACGACGTGGCGGGCCCGGAACGTGTGGCCCTTGCCCTTGCGCTTGTTGTCGGTGGGCAGCGTGGCCACCGCGTAGCCGCCGCGCGAGTCCTCGGTGAGGGTGACTACGGTCGTCATCGGGTGGATGACCGCCCCGGCCTTCTCGGCGAGGTACAGGTAGTTCTCGGTGAGCGTGTTCTTCGCGCCGTGGCGGCAGCCCGTCATGCACTCGCCGCACTCGGTGCAGGCCCGGCGCGCGGGGCCCACGCCGCCGAAGTACGGGTCGGGAACTTCCCCGCCGGGCCCGGCCGTTGACTCACCGGTGGCGTCCCGTCCGTCACCGAAGAAGACACCGACCGGTGCCATGTGGAAGCTGTCGCCCACCCCCATGGTCTCGGCGGCCGCCTTGAGATGGACGTCGGAAGGAGTCGTCGTTGGATTGAGCCGCACGCCGAGCATGCGCTTGGCCTGCTCGTAGTACGGACGCAGCTCGTCCTGCCAGTCCGTGATGTCCTTCCACTGCGGATCGTCGAAGAACGCCGCAGGCGGCACGTAGAGCGTGTTCGCGTAGTTCAGCGACCCGCCGCCCACGCCCGCGCCCGCCAGGACCATCACGTTGCCGAGCAGATGGATGCGCTGGATGCCGTACAGGCCGAGTGCGGGAGCCCAGAGGTAGTTCTTCAGGTCCCAGGAGTTCCTGGGCAGTGTGGCGCGCGTGAAGCGGCGGCCCGCTTCCAGTACGCCTACGCGATAGCCCTTCTCCGTGAGGCGCAGCGCGGTCACGGATCCGCCGAAGCCGGATCCTACGACGATGACGTCGTAGTCGCTGGCGTCACTGGCATCGCTGGCGTCGCTGTCCTTCCTGCCCTCGCTGCGGACAGAGTTCTCCTGTGGCATTGGGTCTCCTCGCGCTTCGCTGGACGTGCTGTATCGCGCCTGCGGGCCGTACGTGGCTGGTCGCGCAGTTCCCCGCGCCCCTTTCGGGGCGTGCCTAGCGCAGGCGCAGCGCCTTCATCACCTTCAGGCTCGTCGTCATGAACGCCGCGTACTTCTCGTCGTCCATGCCGAAGGACGGTGCGAGCGGGATGAGGCGCTGGTGGGCCACGGTCTGTGCCTCGGTGTACTTGAGGATGCCCTCGGAGCCGTGACGGCGGCCGAGGCCCGAGTCCTTCATGCCGCCCATCGGCGACTGCACGCTGCCGTAGGCGGGCGCGAAGCCCTCGTTGACGTTGACCGTGCCGGTGCGCAGGCGGGCGGCGACGGCGCGGCCGCGCTTGCCGTCCTTCGTCCACACCGAGGAGTTCAGGCCGTAGGGCGTCGCGTTGGCGAGCTCCACCGCCTCGTTCTCGTCGGTGAAGCGGTAGATCGAGACGACCGGGCCGAAGGTCTCCTCCGTGCACACGGCCATCGGCGCCTCGACGCCGTCGAGGATGGTGGGCTCGTAGAAGTACGGGCCTATGTCCGGCCGGGCCGTACCGCCCGCGACGAGGGTGGCTCCCTTGGCGACGGCCTCGTCGACGTGCCGCCGGGTGGTCTCCAGCTGCCGCTCGCCGACCAGCGAGCCCATCTCGGCGCCGTACGCGAGCGAGCGCCCGAGCCGCATCGCCCTGGTGCGCGCGGCGAATCGCTCGACGAAGGCGTCCGCGATCGACTCGTGGACGTACAACCGCTCGATGGAGATGCACAGTTGGCCCGCGGACGAGAAGCAGGCACGGACCGCGCCCGCGGCGGCCTTGTCGACGTCGGCGTCGTGCAGGACCAGCATGGCGTTCTTGCCGCCGAGTTCGAGGGAGACGCCGACGAGCCGGGCGGCGGCGCCCGTGGCGACCTCGCGCCCGGTGCGCGTCGAGCCGGTGAAGGAGACGTAGTCGGCGTGCTTGACGAGTTCGGGGCCCACGACGGGGCCGTCGCCGAGCACGACCTGGAACGCCTCGGCGGGCAGCCCCGCCTCGATGATCAGGTCCCGGGCCCACAGGGCGGTCAGCGCGGTCTCCGTGTCCGGCTTCATGACAAGGGCGTTGCCCGCGACGAGCGCGGGCAGGGCGTCGCCGATGGACAGCTCAAGGGGGTAGTTCCAGGGTGCGATCTGGCCGACGACGCCGCGCGGCTGGCGCAGCTCGGTGACCTTCGTCAGGGCCGGTACGACACCCGTGTGGCGCTTGGGGTTCAGATAGGCGGGCGCGCGGCGGCCGTAGTGGCGGGCCGCGACGACGACGGCCTGGATCTCCTCGTGCGCGTGCAGCCGCGCCTTGCCGGTCTCCAGCTGGATCAGGTCGAGCGCCTCGCCCTGGCGCTGGAGCAGCAGGTCGTGGAAGCGCAGGAGCACCGCGGCGCGCCGGCGCACGGGCGTGCGCGCCCAGGCGATCTGCGCGGTACGGGCGCGCTCGAAGGCGGTGGCGACGTCCTCGGGCGTGGACTCGGGCAGCTCGGCCAGCCGCTCGCCGGTGAACGGCGTGTGGTTGGCCGTGCGGCCCGAGCCGAGCACATCGCGGGTGAGCTGGGCGACCAGTTCGGGCGTGACCACGTCGGCGGCGGTGCGGGCGCCGCGGGGGGCCTGGGCGATCGGGTTCGTACCGAGGGGTGCCGCGGGGGCCTGCGAGTCCGTCATGACGGTGAGCGTATGCCTGGGCGGACGCTTTGGGTACCCATGGGTAACGAGCTTTCACGGGTCTCGCACGCGGGCCCGGCGACCGCCCCACACCGCGCCAGTGCCTGCTGGCAGCAAAGCCGCTGATCAGCGCGTTAGTCGACGCCGGTCACGCCCTTGCCCGCGTGCAACACCCCATCAAGGCTTGCTGATCTCCAGGTCCTCGATGGCCTTCCGCGCCACCTCACGGCCGCGCTCGGTGAAGTCGCTCTTGGCCGGGTAGTCGATCCACAGCTTGTACATGTCCCCGGACTTGGTCCGGTAGTAGAAGATCGTGGCCTCGCGCGGGTACTCCGTCTCGCTCTCCTTGTTCGTGTACGGAATGAGGTTCTCCGCGGACTGGCTGCCCTTGTACTCGCTCTGCGTGGTCTTCTTGCCCGGCCGCAGCTCGTCCGGGCTCAGCGACGAGCCGAGTACCGAACTGCCCTGGTCCAGGTCCTTCATGTCCTCGTACGCCTCGGCCATGGAGGTGCCCGCGATGTAGTTGAGGTCGTCCTCGGACTTCTTGTCGAGGGTCAGCGTCACCGAGATCTGACCGCTGGAGTCCCGGAACGAGACCCAGTGCTCCTTCGGTGCCGCGTCGTCGCCGGGCACCCATCTGTCGTACCCCTTGGGCGCCGAGACGGTGGCGCCGAGGTTCTTCTCGGCGTGCTCCTCCCACGGTCCGGCGTCCGACGAGCCGTCGCCGAACGGATTCACCGCGACGAGCACGCCCGCCACCACCACCGCGGCCACCGCGGCGCCGATCACCACGAGTGCCTTGCGGCCGAGGAAGACGCCCTTGCCGCGCGGCGCGGCCGGGACGCCCGCGACCGTGACCACCTGCGTCGGCGGGGGCTGCGGCGGCCGCACGGCCTCCTCCAGGAGCGCCCGCACCCGCCCCGCGTTCGGGCGGTGCGCGGGGTCCTTGTGCAGCAGGCCGTTGATGGCGTCGGCGAGCGGCCCCTGCGCGGAGGCGGGCGCCGCGGGCGTGGCGTTCAGGACGGACTGCAGGGTCGCGGGCGTGTTGCTGCGGCGGAACGGCGACACGCCCTCCGTCGCCGCGTACAGGACGACGCCGAGCGACCACAGGTCGGACGCCGGTCCGGGACGCTGGCCGAGGACGCGCTCGGGGGCGATGAACTCGGGCGAGCCGACGAAGCCGCCGGTGTCCGTCAGATTCGTCTCGCCCTCGATCTGGGCGATGCCGAAGTCGGTGAGGACGACGCGGTCGTGGTCGCCGAGCAGCACGTTGTCCGGCTTCACGTCGCGGTGCAGGATGCCCGCCGCGTGCGCCGCCTCCAGGGCGCCGAGCACTTCGAGGCCGACGCGCGCCGCCTCGCGCGCGCCGAGGGTGCCCTCGCGCAGTGCGGCGCCGAGCGAGCGCCCCCGTACGAACTCCATGACGATCCACGGCTGGTCGTCCTCGACGACGACGTCGTGGACGTTCACGACCGCCGGGTGGTCGAGGCGGGCGGCGGCACGGGCCTCGCGGCGCATCCGCTCGAAGGCGTTGGCGCGCTCGCGGTCGGGCAGGTGGTCGGGCAGGCGCGGCTCCTTGACGGCCACCTCGCGGTCGACGGTCTCGTCCTTGGCGCGCCAGACCGTGCCCATGCCGCCGTGCCCGAGCTTGGAGAGCAGCCGGTAGCGGCCGCCCACGAGACGGCCCGTGCCCGGGTCGGAACGGGTGGCCTGCGCCTGCGGGTCGGGCGGTGTCCGCGGAGCCGACGGGGCCTGCGCAGCGGACGGTGCCTGCTGGCCGGGGACGGCCCGCGTCGGCTCCGCGTACGGATGGGGGTACGGCGTCCCGCCCTGCTCTGGAGGGCGCGGCGGCTGCAACCCGTAGCTGGTGGTGTCGTGCGGCCCGTAGGAGGCTCCCCCGTCGTTACTCATGGACCCATGACTACCTTGCCCGGCGTGTCTGATTCCAGCCGGGGTCCCCACTTGTGACCGGGGTGATGCACGGACCGGGAACTCACGCCCCCACCAGGCCCTGGGCGCACGGGAGCCACCCCGTACGGACCCGCGTACGACGGTCCGTCAGCGGCGTACGAACGTGTCGACCGCGGTGTCGAAGTACCGCCGCCCCCGCCCGGATTCGGGCAGCGGAGCCGACACCCACACGTCGTACATCCGCCCGCCCTCCTCCCAGCACAGGTCGTAGGTGCGGAGCGGTCCTCGCCGGGTGTACTGCCACAGCGCGGCGGGGCGGCCGTTGCGGGTGGTCTCGGTGACCTGCCCGTCGCGGTATCCGGGGCTGCGCTCGGGGCCCGCCGCGTGCGCGCGGCGCTGGGCCGCGGGCGGGCCGCCGGGCACCGGGGCGGCGGCCTTGATGCCGACGCGGAAGGCGCCGTCCGGGGAGGTGTAGTAGGTGCGCGGCCCGTCCGTGGTGCGCCGGTAGCCCGTGGGCACGGCGAGCGTGAAGCCGCGCGGGTCCTTCGCCAGGCGGTAGCCGCGCGGGGCGTCGGGCGTGGAGGGCCGCACGGAGTCCGGCGTCTTGGTGACCGTGGAGGTGGCCGTGGGCCGGGGAGCTCCGGTGGCCGCGGTGCCGGGCTGCTCCCGCGTGGCCGACGTGGCCGGATTTCCCCCCTCCCCTTCGCCGTCGCGGCCGAGCAGGAGCGCGGCGGCCGAGACCGCGCCGCCCGCCACGGCGGCGACCAGGACGGCGGCGATGAGCATGGTGCGGCCCTGCCGCCGGTTCAGCCGCCGCTGCCGGGTGGCCGGTCCGGGCTCGTAGGGGTCCGCCGGGAGCGGCAGCAGCACCGCGGCCCGGGTCCGTTGGTACCGGGGCAGGTCACGTGGGGTGGACGGATGACGCCCCGGCCATAACGCGGCGGGCAGCAGGCCCGGGCCCGACCGGTCCCCGTCGAGCCTCGGCATCGTGCCGGTCACCACGTACGTCCGCAGCAGCCGTTCCGCCGAGGCCGCGTCGAGCCGTCGCTCCGGGTCGCGTTCGAGCAGCCCGAGGACGACGGGAGCGAGCGGCGCCGCGGCGGGCGGCGGGCGTATCTCGTCGAAGACGACGGCGTGCAGCACCCCGCCGATCGAGTCGCGGCGGAACGGCGACTCGCCGCTGACCGCCGCGACGAGCAGCGCCCCGAGCGACCACAGGTCGGAGGCGGGCCCGGTCCGCTCGCCGGACATCCGCTCGGGCGCGGTGTACTCCGGGGAGCCGACGAACGACCCGCTCTCGGTCAGCGTCGTAGCCCCGCTGACCTGCGCGATTCCAAAGTCCGTGAGGACGACGCGGCCGGTGTTCTCCTCGATGAGCACGTTCGCGGGCTTCAGGTCGCGGTGCAGGATCCCGGCGGCGTGCGCGGTGCGCAGCGCGCCGAGCAGATCGAGGCCGACCCGGGCCGCCGCGTGCGGGGCGAGCGGCCCCGAGCGGGCGATGCGCCGCGCGAGCGACACGCCGTCGACGTACTCCATGACGAGGTACGCGTGGCCGTCCTGGACCACCACGTCGTGCACGACCACGATGTGCGGATGGCTGAGCCGCGCCACCGCGCGCGCCTCGTGCAGGGTGCGCTCGCGCTGCCGGGCGGCCTCCTCGTCGGAGAGGGTCTCGTCGACCGCGAGCTCCTTGACGGCGACCCGGCGGCCGAGGAGCTGGTCACTGGCCCGCCACACGACACCCATGCCGCCCCGGCCGAGCCGCGCTTCGATGCGGTAACGACCGGCGATCACACGGGTGCTGTCACCCAGGCTCCCCATGCGGCCATCATGCCCCAGAGGTGTGGCCATCGATCCGGACCACCGCAGGTGGGGCCGGAGACCGGCCAGTTCAGGCCGCCCGCGCGGGGTCAGTCGCGCCAGCCGCGCAGCACCGCGTCGAACTGCTCCCGCGTCGCGTCCCAGCTCGCCTCGGGACCCGACATGTAGATCATGTACTCGACGCCGTCCCCGTTGACGTAACCCTGCTCGATGGCGTGCCGGGGGCCCTTGGTGGTGTCGCTCGAACCCGCCGTCCAGCGGAACTCCCACAGCGCGCCGGGGTGGTCGCGGAAGTTGTTGGAGTTCAGGTGCAGGCGCTCGTAGTCCGGCAGCTTGAGCTGTCGCTCCAGGTCGACCTGGTGGGCGTAGGGGCTGTCGAAGTCCGGGCTGCGGTCGATGGCGATGCGCACGAAGTGGCGGCCGTTGTCCGGCGTGTAGTCGATCTGGTTGCCGTCCACGCGCCGCGACCAGCCCTTGGGCAGCATCAGGCTGAAGCCCTCGGCGTCGCGCACCCGCACCCAGTCGGCGGGGATGCCGCCGACGACCCGGTCACCGCCCTCGCCGTCCTTGCTGTTCTTGCTCTCCTTGCCCTCGCTGGCCTCGGCGCGGGCGCGGTCGCCGTTGTCACCGCCGAACTGCAGGTACCCGAACACCGCGCCGCCGCCGAGCAGCGCCGCCGCGGCGACCAGCGCGAGCCGTCTGACCCAGCGGCCCCCGCCGGGCGCCGCGGGGGGCGTGGGGGGCACGGGGGCCGTCTGCGGCGCGGTCGCGGGCTGGGTCACGGGCCGGGTCACGGGCGGCGGCAGCTCGTTGGTCCGCGTCGGAACGTACGCCGTCGCGGTGCTGGGCCTGCGTCCCTCCGCGGCCTCGGCGAGCATCTGCTCCGCCTCGTCCGCGCTCGGCCGCGCGGTCGGGTCCTTGCGCAGCAGCGCGGCGATGACGGGGCCGAGGGGTCCGGCGTGCGCGGCCGCCGCGGGCTCCTCCGTCACCACGGCCTGCATGGTGCCGAGCGGCGAGGTGCGGCGGAACGGCGAGGTGCCCTCCACCGCCGTGTACAGCGTGGCGCCGAGCGCCCACAAGTCGGCCGCGGGGCCGGGGTTGGCGCCGCTGACCCGCTCGGGCGCCAGATAGTCGACGGACCCCACCACTTCGCCGGTGCGCGTGATGGTCTTGTCGCCCTCGATCGCCGCGATGCCGAAGTCGGTGAGCAGCACCCGGCCGTCGTTCGACAGCAGGACGTTGCCCGGCTTGATGTCGCGGTGCAGGACCCCGGCGGTGTGCGCGGCCCGCAGGGCGCGCAGCACCCACAGGCCGATGCGGGCGACCTCGCGCGCCTCGACGCGGCCCCGCTCCTTGACCGCGTCGGCGAGCGAGCAGCCCTCGACGAGCTCCATCACGATCCACGGCCGGTCGTCGTACTCGAGCACGTCGTGGACGGTGACGACGGCGGAGTGGTTGATCTGCGCCTGGGCCCGCGCCTCCGTCTGGGTGCGCGTCAGCAGGACCGCGCGGTCGGCCTCCTGCACCCACTGGGCGGCCGTCAGCTCCTTGACGGCGACGGCCCGGTGCAGCACCTCGTCCCGCGCGCGCCACACCCGCCCCATGCCACCGCTGCCGATGGACTCACCGAGCCGGTAGCGGCCGGCGAGGAGCAGGCCCTGCATCTGATTCACGTTCCCCCGCAGTTGGTCTTGACAGGGCCCAGGTTCTGACAGAGCCAAGGGTAAGGAGGCGCGGGGAGGCAGGGAACGGGAGGGGGTGGCCGGAAGCCGCACTGTGACGGATGCGGCTCCGGTTCTTCGCCGTTCCACCGCGAATCCCCGCATTACCCCCGCGTACGGAGGGGCCACTTCCAGTTGTTCCCGGTGCCGACGATGACGACGGCTGGGGCGGTTCGGTTCCGCCCGCTCCCGATGCGGTGCGGTCCGGAGCGCTCCCGATGCGGTGCGGTCCGGAGCGCTCCCGGTGTGGTCCGGCGCCCTCCGGTCCTCCGGCCCTCCGGCCCGCTGGTTCCGGAGAACGTCACCCAGTGGCCTGGTACGACTTCGACGCCTGCTCGTACAGCCGGTCCACCTCGTCCCGTTCGGCCTCCGGGCCGCGCACCTGCACCACGTGGTACTTGCCGTCCACGATCAGCGCCAGATTGCGCACGAAGACCTCCGTGCCGTCCGAACCCTGCCAGGTGAACTGGCCCTCCGCCATGGCGCGGCCGCCCACGTCGACCCGGCGCATCCCGCTGGACGTGGCCCAGGAGGAGTCCCGGAACGGCTGGAGCTCGCGCTCGTCCTCCTTCTGGTACTTCATCGGGTCCGTGCCGTAGTCCCCGGTGCTGTCCCGGCCCGGGACGACGAGGAGCTCGAACTTGCCGTGGGTGTAGAGCACTTGCTCCCGGCCGTTCATCGCCTGGCGCTGCCAGCCGCTGGCCACGGCGACGCGGAAGCCCTCCGTGTCCTTGCGCAGCGCGAAGCCGGGCGCCAGGTCGGGCGCGGTGGTCTGCGGCTCCTGCGCGCCGGAGGTCTTCTCGTCGTCGGGCGTCTTCCCCGGCTTGTCGTCCTGGCCCTCGCCCTTGTCGTCGGTGTCGCCGCCCCGGCCCGGCTTGCCGTTGCCCGCGGGGCGGTCGTCCGGGGCGGTGCTGGACTCGCCCGCGTTGCCCGTGCGCCCCGCGCCCTCGTTCTCATCGGCCTTGGGCATGAACAGCATCGCGTACGTGACCGCCGCCACGAGCCCCGCGAGGATCACCAGGAGCAGCACCCGGCCGAGGGAACGCGGCCCCTGCGCGGGGCGCGGCTCCCGCTCCGGGCGGGGCGCCCGCACCGGCTTGGTGTCCCGGGTGTGCTCCCGGCCGCGCTTGTGGCGGCCGTGGCCGGTGGCGACCGGCGCGGGCGGGCGCCGCTTGCGCACGACCTCGCCCCGGCGGCGTACGACGGGCAGCCTGCCGCCGTCGTACGGCGGTGCCGGGACCACGTGCGTGCCCGCGTCCGGCTCCGGCGCCGACCGCACCAGGGAGCGCAGCCAGCCGCTCAGCTCCTCGAAGTCGATGCGCTCGGTCGGGTCCTGACGCAGCAGCGACTCCACGACCGGCCGCAGCGGCCCGCACTCCTCGGCGAACGCGGGCGGCTCCGCGCACACCATCTGCACCAGCTCGGCCGTGCTCTCCTCCGGGTAGGGCGCGTGGCCCTGGACGGCACGGAAGAGCAGCGCGCCGAGCGCCCACAGGTCGGTGGCGGGGCCGATGGGCGCGGCGAGCTGCCAGTTCTCGTGCACGGGACCGGCCTGCTCGGGGGCCCAGCGCTCGGTGACCGCGCCCACGACCGTCATCCGCGCGTGCCGGGCCCGCTCGGCGGCGAGCGCGGTGGCGGGGCCGCGCCGGGGACGCCGCTCGGCCGCGGGGTCGCCCCAACGGCCGCTGAGGGCATGGCCGTCCGGCTCGGAGCCCTCGTACTCGGCGGCCTCCTGGTCCTCCTCGGCCGCGGTGCGGTACGTGTCGTGCCCGCCGTGCCCGCCGTGTCCGCCGTAGGTGTCCCGCGTGTCGTACCTGTCGTACGCGTCGTCGTCCTGCGGTGTTTGCCGCTGCGGCGGCGCCGACCGCTTGGCCAGGCTCGGGGCCAGGGCGTCGCCCTGCGCGGGCACACCGGTCCGGGGCACGGCGCCGTGCCACTGCTTGCGTGCGCCGCCGTTCCAGCTCTCCGGCGCGCCGCCGTGGGTCTCCCGGCCGCCGCGCACTCCGTACGGATCCGCGATCCGGCCGGTGGCGCTGCCGGTCTCGGCCTCGCTGACCTGGGCCGCCGCCCGGGCCGCGCCCGCGCGGTACGCGGCGATCGCACCGGCGCGCGCCGCCCGCAGGTCGGATGCGTAGTCGGGCTCGGGCCGGGCGTCCGGCTCGGGGGCGGGGTCGGTCTCGTACGCGGCACCCGGCTCGTACGCGTCAGGGGCATACGCGTCGGACGCATAGGGCTCATACGGCGGATCGGGCTCGTGCGGCGAGTCGGACTCGTACGGCGGATCGGGCTCGTACGCGGGCTCCGGGGCCGCCTCCGGGCCGCGGGCCTCACGTGCCTCTCCGGCCGCGCCGCCCGCTCCGGCCGCGAGGGAGCCCGCGGGCTCCGTGAAGCCGGAGAAGTCCTCGCCCTCGGGCCGCGGGTCGTACCCGCACAGGGCCTCCTCCGCCGCGCCCGCCGCGAGCCCCGTGAGGAGCACGCGCCCGTCGTCGCAGACGAGCACCGTGCGCGCGGTGATGTTCCGGTGGACCCAGCCGTGCGCGTGCAGCACGCGCAGCGCGGTCACGACGTCGGCGGCGACCTCCGCCGCCCGGAACGGGTTCAGCGGTTTGTCGGCGAGCAGCGCCGCGAGCGGCCGGGCCGCCACCAGTTCACTGACTATCCACAGCGAGCCGTCCTCCGCGAACACGTCGAAGACCTGGTCCAGACGCGGATGGTCGGGGATGCGCGCGGCGGCCTGCGCGGCCTCTATGGCCCGGCGCACCGCGGGGTCGCTGGGCCTGCGCGTGGCCCGTGCGCCGGGGCGCCTGGGGGTCCGCGCGCCGGAGCCCGCGCTCCTGAAGCCCTCGGGCAGTCCGCCGGGCAGGACGTCACTCAGGTCGCCGTCGCCGTAGCCCTCGTCGCCGACCACTTCCGCCTCGACGACCTCCGGCAGGGGGACCTGCCTGACCAGGACTTCCTGACCGCTGTAGGTGTCGAAGGCGCGGGTCTCGGCGAACTCGTACTCATCGGCCGGCGGCAGCGGCAGGCGGTAGCGGTCGGCGAGCACCCGTCCCGCATAGTCGTCCACGATGCCTCCCCCAACCGCCCGGTGGTCAATTCCGTTCGTTTTACGGCTCGTTGCGCTTGCTTACCCTCCGCAAGCACTCACGATACGTCTCCAGGCCGGACCGTATTGACGGGATGCCAGATCTCACCGGATCGTCAACCACCGGTTCCGGCTCTTCTCGGGGCCCGCTCGCGGATCATCCGCGGGGCCACCTCCCCGGTCGCCGCCCGGCCCGCTCCTCGGACCGCTCCTTGGATCGCTCCCCGGACCACTCCTGGGTCATCCCTGGGTCACTTCTTGGGCTCGAACGTGCGCGTGAACGTCCGCCAGGTGTCCCGGCGCTGGTCATCGTCCCAGCGATCGGCCTTCGACGTGTACATCAGTCCGTAGCCGAGACCGCCGTTGACCACGAAGCCGCGGTCGACCGAGCGGTACTTGGTGCCGCCGTCGACGTAGGTGAACTCCCAGTCGGCCGTGAGCCAGCCGCGGAAGTCCACCTTCTCTATTCGGATCCGCTTGTATGCCGCCCGGCGCATGCCCGACTCCTGGTTCTTCCAGTCGGCCACCGGGTTGTCCTTGGGCGTGGTGGTCCAGCCGACGAGCAGCCGCTGGTCGTCCGGCCCCGTGAAGCGGGCGCCCGCGCGGTCCGTGCCCTTGAACGTCCAGCCCTTGGGCAGGCCGATCGAGAAGCCCTGCGGGTGCTTGTGCGTCGTCTCGGCGCCGTCGCCCTTGCCCTTGTCCTTCTCCTTGCCGTCCCCGCCGATGGGCGCGCCCTGACCGGCGCCGTCGTCCTTGCCGGAGCCCTGGCCCTCGCCCTGGTCGCCCTTGGCGCCGTCGTCCTTGCCGGTGCCGGACCCGTCGGACTTCCCGTCGTCGGTGTCCTTGCCCTTGCCCTTGCCCTCGCCGCCCGCGCTCGCGCCGCTGGAGGCGGAGGTGCCGGTGCCCTTGCCGCCCTTGTCGCCCTCGTCGCCGTTGAGCGCGAAGGCGAGCACCGTGCCGAGCACGGCGAGCACGACGACCACCGCGATGATCACCAGGGTGCGCCGGGGCACCACGTCCGTGAGCGGCGCCCTGGCGGGCGGTCTGGGCGGTGTGCCGGGCGGCGTCCCGGGCTGGGCGGGCACACGGGCGCCGTGCGGGGAACCGCCCCCTGCGGCGGTGGAGTTCACCCCGGCGCCGACACCGGAACCAGCGCCGAGGCCTGTGGCCGTGCTCGCGCCGGAACCCGTCGCGGTGACGCGCGTCGCCGCCGGGCCGGTCGTGGGCCGCGCCGGAACACCGGAGCCGGTGCCAGCGCTCGTGGCTGTCGTACGGTTCCCCGAAGCGACCGCCCCATCCACGGCTCCGGGCGCCGGGGCCCCGGCCGGGGAACCCGTCGCGGGCGCGCCGCCACCCGTGCCCCGGGCCGTGGCGGAACCGCCGAGTGCCGTGGCGCCACCGGCCGCCGCGGCTCCAGCGCCCCGGGACGTCGCCGCCGCGGCCGCCTTCTTGCGCACCGAGCGGAACGCGCCCTTCAGCCGCTCCGCCGCCTCCTCGCCCTTACGGCCGCCGGAGGTCCCGGGTCCCTGCGCGGGCACCGGAGGCACCGGCGGCAGGGGCACGACCTTCGTGGCGTCCGCCGGATCCTCGGGGAGCCTGTCCGCCGCGCCGTCCGGGGAGTTGATCACTTCCTGGAGCAGGGCCCGCGCGCTCGCGTCGTCGAGCCGCTGCTCGGGGTCCTTGGCGAGGAGGCCGTAGATGACCTTCTCCAGCAACGGACCGGCGTTCTCCGGGGGGTCGACCGCCTCGGTCATGACGGCGGTGAGCGTGGCGATGGCCGAGCCCTTGTCGTACGGCGGCACGCCCTCCACGGCCGCGTAGATCAAGCCGCCGAGCGACCACATGTCGGCCGCGGGGCCGGGCTTGTGGCCGCGCGCCCGCTCCGGCGAGATGTACGAGGGAGCGCCGACGAGCATGCCCGTCGAGGTGATGGACGGGTCGCCCTCGACCTGGGCGATGCCGAAGTCGGTGAGGACCACCCGGCCGTCCTCGGCGATGAGGACGTTGGACGGCTTCACGTCGCGGTGCAGGATGCCCTCGCGGTGCGCGGAGCGCAGCACGTCGAGCACGGCGAGCCCGACCTCGGCCGCGCGCCGCGGCGTGAGCAGCCCGTCCTCGCGGACGGCCTCGGCGAGGGACTTGCCCTCGACCAGTTCCATCACGATCCACGGCCGGTCGTCCTCGTCGACCACGTCATAGACCGTCACCGCGCCGGTGTTGCGGATCCGGGCGATCGCCTTGGCCTCGCGGAGGGTGCGGGTGATGAGGCGCCGCTTCTCCTCGTCGTCGATGCTGGAAGGGAAGCGCAGCTCCTTCACCGCGACCGTGCGGCCCAGCGTCTCGTCCTTCGCCCGCCAGACCGTGCCCATGCCGCCCCGGCCGAGCACGTCACCGAGCCGGTACCGGCCCGCGAGGAGACGCGCGCTCTGATCCTGACGGGCCCCGCCCGTCTGCTCCGCCTCCGACATGCGTCCCCTCAACTACCCGCACAACCCGCCCTGACAGAGCCTTCATTGTCCCTCACCCGAGGACCGGTCAACGCCGCGGGTCGGATGTCCCACATGGTGGACTTCGTCGCCTCGCGAACCCCTGCGCACCACCCCAAACCCCCCTGGTCATACCCTCCTTGGCACCCCGCTCCGGTCAAACCGCCCGATCTCTGGCGTGTCCTTCCTTGACAACCCCGGGCCCGGCCTCTAGAGGGGCACGATGTCCGGCGCCCCGAGGCGGGCCGCGTCCGCCGTCAGGTCGTCCGGCTGGCGCTGGGACTCGCGCTCGGCCTCCACCCGCTTCTCGTAGTGCTGGACCTCGCGCTCGACTTGGTCCTTGTCCCAGCCGAGGACGGGCGCCATCAGCTCGGCGCACTCGCGGGCGCTGCGCGTGCCGCGGTCGAAGGTCTCGATGGAGATGCGGGTGCGGCGGGTCAGCACGTCGTCCAGGTGCCGGGCGCCCTCGTGCGAGGCCGCGTAGACGACTTCTGCGCGCAGATAGTCCTCGGCGGCGTGCAGCGGGGCGCCGAGTGAGGCGTCGCCCTCGATCAGCTCGATGACCTCTTCGGCCAGCGAGCCGTAGCGGTTCAACAGGTGCTCGACGCGCACCACGTGCAGGCCGGTGCGCGCGGCGATGCCCGCGCGGGCGTTCCACAGCGCGCGGTAACCCTCGGCTCCGACCAGGGGGATGTCCTCGGTGACGCACTCCGCGACGCGCTGGTCCAGGCCGTGCACCGCCTCGTCCACGGCGTCCTTGGCCATGACGCGGTACGTCGTGTACTTGCCGCCCGCCACCACGACAAGGCCGGGCGCGGGGTGCGCGACCGTGTGCTCCCGGGAGAGCTTGCTCGTGGCGTCCGACTCCCCGGCGAGCAGCGGGCGCAGGCCCGCGTACACCCCCTGGACGTCGTCGCGGGAGAGGGGGACCGCGAGGACCGAGTTCACATGCTCCAGGAGGTAGTCGATGTCCGCGCTGGAGGCCGCCGGGTGGGCCTTGTCCAGGTCCCAGTCCGTGTCGGTGGTGCCGACGATCCAGTGCCTGCCCCAGGGGATGACGAACAGGACGCTCTTCTCCGTGCGCAGGATCAGACCCGACGTCGAATTGATCCGGTCCTTCGGTACGACCAAATGGATGCCCTTGGACGCCCGGACGTGGAACTGGCCGCGCTCGCCGACCATCGCCTGGGTGTCGTCGGTCCACACCCCGGTGGCGTTGACGATCTGCTTGGCGCGGATCTCGTACTCCCCGCCCGCCTCGACGTCCTGGACGCGGGCGCCGACGACCCGCTCGCCCTCGCGGAGGAAGCCGGTCACCCGCGCGCGGTTGGCGGCCCGGGCGCCATAGGCCGCGGCGGTGCGCACGAGGGTGGCCACATAGCGGGCGTCGTCCATCTGCGCGTCGTAGTACTGGAGGGCCCCGACGAGGGCGTCCCGCTTCAGGCAGGGGGCCACGCGCAGGGCGTGACGACGGGTCAGGTGGCGGTGCATGGGCAGGCCCCGGCCGTGGCCGCGCGCCATCGACATCGCGTCGTACAGCGCGACGCCCGATCCGGCGTAGAGCCGCTCCCAGCCCTGGTGCTGCAGGGGATACAGGAACGGCACCGGCTTCACCAGGTGCGGGGCCAGCCGCTCCAGAAGCAGACCGCGCTCCTTCAGGGCCTCTCTGACCAGCGCGAAGTCCAGCATCTCCAGATAGCGCAGGCCGCCGTGGATGAGCTTGCTCGACCGGCTCGACGTGCCCGACGCCCAGTCCCTGGCCTCGACGATGCCCGTGGTCAGGCCGCGCGTCACGGCGTCGAGCGCGGTGCCCGCGCCCACCACGCCGCCGCCCACGACGAGAACGTCCAGCTCGCGCTCGGCCATGCCCGCGAGTGACTCGGCACGCTCCGCCGGCCCCAGAGTCGCTGTCCTCACCGCTGCCTCCCGTGGTCGTCGGATGTGGTCGCGCTCACATCATGCCCAGATTCTTGTCGCGCTCGCCGAGTTCAGCCACCGCCTGTGGACAACACTCCGGCGACGGGCGGAGTCCAATGCCGCAAATCGGTCATATTTACTCCTAGTCTGACATTGCGCTGCCCCATCTTGTCCACAGGGCTTGCGCCCTCGTCCCGCTCCGGCTATTGGGAAGGACGGCTCACCGCCATGCCAGCAGACCTCGCCGTCATCGGCCTCGGCCACCTCGGCCTGCCCCTGGCCCAGGCCGCCGCCCACAGCGGCATCGCCACCATCGGCTACGACCCCGCCCGCGCACCCGAGCTCGCGAGCGGCCGCCTTCCCGGCGACGGCGCGGAGGGCACCCTCACCGCCGCCGACGTCCGCCGCATGCTCGCGGGCGGCTTCCGCCCGACGACCGACCCGGCCGAGCTCGGCCGGGTCCGCACCGCCGTCATCTGCGCGCCCACGCCACAGGCGGCCGACCGCACGCTCGACCTCGGCCCGGTGGCCGAGGCCGCCCGCGCCCTGGCCGCACGCCTGCGCCCGCACACCACGGTCATCCTCGAATCGCCCGCCTACCCGGGAACCACGGAGGAATTCCTCCGCCCCCTCCTCGAAGAGGGCTCGGGCCTGCGCGCCGGACGCGACTTCCACCTCGCCTACTCCCCCGGCCGCCTCGACCCCGGCAGCCGCACCCACGGCTACGCCGCCACCCCCAAGGTCATCGGCGGCCTCACCCCCGCCTGCACCGAGTCCGCGGCCGCCTTCTACGGCCGCCTCACCGACAAGGTCGTACGCGCGCGTGGGCCGCGGGAGGCCGAAACCGTGCACCTCCTGGAGACCAACTACCGCCACGTGAACATGGCGTTGGTCAACGAGATGGCCGTGCTCTGCCACGACCTCGGCATCGACCTCTGGGACGTCATCCGCTGCGCCGAGACCAAGCCGTTCGGCTTCCAGGCCTTCCGCCCGGGCCCCGGCGTCGGCGGCCACGGCGCACCCCTGGAGGTGCCGGGCCCGGCCCACGGAGCCCGCCCCCTGCGCATGGTCGAACTCGCCCAGCAGGTCAACGACCGCATGCCGGGCTACGTCATCCAGCGCGCCGCGACCCTGCTCAACGAACACGGCAAGTCCGCCCGCGGCGCACGCGTGCTGCTGCTCGGCATCACGTACAAGCCGGACGTCGCCGACCAGCAGGGCGCCCCCGCCCAGGAGATCGCGGTCCGTCTCATGCAGCTCGGCGCCGCCGTCAGCTACCACGACCCGTACGTGGCCCACTGGAACGTTCTCGGCCATCCCGTCCCGCGCGCGGACAGCCTCTACGAAGCGGCCGCCGACGCCGATCTGACGATCCTGCTCCAGCAGCACCGCACCTACGACCTCCAGGGTCTGGCCGTGAAGGCCCAACTCCTGCTCGACACCCGGGGCGCGACCCCGGCGGGCGCCGCCCACCGCCTCTGATCCCCCGTCCGACCCCCTGGGGCACGTCCGCCGCTGCTGCTACCGTGCGGATCCAGCCATTTACCGCACACCAGTGCACTCATATGTTCCAGGGGGAAACCACATGACGCAGCCCACGCCTCCAGGCCAGCCCGGCTACCCGTACGGCCAGGGCGGAGCCGATCCGTACGGCCAGGGCGGCGCTCAGCAACCGTACGGCCAGCCGGGTTACGGCTACCCCCAGCAGCCGCAGCAGCCCTACGGCCAGCCGCAGCCCCAGCAGCCGTACGCCCCGTTCCCGCAGCAGCAGAACGGCTTCCAGCCGCCGTACACGGTGCCCGCGCCGCCCGCTCCCGCCCGGGACAACGTGGGCCTCGGCATCGTCGTCGCCGTCGTGACCGCCCTCGTCGCGGCCGGGGTCTACGGAGCCGTCATCGGCGCCACGGAGCACGAGATCGGCTGGGCCGCCGTGGGCGTCGGCTTCGTCGTGGGCCTCGCCACGGGCAAGGTCGGCGGCCGCAACCCCGCCCTCGCGGTGATTTCGGCCGCCCTGTCCCTCGGCGCCGTCTACCTGGGCCAGCTGGTCGGCGCCGCCATGGTCATCTCCGACAAGTTCCACACCAGCTTCTCGACGGTGTTCTTCGACCACTTCGACGCCCTCCAGAAGGGCTGGAAGGAAGACGCCGACGCGATGACGTTCGTGTTCTTCGCGATAGCCGCGGTGGCCGCCTTCGGCGGCGCCAAGCGCGCCGCGCAGTAGCGCTCGTACGCGTAGAAGCATGCGAAAAGGGGTCAGGGGCCGCCCGAAGGCGGCCCCTGACCCCTTTTCCGTCCGCTCAAGCGCGGCGCGACGTCACCGCTTGTGCTGCGAGTCCGCCACCGTCACCTCGACGCGCTGGAACTCCTTGAGCTCGCTGTAGCCGGTCGTGGCCATCGCGCGGCGCAGGGCGCCGAAGAAGTTCATCGAGCCGTCCGGGATGTGCGACGGGCCCGTGAGGATCTCCTCGGTGGTGCCGACGGTGCCCAGGTCGACCTTCTTGCCGCGCGGCACGTCCTCGTGGACGGCCTCCATGCCCCAGTGGTGCCCCTGGCCCGGCGCGTCCGTGGCGCGCGCGAGCGGGGAGCCCATCATCACGGCGTCCGCGCCGCAGGCGATGGCCTTGGGCAGGTCGCCCGACCAGCCCACGCCGCCGTCCGCGATGACGTGCACGTAGCGGCCGCCGGACTCGTCCATGTAGTCGCGGCGGGCGGCGGCGACGTCGGCCACGGCGGTGGCCATCGGGACCTGGATGCCCAGGACGTTGCGCGTGGTGTGGGCGGCGCCGCCGCCGAAGCCGACGAGGACACCGGCCGCGCCGGTGCGCATCAGGTGCAGGGCGGCCGTGTACGTGGCGCAGCCGCCGACGATGACCGGGACGTCCAGCTCGTAGATGAACTGCTTCAGGTTCAGCGGCTCGGCGGCGCCGGAGACGTGCTCGGCCGACACCGTCGTACCGCGGATCACGAAGATGTCCACGCCCGCGTCCACGACGGCCTTGGAGAACTGCGCGGTGCGCTGCGGGGAGAGCGCGGCGGCGGTGACGACGCCCGCGTCGCGCACCTCCTTGATGCGCTGCCCGATCAGCTCTTCCTTGATGGGGGCGGCGTAGATCTCCTGGAGGCGGCGCGTCGCGGCCTCGGCGGGCAGCTCACCGATCTCGTCGAGCAGCGGCTGCGGGTCCTCGTACCGCGTCCACAGGCCTTCCAGGTTCAGCACGCCGAGGCCGCCGAGCTCGCCGATGCGGATGGCGGTCGACGGCGACACCACGGAGTCCATGGGGGCCGCGAGGAAGGGCAGCTCGAAGCGGTAGGCGTCGATCTGCCAGGCGATCGAGACCTCCTTCGGGTCGCGGGTGCGCCGACTCGGTACGACGGCGATGTCGTCGAAGGCGTACGCCCGGCGGCCGCGCTTGCCGCGCCCGATCTCGATCTCAGTCACGTGTGTGGCCCTTCAGCTTTCCTACGGCACTCCGTATGCCGTTCCAGTATCCCCGACACGCGCGTGTGGGGGCGGCCCAGGATTCCGGGCCGCCCCCACACGCGCGTGGCCGCTACTTGTTGCGGCTGTAGTTCGGTGCCTCGACGGTCATCTGGATGTCGTGCGGGTGGCTCTCCTTGAGGCCCGCCGACGTGATCCGCACGAAGCGGCCGTTGGCCTGGAGCTCGGGCACCGTACGACCGCCCACGTAGAACATCGACTGGCGCAGACCGCCCACCAGCTGGTGCACGACCGCGGACAGCGGGCCGCGGTAGGGCACCTGGCCCTCGATGCCCTCGGGAACCAGCTTCTCGTCGGAGGCGACGCCCTCCTGGAAGTACCGGTCCTTGGAGAAGGAGCGCTGGTCACCACGGGACTGCATGGCGCCGAGGGAGCCCATGCCGCGGTACGACTTGAACTGCTTGCCGTTGATGAAGAGCAGCTCGCCCGGGGACTCCTCGCAGCCCGCGAGCAGCGAGCCGAGCATGACCGTGTCCGCGCCGGCGACGAGCGCCTTGGCGATGTCTCCGGAGTACTGCAGGCCGCCGTCGCCGATCACCGGGACACCGGCTTCCTTGGCGGCGAGCGACGCTTCGTAGATGGCCGTTACCTGCGGTACGCCGATGCCGGCGACGACGCGGGTGGTGCAGATGGAGCCAGGGCCGACGCCGACCTTGATGCCGTCGACACCGGCGTCGATGAGGGCCTTCGCGCCGTCACGGGTGGCGATGTTGCCGCCGATGACGTCGACGCCGCTGGAGTTCGACTTGATCTTGGCGACCATGTCGCCGACCAGGCGGGAGTGGCCGTGGGCGGTGTCGACGACGATGAAGTCGACACCCGCCTCGATCAGCGCCTGGGCGCGGTCGAAGGCGTCACCGGCGACGCCGACGGCGGCACCGACGATCAGGCGGCCCCCGGCGTCCTTCGCGGCGTTCGGGTACTTCTCGGCCTTCACGAAGTCCTTGACCGTGATGAGGCCCTTGAGGACGCCGCCGTCGTCGACCAGCGGCAGCTTCTCGATCTTGTGGCGGCGCAGCAGCTCCATGGCGTCCACGCCCGAGATGCCGACCTTGCCGGTGACCAGCGGCATCGGCGTCATGACCTCGCGCACCTGGCGGGAGCGGTCCGCCTCGAAGGCCATGTCGCGGTTGGTGACGATGCCGAGCAGCTTGCCCGCGCCGTCGGTCACCGGGACGCCGCTGATGCGGAACTTGGCGCAGATCGCGTCGGCCTCGGCGAGCGTGGCGTCCGGGTGCACGGTGATGGGGTCCGTCACCATGCCGGACTCGGAGCGCTTGACCAGGTCGACCTGGTTCGCCTGGTCGGCGATCGACAGGTTCCGGTGCAGTACGCCGACGCCGCCCTGGCGGGCCATGGCGATGGCCATGCGGGACTCGGTGACCTTGTCCATCGCGGCCGAGAGCAGCGGGACGTTCACCCGGACGTTCTTCGAGACGTGCGAGGCGGTGTCGATGTCACCCGGCGCCATGTCCGACGCGCCCGGCAGCAGCAGCACGTCGTCGTAGGTCAGCCCGAGTGTCGCGAATTTCTCGGGCACTCCGTCGACGTTTGCAGTCATGACACCTTCCCCAAATGGCCTTGATCGGTGCGGATGTCCATGCTAACGGGAAGCGTGGCTCTCTCATTCCACAGTTCCGGGTGCCCTACGGCTTCGTAGGTTCACACAGAGTCTCCTCGGGGCCCTCGTCGGCCGGGTCGTGCCCGGTACGGCCGGAGTGCACCGCTTCGCGACGCGCCGTCGCGGCCGAAAAGAGATCCTGGCCACAGGGGCCGGAACGGGGCGGGATCCACCGCTCCGGCACGGGCGGTGCGCTACTGCTCGGCCAGGGCCCGCAGACGGCTCAGCGCCCGGTGCTGCGCCACCCGGACCGCGCCGGGCGACATGCCCAGCATCTGCCCGGTCTCCTCGGCCGTGAGGCCGACGGCGACGCGGAGCAGCAGCAGCTCGCGCTGGTTCTCGGGGAGGTTCGCCAGGAGTTTCTTGGCCCATTCCGCGTCGCTGCTGAGCAGCGCGCGCTCCTCGGGCCCGAGGGAGTCGTCGGGCCGCTCGGGCATCTCGTCCGAGGGCACGGCGGTCGACCCCGGGTGGCGCATCGCCGCCCGCTGGAGGTCCGCGACCTTGTGCGCGGCGATGGCGAAGACGAAGGCCTCGAAGGGCCGCCCGGTGTCGCGGTAGCGCGGCAGGGCGAGCAGGACCGCGACGCAGACCTCCTGCGCGAGGTCCTCCACGAAGTGGCGGGCGTCACCCGGGAGTCGGGAGAGCCGGGTGCGGCAGTAGCGGATGGCGAGAGGGTGCACATGGGCCAGGAGGTCGTGCGTGGCCTGCTCGTCACCCTCGACAGCGCGAAGGACGAGGGCACCGATCACCGTCGTCTTGTCCTCGCGCATCGGTCCATGGTGCCTCGGTGCTGACTGATCTGTGGCACCGCGTCCATAGTTGTGCACCGAAGCGTTATGAGCAGGTGCGCCGAAACTCATCTCCCGCACCCTCCCCTTGCGCTCGGCCGACTCGTCCCCAAGGAACTCCACACCTTCAAGGATGCGGCATCGGCGACGAAGCGCCACAAGCCGCTCCCGCGGCGGGCGGTTGCGGGCGTCCATGGCCCCGCCCGCCGCACGGCGGGCGGGGATCGCCATGCCCCCCGCGACAACCCGTCTAGCGAACCAGACCCCAGCGGAAGCCGAGCGCCACCGCGTGCGCCCGGTCCGAGGCGCCGAGCTTCTTGAAGAGGCGCCTGGCGTGCGTCTTCACCGTGTCCTCGGAGAGGAAGAGCTCGCGCCCGATCTCCGCGTTGGACCGGCCGTGGCTCATGCCCTCCAGGACCTGGATCTCCCGCGCGGTGAGCGTGGGCGCGGCCCCCATCTCGGCCGACCTCAGCCGCCGCGGCGCGAGCCGCCAGGTCGGGTCGGCGAGGGCCTGGGTCACGGTCGCGCGCAGCTCGGCGCGCGAGGCGTCCTTGTGCAGATAGCCGCGGGCGCCCGCGGCGACCGCGAGCGCGACCCCGTCCAGGTCCTCGGCGACGGTGAGCATGATGATGCGCGCGCCGGGGTCGGCGGAGAGCAGCCGCCGCACGGTCTCGACGCCGCCCAGTCCGGGCATGCGTACGTCCATCAGGATCAGGTCCGAGCGGTCGGCGCCCCAGCGGCGGAGGACTTCCTCGCCGTTGGCCGCTGTCGTCACGCGCTCCACGCCGGGCACGGTCGCGACCGCGCGGCGCAGCGCCTCTCGGGCGAGCGGGGAGTCGTCGCAGACGAGGACGGATGTCATGGCCGTCCTCCGCAGCTGATGCGCGTCACCTTGAGCCTCCAGGCTGGTACAAGTCGTCACCTGTGCGGTTGACGCACTCGGACACCTGCCCGAGCACTTGTTGTTTCAACCGCCTCCGCACTCTCAACGATGGTCACTCGAAAGAGTTACGGGTCGGACTGCCGCCTTCGGCACTCTACGTGAGGGCGCGGACACGGCACAGGCGGCATGAAACCGCACATACCTGGTTGAGGGCTATGCCCCATTTAGCGGCTTTTCTTCCCTTTTCCCGGTGTCTGTGGCTAGATTCGCAATGAGTCATATTTTCATCTCCTTAGACAGTAGATGTACGGTCATGGGCACCGTATCCGCGTCACGACGGCTACCAGGAGACACGCAATGGCAGATTTCTCCCGCCTCCCCGGACCGAACGCAGATCTGTGGGACTGGCAGCTCCTCGCGGCCTGCCGCGGGGTGGACAGCTCGCTCTTCTTCCACCCGGAGGGCGAGCGCGGCGCGGCACGGAGCGCGCGCGAGAACTCGGCCAAAGAGGTCTGCATGCGCTGCCCGGTGCGCGCGGAGTGCGCCGCGCACGCGCTCGCCGTACGGGAGCCGTACGGCGTGTGGGGCGGCCTCACCGAGGACGAACGGGAAGAGCTGATGGGACGCGCGCGCAACCGGCTGGTCGCGGCGTCGGCCGGGGGCGGGGGCGCCGCTTCCCCCTGACACCGCGCGGGCCCGACATCGAGAAGGAACGTTTCCCCTCCCGTGCGCGCGGGCCGAGCGCGGGCCGAGCGCCCAGCGCGTCGCTGGGCGCTCGGTGGCGTACTCAGCGCTCGGCGGCGCGGGCCAGCCGGTCGAGGGTCGCCGCGACCGCCGGCACCTGGGCCAGGTCAGGCAGCGTGAGCGCGACGATCTCCCGGCGCACGGCGGGCTCCACCACCACCGCGCGGGCCCCCTTGGGACGCACCGACTCCAGGGCGAGCTCGGGCAGGACGGCGACGCCGAGGCCCGCGCCGACCAGGCCGATCACCGCCGGGTAGTCGTCGGTCGCGAAGTCGATGCGGGGCTCGAAGCCCGCGCCGCGGCAGACCTCGACGAGCTGGCGGCGGCAGCGCGGGCAGCCCGCGATCCACGACTCGTCGGCCAGCTCGCCGATGGTGACGGCGTCCGCCTTCGCCAGGCGGTGCCCCTCCGGGACGAGGCCGACGAGCCGGTCGGCGAGCAGGGGCCGGACGACGAGGTCGTCCCACTCCTCGGCGGCGCTCGCTCCCTCGTACCGGAAGGCGAGAGCCACGTCGCAGTCGCCCTCGCGGAGCATCTCCACCGAGCGCGGCGGCTCGGCCTCCTCCAGGGAGACGCGGGTGCCGGGGTGGGCGGCGCGCAGGGCGGCGAGTGCGCCGGGCACGAGCGTGGAGGAGCCGCTGGGGAAGGAGACGAGCCGGACCCGGCCCGCGCGCAGGCCCGCGATCGCGGCGACCTCCTCCTCGGCCGCGGTCAGCCCGGCGAGGATGCCCGCGGCATGCCTGACCAGGGCCTCGCCCGCCTGCGTGAGGCGCATCTCGCGGCCCGTACGGATGAGCAGCGGGGTGCCCGTGGACGCCTCCAGGGCCTTCATCTGCTGGCTGACGGCGGGCTGGGTGCAGCCGAGCTCGCGGGCCGCGGCCGAGAAGGAGCCGGTGGCGGCCACGGCGCGCAGGACACGGAGATGACGGGCCTCGATCATGCGTCGAGCATAAGTGACCCTTGGGAATAATGCACAATATTGCGTAGCTGCTTTGAGCACGCTCCCTTAGCCTGACCGCATGAAGCTTCTCTCCGTGAATGTGGGACGCCTGAAGTCCGTCCCGTACACCAGCTCCCCCAGCAGCCTCACCGGAATCGACAAACAGCCGGTGGACGAGCCCGTTCGGGTGACGGCGCCCGGCCCCAAAGGCACCGGCGGCAGCGGACTCGCGGGGGACTCGATCGGCGAACTGCGCCACCACGGCGGGAACGACCAGGCGGTGTACGCCTTCGCGCGCGAGGACCTCGACGCCTGGGGGCGGCAGCTCGGCCGCGAGCTGCCCAACGGCGCATTCGGCGAGAACCTCACCACGACCGGCGTCGACGTGAACGGCGCGCTGATCGGGGAGCGTTGGCGCGTCGGCGCGGACCTGCTCCTGGAGGTCACCTCGTCCCGCATCCCGTGCCGTACGTTCCAGGGCCACATGGGCGAGCAGGCCTGGGTGCGGCGGTTCACCGAGGCGCTGCTGCCCGGCGCGTATCTGCGGGTGCTCGAACCGGGTGCGATCCAGGCGGGCGACACGGTCGAGATCGCGCACCGCCCCGACCACGACGTCACCGTCGCGCTGCAGTTCAGGGCGGCGACCACGGACCGCTCGCTGCTGCCGAGGCTGCTCGCGGCCGGGGACGCGCTGCACCCCGAGGCAACGGAGAAGGCCCTCAAGTACCTGGAGAAGCACGGCGGTTGACGCGCGCCGGGGCGCCCGCGCCGGCCCGGTGCGCGGGGCGCGTGGCGCGGGGGCGCCCGTGGCCTCACTAGCCTTGGTCCATGACTACGGCTCTCATCACGGGTGCGACCTCGGGCATCGGTGCCGCCTTCGCACGGCGCCTGGCCACCGACGGCCACAACCTCGTCCTGGTGGCACGCGACACGAAGCGGCTGCGGGAGCAGGCGACCGAGTTGCACGACCGGCACGGGAACGAGGTGGAGGTACTGACGGCGGACCTCTCCACGGACGACGGGATCGCGGCCGTCGAACAGCGGCTCGCGAACCGCCGTGACCCGGTCGACCTGCTCGTCAACAACGCGGGCTTCGCCAACAAGGGCCGCTATCTGGAAGTCTCGATGGCCGACGAGCTGACGATGCTGAAGGTGCACTGCGAGGCGGTGCTCCGGCTGACGTCGGCGGCGGTGGAGGCGATGCGGGAGCGCGGGCGCGGGGGCGTCGTGAACGTGGCGTCGGTGGCCGCCTTCGTGCCGCGCGGCACCTACGGGGCGTCGAAGGCGTGGATCGCGCAGTTCACCCAGGGCGCGGCGCGGGACCTCGCCGGGTCCGGGGTGCGGCTGATGGCCCTGTGCCCCGGCTTCGTCCGCACCGAGTTCCACGAGCGGGCGGGCATGGGCACCGACAACATCCCCAAGTGGATGTGGCTCGACGCGGACAAGCTGGTCGCCACCGCCCTCACCGACCTGGCCCGCGGCAAGTCCCTCTCCGTGCCCGACCCCCGCTACAAGGCCATGATGGGCGTGGTGAAGGTGACGCCGCGCGCCCTCCTCGGCGGGGTGACGTCACGGACCGGACGGAAGTACGGGCCGCGGTAGAAGGCGCCCCCGAAGGGACGCGGGGCTGTATACGTTGCGGCTCCGCCGCGTGGGCGCGACCGGCCACCGACCCCCGCGGCCGACAGGACGGCGCACCCCCAGCAGGTGCGGAGCCGCACGAACAGGCGGAAAGCGCGAAGGCCCGGTATCCCGCGACGGGATACCGGGCCTTCGTCAGCCCGAGTCGACCGCTCGACTCAGGTCACGCTCAGTGAGAGTGACCGTGGCCGTGGCCGTGACCGGCGTCGGCCTCTTCCTCGGCCGGCTTCTCGACGACCAGGGTCTCGGTCGTGAGCAGCAGGGAGGCGATGGAGGCGGCGTTCTCCAGGGCGGAGCGCGTGACCTTCACGGGGTCGATGACGCCGGCCTTGACCAGGTCGACGTACTCGCCGGTCGCGGCGTTGAAGCCCTGGCCCTTCTCCAGCTCCGCCACCTTGGTGGTGATGACGTAGCCCTCGAGGCCGGCGTTCTCGGCGATCCAGCGCAGCGGCTCGACGACGGCGCCACGGACGACGGCGACACCGGTGGCCTCGTCGCCCTCCTTGCCGAGGCCGCCCTCGAGCACCTTGGCGGCGTGGACGAGCGCGGAGCCACCACCGGAGACGATGCCCTCCTCGACCGCGGCGCGGGTCGCGGAGATGGCGTCCTCCAGACGGTGCTTCTTCTCCTTCAGCTCCACCTCGGTGGCGGCGCCGACCTTGATCACGCACACGCCGCCGGCCAGCTTCGCGAGGCGCTCCTGGAGCTTCTCGCGGTCCCAGTCGGAGTCGGTGGTCTCGATCTCGGCCTTGATCTGGGCGACGCGGCCCTCGACGTCGGCAGCGTTGCCGCCGCCGTCGACGATGGTGGTGTCGTCCTTGGTGATCGTCACGCGGCGGGCGGAGCCGAGCACGTCGAGACCGACCTGGTCGAGCTTGAGGCCGACCTCTTCGGCGATGACGGTGCCGCCGGTGAGGGTGGCCATGTCGCCGAGCATCGCCTTGCGGCGGTCGCCGAAGCCGGGGGCCTTCACCGCGACGGCGTTGAAGGTGCCGCGGATCTTGTTCACGACGAGGGTCGAGAGGGCCTCGCCCTCGACGTCCTCGGCGATGATCAGGAGCGGCTTCGAGGAGCCGGCCTGGATGACCTTCTCCAGGAGCGGGAGCAGGTCCTGGATGGAGGCGATCTTGCCCTGGTGGATGAGGATGTAGGGGTCCTCGAGGACGGCCTCCATGCGCTCCTGGTCCGTCACGAAGTACGGCGACAGGTAGCCCTTGTCGAAGGCCATGCCCTCGGTGAAGTCCAGCTCCAGGCCGAAGGTGTTGGACTCCTCGACGGTGATGACACCGTCCTTGCCGACCTTGTCCATCGCCTCGGCGATGAGCTCGCCGACCTGCTGGTCCTGGGCGGAGAGCCCGGCCACGGCGGCGATGTCGGACTTGTCGTCGATCGGCCGCGCGGTGGCGAGCAGCTCGTCGGAGACGGCCTTGACGGCGGCGTCGATGCCCTTCTTCAGGGCGGCCGGGGAGGCACCGGCGGCGACGTTGCGCAGGCCTTCCTTGACCAGGGCCTGGGCGAGCACGGTGGCGGTGGTGGTGCCGTCACCAGCGATGTCGTTGGTCTTGGTCGCCACCTCCTTCACCAGCTGGGCGCCGAGGTTCTCGTACGGGTCCTCGACCTCGACCTCACGGGCGATGGTGACGCCGTCGTTGGTGATGGTCGGGGCGCCGAACTTCTTGTCGATGACGACGTTGCGGCCGCGGGGGCCGATCGTCACCTTGACCGTGTCGGCAAGCTTGTTGACGCCGCGCTCAAGGGCGCGACGGGCGTCCTCGTCGAACTTCAGGATCTTCGCCATGGGAGCGATTCAGCCCTCTCGGAAAACTCGGGTGAACGAACTGCGCCCCTCGCCGCCCGGCAATCAGCGGGGTGACCAGGGGCGCAGCGCGAAACAAATCTGCTGGGTGAAGCAGGCGACTAGCGCTCGATCACTTCTCGATGATCGCGAGCACGTCGCGGGCGGAGAGCACCAGGTACTCGTCGCCGTTGTACTTCACCTCGGTGCCGCCGTACTTGCTGTAGAGCACGACGTCGCCGACCTTCACGTCGAGCGGCAGGCGCTCGCCGTTCTCGAAGCGGCCCGGGCCCACGGCGAGGACGGCGCCCTCCTGGGGCTTCTCCTTCGCGGTGTCCGGAATAACCAGGCCAGAGGCCGTGGTCTGCTCGGCGTCGAGCGGCTGGACCACGATGCGGTCCTCAAGCGGCTTGATGGCAACCTTGGAGCTGGCGGTCGTCACGATCCGACCTCCCCCTTCGGAGATCTCGCGGGGTTAACTGATCTAGAGGTGGCGACCAGGTCGATCCGTCGTCGCGGGTGCCGGACCTGCCCGTCGCTTCTGGCACTCTCCAGGTGGGAGTGCCAGGCCCGAGACTAGGACGGCGATTAGCACTCGGTCAAGCGGAGTGCCAATTGGCTGCCCCCGGCTTGGCAGGTTTCCCCTCTGCGAGGGGTGGCCGAGGAGCTAGCGCGGGGGCTCCTTCGGGCAACGTTTCGCGGGGCGGGTGGGTTCCGCGCGGGGCGCGGGGGCGCTGGGGCTTCGCCCGGAGGGGGGCCTCTCCGCCTGGGGCCCTGTCAGCGGCTGCCCGGCGCCGGGAGGGTTCGCCGTGCGGAACGACTGCCCACAGCCGGGCGACATCCGTTCGGCCGCTTTCCTGCCCAGGCGTTCGATCGGGTCCACCGACGGGGCGCAGGCCGTCAGCAGGAGGGGGAGCAGGAGGGTCGCCGCGGTGGCGGTGCGCCTCACAGGTAGTCCTCCAGGCGAGCCACCGCGTACCCCCTGTCGGTGACCGTCTTCAGGACCGTGCGGACCATGTCGGGCATCGTGCCCTTCCAGTCCTCGCGGCCCCGGAAGTGCGTGAGGATGATGTCGCCGGGGTGCAGGTCCTTGTCCCATTCGCGCCACTCCATGTGGTCGGCGAAGCCCTCGGAAGCCCACAGCGGCACCGCCTTGACGCCACAGGACTTGGCGGCGCGCAGGGTGTCGCGGTTGTAGTTGCCGTACGGCGGCCGGAAGAGCTCGGGGCGCTTGCCGTAGCGCCGCTCGATGACGTCCTGCATGCCGCAGATCTCCTGCCGCTGGGCCTCGTACGAAAGGCCGGGCAGATAGCGGTGGTTGAGGGTGTGGTTGTTCAGCGCGACGCCGTGGTCCCGCATCCGCTTGAAGTAGCCGTAGTCCTCCTTGACGAGGTAGTCGCTGAGGAACGCGGTGTACGGGATCTTCAGGTCGCTCATCATCCGCAGGAAGGCCGGATCCTTCTCGGCGCCGTCGTCGACGGTCAGGAAGACGACCTTGTCCTTGGTGGGCACCGTGGTGAACACCGGCGGCAGCTCCGCCTGCCCCTGGACCTCGAAGCCCTTGCGGGTGGCGGGGCGCGCCTTGGCGGCGGGCGCCGCGGGCGCCGTGAGCGGGACCTCGGCGAGTCCCCAGCGCTTCGCGGCGGCGGCCCGCGCGGCCTGGCTCGCGCGCAGCCGCTGGGCGTACTCGCGCAGGGCCTGGGCGGGCGGGGCGAGGCGCGGCTGCTGGCCGTGGGCGGCGGGGGCCCCGCGCTCGCGGCCCGCACCGGTGTCCGGGTCCGCCGAGCAGCCGGAGGCGACCGCGCCGACGCCGAGCGCGGCGAGGACGAGCAGCGCCCGACCTCTCACCTTTCCTACCGATTCTCCATTTTGTCGTACTAGTCGCATGGCGCCGGATCCTCGCAGTTCAGAGCCCTGCCGAGGGCTCGACACCGCCGCCGGACGCGCACCTTCCACCGACTGGCCCACAATGGGCCCGTGAACGCTCCGCACGATCCGCAGCCCTCCACGACGGCCTTCGCCGCGCTCCTCACCGCCGAGGGCACCGCCCTCCTCGACGCCGTACGGGATGTCGAACCGGCCGCGGAGCTCGCGGTCGCGACCCGGCTGCGCCGCGACCACCCCGCCGATCTGGTCTCGGCGGCGCTCGCCCAGGCGCGGCTGCGGCAGCGGGCGGTGGCGAAGTTCGGCGCCGGGGACGCCGCGCGGATGTTCTTCACGCCGAACGGCGTCGAGCAGTCCACGCGCGCGTCCGTCGCGACGTACCGGGCGGAGCGGTTCAAGGAGCTCGGCGTGCGGCGGATCGCCGATCTGTGCGGCGGCATCGGCGGCGACGCGCTCGCGCTCGCGCGCGCCGGAATCGAGGTCGTCGCCGTCGACCGCGACCCGCTGACCTGCGCGGTCGCCCGCGCGAACGCCGCCGCCCTCGGTCTGGAGGACCTCATCGAGGTCCGCGAGGCGGATGTCACGGAGGTGGACACGGCCGGGTACGACGCGGTCTTCGTGGACCCCGCGCGGCGCGGCGGCGGACAGGGAGGGGCCCGGCGAAGCCCGTCGTTGAGGGGCGGTGGTCGGGCGACGGGCGGGCGGATCTTCGACCCGGAGGCGTACTCGCCCCCGCTGTCCTGGGCGGTGGCGGCCGCGAGGAAGGCCCCGCGCGCGGCCCTGAAGATCGCCCCCGGCATCCCGCACGAGGCGGTGCCCGAGGAGGCGGAGGCCGAGTGGATCTCGGACGGCGGGGACGTGAAGGAGGCGGTGCTGTGGTTCGGCACGGATGCGCCCGGCTCGCACCGGGCAACCCTCCTGCCCTCACGCGCCACTTTGTGCGCGGGGCGCGCGACCATGCTTCCGGACCCCGCTGTGCGCCCCGTCGGCCGCTATCTGTACGAGCCGGACGGCGCCGTCATCCGCGCCCACCTCGTCGCGGAGGTCGCCGCACGGGTCGAGGGCGGGCTCGTCGACGAGACGATCGCCTACGTCACCTCCGACGTGGCCCGCACGACGCCGTACGCCAGCGCGTACGAGATCACGGACCAGCTGCCGTTCAACGTGAAGAAGCTGAAGGCGCTCCTTCGGGAGCGGGAGGTCGGCGTGCTCACGGTCAAGAAGCGGGGCTCGGCCGTGGAGCCGGAGGAGCTCCGCCGCAAGGTGAAGCCCCGGGGCCCCCGCTCCGCCACGGTCTTCCTCACCCGGGTCGCGGGCGCGCCCACCATGCTCGTGGGGCACCCGGCCCCCGCCCCCGCGGAGGACGGCTAGGAGTCGACGGGCTCGAAGCGCCAGCGGTGCGGCGCGCGGGACACCAGGTCCCCGGGCGGCGCGGGCAGCTCCGGCAGCTCGGCGTCGTACGCGGCGTCCCACCAGGTGATGACGAGGACGCGGTCCTGGGGCGCGCGGAAGGTCTCCCGGCGCACCGGCGCGGCCGCGAGGTCCTGGGCGCGCGCCCAGGCGAGCAGCTCGGGCCCGCGCCCCTCGGCGGCGCGGGCCTCCCACATCAGCGCGACGCTCATGAGTAGAGGTTGTCCTTGCTGACCTCGTGCACGTGGTCGTGATCGTGGGTGTGGGCGTGCGCGCCCGGCACGTGCGGCTCCGTCACCGGCAGGGAGGAGTCCGCCGAGAGCCCGAGGTCGGACGGCTGCCGATTGCGCGCCACCATCTCCGCGCCGAGCGCGGCGACCATCGCGCCGTTGTCCGTGCAGAGCTTGGGCCGCGGCACCCGCAGGCGGATGCCCGCGCGCTCGCAGCGCTCCTGGGCGAGCGCGCGGAGGCGGCTGTTCGCGGCGACGCCGCCGCCGATCATCAGGTGGTCGACGCCCTCGTCCTTGCAGGCCCTGACCGCCTTGCGGGTGAGCACGTCGACGACCGCCTCCTGGAAGGACGCGGACACGTCCCGCACCGGCACGTCCTCGCCCGCGGCCCGCTTGGCCTCGATCCAGCGTGCCACGGCCGTCTTCAGGCCGGAGAAGGAGAAGTCGTACGCGGGGTCGCGCGGGCCGGTCAGACCGCGCGGGAAGGCGATCGCCTCGGGGTCGCCCTCGCGCGCGTACCGGTCGATGACGGGACCGCCCGGGAAGCCCAGGTTCAGCACCCGAGCGATCTTGTCGAAGGCCTCCCCCGCGGCGTCGTCGATGGTCGCTCCAAGCGGCCGGACGTCGGAGGTGATGTCGGTGGAGAGCAGCAGCGAGGAGTGCCCCCCGGACACGAGGAGCGCCATCGTCGGCTCGGGCAGCGCACCGTGCTCCAGCTGGTCCACGCAGATGTGCGAGGCCAGGTGGTTCACGCCGTACAGCGGCTTGCCGAGCGCGTACGCGTACGCCTTCGCGGCCGAGACGCCGACGAGCAGCGCGCCCGCGAGGCCGGGCCCCGCGGTGACGGCGATCCCGTCGAGGTCGGAGGCGGCGACGCCCGCGTCCTTCAGGGCGCGCTGGATCGTCGGGACCATCGCCTCCAGGTGCGCGCGCGAGGCGACCTCGGGCACGACGCCGCCGAAGCGCGCGTGCTCGTCGACGCTGGAGGCGACGGCGTCGGCGAGCAGCGTGGTGCCGCGCACGATGCCGACGCCGGTCTCGTCGCAGGAGGTCTCGATGCCGAGGACGAGGGGCTCGTCGCGGAGGTCAGCCATGGATCTCGGTTCCTTGTACGCCGTTCACGGGGCCGTCGGCCCGGCCGTTCGGGGAGGGGTGCGGGGCCTGCGGCAGGGCTGAGGGGTCCGAGAGGCGCATCACCAGCGCGTCCACGTTCCCCGGCTGGTAATAGCCGCGGCGGAAGCCGATCGGCTCGAACCCGAAGCGCTCGTACAGCTTCTGCGCCCGGGTGTTGTCCACCCGCACCTCGAGCATCACCTCGGTGGCCTCGAAGGCGGTCGCGTACCGCAGGAGCTCGGTGAGCAGCCGCGCGCCGAGCCCGGTGCCCCACTGGTCCCGGGCCACGGCGATGGTCTGCACGTCGGCGGCCAGCGCGTCGCCGCCGTCGGAGTCGGTGCCCGCCACCGCGAGCCCGCCGTAGCCGACCAGGCGCTCGCCGTCGTACGCCACCAGATAGCGGCGCGTCGAGCCCGGCCCGCGCGCGTGCGCGAGCTCGGACCAGAACATGCCGCGCGACCAGGCGTCCTCCGGGAAGAGCTCCTTCTCGAGGGCGAGGACGGGGTCGATGTCCCACCAGCGCATCTCGCGCAGCACGGCGGCGTGGGTCGTCACGGTGGTCACTGGGGGGTGACCACCTTGTAGTTCTTGGGCACCTGCGCGTCCGGGCGGCGCAGGTACAGCGGGCGCGGCTCCAGGAGCTCCTCGCCCGCGGCCAGCTTCCCGGCGGCGAGCGCGGCCAGGGCGGCGGCCGCCACGTGCTCGGGCCCGCGGGCGTCGGGGAAGGTGTCCGGGTAGAGCGTGGCGCCCGCGCCGACGGCCGGAAGTCCGGCGACCTGCTCGGCGATGTCGGCGGGCCGGTCCACGGCGGGCCCCGAGACGCGCGTGCGCGGGTCCTCGTACCTGGCCCAGTAGACCTCCTTGCGGCGCGCGTCGGTGGCCACGACGAAGGGGCCGTCCTCGATCCCCGAGGCGTACGCCAGACCGTCGAGCGTGCACACCCCGTACACGGGCACGCCGAGCGCGAGGCCGAAGGTGTCGGCCGTCATCAGGCCCACCCGCAGACCGGTGTACGGCCCGGGGCCGACCCCGGTGACGACGGCGGTGACCGCGTCGAGTCTCACGCCCGCGTCGGCGAGGACGCGGTCGACGGCGGGCAGCAGCAGCTCGCCGTGGCGGCGCGCGTCGACCTGACTCGACTCGGCGACGACGGACGTGCCGTCGTGCAGCGCGACGGTGACGGCGGGGGTTGCGGTATCCAGAGCGAGCAAGAGCACGCGAACAGCCTACGGCTCCGAGGCCCCGCGCACGGCCGCACCGGCCAGGGGTGCGCCTGCTGCTACCGTCACTCCATAGCCGTACGTAGGGAAGGTGGCTCAGTGTCCAGGACCAGCTCGGGATTCGTGGCCGGGCTCACCGCCGCCGCCCTCGCCGTGGTCGGATTCCTCGCCTACCAGGCCTCCGCGAGCGCGCCGGACGACCTGAACGCGCGGCCGGACAAGTCCCCCACGACCCCCACGAAGTCCCCCAAGGGCAAGGGCGGCTCGCTGGCCCTTCCGGACCGCTCGGGCACCGGCAAACGGGTCGTGTACTCGCTGGAGGACGACCGGGTCTGGCTGGTCGGTGACTCCGGCAAGGCGAAGCGCACGTACCGGGTCACGCCGAGCACCGTCGACCCCGAGCCCGGCACCTACGAGGTCACCTCGCGCCAGGGCCAGGTCACCGGCTCGGACGGCAGGCAGGTCGAGCACGTCGTGCGCTTCACGACGGTCGACGGCATAACGGTCGGGTTCAGCGCGGCGCTCAACGGCTCCACGGAGAAGCCGGACCCCGCGAAGAAGACCGGCGGCATCCGCTCCTCCCGCGAGGACGGCAACGCGATGTGGGACTTCGCGACCATCGAGACGACGGTCGTCGTCGTCAAGTAGCCCCGCTACGCGGCGTCGCGCCGCGGTTCGTCCACGGGGGCTTCCTGGGGCACGGGCGCGGCCGGAGGCGTGGAGACGGCGCTCGCGGCGGCGCACGACGCGAGCAGCTCACGCATCGAGCAACTGGACGGCTGCGCCGTCAGCCCCTGCGGCCGGGGCTGTACGTCTCGTTCTGAAGCCGGCATGGACGCCTCCTGAGGCTTCGGGAGCAGACGTGGTTAGGTAGACCTAACCAGTACCGGTATCCATGTGAACACGCCCGGCACCCGCCACGCAACATCTTACCGACGCCTTGTCGGAAAATGTGGACGGGAACAGTCCCCGGCAGGGCCGACAAGAACGACCGGCGGCGGCAGCAAGGACGAACCGGCCGGGGCGACGAGAACAAACCCGAGCAGCCGGGGAACGACCGGGACGGGCCGCGGAACGACCGGAACCGACCGGGACGGGCCGGAGAACAACCGGAACCGACCGGGACGGGCCGGGACCGACCTCAGACGGGCCGGGAACAACCGGGACGGGCCGGGGAGGACTCAGACGGCCGGGGAGGACTCAAACGGCCAGGGAGGACTCACACAGCCAGGAAGGACTCACACGGCCAGGAAGGAATCAGACAGCCGGGGAGGAATCAGACGGCCAGGACGCTCAGATCGGCGTCCTGCCAGCGCGCCCCGATCCCGTGCACCGTGATCTCGCGTCCCTCATCCGTGGTGTCTCCCACGGCCCGGTGGATGACCAGGTGCAGCCGGTCGTCCGACAGCTCCTCGACCTTGCCGTCGCCCCACTCGACGACGACCACGGAGTCCGGAAGCGACACGTCCAGGTCCAGGTCCTCCATCTCGTCGAGCCCGCCGCCCAGGCGGTACGCGTCCACGTGCACCAGGGCGGGACCGTCGCCGAGGGGCGGGTGGACGCGGGCGATGACGAAGGTCGGCGAGGTGACGGCACCGCGCACGCCGAGGCCCTCGCCGAGGCCGCGCGTCAGCGTCGTCTTGCCCGCGCCGAGCTCGCCGGTGAGCATGACGAGATCGCCCGGGCGCAGGATCTTGGCCAGGCGGCGGCCCAACTCGCCCATCTGCTCTGGGGAGTTGACGGCGATCTTCAGGGTGGCGGCGGGGACGGCGGGGCTGTGCGGTGCTTCCATGGGCCCCACGTTAACCGGTCAGCCGGTGCCGACCGCGCCCGTCCGTGCCAGCAGGTCCGCCAGGCGGTCGGTGACCACCTCCGGGTGCTCCAGCATGACCAGGTGACCGGCGTCCGGCACCAGGACGAGCTCCGCGTCCGGCAGCAGATCGGCGATCACCTCGCTGTGCTCGCTCGGCGTGACCAGGTCCTTGTCCCCGGCGAGCACGAGCACGGGCAGCTCGGCGAAGTGCTTGAGGGCGTCGGCCTTGTCGTGCTCGGTGAACGCCGGGTAGAACTCCGCGACCACGTCGATCGGCGTGGACTCGATCATCCGCTCCGCGAACCGCGCGACCGCCGGGTCGACGTCCTTCGACGAGAACGAGTACCGCTTGATGATGCCCGCGAACAGGTCGGACGTGGCCCGCCGCCCGCGCTCCACCAGCTCGGCCTGCGAGCCGAGCGCCCGCAGGACGCCGGGCAGCACGCGCCGTACGGCGTTCACCCCCGCCACCGGGAGCCCGAAGTTGACTTCCCCGAGCCCGCCGGCGGACGTACCGACGAGGGCGACACCGACCACGCGCTCGCGGATCAGCTCCGGGAACTGGTCGGCGAGGGCCATCGTCGTCATGCCGCCCATGGAGTGCCCGACGAGGACCAGCGGCCCCTCGGGCGCGGCCGCGTCGATGACGGCCTTCAGGTCCCGGCCGAGCCGGTCGATGGTGACCGGCTCGCGGTCGCGCAGCCGGGCCGCGCCGCGCCCCGAGCGCCCGTGGCTGCGCTGGTCCCAGTACACGGCCCGGACGACGCCGCGCAGGGCGGCGCGCTGGAAGTGCCAGGAGTCCTGGCTGAGGCAGTAGCCGTGGCTGAACACGACGGTGACGGGGGCGGGCGCCCGCCGCCCGAACAGCCGACGCCGCCGAGCGGCCTGCGGGCCCTCGACACCCACCTCGTCGACCTCGAAGGCGAGCTCCGTGCCGTCATCGGCGTACGCCTTGCCGGGTGTGCCGCGCAGCGAGCCGTACGGCCCCGAGGCGTCGAGGGCGAGACGGGCCTTCTTGCGCATGCCGCGCCCGACCGTGAGCCGCTCGATGGCGACCCCGGCCGCGGCGCCCGCCGCGATGACTCCTATGGCGGCGCCCGCGACCCCGGCCCGCCGCCACGTCGTCACCGCGGCGCCCGGCCGTCCCGCCACCGCCTCGACCACCTCGGCGGCCGCCCCCGTGCTGCCCTCGCCCACGTGCCGCTCCTCTTCAGTCGCCGGTGCCCGGCCGCTCGTTCACATAGACGCGCGGGACGCGCGACCCGATGCGCGTCACGATCTCGTACGCGATGGTGCCCGCGGCCCGCGCCCAGTCCTCGGCGGTGGGCTCCCCGCGGTCGCCGGGCCCGAAGAGCACCGCCTCCGCGCCGACCTCGGGCTCGTCACCGCCGAGGTCCACCACGAACTGGTCCATGGCGATCCGCCCGGCGGCGGTCCGCCACTTGCCGCCGACGAGCACCGGACCCGTGCCGGAGGCGTGCCGCGGGATGCCGTCCCCGTAGCCCGCGGGCACGAGGCCGAGGGTCGTCTCGCCCGCCGTGGTGTAGAGGTGCCCGTAGCTCACCCCGTGCCCGGCCGGGGCGCGCTTCACATGGGCCAGGGCCGCGGCGACCGTCATCACCGGGCGCAGGCCGAAGTCCTCGGGCGTCCCGATCTCGGGGCTGGGCGAGACCCCGTACATCGCGATGCCCGGCCGCACCAGGTCGAAGTGCGTCTCGGGCAGGGTGAGCGTGGCCGGGGAGTTGGCTATGTGCCGCACCTCGGGGTCGAGCCCCGCCCCCTCGGCGTACCCGACCATCTCCCGGAACGTCCGCAGCTGCCCGGCGATCGAGGGGTGCCCCGGCTCGTCGGCGCAGGCGAAGTGCGACCACAGGCCCGTGACCTTCACCAGGCCGTCGGCCTCCGCGCGCAGGGACTCGCGCACGAGCTCCGGCCAGTCCTCGGGCATGCACCCGTTGCGCCCGAGACCGGTGTCGGCCTTGAGCTGCACCCGGGCCGTGCGCCCGACGGCCCGCGCGGCGGCGACGACCTCGGCCAGGGCCTCCACCCGGCTCACCGACACGTCGATGTCCGCCTCGACGGCCTCCCGCCAGGGCGACCCCGGCGTCCACAGCCAGCACATCACGCGCCCACCGACACCCGCGGCCCGCAGCGCGAGCGCCTCCTCCGGCGTGGCGGTCCCGACCCAGTCGGCCCCCGCGTCCAACGCGGCCTTGGCACACGGCACCATTCCGTGCCCGTACCCGTCCGCCTTCACGACGGCCATGAACGCGGCACCGGGCGCGTGCGCACGCAGCGTCCGCACGTTGGCCCGAAGGGCAGCGAGGTCGATCTCAGCGCGCACGCGCGGCAGTGCAGTATCAGTCATCGTCGAACAGTCTCTCAGAGCGGAAGAGAACCCCGCCGAAGAGCCACCCCACATGGCACGTACGGGACAAATCACCACCACCGGAAGAACACCGAACGTCCGCCCCACCGACGGAAAGCCGCCGACGAAACATGAGGGGACGCACCGGTATGTCCGCCCGGAGCACCCCGAGTGCGCCGCGTCGCGCGGGGAGGCCGACCCGCGCAGGTGACGGCGAGGACGGACATACCGGGGCGGCCCCGCCCCACCACGGCCGGACGGCACACCACGACGCAGGCGCAGACGAACGACGCACCCCGGGAGGCGTCACACCCCAGGGAAGGCGACGCACCCCAGGGAAGGCGACGCACCCCAGGGAAGGCGACGCACCCCAGGGAAGGCGACGCACCCCAGAATGGCGGCGCCCCGCGCTAGCCGCGCCGCACGTCCCGCCAGGCCGCCGGAACGGCCTCCGCCACGTCCTGCGCGCCCACCGGCGCCCCCTCGGCCGCGAGCCGCCCCGCGAGCCCGTGCAGAAACGCCCCCACCGCCCCCGCGTCCCGAGCCCCGAGCCCCGCCGCGAGCAGCGCCCCGGCAAGCCCCGACAGCACGTCCCCGCTCCCCGCGGTGGCCAGCCACCCGGTCCCCGTCGGATTGACCCGCACGACACCCCCGCCGGCCCCGGCGACCAGCGTCGTGGACCCCTTGAGCAGCACCGTGGCCCCGTACCGCCCGGCCAGCTCCCGCACCGCGTCGAGCCGGGCCGCCTCGACCTCCGCCCGCCCCACCCCGAGCAGCGCGGCCGCCTCCCCCGCGTGCGGGGTGAGCAGCGTCGGCGCGCCCCGCCTCCGCACGGCCGAGGCGTCCACGAGCCGCAGCCCGTCCGCGTCGACGAGCACGGGCACCTCCGCGGCGACCACGTCCCGCAGCCGCTCCCCCGCGTCCCCGTGCCCGTCCCCGAGCCCCGGCCCCACCACCCAGGCCTGCACGCGCCCGGCCTTGGGCACCGGCCCCGCCGACACCAGCGCCTCGGGGAAGCGGGCGATGACGGCGTCCGCGGCGGGCCCCACGTACCGCACGGCCCCGGCGCCCCCGCGCAGCGCGCCGGCGACGGTGAGGACGGCCGCGCCCGGGTAGCGGGCGGACCCGGCGACGACGCCGAGGACCCCGCGCCGGTACTTGTCGCTCTCGGCCCCCGGAACCGGAAGAAGCTGCTCCACATCGGCGTACTGCAGGGCCTCCACCGCGGGCGCGTACGCGGAGAGTTCAGCACCGAGCCCGATGTCCACGAGCCGCAGGGCCCCGGCGTACTCCCGGGCGGGATCGACGAGGAGCCCGGGCTTGTACGCGCCGAACGTCACGGTCGCGTCCGCGCGCACGGCCGCGCCGCGCACTTCGCCGGTGTCGGCGTCGACCCCGCTCGGCAGGTCGACGGCCACGACCAGGGACCCGGACTCCTCGGCGGCACGGGCGAGTTCGGCGGCGCCGGGCCGCAGGCCGCCCTTGCCGCCGATGCCCACGATCCCGTCGACAACAAGGTCGGCACCCGAAAGGGAGGCGAAGGCAGGGCCGGAACCGCCCCCCGAGCCGTCGACCACCCGCCCCCCGGCCCCCCGCAACGCCGCGAGCCCGCCCGCATGAGCCCGCTCCGGCGAGAGCAGCACGGCCGTCACCCCGCCCCCGCGCCGAGCGAGCCGCGCCCCGGCATGGAGCGCGTCACCGCCGTTGGCCCCGCTGCCGACCAGGAGCACGACACGCGCCCCGTACACCTTCCCGAGCAATTGCCCGCAGGCCACGGCGAGCCCCGCCGCGGCCCGCTGCATCAGCGCCCCTTCGGGAACCCGCGCCATCAGCGCGCGCTCGGCCGCCCGTACGTCCTCCACGCGATACGCAGTACGCATCCACCAAGTCTCGCGCACACCGCGCGCCCCGGCAGCACCGCGGCAGGGGCTACCCCTCGGCGATGACGACCGCGGAGGCCACGCCCGCGTCGTGGCTCAGGGACACGTGCCACCCGCGCACCCCCAGCGCCTCGGCCCGCGCGGCCACGGTCCCGGAGACCCGCAGGCGGGGCTGCCCGGTCTCCTCCACGTACACCTCGGCGTCGGTCCAGCGCAGCCCGGGCGGCGCGCCGAGGGCCTTGGCGAGCGCCTCCTTGGCGGCGAACCGGGCGGCGAGGGACGCGACCCCGCGCGGCTCACCGCTGGGCAGGAACAACTCCTGCTCCACGAAGAGCCGTTCCCGCATCCCCGGCGTCCGCTCCAGGGACGCGGCGAACCGGTCGATCTCGGCGACGTCGATACCCACACCAATAATCACGGCGGCAGCTAACCACGAAGGCCGTAGCGCCGAAGCACCACCACAACGACGGAGGAGCCCGAACGGATCGGAGGGCCCCGGACAGGAGAGATCGGAGGGCCCCGGACAGGAGAGAGGTGACACACCCCACCCGCACGGACGTTCAAACTGCCGTAACAATGGACTGTGATCTCTTTGGTCTCCTCGCCGCCACGGGGCGCCAACCGGCACAAGCCGGAGGCGACCCCTTACGTCGACCTCACCCGTTCCGAGTGGAGCGCGCTGCGCGAAAAGACGCCGCTGCCCCTGACCGCCGCCGAGCTGGAGAAGCTGCGCGGCCTCGGCGACGTCATCGACCTCGACGAGGTGCGGGACATCTACCTCCCGCTCTCCCGCCTCCTCAACCTCTACGTGGGCGCCACCGACGGCCTGCGCGGAGCGCTCAACACCTTCCTGGGCGACACCGGCGTGAAGGGCTCCCAGTCGGGCACGCCCTTCGTCATAGGGGTCGCGGGTTCCGTCGCCGTGGGCAAGTCGACGGTGGCGCGGCTGCTCCAGGCCCTGCTCTCGCGCTGGCCCGAGCACCCGCGCGTGGAGCTGGTGACGACGGACGGCTTCCTGCTGCCCACCAAGGAGCTCCAGGCGCGCGGCCTGATGTCGCGCAAGGGCTTCCCGGAGTCGTACGACCGCAGGGCACTGACCCGCTTCGTCGCCGACGTCAAGGCGGGCAAGGACGAGGTGACGGCACCGGTCTACTCGCACCTGATCTACGACATCGTGCCCGGCCAGCGCCTGACGGTCCGCCGCCCCGACATCCTCATCGTCGAGGGGCTGAACGTGCTGCAGCCCGCCCTGCCCGGCAAGGACGGCCGCACCCGCGTGGGCCTGGCCGACTACTTCGACTTCAGCGTGTACGTCGACGCCCGCACCGAGGACATCGAGCGCTGGTACCTGAACCGGTTCCGCAAGCTGCGCGAGACCGCCTTCCAGAACCCGTCGTCGTACTTCCGGAAGTACACGCAGGTCTCCGAGGAGGAGGCGCTCGACTACGCCCGCACCACCTGGCGGACCATCAACAAGCCGAACCTGGTGGAGAACGTGGCGCCCACGCGCGGCCGCGCCACGCTCATCATCCGCAAGGGCCCCGACCACAAGGTGCGCCGGCTCAGCCTGCGCAAGCTCTGAACCGGCCCGCGCGAACTCTGAAGGGGACGCGTCAGCGGGGCGTTAAGGTGCGGGCATGCTCCATCTGCGCCTGATCACCCCGGCGGACCGAACGGACGCCGTGGTGCGTCTGATCGAGAAGACGCCCGGTACGACCCACCTCGCCGTCGTGCCGGGCGCGGCCCGCAACCCGTCGGGCGACATCGTGATGTGCGACGTGGCCCGGGAGGCGGGCGACGAGCTGCTCGGCGGCCTGCGCGCCCTGGAGATCGACAAGCACGGCTCGATCGCCCTGGAGAACATCGACCTGTCGCTGTCCCTGCGGGCCGACAAGGCGGAGGACGAGGCGCCGGGCGAGGGCGCGGACGCGGTCCTGTGGGAGCACCTGGCGGACGCCACGCACGAGGAGTCCACGCTCTCCGTCACGTACGTCGCCTTCATCACGCTCGCCACGATGATCGCCGCCTGCGGCGTCGTCCTCGACAACGCGATCCTCATCGTGGGCGCGATGGCGGTGGGCCCGGAGTTCGGCCCGCTCGCGGGCTTCTGCACGGCGCTCGTGCAGCGCGCCCCGCGCCTGGCGCTGCGCTCCCTGACCGCGCTGATCGCGGGCTTCGCGATCGCCATGGCGGTCACGGTGGCGTTCAGCTTCTTCATGGACGCGGTCGATCTCTTCGACCAGGCGGCGCTGGAGGCCAAGCGGCCCAACACCAACTTCATCTACCGGCCCGACTGGTTCTCCTTCGTCGTGGCCGTCCTCGCGGGCGCGGCGGGCACCCTGTCGCTGACGTCGGCGAAGTCGGGCGCGCTCGTGGGCGTCGCCATCTCGGTGACGACGGTCCCGGCGGCGGCGAACGCCGCGGTGGCCTTCAGCTACGACGAGTACCGCCAGGCCTGGGGCTCCACCGAGCAGCTCCTGCTCAATCTGCTCGGCATCGTCCTCGCCGGTACGTTCACGCTGCTCGCCCAGAAGCTGCTCTGGGCCCGGCAGCGCGAACGCACCGCGAAGAAGTTCGGCCTTCCCTAACCGAGCGCGGACTTCACCACGTCCGCGAGGCGCCCGGCCACCGAGCGGGCCTGCTCGATGTCGGCGGCCTCCACCATCACGCGCACCAGCGGCTCGGTGCCGGAGGGGCGCAGCAGCACCCGGCCGGTCTCGCCCAGCTCGCGCTCGGCGTCGGCGACCGCGGTGGCCAGCTCCGTCGAGGTCCGCACCCGGGTCCGGTCCACGTCCGGCACGTTGATGAGGACCTGCGGCAGCCGCTCCATGACGGCGGCCAGGTCCTTGAGGCTGCGGCCGGTCTCGGCGACGCGGGCCGCGAGCAGCAGGCCGGTGAGGGTGCCGTCGCCGGTGGTGGCGTGGTCCAGGGCGATGACGTGCCCGGACTGCTCGCCGCCGAGCGCGTAGCCGCTGGCCTTCATCTCCTCCAGGACGTACCGGTCGCCGACGGCGGTCTGCACGAACTTCAGGCCCTCGCGCTCCATGGCCAGCTTGAAGCCCAGATTTGACATGACTGTGGCGACAACGGTGTCGCGGCGCAGCACACCGCGCTCGCGCATGCCGAGCGCGAGCACGGCGAGGATCTGGTCGCCGTCGACCTCGGCGCCCGTGTGGTCCACGGCGAGGCAGCGGTCGGCGTCGCCGTCGTGCGCGATGCCGAGGTCGGCGCCGTGCTCGACGACGGCGGCCCGGAGCAGCTCCAGATGGGTCGAGCCGCAGCCCTCGTTGATGTTCAGGCCGTCGGGGGACGCGCCGATGGTGACGATCTCGGCGCCCGCGCGCGCGAAGGCCTCCGGGGAGACCCGGGCGGCGGCCCCGTGTGCCTCGTCCAGGACGATCCTCAGCCCGTCGAGGCGGTTCGGCAGTACGCCGATCAGATGCGCCACGTACTGGTCGAGCCCCTGGTCGTACGAGGTGACACGGCCGACCCCGGCGCCGGTGGGCCGTTCCCAGGGAGCGCCGGTGCGGTGCTCCTCGTAGACGGACTCGATGCGGTCCTCCAGGTCGTCGGCCAGCTTGTGGCCGCCGCGCGCGAAGAACTTGATGCCGTTGTCGGGCATGGCGTTGTGGCTGGCGGACAGCATCACACCGAGGTCGGCGCCGAGCGCGGCGGTGAGATGGGCCACCGCCGGGGTGGGCAGCACGCCCACGCGCAGGACGTCCACGCCCGCGCTCGCCAGGCCCGCGACGACCGCGGCCTCCAGGAACTCCCCGGACGCGCGCGGGTCACGCCCCACCACCGCTGTCGGGCGATGGCCCTCGAAGGTGCCCGCTTCGGCGAGCACGTGCGCCGCGGCGACCGAGAGACCGAGCGCGAGCTCCGCCGTCAGATCGGCGTTGGCGACACCGCGCACACCGTCCGTGCCGAAGAGTCGTCCCACTGCTGTCCTCCGAACATTCCGACATTCCGAGCGTCCACCCCGGATCGACGGGGCGCTGATAAACGAAACGCCCCGGCAGCACACAGGGTGCCGCCGAGGCGTTCGTGAGTACTAGCAGGCAGCGATGTTTAGCGCTTGCTGTACTGCGGGGCCTTGCGGGCCTTCTTGAGACCGGCCTTCTTGCGCTCGACCGCACGGTCGTCGCGCTTGAGGAAGCCGGCCTTCTTGAGGGCGCCGCGGTTGTTGTCCACGTCGGCCTCGTTCAGGGCGCGGGCCACGCCGAGGCGCAGGGCGCCGGCCTGACCGGAGACACCGCCACCCGCGATGCGGGCGACGACGTCGTAGCGGCCCTCGAGCTCGAGGACCTTGAACGGCTCGTTGACTTCCTGCTGGTGCACCTTGTTGGGGAAGTAGTCCTCAAGGGTGCGACCGTTGATCTTCCACTTGCCGGTGCCCGGGACGATCCGGACGCGGGCGATGGCGTTCTTGCGACGGCCCAGGCCGGCGGCCGGCTGCGGGTCGCCGAAGCGCGCGGCGTTCGACTCCGAGGTGTACTCGCCCTCGACGGGCGCCTCGGACTCGGTGGTGTAGTGCTCGATGTCGACGGTCTCGTCGATCGGCTGCTCAGCGGTGGTCTCGGCCACGATGATCCTCAGATTCTCTTCGTCTTAGGGGGTGGCCGGACTTACTGCGCGACCTGGGTGATCTCGAACGGCTGCGGCTGCTGCGCGCCGTGCGGGTGCTGGTCACCCTTGTAGACCTTCAGCTTCGAGAGCATCTGACGGCCCAGCGAGTTCTTCGGGAGCATGCCCTTGACGGCCTTCTCGACGGCCTTCTCGGGGTTCTTCTCGAGCAGCTCGTCGTAGCGGACCGAACGGAGGCCGCCCGGGTAGCCAGAGTGGCGGTAGGCCATCTTCTGGGTCTTCTTGTTGCCGGACAGGTGCACCTTGTCGGCGTTGATGATGATGACGAAGTCACCGGTGTCAACGTGGGGCGCGTAGATCGGCTTGTGCTTGCCGCGCAGGAGAGAGGCGGCGGTGGTCGCCAGACGTCCCAGGACGATGTCCTGGGCGTCGATGACGTGCCACTGACGGGTCACGTCGCCGGGCTTGGGGCTGTACGTACGCACTTCGTAGCCTTCGCTTCTTCAGTGGATGGGGTCCAGACACACGGCACCCAGGAAGCGATCATGCAGCTGGGGCTCACAATGCCGGGGACGCTGCCCGTATGCGAGCCACTGGTAACTGCTCCAGGGAACCTACGTAAGGGCCCTTTCGCGTGAGAACGAGGAAGCCAATACGTATCAGTCCCCGAGACTACCCGCGCCGCCCCGTATGGGTCAAAACGCGGCCCTGGAGACCGGCACCGCCGACCCCGCCGCCTCGGGCGGTCCTGCCGGTCCTGCGTCATCCACAGTAACCGCCCTCGGCCGCAGACAGCACCGCGCGACCGCGAAGGCCAGCACACAGAGCGTGACGCAATCCTTGAAGGCCCGCCGCACCCCCGGCTCGAGCCCCACCCACGCGAACCCCGGCACCTGCGGCACCAGCGCCACCCAGAACCCGGCCCCGCGCACCACGGCCCCCGCCTCCCCCGCCCCCGCGAGGAGCAGCGGCACCACGACCAGCAGATAGTGGTCGTACGAGGGCCGGGACACCAGGAACGCGGCCAGCATCAGGGCCACCGCCGTCTCCACGACCCGCCCCGCCCCCGCGTCCCCGCGTCCCCACCGCCGCCACGCACACCACACCCCCACCACGGCCCCCGCCCCCGCCACGAACGACGCCGCCACCCCCGGCACCCCGAGCCGCGGCAGCACGGCCGCCGGCGAGGCCTCGTAGAGCCGGACGAAGCTGTCGCCGCCGCGCAGGAGGAAAGGGAGCGTACGGGTGAGGAAGCCCGCCGGGTCGGGCAGCAGGAGCGCCGCGGCGGCGGAGACCGCGACCGGCACGCCCACCGCGATCCCCAGCTCCCGCCACCGCCGCGCGAAGACGAAGAGGAGCAGCACCGGCACCAGGAGCGGCTTCACGGCCACCGCGACCCCGAGCACCGCCCCGGCCCGCCCCCACCGGCCCCGGCACACGCACAGCAGCGCCAGCGGCAGCGCGGCCGCCGACGCCACGGTCCAGTTCCCGAGCTCCACCAGGTGCCCGAAGGGCGCGAAGCCCAGGGCGAGCCCGAGCAGGCCGAACACCGCGAAGCGGCTCCCCAACGGCACCCCGTGGATGCGCAGCGCACCCGCCCAGCCGCCCGCGAGGGCCGCCACCACCCCCACCGGCACGAGGACCCGCACCACCCCCTGCGGCAGCACGGCCTGCGGCACCGCCGCGAGCACGGCCCCCGGGAGGTACAGGAAGTGCCGGTCCGCGTACGGAGAGCGCCCTTCGAGCCAGGCCCCGGCCGCCCGCACCACGATCCCGTTGTCCATGCCGCCGTCCGGCACGCGGCAGGCGACGCGCAGCACGAGCGCGCCGAGGACCACCCCGAGCACCGCCCACGCCTGCCACGCGGCGGGCCGCAGCCACCACCCCGTACCACCGGAAACATCACGTTTGCCCGCGTTCATGCGGCTCAGGCTAGGGCGAGAACCCGCCCCGGCCCCGGCTCAACATCCCCACCGCCCCGTCTAAGATGCCGCGCATGAGCTTTGGGCAAGGGGGACCTCAGTGGGGTCCGGGGGGCTCTCAGACCCCGGACTGGGCGGCGCTGGCCGAAGCCTCCGAGAAGCGCGCCCGTCGCCGCAAATGGCTCCTCCTCGGCGGCGGCGCCCTCGCCACCATCGGCGTCGCCACGGCCGTGGCCGTCGCCGTCGTCTCCGCGAACGGCGACGACGCCGCCGCCTCCAACAAGCCCGCGAACGAACTGCCCTCGTCACCGGACATCCCCGGCGCCTCCTCGGCCCCGGAGCCGTCCTTCGAGGCGACCACTCCCCCGCCCCCGCCGGACCCGAAGGACTACATCTCCGACGCGGACAAGGACAAGGCGCCCCTGAGCGCCGCGATCCTCTTCCCCGGCACGAAGCTGACCTCCGGCGACAAGGTCTACAAGAAGGGCGCCACCGCCGACACCAAGCGGTGCGCCTCGGTGACCCAGCCGGTCCTCGGCCGGGTCCTCACCAAGAACAAGTGCACCAAGCTGATGCGCGTCACCTACGCCCGCAACGGCATCGCCGTCACCGTCGGCGTGGCCGTCTTCGGCACCGAGGCCCAGGCCGCCGAGGTCAAGAAGCAGGCCGACAAGGGCCTGGTCACCTCGCTGCCCGGCAAGGGCGTCGCCACGTTCTGCCGCACGGCCGTCTGCCGCGGCACGTACAACGCGTACGGCCGCTACGCGTACTTCACGACGACCGGCTTCCTCGGCGGCAAGGACGTCACGGAGAAGGACCGCAAGGCGTACGAGGTCGGCGACGACCTCGCCCGCTTCGCCTTCAACCAGATCAACCGCCGCGGCGAGGCACAGGCCTCCGCCGCCGCCAACAACCCCGAGTAGAACGAACGCTCTATCCAGAGCTCAGCAACAACCCGCCGACGGCAGCGACCGCTTGTTCCGCGCCTCCGCGCTGCGCGCCGCGAGCAGCTCGTCCGCCGGATAGCCGACCTCTTCGAGCGTGAGCCCGTGCGGCCGCACCACGTGCACCGCCGAGTCCCGCACCCCCGCCGCGAGCACCTTGCCCGGCCAGTCCGGCGGCCGGTGCCCGTCCCCCACGAACAGCATGGCCCCCACCAGGGACCGCACCATGTTGTGGCAGAAGGCGTCCGCCCGCACGGTCGCTTCGAGGATCCCGTCGGGACGCCGCTCCCAGCGCAGCTCCTGGAGCGTGCGGATGGTCGTCGCCCCCTCGCGCCGCTTGCAGTACGCGGCGAAGTCGTGCTCGCCGATGAGCGCCCGCGCGGCCTCGTTCATCGCGTCCAGGTCGAGCGTCCAGTCGTGCCACAGGACGTGACCGCGCAGCAGCGGATCGACGCCGCCGGGATGGTCGGTCACGCGGTACGCGTACCGCCGCCAGATCGCCGAGAACCGCGCGTTGAACCCGGCCGGAGCCTCCTCCGCCCGCCAGATCCGCACGTCGTGGGGCAGCCGCCCGGCGAGCCGCCGCAGCAGCTTCTCGCGGTGCTCGGCCCACAGGCCCTCCGGCAGGTCGACGTGCGCGACCTGGCCGCGCGCGTGCACCCCGCTGTCGGTCCGCCCGGCCACGGTCAGCTCGTACGTCTCGCTCGACCGCGTGACCGTGCGCAGCGCGTCCTCGATCTCGCCCTGGACGGTCCGCTGGCCTTCGCGCTGCTTCGCCCACCCGGAAAAGTCCCGGCCGTCGTACGACAGATCAAGGCGCACCCGGACGAACCCGGGCTTCACTTCCTCACTCACACACAGATCCTCTCAGGAACGCGAAAGCGGGCCCGCCCCGAAGGGCGGACCCGCTCCTGACCCGCTTCCGAAGGCTCAGCCTCAGGCGTCCGGATCACCTCCGCTGACGCGGAGAAAGGACTCAGGCGTCCTTGGACTCCTCGGCCGGGGCCTCGACAGCCTCGTCGGACTTGGCCTCGACGGCCTCGTCCTTCTTCAGGGCGTCTTCCTTGACGGCGCGCTTCGTCGCCGCCTCGGCCTCACCGGTGGCCTGCTGGGCCACGGTCAGGGCCTCCACCAGCTCGATGACGGCCATGGGCGCGTTGTCGCCACGGCGGTTACCGATCTTGGTGATACGGGTGTAGCCACCCGGGCGGTTCTCGTAGCGCGGGCCGATCTCGGCGAAGAGCGTGTGGACGACGCTCTTGTCCGTGATGACCTGGAGCACCTGACGGCGGTTGTGAAGGTCGCCCTTCTTCGCCTTGGTGACCAGACGCTCCGCGAACGGACGCAGGCGGCGGGCCTTCGCCTCGGTCGTGGTGATGCGGCCGTGCTCGAAGAGATCCTTGGCGAGGTTCGCCAGCATCAGCTTCTCGTGCGCGGCGCTGCCGCCCAGACGGGCACCCTTGGTGGGCTTCGGCATGGTGTTTCTCCTAGTGATCTGCCCCGGCCGTATCAGGTACCGGGGTCAGTGGACCCGCGCCCCGTAAGGGGTGCGGGGAACTGCGCGCGCAACCACAACGCGCGCGCAGCCAAAATCAGACCGTCAGTCCCGAGCTCTTAGTACTGCTCAGTCTCGACGAAACCCGCATCCGCGTCGTCATCCGCGCCGAAGGCGTCCGCCGCAGCGGTCGGGTCGAATCCGGGCGGGCTGTCCTTGAGGGCCAGACCCATGCCGTTGAGCTTCATCTTGACCTCGTCGATGGACTTCGCACCGAAGTTGCGGATGTCCAGGAGGTCGGCCTCGGAGCGGGCGACGAGCTCACCCACGGAGTGGATGCCCTCACGCTTGAGGCAGTTGTAGGAGCGGACCGTGAGCTCCAGCTCCTCGATCGGCAGCGCCAGGTCGGCGGCGAGCGCGGCGTCCGTCGGGGACGGACCCATGTCGATGCCCTCGGCGTCGATGTTGAGCTCGCGGGCCAGACCGAACAGCTCGACCAGGGTCTTGCCGGCGGACGCCATGGCGTCGCGCGGGCGCATGGCCTGCTTGGTCTCGACGTCGACGATCAGCTTGTCGAAGTCGGTGCGCTGCTCGACTCGGGTGGCCTCGACCTTGTAGGTCACCTTGAGGACCGGCGAGTAGATGGAGTCGACCGGGATGCGGCCGATCTCCTGGCCGACCTGCTTGTTCTGCACGGCGGAGACGTAGCCGCGACCGCGCTCGACGGTCAGCTCCATCTCCAGCTTGCCCTTGCCGTTGAGCGTGGCGAGGACGAGGTCGGGGTTGTGCACCTCGACACCGGCCGGCGGCGCGATGTCGGCGGCGGTGACCAGACCCGGGCCCTGCTTGCGCAGGTACATCACGACCGGCTCGTCGTGCTCCGAGGAGACGACCAGCTGCTTGATGTTGAGGATGAGGTCGGTGACGTCCTCCTTGACGCCCGGCACGGTGGTGAACTCGTGCAGGACACCGTCGATGCGGATGGACGTGACAGCCGCACCCGGGATCGAGGAGAGGAGCGTACGACGCAGGGAGTTGCCGAGGGTGTAGCCGAAGCCCGGCTCCAGCGGCTCGATGACGAACCGGGAGCGGAACTCGTCGACGACCTCTTCGGTCAACGAGGGACGCTGAGCGATCAGCATGTAGCGATTCCTTCAGTCAGGGGCACCCACTATTTGATGCCCTGAGTAGTACAAGGGTACGGGCGGTACGGCCCAAAGGAGCCGTACCGCCCGAAAACCTCAAGTCAAGCGAACGTCAGACGCGGCGACGCTTGGGCGGACGGCAGCCGTTGTGCGGGGTCGGCGTGACGTCCTGGATCGAACCGACCTCGAGGCCCGTGGCCTGGAGGGAGCGGATCGCGGTCTCGCGGCCGGAGCCCGGACCCTTCACGAAGACGTCGACCTTGCGCATGCCGTGCTCCTGCGCGCGACGCGCGGCCGACTCGGCGGCCATCTGCGCGGCGAACGGGGTGGACTTGCGCGAGCCCTTGAAGCCGACGTGGCCGGCGGAGGCCCAGGAGATCACGTTGCCGGTCGGGTCCGTGATGGACACGATCGTGTTGTTGAACGTGCTCTTGATGTGCGCGTGGCCGTGAGCGACGTTCTTCTTTTCCTTGCGGCGCACCTTCTTGGCAGCGCCCTGACGACCCTTGGGGGGCATCTTTAACTCCTACGGGAGGTGGTCGGTCCTGCAGCGTCAGCTGTCGATAGACCGCTGAGCGAGGACTACTTCTTGCCCGGCTTCTTCTTACCGGCGATGGCGCGACGCGGGCCCTTGCGGGTGCGAGCGTTGGTGCTGGTGCGCTGACCGCGGACGGGCAGGCCACGACGGTGGCGCAGACCCTGGTAGCAGCCGATCTCGACCTTGCGGCGGATGTCGGCCTGGATCTCGCGACGGAGGTCACCCTCGGTCTTGACGTTCTGGTCCACGTACTCGCGGATCTTGACGAGGTCGTCCTCGGTCAGGTCGCGAACACGGGTGTTGCGGTCGACACCAGTGGCGTCCAGCGTCTGCTGGGACAGCGTCCGGCCGATGCCGAACACGTAGGTGAGGGCGACCTCGATGCGCTTGTCGCGCGGGAGGTCAACACCTTCAACGCGTGCCATTCATGGCTCCTGTGAATCTACGGAGGTCTTCAGCAGAACCACTCCCAGCCGCCGTATGAGGTACGTACTGGGTCCCCGGCCTCCGACCGGGGGTGTCGCCCTCCATTACCTGATGGACCTAGAGAGGGACGGGTCCTGCATATGTGCTGTTACGTGCGTCGCGCGAAAATCTGCGAGTGCAGTACGTGCGTCAGCCCTGGCGCTGCTTGTGGCGCGGGTTGTCGCAAATGATCATGACCCGGCCGTGACGGCGGATCACCCTGCACTTGTCGCAGATCTTCTTGACGCTCGGCTTGACCTTCATGGGTGTGAGGTTCTCCGGGTCAGTGCCACCACCCCGCCGGAGCGGGATACAGGCAAGATCTACTTGTACCGGTAGACGATCCGGCCACGCGTCAGGTCGTACGGAGACAACTCCACCACGACCCGGTCGTCAGGGAGGATGCGGATGTAGTGCATGCGCATCTTGCCGCTGATGTGTGCCAGGACCTGGTGGCCGTTCTGGAGCTCGACCTTGAACATGGCGTTCGGCAGAGACTCGACGACAGTGCCCTCGATCTCGATGGCACCTTGCTTCTTGGCCACGCTTCGCCCTTCGAATCGACTACCTTGATCGACTCTCTGCGGAGACGCAGACATGCGGATGCACGAGAGCCGACGCGTCAGTCTACGTCAGTGCACCCGGAAAGACGAATCGAGAAAGAATGCCCGCCCGGGAAGATCCTTAAGCGGCACCGCGGCAGCCCTCACCCACTGTGCCCAGACGCCGCACAAACGTGGACCGGGGCGCGGCCCGGCAGGCCTCAGCCCAGCGGGTCGGGCGCAGCGGTGACGCCGTACTCGGCGAGCTTCGCCTTGCCCCCGTCGGGCGCGGTGAGCACCAGCGGCCCCTGCTCGGTCAGCGCGACCGAGTGCTCCCAGTGCGAGGACCACGTGCCGTCCGTGGTGATGACCGTCCAGTCGTCCGACAGGACCTCGGTCTTCGCGGTACCGAGCGACACCATCGGCTCGATCGCGAGGCAGAACCCGGGCACCAGCTTGGGGCCGCGCCCGCGCCGCCGCTCCACGTAGTTCAGCACGTGCGGGTCCATGTGCATCTCGGTGCCGATGCCGTGGCCGCCGTAGTCCTCGATGATCCCGTACTTGCCGGACGCGGGCCGCGGCTGACGGCGGATGTACGTCTCGATGGCGCGGGAGACGTCGACGAGCCGGTTGCCCAGCTTCATGGCCGCGATGCCGGCCCACATCGACTCCTCGGTCACCCGGGACAGCTCGACCAGCTCCGGAGCGTGACCGCTGCCCACGAACGCGGTGAAGGCGGCGTCGCCGTGCCAGCCGTCCACGATCGCGCCCGCGTCGATGGAGATGATGTCGCCGTCCTCCAGGACGACCTCGTCGCTCGGGATGCCGTGCACGACGACCTCGTTCTTCGAGGTGCAGATGGTCGCGGGGAAGCCGCCGTACCCGAGGAAGTTCGACTTGGCACCGTGCTCGGCGATCACCTTGCGCGCCACGTCGTCCAGGTCCTTGGTGGTGGCGCCCGGCACGGCCGCCGCCCGCGTGGCCTGGTGGATGGCGGCGACGACAAGTCCCGCCGCACGCATCTTGGCGATCTGCTCGGGAGTCTTGATCTGCACCATGTCCGGGCCTGAGCCTTTCTGAACCTACGAGTACGACGTACGGCATACGAGGAGCACTCACCACGATACGGCCGCGGCAGTGCCCCTCGCGCCCCGCCCACAGCTGGGCCGCGGCACCCGCCCGGGGTGCCGCGGCCCAGTCACATCCGTGTCAGGCGTTCTCGCCCTGGAGGGCGGACATCGCCCGCTGCGTGACCTCGTCCACCTTGCCGAGGGCCGAGATCGTGACGACCAGGCCCTGCGCCTTGTAGTGATCGATGATCGGCTCGGTCTCGCGGTGGTAGACGTCGAGCCGCTTGCGCACGGTCTCTTCCTTGTCGTCGCCGCGCTGGTAGAGCTCGCCGCCGCAGACGTCGCAGACGTCCTGCTGCTTCGGCGGGCTGTACGTCACGTGGAAGACGTGGCTGGAGTCGTTGCGGCAGATGCGGCGGCCCGCGATGCGCTTGACCACCTCGTCCTCGGGGACCTCCAGGTCGAGGACCGCGTCCAGCTTCTGGCCGTCGGCCTTGAGGGCCTCGTCCAGGGCCTCGGCCTGCGACACGTTGCGCGGGAAGCCGTCCAGCAGGAAGCCGTTCTCCGCGTCGGCCTGGGCCATGCGGTCCTTGGCCATGCCGATGGTCACCTCGTCCGGGACGAGGTTGCCGGCGTCCATGTAGGACTTGGCCAGCTTGCCGAGCTCCGTCTGCTGGCTGATGTTGGCGCGGAAGAGGTCGCCCGTGGAGATGTGCGGGATCGACAGGTTCTTGGCAAGGAACGCGGCCTGCGTTCCCTTGCCGGCACCGGGCGGCCCGACGAGGACGATTCGCATCAGCGGAGGAACCCTTCGTAGTTGCGCTGCTGGAGCTGGCTCTCGATCTGCTTCACGGTCTCCAGGCCCACACCCACGATGATGAGGATGCTCGTTCCACCGAAGGGGAAGTTCTGGTTGGCCCCGAAGCCGACCAACGCCATCGTTGGCACAAGAGCGATCAGACCCAGATACAGCGAGCCCGGCCAGGTGATCCGGTTGAGTACGTAGCTCAGATACTCAGCGGTCGGTCGGCCAGCCCGGATGCCCGGGATGAAGCCACCATACTTCTTCATGTTGTCCGCGACTTCCTCCGGGTTGAAGGAGATCGCCACGTAGAAGAAGGCGAAGAAGACGATCAGGACGAAGTAGGTGACGATGTAAATCGGGTGGTCACCCTTGGTCAGGTTCTGCTCGATCCACGTCTTCCAACCGGACTGACCACCGGCGAACTGGGCGACGAGCGCCGGGATGTAGAGCAGCGACGAGGCGAAGATCACAGGGATGATGCCCGCCTGGTTGACCTTCAGCGGGATGTACGTCGACGTGCCGCCGTAGGACCTGCGGCCGATCATGCGCTTCGCGTACTGCACCGGAATGCGGCGCTGTGCCTGCTCGACGAAGACCACCAGGCCGACCATGAACAGGCCGACGAGGATGACGGTGCCGAACTCGATCCAGCCGCCGGCCAGGTCACCCGACTTCTTGATGCCCCACAGGGCGGCCGGGAAGGTCGCGGCGATCGAGATGAACATCAGGATCGACATGCCGTTGCCGATGCCGCGGTCGGTGATGAGCTCACCGAGCCACATGACGGTGGCCGTACCGGCGGTCATGGTGATGACCATCGTGATGGTGACGAAGATCGACTGGTCGGGGACGATCTCCGAGGCGACCGGGCAGCCCTGGAACAGGGTGCCGGTGCGGGCGGTGGCCACCAGGCCGGTGCCCTGCAGGATCGCCAGCGCGATGGTCAGGTAGCGCGTGTACTGCGTGATCTTGGCCGTGCCCGCCTGGCCCTCTTTCTTGAGGGCTTCCAGACGCGGGATCACCACGGTCAGCAGCTGCAGGATGATGCTCGCCGTGATGTACGGCATGATGCCGAGCGCGAAGATCGTGATCTGCAGGAGCGCGCCGCCACTGAACATGTTGACCAGACCGAACAGGCCCTGGTTGGCATTGGCCGCGTCGATACAGGTCTGGACGTTCTTGTAGTCGATGCCCGGAATCGGGATATGCGTCCCGAGCCGGTAGATCACGATGATGCCGAGCGTGAAGAGCAGCTTCTTGCGCAGGTCGGGCGTCTTGAACGCCCGGGCGAACGCGGTGAGCACGGTGCCTCCTGCGACCCCCGCGCTACTGCGTCAGAGGTGACGGTGGTGTGTCCGACGGATAAGTACGTGTGTGTCTAACTGAAAGCCAAGAACCGCCCGGCCGGTCGCGAGGACAGACCGCGCGGAAAGTAACAGTGCACGCCACCTTACCGGCGACCGTGCCCCCCTTGGAACGACCAACCGGGGATGCCCCTTTTGTGGGGCATCCCCGGTCGGGATCGCTCAAGTCATCGAGACGCCTGAGAACTTCAGACGAGCTCGGTGACGGTACCGCCGGCGGCGGTGATCTTCTCCTTGGCGGAGCCGGAGACGGCGTCGACCGTCACCTGCAGCGCCACGGTGACCTCGCCCTGGCCGAGGACCTTGACAAGGCTGTTCTTGCGAACGGCGCCCTTGGCGACCAGGTCGGCCACCGTGACCTCGCCACCCTCGGGGTAGAGGGCGGTGAGCTTGTCCAGGTTGACGACCTGGTACTCGGTCTTGAACGGGTTCTTGAAGCCCTTCAGCTTCGGGAGACGCATGTGGAGGGGCATCTGGCCACCCTCGAAGCGCTCCGGAACCTGGTAACGGGCCTTCGTGCCCTTGGTACCACGACCGGCCGTCTTACCCTTCGACGCCTCACCACGACCGACACGGGTCTTGGCGGTCTTGGCGCCGGGAGCCGGACGGAGGTTGTGGATCTTCAGCGGGTTGTTCTCCGCCATGATCAGACCTCCTCAACCGTCACGAGGTGGCGGACGGTGTGCACCATGCCGCGGAACTCGGGGCGGTCCTCCTTGACGACCTGCGTGTTGATGCCCTTGAGACCAAGGGAACGCAGGGTGTCACGGTGGTTCTGCTTGCTGCCGATGTACGACTTCACCTGCGTGATCTTGAGCTGCGCCATTACGCACCAGCCCCGGCACGCGCACGCAGCAGAGCGGCGGGAGCGACGTCCTCGAGCGGCAGACCACGGCGGGCCGCGATCTCCTCGGGACGCTGCAGACCCTTGAGGGCCGCCACGGTCGCGTGCACGATGTTGATCGCGTTGTCGGAGCCCAGGGACTTCGACAGGATGTCGTGAACACCGGCGCACTCGAGCACGGCACGCACGGGACCACCGGCGATAACACCGGTACCCGGCGAAGCCGGCTTGAGCAGGACGATGCCCGCGGCCTTTTCACCCTGAATCGGGTGCGGGATGGTACCGGCGATACGCGGGACCTTGAAGAAGTGCTTCTTGGCCTCCTCAACGCCCTTGGCGATGGCGGCCGGCACCTCCTTGGCCTTGCCGTAACCGACACCCACGGTGCCGTCGCCATCGCCCACCACGACCAGCGCGGTGAAGCTGAAGCGACGACCACCCTTCACAACCTTGGCGACGCGGTTGATCGCGACAACGCGCTCAACGTACGCGGTCTTCTCGGCGGCAGCTGCGCCGCCGTCACGGCCCTTCCGGTCCCGCCGCTCGCCGCCACCGGCACCGCTGCCGCGGCGCTGGGGTCCAGCCATTGGATTTACCTCTCTCTTTTCCGCTAGCTACGCAGCGAGCTCAGAACTTGAGCCCGGCCTCGCGGGCGGCGTCGGCCAGGGCCGCGATGCGACCCGCGTACCGGTTACCGCCACGGTCGAACACGACAGCCTCGACACCGGCGGCCTTGGCACGCTCGGCGACCAGGGCGCCGACCTTGCCGGCCTGCGCCGACTTGTCGTCCGAGCCACCACGGATGGACGCGTCCAGGGTCGACGCCGACGCCAGGGTGTGACCCTGGATGTCGTCGATGACCTGGGCCACGATGTGGCGGTTGGAGCGCGTCACGACCAGGCGCGGACGCTCAGCCGTACCCGAGATGTGCTTACGGATCCGGATGTGACGACGCTTGATGGCAGCACGCTTGTAAGCGTCGCCCTTAGCAATCTTGACACCGTATGCCATGGCTTACTTACCCGCCTTTCCGACCTTGCGGCGGATGACTTCGCCCTCGTACTTGACGCCCTTGGCCTTGTACGGGTCAGGCTTGCGCAGCTTGCGGATGTTGGCCGCAACCTCGCCGACCTTCTGCTTGTCGATGCCCTCGACCGAGAACTTGGTCGGCGACTCGACCTTGAACGAGATGCCCTCGGGCGCCTCGATCAGGATCGGGTGGCTGTAGCCGAGCGAGAACTCCAGGTTGGAGCCCTTCGCCAGGACGCGGTAACCGACACCGCTGATCTCGAGCTTCTTCACGTAACCCTGGGTCACACCGGTGATCATGTTCGCCACCAGCGTGCGGGACAGGCCGTGCAGGGCCTTGTTCTGACGCTCGTCGTTCGGGCGGGTGACGTTCAGAACGCCGTCCTCACCCTTAGCGATCTCGATCGGCGACACGACGGTGTGGTTCAGGGTGCCCTTGGGACCCTTCACCTGGACCGTCTGGCCGTCGATGGTGACGTCCACGCCGGCGGGAACCGTGATGGGGAGCTTGCCAATACGCGACATAGCTGTTTCCTCCGTTCCCTTCCGCTACCAGACGTAGGCGAGGACTTCCCCACCCACGCCCTTCTTGCCCGCCTGCTGGCCGGTGAGCAGACCGTGGGACGTGGAGATGATGGCCACGCCCAGGCCGCCGAGCACCTTCGGCAGGTTGGTGGACTTCGCGTAAACACGCAGACCAGGCTTCGAGATCCGCTTGATGCCCGCGATGGAGCGCTCACGGTTCGGCCCGAACTTGAGCTCGAGAACGAGGTTCTTGCCGACCTCGGCGTCCTCGACCTTCCAGCCCGTGATGAAACCCTCCTGCTGGAGGATCTCCGCGATGTGCGACTTGATCTTGCTGTGCGGCATCGCCACGGTGTCGTGGTATGCCGAGTTCGCGTTCCGCAGACGCGTAAGCATGTCTGCGATCGGATCAGTCATGGTCATGAATTGGCCTTCGGCCTCTCTCGCCGGGGTTTCCTGTCTGCGCCATCCCTCTCCCCACTCATGGGCGGGACGGGTGCGGCGCGGGGACCTACGGCGTAGTAAGTCGTACGAGGGCGGCAGGGCGCCCAACCACACAAGCCTAAGGCATGCGCGGCCGGGCCCCCACCGACCTCATTGCTTACCGAGAGACTCCGGTCATCCCAACTAGGGGATTACCAGGAGCTCTTGGTCACGCCCGGCAGCTCGCCACGGTGAGCCATCTCACGAAGGCACACGCGGCACAGGCCGAACTTGCGGTACACGGAGTGCGGGCGGCCGCAGCGCTGGCAGCGGGTGTAGCCACGCACACCGAACTTGGGCTTGCGAGCAGCCTTAGCGATCAGAGCCTTCTTCGCCATCTCGCTCACGCCTCCTTGAACGGGAAGCCGAGGTGACGAAGGAGCGCGCGGCCCTCAGCGTCGTTGGTCGCCGTGGTCACCACGGTGATGTCCATACCCCGGACACGGTCGATCTTGTCCTGGTCGATCTCGTGGAACATGACCTGCTCCGTGAGACCGAAGGTGTAGTTGCCACGGCCGTCGAACTGCTTGGGGGACAGACCACGGAAGTCGCGGATACGCGGCAGCGCGAGCGACAGGGTGCGGTCCAGGAACTCCCACATGCGGTCGCCACGGAGCGTGACGTGGGCACCGATCGGCTGACCCTCACGCAGCTTGAACTGCGCGATGGACTTGCGGGCCTTGGTGATGGCCGGCTTCTGACCGGTGATCGTGGTCAGGTCACGGACGGCACCGTCCATGAGCTTGGAGTCACGGGCGGCGTCGCCGACACCCATGTTGACCACGATCTTCACGAGGCCGGGGATCTGCATGACGTTCTCGTACGAGAACTCCTCCTGCAGCTTGCCCTTGATCTCCTCGCGGTACTTCGTCTTGAGGCGCGGAGTGGTGGTGGTCGTCATCAGATGTCCTCACCCGTCCGCTTGGCAACGCGGATCTTGTTGCCCTCGTCGTCGAAGCGGTAGCCGACGCGCGTGACGACCTTGTTGCCGTCCTTCTCAACGACCAGCTGGACGTTGGAGACGTGGATCGGCGCCTCGGTCGTGACGATGCCACCGGCCTGGGAGCCGGAGGCCGTGGGGCCGGCCTTCGTGTGCTTCTTGACCCGGTTGACACCCTCGACCAGGACGCGCTCGTCGCGCGGGTAAGCGGCAATGACCTTGCCCTGCTTGCCCTTGTCCTTGCCGGTGATGACCTGGACCAGGTCACCCTTCTTGATCTTCATGCTTACAGCACCTCCGGCGCGAGCGAGATGATCTTCATGAACTTCTTCTCGCGCAGCTCACGGCCCACCGGGCCGAAGATACGGGTGCCGCGAGGGTCGCCGTCGTTCTTCAGAATGACGGCGGCGTTCTCGTCGAAGCGGATGTACGAGCCGTCCGGACGGCGGCGCTCCTTGACGGTGCGAACGATGACCGCCTTGACGACGTCACCCTTCTTCACGTTGCCACCGGGGATCGCGTCCTTGACGGTGGCGACGATGACGTCACCGATGCCCGCGTAGCGGCGACCCGAGCCACCGAGAACACGGATGGTGAGGATTTCCTTCGCACCCGTGTTGTCGGCGACGCGAAGTCGCGACTCCTGCTGGATCACGTCTATCTCCTGTTTGTCTGCCGGTTCCCGGCAGGGGCCTCGTCCCTAGAGGGAGTGGGGCCCCTGCCGAGCCTGGCGGAACTGAACCTGAAGGAAACCCTTCAGGTAATTACTTGGCCTTCTCGAGGATCTCGACGACGCGCCAGCGCTTCGTCGCGGACAGCGGCCGGGTCTCCGCGAGGAGGACACGGTCGCCGACGCCCGCGGCGTTCTGCTCGTCGTGCGCCTTGAGCTTGTTCGTACGGCGGATGACCTTGCCGTACAGCGCGTGCTTGACGCGGTCCTCGACTGCGACGACGACGGTCTTGTCCATCTTGTCGCTGACGACCAGACCCTCACGGGTCTTGCGGAAGCCGCGTGCGGCCTTCGTCTCTTCAGTCACGTTGCTCTCGCTCATCAGGCGCTCTCCACCGTCTCGATGCCCAGCTCGCGCTCACGCATCAGGGTGTAGATCCGCGCGATGTCCTTACGGACGGCCTTGAGCCGACCGTGGTTCTCGAGCTGGCCCGTCGCCGCCTGGAAGCGGAGGTTGAACAGCTCTTCCTTGGCCTCGCGGAGCTTGTTGAGGAGCTCCTCGTTGCCCAGCTCGCGCAGCTCGGACGCCTTGGTACCGGCCGACATCACGCTTCACCTGCCTCGCGCTTGACGATCCGGCACTTCATCGGCAGCTTGTGGGCCGCACGGGTCAGCGCCTCACGGGCGATCTTCTCGTTGGGGTACGACAGCTCGAACATGACGCGTCCGGGCTTGACGTTGGCGATCCACCACTCCGGCGAACCCTTACCGGAACCCATGCGGGTCTCGGCAGGCTTCTTGGTGAGGGGACGGTCCGGGTAGATGTTGATCCAGACCTTGCCGCCACGCTTGATGTGGCGGGTCATCGCGATACGCGCGGCCTCGATCTGACGGTTGGTGACGTACGCCGGGCCCATGGCCTGGATGCCGTACTCACCGAACGCAACCTGCGTGCCACCCTTGCTCATGCCCGAGCGCTTGGGGTGGTGCTGCTTGCGGTGCTTGACCCTACGGGGGATCAGCATGTCGGTCAGGCCTCCGTTCCGGTGCTCTCAGCAGCCGGAGCGGCAGCGGCGGGAGCCTCGGCCTTGGGGGCCTCGGCAGCCGGCGCGGACTGCTGCTGCGGCTTGCGGCCGCGGCCGCCACGCTCGCCACCACGGCCACCGCGGGCCGGGCGGTCGTTGCCACCACGGGCCGGGCGGTTGCCGGCGCGGGCAGCGGCGTTCTCGGCGCGGACCTCAGCGATGTTCTTGACGTCGCCCTTGTAGATCCAGACCTTCACGCCGATGCGGCCGAAGGTCGTCTTGGCCTCGAAGAAGCCGTAGTCCACGTTGGCGCGGAGCGTGTGCAGGGGCACACGGCCCTCGCGGTAGAACTCCGAGCGGGACATCTCGGCACCGCCGAGACGACCGCCACACTGGATCTTGATGCCCTTGGCGCCCGCCTTCATCGCCGACTGCATGCTCTTACGCATGGCGCGACGGAAGGAGACGCGGGAGGACAGCTGCTCGGCAACGGCCTGGGCCACGAGCTGAGCGTCCGTCTCGGGGTTCTTGACCTCGAGGATGTTCAGCTGGACCTGCTTGCCCGTGAGCTTCTCGAGGTCACCGCGGATGCGGTCGGCCTCGGCGCCACGGCGGCCGATGACGATGCCGGGACGAGCGGTGTGGATGTCCACACGCACGCGGTCACGGGTGCGCTCGATCTCCACCTTCGAGATGCCGGCGCGCTCCATGCCGGACGTCATCATCCGACGGATGGCGACGTCTTCCTTGACGTAGTCCTTGTACAGCTTGTCGGCGTACCAACGCGACTTGAAGTCGGTCGTGACACCGAGCCGGAACCCGTGCGGGTTTACCTTCTGGCCCATTACCGGGTTCCTTCCTTGCTGCTGACGACCACGGTGATGTGGCTGGTCCGCTTACGGATCCGGTAGGCACGGCCCTGAGCACGCGGACGGAACCGCTTCAGGGTCGGGCCCTCGTCCACGTACGCCTCGCTGATGTACAGCGACGACGCGTCCGTGTGGTCGTAGTTGTGCGCGGCGTTGGCGATGGCGCTGTCCAGCACCTTGCCGACCGGCACGCTGGCGGCCTGCGGGGCGAAACGCAGGACCGCCTGAGCCTCCGTGGCATCCATGCCACGGATGAGGTCCACCACGCGGCGGGCCTTCATGGGCGTGACGCGGATGTACCGCGCCTGGGCCCTGGCTTCCATGGTTGTCCCTTCGGTGTTAGTCATAGTCGATTCCACCCCGCCTTAGCGGCGCTTCGACTTCCGGTCGTCCTTGACGTGACCCCGGAAGGTGCGCGTCGGCGAGAACTCGCCGAGCTTGTGGCCGACCATCGACTCGGTGACGAACACCGGGATGTGGGTCTTGCCGTTGTGCACCGCGATCGTGTGGCCGAGCATGGCCGGGACGATCATCGAGCGGCGGGACCAGGTCTTGATGACGTTCTTGGTGCCGGCTTCGTTCTGGACATCCACCTTCTTGATCAGGTGGTCGTCGACGAAGGGCCCCTTCTTCAGGCTACGAGGCATCTCAACCCGTCCTTAGCGCTTCTTGTTCGTCTTGCGGCGGCGGACGATGTACTTGTTCGACGCCTTCTTGGGCGAACGAGTACGGCCTTCCTTCTTGCCCCAGGGCGAGACCGGGTGACGACCACCGGAGGTCTTGCCCTCACCACCACCGTGCGGGTGGTCAACCGGGTTCATCACGACACCGCGAACGGTGGGACGGACGCCGAGCCAGCGCTTGCGGCCGGCCTTGCCCCAGTTGATGTTCGACTGCTCGGCGTTGCCGACCTCACCGATGGTGGCGCGGCAGCGGACGTCGACCAGACGGATCTCGCCCGACGGCATGCGCAGGTGGGCCATCGAGCCCTCCTTCGCGAGCAGCTGCACCGAGGCACCCGCGGAGCGGGCGAACTTGGCGCCGCCGCCCGGACGGAGCTCGATCGCGTGGATCGTGGTACCGACCGGGATGTTGCGCAGCGCCAGGTTGTTGCCGGGCTTGATGTCGGCGCCAGGGCCGTTCTCAACCCGGTCACCCTGCGACAGGTTGCGCGGAGCGATGATGTAGCGCTTCTCGCCGTCTGCGTAGTGCAGCAGGGCGATGCGCGCGGTGCGGTTCGGGTCGTACTCGATGTGCGCGACCTTCGCCGGCACGCCGTCCTTGTCGTGACGACGGAAGTCGATCACGCGGTAGGCGCGCTTGTGTCCGCCACCCTGGTGGCGAACGGTCACACGACCGGCGTTGTTACGGCCGCCCTTGCTGTGCAGCGGGCGGACCAGCGACTTCTCCGGCGTGGACCGCGTGACCTCGACGAAGTCGGCGACGGAGGAGCCACGGCGGCCCGGCGTCGTCGGCTTGTACTTGCGGATTCCCATTTCTCAGTCCTCGTCCGATATTCGGACCAGGGTCTCCGTTAGGAGGCCTGGCCGAAGATGTCGATACGGTCGCCCTCAGCGAGGGTCACGATCGCGCGCTTGGAGTCGGCACGCTTGCCGAAGCCCGTACGAGTGCGCTTGCGCTTGCCCTGGCGGTTGAGCGTGTTGACGCCGGTGACCTTGACCGAGAAGACCGCCTCGACGGCCTGCTTGATCTGGGTCTTGTTGGCGCCGGGCGCGACGACGAAGGTGTACTTGCCCTCGTCGAGCAGCGCGTAGCTCTTCTCCGAGACGACCGGCTTGAGGAGCACGTCACGGGGGTCCGTGAAGCTCTTGCTCAGCGGCGTCTCGACGGTGTTCTTGCCCTCGGTGGCGTGGCGCTTCGCCTTGGCGACGCGCGCGGCCTTGGCGGCCTTGGCGGCCTTCGAGGCGATAGCGGGGTGACGGATAGCCATCAGGCCTCGCTCCCTTCGGTGTCATTGGCCTTCGGGCCCGACACGAAGGACTCGAACGCGGCCTGGGTGAAGACCACGTCGTCCGAGACGAGAACGTCGTACGTGTTCAGCTGGCCCGGCTCCAGGATGTGGACCTGGGGCAGGTTACGGGCGGACAGCACGGCCTTCTCGTTCTCGCGCTCGACGACCAGGAGCACGTTCTTGCGCTCGCTGATCTTGCCGAGGAGAGCCTTGACGGCCTTCGTGGAGATGTCGCCCTCGACCACGTCGGAGACGACGTGGATGCGGCTGTTGCGGGCCCGGTCGGTGAGGGCACCGCGCAGGGCGGCGGCCTTCATCTTCTTCGGGGTCCGCTGCGAGTAGTCACGCGGCACGGGACCGTGCACGACGCCACCACCGGCGAACTGCGGCGCGCGGGTCGAACCCTGGCGGGCGCGGCCGGTGCCCTTCTGGCGGTACGGCTTCTTGCCGCCACCACGGACCTCGCCGCGCGTCTTGGTCTTGTGCGTGCCCTGGCGGGCAGCGGCCAGCTGCGCGACAACGACCTGGTGGATCAGCGGGATGCTGACCTTCGCGTCGAAGATCTCCGCGGGGAGCTCGACGGTACCGGCCTTGTCGCCTGCCGGCGAAAGGATCTCAACAGTGCTCATCGGTTACCTCAGGCCCCCTTGGCCGCGGTGCGGACCAGGACGAGGCCGCCGTTCGGACCGGGAACCGCGCCCTTGATGAGCAGCAGACCCTTCTCCGCGTCAACGGCGTGGACGGTCAGGTTCTGGGTGGTGACCCGCTCGTTGCCCATGCGGCCCGCCATGCGGAGGCCCTTGAACACGCGGCCCGGGGTGGCGCAGCCACCGATGGAACCGGGCGAGCGGTGCTTGCGCTGGGTGCCGTGGCTGGAGCCGAGGCCACCGAAGTTGTGGCGCTTCATGACACCGGCGAAGCCCTTGCCCTTGCTCTTGCCGGTCACGTCGACCTTGACGCCCGACTCGAAGGTCTCGGCGGTGAGCTCCTGGCCGAGGGTGTACTCGGACGCGTCCGAGGTACGGATCTCGACGAGGTGGCGACGGGGGGTCACGTCGGCCTTGGCGAAGTGGCCCTTGAGGGGCTTGTTCACCTTGCGCGGGTCGATCTCGCCGAAGGCGATCTGGACCGACTCGTAGCCGTCGCTGTCATTCGTACGGACCTGGGTAACAACGCAGGGCCCGGCCTTGACCACGGTCACGGGGACGACACGGTTGTTCTCGTCCCAGACCTGGGTCATGCCGAGCTTCTCGCCCAGGATGCCCTTGATCTGCTTGGTCATCTCTTCCGTGCCTCTCAGAGCTTGATCTCGATGTCAACGCCGGCCGGAAGGTCCAGGCGCATCAGCGAGTCAACGGTCTTGGGCGTCGGGTCGAGGATGTCGATCAGGCGCTTGTGCGTGCGCATCTCGAAGTGCTCGCGCGAGTCCTTGTACTTGTGCGGCGACTTGATGACGCAGTACACGTTCTTCTCAGTGGGCAGCGGCACCGGGCCCGCGACCGACGCACCAGTACGCGTCACCGTCTCGACGATCTTCTTCGCCGAGGAGTCGATGACCTCGTGGTCGTAGGCCTTGAGCCGGATGCGGATCTTCTGTCCCGCCATGGCTACTTAGTAGTCCTTTGTCTCGAACGCTCTGGCCCCCGGAAGGCCCGTTTTTCTACTTCCTCCGACCCACGCGGTCGGGCGTGTCGCAGTCCCGCTCACACAGATCTCCCGAAGGATTTCCCTGCTAGGGGCTGCGGCCCTGGATGACCGCGGGTCCGGGGGAAGAAACCCACCGGGTGCCTGGCCGAGCCACCGCACCGCACTTCCCGAAAGATTCCCGTACGTCCGCCACAGCGCTGCCTTACGGCAGATGGGGCGACGAGTACTGTGGGACTCGCTTTCAGTCCTCCCGGCGGGAGGCGCACAGCATCGGCACTCAACCGAGCAACCTGAACAGTGTGCCACACCTGGGACGACGAAGGCCAATCGAGCCGATTGTCAAGCGGCACGGCCGCCCGCGGCGCGCCCCGGAACGACAAAAGGCCCCACCCGCCGTAACGGCGAGCGGGGCCTCTTGCTGCGCTCAGTTCAGAGCAGCCGGGTCACCCCGACCAGCAAGCAAGCGGAGCTTACTTGGTGATCTTGACGACCTGGCCGGCGCCGACGGTCCGGCCACCCTCACGGATGGCGAACTTCAGGCCCTCTTCCATGGCGACGGGCTGGATGAGCTCCACCTTCATCTCGGTGTTGTCACCCGGCATGACCATCTCGGTGCCCTCGGGGAGGGTCACGACGCCGGTCACGTCCGTCGTACGGAAGTAGAACTGCGGGCGGTAGTTGTTGAAGAACGGGGTGTGACGGCCACCCTCGTCCTTCGACAGGATGTACGCCTGCGCCTCGAACTCGGTGTGCGGGGTGACCGAGCCCGGCTTGATGATGACCTGGCCGCGCTCGACGTCCTCGCGCTTGATGCCGCGGAGCAGCAGACCGACGTTCTCACCGGCCTGGCCCTCGTCGAGCAGCTTGCGGAACATCTCGATGCCGGTGACCGTGGTGGTGGTCTTCTCGGTCTTGATGCCGATGATGTCGACGGTCTCGTTGACCTTGAGGACACCACGCTCGATACGACCGGTGACGACGGTGCCACGACCGGTGATCGTGAAGACGTCCTCGATCGGCATCAGGAACGGCTTGTCGACGTCACGCTCGGGCTGCGGGATGGCCTCGTCGACGGCCTTCATCAGGTCGAGGACGGACTTGCCCCACTCGGCGTCGCCCTCGAGCGCCTTGAGCGCCGAGACCTTGACGACCGGGACGTCGTCGCCCGGGAACTCGTACTCGGAGAGGAGCTCACGGACCTCGAGCTCGACGAGCTCCAGGATCTCCTCGTCGTCCACCATGTCGGCCTTGTTCAGGGCGACGACGATGTACGGAACGCCGACCTGGCGGGCCAGGAGCACGTGCTCCTTGGTCTGCGGCATCGGGCCGTCGGTGGCGGCGACCACGAGGATGGCGCCGTCCATCTGCGCGGCACCCGTGATCATGTTCTTGATGTAGTCCGCGTGACCGGGGCAGTCGACGTGGGCGTAGTGACGCGTCTCCGTCTGGTACTCGACGTGCGCGATGGAGATGGTGATACCGCGCTGACGCTCTTCGGGAGCCTTGTCGATCTGGTCGAAGGCCGAGGCCTCGTTCAGGTCGGGGTACGCGTCGTGCAGCACCTTGGTAATGGCGGCCGTGAGGGTCGTCTTACCGTGGTCAATGTGACCGATGGTGCCGATGTTGACGTGCGGCTTAGTCCGCTCGAACTTCGCCTTCGCCACTGGGGTCCTCCTGTGGAGTGGTTCTGTACGCCTTACTTCATCGGCGCCAGGTGATCTTTGCTGGGGTGCCGACCGCCGGGGCATTCCTCACGGATCGCGGGGTTTGCCCCGGCCGACGGTGTCAAGCCTAAAGCGTGTGCTCGGGTGAGCTACTCGCCCTTGGCCTTCGCGATGATCTCCTCGGCGACGTTCCGCGGAACCTCGGCGTAGGAGTCGAACTGCATCGAGTAGCTTGCGCGACCCGACGTCTTGCTGCGGAGGTCTCCGACGTAGCCGAACATCTCCGACAGCGGAACCAGGCCCTTGACGACCCGGGCGCCACTGCGCTCCTCCATGGCCTGGATCTGGCCACGGCGGGAGTTGATGTCGCCGATGACGTCGCCCATGTAGTCCTCGGGCGTGGTGACCTCGACGGCCATCATCGGCTCGAGCAGCACGGGCTTGGCCTGCCGCGCGGCCTCCTTGAAGGCCTGCGAACCGGCGATCTTGAAGGCGAGCTCGGAGGAGTCGACCTCGTGGTAGGCGCCGTCGAGCAGCGTGACGCGGACGCCCGTCATCTCGTAGCCCGCCAGGATGCCGAACTGCATGGCCTCCTGCGCACCCGCGTCCACCGACGGGATGTACTCCCGCGGGATGCGGCCACCGGTGACCTTGTTCACGAACTCGTACGACGCGTCGCCGTCGACGATGGGCTCGATCGCGATCTGCACCTTGGCGAACTGACCGGTACCACCGGTCTGCTTCTTGTGGGTGTAGTCCACGCGCTCGACGGCCCGACGGATCGTCTCGCGGTACGCGACCTGCGGCTTGCCGACGTTCGCCTCGACGCGGAACTCGCGCTTCATGCGGTCGACGAGCACCTCGAGGTGAAGCTCGCCCATACCACCGATGATGGTCTGGCCGGTCTCCTCGTCCGAGTGGACCTGGAAGGAGGGGTCCTCCTCCGAGAGGCGCTGGATGGCGACACCCAGCTTCTCCTGGTCGCCCTTGGACTTCGGCTCGATGGCGACCTGGATGACCGGCGCCGGGAAGTCCATGGACTCCAGGATGACCGGGGCCTTGTCGTCACAGAGCGTCTCGCCCGTGGTGGTCTGCTTCAGACCCATGACGGCGACGATGTCACCGGCGCCCACCGACTCGATCTCCTCACGCTTGTTCGCGTGCATGCGGTAGATCTTGCCGATGCGCTCCTTCTTGCCCTTGACGGAGTTCAGCACGGCGGTGCCGGAGTCAAGGCGACCGGAGTAGATCCGGACGAAGGTGAGCTTGCCGAGGTGCGGGTCGCTCGCGATCTTGAACGCGAGGGCCGCGAGCGGCTCGTCGTCGGACGGCTTGCGCTTGACGATCTCCTCCGGGTCCTTGGTGCCGTGGCCCTCGATGGCCTCGACGTCCAGGGGGGAGGGGAGGTAGCGCACGACCGCGTCGAGCAGGGGCTGGACGCCCTTGTTCTTGAACGCGGTGCCGCAGAACACGGGGGTGACGGTGGTGTCGCCGCCCTTGCCCGAGGCGATGGTGATGCGACGGATCGCCGCGTACAGCTGCTCCTCGGTGGGCTCCTGGCCCTCGAGGTACAGCTCCATCATCTGCTCGTCGTTCTCGGCGACGGCCTCAAGCAGCTTGCCGCGCCACTCGTCGGCGGCCTCGGTGTGCGTGGCCGGGATGTCGACGATGTCGTAGGCCTCGCCCATCTTGGTCTCGGCGGACCAGACGAAGGCCTTCATCGTGACGAGGTCGACGACGCCCTTGAAGTCAGCCTCCGCGCCGATGGGCAGCTGCATGACGATCGGGGTCGCACCGAGGCGGTCGACGATCATGTCGACGCAGCGGTGGAACTCGGCACCCGTACGGTCGAGCTTGTTGACGAAGCAGATGCGCGGGACGCCGTAGCGGTCCGCCTGACGCCACACGGTCTCGGACTGGGGCTCGACACCGGCGACGCCGTCGAACACCGTCACGGCACCGTCGAGCACGCGCAGGGAGCGCTCCACCTCGACGGTGAAGTCGACGTGCCCGGGGGTGTCGATGATGTTGATCGTGTGGTCGACGTCGTTCAGCGGCCAGTGACAGGTGGTGGCAGCAGAGGTGATCGTGATGCCACGCTCCTGCTCCTGCTCCATCCAGTCCATCGTGGCGGCACCGTCGTGGACCTCACCGATCTTGTACGAGACACCGGTGTAGAACAGGATCCGCTCGGTGGTCGTCGTCTTGCCCGCGTCGATGTGAGCCATGATGCCGATGTTGCGCACCTTGGCCAGGTCAAGTGAAGTGGTAGCCATATCGGCTCAGTCTTCTCTCGGTCTCGATGGGGGTAGCGACTACCAGCGGTAGTGCGCGAAGGCCTTGTTGGACTCGGCCATCTTGTGGGTGTCCTCACGCTTCTTCACAGCGGCACCCAGGCCGTTGGAGGCGTCGAGGAGCTCGTTGAGCAGACGCTCGGTCATGGTCTTCTCGCGACGGGCGCGGGAGTAACCCACCAGCCAGCGCAGGGCCAGCGTGTTGGCACGACCGGGCTTGACCTCGATCGGCACCTGGTAGGTCGCACCACCGACGCGGCGGGACTTGACCTCGAGGGTCGGCTTGATGTTCTCCAGCGCGCGCTTCAGCGTGATGACCGGGTCGTTGCCCGTCTTCTCACGCAGACCCTCCATGGCGCCGTAGACGATGCGCTCGGCGGTGGAGCGCTTGCCGTTCAGCAGCACCTTGTTGATGAGGGAGGTCACCAGAGGAGAGCCGTACACCGGGTCGATGATGACCGGGCGCTTCGGGGCGGGGCCCTTACGAGGCATTCTTACTTCTCCTTCTTGGCGCCGTAGCGGCTGCGGGCCTGCTTGCGGTTCTTGACACCCTGGGTGTCGAGGGAGCCGCGGATGATCTTGTAGCGAACACCCGGCAGGTCCTTCACACGGCCGCCGCGCACGAGCACGATGGAGTGCTCCTGCAGGTTGTGTCCCTCACCCGGGATGTAGGCCGTGACCTCGATACCGGAGGTCAGACGCACACGCGCGACCTTCCGGAGCGCCGAGTTCGGCTTCTTCGGGGTGGTCGTGAACACACGCGTGCAGACGCCACGGCGCTGGGGCGAACCCTCGAGTGCGGGCGTCTTGTTCTTCTCGACCTTGTCCTGCCGGCCCTTCCGGACCAGCTGCTGGATCGTAGGCACTACTTCTCCGGTTTCTGTGTGCCGAATAGTAAAGCTAACCTGGAACGTTGCCGACCCACGCGGTCGGGTGTGTCGAATGCTGCAGACCCCCGCTAAAAGCGAGAAGGGCGCAGATTGCGGTGGCCGGATCAGACTCACGATGCGGTTGAAGACACGCGCGCGAGCCCAGGCACACCCCAGGCACAAGGTCTGAGCGTACCTACCTCATTGGCTGCGGTCAAAACAAATACCCCGCACCCCGGACACGCCGGGCGCCTCGGGCGCCGTGAACCGTTGATCGACTTTCGGCCCCGTCCGCCGTCACCGTCCGCCGACTTCTGCCGCCGGACGAGCCCTATCCCCCGGCCGCCGCAGTGATCAGCAGCAGGAGGAGCGCCCACCCGGCGATCCACACCCACCCCAGGGCCAGGCCCGCCACCGCCTGGCCGTCGCCGCCCTCGCGGCTGCGGCGGATCTCCGAGCGGGCGATGTGGCCGAGAACGACCGCGGGCAGCGCCGAGGCGCCGAAGGTGAAGAACGTCGCGATCCCGCACACCAGGGCCGCGGTGGCCTTGCCGTTCGTGGGCGGCGCCGCCATGAAGGTGTGCGGCACCGCGGGCGGGGCCTGGGGGAAGCCCGTGGGGCCCTGCGGCAGGTCGGCGACCAGGAGGCCCAGCTCCCCCACCGTACGCGCCTGGTAGGCCCGCTCGACGCGGCGCTCGTACTCGTCCTGCTGGAGGCGGCCCTCGGCGAAGCCCGCGCGCAGCACGTCGACCGCGCGCTCCCGGTCGGAGTGGCCCGCCAGCATCGACGGCTGCCCCTGCTGTCCCGGCCACGGCGCCGGCTGCCCCCACGGACTGGTCACGATACGCACGCTCCCCCACACGATGTGTGCCCTCCATCATGCGGCAAAGCGCCGCGGGGCGGCCACCCGACTCTCGTCGGGCGACCGCCCCGCGGTGTGTCTCGCGCTGGAGGCGAGGACTACTGGTTGTAGGGACCGTAGTCGTAGTCCTCCAGCGGAACGGCCTGGCCGGAGCCCGTGCCGAACGGCGAGTAGTCGATGTCGTCGTAGCCGACGGCCGAGTACATCGCGGCCTTGGCCTCCTCGGTCGGCTCGACCCGGATGTTGCGGTAGCGGGACAGACCCGTACCGGCCGGGATGAGCTTACCGATGATGACGTTCTCCTTGAGGCCGATGAGGCTGTCGGACTTGGCGTTGATCGCCGCATCCGTCAGGACTCGGGTCGTCTCCTGGAAGGAGGCGGCCGACAGCCAGGACTCCGTCGCCAGCGAGGCCTTGGTGATACCCATCAGCTGCGGACGGCCGGAGGCGGGGTGACCGCCCTCGGTGACCACACGACGGTTCTCGGTCTCGAACTTCGAGCGCTCGACGAGCTCGCCCGGCAGCAGCTCCGCGTCGCCGGACTCGATGATCGTCACGCGGCGCAGCATCTGCCGGATGATGATCTCGATGTGCTTGTCGTGGATCGACACGCCCTGCGAGTTGTAGACCTTCTGGACTTCGCCGACCAGGTGGACCTGGACCGCGCGCTGGCCGAGGATGCGCAGCACGTCGTGCGGGTTGGTGGCACCCACGGTGAGCTTCTGGCCCACCTCGACGTGGTCGCCCTCGCCCACGAGCAGACGGGCACGCTTCGAGATCGGGAACGCCGTCTCGTCGCTGCCGTCGTCCGGGGTGACGACGAGCTTCTTGGTCTTCTCGGTCTCCTCGATGCGGACGCGGCCCGCGGCCTCGGAGATCGGGGCGACACCCTTCGGCGTACGGGCCTCGAAGAGCTCGACGACACGGGGCAGACCCTGGGTGATGTCGTCACCGGCCACACCACCGGTGTGGAAGGTACGCATCGTCAGCTGGGTACCGGGCTCACCGATGGACTGGGCGGCGATGATGCCGACCGCCTCACCGATGTCGACCAGCTTGCCGGTGGCGAGCGAGCGGCCGTAGCAGAAGGCACAGGTGCCGACCGCGGACTCACAGGTCAGGACCGAGCGGGTCTTGACCTCCTCGACGCTGTTGGCGACCAGGGCGTCGATCAGGACGTCACCCAGGTCGACGTTGGCGGGCGCGATGACCTTGCCGTCGATGACGACGTCCTCGGCCAGCATGCGGGCGTACACGGACGTCTCGACGTTCTCCGTCTTGCGGAGCACGCCGTCCTCGCCACGGACCGCGATCTTCAGCTTCAGGCCGCGCTCGGTGCCGCAGTCCTCCTCGCGAATGATGACGTCCTGGGAGACGTCGACCAGACGACGGGTGAGGTAACCGGAGTCGGCGGTACGGAGAGCCGTGTCCGCCAGACCCTTACGGGCACCGTGCGTGGAGATGAAGTACTCGAGCACGGAGAGGCCCTCGCGGAACGAGGCCTTGATCGGACGCGGGATGGTCTCGTTCTTCGCGTTCGACACCAGACCGCGCATACCGGCGATCTGCCGCATCTGCATCATGTTTCCTCGGGCACCCGAGTCAACCATCATGAAGATGGGGTTGGTCTTGGGGAAGTTCGCGTTCATCGCCTCGGCGACCTCGTTGGTCGCCTTGGTCCAGATCGCGATGAGCTCCTGCGTGCGCTCTTCCTTGGTGATCAGACCGCGCTCGTACTGCTTCTGGACCTTCTCGTCCTGCGCCTCGTAGCCCGCGACGATCGCCTTCTTGGCCTCGGGGACCACGACGTCGGAGATGGCCACGGTGACGCCGGAACGGGTCGCCCAGTAGAAGCCGGCCGCCTTCAGGTTGTCGAGCGTCGCCGCCACGATGACCTTGGGGTAGCGCTCGGCGAGGTCGTTGACGATCTCGGAGAGCTGCTTCTTGCCGACCGAGTAGTCGACGAACGGGTAGTCCTCGGGCAGCAGCTCGTTGAAGAGCGCGCGGCCCAGGGTCGTCCGCAGCCGGAAGCTGTCGCCCTGCTGGTACTCCTGCTCACCCTCCTCGGCGACCGGCGGCACCCAGCCACGCGGCGGGATGGTGCCCACCGGGAAGCGGATGTCGACGGACGACTGGAGCGCGAGCTCGTCGGCGTCGAACGCCATGATCGCCTCGGCGGTGGAGCCGAACGCACGGCCCTCGCCCTTGACGTCACGCAGCTCGCCGTCGGTGGTGAGGAAGAACAGACCCAGGACCATGTCCTGCGTCGGCATCGTCACCGGACGGCCGTCGGCGGGCTTGAGGATGTTGTTCGAGGACAGCATCAGGATGCGGGCCTCGGCCTGCGCCTCCGCGGAGAGCGGCAGGTGCACGGCCATCTGGTCACCGTCGAAGTCCGCGTTGAACGCGGTGCAGACGAGCGGGTGGATCTGGATGGCCTTGCCCTCGACCAGCTGCGGCTCGAAGGCCTGGATGCCGAGGCGGTGCAGCGTCGGCGCACGGTTCAGCAGAACCGGGTGCTCGGCGATGACCTCTTCGAGGACGTCGTACACGACCGTGCGGCCGCGCTCGACCATCCGCTTGGCGCTCTTGATGTTCTGCGCGTGGTTCAGGTCGACCAGGCGCTTCATCACGAACGGCTTGAAGAGCTCAAGCGCCATGGCCTTGGGCAGACCGCACTGGTGCAGCTTCAGCTGCGGACCGACGACGATCACGGAACGCGCGGAGTAGTCCACGCGCTTACCGAGAAGGTTCTGACGGAAGCGGCCCTGCTTGCCCTTCAGCATGTCGCTGAGGGACTTCAGGGGGCGGTTGCCGGGACCGGTGACCGGGCGACCGCGGCGGCCGTTGTCGAACAGCGCGTCGACGGCCTCCTGGAGCATGCGCTTCTCGTTGTTCACGATGATCTCGGGCGCACCGAGGTCGAGAAGGCGCTTCAGGCGGTTGTTGCGGTTGATCACGCGGCGGTACAGGTCGTTCAGGTCGGAGGTCGCGAAGCGGCCACCGTCCAGCTGCACCATCGGACGCAGGTCCGGCGGGATGACCGGGACGCAGTCGAGGACCATGCCCTTGGGGCTGTTGGAGGTCTGCAGGAAGGCAGACACGACCTTCAGCCGCTTCAGCGCACGGGTCTTCTTCTGGCCCTTGCCGGTGCGGATGATCTCGCGGAGGCGCTCGGCCTCCTCGTCGAGGTCGAAGGACTCCAGGCGCTTCTGCAGCGCCGCGGCACCCATCGAGCCGTCGAAGTACGTGCCGAAGCGGTCACGCAGCTCGCGGTAGAGCAGCTCGTCGCCCTCGAGGTCCTGGACCTTGAGGTTCTTGAAGCGCGACCAGACCTCGTCCAGGCGGTCGATCTCGCGCTGCGAACGGTCGCGCAGCTGCTTCATCTCGCGCTCGGCGCCCTCGCGCACCTTGCGGCGCACGTCGGCCTTGGCGCCCTCGGCCTCGAGCTCGGCCAGGTCGGTCTCGAGCTTCTTGGCGCGGGCCTCGAGGTCGGCGTCGCGGCGGTTCTCGATCTGCTGACGCTCCACGGAGACGTGCGCCTCCAGGGAGGGCAGGTCGCGCGTGCGGCGCTCCTCGTCCACGAACGTGATCATGTACGCGGCGAAGTAGATGACCTTCTCGAGGTCCTTCGGCGCGAGGTCGAGCAGGTAGCCCAGACGCGACGGGACACCCTTGAAGTACCAGATGTGCGTGACGGGCGCGGCCAGCTCGATGTGGCCCATCCGCTCACGACGCACCTTGGCGCGAGTGACCTCGACGCCGCAGCGCTCGCAGATGATGCCCTTGAAGCGGACACGCTTGTACTTGCCGCAGTAGCACTCCCAGTCCCGGGTCGGACCGAAGATCTTCTCGCAGAAGAGTCCGTCCTTTTCGGGCTTGAGGGTGCGGTAGTTGATGGTCTCGGGCTTCTTGACCTCGCCGTGGCTCCACTGACGGATGTCGTCCGCGGTAGCCAGGCCGATCCGGAGCTCGTCGAAGAAGTTGACGTCGAGCACTATGCGTCAATCCCTCTCAGGGTCGTGTCTCAATCAATGGTCTGTCGGGGTCCGGGGGCCCGCCACCCCGGTGTCGGGGGTGGCGGGGGACCCGTCAGACCTCTTCGACGCTGCTCGGCTCGCGCCGGGACAGGTCGATACCGAGCTCCTCCGCGGCGCGGAAGACGTCCTCATCCGTGTCGCGCATCTCGATGGACATGCCGTCCGAGGACAGCACCTCCACGTTGAGGCACAGGGACTGCATTTCCTTGATGAGCACCTTGAAGGACTCGGGAATGCCGGGTTCGGGAATGTTCTCGCCCTTGACGATGGCCTCGTAGACCTTCACGCGGCCGGTGACGTCGTCGGACTTGATCGTCAGCAGTTCCTGGAGGGCGTACGCGGCGCCGTAAGCCTCCAGCGCCCACACCTCCATCTCACCGAAGCGCTGGCCACCGAACTGAGCCTTACCACCCAGCGGCTGCTGGGTGATCATGGAGTACGGACCGGTCGAGCGGGCGTGCAGCTTGTCGTCGACCAGGTGGTGCAGCTTGAGGATGTACATGTAGCCGACCGAGATCGGCTCCGGGAACGGCTCGCCGGAGCGGCCGTCGAACAGCGGGGCCTTACCGGTCGGAAGCACCATGCGCTCGCCGTCGCGGTTCGGGATCGTGTGCTCGAGGAGACCGGCCAGCTCGTCCTCGCGGGCGCCGTCGAACACCGGGGTGGCGACGTTGGTGCCCGGGGCGACCGAGTCGGCGCCGATCGCCTGCAGGCGCTCGGCCCACTCGTCGGCGAGGCCGGAGACGTCCCAGCCGCGGCTGGCGAGCCAGCCGAGGTGGATCTCCAGGACCTGTCCCGGGTTCATTCGGGACGGCACACCCAGCGGGTTGAGGATGATGTCGACCGGAGTTCCGTCCTCGAGGAACGGCATGTCCTCGATCGGAAGGATCTTCGAGATGACGCCCTTGTTGCCGTGACGGCCGGCGAGCTTGTCACCGTCGGTGATCTTGCGCTTCTGGGCCACGTAGACGCGGACCAGCTGGTTCACGCCCGGCGGGAGCTCGTCGCCCTCTTCGCGGTCGAAGACGCGGACGCCGATGACCTTGCCGATCTCACCGTGCGGCACCTTCAGGGAGGTGTCACGGACCTCGCGGGCCTTCTCACCGAAGATCGCGCGCAGCAGGCGCTCCTCCGGCGTCAGCTCGGTCTCACCCTTGGGCGTGACCTTGCCGACGAGGATGTCGCCGGCGACGACCTCGGCACCGATGCGGATGATGCCGCGCTCGTCGAGGTCGGCGAGGACCTCCTCGGAGACGTTCGGGATGTCCCGGGTGATCTCCTCGGGGCCCAGCTTGGTGTCACGGGCGTCGACCTCGTGCTCCTCGATGTGGATCGAGGAGAGGACGTCGTCCTGCACGAGGCGCTGCGACAGGATGATCGCGTCCTCGTAGTTGTGGCCCTCCCACGGCATGAAGGCCACGAGCAGGTTCTTGCCCAGGGCCATCTCGCCTTCCTGGGTGGCGGGACCGTCGGCGAGGACCTGGCCCTCGATGACGCGCGCGCCTTCCTCGACGATGACCTTCTGGTTCACCGAGGTGCCCTGGTTCGAGCGGGAGAACTTCGCGACGCGGTACGTGGTGTACGTGCCGTCGTCGTTCGTGACGGTGATGTAGTCCGCGGAGACCTCCTGGACCACACCCGCCTTCTCGGCCTTGATGACGTCACCGGCGTCGACGGCGCAGCGGTACTCCATGCCCGTACCGACGAGGGGGGCCTCGGCGGTGATCAGCGGCACGGCCTGGCGCATCATGTTCGCGCCCATGAGCGCGCGGTTGGCGTCGTCGTGCTCGAGGAAGGGGATCATCGCGGTCGCGACCGACACCATCTGGCGCGGCGAGACGTCCATGTAGTCCACGTCCGTCGGCGCGACGTAGTCGACCTCGCCGCCGCGGCGGCGGACCAGGACGCGGGCCTCGGCGAACCGGAGCTCGTCGGTCAGCGGCGCGTTGGCCTGGGCGATGACGAATCGGTCCTCTTCGTCAGCGGTCAGGTAGTCGACGTCGTCGGTGACCTGACCCTCGACGACCTTGCGGTACGGCGTCTCGATGAAGCCGAACGGGTTGATGCGGCCGTACGAGGCGAGCGAACCGATCAGACCGATGTTCGGGCCTTCGGGCGTCTCGATCGGACACATGCGGCCGTAGTGCGAGGGGTGCACGTCACGGACCTCGAAGCCCGCCCGCTCACGGGAGAGACCACCCGGACCGAGCGAGTTCAGACGCCGCTTGTGGGTGATGCCCGACAGCGGGTTGTTCTGGTCCATGAACTGCGACAGCTGGCTGGTGCCGAAGAACTCCTTGATGGAGGCGACGACCGGCCGGATGTTGATCAGGGTCTGCGGCGTGATCGCCTCGACGTCCTGGGTGGTCATGCGCTCGCGCACGACGCGCTCCATACGGGCGAGACCCGTACGGACCTGGTTCTGGATCAGCTCGCCGACGTTACGGATGCGGCGGTTGCCGAAGTGGTCGATGTCGTCGGTCTCGACGACGATGGACGCACCGCTGTCGCCCACGGTCTCGGTCTCACCGGCGTGCAGCTTCACCAGGTACTTGATCGAGGCGATGATGTCCTCGACCGTGAGGACGCCGGCCTCGAGCGGGGCGTCCGCGCCCAGCTTCTTGTTCACCTTGTAGCGGCCGACCTTCGCGAGGTCGTAGCGCTTCGGGTTGAAGTACAGGTTCTCGAGCAGCGTCTGCGCGGCCTCGCGGGTCGGCGGCTCGCCCGGACGGAGCTTGCGGTAGATGTCGAGCAGCGCGTCGTCCTGGCCCTGGGTGTGGTCCTTCTCCAGGGTGGCGCGCATGGACTCGTACTCGCCGAACTCCTCGAGGATCTGCTCGGTCGTCCAGCCGAGGGCCTTGAGCAGCACGGTGATCGACTGCTTGCGCTTGCGGTCGATGCGCACGCCGACCATGTCGCGCTTGTCGATCTCCATCTCCAGCCAGGCACCCCGGGACGGGATGATCTTGACCGAGAAGATGTCCTTGTCGGACGTCTTGTCGATGGAGGAGTCGAAGTAGACGCCGGGCGAACGGACGAGCTGCGACACCACGACACGCTCGGTGCCGTTGATGACGAAGGTGCCCTTGTTCGTCATGAGCGGGAAGTCGCCCATGAAGACCGTCTGGGACTTGATCTCGCCGGTCTCGTTGTTGGTGAACTCAGCGGTGACGAAGAGCGGGGCGGCGAACGTGAAGTCGCGCTCCTTGCACTCGTCGATGGAGTTCTTCGGGGGCTCGAAGCGGTGGTCCCGGAACGTCAGGGACATCGACCCGGAGAAGTCCTCGATCGGGGAGATCTCCTCGAAGATCTCCTCCAGACCGGACTTGGTGGGGACGTCCTGTCCGGACTCCAGAGCCGCCTCGACACGAGCCTTCCACGCGTCGTTGCCGAGCAGCCAGTCGAAGCTCTCGGTTTGCAGCGCAAGAAGGTTCGGAACCTCGAGGGGCTCCTTGATCTTTGCAAAGGAGATGCGCAGCGGGGCGGTGCTGGCGCCGTTGTTCGTATTCGCGGTCGAGGCAGTGCGCGAGGCGGCCAAGAGGGGGTCCTTCCGAGGGCTCGGACTCACTACGCGCGTACCGGTCCCAGCCCTGGCACGGAGGAGAGACGGTCCCGAAGTGGCCAAAAGGCCAGGTCAGAGCGGCTTCAACTCACGATGCTCACGGATGGGCATGCCCCTGGTGACGGGCAGGAGGCAGCTAACAGGCAGCGCAAAGGGTCAGTGTAGCCACCTGGCCCACTGATGTCCAGTGCGGGTTTCTGAAGACCCTCTGTGTTCTCAACACCTGCGGCAAGCCACGTCCTCAACGCACATCGATACTGCCCTCTTCGCCGCCGATCCATGCCTCGGATGCGGATCCTTGTGACGACGCGTCCTGAGAATTGCGCGCTGCGTGCGGTTCGTCAAGGCCCCCCTGCCCTGACAGGCTCCGATTCAGGAACGTTCGGAGTCCGCTCGGAGGCACAACGAAGATCACCATACTCGCCGGTGCCGACAGTGCAAGGCAGCCGTCACGGGAACGCCGAAGGGCGACCACCCAACTGGGTGATCGCCCTTCAGTGTGTGCGCGTTACAGCGCGGGAGCCGTGTGGTCCCTCACAGGACCACGAGGCTCGAGGAGTCGCGTACGACCCCGTGAGGTGTTACTTGACCTCGACGGAGGCGCCGGCGCCCTTGAGGGCCTCGGCGGCCTTCTCCGCGGCGTCCTTGGCGACCTTCTCGAGGACCGGCTTCGGGGTGCCGTCGACGAGGTCCTTGGCCTCCTTCAGACCCAGGGAGGTCAGCTCACGCACGACCTTGATGACCTGGATCTTCTTGTCGCCGGCGCCGGTGAGGATGACGTCGAACTCGTCCTTCTCCTCCTCGGCAGCGGCGGCGGCGCCACCAGCGGCACCACCGGCGACGACGACCGGCGCGGCAGCGGCGGCGGTGACGTCGAACTTCTCCTCGAAGGCCTTCACGAACTCGGAGAGCTCGATGAGGGTCATCTCCTCGAACTGCGCGAGCAGCTCGTCCTGGGTGAGCTTCGCCATGATGGCGGTCCTTCCACTAATTCGGCAGGTGCCGGATGTACTGGTGTGGCGGGCGTACGTCTGGCCCGCTGTGACCGTCGCCGTCAGACGGCGGTCAATGTGCGAGCCGAGTTACTCGGCACCGCCCTGCTCGTCCTGCTTGGCACGGAGCGCGTCCACGGTGCGGACGAGCTTCGACGGCAGCGCCTGGAAGACAGAGGCAGCCTGAGACTGCTTGCCCTTGAAGGCACCGGCCAGCTTGGAGAGCAGAACCTCGCGGGACTCGAGGTCCGCAAGCTTCTTGATGTCGTCGGCGGACAGCGCCTTGCCGTCCAGAACGCCGCCCTTGATGACAAGAGCGGGGTTCTCCTTGGCGAAGTCACGCAGACCCTTCGCCGCCTCGACCGGGTCACCGGTCACGAAGGCGACAGCGGTCGAGCCCTTGAGGTGCTCGTCCAGCTGAATCCCGGCCTCGTTGGCCGCGATCTTGGTCAGCGTGTTCTTCACCACACGGTACTGAGCGTTGTCGCCGAGAGAACGACGGAGCTGCTTGAGCTGCGCCACGCTCAGTCCGGTGTAAGAAGTCACAACAGCAGCGTTGGAGTCGCGCAGCTTCTGCGTGATCTCCTCGACGGCTGCGACCTTGTCGGACGTCGCCATGAGCCTCGGCCTCCTTCCGGGGTGATGATCCTCGACTGACCCTTCTCGATCAGCCGTGTCGCCGGACCGCCTGAATCAGGCACAAGGAAGGGGCTCTGCACAAAACGAAACGCCCCGGCGCAGGCGCACGGGGCGTGAGCTCGACCGGACACTGACGCGTCCAGGAGCACTTCCTCGGTCACCTGCGCGGGTCGTCCGCAGTTCAGCGGATCCTTCGGCCGCCGCGCACTCTCACGAGCACACGACAACGACCAGCGGTCTTTGGCTTCTCCGGAAGGCTACGCGAACGGGGCCGCGTCAGGCAAATCGGGTCAGCCCTTGGCACCCGCGCCCTTCATCATCTCGGCGAGGTCCATGACCTGGCTCTTCGGCGGCGCCGTGACCGTCACCGGCTTGTTCACGTCGAAGAACGTGATCGTCATGTCGAACTTGCCCTTGTCGCCCTTGCCCTGGGTGCGGAACTGCTTCGCCCGGTCGTCACCGTCGATCCACATGTCCATCGAGAGCTTCTCGATGCCCATGGCCTCGAACTTCTCGATGTTCTTCGTCCGGCTCGCCCGCGTCTTCGCGTCCTCGTCCTTCAGGTCCGCGCGGAGGTCGGCCAGGGTGACCGTGCCCTTGTAGCGGGTGGTCTCGACGCCGTCGACCTTCTCCTCGCCGACCTTCTTCACGTCCTTGGAGCCGGTCAGGAAGGCGGCCTCCTCGGCCGGGTTCTTCTCGGCCTGGCTGGACATGGAGGAGCCCGCGGGCTCGCCCGCGCCCTGCTTCTGCATGGCCTTGGCGTCGAACTTCATCCAGCTCTTGCCGTCCGTCTCGGCGGTGGGCTTGCCACCGCCGAGGTACAGGCCGCCGTCGACGAGCCGGATCTCGGCCTTCTGACCCGGCTGGTCGAGCGAGGTCATCTTCATCCGCATGGCGAGCGGCTTCGCCGTCATCGACGCCTCGGCCTGCACGCGCCCGTCGCCGGGCACCTGGCCCTTCATGCGGAAGCTGAACGACTTCAGCCGCTCGCTGTTCTTCGCGGCCTTCTTCACGGCCGCGGCAGGCGAGAGGTCGTCCCCCGCGCCGTCCGACTTCTTCTCCGTGCCGCAGCCCACCGCACCACCGGCGAGCAGCAGGGCCGCCACGGCGGCCCCCACCGCCCTCTTACGACCCTTACGTACGGAAACGATCATTACCCCACCCCTAGGAACATTTGATCCATTTATTGCGGTGGGCTGAGGTTACCTGACGGACGCGCGCGGGGGCTCGGGGATATCTTCCGAGGTCAGACCGAGATCGGGCCGCTATCGGACCGAGATCAGGTGGCGGGCTGACGGTTCATCAGGTCCTTGAAGTCGGCGGTGTCGGCCGCGGGCGGCTCCTCGGCGGAGACCGCGGTGCCGTAGTCGCTGTAGTACGCGGTCGCGGCCAGCTCGCCGGTCTTCATCTGGCCCTTCTCGACCTTCTTGACCAGCAGGTTCTCGTCGTTGACCCAGATGTCGACGGTCTCGGTGGTGACGCCCGCCTGCTCCAGCTGCCGCTTCATGTCGGAGAGCTGGGAGGCGCTGAGGCCGGAGGACTTCTCCGCGAGCTCGGCGACGTCGACGGTGCCCGAGTAGTGCGTGGTGTTCACGCCCCGGACCTTCTCCTCGCCGACCTTCTTCACGTCACCGGAGGCGAGCAGCATCTTCACCGACTGGTGCGGCGTGCTGTTCTGCATCGCGTCCTTCATGTACGCGCCCGAGCCGCCGCCGACCCGCTCCAGGTCGTCGTACGCGTACTTCACCCAGTGCTTGCCGTCGGCCTGCGCGGCGAAGCGGTCGCCCATCTTCGCGTAGTACGCGTCGGGCAGATAGCGGGCCTCCATCGAGGTGCTGCCCGTCTGGCGCATCGTTTCCGCGAGCTGGCCGCCGGTGTACGTGATCGTCATGTTGCCGGTGAGGCCGTCCTGCCAGCCGAGGACGCCGCTGGCCTTCATGGACATCACCGAGCCCATGGTGGTCTCGGACTCCACCTTGGCCGAGTCCGCCTTGTCGGTGGACTTCTCGATGGTGCGCAGGGCGGCTATCGGGCCGGCGCCGAGGCCGCCGCCCCCGCCCTTGCCGGAGGAGCCCTTGGAGTCGCTGTCCGAGCCGTCCGACGAGCCACAGGCGGTGATGCCGGTCAGTGCCGTCGCGGCCGCGATCGCCAGCGCCACGCGGCGTACTGTCGTGCCGTTCATGTCGTCCCACCCCTTGCGTCCATGGAGAGCCAGCACGCTAGCGCGGCCCACCCCCCGGCGTCCTCCGTACGTAGTCGACATCACGTACGGCGAAGTCACTTGCGGAGAAAGCTCGTTCACGGGAAAACCCGTTCCCCCAGCATCTACCCGTACAACGGGACGGGTCCCGCACCACGAATGGTTGCGGGACCCGTCGGATACGCGCCAGACGCGCGGCTGCCGTCAGTGTCAGACGGCGGCCGGGTCCTCCTCGACGAGGAGGTTGCGGGTGCGGTTGGAGTCGACCGGAATGCCGGGGCCCATCGTGGTGGTGATGGCGGCCTTCTTGATGTAGCGACCCTTGGCGGCCGACGGCTTCAGACGGAGGATCTCCTCCAGGGCCGCGGCGTAGTTCTCCACCAGCTTGGTGTCGTCGAAGGACACCTTGCCGATGATGAAGTGCAGGTTCGAGTGCTTGTCGACGCGGAACTCGATCTTGCCGCCCTTGATGTCGTTGACAGCCTTGACGACATCGGGGGTCACGGTGCCGGTCTTCGGGTTCGGCATCAGACCACGCGGACCGAGCACGCGGCCGAGGCGGCCGACCTTGCCCATGAGGTCCGGCGTGGCGACGACGGCGTCGAAGTCCAGGCGGCCCTTGGAGACCTCGTCGATCAGCTCGTCGGCGCCGACGATGTCGGCCCCGGCGGCTTCCGCGGCCGCAGCACGGTCACCGGTCGCGAAGACCAGGACCCGGGCGGTCTTACCGGTGCCGTGCGGGAGGTTCACGGTGCCACGGACCATCTGGTCGGCCTTGCGCGGGTCGACACCCAGACGGAAGGCGACCTCGACGGTGCCGTCGAACTTGGTCGAGGAGGTCTCCTTGGCGAGACGGACGGCCTCGAGCGGGGCGTACAGCTTCTCCCGGTCGATCTTGGCGTCCGCAGCGCGGAGAGTCTTGCTGCGCTTCACTTCGTACTCCTGAGGTTCAGGTTTGGAGTTCGTGGTCCGGGCCAGCGCTGGCCCTGCCACTCAAGGTCAAACGGGGGAGGATCAGCCCTCGACCGTGATGCCCATGGAACGGGCGGTGCCGGCGATGATCTTCGACGCGGCGTCCAGGTCGTTCGCGTTGAGGTCGGGCATCTTGGTGGTGGCGATCTCGCGGACCTGCGCCTCGGTGATCTTGGCGACCTTGGTCTTGTGCGGCTCGCCGGAGCCCTTCTCCACGCCCGCGGCCTTGAGGATCATCTTCGCGGCCGGCGGGGTCTTGGTGATGAAGGTGAAGGAGCGGTCTTCGTAGACCGTGATCTCCACCGGGATCACCCAGCCACGCTGCGACTCGGTCGCGGCGTTGTAGGCCTTGCAGAACTCCATGATGTTCACGCCGTGCTGGCCCAGCGCGGGGCCGACAGGCGGGGCCGGGTTGGCGGCGCCGGCCTGGATCTGGAGCTTGATCAGCCCCGTGACCTTCTTCTTCTTGGGAGGCATTGCTCTCTCCGGGTCCTAGTGAGAGTGTTGAGCAGCCCCCTCCGACATGATCCAGCGGCGTTCCGCGACGACCGTCACACGATCGTCTGGATCATTTGGATGGAGGCATACCGCCCTACGATAACGGGTAACGCGCTGGGGCCCAAACCGGCCCCCGAGCAGGCCCGTGGGCCCGCCCCCGTGTGACGGGCCCACGGACGTATCGGTGGCCCCGCTCGGCGAGGGCCGGGAGGGCGACCCCCGCCGAGCGAGCATGGGAAGCGCGGCTCGGCTCAGCAGCGCTTGGACGTCAGCGCCTGGCCCGGCAGCGGGTCGCCGGGGGCGCGCAGCTGGCCGATCGCCGCGGTGCACTCGGCGGCGGTGGCGGCGGGCAGCGACCAGAACTCCGCGCTGTTGGTGCGGTTCCACCAGTCCTGGCCGACGATCTCGTCCCGGGAGTAGCTGTAGACGCCGGTGCTGACGTCGTAGTCCTTGATTTTGTCGCGGAAGCTCTTCCACACCCACACGTAGCCGTAGTTCTTCTTGCACGAGGGCGAGTAGAACTGCTTGACCGATGCCGCGTGCGCGCCGCCCCGGTCGATGTAGGCGGTGGCCCCGATCTGGTACGCGTCGGCACAGACCCCCGCGGCCTGTGCCTTGGCGCTCCTCGGGTTGCCGTCCGCGGAGGGCGCCGTCGACTGGGGCGCGACCCCGCGGGCGCCGGGCGCGGGGGCGGGGCCGGTGCCGGCGAGCGCGGAGCCGCCGCCGAGCAGGACGAAGGCACAGGCAGAGGCGGCGATCGCGGTCTTGCGAGCTCTCATGAGGTGTCCCCTTGCTCGTGGTGAGTGAGCCCATCCGGCCATAGCGCAGCAGAGCACCACAAATCGCCGCGCCAGGGTCGCAGGAATCCCCTTGGGCGTGGGTGGTGCGTCGTGGAGAGCGGCGGGAGGCCGGAAGGTTCCGTCTATCAGGTCAGACAGCCCGAGCCGCCCGATGGTTGTGGTGCGGAACACATTTACTTGCCCCGGGCCCGTGCGGGGGCATGCGACAGGGCCCCCGCCCGGCGGAAGTCCGCTGGTCGGGGGCCCTGTCGGAAGAGCGTCGCGTCAGTTCTTCTGGATCTGGTCGAAGCTGAGCTCGACCGGGGTCTCGCGGCCGAAGATCTCGACGAGGCCCTTGACCTTCTTCGAGTCGGCGTTGATCTCGTTGATCGTGGCCTGGAGCGTGGCGAAGGGGCCGTCGGTGACGGTGACCGAGTCGCCGACCTCGAAGTCCAGGACCTGGACCTCGACCTTGCGCTGCGGGGCGGGCTTGCCCTCGGCCTCGGCGGCCTCGCGGGCTGCCTTCTCCTCGGCCTCCGGGGCGAGCATCTTGACGATCTCGTCCAGGGTCAGCGGGTACGGGTCGTAGGCGTTGCCCACGAAGCCGGTGACGCCGGGGGTGTTGCGGACGACGCCCCAGGACTCGTTCGTCAGGTCCATGCGCACCAGGACGTAGCCGGGGAGCTTGTTCTGACGGATCGTCTTGCGCTCGCCGTTCTTGATCTGGGCGACCTCTTCCTGCGGCACCTCGGCCTGGAAGATGAAGTCCTCGACGTTGAGCGAGACGGCGCGCTGCTCGAGGTTGGTCTTCACGCGGTTCTCGTAACCGGCGTAGGTGTGGATGACGTACCACTCGCCGGGCAGGCCGCGCAGCTCGTCACGGAGGGCGGCGACGGGGTCGACCGGCTCGGCGGGCTCCGCCTCCTCGACGTCGGCGTCGGCCTCGTCCTCGACGGACTCGGCGGCAGCGGCGTCCTCGTCGAGCTCGGCGACGGCGTCGTCGTCCTCGTCGGTCTCCGCGACGGCCTCGGCCTCGTCGTCCTCGTGCACAGCGGCTTCTTCGGCAGCCTCACCGGCGGCGGCGTCGGCAGCCTCGACCTCGTCCGGGTCCACGGCGTCCGCCGCCTCGACGATGTCGATCTGGTCCTCCACGGACTCCGCCGACTCGATGGCGTCGTTCAGGTTCGGGTCAGACACGGTGGCTGCTTCTTCCTGGATGCATGGGGGTGGAACGCGCGAAAGGGACGCCTGGTGCGGCGCCCTTCGCTTTCGGCCTAGCCGAAGACGTACTTGATGAGGTGGCTGAAGCCGTAGTCAATCACGGTCACCAGACCGATCATGATGACGACGAAGACGATCACGACGGTGGTGTACGTCGTGAGCTGGTTCCGGGTGGGCCAGACGACCTTGCGAAGCTCGGCGACGATCTGGCGGTAGAAGAGCGCGAGACGGCCCAGGGGGCCCTTCTTGCCGCGCTTGCCGCCCTTGCGGCTCTTCTTGGACTCCGGCGCCTCGTCCTGGGCATCAGGCATGTCGATGGAGCCCACGGCGTCCGTCACTCGTCCTCACCTGATTCCGGGTCGTGGCCGTGCCGCGCCCGGTTGAGCCGCACGGCGGTGCAATGCAGTACGTACATGCGCACACATCCTGGCGAAGGAGTGTGTAGCAGGGCCGGAGGGACTTGAACCCCCAACCGCTGGTTTTGGAGACCAGTGCTCTACCAATTGAGCTACGACCCTTTGGTTTCCCCCAACCTACCGCATCCGACCATGTGCACGGAGTGCGGTGGAAGGAGCGGCCGGTGAGGGCCAACGACGAGTGAGTGTACGTGGTCCGGAGCGCCCCGTCGAACAGCTTGGGTTCCGCCGGTCGTTCCGGGGGCGCTCGCGGGTCCGGCGGGCGCCCCGCGAGCGGCCGGACCAGGGGCGGGTCGGGGGCGGGCCGGGGCCGTCGGCGAAGGCGACCCGGCGCCGGGAGAGGGGCGGGGCCGAGGCCCGGGACGGGGCGGAGCCGAGGCCGGGAGCGGGGCGGGGCCGAGGCCCGGCGGGCCATCCGGCAAACCCGTGTGCCCGGGCCCCTCGGGGTCTGGAACGATGGGCGCATGAGCGCTGTCACTCCACCCACCGAGCGCCGGGTCTCCGCCCGAGTCGGCGCGATCTCCGAGTCCGCGACCCTCGCCGTCGACGCCAAGGCCAAGGCCCTCAAGGCCGCCGGGCGCCCGGTGATCGGTTTCGGCGCGGGCGAGCCCGACTTCCCGACCCCGGACTACATCGTCGAGGCGGCCGTCGAGGCCTGCAAGAACCCGAAGTACCACCGGTACACCCCGGCAGGCGGCCTGCCCGAGCTGAAGGCCGCGATCGCCGCGAAGACGCTGCGCGACTCGGGCTACGAGCCCGAGGCCGCCCAGATCCTCGTCACCAACGGCGGCAAGCAGGCCATCTACGAGGCCTTCGCCGCGATCCTCGACCCGGGTGACGAGGTCATCGTCCCGGCGCCGTACTGGACGACGTACCCGGAGTCGATCCGTCTCGCGGGCGGCGTCCCGGTCGACGTCGTCGCCGACGAGACCACCGGTTACCGCGTCTCGGTCGAGCAGCTGGAGGCCGCGCGCACGGAGAAGACCAAGGTCGTCCTCTTCGTGTCGCCGTCGAACCCGACGGGCGCGGTCTACAGCCGCGAGGACGCGGAGGCCATCGGCCGCTGGGCGCACGAGCACGGCCTGTGGGTGATGACCGACGAGATCTACGAGCACCTCGTCTACGGAGACGCCGAGTTCACGTCGCTGCCCGCGCTCCTGCCCGAGCTGCGCGACAAGTGCATCGTGGTGAACGGCGTCGCGAAGACGTACGCGATGACCGGCTGGCGCGTGGGGTGGATCATCGGCCCGAAGGACGTGGTGAAGGCCGCGACGAACCTCCAGTCGCACGCCACCTCCAACGTCTCCAACGTCGCGCAGGCCGCCGCCATCGCCGCCGTCTCCGGCGATCTGACCGCCGTCGAGAAGATGCGCGAGGCCTTCGACCGCCGCCGCAGGACGATCGTGCGGATGCTGAACGAGATCGACGGCGTCGTCTGCCCCGAGCCCGAGGGCGCCTTCTACGCGTACCCGTCGGTGAAGGGCCTCATCGGCAAGGAGATCCGCGGCAAGCGCCCGCAGGACTCCGTCGAGCTGGCCGCGCTGATCCTGGACGAGGTCGAGGTCGCGGTCGTCCCGGGCGAGGCCTTCGGCACGCCGGGCTATCTGCGCCTGTCGTACGCCCTCGGTGACGAGGACCTCGTCGAGGGCGTCTCGCGGATCCAGAAGCTGCTCGCGGAGGCGCGGGACTGACCCGCCGCCGCCCCGGGGAACGGGCCCGCCGCATCACGTGATGCGGCGGGCCCGTTCCTTCGTTCGGTGACGTACCTCATGGGAAGAAGCGGCTACCGGGACCGGGGGTGCGTACGGCAAGATCCTGGAATGGAGCGTGTACGAGACGTCAGCGAGCTGCCCAAAGCCCATCTGCACCTGCACTTCACCGGGTCGATGCGGCCCTCCACCCTCCTGGAGCTCGCCGACAAGTACGGCGTCCATCTGCCGGCCGCGCTGACCGGCGGGACCCCGCCGAAGCTGCGCGCCACCGACGAGCGCGGCTGGTTCCGCTTCCAGCGGCTCTACGACATCGCGCGGTCCTGTCTGCGCGAGCCGGAGGACATCCAGCGGCTGGTGCGGGAGGCCGCGCAGGAGGACCTCAGGGACGGTTCCGGTTGGCTGGAGATCCAGGTCGACCCGACGTCGTACGCGCCCCGGCTCGGCGGGCTCATCCCGGCCCTGGAAGTCATCCTGGACGCCGTCGACAGCGCCTCGCGCGAGACCGGCCTGGGGATGCGCGTCCTGGTCGCCGCGAACCGCATGAAGCACCCGCTGGACGCGCGCACGCTGGCCCGGCTCGCGGTCCGGTACGCCGACCGCGGCATCGTCGGCTTCGGCCTGTCCAACGACGAGCGGCGCGGCATGGCCCGGGACTTCGACCGGGCCTTCGCGATCGCGCGGGAGGGCGGCCTGCTCGCGGCCCCGCACGGCGGTGAGCTGACGGGCCCCGCCTCGGTGCGCGACTGCCTCGACGACCTGCACGCGCGCCGCATCGGCCACGGCGTGCGCGCGGCCGAGGACCCGCGGCTCCTGAAGAAGCTCGCGGAGCGCGGTGTGACCTGCGAGGTGTGCCCGGCGTCGAACGTGGCCCTCGGTGTCTACGAGAAGCCCGAGGACGTGCCCCTGCGCACGCTGTACGACGCCGGGGTGCCCATGGCGCTGGGGGCCGACGACCCGCTCCTGTTCGGCTCGCGGCTCGCCGCGCAGTACGAGATCGCGCGGCGCCACCACGGCTTCAGCGACGCCGAGCTCGCCGAGCTCGCGCGGCAGTCGGTGCGCGGCTCGGCCGCCCCCGCCGGGGTGCAGGAGAAGCTGCTCGCCGGGATCGACGGGTGGATCAGCGGCTGACGCCGGCCAGGAGCGTGCGGGCGATCCCCGCGGCGAAGGCGTCCACGGGCTGCGGGGGCCGCTTGCCGACCGTGGCGTCGTAGGCGAAGGCGCGCTGGGCGCAGGCGCCCAGGAGCAGCGAGGCCGCGGCGAAGGTGTCGGCGTCGGGGCCGATGCGGCCCGCGTCGCGTTCGGCCCGCAGATAGGTGTCCAGGGCCTCGATGGGCATGTGGGGGCCCATGCCGCGCTCGCGCATGGCGTCGTCGTGGCGGCGCTTGAGCTTGGTCTCCGCGTACAGGGAGGCGGCGACCGGGAAGCTCTGTGCGTAGAACTCGCAGGCCAGGACGGCGATCTCGGTGAGGTTCTGCTCGACGGTGCGCTCCCCCGGCTCCTCGATGAGGCGGCGAAGGAGCGGTCCGAGGCGCGGCAGGCGCTCCTGGAGGACGCCGACGAACAGGTCTTCCTTGCTCGTGAAGTGCTTGTAGAGCGCGGCTTCGGAGCAGCCCGCGGCCTTCGCGATCTCCTTGGTGGTGGCCCGGGCGAGACCGAGCGTGACCATGAGCTCGTGGGCCGCGTCGAGGATGCGTTCGCGCGTGGGCCGCTGCGGTGCCTGCCGTTCCATGAACCGTCCAAACGGGCTTGACGACGGGGTGAGTGCGTACTCACTCTAGTGGTGAGTGAATACTTACCCACCTGGAGGGCGCGATGAGGATCACGGTGTTCGGGGCGAGCGGCGGCATCGGCGGGGAGATCGTCCGGCAGGGCCTCGCGGCGGGGCACGAGGTCACGGCGGTGGTGCGCGACCCGGCGCGCCTGGCGGCGACCGGGGACCGCCTGGAGGTGTTCCGCTCCGGCCTCACGGACCCGGAGGAGCTGCGCGGGGCCGTGGCGGGGCGGGACGCGGTGCTCTCCGGCCTGGGGGCGCGCGGACGCGAGGACGCGCGCGCGGGGATCGCGACGCGCCTCACCGTGCCGGTGCTGCGCGCCATGGAGGCGGAGGGCGTGCGCCGCCTCCTGGTGGTGAGCGCGGCGCCGCTGGCCCCGGCGGCGGAGCGCGAGCCGCTCGCCGACCGCGCCATGATGGCCGTGGTGAGCAGGGTGCTCAAGCCGGTGTACGCGGATCTGCGCGTCCTGGAGGGCGAGCTGGCGCGCAGCGCGACGGACTGGACGTCCGTCCGCCCACCGCGGCTCCTCGACAAGCCGCTGACGGGCGTCTACCGCACGGCCGTCGGGCGCAATCCGCGCGGCGCCCGGCAGATCGGCAGGGCCGACGTGGCGCACGCCATGCTGACGATGATCGACGACCCGGCGACGGTGAAGCAGGGCGTGGGCGTGGCGTACTGAGCGCCCCCGGGGCCTGCGGGCTCATCGGGCTCTACGGGGGCGGCGCTACAGGCTGACGCCCACCGTCACCGGCTCGTTGACGAGCGTGACCCCGAAGGCGTCCCGTACGCCCGCGACGACCTCGCGCGCCAGGTCGAGCAGGTCCTGCGTGGTGGCGCCGCCGCGGTTGGTGAGGGCCAGCGTGTGCTTGGTGGAGATGCGGGCGGGGCCCTGGCCGTAGCCCTTGGGGAACCCGGCCCTGTCGATGAGCCAGGCGGCGGAGGTCTTCACGTGGCCGTCGCCCGCGGGGAAGGCGGGCGGGGCGACATCCGGGCCGAGCCGGTCGGCCACGCGCGCGTGGAAGGCGGCGAACTCCGCGTCGGTGAGGATCGGGTTGGTGAAGAACGACCCGGCCGACCAGCTGTCGTGGTCCTCGGCGTCGAGCACCATGCCTTTACCCGCGCGCAGCTTCAGGACGGTCTCGCGGGCGACGGCCGCCGGGACGCGGTCGCCGACCTCGACGCCGAGCGTGCGGGCCGTCTCCGCGTACCGGATGGGGGCGCTCATGCCGTCCGCGTCCTCCAGCGCGAAGCGCACGCGCAGGACCACATAGCGCTCGGGGTCGGCCTTGAAGCGGCTGTGGCGGTACGAGAACACGCACTCCTCGTTCGAGAGGGTGACCGTCTCGTGGGTCCTGCGGTCGTACGCGACCACTTCGGTGATGGTCTGGGAGACCTCCTGGCCGTACGCGCCCACGTTCTGGATGGGGGTCGCGCCCGCGGAGCCGGGGATCCCGGCGAGGCACTCGACGCCCGCGAGGCCGGCCGCGACGGTCCGCTCCACGGCGTCCGTCCACACCTCGCCCGCCGCGAGCTCCAGCGTGGTGCCGTCGAGCGCGAAGCCGGTGGTGGCGATGCGCAGCGCGGTTCCGGCGAAGCCCTTGTCGCCGATGACCAGGTTGCTGCCGCCGCCGATGAGCAGCAGCGGCGTACCGGAGGCGTCGGCCTCGCGGACGGCGGCGACCACCTCGGCGTCGGTCGTCGCGGTGATCAGCCGGTCGGCGGGGCCGCCGAGCCGGAAGGTGGTCAGCGGGGCGAGGGGGGCGTCGTCAAGTACCTGCACGCACACCAGGGTATGCGGGCCCGCTCCCCCACCCGGGCGGCGGGCCTCCGGGACACCGGGCGGGGAAGCAAGGAACCCACCCGCCCAGGAGGGGCGGGTGGGTTCCTGGGCGCTACGGCCTCACGCGCTGACCGGCACCCGGTCCTCCGCCGCCGCAGGGACGCCGGAGCCGTCGGCCTGCCCGGCCCGCCCGGCCCGGCGGCCCGGCAGCAGCGCCGCGGCGGCGGCCGCCAGGGCGACGACTCCCGCGCCCACCCACAGCGCGGGCTCCAGCCCGTCCACGAACGCCCGCGGCGACTCGTACCCGCCCTGCGCGGAGAAGACCGAGGCGAGGACGGCGATGCCGAGCGCGCCGCCCACCTCGCGCAGCGCGTTGTTCGCTCCGGAGGCGATGCCCTGCTCGGCGGGGCGGACGCTGGACATGACCAGGCTCGCGGCCGGGGCGAAGTACAGGGCCATGCCGATCCCGCTGATGATCAGGGCGGGCAGCTGGGCGGCGTACGACACGTCCGGGGAGACGATCATGGCGAACCAGCCGAGGCCCACGGCCTGGAACGCGAGGCCCGCGGTGACGACCGGGCGGCCGCCGATGCGGTCGGAGAGGTACCCGGCGATGGGGGCGACGATCATCGGCATGCCGGTCCAGGGCAGCATCCGCAGCCCCGCCTCGGTCGGCGAGTAGCCGAGCACGCCCTGGAGGAACTGGCTGAGCAGGAAGATCGAGCCGAACATCCCGACGAACATCAGCAGGCTGGCGGCGTTGATCGCGGAGAAGGCACGGTTGCGGAACAGCCGCATGGGCAGCATCGGGGCCCGGTTGTGGATGCCGTGGTGCACGAACCCGGCGAGCAGCGCGCCGCCCGCGATCAGGCCGGTCAGGACGGGCGCGCTGGTCCAGCCGTCGACGTTGCCGCGGATCAGGGCGTAGACGATGCCGAACAGACCGCCGCTGGCGAGCAGGGTGCCGGCGATGTCGAGCCGGGCGCCGGTGCCGTACGACTCGGTGAGGCGCAGGCGGGCCAGCGGCAGCAGGGCGATGCCCAGCGGAACGTTCAGCCAGAAGATCCACTGCCAGGACACGTGTTCGGTCAGGGCGCCGCCGATGAGCGGCCCGCTGGCGACCGCGAGGCCGTTGACGGCCCCCCAGATCCCGTACGCCATGCCGCGCTTGGCCGCGGGCACGGCGGCCGTGAGCAGGGTGAGGGTGAGCGGCATCATGATGGCCGCGCCGACGCCCTGCACCGCGCGGGCCGCGATCAGCTCCTCCAGGCCGGGCGCGAGGGCGGCGGCCGCGGAGGCCGCGGTGAAGACGGCGAGGCCCGCCCCGAAGAGCTTGCGGCGTCCGAACCGGTCCCCCAGGGCCGCGCCGAACATCAGGAGCACGGCGAAGGTGAGGGTGTAGGCGCTCACCGTCCACTCCAGGTCCTCGAGCCCGCCGCCGAGGTCCTCCCGGATGGAGGGCAGCGCGGTCGTGACGACGAGGTTGTCCAGGGCCGCCATGAACCCGGCGACGCTGGTGATGACGAGGGCCCACACGACTCTTCCGCGCGGTGCTGCTTGCTGTGACATCGCTCCCCCAGAGACTGTTTTACAGACGCCGTCTTTGCAGACGCCGTTTTGGTTAGTAATTGATGACTAACTTCTGCGGGCAGAAGAACGCCCGGACACCGGGCGATTCCACCGGGGCCGGACGCCCCTACGAGGACTGCCCCGGAGCCCGCGCCGCCTCCGGCTCCTTCACGAGCAGGGGCCTCTTCGCCTCCCCCGGAGGCTGCGCCGAGGCGTAGAACCCTTCCCACACCCGGTGCTCAGGCGGAAAACCCATGGCCGACAGGGCATTGAGCAGCATCCCGTAGGCCAGGAAAGTCGTCGTCTCGTCCACGTCGGCGCCGAGCGGCAGGTGCACGGTCTCCCAGAGCTCCATCCAGCCGGCGCGCACCATCTCGCCGAATTCGTAGTCCCCGGCCGCCTCGGCGGCGGCCACGGCCACGTACGTCTGGAGCTGCATGTGCAGCTTGTCGGGATCCTCCGTGATGAGGCCGTGGTACGCCCGCGCCATGGAGTGCAGGGCCTCTTCGCCCTCGAGCCCCTCGCTCGCCGCCTCGAACACCTTCCGGACCTCTTCGCAGCAGCGCGCCGACGCCGCGAGGAACATCGCCTTCTTGCCGGGGAAGAGACGGAAGAGATACGGCTGCGAGACCCCGACGCGCTTGGCGATCGCCTCGGTGGACGTCCCGTGATAGCCACCTCGGGCGAACTCGCTCATCGCCGCCCGAATGACGCTCTCGCGTCGCTCCTCCGCGCTCATCCTGACCATGCGAGTAAGTTAGTACTCAATCACTAACTAAGTCAAGGGGGTCGGGACGGCGTCAGCGGGTCCTGCGGAACGCCGCCCCGGCGCGGAGCGTTGATCAGGCCGGGGGCCCACAACGCGTAAGGGGCGCCCCGCAATGGAGAACGCCCCTTACCTCTCGCTTCCTCGCCGCCGTCAGGCCAGCCGCACGACCGCGCGCGACATCCCGAGGACCTTCTGCCCGGCGCTGGTCGCCAGCAGGTCCACGCGGACCTTGTTGTCGTCGAGCTTGGCCGCGACCTTGGCGCTGACCTCGATCGTCGCGCCCTCGTCGTCGTTCGGGACCACGACGGGCTTGGTGAAGCGCACGCCGTACTCGACGACGGCGGCCGGGTCACCGGTCCAGTCCGTCACGACGCGGATGGCCTCGGCCATGGTGAACATGCCGTGCGCGATGACGTCCGGCAGGCCGACCTCCACCGCGAACTTCTCGTTCCAGTGGATGGGGTTGAAGTCCCCGGAGGCGCCCGCGTACCGCACCAGCGTGGCGCGCGTCACGGGGAAGGTCTGGGCCGGCAGCTCCGTGCCGACCTCCACGTCGTCGTACGCGATCTTCTCTGCCATCGCCTTACGCCTCCTCGGTCGCGGCCGCGCGCGCGACGAGCTTGGTCCACGCGGTCACCACGTGCTCGCCCGCCTCGTCGTGGACCTCGCCGCGGATGTCCAGGATGTCGTTGCCCGCCATCGACTTGATCGCCTCGATGGTCGAGGTGACGGTGAGCCGGTCGCCCGCGTACACGGGGCGCGTGTACGCGAACTTCTGGTCGCCGTGCACGACGCGGCTGTAGTCGAGCCCCAGCTGCGGGTCCTCGATGACCTGGCCCGCGGCCTTGAACGTGATCGCGAACACGAAGGTCGGCGGGGCGATGACGTCCCGGTGGCCGAGCGCCTTGGCGGCCTCCGGGTCGGCGTACGCCGGGTTGGCGTCGCCCACCGCGACCGCGAACTCGCGGATCTTCTCGCGGCCGACCTCGTACGGGTCGGTGGGCGGGTAGGTCCGCCCGACGAAGGACTGGTCGAGCGCCATGGCTCGGCACCTCCTGCAGCTGGGTTCCAATGAGCTCGGATTCTCGCGAGCCCGGTACCGCCGGTGGCGCGCCCGCACGGAGCCGCAGACCGGCTACGGGCTGGGCGAGAGATCGAGCAAGAGACGCTACCGGCGATCCGTGAAGACTGGGTCCAGCAGATCTCTTCTGGATCTACTGGATCTACAAACAACTACTGGATCTACAAACGACTAGAGGCCGCCCCCGAAACAACGGGGGCGGCCTCTAGTTCTAGCCTGTGTTTATCGCGTCTCGCGGTGCGCGGTGTGCGAGTTGCAACGCGGGCAGTGCTTCTTCATCTCAAGACGGTCCGGGTTGTTACGCCGGTTCTTCTTGGTGATGTAGTTCCGCTCCTTGCACTCCACGCAGGCCAGCGTGATCTTCGGGCGGACGTCGGTGGCAGCCACGTGAGTGCTCCTATGACGGACGGATGGACGGATGAACGCATAAAGAGTAGCCGATCGAAGGACCGACCCCGCAATCGGCTACTGTGTGTAGCGGTGACCGGACTTGAACCGGTGACACAGCGATTATGAGCCGCTTGCTCTACCGACTGAGCTACACCGCTGCAGATGTGATGCGGTTCCTCGCCGAGGCGAGGAAACCCTTCACATCAGAGCCCCAAAACGGAATCGAACCGTTGACCTTCTCCTTACCATGGAGACGCTCTACCGACTGAGCTATTGGGGCGAGCGATGAAGACATTACACGCTCGGCAGCCGTTCGCCCAAATCCGTTTCGCGAGGCCCGTCCGGGCTCGTGGCAGGTGCCCCGATCGGCCCGTCCCGTACGCGTCGCAGCGCCTCACGAGCCATCACCGAGCACGCGCGCCACACCGGTACGCGGACCCCCTGGCGTCACGCGGGCACGTGGGTCCACCAGCGCCGCACCGGCACGCCTGAGCGCGCCCGCGCCACGGCGGCAGGGCTCACGCGCCCCGACAGCGCGGCTCCCGCACCACAGCGGTACGACTATTGCGCTCCTCCGCGAAGCGGGGCCGCCGCCGTCCTAGGCTCGCCTCACGCTGCGTGATCTTGCGCGCCTCGAAGCCGCGTCCGCGCCGCCCCCGAGCCCCAGGAGCGCGATGCCCGACAGTCAGCCGCAGCAACCCCACTCCGCCGAGCCCGACGCCACCTCCGGAGCCCTGCTGCTCTGCGGGGCACGGCTCGTGGACGGCAGGGCCGTGGACGTCCGGGTCGGCGCCGGGCGCATCGAGGCCGTCGGCACGGCGGGCAGCCTCAGCGCGCACGCCGCGCGCGTGGACCTGAGCGGCTTCCTGCTGCTGCCCGCCGCCGTCGAGCCGCACGCCCACAGCGACACGGCGCTGTCCGCGCTGCGCGAGGGGCCCGTGTCGTACGACGCGCAGGACGTCCAACGCCGTACCACCGAGGCGGCGTTGTTGCAGCTGGGGCACGGGGCGACGGCGCTGCGCGCGCACGTACGCGTCGGGGACGTGCAGGGTCTTGGCTGTCTGGAGGCGGTGCTCCAGGCGCGCCGGTCGCTGCGCGGGCTCGTCGACCTGTCCGTGGTCGCGGTGCCGCGGCTCCTGACGGGCGCGGCCGGGGCCGACGGGCTCGCGATGCTGCGGGACGCGGTGCGGATGGGGGCCTCCGTAGTGGGTGGTTGCCCGGATCTGGACCCCGATCCGACGGGGTACGCGGAGGCGGTCCTCGACCTCGCGGCGGAGTACGGCCGCCCCGTCGACCTGCACACGGACGGCGGCGACCCGGCGCGCCTCGGCCGGTTCGCCGCCATGGCCGGGGGCTTGCGGCCCGGTGTGGCCGTCGGCCCCTGCGGTGGTCTGCGGCGGCTGCCCTCCGACGTGGCCGCGCGTGCGGCGGAGCAACTCGCGGCGGCCGGGGTGACGGTGGTGTGCCTGCCGCAGGGCGGCTGCGGCGCGCTGCCGGGCGGCACTGGCACGCCTCCGGTGCGCCTGCTGCGGGCCGCCGGGGTGCGGGTCGCGGCGGGCAGCGGCGCGCTGCGCGACGTCGCGAACCCCGTGGGCCGCGGGGATCCGCTGGAGGCGGCGTACCTCCTGGCCTCGCGCGGCGGGCTGCGCCCCGACGAGGCGTACGCCGCGGTGAGTTCGGTCGCCCGCGAGGCCATGGGCCTGCCGCCGGTCAGGGTCGAGGCGGGCTTCCCCGCCGAACTCCTCGCCGTGCGCGGCGACAGCCTCGAAGGGGCGCTGTCGCTGGCGTACAGCCGTGTGGTGGTGCATCGGGGGCGCGTGGTGGCGCGGACGAGCGCGGTGCGCGAGTACTGCGACTCCGCGGCCGCGGTGGCGCTCGGCCTGCCGCGGCAGGGGCGGGGGGCGTGACGGCGTACGCCTGCGGGGACAGGGGCGTCGCGGGTGCCGTCCGAGGCCGAGCGGCCGGATCTGCCGTACCGTCGGAGGCATGCGCATTGTCATCGCTGGAGGCCATGGACAGATCGCCCTGCGTCTGGAGCGGCTGCTCGCCGCGCGCGGGGACGAAGCCGTAGGAATCATCCGCAATTCGGCGCACGAGTCGGACCTGCGGGACGCCGGTGCCGAGCCGGTGCTGTGCGACCTGGAGTCGGCGTCCGTCGAGGAGGTCGCGGGGCATCTGGAGGGCGCGGACGCGGTCGTGTTCGCCGCGGGCGCGGGCCCGGGCAGCGACGCCGCCCGGAAGGACTCCGTGGACCGCGCGGCCGCCGTCCTGTTCGCGGACGCGGCGGAGCGGGCCGGGGTGCGGCGGTACGTGGTGGTGTCGTCGATGGGCGCGGACCCGAACCACGCGGGGGACGAGATCTTCGACGCGTATCTGCGGGCCAAGGGCGAGGCCGACGCGGACGTACGCGGCCGTGCGGCCCTCGACTGGACGATCCTGCGCCCGGGGATGCTCACGGACGACGCGGGCACGGGTCTCGTGCGCCTGGAGGCGTCGACGGGGCGCGGCCCCGTCCCTCGCGACGACGTGGCCGCAGCGCTCGCCGAGCTCCTGGAGACCCCGGCGACGGCGGGCCTGACCCTCGAACTGGTCAGCGGTTCCATGCCGGTGTCGGTGGCCGTGAAGTCGGTCGCCGGGAACTGACCCGCACGTCACCGGTCGCGGACGGGGCTCAGAACAAGGGCAACTGTCCGGGGAATTCAGGCACTACGTAGCCGTCGAGTGCGGGCTGCGCGGCACCGATCTGGGCGTGCCGGCGCGAGCCGGGGCACGAGACCAGGTCCTCCCCGCCGCGGGGCCCCGGCGGATCGTGACGAGCGAACCGCCCGCCGACGACGGCGATTTCGCGCCGACACTCCGGGCAGTGCCTGCGACGCGCTGAACTGGACGACATGTCACCAGTGTGCCCACGGCACCCGCGTGCGTCGCGCACCCGCTCCCGCGTCGGCGCCACCTGACCGTCGGCGCCACCTGGCCTGCGAAGGGGGCCGCCGCTCCGGGGGCCGGGCCGCCCCCGCACGTCCCGGGGCCTTGGCCGACGGCGCCGTGCGCCCAGGGCGAGGGTGCGATCGAGGCAAGGGCGGGACCGGGCCATTGTGAGGCAGATCACCCATTTTCGATCTGCTTTTCGATCGGCGCAAGTGATCGCCGAATACCCCCTCAGGGAAACGCAAAGACCCTCTCCGACCTGCGTAAACACAGATCGGAGAGGGTCTCTCTCAGCGTGGCGGCGCCAGGATTCGAACCTGGGAAGGCTGAGCCGGCAGATTTACAGTCTGCTCCCTTTGGCCGCTCGGGCACACCGCCGGGTTTGCTGCCTGGCCCCGCTCTCGCGGTGCTCCGTGGCAACGACGTAAACGATACCCGATGCCCAGGGGTGCTTCGCCACCCGATTGATCGGCACCCGGCGCGGGGGCAGTGGCTAGGCTTTGCGGATGCGGTCGGCGACTGAAGGCCGTGTACCCGCTGAGTACGCAGATACCGATACAAGGAGCCACAGGACATGGCCGACTCCAGTTTCGACATCGTCTCGAAGGTCGAGCGGCAGGAGGTCGACAACGCCCTCAACCAGACGGCCAAGGAGATCTCGCAGCGCTACGACTTCAAGGGCACGGGTGCCTCGATCTCGTGGTCCGGCGAGAAGATCCTGATGGAGGCGAACGGCGAGGACCGCGTGAAGGCGATCCTCGACGTGTTCCAGTCCAAGCTGATCAAGCGGGGCATCTCGCTGAAGTCGCTGGACGCGGGCGAGCCGCAGCTGTCCGGCAAGGAGTACAAGATCTTCGCGTCGATCGAGGAGGGCATCTCCCAGGACAACGCGAAGAAGGTGGCGAAGATCATCCGCGACGAGGGCCCCAAGGGCATCAAGGCGCAGGTGCAGGGCGAGGAGCTGCGCGTCAGCTCGAAGAGCCGTGACGACCTCCAGACCGTGATCGCCCTCCTGAAGGGCAAGGACTTCGACTTCGCGCTGCAGTTCGTGAACTACCGGTAGGTAGTCGAGTACGCGGTCGAGTCGTACGCACGCCGTGGGACACAAGGGGGCGGGCACCCGGATCGGGTGCCCGCCCTTGCTGCTGGCTGCGGTCTGTGTGGGGAACTCGTAGGTGCCTCGCGGGGACGTCCACGGCCGTCCGGCGGAGTCAGCGCCGGGAGTGGCCGAAGAGGATGCGGTAGGCGATGAGCAGGACGAGCGAGCCGCCGATGGCCGCCGTCCAGGTCGCGCCGTCGAAGAAGTGCTCGGCTATGGGCCGGTCGAGGAAGCGGGCGGAGATCCAGCCGCCCACGAAGGCGCCCGCGATGCCGATCACCGTCGTGCCGACGAAGCCGCCCGGGTCGCGGCCCGGGAGCAGGATCTTGGCGGTGGCACCGGCGAGGAGGCCCAGAATGATCCAGCTGATGACACCCATGCGGTGACCTGACCTTTCGTGCCTTTTCGTGCGTTGTTGTCCTGTGGGACGTCGCGAGGGGCGGTGGCGGTTCCCTCAGGTCGCTAGGGTGCGGGCCCATGACGGGGCGGACGGGACGACGGGGGCCTGGCGAGGCCGGGGAGCTGCGGCGGACGCTCGGGGTCCGCGACGCCGTGGTGATCGGGCTCGGCGCGATGGTGGGGGCCGGGATCTTCGCGGTCCTCGGGCCCGCGGCCGCCGCGGCCGGGTCGGGGCTGCTGGTCGCGCTCGCGGTCGCCGCCGTGGTCGCGTACTGCAATGCCGTGGCCTCGGCCCGGCTCGCGGCGCGCTACCCCGCGTCCGGCGGGACGTACGTGTACGGGCGGGAGCGGCTCGGGGAGTTCTGGGGCTATCTGGCGGGCTGGGCGTTCGTCGTCGGCAAGACGGCCTCCTGCGCGGCCATGGCGCTGACGGTGGGGGCGTACGCGTGGCCCGGGCAGGCGCACGCCGTCGCGGTGGCCGCCGTGGTGGCCCTGACGGCCGTGAACTACCTGGGCGTGCGGAAGTCGCTGTGGCTGACCCGGGTGATCGTGGCTGGGGTGCTCGCGGTCCTCGTGCTGGTCGTCGCGGTCTGTCTGGGCTCTTCGGAGGCCGCGGCGGGGCGCGTGGACGTGGGGCTCTCCGGCGGCTTCGGCGGGGTCCTGGAGGCGGCGGGGCTGCTGTTCTTCGCCTTCGCCGGGTACGCGCGCGTGGCGACGCTGGGCGAGGAGGTACGCGACCCGGCCCGCACCATTCCGCGCGCGGTTCCCCTGGCCCTCGGCATCGCGCTCGCGGTGTACGCGTGCGTGGCCGTGGCGGTGCTCGCCGTCCTGGGGGCGGGCGGGCTCGCGGAGGCTTCGGCTCCGCTGGCGGACGCCGTACGGGCCGCGGGGGTGCCGGGCCTGGTGCCGGTGGTGCGGGTGGGGGCGGCCGTGGCGGCGCTCGGGTCGCTGCTCGCGCTGATCCTGGGCGTGTCGCGGACGACGCTCGCCATGGCGCGCGACCGCCATCTGCCGGGGGCGCTCGCCGCCGTGCACCCGCGCTTCCAGGTGCCGCACCGGGCGGAGCTCGCCGTGGGCGCAGTGGTGGCCCTGTTGGCCGCGACGGTGGACGTGCGCGGCGCGGTGGGCTTCTCGTCGTTCGGGGTGCTCGTGTACTACGCGATCGCCAACGCGTCGGCGTGGACGCTGAGTCGGGCGCCCCTCGCGCGCGTGGGGCCGGTGGTGGGCGCCGCGGGGTGCGTGGTGCTGGCGTTCGCGCTGCCGGGGGTTTCGGTGGCGGTCGGTGCGGCAGTGGTGGCGATGGGGGGCGTGGCCTACGGGGTGCGGCGGTGGCTCGGGGGGCGGGGCTGACGTGGGGCCCGGGGCCGGCCCGGCGGGGCGTCAGTTCCTGGCGGGGGCAGACGATCCCCGGCGGTCCCCGGTTCGCGGTCCCCCGGCTATGGCCCTGCCTTGTCCGCGAGTGAGCCCCTGCTGCGGGGTGTGCCGTGCTCGGGAAGGCGCCGCCGGGCCGTGCCTTCGCCGCCGGGGCGCCGCGCCGACCCACCGGACAGGCCCTAGTGGGCCCTCGGCCGGAACCCCGCCTCTTCGGAGCGGGTCACCACCCCTGGTTCTGCGGATGCCCGGCGGGTGCCGGTCGTACCGACGCCGCGCCGAACGGCTCGTCCGTGGGCACGATTTCGCGGCCCAGGGGCATCAGGGAGATCGGGATCATCTTGAAGTTGGCGAGGCCCAGTGGGATGCCGATGATCGTGAGGCACAGCAGGACGCCGGTGATGATGTGGCCGATGGTCAGCCACCAGCCCGCGAGGATCAGCCACACCACGTTGCCGATCAGGGACGGCGCGCCCGCGTCGGACCGCTCGACGGCCTTGCGGCCGAAGGGCCACAGGGCGAAGAGGCCGATGCGGAAGGCCGCGAGGCCGAGCGGGATGCCGATGATCGTGATGCACAGGACCACGCCCGCGACCAGGTAGGCGAAGCACATCCACAGTCCGCACAGGACGAGCCAGATGAGGTTCAGGATTACTTTCATCGCGGGCGACCTGCCATCTTTTCGAGCCGGGCGATGCGCTCCGCCATCGGCGGGTGGGTGGAGAACATCTTCGACATACCCTGGCCCGGCCGGAACGGGTTCGCGATCATCATGTGACTCGCCGTTTCCAGCCGCGGCTCGGGAGGGAGCGGCAACTGCTTCGTACCGGCGTCGAGTTTACGCAACGCGCTCGCGAGGGCCAGGGGGTCGCCGGTGAGCTGGGCGCCGGACGCGTCGGCCTCGTACTCCCTGGAGCGGCTGATGGCGAGCTGGATGATGGAGGCGGCCAGCGGGCCGAGCAGCATGATCAGGAGCATGCCGAAGATGCCGGGGCCCTCGTTGTCGTTCGACCGGCCGATGGGAATCAGCCAGGCGAAATTGACCAGAAACATGATGACCGAGGCGAGGGCGCCGGCGACCGAGGAGATCAGGATGTCCCGGTTGTAGACGTGGCTCAGCTCGTGGCCGATGACGCCGCGCAACTCGCGCTGGTCGAGGATGCGCAGGATGCCCTCCGTACAGCAGACGGCGGCGTTGCGCGGATTGCGGCCCGTCGCGAAGGCGTTCGGCGCCTCGGTGGGCGAGATGTACAGCCGGGGCATGGGCTGGCGGGCCTGGGTGGAGAGCTCGCGCACCATGCGGTACAGCTCGGGGGCCTCGAATTCGCTGACCGGGCGGGCGCGCATGGCGCGCAGGGCCAGCTTGTCGCTGTTCCAGTACGCGTACGCGTTCGTCCCGATGGCTACGAAGAGCGCGACGATCAGGCCCGTACGCCCGAAGAAACTGCCGATGACGAGGATGAGTGCCGACAGTCCCCCGAGGAGTACGGCGGTTTTCAGCCCGTTGGTTCGGCGGTGCACGGTACGCCCTCCTGGTGGTGCGCGGGGGAACCCTCTGCTTGCTGGTCTTCCACTGTTCAGTGGACCCTCCCTTCCTGGTCAACGCCAGGCGGGGGGAGCTAGTTCCCTTGTGCGCGCCGGAGCCGCTGTGGGCCGCCCGGGTGACGCGGTCGTCTCCCGGGCGGAGCGGCTTCAGGAGGGCGTCAGAACGGGCTGGTCCCGGTGAACCTCAGGACGATCTGGGGCGCTCCGGAGAGGGCGATTCCGAGGACCGCGGTCGCGGCGATGGCCGCGGTGAGCGGGGCGGGGACGCGGTGCCGGGCGGGCTCGCCCTCGGGGGCGCGGAACAGCAGCGCCGTCCACTGGAGGTAGTAGTACAGGGCGATCACCACGTTGACGGCCATGATCACGGCGAGCCAGCCGAGGCCCGCGTCGACGGCCGCCGAGAAGACGGTGACCTTCGCAAAGAGGCCGATGATGCCGGGGGGCAGGCCGGCGAGGCAGAGCAGGAAGAAGGCCAGGGTGAGGGCGGACAGCGGGCTCTTGGCGTACAGGCCCCGGTAGTCGCTGACGCGGTTCTTGCGCTGCGTGCGGCCGACGAGCGCGGCGACGGCGAAGGCCCCCAGGTTCACGACGGCGTACATCAGGGCGTAGGCGACGGTGGCGCCGACGGCGTCCCTGGGGGCGTCCTCGCCCCGCCCGTTGTCGAATCCGGCCGACGCGATCGGCACCAGGAGGTAGCCCGCCTGGGCGACCGACGACCAGGCGAGCAGTCGGACCGCGCTGTACGCGCGCGTGGCCTGTTGTCTGAGGGCAGCGACGTTGCCCGCCGTCATGGTGAGCGCGGCCAGTGCGGCGATGGCCGGGCCCCACACGTCGTCGTACGACCGGAAGCCGACGACGGTGACGAGGATGAGGCCGGTGAAGCCGACCGCCTTGCCGACGACCGAGAGGTACGCGGCGACGGGCAGGGGCGCGCCTACGTAGGCGTCGGGTACCCAGAAGTGGAAGGGGACGGCCGCCACCTTGAAGGCGAATCCGACGAGGGTCAGCACGACACCGGCCTGGGCGAGCGTCTCCAGCTGCCCGTCGACCTGCCCGAGCTTCTCGTCCAACTCGGTGAGGTAGAGGGTGCCCGTGGCCGCGTACACGAAGCTCACGCCCAGGAGGGTCACGGCGGTGGCGGCGACCGAGGAGAGGAAGAACTTCAGGGCGGCCTCGGAGGACCACTTGTCCCCGCGCTTGAGGCCGACCAGGGCGAACGCGGGCAGGGAGGCGACTTCGAGGGCGACGACGAGCGTGGCCAGGTCGCGGGAGGCGGGCAGCAGGACGGCGCCCGCGACCGATGACAGGAGCAGGAACCAGAACTCCCCTTCGGGGAGCTCCCTCTTGGCGGCCCGCGCGTCCTTGAGGGTGCTCAGGGACAGCAGACCGGCGAGCAGCGCTCCGCCGAGGACGAGGAGCTGGATGGCGAGGGTGAACTCGTCGACCGTGTAGCTGCAGACGGTGCCGCCCGTGCCGACCACGCAGAAGGTGTCGCGGTGGTGGGAGTCGGCGATCGGCAGCATGGAGAGCGCGGCGGCGGCCAGGCCCGCGAGGGAGATCCAGCCGAGGAGCGCCTTGCGGTGCTCCCCTACGAAGAGGTCGATCACGAGCACGGCGAGCGCGACGACGGCCGTGATGGTGGGCGGCAGGATCGCGGGCCAGTCGACGCTCTGGACGACGCTGGCCGCGCTCTCGACGAAGGCGCTGTCGGTGGGGGCCACGGTCACGACTTTCCTCCCGCGAGGAGCTGCTGCACGGCCGGGTCGGTGAGGCCGAGGAGGGCCGCGGGCCAGAGTCCGGCGAGGACGGTGAGGGCGACGAGCGGCGTCCAGGCGGCGAACTCGTAGGCGTGGACGTCGGCGAGCCGGGGCGCTTCCGCTCCGACGGCCGGGCCCATGCACACGCGGCGGACGACGATGAGCATGTACGCGGCCGTCAGGAGGGTGCCGAAGGCGGCGACCGCCATGAACGTGAGGTACGCCGGGCGGCTGAGGTCGTCCGCGGGCTTGAACGCGCCGAACAGAGACAGCATCTCGCCCCAGAACCCGGCGAGGCCCGGCAGCCCGAGCGAGGCGACGGCCCCGAAGGCGAGCAGGCCGCCGAGGCGCGGGGCCTTGCCGTAGAGGGCGGCGCCGGACCCCTCGGAGAGGGCGTCGAGGTCGCTGGTGCCGGTGCGGTCCTTGAGGGCGCCGACGAGGAAGAACAGCAGGCCGGTGATCAGGCCGTGGGCGATGTTCGCGAACAGGGCGCCGTTCACGCCGGTCGGGCTCATCGTGGAGATGCCGAGCAGCACGAAGCCCATGTGGCCGACGGACGAGTACGCGATGAGGCGCTTGAGGTCGCCCTTCGCGCCGGGTCGCGCGAGCGCGAGGCAGGCGAGCGAGCCGTAGATGATCCCGACGACGGCGAACGCGGCGAGGTAGGGCGCGAAGGTCCGCATGCCGTCCGGCGCGATCGGCAGCAGGATCCGGACGAACCCGTACGTACCCATCTTCAGCAGGACACCGGCCAGCAGGACCGAGCCGACGGTCGGGGCGGCGGTGTGGGCGTCCGGCAGCCAGCTGTGCAGCGGCCACATCGGCGTCTTGACCGCGAGCCCGACGCCGATCGCCAGAACGGCGATGACCTGCACGGACTTGGTGAGCTCGGGGTGATTGTCAGTGGCGAGTGCCACCATGTCGAACGTGCCCGACCTGAGACCGATGAGGAGGAGGCCGAGCAGCATCACGACGGAGCCGAGCAGCGTGTAGAGGATGAACTTCCAAGCCGCCTGCGTGCGTTCGGCGCCGCCCCAGCGGGCGATGAGGAAGTACATCGGGATGAGGACCATCTCGAACGCGAGGAAGAACAGCAGCAGGTCGAGGACGGCGAAGGTCGCGAGGGTGCCGGACTCCAGCACGAGCACCAGCGCGACGAATGCCTTGGGGGACGGCCCCGCAGGCATTTTGAAGTAGCTGTACAGCGCGCAGAGGAAGGTCAGCAGCGCGGTCAGGACCAGAAGGGGGAGGGAGATGCCGTCGATGCCGAGGTGGATGCGCACGTCGAGCGCGGGGATCCAGCTGATGTCGGTCGTGGCCTGCATCTTCGACGGGTGGTCGTGGTCGAAGCCCAGCGCGAGGACGATCGCGGCGAGCAGGATCGCGCCGGTCACGGTCACGCCGTGGCGCAGCACGGCCTGGTCGGGCGACTTCCCCTTCAGCCCGGGCGGCGCCGGGAGGAGGGCGGCCACGGCGCCGACGAGCGGACCGACCACGATCAATGCGAGAAGGAACTGCATCACGGACTCACTGATACCGATCACTGCTGCTCACGCTCCGGCGGTGGCGACGAGGACGGCGGCGACCGCCAGGACGACGGTGCCCGCGAGCAGCGCGCTCAGATAGGTCTGCACGTTGCCCGTCTGCGCGCGCCGGACGGCCGCACCGAGCAGGCGGGGCGCGGCGCCCGCACCGCGGACGTACGTGTCGACGACCTCGCGGTCGAGGAAGCGGACGAGGCGGGCAGCCGCCTGGACGGGGCGGACGAACAGGGCCGCGTAGACGGCGTCCAGGTGGAAGCCGGCGGCGGCGTGGCGGTGCAGCGGACCGAGCAGCAGACGGCCGGGGTCCGCCGGGTCGGGGGCGCTCGCGATGTCGCCGTACGCGGGGGTGTGGGTGGCGATGGCCTCCGCCTCGACCTCTCCCCCGTCGGCCTCGGACGGGGTCTCCCCGGTTCGAGCGGAGCCGAGGACGTGGAGACGGGCGGCGACGGCGCCGATCGGCACGCGGGCCGCGAGGGCCGTGGTGTGCCGCCAGGCGCCGTAGGTGACGAGGGCGCCGACGAGGGCGAGGCCGGTGCCGAGGACGGAGGTGGTGAGCTTCGGGGCGAGTTCGTGGCCGTCGAACCAGTCCGGCAGGGCGCCGACGGCCAGGCCGAAGGCGAGCGAGGGGACGGCGAGCACCCAGAGCACGGCGGTCATCGTGACGGGCTGCCTGCCGTGGTCGGGGGCTTCCGTACCGGTGCCGTGGAACGCCAGGAGCCATAGCCGGGCCGCGTAGGCGGCGGTGAGGAGGGCGCTGACCAGGCCCGCGGCGAGGACGATCCAGCCCGCCGCTCCGGGGACGGACGCGGCGTGCCCGGTGGCCGCGTGCTCGGCCGCGCCGAGCACCGCCTCCTTGGAGAAGAAGCCGCTGAACGGCGGGATCGCGGCGAGCGCGAGGAGCGCCACGGTCATGGTCCAGTAGGCGTCGGGGACGCGGGCGCGCAGGTTCCGCATGCGGGACATCGCGGCCAGGGAGTTGGTGCCCGCCGCGTGGATGACGACGCCGGCGGCGAGGAAGAGGAGCGCCTTGAAGGCGCCGTGGGACAGGAGGTGGAAGACGGCGGCACCCCGGTCGCCGACGGCGAGTGCGCCGGTCATGTAGCCGAGCTGACCGATCGTCGAGTACGCGAGGACGCGCTTGATGTCGTCCTGGGCGAGCGCGGCCAGGGCGGAACCGGCCATGGTGACGGCGGCCATGACGGCGAGGACGACCAGGGCCGCCGACGAGGCGGCGAAGACGGGGAGGAGCCGGGCGACGAAGTAGACACCGGCGGCGACCATCGTCGCGGCGTGGATCAGCGCGGAGACGGGTGTCGGGCCCGCCATCGCGTCGGGCAGCCAGGTGTGCAGCGGGAACTGCGCGGACTTGCCCGCCACGCCCGCGAGCAGCAGCAGGGCGATCAGCGTCGGGTGGTCGAGGCCGCCGTCCGCGACGGTCGCGAGGACGGTGGTGATCCGGAACGAGCCGGCGTCGACGGCGAGCGCGAACAGGCCGATCAGGAAGGGGACGTCGCCGAGCTTGGTGACCAGGAAGGCCTTCAGGGAGGCGGCTCGGGCCTCGGGGGTCTCCCAGTAGTGGCCGACGAGGAAGTACGAGCAGATGCCCATGACCTCCCAGCCGACCAGGAGCACCATCAGGTCGCCGGAGTAGACGACGAGCAGCATCGCGGAGGTGAACAGCGACACGAGGGCGGCGTACGAGGGGTAGCGCGGGTCATCGCGCAGGTAACCCGTCGAGTAGATCTGCACGCAGGAGGCGACGACGCCGACGAGGACGGCGACGAGCGCGGCGAAGCCGTCGATGTGCAGGGCGAGGTCGATCGGCACCGAGCCTGTGGGCGTGAGCTGGGTGGCCGCGTCCACGGCGGAGTCGCCGCCCTGGCGGGCGGCCACGACGGCGGCGAGGACCAGCGACGTCAGGGTGGGCAGCACCGCGAGGGGCCGCACCAGGCCGGGGACGGTGCGGCCGAGCAGCAGCCCGGCGGCGGCGCCGAGGAAGGGCAGGAGGGGGACGAGGACGGCGAGGGTGGTCGTGGTCACGCGGTGGCCTCGGCCTTCTGCGACTGCTGAGACGTCGGGGGCTGCTGGGCCGCCTTGTCGGGGGCGGGCTCGGGCTCGTCGAGGGCGGCGCCGTCCAGGTCGTCGTCGCCGTCGTCGCCGTCGGGGAGTTCGGCGGTGTCGCGGAGGTCGTCGACGGCGGAGGTGCCGCGGTTGCGGTAGACGGCCAGGACGATCGCGAGGCCGATGCCGATCTCGGCGGCGGCGATGGCGATGGTGAAGAGCGTCAGGGCCTGGCCGGAGTGGAGCGTGTCGCGCAGCCAGACGTCGAAGGCGACGAGGTTGAGGTTGACGGCGTTGAGCATGAGCTCGACGGACATCAGGACCAGGATCGCGTTGCGGCGGGCGAGCACGCCGTACAGGCCGACGCAGAAGAGGAGGACGGCGAGGACGGCGGGGTAGGCGAGGTGCATCAGCGGGTCCTCTCCTGTGGGGCCGTCGCGCCCTTGGGGGGCTGCGGGCCGCTGCGGCTCTTCGGGCCCCTCGGGGGCTTGCCGCCGGGGTCCTCCTTGGACTTGCGGGACAGCACGATCGCGCCGACCAGTGCGGCGAGGAGCAGCACGGACAGCGCCTCGAAGGGCAGCACCCAGTTCCGGAAGAGGAAGGCGCCGGTCACCTCGGTGGAGCCCTGGGCGGGGCCGTCCAGGTCGATCCACTGCGTACGGAAGGCGTCCACGACGACCCACACCAGGGCGGCAGCGGCGGCGAGGGCCACGGCGAGCGCGACCCAGCGGTTGCCCGAGTCGGCGTCCGGGGAGCGGCCGATGGGGGCCCTGGTGAGCATCAGGCCGAAGAGGAGGAGGACCACGACGGAACCGACGTAGATGAGGACCTGCACCCAGGCGATGAACTCGGCGCTCAGGAGCAGGTACTCGACGGCGAGCCCGCCGAGCGCCACGACCAGCCAGAGCGCGGCGTGCACGAGCTGTTTGGTGGTGACGGTGACGATCGCGGCGCCGAGGGTGACGAGGCCGACGAGGAGGAAGGCGATCTCGACGCCGTTCGGGGACAGGAAGCCGTGGGGGGCCGCGGCGGCGACGTGGGCGTTCACGCGTCCCCCTCGGGCTCGGTGGCCTGCTGTTCGGCGGCGTCCCGCTCGGCGGCGAGCTTGTCGGCGGCCTTGCGGGCGGCGGCCAGTTCCTTGGGTTCCTCGGCGGCGGGGTCGAGGGCGGGCGGGGCCGGGACGGTCCACATCCACTCGCGGAGCTTGTCGCGCTCGTGGGTGAGCTCGCGGATGTCGGTCTCGGCGTACTCGAACTCCGGGGACCAGAACAACGCGTCGAAGGGGCAGACCTCGATGCAGATGCCGCAGTACATGCAGAGGGAGAAGTCGATGGCGAAGCGGTCGAGGACGTTGCGGCTGCGCTCACGGCCGCCGGGCGCGGCGGCCGGGACCGTCTCCTTGTGGGAGTCGATGTAGATGCACCAGTCGGGGCACTCGCGGGCGCAGAGCATGCAGACCGTGCAGTTCTCCTCGAACAGGCCGATGACGCCGCGAGTACGGGGCGCCAGGTCGGGCTGGACGTCGGGGTACTGCTCGGTGACGGACTTCCGCGTCATCGTGCGGAGGGTGACGGCCAGGCCCTTGGCGAGGCCGCTTCCGGGGATGGATAGGCGGGGCCGCCCGGAGGGCGTCGTCGAGGGGCGGTGGTCGGGTGACGGGCGGGCCATCAGTTGATCGCCACCTTCACGATTCCGGTGAGCGCGATCTGCGCCAGGGCGAGCGGGACGAGGAGGGTCCAGGAGAGCTTCTGGAGCTGGTCCTCGCGGAGCCGGGGGTAGGTGACGCGCAGCCAGATGACGACGAAGGCGAGGAGGCCGGTCTTCAGGAGGGTCCACACCCAGCCGAGGCCGTCGGCGCCCCCGGGGCCGTGCCAGCCGCCGAGGAAGAGGACGGTGGTGAGGCCGCACAGGACGACGATCCCGGCGTACTCGGCGAGGAGGAACAGCGCGAAGCGCAGTCCGGTGTACTCGGTGTACGCGCCGAAGATGATCTCGGAGTCGGCGACCGGCATGTCGAAGGGCGGGCGCTGGAGTTCGGCGAGCCCGGCCACGAAGAAGACCACGGCGCCGACGATCTGCCAGGGCAGCCACCACCACTCGAAGGCGTTGAGGATGCCGGGCAGCGAGACCGTGCCCGCGGCCATCGCGACGGAGGCGGCGGCGAGCAGCATCGGCAGTTCGTACGCGAGCAGCTGGGCCGCGGTGCGCAGGCCGCCGAGCAGGGAGAACTTGTTGGCCGACGCCCAGCCCGCCATCAGCGAGCCCAGGACGCCGACGCCCATGACGGCGAGAACGAAGAAGATGCCCGCGTCGACGACCTGGCCGACGGCGCCCTCCTGGGGGCCGATGGGGATGGCGACGAGGACCAGGAGGTAGGGCAGCAGGGCGACGGCCGGGGCGAGCTGGAAGATGCGGCGGTCCGCGTCGGCGGGGACGACGTCTTCCTTCTGCGCGAACTTCACGCCGTCGGCGACGAGCTGGGCCCAGCCGTGGAAGCCGCCCGCGTACATGGGGCCGAGGCGGCCCTGCATGTGGGCCATCACCTTGTGCTCGGTCTGGCCGACGATCAGGGGCAGGGCGAGGAAGGCGACGAAGACGACGAGGAGTCGCAGGGTGACGTCGAGGGCGTCGTTCACTGCGGGCCTCCTTCGGTGCCGGTGTCCGGGGCGTTGCCGGTGTCCCGGGTGGTTCCGGTGCCCCGGGTGGTGCCGTTCTCCCCGGTGTCTCCGGTGTCTCCGGTGTCTCCGGTGGTCCCGGAGTCCTCTTCGTTCGCTGTGGTCTCTGTGGTCTCGGTCGGTGCCGTGTTCTTCGCCGGTGCCGCGTTCTCTGGCGGTGCCGTTTGAGGTTTCCGCTCGGGGTCCTGCTGCGGCGTGTCGAAGGCCGGGCGGGCGTGGTGCCACGGGGCGTCGGAGGCGCGCGGCGCGGGCTGCGGCTTGTCCGGCGCCGGGGCGGCCGGGGCGGGGGCGTCGGCGGCAGGGGCCTCGGGGGGCTGCGCCGCGTCCGCCGGAGCGGGTGTCTGCGCCGCCGTACGCTGCGACGCCGACCCCTGGCTCACGCTGCGCGCGCGGCGCGGCGGCCGGGCGGGAGCGGGGGCCTGGTCGGCGGCGGGGGCGCCGGTGGCCGGAGCCTCGGCGGTCGGGGCCTCGGCGGTCGGGGAGGCGCTCTGGCTGGCCGAGCCCGCGCTCGCCGTCCGCGTGCGCCGTGCGGGGCGCTCCCCCGCGGCCGCGGCACGGCCCGCGCCGCGTGCGGGGCGCGCCGGGGCGGCGGGCAGCTGGCCCTTCAGCGGGCCCCACTCGTTCGGGTCGGGCACGCCGGGCGGAAGCATCTGGCGCCGCTTGGGGCCACCGTGCGCCGCCCCCGCCGCGGGCTCCCCCGGTTCCTTCGCCCCTGGCCACGCCTTCGCGACCCGGGCCGCGAGCACGAAGTCCTTGCGCAGCGGATGGCCTTCGAAGTTCTCCGGAAGCAGCAGCGGAACCAGGTGCGGATGGCCCTCGAAGCGCACGCCGAACATCTCGTGGGTCTCGCGCTCGTGCCAGGCCGCGCCCGCGTAGACGTCGACGGCGGAGGGCAGGACGGGCGCCTCGTGCGGAACCGTCGTACGGACGAGGAGGCGCCGCACCGGGGACAGCGCCACCACGTGGGCGCTCACGCGAAAGCCCGTGCCCGGTTCGTCGACGGCGCTCAGCCAGTCGAAGTACGTGCAGCCGAGCGTGGACCGGGCGGTGCGCAGGGCTTCGGGCCAGGACGCGGGCGGCACGTCCACGGTCAGGAGTTCGTACGACTCCTCGGCGGTCGCCTCCGCGCCGAACAGTTCCTCCACGGGGGCGGACAGCCAGCCGGTCATCTGCCGTCCTCCTGTGCCGAAGCCGAAGCTGCCGCGGACGTGGGCGCGGGCGCGGGCGGCGCCACCAGATCGCTGCGCAGCGCGGCCGTCGACGGACGCGCCCCGTTGGCGGCGTACCGCTCACCGAGGGACTCCCGCGCGATCTTCTCCTGGAGCTTGAGGATGCCCTGGAGCAGCGCCTCGGGGCGGGGCGGGCAGCCAGGGACGTACACGTCGACCGGGATGATCTGGTCGACGCCCTTGGTGACGGAGTACGAGTCCCAGTACGGGCCGCCGCAGTTGGAGCAGGCGCCGAAGGAGATGACGTACTTGGGCTCGGGCATCTGCTCGTACAGGCGCTTCACGGCGGGCGCCATCTTGTCCGTGACCGTGCCGGACACGACCATCAGGTCGGCCTGGCGCGGGCCCGGTGCGAACGGGATGACGCCGAGCCGGATGAAGTCGTGGCGGGCCATGGAGGCCGCGATGAACTCGATGGCGCAGCAGGCGAGCCCGAAGTTGAAGACCCACAGGCTGTAGCGGCGGCCCCAGTTGAGGACCACCTTCATCGGCTCGGGGGCGAGCCGGGACAGGACGCCCAGCTTCTTCGGCTCCGGGAGGAGCACGGGCTCGGCCGGCCCCGCGGGCTCCTGGTTCACGTCCATGTGAGGACGCCCTTCTTGTAGGCGTACAGCAGTCCCACGGCGAGGAAGCCGAGGAAGATGAACATCTCGACGAGGGTCGTCGCGCCGTAGCCGGACTCGGCGAAGACCGTCGCCCACGGGAAGAGGAAGATCGAGTCGACGGCGAAGATCACGTAGAGGAAGGCGTACACGTAGTAGCGCACCTGGGTGTGCGCCCAGCCCTCGCCGACCGGGTCCACGCCGCACTCGTACGTGAGGAGCTTCTCGGGGGTCGGCACGACGGGCCGCAGCAACCGCCCGGCGCCGAAGGCGACGGCGACGAACAGCACGCCGACCACGGCGAGCAGTCCGACGACGGAGTACGACTCGTAGTAGCTCGCCGCGACGTACGTCGTCCCTGGCACGTCAGCCCCTCGCTCCCTGCACTCCGTGACTCGCCCTGTTCGACGATCTGTACGCACGGGAGTCTAGGGCCTGCTAAAGGCGAGGTAAGCAGACCGTCACGGACCGGTCGGCCGCGGGTCCGTCATCGGCCGGATCCGCCGGATCGGTTCGCCGGATCCACCACAGCGATCTGGTGGGGTTATCCACAGTCCGGTTCGGCGGCCCCCCTCATGGCGCGCGGGGCCGCACGCCGGGCACTCTTGCTCATATGACCCCACGTTCCACGTCTTCGCAGGCCACACCTGAGCCACTGCCGCCTGCCCGGTTCGCGTACGACGCGCACACCTGGAAGGAGATCCTGCACCTCCTGCTGAATCTCCCGGCGGGCCTGGTCGGTTTCACGTACGTGGTGACGGCGTGCTTCATCGGCGGATTCCTGTCGTTCACGGTCATCGGTCTGCCGCTGCTCGCGCTCGCGTTGTACGGGGCGCGGCTCTTCGGCAAGTTCGAGCGGGCGCGGGCCCGGACGCTGCTCGGCGTGCACATCGACGAGCCGAGCCCCATGCCGCTGAGAGCGCGGCGCGGCGGCGGGGTCCTCACCTGGCTGTGGTCGACGCTGAAGGACCCGGTGGGCTGGCGGGCCGTGCTGTACGGCTTCATACGCCTGCCGTGGGGCATCGCGACGTTCACGCTGACGCTGTGCGGCCTGTTTCTCCTCTGGCCGGTGCTGCCGTTCGTGGTGCGGGCGCTCGCCAACGCCGACCGGGCGATGGCCCGCGGCCTGCTCTCGCCGTCGGACGAGCTGGAGCGGCGCATCGCGGAGCTGGAGTCGGACCGGGGTGTGGTCGTGGACACCGCCGCGGCGGACCTGCGGCGCATCGAGCGGGACCTGCACGACGGCGCGCAGGCCCGGCTCGTCGCCCTGGCCATGGGGCTCGGCCTCGCCAAGGAGAAGCTTCTTGAGGACCCGGACGCGGCGGCGGCCATGGTCGACGAGGCGCACGGCGAGGTGAAGCTCGCCCTCCAGGAGCTGCGCGACCTGGCCCGGGGCATCCACCCCGCGGTCCTCACCGACCGCGGCCTGAGCGCGGCGCTGTCCTCGGTGGCCGCGCGGTGCACGGTGCCGGTGAAGGTGACGGCCGATCTCCCCGCGCGCCCGGCGGCGGCGATCGAGGGCATCGCCTACTTCACGGTCTCCGAACTCCTGCAGAACGTGTCCAAGCACAGCGGCGCCCGCACCGCCGGCGTCGAGGTGTGGCGCTCGGACCAGCGGCTGCTCATCCAGGTGCGCGACGACGGGCGCGGCGGCGCCAGCCTGGACGGCGGCACGGGCATGGCGGGCCTCTCGGAGCGGCTCGGCGCGGTCGACGGCCTGTTCATCATCGACTCGCCGCAGGGCGGTCCGACGACGATCACGGCGGAGCTGCCGTGGCGTGACCGGACGGAGTGAGACAGGCGGGTGAGACAGGCGGAGTGAGGCGGACGGAGTGAGGCAGGCGCGGCGCGGACGCCGGGCCGGAGCACGCCCTTCCGCCGACGGGGCCCACATCCCCCCGGAGGGTAGGGAAAACCCCCGGCCGAAGACGCCGACGCGCTCCATGGTCCATCACACGCCCCGGAGCGCACTCTGGGAGTACGACAAGAGGGAGCCCGCGCCGGTCACGGAGGGCCGGGAACCGCGCGGGACGAACAGGAACGGACGGCAGCGATGGCCACGGACTACGGACAGGGGTACGGACGCCTCATGAGGAGCGACCTCGACGGCCGCTGGGCCGAGGACCACGGGGGCGACGGGGGGAACGGGGCCCTGACGGCCCGCCACCACCGCCTCCCGGTCTGGCTGCGGGCGCCCTTCGAGGGGCGCACCCTGCGGGAGTTCGTGTACGTGCTGCTGTCGATGCCCCTCAGCGTCATCGGCTTCTCCTTCGCGGTGACGACGCTCACGCTCGGCGTGGGTCTGCTGATCACGTTCATCGGCATCCCCGTCCTCGCCCTGGCGCTGACCGCCTGCCGCGGCTTCGGCGCCCTTGAGCGGGTGCGGGCGCGGACGCTGCTCGGCGTCGACGTGAAGGACCCGCACCCCCTCCAGCCGCGCGGCTCGGGGCCGCTGGCCTGGATGGGCGCCGTCCTGAAGAGCGGCGTCTCCTGGCGGCACGCGGTGTACGCCGTCGTCCACATGCCGTGGGCGATCTTCGCCTTCGTGGTGGCGCTGGTCTTCTGGACGTACGGCTGGGCGATGCTCACGTACCCGCTGTGGTTCTGGGTCTTCCCGGCGTACGCGGGCCAGGGCGGCATCCAGCTCTACGGGGACGCCACGCACCACATCTACCTGGACAACCCCTTCGAGATCGGGCTCACCGCGCTCACCGGTCTGCTGATCACGCTGGCCACGCCCTGGATCATCCGTGCCCTGACCACCGTCGACCGCGTCCTGGTCTTCGGGCTCCTCGGCCCCTCGCGGCTGGTGTCGCGCGTCGAGGAGCTGGAGTCGGACCGGGGTGTGGTCGTGGACACCGCCGCGGCGGACCTGCGGCGCATCGAGCGGGACCTGCACGACGGCGCGCAGGCCCGGCTCGTCGCCCTGGCCATGGACCTCGGCCTCGCCAAGGAGAAGCTCGCGGAGGACCCGGAGGCGGCGGCCCGGATGGTCGACGAGGCCCACGGCGAGGTGAAGGTGGCCCTCCAGGAGCTGCGCGACCTCGCGCGGGGCATCCACCCCGCCGTGCTCACCGACCGGGGGCTGGACGCGGCCCTCTCCTCCCTCGCCGCGCGGTGCACCGTGCCGGTGGAGGTGGAGGTCGACCTGCCCGCCCGGCCGGCGGCGGCGATCGAGGGCATCGCGTACTTCACGGTCTCCGAGCTCCTGCAGAACATCAGCAAGCACAGCGGGGCCTCGCGGGCGTCCGTGGACGTGTGGCGGGTGGCGGACCGGCTGATGCTCCAGGTGACCGACGACGGGCGGGGCGGGGCCGACGTGGATGCGGGCTCCGGGCTCGCGGGGCTCGCTGAGCGGTTGGACGCGGTGGACGGGATCCTCGTGGTGGAGTCCCCCGTCGGCGGCCCGACCCTGGTGACGGCGGAGCTCCCCTGGCGGGGCTAGCCCCCCCGGCCCCGGGCGGCCCTGACCGGCGCCCCACCCCCGCGCCACGTCAGCCCTGACCAGCGCCCCCACCCCGCGCCACGTCAGCCCTGACCGGCGCCACCCCACCCGCGCCCCGACGCCGTGACCGGCGCACCTCACCCGCACCCCGGCGCTCTGACCGGCCCAGCCCCACCCGCACCCCGGCGCCCCGGACCGGCGCCCCACCCCCGCCCCGCCCCGCTCCGCGCCGCGTCTCCTCCACGACCACCGGAGCGGCCGGAAAGCCACGCCCCGGACGGGCTTGATCTGCCCGTTCGGGGCGCTCGGCTGTTCGGACGTGGCCGGAGTCAGCCCCATGGGGGTCCGGATGCTGGGATGCTGGGGTCTGGCAATGGGGTGGGGACAGGCTGTGGGGGGCCGGAACATCGTGGAGGACAAGGTGCGGGTGGTCATCGCCGAGGATTCAGTGCTGCTCAGGGAGGGGCTGACCCGGCTGCTGACCGACCGCGGACACGACGTGGTCGCGGGCGTGGGCGACGCGGACGCGCTGATCAAGACGATCACGGAGCTCGCCGCCCAGGACGAGCTGCCGGACGTCGTGGTCGCGGACGTGCGGATGCCGCCGACGCACACGGACGAAGGGGTGCGCGCGGCCGTGAAGCTGCGCAAGAGCCATCCGGGGCTCGGCGTGCTCGTGCTGTCCCAGTACGTGGAGGAGCAGTACGCGACGGAGCTGCTCGCGGGGTCGAGCCGGGGCGTGGGCTATCTGCTCAAGGACCGGGTCGCGGAGGTCCGCGAGTTCGTGGACGCGGTGGTGCGGGTGGCGCAGGGCGGGACCGCGCTCGACCCGGAGGTCGTGGCGCAGCTGCTCGGGCGCAGCCGCAAACAGGACGTCCTCGCGGGGCTCACCCCGCGCGAGCGGGAGGTCCTGGGCCTGATGGCCGAGGGGCGGACCAACTCGGCCATCGCACGGCAGCTCGTCGTGAGCGACGGGGCCGTGGAAAAGCACGTCAGCAATATCTTCTTGAAGCTCGGACTTTCCCAGAGCGACGGCGATCACCGCAGGGTGCTTGCCGTGCTCACGTATCTGAATTCCTAATTCCGTATTTCCGGTGTCCTTCCGGAAACGTCCGGCCCCATTCCGGGGCGTTCGGGATTCACCATCCGCCCACCGCGCTGACATCGTGTCAGGGGCGCCGGACGAGGTACTCCGACCAGGGCGGGGACGTCCCGGCAGCGGGACAGCGCCCAGCGCAGGAAGGCGCCGGTCCTAGGCCCGGCGCCCTACAACCAAAGGATGAGCGGAGAGCGTCTTCATGAGAGGCCGGGGGGCGAGGCAGAACGTGATAAATCAGGGCATCAAGCTGTCTCAAAGGTGCGTCCACCATGCGAGCAGCCCCAGGAAGGTACCCCTTACAGACGTAGGGTGGGCGGTGGGAGGGCAGGTCTGCCTGCGATCCCGCACAGTCGCCTCGAGGGAGGTCCAGTTCAGTGACCAGCCAGGTCAGTAGCCCGGCCGAGCAGGCCGACGAAGCCGTAGTCGGGGAACAGCGCAGGCCCGCGGGCGAGAAGGACGTACGCCGTCTCGACCGAGTGATCATTCGTTTCGCGGGTGACTCCGGTGACGGCATGCAGCTCACCGGTGACCGGTTCACCTCCGAAACGGCATCCTTCGGCAACGACCTGTCGACGCTGCCGAACTTCCCCGCCGAAATCCGTGCCCCCGCCGGCACCCTGCCGGGCGTCTCCAGCTTCCAGCTGCACTTCGCCGATCACGACATCCTCACCCCGGGCGACGCGCCGAACGTATTGGTCGCGATGAACCCGGCCGCCCTCAAGGCGAACATCGGCGACGTGCCGCGCGGCGCCGAGATCATCGTCAATACGGACGAATTCACCAAGCGGGCCATGCAGAAGGTGGGGTACGAGACCTCGCCGCTGGAGGACGGCTCGCTCGACGGGTTCCAGGTCCACCCGGTGCCGCTGACCACGCTGACGGTCGAGGCGCTGAAGGACTTCGACCTGTCCCGCAAGGACGCGGGCCGCAGCAAGAACATGTTCGCGCTCGGTCTGCTCTCGTGGATGTACCACCGGCCGACCGAGGGGACCGAGCGGTTCCTGCGGACGAAGTTCGCCAAGAAGCCGAACATCGCGGAGGCGAACATCGCCGCGTTCCGCGCGGGCTGGAACTTCGGCGAGACGACCGAGGACTTCGCGGTCTCCTACGAGGTGGCGCCCGCGGCGACCGCGTTCCCGCCGGGCACCTACCGGAACATCTCCGGCAACCTCGCCCTCGCCTACGGCCTGATCGCCGCCTCGCGCCAGGCCGACCTGCCGCTGTACCTGGGCTCGTACCCGATCACGCCCGCCTCGGACATCCTGCACGAGCTGAGCAAGCACAAGAACTTCGGCGTGCGCACCTTCCAGGCCGAGGACGAGATCGCGGGCATCGGCGCCGCCCTCGGCGCCGCTTTCGGCGGCTCGCTCGCGGTGACCACGACGTCGGGGCCCGGCGTGGCCCTGAAGTCGGAGACGATCGGCCTCGCGGTGAGTCTGGAACTGCCGCTCGTGGTCGTGGACATCCAACGCGGCGGGCCCTCCACCGGCCTGCCCACCAAGACGGAGCAGGCCGACCTGCTCCAGGCGATGTACGGCCGCAACGGCGAGGCGCCGGTGCCGGTGGTCGCCCCGCGCACCCCGGCGGACTGCTTCGACGCCGCCCTGGAGGCGGCCCGGATCGCGCTGACGTACCGCACGCCCGTCTTCCTGCTGAGCGACGGCTACCTGGCCAACGGCTCCGAGCCGTGGCGCATCCCGGAGTCGGACGAACTGCCGGACCTGCGCGTGCAGTTCGCCTCCGGGCCGAACCACACCCTGGCGGACGGCACCGACGTCTTCTGGCCGTATCTGCGGGACCCGAAGACCCTCGCCCGGCCGTGGGCGATCCCCGGCACGCCGGGCCTGGAGCACCGCATCGGCGGCATCGAGAAGCAGGACGGCACGGGCAACATCTCGTACGACCCGGCCAACCACGACTTCATGGTCCGCACCCGTCAGGCCAAGGTCGACGGCATCGACGTGCCGGACCTCGAGGTCGACGACGCGACCGGCGACGCACGGCTCCTGGTCCTCGGCTGGGGCTCCACGTACGGGCCGATCACCGCCGCCGTGCGCCGGCTGCGCGCCGCGGGGCAGAGCGTCGCGCAGGCCCATCTGCGCCACCTCAACCCCTTCCCGCGGAACCTGGGCGACGCCCTGAAGCGTTACGACAAGGTGGTGATCCCCGAGATGAACCTCGGTCAGCTCGCCACACTGATCCGCGCCGAGTACCTCGTGGACGCGGTCTCCTACAACCAGGTCAACGGAATGCCGTTCAAGGCCGAGCAGCTCGCCACGGCTCTCAAGGAGGCCATCGATGGCTGACACCACGATCGAGGGGCCCACCGGCTCCGAGACGCTGCTGAAGCTCGTGCCCAAGGCCGAGGCCAAGCAGTCGATGAAGGACTTCAAGTCCGACCAGGAAGTGCGCTGGTGCCCCGGCTGCGGTGACTACGCGGTCCTGGCCGCCGTCCAGAGCTTCATGCCCGAGCTCGGCCTGGCCAAGGAGAACATCGTCTTCGTCTCCGGCATCGGGTGCAGCTCCCGCTTCCCGTACTACATGAACACGTACGGGATGCACTCCATCCACGGCCGCGCCCCCGCCATCGCCACCGGCCTCGCCTCCTCGCGGCGCGACCTGAGCGTCTGGGTCGTCACCGGTGACGGCGACGCCCTGTCCATCGGCGGCAACCACCTGATCCACGCCCTGCGGCGCAATGTGAACCTGAAGATCCTGCTGTTCAACAACAGGATCTACGGCCTCACCAAGGGCCAGTACTCCCCCACCTCCGAGGTCGGGAAGATCACCAAGTCGACGCCGATGGGTTCGCTCGACGCGCCCTTCAACCCGGTGTCCCTCGCGATCGGCGCCGAGGCATCCTTCGTCGCCCGCACGGTGGACTCCGACCGCAAGCACCTGACCGAGGTCCTCCGCCAGGCCGCCGACCACCCGGGCACGGCCCTGGTGGAGATCTACCAGAACTGCAACATCTTCAACGACGGCGCCTTCGAGGTCCTCAAGGACAAGCAGCAGGCCGAGGAGGCCGTGATCCGCCTGGAGCACGGCGCGCCGATCCGCTTCGGCACCGAGGGATCCAAGGGCGTCGTGCGCGACCCGGCCACCGGCGACCTCAAGGTCGTCCCCGTGACCGCGGAGAACGAGGGCGACGTCCTCGTCCACGACGCCCGCGCCGCGTCCCCGACCACGGCCTTCGCGCTCTCGCGCCTGGCCGACCCGGACACGCTGCACCACACCCCGATCGGCGTGTTCCGCAGTGTGGAGCGGCCGGTGTACGACACGCTCATGGCCGACCAGCTCGACACGGCCATCGAGCAGCACGGCAAGGGCGACCTCGCGGCGCTGCTCGCCGGCGGCGACACCTGGACGGTCGTCGGCTAGCCGCCGCCACCGCCCGCGTACGACGAGGCCCGGTCCTGACCCTTCAGGACCGGGCCTCGTCGTACTTCTCGCGCGCCTTCAGTACGTCGTCCATGCGCCGGTCCGTCCAGGCGGCGAGGGCCCTGACCTGCTCGGCGGCCTCGCGCCCCAGGCCGGTGAGGGAGTAGTCGACGTGCGGCGGGATGACCGGCCTGGCCTCGCGGAGCACCAGGCCGTCGCGCTCCAGGGTCTGGAGGGTCTGGGCCAGCATCTTCTCGCTGACGGTCCTGCCGGTCCTGCTGACCTCGCGGCGCAGCTCGCTGAAGCGGTACGAGCGCTCCGCGAGCGCGATCAGGACGAGGACGCCCCAGCGGCTCGTGACGTGCTCCAGGACCAGGCGGTGGGGGCACAGCTGCTCGGCGTCCGGGGTCCCCTGATTGCTTACGGCCATGCCAGTACCTTACTTCAAAGTGGGTACTTACGGATGGTTAGTGCCCTAGCTAGGGTGAGTGCCATACCTCATCCCAACAGGACGTACAGGGAGCAATCACCCATGAGCATCGTCGTCACCGGAGCCACCGGACACCTCGGCCGCCTCGTCGTCGAGGGGCTGCTCGACGCGGGCGTCCCCGCCGACCGGGTCGTGGCCGTCGTACGGAACAAGGAGAAGGCCGCCGGCCTCGCCGCGCGCGGCATCGAACTGCGGATCGCGGACTACAGCGCGCCCGAGACCCTCGCGGGCGCCTTCGCGGCGGGCGACAAGGTCCTGCTCGTGTCCGGCAGCGAGATAGGCCGCCGGGTGCCGCAGCACCGGGCCGTCATCGACGCGGCGCGGGCCGCCGGGGTCGCGCACCTGGTGTACACGGGCGTCCTCGGCGGGCCCGACGCCGACTTCGACCTCGCCGCCGAGCACAAGGAGACCGAGCGGGCGGTGCTCGAATCGGGCCTTCCGTACACGTTCCTGCGCAACGGCTGGTACCACGAGAACTACACCGAGCACCTCGCCCCCGTCCTGGAGCACGGGGCCGTCGTCGGCAGCGCCGGGCCCTCGGGCCGCGTCGCCTCCGCCGCCCGCGCCGACTACGCCGCCGCGGCCGTCGCCGTCCTGACCGGCGAGGGCCACGAGGGGCGCGCGTACGAGCTGAGCGGGGACGTGGCGTGGAGCTTCCCCGAGTACGCGGCGCAGGTCGCGGAGGTGTCCGGCAAGGACGTGACGTACGCCGAGGTGTCGCCCGCGGAGCATCTGGCGGTGCTGACCGGGGCGGGGCTGCCGGAGCCCATCGCCGCGGTGCTCGTGGACGTGGACGCGGCGATCAGGCGCGGGCTGCTGGCCGGGACCAGCGGGGACCTCGCCCGGCTGATCGGGCGGCCCACCACTCCGCTCGCCACGGCTGTTGCTGCCGCCCTGGCCTGATCGTCTCGTCTGTGGCCGCCGGCCGGTGGGCACAGCGGGGGCGGGGGGTGTCATGACCGTATTCCGATACGGGCATGACAGGCGGGTGTCACGGGCGCTACCTTCGGGATGCAGCGTGGGGCTGCCGGTACGGAGGAGGAACTGTGGGACCTGCGCAGGCGAAGGGGGAAGCCCGCACAGGCCTCCTGAACGGCATCGCCGCCTACGGCATGTGGGGCCTCGTGCCCCTCTTCTGGCCGCTCCTCAAGCCCGCGGGCGCGGGCGAGATCCTGGCCCACCGCATGGCCTGGTCCCTCGTGGTCGTCGCCGTCGCGCTGCTCTTCGTACGCCGCTGGGCCTGGGCCGGTGAACTGCTCCGCCAGCCCCGCAAACTGGGCCTCGTCGCCATCGCCGCGTCCGTCATCACCATCAACTGGGGCATCTACATCTGGGCCGTGAACACCGGCCACGTCGTCGAGGCCTCCCTCGGCTACTTCATCAACCCCCTGGTCACCATCGCGATCGGCGTCCTGCTGCTGGGCGAGCGGCTGCGGCCCGTGCAGTGGGCCGCCGTCGCCGTGGGCCTGGCCGCCGTGCTCGTCCTCGCCATCGGCTACGGCAGGCCGCCGTGGATCTCGCTCTGCCTGGCCTTCACCTTCGCGACGTACGGCCTGGTGAAGAAGAAGGTCAACCTCGGCGGCCTGGAGTCCCTGGCCGCCGAGACCGCCGTGCAGTTCCTGCCCGCCGTCGCCTATCTGGTGTGGCTCGGCACCCAGGGCGACCTCGTGTTCGGCACGGAGGGCGCCGGGCACGCCGCGCTCCTCGCCGCGACCGGTGTGGTGACGGCGGCGCCGCTGGTCTGCTTCGGCGCCGCCGCGATCCGCGTGCCGCTGTCCACGCTGGGGCTGCTGCAGTACCTGGCGCCCGTGTTCCAGTTCCTGCTCGGCATCCTGTACTTCCACGAGGAGATGCCGCCGGAGCGGTGGGCCGGGTTCGCCCTGGTGTGGCTGGCGCTCGCGCTGCTGACCTTCGACGCGTTCCGCTTCGCGCGGCGCAACGCGGCCCGGGCCGCCGCCGCGCGGCAGGCCGTCCCGCCTCCCGCCGTCAGGCCCACGCACCCCGCGCCGCCGCCGACTTCACGTACGCGCTGAAGTCCCTCGGCGCCCGGCCCAGTACGTCCTGGACGCCCGTCGCGAGCGGCGAGAGGTGGCCCTCGGCCGTGAACGTGAAGACGGCGGCCAGTTCGCGCGCCAGCGGCTCGGGGACCTCCGTCGCACGGAGCTCCGTCAGGAACTGCTCCTCCGTGACCGCCTCGAAGCGCATCGGGCGGCCCGACGCCGCCGCGATCTCCGCGACCGCGTCCGCGTAGCTGAGGGCGCGCGGCCCCGAGAGGTCGTACACACGGTGGGTGTGGCCCTCCTCGGTGAGCAGCGCGGCCGCGACCTCCGCGATGTCCTCGACGTCGACGAACGGCTCGACGACGTCGCCGACCGGCAGGGCGAGGCGGCCCGCGAGCAGCGGCGCGTGGGCGAAGTCCTCGTCGAAGTTCTGCGCGAAGTTGTTGGCGCGGATCACCGTCCAGTCGACGTCCGTCTCCCGGACCACGCGGTCCGCCCGGGCCATGCCCGCGAGGAAGGACTCGCCGGACACCTCGACGCCGCGCCCGGACAGGACCACGAAGCGGCGCACGCCCGCCGCCACGGCCTGGGCCACGAAGTCGGTGACGGGCTCCGGCTCCTCCGGCGCGACCAGGTAGAGGGCGGACACGCCGTCCAGTGCCGCCGACCAAGTAGAGCGTTCGTTCCAGTCGAAACGGGTCTCGCCGGAGCGGGAGGCCGCCCGCACGGTGTGGCCCGCCGCACGCAGCCGGGGCACGAGCCGGCGCCCGGTCTTGCCGGTGGCGCCGAGCACGAGGATCAGATCGTCGGTACGCGGTGTCGTCTGAGGCGCTGTCTGGGGTGTCGTCGTCATGCGTCCAGCCAACCCCCGTGCCGCTCCTGGAGACATGGGCGTCCGTCTCGACCCCATAGGCATCCGTCCAACCGACCCGGACGCCCGTCTACGGTGGGGGCATGGACGCTCTGGGGGATCTGCTGCGCGGCATCCGCGCGGACGGCGCGCTGTTCGCTCGTACGGTGCTGCGCGGGGCGTGGGAGCCGGAGCGGACGGAGCCCGCCGCGCTGACCCTGGTCATGGTGTTGCGGGGGCAGGCACACGTCACGGGACCGGGCGGGACGCGCACCCTGGGGCCGGGCTGCGCCGCCGTGTGCACCTCGGGCCCGTTCGGCGTCGCCGCCACGGGCGACGCGGAGACCGAGCTGGTCACCGGCACCTACCAGTGGGACGGCAGTGGCGGGCGGCGGCTGCTCAGCGCGCTGCCGCCGGTGCTCGTGGTGCCCGGCGGCGAGGAGTGTCTGGCCATCATCGGCCTGATCGCGGACGAGGTGGCGACCGACCGGGCGGGGCGCCAGTACGTGATGGACCGGATGCTCGACTGGCTGCTCGCCTGCACCTTGCGGGAGTGGTTCGACCTGCCCGAGTCCTGCCCGCCCGCCTGGTACCGGGCGCTGGGCGACGACGTGGTGGGCCCGGCCCTGCGCGCCATGCACGAGGAGCCGGGCCGGGCCTGGACGGTGGCGGCGCTGGCCGCGCGCGCCCGGGTCTCGCGCGCGGCCTTCGCCCGCCACTTCACCGATCTCGTCGGGCGGCCGCCGATGGCGTACCTCACCGAGTGGCGCATGACGCTGGCCGCCGAGCTGCTCGCCGAGCCGGGTGCGACGGTGGCGTCCGTGGCCGGACGGGTCGGATACGCCGACGGGTTCGGCTTCAGCGACGCCTTCAAGCGGATCCGCGGGATCACCCCGAGCGGTCACCGCGCGTCGCTGCTCACGGGCAGGGCGGCGGCGGGCTCCTCGCTCCGGGCCGCGGGCTGACCCGGCCGCCCACCGCGCACCACCCCGGCCAGGGCGACGGCCACGCCCACCAGAGCGAGGGCCACCGGCACCACGAGGGCCGCGCGGAAGGCGTCGAGCGAGTGCCCGGTCCCGTCCGCGCCGCCGTGGCCCCCGGCGACGAGCCCGTACACGGCCGTCACGCCCGAGACCCCGATCGCCGCCCCGAACTGCGTGGCGGTGTGCAGGATTCCGCCCGCGAGGCCCTGCTCCCGCGCGGCGACGCCGTCGGTCGCCGCGATCATCAGCGGCCCGTACGCGAGGGCGAAGGACGTGCCCGCGATGAGCAGCGTCGGGAACATCGCCGCGTACGTCCAGTCCATGCCGACCGGCAGGAAGAGCGCGTACGCGAGGGCCGCGAGCAGGAAGCCGCCGAGGATCACGCGGGCGTGGCCGTAGCGGTTCACCAGGCGGGGCGTGAGGGTCGGCGCGAGCACCACGTCGCAGCCCATCACGACGAGGGCGACCGCCGTCTGCCACGACGACCAGCCGCGCAGCTCCTGCAAGTACAGCGTGAGCACGAACTGGAAGCCCATGAAGGCGCCGAGGAACAGCAGCGCGCCGAGCCCGGCCCGCACCACCGTGCCGGTGCGGAAGATGTCGAGGCGCACGAGCGGCACGGCCGCGCGGCGCTCGATGCCGACGAACGCGGCGATGAGCAGCAGCCCGCCGAGGGCCGCGCCGAGCGTCAACGGCCAGCCGTCGAGGCCGTGTTCGAGCCGTACGACGCCGTAGGCGAGCAGCAGCATGGCGCCCGCGGCCGCCGCCGCGCCCGGCAGGTCGAAGCCGCCCGAGCGCAGGGTCGCCGACGCCTTCGCCGCGGGCGCGTCGGCCGCGGGCACCAGCCGGACGGCGGCGGCGAGGATCGCGGCGGCGAGGACGACCGGGGCGAAGAACACCCACTGCCAGCCGAGTTCGGTGAGCAGTCCGCCGATGACCAGGCCGAGCGAGAAGCCGCCCGCCGAGGTGCCCGCGAACACGAGCAGCGCCTTGTTGCGCTCGGGGCCCTCCGCGTAGGAGGTGGTGATGATGGACATCGCGGCGGGCGTCATGAACGCGGCGGCCACACCGGTCACGAACCGGGCCACGATCAGCATCCAGCCCTCGGTCGCGAGGCCGCCCAGCCCGGAGAAGACCAGGAAGACGCCGAGCCAGGTCAGGAACATCCGGCGCCTGCCGAGCAGATCGGCCGCGCGGCCGCCGAGCAGCGTGAAGCCCGCGTAGCCGAGGACGTACGAGCTGATCACCCAGGCCGCGGTGGCCGTCGACAGGTCGAGGTCGGACCTGATCGTGGGGATCGCGATGGCGAGCATCGCGATGTCGGCACCCTCCAGGAAGATCGTGCCGCAGAGGACGAGCAGCAGTGCCCACGCACGGGCGCCCATGGTGACTCCTCGATTCAACCCGTTGGTTACCCAACTGATGGCCGGTTCCTTCTTGTAACCGTGGACAGCGTGCGGCAGCATCGACGGGTATGGAAGAAGGCACTTTGAAGTCACCGAGTAACTCCGGAGGCACCGTGCCCCACGGCGCGGCCCAGGAGTACGGGAACGGGCTGGACTACGGGGACGCCGACCCCTTCCAGTGGGACACCCGCGAGGACTGCCAGGTGCGGCAGATCCTCGACCGGATCGCCGACAAGTGGTCACTCCTGGTGATCGCGCTCCTCGACCAGCGCCGACTGCGCTTCACCGAGCTGCGGCGCGAGATCGACGGCATCAGCCAGCGGATGCTCACCGTCACCCTGCGTCAGCTGGAGCGCGACGGCCTCGTGCGGCGCACGGTCCACCCGGTGGTGCCGCCCCGCGTCGAGTACGAGCTGACGCCGCTGGGCGGCACCCTGCACCACACCATCCAGTCCCTGGTCACCTGGACCGAGGAACACCAGAACGAGATCGCGGCGGCGCGGTCGTCGTACGACGCGCGGGCGAACGACGCCGGGGCGGGCGCGGGGGCCGACCCCGGCCCGGGGGCGGGCGCTTGAATGGCCGCATGACCCTGCACTGGAAGCTCGTCATCGACGCGCACGACCCGCACGCCCAGGCCGCCTTCTGGGCCGAGGCGCTCGGCTACGTGGTCGCCCGCCTGGAGACGCTGGGCGCGGCCGTGCAGCGGCGGGTGCGGGCCGCGGGCGGCGCGTGGACGCTGATGACGGACCCGGAGGGGAACGAGTTCTGCGTCCAGTGAGGGCTGACGCTAGGCGTTGAGGGCGTGACCGGTGGTCACGTCCACGTGGTCGGGGACCTCGTCGTGGCGGTCCCCGACCGTCAGCGTGCCCGTGGGCTCGAAGAGCAGGATCCGGGTGCCGGGGCGCGCGGTCGGCTTGTGCTCGGTGCCGCGCGGGACGGTGAAGACCGACCCCTTGGGCAGGGTCACCGTGCGCTCCCCCGCGGGCTCGCGCAGGGCGATCTCCAACTCCCCCTCCACGACGAGGAAGAACTCGTCGGTGTCATCGTGCACGTGCCACACGTGCTCGCCCTCGACCTTCGTGACGCGCACGTCGTAGTCGTTGACGTGCGTGACGATACGGGGGCTCCAGTGCTCGTCGAAGGCAGCGAAGGCCTGGTCGAGAGCGATCGGCATACGCCTCTGAACTGCGCTTTCCATGGTCATGAGGCCATCGTGACCCTTGGCGCGCGCGACCACGAGTGCTAGAAATCGCATATGGCGCAACAAAACTCGCGGGGGCCCGGGGGCGGGCCGGGGACCGGGGCGTGGGGTGGGGCCGAAGCCCGGCGGGCGGGGGCCGAAGCCGGGCTGTCGGGAGCCGGGGCCGGACGGCCGGGGGCCGAAGCCGCACGGCCGGGGGCCGGGGGCGGGCGGCCCGGGGGCGGGGGCGGGCGGCCCGGGGGCGGGGCGGGGCATCGGGTCGTGGTCATCGTTGATGAGAACTCCAATCCCTTCGAACTCGGGTGCGTCACCGAGATCTTCGGCCTCCAGCGGCCCGAACTCGGCCGCCCGCGGCCCGCCCTGTACGGCTTCGCGCTGTGCTCGCCCGAGCCTCGCACCCTCATGCGGGACGGCTTCTTCACGCTCACCGGGGTGGCCGGGATCGAGGCCGCCGACACCGCCGACACGCTGATCGTGCCCAACCGGCCCGACACCGAGGTGCCGCGCCGCCCCGCCGTCCTGGACGCCGTACGGCGCGCGCACGCGCGCGGGGCCCGGCTCGTCGGCTTCTGCAGCGGCGCGTTCACGCTCGCCGAAGCCGGGGTCCTCGACGGGCGCCGCGCCACCGCGCACTGGCAGTGGGCCGACGACTTCCGGGCCCGCTTCCCCGCCGTCCGGCTCGAACCCGACGTCCTCTTCGTCGACGACGGCGACATCCTCACCGCCGCGGGCAGCGCCGCCGCGCTCGACCTCGGCCTGCACATCGTGCGCCGCGACTTCGGCGCGGAGGTCGCCGTGTCCGTGTCCCGGCGGCTCGTCTTCGCCGCCCACCGCGACGGCGGACAGCGGCAGTTCGTGGAACGGCCCGTCCCCGACGTCCCCGACGAGTCCCTCGCGCCGCTCCTCGCCTGGGCCCAGGAGCGGCTCGACGAACCCCTCACCGTGGGCGGGCTCGCCGCGCGGGCCGCCGTCAGTCCCGCCACGCTGCACCGGCGGTTCCGGGCGCAGTTGGGTACGACGCCGCTGGCCTGGCTGAACGGGGAGCGGGTGGGGCTCGCGTGCCGGCTCATCGAGCGCGGGGAGGAACGGCTCGACGTCGTGGCCCGGCGCAGTGGGCTCGGCTCCGCGGCCAACCTCCGCGCGCGGCTGCGCCGGGCCACGGGGCTCAGCCCCTCCGCGTACCGCCGCCGCTTCGGCCCCTGACGGGTAGGTTTCCCGCTCCCCGGCGCGGCCCCGGCTTCGCCGGGCGGGGGCCGAGGCGTGGCACCGTGGCCGACGCCCCCCGCTACCGCGGCGGGTCTCTCCCACCCACCCACCCGTCACACCCGGCTTCGCCCGACCGGCCCCGACGCGGGGCGCCGCGGGTGCGTGATCGGCTGACACCGCCCCTGCGGGGCGGGGGTGGCGGGCGGGTCCACGCCTGCCGGGGCGCGGGGTCGGTGCGAAGGCAGCGCTTCGCTGGGCCCGGGCGGGGGCGGCGGGCGGGTCCACGCCGCGCGGAGGAGCGGAGCTGGTGCGGGGGTGGGCCCCGCTGGGCCCGCGCGGGGGCGTGGGGCCGGTGCGAGGGGCGAGCCTCGCTGGGCCCGGGCGGGGGCGGTGGGTGGGGCCACCCCGCGCGGGGCGCCGCGCCCCCCGCTGTGGGCAATCGTCCCGCAGGGCGAGTGGGGCATCCCCTGCTCGACCGAAGCCGAGAGCTCGGGGAAGGGAGGGCACAGCCCCAGGTGCCGCCCAGCCGTTGGGCAGGGGGGCACCCGGGCCCCGCCCGGCAAAACGGGCCGAGCCGAGCGCGGCGGGCCCCGGCTGGGGCGGAGGCCGAGCCCCGGGCGGCGGGGTCAGCCCGCGCGGAGCAGGTCCAGTACCCGGGCGCCCAGGTCCAGCGCCGCCCCCGGCTCCCGTACACACTGCTGAAGGTCCACGAAACACCCCTCGACCTCGGCCCCCCGGACCCCGCGCAGCACCCCCGCGATCTCCTCCGCCGAAGCCCCCGGCTTCGGGTTGTGGCGGATCTCGCGGCGCAGCGCGCCGGGGTCGCGCCCGGCGGCCTCCGCGGCGCCGCGGGCGATGGACCACAGGCCCGCCAGCGCCTCGGGCGGCAGCGTGACCCCGACCCAGCCGGCGGCACGGCGGCCGACGCGGGCCATCGCGGCGGGGCTGAAGCCGCCCAAGTACACCGGAGGACCGGCCTGCTGGACGGGCCGGAGGCCGACGTAGGAGCGGGGGATCCGCCAGTGCGGCCCCTCGTGCTCGAAGGTCTCCTCGGTCCAGATGCCCTCCAGGACGTCCAGGATCTCGTCGAGGCGCGCCCCCCGCTTGCCGAAGTCCGCGTTCACGGCCGTGTACTCGTCGCGCAGCCAGCCGATGCCGAGCCCCGCGTCGAGGCGGCCCCCGCTGACGCGGTCGAGCGTGGTCAGGGTGCGGGCGAGCAGCAGCGGCGGGTACCAGGGGGCGTTGAGGGTGCTGGTGCCGAGCCGGACCCGGGTGGTCGCCGCGGCGGCGACGGTGAGGACCGTCAGGGGGTCCATGAAGGTCTTGTACTCGGGCGGGTACGGGTTGTCCGGGGTGTGACCGGGGTACAGATCGCTGGGCGCGACCGGCGTGAGCGAGCGGTCCCCGACCCACAGCGAGTCGAACCCGGCGGCCTCCGCGTCCCGGGCGAACGGCGCGATGGACTCTTCCCGGGCGTGGGTGCCGTACTGCGGCAGGGCGATACCTATGTGCATGGGCCCATCCTGCGTGCGGGGGCGGCCCCGGACCGCGTAGCTCCACGTGTGACCCGCGCCACCCGAGCCCGTGGAGGGCCCGGTCGTTCAACGGCTGTTGACCGGTTCTGTACCTGCCTCCTCCACAGTCTCTCCATGACCAACCACGCCCTGGCCCCCGCACCCGACCTGACCGGCATCCGCCTCGCCCACCGCGCGATCACCGGCGACATCGCGCGCCTGGCCGCGCTGGTCGAGGGCATCGCCGCGTCCGGCCGCCCGGTGACCGGCGCGTGGGCCCTCTCCATCGCCACGTACGTGCACCGCTACAACGTCGGCGTCCGGCACCACCACGACAACGAGGACGCCGTCCTGTGGCCGGTGATCGCCGCCGCCGTCGAACAGGCCCTGACGGACGGCTCCTTCGTGGAGGGCCTCTCCCCCGAAGGCGTCGCCGACCTCGCCTCGCTCACCGAGGACCACACCGCCCTCGACCGGCTCCAGGACGCCTGCGACTGGGCGGCCACGCTGTTCGGCGAGGATCCCGCGCGGCACGCCCGCCGTCTCGCCGACGCGCTCGCCGTGCAGCACGCGGCCCTCGCGGGGCACATCGCGGCTGAGGAGCGGGAGCTGTTCCCGGTCATCACGCGGCACGTCGGCGCCGAGGACTACGCCGCCGCCGAGGCCAGGATCCGCGCGGCCACGCCCGTCGAGCACGCGCCGTGGCTGCGGGCCTGGCTGATGTCGTGGGCCACGGCCGACGACCTGCGCGCCCTCGCCCCGCGCGGCGGCACGTCGCCCGTGGCCGACACGGTGTTCCGGGCCTACGCCGAGCACGAGGTGGAGGTCTTCGGCCCGGTCTCCTGACGGCCCGGGAGAGCGCCACGTTCACGACAGCGCGGGCCACGCCCGGCGGCAGGCGTACTCCCGCCGTAATGCCCGTATTCCTTACGGTTGTCGGGTGGCGCTCGACTTGCGGAAACAGGAAGCGCGACGCTCCACGCGTCGCGACCGCGAACAGCGTGCTCACCGGCTTCTGCTCGCCGTCTGCGCGCTGTTCGCCCTCACCTCGCTCGCCCTCGTCCCGCTCGGGCTGCGGCTCGGCTGGGACGAGCTCGTCTACGCGAGCCGCTTCGGCCCGTTCGCGGGCCCGGGCGCCGGGGTGCCCTTCAGCGCGCCCCGCACCCGGGGCGTACCGCTGCTCCTCGCGCCCGTCGCCACCTGGAGCGACTCGGCCGTGCTGCTGCGCGCCTGGCTGACGCTCCTGGCGAGCGCCGCGCTCTACCTCGGCTTCCGCCCCTGGGTGCGGGCCGCGCCGGACCGCCCCGAGGCCGCTCCGGTGGCCGCGGGCCTGTACGGCAGCCTGTGGATCACCCTGTTCTACGCGAACGCCGCCATGCCGAACCACTACACCGCCATGGGCGCCACCGGTGCCGTCGGGCTCTACCTGCACCGCCGTCCCACGGCGGGCGCCTGCGCGGGCGTCGCGGGCGGCCTCGCCCTCGCCACCCTGATGCGGCCGAACGACGGGGCCGCCGTCGCCGGGCCGCTGCTGCTCGCCACGGCCCTGGTGCCGAGGTGGCGCTCGGGCGCCCGCGCGGCCGCGGCCCTCACCGGCTTCGCGGCGGGCTTCCTGCCCTGGGCGATCGAGGCGTACGTTCGCTTCGGTGGCGTCCGCGAACGGCTCAGCTCCGCGAGCGAGGTGCAGGGCGGGCTGCGGCTCACCGACTCCGCGCTGCACCTGTTCACCGCCCTTGACGGGCCGCTGCTCTGCCGCCCGTGCTCCGGCGACGGGGTGCGGCCGACCGCCCTGGGGTGGTGGCTGCTGCTCGCCGTCCTGGTGCCGCTCGGCCTGTGGTCGGTGCGCGGGCTGCGGCGCACGGCCGCCGGGGGTCTGCTGGCCGTGGCCGTCGCGGTCTCGGCCGCACTGCCGTACGTGCTCGTGGTGCCCTACACCGCACCGAGGTTCCTGCTGCCCACGCACGCGCTGCTCGCCGTGCCCGCCGCCTTCGGGGTGCTCGCGACGGCCCGTGCGGCGCGGCGCGCGCGGCTGCGGAAGGCGGCGGTGGGCGCCTTCGCCCTGGCCCTCGCGGCCCATCTAGCCGCGCAGCTCACCCTGGCCTCCTCCACCTACCGCATCCAGGAGTCCGCGAGGCGCGACTGGGTGCGGGTCGCCGCCGTCCTGCACGAGCGGGGCGTACGGCCGCCCTGTCTCCTCGGCGGCAACACGTCGGTGATTCCGCTTGCCTATGCCGCGGGCTGCGAGCCCTCGCCCCGCGGTGCCGAACGCCGCCCCACCGCCCTGGTCATGCGGGAAGCGCCGCCGCCGGCCTGGGCCCGGTCCTGGACCCGGGCACCGGTTCCGGATACATACGCGCCCGGCTGGGTCGTGTACGTGCGGCCCTGAGACGGCCGGCCCTGCCGCGCCCCCGCGGATCCGCCCACACGCGTACGAAGAGCGCACGGTATGCGGAACTACGCGTCCGGATCCCGCTCTTGACGTGAACTCAACACGCCTCCACCATCGGGCACTCCAGGCTCATTCGACGTTCAACTCGGGATGTGAGCCCCGGGAATCCACCCGGAATTCACCACACAGAAGCCGGAGCCCCCCACATGAGACTCTCCGCTCCCGGACGCACCGCGACCGCGGCCGCCATAGCCGTCGCCGCGCTCCTGACGACCAGCGCGATATCCACCGCGGCCACCGGGACGACGGCGCCGACGCGCGCCGCCGCCCCCGACATCCCGGTGGCCAACGTCAAGGCGCACCTCTCGCAGCTGCAGTCCATCGCCTCCGCCAACGGCGGCAACCGCGCGCACGGCAGCGCGGGCTACAAGGCCTCGATCGACTACATCAAGGGCAAGCTGGACGCCGCCGGATACACCACGACCGTCCAGCAGTTCACGTCCAGCGGCCGGACCGGCTACAACCTGATCGCCGACTGGCCCGGCGGCGACCCCAACCAGGTCATCATGTCGGGCTCGCACCTCGACAGCGTCAGCCGCGGCGCGGGCATCAACGACAACGGCTCGGGCTCGTCGGCCGTCCTGGAGACGGCGCTCGCCGTGTCCCGTGAGCAGTACAAGCCCACCAAGCACCTGCGGTTCGCCTGGTGGGGCGCGGAGGAGCTGGGCCTCGTCGGCTCCTCGTACCACGTGCGGAACCTGCCCGCCGCGGAGCGCACGAAGATCAAGGGCTATCTGAACTTCGACATGATCGGCTCGCCGAACCCCGGCTACTTCGTCTACGACGACGACCCCACCATCGAGCGGACCTTCAAGACCTACTACTCGGGCCTGAACATCGGCACCGAGCCGGAGCGCGAGGGCGACGGCCGCTCCGACCACACCCCGTTCAAGAACGCGGGCGTCCCGGTCGGCGGCATCTTCACCGGCGCGAGCACCGCCAAGACCTCGGCCCAGGCCCAGAAGTGGGGCGGCACCGCGGGCCAGGCCTTCGACCGCTGCTACCACTCGTCGTGCGACACCACGGCGAACATCAACAACACGGCGCTGGACCGCAACAGCGACGCGATCGCCTACGCGGTATGGGGCCTGTCGCAGTAAGCCGATCATCCCTGGACGGAGATCCTTGCGTGTGCATATAGTGCACGCGCAAGGATCCGCCGCACCGCCCAGGGAGCGTCATGACCCGGAAATTCCTGTTCGTCCTCGGCAGCGCCCGTCCCGACGGCAACACCGAGATCCTGGCCCGCAAGGCCGCCGAGCAGCTCCCCCCGGACGTCGAGCAGCGCTGGCTCAGCCTGGCCGACCACCAGGTCCCCGACCTGGAGGACCTGCGCCACCACCCGTCGTACGGCCGCGCCCGCCCGCTGCCCGTCGGCGACAACGAGGCGCTGCTCCTGGAGGCCACCCTCGACGCCACGGACATCGTCATCGTGTCGCCGCTGTACTGGTACTCGGTCTCGGCCTCCGTCAAGCGCTACCTCGACTACTGGGACGCCTGGCTTGAGGTCCCGGAGCTCGGCTTCCAGGACGCCATGAAGAGCCGCACCCTGTGGGGCGTGACGGCGCTCGCGCACCGCGAACAGGAGGTGGCGGAGCCGCTGATCGGCACGCTGCGCTACTCGGCGGCGTACTTCCCGATGCGCTTCGGCGGCGTCCTGCTCGGCAACGGCACCCGGCCCGGCCAGGTGCTCGACGACACCGAGGCGCTGACCCGCGCCAAGACGTTCTTCGCCCAGGAGCCGCCGCTCGCGCGCTACCCGTACGACACCGAGTGACCGGTGGCCGTCAGCTCGGTGCCCGCCCGCTCGGCGGCCGTCAGCCCGGAGGCCGTCAGCTCGCGATGTCCTTCGCCCCGAAACGCGCCCACGCCGCCGAGCCGAACACACCCGCGTACAGCGCCTGAAGGCCGAGGTTCCGCACCAGGTCGTCCCAGTAGACCGGGTCGCGCATGAGGTCCGCGAAGGACAGCCAGTAGTGCGGGAACAAGTACGGGTGGACCGCGTGCAGCTGCGGGATCTGGTCGACGATCTGGACGGTGATGAGCAGGCCCACCGTCGTCGCCATCGCGGCGATGCCACTGCCCGTCAGCGTCGACACGAAGAGCCCGAGCGCCGCCACGCCGATCAGTGAGGCGGCGACGACGAGCGCGATGAGCAGCGCGCGCAGCAGCCCGTCGGCGAAGCCGATGCGCGTCCCGGAGATCGTCGTGACCTCTCCGAGCGGGAACAGCAGGGCGCCGACCGCGAGCGCCGACGCGGCCACGACCAGAGTCGCGACCACGCAGAAGACCAGCATGGTCGCGTACTTGGCGAGCAGCAGCCGGGTGCGGCCCGCGGGCGCCACCAGGAGATAGCGCAGCGTGCCCGCGCTGGCCTCGCCCGCGATCGCGTCGCCCGCGACGACGCCGACCGCCATCGGCAGGAAGAACGGCAGCGTCGCGGCGAGCGCTGTGAAGACCAGGAACAGGCCGTTGTTGGTGACCTGCGCGATGAACGCGGGACCCTCGCCGTCCGGGCCGCCCGCGCCGACCGAACCGCCGTCGCTGGTCTCGATCTTCACGGCGATGCCCACGAGGATCGGCACGGCGGCCAGGACGGCGAGCAGCGCGAGGGTGCGCCAGCGCCGGAACGTCACGGACAGCTCGCTGCGGAACAGACCGAGGCTCCACAGGAGGCTCGGTGTGCGGGGCGCGCCGCCGCCCGCCTTCTCCGCGGAGCCCTTGCCCGTCACACCCGTCTCGTCTCTCACGCCCGCCTCGCCTGTCATGCCGGCCCCTGGTGTCACTTCAGCCCGCGACATCGAATCCCTCTCCCGTCAGCGCCACGAACGCGTCCTCCAGGGAGGCCCGTTCGACGCCGAAGCCGCGGACGCGGACGCCCGCGCCGACCAGCGCGGCGGTCACGTCGGCGAGGTCCGGCACGCGGTCCGGGCCCGGCGGCTCGCCCGTCACGCGGTCCTCCTCCACGACGACGTCCGCGACGCCCTGCTCCTTCAGGACCCGGGCGGCGTCGGCGGTGTCCGGTGTCGTCACGACGAGCCGCCCCCGCGCGCCCGCGGCGAGCTCGGCCACCGGGCCCTGGGTGATCAGACGGCCCTGTGCCATCACCGCGGCGTGCGTGCACACCTGCTCGATCTCGTCGAGCAGGTGGGAGGAGAGGAAGACCGTCGTGCCGTCGGACGCCAGCTCCCGCACCAGGGAGCGGATCTCCCGCATGCCCTGCGGGTCGAGGCCGTTCGTCGGCTCGTCGAGCACCAGCAGCTCGCGCGGCTGGAGCAGCGCCGTGGCCAGGCCCAGGCGCTGCTTCATCCCGAGCGAGTACGCCTTGGCCTTCTTGCCCGCGGCGGCGGTCAGGCCGACCCGGTCGAGCGCGGCCTCGGCGCGGGCGCGGCGGGTGCGGGGGTCGGCCGTCGGATCGGCGGCGTCGTACCGGCGGAGGTTCTCGCGGCCGGAGAGGAAGCCGTAGAGGGCGGGGCCCTCGATGAGCGCGCCCACGCGCGGGAGCACGGTGCGCTGGGCGCGCGGCATGGGGCGGCCGAGCACCGAAGCCCGGCCTGACGTCGGCTCGATCAGGCCCATCAGCATGCGGATGGTCGTGGTCTTGCCCGAGCCGTTGGGCCCGAGGAAGCCGAAGACGCTGCCGCGGGGCACGACGAGGCTCAGCCTGTCCACGGCGACGTGTTTGCCGTACCGCTTCGTCAGCGCGGAGGTCTCGATCACGCTGTCCCCGCGCGCGCGGTCACCACGTGCACGGTCTTCACGTGCGCCGCCTCCGCTTGCACGGTCTCCGCGTGCGCGGTCGCCATGTGCACGGTCTCCGCGTGCACCGTCCTCGCGTGCGCCGTCCCCGCGTGCATGTTCTTCACGTGCACTGTCCCCGCGTGCACGGTCACCGCGTGCGCTGTCGCGCGAGTCCCCGTCGGTGCTCGGCACCCGTTCCTCCTGTCGTCCGGCCGGCGGCCGGTGGTCGTGCTGGTCCCGCCGTCGCCGGTAGGGGGCCGGGGCCGAGCGCCGTCGCGGCGGGCCGGGGGGGTGCCCCGGCCCGCCGCCCGGTCGCCCGTCGGCGCCCCGCGCTAGCGGTTCGCCGCCTCGACCAGCGCGTCCTTCGTCACCGCGCCCACGTACACCTTGCCGTCGTCGGTGATCAGGGCGTTGATCAGCCGGGTCTTGAAGACCGTGCCCGAGCCGAACTTGCCGCTGACCTTGTCCCCGAGGGAGTCCAGGAACCGCTGGGCGTCCGCCGGTACGTCGGCGGAGCCCGACGTGGGCAGGCCCTGGCCGCCGGGCAGTTCCAGCTCGGCGACGGACGTCCAGCCCTCGCCGATCACGTTGACCGCGGGCTCCGCGCCCTTGAAGTCGCCGGACCCGTGCTTGCCCGCCCTGCCGTCCTCCTCGGTGACCTTCGTGCCCTTCGCGGGCTTGAAGTCGAAGGTGGACGCGGACGGCTCGGCGAAGTCGACCTTCGTGAAGCCGACGTCGACGACCGCCGCGCCGCCGCTCGCCGGGGTGAGCGTGAACTTCAGCGGCGTGCCCGTCTTCGCGTCGACCGCGATGGTGATCCGGCCGACCGTGGTGCCCGCGTCCTTCGGCTTGAGCACCAGGCGGTACGCGTCGCGGCCCGCGACCTTCGCGCTGCCGTCGACCTTCACCGACGTCGTCTTGTCGGCCGCCTTCAGGGCCTGGCGCGCGAACTCCTTGGGCGTGGCCGGGACGTCCTTCGGCAGGTCGCCCTTCTTGCCGGACCGGTCACCGGACTTGCCGGTGTCCTTGGTGTGGTACGCCTCGTTCGTCGCGCTGTCGTACGCCCATACGTCGTCGCCGTTGTGGATCACGCTGTACTCGGCGGCGTCGTCCAGGACGGAGACCTTCTGCTTGTCGGGGCCGTCCGCCGCGACGCGCAGCGTGTGCGAGCCGGACGCCAGCTCCATCAGCTTGGCCGCCGGGTCGGCGGCCGAGCCCTCGTCGTCCTCGCCGCCCCCGCCACCGGCGCCGCCCGGCGCGAACGCGCCGGCGCCACCGCCGAACGACGGCAGGCCCAGATCCGTGTTGATCTTCACGGTGCCGGACAGCTGCTCGGTGTCCGACGCGGCGATCTTCTCGATGAGTTCCTGTGCGGTCAGCTTGGGCAGGTCCGGGTCGCCGCCGGACGCGAGCGCCGGGACCAGCCCGATGGTCGCCGCCGCCACCCCCGCCACCGCGACCGGGACGAGGTAGCGCGCCGCCTTGCGGCGGCCCGCGCTCAGCTCCTCGGCGTCGGTCGTGCCCTGCTCCGGTTCGTACGGTGCCATTGTGTGCCTTACCTCCGTGGTCGGCGGCGGCTTTCCGTTTCGTAGACGCGCTCGTCCACCCCGCGCCGCCATTCTCACCCGAATTGGTCAGGAGTGGTGGTCCCTGTTCGCCTTTCGACGGTCTCCATCCGACCAAATCGGCCAGCGGGAAGCGTCAGACCCCGGGAGCAACTCCGCGTACTGCTACGGGATGACAAAAAGGGGCGGCGCCTCCCCCGTCCCGTAAGGGGAGGCGCCGCCCCGGAGGTGACGACCGGCCCGCCGGGGGGCTGCCGGGCCGGTCGTCCGCACAGTGGTTCGGTGGGCCGCGCGCGCCGCCGGAGCGGGCGCGCGGGCTTGCCCGGTCAGCGCTGGACGAACACGTAGTCCGCCGCGTACGGCACGGAGGCGATCGCGCCGGGCCTGCACGCGCCCGCGGGCTGGACGCCACCCACCGTGTTCAGGCGCAGGATCTCGACGGTGTGCGCGAGGAGGCCGGTGTGCCGCCCGGCCTGCTCGGCCATGAGGTCGAGCTCGGGGATGTTCTTCGCGCCGTTCGGCGTCTTGGAGAGCAGCCGGCCGGTGACGGCGCTGCGGTCCGGGGCCCGCCAGCGCGGCGTACCGGAGTTCGGGGCGACGAAGTCGTGCGCGATGCGGCCGCCGAGCGTCGCGCGCACGTCGCGCTGCGCGAAGGCGTACGTCCCGTCCGGGCGCTCGGCGCACTGGTAGATCTGCTCGCCCTTGACGACCGGGGCCTGGAAGCCGCGGGCGGCACCGGCGGTGACCCGGTGGAGCTGGCCCCGGACGGCTCCGCCCGGGAACTGGGCGGTGTGCAGGTTGGCGTAGAAGGCGGTCGGCTTCGTCTTCAGGCGCTTGAGCAGGGCCGGGTCGCGCACCGTGACCGTGCCGGTGACCCGCCGGTGCTCGGCGTCGGCCAGGAGCCCGGTGAAGTCGACCTTGACGCCCCCGTTCGTTCCCTTCCCGCCCTGGTGGATGTGGAGGGCGGTGGGCCTGGCCGTGCCGCGCCACGTGGCGGTGACAGTGACCTTGTCGCCCTTGATCCGGACGAACTGGAGCGCGGCGCCGTCCTTGTCGCCGACGGCGGGGCCGCCGGGCACGGGCACCTCGTTGGCGCCGTTCAGGCTCGCCACGAGGAGGGCGCCGCCGGTAGCAGTGCCGGTGCCGGTGGCGTCCCTCGCCGTCGCGGGGAGCACGGCCGCGCCCAGGGCGCCGGCAGTGGCCACCGCGACCCCGGAGGCGAGCAGCGCCCGGCGGCGGTTCTTCGCATACGCAGTGAAAGCGCCCATGGCGTGAAATCTCCCCGTTCCGCAGCCAACGCCCCCTGCGTCGGCTTCCGGGCATGAGTACGGAACGGATCTGAGCCTGGACTCAATCCAGGCTCAGCCAATTGATGTGACACGCACCACAGGGACGGCAGGCCCGGAGGGTCACCCCGCCCGGTGCACCACCAGGTCGCAGAGCTCGACGAGGGCCGCCTTGGCGTCCCCCTCCGCCAGCGGCGCCAGCGTGGCGCGCGCCTCCTGCGCGTACCGCACGGTGTCCCGCCGCGCCTGCTCGAGCGCGGGGTGGGCGCGCAGCAGCGAGAGCGCCTCGGCGTGCCGGGCGTCGTCCGTGAGGTCGGAGTCGAGCAGCTCGCTCAGCGCGACGTCCTCCGCGAGCCCGAGCCGCTCCACCCGCTCGCGCAGCCGCAGCACCGGCAGCGTGGGGATGCCCTCGCGCAGGTCCGTGCCGGGCGTCTTGCCGGACTCGGTGGAGTCGGACGCGATGTCGAGCACGTCGTCGGCGAGCTGGAAGGCGACCCCGAGCCGCTCCCCGTACTGGGTCAGGACGTCCACGACCGTCTCGTCCGCGCCGGACATCATCGCGCCGAAGCGGCCCGCCACGGCGATCAGCGAGCCGGTCTTGCCGCCGATGACGTCCAGGTAGTGCTCGACCGGGTCGCGCCCGTCACGCGGCCCCGCCGTCTCCAGGATCTGCCCGGTGACGAGGCGCTCGAAGGCCTCGGCCTGGATGCGTACGGCCTCGGGGCCGAGGTCGGCCAGGATGTGCGAGGCGCGCGCGAAGAGGAAGTCGCCGGTGAGGACGGCCACGGAGTTGCCCCAGCGCTGGTTGGCGCTGGGCACGCCACGGCGCACATCGGCCTCGTCCATCACGTCGTCGTGGTAGAGCGTCGCGAGGTGCGTGAGCTCCACGACCACGGCGGACGGCACGATGCCGGGCGCGTAGGGATCGCCGAACTGGGCCGCCAGCATCACCAGGAGTGGCCGAAAACGTTTGCCCCCCGCGCGGACGAGGTGCTGCGCCGCCTCGGTGATGAACGGCACTTCGCTCTTGGTGGCCTCGAGCAGGCCCTCCTCGACAGCCGCCAATCCGGCCTGGACATCGGCTTCGAGAGCCTGGTCCCGCACGCTCAGCCCGAAGGGCCCGACGACGGTCACGAGGGGTTCTCCTGTCTGCTGACGATCACAAGTCGATCACTCGGTCGATCACTCGTCGATGACACGGTTTGTCGATGTGTCGCTGCCATCACTCAAGTCAGCGTATCCGGTCGCCTTTCGATCACAGCGAGCACCTGCCCGACCAGAGGGGGCCAGCCTGCCCGATAGACATGAAATGACCGCTTTGCCACCCGACGGGCGATGCGCCCCACATGCCGAGCACCCTCCTCGCGGCCGTCGCCGCCGGGCGGCGGCGCAGCCCGCGACGGGGCCGCACGACGGGGCCGCGACAGCCCGCGCCGCCGGGCCACGCTGAGTGATCCGGCGGCCACCCAGCACCCTCCCGGGCGGCCTCAGGTGCGCCGTCCGCCACCCACCGCTTTCCGGCCATCGGCACTCAGCATCCGCTCCAGGACCACGGCGATCCCGTCCTCCTCGTTGGACAGCGTCAATTCGTCCGCCACCGCCTTCAGTTCGTGGTGGGCGTTGGCCATCGCCACGCCGTGCGCCGCCCAGACGAACATCGGGATGTCGTTCGGCATGTCACCGAACGCGATCGTGTCGGCCGCCCGCAGGCCGAGCCGCTCCGCCGCGAGGGCGAGCCCGGTCGCCTTGGTGACCCCGCAGGGCTGGAGTTCCACCGTGCCGGGCCCGGACATCGTCACCGTCGCGAGCGAGCCCACGACTCCCCGGGCGACCTGGGCCAACTCGTCGTCCGCCAGCGTGGGGTGCCGCAGGAGCACCTTGCTGATCGGCTCCTCCCAGAGCACGTCACGGCCGGGCACCCGCATCGCGGGCAGCGTCGGGTGCGGCATCTCGTACCCGGGCTCGATCAGGGTCAGGCCCTCGGCCCCGTCCTGGTCGACCGCCGCGAAGACCTGGCCGACCTCCGCCTCGATCTTGCCGAGCGCCACCTCCGCGAGCTCCCGGTCCAGGGTCACCGACCACACCATGCGGTCGGCCCCGGCGTCGTACAGCTGCGCGCCCTGCCCGCACACGGCGAGCCCGTCGTACCCGAGGTCGTCGAAGAGCGGGCGCACGCGGGGCGCGGGGCGTCCGGTGACGACGAGGTGCCGCGCTCCGCCCTCGCTCGCGGCGGCCAGCGCCCGGCGGGAGCGGTCGGAGACCGTGTCGTCGCCGCGCAGCAGCGTTCCGTCCAGGTCAGTAGCGATGAGGGAATATGCGAGGGGAGCGGCCATGATCCGAAGAATACGGATCCGAGCCCGGCCGGTAAGCCGTGTGACAGGACCTGTGACGCTTTGGGTGCGCCCGGCGCACTCCCGGCATGCACCAGGTCGTGCGGCCAACGTCCCCTGCCCGTACGCGCCGGGGGCGCAGAAGCGCGCCGGGCGTGACCGCCCGCTCCCGGTTCACCGGAACGAGGCGGGCCGTACGGCGGCCGCGGCGACGGGGGTGCCGGTTCGCCCCGCGTCCCGCCGTCCGTCCCGGGCGCCCCGGGCCGCCGCCGGACGCCCGTGCGCACACCCGCGCGCCCTGCCCTCGAACTCCCCTGTGAACGCGGGGCCTTCGCCGTGCCTCACGAGCGCTCCGCCGGAGCTCGCGCAGGTGACGGAACCTGTCGGCGCCCGGCCACGTCACACGACAGGACCGGCACGACCCGAGAAGCAAGGAACGACATGGCCCTCCCGCAGCACCGCAAGCTCGCCCTCACCACCGCGACCGCCCTCGCCCTGCTCACCGCGGGCCTCGCCTGGCAGGCCTCGGCCGCGGACGGCGGCGGGCGCCCGGCCTCGCCCGGGGCGGGGGCGAAGTCGGACACCGTGCGCAGCGAGCGCGCCGAGCACGGGCCGGGCGCGGCCGGGGACTACTGGACGCCGGAGCGCATGCGCGCCGCCGAGCCCGCGCCGATGCCGACAGCGCCCCTTGAGGGGCGCGGGGAACTGCGCGATCAGCCACAGCGGACCCGCTGACGACGACGGCCCCCCTCTCGCGGCCCCCCTCTCGCGGCGGCCGACCGGCGCGACGGCCGGTCGACGCGGCCCTCAGCCGTACGCGGCCGCCAGGTGCCGGGCCAATCGCGGCGACGCGAACTCCGTGCCGCACACGAACCGCATCACGGGCCCGTACGACGACCCGGCCAGCATGCCCGTGAAGTACAGGCCCGGGACCGAGGACGCATAGCCCTCGCCGAGCCGGGGCGTGCCGCGGCTGACCGCCATGCCGGCGCGCAGGCCGTGCCCGAGGAAGCTGAGGGCGGCAAGGTCGACGCGGTAGCCCGTGGCGGCGATGACGTGGTCGGCGGTGAGCTCCCGCGTGCGGCCGCCGAGCGACTCCACGGTGAGGAGGGGCCGGCCGTCGTGGACCTCGGCCCGCACCACGCGCCGCATCTCCCGGGCATCGACCCGCGCCTGGAACCGCTCGCGCAGCCACCAGGCGCCGAGCGGCCCGAGGACCCGGCGGACGAGGAAGTGCCGGGCCTGCGGCGGGAGATGGCGGTACAGCTCGGCGTGGTAGCTCAGCGCGTACAGCGACCAGGCGCGGCCGAAGGGCGACTCCGGGCGCATCCTGGGCTGCTGCCACGGGGGCGCGCCGAAGCCGATGGCGCCCCTGCCGCGGGCCACGAGCCGGACCCGGGCGCCCGCCTCGGCGGCGAGCACGGCCGTCTCCAGGGCGGACTGGCCCGCGCCGACGACGAGCAGGTCGGTGTCCGCGTACCGCGACAGGTCGTGGTGCTGGGAGCTGTGCGAGAAGGGGCCCGCGGGCGAGGGCCCGTCGGGCACGGCGGCGGCCAGGGCGGGCGGGAGCTGCGCGAGGCCCGTCAGACCGCTGGCGACGACGACCGCGGGGGCCGTGAACTGCTCCCCCGAGTCGAGCTTGAGCTCGAACCCGCCGCGCTCACCGCGCTCGACGGACACCACCCGCACCCGCTCCAGGCCGGGCACGAGCTTCTCCTGGAACCACTGTCCGTACCGGACGAACGTGTCGGCCGGGATGATGTCCTCGTCCGTGACCAGGCGCGGGATGCCCGCCGCCGCGCAGTAGTCGGTGAGGGTGTGGCCCGGCTGCGGGGCGTCGATGGTCGACGCCGCCGGGGTCGACTTCAGGAGCATTCCCGCGGGCATGTGGGAACGCCAGCTGACCATGGGGTCGCCGAAGACGCGGACGCGGACGCCCCGCGCGCGGAGATGAGCTGCGGCGGACAGGCCGTAGGGGCCTGCCCCGATGACTGCTACTGGTTGCTTCACGAAGTCCCTCCCCAGGACATCGCATGCACCGTGCCGTCGCACGGCACACTGCCTTACCTCGTGGATCTTCTCCTTGCTCCCCCGTGACTGCGTCCCCCGTAGCTGCGGTCCCCCCGGTTACCGCGTCCCGCACCGCCGTCCGGCCCGCCACAGCTGATACAGGTGGACCGCCCCCGGTCGGATGAAGCGTGCCAGCATCGTGAAGAACGGCTTCATGTCGTCGGCGGCGAGCCAGGCGAGCTCGGTGCCGCTGGCTCGGGCGGGGGCGTGCGGCGTGACGTATCCGCTGCGGCGGTAGGCGATGAGGGCGGGCAGGTCGATGTTCTCCACCACATAGCGGTGGCCGGCGCGCTGATCGCCCTCCGGAACCTCGCGGCCCGTCAGGTGCAGATGCATGGCCCGCACGACGTCGATGCCCGTCTCGCTTTCGAAGAGACGGAACTGGGCGCCCATGCGCGGGTTGAAGTCGAGCAGTTTGTACTGACCGTCGCGGCGGTCGAAGCGGAGGTCCAGGTCGATGATTCCGGTGAAGCCGATCTCTTTGATGAAACGTGCGGCGAGGTCGGCGAGTTCCGGATTGTCGACGACGTATGCGTGGGCCGTCATGCCCGCGTGCGGCGGCCAGGAGCGGACCTTCACCCCGGTGAACAGCGCGAGGGGCGCGGAGTTGGCGTCGAAATAGGCGTGCACCACCCAGTCCTCGGCCTGCTCGCGCGGCAGATACTCCTGGAGGATCACCCCGGGCCGCTCGCCCCAGTCCCGGGCCAGCCGGCGCAGGCCCTGGGCGGTGTCGATGCGGGTGGTGCCGTTCACCGCGGGCCGTTCGCGGCGCTGGAACGCCTCGCGGTTCTTCGCCACCACCGGGAAGGCCGCCGTCGCCGCGAACTTCTCGATGTCGTCCTGGCTCTGCGGGCACGCCGACGCGGGCGAGCTGAGGCCGTGCTCCACGCACAGCTCGTGCAGGCCTTCCTTGCTGGCGAGGCGGCGCGGCAGGGCGGCGTCGACGCGCGGGAAGAGGAAGCCCCCGAAATCCGTGTCGGTCAGCTCCCGCTGGTGCTCGGCGATGAGCACGGCCGCTTCCTCGTCGGTCGGTATGAGCACCGCCGGCCTGCCGATGCGCCGTCCGATCCGCAGCAGCCCGTCGATCAGATATCCCGGCTCCTCCGCCCCGGTGGTCCGCCAGGGAAAGGCGCCGGTGAGATAGCGGGACGCGGCGGCGGGCGTGTGCCGGTCCTCCGTGATCGCGTACATCGGTACGCCGACGCGGCCGAGGCTCCGGATCGCCCCCACGCCGCCGTGGTGCAGTGGATAGTCGCCGAACTTCACGATGAGTCCGGGTACTTCGCGGTCGGGCGTGCACGGCACACCACCGCTGGAATTGGTCACGGGTCCCCCCACGCGTCCCCTTCGCACCGACCCGGACCCACCCCGTCCGCGTCCCCCCCGAGGAACCTAAGCCGGAACTGAACCCTCCATGCGTGGTTTATCGGGACATTGCTAACTCTTTAGGCACTGCCCGAATACAGGGCTTCCACGTAACGTGTGGGGCACCCAGATTGGAAAGCGAGGCAGGAACGCATGTCCGAGCAGAATCCGCTCGATCTCCCCGAGGGCGACCCCTTCGGCCCGCACAATCTTCCGTACGGAGTCTTCTCCCCGGCCGGATCCGCCGACCCCGGGTCCGGTTCCGCTTCCGGCTCCGTGCCTGGGTCGGTGCCCGTCGGCGAGGGCCGTCGCGTCGGTGTCAGGATCGGCTCCCACGTCCTCGACGCGGGGGCCGCCGCGGCCGCCCTCGGCTCGCCCCATGTGTCCCTGCTCGCCCAGCCCACGCTGAACCCGCTGCTTGCCGCGGGCCGCCGGACGTGGAGCGACGTCCGCCGCGCCCTGACCGCCTGGGTGACGGAGCCCGCACACCGCGACGCGATCCGCCCGCTGCTCCACCCCCTCTCCGACGTCACCCTGCACCTGCCCTTCGACGTCGCCGACTACGTGGACTTCTACGCCTCCGAGCACCACGCGTCGAACCTGGGCCGCATGTTCCGCCCCGACGCACCGGCCCCGCTCACCCCCAACTGGAAGCACCTGCCCATCGGCTACCACGGCCGCTCGGGCACCGTCGTGGTCTCCGGCACGGAGGTGATCCGCCCCGCCGGGCAGCGCAAGACACCCGCCGACGCCGCCCCGGTCTTCGGCCCGTCCGCCAAGCTCGACATCGAGGCGGAGGTCGGCTTCGTCGTCGGCAAGCCCTCCACGCTCGGCACGCCGGTGCCGCTGGCCGACTTCCGCGAGCACGTCTTCGGCCTGTGCCTCCTCAACGACTGGTCGGCCCGTGACATCCAGGCCTGGGAGTACGTGCCGCTCGGCCCGTTCCTCGGCAAGTCCTTCGCCACCTCCGTCTCGGCGTGGGTCACGCCGCTCGACGCCCTGGACGCGGCGCGGGTCGCCCCGCCGGAGCGCACCGAGCCGCTCCTGCCGTACCTGGACGACACAGCCGACACGGCCGATGCGGCCGGATCCGCCGACTCCGCGTCCGACGGGCCCGGTGGCTACGACCTCCGCATCACGGTCACCCTGAACGGCGAGGTCATCTCCAACCCGCCCTTCTCCACCGTCTACTGGACCGCCGCCCAGCAGCTCGCCCACATGACGGTCAACGGCGCCTCCCTGCGCACCGGTGACTTCTACGGCTCCGGCACCGTCAGCGGGCCCTCCCCCGACCAGTTCGGCTCCCTGATCGAGCTCACCTGGAACGGCCGCGACCCCCTCGAACTCCCCTCCGGCAAGCGGACGTTCCTGGAGGACGGCGACGTGGTGACCCTCTCGGCCTGGGCACCGGGCCCGGGCGGCACCCGGGTGGGCCTGGGCGAGGTGACGGGCCGGGTGGCCCCGCCGCGCTGACACGGCCCCCCGGCGAGAGGTCCGGGGCGCCGCCCGCGAGGGCTACGCCCCGGCCTCCGCCAGGACCTCTAGGACCCCTTCCCCATACGTCGCCAGCTTCTTCTCGCCGACCCCGCTGATGCCACCGAGGTCCGCGACGGACGCGGGCCGCGCGGCCGCGATCTCCCGCAGTGTCGCGTCGTGGAAGATCACATACGCGGGCACGCCCTGCTCCCGCGCCTGCGCCGCCCGCCAGGCCCGCAGCGCCTCGAAGACCGGCACGGCCTCCTCCGGCAGCTCGGCCGCGGCAGCCGCCGCCTTGGCCTTGCGCTCGCCCCGCGGCGCGGACCGCGCCGACCCGGCGGGCTTCTTCGGCTCCTTGCGCAGCGGCACCTCCCGCTGCCGGCCGAGGACGGCGGCGCTCTCCTCGGTCAGCACGAGCGTGCCGTACTCCCCCTCGACGGCGAGGAGGCCCTGCGCAAGGAGCTGTCGCACCACGCCCCGCCATTCGGCCTCGCTCAGGTCGTCGCCGATGCCGAAGACGGACAGCTGGTCGTGGTCGAACTGGATGACCTTGGCGGTCTTGCGGCCGAGCAGGATGTCGACGATCTGGCCCGTGCCGAACTTCTGGCCGCGCTCCCGCTTCAGGCGCACCACCGCGGAGAGGACCTTCTGCGCGGCGACCGTGCCGTCCCAGGTCTCCGGGGGCGTCAGACACGTGTCGCAGTTCCCGCAGCCGGTGGCCGTCGGGTCCTGGCCGAAGTACCGCAGGAGCTGGGCGCGGCGGCAGGAGGCCGCCTCGCACAGCGCCAGCATCGCGTCCAGATGGGCCGCCGAGCGGCGCCGGAACGCCTCGTCGCCCTCGCCGGACTGGATGAGCTTGCGCTGCTGCACGACGTCCTGGAGGCCGTACGCCATCCAGGCCGTCGAGGGGAGGCCGTCGCGGCCCGCCCGGCCCGTTTCCTGGTAGTACCCCTCCACCGACTTGGGCAGGTCGAGGTGGGCGACGAAGCGGACGTCCGGCTTGTCGATGCCCATGCCGAAGGCGATCGTGGCGACCACGACCAGGCCGTCCTCGCGCAGGAAGCGCGACTGGTGCCGGGCGCGGGTGCCACCGTCCAGACCCGCGTGGTACGGCACCGCCTCGACTCCGTGGGAGCTGAGGAAGTCGGCGATCTGCTCGACCGACTTGCGCGAGAGGCAGTAGACGATGCCCGCGTCGCCGTCGTGCTCCTCCTTCAGGAAGGTGAGGAGCTGCTTCTTCGGGTCGGACTTCGGCACGATCCGGTACTGGATGTTCGGCCGGTCGAAACTGGCGACGAAGTGCTTGGCGTCCGGCATGGCCAGGCGCTCGGTGATCTCGCGGTGCGTGGCGTCCGTCGCCGTGGCCGTCAGCGCGATGCGCGGGACGTCCGGCCAGCGCTCGCCGAGGACGGAGAGGGCCAGGTAGTCCGGCCGGAAGTCGTGGCCCCACTGGGCCACGCAGTGCGCCTCGTCGATCGCGAAGACGGAGATCTTCGCCCGGGAGAGCAGATGGAGCGTGGTGTCGAGGCGCAGCCGCTCCGGCGCCAGATACAGCACGTCGAGCTCGCCCGAGAGCAGCTCGGCCTCGACGAGGCGGCGCTCGTCGAAGTCCTGCGTCGAATTCATGAACCCGGCGCGCACGCCGAGGGCGCGCAGCGCGTCGACCTGGTCCTGCATGAGTGCGATCAACGGTGAGACCACCACGCCCGTACCGGGTCTGACCAGGGCCGGGATCTGATAGCACAGGGACTTTCCGCCGCCGGTCGGCATGAGGACGACCGCGTCGCCGCCCGCCACCACGTGCTCGATGATCGCTTCTTGCTCGCCCCGGAAGGCGTCGTACCCGAACACCCGGTGGAGCGTCCGCAGCGCGTCGCTCTCCACCACCTCTGTCATGCCGACCCCACTGCTCCCGCTCATCGCCGTGCCCCCGCCTGTCGCACCTCGACCACTGCCTCCACGATAGGCGCCCGCGCCGACACCCCGGGAAGTTATCCACAGGCTGGTCGGGCGCTTCTCGGTCAGTCCAATGGCCCAAGCGCTCTGGCCGCCCGGTCCGCCCCGGGTGATCCTGCTGCTTGCGGCGGCCCGGGGGCCCAGCCCGCCCCAGGTCATGGCGCCCGAGCGCGCCTCACCCGCCCGAGGAGCCCCTCCATGCCCCTGCCCCGTACCGCCCAGGCCGCCCTGGCGCTGGTCGCGGCCTCCGGTCTGGCCCTGTCCATAACGCCCGCGCGAGCGGCCGCCCCGGCACCTCCGCCGCCCCCACAGCAGGCGCAGTTCGCCAAGGTCTACGCCGCGACCGCCAAGTACGCCTACGAGCCGCTCGCGATCAAGGCGGGCTTCGCCCGCACCGACGAGTGCGTCGCCGACCCGGACCTCGGCGGGATGGGGTACCACTACGTCAACCCGGCGAACTTCGGCTCCGTCGATCCGGCGAAGCCCGCCGCGCTGCTCTACGAGGACACGGCCGACGGCAAGCGCAAGCTCATAGCCGTCGAGTGGATCGTCGTCGACGCCGACCAGGACAAGGGCACCGACGACGACCGCCCGTCCCTGTTCGGGCGGCCCTTCGACGGGCCGATGGACGGGCACTTCCCGGGCATGCCGATCCACTACGACCTGCACGCCTGGCTCTACAAGGACAACCCGAGCGGCAAGCTCGAACCCTGGAACCCGACCGTCCGCTGCCCCGAGCAGTCCTGACGGCGCACGCGAAGGGCCCCGGCCTCCCGAAGGAGGGCCGGGGCCCCGCGCGCGGCAGCGGACGACCGGGTCAGCGCACGAACACACCCGCCTGGTTCGCCAGGTCCAGGAAGTACTGCGGCGCCACGCCGAGCACCAGCGTCACGGCGACGCCGATCCCGATGGCCGCCGTCGTCAGCGGCGACGGCACGGCCACGGACGGGCCGTCGGCCTTGGGCTCGCTGAAGAACATCAGCACGATCACCCGGATGTAGAAGAACGCCGCGATCGCCGACGAGATCACACCGACCACCACGAGCGCGCCCGCGCCGCCCTCGGCCGCCGCCTTGAACACGGCGAACTTCCCCGAGAACCCGGAGGTCAGCGGGATGCCCGCGAAGGCGAGCAGGAACACCGCGAAGACCGCGGCGACCAGGGGCGAGCGGCGTCCGAGCCCCGCCCACTTCGACAGGTGCGTCGCCTCGCCGCCCGCGTCCCGCACCAGCGTCACGACGGCGAACGCCCCGATGGTCACGAACGAGTACGCGCCCAGGTAGAAGAGCACCGACGAGACGCCCTCCTCCGTGGTGGCGATGACACCCGCGAGGATGAAGCCCGCGTGGGCGATCGACGAGTACGCGAGGAGCCGCTTGATGTCGGTCTGCGTGATCGCGACGATCGCGCCGCCCAGCATCGTGATGATCGCGACGCCCCACATCACCGGCCGCCAGTCCCAGCGCAGGCCCGGAAGGACCACGTACAGCAGCCGCAGGAGCGCGCCGAACGCGGCCACCTTCGTCGCGGCCGCCATGAAGCCGGTGACCGGTGTGGGCGCGCCCTGGTAGACGTCCGGCGTCCACATGTGGAACGGCACCGCGCCCACCTTGAACAGCAGGCCCATGAGGATCATCGCGGCGCCGATCAGGAGCAGCGCGTCGTTGCCCATGGTGTTCGCGAGGGCCGGGTCGACCGTCTTGACCGTGCCGTCGACGACGTCGGCGATGGCGCCGTACGACACCGAGCCCGCGTAGCCGTAGATCAGCGCGATGCCGAAGAGGGTGAACGCGGACGCGAAGGCGCCGAGCAGGAAGTACTTCACGGCCGCTTCCTGCGACATGAGGCGCTTGCGGCGGGCGAGCGCGCACAGCAGGTAGAGCGGGAGCGAGAAGACCTCCAGGGCGATGAACAACGTCAGGAGGTCGTTCGCCGCCGGGAAGACGAGCATGCCGCCGATCGCGAAGAGGGCGAGCGGGAACACCTCCGTGGTGGTGAACCCGGCCTTGACCGCGGCCTGTTCGCCCGCGCCGCCGGGGACGGCTCCGGCCTGGGCCACGAAGGAGTCGACGCGGTTGCCGTGCGCCTCCGGGTCGAGGCGCCGCTCCGCGAAGGTGAAGATCGCGACCAGGCCCGCAAGGAGAATGGTGCCCTGGAGGAACAGCGCGGGCCCGTCGACCGCGATGGCTCCCATCGCGGCGATGCGCGCCTTCGTGGTGCCGTACCCGCCGGAGGCGAGTGCGACGACCGCGGCGAAGGCGGCGGCGAGCGCCACGACCGACACGAACAGCTGGGCGTGGTAACGGGACTTGCGCGGCACGAAGGCTTCGATGAGCACTCCGATGACGGCGGCGCCGATGACGATGAGCGTCGGCGCGAGCTGGCCGTACTCGATCTTCGGCGCGTCGATCTTGTCGATCGGCTCGGCCGCCACTGTCCACAGGCTGTGGACGGCTGTCGCACTCACTTGGCGGCCTCCACCTCGGGCTCGGGATCTTTCTTCTGTACGTCGGACATGGTGTGCTCCACCGCCGGGTTCACCAGGTCGGCCACCGGCTTCGGGTACACGCCGAGGCCGATGAGGAGCACGATCAGGGGGGCCACCACGACCAGCTCGCGGGCCCGCAGGTCGGGCATCTTCGCGAGCTCGGGCTTCACCGGGCCCGTCATCGTCCGCTGGTAGAGGACGAGGGTGTAGAGCGCGGCGAGCACGATGCCGAGCGTCGCGATGATCCCGACCGCCGGATAGCGCGCGAACGCGCCGACCAGGACCAGGAACTCACTGACGAACGGCGCGAGCCCCGGCAGCGAGAGCGTGGCGAGACCGCCGACCAGGAAGGTGCCTGCGAGCACCGGGGCGACCTTCTGCACCCCTCCGTAGTCCGCGATCAGACGCGAGCCGCGGCGCGAGATCAGGAAGCCCGCGACCAGCATCAGGGCGGCCGTCGACAGGCCGTGGTTGACCATGTAGAGCGTCGCGCCGGACTGCCCCTGGGAGGTCATCGCGAAGATGCCGAGGACGATGAACCCGAAGTGGGAGATCGACGCGTAGGCCACCAGGCGCTTGATGTCTCGCTGGCCGACGGCGAGCAGCGCGCCGTAGATGATGCTGATCAGGGCGAGCACCAGGATGACCGGCGTCGCCCACTTCGAGGCCTCCGGGAACAGCTGGAGGCAGAAGCGCAGCATCGCGAACGTGCCGACCTTGTCGACCACCGCCGTGATCAGCACGGCGACCGGGGCGGTGGCCTCCCCCATCGCGTTCGGCAGCCAGGTGTGCAGCGGCCACAGCGGGGCCTTCACCGCGAAGGCGAAGAAGAAGCCGAGGAAGAGCAGCCGCTCGGTGTTGGTCGCCATGTCCAGCGAGCCGTCGGCCCGCGCGGCGGCGATCTCCTGGACCGAGAAGTTCCCCGCGACCACGTAGAGACCGATCACGGCGGCGAGCATGATCAGGCCGCCGACCAGGTTGTAGAGGAGGAACTTCACGGCCGCGTACGAGCGCTGCGCCGAGGCGTTCTCGTCGCTGCCCGCGTGGGCGCGGTCCCCGAAGCCGCCGATGAGGAAGTACATCGGGATGAGCATGGCTTCGAAGAAGATGTAGAACAGGAAGACGTCGGTGGCCTCGAAGGAGATGATCACCATCGCCTCGACGGCGAGGATCAGGGCGAAGAAGCCCTGGGTCGGGCGCCAGCGCGACGACTTCGTCTCCAGGGGGTCGGCGTCGTGCCAGCCCGCCAGGATGATGAAGGGCAGCAGCAGGGCGGTCAGCGCGATCAGGGAGACCGCGATGCCGTCCACGCCCAGCTCGTACCGCACCCCGAAGTCCTTGATCCAGGAGTGCGACTCGGTCAGTTGGTACCGGTCGCCGTCCGGGTCGAACCGGACGACCGCCGTGATGGCAAGCGCGAGCGTGGCCAGCGAGAAGAGCAGCGCGAGCCACTTGGCGGCGGTGCGCCGGGCGGCCGGGACGGCCGCCGTGGCGATCGCGCCCACCGCGGGCACCACGGCCGTCGCTGTCAGCAGAGGAAAGGACATCGGTATCAGACCGCCCTCATCAGCAGCGTCGCGGCGATGAGGACCGCCGCGCCGCCGAACATCGAGACCGCGTAGCTGCGGGCGTAGCCGTTCTGGAGCCTGCGCAGGCGCCCGGAGAGCCCGCCGACCGAGGCCGCCGTGCCGTTGACCACGCCGTCGACCAGGGTGTGGTCGACGTACACCAGGGAGCGCGTGAGGTGCTCGCCGCCGCGCACCAGGACCACGTGGTTGAAGTCGTCCTGGAGCAGGTCGCGGCGGGCCGCGCGGGTGAGCAGGGAGCCGCGCGGGGCGACGACCGGGACCGGCCTGCGCCCGTACTGCGCCCAGGCCAGGGCCACACCGACGACCAGGACGACCACGGTGGCGCCCGTGACCGTGGCGGCGCTCAGCGGGGAGTCGCCGTGGTCGTGGTGCGTGACCGGCTCCAGCCAGTTCAGGAAGCGGTCGCCGATGCTGAAGAAGCCGCCGGCGAACACCGACCCGAAGGCCAGCAGGATCATCGGGATCGTCATGGTCTTCGGGGACTCGTGCGGGTGCGGCTCGGCGTGCTCGCCCTGCGTCTCCGCGGCGGGCTCGGCACTCGGCTCCTCGGGAGAGGCCGTCTTCCGGTGCCGCCAGCGCTCCTCGCCGAAGAAGGTCAGGAGCATCACGCGCGTCATGTAGTACGCCGTGATGGCCGCGCCGAGCAGGGCCACCGAGCCGAGGATCCAGCCCTCCGTGCCGCCCTTGGCGAACGCCGCCTCGATGATCTTGTCCTTGGAGAAGAAGCCGGAAAGACCCGGGAAGCCGATGATCGCGAGGTAGCCGAGCCCGAAGGTCACGAACGTCACCGGCATGTACTTCCGCAGGCCGCCGTACTTCCGCATGTCCACCTCGTCGTTCATGCCGTGCATGACCGAACCGGCGCCGAGGAAGAGCCCGGCCTTGAAGAAGCCGTGCGTCACCAGGTGCATGATCGCGAAGACGTAGCCGATCGGGCCGAGGCCCGCGGCCAGGATCATGTAGCCGATCTGCGACATCGTGGACCCGGCAAGGGCCTTCTTGATGTCGTCCTTCGCGCAACCGACGATCGCACCGAAGATCAGCGTGACCGCGCCGACCACCGCGACGGCCAGCTGCGCGTCCGGCGCGGCGTTGAAGATCTCGCCGGAGCGCACGATCAGATACACGCCCGCGGTCACCATCGTCGCCGCGTGGATCAGGGCGGAGACCGGGGTCGGGCCCTCCATCGCGTCCCCGAGCCAGGACTGCAGCGGCACCTGCGCGGACTTGCCGCACGCCGCGAGCAGCAGCATCAGGCCGATCGCCGTGAGCTTGCCCTCGCCCGTCTGGTCCGTCGACTCCAGGACGGACCCGAAGGCGAACGTCCCGAAGGTGGTGAACATCAGCATGATCGCGATCGAGAGGCCCATGTCGCCGACGCGGTTGACCAGGAAGGCCTTCTTCGCCGCGGTGGCCGCGCTGGGCTTGTGCTGCCAGAACCCGATCAGGAGGTACGAGGCGAGGCCGACGCCCTCCCAGCCGACGTACAGGAGCAGGTAGTTGTCGGCGAGGACGAGGAGCAGCATCGCCGCGAGGAACAGGTTCAGATAGCCGAAGAAGCGGCGGCGGCGCTCGTCGTGCTCCATGTACCCGACGGAGTACAGATGGATCAGCGTGCCGACGCTGGTGATCAGCAGGACGAACGTCATCGACAGCTGGTCGAGCTGGAAGGCGACGTCGGCCTGGAAGCCCTCGACGGGGATCCAGCTGAACAGGTGCTGGTGCAGGCCGCGGTCCTCCGCGTCCTTGCCGAGCATGTCGGTGAAGAGCACCACGGCGAAGACGAAGGAGACGGCCGAGAGCAAGGTGCCGAGCCAGTGGCCGACGCGGTCGAGCAGGCGCCCGCCGCACAGCAGGACGGCCGCTCCGAGCAGAGGCGCCGCGACGAGCAGCGCAATCAGTTTCTCCACGATTCAGCGACCCCTTACAGCTTCATCAGACTGGCGTCGTCGACCGAGGCCGAGTGGCGGGAGCGGAACAGCGACACGATGATCGCGAGCCCGACCACGACCTCGGCCGCGGCGACGACCATCGTGAAGAAGGCGATGATCTGGCCGTCGAGATTGCCGTGCAGCCGGGAGAACGCGACGAACGCCAGGTTGCAGGCGTTGAGCATCAGCTCGATGCACATGAAGACCACGATCACGTTCCGCCTGATCAGGACGCCGGTGGCACCGATGGCGAACAACAGGGCCGCCAGATAGAGGTAGTTGACCGGATTCACTTCGACGCCTCCTCGGTCTGCTCGGCCCGGTCGCCGCCCGCGCCGCGCCCGGGATCCGTGCGGCGCAGGTCGGGACGTTCGAGGCGGTCGGTGGAGCGCTGCTCCAGGGCCCGCAGGTCCTCCAGGGCCTCACTGGAGACGTCGCGGATCTGACCGCGCTCCCGGAGCGTCTTGTTGACCGTGAGCTCCGAGGGCGTGCCGTCGGGCAGCAGGCCCGCGATGTCCACGGCGTTGTGCCGGGCGTAGACGCCCGGGGCCGGGAGCGGCGGCAGGTGCTTGCCCGCGCGCACCCGCTCCTCGGCGAGCTCGCGCTGGGTCTTGGCGCGCTCGGTGCGCTCGCGGTGGGTGAGCACCATCGCGCCGACGGTCGCGGTGATCAGCAGGGCGCCGGTGATCTCGAAGGCGAAGACGTACTTCGTGAAGATGAGGGCGGCGAGGCCCTCCACGTTGCCGCCCTCATTGGCCTTGCCCAGGCCGTTGAAGTCCTTCACCGAGGCGTTGCCGATGCCCGCGAACAGCAGGACGGCGAAGCCGATGCCGCACAGGGCGGCCAGCCAGCGCTGACCCTTGATGGTCTCCTTCAAGGAGTCCGCGGCGGTGACGCCGACGAGCATCACGACGAACAGGAAGAGCATCATGATCGCGCCGGTGTAGACGACGATCTGGACGATGCCCAGGAAGTACGCGCCGTTGGCCAGGTAGAAGACCGCCAGGATGATCATGGTCCCGGCCAGGCAGAGGGCGCTGTGCACCGCCCTCTTCATGAGGATCGTGCTCAGCGCGCCGATCACGGCGACCGTGCCGAGCACCCAGAACTGGAAGGCCTCGCCCGTGGAGGTGGTGTAGGCCGCGACGGAGGTCACGCGTCCACCCCCTCGGCCCTGGGCTCCGGCTCCCGCTCGCCCTTGGAGGCGGCGACCTGGCGCTCCGTGCCGGGGGCCGCCCGCGTCACCAGACCGCGGTAGTAGTCCCCCTCGTCCGTGCCGGGGTAGATCGCGTGGGGCGCCTCGACCATGCCCTCGTCGAGGCCCGCGAGCAGCTGTTCCTTGGTGAAGATCAGGTTCTGGCGGCTGCTGTCGGCGAGTTCGAACTCGTTCGTCATCGTCAACGCGCGCGTGGGGCACGCCTCGATGCACAGGCCGCAGAAGATGCAGCGGGCGTAGTTGATCTGGTAGACGCGGCCGTAGCGCTCGCCCGGGGAGTAGCGCTCCTCCTCGGTGTTGTCCGCGCCTTCCACGTAGATGGCGTCCGCCGGACAGGCCCAGGCACACAGCTCACAGCCGACGCACTTCTCCAGGCCGTCCGGATGGCGGTTGAGCTGGTGCCTGCCGTGGAAGCGGGGAGCGGTGGTCTTCTGCTGCTCCGGATACTGCTCGGTGAGCCGCTTCTTGAACATGGCCTTGAAGGTCACGGCGAAGCCCGCGACGGGGTTCTGGAACCCCTGATCCGACTGGTTCGCCTGCGCTGCTTCCTGGCCCGCCGGCCGCTCGGGCGGCTGACCGCGCCGCGGCCGGTCCGGCGTGTTCGACTGCTCGGACTGCTCAGCCATCGGACGCCTCCTTTCCGTCACTTTGAGTATCCGGGCCACCACTGACAATCAACTCCCGCTCATGGCGCGGGCGTCGGCGCGGCACGGGTGGCAGGGTCTGGCCGGGCAGCGGTGGCACCGGGAAGCCGCCCGCCATCGGGTCGAAGGCGTCGGCCTCGGCGGGCTCGGCGGCGGCCGCGGCCTCCTTCTCGCGCTTGTCCCGGAACAGGTCGTACAGGACGGAGAGCAGGAGCAGCGCGATGACTCCGCCCCCTACGTAGAGGGCGATCTCGCTGAAGTCGTAGTCCTCGTTGCGCAGCGCGCGGACGGTGGCGACGAGCATCAGCCACACCACCGACACCGGGATGAGGACCTTCCAGCCGAGCTTCATCAGCTGGTCGTAGCGGACGCGGGGCAGCGTGCCGCGCAGCCAGATGAAGAAGAACAGCAGCAGCTGCACCTTGAGCGTGAACCAGGCCATCGGCCACCAGCCGTGGTTGGCGCCCTCCCAGAAGCCGCTGATGGGCCAAGGAGCGCGCCAGCCGCCGAGGAAGAGCGTCGCGGACACGGCCGAGACGGTGATCATGTTGATGTACTCGGCAAGCATGAAGATCGCGAACTTGATCGACGAGTACTCGGTGTTGAAGCCGCCGACGAGGTCGCCCTCGGACTCCGGCATGTCGAACGGCGCGCGGTTGGTCTCGCCGACCATCGTCACGATGTAGATCAGGAACGACACCGGCAGGAGCACGATGTACCAGCGCTCCTGCTGCGCCTCCACGATCGCCGACGTGGACATCGACCCGGAGTACAGGAAGACGGACGCGAACGCGGCGCCCATCGCGATCTCGTACGAGATCATCTGCGCGCACGAGCGCAGACCGCCGAGGAGCGGATAGGTGGAGCCGGAGCTCCAGCCCGCGAGCACGATGCCGTAGATGCCGACCGAGGCGACCGCGAGGATGTAGAGCATCGCGATCGGAAGGTCGGTGAGCTGCATCGTGGTGCGGTGCCCGAAGATCGAGACCTCGTTGCCCGCGGGCCCGAAGGGGATCACCGCGATCGCCATGAAGGCGGGGATGGCCGCGACGACCGGCGCCAGGATGTAGACCACCTTGTCGGCGCGCTTGACGATCAGGTCTTCCTTGAGCATCAGCTTGATGCCGTCCGCGAGGGACTGCAGGAAGCCCCAGGGGCCGTTGCGGTTGGGGCCGATGCGCAGCTGCATCCAGGCCACGACCTTGCGCTCCCACACGATGGCGAAGAGCACGGACACCACGAGGAACGCGAAGCAGAAGACCGCCTTGACGGCCACCAGCCACCAGGGGTCGCGGCCGAACATGGAGAGGTCTTCGGCGGCGAGCTGGGTCATGGGGCTCACGACTGCACCTCCTGGGCGCCCTGGGCGGGCTCGACGCGGACAGCGGGGCCGATCCTGACCAGCGCGCCCGGCCGCGCCCCCGTGTCGGAGGCGACGCCGCCGCCCACGGAGTTCAGCGGCAGCCACACCACGCGGTCGGGCATCTCCGTGACCGCGAGGGGGAGTTCGACCCGCCCCGCGGTGCCGGTGACGGCGAGGGTGTCGCCGTCCTTGACACCGGCCTCGGCCGCGGTGGCCGCCGAGAGCCGGGCCACCGCCGCGTGCCGCGTCCCGGCGAGCGCGTCGTCGCCCTCCTGGAGGCGGCCCCGGTCGAGCAGGAGCCGGTGCCCGGCGAGCACGGCCTCCCCCGCGGCGGGCCGCGGCAGCTGGACCGCGGTCTCCAGGGGCTCGGTCGCGCGCGGCCCGTCCCAGCCGCCGAGCCGGTCGAGCTCGCGCCGGACGGTCAGCAGGTCGGGCAGGCCGAGGTGCACGTCGCCCGCGTCGGCCAGCATGTGCAGGACGCGGGCGTCGGTGGGTGCCAGTCGGCGCGTCATCTGGTCCGGCTTGAGCGCGGCCTCGAAAAGCCGGGCCCTGCCTTCCCAGTTGAGGAAGGTGCCCGGCTTCTCGGCGACGGCGGCCACCGGGAGGACCACGTCGGCGCGCTCGGTCACCTCACTCGGCCGCTGTTCCAGCGACACCAGGAAGCCGACCGCGTCGAGCGCCTCCCGCGCGCGCGGCGGATCAGGCAGGTCAGCGACCTCGACGCCGCCTACCAGGAGGGCACTCAGCTCGCCGGTCGCGGCGGCCTCGACGATCTGGCCGGTGTCCCGGCCGTAGCGGTGCGGGAGTTCGGCCACGCCCCAGGCGGCCGCGACCTCGTCCCGCGCGCGCGGATCGGTGGCCGGGCGGCCTCCCGGAAGCAGCGACGGCACCGCGCCGGCCTCGACCGCACCGCGCTCGCCCGCGCGGCGCGGGATCCACACCAGGGCCGCGCCGGTCGCGGACGCGGCCCGCACGGCGGCGGTGAGCGCCCCCGGCACGGCCGCGAGCCGCTCCCCCACGACGATGACCGCGCCCTCGGCGCGCAGCGCCTCGGCGGCCTTCGCGCCGTCGTCCTCCAGGCCGACCCCGGCGGCGAGCGCGTCCAGCCACTCGGTCTCCGTGCCGGGCGCCGCGGCGAGGAGCGTGCCGCCCGCCTTCTCCAGGCCCCGCGTGGCGTGCGTGGCGACGGCGTACGTGCGCTGGCCGTGCTTGCGCCACGCCTTGCGCAGCCGCAGGAAGACGCCGGGCGCCTCCTCCTCGGCCTCGATGCCGACGAGCAGGACGGCGGGGGCCTTCTCCAGGGCGGTGTACGTGACACCGGTGCCGTCGAGGTCCCGGCCGCGCCCGGCGACACGTGCCGCCAGGAAGTCGGCCTCCTCGCTGGAGTGCACCCGCGCGCGGAAGTCGATGTCGTTCGTGTCGAGCGCCACGCGCGCGTACTTGCTGTACGCGTAGGCGTCCTCCACGGTGAGGCGCCCGCCGGTCAGGACGCCGGCCCGCCCGCGCGCGGCGGCCAGGCCGTGTGCGGCCGCCGCCAACGCCTCGGGCCAGCTCGCCGGTTCGAGCTCACCGGAGGACGCGTTGCGCACCAGCGGCGTGGCCAGGCGGTCGGGCTTCTGCGCGTACCGGAAGCCGAAGCGGCCCTTGTCGCAGATCCACTCCTCGTTGACCTCGGGGTCGTCCTGGGCGAGCCGCCGCATGACCTTGCCGCGCCGGTGGTCGGTGCGGGTCGCGCAGCCGCCCGCGCAGTGCTCGCACACCGACGGCGACGACACCAGGTCGAAGGGGCGCGACCGGAAGCGGTAGGCGTGCGAGGTGAGCGCTCCCACCGGGCAGATCTGGATGGTGTTCCCGGAGAAGTACGACTCGAAGGGGTCGCCCTCGCCGGTGCCCACCTGCTGGAGCGCGCCCCGCTCGACCAGCTCGATCATGGGGTCGCCCGCGATCTGGTTGGAGAAGCGGGTGCAGCGGGCGCACAGCACGCAGCGCTCGCGGTCGAGCAGCACCTGGGTGGAGATCGGCACCGGCTTCTCGTAGGTGCGCTTGCTGCCCTCGAAGCGGGACTCGGCGTTGCCGTGCGACATGGCCTGGTTCTGCAGCGGGCACTCGCCGCCCTTGTCGCACACCGGGCAGTCCAGCGGGTGGTTGATGAGCAGCAGCTCCATCACGCCGTGCTGGGCCTTCTCGGCGACCGGCGACGTCAGCTGCGACTTGACGACCATGCCGTCGGTGCAGGTGATCGTGCAGGACGCCATCGGCTTGCGCTGGCCCTCGACCTCGACGATGCACTGGCGGCAGGCGCCCGCGGGATCGAGCAGCGGGTGGTCGCAGAAGCGCGGGATCTCGATGCCGAGGAGCTCGGCGGCCCGGATGACCAGGGTCCCCTTGGGGACGCTGATCTCGATGCCGTCGATCGTCAGCGTGACCAGGTCTTCCGGCGGCACCGCCGCCTCCCCGCCCCCGGAGGGAGCGCTATTGGTGGTCACTGTCATGCGTTCACCTCCGTGTTCTCCAGGGGCCTGTCGGCCCAGAGCGTCGATTTGGCGGGGTCGAAGGGGCAGCCCCTGCCCGTGATGTGCTCCTCGTACTCCGCGCGGAAGTACTGGAGCGAGGAGAAGATCGGCGAGGCGGCTCCGTCGCCGAGGGCGCAGAAGGACTTGCCGTTGATGTTGTCGGCGATGTCGTTCAGCTTGTCGAGGTCGGCCATCACGCCCTTGCCCGCCTCGATGTCGCGCAGCAACTGCACGAGCCAGTACGTCCCTTCGCGGCAGGGCGTGCACTTGCCGCAGGACTCGTGGGCGTAGAACTCGGTCCAGCGCGTCACCGCGCGGACGACGCAGGTGGTCTCGTCGAAGCACTGCAGCGCCTTGGTGCCGAGCATGGACCCGGCGGCGCTGACGCCCTCGTAGTCGAGCGGCACGTCGAGGTGCTCGTCGGTGAACATCGGCGTCGAAGAGCCGCCCGGCGTCCAGAACTTGAGGCGGTGCCCGGGGCGCATGCCGCCGCTCATGTCGAGCAGCTGGCGCAGCGTGATGCCGAGGGGCCCCTCGTACTGGCCGGGCGACGCGACGTGCCCGCTGAGCGAGTACAGCGTGAAGCCGGGGGACTTCTCACTGCCCATCGAGGTGAACCAGTCCTTGCCCCGCTGCAGGATCGCGGGAACCGATGCGATGGACTCGACGTTATTGACAACAGTGGGGCACGCGTAGAGACCCGCGACCGCAGGGAAGGGGGGACGCAGTCGCGGCTGGCCACGGCGGCCTTCGAGCGAGTCGAGCAGCGCGGTCTCCTCACCGCAGATGTACGCGCCCGCGCCCGCGTGCACGGTGAGTTCGAGGTCGAGTCCGCTGCCCAGGACGTTCTTGCCGAGGTAGCCCGCCGCGTACGCCTCGCGCACGGCCTCGTGCAGCCGCCGCAGTACGGGGACGACCTCACCACGCAGATAGATGAAGGCATGCGACGAACGGATCGCGTAGCAGGCGATCACGATGCCCTCGATGAGGGAATGCGGGTTCGCGAAGAGGAGCGGGATGTCCTTGCAGGTCCCGGGCTCCGATTCGTCGGCGTTGACAACTAGATAGTGCGGCTTGCCGTCGCCCTGCGGAATGAACTGCCACTTCATCCCGGTGGGGAAGCCCGCCCCGCCACGGCCGCGGAGCCCGGAGGCCTTCACATAGGCGATGAGGTCGTCCGGCTCCATCGCGAGGGCCTTGCGCAGTCCCTCGTAACCCTCGTGGCGCCGGTAGACGTCGAGGGTCCAGGACTTCTCCTGGTCCCAGAAGGCCGAGAGGACCGGGGCGAGCAGCTTCTCCGGGCTGGTCTCGTTGATCTCGGCGGCCAAGGTCATCACTCTCCCTCCTCGCGGCCCTCGCCGACCGGGCCCGCGGGATGCGAGGGGTCGGATGCCGAGGTCCTCTGCGGCGCGTCGTGCGAGCTCAGGTGCTCGCTGGGCGACGGGTCGTGCGGCTGGGCGCCCTCCGGTCCGCCCGTGCGCGGATGGACCACGCGCGCGGGGGGTGCCTCGCCCTTGGCCAGGCGCAGCCCGATCAGCGAGGCCGGTCCCGCGCCGCCGGTGGCCTCGACGGCTCCGGGGCGCTCGTCGGGGAAGCCCGCGAGGATGCGGGCCGTCTCCTTGAAGGTGCACAGCGGGGCGCCGCGGGTCGGCTCGGCCTGGACGCCCGCGCGCAGGTCGTCGACGAGGCGCTTGGCGCTCTGCGGGGTCTGGTTGTCGAAGAACTCCCAGTTGACCATCACCACGGGCGCGAAGTCGCAGGCGGCGTTGCACTCGATGTGTTCGAGCGTCACCTTGCCGTCCTCGGTAGTGCCGCCGTTGCCGACGCCCAGGTGCTCCTGGAGGGCCTCGAAGATGGCGTCGCCACCCATGACGGCGCACAGCGTGTTGGTGCACACGCCGACCTGGTAGTCCCCGGAGGGCTTCCGCCGGTACATGGTGTAGAAGGTCGCGACGGCCGTGACCTCGGCGGTGGTCAGGTCGAGCACCTCCGCGCAGAACCGCATCCCGGTGCGCGTCACGTACCCCTCTTCCGACTGCACGAGGTGCAGCAGCGGCAACAGGGCGGAGCGGGAGTCCGGATAGCGGGCGATGACCTCCTTGGCGTCCGCTTCGAGCCGGGCCCGTACGTCGGCCGGGTAGTCGGGGGCGGGGAGTCGGGGCATCCCCAGGCTCGTCGGCGATGCGTCTGTCACCGGTCGACGCCTCCCATCACGGGGTCGATGGACGCGACGGCGACGATGACGTCGGCGACCTGGCCGCCCTCGCACATCGCCGCCATGGCCTGCAGGTTGGTGAAGGACGGATCGCGGAAGTGCACCCGGTAGGGGCGGGTGCCGCCGTCGGAGACGACGTGCACGCCGAGTTCGCCCTTGGGCGACTCCACGGCGGTGTAGACCTGGCCGGGCGGCACCCGGAAGCCCTCCGTCACCAGCTTGAAGTGGTGGATCAGGGCCTCCATGGAGGTGCCCATGATCTTCTTGATGTGGTCGAGCGAGTTGCCGAGGCCGTCGGGGCCGAGCGAGAGCTGGGCGGGCCAGGCGATCTTCTTGTCGGCGACCATGACCGGGCCGGGCCGCAGCCGGTCCAGGCACTGCTCGATGATCCGCAGCGACTGGCGCATCTCCTCCAGGCGGATGAGGAAGCGCCCGTAGGAGTCGCACGTGTCGGCGGTCGGGACCTCGAAGTCGTAGGTCTCGTAGCCGCAGTACGGCTGGCTCTTGCGCAGGTCGTGCGGGAGCCCGGCGGAGCGCAGGATGGGGCCGGTGGCGCCGAGTGCCATGCAGCCGGTCAGATCGAGGTAGCCGACGTCCTGCATGCGGGCCTTGAAGATGGGGTTCCCGGTGGCGAGTTTGTCGTACTCGGGGAGGTTCTTCTTCATCTTCTTCACGAACTCGCGGATCTGGTCCACCGCGCCGGGCGGCAGGTCCTGGGCGAGTCCGCCGGGCCGGATGTACGCGTGGTTCATGCGCAGGCCGGTGATCAGCTCGTAGATGTCGAGGATGAGCTCACGATCGCGGAAGCCGTAGATCATGATCGTGGTGGCGCCCAGCTCCATGCCGCCGGTGGCGATGCACACCAGGTGGGAGGACATCCGGTTCAGCTCCATCAGGAGCACGCGGATGAGGGTGGCGCGGTCGGGGATCTGGTCCTCGATGCCGAGGAGCTTCTCGACGCCCAGGCAGTACGCCGTCTCGTTGAAGAACGGCGTCAGATAGTCCATGCGCGTGACGAAGGTGGTGCCCTGGGTCCAGGTGCGGTACTCGAGGTTCTTCTCGATGCCCGTGTGGAGGTAGCCGATGCCGCAGCGGGCCTCGGAGACCGTCTCGCCCTCGATCTCCAGGATGAGCCGGAGCACGCCGTGCGTGGAGGGGTGCTGCGGGCCCATGTTCACGACGATGCGCTCGTCGTCGGCCTCGACGGCCGACTTGGCGACCTCGTCCCAGTCGCCACCGGTGACCGTGTAGACGGTGCCCTCGGTGGTCTCGCGCGCGGAGGCGGAGGAGGCAGAGGTGAAGGGAGTGCTCATCAGCTGTACGACCTCCGCTGGTCCGGAGCCGGGATCTGGGCGCCCTTGTACTCGACGGGAATGCCTCCGAGCGGGTAGTCCTTCCGCTGCGGGAAGCCCTGCCAGTCGTCCGGCATCATGATCCGCGTGAGCGCGGGGTGGCCGTCGAAGACGAGGCCGAAGAAGTCATAGGTCTCGCGCTCGTGCCAGTCGTTCGTCGGGTAGACCGCGACGAGGGACGGCACGTGCGGATCGGCGTCCGGGGCGCTGACCTCCAGGCGGAGCAGCCGGTTGTGGGTGAGCGAGCGCAGGTGGTAGACGGCGTGCAGCTCGCGGCCCTTGTCGCCGGGGAAGTGCACGCCGGACACGCCGGTGCACAGCTCGAAGCGCAGCGCCGGGTCGTCCCGCAGGGTCCGGGCCACCCGGACGAGATGCTCGCGCGCGATGTGGAAGGTGAGCTCGCCGCGGTCGACGACCGTCTTCTCGATGGCGTTCTCGGGGACGAGGCCCTGTTCCTCCAGGGCGCCTTCGAGTTCGTCGGCCACCTCGTCGAACCAGCCGCCGTAGGGCCGGTTGGCCGCGCCCGGGAGCCGGATGGAGCGGACCAGGCCGCCGTAGCCGGAGGTGTCGCCGCCGTTGTTCGCGCCGAACATGCCGCGCTGGACGCGGACCTCCTCGCCGCGCTCGCCGCGCTGGCCGGGGAGGTTGGAGGCGCTGAGGTCCTTCTCGGGGTTGACCCCGTTGCTCGCGCCGTCGTGGGGGTCGGTCACCGCAGCAGCCCCTTCATCTCGATGGTGGGGAGGGCCTTGAGGGCCGCTTCCTCCGCCTCGCGGGCCGCTTCCTCCGCGTTCACACCGAGCTTGGTGTTCTGGATCTTGTGGTGCAGCTTGAGGATCGCGTCCAACAGCATCTCGGGCCGGGGCGGACAGCCGGGCAGATAGATGTCGACCGGGACGACATGATCAACGCCCTGGACAATCGCGTAGTTATTGAACATTCCGCCGGAAGACGCGCAAACCCCCATGGAGATCACCCACTTGGGGTTGGGCATCTGGTCATAGACCTGTCGCAGGACGGGCGCCATCTTCTGGCTCACGCGCCCGGCCACGATCATCAGGTCCGCCTGCCGCGGCGAGCCGCGGAAGACCTCCATGCCGAAGCGCGCCAGGTCATAGCGCCCGGCGCCGGTCGTCATCATCTCGATGGCGCAGCACGCGAGGCCGAACGTGGCGGGAAAGACGGATGCCTTGCGCACCCACCCGGCGGCCTGCTCGACGGTGGTCAGCAGGAATCCGCTCGGCAGTTTCTCTTCGAGTCCCATGCTCAGTGGCTCCTCTGTCCCCTTCCGGGGCTCAGTCCCATATCGGGGGTCAGTCCCTTGCCGGGGTCAGTCCCATTCCAGGCCGCCGCGCCGCCATACGTACGCGTACGCGACGAAGACGGTGAGCACGAAGAGCAGCATCTCCACGAGCCCGAAAATCCCCAGGGCGTCGAAGCTCACGGCCCAGGGGTAGAGAAAGACGATCTCGATGTCGAAGACGATGAAGAGCATCGCCGTCAGGTAGTACTTGATGGGAAAGCGCCCGCCGCCGGCCGGCGTGGGGGTCGGCTCGATTCCGCACTCGTAGGCCTCGAGCTTCGCGCGGTTGTAGCGCTTGGGGCCGACAAGCGTGGCCATGACCACGGAGAAAATCGCAAAGCCTGCCCCGAGGGCTCCCAGTACGAGGATGGGCGCATACGCGTTCACCGCTCCTCGCTCCTCTCAGTCGGCACTGACTGCTGGCGGTTGCGTCGGACCCGCTCGCCGCCCCGCCCGTCCGCGATCCCCGGGCCTTCGGAGCTCTCGAAGATCGCTTACATGTGAAGCAGGTCACAAGCCCAACTGCCCCGCATCTTATGCCCGCCGGTCTGTGATCTGCGACACGGGGTACGACAACGGCTTTGTGATCTCCACCACCTGACGAAGGATCATGAAGTCGGATGAGCGGTGATCTTCGTACGCGAAGCACCTGAGTGATCACCAGAGGTGACATCTTGACGCGTCGGGGCAGGTCGGGGCGGTGTTGCATTATCAAGAGGTGGCCACTACAGGCAAATTGGCGCTGGACGTGATCACTTGATAGAGGGTCGCGTTCACACTTTGGCGGCAGAGGTGTGGACGGCGGTGGACGCCTCCGCGCGGGGGCGCCGGGACGGGTGGGAGGCTCCGTTGCGTGCACGCGTTCACGAGCCCCCTCGTGGAAGCGGGGCACTCCCTCCGCCAGTCACGCATTCCGCCCGCCGGTCACGCGCCCCCTCGGCCGAAGTCGGGAGGTGCCGCGCGCGAAGCATCCGCAGAGAAGCGACAGCGCGCATGGAGAAGCGACAGCGGGAGACCGGAGGAGTACGGAGGGACTCGGCGGGAACCCGCGAGATACCCGGGAGATATCGGCCAGGTCTCAGCCAGGTCTCGGGCGGCCCTCACGGGCCCCACGATGTGACCTGTACCACACTCGAACCTCGGGTCGAACAACCGGGCTTGGCCAACGGCCTGAACACGTGTTAGACCACGGGCAATTCGGACGTAACTCGGAAAACCCATGATCACAGGCGTGATCACCACTGTCCGCATTGCCCTTTACGGCGTCAATAAGATGCGACACGCCCGGGATTCACGGCCGCACGGGACAACTGTGGCGCAGCACACGTTTCTTGAAGGGAACCCCCACTCCTTGATAGCGGTTGTTCCCATGTCCCACACCGCTCACATACCCAGCCACCGGAAGCCCCGTCGCAGCGCGTCGAAGATGGCTCTGCGCGCCGGAGTTGCCGGTGGCGTCCTCAGCACCCTGGCCGTGGCCGGCGCCGCCGGCACGGCGAACGCCGCCGAGCCGGTGACCGAGACGATCGAGCTGCCCACGCTCACCGCCGATCTGTCCGCTCAGATCGCGCAGTCCGCGGACGCCACCCAGCAGACCGCCGACAGCTACGAGGCGCGTGCCCAGCAGGAGGCCGCCGCCGTCAAGGCCGCCAAGCAGGCCAGCAAGGACCAGAAGGCCGCCGAGAAGAAGGCGGAGGCCGAGAAGAAGGCCAAGGCCGCGGCCGAGGCCAAGCGCGAGAAGGAGGCCCAGGAGCGCGCTGCGCGGGCCACCGAGCGCACGCAGCTCAGCACCAACTCCGCCCCCGCGGGCGGCTCCGGCGGCTCCGGCGGCGGCTCCTCCGCCTCCGACTCCTCGAACGTCTCCGCGCCCTCCGGCGGCAGCGTGGCGACGGTCATCAGCTTCCTCAAGGCCCAGCTGGGCGACGCGTATGTGATGGGCGCCTCCGGCCCCAACGCGTGGGACTGCTCCAGCCTCGTGCAGGCCGCCTTCAAGCAGGTCAACGTGGACCTGCCGCGCGTCTCGCAGGCGCAGTCGACCGCGGGCACCCCGGTCTCGCTCTCCAACATCCAGCCGGGCGACATCCTGTACTGGGGCGGCGCGGGCTCCGCGTACCACGTCGGTGTCTACATCGGCAACGGCCAGTACCTGGACGCCGCGAACCCGAGCAAGGGCGTCGTGATCCAGGACCTGTCGGGCTACCCGGCCTCCGGAGCCGTGCGCGTCCTCTGACGGCCTCTCTCAGCCACGTCTAAGGGCCGGAACCCTCCTGGGAGGGTTCCGGCCCTTAGACGTGCGGCGAGGCGTCAGGCCTTGGGGGCCACCCGGCTCAGGCCGTTGATGATGCGGTCCATCGCGTCGCCGCCCGTCGGGTCCGTCAGGTTGGCGAGCATCTTCAGGGTGAACTTCATCAGCAGCGGGTGCGTGAGGCCGCGCTGGGCGGCGATCTGCATGACCTTCGGGTTGCCGATGAGCTTCACGAAGGCGCGGCCGAGCGTGTAGTAGCCGCCGTAGGTGTCCTTGAGGACCTTCGGGTAGCGCTGGAGGGCCAGTTCGCGCTGGGCGGGCGTGGCGCGGGCGACGGCCTGCACGATGACGTCGGCGGCGATCTGCCCTGACTCCATGGCGTAGGCGATGCCCTCGCCGTTGAACGGGTTGACGAGGCCGCCCGCGTCGCCGACGAGCAGCAGGCCGCGGGTGTAGTGCGGCTGGCGGTTGAAGGCCATCGGCAGGGCGGCGCCGCGGATCGGGCCCGTCATGTTCTCCGGGGTGTAGCCCCAGTCCTCGGGCATGGAGGCGCACCAGGCCTTGAGGACCTCGCGCCAGTCGAGCTCCTTGAAGGCGGCGGTGGTGTTCAGGACGCCGAGGCCGACGTTCGACGTGCCGTCGCCCATGCCGAAGATCCAGCCGTAGCCGGGGAGCAGTCGGTCCTGGGCGCCGCGGCGGTCCCACAGCTCCAGCCAGGACTCCAGGTAGTCGTCGTCGTGGCGGGGCGACGTGAAGTACGTGCGCACCGCGACGCCCATCGGGCGGTCCTCGCGGCGGTGCAGGCCCATCGCGAGGGACAGGCGCGTGGAGTTGCCGTCGGCGGCGACCACCAGCGGCGCGTGGAAGGTGACCGGCGTCTTCTCCTCGCCGAGCTTGGCCTCCACGCCGGTGATGCGGCCGGTGCGGTCGTCGACGATGGGAGCGCCCACGTTGCACCGCTCGTACAGACGTGCGCCCGCCTTCTGGGCCTGCCGGGCGAGCTGCTCGTCGAAGTCGTCGCGCTTCCGGACGAGTCCGTAGTCGGGGTAAGAGGCGAGATCCGGCCAATCCAGCTGCAGGCGTACGCCGCCCCCGATGATGCGGAGGCCCTTGTTCCGCAGCCAGCCGGCCTCTTCGGAGATGTCGATGCCCATGGACACCAACTGCTTCGTGGCACGCGGCGTCAGGCCGTCACCGCAGACCTTCTCCCGCGGAAACGCGGTCTTCTCCAGGAGAAGCACGTCGAGCCCGGCCTTCGCCAGGTAGTACGCGGTGGTCGAACCGGCGGGACCCGCGCCGACGACGATGACGTCCGCGGAGTTGGCGGTGGTGTCGGAGAGCGGCTCGGTCACGGAGGGTTCTCCCCAAGGCTCGAAATCGGTGTGCCGACCGGCACGGGATGAGGGCAGTCTATGAGGCGGTACTGATCAATCACCCGAAGGGCCACTTGTGAGCGACGTGAGCGAGCTGGACGACGCCCCCCACCGGACCCGCAGCGCCCCCGCCGTCGGCCTGCGCGTGCCGACCCACGAGGACGCCTTCGTCTGGCACCGGCTCTTCGACGACCCTCAGGTCATGGAGTACGTGGGCGGCGGTGTGTCCAGCGAGCTCTCCGTGTACGAGGAGCTGACCGCGCGCCAGCGCCGCCACGACGCGGAACTGGGCTTCTGCCTGTGGACGTTGCTGGACCCGGGCGGCGAGCCCGTGGGCCTCGCCGGGGCCCAGCCGTGGCCGCGCGAGTGGGGGCCCACGGGTGAGATCGAGATCGGCTGGCGGATCGCCCGCCGGGCGTGGGGGAACGGCTACGCGACCGCGGCGGCCCGCGCGAGCCTGGACCGGCTGCGGGCGGCGGGCGTGCCGTCGGTGGTCGCCGTGATCGACGTGCGCAACGAACGGTCCATGGCGGTGGCCGCGCGCCTCGGCATGGAGCGCCAGGAGACGTACGACGTGCCCGGCGCGGACCGCCGCGCGTGCTGCTACCGCGTGGGGTTGTAGTCCGGCCCGGCCGGGCTACCCTTCCCCTACCGCCGGGGCCTCCCCTACCGCTGGGGGTTCGCGCCCCTGCCGCTGAGGGGTGACGCCTGTGCCGAGGACGCCGGGGGACGCCGGGCCGCTGGAAGTGCGCGTACCGCGCTTCGTGGGCCTGATGGCGATGGACGCGCGCAAGAGGGCCGCCGAGCGCGGCGTGCGCCTGGTGGCGGGCGACCGTTCCGAACTCGACGACGTGGTCCTTGAGTACGTCGTGCGCCAGTACCCGCTGCCGGAGGTCGAGGTGCCGCGCGGTGCCGTCGTGACCGTGTGGTTCGACCTCGGCCCCGGCGAGGGCGAGGGCGGCGCCGGGGTGCGCGAGCCGCGGCTGCCCGGCCCGTCGGACGGCGGCCTCCAGCGGGAACTGGCCGAGCCGGGACAGCCGGAGGTCGGCGTCGGGGCTGAGGCGTTCGAGGGCTGAGGCGTTGGAGGGCTGAGGCGTTGGAGGGCTGAGGCGTTCGAGGGCTGAGGCGTTCGAGGGCTGAGGGTTTCCAGCGCTGAGGCCTGAGGCCCCGGGGCCCGGACCGGCCGACGCCGCGGTGGTGGTGCGCACCACCACCGCGGCGCCCCGCCCCGCGGGGTCGGCCCGTTGCCGTCAGCCCGAGGTCCGCCAGGTGTCGAGCGCCGTCCGGTGCGTCCGCGTGCCGCGCTCCGTCGACCACACCTTCGCGCGCCAGGACAGCTGGATCGCGTACTCGGTGCCGTCGGCGGTGACGTAGCTCTGGTCGATCGCGTGGATCTTGCGGCCCGACGTGTCGGTGTACGTGTACTCCCACACCGCGCCCGCGCGCCCCTGGAAGGTGTTGTCCTCCAGGCGGATGCGCCGGTAGTCGGACTTGTCGGGGTCCTTCTCGGCGTGCTCCTCCATGTTCGTGAGGTTCTCGTACGAGGTGTAGCCGGCGTCCGGGATCACGCCGACGAGGAAGTTCTCCGCCCCGCTCGCGCCCGCGTACATGGACTGCGTGGGGTTGTCCCCGGCCCGGCTGCTCCAGCCCTCGGGCGCGGCGAACGAGAACCCCTTCGGGTCGGTGACGCGCTCGGAGCCCGGCGGCACCGCGGCGTCCCCCGCACTCTCGCCGCCGTCGCTCTCCCCGCCGGAGGGCCGCGCGGGGGCGGTCGGCGGGGTCCGGCTCGGCTCGTCGGTGCGGCTGACGGCCGGGCCGTCGTTCTTGCCGTCGTCGTCGGAGCCGGTCCCGGTGCCGGACGCGTCCTGGCCCGCCTTGTCGGACGTGCCCGCGTCGTCCGAGGTGCTCTGGTTCTCCTGCCAGACGACGATGCCCGCCGTCGTGCCGCCGCCCACGAGGAGGGCGACGGCCAGCGTGAGCGCCCAGACCCCGGCGCGGCCGCGCGGCCGCGCGGGGGCGGGCGGCGACGCCAGTACGCCCTGGGTGGGGGCCGCGCTGGGGTCGTACGGGCCGGGGACGGCGTACGCCGCGGGCGCGCCGGGGCCCGCCGCGCCGGGAGCGGGCGGCGGCAGCTGGCCCGGCGGCAGCCCCGGCGGAACCGGCGGCACCCCGCTGCCGCGCGCGGTGAACACGGCCGCCACCAGCACCGCTCCGGCCACCCACAGCAGCCCGAACAGCAAGAGGTCCGGCATGCTCACGCCCGCGTCGAAGGAGCCGCTCGACGTCTCGCCGCCGAGCCCGCGCTGCCGGGCGGTGGTCTCCACGCCGAAGCCGCCGACGGCGGCGAGCAGCAGGATCAGCCCGAAGGAGAGCCCCGCGGCCAGGATCTGCTCGCCGCGGCGGGCGCAGCGGCGCGCGCCCACGAACGCGATCACGAGGGCGCACACCAGGCCGAGCGCCAACGCGCCCACGACCGCGCCCGAATTGACCAGGTCGCCGAGTTTCGACAGGCCGAACGACTCGCTCTCGCCGCTGTCGCCGTAGCCGCCGTACCGCGAGCCCCTGCTCGCCTCGGACTTCAGGGGCGCGCCCCAGCCGAGGCCGAGCGCGTGCAGACCGAGGTTCGGCAGGAGCATCAGGGCGACGAGGTAGGGCGAGACCCGGTCGTTCGAGACGTCGGAGCCCGGCACCTCGGAGTCGCCGTTGAAGGCGTCGATCTGCGTGACGCTGAAGTACGCGGTGACGGAGCTGAGGACGAGCACGACGGCAAGGGCGCGCAGGGACGCGCCCAGGGCGCGGGTGAAGAACTGCGCGCCGGGGCGGGTGGCGAGCCAGGGGGCGGCGCCGTCGCGGTGCAGCACGGCGGCCGAGACCCCGAGGGCGAGCGCGAGCGCGCCGAGCATCGCGAGGAGCGGGCCGGACGACACCTCGGCGCGCTGGATCTCGGGCTGCCCGAAGAGGGCGAGCACCAGCACGCCGAGCGCGGTGAGCAGCCCGACGCGGACGGCCGCTTCGAGGCCCGCCGTGCTCCCCGGCAGGCTCTGCCCGCGCAGCCGCAGGCGGTTCCTGAGGATGCGCGCGCCGATGACGAGCCCGCCGATGAACAGCGCCGTCACCGTGAGCGGCACCAGGTGCACGCCGAAGGTGCCCTCGACCACCCGTTCCGAGACAGAGCCGTCGAAGCCGGTCTCCTCCTCGGTGCCCGAGAGCTCCAGGCGGCCGCCCACCGCCTGGAGGACGAAGGCGAGGGCGATCCGCAGCCGGTCGGCGAAGCCGACGAAGTCCTCGTCGTCCTGTCCGTACTTCGGCGCGGCGCACACGAGCGCGGAGAGCAGCAGCGCCGCGAGCGGCCACAGCGCGGCCTGCGCGGAGCCGGCCCAGTCACCGCGCGCGGTCCGCCCGAGGAAGGCGCCGACGGGTGAGGGCGCGGCGGGGACCGGTGCGTAGGCGGGCGTGGCGGGGTGCGGGGGCGCCGCTGCGACCGGGGCCGCCGCAGGGGCGGGTGGGGCTGCCGGGGAGGGCGGTGCCGGTGGGGCCGGTGGGGCCGGCGGTGCCGTCGGTGGCGGCGCGGCCACCGGGGCCGGGGGAACCACCAGCGTCTCGGGGTGACTTGGGGCTTCGGCGGGGGCGGCGGGCGCGCTCTCCGGAGCGCCCTGGGGCGCGTCCCGAGGAGTGTCGCCGGGCGCGTCCCGGGAGGGGTCCTGGGGTGCGTCCCGGGGTGCGGCGTCCGAGGCCTCCCCCGTCGGCTCCGGGAGGCGTTCGCGCCCGCACTTCATGCAGAAACGGGCCTCGTCCGGGGATGGCGCCCCGCAGTGCGGGCAATACGACGACATCGGAACGCTCCGTCTTGAGGAGATCGTCAGGGGGACGGGTCGGTGAGCGCCGACCGTTATGCTCCGGCCACGTGGAGTGGCCGGTACATATCAACTGACACATCTTCTCCGGCGCGCGGTTCCCGTCAACCGCCGCGTCCGAAACGACCGTTCAGCCCTTCTTGAAACCCCGGTGGAGCGCCACCACGCCACCCGTCAGGTTCCGGTACGCCACCTTGGACCAGCCCGCGTCGGCCAGGCGCGCCGCGAGCTGCGGCTGGTTCGGCCAGGAGCGGATGGACTCGGCGAGGTAGACGTACGCGTCCGGGTTCGAGCACACCGTGCGGGCGACCGGCGGGAGCGCCCGCATCAGGTACTCGATGTAGACCGTGCGGAAGGGGCCCCACGTCGGCTCGGAGAACTCGCAGATCACCACGCGCCCGCCGGGCCGGGTGACGCGGAACATCTCGCGCAGCGCGGCGTCGGTGTCCTGCACGTTGCGCAGGCCGAAGGAGATCGTGACGGCGTCGAAGGTGTCGTCCTTGAACGGCAGCTTCGTGGCGTCCCCCGCGGTGAACGGCATCCACGGGTGGCGCTGCTTGCCGACCCGCAGCATGCCGAGCGAGAAGTCGCACGGCACCACGTACGCGCCCGCCTGCGCGAAGGGCTGCGAGGACGTGGCCGTCCCGGCGGCGAGGTCGAGGATCTTCTGCGCGGGCCGCGCGTCGACGGCCCTGGCGACCTCCTTGCGCCACAGCCGGGCCTGGCCGAGCGAGATCACGTCGTTCGTGAGGTCGTACCGTTCCGCGACGTCGTCGAACATCGAGGCGACTTCGTGCGGCTGCTTGTCCAGGGATGCGCGGGTCACCCGGCCCATTGTGTCAGGCCGGTCTTCTTCCTTGGCCGGGGCCTCTCGCCTGCCCTCTTCCCGTAGTGGGCGGGTGCGGCGTTCGCCGTGGTTGCTCGCGCAGTTCCCCACGCCCCTTTCAGGGCGTCCTGCCTCAGCGGCGGCGGAACAGGAGGCGGCCCTCGATGGCTGTCGCCACGCAGGTTCCGTCCTCGGTGAAGATCGCGAAGTCCGCGGGGGCCGACGACGCCAAGGGTGCTTCGGGCGGGGCCGCGGTGACGACTCTGATGCCTGAACGGGTGACGGCCGTGCGGACCGAAGGGTGGGTGAAGGGGCCCGCCAGGGTGGTGGTGCCGGTGGCCAGGAGGCGCTGGAGGCCGCGGCGGGCGCTGTGGCCCCAGCGGGTGTCCGTCATGCCGAGCCCGTCCAGGTCCGCTCCGGTCAGCGGGTCCGTGCCGAGCTCGTCGGCCTCGCGCGGGTCGGGCCAGTACGCGGACTCCAGGAGCGCCACGGCGTCGGGCTCGTGGCGGCCGGGGGTCAGGACGCCGTCCCAGCGCCGGACCCGGGCGCGCTCGCCGTACGCCGCGTGCAGTTGCGCGTACGGGCCGACGGCCGCGATCCGGGCGCCGTCGACGACGACGGCGTCCGCCCCCGCGGGGGCGGGCCGGACCGCGTCCACCTGGTGCAGTGTCAGCAACTGGCCCTCGCGCGGCCCTAGTTGGAGGTGAGGAGCTTCAGCTCCGGGTGGGCCGTGCCGCCCTCGATGGCGGTGGAGGAGATGTGCGAGGCGACGCGCTCGTCCACCGGGTCGTTCGCCGGGTCGTCGTGCACGACCAGGTGCTCGTACGTCGTGGCGCGCTGCGCGGGCACGCGGTCGGCGGAGCGGATCATGTCGATCATCTCGCGCAGGTTGGAGCGGTGCTTGGCGCCCGCCGAGGAGACCACGTTCTCCTCCAGCATCACCGAGCCGAGGTCGTCCGCGCCGTAGTGCAGCGTGAGCTGACCGGCCTCCTTGCCGGTGGTCAGCCAGGAGCCCTGGATGTGCGCCACGTTGTCCAGGAAGATCCGCGCGATCGCGATCATGCGGACGTACTCGAAGATCGAGGCCTGGGTGCGGCCCTTGAGGTGGTTGTTCTCCGGCTGGTACGTGTACGGGATGAAGGCGCGGAAGCCGCCCGTCCGGTCCTGTACGTCGCGGATCATGCGCAGGTGCTCGATGCGCTCGGCGTTCGTCTCGCCGGTGCCCATCAGCATCGTGGAGGTGGACTCCACGCCCAGCTTGTGGGCGGTCTCCATGATCTCCAGCCAGCGCTCGCCGGACTCCTTCAGCGGGGCGATGGCCTTGCGCGGCCGCTCCGGGAGCAGCTCGGCGCCCGCGCCCGCGAAGGAGTCGAGCCCGGCGGCGTTGATCCGCTGGATGGCCTCCTCGACGGAGACCTTCGAGATCCGGGCCATGTGCTCGACCTCGCTCGCCCCCAGGCTGTGGATGACGAGCTGCGGGAATTCCTTCTTGATGGCCGCGAAGTGCTTCTCGTAGTACTCCACGCCGAAGTCCGGGTGGTGGCCGCCCTGGAACATGATCTGCGTGCCGCCGAGCTCCACGGTCTCCGCGCAGCGGCGCAGGATGTCGTCGAGGTCCCGGGTCCAGCCCTTCTTGGTGTCCTTCGGGGCGGCGTAGAACGCGCAGAACTTGCACGCCGTCACGCAGACGTTCGTGTAGTTGATGTTCCGCTCGATGATGTACGTCGCGATGTGCTCGGTGCCCGCGTACCGGCGGCGGCGCACGGCGTCGGCGGCCGCGCCGAGCGCGTGCAGCGGGGCGTCCCGGTACAGGGCGAGCGCCTCTTCGGCGCTGATCCGTCCGCCCGCCGCGGCACGGTCGAGGACGGCTGTGACATCAGAGGACGTGAGGTCGGCCTTCTCGGTCACCGGTGCGTCCCTTCCGTAAGGGGGTTGGACAGATCGCTCTTCAGCGTACGCCAGGGCTCCTGGGCCCCGGCGTCCGGTGGGCCGCGCCCCGGCGTCAGGCCGCGTGCGCGCCGAGCAGGACGCCCGCGAGCCCCCCGGCCAGCAGGAACGGGCCGAAGGCTATCGCCGTCCTGCGGCCCGCCCCGCGCACCACGACGAGCCAGCCGCCGTACAGCGCGGCGCAGACGAACCCGGTGAACGTGCCGAGCACCAGCGCGCCCCAGCCGTACCAGCCCAGGGCCGCGCCGAGCGCGAGCGCGAGCTTCACGTCGCCGAACGCCATCCCGTTCGGATTGATCAGGAACAGCACGAAATAGCCGCCGCTGAGCATGAGCGCGCCGAGGACCGCCTGCGTCCAGTCGCCGCCGTGGCCGGGCAGCGCGGCCGCCACGCCGAGGAGCGCGAGCGCGGCCGCGGCCAGCGGCAGCGTCAGCACGTCCGGCAGGCGCATGACGGCACGGTCGACACAGGCGAGGACGAGGGCGGGCGGCACGCACAGCAGCCACACCACGAGCTCGGGGCGCGGGCCCGTCGCAAGACCGAGCAGGGCGCAGACGACCGCCGCGACGGCGGCGAGGGCGGGGGCATGGGGGCCGTACCGCTCCCCGTCGGGGCAGCGGCCCGGGCCCAGCCAGCCCCGCACCTTGTGCGCGTCGCTCGGGCAGCGCTCGCGCCAGGGCTCACCGGCCGGGGCCGAGAAGCGGTACACGGCGCGCGGCAGGGCGAGCCCGGCCAGGGCGCCCCACAGGGCACCGCCGAGCGCGAGCGGCAGTTCCACGGTCACCCCACCGCCGTGAGTCCGTCGCGCCACGCCGGGAGCAACTCGTCGAGCAGCGCCTCCGTGCGCGGCGGCAGACCGCGCGCGCCGCTGCGGGCGACCAGGTCGGCGGCCAGCGCCCGGAGCCGGGCCGGGTCGTCCGTGGCGTGCGTGGCCCGCAGCAGTTCGTTCCACAGGCGCTCGTCGGCGGGGGCCGAGGCGCGGGCGGAGGTCAGTGCCTCGATGGCCTGCTCGGCCCGGCCCTTCTCCAGGTGGAACTCGCTGAGGGCGAGCCCGATGTCCGCCACGAGCAGCGGCAGCTGCGCGTCGACGATCTCGTGCGTCAGCCAGCCGTAGCGTCCCTGGGGGCGGTCCGCGAGCAGCGGGCCGCGGACCAGGACGAGCGCGTCCGTGAGCATGCGGCCGCGCACCGCGCGGTTGGCGGCCCCCCGCCCCTGCGTCGCCTCGTGGTACAGCGAGCGCAGCACGTCCAGGTCGGAGACCACGGAGGGGGCGAGCGTGAGCCGGCCCGACGCGTCGGCGCGCAGCCGGGGCGTGCCGTCCTGATCGCTGCCGAGCCACGCGCGGACCCGGTCGACGAGCGCGTCCCGCACGTCCTCGGTCACACCGCGCGGCCACAGCGCGGAGGCGAGCACGCGCGGGTGCACCCCTTCGCGGTGGAGCAGCAGCAGCGCGAGCGCCTCGTGCATCAGCGGACTGCGCTCGCCGTCGGGCGTCTCCAGGCCGATGATCTCGTACGTCCCTACCAGGCGCGCGTACACCGCGGGGCGGCCCTGCTCGCTGACGTCGACGAGGAAGGGGGGCACGGCCGCGCCGCCGGTGGAGTCGTCGTCGCCGTCCCCGCCGTCGGGGTCGGCCGCGGTGAACAGCTCGACCACCGCCTGCTGGAGCGCGTCCGGCAGCTGCTGCGCCGCCAGCTCCAAGCCGAGCAGCGGGGCCAGCAGCCTGCCGTCGCCGGTGATCTCCATCTCCCAGGCGGCACCGGGCAGTTCGCCGGAGTCCGTGCCGACGAGACAGCCGATGCCGAGGCGGCTCGCGTCGGCGGCGAGCTCGGCGAGCCGGACGGCCTCGTCCGCGGTGGGCCCGGCCGCGAGCAGGACCAGGTGCGGCGCCCAGCGGGTGTGCCGGGCGGGGCCGGTGCGGCCGGTGAGGACCGAGTCGTGCCCGGCGGCGCCGAGCGCGCCGCGCCGCTGCCGCGTCTCGGCGCCCATGGTCTCGATGAGCGCTTCGACGTCCTCCAGGTGCCGCAGCCTGTTCGGCGCGAGCGGGGTGAGGTCCCGGCCGAAGCCGACGAGGGTGATCGTCATGCGGTCCGACCAGCCGTTGGTGGCCAGCTCGGCGGCGACGGACGCGAACACGGCGGCCCGGTCGGCGGCGGCACCGCTCAGCGAGACGATGCCCGGCACCGCCTCCAGGTTGAGCAGCAGGCGCGAGTCGTCCATCGTGCCGAGGCAGACCAGGCCGGGGTAGGGCGCCGCCGCGTCCACGTCCTCGTACGCCTCGGCGTCGGCGCGGGTCAGCATCCAGAACGTCTGGTCCTGCCCCACCTGCCAGGGCGCGGGCGGCCGTCCCGCGGGCTGGGCGAGCTGGAGGTGCAGATCGCCGTTGCTCAGCCAGGCCGCGTACACCGTCGGCAGGGCGCGGGACTCCGCGGTGAGCGCGGCGGCCAGGCCGCGCAGGGCGCGGTCCAGGAGCCGGACGCCCTCGGGGTCGGCGCCGACGAGGAGCGCGTCCTGCGCGTCGGCCGCGGTGCCGGTCGGCGTGGGCGGCTCCATGCCGCGGCGCCCGCCGACGGCGCCCATCGCCGACTGCCACAGCGCGTGCCGACGGCGCCTGCCGAGCGCGCCGAGCAGCCCGGCGGCGAGCAACGGCGCCCCGACGAGTGCCTCGGGCAGGCCGAAGGAGAAGCCGTCGGACGCGGCCTCGGTGCCCTGCTCGGGCGCGGCGGGGGTGGCCGGTGTGGCGGGCGTGGCGGGTTCGCCGCTGCCCCGGCCGTCGCCTCGGCCATCGCCCCTGTCGTCGCCTCGGCCGCCGTCCCGCTCCTCGCCGCTGCCCGGGCGCTGCTCCGGGATCGTGATGTGCGCCGTGTCCCGGTCGACGGATCCGCCGCCCTTGCGGTCGCCGCCCTGCTGCGCGCCGCCGCCCTGGCGCTCGTCCCCGGTCTTCGCGTAGTCGGAGATCTGCTCGCGGACCTCCTCGGGCACCTCGGGCGCCTCGTCGGGCATCTCGACGAGCTCGCCGCCGTGGGCGTCGGCGGGCATCTCCATGATCCAGCCGGGCCGGATCAGGCTGGCCTCGGAGAGGCGGGAGCCGTCGGGCTGCTCGCGGTCCTTGTTGAGCTGGTAGATCTCCTTGTACCTGCGGCCGTCGCCCAGGTGCCGCTCCGCTATCTCCCACAGCGAGTCGTGGTGGCGGCCCTCGGGCGGCTGGATGCGGTAGAACTTCGTGTCGCCGTCCTTGGCGGTGCCCGCGCGGTCGGCGGCCCGCGCGGCCTGGTCCGCGACCGCGTCCGCCGCGGCCGCCGCGCCGCGCTGCTCCTGCGCGAAGAGCCCCGGCGTCCGCTGGGTGGCCGCGGCGGGGGGCTGCTGGTTCCCCTCGGGGGACTGCCCGAACTGCGAGAGCCCCGGCGCGAAGCCGGCCGCCGTGGCGCCGATGAGCAGCAGCGCGGCGACCAGCTGCCGCGCGAGCACCTGGCTCGGCCCCGCGCCCGGCACCCGCCCCGGCATCCCGACCCCGGAGAGGGCGGCCTTCACCTCGACGAGCACGCAGGCGGTGAACTGGGCCCAGGCCAGCCACACGACCACCGTCAGCACCTTGACGAACGTGCCGACCGTGACCTCCTGCTGGAGCCAGTCGAGGGACGGCGCGCCGTCCGGGAGCGGCCAGCCCACGAAGTACGCGAGCGCGCCGGGCACGCCGACGAGCAGCACGGCGAGGGCGACGAAGGCGAGGAACGCCTTGACGAAGTCCCCGGCCGAACGCCGACGCGTCGGCAGCGGCTGCGGCGTCCTGTTCCGCGGCGCCGCCGGGCTGTCCGGCGAGCCGTTCGAGGAGCGGGTGTTGCGTCGCGCCATGGCGGGTGTCCTGGTCCTGGTCCTGTAGATGCCGGTGGTGTCTGGAAGGGGGTGGTGCCTGGATGCCGGTGAGGTCGGATGCCGGTGCGGTCGGGCGCCTGGGGTGTCAGGTCAGATGCCCGTGGTGTCGGAGGAACGTACTGCTGGTGAACGTACTGCTGGCCGTATGAACGCGATCGTACGGAAGGCGTCTCCGACCGGAAGCGCCCTGTGGACAACTCCCCGTCTGTGGACAACTTCCGCCGAGCCGCGCCGCCACCATGCCGCCGCCGCAACCATGCCGCCGGGCCGCGCCCCCGGCCTGCCGCCGAGTCGCGCCCCCGCCATACCGCCGGGCCGCGCCCCCGATCCGCCGACGGACCGTGCCCCGCCCTGCCGAACTCGCCTCACCCCACTTGGTTCTCCGCCGTAGCCCGCCCGTGCACCACGACGTCCCCGCCGTAGAACAGGCCGGTGAAGACCGGGCTGTACGTCATCTGGACCTCGACCTCCACCTGTTGGGCGTCGGCGCTCACGCAGTGCGTGGCCGCCACGTCCGCGCCGCGCAGGCCCATCTCCCGGGCGAACTTCTGTACGCGGGCACCGCAGTTCTCGTAGCGGATGGGCGCCTCCTCGCCCGCGTACAGCCCCTCCCGGTCGATGTCCTGGGCCGCGTAGCGCGCGGCCTGCTCCGCGATGTCCGCGGCGCGTTCGCGCTTCGAGATGGACATGCCGCCGTCGATCACGAACGCGGCCAGGGTCAAGAAGACGATCGCGAAGACGATGACCGCGCCCGCGCCCGAGCCCCGGTCGTCCAGGCGGGCGCGGCGGGCATCGAGCCGGGGCCGGACCCGTGCCGCGTACGCGCGGCGCGCTCCCGTCCTCATGTCCCGGCCCTCCGCAGCGGATCGAGCGGCGAACTGAACGTGGACTTCAGCGTGGTCGGCACGTCGAGGCCGAGCATCCCGAGGCCCCGCACCCGACAGCTCACTTCGACCGTGAAGAGCGAGTCGGGCCGGAACCCGGCGCTCTTCCGCACGACGTTCACGGGGCCGGAGCAGACGTCCTCCAGGTTCGCCGCCGCGGCCCTGCGCGCCTCGGTCATCGCCGTGCCCAGGTCCTTCTGGATGGAGCCGGCGCGGGCCGCGTCCCGCGCCGCCCCGTCGAGGGCGCCGCGCCCGTCCACGAGCTGCCCGAAGGCCACCAGGACGAGGATGAAAAGGATCATCACGGGCGCGAGGATGACGACTTCGACCGTGGAGAGGCCGCTGTCCCCCGCCCGGGGCCGCGCCGGGCCCGCGAGGCGTCGGCGGCCTGGTTCGGGCCGTGTCATCCGCCCTCCTCCACGAACCGCTCCACCGGGCCCGCCGACCGCGCGTGCACGGTCAGGTCGAGGCCCGGGAACACCGACGGCACGTGGGCGGTGATCTCCACGCCGACGGTGTTCTGTTCGGGCTGGATCGTCTTGACGTCGGGGCCGAGCACCAGCTCGGGCCCCAGTTGGCTGATGTAGTCCTCGACGACGTCGTTCGCCTCGCCGCGCCAGCCGCCCGGGTTCTCGTCGGCCGTGGCACGGGCCTTGCGCGCGCCCGCCTGGGCCGCGGCCTGGGCGACGTGGTCCGCGAAGAAGTACAGCGCGAACTGCACCGTCGCGAAGATCATGAAGAACAGCACCGGGGTGAGCAGCACGAACTCGATCGCGGTCATGCCGGACTCGCCGCGGGTGGAGGCGGCCTCCACTCGACGGCGTACGCATCCGGGCATCCGGTCGCGGTGCGGCGCGGCTGCGCCCCGGCCCCCGTGGCCCCACATGGTCGTAGGTGACCCGTCGCTCAGCAGGTCTTGCCCGCGTCGGCGCCCTCGATGCAGTCGCCGACCTTGTCGGCACCGCCCTTGAGGGCGTTGTTGATGATCGCGGCGACCACGCCGACGATCGCCACGACGACGGCCGAGATGATCACCCACTCGACCGCCGACGCGCCCCGGTCCAGCTCGCCGGAGCGCGCGCGGCGCACCCGGGTCCGCAGGAAGGTCACGAGGAAGTCGACCGCCGGGATGCCGGTGCTGACGTTCCGTCCGTTCATGGTGAGGTGTCCTCTCAGGAAGCAGGATGGGGGGCTCGTAGGGGCCCGCCCGCGGTGGGGGACCGGAGGATGGGGTTCAGACCTGGAACACGCGCATCGCCGCCGGGAAGATGAGGAAGACCAGGAACCCCGCGCACAGCAGCAGCTGGGCCACCAGCATCGACTGGGACTTCTCGCCCGCGCTGCCCTCGATCTCGGCGAGTTCGCGGTGGCGCATCGTCTCGGCGCGGGAGGCGAGGGAGTCGCGCACCTTCGCGCCGTCGTCGGCCACCAGTGCCAGGGACGCGGAGAGGTCCTTGAGCTCCTCGACGCCCAGTTCCTCGCCGAGCGAACCGAGCGCCTGCCACTGGCTGACGCCGGTGATGCGGGCGTCCGCCAGGGCGTTCCTGATGCGTTGGGTGGCCCAGCCGTCGGAGACCTCGGCGGCGGCCATGAGTGCCTCGGGCAGGCCGCGGCCGCCCGCCAGGCTCATGGACACCAGGTCCAGATAGGCGCCGATCACGCGGCGCAGGTCGCGCCGCTTCTCCTGTGCGTCCCGCCGCACCTCCAGGTCCGGCAGGAAGAAGAAGAGCACCCCGAACATCAGGGCCAGCCAGACCGGGATGATCGGGCTGCGGCCGAAGCCGAGCGTCCAGACGACGGCGAAGAGGAAGGGGCCGAAGAACACGCCCGCCACCGCGAGCAGCACCTTCGTCGCGAGGAACTTCTCCCAGCCGCGGTCGAGCACCGCGAGGTCGGCCCGCAGGGACCGCAGTTCCCAGCCCTGCTGGACGTAGAACTCGGCGACCCGGGCGCCCACCCGCGCGCGCAGCGTGCCGAAGCGCCCCGTGGCCTCCGCGTCCGCCGTGCGGTGCGAGGACTCGTACGCGGCGCCGCGCGCCCGCATCGCGTCGATCCGGGCGACCGTGGCGACGGCGCTGCGCCTGCTCGGCAGCAGCGCCCGGACCAGGGCGAAGACGCCGAGGCCGAGCGTGGCGCCGATGAGGATCGGCAGGGTCAGGCTCATCGGCGTACCCCCTCGGTGGGCGTGTGCGCGTGCGGCGGCAGCGTCTGGGCCTGGCCCGGGGTGCCCTCGCCGCCCGCCGCCCGCGGGCGCACGAACTGCACGCCCGGCTCGTCGCGGACGAGGAACCGGTCCGGCGTCTCGACCGTCGACAGCTTGCGCAGCCACCAGAAGCCGAGCGCGAACAGGCCGCACACACAGGCGAGGACGAACTGCCCGACGGCCGTGCCGTACGGCGAGACGAACTCGCGGTTGAAGATCGAAAGGCCCAGGACGAAGGCGATCGAGACGGCGACGACGATCTGTACGGAGCGGCGCGTGGACGCGCGCTGCGCCATCACGCGCTGACGCATGTCGACCTCCTCGCGCGCCGACTTGGCGAGCGCGCCGAGGACCTGGCGCAGACCGGGGCCGCGGAGGCGGGCGTTGAGGATCAGCGCGGCGACGATGATGTCGGCGGAGGCGTCGTCGATCTCGTCGGCCAGCACCTGGAGCGCGTCCGGCAGCGGCGTCCGCGCGCGCAACCGGTCCACCAGCGCGTCCAGATGCGGCCTGAGCACCGGCGCCGCGGCCCGCGCGGAGGCCGGGATGGCCTGCTCCAGGCCGACGGCGCCCGCGATGGTGTCGCGCAGGGACTCGGTCCAGGCGGCGAGCGCCTCGACCCGCTTCATCTGCGTACGCTCCTCGGCGGCCCCGCCGAACAGCTTGTCCCAGAAGAAGACGAGGACGCCGGAGGCGATGCCCGCGACCGCCCACCGGGTGAGCAGCAGCACGACGAGGCCGACGCCGACCGCGAGCGAGCCGCGCCGCCCGGCGAACCGGACGAGCTCGCTCATCCGCCGACTGGCCCGCTGCTTCTCGTGCTCCGGCTTGGCGGGCAGCCCGCGCAGCGCGACGGCCAGGAGGGCGAGCCCGCCGCCGACGGCGACGCCGCACGCGAGGCCGTAGAGCACGTTCAGCGAGAACAGACCACCCGTGGATCCCAGCGAGTTCATGTGCTCACCCCCATTGGCCCGCGGGCCGGTAGCCGTACGCGACGAGGTCGTCCAGGCACGCGATCGGGGCGTGGGCGACGACGCGCCCGTCCGGGGCCTCCGCGAACACCTCGCTGGACAGGACCCGGCCGTCGACGCCGTTGACCTCGCGGACGGAGGTCACGACGCGCTGCAGCTTGCCGCCGGTCTGGTAGGCGTTGCGGCGCTGGATGAAGACGACGAAGTTCACCGCGCCCGCGACGAGCATCTGGCTGGCCTCGATCGGCAGCCGCTCGGTGGCCTGGAGCGCGTACGTGGAGATCCTGTTGAAGACCTCGCTGGAGCTGTTGGCGTGGATCGTGGACAGCGAGCCGTCGTTGCCCTGCGACATGGCGTTGAGCATGGTGACGATCTCGTCGCCGAGGACCTCGCCCACGATGACGCGCGAGGGGTTCATGCGCAGCGAGCGCCGCACCAGCTCGGCCATGCCGATGGCGCCCTGGCCCTCGGAGTTGGGCAGGCGCTCCTCGAAGGCCACGACGTTCGGGTGCAGATCGGCGAAGGTGTCGAGGCCGAGCTCCAGGGCGCGCTCGACGGTGATGAGGCGCTCGTGCGGCGGGATCTCGTTGGCGAGGGCGCGCAGGAGCGTGGTCTTCCCGGCGTTGGTGGCGCCCGCGATCATGATGTTCTTGCGCGCCCGCACGGCGCAGGCCAGGAAGTGCGCGACGTCGGGCGTGAGCGTGCCGTTGCCGACGAGGTCGGACATGAACACCTTGCCCATGCGGGCGCGGCGGATGGACAGGGCGGGCCGCCGGGCCACGTCCATGACGGCCGAGAGCCGGGACCCGTCGGGAAGGCGCAGGTCGAGCTGGGGATTGGCCGAGTCGAAGGGGCGCGACGAGAGGCCGGAGTAGGCGCCGAGCACCTGGATGAGCTCGACCAGCTCCTCGTCGGTCTCGGCGACCGGTTCCCCGGTGACCTCGCGGCCGTCGGCGTATCCGACGAAGACCTGGTCGCAGCCGTTGATGTCGATGTTCTCGACCTCGGGGTCGTCGAGCAGCGGCTGGAGCCGGCCGACGCCGAAGAGCGCGGCGTGCACGGCGGCCGCGTACTGCTCCTCGGTCTCCGCGTCCAGGGGGGTGCGCCCGGTGTTGATCTCCGTGCGGGCGTGCTCCTCCAGGATCTGCGCGATGACGGCGCGGGCGTACTGCCGCTCGTCCTCGTTCGACATCGGGGTGACGCCGGAGACCTGGTCGAGGCGGCGCTGCTCGGCGATGCGGTCGCCCGCGTCCTGCCGGAACCGCTTGACCAGCTGGTGGTCGACCGCGCTCACCGCCCGGCCCCCGCTCCGGCGGCGGGGCCCGACCAGGCGGCGCCGTAGCTCTGGTAGAGGTCTGCGGTCACCTTGCGCGCGGAGCGGATGAGCATCGACTTGTCGAGCCGTCCGCGTCGGCGTCCGGCCAGTTGGGCGGCGCCCGTGGGGTCGTCGGCGAGCGTGCCGACGACGCGGGCGCCGGTCTGCGCCGCGACCAGCATGTCGTTGACCTGGTGGACGAGCTTGGCGGAGTGCGCGGGGTCGGCGACGAGGACGACGCCGATGAGCGGCGTCGCGAGCGAGGCGGCCCCGCGCGGCCCGCCGTGCAGCTTGGCGGCCAGGGCGGCGGCGCGGTCCCGCACGCGGGCGAGCGACTCCGGTTCCGCGCGCGCCACCAGGAGCACGAGCGCGGCCTGCGGGAACATCTCGACCACCGGGCTGTCGCCGCTGATCCGGCCGCAGTCGGCGATGACGTCGGCGGGCGCGTGCGGCGAGTCGGCGAGCTGGGCGAAGGCCCGGCCGAGCGTCGGCCAGATCCCGGCGAGCCCGGCGGCCTGCTCGGAGACGCCGAGGCCCACGAGGACGTCGAGGCCGCCGGAGAGCGGCTGGGTGTGGTCCCACAGCTGGTCGGGGACGAGGCCGCGGCGCGCGGTCGCGGCGATCGACAGCATGCCGGTGTTCGGGTTGAGGGGCCCGCCGTGCGCGGCGGCGCTGCGGTAGACCAGGTCGCCGCCCGCGGGGTCGGTCTCCGCGACGAGCACGCGCCGCGGCCAGACGGCGGCGAGCGCGACGGACGCGGTGGTGACGCCGGGCGACCCCTTGTCGGCGGCGAGGGCGATGAGAGCCATGGGTGGTCCGCTCGCCCTTCTAGTCGCCGGAGGTGCCGGCGCGGCCGGGCACGACGACCAGGGAGACCTCGCCCGCGGACGCGGCGGCGGTGAGGGACGCGGCGTCGTCGGCGTCCACGAGGAGGGTGACGCTGAGGTTGCCCGTGCTGATCGTCGAGTCGTTCTTGCTGGCGACCGTGTTCACGCGCGCGTCGGCGACGATCGGCGTGCTGCCGCCCGCGCCGCGCTCCGCGCCCTTGCCGCCGGAGCCGCCCGCGGCCACGCGGTACGCGGCCACGGTGTCGCCCTGCTTCAGGGTCGAGGGGTACTGCCCCTCCTTGAGCGAGAGGCCGACCGTGGACTTGCCCGACGGCACGCCGCCGTCCACGGCGAACATCTGGCCCACGGCGACGGAGCCCGCCGGGATGGTGCTCTTGGCCTTGTAGTCCTCGAGCGTCTTGCGCTGGGACCACTTCACGTACTTGATGCCGGTGTCCTCGGCGACCAGGACGGGCGAGATGTTCACGCCCTCCTTCGGCGACTCTCCCGCGGGGATCTCCTTGGTGACCTTCACGACCTCGATCCGGTCACCGGCGCGCAGTACGAGCACGGTGGCGCCGAGCGCGCCCACGAGGATGAGCAGGACCGCCAGCGCGGCCAGCGCCGGTTTGCGCTCGCGAGGTGCGGTGGGAAGTCGCTCGCCGACCCCGGCCTGAGCCGATACGCCGGTACGGTTTCCGCCCGCCCCCGTACGCTCTTGGATCTTCACGCAACCGCTCCCCGTACACCCAAGAAAAAACCGTCATTTGGACACCATCGAGGCACTTCGGCCCCACCTCGGCCGGGGTTCCCTTGGCCCGTCAGCCACAGGCGCGGTGTCAAGCCACCGCACCGTATCAGCAGCACATAAGCCCCTCAAGGCGCGTTTTGAATCGCGAAGCCCATGCGATCCATCGTTATTCACGCGCAATACGAGGTGCGCGGTTCCCCTTGCGGGACCACACCTTGCAACACCCCTTGAATGTGCATATGCGAACCAAACCCCCTCATGAGGGCCGGAGTTCACATCGGCGCGGGAGGGCGTCCCGCGCACCGTCGGCCACACGGGGGACGCGCCGAACGAGGGCGGCGGTTCCCCTGAGGCGCAGGGGGATCGCGTTCCCCCGGGTCAGGGATGCCAGAAGTGTCCGTATTGGGGCGGGTGTTGGGCAAGAAGCCGCTGGTCGGAGAGTGAACCCCGGGTGTCCGTACGTCATCTGACAGATCGGCGCGCGGCTTCCGTGCGCCGACGGGCCGGAGGGGTGCGGCATTCGTACGCCGATGTCCCAGGCGGACGCGCGGCTTCCGTGCGCCCGCGCTCCACGGCTCACCACATCAATAGTTCAACGGTTCCATAGTTCAACGAAAGAGAAATTCGACCCCCATGAGACTTTCCTTTCCCTCCCGCGCCGCCCGGCTCTCCCGCCCGCAGCGTGCCGCGGCCGCCGGTCTCGCCGGTGCCGCCGCCCTCGCGATGGTCGCCACCGGCGCCCCCGCCGCCCACGCCATCGTCGGCGGCACCGAGGTCTCCAACGACGCGTACCCGTTCATGGTCGCCGTCCTCGACAAGGGCCCCGGCCCCGTCAAGGACCGCCAGTTCTGCGGCGGCAGCCTGGTCGCGCCGGACACCGTGATGACGGCCGCGCACTGCCTGGTCGACGACGCGCGCAAGCCGGTCAAGCCCAAGAGCATCCAGACGGCCATCGGCCGCACGGTCCTCTCCAACTCCCGGCAGGGCCAGATACGCAACGTGGCCAAGGGCGGCATCCTCGTCCACCCCCGCTACCTCCAGGGCAAGGACTCCTATGACGTGGCGTTCATCAAGCTCAGCAAGCCCGTGCGCGGCATCAGCGCCGTCAAGCTCCCCACCCAGGGCACCGACTCCCTGCTCCGCCCCGGCCAGAAGGCCACCGTGGCGGGCTGGGGCAACACGGACACCGAGCTGACGCACCAGCCGGACCGGCTGCGCCAGGTCCGCGTGCCGATCCTGTCGCACGCCGAGTGCAAGACGAGCTACGGCGAGTACGACACCAAGCTCAACTTCTGCGCCGGGGTCGAGGGCAAGGACTCCTGCCAGGGCGACAGCGGCGGCCCCGTCTTCCGCAAGGTCCCCGGCCGTGAGGCGCCGATCCTGATCGGCGTGGTCTCGTACGGCGAGGGCTGCGGCGACCAGGGCGCCCCCGGCGTCTACACGTCGACGAGCTCGGCGAAGCTGTGGAAGACGCTGGGCGACACGGCCGAGGCCAAGCGCGTCAAGCGCAGCCTGCGCCGCGGCTGATCCGGCGGGGACCGCTGACACGGCCCCGCTGACACAGCTCCGCTGACGCGGCGTGCCGGTGCCCTTGCGGCAGGGGGCACCGGCACGCCGTATCGTTTCCGCCCGCTCCGGGGCGGGCCGCGCGAGCCGAGGGCGGCCGGGGCCGGGGGCCGCCGGAGCTGGGAGCAGCCGGGACCGGGGGCTACTCCCCCGTGACCCCGTCGATCCGCTCCCGCAGCAGATCGGCCTGGCCGTTGTGCCGGGCGTACTCCTCGATCATGTGGATCAGGATGTGCCGCAGCGAGTACGCCGTGCCCTCGTGCTCGCCGGTGACCTCCAGGGAGGTCGCGGCCGCCACCGTCGCCCGGGAGCGGTCGCACTCCGCGCGCCAGACGCGGAACGCGTCGTCGGGGTCGGCGAGGTCGACGTCCCAGGCCGCGGAGCCGTCGTCCACGGGCCCCGTCCAGTGCGGCTTGTCCGGCTCCCCCAGGAACACGCACCGGAACCAGCCGCGCTCGACCTCGGCGAGGTGCCGCACCAGGCCGAGCAGGCTCAACGAAGAGGGGGGAACGGCCCACCGCCGGAGCCGGTCGGGGGTCAGGCCCGCGCACTTGAGGGCGAGGGTCGCGCGCTGGTAGTCGAGGAAGGCACTGAGCATCGCGCGTTCGTCGGCGACACCGGGCGGCTCAGTCCGGGCAGCTGTGTGACCGTCATCACTGGGCATCGCCCCATCATGCCGAGTCCGCACCTCCCCCACCAGAGCCCGCGCACGCCCCCGTGCCCGCGGGTCCCGCCCGGTCGAACCTCATGCGCTCGGGCCCTGTCAGGGCCGGATCGAGCATCCCGTACGCGGCCCGCGCGCGGCCGTCGCCGAAGGGGCCGTCGGCCCGGAGGAGCACGGGGCGGGAATACGTCGGAGGACGCTTCAATTCCGCCCGCTTTCTCAGCATTGCGCCTCGCTGTAAGGCAGTTCACTCTGGCGAAACCACACACCCCACCGTTAGCGTCATGCCCCTTGACAGCACGTCCGCCTCATTCGGGGAGAAGACCGTGAAGCGCCGCACTGTGCCCCTTGCCGCCGCATTCGCCGTCACCGCGGCTCTTCTGCTGACGGCTTGTGGCGGGGACGAAAGCTCCGACGGCGCCAAGGACGGCGGGAAGATCGCCGGGGCGGACGAGGGCGGCGGGAAGAAGAAGGACGCGCCGTCTCCGACGGCGTCCCAGGACGGCCCCGCCGACCGCCCCGCGGCCGATCTCCCGGCCGACGTGAAGAACGTCTTCGAGAGCTGGAAGACCGGCGATCCGGTGAAGGACGCCGCGCTCGCCGACGCGCGGCGGCGCATCGACGCGACCGACGCGGCCATCGTCGACGGCGCGTCCGAATCCGAGGCCATTCCCTTCTACTACAAGGGAGAAGCCCTCGTCGGAGCCGCCGAGTGGATCTCCGGATTCAAGAAGAACGGCCTGACCGTCACGGGCACCACGCGCTATTACGCACCCCAGGTCACACCCCACGGAAAAACCTCGGTCGGCATTCAGTACTGCGCCGACGAAAGCAAGGCGTACACCAAGAACCGAAAGTCCGGAAAGACCGACAAGACGCCTGTCACCGACAAGTCGTACGTGCTCTACAACACCCGTCTCGACAAGAACAAGCAAGGCGTCTGGCAGACCACGATGCTCAGCTCGGAGAGAGGGAACGCGAAGTGCACGCCATGATCACACGCAGGTCGTGGGCGGTGGCCGGGCTGACGGCCGCCGCCACGCTGCTGCTGGTGCCGGGCCCCGCGCACGCGGACAAATCCCCCGGCAGCGGCTCTCAGGGGAACGCCGACTCCGGCGGGGGCCGCGAGGGGCAGGACATCGTGTCCGTCATCCGCTTCTCGGGCGCGACGCGCGGCGGCGGGGGTGACGGGGGCGGGGGCGCCCTCAAGCCCGTCGGCACCTGGTCGCCCCCCGCCTGCTGGTACGAGCCGCGCACGGCCGAGCAGTTCCGCGACCAGGTCGAGCGGAACTACGAGAGCACCGTCAACTTCCCCGGCCAGCACAGCTACGCGAAGGCCGCCGTCGCGCAGTTCCGCTCCAAGTACAAGGACGGCGACTACAAGAACTACAACCTCAAGGAGAAGGACAAGGGCAACTGGTGGGTGGCCGTGCGCGACCCGGACCGGTGGCTGGAGGACGCGGCGCAGAAGTGCGACAAGGAACCCTTCTGGGTCGAGAACGGCGACCCGCCGCCGGTGGCGAACGCCCTCACCCCCGAGCTCCTCGCCGAGCTCGCCTACAACCGGCTGCGCCTTCCCGACACGAAGGTCAGCCTCGCGCCCGAGGACACCACCAAGGTCAACCTGCCCACGTGGGCGTGGCTGGACAAGGCCGAGTTCAAGCCCGTGTCCGTGACGGCCTCCGTCGACGTGCCCGGCCTCGACCTGCGGGCCACCACCACGGCACGGCCCGACGCCCTGCGGCTCGACCCCGGCACGCCCGACGCCCGCGTGCACCCCGCGTCCGGCGAGTGCGCGCCCCACGGCGACGGCTCCATCGGCACGCCCTACCGCAAGGGCAAGGCCGACGAGACCCCGCCGTGCGGCCTCACCTATCTGCGCTCCTCCGGCAAGGGCACGTTCAAGCTCCAGGCCACGATCACCTGGAAGGTCAGCTGGACGGGCACGGGCAACGCGGGGCCCAACGGGCTGCCGAGCGGCTCGTTCGGATCGGATCAGCCGGTGACGGTGGAGGAGGTCCAGTCGGTCAACCGCTGAGGTCCAGTCGGTCAACCGCTGAGGTCCAGTCGGTCAGCCGCTGAGGTCTTGGCGGGGGCGCGCGCTGTCGCGCGGCGGAAGCTGAGCACGCCCCCGCCCCTCCACTTGACGTACGGGAACTCCAACTGCCGTCGGCTGTGCCGATGTTCACATCAGCGAATCCGCTGATAGCGTCGGATGCTCCACGTCGGCTGAAGGGGCCTGTACCGAAGCATGAGCGACTTACGCCTGGACGGCACGGTCTTCGAGGACCTGAGGAAGACCTTCACCACGATCAGCGACCGGATGGACGCGGCCCGCCGCGTGCTCCACGGCACCGACGCGACGGCCGTCGGCGCGGGGCGGCTCGTCGATGAGGTCCGCGACTTCGCCGACGAGTGGGGCTACGGCATCAAACAGCTCCGCAAGCACACCGGCGGCGCGGTCCGGATGATCGACAAGATCGACGAGGAGTTCGGCAAGCTGGACCTGGCGCTCGCCGCGTCCCTGACGTCCGCCCGGGCGCCGCGGCGGGGCCGCTGACGTGTCCGGCGGACGGCCCGCCTTCCCGCACATCGGCTGGGACCCGACGCCCGGCGACGTCCAGGACACCCGGGACCTCGCCAGGAAGCTGGGCGGCCTCGCCCGTGAACTCGGCACCTCCGTGCGGGAGCTGGAGCGCATCGAGTGCGGGGCCTGGAAGGGCGACGCCGCGCGCGCCTTCGTCGAGTACGTCGGCGCGGACGTGGCCCCGCTCATCCGCAAGAGCCACGAGTCCTTCGGCAAGGCGTCGCGGGCGCTGTACCGGTGGGCCCGGGAGCTCCAGGAGTTCCAGGACGAGGCCGACCGCCTGGAGAAGGCCGCCGGGGACAAGCTGGAGGCCCGCGCCAAGGCCGCGGCGCAGGCCGACGGCGAGGGCAGCAAGGCCCTGGCCAAGGCCTCCGGCGACGTCACCCACGTCACCGGCCAGGTCCACGACCTGGAGGACCGCTACGCGCGCGCCGCCGACGCCATCGCCCGTGAACTCGACAAGGCCGGCGACATCGCCCCCGACGAGCCCGGCTTCTGGGACCGGCTCACCAAGGGGATCACGGACGCGTGGGATGCCACGGGGAAGTGGCTGAAGGACCACACGGACCTGGTCAAACTCATCGGCGACCTCCTGAGCGACCTGACGGCGGTGCTCGCCGTACTGGCCATCGCCACGCTCCCGGTCCCCCCGCTCGCGGCGGTCTTCGGCACGGCGGCCCTCCTCACGAGCGGACTCGCCCTGGCCTCCCACGGCATCGCCAAGGCCGCGGGCGCGGACGTGAGCTGGATGCAGCTCGGCTTCGACGCGCTGGGGCTGCTGCCCGGGATCGGAGCCCTGGGCAGAGGAGCCAAGGTGATCGGCCGAGGGCCGGCAGACGATGCGGCCAGGGCGCTCGGTAAGGGGTTCACCTCGAAGTCCATCGGTGCCCAGCGCATCAAACTCGCTACGGGTGACGACGCCGCGCAAGTCACCGGCGGCCTGCCGCTGCTGCCGGGCAAGGTGATCATCGGTGGCACGGCCGAGGATGTCTACTCGGTCTCGCACCCGTCCAGCGGACTGTTGTCACGCATGGGGGGACTCGCCCACACGGGCTATCTGCCGGGGCAGTTGATCGGAACCAAAGGGCTGAACAGCGTACCGAGCTGGAACATCGGTCCCACCTCTGTCGGCGGCCGCGTCCTCGACAGCACGCTCAAGATCGGGCCCAAGATCCCCTACATCCCCGATCACGTCGACGAGGCCGTCAACTAGGTACACGAGGGACGACTCCCGCAGGGAAGGGACATGGACATCTGGCAGCCAGAACCGGGCGAGACACTCCTCACCCGCGCGTACGTGGCCTTTGCCACGGGCGACGCCACCCCTGTATCGGGGATGCGTTGGTTCCGCGACACCGAACGCAACGACATCCAGCACGAACTGCCGGGTTGGCCCGAAGGCCCGTTGTACACGGCCAATTCGCCCGGAAGGTCGCTCGGGCGGAACGCGGCAAAGGTCGGCCTCAAAGCCCTGTACGTGACCGTCGTGGGCGCCCTCACCTCCCAGGGCGGCAGCGTCGGTCCGGCCCCGCATGCGAGGAGTTCCGCCGACCGCGCCGACGAGGTCGATGATTTCCCGGTGATGTGGGCAGCACCAGGCAGCGTCGCACGGACCCTGCCCTGGCAGCTGGACCCCGGTCGCACAAGTGAGAGGCACTACCGGACCCACGCCGTCGTCACAGACCGGCGTCTGGTCATCGTCGGTCTTCAGCACTACAAGAAGGACCACTCGGTCATCGAGGACGAAATCCTCTGGGAGGTCGAGCGTCCTCGAATCCACCATGTGGAGCTGCGGGATTACAAGCAGGCGTCAGACATCAAGGTCACGTTCACCGACGACTCGTGGTGCAGGCTTCGGGCCCTCAACCGGGCGAAGCTCGCGCGGTATCTGGCCCACCCCTTCACTCTGATCACCCCGGATCACCTCACGCCAGAACTGCGCGGAGCCACCGAGACATTCATCGCGACGGCCAGAGTGCCGGGTCTACGTGACCCTGTAGTGACTCGCCGCCCTTGCGGCCACTATCTGATCGAGGCCTTGGTGCCGGGCGAGCTCAATTCGACGTTCGGCGCAGGCAGCATCACTCACTCGGTCAACGCCGACGGCACCGACCCGCGTCCCGGAGAACTCCACCCGGAAGACCTCTGACCCCCGCGCCCCGACTCACCCCACCAGGACGAGCCCTCATGACCACCCCGCCGCCCATGTCCTTCAACACCCCGGAAGGCTTCTTCGCCCTGCCGCTGGGCGGCACCGCGGAGGACCGTGCCGAGCGGGCCGGGTTGTTCGCACGGGGGTTGTACGCGCGCGGGGACGACGAGATCTGGGCTCCCGCCGCGCCCTACTACGAGGCGCTCGGCGAGTTCCTGTCCGACGGCGGCGTCACCTACGCGGCGATGGGGTTGTTCTCCACCGCCGACGCGGACGGCACCGCGGCCCCGGAAGGGCACGGCGCCCGCTACGAGGGCTCCCTGGGCGTGGCCCAGTGCGCCTTCACGCTCGCGGCCGTGCCGACGGAGCAGGCCGATCCCGAGATCGCGGCCCAGGGACTTTTCGCGCTGTGGTCGCAGGACGAGTACAACGACGTCGACTGGCTCGACCTGCCCTGTGGACCCGCGGTCACCCGCACCGCCGTGAGCGGCTACCGGCTGAGGCCCGAACTCACGGGAGACGGCGGGGAAAAGGAGCTCCTCACCGGACAGATACAGAGCCACGTGCCCTTCCCCCGGGCGCCGTTCACCGCGGTGTTCACGCTCCACACGGCTTCGATGGACCACTGGGGCACGTTCCGCGATCTGATGACGGCGATTCTGCACACGGTGGAGTTCCCGGTCGCGGCCGAGGCATAGGGCCGCGCTCAGCCCCCTCAAGAAGCCCTCGCCCGGGCGGGAATTGTCCGGGCCCCTCCCCCACAACGAAACAAATTGGCGACAGACCTGTCCGCTTCGGGCCGCTAAGTCCGGGCATATGGCGCCCTGTTGCAGGCGATGTGTCTGGCGAGATCTCGATGGTCGCGGATACCTTATTTCCTCTTGTCCGGGCCCTCGTAGCACCGCTCGGTCCGGAGGTCCGTCAGGCGTACGGGACGAGCAGGCACGGGGGAACCGATGAGTGACAGAACGAGGGCGGATCTCGGGATGATCCGGGACTGCTCGGACGCGTTGTTCCGGATTCACCGGGAGTTCAAGGAGAACAGCAACCCGGCCGACGAGTACGGCGACGCGCTCGGCAGCAAGAAGCTCCGGGACGTCTTCGACGACTTCTCCGGCACGTGGAAGAAGACGCGGAAGAAGCTGATGGCGGACATCGAGAAGCTCGCCAAGTTCACCGACTCCGCGGCCGACACGTACGACAAGGTCGACCACGAGCTGGCCGAGGCCCTCCGCAACGCCCGCAAGGAAGCCAAGGAAGCCAAGGGGAAGAAGTGACGCGCCCGACCGACTGGGAGCCGCTGCACGACGGCGACCCCGTTCCCGGTGATCCGTACGAGGTCGCGCGGCTCGGCAAGGAGCTGCGGAACATGGCCGACGAGATAGACAAGCAGGCCCGCAACATCAAGGCCCTCTCGTCGGTGGAGAGCTGGGACAGCGACGCCGGGCGCGCCTTCCACGAGATCGCGGACGGCACGTCGGGCCGGCTGAAGCGTTCCTTCGAACGGTACGACGAGGCCGCCAAGGCCCTGGGCACGAAGGTCGTCGAGGGCGACACCGAGTCCAAGGAGTACGCCAGCGAGCTGTACCGCGCGCAGAAGGTGGCCGACAAGGCGCTGGAGAAGTACCGCGCGGCACGGTCCGACCAGCAGACCGCGGTCGGTGACCTGGACAAGTACAAGGGCACCGTGCCGAGCAAGGACGACATCGGGGACCGTACGCGCCTGGAGAAGCAGCGCGACGAGGCGATGAACGTCATCCGTGACTGCCACGGCGAGATCGCGCGCGCGAAGAGCATCCGCGACGACGCCGCGAGCGCGGCGGCCAAGCACATCAAGAACATCATCCACCACGACGGCGTCCGCGACCCGGGCGGCTTCATGAACTGGCTGGCCGATTGGGCCGACCGGTTCTCGAACCTGTCGGCGATCTTCGCGATCCTGGCGGTGATCTGCACGTTCGTGCCACCGCTGCAAGTGCTCGCCCCGGTCTTCGCCGCCCTGTCCGTCGTGTGCAGCGCGGCGGCGCTCGCGGGGCACGCGTACGACATGTTCAAGCGGGGCGGGAAGCTCAACCTCCTGAAGCTGGGCCTGGACGTGCTCGGCGTCATGCCGGGCCTCGGCGCCCTGAAGGGGTTCAGCGCGCTCAAGGGCCTGAAGGGCCTGTCGAAGCTGGGCGGCATCCGCTTCAGCGGCCTGGGCGCGCTCAAGGGGGTCGGGTTCAAGTTCAACAACGGCATCGCCGTGAACCTCACCAACAGCATCCTCACCAAGGCGAAGCTGCCGACCATCGCGGGCGAGAAGATCACCGCCGGGATCAAGGCGGCCGGGTTCGGCAGCGCCCTGTACAAGATCTTCACCGGCAAGGACGGTGCCCGCACCGGCGACCCGGGCGACCCGGTGAAGCCGGCGAACCTGCCGCGGCCCTCGCCGCGCCCCGCGCCCACGCCGTCGCCGACGCCGTTCCGCACCGCGATGGCGCGGTAGCCGTGTCCGCGCCCTTCGACGAGCGTCCCCTCGGGCCCGGCGCGTACCGGGCCCGGGGGGACGTCGTCCGGTCGCTGGTCCCGGGCGCCGTGCTCGCCGCGGTGCCCGCGGCGCGCGCGGCCGCCGAGGCCGAGGGGCACCGGCTGCGGTTCGACTTCCTCGACGACGCGGCGGTCCTGGAGCTGCTGCGCCTCCGCCACCTCGACGAGGCGGCGCTGCACCGGGCCGGAGTGCGCCTCGGCGTCCCGACCGCGCTCGTCGCCTTCGCGCTGTTCGCGGGCTGGGGCGCGTACGTGCAGCACTGGGAGCCGGGCCGGGACCAGTACCTGTACTACGGCCTGTGCGGCGCGGCCTGCGCCCTGGTCGTCGTCCTGTACGCCGTCACGCTGACCCGGCACTGGGGCAGCCGCCCGCGCCAGCGGGTGCGGGCGCGGGCCGCCGCGTACCGCAGGATCGCGCACCTCGCCCGCGACGGCGGGGCCCGGCTGCCGGACGCGTACCCGCACTACGGCCCGTACCCCTTCGCGGCCCGCTTCCACCCCGAGGCCGACGACGATGACCTGGACATGCCCGCAGACCGGCGCGGAGGACCGCCCGGCGCGCCCGATGGGAAAGGCCCCCGATGAGTTCCGTGGTGTCCGAGACGACCGGGGTCGCGACCGCGGCCGGCGGCGAGCTGTTCCACGTCCGGTGGATCATGCCGGAAGGGTTCTTCGAACTCCCCACGGAGGCCGAGGACATCGACGAGCTCGCCGACAAGCTCATCGACCTGGCCCGGGAGATCCAGCCGAAGTCCCCGCCGGAGATGCAGTACCTGTGGGCCGCGATGGTCGGGTCCACGTACGACGAACTGGTCGACGCCGGGGTCCAGTACGCCGGGTTCGTCGTCACCGAGGTCGACGGCGTCCGCTGCACGGCCAACGTGTCGATCGCGCTCGCCGATCTGCCGGACGAGGCCCGCTTCAGCCCGGTGGAGGGCACCGCGCGGGCGCTGCGCGCGCTCGGCCGGGGCGAGGTGGAGGAGCTGTCCCTGCCGTGCGGGCCCGGCGTGTCCTGGATCGGCTCGCGGCGCGCCGCCGTCGACGGGTCGCTCACGCCGTCCGGCGAGGAGGAGCCGTTCTGGACGTCGTTCATCAACGTCCAGGTGCCGCTGGTCAACGGCACCGCCGTGGTCCTGGAGATGTCCACGCCGACGATGGAGGGCTGGGACGTCTTCTCCAGCATGTTCGCGGGCGTCTGCCGGAGCCTCCAGCTCTTCGACGCCGCCGGGAACCCGGTGGACAGCAAGGGCCGCCCCGTCGACATGGCGGAGGACGCGGAGTGACCGGCACGGACCCGCGAACGGAGCGGCCCGGGGCGGACGCACCGCCGGAGGACTACCGGCTCCTCGTCCCCCGCGACTGGTTCCGCGTCGACCTCACGCTCGACCGCTGGCGGCCCCAGCTCAAGACGTTCGCCGACCGGCAGGCGGCCCGGCGCCGGATGTCCGCGCAGGCCGCGCGGGGGTTGTGGGCCACCCTGCGCAACACCGCGGAGAGCGGGGCGGCTCAGGGCGCCATCGAGCTGTTCCTGCGCTCGGAGATCGACGACACGGGCGCGACCCCGGCCACGCTGCTCGTGTCCCTGCTGCCGATGTCCGGCGCCCTGTACGTCACGCCGCAGGACCTGGCGCGGAGCGTCGCCGAGCACCGGGGCGCGGGCACGAAGGCGACCGTGACGGAGCTTCCCGCGGGCGAGGCGGTCCGCGCCACGACGGCGACGACGCTGGACCTGTACGTCGCCATGCCCGGCAGGTCCGGGTATTTGCTGCTCGCCTTCAACGTGCCGCTGAGCGGCGTCGAGAGCCCCCTGGGCGGCCTGTGCGAGGCGATCGCGGCGTCGCTGCGCTGGGTCTGAGCCCGGGACGGCGGCGGCAGGCCGGGGAAAAGGGGCGGGGCGAGGGGTGGTTGCCCCTCGCCCCGCCCCTGCCTCCGCCCGGCCCGGGGGACTAGCCCCGCGCGGCCTTGCCCAGCTCGTCGTCGATCTGCTCGAACTTGTCCGCGGCGGTCGTCAGGTAGTCGCCCATGCCGTCGAGGCCGTCGAGCATGTCCTTGGCGCCGCGCACGAACTCGTCGAAGTTCTCGTCGAACGCCTTCGAGGAGCTCTTGGTGACGTAGCCCGTCTCGACGAGGTTCGCGATGTACTTGCGGAGGCCGTCGAGCTTCTCCTTGAGCTTGTCCTTCTCCTTGACGACATGCTTGGCCGCATCCCGCATGTCCTGGTATGTGACGTCAAGGTCCTTGGCCATGAAGCCCACTCCCTATCCAACACGCCGCAGGGCCGGCCCCCGTGGCTCCACTGATGGGTGCGCATCGCACCTGAAACGGCGCGCATCACGCTGTCGGCACGGCGGCTGCGCCCGAACACACCCGGTGCGGCCGTCCGCCAGTGCGCCAGCAGCTTACGGGTGTGGTCACAGAGGGAATACCCCAGTTGAGTCACAGCTCTGCTATGAGCGCGTGCCGGGGTGGAAGTGCCGCAACTGGCGGGCGTGGCCAGGGGAAAGCGTGCGCCGACAGCCCGTTGCCCCCGGCCGGGAGCCAGCGGTTAGGGTCGCTTCCACTGTGGGCCGTGGTCCGGAAGCGGTCACGGGGGGCCATGGGAGGACGAGCGTGCGTCTGACACTGACCGTCGTCGATCCGATCGGCGGTGGCTCCGCCGACGTCGTGCTCGACGCCGACCCCGACTCCTCCGTCAGGGACATAGCCGCCGAACTGGCCCGCACGGCGGGCCGCAGCGGCGCCCAGGTCATCCCCCTCGGCCCGCACCAGGCGGCGCCCGACGGCGCGCCGGTGCTCTACGTCGACGGGTACGCCGTCGACCCCGGCGCCACGGTCGTCACCTCGCCCCTGCGCGAGGGCGCCGTCGTCAGCCTCCACGACCCCGCGGGCTGCGTGCCCGGCGAGCCGACCGGCCTGGTCGAGCTGCGCGTGGTGGGCGGCCCGGCCGCGGGCGCCGTGCACCGGCTCGGCATCGGCCGGTACGACATCGGCAGCGGCCCGGCCGCGTACGTCCGCGTCGATGACCCCGAACTCCCCGCGCGCGCCCTGACGTTGTCGGTCGCCACGGACGGCACCTGCCAACTGGCCGCGCACGGCGACGAGGAGGAGCGGGGCGACGTCACCCTCGACGGCGCGGAGTTCACCGGAGCCGAGGGCGGCACCTGGCCCCTCGGCGCGCAGATCGCCGCCGGGAACACCCTGTTCGAGCTCGTGCGGTACGCGCCGCCCGACGCGGCCCTCAAGTGGTCCGAGGACGGCGCGGGCCTCGACTACAACCGGCCGCCACGGCTGCGCCCGCCCGAGCGGCAGACCACGTTCCGCCTGCCGTCCCCGCCGCGCGACTTCGAAGCCCGGCCACTGCCGTGGCTGATGGCCCTGTTCCCGCTGGTCGGCGCCGTGATCGCAGCGATGATCTTCAACCGCTGGTACTACCTCATCATCGCCGGGCTCAGCCCGATCATGCTGTTCGGCAACTACTTCCTGGACAAGAAGCACGGCCGCAAGTCCCACGCCAAGCAGGTCAAGGAGTACAAGGAGACCAAGGAGCGGATCGAGAAGGACGCGCAGGACGCCCTGGTCGCCGAGCGGCTCGACCGGCGGCGCGCGATCCCCGACCCGGCGGCCGTCCTCACCCTCGGCACCGGCCCGCGCACCCGCCTGTGGGAGCGGCGCCGCACCGACGCCGACCATCTGCTGCTGCGCTTCGGCACCGGCCGGCTGCCGTCCGACGTGGTCCTCGACGACCCGGAGCAGGACGAGCACAAGCGGCAGGTCACCTGGACCATCGAGGACGCCCCGGTGGCGCTCGGCCTGAAGCAGCTCGGCGTCATCGGTCTGGCCGGGCCCGGCGGCGCGGCGGCGGCCCTCGGCCGCTGGGCGGTCGCGCAGACCGCCGCGCTGCACAGCCCGATGGACGTCCAGTTCTACGTCCTGACGGAGAACTCCGCCTGGGAGTCCTGGGACTGGCTGCGCTGGCTGCCGCACGCCCGCCCCGGCAGCGGCCAGGACGTCAACGTGCTGATCGGCACGGACGCCGAGACCGTCGGCGCCCGCGTCGGCGAGCTGACGCAGGTCCTCGACGCGCGCGAGAAGGTCAAGCAGGAGACCCGGGGCCAGAGCGGCGGGTTCACCGACCCGGACATCGTCGTCGTCTGGGACGGCTCGCGACGCCTTCGCTCGCTGCCCGGCGTCGTCCGGATCCTGCGCGACGGCCCGGCCGTGGGCATCTACGCGCTCTGCCTCGACACCGAGCAGCGGTTCCTGCCCGGCGAGTGCCAGGCCTTCGTCGTGGCCGAGCCCAGGGCCCGGGAACTCACGGACCCGGCCGCCGGGGCCGCGCCCGTGGCGGGCGGCATCCCGCCCCGGCCCGCCACCGCCCCGGCGGGCGGCGGCTTCCCCTCCTTCCACGCCTGGCACACCGCCGACGCCGACGCCGGCCGGTCGGACACCACCGACGAGCTGCGGCTGCGCGTCGAGCAGACCGGCGCCCGGCGCCTGCTCGACGTGCGCCCCGACTTCGTCTCGCCCGCCTGGTGCCTGCGCCTCGCGCGCGCCGTGTCGCCGCTGCGCGACATCAGCGGCGAGACCGAGGACTCCGCGCTCCCCGGCGCCAGCCGGCTGCTCGACGTGCTTCAGCTGGAGCCGCCGTCCCGCGAGGCCGTCGCCGCGCGCTGGCGGTCCGGCGGACAGTCCACGACGGCCGTCATCGGCGAGTCGTACGACGGTCCGTTCGGCATCGACCTGCGCAAGGACGGGCCGCACGGCCTGATCGCGGGCACCACCGGATCCGGCAAGTCGGAGCTCCTGCAGACCATCGTGGCCGCGCTCGCCGTCGCCAACACGCCCGAGAACATGACGTTCGTCCTCGTCGACTACAAGGGCGGCTCCGCGTTCAAGGACTGCGTGCAGCTGCCGCACACCGTCGGCATGGTCACCGACCTCGACGCGCACCTCGTCGAACGCGCCCTGGAGTCCCTGGGCGCCGAGCTGAAGCGGCGCGAGCACATCCTTGCCGACGCCGACGCCAAGGACATCGAGGACTACCAGGACCTGGTGCGCCGCGACCCCACGCGCGCGCCGGTGCCCCGGCTCCTCATCGTCATCGACGAGTTCGCCTCCATGGTCCGCGACCTGCCCGACTTCGTCACCGGTCTGGTCAACATCGCCCAGCGGGGCCGCTCCCTCGGCATCCACCTGCTCCTCGCCACGCAGCGGCCGAGCGGTGTCGTGTCGCCCGAGATCCGCGCCAACACCAATCTGCGCATCGCCCTGCGCGTCACCGACGGCGGCGAGTCGTCGGACGTCATCGACGCGCCCGACGCCGGGCACATCTCCAAGAACACACCGGGCCGCGCCTACGTCCGCCTCGGCCACGCCTCCCTGGTGCCCTTCCAGTCCGGCCGCGTCGGCGGCCGCCGCCCCGGCGCCGCCGACCCGCAGGCGCTCGCGCCCTGGGCCGACGAACTCACCTGGCCGGGCCTCGGGCGCGCCGCGGCCGCCCGGCCCAAGGCCCCGGCCCGCGAGGACGCGGAGATCACCGACCTGAAGGTCCTCGTCGACGCGATCCGCGAGGCCACCACGGCCCTCGCCATTCCCGCCCAGCACAGCCCCTGGCTGCCCGCCCTCGACGAGACGCTGCTGCTCGACGCCATCGTGCCGCCGCCCGCCCCCGCCGGTGCGCTCCCGGCCGCTCCGTACGGCGTCGAGGACCTGCCCGCCGACCAGGCGCGCCGCCCCGTCACCGTGGACTTCGCGACCTTCGGGCACCTGATGATCGGCGGCGCCCCGCGCAGCGGCCGCTCCCAGGTGCTCCGCACGATCGCGGGCTCCCTCGCGCGCACGCACTCCTGCGCCGACGTCCACCTGTACGGCATCGACTGCGGCAACGGCGCGCTCAACGCGCTGACCCGGCTGCCGCACTGCGGCGCCGTCGTCGGCCGCAACCAGACCGAGCGCGTGGTCCGCCTCGTCAACCGGCTCAAGGGCGAACTCGGCCGCCGCCAGGACCTCCTCGCCGAGAAGGGCTACGCCGACATCGGCGAGCAGCGGGCCGGTGCCGCGGCCGACGAGCGCCTGCCGCACCTCGTGGTCCTCCTCGACCGCTGGGAGGGCTGGCTGCCCACGCTCGGCGAGATCGACCACGGCAGCCTGACCGACGAGGTCACCACGATGATGCGGGAGGGCGCCAGCGTGGGCATCCACCTGGTCCTCACCGGCGACCGGCAGCTCCTCGTCGGCCGCGTCTCGTCCCTCACCGAGGACAAGTACGGCCTCCGGCTCGCCGACCGCTCCGACTTCTCCCTGCTCGGCATCCCCTCCCGCAAGGTGCCCGAGGAGATTCCCCCGGGGCGCGCCTTCCGCAACGAGAGCGGTACGGAGACGCAGTTCGCCCTGCTCTGCGAGGACGCCACCGGGCAGGGCCAGGCCGCCGCGCTCGCCGCCATCGGTGAGGCCGCCGCGGTCCGCGACGCCGACGTGCCGCGCCGGCTGCGCCCGTTCCGCGTCGACACGCTGCCCGGCCGGATCTCCTTCGAGGAGGCCTGGGAGCTGCGCGACCCCGAGGCCTCGCGCTCGAAGCTGTGGGCCCTGATCGGCGTCGGCGGCGACGAACTCATGGGCCACGGGCCCGACCTGGCCGAGGGCGTGCCCGCCTTCGTCGTCGCGGGCCCCGCCAAGTCCGGCCGCTCCACCGCCTTGATGAACGCCGCCCGCTCCTTCCTCGCGCAGGGCGTACGCCTCGTCGTCGCCGCGCCCCGCCCGTCCCCGCTGCGCGGGCTCGACGGCACCGAGGGCGTCCTGAAGGTCTTCACCGGCGACGACATCGACGAGGACGACCTGGAGGAGGCCATCGACTCGGCGACCCTCCAGTCGCCGATCGCCGTCCTCGTCGACGACGGCGAGATCCTGGAGGACTGCGACGCCGCGAGCCAGTTCAAGCGGATCATCCAGCGGGGCGCCGACGAGGGCCTCGCCCTCGTGCTCGCCGGGGACGAGGAGGACGTGTGCAGCGGGTTCTCCGGGTGGCAGGTCGACGCGAAGAAGGGGCGGCGGGGCATCCTGCTCTCCCCGCAGGACTCGTCCAGCGGCGACCTCATCGGCGTCCGCGTCTCCCGGAGCATGGTCGGCGGCCCCGTGACCCCCGGCAAGGGCCTCCTCCACCTGGGCACGGGCGAACCGGCGACGGTGACGACTCCCCTCTAGCACAGGGGAGTTCCAGCCCGTCCGGCGTTTGAGGACGAGGCGCGGAGCGCCGACGAACGGGGGCACGGGGGCGGGGCCCCCGGACCGGGAAGGGGCGAGCCTGGGGCGCACCGCGGGGGTCAGCCCCGCACGCGCCGCAGCCGCGCCTCCGGGTCACCGGCCTTGGGATCATCGGAGGTGTACTGGAGCTCCGTCCCCACCGGCCGCAGCCACACCGTGTGGGCGGCCTGCGAGCACCCCCCGCCGTTGGACTTCGCCCCGACCGCCTTCATCACCAGCTCCTTCTCCGTGGCCGACGTGAGCGTGAGCACGTCGACACACGTACCGCCGATGAGGTCCGTCTGCGTCACCGTGCCGACCCGCTCCCCCCGCTTCGCGACCTGCCGGACCGTCACGTCGAACGTGCCCAGGGCGACGAGCCCGTCCTGCGCGGAGGCCTTGCCGCGCCACGTGCCCAGATACCTCTTGGGCACGAGGCCGTCGGAGTCGGAGGCGCCACCGGTGGCGGCGGGCGGCCGCTTCCCGGCGCTGCCGTCGCCGTCGCCGCCCGCGCCGGAACCGGGCAGCACGTCGAACAGGAACGCCGACCCCACCATCACCGCCGCGAGCGCCCCGGCCACGGCGAGGGCGACCGTGCAACTCACCCTCCGCCCGCGGCCGTCGGGCGACCCGGGCGCGGTCGTCGCGGCGACGGAGAGGGAGACCTTGCCGGGCGAGGCCGTGGCGGGCGCGGACGGCACCGGGGACGGCCGCGCGTCGGCAGGGCCCCCTTGCGGAAGCGGAAGCGGCGGTGGAAGCGGAGTCGGCGGAACCGCCGCCCCCGGCCCGCCCGCCCCGTACGACGCGTCCGGCGGCCCGAACACGCCCACCGCGGGTCCCGCGAACGACACCGGCCCCGACGCCGCCGCGCCCCCGGCGCCGTCCTCCTCCGCCTCCAGGTCGAGCAGCCGCACCGCGCTGCGGCTCACGCGCTCCACCAGCGGCCCCGGCAGCCAGCCCGCGGCCACCAGCGGGGCCGCGCCCGCGGGGGCGAGGCGGTGGGCGACCTCGGCCGGGGCGGGCCGCGCCGCCGCGTCCTTGGCCAGGCAGGCCGCGGCCAGGTCCCGCAACTCTCCGCTCAGCGCGCCCAGTTCCGGCTCCTCGTGGACAACCTTGTAGAGCAGCGCGGCCGACGTGTCACCGGCGAAGGGGGGCTCCCCCGTCGCCGCGTACACGAGTGAGGCGCCGAGCGAGAAGACGTCCGCCGCGCCCGTGGCGCCCTTGCCGAGGATCTGCTCCGGCGCCATGTAGCCGGGCGAGCCGATGGACACGCCGGTGGACGTGAGCGAGGCCGTGCCGTCCGTCGCGCGGGCGATGCCGAAGTCGATCAGGCGCGGGCCGTCCAGGGTCAGCAGGACGTTGGAGGGCTTCACGTCGCGGTGGACCAGGCCGAGGGCGTGGACGTGCGCGAGCGCCTCCGCGAGGCCCGCGCCGAGGACGCGGGCCGAGTGCTCGGGCAGCGGGCCCGCGTCCCGTACGGCCTCCGTGAGGGACGGGCCCGCCGCGTATCCGGTCGCGACCCAGGGCAGCGCGGCCTCGGGGTCGGCGTCCAGGACCGGGGCCGTCCACTTGCCGCCGACCCGCCGGGCCGCGTCGACCTCGCGGCGGAAGCGGGCGCGGAACTCCTCGTCGAGGGCGAAGTGCGGATGCACGACCTTCACCGCGACCGTGCGGCCGCCCGCGCTGCGGCCCACGTAGACGCGGCCCATGCCGCCGGAGCCGAGCCGGCCGAGCAGCCGATAGGGCCCGATGGCCGCGGGCTCGTCCGGTTCTAGCGGGTGCATCGCGAAGGCCTCCCCCTGGTGCGCCGTACGCGGACCACTGCCACGGATCAGCCTACGACCCGGGGAACCCCCGTCCGGGTTTCTCCCTCTACCCAGACGGAATTGACCGTATTGCCGTCCTTGTCCCCAGGTCCGTCGAGGTCATATGAACATCCGCCGCACCACCGCCGCCCTGACCGCCGCGCTCGCCGCCGCCGCGGTCCTGCTCACCGGCTGCTCGTCCGACGGGGGCGAGCCCATGAGCTTCGACAGCGCCTCCGCCCCGGCCCCCGCGAAGGGCCGCGGGAGCGAGGGCTCGGGCATCCGGCTCCCCACCGGGCCCCGCGCCTCCTTCACCACCGAGAGCACCCTCGACGACGGCACCAAGATCGGCGTCACCACCCTGCACGGCAAGAAGTCGGGCTTCACCGGAAAGGTCTGGGTCTGGGCGCCGAAACAGTACTTCGACCCGAAGTACTCCCGCAGCGGCTTTCCCGTACTCATCGCGCTGCCCGGCGGTCCCGGTTACCCCAATAACTACTGGATGGGCACGGACCTGAAGCTGGAGAGCTCCATCGCCAGGTGGTCGAAGGAGGGAAAGAGCCTTCCGTTCATCGTGGTGATGCCCGTGCTCAATCCCGACGACAAGTTCTATTACGACGGCAGTGACATACCGGGGCAGCCGAAAATGGGCACCTGGATGACCGAGGACGTACCGGATTTCGTCAAGGCGAATTTCCGCACCTTCACGTCCCGTGACGGGTGGGGCTTCATGGGCTCCTCGTCGGGTGGTTTCGTGGGCCTGAAGTCCGTCCTGAAGCACCCGGAGAAGTTCAGGGCCGTGATCGCGTCGGGCCCGGACACCGTGCCCGACTCACCGCTCTGGCGCGGGCACGAGCCGCAGCGGCTCGCCAACGACCCGGGGCGCCTCGCCGAGCGCCTCATCCGGCGCGGCGGACCCGAGGTCGACATCGCCTTCCAGGTCGGCACGGCGGAGTCCGGGCAGCCGAACCTGCGGGCCTTCATGAAGAAGTACGGCAAGGGGCCGGTCAAGACCCGGCTCAACGTCATCCCGGGCGGCACCCACAGCGCCCGCTCGTACGTCCCCGCCATGGACGACGGGCCGATCCAGTGGATCAGCAAGAAGATGAAGGGCCCGGTCCCCAGCGGCTGAGGTCCGGGCCCGGCACGGCTACGGCCGCAGCAGCTCCACCTTCACGTCCCCGGGGAAGCCCGTCGTCGGCCCTACCCGGCGCGCGAACTCCGTGACGCCCTCCAGCTGCGCGCCGCCGAAGCGGAAGTCCAGGGTCGTGAAGTACCGCTCCAGGACGCCCGCGTCGAAGGACTCCCAGCGCGAGGCCTGCTCCGCGACCTTCGCGACCTCCTCCAGGGACAGGTCACGGGAGGCCAGGAACGCCTTGTGCACCTCGCGGACCACCTCGGGCTCACGCGCGAGGTAGTCGCGGCGGGCCGCCCACACCGCGAAGACGAACGGCAGGCCCGTCCAGTCCTTCCACATCTGCCCGAGGTCGTGCACCTCCAGGCCGAGCTTGGGGGCGTCGATCAGGTTCGCGCGCAGCGCCGCGTCCCCGATCAGGACGGCCGCGTCCGCCTCCTGCATCATCAGGCCGAGGTCGGGCGGGCAGGTGTAGTACTCGGGGCGCACGCCGTGGCGCTCGGCGAGCAGCAGCTGCGCCAGGCGCACGGAGGTGCGCGAGGTGGAGCCGAGCGCCACCCGCGCCCCGTCCAGGCGGTCGAGCGGCACCTGCGAGACGATCACGCACGACATGACCGGGCCGTCGCAGCCCACGGCCAGGTCGGGGAAGGCCACCAGGTCGTCGGCGTTGCGCAGGAACTCGACCAGAGTGACGGGGCCGACGTCGAGGTCGCCGCGCACGAGCTGCTCGCTGAGCTTCTCCGGGGTGTCCTTGGTGAGCTCGAAGTCGAGGAGGGTGCCGGTCCGCGCGAGGCCCCAGTACAGGGGCATGCAGTTCAGGAACTGGATGTGGCCGACGCGCGGCCGTGCGGTGCGGCGGGAGCTGGGGATGGGGTACCCCTTGCCCGCGCGCAGCCGAGAGCTTGAGGAGGGGTCGGCTTCGACCGCCCCGCCCGTGGTGTCAGCGGGAGAATTGTCCACATCCGTGAGGCTAGCCCTCGTGCGCCACGGAGCGAGCGCCGGGTCCCGCGGCCACCGGGACCGCGCCGCTACGCGCCCCACGCCGGGCTTCTTCCGGTGCCCGCGCTGCGCTTCGGCGGGGATTCGCCGGGGCGTCCGGGCCTCGCTTCCGCCGAGGTCCGCGGGCCCCCGCGCGGGGGCCTTCTCCGTGGCCCACCTCGCGCTTTCGCCACGGCTCCCGCCAAGGCCTCGACGGGCCCGTGTCAACCCGGCGCGAGGGCCCGTCAAACCTCCGGGTGACGTGATCTTGATCCCTATTGCTTCCGGGTGCCTGCGTGCTAAGCTCGCCGCAAGTTGCAGTTTGGTTTCCCTTGCAGTACAGAGCCTGCGGAGCATGTAACCCGCAGGCTCTCGTCGTTTTCAGACTTTTGCAGTTGTTTCAACAATCGCAGGTTCTGGAGCAGGGCAACCCTTTGGCCCAAGGAGGGCTTATGGCTACCGGAACCGTGAAGTGGTTCAACGCCGAAAAGGGCTTTGGATTCATCGCCCAGGAAGGCGGCGGCCCCGACGTCTTCGTTCACTACTCCGCGATCAACGCCAGCGGTTTCCGTTCCCTCGAGGAGAACCAGGCCGTGACCTTCGACGTCACGCAGGGCCCGAAGGGCCCGCAGGCGGAGAACGTCACCCCTGCCTAGTCAGGACGGCTTGATCCTCCCGTAAGGGTGGCTTGATCCAACGGAAGCAGTACCCAAGGGGCCCCGCGCCCTCGCTTCGGCGAGGCACCGGGGCCCCTGCCTTTTTCTGGCGGGGGCGCCTTGGGCGGGTGGGCTCCCTCGGGCGGGCGGGCCTCCTCCCGGCGCGGCCCCATCGGCCTGCGGCCTCGTCCTCAAACGCCGGACGGGCTGGATGGTGCCGGTGCGCGCCGGATCCTGTCTGCGGCTCGCAGACGAGATCCCGGCCGCACCGGAACTCTCAGCCCGTCCGGCGTTTGAGGACGAGGCGCGGAGCGCCGATGAAGCGGGGGCGCGGGGGCGGAGCCCCCGGAGCGGGAAGGGGCGGGCCCGGGGCGCCACCCGCGAGGGGTCAGCCCGCCGTCAGGGCCTCGCGCGTGCGGGACACCGCCGCCGGGTCCCAGTTCTCGCCGGGCACGCTGGCCAGGAGCAGCCGGGTGTAGGCGTGCTCCGGGGCCGCGAGGACCCGGCCCGTCGGCCCCTGCTCCACCACTTCACCCCGCCGCATCACCAGCACCTCGTCCGTCACATGCCGCACCACCGCCAGGTCATGGCTGACGAAGACGAGCGCCACCCCCGTCTCCTCCCGGATCTCCCGCAGGAGCTGGAGTATCTGCGCCTGGATCGACACGTCGAGCGCGGCGACGGCCTCGTCGAGCACCAGGACCCGGGGGTCGACCGCGAGCGCCCGGGCGATCGCCAGCCGCTGGCGCTGCCCGCCGGACAGGTCCCGGGGCCGCGCGTCCGCCTCGCGCGCACCGAGACCGACGCGGTCCAGGAGCTCGCGGGCCGCCGCCCCGCCCTTCTCGTCCTTGCCGTGCAGACGCAGCACCGTACGGAGGCACTGCGTGGCGGTGAGCCTCGGGTCCAGGGAGACGTACGGGTCCTGGAAGACCATCTGGATCTCCCTGGCCCTGGCAAGACGGGCCCGGGAGGTGCGCGGGGTGCGGGACTCGCGGCGGCGGCCCGCCACGGTGATCTCCCCCCGGTCCGCGGGGACGAGGCCCACCAGCATGCGGGCCACGGTCGTCTTGCCGGAGCCCGACTCGCCGACGATGCCGAGGGAGCCGCCCTCGGGGACCGTGAAGCCCACGTCGTGCGCGGCCCGGTGGCTGCCGCCGCCGGGCAGGGGGTAGGTCTTGCTCAGCCCGGTGGCCCGGAGCAGGGCGGTCTTCGTCACGGCTTCACCTCGATCTGCACAGGGGTGCCCGCGGCGAGGCAGGCGGACGCGCCCCCGTCCGGCAGGGGCACCGGCTCCGGGACCCACGTCCCGCACTCCGGCCGCGCCTCACCGCACCGCTCCACGAACGCGCACCCCTCGAACACGTCCGCCAGGGACGGCGGACGGCCCGGGATCGGGCGCAGCGGGGCCTCCAGGGCGTCCAGGGTCGGGGAGCAGGACAGCAGGCCGCGGGTGTAGGGGTGGGAGGGCGTGGTGAACAGGGACTTCGCCGTGCGCTCCTCCACCACCCGGCCCGCGTACATCACGTACACGCGGTCGCTGTACGCCGCCGCCAGGTGCAGGTCGTGGGTGATGAACAGCAGGCCGAGGCCGTGCTCCGCGCGCAGGGTGCGCAGCAGGGCGAGGATGTCGGCCTGGGTGGTGACGTCCAGGGCGCTGGTGGCCTCGTCGGCCAGGAGCAGGCGGGGGCGGGCGGCGAGGGCGCCCGCGATGACGACCCGCTGGAGCATGCCGCCGGACAGCTCGTGGGGGCGCTGGCGCACGCGGCGCTCGGGGTCGGGCAGGCCGACGGAGGCGAGCAGCGCGACGGCCTCGGCACGGGTGGCGCCCCGCTCGGTGAGGAAGTCGCCGACGCGGCGCACCGGGTTGAGGGCCGCGCGCGGGTCCTGGTGGACCAGGGCGACCGACCCCGCGCGGTGGGCGCGAAGGCGCTCGCCGGTCAGGGTGAGGACCTCGGTGCCGTCGAAGCGTACGGAACCGGAGGCGCCCGCCCCGTCCGGCAGCAGGCCGAGCGCCGTGCGCGCGGTGGTGGACTTGCCCGAGCCGGACTCGCCGACCAGGGCGACCACCTCGCCCTCGGCGACCCGCAGGGACACGGAGTCGAGGAGCGGGCGGGCGGCGCCCGGCACGGTCACGGTCACGTCGTCGATGTCGAGCAGCATCACTGCCTCCCCAGGCGGTCGGCGGCCCAGACGCCGACGACGTTGAAACAGACGACGACCAGGGCGATCGCGGTGCCGGGCACCAGGGCGGGGAGCATCGCGCCCTGGACGATCGCCGCCTGCCCCTCCTGCACCATCAGGCCCCAGTCACAGGACGGGGGCTGGGCGCCGAAGCCCAGGTAGGAGAGGGTCGCCAGGGACATCAGGGCCTCGCCGAAGAGGACCACGAGATAGCCGAGGACGGACCGGCCCAGGTTCGGTATCAGATGGCGGGCGCAGATGCGGGCGCCGCCCATGCCCTGCACGCGGTACGCGTCGACGTACGGCTTGCGGGCCTCGGACAGGGCCAGGGAACGGGTGTACTTGGCGATGGTCGGCGTGAAGGCCAGGCCGAGGGCGAGGACGGACGTCGTCGTGCCCGTGCCGAAGACGGCGATGATCAGGACGGTGAACAGCAGGCCCGGGAAGGCGTACATCACGTCCGTGAGGCGGGAGACGAGCGTGTCCACCCAGCCGCCGCGCCAGGCGGCGAGCACCCCGAGCGTGACGCCGAGCACCCCGGCGACGGCGAGCAGCAGGAGCGGCGCGACCAGGCTGGTCCGCGCGCCGTACAGCGCGCGGGAGAGCAGGTCCTGGCCGGAGGAGTCGGTGCCGAGGAGGTGCTCGCGGCCGGTGCCCACCAGGGAGGAGGACAGGTCGATCGCGTCCGGGGCGTAGGGCGCGAGGAGGGGGGCGAGGACGGCCGCGACGACGACGAGGCCGAGCAGTGTGCCCGCGGCCAGGACGCCGAGGGGGCGCCGGGCCCGGGCCGCCTTCGCGGCGTTCGTACCGCCGAGGGTCAGGGTCATGAGCGCACCTCCTTCACGCGCGGGTCGAGCAGCGGGTGGACGGCGTCCACGGCCGTGGTGACGACGATGTATCCGGTGACCATCAGGAGCAGGACGGCCTGCGCCACGGGGAAGTCGTGGGTGTTGATGGCGCCGACGAGCAGGGAGCCGATGCCGCTGAGGCCGAAGGCGGTCTCGACGACGACGGTGCCGGCGAGCATGCCCGCCATGACCAGGCCGCACATGGTGACGATGGGCCCCAGCGCGTTGCGCAGGACGTGGCGGCGGACTATCTCCCGCTCGGGCACGCCGGACGCGCGGGCCGCCGCCACGTGGTCGGAGGCCGCCGCGTCCACCATCGCCTGCCGGGTCACGCGGCTGACCAGGGCGAGCGCGCCGAGCGCCAGCGACAGGGCGGGCAGCGTGAGGTGGTGCACGGTGCCGAGGAAGCCGTCGCCGCTGCCGGTCACCGGGAACCAGCCGAGCCGGACGCCGAAGAACGACACCAGGGCGATCGCCGCGACGAACGACGGCACCGACGCGGCGAGCGTCGTGACCCCGACGACCGCCGAGTCCACCCAGGTGGACCGCTTCACGGCGGCGAGGATCCCGGCGCCCACACCGAGGACGACGAACAGGACGGTGGCGTACAGGACGAGCTGGAGCGTCGTCGGGAAGCGGGCCGCCACCAGGTCGGACACCTGGTCGCTGTACTTGAACGACCGGCCGAGGTCGAGGTGCAGGCAGTCCCACAGCCAGCGGCCGTACTGGGCGGCCAGCGGCTCGTCCAGGTGGTACTCGGCGCGCACCTGGGCCAGGCGCTCGGGGGTCAGCTTGTCGCGGCCGCCCGCGAGGAAGACGGCGGGGTCGCCGGGCGCGGCGTACACGGCGGCGAAGATGACGAACGACGCGGCGAGGAGCGTGGCGAGCACGCCCGCGAGCCGGCGTACGAGACGGACGGCGATGCCCGTTCCCATGGCGGCCTAGCCTTTCCGCGCGCCCAGCCGGGCGGCCCACGGGTAGTAGAGGTACGACTGGGAGGAGGGCGGTCCGGTCAGCCGGTCACTGAGGACGAGCGCCGTCGGCACCTGGGCGACGGGGATCCACACGGCGGCGTCGACGAACCGCCGCTGCGCCTCGGTCGTGAGCCGGGCGCGCTCGGTGTCGTCGAGCGTGGCGAGGGCCTTGTGGACGAGGCGGTCGTACACCGGGTCCTTGAAGCCGACCCAGTTGTTGGAGGAGTCGGACAGGCCGTTGTCGTAGAAGCCCATGGGGTCGGCCTTGGAGATGTACCAGTCGCCGACGAGGACGTCGATTCCGTCGCGGGCCTGGGGGTCGCTGTAGAACTCCTCGAACTGCGCGGGCGGCACGGTCTTGATCTGTGCCCGCACGCCGATCCGCTGGAGCGCGGCGCGGGTGGCGTTGGCGACGACGGTGCGGCCCTGGCTGCTGTCGGTGCCGATGACGACGGGGTCGTCGGGGGCGCCCGCCTCCTTGACCAGCTTCTTGGCCTCGGCGAGGTCGTCGGCGGTCGGGGTCACGGGGGCGGCAGTGCCCAACTTCTTCTGGGCGGCGGCGAACCGGGGCCGCTCATAGCCCCAGGCCCCCGCGCCGACGGGGGCGGCCCAGGGCTGCACCAGGCCGCCGTAACCGGAGTTGGCGATGCCCTTGCGGTCCAGGGAGAGGGACAGGGCGCGGCGGATCGCGGGGTCCTTGAGGCCGCCGCGCCCGGTGGGGATGAGCACGAGCGAGGCGGTGGAGGGGCCGTAGTACTGCCGGAGGTTCTTGGCGCGGCGCAGGGCCGCGGCCGTGTTCGGCGACTCGGCGTACGTGCCGTCGGCCGCGCCCGTCCGCAGGGCGTTGACCAGGGCGCTGTCGGAGGCCCAGCGGAAGACGACGCGGCGGGTCAGGGGCTTGGTGCCCCAGTAGTCCTCGTACGCCTCGATGGTGAGGGAGTCGCCGGACTTCCACTCCTTGAGGCGGTAGGGGCCCGAGCAGGCGTCGGCCTGGCCGGGGGTGCCGAACTCCTTGCCCGCGGCGGCGACCCGGCGGGGGTTCCACACGATGCCCGCGTCTCCGGCGAGCGCCTTGGTGAACAGGGCGTAGGGCTCCTTGAAGCGGATCGTCAGTTCGCGGGGTCCTGTCCTGCGCATCGAGGACACGTTGCCGAACTCGTCCGACTGCTCCATGTCCTTCGCGGCGTGCCGCTTGAGGCTCCACAGGACGTCGGCGGCGGTGAGCTTCGAGCCGTCGTGGAAGGTGACGCCGTCGCGGACGGTGAGGACGAGCGTGCGGTCGTCCGGCGTGCGGGCCTTCTCGGCGAGGAACGGCTCGACGCTCATGTCGGGCTGGAGCTGATACAGCCGCTCGCAGATGTTGGTGAGGACGACGCGGCCCGCGCTGCCGCCCTGGCGGTCCAGGTCGAGCGAGTCGGGCTCGTCCTCAAGGAGCCAGTCGGCCCGGTCCAGACGGCCCTGCGCGGGCGGGGTGGTGGCGCGCAGGGCCAGCTTGGCGGCGTCGGCGGGGGCGCCACCGAGGGCGTTGGTGTCGGCCCCGGCGCAGCCCGCCGCGAGCAGGGACGCCGCGACGAGCCCGGCGGCGGCGCGCGCGGCCCGCCGCGGCCCGGCCCCGGCCGGGCCCGTCGGGCTCGATGGTCGCGTCGGTGGGTGCGTCATCTGGCGTCTCCGAACGGGCCGTCGTACAGGTTCCAGGGAAGGTGCTGGTAGTCGCGGTCGCACGGGGTGCCCGCCGTGACGCGGTAGTCGCCGGTGGTGAGGTCCACGCAGGAGGAGACGAGCGTGGCCCAGCGCCGCAGCTCGGGGCGGCGCGGGTCCGGATGGGTGCACAGGGACTCGGGGTGCCCCAGGTGGTCGGACATCGCCTGCTTGATGATCTTGATCGACTCGTCGGGTCCCGTGGCGCCGCGCAGGGCGGCCAGGCCCTCCTCCGCGCGCGGAACGCGGACCAGGGAGTCCGGGGACAGGGGGCGGTAGTCGGGGGCCAGGGCGGCGGGCACGCCCGCCTGGTAGTGGTTGCCGTGCACGAGAAGGCCGTCCTTCGGATACATCCAGCCGTGCCCCGCGGGGGTCGTCTCCAGGTCGATGGCGAAACCTTCGCGGCAGGTGAGCAGCGCGTTCGACGCGATGTGGGCGCGGGTGCGGCAGAGCACGTCCACGGCGTCGGTGACGGCGTGCTGGTCGAGCACGCTGCGGCGCACCACGGTCTGCGGCAGGCCCACCGCGTCGCTGAAGCGCCCGCCCAGGCCGTTCGCATTGAGCGCGATGCCCGCCGAATTGGCTCCCTGGCGGCCGATCTGGCCCGCCTCGACCTGCATGATCAGGGTGGGCCTCGGGGGCTGCACGACGCGCAGCATCACCACGGTATCGGCCACTCCGGCGCGCCAGTCCCAGTTCTGTCCCGCGTACACATGGCCGTCGCCGCTGGCCGGGCCGTACGCCGCGAAGGAGGTGCAGCCGTCGGCGGCTTCGGCGGAGGCGTCGGCTGCGGCTCCGGCGGAGGCTTCGGCTGCGGCGGAGGCTTCGGCTCCGGCGGGGGTTTCCGGAGCCGTGCCCTCCGCCCGCTCGGGGGCCGCCATCCGCTTGAAGGATCTGTCGTAGATCACCTCACCGCGCGCGTTCAACGCGAGGACGTCGAGGAGGTCCACCCCCGCGCCCTGCGCTATGCCCGCCATCTCCTCCTCCAGGTGCGGCGCGTACTCCCGGACGGGCCGGAGCCAGCGGGCGGCGCGGTCGGTCACCTGGCCCCAGGTCAGACCCGCCGACTGGCCGAACGCGGCCGCGTAGTACCCGAGGGCCGCGTGCAGTTGGGGGCGGACGGCCTCGCCGTACTGCCGGCCGCGCTCGGTCGGCGTGCCGGAGATCTCGACCACGGGGAGGACCCGGGCGGATCGGTCGGAGGTGGTGCGCGGGGCCATTCTTCTCCTGTAACGTCGGTTACGAAAGGCTCGATGCTTGGAACGTGCCATCCAGCATGTAACGTCCATCACACGGGAGTCAAGACCTGTAATGAATATTTCAGAGCCGTCGGAGGGCGGAGCGGTGGACGGGCCGGACGGAACGGCGGGCGAGGCGGGCGGGATCGGCGCCCCGGGCGGGCCGACGGCGGGATCGACGGGCGCGTCGGCGGGCGGACCGGCAGGCGGCCCGGCGGGTGGCCCGGCAGGCGGCCCGGCAGGTGGCCCGGCCGATGGATGGACGGGCGGATCGACGGGCGGGCCCGATGACGCGGGCGGCGCCGCGCGGCTGCGCACCGCCGTGCGCGGGCAGTGGGAGACCCTGTCCGCCTCCGAGCGCGCCGTCGCCCAGTACCTGGCGAGCGTGCCCGCCGAGTCCCTCCTCTTCGCCTCCGCGCAGGAGCTCGGCTCGGCCAGCGGGACCAGCAACGCCACGGTGGTCCGCGCCCTCCAGCGCCTCGGCTACGCGGGCCTGCCCGCGCTCAAGCGCGACCTCGCCACGGACTTCACGGCGGCGGTCGCCCCCGAGGTGCGGCTCGCCAAGCGCATCGCACACGTCGGCCGCGACCTCGGCGGCATCTGGGACGAGGTCTTCGACGAGGCGCAGGAGCGCATCGAGCACGCCCGCCGCCTCACCCCCGACGACGCGCTGCGCACGGCGGTCGGCGTCCTCGCCGACGCGGGCGAGATCCACGCGTACGGCGTCGCCGCGTCCGAGCTGGCCGCCCGCCACCTCGCCCTCACCCTGGGCCGCGTCGGCCGGCGCGCGCGGTACGTGGGCGCGACCGGGTTCGCGCTCGCCGACCACCTGCTCGCGCTGCGCCAGGGCGACGCCGTGGTGATCTTCCAGCCGGGCCGGGACCTGGCGGAGCTCTCCGTGCTCATCGAGCGGGCGCGGGCGGTGGGCGCGCGGGTCCTGCTGGTGACGGACGAGCTCGCCGAGCGGTACGGGGGGCGCGTGGACGCGGTGCTCACCGCCCCGCACACGCCCACGGGGATCACCACCGAGGCATTGACCGCCCTGGTCGTGGCGGACGTCCTGCTCCTCGCGCTGACCACGCTCGACGAGGCCAGGGCCGTGGACACGTCCCATCAGCTGACGGCCCTGCGCGAGCAGTTGCTGGCACCCAGGCCGCGCAAGGGATAGCGCCCCGCCCGACCCCCGGGCCCCTCCTACACGTGCTGCATGACCAGCACGAACGTCGTCCCCGGCACCAGCGCCTCGTACGCGTGCGGCACATCGCCCCGGTACGCCATGTAGTCGCCGGGGGACAGCTCCACCGGCTCGTCGCGGGGGCCCGCGAGGAGGCGGCCGGTGGAGACGATCAGGTGCTCCACGGTGCCGGGGTTGTGCGGGTCGGACTCGCGCGCCGGGCCGGGCTCCATGGCGCCGTGGTAGATGTCGCGACGCAGGCCGGACGGGCCCCTGGACAGCAGCGTGCCCGCATACGAGGAGCGCTCCGCGTGCATGGTCGGGCCCTCGCCCGCGCGAATGACGGTGACGGCGGGGGCGGGCGACTCCATGAGCGCGCTGAAGGGCACGCCGAGCGCCACGGCGAGCGCCCAGACCGTCTCGATGCCCGGGTTGCCGGTCGCCGCCTCCAGCTGGGACAGCGTGGACTTGGCGATTCCGGCACGCTTGGCCAGCTCGGAGAGGGAGAGCCCGGCGCGCGCCCGCTCCCGGCGCAGCGCCTCGGCGACCCATTCGCGCGGGGCGCGTGGAGCACTCGGGGTGCGAGGGGCGCGCGGGGCCTCCGCGCCGCCTTCGGCGCCTTCGGCGCCTTCGGTGTTGTGGTCCGTCCTCACCGTTACGACTCCCGACCGTTCGGCATACCAGTCCATTCGTTCGCCTTGACGAACATGATCCCCCTGAACCATCCTACGGGTCATGCGTTCGACACAGCGAACGGATGACCCGACAGAGCGAACAAACGGGTTCGTCCGTTTCTCCGACCTGCCCTCCGACGTGCTCCGCGACATCGCCCTCGTCCTGCTCGCCGACCTCGTCGTCGGCGTGTCCTTCGGCGCCATCGCCGTCGCGGGCGGCCTGCCGGTGTGGGTGCCGGTCACCATGTCACTGTTCGTGTACGCGGGCTCCGCCCAGTTCAGCGCGGTCGCCGTGCTCACCTCGGGCGGCGGCCCTGCGGCCGCCGCCGCGACCGGGCTGCTGCTCAACACCCGCACCGCGGCCTTCAGCCTGGCCGTGGCCGACAGCCTGGGCCGCTCCTGGGCGGCGCGGCTCGTGGGCGCACACCTGGTCACCGACGAGACGGCGGCGTTCGTCCTGGCCCAGCCCGACGCGCGGCGACGCAGGGCCGCGTTCTGGATATCCGGGATCGGCCTGTTCCTGGCCTGGAACGTGAGCGTCCTCGCGGGCGCGCTCGCCGGCTCCGCGCTCGGCGACACCGCCCGGTTCGGCCTCGACGCCGCCTTCCCCGCCGTGCTCGTGGCCCTCGTCCTGCCCGTCCTGCGCGACGCCGACGGCGGCGCGCGCCGGGCCGCCGCCCTCGGCGCGGTGCTCGCCGTGGCGGCGGCTCCGGTGCTGCCCGCGGGCCTGCCCGTGCTGCTCGCGCTCCTCGGCCTGCTCGCCGTCGGCCGCCGTCCCGCCGGAGGTGCGGCATGAACGCCCAGCTCGTCTGCGTCCTGGCCCTGGCCGCCGGGACCTATGTCTTCCGGCTCGCCGGACCGCTGCTCCACGGCCGGGTCGAACTGCCCGCACGCGTCCAGGAGTTGCTGGCCGTCGCGGCCACCGTGATCCTCGTCGCCCTCCTCGCGACCGGCGCCTTCACCGAGGGGCACGCCTTCGCCGGCTGGTCGCGCCCGGTGGGAGTCCTGGTGGGGGCGGCGCTCGCCTGGAAGCGCGCGCCCTTCGTGATGGTGGTCCTCGGCGCGGCGGGCGCCACGGCCCTGCTGCGCCTCGCCGGGCTGCCGTAGCCCGCCGCCCCGCCCCTCGGTGACGGGGCCGGTCCCCCACGGCCCGGCCCCTGCCACGCCCGGCAGGCCCCCCGCTACGCCTCGCCGCCCCGCCGCAGCCCGCCGTACAGCTCCTCCACGACCGGCCCGTACCGCTCCGTCACCGCCCGCCGCCGCACCTTCAGGCTCGGCGTCAGGAGCCCCGACTCCACCGTGAAGTCCTCCTCCAGGACGGCGAAGCCGCGGATCCGCGCCGGGCGCGACACCCGCGCGTTGGCCTCGTCGACCGCCTCCTGGACCAGGGCGCGTACCGTCGGATCGGCCGCGAGCGGCTCGGTGAGGGCGACGCCCGCGCGCCCCGCCCACCCCGTGACCTCCTCCGCGTCGAGCGTGATCAGTGCGACGGGGTAGGGCCGCCGGTCGCCGACGAGGACCGCGCGCGAGACGTACCGCGAGGCCTGGACGGCGAGTTCGGTCAGCGAGGGCGTCAGGTTCTTGCCGCCCGAGGTGATGATCAGGTCCTTCTTGCGCCCGGTGAGGGTGAGGTAGCCGTCCTCGTCGAGCGCGCCCAGGTCGCCGGTGTGCAGCCAGCCGTCGGCGTCGAGTGCCGCGCGGGTCGCGGCCGGATCGCCGTGGTAGCCGGGGAACACGTTGGGCCCGCGCGCGAGGACCTCCCCGTCGTCCGCGATCCGCACCTCGCAGCCCGCGATGGGCCGCCCCACCGTGCCGTACTTGACCGCACCGGGGTGGTTCAGGGTGATGACGCCGCCGGACTCCGTCATCCCGTACCCCTCGAAGACCTGGATGCCGCAGGCCCGCAGGAAGTCCAGGACGTGCGGGGCGATCGGCGCGCCGCCGGTGAGGGCCCAGCGCACCCGGCCCCCGAGCGCCTGTCTGACCGGCGTGAACAGCGCCTCGTCCGCGGCCTCGTACGCCTCCCCGAGCTCCGGCGTCAGCGCCCCGTCCGCCGCGAGGACGCCGACGCGCACCGCCTCCGCGAAGCGCTCGCGGCCGCCCTCCCGGGACTCCGCGAGGGACAGGACCGTCGAGTACACCTTCTCGAACAGGCGTGGCACCGACGGCAGATGCGTCGGCCGGGCCTCGGCCAGTTCGGCGACGACGTCCTCGATCCGGCCGCCGAAGTACACGACCGTGCCGCCCTCGATGAGCGTCGTGACCTCGATGAGCTGCGCGAGCAGGTGCGCGAGCGGCAGATAGAGGTACGTCGCGTCCCCGGGGCCGCCCTCGATGAGCGGCAGCGACGCGTCCTGCACGGCCCCGAGGTTGCCGTGGGTGAGTACGCAGCCCTTGGGCGGCCCCGTGGTGCCGGAGGTGTAGATGACGGTCGCGGGGTCCGCGGGGCCGCGGCCGCCCGCCCGGTCGAGCAGCACCTCGTCGGTGACCCCCTCGGCGTCCTCGTACGCCCGCGGGTCCGTCATCGCCACGAGCCCGCGCAGCCCCGGCAGTTCGCCGCGCAGCCGCTCCACCTCGGCGACGCGCGCCGCGTCCTCGCACAGCACCACCGAGGCGCCGGAGTCCCCGAGGACCCAGGCCAGTTCGCCGGCGCCCGCCGTCGGATACACGGGCACGAGAACCGCGCCCGCCGCGAGCACCCCGAGGTGCGCGTACGTCCACTCGGGGCGGGTCTCGGCGAGCACGGCGACCCGGTCGCCGGGCGCGACGCCCATGCCGACGAGCGCCCGGCCCACCCGCCGCGCCTCGGCGCGCAGGGCCTCGTACGACACCTCCCGCCACCGCCCCGCGCGCTTGAACCGCAGGGCGGGCAGCGTGCCGTGGCGGTCCGCCGCCCACTCCGCGAGCACGGACAGGGTCGGGGGCCGGAGCGTCAGCTGATCCGTCATGCGTCGACGCTAGGGACGTGGACCGGCCGCACGGCATGACGCGAAACGTCACCACGGCTGACCCGCGCGCTCACCACCGCGCGCCCCCGCCGTGAATCGGCCAACCCCGCGCACGCCGGCGGGCACGCCCTTCTTGAGCAGGTGCCCTGCGGCTAACGTCATGGTCATGGCCAGGCGGACGATCACCGTGCACCACGTGCGGGCCGTGCTGCGCGGCGTGGAGCGGCGCGGCATCGACACCGCGCCCCTGCTCCAGACCGCCCAGATCCCGCCCCTGCTGCTCGGCGACGACCGGGCCCGGATCACCGCGCCCCAGTTCGCCCGGCTCTTCCGGGAGTTGTACCGGACGACGCACGACGAGTTCCTCGGCCTCGGCTCCTCGCCCAGCAGGCCCGGCACCTTCGCGATGATGTGCTACGCCGCACTCGGCTGCCGCGACCTGGGCGCGGCCATGGAACGCGGGGTCACCTTCTACGGGCTCTTCCCCGGCGGCCCCGACCTCGTCCTCACCCGCGCCCCGGACGCCGCCGTCTTCACCGTGCGCAACGACCTGGAGCAGGACTTCTTCCTCGCCGAGTGCCTCGTCATCATCTGGCACCGGCTGTGCAGCTGGCTGATCGGCCGCCGCATCCCGCTGCGCTGGGCCGACTTCGGGCATCCGCCGCCCCCGCACAAGGACGAGTACGAGCTGCTCTTCGGCTGCCCCGTGCGCTTCGGCGCCGAGCGCACCGGCGCCGGGCTCGCCCCGCACTGGCTGAACGCGCCGCTCGTGCGCGACGAGGACGCGCTCGCGGCGATGCTGCGCCGCGCCCCCTTCGACCTGCTCTCGCGGCGCGACTACGGCACCACGGTCGCCGAGCAGGTGCGCAGGACCCTCGCCACCGCGCTGCGCGCCTCGCCGCGCCTGCCCTCGCTCGGCGAGATCGCGGCGCGCCTCGCGCTCAGTCCGTCGACGCTGCGCCGCCGCCTCGCGCTGGAGTCCACGTCGTACCAGGAGCTGAAGGACGCGGTGCGGCGGGACGCGGCGATAGCCGGACTCGCGGAGGGCCGCGAGCCGATCGCGGACCTCGCGGCGCGGCTCGGCTTCTCCGAGGACACGGCGTTCCACCGGGCGTTCCGGCGGTGGACGGGGACGACACCGGGCGCGTACCGGTACGCGTACCGCGACGGGTACGACGGAGCTGTGCCCGGCCGTGGTCCCGGCGGTCAACGAAGCTGAGCGTTCCCGCCAGCCCCGCGCCTACTCGCGGGTCACTACGGTCGTCGGCGTCTGGGTGACCAACGGCCCAGCCCCCCACGCACAGTTGGGAGACCCGCATGCACGTACGTACGTCCTTCAGATGGCTGGCGGTGACGGCGGCGGCGGGCCTGGCGGCCGCGACGCTCGCCTCCACCCCGGCGCAGGCGGACGACGCGAAGGCTCCGGGTGACGTCGTCAAAGCCGAGCCGAGCGCCTTCCACCCGCTGCCCGGCCAGCCCACGCACACCAAGGCCTGGAAGATCCACTACCGCTCGACCACGGCGAAGGGCGAGCCGAACACCGTCTCCGGCACGGTCATCGTGCCGCAGGACGGGCACAAGGGCCCGCGCCCGCTGATCACGTACGCCGTCGGCACGGTCGGCGTCGGCGACCAGTGCGCGCCGAGCGCGGGCTTCCCGCGCGGCACCACCCTCGAAGCCAACCTCATCCAGCAGCTCACCCTGCGCGGCTGGGCCGTCGTCGTCACCGACTACGAGGGCCTCGGCACGCCCGGCGACCACACGTACACGGTCGGCCGCGCGGCGGGCCACGCCGTCCTCGACGCGGCCCGCGCCGCGATCCGGCTGCCCGAGGCGGGCCTCGCGGGTGTGTCGGCGGATTCCCCGGTCGGCATCATGGGCTACTCGCAGGGCGGCCAGGCCACGTCCTGGGCGGCGGAGCTGCACCGCTCGTACGCCCCCGAACTGAAGGTGAAGGGCACGGCGACCGGCGGCGTGCCCGGCGACCTGCCGAAGGTGGCCGCCTTCAACGACGGCTCGTACGGCGCGGGCCTGATCTTCATGGCGGCGATCGGCCAGAACGCGGCCTTCCCCGAGCTGAACCTGGAGTCGTACCTCAACCCCGCCGGGCGCTCCCTCATCGGCGCGCTGCGCACCAGCTGCGTGGCGGACGGCTCGGTCCTCGGCGCCTTCAAGAAGATCAGCGACGTGACCACCAAGAACCCCCTGGAACAGCCCGACTGGCGCCAGCGCCTGCGCGAGTCCCAGGTCGGCACGCGCGCCCCCGACGCGCCGGTGTACCTCTACCACGCGCTCGCCGACGAGCTGATCCCGTACGGCGTCGGCAAGCAGGTCCGCGAGGACTGGTGCGCGAAGGGCGCGCGGGTCGAGTGGCACCCGATCCCGCTCGGCGAACACGTCAGCGGCGTCATCACCCAGTCCCCCCTGGCGACCCAGTGGCTGGCCGACCGCTTCGCCGGCAAACCCGCCCCCGGCAACTGCTAGCCACGCCCCCCCCTGAAACACGCGCCGCGCGAGCCGGGACCCCGCTCACGCGGCGCGACCTCAGCGTCGCCCCCGCGGCAGCCGCCACACCGAAAGCGCCGCCGTGGCGAGCAGCACCAGGCCCACCACCACGAGCCCCTGGCGCATGCCGTTCAGCGAGAAGCCGCCGTCGCCGCCGATGAGGGCGCCGAACAGCGCCACCGAGAGGGCGCCGCCCGTCTGGCGCAGCGAGTTGAGGAGGCCGGAGGCCGTGCCCGCGCGGTGGCCGGGGACCGCGTCCATCAGCAGGGCCGTCAGCGCGGGCACGGCGAGCGCGCCGCCGATGCCGGTCGGTACGAGGAGGACGACGACCAGCCACAGCGGGGTGTCCGCCGCGAGCGGGAGCAGCGCGAACATGGCCGCGGCCAGGATGAGTTGGCCGGTCACGATCACCGGGCGGCGGCCCGCGCGCTCCGCGAACCGGGGCGAGACGAGGTTCGTCGAGGTGATGAGCACCGCGAGCGGCACGAACGTCAGGCCCGCCGCCACCGCCGACATGCCCCGCAGCTGCTGCAGGTACAGGCCGAGCAGGAACACCACCCCGTAGAAGCCCGCGTTCACCGCGAAGCCGACCGCCAGCGACGCGCTGACCTCGCCCTTGCGCAGCAGGGACAGCGGCACCATCGGCGCCGGGTGGCGCCGTTCGGCGGCGCGGAAGGCGAAGGCCGCGGCCACCGCGAGCCCCGCAGCGAGCAGCACCGAAGGGCTCGTCGGGCCCGCGTGCCCGCCCTCGATGACGGCGTACGCGAGCGCGCCGAGGCCGAGCACGGCGGTGAGCTGGCCGGGCACGTCCAGCGGCGCCGGGCGGCGCGGCGACGGCGCGGTGCGGGCGAGCAGCGCCAGGATCAGGGCGCCCAGCGGCAGGTTGAGCAGGAAGACCGCGCGCCAGCCGACCGTCTGGGTCAGGACGCCGCCGAGCACCGGGCCCGCCGCCATCGCCGCGGAGCCGCCCACCGTCCACAGCGCGATGGCGCGGGCGCGGCGCTTCGCGTCGTCGTACGCCTGCCGGATCAGCGCGAGCGAGGCGGGCATCACGACGGCGGCCGCGGCCCCCTGGGCGACCCGGGCGGCGATGAGCGCGCCGATGCCGGGGGCGAGGGCGCAGGCCAGCGAGGCGAGCGTGAACAGGGCGGTGCCCCAGGCGTAGGCACGCCGCGCCCCGGCCCGGTCGGCGAGCGCCCCCACGGAGATCATCAGCGCCGCGAACATCAGCGTGTACGCGTCCACGACCCACTGCAGGCCCGTCATGCCGCCGTGCAGCGAGGAGCCGATGTCCGGCAGGGCGATGTTGACGGCGGAGACGTCGACGGTGATGACGGTGAAGCCGAGGAGGGAGGCGAGGAGGGCGGTGCCCGCGCGTGGTGCCGGGCGGGGTGCTTCCGGTGAGCCCGGCGATTCCGGCGATTCCGGTGATTCCGGTGATTCGGCTGCTTGTGCTGCTTCCGTTTTTTCTCTTGCCTCCGTTGCTTCTGTTGCTTCTGTTGCTTCTGTTGCTTCCGGCGAGGCCGGGGTGGGGGCCGGGACGCGGACGGTGGTGGACATCGGGCGTTCCTCTCTGGGGCCGTCGCGGAGCGGCGGGGACCGGGGGCAGCGGGGCGGGAGACCGTCGCGGAGCGGCGAAGGCCTTTGGCCGAGGCGGCCTCGGCACCACCCTCGGCCCTGGCCGCCGCCCCCGGCAGACCGCCGTGTTCCTGGCCCTGACACGGCCCCCCACCGGCCCACCGCCGCGCCCCGGGCCCGGGGACAATGAACGTATGAACAGCAACGGCGGGACCGAGCTCGGCCGCTATCTGCGGGCGCGCCGCGCCCAGATCCGCCCCGAGGACGCGGGGCTCCCGGCCGGGGCGGGCATCCGGCGGACGCCGGGCCTGCGGCGCGAGGAGCTGGCGACGCTCGCCGGGGTGAGCGTCGACTACTACACGCGCCTGGAGCGCGGCCGCGAGTCCAACCCGTCACCGGCCGTGGTCGACGCCCTGGCACGCGCCCTGCACCTGCGCGGCGACGCCCACGAGCGGCTGCACGAGCTGGCGGAGCTGGCCTCGGGCCGCCTCTCCGAACCGCGCCCCACCGACGAGTTCACCGTCCGTGAATCCGTGCACCGGATGCTGGAGGCGCTGCGCCCGCTGCCCGCGTACGTGGTGAGCCCGCACAGCGACATGCTCGCGGCGAACGCGCCGGGCCGCCGCCTCATGCCGGGCCTGTGGGACTGGCCCGCGCCGGAGCGCAACCTGGTGCGCTATCTCTTCCTGCACCCGGTGGGCCGCACCCTCTACGTCCCGTGGGAGGAGACGGTCGCCCTGTCCATCGCGCATCTGCGCGCGGTCGGCGGCCGCGACCCGGACTCCCCGCGCCTGACCGCCCTCGTGGGCGAACTGATGCTCAAGTCCCCCGACTTCGCCCGCCTCTGGGACCGCTACGAGGTCTGCGAGCGCGGCGGCGGCGTCAAGTCCTTCGCGCACCCCAAGGCCGGCCCGATGACCCTCACGTACGAGGTCATGTCCCTGGCCCGCACCGGCGGCCAGCGCCTGGTCACCTACCAGGCCGAGCCGGGCACGGCCGACGAGGCGGCGCTGCTCCGCCTGGACTCCGCGGCCCGCACGACGGCCGCGCCGAGGACGCGCTAGGGCCGGCGGGAGGTCACTCCCGCCACTCCGCCGAGCACGAACTCCCGTTCTTCGGCAGCTCCTTGTACAGCAGGAACCCGTCGACCTTCGCCTTCACGCACTTGGAGCCGAAGTAGCCGGTGTGCCCGTCGCCCTTGTTGTCGAGCACGACCGCGGCCGAGCCGAGCCGCTCCGCGGTCTCCACCGTCCAGCGGTACGGCGTCGCCGGGTCGCCCCGCGTCCCGACGAGCAGGAGCTTCGGCGTGCCGACGTCCCGTACGTCCTTGCGGATGTACGAGGTGCCCGCGGGCCAGCCGAAGCACATCAGGACGAGCCCCAGATTGTGCTCGCCGAAGACCGGCGAGGCCTCCTTGAACTCCCGCTGGAGCCGCCCGATCTCCTTCTCCACCTTGCGCGCGTCCGGCCGGTCGGGGTCGTCGGCGCAGTTCACCGCGGCGAGCGCGGCGGTCTCGTTGTCCTGGGGCACGTCCTGGCGCCCCATGCCCCCGGCGCCGCCGACGCGCAGCAGCGCCCGCGGGTCGCCGTCGGCGAGCAGCGCGCCGAGCGCCTGCGACAGGGCGGGCCAGGCCTGACGGCTGTACAGGGCGGAGCCGATCACGCTCACCACGTCCTGACCGGTGAACTTCTCGCCGTCCGTGGAGCGCAGCGGCATCGCGTCGAGGTCCTCGATGACCTTCACCATGGTCTCCCTGGCCCGGCGCGAGTCGTTGCCGAACACACACCCGGCGTTCTTCGTGCACCACAGCAGGAAGTTGTCGAGCGCGGTCTGCTGCCCCTCGGCGGACACGAGCCCCTGCTCGTCGACGGGCTCCGTCAGCGTGTCCACGCCGTCGAGCACCATGCGCCCGACCTTCTTCGGGAACTGTGCCGCGTACACCGCGCCGAGCCGCGTCCCGTACGAGAAGCCCAGGTAGTTGAGCTTCTTGTCGCCGAGGGCCGCGCGCATGACGTCCATGTCGCGCGAGACGTTCACGGTGCCGATGTGCTCCAGGACGGGGCCCGACTCCTTGGTGCAGCGCTCGGCGGTCCTGCGCAGCTGCTCCAGGACGGCCGCCGCGTCGTCCGGGTCGTCGAGCCCCTCGGGCTCCGGTTCGTCGCCGCAGCTCACGGGCTCGCTCAGGCCCACCCCGCGCGGGTCGAAGCCCACCACGTCATAGCCCTTGCCGAGGTCCCCGAAGCCCTTCAGATCGGCCCCGAGCCCGGCCACTCCGGGGCCGCCGGGGCCGCCGAAGTTCACCAGGAGCGAGCCGCGCTTCTTGCCGCTCGCCTTCACCTTCAGCATGGCCAGATCAACGGTGCCGGACCCCGGCCGCGCGTAGTCGAGCGGCACGGTGAGCGTGCCGCAGCGGACGTCCCCGTTCTCCGTGACCGTCTCCGGGAGGTTCTGCTTCTCCGGCGTGCAGGCGGCCCACTTGACCTTCTGGGCGTAGAAGCGCTTGAGGTCCGGCCGTGGGGGCGCGGATCCCGTCGTGGTGGCGGGCAGGGCCGTGACGGCCAGGGCGAGGGCGGTGACGCCCGTGAGCGCCGGTATGCGCACGGCGGCCTCCAAGAGGTGCGGTCCCCTTCCGCAAGGCTAGGCGCCCCGGCCGCACCCCGCCCCCCAGCGCGGCTACGCCCCGTGATCACCCCTGCTCAGGGCGGATGCGGGAGATCAGTCACCTCTGCCGCAGCCAGGAGCCCGGCCGGGATTCGACGGTATCCCTCGACCAGCTCCTGACCCTTGAGTAACCTTACTGAAGGGTAAATCGAAGCAGCCGTACGCCTGTTGGGAAGCGGACGGACGACCGTTGAGAAGTGGGCGGACGACCGTGGGAAGCGGGCGGCCGCCTAGGGGAAGCAGGCGGCCGTCGGCGGGAAGCGGGCGGGCGCCTGCTCGTCCCGCCGAGAACCGACCGAGCTGGGAGCTGGGCCATGGCCGACCGCTATCTGACGTTCACCCGCACCGCGCCCGGCCGGTTCCTCACCCGCAAGCTCGGCCTGCCCCGCCCCGTGCCGCTGCGCCGCTGGTCGCCCGAACGCCCCGCGCTCGACGGCCCGTTGCTGCACCTCACGGCGGGCGACGTACCCCTGCCCGGCCTGCACGAGGTGCTCACCCGCACCGGACTGCCGCCGCACGCGGGGCCGTTGGGCACCCGGCGCCCCGCCGCCGTCGTCCTGGACGCGACCGGGGTCGCCACCGTCACCGCCCTCGTGGACGTGCACGCCACGCTGCACCCCGTGGTGCGGTCGCTCACGGACTGCGGCCGGATCGTCGTCCTCGGCACGCCGCCCTCCCCGGCCGACCACCACCAGGCCGCCGCGCAGCAGGCCCTAGACGGGTTCGTCCGCTCCCTCGCGAAGGAGCTCGGCCGGGGCAGCACCGCGACGCTCGTCCGCACCACCTCCGCCCCCGCCGCCGAGCCCACCCTGCGCTTCCTCCTCTCCCCCAAGTCCGCGTACGTCAACGGCCAGACCATCGAGGTCACCGAGGACACCCACGACGAGGACGCGCACGAACTCCGCGACCCCGCGCGGCCGTTGGCGGGCCGCACCGCACTCGTCACCGGCGCGGCCCGCGGCATGGGCGAGGCCGTCGCCCAGGTCCTGGCCCGCGACGGCGCCCACGTCGTCGCCCTCGACGTGCCCGCCGCGCACACCGATCTCGTACGCGTCGCCGAACGCGTCGGCGGCACCCCGCTGACCCTCGACATCACCGCCGACGACGCGGGCGAACGGATCGCCGCCGCCGTGCCCGACGGCCTCGACGTCCTCGTCCACAACGCGGGCATCACCCGCGACCGGCGCCTCGCCAACATGGCCGCCGACCGCTGGAGTCCGGTCCTCGACGTCAACCTGGGCAGCGTCCTGCGCACCACGGACTTCCTCCTGAAGTCCGGCACCCTGCGGCGCGGCGGCAGCGTCGTCGCCACCGCGTCCATCGCGGGGCTCGCGGGCAACGCCGGGCAGACCAACTACGCCGCCGCCAAGGCGGGCGTCACCGGCCTCGTCCGGTCCCTCGCGCCCCGGGCCCTCGCCGAGCACGGCATCGCCGTCAACGCGGTGGCCCCCGGCTTCATCGAGACCCGCATGACCGCGGCCGTGCCCCTCCTCATCCGCGAGGCCGGACGCCGCATGAACTCCCTCGCGCAGGCAGGGCAGCCCGTCGACGTCGCCGAGACGGTGGCGTGGCTGGCCCTCGGTGAGGTGAACGCCCAGGTGGTACGGGTCTGCGGCCAGAGCCTCCTCGGCGCGTGACGCCAGCGCTGTGCTTGAGCCGTGCCCTCCCGCCGCGCCCCGGCCTCGCGAGCCCGGGCCCTGCCGCGCTTCCGCCCCGGGGGTCCTGCCGCGCCCCCACCCCGGGCTCTCCCGCCCACCCACCCGCAGGTCCCCGGCCTCGCGAGGCCGAACCCCGACACGTCCGCGCCACCGCTCAGCAGTCGCCGCCGCCGCTACCGCGGCGGTTCTCCCACCCACCCACCCGAAACCTCGGCGTCGCCCGCCCGGCCCCGACGCGGGGCGCTGCGCCTTGCGACGTCACCGTCCCCAACGGTGGAGGCGGGCGGGAGGGCCCACCCCGCGCACAGCACGACGCCCCGCCCGCTGTGAACCATCCCCCCGCAAGGCAGAACCCCCGAGCGCAGCCCCGGCGCCACGCAGCCCTCCCGCCCCTGACGGGCACGGGCAGGCGGGCCCACCCCGCGCACAGCACGACGCCCCGCCCGCCGAGGGCCACCCCCTCCCCGCAAGGCGGAACACCTGGCCACAGCCCCGCTGCCGCACAGCTTCCCCGCCCCCGGTCGGCACGGGCGGGAGGACCCACCCCGCCCACACGCAGCGCGACGCCGCCACCCCAGCCACCGTGGGCCGTCTCCCCGCAACGCAGAACCCCCGAGCACAGCCCCGCTGCCGCGCAGCGCTCCCGCCCCTGGCGGGGGGGGCGGGTGGGTGGGACCGCCCGGCGCCGCCGCCCCTCCCCCCGGCCCCAGGGGCACAGCCCCGGCGCCGCGCAGACGTCACACCGACCCCCGCGAAAGGCCCCCCATGCCCCCGGCCCCGCTCCCCCTCACCCTCCTCAAGGGCGCCTTCCTCTCCCCCTTCAAGCGCCCGGGCGCCGGGCACCCCGGGCCGCCGGGCCGGCAGGGCCGCGCCCGGATCGCACCCGGCCGAGTGGACGCGTACCGCCGGGTCTGCGGGTTCGCCCCCACCGGGGCCACCGTCCCCCTGCCGTACCCACACGTCCTCGCGTTCCCCCTGACCACCCGCCTCCTGGCCGCCCGGGCCTTCCCGCTGCCGCTGCTCGGCCTGGTGCACACCTCCATCGAGGTCGTACGGCACCGCGCCCCACGGCTCACGGACGAGCTCGACCTCACCGCGTACGTGGCGGAACTGACCCCGCACCACCGCGGCACCGAGGCCACCGTGGCCCTGGAGGCAGCCGTCGCCGGAACCGTCCTGTGGGAGTCCCGCAGCACCTACCTCGCCCGCCACCGCACCCCCACAACGGCACCGGGGCGGAGCCCCGACGCGGAGCCTCCGCTGCCCACCGGCGCGCGGTGGCGGCTCGCGGCCGGTCTGGGCCGCCGCTACGGCGCGGTCTCCGGCGACCGCAACCCCATCCATCTGCACCCGCTCACGGCCCGCCCCTTCGGCTTCCCGCGCGCGATCGCCCACGGCATGTGGACGTTCGCCCGCTGCCTGGCGGAGTACGGGATCGACGACATCGAGCCGGTCCGCGTGACCGCCGAGTTCCGGGCGCCCGTACTGCTGCCCTCGACCGTCACGTACGGCCGCCGGGGGCAGGACTTCGAACTGCGCGACAGCACGGGACGCCCGCACCTGCGCGGCCGGGTGGAGCCGCTGGCGGGGCGGTGAACAGGTCTTCCCCGGAGTTCGGGTACGGATCAGCGTACGGCCGTGCCCCGCACCGGAGTTCCGGTGCGGGGCACGGCCCTACCGGGCGAACGCCCGCCTACGCGGCGGCAGGCAGCGGCCCGTCGTCCAGCGAGTCGTCGAGCGGCGAAGCCGACGCGTGCTCGTACGCCTCGCGGTCGAGGATGTTCTCGCGGGCCGCGACCACGACGGGGACCAGGGCCTGGCCCGCGACGTTCGTGGCGGTGCGCATCATGTCGAGGACCGGGTCGATGGCAAGGAGCAGGCCGACGCCCTCCATGGGCAGGCCGAGCGTGGACAGGGTCAGGGTCAGCATGACCGTGGCGCCCGTGAGGCCGGCCGTGGCGGCGGAGCCCACGACGGACACGAAGGCGATCAGCAGGTACTCCTTGATGCCCATGTTCACGTCGAAGATCTGCGCGACGAAGATCGCGGCGATCGCCGGGTAGATCGCGGCGCAGCCGTCCATCTTGGTGGTGGCGCCGAACGGCACCGCGAAGGACGTGTACTCCTTCGGCACGCCGAGGCGCTCGGTGACCTTCTGCGTGACCGGCATCGTGCCGACCGAGGAGCGGGAGACGAAGGCCAGCTGGATGGCGGGCCAGGCGCCCTTGAAGAACTGGAGCGGGTTGACCTTGGCGACGAACGCGAGCAGCAGCGGGTAGACGCCGAACATCACCAGGGCGCAGCCGATGTAGATGTCCGCGGTGAACGTGGCGTACTTGCTGATCAGGTTCCAGCCGTAGTCGGCGATGGCGAAGCCGATGAGGCCGACGGTGCCGATCGGGGAGAGCTTGATGACCCACCACAGGGCCTTCTGGAGCAGCGCGAGGACGGACTCGCTGAGGTCCAGGATGGGCTTGGCCTTCTCGTCACCGATCTTGAGGATGGCGATGCCCGCGACGGCGGCCATGAAGACGATCTGCAGGACGTTCAGCTCGGTGAACGGCGTGATGACGTCGGTCGGGATGATGCCGGTGAGGAAGTCGATCCAGGAGCCCTCGTGCTCGGGCTTGGCGCCGTCCTTCGGGGTCAGGCCCGTGCCCGCGCCGGGGTTGGTGACCAGGCCGATGACGAGGCCGATGACGACCGCGATCAACGACGTGATCATGAACCAGAGGAGCGTCCGGGTCGCGAGCCGCGCGGCGTTGTTGACCTTCCGCAGATTGGTGATCGAGATCAGGATGGCGAAGAACACCAGCGGGGCGACGGCCAGCTTGAGCAGGCCGATGAAGGTGTCGCCGACCTTGGAGAGGGTGGTGACGAGCCAGCTGATGTCCTGGCTGCGGGCGAGCCAGCCGAGCAGGACGCCGAGGACCAGACCGCCGAGGATCTGGGCCCAGAAGGGCATCTTGAGGAACCTGGGTATCCGGAAGCCGGATCGGGGCTCGTCGGTGGGGGACGCGGAATTCGCGGACACGGACACACTCCGGGTAATGACGGGGGACGTGAGGAGCGGCGGCCCGAAGGGGTCACGGGCGCCGCTGCAGTGCAGATGTCGAAGTCGTTCAGATGACGCGACAGGCCGCGGACATGCAGCGGCAGAGATCGACATGCAGGCGCTCCACGAGCGGGACGCTGCGCAGGCGCGCCACGAGCGGGACGCTCATGGCGTTGCGGTGCGCGGCTGCTGTCTTCATGTCGAACACGTTAACACTTGAACTTTGAGTACATCAAAGCCCTTGTTTGAGGTAGGAGGGGTCCCAAGGGTCCCAGAAACGGCAGAACCCCGGTACCGGAGCGGCATGCTCCGGTACTGGGGTTCGCTGTGTGGCGAGTGGGGTGTGACGAACCTTACGACTGCGCGGTGCGCGCCGAGTCGTCGGCGTCGTCCTCCTGGGTGCGGTTGCGCTCCAGGTTGGCCTTGACGTTGTCGACCTTCGCGACGACCTTCTCCGAGGCCCGGTCGCGCTCCTTGCGCAGGAGGACGAAGCTGATGGGCGCGGAGACCACCAGGGAGAGCAGCGCCACCCACAGGAGGTTGGAGCCGCCGAGCCCGCGCGGCACGATGCCGGAGTAGACGAGGCCCCAGACGACCAAGAAGCAGCCCGCGAAGACCCCGAGGCGCATCAGCGTGTAGCGGAGCATGTCAATCCACTCTTCCGTTCCGACATAGGCCCGAGCATCCCGAATCAGCCCGAGCCGGACGAGCCCCTCCAGTGAAGCACGGCGACGCGCCCCCGCAGGAGGCGGGTCAGAACCGCATCGGCTGCGGCGACTCGCGCAGCTCCCGGTCGGGGCCGGGGAACTCGCGGATGACCTCGTAGCGCGTGTTGCGCTCCACCGGGCGGAACCCGGCCTCGCGGATCAGGTCGAGCAGGTCGTCGCGGGTCAGCTTGTTCGGCGTGCCGAAGTTGTCCGCGTCGTGGGTGATCTTGTACTCGACGACGGAGCCGTCCATGTCGTCCGCGCCGTGCTGGAGCGCGAGCTGCGCGGTGGCGAGGCCGTGCATGACCCAGAAGACCTTGACGTGCGGCACGTTGTCGAACAGCAGCCGGGAGACGGCGAAGGTCTTGAGGGCCTCGATGCCGGACGCCATCTTCGTGCGGGCCTGGAGCCGGTTGCGGACCTTGCCGTCCTGCACGTCCACGAAGTCGTGCTGGTAGCGCAGTGGGATGAAGACCTGGAAGCCGCCGGTCTCGTCCTGGAGCTCACGCAGCCGCAGCACGTGGTCGACGCGGTGCCGGGGCTCCTCGATGTGCCCGTACAGCATCGTCGCGGGGGTCTTCAGACCCTTCTCGTGCGCCAGGCGGTGGATGCGGGACCAGTCCTCCCAGTGGGTCCGGTGGTCCACGATGTGCTGGCGGACCTCCCAGTCGAAGATCTCGGCGCCGCCGCCGGTCAGCGACTCCAGACCGGCGTCGATCAGCTCGTCGAGGATCTCGGAGGCGGACAGGCCGGAGATGGTCTCGAAGTGGTGGATCTCGGTGGCCGTGAAGGCCTTCAGGGAGACGTGCGGCAGCGCGGCCTTCAGCTCCCGCAGCGAGCGCGGGTAGTAGCGCCAGGGGAGGTTCGGGTGCAGGCCGTTGACGATGTGCAGCTCGGTGAGGTTGTCGGCCTCCATCGCCTTGGCGAGCCGGACGGCCTCCTCGATGCGCATCGTGTACGCGTCCTTCTCGCCCGGCTTGCGCTGGAAGGAGCAGTACGCACAGGAGGCCGTGCACACGTTGGTCATGTTGAGGTGCCGGTTGACGTTGAAGTGCACCACGTCGCCGTTCTTACGGGTGCGCACCTCGTGGGCGAGACCGCCGAGCCAGGCCAGGTCGTCGGACTCGTACAGGGCGATGCCGTCCTCGCGGGACAGCCGCTCCCCGGAGCGGACCTTCTGCTCAAGGTCGCGCTTGAGCCCTGCGTCCATGTGCCCTACCTCTAACTTTCCGCCGACCGACGACCTGTGACAGACCCGCCCAACCGTACTCCCCCGCCCTTCGGGCGGAAGGTGCCCCCTCACGGCGCTCCACGCCTACACCTCTTCGGGAAGTTCCCCGACCCGGTTCTCCCACTTGGTGGAGAGGACGATCGTCGTCCGCGTCCGCGAGACGCCCTTGGTGCCGCTGAGGCGGCGGATGGTCTTCTCCAGGCCGTCCACGTCGTTGGCGCGGACCTTGAGCATGTACGAGTCGTCGCCCGCGATGAACCAGCAGTCCTCGATCTCGTGCAGGTCGCGCAGGCGCCGGGCGACGTCCTCGTGGTCGGCGGCGTCGGACAGCGAGATGCCGATCAGCGCGGTGACGCCGAGGCCGAGGGACGCGGAGTCGACCGTCGCGCGGTAGCCGGTGATGACGCCGGCCGCCTCCAGGCGGTTGATGCGGTCGGTGACGCTGGGCCCGGAGAGACCGACGAGGCGCCCGAGCTCGGCGTAGGAGGCACGGCCGTTCTCGCGCAGAGCCTGGATGAGCTGCCTGTCCACGGCATCCATAGGTCGAAGCCTTTCATTATTTAGCGTTTTCGCGAGTCTACGTGTAGAATCTAAGGCGTAACAGGGTCCAGACCCTGCGAATCTTCCGGATGTTCAGCCGATCAACGACGATCCTTCGAATTCTTCAGGAGTGTTCCCCGTGTACACGATCGAGATGGCCTACGCCCGTATGCGCGAGCTTCAGGACCTGGCCAACCGCTCGCGTGCCCACCAGTCCGTCACGGCCGCCCGCAAGGCCGCCAAGAAGTCGCGGGGCGCGAAGAAGCGCTAGCCCCGCCCCTGAGCGTTCCCTTCCGGGGCGCTCAGCCCTCACGGGAGCCGCCTCCTAGCTCCCCTTTCCAGCGGCGGTACAGCTGGTGCGGCACCCCTGCCGCGTCCAGCGTCCGCCCGGCGACGAAGTCCACCAGATCCTGGATGTGCGTCGCCCCCGCGTAGAACGCCGGAGAGGCGGGCAGCACGATCGCGCCCGCCTCGTCCAGGCTCACCAGGTGCCGAAGCGTCTGCCCGTTCAACGGGGTCTCCCGTACGCAGACCACGAGCCGCCGCCCCTCCTTGAGCGTCACGCTCGCCGCGCGCTGCAGCAGGTCCTTCGAGAGCCCCAGCGCCACCCCGGCCACGCACGCCGTGGACGCGGGCACGATCAGCATCCCCTTCGTCGCATACGAACCCGACGACGGCCCCGCCGCCAGATCACCGGCCGCCCAGTAGCGCACGGCCTCCGCGCTCACCCCGAACGTGCCCGGCTTGCCGTCCGCGCCCCGCGCCAGCCACTCCTGGAGGTCCTCGCGCCAGTGCGCGTCCCGGAAGGAGATGCCGGTCTCGTCGAGCAGCGTCAGGCGCGAGGCCCGCGAGACCACCAGGTCCACGCTCTCCCCGGCCGCGAGCAGCGCCCGCAGGACCGCCGCGGCGTACGGGGTGCCGGAAGCGCCCGACACCCCCACGACCCAGGGCCTACGCTCCGTATCTCCCGCGTTCACGCCCCGCAGCCTATCCACGGGCTCGCCGCCTGCCGTCATACCGTGAGCCCGCGCACCAGCAGGTCGAGCAGCGCGCACACGAAGAGCGCGATGCCGATGAAGCCGTTGACCTGGAAGAAGGCGCGGTTGAGGCGGGACAGGTCGTGCGGCCGCACGATCGAGTGCTCGTACAGGAACGCACCCGCGACGATGAGCAGGCCGAGCCAGAAGAACGCGCCCGCGCCGGTGGCCAGGGCGTACCAGACGAACAGCGCCGTCGTGACGGCGTGGCAGCCGCGCGCGCCCCGGACGGCGGCCGGGATACCGAACCGCGCGGGCACCGACATCACGCCGACCTCCCGGTCGGTCTCCACGTCCTGGCAGGCGTAGATCAGGTCGAAGCCGCCGATCCACACGCCCACCGCGAGGCCCAGGATCGCCGCGGTCCAGGACCACTCGCCGCTGATCGCGAGCCAGGCGCCGACGGGCCCGATGGCCTGCGCGAGACCGAGGATGGCCTGCGGGAAGTTGGTGAACCGCTTGCCGTACGGATAGACCACCATCGGGATCACGGCGACCGGCGCGAGCGCCAGGCACAGCGGGTTGAGCAGTGCGGCGGAGCCCAGGAAGACCACGACGGCGACGAGCGCGCCGGTCCACGCGGACTTCACCGTGACGGCGCCGGTGACCAGCTCGCGGTGGGCGGTGCGCGGGTTACGGGCGTCGATCTCGCGGTCGATGATGCGGTTCGCGGCCATCGCGAAGGTGCGCAGGCCCACCATGCAGATGGTGACCAGGAGCAGCCGCCCCCAGTGGATGTTCTTGTCCCACTCGTACATCGCCGTCAGGGAGGCGATGTAGGCGAAGGGCAGCGCGAACACGGAGTGCTCGATCATGACCAGCCGCAGGAAGGCTTTCGTACGTCCCGGCTGCGGCAGCGCGGCGGAAGCGGAGCTCACAGGCCGTACTCCCGCCAGCGACGGTCCACGAGCGCGGCGGTGTCCGGGTCCGACTCGACCATGTCCGGCCAGCCCCCGTCGCGGGTGTAGCCCTCCTCGGGCCACTTCTTCGTCGCGTCGATGCCCGCCTTGCCGCCCCAGAACTGCTGGTAGGAGGCGTGGTCGAGATGGTCGACCGGTCCCTCCACGACGGTCAGGTCACGGGCGTAGTCGGTGTTGCCGAGCGCCCGCCACGACACCTCGTGCAGGTCGTGGACGTCGCAGTCGGAGTCCACGACCACGATCAGCTTGGTCAGGGACATCATGTGCGCGCCCCAGATGGCGTGCATGACCTTCTGCGCGTGCTTCGGGTACTTCTTGTCGATCGAGACGATCGCGCAGTTGTGGAAGCCGCCCGACTCCGGCAGGTGGTAGTCCACGATGTCCGGCACGATGATCTTGAGGAGCGGCAGGAAGAACCGCTCGGTGGCCCGGCCGAGCGGGCCGTCCTCGGTCGGCGGGCGCCCCACCACGATCGACTGGAGCAGCGGCCGCTTGCGCATCGTCACGCAGTCGATCGTCAGCGCGGGGAACGGCTCCTGCGGCGTGTAGAAGCCGGTGTGGTCGCCGAAGGGCCCCTCGGGGAGCATCTCGCCCGGCTCCAGCCAGCCCTCGATGACGACCTCGGCCTGCGCGGGCACCTGGAGCGGCACGGTCTTGCAGTCGACCATCTCGATCCGCTTGCCCTGGAGGAAGCCCGCGAAGAGGTACTCGTCGATGTCGCCGGGCAGCGGCGCGGTGGACGCGTACGTCACGGCGGGCGGGCATCCGAAGGCGATGGCGACCGGAAGGCGTTCGCCCCGCCGCGCCGCCACCTGGTAGTGGTTGCGGCTGTCCTTGTGGATCTGCCAGTGCATGCCGATGGTGCGCCGGTCGTGGCGCTGAAGCCGGTAGAGCCCGAGGTTGCGGACGCCGCTCTCCGGGTCCTTCGTGTGGGTGAGCCCCAGGTTGAAGAAGGACCCGCCGTCCTTCGGCCAGGTGAACAGGGCCGGGAGCCGGTCCAGGTCCACGTCGTCGCCCCGGAGCACGACCTCCTGGACCGGTGCGTCCTTGACCTTCTTCGGCGGCACGTGCGTCATCGCGCCGAGCTTCCCGAAGGCCTCGCGCACCCCGACGAAGCCCTGCGGCAGCTCCGGTCTGAGCAGCCCGCCGATCTTCTCGCTGATCTCGCCGTACGACTTCAGGCCGAGGGCCTTGAGGAGGCGCCGGTCGGTCCCGAACACGTTCATCGCGAGGGGCATGTCACTGCCCTTGACGTTCTCGAAGAGGAGCGCCGGGCCGCCGGACTTCTGGACGCGGTCGACGATCTCGCCGACCTCCAGATACGGGTCGACCTCGGCCTTGATCCGCTTCAGATCGCCCTCGCGCTCCAGTGCCCTCAGCAGAGAGCGGAGATCGTCATAAGCCATGCGGTCAAGTATCGGTCACCGGCTACCCTGGCCCCGTCACCGGGTACGCCCGGCGCCCGCACTCCGCTCTCTGGGGGATCTCCGACACATGCTCAGGTATCTGCCGTTCCTGCTGGTCCTGGCCGTGTGGATCTACGCCTTCATCGATGTGCTCAACACGCCCGAGAAGGAAGTGCGCCATCTGCCGAAGGTGGTGTGGGTCATCATCGTCCTCCTCTTCGGCGAGGTCCTCCTCGGCCCGATCGCCTGGTTCGTCACCGGCAAGAAACGCCACCCCGCCGCGGGTGGCCCCCGTAGGTCCGGTGGCTGGGTCGCTCCCGACGACAACCCCGAGTTCCTGAAGAACCTGAACAAGGACCTGGACGACAAGCGCGACGAGGGCAAATAGCCCGTCCGGCGTTTGAGGACGAGGCGCGGAGCGCCGAAAAGGCGGGGGCACGGGGGCGGCAGCCCCCGGAGTGGGAAGGGGCGGGTCAGGGGCGCCCCGCGAGGGCACCATAGCCACCATGACGATCCCCACCGTCGACCTGCGCACCTGGCGCACCGGCTCTCCCGGCGCCCGTCAAGAGATCACCAGGGCCGTGGACGAGGGCCTGCGCACCGCGGGTTTCCTCCTCGTCACGGGCCACGACGTGGCGCCCGACCTGCGCACAGCCATCCGCGAGGAGTCCCGCGCGTTCTTCCGCCTGCCGCCCGAGGCCAAGCGGCGCTACGCCGTGCGCGTGGGCGCCCGCGGCTGGCTGGGCCCCGGCGCGGAGGCCAACAGCTACGCGGAGGGCACCCCGTCCCCGCCGGACCTGAAGGAGTCGCTGTCCTTCGCCGCCGACGAGCCGACCGGCGACCCGGCCGTCGACGCGGAGTGGTTCGCGCCCAACACCTGGCCCGCCGAGACCCCGGGCCTGCGCACCCCCGTGGAGACGTATCTGTCGCTGATGCGCGCGCTCTCCGACCGGCTCCTCGAACTGCTCGCGGCCGCGCTCGGCGAGCCCGAGGACTTCTTCACCCGCCACACCGGCCACCCCACCTGGGGTTTCAACATCAACTGGTACCCGGGCCGGGACACGGTCGGCACCCCCGAGCCGGGCCAGTTCCGCATCGGCCCGCACACCGACTTCGGCACGGTCACCGTCCTGGACCGGCAGGCGGGCCGGGGCGGCCTCCAGGTGTTCACGGACGCCGACGGCTGGCAGGACGCGCCCTGGGACCCTGCGGCCTTCACGATCAACATCGGTGATCTGATGGCGCGCTGGACCGGCGGCCGCTGGCGCTCCGGCCGCCACCGCGTCCTGCCGCCCCCGGCCGAGGTGCCCGCCGAGGAGCTGATGTCGTTGGTGTACTTCTACGAGTGCGACCCCGGCACGGACGTGCGCGGCACCGACTCGCACACCTATCTGCGCGCCCAGCTGGACGCGATCGCCTCCGACTGAGCCCGTCAGTCCCCGCGCAGCACCAGGGCGAGCAGCCCCGGGAAGCGCGCGTCGAACTCCTCGCGCCGCAGCCGGTTCACCCGCCGCGGGCCCTCGTCGCGCTGCTCGACGACGCCCGCGGCCCGCAGCGCCGCGAAGTGGTGGCTCAGCGCGGCCTTGCCGACGGGCACGTCGAAGCTGCCGCAGGCCCGCGACCAGTCCGGCGAGCCCGCGAGCTCCCGCACCAGACGCATCCGTACGGGGTCGGCGAGCGCGGCGAGGGCCTCCTGGACGGTGACGTCCTCCAGGTGCGCGTGCACGGGTGCCGCGCGGTGGCTGGTGCGTGGGGCCACGGGACCGCCTCCCCGTTTCGTGAGGGTCAGGGACTTGCCGAGTGTTCGATGGAAACCATACAGTCCCGAGTGTTCAACGCAGATCGAACACCAAGTACCGGGAGACACCCATGCGCGCAGTCCAGTTCCGCGAGTTCGGCGGACCCGATGTCCTTGAGGCCGTCGACGCCGACGCCCCCGAGCCCGGGGCGGGGCAGGTCACCGTCGACGTCGCGTACACGGGTGTGAACTTCGCCGACCTCAAGGCCCGCGCCGAGGGCTACCGCGTGCCGGGCCTGCCGTTCGTGCCGGGCCTCGAAGTGGCGGGGCGGGTGCGCGCGGTGGGCGCGGGCGTCGAGGGCGTCGTGGCGGGCCAGGAGGTCGCCGCGCTCACCGCGGGCGGCGCCTACGCCGAGGTGGCCGTCGCCGACGCCGCCACGGTCTTCCCGGTCCCCGCGGGTGTCGACCTGCGGACGGCCGCCACGCTGCCCACCGTCCTTCCCACCGCCCACGCCCTGCTGCACGAGGTCGGCCGGCTGCGCGCGGGCGAGACCGTGCTCGTGCAGGGCGCGGCGGGCGGGGTCGGCACCGTCGTCGGCCAGCTGGCGAAGGCCGCGGGCGCCACGGTGTTCGGCGTGGTGTCGAGCGCGGCCAAGGCGGAGTACGCGGGCCGGTACGGCTACGACGAGGTGTTCGTCGACAGCGGGGCCGGTTTCGCCGCCGCGGCCCGCGCGGCCACCGGCGGGCGCGGCGTCGACCTCGCCCTCGACCCGGTCGGCGGCGCCGCCTTCCGCGCGGGCCTCGACGCGCTGGCCACCTTCGGCCGCCTGGTCTCGTACGGCAACGCGAGCTCGGCCGAGCCGTGGCGCGTGGGCCAGGCCGAGCTGTTCCCGGGCACGCGGTCCGTGGCGGGCTTCTCCATCCTGACGCTGGCGCGGGAGGACCCGCGTGCGCTGCGCGCGATCGCCGAGCGCGCCTTCGAGGCGGTCGCCGACGGCACCGTCACGCTGCCCGTCACCGCCGAGTTCGCGCTCGAGGACGCCGCGAAGGCCCACGAGCTGATGGGCGGCCGCACGACGACGGGAAAGCTGCTGCTGCGCGTGGGCTAGGCGTAGGTCTCCCGCAGCTCGCGCCACCGGTCCAGGTTCCACGTCGACCAGTCCTTCGGCCGCCCGTCGAGCGCGTCCACCAGGAACTCGAAGTGGTCGTGCCACCCGGCGAGGCAGTCGCGGCGGAAGGCGTCGTCGCCGGTGAGCTCGTTGGTGAAGCGCAGCGTCGCACCCGCGGCCCCGGCGGGCTCCAGGTGGAACCGGCAGCGCCCGTGCAGGTCGATCGTGTACTCGGCGACGACCTCCGGGTCCCAGGCGGTGAGGTGCCCGGAGTGGACCGCGGCGGCCGCGTCCTCCTGGTTGAGCCAGCGCAGGCTGACGGCGCCGCCGAGGCGCGGCTCGAACACGTCGGCGGCGGCGAGCCACCCGGGAAGCCCCTCCGGGGTGGCCACCGCCGCCCAGACCGCCGCCACCGGGTGCGGCAGCCGCAGCACCCAGTGGAGCGTGTGCGTGTCCCCCGTGGTCCGGCTCGTCCCCTGTTCGACCGTCGTCTCACTCATGGGTCCCAGGGTCACGCACCCGGCGCCTCAGGTCACGCAGCTGGGCCGGGGATCAGACCCCGGCGTAGGAGTGCTTGCCGCTGACGAAGATGTTCACGCCGTAGTAGTTGAACAGCCAGCAGCCGAAGGCGATGAGCGCCAGGTAGGCGGCCTTGCGGCCCTTCCAGCCCGCGGTGGCGCGCGCGTGCAGATAGCAGGCGTACGCGACCCAGGTGATGAAGGACCAGACCTCCTTGGGGTCCCAGCCCCAGTAGCGGCCCCAGGCGTCGCCCGCCCAGATCGCGCCCGCGATGATCGTGAACGTCCACAGCGGGAAGATCGCGGCGTTCATGCGGTACGTGAACTTGTCGAGCGAGGCCGACGCGGGCAGCCGCTCCATGACCGAGGTCGCGAACCTGCCGGGCGTGCCGCCGTTCTGCAGCTTGGCCTCGTAGCTGTCCTTGAACAGGTACGCCGCGGTGGACACCGCGCCGACGTAGAAGGCGGCGCCGCAGAAGATCGCGGTGGAGACGTGGATCCACAGCCAGTACGAGTGCAGCGCGGGAACCAACTGGTCGCTGTCGGTGTACAAGACAGTGACGGCCAGGCCCAGGTCGAGCAGGACCGTGGTGATCAGCGGCAGACCGATCCAGCGGACGTTCTTCTTCAGGGCGAGCAGTCCCAGGAAGACACCGATCGCGACCGTGGAGAAGGTGATGTTGAACTCGTACATGTTGCCCCACGGCGCGCGCTGCACCGAGAGCGCGCGGGTGAGGACACCACCGGCCTCGACGAGGAAGCCGAGAGCGATCATCGAGACGGCGATGCGGCCGTAGAGGTCGCCCTGCTCGTCACCGGCGGCGGCACCCGGACCGTCCGGCACGTCGCGGCTGCCCGCGGCCGCGCGGGTGACGACCTTGGGCGCGGCCTCGGGCCGCTCCAGGGTGGCCGTGCCGCCCTTGGCCCGCACCGTGACGGCAGGACCGGAGGCCTTGGCGGCGGCGGTCTCCTTCGCCCCGTCGCTCGCGGTGAGCGCGGCGGCGGTGCGGGCGACCTTGCTTCGGCTGCCGAACAGCCACTCCGCCATGAGCGCGAAGAAGGCGAGGAGGTAGACGGCCATCGCGGAGTAGATCAGCACATTGCTGATGTGCGCGAGGTTCTCGTTGGTTTCGGCGGCGAGGGTGGTGGCGAGCGTCACTTCTCAGCCCCTTCGGCAGGAACAGCGGGGGTGGGGTGGGGGTCGTCGGTGTCCGGGGTGTCCTTGCCCGGGGTCTCGGTGTCCGGGGTCTCGGTGTCCGGGGTTTCGGCGTCCGGGGTTTCGGCGTCCGGGGTTTCGGCGTCCGGAGCTTCGGCGTCCGGGTCGCCCGCGTCCTTGCCGGACGGCGCGGCGGCCTCAGCGGTGTCGGCCGGGTCGGCCGTATCGGCGGCCTCCGGTTCCGGCGCGCTCGGTGCCTGCCCGTGCAGGCTCTCCGCCAGCGCGGCCAGCTCCTCGGGCACCTTGGCGGACTCGCTGCGGCCGAGGCCCGCCATCTCGACGACCGTGACGCCGTCGGCGCCCCGCACCGCCCGGACCCAGACGCGGCGGCGCTGGATGAACAGCGAGCCGGCGAGGCCCGCGATCGCGGCGATCGCGCCGCCCAGGGCCCAGCCGCTGCCCGGCTCCTGGGAGATCTGGAAGGTCGCCCACTGCTTGAGCTCCTTCTCGAAGGTGATCGAGCCCGCGCCGTTCGGCAGCTTCATGGTCTCGCCGATCTTGAGCCGCTTCTTCAGCAGCTCGCCCTTGGCGTCCTTGAACTTCTGCATCTTGCGCGTGTCCAGCTGGTACACGTTCTGCGGGATGCCGGAGTCCACGCCGAGGCTGCCGTGGTACGCGGAGAGCGCGAGCCGCGGATTGAAGGGCGCGGGGAACTGGGAGAACATCTGGCCGTTGCCCTCGCCCGCGAACGTGGGCACGAAGAAGGCGTTGAAGCCGAGCTGCTCCTTCTTGCCGTTCTTGTCGCGGTAGCCGTCGAGGATCTTGATGGCGCCGGTGGCCGTGCCCATGGAGTCGATGGGCAGCAGCGGCACGGAGACGCGGGAGACGACCTTGCCCCGGCCGTCGCGGACGGTGACCGTGGGCGCATAGCCGTGGCCGATCAGATAGACCTTCGTGCCGTTGACCTCAAGGGGCTTGTTGACCTCGATGGCCTTCTGCTTCTCCGGCCCGTCGGCGCCCTCGGTGTAGGTCACGTGCGCCTTGTAGGTGCGGGCCGTGCCGCGCTGGGGTCCCGACGTCTCGTACGTGCCCTCGAAGCTGCGCAGCTTGAAGCTGAACGGCTCCAGTTCGTCGGTGCTGAACAGGCTGCCGGACTTGAAGTCGTCGTACTGCGTGAGCGTGTTGGAGAATCCGTCGCCCTCCATGATCAGCTTGCCGCCCTCGGACTTGAACAGCTGTCCGGCGGCGAAGGCGAGCAGGAGCACGATCAGGGCGATGTGGAAGGCCAGGTTCCCGGCCTCGCGCAGATAGCCCTTCTCGGCGGCGACGGCCCCGCCCACCTGGTGGGAGCGGAAGCGCCGCTGCTTGAGCAGCGCGAGCGCGGCCTCGTTGACCTGCTCGGGCGAGGCGTCGGTGCGCCAGGTGGTGTACGCGGGCAGCCGGGTGAGCCGCTTGGGCGCGGCCGGCGGGCGGCCGCGGAGCTGGCCGACGAACTGCCAGGTGCGCGGCACGATGCAGCCGATGAGCGAGACGAAGAGCAGGATGTAGATCGCGGAGAACCACACCGAGCTGTAGACGTGGAACAGGCCGAGCTTCTCGTAGATCGGCGCGAGCGTGGTGTGGGTGTCCTTGAAGTCCTGGACCTTGAGCTCGTCGGTGCCCTGCTGCGGGATGAGCGAGCCGGGGATCGCGCCGAGCGAGAGCAGGAGCAGCAGGAGCAGCGCGACCCGCATGGAGGTCAGCTGCCGCCAGATCCACCGGAACCAGCCGATGACGCCGAGCGAGGGCAGGCTCGGCCCGCCGCCGGTGACCTCGTCGAGGGGGGCGGTGGACAGCTGCGCACCGGCCGCCCCGAGCTCGTCCTGGGCGACGGACTCGTCCCGGGTGGTCGTGGTCTTGCTCATGGATCAGATCCCCACCGAGTAGCTGTTCGACCAGACCTGCATCTGCTGCATGACGCTGTCCCAGACGCCGGTCAGCATCAGCAGCCCGGTCACGATCATCATGCCGCCGCCGATCCGCATCACCCAGGCATAGTGCCGCTTCACCCAGCCGAACGCGCCGAGCGCCTTGCGGAACGCGACGGCCGCGAGGATGAACGGGATGCCGAGGCCGAGGCAGTACGCGACGCCGAGGAGCGCGCCGCGCTGCGGGTCGGCGCCCTCGAACGACAGGACGTTGACGGCCGCGAGCGTCGGGCCGATGCACGGCGTCCACCCTACGGCGAACAGCGCGCCCAGTATCGGGGCCCCGACGAGCCCGGTGGCGGGCCGCTTGTGGAAGCGGAACTCGCGCTGGGTGAGCCAGGGCATGAGGCCCATGAAGAAGAGCCCGAGCAGGAGCATCACCACGCCGAGCACGTTCGTGACGGTGCTCTGGTGCTCCTTCAGGGTCTGCCCGAGGGCCCCGACGAACATCCCGGCGGGTACGAAGATCGCGGTGAAGCCGAGCACGAAGAGCCCGGCCCCCGCGACCATCCGGCCCCGCTTGGCCTCCTCCAGGTCCTGCCCGGTCACGCCGGTCACGTAGGAGAGGTAGCCCGGCACCAGCGGCAGGACGCACGGGGAGAAGAACGAGACGAGGCCTCCGAGGATCGCGACGGGAATCGCGAAGAGCAGGGCTCCGCTCATCACGGTCTGGTTCGGATCGGACACGGCGAGCGTCTGGGCGGCGGCGATGGCGGTCGACACGTCGGTCACTTCTCCGCGAGCACGGGGTCGATCATCTTGCGCAGCTTCTCCTCGCTGAGGGCCCGCTGCGAGCGCGCGGCGATCTTCCCGTCCTTGTCGATGACGAGGGTGGAGGGGATGAAGTTCGGGTTGAGCGTGCCCCGCGGGAAGCGCAGCATCAGCTTGCCCATCGGGTCGTACAGGCTCGGGTACGGCACGCCCTTGTCCTTCTCGAAGGCGATGGCCGGGCCCTTCTCGGGGTCGCGGGCGTTGATGCCGACGAACTCCACGCCCTTGGCCTTGGTCTCCTTGGCCACCTTCGCGAAGGTCGGCGCCTCGGCGCGGCACGGCGGGCACCAGGAGCCCCAGACGTTGACGACGAGGACCTTGCCCTTGTAGTCGCCGAGGCTGAGCTTCTCGCCTTCGAGGCTCTCACCGTCGAGGTCCGGCGCGTCGTGCCGGTCGGCCTTCTTCACGGTGGAGATGCCGTCGGAGCCGACGATGAAGTTCGTGTTGCCGGAACCGCCCGACGTACCGCCCGAACTGCAGGCCGTCAGGGTGAGCGCGGCGGCCGCCGCAGCCGCCGCCAGCGCCGACGCGCGACTGCGACGGCGGCTGGCACGGCGGTCAAGACTGCGGTTCTGGCTGCGGGGGGCGCGGCAGGCGGCACTCATGTGAAAAGTTTCGCATGCCCGATTCGGGGATCTTCGACGCCCCCCGCGGTAGCGGAAAGTCCCATTTCAGACAAGGTTTCCGCGTGTTTTCAAGGCGGTGGTTCAGGCCGCGTTGCCGGTGCTGCCGGTGTCCTTCTCGGCGTCCTTGCGGCTGCCGCCGGAGCCCGCGTCGGACAGGAAGCTCTTCCAGCCGCCGGTGGGCTTCTGGCCGACCTCCAGGCTGCGCAGCTTGGCGAGCACCTCGGGCTTCTGCACGTCGAGCCAGTCCACGAACTGCCGGAAGGAGACCAGACGTACGTCCTTCTTCCCGGCGATGCCCTTGATCGCGGCCTCGACGGCGTCCATGTAGATGCCGCCGTTCCACTCCTCGAAGTGGTTGCCGATGAAGAAGGGGGCACGGTTGGACTCGTAGGCGCGCTTGAAGCCCGCGAGGTAGGCCTCGGTGGCCTGCTTGCGCCAGCCCGGGTAGTTGGCCGGCGGGGCCTTCGTGGAGTTCTTCGACTGGTTGGCGAGGATGTTGTAGTCCATCGACAGGACCTCGAAGGAGTGCCCGGGGAACGGGACCTGCTGCAGCGGCAGGTCCCAGATGCCCAGCTTCTTCTCGGGCCACTTCTGGCGGCCGCCGGGCGAGGACGCGTCGTAGCGCCAGCCGAGCTTCTTGGCGGTCGGCAGCAGGTTGTTCTGGCCGAGCAGGCACGGCGTGCGGCCGCCGACCAGCTCCTTCTCGTAGTCGAACGGCAGCGGCGGCAGGTCCGTCCAGCCCGTGTTCGTCCGCCACTTCTTCACGAAGGACTTGGCCTGGTCGATCTCGCTCTGCCACTGGGCGGGCGTCCAGTTGCCGACGGTGCCGGTGCCCGCGCAGAAGTGGCCGTTGAAGTGCGTGCCGATCTCGTGGCCCTCCAGCCACGCCTGGCGGACGTACTTCAGGGTCTCCTTGATGTGGCCGTCCGTGAGGTAGCCGATGTCGGAGGCGCCGACGGCGTTGTTCGGCGGACGGTAGAGCCGCTTCTTCGACTCGGGCAGCAGATACAGCCCGGAGAGGAAGAACGTCATCCCCGCGTCGTGTTCCTTCGCGAGCTTCAGGAAGCGCGGGAACAGGCCGTTGCCGACCTCGCCCGCGCCGTCCCAGGAGAAGATCACGAACTGCGGCGGCGTCTCCCCCGGCTCAAGGGGGCGGGGCGCCTCCGGCTGGTTGGGCTGCTTTCCGGTGAACGCCGTGGAGCCGTCACCGATCGGCTTGGCCGGGCGCTCCGGCTCTGCGCCGCCGCCCTTGCCCTTGTCGGCGGCGGCGGAGCCCGAGTCCCCGGAGCCGGAGCCGCAGGCGGTGAGCCCGAGGGCCGCCGCGGTGCCTATGCCCAGGCCTATCGCGCCCCGCCGGCTCAGCGCACCACGGCTCGCGGCCGGTGCTCCGCCGCCCAGGTCCGTGTCCGTCCGGCTGTCGTCGCGCATTCCATCCCCATTCGTCGCGCCCTCGGTTGTGCAAAGGACAACCACTTAGAGGGCACGACGCCGGGACGGGTTCCGGCCAAGCCGGACCTATTCGGGGCCTATTACAGAGAACAGACATTCCACGCCATAGGGTGGCCACCCCATCACCCGCCGCACACAGCAACCACACAGGAAGCGCCCCCAAGGGGCGCGGGGAACTGCGCGCCAAGGCACGGGCGACCCGCGGCGAAAAGACGGCAGGCGGCAGCGCCAGGCCCGGCCCCGCAGGGGCCGACGCTGCTCAAGCCCAGCGCACCGGCTAGGCCCCGAAGGCCTTGGCCTTGCCCTTCACCGGCTTGGCCCCTGCCAGGAGGTGCTTAGGCACCAGATCCCGCGCCGGCTCCGAGTACCCCACCGACACGATCTTGTCGCCGCGGTACGTGAACGACGTGAGCGAGGCGAGCGTGCACTGCCGCTTGCGCGGGTCGTGCCACAGGCGCCGCTTCTCCACGAAGCTGCGCACGATCCAGATCGGCAGCTGGTGGCTGACGCACACCGCCTCGTGCCCGCGCGCCGCGTCCCGCGCCGCGTCGAGCGCGCCCATCATCCGCACGACCTGCTCGACGTACGGCTCGCCCCAGGACGGCTTGAAGGGGTTGACCAGGTGCTTCCAGTTCTCCGGGTTCTTCAGGGCGCCGTCGCCGACGCCGAAGGTCTTGCCCTCGAAGACGTTGCCGGCCTCGATGAGCCGCCCGTCCGTCGCGAGGTCGAGGCCGTGCGCCTTGGCGATCGGCGTCGCCGTCTCCTGCGCCCGGTCGAGCGGCGAGGCGACGACGTGCGTGACGTCCCGCGACGACAGGTGCTCGGCGACCCGGTCGGCCATCTGCCGCCCGAGCTCGGAGAGGTGGTAGTCGGGCAGGCGCCCGTACAGGATCCCGTCCGGGTTGTGCACCTCGCCGTGGCGCATCAGATGGACGACGGTCAGCTCATCGGCCCCGCTCACGCGCTGACCTCCTCGGCCTCGGCGGCGGCGCGCGCGGCCGCCGGAAGGGCCGCCGCGATCTTCTCGACCGCACGCTCGTCATGGGTGGTGGACACGAACCAGGACTCGAAGGCCGACGGCGGCAGATACACGCCCTGCGACAGCATCGAGTGGAAGAACGCGGTGAAGCGGAACGACTCCTGCGCCTTCGCGCCCTCGTAGTCCCGCACCTCGCGGTCCGTGAAGAACACGGAGAACATGTTGGAGGCGTTCTGGACGCGGTGCGCCACGCCCTCCTTGGTGAGTGCCTCGCCCACCAGGCCGCGGATCCGCTCGGAGACCGCGTCGACCTTCGCGTACGCGGCGTCGTCGAGCAGCCGCAGCTGCGCGAGGCCCGCGGCGGTCGCGACCGGGTTCCCGGAGAGCGTGCCCGCCTGGTAGACGGGGCCCGCCGGGGCGAGGTGCGCCATCACGTCGGCGCGGCCGCCGAACGCCGCGGCGGGGAAGCCGCCGCCCATGACCTTGCCGAAGGTCATCAGGTCGGGCACGACCCCGTCCACCCCGAACCAGCCGGCCCTGCTCGTCCGGAAGCCGGTCATGACCTCGTCGGAGATGAACAGCGCGCCGTTCTTCTCGCACGCGGACTTCAGGCCCTCGTTGAAGCCGGGTCCGGGCGGCACCACGCCCATGTTGCCCGGCGAGGCCTCCGTGATCACACAGGCGATCTGGCCCGGGTGGTTGTGGAAGGCCTCGTGCACGGCCTCGATGTCGTTGTACGGAAGGACGATGGTGTCGCCCGCCTGGGCGCCCGTGACCCCGGGCGTGTCCGGCAGGCCGAGGGTGGCGACGCCGGACCCGGCCGCGGCGAGGAGCGCGTCCACGTGGCCGTGGTAGCACCCGGCGAACTTGATCACCTTGGCGCGCCCGGTGAACCCGCGGGCGAGGCGGATGGCGGACATCGTCGCCTCGGTGCCGCTGGACACCAGGCGGACCTGCTCGACGGGGGCGATCCGGGCCACGATCTCCTCGGCCAGGGCGACCTCGCCCTCGCCCGGCGTGCCGAAGGACGTGCCGCGCGCGACGGCCTCCTGGACCGCCGCGGTCACCTCGGGGTGGGCGTGGCCGAGGATCATGGGCCCCCACGAACACACGAGGTCGACGTACTCGCGACCGTCGGCGTCCGTGAGGTACGGACCGGTACCGGACACCATGAAGCGGGGCGTACCACCCACCGCGCGGAAGGCGCGCACGGGCGAGTTCACACCGCCGGGCGTCACGGCCGCCGCACGGTCGAAAAGAGTCTGCGAAACTGGGGCGCTATACGGGAAGCTCACATGAACCATGGTGTCAGAGGGTCCGGACGGCGCGCCGGGGCCTCCTGCGCGCCGGCTTTCCGGCCGCACCGCCTTCCCTCGGGGCGGGTGGTGCGGAGATCCTGTGGACTGGTGTTTCACCCCACGTTTCGGCGGGTGACCGTGGGGGAGGTCACTGACACGATGATCGGGTTGCGCGGCAAGGCCCGCGCGCCCTGGAAAAGCAGTCGGGTGGAGATATGCAGCGCGGTGGTGGACTGGGCGAGGGGACCGACGGCCTGGGTCCCCGGCGTGCCCGGCGGGGCAAGCACCGGCGAGATGCGGAGGCGGCCCCGGCCCCCGAGCAGCGGGCGCCGGACAGGGCGAGGCGTGACCGTACGGGAAGCAGGAGCAGCGGGGTGGGGGTGACCTACAAGTACTTCGGGGCCCCGGACGGCGCGACCGCGGCCCGGGTACCGATCTCGATGCGGCCCGAGGAGCTCGGCGGCGACGAGCTGGGCATGGGCGGCATGTTCACGAAGATCAAGCCGGAGACGATGGCCGCGATGGTCCTCACCGGCATCGAAGGCATACCCCTGCACAAGGTCCCCCCGCTGGAACTGGTCGTCCTCCACCCCGACTACGCGGTCGTGAAGCTCCCCATGACGGTCGTCGACCCGCTGCGCGGCGTCGGCGAGGAGTCGGTCGGCGCCGCCGCCTTCATCTGGTCCACGGTCCCGGACCGCGGCGGCCCCCGCGACGCGTTCAACGTCTACCAACTCCTGCACGAGTGGCAGGACTTCAGCCACCGCCTGCACGACGCGGGACATCAGGCGTACTGCCTGGTCTGGCCGTGAACGCCCGGTTCCCCGGGTAGGCACCGGGGAACCGGCGGTTACGGACCCGGGACACTCCGGTGCGCGCAGCGCCGGTGCGCGGAGCGTGCGTCCTTCGTACGCTGGCTCCGTACCGGGAAGTGCGCGCCGTCGGATCCGTGCCGGGGGAAGGGGCGGGGCAGTGGCCGAGGGGGATGGGCAGAGCACGCCCGCGGCGGGGCGCGTGCGCGTCCTCACGCCGGCGGGCGACTTACGGGGCGCCGGCATCATGGTGGCGCCCTGCTACGTGCTGACCTGCGCGCACGTGGTCGCGGGCGCCCTGCGCCGGACGAGCCCCGACGCTCCCGCCGACCCGGTCCGCGTGGACGTCGGCGGCCACCCGGGGGTGGCGCCCGGCGAGGCCACGGTCGTGCCCGGCGGCTGGTTCCCCGGCCCGGAGGAGGGGGTCGGTGACCTCGCGGTCCTCACCACCACCTGGCGGCCGCCCCCCGACGTCGGCTTCGCCCGGCTCGGCCCCTGCGGCGAACCCGACCGGCGCGAGGTGAGCGTCTACGGCCACCCCGCCCGCGCGCCCGACGGGCTGTGGTCCAGAGCGAGCCTCGCGGGCCGCGGGGGCCCGCACATGGACTGGGTGCAGCTCGACGGGCTCGACGCCGCGAGCGCCTGGATCGAGCCGGGCTTCAGCGGCGCGGGCGTCTGGGACCCCGCCACGCGCAGGGTGGTCGGCATGCTCACGGCCGCGCTCGGCGACCGGCGCACCAGGGCCGCGTGGATGCTCCCCATGGAGGCGGCGGCCCGTCTGTGCCCCGCCCTCGCCGACGCGGTCGACGGCGGCGCGAACGGCAGCGCGGGCCCGGCGGAGCCCCCGGGCCGCGGCACCGCGGCGGGACCCCGCGCCGAGCGCCCGCCGCCCCAACTCCCCACCGACCGCGAGCAGTTCGCCCTCGCCGACGCCCTCCTGGGGGTGCCCCTGGTCGAGGAGGACCGCGCGGCCACCCTGCGGCGGCTGCTGCCCGCGCACATCCGGCACGGCGTCCGGGACCACCCCAGACCGCGCCTCCAGGTCTTCCACGTCGTGCAGGCCTGCGTCGACCACCGCGACGGCAGGGAGGCGCTCGTGACCGCGCTGCGCATGCTTGACGAGTCGTCAGAACCGGCACGGGCGGCGCTCGCCCTGTTCGACGAGGTGTGGCCGCAGGCCCCGGGCGGCGATGCCCCGTGACGCAGTCCTGGGGACCGCCCAAGATCGTGCTCGACGCCCTCGACGGCGTACCGGCCTTCGACGAGACGGCCACCCTTCGCGAGTGCACCCGCATGGTGGGCCGGGCCCTCGGCGCGACGGTCGCGGTGCCGGACAGCGCCCGGCGGCGGACGTACCTCTCCTCGCTCCTCATGGCCGTCCTGGAGTACGCCGACGGCCTCCAGGTCCTCGGCGGCGTCGTCGAACTCCTCGAAGGCAACACGCGCTACACCGAGCGCGTACGGACCGCGATCGCCGTGGCGGAGGTGCCCTTGTTCCCGCCGGAGGACTGGTCCCGTCTGATGGAGGCGCTCGGCGGTCTCGAAGTGCTCGACGTCGCGGGCGCGTACCAGGAGGTCATGCGGTACCGCGCCGACCCGCTGCCCGCCCACTGCACCGAGCCCTGGCTCGCCGTCGTGCACGCCGCGACGCTCAACGCCCGGCCCGGCGAACTGCCGCCCTGCGTCCTGCTCGTCGAGCACCTCGCCCGCTACGCGAAGGGCCAGCAGCAACAGGACCTGCTCGACTGGGCGATGGAGCACCGCGCCCGCCCCGAGCCGTACGGCGACGGGCCCGTGCGCCCGGCCGCCTGCCGGGGCGAGCGGGGCCGGGGCCGCCCGGCGAGGGCCGAGAACGTGCCCGTCGTGCCGGTCGAGAGCGGCGATCCCGTCCTGCCCGTGGCGGCAGGGGCGGAATCCGGCCTTCTTGGGCGCGGCGTCCGCGCGGCGGCCCCCACCCCCGCGCCCCCGGTGCGTGCCGTGGGCCAGGAGCCGGTGTGGGCGCCGAGCGCCTGTCTGCTGATCCGGCTGCGCCCCCTGCCCGACCCCGACCACGCGGACGAGCGGCTGCTCTCGTACTGGTGGCAGATCGAGGGGCCCGAGCCCTATCCGGTGCGCGGCGGGGATCTGCGCGTCGACGTGGCCGAGCTGCCCGAGCAGGTGAAGTCCCTGGTGGAGGAGGCGGAGACGGGCTGGGCCTACTTCTGCAAGGAGGACCTCACGCTGGAGTTCGTGCTGCCCAGGGAGCTGTTGGGACTGCCGGTCGAGCGGTGGGCCAAGAGGGGCTTCCACGGCGCGGACGGCAGCCTCGGGGAGGACCACCCGGTGCTCCTGCGCAGCCTCGAACGGATGGAGCGCACGGACACCCACGGCCGCTGGGCGCGCCGCTGGGACGCGCTCCTCACCGGCCGCGCGGGCCCCGTGCACTGGTTCCCCGACGACGGCCGCTCCCGGCTGCTCTCGGACCCCCGGCGCGTCATGGTGGTCCTCAGCGACCCGCCGGGCCACGTCGGAGGAAGCGGTTCCGGTGTCGACGAGTTGGCCGAGTCGCTGCGCGCCGGGGTGCCGATCGTGGTGTGGGACAGGCGGGGCGGCATAGATCCGGTGTTCCGCGGCGAGCTGGCCGACTTGGCCGCTCGCACAGGAATCCATCAACTACCCGATGCCGTCCGGTCGTTGCGCATAGAGGCAAAAGCCGGGGATGCTGCTGAGGGCGACTCTACGCTCGGTCGCCACGCAGCACTGCTCTGGGACGATCCGTACCGCCTTCCAGGAGGGGGCGGCGCCATGGCGGATGCTTCCGCACAGGGGGGAGGGTAGGACGCGATGCTTCCCGAGGACGGCGTGCCCCAAGGGATCCGTCCGGTCGGCGCGGCGGGCGCCGAGGACGTCCGGTCACAGGACACGACTGCGGACACGGACGCAGCGGCACCCGCGGAAGCGGCGGACCCGGCGGCCACGGGCCCCGGCCCCGCCGAGGGCGACCCCGGGTCCGGCCCGGACCCCGGCTCCCCCAACTCCGCCGCGCCTGCCGGAACTTCCGGCTCCGCCAGCCAGAACCGCTGGTGGATCTACCGGGGTTCGGGGCAGCCGCTGTACGACACGACCCTGCGCGAGCTGCTGCCCGAACCACCGCCCTGGCGCCGGTTCACCGGCGGGCCCGTGGTGCCGCCGCCCCCCGCCGACGACGACGAGGTCGCGCGCAGGCTCGGCAGCCCTTCGGGGCGCTCCCCGGCCTCCGAACAGTTGCGGCGCGAGGCCGACATGGTCAACGCGGCTTTGCTTCTGCGACGCCCGCTCCTGGTGACGGGCCGCCCCGGCACGGGCAAGAGCAGCCTCGCCTACCGCATCAGCCGCGAGCTGCGGCTCGGCCGGGTCCTTCGCTGGCACATCACCAGCAGGACGACACTGCGCTCGGGCCTGTACGAGTACGACGCGATCGGCCGCGTCCAGGACTCCGCCGCGCTGCGCGCGCTGCGCACGGCGGAGGACTCCCCCGTCGCACCCCGGACGGCCGACGGCGCGACGGCAGCCGACGAGCAGCTCCCCGGAATCGGTGACTACGTCCAACTCGGCCCCCTGGGAACGGCGTTGCTCCCGTACGAGAGCCCGCGCGTCCTGTTGATCGACGAGCTGGACAAGAGCGACCAGGACCTGGCCAACGACCTGCTGAGCGTCTTCGAAGAGGGCCAGTTCCCGGTCTCCGAGCTGCTGCGGGCCCGGCGGCGCCATCCGCGCGTGACCGTCCTGACCGACGACCCGGAGGGCGCCGCGGAGATCACCGGCGGTGTCGTCCGGTGCCGCGCCTTCCCGATCGTGGTCATCACGTCCAACGGCGAACGCGAGTTCCCACCCGCCTTCTTACGGCGCTGTTTGCGCCTGCATATGCCGGATCCGGATCGTACACAGCTCGTCGACATGGTGACGGCACACCTCGCGGAAGGCGCGGCCACCCGCGGCGGGGACGGCGGCGATCTGATCGAGCGGTTCCTGAGGCGCAGCCGGGAGCGCGGCGGCCTCGCCATCGACCAGCTGCTGAACTCCGTGTACTTGACGACATCGGGACGCCTACCCGCCGACGCGGGGGCGCTCGACGAACTGGTCGACGCCCTGTGGCACCGGCTCGACGGGGCGGGGGCGGAATCGAGGCCGGGATGACGGTCGCCGCCGCGGAGCCGCCGCCCGAGGCCGCACGGGAGTCCGCGCGCGCCGGGCAGGCCCCGGACACCCCGAATCCGGACGCGCCCACGTGGACGGAGCTCGCGGACGCCGTGTACTTGGCCGCCTGCCGGGACGCGGCACTGCCGGTGTTCCCGCCGCAGCAGGCGACGCGCGGCACGAGGGCGCGCGGCGCGGTCGGGCCGGGGCGCCCCGCCCCCGATGCCCCCGATGCGCCCCACGCGCCCGGCGCCCCTGACGCCCCGGGCGAGCACCCGGAGGACCGTCCCCAGGAACCCGCACGGGAACGCCCGCAAGAGCACCCCCAGAAGCACCCCCAAGACCATCCGCAGACCGACCACGAGAAGGCGCCGCCCGTCGCCGCCGCCCCCGTCAGGCCGCTCGTCGGCCTGCGCGGCGGCTTCGGCGGTGCCCCGAGCGCCGAGCAGGCCGCCCGCGCCGAGGGCACGCGGCTCGACTCCCTCGCCCTCGGCCGCGCCCTGCGCCCGCTGCGCCTGTTCCGGTCCTCGCCGTACGACACGGCCCTCGACGAGGAGGCCACCGCCGAGCGGGCCGCCGTGGACGGCCTGTGGACGCCGGTGTGCCGCTCGCTGCCGGAGCGGCGGCAGGACCTGCTGCTGCTCGTGGACGACGGCCCCTCGATGGCCCTGTGGCGCCGCACGGCCCGCCAGATCGGCGAACTGATGGAGCAGACGGCGGCGTTCCGCACGGTGCGGCGGCTGCGCTGGACCCCGCACGGGGCCCCGCCCGCCGCCTTGTCCCCCGGCGCGCGCCAACTGGTCCTCGTCGTCACGGACGGCGGCCACGACGCCTGGCGCGACGGCAGCGCCGCCGCGTTCCTGCACCGCCTCGCGGGCACCTCCCCCACCGCCGTCCTGAACGTGCTGCCCCAGCACCTGTGGGACCTCACCCTGCCCACGGTCACGCCCGTCCGGCTGCGCACCGCGTCCCCGGCCGAGCCCAACCGCCGCTACGACGCCGAGACCTGCTCCCCGGAGGCCGACGCCCTGGCGCCCCACGCCGTCCCCGAGCCGGGCCCCGCGGACGCCATCGCCGTCCCGGTGGTGGAGCTGCGCCCGGAGTCGCTCGGCCGCTGGGCCCGCCTGGTGGCCGCGGCCGACACCAGCCAGTGGCACCGCATCGCCGCGCTCCTGACGGCACCGGCCGGGGACCTGCGCGCGGAGGCGGTCGGCCCGGTGCCCGAGCGCCTCGCCGACGTGCTCCTGGACGGCCTCGACGAGACCGACGAGCCGGGCCGGGGCGCCGCGCCCGAGCCGTCGCCGGAGCGGGACCGCGCCGAGCGGGCGGCAGCCGTGGTGCGCCGGTTCCGCGCCACCGCGTCGCCCGCGGGCTTCGCCCTGGCCAAGCGCCTGGCCGCGGTGCCCCTGAACCTGCCGGTCATGCGGCTGCTCCAACAGGCCCTGCCGGGCACCCGGTTCTGGAACCTGGCCGAGATCGTGCTGCTCGGCCTGGTGCGCCGCGGCGACGACACCGCCGACGTCGAGGACGCGTACCGCGTGTCGTACGACTTCGTGGAGGGCGTGCGCGAGGAGTTGCTCGCGCTCGGGCGGCGCGCCGACACCATCGGGGCGCTGCGGCAGGTCCAGGGGTTCCTGGGGCCCCGGCTCGAAGCGCTCTGGGAGGGCGGCGGCGCCCTGGTCGCGCCGGACGGCGACCCCGCGGACCCGCCGATCACGGACCAGACGCGCCCTTTCGTGACCCATCTCTACACCGCGCTCTGCGCCCTTTCGGGGCCCTATCTCGCCCGCGCCAATCACTTGGGAAGGCTGTTGCAAAGCCATGCGGCAGGCCCGCGCGCCCTGACTCGCGACGAAGCCTTTACATCAGGACATAAGCATTCATTACAGTACTCAAAGGCTGATAGCGGGTCAAACTTGAAAAAGAGCCATCAAACTGCGATACGGTACCGGCCGCAAGCCCCGGCGAACACCCCGGACCGCGAGGGCTTTTCGGCGCCGCCCCCATCCCGGGCCGCGTCCTCCACCGCCCCACCCCCCACTGCTCCAAGCCCCTCCGCAACCACCCCGCCCCCCTCTCCCTCAGCTCCCCCTCGCTCCCTTTCTGGAGGCCCCGCCGTGTCTGCCGGTCTGCCGGTTGCCCCGGGCCCGCGCGGCCCGCACGACCCGCCCCGAATCTGGGGGAACGTACCGCAGCGGAACAGGAACTTCACCGGCCGCCAAACCCTGCTCGAACAGCTGCAGGACCGCCTCGGCACCGGAGTCACCGCGGTGCTCCCCGAGGCCCTGCACGGCATGGGCGGCGTGGGGAAGTCACAGATCGCCGTCGAATACGTGTACCGGCACAGCCGTGACTACCGGCTCATCTGGTGGGTGGCCTCCGAGCAGGAGAACCAGATCGTCCAGTCCCTCATCGAACTGGGCGAACAGATGGGGCTCCAGGCCGGCTCCGAGATCTCCGCGGTCCCGGCCGTCCTCGACGCGCTGCGCAGGGGCGAGCCCTACAGCGATTGGCTGCTGGTGTTCGACAACGCCGAAGACCCCAAAGAAGTACGCAAGTACTTCCCCAGTGACGGCCCCGGACGGATCCTCGTCACCTCCCGCAACGTCCAGTGGTCCAGCACGGCGAGCTCCCTCGAGGTCGACGTGTTCGCCCGCGAGGAGAGCGTCTCGCTGCTGCGCCGCCGCAGCCCCGAGCTCCCCGACGAGGCCGTCAACCACCTCGCCGCCTCCCTCGGCGACCTCCCCCTGGCCGTCGAACAGGCCTCCGTCTGGCTGGCCGAGACGGGCATGCCCGTCCAGCAGTACCTGGAACTCTTCGAACGCAAATGGGCCGAACTCCTCCAGTCCGACCCGCCGCCCGACTACGAGATGCCGGTCGCGGCCGCCTGGAACGTGTCCCTGGAACGCCTCCGCGAGGACCGCCCCGACGCCCTCCAGCTCCTCCAGGTCTGCGCGTTCTTCGCCCCCGAACCCATCTCCTGGGACCTCTTCTCCGCCGTCCGCGGCATCTCCGTGCCCCAGGAACTCCAGGCCGCGCTCGACGACCCCGTCAAACTCGGCCGCGCCGTGCGCGAGATCGGCCGCTACGCCCTCGCCCGCATCGACCACCGCCAGTCGACCGTCCAGCTGCACCGCCTGGTCCAGCGCGTCCTCGTCGAGCAGATGAACCCCCAGGAGCGCGCCCAGATGCGGCACGCCGCCCACCAGCTCCTGTCCAACGCCGACCCCAGGAACCCCCAGCGCGCCACCTTCTGGCCGCGCTACTCCTCCCTCCTCACCCATCTGCGGGCCTCCAACGCCGTCGAGTGCGAAGAGGGCTGGACCCGCCGCCTCGTCCTCAACGAGGTGTGGTTCCTGCGGGCCAGGGGGGACTACTCGGCGGCCCTCAACCTGGGAGAACGCGCCGGCGACATCTGGCGGCAGCGGCTCGGCGACGACCACGAGGAAGTCCTCGGCATCGACCAGCAGATCGCCCAGGCCCTGCGCGAGCAGAACCTCGACCTCGACCGCGCCTTCCACCTCCAGGCCGAACTCGTCGACCGCTACCGCAGGGCCCTCGGCGACGCCCACGAGAACACCCTCCAGGCCCAGAGCTTCATGGCGGGCAACCACCGCATCCGCGGCAACTTCTACGAAGCCCGCGAGATCGACCAGCGGGTCTACGAAACGAGCCTCGCCGAATTCGGCCCCGACGACCCCGCCACCCTCCTCACCGCCCACAACTACGCGGTGAGCCTGCGCCTCGCGGGCTCACCGGAGAAGGCACGGGAACTGGACCACGACACGTGGCAACGCCGCGTGGAGGTCCTCGGCGAGGACCACCTCTACACCCTGACCACCTACAACGCCTACCTGCTCGACCTCCAGGAAGTGGGCCGGTACGAGGAGTCGCTCGAAGGCTACGAGCAGCTCGCCGAGGAACTGCGCGACCAGCTCGGCGGAGACCACTGGTTCACCGTCCAGGTGATCCGCAACCTCTGCGTGACCCGCCGCAAGAAGGGCGACCACGAAGGCGCCTACGAACTCTCCACCCCGTACATCTCCCTGGTGCGCAACCGCTTCGGGGAGCGCAGCCGCCAGTACCTGCAGATGGCCATCAGCCACGCCAATGACCTGCGCCAGGTCGGCAAGCTGCAAGAGGCCAGGCAGCTGACCGAACAGGCCCTGGAGGAGCACCGCGGACTCTACGGCCGCGAACACCCGCACAGCCACGCCATGGCCATGAACCTCGCCGTGACCCTGCGGCTGCTCGGCGAGAACGACAGCGCCCTCGCCCTGGACCAGGAGATCGTCGACGGGCTGACCCGCACCCTCTCGGCCGAGCACCCGCGCACCCTGCTCGCCCGGATGAACCTGGCCAGCGACCACTTCGCGCTCGGCCGCCCCGACCGGGCCCACGAGATCGACGCGGCCGTCGCCGAAGAGGCCGCGCGGCTGCGCGAACGGCACCCCGCGAACCTCGCCGTCCAGCTGAACCTCAGCCACGACCTCAAGGCCCTGGGCCGCACGGAGGAGAGCAACCAGATCCTCGAAGAGGCCCTGTCCACCTACCGGACCATCCTGGGCCCGTCCCACCCCGCGACCCGCGACGCCGAGAAGGGACTCAGGGCCAACGCGGACATCGACCTGATCTCGCTCTAGCCACACCGGTCGCCGCTACCTGCTACCGCCGCTCCACCTGCTGTCGCCGCTCTACTTGCTGTCGCCGCTCCACCCGCTGTCGCCGCTGTCCCCTCCGGGCGCGGCGACAGCGCCGCGCAGCCACTCCGCGAGCTCCAACGGGCCCGGCGGCGCCGCCCCTTCGGCCGCCGCCGCCCGGCGCACCGCCGCCACGGCCTCCGGGCGGCCGAGCAGCAGCTCCCCGGCCGCCGAGCGGCCCGGGTCCGCGAGCACCGCGCCGATCCACGCCTCCACGTCGCCCGGCGCCGCCTCGGCCCACGCCGCGTAACGGCGCGCGGCACCGTCGGCGTCCCCGGCCACCGCCGCGCACTCGGCACCGATCACCACGTCCCCCGCCGCGTCGGCCCTCCGCCAACGGCGGGCGAACTCGTCCGGCGTCCCCAGATGGAGCCGGACCACATGCCCGAAGGTGTCCGTACGGATCGCGTCCGGACGCGGCCGCAGACGCGACCCCGGCAGCGGCGGAGCCGCCTCGCCCGCCGCCTGCGCGGCGGCGGCCCGCCGCGCCACCGTCCCGTCGAACTCCAGGTGCCGCGCCCGCCACACGGCCCGCCGCAACGCGCAGTAGTGCGCGGCAAGACGCGCGGGCTCGGCCATGACGTCCTCCTTCACCCACCCCTCGGCCGCCGCCGCGATCTCCGCCACGAACAGCCGCCCCGCCGCGGTGAGTTCCGCACCCGCCAGCAGAGCGGCGGCGACCTCCCGCACCTGGTCCCGGAACACGGCGAACTCGAAGTCGGCACGCCGCGCCTCGTCCCCCGTGACGAACTCCCGGTGCAGCCGCCAGAAGCGCGTCACCCCCGCGAACGCGAACACCCCGTGCAACAGGCCGTGCACGGGCCGCGGATCGCTGCGCCAGGGCGCGTAGTGCAGCGGACGCCCCCCGCCCGCGCCCGGCTCCCGCACCAGCGGCACGAGGCTGAGCAGCGCGTTCAACTGCTGGTGGCGGGTCTCGTGCACCAGCGTGGCGGCCATCTGCGCCTCGTCGTACGGCAGCGACAGCGTGACCGCGCCGAAGGCGTCGGGCGAGGAGGAACTGGCCACCTGGCCGCGCGTGGACGCGGCGAAGGCCCGGGGCACCAGGACCCGCACCAGCGCCGCGAGCCGCACCGCGTCCGCCGGGGACTCGCGGGCCAGCAGGGCGCACGCACCGGCGACCCGCTCCCGCCACAGCCCGGACCGCCGCCCCGCCATCCGCACCGGAGCCCGCGGGGACACCACGAAGTCGCGGTACGGCGTCACCGTGTCGAAGCAGAGCGCGGCCCCCGGCTCATCGGACCAGGGCGCCGCGTCCCACAGCACCGGAAGCGGATGCCACCCCGGCGCGGACTCCCCCAGGTCCCGGGGCAGCCGCACCTCCCCGCCCTCCCCCCGTACGACCGCGCCGTGCGCGGACACCCGGACCTCGGCCCCGCTCCACCTGCGCGCCGACAGCGGCCCCACGGCCCCGGCGCCGGGCACCCACACGACGCCCCGGTGGGCCGGCACACCCACCACGGCGTCCCGCCCGGCACGCAGTGCCGCCGCCGCGGCCAGCGCGTACAGCTGGCCGACATCCGCCCACAGCGGCGCCGCCGAAGAAGCCGCCGAGGGCGCGGCACCCCGGCCGACGCCGCGCAGACGCCGCAGCAGCCGCATGGCCCAGGCCATCACCATGGGGTCCGCGAGGACCGCGTCGACCGCGCCCGGGTCACTGCGCTGCACGGCGGCGAGCAGGCGCCAGGCCGCCTCCGCCGACGCCACCGCGCCGACGCGGGGCGGCCGGGCCCGCGCCACGCCGCCGTGCTCGACCAGCGACCTCAGGACGAGCAGCAGGTGGCTGCGCTGGGCGGAGCGCAGCAGCCGCAGCTCCGGAGCCCGGGCGTCACCTGCGGCGATGGACCTCAACGACTCCTCGGGGAGCCGGTACAGGTCCAGCCGCCCGTCGGTCACCCCCGGCGCCTCGGCCGGTCCCCGCGCAGCAGTGCCATTTCCTCGCTGTTCTGCTCGTCCAGCGTGCCGGCGAACACGCTCGCCCGGCGCGCGGCGCGGTGCAGTGCCCGCCGCAGCACCGGATCGTCACCGGCGTGCAGCTCCGCCAAGGAGACCAAGGAGACCCCGGACAGATCGACCAAGTCGGAACAGAAGTCCTTCGCAGACTCCGCCATACCGTGGTTCCCCCTGACGTTACGGTTCCGCGACTCAGAATCCGCTTCCATGGTGGCTGCATTGGCACGCCAGCGGAAGACTGACGCTGGTCATCCCGTGCCAGGGCGGCGTTGTCAGACCCTCCCCCTACCGTGAGGACATGGAGCGCACACCCACCACGGCACAGCCGCCACCGGTTCGCCTCGTCCCTTACGGCGAGGGCGACTTCCCGCAGCTCGTCCTGCACAACACCCCCGCGATGACGGCGCACTTGGGCGGCCCCGAGCCGGAGGAGAAGCTCCGCGACCGCCACCACAGATATCTGCACCTGGGCGGCACCGGCCGGATGTTCAAGATCGTGACGGCGGACGCGGGAGAGGCCGCGGGCCTCGTCGGCTACTGGGAGGCGATCCACGCCGGGCAGACGATCTGGGAGACGGGCTGGGGCGTGCTGCCGGAGTTCCAGGGCCGGGGCCTCGCCATCACCGCCACCCTCCTGGCCGTCGAGGACGCCCGCGCGGCCCGCCGCCACGGCTCGCTGCACGCCTTCCCCGCCGCGACGAACGCCCCGTCCAACGCGGTCTGCCGCAAGGCGGGCTTCACCCTCGTGGGCACGGGCGACTTCGAGTACCCGAAGGGCCGCTGGAGCCGGTGCAACGACTGGGCACTGGACCTGACGGAGGCCCGGACCGGCTGAGGCCCGGGGAGGGACGGCGCGGCACGGGGCGGTGGCGGACCGGCCCACGCGACGACGCGGCACAGCCGCCGGGACCAGGGCCGCGGACCGGCCGACGCCGCGGCCCCGTGACACCCTGGGTGCCATGCTCGTCGCCCGCTCCGCCGCCCTCTTCGCCGTCGCCGCCCTCTTCGAGATCGGCGGCGCCTGGCTCGTCTGGCAAGGCGTGCGGGAGCACCGGGGCTGGGTGTGGATCGGCGCGGGCGTCCTCGCCCTCGGCCTCTACGGCTTCGTCGCGACGCTCCAGCCCGATGCCGAGTTCGGCCGCATCCTGGCGGCGTACGGCGGCGTCTTCGTGGCCGGGTCGCTCGCCTGGGGCGCGGTCGCGGACGGCTACCGGCCCGACCGGTGGGACGTCACCGGCGCCCTGGTGTGCCTCGCGGGCATGGCCCTGATCATGTACGCGCCGCGAGGCGAGTGAGACACCCCGCCTATCCTGGCTGCCGGAGCGAGAGAACGCCCGTACGAGCCCCGCACCCGAGGGAGCAGCCCCCATGCCGTCCACGCCGCACGCCGACACCCCCCGCAAGCCCGGCATCGCCGTCGTCACCGGCGCCAGCGGCGGCATCGGCGCCGCGACGGCGCGCGGCCTCGCCGAGGCCGGATACCGCGTCGTCCTGACGGCCCGCCGCAAGGACCGCGTCGAGGCGCTCGCGGCGGAGCTGACGGAGGCGGGCCACAGCGCGACGGCGTACGGCCTCGACGTCACCGACCGCGCGGCCGTCGACGCCTTCGCCACCGCCTTCCAGCGCATCGCCGTCCTGGTGAACAACGCGGGCGGCGCGCTCGGCGCCGACCCCGTCGCCACCGGCGACCCGGCCGACTGGCGGCAGATGTACGAGACGAACGTCATCGGCACCCTGAACGTCACCCAGGCCCTGCTGCCCGCCCTCACCGCGAGCGGCGACGGCACGGTGGTCGTCGTCTCCTCCACCGCGGGCCACGCCACGTACGAGGGCGGCGCGGGCTACGTGGCCGCCAAGCACGGCGCCCACGTCCTCGCCGAGACCCTCCGCCTGGAGATCGTCGGCACCCCCGTCCGCGTCATCGAGATCGCCCCCGGCATGGTCAGGACCGAGGGCTTCGCCCTCACCCGCTTCGGCGGCGACGCGGAGAAGGCCGCCAAGGTGTACGCGGGCGTGGCCGAGCCCCTGACCGCCGAGGACGTCGCCGACACGATCACCTGGGCGGTCACCCGCCCGCCGCACGTCAACGTCGACCTGCTGGTGGTCCGCCCCCGCGCCCAGGCCTCCAACACGAAGGTCCACCGGGAACAGCCGTGACCTACGCCGCCGACGACCCCGGCACCCCCGGCGGCTCCCCCGACTCCTCCGACCCCCTCGACCGCCTCCGCCACGAGCAGGAGTCCCGCCGCCTGGCCGAGGAGAAGAAGAACGAACGCATGGTGTGGTGGTACCTCGCGTACTTCCTCTTCGGCATCCACATCGTGGCCTTCGTCATGATCTACGCGGTCTCCCACGCGAAGTAGGGCCCCACCACCTCGAACGCGTTCACCTATCCAGGTGAACGCGTTCTATCGCCATTCCTCCGTGCTGTCCGGCCTGCCTAGGCTCAAGCCGACAACAGCACACAGACGGCCCCCGGCCGGGCGGCATCCCGAACCGAGGGCCTGACCAGACAGGAAGGCACCCTTCCTCATGGCTGCACACGAGCCTAGCGGTCACGACTTCATGGACCTCGAAGTCCCCGAGTACGCGTACATGTTCGGGTTCTTACAGATGGACGGACACCTGTCCTCACAGTCGCGGGACAGAGGACGCCTCAGCGTCGAGCTCAGCGCACGGGACATCGAGATACTGCGTGCGTTCCAGCGCTTGACCCCGTACAACAGCACCATTCGTCAACGCACCCGCGCGACGAACTTCACCGCAAGCCACACCTCCGCCACCTGGAGCCTGCACTCCCTGGAAGCCCGCAACAGGCTCACGGAGCTCGGCCTGCCGCACGGCAGCAAGTCCACGGTGATCGCACCACCGAGCGTGGCCTTCTCCCGTCGCGACTACGTCCGAGGCGTCGTCGACGCCGACGGCTCAGTCGGCCGTACGAGCCAAGGCTTGCCGTTCGTCGCGCTGACCACAGCGAGCACCGCGATCGCCACGTTCTTCTGTGACCACGCCCGCGAACTCACCGGCGCCGAACGCACCATCAAACGCAACACACGCGACGGGATCTACAACATCCTCTACGTCACGGAGACCGCGCAAGCACTCGTAGGGGACCTCTACTACCGGGACTGCCTCGCCCTGGAGCGCAAGCACGCCTCAGCCCTGTCGGTCGTGAACTGGCTGCGCCCGGAAGGTAGTCAGCCCAGGCCCGCGCGCATCCGCTGGACGCGCGACGAGGACAGGGCCCTGCTGGCCGCACCAACACTGGCCGCAGCCGCCACGGAGCTGGGCTACTCACAGAGCGCCTGCCAGGTGCGTCGCTGGAAACTGCGGAACGGAGCGGTCCCACTGCCTGACTGACAGCTCCGGGCGGGGCGGCCGCACAGGCCGCCCCGCCCGCCCCGTCAGCCCTTCACGCACACCACCTGCTTGAGCTTCGCCACCACCTCGACCAGGTCGGTCTGCTGGTTCATGACCTGTTCGATCGGCTTGTACGCAGCGGGGATCTCGTCCACGACGCCCGAGTCCTTGCGGCACTCCACGCCCCGCGTCTGCTCCTCCAGGTCCTGCGTGGAGAAGCGCTTCTTCGCGGCGTTCCGGCTCATCCTGCGGCCCGCGCCGTGCGAGGCCGAGTTGAACGACGCCTCGTTGCCGAGGCCCTTCACGATGTACGAGCCGGTGCCCATGGAGCCCGGGATGATGCCGTAGTCGCCGGAGCCCGCGCGGATCGCGCCCTTGCGGGTGACGAGCAGGTCCATGCCGTCGTACCGCTCCTCCGACACGTAGTTGTGGTGGCAGGAAATGACATCGCCGAAGGTGACCTTCGCCTTCTTGAACTCCCGGCGAATCACGTCCTGGGAGAGGGCCATCATGATCGCCCGGTTGTACTTCGCATACTCCTGCGCCCAGAAGAGGTCGTTGCGGTACGCAGCCATCTGCGGGGTGTCCGCCACGAAGACAGCCAGGTCACGGTCCACCAGACCCTGGTTGTGCGGCAAGTCGCGGGCTACCCCGATGTGATGGTCGGCCAGTTCCTTGCCGATGTTGCGGGAGCCGGAGTGGAGCATGACCCAAACCGAATTGTCCGAATCAAGGCACAATTCCCAAAAGTGGTTGCCCGAGCCAAGTGTCCCCATCTGTGCCATTGCGCGCCCCTGGCGGAACTTCACCGCGTCCGCCACCCCCTCGAACCGCCCCCAGAACCCGTCCCACCCCGCCGTGGCGAAGCCGTGGAAGCCCCCCGGGTCGACCGGGGAATCGTGCATCCCCCGGCCCACCGGAATCGCCTGCTCGATCTTCGAGCGGAGGCGGGACAGGTCGCCGGGGAGGTCGTTCGCGGTGAGGGACGTGCGGACGGCGGACATGCCGCAGCCGATGTCGACGCCGACCGCCGCCGGGCACACCGCGTCCTTCATGGCGATCACGGAGCCGACCGTCGCCCCCTTGCCGAAGTGGACGTCCGGCATGACGGCCAGACCCTTGATCCACGGCAGCGTGGCCACGTTCCGCAGCTGCTGCATCGCGACGTCCTCGACCGTGCTGGGGTCGGCCCACATCCGGATCGGCACCTGCGCGCCCGGAACCTCTACGTACGACATACCATCCTCATTCCCCCGGAACCAAAGCAAAAGCACTGGAGCGCAAATACCGGCGCCAAGGTCAACGAATGGGAAAACGGACCGGCGTCCACGGCAGCGCGTGCGATACACATTGTGTCCACCGGCCGCCCGCCGGCAGCAACCCAATAACCAGGCCGGACGGACCGGACAGGACCGAGAGGAGCCAGCACGGTGCAGCGGAGGAAGGTCTACGTACCGGGCGCCGCGGTCCTCCTCGTGGCGCTGCTCGCCGGCTGCACCGGCGGCTCGGGCCACGACGACGGCAGCGACGGCAAGTCCGGTGACGCGGGCGCTTCGACGACGGCCGCCGAGCCCGGCAGGTACCGCACCCTGCCCGAGCCCTGCGGCGCGGTCGACAGCTCGACGCTCGACGCGATGCTGCCCGGCATCGAGGAGATCGAGGACGCCGGCCGGCGCGAGAAGGCCTACGGGGGCTCCCCCACGGTCACGTACGACACCGACCGCCGCGTGGGCTGCCGCTGGAAGGTCGAGTCCCCCGACGCCACGCACCACCTGCTCGTCGACTTCGAGCGCGTCGTCTCGTACGACGGGGCCGTGAGCGACGACGCCCGCGCGCAGGAGGTCTACCGGACGAAGCTCCGCGAGGCGGACGTCCCGGAGCCGTCGGCCTCGGGGTCCGAGGAGGAGTCCCCGTCCCCGTCCGGATCCGAGGGGTCGGACGAGTCCGAGGGGCCGACGAAGCCCAAGGAGTCCGAGAAGTCCAAGGGGACCGAGGGGACCCAGGTCGCCGCCGAGGCGCAGGGCGGCGCGGTCGCCGAGGTCGGGAAGGGCGACGGGGCCGAGCCGGGGGACACCCCCGAGCCCGAGGCCACCCCCGAGGGCCTGGAGTCCCGCACCCTGGACGACCTGGGCGACGAGGCGTTCCTCGCGGACGTGCTCAGCACCGCCTCGTCGGCCAGCCGCCACCGGACCGTGACTGTGGTGTTCCGCACGTCGAACGTCGTCGTCACCGTCGAGTACGACGAGCAGCCCGCCCGCCGCACCGAGGTCCCGGACTCCAAGGAAATGCAGGACAACGCGCGCGAACTGGCCGAAAACCTCACCGACAGGTTCAACGGCTGACGGGTCCGGGAGGCCGGACCGGGCTCCCGGGAAGCCGGGTCGCCCGCGTCGCTCACCGCGTACGGTGGCCCAACGGACCCTGTGGTCCATGCGCACCCGGCACGGACGCCACGAGCGAACACGAGTGAAGGAACCATGCACCGACCCGCACAGCGACAGCGACAGCGACTCACCCGCGTTCTGGTGGGCGCGGCCGCCGCACCGGTGATCCTCTTCGCCGCCGCCTGCAGCGGCGACGACTCCGGCTCCGGCTCGGACGGCGGCAAGAAGGACTCCGCGGACAAGCCCTCCGCCTCGGCGTCGAAGGGCTCCGGCGGCGAGGCCGCGACCGTCGAGAAGGCCGCGTACGGCAAGCTTCCCGAGCCCTGCAAGACGCTCTCGAAGAAGACGCTCGACGGCCTCGTCCCGTCCGCCAAGGACAAGGCGGGCAAGACGGGCACGTCGGAGGACGTGTCGACGCGCGGCAACTGCACCTGGGAGAGCCTGGAGGACAACGGCGTCGACGGCTCCCAGTTCCGCTGGCTGCGGGTCTCCCTGAACCGCTTCGAGTCCGACCAGTCCCTGGGCAGCGGCGCCAAGCGCGCGCAGGCCAACTTCGCCAAGCAGGTCGCGGACGCGCAGGCGGTCAAGGGCGCGAAGAGCGTGAAGACCACTCCGGTGCCGGGCACGGGCGACCAGGCGACCCTGGTCAGCTACGACGTGACCAAGGGCAAGGAGACCTTCAAGCAGCAGACCCTGGTGACGCGCGTGGAGAACGCCGTCGTCACGGTCGACTACAACGGCGCGGGCCTCGCCGGCGACGAGCAGCCGAACGCCGCCGACCTCGGCAAGGCCACGCAGAAGGCCGCCAAGGAGGCCGCCGCGTCGGTCGTCGCGGCGAACAAGGCGGGCGGCGCGGCGACTTCGGACAAGCCGAAGGGCGACGCCGAGGACCCCGCCGACGACGGCGCGAAGAGCGACGCCAAGGACAAGCCGAAGGCCGGTGACGGCAAGGGCTCGGCCCTGGACGGCGCCAAGCACAAGAGCTAGCCCGCAGGCCGGTCGGCCCGGCAGACCGCCGAACAGCCACACAGACACGGAAGAGCCCGGCCGCGGCGCGCGGCCGGGCTTCCGGTTGTTCGGTCAGCGGCCCTGCGCCCGGTCGTAGACCTTCTTGGCCGTGGCCTTCCACACCTCTCCGTACATCTTGGTGGGGGTCAGCGAGTCCAGCGCGCTGTTGACCGAGACCAGGACGCCGCCCTTGCCCGTGGCGGTGTTGAATCCGGCCAGCCACGGGCCGCCGCTGGAGCCGCCGCTCATGTCGCAGGAGACGGCCTGCTGGCCGTGCTCCTTCTTGGCCGTACCGGTGCAGCGCAGGAGTTCCTCGCCGCGCTGCGGGCGGGTGGCGGAGTAGCCGAAGGCGGAGACGGTGCCGCCCACCGGGCGGTTGAAGGCGATGGCCTGGCCGCCCACGACGTCGGTGACCTTCTTGCCGTTCTCGCCGGCGTCGACGGTCAGCGCGGACATGTCGTTGACGGAGTCCTTCTCCCAGGTGCGCGGGGTCGCGGCCTGCCGGACGGCGAACGCCCCGTACGGCGTCCTGCCCTTGTGGTAGGCGGGGACGAACACCATGGCGGTGTTGGTGTTGTACGGCGACGAGCCCCGGCGCACGCAGTGGGCCGCGGTCATCACGGCGGAGCGGTTGGCGCTCTTGACGGCCGTGGCCGTGCACCAGGTGTCGGCGCCGCCCGCGTTGACGAAGAAGAGCCGCCCCACGGTCTTCAGCGCGGGGCCCCGCCACGGCTTGGCTTTCGGGCCCGTCGGGCCGAGGTCCACGGACTTCCCGACGGCCTTCATCCGGGCGGGCGTCCAGTAGGCGAGGGCGTCCTTGCGCTCCTTGGCGGTGTACTTCAGGACGGAGACCGGGTCGGCCGACGCGGCCGCGCCCTGTCCCGCGAGGGCCGTCGCCGAGGCCGGGACGGCGAGAACGAGGGCCGTACCGGCGACGGCGAGCCCCGTGGCCCGGCGCCGGAAGGTGCGGGTCCTGGCGGTGGCGGTCTCGGTCATGGCGGGGGTCTCCTCGGCTGGTGCGGGCGGCGGACGGGGGCTTTCCGTCCGTGCTGCAAGAGAGCGGAACTTCCCGTTCGGTTGGCGCTGTTGACGACCTGTGACACACGGGCCGAACGGCGTCCCACCGCCCGGGCCAGCGGTACCGGCTCACGCTCGGCCGCACACATGTGCCACGCTGTCGCTCGCAACAGCCGGAATAGGGAGGGGTTCGCGGGTGGCCGCGATGCAGCTGACACGCATGCACCGGATACTCATCGGGGTCGTCGTCTTCGGTGCGCTCGTCATCGCCGGTATCGGCTTCGCCGGTTCGTACGCGGCCGTGCGCGAGCTCGCCGAGAAGAAGGGCTTCGGCACCTTCTCCGTGGTGTTCCCCATCGGCATCGACGCGGGCATCTGTGTGCTCCTCGCGCTCGACCTGCTCCTCACCTGGATCCGCATCCCGTTCCCGCTGCTCCGCCAGACGGCGTGGCTCCTGACGGCGGCGACGATCGCGTTCAACGGCGCGGCGGCGTGGCCGGATCCGCTGGGCGTGGGCATGCACGCCGTGATCCCGGTGCTCTTCGTGGTGGCGGTGGAGGCCGCGCGGCACGCGGTCGGGCGGATCGCGGACATCACGGCCGACAAGCACATGGAGGGCGTGCGCATGACGCGCTGGCTGCTCTCCCCGCTGCCCACGTTCCTGCTGTGGCGCCGGATGAAGCTGTGGGAGCTGCGGAGTTACGACCAGGTCATCAAGCTGGAGCAGGAGCGGCTCGTCTACCAGGCGCGGCTGCGCTCCCGCTTCGGTCGCCGCTGGCGCACCAAGGCTCCGGTGGAGTCGCTGATGCCGCTGCGGCTCGCCCGTTACGGCGTGCCGCTGGCGGAGACCGCTCCGGCGGGGCTGGCCGCGGCGGGCATCGAGCCGGCCGTGCTGCCGCCCGCTCCCGTGCCCGCTGCCGTGCCCGTGGTCGCGCCGGTCGCCCCGCAGCCGGAGCTGGCCCCGGCGCCGGGCCCGGCGGCGCCCGTCTCCGCCCCTGCTCCTGCCGCTGAGCCCGAGCCCGAGCGGCCCGAGCAGGCCGTGGACCTCCAGAAGCCCCAGCGGCCCCAGCCGCCTCAGCAGTCCGAGGAGGCCGAGGAGCAGCAGGCGCCCGGGCAGCACGGCAGCCCGTGGTTCGCGGCGCCGCAGCAGCAGCGCCCCCAGGGCGAGGCGCCGCTCCCGTACGACCCGGAGGGGCCGTACGACGAGTGGTACGAGGAGCAGGCGGCGTACGAGGAGCCGCAGGCGTACGAGGCCTACGAGACGTTCGAGGACGCGCGGCCGTACGCGCGGCAGGTGCCGGTCGCCGCTGCGGAGGCGGCGGAGGCTCCGGACGCGCCCGAGTTCCGTGTCCCGTCGGGTCCCGGCCGCACCCGCCCGCTGGCGAACGGGCAGCTGATCCCGAACCCGCGCGCGGAGCACGCCGCCGAGGAGCCGCGGCCCGAGGCGGAGCCGGAGCCGCTGCCCGAGCCGGTCGAGGGCGGTCCGGGGCTGCCGGACGACATGACGCGCGAGGAGGCGTACTTCAACGCCTTCCGCAAGTACGTGAGCGAGATGGGGGACTATCCGAACGCCCGGCAGTTCAGCCTGTACCTGATGGACCTGTACGGGATCACGGGCCAGGCGGGCGGCCCCCTCGCGGAGAGCACGCTCCGCCCCTACCTGCGCGGCTTCCGGGACCGGTACCAGCAGGACCTCGACGCCGAGGAACACATCGCCTGACCGAGCGCGGCCAAACGGGTTCCCTCTCCCACCCACCCGCCCGCAACACCAGGCTCCGCCAGCCCGACCCCGACGCCCCGCGCCGCGACTGCGTGGTCAGCGGCCCCACCGCTACCGCGGCGGGATTTCCCCACCCACCCACCCGTCACACCAGGCGGCGCCACCCCACCCTCGCCCTCCCCGCTGTGGGCAATCGTCCCGCAGGGCGGGACGGGTGGGCACAGCCGCAGGCGCCGAGCAACCGTGTCACCGGGGCCCCGCCCCGCGGTGGGCGCAGCTGCCGAGCAACCGGGTCGCCTGGGCCCGGGCGTTACGGCTCGGCGGGGGCCACACCGCTCGCGCGCGGCGCGACCCCCGTTCAAGGCCCAGGGGCCAGGTCAGGCTCCGAGGAGCTTGCGCACCCGCTCCGCCCCCACCGCGAGCAGCAGCGTGGGCAGCCGCGGCCCGGTCTCCCGGGTGACCAGGAGGCGGTACAGGAGCGCGAAGAAGGAGCGCTGCGCCACCTTGATCTCCGGCGGCAGCTCCTTGGCCGTGGCATCGGCGGAGAACCCGGCCCGCACCTTCGGCACGCCGTACACGAGGTGCGTCAGACCGTCCAGGGACCAGTGCGAGTCCAGGCCCTCCAGGAGGAGCCGCAGCGACTCGCGGCCCTCGTCGTCCAGGGACGACAGGAGCTCCGCGTCGGGCTCGGCCCTGACGATCGTGCGGGCGTCGGCCGGAACCTGCGTGGTGATCCAGTTCTCGGCGCGGTCGAGCCGGGGCCGGACCTCGTCGAGGGAGGCGAGCGGCGCCGACGGGTCGAGGTCGCCCAGGATCCGCAGGGTCTGGTCCTCGGCCCCGGCGGTGATGTCGGCGACGGAGGCCAGCGTGCGGTAGGGCAGCGGACGCGGGGTCCGCGGCAGCTCGCCCGCGGCGGTGCGCACGGCGCGGGCGTGCGCGGCGGCGTCGGCGGGCAGCGCGCTGCCGTCGGCGACCTTGGCCTCCAGCTTGTCCCACTCGTCGTAGAGCCGCTGGATCTCCTGGTCGAAGGCGATCTTGAAGGACTGGTTGGGCTTGCGGCGCGCGTACAGCCAGCGGAGCAGCGGCGCTTCCATGATCTTCAGCGCGTCGGCGGGCGTGGGCACGCCGCCGCGCGACGAGGACATCTTGGCCATGCCGCTGATGCCGACGAAGGCGTACATGGGGCCGATGGGCTGCACGCCGTCGAAGATCTGCCGGACGATCTGTCCGCCGACGACGAACGAGGAGCCGGGGGACGAGTGGTCCACGCCGCTCGGCTCGAAGACCACGCCCTCGTAGGCCCAGCGCATGGGCCAGTCGACCTTCCAGACGAGCTTGCCGCGGTTGAACTCGCTCAGCAGGACGGTCTCGTCGAAGCCGCACGCGGTGCAGACGTAGGCCAGCTCGGTGGTCCCGTCGTCGTACGAGGTGACGGTGGTGAGGTCCTTCTCGCAGCGGCCGCAGTACGGCTTGTACGGGAAGTACCCGGCGGAGCCGCCGCTGCCGTCGTCCTCAGCGGCGGCGCCGGAGCCCTCCGCGGCCTCCAGCTCGGCCTCGTCGACGGGCTTCTGGGCCTGCTTCTTGCCCTTGGCGGGGTCCTTCTTCGTGCGGTACTGGTCGAGGATCGCGTCGATGTCGGCGCGGTGCCGCATCGCGTGCAGGACCTGCTCGCGGTAGGCGCCCGAGGTGTACTGCTCGGTCTGGCTGATCCCGTCGAACTCGACGCCGAGCTCGCGCAGGGAGGCGATCATCGCGGACTTGAAGTGCTCGGCCCAGTTCGGGTGGGCGGACCCGGCGGGGGCGGGCACCGAGGTCAGCGGCTTGCCGATGTGCTCGGCCCAGGACTCGTCGATGCCGGGGACACCGGCCGGGACCTTGCGGTAGCGGTCGTAGTCGTCCCAGGAGATCAGGTGGCGGACCGTGTGGCCGCGGCGGCGGATCTCGTCGGCGACCAGGTGCGGGGTCATGACCTCGCGCAGGTTGCCCAGGTGGATGGGGCCGGAGGGGGACAGGCCCGAGGCCACCACGATCACCGGTGCGGCGGTGGCGGATTTCGCGCCCGCGGCACGACGCTCCGACTCGGCGATGACCTCGTCCGCGTAGCGGGAGACCCAGTCGGTGGTATCGGTGCTCTGAGCCACGATCGGCGCCCTTCTTTTCCTGCCTCGATGCCGGTACGTACGGGCGTACCGCTGGACCGCACCATTCTCCCAGGTCGCCCCGCGAGCGCGAAAACGCCTTTCCGTTCCGCCCGCCGACCTGCGGTGGAGCACGGGCGTGCGGGCCCGTCGCGACCGCGAAATCCGTTGGACGCCCCGTGGGATACTGACCAGGTCTACCCACACCCTCGAGGAGAACGGCACCCACTCCATGGCCTCGGTCCAGTCCCTCACCGCCTCCGTCCACCAGCGCCTCGCGGACGCCCTCTCGGCAGCCCTGCCGGAGGCCGCCCCCGCCGACCCGCTGCTGCGACGCAGTGACAGGGCCGACTTCCAGGCCAACGGGATCCTCGCGCTCGCCAAGAAGCAGAAGGCCAACCCGCGCGACCTCGCGACGCGGGTCGTCGAGTCGATCGACGCCCCGGAGCTCCTGAAGGACGTCGAGGTCTCCGGCCCCGGCTTCCTGAACATCACGGTCACGGACCGGGCGATCACCGAGACGCTCGCGGCCCGCGCGGCCGACGGCGACCGCCTCGGCGTGCCCCTGAAGGCCGAGCCCGGCACCACGGTCATCGACTACGCCCAGCCGAACGTGGCGAAGGAGATGCACGTCGGCCACCTGCGCTCGGCGGTCATCGGTGACGCGCTGCGCGGCATGCTCGACTTCACCGGCGAGAAGACGATCGGCCGGCACCACATCGGCGACTGGGGCACCCAGTTCGGCATGCTCATCCAGTACCTGATCGAGAACCCGGACCAGCTGTCCGCGGAGACCGACACGGACGGCCAGCAGGCCATGTCGAACCTGAACCGGGTCTACAAGGCCTCGCGCGCGGTCTTCGACGCCGACGAGGACTTCAAGGAGCGGGCCCGCAAGCGGGTCGTCGCCCTCCAGTCCGGCGACAAGGAGACCCTGGAGCTGTGGCAGCGGTTCGTCGACGAGTCGAAGGTCTACTTCTACTCGGTCTTCGAGAAGCTGGACATGGAGGTCCGCGACGAGGAGATCGTCGGCGAGTCCGCGTACAACGACCTGATGCCCGAGACCGCCCGCCTCCTGGAGGAGTCCGGCGTCGCGGTCCGGTCGGAGGGCGCGCTCGTCGTCTTCTTCGACGACATCAAGGGCAAGGACGACAAGCCGGTCCCGCTGATCGTGCAGAAGGCCGACGGCGGCTTCGGCTACGCGGCCTCCGACCTGTCCGCGATCCGCAACCGCGTCTTCGACCTCGACGCGACGACGCTCCTGTACGTGGTGGACGTGCGGCAGTCGCTGCACTTCAAGATGGTCTTCGAGACGGCCCGGCGCATGGGCTGGCTGAACGACGACGTCACCGCGCACAACATGGGCTACGGCACGGTGCTCGGCGCGGACGGCAAGCCGTTCAAGACGCGTGCGGGCGAGACCGTGCGCCTGGAGGACCTCCTGGACGAGGCGGTGCAGCGCGCCGCCGAGGTCGTGCGCGAGAAGGCACGGGACCTCACCGAGGACGAGATCCAGGAGCGGGCCGCGCAGGTCGGCGTCGGCGCGGTGAAGTACGCGGACCTGTCCACGTCGCCGAGCCGCGACTACAAGTTCGACCTGGACCAGATGGTGTCGCTCAACGGCGACACGTCCGTCTACCTCCAGTACGCGTACGCCCGCATCCAGTCGATCCTGCGCAAGGCGGGCGACACCACGCCGGCCGCGCACGCGGAGCTTGAGCTGGCCCCGGCGGAGCGCGCCCTCGGCCTGCACCTGGACGCGTTCGGCGACACGGTCTACGAGGCCGCCGCCGAGTACGCCCCGCACAAGCTGGCGGCCTACCTCTACCAGCTGGCGTCCCTGTACACGACGTTCTACGACAAGTGCCCGGTCCTGAAGGCGGACACCCCGGCCCAGGTCGAGAACCGCCTGTTCCTCTGCGCCCTGACGGCCCGCACCCTCCACCAGGGCATGGCCCTCCTGGGCATCAGGACGCCCGAGCGGCTGTGACGGTCGACTCCGGGCCGGGCACCCGTCAGGCGAGCCCCGCCCGGAGTCTGCGCAGGCCCTCGGTGATCTCGTCGGGGGTCTGGGTGACGAAGCACAGGCGGAGGGTGGCGGGGTCCGGGGTGCCCGCGTAGAAGGGGGCCCCGGGGACGTAGGCCACGTCGTGGGTGATGACCTCGCGGAGGCGGGCCGTCGCGTCGTGGCCCGAGGGCAGGCGGGCCCACAGGAACATGCCGCCCTCGGGGCGGTTCCACGTGGATCCTTCGGGGAGCGCGGCCGCCAGGCCCGCGAGCATCGCGTCCCGCCGCTCCCGGTAGGCCCCGGCGACCTTCGCCACGTGGGCGTCCAGGTCGTAGCGCTCCAAGTACCAGGCGGCGGCGAGCTGGTTGACGGTGGGCGTGTGCAGGTCGGCGGCCTGCTTGGCGATGGCGCAGGCACGTCGCAGCGCGGCGGGGGCCCGCAGCCAGCCGAGCCGGAGGCCGGGCGCCATCACCTTCGAGAAGCTGCCGAGCAGCGCGGTCCGGTCCTCGGCCCCGGCGTGGGCGGCGATCCACGGCACGCGCTCGCCCTCGAACCGCAGCTCCCCGTAGGGGTCGTCCTCGACGATCCAGAGGCCGCGCCGACCGGCCACGGCGGCGACGGCGGCGCGCCGCCGGGCGGACAGGGTGCGCCCGGTCGGGTTCTGGAACGTGGGCACGGTGTACAGGAGTTTGGGCCGGTGCTCGGCGATCAGTGACTCCAGGGCGCCGGGGTCGATGCCCTGCTCGTCGCCGGGCACGGCGACGACGCGCGCGCCCGCGAAGGCGAACACCTGGAGTGCCGCGAGGTAGCAGGGGTTCTCGACGAGCACGGTGTCCCCGGGCTCGACGAGCGCCGTGGCGAGCAGCGAGAGGGCCTGCTGGGAGCCGGTGGTGACGAGGATGTCGTCGGCGTCGGTGGCGAGCCCGCCGTCGGTGTACCGCCCGGCTATGCGGGCCCGCAGCGCGGGCTCCCCCTCGGTCGTCGAGTACTGGAGCGCCTGCCCGGGCCGGGTGGTGAGGACGGCCTGGTAGGCGGCGGCGACGCCCTCGCTGTCGAAGAACTCGGGCGCGGGCAGACCGCCCGCGAAGTTGATGACCTCAGGGCGTGCGGTGACCGCGAGGATGTCCCGTACGGGCGAGCCGCCGACGGCGGCGGCGCGGGCCGCGAGGGCCGGAACGGGGGCGGTACTGGGCGCGGATGCGGTGGCGGTCATCGTCTGCTCCTTCGGTTGCCGAGCAGCCTAGGCCGCTGGGTGGCCCTTACAGGAGTCGTTTCTCGCGATGCGGACGCGCGCGCCCCGGGCGGGCCCGGTCCCGCCCGGCCCCGCCGCCGCTAGTCGCCCTCCCAGTCGTACCCGTCCTCGCCGTTGGGGCGGCGCCACGCCTTCACCCACTCCTTGTCGTCGAGGGTGTAGCCGTAGATGCGGTTCTTCGCGGAGCCGCTCGTGCGGAACGGCTTGCCCTCGTCGTCGATGACGACCGTGCCGTGCCGGGAGCCGCTGGACCACTCCAGCTCCAGGTACCAGCGCACGTAGCGGGTCTTGCTGGTGGCGAAGACGTAGAAGGTCTCGGGGTCGTTCTCGCTGACCTTGTACGGGAACGCGTCGCCCTGGGAGACGAGGGCGGCCTGTCCCCTGTCGAGCTGCACGTCGAAGGAGTGCTTGGGGACGCCGCTGCCGCAGCCCACGCCGAGGTAGCCCATGAGGTACATGTTCCGGGCGAGCGGTTCGCTCTTGCCGACGACGCGGACGTTCAGGGACTCCAGGACGACGGTCTCCTTGCCGGTCCCCTGGACGGTGAACTTCACGTCGTGCCGCTCGGCGGAGACCCCGTCGAACGCGGACACCCAGCCCGTGGCGTCCTGCGAGGTGGGCGGCGCGGGCAGCCGGCTCGGCGCGCGGCTGATGAGGTACGGGCGCCCGCAGTCGGACTGCCAGTACTGCGGGTTGGTGGACACGGTGACGGGGGCGCGGGCCGAGGCGGTGCCGGGCGCCTCGCCTCCGGCGCCGGAGGAGCGGTCTTCGCTGCCTTCCCCGCCGCCCTTGGGGGCGCCCTTCGGGCCGCCGCCGTCCTTCTTGTCCACGTCCTTCTCGGGGGGCTTGGCCGAGGAGGTGACGGAGGGCCTGCCGGACGGCTCCTTCCTGTCCGGCGTGCCGGACGGGGAACGCTCGGCCCCGGGGCGGGGGCCTTCGTCCGCGGCGGCGTTCCTGCCGTTGCCGCCGGAGCTGCCCGACGCCGAGTGCACGGCGAGGGCGGTGCCACCGATGGCGAGCACGACGCCGACGGCGGCGAGGACCCCGAGCCGCTGTCGCTTGCCGCGCGGGAGGCGGGGGGTCCTGCGGGGGCGGGGCCGGGGGTGGCGCCGCAGTTCGATCTCCGGTTCCGGCTCCCGGCCGGGTCCGGGAGCCGGCTCCGCTTCCGGGTCCTGTACCTGTTCCTGCTTCTGTTCCTGCTTCTGTTCCTGGACGGCTTCCGGTTCCGGCCGGGGCGCGGGTGCGTCGACGACGCTCGCGTGCTCCGGCTCCGGCTCCGGCTCGGGGTCCGGTGCGCCCTGGGTGGTCGCGGCGGACTCCGGGGCTGCCACGGGCTCGGGGGCCGCCGCGGCCCCGGAAGGCGCCGAGGGCGCCACCGGCTCCGCCTTACGCCCGCGCGTCGCGTCGGCGACGATCCACCTGCGGTGGACCTCCACCAGCTCCTCCGGAGTGGCCTTGCACAGCCGGGCGAGGCGCTCGACCGGGGCGAACTCCGTGGGCACGGCGGTGCCGTTCACATAGCGGTGGAGCGTCGACGTGCTGACGTGCAGTCTCTTGGCGAGGGCTCCGTAGCTGAGCCCGGACCGCCCCTTCAGTTCTCGCAACAGCTCCGCGAGATCGCCCGCCCCCACGTGTTCTCCTTCCCGTGCCACCGTTCCAGGCGACACCTATTCCCCCAGCTCAGGGCCGGTACGAACATTCCAGCGTCCCGAACGCCGCGGTGAGGCTAACGGCTGGGACGAAACCCCGCACAAGCTGTTGGTCATCCAAGCACGCCGCTCGCCACGGCCCGGCCGAGCGGCACGCGTCTACCCCGTCACACGAGAAGAGACCAGCCATGCGTGCGCCCGTCCGACGTCCCCGTACCCGCTTGCTCGCCGCCGCGACGATCGCGGTCGCCGCGCTCTCGCTGACGGCGTGCGACGACGAAGACGGCACCCGGGACGAGGGCGCCGCGAAGTCCACGCAGTCCTCCACGGGCGGCTCGTCACAGGAGTCCGACGGAGCACAGCAGCCCGACAGGACTGACGACGGTTCAGAGGCCGACGGTTCCGGTGGGAGCGGCGGAAGCAAGGGCTCCGGCGGCTCCTCCGGGAGCGGCAAGGGCACGTCCGGCGCGTCCGGCGGCACGGAGTCCGACCCGTACGACCCGGCGAACCGCGTGCCCTGCTCCGCCGCCAACACCTCGATCACCGCGACCCCGGTGCAGCGCCCCCTCAACTACATGCTCATCACGGTCACCAACACCGGCTCCAAGATGTGCGACCTGAAGGGCTACCCGCGGCTCAAGTTCGAGAACGCGCAGTCCGTCCCGCCGGTCATGGAGAACACCAAGCCGCAGGCCGTCACCTCGCTCAAGCCGGGCGCCAAGGGCTACGCCGGGGCGATCCTGTCCGCCGGGGACGGCAGCGGCGGCGAGGGCTACACCGCGCAGAGCCTGGAGGTCGGCTTCGAGGGCAGCGACCGGATGGCCGAGGCCGCGCTCCAGGCGAAGGGCGTCCACGTGGACGACAAGCTGCGCGTCACGTACTGGCTGACCAGCTCGACCGACGCGCTCAACTGACCACCTCCCGCGTCCGGCCGCCCGGCCGGACCGCACCCACCGCACCCACCGCACCCACCGAACTCGCGAAAGAGACGGACCCGACCATGCGCACCAACCGCCGCACCGCCGCCGCCCTCGTCACCCTGACCGCCGCGCTCTCCCTGACCACCCTCGCCGGGACGGCGGCGACGGCCGCCGCGCCCGCCAAGTCCGCCGCGCCGGTCGCCTGCTCCGCCGCCACCACCAAGGTCACCGTCAAGGAGGTCCAGCGCCCGATCAACCACCTGCTGCTGACCGCCAAGAACACGGGCACCAAGACCTGCTACGCGTACAACGCCCCGTACCTGCGCTTCGACGACGCGCAGTCCGCCACCCACGTCCTCCGGGACAGCGTCCCGCAGGCGGTCGTCACGCTGAAGCCGGGCCAGTCGGCGTACGCGGGCATCGGCACCTCGTCGCCGGAGGGCGAGGACGGCTACGACGCCAAGAAGCTCGGCGTCCTCTTCTCCAACCGCGCGGCGAACGGCAGCGTGGGCACCACGGCGCACCCCAAGCTCCCGGGCGGCAGCGTGTACGTGGACAGCTCCGCCTTCGTCACCTACTGGCAGTCGACGGCCGCGGACGCCCTTTACTGGTAGCCCCCTACCGGTAAGTCCGCGGGACCCGTACGACTCGCCCCGGCCGCGCCCGCGCACCTCCCCCTGGTGCGCGGGCGCGGCACCTTCACTGACCAAAGCGTAAGTACGCACTAAAAAGTCGGTACTTGTCCGAAGGATCGTGGGGCCGGAGGATCGAGGCATCACCTCGATCCCCCCTTTCTCCCTCCAAGGAGCACCCATGCCCTCCGCGTCCTCCGCGTCCGCCAAGCCGCCCGTGTCCGTCCTCGGTCTCGGCAACATGGGCAGCGCCCTGGCGGCCGCCCTGCTCAGGGCGGGCCACCCCACCACCGTCTGGAACCGTACGGCCGCGAAGACGGGCCCCCTCGCGGCCCAGGGCGCGACCCCCGCCGAGACGCCCCTGGCCGCGGTCGCCGCCGGCCCGCTGGTGATCGCCTGCCTCACGCTCAACGACCACGTCCGGGACGTCTTCGAGCCGCTCACCGAGGAGCTGCGCGGCAAGACCCTGGTGAACACCACGAACGGCACCCCGGCGCAGGCCCGCGAGCTCGCCGCCTGGGCGGCGAAGCACGACATCGCGTACGTCGACGCCGGGATCATGGCGATCCCCCCGATGATCGCGACGCCGGGCGCCTACATCCTCTACAGCGGCGACGAGAAGGCGTTCCAGGAGCACCGCGAGACGCTGGCCGCGATGGCCGACACCAAGTGGGTCGGCCAGGACGCGGGCCTCGCCGCGCTGTGGGACCTGTCGCTGCTCACCGGCATGTACGGGATGATCCAGGGCGTGGCGCAGGCGTTCGCCCTGACGGGCCGGGCGGGCGTGCCGCCGCAGGAGTTCGCGCCGCTCCTGGCCGACTGGATCGTCGCGATGACCCGGGGCATCGTGCCCGGCACCGCGGCCGCCCTGGAGTCGGGGCAGCACCTGACGGACGTGTCCAGCCTGGAGGTGAACCAGGCGGCGTTCCCGAACCTCCTCGCGGCCTTCGCGGAGGCGGGCGTCAGCGACGAGCTCTTCGCAGGTGTGCAGCCCCTGCTCGACCGCGCGGTGGCGCAGGGCCACGGCGCGGACGGCCTGTCCCGGCTCGCCGAACTCCTCCAGCGGGGCTAGGCGTTCGCCCTCAGGGTACGAGGACGACCTTGCCGGTGGTCTCCCGGCGTTCCAGGGCGGCGTGCACTTCGGCCGCGTGGGACAGCGGGAAGGACTGCACGGCGGGCACGAGTTCGCCGCGCGCGCCCGCGTCCAGGGCGCGGCGCTCGTAGCCGGGCCGGTCCTCGGGCCGGGCCAGGAGGTCGAGCAGCGCGTCGACGTAGGCGACCCGGTCGGACGCGGGGGTGAAGGCGACCTGCGAGGCGGCCCCGATGGATACGAACCGGCCGCCGTCACCGATGAGTTCGAAGGCGGTGGCGGCCAGGGCGCCGCCCACCCCGTCCAGGACGACGGTGACCGGCCGGTCGGCGCCGAGCAGGTGGCGGACGGTGTCGTCCCAGCCGTCCTCGCGGTAGTCGACGGCTTCGGCGCCGAGCTTGCGCACGGCCTCGGCCTTGGCGGGTCCGCCCGCCGCGCCGACCACGGTGGCGCCCACGGCGAGCGCGTGCTGGACGACGAGGCGGCCGACGCCCCCGGCCGCGGAGGTCACGAGGACCACGTCGTCAGCGGTGATCCGGGCGATGTCGAGCAGCCCCACGGCGGTGGCGCCGGTGACGACCATGGCGACGGCATCCTGGAACCCGAGCCCCTGAGGCAGGGGGTAGACCTGTTCCACCCCGGCGACGGCCAGCTCGGCGTAGCCGCCGGGTGCCCCGAAGGCGGTCACGACGGCCCGCCCGAGCCAGGAGGCGTCGACCCCGGGGCCGACCGCGTCGACGACCCCGGCGACCTCGCCGCCGAGGATCGCGGGCAGCTCGGGCAGCGGAGGCGCCAGGTCGCTGGCGGCTCCCGCCCGCATCACGGTTTCGATGAAGTGGACCCCGGCCGCCCGTACGGCGATCCGGACCTGGCCGGGCCCCGGCTCGGGGTCCGGCACGGTCTCGTAGCGAAGGTTCTCCGCGGATCCGAATTCGCGCAGTACGACGGCGTGCATCTGTGGTCCTCCCGGGCGGGTGACGAACGACCTGACGCACACCACTCTGAAACGTCAACATAAGTTGAGGTCAAGCGCGGCCGGGAGACGGCTCAGAGCTGGCGGGCCACCTCGGTCGCCCAGTAGGTGAGGATCAGATTGGCCCCGGCCCGCCTGATCCCGGTGAGCGACTCCATGATCGCCTTGTCCCGGTCGATCCACCCGCGCTCGGCGGCGGCCTCGATCATCGCGTACTCACCGGAGATCTGGTACGCGGCCACGGGCACGTCCACGCGCTCCGCGACCTTGGCGAGGACGTCGAGGTAGGGCCCGGCAGGCTTCACCATCACCATGTCGGCGCCCTCCTCCAGGTCGAGCGCCAGCTCCCGCAGGGACTCGCGGAGGTTGGCCGGATCCTGCTGGTAGGTCTTGCGGTCGCCCTTCAGCGAGGAGCCCACGGCCTCCCGGAAGGGGCCGTAGAACGCGGACGAGTACTTGGCGGTGTAGGCGAGGACCGCCACGTCCTCGTGGCCGGTCTGGTCGAGGGCGTCCCGGATGACGCCGACCTGACCGTCCATCATGCCGCTCGGCCCGACCACGTGCGCGCCCGCGTCGGCCTGCACCTGCGCCATCTCGGCGTACCGCTCCAGGGTGGCGTCGTTGTCCACGCGGCCCTCGCTGTCGAGGACTCCGCAGTGCCCGTGATCCGTCGTCTCGTCCAGACACAGGTCGGACATCACGATGAGGTCGTCGCCGACCTCGGCCCGCACGTCGCGGATCGCGACCTGGAGGATGCCCTCCGGATCGGTGCCCGGCGTGCCCAGGGCGTCCTTCTTGGACTCCTCCGGCACGCCGAACAGCATGATCCCGGAGACCCCCGCCTCCAGCGCCTCGACGGCGGCCTTCTTCAGGGTGTCCCGCGTGTGCTGGACGACACCCGGCATCGCGTCGATCGCCACGGGCTCGTCGATGCCCTCCCGCACGAAGGCGGGCAGGATCAGATCGGCCGGGTGCAGCCGCGTCTCGGCGACCATCCGCCGCATCGCGGGGGTGGTGCGCAGCCGCCGGGGCCGCGAGCCGGGAAACGAACCGTAGGTGCTCACTCTTGACTCCCTTCCGGCGGGCTGACCCAGCCCGTCCGGCGTCTCAGGACGAGGCCGAAGGCCGATGAACGGAGGTCCCGGAGGGCAGCGCCCTCCGGTCCGGGAAGGGGCGGGCCCGGGGCACGCCCCGCGAAGGCACCTTACGGCGCCGCGGCCCGCCGCCTCCGCGCTCCTGGCCGACGCTCGCTGGGCCTGGTCACCGGGTCCCCCGCCGCCAGCGCGGCCGTGCGGCGACGCGCGCCGAACTCCGCGAGCGCGGCGGCCAGCTGGTGCACGGACGGCTCGGGAGCCATCACGTCCACGCGCAGGCCGTGCTCCTCCGCGGTCTTCGCCGTGGCGGGCCCGATGCAGGCGATGACGGTCACGTTGTGCGGCTTGCCGGCGATGCCGACCAGGTTGCGCACCGTGCTGCTCGACGTGAAGAGCACGGCGTCGAAGCCGCCGCCCTTGATGGCCTCACGGGTCTCCGCGGGCGGCGGCGAGGCCCGCACGGTCCGGTAGGCGGTGACGTCGTCGACCTCCCACCCGAGGTCGATGAGCCCGGCGACCAGCGTCTCCGTGGCGATGTCCGCCCGGGGCAGGAACACCCGGTCGATCGGGTCGAAGACGGGGTCGTAGGGCGGCCAGTCCTCCAGGAGGCCCGCGGCGGACTGCTCGCCGCTCGGCACCAGGTCCGGCTTCACGCCGAAGGCGACCAGCGCGGCCGCCGTCTGCTCGCCCACGGCCGCGACCTTGATGCCCGCGAAGGCACGGGCGTCGAGCCCGTACTCCTCGAACTTCTCGCGCACCGCCTTGACGGCGTTCACCGAGGTGAAGGCGATCCACTCGTAGCGCCCGGTCACGAGCCCCTTGACGGCCCGCTCCATCTGCTGGGGCGTGCGCGGCGGCTCGACGGCGATCGTCGGCACCTCGTGCGGCACCGCGCCGTACGAACGCAGCTGGTCGGAGAGCGACGCCGCCTGCTCCTTCGTGCGCGGCACGAGCACTCGCCACCCGAAGAGCGGCTTCGACTCGAACCACGACAGCTGGTCGCGCTGGGCGGCGGCGGAACGCTCGCCGACCACGGCTATGACGGGCCGGCCGCCGTCGGGCGACGGGAGGACCTTCGCCTGCTTGAAGACCTGCGCGACGGTGCCGAGCGTCGCGGTCCAGGTGCGCTGGCGCGTCGTCGTACCGGCGACGGTCACCGTGATCGGCGTGTCGGGCTTGCGCCCGGCGGCCACCAGCTCACCGGCGGCCGCGGCCACCGAGTCCAGGGCCGTCGAGACCACCACGGTCCCGTCCGAGGCGCCGACCTCGCTCCAGCAGCGGTCGGACGCGGTGCGCGCGTCGACGAAGCGCACGTCGGTGCCCTGCGCGTCCCGCAGCGGCACCCCCGCGTAGGCGGGCACGCCCACCGCGGCCGCGATGCCCGGCACCACCTCGAAGGGGATGCCCTCGGCGGCGCAGGCGAGCATCTCGTCCGCGGCGTCCGTGTCCAGGCCGGGATCGCCGGTCACCGCACGCACGACCCGCCTGCCGCCCCGCGCCGCCTCCATGACAAGATTGGCCGCAGCCCGATCCGGTACAGCCGTCGGCGCCTGAGCGCCCTCTGACGTGCCGTCAGCGTCCTGCTGCAGGGGTGTGTCCACACCCCCTCGGGCGTGCACACGTACGACATCGAGAACATCCGGCTCGGCGATCAGCACATCCGCTCGGGCCAGCGCCTCGACGGCGCGCAGAGTCAGCAGTCCCGGATCTCCGGGTCCGGCACCGAGAAAGGTGACGTGCCCGTGTGCGGGAAGGCCGGGAAGGTTCGAGGTGGGGCTCAAAGTGCTCGCTCCCCCATCAGACCGGCCGCGCCCTTGGCGAGCATCTCGGCGGCGAGTTCCCGCCCGAGCGCCATCGCCTGGTCTTCCGTCTCGGGCACGGGACCGGTGGTGGTCAGCTGCACCAGCGACGAGCCGTCGGTGGCACCGACGACGCCGCGCAGGCGCATTTCCTTGACAACCTGTCCGTCGGCCAGCAGGTCGGCCAGCGCCCCCACGGGTGCGCTGCAGCCGGCCTCCAGGGCGGCGAGCAGGGATCGCTCGGCGGTCACGGCGGCCCGGGTGTACGGGTCGTCGAGCTCGGCGAGCGTGGCGACGAGGGCCGCGTTGGACGCGGCACACTCGATCGCCAGTGCCCCCTGGCCGGGGGCGGGCAGAACCATGTCGACCGACAGGAAGTCGGTCACCTCGTCGAGCCTGCCGACGCGGCTGAGTCCGGCGGCGGCGAGGACGACGGCGTCGAGCCGCCCGTCGTGCACGTATCCGATCCGGGAGTCGACATTGCCGCGGATCGGCACGGTCTCGATGGTCAGACCGTGAGCGCGGGCGTACGCGTTGAGCTGCGCCATGCGGCGCGGCGAGCCGGTGCCCACCCGGGCTCCGTCGGGCAGCTGCGCGAAGGTCAGGCCGTCGCGCGCGATCAGCACGTCCCGCGGGTCCTCGCGCACCGGAAGCGCGGCGAGCGTGAACTCCTCGGGCTGCGCGGTCGGCAGGTCCTTCAGGGAGTGCACGGCGAAGTCGACCTCGCCGTCGCGCAGCGCGTCGCGCAGCGCGGTCGCGAACACACCGGTGCCGCCGATCTGCGCGAGGTGCTCGCGCGAGGTGTCGCCGTACGTGGTGATCTCGACCAGCTCGACGGGACGCCCCGTCAGCTGCCTGACCTCCTCGGCCACCTGGCCGGACTGGGCCATCGCCAGCTTGCTGCGCCTGGTCCCGAGCCTGAGGGCCCTCTCGGTCATGCCCGGCCTCGCTTCGGGTCGTCGTTCTGGTGGTGCTGGTCCTGCTGGCCCGCCTGCGCGCCGGGGGCGTCCCGCAGGTGGTCGGCCCGGGAGACGGCCGCGACCGTCTCCGGGTCCAGGTCGAAGAGGGTGCGGAGCGCGTCCGCGTACCCGGCGCCGCCGGGCTCGCTGGCCAGCTGCTTCACCCGCACCGTCGGCGCGTGCAGCAGCTTGTCCACGACGCGGCGCACGGTCTGCGTGATCTCGGCCCGCTCCTTGTCGCCGAGCCCCGGGAGGCGGCCGTCGAGCCGGGCGATCTCGCCGCTGACGACGTCGGCGGCCATGGTGCGCAGCGCGACCACGGTGGGCGTGATGTGCGCGGCCCGCTGGGCGGCGCCGAACGCGGCCACCTCGTCGGACACGATCGTGCGCACGGCGTCCACGTCGGCGGCCATCGGCGCGTCGGCGGAGGCCTCCGCGAGCGACTCGATGTCGACGAGCCGGACGCCCTCGACGCGGTGCACGGCCGCGTCGATGTCACGCGGCATGGCCAGGTCGAGCAGGGCGAGCGCGACGGCACGGGCCGGGGCGGCGACATGAGCGCGGGCCACGGCCGTGGCGGTCCGCGCCGCGGCGCCACCGCCGACGGAGGGGCTGTTGTCGACGAGCGCGCCGTGCTGCTCGTACGCGTGGGCGTCGCCGATGTGCGGTCCGGCGTCGGGGCCGCCGGTGCCTTCGGTGCCGTCGCCGGGCGTGACGAGGCAGGTGTCGTCCGCGCAGGCCCGGTCCGCGTCACCGGCGGCGGGGGTGCCCGCCTGGCCGGGAAGCGTCACCGCGGGCGCGCCCGTGCGGCCGGAGACCGCCGCCGCGACATCGGCGCCCGAGAGTACGAGGCCCGTCGCGCCGGTACAGGACACGGCCACGTCGGCACGTGTCAGCTCGGCCGCCACCGCGTCCATCCGGACCGCCCGGGCCCGCACGCCGGTGCCGCCCTCGGCCAGGCTGTTCGCGTTTCGCTCTTCGAGCAGGTGGGCGAGCCGCTCGGCCCGCTCCAGGGTGCGGTTGGCGATCACGATCTCGTCGACGCCGGAGCGCGCGAGGGTCGCCGCCGCGAGGGACGACATGGAGCCCGCGCCGATCACCAGGGCGCGCTTGCCCTTGGCCCACGCCTCCACCGGCTCGCGCCCGGCGAGCTGCTCCAGGCCGAAGGTCACCAGGGACTGCCCGGCCCGGTCGATGCCGGTCTCGGAGTGCGCCCGCTTGCCGACGCGCAGCGCCTGCTGGAAGAGGTCGTTGAGCAGCCGCCCCGCGGTGTGCAGGTCCTGCGCCCGCGCCAGGGCGTCCTTGATCTGGCCGAGGATCTGTCCCTCGCCCACGACCATCGAGTCGAGGCCGCACGCCACCGAGAACAGGTGGTGCACCGCCCGGTCCTCGTAGTGCACGTACAGATAAGGGGTGAGCTCTTCCAGGCCCACGCCGCTGTGCCGGGCGAGCAGCGTCGACAGCTCGGCCACGCCCGCGTGGAACTTGTCCACGTCCGCGTACAGCTCGATGCGGTTGCAGGTGGCGAGCACGGCGGCCTCGGCCGCGGGCTCGGCGGCCACCGTGTCGTGCAGCAGCTTGGACTGCGCGTCGACGGTGAGCGCGGCCCGCTCCAGGACGCTCACCGGAGCGCTCCGGTGGCTGAGGCCAACGACGAGGAGACTCATGCCGGCATCACCGCGGGGACGTCCCCGTCGGGTCCCTTCCGGTGCTCCTGGGAGGCGGCGGGCGCGGCGGCGCCGTCGCCCGCCCCTTCCTCGCCGGCCTTGCGCTGCTCGTGGAAGGCGAGGATCTGCAGCTCGATGGAGAGGTCGACCTTGCGCACGTCGACGCCGTCCGGGACGGTCAGGACGGTCGGCGCGAAGTTCAGGATGGAGGTGACACCGGCGGCGACGAGACGGTCGCAGACCTGCTGGGCGGCGCCCGCGGGGGTCGCGATCACGCCGATCGAGACACCGTTGTCCGTGATGATCTTCTCGAGGTCGTCGGTGTGCTGCACCGGCATGCCCGCGACGGGCTTGCCCGCCATCGCCGGGTCGGCGTCGATGAGGGCGGCCACGCGGAACCCGCGCGAGGCGAACCCGCCGTAATTGGCCAGGGCGGCGCCGAGGTTACCGATGCCGACGATGACAACCGGCCAGTCCTGGGTCAGGCCGAGCTCACGGGAGATCTGGTAGACGAGGTACTCGACGTCGTAGCCGACGCCCCGCGTTCCGTACGAGCCGAGGTACGAGAAGTCCTTGCGCAGCTTCGCGGAGTTGACCCCCGCGGCGGCCGCGAGCTCCTCGGAGGAGACCGTGGGCACGGAGCGCTCCGACAGTGCGGTCAGCGCCCTCAGGTACAGCGGAAGCCTGGCGACGGTGGCCTCGGGGATCCCTCGGCTACGGGTCGCCGGTCGGTGAGTTCGGCCAGTTGCCACGGTGCTCCTGCGGGTAGAGCGGGGCTGCGGGCGGCCCCATGTCCCCAGACCGCCCCGTCGAATGCAGGCTATGTCTTTGTGAACGCGTGCACAAAGATGGTGTCCGATTTGCCCGCCCAACGTGACCGGGGTCACGCGCCCCTGGCGCACTTTCGTGGAACCGGCGCACGGCCAGGAACGACACTCACCTGACGGGGGCAAAGCCGCACACACTCCTCATGATCATCGCCCCCGAGACCTCACAAACCGCACCCGATGCTAAACGACTTTCCGGACAGCTCCGGACGTCATAACCAGCCATCGGTACACCGGAGCCTCCTCACACCCGTGCTATGCGATCACCCCTGGCGACGCACGCCCGGCGACGCCCCCCGTCCGTCATGACCTCCGCCCGCCATGACCTCCGCCCGTCATCGCCTCCGCCCGCCATGGCCTCCGCCCGCCGTCGCGCCCCCGCTACTCCGTCAGCGCCCGCCGCAGCCGCCCGGCGTCGACCTTCCAGAAGGTGTGCTGCTCCCCGTCCACGAGCACCACCGGAATCTGCTCCCAGTACTCCCGGTGCAACGCCTCGTCCTCGGTGATGTCCTTCTTCTCCCAGGCGACGCCGAGCTCACCGCACACCTGCGCGACGACAGCCTCGGCGTCCTCGCACAGATGGCACCCGGGCTTGCCGACCAGCGTCACCAGCCGGTCCCCGGGTGCCTTCGCGGCGCTCTTGGCCGCCTGCTTCGCCGTCCTACGAAAAATCGGGCTCATGCATCCAGCTTCCTACGCGCTCCCGCACGCCGGGCGAACCTCGCGCTGTGACCAGCACGACACAGCGAGTTGACGGGTTCGCATCCTCACATTCACGGGACAACCGAACAGAGTGGCTATGCTCGACGGCATGGCCGCTCTCGGTTGGCTCCATCCCCGTAGGCGCTCCGCCACCGCGCGCAGCGTCCTGGCAGGCGAGGCCTCGGCGGAGGCCGCCCGCAAGTCCTCGCAGGAGCTGGAGGACCTCGCGCGGACCCCGGCGCCCGACGAGGCCGAGGGCCCCGAGTTCCCGGTGGCCGGCGACGACAAGGCCGCCGCCTTCTTCGACCTCGACAACACCGTGCTGCAGGGCGCCGCGCTCTTCTACTTCGGCCGCGGCCTGTACCAGCGCAAATTCTTCCAGCGCCGCGAGCTCACCCGGTTCGTCTGGCAGCAGGCCTGGTTCCGGCTCGCGGGCGAGGACCCCGAGCACCTCCAGGACGCCCGCGAGAGCGCCCTGTCCATCGTCAAGGGCCACCGCGTCGCCGAGCTGATCTCCATCGGCGAGGCCGTGTACGACGACTATCTGGCCGACCGCATCTGGGCCGGCACCCGCGCCCTCGCCCAGGCCCACCTCGACGCGGGCCAGAAGGTCTGGCTGGTCACCGCGGCGCCGGTGGAGATGGCCACGATCATCGCCCGCCGCCTCGGCCTGACCGGCGCCCTCGGCACGGTCGCCGAGTCCGTGAACGGCGTCTATACGGGCAAGCTCGTCGGCGAGCCCCTGCACGGCCCCGCCAAGGCCGAGGCGGTGCGCGCCCTGGCCGCCGCCGAGGGCCTCGACCTGGCCCGCTGCGCCGCCTACAGCGACTCCCACAACGACATCCCGATGCTCTCCCTCGTCGGCCACCCCTACGCGATCAACCCCGACGCCAAGCTGCGCAAGCACGCCCGCGCCCGCGACTGGCGACTGCGGGACTATCGCACGGGGCGGAAGGCCGCGAAGGTCGGCATCCCGGCCGCCGCCGGGGTCGGAGCGCTGGCGGGGGCTGCTGCTGCGGCGGTGGCGCTGCACCGTCGCCGCCACTGAGCCCTCGGGGCGCGTGAGCCGTTCCTCGGCGCTGCGCGCCTCGTCCTCCGGCGCCGGACGGGCTCCCCCTTCGCGCTGCGCGCTCGTCCTCAAACGCCGGACGGGCTTCCCTGTGGCACTGATCGCCTCACCCTCGGGTGCCAGACCGGCTTCCCTGTCGCGCTGCGCGCTCGTCCTCAAACGCCGGACCGGCTTCCCTGTGGCACTGATCGCCTCACCCTCCGGCGCCGGACCGGCTCCTCTGTCGCTGCGCGCTCGTCCTCAAACGCCGGACGGGCTTCCCTGTGGCGCCGGACCGGACTTTCTTTCGCGCTGCGCGCGCCCTCTGGCGCGTCGCTCGATCGTGTGTGCGGGGCGGTTGGTCGCCACGTACCGTCACCTGTGCGAAAACGGCGGTAATCGTTCTCTCTTACCCTTCGGGCCTCCCGCCAGTCCCGTTCGTTCAACTCGGCCACAACACGCCCCCCGCTCAGCCGGAATGCGCGCTGTTTCGATCAACAAGCGTTCAATAACCGGTACTTGTCCGACCGCTGATCGGTAAGAGAAGCGACGTAATCGATGATTTGAGCAACTGGGTGTAGCGCTGCCTGTACGAAGCGTTATTCTCCTCAGACGCATGACAGGACCTTGCACGTCGCTACGACGGGTGAACGGTCCCGCACTGCACGTGATGGAAGCTCTGCCTCTGGGAGTCCCGTGTACCCACACGTCGGGGTTGACGCCTCGGGCCTGGCTACGCTGCGCGCAACGGTCCTCGACCGCCTGCGCGGCTTCGTCCCCACCGCGTACGCCGTCCCCGCCTTCGCCGTCCCGGCACCCGCCGGGCCGTGCTACGCCTTGGCGGACGGCGGTGCCGCGGTCAGCAGACGGTCGCGCTCCGGCGCCGCCACCACCACCCGCCGCCCCGCCGCGGACAGTGACAGCGCCCGCATGATGGACCTCGTCGAACGCGCCCAGGCGGGCGAGGCCGACGCGTTCGGCCGCCTCTACGACCAGTACAGCGACACGGTCTACCGCTACATCTACTACCGCGTCGGCGGCAAGGCGACCGCGGAGGACCTCACCAGTGAGACCTTTCTGCGCGCCCTGCGCCGCATCGGCACCTTCACCTGGCAGGGCCGCGACTTCGGCGCCTGGCTGGTCACGATCGCCCGCAACCTCGTCGCGGACCACTTCAAGTCGAGCCGGTTCCGCCTCGAAGTGACCACCGGCGAAATGCTCGACGCCAACGAGGTCGAGCGCAGCCCCGAGGACTCCGTCCTCGAATCCCTGTCGAACGCCGCGCTCCTGGACGCGGTCCGCCGCCTCAACCCGCAGCAGCAGGAGTGCGTGACCCTGCGCTTCCTCCAGGGCCTCTCCGTCGCCGAGACCGCGCGCGTGATGGGCAAGAACGAAGGCGCGATCAAGACCCTCCAGTACCGAGCGGTCCGTACGCTCGCCCGGCTCCTCCCGGACGACGCCCGCTGACCGGCCGCACCCCGGCCGCGACGCGGTCACCCAGCGGCCACCGACCCGGCCGAGCCCTCGCCCCGACACCCTCGGCGACGGCCAACTCACCGTCCGTGGCGGCCAGATGGCCGTCGCGGCGCCTCCCCATTCTCTGGCGGTCCGATCATCCGCCGTCCGTAACCCAAGTGCCGCGACGCTCGTTGTGCGGGATGCAGGCTCCCTGTGGTCGCATCCTGACCTCCCCCGAGCTCCGAAAGAGCAGGGGGACGCTCCATTCGCTCACCCGATCGTGTGGAAGCGCTCAGGACCTGCAACCCTCAGGACCCCTGGGGAGTCGACGTCATGACGAGAGGAGGTGCCGCCAGTGATCGCGAACGTATCGGCCCACCGGCGGGCGAACGCCTTCGCCCAGGCCCTGGAGGAGCACTCCGGCCAGGACCCGGCGGCCGAGCAGCCCGAAGAACCCGCCGACCCCACGGTCGCCCGCACCGACACCGCGGCCCCCGGACCGGCCGAGCGCGACCGCCTGCTGGCGCTCGCCGACGGCCTGGCCCAGCTCCCGAGGCCGGAGCTGGATCCCGAGGTCAAGGTGGTGCAGCGGGCCCAGCTCGTGGCGGCCATGGAAGCCATGCTCGCGGAAGGCACCACCGGCGATACCGCCTCCGTGCCGCGCCAGCGCTCCCGCAAGGGCGCCCACCGCGCGCTGCGGAAGCTCAAGCCGCGCTCCCGCCTGTCCAAAGGCATCGCCGCCGGCGGACTCACCGTGGGCGTGGCCGCCGGAGCCTTCGGCGGCATCGCCGCCGCGAGCAACGACGCGCTGCCGGGCGACTCGCTCTACGGCCTCAAGCGCGGCATGGAAGACCTCAAGCTCGGCATGGCCGACAGCGACACCGACCGCGGGCAGATCTACCTCGACCAGGCCTCCACCAGGCTCAGCGAGGCCCGCCGCCTGATGGAGCGCACCCGCGCGGGCGAACTCGACCACGAGTCCCTCGGCGAGGTCCGCCGCGCCCTCTCCGGCATGCGCCACGACGCCTCCGAGGGCCACCGCCTGCTCCGTCAGGCCTACGAGCGCGACGGCTCCCTCGGCCCCATCCAGGCGCTCTCCTCCTTCGCCAAGGCCCACAGCGCCAGCTGGCGCGACCTGCGCGCCAAGCTCCCCGTCCAGCTCGGTGACGTGGGCGAAGAGGTCACCTCGGTCTTCGACGCCATGGAGCAGCAAGTCGACCCGCTGCGCTCCCTGCTCCCCAGCTCCCCCGGAAAGCACCGCGCACCGGACGACCGCCCCCGCCAGGAAGCCCCCGACACGCCCCGCGGGGACCGCCCCTCCCCGCACGCCTCGGACGACTCCCAGCCCCACCGCGCCCCGGGCAGGCCCCAGGCCCCCGCTCCCTCCCACAAGGAGAGCGACGGCCTCCTCCCCGGAGTCACGGACGGGCTGATCGAGCCCCCCAAGCCCCACACCCCGCCGCCCTCGCACAACACCTCGGAAAAGCCCCACAGCAGCCTCACGCCCGCGAAGCCGGAAGTGACGCTCCCGCCCCTCATCCCCGGCCTCCTCCCGGAACTGGGAATCGAGGACGAGGAACAGAAGTAGCGCTCAACGCCTCCGCCCACTCGTTCCCGAAAAATCAGGGGCGAGTGGGCGGAGGCGTCTGCATCGGAAGCCGGGAGCGACAGCCCCACTCAGAAGAAAACCGACCTCCGCTGCACCAGCAACTTGTACAGCGTGTGCTGAATCTGCTCCCGCACCTGATCCGTGAGGTTGAACATCAGCATCGGATCCTCGGCGGCCTCCGGCGGATACCCGTCCGTGGGAATCGGCTCCCCGAACTGAATGGTCCACTTCGTGGGCAACGGCACCATTCCCAAAGGCCCCAGCCAAGGAAACGTAGGAGTCAGCGGAAAGTAGGGAATGCCCAACACCCGGGCCACCGTCTTCGCGTTGCCCACCATCGGGTAGATCTCCTCCGCCCCCACGATGGAGCACGGCACGATCGGCGACCCGGTCCGCAGCGCCGTGGACACGAAGCCGCCCCGCCCGAACCGCTGCAACTTGTACCGCTCCCCGAAGGGCTTCCCGATGCCCTTGAACCCCTCGGGCATCACCCCGACGAGCTCCCCCCGCTCCAGGAGCGCCCCCGCGTCCTCCGCACAGGCCAGCGTGTGCCCGGCCTTGCGCGCCAGCTCGTTCACCACCGGCAGCATGAACACCAAGTCGGCCGCGAGCAGCCGCAGATGCCGCTGCTGCGGATGGTGATCGTGCACGGCGACCTGCATCATCAGGCCGTCCCACGGCAGCGTCCCCGAGTGGTTGGCGACGATCAGGGCCCCACCGTCACTCGGCACGTTCTCGATGCCCTTGACCTCGACCCTGAAGTACTTGTCGTAGACCGGCCTGAGCAGCGACATCAGCACCTGGTCGGTGAGCTCCGCGTCGTACCCGAACTCGTCGACCTCGTAGTCCCCCGTGAGCCGCCGCCGCAGGAAGGCCAGGCCGCCGGCGATCCGCCGGTCCCAGCCGCCCCCGCCGCCACCGCGCGGCTCGGGCACGCGGGGCGCCACCGCCTCCTGCTCCTCGGCGGAGGCGGTCCCGGCGCGGGAGACCCCGGCGCGGGCCCGGCCGTCCCGCTGCGGCCGCCGCCCCGACGGCTCGGGGGAAGCCCCGCCCGCGGCCCCCGGCTCCGTCTCCCCCACCGCCGGAACGTCACCGTCCCCTCCGGTCGGCACCGCCTTGACCTCGCGCACCTTCGCCGCGTCGCCCTTGCGGCGCGACACGGTGGTCCGGCGGCGCGGCGGCCGCTGGCCGGCCCCACGCGACCGGTCGTCGTCGAACGGAATGACCTTGGCGTCCGCCATCGTTGACGATCTCCTCAGTTGGCGCTGTGGTGGGCACTGTCGTCGGCTCCGCGTCCGGCGCCCGCGGGGGCGCCGCGCTCCGTACCGCCGCCCGCGAACGGCAGTGCCGCGACCCGGTCGACGGCCGCCGCGAGCGCGTCCGGAGGCAGCAGCCCGGGGCCCCGGCCGCGTACGAAGTCCGCGAAGGTCTCCGCGGTCGTGTACTTCGGCTTGAACCCCAGTGTCTCGCGCATCTGCCGTGTCGCCACGACCCGGCCGTGGGTGAGCAGCCGGATCTGCTCGCGCGAGAAGTCCGTGACGCCGAGCGTGCGCAGCGCGGTGCCCACCCAGGTGACGGCGGGCAGCAGCACCGGCAGCGTCGGGCGGCCGAGACGGCGCGCGCACTGCGAGAGCAGCAGCAGACCGTCCCCCGCGATGTTGAAGGTGCCGCTGTTGAGCGTGGACCGCGCCGGTTCGCGCGAGGCGAGCCGCAGCACCTCGATCACGTCGTCCTCGTGGACGAACTGCAGGCGCGGGTCATAGCCGAAGACCGTCGGCAGCACCGGCAGCGAGAAGTACTCGGCGAGCGGCGAGTCCGCGGCCGGGCCGAGGATGTTCGCGAACCGCAGGACGCACACCGCGACGTCCGGGCGGCGCCGCGCGAAGCCCCGCACATAGCCCTCGACCTCGACGGTGTCCTTGGCGAAACCGCCGCTCGGCAGCGACTTGGGCGGCGTGGTCTCGGTGAAGACCGCCGGGTCGCGCGGCGCCGAGCCGTAGACGTTCGTACTCGACTTCACCACCAGGCGCTTGACCGTCGGCGACTTCTGGCAGGCGCCGAGCAGCTGCATGGTGCCGATGACGTTGGTCTCCTTGACCGAGCCGCGGCTGCCGCCGGCGAGCGCGGTGCCCGTGACGTCCATGTGCACGACCGTGTCCACGGCGTGCTCGGCGAGCACCCGGGTGATCGTCGGCTGCCGGATGTCGGCCTGTACGAAGTCGGCGCCGCCCAGATGGTGCTCGGGCGGGATCGCGTCCACGGCGACCACCCGCTCGACCTCGGGGTCGCGCTGAACGCGCCGGACGAACCTGCCGCCTAGCTGCCGGGCCACCCCGGTCACGAGCACGACCTTGCCCAAGATCAGCGCCGCCTTTCCCCAGCCCCGCGTTGCCCCGGTTGTTGCGGGCCGCGTACCGCGCTACGGCCTCTTCAGACCTCGCGGCGCGTCCGGCCTCGCGTTACGTGCGTGGCCAACGCTAGCGGGTCGATGTTGCGCTGTGATGACTGCGAGCTGCGTGAAGTGACGACGGCCACACGACTTCGTAGAGATCAAGCCGTTCGCCCGCCTTTGAACAGTTGAACCCCATATGAGAGAGCCCTCAATGATTCCGAGGGTTCCAGAACGCACCGAAGCCCTCCCGTCGGACGACGGGAGGGCTTCAGTACGTGCGCTGGCTCGCTCGCTCAGCTGCCGCTTACTTCTTGTTGCGGCGCTGAACGCGCGTGCGCTTCAGCAGCTTGCGGTGCTTCTTCTTCGCCATCCGCTTACGCCGCTTCTTGATAACAGAGCCCACGACTACCCTCGCTCACTTCTCGGATCACCCCCGCGTCAGCGGGGATATCGGTGCGGGGCGTCTGGGCCCACACGACCTACGTCGGCCTAGCCTACCCGCCCGTTCGCCGAGCCTGTAATCGAGAGAGGTCGCTCAGGCTGTCTCCACCCCCACGTATGAGTCGCGAAGGTACTCGTGAACCGCGTTCTCGGGCACTCGGAAGGACCTTCCGACCCGGATTGCGGGCAGATGACCGCTGTGCACCAGCCGGTACACGGTCATCTTCGAGACTCGCATCACCGCGGCGACCTCCGCCACGGTCAGGAACGCAACCTCGCTGAGAGGCCTCTGGTCAGCAGCCATGACACACCTGAACCTTCCGCACATGACGCGCACCGGCTTCCCCTTCCGGTGACTCCTCGTCGCTGTGCGCTCACTCCCCAGAGTAGGGGCGGGTGATGCGAGTGGGGAAGAGGAGCTGCCATCGGCCGTTTACTGTGACAGACACGCTCGATTGAGTACATAGCGAGTAAGCGGTCGGTAGTAATCAGACCGCACAGCGTCATCAAGCGGAACGACGACGGACACTCGCCCCTCCGCCTCTCCGACGAACAGGGCCGGATCGTCCGTATCCGCCAGACCGATCGCCTCAAACCCCAGCTGACCTGCTCCGCAGACCCATCCGTGGTCCCCGATGACCAGCTCGGGCAAGGGGCCCCCGGACTCCGCCTGGACCCCGAGAGCCCGTCGAACCGGCAAGGGTGAATGGCTGTGTGCGCCGGTCTCACTCCCGGTGGGACGCACGCCGGGTTCGCGCACCAGCGCGACACCTTGTACGTAGTCAAGGTTGTACGTGCGTAGGCCGAACCGGGTCGTTATGTCGACACGGCAACCCTGCGCCGGAGTGAGGATCTGGCAGCCCGCCGCCGACAGGGCATCGGCCAACGCGGCGTAGAAGCCGAGGAGTCGGTGCGGGTGCCCCGTCCCGAGCAGCACGGGAACCCGCCGCCGGGCCGCCTCCCGGAGCCGCTCGGCGAACGCGTCGAGCGCCGCCAACGTCCGCTCCGGGTCAATGACATCGGCCCCCGTAGTGTGCCTCGGGTCGCCGGACACCCCGCACTTGTCGGCCATGAGCCGCAGCAAGTCGCCGGTGCCCCAGGTCCATTCGGGATCGAGCCCGAGCAGTATCCGCGGGTCCCGGGCGGCGAAGAGCCGGTAGCTCCGCAGGCTCTCCTCCCGCGACGTGGCCACGGGCCCGGCGAGCCGGGCCGCCAGCAAATGCGCGCGCAACGCTCCGGTGCTCAACACGCCCCGATGCTGCCGCAGCCACCCCACCCCCACCCCGAAAACACCGAAAACACCGCACAGTTGGCCTAACACCCCTACGCTCGGGCGCTCCGGCGGCGCCCTCCGGCCCGCCCGCCGTGTGCGGACGAGGCGCGGAGCGCCGATTGCGCGGCCCGGCCCCTGGCCCGGCGGGATCGCTCCCCTGGTCCGGCAAGGGGCGCCCGCGCGCGGAACGCTCTGACGGACACAGCGGGGCACACCCGCGAGGGCCTCAGGCGAGCAGCCCCCGCAGCGGAAACGCCGCCCGCCGAGCCGCCAACACGGCCTGATCCACACGGTCGGCGGGGTCGTACCCCTCGTCCCAGCCCCGCCACCGCACCGGCCACCGCCCGTCCGTCATCCGCCCGGGCGCGAGAACCCGCGCCCGCGCGAACACCTCCCGCCCCCACTCCTCCGGTACTCCCGCCGAGGGGTCGACCTCCTGCCCCGCCACCACGCCCACCAGGTGCGTCCAGGACCGCGGCACCACGTCCACCACCGCGTACCCGCCTCCACCGAGGGCCACCCAGCGCCCATCCGCGTACTCATGGGCCAGCTCATGACAGGCGACCTGCACCGCCCGCTGCGCGTCCAGCGACACCGCCAGGTGCGCCAACGGGTCCTCGAAGTGCGTATCGGCGCCGTGCTGCGTCACCAGGACCTGCGGCCGGAACTCCGCGAGCAGCTCCGGCACCACGGCGTGGAACGCCCGCACCCAGCCCTCGTCCCCGGTGCCCGCGGGCAGCGCCACGTTCACCGCACTGCCCGGCGCCGCCTCGCCTCCCGTCTCCTCCGGCCATCCGGTCTGCGGGAACAACGTCCGGGGATGCTCGTGCAGGGAGATCGTCAGGACCCGCGGATCGTCCCAGAACGCGGCCTGCACCCCGTCCCCGTGGTGCACGTCCACGTCCACATAGGCGACGCGCTCGGCCCCCAGCTCCAGGAGGCGCGCGATGGCCAGCGCGGCGTCGTTGTACACACAGAAGCCCGAGGCCGCGCCCGGCATGGCGTGGTGCAGCCCGCCCGCGAAGTTCACCGCGTGCAGTGCCTCTCCGTGCCACACCGCCTCTGCGGCACCGACCGACTGCCCGGCGATCAACGCGGACACATCGTGCATCCCGGCGAACGCGGGCACGTCCATCGTGCCCAGCCCGTACTCCTCCCGCGCCGAAGCCGGGTCGGCGGAGGCCGCCTTCACCGCCGCCACATAGTCCTCGCGGTGGACGAGGCCCAGCGTCGACTCACCGGCACGCTTCGCCGCGACGACGTCCAGCTCCCGGTCGAGCCCGAAGGCACCGATCAGGCTCCTCGTCAGCGCGAGCCGGACCGGGTCCATGGGGTGCTCTGGACCGAAGTCATAGCCCGTTACCGCCTCGTCCCACATCAGCTGTGCGCGCCCGCTCATGTCCGTCACCGTATCGGTCCGGTCCGGGGGCGAACGACCGGGCGTACCGCAGGATCACGAGCACCAACACCAAGGGAACGACCATCGCGCCGCGATAGTTCCACCCGTCCCCCAGCGCCCCCACCAGCGGCGAACCGACCAGGAACCCGACGTAGTTGAAGATGTTGAGCCGCGCGACGGCCGCGTCCGAGGCCCCGGGGAACAGCCGTCCCGCCGCCGCGAAGGTCTGCGGCACGATCACACACAACCCGAGCCCCAGCAGCGTGAACCCACCGATCCCCACCCACGCCCCAGGAGCCACAGCCACCACGCCGAACCCGACAGCGCCCAGCACCGCTCCGGCCCGCACCACGGCCACCGCCCCGAAGCGCCGCACGCCCAGGTCCCCAACTCCCCGCCCCACCAGGGCCGTCACCATGTACACGTTGTACGGGACCGTCGACAGTTGCTCCGAACTGCCCAGCACGTCCTGGAGGTACTTGGCGCCCCAGTTGGAGACCGTCGAGTCGCCGATGTACACGAACGCCATCACCAGGCACAGCGGCAACAGCGTCCGAAAAACGACCACGCCGCCCTCGATGTTCCGGCCATCGACCTGGCCCTCCTGGTCCTCCGGGCCCTCCGAAGCGCCTCCGGTCCCCTCGTCCCCGCGGCCGCGCACGTCGTCGACGTACCACCGGCTCACCAGGAATGCCGCGGGCAGCAGCACCACGACCACCGGCAGGTACAGCACGAACAGCGACAGGTCCCAGTGCGCGCCGGCCCACGCCAGCGAGGCCCCCACGATGCCGCCCAGGCTGTACGCGGCGTGGAAGCCGAGCATGATGCTGCGCCCGTAGGCCCGCTGGAGGCTCACCCCGAGCATGTTCATCGAGGCGTCGAGCGCCCCCACCGCGACCCCGAACGCCGCGAGCGCCACAGCGATCTCCCACATCGCGTCGCCCGCCCCCGCGCCGAGCAGCGCGAGCAGCACGGCGGGCTGCGACCACCGCATCACCCTGCTGGGCCGCACGCGCCTCACCAGCCGCTCGGCCCCCACACTCCCGGCGCCGGCCAGCACGGGCACAGCCGCCAGGAAGACCGGCAGCAGCCCGTCGGATATCCCGTACTGGTCCTGCAGCGCCGGTATCCGCGTCACCAGGAGCGCGAACGCGACGCCCTGTGCCAGGAAGCCGAACGCGAGCGAGGTCCTGCCCCGCCGCAGCGTCTCCGTCATGACGGCGAAGCGTAGGGCCGGGCGCTACCGCTGGGTAGATAGATCACCCATCAACTTCGGTGAGAAGGGTGGTCAGCTCCCTCAGGTCCCCGAAGAGCCGGGTGGCCCCGGTCAGCCGCTCGGCCGGGGTCATGCCCGTGAAGCCGTAGACGTCCATCCCTGCCGCCCTCGCGGCCTGCACCCCTAGGGGGCTGTCCTCCACTACGACGCACCGCTCGGGCGCGACCCCCATCCGCTCGGCGGCGTACAGGAAGAGGTCCGGCGCCGGCTTTCCCCGCCCCACGTCCTGCGAGCTGAAGACGCGCTCTTTCCCGAACCACGTGTCGAGCCCGGTCTTCCGGTGCCCGACCCGAATTCGCTCATGGCTCCCCGAGGACGCGAGACAGTAGGCGACTCCGTCGGCAGTCAGCTTCTCCAGCACTTCGAAGGCCCCGGCCATGGGTTCCAATTCCCGCTCGAAGGCTGCGAAGACCTTGCCGTGGAAGATGTCGTCGAAGTCTGCGGGCAGCCGCTGCCCCGACCGCTCGAGAACGGTGTCGTGTACGCGGTGGAGTGCGGCGCCCATGTAGTCGCGCAGGGAATCCTCGTACGTGGTGGGGTGTCCGAGCTCGGTCAGATATCCGGCGAGGATCGTATTGGAGAGCGGTTCACTGTCCACCAGGACACCGTCGTTGTCGAAGATGACAAGGTCGTATCGCATGGTTCGACCCTAAACGCAGAAAACCCCCGTGCCATCCGGCACGGGGGTTTCCCTCAAAATTTGTTCGGCGGCGTCCTACTCTCCCACAGGGTCCCCCCTGCAGTACCATCGGCGCTGTAAGGCTTAGCTTCCGGGTTCGGAATGTAACCGGGCGTTTCCCTCACGCTATGACCACCGAAACACTATGAAACTGTGAACTACCGCACCACACCACCCAGGGTGTGGGGTTGTTCGTGGTTTCAGAACCAACACAGTGAACGCGAGCAACTGAGGACAAGCCCTCGGCCTATTAGTACCAGTCAACTCCACCCGTTACCAGGCTTCCATATCTGGCCTATCAACCCAGTCGTCTACTGGGAGCCTTACCCCATCAAGTGGGTGGGAATACTCATCTCGAAGCAGGCTTCCCGCTTAGATGCTTTCAGCGGTTATCCCTCCCGAACGTAGCCAACCAGCCATGCCCTTGGCAGAACAACTGGCACACCAGAGGTTCGTCCGTCCCGGTCCTCTCGTACTAGGGACAGCCCTTCTCAATATTCCTACGCGCACAGCGGATAGGGACCGAACTGTCTCACGACGTTCTAAACCCAGCTCGCGTACCGCTTTAATGGGCGAACAGCCCAACCCTTGGGACCGACTCCAGCCCCAGGATGCGACGAGCCGACATCGAGGTGCCAAACCATCCCGTCGATATGGACTCTTGGGGAAGATCAGCCTGTTATCCCCGGGGTACCTTTTATCCGTTGAGCGACGGCGCTTCCACAAGCCACCGCCGGATCACTAGTCCCGACTTTCGTCCCTGCTCGACCCGTCAGTCTCACAGTCAAGCTCCCTTGTGCACTTACACTCAACACCTGATTACCAACCAGGCTGAGGGAACCTTTGGGCGCCTCCGTTACCCTTTGGGAGGCAACCGCCCCAGTTAAACTACCCATCAGACACTGTCCCTGATCCGGATCACGGACCCAGGTTAGACATCCAGCACGACCAGAGTGGTATTTCAACGGCGACTCCCCCGATACTGGCGTACCGGGTTCACAGTCTCCCACCTATCCTACACAAGCCGAACCGAACACCAATATCAAACTGTAGTAAAGGTCCCGGGGTCTTTCCGTCCTGCTGCGCGAAACGAGCATCTTTACTCGTAGTGCAATTTCACCGGGCCTATGGTTGAGACAGTCGAGAAGTCGTTACGCCATTCGTGCAGGTCGGAACTTACCCGACAAGGAATTTCGCTACCTTAGGATGGTTATAGTTACCACCGCCGTTTACTGGCGCTTAAGTTCTCAGCTTCGCCACCCCGAAGAGTGACTAACCGGTCCCCTTAACGTTCCAGCACCGGGCAGGCGTCAGTCCGTATACATCGCCTTACGGCTTCGCACGGACCTGTGTTTTTAGTAAACAGTCGCTTCTCGCTGGTCTCTGCGGCCACCCCCAGCTCTGGCAGCAAGTGCCGTCACCGGGTGTGGCCCCCCTTCTCCCGAAGTTACGGGGGCATTTTGCCGAGTTCCTTAACCATAGTTCACCCGAACGCCTCGGTATTCTCTACCTGACCACCTGAGTCGGTTTAGGGTACGGGCCGCCATGAAACTCGCTAGAGGCTTTTCTCGACAGCATAGGATCATCCACTTCACCACAATCGGCTCGGCATCAGGTCTCAGACTATGTGTCAGGCGGATTTGCCTACCTGACGTCCTACACCCTTACCCCGGGACAACCACCGCCCGGGCTGGACTACCTTCCTGCGTCACCCCATCGCTTACCTACTACCACCTTGGGTCAGCGGCTCCACCACTCCCCTTTGCCCGAAGGCTCCAGGGCGGCTTCACGGCCTTAGCATTAATGGGCTCGATATTGGGCGTTTCAAAGCGGGTACCGGAATATCAACCGGTTATCCATCGACTACGCCTGTCGGCCTCGCCTTAGGTCCCGACTTACCCTGGGCAGATCAGCTTGACCCAGGAACCCTTAGTCAATCGGCGCACACGTTTCTCACGTATGTATCGCTACTCATGCCTGCATTCTCACTCGTGAACCGTCCACCACTGCCTTCCGGCGCAGCTTCACCCGGCACACGACGCTCCCCTACCCATCACAGTCCCCGTTGGGGGTATGTACTGCAATGACACGACTTCGGCGGTACGCTTGAGCCCCGCTACATTGTCGGCGCGGAATCACTAGACCAGTGAGCTATTACGCACTCTTTCAAGGGTGGCTGCTTCTAAGCCAACCTCCTGGTTGTCTCTGCGACTCCACATCCTTTCCCACTTAGCGTACGCTTAGGGGCCTTAGTCGATGCTCTGGGCTGTTTCCCTCTCGACCATGGAGCTTATCCCCCACAGTCTCACTGCCGCGCTCTCACTTACCGGCATTCGGAGTTTGGCTAAGGTCAGTAACCCGGTAGGGCCCATCGCCTATCCAGTGCTCTACCTCCGGCAAGAAACACACGACGCTGCACCTAAATGCATTTCGGGGAGAACCAGCTATCACGGAGTTTGATTGGCCTTTCACCCCTAACCACAGGTCATCCCCCAGGTTTTCAACCCTGGTGGGTTCGGCCCTCCACGAAGTCTTACCTCCGCTTCAGCCTGCCCATGGCTAGATCACTCCGCTTCGGGTCTTGGGCGCGCTACTCAATCGCCCTATTCGGACTCGCTTTCGCTACGGCTTCCCCACACGGGTTAACCTCGCAACACACCGCAAACTCGCAGGCTCATTCTTCAAAAGGCACGCAGTCACGAGACACCAAGCAAGCTTGATGTCCGACGCTCCCACGGCTTGTAGGCACACGGTTTCAGGTACTATTTCACTCCGCTCCCGCGGTACTTTTCACCATTCCCTCACGGTACTATCCGCTATCGGTCACCAGGGAATATTTAGGCTTAACGGGTGGTCCCGCCAGATTCACACGGGATTTCTCGGGCCCCGTGCTACTTGGGTGTCTCTCAAACGAGCCGCTGACGTTTCGACTACGGGGGTCTTACCCTCTACGCCGGACCTTTCGCATGTCCTTCGCCTACATCAACGGTTTCTGACTCGTCTCACAGCCGGCAGACTGTAAAAGAGAGATCCCACAACCCCCCAAGCGCAACCCCTGCCGGGTCTCACACGCTTGAGGTTTGGCCTCATCCAGTTTCGCTCGCCACTACTCCCGGAATCACGGTTGTTTTCTCTTCCTGCGGGTACTGAGATGTTTCACTTCCCCGCGTTCCCTCCACACCGCCTATATATTCAGCGGTGGGTGACAGCCCATGACGACTGCCGGGTTTCCCCATTCGGAAACCCCCGGATCAAAGCCTGGTTGACGACTCCCCGGGGACTATCGTGGCCTCCCACGTCCTTCATCGGTTCCTGGTGCCAAGGCATCCACCGTGCGCCCTTAAAAACTTGGCCACAGATGCTCGCGTTCACTGTGCAGTTCTCAAACAACGACCAACCACCCGTCACAACCCGCCGAAGCAGATCTTTACCGGGGTCGGCATTGAGGTCGGGAACAAGTTCCGTACCCTCAGATACCCAACAGCGTGCCCGACACCCTCGCCCCTCCTCGTTCCGTTCCACGCCGAAGCAGTACTGGGAAGAGAAGCAGGTCAAGTGTGCCGAGTAGTCAACGTTCCACCCATGAGCAACCAGCATCAGACATTCGCTGATGTACTGGCCTCTGGACTGTCAGCCAAGCTGGCAGCCAAGAAGTGCTCCTTAGAAAGGAGGTGATCCAGCCGCACCTTCCGGTACGGCTACCTTGTTACGACTTCGTCCCAATCGCCAGTCCCACCTTCGACAGCTCCCTCCCACAAGGGGTTGGGCCACCGGCTTCGGGTGTTACCGACTTTCGTGACGTGACGGGCGGTGTGTACAAGGCCCGGGAACGTATTCACCGCAGCAATGCTGATCTGCGATTACTAGCGACTCCGACTTCATGGGGTCGAGTTGCAGACCCCAATCCGAACTGAGACCGGCTTTTTGAGATTCGCTCCACCTCGCGGTATCGCAGCTCATTGTACCGGCCATTGTAGCACGTGTGCAGCCCAAGACATAAGGGGCATGATGACTTGACGTCGTCCCCACCTTCCTCCGAGTTGACCCCGGCGGTCTCCCGTGAGTCCCCAGCACCACAAGGGCCTGCTGGCAACACGGGACAAGGGTTGCGCTCGTTGCGGGACTTAACCCAACATCTCACGACACGAGCTGACGACAGCCATGCACCACCTGTACACCGACCACAAGGGGGCGACCATCTCTGGCCGTTTCCGGTGTATGTCAAGCCTTGGTAAGGTTCTTCGCGTTGCGTCGAATTAAGCCACATGCTCCGCCGCTTGTGCGGGCCCCCGTCAATTCCTTTGAGTTTTAGCCTTGCGGCCGTACTCCCCAGGCGGGGCACTTAATGCGTTAGCTGCGGCACGGACGACGTGGAATGTCGCCCACACCTAGTGCCCACCGTTTACGGCGTGGACTACCAGGGTATCTAATCCTGTTCGCTCCCCACGCTTTCGCTCCTCAGCGTCAGTATCGGCCCAGAGATCCGCCTTCGCCACCGGTGTTCCTCCTGATATCTGCGCATTTCACCGCTACACCAGGAATTCCGATCTCCCCTACCGAACTCTAGCCTGCCCGTATCGACTGCAGACCCGGGGTTAAGCCCCGGGCTTTCACAACCGACGTGACAAGCCGCCTACGAGCTCTTTACGCCCAATAATTCCGGACAACGCTCGCGCCCTACGTATTACCGCGGCTGCTGGCACGTAGTTAGCCGGCGCTTCTTCTGCAGGTACCGTCACTTTCGCTTCTTCCCTGCTGAAAGAGGTTTACAACCCGAAGGCCGTCATCCCTCACGCGGCGTCGCTGCATCAGGCTTTCGCCCATTGTGCAATATTCCCCACTGCTGCCTCCCGTAGGAGTCTGGGCCGTGTCTCAGTCCCAGTGTGGCCGGTCGCCCTCTCAGGCCGGCTACCCGTCGTCGCCTTGGTGAGCCATTACCTCACCAACTAGCTGATAGGCCGCGGGCTCATCCTGCACCGCCGGAGCTTTCCACACAGGATCATGCGATCCCGTGTCGTATCCGGTATTAGACCCCGTTTCCAGGGCTTGTCCCAGAGTGCAGGGCAGATTGCCCACGTGTTACTCACCCGTTCGCCACTAATCTACCCCGAAGGGCTTCATCGTTCGACTTGCATGTGTTAAGCACGCCGCCAGCGTTCGTCCTGAGCCAGGATCAAACTCTCCGTGAATGTGTACCCGTAATCGGGTGCAACACCACGAGAGCGGAACAACCAGGAGGAATAATCCCGGTCGTTCACAGCGTCCTCGCTGTGCGCCTCCCACAACGTGGGAGGACTTTTTCAAAGGAACCTCGTCACTGGACATGATGTCCAGTAGACGGGGTATCAACATATCTGGCGTTGACTTTTGGCACGCTGTTGAGTTCTCAAGGAACGGACGCTTCCTTTGTACTCACCCTCTCGGGCTTTCCTCCGGGCGCTTCCCTTCGGTATTTCGTGTTTCCGACTCTATCAGATCTTTCCGGCTTCCCGGTCCGTTCCGATTTCCTCGGTGCTTTCCGGCCTCTCGGCCTTCCGGCGGTGTTGACTCTATCAGATCCTTTCGGGCCCGATTCCCAGTCAACTTGGGCTGTCTTCCCGGCTGTTGGGCCGTTCCGACGAGTGAGACTTTAGCGGAATCTCGGCTCCCGACCTAATCGGGGGCGTTCCTTCGAACGCCGATTCCTCATTTCGCAAAAACACATGGAAACGAGCCGACGACGGACACTTCGCGAACACGAAGAGGCTGCGCGTCGATCATTTGATGGTTCTTGCGGAATGGCCGCCCGGGGACCGACCTGGGGTCGGCGCTCACGTCGGGCAACTCGGAGAACACTACGTTCCGGGTCTGGGGGTGTCAACTCCGGGCCCCGGAGCGCTACGGTGGAGTCGTGACTACGCACGCGTGCATCCAACTGTGGTGGGCCGCCTGACGGCGGCCGTACTCACGCGTGTACTCAACGGCCGCCGCCTCGGCGGCCGTTCGTGTATCTCCCTCCGGAGGACCTGAGCCCGGCCGCCGCGGCGACGGCCCCGTTCTGGAGGTGGAGAGCAGTCATGACGCGGATCTTCAGTGGGGTCAAGCCCACCGGACACCTGACGCTGGGGAACTACCTGGGAGCCGTCCGGCGCTGGGCCGAAGTGGATCAGTACCGCGCGGAGGCGTTGTTCTGCGTAGTGGATCTGCACGCGCTGACCGTGGAACACGATCCCGGCCGGGTGCGCAGGCTCAGTCGGCAGGCGGCGACGCTGCTGCTCGCCGCGGGGATCGACCCCGAGCGGTGCACCGTCTTCGTGCAGAGTCATGTGGACGAGCACGCGCGGCTCTCGTATCTGCTCGAGTGCGTCGCGACCGACGGCGAGATGCGCCGGATGATCCAGTACAAGGAGAAGGCGGCCGTCGAACGGGCCCGGGGCGGGAGCGTGCGCCTGTCGCTGCTGACGTATCCCGTGCTGATGGCGGCGGACATCCTGGCGTACGGGGCCCATGAGGTTCCGGTGGGGGACGACCAGACGCAGCACGTCGAGCTGACGCGGGATCTCGCGGTGCGGTTCAACCAGCGGTACGGGCACGCGTTCGTCGTGCCGCGGGCGACGCCGCCGCAGGTGGCGGCGCGGGTCATGGACCTGCAGGACCCGACGTCGAAGATGGGCAAGTCCCACGAGTCCGGCGCCGGCATCGTCTATCTGCTGGACGAGCCGGACGTGGTGCGGAAGAAGATCATGCGGGCCGTGACGGACAGCGGCAGCGGGGTCGCGTACGACCGCGAGGCCCGGCCGGGGGTCGCGAATCTGCTGGAGATCCTGGCTTCCTGCACGGGTGGGAACCCCGAGGAGCTGAGCGGTGTATACGAGTCGTACGGGGCGTTGAAGAAGGACACCGCGGACGCGGTGGTGGAGCTGCTGCGGCCCGTGCGGGAGCGGCACAAGGAACTGGTTGCGGACACGGCGTATGTAGAGGAGGTGTTGCGGGCCGGGGCGGAGCGGGCCAGGGGGATGGCACGGCCGACGGTCGATGCCGCCTATCGAGCGATCGGGCTGCTGCCCCCTGCGGCCGAGGTGCCCGCGGCGGTGACGGTGAACGAGGCGCGGTAGGCGCGTGGGCTGGTGGCGAGGCGCGATGCGAAGTGCTGCCGCATCGTGATCTCGCTGCCGAAGCCCGCGCGGCGGGCGACCTCGGGCATGGGCAGGTCGGTGCGTTCCAGGAGCTTCTGCGCGGCGGCGACGCGCTGGTCGAGGAGCCAGCGCAGGGGGGTGGTGCCGGTCGCCGCGGTGAAGTGGCGGGCGAAGGAGCGTGCCGACATGCCCGCCCGGGTGGCCAGGTCGGCGACGGTGAGCGGCTCGTGGAGGTGACGGAGGGCGTATTCGCGGACGGCGGCCAAGGCGTCGGCGTCGCGGTCGGCGCGGGGTGTGGGGTGCTCGATGAACTGCGCCTGACCGCCGGTGCGGAAGGGGGCGGTGACCATCGAGCGGGCGATCGTCGCAGCGGTCTCGGAGCCGTGTGCCATGCGGACCAGGTGCAGGCACAGGTCGATTCCGGCGGCGGTGCCCGCAGCGGTCCAGATGTTGTCGTCCTCGATGAAGAGAGCGTCGGGCACGACATCGACGAGGGGGTGATGGGCGCGCAGTAGATCGACGAGGTGCCAGTGGGTGATGGCCCGGCGGCCGTCGAGCAGGCCCGCCTGGGCGAGCGTGAAGGCGCCGCCGCAGAGGGCCGCGACGGGGATGCCGCGGGCGTGGGCGCGGCGCAGGGCTTCGAGGATCGGAGGTGGTGCGGGGGTCAGGTGGTCATCGAGGCCGGGCACGACGATCAGGTCGTGGTCGGTGAGCCGGGTCAGCCAGGTGAGGGTGCGGTCGGGGGCGAGGCTGAGGCCGCCGCGCATGGGGACGGGCCCGGTTTCGGCGGCGACGCGGCGCAGTTCGAAGGGGGGTACGCCGCGGTCGCTGCGGTCGGCGCCCCAGACCTCGGTGATCACGGAGACGTCGAAGGCGCGGATGCCGGGAAAGGCGAGCAGGGCGATGCGCTGCGGGGCGCCGCGCCGGGGGCGCGGGGGCTCCGGGGCCGCGGGCGCCGGGGTTGGAGGCACGGGGGTGGTGGGTGACGGCTCGGCGGCGGTGGACACGCTGGCAGTAAACCATCGATCGGTGGCTTCTGTACCTCTGGGGCGGCGGGCCGGGGGGCGGCAGCATCGAGGGCATGGAGATCACAGGGAACGCAGCACTGATCGTGGTGGACGTACAGCAGGGCTTCGAGGAGGTGGAGTACTGGGGAGAGCGGAACAACCCGGAGGCGGACGACAACATCGCCGCGCTGATCGGGGCCTGGCAGGAGACGGGGCGGCCGGTGGTGTTCGTACGGCACGACTCGGCGAAGCCGGACTCGCCGCTGCGGTCCGGGTACGCGGGCAACGACTTCAAGGAGTACGTCGAGGAGCGGCGTGGGAAGGGGGCCGGTGGTGAGCTCCTGGTGACGAAGAGCGTGAACTCGGCCTTCTACGGGACGCCGGATCTGGACGCCTGGCTCAAGGAGGCGGGAATCTCGCAGTTCGTGGTGACCGGGATCCAGACCAACATGTGCGCGGAGACGACGGCGCGGATGGGCGGGAACCTCGGGTACGACGTGCTGTTCGCGCTGGACGCGACCTACACCTTCGACCTGGAGGGGCCCTTCGGCTGGCGGCTCGGGGCGGAGGAGATCGCGCGGGCGACGGCGGTGTCCCTGCACGGGGGCGGGTTCGCGCGGGTGGTGCGGACGGCGGAGCTGATCGCGGGGGTGTCCGGGCCGTCCGGCAAGTGAGCACGAGGGGCGGTTCGCCGGTGCCGGGGCGGGGGGCACGGGTCCCCCGGGCCCCCGGCGCGGGTGAGCGGTAAGAAAGGAGAGGGGCCAGGGTTCAGTTGCTGCCCGAGGCGAGCTCGCGGCTGCGGTCGCGGGCGGCCTCCAGGGCGGCGATGAGCGCGGCGCGCACCCCGTGGTTCTCGAGCTCGCGGATGGCGTTGATCGTGGTGCCTGCTGGCGAGGTCACGGCCTCGCGGAGCTTCACCGGGTGCTCGCCGCTGTCGCGGAGCATCACGGCGGCGCCGATCGCGGCCTGGACGATCAGGTCGTGGGCCTTGTCGCGGGGCAGGCCGAGGAGGATGCCCGCGTCGGTCATGGCCTCGACCAGGAAGTAGAAGTACGCGGGGCCGGAGCCGGACAGGGCCGTGCAGGCGTCCTGCTGGGTCTCGGGTACGCGGAGGGTCTTGCCGACGGCGCCGAAGATGTTCTCGGCGTGGGTGAGGTGGTCGGCGGTGGCGTGGGTGCCGCCCGAGATGACGGACATGCCCTCGTCGACGAGGACGGGGGTGTTGGGCATGACGCGGATGACGGGGGTGCCGGTGGTCAGGCGCTCCTCGATGAAGGAGGTGGTGATGCCGGCGGCGGCGCTGATGACGAGGCGGTCGGCGGCGACGTGCGGGGCCAGTTCGTCGAGCAGCCTGGCCATGTCCTGTGGCTTGCAGGCGAGGATCAGGGTGTCGGCGCGCTTGGCGGCCTCGGCGTTGGTGAGGGCCTCGACGCCGTAGCGGGTGCGGAGTTCGTCGGCGCGCTCCTGGCGGCGGGTGGTGACCAGGAGTTCCGCGGGCGCCCAGCCACTGCGGATCATGCCGCTGAGCAGGGCTTCGCCGATCTTTCCGGTGCCGAGGACCGCGACGGTCTGGCTCGGCTTGCGCGTCTGGCTCATGTGCGAGGGCCTCTCCCGGGGTGCGTCGTTCGGGCCATCCTCGCATCGGGCGGGGTGGGTCACGGTGGGGCGTCCGGTGGGCGGACGGTCGCGGTCCGTGGTCAGGCCGTGCGGCGGCGCAGGGTGGCGGCGCCCAGGGCGAGGACGAGGACGGCGCAAGCGGCGACGATGACGGCGTCACGGACGAAGGCGCCGGTGATGTCGGGGTGGCGCAGGACCTCGTTCATGCCGTCGACGGCGTAGGACATGGGCAGGGCGTCGGAGAGGGCTTCGAGGGCGGGCTGCATCTTGTCGCGGGGGGTGAACAGGCCGCAGAGGAGGAGCTGGGGGAAGATCACCGCCGGCATGAACTGGACGGCCTGGAACTCGGAGGCGGCGAAGGCCGAGACGAACAGGCCGAGCGCGGTGCCGAGCAGGGCGTCCAGGAGGGCGACCAGGAGCAGCAGCCAGGCGGAGCCGGTGACGTCGAGGCCGAGGCCCCACAGGGCGAGGCCGGTGGCGAGGGCGGACTGGACGATGGCCAGGGTGCCGAAGGCGAGGGCGTAGCCAGCGATCAGGTCGGCCTTGGCGAGGGGCATGGCGAGGAGGCGTTCCAGGGTGCCGGAGGTGCGTTCGCGCAGGGTGGCGATGGAGGTCACCAGGAACATCGTGATGAGCGGGAAGATCCCGAGCAGGGAGGCGCCGATGGAGTCGAAGGTGCGGGGGCTGCCATCGAAGACGTAGCGCAGGAGCAGCAGCATCACGCAGGGGACGAGGAGGAGCAGCGCGATGGAGCGCGGGTCGTGACGGAGCTGGCGCAGGACGCGGGCGGCGGTGGCGAGGGTGCGATGGGTGTTCATCGTGGGCTCCGATGGTGCCTGGGTCGGTGACGTCCGGGGTGGGTGGCCCCAGGGGCTTCTGGGTCTTCTGGTGCTCCTGGGGTGGTCATGTCTCATGGGCTGGTCGTGGCCAATGAGGTAGCCATGGCTCTTGAGGTGCCGATGGCTTCTGGGGTGCCGTGGGCTGTTGGGGCGCCAGGGCTCCTGGGGTGAAGGTCAGGGGAGCTGGGGCTCTCGGTAACCGGAGGGTTGGGCGGTGTTCGGCTCGTCGGAGGTCCGGGCGGCGTTCGCCTTGTCGACGAGGTGGAGGAAGGCCTCCTCGACGGTGCTGGTGCCGGTGCGTTGGCGCAGGGCGTCGGGGGTGTCGTCGGCGAGGATCTCGCCCTCGCGCATGAGGAGCAGGCGGTGGCAGCGTTCCGCCTCGTCCATGACGTGGGAGGAGACGAGGATCGTGGTGCCGCGCTCGTCGGAGAGGGTGTGGAAGAGGTTCCACAGGTCGCGGCGGAGGACGGGGTCGAGGCCGACGGTGGGCTCGTCGAGGACGAGGAGTTCGGGGGCGCCGAGGAGGGCGACGGCGAGGGAGACGCGGTTGCGCTGCCCGCCGGAGAGGTTGCCCGCCAGGGCGTCGGCGTGGCTGGTGAGGTCCACGTCGGCGATGGCGCGGGTGACGTCCTCGCGGCGGCGGGCAGCGGCGGGGCCGTGGCCGGGGGTGAGGACGGCGGCGAAGTACTCCAGGTTCTGGCGGACGGTGAGGTCCTCGTAGACGGAGGGGTCCTGGGTGACGTAGCCGATGCGGGAGCGCAGGGCGGGGGTGCCCGCGGGGTGGTCCAGGACGTCCAGGGTGCCGGTGACCTTGGCCTGGGTGCCGACGACGGCGCGCATCAGCGTGGACTTGCCGCAGCCGGAGGGGCCGAGCAGACCGGTGATCTGGCCGCGCGGGACGGTGAAGGTCAGGTCGCGCAGGACGGTGCGGTGGCCGCGGGTTGCCCTGAGGGCTTGGGCGTGGATGGCGGGCGGGGTGGTGGGGCGGGCCGGGGCGCGGGGCGGGGTCGCAATATTCATCATGCGATGAATATTGCTCCTGGGGGGCCCGCCTCGTCAAGGTGTCGGCCGGGGGCTGGGCCCTCGCGGGTGCGCCCCAGGCCCGCCCCTTCCCGAAACCAGGGGGCTCCGCCCCCCGGACCCCCCGGTATCGGCGCTGCGCGCCTCGCCCTCAAACGCCGGACGGGCTGGATGGCTGCCACGTGCGGCAGCCATCCAGCCCGTCCGGGTGGTGGTGGGGTCGGTCGTTACTTCTGGCGGCGCTTGCGCCTGGAAGGGTTGCCCGCCCGGCGCTTCGTGCGGCGCTCGTACTGGTCGCGCGCCGTCTCGTACTCCTCGCGATGCAGCTGCTCGCCCGGGGCCTCCTTCAGGGAGCGGAAGAAGTAGGCGAGGAGGGAGCCGATGAAGCCGATGGTCATCAGGCTGCGCATGGACGCCACCGACTGCGGGTCGTGACGCTTGGAGAACCCGTCCCACGTGCGCCGGAACGCGATCGCGCTGCAGATGGCGAACATGACCACGACCAGCAGGTTCACGAAGGTGCCCACGTCCGCGATCTCCAGGCCCTGGTACGCGAAGCGCAGCACCAGGCAGCCCGCGGCCGCCGCCACGAGGGAGCCGGCGGCGACGCCGACACGGCGCGCGGCGTAGCCGTCGGTGTGCTCCAGCCACGTCGTACCGAAGAAGCGGATGGGCTCGGGGCGGGGGCCCGCCGGAGTGCCCTCGGTCTGTTCGGTACGTCGTTCGTCGCTCACGTCCTCGATTATCGCCCGGCCGCCCTCCCCCGTGCCGCGGCGGCGCGGGCGGTCGGGAGAGGGGCGAAGGGCGGGCCGCCTTGCCCCACCTCCGGGACCGGCCGCTAATTTGTGCGGGCAGGCAGTTGTACGGGGGACGACCGGTACCGGGAGGTCGAAGAGGTGTCGCTCCGCTCAGGGGACCCTGAGGAGATCGGTGGCTATCCACTGGAGTCGCGGCTCGGCTCCGGTGGCATGGGCACGGTCTTCCTCGCACGTACGGCTTCGGGGCGGCCGGTCGCTATCAAGCTGATCCACCAGCAGTTCGCGGGCGACGAGGAGTTCCGCATCCGGTTCCGGCAGGAGGTCGCCGCGGCCCGCCGGGTCAGCGGCGCGTTCACCGCGGCCGTGGTCGACGCCGATCCCGAGGCGCAGCAGCCGTGGATGGCCACCGCCTACATAGAGGGCCCCACGCTCGCCCAGCGCATCGCCCAGCGCGGTCCCATCGTCGGCATGGAGCTGCGTACGCTCGCCATCGGGCTCGCGGAGGCGCTGCGGGACATCCACCGCGCGGACGTGGTGCACCGCGATCTGAAGCCGTCGAACGTCGTGCTGTCCGCCGAAGGGCCGCGCGTCATCGACTTCGGCATCTCGCGCGCCGCCGACCAGCAGACGCTGACGATGACCGGGCGGGTCATCGGCACTCCGCCGTTCATGTCGCCGGAGCAGCTCCAGACGCCGCGCGGTGTCGGTCCTTCGTCGGACGTCTTCTCGCTCGGCACGCTCCTGGTGTACGCGGCGACGGGGCAGGGGCCCTTCGACGCGGACAGCCCGTACATGACCGCGTACCAAGTCGTGCACGAGGCTCCGGCCCTCGACGACGTCCCGGGCGCGCTGCGCACGGCCGTCGAACCCTGCCTCGCCAAGGATCCCGCCGTGCGGCCCACCATCGACGAGCTCCTCGTCCGGCTGCGGGACCTGCCGGTGGACCTCGGGTCGGCGGCGGCCGGGGACGGCGGAAGCCGTACGCGGGACACGGACACGCAGCACCATCTGTCGGACACCTCGGGCGCCGCGGGCACAGCAAGCGCCGCGGGCACCTCCGGCGGCCCGGACGCCTCCGACGGCTCGGGTGCCGCGTCCGCCCGTGGGCTCGGCGGGCGGCTGCGCCGCCGCTGGCGGCCCGTGCTCGCCGCCGTCCTGGGCGTCGCCGTGATCGCCGGGTGTGTCGCGCTGCTCAGGCCGGGCGCGGACGGCCCCAGCGGCGACGGGCCCGACGACAACGGCCGCAACGTGGCGGTGGTCGGTTCGCCGCTCCCCCACGGCTTCAAGGCCTGGCGGCAGAACGTGCCGCCGGGCGGGGCGAAGCTTCCGGACGAGCTGCGCTGCGTGGCGCGGGGCGACTCGGCGTACTGCGGGGGCGGCGGTGTCATCGCCACCCGGATCCGCGTCGCCGACGGCCACCGGATGTGGACGGCGCACCACCCGGGCGTCCCCATGCAGAACACGTATCTGGTCGGCGTGTCCGGGAACACGGTCCTCGGCTACCGGCTGCTCCCCGACAACTCGGGCCCCGGCGAGATCGTGGCCCTCGACGCGGCGCGGGGCAAGGAGCTGTGGTCGACCCGGTTCGGCAGCAAGTCGACGGCCGTCACGGGCCGTTTCGCCGACGCCGAGGTGATCGGCTCCACCGTGATCATGCTCAACGCGGCCCGTACCCACGTCGAGGGCCGCGCGGTCCGCTCCGGGAAGGTGCTGTGGAGGACCCCGGTCCCGGCGGGCGCCGTCTGCGCGCCGCTCACCGCCGGGGGCGCGGCCCACGTGATGTGCGCTCCCGCCGCCGAGGTGGAGGCCACCACGATCCGGCACGCCACGGTGCGCGGCCTCGACCCCGCGTCCGGGACCTTCGGCCGGGCCGTCGCCCTCGCGGGGCCGCTCCAGGTGCTCGGCGCGCACGACGGACGGCTCGTCCTGGCCAAGGAGCGGGTGGGCGAGATCGGCGTCGTCGAGTACGAGGCGGTCGTCCGCGTGGACGTGGCGCGGGGCAAGGCCACCACGGTCCGGCTGCCGAAGCGCTACGGCGGCTCCCCGAGCCTGGCCGCCGGGACGGTGTACTTCACCGAGCAGAACGGCGAGGTCAGCGCGGTCGACGCGGTGACCGGCAAGCTCCGGTGGACCCGGCAGGCGGGCGTGGAGGGGGCGTCAGGTCCGGTCGCCGGGCCCGGGGCGCTGTACTTCAGCTCGGCCAGTGGCCGCGTCGCCGCGCTCGCGCCGCGCGACGGCAGGCGCCTCTGGACGGCGGACCCCAAGGCCAATGGCTCCGCGGAGGTGGGCACGAGCCCGCGCGTCGCCCTCGCGGGTCGCGCGGCGATCGTGACCGGGGCCGGGAACCTGGTGTACGCGTTCGACACGGCGAAGCCGCCGACGTCCGGGTGATCCCCGGGCCCGGCGGCCTCTCGTACCGGATGCGGCACCGGTCCGCGGCATCAGTCAGCGGGACCGGTCAACAGCACAGGACGGCGTGACGGCGCCCGTCAGCAGCGCGGCGCCACATAGCCGTTGCTGCCCGTGCGCACATAGGTGTCGGAGACGTAGCGTCCGCTGCCGATGCGGTCCCAGATCTTCGACGTGCCGGTGGGGCCGGTCACCGTCTCGCCGGGCTTCTGGCAGCCGATGGTGACGAAGGTGCCCGCGGAGAGGCGGCCGACCTTGTCGTATCCGGTGCCGGGGCCCGAGCGGACGTTGACGTCCTCGACGATCGCGTACCGCCGGGCCGTCGCCGCCTCTATCGTCAGTCCCGCCCCGTCCGCCACATCGGCGGTCGCGGGCATCGTCAGTTCTTCGCTGCTCATGGTGATCCCCCGTGTGTCCCCGTGTTCCCCGTGAAACGGGCGGCGCGGGCCGCCCATGGCATGTACTCCACACCATAGACGTGCCCGCGCGCCACGCCAGTTGCAGGACAAACAGGGACAGTCGGCCCGTGTGCGGCCGAGCGGCCCCGCCGCGGCGGGGCGTCAGCCCAGCCGCGACACGTCGCGCACCGCGCCCTTGTCCGCGCTCGTCGCCATCGCCGCGTACGCCCGCAGGGCCGCGGAGACCTTGCGCTCGCGGGACCTGGGCGCGTACGTGCCGCCGAGGGCCTCGCGGCGGCGGGTCAGCTCGGCGTCGTCGACCAGGAGGTCGATCGAGCGGCCCGGGATGTCGATGCGGATGCGGTCGCCGTCCTCGACGAGGGCGATGGTGCCGCCGGACGCGGCCTCCGGCGACGCGTGGCCGATGGACAGGCCCGACGTACCGCCGGAGAAGCGGCCGTCGGTGACCAGGGCGCAGGCCTTGCCGAGGCCGCGGCCCTTGAGGAAGGAGGTGGGGTAGAGCATCTCCTGCATGCCGGGGCCGCCCTTGGGGCCCTCGTAGCGGATGACGACGACGTCGCCCTCCTTGACCTGCTTGTTCAGGATCTTCTCCACGGCCTCCTCCTGCGACTCGCAGACGACGGCCGGACCCTCGAAGGTCCAGATGGACTCGTCGACGCCCGCGGTCTTCACGACGGCGCCGTCGACGGCCAGGTTCCCCTTGAGGACGGCGAGGCCGCCGTCCTGGGAGTAGGCGTGGGCGACGTCGCGGATGCAGCCGTTCGCGGCGTCCGTGTCGAGGGTCTCCCAGCGCTCGGACTGCGAGAAGGCCTCGGCGGAGCGCTTGCAGCCGGGGGCCGCGTGCCACAGCTCCAGGGCCTCGGGGGCCGCGGAGCCGCCGCGCACGTCCCAGGCGTCGAGCCACTGCTTGATGGAGGGCGAGTGGACCGTGTGCACGTCCTCGTTGAGGAGGCCGCCGCGGTACAGCTCGCCGAGGATCGCGGGGATGCCGCCCGCGCGGTGCACGTCCTCCATGTAGTACGTGCCCTGGGGCGCCACGTTCGGGGCGACCTTCGCCAGGCAGGGGACGCGGCGCGAGACGGCGTCGATGTCGGTCAGGTCGTAGCCGACCTCGGCCTCCTGGGCGGCGGCCAGGAGGTGCAGGATGGTGTTGGTGGAGCCGCCCATGGCGATGTCGAGGGCCATGGCGTTCTCGAAGGCGGCGTGGGTCGCGATGTTGCGCGGCAGGACGGAGGCGTCGTCCCCGTCGTAGTAGCGCTTGGTGATCTCGACGACCGTCGCGCCCGCCCGCTCGTACAGGGCCCTGCGGGCGGTGTGGGTGGCGAGCACCGAGCCGTTGCCCGGCAGGGACAGGCCGATGGCCTCGGTCAGGCAGTTCATCGAGTTGGCCGTGAACATGCCGGAACAGGAGCCGCAGGTCGGGCAGGCGTTCTCCTCGATGCGGAGGATGTCCTCGTCGGAGACGTTCTCGTTCGAGGCGTCGACCATCGCGTCGATCAGGTCGAGCTTGCGGACGGTGCCGTTGACCAGGGTGGCCTTGCCCGCCTCCATGGGTCCGCCGGAGACGAAGACCGTCGGGATGTTCAGGCGCAGGGCGGCCATCAGCATGCCGGGCGTGATCTTGTCGCAGTTCGAGATGCAGATCAGGGCGTCGGCGCAGTGGGCCTCCACCATGTACTCGACGGAGTCGGCGATCAGGTCGCGCGACGGCAGGCTGTAGAGCATGCCGCCGTGGCCCATCGCGATGCCGTCGTCCACGGCGATCGTGTTGAACTCGCGCGGGATGCCGCCCGCCTCCCGGACGGCCTCGCTGACGATGCGGCCGACCGGCGCCAGGTGGGTGTGGCCGGGCACGAACTCGGTGAAGGAGTTGGCGACGGCGATGATCGGCTTGCGGCCGATGTCCGCGCCCGGTACCCCGGAGGCCCGCATCAGGGCGCGGGCGCCCGCCATGTTGCGTCCGTGGGTGACTGTGCGGGACCTCAGCTCGGGCATCGTCGCTCGCTCCTTCAAGGGCAGGTCTCGTTCAGGGGCAGATCTCGATACGGCTGTCGATACGCCTCTCGACACGGCCGAGCGTACGCCGATGATCCAAGATCCGGACAGGGCGTCCGGATGGCGGGACGGCCGTCTCATGTCCTCCGCCGCGGAGCCGCGCCGTCAGGCCGGTCCCGGGAAGCCCGTCAGATGCCCCTGGACCACCGGCGCCACCCGCGCCACCAGCTCCTCCAGGTCCGCCGACGCCAGCGGCTCCACCTGGATGACGTAGCGGAGCATCGCGACGCCCACCAGCTGGGCCGCCGCCAGTTCGGCGCGCAGCTCCGCGTCGGGCAGGTCGAGGGTGCCGGCGATGCGGGACAGGAGCTGGGTGGAGACCAGGCGGCGGAAGACGGCGGCGGCCGTCTCGTTGTTGACCGCGGAGCGGACGATCGCGAGCAGCGGCGTGCGGGTGGCCGGGTCCTCCCAGACGCCGAGGATGAAGCGGGTCAGGCGCTCGCCGACGGCGTCGAGCGGGCCGTCCTGGATCGCGGCCGGGGCCTGTAGCGCGGGCGCGAAGGAGACCTCGACGGCCGCCGCGAAGAGCTGCTCCTTCGTACCGAAGTAGTGGTGCACGAGGGCGGAGTCGACGCCCGCCGCCTTGGCGATGGCGCGTACGGAGGTCTTCTCGTAGCCGTGCGCGGAGAACTGGTCGCGGGCCGCGTCCAGGATCGTCTCGCGGGTGGCGGGCCCGCGCTCGGTCTGGGTGCGCGAGGGGCGGCCCCGGCGCCGGGGCGCGGCGGCGCCCGCCGTCACGGGCGCGGCACCTTCGCCGACGACGCCAGGTGCAGCCGGGTGAAGGCCAGGGCCTCGGCGAGGTCGGCCTCGCGCTCGGCGCTGGACATGGCGCGGCGGGTGTTGACCTCGATGACCACGTGACCGTCGAAGCCGGAGGTCGCGAGGCGCTCCAGGAGCGCGGCGCAGGGCTGGGTGCCGCGGCCGGGCACGAGGTGCTCGTCCTTCGCGGAGCCCCTTCCGTCGGCGAGATGGACGTGGCCGAGCCGGTCGCCCATGCGGTCGACCATCTGCAGGGCGTCCGTACGGGCGGTGGCGGTGTGGCTGAGGTCTATCGTGAAGTGGCGGTAGTCGTCCTTGGTGACGTCCCAGTCGGGGGCGTACGCGAGCATCTCGCGGTCGCGGTAGCGCCAGGGGTACATGTTCTCCACGGCGAAGCGCACGTCCGTCTCCTCGGCCATCCGCCAGATCCCCTGGACGAAGTCCCGGGCGTAGCCGCGCTGCCAGCGGAAGGGCGGGTGCACGACGACCGTCGACGCGTCCAGCTTCTCGGCGGCGGCCCGGGCGCGCTGGAGCTTCACCCAGGGGTCGGTGGACCAGACGCGCTGGGTGATCAGGAGGCAGGGCGCGTGCACGGCGAGGATGGGGATCTGGTGGTAGTCGCTGAGGCGGCGCAGCGCCTCGATGTCCTGGCTGACGGGATCGGTCCACACCATGACCTCGACGCCGTCGTAGCCGAGGCGCGCCGCGATCTCGAAGGCCGTCGCCGTCGACTCCGGATAGACCGAGGCGGTCGACAGGGCGACCTTCGCGTCCGGGATGCGTACGACTGGTTCCACCACGGGGAACAGCGTACGGGGCCCTGCGAGGGAGCGGGGAGGTGGTGTCCGGCCCGGGCCCCGGGCCGGCCCCCGGCCCCTTCTTGGCGCTCCGCGCCTCGTCCTCAAGCGCCGGACGGGCTGGATGGTTGCCGGTGCACGCCGGATCCCGCCTGCGACACCGTCGTCGCCCATCGCGCTCCGCGCTCGTCCTCAAGCGCCGGACGGGCTGGGTGGGGGCCGGTGCGCCCGGATCTTGTCTGCGGGGCCGCAGCGGAGATTTCCAGCCCGCCCGGCGTTTGAGGACGAGGCGCGGAGCGCCGAAAAACGGGGGCGCGGGGGCGGAGCCCCCGGATCGGGAAGGGGCGGGTCTGGGGCGCCCCCCGTGAGGGATCAGCCCGCGGGCAGGTGGTCCAGCCGCCGCAGGATCACGCCCTCCCGAAGGGCCCACGGGCAGATCTCCACGGACTCGACCCCGAAGAGATCCATCGCGCCCTCCGCGACCAGCGCCCCCGCGAGCAACTGCCCGGCCCGCCCCTCGGACACCCCGGGAAGCTCGGACCGCTCCCCCGTGGTCATCGCGGCCAGCTGCGGAACCCAGTCCTCCAGAGACTTCCGCTTCAGCTCGCGCTGCACGTAGAGCCCCTCCGTGGACCGCGCCGCGCCACCGAGCCTGGCGAGCTGCTTGAAGGTCTTGGAGGTGGCCACGACGTGGTCGGGGCTGCCGAGGCGGCTGAACTCCCCCACGGTCCGCGCGATCTGCGCCCGCACGTGCCGCCGCAGGGCGCGGACGTCCCCCGGCTCCGGCGGGTCCTCCGGCAGCCACGCGGCGGTGAGCCGCCCGGCGCCGAGCGGCAGGCTGACCGCGGCGTCGGGCTCCTCGTCCATGCCGTACGCGATCTCCAGGGAGCCGCCGCCGATGTCGAGGACGAGGAGCTTGCCCGCGGACCAGCCGAACCAGCGGCGGACGGCGAGGAAGGTGAGCCGCGCCTCCTCCTCGCCGGTGAGGACCTGGAGGTCGACGCCGGTCTCGGCGCGGACCCGGGCGAGGACGTCGTCGGCGTTGGTGGCCTCGCGCACGGCGGAGGTCGCGAACGGCAGCAGATCCTCGACGCCCTTGTCCTCGGCGGCCTGGAGGGCGTCACGCACCGTGGCGATGAGCTGGTCGACGCCTTCGGGGCCGATCGCGCCCGCCGGGTCGAGCAGTTGGGCAAGGCGCAGGTCGGCCTTGTGGGAGTGCGCGGGCAGCGGTCGCGCGCCGGGGTGGGCGTCCACCACCAGCAGATGCACCGTGTTCGAACCCACGTCGAGGACACCGAGTCTCATATACGGAACGCTACTGCGCTCACGGCTTTCGCTGGTCCCGGGGCGGGTGTGAGCACGCATACCCTGGAGGCGTGCCAAAGACGAAAAAGGCGAAGACCGACAAAACGAAGTCCGCGCGCTCATCGGAGCCCACGGACCTGTCGGCGCCGCCCGCGCGCGGCGGCGCGGACGGCAAGGCGAGCAAGGCGGGCAAGGCGGACGGGGCTGCCAAGGAAGCACAGGTCGAGAAGACCGCCAAGGCGGGCAAGAAGGACAAGGCCGGTAAGGCCGGCCGTGCCGACAAGGCCGTGCGGAAGCTCCGCAGGACGGCCGAGGGCGCCGTGCCCGCCGACGACGAGAAGGGCCTCGACTTCCCCCGGGCCTGGGTGGAGTTCCCCGACCCGGCGGACGAGGAGCAGCTCTTCCGCTGCGACCTGACCTGGCTGACGTCCCGCTGGACCTGCGTCTTCGGCAGCGGCTGCCAGGGCATCCAGGCGGGCCGCGCCGACGACGGCTGCTGCACGCTCGGCGCGCACTTCTCCGACGAGGACGACGAGAAGCGCGTCGCCACCTTCGTGGAACGGCTTACGCCCGACATCTGGCAGCACCACGACGTGGGCCGGGAGACCGGCTGGGTGTCGCAGGACGAGGACGGCGAGCGCCAGACCCGGCCGTACAACGGCTCGTGCATCTTCCAGAACCGCCCCGGCTTCGCGGGCGGCGCGGGCTGCTCGCTGCACATCCTGGCGCTCAAGGAGGGCCGGGAGCCGCTGGAGACCAAGCCGGACGTGTGCTGGCAGCTGCCGGTGCGGCGGACCTACGACTGGATCGAGCGGCCTGACGACACCAAGGTGCTCCAGGTGTCCATCGGCGAGTACGACCGCAGGGGCTGGGGGCCGGGCGGCCACGACCTGCACTGGTGGTGCACGTCGGCGACCTCGGCACACGGGGCGGGCGATCCCGTGTACGTCTCCTACCGGCCGGAGCTGATCGAACTGATGGGCAAGGCGGGCTACGACCGGCTCGTGGAGCTGTGCGAGGCGCGCCTCGCCTCGCAGCTGCCGCTGCTGGCTCCGCATCCGGCCGACCCGCCGCGCGCCTAGCGGGGCCGCTCAGCCCTGGCCGGGGCTGCCGTCGCCGCTCGGCGGGGGCGTGGAGCCGGGGTCCGAGGGGCTCGGCGCGGGGTCGGTGGGCGCCGGGTCCGTGGGGGTCGGGTCGGGGTCGGGCGGGGTCGGTGTCGGGTCGCCGTCCCCGCTGGGGGTGGGTGTCGGGTCCGGGTCGGCGGGGCCCGGGCGGGTCGGCGTCGGGCGGGGGCCGGGGTGGCTGGGCCGGGAACTGCCGTACCCCTCGATGGAGATGACGGCTCCCGAGGGTGCGATCGTGACGCGCGCGCTCCAGTGGCCGGGCGGCTCGCGGTCGTCGTCGACGTACACCCGGATGGTGAACGAATCGCCCGGCGCGAGCGTTCCCGACGCGTGGCTCAGGAGGAGCCAGGGGGCTCCGGTGCTCGCGGACCAGCGCACCGGCGAACTCCCGGACGCGGTCAGCGTGATGAGGGTGACGCCGCCGTTCGACCGGGCCTGGACGCCGATGCGGCCCGCGCCCGGCGCGGCGGGGGCACCGGGGCTGATGACCTCCACGGAGACGCCGGGGCCGCCGCGCCCGGCGGCGAAGCGGGGGTCGGGGGTGGTCCTGGCGTTGCCCGCGTTCTCGTAGCTGTCGCGGCCTCCGGAGCCGTCGCGGCCGCCGTCGTCGGCCTCGGAGGCGCTGGACGCGCGGCCGTCGGTGCCCTCGCCGGTCAGGGGGGCGCCCCGGTAGGCGGCCCACAGGGCGAGGACGGGGGCGGCCACGACGGTGGCGACGACCGTGGTCGTGACGGCACGCGCGCGGAAGCGCTCCCGGCGGGCGGCGTGGTCCTTGGGGTCCATGGGGAAGCCGCGCCGGTCGAAGCGGGGCCCGCCGCGGTTCCTGCGGGGGGCGCGCGGGGCGTGGGCCATGGCGTGGTGCAGGGCCGCGCGCGGGGCTTCGATCAGGGGCAGCGCGGCCGGGGTGACGGCCGTGCCGGGCCAGGCTCCGGCGCCGGCGCGCTCGGCGGTGCGGCGACAGCGCGGGCAGTCGTCGACGTGCCGGACGAGCTCGCGGCGCAGGGCGGTGCCGAGGAGGACCTGGTTGTCCCCGGTGAGGCGGGCGACGATGGGGCAGGTGCCGGTCTCGACGACGGCGAGCGCGGCGCGGGTGCGCTCCACCTCGCAGGCGGCGGACGCGAGCAGTTCGCGCGCTGCCGTGGGGTCCAGGCCGAGGACGGCGGCGACCTCCTTGGGCGCGAGCTGGTGGCGGACGGCGAGCTCCAGGGCCTCGCGCTGCTCGGGCGTCGTCCCGGCGGCCTCGGGCCAGGCCAGCTGGGCGAGCTCGCGGCGGCGGGCGCGCTCGGCCTCGTCCGCGGGCGGCGCCTCCGTGGCGCGCGGGGGCGCGGGCGGGGTCTTGCCCGACCCGGCGGCGTGCGCTCCTTGGCGGCCGCCCTTGCGGGCCTCGGCGAGGGCGCGCAGACACATCCAGCGGGCGAGCGCGTACAGCCACGCGCGCGTGTCGCCGTCCGGCCGGGCCCCGCGGCGCTCGGCGAGCGCGAGGACGTCGCCGAGGGCGGTGGTGGCGGTGTCGTGGTCGCAGAGGACGGACAGGCAGTACGTGAACAGGCCGTCCAGGAACGGTTCGTAGGGCGCGGCGGGCGCCTGCGCGACCGTGCGCGGCACCACGCGGCTGCGGGGGCCCGCGTAGGCACGGTGCGCGCCGGTGGTGTGCGTGGGGACTTCCGGACTGCTGCTCATCACCCGTGCGAAGTTAGGCGCATGATGCCGGGGGCCTCCTCCCCCTTGAGCACATTTAATCCTTACGGGTGAACAGATCCCTCAAAAGGGGACAGGAAGCCACGATTCCGTTGTCTGTTCGAGCCATGCCGCGTCGGAGGGGCGCGATTGTGGGCCCTGGCGGGCCGGGGTGGCCCCTGGTGGCGCGGCCTGGCGGGCGGGTCCGGCGGCGTTGTCAGTGGCTGCCGCTACGGTTCGTCCCATGGCTGCCCGTACGAAAACCGCCAAGGACCGTCCGTCCTACCGCTGCACCGAATGCGGCTGGCAGACGGCCAAATGGCTCGGCCGCTGCCCCGAGTGCCAGGCCTGGGGCACGGTCGAGGAGTACGGCGCGCCCGCGGTGCGCACCACCACGCCCGGCCGCGTCACCACCTCCGCGCTGCCCATCGGCCAGGTCGACGGCCGCCAGGCCACCGCGCGCTCCACCGGCGTCCCGGAGCTCGACCGCGTCCTCGGCGGCGGCCTGGTGCCCGGCGCCGTGGTGCTGCTCGCGGGCGAGCCCGGCGTCGGCAAGTCCACGCTGCTGCTCGACGTCGCGGCGAAGGCGGCCACGGACGGCCACCGCACGCTCTACGTGACCGGCGAGGAGTCGGCCGGCCAGGTCCGGCTGCGCGCCGACCGCATCGGCGCGCTCGCCGACGACCTGTATCTGGCGGCGGAGACCGACCTGGCCGCGGTCCTCGGCCACTTGGACGCGGTGAAGCCCTCCCTGCTGATCCTGGACTCGGTGCAGACGGTCGCGTCCCCGGAGATCGACGGCGCGCCCGGCGGCATGGCGCAGGTCCGCGAGGTCGCCGGGGCCCTCATCCGCGCCTCCAAGGAGCGCGGCATGTCCACGCTCCTGGTCGGCCACGTCACCAAGGACGGCGCGATCGCGGGCCCCCGCCTCCTGGAGCACCTCGTGGACGTGGTGCTGCACTTCGAGGGCGACCGGCACGCGCGCCTGCGCCTGGTCCGCGGCGTCAAGAACAGATACGGGGCGACGGACGAGGTCGGCTGCTTCGAGCTGCACGACGAGGGCATCGTCGGGCTCGCCGACCCCAGCGGCCTGTTCCTCACCCGCCGCGCCGAGCCCGTGCCCGGCACCTGTCTGACGGTGACCCTGGAGGGCCGCCGCCCGCTGGTCGCCGAGGTCCAGGCGCTCACCGTGGACTCCCAGATCCCCTCGCCGCGCCGCACCACGTCGGGCCTGGAGACGTCCCGGGTGTCGATGATGCTGGCCGTCCTGGAGCAGCGCGGCCGCATCAGCGCCCTCGGCAAGCGCGACATCTACAGCGCGACGGTCGGCGGCGTGAAGCTGTCCGAGCCCGCCGCCGACCTCGCCGTGGCGCTCGCGCTCGCCTCCGCCGCCAGCGACACCCCGCTGCCGAAGAACCTGGTCGCGATCGGTGAGGTGGGCCTCGCGGGCGAGGTCAGACGGGTCACCGGGGTGCAGCGCAGACTGGCCGAGGCACACCGCCTGGGCTTCACGCACGCGCTCGTACCGGCCGACCCCGGGAAGGTCCCGGCCGGTATGAAGGTCACCGAAGTCGCCGACATGGGGGACGCGCTGCGCGTCCTTCCGAGATCGCGTCGCCGAGAGGCCCCACGGGAGGAGGAGGACCGCCGGTAGACTTTGCCCTGGTCTCGCCCGTCCGTACGAACGCATGCGTGTGGCAGAGGGTCGGCCGAGCCTCGGACAACCTGCGACCGGAGGAGTGCAGTGGCAGCCAACGACCGGGCAGCGGTTCCCGGGAAGCCCGGTGGCGGCTCCGGCGCCGACGGGCTGATGCGCGCCTCCCTGAGCGCGGTCGCGCCGGGCACGGCCCTGCGGGACGGCCTGGAGCGCATCCTGCGGGGCAACACGGGCGGGCTCATCGTCCTCGGCTCCGACAAGACCGTCGAGTCGATGTGCACGGGCGGATTCGTCCTGGACGTCGAGTTCACCGCGACGCGTCTGCGCGAGCTGTGCAAGCTCGACGGCGGCATCGTGCTCTCCTCGGACCTGTCGAAGATCCTGCGGGCGGGCGTCCAGCTGGTGCCGGACCCGACGATCCCCACGGAGGAGACGGGCACGCGGCACCGCACGGCGGACCGCGTGAGCAAGCAGGTCGGCTTCCCCATCGTGTCCGTGTCCCAGTCGATGCGCCTGGTCGCGCTGTACGTGGACGGGCAGCGCCGGGTCCTGGAGGACTCGGCGGCGATCCTGTCACGTGCCAACCAGGCCCTCGCCACCCTGGAGCGCTACAAGCTCCGCCTCGACGAGGTCGCGGGCACGCTCTCCGCCCTGGAGATCGAGGACCTGGTGACCGTGCGGGACGTCACCGCCGTCGCGCAGCGCCTCGAAATGGTGCGCCGCATCGCCACCGAGATCGCCGAGTACGTGGTGGAGCTGGGCACCGACGGCCGCCTCCTCGCCCTCCAGCTCGACGAGTTGATCGCGGGCGTGGAGCCCGAGCGCGAGCTCGTCGTCCGGGACTACGTGCCCGAGCCCACGGCCAAGCGCTCGCGCACCGTCGACGAGGCACTGGCCGAGCTGGACTCCCTGACCCACGCCGAGCTCCTGGAACTGTCCACCGTGGCCCGTGCGTTGGGCTATACGGGCTCGCCCGAGACCCTTGACTCCGCCGTCTCGCCGCGCGGCTTCCGCCTCCTGGCGAAGGTGCCCCGGCTGCCCGGCGCCATCATCGAGCGCCTGGTGGAGCACTTCGGCGGCCTCCAGAAGCTGCTGGCCGCGAGCGTCGACGACCTCCAGACCGTGGACGGCGTCGGCGAGGCCCGGGCGCGCAGCGTGCGCGAGGGGCTTTCGCGGCTCGCGGAGTCGTCGATCCTCGAGCGGTACGTCTAGCCTCCGGCGGGCCGCGGGTGCCGGGGCCGGGCCCCGGCGTCCCTCCCGGGCGGGGCTCTCCGCGCCCGCCCGCCCCCCAACCCCGGCTCGGGAGGAGGGTTCCGGAGGTCAGTCGGCCGTCAGGACAAAGGAGGCGCGGTCCGAGCCGAGGGCCTCGGACTTGGCCTCCACCAGATAGGTGTCGGGCTTCGCCGTCCCGGCCGGAGGCGTGGCGCACTGGGGCGCGCTGGCCTTCAGGTCCCACTCGACGACGTGCGAGACCCGGCCGCCACCGGGAACCCGGAAGAGCAGGCTCGTACCGCCCGCGGCGGGGCAGTCGTCGGACGACCAGATCTCGTCGCCCGAGCCGGACTGAGTGATCGTCAGGACCGCGCCCTTGGCTCCGAGATCGACCTTGCAGGCCTTGCTGCCGGTGTTCACCGCGGTCAGCTCCAGCTTCGGCTTCTGCCCGGCCTCGTACTCGTTCCGCAAGCTGCGCAGCTTCAACTTCACGGCGCCCGGCGCGCAGTTGGGGAGCGTCGAGCCGGCCGGGAGCCGGTTGCCCGAGCCACCGCCGCCCTTCGCGCCGTCGTCGGAGCCGGAACCGGCGCCGCCGGAGTCCTCGCCCGAGCCACCGCCGGAACCGGAGTCCCCGCCGCCGCCCGAACCGCCGGATCCGCCGGAACCACCGGAGCCGCCGGAGCCCTCCGACTCGTCCCGGCCGCCCGGGTGTTCGCTGATCGCGGGGCCCGAGCCGGAGGGGCCCGGCGTGATGGACGTCGCGGGGCCGTTGCCCGACGGCCCGTCAGCACCGGTCTTCCCACCGCCTCCGCCCGAGGCGAGCGCCCAGATGACGAGGAGCAAGAGGAGTCCGAGCACGGACAGCAGAACGGCCCTCCGGCGCCAGTAGATGGAGGAGGGAAGCGGCCCGATCGGATTGCGCAGAGATCCCACGCCCAAACCTTACGAGAGAACGGCGCGTTCTCTGGCCCCACCCGCCGCCCAGGGCCACAACTTTTGCGGATCATCATCACGGTTCCGGCCACGCGCACCGCCCCGCACCCGCCCCGCACCCGGCCTGTCGCCCCGCTCGCGCCCCGTTCCCTCCCTGTCTTTCGTCAGGTCGGATATCGGTCCATCGCTGGATGTGACGATTCGAGATCCCTACGTACGGTCCGTAATCATGGACACCATGGATTCCTCCGGCCTTTACCGCGACATCACCGAGTTCGCCCATGACACCCCCGGCTGGGTGCAGCACATCGCCGAGGTGTGGACGGAACTCGGCCTGCTGCTCTTCGGCGCGCTGTTCGTCGTCGCCTGGTGGCGGGCCCGGCGCGGGGACTCGCGCGCGTTCGCGGTGGCGGTCCTGGCCCCCCTGGGCACGGCGCTCGCGTATGTGATCAGCGAGGCGGCGAAGTCCGTGGTGGACGAGGAACGGCCGTGCCGGGCCGTGAAGGGCGCGCTCACGCCGCTCGTCGAGTGCCCGCCGCACGGCGACTGGTCCTTCCCCAGCAACCACTCCACGATCGCGGGCGCCGCCGCCGTCGGCCTCGCGCTCGCCTGGCCGCGCATCGCCGCCTTCACGCTGCCGATGGCGGTCCTCATGGCCTTCTCGCGGGTCTTCGTGGGCGTGCACTACCCGCACGACGTGGCCGTCGGCCTGGTGCTCGGCGCGGTCGTCGCGTTCCTCGTGGTGCGGCTCGCCACGCGCCCCGTGGCGCGGGTCGCCGAGACGATGCGGGGGTCGCGCGCGGCGCTCGTCACCTGGTTCGCGGGCCCCGGCCCGGCCACGGCGTACGCGGCGGGGCAGCCGGCCGCTCCCGCGCCCGCGTACGCGGCGTCCACGTCGTACGACACGCCCTCGCCCTACGGCGCTTCGTCGGCGTACGACGCGACGCCGACGTACGCGCCCTACTCGCCGTACGCCGACGGCGCACAGGCGGCGCCGCACGCGGCAGCGCACTCCGACACCACCCACGCCCCGTACGGCGACACCACTCACGCCCCGTACGGCGACAGCACGCACGCCCCGTACGGCGATGCGGCGCCGTACGGGTACGGCAACGGCACGCAGGCCCCGTACAACCCGCAGGCCCCCTACGGGGACGCGGCGTACCCGGCGCAGAGCACGGGCCCCTACGTGCCGCGCCCCCAGCAGGGCGACTACCAGCACAGCGACTACCAGCAGGGCGGCTACTACCAGGGCGACCACCAGCAGCCCCCGACGCACCGTCCCTGAGGCACCCCCTGCCGCACCGGCCCCGTGGCGGGGTCAGCCGGGGGCGCCCGGGGCGGTCCGCGCGCCGTCGTCCGCGACGAGCCCCGCCTCGTACGCGACGATCGCCGCCTGGACGCGGTTCTTGACCTCCAGGCGGTCGAGGACCGCGCTCACATACGCCTTGACCGTGCCTTCGACGAGGTGCAGGCGCGCGGCGATCTCCGGGTTGGACAGACCCGCCCCCACCAGGCCCAGGACCTCGCGCTCGCGCGGGGTCAGCGCGGCCACGCGCGTGCGGGCGGCCGACTCGCGGCCGATGCGCCGCCCGCCGAGCCCGTCGATGACGTACCGGGCCACCTTCGGCGACAGGAACGCGGCGCCGCCCGCCACCGCCCGTACGCCCGCGATGAGTTCGTGCGGGTCCCCCGACTTCAGCAGGAAGCCGGTGGCGCCGCCGCCGAGCGCGCGGGCGACGTACGCGTCCTCGGAGAATGTCGTCAGCATCGCGACCGCCGTGCCCGGCAGCGTCCGTACGATCTCCTCGCCCGCGGCGAGGCCGTCGAGGCGGGGCATGCGGATGTCGAGGAGCGCCACGTCGGGGCGGTGCGCCTGGGCCAGTTCGATCGCCTCCCGGCCGTCGGCGGCCTCGGCGACGACCTCGACGCCGTCGCCCGCGGTGAGGATGGCCCGCACCCCCGCACGGATCATCGCCTCGTCGTCGGCGAGCAGGACCCGGATCACCGCCGTCCTCCGGCGCCGTTCACGGAGGCCGAACCGGCCTTGGGGATCACTGTTTTGTCCACGAGCTTTCCGTTCTCGAAGCAGAGCCTGAAGTGTGCGGAGGAGGTGAAGAGTTGACCGCTGGCGCGGTAGTAGCGGCAGTCGGCGCCCGGGGGCGGCGGGCTCGGCGCCCGGTCCACGGGCGGATCGCTCACGCCGCGCTCCGGCAGCACGGCCGCGACGTCGGCCTGTGCGGCGCCCACGCGCAGCGCCGCGAAGTCGGCGGGCCGCAGGACGGAGTGCGTCTTCGTGTACGCGTACCAGCCGAAGGTTCCGGCGATCAGCACGGCGCCGGTCGCGGCGGCGGCCCCGAAGGCGAGCACGGTGCGGCGCCGGGCGTGCGCGAGCGTCCCGGAGGGCAGCGGCACGGCGTCCGCCGGTGCGGTGTCCGCGGGGGCGAGGGCCGTCACCGTGACGCCCGCGTCCGCCGGGATCACCGCACGCACCCGGAAGCCCCCGGCGTGCGCCCCCGCGTCGAGGTCGCCGCCCAGGGCCGCCAGCCTGGTGTGCAGATCCGCGAGGCCGGAGCCGCCGCCGGGTGGTGAACCGGGCTCCCGGGGCGCGCCGTTGACGACCGTGACCGTCGTACGGGCGTCCGCGCGGGTCGCCGCGACGGTGACGGGGGCGCCGGGCGCGTACTTCGCCGCGTTGGTCAGGGCCTCCTGGACCACGCGGTAGGCGAGGCGCTCCGCCGGGCCCGGCTCCTCGGCGCCGTCCGCGACGTAGCGCACGTCGAGGCCCGACTCGCCCGCGCGTGCCACCAGTTGCTCCACCGTCTCGCCGGGCGGCGCGAGCGGGGCGGGCTCGTCGCCCTCGTCCCGCAGTACGCCGATGATCTCGCGCAGCCGGTCCGTGGCGTCGGCCGCCGCGACGCGCAGGTCGCGGGCCGCGGCGCGATGGTGTTCCGGCAGGTCGGCGGCCAGCTGGAGGGCGCCCGCGCGCACCGCGATCAGGCTCAGCTCGTGGCCCAGCGAGTCGTGCATGTCCTGCGCGATGCGGGCCCGCTCCCGCAGCCGGGCCCGGTCGGCGACGATCCGCTGCTCGCGCTCCAGCTGGTCGGCACGGGCGAGCGCGGAGGCGGTCAGGGCGCGGCTCTGCCGCAGGTAGCGGCCCGCGAGCCAGGGGAAGACCGCGCCGAACAGGAGCGTGGCCATGAGCACCAGCCACTCGACGACCGGGTCGACGTCGCGCACCACCACCTTGCCGGTGCCCGCCACCGCGACCGCCGCGAACGCCAGGAGCGCGGGCCTGGCCCGCGGGCCGTGCCTGCCGAGCAGGAACGCGAAGACGGCCAGGGCCATGCCGTACGAGACCGTGAACAGGGAGGGGGCGGTGGCCTCGCCCGGGGCCGCGGCGAGCAGGAACGCGAGGGTGGGGCGGCGGCGCCAGATCGCGGCGGCCGCGGCGAGGGCGGCGAGGCCGCCGAGCTGTTGCCAGGCCGTGCGGGGTTCGTTCAGGCCGATCGCGTCGGCCGTCGCCGCGGGGGTGGCCAGGGCCAGCCACAGCAGGGCGTCCACATGGCGTCGGGTTCTCACCCCCTCGACGCTACGTGCCTGCGGCCGCGCCTGTACCTGCCGATCGACAGGGGCTTCTCTCCCCCCGCCCACCCGCCCTTCCGCCACGCTCCGCGCCCGCCCTCGCAACGTCCCCTGCCGCCCGCCACCGCATCGCGCTACCGCGCTCGTCCTCAAACGCCGGACGGGCTGGGTGGGTGCGCTGGGCACGCTCGTCGGCCGACGGCGGGCCGGAGGGCTGACTGCTGGGGCCGGGGTCCGGCCTGTGGAGGGCCCGGGGGGTGAGCGAGAGCCGACGCGCAGCGGCACCCGGGCGGAGCCGGGGTCCGGCCTGCAAAGGACGGGTGGGTGGGGGGGAAGAGCCGACGCACAGCCGTACGCGGAGCGGGCCCGCCGGGGTGAGGCCTGAGGAGGGCGGGTGGGTGGGGGAAGAGCCAGCGCGCAGCGGCCGGCCGCGCCTGGGGCAGGGCCCACCGGGCGAAGCCGGGGCCCGGCCTGAGAAGGGCGGGCGGGTGGGAGAAGAGCCAGCGCGCAGCGGCTGGCCGCGCCCGAGGCGGAGCCAGGGTCCCGTCTGGGGAGGGCGGGCAGGTGGGGGAAGAGCCGGCGCGCAGGGGCCGGCCGCGCCGGGGGCAGGGCCCACCGGGCGAAGCCGGGTCCGGCCTGAGAAGGGCGGGCGGGTGGGGGAAAGAGCCAGCGCGCGGGGGCGGGCCGGGCTTGGGGCGGGGGCCGCCGGGGTGGGGCCGAGGGTTCAGCGCGCTGCACAGCGTGCCGTGCCGTTGGCCCGGGCCCCGCGCCCTCCGTGGCAGGATCGTGGGCATGCCGACCGCACTCGCCGCCGACCGAGCCGACAGCCGAGCCGCAGAGGGGCCTTCGTCCCACGGCCGGCTCCACTCCCCCGTCATCGCCTGGTTCGAGGCACACGCGCGTGACCTGCCCTGGCGTCGTCCGGACGCCGGGCCCTGGGGCGTCATGGTCAGCGAGTTCATGCTCCAGCAGACGCCCGTCGCCCGGGTCCTGCCCGTGTACGAGCAGTGGGTCGCCCGCTGGCCGCGCCCGGCCGACCTGGCCAAGGAGGCGCCCGGTGAGGCCGTGCGCGCCTGGGGGCGGCTCGGCTATCCGCGCCGCGCGCTGCGCCTGCACGGGGCGGCCGTCGCCATAACGGAGCGCCACGGCGGCGACGTACCGACGCAGCACGCACAGCTGCTCGCGCTGCCCGGCATCGGCGAGTACACGGCGGCGGCCGTCGCGTCGTTCGCGTACGGGCAGCGGCACGCCGTGCTCGACACGAACGTGCGGCGCGTGTTCGCGCGGGCCGTGACCGGCGTGCAGTACCCGCCGAACGCCACCACCGCAGCCGAGCGCAAGCTCGCCCGCGCGCTGCTGCCCGAGGACGAGGCCACCGCCGCCCGCTGGGCCGCCGCGTCCATGGAACTCGGCGCGCTGGTGTGCACCGCCAAGAACGAGGACTGCGGGCGCTGCCCGATCGCCGCGCACTGCGCGTGGCTCACGGCGGGCAAGCCCGCGCACGAGGGCCCCGCGCGCCGCGGTCAGACGTACGCCGGTACGGACCGCCAGGTGCGCGGCAAGCTGCTGGCGGTGCTCCGCGAGGCCGTGACGCCGGTGCCGCAGTCGGCGCTCGACCGGGTGTGGGACGAGCCGGTGCAGCGGGCCCGCGCGCTGGACGGGCTCGTCGCCGACGGTCTGGTGGAGCCGCTGCCGGACGGCTTCTACCGGCTGCCGCTGACCTGAGACCGGCCGCCCCGGGGGCCCGCCGCACGGCGTCCGCAACAAGTCCCCGGCGACAAATCGGGCAACCTCTCCCACATGGAGCTGCGGATTTACGCCTGGCCTACTTCTGTTACACAACCGACGTACAGCCGTGCGTCCGCCGCTGGCTGCTCCGCACAGCGCCGTGACAACGCCTCCGTAACTTCGTTCCCGTACCGCACAGACAAGGGATCGCGGTCGGCGAACCGGGGACGAACGGGAACGGAGGCGGTTGGGAATGGCGCACGGCGAGGTGCTCGAGTTCGAAGAGTACGTCCGCACTCGGCAGGACGCCCTGCTGCGCAGCGCCCGACGGCTCGTCCCGGACCCCGTGGACGCCCAGGACCTGCTGCAGACGGCGCTCGTGCGGACGTACGGCCGCTGGGACGGCATAGCCGACAAGCGGCTCGCGGACGCCTATCTGCGCCGCGTCATGATCAACACGCGTACCGAGTGGTGGCGTGCCCGCAAGCTCGAAGAGGTGCCGACCGAGCAGCTGCCGGACGCCTCCGTGGACGACTCCACCGAGCAGCACGCGGACCGTGCCCTGCTGATGGACATCATGAAGGTGCTCGCCCCCAAGCAGCGCAGCGTCGTCGTGCTGCGACACTGGGAGCAGATGTCCACCGAGGAGACGGCCGCCGCGCTCGGCATGTCGGCCGGGACGGTCAAGAGCACGCTGCACCGGGCGCTCGCCCGGCTCCGCCAGGAGCTGGAGAGCCGCGACCTGGACGCCCGCGTGTTCGAACGTGAGGAGCGGGAGCGTTGCGCGGCCTGAGTGCCCGGGCCACCCGAACCGGCCGGACCGGTCGGGCGGGACAGGACAGACGACCGGGTGTGAGTCCGAAGGCGGGGAGTACGGCAGTGGCCGTGCTCGCCGCCCTCGGGCTTTCGGTCGCCGTGACGAGCTGCTCCACGGGCGGCTCCGGCACCCGTGACGAGGGCCCGGCGCGTACCGGGGCCGTGCCCTCGGCATCCCCCTCGGAGTCGCCGTCCCCCGCTCCCAAGAACGTCGACGCGGTCCAGCTCGTGAAGAACGACCCGAAGGTCAGCCTCGCCGTGAAGCGGGACCTGAAGCCGTGCGCCGAGGACGAGTACCCGGTGGACGTCTCGTACGGCAACCTGACCGGAGCAGCGTCGTCCGACGTCGTCGTGAACGTGCTGACCTGTGGTGACGCCGTGGGCATCGGAAGTTACGTGTATCGCCCCGACGGCAAGAAGTACGAGAATGTCTTCGTCGACGAGCAGCCTCCCGTCTACGCCGAGATCGACCGTGGCGACCTGGTCATCAGCAAGCAGCTGTACGGCAAGGACGGCTCGGTGGCGGAGCCCACGGGCGAGGACGTCATCACGTACCGCTGGGCGACGGACCACTTCACCGAGCGGGGCCGCGTCCGCAACAACTACAGCAGCGCGGTGGGCGGCGAGCCCACCCCTTCGAGCGACAACTGAGCCACGCCCGCCGCACGACCCGAGCCAACCGGACCGGACAGTGACCACCCCGACCGCCCTGACCACCTCGAACTGAGAGCACCCGATGGCAGAACACACCCATGTCCTGTTCGTCGAGGACGACGACGTCATCCGCGAAGCCACGCAGCTCGCCCTGGAGCGCGACGGCTTCGTGGTCACCGCCATGCCCGACGGGCTGCTCGGCCTGGAGGCGTTCCGGGCCGACCGGCCCGACATCGCGCTGCTCGACGTGATGGTGCCCGGCATGGACGGCGTCTCGCTGTGCCGCCGCATCCGCGAGGAGTCCACGGTCCCGGTCATCATGCTGTCGGCCCGGGCCGACTCCATCGACGTCGTCCTCGGCCTGGAGGCGGGCGCCGACGACTACGTGACCAAGCCGTTCGACGGCGCCGTCCTGGTCGCCCGCATCCGCGCGGTCCTGCGCCGCTTCGGGCACGCCAGCGGCTCCGGCACGGGGGCGCCCGCGGCCCAGGACCAGGGTCCCGGGGACGGCGGGGTGCTGACCTTCGGCGACCTGGAGATCGACACCGAGGGCATGGAGGTGCGCCGCGGCGGCGAGCCGGTCGCCCTGACGCCGACGGAGATGCGGCTGCTCCTGGAGTTCTCCTCCGCCCCGGGCACCGTCCTGTCCCGCGACAAACTTCTTGAGCGCGTCTGGGACTACGGCTGGGGCGGCGACACGCGCGTCGTCGACGTCCATGTGCAGCGGCTGCGCACGAAGGTCGGCCAGGACCGCATCGAGACGGTCCGCGGCTTCGGCTACAAGCTCAAGGCGTGAGCTTGCGGGACTCGATACGAGGCGCAGCGCGCCGGGTCCGCGGCAGCGGTGCCCGCGCGGCGGTCCAGGGGGCGGGCATGAGCGGGGCGGCACGGCGCGGGCGGGACGGCCGCACCGGCTTCGGCGGCCGGGCCGGCGGCCTGCGGGACCGGCTGCTCGGCCTGGTCGGTACGCGGCTGCGGACCGGCGTGCGGTGGAAGATCGCCACCGCCATCGGCTTCGTCGGCGCGCTGATCGCGGTCGCGCTCAGCCTCGTCGTGCACAACGCCGCCCGGGTGTCCATGCTCGACAACGCGCGCGACCTCCAGGACGAGCGCGTCCAGATCGCCCAACGCAACTACGAGGCGCGCGGCACCACCACCGCCATATACGGCACCAAGATCGACGACCCGGAGCTGCCGAAGGAGCTGCGCCGCCAGGTCCTCAAGGGGCGCCGCGCCACCTACGTCCAGGAGCGCGGCGAGGGCACGCCCGACATCTGGGCGGCCGTGCCGCTCAGCAACGGCCACGTCCTTTCGGTGCACACCCGCTTCACCGACCGCAGCGCCACCATCATGAAGGACCTCGACCAGGCCCTGGTCATCGGCTCCATCTCGGTCGTCTTCGGCGGCTGCGCGGTCGGCGTGCTCATCGGCGGCCAGATGGCGCGCCGGCTGCGCAAGGCGGCGACGGCCGCGCGCGAGGTCGCGCAGGGCCAGACCGAGGTGTCCGTACGGGACGCCGTCGGCGGTGTCGTGCGCGACGAGACCGACGAGCTCGCGCGGGCCGTGGACGCCATGGCGGACGCGCTCAAGCAGCGTCTTGAGGCCGAGCGCCGGGTGACCGCCGACATCGCGCACGAGCTGCGCACACCGGTGACCGGGCTGCTCACGGCGGCCGAGCTGCTGCCGCCGGGCCGCCCCACGGAGCTGGTCAAGGACCGCGCGCAGGCGATGCGCACGCTCGTCGAGGACGTCCTGGAGGTGGCCCGGCTCGACTCCGCCTCGGAGCGGGCCGAGCTGCAGGACATCCTGCTCGGCGAGTTCGTGAGCCGGCGGATGGCCACGCTGCCCGTCGAGGTGACGGTGACCGTGGTGCACGAGTCGGAGGTCACCACCGACCCGCGCCGCCTGGAGCGCATCCTGTACAACCTGGTCACCAACGCCGCCAAGCACGGCAAGCCGCCGATCGAGGTGAGCGTGGAGGGCCGTGTGGTGCGGGTGCGCGACCACGGCCCCGGCTTCCCCGAGGCGCTGCTCGCCGAGGGCCCGAGCCGCTTCCGCACCGGCTCCGCGGACCGCGCGGGCCGCGGCCACGGCCTGGGCCTGACCATCGCGGCGGGCCAGGCGCGGGTGCTCGGCGCCCGGCTGACCTTCCGCAACGTACGCCCGCCCGGGGAGTCCACGGACGGGCCCGCCGAGGGGGCGGTGGCGGTCCTGTGGCTGCCCGAGCACGCGCCGACGAACACGGGCAGCTACCCGATGCTCCAGCTGCCGGACCTCGACTGAGGGCGGGGGCTCAGCAGCCCCAGTCCTTGTCGAGGTCGAGGTCGCCCTCGCGCGGCTGGGTGAACGAGAACCAGTTCCCGGAGTCGTCGCGGAAGATCGCCTCGATGCCGTACGGGCGCTCCTGGGGCTCCTGGAGGAAATCGACTCCGCGGGCCTTGAGCTTCTCGTAGTCCCCGTGGATGTCGTCCGTGCTCAGGGCCGCGCCGAGGGTGCCCTTGCCGACCAGCTTGCGCAGCGCCTCGGCGGACTCGGCGTCCATGCCCGCCCCGCCCGGCACCATCAGGGCGATCATGACCTCGGGCTGGTCCTTGGCGCCCACGGTGAGGAAGCGCATGCCGCCCTCGCCGAGGGTCATGTCGGTACGGACCTCCAGGCCGAGCTTCTGCGTGTAGAACTCCTTGGCCCGGTCCTGGTCGAGGACCCAGACGGTGGAGATGGCGAGTCCCTTGATCATGGTGTGCTCCTGTGTGCGGGGGATGTCCTTGTCCGGCCACCGTAGGCAGCGGCCCGGTCAGCCTGCTTCTTGAGAATTGCGGTCTCCTCCGGCCTCGGGTGCCAGGGCGTCCGGGCGGCCGGAGCGGCCCGGGAAGCCGCCCGCCCACAGCAGCGCGTAGCACCCCGGTATGAGCGCGGAGCCGCGGCCCAGGTGCTTGCGCCGGTACGCGCTGGGGGTGAGGCCCGTGTGGCGCTTGAACGTGGACGAGAACGTGCCGACGCTGGTGAAGCCGACCAGCATGCACACCTCCGTGACCGCGAGGTCGGCCGAGCGCAGCATGTCCTCGGCCCGCTCGATGCGGCGCCGGGACAGGTACTGGCCCGGGGTCTCGCCGTACGTCTCCTTGAAGGCGCGCAGGAAGTGGTAGCGGGAGTACCCGGCGTGCGCGGCCACCGCGGCCAGGTCGAGGTCGGGGTCGGCCCAGTCACGGTCCATCGCGTCCTTCGCCAGGCGCAGCTGCCGCAGTTTCTCCACCCGTCCGATGCTGGCACGCGCCACTGACAACGGCCCCCCGACGGCCCCCGGGCACGGCGACGGCCCCCGGCGCGGTCGCGCCGGGGGCCGTCGTGGGCCGGGGTGCGGGGCGGCCGCTCGGACGGCTCGGTGGCCGTCGCTCCCGCCCCGCGCGCGGAGTCCCCTTCCGCGCTCCCGGCTGCTACTGGTCGGCGGGGGCCGCGGGGGCCGACCCCCGCAGCGGCGTCTCCCGCACGAACACCGCGGCGCACAGCGCGGCCACGGCCATCACGGAGCCGAGGACGAAGGCGGCGTGCGTCCCGGACGACACCGCGTGCTGGTAGGCGTCGCGGACCACGTCCGGCAGCTTGGCGAGGCTCGCCGCGTCGAGCTGCGCGGACTGCTCGGTGACCTTGCCGCCCGCGGCACCGGCCCGCTCGGCCATCTCGTCCTGCACCCGGTTGTTGAACAGCGCGCCCATGACGGCGACGCCGAAGGACGAGCCGAGCGTGCGGAACAGCGTGGCCGAGGAGGACGCGACGCCCATGTCCTTCATCTCGACGCTGTTCTGCGCGACGAGCATGGTGATCTGCATCAGGCAGCCCATGCCCGCGCCGAGGACCGCCATGTAGATCCCGGAGGTCAGCCGGGAGGTCTCGGTGTCCATCTGGGCCAGCAGGACGAGGCCCACGCCCATCAGGACGCTGCCGGCGATGGGGAAGAGCTTGTACTTGCCGGTGGAGGTGGTGACGCGGCCCGCGACCATCGAGACGGCCATCATGGCGAGCAGCATCGGCATGAGCAGCAGGCCGGAGTTGGTGGCCGAGGCGCCCTGTACGGCCTGCTGGTACAGCGGCAGGAAGAGCATCGCGCCGAACATCACGAAGCCGGACAGGAAGCCGATCACGGCCATCAGCGTGAAGTTGCGGCTGCGGAAGATCCGCAGCGGCATGATCGGCTCGGCCGCCTTCTGCTGGACGAAGTAGAAGCCGACGAGCGAGGCGACGCCGAGGCCGATGAGCTCCATGATCACGGCCGAGCCCCAGGCGTACTCGGTGCCGCCCCAGGTGGTGACCAGGACGAAGGACGTGATGCCGACGGTGAGCAGCGCCGCGCCCAGGTAGTCGATCCGCCCGCCGGTCTGCTTCTTCGGCAGGTGCAGCACGGCGCTCACCATGAACAGGGCGACGATGCCGAGCGGCAGGTTGATGTAGAAGGCCCAGCGCCAGCCGAGGTGGTCGGTGAGGGTGCCGCCGACGAGCGGGCCGCCGATCATCGCGACCGCCATGACGCCGGTCATCATGCCCATGTACTTGCCGCGCTCACGGGGCGGCACCAGCTCGCCGATGATCGCCATGACGCCGACCATCAGACCGCCCGCACCGAGCCCCTGGATCGCGCGGAAGCCGATGAGCTGCCCCATGTCCTGGGCCAGACCGCTGAGCGCGGAGCCGATCAGGAAGATCACGATGGAGGTGAGGAAGGCGCCCTTGCGCCCGTACATGTCGCCGAGCTTGCCCCAGATCGGGGTGGAGGCGGCGGTGGCGAGGGTGTACGCGGTGACGACCCACGACAGGTGCGCCAGGCCGCCGAGGTCACCGACGATCGTCGGCATCGCGGGGCTCACGATCATGTTGTCGAGCATCGCGAGGAGGATCGCGACCATGAGCGCGAAGACCACCACCCGCACGCTCCGCTGGGGTGGCTCCTGCGCCGCCCGTTGCTCCTTGCTACCCGGCCCGACTGCTACCGCACTCGCCATGTCGCTCCCCGCTCGCCAGCTACTTACTTGCCGCCCGGCAAGTTGACTACACTGAGGGAAGGTAGACCCCCGACTAGCCGGGCGTCAAGTAAGTTAGCTAGCCGGGCGTCAAGCAAGTCCCAAGGGGCCGTAAAAAGCGGAGCTCCCTCGGGCGGAGAAGGAGTGCGAGGATCGCCCCATGGGCACAGGGAAGCAGCAGCGCCGCGGTGACACCCGCCAGCGCATCCAGGACGTAGCACTCGAACTGTTCGCCGAGCAGGGGTACGAGAAGACGTCGCTGCGGGAGATCGCCGAGCGTCTCGAGGTCACGAAGGCGGCGCTGTACTACCACTTCAAGACCAAGGAAGACATCCTCACCAGCATCTTCGAGGACATCACCCGCCCCATCGACGAGCTGATCGACTGGGGCAGGCAGCAGCCCCGCACGCTCGACACCAAGCGCGCGATCCTCACGCGCTACAGCGAGATCCTCACGAACGCCGCCCCGCTCTTCCGCTTCATGCAGGAGAACCAGGCGACGATGCGCGACCTGAAGACCGGCGAGAGCTTCAAGGACCGCATGCTCGCGCTCCTGGACATCCTCAGGGACGACGATCCGGCGACGCCGATGACCGCGCAGGTGCGCTGCTTCAGCGCGCTGTTCACCATGCACGGCGGGATGTTCGTGCTCAAGGACGCCGAAGGCGACCCCGAGGAGAAGCGGAAAGCCATCCTCGAGGTCGCCATCGACTTGGTGACCCAGGCGCACGAAGGCGCCTGAGTCAGAGCGTGCGCGCGGAGGGGATCACACGCGCACGCCCTGCTGGCGCAGGAAGGAGACCGGGTCGACGGCCGAGCCGTAGTTCGGCGTCGTACGGATCTCGAAGTGCAGGTGGGGGCCGCTGGAGTTGCCCGTGTTGCCGGAGAGGGCGATGCGCTGGCCGCCGGCGACGGCCTGGCCGACGCGCACCTCGACGCGGGAGAGGTGGGCGTACTGCGAGTACGTGCCGTTGGCGTGCTTGATGACGACGGCGTTGCCGTACGCGGGCCCGTCACCGGCGCCGTTCGGGCCCGCCTTCACGACGGTCCCGGCGTGCACGGACTTGACCACGGTGCCGCTCGGGACGGCGAAGTCCTGACCGGAGTGCTTGTGGGCCCACATGCTGCCGCCCAGACCGAAGGTCGCGGAGAGGCGGTAGCGGTCGACCGGGTCCTGCCAGGAGGGGGCGGCCGGGGCCTTCACGGCGGCGCCCGCGGCACCCGCTCCGAGCGCCGTCACCGCGCCGACGCCGACGGCGACGACGGCCGCGCGGACGCGGCGGGACGGACGGCCGGAAGGGTGGGACTTCGAGCGCTTCGACATGGGGACCTCCGGGGCGGGCGGCACACGGGGTGCCGGGCACGGGCCGCGGGGGCGCGGCTCGCACGCTGGGGACGTACAAGACAAGAACGGCAAAGCGAATCCGGCACGCTTGGGGGTGCGTGCCGGATGGCCATCCCTTGGTAACCCCCAGCCCGCCCGGCGCCCAAAACGCGCTTCTACTAGGGGCGGCCGTAGTCCCGGGGGCGGGTTGCGGGCCGAAAGTCCCTGCCACCGCGCCGAAGGGCACCACTACCCGTCCTCGTATGTGACGTATGCCCTGTGCCCCATGTCACCGCCGCCAAGATCCACCACCGGCGGGATGTGACCGGCGCTACGCTCGCGCGCATGGAACCCGCGGCCGTCGGCATCCGTCTCGCGTCCACCGTCGCCAGCCCTCTGGTCAAGAAGCTGTTCGCGCGCCCCGGCCCCGGCGCCGCCCTGGTGGACAAACCCGTACGCATCGACTCCTTGGTCTCCTTCACGGGAGAGCGCCGGAAGCTGACGGAGAAGGACCTGCGCGGCCTGGCCGCCGAACTGGTCCGGCAGGCGGTCCGCGCGGGCGAGCGTCCGCTGCCCGCCGACGAGGAGCAGGCGGTGGTCCACGCCCTGGCGGACACGCTGCACGCCCTCGGCGACCTCACCCTGACCGACGTGGAGGCCGTGGAGCTCGGCCACGACGAGCTGGCGCGGGGCCTGCGCCGGGCGGCCGCGGCGGCGACCGGGGACCCGGCCCGCGACCTCTCGGCGGACGCCACGTACTTCTACGAGCGCCTGCTCACCGCCACCTGTCTGCACGTCCTGAACTTCTTCACGCAGCGGTCGACGTTCGTGGCCCACACGCTGGTCCGCCAGAGCCGCCGCCAGGCGGAACTCATAGTCAAGATTGACGAGCTGATCAGAAGGGACCCCCTTCCGGGGGCGGAGGACGCGGCTTTCGAGCAGCGGTACCTGGAGTACGTCGCGAAGAGGCACGGCAAGCTGACGATCTTCGGGATCGACCTGGCGAACTCGCCCGGGAAATGGCCGCTGGACGCGGCGTACATGAGCCTGATGGCGACCCCGCGGGACGAGGTCCCCGTCGCCGACGTCCAGCCGGGCGACGACTGGCGGGACATCCTCGGCAAACAGCTGGAGCAGGAGGAACCCCACCCCGCCGACCAGGCCCTCGCCACCCACGACCGCGTCCTGCTGCGCGGCGAGGCGGGCTCCGGCAAGACGACCCTGGTGCAGTGGCTCGCGGTCTCGGCGGCCCGCCAGGACCTCGACGACCGGATGGCCTACCTCCACAACCGCGTCCCCTACGTCCTGCCCCTGCGCACCCTCACCCGCCACGGCGAACGCCTGCCCGCGCCCAGGGACTTCCTGGCGGCCGTGGGCTCGCCCCTGGCCGGGGAGCAGCCCGGCGGCTGGGAGGCGCGCGTACTCACGGCGCGGCGCGCCCTGCTCCTGGTCGACGGCATCGACGAGGTGCCCGACGCGGAGCGCGCCCGCACGCGCGCGTGGCTCGCGGACCTCATGGACGCCTACCCCGGCAACCGCTGGCTGGTGACGTCCCGCCCCTCCGCCGTACGGGAGGACTGGCTGGCGGACGAGGAGTTCACGGAGCTGACGCTCACGCCGATGCGCGGGCCGGACGTGGCCGCGTTCATCGGGCGCTGGCACGCCGCCGCGACGACGGGCACCCCGGACGACGACGCGGAGCTCGCGGCGTACGAAAGCCAGCTCCTCGCGGCCGTGCGCGCCAAGCCCGACCTGGGCCGCCTCGCCACCAACCCCCTGATGTGCGGCCTGATCTGCGCGCTGCACCGCGACCGCAGGGGCTTCTTGCCCCTCGGCCGCAAGGACCTCTACACGGCGGCCCTGTCCATGCTCCTGCTGCGCCGGGACCGCGAACGCCACATGGACATGCCGGAGCTGCGCGAGGAGCCCCAGCTCCAGGTCCTGCAGCGGCTCGCGTACTGGCTGATCCGCAACGGCCGCACGGAGATGGACCGCTCACGGGCGGAGACGATCATCGCGGACGCGCTCCCCGCGGTGCCGGAGCTCGCCGCGCTCGGCGGCGCCCCCGCGGTGTACGACCACTTCCTCCAGCGCAGCGGGCTGCTGAGCGAACCGGGCCCGGACACGGCGGTGTTCGTCCACCGCACCTTCCAGGACTTCCTCGGCGCGCGGGCGGCCGTCGACGAGGGCGACTTCGGGATGCTCGCACGCCACGCGGCGGACGACCAGTGGGAGGACGTGATCCGCATGGCGGTGGCGCAGGCGCGCCCGCGCGAGCGGGCCGAGATCCTGCGCGACCTGCTGGCCCGCGGCGACGGCCTGCGCGACGCCCCGCGCGCCCGCGTCCACCTCCTGGCGGCGGCCTGCCTCGAACACGCGGCGGAGCTGGACCCGGCGGTGCGGGCCGAGGTGGAGCGGCGCACGGCCGCGCTCGTCCCGCCCCGCGACGCGGCCGACGCCCGCAAGCTGGGTGCGGTCGGCCCCATGGTGCTCGACCTGCTGCCGGGCCCCGACGGCCTGACCGAGGACGAGGCCCTCAACGTCACCATCGCGGCGACCCACGTCCCGTCCGACGCGGCGATCCCCTTCCTGGCCCGTTTCACTGGGCACCCGAACCAGTCCGTACGCGGCCAGCTCATGTGGGGCTGGAGCCGCTTCGACCGCCGCCTGTACGCGGAGCAGGTCGTCGCCCGGCTCGACGACGGCGAGACCCACTTCACGCTCCGCTCCGACGACGAGATCGCCGAGCTCGTGCGGCTCGGCCTGCGCCCCCGGTACCTGGACATCAGGGAGACGGTCGGCGTCGAGGCGGCCTCGCGCATCCTCGCGGCCTGCGACCCCGTCGTCCTGGACCTCCGGGTCCCGCCCGGCCGCCTGACGCCCGAGGCGTGCGCGTCCCTGGGTTCCCTGACCGAACTGCGCGTCTTCGACGTGCGCGAGCCGTGGAGCCTCGCGCTCTTCCCCGCGACAGCACCCCTGCGGACGTTCGGCCTCTTCGGCCAGCGCCGGTATCTGCGGGACGTGTCCGAGATCGACCGGTGGCCGACCCTCACCTGGGTGATCGCCGCACGGGACTCCTACCCCTCGGCCGCCGCGCACTGGCAGGCGCTGGCCCGCCTCCCCGAGCTGAACCAACTCACTCTGTCCAGCGGCCCCCTGGCCACCGCCCCGCCGGGACTGCGCCTGCCGACGGTCCGCACCCTCCGCCTGAACCACTCGACCCTCTGGGAGTCCGCGGCCCACCGGCTGCCCGAGCTCTTCCCGGAGCTGCGCCTCCTGCGCGTGATGGCGCACAAGGTGGAACTGGACCTCTCGGCGCTCGCCCCGCATCCGACACTGACCCACGTCGTGGCGCACGCCAAGCGGGTGCACGGCCTGGAGGCCCTGCCCGCCCGCATGACGGTGGAGACGCACGCCTCACTGACCGACTGAACAGCCGCGCCGCGCCCGGTCAGGGAGCCGTGCCGCGCCCGGTGAAGGAGCCGAGCCATGCCCCATGAGCCGCCTCGTCACGCCCCGTGGGAAGCCGAACTCCCAAACCACCCCCACACGTTCGGATGACCCCACAGGGTTCCCGCCCCTGTAAAGCGCCCGCTGCGTCAGCCTCGCCCCATGCACAAGTACGAAGATCTGCTGGCCGAAGCGAAGGCCACGGCAGAGGGGGCCCGCCTCCGCACCCGGAGGGCCGTGAACGCCGAACTGGTCCAGATGTACTGGCGGATCGGCAAGCTGATCCTGGCCCGCCAGACAGAGGACGGCTGGGGCACCGGCATCGTGGCCAGGCTCGCCACGGACCTCCGGGGCGCCTTCCCCCGGCAGCGGATCTTCTCGTACCGGAACCTCGTGCAGACCCCGAAGATGGCGCACACCTGGCCCGCGCTCATCACCCAGCGGCCGGTCGCGCAGCTCCCCTGGAGCCACATCACGGTGCTGCTCGACAAGTTGCACACCCGCGCGGAGCGGGACTTCTACGCGACCGAGGCCGTGCGCAACGGCTGGTCGCGGGCGCAGCTGAACCTGGCCATCCGCCAGCGCCTGCACCTCCCGCAGCGCGGCACCCCGCCGCTCCCCGACGACGTGACCCTGCCCGCGGGCTCCCCCGCCCTCGCCGAACTCGCCCGCGACCCCTACCGCCTGGACTTCCTGCGCCTGGACGACCAGCGCCCGGCCGACCCCACGTACGAGGAGTCGATCGCCAACCGGATGGTCCGCGTCCTCACCGGCCTCGGCAGCGGCTTCGCGTTCGTCGGCTGCCGCTACCCCGTCCTCGCCGGTGACCAGTACCACCGCGTGGACCTGCTCTTCTACCACCTCACCCTGCGCCGCTACGTGGCCTGCGCACTCGGTACGAGCACCACGCGCCCCACCCACCTCACCCGCCTGGACGCCCAGGTGCGGGCGGTGGACGAGCTGGTCCGCGACCCCGACCGGGACGCCCCCACCATGGGCGTCCTCATCGAGACGAGCAGCGGCCAGGCCACCTACACCTCGCTCCCGCCGCGCGGCCGCCAGCTCCTGCCCACGGAGGAGGACCTGGCCCGCGTCCTGCGAGAGGCCATCGCCCCGGCCGACGCCACTCCACACCTCTGAGCCGACGCCGGGGACCCGACGGCGCTCGGCCCCGGGGCGGCCGCTGTGCCCGGATGAGCATTTCCGCCGCGCGCCCGCCCGGGGAACTGCTCGCATTCGTCGATCCGGACGTACTCCGGTCTCTCAGTGCCTTAGCCGACCGGCCCTGGCACAGATCTCGCCCCGGTGGCCTCATTGCGCCGGAAAAGGCCGTACCCGCGCGGTGCGGACAATGCCGTTTCCTCACGCGGGGAAACGCCGAGGACACCGTGCGTTCCCTCTCTGTCCGGCCTTTGGAACACCCCGGCCCCCAGCCGGAAAAAGGGCTGCCCCGGACCGTACGAAACGGTCCGGGGCAGCCCCGTCGGCGTGCTCTCGAAGAGCTACGCCTCCTTGCTCAGGTTCGGCCCCGAGCCACCGGCGGCCGACTCGATCGGCGGCACGTCCGGCAGTGCGGCCTTTTCCTCGCCACGGAAGGTGAACGTGGCATTCTCGCCCTCGCCCTCCGTGTCGACGACCACGATGTGGCCCGGACGCAGCTCACCGAAGAGGATCTTCTCGGAGAGCGTGTCCTCGACCTCGCGCTGGATGGTGCGGCGCAGCGGCCGGGCACCCAGGACGGGGTCGTAGCCCTTCTTGGCGAGGAGCTCCTTGGCGGACTGGGAGAGCTCGATGCCCATGTCCCGGTCCTTCAGGCGCTCGTCCACCTTGCTGATCATGAGGTCGACGATCTGGAGGATGTCGTCCTGGGTCAGCTGCGGGAAGACGACGACGTCGTCGACGCGGTTGAGGAACTCGGGGCGGAAGTGCTGCTTGAGCTCGTCCGAGACCTTGTTCTTCATGCGCTCGTAGTTGGTCTTCTTGTCGCCCGAGGCCGCGAAGCCCAGGTTGAAGCCCTTGGAGATGTCCCGGGTGCCGAGGTTGGTCGTCATGATGATGACCGTGTTCTTGAAGTCCACGACCCGGCCCTGGGAGTCGGTCAGACGACCGTCCTCCAGGATCTGAAGGAGCGAGTTGAAGATGTCCGGGTGGGCCTTCTCGACCTCGTCGAAGAGGACGACGGAGAACGGCTTGCGGCGGACCTTCTCGGTCAGCTGGCCGCCCTCCTCGTACCCCACGTAGCCGGGGGGCGAGCCGAAGAGGCGCGACACCGTGTGCTTCTCGCTGAACTCCGACATGTCGAGGGAGATCAGCGCGTCCTCGTCACCGAAGAGGAACTCCGCGAGGGCCTTGGACAGCTCGGTCTTACCGACGCCGGACGGGCCCGCGAAGATGAACGAGCCGCCGGGGCGCTTCGGGTCCTTCAGACCGGCACGCGTACGCCGGATCGCCTTCGAGAGCGCCTTGACGGCGTCCTTCTGGCCGATGACGCGCTTGTGGAGCTCGTCCTCCATGCGGAGCAGACGGGAGGACTCCTCCTCCGTCAGCTTGAAGACCGGGATGCCGGTGGCCGTGGCGAGGACCTCGGCGATCAGCTCGCCGTCGACCTCGGCGACGACGTCCATGTCGCCGGCCTTCCACTCCTTCTCGCGCTTGGCCTTCGCGGCGAGGAGCTGCTTCTCCTTGTCGCGCAGGGACGCGGCCTTCTCGAAGTCCTGGGAGTCGATCGCCGACTCCTTGTCCCGGCGCACGCCCGCGATCTTCTCGTCGAACTCGCGGAGGTCCGGCGGCGCGGTCATCCGGCGGATGCGCATCCGGGAACCGGCCTCGTCGATCAGGTCGATCGCCTTGTCCGGCAGGAAGCGGTCCGAGATGTACCGGTCGGCGAGGGTGGCCGCCTGCACGAGGGCCTCGTCCGTGATCGAGACGCGGTGGTGGGCCTCGTAGCGGTCGCGCAGACCCTTGAGGATCTCGATGGTGTGCGGAAGGGACGGCTCCGCGACCTGGATCGGCTGGAAGCGGCGCTCGAGGGCCGCGTCCTTCTCCAGGTGCTTGCGGTACTCGTCCAGGGTGGTCGCACCGATGGTCTGGAGCTCGCCGCGGGCCAGCATCGGCTTGAGGATGCTCGCCGCGTCGATGGCGCCCTCGGCGGCACCCGCACCCACGAGCGTGTGCAGCTCGTCGATGAACAGGATGATGTCGCCGCGGGTGCGGATCTCCTTGAGGACCTTCTTCAGGCGCTCCTCGAAGTCACCGCGGTAGCGGGATCCGGCGACCAGGGCGCCGAGGTCCAGCGTGTAGAGGTGCTTGTCCTTGAGCGTCTCGGGCACCTCGCCCTTGACGATGGCCTGCGCGAGCCCCTCGACGACGGCGGTCTTGCCGACGCCGGGCTCACCGATCAGGACCGGGTTGTTCTTCGTGCGGCGGGACAGCACCTGCATGACCCGCTCGATCTCCTTCTCGCGCCCGATGACCGGGTCGAGCTTGGACTCACGAGCGGCCTGGGTGAGGTTCCGGCCGAACTGGTCGAGGACCAGGGACGTGGAGGGCGTGCCCTCGGCAGGACCGCCGGCGGTGGCGGTCTCCTTGCCCTGGTAGCCGGAGAGCAGCTGGATGACCTGCTGCCGCACCCGGTTGAGATCGGCACCCAGCTTGACCAGGACCTGGGCGGCGACGCCCTCGCCCTCGCGGATCAGGCCGAGCAGGATGTGCTCCGTGCCGATGTAGTTGTGGCCCAGCTGAAGGGCCTCGCGGAGCGACAGCTCCAGGACCTTCTTGGCACGGGGGGTGAAGGGGATGTGGCCGGACGGGGCCTGCTGGCCCTGGCCGATGATCTCCTCCACCTGCTGGCGGACCGCCTCGAGCGAAATCCCGAGGCTCTCCAGGGCCTTAGCGGCGACACCCTCACCCTCGTGGATCAGGCCCAGGAGGATGTGCTCGGTGCCGATGTAGTTGTGGTTGAGCATCCGGGCTTCTTCCTGAGCCAGGACGACAACCCGCCGCGCGCGGTCGGTGAACCTCTCGAACATCGTTAATCGCTCCTCAGAGCGGTCAGGCAGTAAGGGGTCGGTCCCCTCCCTGTCCTTCCGCAGCTTAGTCCCGCAAGCGGGGACCGCTCATTCCAACTGCCGACACCGGTCGGATCACCCTCACTACGGTAGGGAACGCTTCCTGACTCATACGCCGACACATGCTCCAACCTGATGGTGCGAGACGATGTTCCCGCAGGCCAGGCAGTTACCCTCGCCATCAGTACGCCGTTGGCGAACGTGAGACGCCTGAACACCGCGTGTCGCCCCTCCCCACTAGGGATGTCTTACCCGTATGCACGGACACTCCATGCGGCGCACACCGGTTCCCTCCGCTACGGGCGAACACCCTTGCGCCGGGGAGTGTCCTGACACGCCCCCACTTTCGCCACCGTACGCAACCAGTGCACCACCCTGCGTGACGTTCGCCGTAACTCCCGTACGCCTCGGGCGGTTGCTCCTGGCATGGCCCTTCCCAGCGTTCCGCACCCCCGGCCGTCCGCCGAACCGCGTACCCGGCGCGCGGAGGCGCTGGGGGACGACCCGGTGCGGCGGTGGTACGAGCGGGAGCTCGGCTGGCCGGTGCGCCCCGGGCCGGGACCAGGGGCCGCCCTCCGCCTGGTGACGGGGGTGCGCTTCGACGTCCTTCAGCTGCCGGCCGAGGCGGGCTTCGCCGCGCTGCGCCACCTGGGCCCGAAGGCCCCCGTGGCCCTGCACGGCGGGACAATGCGGCTCCTGGTGGCCGCGGGCAGCGCCGACGAGCTGCCGGGGCTGCTCGACTGGCTGGAGTGGGGAGGTGTCCCCCTGGACCTCACGGCGATCGGCACGGGCGGCCTGATCGACGCTCCGACGCCTCCGGGCCTGCCCGGCTCACGAGGGGCCGCCGTGTGGCTGCGCCCCCCGGAGCCCGGACACGACGTGGAAGCCGCACTGCCGTCGCTCACGACTCTGGCGGCCCTGGCGCCACGGGCGGCGGCGCGGGCCCTGGACGGCAGCGGAACCGACCCCCATTCCGGCTCCGCCGCGGGCTCCGATCTCGTACGGCTCGTGGACACGGCGGCGACGCAGTGCCACCGGGTCCGCTTGCGGCGTGCGAGCAATCAGCCGTTGGCCTTCTCGTAGGCCTCGCGGATGGACGCGGGGACGCGGCCGCGGTCGTTGACCTCGAAGCCGTTCTCCTTCGCCCAGGCGCGGATCTGCGCGGTGTCCTGGCTCTGGCTCGCCGCCGGGGCGCGCCCCTTGCCACGACCGCTCGCGCGGCCTCCGGTACGCCGACCGCCCTTGAGGTACGGCTCGAGGAGTCCGCGGAGCTTGTCTGCGTTGGCGGTGGTGAGATCGATCTCGTAGCTCTTGCCGTCAAGGGCGAACGTCACGGTCTCGTCCGCCTCGCCGCCGTCGAGGTCATCGACAAGAAGGACCTGAACCTTCTGTGCCACCGGATTTCCTTTCATCGATAACTTCAGGGCCGGGCCACGCGGCCTGAGCCGCCGATTCGCCGCCCCCTGTTATATGCAGCACTGCAGTACGTCGGAAAGCAAACCGCTTTTCCTGGAAAAACACAAACCCCTGGGAGAGACCGGCTCCGCGAGATCCCGGGAAACATGCGCGTTTCGGACATAGGGCACCGGGCTTGTGACAGCCCGGAATAGTCCCGTCACGATCACAGATGCAGAAGCATCCGGCTGTTGCCCAAGGTGTTCGGTTTCACTCGTTCGAGGCCCAGGAACTCCGCTACGCCCTCGTCATAGGAACGAAGGAGCTCTGTGTAGACATCTGTGTCGACGGTATCGGCGGGCGTCTCGCCGATCTCCACGAAGCCGTGCTTGGCGAAGAAGTCGACTTCGAAGGTGAGGCAGAAAACGCGCCGGACACCGAGCCAGCGCGCGGTCTCCAGCAACTTACCGAGCAGCAGATGCCCCACGCCCGCGCCCTTGACCTGAGGATTCACCGCGAGGGTACGGACTTCGGCCAGGTCTTCCCACATCACGTGCAGGGCCCCGCAGCCGACCACCGCGCCCGCTTTGCCGTTGCCGCCGCCGCGTTCCGCGACCCAGAACTCCTGGATGTCCTCGTAAAGCGTGACGGTCGCTTTGTCGAGCAGGACACCCCGGCGGGCGTACGAGTCGAGCAGCGACCGCACGGCGGGCACATCCGTGGTGCGCGCCCTGCGTACGGAGACGGCATTTGGCGCGGAGTCGCTGAGCGGCGGGACTTCGGCACGCTCCGCGGGGAGTTCGTCGGGCTCGGCTGGCATGGGCGGACGCTATCGCTCGGTCACGCGGTCCGGCCCGTCGGGGTTCTCGGGGTTCGCCTGGTTCGCCGGGCTCGCGGGGCTCTCATGGGATTCGACCATGCGGACCGCGTCGCTGAGGGCTTCCCGCTGCTGCGGCGACATCATGCCGAAGAACGCGACGAGAGCGGCCGCCGGGTTGTCGCTCTGCGACCAGCCTTCGTTCATGAGTGCGGCCGAGTAGGCGGCGCGGGTGGAGACCGCCTCATATCGATAGGCGCGGCCTTCCGCTTCGCGGCGCACCCAGCCCTTCTGATGGAGATTGTCCAGAACGGTCATCACCGTGGTGTACGCGATCGACCGTTCCTGTTGCAGGTCTTCCAGGACTTCTCGAACGGTCACGGGGCGGTTCCACTTCCACACCCGCGTCATCACTGCGTCTTCGAGTTCTCCCAAGGGGCGAGGCACAGCAGAACAATAGTGGGCGAAGTGACCTAAGTCACTGAAGCCGCGAAAGAAGGGACGGGTGGGGCAGGCATCCCATAACGCCTATTTTCGTGACAAAAAGGGCGTACGGCCCGCATGGAAGGGGTGGGTCGTACGCCGTTGGGGGGCCGTGGACGGGCGCGCCGGTCAGGCGCCGCCAGCCTTCGGCGACTGCCGGACGGACTCGGCACTGGAGAGCGCCGCGTCGACGGCGGCGTCCTCCTTCGCCTTGTTGGCGCCGCCCTGGGTCTTGACGATCGTCACGATGAGGCCGATGAAGAACACGGCCATCACTACGGGCGGCACGAGCGCGGAGACGTATTCCATGCCCCCAGCGTAGCTAGCCCGCCGCGAGCCGCTGTGACGGGGCGGGGGGCTGCGCCGGGCGCTTGGGCGGGAACACCTCGGCCGGGGTGGGCACCGGGCGCGGCCGCTCGGGCGGGGCGGGGCGCTCGGCGGGCGGCTCGGGCCGGGGCGCGGGCTTGTCCCCGTCGGCGGCACGGCCGCCGGGCAGGGCCAGGAGCCGGGTGCGGGACTGCGGCACGAGGGGCCGGGGCGGGGGTGCGGTGCGGCCGTCCGCCGCCCGGGCCTCGCTCGCCGCCGCGAGGCGGGCGCGCAGGGCCCGCTCGGCGAGGCCCTCGCAGCGGGCGAGCAGGGCGGCCGCGCGCGGAGTGCCGCGCAGGGCGCGCAGCGCGGCGAGGTCGTCGGGGGCGGGCCGGTAGCCGGTGGCGAGCACGTCCTCCAGGAGCTCCAGGTAGCCCGCGGCGGTGCCGGGGAGCGCCGCCCGGTAGCGCGCGAGGTCGGCCACCAGGAAGGCGCGCAGCCGTGCGCCTTCGCGCACCGTCTCGTCGATGTCGTCGGCGAGGCGCACGCAGTCCTGCACGGCCTGGTCGTCGAGGGCGTGAGCGGTACTGGGGTGCAGGGCGAGGGCCAGGGCGCGGCGGAGCACGCGCAGCTCCTGAGCGCCGAAGGCCATGCCGCCCCGGGATCCGTATGGCGTGGGCATGGGGTGACGATACGCGCGCAAGGGACAAAATCGTCTTAACTCACCCGTTTGCGCGACACGAGCCTGCGGCCGCGCTTGTCGGGGCAGTGGGCTCTGCCTTCCCACCCGCCCGCCCGACATTCCCCGCCCTTGCCGGGCCGGGCGTCCCCCCGCCCGCGGTGGGCAGTCGTCGCAGGGCCCCGCCGGAGCAGGGGCGGCCTATTTCGAGCGGCGGCGCGTCGTGGCGAAGGCGACCGCGCCCACGCCGAGGGCCGCCGCCCCGGCGGCCGCGGCCCAGGGCAGCACCCCCGCGCCGGTCTCGGCCATGCGGCCGTCCGGGCGGGGCCCGGAGGGCGCGGAGGGCTCGACCGTGGACAGGGCGGGCCCGGGCGGCGGCTCCTGTGCCGAGGCGGGCGCGGCGAGCGTCAGCGTCGCCACCGCCAGGGCCGCCGTGGCACCCCACCGCCCCCTACGTTTCCTGCATCCCCTGCCCATCAGGCACCCAGCCCCCACACCCGCTCAGAACCCCTCCCTGGGGAGACTCCACGCGGCGGTTCCGGGTTGCCTGAGGGGACGTCAAGTACGCGACACGTTCCGCTCGTAGACCAGACGGAGGCCGATCAGCGTCAGCCACGGCTCGTGCTCGTCGATGACCGTCGCCTCGCCGAGCACCATGGGCGCGAGCCCGCCGGTGGCGATGACCGTGACGTCGCCGGGCTCCCCGTGCGGGCCCGCGAGCTCGCGGGCCATGCGCCGTACGACGCCGTCGACCTGGCCCGCGAAGCCGTACAGGATGCCCGCCTGCATGGCCTCCACGGTGTTCTTGCCGATGACGCTGCGCGGCCGGGCCAGCTCGATCTTGCGCAGCTGCGCGCCGCGTACGCCGAGGGCCTCCACGGAGATCTCGATGCCGGGCGCGATGACACCGCCCGCGTACTCCCCGCGCGCGGAGACCGCGTCGAACGTCGTCGCCGTACCGAAGTCCACGACGATCGCGGGGCCTCCGTAGAGCTCGACCGCCGCGACCGCGTTGATGATGCGGTCGGCGCCGACCTCCTTGGGGTTGTCCATGAGGATGGGGACGCCGGTCTTGATGCCGGGCTCCACGAGGACGGCCGGGACGTCGCCGTAGTAGCGGCGGGTGACCTCGCGGAGCTCGTGCAGGACGGACGGGACCGTGGAGCAGATCGCGATGCCGTCGATGCCGTCGCCCAGCTCCTCGCCGAGCAGGGGGTGCATGCCCATCAGGCCGTTGAGGAGCACCGCCAGTTCGTCGGCGGTGCGCCGGGCGTCGGTGGAGATGCGCCAGTGCTCGACGATGTCCTCGCCGTCGAAGAGCCCGAGGACGGTGTGGGTGTTGCCGACGTCGATCGTGAGCAGCATGGCGGGTTACTCCGCCCCGCGCGCGGGGGCCTCGGCGGCGTCCCTCAGGTCGAGGCCGATGTCCAGGATCGGCGAGGAGTGCGTGAGGGCGCCCACCGCGAGGAAGTCGACGCCCGTCTCCGCGTACGCCCTGGCGTTCTCCAGGGTGAGGCGGCCGGAGGACTCCAGGAGCGCGCGGCCGCCGACGATCGCGACGGCCTCCGCGGTCTCCCCGGGCGTGAAGTTGTCCAGGAGGATCAGGTCGGCGCCCGCCTCCACGACCTCGCGCAGCTGGTGCAGGGTGTCCACCTCGACCTCGACCGCCACGTCCGGGAAGGCGTCCCGGACGGCCTTGAAGGCCTGGGCCACGCCGCCCGCCGCGACCACGTGGTTGTCCTTGACGAGGGCCGCGTCGGCGAGCGACATGCGGTGGTTGACGCCGCCGCCCGCGCGGACGGCGTACTTCTCCAGGGAACGCAGGCCCGGCGTCGTCTTGCGGGTGTCGCGGACCTTCGTGCCGGTGCCCTCCAGGGCGTCCGCCCACGCGCGCGTGGCGGTCGCGATGCCGGACAGGCGGCACAGCACGTTCAGCGCGCTGCGCTCGGCGGTGAGAAGGTCGCGGGTGCGGGTGGTGATGCTCATCAGGACGTCACCGGCCTCGACGCGCTCGCCGTCCTCGACGTGCCGCTCGACCTCGAACTCGTCCGCGCAGACCACGGAGACGATGGCCTCGGCGACCCTGAGGCCCGCGACGGTGCCCCCCTGACGCGCGGTGAAGTCGGCGGTGGCGACAGCCTCTTCGGGGATGGTGGCGACCGTCGTGACGTCCACGGCCTCCGGCGAGAACTCCATGTCCTCGGCGATCGCGAGGTGTGCGATGTCCTCGACCTGGACGGGGTCGAGCCCGGCGTCGGCGAGGAGCTGGGCGAGCGAGGGGTCGAGTCCGCACGCCATGGCGTCGGGCGCCTCGTCGCCGCAGCCGCAGGCGTCGCCGCAGCCGCTGTCGGCGAGGGGGAGTTCGGGGGTGCCGGTGGTGCTCACGTCGGTCACTGCTCCTGAGTGCTGGGGAAGCTGGCGTTGTCGGTGGTGCGGGTGGCGAGAGTGCGATCGGGGTTGATGCGTACGACGATGTGGCGTCCCCACGCCTCGTCGTCGCGGGTCCCGTGGTCCTCGCGCCAGTGGCAGCCACGAGTCTCCTCGCGCCGCTGGGCCGCCGCCACCAGGACGCGGGCCACGCACAGGAGGTTGGTGGTCTCCCAGGCGTCGACGCCCGGCTCGGCGGTCTTGCCGTCCTCGGCGAGCGCGCCCGCCGCGGCCGCGTGGATCCCGGCGAGCCGCTCGGCGGCCTCGGCGAGCGAGGCGGCGGAACGCAGCACTCCGGCGCCCTCGGTCATGGCCCGCTGGATGGCGAAGCGGGCCTCCGGGGGGAGCAGCGGGTGGGCGGGCTGGTCCGGGACCGCCACCGGGGCGGGCACGCGCGCGTGGAGGGTGTCCGCGGCCTGCCGGGCGGCGATGTCCGCCGCGATGCGCTCGGCGTAGACCAGGCCCTCCAGGAGGGAGTTGGACGCCAGCCGGTTCGCGCCGTGCACGCCCGTGCAGGCGACCTCGCCGCACGCGTACAGGCCCGCGACGGTGGTGCGGCCGTGCAGGTCGGTGCGGACGCCGCCGGAGGCGTAGTGCGCGGCGGGGGCGACCGGGATCGGCTCGGTCACCGGGTCGATGCCGTGGGCCCGGCAGGCGGCGAGGATCGTCGGGAAGCGCCTGGCCCACATGTCGGCGCCGAAGTGGCGGCCGTCCAAGTACATGTGCTCGGCGCCCTGTTCCAGCATGCGGCGCGTGATGCCCTTGGCGACGATGTCGCGCGGGGCCAGCTCGGCGAGCTCGTGGGCGCCCACCATGAAGCGCACGCCGTCCGCGTCCACGAGGTGCGCGCCCTCGCCGCGCACGGCCTCGGAGACCAGCGGCTGCTGGCCCTCCGCGTCGGCGCCCAGGAAGAGCACCGTCGGGTGGAACTGCACGAACTCCAGGTCGGAGACCTCCGCGCCCGCGCGCAGGGCGAGGGCCACGCCGTCGCCCGTGGACACGGACGGGTTCGTCGTCGCCGAGAAGACCTGGCCCATGCCGCCGGTGGCGAGCACCACGGCGGGCGCGCGCACGGCGCCCACGCCGTCGTGCTGGCCCTCCCCCATGACGTGCAGGGTCACGCCCGCCGCGTGTCCGTCGGCGTCGGTCAGGAGGTCCAGGACCAGGGCGTTCTCGACGGTGGGTATGCCGCGCTCGCGGACCGCTGCGACGAGGGCGCGGGAGATCTCCGCTCCGGTGGCGTCGCCGCCCGCGTGCGCGATGCGGCTGCGGTGGTGGCCGCCCTCGCGGGTCAGGGCGAGACCGCCCCCGGCGGCCGCGTCGAACCGGGCGCCCGTGTCGATGAGGCGGCGCACGGCGTCGGGGCCCTCGGTGACCAGGAGGCGCACCGCCGCCTCGTCGCACAGGCCCGCGCCCGCCACGAGGGTGTCGTCCAGGTGCTGCTCGGGGGTGTCGCCCTCGCCGAGCGCGGCGGCTATGCCGCCCTGCGCCCAGCGCGTGGAGCCGTCGTCCAGGCGGGCCTTGGTGACGACGACGGTCTCCAGGCCCGCCGCCGCGCAGCGCAGAGCGGCCGTCAGACCGGCCACTCCGGAGCCGACGACCACGACGTCGGCGGTCAGCGACCAGCCGGGGGCGGGAGCGTGCAGCCGTATGCCAGTACCGCTCATGCGAGGGCTCCGATCACGGTCGTACGGGGGCGCGTGGCGGCCCCGGTGGGCGCGCTCACGCCGGACCTCCGAAGGTCAGCGGGATGTTGTCGATGAGGCGGGTCGTGCCGACCTTGGCGGCGACGGCGAGCACCGCGTCGCCCCGGTGGCCGCGCACGACCGGACGGAAGTCCGACGGGTCGACGAGCGCCGCGTAGTCCAGGACGAGCGGGGGCCGAAGGCGCGCCGCCTCGTCGAGGACCTGCCGCGCGGCCGCGAGGACGGCCTCGGGGCCCGCGGGCGCGGCCTGGGCGACCGCGTGGGCGTCGGCGGCCGCGCGGGACTCACCGAGCGCGTTCAGCGCGTCCGCGCGCGCCGGGGTGGCCGGGGCGAACGCCGCACGCGCGCGCAGGGCCTCCTGCGCGGCGTGCCGGTCGCGGCCCGCGAACAGGGCGCGGGAGAGCGCGAGCGCGGTGTGCCGCTCGGCCGGGGACAGATAGCGGTTGCGGCTGGAGCGGGCGAGGCCGTCCTCCTCGCGGACCGTCGGCACGCCGGCGATCTCCACGGGGAAGTTCAGATCCCGCACCATGCGGCGGATCAGGGCGAGCTGCTGGGCGTCCTTCTGGCCGAACAGCGCCACGTCGGGGGCCGTCAGGTGCAGCAGCTTGGCGACGACGGTGAGCACGCCGTCGAAGTGCCCGGGGCGCGTGGCGCCTTCGAGGACCGTGCCCATGGGGCCCGCGCCGACGCGCACCTGGGGCTCGCCGCCGGGGTAGACCTCCTCCGCGGAGGGCGCGAACACGACGTCGGCGCCCGCCTGCTCGGAGGTCTTCACATCGGCTTCCAGGGTGCGCGGGTAGCGGTCCAGGTCCTCGCCCGCGCCGAACTGGAGCGGGTTCACGAAGACCGTGACGACGACCTCGCCGTCCGCGCCCGCCGCGCGCCGCGCCTCGCGGATCAGCGTGGCGTGGCCCTCGTGCAGGGCCCCCATGGTCATGACGACGGCCCGGCGGCCCGTACGCGCGCGTGCGCGCAGGTCGTCGGCGGTGTGCAGCAGCCGGATCGGTGCGCCGCTCATCGGTCTCCTCCGTCCGCTCCGCCGTCGCGGAATCCCTCGGTGCCGCCCGCGGCTCCCCCGGGGCCCGCGAGCACGCCGAGGAGGTCCTCGGCGAGCTCCGGCTTCAGGAGGCCGTGCGCGAGCGCGCGGTCGGCGGTGGCGCGGGCCATCGCCAGATACCCGGCCACGGTCTGCGGCGCGTGCTTGCGCAGCTCGGCGACGTGCGCGGCGACGGTGCCCGCGTCCCCGCGCGCGACCGGGCCGGTCAGGGCGGCGTCACCGGAGCGCAGGGCGTTGTCCAGGGCCGCGCCGAGCAGCGGGCCGAGCATGCGGTCGGGGGCCGCGACGCCCGCGCCGCGCAGCAGCTCCATGGACTCGGCGACCAGGGTCACCAGGTGGTTGGCGCCGAGCGCGAGCGCCGCGTGGTACAGCGGCCTGGCGTCCTCGGCGATCCACTCGGGCTCGCCGCCCATCTCGATGACCAGGGCCTCGGCGGCGAGCCGCAGCTCGTCGGGCGCGGTCACGCCGAAGGAGCACCCGGCCAGGCGCTGGACGTCCACGGGGGTGCCGGTGAAGGTCATCGCGGGGTGCAGCGCGAGCGGCAGCGCGCCGGCGCGCAGCGCGGGGTCGAGGATCTTCGCGCCGTACCGCCCGGAGGTGTGCGCCAGGAGCTGACCGGGGCGCACCGCGCCGGTCTCGGCGAGGCCTTCGACGAGGCCGGGAAGGGCGTCGTCGGGCACGGTCAGGAGCACCAGCTCGGCGCGTTCGAGAACCTGCGCGGGCGTGACCACGGGCACGTCCGGGAGCATGGCCGCGGCCCGCCTGACGGAGCTGTCGGAGACGCCCGAGACGGCCACCGGACGGTGCCCGGCGAGCTGCAGCGCGGCGGCGAGGGCGGGGCCGACGCGGCCCGCGCCGACGACGCCCACGGTGAGCCGCGCGGGCCGGTCCTTGGGGTCGTGGCCGTGGCCCGCTCGGGGGTCGGAGTGGGGCTCCGGCCGGTGAGGTGCGTTCACGCGATGACGCCTTCCCGTTCCAGTCCGCTCGGGGTACCGGACGATTTCTCGTCATGCTAACGCTATCCGTCCGCGCGGCGCCGTCGGCTGTCCACAGGCTGTGGGCATTCGTACGACCGCGCGGGATGATCTGTGGATGACCGCACACGACGCGCAGGACGACGCGCTCGCTCCGCAGGAGAGCCCCGGCGCGACCGGGCCGGAAACCCGGCAGGAGGGCCCCGGGGCGGCCGGGCCCGAAGGCCGGGGCGAACCCGACGAGCGGGAGCGGCGCATCGCGGCGGCCCGGGGCGCTCGGCGGGTCCTCGCCCGCCACCCGGTGACCGTTCCGCTCGGCGAGCACCTCTCCGCCCTCGCCGCGGGCGCGGCGGACGTCGCGGACCTCGGCAGCCCCGCCGACCTGTACGGCGACGGCGTCGTCGAGGACCTGGAGGACGAGGTCGCGCGGCTGCTCGGCAAGGAGGCCGCCGCGTTCTTCCCGACGGGCACGATGGCGCAGCAGGTGGCGCTGCGCTGCTGGGCGGGCCGCACCGGCAACGCGACGGTGGCGCTGCACCCGCGCTCCCACCCGGAGGTCCACGAACGGGACGCCCTGGTCGCGGTGAGCGGTCTGCGCACGGCGCACCCCACGGACGCCCCGCGCCTGCCCACGGCCGACGAGGTGCGGGACTTCGAGGAGCCCTTCGGCACGCTGATGCTCGAACTGCCCCTCAGGGAGCCCGGTTTCCTGCTGCCCACGTGGGACGAGCTCCAGGAAGTGGTGGCCGCGGCACGCGAGCGGGACGCCGTGGTCCACTTCGACGGTGCCCGGCTGTGGGAGTGCACACCGCACTTCGGCCGCCCCCTGGACGAGATCGCCGGGCTCGCGGACAGCGTGTACGTGTCGTTCTACAAGTCCCTGGGGGGCATCGCGGGCGCCGCGCTCGCCGGCCCGCAGACGCTCGTCGAGGAGGCACGGGCCTGGCGACACCGCTACGGAGGGCTCGGTTTCCAGCAGTTCCCGACCGCCCTGTCGGCGCTGCTCGGCCTGCGGAACGTCCTGCCGCGCCTGCCGGAGTACGTGGCCCACGCGCGCGTGGTCGCCGACGCGCTGCGCGAGGCCTTCGGGGCCTCCGGGGTGCCGTGGTCGCGCGTGCACCCGCAGCCGCCGCACACCCACCAGTTCCAGGTGTGGCTGCCGTACCCGCCCGACGTGCTGAACGAGGCGGCCCTCGCGCAGGCCGAGGAGACGAAGACCCTGCTGTTCTGGCGCTGGTTCCCGGACGGCCCGCCCGGCCTGTCCGTCACGGAGGTCACCGTGGCCGGGCCGGCACTCGCGTGGACGGCCGACGACGTCAGGGAAGCGGTCGCGGAGTTCGTACGGCGCCTCCCCTGAGACCGTGCAGGGCCCGGCGGAGGGCGGCCCGCAGCCGCCCGTGCGCGGGGCGTTCGTGGACCACGGCCTGGAACCGGCCGTAGTCGCGCACCTCGCGCACGACCTGCCAGTCGTGGGCACCGGGCGCGGGCGGCGCGGCCTCGCCGTGCTGGGCGGCGCGGTAGCTGTCGAGCAGGAACTGCTGGGTGACGCTCATGACGTACGACCTTTCATGGCAAATGGTACTTAACGGGTGGCGCAAGGGCAGCGGAGTCCGTCGGGCGTCCGGGGCGGGGCCCCGAGGGCCAGCGAGCGGGAAGCGGAGAGAGGGCCGGAGGGAAGGACGGGCCGGAAGGAACGGCGCCGTCGGGGCGGGGCGGCGACATCGGCGCCCCGTCGATGGCTCAAGCCTGCGCCAGGCCCGGCGGCCAGGTCCCGCCGATTGACGTCAGTCGTCAATCGGCGGCGGCGATGTCAGTGGCCCGGTGCACCATGGGGACCATGAGCGTGAGCATCGACATCACCGGCCTGGCGCCGGAGCGGGTCCACGTCGTGCCCTCGCCCCTCGCCGAGCTCGGCATGGCGCTGCACGCCCTGTCCGAGCCCGGTCACCACCCGGGGCTGCAGGGCTGGGCGACGGCGGTCACCGCGCGTCTGGACCAGAGCCTCGCGGACCGCCTGTGCGAGGCGGACTTCCTGTGGCGGACGACGTTCTCGGACGTCTTCGCGCCGTTCGCGGGCATCCCCGGCAAGCGGGCGCTGCCCGGTGCCACGCTCGCCGAGGAGCTCGACCAGCTGGACAAGCTGACGGACGAGCAGTTCGTGGACGCCGCCCTGGAGTTCACCTGCCAGCTCGCCTACGACCAGAACCGCGTGACGGACCCGCTGAACGACCCGGACATGCGCCGCCACGCCCTGGAGCTGGCCGCCGCGCGGGGCGAGCACCAAGTGGCGTTCACCGAGCGCCTCCTGGACGACCCGCCCGCCGTGCGCGCCTGGTTCCGCCAGCTGATGCAGGACTGCGACGAGGCGTTCTTCTCGGACACCTGGGCCCGGGTGAGCCACCAGCTCGCCGCGGACGCCCGGCACAAGACCGAGCTGCTGCGCCGCAAGGGACTCGGCGAGGCCCTCAAGGCGATGTCCGGGGCGGTGACCCTGGACGAGGAGGCCCGGCGGATCACGGTCGACAAGATGGCGTCGGGCCACACCAGGACGGCCGAGGGCGGCCTCGTCCTGGTGCCGACCAGCCTCGGCTGGCCGCACGTGATGGTCCTGCACCGCTACGGCTGGCAGTCCTCGATCACCTACCCCATCAGGACCCCGGGCCTGACCGAGCCCGCCTCCGTGGAGCAGCTCACCCGCCGCATGGCCGCGCTCTCGCACCCGGTGCGGATGCGCCTGTGCCGCCACCTGGCCCGCGGCGCCTACACCACGGGTGAGCTGGCGGACGCCCACGGCATGACGGCCCCGGAGATATCCCGGCACCTGAGCGTCCTGAAGAAGGCCGAGCTGATCACCACCCGCCGCCGCGGCCGGTACGTGCAGCACCAGCTGGACCTGGGCGTGGTCTCGCGGCTCGGCAGCGAGTTCATCGAGGGCGTGCTCCGGTAGGCCGCGCCGGGCCCGCCGAAGGGGGGTGTCAGACCCCGCCGCCGCCCGCGCGCACCAGGCCGGTCTCGTAGGCGAGCACCACCACCTGCACCCGGTCCCGCAGGCCCAGCTTGGTCAGGATGCGGCCCACGTGGGTCTTCACGGTCGCCTCGGACAGCACGAGACGGGCCGCGATCTCGCCGTTCGACAGGCCCTGGGCGACGAGCACCATGACCTCGCGCTCGCGCTCGGTGAGCCGCTCGAGGCCCTTGTGCTGCGGCTGTCCCGACGCGCTCGGCAGCATCGGCGCGAACCGGTCGAGCAGCCGGCGCGTCGTGGACGGCGCGACCACCGCGTCACCGCTGTGCACGGCCCGGATCGCGGCGAGCAGCTCACCGGGCGGCACGTCCTTGAGCATGAACCCGGACGCGCCCGCCTTCAGGCCCGAGAAGGCGTACTCGTCGAGGTCGAAGGTCGTCAGGATCAGCACCTTCGGGGGGTTGGCGTCGGAGCAGATGCGGCGCGTCGTCTCCACGCCGTCCAGCTTCGGCATGCGCACGTCCATCAGGACCACGTCGACCGCCGTGGCCCGCAGCACCTGCAGCGCCTCCACGCCGTCGCCCGCCTCGGCGACGACCTCCATGTCCGGCTGGGCGGCGAGGACCATCCGGAATCCGGTGCGCAGCAGCACCTGGTCGTCGACGAGCATCACGCGGATGGACATCACACGGTCCCTTCAGGGTGGATCGGCGGCAAGGACATCGGCAGAACGGGCGGGAGCGGGCCGAAGCCGGACCCCACGGGCGGAGTCAACCACGGCCGCACGGTCCCGGTGCAGTCGGCGACGTCATCGCCCCCTGTCACCGGTGCACCGGTGACAGGTGTCAGTGTGCGGGTTTGAGCGGCAGCAGCGCGCTGATGCGGAATCCGCCCCCCGGCCGCGGGCCCGCGTCCAGGGTGCCGCCGACCATGCCGACGCGCTCACGCATGCCGATCAGGCCGTGGCCGCTGCCGTCCGCGCCGCCGTCCTCGTACAGCTCGTGCGGGGCGCCCTTGCCGTCGTCCTCCACGAGCAGCCCGAGGCCGTCGTCGAAGTAGACGAGCCGGACGCTGGCCCCGGCGTTCTCACCGCCGTGCTTGCGGGTGTTGGTGAGGGCCTCCTGCACGATGCGGTACGCGGTGAGCTCCACGCCGCTGGGCAGCGGGCGCGGGGTTCCCTCGACCTTGAAGTCGACCGGCAGACCGGCGCCGCGCACCTGCTCGATGAGCTCGTCGAGCTGCTCGACGTCCGGCTGCGGGACGTACTCCCCGCTCTCCTCGGGCTCGCCGGTGCGCAGCACGCCGAGCAGCCTGCGCATCTCCGCGAGCGCCTGGCGGCCGGTGCCGGAGATCGTCGCGAGGGCCTGCTTGGCCTGGTCGGGCGCCGCGTCCAGGACGTACGCGGCGCCGTCGGCCTGGACGACCATCACCGACACGTTGTGCGCGACCACGTCGTGCAGCTCGCGGGCGATGCGGGCGCGCTCGGCCGCGACCGCGACCTTGGCCTGCGCCTCGCGCTCCTTCTCCAGGCGGGCGGCGCGCTCCTCCAGCTGCGCGAGGTAGGCGCGGCGGGTGCGGATCGAGTCGCCGAGCACCCAGGCGAGGGCGAACGGCACGACCATGAAGACGGTGTAGAGCACCTTGCCCCACACCCCGGCCCCCGTCTCCGGCCAGCGCAGCTGCGACAGCGGCGCGGCCGCGAGGCCGCCGGTGAGGGCGAACCGCGAGGCCCACTTGGGGCCGTCGGCGGCCGCCGTGTAGATGATCACGAGCATCGCGAAGTTCGCCGTGTTCGGCCGCACGTCGCCGGCCATCTGCACGGCGCCGAGCACCGCGGCGAGCACGAGCATCTGTTCCGTGAACCGGCGGCGCAGCGCCACCACCACGCACAGGCCGATGACGACCGGGATCGCGAGCAACGTGGGGTCGTGGCCCTCCGAGTCGGCGACGGCCACCACGCTCAGCCCGGAGAGACCGAGGAGAACGAACGCCCAGAAGGCGTCGACCCCCGTCGGGTGTCTGCGGAGAAAGTCATAGAGGCGCTGCACGTAACCCAGCGTAGGCAACCGGCCCGGGCCCCCGGGTCAACCCGAGGTGCGATCCGTACGGCCGTCTCGTACTCCCCAAGGTGGAGGCCGCATAGCCTTCTCGCTGTGACGCACGAGGCACAACGAGCGGCAGGGCGCCCCGCACGGGGCTGGCAGGAGGCCACCGAGGAGGCCCTGTACGGGCCCCACGGCTTCTACCGCAGGGCCGAGGGGCCTGCGGGGCACTTCCGCACCTCCGTGCACGCCTCGCCCCTGTACGCGGCCGCCGTGGCCCGGCTCCTGCGCCGCGTGGACGCCGCGCTCGGGCACCCCCCGGAGCTGGCGTTCGTGGACGTGGGCGCGGGCCGCGGCGAGCTGACGACGGGCGTCCTCGCGGAGCTGCCCGCCGACGTGGCGGCCCGCACGCGCGCGTACGCCGTGGAACGTGCCGCACGCCCCGAAGGCCTCGATCCGCGCGTGCGGTGGTGTGCCGCACCGCCCGCCGGGGCGAGCGGCCTGCTCTTCGCCAACGAGTGGCTCGACAACGTCCCCTTGGACGTCGCCGAGACCGCCCCCGACGGTTCGGTGCGCCACGTCCTCGTCCACGAGGACGGCACCGAGGAGCTCGGCGGCCCCTTGGCGGGCCCCGACGCCGACTGGCTGGCCCGGTGGTGGCCCCTGGGCACCGAGCCCGGCCTGCGGGCGGAGATCGGCCGCCCCCGGGACGCGGCCTGGGCGGCGGCCGTCGCGACGCTGGACCGCGGCCTGGCGGTCGCCGTCGACTACGCGCACACCCGGGTCGCGCGGCCGCCCTTCGGGACGCTGACGGGCTTTCGCGACGGCCGGGAGACGGCGCCCGTGCCCGACGGCGGCTGCGACATCACCGCCCACGTGGCGCTCGACGCCTGCGCCCTGCCCGGCGGACGGCTGCTCACCCAGCGGGCCGCGCTCGCCGCCCTGGGGGTGCGTGGCGGCCGCCCGCCGCTGACTCTGGCCTCCACCGACCCGGCCGCGTACGTCCGCGCCCTCACGCGCGCGGGCGAGGCGGCCGAGCTGACCGCGCGGGGCGGGCTCGGCGACTTCCGCTGGCTGACGCAGCCGGTGGGGATCCCGGACCCGCTACTTGTCGATGTCGCCGACCACGAAGAACAGTGACCCCAGGATCGCCACCATGTCGGCGACCAGCTGACCCGGCAGGAGCTCGGCGAGCGCCTGGATGTTGTTGTACGACGCCGAGCGGAGCTTGAGGCGGTACGGGGTCTTCTCGCCCTTGGACACCAAGTAGTAGCCGTTGATGCCGAGCGGGTTCTCCGTCCACGCGTACGTGTGGCCCTCGGGGGCCTTGAGCACCTTCGGCAGGCGCTGGTTGATGGGCCCCTGGGGCAGCTCCGCGATCCGGTCCAGACAGGCGTCCGCGAGGTCGAGGGCGTTGTGCGTCTGCTCCAGGAGGCACTCGAAGCGCGCCAGACAGTCGCCCTCCTCGCGGGTCACCACCTTCAGGACGTCACCCAGCTCCCCGTACGCCAGATACGGCTCGTCGCGGCGCAGGTCGAAGTCCACTCCGGAGGCACGGGCGATGGGACCGCTCACCCCGTAGGCATGCACCGCCTCTTCGGAGAGCACGCCCACGCCGCGCGTGCGTCCCCGGAAGATCTCGTTGCCGAGCACCAGGCGGTCGTACACGTCCATGCGGGAGCGCACCGAGGCGACGGCCGCACGCGCGCGGGTGGTCCAGCCCGCGGGCAGGTCCTCCTTGAGGCCGCCGACCCGGTTGAACATGTAGTGCATCCGGCCGCCGGAGATCTCCTCCATGACGTTCTGGAGCTCCTCGCGCTCCCGGAACGCGTAGAAGACCGGCGTGATGCCGCCCAGTTCCAGCGGGTACGAGCCGAGGAACATCAGGTGGTTCAGCACGCGGTTCAGCTCGGCGAGCAGCGTGCGCGTCCACACCGCGCGCGGGGGCACCTCCATGCCGAGCATCCGCTCCACGGCGAGCACCACGCCCAGCTCGTTCGAGAACGCCGACAGCCAGTCGTGGCGGTTGGCCAGCATCACGATCTGCCGGTAGTCGCGCGCCTCGAAGAGCTTCTCCGCGCCCCGGTGCATATAGCCGATGACCGGCTCCGCGTGCTGGATGCGCTCGCCGTCCAGGACGAGGCGCAGGCGCAGCACGCCGTGGGTGGACGGGTGCTGCGGCCCGATGTTCAGCACCATGTCCGTGCTCTCGGCGGCACCGCCGACCCCGACCGTCGTCTCGGTCAGCTCCGTACCCGCCACTGTCCGCGTCTTCCCGTGCTCCGTCATGGGGCTCATGCGCACAGTCTGACGCACGGGCGCGACCACGCCACTGTCAGCTGCCGTACGTAGGCTGGGGGGCATGGAGACGGGGACAGGGGCGCCGGGGACGGCGCCCGGCGCGGACGCGGGCGAGCCGGTGTGGACCGGGCTGCCGCGGGGGCTGCTGAAGATGCGCCGGATGCTGCTCGTGGTCTGGCTGGTGCCGACCGCGGTGGCGCTGGGGGTGCTGCTCGGCCTGTTCGCCGGACCCGTCTGGGCCGTCCTCGCGGCCCTTCCGCTCGCCCTCGCGGCCTGGGGCTGGGTCCTCCTGGAGCGCAACTGGCGCTCCTGGCGGTACGCGGAGCGGGTCGACGACCTGCTCATCAGCCGGGGCGTGCTGTGGCGCGAGGAGACGGTCGTGCCGTACGGCCGGATGCAGCTCGTCGAGGTGACCTCAGGCCCCGTGGAGCGCTACTTCGGCCTCGCCGGGGTCCAGCTGCACACCGCTGCGGCCGCCACGGACGCGCGCATCCCCGGCCTCGACCCGCAGGAGGCCGAGCGCCTCCGCGACCGCCTCACCGAGCTCGGCGAGGCCCGATCGGCGGGGCTGTGACCGGGGAGCCGACCACCGGGCCGCGCGCGGAGGCCGCGCCCGGGCCGCAGGCCGACCGGGAGGGCCCGGAGGAGCGGCGGCTGCATCCCGTGACCCCGCTGCGGCGGGCCTGGGCGCCCGTCGCCGTGCTCATGGGCTGGGCCGTCCACGACCCGGACGGCGCCCAGCGCCGCATGGCCGACATGACCGCCACCTCGCTCGCCCTGGTCGCCACGGCCGTCGTCATCGGCGGCTCCCTGTACGGCTTCCTCAGCTGGTGGTACACGCACTACGCCGTCACCGACACCGAACTGCGCATCCGTACGGGCCTGGTGTTCCGGCGCACCGCGCACATCCGGCTCGACCGCCTCCAGGCCGTCGACCTGACCCAGCCGCTCGCGGCCCGCGTCGTCGGCGTCACCAAGCTGAAGCTGGACGTCGTCGGCACCGACAAGAAGGACGAGCTGGCCTACCTCGGCGAACGCGACGCCACCGCGCTGCGCGCCGAGCTCCTCGCGCGGGCGGCCGGTTTCGCCCCCGAGACGGCCCACGAGGTCGGCGAGGCGCCCTCGCGGCGGCTGCTGCACGTGCCGCCGCGCATGCTCGCCGTCTCCGTGCTGCTCACCGGCGCGCCCTGGCTGCTCCTGCTCGCCACGCTCGTCGTCCCGACCGTCCTGTGGTTCCTGACGCACAGCGTGTGGACGGTCATCGTGACCGGCCTTCCCATGCTCGGCGGCGCCTTCGCCAGCAGCGTCGGCCGTTTCGTCGGGGAGTACGACTGGACGGTCGGCGAGTCCCCGGACGGTCTGCGCCTGGACCACGGCCTGCTCGACAAGGCGCACGAGACGGTGCCGCCGGGCCGCGTGCAGTCCGTACGGCTGGTGGAGCCGCTGCTGTGGCGCCGGTTCGGCTGGGTGCGGGTCGAGCTGGACGTGGCCGGGTCGGCGAACGGCGTGCTCGTCCCGGTCGCCCCGCGCGAGCTCGCCGAGTCGGTGATCGCGCAGGTCCTGCCGGGGGTGCGGGTGCCGGGCCCGGACGAGCTGTCCCGGCCGCCCGCGCGCGCGTCGTGGTGCGTCCCGGTGTGGTGGAAGGGGCACGGGCTCGCCGTCACCGACGCGGTGTTCGCGGCGCGGCACGGTCTGCTCCGGCGGCGGCTCTCGCTGGTGCCGCACGCGAAGGTGCAGAGCGTGCGCCTCGTGCAGGGGCCCTGGGAGCGGTTCAAGGGCGTCGCCGACGTGAAGGTGGACACCGGGGCGGGCCGTACGGTGACGGCTCGGCTGCGGCCCTCCGGGGAGGCGGCGGAGCTGTTGCGCGGGCAGGCGGAGCGCTCCCGCACGGGGCGCCGGGCCGCGCGGCCCGACCGGTGGATGGCCTGACCCCGGCTGCCCTCCGCGGGCGGTGCCGCCGCTGCCGCGGCGGCTGCTTCCCACCCTCCCACCCGGGACTGCCCGGCCTTGCGACGCCCGGCTCCGACGCGGAGCGCTGCCGCTGAGTGGGTGGTGCCGCCGCTGCCGCGGCGGAGTTTCCCGCCCTCCCACCCGAAACTCCTCAGCTTCGACGCCCGAGCCCGGCGCAGAGCGCTCGCGGGTGGGTCCCCAGCGGCCCTCTGCTCAGGCGCGCAGCGCCGTGCGGAGGCCCTTCAGATCGATCTGCTCCGTCTCGTCGTGGGCGGTCAGGTCGATGACCTGGCCCACGCCGCGCTCCGCGTCGGTCGTCGCGTCCGACGGCTTGAACTCGGCTTCGGCCTCCGCCTTGTGGACCGCGAGGGCCTCCTCGCCCACGACGTCGGCGAGGTCCTCGTTCTGCACGGCGTCGAGGGCGGCCGGGGCCGCGCCCTTCGTGCCGAAGAAGTCGAAGCCGCCCTCTCCGGCGGTCCTGCGGACCTGCGCGGGCGGCACGACGGCTGCCGCGGCCGGAACCAGCAGGTGCGCGCCGGTCGCGCGCTCGTGGCCGTCCACGGCCTCGTCGGCCGCCGCAGGCTCGTCGGCCGCCTCAGCGGCCTCAGGGGTGCTCAGCTCGTTGTCGTCCGCCGCGTCCGCCACGGCCTCCGGGGCGTCGGGAGTGCCGGAGGCATCGGAGGCGTCGAGGTCCTCGACGGCCTCGGGCTCGGCTTCGGTATCGCCGCTCCGTCCCGCCAGGCGCTCGAGCGCCGCGTTGGCCCGCTCGTACAGCGAAGCCTCGGACGTCTCGTCCTCGGAGTCCTCCGAAGAGGCCGCCGGGAGCGCCCGCGTGGACGTCGTGGCCTCGATGGCGAGCAGCCGCCGCCCTTCGAGGGCGCTGGCCCGCTCGGTCTCCGCCGTCGCGTACCGGCGCAGCAGCGCGGCGTGTTCGTTGCGCAGCGCGGCCAGTTCCGCCCGCTTGGAGCGCAGCTTGTTCTCCAGCTTGGAGCGCAGCTCACGCGCCTCGTCGAGGTCGGACTCGCACTCCGCTATGCGCTCCTCGTAACGCCACTCCTCGCTCGCGCGCGCCCTGCCGAGCTCCGCGACCCGCTTGCCCGCGGCCCGGTCCCAGCGGCGCATGACGACGGAGCCCAGGACGGCGCTCGCGGCCGCGGCGGCGGCGAGCCCGCGCAGGACGACGGGTTCCGCGAACAGCCAGGCGCCGCCGGCCGCAGCGAGGGAGAAGCCTGCGACCGCCGACGGAGGAAGCAGCCTGTGCAGTGGTGGGGAATGGCGGTGACGTCCACGTGGCATGGCCAGAAACTTACCGCGCGTAGGCGAAGTCTGGTGCCCCGCCCGCCAAAATCCCGGTGCCCCCACCACAACTCCCCACCCCGCCGAGCCACTTCTTCTCCGACCGGCCACTCCACCGCCTCCGGCCGGATTCCGCAACCCGGCACGCGATCTCCGCGCTTACTTCTCGATCAGGCCCTTGGACTTCAGATAGTCCTTCGCGACGTCGCCTTCCTTCTGGCGCTCCTCGTCGACCTTGCGGTTCAGTTCGATGAGATCGTCCGTCGTGAGCGTCTTGGTGAGCTTGCCGAGGGCGTCGGCTATCTCCTTGTCGCCCGCGGACTTCTCGTTCACGACGGGAAGGATGTTGTCGGCGTTCTGGAGCTTCTTGTCGTCCTCGAGGATCACGAGGCCGAAGTTCTTCAGCGTCGCGTCCGTGGTCGTCGTCAGGACCAGTTGGTCCGTGCCGTTCTTCACGGCCTGCTTCGACTGGGTGGTGCCGACGCCCTTGGGGTCGATTCCGGCGACGTCGATGCCGTACTTCTTCTTCAGGCCGGGGGCGCAGAACGGCCGGGTCTCGCATTCGTCACCGGCGGCGATCCTGACCTTCTCGCCGGACTTGCCAAGATCCGAAAGCGTCTTGAGCTTGTGCTCCTTCGCGTAATCCTTGGTCACCGCGAACGCGTTCTGATCGACCGCGCCGCCCGCCGGAAGCACCTTGAGGCCGCGCGCCTTCGCCAGCTTGGTCAGTTCGCCGACCGTCGCGCCGAGGTCACTGGACGCGACCGGCTCGGCGTCCGAGCCGTTCTTCTTCAGGTTCAGGAATTCCGCGAGCGTGGCCGCGTATTCGGGGGTGACGTCGATGGAGCCCTTCTTCAGCTCCGGCTCGTACACCTCGCGGTTCTGCACGGTCTTCACCGACGCGTCGTATCCGGCGTCCCGCAGCACGCCCGCGTACAGCTCGGCGAGCACCTTCTGCTCGGTGAACCGCGCGGAGCCCACCACGATCGCGCCCTTGCCGCCGCCCGAGTCCTTGTCGTCCTCCAGGCTGTCGCCGCCGCACGCGGCGAGGCCCGCGCCCAGCGTCACGACGGCCGCGGCCGTCCCTGCCATCCGTCGCGCGCGACGCGTTCTGCTGTTCATCGGTGAACCACCATTCGAGAGTTTCAAGACCACAGGTGTGGAGGGAGGGAGGAGGGCCCGGGGCCCGTCAGGCGCTCAGGCACGCATACGGGACCGCCCCCGCATCGGGTCGCAGGCCCAGCCGACCGCGACGAGCACACCCTCCACGGCCAGGGCGAGCAGCGCCACCAGGAAGGCGCCCGCGACGACCTGCGGCGTGTTCTGCAGATTGAACCCGGCCGTGATGATCCGGCCCAGGCCGCCCTCGCCCGCCATCGCGGCGAGCGTCGCCGTGGCGACGACCTGCACCGCGGCCGACCGCACCCCGGTCATGATCAGGGGGTACGCCAGCGGCAGCTCGACCCGCCCGAAGACCTGACGGCCGCTCATCCCCATGCCGCGCGCGGCCTCGACCACCGAGCGGTCCACCTCGCGCATGCCCACGTAGGCGTTCGTCAGGAGCGGCGGCACGGCGAACAGGACCAGGGCGATCAGCGTCGGCACGTCCCCGTGCTCCCCGAGCGGGGTGAGCGTGAGCAGGATGAGCACGGCGAGGGTCGGGACCGCGCGCCCCACGTTCGAGATGTTCACCGCGAGGGCGCCGCCCTTGCCGATGTGCCCGAGCAGCAGGGCGATCGGCAGCGCGATGGCGCACGACACGGCGAGGCAGACCCCGCTGAAGTAGAGGTGCTCGGCGAGCCGGTGCCACACCCCTTTCTCGCCCTGCCAGTTGGCGGACGTGGTCAGCCACTCATAGGCACCGGATATCGCGTTCATACGGGCTCAGCCACCTTGCCCACACCGGGGGCCGCGTCCGCCTTGCGCGAGAAACGGCTCGTACGTATTCGATGCGCCCGGGTCCACGGGGTGAGCCGGCGCTGGAGCGCGAGCAGCAGCAGGTCGGCCGCGAGCGCGAGCAGGACGCACAGCACCGACGCCGTGAGCACCTGCGCCTTGAACTGGGTGTCGAGGCCGTCGAGGATCATCGTGCCCAGGCCGCCCTTGTCCACGATGGCGCCGACCGTGGTGAGCGCCACCGTCGAGACCGTGGTGATGCGCACGCCGGCGAGCAGGGAGGGCAGCGCCAGCGGCAGTTCGACCTCCCACAGCAGCCGCAGCGGGCCGTACCCCATGCCCTTGGCGGCCTCCCGGGCCTCCTCGGGGACCGCGCGCAGGCCCGCGAGGATGTTCCGCACGAGGATCGTCAGGGAGTACAGGACGAGGCCCGTGACCACGAGCGACGCGGACAGGCCGAAGAACGGGAGGAGCAGCGAGAACATCGCCAGCGACGGGATCGAGTACAGCACCGTCGTCACGCCGAGGATCGGCGCGGCGAGGAACCGCCAGCGCCGCGCGAGCAGGGCGAGCGGCAGCGACACCGCCACGCCTATCGCCACGGACACGGCCGTGATGCCGATGTGCTGCACCGTCGCGTCGATCAACTCCTGACTGCGCGAGCGGACGTACTCGCCGCAGATCCAGTCGTTCGTCACGAGACAGTTCCGCTTGCTCACCCGCCCCGCCTCCCCCGATTCCCCGAAGCCATGCCGATCGGGCGTGTGCTCCATCGCACACGCGCCGCGTGTCCTGTCGACCGCACAGGCCGACCCGGTGCGCGGGCCGCGTGCGCCGACCGCGCGCGGCCCCTCCACCCGGGCCCCGCACGGACCGTGACACGTGCCCAAACGCACACGTCCATCTGTCCCGCGACCCTAACGCCGAGCACTGACAATCGCCGAGACTCGTCGTGCGGGCGCAACACGGCCTTCACAGACGCGGGCGCACCATGGCCCTCTCAGCACACGCGCCACAATGGGGACTCATGATCCGGTTCGAGCATGTGACCAAGCGGTACGCGGACGGCACGATGGCCGTCGACGACCTGTCCTTCGAGGTCAACGAGGGTGAACTGGTCACACTCGTCGGCCCTTCGGGCTGCGGCAAGACCACGACGATGAAGATGGTGAACCGGCTCATCGAGCCCACCGGCGGCCGGATATTCCTCGACGGTGACGACATATCGGACATTGATCCGGTCCAACTGCGCCGCCGCATCGGCTACGTCATCCAGCAGGTCGGCCTGTTCCCGCACAAGACGGTCCTGGACAACACCGCGACCGTCCCGCACCTCCTCGGCGTCAAGCGCGCCAAGGCCCGTGAGCGCGCCGCCGAGCTCCTCGACCTCGTGGGCCTCGACCCGGCGGTGTACGGCGACCGCTACCCCGAGCAGCTCTCCGGCGGTCAGCGCCAACGCGTGGGCGTGGCGCGGGCGTTGGCGGCCGATCCGCCGGTGCTCCTGATGGACGAGCCGTTCGGCGCGGTCGACCCGGTGGTGCGCGAGCACCTCCAGAACGAGTTCCTCCGCCTCCAGCAGGCCGTGCGCAAGACCGTGTTGTTCGTCACGCACGACATCGAGGAGGCGGTCCGGCTCGGCGACCGCATCGCCGTCTACGGCCACGGCCGCATCGAGCAGTTCGACACCCCGTCGACCGTCCTCGGCGCGCCCGCCACGGAGTACGTCGCGGACTTCGTCGGGGCGGACCGGGGTCTGAAGCGCCTCTCCGTGACGCCGATCGAGGAGGGTGACCTGGAGCAGCCGCCGGTCGTGCACCTCGACGACGCGCTGCCCAGGGAGCTGGACGCCCGCTGGGCCGTCGTCCTGGACGGCGACAACAACCTGCACGGCTGGATCTCCGCGGAGCACGCACGCGTGGGCACCGGTACGGTGCGCGAGCACGCGCGGCGCATGGAGGCGTGGCTGCCGGTGGGCGCGAGCCTGAAGCAGGCGTTCTCCACGATGCTCCAGCACGACGCGGGGTGGATCGCGGTCATCGACGAGCGCAGCGAGGGGCGGTTCCTCGGGGTGCTGACCCCGGCCCGGCTGCATGAGGCGCTGCGGCGCTCGACGACGGCGGACGTGCTGGACATCGCGCGCGGAGATGTCGAGCTGGAGAGCGTGGCTTCGGTGACGGGTGGCTGAAACGGTTGCTCGGCACCCCGATGCCGAGCAACCGTTTCAGCCCTCCGGGACGGGTCCCCCTGGAGGGGGCTACCGCACGTCCGAGCCGCCCGTCAGGCGTTCGCTCATCCACACCAGGGACCCCGGGATCTCCCGTCGCCACGTGTTGAAGTTGTGGCCGCCGCTGTCGAGGATCATCGACGAGACGCGCGTCGGCGGCTTCACCTTGTCGATGAACTTCAGGGTGTCCTTGTAGTTGCCCTCGCCCTTCTTGCTGCTGCTGAGCAGCAGGGAGGTCTTCGGGGGCGGCATGTGCTCCAGGTACCACATGAGGTTGGCCTGGTTCTCCAGGTCCTTGTCCCCGTGGAAGAGGTTGCCCGTGGTGACGTCCTGGGCGGCCTTGTAGTAGCCGGACAGGCTCGCCCCGGCGCCGTACACGTCGGGGTGGTGCATCGCGAGCTTCAGCGCGCAGTAGCCGCCCGTGGAGTCACCGATGACGCCCCAGGAGTCGGGCTTCTTGCCCGCGCGGTAGTGCTGGGTGATGGCGTCCGGCAGGTCCCGGGCGAAGAAGGTCTCCGTCTGCGGGCCGCCGGGAATGTCCACGCACTCGGTGTCGCGCGGCGGTGCCACGGTCGGCCGGAGCATGACCAGGATCATCGGCTGCATCTTGCCCTGGCGGGCCTGCTTGTGGGCGGTCTGCGGGTAGTGCAGGCCCTTGATGAGCGCCTCGGCGGTCCCGGGGTAGCCGGTCAGGACAACGGCCGAGGGGAAGGTGCGGTGGCGGTACTGCGGCTGGAAGTACTCCGGCGGCAGGTACACGTACGCGGGGCTGGCGATCTTCGAGTTCCGGCCCTGCACCTGGACCTTCTGGATCTGGCCGCCGATACGGGGCGTCTCGCCGCCGGGGACGTCCACGGTCTGCGTGTCCGTCACCTTCACCGGGCCCTTCTCGCCCTTGAGCACGTCGTGGTCCACGACGACGCCCTGCTCGGTCTCCTGGCCGAGCAGATCCGCCCAGCTGGCGTAGAACCCGAACGCCTGGTTGGTGTAGAGACCGATGGAGGCGAAGACCGCGACCTGCGTGGCGAGGAGCAGCCCGACGCGCCCGGTGATGGCACGCCAGCTGCGACGTGCGAGCCGCGGCCACAGCCAGATCGTGCCGATGAACAGCAGCACGGCCAGCGCGATCGCGAGTGCCAGCACTTTGTTGCTCGTGAGACCCATGGGAAGATCCTGCCTGCGCTTTCTGCCTGTTCACTCCCGGGGGCCGGAAGGGCGGGCTCCGGACTCGGGTCAGAGCCCTGGCCCGGGTTCGGCCGGGGCTTTCCCCGGCCTTGCCATGCCTTTTCCGCCAGCTTTGCGCTGGTTTTCCGGTTCGGAGTGAACCCGTGTCCCCGAAGGACCGTCCTAGAGGGCGCAATATTGCCGGTTGCCGGATTTGGCGCCGGATCGAAGCTCTCTCGCGGAACTACGGGATGCGATGTCTGTCAGGATAGATGGGGAAATGTCGGGTGTGGTTCCAGAAGGCAAGGGTGGGCTGCGCCGCATCCTCCGCGGCCCCCGCCCCGAAGCCGTCCCCACCCTGGTCGCCAGAGCCTGTGCGCTCGTAGGGCTCCTGAACGTGGCGGCGGGGGTGTTCCCCCGCTTCCGCCACAGCCGTCTGCACACGTTCGCCGAGGTCCTGCCCGGTCTGTTCGGGCCGTTCGCGGCCGCGCTCGCGCTCAGCTGCGGCGTGCTGCTCCTGCTCCTCGCGCACGGTCTGCGCCGCAACAAGCGCCGGGCGTGGCGCGCCGCCGTGGTGCTGCTGCCGCTCGGCGCCGTGGCACAGTTCACATACCGTCACTCGTTCATCGGTGTGCTGATCCCGATCGCGCTGCTCGTCCTGCTGCTCCGGCACCGCAAGGAGTTCGCCGCGCTGCCCGACCCGCGCAGCCGCTGGCGGGCGCTCGCCAACTTCGTGGTGCTCGGCGCCGGGTCCCTCGCGCTCGGCCTGGTGATCGTCAGCGTGCACCCGGACAAGGTCGTGGGCGACCCCAGCATCTCCGAGCGCCTGATGCACGTCCTGTACGGCCTCTTCGGCGTCGAGGGCCCCGTCGACTACACGGGCCGCACCCCCTGGACCGTCGGCTTCTCGCTCGGCGCCCTGGGTCTGCTCACCGCCCTCACCACCATCTACCTGGCCTTCCGCCCGGAGCACCCGGCGGCGCGCCTCACCGAGGACGACGAGACCCGCCTGCGCGAGCTGCTCGCCAAGCACGGCGGCCGCGACTCGCTCGGCCACTTCGCGCTGCGCCGCGACAAGGGCGTGGTGTTCTCGCCGAGCGGCAAGGCCGCGGTCACGTACCGCGTCGTGTCGGGCGTGATGCTGGCCTCCGGTGACCCCATCGGCGACGTCGAGGCCTGGCCGGGCGCGATCGAGCGCTTCATGGACGAGGCCAAGGCCCACTCCTGGACGCCCGCCGTCATGGGCTGCTCCGAGACGGGCGGCCAGGTGTGGACGCGCGAGACCGGACTCGACGCCCTGGAGCTGGGTGACGAGGCGGTGGTGGAGGTCGCGGATTTCTCCCTGTCCGGGCGCGCGATGCGCAACGTGCGCCAGATGGTCAAGCGGATCGAGCGCAATGGCTACGAGACGCGCGTACGGCGCATCCGTGACCTCGGCGAGCAGGAGCTGGAGCGCATCCAGCGGGCCGCCGACGACTGGCGCGGCACCGACACCGAGCGCGGCTTCTCCATGGCCCTCGGCCGCATCGGCGACCCCTCGGACGGCGACTGCCTGATCGCGACCGCCCACAAGACCGACGAACAGCCGGGTCCTTACGGCGACTTGAAGGCCGTGCTGCACTTCGTGCCGTGGGGCAAGGACGGCGTGTCGCTCGACCTGATGCGCCGTGACCGCAGCGCCGACCCGGGCATGAACGAGCTGCTGATCGTGGCCGCCCTGCAGGCCGCCCCGCAGCTCGGCGTCGCGCGCATGTCGCTGAACTTCGCGATGTTCCGCGCCGCCCTCGCGCGCGGCGAGAAGCTGGGCGCGGGGCCGGTCCTGCGGGCCTGGCGCGGACTGCTCGTCTTCCTCTCGCGCTGGTTCCAGATCGAGTCGCTGTACAAGTTCAACGCCAAGTTCCGGCCGCGCTGGGAGCCGCGCTTCGTGGTGTACCGCTCCAGCCGCGACCTCCCCCGGATCGGCTTCGCCGCCATGCAGGCGGAGGGCTTCGTGACTCTCGCGCTGCCGCGGTTCCTGCGCCGCCGCACGGCGGGGCCCCGCCCCTGCACGCACCAGGCGGTGCGGTCGGCCGAGCAGCACGAGGTCCGCGCGGCGTAACACCCGCGCACCCGGGCCTAGGCTGGAGGCATGAGTACGTTGCGCGGGCGGGGATCGGTCGAGGGGCTCCCCCAGTGGGACCGCTGTGCGGTCATGGGTGTCGTGAACGTGACCCCCGACTCCTTCTCCGACGGCGGCCGCTGGTTCGACACCACGGCCGCCGTCAAGCACGGCGTCGACCTGGTCGCCCAGGGCGCCGACCTGGTCGACGTGGGCGGCGAGTCGACCCGTCCCGGCGCCCCGCGCGTGGACGAGGACGAGGAGCTGCGGCGCGTGGTGCCCGTCGTGCGGGGCCTGGCCGCCGAGGGCGTCATGGTCTCCGTGGACACCATGCGCGCCGCCGTGGCCCGCCAGGCGCTCGCGGCGGGCGCGGTGCTCGTGAACGACGTCTCCGGAGGGCTCGCCGACCCGGACATGATCCCCTCGGTCGCCGCCGCGGGCGCGCCGTTCGTCGTGATGCACTGGCGCGGCTTCCTCACGGACATGCACGCCAAGCCGGTGTACGAAAACGTGGTCTCCGAAGTCGTCGATGAGATCCACGCGCGCGTGGAGGCCGCGATCGCGGGCGGCATCGCCCCGGAGCGGATCGTCGTCGACCCGGGTCTCGGGTTCTCCAAGGACGCCGAGCACGACCTGGCCCTCGTGGCCCATCTGGAGCGGCTGCGCGACCTCGGCCGCCCGGTGCTCGTCGCGGCCTCCCGCAAGCGCTTCCTCGGCCGGGTCCTCGCAGGCCCCGGCGGCTCGCCGCCCCCCGCCCGCGAGCGGGACGCGGCCACGGCCGCCGTCTCCGCGATCGCCGCGCACCAGGGCGCCTGGGCGGTCCGGGTGCACGAGGTACGCGCGACGGCGGACGCGGTACGGGTGGCGCAGGCCGTGACGGACGCGGGCGCCGCGGGAACGGCCGAAGCGGCGGGCGCTCGGTGACACGCGCCAGAACGGACATCGAGCAGGTCGAGAGGGCGAACACCGCCTTCTACGAAGCCCTGGAGCGCGGCGACTTCGACAAGGTCACGGACCTCTGGCTGGATCCGGCCGACCTCGCGGACGGCACCGGAAGCGGCGGCCCGTCGAGCCTGACCAGCGCCCTCTCCCGCCTCCCCGTGGACCTGGAGGACGACGAGGACCCCGGCGCTCCCGACGGAACGGACGACGACAGCAGCGACGGCGGCGCCGACGGGTTCGGCGAGGACGCGGACGACGGCGCCGCGATCTCCTGCGTCCACCCGGGCTGGCCGGTCCTCACCGGCCGCGGCGAGGTCCTGCGGTCGTACGCGCTGATCATGGCCAACACGGAGTACATCCAGTTCTTCCTCACCGACGTACGGGTCAGCGTGGCCGGGGACACCGCCCTGGTGAGCTGCACGGAGAACATCCTCAGCGGCGGCCCGGCGCCCCGCGACGGCGACGAGCTCGGCCCGCTCGTCGGACAGCTCGTGGTCGCCACGAACGTGTTCCGGCGCACCTCCGACGGCTGGAAGCTGTGGTCGCACCACGCGTCGCCCGTACTCGCCGAGTCCGGCGACGACGAGGACGACGAGAGCCCCTCCTGAGGGAGTGGGGCCCCGCCCCGAGTGGGTAGGGGCACCGGCGGACGCCGGCGGCGAGGCCTTCCGGCGGCCCCGCGGGCGAACGCTGTCGGTGCCCGCAGGTAGATTCGAATGTGGCTGGGGTGCCGACCGCACTCGGCAGGGACCGGCCGTACCGACGACTGTCAGGAGTGATTCGCGTGGATCGTGTCGCGCTGCGCGGCCTGAAGGCCCGTGGGCACCACGGCGTCTTCCCGCGGGAACGCGAGGAGGGCCAGACCTTCATCGTGGACCTGGTCCTGGGCCTGGACACCCGTGCGGCCGCTGCCGACGACGACCTGGCGAAGACCGTGCACTACGGCATCGTGGCGGAGGAGGTCGTGGCCGTCGTGGAGGGCGAGCCGGTGAATCTCATCGAGACGCTCTCCGAGCGCATCGCCCAGGCCTGTCTGAAGCACGACGGCGTCCTGGAGGTCGAGGTCACCGTGCACAAGCCGGACGCCCCGATCACCGTCCCGTTCGACGACGTGACCGTCACCATCACCCGGAGCCGCGTATGACCCCCCACAGCGACCCCACCGTCCAGCCGGTCCCCGCCTCCGTGGTGGAGCAGGTGGACGCCGCCGACACCACGCTCTCCAACCCCCACCGCGCCGTGCTCTCCCTCGGCGCGAACCTGGGCAACCGCCTGGAGACCCTCCAGGGCGCCGTCGACGCCCTGGAGGACACCCCGGGCCTGCGCGTCAAAGCGGTCTCCCCCGTGTACGAGACGGAGCCCTGGGGCGTCGAGCCCGGCTCGCAGCCCTCGTACTTCAACGCGGTGGTGGTCGTGAAGACCACGCTCCCCCCGGCCTCGCTCCTGGAGCGCGCGCAGGCCGTCGAGGAGGCCTTCCACCGCGTCCGCGACGAGCGCTGGGGCGCCCGCACGCTCGACGTGGACATCGTGGCGTACGCCGACGTCGTCTCGGACGACCCGGTGCTCACCCTGCCGCACCCGCGCGCGCACGAGCGGGCCTTCGTGCTCGCCCCGTGGTACGACGTGGAGCCGGAAGCACGGCTCACCGGCCGCGGCCCGGTCGCGGACCTGCTCGACGACGTCACCCGCGAAGGCGTCACGCCGCGCGCCGACCTGGAACTCCGCCTGCCCGAGTAGTCGTTAGGGTCTACCGAGAAGGCGGCAGCGGGACAGAGGCAAAAAGGGGCGACCTCCGGAATGAAGCAACTGCGCGTGAGGACGCTGGCAGGTCTCTTCGTCGTCGCCGGAGTGCTCTCCTGGGCGGGCGCCCGGCTGTGGAACTCCGTGGACACGCTGCCGCGCGTGCCCCTCGCCGCGCCCATCGTCCTCGCGGTGATCGCCGTGGTGCTCCTCGCCACGGCGATCTCGCTGCGCGCCCGGCTGCGGGCCCAGCGCGAGCGGCGGCCCGGAGCCAAGGGTGTCGAGCCGCTGATGGCGGCCCGCGCGGTGGTCTTCGGCCAGGCGAGCGCCCTGGTCGCGGCCCTGGTGTGCGGGATGTACGGCGGCGTGGGCGTCTTCCTGCTCGGGTTCCTCGACATCCCCGACCGCCGCGACCAGGCGTACTACGCGGCCTTCTCGGTGGTCGCGGGCATCGGCGTGATAGCTGCCGCGTTCTTCCTGGAGCGCGTGTGCAAGCTGCCGGAGAACGGCGACGACGAGCACGGCGGCGCGGCCCCGGCGGCCTGACCCGACGACGCCGCCCCGACCACCCGGGCAGAGCCCCAGCCGCCCAGGCAGAGCCCCGGCAGCACCCGGCTGTCCCGGCGGCGTGACACGTCCCCGGCGGCGCGGCCCGGCGCCCACGCACCCCCGACGGCGCACCCCGGGCCCCCGCAAGGCCTCACCGGCCCCACAGGCGCCCGCGGCCCCCCGCAGGAGCTCCCGCTCCCCCGGAGGGCCGTTACGCCGTGTACGGGCCTCTCAGCCGCCTCAGCGCGCCAGTATCAGACTCATCGCCTCGGCCCGGGTCGTCGCGTCCCGGAGCTGGCCGCGCACCGCCGACGTCGTGGTCTTGGCACCGGGCTTGCGGATGCCCCGTACCGACATGCACATGTGCTCGGCCTCCACGACGACGATCGCGCCGCGCGCTTCGAGGATGCGCATCAGGGAGTCGGCGATCTGCGTGGTCAGCCGCTCCTGGACCTGCGGACGGCGGGCGTACACGTCGACGAGCCGGGCCAGCTTCGACAGACCCGTGATCTTGCCGGAGTCCGCGGGGATGTAGCCGACGTGCGCCACGCCGTGGAACGGCAGCAGGTGGTGCTCGCAGAGGCTGACGATCTCGATGTCCTTCACCAGGACCATCTCGTCGTGGCCCAGGTCGAACGTGGTCGTCAGGACGTCCTCGGGCTCCTGGCGGAGCCCGGAGAGTATCTCCCGGTAGGCGCGCGCCACCCGGGCCGGAGTGTCGCGCAGGCCTTCGCGATCCGGGTCCTCGCCGACCGCGATCAGCAGCTCCCGCACGGCGTTCTCGGCCCGCTTCTCGTCGAACTCGCCGATCGAGCCCTCGCCGGCCAGCGTCACGGGGTCGGTCATCTGTGCCTCGTTCCTGGTTCCTGGTACTTGCGGACGGCCGAAAAGAGCCGTGCCCCCCAGGCTAGAACCAGGGGGGCACGGCATCCATTCCGGGCCTGCTGAGGCGCGCGGGATCAGCTCTCGGGGCGGTCCTCCGGGGCCACCTCGAGGGACTTGGTCTCTCCGCTGGAACCGCTGGAGGCGGTCACCGCGGGAGAGGCCCCGTTCGCGCCGTTCGTCAGGGACAGCTCCTTGGGCGAGAGCACCGGCGGGCGGGTCGACGGCGTGCGCCGCGTGGAACCCGTCCAGGCCGGGCGGGCCGGGCGCTTGACGATCGGGGCGAAGACCTCGGCGATCTCCTCCTTGCCGAGGGTCTCCTTCTCGAGCAGCGCGAGGACCAGGTTGTCCAGGACGTCGCGGTTCTCGACGAGGATTTCCCAGGCCTCGTTGTGCGCGGTCTCGATGAGCTTCTTGACCTCTTCGTCGACCAGCGCCGCGACCTCTTCCGAGTAGTCGCGCTGGTGCGCCATCTCGCGCCCGAGGAACGGCTCGGTGTTGTCGCCGCCGAACTTGATCGCGCCGAGCCGCTCGGTCATGCCGTACTGCGTGACCATCGCGCGGGCCGTGGCGGTGGCCTTCTCGATGTCGTTCGCCGCACCGGTGGTCGGGTCGTGGAAGACGAGCTCCTCCGCCGCGCGGCCGCCCAGCATGTAGGCCAGCTGGTCCAGCATCTCGTTGCGCGTGGTGGAGTACTTGTCCTCGTCCGGGAGGACCATCGTGTAACCGAGGGCACGGCCGCGGGACAGGATCGTGATCTTGTGAACCGGGTCGGAGTTCGGGGAAGCCGCCGCGACCAGGGCGTGTCCGCCCTCGTGGTACGCGGTGATCTTCTTCTCCTTGTCGGACATGATCCGGGTCCGCTTCTGCGGGCCCGCCACGACGCGGTCGATGGCCTCGTCCAGCATGTGGTTGTCGATGAGCTTCTTGTCGCTGCGGGCCGTGAGCAGCGCCGCCTCGTTCAGCACGTTGCTCAGGTCGGCGCCGGTGAAGCCCGGGGTGCGGCGGGCGACCGCCGCGAGGTCGACGTCCGGAGCGACCGGCTTGCCCTTCTGGTGGACCTTGAGGATCTCCAGACGGCCCTGCATGTCCGGGCGGTCGACCGCGATCTGCCGGTCGAAGCGGCCGGGCCGCAGGAGGGCCGGGTCGAGGATGTCCGGGCGGTTCGTGGCGGCGATCAGGATGACGCCGCCCTTCACGTCGAAGCCGTCCATCTCGACGAGCAGCTGGTTGAGCGTCTGCTCGCGCTCGTCGTGACCGCCGCCGAGGCCGGCGCCGCGATGGCGGCCGACGGCGTCGATCTCGTCGACGAAGACGATCGCCGGGGCGTTCGCCTTGGCCTGCTCGAAGAGGTCACGGACTCGGGAGGCACCGACACCGACGAACATCTCGACGAAGTCGGAACCGGAGATCGAGTAGAACGGGACGCCCGCCTCGCCCGCGACGGCGCGCGCGAGGAGCGTCTTGCCCGTACCGGGCGGGCCGTAGAGCAGCACGCCCTTGGGAATCTTGGCGCCGACCGCCTGGAACTTGGCGGGCTCCTGGAGGAACTCCTTGATCTCGTGGAGCTCCTCGACCGCCTCGTCCGAACCGGCGACGTCGGCGAACGTCGTCTTGGGGGTGTCCTTGGTGATGAGCTTCGCCTTGGACTTGCCGAAGTTCATGACCCGGCTGCCGCCGCCCTGCATCTGATTCATCAGGAACAGGAAGACGACGACGATCAGGACGAAGGGGAGGAGCGACAGCAGGATGCCGACGAACGGGTTCTGCTTCGACGGCGAGACGGTGTAACCGTCGGGGATCTGCTTGTCCTCGTACTTGGCCTGCAGCATCTTGGCGATGTCGACGCCCTGGTCGCCGATGTAGCTCGCCTGGATCTTGCTGCTGCCCTTGACCTTCTGGCCGTCCTTGAGCTCGACCTTGATGGTGTGATCGTCACCGGTCGTGAGCTTGGCCGACTCGACCTTGTTGTCGTCGATGGCCTGCACGACCTGGCCGGTGTCCACTGTCTTATAGCCGCCACCCGAACCGACGACCTGCATCAACACGACCACGGCAAGGACGGCCAGCACGATCCACATGACTGGCCCACGGAAGTATCGCTTCACGTCCATCCACACGGAGCGATGCCGCTCCGTACCTCCTGCCATAGTGAGTTTGATAAAAGACTGTTCTTCGGACGGTACCCCAGCATTGTCACCCGAAGCCGCACGGGACGGCTGGCAATCCCGCCTTCGCATGCTCCAACGGCGGGAAACGGCTGGGGGTTCCCGGGCGTCTTACGCCGCCCGGGCCACCCCGCGCAAGTCGCGCGCCGTCAGCCGCCGTACACGTGCGGGGCGAGGGTGCCCACGAACGGCAGGTTGCGGTACTTCTCCGCGTAGTCCAGGCCGTACCCGACGACGAACTCGTTCGGGATGTCGAAGCCGACCCACTCGACGTCGATCGCGACCTTCGCGGCCTCCGGCTTGCGCAGCAGCGTGCACACCTTGAGGGACGCGGGCTCGCGCGAGCCGAGGTTGGACAGCAGCCAGGACAGGGTCAGGCCGGAGTCGATGATGTCCTCGACGATCAGGACGTGCTTGCCCTTGATGTCGGTGTCGAGGTCCTTGAGGATCCGGACCACGCCCGAGGACTGGGTGCCCGCGCCGTACGACGACACCGCCATCCAGTCCATGGTGACCGGGGTGGACAGGGCGCGAGCCAGGTCCGCCATGACCATGACGGCGCCCTTGAGCACGCCGACGATGAGCAGGTCCTTGCCCGCGTACTCCGCGTCGATCTTCGCGGCCAGCTCAGCCAGCTTCGCGTCGATCTCTTCCTTGGTGATGAGCACCGACTGGAGGTCGGTGCCCATGTCTTTCGCGTCCACCCGCATCACTTTCGGTCGTCCCACCGGCCCGCGGAGAAGAGTCGGGAAAACAGCTGGAATCAGTTGCAACCGGTCTTCCGCGTCAGCCTTGCCGGATCACCAGTCTGCCACCCTGCCGCTGAGCGACGACTTTGCCCGGGAGATTGATGGCCCCCTGGCCGCGCCATCCGGTGATGAGCCGGTCGACCTCTTCGATGTGCCGGGCGAACAGCGCGCCCGCCGGAGCACCGGCCTCGATGGCCGCCCTGCGCACGATGCGGCGGCGCACCGCGGGCGGGAGGGCGAAGAGCTTCGCGCACTCCAGGCGTCCGTTCGCGTCGCGTACGGACGTCTCGGCCTGGGCGGCCCAGGCGTCCAGCGCGTCGGCGTCGTCCCGGGACAGCTGGGCCGTACGGGCGAGTGCTTCCACGACGCCCTTGCCGAGCGCCTTCTCCAGGGCGGGCAGGCCCTCGTGGCGCAGGCGGGAGCGGGTGTAGGCCGGGTCCGCGTTGTGCGGGTCGTCCCAGACCGGCAGGGACTGGACCATGCACGCCTTGCGCGCGGTCTGCCGGTCGATGTGCAGGAACGGCCTGCGGTAGCGGCCCTGGGTGCCGGACACGGCGGCCATGCCGGACAGGGAGCGGATGCCGGAGCCGCGCGCGAGGCCGAGCAGGACCGTCTCGGCCTGGTCGTCGCGGGTGTGTCCGAGGAGCACGGAGGCGGCGCCGTGGCGGTCGGCGACGGCGTCCAGGGCCGCGTACCTGGCGTCGCGGGCGGCGGCCTCCGGGCCGCCGCCGCGGCCCACCGAAACGGCGAGCGACTCGACCGGGTCGAGGCCGAGGGCGGTCATGCGCGCGACGACCTCGGCGGCCCGCAGGTCGGAGCCCGCCTGGAGGCCGTGGTCGACGGTGACGGCGCCGGCGCGGATGCCCAGCTTGGGGGCCTCGAAGGCGAGGGCGGAGGCGAGCGCCATGGAGTCGGCGCCGCCCGAGCACGCCACGAGCACGAGCGGCGAGGGGAGCGGCTCGTGTGCGGGCGGCGTCGGGCGTGAGGTCGGGGAGGCGTGCGCGTCTGCGTGGGGGGCGTGCGGGGAGTCGAGTTCGCGCTGGGCGGCGACGTCGGTCAGTACGTCGTGAAGTACGCGGCGGACCGCCAGGCGTATCGCCGCGACCGCAGGATGGGGACCCATTCCGGTTGGTTCCCTTCATGAAGTTCGGGGGGTGAGCCTCGGGGCTGTCACTCAGCGCCCTCGCGTGGGGGTCGCGAGGTACGGATCCCATGATCCCCACACAATCGGTCACTGAGAGTGTGTCGATGGTGACAGAACCGAGCCGTTACCCGAGCATTGCACGCCTACCCATGGCTCACGGTCCCTCGGACGGGTGATAACGGGGGCGTTCTCCTGCCGTCGGCCGCATCTGTTCGCTCAGTCTGCCTTACGGTGCACCCGCGCGACCCAGTCCGCTGGTTTGGCGATCTCCGCCTTGGTGGGAAGCGTGTTCGGAGAGGTCCACACGCGGTTGAAGCCGTCCATGCCGACCTCGTCGACGACGGCCCGCACGAAGCGCTCCCCGTCGCGGTACTGCCGCAGCTTGGCGTCCAGGCCGAGGAGCTTGCGCAGGGCCTGGTCGAGGCGGCTCGCGCCGCGCTGGCGGCGCTCCTTGAACTTCTCGCGGATCTCGCCGACGGACGGGACGACACCGGGCCCGACGCCGTCCATCACGTAGTCGGCGTGGCCCTCCAGGAGGGACATCACGGCCGTCAGGCGGGCCAGGATCTCGCGCTGCGTCGGGGTCTGCACCAGGTCGACGAAGGAGCGGCCGCCGTCGTCCTCCTCGGCCTCCGGACGGCCGCCCGCCAGGCTCTGCGCGGCCTCCCTGATGCGCTCCAGGACGGTCATCGGATCCACCTCGGTCTCCCCGAGGAAGGCCTGGATCTCACTCTCCAGGTGGTCGCGCAGCCACGGCACGGACGAGAACTGGGTGCGGTGCGTCTCCTCGTGCAGGCACACCCAGAGGCGGAAGTCGTGCGGGTCGACGTCCAGTTCGCGCTCCACGTGCACGATGTTCGGCGCGACGAGGAGGAGCCTGCCGCCGCCGTTCGCCCCGGCGGGCAGCTCGCGGGTGGCGGGGGCGAAGGTCTCGTACTGGCCGAGGACGCGGGACGCGAGGAAGGACAGCAGCATGCCGAGCTCCACGCCCGTCACCTTGCCGCCGACCGCACCGAGGACGGCGCCGCCCGGGCCGCCGCCGCGCCGGTCCTTCATCTTCTCCAGGAGGGGCTTGAGGACCTCCCGGAACCCGGCCACGTTCGCCCGGACCCAGCCCGCGCGGTCGACCACGAGCACGGGTGTGTCATGTGTCGCGTCCGTACCCATCCTGGTGAAGGAACGGACGTGCTCCTCCGAGGACTTGGCGTGCCGGCGCAGCTCCGCGACCACGGCGCGGGCCTCGTCCCGGCTCACCTCCGGGCCCGGCCGCACGAGCCGGGTCGCGGTCGCCACCGCGAGATTCCAGTCGACCATCTCCGCACCACCGAGGCTCGTCATGTGTCAACGGTACGTGGTCGGCCGCGCGCGCGTACCGGGTTGGGGCGCCCTTCGGCCGGGCCCACCGGCCGCGCCGGGGCCGGTGAGCGCGGCTACGGGGCGCAGCCGCAGGCGGCTGTCGCCGAGGCCATGGCGTCCAGGGCCGCCTGGGCCCCGACCGCGTCCGTCGTGCCCGTCGTCATGAAGGCGAAGGCCAGGAGTCGCCCGTCGGCGGTGACGACCGTGCCGGCCAGGGCGTTGACGCCGGTGAGCGTGCCGGTCTTGGCGCGGACCAGGCCCGTGCCCGGCGACCCCTTCGGGTAGCGGTCGACGAGGGTGCCGGTGAAGCCCGCGACGGGCAGGCCGGTGACCACGGAGCGCAGTTCGGGGTGGTCGCGGTCGGCGGCGCGGGCCAGCAGCGCGGCGAGCAGGTCCGCGCTGAGCCGGTCCTCGCGGTCGAGGCCGCTGCCGTCGGCGAACTCGGCCCCCGACAAGGGGAGGTCGAGCTTCTTCAGACGGGCGCGGACCGCCCGGGAGCCGCCGTCGAAGCTCGGCCGCTGCTCGCTCGCCCGGGCGGCCTCGCGCGCGAGGGCCTCGGCGATGTCGTTGTCGCTGTGGGTCAGCATGCGCTCGACGAGCACGGAGAGGGCGGGCGACGAGGTCCGCGCCAGCTTGCCCGCGCGCGGGGAGGCCTTGGCGCGGGCGGGCTCTCCCTGGACGTCGACACCCCGCTCGCGCAGCAGGTCCGCGAATTTCCGCGCGGCGTCCGCCGCCGGGTCGGTGGAGCGCGGGGCGGGGCCCGAGGTGGAGTCGTCGAGGCGGCCCTCGTCGACCATGAGGGCGCTGACCGGCGTGATGTTCTCGTTCGGCCCGATGGGGTGCTGCGCCGGGCCCGCGTACCGGGAGGTGTCGTAGGCGAGCGTCACCCGGCCCTTGGTGCCGCGCTTCTTCAGGGCGCGGGCCGTGTCGTCGGCCAGGGCGCGCAGGCTGGCGAAGCCCGTCACGTACCGGCCCTCCTTGCGCGCGGTCAGGGTGGGGTCGCCGCCGCCGACGAGGACGACCTTCCGGGAGCCGGGTTCGAGGACGGTCCGCGTGGTGAGCCGGTGGTCGGGGCCCACGGCGGTGAGCGTGGCCACCGCGGTGGCGATCTTCGTGGTGGAGGCCGGTGTGAGGGCGTCGCCCGCTCGCTCGCCGTACAGGCGCTTGCCGGTGGCGACGTCGACGACGACGGCGGCCCGCTCGGGGCCGAGCGCCCGGTCCTTCAGGACCGGGTCCAGGACGTCGGAGAGCGACTTGCCGCCCGGCTTCGCGCGGGCCGGGGCGCCGAGCCCGGCGAGCACGGCCGGGGCGCTCGGAGCGGCCTGCGGGCCCCGCATTCCCGGAAAGCCGAGGTGATCTGCGCCACCCCCGGCTTCCTGAGAGGCGGCGGAGCGACGCTCCGCCGTACGCTGACCGGAGGAGTCCCAGGGCCCGGCCGCGGTGACCGCCACGGCCGCGACGGCGAGGCCCACGGCGGCGGAGCCCGTCGTGACCTGCCACGTCTTGGCTGTCCGGAGCTGTCCGGCAGGCCCGACGGCAAGCCGCCGCAGCAGCGGCAGCGGCCGCCGAAGCCACCGCCGAGTCATGCGCTCGTCCACGACGACCTGCCCCTTTCGCGATCACACATCTGCGTGAGGGACACTTAACCACCCGAAGTATGTGCTGATCATGGAGGAGCCACCCGTGGAGTTCGACGTCACCATCGAGATTCCGAAGGGTTCGCGGAACAAGTACGAGGTCGACCACGAGACCGGCCGTATCCGCCTGGACCGTCGACTCTTCACGTCCACCAGCTACCCGGCGGACTACGGCTTCGTCGAGAACACCCTGGGCGAGGACGGCGACCCGCTGGACGCCCTGGTGATCCTGGACGAGCCGACCTTCCCCGGTTGCCTCATCAAGTGCCGCGCGATCGGCATGTTCCGGATGACCGACGAGGCGGGCGGCGACGACAAGCTGCTGTGCGTTCCGGCCTCCGACCCGCGCGTCGAGCACCTGCGCGACATCCACCACGTGTCCGAGTTCGACCGCCTGGAGATCCAGCACTTCTTCGAGGTCTACAAGGACCTGGAGCCGGGCAAGTCCGTCGAGGGCGCCGACTGGGTCGGCCGCGCCGACGCCGAGGCCGAGATCGAGGCCTCGTACAAGCGCTTCCAGAGCAACGGCGGCCACTGAGCCTCACGTACACGAACGGGCCGTGTGACCCCTCCTGGGGTCACACGGCCCGTTCGTGTGCCCGGACGCATACTGAGACGAGCGAAAACGGCAACGATCAATTGAGACACCCCCACGGCGGGTGACCACATCCGCGAGAGCGGCGCGCCGGTGCAGGCGCATGGAAGGGAGCGAGGGGAAGCGGTGGCTGACCCGGAGGACGAGGACCGCAAGCCGCAGTCGGACGAGGCACGCAGCGCCTTCGCCCCGGTGGGCGGGGTCGAGCAGACGGCGGCGCCGGAGGAGGATCATCCGTCCTCGGAGTTCACGATCCCCACGGGGCTGAGAATCCCCGTCGTGCCCGAGGACAAGGAGTCCTCGGCCTTCACCACGCCGCAGGCGTACGACGGACGGCAGTCGCCGCCCGCCTTCACGCCGCCGGGCGGTGTGCCGGTGGTCCGGCTCACCAAGGAGGCGCCCTGGCAGGACCGGATGCGCACGATGCTGCGCACCCCGGTCGCCGAGCGCCCGGCCCCCGAGGCCACGCAGCGGCACGAGGACGAGTCCGGGCCCGCCGTGCCGCGCGTGCTCGACCTGACGCTGCGCATCGGGGAGCTGCTGCTCGCGGGCGGCGAGGGCGCCGAGGACGTGGAGGCGGCAATGTTCGCCGTCACGCGCGCGTACGGCCTGGACCGCTGCGAGCCGAACGTGACGTTCACGCTGATCGCCATCTCGCACCAGCCCTCGCTCGTCGACGACCCCGTCACGGCGTCCCGTACGGTACGCCGCCGGGGCACCGACTACACGCGGCTGCAGGCCGTCTTCCGGCTCGTCGACGACATCAGCTCCGAAGAGGTCGACGTCTCCCCGGAGGAGGCCTACCGGCGTCTCGCGGAGATCCGGCGCAACCGCCACCCCTACCCGGGGTGGGCCCTGACGGCGGCGGGCGGGGTGCTCGCGGGCGCCGCGTCCGTGCTCGTGGGCGGCGGGGTCGTGGTGTTCGTCGCGGCGGCGATCGGCGCGATGCTGGGCGACCGCCTTGCGTGGCTGTGCGCCGGGCGCGGGCTTCCGGAGTTCTACCAGTTCGTGGTGGCGGCGATGCCGCCCGCCGCGATGGGCGTGGCGATCAGCCTCCTCGACCTGCCGGACGTACGGGCCTCCGCGGTGATCACCGGTGGTCTCTTCGCGCTGATCCCGGGGCGGGCCCTGGTCGCGGGCGTGCAGGACGGTCTGACCGGCTACTACATCACCGCCGCGGCCCGGCTCCTCGAGGTCGGGTATCTGATCGTCGGGATCGTCTGCGGCGTCCTGCTCGTGCTCTATCTGGGCGTGCAGCTGGACGCGGGGCTCAATCCGGAGACGTCGATCCACTCCACCGACCGGCCGTTGCTCCAGATCCTGGCGTCCATGGCGCTGAGCTGCGCCTTCGCGATCCTGCTCCAGCAGGAACGATCCACCGTGCTGCTCGTGACCCTGAACGGCGGCGTGGCCTGGGTCGTGTTCGGGGCGCTCGCCCGGGCCGGGGACATCTCGCCGGTGGCCGCGACGGCCGTCGCGGCGGGGCTGGTGGGCCTGTTCGGGCAGCTGCTCTCGCGCTACCGGTTCGCGTCCGCGCTGCCGTTCGTGACGGCGGCGATCGGCCCGCTGCTTCCCGGTAGCGCCACGTACTTCGGGCTGCTGGAGATCGCCCGCAACAACCTCAACCCGGGGCTCGCCTCGCTGTCCAAGGCGGCGGCGCTCGCCCTCGCCATCGCGATAGGGGTGAACCTGGGCGGGGAGCTGTCGCGGCTCTTCCTCAAGGGACCGCGGCCGCCGCAGGAGGCACAGGGGCGCCGCGCGGCCAAGCGGACGCGCGGCTTCTAGCGTCTGTCCTGCCCGGTCAGTACCGGGGGTGGCCCTGCTGGGGCTCTTCGGGGTGCTGCGGCTGCTGGCCCGGGTACTGGCCCTGCTGGTGCTGCTGCGGGGCCTGCTGGTGCGGGTACGGCTGCTGGGCCTGGTACTGCTGGCCGTCCGAGGGGGCGGCGTACTGGCCGCCGTGCTGGCCCTCGTACTGGTTCCCGTACTGGTTGTCGTACTGGTTGTCGTAGGGGTACGGCTGCTGGGGCTGCTGGTACTGCTGCTGGCCCTCGTAGGGGGAGGCGTACTGCTGGTGGTCGGCCTGGCCTCCGTACTGCTGGTGCTGGGGCTGCTGGCCGGGGTGCTGGTACTGCTGCTGGTACTGACCGCCGGGGTACTGCGGCCGCTGGGCCTGGTACTGGGACTGGTCGGGGTACTGGCCCGGATACGAGGACTGCTGGTGCTGCTGGTGCTGCTGCTGGCCCGGGTACTGCGGCTGCTGGCCGGGGTGCTGGTACTGGCGCGCGGCCTCGGGGGTGCTCGCGGAGGTGTCGTCCTGGGCCGCCGGGGAGGCCGGGGCCGCCGCCGGGGCCTGGGCGGCCGCCTTCTTCTTCTGCGAGCGGGCCCGCAGGAACTCGATGATGATCGGGACCACCGAGATGAGGACGATCAGGATGAGGATCGCCTCGATGTTCTTGTGCACGAACTCGTGCTTGCCGAGCCACGCACCGAGCAGCGTGACCCCCGCGCCCCACAGGATGCCGCCGATGACGTTGAACGTGATGAACGAGCGGTAGCGCATGCCGCTGACGCCCGCGATGATCGGCGTGAACGTACGCACGATCGGCACGAAGCGGGCCAGGACCAGGGACTTCGGACCGTGCTTCTCGAAGAACTCGTGGGCCTTGACCACGTTCTCCTGTTTGAAGAGCTTGGAGTCCGGACGGTTGAACAGGGACGGGCCGACCTTCTTGCCGAAGAGATAGCCGGCCTGGTCACCGGCGATCGCGGCGATGCAGATCAGGATGCAGGCCAGCCACAGCGGAGTGTCCAGCTTGCCCGTCGTGATCAGCAGGCCCGTGGTGAACAGGAGCGAGTCGCCCGGCAGGAAGAAGCCGATGAGCAGCCCCGACTCGGCGAACACGATGAGGAGCAGGCCCCACAGACCGAACTGGTTCAGCAGGTAGTCCGGATCCAACCAGGTTGGTCCGAGCGCAAGCGTCTGCACGGTTCCGGGCTCCTGTGGGTGTGAGGCGTATGGAGGAGGGGGTGCGGGGCGGGCCGTGCGTAGTGATGGCTTCGGCCACGCCGCTCAAAGCTATCAACGCGGGCCGGGAGCGACAGGTTCCACCGCTCGAATCCCGCTGGGCGCACGGCCCGCACGCTCGTCGCCCCTCGGCCCCCTCTCGGCCCCCCTCGGCCGCTCGGGGCGCTATCCGTGCCGCGCCGTGTTCGCCGCGATCGCGTCGCGCAGGTAGGCCGCGAGACCCGGCCGGATCGCCTCATAGGTGGCCGTGAAGCGCGGGTCGTCCACGTACATGGCGCCCAGGCACGCGTGCATCTCGTGCGAGCAGTCGTAGTAGCTGTCGCTGATCAGCAGCCGGTGGGCCTCGGCCGCGTCCATGGCCTCCGCGGACGCGGCGGGCGTGCCGGCGTCGAGCAGGTCCGCCACGCGCGCGTGCAGGGCGTCCATGGCGTCGTTGATCCGCTTCCAGTCCTCCTTCGTGTACGCGGCCGTGCGGCGGCGCGACTCGGCGTACGCCTCCGTGGCGCCCCAGCGCTGCTGGACCTCGTCCTCGTACTGGTCGGGATCGAAGTCTCCGAAGACCTCGAACTTCTCCTCGGGCGTGAGGTTGATCCCCATGCGTCTCGCCTCCATGGCGGTCTCGACAGCGGCGGCCATCTCCTGGAGCTTGGCGATGCGCTCGGTGAGCAGCCCGTGCTGGCGCCGCAGCTGTTCCTGCGGGTCGGCGTCGGGGTCGTCGAGCAGCGCGGCGACCTCGTCCAGCGGAAAGCCCAGCTCGCGGTAGAACCGGATCTGCTGGAGCCGGTCGAGGTCGGCGTCGCCGTAGCGCCGGTGGCCCGCGTGGCTGCGCCCTGAGGGCACGAGGAGGCCGATCTCGTCGTAGTGGTGCAGGGTGCGCACCGTGACCTTGGCGACGGCCGCCACCTGTCCGACGGAGTAGCTCACCGCTGTCTCCTTTCCTTCTGACACCGACAAGCCTGGGTCCTCACGTCGCGTGAGGTGCAAGCCCAGGATGCCTCCGGATGTTGCGCCGGTTCCGTCCGCTTACAGTGGCCGCAAGGGCCGGGGTGGGCGTGGAGGAGCCCGGAAGCCGACCTCCGGGAGGCACCGCCATGTCGCTGCACCGTGGCGCCGACGAGGGCGACGCGCGCCCGCTGTCCGTGAACCCGTTCTTCGGCGAGGCGAACCCCGTCGGGGGCATGACCGAGGCCCCGCCCAAGCACCGCCTCCCCCAGGACCCGCTGCCGCCCTCCACGGCGTACCAGCTGGTCCACGACGAGCTGATGCTCGACGGCAACTCCCGGCTCAACCTCGCCACCTTCGTCACCACCTGGATGGAGCCGCAGGCGAGCGTGCTCATGGCGGAGTGCCGGGACAAGAACATGATCGACAAGGACGAGTACCCGCGCACCGCCGAGCTGGAGCGGCGCTGCGTGGCCATGCTCGCCGACCTGTGGAACGCGCCGGATCCGGCGGCCGCCGTGGGCTGTTCGACGACCGGGTCCAGCGAGGCGTGCATGCTCGCGGGCATGGCGCTCAAGCGGCGCTGGGCGCGGCGCAACGCCGACCGGTACCCGTCCCGCGAGGCCCGGCCCAACCTCGTCATGGGCGTGAACGTGCAGGTGTGCTGGGAGAAGTTCTGCACCTTCTGGGAGGTGGAGGCGCGGCAGGTCCCCATGGAGGGCGACCGCTACCACCTCTCCCCCGAGGCCGCGGCCGCGCTCTGCGACGAGAACACGATCGGGGTCGTCGCCGTCATGGGGTCCACGTTCGACGGCTCGTACGAGCCCGTGGCGGACGTCTGCGCGGCCCTCGACGCGCTCCAGGAACGCACCGGGCTCGACGTCCCCGTGCACGTGGACGGGGCCTCCGGGGCGATGGTCGCGCCCTTCCTCGACGCGGACCTCGTGTGGGACTTCCGGCTGCCGCGCGTGGCGTCGATCAACACCTCCGGGCACAAGTACGGCCTCGTCTACCCCGGGGTCGGCTGGGCACTGTGGCGCACGCCCGCCGAGCTGCCGGAGGAGCTGGTCTTCCGCGTGAACTACCTGGGCGGTGACATGCCGACCTTCGCGCTGAACTTCTCCCGGCCCGGGGCGCAGGTCGTCGCGCAGTACTACACGTTCCTGCGGCTCGGCCGTGCCGGGTACCGGGCGGTGCAGCAGGCCTCGCGGGACGTGGCCCGGGGGCTCGCCGGACGGATCGAGGACCTCGGGGACTTCCGGCTCCTCACGCGCGGGGACGAGCTGCCGGTGTTCGCCTTCACGACGTCGGACGACGTGCGCGCGTACGACGTCTTCGACGTGGCCCGGCGGTTGCGGGAGCGGGGGTGGCTGGTGCCCGCCTACACCTTCCCCGCGCACCGGGAGGACCTGGCGGTGCTGCGGGTGGTGTGCCGCAACGGGTTCTCCGCGGACCTGGCGGGGCTGTTCCTGGAGGACCTGGGGCGTTTGCTGCCGGGCCTGCGGCAGCAGCCCGGTCCGCTGACCCGGGACCGGGACGGGGCTACGGGGTTCCACCACTGAGCCGGGCCCTCGCGGGTGCGCCCCGGACCCGCCCCTTCCCGATTCCTGGGGGCTCCGCCCCCAGACCCCCGCTCCTCGAACGCGCGGAGCGCCGACGGAGCGGGGGCGCCCGGCTAGCGGCTCAGTGCGCCGAAGCGGCGTACCGCCAAGGGGAGGAACACCGCCACCAGGACCAGTGGGGACAGGACCGCCAGGAGGTCGGCGTGGGTGGTGGCCCAGGAGGAGGCGGTGGAGGCGGGGGCGTTGCCGAACAGGTCGCGGGCCGCCGTGGCGGTCGCCGACATCGGGTTCCACTCCACCGCCGCGCCCAGCCAGTCCGGCATGCTCCCCGGCACCGTGAACGCGTTGGAGAAGAACCCGACCGGCCAGACCAGGATCTGCACGGCCACCACCAGCTCCGGCCTGCCCGCGACCATCGCCAGGTAGATGCCGAGCCACAGCATCGCGAACCGCAGCAGGAGCAGCAGCCCGACCGCGCCCGCCGCCCCGCCGAGGGACCCGTGCCAGCGCCAGCCGATCGCGAGGCCGACGCCCATCATGACGAGGAGGGAGGCGAAGGACTGGAACATGTCCGCGACGGAACGGCCCACCAGGACCGCGCCGTTGGTCATCGGCATGGAGCGGAAGCGGTCCACCACGCCCTTGTTGAGGTCTCCGGTGACCGCGACCATCGTGGCGTCCAGGCCGAACACCATGGTCAGCGCGAACATGCCGGGGACGAGGAACTCGACGTAGTCCCCTTCGACGCCCTTACCGCCGCCGATCAGGTAGTTGAACATCAGCAGCAGCATGACCGGGAAGGCCAGGCCGACGACGACCTGCACGGGCTGGCGCGCCCAGTGGGCGAGCTCGCGCCGGGTCATGGTCCAGGAGTCGGCGAGGGCCCAGCCGACGGCCGTGCCCGCCCCCGCGCCCGGTCGGGTACTCGTGCTCGTGCTCGTGCTCATACGGTCTCCTTCGCGCGGTCGTCGGCCTCGGCGCGTCCCGTCAGGCGCAGGAACACCTCGTCCAGGGTCGGTCTGCGCACCGCGATGTCCTCCGCCTCGATGCCCGCCTCCTGGAGCGCCCGTACGACCCGCGTCAGGGCCTCCATGCGGTCCGCGACGGGCGCACTGGCCAGGCGGCGGTCGGCGTCGACCGTGACGTCGCCCGGGTCGCCGGGGAGCAGCCGGGCCGCCCGCACCAGTTGGGCTCCGTCGCGGACGACCACGTCGATGCGGTCGCCGCCGAGGCGCGCCTTCAGCTCGTCCGCCGTGCCCTCGGCGATCGCCTTGCCGCTGTCGATCAGGGAGATGCGGTCGGCGAGCTGGTCGGCCTCCTCCAGGTACTGGGTCGTCAGGAGCACCGTCGTGCCGCCGCCCACCAGGGAGCGCACCGCGTCCCACACCTCCGCGCGGCCGCGCGGGTCCAGGCCCGTCGTCGGCTCGTCGAGGAACAGCACCTCCGGCTCCGTGATCAGCGACGCGGCGAGGTCGAGGCGGCGCCGCATGCCGCCGCTGTAGCGCTTGACCGCCTTGCCGCCCGTGCCGTCGAGGCCGAAGCGGGCCAGCAACTCCTCGGCCCGCACGCCCGCGCGCCGCACACCCAGGTGGTAGAGCCGCCCGAACATCTCCAGGTTCTGCCGGCCGCTCAGCTCCTCGTCGAGCGCCGCGTGCTGGCCGAGCAGGCCGATGCGGCGGCGCACCTCCCCGGCCTCGCGCCGCGCGTCGCACCCGGCGATCTCCACGCGGCCCTCGTCGGCCGTGAGCAGCGTGGACATGATGCGCACCGCCGTGGTCTTGCCCGCGCCGTTGGGGCCGAGCACGCCGTGCACCGTGCCGCGCCCCGCCACCAGGTCGAGCCCGTCCAGGGCCCGCTTCTCGCCGTATCGCTTCCGTACGCCGTCCAGGACGATCGCGTCCGTCATCCGACTCCTTCCGGGCTCCGCCTACGCACCCTAGTCAAGTTTGACTAGGGTGAGGCAGAGGAAAGTACTCCCCTGGAGTTGGGTTAGTCAAACTTGATTACTTGGACGGAAGGGAGGGCCTCGACGGGCCGCTCCCGGCTAGCGGCGGTCTCCGGGGTGCTTCTCCCCCGTCGCGTACGGGTTCTCCTCGCCCTCCCCGAGGACCCCGACGAACGGCTCCCCCTCGCCGGCGAAGGCGTACGCGCCGTTCTCGATCCGCTCGATGAGGCCCTTGGTCCACTCCGCGCCCGCGTCGGCCGAGTGGACCCAGAGGTTCATGATCTCGCCGATGTGGCCGAGCTGCCCGGGGCCGTCCTCGGGCGTGTAGTACTCCGTGACGCCGTGGCGCCAGTCCTCGATGGCGCGCACCCGCTCCTTGAGGAGCGAGACGACCTCCTCGCGCGGCAGGAAGACCATGAAGCCGACGGCCGCCGAGAGCACGTCGGACTTCTGGTCGTGCGCGACGGCGGTCAGGGCCGCACGGAGAAGGGCCAGGAACTCCTCGGTGCCCTTCTCCGTGATCTCGTACTCGGTGCGGGGCGGGCCGCCCGCCGTGGACGGGGCGGTCTCGTGCTCGTGCAGCAGTCCCTGCTTGGTCAGCTGCCGCAGCGCGTGGTAGATCGACCCGGGCTTGGCGTTGGACCACTCGTGGGCGCCCCAGTACTCCAGGTCGTTGCGCACCTGGTAGCCGTGCGCCCGCCCGTGCTGGTGGACCGCCCCGAGGACGAGCATCCGGATCGCCGACATTCACCGCACCCTTCGGCTTACAGTCATCAACTTTGACTAGGGTACGGCCCGGGAGGCCCATGACGTCTCAGCCCCAGGACTGGCCCGACTCCAGCGCCACCAGTTCGAAGGCGGTCTTGCCGTCCAGGCTCTCGCGGATGATGTCCGCGTGGCCCGCGTGGCGGCCGATCTCCTCGACGAGGTGCAGCAGCAGCCAGCGCATCGACACCGCACCGTCCTGGGGGAACCACGGCGCCTCGGGCAGCGGGAAGGTGTCGTTCAGGCTCGGCACGGACCGGATGAACTCCTCGGTCTCGGCGGCCACTTCGGCCCAGAAGGCGAGGGTGTCGGCGAGCGTCTCGCCCTCGACGAGCCGGAAGCTCTCACCCCAGGTCTCCTGGGTCCGCTGGCGCTCGTTGGGCTTCTGCTGGGCCATGCGCAGCCAGTTCAGCTCGGTCTCGGCGACGTGCTTGACCAGGCCCCCGAGGGTCAGCTCGCTGGCGCTCGGGCGGGTGACCGCCTGCGTGTCGTCCAGGCCGAGCACCGAGCGGCGCAGACCGCCGCGCTGGGCCTCGACGAAGGCCAGGAGCGCGCCGCGCTCGTCGCCGTGGGCTTCCGCGTTGACGTGAGTGGGCATGGGATCCGCCTCTCCCGAAGGGTGCTCGCCGGGCTTTCCGACACCTCATACGCTACGGACCCTCGCGGACAACTACTGTCCTCAAGGGTCCGGGGGCTTTCCGGCACGGGTGCGGGGTCAGACCTCCCTGCGCCCGACACGTTCCTGGGGTCGCGCTTGAGATGCCCCGTGGCCGCGTCCAGGGCGGCGGGCTCCCACGGGGCCTGCCAGGTCACTCGCCGCTCCCGGCCGCTTCGAGGAGGGCGCGGCGCGCTTCGTCGTGCGGGATGGGCGCTTCCGCGCGACCGAGCGCACGGTCACGCTCCAGACGGGCGAGGGCAAGCGCGTCCGCACACCTAGGTATGTGTCTGGGGCGATGCCGTAAGCGCGCCCGGAGTTCCGGCCCCGCTCAGAACGGGAAGCGCGAGCGGCCGTGCTGGACCGAGATCCACTTCAGCGCGGTGAAGGCCTCGACGGTCGACTCGCCGTTCAGGCGCCCCACGCCCGAGTGCTTCTCGCCGCCGAACGGCACGATCGGCTCGTCGTGGACGGTGCCGTCGTTGATGTGGATCATGCCGGTGCGGATGCGCCGGGCGACGCGGACGCCGCGCTCGGTGTCGCCGGTGTGGATCGCGCCGCTCAGGCCGTACGGCGTCTCGTTGGCGATGCGGACGGCCTCCTCCTCGCCGTCGAACGGCAGGATGATCGCGACCGGGCCGAAGACCTCCTGGCGCAGCACCGGGGAGTCGTCCGGCAGGTCCGTGAGGACGGAAGGGGACACGAGGTTGCCGTCGGTGGCACCGTGCAGCAGGGCCGTGGCGCCCGCCTGGACGGTCTGCGCGACCAGCGAGGAAACGCCTTCCGCCTGCGAGGAGTTGATGAGCGGGCCGATGTGCGTCGACGGGTCCGCGGGGTCGCCGACCTTCAGGGTCTTGACCTTGGCGACGAACTTCTCGGTGAACTCGTCCCGCAGCGAGCGGTCCACCAGGATGCGGTTCGCTGCCATGCACACCTGCCCCTGGTGCACGAAGCGGCTGAACACGGCGGCGTCCACCGCGTAGTCGACGTCCGCGTCGTCCAGGACGATCAGCGCGCTGTTGCCGCCCAGTTCGAGGATGCAGCGCTTGAAGGTCTGGGCGCAGACCGTGGCGACGTGGCGGCCGACGGCGTCCGAGCCGGTGAAGGAGATGACGCCGGGCACCGGGTGCTCCAGGAGGGCGTCGCCGATCTCGGCGATGTCCGTGATCACGACGTTCAGGACGCCCGGGGGCAGCCCTGCCTCCTCGAAGATCTTGGCGACCAGGCTGCCGCCGAGCACCGGCGCGTTCTGGTGCGGCTTGAGGACGACGGCGTTGCCGAGCGCGATGGCCGGGGCGACCGACTTCAGCGAGAGCAGGAAGGGGAAGTTGAAGGGGCTGATGACGCCGACGACGCCGACCGGGACGCGGTAGAGGCGGTTCTCCTTGGTGTCGTCCGGCGAGGGGAGTATCCGGCCCTGCGGGGCGAGCGCCAGGTGCACCGCCTCGCGCAGGAACTCCTTGGCCAGGTGCAGCTCGAAGCCCGCCTTGACGAGGGTGCCGCCGAGCTCCGCGACGATCGCCTCGGTGATCTCGGCCTCGCGCTCCTCGACTATGCGCAGGGCGCGCTCGAAGACCGTGCGGCGCGTATAGGGGTTGGTCGCGCCCCAGGACTCCTGCGCGCGCTGGGCGGCGCGGTAGGCCTGGTCGATCTCGTCGGCCGTGGCGACCGTGATCGACGCCAGCTTCTCCCCGTCGTACGGGTTGAAGTCGATGATGTCCCAGGAACCTGAGCCGGCCTTCCACTCACCGTCGATGTACTGGTGAGCCAGATCGGTGAAGAAGGACATGAGTCGGGACCCCTTGCCGCGGATGAGCAGACACCTGAATTCCAGTCATACTACTGACGATTCAGGTCAGTTGGAGTAGACCACGGAGAAGGTCGCGACTGTCGGCCGGATTCGGACAGTCCTCCTGGAGCTCGGCCATCGCCCGCTCGTACTGGGCCACTTCCTCCCGCTTGTCCAGATAGAGGGCGCCGGTCAGCTGCTCCAGATAGACGACGTCCGAGAGATCGGACTCCGGGAAGCTCAACATCGTGAACGCGCCGCTCTCGCCCGCGTGTCCGCCGAAGGTGAAGGGCATGACCTGCAGCGTCACGTTCGGCCGCTCGGAGATGTCGATCAGGTGCTGGATCTGACCCCGCATCACTTCCCGGTCGCCGTACGGCCGTCGCAGCGCGGCCTCGTCGAGGACGCACTTGAACTGCGGCGCGCGCTCGGACACGAGGAGCTTCTGTCGCTCCAGGCGCAGGGCCACTCTGCGGTCGACGTCGGCCTGGCTCACCTTGGCCGGGCGGCCGGTGCCTCCCCGGCCTGCGGCCTTGCCCGCGGCGATCTTCATGCCGCGCTCGACGACAGCGTGGGCGTACGCCTCCGTCTGCAACAGGCCGTTGATGAACTGGACTTCGTAGACGCGGATGAGGGACGCGGCGCCCTCCAGGCCGATATATGTCTGGAACCAGCCCGGCAGGACGTCGGAGTAACTGTGCCACCAGCCGGTCAGGTTGGCCTCCTTGGCGAGCGAGAGGAGCGCGGAGCGCTCGGCCTCGTCGATGACGCCGTAGAGCGTGAGGAGGTCTTCCACGTCCCTGGATTTGAAGCTCACCCTGCCCAACTCCATGCGGCTGATCTTCGATTCGGACGCGCGGATCGAGTAACCGGCCGCTTCGCGGGTGATGCCGCGTGCCTCCCTCAGGCGCCTCAGTTGCGAGCCCAGCAGGATGCGCCGTACCACCGAGCCGCTCGACTCCCCAGCGGTCACTTCGCTCAGTCCTCCCCAAGGTGTTGAGACTCGCAGTCTGCCATTAAACGCTTCGGGCGGTACTCGTTCGGTTACGGAAAGGGAAAGCGTAAGGCAGGTCTCCGCAAGAAACCGTAGGAAGAAATAGGCAAGAAGCGCCCTAGGAGCGGTCAAGTCCGGCGCGTGCACGTGCATCTGCCCTTGCATCTGCTGTACGCATTCGGAACCATGGTCGGCGCGCCACTTCTGTGCCGCTGCTCCACCGACCAGCTGTACCGACCGCGCCACCGTTCGATCGCTTTGTACCGCGAGCCGCGAAAACCGGGGAGTGCCTCGCATGGGGACGAATGGATCAACCATGCTCGAGCCATTACGGCAGGGGCTTCCTCCGCTCGATCCCTCCGCGGTCTCCAGCGCCGCTTCCTGCGCCCTCCCCGCCCGCTACGAAGCCGTGGGCAGCGCACGCCAGTTCACTCGCAAGACGCTCGCGTCGTGGGAGCTCGACGACCGCTTCGACGACATCGCGCTCGTCGTCTCCGAACTCGTCACCAACGCCCTGAGACACGCGCTTCCCGGCGACAGGACGCACACCGAGGTGCACTGCGTCGTCGGCGAGGACTCGCCCGTGCGGCTGCACATGATGCGGTGGACCTCACGCCTGGTGTGCGCGGTACGGGATCCCAGCGACGACGGTCCGGTGGCGCGCGAGGCCGGTGACACCATCGACGACTTCGCCTCCGAGTCGGGCCGCGGGCTCTTCCTGGTGGACTCGTTCAGCGACGGCTGGGGCTGGCACCCGCTCGCGGGCGCGCTGAACGGCAAGGTGGTGTGGGCGCTGTTCCAACTGGCCTGACGGCCCGGCCCCGCCGTGGGCCGGGCGGCCTTCCGGCCGGCCGGAACAGCCCTGCCCCCGTCTCCCGCGGGTGTTCACCCCCCGCGTCCCCGTGAACGATCGCCTTCCGTCGCGGTTTCCCCCACGGACGATCGTTTCTGCTGACCTCGTCTGCCTTGCTTCCGCTTGCGCGCTCCTCGTCGACCGGTCGGATCGAAGTGGTCAGCCGCCGAGCAGATGGTCGAACTCGCCGTCCTTCATGCCGAGCAGCATGGCCTCGATCTCGGCGCGCGTGTAGACGAGCGCGGGCCCGTCCGGAAAGCGCGAGTTGCGGACGGCGACATCGCCGCCCGGCAGCTTCGCGAACTCCACGCAGGAACCCTGCGAGTTGCTGTGCCTGCTCTTCTGCCAGACCACCCCGTGAAGATCCGTGGCCGCCATGCCGTTGAACACGTGGTGCACAGGTCGCTCCCCGGTGGTGCCGTGGCTGTTGTTGTAGCCGTCAACTGTCCCGGATCATAGCTGTGTTCATGTGCCGATGCATGGGCAGATGCACGTGCACGCGGCGTGGTGAGCTGGTTACAGCTCCCTCGCCACCACGCCGAACCCCGCATGACATGCGAACGCCAGCCCCCGTCCATGATCTTCCGCGCCCTCTTCCGCGCGGGGTTGACCGAATCCGATGACCTCGTACATGAGGAACAGACGCGCGCGGAGGCCTTCTGGTGGCAGGTGAATTTTCCGGCTGCGCGCGGCGGCGGGCGGTACGGGCTACTCCGGGGGCTCGCTCGTGCGCTCGCACGTGCGTTGACACGTGCGTTCGTGCCAGAGGTGTTCGTACGGTCCCAGCCAGTCGCGCACCTCGGCGAGACGGAATGCTTCGATCCGGTAGATGCGCTGGCGGCCCGCCCGCTCCCCGGAGACGAGACCGGCCTCCCGCAGCACCTTCAGGTGCTCCGAGAGGCTGGGCCTGCGCATGTCGAAGTGCGAGGCGAGGGCCTGTACGGGCTGCGGGCCGCGGTCGCGCAGCAGGCGCAGGACCTCGCGGCGGGTGCCGTTGGCCAGCGCGGCGAACAGCCGGTCCTCGTGTTCGCCGGTGCTGACCATGGTGGGCGCCGCCTCTCCTTGACCTCGGGGCCCGCGGGTCTGCCCGGTGGCAGGGGGGCCGTCCGGGGGGACGAGCAAGATCCGTCGGGGGGTTCCCGGTGGGGGCGGGGCCCTGGCCGGGCGGAAGCGCGGGCGCTGCGCGTGCGCCCCCTGGTGGCTTCGGGCGCCGCGGGGCCCGGGGGCTGGTCGAGCGGCTGAGCGGCACCTGGGGCTGTACCCACCCTTCCCCAAGCTCTCGGCTGCGCTCGAGCAGGGGATGCCCCCACTCACCCTGCGGGACGATTGCCGGACAGCAAGGAGGAGAGTTTCAGACCTCCAGGAACTGGTCGAAGGCCGGAGGCAGGGATTTCCAGGCCGTGCGGCCCGCCGCGTATTCCTCGTCCGTGAGGAGGCAGGACTCCAGGACCTCGGTGAGGGCGTCGCGGTCGAGGCCCGGCGAGGTGAACACGAGGTGCTGGCAGCAGTCGCCGTGTTCGGGGTGCCAGTCGAGGGCGGCGGCCGCGCGGCGCACCGGCGGCACCAGGTCCCAGGCGGCGTCCGGCAGGGACGCCAGCCACGGCCCCGCGCTCTCGACGCACAGCGCGCCGCCCGCCGCGTCCCAGGCGAGCAGCGTGTCCGGCCGGTCCGCGAGCCAGAACCGGCCCCGGCTGCGGGCGGCCGCACAGGTGAGTTCCTCCAGGGCCGCGTACAGGCGCTCGGGGTGGAAGGGCCTGCGGCGGTGCCACACGAGCGTGGCGACGCCGCCGTCGTCGGCCTCGGCGGGCAGCAGCGCGCACGCCGGGTGCTGCGCGGCGGCGGCCGCCTCCACGTCGAAGCCCGCGAGCGCGGCGCCCGCCAGGTCGCCGTCGCCGATCGGGACCTGACGGGCCGTCGGGTGGAGCTGGGCGAGGAGCGCGCGGTCCTCGGCGTCGGCGCCCGCCGTGTCCAGGACGGCGAGCACCGGGGCGTACTCCAGCTGGCGCGCCCAGGTGTCGGCGACGGTGCGCCGGTCGCCGGGCGCCGCGGCGAGCCCCGCGTCCGCCAGGTCGTCGCCGCCTGCGAGGCAGGGCAGGAGCAGGCCCGGGTCGACGGCCGTGATGACGCCGCTCAGGCGCAGCGCCCGCGAGCCGTGTCCGGCGATGACCTCGGCCATCGCCTTCGGTTCGACGGAGTCCCACAGTTCGACGACCGCGAGCCGGGTGAGACCGCCCGCGGCGAGCCGCTCCAGCTCCGGGACGAGGTCCTCGCGCAGGGCGCAGCAGGCGCAGTCGTTGACGAGAGGGGTCTCGCCGGTGGAGAGGACACCGGTGGCGTCGCGCACGGTCCGTACGACCCGGCCCGTGGCGGCGGTGGAGAGGTCGTGGTGCAGGGCCACGCTGTCGGGGACGGTGGCCAGGAGCCGCGCCACGGCCGCGGCCCTGGCCTCCGTGTGCAGGCCCCCGACGAGGGCGACGGCCAGGGTGGCGCCCATCAACGGGCCCCGTCGTCAGCGGTGTCGGGCGCCGCGGACGGGCGGGCGCTCCCGTAGCGCCGCTCGAAGCGCTCCACGCGGCCCGCCGTGTCGAGGACGCGCTGCTGCCCCGTGTAGAAGGGGTGGCTCGCGGAGGAGACCTCGACGTCGATGACGGGGTACGTGCGGCCGTCCTCCCAGTCGACCGTCCTGTCGCTGGTGGCCGTCGAGCGGGTGAGGAAGGCGAAGCCCGCGGCCTTGTCGCGGAAGACGACGGGCCCGTACGGCGGGTGGATTCCGGGTCGCACGCGGATCAGCGCTCCTCTCGGAAGTCGACGTGGCGGCCTGCCACGGGGTCGTACTTGCGCAGGGTCAGGCGGTCCGGGTCGTTCCGGCGGTTCTTGCGGGTCACGTACGTGTAGCCCGTGCCGGCGGTGGACCGGAGCTTGATGACGGGGCGGAGTTCGTTGCGAGCCATGAGGGCTAGTATATGAAAATGGATCCCGTTTCCAAATGGCCGGAGCCACCACCGAACGAGAGGTGCGTCACCTTGTCCGCCCACTGCCAGCTGACCGGCGCGAAGCCCGGCTTCGGCAAGAACGTCTCCCACTCCCACCGGCGCACCTCGCGCCGCTTCGACCCGAACGTCCAGAGCAAGCGCTACTGGCTGCCGAGCGAGAGCCGGTACGTGCGCCTGCGGCTGAGCGCCCGGGGCATCAAGACCGTCGACGTGATCGGCGTCGAGGCCGCCGTCGCCAGGATCCGGGCGCGCGGGGTGAAGGTCTGATGGCCAAGAAGAGCAAGGTCGCGAAGAACGAGAAGCGGCGCGAGGTCGTCGCCCGGTACGCCGCGCGGCGGGCCGAGCTGAAGGAGCTGCTCCGCAGCCCGTCCACGCCGGACGCCGAACGGCTCGCGGCCCGGCGGGAACTGGCGCGCCAGCCGCGCGACGCCAGCGCCACGCGCGTCCGCAACCGCGACAGCGTGGACGGGCGGCCGCGCGGGTACGTGCGGACGTTCGGGCTCTCCCGGGTCCGGCTGCGCGAGCAGGCGCACGCCGGATTCCTGCCCGGCGTGCGCAAGTCCTCCTGGTAGCCCGGCCGCCGAGCGCTTCGCTGGAATCGCCCCGATGGGCCGTCGATCACCTGCGGGACCGTCGTGGCTGAACGCGCAGTTCCCCGCGCCCCTTCGGGGCGCTGCCGAACCGCACCGCACTCGCACAAGACCGCTCAGTGCCCGCCGCCGCTGTCCGTGCCGTCCACCAGCATCGGCGGCGGCGTGGTGTCCAGGGCGTCGGAGAGGTCGTCGAGGGCCTGGAGGAGCAGGCCCGTGCCGCGCCGGACGACGCGGTCCGGGACGCCCTCGCCGTCCCAGGCGTCCAGGGCCTCGCGCACCGGGCCCCAGTCGGGGACGCGGCGTTCGCGCACGGCCCGCGCGCCCTGGGCGGTCGCGGTGCGCAGGGCGTCCGCGAAGCGGGCGGCGGCCGGGACCGGGGGCGCGCCGCGTTCCGGCAGGTGCGCCTCCATCAGCATGGCGACGCGGCCGATCTGCACCAGGGCCAGCTCGGCTCCCTGCGCGGCGGCGCGGGACAGGCCGCGGTGGCGCACGGGCTCCCGCTGGGCGCGCTCGGCCGCCTCCTGCCAGGCGACGCGGGCGTCGCGGGCGGCGAGCAGGGCCTCGCGGACGTCCGGGCAGGACTTGCCGGCGGGCTCGGCGTAGTGGCCGACGACGGCGGCGGCGTACCGGCCGTCCGCCGCCAGCCAGTCCGCGAGGCGGGTGCGCAGGCGCGGGGTCTCCCAGGCCGGGTAGAAGGCGTACGCGAGCATCGCGAGGGCGCCGCCGAGCAGCGTCAGGAAGACGCGCTCCGGGACCGTCTGCGTCCACTCCTCGCCGCCCATGCCGAGCAGGAACACCACGTACGCGGCGACGCAGGCCTGCGCGGCGAACTGGCCCGTGCGCATCAGCAGGTACATGAGCCCCGCGCAGAGGACGGCGAGCGCCGCGGAGAGGCGGGTGCCGGGGTGGACGAGCTGGACCAGGCCCGTGGCCAGGGCCACGCCGACGAGGGTGCCGGCGAAGCGGGCGACGGCGCGGGAGTACGTCTGGGAGAAGTCCGGGCGCATCACCATGACCGAGGCCATGGGGGCCCAGTAGGCGTGGCCCAGGGGGAGGTGGGTGCCCAGGGCGTAGCCGGCGGTGGCGACCGTGGTGACGCGAAGGGCGTGGCGGGTGACGGGGGAGCCGCGTCGCCGGAGCTCGGTGCGCATGGCCTTGGCGGCGGCGGGGACCAGGGCCGCCAGGCCCGGGCGGAGGAGGTGCTTGGCGCTCGCCCTGGCGTCACGGTCGCTCGGCGCCTCGGGCGCGGCGGGAGCGGTCGCGCGGCCGCCTGCCACTTCCACCACGTCCTTGAGCAGGGCTCCCAGGCGCGTCGCCGCCCTGTGGGGTGGGCCCTGGAGGATGGCGCCCGTGTCGGGGGTCTGGAAGGCGGCCACGGCGGGGGGCGGAAGGCGGACGGGGGTGCCGTGGCGGATGGCTCGGGCGGCGGCGTCGAGGATGTCGGCCGCGGCGGCGAGGAGTTCACGGGCGCGGGCGCGTTCGGGGCCCTCCTCGGGGACGCCCATCGCCGGGTCGGCGAGCGAGGCGAGCACCGGGCGGATGCGTTCGGCGAGGCCGCGGGCGCCGTGGAGTTCGGCGGGGCGGGTGCGGGCCTGGCGCGGAGTGATCGTCGCGGCGTCGCGGGCCGCCATCAGCGGGACCGGGTCGAAGGGGGCCGCCGGGTCGTGGCGCAGGCGGCGGGCGTAGTCGGCCTCCGCGGCCAGGGCGTCGGCCAGGGCGTCGCGGTGGGCGCCCCAGCGGCGTACCGGGAAGACGACCACCAGGGCCGCCTGGACGAGGCCGCCGACGACCATCGTCGCGGCGTGGCCCGCGGCCGCCGCGATGGAGGTGGGGAGGGTGATGGTCACCAGCATGATGGCGACGTTGGACGTGGCGATGAGGCCGATCGTGGGGCCCGCCGCCCAGCTCAGGCCCGCGAGGAAGGTCCACAGGGCGAGCAGGGCGAGAAACAGCGGCTGGTGGGAGCCCGTCACGTAGCCGAGGAAGGTGGAGACGGCGAGGCTCGTGCCGGAGGCGATGGCGAGCTCGGGGCGCGGGCGCCAGCTGCGCTGGAAGGTGGCGATGGCCGCCTGGTACGCGCCGAACGCGGAGCTTGCCGCCACGGCGGGGCCGAAGAGGGTGAGGCTCGCGCCGATGACGAGGGCGAGGCCGGTGGCTCCGCGCAGGGCCACGAGGGGTTCCAGGCGGCGGCGCTCCACGGACAGGCCCGTGTGGGCGGTCTGTCTCAGTGCTCGCCACCAGGTCACTCCGTGATGGTACGCAGGGGTTTGGGGGTTTATGGGGTGGGGCTCGGTGTGCGGGTGCTGGCGTGGTGGGGCGCGGGTGGGGTTCGCGTCGCGCGGCGGTCCGCCCTGTGCCCGCCCGTTCCGCCCCCTGGGCGGACCAGCCGCCCACAGGGCGGGGGGGTGGACCAGCCGCCCACAGGGGCGGGGGTGGGGAAGGCGGGCCAGCCGCGCACAGGGCGGGGGGGGCGGGCCGGTCGTCCGCGGGCGGGCTTCGGGGTCAGGCCGGTTGTTGGGCTCGGGTTCGGGTTACCGCTGCCAGGTATTCCGCGATCGCGTCGCGGTTGCGGGTCAGGCATTCGACGCGCTCGGTCATGCGGTCGCGCTCGTGTGCCAGGGTGGCGAGCATCTCCGGCGTCGCGTCGGGGAAGTGGATGACGCGGGGCTTGTTCAGGCAGGGCAGGATCTGCTTGATGATGCGGGTGGGCAGCCCGGCCTCCAGGAGGCCGCGGATCTGCAGGACGCGGTCGACGTAGAACTCGTCGTAGTCGCGGTAGCCGTTGGGGGTCCGGTCGGCGACGATCAGGCCCTGTTCCTCGTAGTAGCGCAGCAGCCTGCGGGACGTGTCGGTGCGTTCCGCCAGTTCTCCGATGCGCATGTCAGTCCCTCGTGTCCGTCGTGTCCGTAAGGGTGTCCGGAAGCCTCACACGTGCGTGAAGGTTAGCGCCCGCCGCGGCGGCCGCGCCCTCGGCCCAGCCCGCGCCGTCGTGCACGCCGCGCACGCGGGTCGTGGTGGTCTCGGGGAACATCCGCTCCGTGCGGTCGGTGACGGAGACGTCCCGGGCCGCGAGCACCGGGAGCAGCGCGCCGTCCGCGCCCTCGTGCGTGACGGGCGCGGCAGCGGCCTCCAGACGGGCGCCGACGCGGTGGGCGTACGCCATCCAGAAGGCCTGGCGGAAGGTCTTGGTGCGGTTGCGGCCACCCGCGCGCTGGCCCGCCTCGGCGGTGGTCATGGCCGCCGTGCCCTGGACCAGGAGGGAGGCGTACAGCAAGGCGACGACGTCCAGGTCGGGTTCGAAGCCGACGACGGTGGAGAAGGCGAAGGCCTCGTTCCACACGGCGCGGCAGCGGTTCGCGGTGGCGACGGCGTCGAGGAGGATCGCCTTCGCGGTCTCGTACGGGGCGTCGACGCCGACGCGGCAGGCGCCGGGCGTGCCGGTGGCGTGCGTGCGCGCGGCGAGCAGCGCCTCGTCGACGCTGTACCGGGCCGTCAGCTCCTGCGCCTTCGCGGTCAGGGCCTCCGCCTCCTCCGGGAACGTGGTCGCCTCGGCCTTGGCCAGCAGGGCGCGGATCCGGGTCAGGGCGCGCGGCTCGTCGTGCGCGGGCGGGGCGTCGAGCGGGCCGCGGGCGCCCGGGGGCGGGCCGACCGGCTCGATGGCGGGCAGGTGCAGGAGGAGGCGGTAGAGGGTGAGCAGGGCGGTGGCGCGCGTGAAGCGGTCCGGGGCGCGCCACGGGGCGAGCGCGTCGAGGTCGGCGAGCTGGCCGGGCCAGCGGGCGGGCAGCTCCTCGGGGGCGTAGCGGCGGGTCTCGGCGCGGATGAGCTCGGCGGCGAGGCGTACGTGGTCCTCGTCGAGGTCGCGGCGCACGAGCCGGACGACGTCGGCGGGCTGCCAGCCGCGCTCCCAGGCGCGGCGCACGAACTCCTCGCCGCGGCGGGCCACTTCGGCGTCGGCGGCGGGGGCGGCGGCGAGCAGGGAGGCGGCGGTGTCGAGGGCGTCGTCGACGTGCCGCGCCGCGACGGCACCACGGCCGCGCCGCCCGCGGCGTCCGCGTCCGCTCGCGCCGTCGCCGGGCCCGGTGGTCGCGTCAGGGGGCGTGTGCGCGTACAGGGCCGCCGCGAACGCCTTGTCGATCACCGAGTCCATACCCCTAAGGGTAGGTCTGGCCCTACCTCCGATCCGCCCGCCAGGGGGCGTGAGGCGGGAGGCCGGGGGCGGTTCGCTTGGGGCATGATCTTTGCTTCGCTCCGTTCTCGCTGGGCCGGGTTCCTCGGGGCCTTCGTCGCCGTCGCCCTCGGGGTGGCCCTGACCGCCGCGATGGGGGTGGGGCTCGCCGCGAGCACGGGCGGCGCGGAGCGCGGGCCCCAGCGGTTCGCGGCGTCGCCCGTGGTCGTGGCGGGGCGGGACACGCTGAGCGTGCCGGTGCGGCGGGGGCCGCGGACCGAGCGCGTCGAGGAGCGGCTCGTCCATCCACACCCTGTGGACAAGGAACTGCTCGCCGACCTGCGGCGGCTCGGCCCGGTGCGGGTCAGCGGCGGGCCGGACGCCGTCGGCGTGCGCGCGCCCGTCGGCGCGGTGCGGGCCGCCGTCGCCGCGTCCCGCACCGGGGCCCGGGTGCTCACCGGCGCGGACCGCGCCCGCGTCGACCCGGGCGCGGAGCGGGACGGGCGGGCGCTCGTGGCCGTGAACGCGTTCCTCGGCACGGCGGGCGGCGTCGCCGTGTTCGTCTCGGCGTTCGTGACCGCGTCCACGTGCGCGTTCGTGGTGGCGCTGCGCCGCCGTGAGCTGGGGCTGCTGCGGGCGGCCGGGGCGAGCCGGGGCCAGGTGCGGCGCTGGCTGCTCGGCGAGGCCCTGGTGGTCGGGTCCCTGGCGGCCGCCACCGGCTGCGGGCTCGGGGCCTGGGTCGCCCCGCGCCTCGCGCGGGCCCTGGTGGACGCGGAGGTCGCACCGCCGTGGTTCACGGTGGCCGAAGGCCTGCGCTGGACCTGGTGGCCGTATCAACTCGCCTTCTGGACCGGGCTCCTCGTCGCCCTGGCGGGAGCCTGGAGCGCGGCGCGGCGCGCGGCCCGGGTCAGCCCCGTGGAGGCGCTGCGCGAGGCGTCGCTCGACACCGGGGTGATGCCGCCGGGCCGCCGCGTCGCGGGCGCCGCGCTGCTCGCGGGGGCGCTCGGGATGCTCCTGTGGACGCTGTGGTCGGACCCTTCGGACCTGCTCAAGCGCAAGACGTACACCGTCTTGCCGATGTTCCTGGCCACGGCGGTCGCCGCGCTCGCGCCGCTGCTCGTACGGCACGTCGTGGCGCTCTTCCCCCGTCCCGCCGTCGCGCGGCCCGGGCGGGCCCGCCGGGCGGCCGCCCTCGCCCGGATCGTCCGCGCCGGCTGCGGCGCCGGGGTGCGCCGCACCGCCGCCGTCGCCGCGCCCGTCCTCGTCACGGTGGCACTGGCGGGCTGTCTGTTCGGCTCCGCCGGGACGGTCGGCGCGGCGAAGGCGGCGGAGGCCCGGCAGCGCACCGCCGCCGACCTCGTCGTCACCGGCGCGGGGCTGCGCCCCGCGGGTCCGGTCGCGGGCGCCACCGTCGCCGCGTCCGCCGCCACCGCCGTGTTCGTGCCCGAGGACGACGGGTCGGCGGTGGTCAGGGCCGAGGCGCGGGCGGTGGCCGACCCGGCGGCGTTCGCGGCGGTGACCCGGCTGCCGGTGGTGGCGGGCGACGTGCGCGACCTCGACGACCGTTCGATCGTCGTCGACGAGGAGTGGCAGCGGCACCGCGTCGGCGAGCGGGTGTCCGTGTGGCTCGGCGACGGGCGGCGGGCCCGGCTGCGGATCGTGGCGGTCCTCGCGCGCGGCACCGGCGACAACGGCGCGTACGTGACCGCCGCGAACGCGGCGGGCGCACCCGTGGACCGCCTCGACGTCCGGCTCGGGGCCGGGGCCGACCGCGCCGCCGTGGCGCGGGTGCTGCGCGCGAGCGGCGGTGTGGTGCGGCCGGTCGACGACTGGCTCGCCACCACGTACCCGGAGATGCGGCGCCAGACCCGGCTCGGCCTGCTCATGCTGCTCGCGCTCTGCCTCACGTACGCGGCGATCTCCCTGGTCTCCACGCTGCTGATGACCGCGCCGGTACGGGCTCCCGAGCTGCGGTCCCTGCGCCTGGCGGGGGCGACGCCCGGTCAGCTGCGGCTCGTGGCGGCCGGGGAGGCGGTGGTCGCGGTGGCGGTGGGCGTGGTGCTGGGGCTCGCGGTGACGGCGGTCGGGCTCGGGGGGCTCGCGCTGGCTCTCGCACGCCTTTCGGTGCCGGTGGGGGTGGTGGTGCCGTGGGGGGCCATGGGGGTGTGCGCGGGGGTGTGCGGGGCGGTGGCCGCGGTGGCGGGGGCGTGGCGGGTGCCCCGGGCCTGCCTGGCCTCGGACGGCTGAGGCCTTGCGGCCCTGGTGCGACGGCTGGGCGGCGCCGCGGTGCTGTGCCCACCCGTCCCGCCCTGCGGGACGATTGCCCACAGCGGACAGGCTAAGAGTCGCCGCCCTCGTCGATCAGGCGGCGGACCTCTCGGTCGATGAGGCCGAGGCGGGCCTCCGCGACCAGGGGGACCGCGCGGCGCTGGCGCCGGGCCTCGTGCAGGTCGATGTCGACGGTGACCAGGCCCGGCTCCCACTTGGGCGCCTGCGCGACCACCGTGCCGCGCGGGTCCACGACCCGTGAACCGCCCCAGAACGTGGCCCCGTTCTCGTTGCCGACGCGGTTCACGAACACCACCCAGCACTGGAGCATGCGGGCCGTGTACGACAGCAGGGTGTCCCAGTACAGGCCCGTGTCCATCGCCTCCGGGTCGAGGCTCGCCGCGCTGTTCGTGGGGACGACGATGACCTCCGCGCCGTCCTGCACCGCGAGCCACGGAAGCACCGGCTGCCAGGCGTCGTTACAGATGAGCGTGGCCGCGCGGCCGTGCCCGCCGGGCAGGTCGTAGGCGCGCAGGTGCTGGCCCGGGCTGACGTGCTTGCGCTCCTCCCAGGCGAGGTAGTTCGGCAGGTACAGCTTGCGGTGCGCGTGCCGCAGGGCGCCCGCCGCGTAGTAGCCCGACGTGTTGTACGCGCGCAGGCTGGTGTGCTCGTGCAGGCCGAGCAGGACGTCCGGGCCGAGCAGGGACAGGCCGAGCAGGCGCGGGTCGTCGGCGGGCAGCGAGGTGTCCCGCTTCAGGGCGCCCAGGTGGTAGCCGTGCAGGCTCAGCTCGGGGAACACCACGAGGTCGGCGGACTGGGCCCGTGCCTGGGCCACGCACTCGCGGGCGACCTCCAGGTTCTCGTCCACCTCGCCGAGCACGCAGTCGGTCTGGGCCAGGGCGACGCGCATGGCACCGAGCGTGGCAGGGGCGGCCGGGGGCGGCATGCGGGGTGGGCCATGCGGGGTGCGGCCGGGCGGCCGCCCAGGTCCGGGGCCCGATTGTCAGTGGCGGGTGCGATCGTCGAGGGGTGGAAGCGCAACGGTGGGCCATCGCGGAGGACGGGCCGGGGGTGCTCGTGGCACAGCTCGGGGACGACGGGCTGCCCGTCGGGCCCGCCGTGCGGGAGGACGACCTCGCCGGGGCGGTGCGGCGGCGCCCCGGGGTCGGACGCTGGGTGTGGCGGTCCACCGCCGGCCTCTATCCCCGGCTGCTCGCGGCGGGCGTCCGGGTCGAGCGCTGCTACGACGTGGAGGCCGCGGAGGCGCTGCTGCTCGCGCACGAGGGGCGGCTCGGCGAGCCCCGTTCGGCGGCGGCCGCCTGGGCGCGCGGCAGGCGAAGACCCGTGCCCCCGGACCCTCCGCCCCGCGCCGCGGTGCCTGGCGCGCAGGACTCCCTCTTCGAACCGTCCGCGTCCGCCCCACTGCCCTTCGACGCCCTCCTGGAGGTGTACGCGGAGCAGCTCGAACGGCATGGGGCGACCGCGCACCCGGGTCGGATGCGGCTGCTCACGGCCGCCGAGTCGGCGGGCATGCTCGTGGCCGCGGAGATGAACGGGGCCGGGCTGCCGTGGCGCGCGGACGTCCACCGCGACGTCCTCACCGAGCTGCTCGGCGAGCGGTACGGCGGCGGTGGCGAGCCCCGGCGCCTGGCCGAGCTGGCCGACGAGGTGTCGGCGGCCTTCGGGCACCGGGTGCGCCCCGACCTGCCCGCGGACGTGGTCAAGGCGTTCGCGCGGGCGGGCGTCAAGGTCCGCTCGACCCGGCGCTGGGAGCTGGAGGAGATCGACCACCCCGCCGTGCGCCCGCTCCTGGAGTACAAGTCGCTGTACCGCGTGTGGACCGCCCACGGCTGGTCCTGGCTCCAGGACTGGGTGCGCGACGGCCGCTTCCGGCCGGAGTACACGCCGGGCGGCACCGTCACCGGCCGCTGGACCACGAACGGCGGCGGCGCCCTGCAGATCCCCAAGGTCATCCGGCGCGCGGTGGTCGCGGACCCGGGCTGGCGGCTCGTCGTCGCCGACGCCGACCAGCTGGAGCCGCGCGTCCTTGCCGCCATCTCGCGCGACCGGGGCCTGATGGACGTGGCGGCCAGCCCCGACGACCTGTACGCACGGCTGTCGGACCGCGCGTTCTCCGGCGACCGCGAGCACGCCAAGCTGGCGCTGCTCGGCGCGGTCTACGGCCAGACCTCCGGCGACGGCCTGAAGAACCTGGCGGCGCTGCGCCGCCGCTTCCCGCAGGCCGTCGCGTACGTCGACGACGCGGCGCGCGCGGGCGAGGAGGGCCGGCTCGTGCGGACCTGGCTGGGCCGGACCAGCCCGCCCGCGGCCGGCACGGGCGAGGACGCCTTCGGCGAGGCGGGCCTGCCGCAGGAGGACGCCGCCGAGCCCGACGACACCCCCCGGGAGGGCGGCTTCACCCCCGGGTACGCCTCCACCAACGCCCGCGCCCGCGGTCGCTTCACACGGAACTTCGTGGTGCAGGGCAGCGCCTCCGAATGGGCTCTGCTCATGCTCGCCGCGCTGCGCAGGGCCACCGCGCACCTCCGCGCCGAGCTGGTCTTCTTCCAGCACGACGAGGTGATCGTGCACTGCCCGGACGAGGAGGCGGAGGAGGTCGCGGCGGCCGTGCGGGAGGCCGGGGACCTGGCGGGGCGGATCGCGTTCGGCGAGACCCCGGTGCGGTTTCCGTTCACCACGGCGGTCGTACGGTGCTACGCCGATGCCAAGTGAAGCGTGCGGCCACCCTTCGGACCGGGCCCTTTCGCGCTGCGCGCTCGTCCTCAAACGCCGGTCGGGCTCGATGGTCCGCCGGTGAGTTCGCGCAGTTCCGTCACTACCTTGGGGCTCGCTCCGTCCAGGGACTCCAGGGCGGTGAGGGCCGAGCGCCACTGCTCCTGGGCCTGTTGGGGACGGCCCTGGGCGCGGAGGAGGAGGCCGTGCTGGTGGCGGGCCAGGCCGGTCATGTGGGTGTCACCGCGGTGGGCGGCGCGCTCCAGGAGGAGGGCGCAGGCGCGGTCCGCCTCCGCGGTGCGGCCCAGGGCGCGCAGGGCGCGGACCAGGCCGAGGCGGGTGTGGGACTCGCCGTGCCAGTCCTCGTACTCGCCGTGCACGCGCAGGCTGACCTCGAAGTGGCCGAGGGCGGCGGCCGGTTCGCCGAGGGCGAGGTGGGCGTAGCCGATGTTGCAGTGCGCGGACTGGCGGACGACGGCGTGGCCGATGCGTTCGCCGATGGCGAGGCTGCGCTCGTGGTGGACGATGGCGAGCCGGGCGTCGCTGTGCTCGTAGAGGTTGCCGAGGTGACTGAACGTGATGGCCTCGCTGAGCGGGTCGTCCAGGGAGCGGGCGAGGTCCAGGGCCCGGGTCAGGGCGTCCACGGCCTCCGCGCGGCGGCCCAGGCCGTCGAGCAGCAGGCCCCGGTGGTTCAGGCCGCGGCGCACGCAGGACGCGCGGCCGATGCCGTGCCACAGGGCGAGCGCCTCGTCGTTCAGGGCCAGGGCCTCGCCCGCGCGGCCCGTCATGAAGCGGTGGCCCGCGAGGTCGGTGAGGGCCTGCGCCGTCACGGCCGGGTCGCCGTGCAGCCGCGCGGTGTCCACGGCGATCGCGGCGAGGGTGCCCCACTCGGTGAGGCGGCCGCGGCGCTGGAGGTACGGGAAGAGGTTCCGCACCAGGGCCGGTACGAGCCCGGAGGCGTCGCCGGTGTGCCGTTCGGTGAGGGCGACGACGTTGTCCAGCTCCCCGTCGGCCCAGGCGAACGCGGCGTCCAGGGAGCCGAAGGGCTCCAGGTCTTCGGGCGCGGGGACGGCGGGCGCGGGGACGGCGAGGCGGTCCTCTCGGTCCCGGCTCTCCGGGGCGATCGCGAGCAGCGCCGCGCGGGCGGTGTCGCCGTACCAGCGCAGGGCCGTCGCGCCGAAGGCGCCCGCGGGACGGGGCTCGCGGTGGGCGCGGGCGAAGTCCCGTACGAGGTCGTGCGGGGCGTAGCGGCCGTACGCGGTCTCTTCGAGGAGGGCGACGTCGACGAGGCGGTCCAGGGCGGCCTGGGCGCGCCAGCGCTCCGTGCCGAGCAGCCTCGCGAGGAGCTGCGCGCCGTACGCGGGCAGGTCGAGCGCGCCGATGACGCCGAGGGCGCGGGCGGCGTCGCGGTCGCTGTCGCGGTCGGAGGTGCGCAGCGCCTCCAGGGCGACGTCGAGGGAGCGCCGCACGCTCAAGTCGTCGTACTCCAGGTGCCTCAGGCGGCCCTCGCAGTCCGTCAGGAGGCCCGCGAGGGCGTCCGGGGTGAGCGCGCGGCGGGCGGCGAGCCGGGCCGCGACGATCCGCAGCGCGAGCGGGAGGCGGCCCGTGAGCCGCACCAGCGGGTGCCCCGCGCCGAGGTCGGCCCGCCCCGACGCGGCGCGCAGCAGCGCGGTGCTGGCCTCGGCGGACAGCGGGGGCAGCGGGAAGCGGGCGGCGCCGTCGAGCGCGGTGAGCGGGGAGCGGCTGGTCACGAGGGTGCCGCAGCCCGCGCCGCCGGGCAGCAGCGGCCGCACCTGCGCGGCGCTCGCGGCCCCGTCGAGGACGAGGAGCGTACGGGTGGGGGCCAGGAGCGAGCGCAGCAGCGCGGCCGCCGCGTCCGGGTCGTCGGGGGCGTGCCGGGCCTCGGCCCCGAGGTCGCGGAGCAGCGCGGCGAGGGCCTGGCCCGGGGTGAGCGGGGCGACGCCGGGGGTGGCCCCGTGCAGGTTGACGTAGAGCTGGCCGTCGGGGAAGTGCTCCCGCAGGCCGTGTGCGACGTGCAGGGCGAGGGCGCTCTTGCCGACGCCCGCCATGCCCGAGAGCACGACCACGGGCGGGGCGCCCCCGCTGCCGTCGGTGAGCCGTTCGCGCAGCTCACGGGCCGTGTCCTCGCGCCCTGTGAAGTGCGAGGGCGCGGGCGGGAGCTGGGCGGGGCGGGGCGCGCGGCGCGGCGGTGACGTGGTGGGGCGACCCCCGGCGAGGACGGCGCGGGTCGGCTGCGCGGCGGGGGTGGCGCGGGCTCCGGGGCTGCTGAGGATCTCCCGGTGGGCCGCGCGGACGCCGTCGCCCGGCTCGACGCCGAGCTCCTCGACCAGCCTGCGGCGCAGTGCGCGGTGGACGGCCAGGGCCTCCGCCTGGCGGCCGGTGCGGTGCAGCAGGAGCATGAGCTGGCGGTGGAACGCCTCGCGGAGCGGATGCTCAGTGACGAGCGAAGCCAACTCCGGTACGAGGGCCGCGAGTTCGGGTCCACGCTCAAGGGTGCGTTCCAGGGCCGCGTCGTGGCGCCACTCCAGGACGAGCAGGCGGGCCTCCTCCAGGCGCTGGACCAGGGCGTCACCCGCGGTGGTCGTGGAGAGGCCGGAGAGCGGGGCGCCGCGCCACAGGCACAGGGCCGCCGCGGCCTCGGCCTCGGCGGTGTCCCAGTCGCGGGCGGCGTGGGCCGCGCGGGCCGCGGCGGCGTGCCGTTCGAAGACGCGGACGTCGAGTTCGCCGTCGGCCACGAGCAGCCGGTAGCCCGGCGGTACGGCGCGCAGCCGGGCCGGGTCGTCGAGGAGGCGGCGCAGCCGGGTGACGTGGTTCTGCAGCGAGGCACGGGCGGAGGCGGGCGGCGCGTCGCCCCACAGCGCCTCCGTGAGCGCGTCGGCGGAGACCACGCGGCCCGGTGCGAGCAGCAGCGCGGTCAGCAGGGCGCGGGCCTTGGGGCTGCGGAGCGGGCGGGGTTCGCCCGCCGCGTCGTACACGGCGGGCACGCCGAGGAGCCCGAACCGCAGCTCGCCTGCCATGCGTGCCCTACTCCCCCAGTGCCCGCAGCCCCCGTTGGCTGTCGCGGCCACGCCAAAACGGGGGCCGTTGGGCACATGTTAGCCATCTGTGCGCCAGACAGGCCGATATGCCTCTGACCTGCGGCGGAGCCGCCGTACCGGGCCTTCTCAGGCAGCGTGGGCCGTCCCAGGGCCGTGATCATGGGAACCGGCCGCGCGGAACACCCCGTCGACAGCCTTCCGGGTGCGCCCCTCGCTGCTCGGCATCAGGTGCGTATAGACCCTGAGCGTGAAACCGGGGTCGCTGTGCCCCAGGTAGGTACTCAGAGCCTTGATGCTCTCCCCGGCGTCCAGGAGCACGGACGCGTAGAAGTGCCTGAGGGCGTGCATGCCGTGCGCTCGCGCCGCCGCGTACCGCTCGCCCGCCCCCGGCACCGGAATGACGTCAGCGGCAGCCAGAGCGGGTTTCCAGGCGACGTCGTTGAAGACGTCGCGCCAGAGCGCCCCGCCCTGCGGTGCGACGAACACGAGCTTCTTGGTGAGCGGTTCGCCGTCGGGCGTCAGCCAAGGCAGGGTGACGTCGACCGGCGGGAACCGCCGAACATGCTCGGTCAGCACCTTCGCGACCTCCGCAGGCAGGGGCACGTCCCGCACCTTGCCCCGCTTCGGGGGCGCGAACACCTGCCTCCCCCGGACCTGCTTCACCTGGAAGCCGACGTGCAGCCAGCCAGTGAGGAATCCGACCTCGTCGACCGGCAGGCCGAAGATCTCGCCCTGCCGCAGTCCGCACCCTGCCCCAAGGTCGGCCATCGCGCGGTACTGCTCGGGGAGCGCCGCCCGCACGGCGAACATCCGCGCGGCCGTCCACGGCTTGACCCGCGTCGGTACAGGCTCAGGCGCCTTCACCGACGTCGCTCGGCACGGGTTGCGCCGCAGAATGCCGTCGTCAAGCGCCGCGTTCATGACGGACGAGACGTTCTCGAAGATGAGGCGCCGGTGCGTCGCATTCGGCACTGCTTGCTTGAGTTCGCCCAGCCAATCCCGGATGTGTTCCGGCTGGAACGAGCCGAGCGGCCGAGAGCCGATGTTCGGGTAGGCGTACAGCCGGAGCCGAGACTTGACCGCCGCATGGCTGTTCTCGTCGGAAGTGAGGCTCTTGACCCACTTCTCGGCGTACTGCCGGAAGGTGGTGCGGGCAGCCTTCGGATCGATGAACTGGCCCGCGTCCATGTCCGCTTCGATCCGCGTCAGCCACTTCTCGGCAAGCCGCTTCTTGCCGTCGGAGAAGCTCTTGTTCTGCTCGGTGCCGTCGGGGCCGATGTAGCGGGCGCGGTAGCGCAGGCCCTTGCCGTAGCGGTCGGTCCTGACGCGGACGGTCTTGCCGTCGGCGGCGGTCCCGGTCTTGTACCAGCGGTCTTGGATGTGGCCAGCCATCGGGGCTGACTCCCTTCTCGGTAGCAGGACGTTGCGGGGCCTGGTGGCCCGTGCGGTGGGTCTCAGGGAGGCGGAGACAGGGGTCTCGGTCGGCTTCCTGAGGGGGTGTTCGGGGGTGTTGGGGGTGCGCCTCCCTGCCTCCCTGAGAGGCCTTTTGCGCTGGTCAGGTGGAGGGAGGCGGGGTAGGGAGGTGGTCAGGGAGTTCTCCCTGGCTCCCTGGGGGCGGTGGGCGGAGCTTCCTGCCGCTCGTCGTGCCGCCGGGGGAGGTGGAGGCGGGGGCCCGAAACGGCCGCCAGAGGGGTGTTCCGGGGGATCTCCGTCGGTGCCTCCCCTGCCTCCCCCGGGGCCGTTTCCGCAGGTGGCTGCGGGGGAGGGCGGCCGGGGAGGTGCCGGGGGACTTCTCCCCCCTTCCCCGGCCGGGCGGGTGCTGCCTCCCTCGCCGTTCGGGCCCGTTTCACGAGTGCCAGCGGGTGGGGGTGCTAGGCGCTAGGCAGCTGGTCAGAGGGCGGATCGGCTGCTAGTAGGGCTGCTAGGCCTAGCAGGGGCGGGCGCTAGACCTAGCACCCCGCTGGGCCGGTGCCGGTCGCGTGACGAAACCTGGTGCCGCTGCCGGGAGTTCCGTCACGCCCGCTGTCGCACCGGCGGTTCAGGCCGCCTCGTCGTCGAGGGCGGTTCGCTCGGTTTCCCAGGCTTGTACGGCGGCGGGGTTGAAGCGGAGGTAGCGGCCGACGCGGAAGCCGGTGGGGCCGATGCGTTTGCGGCGCCACTGGTAGACGGTTTCGACGCTGGGGAGGCTGAACAGGGTGACCAGGTCCTCGGGGGTGAGGTAGCGGTCGGGGAGGCCGCCGCGCAGGGTGGCGCGTGGGTCGGTGGGCTCTTCTCTGGCCATGGCTTTGGTGACTCCTCGTGTCCGTTGGGGCGGTGCGTGGGAGTGGTGCCGGTTGCCGTCCTAGAGAGTTGGTGTATTTCAGCGTCCGCAGCGCTCCAGCGTCCGCAAGGCCGTGTTGTGGCAGGCCAGCGGGGGTGCGGGGTGCGGACGCTAGTGCGGACGCTGAGGACGCTGGACGGCTGTAGCGTCCGCAGCCTTTGACGTGTCCGGGCCGCTGGTGTGCGGCCCGGCCCGGCGGGTGGTCCGGCTACGTCAGGACTGGTCAGGCAGGGTTCTGCCGTGCCCCGGTGGGGCCACCTCCGGCCAGAGGGAGGCCTGTTCGGGTGCGGACGCTGACGCGTCTTCGTCGGGTGCGCGGGACAGGGTGAGGAGCTTGTGCCGGGTCCGGTCGCGGCTACGCTGCGTGTCGTCGACCATGATTCCGATGGAGCGCAGCAGCGGGGCGAGGCGCTTGACGCGTCCGCTGGTGCGGGTGGCGTCCTTGGGCCAGTTCGGCGGGCGGACCAGCGGCGCGGGCAGGGCTTCGAGGAGCTGTCCGGCGGTGCCCTGCCAGGTGCCCGCCTGCTCCACCAGGTGGGCGATGGCCATGGCGAACAGGTCGCCTTCCAGGGCGTCGGTGGCGACGTTCGCGGAGGTGGCGAGGTAGTCGTTCAGGGTGTTCCAGCCCTGTGTCTGGTCGACGGCGGCGAGGACGCGGGCGAAGTCGGCCATGCGCGGCATGGACTGAAGCCGCACGCCGGGCAGGACCGCGAGCACGCACGCGAGGACGTCGAACAGGGCGCCGAGCACGGCCGGGCGGACGGCTTCGAAGGTGGCGTCGAGTTCCTCTTCGGAGCGGCGGTGTTCGGAGTCGATGAGCTGGAGGTCGAGCAGGAGGACGCGTTCGGCCAGGTCCCCGGCGAGCGCCCCGGCGTCGATGGTGGTCAGGGCCAGCACCCGTTTGAAGGTGAGCACGACCACGTCGTCGTCGGTGTACAGGGCGCGGTCGACCACACCGTCTCCGGTCACGGCCTTGCACAGGGTGTCCGAGAGCCACGGCGGGATCGTGCTCACGTTGTCCAGGCACAGGGCCCATGAGCTGAACGCCTGCCGCGACCAGGCCTTTTCGTCGCGTGGCTGGCTGCGCTTGGCGGCCGGGGACGGGTCGATGAGGTTGATGAACATCTGCGCGGCCTTGGACTTGCCCGTGCCCTGCTCGCCCTTGCAGACGAGGGCGGGGTGGGGGATGTCGGGAATCCAGGCCGCGACCAGCCACGCGACGAGCTGGTGGAAGGAGGGTTCGTCCATGTTGAGCAGGGCGTGGAGTTTGGCCAGTCCGTCGCCGTCCAGCACCGGGGCAGGCATCGGGGCCATGGCACCGGAACGCCGGAAGAGCACCGGGGCCCGCTCCACGACGTTCCACCCTGTGGCCGTGACCACGACCGCGCGGCCGTCGGCGCTGGCGAGGTCGACCACGATTCCGCCGGCGGGGTCCCGGCCGACCCGCAGGTGCACGGGTTCGGGGTCGCCGGAGTCGGCGATGCCTTCCAGGACGGTCATGGCGTCGGCGAGCGCGGATTGCGAGGCGACTTCGCCGGGGTAGGCGTCGGCGAACTGCCGGGCCAGCCGCTGCCGCAAGCCGCCCTTGTTCCGCAGCGGCAGCGCGACGTTCGGCCCCTCCAGGGCGACCGCGTAGGGGCGGCCGTCGGGGGACGTCACGAACCGGTACTCCTCGCGGGCGAGCGCCACGAGCCGGGAAGCGGCCGATGGCTTCTTGCCGCCGTCGTCGCCGTGGTCGGGCCGACGGCGGGTCGACCGGGCCGGGTCGACTGGCGCCCGACTCGCGTCGAGGGCAGAGGTGTTCATGGAGTCGGCTGTCTCGTTCACGGTGGTGTTCACCGTCTTCACGGGTCGGGCCGATCCGTTCACGGGGGTGTTCAGCGCGTTCACGCGGGCACCGCCTCTCCGGTGGGGCCCGCGCACGCCCGCCCTGGTCGGGGTGCGCGCAGGCAGCCCGGTCGGGCCGACGGATGCTGTTCACGGCGGTCGTGGCATGCCGATTGACGCCGGTCAGGGGTCGACCGTCGGCTGGTCGGGTCGGGCGACCACACGGCCGTGAACGTCGGCTGGTGGCTGTGTGCGAGTCGGGCCAGAAGCCGCCAGAGGCCGAGCGTGAACGGCGCCGTGAACACGGCATGAGCGGCCGTGAGCGTGGGACCGTCGACGTGAACAGTCGGGGCGTCGACGGTCGGGGCGACGGGCGTCGAAGCGTCGTTGACGGGCGTCGACGTGAACACTGCGCACAGCACCAGGGCCAGCGAGAGCGGCAGTTGGTTCGCCTTGGCGCGGTTGCAGTCGACACAGGCCAGCATCAGCGAGGTGACCGACCACGAACGCCACAGCGAGCACGGCGCCACGTGGTCGAGGGTGGCCTCACTCAGGCAGGAGAACGGGCGGCGGCAGTAGGCGCAGCGCTGCCCGTGGCGGCGCGCGAGCTGTTCCTTGCGCACGCGCCGCCTGGCGGAGTTGAGGGGGTGTCCGGGGCGCACGGCTACCACTCCGCCCGCAGGGGCCGCAGCCAGGTGCCCTCAGGGCCGGGCGGCGGGGTCAGGCCGATGGTGTAGCCGCCGGAGTCGGGGCGCACGATCAGCGGCGCGGGCTGGCTGCGGTCGAAGCGCACCAGGTCGAACGCGAAGCGGCGGCGGTGGTAGTCGGGCAGGGCCTGCTTGTACAACCACTCCCGCTCACGGTCACGGTCGGCTCCACCCAACTCCCCGCCCATCACCGCACCCAGACGGATCAGGGTCTCGGTCGGCACCGCCGTGACGCCCTCGTGGATCGCGCGGGCCAGCAGCAGCTTGCGGCCCGGCAGCTCGCGGAAGACCTCCGCCCGGTAGCGGTTCAGGCTGGAGAGGTACACGGCCGCGCCGACCTCCCCGGCCGTCATCGGCCGCGAGCGTGCTCCGGCGTACCAGAACGACAGGGCCAGCCGGTAGGCGAACCGGCGGCAGGCAGCCACCTCCGGCCACTCCACCGGATCTCCGTCCAGGCCCTCGAACTCGGGCGTGTGCTCCGCGATCCCTGTCGGGCCCAGCGTGTTCACGGCGGCGGTGAGCGCCGCGTACAGGGCGTCGGTGCTGGGCACCGGAAGCGCGAGGTCATCCGCAGCCGTCTCGAACAGCGCGGCGGCCGCCTCGCCCACCGTCAGCTCCAGCCCGGCCACGGGGATGGTGGCGAAGGTGTCGCCGTCCCGGCGCCGGTCCATCCCCGCAAGGGAGACGACCGGCGCCGCAGCGGCCCCAACCTGCGTGTACAGGGCGTCCAGGGCGGCGGTGCTCATGCCGTCACCCCGTACACCCGCTGGATGGCCTGCCCCACGCAGTACACATACGTCGGGTCCACCTCCGGCAGGCCCGCCGGGGCGCAGGCCTGCGGCCGACGGCGGTACAGGGACACGGCGTAGTCCGCGCGGTCGTCCAGGGCCAGCAGATCATTGGCCAGCACGGCAAAGCTCACGCCCTCCCGAACCGCAACGTCGTCGTCCTCCAGCTCGGACCACAGCAGATTCAGCCCCGGCGTGAACAGCAACAGGGCCAGCAGTTCACCGAACGACAGGTGCGAGCACACATCCACGGTCACCCGCGTGGGAGCTCCCGGCTCCGGGTCCCCGAGCACGTCCACGTTGTCCACCAGGCGGCCAACCGGGCCGCTCGCGACGACCGTCCCCGGCTGCCCTGCCTTCGACACGGCCGGGATGCGCGCCGCGCTCTCCAGCGCATCGATCCGCCGCTCCATACCGGAGATCGACTTCCGGATCTCCCGCAAGTGGTCCAGCAGAACGCCGAGTTCGCTGCGGGTGATCCCTAAGCCCGCATCCTGCGCGGTGCCCTGCTCCATGACAGTTCCAGGCATGATGGAGGTACCCCTTTCGGGTCGAGGAGCGGCTATCTGCTTGGCGGTGGAGGCCGCTCCTTGCTGTGTCGACCCATGGCGACGTAAGAGCGCCACGGGCCGCTTTCGCGTCCAATCTGGTGCGCACCAGTAGCTTGCATCTGGTGCGCACCAGATGCAAGAGGGTGTGCACCAGGACTGGAAGATTCGCGGTTGCTGCATGCTCCGAGGGAACTCCCGCGCAGGGGTGCACCGGTAGCCAACAGGCCTTAACAACTGGGAAGTTAAGAGGAGTGTTAACCCCCTTCGACCTCGGGATTTGGTGCATCCTGGTGCGAGGTCCGAACGGCCTAGCGACTGGGGGCGATATGCGTGAGTGAACAGCTCAGGGACGCTCGAACTGCCCGCGGCTGGTCTCAGGAACGTCTCGTCCGGGAGGTCGAGCGATACGCCCGGCAGCACGCGCTTGACGTCCCGACGACCGCGAGTCTCCGCGTCTACGTCTCCGAGTGGGAGAACGGCAAGCGCAAGATCTCAGTGCGGTTCGCGGCGATCCTCCGACCTCTCCTCGGCCTCACCGACGAGGAGTTGCTCGGCGGGACGCAGGCAGCCGGGCCGCCACTGGTGGGCGGCTATGACGAGCTGATCAGCCGTATCGATTCGGCCCGGAGCGTCGGCCTCGGCATGGTGAAGACCTTCACTGATCAGACCGAGCTGTTCCGCACGATGGACAGGCAGATGGGGGCTGCCGCTCTCGTCGACCAGATGACGGGCCACCTGACCAGGCTTGAAGACGCGCTCACGTTCGCGGTCCTCCCTGACGCCCGACGGCCTATTGCTCAGGCGTTGGCTGCTGCCGCGACGCTCGCAGCATGGCAGGCCTTGGACGCGGGGGCCATCGAACGAGCGTGGCGAAACTACGAGTTGGGCAAGCGCGCGTCCCAGGAAGCCGGAGAGCCCATGTACCTCGCGCACGCCATGGCAGAGCAGGCCTACGTCCTCAGCGAGGCGGGACGGCCTGAACTGGCCGTGGCACTTGTGCGCGACGCCCGTAGGGCGGCTGAAGGCCACATGTCTCCACGCCTTCAAGCGTGGCTCTACGCGGCCGAAGCGGAGTTGTGCGCCAAAGCCGGGCCCGAACTGGCCGACGACTGCCGCCGCGCCCTTGACCTGGCCGCGTCCGTGCTGCCGCCCGGCGACGAAGCCAGGGACCCGGACATGTTGAGCATTTTCCTTAATGCCTCGCACCTGGCTCGATGGCGCGGTAACGCGCTCGCGATGCTCGGGGACGACGATGCGGTTAGCAGCCTCTACCAGGCGCTTGGCTCTCTCGATTCCACGTTCGTCCGTGCCGAATCGGGGCTCCGGTGCGACCTTGCCCAAGCGCACCTGGCGCGCGGCGAGTACGACCAGGCGCAAGAGCACCTGAGGACCGCGCGCCTGTTGGCAAGCCGCACCGGTTCGGCGCGGCATCGCCGCCGCATCGATCAGCTCACACAGAGGCTGTAGGAGCGTTCTTCCTGTTCGCGAGCACGTGCAGGAGTGCAACGAGGGTTCCGGACCCCATGAGTTGACCACGCGCCATCAGGCCGGGGACATCCGTGAGCGGCACCCACTCGACTCGGCCAGCTTCCTCTGCGTCTGTCGGTTCACCGATCTGCTCCGCACCGTGCGCTACGAAGATCTCGTGCGGTGAGTCCACCATGCCGACCATGGGCTGATACGTGACTACGTGCTCAAGGGCAACAGGGCGCCAGCCCGTCTCTTCCTCGACTTCCCGCGTGGCGCACGCATGGGCGTCCTCGCCCTCGTCCACGATGCCGCCGGGAAGCTCCCAGCCCCATTGATCCGGCACGAAGCGGTAGCGCCAGAGCATGAGTACGCGGTCTTGGTCATCCAGTACGGCCGTGATCGCGACGTGCTGAAGGCGCACCACATGGTGCTCAAAGCGCTTCACGCCTGGGGGCTCGACGTCGACCAGGTCGAGTCGAACCCAACGGTTGTCGTACACGGGCCGCTCGCCGTAGATCTGCCACGGCTCCAGCTCTCCCGACGTGGTGGCACCGACCCGCCGCTGGCTCGGGGAGGGCGCCGGCACTCGGTACGAACTGCGGCCGTGCACCTCCAACACGCCTTCTCCTACGAGCCGCGCGAGGACCTGCCGCAGCGCGGTGCGGCCGATGTCGAGTTCCGTCGTCAGGGTGCGCTCCGACGGAACCTTGTCCCCGGGGGCGAGCTTCCCCCCTCCGACCCACTCTCGGATCGTGCGTTCCACCCGAGCCGACTTGGTCTCTGCCATTCCCGCAGCACGCTCCCCATTCGTTGGCTGGTGCACACCAGCGTAGCCAGTCAGAACCTTGCAAGGAGCGGCCTGCGGCCGCTCGGCCCTTGGCAGCTCGCTGCGCTCGCGCGCGACAGCCGCCGTGCCGCGTTGAGCCTCGTCGCGCACGACCGGCCGTCGACACCACGAAGAGGCCACCCCCGCGCCCCGAGTGGTGGCCTCTTCGTCGGAGTCATCGGATGCATCAAGGAGGGGCAGGATCACAGCGTCCGCACCCCTCTCCCTCTAAGAGCAGCCGTGAGCTGCGGAATCCTGCTCTCAAGGGGAGAGCAGGTGCGGACGCTGCGGACGCTGCGAAAAGCTAGCGTCCGCACTTAGCGTCCGCACCATTCATGCAGCTCAGAGCATGTGTGCGTGGGCTTGCGGACGCTGCGGACGCTATTCCCTCTCAACTCTCTAGTAGAGAGAAGAGATCCGAAGTCTTGGGACGGCCCGTCGCCCCCTGGATCGCTCCTCGCGCACAAGCAAGAGGAGCACCCCGCGCCGCGTGCTCTTCTTGCTTGTGGGCAGGTGCCGGAGCCATGGCGGGCCGTACGGAGCGGCAGAGGGCCGCTGGGGCGCGCCAGGACTGCCTCCCCCTTGGAAGGCCCCACAGGACCGCCTTCCAAGGGGGGTCTCCCTCCCTCGCCCTGGTTGCCGTCCTGTGGCGCGATCGGGCGGGGCGTCAGGGCGAGCGTCAAGCGGTGTCAGCGTCAGGCGTCAGGGCGCGTGACACCGCGTGTGCCTAGGGGTTTGGGTGTCAGGGCGCCGTGACAGTGTCAGGCGTCAGGCAGCTGTCACGGCCGCCCGCGGCCCGCAGTCGCCGGATCGGGGCCAGTCCACGGCGCCCCGGCGCGCGAGCGCAGCGAGCTGCCAGAGGTCGTGCGGCCGGAGGCCGCTCCTTCATGTTCTTCCCCGCAGCGGGGCGGGCGGGCGCGGTCCGGCCGGGGCTGATAGCGATCCGGCGGCACCCCTCCCAGGGGCCCCTAGCGGCCGGATTCCGGAGTCTGCCCGCATGCCCCGCTATCAGCTAACGACCAGGTCGGCAGCGGTTTGGGCCGCTGTCAGGGGCGCTAACGTTAGCGACCCCTGCCGCTATCGCTAGCGGGTCTCACGACTCGCGGTCGCGGGCCGGAGGGAGCGTCGGGCCCGAGCCGCTAGAGCTCTCAGCGCGACCGCCGCAGGCCCAGCCTCAGGGTGTCATCCGCCGATTCCGCAGAGGCAGCCTCTAACGTCTAGCGCCCTGGTCAGAGGTGGTGCAGACCGCTAGTGAGACCTCTAGCGCTAGAGGTTCCGGCCTCTACCAGTAGAGGCCGTCACGGGCCGCCCGTGGGGCCGTCTGTGGGCCGTCCGAGGGTGCCCGACGACCGCCAACGACGACAGGTGCCGACAGACGCCGGAGAGTACCAGCGGTCTCCCGCCGCAGGTCATGCGCATCTGCCCTGCGTGTTCCCGTCGGGCGCTCAGAACAGCCAGGGTTGTTGGCCACACGTTAGCCATCTGTTGGCGAGGCCTGATCTGATCCCTGCATCGGACCTGGCCCCGACGGTGCATGCGCTTGGCGCGTGGCTCGGGGGAGTGTCGCCGCCGCGGCCGGGTCCGCCCAAGCCGACCCCTGGCCTCCAACGGTCGGGCCGAGCCCCACCGCCCTCCCGCCGCCACGGCCGCCCGGGGCCCTCCATCGGCTCAGGTCACATCACCGCGCTATCGCGCTCGTCCTCAAACGCCGGACGGGCTGGATACGTGCTCTCGGCCCACTGGCTGGTTTTCCCCGCCCACCCACCCCTTTACGACAGAGGGGGACCGGCCTGGTCGTGGGAGAAAACCGCCGCGGTGGCGGGGAGGGCGGGGTCAGGTGATGGGGAAGTGGAGCGTGAAGGTGGTGCCGTGGCCGGGGAGGCTCTCGACCGAGACGGTCCCACCGTGCGCCCGCACGAGGTCACGAACGATGGCCAGCCCCAGCCCACTCCCTCCCGTGGCCCGCGTACGCGACTTGTCGGCGCGCCAGAACCGGTCGAAGACGTGCGGAAGATCCGCCGCGGAGATCCCGGTCCCCGTGTCCGCGACCGCGATGACCACCCGCCCGGAGACGACCCGGGAGGTGACGGTGACGCTGCCCCCGGCGGGCGTGTGCCGTACCGCGTTGGAGACGAGGTTCCCGATGGCCTGCCGCAGCCGCAGCGGGTCGGCGGTCAGCCACGGGTCGCCCTCCGCGCGGGCGAGGAGACGTACGCCCGCCGCGTCCGCCCGCGCCTGGTGCGCGGCCACGACCTGCTCGGCGAGGTCGGCGGCGCAGGCAGGCTCCCGGTGCAGCCGCAGCGTCCCGGCGTCGGCGGCGGCGAGGTCCTGGAGGTCGTTGACGATGTGCTGGAGCAGCAGCGCCTCCTCCAGGAGCGAGGTGACGAGCTCGGGATCGGTGGCGACGACCCCGTCCTCGGCGGCCTCCAGCCACCCCCGGATGTTCGACAGGGGCGTACGCAGCTCGTGCGCGACGTCGCTGACCATGGCCTTGCGCTGCTCCTCCAGGGCCTTGCGGTGCGCCGCCATGTCGTTGAAGGCGGCCGCGAGCTGGCTGATCTCGCCCGCCGAGCGGGCGGGCACCGGCTCGGTGGCCTCGCCGGTCTTCAGGCGCTGCGTGGCCGTGGTGAGCGCGCGCAGCGGCCGGGTGAGCCGGGTCGCGGCGAAGGCGGTGACGGCGACGGTCAGGGCGAGCACGACCGCGGCGAGCCCGACGAGCCGCGCGGTGTTGGCGCCGGAGAGCCGGAAGCCGCTCGCGGAGGGGCGGCTGCCGTCGGGGCTGGTGATGAAGAGCAGCGCGGGCGAGGAGACGTACGGGCCGAGCTGTTCGCGGCGCGCGCTGTCCACGCAGTTGGCGGCGAGTGCCGCGACGGGGTCGTTGGCCGAGGTGGGCCCGGTGACGGACGGCGCGGGGGCCGGGACCGCACCGCCGCCGAGGGCGGCCTCCTTGGGGGGCGCGACCGGCGACTTCACGCCGCCGCCCGAGCCCGGGGTCGCGTACAGCCAGGGCGAGCCGCCGCGCGAGATGGTCAGGCCGAGTTTCACGGGCTCGCTGCCCTTGCGGCGCATGCACGCGCCGGCCAGCTTGCTGACCTTGTCGAGGGCCTTGCGCTCGGTGGCGGTCGGCTCGTTCAGGGCGATGGCGCCGCACCGGTATTCCATGAAGTCGCTGCCCTCGCCCGCCATCTCCAGGTACGGGCGGCCGCTCGGCCCCTCCACGCTCTTCACCGTCGTACCGGCGTCCTGGGCGCACCCGACGACCTTCTCCGCGAGGGCCCGCAGGTCGGCCCGCTCGTTCGCGGGGAGCCGGAACGGCCCCACGGCGCGCGGGTCGATGCGGTCGACGGCGCCCGTGCCGCTGTCGATGCCTGCGTCGCCGCCGAGGCCGACCGCCCTGTCGGCGTCGCGCCCCGCGGCCAGCGTCGAGTCCACGGCCAGCGGGTCGACGACCGCCGAGGCCCGCGCGGGCAGCCGGGAGCCGGGCACACCGCCCTTGCCGCCCGCCGCCGAGTCGGCGATGACCTCGCGGTCCTGGGTGGTCAGGGCGATGCGCCGCCCCGTCTCCTTGGAGAGCTCGCGCACCGTACGGCCCGCGCCGCGCCAGTTGGGCGTGCCTGCGGCGAGGCCGAGGAGCCGGTCGTAGATCCGCGCGTCGTCGGCGAGCACCTGGCCCTGTTCCTGCCGGATGGCCCCGGACGTGGTCTGCGCGGCGAGCCAGGCGGTGGCGGCGATGGACAGCACGGAGACGAGGACGGACACCGCGAGCAGCCGCGTGAGCAGGCTCTTGCGCACGGGTACGCGGGTACGGACCGGGGCGCCGCCCGGCGTCTCCGCCCCGCGCTTCCCGGCCTCGGTCCCGGCCCCGGCCTCACGCCTCACGACGGGCCGGATCCCGGTGCGCGACGAGCTTGTACCCCACCCCGAAGACGGTGACGAGGCGGCGCGGGGCGCGCGGATCGGCCTCGATCTTCTTGCGCAGGTTCAGTACGTGGACGTCCACGGTGCGCACGGATATGTACCCCGAGGAGCCGTGGATCCGGTCGAGCAGCTGGGGGCGCGTGAACACCCGCTCCGGCTCCGCCGCCATGGCCGCGAGCAGCTCGAACTCGCCCGGCGTGCACTCCACGCGCTGCCCGTCCACGGTCACCTCGTGCCGCAGCGCGTCCACGACGAGGCCGCCCGCGCGCAGCACCCGCGCGTCCGCCTCGGGCGCCGGGCTGTGCGCGGCCCCGCTGGCGCGGCGCAGCAGGGTGCGGACGCGGGCCATCAGCTCGCGGGGGCTGTAGGGCTTGGTGAGGTAGTCGTCGGCGCCGAGGTCGAGGCCGAGCAGCAGGTCGTCCTCGGTGGAGCGGGCGGTGAGCATGAGGATGGGCAGCGTGCCGGTGCCGCGCCCGGCCGCCTCGGTGCCGGGCGCCGGTGCCGCGCGCAGCACGCGGGTCACGCCGAGCCCGTCGATCTCCGGCATCATCACGTCGAGGATCAGCAGGTCGGGGTCGTGCAGCCGGACCCGTTCCAGGGCGGTGCGCCCGTCGTGGGCCACGCCGACGGTGTGCCCCTCACGCTCCAGATAGCGGCGGATGAGGTCGGCCTGCTTCTCGTCGTCCTCCGCGACCAGGACAAATGCGCACATGCGCCGAGCATAGGTGGCCGCCGCACGATTCCGGTCGCCGCGTCCGCGCCCTGACAGGATCCTCATAACCCGCAGCCGCGCGGTCCGCCGGTTCAGCCGTGCGGTACGACGACGACCTGGACGTCGTCCTCGTAGATCACCCGCCCGGGGTCGGCGGAGCGCACCTCGCGGCACGGCACGCCGTGCGCGGCGAGGAGCTCCAGGTATCCGGGGACCCGCTCGATGAGGTGCGTGGCGGTGGTCTTGAACCAGGAGACGGCGCCGGGGTGCCGCTCGGGGTCGTAGAAGGACGCGTCGGGTGTCGGGTACGCGGCGTCGTACCAGTCGTTGGCGGCGCGCCAGAAGCGCTGCTGTGCCGCGGTCAGTCGCCCATCCCGCGCGAGCCCGTTGGCGAGGGCGAACACGCCGGGGAAGTGGCCGCGTTCATGGCGCTGCGGCGATTCGAAGCGTATGTACGTCACCGTGCCCGCCGGTGCCGGTGCCGGTGCCGGTGCGGGTGCCGGAGTCGGTGCCGGGGTCGAAGTCGAAGTCGTCGTCGCGTCCTCAGAGTTCACCGCCGCATCCTCGCACCGCCGCGAGCGCGGCCCGGGCCGTGGCCGCCCAGTGCGGGGCCCCGGCGCGTTCGGCGACGGCGAGGGCCGTGCGGTAGTGGGCGGCGGCGGGGCGCCCCAGGGCCACGGCCAGGTCCCCGAGCTCCTGGGCGACGGGCCCGAGCGCGACGAGGCCGCTGCCCGCGCCCGCCAGCTCGTCCCCGGCGGGCAGCAACCGGCGGTACGCGTCCGCCATGGCCGCCGCGTCCCCGGAGCGCACGGCGGCGCGGGCGTCCAGGCACAGCCGCACGTCGAGGAGCTGCCCCGCGTCGGGCACCTCGGCGTCCTCCACCAGCCCCAGGCACCGCAGGGCGAGGCGCAGCAGCTCGTCCTCCGGCATGCCGCTCATCCCGCTGCCGCGCAGCCGCCCGGCGGCACTGCGGTACGCGGCCTCCGCCTCCTCCGTGCGCCCGGCGACGGCGGCGCGCAGGGCGGCGTACCAGGACGTGAACACGCCCACGAGCGGCAGCCCGTACCGCTCGGCGAGCCGGTCGGCGGCGGCCGCGGCGGCGTCGGCGCGGGCGAACTCGGCGCGGGCGCCGTGCGCCTGGATCAGCATGAGGTGGCCGAGGACCTCGAAGCCGACGAGCCCGTGGCGGGCGGAGAGGGCGACGAGGTCCACCCCGATGCGGGCGCGCTCGCGGGCGAGTCCGGGGCGGTGGAAGGTGTGCAGGAAGCGCCCGTTGAGGGCGTACGCGAGCAACGCGGCGTCCCGCTCCGGGTGTTCGCCGTCGGCGCCCTCCCCGGCGGCCAGGTCCCGCGCGAGCGCCTCCGCCGCGCGGGCCGCGGCGGCGCCCGCGCCCGTCGTGTCCCCGCGCGTCTCCATGGCGATGCCGCTCAGGAGGCGGCAGCGGGTGACCGCGCGGGCCCGCGTCCCGTCGTCGGGCAGCGCGTCGAGGGCCCGCCGGGCGGCGGCCACGACGCGGCGGGACAGCGCCTCGTCGTCGTTGCGGGCCCAGATGCCGGGCACGTCGAAGGCGCCGATGACGCGTGCCGTGAGGGCCGGGTCGCCGTCGGCCTCGGCGGCGGCGAGCGCCTCGGCCCGGTACCGCCGGGCCTCCGCCAGACCGCCGGTGACGGCGAGGCCCCGGACGAGGCCCATGAGCAGGGTGAGGCGCTCGGCGGGGTCCCGCTCCGCCGCCCCGCGGTCGTGGGCGTCGAGGGCCGCGCCCCACAGCCGCCGGGCCCGGTGCGGCGCCCCCGCGGCCTCGGCGCGGCGGGCCGCGCGGCTCGCGTGGGTGACGGCGCGGGCGGCCGTGGCGCGCGTGCCCGCGCTGAGGTAGTGGTGGGCGAGGGCGTCGGCGGCGTCGGGGCGCAGCCGCTCCAGGGTCTCGGCGACCGCCGTGTGCAGCCGGGCGCGGCGCGGCCGCGACAGGTCGTCGTACACCGTCTCGTGGACCAGCGCGTGGGCGAACCGCACCTGTTCGGCGGCCTCTTCGGGCACGGTGAGGAACCCGGCCGAGGCCGCCGCCTCCACCGCGTCCAGGACGACCTCCTCGTCCCCGGCGAGCGCGCACAGCACGTCCAGGTCGGCCTCCGCCCCGACGACGGCGGCGAGCCGCAGCACCGTGCGCGCCTCCTGCGGAAGCGTGCCGAGGCGGGCCCGGACGAGGTCCCGTACGCCGACGGGGACCCCGGAGAGGGCCGCGGCGCCGTCGGCTGCGTAGAGCCGGGCCAGTTCGCGGACGAAGAAGGGGTTGCCGCCGCTGCGGCGGCGCACGGCGCGGGCGGTCGCGGCGTCGACCTCCCGCCCGGAGACGGCCGCCACCAGGTCCCGTACGGGGCCTTCGGCGAGCCCGCCCACGCGCACCCGCACCGGCTCGGCCCGCGCCGCGCGCCCCAGGAACTCGCCGAGCAGCGGCGGGACTTCGGTGTCGCGGTAGGTGCCGACGACGAGCACGGGCGCGGCGGGCGGCGCCGTCGCGAGCCCCGCGAGCAGGTCGAGGGACTCCTCGTCGGCCCAGTGCAGATCGTCGAGGACGAGCAGCAGCGGCCGCCCCCGCGCGGCCAGGGAGGCGAGCCGCTCGCCCACCCACCGGCGCCGCCGCAGCCGCAGCGCGACGGGGTCGCCGCCCCCGGGCCCGTCAGGGGTGAACTCCCTTGCCGGAAGGCCGAGTTCCGTCAGCGCCTCCGTCCAGGGCCACCCCGCCGGGACGGCCGCCCCCTCCGGCACCCGCCCCCAGGCCGCCGTCCAGCCCGCCGCGCCGAGGCGTCCCGCGAGGTCCCCGGCCAGCGCGGTCTTGCCCGCGCCCGCCTCGCCGGAGAGCAGGGCGAGGGTGAACCGGCCCGTGCGCAGGGCGGTGTGCGCGGCGGCTTCGAGGGCGGCGGTCTCGGCGTCCCGGCCGAGCAGGACGGCGGCGTCCACCGCGAGCGGGGCCGCCGCGCCCCGCACGACCGGAGCGACCACGCCCGGCACAGCTGCGGACAGCACGTCGGGGGCGCCGGGGGCCGCCCCGTCCCCCACGCCGGAGACCGCCGCGCCCCGCACACCCGCCGATGGCCCGTTCCGTACGTCTGCGACCGCCCCGTCCCGTCCGCGGAGCGCCGCGGTGCCCGGGGCCGCCCCGGGGCGGCCGTCGCCGGGCCCGGGCGCCGCCTGGGCCAGGATCTCCGCCTCCGCCCGCCGCAGCCCCTCCCCCGGGTCCACGCCCAGCTCCCCCGCGAGGTTCGCGCGCGCCCGGCGCAGCACGGCGAGGGCGTCCCCCTGGCGCCCCGCCCGGTACAGGGCGAGGGCGAGCAGCTCCCACGCCTCCTCCCGCCAGGGGTGGGCCTCGGCGTGGGACTCCAGGTCAAGGACCGCCTCGGCGGCCCGGCCGACGGCGAGGGCGAGGCGGGCGCGGCGCTCCACGGCGAGCAGGCGCAGCCCGTCCAGGCGGGTCACCTCCGCCCGGGCCCAGTCGGCGTCGGCCCACTCGGCGTAGGCGGGGCCGTGCCACAGGGCGAGCGCGTCGTCCAGGGCGGCGAGCGCGGCCACGGGCACCGGGCCGCGGCCGTCGAGGAGCCGGCCCGCGTCCCGTACGGCCGTCTCGAACCGCCAGGCGTCCACCGCGTCCGGCGCGGCGAGCAGCGCGTAGCCCGGCCCCGCCGTCACCAGGAGGCGGGCGGGCGCCCGCTTGGCCCGCCCCGGTTCGAGGGCCTTGCGCAGGGCCCCCACGAACGTGCGGATCGTGCCGACGGCGGTCGGCGGCGGCTCGTCCCACAGGTCGTCGACGAGCCAGCTCACGGGGACGGTCCTGCGCCGGGCGACGATCAGCCGGGCGAGCACGGCACGGTGCCGCGGGCCCTTGAGGCCGAGGGCGCGCCCCTGGCCGTCGCGGGCGCCGAACGGCCCGAGCACCTGGAACGCCACGGCGTCGGGCACGGGCCCCGGCACCGCCTCCGACGTCGCCTTTTCCTTCTCCGGCACCTCTTCAACGTACCCGCAGGAACCGCTCGGCCCAGCGCGCACCGGCGCACTGCCCAGGACCGGACCTCCGCCGGATCCCTCACTGATCCAGTGCTGATTCGCGCCCCGCACGCTGACCGCATGACACCCAGCACCCGCGACACGCACCGCGACCACGCACCCACCGGGCCCGGGCCCTGCATCGAGGGCTTCGCCCAGCACCGCGTACCGGTCGCCGACGACGTCCACCTGAGCGCGGCCGTCGGCGGCGACCCGGCAGGACCGGCCGTCGTCCTCCTGCACGGCTTCCCGCAGACCCGCCTCATGTGGCGCCACGTGGCGGCGGACCTCGCGGCCGACCACGCCGTCATCGTCCCCGACCTGCGCGGCTACGGCGCCAGCGACAAACCGGCCGAGGCCGCCGACGGACAGACGTACGCCAAGCGCACCATGGCGGCGGACGTCGTGGCGCTGGCCCGCGCGCTCGGGCACGAGCGGTTCGCGCTCGCGGGCCACGACCGGGGCGCCCTCGTCGCGATCCGGGCGGGGCTCGACCACCCGGAGGCGGTCACGCACCTCGCGTCCCTGGACGTGCTGCCGACGCTCGACATGTGGGACGTGATGCGCGGCACGGGCGCGGCCGTCGGCTTCCACCTGTATCTGATGGCGCAGCCGCCGGGCCTTCCGGAGCGGATGATCGCGGCGGACCCGGACGGGTTCTTCGGGCACTTCCTCGACCTGTGGGCCAAGGACCCGGACGCGCTCCCCGCCGATGTACGGGCCGCGTATCTGACGGCGTGCCGGGAGGCCGTCCCCTCCATCGTGGCCGACTTCCGGGCGTCGTCCTTCGCGGACGTCGAGCACGACGCGGCCGACCGCGCCGCCGGGCGGCGGCTGCGGATGCCGGTGACGGTCCTCCAGCAGGACTGGGGCGCGGCGCTCGGCTTCGACGCGGCGGGCCTGTGGCGCGCGTGGGCGCCGGACCTCGTGCACCGAACGGTGCCCTGCGGCCACTTCATGGCGGAGGAGTCCCCGGCGGCGGTCACGGAGGCGATCCGCGCCCTGCTGCTGCGCTGACCACCCCGTACGGCCCCGGTCCACCGCCGTGAAGTACGGCCCGAAGAGGGGAGTTTTCACCACCGACTGCGGGCCGCCCGGCCTTCGATAATGGCCGCCATGACCCCGATAGGCCTCACCGGCTTCCGCCGCTCCCTGACCCTCTGGCGCCTGTCGCTGCGCGCCTTCTGTCTGTCGCTGTGGCTCGGCTTCGTGTACGCCACGCTCACCACCGGGCTCGGCATGCGGCTGCTCCCCGGCGCCGTGCGCGCCACCCGCGCGCTCGCCGACCGCCAGCGCGCCCTGGCGAAGGAGTGGTCGGACGTCGACGTCCCCGTGGCGTACGCGCGGGCCGAGACCGCCGCGGACCTGCGCGCCCAGCTGCTCGACCGGGGCAGCCAGGTCCGCCGGGACTGGCGCTGGGTCACCGTCGACCCTTACGTCGGCGGGGTGCTGGCCTTCGTGCCGACGCTGTTCCTGCTCAGCGGGGTGTGGGGCCTGGGCACCGCCGTGTTCGGACCGCGTCTCGCCGACGACTGGGACAGCCTCTGGTACCTCTTCATCCCCGTCTACGACACGGCCACGGCGCTCCTCGCGGGCGCGCTCGCCGCGCTCGCCTTCCCGCTGGCCCTGTTCTGGGCGGGCCCGTACGTCGTCCGGCGGCACGCCCGCTATCTGCGCGTGCTGCTCGCGCCCGACGAGGCCGCGCTGCTCGCGGCCCGCGTCGAGCACCTGCGGACGACCCGGTCCGACGCCGCCGACACGCAGCTGGCCGAGATCCGCCGCATCGAACGGGACCTCCACGACGGCGCGCAGGCCCGCCTGGTCGCGATGGGCATGACCCTCGACGCCGCCGAGCACCTCCTGGAGGCCGACCCCGACGCCGTGCGCGACCTGCTCGCGGAGGCCCGGCAGTCCTCCACGGCCGCCCTCAAGGAGCTGCGCGACCTGGTCAAGGGCATCCATCCGCCGGTCCTCGCCGACCGGGGCCTCGCCGATGCCGTACGCTCCCTGGCGATGATCAGCCCGTTGCGGACCGAGGTGGTGGCCGACCTGCCCGCCCGCCCCGAACCCCCGGTCGAGTCCGCCGTCTACTTCGCGGTCTCCGAGCTGCTCACCAACGCCGCCAAGCACGCGGGCGCCGGGCGCGCCTGGATCGACCTGCGGCACGAGGACGGCTCCCTGCGGGTCACGGTCACCGACGACGGCCACGGCGGCGCGGACCCCGCCCGCGGCACCGGCCTGCGCGGCATCGAGCGCCGCCTCGCCCACTTCGACGGCGTCCTCGCCGTGAGCAGCCCCGTCGGCGGCCCCACCCTGATGACCCTGGAGGTCCCGTGCGCGTTGTCCTCGCCGAAGACCACTTCCTGCTGAGGGACGGCGTCGCCCGCCTCCTGCGGGCCTTCGACCACGAGGTCGTCGCCGCCGTCGACAACGGCCCCGACCTGCTCGGCGCGCTCACCGGCCTGCGGCCCGACGTGGCAGTGGTGGACGTCCGCCTCCCGCCCACGTTCTCCGACGAGGGCCTGCGGGCCGCCGTCGCCGCCCGCACCGAGGTCCCGGGCCTGCCGGTCCTGCTCCTCTCCCAGTACGTGGAGCCGCTGTACGCCCACGAGTTGCTGACCACGGGCTCCGAGGGGGTCGGCTACATCCTGAAGGAACGGGTCTCCAACGGCGCCGAGTTCGTCGCCACGATCGAGCGCGTCGCGGGCGGCGGCACCGCGATGGACCCCGAGGTCGTGGCCGAGCTCGTCACGGGCAGGTCCCGCGACGAGCCCTTCGGCACGCTCACCCCGCGCGAACGCGAGGTCCTGGAGCACCTGGCCCAGGGCCTGTCCAACGCGGGCATCGCGGAGGCCCTGTTCGTCACGGAGAAGGCCGTCGCCAAACACATCGGCAACATCTTCAGCAAGCTGACCCTGCCCCCCTCAGAAACGGCCAACCGCCGCGTCCTGGCCGTACTGGCCTATCTGAACCGCTGACGCGGGGCCCTCGCGGGGTCGCCCCGGACCCGCGAGGGACAGGGCCGCCTCGTTGCGGGGTCAATAACGTCCGAAACCATGCCGTATCGGGATCACGGCCCCCGCTCCTAGGCTGACCCCCGCACCCTGCCCGACGCACCAGCCCTACGTACCAGGAGGCCGACGTGGCAGCGTTATCCGAGGGCATCTACCTCATCAGGAACGAGGCGAGCGGGATGTACGCGACCGTGCAGCCCGGCGCCGGGGCGAAGCAGAGCGCCAAGGTCGTACTGGAGGACCTGCACGGCGAGGGCGCGGCACGGCACGGCCAGCTGTGGCACGCGCGGCCGCACAGCGCGCGCGAGGGCGCGTGGACGCTGCGGAACGTGCACAGCACGTACTTGATGGACATCATGGCGGGCCGGGGCCGAGCGGGCGCGGCGGTGCAGCAGTGCGCCGCGGAGTCGCGCGACGACCTGCTGGCCTCGCAGCTGTGGCGCCCCCGGCAGCTCGACGAGGACGTGTACACGCTGACGAACGGCTACAGCGGCAAGGCGCTCGCCGTGAAGGGCGGGAGCCACGAGGCGAACGCGCCCCTGGAACAGGCGGATCCGGCCCTCGGCGAGGACCTCGGCACCCAGGCGTGGCGCCTGGAACGGGTGCCCGCCCGCGGCGAGTCGAAGGGCTTCGACGCCCTGACCGCGTCGGTCGTCTCCGGCCACGGCGGCCCCATCGGCGCCACCCTCAGCGGTCTGACGGGACTCGCCAAGGGCGTCCTGGACGCGGGCGGCGGCGTCTTCGAGACGATGGCGAAGGTCGTGACCGACCCCAAGGCGCCGTACCTGCGGTTCGACGGCTTCCGCGGGGACGAGTTCATCCGCTTCTCGCAGCGCCACGGCATCGAGGCGGGCCCGAAGAAGATCAGCGAGCACTTCACCCGGCCGCCCCGGGGCTTCCGCGCCGACTACGAGGACGTCCTGACCGCACGCAAGGGCAGCGGCCACACCCACGCGGCCCTCATCCGCGACGAACTCCTGGAGTTCTCCGAGCGGTCGGCGAGCGACACGCCGCGGATCCTGCCGAGGGAGCTGCGCGAGCGGCTGCCGGTGAAGGCGGCCACCGTCGCCGACGCCAAGGGCGAGACGGTGGCGTTCTTCACCGGCGAGGCCGTCGTGGTCACCGACGGCTCGCTGCGCCCCACCGGTGAACTCCGCCTGCCGCACGCCCCTGACGCCTTCCGGACGGACCTCGACACCGCCACCGCCGTCTCCGTCGACGACGAGATGCACTTCTTCCTCGTCAAGGGCGAGGAGTTCGTCATCGTGAGCGAGGGCAAACTCGTGCAGGGCCCGGCCAGGCTGACCGACGCCTACTCCTTCCTGACCGGGGTGTGGATGTAGGGCTCGCGGGCGGCGAGCACGCACGCCTGCTGGGTCCGCTCCCCCTCGTACGGCTCGCGGACCAGCTGCCCGGTCGGGACGAGACCGGCCTCCCTCAGCTGGTCCGCGATCCGCTCGGGCCGCCAGCGGTGGAAGTCGAGGTCCACCGCGTGCCCGAACGCCTCGTCGTAGTGGCGGGGTTCGTCACCGACCTGGAAGCCGAGCAGGAGCGGGGCGCCCGGGGCGAGCACGCGGCGGAACTCGGCGAAGACGCCGGGCAGTTCGCGCGGCGGCACATGGATCGTCGAGTACCACGCGACCACCCCGCCCGCCGCCCCGTCCGGCAGGTCGAGCGCGGTCATCGAGCCCTCGTCGAACCGCAGGTGGGGGTAGGTGGCCCGGGCGAGCGCCAGCATGCCCGGCGACAGGTCGATGCCCCGCGTCGCCACCCCCAGGCCGTCCAGGTACGCGCTCACCTTCCCGGTCCCGCACCCCACGTCGACGACCTCCCCCTTCACCAGCTCGGCGAACGCGGTGAGCATGGCCCGGGACAGCGGACAGGAGTCCAGCGCGTCACGCCACTCCTCGTGGACGACGTCGGCGATGGCGTCGTAGGAGGTACGGGTCCTGGCGAGGTACGCGGCTTCGGCCGTGTCAGTCGCATCGGTCACGGTCGTGTCAGTCACATCGGTCACGGAAACGGACCATAGCCGCCCCCACTGACAACGCGCGCCGTCACCGGGACCGGCGCTCACACCTCCTGCGGAGCCACCGTCGGCAGCGGCAGCGGCGGCGACATCGGGTACGCCGAGGGCGCGCCGCCCGCGCGCCGCGACCTCGGCAGCCACAGCGAGAGGACCGCGCTGGTCCGGTCGAAGACGGGCTCGGTCCGCAGCGCGGCGGGCAGCAGCGGGGCGAGCCAGGAGTCGCCCGCGAGCTCGTCGGCCTCCGCGGCGATCGTGTGCAGGCCGATCAGCCGGTGCTCCGGCTGGTGCAGGAGCCAGGCGCCGCCCAGGCCCCGCGCCTCGGCCTCGTCGCGCACGCGCGCCCAGGCGCTGTCGAGCGCGGCCTCGGCGTCGCCCTCGTACCGCAGCCGCTCGAAGCGGCTGACGTGGTGCGCGTCGAGCGGCGTGAAGTTGTGCGCCCCGGCGACCCGCCATATGTACCGCTCGACGTTCAGGAAGAACGGGCGGCTCCAGAACTTCACCCCCGGCTCGAACTCCAGCTCCTGGCTGGTGAAGCGCTCGTAGTCGAGCACGTCGGCCCACGTCTCGAAGAGGTAGCGGCCACCGGTGTGGTGCTGCCCGCCGAAGGCGTCGAACCGGCTCGGCATGTACTTCGCGTACATGCCGGGCCGCGCGTCCATCACGCGCCGCTCGATCTCCTGCTTGTCGACGATCTCCTGTACGCCGACGCCGTCCGCGAGCGGGAAGTCCGAGGTGAACGCGGCCTCCATGGGGATCGGGCCGACGTCGTAGCCCTTGATCGGGCCGGGTCCGTACGCATGCGTGGTCATGACACTCCTTCGAGCAGGGGTGGGTGGCGCCCGGCGCGGATCGCGCCGCCGCCGTACGCCACGACCGTATGCCGAACACCGACCAAACTCCAAACAGTGTTCAATCTTTGTCCGCCGTACCATGGCGGGTATGACCAGCCCGAAGGAAGGCGCGAGCAGACGCGCGCGCCACCGTGCCCAGACCACCGCCGAGATCAAGGCCACCGCGCTGAAACACCTGGTGGAGGGCGGTACCGACGCCGTCGCCCTGCGCGGGATCGCACGGGACATGGGCATGGCGCCCGGCACCTTCTACAGCTACTTCGACACCCGTGAGGCCCTCCTCGCGGCACTCGCGGCCGACGCGTACCGCGCCCTCGCCGCACATCTGCACACGGCCCGCGACGGCGCGCGGGAGCCCGCGGACCGCGCCCTGGAGCACGGCCTCGCCTACCGCGCGTGGGCCCTCGCGCACCCGCAGGAGTTCCGCCTGCTCTTCAGCGGCCGCAGCCCGCACGCGCGGACGCCGGACAGCACCGAGGCGGAGTACGAACTGTGCCTGGGCATAGTGGAGATCGCGGCGACGGCGCGGTCCGCAGGCGCATCCACGGGGGCGCGGCCCAGGGCCGGATCCACGAGGGCGCGGCCGGACGCCGGATCCACGGCCACAGGACAGGGCGCCGAAAGCCTCTGCTCCGACTACTCCTGGGGGGACTTCGACCCGGCCTTCACGGAGGTGGCGCGCGCGGCCTTCCCGGGGCTCACCCCCGCGACGCTCGCCCGCTCCCTGCGCCTGTGGGGCCGGCTGCACGGCCTGGTCACGCTGGAGATCGACGGCCTGCTCCGCCCCCAGATCGCGGATCCGGAACGGCTGTACCGCGACGAACTCGCGGACGTCACCGCGTGGTTGAGGGGGTCATGGCGTGGTTGAGGGGGTCATGGCGTGGTTGAGGGGGTCATGGCGTGGTTGAGGGGGTCATGGCGTGGTCGAGGGGGTCATGATCCTGCTCCGGGGCTACGCGCCCGTGATGCGGATCTCCCGCCGCAGCACCTTCCCGGCCTCCGACCGGGGCACCTCCGCGCGCAGCTCGATCACCCGCGGCACCTTGAACCCCGCGAGCGCGCCCCGGCAGTGCGCGACGAGCCGCTCCACGAGCCCGTCGGCGGCGTCCGCGCCCGCCTCGGGCCGCACGACGGCGCCGACCCGCTGCCCCCACTCCTCGTCCGGCACGCCCACGACGGCCGCGTCGGCGACCTCGGGGTGCGCGAGGAGCACGGCCTCGACCTCGGCCGGGTACACGTTCACGCCCCCGGAGACGATGAGGTCGGTGCGCCGGTCACGCAGGAAGAGCCAGCCGTCGGCGTCCAGATACCCGTAGTCACCGGCGGTGAAGTACCCGTCGCACATGGCCCGTCGGGTCTTGTCCGGGTCACCGTGGTACGCGAAGGGGATGACCGGCCGGAAGTACACCCCGCCGGTCTCTCCCGGGGGCAGCGGCCGCCCGTCCTCGTCGAGGACGCGGACCTCGACGTCGGCCAGCGGCAGGCCGACCGTGCCGGGCCTGGCCAGCCAGTCCGCGCTGTCCACGGCGGTCACCCCGCCCTCCGTGGCCGCGTAGAACTCGTACAGGACGGGCCCGAACCAGTCGATGGCGCGCCGCTTCACGTCCGGTGGGCAGGGCGCGGCCCCGTGCACGACGGCGCGCAGGCTCGACGTGTCGTAGCGCGCGCGGGTCCCGGCGGGCAGGCGCAGCAGCCGGTGCAGGACCGTGGGCACGGTGAACAGGAAATCGACGGCGTGCTGGTCGACGAGCCGCAGCCAGTCCTCCGTGCGCGGGCGCTCCGCGAGGACGACGGTGTGGCCGAGCTGGAGCGCCATGTTCGCGAACAGGCCGGGGGCCGCGTGGTAGAGCGGCGCCGCGCACAGCTGCGTGAAGGGCCCGGGCCCGACGCCGCACCGGGCCATGAAGTCCAGCTCGTACGGGCTCGGCCCGGGGGGCGCCGCCGGCAGCTGCCTGCGGACGGCCTTGGGCCGCCCGGTCGTCCCGGAGGTGTAGAGCATCACGGCGCCCGCGCGCGGCTCGGCCGGAGGCGTGGCGGCCTCGGCGGCGAGCAGCTCCTCGTACGCCACCCAGCCGGGCGCGCTGCCGCCCCACACGACCCGCCGCTCGACCGGCACCCCCGCGGCATCGAGCGCGGCCCCGGCGACCCCGACGAGCCCCACGTCCACCACAACAACCCGGGCCCCACTGTCAACGACCACATGCTCGACTTCAGGCGTGGTGAAGTGGTGGCTGAAGGGCGTGAAGTACAGCCCCGACTGCCCGGTGGCCAGCCGCAGTTCGAAGAAGGCCCGGCTGTTGGGAAGCATCGCGGCAACGCACTCCCCCGGCCGCACCCCGAGCCGCGCGAGCGCAAGCGTCAGCCGATGAACCCGCCCCGCCAGCTCCGCGTACGTCACCTCACCCCCGTCGGCCTCAACCACCGCGACCCGCTCCGGCCAGACCCCAGCCACAGCCCCGAACCCGACGGGCCCCCTCTCCCCGCGCCCACCCACGCCCATCCGCTCCACCCCTCTCACCGTCCGCGCATCGTAGGCAGCCCTCCACCGACCCCGTACATAACGCCTCAGCACACGGATCCCCCCACGAATCTGTGCACTGCACACAGGCCGCTGCACCTCACACGTGCGGTACGGGACGGAACCCTGGAGACACAGAAAAACCCCAGGCCGTGATCTACACGACCTGGGGTCCCAGCGGAGCCGCCTTCGGGATTCGAACCCGAGACCTACGCATTACGAGTGCGTTGCTCTGGCCATCTGAGCTAAGGCGGCGCGCGTCCCGCACCTATGGTGCGATCAGCAACGTCAGCAAGTCTACACAGTTTCCGGGGGTGCTCCGTACACCCCTCCGGGCGGGCGGCCGGAGGGGTGTGAGCTGGGGTTACGCGCAGCGCTTGGTCGTACGGGGGGCGCGGCCCTCCAGGAGGTAGGTGTTGATCGTGTCGTCGACGCAGCGGCTGCCGCGGCCGTACGCCGTGTGGCCGTCGCCCTCGTAGGTGAGGAGGCGGCCCGAGGAGAGCTGGGAGGCGAGAGCCTTGGCCCAGCGGTAGGGGGTGGCGGGGTCGCGGGTGGTGCCGGCGACGAGGATCGGGGCGGCGCCCTTCGCCTCGATGCGATGGGGCTCGCCCGTGGCCCGCACGGGCCAGTACGCGCAGTTCAGGGCCGACCACGCGAGGCCTTCGCCGAAGACGGGCGAGGCCTTGGCGAAGGCGGGGAGGGCGGCCTTCACGTCCTCGGGGGAGCGGAAGGACGGCGGGAGGTCCAGGCAGTTCACGGCGGCGTTGGCGTACATGAGGTTCGAGTACGCGCCGTCGCCGTCCCGCTCGTAGTAGCTGTCGGAGAGGGCCAGCAGGGCCGAGCCGTCGCGGTCGCGCATCGCCGCGTCGAGGGCGTCGCGCAGCTGGGGCCAGGCCGACTCGTCGTACATCGCGGCGATCACGCCCGTGGTGGCGAGCGCCTCGCCGAGTGCGCGGCCACCGGCCGGGCCCGGGTCGCCCGCGGGGAGCGGGGCGCGGTCGAGGTCCGCGAAGAAGCCCTTCAGGCGGCGGCCCGCGTCCGCGGGGCTCTTGCGGCCGAGGGGGCAGTCCGCCCGCCGCGCGCAGTCCTTCGCGAACGACTGGAAGGCCGTCTCGAAGCCCGCCGTCTGGTCCTCGTTCATCCGGCGGGCCGAGAGCGACGGGTCCATCGCCCCGTCCAGGACCAGGCGGCCCACCCGGTCGGGGAAGAGCCCGGCGTACGTCGCGCCGAGGAACGTGCCGTACGACGCCCCGACGTACGTCAGTTTCTTGTCGCCGAGGGCCGCCCGCAGGACGTCCATGTCCCGGGCCGTCTCGACGGTGGAGACGTGCTTCAGGAGGCCGCCCGCACGCCGCTCGCAGCCCGCCGTGAACTTCCGGTAGGACGCGGTGAGCCCCTTCGTCTCGGCCGCGTCGTCGGGCGTCACGTCCGTCTGCGTGTACGCGTCCATCTCGCGGTCGTTCAGGCACGTGACGGGCTCGCTGCGGGCCACGCCGCGCGGGTCGACGGCCACCATGTCGTAGCGGGCGCGGACTTTGCCGGGGTAGCCGAGCGCCGCGTACGACTGGAGGTAGTCGATCGCCGAGCCGCCGGGGCCGCCCGGGTTGACCAGGAGCGAGCCGAGGCGGTCACCCGCCTTGCCCGTCGCCCGCTTGCGGGACACGGCGAGGCGCAGGTCACCCGCGTCCGGGGCGGCGTAGTCACGCGGCACGCGCAGCGTCGCGCACTCGAAGTCAGGCACCCCGCAGGCCCGCCAGCGCGGCTTCTGGTCGTAGTACGACGTCAGGTGCTCCGGCGTGGCCCGGGGCAGCGCGGCCAGGGCGACGTTCGCCGAGGGATCTTCCGAACCGCCCGACGAGCAGCCGGGGATGAGCAGCGCGGCGGCCAGCAGCGCGAGGACGCCCCGGCGGGCGCGGGACGCCCTGGGGCGGCCTGGGGGACGGGGGCGTCGGGCGCGGCTGGTGGTTCCCATCCGGCGAGAGTAACGCTCCGGTGTCGCACGATCACCATGCGTGCCCTTTCGGGTGACCTGCTGTTCGCATCTCCGCGCCGGTGACCGGTATCCACGGTCTTGTCCCCTCAGTGCCCCGTGTTGGCGTCCCGTCAGTGCCCTGTGTCGGTGTGCCGTCGGTGTCACGTGCCGGTGACCGGCAGGGGCCCGTGCCAGTGCCAGTGGGTGCCTCGTGCCGGTGGCCCGTGCCGGTGCCCGTCGGTGCCTCGTGCCGGTGGCCGTCGGTGCCTCATGACGGTGACCCGTCAGTGCCCCGTGCCGGTGCCCCGTCAGCCCTCCCCCGCGCTCACCCCGCCCGCAGCGCCACCGTCATCGCCTCCACCGCGAGCAGCGGTGCCACATTGCGGTCCAGCGCCGTGCGGCAGGCTCCGATCGCCTCGATGCGGCGCAGCGTGGACTCCGGTGACGTGCCACGCGCCAGGCGCTCCAGCATGTCCTGCACCTCCGTGTTGGCCAGCGGCACGCGGGAGCCCAACTGGAGCGCGAGCACGTCCCGGTAGACACCGGTCAGGTCGATCAGGGCCAGGTCGAGGCTGTCGCGCTGCGTACGGGTCTTGCGGCGCTTCTGCTTGTCCTCCAGCTCCTTCATCGCACCCGCCGTGCCGCGCGGCATCCGGCCACCCTGCGCCGCGCCGAGCGCCGCCTTGAGTTCCTCGGTCTCCTTGGCGTCGATGTCCTCGGCGACCTGCTTGGCCTCCTCGGCGGCCGTGTCGATCAGCTCCTGCGCGGCCCGCAGACAGCCGCCGACGTCGTCGACCCGCAGCGGCAGCTTGAGCACGGCGGCACGGCGCTGCCGCGCGCGCTCGTCCGTCGCCAGGCGGCGGGCCCGGTCGATGTGCCCCTGGGTGGCGCGGGCGGCGGCCGCGGCGGCGGCGGGCTCGATGCCGTCGCGGCGTACGAGCATGTCGGCGACCGCGTCCACCGACGGCGTACGCAGCGTCAGGTGGCGGCAGCGGGAGCGGATGGTGGGCAGCACGTCCTCCAGGGAGGGCGCGCAGAGCAGCCACACGGTGCGGGGGGCGGGCTCCTCCACGGCCTTCAGGAGGACGTTGCCCGCGCCTTCGGTGAGGCGGTCGGCGTCCTCCAGGACGATGACCTGCCAGCGCCCTCCGGCAGGCGAGAGCTGGGCGCGGCGGACCAGGTCGCGGGTCTCCTTGACGCCGATGGACAGGAGGTCGGTGCGGATGACCTCCACGTCCGCGTGGGTGCCGATCAGGCTCGTGTGGCAGCCGTCGCAGAAGCCGCAGCCGGGCTCCCCGCCGAGCGCGCGGTCGGGGCTCACGCACTGCAGGGCGGCGGCGAAGGCGCGCGCGGCGTCGGCGCGGCCCGAGCCGGGCGGGCCCGTGAACAGCCAGGCGTGCGTCATCTTCGAGGCCTCGGGCGCGGGCGCGCCGGTGGCGGCCGCGGTGACCAGGGTGTCGGCGTCACGCGCGGCGGCCGCGAGCTGCACGCTCACCTTCTCCTGGCCCACCAGGTCGTCCCATACCGGCACGGGTCACCGCCTTCGCCTAGCTGTCGCACGGATAGCACGGACAGCACAGATAGTTGTCGCACGGACGCCACCGCCCACGGATGCCATCGCCGCACGCACGCCGTCACTGCTGCACGCCGTCACTGCCACATGCACGTCACCGTCGCACGCACGTCACCGTCGCACGCGGCCACCGGCACCGTCCGTCCGCGAGCAGCCGCCACCACCGCTGCCGCGCACACGCCACCGTCACCACGCACGTCATACGCCGCACGCCGCACGCCGCACGCCGCACGCCGCACGCCGCAGCATCACGTCGCACTGTCGGAATTCATTGTGGGGCACGGCACTGACAACCCCGACCGTGCACCCGCTGACCTGCGCTTTCGTTCCGTCGTACGGTCAACGGCGGCGGCGCCTGCCCCGGTCCTCCGGCTCGTCCTCGTGCGACCCGAGGAGTTCGTCCGCGAGCGACGGCAGGTCATCCATCGGCGTCTCCTCCGCCCACTCGGAGCGCTGGCGGCGCGGGGTGCCGTTCTCGTCGACCTGCGGCAGCTCGCGCGTCCGGTCGTTCGGGCCGAGGTCGTCGTGCGCGGAGGGCTGCGTGGCGGGCTGGGCGGCGGGCTGGTCCCGCTCGTCGCGGAAGTAGCCGGGCGGCACCCGGTCCGCCACGTCGTCCCGGACGGCCGGAAGGACCGTCGTCTCGTCCGCCGAGCCGTCCACGGTCACCTGCGGAAGGACAGTGGTCTCATCGGCGGCGCCGTCCACGGTCGCCTTCGGGAGCACGGTCGTCTCATCGGCGGCGCCGTCCACGGTCGCCTTCGGGAGCACGGTCGTCTCGTCGGCCGCGCCCTTCGTGGCCTGCGGCAGCTTCGCCGTCTCGTCGGTGGCGCCGAGCGCCTTCGGGTCCACGACCGGCGTCGTCACGGTGGTCTCGTTGTCCGGCGAGGTCGGCCGGTCGTCGGACGAGGCCTGCTTGGCCGAGGGCCGCTCGGACGAGGCCTGCTCGGCCGAGGGCGAGGGGGCCTCCGCCGCAGCGGGCTTCTTGTGCAGCGAGGCCTTCGCCTCGGCCGGGCGAGCCGCCGAAGCCCGGGCCGGGGCGCGGCCCGGAGCAGGCGGCGCCTCCGACGGAGAGGCCGTCACCGTCGCGGACGCCGCGGCGGACGCCGCCGCCTCCGCGAGCCGCCGTGCCTCCTCTGCACGCCGCAGCGCCTCCTCCGCCTTGCGCTGCTTCTCCAGGCGCCTGGCCTCCGCCTCGGCGCGCAGCCGGGCCTCTTCCTCGGCCTTGCGCCGGGCTTCCTCCTCGGCGCGCCGCCGCGCTTCCTCCTCGGCCTTGCGGGCCGCTTCCTCCTCGGCGCGCCGCCGGGCCTCTTCCTCGGCCTTGCGGCGGGCCTCCTCGGCGCGCTGCCGGGCCTCCTCCGCCTGGCGTTCGGCCTCGCGGCGCTGGGCCTCCTCCAGCTCGCGCCGCTTGCGCTCCTCCTCCTCGGCGCGCAGCTTGGCGAGCTGCTCCTGGCGCTCGCGCTCCTTGCGCTCCTCCTCGGCCTTGCGGGCTGCCTCTTCCTCGGCGCGCCGCCGGGCCTCCTCCTCGGCCTTGCGGCGGGCCTCCTCCTGGGCCTTGACCTCGGCTTCGGAGAGCGGCAGGACTACGTCGAGCCGGTGCCGGATGACCGTCGTGACGGCCTCCGGCTCCTGGGCGGCGTCGACGACCAGGTAACGGCCGGGGTCGGCGGCGGCCAGCGTGAGGAAGCCGGACCGCACGCGCGCGTGGAACTCGGCGGGCTCGGACTCCAAGCGGTCGGGCGCCTCGGTGAAGCGCTCGCGCGCGGCCTCGGGCGCCACGTCGAGCAGGACGGTGAGGTGCGGGACGAGACCGCCGGTCGCCCAGCGGTTGATGCGGGCCACCTCGGTCGGGGACAGGTCGCGGCCCGCGCCCTGGTAGGCCACGGACGAGTCGATGTACCGGTCGGAGATCACCACGGCTCCGCGTGCGAGGGCGGGCCGTACGACGGTGTCGACGTGCTCGGCGCGGTCAGCGGCGTACAGGAGTGCCTCGGCGCGGTGCGAGAGACCGGCCGACGACACGTCGAGCAGGATCGACCGCAGCCGCTTGCCGACGGGCGTGGCGCCCGGCTCGCGCGTGACGACGACCTCGTGGCCCTTGGCCCGGATCCAGTCGGCGAGCGCCTCGGCCTGGGTGGACTTCCCGGCGCCGTCGCCGCCCTCCAGGGCGATGAAGAAGCCGGAGTCGGCGGGCGTCTGCACCGGGTCGTCGCCGCCGCGCAGCGCGTCCCGCAGGTCGTGCCGGAGCGGTACGCCCTGCCGGTCGTCGACCTTGGCGAGGACGAGCGCGGCCACCGGCAGGAGCAGCGCGCCGACCAGCATCAGCGTGAAGGAGGCGCCCCCGTGGTCGAACACGAACTTGCCGTTGACCATGCGGTGCGGCCCGATGACGGCGGCGAGCAGCGGCGCCACGAGCACGGCGAGCGCCACGAAGAGGCGGACGGCCGCCTGGAGGTGCTCGGTGGTGCGGGCCCTGCGGTAGTCCTCGACCTCCTGGTCGAGGAGCGCGTGCCCGGTGTTGGCGGCGACGCCCGCCGCGACGCCCGCGAGCAGCAGGATCAGCAGGACGGTCGTCAGGTCCGGCACGAGCCCGGCCGCGAGGAGCGCGACGCCGGTCACGGCGATGGCGAGGGCGAACAGCCGGCGGCGCGACAGCGAGGGCAGCAGCGCGGGCGCCAGGCGGATGCCCGCGACCGTGCCCCCGGTCAGCGCGAAGACGAACAGGCCGTACGTGACGGGCCCGCCCTGGAGGTCCTTGGCGTGCAGCACGGCGACCGCGACGGCCGCGGCGACCGCCCCGGCGACGGCGGTGCAGGCGGCGACGAGCAGCGGGATGGCGCCGGTGCGGCCCTTGTCGGTGCCGCTTCCGGTACGGGGCCTGCGCAGGCCCTCCAGGGGGCTGCGCGGGCGCGGCGTCTGCGTGCCGGGCAGCCGGATGGCGTACACGACGGAGGCGGACGCGGCGAAGAGCCCGGCGGCGACGAACGAGGCGAGCCCCGCCTGGTGCCGCTCGAACCAGTCGACGCCCGAGCCGAGCACGTTGCTGACGAGGCCGACCGCGACGAGCGCGAGGGCGGCCAGGGGCAGCGCCACGAAGCCCGTACGCAGCGACAGGCGGCGCAGTGCGTCCAGGTGGTCGGGCAGCGGGCGCACGGCGGCGCCCTCCGGCGGCGGGTTGGGCAGCAGGGCGGGCGCGGCGCTCTCGCGGGCGACGGTCCAGAAGCGCTCGCTGACCCCGGCGACGAAGGACGTGACCAGGAGCAGCGCGAGCGCGTTGTCCGGCGTCCAGACGCTCCACAGGGGCGCGCAGACGAGGAGCGCGGCCCGCACGCCATCGGCGCCGATCATGGTCCAGCGGCGGTCGAGGGGCCCGTCGGGCGAGGTGAGGGTCGTCAGCGGGCCGAGCAGGACCGCCCCGAAGAGCAGCGTCGCCAGGACGCGGGCCCCGAAGACGGCGGTCACGGCGATCGCGACTCCGCGGTAGCCGCCGCCGAAGGCTCCTTCGGCGATGGCCGACTGGAGCCCGAGGACGACGAGGACGAGCAGCGCCAGGCCGTCGCCGACGCTCCCGACGAGGTGCGCGCTCCACAACCGCTTCAGCTGCGGCACGCGCAGCAGGGCACGCACCGCGCGCTCGCGGGAATCCGCGGCCAGGGAGTCGTCGGGAACCGTGGTCATGGCGGGTGGCTGTTCGGCACGCGTCATCCGTCCAGCCTATCTGGAGGCAGGGCCTCACAGCGGCGACGCCCGAACATACGGGCGTCGCCCACGGGGAGTACCGGAAGGGCGCCGGGGCGCTCGGTACGACGCGAGCCCCTGACCGGGAACAGTCAGGGGCTCGGCAGGAGTGGATCGCCGGTCAGCCGGGAAGGGGTTCCCGTTCAACCGGTGGCCTCCCGGCCAGGCGGCAGGATCCCGGTCCGTCGGTGGTCTCCCGGTCACGCGGCAGGGCACCGGTCAGTCGGTGGTCTCCGCGGCGGCCGTCTTCTTGGCGACGGCCTTCTTCGTAGTCGTCGTCTTCTTGGCGGCCGTCTTCTTTGCCGTCGTTTTCTTGGCAGCGGTCTTCTTGGCCGCCGTCTTCTTGGCGGGGGCCTTCTTCACGGCCTTCTTGGCGGTCTTCTTCGCGGGGCCCTTCGCCCGCTTCTCCGCGAGCAGCTCGAAGCCGCGCTCGGGCGTGATGTCCTCCACGGAGTCGGCCGCCCGCAGCGTCGCGTTGGTCTCGCCGTCGGTCACGTACGGACCGAAGCGGCCGTCCTTCACGACGACCGGCTTGCCGCTGACCGGGTCCTCGCCGAGCTCCTTGAGCGGCGGCTTCGCGGCGGCGCGGCCGCGCTGCTTGGGCTTGGAGTAGATCTCCAGGGCCTCGTCGAGGGTGATGGTGAAGAGCTGGTCCTCGGTCTCCAGGGAGCGCGAGTCCGTGCCCTTCTTCAGATACGGGCCGTAGCGGCCGTTCTGCGCGGTGATCTCGACGCCCTCGGCGTCGGTGCCGACGACGCGCGGCAGCGACATCAGCTTGAGCGCGTCGGCGAGCGTCACCGTGTCCAGGGACATCGTCTTGAAGAGCGAGGCCGTGCGCGGCTTGACCGCGTTCTTGCCGGTCTTCGGGGTGCCCTCGGGGAGCACCTCGGTGACGTACGGGCCGTAGCGGCCGTCCTTGGCGACGATCTCGCGGCCCGTCTCCGGGTCGGTGCCGAGCTGGAAGTCGCCGCTCGGCTTGGCGAGCAGCTCCTCCGCGTACTCGACGGTGAGCTCGTCGGGCGCCAGGTCGTCCGGGATGTCGGCGCGCTGGTGGTTCTCGGAGTCCTTCTCGCCGCGCTCGATGTACGGGCCGTAGCGGCCGACGCGCAGCACGATGCCGTTGTCGACGGGGAAGGACGACACCTCGCGGGCGTCGATCGCGCCCAGGTCGGTGACGAGCTCCTTGAGGCCGCCGAGGTGGTCCCCGTCGCCGTTCCCGGCGTCCGCGGCACCGCCGGTGCCCTCGCCCTCGCCGAAGTAGAACCGTCGCAGCCACGGCACGGCCTGCGCCTCGCCGCGCGCGATGCGGTCGAGGTCGTCCTCCATGCGGGCGGTGAAGTCGTAGTCGACGAGCCGCCCGAAGTGCTTCTCCAGGAGGTTCACCACGGCGAAGGACAGGAAGGACGGCACCAGGGCCGTGCCCTTCTTGAAGACGTAGCCGCGGTCGAGGATCGTGCCGATGATCGACGCGTACGTCGACGGGCGGCCGATCTCGCGCTCTTCGAGCTCCTTGACCAGGGAGGCCTCGGTGTAGCGGGCCGGGGGCTTGGTGGCGTGGCCGTCGACGGACATGTCGTCGGCGGACAGCGCGTCGCCCTGGGAGACCTGCGGGAGGCGGCGCTCGCGGTCGTCCAGCTCGGCGTTCGGGTCGTCGGCGCCCTCGACGTAGGCCTTGAGGAAGCCGTGGAAGGTGATGGTCTTGCCGGACGCGCTGAACTCGGCGTCACGGCCGTCGGCGGCCCGGCCGCCGATCTTCACGGTGACCGAGTTGCCCGTCGCGTCCTTCATCTGGGAGGCGACGGTCCGCTTCCAGATCAGCTCGTAGAGCCGGAACTGGTCGCCGGTCAGGCCGGTCTCGGCGGGCGTGCGGAAACGATCACCCGACGGGCGGATCGCCTCGTGCGCCTCCTGCGCGTTCTTGACCTTCCCGGCGTACGTGCGCGGCTTGTCCGGCAGGTAGTCGCCGCCGTACAGCTGCGTGACCTGTGCGCGGGCCGCCGTGACCGCCGTGTCGGACAGGGTCGTTGAGTCCGTACGCATATAGGTGATGAAGCCGTTCTCGTACAGCTTCTGGGCCACCTGCATGGTGGCCTTCGCGCCGAAGCCGAGCTTGCGCGAGGCCTCCTGCTGCATCGTCGTCGTACGGAACGGTGCGTACGGGGAGCGGCGGTAGGGCTTGGACTCGACGGAGCGGACCGCGAAGTCCGTGTGCTCCAGGGCGGCGGCCAGCGCGCGGGCATTGGCCTCGTCCAGGTGCAGGGTGTTCTGGCTCTTCAGCTGCCCGAGGGAGTCGAAGTCGCGGCCCTGGGCGACGCGCTTGCCGTCGACCGTCGTCAGCCGGGCCACCAGCTGCGAGGGGTCGCTTGGGTCGCCGGCACGGCCGGTGCCGAAGGTGCCGGTCAGGTCCCAGTACTCGGCGGAGCGGAAGGCGATGCGCTCGCGCTCGCGCTCGACGACGAGCCGGGTCGCCACGGACTGCACGCGGCCCGCGGAGAGCCGCGGCATGACCTTCTTCCAGAGCACCGGCGAGACCTCGTAGCCGTACAGGCGGTCGAGGATGCGGCGGGTCTCCTGGGCGTCGACCATGCGCTGGTTGAGCTCGCGCGGGTTGCGGACGGCGCCCTGGATCGCGTCCTTGGTGATCTCGTGGAACACCATGCGCTTGACCGGGACCTTGGGCTTCAGGACCTCGAGGAGGTGCCACGCGATGGCTTCGCCCTCGCGGTCCTCATCGGTGGCGAGGAAGAGTTCGTCGGACTCCTTGAGGAGGTCCTTGAGCTTCTTGACCTGGGCCTTCTTGTCGGCGTTGACGACATAGATGGGCTGGAAGTCGTGCTCGACGTCCACGCCGAGGCGGCGGACCTCGCCCGTGTACTTCTCGGGGACCTCAGCGGCGCCGTTGGGAAGGTCACGGATGTGCCCGACGCTCGCCTCGACGATGTAGCCGGGGCCGAGGTAGCCCTTGATCGTCTTCGCCTTGGCAGGCGACTCGACGATGACGAGTCGGCGGCCGCCCTGTGCGGTCTCGCTGGTCGGGGACAACTTCGCTCTTCTCTCCGGTCGACGCTCGGTTGGCAGTGCGGTGCCCGGCGCCCCCCTTGGGGGGTCGCCGCGACTGCGCTTGCGGTTGCGCTGTCGCTGCGGAGTGTGACGGTACATCCCGCCCCCGTGTCAAACGGGAAAAGCCCGCAACGGCCACTCGAACGGTAACCCGACTACCGCCATTCCTGCCGCCTGGGCTGGCCTCAGGCCGTGCGCCGTGCTCCGTGCCGGGTCTCGCCGGGTCTCTCGGCTTCCCGGGTCCCCAGGCGGTACGTAGGCCGGTGGCCGTCCGTCACGTCGCACGCCCGGCCGAAGGCCGACGGGGGCGGGGCCCCGGGGGTGCGGACTCCCGGTTCCGGGCCCGGGGCGCCCCGGGCGGGCTTCACACGCGTGTGAAGGACCACACCGCCAAGGCCAGCGCGCCGAGGCCCGCGACGGCGGCGAGGGTCGCGGCGGCCGTCTGCTGCACGCCGTGCGCCACCGGGGCGCGGTGGGCGACGCGGGTGCCGGTCCACAGCAGCAGTGCCGCGCCGAACAGCGCGAACACCGCCCCGGCGAAGATCGCTGGTCCGCTCTCCATGGCCTGGCCTCCCCGTGCCGGTTCCGTACGTGGCACCTCATGGATGCCCCGGCTGCGGACGCTGGCACGCCCAGGCGGCGGAACCACGAAATCCGGGTGAACGAGGGGCGGCGGGCCGGGGCGACAATGGCCGGTTCCCTACGCGGAAGGGCCGACTCCGGGTGGGTACGGGGGTCGGCCTCCCAGGGTGGCAGGGACTCGTCACGTTGCGTACGGAAGTCGCTCACGCCACGTACGTGACCGATCGGGGCCGGTACGAGCCGCGGCCCCGGTCGGCACCCCCGTCCCTACTGCCCCACCGGCTCCAGGAACCCCTGCTCCACCAGGAGCCGGATCTGGGCCGGGGTGCGGTCCCGGAGCGCCACCGGGTCCTCGCCCATCAGCTGGGCGATGGCGTCCAGGATGCGGCCCGCGCCGAGCGTGCCGTCACACACGCCGGCGAAGCCCGCGCCCACCGTGTCCACGCGGGTCGCCCGCCGCATGCCGCGGTGCTGGCGCAGCACGACGTGCTCCGGGTCCTCGGCGCCCGGCATGCCGACCTGCTCCTGCACCACTTCGGCGGCGAGCTTGAAGTGGTCGCCGAGCAGCGCGGCGTCGTCGTGGGCGCGCAGATAGTCCTGGCGGGCGAAGTGGGCCCGGACCGTGTCGCCGAGGGGCTGCTCGACGGGGTGCGGCCACTCCTCGATGGTCACGGACGGCTCCGCGGCACCGGACTTGCGCAGCGTGACCCAGCCGAAGCCGACGCCCTTGGTCCTGCGGGCCTCGAACTCGTCGAGCCACGCGTCGTACAGCGCCGCGTACTCCGCCGGGTCGGTGCGGTGGTCCCCGGCGTCGCGCAGCCACAGCTCCGCGTACTGCGTGATGTCCTGCACCTCGCGCTGCACGATCCACGCGTCACAGCCGCGCGGCACCCAGGAGCGGACGCGCTCGGTCCACTCCTCGCCGTCCACGTGCTGCCAGTTGGCGAGGAACTGGGCGTACCCCCCGTCGTTCAGCCTGTCCCCCGCCTGCTGAACGATCGAGCGGCACAGATCGTCCCCGCCCATGCCGCCGTCGCGGTACGTGAGCCGCGCGCCCGGCGAGATCACGAACGGCGGGTTGGACACGATCAGGTCGTACGTCTCGCCCTCGACCGGCTGGTACAGCGAGCCCTCCCGCAGGTCCGCGTCCGGCGCCCCGGAGAGCGCGAGCGTGAGCCGGGTGATGTGCAGGGCACGGGGGTTGAGGTCGGTCGCGGTGACCCGGGTGGCGTGCTGGGCGGCGTGCAGCGCCTGGATGCCGGAGCCCGTGCCGACGTCGAGGGCGCTGGCCACGGGCGTGCGCACGGTGATCCCGGCGAGCGTCGTGGAGGCCCCGCCGACGCCGAGCACCACGCCCTCGTCGCGGCTGCCGATGCCCCCGGCCCCGCCGACCGCGCAGCCCAGGTCCGAGACGATGAACCAGTCCTCGCCGTCGGGCCCCCCGTACGGGCGTACGTCGACGGTGGCCTTGAGGCCGCCGCCCTCGCCCGCCGCGCGGTCCTCCGTGAGCCAGCCGCTCTCCAGGAGAGGGCCGACGGGCAGCACGCGCTCCACGCGCGCGTGCGGCACGGAACGCTGCAACAGGAAGAGCCGTACGAGCGTCTCCAGGTCACCGTCGCCCCGGGTGGCCCGCAGCGCGGGCACGGTCTCGCTGCGCGCGAGCGCGGCGTACGCGGACGCCCCCAGGAGTTCGAGGAGTCCGTCCGCGGTGAAGTCGGCCCCCAGGAGGGCCTCCCTCAGGCGCGGGGTGACATCGGAACGGTCGGTCAAAGGCAGGCCATAACTCACGCCCACATTGTGACCCGTCCTCAGGCCAGAGGTCCGCGCACAACGCCCGCGACGACCGTCCGCACGACCTTCACGACGGCCTCGGCCTCCGGCGGGGCGCCCTTCCTGTCGGCGAACAGCAGGTGTCCCGCGCCGATCAGTGTGGGTGCGAGCGTGTCGACGTCGGCGTAGGCCGCGAGACGACCCCGTTCGCGCTCGGCGCAGAGGTAGGCGGCGACCATGGCGGTGGCCTCCGCGAGCACCGGGACCCCGGTGGGACGCGTCCGCCGCAGCCGGGCGCGCAGCTCGTCCCGCGAGGTGACGAGGCCGACCACCGCCACGGCGACCGATCCGAACAGCTCCGTCAGGGCGTCGGCGAGGTTGTCGACGACGGTGCCGGTCCCGGCGGAGGCGCGCAGCTCCGCGGCCTGCCGGTCCACCCGGGCGACGCGGTCCAGGACCAGTTCGGCGAGGAAGGCGTCGAAGTCGGCGAAGTGCCGGTGCAGCACGCCCTTGGCGCAGCCCGCCTCCGTGGTGACGGCCCGGCTGGTCAGCGCGCTCGGCCCGTCCCGGAGCAGGACGCGCTCAGCGGCGTCGAAGAGCTGCTCGCGCGCGTCACGGATGGCTACTCCTGTGGGCACCGGGGCGCTCTCCTCTCTTTCTGTGGCCGTCGGCCACAGGGGCGTTCGTTTCCGCCGTCGTCGGCCGACGGCGGGTTGGCTGGCGGCCGACGGGCGCGTCGGCGGGTGGGCGACGGGCCCCTTGACCGGTGGCGACCGGGCCGTTGACGAGTGGGCGATCGCCCACTCATAGTGGGCGCATGCCCACTTTACCGCCGGGGCCGCCGGAACAGGGCCCTCCCCGTGAGCCCACACCCCATCAACACCGCGACGTGGCCGAGTCGTTCGGCGCCGACGCCGCTCGCTACGACCGGGCCCGGCCCCGCTACCCCCAGGCCCTGGTGGACCGCGTCGTCGGCGCGTGTCCGGGACCGGACGTCGTCGACGTAGGCACGGGGACCGGCATCGCGGCCCGCCAGTTCCAGGCGGCCGGTTGCCGGGTGCTCGGGGTCGAGGTGGACCCGCGGATGGCGGCCCTGGCGCGACGGCGCGGCCTCACGGTGGAGGTGGCGGCGTTCGAGGAGTGGAACCCGGCGGGGCGGGTCTTCGACGCGGTGGTCTCCGGCCAGACGTGGCACTGGGTGGACCCGGTCGCGGGCGCGGCGCGGGCGGCGCGGACGCTGCGGCCCGGCGGCCGCCTCGCGGTGTTCTGGAACGCGGGCGAGCCCCCGGCCGACCTGGTGCGCGCCTTCGCCGAGGTCTACCGCCGCCTGCTGCCCGACTCGCTCGCCGCCCGCCAGTGGGCGATGCCCGCCGGGGACGCGTACGCGGCCCTCGCCCTGAGGGCCGTCGACGGGATGCGGGCGGCGGGCTCGTTCGGCACGCCGGAGCACTGGCGCTTCGCCTGGGAGCGGGACTACAGCCGCGACGAGTGGCTGGACCAGGTGCCCACGACCGGCGGCCACACCGGCCTCCCTGCACCCCTCCTGGAGGAGGTCCTCGCGGGCGTCGGAGCCGCCGTGGACGCGGCCGGGGGCGGCTTCACGATGCGGTACACGACGGTGGTGGCCACGGCGGCACGCACGTAGGGCCCGCCGGGGCACGCGAGAGGGGCGCCTCCTGTCGGGAGGCGCCCCGCAGCACGGATCCAGCCGACGGGCCAGTCAGGACGCCGGCCGACGGGCCGTCAGACTCCTGGTCGACAGGCCGTCAGGACTCGGGCCGACGGGCCATCAGACTCCCGGTCGACGGGCCGTCGGGACTTGGGCCGACGCGCCATCAGGACTCCGGCCGACGCGCCGTCAGGAGGACGACGGCGAGCTGCCTGCCTTGCAGCTGTCCTGCTCGCGCATGGCCTTGCCGACGTCCCCGGCCTCCAGCTGCTTCTGGGCCGTGTTCTCGCTCTTGCTGAGCTTGCCGAGGCCCTCGGCGACCTTCGCGAGGTCGTCCGCGAAGGCCGACTGGTTCTTCGTGTCGAGCTTGTCGGTCTGCGCCTTGAGGTCCGCGTACGACTTGGAGAGGCCGTCCAGCTCCTTCACGGCGGCGTTCAGCTTCTTCTCGCCGTCGTCGACCGGCGGCGCGCCCGCCTTCTTCAGGGCGGCGCTGCGCTCCTTGTAGGCGTCGGAGATGTCCTGGAACGCCTGCGAGTCGGTCTTCTTCACTTCCTCCGGCGAGCTGTTGTCCGCGGTCTGCTTCTTGATCGCCGCGTTGGCGTTCGCGATCTTCTTCGACTGTGCCTGTACGGCCGTGTCGCAGACCTTCTTGGCCCAGTCGTCCAGCTTCTTGTTGCCGTCGTCGTCCGAGCACCCCGACAGCGCCAGTACCAGTACCGCACCGCCGGACACTGCGGCCGCGAGCTTCTTGTTCACCGGATTGGTCCCTTCCATGGCTCTCGGCCCCGGAACTTACACGCCGACCGGGCCGGGACCCCACGCCGGGCATCCCCTATCGCCGCTATTGCAGCCATTTGCACCAAGGGGCCCGGCGCGAGAGAAGGCTCACGACACGCGCCGTGGCGCCCGCCGGCACGCACGAGGGGCGGGCGGCGCCTCAAGAAGCGCCACCCGCCCCCGTGTTGGGACGGCGGGACCGGCTACGAGACGACCGCGGGGTCGGCCGAGCTGGCGACCTTCCCCGAGTTCTCCTCGTCACCGACGGCGATGCCGCGCCGCTTGGAGACGTACACCGCGCCGACGATGACCGCGATGGACAGGACCGCGATCAGGACGCGCATCCCGACGCTCTTGTCCTCCCCGTAGCTGAACTTGACGACGGCGGGCGCGATGAGCAGCGCCACCAGGTTCATCACCTTCAGGAGCGGGTTGATCGCCGGGCCCGCGGTGTCCTTGAACGGGTCGCCGACCGTGTCGCCGATCACCGTCGCGGCGTGGGCCTCGCTGCCCTTGCCGCCGTGGTGACCGTCCTCGACGAGCTTCTTCGCGTTGTCCCACGCGCCACCGGAGTTGGCGAGGAAGACCGCCATCAGCGTGCCCGTGCCGATCGCGCCCGCGAGGAACGCGCCGAGCGCGCCCACGCCGAACGTGAAGCCGACCGCGATCGGCGTGAGCACGGCGATCAGTCCGGGCGTGGCCAGCTCGCGCAGCGCGTCCTTGGTGCAGATGTCGACGACGCGCCCGTACTCGGGCTGCTCCGTGTAGTCCATGATCCCGGGACGCTCGCGGAACTGCCGCCGCACCTCGTACACCACGGCCCCGGCCGACCGCGACACGGCGTTGATCGCGAGCCCCGAGAAGAGGAACACGACCGCGGCGCCGAGCACGAGGCCCACCAGGTTGTTGGGCTGTGAGATGTCCATCACCAGGTTCATCGGGGCGCCGTCGCCGAGTTTCTGGCCGACGTCGTCGGCCGCCTCGGCGATCGCGTCCCGGTACGAGCCGAACAGCGCCGAGGCCGCGAGGACGGCCGTGGCGATGGCGATGCCCTTGGTGATGGCCTTGGTGGTGTTGCCCACGGCGTCCAGGTCGGTGAGCACCTGCGCGCCCGCGCCCTGGACGTCGCCGGACATCTCGGCGATGCCCTGCGCGTTGTCGGAGACCGGACCGAAGGTGTCCATGGCGACGATGACGCCGACCGTGGTGAGCAGGCCGGTCCCGGCGAGCGCCACCGCGAACAGGGCGAGCATGATCGACGTACCGCCGAGCAGGAACGCCCCGTACACACCGAGGCCGATCAACAGCGCCGTGTAGACCGCCGATTCCAGGCCCACGGAGATGCCCGCGAGGACGACCGTGGCCGGGCCCGTGAGCGAGGTCTTGCCGATGTCCCTGACGGGCCGTCGGGTGGTCTCGGTGAAGTAGCCGGTCAGCTGCTGGATCAGCGCGGCCAGGACGATGCCGATGGCGACCGCCACGACCGCGAGGACCCGCGGGTCGCCGCTCTTGGCCAGGATCGCCGCGTCCTCGACCCCGTCCAAGTCCGCGTACGAGGACGGGAGGTAGACGAAGACGGCCACCGCGACGAGGGCGAGCGAGATGAACGCCGAGATGAAGAAGCCGCGGTTGATGGCGGTCATCCCGCTGCGGTCGGAGCGCCGGGGCGCCACCGCGAAGATGCCGATCATCGCGGTGATCACGCCGATCGCGGGCACGATCAGCGGGAAGGCGAGCCCGGAGTCACCGAACGCGGCCTTGCCGAGGATCAGCGCGGCGACGAGCGTGACGGCGTACGACTCGAAGAGGTCGGCGGCCATCCCTGCGCAGTCGCCGACGTTGTCGCCCACGTTGTCGGCGATGGTCGCGGCATTGCGCGGATCGTCCTCCGGAATGCCCTGTTCGACCTTGCCGACCAGGTCGGCGCCGACGTCGGCGGCCTTGGTGAAGATGCCGCCTCCGACACGCATGAACATCGCGATCAGCGCGGCTCCGAGGCCGAAGCCTTCGAGCACCTTCGGTGCGTCCGCCGCGTAGACGAGCACGACACAGGAGGCGCCGAGCAGACCGAGCCCCACCGTGAACATGCCGACGACGCCGCCCGTACGGAAAGCGATCTTCATCGCTTTGTGCGAGACGGCGGTGAGATCCTTTTCCGGCTCGCCTTCCGCCGGTGTCGCTTCCCGGGCCGCGGCGGCCACGCGCACATTGCTGCGCACGGCGAGCCACATACCGATATAGCCGGTGGTGGCCGAGAAGGCCGCACCGATCAGGAAGAACACCGACCGGCCGATGCGCTGATTCCAGTCGTCCGCGGGCAGCAGCATGAGCAGGAAGAACACCACGACGGCGAAAACGCCGAGGGTCCGCAACTGCCGCCACAGATAGGCATTCGCGCCTTCCTGCACCGCCGCGGCGATCTTCTTCATGCTGTCGGTGCCCTCGCCGGCCGCGAGCACCTGGCGCACGAGCACCCAGGCGACCGCCAGGGCCGCGATCGCGACGGCCGCGATGACCATCACGATGAGGCGGTTGTCGTCGGTCAGTACCGGACCCGCGAGGATTGAGGGGTGGTCAAGCTGATGAGGGGTAGAAAGCCCCGCCATTCGTCCTCCTTGACGCTTGGGCTGAGCTCAAGATGTGGACGGATTGTAGGGAGCCGAACCTGATCAAAACAGAGCGGCGCAAACGGAATTGGCGCACAGGTGCGTATCTTCAAAAGATCGCGCCCGTCGATTGACCCCGAAAGCGGTAATGCCTCAAAACCATTGACGCCGGAGTTGACCAAGGCCTCCCCGCCCCCACCTCCATTGATCACCGTTCCCTCGCTCACCAATTTCCTCACTTGTCACATAAACGAAAACCGTGCGCAGGCATGCGGCGAACAGATTTCTGTAACGAGGGAGACGGTGGGAGGCCGGTTCGGCGGGGCGGGGCGAGGTAGGTGCGCCGCGCCGGGCGGGGGCACAGGGCCCGCAGGGCCTTCGGCCGGGCCCTCGGGGCGCGGTTGGGACGGCCCTCGGGGCGCGGTTGGGACGGAGGGGGCCGGGGATGCGCTGCCCGGTCCTGTGCAGCCCGGCCGGGAGGCCTCGCTGCGGCCCGCGTGGCGCTCGGCCGGCCGGCATCGCTGGATCCCGCGCGCAAGGCCCGCGCGCAAGGCCCGAGTGGGAGGCATCGCTGGTGGAGCCCGCCCGCGTGGGAAGCCCCACTGGGAATCCTTGGCGGGAAACACCACTGGGGCGTCGCTCTGGAGAGCGCCGGCCGGAGCGGGCCTGTCGCTCGGGAGCGCGGCTCGGGAGAGCGTTGGCCAGGGGCGGCTTGTCGCTCGGGGGGAGGCGGCTCGGGAGAGCGTTGGCCAGGGGGCGCGGCCGGGGTGTCGCTAGGGCGTCGTGGGCCAGCTCATGCGGATCAGGCCGCCGCCCTCGTCCGCCGTGACCTCCACGTCGTCGACGAGCCCGCTGATCACCGCGAGGCCCATCTCGTCCTCGCCCTCGGCCTCCGGGTCCTCCGCGCCGGGCCGACCGCCCGACGCGGCCGCGGGCACGACGCGCGGCGCCTCGTCACCGACCTCGATGGAGAACTGCTTCTCCTCCTCGACCAGCGCGACGCGCACGGGCGCGGTGATCCCGGCGGCCTGATGCAGCCCCACGGCACGGGTGCAGGCCTCGCCGACCGCGAGCCTGACCTCGTCGAGGACGGCCTCGTCCACTCCGGACCGTCGCGCCACCGCGGCCGCCACCAGTCGGGCGGTCCTGACGTGCTCGGGCAGCGCGCTGAAGCGGAGTTCAACGGTGGCCATGCATCCCCCTCGGACATACACGCGTGCTGTCGAAGGGCCGGGCCGACGGCCCGGCCCCCCGCCGTACTGCCACTCCGGGACGGAGCCCGGAAACCCCGGACCTGCCGGGGCGTCCGGCTCAGTCGGTGGCCGCGACCGCTTCGTCGACCGAGGTGTGGATCGGGAACACCTTGGTCAGGCCGGTGATGCGGAAGATCTTGAGAATGCGCTCCTGGTTGCACACCAGGCGCAGCGAGCCCTCGTGGGCCCGCACGCGCTTCAGGCCGCCGACCAGCACGCCGAGTCCGGTGGAGTCGAGGAAGTCCACGCGCTCCATGTCGACGACCAGATGGAAACTGCCGTCGTTCACCAACTCGACCAACTGCTCGCGCAGCTTGGGCGCGGTATAAACATCGATTTCGCCACCGACCTCGACGACCGTACGATCGCCGACGGTACGGGTCGACAGAGACAGGTCCACGGATCCTCCAGCACCTTGCTATCGAGCGGTCGCCCCTCGGGACACCTCGGCCCACGCCCCCGGGACGGATCGCCAGCCGCGATGGCATTCAATCACTTACGGGCAGGCGTGCACGACGCCTTCGGACCATTGTCCATCCCGCCAGTGACACACTCGATGCCGATGGCCAACTTTTCCCCTTCCGGAAGACCCTCGGCGGACACCCCGGCACACGTCTCCCCGCAGACGGTCCTGGACCGTCTGACCACGGGGCCGAGCCGGGCTGCGCGCGTCACTCATACGGAGCACCTGCCCCCGAGGGCGGCCCGCTATGCCGTCTGGCCCGATCGCATCCGCTCCGAGGTCGTCGCCGCCGTCCAGAAGGCCGGAATCGAGCACCCCTGGGCCCACCAGGCACGGGCCGCCGAACACGCGCTTGACGGCACGTCCGTCGTCGTCGCCACCGGCACCGCGTCCGGCAAGTCCTTGGCATATCTCACACCGGTGCTCTCCGCCCTCCTGGACGGCGCCGAGGCCGCGAACGGACGCGGCACCACCGCCCTGTACCTGGCCCCCACGAAGGCGCTCGCCGCCGACCAGCGCCGCGCCGTGCGCGCCCTGGCCGAACCGCTCGGCCCGTCCGTCAGGGCCGCCGTGTACGACGGCGACACCCCCGTCGAGGAGCGCGAGTGGGTGCGCCAGTACGCCAACTACGTCCTGACCAACCCCGACATGCTGCACCGCGGGATCCTCCCGTCCCACCCTCGCTGGTCCTCCTTCCTGCGGGCCCTGCGCTACGTCGTCATCGACGAGTGCCACACCTACCGCGGCGTCTTCGGCTCGCACGTCGCCCAAGTCCTCCGCCGCCTGCGCCGCTTGTGCGCCCGCTACGGCTCCGATCCCGTCTTCCTCCTCGCCTCCGCCACGGCCGCGGACCCTGCCGTGGCCGCGGGGCGCCTGACCGGCCTGCCCGTCACCGAGGTCGCCGACGACGGCTCGCCCCGGGGCGAGGTCGTCTTCGCTCTCTGGGAGCCGCCGCTCACCGAGCTCCACGGCGAGAAGGGCGCCCCGGTGCGCCGCACCGCCACCGCCGAGACCGCCGACCTGCTCACCGACCTGACCGTGCAGGGCGTCCGCTCCGTCGCCTTCGTACGCTCCCGGCGCGGCGCCGAGCTGATCTCCGTGATCGCCCAGGAGCGCCTCAGCGAGGTCGACCGCTCCCTGGCCCGCCGCGTCGCCGCCTACCGGGGCGGCTACCTCCCCGAGGAACGCCGCGCCCTGGAACAGGCCCTGCACTCCGGCGAACTCCTCGGCCTCGCCGCCACCACCGCTCTCGAACTCGGCGTGGACGTGTCCGGCCTGGACGCCGTCCTCATCGCGGGCTATCCCGGGACCCGGGCCTCGCTGTGGCAGCAGGCGGGCCGCGCCGGGCGCTCCGGGCAGGGCTCCCTGGCGGTGCTCGTGGCCCGCGACGACCCCCTGGACACGTATCTCGTCCACCATCCCGAGGCGTTGTTCCACCAGCCCGTCGAGTCGACCGTTCTCGATCCCGACAATCCGTACGTCCTCGCGCCCCACCTGTGCGCCGCCGCCGCGGAACTTCCCCTCACCGAGGAGGACTTCCCGCTCTTCGGGCCGACCGCCGAGGAGCTGATGCCGCAGCTGGAGGCCGCGAAGCTGCTGCGTCGCCGCACGAAGGCCTGGCACTGGACCCGCCGCGAGCGCGCCGCCGACCTCACGGACATCCGCGGCGAGGGCGGCCGCCCCGTCCAGGTCGTCGAGGAGGGCACGGGGCGGCTGCTCGGCACCGTCGACGCCTCCGCCGCGCACACGACCGTCCACGAGGGCGCGGTCCACCTCCATCAGGGCCGTACGTACCTCGTGCGCCACCTGGATCTCGAGGACTCCGTCGCGCTCGTCGAGGAGGCCGTCCCGCCCTATTCGACGACCGCCCGCGACACCACCGCCATCTCGGTCCTCGACACGGACACCGAGATCCCCTGGGGGCCCGGCCGTCTCTGCTACGGATCCGTCGAAGTCACCAACCAGGTCGTCTCCTTCCTGCGTCGCAAGCTCATCACCGGCGAGGTGCTCGGCGAGACCAAGCTGGACCTGCCGCCGCGCACCCTGCGCACCCGGGCGGTGTGGTGGACGGTCACCGAGGACCAGCTCGACGCGGGCCGGATCAACCCGGAGATCCTCGGCGGCGCCCTGCACGCCGCCGAGCACGCCTCCATCGGCATGCTGCCGCTCTTCGCCACGTGCGACCGCTGGGACATCGGCGGCGTCTCCGTGCCGCTGCACCCGGACACGCTCCTCCCGACGGTCTTCGTGTACGACGGTCATCCGGGCGGCGCCGGGTTCGCCGAGCGCGCCTTCCACACCGCCCGCGCCTGGCTCACCGCCACTCGCGAGGCCATCGCCTCCTGCGAGTGCGAGGCCGGGTGCCCGTCGTGCATCCAGTCCCCCAAGTGCGGCAACGGCAACGAGCCCCTGCACAAGCGCGGCGCGGTCCGCCTGCTCACCACCCTCCTGAAGGACGCGCCGGCGGACTGAGCCCTGGCTGGGGGTACCGACTGAGCCCTTCGCGCGAGTGCCGACTGGCTCCTGCGCGCGAGCGCCGACCAAGCCCCGCCTGGGAGCGCCAACCAGGCCGAGCGCTGGAGCACCGACCCGGCCTCGCTCAGGGGCGCCGTCTGGGCCCTGCGCGCGAGCGCCGACCACCTCCGGCCCGGCAGCGCCGACCGAGCCCCGTCCAGGGGCGCCGACTCGGCCCCGCCCGGGTTTCCCGCGAGGCCTCACCGGCCCAGGGCTCGTCACGAGGCCCACAGGCTCCATGCGACTCCTTGGCATCTTGGGCCCTGTGTGGCCTGAAAACCCCGCGAGTCCCGTTGGCATCGCGGGCCCCGCCCGTGATCTGACCTCCGTCGTGAACGGCCCCAGCTCCGCTGCCGCCGTCACGTCCGACACCTGGCCCCGGACCTCGCACCGCACGATCCGCGTGCCCTGCGCCCGTGCCACCCGGCCCGCCCGCGCGCACGCCTCGTCGGGCCCGGCCGTCCAGTGGTCCGCCGCCGCGAGCGCGGCCAGATCCGCGGCGCCGCCCGCCCGGTGCCGGGCGACCGTCACCTGCGCCATCGCCAGGACGGCACCGGTGACCACGCAGAGCACAGCGAGGACGACCACCACCCACACCGTGGCGGCACCCTTGTCGATCTGGGCGGCGCTCCGGCCCGACTGAGCAACGCCCGGGGCCACCCGGGCAGCGCTCCGGCCCGCCCGCGGCCCGGCCCGTCTCACGTGCCCACCCCCGCCGCGCCCGCCCCCACCGCGTCCTCCGCCAGCGCCACGGCCTCCGCGCGCAGCCGCACGGCGAGCCCCAAGGGCCGCGGGCCCGGTGACGGTGCCACCACCTCGACCCGCACCAAGTCCCCGTCCCGGCGCACGGAGACGTGTGCGCCGCGCGGTGCCGCCTGCCGGGCCGCCGCCACGGCCGTGCCCTGCGGGTCCTGACGCGCCATCGCCCGAGCCCCCGCCCTGGCCGCGTCCACGCACTGGATCTGCGCGGACGCGGTCATGAGAACCCACAGGAGCCCCATCGTGAACAGCACCAGGGTCGGCAGGACCACAGCCGCCTCCGCCGTCACGAACCCGGCGTCGCCCCGCCTCCCGGACCCGCCCGGTCCGGCGCCTCCAGCAGCCCCGTCCCCGGCCTGCCCGGAGGCGCCCTCTCCGGCCGCCCCCGCCTCAGAACTGCACATGGAGCGCCCTCTCCACCAGCGCCTGCAGCCCGGCGTGGACGGGCCCGCTCGTCACCACCTTGTAGAGCAACCCGGCGAAGCCCACGGCTGCCAGGGTTATCTAGGGTGTCAAGCCATAACTACAGGTGAGCGGCCTAGCCGCCTGTTAGGTACGTAAGGCATGTGGGAGTCAGTCTCGGGCCCACCGATTGTTGATCACAGTGGGGCGGCCTGCGGGCCTCGCTGAGTTTGGATGAATCGGTGCAGGTGTGACTGAGCGTGCCCCTTGGCTCTTTGAGCATGCTTGTTGGCCCTAAACGACAAGTTGGACCGCTGAGGAGCGTTTGCCTCGTCCATTGCTTTGTCTGGAACTTCGAAAACCGCCCGCCCGCTGCGGCGGCGGTGTCGCCGACTCTCGACCTGCCCTGCGCTTCGTCCGAGCTCTGGAGCATTGCGTCGTCACCGTCGGTGTCTTGAAGGTGGCTCTTTTGTGAACGATCGATCAGTGATATCCCTAGTCGCAGCCGCAGCAACGGCCACCGACCGGTCTGCACGAGGGGGGAGCGTGTCGGATCAGACGCGTGGGCCACAAGGTGATCCCGCCGAGCCGCCGTTGGTGCTCACGGGCCCGGTGATGCAGTTTCCGTACATGCCGAGCCCCAAGAAGATCGTCTTCGGCTACGACCCGGACGAGTTCGAGGAGTTCGTCAAGGAATGGGTTCCGGCCCTCGAAGCGGACTATGTGCGCGTCGAGCGGCAGGGCGGCACCGGGGACCACGGCATCGACGTGGCCGCCTACCGCAGCGAGCAGGGCCTGGAAGGGCCGTGGGACAACTACCAGTGCAAGCGCTACAAGACCGCCTTGAACTGGAGTACAGCAGCCGGTGAGATCCGCAAGATGTTCGCTGGAGTGGTACTGGAGCATTTCGTCCTGCCCACCCGGTACGTGTTTGTCGCCCCCGCCTTCGCCCGCCCTCTGCGCGCGGCACTGGCGAAGCCAGAGCGGACCAGAGCGAAGTTTCTGGAGGAGCTAGCCGCAACAAACGATGAGGTCATCACCCGGTTGACGAGCGATCAGTGCCAGGAAGTGGCCCAGCTCGCCGCGCAGACGGACTTTTCCATGTTCGTGCCCATCGACATGGATCTTATGCTCGAACAACATAAGACCACGCCGTACTGGGCCATGCGATTCCAGGACGAACAGCGCAAACGCCCGGCGATCATGACACCCCCGGACGAGCATGATCCGGAAGAGGCGCGCTATGTGCAGCAGCTGATGCGGGTGTACGCGGAGCGGTGGAAGACGGAGGTCGACACCCTGGAGTCGATCACCCAGCACCCCACGGCCGGCGATCACATGCGACGCCAGCGCGAGGCGTTCTACAGCGCCGAATCTCTGCGACGCTTCGCCCGGGACGCCTATCCGGACGGACACTTCAACGCCGTCATGGACGACGTCCACACCATTGCTGTAGAGGTGGGCGACCGGCGTTTCGAGCTCGGCTGGGACCGGCTGCAGGCGGTGCTGGAAGCCGCCGGGGCCGTGGCGCTGACACAGACAGTCCTTACCCGGTATGTGAGACCCCTGGACCGAAAAGGGGTATGCCATCACCTAGCGAACGATGGCCGACTGACATGGTGTGAGGAAGGGGGAGCCGCATGAACCCGCTCAACAGTCCGCTGGAGATCGGGGTGCGGGCGCTGGTACTGCTGGCCGAGAGCCACCCCCAGCCCCTCGATCTGGCACAGCTGGCCGTCCTCGACCACGCCGTCCTCCACAGCGGCGACCTCGACGGCCCGCCCTCCCTGCACCCATCGCTGCCCGGACACTCCGGAGAGCTGGGCATGAAGCGCACCGTGCTGGAACAAGCGCTCCTCGTTCTCATCCGTGCCGGGCTCGCCGGCGTGGAAGGAGATGAGACAGGGTTGGTCTACCGAGCCACCGAGCGCGGGCCTGCGTTCGTCGACATTCTTGAGGCCCCCTACGTGGAACGCCTGCGCGAGCGCGCCGAGTGGGCCGTGCACCACTGGTCCCCCGACCTAGATGTCCGCAGGGCCACTGCGGAACTCCTAAACGGCTCCCTATCCGCGACCACGCCAGTCGAGGGCCACCGTGAGTGAACTGCAGCTGACCCATCTCACCTTCTGCGGGCCCGACCTCGCCTCAGCGCAGATCGTCTTCGGACCGGAGCTGACCGTCATCTACGGCACCTCTGACACCGGCAAGTCATTCATCGTAAAGTCGATCGAATACATGCTGGGCGGCGCCGATTTGGCGATGGTCCCCGAAGGCCACGGCTACACCCAGATCCTCCTCGGTCTGCTCATGCCGGATGGCAGCCCGCTGACCCTGCTGCGCGCCCCCGATAGCAACAGCATCTTCCTCTACCACGCGGACCTGCGCGGCTATGTGACGGGCTTACCGGATGCATCAGTGACAGCTGTCCACAACGCCCGCAGCCGCAACAGCCTGTCCATCCATCTGCTGCGAGAACTGGGCCTGGACGAGGTCTTGATCCGCAAGAACGAAACCGGCGGCACTCGCCCCCTCGCGCTGGCCGATCTGCTGCACCTGGCGCTGGTCACCGAGAACCGCATGGTCGGCGACGTGCCTCCGGTGCTTCGCACGGGGACGGCGAGTACGCGGACCGCGGAGCTGTCAGTGATGCGGTTCCTAGTCACCGGGAAAAGTGATCCGGCCGTAGACACCGGCCTCAACGCCGGGCAGCGCCGCGTCCACAAGGGCCAGATACAGCTGCTAGACCAGCTTGTTCTCGACCTGTCGTCCAAGCTCACCACGCAGGAGAACGAGCGCCAGCTCCGCGACCGGCACATTCGGATCCGTACCGCGCTGGACGAGCAGTCGGCGCCGCTGCGCGAGACCAATGAGTCCCACCGCGAAGCGGTCGACGCCCGCATGCAAGCCGCTCGCGAGCTGGCCGCGCTCGATGAGCGGCTGACCGAGGTCAGTGACCTGCTGGGCCGCTTCAAGTTGTTGGAGGCGCAATACCGTTCGGACCTGGAACGGCTGGCCATGGTCAACGAAGCGGGCAGCATCCTAGGTTACTTCAAAGTCGGCGCTTGCCCGTTTTGCGGCGCCGAACGCGAGCACCAGCAGCCCAACCACCGCCTGGAGGAGACCACCCAGCTGCACACCGCCGTTGCAGCAGAAGCCGCCAAGACCACCGCACTACTCGCCGACCTGCTGCCCACGATCGCCCATCTGGAAGGGGAGCAGACGGCCTTGGTGAGCCGCCGGGTAGAGGCGCAGTCCGACATCGGGGTGTGGGATCAGATCATCGCCGAGCTGGAGGTCGGAATCGCTGCGCTTCGCTCCGATATCGAAGACCTGGTCGAGGAACGCTCCGTCGTGGAGCGGGAACTAGAGTTGCAGGCCCGCATCGCCGAGCTGGACGACAAAAAGTCTCGGCTGGTCGGAGATGGCGTCGTCGCCACCGCGCGCCCCACTCAGCACATCCCGACGGCCACGTTGGGCGAATTCGACTCCATCCTCCAACAGACCCTCAATGCCTGGCAGGTGCCAGTCGCTGACCACGCCGAATACGACCAGTATTACGCTGAGATCCGCGCCGGCGGCCGCAAGCGGATAGAACGCGGCAAAGGGATGCGCTCGGTCCTGCACTCGGCGTTCACCACGGCACTGGCCCGTTTCTGCATGGACCGGGACCTGCATCATCTCGGCTTCGTCGTCCTAGACTCCCCCGTGGTCACCTACCGTGACCCCGAGCCCGACGAGATCGACGATGTGGAACTGACCTCCACCGTCGTGGACCGGTTCTACAAGGACATGCTGTCCTTCCCCGGCCAGGCCATCATCATCGAAAATGGCGACCCGCCTACCAAGGTGCTCTCCGAAGCCGTCACCTACCACTTCACCGGAACGGCAAGCGGCAGAGCGGGCTTTTTCCCCACATCCAGGTACTAGCACCAACCAGCTCTTGTTACTGCGCCAAGTGAAGACCCGTTGTCCTCTCTCCTGCTGCCTGCCACTGCGACGAGCATTGTCGACGGTAGACATCCGCATCGGCCAGTGGAGTCAGTCGGTGAGTCCGGTTCTCTTGGCCATGGCCAGCAGGGCGGGCCGGCTGCGCTGGTGCATGACGAACAGGACGCGGATGACCTCGCGGCTCATGGGGTGGATCTGCGTCATTTGCGGCGCTACGGCGAACGCACGGTTCAGCCACCGTTCGGCCTCGTCAAGGTGGTGAGTCGCCAGTGCTGCCCGTGCCCCGTCGATGCACAGGCGTCCGATCCGGGAGGCGGCGAGTCCCCGGGGCGGGTTGTCCTTGAGCGGGTCGGACATTTCTACGGCCCGATCGGGCCGGTCGAGCTCGATGTGAGCGGCGAGCTCGTATAGGGCGGTGTTGCCCGCGCCGAAGGTGAGGTTGTGCCGCAGGAGGTCGCCATCGTCACCGAGCTGCGTGGCGAGGCGCTTGGCGTGGCGCAGGTGGTCGTCGGTGGCGTGCTCGTCCCGGTTGCGTGAGGCCAGGACGACGCCGCGCAGGTGGAGGGAGCCGAGCGTGACGATGTGGTCAGCGCCGCTGCCCCTGGCCTGTTCGTACTGGGAGATGGCCTGCTCGACGATGGCGAGGCCCTCGTCGTACTGGCCGGCCGACTGGAAGGTGCCCGCCAGGTTCCATGCCGTGGCGGCCTCGGCGTCGGGGTTCCAGGTCCGCTGTGCGGCCCATGACTGCCGGGAGACGATCATGTCCGCCAGGTCGTACTCCCCCATCCGGTGGGCGACGGCGTACGCGCACCCGTACAGATCCGCGACCTGACCCCACGCGATGGCGTCCCCGCCCGCGTCGAGGGCGGTCGCGGTCGCCTGGCCGAGGAGCCTGGGCAGTATCCGCAGCAGCTCCAGGTACTTGGTGTCCGCCCTGAGCTGGGCTGCGGTCTGAAGGCCCACGGCCAGCTCGCCCTGGGGCGGTGTGTCCTCGCTGGGAAGGGTGTGGCGGCGCACGGCCAGACGCAGTGCGTGGAGGTGGTCGGCCTGCTCCAGGGGGCTGCGGAAGGGCTGGCCGTAGATCCTCCCGGTGGTCACGTGCAGGGCCTTCGAAGCCGCGGCCGCGACCGGCGGCGTGACCGGCCGCTGGGCTCCCTCGATCTTCTTCAGGTAGGACACCGAGATGCCCATCATCCGGGCGCACTTGGTCTGGCCCAGTCCCCGTGCCTTGCGCAAGACCGCGATGTTCTCCCCGGCCGCTGGTGCCTTGTCCATGCCCTCAACTGTTGCACGCGGGCGTGTGTCCGGAAAGCAACTCCCTTATGGCCCAGAGGTGTTGTGTCCCTCTTGTGTCCACTGATCTTCCTCGCCGGGAGTTCTCTGATGTGACCGGACGGCATACGCAGGGACGGAGACGACCATGAGTGGAAGACCGGCCCCCCACCAGCCCACGCAAGGAACTCTGTTGGGCACGGCATCCCCTTTCCTGCCCCGCACGGGTGACCTGGCCGCTGACCCAGGCAGGGGCGGCCGGATCGGGATCATCACGTCCCTGCCCAGCGCTGAGTGCGCCCACTACCGTCTGCGGTCGCCCGCGGGCGACGAGGAGTGGACCGCGCCAGCCGACGGCACCACACTCACGCCGGTCCCGGCCAAGCCCACCCACGCCACGCTCGCCACGGGCCCTGAGCCGGTCTACGACCGCCAGGCCAGCCAGGCCTCCATGCCCATCGTGGTCCACTTCGAGGACGGCACCACCGCCGAGGCCACGGCGATCCTCACCCCCGCCGAGATGGAGCGCCTGTACGCGCAGGCAGGCCGCCTGCTGGCCGATCACGACGCCCGCTGGGGTAAGCCGTGAAAGGCCAGCACCGGACCCCGGCGCACGGTCGTGACCTGCTCACCCCCGCCCTGGCCGTCATCGGCACGCTGTGCTCCGCGGTGAGCGTTGCCTTGTTCGGGGTGGCCCTGGACACAGAGCTGCGTAGCCAGGCACCCGAGCAGCCTGTCTCCCGTGCGGACATCCCGCCGCACGACTGATCTCCCGCCCGCCCGAGCCCAGACCCCGCGATCGGGCGGGCGGGCCCCTCACTGCGGCCCGCCCCCGGCCCGCTTGGTCTGGCCAGACTGGGTCGGCGCGTGTGCTGCAGGACACGTGCCACCGCCGAACTGTCAGGGAGCTGCTTGTGTACGTGATGCGTCCGGCCGCCGCCGGGGACCAGGAACCGATCGCCGTCATGGTGCGTGCGCGGTGCGCGTGGATGCGTGAGCGCGGTATCCCCGACTGGCCCCGCACCGAGGAGGACGTGCGGATCGTCGCCTCGCAGGCCGCCGACCCCCACTTCCCCGTGTGGGTACTGACCGAGGGCGAACAGATCATCGGCTGCACCACCGTGTTCACCAAAACGCCCGAGTGGGGCTGGACGCCTGAGGAACTGCAGGAGAGCGCGCTGTTCCTGGCGTCGTCCTTCACCCACCCCGACCACCGCCAGCACCAGCCGGGCCGCCTCATGGCCTGGTGGGCACTGGACCGGGCCGCCCGCGACGGCATCACCTGGGTGCGGCGCGGCACGTTCGTCGAGCGGCTGATGGCCTACTACCGCGATGTGCAGGGCTGGCAGCTGGTCCACACCCCGCAGCGCAAGGGCCGCACCGCCTACCTGATGGCCCGCCGCGCGGAGCCCATGCCTGCGCTGGCGGAGCTGGTCAAAGACTCCGGCGCCCCGTTGGGATGACCGGGCCGCACCACCACTCGTACCGCCAACGAGAGAGGTGACCGCCATGAACGAACCCACCCCGTTCGAGAGCCTGTTCGCGGACAAGGAGGTCCGCAAGGTCCCGGGCCTGGAACTGCTCTACACGAAGAAGGAAGGCAACTCCGACACCCAGACCGAGACCGACGACATCTGACCGCAACCGGGCGGGGCAGCCTTGGGCCGCCCCGCCCGGCATCACGCCAAGGGGAGGAAACGACATGTTCAAGCTGCGGTTAGCGGGCACCCCGGACGCGGAGGGCTGGCGGTTCGACGGGCGCCGGTGGTGGTGCGGGGCCTCGTGGGTCGAACCGTTCGCGCACCCGGCCATCGAGCACGTCGCCTTCGTGGCCCGCCAGCCCCGACGGACCGTCCTGATCATCCGCGAAGTGGCCACCGGGCAGCCCCGGATGACGACGTACCGCCAGAGCGTCAGCAGCGGCGGGTACCAGCGCATGCTCGACCAGGCCGAGCAGTGGCCGCTGCACGCCATGCGAGTGGAGGTAACCGACGGGCATCCGGTACGGATCACGTGCGGGCCGCGCGGCGTCGCGCCCCTCTACCTGTGTGCCGCCCACGGCAGACTGGATGCCTCCTGGGACGTCCTCGACTTGGACCCCAACCCCGGCGACCTGGACGCGCGGGAGGTGGCGGCGTATCTCGCCTACCGCCCCCGGTACAGCACCGCCACCGTCTTCTGCGGTATCCACCGGCTCACCGAACGCGCCACCGCCTCCTGGACCCCGACCGGCGGGCTCGCCCTCACCTACCCGGAACCGGCCCCGCACTCCCTGCCACGCGTTCTTCGCGACGACGCCGACCCCGTGGCCGCCTTCACCGGCCTGCTGCGGCAGGAGATCACCGCCCGCCCGCTCACCGCCGACCAGTGCGCCGTGGAGCTGTCCGGCGGCATGGACAGCACCATGACCGCCCTCGCCACCGCCGAAGCCGTCGGTCCCGCCCGCACAGCCGCCCTCCTTCTTGGCGGCTCCGCGGGCGCCCAGCAGGCCCGCCGACGGCGCCAGATCAGCGAACACGCCGGCCTCGGTCCCGACGTGACCGTGCCGGTCGAGGACTGCGCTCCCTTCCGGCCCGGCGGCCGCCGGGCCACTGGACGGCCCTGGAGCCCGCTGGACGGCACCTACGCGGAGGCGATGAGCAAGCTGTACGCCCGCCTGCGGGACGCCGGAGTGCGGTGGGTCCTGACCGGCATCGGCGGCGACGAGCTGTGCTTCCAACGGCCCGAGGAGCGAGCCCGCAGCGGCGACCCGTGGAACCTACGGCCCATCCCCGGCCATCTCGGCCCCCAGGCCCGCCGCCACCTGCCGCATCTGACGGACGACCTTGCCCCGGCCTCCGTCCTGCATGCCTCCACCGTCGCCTCCGTCGGCGTTCACAGCGCTACCGCCATGCGCCACGGCCTGTGGCCCATCAGCCCGCTGGCGACCCCGCTCATCCTGCGGTTCGCCGAGTCCCTGCCACACACCTGGCGCTGCAACAAGCACCTCATGCGCCGCCTGCTGGAACGGGCCGGGTACTCCGCCGAGGTCGCCCACCCGCCCATCCCGGAGAACTTCACCACCACCTGCGAGAACGCCATGCGCCACCACGGCCGCCCGCTGCTGCAGAGCTGGCTGCCTGATCTCCTCCTCGCCAAGAGCGGCCTCATCGACACGGAACAGCTCACCACGCAGTGCGCGAGCGTGGCCGCCACCGGCCAGCACGCCAGTGAGCTGTACCGCCCACTGGCGCTCGAAGCCTCATTGCGAGCCCTGACCTCGGCTCATCCGAACCGCGCGACATCCAGAACCATGGCGTGACCGGGTTCCCCGTCCGACGGCTTACTGACGCCCACCGGTCCCCCACGCGGGTGCTTCTGGCAAGGGCCGGTGACACGGCGAGGGCGCCTCAAACACGACCAACGCGTCAACCTGGCTCCCGCGCTGGAAAGTTCAGAGTCATCGCAGCGTTTTCATCTGATTACACTGCGCGGCCGTCGAGTTGACTGCGATGGGACTTCCGTATGAGCTACAGCGACCACGATGTTCACGAGGGCCGACGGCTGATGAACGACGGCCGCGAAAACCGGCTGGTGATCGGCGACAAACTGCTGTCCGTGACCGCCGCGGGCGGTGACGGCGACTTCGACCGGTACTGCGACGAGATCAGCCTGAGCCCTCGCACGGGGCGCCAGTATCGGCACACTGCTCGCCTGTGCACCCCGCCGGTTCGGCAGCTCGTGGCCGAAAGCGGCGTCCACGTCAGCTACAGCGCGCTGAGGGAGGGCGCCCGCCTGGCGCCCTCCGGCAAGCCTTACGACGAGGGCTACAGCACGCTCCGCGAGCTGCTTCAGGAAGCCTGTGATGCAGGCGCTGCCCGCATCAGCATCCAGCAGTACCAGCGGGCCCTGGGGGCGGGGCCAGGCCTCCAGGAACTGCTCGACCCCTCCGGCACCACGTCGGTATCTGAATACCTGGCCGCACTACCACCCCTGGAGCGCGAGAAGGTTCTTCGCGAATTGGTGGAGGAGGACGCCGGGCTCCACGACGCCATCAAGCGCGTCATGGACGACAAGCGCCGCCGGGAGCGCGAGATGCGCGGTCCCGAGTGCGGCGGAGGCAAGCCCGACAAGGCCCAGGCTCTGGCGAGGGACCTGGTGCGGCTGCGGGACCAGGCCACTGCGTGCATGCACCGGTACCCGCCGTCCGTCGCCATGACGTTCACCGGCGAACAGCGGGCCGCGTGCAAGGAAGTACTCGGCACGCTGGAAGTCCTCACGACCTGGGTCAGGGTCAGGACCGACGACCAGGCGGCTGGGGCTGCCTCGGAGCGGGCCGCAGCCCGGGACCTGGTGGGCGTGTGATGCAACCGGCCGCTGACGACGGCGAGACCCGTCTCGATGCCGACGTCGACGAGTTCGCCACCCACGACCGCAAGGGGGGATGGGCCCGGGCACTGATCGTTGCCCGCCGCGTCACTCCCCGGGCTGGCCAGGGCTTGCGCACCGACCGGCAACTTCCTTTCGCACGAAAGGAAGTCTTCCTCCAGATCAGCGCCACAGAGTTCGCCCGCCGTACGGGGGTGAGCATCAAACGCGTCATGGCCTTCTACCAGGCGTGGGAGCGTGCAGCCCGGGACGGGATTGTCCCCACGGCCAAGGACTTGGCGCCCGGTACTGCGGTCGCTCTGCCGGATGAGGACGCCGTCCCGTTCTTCGGCGAGAACGGCTACTACCGCAGCTGGGAAGCGAGCCTGAGAGAAGAGCGCCGCCAGGCCATCGTGGTCGAGGCCGAGCGTGCTGGCGTCAAACCCAACAGCTCTGTCTTCATCGCCGGTCATCCAGCAGCCTTGACGGCCGCGGTCGTGGCTGACGCCACCTCCCGCAACGCGGCCCTGAGGGGCATCGAGGAATTCGAGCGGCGACAGGACCAAGAGGACACCGAGGCGCGGGCCGCAGCCCAGCAAACCGTCGAGGAGCGCGACCGTCAGCGCGGCTTGGAGCAAGAATCGCCGGACGCGCCAGGGTGTGACGCGGGGGCAGCCCCGGAGCCGGAGACCGCCTTGGACGTCAAGCGGGCCGTACGTGCCGCAATCCAGGAGAAGGCCGACCAGGACGTGGCCTTGCAGGTCTTTACCGAGATGACTGAGGTCCGCTTGGGCACGCTGCGGGCCCTGTCGTTGCTGCAGCGTTATCAGGTGCAGTTCACAGGCGACCGGAGCCGGGCGATCAGCGAGCTGTGCGGGGCCGCGCAAGCCGCCCTCGCCTTCATCCGCGATCTGGCTTCTGGCCCCTACACCGCACTCAACGACGAAGCCCTGCAGGCATTCTTGAACGAGAGCGAGAAGAAGCTGGGATGAGTCCCAAACGCGACAACGCCGCCCCGTCCCGGGGTGAACAGGACGCGATCGACGTGCTGCTGTGGCTGGGCCACAATGCCGGCCGGGAGCTGGCTTACGCGGATATCGCCCGCGGCACCGGCATCCCCGACAGCAGTCGGCTGCGGCGTGCGGTGCCGAAGGCTCGGGCTGCTGCCGCCTTGCTCGGTCACCGCCTGGAGCAGTTCCAGGCCTCCCGCGACCCGCTACGGCGCGGAGTGCGGGTGACGCGATTCCACAAGCTGGGCCAAGGCGATGAGTTCGGCGCTCGGGATGCCTTGCTCGCCTGCCGCAAGGCCGTGGCGTACATGGGCGACATGCATCGCGCCTGCACGTTCGAGGCCAGTAATCCGCACAGCATCGAGCCGGAGGCGTTCGGGCAGATGGCCGGTGCTGTCGACGGTTGCATGAAGACCGTCAGCGGTGTGGAGGGTCTGGGCAGCAAGGTCTTCAAGGCTCAGGGGACCATCCGGCGCCAGGCTGAGAGGATCGCGGACCTGGAGGCCCAGGTCGCCGAACTGACCTCGCCGCCGTCCGCCGCCTCGGCCTGACCCGGGCGCCTGGCACGGTCCTGCGGCGCCAGCCGCAGGACCGTGCGCGTCACCGCAGGTCAGCCCGGTTGATCTGCTTGAGCATCTGCTTGCCCGCTTCGCGGGCGGCGGCCAGGTCGTCCTCGGTCTCGGCGAGCTTGCGCCGTAGGTCATCCCGTTCGGCGCGTATTTCGTCGCGTTCCAGGGTGAGCCGCTCCACAGCTGCCAGCAGTTCGTTGACCCGAGCGGTCAGCTCTTTGGCGCCGGCCTGCTCGATCTGGGCGCCCAGCTGGCGCTGGACGACCTTTCGCAGGCGGTCGCGCTCCTCGCGCAGGGCTTTGTTCTCTTCCTTCAGCAGGGCCAAATCGGTGGCCAGGCTCGCCGCCGACGCGTTCGCCCCGGCCTGGACTGTGCGTCGTTCGGCCTTGGCCTGGCCCTTCATGGCGGTCTCGATGGGCTCACGCACGCCCTCGGCGTAGACGAGCCAGTTGGAGACTCCGGCGGCGCGGGCCACCCCAGCGAAGGTGATCTTCTCCCCTCGCTCCTTCATAGCGTCCAGGACGGCCAGGACCTTGGCGCGTTTGGTGTAGCTGTCCTTCTTGCGGGCTTCACGCAGCACGTCGCCGGGGGTGCGCTGGGCCTTGCTCATGCCGTGTCACCGTCCCGTGGGGCGGGGAAGTCGGGCATGCCCAGCGCGACCGAGCGTCCTTGGGCGGCCCGTACCTTGCGCAGGGTCGTCGCGGCCTGCTCGACCTCGTCCCGCCCTTCCACGCTCATGGCCTCCATCAACTTCCGCATCGTGTTGACGACCCCCTTGAATGTTGCGATCTGGTCGTCCAGGTTCTGGATGATGAACGCGTCCGTCTCCATCATGACGGCCATCTCCTTGTTGGCCTTGAGGGAGCGGATGTGGTCCTCGATGGCGGGCAGGTAGGACGGATCAGGCCGGTAGGAGGGACAGCCGGAGCACTGGAAGCGGATCGGACATGCCTTACCTCCGGCCTTGACGTTGGACGGCTCGGTGCAGTTACCGAATGGCACCGCCACCGCGCGGGCCTGGTAGGCCGTGGCGGAGGCCATCGGAGCGGACCGGCCCGTGCGGTCCACGGTGTGCAGGCGCATGACGTTGACGGCCTGCCGCTTCCGCTTCTGGCTGATCTTGTAGTAGCGGTGGGTGGTCTGGATCGACTTGTGGTCCATCAGCTCACGCAGCACGTCGATGGGAACCCCGGCATCCGCATGCCGCTGAGCGTAGGAGTGACGGAAGGCGTACGGGAAGATCAACGACGTGTCGAAACGCACCCGTTCGCTGTCGCGGCCGATCTCCTCTCCGAGCAGGGGCGGCAGGATCTTGGTCCACTCCCGGATGATGGTGGCAATCTGGCCGGAGTCCAGGTGCCGCACCATGCCGCCGTCTCCAGCGGGCGGGAAGAGGTAAGGCTCGCTGCCCACGGGCAGGTCGAGGGTGTCGCGTACGGCCAGCCAGGTCCGGATGGTGGTGACGGTGTCGGTGTCGACGGGCAGGCGCCGCCTCTTGCGGCGGGCCTTGCGGTTGTCCCAGACCAGTTCCCAGTCGCCGTCGGCGTACTGGAGACAGTCTGTACGCAGTTCGCCGATCTCATAGGGGCGCCGACCGGTGTCCCGCAGCAGCTCGTAGACGGCGCGGGCCATCGCCTGCACCTGCTCGGCCGTCATCCGGCCATGGGACAGGCCACGGCCCAGCAGCCCGATGTGCTGGTCGAGTTGAGCGATGACTGTCTCGGGCAGGGCCTTGCCCGGCTCCTCCTCGGCTGCCTCATCGTGCTTGATGACGTGCGTGGAGTGGCGGGCGAAGCGGCCGGACATGCCGTCCAGGTGCCCGGCGGCTCGGTTGTAGTCCAGGACCTTGAAGAAGAAGGACAGCAAGGCACCGCGCTGCCTGCTGGACAGCGGGGAGCCGTCCCGCTTGGGCAGGTGGCGGAAGGTGTCGACCACCGCGTTCATGTCGGCGAAGGCGAGCGCGGCCGGGTCCTGGCCGCCGCCGGGACGCACGTCCAGGGCGCGGGCAGCGGCCAGGCATGCCTGGTGGGCTCGGCGGACCTCGGCGGTGGTCGGCTTCGTCTCGTTGATCCAGGTGACCAGGATCTGCCGCAGCCACCCCTGACGGATTCCGGTGACATCCAGGAGGGCGGGCCGGTGGGTGGGCCCCCCGCGCACACCGCGCACGCCGAGTTCCGACAGGTCCAGCACGTCCCGGCTGGTCGGGTCGATGCCGTTGAAGCGGTCGAAGGCCGAGCGCAGGATGCGGTGGGTCTCGCGCAGCAGAGCGTCCACGTTCGCCTGCCGCGGGCCTTGTACCCGTTCGACTTCGGCCGCAGCGATGCTCTCCACCCGGTCGGCGAGGTAGGCCACCGCCTGCCGCACGGCGACCGGGTCGATCTTCTGCCCGCGCTCGTCGCGCTGCTGGAGTGCGTAGAGCACTTCCAGGCGGGCCACCGCCCCCAAGGGCGCCAGGGAGAACTGGTGGACGTTCAGGTGCGGCGCCTGACGCTCCAGCCATTGTGCATCCACCACCGTCGGCCGCTGCCCGCCGGAGGTGGCAATGTGCTTCTTCCAGCGGGTCTGGTGCATCTGGCACAGCCCGTGGGTGGCCCGCGCGTCGTAGCGGCAGCCGTCCACCCGGCAGGCCGGGGAGGGCGGATACGGGCTCTGCCTGGCGATCCAGGCGTCCAGGTCAGAGCCGGGGTCGCGCTGCAAGTCCTTGTGCCGCAGCGAGCCGTGGGCGTTGCACAGCCCCCATAGGACCGCATCGCGTGGGCACTCCCCAACCTTGCAGGAGACGCGCTGCCCGGAGATCACCCGGTTGCGGTCGGGCACGAAGACGGCCGTGAACTCCTTCAGGGCCAGACCACTTGCGCGATGTGCCTTCTCGCAGGTGGCGCACAGGCCCCGGGTCTTCGACAGGCCGCCGCAGGCTGCCACGGTGCACCGGAAGACCACCGTGCGGCGATTGTTCACATCCCCGGTGAACAGCCGAGCACCCGCATCCCACTCGTCCGGCCGCCACCCGTCTGCGAGGTGGTCACGAAGCCACGTAACCCACTCGGTCAGGACCTGGTGCGTCACTTCTTCTGGCGTGGGCTCGGCGGCCGGGCGCGGGCCGTGCAGCGGTACGACATTCCCCGTCGCCGTCACGCGCGGGCTTCCCTTCTCTTGGCGGCCACCATCTTCACGGCGTCGCGTTTGTCCTGGTCAGTGGCGTGGGTATACGGGTCCATGGACTGCGGCGCGGCGTGTCCGGCCATGTTCTGGGCGACATCGCGGGGCACCCCGGAGCGGACCCACCGGGTGATCGCGGAGTGGCGGAACATGTGCGGGCGGGCGGTGAACCCGGCCCGCTTGGCGAGCCGTTTGAAGAGCTCGTACGTGCTGGGGTACTTCATCGGCTCGCCCAACGGGGCGTGGAAGAGGTTGACGAACACCATGTCGCAGCCTGCAGCCTCGCTCACCTCGTCACGCTCGTAGCGGTAGTCGGCGTACAGGGCGACGGTGTCGGCCTCCACCGGAATCCAACGCGGCTGAGCGGACTTGGCGAATGCGCCGTTGCTGTTCAGGCGGCGGCGCACGTGGATGTGGGGGCCCTCTATCCGGCAGCCCAGGGCCGTGGAGTCGGGCAGGAAGTGCATGTCCTCCCGGCGTAGCCCCAGCGCCTCACCGATGCGGACCCCGGCGACTGCCAGTAGTGAGACGAGGAACCGGTCCCGGGCATGGGTGGTGCAGTCGATGACTTGCGTGATCTGCTCGTCGGACAGCCACTCGTACCCTCGCACCGCGACACGGAACTTGATCCGCCTTGCCTGAATCGCGCGGTGCTGGCCGTCCTCGCCCGGGTCGAAGCCCGGCGGGGCAAAGTGCAGGAACTTCGGCTGCACCAACTGGCTGACTACGCTGGCCGGAACCCAGCCCTGGAGTGCGGACCATGACAGGAACTCGCCGACCGTCCCCATGATCGCGTTCGCGGTCTCCTTGCTGCGAAACCGCGGCTCCGGATCAGGCCTCCGCCCCCGCGGCGGCAGCGGCTCATCGATCAGCCACCGCATCATCGCCATCAGTTGGGCCAGGCTCGGCCGTGTCCAGTCCATGCCGACCTCGGCGCAGTACGACAGGTACAGGGCGATCCGACCCGCGTACGTCCGCTCGGTGTTGTACGCGCGGTCGGCGCCCCGCAGCCCGGCCAGGTAGGCACACGCCTCAACGTGCAGCTCGAAGGACTCGTTGACGACGACCCAGTACGTGGTCTCGTCAGCGGCTATAGCTCGCTCAGATCGGAAGTGACGGCGCAGAGCAACAGTGGTACCCAACGTGCCTAACATCCCTTGGATATGTGTGAGGCAAGTACGAGCTCATCCTACTTGCCTCACATGTCTTAAGGAGCTTCAGCACCCAAGATAACGATCAGTCCCATGGCGTACTCGGACGTTGCCATTCCGGCATCCCGGGCGCCGGTGCGCGTCCCCGCCCATCGACGTGACACCCACGCCCGCGCCGAGCCGTACCCATACCCGTACCCGTACCCGTACCCGTACCCGTGATCGTGATCGTTTCCCTGGAACCGCCCCTGTCCCTGCCCCGACATACCAACCCCCATGAGATGTCCCCTCGTTGAGATTCGAGATTTCCTGTCCTTGCTCACAGCCCTCTCCCTTCCGGGCTCGCAGCCGCTCCGCTTCCTTCCTGGCTCGCGACCGCTCCTCCTGCGCGCGGCCGACGGCACCCCTTCAGCGCGCGCCGAGCAGCGCTCCCCCGAGGCCCATGACCACCGGCACCACCCCGAGCGCGATGAACGCGGGCAGGAAGCACAGCCCCACCGGCGCCGTCATCGCGACCGCGGCCCGGCGTGCCCGGGCGGTCGCCTCGCGGGCTCTCTCCGCCCGGCAGTCCGCGGCGAGGCGGGCCACGGGAGCGGCCGCGGGCGCCCCGGACTCCCCCGCCCGCTCCAGGAGCCGGGCCAGCGCCCCGGCGCCCGGCACAGCGCCCAGCTGCCGCCAGGCATCCGCGGGCTCACCACCGAGCCGCACCTGTGCCGCGCCCCACGCGAGCCGCTCGCCGACCGGCCCGCGCAGCGACTCCCCGACGGCTTGGGCCGCCACGACAGGCCCGGCCCCGGCAGCCACGCACGCCGCCACCAGGTCGGCCGCCAAGGGCAGTTGCCGCGCCGCCTCAGCCGTGTCGAACTCCGCCTCCGCGACGGAGCCCCGCCCCATCCGCGCCACGACGCAACCGAGCCCCACGCCGACCACGAGGCCCGTCACCCCGCCGAGCAACGCCCACCCGGCGGCGACCGCGCCGACCACGGCGAGCCGCACGCGGACCCCGTCCCGCCGCCCGGACAGGCCGCCACGCCACCGCCCGCGCCACTCCGGCCTCCACGGCCAGGGCCGATCCGCCCGCCCCTGCCCGCCCAGAGCGGCCACCACGCGTCGGCCCAGGGCCCGTTCACGCCGGACCGCCGTCGCCGCGAGGGCCAGCCACAGCACCGCCACCGCCGACCACACGGCCACCCCCAGCCTGTGGAAAACCTCGGCCTCGCTCATCAACCTTCCGCCTTTCGCATGATCCGCAGCGCCCACCAGGCACCCGCGCCCTCCAGGAGCCCGCCCACGAGGAGGCAGCCGAAGCCCGCTCCCGTGTGCAGCAGCACCCACAGCGGCCGGGCACCGAGCGCGCTGCCCATCAGCAGGCCGAGGGCGGGAAGCCCGGCGAGCAACACGGTTGTCGACCGGGCGCCCGCCAACTGCGCCCGCAGGTCGGAGCGTTGGTCTCGCTCGGCGCGCAGGGCGCCCTCCAGTCGCTCCAGTCCCGTCGCGAGCCCCGCGCCCCGGTCGACGGCGACCCGCCAGCAGGCCGCGAGCCCCAGGAGCCCCTCGGCGCCGGGCTCCCGGGCGGCCTCGCGCAGCGCCCCCGGCACATCCCCGCCGAACCGCGCCGCCGCGAGCACCCCGGCCCACTCCCCGCCGAGCCCCCGGCCCAGCGACCCACCGGAGCCCGTCGGACCTGTGGCCCTCGGATCGGCCCGGCCCGCTGCGGGGCCTTCCGTGGCCGTCCGCAGCGCCTCGCCCGGCTGCCGCCCCGCGCGCACCTCGCCCGCGAGCGCACCGCACAGAGCGATCACCGCGTCCGTCCGCCGCTCCCGCTCCCTGCGGGCCTCCCGGGCCCTGCGCAGCCGCCCGGCCAGTGGCACGCCGACCGCCCCCGCGACGAGCGGAACCATCGATTCACCCAGGGCCGCGATGGCCAAGCCGCCTGCCAGGACCCACACTTCGGGCCCCACGCGGCCGCCGAGCCGGTCGCGTGCCCCGGCAACTGCCCGGCGCCACAAGGGCCCGGGGCCCACCGTCCCGGGCACTGCGAGCGCCAGCCTGGCCCGCCGCAGCTCCCGGCCCCGGGCGCGCCCTCCCAGGAGCCACACCGAACCACCCGCGCACAGCGCCGCGCCCCATGCCATCGCCGCGCTCACGGGGTCTCACCCCGGCTTCCCAGCAGGGTGCTCAACCGCCGCCAGCCCCGCTCCTGGACGAAGCCGCGCTCGCCCCACCGCAGCGCGGGCACCGTCGTCACGAGCCCGGTGGGGTCGCGCTCCAGGACGTGCACCTCGGCCACGCGGCGGCGCCCGGCCCGGTCCCGGGCGAGGTGGATGACCACCGAGAGCGCGGCCGCGACCTGGCTGTGGAGGGCCGCGCGGTCGAGCCCGGCGGCCGTGCCCAGGGCTTCCAGGCGGGCCGGGACGTCCGCCGCGGCGTTCGCGTGCAGGGTGCCTTCTCTGAACTACCGAGACGACGCGAACCGACGTGTCCAAACCTGACCTCATGGGAATCCTGAGGATCCGGGCAACGCCCGCACCTCCGTGTCCGTCCTGACACAGTCGTTCCTATTTCTGACGGCTTTGACTGACGACTATGGTGAGCGGCCAGAGCTGCGGGACGGGCGGCTGACGCCGACCTGAGGGGGGACCGTGATTCCAGCACTCACCGGTGGCGGCCTGCTGCCGCCTGGCCGTCATCCTGCGACGATTGCCGAGATCGAAGACTTCTTCGTGGAGCGAGCACCCCACGCCGATCACCGACGGCGTATCTTCCGTGCCTTCCAGCTGTACTCGGAGCTAATCGGGGAGATCGTCGCGAGCGGGACCTTTTGGGTTAACGGAGGGTTCTGCACGTATAAGGAGGAGCCGCCGGAGGACATTGATCTAGCGGTACTCGTTGACCCGACACTGCCTCTGACGGGTAAGGATCACGAGAAGCTGGCATCTCTGATCACGCTCAAAGGTGTGCAAGCGATGGAACCTCAGGTCTTGGCTGCCCGTCTGCAGCCCATGGGGGGCTTGATCGACAGCTTCTTGATTGTCGCGGGCGTCGTCGCGCAGGAGGAGTATTGGGATGAGACGTGGTCCAAGGTGAAGGGGCCCGACGGGCAACTGATCCCCGGGGCAGTCAAGGGATATCTGGAGGTGAGCTGGTGAATAACGATCTTCGGGAGAAGTATCTGCGCGCCCTCCAGACGACTGAAGGTGATGATCCACTATCCCGACTCGCCAGGGCCAGCCTTCAGGCATCAGCGACAAAGTTCAGTGGGCTGGGCCTGCTGGAGACCGCTCAGGGACCTGGCCTGAACTTCCGACTTGCGGACACAGAGCACGGTGGCTTGATTTCCGCCAACGAGGTAGCGGACTTCCTGCAGCGTGTCCAGCGCGCTGTGGCCCGGCTCGCCAAGGCTCGACGCGCTCGCGTCGCAGATGTGGTCAAGCTGCAACTGCTGGACTTTGAGGTTGCTCGGCTCGACGTGGCTGCTTCCACGCCTGGATCGGTCATTGTGGACCTTCGGCCTCACGCGCAACCAGCGGATGAGGAGAGCGGCGAGTTGGCTCCTGTTGGCGTTTCCTGGGCCGAGATCGGCGCTGTTGAGCTTGTCCGAGCTCTGCCCGAGGGGCCCGAGGATGAAGAGTCCTTGGACTCACTCTTCAGTGCGTCGCCGGTCGTGCGCCGAGCAGTGTCCGACTTGATCGTCGGTTTGCCTAATCCGAAGCTCGACATCAGCCTGGCTGTCCAGCGCGGAACTGGCGAACGCGTCGTTTCTGCAATCTCGGCAGGTCAAGCCGAGTCTTTGCGTGAGCGTCTCAACATCTTCCGTGAGGAGCGGGAGATCATTCGGATGCAAGGTCGGCTCGATGGCCTTCGGACCCGGCGCCAGATCTTTTACTTTGAGACGCCAGCAGGTGTGGAGATTCACGGCTTCGTGGACGAGTCGCTGGTCAACGTAGTCAAGGCCAACTTGGACGAAGAGGTCGAGGTCGCACTTGAAAGCTTCGTCCTGCGCTCAGCCGCCGGCAGGCGGAGCCAGCGCCGCTATCGGCTGATCGAGGTGGCTGGCCAGCAGTCCCAGCTCCCTCCTGCCAGCGAACTAGACGATGAATCAGCTCAGGAATCCTAGAGGCCCTCCGCTTTGTTACTGCGGGCCGCGGCCTGATCCAACTTGGGAATCCCGAGGAAGATTGATTTTTTCTTCCGTTCTTGCCTCGCTGTGATCTGAGAGATCTTCTCTTGGGTCGCAGCGAGGCTTGTAGATAGACCTTCCACTTCACCGAGCCATCCTTCGCGCTCGGCTTCACTGATTCGGGCAGTAAGATTTTCACGAATCTCGACCAGGCGTGACATGTCTCCGAAATCGACGATAAGGACCGGGCAGCGAACACAAGCGTGCTCGTGAACGCATTCCGTTCCGTAGGCCCGCCCGCAGCTGCCGAGGGCGAGCTTTCGCTTCTCGAAGTGGCCGAGGAAGTCGTTCCACTCTTCGGGGGTGACAGCGCGGTATTCTTCGACAGGCCTGAGTGCCCGCCGGCGCGCGATGAAAGCCCGGTGGGACTCGATCGCGTCGACCGGATAGATCGCCGCGTAGCCCATCGTGCTGTTGATGTTGTTGTGGCCTGCGACGACTTGGGCAATGTGCGGTGGTAGGCCGCTGAGGATCGCGTCGGTGATGAAGATCCGCCGGAAGTCGTGGAGCTGGAACGTCAGCGGCTTGCCCGCGCTGTCGGTGAGCCCGGTGGCTTCGAGGGTCTGGTTGATCGCCTTGCGGATCGTGCTCTCCGCGAGCGGCCGGTTCTGGCCGGAGACGTGCCACTGATAGAGCAGCGGCATGGGAGGGCTCCAGACGCCTTCGTGTTGGTCGTAACTGGAGACCAGGGGGACGCTCCCGTCCGGACCGCGGACGCGCGACACGATCGCGCTGAGCACGTCAGCGAGTTCAGGGCTAATGAGCAGGAGACGTTCTTGGTCGGTCTTCGACGGCGCGATCTGTAGCAGCGGAACCACTTGCCCGGTGCTGGGGAGCTTGTAGCTGATGATGCTGTGGTGGCCGAGTTCGCGGAGTTCTTCGATGCGAATGCCGGTGTGCTGGAAGATCTCGATCGTTGCCCAGGCCCAGAACGCGATCTTTTCCTCGGTCGCGAGCAACCGGCGGCGACCGTGCTCGTCGCGGACGCTCGCTGGCCGTCCCTCTGGGCGATTCGTTAAGCGGGGGGCGGTGAAGGTCTCGCCGAGCACTGTGAACGGCGCCCCTGGGGCTGCGGCATAAAGAGCTTCGAGGCGAAGGCGGGCTTCTTTCAGGCGACGGTCAGCGACTCGGACGAGCGTGGGCAGGACAGGCAAGCGTTCACGAGTCCGCTGGTCCTTCCTGGACTTTTGCTGCCTTTCGAGCTTCCTGTCGGAGCATTCACCCTCGCTGATGGGGACGGGCGCCGCCCATTGCCCCCAGCGTTCCGGCTCGTCAAGAGCCCACTGGGCGATGTCCAGGTAGAAGGCCCGGACTTGGAGCTTGACGGAGACCGCGCTGGACCGCGGTTCGACGGACTCCGTGACAGTTCCATCGGCTTGGCGCCGACGGACCGTCCTGGTCGCCAGGCGGACCTTCCAGGCCTCACTCACGTCGAGCGGGAGATGCAGCGAGTCGATGCCTGGGTGATGTTGTTCGAGGTCAGCCCAGAAGTTCTTGGCGAGAAGCGACGACAGCCTCTTCAGCGAGTTGTAGTCAAGGGCGGGCTGGCGCTCGGTGAGGTAGGCGACCAGCAGGTCACGGATCGGCTGGCACTTCAGGTGGTAACGGTCCACGAGTTCCGCGGGTCCCACTTGACCCGTGCGGTGTTCGATCATGAGGAGCGTTGAGGGTGCGTCGGGCGGGAACTGGCCCTGTTCGCGGAGCCAGGAGTAGGCAAGCCGGGCGCCTCGCGCGGTCTCGGACTTCCCCAGCTGGACCTGGACGAGGAAGTCACCGACCACGATGTCCCGGACCTTGCCGCCGTAAGACCCGATGATCTGCGCGACCGCCTTCAGCCCGTCCGAGACGTAGCGGGTGCCGCGGACAGACTCCGGGACTTCTGCTTCGAGTTGTGCGAAGCCTTCCGGGTCGCGGCCAGCCGCAATGGCCGGACGGGCGTAGCGCGATGTATTCGCAGCGAACCACGGCGGTGCCGGGCGGACGACATCAACGCTGATCAGTGCCAGCAGGCCAGTTCGGACCATCGCCGATGAGGGCTTCCGCCCCACCGATCTTCCCCACTCCATCGCCGACTCGTGCCAGGTGCCCGCTGTCATGTCGGCGCCGGTGGCCTGCCATCGCTGCTGCCAGGTCTCCCCGGGAAAGGTCTCCAGCCAGGACAGAACGAATCGGGCCCCGACCGCGCGGACGGATCTCGCCGAGTTGCTCACGTCCCCAGGAAGCCGCTGGACTCGGAGGAGAATCCGTTCGCGGTTCGCTGTCGTCTCCGGCCAGCTGGTGGGGCGGGCCCGAGGCGGGAACTTCTGCAGTAGCACCGTCACCTCGCCGCCGGCCAACGTGCGGTTGAGAAGCAGCTTGGGCGACTCGATGGTGCGTGAGGTCATGCCCTCGGTCCTCCGAACAGGTTGCGGAGCGACTCCGGGTCGTAGCCGGGTGCCGGAACCTCCACCGGAGCGGCGGTCCGCCTGCGCTCGCGGCGGGCGTGATGGGCGAGACCCGCCTGGATCACCTCGTCCTTGCTGGGGGTGAGGTACTTCTGCGTCGTGGTCAGATATCGGTGAGCGAGGATGTGCTGGACATAGGTCACCTGCATCTCCGGGTCGTTCGCCATCCGGTAGGCCGCGGTGTGGCGCAGATCGTGCAGGGTCCAGTTCGCCCCGAGGACCTCGTTGACGCGGACGAACATGGCTCGGGCGGCGTGGTAGTTCAAGGGTCGCCAGGGTCGCCGCAGGGTGCACCACAGCGGCTGGTTCCGCCCCCGCGGGACACCCTTTTCCCAGGCGTCCTCCTGGTAGAGCCGCAGCCAGACGAACATGTCCGGTGAGGCGGGCAGCTGCTGGTAGGCCTGGGTGCCCTTGCGGACGACGCCGACCAACTGTTGCCCGGGCAGTGCATCGCGTTCCTTGGCTGTCAGGAGCTCGCTGGCCCTGGCGCCGGTGGAGACCCAGCCAGCCAGCAGTGCCCGGTCCCGGTCCGAACGCAAAGCTGCGAAGACCTCGGTGTACTTCTCGTCCGGGATTCGCCGTGGTGCTCGCTCCGGGACCTTGGGACGGTAACGGCCTGCTCTGGCGGCCTGGAACTCGTCCATCGGGTTGTGGTGGGCATGCGCGCGGCCACGCCGCCGCGTGCGGTCCAGCGGGAAGGGGTTGACCAGGAGGGAGCCGCTGTTGAGGTCCAGGTGGAAGTCGTAGAACGTCCGCAGCACCGTCTCGCAGTGTGCGCGAGTGGAGGCCGCGTACTTCGTGCCGATGGTGGGCTTCCCGGTCACGGGATTCGGCGACCCCGCGGGCAGCTTCCCCGCCTGATGCTGTCGGGGCTCCGGCAGCCCGGCACTGTCCTTGCCGCGTCGACGCCAGTGCGTCCGTACCGGCTTCGAGGCGAGCCGCATCCAGAGCATGAAGTCCCGCGCATCTTCGCGGACGGCGCGGTCCCAAGGCGTCTCCGTGGCCCACAGGAACCGCCACCAGCGCAGCAGGTCGTGGCCGTACGACCGCAGAGTGGAAGCTGGGGTCGAGCTCGCGAGTAGGTCCTTGAAGTAGAGCGCGACCGGCTCCACACGTTGCCCTGTGCCGTCGAGCAGCCGATACGGCTCCCAGGAATCGCCAGTCTCCTGTAACGCTCCGACCTCCGGCAGCACGAAGTCCATCAGGTCCCTCACGGGACGCGGCTCAAGCATGCGCGGAAGCTAGCAGGGAGGGGCTCTGAACTGCGAGAAGAACTAGGTTAGTTCAGTCAACACACCGCAGCCGCCCTCGTGGCCCGTGTTGAGCGCGGCCAGGAGATGCACGACCTCCGCGCCCCGGACCTCGCCCACGACGAGCCGGTCGGGCCGCATCCGCAGGGCCTGGCGCACCAGGTCGTCGAGGCCGACGAACCCCGCGCCCTCCTGGTTCGCCGGCCGGGTCTCCAGGCGCACCACGTGCGGGTGCTCGGGGCGGAGCTCCGCGGAGTCCTCGGCGAGCACGATCCGCTCCCCCGGGCCGACCAGGCCCAGCAGGGTGCTCAGGAGCGTCGTCTTGCCGCTGCCCGTGCCGCCGCTGATCACGTACGACAGACGGGCGTCGAGCAGGGCGCGCAGGACGCGCTCGCCGCCGGGCGGCACCGTGCCCGCGGCCGTGAGCTCCGCGAGGGTGAAGGCCCGCGGCCGTACGACCCGCAGCGACAGGCAGGCCGAGCCGACGGCGACCGGGGGCAGGACGGCGTGCAGCCGGGTGCCGTCCGGAAGGCGGGCGTCCACCCAGGGCCGCGCATCGTCCAGGCGCCGCCCCGCGACCGCCGCGAGCCGCTGGGCGAGCCGCCGCACGGCCGCCGCGTCCCGGAACGCCACCTCCGTGAGCTCCAGGCCGCCGCCCCGGTCCACCCACACCCGGTCCGGCCCGGACACCAGCACATCGGTCACCGAAGGGTCCGCGAGCAGGGGTTCGAGCGGGCCCGCGCCCACGAGCTCGGAGCGCAACTCCTCGGCCGCCCCGAGGACTTCGGCGTCTCCCAGGACGCCTGCCTGCGCCCGCAGGGCTTCGGCGACCCGGGCCGGGGTCGGCTCCGTGCCGTTCGCGGCGAGCCACTGGCGTACGCCGTCCAGCATGCGGGCGCCCACGACCGCGTTCATACGCGCCCTCCGGTGGCGTCGGCCGGAAGCTGCTGCCAGAAGGCGGCGCAGAACCGGGCGAGCGGTCCGCGCGCCAGGCCGCCGGGTGGCTGCCCGCCGTCCTGGGCCGTCACGAGGCCGTGCTCCCAGGGCAGCTCGCCGATGAGCGGCAGCTGGAGGAGGCGCGCGACCTCGCCCGCGTCGAGCCCGTCACCGCCGTCGAGCGCGCCGCGCCCGGACCGGCCGGGGGTGGCCACGACCCGCAGGTCCCGCAGCACCATCCCTGCGGCCGACGCGACCCGGCGCGCCCCGGCCACCGCGCGCAGCTCGCGCGGCACCACCAGGAGGCCCAGGTCGAGCTGGGCGAGCGCCTCGCCCACCGTCTCGTCCACACGGCGCGGCAGGTCCACGACGACCACGCCGCCGCGCCTGCGGGCCGCGGCGAGGACGGCCCGCATCGCCTGTGGGGCCACGGCGACGGTGTCGCCGCGATCCCAGCTGAGCACCCGCAGGTCGTGCAACTGGGGCAGCGACTCCTCCAGGGCGCCGCCGCCGACCCGTCCGCGCGACTGGGCGAAGGCGGGCCAGCGCAGCCCGTCCGCGGTCTCGCCGCCGAGCAGGACGTCGAGCCCGCCGCCCAGCGGGTCGGCGTCGATGAGCATGGTGCGCCGCCGGGAGCGCGCCGCCGTGACGGCGAGGGCGCAGGCCAGGGTGGAGGCTCCGGCACCGCCCCGGCCGCCGATGACGCCGAGGGTGAGGGCGGGCCGCCCCACGCCCTCGGCCACGTCGGCGATGCGGTCCACCAGCCACTGCTCGCCGTCCGGCAGGACGAGGACCTGCTCGGCGCCGATCTCCACCGCGCGCCGCCACACGTCGGAATCGTCCTGATCCCGCCCAACCAGCACCACCCCGCGCCGCCGCGCGGCTCCCCGCACCCGGTCCGCCGCGTCGTCCCCGACCAGGACGAGCGGGGCCGACGCCCAGGTGTCCCTGCCGCCCCCGCGCTCCGGCACCCCGTGGTGCACCTCGGGTCGCGCACCCGCCGCGGCACACAGCCGCAGCAGGTCATCCAGCAGGTCCGCGTCCTCGGTGACGATCAGTGGTGCGCCCGGCCGCCCCTCGGACGGCGGCGACGCGTCGCCCGCAATGACTCCGCCCACGATCTCCAGCCCCCTCTCGCTGCAAGTCCTTCGAATGCGCGCCGTGCGCATCCGGATCCGAGCCCGCGGAGACCGGCCAATGGAATCCGGCCATGAACTTCACGAGCGGAATCAGCGTGCTGCGCCCCCGGAAATCGTGTGGATCTTGGTCAATAACTGTGGAGAAGACGGGGGCTGTGAATATCTCCGTCACCCATACCGGTGAGGCCCCGAACGACTTCCGCAGCGCAGCGCTACGACTACACACAGTGAGGAATCTTGGGCATGGCTCAGCGTCGTTCAAGCGGCTCATGAGGGTGCTGGGCGATCATTAAAGATCAGAAACCGGGGGCGAAAACCCATCCGGACATGCGACGACCCCCGCCGGGGGGGAGAGCGGGGGTCGTCCCCTCGGTCCGACTCGGGGGGGGAGGAGCCAGACCGGGTTAGCACGGTCGCGAACGATCCGTGACTTCCATGGTGTACCCGAGAGCCTTCTCAGGCAAACCCACGCGCCTCAGCTTACGCCGAATGGTGGGCGCCTATGCTCGGGCTCGTGGAAAACCACTCCTTGCCTCGCACGGCCGCCTTCTTTGACCTGGACAAGACGGTCATTGCGAAGTCGAGCACCCTCACCTTCAGCAAGTCGTTCTACCAAGGCGGCCTGATCAACCGCCGAGCGGTACTGCGGACCGCATATGCCCAGTTCGTGTTCCTCGCCGGCGGCGCCGACCACGACCAGATGGAACGGATGCGCGAGTACCTGTCCGCGCTCTGCCGGGGGTGGAACGTGCAGCAGGTCAAGGAGATCGTCGCCGAGACCCTGCACGACCTGATCGACCCGCTCATCTACGACGAGGCCGCCTCACTCATCGAGCAGCACCACACCGCCGGGCGGGACGTCGTCATCGTCTCCACCTCGGGCGCCGAGGTGGTCGAGCCGATCGGTGAACTGCTCGGCGCGGACCGGGTGGTGGCCACCCGGATGGTCGTCGGCCCCGACGGCTGCTTCACGGGTGAGGTGGAGTACTACGCGTACGGCCCGACGAAGGCGGAGGCGATCAAGGAGCTCGCCGAGTCGGAGGGGTACGACCTGGAGCGCTGCCACGCCTACAGCGACTCGTTCACCGACATGCCGATGCTGGAGGCCGTGGGCCACCCCCACGCCGTCAACCCCGACCGGGCGCTGCGCCGCGAGGCCCTCGCGCGCGAGTGGCCGATCCTGGACTTCCACCGCCCGGTGCGGCTCAAGCAGCGGCTGCCCGCGCCGCCCCGCCCGGCGCTCGTCGCCGCGGCCGCGGTGGGGGCCGCGGCGGCCACCGCGGGCCTGGTCTGGCTCGCCACCCGACGCCGCGCCGCGGCAGCGAGCTGACACGCGCGCGTGGGATGCGCCCGGCCTTCGACGCGCGGGATGCACCCGGGCTTCGAGGGGCGACCGGAAAGACCCGTCCGTTTCACCCTTGTTTGAACCTAAAAGTAAAGAAGTGCGGCCAGGGCTTCCGCTTCCCCCAGGACAGTAGTACAAAGGAGTCAACGGCCCGCGAGACCAAGGACATCCGAGAGGATTACCTTCAACCGCAGAATTGGCCCCACGGACCGAAGCATGAACACCGAGCACCCACGCGACGTCGACCCGTCGATTACGGGCCAGCCGCACCAGGTGACGGGCAAAGTTCCCGACCTGATGGGCACATGATTCGAGGACGCTTGGTAACCCGGTGGACATGCCAGCGGCGGTACGACATCTCGTACCGCCGCAACCCTGTTCAGGGCCGGTCGCACACCCCGACCCCACGCTCGGGGAGCTCCTCGATCGCCCTCCCCAGGAGACGATCGCACTCCCCTGGAGCCCGCCTCAGGCGGCGCCCCGCTGCAGCGCCTCGCACACCGCCGTCGACTCCCTGACACCCAGCTCAACGGCCTTGCCGCAGTGGGCGATCCAAGCGGCGACCCCCTCCGGCGTCCCGGACGCGTAGCCCGCGAGCGCCGCCGCGTAGGCGTCGCGCCCCAGCTCCGCGTGGCCCGCCTCCGCCGGGCAGACCGACTTCGGATCGAGCCCGCTGCCCACCAGGACGACGCGCTCGGCCGCACGCGCGACCAGACCGTTGTGCGAGCCGAAGGGCCGCAGCACCGCCAGTTCGCCGTGCACGACGGACGCCATCACCAGGGCGGGTGCCGAACTGCCCGCGACGACGATGCGCGAGAGCCCTTCCAGGCGCCCCGCCACCTCGTCGGCATCCGGCAGCGCCAGCGCGGCCACGGGCCCGTCCAGGGGCTCGTCGACCGGCTCGCCCGGGAGGCGCGGACGGCCCGCCGCCTCGTCCGAGTCGGCCGCCGCGACCAGATGCAGCCGCGCGAGGACCCGCAGGGGCGACTGGCGCCAGATCGAGAGCAGCTGCCCCGCCTCGGCCGTGAGCCGCAGCGCGGCGCCCACCACGCGCGCCTCGGCGTCACCGCTGAAGTCGCTGCGCCTGCGCACCTCTTCGAGCGCCCACGCGGCACCGGACAGCGCGGCGGAACCACGGGCTCCGCGCAGCGCGGCCTCCGAGGTGATCTCGTTGCTGCGGCGGCGCATGATCCGGTGTCCGTAGACGCGGTCCACGGCCTTGCGCACGGAGTCCACGGCTTCCGGGACGCCGGGCAGGGCGCCCAGGGGAGCCAGCGGATCGGGTGTCGTACTCATGAGTACGACCCTACGCACTCGGGGCCGCCGCCCCACGAAGGAGTGGTCTTCTTCACTCAAGGGCCCGTGTGTCGCGGGGCTCGCCACTACGCTAACCGACCATGAAAATCGCTTTCGTAGGGAAGGGCGGCAGCGGCAAGACCACGCTGTCCTCGCTCTTCATCCGACACCTCGCCACCACCGGCGCACCCGTCGTCGCGGTGGACGCCGACATCAACCAGCACCTCGGCGCCGCGCTCGGCCTCGACGACGAGCAGGCCGCCGAGCTGCCCGCCATGGGCGCCCGGCTGCCGCTCATCAAGGACTATCTGCGCGGCGCCAACCCACGGATCGCCTCCGCCGAGACGATGATCAAGACGACACCGCCCGGTGACGGCTCCCGGCTGCTGCGGCTCCGCGAGCAGAACCCGGTGTACGACGCGTGCGCGCGGCCGGTGGAACTCGACGGCGGCACCGTGCGTTTGATGGTCACCGGGCCGTTCACCGAATCCGACCTCGGTGTCGCCTGCTACCACTCCAAGACCGGAGCGGTGGAGCTGTGCCTGAACCACCTGGTCGACGGCCGTGACGAGTACGCCGTCGTCGACATGACCGCCGGATCGGACTCCTTCGCCTCCGGAATGTTCACCCGCTTCGACATGACGTTCCTCGTCGCCGAGCCGACCCGGAAGGGGGTCTCCGTCTACCGCCAGTACCGGGACTACGCACTGGACTTCGGCGTCGCCCTGAAGGTCGTGGGCAACAAGGTCCAGAGCCAGGACGACATCGACTTCCTGCGCGAGCAGGTCGGCGAGGACCTCCTGGTGACCGTCGGACACTCGGACTGGGTGCGCTCCATGGAGAAGGGCCGCCCGCCCCGGTTCGCCCTCCTGGAGGACACCACCCGCACCGCCCTGCGGACGCTTCAGGACGCCGTCGACGCCACGTACGAGCACCGCGACTGGGAGCGGTACACGCGCCAGATGGTGCACTTCCACCTGAAGAACGCGCAGAGCTGGGGCAACGCCAGGACCGGAGCCGACCTGGCGTCCCAGATCGACCCCGACTTCGTCCTGCGCGAGGAAGCGGTCGCCACGGCTTGAGAGGCCCCACAGACGGGGGACCCATAGACGGGACCCACAGACGGGCCCGCAGGCGGGTGGGGCCCACCGGCGGGCCCCACGGGCGGCTCGCGGCTACCTCTTGGCCGGTTCGGCCCCCGGGACCCCCTTGGGTGCCGGGGCCGGGCGGGCCGAGAGGAAGGCGGGCCAGCCCTCCTTGGGAGCCTTGCCGACGCCGAGCTTGGTCAACTTGGCGAGGACCTGCGGATCCTGGGCGTCCAGCCAGTCGGCGAGCTGCCGGAAGGACACGCACCGCACGTCCCTCTTGGTGCAGACCCGCTCGATGGTCTCCTCGATGGCGCGCATGTACGTGCCGCCGTTCCAGGACTCGAAGTGGTTGCCGATGATCAGGGGCGCGCGGTTGCCGTAATAGGCGCGGTCGAAGCCCTTGAGGAGGCCGTCGCGCATCTGGTCGCCCCAGTACTCATGCCGGGACGGATCGCCCTGGGAGGTCGAACCGGACTGGTTCACCATGAAGTTGTAGTCCATGGTGAGCGTCTCGAAGCCGCGCCCGGGGACGGGGACGAGCTGCATCGACAGGTCCCACAGGCCCTCCTTCTTCTCGGGCCAGAGCTGGTTGTTCACCCCGCTGGTGTCGTAGCGGAAGCCGAGTTCGCGCGCCGCCCTCATGAAGTTCTTCCGGCCTTCGAGGCAGGGGGTGCGGGCGCCGATGAGCTCTTTGTCGTAGTCGAAGGGCAGCGGCAGGGCGCTCTTCATGCCCGCGTTCGTCTTCCAGGCCTTCACAAAGGACTTGGCCTGCTGGATCTCGCTCTTCCAGTCGTCGACGGACCACTCGTCGACGCCCCGGCCCGCGCCGCAGAAGTGGCCGTTGAAGTGCGTGCCGATCTCGTTGCCCTCGAGCCAGGCGCCGCGGAGCTGGTCCACGGTGTCCCTGATTCCCTTGCGGTCGTTGAAGCCGATGTCCGAGCTGCCCGCCAGGTGCTGCGGCGGCTTGTAGAGCCCGCGCTTCTCCTGCGGAAGCATGTACACGCCGCTGAGGAAGTAGGTCATCGTGGCGTTGTTGCGCTTGGCGACCTTGCGGAAGTACGAGAAGAGCTTCTGCCCGTCCTCGCCCGCGCCGTCCCAGGAGAAGACCACGAACTGCGGCGGCTTCTGACCCGGTCCAAGCCGTTCCGGCCGGGGCAGCAGCGGTTGCTTGCCGGTGAAGGCCGTGGAGCCGTCGCCGATCAGCCGGACCGGCGACTTGGGCGCGGCGGCACCAGCCGGCTTCTTCGCGCCGTGCGCGCCCTCGCGCGCGCTCTTCTTCGTGTCGGACGCGCCACTCCCGCACCCGGCCAGGGCCGCGACGCAGACCACGAGGGCGGCGAGCCCGGCCGCGGCGGCAGTCCTCTGGTTGGCGGCCATCCGCCCACCTACTTCCGTACGAATCGGGACAGAACCCGAGCAACTTCGCACAGAGGTGCGGGAGCCCCATTACGACAAGCCGATGAATAGGCTTAATCACTCGTTGAGGTGATCACTTGCCCCATTTGCGCCGAAAATCCTGCCGTGACCTTTACTCTGCATTACGATTCGTTTACCGAGAGTTGAGTCGTCCCGCCGCTGCAACGCCGTGACCCACGGCCGCGACCCGCCCTCCGGCAGCCCGTCGGAGGCCCACCTGTTCCGCGACCGCGCCGCCCCGGAGGAGTCGGGAAAATGTCTGCCAGCGTCCCCTCACGCGCCACCGACTCGGCCCCGGCCGCAAGCGCCCGGCAGCCGCACGCGCCACCGCCGCGCCGCGTCTTCCGCATCGCGGGCGCCGACCTCTCCGCGTCGATCGCCGTGTTCCTCATCGCCCTGCCCCTGTCCCTGGGCATCGCCCTCGCCACCGGAGCGCCCCTGCAGGCGGGCCTCGTCGCCGCGGCCGTCGGCGGCGTCGTGGGGGGCCGTCTCGCCGGGTCCCCGCTCCAGGTCAGCGGCCCCGCCGCCGGGCTCACCGTCGTCACCGCCGACCTCATCCAGCGCTACGGCTGGCGCACCACCTGCGCGATCACCGTCCTCGCCGGGCTCACCCAGGTGGGCCTCGGCTGTCTGCGCGTGGCCCGCACGGCCCTCGCCGTCAGCCCCGCCGTCGTGCACGGCATGCTCGCCGGGATCGGCGTCACCATCGCGGTCGCCCAGCTGCACATCGTGCTCGGCGGCACCCCGCAGAGCTCCGTGATCGACAACCTCCGCGCACTGCCCGCCCAGTTGGCCGAGGTGCGCCCGGCCGCCCTGTCGATCAGCCTCCTGACCCTCCTCCTGCTGCTCGTCTGGCCGCGGCTGCCCGGGCGCGCGGGCCGCGCCGCGCGCGTCCTGCCCGCGCCCCTGGTGGCCGTCGCCGCCGCCACGGCGCTCGCGGGCTTCACGTCGCTCCATCTGGACAAGGTCGACCTGCCGTCCTGGCGCAGCCACGCGCTCGTGGGACTGCCCGAAGGGCCCGCGCTCGGCCTGGTGGCGGCCGTGCTCACGATCACGCTGGTGTGCAGCGTGCAGTCGCTGCTCGGCGCGGTCGCCATCGACAAGCTCACGTCCGGCCGCCCCGGCTCGCCCCCCGGAGTGGGCCGTTCCGATCTCGACCGCGAGCTGCGCGGCCAGGGCGTGTCGAACATCGTCTCCGGCCTGCTCGGCGGCCTCCCGGTCGCCGGAGTCGCGGTGCGCAGTGTGGCGAATGTCCGGGCGGGTGCCGTCAGCAGGAACTCCACGATGCTGCACGGCGTTTGGGTAGTAGTAGCCGCCCTGCTGCTCGTGCCCGTCCTGGAGCTGATCCCGCTCGCCGCCCTCGCCGCCCTCGTCATGGCCGTCGGCATCCAGATGGTCAGCCTGAACCACATCCGTACCGTCACCCGGCACCGCGAGATCCTGGTCTACGCGGTCACCACCCTCGGCGTGGTCGTGCTCGGCGTCCTCGAAGGGGTCGCGCTCGGCGTCGCCGCCGCCGTGGCCGTGGCCCTGCACCGCCTCGCCCGCACCCGCATCACCTGCGACGAAGACACGGAAGGAGTCCATCATGTGCACGTCCGAGGCCAGTTGACGTTCCTCGCCGTGCCCCGTCTCAGCCGCTGCCTGCACCACATCCCGCACCGGGCGCACGCCGTCGTGGAGCTGGACGGCTCCTTCATGGACCACGCGGCGTACGAGACGCTGCAGAGCTGGCAGGACGCGCACGCCGCGCACGGCGGCACGGCCGAGATCACCGGCCGTGGCGGCCAGCGGATCGCCGAGCCCGCCAGGATCGCCCACTGCAGCTGCCGCCCCTGGACGCCGTGGCGCAACCACAACTGCGAGGCGCCCCCGCAGCACTCCCCCGACGCCCCCCACGACCACCCCCACCACCAGCACGAGCTGGCCCAGGGCATCAGCGCCTTCCAGCAGCACACGGCCCCCCGGGTGCGGGGGGAGCTGGCCCGGCTCGCCCGCGAGGGCCAGCGGCCCGTGCAGCTGTTCCTGACGTGTGCCGACTCCCGGGTCGTCACCTCCATGATCACGTCCAGCGGCCCGGGCGACCTCTTCGTCGTGCGGAACGTGGGCAATCTGGTGCCGCTGCCCGGCGCCGAGAGCGGCGACGACTCGGTCGCCGCCGCGATCGAGTACGCGGTGGACGTCCTGGCGGTCAAGTCCATCACCGTGTGCGGGCATTCGGGGTGCGGGGCGATGCAGGCGCTGCTCAGCTCGCCGCCGTCCGGGGCGCAGACACCGCTCAAGCGGTGGCTGCGGCACGGTCTGCCGAGCCTGGAGCGGATGGCCGCGTCCAGCACCGCCGAGCCCTCCGGCAGGATTGCCCCGCGGCTCGCCGGGCGGGCGCCCGCGGACGCGGTGGAGCAGCTGTGCCTGACCAACGTGGTCCAGCAGCTGGAGCATCTGCGGGCCCACGAGGCGGTCGCGCGACGCCTTGCCGAGGGGACCCTGGAGCTGCACGGGATGTACTTCCACGTCGGCGAGGCCCAGGCCTATCTGCTGTCCGAGGGCACCGGCGGCGCGACCGGCACGCACGGCGGCTCCCCCGGCGGCCGGCCCCTGCCGCACGAGGTGTTCAGCCAGGTGCGGCCCGCGCCCGGGGCAGGCCAGGTGCGGCCCTCGCCCCGCGCGGAGGCCACACCGACGGGCTGAAACGCGCCGACCGGCCGACAGCGGTGGGCCTCCCCTGCGGGAGGCCCACCGCTCCGCGCTCCGGGGGCGCACCAGATCTCGCGCGCCCCGGCGCGCCGCTTATGTGGACCGCCGTCTGCCTGCCACCCTTTACAGGTCTAAACCAATTTTCGGCAAGCCCTTGTCACCAGGGCCGGGTGTCTGATGAGCTGTGGCTTGGGACACAACGGACACCCTGAGAAAGGGAGATGTCGTGAGTAACGAAAGCCTGGCCAACCTCTTGAAGGAGGAGCGTCGCTTCGCGCCGCCGGCCGATCTGGCCGCGCGGGCCAACGTCAGCGCGGACGCGTACGAGCAGGCCAAGGCTGACAGGCTCGGCTTCTGGGCCGAGCAGGCCCGTCGGCTGACCTGGGCCACCGAACCGACCAAGACGCTCGACTGGTCGAACCCGCCGTTCGCGAAGTGGTTCGAGGACGGCAAGCTCAACGTCGCGTACAACTGCGTGGACCGCCACGTCGAGGCGGGCCACGGCGACCGGGTGGCCATCCACTTCGAGGGCGAGCCCGGCGACAGCCGCGCCATCACCTACGCCGAGCTGAAGGACGAGGTGAGCCGCGCCGCCAACGCCCTGACGGAGCTGGGCGTCGGCAAGGGCGACCGGGTCGCCGTCTATCTGCCGATGATCCCCGAGGCGGTCGTGGCGATGCTGGCGTGCGCCCGCATCGGCGCCGCGCACTCGGTGGTCTTCGGCGGCTTCTCCGCCGACGCGATCGCCGCCCGCATCAAGGACGCCGACGCCAAGCTGGTCATCACCGCCGACGGCGGCTACCGCCGGGGCAAGCCGTCCGCGCTCAAGCCCGCGGTCGACGAGGCCCTGAGCCGGGTGGAGGGCGTCGACAAGGTCCTCGTCGTACGGCGCACGGAGCAGGAGGTGGCCTGGACCGAGGGCCGCGACCTGTGGTGGCACGACGTGGTCGGGCGCCAGTCGGCCGAGCACGCCCCGGAGGCGTTCGAGGCCGAGCAGCCGCTGTTCATCCTGTACACGTCGGGCACCACGGGGAAGCCCAAGGGCATCCTGCACACGTCGGGCGGCTATCTGACCCAGGCGTCGTACACCCACCACGCCGTCTTCGACCTCAAGCCGGAGACCGACGTCTACTGGTGCACGGCCGACATCGGCTGGGTGACGGGCCACTCGTACATCACGTACGGACCGCTGTCGAACGGCGCGACGCAGGTGATCTACGAGGGCACCCCGGACACCCCGCACCAGGGCCGCTTCTGGGAGATCGTGCAGAAGTACGGGGTGACGATCCTGTACACGGCGCCCACGGCGATCCGCACGTTCATGAAGTGGGGCGACGACATCCCCGCGAAGTTCGACCTGTCCTCGCTGCGCGTCCTGGGCTCGGTCGGCGAGCCGATCAACCCCGAGGCGTGGGTCTGGTACCGCAAGCACATCGGCGGTGACAACTGCCCGATCGTGGACACCTGGTGGCAGACCGAGACCGGCGCGATGATGATCTCGCCGCTCCCCGGCGTGACCGAGACCAAGCCGGGCTCCGCCCAGCGCGCGCTGCCGGGCATCGGCGCGACCGTCGTCGACGACGAGGCGAACGAGGTGCCCGACGGCGGTGGCGGCTATCTGGTCCTCACCGAGCCGTGGCCGTCGATGCTGCGCACCATCTGGGGCGACGACCAGCGGTTCATCGACACGTACTGGTCGCGCTTCGAGGGCAAGTACTTCGCCGGGGACGGCGCCAAGAAGGACGAGGACGGCGACATCTGGCTGCTCGGCCGGGTCGACGACGTGATGCTCGTGTCCGGGCACAACATCTCCACCACCGAGGTGGAGTCGGCGCTCGTCTCGCACCCGTCGGTCGCCGAGGCGGCGGTCGTGGGCGCGGCGGACGAGACCACCGGCCAGGCCATCGTCGCCTTCGTGATCCTGCGGGGCACGGCGAACGCGGAGGACGAGGGGCTCGTCGCGGACCTGCGCAACCACGTGGGAGCGACGCTCGGCCCGATCGCCAAGCCCAAGCGGATCCTGCCGGTGGCCGAGCTGCCGAAGACCCGTTCCGGGAAGATCATGCGGCGGCTGCTGCGGGACGTCGCGGAGAACCGTCAGCTCGGTGACGTCACCACGCTGACCGACTCCTCCGTGATGGACCTCATCCAGTCCAAGCTTCCGGCGGCGCCGAGCGAGGACTGATCCCTCAGGCGGTCGGCTGCGGGTCCTCCGTGGCCGAGCGCGCAGTTCCCCGCGCCCCCAGGGGCGCCCCGAGGCACCCGGCGCCCGCGCGCCGGGTGCCTCTTTTTGTCCCTAAGGTGGCTTTTGCCGGACACCCCCGCCGCAGCCACCCCCAAGCGATTAGATAAGCTAAGGATCAACGTCAACAACGCGACAAGAATCATCAGGTGCGCCGGGAAGTCTGGTCGGCATGTGCTCAGCCCTGCCTACCCGACCGGAGGTCGACTCCTGTGGCCGCGCCCACCCCCACCAACCGCAAGTTCCTCGGACGCCTCTCCCTGCCCGAGCGCACCTTCGTGGCGAACGCGCTGCGCACCGAGACGGTCGGCGGCGTCCTGCTGCTCATCGCCGCCGTCACGGCCCTGATCTGGGCGAACACCCCGCTCAAGGAGAGCTACGAGAGCGTTCGGGACTTCCATCTGGGCCCCGGCTCGCTCGGCCTCGACCTGTCCGTGCAGCACTGGGCCGCCGACGGGCTGCTCGCGGTCTTCTTCTTCGTCGCCGGGATCGAGCTCAAGCGCGAGCTGGTCGCGGGCGACCTGCGCGACCCCAAGGCGGCCGCGCTGCCCGTCATCGCCGCGATCTGCGGCATGGCCGTACCGGCGCTCGTCTACACGCTGGTCAACACGGTCGGCGGCGGCTCCACGGACGGGTGGGCCGTGCCCACCGCGACCGACATCGCCTTCGCGCTCGCGGTGCTCGCGGTCATCGGCACCTCACTGCCGTCGGCGCTGCGCGCCTTCCTGCTCACGCTCGCCGTGGTCGACGACCTCTTCGCGATCATGATCATCGCGATCTTCTTCACCAGTGACCTGAACTTCGCCGCCCTCGCCGGCGCCGTCATCGGCCTCGCCGTCTTCTGGCTGCTCCTGCGCAAGGGCGTACGCGGCTGGTACGTCTACGTGCCGCTCGCCCTGGTCATCTGGGGCCTGATGTACAACAGCGGCGTCCACGCCACCATCGCCGGCGTCGCCATGGGCCTGATGCTGCGCTGCCACCGCGAGGAGGGCGAGCCGCACTCCCCCGGCGAGCACATCGAGCACCTCGTACGCCCCCTCTCCGCGGGCCTCGCGGTGCCGCTGTTCGCCCTGTTCAGCGCCGGGGTCGCGGTCTCCGGCGGCGCGCTCGGCGACGTCTTCACACGGCCCGAGACGCTCGGCGTGGTCCTCGGTCTGGTCGTCGGGAAGGCGGTCGGCATCTTCGGCGGCACCTGGCTCGCCGCCCGCTTCACCCGGGCCGAGCTGAACGACGACCTGGCCTGGCCGGACGTCTTCGCGGTCGCCTCGCTCGCCGGCATCGGCTTCACCGTCTCGCTGCTCATCGGCGAACTCGCCTTCAGCGACGACCCGGCCCTCACCGACGAGGTCAAGGCGGCGGTGCTCGTCGGCTCCCTGATCGCGGCCGTGCTCGCCACCGTCCTGCTGAAGCTCCGCAACCGCAAGTACCGCGCGATGTGCGACGACGAGGAGCGCGACGAGGACCTCGACGGCATCCCGGACATCTACGAACAGGACAATCCGGATTACCACTTGCGGATGGCGGAGATCTACGAGAAGAAGGCCGCCGAGCACCGCAGGCGGGCGGAAACGTCAGCCGGGTCGGGCGATCCGGACCACGGTCCGGCATGATCTGTCCAGAACCTTCCGCGCGGCGCCGGTCCCGGGGCGGCAGGATTGCGCACGCTGACCGGCAGACAGAGAAATGAGGAGTACGCGATGAGCGCACCCGACGGTCCCGTCGGCACCGAACGCAGCCTCGGCCAGCTCGTCTCCGCGGCGAGCAAAGAGATGTCGGAGCTGGTGCACGACGAGATCGCGCTGGTCAAGGCCCAGCTGACGCAGGACGTCAAGCGCGGTGCGATCGGCAGCGCCGCGTTCATCGCGGCCGTCGCCGTCCTCATCTTCTCGCTGCCGATGCTGAGCTTCGCCCTGGCCTACGGCATCCGCACCTGGAGCGGCTGGAACCTCGCGATCTGCTTCGTGCTGTCCTTCGCGGCGAACGTCCTGGTGGCGGGCGTGCTCGCCTGGATCGGCGTGATCTTCGCCAAGAAGGCCGCCAAGGGCAAGGGCCCGCAGAAGGCCGCGGCCGCGGCCAAGGAGACGGCTGCCGTACTGCAGAACGTCAAGCCGCATCCGCGCCCCGTGACCCCCGCGACGAGCGCCCTTGAGCTGGAGAAGGGTGAGCGGGCCGACGCTGTGGCACGCTCGACTGCATGACGGACCCCGCCAATACCCCCCAGCACGCCTCCGCGACCGCGTCGGCCGTACGCATCGACGGCCCCTGGACGCACCGGGACGTCGCCGCCAACGGCGCCCGCTTCCACATCGCGGAGCTCGGTGACGGGCCGCTGGTGCTGCTGCTCCACGGCTTCCCGCAGTTCTGGTGGGCCTGGCGGCACCAGCTCGTCTCGCTCGCCGACGCGGGCTTCCGCGCGGTGGCCATGGACCTGCGGGGCGTCGGCGGCAGCGACCGCACCCCGCGCGGCTACGACCCGGCGAACCTGGCCCTCGACATCACCGGCGTGGTGCGCTCCCTCGGGGAGCCCGACGCCGCGCTCGTCGGCCACGACCTGGGCGGCTACCTCGCCTGGACCGCCGCCGTGATGCGGCCCAAGCTGGTGCGCCGCCTCGCCGTCACCTCCATGCCGCACCCCCGGCGCTGGCGCTCGGCGATGCTGCGGGACATGAAGCAGACCGCCGCCGGGTCCTATGTGTGGGGCTTCCAGCGGCCGTGGGTCCCGGAGCGTCAGCTCGTCGCGGACGACGGCGCCCTGGTGGGCCGGCTGATGCGGGACTGGTCGGGGCCGCGCCTCCCGGACGACGAGGCCGTGGAGACGTACCGGCGCGCGATGTGCATCCCCTCGACGGCGCACTGCTCGATCGAGCCGTACCGCTGGATGGTGCGGTCCATGGCGCGCCCCGACGGGATCCAGTTCAACCGGCGCATGAAGCGCCCGGTGCGGGTGCCCACGCTCCATGTGCACGGGTCCCTCGACCCGGTGATGCGCACCCGCAGCGCGGCCGGTTCGGGCGAGTACGTCGAAGCGCCGTACCGCTGGCGGCTGTTCGACGGCCTGGGGCACTTCCCGCACGAGGAGGACCCGGTGGCCTTCTCCAACGAGCTGGTGAGCTGGCTGAAGGACCCCGAGCCCGACCGCTGACGCCTCCCGCCGCCGCGGCGTCACCCGAATGCGGGAACGTCAGTCCTACGAACGCCAATTGCCTGGCGCATAGGCCAATTGGGGCCCCTGTGCGCGGTTACCGACCTTGAGGCACGGGCACACGTCCGGGTATGGGCTGGACGCACGACTACAGTGACGTAGCACGCAAGCGCCGCACGGCCACCGTGGTGAACAGCCACGAGAGGGGCGGCCCGCACGAGCAGGGGCCCGCGGGCACCGCTCAGGCGATCGGCATTCCGCGCATCCTGCGGCGCCGCGCGCGCTGGGTCTCGGCGCGGTTGCGGCACACGCGCGACTAGCGTTCCGCTGGGAGGCGCGGCGCGAAATCTGCGGGCCGTCCGTGGCTGGTCGCGCCCACGCGGCGGAGCCGCACATCGAGGTAGCCCCGCGCCCCTTCGGGGCGCTCCCGCATCGCACCCCTAGAGCGCGCACCCCTGGCTGTCGACCTCCTGGTTGGCGGTGCGGCCCCGCTCGATGTCCTCGCGGATCTCGTCCGCCGTCAGGGCGTAGCCGGTGTCGGGGTCGTCGAGCGACTTGGCGAAGACGACGCCGTAGACCTCGCCCTTCGGGGTGAGCAGCGGGCCGCCGGAGTTGCCCTGGCGGACCGTGGCGTACAGCGAGTACACATCGCGGCGGACCGTGCCCCGGTGGTAGATGTCCGGGCCCTTGGCCGTGATGCGACCGCGGACGCGCGCGGGGCGGACGGTGTACGGGCCGTCCTCCGGGAAGCCCGCCACGATCGCGCCGTTGCCGCTCACGGCGTCGCCCGAGGCGAACTTCAGGGCGGGGGCGGGCAGTGACGGCACGTCGAGCACGGCGATGTCGCGCTCCCAGTCGTAGAGCACGACCTTCGCGTCGTACTTCTCGGCCTCACCGCCTATCTGCACGCGGGGCTCGTCCACACCGCCGACCACGTGCGCGTTCGTCATGACGCGGCGCGGGGCGAAGACGAAGCCGGTGCCTTCGAGGGCCTTGCCGCAGCTGTGCGCGTCACCGCTGACCTTCACGATGGAGCGCTTGGCGGTGACGGCGACCTGGCTGCGGGCCAGCTTCGAGTCGGGCGGCGGGACCTCCTTGATCGGCTCGTTCGAGAACGGGCTGAAGACCTGCGGGAAGCCGTTCCTCGCGAGGACCGAGGTGAAGTCCGTGAACCAGGTGTCGGCCTGGCCGGGCAGGGCGCGGTCGATGCCGAGCAGCACCTTGGAGTTGCGGACCTCCTTGCCGAAGGTCGGCAGCGTCGTGCCCGCGAGGAGGGAGCCGATCAGCCAGGCGACCAGGAGCATCGCGACCACGTTGACCAGGGCGCCGCCGGTGGCGTCCAGGGCTCTGGCGGGCTGCCAGGTGATGTACCGGCGCAGCTTGTTGCCCAGGTGGGTGGTGAAGGCCTGGCCGACGGAGGCGCAGACGATCACCACGACGACGGCGATCACCGCCGCGGTCGTGGTCACCTTCGCACCCTCGTCGGTCACGGCGTCCCAGACGACGGGGAGCAGATACACCGCGACGAGACCGCCGCCGAGGAAGCCGATCACGGACAGGATGCCGACGACGAAACCCTGGCGGTAGCCGACGATCGCGAACCACACCGCGGCGAGCAGCAGCAGGATGTCCAGCACGTTCACCGATTCAGTCCTCGCCTCGCATGAGTCCCCGCCCAGCGGTCGCCGTTACGCGCCACGCCTCGCGGGGCGCGCGCCGTCCTCGGCCTCGGTGGCCTCGGACCCCGCAACCTTGTCATGAGCCCCAGTCGAGCGGGACGCGGCGGTCCCTGTCCCACGGGCGCTCCCACCCGGCGAAGTGCAGGATCCTGTCGATGACCCCGGCGGTGAATCCCCAGACCAGGGCGGACTCCACGAGGAAGGCGGGGCCCTGGTGCCCGCGCGGGTGCACGGCCATCGCGCGGTTCGCCGGGTCCGTGAGGTCCGCCACGGGCACGGTGAAGACCCGGGCGGTCTCGGCCTGGTCGACGGCGAACACCGGGCTCGGCGCGCGCCACCAGCCGAGGACGGGCGTCACGACGAAATCGCTCACGGGGATGAACAGGCTCGGCAGCACCCCGAAGAGCTGGACGCCGCGCGGGTCGAGCCCGGTCTCCTCCTCGGCCTCCCTGAGGGCCGCGCGCAGCGGCCCCTCGCCCTGCGGGTCACCGTCCTCGGGGTCCAGGGCGCCGCCGGGGAACGAGGGCTGCCCCGCGTGCGAGCGCAGCGAGCCCGCCCGCTCCATGAGGAGCAGCTCGGGCCCCCGCTCGCCCTCGCCGAAGAGGACGAGCACGGCGGACTGCCGCCCGCCGCCGCCCTCCGGCGGCAGGAACCTGCTGAGCTGGTCGGGCCGCACGGTGGCGGCCGCCCTTACGACGGGGGCGAGCCAGGAGGGCAGGCCTTCGGTGGTGAGGGGGGTCCGCCCGGGGTGCGGAAGGGCGGGGGTGTCCGGGGCCGGGGTGTCCCGGGGGGCGGTGGCGCCCTGCGCGCGGGAGGCGCCGACGGTCTGCGCGCGGGGAGCGTGCGGCTGCCGCGCCCGGGGGGCGCCCGGGGCGGGGTGGGCCTGGGCGCCGCCCGGCGGGTGGGGCCTGGCTCCGCCCGGGGTCTCGTGGGTGTGGGGGCCCCGCGCCCCGTGGGAGTCCGTGCCGTGCTTCTCGCCGTCGTCGCTCATGTCCCTGCCGCCTGTGTGCGTGTCACTCGCGTGCGTCATCGGAACCCCGGTCCCCCCGCGGTCCCCCGTCCGCCCCTCCATCTCTCCACAACGCCACCGGCCCCGCGGATGGTTCCTCGATCACCCCGTGGCGCCGAGCGGCGGCGCGGCCCTGCCCGGATAGTCCGGCGGGGGCTTGAGGCGCTGGCCCGGGAGACCGCCCTTCTCGTACTTCAGGAGCTTCTCGGCCTTCTCCGGGTCCGTCTCGCCCTCTCCGTACGACGGGCAGAGGGGGGCGATCGGGCAGGCGCCGCACGCGGGCTTGCGGGCGTGGCAGATGCGGCGGCCGTGGAAGATCACGCGGTGCGACAGCATCGTCCAGTCGCTCTTGGGGAAGAGGCCGCCGACGACGGCCTCGACCTTGTCCGGGTCGGTCTGGGACGTCCACTTCCAGCGGCGCACCAGACGGCCGAAGTGGGTGTCCACGGTGATGCCGGGGACGCCGAAGGCGTTGCCCAGGACGACGAAGGCGGTCTTGCGGCCCACGCCGGGCAGCTTGACCAGGTCTTCTAGGCGGCCGGGCACCTCACCGCCGAAGTCGTCCCGCAAGGCGGCGGAAAGGCCCATGATCGACCGGGTCTTGGCGCGGAAGAACCCAGTCGGCCGGATCACCTCCTCGACCTCCTCCGGATTCGCCGCGGCGAGGTCCTCCGGGGTCGGGTACTTGGCGAAGAGGGCCGGTGTCGTCTGATTGACCCGCAGGTCCGTCGTCTGCGCGGAGAGGACGGTCGCCACGAGCAATTGGAACGGGTTTTCGAAGTCGAGCTCCGGGTGCGCGTACGGATACACGTCGGCGAGCTCGCGGTTGATGCGGCGGGCCTGGCGGACGAGGGCCGTGTGCGTCTTGGGCGCGGCGGGGGCCTTCACGCCCTGGGCGGCGGCCTTCGCGCCTGCGGCGGGGGCCTTCGCGGGGGCGGCCTTCTTCGCGGGGGCCTTCTTGACCGGGGCCGCCTTGGCCGGGGCCTTGGCGGCGGACTCCTTCTCCGCCGGGGCCTTGGCGGCGGGTGCCTTCTTGGCCGGGGCCTCCTTGGCCGGGGCTTTGGCTGCGGGCGCCTTCTTGGCCGGAGCCTTCGCGGCGCCCGTCGTCGTCTTCTTGGCCGCCCTCTTGGCCGCCGCCCGCTTCGCGGGCCCCTCGGCGGCCGATGCCGCCCCGGCCGACGCCGCCCCGTCCGTCGGCTCCGCAGTGGGCCGAGCGGCCCGTGAAGCGCCTTGATTCGCCATGCGGCCAGCGTACGGGCCCTCACTGACACCGACGGCGGAGATGCGCCGTTGTCACCGCGGAGGACATCGGCGCCGGGCGCGCGCCGGAGCGCGCCCTCCTCCACGCACCCCCCGCGCCCTCACCGACGCGCCGCACGGAGCCCGTTTTGTCCGGATTTCCAGGAGTGGCGGAAGCCTGTTCGCCCACAGCAGAATTGTCCTGCGTACCCGTGCGCCGCGCCGCCGTGGCCTGTGCTCTCACGGGCCCGTAGGCGGGTGTCCGGCTTCCGGCCGGGCGGCCGCGTCCGGCGCCGATCCCCCGGATCAGCCCCCAATTGGCCCCCTTCCGCATTGCCTCCGTCACAAGTGCGGCAGACTTGAGTGACTGATCACACTGTTTGAACCGTCCGGCAAACTGGGGCACCCGTCCCCTGATGCAGGTCGACAAGGAGAGAACTCGTGGACGACGTTCTGCGGCGCGCCCCGCTCTTCGCGGCGCTCGATGACGAGCAGGCCGCGGAGCTCCGCGCCTCCATGAGTGAGGTGACGCTCGCACGCGGGGACGCGCTCTTCCATGAGGGCGACCCCGGAGACCGCCTGTACGTGGTCACCGAAGGCAAGGTGAAGCTCCACCGCACCTCCCCCGACGGCCGCGAGAACATGCTCGCCGTCCTCGGCCCCGGCGAGCTCATCGGTGAGCTCTCGCTCTTCGATCCGGGCCCCCGCACCGCCACCGCCACCGCCCTCACCGAGGTCAAGCTGCTCGGCCTCGGCCACGGCGACCTCCAGCCGTGGCTCAACGCGCGCCCGGAGGTGGCCGCCGCCCTGCTGCGCGCCGTCGCCCGGCGCCTGCGCAAGACCAACGACCAGATGTCGGACCTCGTGTTCTCCGACGTCCCCGGCCGCGTGGCCCGCGCCCTGCTCGACCTGTCCCGCCGCTTCGGCGTGCAGTCCGAAGAGGGCATCCACGTGGTGCACGACCTCACGCAGGAAGAGCTCGCCCAGCTGGTCGGCGCCTCCCGCGAGACGGTCAACAAGGCCCTCGCGGACTTCGCCGGCCGCGGCTGGCTCCGCCTGGAGGCCCGCGCCGTGATCCTCCTGGACGTCGAGCGCCTGGCCAAGCGGTCCCGCTGACCCGTACGCCGTACCGAACGCACCGCGCCCACCGGGCACGGTGCGTTCGGCGTACGCCCCGCCGTGCCGCCCCGGAAAAGTGCGTGCCCCGGGGGCACCCACCCTGCACAGTGGCCCCATGACTCCCGTCAGCCGCGGTCTCGACAGCCAGGGGTACATCGAGCGCGAGGGCTCCCTGGGACGGATCCCGGACGCCTTCCGGCCCGTCGTCGCCGCCGCGCGCGACCGGGTCGCGGACGTCTTCGGCAAGCGGCTCGACAGCGCCTATCTGTACGGCTCCGTGCCGCGCGGCACCGCCCGCGTCCACCGCTCCGACCTGGACCTCCTGCTCGTCCTGCGCGAGGAGCCGAACGACACCGACCGCGCCGACGCGCGCGCTCTGTCCGCCGCCGTCGACGAGGAGTTCACGGAGGTCGACGGCGTCGGCATCCTGCTCCTGAGCCGCGCACGCGTCCTGAGCGAGCACGAGACGTACGACCACGGCTGGTTCCTGGCCTGCCTCTGCACGCCGCTGCTCGGTGCGGACCTGGCCGAATTCCTGCCCCGCTACCGGCCCGACGGCCGGCTCGCCCGGCAGACCAACGGCGATCTGGCCGCGCTGCTCCCGTCCTGGCGCGAGCGCCTCGCCGCCGCCGCGGCCGCGGGCGACGACACGGCCCTGCGAGCCGTGTGCCGGACGGTCTCCCGGCGCCTGGTCCGCACCGGCTTCACGCTCGTCATGCCCCGCTGGCGCGGCTGGACCGGCGAACTCTCCGAGATGGCGGAGGTGTTCGGCCGCTACTACCCCGAGTGGGCCGACCGGATGCGGACGGCCGCCGCCGTGGCGTACGAGCCCGTGGCCGACCCCGGTGTGCCGCGCGAGCTCACGGACACGCTCGGGCCGTGGCTCGCGGCGGAGTACACCGCGCGGCACGGCGTGAAGACACCGGGGCCCTGGGGCTAGATCAGGCCGTGCTCCTTGAGGTACTCCAGCTGCGCGTGCACCGAAAGCTCCGCCGCGGGCCACAGGGAGCGGTCCACGTCCGCGTACACGTGCGCCACGACGTCGGACGCCGTCGTGCAGCCGTTCTCGACGGCCGTCTCCACCTGCGCGAGGCGGCTGGCGCGGTGCGCCAGATAGAACTCGACCGCCCCCTGGGCGTCCTCCAGGACCGGGCCGTGACCGGGCAGGACCGTGTGCACGCCGTCGTCGACGGTCAGCGAGCGCAGCCTGCGCAGCGAGTCCAGATAGTCGCCGAGCCGGCCGTCGGGGTGGGCGACCATCGTGGTGCCGCGCCCCAGGATCGTGTCGCCCGTCAGGACGGCCCGGTCGGCCGGGAGGTGGAAGCAGAGCGAGTCGGCCGTGTGGCCCGGCGTCGGTACGACGCGCAGCTCCAGGCCCCCGGTGGTGATCACATCACCGGCGGCGAGGCCCTCGCCGCCCAGGCGCAGCTCCGGGTCGAGGGCGCGGACCTCGCTGCCGGTCAGCTCGGCGAAGCGGGCGGCGCCCTCGGCGTGGTCGGGGTGGCCGTGCGTGAGGAGGGTGAGCGCGACCCGCTTCCCGGCGCGCTCGGCGGTCGCCACGACCTCGGCGAGGTGCCCTTCGTGCAGGGGGCCCGGGTCGATGACGACCGCGAGGTCGGAGTCCGGTTCGGCGACGACCCAGGTGTTGGTGCCGTCCAGGGTCATCGCGGACGGGTTGGGGGCGAGGACGTTGACGGCGCGGGCGGTGGCGGGGCCGCTGAGCACCCCGCCACGTGGCTGGCCCGGCAGGGCCGCTGCTTCGGTCATGCGGGGATGGCTCCCGTCGGCATCGGGGTGGTCGGCGCGGGCGGCGCGGTCATGCCGCGCCGCCGGAGGGGATGTGCTTGGTGAACTCCTCGTGGCCCGGCCAGGAGAGCACCAGCTCCCCGTCCTCCAGGCGGGCCCGGGCCAGGACGGGGGTGAGGTCGTGACCGGCGGCCGCGGCCACCGCCTCGGCGGCGGCCCGGTGCGGGGCCAGCCGACGCAGCGTGGCGATGGTCGGCGGCATCATGACGAGTTCGCCGCGGTCGTAGCGGGCGGCGGCCGTCGCGGGGCTCAGCCACTCCGTGCGGTCGGCCTCCGTGGAGGCGTTGCGGGTGCGCTGGCCCGCCGGGAGCGCGGCCACGAAGAAGAACGTGTCGTAACGGCGCGGCTCGAACTCCGGGGTGATCCACCGGGCCCAGGCGCCCAGGAGGTCGCTGCGCAGCACCAGGCCGCGGCGGTCGAGGAACTCGGCGAAGGACAGGTCGCGGGCCACGAGGGCCCTGCGGTCGGCCTCCCAGTCGTCGCCCGTGGTGTCGCCGACGACCGAGTCCGGTCCGGGGCCCGCGAGCAGGACACCGGCTTCCTCGTACGTCTCGCGGACGGCCGCGCACACCGTGGCCTGCGCCGCGGCCTCGTCGACGCCGAGCCGGGCGGCCCAGGCGGCGCGCGGCGGACCCGCCCAGCGGACGGCGCGCTCGTGGTCGCGGGGGTCGACGCCACCGCCGGGGTAGGCGTACGCGCCCGCCGCGAAGGGCATCGACGTACGGCGCCGGAGCATGTGCACCTCCGGGCCCTCGGGGGTGTCCCGCAGGAGCAGCACCGTCGCGGCGGGACGCGGGGGCGCCGGGGTCAGCTCGCCGCTCGCGAGGGCGCGGACGCGGTCGGGCCACTCCGGGGGGTACCACTGCCCATCTGCCATGGGCGGAGGCTATCCGAGGTGGCGCGGATGTTCGAGGGTCACCTGTCGGCGCCCGGGGCGGGTGGCCGGGCGGGGCGGGGCCGCCGCCCGGCCACCCGTGGCGCTACGGCTTGAGCTCGACCTGGATCTCGACCTCCACCGGGGCGTCCAGCGGGAGCACCGCCACGCCCACCGCGCTGCGCGCGTGCACGCCCGCGTCGCCGAGGGCCGCGCCGAGCAGCTCGCTCGCGCCGTTGAGCACGCCGGGCTGGCCGGTGAAGTCGGGGGCCGAGGCGACGAAGCCGGTGACCTTCACGACCCGGGCGATCCGGTCCAGGTCGCCCGCGACGGACTTCACGGCCGCCAGGGCGTTGAGCGCGCACAGCCGGGCCAGGTCCTTGGCCTCCTCGGGCGTGACCTCGGCGCCGACCTTGCCGGTGACGGGCAGCTTGCCGTCCACCATGGGCAGCTGCCCGGCCGTGTACACGTACACGCCGGACCGCACGGCCGGCTGGTACGCCGCGAGCGGCGGGACGACCGCGGGCAGCGTGTGCCCGAGCTCCGCCAGCTTCGCCTCCACCCTTCCCTCCCGTCGCCCACCGCCACCCTCAACGGAGGCGCTGCGCGCCGCGCCGCTCACAGCTGCTTCTCGCGCTTCAGATAGGCCACCAGCTGCTCCGGATTGTTCGGGCCCGGGACGACCTGGACGAGCTCCCAGCCGTCCTCGCCCCAGGTGTCCAGGATCTGCTTCGTGGCATGGACGAGCAGCGGCACGGTTGCGTATTCCCACTTGGTCATACGGCGACTGTAATGCCTGGGACCGGCCTGCTATGGACAGCCTCATGCGTAGCCCGCGAGGGGACTGGTTAGGCTCGAAGACGTGAGCAGGCTCCAGGTCGTCAGCGGCAAGGGCGGTACCGGCAAGACCACGGTCGCCGCGGCCCTCGCGCTCGCCCTCGCGACCGAGGGCAGGCGCACCCTCCTCGTGGAGGTCGAGGGCAGACAGGGCATCGCGCAGCTCTTCGAGACGGAAGCGCTTCCGTACGAGGAGCGGAAGATCGCCGTGGCCCCCGGCGGCGGGGAGGTGTACGCCCTGGCCATCGACGCGGAACTGGCGCTGCTCGACTACCTCCAGATGTTCTACAAACTCGGCGGCGCGGGCCGCGCCCTGAAGAAGCTCGGCGCCGTGGACTTCGCGACGACGGTCGCACCGGGCCTGCGGGACGTGCTCCTCACCGGCAAGGCCTGCGAAGCCGTCCGCCGCAAGGACAAGAACGGGCGGTACGCGTACGACTGCGTGGTCATGGACGCGCCGCCCACCGGCCGCATCACGCGCTTCCTGAACGTGAACGACGAGGTCGCCGGGCTCGCCAAGATCGGCCCGATACACAACCAGGCCCAGGCCGTGATGCGCGTCCTCAAGTCCCCCGAGACGGAAGTGCACTTGGTGACGCTCCTGGAGGAGATGCCCGTCCAGGAGACCGCCGACGGCATCACCGAGCTGCGCGCCGCGGGCCTGCCCGTGGGCCGCGTGATCGTGAACATGGTGCGCCCGGCGCTCCTCGACGAGGCCGCGCTCGACCTCGGCCTGGAGCGCACCCCCCGCACCGCCCTCGCGCGCTCCCTCGCGGCCGCGGGACTCGGCGGGGCCCGCGGCGCCGCCGGGCGGCTCGTCGACCCGCTCCTGGACCAGGCGTCCGAGTACGCCGCACGGCACGCCCTGGAGGCCTCCCAGCGCGCCGTCCTCGCCGGTCTCGACCTGCCCCGGCACGAACTGCCCCTGCTGGCCGACGGGATGGACCTGGCGGGCCTGTACGAACTCGCCAAGGAGCTGCGCCACCAGGGGGTCGCGTGACCTCCCGCCGACCCCGCCCGGAAGCACACTCCCGGAAGCCAAGGAACTCATGAGCCTCGATCCGGCACGTGACCCGCTCGACGTAGACGCGCTGCTCGACGACCGCAGGACGCGCATCGTGGTGTGCTGCGGCTCGGGGGGCGTCGGCAAGACCACGACGGCGGCGGCCCTGGGGCTGCGCGCCGCCGAACGGGGGCGCTCCGTCGTGGTGTTGACGATCGACCCCGCGCGCCGCCTCGCGCAGTCCATGGGGATCGACTCGCTGGACAACGTGCCCCGGCGCGTGGAGGACGTCAAGGGCGAGGGCGAGCTGTGCGCCATGATGCTCGACATGAAGCGCACCTTCGACGAGATCGTCGAGGCGCACGCGGACAAGGAGCGCGCGAAGGCGATCCTGTCCAACCCCTTCTACCAGTCGCTCTCGGCGGGCTTCGCGGGCACGCAGGAGTACATGGCGATGGAGAAGCTGGGGCAGCTGCGGGCCCGGGACGACTGGGACCTGATCGTCGTGGACACGCCGCCCTCGCGCTCGGCCCTGGACTTCCTGGACGCGCCCAAGCGGCTCGGCTCCTTCCTCGACGGCAAGCTGATCCGGCTCCTGATGGCCCCGGCGAAGGTGGGCGGCCGGGCCGGGATGAAGTTCCTGAACGTCGGCATGTCGATGATGACGGGCGCCCTGGGCAAGCTGCTCGGCGGCCAGCTGCTGCGGGACGTACAGACCTTCGTCGCGGCGATGGACACGATGTTCGGCGGCTTCCGCAAGCGCGCGGACGCCACCTACCGGCTGCTGCAGGCGCCGGGCACGGCGTTCCTCGTGGTGGCGTCGCCGGAGCGGGACGCGCTGCGGGAGGCGGCGTACTTCGTGGAGCGGCTCGCGGCGGACGACATGCCGCTGGCGGGTCTCGTGCTGAACCGCGTGCACGGCAGCGGCGCGGCAGGACTCTCGGCGGAGCGGGCGCTCGCGGCCGCCGAAAATCTTGAGGAGCGCGGCATTGTGGATCAGGAGGACGGGAAGGTTGGAGGGCGTAGCTCCTCTGAGGCTCCCTCCTCCGAGACCCCCGCCTCAGCGGCTCCCCCTTCTTCTGAGGCCCCCGGCAGTTCAGCGTCCACCGGCACCCCGCCCGAAGGGCCCGAGCCCGCACCAGCACCCGGATCGGCCCCGTCGGCCGCCGACGCGTCCGCCGACCCTGCCGTCGAGCGGCTCACCGCGGGCCTGCTGCGGCTGCACGCGGAGCGGATGCGTCTGATCGCCCGGGAGCAGCACACGCGTGACCGCTTCACCGCGCTCCACCCGGAGGTGGCGGTGGCCGAGGTGGCCGCGCTGCCGGGTGATGTGCACGACCTCGCGGGCCTGCGCGCCATCGGCGAGCAGCTCGCGGCGGCGCACGGCACCGCAGGACCCGCCGGGGCTGCGTGAGCCCGGCGCCCTGACGGCACCCCGAAGGCACCGGTGGCCCGGCACGGCTCCGGGGCCGCCCGAGCGAGGCGGCACCCCTGGGAGCCGGTCAGCCGATCCGCGTGACGTGGGCTCAGCCCACGGCCGCGTAGCTCTCGTACGTCTCCTCGTCGTCCAAGTCCACGGGCAGCAGGCCCGCGCCGCGCTCGTACTCGGAGCGCGCTGTCTCAAGGAGCCTGCGCCACGAGGTGACGGTGGGGCGCCTGCGCAGCAGCGCACGGCGCTCGCGCTCCGTCATTCCGCCCCACACGCCGAACTCGACGCGGTTGTCCAGCGCGTCGGCCAGGCACTCGGTCCGCACCGGGCAGCCGGTGCACACCGCCTTGGCCCTGTTCTGCGCTGCTCCTTGTACGAACAGTTCATCCGGATCGGTAGTGCGGCAGGCGGCCTGCGCACTCCAGTCGGTTACCCAGCCCATACCGGCGCCGTCCTCTCCCGAATCGAGGCTCCCCCACGGCGGCAGCGGCATATTCACCGCCGCCAGTTGAGGACGTTACGGAAGGTGGGCACAGCGCAACACCCCCTTCGGGCCCAATCTTGAATGGCCCGAACGGACTATGCGTAAGCGGCAGATCACCCGACGGAGTGAGCTGGCGACATGCGCGACCAACCCGGCAAACACGGGCAGTTCAGTTGAGCCACAGCGGACACGGGACGACGCATGGGGCGGACCCGGACGGGGTTCCGACGGACCGGCCGTATACGGGCGGTAACCGAGCCGCATTCGACAAACGCTGAACGAACGGGGAAAGGCCGACGTAGAACGTGGTGCGGGACCGCACTGCTGTGACAGTTGAGAGCAGCTTAGGCCAAGGCATATACGCCTGTCCGGCGAATCAGAACGTAGGCTGCCCCCCATGGGAAACAAGCGATCGGGCGGTGGTCTGTCCCCTGCGCAGCAGACCGCCAAGTTCCTGGGCGTCAGCGTGCTCGCGGGCGCGGTGCTCGCCGGGATCGCGCTGCCCGCCGCGGGAGTGATCGGGCTCGCGGCCAAGGGATCGGTCGAGGGCTTCGACGAGATCCCGGCGAACCTGAAGCAGCCGCCGCTGAGCCAGCGCACGACCATCCTGGACTCCGCGGGCGGCCCCATCGCCACCGTGTACTCGCGCGACCGCACCGTGGTGCCGCTGAAGCGCATCTCCCCGTACATGCAGAAGGCGATCGTCGCCATCGAGGACGCGCGGTTCTACGAGCACGGCGCGGTGGACCTCAAGGGCATCCTGCGCGCGCTGAACCAGAACGCGCAGAGCGGCGGCGTCTCCCAGGGCGCCTCGACGCTCACGCAGCAGTACGTGAAGAACGTCTTCGTGGAGGAGGCCGGTGACGACCCCGCGAAGGTCGCCGAGGCCACCCAGCAAACGCTCGGCCGCAAGATCCGCGAACTGAAGTACGCGATCCAGGTCGAGGAGGAGCTCGGCAAGAAGCGGATCCTCAAGAACTACCTGAACATCACGTACTTCGGTCAGGCCGCGTACGGCGTCGAGGCCGCGTCCCAGCGCTACTTCTCCAAGCCGGCCAAGGACCTCAAGCTGCAGGAGGCCGCGCTGCTCGCGGGCATCGTGCAGTCCCCGAGCCGCTACGACCCGGTGAACGACGCGACGGAGGCCAAGCAGCGGCGCAACGTCGTGCTCCAGCGCATGGCCGACACCCACGACATCTCGCAGGCCGAGGCCGACCGCGCCAAGGAGACCCGGCTCGGCCTGGACGTGAGCCGCCCCAAGAACGGCTGCATCACCGCCGTGAAGGGCGCCGGGTTCTTCTGCAAATACGTCGAGAAGGTCTTCAAGAACGACCCGGCCTTCGGCAGGACCAAGGAGGCCAGGGCCAAGCTCTGGAACCGCGGCGGCCTGCGGATCAGGACGACCCTCGACCCGCAGACCCAGCGTTCGGTGCAGTCCTCGATAAAGGATCACGTCTACCAGACCGACGAGGTGGCGACCGCCGCGACCATCGTCGAGCCGGGCACCGGCAAGATCCTCGGCATGGGCCAGTCGCGCCCCTTCGGCTACGGCAAGAACGAGACCGAGATCAATCTGTCCGTGGACGACGCGATGGGCGGCGGCGCGGGCTACCAGCCCGGTTCGACGTTCAAGCCGATCGTGGCCGCCGCCGCCCTGGAGCGCGGCATGTCAGCGGGCAAGCGCTACTCGGCCCCGTACGAGATGCCGTACCCGTCGAGCGTCGCGGCCTGCGACGGCAAGACGTGGCGGAACACCGGCAACCAGAAGCTCACCAACGAGAACGAGGCCGAGGTCGGCCCCTACCGGCTGCGGGAGGCCACCGCGAAGTCGGTCAACACCTACTTCGTGCAGATGATCGGTGAGCTCGGCATCTGTCCGGTCACCGAGATGGCCGGGAAGATGGGCGTCGAGCGGGCCAACGGCAAGCCGATGGACCAGGCCCCGTCGATCGCGCTCGGCACCCAGGAGGTGTCGCCGCTGACGATGGCGAGCGCGTACGCGACGTTCGCGGCGCGCGGCAGGTACTGCACGCCGATCGCCATCGAGTCGATCAGCACGATCGCGGGCAAGTCCCTCCCGGTGCCGAAGTCGACGTGCTCGCGGGCGATGTCGGAGCGGACCGCCGACACGATCAACACCCTCCTGAAGGGCGTGGTCGAGGACGGCACCGGCAGGCAGGCGGGCCTCGGCTCCCGCGACAGCGCGGGCAAGACGGGTACCACCGACTACCGGTACGCGGCCTGGTTCGCGGGCTACACCCCGAACATGTCGGGCGCGGTCTGGGTCGGCGACCCGGCCCACGAGCGCAAGATGATCGACATCTCCATCGGCGGCCGCGGCTACGGCAAGGTCTTCGGTGGCGAGGTGCCGGGACCGATCTGGCGCGACGCCATGAGCGGCGCCCTCTCCGGCAAGCCCGACCCGCGCTTCGACACGGTCCGGCTGCCGGGCGACCGGGACCGTGACGACCACGACGGCCACGACGGCGGCGGGAACGGCGACGGCGGCGGTGACGACGGAAGCAACGGCGACGACGGCGACAACGGGGACGACGGCAGGCCGGGTGGCGGCGGTGGCAACGGCAACGGCGGCGGGAACCCCTGGCCGGACATCATCGGCGGCAACGACAACGGCGGCACTGGCCACGGCGGCCGGGGCGACGGCGGGCGGCGCGGACGCGACTGAGGCCGGCGGCCCGCGGAAGGCCACACGTTGACGGGGGCGGCCCCTGAGCTCGGGCTCAGGGGCCGCCCCCGTGTCGTGCGGTCCGGGAAGGGCAGTGGTCAGCCGCCCGCGAGGAGGCGCTTGACCGTGGCAGCGACGCGGCCGCCCTCGGCCTGGCCCGCCACCTTCGGGTTCACGGTCTTCATGACCTGGCCCATGGCCCGGGGGCCCTCCGCGCCCGCGGCCTTCGCCTCGGCGACGGCCTCGGCGACGATCCGCTCCAGCTCGTCGTCGGAGAGCTGCTTGGGCAGGTACTCGGCGAGGACCTCGCCCTCGGCGCGCTCGCGCTCGGCCTGCTCGGGGCGGTTGCCCTGGGCGAAGGCGTCGGCCGCCTCGCGGCGCTTCTTCGCCTCGCGGGTGATCACCTTCTGCACCTCGTCATCGGAGAGCTCGCGCTTCTCCTTGCCCGCGACCTCCTCCTTCGTCACGGCGGCGAGCGTCATCCGCAGCGTCGAGGAGCGCAGCTCGTCGCGTCCCTTGATCGCGGCGTTGAGGTCGGCCTGAAGCTTCGACTTGAGCGTGGTCATGGGGCAATTGTGGCAGGTGGGCAGCCCGGTCGGCCCCTTCATTTCCGGGCGGCGGCCCGGGCCCGTCCGTGGCCCGCCCGCCCCCGGCCCTCGCCACCGACGGGACGCACCGGGTCTGACACGATGGAGGCATGCGCGCGCGATACGCAGTACCTCTGGGAATCACGGCGACGGCCGCGGCCGGAATCGCCTACTCCGTGGGCATCGAGACCCGCTTGTTCCGGCTGAGGCGGGTGACCGTTCCCGTACTGCCGCCGGGGATGCGGCCGCTGCGCGTGCTCCAGGTCTCGGACATCCACATGGTGTCCGGACAGCGCAAGAAGCAGCGCTGGCTGCGCTCGCTCGCGGGCCTGCGCCCCGACTTCGTGATCAACACGGGCGACAACCTGTCGGACCCGGAGGGCATCCCCGAGGTCCTGGACTCACTGGGCCCGCTGATGGCCTTCCCCGGGGCGTACGTCTTCGGCTCGAACGACTACTACGGGCCCAAACCCCGCAACCCCGCCCGGTACTTGCTGGAGAAGGTCCAGGGCCGCCACGGTCTGAACGGCAACCCGCCCGCGGTGGGCGTCGTCCACATCGACTGGGAGGACCTGCGCGACGGCTTCGACGCCGCGGGCTGGGTCAACCTCACGAACACCCGGGGCACCCTCAAGATCGACGGCTACGAGATCGCGCTCACCGGCGTGGACGACCCGCACATCAAGCGGGACCGGTACGAGCAGGTCGCGGGCGGCCCCGACACCAGTGCCGACTTCTCGATGGCCGTCGTGCACGCCCCCTACCTCCGGTCCCTGGACGCCTTCACCGCCGACGGCTACCCGCTGGTCCTCGCGGGCCACACCCACGGCGGCCAGCTCTGCATCCCCTTCTACGGGGCCCTCGTCACCAACTGCGACCTGGACACGGACCGCGTGAAGGGCCTCTCCACGCACGAGGCCGGAGGCCACACCTCCTACCTCCACGTCTCCGCCGGCTGCGGCGCCAACCGCTACACCCCGCTGCGCTTCGCCTGCCCGCCCGAGGCCACGCTCCTGACCCTCACGGAGCGCCCCGCCCGGCCCTGACCCACGCCCTCCGGAAAACCGGATTTCGTCTCCGGCCACCGGTCCGCTAAAGTAATCGATGTCGCCGCGACCTGCGCAGCAGAGCTGACAGGCAGCGGAGCATCGACATCGGGGTGTGGCGCAGCTTGGCAGCGCGCTTCGTTCGGGACGAAGAGGTCGTGGGTTCAAATCCCGCCACCCCGACAGCTGAGTATCAGGTCCGGTCTCCTTCGGGAGGCCGGGCCTGATCTGTTTTACGTGGGCGTGTGCCTGCTGAGGATGTCCGCCGGGGTGCGGCCGACGGGGTGTGCCTGTTGCGGCGCGGCCGTCGACGGGCCTTCGAGGGCCCGGGTGTCTCACACCCCCTGCGGGTGGCGGCGTTTCGGGCGGGGGCGGCACGGGCCCCAGCCGGAGTCGTTGAGGGCCGTGTGGGGCGCGGGGCCCGCGGGAGCGGAGGCCGGGGCCGGGGCGTGGGGGAAGCGTGTGTGCGGGCGGGAGGGCCCTGGGGGCGGGGGGTCGTTTCGGCACCGGTCCCTCCCCTCGTGGGGACCGGTACCAAACGACATGGGCGATGTCGCCCCGCGCCGTGGCGGCGCGGATCGGAGAGAGCCGAGGCCCGCGGCCGACGTCGGAGCGGTCCGGGTGTGACCGGGCGCACACGTCGTCCGACGGGGCATGGCGAGACCCTCGCCACCGCTCCGTAACTCCAGCAAAAACCAGCCAGGAAGTTGCAGCGCCATCAGTTGCCTCTCCAGGCGCAGGGCCGGTGGCCTGCCCTGACGCCGCGTGGTTGCTTCGCCCCTGCCGCGATCCTGCCAACTACGGCGGTCGCTGAGGAGGATCCGGTTCCGTCCGGTCCGCTCAGCCGCAGGTCAGCCGTATAGAGTGAGTTTTCCGGTCCGGAAGTCCAGGTGCGGCGGAAGTAAAGGGGTGGAGGCCTTGAGCTCCGACTCAGGGGCACGCACAGCCTTCGCGGAACGTCTCGCGCTGCTGTACCAGGAGGCCGGAAACCCTCCCCTGAAACGTGTTGCCGAGGCGGTTGCCCGACTGCAACGGGTCGATGAGCGAGGCCGCCCCGTGCGCGTGTCCGCGCAGCGGATCAGCGACTGGCGGCGGGCCAAGAACGTGCCCGCCCAGTTCACCGCCCTCGCGGCGGTCCTGCACGTCCTCGTCCCCGAGGCCCGCCGCGTCCGCACGACGCCGGTGTCTCCGGGTCTGTACGACCTCGCGCAGTGGCAGCGCCTGTGGGAGCGCGCGGTGGCCGACCCGGTCGGCGACACCGCCGCGGCCGCGGGCGAGGAGGAACGCCCCCTCGTCGAAGCCCCGGTCCCCAGCGTGTGCCCGTACCGGGGGCTCGCTTCGTACCGCCAGCAGGACGCGCAGTGGTTCTTCGGCCGGGAGCGGAGCACGGACGCGCTGCTCGCCCAGCTCCGCGCGGCGCGGACGACCGGCGGCCTGGTGATGCTCGTGGGCGCCTCGGGCGCGGGGAAGTCGTCGCTCCTGAACGCCGGGCTCGTGCCCACCCTGCGCGGCGGAGCGCTCGGCGACGGCGAAGGCCGGGCGGCCCGGGTGCTGCACCTCGTGCCGGGCCCCGACCCCCTCGCCGAGCTGACCGCGCTCATACCCGAGCTGGCGCCCGTGGTCGCCGCCGCGGAGGAGCAGGCGGCACAGGCGGGCGAGGAGAGCCCGGGCGCGCCCGGCACGCCCGGGTTCGCGGACGCGGTCAGGGAGTGCGTCACGACGTGGGCGCGGCGCGGGACGGCCTCCGAGGCCCGGCCGGTCGTCATCGTCGACCAGTTCGAGGAGGCGTTCACCCTCTGCGCCGACGAGACGGCCCGGCGCACCTTCGTCCAGGTGCTGCACGCCGCGTGCTCGCCCGGCGAGACCGGAGCGACGGGGGCAGCGGCGGCATCCGGGGCAGCGGGGGCGGCCGGGGCGGGTGAAACCGAGCCCGCGCCCGCGCTCGTCGTCCTCGGTGTCCGCGCCGACTTCTACGAGGAGTGCCTCGCCCACCCCGAGCTGGCCGACGCCCTCCAGCACCGGCACATGGTGCTCGGGCCGCTGACCACCGCCGAGCTGCGCAACGCGGTGACCGGCCCGGCCAAGGCCGTGGGCCTCGAACTCGAACCGGGGCTCGCCGAGCTCATCGTCCGCGAAGTGAGTACGGACGGGCCGCGCGGGGCCCATGACACGGGTGTGCTTCCGCTGCTCTCCCACGCCCTGCTCGCCACCTGGCAGCGGCGGAAGGCCGGACGCCTCACGCTGGCCGGGTACCGCGCGGCCGGAGGGATCCAGGGCGCGGTCGCGGCGACCGCCGAGCGCGCCTGGTCCGACCTCGACTCGGCGGCGCGGACGGCCGCGCGGCTGCTCCTGCTGCGGCTCGTACGGCTCGGCGAGGACACCCAGGCCACCCGCAGACGGGGCACGCGGCGCCAGCTCGCCGAGGAGTCGACCAACCCCAACAAGACCGAGGAGTCGCTCGAAGCGCTGGCCCGCGCCCGCCTGGTGACGCTCGACGCGGAGACCGTGGAGATCACCCACGAGGCGCTGCTGCACGCCTGGCCGCGGCTGCGCGACTGGATCGACGAGGACCGCAACGACCATCTGCTGCGCCAGCGGCTCGAAGAGGACAGCAGGACCTGGGAGGAGTCCGACCGCGACGCGTCGCTGCTGTACCGCGGCTCGCGTCTGGAGCAGGCGTGCACCTGGGCGGAGTCCGCCGAGGACACGTTCCTGACGCGGAGCGCGGTGGACTTCCTGGCGGCGTCGACGGGGCTGCGCAAGCGGACGGTCCGGCTCAGACGCGGCGCGGTGTCGACCCTGCTCGTCCTCGCGATGCTCGCGGCCGTCTCCGCGGTGGTCGCCTGGCAGCAGCGGGACGACGCGGTGTCCGAGCGGAACGACGCGATATTCGCCCAGGTGACCGCGGCGGCCGACCGCGCGCAGAGCAACGACCCCTCGCTGTCCGCCCAACTCGACCTGGTGGCCCACCGCTTGCGCCCCACCGACCAGGGCACGATGAACCGGCTGATCTCGATCGTCAACGCGCCCCTGGCCACCCCGCTCACGGGCCACACCGGCGCCGTCTACCTCACCTCGTTCCACCCCGGCGGGCGGCTCCTCGCCACCGCGAGCTACGACCGTACGGTCCGGCTGTGGGACGTGTCCGACCGGTCCCGGCCCAAGCCGCTGGGCAAGCCCCTGACCGGGCACACGAGTTGGGTGAGCAGCGCCGTCTTCAGCCCGGACGGCAAGACCCTCGCCAGCGCCGCGGACGACGGCACGATCCGGCTGTGGGACATCACGGACCCCCGGCGTCCGCGCGCGCTCGGCACGCCCGTGACCGGCCACCGCGGCACGATCTATCTGGTGGCCTTCAGCCCGGACGGGCGCACCCTCGCCTCCGCGGGCGAGGACCGCACCGTACGGCTGTGGAACGTGCGGGACCCGCGGCGCCCGAAGGCGCTCGCCACGCTGACCGGGCACACCGCGCCGGTGCGCTCCGTGGCGTTCGGCCCCGACGGGCGGACCCTCGCGGCCGGCGGCGACAACGGCGCCGTCCGGCTGTGGTCGACGGCCGACCCGAGCCGCCCGAAGCCGATCGGCAGGGTGCTGCACGTCCACAAGGACACGGTGCACTCACTGGCCTTCAGCCCCGACGGCAAGACGCTGGCCAGCGGCAGCTCGGACAACACGGTCCGGCTCTGGGACGTCGCGGAGCCGCGCCGGGCTCGCGCGCTCGGCCCGCCGCTCACCGGCCACACGGGCCCCGTGTGGTCCGTGGCCTTCAACCGCGACGGGACGATGCTCGCCGCCGCCAGCGCGGACAGTACGGCGAGCCTGTGGAACGTCCGGGACGCGGCGCACCCTTCGCAGGTCGGCGAGCCGCTCGCGGGCAGCAGCGGGGAGATGTACGCGCTCGGCTTCAGCCCGGACGGCCGCACCCTGGCCACCGGGAGCGGCGACAACAAGGTCCGGCTGTGGTCGATCCCGACCTCGGACATGATCGGCCGCATCGGAGTGTTCCGGCCCGACGGCAAGGTGCTCGCCACGGTCGCCCGCGACGAGAAGATCCGGCTGTGGAACGTGGAGCGGCCCACCCGCCCCGTGGCCCTCGGCAAGCCCTTCGAGCCCGGCGAAGGCGCCGTGCGCGCGCCCGCGTTCTCCCCCGACGGCCGCACCCTCGCGGTGCTCACGGGAAGCCGCGCCGTACAGCTGTGGGACGTCTCCGACCCCGCTCGCCCCGTGTCGTACGGGGAACCGGTGGAGCTGCGGACGCGGTTCGCGGCCGCGCTGGCCTTCAGCCGGGACGGGCGCACCCTCGCGACCGCCTACGAGGACCGCACCATCCAGCTGTGGGACGTCGCGGAACCGCAGCGACCCCGACGGCTCGGCGCCCCGCTCACCGGCCACAAGGGCTACGTCAACGACCTTGCCTTCGGCAAGGACGGGCGGACGCTCGCCAGCGCCAGCTCGGACGGCACCATCCGGCTGTGGAACGTGGCCGACCGCCGTCACGCCACACCGCTCGGCAAGCCCCTCAAGGGTCATCTGGGCCCCATCAACACCCTGGCCCACAGCCCCGACGGCCGGACGCTCGCCAGCGGCAGCGACGACGGCACGGTCCGGCTCTGGGACGTCACGGACCCCCGCAGGGCGGCCCCCCGCGGCTCCCCGCTGACCGGGCACACCGACGCGCTCGTGTCCCTGACGTTCAGCCGGGACGGCCGCACCCTGGCGAGCGGCGGCAACGACAACACGGTCCGGCTCTGGGACCTCACCCACCCGTCCGAGGCCGCCCCCATCGGGCAGTCGATGAGCCCCAACGCCAAGACGGGCAGTTTCCTGTCGTTCAGCCCGCAAGGGCGCATGCTCGGAGTTTCGAGCGGCCCCGATACCGTGCGGCTCTGGAATCTGGACGCCGACACGGCAATTCGCCGTATCTGCTCGACGACGCGCGGGGTCCTGACGCCGGAGAATTGGCGCGAGTATCTGCCCCGGCTCTCGTATGAGCCGCCGTGCGCGAAGTAACGCCGTGTTCCACCCCGGTTGCGGATCGCCGCCGTGATCCCGATCACAACTCGGCATCTTTAGGGGAAAGTTCACTCCCCATACGCAAGCGACCTTGTTAAGGTTGGGGACAACCCGATCGCTGGTGCATCCCCCGTCGCCAGCGATCGGGTTCTTCCATATCCGGGCACCGCCCCGCACCCCCCTACAAGACCCCTAATTACTCAGCGTTTTTCACTGGCCACAGCTGTCACCCCCTGGCGCGGGCAAAAGATACTTTCCTGTTGCATGCAAGGCTTCCGCCGTGAACTTATGCAACAGCGGCCCCCGGCGCCGTTGCACCCTCGACAACGACTCCGTTGCAACCTCAACAACGGTCGGCCCGAAGCGATCCAGCGCCGCCAGCGATAACGCGTACGGCACCTTTCCCCGAACCGGCGCGCCGCGCCCGCGCCAAGTTGCCCAAGCCGTCCCCGCATTCACCGGCCGAGGACTTTCCGCGCGGCCGCCCACCCCCTCGTCGGAGCCTCTCGCGGAGTCGTAGGGTGAGGGTCATGTGCCAGCGCGTCACCATCATCACCGCTGTCCACGCACCGTCCGCCCGCTTCCTGCCGGACGCGTACGCGTCGATCCGCGCGCAGGAGCTGCCCGCCGGCTGGGAGTGGCACTGGCTGATCCAGGAGGACGGCAAGAGCGACCTGGTCGCCCCCCACGTGCCCGACGACGAGCGGGTGACCTTCCGGCAGGGGCGCCCCGGCGGCCCCGGAGTCGCCCGCACCCTCGCCCTCGCCCACGCCGAAGGGCCGTACGTGAAGGTCCTCGACGCCGACGACCAGCTCGAACCCGGCGCGCTCGCCCGCGACCTGGCGGCCCTGGAGGCGGACGGCACGCTCGGCTGGGCGACGTCGCGCGTCCTCGACCTGCTTCCGGACGGGTCCACGGCGGGCTTCCCCGGCGACCCCGACCACGGCCCGATCGAGCGCGCGGCCGTCCTCGACCTCTGGAAGGCGAACGGCTTCCGCGCCCCGGTCCACCCCGCCTCGCTCTGCGTGCGCCGCGATCTGCTCGTCGCCCTGGGCGGCTGGATGGCGCTGCCCGCCTCGGAGGACACCGGCCTGCTGCTGGCCCTGGGCTCGGTGGCCCGCGGCTGGTTCTCCGCCGAGGTCGGGCTGCTCTACCGCAAGTGGGAGGGGCAGGTCACGGGCCAGGCCGCGCACACCGAGACGGCGGAGCACGCCGCGCGGATGGCGGTCGTGGAGTCGCGGGCCAGAGCGCTCTCGCACTTCCAGTGGCGGTACGCGCCCGGGGTGGCCTGACCCCTCGGGGAGCGGCTTCCGCCATACCGGGAGCCTCCGCCGGAATTGCCGACGCGGTGCCGCAGGAGTCCGCTGTCACGGTTCCGCCGGAGTTCGCGGGCGCGGTTCCGTCGGAGTCCGCCGTCACGGTTCCGTCGGAGTTCGCGAGGGCGGCGCTATCGGAGTTCGCGGGCGCGGCGCTGTCGGAGCTCTTCGTTCCGATGCCGATCGGATCATTGCCGGGGCCGCCACGGCCCTGCGCTTCCTCTTCAGGAAGCCCCCCTTCAGGAAAAGAACGCCATCGCGCGCGCTTTGCCTGCCGGGCAATACGGGCCGTCGAGCCCACGGCCAAGGATCTCGGCCCGCGCTCGGCCGCTCACGCCGAATGGGAGCCTATGCAATACAAGATGCAGTATGCACCGATTTACGGAGGCGGCTCGATCGGCACACAGCCTCCCACATAGCCTCTGACCACGGCTTTTCCCCCCTCCGGGCCAGGAACCGGACCACACCGCCCTGGTAGGATCCCCGATCGGCCGATGAACAGGATCAGGACAAAACGATCCGGGCCAGGGATTTTCGGAGGCACCTCGGTGGCGCGTGCAGGATTCGACCGGGTACTCACGATCCCCAACGCGCTGAGCGCACTGCGGGTCGCCGGGGTTCCCGTATTCCTCTGGCTCGTCCTTCAGCCCTGCTTCGGAAATCCGAATCGCGACGGATGGGCCGTCGCCCTCCTCGCGCTCAGCGGCGCGACGGATTACCTCGACGGCAAACTGGCCCGCAGATGGAACCAGATCACCCGCCTCGGCCAGGTCCTCGACCCCGCGGCGGACCGCCTCTACACGGCGTCCACGCTGCTCGCCCTTCTGCTGCGGGACGTCGTTCCCTGGTGGTTCCTCGTCCTGCTCCTCGCGCGCGACGTCTTCATGGTGTTCAACGTCGCCGCCCTGCGCAGGAGGGGATACGGCCCGCTCCAGGTGAACTTCATGGGGAAGGCGGCCACCTTCAACCTGATGTACGCCTTCCCCCTGCTCCTCCTGGCGAGCGGGGACGGCCCGGTCGCCGACGCGGCCCGCGTCTGCGGCTGGGCGCTCGCCCTGTGGGGCGCGGCCCTCTACTGGTGGTCGGCCGCGCTCTACACGACGCAGGTGCGGCGGCTGCGGCGGAGCACCGCGCCCGCGTAGCGCGGGCCCGCGCGGCCACGCGGCCCGGCCTCACTCCAAGGCCTCCGCGTCCACGCGCGAGAAGATCAGGTCGGTCTCCTCGCGGACCGGCCCGCGCCACCGGAGCGGACCGTCGCCCGCGTACCGTACGGCCGCCGGATAGCTGCCCGGCGCATAGTCGTTGAGCAGGCGGTACGTGTGGAACCCGTGGGCACGCATGGTCGCCAGGAGCTCGTCCACGTCGTCGCCGAGCTGTGCCATCCGCTCCGGGGTGACCTCCACGGCGATCTCCACGTCCGGCCGGAGCCGGTCGAGGACGGGGGCGAGGCCCCGGACGACGCCGCCCTCGGCCCCCTCGACGTCCACCTTGATGACCCGGGCCCGCGCGATCTCGTCCGGCTCCAGGAGCTCGGGCAGCGGGACGGCCTCCGTCTCGAAGCGGGACGCGACGGGCCCGTCCCACGGAACGACGCTGTTCGCGCCCATGTTGTGGGTGCTGGCGAGGACGAAGGTGAGCTTCCGCCTGCGGTCCGAGACGGCCGCGTTGACCGCCCGGATGTTGGCGCAGCCGTTCAACTCCCGGTGCAACAGCACGCGCCGGTGGAACTCGGGCGAGGCCTCGACGGCCACCACGCGCCCCCCTTCGCCGACGAGGCGGGCCCCCAGGACGCTCAAGTAGCCGATGTTCGCGCCGACGTCCACGAAGACGTCGCCGGGGCGCAGGCGGCCCCGCAGCCAGCGCGACATGTGCGGCTCCCAGACGCCGAACAGATAGAGGTAGCGCTGGATGAGGTCCCGCGTGTCGACCGCGAAGCGGGCGCCGAAAACCGACTCGACCACCCGCTCACGGGGGTGCTCCCGCAGCCAGGGGTTCAGATACCGGGTCGCGAGCGCGGCCTTGCCGAGGGTGCCCGGAGCGTCGCGCACGTACCGTCGGCCGAGCGTGGCCAGGACCTCCGACACCGTGCTGCCGCTGCTCATCGCACTCGCCTTTCCCACGGGGGCCACGCGGACCGCGGCGGGCCGCCCCCGGGGTCGGGGTCAGGCGGTGGCCGCGGCCGTCCGATCCTGATCGAACGGCAGGTCCAGCATACGAATCGCGTTTCCGCGCAGCAGCTTGTAGGCCACGTCCGCGGACAGGCCGCCGACGTGCTCGGCCGCCACCCGTTTCGTGTGCGGCCACGTCGAGTCGACGTGCGGGTAGTCGGTCTCGAAGGTCGCGTTGTCCACGCCGACGGTCTCGATGGCCTCGATGCCGTGCCGGTCGCGGAAGAAGCAGCAGAAGACCTGTCGGTAGTAGTACGAGGACGGGGGTTCGGGGACCAGGTCGCGCACCCCGCCCCAGGCGCGGTGCTCCTCCCACACGTCGTCCGCGCGCTCCAGGGCGTACGGGATCCAGCCCATCTGCCCCTCGCTGTAGGCGAGTTTGAGCCGTGGGAACTTCACCAGGACGCCCGAGAACAGGAAGTCCATCATCGAGGCCATCGCGTTGTTGAAGGACAGCGCGGCCTGGACGGCGGGCGGCGCGTCCGGCGAGGCGGCGGGCATCTGGGAGCTGCTCCCGATGTGCATGTTCACGACCGTGCCCGTCTCCTCGCACGCGGCGAAGAACGGGTCCCAGTACCCGGAGTGGATCGACGGCAATCCCAGATGGGTCGGGATCTCGGAGAACGTCACCGCCCGCACCCCGCGCGCGGCGTTCCGCCGGATCTCCGCCACGGCGAGCCCCACGTCCCACAGCGGGATGAGGCACAGCGGGATCAGCCGCCCGCCGCTGTCCCCGCACCACTCCTCCACCATCCAGTCGTTGTACGCGCGGACGCAGGCCAGGGCGACCTCCTTGTCCCGTGCCTCCGCGAACGTCTGCCCGCAGAACCGCGGGAAGGTGGGGAAGCACAGCGAGGCCTCGACGTGGTTGAGGTCCATGTCCTCCAGGCGCGCCTTGGGGTCCCAGCACCCGCGCCGCATCTGCTCCCGCGTGATGCCGTCGAGCGTCATCTCGTCCCGGGAGAAGCCCACGGCGGCGATGATCCGCTTGTACGGGAAGACCTCGCCCTCGTACCGCCACCAGTCGGTGATCTGGCCGTCCGGATCGGTGGTGAAGCGGTACTTCCCGCCCACGTACTCCAGCTCTCCGATCCCGGCGGTGAAGGGCTGGGGGCCCTTGTCGCGGTACTTGGCCGGAAGCCAGGTCGCGAAGAGGTGCGCGGGCTCGATCACGTGGTCGTCCACGCTGATGACCCGGGGGACGTCCCGCGCCCCGGACCCAGGGCCGCCCGGGTCATCGCCCACGCCGGTGCCGTTGTTGCCGCTCACGTTGCCGCTCATGCCGCAGCTCCCTGCCCGCCGGTTCGACCGGGCCGCGCCCGATGCCGTATCTGACGACCCATCAGATCGAGAGTAGGGGGCCGCGCGGGCGCACGGCAAGCGCGCGCGAAGCCTTGCAAGTTGCGCCCCCTTCGGCTCAACTGACGCTCCGTCAGCTCAAGCGCCCGCACCCACCACCGCGAAGGGGCCCTCACCATGCAGACGATCTGGCTCGGCGGCGCCGAGTGGCTGGCGGTGCTCAGGATCGGCCTCGGCCTGTGGTGGCTGGAGAGCTGGCGGCACAAGGACAAGAAGAGCTGGTTCTCGGGCGGCGGCATCACCTGGGCCGCGGGCATCGCCGAGAAGCACCGCTGGCCCGTCGTCCGCCAAGGCTTCGACAGCGTGGTCACACCGCGCCCGCGCCTCATGGCGTACGTCGTCGCGTACGCGGAACTGGCCCTGGGCCTCGGCCTGATCGCGGGCTTCCTCACACCGGTCGCCCTGGCCGCGGGCCTGGTGCTCAACCTGATCTACCTCGTCCTCATGATCCACGACTGGGCGGAGCAGGGGCAGAACCTGATGATGGCGCTGATCTCGGCGGTGGCCTTCTTCGGCATGGGCTGGCAGACGTGGTCGCTGGACGAGACGCTGGGGTTGTTCGTGTAGGCGCCGGAGCCGCCCCTGTGGGCACGGGGGCCGTTCTTGCGTACGTCGGGGCCGCAGCCGCTACGGCGCCCCGCATCTGACGGCCCCTCAGCCTCGCTCTGGCTTGTTGGCGGCCGCCGTGTCACCCTGCCCGCCACGCACGCACCCGTCCGCCCCGCCCCGCCAGGAGGTGGCCATGAGCGCACCCGTCCGCAGTGACCAGCCGGAGCCCGCCACCGGCGAACAGGCCCTCCAGGACCGGCACCTGGCCCGCGCCGGGAGCGCGTACGGCCGGGCCGTCGCCGCCTGCCGCGCCGCGGGCATCGAGCCCGGCCAGGCGGAGGCCGTGCCGACGGGCCCGGCCGCGCGGGCCGCGAACGCGGTGCGCCTGGCCGCGCGGTCGATCGCCGAACGGGAGGGCCGGGCCCCGGACCCCGCGGCCGACGCCCGCTGCGCCCGCAACGCCGCGGCCGCGGCGGCGACCGCCGCCCAGGCGGCCCGCGCCGCCGCCCCCGGCCCCCTCGCGGACACCGCCCTCCAGGCCGCCCTCACCGCCTCCGGAGCCTCCGCCGAAGCGGCCGGGGGCCGGAGTCCGGGCCGCGCCGAAGCCCTGACGGCGCGCGCGGAGGCGACGGAGGAGAGCGCTGTGGCAGCGGCACGGGAGGCGGGCTGGACGGGGGCCGCCCCGGCCCGCCCGTAGCCCGGCTCAGGCGTCGTCGTCCTCCAAGTTGCCCTCGGTCTCCAGGTAGATCTGGCGGAGGGCCTCCAAGGTGGTGGGGTCCGGCTTGGACCACATGCCTCGGGATTCGGCCTCCAGGAGGCGTTCGGCTATGCCGTGGAGGGCCCAGGGGTTGGCTTCCTTGAGGAAGTCGCGGTTGGTGGGGTCGAGGACGTAGGTCTCGGTGAGCTTGTCGTACATCCAGTCGGCGACCACGCCGGTGGTGGCGTCGTAGCCGAAGAGGTAGTCGACGGTGGCGGCGAGTTCGAAGGCGCCCTTGTAGCCGTGGCGGCGCATCGCCTCGATCCACTTGGGGTTCACCACGCGGGCGCGGAAGACGCGGGACGTCTCCTCGACCAGGGTGCGGGTGCGGACCGTCTCGGGACGGGTGGAGTCGCCGATGTACGCCTCGGGCGCCTTGCCGCCGCGCAGGGCCTTCACCGTGGCGACCATGCCGCCGTGGTACTGGAAGTAGTCGTCGGAGTCGGCGATGTCGTGCTCGCGGGTGTCGGTGTTCTTGGCCGCGACCGCGATGCGCTTGTACGTCGCTTCCATCTCGGCGCGGGCCGGGCGGCCCTCCAGGCCGCGGCCGTAGGCGTAGCCGCCCCAGACCGTGTAGACCTCGGCGAGGTCCGCGTCGGTGCGCCAGTCGCGCGAGTCGATGAGCTGGAGCAGGCCCGCGCCGTACGTGCCGGGGCGGGAGCCGAAGATGCGGGTGGTGGCCCGGCGCTCGTCGCCGTGCTCGGCGAGGTCCGCCTGGACGTGGGCCCGCACGTGGTTGGCCTCGGCGGGCTCCTCAAGCGACGCCGCGAGGCGCACCGCGTCGTCCAGGAGGCCGATCGTGTGCGGGAAGGCGTCGCGGAAGAACCCGGAGATGCGCAGGGTGACGTCGATGCGGGGGCGGTTCAGCTCGGCGTACGGGATGGCTTCCAGGCCCGTCACGCGGCGGGACGCGTCGTCCCAGACCGGGCGGACGCCGAGCAGGGCCAGGGCCTCGGCCACGTCGTCGCCCGCGGTGCGCATCGCGCTGGTGCCCCACAGGGAGAGGCCGACCGAGGTGGGCCACTCGCCGTTGTCCGCGCGGTAGCGCTCCAGGAGGGAGTCGGCCAGGGCCTGGCCCGTCTCCCAGGCGAGCCGGGACGGCACCGCCTTGGGGTCGACGGAGTAGAAGTTGCGGCCCGTCGGCAGGACGTTGACCAGGCCGCGCAGCGGGGAGCCCGAGGGGCCCGCCGGGACGAAGCCGCCGTTCAGGGCGTGCACGGCGTGGTCCAGTTCGGCCGTGGTCGCCGACAGGCGCGGCACGACCTCGCTGGCCGCGAACTCCAGGATGGCCGTCACCTGGTCGCGGCGGTCGGCGGCGACCGAGGCCGCCACCGCGGGTACGGCAGCCGGGTCCCAGGCCGCCTCCTCCATCGCCACGACGAGGGCGCGGGCCTGCTCCTCCGCCGCGTCGGCCGTGGTGCGCGTGGCGGCCGACTCGTCGAGGCCGAGGGCCTCGCGCAGGCCGGGCAGGGCCGTGGTGCCGCCCCAGATCTGGCGGGCGCGCAGGATCGCGAGGACCAGGTTGACGCGATCCTCACCGGCCGGCGGGGCGCCGAGGACGTGCAGGCCGTCGCGGATCTGGGCGTCCTTGACCTCGCACAGCCAGCCGTCGACGTGCAGCAGGAAGTCGTCGAAGCCGTCGTCGTCGGGGCGGTCCTCAAGACCCAGGTCGTGGTCGAGCTTCGCGGCCTGGATGAGGGTCCAGATCTGGGCGCGGATGGCCGGGAGCTTCGCCGGGTCCATCGAGCTGATCTGCGCGTACTCGTCGAGGAGCTGCTCCAGGCGCGCGATGTCGCCGTAGGAGTCGGCGCGCGCCATCGGCGGGACGAGGTGGTCGATGAGGGTGGCGTGCACGCGGCGCTTGGCCTGGGTGCCCTCGCCCGGGTCGTTGACCAGGAACGGGTAGACGAGCGGGATGTCGCCGAGGGCCGCGTCGGGGGCGCAGGCGGCGGACAGGCCCGCGTTCTTGCCGGGCAGCCACTCCAGGTTGCCGTGCTTGCCGAGGTGGATCATCGCGTCGGCGCCGAAGCCGCCGTCGGCGGCGGCCGCCGCGATCCAGCGGTACGCCGCCAGGTAGTGGTGCGAGGGCGGCAGGTCCGGGTCGTGGTAGATCGCGATGGGGTTCTCGCCGAAGCCACGCGGCGGCTGGATGAGGATCAGCAGGTTCTCGAACCGGAGCGCGGCCAGGACGATGTCGCCGTCCGGGTCGCCGCCCCTGCCCACCCGGCTGCGGTCCAGGAACATCTCGCCGGGCGCCGGGCCCCAGTGCTCCTCGACGGCCGAGCGCAGCTCCTCGGGGAGCGTGGCGTACCAGCGCCGGTAGTCGGCGGCCGGGATGCGGACCGGGTTCTTCGCCAGCTGCTCCTCGGTGAGCCAGTCCTGGTCGTGGCCGCCCGCCTCGATCAGGGCGCGGATCAGCTCGTCCCCGTCGCCGGAGACCAGGCCCGGAATCTCGGCGTCGCCGAAGTCGTAGCCCTCGGCGCGCAGTCGGCGCAGCAGCTCCACGGCGCTCGCGGGCGTGTCCAGACCGACCGCGTTGCCGATCCGGGAGTGCTTCGTCGGGTACGCGGACAGGACGAGGGCGATCCGCTTGTCGGCGGCCGGGATGTGCTTGAGGCGCGCGTGGCGCACGGCGATCCCGGCGACGCGGGCGGCCCGCTCGGGGTCGGCGACGTACGCCGGGAGGCCGTCCGCGTCGATCTCCTTGAAGGAGAACGGCACCGTGATCAGCCGGCCGTCGAACTCCGGCACCGCGATCTGGCTGGCGGCGTCCAGGGGCGAGACGCCCTCGTCGTTCTCCTCCCAGGCGGCGCGCGAGCCGGTCAGGCACAGGGCCTGGAGGATCGGCACGTCGAGCGCGGTGAGCGCGCCCGCGTCCCAGGACTCGTCGTCGCCGCCCGCGGAGGCCTCGGCGGGCTTGGTGCCGCCCGCCGCGAGGACGGTGGTGACGATGGCGTCGGCGGCCCGCAGCGCGTCGATCAGCTCGGGCTCGGGGGCGCGCAGCGAGGCCACGTACAGCGGCAGCGGCCGGGCGCCCGCCGTCTCGACGGCGTCGCACAGGGCGTGCACGAAGGCGGTGTTGCCGCTCATGTGGTGGGCGCGGTAGTAGAGCACGGCGACCGTCGGGCCCTCGCCCGCCGGGGCCGGGCGCTCCAGGGGTCCCCAGGTCGGCGCGGGCGCGGGCGAATCGAAGCCGTGGCCAGTGAGCAGGACGGTGTCGCTGAGGAAGCGGGCGAGCTGCTCCAGGTTGGCGGGGCCGCCGTGCGCGAGGTAGGCGTGCGCCTCCGCGGCGATGCCGACGGGGACCGTGGAGGCGGCCATCAGCTGGGCGTCGGGCGCCTGTTCCCCGCTGAGGACCACGACGGGACGGCCGTCGGCGAGCAGCAGGTCGAGGCCCTCCTGCCAGGCGCGGATGCCGCCGAGGAGGCGTACGACGACGAGGTCGGCGCCGTCGAGCAGGCCGGGCAGGTCGTCCAGCGGGAGGCGGGACGGGTTGGCGAACCGGTAGGTCACCGGGCCCGTGGCCGCGCGGGCGCTGAGGAGGTCGGTGTCGGACGTCGACAGGAGCAGGATGCGGGGCCCGGTCGTGTGCTGCATGCGGCGTCGGCCTTCCTCGGGGTGTCCGCGCCCCGGGTGGTGAGTGGGTCTCTCCTGCCCGGCCGGAGCCGGGCGTGCGGAGAAGGGAGTTCCTGGCTCGCCCGCCCCCTCACGGGGCCGGGCTCACAGTGGCGGGACCGCGCCGGAATCGCACCGGGCTTCCTCCCCTGTCGCCGTCATGGCGATGGTGGATCGGGTGATCCACTGCTGAGCATAGTAAGCGTCGGGCGATTGAGGCAGGGCGCTTCCGCAGTGTGATGGTCGGTATGCTCGCCGCCATGTCCACGGCTCCCCTCCGCCCGTCCCCGCAGGCCACAGCGGCCCCACGGGACCGCGGCGACGCCTGCCCCGGAAGCCTCAGGCTGCACGCGGCGGACGACGGGGCCCTGGCGCGCGTCCGGCTGCCCGGCGGCGTCCTGACCGTGCGCCAGGCCGAGGCGCTCGCCACGGCCGCCCGGGACCTGGGCGACGGCGACCTCCATCTGACCTCGCGCGGCAACGTCCAGCTGCGGGGCCTCGCGGACGGCTGCGGCGCGGCCCTCGCCGCGCTGCTCGGCGCCGCGGGCCTGCTGCCCTCGCCCGGTCACGAGCGGGTGCGCAACGTCGTGGCCTCGCCGCTGTCCGGCCTCGACGGCCGGGGCGCGGGCGACGTGCAGCCCTGGCTCACGGCCCTCGACGCGGCGCTGTGCGCGAGCGAGGCGGCGCGAGGCCTTTCGGGCCGGTTCCTGTTCGCGCTCGACGACGGGCGCGGGGACGTGGCCGGGCTGGACGCGGACGTGACCGTACGGGCGGCCGCGGGCGGCCGGGCCCTGCTCGGTCTCGGTACGCCGCACCCGGTCCTCTCGGTGGCCGCGGCGGACGCGCCCCGTGCGGCCCTCGTGGCGGCGGAAGCGTTTCTGCACCGCGTCCGGGAGAGCGGGACCAAGGCCTGGCGCATCACCGAACTGCCGCTCGCGCCCGGCACGTTGGCGGACGACGTGCGGCGCCGCCTCACCGCCGGGGGCGTCGGCCACGAGCCGTGCACGCCCGGGGGCACCGTCCCCACCGGGGGCGTCGGCCACGACCTGCGCGCACCCGAGGGCACCGCCCCCGCCGGGGGCGTCGGCCACGACCTGCGCGCACCCGAGGGCACCGTCCCCACCGAGGGCGTCGGCCACGACCTGCGCGCACCCGAGGGCACCGCCCCCACCGAGGGCGTCGGCCACGGCCCGCGCTCGCCCCGGGACACCGGGGGCCCGCCCCCCGGAGTCATCGGCTCCGCCCTGTCCGTCCACGTTCCCCTGGGCCGCTTCTCCGGCCTCCAGTGGCGGGAGTTGACGCACGTCGCCGCCGCCGCGGGGCCGGGCGAGCTGCGCCTGACCCCCTGGCGCGGCGCCGTCGTGCCCGCGCCGGGGCTCGGCCCCGCCGCCGCGGAGGCCACGCTCGCCCGGCTCTCCGCCGCCGGTCTCGTCACCGGGCCCGGCTCGCTCTGGCTCCGGGTCGGCGCCTGCGTGGGCCGACCCGGCTGTGCCAAGTCCCGTGCCGACGTACGGGCGGACGCGGCGAGCGCCCTCGCCGCCGCCGGGCGGTCCGGACTGCCGCTGTACTGGTCCGGGTGCGAGCGCCGCTGCGGACACCCGCGCGGCGACCGCGTCGACGTGGTCGCCGCGCCGGGCGGCGGCTACGACCTCTCCGCCGTGCGCGGCGGACGAGAAGCACCCGGCACCTCCATCGCCGACCCCACCCACCTCGCCACCGCCCTGGCGGCGTTTCCCTCCGCATGACGACCGAGAGCAGCGAGAACAAGACCGTGACCACGTACGACTACGAGAAGGACGGCGCGGCCATCTACCGCCAGTCCTTCGCCACCATCCGCGCGGAGGCCGACCTCGCGGCCCTGCCCGCCGACGTCAGCCAGGTCGCGGTCCGGATGATCCACGCCTGCGGCATGGTCGACCTCGTACGGGACCTCGCGCACACGACCGGCGTGGTGGCCCGCGCCCGGGAGGCTCTGCGCGCCGGGGCGCCGATCTTCTGCGACGTCCAGATGGTGGCGAGCGGCGTCACGCGCAAGCGGCTACCCGCCGACAACGACGTGCTGTGCACGCTCTCCGACCCGACCGTGCCCGAGCTCGCGGCGAAGCTGGGCACCACGCGCAGCGCCGCCGCCCTGGAGCTGTGGCGGGACCGTCTTGAGGGCTCGGTGGTGGCCGTCGGCAACGCGCCCACGGCCCTGTTCCGGCTCCTGGAGATGATCGAGGAGGGCGCGCCGCGCCCCGCCGCCGTCATCGGCGTCCCGGTCGGCTTCATCGGCGCCGCCGAGTCCAAGGACGCGCTCGCCGCGCATCCTTCGGGCCTGGAGCACCTGGTGGTGCGCGGCCGTCGCGGGGGCAGCGCCCTCGCCGCCGCCGCGCTCAACGCGATCGCGAGCGAGGAAGAGTGAGCGGCAAGCTGTACGGCGTCGGGCTCGGACCCGGCGACCCCTCCCTGATGACGCTGCGCGCCGTCGAGGTCATCACCGAGGCCGACGTGGTCGCGTACCACAGCGCCCGGCACGGCCGGTCCATCGCGCGCTCGATCGCGGCGAAGCACCTGCGCGCCGACCACGTCGAGGAGCCGCTGGTCTACCCGGTCACCACCGAGACCACCGACCACCCGGGCGGCTACCAGGGCGCCATGGACGAGTTCTACGCCCGGGCCGCGGCCCGGCTCGCCGCGCACCTCGACGCGGGGCGCACGGTCGCGGTCCTCGCCGAGGGCGACCCGCTCTTCTACGGCTCCTACATGCACATGCACAAGCGGCTCGCCGACCGCTACGACACCGAGGTGATCCCCGGCGTCACGTCGGTGTCCGCCGCCGCGGCCCGCCTCGGCACGCCGCTCGCGGAGGGCGAGGAGGTCCTGACCATCCTGCCGGGCACCCTGCCCGAGGAGGAGCTGACCGCCCGGCTCGCCGCGACCGACGCGGCCGTGGTGATGAAGCTGGGCCGCACCTTCCCCAAGGTGCGGCGCGCCCTCGACAGCGCGGAGCGCCTGGAGGGGGCCCGGTACGTGGAGCGGGCCACCATGGCCGGGGAGCGCCTCGCCGACCTGGCGGACGTGACCGAGGAGTCGGTGCCGTACTTCTCGGTGGCGGTCCTGCCGAGCCGGGTGGCGGCGCTGCCGGTGCCGGAGCGGACGGGCCCGGCCACCCCCGCGGAACCGGCGGATCCGGCCCGCGGCGAGGTCGTCGTCGTGGGCACCGGGCCCGCGGGACCGCTGTGGCTCACGCCCGAGTCGCGCGGCGCGCTCGCCGCCGCCGACGACCTGGTCGGCTACACCACCTATCTGGACCGGGTGCCCGTGCGCCCCGGCCAGCTCCGGCACGGCTCCGACAACCGGGTCGAGGCCGAGCGCGCCGAGTTCGCGCTCCAGCTCGCCCGGCGGGGGCGGCGCGTCGCCGTCGTCTCCGGCGGCGACCCGGGCGTCTTCGCGATGGCCACCGCCGTCCTGGAGGCCGCGTCGGAGGCCGCGTACGCCGACGTGCGCGTCCGGGTCCTGCCGGGCGTGACCGCCGCCAACGCGGCCGCCGCCCGCGCGGGCGCCCCGCTCGGCCACGACTACGCGACGCTGTCCCTGTCCGACCGGCTCAAGCCGTGGGAGGTCATAGCCGAGCGGCTGCGCGCCGCCGCCGCGGCCGACCTGGTGCTCGCCCTGTACAACCCCGGCTCGCACAGCCGCACCTGGCAGGTGGGCAAGGCCCGCGAGCTGCTCCTGGAGCACCGGGCGCCGGACACCCCCGTCGTGGTCGCCCGGGACGTGGGCGGCTCCGGCGAGCGCGTGCGGATCGTGCGCCTCGCGGACCTGGACCCGGCCGAGGTCGACATGCGCACCATCCTGCTCGTCGGCTCCTCGCAGACCCGGGCCGTGCGGCGCGGGGACGGCGAGGAGATCGTCTGGACGCCGCGCCGCTACCCGGAGGCGTAGGCGCCTACCCGGAGGCGTAGGCGCCGGGCCCGGTCAGCCGGGCCCGAGGCGGTCCGTGATCCAGCGGACCGCCGCAGCGGGCTCCGCCACCACCGGCACGCCCTCGGGCACCGGCGGCCTGCGGACCACGACCACGGGGATCCCGGCCTCGCGGGCGGCCGTCAACTTCGGCGCGGTGGCGGCGCCCCCGCTGTCCTTGGTGACGAGGACGTCGACGCGGTGGCGGCGCAGCAGCTCCCGCTCCCCGTCGAGGGTGAAGGGGCCGCGGTCGAGGACCACCTCCATGCGGGGCGGGTGCGGGGCCTCGGGCGCGTCCACGGACCGGACGAGGAACCACGGCCGCTCCAGGGCCGCGAACGCCGCGAGGCCCATCCGCCCCGTGGTCAGGAACACCCGCTCGCCCAGGGCGGGCAGCAGCTCCGCGGCCCGGGCCAGGGAGTCCGCCTCGTGCCAGTCGTCCCCCGGCACCGGCACCCAGCCGGGACGGCGCAGCGCGAGCAGGGGAACATGGGCGACGGCGGCGGCCCGCGCCGCGTGGAAACTCATGGTCCCGGCGAAGGGGTGCGTGGCGTCGATGAGCGCGTCCACCGCGTGCGTGCGCAGCCAGTCGGCCAGGCCCTCGGCCCCGCCGAAGCCGCCCACACGCACCTCGCCGGGCGGTAGCCGGGGCGCGGCCACGCGCCCCGCCAGGGAGTTCGTCACGCGCAGCCCCGGCGCCCCGTCCGCCAGGTGCTCGGCGAGGCGGCGGGCCTCGGTGGTCCCGCCGAGGATGAGGATGTGCACGAAGTCCGGTTCCCTTCGGAAGAGCGAGGCATGAGCAGCGAGGCCAAGGGCGGCCGCGGCGCCCAACTCAAGCACACCGGGCTGCGGCCCGGCTGGACCACCGGTTCCTGTGCGACGGCCGCGACGACGGCCGCCTACACCGCGCTCCTTACCGGCGCCTTCCCCGACCCGGTGACGATCACGCTGCCCAAGGGGCAGACGCCGTCCTTCGCGCTCGCGGCCGAGGAGCTGGCGGAGGGCCGCGCGATGGCGGGCGTCGTGAAGGACGCGGGCGACGACCCGGACGTCACGCACGGCGCGCTCGTCCGCGCCACCGTGCGGCGGCTGCCCGCCGGGTCCGGGGTGGTCTTCCGCGCGGGCCCCGGCGTGGGCACGGTCACCCGCCCCGGCCTGCCGCTGCCCGTCGGCGAACCGGCGGTGAACCCCGTGCCCCGGCAGATGATGCGGGACCACGTGGCGCGGGTCGCGGCGGCGCACGGCGGCACCGGCGACGTCGAGATCACCGTCTCCGTCGACCACGGCGAGGAGATCGCCCGCTCCACCTGGAACCCGCGGCTCGGCATCCTCGGCGGCCTGTCCGTCCTCGGCACCACCGGCATCGTCGTCCCGTACTCCTGCTCGGCGTGGATCGACTCCATCCGGCGGGGCGTGGACGTGGCGCGGGCGGCCGGGCGCACGCACGTCGCCGGATGCACCGGGTCCACGTCGGAGCGCACGGTCACCGCCGAGTACGACCTGCCCGAGGACGCCCTGCTCGACATGGGCGACTTCGCGGGCGCCGTCCTGAAGTACGTGCGCCGCCACCCGGTGGACCGCCTGACCATCTGCGGCGGCTTCGCGAAGCTCTCCAAGCTCGCCGCCGGGCACCTCGACCTGCACTCCGCCCGCTCCCAGGTCGACAAGGGCTTCCTCGCCGCCCTGGCCCGGCGCGGCGGCGCGGACGCGCCCCTCGCCGAGCGGGTCGCGACCGCCAACACCGGCCTCGCGGCCCTCCAGCTGTGCGCGGCGGCGGGTGTCCCGCTGGGCGACCTGGTGGCGGTGGAGGCCCGCGACCAGGCCCTGGCGGTGCTGCGCGGGGCACCGGTGGCGGTGGACGTGATCTGCATCGACCGCGCGGGCACGGTCGTGGGCAGGTCAGCCCTGTCCGGCGGCTGATCCGGGAGCGCCCCGAAGGGGCGCGGGGAACTGCGCGACAAGCCACGACGGATCCGCGGGTGAGCGACGGCCCATCGCGGCAGGGCGACGGAGCGCGCTCAGCAGGTATGCCGGTCGCGCTCGGCAGAGTAGAGGTGGCTGTCGCGGAACTGCGCAGCGCCCAGCGTCCGCCCCACCATGATCACGGCGGTCCGTACGACCCCCGCGTCCTTCACCTTCCCGGCGATCTCGTCGAGGGTGCCGCGCAGGACCAGTTCGTCGGGGCGCGAGGCGTACGCGACGACGGCGGCGGGGCAGTCGGCGCCGTAGTGCGGCAGCAGCTCGTCGACCACGCGGTCCACGTAACCGGCCGCCAGGTGCAGCACGATCAGCGCGCCGCTGCGGCCGAGCGTCGCCAGGTCCTCGCCCTCGGGCATGGCCGTGGCGCGCTGCGCGATCCGGGTCAGGATCACGGTCTGGCCGACGGTCGGCACGGTCAGCTCCCGCTTCAGTGCGGCGGCCGCGGCGGCGAAGGCGGGCACGCCCGGGACGACCTCGTAGGGCACCCCCGCCGCGTCGAGCCGCCGCATCTGCTCGGCGACCGCGCTGAACACCGACGGGTCGCCGGAGTGCAGCCGGGCCACGTCGTGGCCCTCCTCGTGGGCGCGGGTCAGCTCGGCGACGATCTCGTCCAGGGTGAGCTGCGCGGTGTCCACCAGACGGGCGTCCGGCGGGCATTCGGCGAGCAGTTCGCGGGGCACCAGGCTGCCCGCGTACAGACAGACCCGGCAGGCGGCGAGCGTCCGGGCGCCGCGCACCGTGATGAGGTCGGCGGCACCGGGTCCGGCGCCGATGAAGTACACGGTCATCGCTCTGCTCCCGCTGTTCCTGCTGCTGGTACGCCTGTTGACTGCTGTACGGGCTTCTGTACGGCCCACTGGGTCACCGGCATGGCCTGGCGCCAGCCGGTGAAGCCGCCGACGGGCACGGCGTGCGCGACGGCGAGCCGCACCAGGTCGCCGCCGTGGCGCCGGTAGGCGTCGGCGAGCAGCGCCTCGGACTCCAGTGTCACGGTGTTGGCGACGAGGCGGCCCCCCTCGGGCAGCGCCCGCCAGCAGGCGTCGAGCAGCCCGGGGGCGGTGAGCCCGCCGCCGACGAAGACGGCGTCGGGCCGGGGGAGTCCGGTGAGCACGGCGGGCGCCGCGCCCGTGACGACCCGCAGGCCGGGCACGCCGAGCCGCTCGGCGTTGCGGCCGATGCGCTCGGCCCGCACGGGGTCGCGTTCGACGGTGAGGGCCCGGCACGACGGATGGGTGCGCAGCCACTCGACGGCGATCGACCCCGAGCCGCCGCCGATGTCCCACAGGACCTCGCCCGGGGCGGGCGCGAGGGCGCCGAGCGTGGCGGCGCGCACGTGCCGCTTGGTGAGCTGTCCGTCGTGCTCGTACGCCGCGTCCGGCAGGCCGGGCACCGCGCCGAGCCGCAGGGCGTCCGGGGCGCGGCGGCACTCGACGGCGACGACGTTGAGGGGGTCGCCGGGCGGCCGCTCCCACGCGTCGGCGGCGGCCGCGTCGGTCATCCGCTCGGCCGGGCCGCCGAGTTGCTCCAGGACCCGCATCCGGCTGGGCCCGAAGCCGCGGTCCCGCAGCAGCGCGGCGACCTCGGCCGGGGTCGCGGCGCCCGCGCTGAGGACCAGCAGGCGGCGCCCCTCGTGCAGGGCCGCGGCGAGCCTGCCCGCCGGGCGCCCCACGAGCGTGACGACCTCGACGTCCTCCACGGGCCAGCCGAGCCGGGCGCAGGCGTACGACACGGAGGAGGGGTGCGGCAGGACGCGCAGCGCGCCGGGCCCCAGCTCCTCGGTGAGGGCGCGCCCGATCCCGTAGAACATCGGGTCGCCGCTCGCCAGGACGGCGATCCTGCGGCCCGCGTGCGCGGCGAGCAGCGCCGGGACCGCGGGGCGCAGCGGCGAGGGCCAGGCGATCCGCTCCCCCCGGCACTCCGGGGGCAGCAGCGCGAGCTGGCGGGGGCCGCCGATCAGCACGTCCGCCGCGCGGAACTCGTCCCTGGCCGCCTCCGGGACGCCGTCCCAGCCGTCGGCGCCGAGCCCCACGACGGTGACGGCGGCGGGCGGGGGTGGGCTGGGGCGGGTCACTGCGCGGTACCTCGGGGTTCGGGGGCAACGGAGGCGCACTCTACTGGGGCCGCGCCCAGCCCTCGCGGGGCGCCCCGCGAGGGCAGCTCAGGAGTGCGTGCCGAACGGTACGCGGAACAGCGACCGTACGCGGTGCGTGCAGGCCCGGCGGACGTCGGGGGACGCGGCCGCGGCGGCGACCGCGAGGGCGAGGGCCCCGATGCCGAGGCCGAGGGCGGCGGGGTTCAGCCAGCCGGGCACCCCCGCGGTGTACGTGCCGTCGCCCGCGACGTGGCAGCCGAAGCGCAGCGGGAAGTACGTGGCTTCGTAGCCGTCGATGCGCGACGCACGGGCGGCGCCCACGGCCTGCCGACAGGCCTGGTCGTGCTCGGTGATGTCGAAGCGCAGCAGCTGGACGGCGCCCCAGGCGTACACGCCGGTGGCGCCCGCCGCGCACAGGGCGGCGCCGGCGCGCAGCGCGGCGGACAGGGCCGGGCGGCGCCTGGCCACGCACACCCAGGCGTACGCCACCAGCGCCGTGACGGCGATCAGGGCGATGAGGACGATGCCCAGGAGGGAGACGAAGTTGTGCTCCTGGAGGGAATCCGATGCCACGCCTTGCCTCCCTTTGTCTTTCCGGGAAGCTATCAGGCGGCGGGGGCGCGCACGGGAGCCGGGCGCCCGCGCGACCGCACAGCCGCGCGCCATGCGCCTGCGCGGCCGCTCCCCTGCGGCCGCGCAGGCGGGGTGCGGTGCTTGCTGGCCACGTCCTCAGCCGTGCCGCACCTGGTGACGGTCCCGGAACGGCGTCGCCGCCTCGGGCGCCGGGACCCGGGTCATGGGCTGCCCAGGCACCAAGATGCCCTGCGGGGTAGGGGTACCGCGAGGGCCGACCGGCCCTCACCCGGGGCCGGTCGGTACCCCTGTCGCCGCGGTGGTGGGCCGTTCGGCCCCTGGCAGGAGTAAGCCCTTACCGTCACCCTCGTAAGGGCCACACCGGGGAGAGGTCGCGGCGAACGCGGCGAACGCAGGGGGCAGTGATGAACACACCCGCCGCGGCGGAGCGACCGCCCGCGGAGCCGAAGGCCCCCATCCGGGTCTTCCTCCTGGACGACCACGAGGTCGTCCGCAGGGGGCTGCGCGACCTCCTGGAGGGCGAACCCGACATCGAGGTGGTCGGCGACGCCGGGACCGGCGCGCAGGCGCTGGTGCGCGGGCCCGCGCTCCGCCCCGACGTGGCGGTGCTCGACGTCCGGCTCCCGGACGGCGACGGCATCACGGTCTGCCGCGAACTGCGCTCCCTGATGCCGGACCTCGCCTGTCTGATGCTCACGTCGTTCGACGACGAGGACGCGCTGCTCGACGCGATCATGGCGGGCGCGGCCGGGTACGTACTGAAGCAGATCAAGGGCTCCGACCTCGTCACGGCCGTACGGACCGTCGCGTCCGGGCAGTCGCTGCTCGACCCGGCGACGACGGCCCGCCTGATGCGGTCCCTGCGCGGCCCCGAGGACGGGCCGCCGCCCGAGGACGCGCGCATCGCCGCCCTCAACGACCGGGAGCGCGGCATCCTCGCCCTCGTGGGCGAGGGCCTCACCAACCGCCAGATCGGCGAGCGGCTCTACCTCTCGGAGAAGACCGTCAAGAACCACATCTCCCGCATGCTGGCGAAGCTGGGCGTGGAGCGCCGGGTCCAGGCGGCGGTCCTCGCGGCCCAGGTGACCCCGCCCCCGCGCGAACCCCGGCCCCGGCCCGGGAACGCGTAGCCCCGACGGGGCGCCAGGGCCCGTCCGATGGGTCGCGCGGCGCCGCGACGCCTGACACGCACGCCCGCCGCACCGCCGAAACGTCCTGGTGGATCCGCTACGAGGTCACGCCGGCGCCTTGCGAGCGCACGCACCGGACGCCGCTCCTCGCTCCGCGCCGCTCCATCGGACAGGCCCTAGGAGCCGCGCCGCAGCGGCACTTGCCACTCCAGCCGGGTGCCCCTGCGCTCCCCCGCCCGCACGGCGAGCACCCCGCCGAGGCGCCCGGCCCGCTCCGCGAGGTTGCGCAGCCCCGCGCCGTGCGCGGCGTCCAGCGGCTCGGGCGCGGGCTCGCCGGGCTCCGCGATGCCCACGCCGTCGTCGACGACGGCGAGTTCGAGCGTGCCCTCGCGCACCGCGAGGGAGACCTCGGCGCGGTGCGCCCGCGCGTGCCGCGCGACGTTGGCGAGCGCCTCGTTCAGCACGGCGACCACGTCGTCGGCGACCTCGCGCGGTACGTCCGTGTCGATCAGGCCCTCCATCCGCAGCGCGGGCGTGAAGCCGAGCGCCCCGGCCGCGTCCTCGATCGCCCGCACCACGCGCACGCGCAGGCCCGCCGCGCCGCCGGGCGCCTCGTGGTCGCGCAGGCCGAAGATGGTGGACCGGATGATCTTGATGGTGGCGTCCAGGTCGTCGACGGCCCGGCGCAGCCGTTCCGCGGCGCCGGGGTGCTCGACGAACCGCTGCACGCTCTGCAGCGTCATGCCCGTCGCGAACAGCCGCTGGATCGCCAGGTCGTGCAGGTCCCGGGCGATCCGGTCACGGTCCTCCAGGAGGCTCATCTGCTCGGCGTCGCGCCGCCGGTCGGCGAGTTCCAGGGCGAGCGCGGCCTGCCCGGCGAAGCCCGTCAGGGGCGTGGTCTCCGCCTCGGAGAAACCGGGGCGCCCGGCGCTGCGGGCCAGCAGCAGGACGCCCCGCACGTCGTCACGCGTGCTCATCGGCACGGCCACCGCCGCGCCCAGGCCGTCCCAGCGGTCCGCCTTGTACGTGACCCTCGGGTCCTTGCGTACGTCGGTCGCCGACACCAGGGCCTGCGCGTCCAGGGCGGCGCCCGCGAAGGTGCCCCGGCGCGGCAGGGTGGCGCCCTGGTGGGCCTGCGCGTGCTCGCCGATGGCGATGACGACACGCAACTCGCCGTCGCCCTCGACCAGTTCGATCACCCCCAGCTCCGCCGACGTCAGCTCCCTGGCCCGCTCGGCCATCAACTCCAGGACCTGCGCCTGCGGCGCGCCCGAAAGGAGGGCGCTGGTGACCTCCGCGCTCGCCTGGAGCCAGCGCTCGCGCAGCCGGGCCTCCTCGTAGAGCCGGGCGTTCTCCACCGCCACGCCCGCCGCGACGGCCAGCGTCGACAGCACGGACTCGTCCTCGGCGTCGAACTCCGCGCCGCCGTGCTTCTCCGTCAGGTACAGGTTGCCGAAGACCTTGTCCCGTACGCGGATCGGTACGCCGAGGAAGGAGTGCATCGGCGGGTGGTGCGCGGGGAAACCGGAGGAGGCCGGGTGCTCGGACAGCTCCGCGAGCCGCATCGGCTCCGGGTTGCGGATCAGCTCGCCGAGCAGCCCGTGCCCCGAGGGCAGGTCGCCGATCTCGGCGCGCAGCCGGTCGCTGATGCCCACCGGCAGGAACTCGTCCAGCATGCGGCCCTGTCCGATCACGCCGAGCGCGCCGTACTCGGCGTCCACGAGGGCGACGGCCGTCTCCACGATGCGTCTCAGCACCTGGGCGAGGTCCAGCTCCCGCCCCACCGAGAGCACTGCCTCCAGGAGGCTGTGCAGCCGGTCCCTCGTCCCCCGCACCGCCCCGATCCGCGCCGCGAGCTCCTCCAGCAACTCGTCCAACCGCAACCGCGTCAACTGCCCGCCCCCACCGGGGTCCTGCCCTCCACCAACGCCGTGGCTACCGCGCGCACCCTGCCCGCCACCAACGCCGTGGCCACCGCGCGCACCCTGCCCGCCGCCGACGCTGGGCCCATAGCTGGCGCTCGGCTGGCCTTGTCCGCTGTCCGCGCCTTGCCCGCCGCCGACGGGGGGCCCGTGGCTGGCGCTCGGCTGGCTTTGCCCGCCGTCCGCGCCCTTCCTGCCGCCCGCACTCGGCTGGCTTGACCTGCCGTCCGCGCTCGGCTGGTCCTGCCCGCCACCAACGCCGCGGCCGCCGCGCGCGCCTCGGCCGCCGCCGACGCTGGGCCCGTGGCTGGCGCTCGGCTGACCCTGCCCGCTACTTGGGCCTTGCCCACCGCCCGCGCTCGGCTGGTCCTGCCCGCCGCTCGCGGCTTGATGGCCCTGTCCGCTGCCCGCGCCTTGCCCGCCGCTGACACTCGGCTGGTTCGGCCCGCCGCCAACGCCTTGCCTATGGCTGGCGCCGGGCCTGCCTTGTCCGCTGTCCGCGCCCTGTCGGCTCTGGCTGCCGCCCGCGCTCGGCTCGTCCTGCCCGCCGCCCGCGTTTTGCTGGCCCATCGGCTCCTCCACCCGAGCAGACGTGCACGTTCCCCGCCCCGCGTTCCGAGGCTCACCGTAGCCGTTGGGTGGCACCCTGCGGAGAAGAACCTCACCACCAGCCGAGGAACCTCACCTCGGGGCTCTCCCCTCCCACCCTCAGGTCTCCCCTCTCCCTCCCCACCACACGGCCACCGCTCACCCGTCGCTGCCCAGGCTCCCTGGCCGAGCCCCGGCCTCCGGCCCTCCATCGGCCTCCGGCCTCGTCCTCAAACGCCGGACGGGCTTGAATCCCCGCCCACCCGCCCCCCTTTTGCCGGCCACGGCGTGGCTCAGCCAAGACGTGGGACAGGTGTGAGTCGGCTAGGGGCCCGCCCACGGCACCGGGGCAGGAACGGGCGGGCGAACAACGGGCCGTGAGCCGCCAGGTCGGGGCTCGGCCGGGACGCCGGGGCAGGAACGGGCGGGCGGGTGGGAAGCGTCCCGGCGCGGTAGCGGTGGGTGGGCCGCGGGCGGGTAGGCCCGGGTGAGGGCGGGTGGGTGGGAGAAGCCCGGGCAGGGCTGGTTCCGCGCGGCGGCTCGTGCTGTCACCATGCTCACCCAGGCGTAGGGGGAGGCGCGGATGGCAGAGGTGTTCTTGCGGCGGCTGTCACGTTGGCAGGCGGAGCAGCAGCGCGAGGACGTGGCGACCGTGTACACGGCGTGCCACGGACAGTCCGAGCACCAAGAGCAGGCCCGGACCCGGGACTTGGACCAGAGTCAGACCCAGGCCCGGACCCCGGACCGGGGCCAGGCGCAGGCCTGGGGCCGAGAACAAGCCCCAGCCGGAGGCCAGGCCCAGGACGGAGGCCGAGCGCAGCGCGGAGGCCGGGGCCAAGCACCGTACGGTAGCGAGACGCAGGCCTCGTACACAGCAGGCAGGGGTCAGGCGCAGGCACCGTACGGGGGCGAGGGGTACGGGCGGGCGGGGTTTCTGGGGCGGTTCGAGCGGCACGTGCAGGAGCGGGACTTCGACATGGTCGCGGCGGACTCCGCAAGCGGCCTGGTCGGCTGCCTGTACGGCTACCGCGCGGCCCCCGACACCCCGGACTTCGCGACGCTGCGCGACGTCCTGCCGCCCGCGGCGACGGGCGCGGCCGCGGCAGGCCGCCTGTTCCTGCTCGTGGAGCTGATGGTGCTGCCGGAGCACCGCCGCAGGCGCGTGGCGACGCGCATGCGGGACCTGCTGCTGGCCCGGCACGGCGCGGACGTGGTCGTCACGACGCTCGCGGCGCCGGCGGCCGGTGAGGGCATCGCGCACGAGGTGCTGCGGGCGTGGTCGTGCACGAAGCTCGGCGAGTTCGGCACGCCGCCGCGGGAGGCCTGGCTGCACCCGGCCTAGGGCCTGTCCGATGGGTCGGCGTGGAGCAAGGAGCGGCGTCTGGTGCGTGCGATCGCAAGGCGCCGGGATGTCCTCGGGTGGGGTCTCCCCTGCTCGAACGCAGCTGAGAGCTCGGGGAAGGAGCTACTAGGGCATTTCGGCAACGCGGCGAGCGTGCGTGCCAGGCGTCGCGACGCCGCGCCGACCCATCGGACAGGCCCTAGGGGTCAGGTCCTGCTGGCCTTGAGGGAGTACATGAGGGGCACGCGCGGGCTCGTGGCCGGATAGCGGTAGAGGCCGTCGCGCGGTTCGAGCGCGGCGAACCTGCGGAAGAGGGTCACGTCGTGCTCGTGCAGGAAGTCGATGCGCAGGCCCGCCTGTGCGAGGGCCGTGACGACCTCGCCGACGGGGTGCTGCCACTCGACGCTGCGGTTGTGGACGGTGACGGCGTCCCCGTCGGCGTACCCGCCGGGCCCGTCGTCGACCCACGGGTCGCGGGCGAAGTAGTCGTGCTCGATCCGCGTACCGGTCGCGTCGTCGAGGACGTCCGTGAGGGGGTGGAACTCGGCGAGGTAGAGGAAGCCCCCGGGCGCGACGAGCGAGGCGGCGGTCTCGGCCCAGCGCCGGATGTCGGGGAGCCAGCACAGGGCACCGACGCCGGTGTAGACGATGTCGTACGCGGAGTCCGGCACGGCCTCGGCGGCGTCGTACACGTCGGCGGCGACGAACGCGGCCCGGTCCTGGGTGAACCCGAGCTCGGCGGCGAGGCCGCGGGCGGCCTCCACGGCGGGTTCGGAGAAGTCGAGGCCGACGACTCGGGTGGCGCCGTGCCGCGCCCAGGAGAGGGTGTCGAGGCCGATGTGGCACTGGAGGTGCAGCAGGGAGCGGCCGGTGACGTCGCCGATCTCGGCCCGTTCGAAGGCGCGCAGCGGGTCCTTGCCCGCGTGGAAGGCAGCGAGGTCGTAGTAGTCGCTGGCCAGGTGGATCGGCACACGCTCGTCCCAGCGCCGCCGGTTGGACTCGCGCCAGTCGGCGGGGTTCGGTGTGTACATGCGCGAAAGTTATCCACAGGCTGGGGACCCTCGCCAGCGGATTGCGGGGAGAGCGAGGCACTATGGGGCCATGAGTGAGACGGGTGAACAGGTGGACGCGGGGGCCGGGGGCGGCGCGGGAGCGGGAAGCGGCGCGGCAGCCGGACGAGGCACAGAAGCCGACGGCAGCGCAGGCGCCGGAACCGGCACGACAGGCGAGGGCGGCGCAGGCGCCGGAGGTGGCGTGGCAGCCGGGGGCGGTGCCGGTGGCGTCGGGGTGCCCGACTGGGAGAAGCGGTTCCGGGCGCCGCGCGTATCGCTGCCGGACTGGGCGGAGGACGCCCCGGACCGCTCCCTGTTCGTGTCGAACGCGACGGGTACGTACGAGCTGTACGCCTGGGACCGCGCGACGGGCGCCCAGCGCCAGGTGACCGACCGGGCGAACGGCACGACGGACGGCCTGGTCTCCCCCGACGGCCGCTGGATCTGGTGGTTCGACGACAAGGACGGCGACGAGTTCGGCGTCTGGCGCCGCCAGCCCTTCACCGGCGGCGCCGACGAGGCCGCCGTGCCGGGCCTCGCCCCCTCGTATCCGGCGGGTCTCGCCCTCGGCCGGGACGGCCGCACGGTCGTGGTGGGCCGCTCCACGGACGAGGACGGCTCGACGGTGCACGTCGTCGGGCCCGACGCGGCCCCGGGCGCCGAGCCCGTCGAGATCTACCGCCACCGCGAGTCCGCGGGCGTCGGCGACCTCTCGCACGACGGCTCCCTGCTCGTGATCGAGCACACGGAGCACGGCGACGCGATGCACTCCGCGCTGCGCGTCCTGCGCCTGGACGGCTCGGTGGTCGCCGACCTGGACGACACCAAGGGCGGCGAGGTCGAGCTCGGCCTGGAGTCCCTCGGCTTCGCACCGGTGGAGGGGGACACCCGGCTGCTCGTCGGCCACCAGCGCCGGGGCCGCTGGGAGCCGATGCTGTGGGACGTGGCCTCGGGCGAGGAGACGGACCTGGCCCTCGACCTGCCGGGCGACGTGTCGGCGGAGTGGTATCCCGACGGCTCGGCGCTGCTCGTCGCGCACGGCTTCGAGGCCCGCGGCGACCTGTGGCGGTTCGACCTGGCCACCCGCGAGCTGACCCGCGTGGAGACCCCGCGCGGCTCGGTGTCCGGCGCGACGGCCCGCCCGGACGGCACCGTGGAGTACATGTGGTCGTCGGCCGCCGAGCCGCCCGTCCTGCGCTCCACCTCCGGCCGGGTCGTCCTGGACCCGCCCGGCGCGAAGGCGCCCGCCTCGGTGCCGGTGGAGGACGCGTGGGTGGAGGGCCCCGGCGGCCGCATCCACGCCCTGGTGCAGCGGCCCGCGGGGGCCGAGGGCTCGCTGCCCACGGTCTTCGAGGTGCACGGCGGCCCCACCTGGCACGACAGCGACGCCTTCGCGGCGGGCCCCGCCGCCTGGGTCGACCACGGGTACGCGGTGGTGCGGGTCAACTACCGCGGCTCCACGGGGTACGGCCGGGCGTGGACCGACGCCCTCAAGCACCGCGTCGGGCTCATCGAGCTGGAGGACATCGCGGCGGTGCGCGACTGGGCCGTCGCCTCCGGCCTCGCGGACCCGCGGCGGCTCGTCCTGTCCGGCGGCTCCTGGGGCGGCTATCTCACGCTCCTCGGCCTCGGCACCGAGCCCGACGCCTGGGCGCTCGGCCTCGCCGCGGTCCCCGTCGCGGACTACGTGACGGCGTACCACGACGAGATGGAGGCCCTGAAGGCGATGGACCGCACCCTGTTCGGCGGCACGCCGGAGGAGGTGCCCGAGCGCTTCGAGGCCTCGTCCCCGCTGACGTACGTGGACGCGGTCAAGGCCCCGGTCTACATCTCCGCGGGGGTGAACGACCCCCGCTGCCCCATCCGCCAGGTGGAGAACTACGTGGACCGCCTCGCCCAGCGCGCCGCGGTCCACGAGGTGTACCGCTACGAGGCGGGCCACGGCTCCCTGGTCGTCGACGAGCGCATCAAGCAGGTCGCCCTGGAGCTGGACTTCGCCGCCCGGCACCTGCCCTAGCCCGCGCGGGGCGCCCCGGGGGAAGCCCTCCCCGCGGCGCCCCGTACCGTGGAGGGCGTGTACCGGTTCCTGCTGACCCCCCGCTGGTGGGGGATCAACGTCTTCGTCGCGCTGGCCATCCCGCTGTGCCTGTTCATGGGCTCCTGGCAGCTCGGCCGCTTCGAGGACCGCGTGGAGGACCACGAGGACGCCAAGAAGCAGGCGGCCGTCGACCCGAGCGCGAAGGCGCGGCCGCTGGCCGGGCTGCTGCCCGTGAACCGGGAGACGTCGGGCGAGCGGGCGACCGCCACCGGGCGTTACGGCAAGCAACTCCTCGTGCCGGACCGGACGTTGGACGACCGGAGCGGGTACTACGTCCTCACGCTGCTGCGCACCGACGGCGGCAAGTCGCTGCCGGTCGTGCGCGGCTGGCTGCCCGGCAAGGCCGACGCGGGCCGGGCGCCCGCGCCGCCCAAGGGGCAGGTCACCGTCACCGGCGCGCTCCAGGCCTCGGAGAGCACCAGTTCGGACGGCGCCCGGACGGCGGGCGGCCTGCCCACGGGCCAGGTCGGCATGATCAGCGCGGCGTCGCTCGTGAACATCGTCCCGGACGACGTGTACGACGCCTGGGTCACGCTCGACCAGGGCACCGACGGCCTGCGGCCGGTCCCGGCGGCCGCGCCGGAGGACTCGGGCCTGAACCTCAAGGCGTTCCAGAACCTGGGCTACACGGGCGAGTGGTTCGTGTTCGCGGGGTTCGTGGTGTTCATGTGGTTCCGGCTCTTCCGGCGCGAGCGGGAGTTCGCGCGGGACGCCGCGCTGGGCCTCGCACCGGAGCCGGAGGCTCCGCAGCCCTCCACGACCTGAGGGCCGGGCCGGGGGTGCGCTGCGGGAGCGGTGCCCCGGCGCGCTACTGCGCCGGAAGCACCCCGGTCTTGTACACCGTGCCCGAGCACGCGTTCAGCACCGTCGCGTCCGCCGACGGGGCGCCCGGCTCCGCCGTGAGGGACACCGCGACGCTGCCGTCCTTGGTGCCGTCCTCGCGGATCAGCTGGGGGGTCACGCCGCCGCCGCTGTCGCCGGTGGCGCCCTCCGAGCCGCTGCCGCCCGCGCCGCCCTCGGACGGGGACGGGTTCGGCGTGGGCTCGCCGCCGTCGGACGGGCACTGCGCCGAGGGCACCCAGGCGAAGCGCACCTCGTACGAGGCGCCGGGCTTGAGGACGAGGGAGCTGGCCTCCTGGGCCGGGTCGGGCAGGCCCGTGCCGTCGCCCGGGGTGTGGTCGACCACGTTGACGGCGGAGGGGCTGGCCGCGCCCTGGGCGGTGGCGGCCACGGCGCCCGCGTTCTCCACGGTGCAGCTGCTGCCGGAGACGTTGGCGACGCGGAAGGTGCCGTAGACCTTGCCCTCGGCGTCGGCGGCCCCCACGGAGCCGGAGGCGCCGAGCTGGGTGGCGTCACAGGCGGGCGAGCTCACCGCGTCGGTGCCGTGGTCGTCGGGCTCGGTGCCCCCGGTGGCGCCGCCCCGGCCCGTCTCGCCCTTGTCCTTGCTGCCCTTCTCCTTGCCCTTGCCGCCCTTGTCCTTGTCGTCCTTCTTCTTTTCCTTCTTCTTGCCGCCCCCGGTCTCCTTGCCGGGGCGGTCGGGGTCCTTGCCCTCGGTGCTGCCGCCCTGGCTGTGCTGGCTGCTGCCCGCACCCGCGATGGACGGCCGCGCGTCGGAGTCGCCCGACGAGCGGGTGACGTGCACGAGCGCGGGCACGGCGGTGGCCGCGAAGAGGACGACGGCGGCCGCGCCGACGAAGGCCTGCCGCTTGCGGGCCCGGCGCACGGGCACCGCGTGCCGGAGCCGGTCCAGGGCCGCGTCGCCCGGCTCGATGTCCTCGACGGCGGTGCGCAGCATCCGCCGCAGCGCCAGCTCGTCGTCGGCGAGGCCGCGCGGCGCGTCGGGGCCGCCGGGGCCGCCGAACGGCGCGGTGCCGCCGTCGAGGGCGGTCAGCCGCCCGAGCCCGCGCAGCTGCTCCGTGACGTCCGGTACGTCGTGTCCGTGGTCGGGGCGGTCGCCGTCGCCCGGCCCGTGCTTCACCGTGTCGTTCCCAGCGTCGTGCTCGTGCTCGTGGTGCTTGCCCATGTCGCCCGCTCCGCTCATGCCGGGGCCTCCATGGCGACCCGCAGGGCGGCGATGCCGCGCGAGCCGTAGGCCTTGACCGAGCCGAGCGATATGCCGAGCGTCTCGGCGACCTGTGCCTCGGTCATGTCCGCGAAGTACCGCAGGACGAGGACCTCGCGCTGGCGGCGCTGCAGGCCGCGCATGGCCTTGATCAGCTCGTCGCGCTCCAGCTGGTCGTACGCACCCTCCTCGGCGCTCGCCATGTCGGGCATCGGCTTGGTGAGGAGCTTCAGGCCGAGGATGCGCCGGCGCAGCGCGGACCGGGAGAGGTTCACCACGGTCTGGCGCAGATACGCGAGGGTCTTCTCGGGGTCGCGGACGCGCTTGCGCGCGGAGTGGACGCGGATGAACGCCTCCTGCACGACGTCCTCGCAGGATGCGGTGTCGTCGAGGAGCAGGGCGGCGAGCCCGAGCAGCGACCGGTAGTGGGCGCGATAGGTCTCGGTGAGGTGGTCGACGGTGGTGCCCGCGGTCACGGCCACCTCATCGCCCTCGCGCTGCGTCGGAATGCGGGCGGGCCGCGTCACGGGCATGGGGGCGATCACCGGCATGCCGCCGGGTACGCGAGGACGGCGGGACGGTCGCAGTGCCGCCGCTCCGCTCGCGGTGAATTCGAGTACCTCTGCCACGCCTGTTGGACACGCTTCCCCCCGTCAGGGTTGTACGCGTCAGGCATGGCGTTCGGCATCGCGCGCGCGACGTGCCTCACAGGCACCGCTCTCCACGGTGCGTCAAAAGCCCCCATGCGTACCAGCTCTTCCCCTATGCCCCAATTGCTTTTCGCAGCGTTCCGGCCGCCCACCGGAGGGCGACGGCGAAGACGCCTGCGCCGCCCGGTCGGTTGCAGGGACCGGAAGCCGAATCTTCGAACGCGCGGACGCCCCAGTTCAAGCGGTCTGGACCAGAGATAGGACACAGAACTTACACAGGTCCTACAGGGTGCTCCGCTTCGGGGAGCCTTTCGGGCAGCCCGGTCTGCCCCCGCGGGCCGCCCCCCGGGGAAGGCCGGTCAGCCGCCCGGGAACTCCCCCGCCACCAGCTCCGCGATCTGCGCCGTGTTCAGGGCGGCGCCCTTGCGCAAGTTGTCCCCGCACACGAAGAGTTCGAGCGCGGCCGGGTCGTCCAGGGCGCGCCGGAGCCGGCCGACCCACGTGGGGTCGGTGCCGACGGCGTCGGCGGGCGTCGGGAACTCACCGGCGGCGGGGTCGTCGAACAGGACGACCCCGGGTGCGGTGGCGAGGATCTCGCGGGCCCGCGCGACGGTCACCTCGCCCTCGAAGCGCGCGTGGACCGTCAGCGAGTGCGTCGTGACGACCGGCACCCGTACGCACGTCACCGCGACCTTCAGGTCCGGCAGACCGAGGATCTTCCGGGACTCGTCCCGGACCTTCATCTCCTCCGACGACCAGCCGTCGTCGCGTACGGAACCGACCCAGGGCACCACGTTCAGCGCGACGGGCTCCGGGAAGGGCCCGGTGTCGTCCCCGACGGCGCGGCGCAGATCGCCGGGCCCGGTGCCGAGGTCGCTGTCCGCGACGAGCCTGAGCTGGCGCCGCAGCGTGTCGACGCCGTCCCGCCCGGCCCCGCTGACGGCCTGGTACGACGAGACCACGAGCTCCCGCAGGCCGAACTCGGCGTGCAGGGCGCCGAGCGCCACGATCATCGAGAGGGTGGTGCAGTTCGGATTGGCGATGATGCCGCGCGGCCGGACGCGCGCGGCGTGCGCATTGACCTCCGGCACGACCAGCGGGACGTCCGGGTCGAGCCGGAAGGCGGCGGAGTTGTCGACCACGACGACGCCCCGCGAGGCGGCGATGGGCGCCCACTGGGCCGCCACCTCGTCGGGCACGTCGAACATGGCGACGTCGACGCCCTCGAAGACGTCCTCGCTCAGCGCGAGGACCTCGACCTCCTCCCCGCGCACGGCCAGCTTGCGGCCGGCCGAGCGCGGGGAGGCGACGAGTCTGATCTCGCCCCAGATGTCGGCGTGCTGCGACAGGATCTGGAGCATCACCGCGCCGACGGCTCCGGTCGCCCCGACGACCGCGAGCGTCGGCTTGCGGTTCATCGCCCGGTGCCTCCATAGACCACGGCCTCGTCCGAGTCGGAGTCGAGGCCGAAGGCGGTGTGCACGGCGCGCACGGCCTCGTTGACGTCCTCGGCGCGGGTGACCACGGAGATGCGGATCTCGGAGGTGGAGATCAGCTCGATGTTCACGCCCGCGTCCGTCAGTGCCTCGAAGAACGTGGCGGTGACGCCGGGGTTCGTCTTCATGCCCGCGCCGACCAGGGAGATCTTCGCGATCTGGTCGTCGTAGCGCAGCGAGTCGAAGCCGACGCCCGCCTTCGTCTTCTCCAGGGCGTCGATGGCCTTGCGGCCCTCGGCCTTGGGCAGCGTGAAGGAGATGTCGGTGAGGCCCGTCGCGGCGGCCGACACGTTCTGGACGATCATGTCGAGGTTGATCTCGGCGTCGGCGACGGCGCGGAAGATCGCGGCGGCCTCGCCCGGCTTGTCCGGCACGCCGACGACCGTGATCTTGGCCTCGGACGTGTCGTGCGCGACACCAGAGATGATCGCCTGCTCCACCTTGCGGTCCCCTTGCGGTTCGTTGCTGACCCACGTGCCCTGCAGCCCACTGAAGGAGGACCGCACGTGGATCGGGATGTTGTAACGGCGCGCGTACTCCACACAGCGGTGGAGCAGCACCTTGGACCCGGAGCTGGCCAGCTCCAGCATGTCTCCGAAGCTGATCCAGTCGATCTTCCGGGCCTTCTTCACGACGCGCGGGTCGGCGGTGAAGACGCCGTCCACGTCCGTGTAGATCTCGCACACCTCCGCGTCGAGCGCGGCGGCGAGGGCGACGGCGGTGGTGTCGGACCCGCCACGACCCAGGGTCGTGATGTCCTTCTTGTCCTGGCTCACGCCCTGGAAACCGGCGACGATGGCGATGTTGCCCTCGTCGAGCGCGGTCCGGATGCGGCCCGGCGTCACATCGATGATCCGGGCTTTGTTGTGGACCGAGTCGGTGATGACACCGGCCTGGCTGCCCGTGAACGACTGGGCCTCGTGGCCCAGGTTTTTGATCGCCATGGCCAGCAGGGCCATGGAGATCCGCTCTCCGGCGGTCAGCAGCATGTCGAATTCGCGCCCGGCAGGGATCGGTGACACCTGCCCGGCAAGATCGATCAACTCATCCGTCGTGTCACCCATCGCCGACACCACGACGACCACCTGGTGGCCGTTCTTCTTGGCGTCGACGATGCGCTTGGCGACCCGCTTGATGCCCTCGGCATCGGCTACGGAGGAGCCTCCGTACTTCTGCACGACAAGGCCCACGTGCGCTCCTCGCTCAGTTACGTCTCTTCCCGCCCACGGCGGTCGGCTCAGTCTAACGAGCGGCCGAATTCCGCCACGGAAGTATCAGATCGTGAGATGTCCCGCTCACGCCTTGATCACCCGGTGCTCCTTGCCCTCCGGCCGCTCCGGACACTCCACTGCCCGCTACGGAGCGGAGCACTCCGTAAAGTGGGGTGGGTCACAGGGGCGCGCGAGGGCCGCACGGGACTCCCCCTCAGTCCGCGTACTCCTTGAGCTTCTCCGTGTCGAGGGTGAAGCCCACCCAGCGCATCGAGGCGTCCTCGATCGTGAGGTGTTCCTTGATCCAGCGCAGCTGCCCCGCCTCGGCCAGGCGGCCCACCGACGTCCGCAATACGAAGGGCTTCCCGATGGCCGCGGAGGGGCTGCGGGCTAGCGGACGGCGGGGTTCGTGGACGGGGGGCCGGTCTGCTCCAGCGCCTCGGACAGGCTGCTCCGGACACTCCCTGTCAGCCCGTGCCCGTCGCCCAGCGCACGGACGCAGACGTCCAGCGTCCGCTCGAGCAGCGTGATCGCTCGCGACGGGTCGCCCGCCGCCTGGTGGACGCGGGCGAGGTGCAGCTGCGACCGCAGCGCGTCCGGGTGTTCTCCGCCCAGCGTCCGCGCGCGATCGGCGACCGTCTGCTCCAGCAGGGCCACCGCGCGCTCCAGGTCTCCCGCGGCCTCACAGCAGTACGCGACGTTGCTGCGCACGACATGGGTGAAGGGGTGATCGCCGCCGAGCACGCGCACGCAGTCGTCCAGCGTCTCCTCGAACATCGGGGCCGCACGCGCCAATTGCCCCGACAGGAGATACGCGTCCGCGAGATTGTTGCGCGAGAGCAGCGTGCTCAGATGGTCGGAGCCCAGGAGGCGCATGCGGTCGGACAGGTTCCGCTCGTGCAGCGGGGTCGCCCGCTCCAGGTCCCCCGCTGACTGATAGGCACTCGCGAGGTTGTTCCGCACGATGAGCGTGTGCGGATCGTCGTCGCCGCTCACTTCGATCCGGGCCGTCAGCGTCCGCTCCAGCAGCGCGATCGCCTCGTCCAGGTCCCCCGCCGCCTCGTACGCGCTCGCGAGGTTGTTGTAGGCGGTCAACGTGCTGGTGTGCTTCTCGCCGAACAGGCGGGACGAAGCGTCCACGGAGCGGTGCAGGAGTGCGATGGCCCGGCCCCGCTGCCCCTGACCCGCCAGGTACTGCGCCCACTCGTTGAGGGCGAAGTCGGTGTCCTCGGTGTCGTCGGCGGGGTCGACCGCGTCCAGCAGGGCTTCGACGTGCGGCAGCAGGCGCCGCCACCCGGGCCAGCCCGCGACGTTGAGGCGCGGGTCGAACGGCAGTACGCGCCGCAACGCCGCTGCCGCCCCGTCCCGCGCCCGGGTGATCCGCTCGGGTGTCCGGTGCGGATCCTCGGGTGAGACCGTGCGCGCCACCCGCTGGACGAGGCGGTGCACGCCCAGCGTCCCCCGGCCCAGCACGATCAGGTTGTAGTCGGCGAGCAGCCCGAGGAGTTGGGCCAGGTCCAGCTCGTCCTCGGCCAGCTCCGTGAACAGTTCCCGGGGGATCTCCGTGGGCGCGTACCACGCGGCCGTGCACAGGAGGTCCACCGCGCGGGGGTCCCTGGCATGCACGGCGTCGAGGGTGATGCGCCAGATCCGGGCCACGGTCCGCGTCGGGTCCGCGCCGCCGGGCGCGGCGGCCGTCGTGCGCTCCGGGTACCGCCGGAGCATGAGCCGGTACTCCCCCAGCGTGCTCCCGGTCTGCGCGACGAACGCTCCCGCCTGCTCCAACGCCAGGGGCAGATGGCCGAGTTCCTCGGCGAGGGCCCGCGCCTCGGCCTCGGCATCGCCGTCGTCCGTCAGCCGGGCGAGGAGGTCGAGCGACGCGCCCTCGTCCAGGACCGGCAGGGCGATCGGGGCACCCGGCCAGCCGCTCCGGTAACGGCTGGTGATCAAGTACCGGCCGGAGGAGCGCAGTTGCCCCGTCACCGTCGCCGCGTCCTCGGGCCGCTCCACGTTGTCGAACACCAGGAGCCAGCCCGGGTGGGTCTGGAGCCAGCCGACGGCCCAGTCGGCTGCCTGGGTGGTGGTCAGGTCCGAGGCGGCGGCTCCCTGGATGCGCAGGGCAAGGGCGGCGAGGCTCGCCTCGATCAGTTCGCGGCTGTCCGAGCGGATCCACCACACCAGGCGGTACGACCCCACGTGCGCGTGGGCGTAGTGCAACGCCAGGGTCGTCTTGCCGACGCCCCCCAGGCCGTGCAGCGTCTGAGTGATGGTCTGGGAGTCGGCGGCGAGGGCTCGCTCCAGCTCGGCCAGCACGTCCGCACGGCCCACGAAGTGGCGGGACGGCAGCTCGGGAAGGTTGTTGAGGCCGGGCGGGGCCTCGACGTCGTACGCCGTCCACGCGCGCGAAGGCTCCGTGGTCAGGCTCTCCAGGACCAGGTCTCCCACCGCCCGTGCGAAGCCGGGCCGCGCCGCGAGCGACTCCACCGACACCGCCGTGAGCTGGTTCGCCTCGTAGTCCCGGGCCCGGTCCGTGGCGAGGACGCCGATCAGCCGCCCCTGTGCGAACAGGGCGGCACCGGAGGCCCCGGCCCAGCGCCCCTCCCCCCTGCTCGGCGCGGCGACTCCGTCGACGTACACCGTGATCACGCCGTTCGCCTTCAGCCCCGTCAGGGTCTCGACGTGCCCGCGGACCTCCTTCGTGTCCCGGACGCCGTCCCGTACCTCCGAGCGGGGAAAGCCGACGGCCAGACAAGAGAGCCTGCCCTCCGTCGGAGGAGCCGCTCCGTCGACGCGGCCCCATCGCACCGGCTCGCCTCCCGGTGGCGCCCAGCACCCACCCACGAGCCGGACCAGTGCCGCGTCCGGGGCGCCGGCCTCCTCCACGGGCCAGAGCACCTCGGCCCGCGCCCACGCGTCGCCGCCGAGGAGCCTGACCTCCACCTCCCCGGCGCCCCGCACGGTGTGGAGCGCCGTCAGGACCAGCCGGTCCGCGACGAGGTAGCCGGTGCCGGAGAGGCCCGCGTCCGGGTTCCACAGCTCGACGACCCGTCGTACGTCCATCGCGCGCTACCGGGGGCGCCCCTGCGCGTCGTGGTCACCGATGACACGGTCCTCGCCCGCCCCGTCCACCGGCTGGAGGGTCACCTTGAGGCGGTGGGTCGCACCGGTCGAGCGGGCTCCCTTCGCCTCCGCCCCGAAGGGGAGCACGAAGACCTTGGCCCGTGCCTCGCCCTCCTTGCGGACGTCGACGGAGAACTCCAGCTCCACGGGTCCCGTACGGAACCGCACGTTCTCGTCCCGGCCCGCTTCCTCCGCCCGGCGCAGCTCCGCGCGCACCGCGCCGATCGCTTCCGCGAGCCCCGCCCAGGATGTCTCGTCCGCCACCAGCAAGCCCCCTCACCACACGGCAGTAGGGCGCAGCGTAACGCCACGCCCTGCCCCGCGAGCCCGGAAGGCGGCTACTGGACGGGGCGGAGGCCGAGGGGGCCGGCGATTTCCTCGGCCATGACCTTGCCTGCGGCCTCTTCCAGGGTCTCGTCCGCGAGGTCCTGGTCGGTGTCGAGGCCGTTGAGGTCCTCCAGGGGCTGGTTCAGCCGGACGTGGGCGACCAGGGACTGGAGGGCGCGCAGGGACGCGGAGGCCGTGGAGCCCCAGTTGGAGAAGTAGGAGAACTGCCACCACCACAGGGCCTCCGTGGTGCGGCCCTCGCGGTAGTGGGCCAGGCCGTGGCGGAGGTCCGTGACGACGTCGGCCAGGTCGTCGGAGATGCGGCAGGCGACCGGGGCCTTGCGCGGCTCGTAGGGGTCGAAGACCTCGGAGTAGACGTCGATCGGGTCGAGCAGGACGGCCAGGCGCTCGCGCAGCTCGTCCACGTCGCCCTCGGGGCCCAGGTCAGGCTCGTAGCGCTCGTCGGGGACGATGTCCTCGTGCGCGCCGAGGCGGCCCCCGGCCAGGAGCAGCTGGGAGACCTCCAGGAGGAGGAAGGGGACGGCCGAGTCCGGCTCGGCGCCCCGGGCGACCTCCGTGACCGCGACGATGAAGCTCTCGATCTGGTCGGAGATCTGGACCGCGAAGTCGTCCGGGTCCTGGGACGCGGCGTGCACCAGCGTCTTCGGCTGCGGCTCAGGTGACTTAGACATCTAGGAGTCGTCTCCCCTCGAAAGCGCGGCCCAGGGTGACCTCGTCCGCGTATTCCAGATCTCCCCCGACAGGGAGTCCGCTGGCCAGGCGGGTGACCTTCAGGCCCATCGGCTTGATCATGCGCGCGAGGTACGTCGCCGTGGCCTCGCCCTCCAGGTTCGGGTCCGTCGCCAGGATCAGCTCGGTGACCGTGCCGTCGGCGAGGCGCGCGAGGAGTTCCCGTATGCGCAGGTCGTCGGGGCCCACGCCCTCGATGGGGCTGATGGCGCCGCCGAGCACGTGGTACCGGCCCCGGAACTCGCGGGTCCGCTCGATCGCCACGACGTCCTTGGGCTCCTCGACCACACAGATGACCGAGGGGTCCCTGCGGGCGTCACGGCAGATGTTGCAGAGCTCCTCCTGCGCCACGTTCCCGCAGGTCGCGCAGAAGCGGACCTTCTCCTTGACCTCCAGGAGCGCGTGCGCGAGGCGCCGGACGTCCGTCGGCTCCGCCTGGAGGATGTGGAAGGCGATCCGCTGCGCGCTCTTGGGACCGACGCCGGGCAGCCTGCCCAATTCGTCGATGAGGTCCTGGACCACGCCTTCGTACAACGGACTGCCTTTCCTGCGGGTTTTCCGGATCAGTGTTCGGGGGTCAGGGGGCTTTGATACGTACCGTAGTTGGCCGCCGGGCGACTTTGAAGGTAACGGCGATTAGAACGGCAGGCCGGGGATGCCGCCGCCGCCCAGGCCCTGCGCGAGCGGGCCGAGCTTCTGCTGCTGGAGCGCCTGCGCGTTCTCGTTCGCCGCGTGCACGGCGGCCACGACCAGGTCCGCGAGGGTCTCCGTGTCCTCCGGGTCGACCGCCTTCGGGTCGATCACGAGGGCGCGCAGCTCACCGGAACCGGTGACCGTGGCCTTGACGAGGCCGCCGCCCGCCTGGCCTTCGACCTCCGTGCGCGCCAGCTCCTCCTGTGCGCTCGCGAGGTCCTGCTGCATCTTCTGGGCCTGCTGGAGCAGCTGCTGCATGTTGGGCTGTCCACCACCGGGGATCACGATCAGCTCCTGGTGTCGGTCGAGTGCGTACGACGTGCTTGTCGGGCGGGTTGACGCCTGGCACGAGCCTACGTGGTGACGGAGGCGAGCGCCCCGGCACTCCCGGCGGCACTCTTTCGGGTGAGATCGACGGTGCTCCTATACCTGATCAAGCACCCCTTCCAGGAGGAAAAGCCGTGAAAACGGCCGCATAGCCACCCATTGGGCGGTAGGACTTGTGCTCGCGCAGAGGCACCGTCCATTACGTTGCGTCACTTATGCGGAACTTATGCGGAAGCCGAGGGAGTGCCGGGTGAGCCACCACCAGCCGGAGATGCAGCCTGAGGGGGTGCCCCATGGGCACGAGGCAGGGGCGGGGGCGCCGGGCGGCGCGGGTGGCGGGCTCGGGGGTGCCCCGGGCGGCCGGGAGTTCCCCACCGGCGACTGGGGCGAGCCCGCGGCGCGGCTCGACGAGCTGTACCGGTGGGTGGAGCGGGGTGCGCTCGACACCGCCGGGTGGTATCTGCGCGACCGCGTCCGCAAGCGGCGCGGGGCCCGGATCCTCCGCGGCGGCGCCGCGCTCGGGGCGCTCGGGGCCGGGGTGCTGCCGCTGCTCGACCTGGTCGGGGCGGCGGGGGGCGTGGCCACGTGGGGATTCGTTTCGCTGCTCGCGGGGGTCGCGTGCGTGGGGTGCGACCGGTACTTCGGGTTCACGTCCGGGTGGATGCGGGACGTCGCCACCGCGCAGGCGGTGCAGCGGCGGTTGCAGGTGCTGCAGTTCGACTGGGCGTCGGAGAGCGTGCGGGAGGTGCTCGGGCCGACGGAGGGGACCGCGAGCGAGGCGGCGGAGCGGTGCCTCGGGGTGCTGCGGAGGTTCTCCGACGACGTGACCGAGCTGGTGCGGGCCGAGACCGTGGACTGGATGGTGGAGTTCCGCGCGGGGGCCGCGCCGCTCGCCATGCAGACCGGCGCGGGCGGGGCCGTGCCCGCCCCCGCCCGCGAGCCCGGCGGGGCCTCCGGCCGCTTCCCGCTGCCGCCGGGGGCCCGGCCGAACATGCCCCGGCAGCGGCCGCCGGAGCCGCGCTGAGGCGAGGGCGCCTCGGCTGCGCGGCGGGCCCCGGTCTCACAGCTGGGCGGCGCCCGGGGACGCCCCGCGCGCCCGCCGGGCGGACCGGCCGCCCGGCGGCGGCACGGCCCGAGGCTAGCTGTAGATGATCATTGAGCCCTGGGCCAGGCTCCGGGTCGTGGCCGCGTGGAGGCCGAGCCACACGTGGCGTTCGCGGGCGAACGGGCTGGAGTCGTGGGGCGGCGGCGGAGCCGGCTCCTCCAGGGTCGTGGGGGACCGGGGCGGGGCCGGGGGCAGCGGCGGGTTCGCGGGGTCTATGCCGAGGGACGGCGCCACGAACTCCAGCTCGCGCAGGAGCGCGTGGGAGGACCCGAGCGGACCCCCGCCCGCGAGCAGCTCGTCGTTGGCGAGCGGCGCGGGGAAGTCCACGGGCACGTACGCCCCGGCGTGGTCGTAGTGCCACACCAGGTGCGACTGCTGGGCGGTCGCGTCGAACATCTCCAGGAGCTGTTCGTAGTCCCCGCCGAGTTCGTCGACCGGAGTGACCTCCAGGCCGCAGACGCGCAGCAGGTACGCGCGCCGCAGGAAATGCAGCGCGTCGTAGTCGAAGCCCGCCACCGGTGCCACGTCGCCGGACAGGCCCGGCATGTACGCGTAGACGGGGATCGTCGGCAGCCCCGCCTCGGTCAGCGCCTTGTCGTACGCGGCGAGTTCCTCCGCGAAGGGGTTGTCGGGGCTGTGGCACAGCACATCGACGAGCGGGACGAGCCACAAGTCGCAGGCCAAGAAGGGCTCCTCGGGTCAGAACGTCGGACGTCGGACGACGCGGGGGTTCGGACGGGTCGGGTGGGGGGTCGGTCGCGCGGTCGGGGCGGACGGGGAAGGGGCGGAAGCGGGGGGGCGGACAAGGTGGTGGACGGGCGCGCGGGGGCGCACGCGGGGGTCGGCTACCGTGCGTGTTGTTCCCGCAGCGTAGTGGCAGCGGGGCCGCTCGGACTCCCCCCTTGCACGTCCCAGATCCACACCCCGTCTACCCACTTTCCGCGCTGTCCAAGAAGATCGTCGAGGGAGCTGCGCAGCGCCGTGTCGGCGGCCTGCGGGGCGAGCACGACGACGCCCGCGTTCCAGTACCGCAGGTCCTCGCGCACGGCCCGCCGCCAGGCGTCCGTGGCCCGCACCGCGCGGCCGGTGCCCCGGATGTCGCGCAGCAGGTTGGAGGTGTTGCGGGGCGGGGCGCCGTAGATGCCGACGCGGTCCGGGCCCCAGGGCCCGTTGAAGTACCCGCCGGGGAGCCGGAAGCCCAGGCCCGCGGTGGTCTGCCAGTGCAGCGCCTCCGCGTTTCCGGGGTCGGGCAGCGGCACCGGGACGAGTGTCTCGCCCGCCGCCGTGTCGACGTACCGCTTCCAGGTGCCGTCGGCGATGAACGCCGGGACCTCGATCCGGTCCACGGCCTTCAGGGGCAGCGGTACGAGGGGCAGCAGGGCGGCGGCGACCGCGCCGAGGCCCGCGTACCGCAGGACGGCGGCCCGGGTGCGGCCCGGTGTCGCGGCCCACGCCGGGGCCCGTCGGGTCCGCTCGACGAGGCCCTCGACCGCGAGCGCGACGAGCATGCCGAGCGCCGGAGCGCACACCATCGCGACGCGCCCCTCGATGACCGACTCGAACAGCGGCCGGTCGGAGAGGAGGGCCCACGGCCCCGGCAGGACCACGTCCGTCAGCGGGATGCGGAACTTCGGGCCCAGGGACAGGAACGCCGCCGCGACCGCCGTGAACGCGAGCGCCTTCACCGCGGGGCGCCGCCACAGCCACACCACGATCGCGAGGGCGAGGGCGACCAGCGGCCAGCCGTAGAAGGCGTTCTGCTCGGTCGGGTTCATCGAGAGCGAGGCGGCCGTCCCCGCGTCGCCCGCGAGGGAGCGCTCGGCGAAGGACAGCAGGGCGAGCGGGCTGTTGCCCGCGTCGTCGCCGTGCAGCACGCTCTTGTAGCTCTGCGGCCCGAAGAACTGCCACCACAGCGGGAAGGCGACCAGCGGCAGACAGACGCCGATGCCGATCGCCAGGCCCCGCGCCAGGGGGCGCCAGGCGGCGCGCGCGACATCGCGGCGCACCACCGCGTAGGCGAGGGTGAACAGCACCATCCCCATCGCCGCGAGCAGCAGCGGCTCCTCGCCGAGGAAGATCTGGTACGTCGTGAACAGGCCGAGGACGACGCCGTCCCGTACGACGTGACGGCCCGCGCACAGGCGCAGCGCCCGGTCGATGATCAGCGGGATCATGAACAGGACGATGAAGTTCGGGTGCGCGTGGGCGTGGCTGACCATCGGCGGTGCGAAGGCGGCGAGCGCCGCGCCCACGGCGGCGGCTCCCCGGTGCCGCACGAGACGGCGGCGGAGCAGCCAGTACCAGGCGGTCGCGGTGGCGGCGAGGCCCAGGGTCATCGCCACGTTCAGGCTGACGGCCGGGCCGAGCGTCCAGGTCACGGGGGCCAGCGGGACGGACAGGCCGAGCATGACCGTGTTGGCCATGAGGTTCACGCCGTCCGGGACGTTCTGGAAGGTCGTGAACAGGGGGTTGTCGAGGTGTCTGACGTTGTGGGCGGTGACCTCGAAGAACCACTCCCACTGGTTCTGGTCCTGGAGGGCGTGCGGCAGGTACCGGGTGTCCGGGGAGATCCAGCGCCGCGCGTACAGGGTGGTCGACGCGATCAGGAACAGGGCGGCGACGAGCAGGTCGGCGGGGCGCAGCGCGCGGGCGCGCAGCGCGGTCAGCTCGGCCAGGACGCGGACGTAGTCCGTGGGCCGCACCTTGGAGCCCTCCTGGTGCGACCACCGCACCGGCACCTCGGCGACCGGCCAGCCGCGGGTGCGGAAGTGGTGCAGGATCTCGACGTCGATGCCCCAGCCGCGCAGCCGGGCCGAGGCGAAGGCCTCGCGGGCCCGGTCGCCGTCGAACAGCTTGAACCCGCACTGGGTGTCGCGGATCCCGGGGACGGCGACCGTGCGTATCAGGAGGTTCCCGCCCCGGCCCAGCAGCTCGCGCAGCCGGTGCTGGTGCACGCCGATCGTCGCGCCGGGGCGCGCCCGGGAGCCGACCGCCGCCGCGTTGCCTTCGGCAAGGGCCTTCTCCAGGGCCTCCAGCTCCTCGATGGGCGCGGCGAGGTCGGCGTCCGTGACCAGGACGCGGCGGCCGTAGGAGGCGAGGACGCCCTGGCGCAGGGCGTGGCCCTTGCCGCGGTTGCTCTCGCCGCGGATCAGCTGGATGCGGGGGTCGGCCGCGGCGGCCGCGGCGGCGATCTCCGCCGTGCGGTCCGTGGAGCCGTCGTCGACGACGATCAGCTCCCACGTCGGGGACTGCGGGGCCGCGTCCAGATAGGCGCGGACGGCCTCCAGGGTGGGGGCGAGGCGGCGTTCCTCGTTGAAGGCGGGGATGACGACGCTGAGGTCCACGGCGGTCATCCGGAGGCCCGCTCGTCGTCCCCGGCGGCCAGCGTCTCGATCAGCTTCAGGGAGTGCGCGTTGTACTCCACGACGATCGCGTGCGCGGCGAGCGGGTCGCGGCGCGACACGGCGTCCACGAGCTCCGTGTGCCGCGACCACAGGCGGCCGCGCAGATCGCCGCCGCGCTCCGCCTCGCGGCGCAGGTGCGGGACCGCGCACACCCAGGACTTGACGCGCAGGCGGTGCAGGAAGTCGGCGAGGTAGGCGTTGCCGAAGAGGGCACTCAGCTCGCGCCAGAAGCGCAGGTCGTAGCCGATGAGGACGGTGAGGTCGCCCGCGGCGGCCGCGCGGGCGGCCTCCTCGCCGCGGCGGCGCACCGACACGAATCCGGCCGGCGGGACGGTGCGGCGCTCCGCCGTCACGGCGAGGTCGCGGAAGATGCCGTCCGCGACGAGGCCACGGGCCTCGATCATGCCGCGGTAGTCGGCGAGCGTGTGCTCGTGCACGCGGAAGCCGCGGTGCTGCACGGAGTCGAGAAGGCCCTGCGCGGAGAGGTTCACGAGCGCCTCGCGGACCGGCGTTGCGGAGACGCCGTACTGCTCGGCTATCTCCTTCACCGTGAACTCCTGCCCCGGTATGAGGCGGCCCGCGAGGATCTCGTCGCGCAGGGCGTCGGCGATCTGCTGGCGCAGGGTGCTGCGGATGACGGCGGGGCCGTCGGCTCCGGGCATGGTGGGTGGCCTCCCCCTGCGAGGTCTGGTGCGGCTTCGCTCGACGACGTCGGCACGCGTCGTCGCTCACGAGCACGTCAGACTACGCGGTCGGGGTTCCGCCTCCCGAGCCACGCCCGGCGCCGGGGCTCAGGCCACGTGGGCGTCGGCGACGTCCAGGGCCCGGTCGAGGGCGGCGAGGCCGTCCTTCGCCTCGGCGTCCGTGATGGTGCACGGCGGCACCACGTGCGTCCGGTTCATGTTCACGAAGGGCCACAGGCCGTTCGCCTTCGCGGCGGCGGCGAACGCGGCCATGGGGGCGTTGGCCTCGCCGCTCGCGTTGTAGGGGACCAGGGGCTCCCGGGTCTCCCGGTCCCGGACGAGCTCCAGGGCCCAGAACATGCCGACGCCCCGCACCTCGCCCACGCTCGGGTGCCGCTCGGCCAGGTCGCGCAGGCCGGGTCCGATGACGTCGGCGCCGACGCGCGCCGCGTTCTCGACGACGCCCTCGTCCGCCATGACGCCCAGGGTGGCGACGGCGGCGGCGCAGGCCAGCGGGTGGCCGGAGTAGGTGAGCCCGCCCGGGTAGGGCCTGCGGGCGAACGTCTCGGCGATCGCCGACGAGATCGCCACGCCGCCCAGCGGCACGTACCCGGAGTTCACACCCTTGGCGAAGGTCAGCAGGTCCGGTACGACGCCGTCGTAGTGGTCCACGGCGAACCACGCGCCGGTGCGGCCGAAGCCCGCCATGACCTCGTCCAGGATCAGGACGATGCCGTGCCGGTCGCACAGCTCGCGCACGCCCGCGAGGTAGCCGGGCGGCGGGGGCATGATCCCGGCGGTGCCCGGGATCGTCTCCAGGATGATCGCCGCGATGGTCCCGGGCCCCTCGAAGGCGATGGTGTCCTCCAGGTGCGTCAGGGCCCGCTCGCACTCCTGGGTCTCGTTCTCGGCGTAGAACGGGGACCGGTAGAGGAACGGCGCCCAGAAGTGCACGACGCCCGCCGAGGCGGTGTCGGACGGCCAGCGGCGCGGGTCACCGGTGAGGTTGATCGCGGCCGCGGTGGCCCCGTGGTACGAGCGGTACGCGGAGAGCACCTTGGGGCGGCCGGTGTGCAGCCGGGCCATGCGGGTGGCGTTCTCGACGGCCTCGGCGCCGCCGTTGGTGAAGAAGATCTTGTCCAGGTCGCCCGGGGTGCGCTCGGCGATGAGCCGGGCCGCCTCCGAGCGGGCCTCGATCGCGAACGCCGGGGCGAACGTGGCGAGCTTCCCCGCCTGCTCCTGGATCGCGGCGACGACCTTGGGGTGCTGGTAGCCGATGTTCGTGTAGACGAGGCCGCTGGTGAAGTCGAGGTAGCGGTTGCCCTCGTAGTCCCAGAAGTACGAGCCGTCCGCGCCGGCCACCGCGAGCGGGGTGATCAGTTCCTGGGCCGACCAGGAGTGGAAGACGTGCGCGCGGTCGGTTGCGGCGACCGCTGCGCCGAGCTGGGGGTTGGGCTGAGGGGTCATGGGGGCGAGGGTAGGTGTCCGGAATGCGCCCCCGACATGGGCGCGGTGTCTGGCGACCGCCCCATAACGCGACAACCTGTCGCCCGCCACAGCCGCGGGGGCCACCACCCTCACCGCGCCCGCGCCGGGGGCGCAGGGCCTCAGTCGTCCGGGGCCCGTCGGGCCCGGGGCCTGCCGTTCGAGCAGGTGATGTCGTAGGGAAGGTCGTCGCCGTCCTCGGCGACGTCCGCGTCGTCGCTGGGCTCCGCCTCCAGGCGGGCGACGAACCCCGGCCCCCGCACCACGTCCTCGTCGAAGTGATAGCCGTCCGCCGGGCTCCAGGACACCAGGTACACCCGCCCGTCCGACCGGCACTCCACCGTGGCCGAACCCCCGGTGAAACGGACCGTCGACCGCTCGGGGGCGTTCGGGCGCGGGGCCCCGGTCGGCTGCTTCGAGCGCGACGGGCCGGCGCTCGGGCTCGACGGACCCGGGCTCGACGGACCCTGCCCCGAAGGCTCCGGATGCGAAGGCGTCGTGCGCGAGGACCCCGGCCCCGACGCCCCCTCCGCCGTCAGCGCCCTGCGCACCGCGCCCTCGTCCAGCGGGCGGCTGTGCGCCGCGCCGCCGCCGTCCGCGCTCGCCAGCTGCCAGGCCCCCAGGCCGCCCGCGGCCGTGCCGACCGCCACCCACGCGACCGTGCCCGCGGCACTCCACCACTTCCGCATCCGCCCACCCTCCCCCGCCGTTCCCTAACGGCCGGTTAAGAGCCCGGTTAAGAGCCCGGTCAAGGGCCCGGTTCGGGACAGTCAGACGGGAAACCACGGGTGAACCGGACCCGAACTCCTGGCTACCGTGGCCCCATGGCCCATCTTCTCGTCGTGGAGGACGATCCCCAGCTGCGCGGCGCCCTGCTGCGCGCCCTGCGGGACAAGGGACACGCCGTGGCGACGGCCCCGACGGGCATGGCGGGGCTCGACGCGGCCGTGACGCATCCGCCGGACCTGGTGGTGCTCGACCTGGGCCTCCCGGACGTGGACGGGGCGCGGGTGCTGCGGATGCTGCGCGCCGTCAGCGACGTACCGGTCATCGTGGCGACGGCCCGCGACGAGGAGCCGGAGATGGTCGCGGCCCTGGGCGACGGGGCGGACGACTACATCGTGAAGCCGTTCGGCGCCGCCCAGTTGGACGCCCGCGTCAAGGCGGTGCTGCGGCGGCTCGGCGCGGGCGCGGCCGAGGAGCCGCTGCGCGTGGGCGGCCTCACCGTGGACCCGGCCGCGCGCGAGGTGACGCTCGACGGCGCGGCCGTGGACCTCACGCCCCGCGAGTTCGACCTGCTTGCCCATCTGGCCCGGCGCGCGGGCCGGGTGGTGTCGCGGCGCGAGCTCCTCGCCGAGGTCTGGCACCAGCCGCTCGGCGGCGCCGACAAGACCGTCGACGTCCATCTGTCGTGGCTGCGCAGGAAGCTGGGCGAGACCGCGCAGGCCCCGCGCTATCTGCACACCGTCCGCACCGTGGGCGTCAAACTCGCCGCCCCCGGGCCGTCGTAGGACCCGGCCGCCATGCGCCGTCGGCTGCTGCTGCTCACCGCCGCCACCACCGCCCTGGTCCTGGCCGCCCTGCTCGTGCCCCTCACCCTGCTCACCCGCAGCCACGCAGCCGACCGGGCCACCGCCGAGGCCACCGCGCGGGCGCAGTGGGTGGCGCACGCCATCGGGCCGGCCCTCGCGTCCCGCAAGGAGCGGCCGACCGCCGAGCAGACCGTGGAGAGCGTCAACGGCCCCGGCCTGCCGCGCACTTCGCTGGTCCTGGGCAGCGACGCGACCATCGGCCCCGGGCCCGCCGAGATCACCGACGCCGTGCGGCTCGCCCGCACCGGGCGGGCGTTCACCTACGAGCCGTCCTCCGGCGGCCGTGAGGTGCTGGTGCCCGTGCACGGCGCCGCCGACGGCACCGCGGTCGTCCACGTCACGCTCACCCGCCGGCAGTTGTACGCGGGCACGCTCACGTCGTGGCTCGTGCTCGCCGGGATCGGCGTCGGGCTCGTCCTGCTCGGCCTGCTGCTCGCCGACCGGCTCGGGGCCCGCCTCGTGGGCGCGACGCGGGGCCTGGCCAGGACCGCCGACCGGCTCGCCGCCGGGGACCTGTCGGCCCGCGCCGCCCCGGAGGGGCCGCCGGAGCTGCGGCTCGTCGCCGCCGAGCTGAACCGGCTCGCGGCCCGCATCGACGGCCTGCTCACCGCCGAGCGCGTCACCGCCCGCGAGAACGCCGCCGACCTCGCCCACCGGCTGCGCACCCCGGTGGCCGCGCTGCGGCTCGACGCGGAGACGCTGCGGGACCCCGAGGAGGCCCGGCGCATCGCGGCGGACGTGGACGCCCTCGCGCGCAGCGTCGACGACGTCATCCGCAAGGCCCGCCGCCCGCTGCGCGCCGCTCCGGGCGCGGACCTGGCGGCGGTGGCCCGCGAACGCGCCGCGTTCTGGCAGCCGTTGGCCGAGGACCAGGGGCGCCGCGGCGACGTCGACACCCCGGCCGGCGGCCTCACCGTGCCCGTCCCGTACGACGAACTCGCCGCCTGCCTCGACGCGTTGATCGGCAACGTGCTCGACCACACGCCCCAGGGCACCGCCTACCGCGTGACCGTCGCCACCGGCCCCGACGGCCGCGCCCGCCTCACCGTCGGCGACGACGGGCCCGGCTTCCCCGACTCCTGCGCCCGGGCCGCCGCGCGCGGCACCAGCGGCGGCGGGTCGACGGGCCTCGGCCTGGACATCGCCCGGCGCACGGCACAGGACGCGGGCGGCACGTTCGCCGTCGAGCGCCGCCCGACCCGGGTGGTCCTCACCTTTCCCCGTCCGACACATCCGGTACGTCCGACACATCCGGACCGCCCAGTTCCGCCGGACCGCCCAGTTCCGCCGGACCGCCCGGATCCGCCGGACCGCCCGGATCCGCCGGACCGCCCGGATCCGCCGGACCTCCGGGACCCGCCGGATCCCCCGGCACCACCGGCCCTCCCGGAACCCCCACCGCCCGCGGGAACGCGACCCGCACCGCCCGCGCCCAGCGGTTGATCCCCAGCTCCGGGCGCACGGCCGCGAGGCCGCCGCAGTACTTGGTGAACTCCGCGGCCCGCAGCCCGTACCGGTGCAGGACCCGGTCCGCCTCCGTCAGCTTGCCGCGCGTCTTCGTCTCGACGAGGACGAGGCCGCTGTCGGCCGTCGCCGTCCGGCCCGTCGCCACGTCCCGTACGACGAGGGCGGCGTCGCACGTGACCCGCTGCCCTTCGGCCACGAACGTCGCCCGGCGGTAGTGCGTGACCAGGGAGGGCGTCAGGGACGTCGGCGCCTCCACGCCGTACGCACCGCGCAGCACCCCGGCGAGGAAGCCGCGCCGGGTGTCGTCGAGCGCGTGCGCGGCGCCCTCCATGCGCTGGCGGTGCTTGACGGTCTCGCCGCGCCCTGTCTTCAGCTTGATCTCGAACTGCCGCTCCCCGCTGTCCTGGTAGACCCGCTCCCGGATGCGGAAGCGCAGCCTGCGGCCCTGGCGGTGGTCGTGGAAGGTGCGAAGGCCCGGGGTGTCGTAGTACGTCGAGTGGTACCCGAAGCTGCGGCGGCCGCCGATGCTCAGCGCCCGGAAGGGGCCGCCGCGTCTGCGCGGGTCGGTGAGCAGCGCCGCGAAGTCCTCGAAGACCTCGACGGGGACGAGATAGCCGTGGTCGTAGCGGGCGAGCAGCTCCGCGCGGGCGTTCAGCTCCGCGAGGGAGAGGGGGTGTGCGGCGAGCGCGGCGCGGCTCAGGGCACGAAGGGCAGGGTTCACGCGAGCTCCTAGCTGAGGCGTGCGGCCGGTCGTGACGTCGTGGTCGTAGTCGTACGTGCACTCGTACTCCGCGTGAACGGGCGGGAGCCCTCCGTGAGTTCCGGTTGCCGGAAGCGGACTTCCAGGACCATGAGATCGCGGACGAAGTCCACTTCGTGCACGGTCCAGCCGAGCGGCCGCCCGACGCGGCGCTCCAACTCGGCACGCAGGGCGCCCTCGTCGCGGTACACGGCGTCGAGCGTGACGACGGCGCGCCGATCGCGGGCGTACAGGCGCGGGTGGTCGGAGACGTACATCACGAGCAGGAGCACCGCCGCGAGGCCCGCGGCCGACGGCAGGGACAGCCCGGGGAGCCCGCACAGGAGCCCGAGGACGAGCGTCGTGAAGTAGTACGCGACCTCCTGGTGGCGCACCGCGTCGGAGCGGAGCCGGACGATCGAGAGCACCCCGAAGAGCCCGAACCCCAGCGCGAGGCCGCCCCCCTTGGCCTCCGACAGGGCCGCGACGACCGAGAACAGCGCGACGTTCAGGGCCAGGTACGCGGGCACCAGCTCGCGCCTGTGGTGGCGCGGATAGAAGACGGCGAAGGTCAGCAGCGTGACGGCCAGGAGGTCGAGGCCCAGATGGGCGGCGAGTGTCTGCAGGTCCATGCGCCGGACGCTAGGCGGGCCCGGGTTAAGGGGGCTTCCTGGCGGCCGTTAAGCCCCCCCCCCCCCCCCCGGCTCCGGCGTCGGCCCGGGACCCGCCTTCCGCCAGTCCATTGACAGCATGTTGTCGTAATGACAGCATGCTTACATACCCACTCGGGCACGGGCCCGGGTCCGGGAGTCCGGCACTGGAGGTCACCATGAGCAAGGCCGTTCACCTCGCCGTCTACGACACGCTCGCCGACTGGGAGACCGGGTACGCCACGGCGTTCCTCGCCCGCACCGGCCACACCGTCCGCACGGTCGCCGTGACCGCGGACCCCGTCACCAGCATCGGCGGCGTCCGCGTCGAGCCCGATCTCACGCTCGACGCGCTGCGCCCCGAGGACAGCGAGCTGCTCATCCTGCCCGGGGCCGACCTGTGGGACAGCGGGGACGGCCTCGCGCCGTTCGCCCGCACGGCCAGGGCCTTCCTCGACGCGGGTGTGCCGGTCGCCGCGATCTGCGGGGCCACGGCGGGGCTCGCCCGCGAGGGGCTGCTCGACGAGCGCGCCCACACCAGCGCCGTACCGATGTACCTGGACGCGACCGGGTACAAGGGCGCGGACCGGTACGTCGAGTCCGACGCCGTCACCGACGGCGACCTGATCACGGCGGGGCCCACCGAGCCCGTCGCGTTCGCACGCGAAGTGCTCAAGCGCATGGGCGCCTTCGAGGGCGAGCGGCTCGACGCCTGGTACCGGCTGTTCCACGACTCGGACCCGGCCGCGTACGAGACGCTGAACTCATGAGCTCCGCGACCGGCGCCGAGCGCGCCGCCCAGGACCTGCTCAGCCGCACCGCGCTCGGCGTCTTCCGGCTCAACGGCCAGTTCCTCGCGGTCTCCGAGGAACTGGCCAGGCCCGCCGGGCTCACCGCCGCCTGGTGGCAGGTGCTCGGCGCCGTCCTGCGCGAGCCCCTGCCGGTGGCGGGCATCGCCCGCGCCATGGGCATCACCCGGCAGAGCGTGCAGCGCGTCGCCGACCTGCTCGTGCGCGACGGCCTCGCCGCGTACGAGCCGAACCCCGCGCACCGCCGCGCCAAGCTCCTTCGCCCCACCGACGAGGGGCGCGCGGCCGTCGCGAGGATCGACCCGGGCCACGCGGACCTCGCCGCCCGGCTCAGGGACGCGCTCGGCGCCGAGCAGTTCGAGCAGACCGCCCTGGCCCTGGAGCGGCTCTCGGCCGCCCTGACCGCACTGGAGCCGCCTCGCTGAACTCTCCCTGAGCCCTCTGCGGCACCCCCTCCGACACCCCTCGTGGAATTTCCCCCTTCGAGGCCTCGCCATATACCCCCCGGGGGTATATGGTCATGATCGTAGTCCTGAAGGGGCGACGCCGGAAGGCGCACCACGACCATGGGAGATGTCATGAGGAACCACACCGGCCACGACCACACCAGCCACACCGCTCACGGCGCTCACGGCGCTCACGGCGACCAGGCGGCTCATGCCGCCCACGGCGGACATGGCGGTCACGGCAACCACGGCGGTCACGGCGGCGCCCAGCCCGGCGGGCTCGCGGTCTCGCAGGACGGGTACACCCTCGAACTCGACGCGACGGTCCTCGGCGCCGGTGTGCAGCCGGTCAGCTTCCGGGTGGTCGGGCCCGACGGGCGGGCCGTGACCGAGTACGTGGCCGAGCACGAGAAGGAGCTGCACTTCATAGCCGTACGGCGGGACACGGCCGGTTTCCAGCACGTGCACCCGGTGCGGGACGAGCACGGCACCTGGAGCGTCGAACTGGCCCTGGAGCCGGGCGACTGGAGATTCTTCACCGACGTCCACCCGGTCGGCCACGACGGCACCATGACGCTGGGGATCGACGTCGCGGTCGCCGGCCCCTACGACCCGCGACCGCTCCCCGAGGCCACCGGGGTCGCGCGGATCGGCGCGTACACCGTCACGCTCGACGGCACGCTCCTGCCCGGCGAGACGAGCCAGCTCACCCTCACCGTCAGCCGGGACGGCCACCCCGTCACCGACCTCCAGCCCTACCTGGCCGCGTACGGGCACCTGGTGGCGCTGCGGGTCGGCGACCTGGGCTACCTCCACGTCCACCCGGAGGGCGCGCCCGGCGACGGCAGCACCGCGCCGGGGCCCGAGATCGCCTTCATGGCCGCCGCGCCCTCGGCCGGGACCTACCGCCTGTACCTGGACTTCCAGCACGAAGGCGTCGTCAGGACCGCCGAGTTCACGGTGCGGACCGCCGAGAGCGCCGCCCGCACCGGCCAGCCGCACGGCCACCACGCCCACCACTGAGCGCGTGAACGCACCGCGCAGGAAGGGAGCGTCATGCCCCGCCTGACCCCCCTCACGCCCGACACGGCGGTCGGCGCCTCGCGCGACCTCCTCGCCGGCCTCACACCGGGGAGCGACACCGGTGCGTAGGGAAGACACCCCCGTCTGTCTCCGCGGGGCACGGCCGCCACCCCGGGTCCGGGCCCCGCCGCATGGACACGGAAGGAACCCGCCATGCGTCTGTTCGCCATCCGCGACTACCGCCGCCTGTTCGGCGCCCAGGTCATCGCCCTGTTCGGCACCGGACTCACCACCGTGGCCCTCGGGCTGCTCGCCTACGACCTCGCGGGCCCGCGCGCCGGTCTGGTCCTCGGCACCGCCCTGACCATCAAGATGGTCATGTACGTCGTCATCGCCCCGCTGGCCGCCGCGTACATCGACCGGCTCCCCAGGAGACGGCTCCTGGTCCTCCTCGACGTGGTCCGCGGCGCGGTGGTCCTGGCCCTGCCGCTGGTCACCGAGGTCTGGCACGTCTACGTCCTGATCGGCCTCCTCCAGGCCGCCTCCGCGGCGTTCACCCCGACCTTCCAGGCCGTCATCCCCGACATCGTCACCGACGAGTCCGCCTACACGCGCGCCCTGTCCGCCTCCCAGGTCGCCTCCACCATGGAGAGCCTGCTCAGCCCCGTCCTCGCCGCGCTCGCCCTGACGCTCATCAGCTTCGACCGGCTGTTCCTCGGCACCTCCGCCGGATTCCTCGTCTCCGCCCTGCTCGTCCTCGCGACGCGCGTCCCCGACGCCCGTCCCAGCGCCCACACCAAGGCGTGGGACAAGGCCGCGTCAGGGATCAGGACCTTCTTCAGGACACCGCGGCTGCGCGGCCTGATGGCCCTCAACCTCGTGGTCGCGGCGGCCGGTTCGATCGTCGTCGTCAACACCGTCAACCACGTCCGCGACGAACTGGGCGGCTCGCAGTCCGACGTCGCCTGGATGCTCGCCGCCTCCGGCACCGGAACCCTCGTGGCCGCCCTCGCGCTGCCGCGCGTCCTCGACCGGATCGCCGCCCGCACCGTCATGACGACCGGCGCCGGAGTCCTCGTCGGCGCCACGGCCGCCGCCGTGACCCTCAGCGCGCTCGGCCTCGCCACCTGGACCGGTACGGCGGTCATCTGGACCGCGATCGGCATCGGCATGGCCCTGGTCATCACCCCGACCGGCAAGGTCCTGCGCGCCTCCGTCGCGCGGAACGCGGTCCCCGAGGCGTTCGCCGCCCAGTTCTCCCTCTCGCACCTGGCCTGGCTGATCACCTACCCCGTCGCGGGATGGCTCGGCACGGCCGCGGGCACCACCCCCGCCTGGTCCGTCCTCGCCGTCCTCGCCGGGGCGGGAGCGGCCGGCGCCCTCCTCCTCTGGCCGCGCCACGACGGCCCCGGAGCCGTCACCACGCCCGTGGCACCCGCCCTGCGCGCGCCCGGCACGGACCGGTCCGCCCTGTCCAAGGCCGCGTGAGGCCCCGCGTACAGTGCTCTCGCGCGCCGCGCCGCGCCCGGTCCCCCTCGCGGGGCCGGGCGCGGCGCGACCGCGCGCCGTCTCACGGATGGGTCACAGATTCCGTCGACGGCTGCGGAGAAGGCGCCCATGATGTGGGCTGGACGAACCGGAGAAGTCCCTGCTGGACGGGGTGGACGGTCCGTAGACTTCTCGCTCTGTCGTACGGCGGACACGCGCAGTGGCCGCCGGAAAGTGGCTGGAATCTGGGGGAGGACGGCGCCGCGATGGCCATGGAGAAACTGGGCCCGGGGGAACCGCAGCGGATAGGCGCCTACCGCCTGCTCGCGCGGCTCGGCGCGGGCGGCATGGGGCAGGTGTACCTGGCGCGTTCCGGACGGAACCGCACGGTCGCCGTCAAGCTGGTGCGCGAGGAGCTCGCCGCGCAGGAGGAGTTCCGCAGCCGCTTCCGGCAGGAGGTGCAGGCCGCGCGGCGCGTCGGCGGCGCGTGGACGGCGCCGGTGCTCGACGCCGACACGGAGGCCGCGATCCCGTGGGTCGCCACCGGGTACGTCGCCGGGCCCTCGCTGCAGGCCGTCGTCTCGCACGACCACGGCCCGCTGCCCGAGCGGTCCGTGAAGATCCTCGCCGCCGGGCTCGCCAACGCCCTGAAGGACATCCACGCGGCCGGGCTCATCCACCGCGACCTCAAGCCGTCCAACGTCCTGGTGACCATCGACGGCCCGCGCGTCATCGACTTCGGGATAGCCAGGGCCCTGGAGACGGTCACCGACGGCGGCCTCACCCGCACCGGGGCGCTCGTCGGATCTCCGGGGTTCATGGCACCCGAACAGGTGCGCGGCGACCGCGTCACCGAGGCCGCGGACGTCTTCTGCCTGGGATCCGTCCTCGCGTACGCCGCGACGGGCCGGCTGCCCTTCGGCACGGCCAACAGCGGTGTGCACGCGCTGATGTTCCGCATCGCGCAGGAGGAACCGGACCTGGAGCCGGTGCCGGAGTCGCTGCGCGAGCTCATCGAGCACTGCCTGGCCAAGGCGCCGGGCGACCGGCCCTCCCTCGACGACGTGCTCGACCGGACGGGGGCCGAGGACACGGTCTTCGAGGGGAAGTCCCGGGAGCCGTGGCTGCCGGGGGCCCTGGTCGCCCAACTGGGGCGGCACGCGGTGCAGCTCCTTGAGGTCGAGGACCCCGAGGCGGAGCCTCCGGACGGGGCCGCGGCCGCCGCCGGAGCCGGAGCCGGAGCCGCCGGGGCCTCGCCGGAAGCGGAGGGCACCCCGCCCCCGCCCCTCCCCGCGGCACCGCCCGCCACCCCGCCGGGCACCCCCGCACAGCCCGACACCCCGCCCCCGCCCGGCGTGCCCGGCCAGGGCTCCGTCGACCGGCTGCCGACCATGGTCAGCGGAGCGCCGCCCACGCCCGCCCCCACGCCCGCCGCGCCCGCCGCCACGCCCCCGCCGGGCCACACCCCCGCTTACGCCTACCCCCACCAGCCCGCGGGCCCGGCGGGACCGGCCGTCTACGGCTACCCGCATCCGCAGGGGCCGTACGGCACGGGCACCGGCACGCCCCCGTACGGCCCGCCGCCGCTCGACCCGCCGCGCCGCAGCGCCCGGTCGACCGCCCTGCTCGTCGCCGTGGCCCTGATAGTGGCCCTCGGCGCGGGCGGCACCGTGTACGCGGTGATGAAGGGCGACGGCGACCCGAAGGCGCACGGCGGGAGCAAGAACCGCGAGAGCTCCGCGCCCAGGACGCCGGGCACCCCGTCCGACTCCGCGGGACCCGCCTCACCGACGCCCTCCGACTCCGCGTCCGCCGACGAGGGCACCGTGCCGGACAAGTACCTCGGCACCTGGAACGGCACCGTGTCCGGCGAGGCCGGGACCAGCACCCGCCGGCTGACCATCCAGCAGGGCGAGGTCGGCGACACCGTCCTGTCCCTGACCGCCGACGGCCCGCTCAAGGGCGGCGGCACCTACCACTGCGTGTTCCAGGGCACCCTGACGTCCGCGTCCGACAGCGAGCTCCAGATCTCCGGGACCGAGGTCACCGTGGGCCCGCCCCGCACCTGCGAACCGGGCGCCCCCAGCGTCGTCAGCATCCTGCCGAGCGGCGAACTGCACCGGGTCAACACCGACGGCGGCAAGGCGCTCACGTACTCCAAGGGCTGACCCGGCATGACCGCCGCCCGTCCCCCCGTAGGCCGGGCGGCGGCTCCACCCCACGGCGATTCCAACCCGCGGCGGCGTTGTCCCGCACCCCCTCCCCGTGCTCCGGGACAAAAACCCGGGACAAAACCCGGAGCCCCGGTTTTGGCTCGCTCGCGGCTTCCGCGAGGGCGGGCGGCGGAGTTGGGTGGGTGCCCGTCACGCACGTACGGGGCACGCGGGGGGATGCTCGTGGGACGTCGCGAGAAACCGATCGACCCGGCGGCGGGGCCGGTGGAGCGGTTCGCGCACGCGTTGCGCACGCTGCGCCGGGAGGCGGGCACGCCCACGTACCGGGCGATGGCCGCCGACTCCGCGTACTCCGCCACCACGCTCGCCTACGCCGTCGCGGGCGAGAGACTGCCCTCCCTGCCGGTCGCCCTCGCCTACGTGAAGGCCTGCGGCGGCGACCTCGCCCTGTGGGAGCGGCGCTGGCGCGAGGCCCGCGTCGAGGAGGCCGCGCTCCGGCCCCGCGACGCGGCGGAGGACGGCGAACCGCCCTACCGGGGGCTCGCGCGCTTCGACACCGGCGACCAGGACCACTTCTTCGGCCGCGACCGGCTCACCGGCGAACTCGTCGGCCTGGCCCGCGAGCACCGCGTCACCACCGTCTTCGGCCCCTCCGGCAGCGGCAAGTCCTCGCTGCTGCGCGCCGGGCTCATCCCCCGGCTGCGGCAGCCCGCGCCCCCGGCGCCCCGGCCCGCCGCCATCCGCGTCCTCACTCCGGGCCCGCGGCCCCTGCGCACCCACGAGCGGCTCTTCGCCCCGGCCCCGGGCGAGGGCGACACCTGGCTGGTGGTCGACCAGTTCGAGGAGGTCTTCACGCTCTGCCACGACCCGGACGAGCGGGAGGAGTTCATCGCCCGCCTGGTGTCCGCCCGCGCCCCGGCGCTGCGCCTGCGGGTGGTGCTCGGCGTGCGCGCCGATTTCTACGGCCGCTGTCTGCAGCACCGCGAGCTCGCCGACGCCGTCCGCGAGGCCAGTCTGCCGGTGGTCCCGATGAGCCCCGCCGAACTGCGCGAGGCCATCGTCCGCCCGGCCGCCGCACACGGCCTCATCGTGGAGCGCGCCCTCACCGCCCGGCTCATCGAGGAGACCCTGGACGAGCCGGGCTGTCTGCCCCTGACCTCCCACGCGCTCCTGGAGACCTGGCGGCGGCGCCGGGGCCGCACCCTGACGATGGCCGCGTACGAGGCGTCCGGCCGGGTCGCGGGGGCGCTCGCCCGCACCGCCGAGGACCTGTACACGCAGCTGCCCGCCGGACAGCGGGACGTGGCGCGCCGCATCCTGCTCCGGCTGATCACACCGGGGGACGGCGTGCCGGACACCCGGCGGCCGGTGCGCCGGGCCGAACTCGACGACGGGGGCGCGGCGGACGCCGCCGCCCCGGCCGCCCGCGTCCTGGACCGGCTCGCCCGCGCCCGCCTGGTCACGCTCGACCACGACACCGCCGATCTGACCCACGAGGCCGTCATCACCGGCTGGCCCCGGCTGCGCGGCTGGATCGAGGAGGACCGCGAGCGGCTGCGCTGCCACCGCCGCCTCACCGAGGCCGCCGAGGCCTGGGCGGAACTCGGCCGCGACACCGGCGCCCTGTACCGGGGCACCCGCCTCGCCACCGCCGAGGAACACTTCCCCGGCGCCGGCGCCCACCCCGAGCTCACCGCCCTGGAGCGGGACTTCCTGGTCGCCGGCACCGCCGCCCGCGACCAGGAGCAGCGCGCCGCGGCCCGGGTGACGCGCCGCCTGCGCCGGTTCACCACGGCCCTGTCGGTCCTCCTCGCCCTCGTGCTCGCCGCGAGCCTGATCGCCTGGCAGCAGAGCCGGGACAGCGACCGCGAGCGCGACCGGGCGCGGGCCGCGCAGCGCGTGGCCCAGTCCCGGCAGCTCGCCGCGCAGTCGGCGGCCCTGCTCGGCAGCGACCCCGACCTGGCCTCGCTGCTCGCGGTGCGGGCCCACCGCACGGCCGCCACGCCGGAGGCCGCGGGCAGCCTCTACGCCGCCGCCGAGCTGCCGCTGCGGCGCCGCTTCACCGCCGCCGACGGGCCCGTCCTGTCCGTCGCGGTGAGCCCCAGCGGGCGCACCGTCGCCACCAGCGGCTACGACGGCACCGTCCGGCTGTGGGACCCGGCCACCGGCAGGCTGCGGGCCGACCTCGGCAGCGACGCCGGTGACGTCTACTCCGTGGCGTTCAGCCCCGACGGACGCACCTTGGCCGCGAGCGGCGACTCCCGGGTCCGGCTGTGGGACGTCGCCTCCGGCACGGTGCGCCGGGCCCTCCCCCGGCACACCGACGCGGTCTTCACGCTCGCCTTCAGCCCCGACGGCCGCACCCTCGCGACCGGCAGCGACGACGGCACCGTACGCCTCTCGGACGCGGCGACGGGCAGGACCCGGGCCACCCTCAGGGGCCACAAGGGCGAGATCTCCGGAGTGGCCTTCGGCCGCGCCGGGCACCTGCTGGCCTCCAGCGGCGCCGACCGGACCGTACGCCTGTGGGACACGGCCACCGGCGAGCGGCGCGCCACCCTGCGGGGCCACAAGGGCGAGGTCTCCGCCGTGGCCTTCAGCCGCGACGGCCGCACCCTGGCCTCCACCGGCTACGACCGGACCGTACGCCTGTGGGACGTGGCGGCGCGCCGGACGCGGGCCGTCCTGCGCGGGCACACGGGCGAGGTCTCCGCCGTCGCCTTCAGCCCCGACGGGCACACCCTGGCCTCCAGCGGCGCCGACCGGACCGTACGCCTGTGGAACACGGCCACCGGCCGCGCCCGGACCGTCCTCACCGGCCACACCGCGCCCGTCTCCGGGATCGCCTTCGGCCCGGACGGGCACACCCTGGCCTCCAGCGGCTACGACCGGACGGTACGGCTGTGGAACACGGCCCCGCGCACCCCGCACACCACGCTCACCGGCCAGGGCGCCCCGGTCTCCCTCGTGGCCTACGGCCCCGACGGACGCACCCTGCTGACCGGCGGCGAGGACGGCGGTGTACGGCTGTGGAACACCGCCACCGGCCGGACGCGCGCCACCCTCACCGACCGCACCGGGCCCGTCCTCGCGGTCTCGTTCAGCCGCGACGAGCACACCCTGACGACGGTCAACGACACCCAGCGGGTGCGGCGCTGGGACCTGGCCACCGGCAGGCCGCGCAGCACGTCCGTCGACAGCGCCGAGGCCGTCGTGGCGGCGGCCATCGGCCCGGACGGCCGGACCCTGGCCGTCGTCACCGGCCAGCGGACGGTCCGGCTGTGGGGCGGGACGGCGGGCCGGACCCGGACCGTGCTCGACCACCCGGGGGCGGTCCTGGCGCTCGCCTTCAGCCGGGACGGGCACACCCTGGCCACCGGCAGCGCCGACGGTTCGGTACGGCTGTGGGACGCCGCCGGGGGCACGCCGCGCACCACCCTGACCGGGCCCGCCGACGCGGTCGGCGCGGTCGCCGTCAGCCCCGACGGGCGCACGGTCGCCGCGGGCAGCGACGACGGCACGGTCCGGCTGTGGGACGCGCACACCGGCCGGACCCTGGCCGCCCTCACCGACCGCACCGGGCAGGTCCTCACGGTGGCCTTCAGCGGGGACGGGCGCACCCTGGCGGGCGGCGGAGCCGACGGCACGGTCCGGCTGTGGGACACGGCCACCGGGCGTCTGCGGGCCCGCCTGCGCGGGCACGCCGGGTCCGTGCGCACGGTGGCGTTCAGCCCCGACGGGCGCACCCTGGCCACCGGCGGCGAGGACGCGACGACCCGGCTGTGGCGGACCGACCTGCCCACGCCGTCCGGGGCGATCCGGCGGATCTGCCGCGCGGTCGGCCGCGACCTGACCCGGCAGGAGCGCGCGAGCCACCTGCCGGACCATGAGCACGGGCGCACCTGCTGAACGCGCGCGAGCGCCCGGCGGCCGTGGCCGCCGGGCGCTCGTACACGCGACGAACGGGACGGACTAGATGAACGAGTTGATCTCGATCGTCTCGTCGCGGCCCGGGCCCACGCCGATCGCGGAGATCGGGGCGCCGGACATCTCCTCCAGGGCCTTCACGTAGGCCTGCGCGTTCTTCGGCAGGTCGGCGAAGGTCTTGGCCTTGGTGATGTCCTCGGACCAGCCCGGCAGCGTCTCGTAGATCGGCTTCGCGTGGTGGAAGTCCGTCTGGTTGTACGGGAGCTCCTCGACGCGCTTGCCGTCGATCTCGTACGCGACGCAGACCGGGATCTGCTCCCAGCCGGTGAGGACGTCGAGCTTGGTGAGGAAGAAGTCCGTCAGGCCGTTCACGCGGGTCGCGTAGCGGGCGATCGGGGCGTCGAACCAGCCGCAGCGGCGGTCACGGCCGGTGGTGACACCGCGCTCGCCGCCGATGGTGCGCAGCGCCTCGCCGTCCGCGTCGAACAGCTCCGTCGGGAACGGGCCCGCGCCGACGCGCGTGGTGTACGCCTTCAGGATGCCGATGACGCGGCTGATCTTCGTCGGGCCGACGCCGGTGCCCGTGCAGGCACCGCCCGCGGTCGGGTTCGACGAGGTGACGAAGGGGTACGTGCCGTGGTCCACGTCCAGGAGCGTGCCCTGGCCGCCCTCGAACAGGACGACCTTGTCGTCGTCGAGCGCGTTGTTGAGGATCAGCGTGGTGTCGGCCACGTAGCCCTTGATGTTCTCGCCGTGCTCCAGGAGCTGCTCGACGATCTGCTCCGCCTCGATGGCGCGGCGGTTGAACACCTTGGTGAGCAGCTGGTTCTTCTGCTCCAGGGCCGCTTCGACCTTCTGCTTCAGGATCGACTCGTCGTAGAGGTCCTGGACGCGGATGCCGGTGCGGTTGATCTTGTCGGCGTAGGTCGGGCCGATGCCGCGCCCCGTCGTGCCGATCTTCCGCTTGCCGAGGAAGCGCTCGCCGACCTTGTCCACCGTCACGTTGTACGGCGTGATGATGTGCGCGTTTCCGCTGATCAGCAGCTTCGACGTGTCGACGCCGCGCTCGTTCAGACCGCTCAGCTCGGAGAGCAGGACCGACGGGTCGACGACGACGCCGTTACCGATGACCGGTACGCAGTCCGGCGAGAGGATTCCGGAAGGGAGGAGGTGCAGCGCGTACTTCTGGTCGCCTACGACGACCGTGTGGCCGGCGTTGTTGCCGCCCTGGTAGCGCACTACATAGTCCACGGATCCACCGAGCAGGTCGGTGGCCTTTCCCTTGCCTTCGTCACCCCACTGAGCACCGAGCAGCACGAGTGCGGGCACAGGCGTACACCCCTTCCGGGCGGGGCATGTCCAAGGTCAGGGGCCACGGCTCGATGCCGTCGCCACCGGTGTGGGTGTGCCTTGGTCGCCCCGGAATAGACGAAGCCCCTGGCGCAATAGCGCAAGGGGCTCTTGCACAAAGATGCTACCCGAGGACTAAAGAAAGGGCGCACGTGTCGGCTCGCGGCCAGCGCGATGACCTCATCGTGATCATCGACCCGGTCGCCCGGCGCACGGACGGCGAGTCCGTACGCATCGCCAAGGACGTGCTTGGCGCGGGCGCGGCGCTCAAGCTCTGTCTGCCCGAAGGTCCCGAGGAATTCGCCCGTGCCCTGGCCAGACGGGGGACGCGGCGCCCGGTCGTGGTCGGCGACGACGCGGCCCTGCGGCGGGCCGTCGCCGTCCTGCACCGGGAGCGGGCGCTCGGCGCGACCGATCTGGCGGTCGTGCCCGTCGCGGGCGGCGCCACCGGGGTGCGGCTCGCCCGCGCCCTCGGCGTGCCCGCGGGGGCGGTCGCCGCGGCGCGCACCGTGCTCGACGGGGTGCCCCGGCGGCTCGACCTGCTCGTCGACGACCGCGACGAGGTCGTCCTCGGGGACGTGCGGATCCCGTCCCCGGGCGCGGGCCTCGCCGAGGAGCCCGGCGCCGAGCGGCACGGCCACCCCTGGCTGCGGACCTGCCAGTCCCTCGTCCGCACCCTCGGCTCCCGGCCCGCGACGGGCCGGAGCGGGCCCTCGCGGCTGCGGGTGGAGGCCGACGGGGTGACCCTCGTCGACCTCGACCAGCCCGTCGAGGGCGTGTCCGTGGCACCGGGCGGCGGGGGCCTCGCCCGGGTGGAGGTGCGGCCGTCGTCCGTCGGGGCCGGGATGGCTCCCGTGGGGGCGCGGGCCCGCTCCGTGACGGTGTCGGGCCCCGACTTCCGCTACCGCGCGGACGGGACGACGGCCGGACCCGTCCGCACCCGCACCTGGACCGCCCGCCCCCAGGCCTGGGGCCTCACCCTGCCCGCGGACCCGCCCCGCTAGACCTCCACGAGCAGCTCCTCAAGGCCCCGGATCACGAAGTTCGGCTTGCGCCGCGGCTCGGCGGCCAGGCGCAGGTGCGGCGCGCGGCGCAGCAGGGCCCGCAGCGACGCGGCGAGCTCGACGCGCGCCAGGGGCGCCCCGACGCAGTAGTGGATGCCCGCGCTGAAGGAGATGTGCGGGTTCGCCTCGCGGGGGCGGGCGAGGTCGAGCGCGTCGGGGTCGCGGAAGGCGGCCGGGTCCCGGTTGGCCGAGCCGAAGAGCAGCGCCACCTCGCTGCCCCGGGGGATCGGTGTGCCGCCGACCTCGATGTCGTCGAGCACCCACCGTTCGAAGAGCTGGAGCGGGGTGTCGTGGCGCAGCAGCTCCTCCACGGCCGTGGGGAGCAGCCGCTCCGGCTCCGCGCGCAGGGCGGCGAGCTGTCCGGGGTGGCGGAACAGCGCGTACCAGCCGTTCACAGTGGCGTTGACGGTGGCCTCGTGCCCGGCGTTCAGGAGCAGCACGCAGGTGGAGACCAGCTCCTGCTCGCTGAGCCGGTCGCCCTCCTCGTGGGCGGCGATGAGGTCGGTGAGCAGGTCGTCGCCGGGCCGCGCCCGCCGCTTCGCGATCAGCTCCCGCAGATACGCGGAGAACTCCAGGGACGCGCGCACGGCCCGGGCGGCGGTCTCCTCGCCCGGGTTGAGCTCGTACATCCCGCAGATGTCCGCCGACCAGGGGCGCAGCGGCTCCCGGTCGCCCTCCGGGATGCCGAGCATCTCGGCGATCACCGCGACGGGCAACGGCTCCGCGACCCGCGCGAGCAGGTCGCCGCCGCCGTCCGCGACGAGGCCGCGCACCAGGTCGTCCGCGAGGTCCTCGACGTAGGGGCGCAGGCGCTCCACCGTCCGGGGCGTGAACGCCTTCGCGACCAGGCGCCGGACGCGGGTGTGCGCGGGCGCCTCCAGGTCGAGCATTCCGTGGTCGTTGAGGACGTGGAACGGCTCGTGCGCGGCCGGGGGCGCCGCGCGCCCGAACTCCTCGTGCCCGAACCGGTGCAGATAGGTGCGGCCGAGCCGCCGGTCGCGCAGCAGCGCGGCGACGTCCGCGTGGCGCGGGATCAGATACTGGTCGCTCGGCCCGTAGTAGTGCACCGGCCCCCGCGCGCGCAGCCGGGCGTAGGCGGGGTAGGGATCGTCGAGGAAGGCGCCCGACGAGGGCGCGAACACCTCGGCGGCGTCTGCGGGTTCGGCCATGCACGGACGCTAGCCGCGGTCACCCGGGCGTGACCAGCCTCGCCTCGTAGGCGAACACCGCGGCCTGCGTGCGGTCCCGCAGGCCCAGCTTCACCAGGATCCGGCTGACGTGGGTCTTGATGGTGGACTCGGCGACGACGAGCCGCGCGGCGATCTCCAGGTTGGAGAGCCCCTGCGCGATGAGCACGAGCACCTCCGTCTCGCGCTCGGTCAGCTCCCCGTACCGGTCCTGCGCCTGCGCGGTCCCCGCGGGCCGCGGCCGGTCCGCGAGCCGGGAGAACTCGGTGATGAGGCGGCGCGTCACGCTCGGCGCGAGCAGCGCCTCACCGGCGGCGACGACCCGGACGCCGTCCGCGAGCTGCCGCGCCGACGCGTCCTTCAGCAGGAAGCCCGACGCGCCCGCGCGAAGCGCCTGGTACACGTACTCGTCGAGGTCGAAGGTGGTCAGGACGAGGACCTTGGTGGCGGTGCCGTCGGCGGCGACGATCTCGCGCGTGGCGTCGATGCCGTTCAGCTCGGGCATGCGGATGTCCATGAGCACCACGTCGGGGGCGAGTTCGCGCACCCGCTGGACGGCCTCGCGGCCGTTGACGGCCTCGCCGACGACCTCGATGCCGGGCATCGCGTTGAGCAGCACGGAGAAGCCCTCGCGGACCATCATCTGGTCGTCCGCGATCAGTACGCGGATGGTCCCGCCGGTCACGCCGCCTCCCCCTCGGCCGCGCCCGGCGCCACCGCCACCGGGACGGGCAGGAACACCGTGACCTCGTACCCGCCGTCGGCCGTCGGCCCGGCCGTCATCTCCCCGTCCAGCATCCCGACGCGCTCCCGCATGCCGGTGATCCCGTGCCCGGCGCCCATCGCAAGGGGCGGGCGAAGCCCTCGTTGAGGGTCGGTGGCCGGGTGACGGGCGGGCGGCTTGACGAGCCCGGTCGCGGGCCCGTTCACGATCCGCAGGCCGAGCCCGCCGAGCACGTATCCGATCTCCACCCGGGCCGTCGCCCCCGGCGCGTGCCGCAGGCTGTTGCTGAGCGCCTCCTGCACGATCCGGTACGCGGACAGCTCGACGCCCTGCGGCAGCTCGCGCACGCCCCCGGTCACGGCCTTCTCCACAGTCAGGCCGGTCTCCCGGACGTTGTCGATGAGGCGGTCCAGATCGGCGAGCGTCGGCTGCGGGGCGTCGGGCGCCTCGTAGTCCTCCGCCCGTACGACGCCGAGCACGCGGCGCAGCTCGGTCAGGGCGACCACCGCGTTCTCGCGGATCGTCGCGAAGGCCTGCGCCAGCTCCGGCGGCGGGTTCTCCACCCGGTACGGGGCCGCCTCCGCCTGGATGGCGACGACCGACATGTGGTGGGCCACGACGTCGTGCAGCTCGCGGGCGATGTTCGTGCGCTCCTCCAGGAGCGTGCGGCGGTCCCGCTCGACGGCGGTCACGGTGCGCTCGGCGACGACCTCGCGGCGGGCGTCCCGGTTCGCCGACACCAGCGTCACGATGGCGATGACGACGCCGCTGAACGTCAGCATCTCCAGGGAGTCCGAGTTCCAGGCGACGGTCGCGTCGACGAACATCGAGTACAGGGCGGTCAGGGCCCACATCCACGCCGCCGTGCGCGGCCTGGTCCGCGCCGCGACCACCGCCATCACCGCCGTGTGCCCGAGGATCGAGCCGGGCGGCCACGGGGCCCAGCCGCCGCCGCTCAGGACCATCATCAGCGGGGTCATCCCCAGCGAGCACCACCAGGCGAGCACCGGCCGCACCAGCGTGAGCAGTACCGCCCCCGCGGGCAGGAACCCGGTCAGCGCCCAGGCGAACTCCCCGCTCGCGTCCCAGCCGCCGAAGCCGCCCGCGTAGGCGGCGAACAGGGTGAGGAGCGCGAGGGCCGTCACCACGCCGTGCGGCAGCCACACCTCGGCCTGCCCCACCCGTCCCGGCCGCCCCGCGGCACCCCGCCGCAGCGGTTGCAGCGGCCGGTACGCGAACACGTCCTGGAACAGGTCGCCGCGCAGGCCCTGGAGGGCGTTCTGCGCGAGGTGGAACTCTGGGCTGCGCGTCTTCTCGGTCACGTCCAGAACGGTACGGGGGCCCTGACCTCCCGGGCGTCCCCTCTGGGACGGGTTCCCGGGGGTCCGTCGCAAGTACTACGCGGCGGGCCGCGCGGCCCCCTCGGCTCAGAACGCGAGCTGGGCGATCTCCTCCGCGACCACCGCGCACGCGTCCGCCGCCGGGTCGATCAGGGGGAAGTGGCCGACGTCCTCCAAGAGGGTCAGACCGACCACCTCGCCCGCCTTCGCGGCGGCGTCGGCGTAGGACTCGGCGACCGCCTGGGGGACGACGATGTCGGTGCGGCCCTGGACGACGGTCGTGGCGATGCCGGTGGGCAGGAGCGCGGCGGGGTCGGCGTGGGCCAGGCGCTCGGCGAAGCGGGCCTCGGCCGCCGTGCCCTCGGCGTCCAGGAGCTGGCGCACGGCGCCGGAGCAGACGCCGAGCTCGTCCGCCACGCGGAAGTCAGCGATGGGCGCGAGCGCGACGACGCCCCGCAGCGGCGCGGGCCTCGCCGTGCGCCACGGCGAGCCCTCCGGCAGGACGTGCCGGGCCGCGGCCCACAGGGCGAGGTGGCCGCCCGCCGAGTGGCCGACCACCACGGTCCGGCGGGGGTCGGCGACGGGCAGCGCCGTGCGGGCGAGCGCGGGCAGCGCGTCGAGGGCGGCGGCCACGTCGTCGAAGGTCTCCGGCCAGCGCCCGGCCACCGGCCCGGCGGCGCCGCCCTGCGCGGGGATCGGCCCGGCGACGCCGCCCCTGCGGTACTCGACGTTGGCCACGGCGAAGCCGCGCCGGGCCAGGAAGTCCGCGAACGGCGTGATGTGCATCCGGTCGTAGGGGGCCCGCCACGCCCCGCCGTGCAGGACGACGACGAGCGGGGCCGGGCCCTCGCCGCCGCCGCGCGGCGCGTAGAAGTCCACGATCTGGTCCGCGTGCGGACCGTAGGCGGCGGTGGCGTCCGGCCGCACCTCGGGGTGCGAGAAGGCGGACTGCTCCTCGGCGGCGTCACGCGCCACGGCGGCGTCGTCCGGCATGCGGTGGCCTCCCGGCTCGGCGGAGTGCGGAACCGCCGGGCGCCGGTGACAACTGACCGGCACCCGGCGGGCGTTCGTACGACAGTCGGGACCATCCGCCCCGTCGGGCCATGATCCGGATTCGCCGGACGCTATCAGGTGTCCCGGCCGCCCCCGGGGCCCGGCTCCCCGTCGCCTCCGAGGATGCCCCCGAGGACCCGCGCGGCCCGCTCCGCGTCCGCGAACGACACGTACAGCGGGGTGAAGCCGAAGCGCAGCACGTCCGGTGCGCGGAAGTCGCCGACCACGCCTGCCGCGACGAGCTTCGGCATGACCTCCCGCGCGTCCGGGCAGCGCAGCGCGATCTGGCTGCCGCGCTCCGCGTGCGCGGCCGGGGTGACGGACTCGGCCCGCCCCTCGGGCACGTACGCCTCGACGCACTCCAGGAAGAAGTCCGTGAGCGCCAGGGACTTGGCCCGCACGTCGTCGAGCGAGACGCCGTCCCAGACGTCGAGGGCCGCCTCCAGGGCGAGCAGCGACAGGATGTCCGGCGTGCCGACGCGGCCGCGCACCACGCCTTCGGCGGGTTCGTAGCCGGGCCGCATGCCGAAGGGGTCGGTGTGCGAGTTCCACCCCGGCAGCGGCGAGTCGAAGCGGGACTGCAGGTCACGGCGTACGTAGAGGTACGAGGGCGAACCCGGGCCGCCGTTCAGGTACTTGTACGTGCAGCCGACCGCGAGGTCCACGCCGTGCTCGTCGAGAGCGACGGGCAGCGCGCCCGCCGTGTGGCACAGGTCCCACACCACGCGGGCGCCCGCCGCGCGCACGGCCGCCGTGAGCCCCGCCAGGTCGTGCAGGCGGCCCGACTGGTAGTCGGCGTGGTTGAGCAGCACCGCGGCCGTGCGCGGGCCGAGCAGGCCGGGCACGTCGGCCGGGGCGGCCGGGACCACGCGGCAGCCGGTGAGGCGGGCGGCGGACTCGGCGACGTACCCGTCCGTCGGGAAGGTGGTGGCGTCGACGACGACCTCGTCGCGCGCGGCGTCGTCGGCCTGGGCCAGGCGCACGGCGGCGACGACCGCCTTGAAGACGTTCACGCTCGTCGAGTCGGAGACGACCACCTGGCCCGGGGCCGCGCCGATGAGCGGGGCGATCCGCTCCCCGATCCGCTCGGGCGCGGTCCACCAGCCGCTCTCCTCCCAGGAGCGGATGCGCAGGCTGCCCCACTCGCGCGTGACGACGTCGGCGACGCGGTCCGCCACGTGCGCGGGCAGCGCGCCCAGGGAGTTGCCGTCCAGGTACACCGTGTCGTCGAGGACGAACTCCTTGCGCTTGGCGGCGAGCCGGTCGGCGGCGTCGAGGGCGGCGGCCCGCGCGCGCAGGTCTGCTTCCCTCGGCTCAGACATGGCTGCGCGCCGTCCACAGCTCGGGGAACACGTTCTTCGTGGCGCGCTTCTCCAGCCAGGCCACGCCCGCGGAGCCGCCGGTGCCGGTCTTGGAGCCCATGGACCTGCGGGTGGCCACCAGGTGGTCGTTGCGCCAGCGCCACACCAGCTCGGCGACGTCGGTCAGGGCCTCGCCGAGGCGGGCCAGGTCGGCGTTGTCGTCACCGGAGTAGAGCTCGGTCCACACGGCCTCGACGCGGGGCGACGGCTCGTACCTGGCCGCCACGTCGCGGTCGAGGACCTCGGCGGGGACGTCGTACCCGCGGTGCGCGAGCAGCCGGAGCACCTCGTCGTACAGGCTGGGCTCCTGGAGGGCCTTCTCCAGCTCCGCGTACACGCGCGGGGTGCCCCGGTGCGGGACCAGCATGGACGCGGACTTCTCGCCGAGCAGGAACTCCATGCGCCGGTACATCGCCGACTGGAAGCCCGAGCCCTCGCCGAGCGAGCCCCGGTAGGAGTTGAACTGGCCGGGGGTGAGCTGGCCGAGCGGCTTCCAGGAGGCGTTCAGGGCCTCCAGCTCGCGCACGGAACGCTTCAGGGCGGCCACCGCGGTCGGCACGTCGTCGTCGCGCAGGGCGCGCGACGCGGTCTCCCACTCGTGCACGATGACCGTGAACCACAGCTCCATCACCTGGGTCGTGACCAGGAAGACCATCTCGCCCGGGTCGTCGGAGCGCAGGTGCTGGAGGTGGGTGAGGACGTCCGCCTTCACGTAGTCCTCGTAAGGGGTGCTGCCGGCGAAGTCGAGGTTGGGGCTGTCGGGGCTCTCGGTGGGCGTTTCGCCGGACGTCTGCTGTATCTCGTTCATCTCGAGAGTCTCGCCTGCCGTGCTCGCCTCGTGGGACATCGCTGTCTCCTAGATGCGTGATCCGGGTAGCGGTCCGCCCCTGCCGTAGCGGCACGGGGGCCCCGGTCCCCACCCGCATCCTCCGCAACATCCCGGGAAACGGCAAGACCTGCCTGGTCACACCGGGTGGCCCAGGCAGGTCCGCGACGCGAGGGGCTAGCCCAGGGTGTCCGCGGCCGTCGCCGAGGAGTCCCGCAGGAACGTCGAGCAGCGCTCGTACTCCTCCTGCTCGCCGATCGACTGCGCCGCGCGGGCCAGGCCGTGCAGCGCCCGCAGGAAGCCGCGGTTCGGCTCGTGCTCCCACGGCACCGGGCCGTGGCCCTTCCAGCCGGCCCTGCGCAGGGCGTCCAGACCCCGGTGGTATCCGGTACGGGCGTACGCGTACGACTCGACGACGCGGCCCGCCTCGAACGCCTCGTCCGCGAGGCGCGCCCAGGCGAGGGAGGACGTCGGGTACTTGGCGGCGACATCGGCGGCCGCCGTACCGCCCGCGAGCAGCTCCCGGGGCTCCGGGTCGTCGGGCAGATGGGTCGGGGGCGGTCCCCCGAGCAGGTTCTCGTGAATGGCCATGGGCTCCAGTCTGCTCCATGACCCCCCGCACGGGTGCGCCCCGGGCCCCTTCCCCGCCCCGGGGCACCGGGGCCCCGCCGCCCTAGCGCGCGGCGGCCACCGCGCGCACCGCCCGGACCAGGGCCTCGGCGCCCGCCCGCGCCTTGCTCCGCGGGCACCCCACGTTGAGGCGCACGAAGCCCGGGGCGCCGTAGGTGGTGCCCGGCATCACCGCGACCCGCTCCTCGTGCACGAGGTGGTGCTGGAGGGCGTCGTCGGAGGTCTCGCCCAGGACGGGGCGGAGGTCGATCCAGGCCAGATAGCCCGCGTGCGGCGGCCGCCAGTGAAGGGCGGGGAAGGCCGCGTTCAGGGTGGTGGCCACCAGGCGCAGGTTGGCGTGGGTGTAGGCGCGCACGGCGTCCAGCCAGGCGGCGCCCTCACGGTACGCGGCGATGTGCGCGGTCAGCGAGAGGACCGCGGGCGAGGCGAGGCCCTCGCCGGTGTCCATGCGGCGGACGAAGGCGGCGTGGTCGCCGGGGTCGCCGATGAGCCCGTAACTCCCGCTCAGCGCGGGGAAGTTGAAGGCCTTCGTCGCGGAGGTGACGAGGGCCCAGCGGCCCCGGCCGTAGCGGGTCCAGGGCCGGTGGACGTGTCCCTCGTGGGTGAGGTCGGCGTGGATCTCGTCGCTGATGACGGCGACGCCGTGCCGCTCGCACAGGCCGGCCACCGCGCGCAGCTCGGCCTCGGTCCACACCCGGCCGGTGGGGTTGTGCGGGGAACACAGGATGAGGACGCGGCTGTCGGGGCGCGCCAGCTCGGCGTCGAGGGCGGCGAACCCGGGGTCCTCCAGGGGCACGCCCCGCAGTTCGCGTCCGAGCCCGGTCACCGCCTTGCGGAAGCCGTCGTACGTCGGCGTGTGCACGACGACGCCCTCGCCCGGCTCCGTCCACATGCGCAGGAGCTGGGATATCTGGTTGAGCACGGACGGGGCGTACACGAGGGACGCGGGGTCGACGTCCGTGTCGTAGCGGCTCTTGAACCAGTCGTGCACCGCGCCGCGGAAGTCGTCGTTGCGCCAGTCGGTGTAGCCGAACACGCCGTGCGCGACGCGCTGTTGGAGGGCGTCGAGGACCTCGGGCGCGCTGCGGAAGTCCATGTCGGAGATGGTGAAGGGCAGCAGGTCGGGCACCGGGAACCGGTCGCGGATGCCGTCCCACTGGACGCACCAGGTGCCGCGCCGGTCCACAGGAGTGTCGAAGTCGTACGCCACGGTCGGTCGTTCCCTCCGGGTACGCCGACGGGCCCGGCACCCACGAGGAGTGCCGGGCCCGTCGAGCGGTGGACTACTTGAGCTTCGTGCCCGTGGAGCGCAGCGCGCCGCACGCCTCGGTCACGCGCTTGGCCATGGAGGCCTCGGCCAGCTTGCCCCAGGTGCGCGGGTCGTAGGTCTTCTTCGAGCCGACCTCGCCGTCGACCTTCAGGACGCCGTCGTAGTTCTTGAACATGTGGTCCGCGACGGGACGCGTGAAGGCGTACTGGGTGTCGGTGTCGAGGTTCATCTTCACGACGCCGTTCTCCAGGGCCGTGGCGATCTCCTGTGCCGTGGAGCCGGAGCCGCCGTGGAACACGAAGTCGAAGGGGGACGCCTTGCCGTACTTCGAGGCGACACCCTCCTGGAGGTCCTTCAGGAGCTCGGGGCGCAGCACGACGTTGCCCGGCTTGTACACGCCGTGGACGTTGCCGAAGGACGCGGCGAGCAGGTAGCGGCCCTTCTCACCGAGGCCGAGGGCCTCGGCGGTGCGCAGCGCGTCGTCGACGGTGGTGTACAGCTCGTCGTTGATCTCGTGCGTGACGCCGTCCTCCTCGCCGCCGGTCGGGGTGATCTCGACCTCAAGGATGATCTTCGCGGCGGCGGCCTTGGCAAGCAGCTCCTGGCCGATGGCCAGGTTGTCGGCGAGGGTCTCCGCGGAGCCGTCCCACATGTGGGACTGGAACAGCGGGTTCTCGCCGCGGGCGACGCGCTCGGCGGAGACGTCGATGAGCGGCCGGACGTAGGTGTCCAGCTTGTCCTTCGGGCAGTGGTCGGTGTGCAGCGCGATCGTGACGTCGTACTTCTTGGCGACGATGTGCGCGAACTCGGCGAGGGCCACCGCGCCCGTCACCATGTCCTTGCTGTGCTGCCCGCCCAGGAACTCAGCGCCACCGGTGGAAATCTGGATGATGCCGTCGCTCTCCGCCTCCGCGAAGCCACGCAGGGCGGCGTGCAGGGTCTGGGACGAGGTCACGTTGATGGCCGGGTAGGCGAACTTGCCTGCCTTCGCCCGGTCGAGCATCTCGTTGTAGACCTCGGGGGTTGCGATGGGCATGTGTCCGCTCCTTGTGATGTGCGGGGTGGGTGCTGTGCTGCTTGGCCCTGACCTGGGTGTCTAGGGAACCCTGGGACGCCGGGGAACCCGGGGGCGGCGACGGCGATGTCGTCGCCCCCATCCTTCCAGACTTGCGGGACGTGCTCAGTCGAGCCCGAGCTCGTCCTTCGAGTACGCGAAGAGGTACGGGACCCCCGCGCCTTCGGTGATCTTCACGTCGGCGCCGGTGGCCCGGTCCACGATCGTGGCCACGCCCACGACCTCGGCCCCGGCCTCGCGCACGGCCTCCACGGCGGTCAGCGGGGAGCCGCCGGTGGTGGAGGTGTCCTCGACGACGAGGACGCGCCGCCCCTTGATGTCCGGGCCCTCGACGCGCCGCTGCAGGCCGTGCGCCTTGGCGGCCTTGCGCACCACGAAGGCGTCCAGGCGGCGGCCGCGCGCGGCGGCCGCGTGCAGCATCGACGCGGCGACCGGGTCGGCCCCCATCGTCAGGCCGCCCACGGCGTCGAACTCCAGCTCGCTCGTGAGGTCGAGCAGCACCTGTCCGACGAGCGGGGCGGCCTCCCCGTCCAGGGTGATGCGGCGCAGGTCGACGTAGTAGTCGGCCTCCAGGCCCGAGGAGAGGGTCACCTTGCCGTGCACGACGGCCTTGTCCTTGATCTGCCGCAGCAGGTCACCGCGTACGTCGTTCGTCATGGCTACGAGCTTAAGGGCGCGGCCGGGCCTTCAGAGCCGCCGCCAGGTCCAGGTGGTCGACGTCTCCAGGGGCTCCAGCGGGGTGACCAGGCGCGGCAGGGTGTTCAGGCCGTTGGGCGGGCCGCTCTGCGGCTCCACGCACACGGCGGCCTCCTGCTCGTCGTACACGACGACCCACTCCTCGCGGCTGGCCACGTTCAGCTCCAGCTCGCCCGGCCAGGTCAGGGTGACGTCGACGCCGTCCGGCATCCCGAAGCAGTCGTCCCAGGGGCCCGGCAGCGGGTCGATACGCGCGCCGGTGGGCAGGTGGTCCTCGCCCCGCTGCTCCTGCCAGGCCGCGTCGAAGGCGATCCGGACGTCCTCGCCGCCGTCGGTGAGGCGCCGGTTGAACCACGGGTGCCAGCCCGCCTGCGCCGGGAAGGAGTCGCCGTACGTCTCCACGGACATCCGCAGCGTCAGCGCGCTCTCCGTCAGCTCGACGATCTGGGTGACCCGTCCCGGGTAGGGCCACGGGTCCGCGAGGTCGTAGGTGAACACGGCCTCGCGGCCGCTGACCCGGGCGGTCTTCCACGCGGTGTCCCTGCCGGTGCCGTGGATGGCGTGCGGCGGGGAGTTGAGGGGGAGCTGGTGGGGGTGGCCGCCGTTCAGGAAGCGGCCGTCCCTGGTCCGGCCGCACCACGGCACCATCGGGAAGCAGCCGTAGCGCTCCCCCTGCCGCAGCAGCTCGACGCCGCCCACCTTGAGACTGCCGAGGCGGGCCCCGCTCCCCGGCCGCACCGAGACTTCCGCGTCACCCGCGGCCAACGTGATCTCTTCGCTACTCACGCTCCGACCCTAGTCGTGCCTTTAAGGATCTCCGGCTGGGCCGGCGTAAGAATCAGCCCCTCCGGCGTTTGAGGAGCGGGGGTCTGGGGGCGGAGCCCCCAGGAAGCGGGAAGGGGCGGGCCTGGGGCGCACCCGCGAGGGCTTCAGCGACGCTTGCGCAGGGCCCGGGTGACCACGATCGCCGACGCGACGAGGACGGCCGCCGCGGGCGCGGCCCAGCGCAGGGCGGCGCCGCCGCCGAGCGTCTCGGGCGCGGGCACGGGCGCGTACCGCCCCCGGGGCGGCGCGTGGTCGACCTCCTCCGCACTGCGCCCGATCATCGTCCGCCGCGCGTGCGCGGCCTCGGGCCCACTGGCCGCGTCATCCAGGGAATCGACGGAATCGACGTCGGAGAGCGGATCCAGCGCCGGCGGCGGCACCTCGGCGTCGAAGACGCGGGACGGCGCCGGGGCGGGGGCCGGTTCCGGGGCCGCGGCCGGGCCGGGCGCCGCGAGGCCTTCCGCGAAGCGCGCGAGGAGCCGCCGGACCGCGCTCTCCACAGCCTGTGGAGAACTCTTCACGGCCTCGGCGACCCGCCCGTCGGCGGACGCGGTCCCGCTGAAGGCGACCTGCGTGCCCCCCTCCGCGGCGGCGGCCAGGCGCAGCACGAGGGAGAACGTTACGGCGCCGCTGCCCCGGGCCTCGTGGGCCTCCCCGGTCACCGCGTACCCGCCGTCGCCGCGCGCGGCGACCCGCAGGCCACCGCGGTAGGTGATCGTGTGGCCGCCGACGCGCACCTTGAGCCGCCCGGTGACGGGCAGCGCGTCAGGCCCTGGGTCGGCGTCCCGCTGCAACCCGGGCACCGCGCGGGCGACCCGCTCGGGGTCGGCCAGTGCCTCGCGGAGCGGCTCTTCCGGAACCGGTACGAACACCTCATGCTCCATGACAGTTGAGCGTACCGACGCCGCCGCCGTGATGTACGCCACTTCGCCCCGCCCGGCCTGCCGCGGGCCGTCAGTCGGCGTAGCGCGGATGCACCAGCGTGGACGGCTCGATGGTGCGCCAGTCGGACGGCCGCAGCCGCTCGGCGGCGCGGGATCCGGCGCGCAGCACGGCACAGGAGCGGGCCGCGCCGAGCACCGGCTCGGCGCGGGCGGCGAGCACGAAGCCCCAGTCGCGGGGCGCCCCGCCGGGGTCGGGGGTGCGGTCGGGCCCGGCGTAGGAGCCGCGGCGGCCGGTGAGGCGGTAGGGCTCGGTCCGGTACCCGGCGGCGCGCAGCGTCGCGTCGACGGTCCAGTAGGTGTGCGGCCGGGTCGCGGCGGGCCCGGCGTGCACGGCGAAGCGCCCGTCGTCGGTGAGGACGCGCGAGACCAGGCCGTAGAACTCCTGCGAGTACAGCTGGGTGCTGGCGGTGATGCCGGGGTCGGGCAGGTCGGCGACGACGACGTCGTACACGCGCGGGTGCGGTCCGCGCAGCCAGCGGAAGGCGTCGGCGTGGACGACGCGCACGCGCGGGTCGCGGTAGACGTGGCCGTTGAGTTCGCTCAGGCCCGGGTCATGGCGGGCCAGGTCGACGACGGCCGGGTCGAGTTCGACGATGTCGACGCGGCGCACCCCGGCGTGCCGCAGCACCTCGGCGGCGGCGAGTCCGTCGCCGCCGCCGAGGACGAGGACCCGCTGGTGGCGGCCGCCGTGCAGGGCGGGCTGTACGAGGGCCTGGTGGTAGCGCCGCTCGTCGCGGCCGCTGACGCGCAGCCTGCCGTCGAGGAAGAGGTGCAGGGACTCCCGGTCGCGGCCGGTGAGGACGACTTCCTGGACGTCGGTGCGGACGGCGACGCGGATCCCGGAGCCGTACACGGCCCGGCGCGCGGCCCGTTCGAAGTCGTCGACGAGCACGGCGGCGGAGGCGAGGACGGCGAGCACGACGGCGTTGACCACGAGCAGCAGCCAGCGCCCGCGCGGACTCAGGTCGCGGCCGAACAGGCCGAGGACGAGCGCGCCGCCCGCGAGGACGTTGACGGCGCCGGTGAGCAGCGCCCCGGTGAGCTGCCCGAACCAGGGGAGCAGCAGGAAGGGGAAGGCGAGGCCGCCGACCAGGGCGCCCACGTAGTCCGCGGCGAACAGGTCGGCGACGGCGCCGCCCGCGTCCTGCCGCCGGACGCGCTGGATGAGCACCATGAGCAGGGGCACTTCGGCGCCGATGAGGACGCCGATGGCCAGGGAGAACACCACGAAGAGATAGCGGGATCCGCTGGCCCACATCTCGCCCCGGTCGCCCGCCCACGCGAACGCCGCGTACAGGACCATGGCGCTGCACCCGCCGACGAGCGCGAGGGCCGCCTCGACGAGCCCGAACCCGGCGGCGGCCCGGCAGCGCAGGCGCTTGGCGAGCAGCGAGCCGATACCCATCGCGAAGACCATGACGGACAGGACGACGGAGGCCTGGGTGACGGAATCGCCGATCAAGTACGAGGCGAGGGCGACGAGTTCCAGTTCGTACACGAGTCCGCAGGCGGCGCAGATGAACACGCCCGCGAGGACGAGGAAGCGGCCTGTCCGGGGCGTGACGGGAAGACGCTGACGCGGCTCGATCACGCTGGGAACGCTACGTCACCGTTCGCTCACGCCAAGTCCCCCACAAGAGTGGAGGTGACGGCGAGAATGTGTGAACCGCCGTCCGCCGGGCCATCGCGGCGCCGCGAACCGAGCACCGCGAACCGCCGCCCGGCCCAGCTCAGAGGGGTGCGGGCATTCGCACGCCGACCCGCGTACGGGTCGCCACGAGCTGCCCGTCCTGGGGATAGGCGTGCCAGGTCCGCCACATCACCGAGCCCTCGTGCCGCTGCGCCAGCATCGCGGTGAACGCGTGCGGGATGCCGGGGAAGACCCCGGCGAGCCCGTGCGGGTGCTCCGTGACGAGGGCGAGCAACTCCTGCGCCCGGCCCGCGAACTGACCCCGCGACAGCGTTTCGACGCGGGCCGCGAACTCGTACTCCCACTCGCCGACCCGCTTGGAGACGCCGAGCGGCAGCGGCGTGCTGCTGCCGGGGATGCAGGCGACGGTCTCGGAACAGCTGCCCCGGTCCTCTTCGAGCAGCACTTGGTGGGAGGCCCCGAGGAGTCTCAACTGGACGGCCGCACCGGTCAGTTCGAGGTCGAGAGTGGCGAGCGCGGGCAGCGGCTCGCGGCCGAGGGCCCAGGCCAGGTCCCCGGCGCGCGTGTCGGTGTAGACAGTCTTCAGGGTCGTGAGCATGGGTCGGCTCCGCTAACACGCAATGGAGGTGGGGGGGCCGGCGCGCCCGGTCGGACACCAGGCGGAGGGGGTTGCCGGCGCGTGCCCACGGAGACGTCCCGCTGCCTGCCGAGCGGGTGCGTCCGAGGGCGGTGTGACGGTTAAGAGGGAATCATGAACTGCGACACTGCCACAGCGCTTTTACCCAACTTCGTAGGGTTTCCATCCCCTAGAGGGCCGAACAGTTCATCTGTTCACGTTTCATGGAAAGCAGTCAGTCCGGAAATGGCATCCTATGGACGCCAATCGGTCCGTCAACGACGAAGCGCCCGGCGGGAGTTGTCTCCCGCCGGGCGCTCGGCCCAGTGGACCAGCTGCCCCGTGTCAGCTGCCTCCGCCGCCGCAACCTCCGCCCCCGCCACCGCAGGACGAACCGCCGCCGCAGGACGAGCCGCCGCCACAGGAAGAGCCTCCGCCACAGGACGAACCACCGCCGTCGTAGGTCGCGGTCCCGCTGCTGGAGCTGGACCCCGCCCACCAACTGCGGCTCCCCGACCCGGTGCGCCTGCGGCCGTTCCTGCTGACATGCACGAGCAGCCCGATCACCACGAACCAGCCGATGAAGAACAAGGCCACAACCATCGCCCCCATCCTTCACTTCCTTTCCCCCGAGACGGCCCCGGACCGTTCCCCCGAACCGGCGCCGCTGTGCGGATATGGTCCCGCGTCGTTGCGTGACAAGGGGATGCCCCCGCCCGGCCGCCGCCAAAGCAGAGTTGAGGAAGTCCAGAGGTTCGGCGGAGGATGACGCTCATGACGTCATCCCCCGGTGCCTCCCGCGACGGCCGCCCGCTGCTCAACCGCCGCCTCGCGGAATTCGGTACGACGATCTTCGCCGAGATGTCCGCGCTCGCGCTGCGGACCGGGGCGATCAACCTGGGCCAGGGCTTCCCGGACACGGACGGCCCCGAGCAGGTGCGCGAGGCCGCGGTGCGCGCCCTGCGCGACGGCCGCGGCAACCAGTACCCGCCGGGCCCCGGCGTCCCCGAGCTGCGCGCCGCGATCGCCGCCCACCAGGAGCACCACTACGGCCTGTCCCACGACCCCGACCGCGAGGTCCTCGTCACCGCGGGCGCCACCGAGGCCATCGCCGCCTCGCTGCTCGCCCTGGTCGAGCCGGGCGACGAGGTCATCGCCCTGGAGCCGTACTACGACTCGTACGCCGCCTCGATCGCCCTCGCGGGCGGCACCCGGGTGCCGGTGACGCTGCGCCCCGGGGACGGACGCTTCAGCCTCGACCTCGACGAGCTGCGGGACGCCGTCACCCCGCGCACCCGGCTGCTCCTGCTCAACACCCCGCACAACCCGACCGGCACCGTCCTCACCCGCGCGGAGCTCGCCGAGATCGCGAGGCTCGCCGTGGAGCGCGATCTGCTCGTCGTGACCGACGAGGTGTACGAGCACCTGGTCTTCGACGAGGGCGGCCACGTCCCGCTCGCCTCCTTCCCCGGCATGCGCGAGCGCACGGTGACGATCGGCTCGGCGGGCAAGACGTTCTCGTTCACGGGCTGGAAGGTCGGCTGGGTCACGGCCGCGCCGGACCTGGTCACGGCGGTGCGGTCGGCGAAGCAGTTCCTCACGTTCGTGTCCTCGGGCCCGTTCCAGTACGCGGTCGCGGAAGCGCTCGCGCTGCCCGACACGTACTTCGCCTCGTTCCTCGACGACATGCGCGCCAAGCGCGACCTGCTGGCCTCCGGGCTCACGGCGGCGGGCTTCGAGGTCTACCGCCCGGCGGGCACGTACTTCGTCACCACCGACATCCGCCCGCTCGGCGAGAGCGACGGCTTCGCCTTCTGCCGCGCCCTGCCCGAGCGCGCGGGCGTCGTCGCCATCCCCAACGCGGTCTTCTACGACCACCGCGACCAGGGCGCCCCCTTCGTCCGCTTCGCCTTCTGCAAGCAGACCCCGGTCCTGGAGGAAGCGGTCGCCCGCCTGAAGTCGCTGTAGCCCGTTCCGCCCCCTGGGGAAAACCCCCACCCACACGGCCCCGCCTAACTCGCGCCCGCCCCAGGGGGACCGCAAGGTTCCGATGTGACCCACCCCAGCCCCACCGTCCCGGCCCCCGTCACACGCGCCCGCCGCACGGAGTGCGAGCCCACCCCACCGGCCAAGCGGGCGGCAGCCCACGCCGCGCACGCCCTGGGCGCCTTCGCCGCCGCCCGCCTCACCGGTCTGCTCGCGCTCGCGATCGCCGCCCACACCAGCCACCAGGACGCCTTCCGCCTCCTGGGCCGCTCCTGGGACTCCCGCTGGTACACCGGCATCGCCGCCCACGGCTACGGCCGCACCCTGTACTTCGAACCCGGCGTCGTCCAGAGCGACCTGGCCTTCTTCCCGCTCTACCCGGCCCTGATCCGCGCGGTGGAGACGCTCACGCCGCTCGGCTACGGCGCCGCGGGCCTGCTCGTCTCCTGGCTCGGCGCGGGCGCGGCCGCCCTCGGCATCTACAAGATCGCCGCCCGGCTCCACGACCACCGCACGGCCACGGTCCTCGTCCTGCTGTGGGGCCTCCTGCCGCACTCCGTGATCCTGACGATGGCGTACACCGAGCCGGTCCTGACGGCGCTCGCGGCGGGCTCCCTGTACGCGCTGCTCACCGGCCGCTGGCTGACGGCGGGCGCCCTCGCCGCGCTCGCGGGCCTGGCCCGGCCGAACGGCTTCGCGGTGGCCGCCGCCGTCGCGGTGACGGCGGTCTGCGAGATCGTCCGGCACCGGGGCCGCGTTCCCCACAGGCTGTGGACGGGCGCGGCGCTCGCCCCCGTCGGCTGGGGCGCGTACGTGCTGTGGGTGGGGGTGCGCAGGGGCGATCCGCTCGGCGGGTACTTCGCGGTGCAGCGCGACTGGGGCTCCCGCTTCGACTTCGGCCGGGGCTCGCTCGCCTTCGCCCGCCATCTGCTCCTGCACGGCGACAAGCTCGTCTTCGCCGTGACCCTGATGATCGTCGCGGCGGCGCTGCTCCTGTACGGGCTGCTGCTCTGCGACCGCGCCCCGCTGCCGCTGCTCGTCTACACCGGGGTGCTGCTGCTGGTCACGGTCGGCGGCTCCGGCTTCTTCGAGTCGAAGCCGCGCTTCCTGCTGCCCGCGTTCCCGCTGCTGCTGCCGCTGGCGTGTGCCCTGGTGCGCACGGCGAGAGCCCGGCCGATCCACGCCGTCCTGGTGGTCGGCGCCCTGGCCGGGCTCTCGCTCGCGTACGGGACGTATCTGGTGACGACGGCCCGCATGCCGTTGTAGTGCTGTGTGCGGTACGGAAACCGCGGCCGTCAGGCCTGCTCGTCGCCGGGCTCGGCGTCGTCCGCCGCGTCGGCGTCCGTCTCCAGGCCCAGCTGCTCCACGAGCCAGCGGTCGAACTCGATCGCGGCCCGCACCCAGCTGACCGTCGACGACACGAAGTGCTCCAGGGAGACACCCGTGCCGATCAGCATCTGGGCCTCGCCGATGAGGCGGACGGTGCCGTCGTCGTGCGTGTGCGTGTAGACCTTGGGCCAGAGCGTGCGGCGGTTCCAGTCGTCGATGGACTCCAGGATCTGCGGCTTCTCCTCGATGCCGTGCGGCCTGTCGTAGAAGGTCCTGACCGAGAAGACCTGCTGGTCGTCCTCGCCGCGGAACATGAAGTACGTCCGGAACTCCTCCCACGGCGCCGCGAGGTCACCCTCGTCGTCGACGACGTACTTGAGTTCCATCTGCTCCAGGAGCTGCTTGACGAGGTCCTGGTCAGGGACGACGGGGCCCGCCGGTCCTGCGCCCTGCTGCGGTTCGGGCTGGCCCCCGAAATTCGGAATCGAGGACGGGTCGATGCTCACCGTTATTTCCCTTCGTACTTCGTACGGATTGAGCCATCCTCCCCCATGGCGGGCGGGGGCCCGCAACCCCCGCCCCTGGATGTGACCGGTTACGGCGCCCCGCCGGGCGCCTACAGGGACTTTCCGGGCGCCGGGGCGCTCGCGGGGCCCACGATGAGGTCGTCGCCGAAGACGTCCACGCGCACGGTGTCGCCGTCCTTGACCTCGCCCGCGAGGATCTCCTTCGCGAGCCGGTCGCCGATGGCCGTCTGGATCAGGCGGCGCAGCGGCCGGGCGCCGTACGCCGGGTCGTTGCCCTTGTCCGCGAGCCAGGCCAGCGCCTCGGGCGTGATGTCGAGCGTGAGCCTCCGGTCGGCAAGCCGCTTGGCGAGCCGGGAGATCTGGAGCTCGGCGATCCGCGCCAGCTCGTCCTTGTCGAGCGCCGAGAAGACCACGAGGTCGTCGAGCCGGTTCAGGAACTCCGGTTTGAAGGAGGCCCGCACGACCTCCAGGACCTGCTGCTTCTTCTCGTGCTCGCTGGTCAGGGGCTCCACCAGGAACTGGCTTCCCAGGTTCGACGTGAGGATCAGGATGGTGTTGCGGAAGTCCACCGTCCGTCCCTGGCCGTCCGTGAGCCGCCCGTCGTCGAGCACCTGGAGCAGCACGTCGAAGACCTCCGGGTGCGCCTTCTCGACCTCGTCGAGCAGGACGACGGAGTACGGCCTGCGCCGCACGGCCTCGGTGAGCTGGCCGCCCTCCTCGTACCCGACGTAGCCGGGAGGCGCGCCGACGAGGCGGGCCACGCTGTGCTTCTCGCCGTACTCGCTCATGTCGATGCGGACCATCGCCCGCTCGTCGTCGAAGAGGAAGTCGGCGAGCGCCTTGGCCAGCTCGGTCTTGCCGACGCCGGTGGGGCCGAGGAAAAGGAAGGAGCCGGTGGGGCGGTCGGGGTCGGCGATCCCGGCCCGGGTGCGCCGGACGGCGTCGGAGACGGCCCGCACGGCCTCGGCCTGCCCGATGAGGCGCCTGCCCAGCTCGTCCTCCATGCGCAGGAGCTTCTGCGTCTCGCCTTCGAGGAGGCGCCCGGCGGGGATGCCGGTCCAGGCCGCCACGACGTCGGCGATGTCGTCGGGCCCGACCTCCTCCTTGACCATGGTGTCGGCCTTCGTCCCGGCCTTGGCGGCCTCCTCCTCGGCCTCGGACGCGGCCTCCAGATCCCGCTCCAGGGCGGGGATCTCGCCGTACAGGAGCTTGCTCGCGGTGTCGAAGTCGCCGTCGCGCTGGGCCCGCTCGGCCTGGCCGCGCAGCTCGTCCAGCTTCTCCTTCAGCTCGCCGACGCGGTTGAGGGACTGCTTCTCCTTCTCCCAGCGGGCGGTGAGCCCGCGCAGCTCCTCCTCCTTGTCGGCGAGGTCGCGGCGCAGCTTCTCCAGGCGCTGCCGGGAGGCCGGGTCGGTCTCCTTGGTGAGGGCCAGCTCCTCCATGCGAAGCCGGTCGACGGCGCGCTGGAGCTCGTCGATCTCGACGGGCGAGGAGTCGATCTCCATGCGCAGCCGCGACGCCGACTCGTCGACGAGGTCGATGGCCTTGTCGGGCAGGAACCGCGAGGTGATGTACCGGTCGGAGAGCGTGGCGGCGGCGACCAGGGCGCTGTCCGCGATCTGCACCTTGTGGTGGGCCTCGTAGCGCCCCTTGAGCCCGCGCAGGATCGCGATGGAGTCCTCGACGGAGGGCTCGGCGACGAGCACCTGCTGGAAGCGCCGCTCCAGGGCCGGGTCCTTCTCGATCCGCTCGCGGTACTCGTCCAGCGTGGTGGCGCCGACCATGCGCAGCTCGCCGCGGGCCAGCATGGGCTTGAGCATGTTGCCCGCGTCCATGGCGGAGTCGCCGCCCGCGCCCGCGCCGACGACGGTGTGCAGCTCGTCGATGAACGTGATGACCTGCCCGTCGCTCTCCTTGATCTCGGAGAGCACGGTCTTCAGGCGCTCCTCGAACTCGCCGCGGTACTTGGCGCCCGCGACCATGGCGCCCAGGTCGAGCGAGACCAGCCGCTTGTCCTTCAGGGACTCGGGCACGTCGCCCTTGACGATGCGCTGGGCGAGGCCCTCGACGACGGCGGTCTTGCCGACGCCGGGCTCGCCGATGAGCACGGGGTTGTTCTTGGTGCGCCGGGACAGGACCTGGACGACCCGCCGGATCTCCTGGTCGCGCCCGATCACGGGGTCGAGACGGCCCTCGCGGGCGGCGGCGGTGAAGTCCGTGCCGAACTTCTCCAGGGCCTTGTACTGGCCCTCCGGGTCGGGGGTGGTCACGCGTCGCCCTCCACGGCTCTGCTCAAAGGCGGCGAGCAGCTTCTTGTCCGTCGCGCCGTTCTCGGTCAGTACGTCGCCCGCCGGGCCGCCCTTGGCGGCGAGGGCGATGAGCAGGTGCTCGGTGGACAGATAGTCGTCGCCGAGCTCCTTGGCCCGCCGGTCGGCGTCCGCGATCACGGCGAGCAGGTCGCGGTTGGGCTGCGGCGGGGCCACCGTCGACCCCGTGACGCTCGGCAGGGCGGCGAGGGCGCGCTCGGTGGCGGCGCGCACGGCGACCTGGTCGGCGTCGACCGCGGCGAGCAGGTCGGTGATGTTCTCGTTGTCCTGGCCCTCCAGCAGGGCGAGGAGGAGGTGCGCGGGGGTCAGGTCCGGATGGCCTTCGGACACGGCCCGGCTCGTCGCCGCGTTGATCGCGTCCCGGCTCCTGTTCGTCAGCTCGGCGTCCACTGGGGGCTGCTCCTCCTTGCTGCCTGCGGCTTTCGGTACGGGTGCGTACGCGGCCGCGCACGGGGTGCGCACGGGTCGGTACGCGTGCTGTCGGATGCTGTGCGGGTGCCCTCGGAGGGCCCCCTCATACTGACTCACCCAACGTACACAAAGTTGAGTCTATTCCACTCAAGGAGGATGTCGGAAGTCCGACCGGGCTACCTTCCGCCCATGGCCCTCGACCTCGGCGCCCTGCCCGCGCCCTACCTCAGCTTCTGGCGGGAACGTCACCTCTGCACCCTGACGACGCTCCGCCGCGACGGCACCCCGCACGTGGTGCCCGTCGGCGTGACGTACGACCCCGAGGAGCGGATCGCCCGGGTGATCGCGAGCGGCACCAGCCGCAAGGTGGCACACGTCCTTGCCGCCGCCCCGGCGGGCGCGCGGGTCGCGGTCTGCCAGGTGGCGGGCCGCCACTGGGCCACGCTCGAAGGCCGGGCGACGGTGTCGGCGGAACCCGCGCGGGTGGCGGACGCGGAGCGCAGGTACGCCGAGCGGTACGGCAGGAACCCGCGGGAGAACCCGGCCCGGGTGGTCATCGAGATCGCGGTGGACCGCGCGCTCGGCCATGTGAAGGAACCCGCCGCGGCGGCGCAGCGGCCCGCGGCCTGAACCGGCACGCCGCACACGACGCGCACACCCCGCACACACCACAGCGGCGCCACCGTGTTCAGGTCCACGGTGGCGCCGCTGCTGGGGGAAGCACCTGCGCGATTTACAACGACGGGGGAATCGCGTCAGGCGCTGCGGGGGGTGGCTGTGAGGGGGTCGGAAGCGGCGGAGTGCCGCTCGGCATCCCGCTTCCGCTTCCCGATCAGCTGGTGGTCACGCTGGTCGAGGTTGACGAAGACCATGCCGTAGCGCACGGCGCAGCGCACCGGCTGGGGCGCGCCGCGGGGCCGGCGCAGGCACCGGTAGGCGCGGATGTCCTCGTCGTCGTCCCGTACGATGATCACCGGCTCGCCGACCAAGGTGACCATCAACGAGTCACCGGGGTGGGGGATCGCGGTGGCGAGGTCGATGAAGTGCCAGCCCGACCGGTAGGCCGTGGCCATTTCCCGGCGGAAGGTGCGGTCATCGGGAGGGGTACTCATGCCTTGTCACCCGCCGGCGTGATCCAGGCAAGGTCAGACGGCGCGGCTGTGCTCTTCGCTGGGTGGCTCCAGGCGAGATCCATGGCACTCACCGCACCCAGGCCAATCCCTGCGGAGAGAGCGGTCACCAGGACCGCGCGAAGCATGCGCTTGAACATGGTCGGCTTCGTCCTCACTTGGTAGGTTCCTCTCCCCCGGCACAACAAGACGATGTCTCAATCGAGCACGTCAAAGCCACAGGGTGGATGCATCATGTTCCTGCACGTTCAGGACCCTGGGGGGTGGAGAATTGCTCACAACTGACGCTAAACCGACACATCCTCACCCCGAGAGCCCACTGTGTGGCGAAGGAGCGAGGCTGTACGCCTCCGCACTGAGCAACGGGCGGCTCGCGCGGGCCGAGGCTGAGAACGCACCGTGCCTTCTGGAGTCCGCGCTCGTCCATCCCGACCCGGATGACGCGGACTGGCTGCGACCCGTTCCACCGGCCACGGCACTCGCTCAGCGACTGCATCCGCTGGAGCGCGAGATCCAGGACCGGAGGCGGCTCGCGGTCGAGCTGACCGACACCTTCGAGCCATTCATGGCCATCCCCACCCGCGTGGAACCCACGAGCCACGCGATCACGGTATTGGAGGGCGAGGCCCGCATCAACGAAGCGATCGAGCAGGCCACGGCCGAGTGCCGGCACGAGGTCCTGACGGTCCAGCCCGGCGGCGGCCGAAGCGAAGAGAGGTTGAATATCGCGCTCCGGCGCGGGCAGACCATCCTCGACCGCGGCATCTCGATGCGTACCCTCTACCAGCACACCGTCCGGCACAGCCGGGGCACCCTCGCCTACGCGGCCTACATGTCGCACGGCAACGTGCAGATACGCACGCTGGAGGAGGTGATCGACCGACTGATGATCTTCGACCGCAGCGTCGCCATCCTCCCCGCGCGCGCCGACCGCCAGGACGCCCTGGAGGTCCGGCACCCCGCCCTGGTCGAATACCTCTTCAAGGTCTTCGAGCAGCAGTGGCAGCAGGCGACGCCCCTGCTCGACGAGGACCCGTACCCGCCCTCCGCCGACGGGATCACCGGCGTCCAGCGCTCCATCGCCCGGCTGCTCATCGAGGGCCACGTGGACGAGGCGATCGCCCGCCGCCTCGGCATGAACGTCCGGACCTGCCGTGCCCACATAGCGAAGATCGCCGCCGCCCTGGGCAGCGGCAGCCGCGCCCAACTGGGCTATCTGATCGCCCAGTCCGGCATCCTCGGGCAGGACAAGTCCACATGACCACCGAACCCCGGCACCCCCACCCGCACGGACCCGACGAGCTGTGCGCGGAGGGTTCCGCCCTCTACACCCGCGCGCTGCGCGAGGGGCGCGTCACCCAGCGGGACGCCGACTCCACCCCCTGCCTCATCGACTTCGGCCTGCTCCACCCCGACGTCGAGGACATGCGCTGGCTGCGCCCCACCGCCCCCGCCATCGCCCTGCCCCAGCTCCTGCGCGGCATCGAGGACCGCATCGCCCAGCAGCGCCGCCGCGAGGAGCGCCTGACGGCGATGTTCGAGCCCCTGATGGCGCTCGACGCCCGCCAGACCGTGGGCGCGGAGCACCAGGACATCACCGTCCTCGACGGCTTCGACCGGATCAACGAGGCGATCACCCGGGCCACCGGCGACGCCGCCCACGAGCTGCGCACCGTCCAGCCCGGCGGGGCCCGCTCCCCCGAGATACTGGCCGACGCGCTCCCGCGCGAGCAGGAGTTCCTGTCCCGCGGCTGCCGCATGCGCACGCTGTACCAGCACACCACCCGCCACTCCCTGCCCGCCCTGGCACACTACGAACAGCTAGACGGCGACGTAGAGGTCCGCACGCTCAACGAAGTAACCGAGCGCATGGTCGTCCTGGACCACACGGTGGCATTCATACCGGCGAGCAAGGACCGCACGGCGGCCCTGGAGATACGCCAGCCCGCGATCGTCGACTACCTCATCACCACCTTCGAACGGCTGTGGCGCCTCGCGACCCCCATGTACCCGCACGCGGCCCAGCTCCCCGCGGAGAACGGGGTCACGACCCGCCAGCGGGCCATCGCCGAGCTCCTCATCGAGGGCCTCACGGACACCGAGATAGCCGAGCGGCTCGGCATGAACGTGCGTACCGCACGCGAACACATCGCGAAGCTCGCCGCGATCCTCGGCAGCAACAGCCGCGCACAACTCGGATATCTCATTGGCCAGTCAGGAATCCTGAACCAGAATCACTAGCTGCTGAGCGTGGGAGCCGGCGGGGACCGGCGCCGGCGAGCCGTGAGGAGGGGCAGCGACGTGGCGAGGGATCACAGTCCGCACGGCGCCGGGGAGCTGTGCGGAGTGGGCAGGACCACGTACGTCCGTGCCCTCCAGGACGGCGGCGTCCCGGCCGCCGACGGCGACCGGGCCCCTTGTGTCGTCGACCTCGGGCTGCTCCGCCCCGACCCCCGCGACGCCTCCCGGCTGCTTCCCGTCGCCCCGTCCGTCGCGCTCCCCCGGCTCCTGCACGCCCTCGACGCCGACGTCACCGACGAGCGCGCCCGGCAGCGGCGGCTCGCCGAGGTCTTCGCCCCGCTGATGACGCTCGGGGAGGGGCAGTTCACGGGGGCCCGCTCGCCGGGCGCCACCGTCCTCAAGGGCCTGCCGCGCATCAACGAGGCCATCGACCACGCCGCCGCCGGTGCCAGCCGGGAGGCCCTCGCCATCCAGCCCGGCGGCAGGCGGGTCCAGGAGACCCTGGAGCAGGCGGTGCCGCGCGCGGACGGCGTCCTCTCCCGGGGTGGCCGGATGCGGTCGCTCCACCCGCACACCGGTCTGCACGCCTGCCCCGTGTACGCCTACTTCCAGCGGCTCGACGGCGACGTGGAGGCCCGCACCCTGACGGAACTGCCCGGACGGCTGCTCGTGTTCGACCGCTCCGTCGCCTTCATCCCGGCGGGCGAGAGCCGGGACGTGGCCCTGCGGATACACCAGCCCGCCGTCATCTCCTACCTGGTGACCACCTTCAAACTGCTGTGGCAGCTCGCCACACCCATGTGGCCGGACGCGGCCCCCGAGCCGCCCCGGCAGGGCATCACCCCCCGCCAGCTCGCCATCGCCGAGCTGCTCACCGAGGGCCTCACCGACACCGAGATCGCCGCCCGGCTCGGGATGAACGTACGGACGGCCCGGGTGCACATCGCCAAGCTGTCGGCCGTCCTGCACAGCCAGAGCCGGGCCCAGCTCGGCTATCTCATCGGCCAGTCGGGCATCCTCGGCGAGGGCCGGGCCTAGGGCGCGTCCGACGGGCCTGCCCGGCGGGCCCGCCCTAGATGGCCCGCTGGAGCGGCAGGCCGACCGCGCGCAGGGCCTCGCGCACCACGCGCTCCCCGTCCAGGCTGTCGGCGCCCAGGTCGAGCACCGCCGACTGTTCCCACCGCACCGAGGAGGGGCGCCCCATGCTCACCCGCCACACCACGGCGGGGGCGGCGCCCTCGCCCCGGGTGTCCAGCGCGATGTTCAGGACCCGCACCACGGAGACCTTCGCCACCACCTGGAGCGGGAAGTCACCGGCGAGCAGCTGTCGGTCGACGACCCAGGTCACCGGGTAGCCGCGGCCGTTGAGGTCGTCGGCGATCACGTGCACGGCGGCCGCGTGCCGGTCGGGCGTGCGGGACGCGTCCGCGCGCCCCGGCGTCGCGTCCCGGCCCGAGGGCTCGGCGGGCATGCGTACCCCGGCTGCCTCCATGTCGCCATCACCTCACCGTTCAGGGGCCGTTCAGGGCGTTCAGGTCCGGTCGGCCTCGAAGAGCAGGACCACGTGACGCGCTCCCCGCGAGCTCACGGGTTCCGACAGGAGCACCGTGACGGTACCGGGGCCCCGCGTGGGGTGCCGCAGCGGCAGCGCCTCCTCCTCGCAGCGCACGGACAGGTCGGTGCCGCGCCGGTAGATGGGCCCGGCGACGCCGTCGCCGAGGACGTCGTGGTGCAGCTGCGCGAGCGCGCGGTTGCCGGGGTGCTGGATGCGGGCGAAGCGCAGCTGGTTGAGCACGGACGGCGCCCACCGCGTCGACCACTGCACGAGCACGCCCTCCCGGGCCTGCGGGGTCAGCGCGACCCAGCGCAGCGCGTTCGCGGGCACCGCCCCCTCGGGAAACAGCTCCGCGAACCGGTCGTTGTACGCGACGAGGTCCCACTGGGCGTTCACCACGTACGCCATCTCGCGCTGGCCCGCGACCGCGCGCTGCCAGGCGGCGGCCGACGGCACGGCGATGCCGACGTCGGGGGAGAGCGGGTGCGGCGGCTGCTGGCCGAGCGCGAGCAGATACACCTGGGTGAACTCGTCCTCGGACATACGGAGAATGTGGCCCACTTGGCGCAGATAGTCATCGCGCGGGGAAATGCGGCCGCTCTCGAATCGGTGGTACGTGCCCACCGACCGGTTCATGAGAATGTCCATATCGGGCTGGGAGAGGCCGGTGACGCGCGGGCCGGGCCTGCGCGGTGGTTTGGCATTCAGCCCGACTTCCTCGGGCCTGATTCTGGCGCGCAGTCTCCGGAGTATTCCCCGCAGCCCGGTCTCCTCCACTCCTGCCCCCCTTCTCCGCGCGCGCGGGCACTCGGGTCCGCGGGCGCGTTCTCTGCACCATAAGCCCAAGGGCGGCACCGACCAATGGAGCCGCCCGCGCGTCCGGCGCGCCGCGGGACCCGGCCCCCGGCGCCGGTGGTCTCCGTGCCGCGCGGTGGCACGCGGGAAGGACGGAGGGCCCGCGGGGCGCCCCGCCCCAGAGCTGCCGTCGGCCTGCCGGGGCATCCGTTGAAGTCTGAATAATTGGCTGTGGAATGCTAGGAATAGCCCCGCCATTGAAGGCAGTTGCCGCGTTGGCAACAATGGCCACTCACGTGCCGCACCGGCGGGAGGAGCAAGGGGAGCGCCGTGCCGGACGGAGCGATGCGCGAGACGGACGCGGGCCCTTCGGCCCACCCGCCGCACGGCCACGACGTCCTCTGCGAGCAGGCGCGGGCCCTGTACGCCCGGGCCCTGCACGACGGCCGCGTCCCCGCCGGCGCGGCCCACGCCGACTGTCTGCGCCCCTTCGGCCTGCTGCGCGCGGACCCGGCGGGCGACCCGGCGTGGCTGCTGCCCGCCGCGCCCGTCGTGGCCCTGCCCCGGCTCCTTGAGGACATCGAGCGGCGCGTGGCACGGCACCGCGCCCGGGCCGCCCGGCTCGCGGCCGCCTTCGAACCGCTCATCCGGGCGGAGCCGGTCCCCGACCCGGACTCGGCGGCGGCGCACCTCACCGTCCTCCAGGGCGTGCCGAGGATCAGGACGGCCGTGCGGCAGGCCCTCGCCGACGCCCGCGAGGAGCTGCTCGCGGTCCAGCCGAGCGGCCCGAGGCCGCGCCTGCTGCCCCACGACGAGCCGTGGCGCATGGCCGAGTTCGTCGCACGCGGCGGGCAGCTGCGCACCCTCGCCCGGCCGCCGCGGGGCGGCGCGCCGCCGCCCCGGACGCATCCGCTGGGGCCCGCAGCCGACGGCGAGGCCCGCACGCTCGACGAACTCCCGCCCTGCCTCATCCTCTTCGACCGGCGCGTCGCGTTCATTCCGGCGGACCCCGGCGGCGAGATCTCCTTCGAAGTGCGCTCGCCCGCACTCATCTCGTACGTCGCGAGCGCCTTCGACATTCTCTGGCGGCTCGCGCGGCCGCTGTACCGGGAAGACGCCCCGCCCCTGCCCGACAAGGCGATCTCACCGGTGCAGCTGGAGATCGCACGCCTTCTCACCGAAGGCCTCACCGACACGGAAATCGCCACGCGCACGGATCTGAACGTCCGTACCGTACGCGTCCACATCGCCAAGGTGGCGCAGGTCCTCGGCAGTACGAGCCGGACCCAACTCGGCTTTCTCATAAGCCAGTCCGGAATACTCGAACGCCATTCCTCACGGCGTTTCTCACCCGGCCGGTGAGAGGGAGGACCGACATGCCCCCGGGGGACGAGCGGCACCGCCCGCACGGGGCCGACGCGTGGTGCGCCGCGGGGGCCGCGCTCTACGCCCGGGCCCTGCGCGAGCGCCGCGTACCCGCGCGGGACGCGGAACGCGCGCCCTGCCTGGTCGACTTCGGCCTCCTGCACCCCGACCTCGACGACATGGCGTGGCTGCTGCCCAGCGCCCCCTCGCGCGCCCTGCTGCGGCTGCTGCGCGGCATCGAGGAGGACGTGGCGCACGAACGGCGCCGCGAGGCCGAGCTGACCGCCGCCTTCGAGCCGCTGCTCGCCCTCGCGCGCCGGGCGGCGGAGCGGACGGCCGCGCCCGCTCCACCGGACCGTGGCGCACCGCCCAGGAGTTCCGCGATCACCCTGCTCAGGGGCGTGCCCCGGATCACCGACGCCGTCTGCCGGGCCGCGGACACCTGCGCCGACGAGGTCCTGACCGTGCAGCCGGGCGGGTTCCACCGCGTCTGGGACCTGGGCTCGGCGCCGCCGCGCGAACAGCCGCTGCTGTCCCGCGGCTGCCGGCTGCGCACCCTGTACCAGCACACGGCCCGGCACGCCTTCCCCGTGCTCGCCCGCTTCGAGGAGCTGGCGGGCGACGTGGAGGTCCGCACGCTGAGCGAGGTCACGGCCCAGCTCGTCGTCTTCGACCGCGCGGTCGCCTTCGTCCCCGCCGACCGGGACCGCGCCCTGGCCCTGGAGATCCGCGTGCCCGCCCTGGCCCGCTATCTGGCCGCGCTCTTCGACCGCCTGTGGCGCCTGGCGACGCCCCTGTTCCCGCATCCGGCGCCGCAGCCCGCGCGGGACGGCGTCACCGCCCGCCAGCGCGCCATCGCCGAACTGCTCACGGAGGGCCTCACGGACGCGGGCATCGCCGAACGCCTCGGCATGAACGTGCGGACCGTACGCGTCCACATCTCCAAGCTGGCCGAGGTCCTCGGCAGCACGGGCCGCACCCAACTCGGCTACCGCATCGGCCAGTCGGGCCTCCTCGGCCCCACGGACCCGGGCGGCCCCCGCGGATCCCACGGCCCCGGCCGTAGCCGCTGAATCACGAACGTCCGCAATTGCGGCTACTTGCCCCCGCCCCCGCCCCTTGCACCGCAACAAGTTGACGGTAGCGGAGCGTGGGCGCGGCACTGCATGGTGATGACCGCAGCGGCTCTGTTGTGGTCTCCCCCCGCGGGGTCGCGCTTCCCTAAGATGCCCCGGCCCGCCACGTTTCCGTGGCGGGCCGGGGCAGCCACGCGCCCCGCGGACCGGGCGCCTACGCCTGACCCGCCCACTCCCGCAGCAGGCGCTCGCGCAGCTCGCGGCGCGGCGTGCCGCCCTCGTGCGAGCGCCCCCACTCGGCCATCGCCGACAGCGTGGTCAGCAGCGTGGCGGCCCCCTCCGTGAGCCGGGCGAGCAGGGCGCGGGACAGGTCGTACTCCTTCTGGGAGTAGCCGTACGCCGCCGCCACGTACGCGGTCAGCTCGACCTCCTGGTCGGCGGTCTCCACGCACACGGTCATCGAGGGCGCGTCCTCACCGCCGCCGAGCCCGACCGTGAGCGCCATGTCCACCACCATCCCGACCTGCCGCTTCAGCGACTTCACCGGGACGTCCTCGATGCTCAGCGCCCGTACGTCGTCCCAGAGCCACAGGCCCGACTGCTGGTGCCCGAGCCCGGCCACCCCCTCGGGTGTCAGCCGGACCCCGGGAGCGAGCCCGGACGGCTTCGAGCCCACGTACACATCGCCCTCGGCGATCCAGAACAGCCCGACCATGGCCATGGAGAATCCAGCTTTCCCGCGGAAGAGACACGACAGCCTGCCAACTATAGGAGTGCGGCGCGCCGTCTATCGTTCCCCTACGGCTCCTCGCTAGAGTGCCCCGTCCCCCACGGACCAGCGGTTTCTCCCCCCACGTGTGCACCTCCCGTCACTCCTGGAAAGGGACTGCCAGCCGTGTCTCACCCCTCGTCTCCCTCCCCGTCTCCCTCCCCGCGAAGATCCCGTCTCCGCTCGTTCGCCGTGCCGTCGGCGGCGGCCGCCGCCGTGCTCGCCGCGGGGCTCGGCCTGGGCGCCGCGCTCGACACCGGGTCCGGCGGCGCCACCGCCGCCCCCGCCTCGGGCACCGCGCCCAAGGCCCCCGAGAAGCTCAGGGCCGTGTCCGGCGAGCGCGCCAACTCGGTGACCTGGGACGCCTCTTCGGGCGCTCGCACGTACGAGGTGTACCGGGCCGAGGCCGACGGCGCCTTCACCCGCCTCGGCACCGTGACGACGCCGAAGTACACCGACGGGCGGGTCGTACCCGACGTGCCGTACGCCTACAAGGTCAAGGCCGTCGGTTCCGGCGGCAAGACCTCGCCGTACTCCTCGGCCGCGCGGGCGGCCCGGGACACCATCGCGCCACTGCCGCCCGAGCAGCTCTCCGTCGTCACGCCCGACGACGGGCCCGGTGTAGCCCTGGCCTGGCGCGACGGCACCGAAGCGGTGTCGTACACGGTGTACCGCTCGGAGTCCCCGCACGCGCCGCTCAAGAAGATCGGCACGTCCACGACGACCTCGTTCCGCGACACCGGGGCCCCGGGCGGGGACCGCCCGGCCGTCTACTGGGTGAAGGCGGTCGACGCCGCGGGCAACGCCTCCAAGGCCGCCATGGCCACCAGCCGCCCGACCGAGCCGACCCTGCCGCCGACGCAGCCGCCGACCGGCTCGCCGTCCCCCGGGGAGCCGTCGCCGACGCCCGGCGACGGCTGAGCCGCACGGCCGCCCCGGCACGACGAAGGCCGGGCGCCCGCCCACGAACGACTCGTGGGCGGGCGCCCGGCCTGCGCGTGCCGGACTTCCGGCGGGCTACTGCTCCGGCGACCTCTTCGGCCGCCACACCACGAGCGCGCTCGCCTGCTGCACGTCCTGGTACGGCACCAGGTCGCGGCGGTAGGAGGCGTGGACCTGGGCCTCGCGCTGCTGCATCGCGGCGGCCGCGCCCTCGACGGCCGCCGACAGCTCGGCGACCCGGGACTGGAGCGCCGCGACCTGGTTCTCCAGCTCGATGATGCGCTTGATGCCCGCGAGGTTGATGCCCTCCTCCTGGGAGAGCTGCTGGACGGTGCGGAGCAGCTCGATGTCCCGGGCGGAGTACCGCCGGCCCCGGCCGGCGGTGCGGTCGGGCGAGACCAGGCCCAGGCGGTCGTACTGCCGCAGGGTCTGGGGGTGGAGACCGGAGAGCTGGGCCGCCACCGAGATGACGTACACCGGGGTCTCGTCCGTCAGCTGATACGGGTTGCGTCGGCGGCCGTCCCGCTCCATGAGGTCACGCTCCCTTCGCGGCCTTGAACAGTTCTGCCCGCGGATCGAGATCCGCAGTCGCCTTGCGGTACTCCTCCAGGGCTTCCTTCGCCTCGGGGGACAGCGTCGTCGGTACGGACACCTCCACCGTGACGAGCAGGTCGCCGGGGGTGCCGTCCTTGCGGGCGGGGCCCTTGCCGCGCACCCGCATCGTGCGTCCGTTCGGCGTGCCCGGGGGCAGCTTCAGGGTGACGGGCACGCCGCCGAGCGTGGGCACCCGCACCTCGCCGCCGAGCGCGGCCTCGGAGAGGGTCACCGGGACCGTCACCGTGAGGTTCTCGCCCTTGCGGCCGAAGACCGGGTGGGCGTCCACATGGACGACCACGTACAGATCGCCCGCGGGGCCGCCGCGCTCACCGGGCGCGCCCTTGCCGCGCAGCCGGATCCGCTGGCCGTCGCTGACGCCCGCCGGGATGCGCACCTGCATCGTCCGCGACGACTTCGCGCGGCCGCTGCCGTGGCACACCTCGCAGGGCGTCTCGGCGATCAGGCCGCGGCCCTTGCAGTCCACGCAGGGGTCGGTGAGGGAGAACCCGCCACCGCCGCCCCGGGAGACCTGGCCCGTGCCCACACAGGTGGGGCACACGCGCGGCGTGCCGTTCTTGTCGCCGGTGCCCGAGCACGCCTTGCAGGCGGCCTGCGAGGACATGCGCAGCGGAACCGTCGCGCCCTCCACCGCCTCCGTGAAGCTCAGCGTGACCTCGGACTCGATGTCCTGGCCGCGGCGCGGCTGCGTACGCGTCCCCGTGCCCGCGCCACCGCGGTTGAACAGGCCCCCGAAGACGTCACCTAGGCCGCCGCCGAAGCCGCCGGCGCCCGCTCCACCGCCGCCCGGGGCGCCGCCTCCGAAGAGGTCGCCCAGGTCGAAGTTGAACGTGCCGCCGCCCGCTCCGGGGCCTGGCCTGAATCCGCCGTTGCCGAAGAGCGCGCGGGCCTCGTCGTACTCCTTGCGCTTCTTCGGGTCGCCGAGGACGTCGTTCGCCTCGGAGATCTCCTTGAAGCGCTCCTCGGCCTTCGCGTTGCCCTTGTTGGCGTCCGGGTGGTTCTCGCGGGCGAGCTTCCGGTACGCCTTCTTGATCTCGGCTTCGGTGGCGTCCTTGGGGACGCCGAGGACCTTGTAGAAGTCCTTCTCGATGAAGTCCTTGGTGCTCATCCCCGACGTCCCTCCTTCCTCGTCGTCAGGTCGACGCCGACGCCGACCGCGACGCCGGGTCCGCGACCATCATGGTCGCCGGGGGCCCGGCCGCGGCCGACGTCGCCGTCCGTGTCAACGTCAGCCCTTGTCCGGGCCACCGTTCTCCTTGCTCTCGGCCTTGTCGGCCTGGTCGGCGGGCCGGCCCGCGTCCTTGGCCTCGGCCTTGTCCGCGACGTCGGGCGTCCCGCCCTCGCCGTCGGCGTCCTCGGCCGCGTCCGGCTGCACCGTCTGCGCGCCGGGCTGCGGCTCCGCCACCGCCACGCGGGCGGGACGGATGACGCGCTCGCCGATGCGATACCCCGGCTGGAGGATCGCGACGCACGTCGTCTCCGTGACGTCCGGTGCGTAGCTGTGCATCAGGGCCTCGTGGATCGTCGGGTCGAAGGGCTCGCCCTCCTTGCCGAACTGCTGGAGGCCCATCTTGGCGACGACGGTCTCCAGCGATTCGGCCACCGACTTGAAGCCGCCGACCAGCTCGCCGTGGTCCCGCGCGCGGCCGACGTCGTCGAGGGTCGGGAGCAGCTCGGAGAGGAGGTTCGCCGAGGCGATCTCCTTCACCGTCACCTTGTCCCGCTCCACGCGGCGGCGGTAGTTCTGGTACTCGGCCTGGAGCCGCTGGAGGTCCGCGGTGCGCTCGCCGAGCGCCGAGCGGGCCTGGTCCAGCTGGGCCGTCAGTCCTGCTTCTCGCATTGCGTCCCCGGCCGGGGCCGCCGGGCCCTCCTCGGTGGAGGGCTCGGCGGCCTGCGGCGCCGCTTCGTCAGGGGTGGCGCCGGAGGGGACGTCGGGCCGGTCGGCGTCGCCGAAGCCCGGGGTCTCCTCCGTCATCAGACAGCGCCGCCCTTCGCGTCACCGGGCTTCTCGTCGTCGACGATCTCGGCGTCCACGACGTCGTCCTCCTTGGACATGTTCGGCGCGTCGGCGCCGGGGGCGGCACCTTCGGCGCCGGCCGCGCCCGCGGCCTGGGCGTCGGCGTACATGGCCTGGCCCAGCTTCTGGGAGACGGCGGCGACCTTCTCCGTGGCGGTGCGGATCTCCGCGGTGTCCTCGCCCTTGAGCTTCTCCTTCAGCTCGGCGACGGCCGTCTCGACCTCGGTCTTGACGTCACCGGGGACCTTGTCCTCGTTGTCCTTGAGGAACTTCTCCGTCTGGTAGACGAGCTGCTCGCCCTGGTTGCGCGACTCGGCGGCCTCGCGGCGGGCGTGGTCCTCGTCCGCGTACTTCTCGGCCTCTTCGCGCATGCGGTTGACCTCGTCCTTCGGCAGCGAGGAGCCACCGGTGACGGTCATCTTCTGCTCCTTGCCCGTGCCGAGGTCCTTCGCGGTCACGTGCATGATTCCGTTGGCGTCGATGTCGAAGGAGACCTCGATCTGCGGGACGCCGCGCGGGGCCGGGGGCAGACCGGTCAGCTCGAACATGCCGAGCTTCTTGTTGTACGCCGCGATCTCGCGCTCGCCCTGGTAGACCTGGATCTGCACGGACGGCTGGTTGTCCTCGGCCGTCGTGAAGATCTCGGAGCGCTTCGTCGGAATCGTGGTGTTCCGCTCGATGAGCTTGGTCATGATGCCGCCCTTGGTCTCGATGCCGAGGGACAGCGGGGTCACGTCGAGGAGCAGGACGTCCTTGACCTCACCCTTGAGGACACCGGCCTGGAGGGCGGCGCCGATGGCGACGACCTCGTCCGGGTTCACGCCCTTGTTGGCCTCGTTGCCACCGGTCAGCTCCTTGACGAGCTCGGCGACGGCGGGCATGCGGGTGGAGCCGCCGACGAGGACCACGTGGTCGATCTCGGAGAGGGCGATGCCCGCGTCCTTGATCACGTTGTGGAACGGCGTCTTGCAGCGCTCCAGGAGGTCGCTGGTCAGCTGCTGGAACTGGGCGCGCGTGAGCTTCTCGTCCAGGTGCAGCGGGCCCTCGGCGGAGGCCGTGATGTAGGGCAGGTTGATCGTCGTCTCGGTCGAGGACGAGAGCTCGATCTTCGCCTTCTCGGCGGCCTCGCGCAGGCGCTGGAGCGCCATCTTGTCCTTGGACAGGTCGACGCCGTGGCCGTTGGCGAACTGCTTGACCAGGTAGTCGACGACGCGCTGATCCCAGTCGTCACCACCGAGGTGGTTGTCGCCGTTGGTGGCCTTCACCTCGACGACGCCGTCGCCGATCTCGAGCAGCGAGACGTCGAAGGTGCCGCCACCGAGGTCGAAGACGAGAATGGTCTGGTCGTCCTTGTCGAGGCCGTAGGCCAGGGCGGCGGCAGTCGGCTCGTTGACAATGCGCAGGACGTTCAGACCCGCGATCTCGCCGGCCTCCTTGGTGGCCTGGCGCTCGGAGTCGTTGAAGTACGCGGGCACGGTGATGACCGCGTCCGTGACCTTCTCGCCCAGGTACGCCTCGGCGTCGCGCTTCAGCTTCTGCAGGATGAAGGCGCTGATCTGCTGCGGGTTGAAGTTCTTGTCATCGATGTCGACCTTCCAGTCCGTGCCCATGTGGCGCTTCACGGAGCGGATGGTCCTGTCGACGTTGGTGACCGCCTGGCGCTTGGCGACCTCGCCCACCAGGACCTCACCGTTCTTGGCGAAGGCGACGACGGACGGCGTGGTCCTGGCGCCTTCGGCGTTGGTGATGACGGTGGGCTCGCCGCCTTCGAGAACGCTGACGACGGAGTTAGTCGTGCCCAGGTCGATGCCGACCGCACGTGCCATTTCAATGCCTCCAGATACCTACTTGAGTGGAACTGACTCAAGGATGCCCCACAGGTTGCCCCGAGTCAACAGAGCTGAGTCGATGGGACTCAACTCTTATCCCACCCTTACGCGCAACCCGGGGATCACGGAGAGAGACGGCCCCCGGCCCGGAAGGGTTGAGCGGAGACGAGCGAGGGCGGAAAGGGGAGCCTGAGCGACACAGATCACCGCCTGGCTGGCTGCGCGGCCGCACCGTATGTGGGTAGTCTCAGACGGACTGCATAAGTTACTGCTTAGTAATAGACGCCTCGCAGGCCTGAGGAGCCCCGAAATGCAACTCGCCGCGATCATCGTGTCGCTGGTCCTAATCGCGGTCGGCGTCGCGCTGTTCGGCCGTGCCATCCTGCAGATCTACCAGTTCGTGCGGCTCGGCCAGGCCGTGCCCGCAGGCACCCGGACCGACGCGCCCGCCGAGCGCACCCTCACCGTGGCCAAGGAGTTCCTCGGCCACACCCGGATGAACCGGTGGGGCATCGTCGGCGTCGCGCACTGGTTCGTGGCGGTGGGCTTCTTCTCCCTGCTGCTCACGATCGTGAACGCCATCGGCCAGCTCTTCAAGGCCGACTGGATCCTGCCGGTCATCGGTGACTGGGCGCCGTACAACGTCTTCGTCGAGTTCCTCGGCACCATGACCGTGCTCGGCATCCTGACGCTGATCGTCATCCGGCAGCTGAACCGGCCGGGCAAGCCGGGCCGCAAGTCGCGCTTCGCGGGCTCCAACACGGGTCAGGCGTACTTCGTCGAGGGCGTCATCCTCATCGTGGGCGTCTGCATCTTCATGCTGCACGCCCTGGAGGGCGCCCAGCACCACGTGGACGGCTACGAGGCCTCGTTCTTCCTCTCGTACCCGTTCGTCTCGTGGTTCTCGGGCATGGACGTCTCCACCCTGCAGAACCTCACGTACTTCTTCGCGGGCCTGAAGATCGCCACCTCCTTCATCTGGATGATCACGGTCGCCCTGAAGACCGACATGGGCGTCGCCTGGCACCGCTTCCTGGCCTTCCCCAACATCTGGTTCAAGCGGAAGGCCGACGGCTCCACCGCGCTCGGCCCGCTCCTGCCGATGACGAGCGGCGGCAAGGAGATCGACTGGGAGGACCCGGACGAGGACACCGTCTTCGGCGTCAGCCAGGTCGAGCAGTTCTCCTGGAAGGGCATCCTCGACTTCTCCACCTGCACCGAGTGCGGCCGCTGCCAGTCGCAGTGCCCCGCCTGGAACACCGGCAAGCCCCTGTCGCCGAAGCTCCTGATCATGTCGCTGCGCGACCACGCGCACGCCAAGGCCCCGTACCTGCTGGCCGGTGGCGGCAAGTCCATGGAGGGCGAGGAGAAGGCCTCGGCCGAGCAGCTCGCCGACGTCCCCGCCACCGCCCTCGCCGAGGCCGAACGCCCGCTGATCGGGACCCTGGAGGAGAACGGCGTCATCGACCCGGACGTCCTGTGGTCCTGCACCACCTGCGGCGCCTGCGTCGAGCAGTGCCCGGTCGACATCGAGCACATCGACCACATCGTCGACATGCGCCGCTACCAGGTGATGATCGAGTCCGCGTTCCCGTCCGAGGCGGGCACGATGCTCAAGAACCTGGAGAAGAAGGGCAACCCCTGGGGCTTGGCCAAGAAGCAGCGCCTGGAGTGGACCAAGGAGGTCGACTTCGAGGTCCCGGTCGTCGGCAAGGACATCGAGGACCTCACCGAGGTCGACTACCTGTACTGGGTCGGCTGCGCGGGCGCCCTGGAGGACCGGGCCAAGAAGACCACGAAGGCCTTCGCGGAGCTCCTGCACATCGCGGGCGTCAAGTTCGCGATCATGGGCGGCGACGAGAAGTGCACCGGTGACTCGGCCCGGCGCCTCGGCAACGAGCCGCTGTTCCAGCAGCTGGGCGCCGAGAACGTGGCCTCGCTGAACATGGCGTTCGGCGAGTCCCTCGACGAGGACGGGGGTGTGGACGAGTCGACGAAGAAGCCCCGGTCGGCGAAGAAGATCGTCTCCACCTGCCCGCACTGCTTCAACACCATCGCGAACGAGTACCCGCAGCTCGGCGGCGACTACGAGGTCATCCACCACACCCAGCTGCTCCAGCACCTCATCGACGAGGGCAAGCTCGTCCCGGTCACCCCGGTCGAGGGTCTGATCACCTACCACGACCCGTGCTACCTGGGCCGGCACAACAAGGTCTACACGCCCCCGCGCGAGATCATGTCCGCCGTCCCCGGCCTGCGCCAGCAGGAGATGCACCGCCACAAGGAGCGCGGCTTCTGCTGCGGCGCGGGCGGCGCGCGGATGTGGATGGAGGAGCGGATCGGCAAGCGCATCAACACGGAGCGCGTGGACGAGGCGCTCAGCCTCAACCCGGACATCGTGTCGACGGCCTGCCCGTTCTGCCTCGTCATGCTCACGGACTCGGTGAACGGCAAGAAGAACGACGGAGCGGCCAAGGAGTCGCTCCAGGTCGTCGACATCGCGCAGCTCCTGCTCGACTCGGTGAAGGCCCCGGCCGACGACCCGCCCCCGGCGGGCGAGGCCGAGACGGAGAGCGAGCCGGAGCCCGAGCCGGTGAAGTGAGCCGTACAAGACGGTCGTAACGGGCCGGTTCCGCCCTGGCGGAACCGGCCCTTCGTCGTTCGTGTAAACCTGTGGTGCTCATGACGACTGTGGTGACTCAGGGGTGGGTGGCTTGAGGAGATCCGGTATACGACTGCTGGCCGCCGCCGTCGGCGGCGCCCTGGTCCTCGCGGGCTGCGGCGGCGACGGCGAGTCCCACGCCCGCCCCGCGCCCGAAGGACTCACGGCCCGCGGCGCGCCCCACAAGGCCGTCCCGCAGGGCAAGGGCAGCAAGGTGCCCGACGACTTCAACGGCGACGGCGCCCGCGACCTCGTCCTCGACGACCTGGCGCACCGCGGGCACGGCGACGACCCCGGCATCGGCATCGTGTACGGCGGCCGCGCCGGACTCGCCCCCGGCACCCGGCAGCTGCTGACCGTGCGCGCCAACAGCGCCCGTACGCGGGGCGAGCGGCCCGCCGCGTTCGAGTCCGAGGCGGCCTGCGACCTGGACGGGGACGGGTTCACCGACCTGGTGGTGTCGACGGATCCGCCCTACGACGGCCAGGGGCAGCCGCCGGTGCCGCTCCAGCTCCTCTTCGGCTCCCCGAAGGGCCTGACCGGCAAGGCCGTCAAGCTCCGGGTGCCCGCGCGGGCCCGGCTCGGCAACGACTGGCCGGACCAGCCGGTGTGCGGCGACTTCGACGGGGACGGCGCCCAGGACCTCGTCCTGCACGCGAGCGGCGCCCGTCTGACCTTCCTGCGCGGCCCCTTCACCCGCGCGGGCGGGCCGCGCGCGGCCGCGGCCCCGCTCACCGCGCCCGGCAACGAGCTGGTGACGGGCGGCCCCGCCGTGGACGTGAACCGCGACGGCTACGACGACCTGGTGGTCCGCGCCGAGGCGGGCGCGTCCCGCGGCGGCCTGGTCCTCGGCGGCCCCCAGGGGCCGAGCCGCACCGGGGCGCTGCTCCCCGCGGGCACGGACACGGTCTTCGGCGCCTTCCGCGGCGGCCGTGCGGTGGACGCGGCGCTCCCGGGGCCGCGCGGCATCGCCCTGCGCTACGACGTGCCCGGCACCGCGCGGGCCACCCTCCCGGTGCGCGACGCCTTTGTGCGCACCGGCGACCTCGACGGCGACGGCCGCAGCGAGCTCGTCGTGACCGGGGGCCGCCCCGGCGAGGTGTGGCTCTACCGGGGCCGCGCCACGGGCCTCCCGGCCCGCCCCACGGCGACGTTCGCCCCCGCGGGCGGAGGCGACGACGTCCAGGTCCTGAAGGTGGCCGACGTCGACGGCGACCGCCGCGCGGACGTGGTCGTACGGACGGCCCCGGGCCGGGGCGGGGGCACGGACCGCGTGGCGGTGTACCGGGGCGTGCGGTCCGGCGCCCTGGTGGAGCGGAAGCCGGGCCTCGCCTTCTCCACCACGCTGTTCACCAACCGCTAGCCCGCAAGGTCCGGTTCACTTCACAGCCGACCTCGCACAACCATTCGTACAGCCCGCCGGTCACATCCCCGGAAGGACCACTTCACTCACGGGGAGCGTTCGTGCGCGCAAGGAACCTGGCCCTCACGGCGACCGCGGTCGCCCTCGCCGGCGCCGGTGCCACGCTGCCGTTGGCCGGGACGGCCGCCGCCGCGCCCACCGTCCGCAAGGACGACTTCAACGGCGACGGCCACCGCGACCTGGTGATCGGGACGCCGGGGGCCAATTCCGTGACCGTGTCCTACGGTTCGGCGGCGGGCGTCGACGAGCGCCGGTCCACGACCGTCACGCAGAACACGGCCGGGGTGCCCGGAGTCACCGAGCAGGGCGACGAGTTCGGCGAGAGCGTCACCAGCGGGGACGTGAACAGCGACGGCTACGCGGACCTGATCGTCGGCGCGCCGGGCGAGAAGACGGCGGGCAAGCCCGAGGGCACGGTCACGATCGTCTGGGGCGGCAGGGACGGCTTCAAGAAGGGCGGGAGGACGCTCACCGCCCCGGCCGGCAGCGAGCACCGCTTCGGCGAGGCCGCCGTGTTCGTCGACTTCGACGGCGGCGAGGCCGCCAACCTCGCCGTGATCAGCGGGAACAGCTGGTGGTACTACCCCGACAGCGGCCTCCCGCAGGACGGCCGCGCGATCGGCCTCGAGGTCGACTTCCTGCCCGAGGGCGTCCGCCTGGACAACATGACCGCGGGCCACTTCACGTCCAAGGACGGCTATACGTACGTCCTCACCGGCGAGCGCGCGGACGGTGGCGCCTACACCGCCTACATGGTGGGCAGCGCGGGCGATCTCGGCTACTGGTCCGGCGTCCTCGCCGAGGGCAGCGCCCCGAGTGCCTCGCGCGACCCGCTCGCCGTGGGCGACGTCAACGGCGACGGCTACGACGACCTGGTCACCGGCAACCCGCGCGCGGCCAGGGGCGGCGCGATCAGTGTCCGCTTCGGCGCCGACGCGAAGTTGGGCGAGCCCGTGACGTACACGCAGGACAGTGCGGGCGTGCCCGGGACCGCTGAGACCGACGACGCGTTCGGCTGGTCGGTGGCCGCGGGCGACGTGACCGGCGACGGCCGCGCGGACGTCGCCGTCGGCGTGCCGGGCGAGACGTCCGGCGAGGCGGCCCCGCGGCACGCGGGCAGTGTCGTCGTCCTCAAGGGCGGCGCGCGCGGCCTGCGGGACGGCCGCAGCCGGCACCAGGACACACCCGAGGTGCCCGGCGTCGGCGAGAAGGGCGACGTGTTCGGCTCGACCGTCCGCCTGAAGGACGTCACCAAGGACGGCAAGGCGGACCTGGTGGTCGGCGCCGGCGGCGAGGACATCGGCTCGGGCTCCGCCGCGCGGCGGGACGCGGGCGCCGTGTGGGTCCTGCGCGGCTCCTCGGGCGGCGTCACGGCCTCGCACGCGACCTCGTTCAACGGCTCCGACGTCGGCGTACGGCTGCCCGCGGGCGCGGGCGGCGTCGGCAGCGCCTTCGGCGAAACGCTTCGCTGAACCTGCCCCTCCCCCTTCCCCATCTCTCCCAGCACAGTTGGAGCAACCTTGCGCAAGAAGACCCTGTCGGCCGCGGTGCTGTGCGCCGCGACCGTGATCGGTGTCGCGGGCCTGTCCGTCACGCCCGCCGCGGCGGCCGAGCCCGCGCCCCGGCCAAAGGCCGACTTCAACGGCGACGGCTTCGCGGACCTCGCGGTCGGCGTCCCCGACGCGACCGTCGGCGGCAAGACCAAGGCCGGATACGTGAACGTGGTCTGGGGCGGCAAGAACGGCCTCGGCAAGCACGGTTCGGCGACCATCAGCCAGGACTCGGCCGGTGTCCCCGGCAACGCCGAGAAGGGCGACGGCTTCGGCCGCACGGTGAAGCCCGCCGACATGAACGGCGACGGCATCACGGACATCGTCGTCGGCACCCCCGACGAGGACAGCGGCGCCAAGCTGAGCACGGGCACCGTCACCGTCCTGTGGGGCTCGAAGTCCGGCATCAAAGGCGGCTTCACGGCCGCCGGCGGCGACTACTCCGACAACAGCCTGGGTGCCGTCCTCACCACCGGCGACTTCAACGGCGACGGCAAGCAGGACATCGTCCTGAACAGCCACTTCGACGAGTCCAGCGCGCTGATGCTGCGCCCCGGCCCGTTCAAGGCGGGCACGCCCGCGAAGCTGTCGCGCATCGACAGCTGGCACTTCGGCGGCCCGCGCGCGGTCACGACCGGTGACTTCGACGGCGACGGGCGCGACGACCTGGCGCTGGCGTACGGCGGCATGGAGATCCTGGGCACCAAGGTCGTCAGCCGCGCCTCCGGCGAGTGGAAGCCCCAGTGGTCCACCGCCAACGGGTCGACCGCCCTTGCCGCGGGCGACTTCGACGGCGACGGCACGACGGACCTGGCCCTGGGCGGCGTACAGGCCAACCCCGAGTCGGAGGACCCGAGCGAGGCGTTCTGCCAGAACCCGGTGGGCGGCGCGATCGCCACGGTCTACGGCAAGAAGGACGCCGCGCTCGGCGGCCCGGTCGCCTGCACCACGCAGGACTCCCCCGGGGTCGGCGGCACCGCCGAGATCGAGGACGACTTCGGCGCGCACCTGGCCGTGGGCAACCTCGACCGGGACGGCATCGACGAGCTGATCGTGGGCGCCGACACGGAGACGGTGGGCACCGCGAAGAAGGCGGGCAGCTACTGGACGCTGGCCTCCGCGGGCACCGGCAAGCCGTTCGTGGGCCCGTCCTTCACCCAGAACTCGGCGGGCGTCCCCGGCACGGCCGAAGCGGGCGACGGCTTCGGCGCGGCCGTCGCCACCGGTGACTTCAACGGCGACGGCTACCCCGACACGGCGGTCGGCGCGCCCGGCGAGGACGCGGCGACGGGCGGCGTCTGGTACGGCCGGACCCCGAAGGACGGCCCCAACCCGGCCCAGGTCACCGTCACCCCGGGCAAGCTCTCCCTCAAGGGAGCCCACAAGTACGGCACGGTCCTGGGCCGCTAGCCCCACCGCCCCCGTACGGGCCGGGGCCGCGCGCCGGTGCGCGTGGCCCCGGCACCGGCGTCCCCCCTCCGGAACCCCGTGAACGCCGATGGCCCCCTCACTGAACCAGTGAGGGGGCCATCGACTTCATGGAGCGCCCGGCAGGCCTTGCACCTACATTTCCCATCGGATGATGGGCGTCTTTCCTTGGACCACAGACGCGCGACTCCGGTGTTGTGCGCCGAAGTTGTGCCTTGATCTTACACAGCTTCAGGGGCTCAGGTCCAACTCCGCACCCCGTGGCGGACACCTGCGCCGGGGCCTCCGCCACGCGGGGGAGGCGAACATCGCGCGACAGCACGATCCCGGTGTGCCGGTGGCCAACAAGACTGATCCACATGGCGATCAGCGAAGTGAAGCCGGCGGTTGCGGACCACGGCACCGGGGAGACCGAGCGGCCCGTGCCCCTCTGGGCGGAGCGCGTCGCCCGCCTGCTCCCCCTCGTGGCACTGCCCGTGTGCCTGTGGCGGCTGCCCATCGGCTTCGGCCACCGGATGGGCATGGACGTGGCGGCCGAGACGTGGCCACGCTGGCTGAGCGTGCTCTACGTCGTGTCGCTGAGCCTGTTGTCCGAGGCGTTCGCCCTGCTGTGCCGGGGCCTGGTGCGGCCGTGGGGCGAGACCTTCCCTGCCTGGGTGCCGAAGCTTCGCGGGCGGCGGGTGCCGCCCTTGCTCGTGGCCGTGCCGGCGGCGCTGAGCGGCCTCCTGTTCACCGCGCTGCTGGTCGACTGGGTGCTCTGCGTGTTCCACATCGGGGGCTTCTCCGACGTCCCTTACACGAATGGGTGGTGGCGCGTTCTCGCCGCGGTCGTCAGCGGCCTGTTCACGCTGTGGAGCCCGATGGTCCTCGCGTTGACGTACGCGTACTGGCGGCGACGCCAACTCCCCATTACAGCAAGGTGACTTCACCCGGCGGGCACACAACCCTCACACCCCGTCGGCGGTCTCTCCTAGGTCAAGGTCCAGGCCAACGCATACGCAAACGCGTGGCCGGACCCGCACATCCGTCATCAGACCCGCAGGAGAGATCACCGCATGGCTCAGCGCAAGCGCACCGCCTCCCGCGACACCCGGACCCACAGACCCGGCCACCACCTCCGCCTCGCCGCCGCCACGACCGCCGTGGCGCTCACCGGCGGGCTCCTCCTGGGCGCCGTACCGACGGCCACCGCGGCACCGCGGGCCGCCCTCCCCGCCGAGGACGCCGACTTCGACGGCGACGGCTACGCGGACATCGCCACCTCCGCCCCCTTCACCTACGTGAACGGCAAGAAGGCGGCGGGCGCCGTCGTCGTCACGTACGGAAAGGCGAGCGGCGTCGACCGTTCCGTGAAGTACACGCAGAACAGCCAGGACGTCCCCGGGGACGCCGAGGCGCAGGACTGGTTCGGCAACGACCTGGCGTACGGGGACTTCGACGGCGACGGCTACGACGACCTGCTCGTGAGCGTCTCCGGCGAGGACGTCGGCCGGGACAAGGACGGCGGCAGCCTCCAGATCCTGTGGGGCTCGGCCATCGGCCTGCGGGGCGGCACGACCCTGAAGGACCCGCGCCCCAGCAAGCACGACCACTTCGGCGGCGTCCTCCAGGCCGGTGACTTCGACGGCGACGGCAAGGACGACATCGCCATGGGCACGGTGACGACGGCGGTCGTCGACGTCTACCGCGGCGGCTTCACCCGCGCGGGCCGGACCGGCGGCCACTACACCGTCACCCCTCGCATCCACGGCAACGGCGAGGTCGGCGTGCAGAACCTGCACTCCGGGGACGCCAACGGCGACGGCAAGGACGACCTGATCGTCAACGGCTACGAGAACGACACCCAGCGCGGCTACGACGCCAACTGGTGGATCCCCGGCTCCCGTTCCGGCCTCAAGGTGGCCGCCGCGCAGAAGCTGCTTCCCGGCATCATCACGGACCTGGGCGACACCGACAAGGACGGCTACGACGACGTCGTCGTCGGCAACTACTGGGACAGCGGTATCCCGGGCGCGGCCAAGGGCGGCGCGGTGCACGTCGTGCACGGCGGGGCGCGGGGCCCGGCGCACGGGGACCGCGACAAGTTCACCCAGAACACCTCCGGCGTCCCCGGCGGCAGCGAGAAGGGCGACAGCTTCGGCAACGAGCTGGACCTCGGCGACATCAACGGCGACGGCAACCTCGACCTGGTCGTCGGCGCCCCCGGCGAGACCGTCGACGGCATCAAGGACGCGGGCGCGGTGACCGTCCTGTACGGCCGCGCGAACGGCTCCGGCCTCAGCGGCCGCGGCGCGCGGCTCCTCACCCAGGACAGCCCCGGCGTACCGGATTCCAACGAGAAGCACGACTTCCTCGGCACGGACGTGCACGCCGACGACCTGAACGGCGACGGCCGCGCGGACGTGGTCCTGGGCGCCCACGGCGAGAACGCCGGCAACGGCGCCGTCTACCCCCTGCTCTCCGCCCCCGACGGCTCCCTCAGGGGCACCTCCGGCATCTACCCCGGCACAGCGGGCCTCCCGTCCACCGGCACCCCCCGCTTGGGCTCGAACTTCGCCGACTGATAGCCCTATGTCACCACGGCCGGGCCCGCACGGGCCCGGCCCCGACCTCCAGGAACCTCCTTTGCGTCTCCGCACCACCGCCCTGCTCACCACCACCCTCACCGCGGCCGCGCTCGTCCCGGTCGCCCTCCCCGCGACGGCGACCGCGGCCCCGGCCAAGTACGCCGACGACTTCGACGGGGACGGGTACCGGGACTACGCCGCCGGCACGTCCACCGCGGACGACAAGGGCGGCGCCGTCCGCGTCACCTTCGGCACGCCGACCGGGCCCGGCACCAGGACCCAGGTCCTCACACAGAAGAGCCCCGGGGTTCCCGGCGCGGACGAGACCGACGACATGTGGGGAGACGGCACCCGGGTCGCGGCGGACTTCAACCGGGACGGGTACGGGGACCTGGTGGTGCCGGCCGTGAACGAGAAGGTCGGCCGGGACGAGGCCCAGGGCGCGGTGACCATCCTCTGGGGCTCGAAGAAGGGCCTCTCCACGGGCACGGCGCTCCCCAACAAGAACCCGCAGTCGTACGGGAACTTCGGCCGGGACCTCGCCACCGGCGACTTCAACGGCGACGGCAAGCCGGACCTCGCCGTGGTGAACGGCGGCGACACGTACGTGCACTTCGGACCGCTCTCCCCCTCGGGGGCACGCGGTCCGGTCAAGCGCTTCGACCGGGACGGCGCCGGATTCGACGCGACGGCGCTGATCGCGGGCAAGGTCACCAAGGACAGGGCGACCGACCTCGTCGTCATCGGCTCGGTCGTCAAGCCGGGGAAGCGGGCCGCCGACGCCTGGTTCATCAAGGGCGGCAAGACCCTCAAGCCCGGCAAGACACTGCGCGTCGACAAGTCCGCCACCGAGGGCGGGGACGGCGTGATCGCCGACTTCGACAAGGACGGCTACGGCGACATCGCCATCGGGAACCCCGAGGACTCGCACCGCAAGGGCGCCGTGACCGTCTGGCGCGGCGGCCCCGCCGGGCCCGGCACCTCCGTCCGCCTCACCCAGGCCAGCGCGGGGATCGCCGGGGCGCCGGAGAAGGAGGACGCCTTCGGCTCCTCGGTCTCGGCGGGCGACACCGACGGCGACGGATACCAGGACCTGGCGATCGGCGCCCCCGGGGAGACCGTCAACGGCAAGGAGTACGCGGGCGGCGTCCACGTCCTGCGCGGCGGCCGGGGAGGTCTGAAGGGCACCCGCTCGCAGTGGTTCGCCCGCAACACCCCCGGTGTTCCCGGCGAGCTCGGCACGGACGACTCCTTCGGCCGCACCGTGCGCCTGCGGGACACCGACCGCGACGGTCACGCGGACCTGTACGTGGCGGGCATGGACGGCTCGCTCCGCCTGCCGGGCTCGCCGTCCGGCACCACCGTCGCCGGGGTGACGCGCCTGGAGGACGGCGAGATCGTCGAGGGCATCCTCCAGTAGCTCCCGCTCGCGGGCGGCCCGTCACCACAACCCTCGCCCAACCTCGCGTGTCACACAGGTGAAGACCAAGCGTCACCCACAGAGTTGGAGCACCCGTGCGCACACGCACCCTCGCCCTGGCCGCCGCCTCGGCGCTCGCGGCGACCGGCCTCACCCTGCCGTTCGCCGCGAGCGCGGGCGCCGCGCCCGGCGGCGCGACCAAGCCCGTCAAGGCCGACTTCAACGGGGACGGCTACGAGGACCTCGCCGTCGGCGTCCCCGCCGGGAGCGTCGGCGGAAAGGCCAAGGCCGGTTACGTCAGCGTGGTCTGGGGCGGGCCCCAGGGGCTGCACGTCAAGGACAACGTACGGATCAGCCAGGCGACGGCGAACGTGCCGGGCACCCCGGAGGCCGGGGACCGCTTCGGCGCGGCCGTGGCCGTGGCCGACTTCGACGGCGACGGGCTCACGGACCTCGCGGTCGGCGCCCCCGGCGAGGACGTCGACGGCAAGGCGGACGCGGGCAACGCGACCGTCGTGTACGGCGCGAAGGACGGCTTCGGCAAGGCCAACAGCGCGGGTCGCGGCACCAAGGCCAAGGACAGCTACGGCAACGCCCTGGCCGCCGCCGACTTCAACGGCGACAAGCGGACCGACCTGGCCATCGGCGGCACCGACAAGGTCGTCGTCAACTACGACCCGCGCGGGGCGAAGACCCAGCCGGGCATGGGCGACCGCATGGGCGGCCGCGCCCCCGTCCTGTCCACGGGCGACTTCGACGACGACGGCCTCACCGACCTGGCCGTGGCGTACTACACCAAGCAGCAGCCGTACACCCAGTCCCACGTCCACCTCTACCGCTACGACAAGCAGGAGAAGCGCCTCCTGCTGTCCTGGGCCAGCAGCAACGGCGCCGCCTCCGCCCTCGCCACCGGCGACTTCAACGGCGACGGCCTGGACGACCTCGCGTTCGGCAACTGCCGGGAGATCGCCGACGAGAACATCGACGACCCGTGCGGCCCCGAGGAGCTCACCAAGGGCGGCGGAGTCCACATCAAGTACGGCAACCCCAACGGCAGCCTCGGCGCCCGCGAGCAGACCCTCAACCAGGACACCCCTGGCGTCCCCGGCGTCGCCGAGAAGGGCGACGGCTTCGGCGAGGCCGTCACCGCCCGCGACATCGACAACGACGGCTACACCGACCTGATCATCGGCGCCCCCGGCGAGGCCATCGGCAGCAGGAAGAACGCGGGCAGCGTCACCGTCCTGTACGGCGCCAAGAAGGGCATCCTCGACGCCGACGACGAGCTCGGCGACGGCAAGGCCAACGGCTACGCCTTCCAGCAGGACACGAACCACATCCCCGGCCCCGCCGAGACCGGCGACCGCTTCGGCGCCGCCCTCGCCACCGGCGACTTCGACCACGACGGCAAGCCCGACCTGGCCACCGCCGCCCCCGGCGAGAACGCCTCCTCCGGCGGCGTCTGGGCCTCCCCGGACGTCCTGCCGCCCGGCACCACCGTCTTCACCCCCAAGTCCCTGAAACTGCCCGCGCCTTCGTCCGCGCTGACGTACGGCGCCGTCCTCGGCCGCTAGTCCGCCGCACCGCCCGCGCCACCCGAGACACCCGCGTCACGGCAGGTCACCCGCGTCCCGGGGACCCTGAGGACAACCCCTCAGGGTCCCCCTAGGGGTTGTCACAGGTCGGCCGCAAACGGACTCTCCGCCACAGGAGGGGCGCGGCCGCCCCGCCGGACCAGGTACGTTCGATTCCGTGGCTGGATTCAGGATCGGACGCGGCGGCCGGGACAACCGCGCACAGCAATCGGGACGCCCCCAAGGACACCAGGGGCCGGGACAGAGCCCTCAGCAGGGCCCCGGGCAGGCCCCGTACGGACAGCGGCCCCCGCACCAAGGCGGCGGCCAGGCGCCGTACGGCTACCCGCCCGCGCCCTCGCACGGACACCCCGCCCCGCCCCAGTACGGCGGCCGCCCGCCCTACGGCGGCGGCCAGGGCCCCGGCCCCGGCCAGTACGGCGGCGGTCAGCCCGGCGGCGGCCAGCACCACGGCGGCGCCCAGCAGTGGCCCCAGCCCCCCGGCGGCCGGGACGAGCCCGAGTACTTCGGCGGCCAGGGCGGGCACGGTGGCCAGGGCGGCCACGGCGGCCACGGCGGCGCCCACGACCCGTACGCCGCCAACAACCCCGGCAACACCCAGGCCTTCTCCCTCGGCGAGGACCCGTACAACGACGGGGACACCTACCGCGCGGGCCAGGCCCCGGCCGGCCCCATCGGACCCAAGCTGCCCTGGAAGGACCTGCTGCGCGGCATCGTGCTGCGCCCGGGCCCGACCTTCCTGCAGATGCGCGACTACGCGATGTGGGCCCCGGCGGTCGTCGTCACGTTCCTCTACGGCCTGCTCGCCGTCTTCGGCTTCGACGAGGCCCGCGAGGACGTGCTCAACGCCACGCTGTCCACGGCGATCCCGTACGTCCTCACCACCGGCGTCGCGATCTCCCTGAGCGCCCTCATCCTCGGCGTCGTCACGCACAGCCTGGCCCGCCAGTTCGGCGGTGACGGCGCCTGGCAGCCGACCGTGGGCCTGTCCATGCTGATCATGGCGATCACGGACGCGCCGCGCGTCATCGTCGCCCTGTTCCTCGGCGGCGGCAACGGCTTCGTCCAGCTCCTCGGCTGGGCCACCTGGCTCGCGGCGGGCGCCCTGCTCACCCTGATGGTGAGCAAGTCGCACGACCTGCCCTGGCCGCGCGCCCTCGGCGCCTCGGCCATCCAGCTCCTGGCCATCCTGTCGATCATCAAACTCGGTACGTTCTGACGCTGCCGCGCACGCGACCGAGAGCGACCGAGAGCAAGGGCCCCGGCGGGCACGACCGCAGGGGCCCTTGCTCATGCCCGCCTCCGTCACGTACCTTGCAATGCAATGTTCCAGGCAAAGCAAGGAACTGAAAGGGGGCGAGGGGATGACGGAGCCGCTGACGAAGGCCGCGAGCCAGCTGCGCAAGGGCGTACTGGAGTACTGCGTCCTGGCCCTGATGCGGGACGGCCCGCGCTACGGGGTGGAGCTGGTCGAGGAGCTGTCCGCCGTCGCCGTGATGACGACGAGCCAGGGCACGATCTACCCGCTCCTGTCCCGGCTGCGCCGCGACCGCCTGGTGGACACGGAGCTGCGCGAGTCCCCCAGCGGCCCGCCCCGCCGCTACTACACGCTCACGCCCGAGGGCCGCACCGCCCTCGCCGACTTCCACACGAGCTGGCCCCTCTTCCGGGACGCGGTCGACCACTTCCTGGCCCCGGCGCCCCGCACCCCGCACGACACGGAGACCCCCCATGAAGGCACCTGACCACGCCCTCGTCCTCGCCTACCTGACCGACGTGGAGCGGGCGACCACCGCCCTCGACCCGGCCCGCCGCGCGGAGCTGCTCGCGGACCTGCGCGAACACATAGAGGTCAGCCTCGCCGAGGCCGACACGCGGGACGACGCGACGGTGCGCGGGGTCCTGGCCCAGCTGGGCGACCCGGCGGCGATCGCGGCGTCGGCGCTCGCGGAGGCCCCGCCGGCGCCCGACGCCCCCGAGCCGGAGCGGCTCCGCACCCGCCTCACGATCCTCGTACTGGCGGCATCGGGACCGCTGATGCTGTTCGGCGGCCCGCTCGCGATGGTGTGCGCCGTCGCCGCCGGCGTCTACCTCCTGTCCACCTCCACCCGGTGGACCACGCGCCAGAAGCTCAAGGGCGGGGCGCTGACCCTGTCGCTCCCGGCCCTGCTGCTTGTCGGCCTCACCTTGGGCGCGGGCCGCATCGGCATCATGGAACTCCTGCTGCTCCTGCTCCTGAACGTACTGCTGCCCGTCCTCGGCGCACGGCTCCTGTGGCGCACGCGGCGGCACGCCCGGCCGCTGCCGGCCCGGGCATGACGAAGGCGCGGTGCTCCCGCCCGGACGGGCAGGGGGCACCGCGCCCCAGTACGACGATCAGGACCCGGCCACGGGTCAGGCGTCGAGGACCTGCCCGTGCCGCTTCACGACCGGCGGCTCGACGCTCCACGGGAAGTTGATCCACTCGTCGGTCCGCTTCCACACGTACTCGCACTTCACGAGCGAGTGGGACTTCTCATAGATCACGGCGGAGCGGACCTCGGCGACGTGGTCGAGGCAGAAGTCGTGCACGAGCTTCAGCGTCTTGCCGGTGTCGGCGACGTCGTCGGCGATGAGCACCTTCTTGTCGGTGAAGTCGATCGCGTTCGGCACCGGGGCCAGCATGACCGGCATCTCCAAGGTGGTCCCGACACCGGTGTAGAACTCCACGTTCACCAGGTGGATGTTCTTGCAGTCGAGGGCGTACGCGAGGCCGCCGGCGACGAAGACGCCGCCGCGGGCGATGCTCAGCACGACGTCGGGCTCGTACCCGTCGTCGGCGATCGTCTGGGCGAGATCACGGATCGCGCCGCCGAACTTCTCGTACGTAAGGTTCTCGCGCACGTCGCTCATGGGGGATGTCACACCTGGGTCCGATGGAAGTTGAGGAAGGAACGGGAGGCGGTGGGCCCGCGCTGGCCCTGGTAACGCGACCCGTAGCGCTCGGACCCGTACGGGGCCTCGGCGGGCGAGGTCAGCCGGAACATGCAGAGCTGCCCGATCTTCATCCCCGGCCAGAGCTTGATCGGCAGCGTGGCGAGGTTCGACAGCTCCAGGGTCACGTGCCCCGAGAAGCCGGGGTCGATGAACCCGGCGGTGGAGTGCGTGACGAGCCCGAGCCGCCCGAGGCTCGACTTCCCCTCCAGCCTGCTCGCCAGGTCGTCGGGGAGCGTGATGACCTCGTACGTCGACGCGAGCGCGAACTCCCCCGGGTGGAGGATGAACGGCTCGTCCCCCTCCGGCTCGACGAGCCGGGTCAGGTCCGCCTGCTCGACGGAGGGGTCGATGTGCGGGTACCGGTGGTTCTCGAACACCCGGAAGTACCGGTCGAGGCGCACGTCGATGCTCGACGGCTGCACCATGGATTCGTCGTAGGGATCGATCCGTACCCGCCCGGCGTCGATCTCGGCCCGGATGTCCTTGTCTGAGAGAAGCACGCACCGAGGATACGCAGAGCGCGCGGGAAGGCCGCAATTTGCGCAATGCGGCACCCGCGCGCTCTGTCGCCGTACTGGCGGTGGTGGTGCGGGGAGGAGGGGCGCACGGCCCCTCCTCCCCGCACCCCCCGCTTACCGCTTCTCGAACTCCACCGGCACCGCGTGGCGGAGCCGCGCACACCGCGGACAGCGGATGAGGCGGCCGGGCCCGAGCCGGTCGGCCTGCTGCATCGGGAACGAAGCGGTGCTGAACACGTGCCCCTCGGCACAGCGGACGACGGTGCGCTCCATCAAGTCTTTGAGTCCCTTCCCCAAAGCCGTAACTGGCGGACGACGAAAGCCACATTACGGGATGAAAGGGACGCCACTCCAGGCGGCACTCCGACCCCTCGGGGACCCCTCACGACCCCCACACAGGTCCCGCCGGGACCACCCCCGGATCCACCCGGACCTACGACGACGAGACCGACGGCATCCGCTGCGGCGAGGCCCACGGGAGTCGGTGTGACCGCGCCCCCGGGACCCGCTACTGCCGAGCCCACGGGATCTGCCATGGCGAAGCCCGCGGAGGAACCTGCCGAGGAACCTCCGGAGAGACCTCCGGGAGACCCCCACCGTACGCCCCAACTCCCTTCGCCCGCAGTCACCCAGAGCCCACCCAGCGCAGCCGGGCCCGAGGGCGCGGTGCCCGGGGCCTGGGATGAGGTAGAGTGTGCGACAGTACGAAACCGGTTCAACCGGTGTACCGCGCGGGTGTAGTTTAATGGTAGAACATCAGCTTCCCAAGCTGAGAGCGCGAGTTCGATTCTCGTCACCCGCTCCACGCGAAGCCCCCAGGTCATGGACCCGGGGGTTCTTTGTTACCCGGACACTCCGAGCCAGCGGGCGGGGCGTACGGCTAGCTCCCGGCGGGGTCCTCGCCTTGGCGCTCGGGGCGCCCTTGCGGTGCGCCGCACGCCCCACCCGAACCATGCCGCCAGGCCCGACGGCCACGTCGCACTGCCGCTCCTCGCCGGAGGGCTGGCCCGAGGACTGCCCCACACGCCGACGAATAGAACGTTCGTCCCAGCCGGTCACAGTTCGACGACACCTGGCTTGACCGTGGTGACGTACACGGCGTGAACTCCCCAGGCGTGCCGCAGCCGTTCGACGGAGGCGGCGACGTCGGCGGCTTCCTGGCCAGAAGCGAGACGGGGCCGTACGAGCCGATCAGGCGGGCGGCGGATAACGGCATGCCGACCGTGGACCAGTAGACCCCCGGGTGTCGTGCCCGGGTGTAGGCGGCCCCACCGCCGATCGCGGCGACGGGACCACCCACCTCCAACAGCGCCGTCAGATCGACCATCAGGCAGCGGCTCCCGCAGCGGCCGGGAAGGCGGCGGGGGTCACGGCGGCGGAGCGGTAGGCGATGCCGTGGCGCTGCTGGCCGTTGAAGACGTTCTCCCACGGGCGGGCGATGAGCCCCGGGAGCGAGACGGGCGAGCCGAGGACCAGGCCCTCCGCGATCCCGCTCTCCGGGACGGTCACCTTGATCAGGGACGACTCCCCCTCCTCGATATAGACGACGCCGAGGGTCATCAGCGGCTCGCCGCTGACGGCGTCCACGGCCCGCTCGCCGGTCTGACGGTCGCGGACCTTGGGCTCCGGGGCTTCGGTGAGCAGGATCGTGGCGCCCGAGGTCTGAACATGGATGGTGCGCAAGACAGTTCCCCTATCTACTCGTCTATACAAGATGCGTCCGACGAACCCGAACTCTCGGGAACACGAATCACCTTGGCACACAACTTGCCCACTCGTCTATACGAGTATGCCTGTTGGGATGTACGAGTCCGGAAGATGGCCTCGCGCCCCATCGCCCGTCAGGTGGCGGGCAGTTGGTAGGACAGGACGTAGGCGTCCGCGGCCATCACGGTGTCGCAGACCTCCACGGCCCGCCCCTCCGTGTCGTATGCCGTCCGGATCAGATGGATCACGGGCACGCCGGACGCGAGGCGGAGCGTCTTGACCTCGGCGGGTGAGGGCATGCGGGCGCGGATGTCCTCCTCGAAGTGGTCGAGGCGGTGGCCGAGTTCTTCGAGGCGGGCGTAGATGCCGCCGGGGCCGGGGTTGGGCTCGGCGATCTGCGTACCGCGGGCGATGTCGAGCGGGAGGTAGGAGGTGGCGAACTCGACGGGGCGGCCGTTGAGGAGGTAGCGGCGCCTGCGTGCGAGTACCTTGCGCGCCGAACCGAGCCGGGTGGAGATGTCCTGCGTGGCCTTCTCCTCCTTCACCTCCAGGCTGTCCACCTGGGGGTGGCTGCCGGCCGCGTCCGCTTCGACGATGAATGCCGACTTCCCCTGGTCGCGGTGGCGCCGGGCGAACCTGTCCGAGGCGAGGCGCCGTACCGGCGGCCGCGGGCGGACGAAGACGCCCTTGCCGTGCTCGGCATGTACGAGTCCCTCCCCCTGGAGGATGGAGAAGGAGTTGCGGACCGTCATCCGGGACACCCCGTAGTGGTCGACGAGCTCAGCTTCGGAGGGCAGCTTCTCGCCCTCACTGAACCGCCCACGGTCGATGGCCTCGCGCAACTGATCGGCGATCTGCCGGAAGACCGCACGATCGCTCGTGGGGTCGACCTCGCCGAGCAAGCCGGTAGGGAGTGAGGTCACGTGTGTACTCCTTTAGGTATCTAGACGAGTGGGTGAGTGCTGTTGCTACGGTGGAGAGCCTAGCCAGCCGAGAGGGCCGAGGAACGTGAGCACTGACCGCCCCCATTCCGTGAGCGTCGCCGGAGTCATAGTCGACGACCAGGGGCGGGCTCTGCTGATACAGCGCCGCGACAACGGCCAGTGGGAGCCCCCGGGCGGCGTCCTCGAACGTGAGGAAACCATCCCCGAGGCCCTCCAGCGCGAGGTTCTCGAAGAGACCGGCGTGAAGATCGCGCTTCCCGCGACCCTGACCGGCGTCTACAAGAACATGACGGGCCTGATCGTCTCCCTGGTCTTCCGTTGCGAGGCCGCCGACGGCACGCCCACCACCGGCGAGGAGACCCGCGCCCTGCGCTGGGCCACCCGCGAAGAGGTCACCGAACTCGCCGACGAGGCCTACGCGATCCGCGTCCTGGACGCGCTCGACGTGACGACCCCACCGGCCATCCGCGCCCACGACGGCGTGAAACTCGTCTAGCCGAACCCGCTGCACATGGCGGCCTAGCAGCACAAAGGAACTTGTATGCATGAGTATACGAGCACCGCCCGGGTCTGGGGACTCACTTGCCCAGGTCTCCCCGAAGAGGTCAGCCGAGCCCGCCGCTGGACCCGCGACATCCTGGGCTCCTCGCCCCTCGCGGAAGACGCCGAACTCATCGCGAGCGAGCTGAGCGCCAACGCAATCCTGCACACGGCCAGCGGCCGGCCCACGGGCAGCTTCCACCTGGCTCTGGCGGTGTCGCCCCAGGTCATCGCCCTGTCAGTCACGGATGGCGGGGCCGCGGGCGGGACTACTCCGAAGGTCGAGCACCCCGACGAGGAGGCGGTCCACGGCAGAGGCCTGGGCATGGTCAGCGCGCTGGCCCACCGGGTGGTGGTGCGCAACAGCGACGGGGCGCACACGGTGACGGCGGAGCTGTTCAGCGCACCGCGACCGGGGGAGCATCCATGCTGAGCGACGACGACCTAACCCGCGGGTTCTGGTGCGAGTGCTGGGCGGAGGACCTCGCGGAGTCGGGCCGACCGACGGTGACGACATCCTTCGGCGCGTACTCCGCGACACAGGCGGACGGCTGGCTCCCCACAGCCCTACGAGCCATCACGGCGGAGCTGAACCCCGCGGCCCCCAAGGAGACTTGGGACTGGCTCTACGAGAGCCGCATCGACACCCGACGAGCCCTCCTGCGCTCGGAGCCCTGCACGGTGTCGGTGACCTACGCCAGCACACGCATCACGTGGACGGTGCACCCGGTGCTCTTCCTGCCCCTCGCGGACCATCAGGAGCACGTTGAATTCCACCCGTACATGCACGACTTGAAGCCCCCTGCGACCGACTGAGTTACAACTTTCTCTACTGGTTCAAGGCGGCTCGCTCCGCTCCCCGCACGTCCCGGCCCCCAGCCGGGCCTGCGCTCCTGTCTCCGCCCCGCTCCAGCCCGGCCGGCGTCCGTACCGCGCTCAAAGCATGCAGCCGCCTGATGCCAGAGAAGGGGGAGTCATGGCTGGGGCGGTCGGCTCCACGGCTTTACGGAGCCACTTCGGCATGAGCCTCGAAGATCATGGCCCCAACGTCGTGCTTTACGGGCAGGTTCACAGACTGCCCGACTTGCGATGAGCTTGAGGGGCCATGATCACTCGCCCCAAAGCAGCTCCAGCCCAAAGCCGCTCCACCGACCTAGGCTACTCAGCGGACGTCGCGCGCAACCCGTGTGAGACAGCAAGATTTTGGATCGCTTGCTGCATAGCCAGCGACCACGGGCTATCAAATTTCATTGTAGCCGCAACATGCTTCACCAAAGAGGCAGTCAAATGCTTCGCATCTATCTTATTAGGGCAATTGGCCAATATTTGAGATGAGAGAATATGGGCGTACCACTTCCCCTTGAATACTTTATCCCAGCATCCGGATGAGTATTCCGAATCAACGACAGTAAACGCCTCACCCCAATCTCTATCCGCAATTCCTGCTTTTTGAGCATCAGACTGCAACTTAGATGAATATCCCGCCACCAGTGCAGCGTCTGCGGCAAGATGGGCAGCGGAATTGACTGCGGAAGGCCTCCCGTAATTTGCCGCACCCGATATCTTGAGTGTTTTTGCCGCAAAACAAAGACGGACCCATTCCATCCACAGCCTGGCCGCCATCTCCTGCCATGAACCGCGGCCACCAAACTCTTGGCGACACCAGTTTGGCGCTAGGCTGCAACTGGAACTGACCGCTTCCGCAACGTCTCCCTCATGAAACACGTGATTTTCGACGTCATAGAACCAAGTGTAAAGAACGTGCGGCGAATCTACCTGCAATCCCAGCCGGTCATCAACGTCCTTATCCAGGAAAAAGAGAACGACTGTGGCCTTTCCTTTGAAGTCTGTAACCAGGGAGCCGTTCTCCGCAAGATGGGAGTAGTAAGACTTCAGACGTGTTTTTCCACCGCCAGTACCTGGGAGTTCATCTGCCGGCGCGACTCTATATTCAACCCCTAGCGGCCGCAGAGCGCGATCACAGTTAGTGCCATGGACATAGCCATCGACGTTCACCCCTTCCACAAAAGCAAACATCGGAACACGTGACATTTGCATTTGCCTGAGCTTCCCGCCCAGCGAGTGCTGAAGTCTCAAAGTCGGAAGATCTTTTCGTCAGCGATATCGGCCATGATCTCGGGAGAGTGCGTCGCAGTGACAACCTGCGCATCTTCATCCACCGTCTGGATGGACTCGATTAGAACTTGCTGCCAATCGATGTGCATTGAGAGTTCGGGTTCATCAATGATGATGGGCCGACCACCCGCCGACAGCGCCTCGACAAGGATTCGGATTAGCTGACGCTCGCCCGATGAAAGCTTCTCCAGGGAAATTTCCTTTTTGTCTGAAGTGATAGCCTTAATCTGCGTATCAAGAAAGCTAATCTGCTTCGGTCCCTCGATCAAGCGAGAAACTAGTTTCTGTAGCTTCGTGCGCGGCTCTAGCGCATTTTCGATGCGCTCCTCAACTTCATTGATATCCAAGACAACCCGCTTAAATGCCGGGTCTGTGTCAAACCTCTCAAGGAACCCTTCTCTATCGAGTGCGAGGTGAGAGGAACCACGCCGCTTCAAAAAGTTCGTAACGCGAGCGAAAGCTTTATCGTAGTCCAACTCCCAGTCAGCCACGATGGTTTGCTCGGGCGAGATGACTCCTGCAAGAATACGGCCCAAGCCATCTTCCTGCGCCTGTCGCACTGCTGCTAGAATTTCAGTGGAATAGTTGGACCAGAGTCGCTGAATCGAGTCGGCAAAATAGTCATCTAGGTTCCTGTCTCCCATCTCGATTGAAATGTCTCGTGCGTCAAAAATTCGGGACGTAGGCAGGTAGCGATGAGGAAAATCCCCGGCAAATCGAATCTTCTCAGTGTCGTTCGGCTCGTTGCCCGTGTATACGTGACTTGTCTGCCAAGAGAACATCTCCTGCACGTAACGCTCAACGCGGGGATTCATGCGGGCGCCAGGCCGGTTACGAATAGTCGGAGGTAGCGCTCGCCTTATAGAAGCTTCGACATCAGCATCATCAGGAATTTGGATGCTGCGAACTACGATCATTTCATGCTCGGGCACCGAGATCTCCACTGTAGCGCTGTGGAATGGCGCTCCAATTAGAGGCATCAGCTCCTCATTTAGGGCACAATGGATGATGCGAAGCAAAGTTGTTTTACCACTGCCGTTGAGGCCAAAGAAGATGTTAACGTCAGGATTCAATTCCTGTTCGTACGCTTCCTTACGCCCTGCCAGGCCATCTACACGGACACTCTTCACGTACCAACGTGGCGACACGGCCACAGGGGCCCCCTTCAGAGCTCAGAGCAGCTGGAGCCATGATGCCAGGGCCTACGGCACGTAGGGGCTTCTTCCTGCAAGTCAGCACATGGTTCTGCTCAGAAGCCCGCCGTGGAGGCTCGCGCGGCAGCCGTCTCGGTCAAGCGGCTCATGTATGGCGGTCGTCCGCTGCACAGCCGTCCCATTGACGGCTCCGGGCTCGCAGATGGGCGAGCGTGCCATACGCGTGCCAGATCAGACGGGGAATCACGGGGAACGCCGGACAACACGTGGCGGCTCAACCAGGCGCCGACGCCACTACACCCAGGTCAGCACACCAGCTATCCTTACAACACACGAGCTTCCCAAGCTGAGAGCGCGAGTTCGATTCTCGTCACCCGCTCTTCTGAAGCCCCAGGTCAGCGACCTGGGGTTTGTTGTTTTCCGGGGCGGCTGCCCGGTCGTGGGGCAGGACACCGCCGTCGAAGACGAAGCACAGCTGGTCGTTCCACGGGCCGTGGGGCGGAACCCAGTCCACGACCAGGAGCCGGAGCAGGGCGACGTCAAGCCCAGCTCTTCCCGCAGGTCTCGCAGGGCCGCCCGGTGCGGGGGCTCGTTGGCCTTCCGAGCCCGTGCGCGCCCCTTGGACGGAGATGATGCTTCCGGTCGGGGATCGGCCGGTGCGGGGCGGCGCTGCTGGGTGCGGGCGCGCGGTGCCCCAAGCCCGGGCTTCGGCTTCGGTCGCGAACGTTTGGGCAGCTGCCGCCTAGGCTCGGGCCATGACTTCCATAGACGCAGAGCTCGTCCGTGATCTGGCCCCCGCTGGTGTGCTGCGGGTTTCCATCAATCTTGGTAATCCCGTGCTTGCGCAGGGCACGCCCGAGGAGCCGGGTGGGGTAACCGTCGCGCTGGCGCGGGAGGTTGGGGGGCGGCTGGGGGTGCCGGTGCGGTTCGTTTGTTTCGACGCGGCTCGTAAGTCGTACGCCGCGATGGTCGAAGGGCACGCCGACCTGTGTTTTCTGGCCGTGGATCCGGACCGGGAGGAGGAGGTCGCGTTCAGTACGCCGTACGTGCACATCGAGGGGACGTACGCGGTGCCGGTGGGTTCGCGGTTCGCCTCGGCCGCCGACGTGGACCGGGACGGGGTGCGGGTCGGCGTCAAGAAGGGGTCGGCGTACGACCTTTATCTGAGCCGCTCGCTCCGGCACGCCACGGTGGTGCGGGGTGTCGACGGGGTCGACGTGTTCCATGCCGAGGGCCTGGACGTGGCGGCCGGCATCCGGCAGCCGCTGACCGCGCACGTGGCCCCGCGCCCCGAACTGCGCCTTCTTGAGCCCGCGTTCATGACGATCCGGCAGGCCATGGGCACGACGAGGGAGCGGAGTCCGGAGACCGTGCGGTTCCTCAGTGACCTCGTGAGCGAGCTGCTGGCATCCGGATTCGTGGCCGAGGCGCTGCGCTGCTCCGGCCAGGAGCCCACACTGGCCGCCCCCGCTGTGGCGTGACGCCAACCGGGGTGCAATGAGAGTCGGCCGGGGGACCCACATCGGTGCGCCCGGAGCGGAGGGCCGGGGCGTCCCGATTCGTCGCCGAGGCGTTGCGCCGCTCCGGCCAGGAGCCCACGCTGGCTGCCCCCGCTGTGGCGTGACGCCGGCCCGGGTGCGGCGAGGGTCGGCCGGGGGCCCACTCCGTCCGCGCCGGGCGGAGGGCGACGGGCGCCCCTGCCCCGGCAGGGGCGCCCGCACCAGGGTGTGCGACAGGAATACCGCGCCCGGAGAAGAGCAATATCTGTGCTCGCGGAAGGAGAAATAGGAGCGAGCCGTGGCGAGTATTTCTCGGGCGTTGGACGGAGTGAAATGATGGACCGTGCCCGGCCGATCGCAGCGTGCTACTGTCGACCTCAGTTGCAGGTGTGGTTGCCAACAGGTTCATTTCCGACGAGGTAATCATCACGGCGACATGGAATGCGCGCAGCGGATTCCGGAAACCGCCTCTGAAGGAGAAATGACATGGCTGCCGGCACCGTGAAGTGGTTCAACGCGGAAAAGGGCTTCGGCTTCATCGAGCAGGACGGCGGCGGCCCCGACGTCTTCGCCCACTACTCGAACATCGCCACCCAGGGCTTCCGCGAGCTGCTGGAAGGCCAGAAGGTGACGTTCGACATCGCGCAGGGCCAGAAGGGCCCGACGGCCGAGAACATCGTTCCCGCCTGACACCCGCACCACCGCGCACACTTCGCAGCTGGGGCCCGCACCTTGGGGTGCGGGCCCCAGCTCGCTGCGTTTTCGGGTGTGCCCCACGTCATTCCAGCCTGCCGTTTCGGCTCGCCGCTGGGGCTCATTCCTGTGATTTCCCGGCGCCGTCCTCTCGACGTGCCGGGGAATGACCCCCATGAATTTCAGGCGTGCGGCGTGCCCCGCTCCACGCGTAAGTGTGCGGAAATCGAAAAGCCGTACACGGCGCGTTCGCGCTGCCGATGACGGCGACTCCCGCGCCGCCCGTCAACGCCCCCTTCCCAGGAGGCCCTGCCGACCCTCGCGCCCGGTCACCCCACCCTCCTGACTCCTTCCCTGTGAGGCAACATGCGCTGTGTCATCGCCCGGTACCCGTTCGAGCTGACCAAGGACGGGGTGCTGGCCTCGATGGAGGGCGTCACGCCCGAGCCCGTCACGGGCGAGTCCGTGACCATCGGCCGTCGCCGCTACCCGGTCAAGCAAGTGGGCCAGGTCATCACCCGACAGGACCGTCGCGACTTCACCAGCGGCGAGATCGTCCGGGCCATGACCCGCCTCGGCTTCACCTGCCACGCGCAGCCCGAGGCCGCGCCGGCGGACGCCCTCACGCCGTTCCAGAACGCGTCGGCGCTGCTCGGCGGCACCGACGCCGCCGCGGAGGTGTGACGACCGGCGGGAGACCGCCACCAGAGACCCCGTGAGGGCCCCGCCGACACGTGTCGGCGGGGCCCTCACTGCTGTGTCACCGCTTCGCCGCCCTCGCCCCTCCCCCCGCCCGGCGTCCCGGGCCGCAGGGTTCCCCTGACCACTGGAACATAAAATCTGCTCTCGCCAGAGTAGACATCGGCCCATGACGCCTCTACCATTTTTCTTGTCGAGACAGTCGAGTGAGACCCGGCAGACATGAACTGGCGGGTAGCAGTACGAGAAATTCGCAGGTCAGTGCGGCTCTGGAGTTCCGAAGCCACGGTGTTCGCGGAACGGTGACGGGGCTGAGAACCGCACTGGGCAGCCCGCAGGCCAAGGGGCTGCCGACATCGTCCCCACGTCCCCGGAACGGATGGTGGTCCCCGGTCACGCAGTCGCGATCCCCGCACCCCCGCCCCTGCCGGGCCGGGTGACGGAAACAGAAGGTCGGCACAGCATGAGGGCCGACAGATGGTGTTGAATTCCCTTCGGGGCCCTGGTGCCGTACGGCATCGGGGCCCCTCGACGCGTTGCATGACGAGGTGACATGGCAGCAGATAATCCGCTCAGCGGTCGTCTGGACGACGACGACTACCCCGCGTACACCATGGGCCGGGCCGCCGAAATGCTCGGCACCACCCCCGGCTTCCTCCGAGCCATCGGTGAGGCTCGGCTGATCACTCCGCTGCGCTCGGAGGGCGGACACCGCCGGTACTCGCGCTACCAGCTGCGGATCGCCGCCCGCGCCCGCGAGCTCGTCGACCGGGGAACCCCGATCGAGGCCGCTTGCCGCATCGTCATCCTTGAGGACCAGCTCGAGGACGCCCAGCGCATCAACGCCGAGTACCGCCGTGCCGCGGCCGCGGCGTCCGACCGCTCCGCCCCGGGCTCCGACTGACCGCGCGCGGGCCAACGGGCCCCGGCCCGTGGCCGTTCAGGGGCGGCGGGGTGCGAAGCGCCAAGGGCCCGCGAGGGTTCCTTCCGCGGTGAGGCCGTAGTGGGGGAGGTCGTGCCAGCGGGGGTCCGTGCGGGCGCGGAGGGTGGACCAGGCGGGCAGGGACGCGTCGTGTCCCGCGTCGACGGCCAGGCGGTAGAGGCGGTCGGCCTCGGCCAGGGAGCCGCGCTGGGCGCAGAGGTGGGCCAGGTCGGAGAGGGCCTCCACATGGCCCGCGTGGGCGGCGGCGCGGGCGTGGTGTCCGGCCGCCTCGTGGTCGCCCGACTGCTGTTTGAGGCGGGCCAGTTCACCCAGGGCCCGGGTGCGGCCCAGGTCGGCGGCGCGCTGGTAGAGGCGCTCCGCCTCGGGCTTCCTGCCGTCGGACTCCCAGAGCCGGGCCAGTTGCAGCAGGACGCGCCCGCCCCCGGCGGCGGCCAGGCGCTCGGCGCCCTCGCTGTCGCCGCTCTTCTCCCGGCGCAGAACGAACTCGTTGAGCACCTGGGCGTCCCCGGCGCGGGCCGCGCGCAGGACGAGCGCCTCGGCACCGGACTTGTCGCCGGACTTCTCGCGCAGCCGGGCGAGGAGGACGAGGGCACCGGAGTTGCCCGCCCGGTTGGCGGTGTGGGCCAGGCGTTCGGCGCCTTCGGAATCACTGTTCTTCTCGCGCAGCCAGGACAGTTCGAGCAGCGCGAAGGTGCTGCCGCCGCCCGCCGCGCCGCACGCCATGCGCTCGGCCTCCTCGCCCTCGCCCTCCTCCTCCTTGAGCAGGGCGAGGTGGGCGAGCGCGTCCGTGCTGCCGTACGAGGCCGCGCTGCGGTACAGGCGCACCGCGGCCTGTCTGTCCCCGGCCTTCTCCCGCAGCCGGGCCAGCTCGGTCAGCGCGTACACGCTGCCCTGGCGCACGGCCGTGCCCAGGAACCGCTCGGCGCCCTCGCTGTCGCCCCACCGCCGCTTGAGCCGGGCCAGTTCGGTGAGGGCGAAGATGCTGCCGGAGTCCGCGGCGAGGTCGAGGGCGCGGGCCGCGCCCGCGCGGTCCCCGGCCTGCCGCCGCACCCCGGCGAGGCGCAGCGCGGGACGCACCTTGCCCCGGGCGGCGGCCGCGACCACCAGGCGCTCCGCGGCCGCGCCGTCGCCCGCCTTCTCGCGCAGGCCCACCAGGTCGGAGAGGGCGTACGTGCTGCCGGTCTGGGTCAGGGCGAGGAACGCGAGCTCCTCGGCGCCGTGGCGGTCCCCCGCCTCCTCCCGGGACCGGGCGAGTCCCGCGTACGTCCTGATCTTGCCGGTGGCGGCGGCGTTCCTGGTCAGGCGCTGAGCGCCCTCCTCGTCGCCGGCCTCCTGGCGGAGCCGGACGAGACGGGTCAGGGACGAGCTGTCGCCCTGGTTGGCGGCCTCGTGGGCCAGCTCCTCCGCCCGGCCCGGCTCGCCCTTGAGCTGGCGAAGCCGGACGAGTTCCCAGCGCGCCCTGCGGTCGTCCTCCCAGGCGGCCTCGTAGAAGTCCTTCGCCCGGTCGAGGTCCCCGACGGCCTCGGCGAGGCGGCCCAACTCGGGGCGCACGTCGGTGTTCCCGGCCTTCAGCGCCCGGCCGTAGAGGGACGCGGCGATCCGGAGGCGGCCCCGCGTCTGCGCGGCGCGGGCCAGGGTGACGCTGTCGTCGGTGGTGAGGCAGTGGCGCTCGGCCGCGGCCCAGAAGGGGGCCGGGGGGCACATCAGGCGGCGCTCGACGCGGCCGTACTGCTCCAGGTAGTCCGCGAGCCGGTAGGCCCGGCCCTGGCCGGTGCCGCTCCGGGACGCCACGGGCGTGAGCGGTCCCGGCACCCCGTGGCACGGCATGGCGCAGTACGCGAGGGCCTCCTCCAGCCAGGCGCCGCCGCGCAGGCCGCGCTCCTGGTCCTTCAGATAGCCCTCGGCGGCCTCGGCGAGCAGCTCGTGCGGGAGTGCGGGCCCGTGCCCCAGCCTGCGGTAGTCCATGGCGGCGTGGACGAGCGCCTTCTCCGCAGGGGGCGCGCACAGATAGCGCCGCATCAGTTCGGGCACGCCCGCGAGGAACTGGGTGATCTCGCCGTCGGTCGCCCCCGCGAGGGCGCTGGCGAGGCGCGGGTCGTGGTGCGCGCGCTGCCGCGCCCGGTACAAGTCGTGCTCGGTGAACGCCTTGGGCACCACGACGCACCGGCCGATGCCGGTGAGGAGCTTGCGCTGCTGCTCGAAGCGGTCGTCGGCGCCGGTGGCCGAGGGCAGCGTCAGGGCCTCCCAGAACCGGGGCCAGATGGTGGCGAGGACCAGGACCGGGCCGCGGCGCCGGTCGGTCAGGAGCGAGCGCAGGGCGGCGGCGATGCCCTCGGCGGTCCGCGCGTCGGGGGCGAGGAGGTAGTGCTGGATCTCGTTCAGCCAGATCACCGTCTGGGCGCCGACCTCCGCGAGGTGCACGAGGGCGGCGTCCGGGCGGGTCGGGTCGAAGGGGTGCCACACCCGCCACCCCGGCGGAAGCCGCCGCAGCACCTCCCAGCAGGCGCGGGTCTTGCCGGTCGAGGACTCGCCGACCAGCGTGACCAGGAGGCTCTCACCGCCGGTCGCCCGGTCCACGAGGTCGCCAAGGGCCGCGTCGTGGTCCCTCGGTACGTACGCGGGCAGCCTCGGCAGCGACCTGTCGCCGGGCACGCTGATCGCCCGGTGCACCTCCAGGGCGAAGGGGTCGAGGTCGACGACGGGGCTGCCCAGCGGCTGGGCGAGCTGGGCGGCGACCCACATGCGCCGCACCCGCGTCGCCACCTTGCCCGGGTCCCGGCCCGCCCACCGGGCGAGCAGGAGGGCGACGGAGGCGACGTCCTCCTGCCCCGCCGGGAGTTCCGTGGAGCCGATGATCCGGTGGATGGTGGCCTTCGAGGGGCTGCCGGGGAGGGCGTCGTCCTGCCCGATCTCCTCCGCCATGCGCTGCGTCGACGGCGTGCCCGCGTCCACGTAGAGCTCGTAGACGTACTCCTTCAAGTCCCGCAGCGGCGCGGGAGTCACGCCCAGCGGCTGCGGAATCCGTCGCTGGCTCCCTTGCCGCGCACCACTCTTGCGACCGGTCATCGAAGCATCCTTGCGTGGGGGAGGCGCGGCCGCCGCGAAAGTCGCGGAATCGGCCGCGGACGGGGTGTCGGGGGGCGTCGGTCAGGAGACGAGGGCCCGGAAGGTCTCGTCGGCGGCCGCTCCGACGAGGGCGGAGACGAGGCCGCTCAGGACGAATCCCAGCAGGGTCAGCCGCTCGCGACGGCTCAGGGGGCGTCGGGGCATGACGGGGCTCCTGTCTCGGTGGACTCGGGCGGCCGACCGGATCGCCGGCCGGGATCCACTCTCGCGGACGGGCCCGCGCCCGGGACGAGTTGAGACGAGACGGCGGCACGCGTACTGGCCCTGAGGGGCCCGGGTAACCGCACGGGATGGGTGACATCCTCGTGGGCACGTGTTCGTGGACCGACCGGGAGCTCGTGCGGAGCGGCTGGTATCCGGTGGGGCGGCGGGACGCCGAGGGGCGGTTGCGGCACTACGCCGAGCGGTTCCCGGTCGTGGAGGTGGACGCCTCCTACTACGCGCTGCCCAGCGCGCGGAACAGCCTCCTGTGGGCGGAGCGTACGCCGCCCGGGTTCGTCTTCGACGTGAAGGCGTTCTCGCTGCTCACCGGCCATCCCACGCGGAGCGCGGCGCTGCCGGAGGGGATGCGGCACGGGGTCCGGGGCCCGGGGGCGCTCGACGAGGTGTGGGAGCGGTTCACCGCGGGGATCGCACCGCTGCGCCGGGCCGGGCGGCTGGGCAGCGTGCTCTTCCAGTTCCCGCCGTGGTTCCGGCCCGGGCCTGAGGCGGAGGAGTTCCTCGCGGACTGCGCCCGGCGCACCCGGGGGTGGCCCGTCGCGGTCGAGTTCCGGCATCCGGCGTGGTGGTCCACCGAGCGGGTCGGGGCCACGCGCGCGCTGCTCGCGCGGTACGGCATGGCCGCCGTCGCCGTCGACATGAACCGGACGCTGTCCGCCTCGGTGCCGCCGGTCACGGCCGTCACCACGTCACGGCTCTCCGTCGTGCGGTTCCACGGGCGCAGCGCCGCGTGGGGGACGGGGAGCAAGGAGGAGCGGTTCCGGCACGCGTACACGGACGCCGAACTCGCCGAGTGGGTACCGAGGCTGCGCGCCCTCGCCGAGCGGGTCGAGCGGATCCACGCCCTGTTCAACAACTGCTGCGGTGACGCCGCGGTGCGGGCCGCCGAGGCCCTGACACGGCTGCTCGGCCCCACCGGCCCGGGGTGACCGCCGCCCCACCGGTCCGCGGCGACCGCCGCCCCCCGTCCGCGGTGACCACTGCCCCACCCGTCCGCGGTGACCGCCGCGCTCAGCTCAGGAAGCCGCCGTCGATGTTGATCGTCGCGCCCGTCACGTACGCCGACTCCGGGCCCGCCAAGTAGACGATCAGGCCGGTCAGTTCCTCGGGGGTCGCGTAGCGGCCCGCCGGGGTCAGGCCGGTCATGACGTCGGCGATCGGGCCCTGGGGCGGGTTGGTGTCGGTGGCCACCGGGCCGGGCTGGACGTTGTTGACCGTGATCGCCCTGGGGCCGAGCTCCCGGGCGAGGGCCCGGGTGAAGCCGGCGACGGCCGCCTTGGTGAGGGCGTACGTCGTACCGTTCGGGAACGGCATCCGGTCGGCGAAGACGCTGCCGATCGTGATGATCCGGCCGCCGTCGCCCAGGTGCCGCAGGGCCTCCTGCGAGGCCACCCAGACCGCGCGCACGTTCACCGCGACGTCCCGGTCGAAGTCGTCGACGGTGAGCTCGCCGAGCGGGCCCATCGAGCCGACGCCCGCGTTGTTCACCAGGACGTCCAGGCGGCCGAAGGCGGACACCGTGCCGGTGACGGCGGCGCGGACCGCCGCCGCGTCGGCCGAGTCCGCCGCGATGGCCACCGCCGTGCCGCCCTCGGCCTCGATGTCGGCGACGACGCCGTCCGCGCTGCCGGGCGACGAGTGGTAGGTGAGCGCCACGGCCGCGCCCTCGCGGGCGAGCCTGCGGGCGATGGCCGCGCCGATGCCCCGGCTGCCGCCGGTCACCAGGGCGGCCTTGCCGCTGAGGGGTCCGTCCTGCTTCGGCGTGCTCGTCATGCGGCTGCCCTTCGTCGATCGCCCGTTGGCTGATGTGTCAGGTTGATGTGTCAGGTTGATGTGTCAGGTTGATGTGTCAACCCGAAGCTAAGTCCGGTAGGTTGATACGTCAACCTGAACGCGTAGAATCGCGCCATGAGCGATTCCGGTTGGCTGAGCGACGAACAACAGCGCGCGTGGCGGAGCTTCGTCTCCCTGCACACGGCACTGCTCACGCGCCTGAACGCCCACCTCCAGGACGAAGGGGGCCTGTCCTCCTCCGACTACCAGATCCTGGTCGCGCTCTCCGAGGCGCCGGACGGCCGCGCCAGGGCCACCGCCCTCGGCCGGGAGACCGGCTGGGAGAAGAGCCGCCTCTCGCACCACCTCAGCCGCATGGAGCGGCGCGGCCTGCTGCGTCGCGAGGCGTGTGCCGACGACAGCAGGTACGCCGACGTCGTCCTGACCGCCACCGGCCGGGCGGCGATAGAGGCGGCGGCGCCGCGCCATGTCGCGCACGTGCGCGCCTGGTTCGTCGACGCGATGACTCCGGAGGAGCTCGCCGCCTTCGGTGACCTGTGCGACGCGGTGGTGGCCAAGGTGCACGCGCCCACGGATGGGCCCTGCCGGATCGGTTTTGAGCCGACCGGGGCCTGAAACCCGCGCCCCGGGCCCTTTTGCCCCTACGCTCGTTGATCCCCTCAGTGCGGTGTGAGCGGTGCCCGAGCGGCATGGAGGCATGGATCGACAGTGCTGCCCGGCGTCGGCCTCCCGAGGGCAGGTGAGGTGAGATCCCGTGCGCATGACCGACCTTCAGCGCTGCGAGCTCCGTCCCGGACGGCTCGTGGAGTGGACACTGCACCCGACGGCGGTGGGGGCCGCGCGCGAACTGCCCGACGACGTCCGGCCGCCCGCGTACGTGCAGGAGTCGCACATCCGCACCTCGCGCACGGTGCGCAGCGACGGCCTCTTCGTGCCGACCTGGCTCGGCACGGTCTTCGACCTGCCGGGGCGGATCGACCTCGACGTGCTCCAGGACGCGCTGCGGGCCTGGACGCTGCGGCACGAGACGCTGCGCAGCGGCTTCCGCTGGGCGGGCGACGAGATGCGGCGCTTCACGCTGGCCGCCGAGGACGTGGCGCTGCACCGCGCGGAGGGCGGCACCTTCACCGACGCCGCGACCCTGACCCGCTATCTCCAGGACCGCTTCGACACCGCTGCCGACGCGCTGACCTGGCCGAACTTCATCTTCACCGCGATCGTCCGGGACGACGGGGCGACCGTGTGCATGGCGTTCGACCACAGCAACGTCGACGCGTACTCGGTCCACCGCATCACCGCCGAGATCCACGAGCTGTACGCCGCCGGGATCGGGGGCACCCCCGTGGCCGCCGCGCCGGTGGCCAGCTACGTCGACTTCTGCGCGAGCGAGCGCACGGACGCCGACCGGATCGACCACACCCACGCCGTCGTGGCGCGCTGGCGGGAGTTCATCGGCCGGTGCGACGGGAAGCTGCCGAACTTCCCCGTCGACCTCGGCCTCGACCCCGAGGGCCCGCTGCCCGAGCAGCGGCTGCTGCACGAGATGCTCGTGGGCGACGCGGAGGCCGCCGCCTTCGAGGCGTACTGCCGTCCCTACGGCGGCAGCCTCGTCGGCGTCCTCGCGGCGGTCGCCCTCATCACCCGGGAGATCAGCGGCCTGCGGGTGTACCGCACGGTGGTGCCCTTCCACACCCGGGTGCGCTCCCAGTGGGCCGACTCGGTGGGCTGGTACGTGGGCGGGGCGCCGATCGAGGTGCCCGTGGCCGACGCGGTGGACTTCGACGACGCGCTGCGGATGGTCCGCGCCGCCCTGCGCGAGGCCAGGCCGCTGTCCCGCATGCCGATCGCGCGGGTGCTCCCGCTCCTCGGCGCCGACTTCCGGCCCACCTCCCCCGACCTGTACTCGATCGTCTCGTACGTCGACACGCGGGCCCTGCCCGGCTCGGAACGGTGGCAGGAGCTGAAGGCGTACGGCCTGATCCGGGTGTCGTACGGCGACCAGGTGTGCGCGTGGATCACGCGGCTCCACGAGGGGCTGCAGTTCGCCTGCCGCTACCCGGACACCGACGCCGCGTACAAGAACATGCGGCTCGTCGTGGAGCGGCTGCGGGAGCGGGTGGTGGAGGTGGCGCGGGCGGTGCCGGGCGCCGGCAGGACCGTGCGGGCCGAGGGCGTGTCGCGGTTCAACCCGGTTTCCTAGAACCGGGCTTCGCCTCGCGCGGGGCGCGGACCGCCGCCTCCAGGTGGCCGCGGAACCAGCGGTGGCCCGGGTCGGCGTCGTTGCGCGGGTGCCAGGCCATGCCCAGGTCGATCGGCGGCAGCGGCAGCGGCACGGGGAAGGTCCGCAGGCCCAGGGCCTCGGTCGCGCCGGGGAGCCAGCCGGGCAGGGTCAGGGCGACGAGGTCGGTGTCCCGGGCCAGGAGCATCGCGCCGGTGTGGCTGGGGACGACGACCGCGACCCGGCGGCTGAGGCCCAGCTTCGCCAGCTCGGTGTCGATGGGGCCCAGGCGCTTGCCGAGCCGGGAGATGCCGATGTGGCCCGCCTCGGCGAAGCGGCGGGCGTCGACGGGGCCGTCGAAGAGCGGGTGACCGGCGCGGGCGACGCCGACCAGGGTCAGCCGGGACAACTGCCGGGTGCGGGTCTCCGGGTCCAGATGGGCCAGGACGCCCAGTTCGACGTCCACCAGGCCCTGGCGCAGGGCCGGGCCGCCCTCCGCCGACTCCGGCAGGAAGACCACGTCGACGTGCGGCGCCTCGGCGTGGACGCGCTCGGTGAGGGTCCCGGCGAGGCCCGCCTGGAGCAGGTCGATGGTCTGCACGGTGAAGGTGCGCCGGAGGTGTTCGGCCGCGAAGCCCGCGCCGGGGCGCAGGACGTCGTCGCAGCCGCGCAGCAACGCCGCGACCTCCTCGCGGAGTTCGAGCGCCCGCGGGGTGGGGACCATGCCCTGGCCCGCGCGGACCAGGAGGGGGTCGCCGACGGCGCGGCGGAGCCGGGCGAGGGTGCGGCTGGCCGCCGCCGGGGACGTGCCGAGCCGCTCCGCGGCGCGCGTCACGCTGTTCTCCTGGAGCAGGGCGTCCAGGGCGCGCAGCAGGTTGAGATCCATGGGCCCTCCTGAGCTGCATTTTTGCGTAGGCGGCAACTATGGGGTGCCGATCCTTGCATTGCTCCCGCCTCCCGCGGTGGCGAGGGTGGAGGCGTTCCCCGGGGCGGCCGCGACCGCGCGGGCCCCGCCCCCCTTCGCCTTTCTCAGGAGACCTCATGCAGCAGTTCGACCAGGACAAGTCCGCGCGTGCCGGCCGCGAGGGCGACGTGCTCGCCGTGGTCAGCCAGAGCGGCCCGACCGTCTCGTTCTTCGACGCGGTCAGCGACCGGTGCGTCGGCTCGGTGGACGTCCGCGCCGAGCCGCACGAGGTGTGCTTCGACCCGGCGCGGCGGCTGCTGTGGTGCGCGACGACGTACGCCTCCGGCTACTACCACGACAACACCGGGCGGCGTACGGAGCTGACCGTCATCGACCCGGACGCGCGCCGCGTCGTCGAGGTCGTCGACATCGCGCCCGAACACGGGCCGCACGGCCTCGCGTTGGACGTCGGGCGCGGGCGGCTCTACGTCAGCGTGGAGGGGTCCGACGACCGGACCGGCGGGGTCGTGGTGATCGACGTCGAGAGCCGCAAGCCGCTGGGCCGGATCGACACGGACGCGCCGGGCCCGCACTGGTTCGCCATCGACCCGGCGGGCACCATCGGGTACGCCACCAACAAGGAGGCGCCGTTCGTGTCGGTCGTCGACCTCGAACGGGGCGTGCTCACCGCGAAGGTGGAGGTGCCGGGCAGCGAGGGCCTCGCCGTCTCCGCCGACGGCACGCACGCCTTCGTCGCCTCCCCTTACGGGTCCTTCGCCCCGCCGCGGGCCGCCGACGGGACGGCGGGGGCCCCGCCCGCTCCCGGCATCCGCGTCGTCGACGCCAAGACGGCGTCCGTCACGGGATTCCTGCCCACGGAGAACGTCGTCTTCCCGGTGCACCTGACGTCGACGGGCAAGCTGCTCGCGGGCGAGCTGCGGATGACGCCCGCGCCGGGGAGCGGCCTGGGAGGCCACGCGCCCGGCCGCCTCCGGGTGTACTCCGCGGACACCCACGAGGCCCTCGGCGAGACCGAGGTGGGGCACTTCCCGCTGACGATCACCTCGTCGCCCGACGGCAGGCTCGGCTACGTCTCCGGCGTCGTCTCCTCCACCGTCGACGTCGTGGACCTGGAGACGCTGCGGCGCCTGGCCCGCATCGACGTCGCCCGGCACGGCGAGGCCGGCGCCCACGGCCTGGCCTACGTGCCGCGCCCGGCCTGAGGCACCGGGCCCCGGCTCGCCCCGGCGCTCCAGTTCCCGCCGACTTCGGCCGTCCGGGGCCCGCCCCGGGCGGCCGGGGGCCAGACTTCCCGGCAACCGCCGCCGCCCCACTGGAGGACGCCATGCCCACCTCCCCCACCCCTCTCAACGCGTTCAAGACACGCCTGGCCGCGGGCGATTCCCTCACCGGGCTCTGGCTGAGCCTCGGCGATGCGTCCTCGGCCGAGGTCTGCGCGGACGCCGGGTTCGACTGGCTGCTCGTCGACGGCGAGCACGGGCCCAACGACGTGCGCAGCACACTGGACCAGCTCCGCGCGATCGGCGACCGGACCGACGCCGTCGTACGGCCCCCGAACGGGAGCGCGGACGGGCTGCGGCCGCTGATCGACATCGGCGTGCGGACGTTCCTCATTCCGATGGTCGAATCGGCCGCGCAAGCACGGGAGTTGGTCCGCGCGACCCGCTACCCGCCGCACGGCACCCGGGGCGTCGCCAGCGCGGTGACCCGCGCCTCGCGCTGGGACCGCACGCCCGGCTATCTGGGCGCCGCCGACGCCGCCATGTGCCTGGTCCCGCAGATCGAGACGCCGGGCGCGGTGGCCGCGGCGGCGGACATCGCGGCGGTGGACGGCGTGGACGCGCTGTTCGTGGGGCTCTACGACCTGTCGGCCGCGCTCGGGCACCTGGGCGCGCCGGACCACCCGGACGTGTGGGACGCCTTCACCGGGGTCGTCGCCGCGTGCCGCGGGGCGGGGAAGCCGTGCGGCACCTTCGCGCCGACGCCCGAACTCGCCGCTGCCGCACGGCGGGAGGGCTGCGGCTTCGTCGCCGTCGGCAGTGACGTGGGCCTGCTCGTGCGGGGCGCCGCGGAGCTCCTCGCCCGCTCCCGCGCGGGCGGTCGGGCCTAGGGCCTGTCCGATGGGTCGGCGTGGAGCAAGGAGCGGCGTCTGGTGCGTGCGATCGCAAGGCGCCGGGATGTCCTCGGGTGGGGTCTCCCCTGCTCGAACGCAGCTGAGAGCTCGGGGAAGGAGCTACTAGGGCATTTCGGCAACGCGGCGAGCGTGCGTGCCAGACGCCGCGACGCCGCGCCGACCCATCGGACAGGCCCTAGTCGGGGCGCAGCGACCGCCAGATGCGGTCCGGCAGGACCCGGGCCGCCTCGTCCAGGTCCACCTCGTAGGTGCTGGAGAGCCAGCGGTGGGCCGTCTCCGCGACGGGGCCCATGACCAGGACCTCGATCAGGGCCGGCGGCAGGGCGGCCACCTCGCCGGAGACGATGCGCGGGCGCAGCCAGGCGGCGATGGGCGCGAACTTGGCCTCCTTCGCCGCCATCACCTCCTGCGCGTGGGCCGCCAGATAGCTGGAGTACGCGGAGCCGTGCAGGAAGAGGGCCACGTCGCGGTGGTCGCGGGTGAAGTCCAGATACGTCCGCACCAGGGCGCGGATGCCGGTGCGGGCCGTGCGGCAGCGGGTGACGGCGACCGCCACCGGGTCACAGAGCTGGTCCACGCAGCGCAGATAGAGCGCGGCGGCCAGGCCGTCGAAGCTGCCGAAGTGGTGGTACAGGCTGCCGAAGCTCACGCCGCTGCCCGCCGTGACCGCGTTGACCGTGAAGCCCTGCGCGCCCGCGTGCGCGTACACCCCGAGCGCGGTGTCCAGGAGCAGGTCGACGGTGGCCTCGCCCCGCTGCTGCTTAGGGGACACGGCGCCGCCCGGACTTCTCCGTGGCTCCGGAACGGATGCGTCCGGCCGCTGTCACCTCGTCCGCCGCCATGTGCTCCAGCGTAGAGCAGAACCGGCCGCGCGGAGGTCGGCGAGAACGCTTCGGCATCCAGGGCTTCTAGAGGAATTTTCTAGAAAGTATCTCCACCAACTCGCTTACTGGGCCACACTCTTGTCATGGCAGGTCCACCGCCCCAGCGCCCGCACGAGCCCGTCCCCGGCAATCCGTACGTCGACCCCGTCCCCGCCCCGCGGCGGCGCAGGGGCGCGACGGCCTGGATCGTCGCGGGCGCCGTGCTCGCGGCCGCCTGCGCGGGCACGGGGGCGTACGCGCTCCTGAAGGAGGACGGCGGCAAGGGGTCCGGCGGTTTCCGCGCCCCCCTCGCCCGGGAATCGGGGCCGTCGGGCGAGCCGTCCGGCTCGGGGGAGCGGACGGACGCGCCCGGCGGTTCCGGCACGCCGGTGCGGCGGATCGACGTCAACGCCGGGGCGAAACCGGGCGAGTCCAAGGGCTGGCTCGACCTGAACGGCGTCCGGCTGCCCGGCAAGGGCGCCATGCTGGGCGACCTGTGGACGGTGCACAGCGGGTCCGACGCGCTCGTCGTACAGGCCCTCTACGACACGGTCACCGCGTACCGCGCGCGGGACGGCAAGAAGGCGTGGACGCTGCGGCTGCCCGACAAGGTGTGCGACACCCCCGTCGACACCGCGTCCGGCGGCCGCGTCGTCGTCGCGTACGGCGACGGCAGCACCAGCGGCACGGGCAAGTGCAACCAGCTCCAGCAGATCGACCTGCGCACCGGCGAGCGGGGCTGGCACCGCGAGCTCAAGGAGCACGACCTCTCGGACAGCACCAGCTCCGTGCGCCTCGCCGTCACCGGCGCCGCCGTCACCGTCGCCCAGGGCGACCTCGCCCACACGTACCGCGTCAGCGACGGCAAGCGGCTCTTCACCTCGAAGCGGGACCGCGTGGGCACCTGCTACCTGAACGACGTCGCGGGCGGCGCGCGGCTCCTGTACGTCGAGAACTGCGCGGCCGGGGCACCCAAGGCCCACGGGCGGGTGAAGAACGTGGACCCGAGGACCGGTGCCGTGCGCTGGCAGTACCGCAGCAGGAAGGGGTGGAGCGTCGACAAGGTGTACTCCGTCGACCCCCTCGTCCTCGCCGTCCGGAAGCGGGGCGACTACGACAAGTGGAGCGTCGTCTCCGTGGACGGCCGAGGGCGCCAGCGCGCCTGGATCCCGATGGACCGGGGGCCGTACGCGTTCGAGTTGTGCGACGGGGCGGGGGACGCGGGCGAAGGCGTGCAGAACTGCCCCGGCGGCGCCGTCGGCGGCGACGCGCTCGCCCTCCCCACCGAGCCCAAGGACGGCATGCTCGGGCCCAACAAGGTCGTCGCCTTCGACCTGGCGACGGGCAAGCGGCGGTGGGACGCCGCCGTGCCCGGGCGGCAGCTCAGACCCGTGCGGCAGACCGGGGACGGCCGGGCCTCCGGGATCGTCGTGTACGTGCGCGCGCAGCACGGCAAGACCGGCCGCACCGTGCGGTTCCCGGCCCCGGGCGGGGCGCCGCGGGTGCTGCTGCGGCACTCGACGCCCGCCCAGAAGTGGGAGGCCGAGATGTTCGCCGGAGAGACGCTGTACAGCGGCGGGCGCTTCTTCGTGGCGCCGTCGCGGCTCGGCCCCAAGAGCCTCAGCGGCAAGAAGGAGCAGGGGCGGCTGCTGTCGTTCGGCCGGTGACGGCCGCGGCCGCGGTGACGCCGCACGGCGCTGAAGCCCCTCGCAGAGCAGAGACCTTGGAGAGACGATGACGCAGCCCCCGCCCGGACCACCCGAGCCCCAGGGGCAGTTCGGGCCGCCGCCGCGGCTGCCGGCGCCGCCCGAGGGCTTCGGACCGCCGCAGGCCGGCTTCGGGCCGCCGCAGGCCGGCTTCGGGCCTCCGGTGGAGCCGCCGCCCGGGGGCTTCGGGCCGCCCGCGCCGGTGCCGCCCCCGCCGAGGGCCCGCCGCCGCAGGGCCGTCGTGATCGCCTCGGTGGTCGCGCTCGCCCTCGTGGCCGGGGGCGGGGCCTGGTACGTCGCCGCGCGCGGGGAGGGCTCGGACGGCGGCGGGGGCAAGGGCGGCGGCAAGAAGCCGGGGCCCGCGTACGCCGAGCCGACGGAGGCCGTGCCCGCCGATCCGAAGGCGACCTTCCACGGCGGGGCGCCCGTGCCCGCGCTGCCGAAGAAGGAGAGCACCTGGCCCGTGAAGGGGTCCTGGCTCACGGACGAGGTGTACGTGAAGTCGTCCGTCGCGAAGATAACGGGCCTCGACGCCGCCACCGGCGAAACGCGCTGGACCCTGCCCAAGCCCGGCCAGTCCTGCGGCGGTTCGCCGGAGATCGGCGCGGGCGGGATAGCCGTGGTGGTCGTCGCGCCCACCACGCACGACAAGAAGGGCTACCGCACGCCCTGCACCCAGGTCATGGCCTTCAAGGTCGCGACCGGCGAGAAGCTGTGGACGAAGACCGTCAGGACCGGCTACCAGACGGAGAAGACGGCGTTCAACCAGGTCGCGATCAGCGGCCGGACGGTCGCCGTCGGGGGGATCTACGGCGGGGCCGCCTTCGACCTGCGCACCGGCGAGCCGCGCTGGAAGCCCAGCGCCAGTGACACCTGCCGGGACGTGGGCTACGGCGGCGGCGCCCGGCTCGTCGCGATCCGCTCCTGCGGCGACTACGGCTCGCAGAAGTACGAGGTGCAGGACCTCGACCCCAGGTCCGGCAAGCCGCGCTGGAGTCACAAGCTGCCGGGCGGCGTGAAGAACCTCAACGTCATCTCCACCTCCCCCGTGGTCGTCGGCGTCGACTCGGGCGAGATCACCGGGCAGGGGGCGAGCGACGTCTTCTCCCTGGACGGCCGCGGCAAGCTGCGCTCGAAGATCTCGCTGCCGGAGCGGAGGTACATGCACGACTGCGGCGACACCAGCGTCGTCAACGACTGCCAGGGCCTCGTCGTCGGCAACGACCGGCTGTACGCGCCGACCGCGCGCCGCGACGCCAAGGACGGGATCTCGTCCACGAACGACATCGTCGTCTTCTCCCTCGCCACCGGGAAGACGACCGGGCAGCGCGGCAACGCCGACAGCAAGGGCCCCGTGTTCCCCCTCCGCATGGACGGCGGGAACGTGCTCGCCTACCGCGACCAGCTGGGCGTCCAGGTGGTGACCCTCGACGGCCGGACCCTGCGCGAGAGGAAGCTGCTCACCTCCACCAGGAGGCCGAGCGGCCTCGTCCCGGTCGGCTCGGAGCTGCTCTTCACCCACGGCCGCCTGTACATCAGCACCGACCTGGTGTCCAGGTCCAGCTCGAAGACCCAGCAGTTCATGATGTACGTCTTCGCCCGCAAGGACCAGAAGGGACAGCAGGGGCAGGGCGGCTAGCCGTCCAGGAACTGCGAGCAGCGGTACGGGCCGAAGCGGCGCTCGCCGTTGTCGAGGGTGACCCGGACGTCGTCAGGGCGGATGCGGCGGTCCTCGTCCTTCGACGACAGGTACGACTGGGCGCGGGCGAGGGTGCAGACGAGCTGGCCGTTGGGCAGGCGGTCGCTGTCGGAGTCGAAGAAGGCTCCGGGCGAGCGGTAGGTGACCCGGTTGCCCCGCCCCGTCACGTCGATCTCGCGGATATCGACGAGGTTGGTCAGGCCGCTCTCCCGCTCGGTGCGCGTCGGGCCGACTCCGAGCATCTTGATGACACCGGCGAGGTCCCTGAGGTTCGTGTAGGGGCGGGACACGCCCCGCAGCCCGGTGCCGTCCACGAAGTAGAGCCGAAGGCCCCGGGTGAGGCCGGTGGCCGGGTCCGCGCCGGTCACCACGCCGGTGGGGCGCACCCCGCAGGCCGTGAGGGCGGCGGCGAGCGTGAGCGCCAGGGCGAGCGCGGCAGCGCGTGCGCGGGTCACCGGGGCTCGTCCTCGGGGCCCGCCGCCGGGCGGAGCGGCAGGCGCAGGGTGAAGACCGCGCCCCGGCCGCCGGGGCCGTTCGCGGCCTCGATGGTGCCGCCGTGCAGGCGCGCGTTCTCCAGGGCGATGGCCGTGCCCAGGCCGCTGCCCTCGGAGCGGGTGCGGGCCGCGTCGGCCTTGTAGAAGCGGTCGAAGACGTGGGCGAGGGCGTCCGGGGCGAGCCCGGGTCCGTGGTCGGTGACGGTGACCGTGGCGAGCCCCGCCCCGGTGGTGAGGCGGACGGTCACCGGCGGGGCGCCGTGCCGCAGCGCGTTCCCGACGAGGTTCGCGACGACCACGTCGATCCTCCGTACGTCGATCAGGGCGGGCGCGGAGTCCGGGAGTTCGGCGGTCACCCGGCCGGTCCAGGCGCGCAGGTCGAGGGACGAGCGGACGGTGGCGGCCAGGTCCGCCTCCGTCAGGTGCAGCCGGGCCACCCCGGCGTCGAAGCGGGACATCTCCATCAGGTCGTCGACCAGCCGGGTCAGCTTCGCCGTCTCGGCGCTGACGGTGCGGGCCGCGTGCGCGGCGTCGGGCGGGAGCCGGTCGGCGTCCTCGTCGAGCACGGTCGCCACCATCGTCATGGCGGCCAGCGGGGTGCGCAGCTCGTGCGACACGTCGGCGACGAACCGCCGCGCCTTCGCCTCCTGCTCCCGGGCCCTGGCCTCCTGGTCGCGCAGCTCGGCGACCGTGGTCTGGAGCGCGTCGGCGGTGGTGTTGAAGTCCCGGGCGAGATCGGCGAGTTCGTCCCGGCCCCGGGGCTCGACGCGGGTGCCGAGGTCGCCGTCGGCGAGGCGGCGCGTGGCCCGGCCCAGGTCCCGCACCGGGCGGAGCACCGTACGGGCGGCAAGGAGCGCGAGCACGGCGGTGAGGACGAGGACGGGCAGCAGTCCGTCGCGCACGGAGGTCAACAGGGCGGCGACGTCCCGCTCTTCGGCGCGCAGCGGCGTGACGGCGAAGACTTCGAGGCGGGAGGCGCGCCCGCCCTCGTAGGTGACGGGCGTGCCGACCGCCAGATACGGCTCGCCCTCGTAGGCGACCCGCTGGAAGCTCATGCGGCCCGAGACGCGGACGTCGGCCCGCAGCCCCGCGGTGATGCGGGGGTCGTCCGGCGCCCCGTCGGAGGCCGCCTTGAGGTTCTCGTACCGGGCCACGACCAGGGGCGAGCCGGGGAGCCCGGAGGACACCGAGCGTGCGAACACGCTCAGCGAGCGCTGGTCGGGCGGCACGTCGACGTCGGGCGCGAGCGCGTCGACGCGCGTGCGGAGGTCCTGCTGCGCGGCCTCCTGGGTGCGGCTGAGGACGGCCGTGCGGGCCTCGCGGTAGGCGAGGGCGGTGGCCGTTGCGGTGCCGATGAGGGCGACGAGGACGAAGGTGACGACGAGACGGGTGCGCAGACCGCGCGGGGCCCGCAGGCCGCGCGGGGCCCGGTCCTTGCCGGGGCGGCGGCCGGGGTGCCCGGGGCGGCGGCCGGGCCGTTTCACAGCGGGCCGAACCGGTAGCCGAAGCCCCGGACCGTCTGGACGTAGCGCGGCCGGGACGCCACGTCCTCGATCTTCGCGCGCAGCCGGCCGACGGCGGCGTCCACGATGCGGGAGTCCCCGAGGAAGTCGTGGTCCCACACGCTGCGCAGCAGCTGTTCGCGGCTGAAGACCTGGCCGGGCGACGCGGAGAGCTCCAGGAGGAGGCGGAGTTCGGTGGGCGGGAGCGCGAGGGGGGTGCCGCCCTTGGTGACGGTCAGGCCCGCGCGGTCCACGACGAGGCCCGCGTAGGTGTCCCGGGCCGGGACGGGGGTGGCGCGGCGCAGGGCCGCGCGGATGCGGGCCTCCAGGACGGGCGCGGTGACGGGCTTGACCACGTAGTCGTCGGCGCCCGCCTCCAGACCCCGGACGACGTCCAGGTCGTCGCCGCGCGCGGTCAGCATGATCACGGGCAGCGTCGGGTGGGACGTGCGGGCCCGCACGCGGCGGCACACCTCGAAGCCGTCGAGGCCGGGGAGCATCAGGTCGAGCACGGCGATGTCGACGGCCTCGCCCCCGGGCCCGTCGAGCAGCGCGAGGGCGGCTTCCCCGGTGGCGGCGACGGACACCTCGTAGCCGTGGCGGCGCAGCACCAGCTCCATCCCGTCGCGTACGGAGGCGTCGTCCTCGATCAGCAGCACATGCGGCATGCGCTCGATTATGGGCGAGGGCCCGGCCTTTCCAAGCTGGTCAGAGGGGTCGGACGGGCGCCGCCCGCACATTGTTACGTGCTCATCATGTGGCCATGGAGGGACCATCATGTGGCCACCGGACGGTGAGGCGCATGACCACCACCTCACGCAGGGCGCCGGTCTCCGGCGCACCCCGGCTCCGGCTCGTCGCGCTCGTCGCGGCCCCCGTGCTCGCGCTCGCCGTCGGCTGCGGCTCGGGCTCCGGCTCCGGCTCCGACGACGGCGGCAAGCAGGACCAGGTCGCCTCCGTGCCCGAGGCCTCCGGCAAGGAGAGCGGCGCCGACAAGGCGAAGGGCCCGGCGGACGCCTCCGCCGGGGACAAGGCAGGCAAGAGCGCCTTCTTCGACGCGCAGATGAGGTACGTCCGCTGCATGCGCACCAAGGCGGGCCTGAAGGACTACCCCGACCCCAAGCTCAGCGGCTATCTCAACTGGCCCGAGATCGACAAGATCGTCGATCCGAAGGGCGGCGGCGAGGAGTACAAGGGCGGCAAGGGCGGCGTCTGCAGCGACGAGCTCCTCGCCGCGATGGACCTGGAGCCCGAGCGCGACCAGCAGCAGGACTTCGAGTCGATGCTCGCGCACGCCAAGTGCATGCGGGACAAGGGCGTCTCGCAGTTCCGTAACCCGACGATGGCCGACGGCAACGCGCAGCCCGGCGGCGAGCCCGACCCCACGTCACCCAAGCTCGACCGGAAGTCCCCCGCCTACAAGGAGGCGCGGGAGGCCTGCGCGGCCAAGCTGCTCGACGGCCTGGACGGCAGGCAGTGAGACGCCGTACGGGCTGGCTGGTGGCGGCCGGTGCGGCCGCCGCCGGGGTCGTGACGGCGGGCGCCTTCGCGTTCGGCGGCGGGCCGCGGGACGGCGTCAGGGACGAGGGCGGTGCGCCGCCCTCGACCGCCGAGGTCGTCCGCACCGACCTGGTGCTCAGCAAGACGGTGGACGGCACGGTCGACTTCGCCGGGCGCAGGCCCGTGAAACCGGCGGTGGAGGGCACGGTGACCGTGGCCGCGCGCGAGGGCGCGACGGTGCGCCAGGGCCAGGCCCTGTACGAGCTGGACGACAAGCCGGTGACCCTGCTGTACGGGCCGGTGCCGATGTTCCGCGCGATGAAGGAGGGCGACCGGGGCACGGACGTGCTCCAACTGGAGCGCAACCTCCGCGACTTGGGGTACGGGGCCGGTCTCTACATCGACGTACGGTACGACGCCGCGACCGCGGCCGCCGTCAAGCGGTGGCAGAAGTCCCTCAACCGGGTGCCGACCGGCCGGGTCGGCAAGGGCGAGGTGGTGTTCCAGGGCGGCCCGGTCAAGGTCGTCGCCGCGGACGCCGCCCTCGGTGACCAGGTCGGTCCCGACGGGGCCGTGCTCACCGCCGCCTCGCCGACGCCCGTGGTGCGGGCCGAGGTCGACCAGGGCGACAGCTCGCTCGCCGCGCGCGGCACCAAGGCGGAGATCCGCCTCGCGGACGGCAAGAAGGTGCGGGGAAGGGTGACGGGGACCGTGCGCCCCGAGACCACCGAGGACTCCGGCCCGCCCGGCGACGGCATCACCGTGGAGATCGCCCTGGGCGGCGGCGCGGCCGCGCCCTCCGGCGAGGCGGCGCGGTCCACCGCCAGCGTCACCTTCGTCAGCGAGAGCAGGCGCGGTGTCCTCGCCGTACCCGTCGAGGCGCTCGTCGCCCTGCGCGGCGAGAGCGGCGGCTACGGCCTCCAGCTCGTACCCGCCTCGGGCCCGCCCCGCATGGTCCGCGTCGAGACCGGCATGACGGCCGACGGCCGCATCGAGGTGCGCGGCGCCGGCCTGCGCGAGGGCGTACGGGTGGGGGTGGCGACCCAGTGAACGGGCCTGCGGCCTGGGGGGAAGCCGTCGCGCCGAGGGAAGCCGTCGTGGCGAGTGGAGACGTCGTGGCGAGTGGAGACGTCGTGGTCGAGCTGCGGGGGGCCGGCAAGGTCTATCCCGGGGGTGTCACCGCTCTGCGTGAGGTCGACCTCACCGTCCACGACGGGGAGTTGCTCGCCATCGTCGGGCCCTCCGGGTCGGGGAAGTCCACCGCCCTGAACCTCATCGGCACGCTGGACCGGCCCACCTCCGGCAGCGTACGGGTGGCCGGGCACGACGTCGGGGCGCTGTCCGACGCGCAGGTGGCGGCGCTCCGGGCCCGGCACATCGGGTTCGTCTTCCAGCACTTCCACCTCGCCCCCGGGCGCAGTGCCCTCGACAACGTCGCCGACGGCCTGCTGTACGCGGGCGTCCCCGCGCGGCGGCGGCGCGCGGCCGCCGCCGAGGCCCTCGGGCGGGTGCGGCTCGGCCACCGGCTCGACCACCGGCCCGGCGAGCTGTCCGGCGGCGAGAAGCAGCGCGTGGCGATCGCCCGCGCGCTGGTGGGCGCGCCCCGGCTGCTGCTGGCCGACGAGCCGACCGGCGCCCTCGACTCCGCGTCCGGACAGGTGGTGATGGATCTCCTTCGCGAGCTGAACGCGGCGGGCACGACCGTGTGCGTCATCACCCACGACCACGACATCGCCGACGCGCTGCCGCGCCGCGTCCGCTTCCGCGACGGGGAGGTCGTCGTATGAGCGCGCCCGGCAGGGACCGGCTCAGGCCCGCGCGGCTCTCCCCCGCCGACGTGCTGCGCGTCGGCTCCGTCGGCCTGCGGGCCCGGCGCGCCCGTGTGGTGCTCTCCTCGCTCGGCATCGCCATCGGCATCGCCACGATGGTGGCCGTCGTGGGCCTTTCCACGTCCAGCCGCGCCGACCTGATGCAGCGCCTCGACCGGCTCGGCACCAATCTGCTGACCGCCGAGGCGGGCAAGGACGCGAGCGGCCGGCCGGTGAAGCTGCCGAAGAGCGCCGTCGCCATGGTCGAGCGCATCGGCCCGGTGCACCAGGCCACCGCCACGGCGGACGTCGACGCGCGCATCCGCCGCAGCGCCGCCGTACCGGAGGAGCGGTCGGCACCGGTGACCGCGCAGGCGGCCCGCACCGACCTGCTCCCGGCCCTCAACACCCGGGTGGCGAAGGGCGCCTGGCTCGACCGGGGGCGGGAGCGGCTGCCCGTGACCGTGCTCGGCCGGATCGCCGCCGAGCGGCTCGGCGTCACCGCGCCCGGCGAGAAGATCATGATGGGTGACCGGTACTTCGTGGTCGTCGGCATCCTCGCGCCGGTGGAGCTGGTGCCGACGCTCGACCGGGTCGCCCTGGTCGGATTCCCGGCCGCGGAGCGGTACTTCGGCTTCGACGGCCACCCCACGACGGTCTTCGAGCGCTCCACGGACGCCTCCGTCGAGGACGTCCGCGCGGTCCTCGCCCGCACGGTCAACCCCGGCAACAAGGGCTCCGTGACGGTCTCGCGCCCCTCCGACGCGCTCGCCGCCAAGACCGCGACCGACGAGGGCCTGACCGCGCTGATGCTCGGGCTCGGCGCGGTGGCGCTCCTCGTCGGCGGGGTCGGCGTCGCCAACACCATGGTGATCTCGGTGCTCGAACGCCGTGCGGAGATCGGCCTGCGGCGCGCCATCGGCGCCACCCGGGGCGCCGTCAGGATCCAGTTCCTGACCGAGTCCCTGCTCCTGTCGGCCATCGGCGGCGTCGCGGGCGCGGGCCTCGGCGCCCTCGCCACCTACGGCTTCGCCCTCGTCCAGGACTGGACCCCGGTCGTGCCGCCCTGGTCCCTCGCGGGCGGCCTGGCCGCGACCCTCGTCATCGGCGTGCTCGCGGGCCTGTACCCGGCGGCGCGGGCGGCGCGGCTGCATCCGACGGTTGCCCTGAACGCCACGTGACATCCGGCGCGATCGCGGTACCCATCCCCCTATGGAGCCCATCGACCACACCGCGGCCCCGGTCCTGGAAGCCCTCGACGCCTACCACGACCGGGGTCGGCTCGCCTTCACCCCGCCCGGCCACAAACAGGCCCGCGGCGCCGATCCACAGGCGCGGCGGGTCCTGGGGGACGCCGTGTTCCGGTCCGACGTGCTCGCCGTCGGCGGCCTCGACGACCGGCGCGCGAGCGGACACGTGCTGAGCCGGGCCGAACACCTCATGGCCGACGCCGTGCACGCCGACCACACGTACTTCACCACCTGCGGCAGCTCCCTGTCCGTCAAGGCGGCCATGCTGACCGTGGCCCACCCCGGAGACCGGCTCCTGATCGGCAGGGACGCGCACAAGTCCGTGGTCGCGGGGCTGATCCTGTGCGGCATCGACCCGGTGTGGGTGGAGCCCCAGTGGGACGCGGAGCGCTCCCTGGCGCACCCCCCGTCCGTGGCCTCGTACAAGGAGGCCCTCGACCGGCACCCCGACGCGCGCGGCGCGCTCGTCACCAGCCCCACGCCGTACGGCAGCTGCGCCGATCTGCGGGGGCTCGCCGAGCTGTGCCACGCGCACGGCCTGCCCCTCGTCGTCGACGAGGCGTGGGGCGCGCATCTGCCCTTCCACGGCGACCTGCCGTCGTGGGCGATGGACGCGGGCGCCGACATCTGCGTGACCAGCATCCACAAGATGGGCAGCGGCCTGGAGCAGGGTTCCGTCTTCCACCTCCAGGGCGACCGCGTCGACCCCGCCGAACTGGCCTCGCGCGCCGACCTGCTCGGCACCACCAGCCCCTCCGTCCTCATCTACGCGGGACTCGACGCCTGGCGCCGCCAGATGGTGCTGCGCGGCCACGAGCTGATGTCCGGCGCGCTGCGGCTCGCCGCCGAGGTCCACGAGGAGATCGAGCTGATCCCGGGCCTGCACGTGAACGGCCGCGCCGACCTCACGGGCCCCGGGCTCGCCGCCGACCTCGACCCGCTGCCCACGGTGATCGACATCTCCGGACTCGGTACGACGGGCTACCGCGCCGCCGACTGGCTGCGCGAGCACCACGCGCTGACCGTGCACATCGGCGACCACCGCCGCATCGGCGCGCAGCTCACCCACGCCGACTCCCGCGAGACCGTCGACCCCCTCCTCGACGCCCTGCGCGACCTGGCCGCCCACCGCGCCGAACTCGCCGACGCGCCGCGCGTCGACGTGCCCTCCCCCGCCGAGCTGCGCATGGAGCAGGTGTGCCTGCCGCGCGACGCGTACTTCGGCGCCGTGGAGTCGGTGCCCCTCGACCGGGCCGCGGGCCGCGTGGCCGCCGAGATGGCCACGCCCTACCCGCCGGGCATCCCCGCCGCCCTCCCCGGCGAACGCCTCACCGAACCGGTCCTGGAGTACCTGCGGAGCGGCCACGCGGCGGGCATGTACATCCCCGACACCGCCGACCACACCCTCCGTACGCTCCGCGTCCTCAAGGAATGAGCGGCGCCGGGCCGCCCGGACCATGACGTTCTCCTCTAGCCTTGCGTACGTGTGTCGCACGCGTGTCCGACACACGTACGCACTGGAGCGAAGTGCCTCGCGGCGCGACGCGGTGAACAAGAGGACGGACAACCGATGCCGCGGCGGCCCCCGAGACGCCCCCGCGGGCGAAGACGCCCGCAGCCCCGGATAGCGGGGGCGCTGCCGCCGGGGGCTGCGGGCTCGACGCCGTGCCCGGCTCGGGACGGGGCCGGGCCGGGGGTGGGTCCGGTGCTCCGGGCGGAGGGCGAGTCCCGGACGCAGGGCGAAGCGGGGCCGGAGCCGGGCTCCGCGCCTCGGGTGCAGGGTGAGGCCGAGACCCGGGCTCAGGGTGGGGCCGGGGCGGAGCCGGGCCCCGTGCCCCGGGCGCAGGGTGAGGCCGGGGCGGAGTCGGGTCCCGTGCCCCGGGCGCAGGTTACGGAGGCCGGGCTCCGGGCCGAGCCCGGCGTGGCTGTCCGGGACCGCGGTGTGCTGCCCCGGCTCCGTGGCGTCCTGCGGCGGGAGTGGCAGGACGTCGCCGTCGCCGCGTGGCGGGAGCTGCGCTCCCGGGGCGTGGCGGGCATCGCGCTCGCCGTCGGCGGCACCCTCGCGATGCTCGTCCTGCACGGCCTGGAGCAGATACCCGACCCCGACCGGGTCGTCCGCATGCTCGGTGAGGTCCGCGCCGACCAGCCCCTGTGGCAGTCGCTGCTCCGCACGCCCCTGTCCGTGTTCATACCGACCCGCGACCAGCCGCCCTGGGGCGGCGTCCCCCGCCTGGTCCTCGCCTTCGGCCTGGCGCAACTGCTCGTCGGCTGGCGCCGCACGCTCCTCGTCGCGTACGGGGCCACGCTCGCGGGCACGCTCGGCGCCCGCGTGATGATCGCCATCGGCCCCGGCCACTGGGCCGGGGTCCCGGCCTCCTACGCCCACGCCGTGGACACGGGGGCCTCCGCGGCCGTCGTGGGCCTCTTCACCTATCTGGCGGTACGGCTACGGGCCCCCGTCCTGTGCCTGGCCTTCGTCGTCCCCACGGTCGTCGGTTCCCTCCTCAACCCGAACCTCGCGGGCCGGGAGCACCTGGTGGCGGTGGCGGTGGTCGCGGGGGTGGCCGCGCTGCGCCAGGGCCGGGGCGGACTGGCGCGCAGCGGCTGAGGCGGTGCCCGCCGCTACCGCGGCGGGGTTCCTCCCGCCCTCCCACCCGGCACTCGGCAGCCTTGCCGACCAGACCCCGACGCGGAGCGCCCGCGGGTGGTGCCCTACGGATCCCGGTCCGGGCGGGGGCGGGCGGCGGGACCACGCCGGGCTCGCACGGCCGGGCCTCAGCACGTCGCGAAGCGCCTGCGCCTGCGTGGGCGGTACCGCCGCTACCGCGGCGGATCTCCCCCACCCTCCCACCCGACACTCAGCAGCCTTGCCGACCAGGCCCCGACGCCCAGCGCCCGCGGGTGGCGCCCCATGCCTACCCGGCGGGGGCGGGCGGCGGGACCACGCCGAGCATGGACGGCCGGGCCCCGCCCTCAAGCACCCACGGGTGGCACCCCAGGCACCCCGCCCCGGGCAAGGGGCGGAGCGCAGGACCACCCCGACCTGGACAGCCGGGCCCCCGCCACAAGCACCCACAGGTAGCCCCCAGACACCCCGCCCCGGGCAAGGGCGGAGCGCAGGATCACCCCGGGCATGGATGGCCGGGCCCCGGCCTCAAGCACCTACGGGTGGCACCCCCAGGCACCCCGCCCCGGCCGGGGCAGAGGGCAGGACCACCCCAAACCTGGACAGCCGGGCCCCCGCCACAAGCACCCACGGGTGGCACCCCCAGGCACCCCGCCCCGGCCGGGGCAGAGGGCAGGACCACCCCAGGCGTGGGCGGCCGGGCCCCGACGCCAAGTGCCTGCGGCAGGGTGCGCTGCCCTCGGCGGGGGCGGGACCGCGTCGGGCCTCGGCGCCAGGCTCCTTCGGCCGGGCGCCCCACGGGCCGCACCCCGGGCTGGCGGGGCCGCGCCGGGCCCGTGTGACGGGGCCCGGCGCGGCGCGTCTGGGGCAGGGGGTGCCGAGGCACCCGTTCGAGTTCTGGGCGGGTGGGTGGGACCGTCCCGGGCGCGCGGAGCGCGGCCTCCTGGCGCCGGGGCCGAGGGCGGGCGCCCTCCCTCGGGGTCGCCTCCCCGGGCGAGGGCGGGCGGCGGGACCCCGCCGGGCCTGGTCCACCAGACCTGGACCCCAGACCTGGACCCCAGGCTTGGACCACCAGACCTGGACCCCAGGCCAGGACCCCAGACCTGGGCCCCGGGCCAGGGGACCCCGGGCCAGGACCCCGGGCCAGGACCCCGGGCCAGGACCCCGGGCCAGAGCCCCGGGCCAGGGCCTCCGGGCTCGGCTGTGGGTGGGGGGCGCGTGGTGCCCCGTTCAAGTTGGGGGCGGGTGGGTGGGGCCGCCCCGGCTGCGCGGAGCGCGGCCTCCTGGCACCGGGGTCAGGGGCAGGCGCCCTGCCTCGGGGGCACGTCCCCGGACGGGGCGGAGCCGGGGCCCTGGCCCGGCTCCGCAGGGCCCTCGTCAGCGCCTGGGGCGCAGGAGGGTGGCCGCGGTCAGGAAGGCCGCGGCGAGCAGGGCCGTGCCGACGCCGAAGGCCAGGTGGTAGCCCGAGGTCAGCGCCTCGGCCCGGGAGTGGCCGGAGGCGAGGAGGGACTCCGTACGGGAGGCGGCGAGCGTCGAGAGGACGGCGACGCCGAGCGCGCTGCCGACCTGCTGCGTGGTGTTGAAGAGCCCGGACGCGAGCCCCGCGTCGTCGGCCCGGGCCCCGGACATCGCGAGGGAGGTCAGCGCGGGCAGCGCGAGACCGAAGCCGGCGGCGAGGAGCATGACGGGGAGCAGGTCCACCCAGTAGTTGGCGTGCACGGGCACCCGGGTCAGCAGGCCGAGGACGCCGAGGAGCAGCACGAGCCCGGCGAGGAGCACGGTGCGTTCGCCGAAGCGGGCGTTGAGGCGGGCGGAGACCCCGAGGGACACCACGCCGATGACGGCGGCGGCGGGCAGCATGGCGAGGCCGGTCTCGGCGGCGCCGTACCCGAGGACGTTCTGCAGGTAGAGGGCGACGAGCACCTGGAAGGAGAAGAGGGCGGCGACCATCAGCATCTGCACGACGTTGGCCCCGGTCACGGCCCGGGAGCGGAACATCCGCAGGGGCAGCAGCGGCGTACGCGCCTTGGTCTGGCGGACCGCGAAGCCGCCGAGCAGCGCGACGGCGAGCCCGCCGAAGCCGAGCGTGTGCCCGGAGGCCCAGCCGTGCTGTTCCACCTTCACCACGCTGTAGATGCCGGTCATCAGGCCCGCCGTCACCAGGAGCGCCCCCGTGACGTCGGCCCCGGCACGCAGCCCGAGCCCCCGGTCGGCGGGCAGCGCGGGCAGGGCGAGGAGCAGGGCGGCGAGGCCGATCGGCAGGTTGATGAAGAAGATCCAGTGCCAGTTCAGGGCGTCGGTGAGGACGCCGCCGAGCACCTGCCCGAGGGAGGCCCCCGCGGCCCCGGTGAAGCTGAACACGGCGATGGCCCGGGCCCGTTCGCCCGGCTCGGTGAACAGGGTGACGAGGATGCCGAGGCTGACCGCCGAGCTCATGGCCCCGCCGACGCCTTGCAGGAAGCGCGCGGCGATGAGCGTCGCGGGGCTCGTGGCCGCGCCCGCGAGGACGGAGGCGAGCGTGAAGAGACCGATGCCGGTGACGAACATCCGCTTGCGGCCGATCAGGTCGCCGAGCCGTCCCGCGAGGAGGAGCAGGCTGCCGAAGGCGATGAGGTAGGCGTTCACCACCCAACTCAGCCCGGCGGGCGTGAAGTCGAGGTCCTTCTGCATGGCGGGCATGGCCACGGTCACGATGCTGCCGTCGAGGATGATCATCAGCATCCCGGTGGCGATGACACCGAGGGCAAGGCGCCGGGAGCGGCCCGCGGACGGTGCGCCCGCGGCATCCGGGGCCGCCGGGGCCTCGGCCGGTGCGGTGGTGGCGGTCATGGGTCTCTCCTGTCCGGTACGGCCGGGCGACGGAGCCAGGCACGCGAGAAGGGGGGGGCGGGAAGCGCGGCGCCCGGGGCGGTCACGACCGGCGCCGAGCCCGAGCCCGAGCGCCGAGCCCGGGCGGCGCCCGTCCCTGCCGATAGCCAGGACCGTAGCAGATAGTTTTGTTGCAGACTATCTATCTCGGGCGCACTGCTCGCCGCTCGGCTACCCTGGCCCCATGACCGCCATGGCACCCACCCGCACCGAACCGGACCTCTCCTTCCTCCTCGACCACACCAGCCACGTCCTGCGCACGCAGATGGCGGCGGCGCTCGGCGAGATCGGGCTCACGGCGCGCATGCACTGCGTCCTCGTGCACGCGCTCCAGGAGGAGCGCACGCAGGCGCAGCTGGCCGAGATCGGGGACATGGACAAGACGACGATGGTCGTCACCGTGGACGCCCTGGAGAAGGCGGGCCTCGCCGAGCGGCGCCCGGCGCGCGAGGACCGCAGGGCCCGTGTCATCGCCGTCACGGAGAAGGGCGCCGAGGTCGCGGCCCGCAGCCAGGAGATCGTCGACGGGGTGCACGAGCGGGCGCTCGGCGCGCTGTCCAAGACCGACCGCACGGCCCTGCTCCGCGCCCTGAACCGCCTGGTCGAGGGCCACTTGGCGACGCCGAGCGAGAGCCCGCGCCCCGCCCGCAGGGCGCGCCAGCGGGCCTGACGGCCACCCTTCGCGGTCCGTCCGCGCGGTCCCGTACGGTGAGAGGTCCCGGTGCGCCGTCGGCGCGTACGGGCGACCGCAGAGGAACGAACGAGGGTGGGGCCACCATGGCGCTGTTCGGAAACGCGCACACCGTCGACCCGGCGTCGGCGCAGCAGGAGTACGCGCGGCTCATGGGCCACGGCGAGCAGGTGTACGCCGCGTACCGGCTGATACGCGACACGATCCTGCTCACCGACCGGCGCATGATCTTCGTCGACAAGCAGGGGATGACCGGCAAGAAGGTCGAGTACCACTCCGTGCCGTACCGGAGCATCACGCACTTCGCGGTGGAGACCGCGGGCCACTTCGACCTGGACGCCGAGCTCAAGATCTGGATATCCAGCAACCCGGTGCCGATCGAGAAGACCTTCACCAAGGGCGTCGACATCTACGAGGTGCAGGCGATCCTGACGCAGTTCGTCGCGCGCTAGGGCCTGACCGGCGGGTCGCGGCGACGCCGCGCCGACCGTTGGGCGGATGCCGGCCCCCGCGCGGGCGCCCCGGACGGGCGCCGGGTGGGCGGGTCGGGGTACGTTCGTAGGGCACCTAAAGGCTAAGAGGGAACGCCCCATGATCTTCATCACCGTGAAATTCACCGTCCGCCCCGAGCGCAGCGAGGACTGGCTCGACCTCGTCGACGACTTCACGCGTGCCACCCGTGACGAACCCGGCAACATCTTCTTCGAGTGGTCCCGCAGCGTTGACGACCCCCACCAGTTCGTCCTGGTGGAGGCCTTCCGCGACGGCGAGGCGGGCCGCGAGCACGTGGAGTCCGCGCACTTCGCCGCCGCGATGGAGACCATGTCGTACGCCATCGCGAGCACCCCGCAGATCGTCAGCACGGAGATCCCCGGCATGGACGGCTGGGGCGCGATGGGCGAGGTCTCGCCGCGCGAGGCCTGAGCACGGCGGCGCGCACGCGCGAGAGGGGCCCGGACCGTCGAACGGTCCGGGCCCCTCTCGCTCTGTTCACGTCACGCCTGCGGCAGCCGGTCCAGGAAGCCGTACACCCTGCGGATGCGGCCGTCCTCCGCGAGCACCGCCACGTCCGAACCGGCCACCGGGGCGGAGCCGTCCGCCCCCGACACCAGCTCCCAGCTGAACCGGACGATCCCGTGGTGCCCGTCGACCTCCCCCGTCCGCCGGAACTCGAACCCCGGGAACTGCTTCTGCGCGGCGGCTATCACCGCCACCAGCGCCTCCGTCCCCGCCGCGTCGGCCAGCGGGTCGGTGTACGCGGCGTCCTGCGTCCAGGCCGCCTCCACGGCCTTGCGGACGTCGTCGGCGCCCGTGGCGTTCCAGGCCTCGAAGTACCGGGCGACAGCGGTCTCGTGAACGTCCTGTGCGGGCATGGTCTTCGCCTCCGGTGAGTGTCGGTCTCCGTACGTCGTTCCCGGGGCCCGGCCGGAGTGCGCCGCCCGGGCCTCGGTGACCTCACAGTGCCGCGCGGGGGCCGCCCGGCGCGATTACGCCCCAGGTAAAGCAGTCTCGTGGGTGGCTTCCGCCGGGCGCGCGCGTGTGTTGTCCTAGGGGGCCGATTTCGTTCGCCGAGCCGGGAGTTGCCGGATGCGGAAGCAGTTGGTCGGTGGTGTCGTCGCGGGGATGCTGCTGCTCGGGGCCTGCGGGGACCCGGGTGCGGAGGACGGCTCGGGCGGGGTGCCCGCGCAGGATCCGCCCGCGGCCTCGCGCACGGACGGGTCGGGCCCGCCGTCGCAGACGAACCGGCAGCAGGCGGAGCCGGACGAGCCCGGGAAGCCCCGCAAGTCCCCCAAGTCGCCCGGCGCGTCGGCCGGTCGGGCGCCCGGGCCCAAGCCCGCGCCCCGCGTGCTCTACCTCGGCGACTCCCTCGCCATGGAGAACCAGGACGTCCTCGGCGACCTCCTGCGCGACCGGCTCGCCGCCCGCTACACCAGCGCCCCCTACTCCGGCACCACCCTCTGCGACTACCTGGAGGACACCGGCGAGGACTCCCTCGTACCGGACGGGGACAAGGCGGCCACGCTCGTGCGCAAGCTGCGGCCCGACTTCGTGGTGCTCCAGTTCTGGGGCAACGCCTGGGGCTACACGCCGTGCATGGGCGGCGTCACGTACGACAAGCAGCGCGCCACGTACTTCACGCGGTACGCGGCCGACGCGCGGCGCCTGACCCGGCAGATCGAGGAGGCCGCGCGGGACGTGGGCGCGGCGCGGCCGAAGGTGGTGTGGGTGTCGCAGGGCCCGGACGTCATGACGCCCGACCGCGTGCGCCGCGTGAACGAGCTGTACCGGCGCCAGGCCGCCGCCTCCGGCGACCTGGTCTCGGACGCGGGCCGGGCCGTCAGCCCGGCGTCGGCCCGCTACCGGTGGGTGCGGGAGCTGCCCTGCACGGCGGACGAGCGCGCGCACCCGGTGTACTGCACGGAGCCGGACGGCCGCACCGCGCTGCACCGGGGCGACGACCACCTGCACTTCTGTCTGGCGCCCACGACCCCGAAGTCCCGGCCCTGTCCGGTGCGTTCACCGGGCATCCGCCGGATCGGGCAGGCGGTCACGGACACGGTGGCCCGCGCCGCCCGGCGCTGACCGGGCCCGGCAGCGGCTCAGTCCCGGCGCCACGCGCTGTAGGTCTTCACGTCCCCCGCCCGCGCCTCGATCCGCGGCTGCGCCTTGGTGAACATCACCTCCAGGCCGAGCACGGCCCCCGTCCCCGGGTCGAGGATCAGCATGCGGCGCAGCGCGTCGTCCCCGGAGCGCCCGGAGAGCCCGGCCCGGGACTTGTGCACGTACGCCTGCCCGGGGCGGCCGAGCCGGTCGGTGATCGCCCCCGCGGGCCGCAGGCCCTCGGTGTCGGCGAGCACGCGGGCGAGCGCGGCGCTCTCGCGGGCGCCGAGCGTCCAGGTGTCGAGGAGCCGCGGCAGCACGTCGAGGAGCTGGTCCGCGGTGAGCGGACCCGAGCGGCGGCCCGCGCCCGGGTCGTAGGCGTCCGTCAGATACGCGCGCAGCCCGGCGGGGGTGTGCGGCGGCCTGGCCGTCCTCGCGGGCGGCTCGGCGCGCGGCCCGGTCTCCGCGGGGAGGCTCCAGGTCCGGACGTGGCTGCCCTCGCGCAGGCCCGGCTCGCCGTCGCGCGCGGCGGCCCGCGCCCGCTCGGCGACCTCGGCGAGCGGCACGGCGGCGGAGCCCGCGCGCGGGTGCAGGGCGCGGGGCGCGGCCGTGGCGGACGTGGCAGCGAGGTCGGGCAGGGTGAGCACGAGCACCGCGGCGAGCGCGACGGCGGCGGCCTCCGCCCACAGCACGACGCGGCGGCGGGCCCGGCGCCGGGAGGTGTACAGGAGCTGGTGGAGGCCGCGTTCCGCGCGGGCGTCGAGCGGCCGGTCGCGCCAGGGGCCCTCGGTGGCGGACACGGGGTCGGCCGCGCGCAGCAGGTCCAGTTCGTCAGTCATGGGTGCCGTCTCCTGCCGTTACGTTCATCCGCATCCGGTCGATCTCCGCGCGAAGGCGCCTCCGGGCCCGGTGCAGCCGCATCGCGGCGGCGCTCCGGCCGCAGCCGAGGGCGACGGCCAGGTCGTCGACGCCCAGCTCCTCCCAGGTGGTCAGGCGCAGCGCCTCCTGGTCGGCGGGCGAGAGCCGGGCGAGGGCCTCGTGCACCCAGGCGCCGGGCGCGTCGGCGTCGGGTCCGGTGACGACCTGGCCGTGCCGGGTGGCCTCGTGGTGGCCGATGCGGTGCAGCAGCCGGCGGTAGCGGCCGAGGCCCCGCACCGTGTTGGCCAGGCAGTTGCGGGCGACGCCGTACAGCCAGGGCAACGCGTTCTCGGGCAGCTCGGCGCGGCGCCGCCAGGCTATGGAGAAGACCTCCGCGACGACTTCCTCGACCTCGTGCGTCTCGCCCGCGCCGAGTCTGCGCGCCACGAAGCGGCTCACCGCCCAGTAGTGCGCGCGGTAGGCGGCCGCGAAGGCTTCGTCCGTGCTCATGAACCGTAGGTGTCCGGCATGTCCCCGATCTTCACACCCGGGCGCTGTGACCTTCGTGGCAGGGGTTCGCGGTGACGCCCCGGGCGGTCCCGGACACGTACGGGGCATGAAGGCAACCGTGAAGTGGCTGACGACCACCGACCACAAGACGATCGGCACGCTGTATCTGGTCACGGCGTTCGCGTTCTTCTGCATCGGCGGTGTGATGGCGCTGTTCATGCGCGCCGAGCTGGCCCGCCCGGGGCTCCAGATCATGTCGAACGAACAGTTCAACCAGGCGTTCACGATGCACGGCACGCTCATGCTGCTGATGTTCGCGACGCCGCTGTTCGCGGGCTTCGCGAACTGGCTGATGCCGCTCCAGATCGGCGCCCCCGACGTGGCGTTCCCCCGTCTGAACATGTTCGCCTACTGGCTGTACCTGTTCGGCTCGCTGATCGCGGTGGGCGGCTTCCTCACCCCGGGAGGGGCGGCGGACTTCGGCTGGACCGCGTACGCGCCGATCACGGACGCCGCGCACGCGACGAACATCGGCGCCGACATGTGGATCATGGGTCTGGCCCTCTCCGGCTTCGGCACGATCCTCGGCGCGGTCAACTTCATCACCACGATCATCTGCATGCGCGCGCCCGGCATGACCATGTTCCGCATGCCGATCTTCACCTGGAACGTGCTCCTGACCGGCGTCCTGGTGCTGCTCGCCTTCCCGGTGCTCGCGGCGGCGCTGTTCGCCCTCGAAGTGGACCGGAAGTTCGGCGCGCACATCTTCGACGTGGCGAACGGCGGGGCGCTGCTGTGGCAGCACCTGTTCTGGTTCTTCGGCCATCCCGAGGTGTACATCATCGCGCTGCCGTTCTTCGGCATCATCTCCGAGGTCATTCCGGTCTTCTCGCGCAAGCCGATGTTCGGCTACATGGGCCTGATCGGCGCGACCATCGCCATCGCGGGCCTTTCCGTGACGGTGTGGGCGCACCACATGTACGCGACGGGCGGCGTCCTGCTGCCGTTCTTCTCCTTCATGACGTTCCTCATCGCGGTGCCGACGGGGGTGAAGTTCTTCAACTGGATCGGCACCATGTGGAAGGGCTCGCTGAGTTTCGAGACCCCGATGCTGTGGGCGGTCGGCTTCCTCATCACCTTCGTGTTCGGCGGTCTGACCGGGGTGCTCCTGGCGTCCCCGCCGATGGACTTCGCGGTGACCGACTCGTACTTCGTGGTCGCGCACTTCCATTACGTCATCTTCGGCACGGTCGTGTTCGCGATGTTCTCCGGATTCCACTTCTGGTGGCCCAAGTTCACCGGGAAGATGCTCGACGAGCGGCTCGGGAAAATCACCTTCTGGACGCTCTTCATCGGCTTCCACGGCACGTTCCTCGTGCAGCACTGGCTGGGCGCGGCGGGAATGCAGCGCCGCATCCCCGACTATCTGGACGCGGAGGGCTTCACCGGTCTGAACACCCTGTCCACGGTCTTCTCGTTCCTGCTCGGGATGTCCCTGCTGCCGTTCTTCTACAACGTCTGGAAGACCGCGAAGTACGGCGAACACGTCCAGGAGAACGACCCCTGGGGCTACGGCCGCTCCCTGGAGTGGGCGACGACCTGCCCGCCGCCGCGCCACAACTTCCACTCCCTGCCGCGCATCCGCTCCGAGTCCCCGGCGTTCGACCTGCGCCACCCCGAGATCGCGGCGGAGCTCGCGCCCGCGCCGACGCCGGCGGAGAGGGCCGCCCTGTGACCGCGATGGACGACCGCCCGGTGGCCCCGGCGGAGGCGGCCCTGCTCATCCACGAGATCGAGGGCCACCTCCTCCTGGAGTCCGCCCGCACGGAGAGCCGCGCGGCGGCCGCCCGGTTCACCGCCCGCCTCGACTGGCTGACCCAGGCCCAGCGCGAGGAGGTGGAACGGGCCTACGCCGACGACCACATGGCCCTCACCCGCCGCACCTGGCGCCACACCGCCCACCGCTGCCGACAGCTCCGCACGGAGTACGAGACCCGCTACCGGTCCCTGCGCCGCCGTCTCCTGGCCTCGTGCCTGCTGGGCGTCACGTTCGCTCTGATGGTCACCGGGGCCTGGCTGAGCGCCCTTTAGGGGCGCGGGGAACTGCGCGACCAGCCCCCACCCACCCGCAGACGACCGACTAAAGGGCAGGAGGCCCGGCCTCCACCCGCCGGAGAACGGGGGCAAGCCGGTCAAGGCCAGGGCCCGACTGAAGCTGCCGCTCGTCCCACCAGGTCGCACCAGCGTCCCGCAGGGGCGCGACCACATCCCCCGCGGCGGCGGGGTCGAGGGGCGTAGCCCCACCCAGCACGAGATCGAAGGCCCCGCCCCCGTAAGGACGGTGAGCCCGAAGGTAGGACACAAGGTCGCGCACCTCGGCGACAGCCGGAACGCACCCGTGTCGGGCGGCCTTGAACAAGGGCACGGCCCCGTCCCACCGGGCGGCCCTGCGCATCGGGGGCCGGTTCGGCCAGAACCCCCCGATCCACACGGGCGGCCGGGGCCGCTGCACGGTCGCGGGCAGCAGCGTGACGTCACGGACCTGGAAGTGCGGGCCCTCGTGGCTGACGGCCTGCCCGGACCAGTACCGGCTCAGGAGGTCCAGGCCCTCGTCCAGGAGCTCGGCGAGGACGCGCGGGTCCGTGGGCTCGCCGAAGCTGCCGTACTCGTCGTCGACGGGCCCGCCGAGCCCGGCGGTGAAGATCACCCGGCCGCCGGACAGGGCGTCCAGGGTGGCGACCTGCCGGGCCAGCTGGTGGGGCCGGCGGCGGGCCACCGGCGTCACCAGGGTGCCGAGCCGCAGCCGCGAGGTGGCGAGCGCGGCGGCGGTCAGGAGGATCCAGGGGTCCCCGAAGGGCTTGCCCGCCTGCGCGGCCTTGTCGTGCACGACGTGGTCCCAGACGAACAGGCCGTCCCAGCCCGCCTGTTCGGCGGCGACGGCGACCCGCGCGACCGCCCTCGGGTCGGCGAAGTCACCGAAGTTCGGAATGTTGATCGAGAAGCGCATGGAACGCATGGTGACGCCCGTGCCCGGACGCGGGCAATCACTTTGCCCCGCGCGGGGCCGCGCGGATCGCCACCATGGACTCCATGGAACCCCATGAGGAAACCGACGCGGAAGCAGACGCGGAAACCGGCGCGGAAACCGGCGCGGAGTCCCCCACCGACATCGCCGTCCGTTACCACCGGGCCGTGGGCGCCGGTGTCACGGGCGACGAGCTGGCGGCGTTCTTCACGGCGGACGTGGTCCACCACGAGCTGCCCAATCTGCTCTTCCCGAAGGGCGTCGTGCGCGATCTGCCGGGCATCCTGGAGGCCGCGGAGGCCGGACGCGGCACGCTGCGCCGCCAGACGTACGACATCCGCAACGCGGTGGCCTGCGGCGACAAGGTGGCCCTTGAGGTGGAGTGGACCGGCGAACTCGCCGTCCCGCTCGGCACCCTGCCCGCGGGCCACGTGCTGCGGGCCCGCATCGCCGCGTTCCTGGACTTCCGCGACGGCCGGATCAGCGCCCAGCGGAACTACGACTGCTACGAGCCGCCGGCCTGAGGGCGAACGCCCCCGGGCCAGCGGCCCGCGCACACCCCGGCCGGGGTCAGAACGGCAGCCCGTAGTCCTCGCACCTGGGCTTGAAGTCGGGCTCGTCGGCGCCCAGGGCGTTGACGACGTCCTGGGTCGTCGGGCCGTCGGTGAACAGGCCGACGTGGCCGACCGGGTTCTTCGGACACTGGTCCTGGACGACGATGTTGCGGACGTCGTCGCCCTTCAGGAAGCCCTGGCTGTACGGGGTGGAGACGCGGTCGTTCTTCGTCGCGATGACCGTGTAGCGCACGCCCGGGACGGTGTCGCCGTCCGCGAACAGGGCCTTCTGGAAGTCCGAGCCCTCCTCCTGGTCCTTGAGGCCCTGGAGGTTCAGATGGTCGAACGCGCCGTTGACCAGGCCCATGACGCCGAGGGCGTGGCCCAGTTCGACCAGGCCGCTGAGGGTGGTGCCGTGGTTGGTGGGGGCGAGCGCGACGAGCCGGTCGACCTTCTTCGCGCCGCCGAGCCGCTTGATGTAGTAGTTCGGCATCATGCCGCCCTGCGAGTGCCCGACCACGCTGACCTTCTTCGCACCGGTCGACGCGAGCACCTTGTCCACGAAGGCGCTCATCGACCCGGCCGACCGGGCGATGCCGGTGAGGCCGCCGACACGGCCGCCGAAGTTGAACGGGCTGCCCATGCCGTAGTTGAAGGCGTAGACGCAGTGGCCTTCGTTGGCGAGGGTCGGGCCCATCGTGACCCAGTTGGCGCCGAGGTTGACGCCGGTGCCGTGGACGAGCACGACGGGGTTGGGGTGCTCGGCGGACGGCTTGCAGCTCCAGTCGTTCACGCCGGTCACGGCGTTGGGGCTGAGTAAGAAGTTGCGGACGCCGTCGGCGACCCCGCCGACGGGGTACGACGGCTTGCGCGGCTGCTCGGCGGCGCCCGCCGGGGCCCCGGCGGCGGTGAGCGCGGTGGCGGCGAGGGCGACGGGCACGACGACGGCGGCGCCGCGCCGCAGGGAGCGCGGCAGATGGCGGCCCGGTGCGGATGTTCCGTTCACGGTTCCTGTCCCTTCGGGCGAGTTGGCACGTGCGGGGGGGTGAGGGCGTCACGAGGACGCGCCAGGGGAAGGTCATGGCCATGACACACCGACGAGAGGAAATCTGAAACGACACCGCTTCAGATTTGGTTACTTGAAAGTAGGAGCGGGGCGGCGCCAGCGCAAGAGGCGTGCGCGAGACAATTTCCCTACGAGGGCGGCGAGTTGGCGAAGCGGCAGGTGGGAGGGGCAGCAGAGGTGGAGTCCGACGAGGCGGGCGGGCCGGGTGGGGCCGCGCGGCGCCCCGCGCGGGCGTACGGAGGCAAGTCGGCCGAGCAGCGCAAGGCGGAGCGGCGGCGGCGCCTCCTCGACGCGGGCGTCGACCTCTTCGGCACGGGCCCCGGCGCCTACCGCGCCGCGTCCGTCGCCGCCCTGTGCGCCCGCGCGGGCCTGTCGACGCGCCAGTTCTACGAGGAGTTCCGCAACCTCGAAGAGGTGCTCGCGGCCCTGCACCAGCACGTCCAGCAGGCCGCGCAGACCGCCGTCCTCGCGGCCCTGGCCGAGGTCACGGACGGCACCGTGCGCGAGCGCGTGGAGTCCGCGTTCCGCGCGTACGCGCGCGTGCTCACCGCCCATCCGCACCTCGTACGGATCGCCTTCGTGGAGGTCACCGGCGTCACACCGGAGCTGGAGAAGCAGCGCCTCGAGGCCCGCAAGGGCTGGGTCGGCCTGCTCGTCGCCGCCCTCGACGAGGCCGCGGCGCGCGGCGAGATCGGCGCCCGCGACTACCGCGTGGCCGCGCTCGGCTTCGTCGGGGCGGTCAACGCGCTGCTCTACGACTGGACCACCGGGTACGTGGACGCGGACCTGGACACGATCGTGGACGAGCTGATGCGGATGTTCATGGGTCTGCTCCAGCCTCCGCCCGGGCCCGCGCCGGGCCTGGCCTGACGCCCTGGGGCGGAGGCCCTGCCGCCGCTACCGTGTGGCCCCGCGCACGAGGGCGGTGAAGGCCGCCACCGAGACGGTGACGCGGGGCCCGTCGGGCCACTTGCTGTCGCGGATGGCTATGTGGGGGCCGGGGAGTTCGGCGACCTCCAGACACTCGCCACCGGTGCCACCGCTGTACGAAGACTTCCGCCAGGCTGTGCCGTTGAGGGCGGCACACTCCACACAATCGCCGCCGGTGCTTCCGCTGTACGACGACTTACGCCACCGCGCGTTCGTCAGGCCCAGAGTGGTCCCCATAACGTTCCTCCATCACGCGGGTGATCAGTTCCGCCGAGTGCTCCACCGAGAGGGCGGCAGCCTGCAAATTAGCGTAACGGAGCGAAGCATCGCGGATGGTCTCCGGATTAGCCGTCATGTGTCCGGAGATCAGATCCTCGGTGTAGACGATCTCGGGGTCGTCATCGAAGCGGAGCAGGTTGAACCAACCGTCGAGGCCTGTGTGTTCACCTGCGGAGTAAGGCAGGACCTGGATGCGCACCCAGCGCCGCTGTTGGCAGTCCAACAGGTGCCGCAGTTGCTCGCGCATAATCGCGCGACCCCCGATGGGCCGGTGAAGGACCGCCTCATCCAGCGTTACCAAAGTCAGCGGCGGACGCTCGCGCTCCAGGATGCGCTGGCGGTCCATACGAGCGGCTACTAGGTCGTCGAGGTTGTTGGGCATGCCCGTGGCCAGTACAGCTCGGGCGTACCTCTCGGTTTGCAGCAGTCCGTGGACCAACTGCACTTGGAAGGTGGAGATGTAGGTAGCCTTCGCCTCCATCTCGGCGTAGGCCTGGAACCAGCTGGGCAACTGGCTGCGCAGCACCAGCCCCACCAACCGCGAGAACAACCCATCCGTGCCGAGGGCGGCGTCCACCCGCTCGGAGAACTCGCGCGTGGGCACCTTCTTGGCGGTTTCCACCTGTCCGACCAAGGACCCCGTACAGAAAATGCAGCCGCCGAGCTCGGCCTGGTTGAGGCCCGCGCCTTCTCTCAGGCGGCGGAGCTCCGATCCGTAGAAGTCGAGCGGGGACGCGCTCGGGTCGAGTTCGTTGATGCGTACCACGGGAAGGTTCACCCCCGGCGTCAAACGCCCGTCAGCGTTGCTCTCGTTGCGTAGCCAAGGGTAAGCGGAGCGCGTCAGCCTGAGTGACATGAATCACGCAACTGACCTCCTTGACCAAGGAGTTGGCGGCAGCTATCGGATGAGCTTCACCGTCGGTGAGCACTCGGCGCGGCCGCTGCGGCGGATCCTGCGGACGTACCTGGGGCGCTGGGGCCTGGCCGGGCTGGCGGACGACGCGGAGCTGGCGCTCACGGAGCTGGTCGCGAACGTCGTCCGGCACGTGCCGGACCGGCGGTGCGCGGTGCTGATCGTGCGGCGGCCCAGAGGGCTCCGGGTGGAGGTGATGGACGGCAGTCCGGTGCTGCCCGCCCCGGCGGAGGGCACGGACGGCGAACCGGCGGAGGGCGGGCACGGGCTGAGGCTCGTTGCGGCGGTGACGGACCGGTGGGACGTTACGGTCCTTCCGGGTGGCGCGGGGAAGACCATCTGGTTCGAGTGCGACGACGGGAAGGGTGTGGACGGTGACCCCTGAGGAACTGATCGCCGAGCACGGTCTTGTGCCGCTGGAGTTCGAGGGCGGCAGGTTCCGCAGGACGTGGGCGGGGCCGCCGGACGCGGCGGGGCGCCCCGTGGGGACGGCGATCATCATGCTCCTGACGTCGGAGCCGGGCGACTTCTCGGCGCTGCACCGCCTGCCGATCGACGAGGTGTGGCACTTCTACCGGGGGGACGCGCTGGAGCTGCTGCTCCTGCACCCGGACGGGAGCGACGAGGTGCGGGTCCTCGGCGGGGACGGGGGCGAGTTCCAGGTCGTCGTACCGGCGGGGACGTGGATGGGCGCGCGGGTGCGGGGCGGGGGCGACTGGGCGTTCTTCGGTACGACGATGGCGCCCGGGTTCATGGACGAGGATTACGAGGGCGGGGAGGCGGGCGCGCTCGCCGCCGCGTACCCGAGCCGAGCGACTCACATCAGGGAGCTGTGCCGTGACTGACCCCGAACTTCCCTCGCTGGCGGGCCGCGTGGCCCTCGTGACCGGGGCCAGCGGACTGCTCGGCGGCGGGATCGCCCGGCGGTTCGCGGCGGCCGGGGCGGCGGTGGTCCTGCACGGCCGCCAACAGGCCGCGCGGGCCGAGGCGTTGGCCGAAGAGATCCGTGCGGCGGGCGGGGACGCGCTGGCCGTGGCGGCGGACCTGCGGGAGGAGAGCGAGTGCCGACGCCTGGTCGGCGCGGCCCACGCCTGGCGGGGGCGGCTCGACGCGCTGGTGAACAACGCCGGGGTGCAGCCCGTGCAGCCGCTGCCCGGCATGTCCGTCGGCGACTGGCGGGAGCTTCAGGAGGCCAATGTGACCAGTGCGTTCGCCTGTACGCAGGCGGCGGCCGAGGTCATGGGGGCGCAGGAGGGCGGGGGCAGCGTCACGCAGATCGCCTCCATCGAGGGGCACCAGCCCGCGCCGGGGCACGCGCACTACGCCGCGTCGAAGGCGGCGCTGATCATGTTCGCGCGGGCGGCGGCGGTGGAGTACGGGGCGGTGGGGGTGCGGGTGAACAGCGTGTCGCCGGGGCTCATCGGGCGGCCCGGGCTCGCGGAGGACTGGCCCGAGGGGGTGGAGCGGTGGGGGCGGGCCGCGCCGCTCTCTCGCCTCGGGCGGGCGGAGGACGTGGGCTCGGCCTGTGTGTTCCTGGCGTCCTCGGGGGCCTCGTGGATCACGGGGGCGGACCTGGTCGTGGACGGCGGGGTGAGCGCCCGCCCCACGTGGTGACCTGACGGTCAGTCCCCCCGGGCTCCCGCGCGACCCCGGCTCTTGCACCGGGGGGGGGCTGCCCCGGGCCGCCCCTGCGCCGGGGGCTCCCCGGGGCCCTGCCCTGCGCTGGAGGCCTCCCCGGGGCCCTGGGCCAGGGCCTGGCGTCCGCTAGCCCTCCGTGTCGCCGGCGGTCGCGTCGCCGCAGGTCCGCACGGTGCCGGTGTTGTCCACGTACCGGGCCGAGACCCATCCCGGGCGGTCGCGCAGCAGGTACCAGACCGCGTTGCCGTCGATGAGCTGAGCCCTCACCTTGCAGCGCAGGCCGACCGTGGCCCTGAAGGGCAACCTGGCGATGGCGGAGGAGTCCGTGCTGGGGAACTCCCGCACGTTGACTCCCGCTTCGTTCACGACGGTTCCGTAGGGCTGCCTGGGTGTCGAAGCCATCTCTTCCTCGCTTTCCTGCGTCGCCGAAACCCGGGTGAGGGTCCACCCGTGTGCCGAGGGCCTGAAGGAGTTGTCGGCACGATCCGCCTCGCTGACACCGTCTCGGCAATCTGTTCGCGCGAAACAGGCCAGGTGTGTCCCTCCCCGGGCAAGGGCCCCGGAACGGCGACAACCCGCGAGCCGGGGGAGGATCGCGGGTGTCGCCGGGGGATCTATGGAGGGCCGGGCGGGGTTGACCCGCCGCAGGCCCAGGGCCGAAGCCCCGTGGTGGAGGCCCAGGGGCCAGGGTCAGTGGGAGACGAGGTCCGGCTCCCGGTCCTCGTCGACGGCCGGGGCCTCGGGCCCGGGCTTCATCAGGAAGAGGGAGAGGACCGCGGCGACGAGGACGGCGGCCGCCCCGGTCACGAAGGTCGCGGACATCGCCTCGGTGAAGGCGGACCGCACCGCGTCCCCAAGCGCCGCGTTCCCCGTCTTGGCGGCTTCCGCGAGCCCCTCGACGACGGAGTTGTCCGCGGTGTCGGAGGCCGACGCCGGCATCTCCTTGGCGTACGTGCTGGAGAGGACGGAGCCGAGGATCGCGACGCCGAGGGCGGCGCCCGCCTGCTGGACGGTGTCGTTGAGGGCGGAGCCGACACCGGCGTGCTCACCGGGAACCGCGCTCATGAGGGCGGCCACGGCGGCGGGCATCGCGAGGCCGCCGCCCATGCCCATCAGGACCATGGCGATGGCGACGATGCCGAAGCCGTCACCGGGCTCCAGCGTGGTGAGGGTGAAGAAGCCACCGGCGGTGATGGTGAGACCGACGGCCACCAGGAAGCGGTTGCCGAGCTTCTGGCCGAGCGTGGCGCCCAGCGTGTTGAAGACGAGGGAGGCGACGGCGAGCGGCGCGAAGGCCCAGCCGGTCTTCGTCGGCGAGTAGTGCAGGACGAACTGGAGGTACTGGGTCAGGACGAGCAGCAGACCGCCGTTGGCGAAGGTCAGCAGGACGATCGAGAAGCTGGCGCCGGTGAAGACGCGGTTGCGGAACAGCTCGATGGGGACCATCGGCTCGTCGACGCGCGTCTCCCAGAAGCCGAAGCCGACGAGGGCGGCCACGGCCACGATCCCGGCGACGAACACCTTCGGGGAGTCGAAGCCCTCCTTCGGCCACTCGGTGATCGTCCACACCAGCGCGACCATGCCGACGACCGACAGGATGATGCCGAGCGGGTCGGCCTTGCGCCAGGGGCCCTTGGACTCCGGCATCAGGATGAGCGCGGCCAGGATCGCGAGGCCCACGATGGGCAGGTTGATCAGGAAGACCGAGCCCCACCAGAAGTGGCCGAGCAGGGCACCGCCGAACACCGGGCCGCCGACGAGGCCGACCATCGCCACGGCGCTCCAGGCCGCGATGGCCTTGGGCCGCTCGTCCTCGTCGAAGACGGTGATGAGGATCGAGAGGGTGCTGGGCATGATCAGCGCGCCGCCGACGCCCATGAGGACGCGGCCCGCGATCAGCTGCTCGGGGCTGTTCGCGATGGTCGCGATCAGTGAGGCCCCGCCGAAGAGGACAAGGCCGAGCACCATGACCTTGCGGCGACCGAAGCGGTCCGAGAGCGAACCGGACGTCAGCAGCAGGCCCGCGAAGACCAGCATGTACGAGTCGAGGATCCACTGGATGTCGGAGGCGGTGGCGTCGATGTCCTCGGCGATGGGCGGGATCGCCACGGTCAGGATCATGTTGTCCACGACCAGGACCAGCGTGCTCAGGCACAGCACGACGAGGATCAGCCAACGTCGCGGGTCACGCACCGGGGTCTCACCGCCCGTTCCCTCCCCCCGGTCGTCCGTGCCCTGCGCTGCAAGCCCGTCCATCGGACCTCCTCGGTACGTCGTTCGCTGACACCGAACACTGTACGCACGCCGCACACTGTTCGCAAGCTCCGAACACTGTTCGCATTCTGCGCTAAGGTGGGGGCTTCACGTCGGAGCAGAAAGAAGGGTGGCCGCATGCCGCGCACCGGGAAGCCGACCGCGATCTCCGTCTGGACCCGGCCGCAGCGACCGCGCCGGGAACAGCCCGCGCTCAGTCGCGACCAGATCGTCTCCGAGGCCATCGCGCTCCTCGACGCCGAGGGCCTGGAGGCCCTGAGCATGCGCAAGCTGGGCACGCGGCTGAACGCGGGCGCCACCTCGCTCTACACCCACGTGTCGAACAAGGACGAGATCATCGAGCTCGCCGTCGACCGGGTCTACGGCGAGATCGAAGTGCCGCTGCCCGCCTCCGGCTCCCGCGACGACTGGCGCGCCGCGACCAAGCAGTTCGCCGAGAACGTCCGCGAGACGCTCCTGAGTCACCTGTGGATCTCCTCCGTCCTCGGCGAGCTGGGCATGGCCCATCTGGGGCCGAACATGATGGGGCTCACGGAGGAGATGCTCGGCCTGTTCGAGGCGGGCGGCTTCGACCTGGAGACCTCCGAGATCGCCGTCAAGACCATCTGGGCGTACGTCATCGGCATCGCCACCACCGAGGCCGCGTACCTCACGACGGTCGCGCGCAGCGGCCGCACCGAGCAGGAGTGGCACGACACGGTGCGGCCCGCGGCTGCCGACGCGGTGCAGGCGTATCCGCGCCTGCGGAAGATGTACGCGATGTCGCCGCAGGGCGCCGACGCGAGCAGTGCGCGGCAGGGCTACTTCGAGGTGGGCATCGCGTGCATCCTCGACGGCCTGGAGACCCACGTCGCCCCCTGACGCGGGCGGGCCCCGGTCCCTCCAATGGCCCGCTCCGGTGGCCGTCCCCCGACGGCCGCCGGACGCTCGGGCCATGACCTCACCGGAACGTGACACGCATCGCGCGGCGCCCCCCGGGCCCGCCGGACCCTCGGGCTACGGCGACGACAAGAGCGCCTGGGCGACGGGCGGCACGCTCTTCGCCGGTGTGCTCATGCTCGTGTACGGGACCCTCGGGGTGCTCACGGGGATCGCAGGCATCGGCAAGGACGACGTGTACGCGCGCATCGGCGACTACGTGTACAAGTTCAACCTCACCGCCTGGGGATGGATCCACCTCGTGCTCGGAGTCCTGGTGGCGGTGACGGGCTGGGGCATCCTCAAGGGCGCCGAATGGGCCCGCGCGACCGGCATCGCCCTCGCCGCGGTGGCCATGGTCGCCCAGTTCCTCTGGCTCCCCTACAGCCCCCTGTGGGCCCTGATCTCCCTGGCCATCGGAGCGTTCATCATCTGGGCCCTCTGCACGAACGACTCCGCCGACAACGTCTAGAACGTCGCGGGGCCGCCGTTGGCCGCCAGGGCGTCGTGGATGGCCTGGGTGAAGGCCTGGGCGGGGGCCGACGGGGTGCCCGTGCGCCACACCGCCGCCACCTCCGCCGCGGGCAGGTCCGGCACAGGTACGAAGGTGATGTCGGGCCGGGAATAGTACGTCTCCACGGAGGCGATGACCGGCGAGACCCCCTGGCCCGTGGCGATGAGCGTGATGAGCTCCTGGAACGTGGCCACCGCCTGCCCCCGCCTGATCTCCCGGCCGGACGGCGTCCGCGGCGGCACCTGGAAGTCCCACCAGTAGGACGGCGCGCTGTTCACCACCCCGAAGCAGGTCTCGCCCGCCAGGTCCTCCCAGGACAGGGAGGCACGCCCGGCCAGCCGGTGCCCCACGGGCATCGCCAGGACGCGGGGCTGGCTGATGACGACGGGCCCGACGGTCAGGTCGGGCTCGCGCACGGGCAGGCAGGTGAAGAGCACGTCGACCTCCCCGGACCGCAGCGGCCCGAGCGGATCCTGGAACTGGGTCTCCCGCATCCGGACCTCGCACCGCGGGCACCGCTCGCGGAACAGCTTGAGGATGGGCTGGGTCAGCGCCCCGGCCCCCGCGCCGAGGAAGCCGACGCCCAACTCGCCCTCCACCCCGCGCGCCACGTCCTTGGCGCGGGCCACCGCCTCCTCCATGAGCCGGTGCAGCGGCGCCAGGTCCTCGTACAGCTGACGCCCGAGCGGCGACAACCGCACCACGCGGCTGGTGCGTTCGAAGAGCGTGCCGCCGATCGTGCGCTCCAGCTTCTTCACGGTCTGGCTGACGCGTGCCTGCGAGACGAGCAGGCGCTCCGCCGTGTGCCCGAAGTGCAGCTCCTCGGCGAGCGTCAGAAACGTCTCCAGCTCCTGCCGTTCCATCCCCGGCCCCTCCCCTGCTCGGCCCCTGGCCAGCCCCTGACCTGCATCGATAAGTCGGAGCATGGTGATCGTTTCATGAATCGTCGTTGATCGGCCGCGGGCGGCGGCGGATCGTTGGCCTTGGCCCGCCCCACGTCAACTTCCAAGGATCCGCCATGTCTTCGCGCCCCCGCAGGTCCGTCGTCGCCGCCACCGCACTCGCCCTCGTCGCGGGACTCTCCGCAGCCGGGGCCAGCGCCTCCACCGCCCCCGCGGGCAAGGGCACGCAGTGGAACGCCGCCTGGGCCGCCGCCCCGCAGCGTCCCAGCACCGGCTTCAAGCCCAACTGGTCGGAGGCGGGCTTCGACCGCCACACGCTGCGCCAGGTGGTGCGCGTGACCCAGGGCGGCGACCGGGCCCGCATCCGCCTCTCCAACGCCTACGGCGCCTCCCCGCTGCGCATCGAGGGCGCCACCGTCGCACGCACCGAGGGCGCCAAGGGCGCCGCCGTCGAGAAGGGCACGCTGCGCCGCCTCACCTTCGGCGGCGAGCGCACGGTCACGATCCCGGCCGGAGGGCAGCTCTCCAGCGACGCGGCCGCACTCGGCCTCGACCGCTTCGACTCCGTCACCGTGACGCTCCGGCTCGCGGGCACCACCGGGCCCGCCACCTTCCACGCCCAGTCCTTCGCGACCAGCTACCGCGCCGCGGGCGACCACCTCACCGACACCGGCGGCGGCGCCTTCGGCGAGTCCACCGAGTCCTGGTACTACCTCTCGGGCGTCGACGTACGCGGCGAGCGGCCCGCGCGGCGCGACGGGGTCGTCCTGTTCGGCGACTCCATCACCGACGGCTTCGGCTCCTCCGCCGACCTCAACCGCCGCTGGTCCGACGCCCTCGCCGAACGCCTCGCCAAGGCGGGCAAGGCACGCCCCGTGGTCAACTCCGGCATCGGCGGCAACCTCGTCCTCAACGACTCGGCGTGGTTCGGCGACAAGAGCTCCACCCGGTTCGCGCGGGACGTCACCGACCTGCCGAACGCCGGGACCGTCGTCGTCCTCGAAGGCGTCAACGACATCGGCTTCAGCGAGACCGACAAGCCGACGTACAAGCCCGCGCCGGTCGTGACCGCGAAGGAACTCATCAACGGCCACCGGAAGCTGATCCGCGCCGCGCACGCCAAGGGCCTGAAGGTCGTCGGCGCCACCCTGGTGCCGTTCGGCGGCTCCGACCACTACGGCGAGCGCGCCGCCGCCGTCAGCGACGCCTTCAACACCTGGGTGCGGACGTCCGGCGCGTACGACGGGTACGTCGACTTCGACAAGGCCCTCGCCGACCCCGCGGACCCCGAGCGCATCCGGCCCGCGTACGACAGCGGCGACCATCTGCACCCGAACGACGCCGGGTACCGGGCCATGGCCCGCGCGGTCGACCTCACGACCCTCTAGCCCCGCCCCCTCTTCTGTTCCCGCTCTGGATAGAACGTTCGCTCCACTCGGTGATGAGGTTCCGCCGTGGGCTACTCGCGCGTGTAGAAGTGGTAGAACGTCGCCGCGAAGACGCCGCCCGCGACCACCGCGGCCATGCCCGTCGCCCGCAGCACGCTCGCGTCCGTGAGGCTGTACAGGAAGCCGAAGCTCACACCCGCGAAGGTGGCCCAGGCCAGGGCGCGCAGCTCGCGCGGCAGGCCGGGGGCGAAGCGGCGCACGGCGGCGTACAGGGCGCCGAAGGCCACCCCGGTGACCACGCCGTACAGGACGTTCCCGCCGGTGATGGGGCCGCCCTCGCGATGGATGCCCGCCGCCCAGACGCCGTAGACGACGGCGAGGACGAGGGGCCCCGCGAGGACGTGGGAGAGGCTGCGGATGCCGGGGGATCCGTGTGCGGTGAGTGCCATGGCGGTTCCTCTCTGCTCGGGCCCTGCGGCCTCCTCCCAGGAAACACCCGCGCGGCCACGCGCTCCACCGGAGCGCGTGGCACGCTGGGAATGAGCCACGGCCCCGGCGATGAGTTTCCGGGCCGGGCCCGGTCTCCCTCATGACACGGCGCACCGCTACCGCACCGCGCGAGGCATCGCATCGGAGGGCGTAGGGACATGAGCAGCACACAGCCGGGACGGGACCCGAATCCGGACGGCCTCGCCATCGAGACCGCGGGCCTGGTGAAGACGTTCGGCGACAACCGCGCGGTCGACGGCGTCGACCTGGCCGTCCCCGGGGGCACGGTCTACGGCCTGCTCGGGCCGAACGGCGCGGGGAAGACGACGACCGTGAAGATGCTCGCCACGCTGCTGCGCCCGGACGGCGGCGAGGCGCACGTCTTCGGCCACGACGTGGTCCGCGAGGCCGACGCCGTCCGCACCCGCGTCAGCCTCACCGGGCAGTACGCGTCGGTGGACGAGGACCTCACCGGCACCGAGAACCTGGTCCTGCTCGCCCGGCTCACGGGCCACGGCAAGAAGGCCTCGTACGCGCGCGCCGAGCAGCTGCTCGCGGCGTTCGGCCTGGCCGAGGCCGCCGGGCGGCAGGTGAAGAACTACTCGGGCGGCATGCGGCGCCGCATCGACATCGCCGCGTCCATCCTGAACACGCCCGACCTGCTCTTCCTCGACGAGCCGACCACGGGGCTCGATCCGCGCAGCCGCAACCAGGTGTGGGACATCGTGCGGGCCGTCGTCGCCCAGGGCACCACGGTCCTGCTGACCACGCAGTATCTGGACGAGGCCGACCAGCTGGCGTCCCGGATCGCCGTCATCGACAAGGGCCGGGTCATCGCCGAGGGCACCAAGGGCGAGCTGAAGGCGTCCGTCGGCGCGGGCTCCGTGCACGTCCGGCTGCGGGACGCGGCCCAGCGCGAGGAGGCGGCCCGGCTGCTCGGACGCACCCTGGACGCGCAGGTGCAGCCGGAGCCCGACCCGGTGGCGCTCACCGCCCGGGTCGGCGACGGCGGGCGCGGCGCCGAGGAGGCCGCCGCCGAGAAGGCCTCCCGGGCCCTCGCCGAACTCGCCCGCGCGGGCATCGTCGTCGACAACTTCTCCCTGGGCCAGCCCAGCCTCGACGAGGTGTTCCTGGCCCTCACCGACCAGCCGCTCGACCCCCACCAGCAGAGCCGCACACAGCAGGACCGCGAGGAAGCCGAGGCCGCGCTATGAGCACCGTGACCACCGTCGAGGCCCAGGAACTCGCGCCCGTCCACACGGAGTCCCTCGCCGAACTGCTCATCTCCAAGGACCGGCCGCGCCGGCCCAGCGCCCTGTCGACGTCCCTGACGTTCGGCTGGCGGGCCGTCCTGAAGATCAAGCACGTGCCGGAGCAGCTCTTCGACGTGACGGCTTTCCCGATCATGATGGTGCTGATGTACACGTACCTCTTCGGGGGAGCGCTCGCCGGATCGCCGCGCGAGTACATCCAGTACCTGCTGCCCGGCATCCTCGTGATGTCCGTCGTCATGATCACGATGTACACGGGCGTCTCGGTCAACACCGACATCGAGAAGGGCGTCTTCGACCGCTTCCGCTCGCTGCCGATCTGGCGGCCCTCGGCGATGGTCGGCTATCTCCTCGGTGACGTCCTGCGCTACGCCATGGCCTCCGCCGTGATGCTGAGCGTCGGCCTCATCCTCGGCTTCCGCCCGGACGGGGCGCTCGGGGTGCTGCTCGGCGTGCTGCTCCTGCTGGTCTTCTCGTTCGCCTTCTCCTGGGTGTGGACGATGTTCGGGCTGCTCCTTCGCACCGAGAAGTCCGTGATGGGCGTGAGCATGATGGTGCTGTTCCCGCTGACGTTCCTCTCCGACATCTTCGTGAAGCCCGAGACGATGCCGGGCTGGCTCCAGGCCTTCGTCAACAACAACCCCGTCACGCACGTCGCCTCCGCCGTGCGCGGCCTGATGGCCGGCGACTGGCCGGGCGCGGAGATCGCGTGGAGCCTGGGCTGGGCGGGCCTGCTCGTGGCGGTCTTCGGGCCGGTGACGATGCGCCTGTACAACCGCAAGTAGGCAGCCGCACGCCCGTCCTGCTCCATCCGGAGTCACCCCGGTCGCGCCCGGCGCGGCCGGGGTCTTGCCTGGGTGGCGTGCCCCCACGCCTGCGCGCCGCCCTCTGTGCCGTCCTGCTCGTCCTCGCCTGCCTCCTGGTGCCCCTCGGCGCGGTCTCGACCTGGGCGGCGTACGAGATCCACGACACGGACCGGTACGTGGCCACGATGGCGCCCCTGTCCTTCGACCCGGCGGTGCGGGCGGCCGTGGCCGACGCCGTCACCGACTCCGTGGTCAAGGAGATCGACGCGGGGCCGCTCCAGTCCACGGTCGAGTCGTTCGTCCGGGACGCCGTGGGTTCCTTCACCGGTACCGCGGCCTTCCGCACCGCCTGGAACGCGGCGAACCGCGCCGCGCACGCGGCCGTCGAACAGGCCCTGGAGCACGACTCCGACGGCGAGGTGAGCATCGACCTCGCACCGATCACGGAACAGGTCAAACGGCGGCTCGCCGAAGAGGGCGTGCCGTTCGCCGACCGCATCCCGGTGCGCCACACCGAGGTCACGGTCATGAAGGCGCAGGACCTGAGCGACTACCGGAAGGTGTTCCGCATGCTCCAGGCCGCGGGCCTCTGGCTGCCCGTCGCCGCGGCGGTCTTCGCCGTCGGCGGCATCCTCCTCGCGGTGCGCCGCCGCCGCGCCGTCATCGCGACCGCCCTCGGCACGGCCGCCGGGGCCGCCGTGCTCGCCGCCGCCGTCGCCGTCGGCCGCGCGCTCACCCTGGACGACCTGCCCCCGGACGTGTCCCGGGCCGCCGCGGGTGCCGTCTACGACGCGCTCACGGAGAGCCTGCGCGTGACGGCGTGGGTCCTGCTGGGCCTCGGTCTCCTCGTGGCGGCCGGAGTGTGGTGGCTCTCCCGCGGGCGCCCCGGGAAACTTTCCGCGGGGCCGCCACGTCTCTAAGGGAGGATTCGGACAGCGCGCCGCCCGGCGGGCGCCCCGTCGAGGAAAGGCCGCCCCTTGGAGCACGCGACGGCACCGCCCACCGCCCCCGAGGACCCGTTCCCCGACGACGCCCCCGTCCGGCGGCCGGGCCGGTGGCGGGCCTGCGCCTGGACGGCGGGCCTGCTGCTCGCCGGGGTGAGCGCGGTCCTCGGCTGCCGCGCCGCCGACACCGACGCCGTCACGCCCGTGCCGCAGGTCCTCGCCTTCCTGCCCTGGCTCCTGGCGCCCGCCGTGCTCGCGCTGCTGCTCGCCGCGTACGGGCGCTGGCGCGTCGGGCTCGTCTGGGCGGTGGCCGTGCTCGGCGGGCTCGCCTGGTTCATGGAGCCGTACGGGAAGCTCGCGGAGCCGGACGGGCCGCCCCTGGCCGATCTGCGCGTGCTCGCCGCCAACGTCGAGTTCGGGCACGGGGCCCCCGGCCTCGTCGAGGCGGTACGCAAGCACAAGCCGGACCTCGTCTTCGTCTCCGAGTGCGACCGCGCCTGCCAGGACACGCTGCGCGAGGGGCTGCCGAAGTCGGCGTACCCCCACCGGGTGGCCGCCGGGGGCAACGGGGCCGACGGGTCCGTCATCCTCGCCGACGTGCCCCTGAAGCGGGCCGAGGGCGTGCGCGGCACGCTCGGCATGCCCGGGGCCGTCGCCGACGTCAAGGGCGTGGCCGTGCGGCTCCAGCTCGCCCACCCCATGCCGCCCACGCCCGGCGACGTCGACCGCTGGCGCACCGAGCTCGGCGCCCTGCGGGACTTCGCCGCGGCGGGGGACGGGCGGCCCACCATCCTGGCCGGGGACTTCAACGCCACGCAGGACCACGCGGCGTTCCGGCGCATCCTCGGTACCGGGCTGCACGACGGGGCGCGTCTCGCCGGGGCCTCGCGGACGCCCACCTGGCCCACGGTGCTGCCGCGGCCCTTCGGCGCGCAGATCGACCACGTCCTCACGACGCCGGACTTCGCCGCGCGCTCGGCCGGCTTCCTGACCCTCGGCAACACGGACCACCGTGCGGTGCTGCTCGACCTGACCTTGCACCGGGGCTGACCCTGGATCTTTCCGCCCCTCCGGCGTTTGAGGAGCGGGGTCTGGGGGCGGGGCGCGCGGCCGTAAGCGCAGGTCAAGCCGAGCCCCGGCGATAATGGCGGCATGCCCCGCCCACCGGACTGGCTCGTCAGGTCGCTCAAGCCCCAACCGGCCCCCGTCCCCTGGGCGGCGGTCGCCCGCGCCGCCATCGCCATGGCCCTGCCCCTGGCGATCGGCACGGCGGCGGGCCACCCGGCCTACGGGGCGCTCGCCAGCATGGGCGCCCTGTCCGGCGTGATCGGCGACACCGCCGACGCGTACCGCATGCGGATCCTCAACATCGCCGTCCCGCAGCTGTTCGGCGCGCTCGGCGTCACCCTGGGCTCGCTGGCCCACGGCCACGCCTTGGCTGCGGTCGCCGCGGTGACCGTCATCGCCCTGGTCTCGGGGATGATGTCGACGATCGGCGCCGTCGCCTCTGTGTCGGGGCTCCTGCTGCTGCTCAACGCGGTCATCGGCGCGGGCCTGCCGCTGCCCGGCGCGTGGTGGCTGGCCCCCGCCCTGATGACCGGCGGCGGCCTGCTCGTCCTCGTGCTCGCGCTGCTCGCCTGGCCGCTGCGGTCCGGCGTACCCGAACGGGCCGCCGTCGCGGCCGCGTACGACAAGGTGGCCGCGCTCCTGGAGGCGGCGGGCACCGAACACACCGGGGACGACGCCTACGACGAGGCCCGCGCCGCCGTCACCGCCCAGCTCAACCAGGCCTACGACCTCGTCCTGGCCCGCCGCGCCCGCGACCACGGCCGCAGCCCCGACCTGGTGCGGCTCATCGCCGAGCTGAACGCCATCACCCCGGTCGTCGAGGCAGCGCCCGCCGCCCACCAGTACGGCGAGGAGCTGCCGCCCGAACTGCCGGAGGCGGCCCGCCGGCTCGCCGCCGCCATCGCGCGCGGCCCCGGCGCGGAGCCCGCGGAACTCGGGCTGCCCGTGGAGCTGCCGGGGACGTACGGGGCCGCGGCCCGCGCCGTGTACCAGGCGCTGCGGCACGCCGCCGACACCCTCGCCGACCCCGACCCGCTGACCGCCGTGCACGCCGACGACCGGCTCGGACGGCCCGCCGCGCTGCGCGTGCGGGCCCGGCGCGCGACCCGCAACGTCGTGCTCTCCGGGGCCTCCTGGCGCTACGGTCTGCGGCTCGCGCTGTGCATCGGCATCGCGCAGTCCCTGGTGTCCCTCATCGACGTGCCGCGCTCGTACTGGGTGGCGCTCACCGTCACCTTCGTCCTGAAACCGGACTTCGGCTCGGTGTTCTCGCGCGCGGTGATGCGGGCCGTCGGCACGGCGGTGGGCCTCGTGGTGGCCGCGGCGGTGCTCGCCGCCCTCGAACGGGGCTGGTGGGACGTGCCCGTGGTGCTCGTCCTCGCCATGCTCATCCCCGCGCTCACCCCGCGCGGGTACGGCTACCAGACCGCCGCCATCACCCCGGTGATCCTGCTCCTGTCGGACGTCCTCAACCACCAGGGCTTCGGGCTCGTCCTGCCCCGGCTGCTCGACAGCCTCATCGGCTGCGCCATCGCGCTGGTCGCGGGCTATCTGCTGTGGCCGGAGAGCTGGCACACGCGGATCGGGGACCGGCTCGCGGACGCGGTCGCCGACACGGCGGCGTACGTGGAGTGCGCGTTCGGCAAGGACGGCGCGGGAGGCGATCCCGCCGCGCGGGCCCGGATGCGGCGGCGCCTGTACCGCGACCTGTCCGACATCCGCACCGAGTTCCAGCGGGCGCTGACCGAGCCGCCGCCCGTGGGGGCGCGGGCCGCCGCGTGGTGGCCGCTGGTGGTGGCCGTGGAGCGGATCGTCGACGCGACCACGGCCGCGCGGGTGCGCGTACGGCACGGAGCCTCCGCCCCCGAGGGGGCGGAGGCCGGGGAAGTCGTGCGTCAGCTGCGCGAACTGGCTGCCGCGCTGCGGGAGGTGGAGGTGCTCGTCCCGGTGCCCGTGGAGTTCACGGGCCCCAAGGACAGCGTCCTCGAACCCCTCCGTCAGGAGGTGGCCGCGGCCCGCGCGATCGCGTCACCGCGGCCTCGGCCCTAGCGGGCCCTGGCTCCCCGCGAGGTCACTTCGCCGCTTCGACCTGCTTCATGGCCTTGGCCAGGCCGTTGGCCCAGAGCTGGTTGACGCGGGCCCGCTCCTGCGCGTTCGGCTGGGCGTTCTGGCAGGACGTGCCGGGGCCGCCGCCGGACATCAGTTCCGAACAGGGGCCGGAGTAGTGGTCGGGGAGGCCGAGCACGTGGCCGGTCTCGTGGGCGGTCACGCGGGTGGAGTTGTACTGCTGGTTCTGCCGGTAGTCGAGGAAGATGTAGCCGCGGCCGTGGCCGTTGGTGCTCGCGTACGAGCCGCGCGGGTCGTTGCCCTCGCGGTACTCGAAGCTCGTACCGCTCGTGCCCTCCTGGAGCTTGACGTTGGAGACGGCCGCGTTCCATATGGAGGTGCTCGCGGCGATCTGCTGCCGGAACGACGGGGCGCGCTGGGTGCTGTAGGTCACCGTGACGGCCTTGACGCCGGGGTTGGCGGCACGCTTCTCGGCGACCGCCTTGACGACGGCCTCGAAGAACGCCTTGTTGGCCGCGGCCTCTTCGGAGGAGCCGGTGTACCCGGCGTAGGAGGACGACGCGGTGGTCCTGGCGGCCTTGGCCGAATCGGACGACGTGGCCGCCGAAGCGACGGAGGAGGTGCCGAGCGCGGCGACCGCGAGTCCGAGTGCGGCGGCGACGGACACATAACGCTTGTGCATGTGGGGGGCTCCCTACTCGTTCGGTGAAAGATGAACGTTTCGGTACCCGTGAGTGTCGGGGAGCCAGGCGCGTTGCGGATGATGGCAGCTGGCGATAGCCCGGGCCTATCGCCGTACATCCGGTCACCGGACGGAGGGGCAACTTCTACGGTTCCATGGGTGTTTGGGAGGCTGGTGTGCTGCCGTAACCCGCTCTACGCTCACGGCCATGGAGCTCGAGGTCAGGCACCTCCGCGCACTCTGCGCCATCGCTGACAGCGGCAGCCTGCACAAGGCGGCGCGCCAACTCGGCATGAGCCAGCCCTCGTTGACCACCCAGCTGCGGCGCATCGAGCACGCCGTGGGCGGCCAGCTCTTCACCCGCGAGCGCACCGGCTGCCGCCCCACCCCGCTGGGCCGCACCGTCCTCAGCCGCGCCCGGCCGCTGGTCATCGAGATGCGGGCGCTCGTCACCGAGGCCCGCGCGGCCGCCGCCCGCTCCGCCGACGGGGAACCGCGCCTGCGCATCGGCTCCACGGCGAGCCGCGCCATACCGGGCTGGCTGCGCAGGCTGCGCGCCAGCATGCCCGGCACCGAGACCTCGCTCCAGATGGACGTGTCCGCGAACGCGCTGCTCCGCGACGTCGCCGAGGGCCGCCTCGACGTCGCGTTCGTGCACGAGGTGGAGGGCAGTCCGCTCAGATTCCCCGACGGGCTCGCCCGCCGCGTACTCATCGACCGCGAGCCGCAGTTCGTCTCGCTCGCCGCCGACCACCCCGCCGCCCGCGAGCCCGTCATCAGCCTCGCCGACCTCGCCGACGACCGCTGGATGGTCGACCCGACCGTGGACGGCGAGTGGGACGGCCTGCGGAGGATGCTGAGATCCGCGGGGCTCGACCCCCGCGTGCTGCACGGCGACTATCTGACCGCCGCCACGCTCGTCGCCACCGGCGAGGTCGTCACCGTCTGCCAGCCCACCTCGGTGGCGAGACCCGACATGGCGGTCAGACCCCTGCACGGCGATCCGCTGGGCGTCCGCCTGTACGTCGCGGCCCGTACGGAGACGGAGCTGAACGCCGTGTACGGCGAGCTGGAGGCCGCCTACTGGGAGGCCGCCGCGGAGGCCCCCGCCTACCAGGACTGGCTGCTCGGCACCCGCGGCGCCGGACCCCCCTCGACCTGTCCCCCCGCGCCTCCCCCCGGCCGTCCGGCACGGTCTGTCCCCGCGCCCGGGGACCTTGGCCCCCACCCCGCTCGGGACCTTCGGCCAACGCCTCTCTGACCTGCATCTTTTACCGTTTTACGGTTCCGCGTGGCGGTCTGCGGCCAGTTGTTACGTTCCCTACGGACGACGCACACATGGCGCCCGTAGCTTCATATCCGTCGCCACCGCAAAGGGGCACAAAGACGGACAAGACGCCGACCAGTACGAGGGAACCACGCCATGCGCGCCACCCGACGCACCATCCGCACCGCTGCCATCGCCACCGGCGCGATCGCCGCGCTCGCCGTCCCCACCACCGCGGCCTTCGCCGACTCCCCGGCGGCCCCGCACCCGGTCGACGGCGCCGCCGCGCCGGGCGATCGGACCGGCGACGACACGACGCCGGACCCGGACCCCACGCCGACCCCGGACGACCACACCAAGCCGGACGACGAGACCAAGCCGGACGACCACACCAAGCCCGACGACGAGACCAAGCCGGACGAGGACAAGGACAAGCCGGTCCCCGGCGGCTGGGAGTCCAAGGGCACGATCGCCCTCGGCCACGGCTGGACCGCGAAAGTCGACGTCAACGCCTCCGCGCGCTCCGCCAAGGCCCAGCTCCTCAAGGACGGCGTCGCCAAGGGCTCGCTGAAGGCGTACATCAAGTCCGCCTCCACGAAGATCGACGGCTGTACGTTCACGCTGACCGCCGACGGCACGGTCACCAAGACCGGCACGCCGACCCCGCCGAAGCCGCAGCCGAAGCCGAAGCCGCAGCCCGCGAAGAAGCGCACCTTCGTGCGCGAGTACGAGAACCTCGGCAAGACCGGCTTCGACGCCAAGGTCTACAAGACCAAGGCGGGCTACGAGGCGGACCTGATCGCCCCGGCTCCGGACACCGGCAGGAAGACCGTCTGGGACACCCTGAAGCAGACCGGCGCCAAGGCCGCCTACGGGCAGCACAACGGCGCGCACTTCGTGCTCAACCCCGACGGCACCATGAAGGGCTGGGTCGAGGGCCGCGCGCAGGGCGGCACCGCGCCGAAGCCCACGCACCCCTCCACCAAGGTGCCGCAGGGCGGCGTCAAGGCGGGCGCCGACGGCGTGGACGGCTCCGCCGACGCCTCGCACGCCACCCCGCTGGTCGCCGCGGGCGGCGGCATGGCGGCCCTGGGCGCGGCGGGCCTGGGCTTCGCGATGTACCGCCGCAAGCAGAACGACTAGGCACCGGTACGTGAGACGGGGCGCCCCCGGACAAGGGGGCGCCCCACCCGCGTACTCAGACGCCGATGTCGTCGCCGTCCGCGCGCCACACCGACACGACCGCCGGGCGCACGATCTTCCCGGGGCCGTCGGGCCAGACGCTCGCGGGCTTCTCGACGGACGCGCCGTCGACCTCACCCGGGTGCTGCACGGCGACGAGCACGCGCCGCTCCTGTACGAGCGGACCGCAGGTCTCCGCGCCGGTCGGCATCGTCAGGAACTGCTTCAGCTCACCGCGCCGCTCACCCTTCGTGGCCACGCCGAACAGGCCGTCGTGGGAGCCGAGCTGGTTGCCGTCGGTGGAGATCCACAGGTTGCCGTGCGGGTCGAAGGCCACGTTGTCGGGGCAGGAGATGGGGCTGACCTTGTCCTTGGGGAAGCCCGCGAAGTACGTGGCCGGGTCGTTCGGGTCGCCCGCGACGAGGAAGAGGTTCCAGGCGAAGCGCGTGGACTCCGGCCGGTTGCGCGACTCCGTCAGTTCGAGCACCTGCCCGTGCTTGTTGAGGTTGCGCGGGTTGGCCTCGTCGGCGCCGGCCTTGCCGGGCTTGCCGCGGTCGGAGTTGTTCGTCAGGGCGACGTACACCTTGCCGGTCGTCGGGGACGGCTCGATGTCCTCGGGGCGGTCCATCTTCGTGGCGCCCACCTTGTCGCCCGCGAGCCGCGTGAAGACGTACACCTCGTCGGCGGTCATGCCCTCGACGTGCGAGACGGCCTTGCCGCCCGCGTACGCGGTGGCCAGCGGGATCCACTGGCCGCTGCCGTCGAACTCGCCGTCGGCCGGGAGCTTGCCCGTGCCGTCGATCTCCGTCACCGGCGAGTCGCCGGTGAACTTGGCGACGTACAGCGTGCCCTCGTCGAGCAGCGTGAGGTTGTGCTCGCGGGCCCAGCGCGATTCGCCCTTGGCCATGCGCTTGCTGCTGACGAACTTGTAGACGTAGTCGAAGCGCTCGTCGTCACCCATGTAGACCACCGGGCGGCCGTCCCGGGTCAGCCGGGGCTGGGCGCCCTCGTGCTTGAAGCGGCCGAGCGCGGTGCGCTTGCGCGGCACGGAGTCCGGGTCGTACGGGTCGAGCTCGACGACCCAGCCGAAGCGGTGCGGCTCGTTCGGCTCCTTGGTCAGGTCGAAGCGGTCGTCGAACCGCTCCCACTTGCGCTCGGACTCGCCCCCGACGACGCCGTAGCGCTTCAGGCGCGCGGCCCGGTCCGGGTCGGTGACCTTGTCCGCGTGCGCGAAGTACTGGTTGAAGTTCTCCTCGCCGTGCAGCGTGGTGCCCCACGGGGTGGTGCCGCCGGAGCAGTTGTTGAGCGTGCCGAGGACGGTGGTGCCGCGCGGGTCGGCCTTCGTGCGGACGAACTCGCTGCGGGCGGCGGGGCCGGACAGGTGGAACTTGCTGGTGGTGGTCAGGCGCCGGTTCAGCCGGTGGCGGGGCACGGCACGCAGGGCGCCGGTCTTCCGCTCGCCGTCGACCACGACCACGGACAGGCCGTGCGCGGCCCAGGCGATCTCGACCTGCTCGCGGGTCGGGTTCTTGGCGTCGTAGCCCTTGAACATCAGGACTTCGTCCGTGTACTCGTGGTTGGCCACGAGCACCTGACGGCCGTGCTCCTCGCTCTCGCCGCGCAGCGGCAGCAGGCTGAGGAAGTCGTTGTTGTAACCGAACTGGCCGGCCTGGGCCTTCGCGGACTGCTTGTCCGCGTCGAAGGCGGGGGCCCCGCGCAGGATGGGCTCGCCCCAGCGGATCACGACGTTCTGGCGGTAGCCCGCGGGGACGGTGACCTGGTCGGCCGTGTTGGGCGCGACCGGTGTGAACCGCAGGCCGCGGGCCGCCTTCTTCCCTCCGGGTTTGTACGCCGCCGGGGCCGCGCCCGGGGCCGCCGCGGCCTGTCCCGCGCCGGGGCCGAGGGCGACGCCGCCCGCCGCGGCCGTGGCCACGGTCACCACGGCGGCCGCGCGCATCACGGAGCGGCGGCTCAGGGCACCGGCTATGACGTCGCCGACGTACTCGTTGTCGCTGGTGTTCGGCACCGGGTGGAAGCAGGCGTCGCCGCAGCGGAACCGGCACGTCATGGCCGAGCGGCCGCCGGTGCCGCCCGGGTGTGAGGTGATCAGGGGCAGCAGCTTGCGCACGGGTTCCTCCAGGGTGGCTGAAATGGGCTGCGACGTGGCTGTTTTCACTCGATTCACAGCGGTCCGGCTGGAGGCTAGGGGCGGCTGCCAGCAGCACGGGGGACTGCGGGTGAACGGAGCGTGAACCGCGCCTGGCCCCTGGGGTCGGCCGGGGGCCCCGTGCGGCCGGGGAGGCGGCGGATACCCTTACGTGTCCCTTGTGGCCTGGGGGCCGGTCGGGGACTCACTCACGCCGAACTCACACTTAGGGGTGCGCACATGGGCATTCTGGATCGACTGCGGAGCGCCTTCCGCCGCCGCCGAACCACTCCGCCGCCCCTTCCCGAGGCCACGCCCCGGCCGGAGTCCCCCGCCGAGCCCGCGCCCGAGCCCGAGTCCACGCCCGCGCCCGCGGCCACCGTTCCGGCCCCGGCCCCGGTCCCGGCCCGGGAAGAACCCCAGGCCTCCGTCCCCGGCCAGGCCTCCGCGATGGAGGACCTCGTGGCCGCGGCCTTCGACAACGTCACGGTCCGCCGCGCCGCGACGGCCCCCCTCACCGACCCCGCTCATGACGGGGAGGCCCCCACCGCCGCTGGGGGCAATCGTCCCGCGGGGCGGGACGGGTGGGCACAGCCCGAGGTGCCGAGCAACCGTGAAGCAGAGCCCGCCCCGGTGGAGCCCGCTCCCGCAGCGGCGCCCCCGGCGGAGGAGCCCCAGGCCATAGAGACCCCGGCGGAGGAGGAGCCCGAGGCCGAGGTCCCGGCCGAGGCGACGGCCCCCGCCGAGCAGGAGCCCGAGGCGGAAGCCTCGGAGGAGGGCCCGGCCGAGGTGGAACCCCCGGCCCAGGCAGACGCCCCGGCCCAGGCGGAAGCCCCCGCCAAGCCCGCGCTCAGCCTGGCCAGGCTCAAGGCGCGGGCGCCGGGCCTCGCCCCGGCCTACAAGGCAGCAGGCGCGGCCCTGCGCAAGCAGGGCCTGACGGGCACCCGAGCCCGGGTCTACCTCGTACTGGACCGCTCCGGCTCCATGCGCCCGTACTACAAGGACGGCTCCGCCCAGGCCCTCGCCGACCAGACCCTCGCCCTGGCAGCCCACCTCGACCCCACCGCCACCGTCCACGTCGTCTTCTTCTCGACGGACGTCGACGGCACCGGCACCCTCACCCCGGCCGACCACGAGAACCGCGTCGACGAGCTGCACGCGGCCTGCGGCCGCATGGGCCGCACCAGCTACCACCGCGCCGTCGAGGAGGTCGTGGCCCACTACGAGAAGACCGAGGGCGAGGGCCCCGCCCTCGTGGTCTTCCAGACGGACGGCGCCCCGGACGCCAAGGGCCCCGCGACCCAGGCCCTGGCGGACGCCGCCCGGCACCCGCTGTTCTTCTCCTTCGTCGCCTTCGGCGAACAGGACAACAAGGCCTTCGACTACCTGCGCCGCCTCAAGGCGGACAACGCCGCCCACTTCCTCGCGGGCCCCGCCCCCAAGGAGCTCACCGACAAGCAGCTCTACGAGGGCCTCCTGGCGACCTGGCGCCCCCGGCCGTGATGTGAGTCGATCTTCGTTGGGCCGTTAGGATTTCGACCATGGCGGCCACTGGATCCGAGAAGCAGGGGGCGGACGAGAGCGCGAAGGCGTTCTACGTCTCGACCCCCATCTACTACGTAAACGACGCTCCTCACCTGGGCCACGCCTACACGACCGTCGCAGGCGACGTGCTCACGCGCTGGCACCGTCAGCGCGGCGAGAAGGTGTGGTACCTCACCGGCACGGACGAGCACGGTCAGAAGATCATGCGCACGGCCGAGGCGAACGGCGTGACGCCCCAGGAGTGGTGCGACAAGCTCGTCGAGGAGGCCTGGCGCCCCCTCTGGGAGCACCTGGAGATCGCGAACGACGATTTCATCCGGACGACGGAGAAGCGGCACACCGACCGGGTGCAGGAGTTCGTCCAGGACCTCTACGACAAGGGCGAGATCTACAAGGGCGGCTACGAGGGCCCGTACTGCGTCGGCTGTGAGGAGTACAAGCTCCCGGGCGAGCTCCTCGACGGCGAGGGCGCGTACGAGGGCCAGAAGCTCTGCCCGATCCACAAGAAGCCGGTGGAGCTCCTCAGCGAGGAGAACTACTTCTTCAAGCTGAGCGAGTACGGCGACAAGCTCCTGGAGCACTACGCCGCGACCCCGGGCTTCATCCAGCCCGAGTCGGCGCGCAACGAGGTCGTGAACTTCGTCAAGCAGGGGCTTCAGGACCTGTCGATCTCGCGCTCCACCTTCGACTGGGGCGTGAAGGTGCCGTGGGACGACAAGCACGTGATCTACGTGTGGGTCGACGCGCTGCTCAACTACGCCACGGCCGTGGGGTACAACGAGAACCCGGCGAAGTTCGACGGCACCTTCCCCGCGAACGTGCACCTCGTCGGCAAGGACATCCTCCGCTTCCACGCGGTCATCTGGCCCGCGATGCTGATGGCCCAGGGCCTCCCGCTGCCCGGCAAGGTCGCCGCGAACGGCTGGCTGATGGTCGGCGGCGAGAAGATGTCGAAGTCGAACCTGACCGGCATCAAGCCGCAGGACCTGACCTCGCACTTCGGCGTCGACGCCTACCGCTGGTACTTCCTGCGCGCCATCGCCTTCGGCCAGGACGGGTCCTTCTCCTGGGAGGACTTCACCGCCCGCTACACCAGCGAGCTGGCCAACGACTACGGCAACCTCGCCTCGCGCGTGGCCGCCATGGTCGGCAAGTACTTCGGCGGCGCGCTGCCCGCGGCCACGGCGGACGGCCCGGCGGAGGCCGCGGTGCACGAGGGCCTCGCGAAGGCCGTCGCCACGGCGGACGCGAAGATCGGCGACGACCTCGACTTCCAGGGCGGCATCCTCGCCGTCTTCGACTTCGTGAAGCAGGTCAACGGCTACATCACGGAGCAGGAGCCGTGGAAGGTGGCCAAGGACGAGAGCGAGCAGGGCAAGGCCCGCCTCGCGACCATCCTGTACACGGCCGCCGAGTCCCTGCGCGCGGTCGCCGTGCTCCTCAACTCCGTCATGCCGGACACCTCCCAGAAGCTCTGGGACTCCCTCGGCGCCGAGGCGTCCCTGGGCGCGCTGGCGGACCAGAGGGTCCAGGACGCGGGCGCGTGGGGGCAGCTCCCCGCGGGCTCGACGGTGACGAAGGGCGCGGTCCTCTTCCCGCGTCTGGAGGAGCCGAAGAAGGCCTAGCCGGACACGCGGCACAGCTCGGAGGAAGGGCCCGGAACCATGTGTTCCGGGCCCTTCCCGCGTCTCCGCCCGCCTTCCGTACCAGGTGGCGTCAGTCCTCGTACGTCCGGACGAGCCGCGCCAGCTGGCGTCCGGCCGCCCGCAGGGGCTCCTCGCTGCGGTTGACCTGCGCCGTCACCTCGGCGCCCTCCAGGGCGCTGATGACGGTGGTGGCCACCTCGCGCGCGTCGGCCTCCGTGAAGCCGCAGGCCAAAAGCTTCTCGGCGACGATGTTCTCCCAGCTGCGCAGCGCCTCGCCGCACACCCGCTGGATCTCCGAGTCCGTGCCCAGGGTCTCCAGGGCGGCGGCCGTGATGGGGCAGCCGTCGGTCCAGCCCGACGCGCGCAGTTCGACGGCAAGGCGCACGGCGCAGGCCTCGATCGCGGCGGCCGGGTCGCCCTCGGGGCGGAGCGCGTCCTGGAGCAGCCGGCCGAACTCCCTCTCCCCGTGCTTGATCGCGGCCACGGCGACGGCTTCCTTGCCGCCCGGGAAGAAGTGGTAGACGGAGCCGAGCGTGGCCTGCGCCTCCTTGGCGATCTGTTTGATGCCGGTGCCGACGTAGCCCTGCCGCTGGATGAGCTGCGCGGCGACCACGACGATCCGCTCGCGCGTGCTGGGGGGCGCGCTGTACATGCTCATCCCGCCACCTTACCCATCCTCTGAGTAGAGCGTTCGTTCTAGTGCTGTGCTACGTTACTCCCGGCTCTGGATAGAGCGTTCGTTCTAGAGGTACTCAACAGAGAGACAGGAGACAGCTATGTCACAGTCCGTAACTGTTCTGGGGCTCGGTCCGATGGGGCAGGCCATGGCGGGCGCGTTCCTCGACCGGGGCTACGAGGTGACGGTGTGGAACAGGACCCCCTCGCGCGCCGCCGCGCTCGCCGAGCGGGGCGCCCGCGTCGCCGCCACCGCCGAGGAGGCCCTGCGCGCCAACGACCTGGTGGTGCTCAGCCTGATCGACTACGACGCGATGTACACCGCGCTCCAGGGCGCCGAGGCCGCGGTGGCCGGCCGGGTCCTGGTGAACCTCAGCTCGGACGTCCCCGAGAAGGCCCGCGCCGCGGCCCGCTGGGTGACGGAGCTCGGCGGCACCCATCTGACCGGCGGCGTCCTGTCCCCGCCGCCCACCATCGGCAGCCCGGACATGTCCACCTTCTACAGCGGCCCCCGCGAGGCCTACGACACGCACCGCGCGGCCCTGGAGGTCATCACCGGCAAGACCGACTACCGCGGCGAGGACCCGGGGCTCGCGGCCCTGATGTACCAGCTCAACATGGTCGTCTTCTGGCCCGCGATGCTCGCCTACTGGCAGGCCGTCGCCCTCGCCGGGGCGCACGGCATCTCGGCCTCGGAGATGGCCCCGTACGTGGCCGGCAACTACGAGGGCATGCGGCAGTTCATCGACTTCTACGCGCCCCGCATCGACGCGGGCAACCACGCGGGCGACGTGGACCGCATCTCGATGGGCATGGCGAGCATGGAGCACGTCGTCCACACGAACGCGGACGCGGGCGTGGACACGGCGTTCCCGCAGGTCGTCCTGGACGCCTTCCGCCGGGGCGCGGACGCCGGGCACGGCGCCGACAGCTTCAGCAAGCTGGTGGACCTCATGAAGGAGCCCGCCTGACCGCCGGGGCCGTGCGGGCCGCGCGCCGCGGCCCGCACGAGTGGCTTGATCTCTACCCCGTCAATGAGCTCTTGATCACTTCGTGACCGGACTCACTCCCTCTTCACGCCCACGCACGTACGCTTCACAGCATGGCCACGAATCCCGCTTCCGACCCGCGGCGCCCCCAGCGCACCGCGGACGAGGTGAACGAGGAGATCCGTGCGCTGTGGCTGCGCTGCGGCGGGCGGTTGAGCACCGACCAGCGACGCGAGTATCAGCGCCTGGTGACGGAGTGGGCGACGGCGGAAGCCGCGGACCAGCAGGACTCCCCGACCAGAGCGGCGTAGGCGTCAGCCACTGGGCACGACGCAGTCGCGCGGCTGTGGGCGCCCGCCCGGCCACCCGAGCCCCACGAACCTCAGCTTGCGCGTGCGGGGGTCGAGTTCGACCACCGCCACCGGCTTGTCGTAGGGATTGCCCGCATTGGTCAGACACACCCACCCACTGGTTCCGGCCACCCGGTGCGCGGACTCCAGGCGCGACCACTGGGCGGCCACCCGCTCGCGGGGCGGCACCGACCCGGCCGACCGGGCGTTGGCGAGGAAGACGGCCCGGGAGATCGTGAGCACGCCGTCGTGCACGAGCATCGTGCGCGAGTCGTCGTAATGGACGGGCCCGATGTCACCGGCCCCCTGGCGGTCGGTGAGCGCGCGCAGCTCGGCCAACTCCCGCTGCGGTTCTGCCAGGTGGGCGGGTCGGCCCTTCGCCCCGGCCAGCGCCCGCGACCAGGCCTCGGGGTGTCCGGGCGCGGTGTACTGCACGGTGACCGTGGGCTCCTTGGCGCCCGCGTCGCCGCGCAACTTCCGCCAGTCCGCGGCGCTCATGTAGCGGTCCAGGGTCGCCGCGCCCGAACCGCTCACCACGGTGTACCGCTTGCCCCGGCACGGCACTTCCGCGAGCTTCAGCGCGAACAGGCGCAAGTGCACCGGGCGGCCCGCGAAGTAGACGACCTTCGCCCGGGACTGGCAGATGTTGTGGCCGATCAGCGAGAAGTCGTTGCCGGTCTCGCCCGCGTCGCCGATGGACGGGGACGTGAACTCCTGGTCCTTCGCGCCCGGCGGGCCCGCCTCGTCCCCGCTGAACGCCCGCGCGAGCGACTCCACATAGATGTCGTCCGGGCGGGTGTCCTTGACCAGGACCGTCTCCTCGTCGCGCAGGCCGTGGTGGAACGCGGCGAGCGCCGCCGCCTGCTGCCGGTTGGTGGGGATCACCCGCGCGAGCCCGGGGAAGCGCGGCCTGCCCTCGCGCCGCTCGACGTTGGCGAGTTCGTCCGCGCTGGCCCGGCTGATGAGGACCGGGACGCGCAGCTCGTTCGTCAGCCGGTCGACGGCGTCGACGGTGTGCCGCAGGCTCAGGTTGAAGCCGGTCACCGCGCGCAGGTTGTGCTTCCGGTCGTCCGCGAGCTCCGCCAGGTCGTCGACGACGCGGGCCTGCTGGGCGTAGTTCCGGCCGGGGTTGGCCAGCACCAGACGGATCAGCGGCTTCTGCTCGGTGCGGTTGGCGCGGTACTGGGCGAGATAGGCGCCCTGTACGTCGCTGCGCAGCTGGGTGCGCTCGGCGGCCGACTCCGGCTGGAGGGGCAGCATCATCGCCACGGTGACGTGCGGCTCGCCGTCGATCCGCCGGTTCTCCCTGGCGATCGCGGCGCTGACCCTGCTGATCTCGGACGTGCCGAAGTCATAGCCGGAGCCGTTGATTCCGACGCATTCGCCGCCGTGCTTCTCCACGCCGTCCGCGCAGTGGTCGGGACCGCCCACGGCGGGCGGCACCAGGATGCCCACGGCGGCCCCCACGGCCGCCACGACCAGGATCGTGACGGCCTTCTTCAGGCGTGTGGCCCACACGTGGTTGTACAGCCAGTTCAGCACCGCCGCCCCCTTCGCCCCGCCATCCGACGTCCCTTCGCCGTCCGCCCGGCCCGTCAGCCGATGTGCCGCGTGCACGCACACGGCTTCAACGGCTGTCGCTCCCCCGCCCGTTCGGCCCACTCCCCGGCCGTGCGCGACAGCACCTCGACCCCCGGCACGGGTTCGTCGCCGAGCCGGTCGAGCAGCTGCCGCCAGGTGCCCGTCACCGCCGGGTCCACCGGACCCGTGCGGTCCTCGTACAGCCACACCGCGTGCAGCAGCCGGTCCACGCGGCGGCGCAGCACGTCGTCGCCGGGCGCGGGCACCTCCCCGAGCGCGCGGGCGTGCCGGTCGTCCGGCGTGCCCGCGAGCGGCGCCTCGCAGGGCGCGCCCGCGACGGCGAGCAGCTCTCCGCACCAGTCGGCCATGGAGCGGCGCGGGTCGCGTGCGGGGAACGACCGCGTCAGGTGGTCGACGGCCCGCGCGGCCCCGGACGCGGCCAGGTCGTGGTGCGCGGCGTGCGCGGCCGCCGAGCCGAACAGCTCGTCGGCGGCGTCCTGGCCGGGCCCCGCGGCCGGGGGCGGCGGCCCGAAGTGGTCCCGCAGCAGGGCGTGGTCGGCGCGCCACACCGCGCCCCGCCCCCGGCCCGCGCCGCCCGCCGTCGCGTACAGGCGCCGCATCAGGAGGTGGCGCAGGCCGCGGTCGCCGATGAAGTGGCGCGGGCAGTGCGGCCAGCCGTTGTCCTGGAGGAGTTCGGCGACGCGGTACGCGGACAGGCGCTCGTCCCGCTCGCCCTGCCGGGCCCGGATCAGGCGCTGTGCGCACGGCCCGGTGTGCGCGACCGACAGATGGCTGAGCAGGTCGAGCCAGTGGCCGTGCTGCTCGGGCGGCAGTTCCTCGGGGAGCTGGCGTCCGACCAGATCGTCGAGGAGCAGCTCGGCGACGGGCCGCGGCGGCGCCTCGGACGCCTCCCGGCAGCGCACCGGCGCGTCGAGCAGGGACCAGTCGGTGAGCGCGGCCGGGTCCGGGACGCGCAGCGCGGCCGCGGCCTCGCCGAGGCGGGTGACGAAGCGGGGGCGGCCGCCGCTGAGCCGGTGCACGGCGCTCTCCACGCGCAGCCGCGCGGCGTGCTCGTCCGGCCGGTGGCCCACGTCGCGGCCGTGCCCCCGGAGCCGGGCCAGCTCGTGGTTCTGCTGCTCGGGGGTCAGCAGCGGCATCCGGACGAGCAGCACGCCGCGCGCGGGGGCGACCAGGCCCGGAACGCCGCCCTGTCTTCGCGCCCAGCCGGGCAGGCCGCCGTCGGCGGGGCCCCAGACGGCCGGGGCGTCCGCGGCCCCGTCCGGCGAGCGGTACAGGAAGCGGCCGCCGTCGGCGCGGCGCGCGGTGGCGAGGACGACCACGCGGTCGTGGTGGCCGCTCTCGCGGTCGAGCAGCACGGACCGGACGAGGCGGCGGCCGACGCCGTTGTCGGCGTGGTCGAGCAGGACGGCGGGCCGCCCGGCGCGCGCGACGCGGCCGCGTACGGAGGTGTACGCGGCCTCCACGTCCTCGCGCAGGGCCCGGAACAGGAAGCTCTCCGCGTTGGCGCGGGCCTCGCCGCCCTGCTGGAAGTCGACGCTCAGCGCGTGCAGGCCGAGCCGGGGGTGTCCGGCCGCGCCCGAGTAGGAGCCGTAACAGGCCTCCAGGGCGGCCTTGCCCTCGGACGAGGTCCGCTCGAAGAGCTCGTCGAGTATGGCGGTGATCAGCGGTGTGGCCAGCGGCTGGGCGACGAGGAGCGCGCCGAGCGCGGCCAGGTAGGCGCGGAAGGCGCGGTGCAGCACGCCGCCCCAGAACGAGCCCCTCGGCAGCAGGTCGTCGTATCGGCGCACCTCGCCCAGGCCGTCGGCCGGGTTGGCCAGGGCGTCCCCCGCGGCGACCGCGACCAGGCCCGCGTACAGGCGCGGGGCGCCGATCGCCCCGCCGTCGCCGCTCCAGGCGCCGAACTGGACGGCCAGCTCCCGCAGGGCCTCTGTCGCCTCCGAGCGGGTGCTGCGCCGCTGGTCGGCGCCTTCGCGGAACACGGGCGCGGCGCAGTCGACGTGCGCGGCCGGAACGTGGCGCCCGAACGCGTCGCGCACGCACGCCAGCAGCCGCCCCTTGCCCATGCCGGGTCCGCCGGTGACGAGCACCACCGGCAGGTCGGGCCCGTACAGGAGCGGGCGGTTGCGGCCCTTGGCCGTCTTGCCGAGCAGCCGGGCGACCAGGCCGTCGTCGTCCAGCAGTTTGCCGAATCCCAGATCGTCGGGCACCGGTCCCCCGAAGCGTCACGATTCCGTCCCGCGCCCCGTAGCGTGACGGATCGTCAGGGTAAGGGCACGACAGGGGTGTTGAGGAGACCCCGCCGCGTCACGATTGGCCGTCAGGCTCCGGTGAGCGCGGGGTTCGGGGTGAGGATGCGGCGCAGGATCGCCTCGACCTCGGCCCGGGTCGGGGGGCTCTGCGAGGCGAGGGAGCGCAGGCTGATCCCCATGAGCGCGGCTCCCGCGGCGGCGGCGGTGTCCGGGTCGGTGTAGTGGGCCAGGGCGCGCAGGATGTGCCCCTGGTGCTCCTCGGCGATGTGGCGCAGCGCTGGCCGGCGCAGCGCGGCGAGGTACAGCTCCAGGTCGACCACCTGCTGGGCCCGCTCGGGCCCGGCGAGCGGCGGCAGGACCGCGTCGGCGAGCAGCACGGCGTGCTGCTCGGGCGTGAGCTCGGGCCGACGGGCGACCCACTCGTCGAGGTACGCGGCGAACCGGTCGACGGATCGGCGCAGGGCCGCCGCGATCAGGTCGTCCTTGGTGGCGAAGTGGTACGTCGTCGCGCCGAGCGGCACCCCCGCCTCGGCGGCGACGGCCCGGTGCGTGAGCCCCTCGACGCCGCGCTCGGCGATGACGCGCTCGGTGGCGGCGGCGATCTCCTCGACACGCCGCGCGGGATCGCGCCGACGGGGCTCGGCGGCGGCCATGGGGGCCCTTCCTGACGGAGCAGACAACAGTACGTATGTACTGTAACGCGGCACGAGCGCCTGGCGGAGTTCAAGCCCGTCCGGCGTTTGAGGACGAGGCGCGAAGCGCCAATGAGGGGGAAAGGGGCGAAGCCCCAGACGAATGGGGCCCGAACCGGAAGGGGCCCGAACGGAAAAGGGGGCCCGGGACCGCCAAGGTCCCGAACCCCCTGACCTGAGCCAGAGGCTTACTTCTCGGCCTGCTCACCCTTGGCGGGAGCCTTGCGCAGGGCGATGTTCAGCTCCTTGAGCCGCGCCTCCTCCAGGACCGTGGGCGCGCCCATCATCAGGTCCTGGGCGTTGCCGTTGAGCGGGAAGGCGATGGTCTCGCGGATGTTCGGCTCGTCCGCGAGGAGCATGACGATGCGGTCGACGCCCGGCGCGATGCCGCCGTGCGGCGGGGCGCCGAGGCGGAAGGCGCGGAGCATGCCCGCGAACTCCTGCTCGACGGTCTCCGCCGCGTAGCCCGCGATCTCGAAGGCCTTCAGCATGACCTCGGGCTCGTGGTTGCGAATGGCGCCGGAGGACAGCTCGATGCCGTTGCAGACGATGTCGTACTGCCAGGCGAGGATGTCCAGCGGGTCCTTCTCCTCCAGGTCCTTCATGCCGCCCTGGGGCATCGAGAAGGGGTTGTGGGAGAAGTCGATCTTGCCGGTCTCCTCGTCCTTCTCGTACATCGGGAAGTCGACGATCCAGCAGAAGCGGAAGACGTTCTCCTCGAAGTGGCCCGCGCGCTTGGCGGCCTCGACGCGGACCGCGCCCATGATCTTGGAGACCTCGTCGAACTCGCCCGCGCCGAAGAACACGGCGTGGCCGGCCTCCAGGCCGAGGCGCTTGGTCAGCTCCGCCACGTTCGCCTCGGTGAGGAACTTGGCGATCGGGCCCGCGAAGGCCCCGTCCTCGCCGACGCGGATCCAGGCCAGGCCCTTGGCGCCGTGCTCGACGGCGTACTCACCGAGGCCGTCGAAGAACTTGCGGGACTGCCCGGCCGTGTCCGGCACCGGCAGCGCGCGCACGTGCTTGCCCGCGAAGGCCTTGAACTCCGAGCCCTCGAAGACGTCGGTGATGTCGACGAGTTCGAGCTTGGCGCGCAGGTCCGGCTTGTCGTTGCCGTACTTCAGCATCGACTCGCGGAACGGGATGCGCGGGAACGGCGAGGTGACCTCGCGGCCGCCGCCGAACTCCGTGAACAGCTCGGTCATGAGCTTCTCGATGGGCTGGAAGACGTCTTCCTGCTCCACGAAGCTCATCTCGACGTCGAGCTGGTAGAACTCGCCCGGCGAGCGGTCCGCGCGCGCGTCCTCGTCGCGGAAGCACGGCGCGATCTGGAAGTAGCGGTCGAAGCCGGAGATCATCAGCAGCTGCTTGAACTGCTGCGGCGCCTGCGGCAGGGCGTAGAACTTGCCCGGGTTCAGCCGGGAGGGGACCACGAAGTCGCGCGCGCCCTCGGGGGAGGTCGCGGTGAGGATCGGCGTCGCCATCTCGTTGAAGCCGAGGGCCACCATCTTGTGGCGGATCGCGGCGATGACGGCCGAGCGCAGCATGATGTTGCGGTGCATGCGCTCGCGGCGCAGGTCGAGGAAGCGGTACTCCAGGCGCCGCTCCTCGTTGACCCCGTCCTCCGCGTTGATCGTGAAGGGCAGCGGGGCCGCGGCGCCGAGCACCTCGACGTCGGCGGCCTCGATCTCGATCTCGCCGGTGGGCAGCTCCGGGTTCACGTTGTCCGCGCCGCGGGAGACGACCTTGCCGTCGACGCGGACGACCGTCTCCTTGGAGAGCTTGTCCAGGGCCTCGGCGGCGGCCGTGCCGGGACGGGCGACGAGCTGCGTGATGCCGTAGTGGTCGCGCAGATCGATGAAGAGGATGCCGCCCAGGTCGCGCCGATTGTGCAGCCAGCCGCTCAGCCGGACGTCCGTGCCGACGTCAGAGGCGCGGAGCTCACCGCACGTGTGGGACCTGTACCGATGCATCGTCGTTCATCCAGTCTTTCGAGATCGGGGGGACGCTAGCGCTCAAGGCTACCGTTTGCCAGCGCCCCATAGGGGCGCGGGACCGTACCCATGAGCGGCTCCGCCGCGTGGCGCGCCCGGCCACCGCAAGCCCGCGGCCGCGAAATCGAGCGAAGCGATGCGGCGAGAGCGCGAACCGCCAGCGAAGCCGCGCCCGGCACTCGGTGGCGGCTGGTCCGTACCTCTTCCTACAGTGAAGCAATGCGCACCAATGAGCCCCGCGAGCAGGGGGGTGACGCCTCCCTGCCGCCCGGCCAGGGCGCACTGCCCCCTGTGGAGGACGTACTCGCCGCGATCGCCACCGGCCTGTGGCGGTGGGACAACGCGAGCGGCACCGTCACCCTCGACGCGGAGGCCGCCCGGCTGCTCGGCCTCGCGCCGCGCGCCCAGACCACCACCGAGGTCGGCGTGCGCTCCCGCTTCCACCCGGTCGACTGGAACGAGATCCACGGCATCGTGCAGCTCGCCGTCGCCGAGGGCACCCTCGCCGAGGCCCGGCTGCGGATCATGGACGAGCAGGGCCGGCACGTCCTGCGCACGGTCCGCAGCCGCACCAAGCCGGTCGTCCACGACTCCTCGTCGACGGCGTACGAGCTCATCGGCACCCTCCAGGAGGTCACCGAGCCGGGGCCGGGCGCCGCCGCCCGCGCGCCCGTCACCGGCGACTGGCGCCGCTCCCGCGAGGCCTTCCTGCTCGACGCGGGGCGCGCGCTCGCGGAGGCGCGGTCCACGGAGGAGGTCCTGCGGGTCGCCGCGGGCCTGTCGATGCCCGGGTTCTCCCCGGACGGCCTCGCCGTCTTCGGCTCCACCGGCGACCGGCTCACCGTCGTCGGCCACCACGGACACCACGGCTACGGGGACGACGATCCGCTCGCCGCCATGCCCCTGGACACCGACTACCCGGCCGCCGAGGTGCTGCGCACCGGCCGCGCCGTCTATCTGTCGTCGCCGCAGGAGTACCGCCGCCGCTATCCGACGACGTGGCCCCTCGCGTCCCGCTTCAAGCGGCAGTCCTGGGCGTTCCTGCCGCTGACCGTGGCGGGCCGCACGATGGGCGCCTGGATGGCCGCGTTCACGTACCCCGTGTCGTTCACGCCCGACGAGCGCTCCGTCCTGACGACGGTCGCCCGGATGCTGGCGCAGGCCCTGTCGCGGGCCGGGGTCGCGGAGTCCGAGCGGGAGCTGACCGAGGGCCTCCAGCGGTCCATGATGCCGACGCTCGGCCCCGAGATCCCCGGCATGAGCGTCGCCGCGCGCTACGTCCCGACCGGCGGCGGCCTCCAGGTCGGCGGCGACTGGTACGACATGATCCCGCTGCCCAGCGGCCGCATCGCCTTCGTCATCGGCGACGTACAGGGCCACGACGTCCGGGCGGCGGGCCTGATGGGGCAGCTCCGCATCGCCCTGCGCGCGTACGCCTCGGAGGGCCACCGCCCGGACGCGGTCCTGTCCCGCGCCACCCGCTTCCTGTCCGGCATCACGGACGGCATCACCTACGGTTCCACGGACTCCCGCAACGACCCCGACCACGCGGCCACGGACCCGCGCTTCGCGACGTGTCTCTACGTAGAGGCCGATCCGGCGACCGGCCTCCTGGAGATCGCCCGCGCGGGCCACCCCGAACCCGTCATCCGCATGTCCGACGGAACGGTCCTGCAGCGGCCCATCGCGGGCGGCCTGCCCCTGGGCATCGACCCGGACGCGGACTACCCCACGACCCGGCTCGTCCTCGACACCGGCGAGACGATGCTGATCTGCACCGACGGCCTGATAGAGACCGGCGGCCACGACCTGGAGACCGGCTGGACGCGGATCCGGCGCATCCTGGAGAACTACGACGGGTTCTCCGAGTACGCGGAGCCCGCGGGCCCGGAGTACGAGACCCGGTCCCGTCCCTCCGGGGCGGACGACGACCTGGAGACCCTCGCCGACGCCCTCGTCCAGGCGGTGCACGGGCCCTCCTCGCACCACACCACGGGGCCGCTCGCCGACCGCCGCGAGGACGACATCGCCCTCCTGCTGCTGCGCCGCACCGGGCGCCCCGAGGAGCGCGTCCGCATCCGCCGCACGATGCTGACCATCGCGCAGGCCGAGCCGGAGCGCGTCGCGGGCGCGCGCGGGCACCTGCGGGACCTGCTGCACGACTGGGCGGACACCGACCAGGTCGACTCCGCCGTCCTGCTGATCTCCGAGATGATCACCAACGTCCTGGTGCACACCGACGGCGACGCCCTCCTCGTCGCCGAGGTCACCGGCGAGAACGGCACGCGCAGGCTGCGCGCGGAGGTCACCGACAGCAGTGACGACCTGCCGCACAAGCGCCACCCCGGCGAACTCGCCTCCTCCGGGCGCGGCCTCGTCCTCATGGACCTGCTCGCCCACCGGTGGGGCGTGGACCCGCGCGGGGAGGGCAAGAGCATCTGGTTCGAGCTCTACGAAGGCTCGGCCTCGGCCGAAGGGGATGCCGGGGAGGGCCCCGCGGACGCCTTCTCCGTGTAGCGGGCCCGCAACTCGCTGACCACTCCGAAGGCCGCGGCCGTCAGCGGCACGGCGAGCAGCATGCCGATGATCCCGGCGACGGACGCGCCCGCGGTGATCGCGAGCATCACCACCGCCGGGTGCATCTGCACGGTCCTGCTCTGGATCATCGGCTGGAGCACGTGCCCCTCCAGGACCTGCACCGCGAGCACCACGCCGAGCGCCCACAGGGCGATGACGAGGCCCCGGTCGGCGAGCGCCACGAGGATGGCGATGGCCCCGGAGAGGAACGCCCCCAGGTACGGGATGTAGGCCCCGACGAACACCAGGGCGCCGAGCCCCCACGCCCCCGGAACGCGCAGGATCAGCAGCCCGACGGTGATGCACACCGCGTCGATGAGCGCGATGAACGTCGTCCCGCGCATGAACCCCTCGACGGCCGTGAAGGCCCGCCGCGCCATCGCCTCCACGGTGTCCCCGGAGTGCGCGGGCACCAGGGACCGCAGCGTGCTCGCCGCCTTGTGGGAGTCCCGCAGGAAGAAGAACACGAGCAGCAGCGCGAGGACCGCGGTCGCGATCATCTCGCCGACCACGCTCAGGCCGCTGACCACCCCCGAGGCCGCCGTGCCGCCGAACTTGCCGAGGAGGTCCTTGGAGTTGGACGCCAGGTCGTCCAGGGAGGTGCCGGCCGCGCCGAAGTGCTTCGACAGGTCGTGCGCGGCGTTCTTGAGGGAGTCCACGATCTGGCCGCCGGTGTCGATCAGGGCCTTCACGACGATGTACGTCGCCCCGCCGACGACCGCGAGCACGGCCGCGCACGTCAGCCCCGCCGCGAGGGACCGCTGCACCCGCATCCGCACCAGGCGCCGGTACAGCGGCCCGAGCAGCGCGGTCCCGAGCAGCGCGAGCAGCACGGGGGTGACGGCGGTCTTGAAGACGACGCACAGCCAGACCCCGACGGCCGCGACACCCGTGACGAGCAGGGCCACCACACACCAGGCGGCAAGCCGCCGCACCACCTCAGGCAGAAGCGAAGACACCCTGCCACCCGACCACGCCCCCCACCGCTCCGCACGCGGAACGACGCGCCCGGGTGCCCCACCCGCTCCACCGCGGCTGCCCCTCCCGCCCCGGCTGCGGGCAGCTGGGCCGCCCAGAGGGCGGAACGGGTGGGCACAGCCCACGGCGCCGAGCAACCGTCCAACAGGGGCACCGCCCCGGGCAGAGGGGCACCGCCCCGCGCCGAGCGCCCGCGCGGGCAGAGGGCACCCGCCCCGCAGAGGGGGGCAGGCGCCCAGCCGGAGGTCACATGCCGTGCACCGCGGGCACGGACCCCAGCCGCCCCTTCTGGAAGTCCTCGAACGCCTGCTGCAGCTCCTCGCGCGTGTTCATCACGAACGGCCCGTAGTGCGCCATCGGCTCCCGAATCGGCTGCCCGCCAAGGAGCACGACCTCCAGATCCGGCGTGTGGGAGTCCTGCTGCTCGTCCGCCCGGACGGTGAGGGAACCCCCCGCCCCGAAGACGGCGGTCTGCCCCACCTGGACGGGCCTCCGCTCGGCGCCCACGGACCCGCGCCCGGCCAGCACGTACGCCAGCCCGTTGAAGTCCTCCCGCCAGGGCAGCGTGACCTCGGCCCCCGGCCGCACCGTCGCGTGGACCATGGTGATCGGGGTGTGCGTGATCCCGGGCCCCTCGTGCCCGTCGAGCCCACCGGCGATGACCCGCAGGAGCGCCCCGCCGTCCGGCGAGGTGAGCAGCCGCACCTGACCACCGCGGATGTCCTGGTAACGGGGGTCCATCATCTTGTCCTTGGCGGGCAGGTTCACCCACAGCTGGAGCCCGTGGAAGAGGCCGCCGGACATGACGAGCGACTCCGGCGGCGCCTCGATGTGGAGCAGGCCGGAGCCGGCCGTCATCCACTGGGTGTCGCCGTTCTTGATGGTGCCGCCGCCACCGTTGGAGTCCTGGTGCACGAACGTGCCGTCGATCAGATACGTCACGGTCTCGAAGCCGCGGTGCGGGTGCCAGGGCGTGCCCTTGGGCTCTCCGGCCGCGTACTCCACCTCGCCCATCTGGTCCATCATGATGAACGGGTCGAGGTACTTGTAGTTGATCCCGGCAAAGGCCCGGCGCACCGGGAACCCTTCGCCCTCGAAGCCGCTCGGCGCGGTCTTCACGGCGAGCACGGGCCGCGCCGTGGTGTCGGCGGGCACGGTCACGCGGGGCAGGGTCAGCGGGTTCTCAACGGTCACTGCAGGCATGGTTCGGACCTCCTCTTGCGCTCAGGTTAGTTGAACGTAGAACTTTCTGCCACCTGGAACGCGGCACGGCCCGACGGCATTCCCGCCGCCCGCCCCGCCACACACCCCCCTGACCGAAACGCGCCCCCCGCCACCCGCGGCACACCTCCGCACCCCGCCGCACACCCACCCCGCGCCCACCGCCACAAGACCGCCATATATCCCACATATAGAGATAACGACTCCCCGGAACGCACCGAAAGAAGCGCAACCCATTGACAACGTGATCCGGAGACCAATTCGCTCTCCACGCAACAACAGGAGCGCATTTCTCGACACCCTTTGGGGCGTCCGTGAATTGCCGCCCCTAAACCACTGTTTCCGCGTACTCAAAACGCAGAGAGGGAGGTTTTCGCATGGCTAAGATCATCAAGGCCCTTAAGGCCGCCACGAAGAAGAACGAGCCGAGGACGAGGCGAGCCTGAAGCAGTCCGCCTGGCACATCTGGTACTGAGCGCCCTGCTGACCCGGGTCCGGACCGCCCGGCACGTCCGGTACTGGCCTTCGGGCCCGTGGGCCCGCGCACGGCACAGGAGCCGGTTTCCTTCCGTTCCGCCGCGCGGGCCCCTCATTCCGGAGACCTCCGCATGCCATCCACCGAGCACAGCCAGAATCGGCGGAGCCAAAAGGCGGGGGCGCCACCGCCGCCACCGTAGAGAATTCATAAAGCGCAGCGATGTACGGAACCGGCGGCCCCGGAAATCCATCGGCCCCGCCGCGGACATATCCGCGAAATCGCCGCACCACCGTTTTCGCGCCGCGGCTTCAGGCCCTCCTCGACGAGCACACCGGCAAGGATCTCGTACGGCTGGAACCCGACACGATCGGCGTCGCGGGCGCGGAGCTCCCCGACCACGTCCTGGCCGCGCGCCGGACGACCGAGACCGAGCGCCCCGCCTTCAAGCCCCTGCACGGCCGCTCGATCTCCAAGGCTCCCAGGACCGGCCTGCTCGTAGCCCGGTGGTCAGCCGTACATGCGGCGCATCGCGAAGTCCACCATCTGCTCGACGGCCTTCGCGTCGAACACCATGCGGTGCTCGCCCTCCATGTCCAGGACGAAGCCGTAGCCGGTCGGCAGCAGGTCGATCACCTCGGCGCCGGTGATGACGAAGTACTTGGAGTCCTTGCCCGCGTAGCGGCGCAGCTCCTTGAGGGACGTGAACATCGGGATGACCGGCTGCTGGGTGTTGTGCAGCGCGAGGAAGCCCGGGTTGTCACCGCGCGGGCAGTACACCTTCGAGGTCGCGAAGATCTGCTGGAAGTCCTCGGCGGACATCGAGCCCGTGGTGAACGCGCGCACCGCGTCCGCGAGGGACGGCGGCGACGGCTCGGGATACAGCGGGGGCTGCTGGCCGTAACCACCGGGCATCTGCGCGTGCTGCTGCGGCTGCTGCGGCGGGGCGTACCCCTGGCCGACACCGGCGTGTTGGTCGTAGCCGTACATGACCCCCAGCCTACCGAGAGCGGCGTGGCGGGCCGCCGGAATATTTATCTAGTGACCGCTAGACAATGGCGTGGCGACTCGGCTACGGTTTTTGTAGTGGCAGCTACAGATAGTCGTGGCCGCCGGAACCGGAGGGGGACTCCCATGCCCGCACACCCGCAGACGCCGACCTCAGCGACGGATTCGCCGGTCGCGACCGCACCCGCGCCCGGCGCGACGTTCGCCCGCACGGCCGCGGGCACAGGCCCCGGAGTGCTGCTCGCCCACGGCGCGGGCGGCTCGATCGCGGCCAACTACGGCCCGGTTCTTGACGCGTTGACGCCGACGCACCGCGTCGTCGGCGTCGACTACCCGGGCACGGGAGCCACCCCCCGGTCCCGGACCCCGCTGACCCTGGACGCGCTCGCGGACGAGCTGGTCGCGGCGGCCGACGCCGAGGGCCTGGAGACCTTCGCCCTGGTGGGCTATTCGCTGGGCACGGCCGTGGCGCTGCGGGCGGCGACGCGGCACCCGCAGCGGGTGACGGCCCTGGTCCTGACGGCCCCCTTCGCCCGCCCGGACACCCGTACGCGACTGACGGCCGAGGTCTGGCGCGGCCTCGCCGCGTCCGGCGACCGGGACACCCTGGCCCGGTTCCTGCTGCCGCTCGCGCTGAGCCCGGCGGCCCTCGCGTCCCTGTCCGCAGCCGACACGGAGGCGACCGTGCGGGGCACGGCGGAGTCGGTCCCGGAGGGCTCGGCGGACCATGTGGACCTGGTGGCCAGGGTCGACGTGCGGGCCGACCTGGCGCGGATCGCGGTGCCGACCCTGGCGGTCATCACGACCGAGGACCAGCTGATCCCGCCCGCGCTCCAGCGCGAGGCGGCGGCGGGCATCGCGGGCGCCCGGACGGCGGACCTCGCGACGGGCCACCTGCCCTTCGCCGAGAAGCCCGCTCAGTGGCAGCGGCTGATATCCGACTTCCTGGACGGCCTGCCCGCGCACGGGAGCGGGAGGAAGTAGACCCAGCTCACACTTGGCCGCTCAGGGGTTGCCTCTTATTACCGACGGGTAGCATCATTTAAGACCACAAGCTACTTACTGGTACGCCTACGAGGTCCCCGCCTCCCAAGCCATTACGGAGCCGTCGCCATGGGGCACTACAAGTCGAATCTCCGCGACATCGAGTTCAACCTCTTCGAGGTCCTCGGCCGCGACAAGCTGTACGGCACCGGCCCGTTCGCGGAGATGGACGTCGAGACCGCCAAGAGCGTCCTCAGCGAGCTCGCCCGCCTCGCGGAGAACGAGCTGGCCGCTTCCTTCGAGGACGCCGACCGCAACCCTCCGGTCTTCGACCCGGAGACCAACACCGCCCCCGTGCCGGCCTCCTTCAAGAAGAGCTACCAGGCCTTCATGGACTCCGAGTACTGGCGCCTCGGCCTGCCCGAGGAGATCGGCGGCACCACCTCGCCCCGCTCCCTGATCTGGGCGTACGCGGAGCTGCTCCTCGGCTCGAACCCGGCGATCTGGATGTACTCCTCGGGCCCGGCGTTCGCCGGGATCCTCTTCGAGGAGGGCAATGACGTCCAGAAGAAGATCGCCGAGATCGCCGTCGAGAAGCAGTGGGGCTCGACGATGGTCCTCACCGAGCCGGACGCCGGTTCGGACGTGGGCGCGGGCCGCACCAAGGCCGTGCAGCAGGAGGACGGCTCCTGGCACATCGAGGGCGTGAAGCGCTTCATCACGTCCGGCGAGCACGACATGTCGGAGAACATCCTCCACTACGTCCTCGCCCGCCCCGAGGGTGCCGGCCCCGGCACCAAGGGCCTGTCCCTCTTCCTCGTCCCGAAGTTCGAGTTCGACTTCGAGACCGGCGAGCTCGGCGCCCGCAACGGCGCGTACGCGACGAACGTCGAGCACAAGATGGGCCTCAAGGCGTCCAACACCTGCGAGATGACGTTCGGCGACCAGCACCCCGCCAAGGGCTGGCTGATCGGCGACAAGCACGACGGCATCCGCCAGATGTTCCGCATCATCGAGTTCGCCCGCATGATGGTCGGCACGAAGGCGATCTCCACCCTCTCCACGGGCTATCTGAACGCCCTGGAGTACGCCAAGGAGCGCGTCCAGGGCCCCGACCTCGCCCAGTTCATGGACAAGAGCGCGCCGAAGGTGACGATCACCCACCACCCGGACGTGCGCCGCTCCCTCATGACGCAGAAGGCGTACGCGGAGGGCATGCGCGCCCTGGTCCTGCACACCGCCGCCGTCCAGGACGAGATCGCGGTCAAGGAGGCGGCGGGCGAGGACGCCACCACCCTGCACGCGCTCAACGACCTGCTGCTCCCCATCGTCAAGGGCTACGGCTCCGAGAAGGCCTACGAGCAGCTGGCCCAGTCGCTCCAGACCTTCGGCGGCTCGGGCTACCTGCAGGAGTACCCGATCGAGCAGTACATCCGCGACGCCAAGATCGACACGCTCTACGAGGGCACGACCGCCATCCAGGGCCAGGACTTCTTCTTCCGGAAGATCGTCCGCAATCAGGGCGCCGCACTCAACGGCCTCGCCGAGGACATCAAGAAGTTCCTCGCCGTCGGCACCGGAGGCGAGGAGCTCGCTGGGGCCCGCGAGGAGCTGGCCAAGGCCGCCGTCGAGCTGGAGGCCATGGTCGGCGTCATGCTGACCGACCTCGCCGCCACCGAGCAGGACGTGAAGTCGATCTACAAGGTCGGGCTCAACACCACCCGCCTGCTGCTCGCCTCCGGTGACGTGGTCGTGGGCTATCTGCTGCTCCGCGGTGCCGCCGTGGCCGCCGAAAAGCTGCCGACCGCGGCCTCGAAGGACGTGCCCTTCTACCAGGGCAAGATCGCCGCCGCCAGGTTCTTCGCGGCGAACGTCCTGCCGGGCGTCGCCACCCAGCGCGCCCTCGCCGAGGGCGTGGGCCTCGACCTGATGGAGCTGGACGAGGCCGCGTTCTAGGCCTCACCGATGCTCTGGTGGCCCGCTCCCGTCCAGGGGCGGGCCACCGGCGTCGGACGGCGCCCGCCGCGGCGGGCGGAAGGGGACGGGACCAGGGGCACCACCGCGGCCGGAGGCCCCGCACAGGGCCCGAGGGCCTGGTTAGGCTGAGCGGCATGCGCACACGCCCCCGCTTCGATCGCGGTCACACCGACGACCTGATGTCCTTCCTCGCGGCCAGCCCGTCGCCGTACCACGCCGTGGCGAGCGCCGCGGAGCGACTGGAGAAGGCGGGCTTCAGGCAGGTCGAGGAGACCGACGCCTGGGACGCCTCGAGCGGCGGCAAGTACGTGCTGCGCGGCGGCGCGATCATCGCCTGGTTCGTGCCGGAGGGCGCGAGCGCCCACACCCCGTTCCGCATCGTCGGCGCGCACACCGACTCCCCGAACCTGCGGGTGAAGCCGCTGCCGGACGCCGGCGCCCACGGCTGGCGCCAGGTGGCCGTCGAGATCTACGGCGGACCGCTCCTCAACTCCTGGCTGGACCGCGACCTCGGCCTCGCGGGCCGCCTCACCCTGCGGGACGGCTCCACCCGTCTGGTCAACGTGGACCGCCCGCTGCTGCGCGTGCCCCAACTGGCCATCCACATGGACCGTTCGGTGCCCACCGAGGGCCTCAAGCTCGACAAGCAGAAGCACATGCAGCCCATCTGGGGCCTGGGCGACGACGTGCGCGAGGGCGACCTGATCCGCTTCGTGGAGGAGGAGTGCGACCTCGCCCCCGGCGAGGTGACCGGCTGGGACCTCATGACCCACTCCGTCGAGGCGCCCGCGTATCTGGGCCGCGACCGCGAGCTGCTCGCGGGCCCGCGCATGGACAACCTCCTGTCCGTGCACGCCGGTACGGCCGCGCTCGCGGCCGTGGCCACCGCCTCCGGGGCCGACGCGCTGCCGTACATCCCGGTGCTCGCCGCGTTCGACCACGAGGAGAACGGCTCGCAGTCCGACACCGGCGCCGACGGCCCGCTGCTCGGCGGCGTCCTGGAGCGCTCGGTGTTCGCCCGCGGCGGCCGCTACGAGGACAAGGCCCGCGCCTTCGCGGGCACGGTGTGCCTGTCGTCCGACACCGGGCACGCCGTGCACCCCAACTACGCGGAGCGGCACGACCCGACGCACCACCCGCGCGCCAACCGCGGCCCGATCCTGAAGGTGAACGTCAACAACCGCTACGCCACCGACGGCGCCGGCCGCGCGGTGTTCGCCGCCGCGTGCGAGAAGGCGGGCGTGCCGTTCCAGTCGTTCGTCTCCAACAACGCGATGCCCTGCGGCACGACCATCGGCCCCATCACGGCGGCGCGGCACGGCATCAAGACGGTCGACATCGGCGTGGCGATCCTGTCCATGCACAGCGTGCGCGAGCTGTGCGGCGTCGACGACCCGCCCATGCTGGCGGACGCGCTGCGGGCGTTCCTCGAAGGCTGACCCCTTTCGGGCCGTCCCTGCGCCCAGGAGGCGGAAACATCCCGTTTGCGGGTACCCATGGGCACATGAGGCTTCTCGTACGCGACCGTCTGTTCGGCATCGGTGACGACTACTGGATCGAGGACGACCGGGGCCGCAAGGTCTTCCTCGTCGACGGCAAGGCCATGCGGCTGCGGGACACCTTCGAACTGAAGGATCCGCAGGGCCGGGTGCTCATCGACATCCACGCCAAGATGCTCGCCCTGCGCGACACGATGGTGATCGAGCGCGAGGGCGAGCCGCTGGCCAGGATCAAGCGCAAACGGCTCTCGCTGCTGCGCAACCACTACCGCGTGGAGCTGGCCGACGGCAGCACCGTGCTCGACGTCAGCGGCAAGATCTTCGACCGCGAGTTCGCGATCGAGTACGAGGGGGAGCTGCTCGCGGACATCTCCCGCCGCTGGTTCAGCGTGCGGGACACCTACGGCCTCCACATCACCCGCGAAGACGCCGACCCGGCCCTCCTGGTGGCCATCACGGTCTGCGTCATCCGCCTGGCGGAAAAGGAACACGGCGAGGACTAGCCGCCCCCCTGCCTGCAGCGGTCGGCCCCCGCCGCTGTGGGCAATCGTCCCGCAGGGCGAGTGGGGCATCCCCTGCTCGAGCGGAGCCGAGAGCTTGGGGAAGGCGTGGGCACAGCACCGAGGCGCCGCTCAGCCGTCAAAGCAAGGGCGCGGCCCAGCCGTCAAAGCCGGGGCTCGGCCACGCCCAGCCGCCGGTCCTTCAGCGCCGGGAACTGCTCCCGGACCTCCGCGACCTTGGCAAGGTCGAGATCCACGGTGAGGACCTCAGCCCCGGAGGGCCCCGCCTCCGCGAGCACCTCTCCCCAGGGGTCGACCACCACACTCGCACCCGCCTGCTCCACCCCCGCATGCGCCCCCGCAGTCCCGCACGCGAGCACGAACACCTGGTCCTCCACCGCCCGCGCCCGCGCGAACAGCGACCAGTGCGCGCGCCGCCGCGCGGGCCACCCCGCGGGCACCACGAAGACCTCGGCCCCCGCGTCCACGAGCCCCCGGAAGAGCTCGGGGAAGCGCAGGTCGTAGCAGGTGGCGAGGCCGAGCACGGCCTCGGACGCCCGGACGGTGACCAGTTCGTGGCCCGCGCCCATCAGCACGGCCTCGCCCTTGTCGAAGCCGAAGCGGTGGATCTTGCGGTAGGCGCCGGCGAGCTCACCGGCGGGCGAGAAGACGAGGGAGGTGTTGTAGAGGGCGCCGTCGGCCCCGGCGGAGCCGCCGTCGGACGGGGCGCGCTCAGGAATGGACCCCGCGTGCAGCCACACGCCCGCGTCGCGCGCGGCCTCGGCCATCGCCTCGTACGTCGGACCCTGAAGCGGTTCCGCCTCCGTGGCGAACGCCTCGTACCCGAAGGCCCCGGTGGTCCACAGCTCGGGCAGGACGATCAGATCGGGGCCCTCACGCTCGGCCACCTCGCGCACCAGCGAAGAGACCCGCAGCCGCCGGGACTTGACTGATTCGTCATCCTCTACGGCGATCTGGAGGAGAGAGGCGCGCACAGTACCACCGTCCTGGCATTCGAACCGTCAAGTAGGCCTACGATCGTCACACGAAAGCACTGCCGGGGTGCCCACGGGCAGCGTAACTTAAAGCCCCAAGACACCCACCGCCCGCGTACGACCGCCGAGGGGTCCCGTGAGTCTCCATCCCAGCCTGCAAACCTACGCCGATGCCTGGGCCCACGCCGTGGAAGCGATATCCGAGCTGGTGACCCCGCTCGCCGAGGGCGAGTGGAACCAGCCAACCCCGTGCCCGGGCTGGTCCGTCCGGGACATCGTCTCGCACGTCATCGGCCTGGACTGCGAGATGCTCGGCGATCCGCGTCCGATCCACACGCTGCCGCGCGACCTGTACCACGTGAAGACCGAGGGCCAGCGGTACATGGAGATGCAGGTGGACGTCCGCCGCCACCACACGGCACCGGAGATGACCTCCGAGCTGGAGTACACGATCATCCGCCGCAACCGGCAGATCCGGAACGAGTCGCGCGCCCCGGAGACCATGGTGCGCGGCCCCCTCGGCACCGAGCAGAGCCTCGAACTCGCCATGCGGATCCGGGCCTTCGACGTGTGGGTGCACGAGCAGGACCTGCGGGTCACGCTGGGCAGGCCGGGAAACCTCGACTCTCCGGGCGCGTACGTCGCCCGCGATCTGATGCTGTACGGCCTCGCGAAGGTCGTCGCCAAGAAGGCGGGCGCCCCCGCGAACTCCGCCGTGGTCGTCGACGTGAGCGGCCCGGTGGAGTTCCTGCGCACGGTCCGCGTCGACGCGGAGGGCAGGGGCACCGTCGACAACACGCCCTCGCTGGGCCCGCTCGTCACCATCGCCACCGACTGGGAGACGTACGCGCGGCTGGCCTGCGGGCGCGTGACGCACACGGCGGTCCGCGACCGCGTGAAGGTCGAGGGCGACCAGGAGCTGGCCGAAGCGATCCTGGGGGACTTCTCCGTCACCCCGTGACCCGGCCCCGAGGAGACGCCTGCCCACGATGCGGCCCCGGGGAGGGGGCGAGCCCCCTCCCACCGCCTCACGCCGCGGGCACGTGCACCGTCTCCACCCGGCTGGCGACGAGCCGCTCGCGCTCCCGGCGCGCCGCGCGTCCCCGCAGCCGCAGGATCTGGCTCACCCCGAGCGCCTGAAGGACGAAGACCGAGGAGAACGCGATCCGGTAGTCGTCGCCCGTGGCGTCGAGGAGGACGCCGACCGCGAGCAGCGTGGTCATGGACGCCACGAAGCCGCCCATGTTGGTGATGCCCGAGGCCGTGCCCTGGCGCTCCGGCGGGTTCGCGGGGCGCGCGAAGTCGAAACCGATCATCGAGGCGGGACCGCACGCCCCGAGCACCACGCACAACACCACGAGCAGCCACATCGGCGCGTGCGCACCGGGGTAGGCGAGGGCGCCCGCCCAGACGGCCGCGGTCGCGCCCACCGTGCCGAGCGCCAGCGGAAGCCGCGCCGCGTGGTGCCGGGCCACGATCTGGCCGAAGACCAGGCCGACCGCCATGTTCGACAGGACGACGAGGGTCAGCAGGTCGCCCGCCGCACCCCGGCTGAGGCCCTGCGCCTCGACCAGGAACGGCAGGCCCCACAGCAGCAGGAACACCATCGCCGGGAACTGCGTGGTGAAGTGCACCCACAGGCCGAGCCGGGTGCCGGGCTCCCGCCAGGACCGCGCGATCTGCTCGCGCACGAAGCCGGGCCCGGCCGCGTCCCGGGCGGCCCGCGGCGGCGGCTCGTGGCCCTCGGGGTGGTCCTTCAGGAACAGCGCCATGACGACGAGGACGACGACTCCGGCGAGCGCGCTGCCCGCGAACGCCTTGGTCCAGCCGACGTCGTGCAGGAGCCTGGCCAGGACGAGCGTGGAGACCAGGTTGCCCGCCATGCCCACCAGGCCCGCGAGCTGCGCGACCAGGGGCCCGCGCCGGGCCGGGAACCAGCGGGTGCCGAGCCGGAGCACGCTGATGAACGTCATCGCGTCGCCGCAGCCGAGCAGCGCGCGGGCGGCGAGCGCCGTCCCGTACGAGGGCGCGAGCGCGAAGCCGAGCTGCCCCGCGGTGAACAGGACCGCGCCGAGCGTGAGGACCTTCTTCGTGCCGAGCCGGTCGACCATCAGGCCGACGGGTATCTGCATGCCCGCGTACACGAGGAGCTGGAGGATCGAGAACGTCGACAGGGCCGACGCGTTGACGTGGAAGCGGTCGGCGGCGTCCAGGCCCGCGACGCCGAGCGACGTACGGAAGGTGACCGCGACGAAGTAGACGGCGACGCCGACGGACCACACGAACACGGCCCGCCGTCCGCCCGGCGGGTCCCCGGGCAGCCGCCCGGCCTTGGTGACGGAGGAGCTCATCGCGTGGCCCCCCGGGCCAGGTTCTGGAACCAGCCCACGTGCCGGGTGACGACCGCCACCGCGGCGTCCGCGTCCTCGGCCGTCAGCGCGGCCAGGATCTCCTCGTGCTCGGCCAGGGTCTTGGCGATCCGGTCGGGGTGGGAGTGCATCACCGCGACGCCCATCCGCAGCTGCCGGTCGCGCAGCTGGTCGTACAGGCGCGCCAGGATCTCGTTGCCGCCGCTGCGGACGATCGTGGCGTGGAAGCAGCGGTCCGTGGTGGCCGCCCCCGCGAGGTCGCCCGCTGCGGCCTGGCCCCGCTGCTTCTCCAGGAGCTCGGCGAGCCGGTCGAGCAGGCCCGGCGGCGCGGGCACCGCCTTGCGCACCGCGTGCGTCTCCACCAGGAGCCGGGTCTCGACGACGTCCGCGATCTCCTGCGCGGAGACGGGCAGGACGAGCGCGCCCTTCTTCGGGTAGAGCCGGAGCAACCCCTCCACCTCCAGCTTCAGGAGCGCCTCGCGCACGGGGGTGCGGGACACCCCCACGGCCTCGGCCAGCTCGCCCTCGGTCAGGAGCGTGCCGCCCTCGTAGTGCCGCTCCAGGACGGCCCGCTTCACGTGCGCGTAGACGCGCTCGGCGGCGGGGGGCTGTTTGCCGGAGGCGGCGGGGGCCGTGGCGGGGGCGGCGAGGCCGGACGTGGCGGGGGCGGGGGCCGTCGGAACGAGGGGAGCGGTCGGCATGCGCACAGCATAGATACAACAGGTATGCGATGGATCTTGCGTCCACGATCCGGACAGCGCTCCCACGCCGCCCCGACCCGCGCCCTCGCCTCGATCCGGCCGGCCCCCGACGTCGGCCCGCGCTCCGATGCGCCCCGCACCCACGCGTCGATCCGGCCAGCCCCCGCGCTTCGATCCGGCCAGCACCTCCGCACCGGCCCGCGCTTCGATCCGGCCAGCACTCACACGCACCCGGCCGCCCCCCCGCCCCGCCCGGACGCGGCACTCGTACGTACGTGACCATGCGACAACTTTCGGGTCACTTTTTCCGTCGTCCGTGCATCCTTCACGCCCCGTCGCGAGTCTTGTCCGTGGCGGCTCCCCCATGTCGTCTGTAATTCAGGGTGATTTGGGGTGCGGGCCGCCCAACTTACGCATCAGGGACAATGGAGCGTTTACTTTGAGAATCCGGACAACAGGCATGCGCCGGGCCTCGGCCGCCGCCGTCATCACGGCCGGAGCCGTCATGACGACGACGGTCATCACGGTCCCCGCCGCGCACGCCGCCGCGCCGCCCAAGCCGTCGATCTCGGCCAAGGGCGGCTTCCTCATGAACAGCGGCACGGGCAAGACGCTGTTCACGAAGAGCGCCGACACCCGCCTCAAGACGGGGTCCACCACCAAGATCGCGACCGCGCTCACGGTGCTGAACCAGCCGGGTCTGAACCTGAACCGCAAGGTCAAGTACCAGAAGGCGTACAGCGACTACATCGTCCGCAACGGCGCCTCCTCGGCCAAGGGCCTGATCGTCGGCGACACCGCCACGGTCCGCGAGCTGCTCTACGGCCTGATGCTGCCGTCCGGCTGCGACGCCGCCTACGCCCTCGCCGACACCTACGGCAAGGGCTCCTCGCGCGCCGCCCGTGTGAAGTCCTTCATCGGCAAGATGAACAAGACCGCGCGCGACCTGGGCCTGCGCAACACGCACTTCGACTCGTTCGACGGCATAAGCAATGGCGCGAACTACTCCTCGCCGCGCGACCTCACCAAGCTGACGGTCAAGGCGATGAAGAACTCGCTCTTCCGCACCGTCGTGAAGACCAAGGGCTTCAAGGCCAAGCCCAAGATGCCCAACGGCGGCACCCGCGGGATGCCGACCTGGGGCAACACCAACCAGCTGCTCGGCACCTACCGCGGTGCCATCGGCGTGAAGACCGGCTCCGGCGCCCAGGCCAAGTTCAACCTGGTCTTCGCCGCGACCCGCAACGGCAAGACGATCGTCGGCACGGTCCTGACCGCGCCGACGAAGGAAGCCCGTTACAAGGACGCCAAGAAGATCATGGACTACGGCTTCCGCGTCGCGTAACTCCCCCGCGAGCAGGACACGGGAGAAGGGGGCCCGCCGCACACCGCGGCGGGCCCCCTTCTCCCGTACGCGCGCAACTACGCCCAGGTCAGCAGCCGCTTCGGCTGCTCCAGGATCGCCGCCACGTCGCCGAGCACCTTCGAGCCCAGCTCCCCGTCCACCAGGCGGTGGTCGAAGGAGAGGCCGAGGGTGGTCACCTGGCGCGGCTTCACCTTGCCCTTGTGGACCCACGGCTGGAGCTTGATCGCGCCGACCGCGAGGATCGCCGACTCGCCGGGGTTCAGGATGGGCGTGCCCGTGTCGATGCCGAAGACGCCGATGTTCGTGATCGTCACCGTGCCGCCCTGCATGGCGCCGGGCGACGTCCTGCCCTCGCGGGCCGTGGACACCAGCTCGCCGAGCGAGGCGGCCAGTTCGGGCAGGGTCTGGGCGTGCGCGTCCTTGATGTTCGGCACGATCAGACCGCGCGGGGTCGCCGCGGCGATGCCCAGGTTCACATAGTGCTTCTGGACGATCTCCTGGTTCGCCTCGTCCCAGGCGGCGTTCACCCCCGGGTTGCGGCGGATCGCCACCAGGAGCGCCTTGGAGATCAGCAGCAGCGGGTTGACCCGCAGGCCCTCGAAGGCCCGGTCCTGCTTCAGCTCCTCGACGAGCTTCATCGTGCGCGTCACGTCCACCGTCACGAACTCCGTGACGTGCGGCGCCGTGAACGCCGAGCTGACCATCGCCTGCGCGGTCGCCTTGCGGACGCCCTTGACCGGGATGCGCGTCTCCCGCGCGTCCCCGGCCACCACCGCTACGGGCTCCTGGACCGCCGCCGCGGGGGCCGCGGGCGCGGGCGCCGGGGCCACCGCCGCGTGCACGTCCGCACGGGTGATGACGCCGTCCGGGCCCGTCGGCGTGACCGTGGCGAGGTCCACGCCCAGGTCCTTGGCGAGCTTGCGCACGGGCGGCTTGGCCAGCGGCCGGGTCCCGGCGGGCGCGGCGGGCGCGGCGGCCGCCGCCGGGGCGGGCGGCGCGCTGTGGCCGTTCAGCTCGGCCTGGACGGCGGCCGCCGCCGGCGAGGGCTCGGCCTGGCCCGGCACCTGCTTGCGGGCGCGGCGCTTGGTGGAGGACTCCGACACGCCGTACCCGACGAGGACCGGCTGGCGCCCCGAGGGGGCCGCGGGCTCCGCCGACGGCGCGGGCTCCGGCGCGGCGGCGGGCGCGGGCGGCGCCGCCTCGGGCGCGGGCGCCGCGCCCCCGGACACGTCCACGGTGATGATCACCTGGCCGACGTCCACGGTCGTGCCCTCGGCGAACCGGAGTTCACGGACCGTGCCGTCGAACGGGATCGGCAGCTCCACGGCCGCCTTGGCCGTCTCCACCTCGCACACGACCTGGCCGTCGGTGACGGTGTCGCCCGCGGCCACGTACCACTTGAGGATCTCCGCCTCGGTGAGTCCCTCGCCCACGTCGGGCATCTTGAACTCGCGGACGGCCGACGTGGTGTCAGTCATTGTCGTCACGACCTCTTCCCTCAGTACGCAAGCGAGCGGTCGACGGCGTCGAGCACCCGGTCGAGGCCCGGCAGATAGTCCTCTTCCACCCGCGCGGGCGGATACGGGGAGTGGAAGCCGCCGACCCGCAGGACGGGCGCCTCCAGGTGGTAGAAGCAGCGCTCGGTGATGCGCGCGGCGATCTCCGCGCCCGCGCCGAGGAACACCGGCGCCTCGTGCACGACGATCAGCCGGCCGGTCTTCTCGACCGAGGCCTGCACCGTGTCGAAGTCGATCGGCGAGACGGAGCGCAGGTCGACGACCTCCAGGGACCTGCCCTCCTCGGCCGCGGCCGCGGCCGCCTCCAGACAGGTGCGCACCATCGGGCCGTACGCCACGAGCGTCGCGTCCGTGCCCTCGCGGGCCACGCTCGCGCCGTGCAGCGGGTCCGGGATGGCCTCGGTGTTGACCTCGCCCTTCTCCCAGTAGCGCCGCTTGGGCTCGAAGTAGATGACCGGGTCGTCGCTCTGGATGGCCTGCTGGAGCATCCAGTACGCGTCCGACGCGTTCGAGGGAGAGACCACCTTCAGGCCCGGGACGTGTGCGAACAGCGCCTCGGGGGACTCGCTGTGGTGCTCGACGGCGCCGATGCCGCCGCCGTACGGAATGCGGATGACGACCGGCACCTTGACCTTGCCGAGCGACCGCGCGTGCATCTTCGCGAGCTGCGTGACGATCTGGTCGTACGCGGGGAAGACGAAGCCGTCGAACTGGATCTCCACGACCGGCCGGTAGCCGCGCAGGGCCAGGCCGATCGCGGTGCCGACGATGCCGGACTCGGCGAGCGGCGTGTCGATGACGCGGTCCTCGCCGAAGTCCTTCTGCAGCCCGTCCGTGACCCGGAAGACGCCGCCGAGCTTGCCGACGTCCTCACCCATCACGAGGACCTTGGGGTCGGCCTCCAGGGCCGTGCGCAGGGATTCGTTGATCGCCTTGGCGACCGGCAACTTCTTCACGGCCATGACTACTTGACCTCTCCGCCGGTGACGGCGTCCGCAGGGGCGTCCGCGAACGACGCTTGGTAGGCGGCGAAATCGGCCCGCTCCTCGTCCACGAGAGCGTGCCCGTCCGCGTAGATGTTCTCGAAGATCGACATCGGCTCGGGGTCGGGCATGGACCGCACCGCGTCCCGCACCCGCTTGCCCAACGTCTCGCTCTCCGCGTCGAGTTCCGCGAAGAACGCCTCGTCCGCGTGGCCCCCGGCCTCCAGATACGCCCGCAGCCGCTTGATCGGGTCCTTGGCCTCCCACGCCTCGCGCTCCTCGTCGCGGCGGTAGCGCGTCGGGTCGTCGGAGGTGGTGTGCGCGCCCATGCGGTACGTGAACGCCTCGATGAGGGAGGGGCCCTCGCCGGTGCGCGCCCGCTCCAGCGCCCACTTGGAGACCGCGAGGCAGGCGAGGACGTCGTTGCCGTCGACGCGCACGCCCGGGAAGCCGTAGCCCTGCGCGCGCTGGTACAGCGGTACGCGGCTCTGCTTCTCGGTCGGCTCGGAGATCGCCCACTGGTTGTTCTGGCAGAAGAACACCACGGGGGCGTTGTAGACCGCGGAGAACGTGAAGGCCTCCGCCACGTCGCCCTGGCTGGTGGCGCCGTCGCCGAGGTACGCGACCACCGCGCTGTCCGCGTCGTCCTTGGCCACGCCCATCGCGTAGCCCGTCGCGTGCAGCGTCTGGGAGCCGATCACGATGGTGTACAGGTGGAAGTTGTTGCTGTTGGGGTCCCAGCCGCCGTGGTTCACGCCGCGGAACATGCCGAGCAGCAGCGTCGGGTCGACGTCCCGGCACCAGGCGACGCCGTGCTCGCGGTAGGTGGGGAAGACGTAGTCGTCGGCGCGGGTCGCGCGGCCCGAGCCGACCTGCGCCGCCTCCTGGCCGAGCAGCGAGGGCCACAGGCCCAGCTCGCCCTGGCGCTGGAGCGTGACGGCCTCCGCGTCGAAGCGGCGGGTCATCACCATGTCCCGGTACAGCGCGCGCAGGTCCTCGGGGGTCACGTCCGCCACGTACTTGTCGTACGCGGGGTTCTCGACCCGCTCGCCCTCGGGCGTCAGCAGCTGGACGAGCTCGGGCTCAGCGCCCGGGCCCACGGCCTTCTTGGCACTCGCGCTCTTCTTCGCGCCTGCGCTCTTCGCGCCGGCACTGGTGCGCTTGGCGCCGCTGCCTGCGCGGCGCGGCGTACGCGCGGCGGTGCTTTCCACGGTCACGTGTGCTCCTCCGTCGGTCCGGCCCCCGGGGTCCACCGGCAGGCCAGTACGGCTCGCCCGATTCCAGCCCGTCGCACGGGGTGGGTGCGGCTCAGCGGGATTAGGCGTGACAGTCGTCCCGGCGAGCGCCCTTCTCCAAGCACGTTACCCAGTGCGTACCGAAAGTGTGAAACCCCGTCTGACCTGCAATTTTGCTTGGATTTCCAAGTAAAGGCCCACTAGGAAATCCAACTAAACCGAGAAGCCGGGAAACACATGCTGGTCACGCCACTGATCACAGCCTGGCAGGGGGCCGGAACACCGGCACGTTATCCCGGCCACCCCGGGCACGGGAAGAGTTGATGTGTGACACTGGCACCGTGCGCGAACAAGGAAAAATCACGGTATTCCTGCTCGATGATCACGAGGTCGTGCGTCGCGGAGTCCATGAGCTCCTCTCGGTGGAGTCCGACATCGAGGTGGTCGGAGAGGCGGGCACGGCCGCCGACGCCTTGGTGCGCATTCCGGCCACGCGTCCGGATGTGGCGGTGCTCGACGTCCGCCTTCCCGACGGCAGCGGGGTCGAGGTCTGCCGTGAGATCCGTTCGCAGGACGACTCCATCAAATGCCTGATGCTCACTTCCTTCGCGGACGACGAGGCCCTCTTCGACGCCATCATGGCCGGTGCCTCCGGATATGTCCTGAAAGCCATTCGCGGCAATGAACTCCTGACCGCCGTGCGGGACGTCGCCGCCGGAAAGTCCCTGCTCGACCCGGTCGCCACGGCCCGCGTCCTGGAGCGCCTGCGCGACGGCAACGGCGCGAAGGGCGACGACCGCCTGGCCAACCTCACCGAGCAGGAGCGCAAGATCCTCGACCTGATCGGCGAGGGCCTCACCAACCGCGCCATCGGCGAGCGCCTCCACCTCGCCGAGAAGACGATCAAGAACTACGTCTCCAGCCTGCTGTCCAAGCTCGGCATGGAGCGCCGCTCGCAGGCGGCGGCGTACGTGGCGCGGATGCAGGCGGAGCGCCTTCGCTGAGCGCTCGGCGGGGTGTGCCGCGCCTGGCTCGGGCTTCTGCGGCACCGTTGTGCCTTGCCGCGCCCACGCGGCGGAGCCGCACAGGCACACAGCCCCGCGCCCCTTCGGGGCGCTCCCGTACCCCGGGCCTTTGGGACTTACGGCCCCCTGTCTACGGGGCGGGCGGCTCTTCTGCTGCCCCGCGCGCGTGCGGGACGGTAGGAACCATGCCCTCCGACTCCGACCAGCAGCTCGCCTTCGCCCTGCTCCGGCGCACCGACTACGGCCGGGTCGCGACCAGCATGCGCGCCCTGCCCTTCCTCGCGGCGGCCCGCCACATCGTGACCGACGGGCACGTCCTGCTGCGCATGCACCGGGGCTTCGGGTACCACGACGCCTGCGTCGGGAGCGTCGTCGCGTACGGCGCGGACAACCTGGGCACGGCGGCGGCCGCCGAGGGCCAGTGGACGGTCCAGCTCGTCGGCCTCTGCGAGGCCGTACGCCCCACCACGGCGGAGCTCGCGCGCTTCGGCGCACCCCCGCGCTTCGTGGACGGCGAGCCGTACGACGCGGTGTACCTCCGCATAGCCCCCCAAAAGGCCGTGGTGCACACGCTCAGCCCCGCGGTGAGCGGCGCCGTCGCCGACGCCTTCCCCGCGGTGGGCTGAGCCGGGGGTCACTCGGAGTCGGACCCCTCGCCGCCCTCCGTACCACCGTCGTTCCCACCGTCATCCGGCGGCGAGACCGGATCGGACGGCTCCGTGGGCGGATCCGTGGGATCGGTGGGCGGATCCGTCGGATCCGTCGGCGGATCCGTGGGCTCCGTAGGCGGATTCGTCGGCTCCGTCGGCTTCGTCGTCGGCTGGGTCTGCTGATGCGTGGGCCGGTTCGACTGCTGGGGGTAGTCGTTCTGCCCCCCGGTGCCGTCGCCACCGGGCTGCGTGTTGTTGTCCGCCGTCTCGTCGTCGTCCGCGCTCTTGCTCGGCTTCTTCTCCTGCGACTGCTTGGTCGAGGGCGTCTTGGAGGGACCGCCGTCCTTCTTGTCGCCGCCGCCGTTCCCGGACAGCGCGAACGCGACGCCCACCGCGACCGCGATCACCGCGAGCACGGCCAGGATCCACACCTTGCCCGCGCGGCCCCGTCCGCCGCCGTCCCGGTGACCGCCGTCGAAGCCGCCGTCGTCGCCGCCCGGCGGCCGCAGCATGGGGCTCGGGATCTGCTGGGTGCCGCTGTCCCCGGGGTGCGGCATCGCAGTGGTGCCGCCGACGCCCATCGCCGGGGTGTGCGCACCCTCGTGCCCGTGCACGGCCGTCACCGGGCCGGTGTTCCAGGTCCCCGTGTGGCTGCCCTGCTCGGCGAGCATCTGGAGGCCGTACTGGATCAGACCGCGCATCTCTTCAGCGGTCTGGAAGCGGTCGTCGGGGTCCTTGGCCAGGGACCGCATGACGAGGCCGTCGAGCTCCGGAGGCGCCGCGTCGGACACCTCGGACGGCGGCACCGGCGTGTCCTGGACGTGCTGGTAGACCACGGACAGCGGCGTCTCACCGGTGAACGGCGGCCGCAGCGCGAGCAGTTCGTACAGCAGACAGCCCGTCGCGTACAGGTCGGACCGGTGGTCGACGGCCTTGCCGAGCGCCTGCTCGGGCGACAGGTACTGGGGCGTGCCCATGACCATGCCGGTCTGCGTCATCGTCGTGGACGCGCCGTGCAGGGCACGCGCGATGCCGAAGTCCATCACCTTCACCGCGCCGGTGTTGGTGATGGAGACGTTCGCGGGCTTGATGTCGCGGTGCACGATGCCGTGCTGGTGCGAGTAGGCGAGCGCCTCCAGGACGCCCGACACGATGATCAGCGCCTGCTCGGGCCCGGGCGCCTCCGCGTTGATCAGCAGATCGCGGATGGTGCGGCCCTCGACCAGCTCCATCACGATGTACGGGACGGAGTTCCCGCCGATGAAGTCCTCGCCGGAGTCGTAGACCCCGACGACCGCGTGGTGGTTCAGACCGGCGACCGACTGCGCCTCGCGCGTGAAGCGGGCCTTGGACACGGGGTCCTCGGCGAGGTCGGCGCGCAGCAGTTTGACCGCGACCGTACGTCCCAGACGTACGTCCTCCGCGGCGAACACCTCGGCCATGCCACCGCGGCCGAGCCGGTGGGTCAGCCGGTACCTACCGTCTCCGACCAGGCCACCGTTCCCCCACATCTCGGGCACGTCTGACATACCGCCGCCAGTCGCCTCGGGGTCGGACGGGCCCTGAGCGCGCTGCGTCTGTGCCATCAGTCCTCGCCGTCGTTCTGATCGTGGTCCGCCCGTGGAGGGCGTGCACCGGATACGTGATAGGAGCGGTACGGGGTACTCCGCCGTGCCACGCTACAGCCTCCGCGTGGCATGCCGGTCCGAGGTGGACCGGCCATCAAACCCGCCGAGGGCGCCCCGAGGCAAACTTGTAACGCTTCCGAGACTCTTCTTGCGCGTACGGTCACGGAACGGGCACCGAGCTTGACGTGGCATCCCCCTCGGGCAGACTTGGCCAGGAATAGCGGATCGATCACCGTCCACTGGACGTCATCGGTCGCAACCCATAGCCACAGTCACAGCCGCGGCGCCGTCTCGCGTCCGCGCCGATGGGGGACGCACGACATGAGCCAGGACGGCGCTCAGGGCCGGTACGCGGGCAGTTCACTGGCCGGCGGCCGCTATCAGCTGCGCGATCTGCTCGGCGAGGGCGGCATGGCCTCGGTGCACCTCGCTTACGACACGGTGCTCGACCGACAGGTCGCGATCAAGACACTCCACACCGAGCTCGGCCGTGAGCAGTCCTTCCGCGAGCGCTTCCGGCGCGAGGCCCAGTCCGTGGCCAAGCTCACGCACACGAACATCGTGTCGGTCTTCGACACCGGCGAGGACACGCTGACCTTCAGCGGCTCCGCCGCGGGCGACGGCTCGCCCATGCCGTACATCGTCATGGAGTACGTGGAGGGCAAGCCGCTCGGCTCCGTCCTGGACGCCGCGATCCGCCAGCAGGGCGCGATGCCCACCGACCAGGCCCTGAAGATCACCGCCGATGTGCTCGCGGCCCTGGAGATCAGCCACGAGATGGGCCTGGTCCACCGCGACATCAAGCCCGGCAACGTGATGATGACGAAGCGGAACGTCGTCAAGGTCATGGACTTCGGCATCGCCCGCGCCATGCAGTCCGGCGTCACGTCGATGACGCAGACCGGCATGGTCGTCGGCACCCCGCAGTACCTGTCGCCCGAGCAGGCGCTCGGCCGCGGCGTCGACGCCCGCTCCGACCTGTACTCGGTCGGCATCATGCTGTTCCAGCTCGTGACCGGCCGCCTCCCCTTCGAGGCGGACTCGCCGCTCGCCATCGCGTACGCGCACGTCCAGGAGGAGCCGGTCGCCCCGTCCTCCGTCAACCGCTCGCTGCCCCCGGCCGTCGACGCCCTCGTCGCCCGCGCGCTCAAGAAGAACCCGAACGAGCGCTTCCCGACCGCCGAGGCGATGCGCGACGAGTGCCTGCGCGTCGCGCAGTCCTTCCAGGCGGCGGCCCCCAGCATCGTCCCGGGTGCGCAGACCGCGAGCGGCGCGGGCGTCGGCTCCGCCGTCTTCCCGCCGGTCGACTCGACGAACCCGCAGGCCCCGGGCAGCGTCCAGACGCCGTACCAGCCAGGCCCCTACGGCCCCGCGACCCCGGCCGCCCCCACCCCGCAGCCCGGGTACGGCTACCCGCAGCAGGGCTACCAGACCCCCGCGCCGACCAACGCGTACGTCCCGGCCCCGCAGGCGGCCCAGACCCCGCCCCCGTACTCCCTGTCCCCGCAGCCCGCCACGGCGGCGCCGACCGGTGGACGGGGCGGCCCGGGCGGCGGCAAGCGGACCATGCCGGTCGTCATCGGCTCGATCGTCGTCGCCCTGCTCGCCATCGGCGGCGTGATCACCGCGATCTCCCTGAACGGCGACAGCGACGACGGCGGCGGCTCCAAGGAGTCGAAGAAGCCGGTCGCCGGACATCGCGGTCCGGACCGCACGAAGACGATCGAAAAGACGGAGTGCACCGAGCCGGACACGGCGTACAACGACCCGGCCAAGATCAAGCTGCCCGACTTCAGCTACAAGGACTGGCGCTCGGTCCTCTCCTGCCTCCAGGCGGCCGGGTGGAACTACGACAAGCAGAAGCTCGACGAGAACACGTACGGCGAGGACACCGTCATGGGGCAGATCCCCAAGGCGGGCTCCGACGTCGACCCGAAGGACGTGGAGATCACCTTCCAGATCTCGACGGGCGACCCCTCGTAGCGCCTACGCGTGGGCCCCTCGCAGGGCCGGCCGGTGGGCCTTCGCAGGGCCACCGGCCGCTGTGCCCGGAAGTTTCTTCCGCGCACCGGTCACATTCCCTCCTCCCGCTCCGTCAGTGAAACAACAGACCGAGCGGCGCGAGAGCGGCACAGAGGAGACCAGCCATGCAGGCCCGTATGAAGAACCCGGCGTACGTCCTTCCCGACAGCCTCAAGGGCATCGGCAGCATCATGCAGGCCATCGCCGAGAGCGGCCTTCCGCAGGAGCTCCAGGAGATCGTCGGCCTGCGGGCCAGCCAGATCAACGGCTGCAGCGCCTGCATCCACAGCCACACGGCGAACCTGGTCAAGGCCGGGACGAGCACCGAGCGGCTCGCCGCGGTGGTGGCCTGGCGCGAGGCGCCGTTCTTCACGGACGCCGAGCGCGCCGCGCTGGCCCTCACGGAGCACGTCACGCGGCTCGCGGACCGCTCCGCGCAGGCCGTGTCCGACGCACTCTGGGACGAGGTCGCCGACCACTTCGACGAGCGGGAGCTGTCCGCCCTGATCCTGGTCATCGGCGTGACGAACCTGTTCAACCGGATCAACGCCACGATTCAGGAGCCCGCGGGCCGTACGTGGGGCTGAGCCCGGCGCCCCAGACCGAGGGCCCGGTACGCGGGGTGCGTACCGGGCCCTTTCGTGTCCGAGCCATCCGGGGTAGGGGCCTTAGAGGTAGGGGCCGCCGCTGCGGCCCGCCACGCCGCCCTCCTCGTCGTCCTCGTGACCGCCCACGCCCGGGGGAAGCGCGCGGCGCATCTGCTCCAGCTGGGCCCGCGCGGCCATCTGCTGCGCGAACAACGTCGTCTGGATCCCGTGGAAGAGACCCTCCAGCCAGCCCACCAGCTGGGCCTGCGCGATGCGCAGCTCCGCGTCGCTCGGCGTCGTCTCGTCGGTGAACGGCAGCGACAGGCGCTCCAGTTCCTCCACGAGCTCGGGCGCGAGGCCGTCCTCCAGCTCCTTCACGGAGCTGGCGTGGATCTCCTTGAGGCGCACCCGGCTCGCCTCGTCCAGAGGTGCCGCGCGCACTTCCTCCAGAAGCTGCTTGATCATGCTGCCGATGCGCATGACCTTCGCCGGCTGTTCGACCATGTCCGTCACCGGGACCTCGCGGACGTCGTCGCCGCCTCCGCCGCCGAGCGCCATGCCGTCCTGGCCGACAACCAGGACCTGGGGATTCTCCGGCGACCGTTCGTTCCTCGGCATCTCCATGCCGCCATTCTCTCGCACCCGTTGTCCACACATCCTTGGTGCCCCCATTCGCCGATGATCCACCGTGCGCGGGCGCGCGGAACCGGGGCTCGTTGGCGGTCAGCCCCGGCGCACGCGCAGCCCCAGGAACCCCAGGCCGAGGCCGATCAGGACCAGGCCCGCGCCGAGCGGCAGGACGCGCAGGCCGGGGATGGGCGGTCCGGTCGCCGTACGCCGCGCGGACGACGGCTCGGCGACGTCGGCGGCGGGCGGCGGCCTCGGCTCGGTGCGCGGTTTCCGGGCCGCCGGGGGCGGCAGCGGACGCCAGCCCCGCGGATCGGGCACGACGAGCGGCTCCGCACGCCCGGGCCGGGTCCTCCCCTCGCCCGCACGGCTCCCGGCGAGCGCCACCTCGTCGTAGTACGCGGCCGAGGGGGCGGGGGACGGATCGGCGGCGTACCCCGGGGCCGGGGCGAGCAGCACGCTCACCAGCGCCACCGGTACGACCGCACGCGCAGCACGGCACAGCCACGACGTCACCGCACGACTCCCTCCCGCTGCCGGGTCGCCAAGATCGCGGGCGTGCAGCCAGCGTCACACGGCACGAACCATCCGGCATCTCGGCGCCCTAGCCCGTCCGGCGTTTGAGGACGAGGCGCGCAGCGCCGACAACGGGGGGGGCCGGGGGGAGCCCCCCCCCGTTTCGGGAAGGGGCGGATCTGGGGCGCCCCCGCGAGGGTCCTACCGCACCAGCAGCACCTTCCCCATGTGCCCACCACCCTCCAGAACCTGATGCGCGGCCCCCGCGTCCCGCATCGGCACCGTCCGGTCCACCACCGCCCGCACCTGCCCCGCCCCGATCAACGGCCACACGTGCTCCCGCACCGCCGCGACGATCGAGGTCTTCTCCGCGACGGGCCGGGCCCGCAGCGAGGTCGCGGTGACGGCGGCGCGCTTGCGCAGCAGCGTGGCGATGTTCAGCTCGCCCTTGACGCCGCCCTGCATGCCGATGATCGCGAGGCGGCCGCTGACCGCGAGCGAGTTCACGTTCCGCTCCAGGTACTTGGCGCCCATGATGTCCAGGATCACGTCCGCGCCCGCCCCGTCGGTGGCTCGCTGGATCTCCTCGGCGAAGTCCTGCTCGCGGTAGTCGATGAGGATGTCCGCGCCCAGGTCGGCGCAGAACGCCAGCTTCTCCTTGCCGCCCGCCGTCACCGCGACGCGCGCCCCGACGGCCTTCGCGAGCTGGATCGCCATGGTGCCGATGCCGCTGGCGCCACCGTGCACGAGGAGCGTCTCGCCGGGGCGCAGATGGGCCACCATGAACACGTTCGACCAGACCGTGGCCGTGACCTCCGGGAGCGCGGCCGCCGTGACGAGGTCGACGCCGTCGGGCAGCGGCAGGACCTGCCCCGCGGGGACGGCGACCTTCTCCGCGTAGCCGCCGCCCGCGAGCAGCGCGCACACCTCCTGGCCCACCGCCAGACCGGCGACGCCGGGGCCGAGCGCCGCGATCCGCCCGGAGCACTCCAGACCCGGGTACGGGGACGCGCCGGGCGGCGGGTCGTAGAAACCCTGCCGCTGCAGCAGATCGGCGCGGTTCACGGCACTGGCCGCCACGTCGATGAGGACCTCGCCCTCACCGGGTACGGGATCGGGGACCTCGGCCCACTGAAGCACCTCGGGCCCACCGGATTCGGGGATCGTGATCGCATACATGCGGGCGAGGCTACTCCCGCGCCCTGGGGCCGGAAGCGGCGTGCACACGAACGACACGGCCCCGGCCCTCCCGGGGCACGGGGCCGGCCCTCCCGGGGCACGGGGCCGTGTCGGCACTCCGGGCAGCGCGGCCCTCAGTCCAGCGGCCGAGCCACCCGCCGCGCGTCCGCCGCCGGGGGCTCCGGAGCCGGGGAGGCCCGGACGATCGTGATCAGCCGGTCCGTCAACTGGAGCTCGCCGATGGCGGGATCGTCGTACGCGAGCAGCCTGTGCCCCCGTACGACGCTGACGACGAGGTCCTTCATATCGCGCACCCCGCGCCCCACCTCGGCCTTTATCACCGGCCGTTCGACCAGGTCGAGGCCGCTGCCCTGCTGGATCAGGTCCTCCATGACCACGCCCGCGCTCGGGCTGAGCACCGAAAGGCCGAGCAGCCGTCCCGCCGCGCTGGCACTGGTGATGACGGCATCGGCACCGGACTGCCGCAGCAGCGGCGCGTTCTCCTCCTCGCGCACCGCGGCCACGATCTTCGCCTGCCGGTTGAGCTGCCGGGCGGTGAGCGTGACCAGGACCGCCGTGTCGTCGCGCTGGGTCGCCACGATGATCTGGCGGGCCTTCTGCACCTCGGCCCGCAGCAGCACGTCGCTGCGCGTCGCGTCGCCGACGACTCCCGCGTAGCCCTCCGCCGTGGCCGCGTCGACGACCTTCGAGCTGGGGTCGACGATCACGACCTGCTCGGGCTTGAGTCCCGTGGCCTGCACGGTCTGGATCGCGGAACGGCCCTTGGTGCCGAAGCCGACGACGACGGTGTGGTCACGCAAGTTGGACCTCCAGCGGGAAAGCCGCCATTCCTCACGGGTGCGTTCCGTCAGCACTTCGAGCGTGGTGCCGACGAGGATGATCAGGAAGAGCACGCGCAGGGGCGTGATCAGGAAGATGTTGGCCATCCGCGCGCTGTCGCTGTGCGGGACGATATCGCCGTACCCGGTGGTGGAGAGCGTCACGGTGGCGTAGTACGAGGCGTCGAGGAAGTCGATCGTCCCGTTCGCGTTGTCGTGGTAGCCGTCGCGGTCGACGTACACGATGAGGATGGTCAGCCCCAGCACGAACATCGCCATCAGCAGACGTTTGCCGACCTGGCGCAGGGGGCGCTCGACGACGCGCCGGGGGAGTTTGACGCGGTGGGTGACGAGGTGTTCGTCGGCTTGGCGCGCGATCGCGTCATGGCCGGGCAGTTTCACGTGAAACACACCTCGCCGAAGGGGTCCGCCAGTTTCACGTGAAACACACCTCGCTGAAAGGGTCCGCCGAGCCCTCGGGCCCCAACTCGCCGTGTGAACCGCCCGGTTCGGTCCAGGGCAGATCGAGGATCTCCACTTCTTGCCGACGGCGCGCGCCGCCCGGCGGCACCACCGCGAGCCCGTCGGCGACCGCGATGCCCCGCAGCATCGCCGGGCCGTTGTAGTGCAACGGCACCGCGTACTCGGCCCGCAGGACGACCGGCACGAGGCGCGTGTCGTGCGGATGCCCGTGTACGTCGTCCCGCAGCGGCGCGGTGTACGGCTCGGCGCCGGGACGGCCCACGAGCCCGCGCAGCAGCGGCTCGGCCAGGGTGAGCAGGCCCGAGACGGCGGCGAGGGGGTTTCCGGGGAGGCCCACGAGGTGACGGACCGGGGGCCGGGCCGCCTCGGATCGAGGTGCCTCCGGCAGGCGGGCGAGCAGCATCGGATGGCCGGGGCGCACCGCGACCCCGTCGACGAGCAACTCGGCGCCGAGGCGGTGGAGTGCGGGGTGGACGTGGTCGACGGGTCCGGACGCGGTACCGCCGGTCGTCACGATCACGTCGGCCGTGGACCGGGCCAGGGCTTCGTAGAGGGCTTCCGCGTCATCTCCGAGGCGGCGTACGGCCGTCACGACCACGCCGAGCGCGCGGAGCCAGGGCGGCAGCATCGGACCGAGGGCGTCCCGGATGCGGCCTTCGTGCGGCAGCCCTTCGGTGAGCAACTCATCGCCCAGGACGAGCACTTCTGCGCGGGGGCGTGGGGCGACGGGCAGCGCGTCGTACCCGGCCGCGGCGGCGAGGCCGAGCACGGCGGGCGTCACCAGGGCGCCGGGCGGCAGGAGTTGATCACCCGCGCGGCACTCCTGGCCGCGCGGCCGGATGTCCTGGCCGGGCACGACGTCGCGCTGGGCGTGCAGCTTGCTCTTGTCGTCCACGCGCGCGTGTTCGCTGCGGATGACGGCGGTGGTGTCCTGCGGGATGCGGGCGCCGGTCGCGATCCGCACCGCCTCGCCGTCGCCGAGCGGCTCGGGCCGCTCCTGCCCGGCCAGGACCCCGTCCGCGAGGACCGTCCAGGGCCCCGGCCCCGCCACGGCCCACCCGTCCATCGCCGAGGTGTCGAAGGAGGGCAGGTCGGTGAGGGCGGCCAGGGGCGAGGTGAGGACACGGCCGAGGGTGTCGGACAACGGTGTGACCACGGGGGCGGCGGCCCCCGGAGCCCCGGCCCTGCGGGACGCGGCGCGGGCTTCGGGCCAGGAGGTGGCGCGAGCGCGGTGCCGCGCGCCGCCGTGGGCCGCCGGGTCGTCGCCGGGCGCCGCGCCTCGGTCGCGCTGGGGCCCGGGGCGGCCTTGGGCAGGCGTGGACGGCGCCGACGGCTCGCGGTGGGAGCGGGGTGCGGCGGACTCGTCGCGGTGGGGCGGGGTGCCCGGGCCGGTGGGCGGCACGCTCGCGGGCCCGGGCCCGGTCTCCGGCTCGGGGCTGGATGCGGTGCCCGGCGCGGGGGCGGGTGGGCCGTTCGCAGCCCCGGGGGCGGGTGAGGTGCCCGGGGCCCCGGGGGAGGGTGGAACGCTGGGTGCCCCGGGAGCGGGCGGCACGCACGTGGCCTCTGCCGCGGGTGAGGCACCCGGGGCCCCCGGAGAGGGCGGAACGCTGGGTGCCCCGGGGGCAGGCGGCACGCTCGCGGCTCGGGTGGCGGCGCGGTCCTCGTTCACCAGGGCCAGTGCCTCGTCCAGTTCGGCGTCGGCCGATTGGCCCCCGGTCATCGGGCGCCCGGATTCTCGTCGGCCGGGGCGGCCTGCGCGCCGCCGGACGACGCGCCCGGCGCCGTACCGGTGGGGGTGCCGGGCCCTGGCGGCGGGTTCCCGGCCGCGGGCGCACCGCCCGGGTCCCCTTCCTCGGCCCAGCGGGCCGCGAGCGCGGCCGCCTTGCGCGCTGCCTCCGCGACGGCCTGCGGCCCGCCGCTCGCCCCGGCGAGCCCCGCCGCGTACCCGACCAGGAAGGTGGTCAGCGGCGCGGCGGGCCGGGCCACTCCGTGCGCGGCGTCGCGGGCGAGGTCGAGGAGGGTGCCGGTGTCGACGTCGAGGTCGATGCCCAGTTCGTCCTTGACTGCGGAAATCCATTCATCCAACAACACGTGCCCATGCTCCCTGATCCGCGCGCGGGCGGCGGCGATGTCGTCCCAGGTGTCGCAGTCGAACGCGGCCAGGGGCTCGGCGATCCGGGCCAGGTCGAGGCGTTCGGTGAGCAGCCGCAGCGGCAGCCCGGCGAGCCCGGCTCCCGCGCGGGCGGGCTTCCCGGCCGTGATGCGGGGTGGCCCCCCGGCCGCGCCGGAATCCACGGTGGCGGCCCGGGCGGGGCCCTCGGCCGCGATCCGGGCCAGTTCCCGGCGCAGCGCGGCACCGCGGTACACGGCGACCAGTGGCTGGTCACGGCCGTCGGGGTCGGTGAGCAGCGCACCGTCCGCCGTGCCCACCGCCGCGACGAGGCCGCGTACCGTCTCCTCGCGCAGGAACGGCAGGTCGGCGGAGAGCACCAGCACCAGTTCGGCGGCGGTGTGGCGCAGGCCCGCGTCGAGCGCGGCCAGGGGCCCGCCGCCCGCGGGCTCCTCGCGCGCCCACACCACGGGCCGCCCGGTGGGCCGGGGCTCCGCCACGACGACGGTCGTCGTCGCGCCGGAGCAGGCGCTCAGGACGCGGTCGAGCAGCGCCCTGCCGCCCACCCGCACACCGGGCTTGTCCGCGCCGCCGAGCCGCGCCGCGCGGCCTCCGGCGAGCACGACGGCGTCGAACGCCGCCGTGCCGGGGGCCGTGTTCGTGGTCATCCACCGAGTATGGGCGCCCGAGATGTCAACGCCACCCCTTATGGGTGCCCCGCAGGTCTCATGTTCCTCACAGGCGGAGGGACCCGGCGGGTGAGGGCGCCACCCGCTGAGGGCGCTCGGGGGTGACATCCGGGCGCCCCCGGGCGGGGCCTTCGCCCTCGGCCTGGGGGGGGCGGGGCGACCCTCATCAGTGGCGCCCGGTCACACCTTGCGCAGCAGGACCGCAGGCTGTTCGACGCAGTCCGCCACGAAGCGCAGGAAGCCGCCCGCCGTGCCGCCGTCGCACACCCGGTGGTCGAAGGTGAGCGACAGCTGGACGACCTGCCGGACCGCCAACTCGCCCTGGTGCACCCATGGCTTGGGCACGATCCGGCCGACGCCGAGCATGGCCGCCTCGGGGTGGTTGATGATCGGCGTGGATCCGTCGACGCCGAACACCCCGTAGTTGTTCAACGTGAACGTGGACCCCGTCAGTTCCCCAGGCGTGAGCGTCCCGGCCCGGCCCGCCTCCGAGAGGCGGGCGAGCTCGGCGCTCAGCGACTCCGTGTCGCGCGCGTGCGCGTCCCGTACGACGGGCACGACGAGCCCGCGCTCGGTCTGCGCGGCGAAGCCGAGGTGGACCTCGGCGAGCTGGACGACCTCGCGCGCCTCCATGTCGACCGTCGAGTTGAGCTCCGGATGGCGGGCGAGGGCCGCCGTGCAGATCCGGGCGAGCAGCGCGAGCAGGGAGACCTTCGGGCCGCCCGCCGCGTTCATCGCCGCGCGCGCGTTCATCAGTTCCGTCGCGTCCGCGTCGACCCACGTGGTGGCGTCCGGTATCTCCCGGCGGCTGCGGGACAGCTTGTCGGCCACCGCACCGCGCACACCGCGCAGCGGCACGCGCGTGCCGGACGCGGCGGCACGGCCCGCGGCGGGCGCGCTCTCGCGGGTGCTGCCGAAGGTGGCGCCGAGGCCCGTCGCCGTGGTGCGCGCGGCGGCGGACGCCGGGGCGGGGCCCGCGGACGGCGCGGCGGTGGCCGCCGACGCCCGCATGACGTCCTCCACGTCGGCCCGCAGGATCAGCCCGTCCGGGCCCGAACCCGCGAGCTGCCGCAGATCCACGCCGTTCTCCCGCGCCAGCCTGCGGACGAGCGGCGAGATCACCGGCACGGGCCCCTCGTCGTGCTCGGGCCCCTGTCCGGCGTCGGTGGTCCGGCCGGAGTCGGTCCGGGGCTCCACGGGTGCTTCCGCGCGGGCCTCTGGCCGGGCTGCCGTCGGGGCGGACGGGGTGGCCGTCACGTCCAGCGCGGGGCGTATCCGCCGCCGCCTGGCGGGGGCGGCTCCCGTGCCGTAGCCGACGAGCACGTTCCCCGACGTCTCGTCCGCCGGGGCCGGGCCGCCGTCCGCATCTCCACCGCGCGCCGGTGCGCCCACGGCCGGGGAGCCCACCGCGACCGTCAGCAGGGGTGCTCCCACCGGCAGTTCGGTGCCCTCCTCTCCGAAGCGGGCGGTGACCACGCCCGCGTACGGGCACGGGACCTCGACCATCGCCTTGGCCGTCTCGACCTCGACGACCAGCTGGTCCACTTCCACCACGTCGCCGACCTGCACCAGCCAGCGGGTGATCTCCGCCTCCGTGAGCCCCTCACCGAGGTCGGGCAGCTTGAACTCCAGGACCTGGGCCATCAGCTCCGCGCCTCCCATTGCAACCGCGCCACGGCGTCCAGGATGCGGTCGACGCCCGGCAGGTGGTGCCGCTCCAGCATCGGCGGCGGGTAGGGGATGTCGAGCCCGGCGACCCGCAGCACCGGCGCCTCCAGGTGGTGGAAGCAGCGCTCGGTGATGCGCGCGGCGATCTCCCCGCCGGGCCCGCCGAAGCTGCTCGCCTCGTGCACCACGACCGCGCGCCCGGTGCGCCGCACGGACGCGGCCACCGTCTCGTCGTCGAACGGCACCAGCGAGCGCAGGTCGACCACTTCGAGGTCCCAGCCCTCCGCGCGCGCCGCCTCCGCCGCCTCCAGACAGACCGGCACGGACGGGCCGTACGTGATCAGCGAGGCGCTGCGTCCGGTGCGCCGCACCACGGCCCTGCCGATCGGCTCCACCGGCTCCGGAGTGTCCGGATTCCACTCGGCCTTCGACCAGTACAGGCGCTTGGGCTCCAGGAAGACCACGGGGTCGTCGGAGGCGATGGCGGCCCGCAGCAGGCCGTAGGCGTCGGCGACCGTGGCGGGCGTGACGACATGGAGCCCCGGCGTCGCCATGTAGTACGCCTCGGAGGAGTCGCTGTGGTGCTCGACGCCGCCGATCCCGCCGCCGTACGGCACCCGGATGGTGAGCGGCATGGGCATCGCGCCCTTGGTGCGGTTGCGCATCCGCGCCACATGCGAGATCAGCTGCTCGAAGGCGGGGTAGGCGAACGCGTCGAACTGCATCTCCACGACGGGCCGCAGGCCGTACATCGCCATGCCGACCGCGGTCCCCAGGATGCCCGCCTCGGCCAGCGGCGTGTCCGTACAGCGGTCGTCGCCGAACTCCGCGGCGAGTCCGTCGGTGACGCGGAAGACGCCGCCGAGCGTGCCGACGTCCTCGCCCATGACGTGCACGGTGGGGTCCTCGGCCATCGCGTCGCGCAGGGCGCGGCCGAGGGCCTGCCCCATGGTGGCCGGTTTCACGGCGACAGTGGTCATCGGCCCGCTCCGTCCGACTCGGTCTCGGCGTCGAGCTCGGCCCGCAGCTGGGCGGCCTGCTCGCGCAGTTGGGAGGTCTGCTCGGCGTACACGTGGGTGAACAGGTCCATCGGGTCGAGCTCGGGGTCCTGGTTCATCCGTTCCCTCAGGTCCGCCGCCATCGCCTCGGCGTTCTCGCGCACCGTGGAGGCGCGGTCCTCGTCGAGCAGCCCGCGCGCGGTCAGCTCCCGCTCCACGAGCAGGACCGGGTCGTGGTCGCGCCAGGCCTCCACCTCGTCGTCCTGGCGGTAGCGCGTGGCGTCGTCCGCGTTGGTGTGCGCTTCCAGGCGGTACGTCACCGCTTCCACGAGGGTGGGTCCGCCGCCCTCGCGCGCGCGGCGCACGGCTTCGCTGAGCACCTGGTGCACCGCGACCGCGTCGTTGCCGTCCACCAGGCGGCCCGGCATGCCGTAGCCGACGGCCTTGTGTGCCAGGGAGGGGGCGGCCGTCTGCTTGGCGAGCGGCACGGAGATCGCGAAGCCGTTGTTCTGCACGAGGAAGACCACCGGCGCCCGCCACACGGCCGCGAAGTTCAGCGCCTCGTGGAAGTCGCCCTCGCTGGTGCCGCCATCGCCGACCATGGCGAGCGCGACCACGTCGTCGCCCTTGAGGCGGGCGGCGTGCGCGAGGCCCACGGCGTGCGGCAGCTGGGTGGCAAGGGGCGTGCACAGGGGCGCTATCCGGTGCTCACGCGGGTCGTACCCGGTGTGCCAGTCGCCGCGCAGAAGCGTCAGGGCGCGCACCGGGTCGAGGCCGCGCGCCACGGCCGCGAGGGTGTCCCGATAGCTCGGGAAGAGCCAGTCGCGCTCCTCCAGGGCGAGTGCGGCGCCGATCTCGCACGCCTCCTGCCCGGTGCTGGACGGGTACACCGCGAGTCTGCCCTGCTTGGTGAGGGCCGTCGCCTGGGTGTTGTACCGCCGTCCGCGCACCAGCTCGGCGTGCAGGCGCAGGAGCAGCTGCGCGTCGGCCGAGGCGGCGGCCTCGGTGCCGAGCACCCGAAACGGCGCCGCGTCGGGCAGCAGCGGCTCAGGGTCGGTCCTGAGCTGCCATGCGGGGGGCGGGGCGGGTCGATAGGCGCCCCGCTGCTCCATGACCGTCATGACGGCACCTCCTGGGGGGATGCTGAGGGAAGCGGTCTCCTCGTGGGAGCTGCAAAAGAGGCGCGGCGATGTGATGCGCCTCACCTACCGATTGTTCGGTCGTTGGCACATTTTGGCTACAGGCACCTCCAGGCTGTGGACAAACGGTTCTGCACAGCCTGGGATGGACGCATTACGTCCATGGTAAGGAGGCGGGGGGACATGGCAGCTGAACGAATGGCCGACAAGCAGGACGGGGGTCGTCCGGAACCGCCGCCCCGTTCGCTGGACGCCATCGACCGCGACATCCTGCAGATCCTGCACACGGACGGTCGCGCCTCGATACGTTCCGTGGCGGAGCGCGTCCACGTGTCGCGGGCGAACGCCTACGCGCGCATCAACCGGCTCATCGAGGACGGTGTCATCCGCGGCTTCGGCGCCCGGATCAACCACGAACGGGCAGGCCAGGGCGCTTCCGCGTACATCACCCTGAAGATCGTCCAGAACACCTGGCGCACGGTCCGCGACCAGCTGCGCACGCTGCCGGGCGCGTCGCACATCGCCCTGGTCAGCGGCGACTTCGACGTACTGCTCCTGGTGCACACGCCCGACACGCGCGCGCTGCGCGAGTTGGTGCTCACCCGTCTGCAGTCCATCCCCGAGGTCCTGAGCACGCGCACGCTGCTGGTCTTCGAGGAGGACGACCTGGAGACGGAGGGCTGAGTCACCGGCCGTTCGCACCGGTGGCGCGCCGACGGGTTCAGCCGTCGGCGTACCACCGGCTCTCAGCCATCCGTACGCAACCCCGCGAACGCCAACTGCACCACCGCTTCGGCGACTTCCGTCCCGTCGACGGCACCACGGCTGTCCGGCCGGTACCACTCCACGATGGAATTGATCATTCCGAAGAGCAGCCTGGTGGCGAGACGCAGCTCGACGTCCGAGCGCAGATCGCCGTCCGCCGCGGCCTCCTTGAGGAGCGCCGCGACCTGGTGGTCGAAGTCCCTGCGCCGCTCCATCGCCCATCGCTCGGTGTCGGTGTTGCCGCGAACGCGCAGCAGCAGCGTCACATAGGGCAGCTCGGTCACCAGCACCTCGACGGTGCGGCGCGTGACGTACTCCAGGCGGTCCACCGCCCTGCCCACGCGCGCGTGCTCCTCGTCGAGGACGGCGAAGAGGCCGTCGAGCGCCCGGCTCACCGCGCGCCGCAGCAGCTCCTCCTTGCCCGCGACGTGGTGGTAGATCGACGACTTGGAGATGCCGGCCGCCTTGGAGAGGTGCTCCATGGACGTGCCGTCGTAGCCCCGTTCGTTGAAGACCCGCACGGCGACCTCGAGGAGGGTCTGCGGGGTGTAGGTGTCGCGCCTGGCCGTGGTCATCCGTTCTCCTCCTGAGCGGCCGCGAGGCGCAGCCCCGGAGAGGGGGCGTAGCGCCCCGAGGGGTACTCGCTGTGCACGTCGTCGAGGAACTGGGCCACCCAGGAAAGACCGAGCCCGGTTCCCCAGGAGAGCGGTCCGCGCGGATAGTTGACGCCCAGGCGCATGGCGGTGTCGACGTCGTCCGCGTCGGCCACCTCACGCGCGACGGCATCGTGCGCGATGTCCACGAGCATCGCGACGGTACGGGCCACGATCAGGCCCGGGGTGGCCCGGATGACGCTGACCTTCTTGCCGAGCGCCTGGAAGAGGCCCACGGCCTCGCTGAGGGCCCGGTCACTCACCCGCACGTCACGGGCGAGGGCGACCCGGGTGGCGCTCGCGTAGTCGAGGGCCAGGTCGAACTCGATCGTGGGCATCTCCATGGCGTGCACGGACGTGCCGGAGACGAGGGCGAGCCGCGCTCCGCCGGGCAGCTCGATCCAGCCCGGGCAGGGCGCGCACGCGGACTCCTCGCGGTCCACGCGGATGCCCGCGGCCTCGATGAGCCCGACGAGGGCCGCGGCCTGGAACAGCTCGCCGCGCAGGGTGACGGCCGCCGGCGCGTCGGCGGGCGCCGCCGTGTGCGGCTCGGCGCGCGGGGCGTCGTCCCCGTACACGTACCAGCCCTGGCCCGACTTGCGTCCCAGGCGGCGCGCTTCGACGAGGCGCCGCTGGGCGAGGGACGGCGTGAACTTGGGGTCCTGGAAGAACGACTCCCACACCGAGCGCGTGACGGCCTCGTTCACGTCCTGGCCGATGAGGTCGGTGAGCTCGAAGGGGCCCATCCTGAAGCCGCCGCACTCGCGCAGCACGGCGTCGATCGTCGCCGGGTCCGCGACCCGCTCCTCGTACGCGCGCAGCGCCTCGGCGTAGAAGGGGCGCGCGACGCGGTTCACGATGAACCCGGGGGTGTCGGCACAGCGCACCGGCGTCTTGCCCCAGGCCTTCGCCGTGTCGTACGCGCGCGTGGCGGCCGCCTCGTCGGTCGCGAAGCCGCTGACGACCTCGACGAGGGGCAGCAGCGGCGCCGGGTTGAAGAAGTGCAGGCCCACGAAGCGGCCGGGCCCGGTCAGCGCGCCCGCGATGGCGGTCACGGACAGGGACGAGGTGTTCGTGGCCAGCAGACAGTCCTCGGAGACGACGCCCTCAAGTTCTTGGAACAGCTTCTGCTTGACGTCCAGTTGCTCCAGGACGGCCTCGACCACGAGCCCGCACCCGGCGAGCTCGGCCAGGTCGTCGACCGCCGTGAGGCGCCCGGCGGCCGCGGCACGGGCGCCCGCGTCAAGGCGGCCCTTCTCCACGAGCCGGTCCAGACGGGCGGTGATCGCCTCGGCGGCCGTCTTCGCGAAGCCGGGCGCGGCGTCGTACAGCCGCACGGGGTGTCCCGCCACCAGGGCGACCTGGGCTATGCCCTGGCCCATGGTGCCGGTGCCGACGACGGCGACCGGGCTGCTGAGATCGAGTGCTGTCATGCTCGCGATCCTCCCGCACAAGGGTCTTGGCCAGGGGTTCGGGGTGGGCGGGGAGGTTTTCCACAGCTTTGGCAGACCCTCTTGTCCCGACCGATCGTTCGGTTACTCTAGCTCTGTCCAGCTGTTCCTGCCCACCGCCCCTGCCCAGCTCGCCAGCTCGAAGGAGAGCTGACTCGACGAGGAGTTGGTCCCTCATGGCCGCCGAAGTCACCGCGCACCAGCTGATCGCCAAGCACCGGCCCACGCTCGACCAGGCCCTCGAGGCCATCAGCACGCGCGCGTACTGGTCGCCGCACCCCGAGCACCCCAAGGCCTATGGGGAGAACGGCAGCCTGAGCCTGCCGGAAGGCAAGGCCGCCTTCGAGTCCCTCCTGAACGGCCGCTTCGACCTCGACCAGCCCGGCACGGACGACTGGACGGGCGCGGAAGTCTCCCCCTTCGGCCCGGAGTTGGGCATCACGTATCCGCACCCGGACGTGGACACCCTGCTCCCCGCGATGCGCGCGGGCCTGTCCGGCTGGCGCGACGCGGGCGCCGAGGCGCGCGCGGCGGTCTGTCTGGAGATCCTGTCGCGCATCAGCGCCCGCACGCACGAGTTCGCGCACGCGGTCATGCACACCAGTGGCCAGGCCTTCATGATGGCGTTCCAGGCGGGCGGCCCGCACGCCCAGGACCGCGGCCTGGAAGCGGTGGCGTATGCGTATGCCGAGCAGGCCCGCACCCCCGGCACCGCCGAGTGGAACAAGCCCCAGGGCAAGCGCGACCCCCTGGTCCTCACCAAGCGCTTCACCCCGGTCGGCCGCGGCATCGCCCTCCTGATCGGCTGCAACACCTTCCCGACGTGGAACGGCTACCCGGGCCTCTTCGCCTCCCTGGCCACGGGCAATGCCGTCCTGGTCAAGCCCCACCCGCGCGCCGTGCTCCCGCTCGCCCTGACGGTGCGGGTCGCCCGCGAGGTCCTCGCCGAGGCGGGCTTCGATCCGAACCTGGTCGCGCTCGCCGCCGAACGCCCCGGCGAAGGCATCGCCAAGACCCTCGCCGTCCGCCCCGAAGTCAAGATCATTGATTACACGGGCTCCACGGCCTTCGGCGACTGGCTGGAGACCCACGCCCGCCAGGCGCAGGTCTACACGGAGAAGGCCGGGGTCAACACGGTCGTCATCGAGTCGACCGACAACTACAAGGGCATGCTGGCGAACCTCGCCTTCTCCCTGTCGCTGTACAGCGGCCAGATGTGCACGACCCCGCAGAACCTCCTCATCCCGCGCGAGGGCATCTCCACGGACGCGGGCGCCAAGGCGTACGACGAGGTGGTCACGGACCTCGCCGCGGCGGTCAGCGGCCTCCTGGGCGACGACGCCCGGGCCAACGGCATCCTGGGCGCCCTGGTCAACCCGGACGTGAAGGCCCGCCTGGACGCCGCGCCCGGCATCGGCGAAGTCGCCCTGCCCTCACGGGAGATCGCCAACCCGGAATTCCCGGACGCCGTGGTGCGCACCCCGGTGATCGTGAAGCTGGACGGCGCGAAGCCGGACGCCGAGGCCGCGTATCTGAGCGAGTGCTTCGGCCCGGTGTCGTTCGCCGTCGCCGTGGACTCCGCGGCGGACGCGGTGGACCTGCTGCGGCGCACGGTGCGCGACAAGGGCGCCATGACCGTCGGCGCGTACACCACCTCCGAGGACGTCACCTCCGCCGTCGAGGAGGCCTGCCTGGAGGAGAGCGCCCAGCTGTCGCTGAACCTGACCGGCGGGGTCTATGTGAACCAGACCGCGGCGTTCTCGGACTTCCACGGCTCCGGCGGCAACCCCGCGGCGAACGCCGCGCTGTGCGACAGCGCCTTCGTGGCCAACCGCTTCCGCGTGGTGGAAATCCGCAAGGAGGCGTGAGCGCACGGCCCCGGACCCCGGGAGGAGCACGGCCCCCGGGGGCGGAGGCTCAGTCCTTCGCCCCCGGCGGTCCGCCCGCCGGCCCGTGGAGCGACGACCAGTGGAACAGCGTCATGCCGACGCTCGTCGCCAGGTTGTAGCTGGAGACCTGCGGCCGCATCGGCAGGGACACCAAGTGCTCGGCGCGGGCCCGCAGCTCCGGCGACAGACCGCTGCGCTCGGAGCCGAAAGCGAGAACGGCGTCGTCGGGGAGCTTGAGCCCCCGGATGTCCTCGCCCTCGGCGTCGAGGGCGAACACCGGGCCCGGGGGCAGCTCGTCGACGTCCAGGCGCTCCACCGCCGTGGCGAAGTGCAGCCCCGCACCACCACGGACCACCGTGGGATGCCAGGGGTCGAGCGTGCCGGTGGTCACCACACCCGTCGCGCCGAAGCCCGCGGCGAGCCGGATCACCGCCCCGGCGTTGCCGAGGTTGCGCGGATCGTCCAGGACGACGACGGGCGTGGTCCTCGGCCTGCGGGCCAGCACCTCCAGGTTGGCGGCGCGCGACGGACGTACCGCCAGAGCGGCCACGGCGGTGGGGTGCAGTCGGGGCACCAGGGCGCGCAGCGTCGCGTCGTCGGTCTCGGCGAGCAGCCCGTCGAGCGCGTCCGTGACGTCCGGCGCGAGGTCCTCCGCAAGAGCGAGCGCGGCCGCCTTGTCGCTGGTCAGCGCCACCGGGACACGCGCGCCGAAGCGCAGGGCGTGCTTCAGCGCGTGAAAGCCGTCCAGCAGGACCGACGTAGCCGCGAGCCCGCGCCACACCCGCACCGCGTCCGCCGTGCCCGGCCCCTCGCCCTCATCCGTACCGCTCATGCACCGAAGCCTACGCGCGCGTGCTCGGCGCTCTCCTGTGCGCTCCGGCCGCCCTGCGGGGCCGTCCGCGGCTCCGCAGGGACCCGGGCAGGACCGGAGTCCCCGCGGAGCCGGGACAGCGGCAGGCGGGCGGACAGAGCTCCGCGCGCGCGTGCCGACCACGTCCCGAGCCGCCGCAGGAACGGCGTCGGCAGGAACACCGCGTCGGCCGCGATCATCGCGAGCGAGAAGAACGGCAGGCCGAGGACCACCGCGATGACGGCGTGCTCGCAGATCATCAACGTCAACAGCACGTTCTTGACACGCCGGTTGAGCAGCGTGAACGGGAAGGCGACCTGCACGACGACCGTCCCGTAGGTGATGACCATGATCATCACGCCGTGCGAGGACAGCAGCTCCGACAGCGCGGGCCAGGGCGAGAAGTAGTCCAGGTTCAGCGGGTAGTAGACCGCCGTCCCGTCCTGCCAGCGACTGCCCTGGATCTTGTACCAGCCCGCCGTCGCGTAGATCAGACACGCCTCGACCATGATCACGAGAAGGGCCGCGTTGTGCACGAGGTTGGCCACGACGTCGAGCAGCAGCCGCTGCGCCCCGCGTGGCGCGTGCCGCTCGGCGGCCCACCACAGGCCCTGGGACGCCCACAGCCCCCAGAAGAGCACCAGCCAGAACCAACCGAGCTCGCCCATGCCCGTCACGAGGGCCAGCGCGAGCCCGAGCGCCCCCCACAGCACGGGACCGACGCGGTCCACGCCGTCCGCACGCGCGCGTGCCCGTCGTCGCGCGTCCAGGGACCACACGTGGCCGCAACGCGTGAAGACCAGGTAGATCGCCATCAGATGGATGACGTTGTCGCCGCCGTCGCCCATGAAGATGCTGCGGTTCTGCAGCGAGAGGACACCGATCATGAACAGCACGGACATGGTCCGCGTACGCCACCCCACCAGCAGCAGCGCACTCGTGAGCATGGCGAAGCCGTAGACGAACTGGAACCAGAGCTGCGCGTCGGACCACATGAGCACCGTGAACGCGTCGTTCTCGGAAAGCAGCTGGCGTGCCATGTCCCAGCCCCACGGGCCGTCGGGGCCGTACAGCTCGTTCCGGTGCGGCAGTTCGCGCAGCAGGAACAGCAGCCACGTCGCCGCGAAGCCGATGCGGACCACCGCGCTCTGGTACGGCCCGAGGGCCTGCGCGGAGACGCGCTGGAGCCCCCGCGCGAGCGGTACGAGACGCGGCACTTGACGCTCCTTCGGGCGGCTCACCGGGCACCACTCCCCTCGGCGACGTCACGCCTCGCGCGCGTGCCGTCGGCCAGCGGCAGGTCGTCCGGGGTCACTGACCACCACGGCAGCAACCGGAGAATCGGTTTGGCGTCGTTCTTCTCGTCGCTCCACTTCGGCGGCCGTACGCCCGTCGTCCGCGAGCGGACCTGCACCTGGTCGATCGCCTCACCGCGCGCGAGCGGCTCATGGCGGTCGATGCGCAGCAGCACGATGCGGCGGACGTAGCGCTCGGAGATTTCCCCGCGCAGACCGGTGGGACGATTCTGCGCGTCGTGCGTGGACACGAAGAAGTCCCAGGCCCGGCGCAGTTCGTTCTGCTGGGTGTGGCTCGGCAGGAGATTGTGGTCGATGGCCGCGCCGTCCTGCGCCGACAGGTCGTACCAGCGGGTGACCCGGCGGCCGCCGTCGGCGGTACGCAGTTGCGCGCGGGCCTGCACCGCGACGTTCTGCTGCAGCGGATTGGGCGCGAACAGCTTCCAGTTCTGCTCGAACTCCGGGTACACCCAGTCGTAGATCTTCTTGCCGTGCTCCTTGCTCACCGTGTTCGCCGGGGCGACGTGCAGGAACAACATCCCCAGGTGCACGCAGACGGTGACCGCGACCAACGCGAGCGCGAGGGCGGCGGCGAGCTGGTAGCCACGGGGGAGACCGGCGATTCCTGCGGGCAGGCCGGGGCCGAGGCTGGGGCCGGTGGGGAGGTCGGGGCCGGATCCGGGGCGGCTGGGGAGGCCGGGTCCGGGGCCGGCGGGCAGGCCGGGCGGGGGGCTGCCGCTGTTCGGGGGAGCACCCGCGGTCGAGGAGTCCGCCTCGGCCCACGAGCCAGCGCCGGCGGGGAAACCTCCGTCGGCCGAAGGGGCACCCTCTGCGGAAGAAGCCCCGTCGGCCGTCGGGGCACCACCAGCAGAAAGACCGCCGTCGACTGAAGGGGCACCACCCTCAGAAGAAGCGCGGTCAGCCGAAGGGGCGCCAAACGCCGCAGAGGCGCCATCAGCCGCAGAGGCACCACCCATCGCAACGGCACCGTCGACCGAAGAGACGCCACCGTCGACCGAAGAGACGCCACCGCTGCGGGATCCGCTGTCGGTCGAGGGACCCTCGTCGGCCTCGTGCGCCCCGTCGCTCACGGATGCCTCATCCGTCCCAGGCAGCTCATCAGCCGCAGGTGCCCCATGGACCTCTTGCGCCTCCCTCACCTCGGGGGTCTGCTCAGTCCCACCCGACACTGAAGGCGCAATGGCCTCGTCCGGCGCGGAAGGCCCGTCGGCCCCGTCCGGCACAGGGGACCCGTCAGGCCCGACAGGCCCGTCCCGCGGGCCCTTGTCGTAGGCGTCCATTCCGTCCCGTTTCCCGTTCCCGCACCGAACCCTGCCGCCGGAACCGTACTCAGGCCTGCCCGCCAGGCACAGCGGCACGGAGGTTATCCACAGGGTTGACACCTTATGGCGAGGCGCCGCACCATTGAATTCCGGCGGACCGAACGATCGGTCGGGAGGCCGTCGAAGGACGCAGAGACTGCCCGAGGTCGAGGGGGACCGAGATGGCGACAGCGCACAAGGCGCCCGACGCGGCGAAGGACAGGGCCGCGCCCGGCCCCGCGACCACCGGCGCGGTCCCGGACACCACCGAGCTCGAAGCCCTCTTCGACGCCGCCGTGGCGGCCGACGAGCGCATCGAGCCCCGCGACTGGATGCCCGACGCCTATCGCGCGACGCTCGTGCGCCAGATCGCGCAGCACGCCCACTCCGAGATCATCGGCATGCAGCCGGAGGCGAACTGGATCACGCGCGCCCCGTCGCTGCGCCGCAAGGCGATCCTGATGGCCAAGGTCCAGGACGAGGCGGGCCACGGCCTGTATCTGTACAGCGCGGCGGAGACGCTCGGCGTCAGCCGCGACGAGCTGCTCGACAAGCTGCACTCGGGCCGCCAGAAGTACTCATCGATCTTCAACTACCCGACGCTGACCTGGGCGGACGTAGGCGCCATCGGCTGGCTCGTCGACGGCGCGGCGATCACCAACCAAGTCCCCCTGTGCCGCTGCTCGTACGGCCCGTACGCACGCGCGATGGTCCGCGTCTGCAAGGAAGAGTCCTTCCACCAGCGCCAGGGGTACGAACTGCTGCTGGCCCTCAGCCGCGGCACCCCCGAGCAGCACGCCATGGCCCAGGACGCCGTGGACCGCTGGTGGTGGCCGTCCCTGATGATGTTCGGCCCCCCGGACGCCGAGTCGTCGCACTCCGAGCAGTCCATGACCTGGAAGATCAAGCGCCACTCGAACGACGAGCTGCGTCAGCGCTTCGTGGACATTTGCGTCCCCCAGGCCGAGTCCCTCGGCCTCACCCTGCCCGACCCCGACCTGCGATGGGACGAGGAGCGGGGACACCACACGTTCGGCCCCATCGACTGGAGCGAGTTCTGGTCGGTCCTCAAGGGCAACGGCCCGTGCAATGAGGAGCGCATCACCCAGCGCAGGCGCGCCCACGAGGAAGGCGCCTGGGTGCGCGACGCGGCAGCCGCGTATGCCGCCAAGCACAGCGACCACGACAAGGACCGCCGCCCCGCGGCGCTCGGCACCCCCGCGGAGGCGACCGCATGAGCAGCTCGACCGAATGGCCCCTGTGGGAAGTGTTCGTGCGCTCGCGCCGCGGCCTCTCGCACACCCACGCGGGCAGCCTGCACGCCCCGGACGCCGACATGGCCCTGCGCAACGCCCGTGATCTGTACACCCGCAGAAGCGAAGGCGTCTCCATCTGGGTCGTGCCCTCCGCCGAGATCACCGCGTCGTCCCCGGACGAGAAGGACTCCTTCTTCGACCCGGCCGCCGACAAGCCGTACCGCCACCCGACGTTCTACGACATCCCGGAAGGAGTGAAGCACCTGTGACCACGACCCCCCGCACCGCCGACGTCGCGGCCCTCGCCCTCGGCGACGACGCGCTGGTGCTCTCGCACCGCCTGGGAGAGTGGGCGGGCCACGCCCCCGTCCTCGAAGAAGAGGTCGCCCTGGCGAACATCGCCCTGGACCTCCTCGGCCAGGCCCGCATCCTGCTGTCCCTCGCGGGCGACGAGGACGAGCTGGCGTTCCTGCGCGAGGAGCGCGCCTTCCGCAACGTCCAGCTGGTCGAGCAGCCCAATGGCGACTTCGCCCACACCATCGCCCGCCAGCTCTACTTCTCCGTGTACCAGAACCTGCTGTACAACCAGCTGGCCACCACGGACAGCGAGTTGGCGCCCCTGGCCGCGAAGGCCGCCAAGGAAGTCGCCTACCACCAGGACCACGCCGAGCAGTGGACGCTCCGGCTCGGCGACGGCACGACGGAGAGCCACCAGCGGATGCAGCGCGGCCTGGACGCCCTGTGGCGGTTCACGGGAGAGCTGTTCCAGCCGGTGCCCGGCCTGGACATCGCCTGGCAGACGCTGCGCGAGCAGTGGACCGCCACGGTCACCGGAGTCATCGAGAAGGCCACGCTCATCGTCCCAGATGGCCCGCAGAGCGGGGCCTGGACAGCGGGCGCGGGGCGCGAGGGCCTGCACACGGAGCCGTTCGGCCGGATGCTCGCCGAAATGCAGCACCTGCACCGCAGCCACCCGGGGGCGTCATGGTGAGCGTGGCGCCCACCGCCCTCGAAGAGCGCCTGCTCGCCCTGGCGGGTTCGGTGCCCGATCCCGAGCTGCCCGTCCTGACCCTCGCCGAGCTCGGCGTGGTCCGTGCCGTGCACGCCAGCGGCCCCGGCCGGGTCGAGGTCGAGCTGACGCCGACGTACACCGGCTGCCCCGCGATCGAGGCCATGTCCGCCGACATAGAGCAGATCCTCCACGAGCACGGCGTGGCCGACGTCCAGGTGCGCACGGTGCTCTCCCCGGCCTGGTCCACGGACGACATCAGCGCCGAAGGCCGCCGCAAGCTCGCCGAGTTCGGCATCGCACCGCCCCGCCCGCACACCGCCGAAGGGCCCGTGCCGCTCACCCTCGCCGTCCGCTGCCCGCACTGCGGCTCCACCGACACCGAGCTGCTCAGCCGCTTCTCGTCCACGGCCTGCAAGGCGCTGCGCCGCTGCGTGGCCTGCCGCGAACCCTTCGACCACTTCAAGGAGCTGTGATGGCGCGCTTCCACCAGCTGCGCGTAGCGGCCGTCGAGCAGCTCACCGACGACTCCGTGGCCCTGACCTTCGAGGTACCCGCGGACCTGCGCGAGGACTACCGCTACACCCCGGGCCAGCACCTCGCCCTCCGCCGCGTTGTCGACGGCGTGGAGATCCGGCGGACCTACTCGATCTGCTCTCCGGCACCCGCCCCCCAGGACACCGGGGCCCCCGGCACGTTGCGGGTCGGCGTGCGCGTGGTGGACGGCGGCGCCTTCTCGACGTACGCGCACAAGGAAATAGCCGTGGGCGACGAGCTGGAGGTGATGACCCCCGCGGGCCGCTTCACCCTGGACCCCGCCCCCGGCCGGTACGCGGCGGTGGTCGGCGGCAGCGGCATCACCCCGGTGCTCTCCATCGTCACCACGCTCCTGGAGCGGGAGCCGCGTGCCCAGTTCTGCCTCATCCGCAGCGACCGCACCACGGCGTCCACGATGTTCCTCGAGGAGGTCGCCGACCTCAAGGACCGCTGGCCGGACCGGTTCCAGCTGGTGACGGTGCTCTCCCGCGAGGAGCAGCAGGCCGGGCTCACCTCCGGGCGGCTCGACCAGGAGCGGCTCGCGGCCCTGCTGCCCGCGCTGCTCGCGGTGCCCGAGGTCGACGGCTGGTTCCTGTGCGGCCCGTACGGCCTGGTGCAGAGCGCGGAGCGGACCCTGCGGTCCCTCGGCGTGGACCGACGCCGCATCCACGAGGAGATATTCCACGTCGACGACGCCCCCACGGCAGCCGCGACCGCACCGGTGCGCGAGCACAGCACCGTCACCGTGACCCTCGACGGCCGCTCCGGCACCTGGCCGGTACAGGCGGGGGAGACGCTCCTCGACACGGTGCTGCGCAACCGCGCGGACGCGCCGTTCGCCTGCAAGGGCGGAGTCTGCGGCACCTGCCGGGCCTTCAAGGTCTCCGGCGACGTCCGCATGGACCGGAACTTCGCGCTGGAGCCGGAGGAGACCGAGGCCGGATACGTCCTGGCCTGCCAGTCCCATCCGACCACGGACAAGGTGGAGCTGGACTTCGACCGCTGAGCCGACCGCTGCCGCGCGAGTGCGCCCACCACTGGGGCAGCATCTGTTCCCATCCGTTAGAACCTGTTCTATCTTGACGATCCGTCAGAAACGGTGACGGGGCGAACGGACACGACCAGGCCGGCGCGCGCGGGAGGACGAACAGTGGACTTCACCTTCACCGAGGAGCAGCAGGCCGCACTCGAAGCGGCCCAGGCGGTCTTCGCCGACGTCGCGCCCGACGGCGTGCCCAGCCCCTCCCTCACCCCCGGGGCCGTCGCCGACGACTTCGACCGCGCCCTGTGGGCCAAGCTCGCCGAGGCCGACCTGCTCAGCCTGCTCCTCGCCCCCGAGTACGGCGGCTCCGGCCTCGACGCCATCGCGCTCTGCCTCGTCCTGCGCGAATCCGCGAAGGCACTCGCCCGTGTCCCGCTCCTGGAGTCCAGCGCGGCCGCGTACGCCGTCCAGGCCTACGGCAGCGACGAGTTGAAGCAGCGGCTCCTCACGAGGGCCGCTCGGGGCGAGGCCGTCCTGACCGTGGCCGCGCACGGCCGCACCGGACACGACGGAGCCGAACTCGCCGTCACCGCACGGCCCGACGGCGCCGGCTGGCTCCTCGACGGCGTCCAGACCGCCGTGGCCTGGGCGTACAACGCCGACTTCGTCCTCGTACCGGCCACCGCCCCGGAAGGCCGCACCGTCCTCGCCGTCGTCCCCCGCGCCGCCCCGGGCCTGAGCCTCGCCGAGCAGATCTCCACCAGTGGCGAACGCCTCGGCGAGCTGCACCTGGACTCCGTACGCGCGCCCGCCTCCGACGTCATCACGACCGACGGCGCCTGGGACTTCCTGCGCGACCTGCTCACCACAGGCACCTGCGCGCTCGCGCTCGGCCTCGGCACCAGGGTGCTGCGCATGACCAGCGAATACGCCGGGAAGCGCGAGCAGTTCGGCCACCCCATCGCCACGTTCCAGGCCGTCGCGGTCCAAGCCGCCGACCGCTACATCGACCTGCGCGCGATGGAAGCGACCCTCTGGCAGGCCGCCTGGCGCCTCAGCACACCGGACCGCACGGCCCCCGGCGACGGGCTGCTCCCTGTCGCCGCCGACATCGCCGTGGCCAAGACCTGGGCCTCGGACGGCGTACGCCGCGTCGTCCAGACCGCACAACACCTGCACGGCGGCTTCGGCGCCGACACCGACTACCCCCTGCACCGCTACCACGCCTGGGCCAAACACCTGGAGCTCTCCCTCGGCCCGGCGGCAGCCCACGAGGAAGCACTGGGCGAGGTACTCGCCGCCCACGCCCTCGGCTGAGCCGACACGCGACACGGCCGGAGCCCACCCGACGGGGCACACCGCCCGCGCGGGAAAGAGGCAGCGGCGGCAGCGCCCTAGATCACGGTGCCCGGCTGACCCTTGTCATCGACGACGGGCTTGCCGGAGGCCTCCCAGACCTGCATGCCACCGTCCACGTTGGCCGCGTCGATGCCCTGCTGGGCGAGGTACATCGTCACCTGCGCCGAACGGCCCCCGGACCGGCAGATCACATTCACCCTGCCGTCCTGCGGCGCCGCCTCGGTCAACTCCCCGAAACGGGAAACGAACTCACTCATCGGAATGTGCAGCGCATCCGCCGCGTGGCCAGCCTGCCACTCATCGTCCTCACGGACGTCGAGCAGAAAGTCGCCGTCCGAGAGATCAGCGACCGTGACCGTGGGCACACCAGAACCGAATTCCATGCCACCGACGCTACCCGACCCCCGCACCACGGCCCCGCCCGACCGCCCGGAGCCGACGGGCCACCGCAGCCACCCGGCCGCCGCCGCTCACGTCGCGGTCAGCCGCTCCAGCTCCGCCTCACGCTCCGCGACCTGCGCGAGCAACTGCTCGGCGATCTCCTTGAGCAGCCGGTCGGGGTCGTCGGGCGCCAGCTTCAGCATCGCGCCGATCGCACTCTCCTCCAGCTCCCGCGCGACCACCGAAAGGAGCTCCTTGCGCTGCGCGAGCCACTCGAGCCGGACGTACAGCTCCTCGCTGGGGCTGGGCCGCTGATCCTCGGACACCGGCCCCGCGTCCCACTCCTCCAGGAGCTCCCGCAGCAACGCCTCGTCACCACGGCCGTACGCCGCGTTCACCCGGGCGATGAACCCGTCACGCCGCTCCCGCTCCTGCTCGTCCTGCGCGAGATCGGGGTGCGCCTTGCGCGCCAGCTCCCGGTAGAGCTTGCGGGCCTCGTCACTCGGCCGCACCCGCTGCGGCGGCCGCACCGACTGATCGGTCAGCATCGCGGCGGCCTCGGGCGGCAGCCCGTCACCGTCCATCCAGCCGTGGAACAGCTCGTCGACCCCCGGCATCGGCAGCACCCGCGCCCGCGCCTCATCGGCCTTGCGCCGGTCCTCCGGATCACCGGACCGCGCCGCCACCGCCTCGGCGATCTGCGCGTCCAGCTCGTCGAGGCGCGTGTACATCGGGCCGAGCCGCTGGTGATGCAGCCGGGAGAAGTTCTCCACCTCGACCCGGAACGTCTCCACCGCGATCTCGTACTCGATCAACGCCTGCTCGGCCGCCCGCACAGCCCTTTCGAGCCGCTCCTCGGGCCGCGCACCACCCTCGGGCGGCGCGCCCTCCGGCGTCTCGTCTGGCACCTGCTCGGCTTCCGGGCTCGTCACCAGCCCAGCGTAGGCCACACCCCGAGCAAGCCCCCGCCCAGAGCCCCAATCTCCGGGGCCCCACCCCCTCCCCCCTCCCCCTCAGCCCCCCACGCCCAGCCTTTCAGACACACCCCCGCCCCCAGGCCGTGTCCGCCCACCACCATTACGGACACGCCCTCGCCCCACCCACCCCTCAAACGCCCGCCTCCGCAGATGCCCCTCAAACGCCCGCCTCCGCAGCCACCCGTCCCTCGCGCACGGCCGCGACAAGTCGGGCGTGGTCCGCCTCTGTGCGGTCGGCGTACGTGATCGCGAAGTCGGCTATCGCCTCGTCCAGTTCGTCGTTCTTGCCGCAGTAGCCGGCTATGAGCCGGGGGTCCGCGCTGTGGGCGTGGGCGCGGGCCAGCAGGGCGCCGGTCATGCGGCCGTAGTCGTCGAGCTGGTCGGCGGCGAGCGCGGCCGGGTCGACGCTGCCCTTGCGGTTCCTGAACTGCCGTACCTGGTAGGGGCGTCCGGCGATCGTGGTCCAGCCGAGCAGGAAGTCACTGACGACCTGCATCCGCTTCTGGCCCAGCACCACGCGCCGGCCCTCGTGGGTGGCTTCCTGCTCCTTGAACCCGGCCGTCGGCAGGTGCGGCAGCAGCGCCGAGGGGCACGCCTCCTTGACCTGGAGGACGAGCGGCTCGCCCCGGTGGTCCAGGAGCAGCACCACATAGGAGCGCAGCCCGACGCTTCCCGTGCCGACGACGCGGAACGCCACGTCCTGGATCGCATAGCGTGCGAGCAGGGGCAGCCGGTCCGCCGACAGCGTGCTCCGGTACTCGCCCAGGGCCAGGGCCACCGCTGCGGCCTCGGCGTCCGGTATGCGGCGCAGGACCGGAGGCGCGTCGACGAAGCGCCGGGGTATGACGCCGCCGTGGTCGTCCCCGGCGGTGGGAACGGGCTCGGTCGACTTGGCCGCGAAGCGGGCGCTCGTGTTCTGCCGGGCCTTCTCCGAGACCCGGTCGAGGGTGCCGAGCAGGTCGCGTGCGTCGGTGTGGGAGACCAGTTCCTCGTCGGCTATCGCGTTCCACGCGTCGAGGACCGGGAGTTTGGCGAGGAGCCGCATCGTGCGGCGGTACGCGCCGACGGCGTCGTAGGCGGCTTCCTTGCAGGTGTCCTCGGTGGCGCCCGCCTCGCGGCCCGCGAGGACGAGGGAGGTGGCCAGGCGTTTGACGTCCCACTCCCAGGGGCCGTGCACGGTCTCGTCGAAGTCGTTCAGGTCGATGATGAGGCCGCCGCGCGCGTCTCCGTAGAGCCCGAAGTTGGCCGCGTGGGCGTCGCCGCAGATCTGTGCGCCGATGCCGGTGGTGGGGGTGCGCGCGAGGTCGTACGCCATGAGTCCGGCGGCGCCGCGCAGGAAGGCGAAGGGGGTCGCGGCCATTCTGCCGGTGCGGATGGGGGTGAGCTCGGGGATCCGGCCCTTGTTGGTCTCGGCCAGGACGGCGAGGGGGTCGGGGCGGTGATCGTCCTCGGCGTACTCCGCGTGTGCGGAGCGCGGGACGCCGGTGCGCAGGGCCTTGCCTTCCTGCTTGGGCCGCGGGTGGTGGCCCGCACCGTGCGCGGGCAGACGGGCGAAGCCGTCCACGTGCGGCAGCCGCCTGGCACCTTCCGGCTCCCGCGGCCCCGGCACCACCGCACCGGCCCCGGACGCGCCCGCGTCACCGCCGAGCGACCCGCCCGAGCCGGATGTGTCAGTTGTCTCAGTCACGGCCATCGCCCCCCGAATTCCGGCGTCCGCGTGGCCACGTCGGCGTGTGCGCCCCGTCCGGGGCGGAGCCGTAGCACGGCGTCGCGGACATCAACTGGCTTCGACCGTACCGCCGTGAGCGAATCCTCGTCACAGCCTGTGGATAACTTCGGTCGGACGCTCACACGCGCCGCCGCATGACATACATCACTGATCCGGAGGGGGGGGCGCACTCGGCTCCGGAGGGGGGCGCCCTCGCCTCCGGAGGGAGGGTCGCTCGGCGGGATCGGCAGGACCGACAGAAAGGCCGACCGCGAGCGCACGCACCGGCACCGACACCGACCGAAGTGACCTCCAGCACAGTCCGGCCTGCAACGGCCCGGCCCGCCGAGTCAGGCCCGCAGCCCGCCCCCAGCACTGCACCCCAGCCGCAGCCCGGCCTCGGCCCGACCCACGGGCCCGACCCCCGGCACAAGTCCGGGAAAAACAGAAAGACCCCAGATGAACTGGGGTCTTCACTGGTGCGCGAGGGGGGAGTTGAACCCCCACGCCCTTTCGGGCACTGGAACCTGAATCCAGCGCGTCTGCCTATTCCGCCACCCGCGCATGGGTGTTGTCTTTGGGTCTCTCACTGTGTGGTGCGAGCGCCTTCCGACATGCAGAAGATTAGCACGCTGCGGAGGGTGGATTCACATCCGTATGTGCGAGCACCTGCACGGCAGGGGCGAGCACCCACACGAGTCCCCCTGCGACCGCCCCTACCGCCCACCACCCCGGCGACCTGCACACCCACCGCCGAGACGACTTGTGCATCCGCCGCCGGGCCGACCTGCGAACCACCGGTGAACAGCACCCCAGCCCTCCGGCCCGCACAGCCCCCGACCCCGCACCCCGGCACCGCCCCCGGCACCACCCCGAGCCCACAGCACCGCGGCAGCCGCCCAGGCCCCCCAGTCACACCACAGCCGTCACACAGCCCGGCCGCGCAGCCCAACATCACCCCATCGACTCCCGCCCCCGACGCAACCGAGCCGCCCGTCAAGTCCTCCTCCAGAGTCGACAGCCACGTACGGGACACTGTCTTGAGAGCCCCTCTACGATCCCTGGTAAAGAGGAACCCCCGCCCGGTTCGTAAGGGCACTGGATGTCCGCCACGGACATGGGCGGGTACCTGGAAGGGAACTCGGTGGGAACGCCGGGCCCCGGCGGGCGCCCAGCGGGTCGGCAACGAACCCGCCGGGCCCGTGCAGGACCGAAGGACTGGAGGACCGGAAGGCCGCTCGGCGGACCCGAAGGCCACCAGGTCCGGGCGCCCCCGGTACGGGCGACCACGCGGGGTCGGACGGAAGCGCCCGCGGACGAACCGCGGCGCGGGCCGGCAGGGGCCGCGGAAGGCAGCGGAAGTCCGCGGAAGGCAGGGGACGACAGAGGAAGGAAGGAAGGGCTGGAGGCGAGGGCGGAGCGAGACGAGGCGACACGGAGCGAGCAGCGAGTGCGGCAGGACCTGGGCCGAAGGAAGCCGAAGGAACAGGACCTGAGCCGAAGGACCTGAGTCGAGGGACCAGAGCCACATACCGAACAGATGGATCCGAACCCGAGGACCCGAGCGCGGAGACCTGGACGGCGGCCTCCGAGGGAGACCTCAAGGCACGTGACAGGGCCCCCGGGGGCACCTGATCGGGGACCGCGAGGAACCTCACAGAGGCTCCGCGAGGAAACCCCGGAGGAGCCCGTGAGGGAATCCCTAGAAGTCTCGCGGGAGCCCACGAGGAGCCTCACAGGAGCCCCGTGAGGAGCCCCACAGGAAGCCCCACCAGGAACCCCGCAAGGAGATCCGCAAGGAGATCCGCAGGAGCCCCCGAAGGGCCCCGGCACGGCACGCGCCAGGGCCTCTTGAGGACGCCCCGAGGAGCCACCCGGGGAAGCCTCCGCGGCGGCGGCCGCAAGGCCTCCGCGGGCACGCGGAACGCCCCGGAAACGGGCGCCCCGCGATGGTTCCCGACGGAGCCCCTGAGGTGTCCCTGAAGATCTTCGGCGGATCTTCGCCGAAGGCCTGGGCAGGACCCTGGCGGGACTCCGGTGGAACCCTGAAGGAACCCGGAGGATCCCGGAAGAGCGGTGCGGGAATGCCTTGTGAGAGGCGACACTCGTGGTCTGGGCAGACAGGGGGAACCAGCTGATTTCCCGGCGCGTGGATACGATCAGTAAGCAGTACGAGGATGACAACGACGGAGGAGGTGCCCCATGGGAGTTCTGAAGAAGTTCGAGCAGCGACTCGAAGGTCTGGTCAACGGCACCTTCGCCAAGGTGTTCAAGTCCGAGGTCCAGCCGGTCGAGATCGCGGGCGCGCTCCAGCGCGAGTGCGACAACAACGCGACGATCTGGAACCGCGAGCGGACGGTCGTCCCGAACGACTTCATCGTGGAGCTCAGCGCCCCCGACTTCGAGCGCCTGAGCCCGTACTCCGGACAGCTCGGCGACGAGCTGTCCGGCATGGTGCGTGAGTACGCGAAGCAGCAGCGCTACAGCTTCATGGGCCCCATCAAGGTCCACCTGGAGAAGGCCGAGGACCTCGACACCGGCCTGTACCGGGTGCGCAGCCGCACTCTCGCGTCCAGCACCTCGCAGACCCCCGACGCCGCTCCCGGCGGCCCTGCGGGCCCTGGTGGCCCGGCGAGCCCCGGCGGCGGGCCCACGAGCGCGGGCCAGGGTGCCCGCGGGGGCTTCGGCCATCCACAGGGCCCCTCGGGCGCCCCTCCCATGCCCGCCGCGCCGCCTCCCGGCGCGGGCGCGGGCCGCGGCGCCCAGGCGCCGGGCCGCCCGCCGCAGGGCCCCGGCGCGGGCCCGGGCGCACAAGTACGGCGCTGGATTGAGATCAATGGCAATCGCCACCAGATCTCCCGCCCGACGCTGGTGCTGGGCCGCAGCACCGACGCCGATGTGCGGATCGACGACCCCGGCGTATCGCGCCGGCACTGTGAGATCCGGACCGGAACGCCCTCGACGATCCAGGATCTCGGGTCTACCAACGGCATCGTGGTAGACGGGCAGCACACCACCCGCGCTACGCTCCGCGACGGCTCGCGGATCGTCGTGGGCAGCACGACCATCATTTACCGGCAAGCCGAAGGGTGAAGCGGGGGCAATGTCAGAGCTGACCCTGACGGTCATGCGGCTGGGTTTCCTGGCCGTTCTGTGGCTGTTCGTGATCGTGGCCGTCCAGGTCATCCGCAGCGACCTGTTCGGTACGCGCGTCACTCAGCGCGGCTCGCGCCGTGAGGGCGGACGGCAGGCGGCCCGGCAGGCCGCCGCGCCGCCGCCGCAGCGCCAGCAGGACGGTGGCGGTCGCGGACGGCAGGGCGGCGGGGGCGGCCGCCAGCGCCGTGGCGCCCCCACGAAGCTGGTCGTCTCGGAAGGGACGCTCACGGGTACGACCGTGGCGCTGCAGGGCCAGACGATCTCGCTCGGCCGGGCGCACGACTCGACCATCGTGCTGGACGACGACTACGCCTCCAGCAGGCATGCCAGGATCTATCCGGACCGTGACGGCCAGTGGATCGTCGAGGACCTCGGGTCCACCAACGGCACGTATCTCGACCGGACCCGCCTGACCACCCCGACGCCCGTTCCGCTGGGCGCGCCGATCCGCATCGGCAAGACCGTCATCGAGCTGCGGAAGTAGTACGACAATGAGCGAGCGGAGCGAGCGAGCCGACGCGGTCCAGATTCAGGACGCCAGCGCGCTCCCGACCGGAGGGTGGGCACCGTGCGGATGTACCCGGAGCCGACGGGCGAGGTGCGCATGAGTCTGTCACTGCGCTTCGCCGCCGGATCGCACAAAGGCATGATCCGGGAGGGGAACGAGGACTCCGGTTACGCCGGTCCGCGGCTCCTGGCCATCGCCGACGGCATGGGGGGTCAGGCCGCGGGCGAGGTGGCGAGCTCCGAGGTGATCTCGACGCTCGTCACGCTCGACGACGACGTGCCGGGTTCGGACATCCTCACCTCGCTCGGCACCGCCGTGCAGCGGGCCAACGACCAGCTGCGTCTGATGGTCGAGGAGGACCCGCAGCTGGAGGGCATGGGCACGACGCTCACCGCCCTGCTGTGGACGGGCCAGCGGCTCGGTCTGGTGCACGTCGGCGACTCGCGCGCGTATCTGCTGCGCGACGGCGTGCTCACGCAGATCACGCAGGACCACACCTGGGTGCAGCGGCTCGTGGACGAGGGCCGCATCACCGAGGAGGAGGCGACGACGCATCCGCAGCGCTCGCTGCTGATGCGCGCCCTCGGCAGCGGTGACCACGTGGAGCCGGATCTGTCGATCCGCGAAGTCCGCGCGGGTGACCGGTACTTGATCTGCTCGGACGGCCTCTCCGGCGTCGTGTCGCACCAGACGATGGAGGACACGCTCGCCAGCTACCAGGGCCCCCAGGAGACCGTGCAGGAGCTGATCCAGCTCGCCCTGCGCGGCGGCGGCCCGGACAACATCACGGTGATCGTGGCCGACGTCCTGGACATCGACACCGGTGACACCCTCGCGGGCCAGCTGTCCGACACCCCCGTGGTGGTCGGCGCGGTCGCGGAGAACCAGCTGCAGACGAGCGACGGCGGAGCCATGGAGACCCCGGCGGGCCGCGCCTCCGGCCTCGGCCGTCCCGCGCCGCCGTCCGCGGGCGGCTTCGGCCCGCCCGGTAGCGGCGACACCGCGGGGTACGTCCCGGAGGGCTCCTTCGGCGCGTACGACGACGAGGACTTCGTGAAGCCCGGCGGCGGCCGCAAGTGGCTGAAGAGATCGCTGTACACGGCGCTCGCGCTCGCCGTGGTGGCGGGCGGCCTCTACGGGGGCTACCGCTGGACGCAGACGCAGTACTACGTCGGTACGAACGAAGAGCACGTGGCGCTCTACCGCGGCATCGACCAGGACCTGGCCTGGGTGAGCCTGTCGAAGGTCGAGAAGGACCACCCCGAGATCGAACTCAAGTACCTTCCGCCATACCAGCGCAAGCAGGTCGAGGAGGCCATCGTCGAGGACAGCCTCGACGACGCCCAGCGGAAGATCGAGGAGCTCGGCCTGCAGGCGTCGGCGTGCGAGAAGGACGCCGAGCGGCGCAGGATCGAGCGGGAGAACAAGGAGCGTTCGGAGCGCGAGGCCAAGCCGAGCGCCAAGCCCGGTGAGGGCGAGGCGGGCGGCATGAGCGGCCAGACCGGCGCACCCGCGTCCGACGACGACAAGAACGCCAAGGACGACAAGTCCAAGTCCACCACCGCACCGACTCCCACACCCGGCCCCAGCCTCTCCGAGGAGGAGAAGAAGCTGGTCCCGCAGTGCGGTAAGCAGTAAGCAGCCGTTGGGGGCCCTTGCACGCCATGAGCAGTAGCACTACACACACGTCGACGATCGGCGCCATCGGTGCGCCGAGCCGGCGCAACACCGAGCTCGCGCTCCTGGTGTTCGCCGTCGTCATCCCGCTGTTCGCCTATATGAACGTGGGCCTCGCCATCTCCGGCGAGCTCCCCCCGGGCATGCTCGGCTACGGCCTCGGACTCGGCCTGCTCGCGGGCGTCGCGCACCTGGTGGTGCGCAAGTTCGCGCCGTACGCCGACCCGCTCCTTCTGCCGCTCGGCACGCTGCTCAACGGCCTGGGCCTGGTGGTGATCTGGCGCCTCGACCAGTCGGAGAGACTCCAGCAGCTGGCCAAGGCGTCGTTCGGGGCGTTCAGCCCGTCCGCGCCGAAGCAGTTGCTGTACTCGGCGGTCGGCATCGCGCTGTTCGTGATCGTCATGCTGTTCCTGAAGGACCACCGCGTCCTGCAGCGGTACACGTACATCTCGATGGTCGCCGCGATCGGGCTGCTGCTCCTTCCGCTGGTCCCGGGCCTCGGCAAGAACATCTACGGCGCCAAGATCTGGATCCAGGTCGGCGCCTTCTCGATCCAACCGGCGGAGTTCGCGAAGATCGTCATCGCGGTGTTCTTCGCGGGCTATCTGATGGTCAAGCGGGACGCGCTCGCGCTGGCCAGCCGCCGCTTCATGGGTCTGTACCTGCCGCGCGGTCGTGACCTCGGTCCGATCCTCGCCGTGTGGGCGATGTCCATCCTGATCCTGGTCTTCGAGACCGACCTCGGTACGTCGCTGCTGTTCTTCGGCATGTTCGTCGTGATGCTGTACGTCGCCACGGAGCGCACCAGCTGGATCGTGTTCGGTCTGCTGATGTCGGCCGTGGGCGCGGTCACCGTGGCCTCCTTCGAGCCGCACGTGAAGGTGCGTGTGGACGCCTGGCTCGACCCGTTCAACGCCGACGTCATCGCGGCGACCGGTACCGACCAGATCGCCCAGTCGCTGATGGCGTTCGGCTCCGGCGGCACCCTCGGCAGCGGCCTCGGACAGGGCCACTCCGACCTGATCGGCTTCGCCGCCAACTCCGACTTCATCCTCGCCACGTACGGCGAGGAGCTGGGTCTCGCCGGTGTCATGGCGATCCTGCTGCTCTACGGCCTGATCGTGGAGCGGGGCGTGCGCACGGCGCTCGCGGCCCGCGACCCGTTCGGCAAGCTGCTCGCGGTCGGCCTGTCCGGCGCGTTCGCCATCCAGGTGTTCGTCGTCGCGGGCGGCGTCATGGGCCTGATCCCGCTGACCGGTATGACGATGCCGTTCATCGCGTACGGCGGTTCGTCCGTGATCGCCAACTGGGCGCTGATCGGGGTCCTGCTGCGCATCAGCGACACCGCGCGCCGCCCGGCGCCGTCGCCCGCCCCGAACCCCGACGCCGAGATGACCCAGGTGGTACGGCCGTGAACAAGCCCCTGCGCCGCATCGCGATCTTCTGCGGGCTGCTCGTCCTCGCGCTGCTCGTCCGGGACAACTGGCTGCAGTACGTCAAGGCCGACAAGCTCGCCGAGCACACCATGAACCGCCGCGTGCCGATCGAGCGGTACGCGCAGCCGCGCGGCGACATCATCGTGGACGGCAACCCGATCACGGGCTCCAAGAAGGTCGACGGCGACGACTTCAAGTACAAGCGGACGTACAAGAACGGGCCCATGTGGTCGCCGGTCACGGGTTTCGCCTCGCAGCGCATAGGGGCCACTCAGATCGAGTCCATCGAGGACCGCATCCTCACGGGCAACGACGACCGGCTCTTCTTCCGCCGCAGCCTCGACATGCTGACCGGCAAGAAGAAGGAGGGCGGCAACGTCGTCACGACGCTGAACGCCGCCGCCCAGAAGGCCGCGTACAACGGCCTGAAGAACCGCGGCAAGGGCGCCGTCGCCGCGATCGACCCGGAGACGGGCGCGATTCTGGCGCTGGCCTCCACCCCGTCGTACGACCCCTCCCGGTTCGCGGGCAACACCAACAAGGAAGCCGAGACCTTCGGGAAGCTGGACAAGGACCGCGACAAGCCCATGCTGAACCGGGCGCTGCGCGAGACCTACCCGCCCGGCTCCACCTTCAAGGTGGTCACCGCCGCGGCGGCGCTGGAGCACGGCCTGTACTCGGACATCGACTCCAAGACGCGCTCCCCGCTGCCCTGGGTGATGCCCGACACCCGTACGGAGCTGAAGAACGAGGGCCCGATCCCCTGCAAGAACGCCACGCTGCGCGAGGCGCTGCGGGTGTCCTGCAACACCGTCTTCGGCAAGATCGGCTCCGATCTCGGCAAGGACAAGATGCTGGAGACCGCCGAGGAGTTCGGCTTCAACGAGGAGCAGTTCGTCCCGGTCCGTTCCAACGCCTCGAACTTCCCCAAGGAGATGGACAAGCCGCAGACCGCGCTGTCGTCCATCGGCCAGTTCGAGACCGCGGCGACGCCGTTGCAGATGGCGATGGTGACGTCCGCGATCGCCAACGACGGCACCCTCATGGAGCCGTACATGGTCCGTGAGCTCCAGGCGCCGAACCTCGACGTGGTCGAGAAGCACTCGCCGAAGGAGATGAGCACCCCGCTGTCCAAGGAGAACGCGCAGAAGCTCCAGGACATGATGCAGACGGTCGTGAACGAGGGCACCGGCACCAAGGCCAAGATCCCCGGCGTCACCGTCGGCGGCAAGACGGGCACGGCCCAGCACGGCCTGAACAACAGCAAGAACCCGTACGCGTGGTTCATCAGCTACGCGAAGACCGAGTCGGGTTCCCCGGTCGCGGTCGCCGTGGTCGTCGAGGACAGTGCGGCGAGCCGTGACGACATCTCCGGCGGCGGTCTCGCGGCTCCGATCGCGAGGGACGTGATGAAGGCGGTCCTCGACAGCAAGAAGTGACCCGTGTCACGGCCACTCCCCATCGGTGCACGTTGCGATACCGGTCCTGTATCGGGTGACGGTTGCGGCCGGGTCACGTCAGGCGAGCCGGGTACGGTATGCCCGGACAGCACACCGCCGGACCGCGCAACACGGTGCGGTCGGGACCGACGGAGAGGGCTGGAATAGCTATGGAAGAGCCGCGTCGCCTCGGCGGCCGGTACGAGCTGGGCCAGGTGCTCGGCCGCGGCGGAATGGCCGAGGTCTACCTCGCGCACGACACCCGCCTCGGCCGCACCGTGGCGGTGAAGACGCTGCGGGTGGACCTCGCCCGCGACCCGTCGTTCCAGGCCCGGTTCCGCCGTGAGGCCCAGTCGGCCGCCTCGCTCAACCATCCGGCGATCGTCGCGGTCTACGACACCGGCGAGGACTACGTCGACGGGGTCTCCATCCCGTACATCGTCATGGAGTACGTCGACGGCTCCACGCTGCGCGAGCTCCTGCACTCCGGGCGCAAGCTCCTTCCCGAGCGCGCCATGGAGATGACGATCGGCATCCTCCAGGCCCTGGAGTACTCGCACCGCAACCAGATCGTCCACCGCGACATCAAGCCCGCGAACGTCATGCTGACGCGCAACGGCCAGGTCAAGGTCATGGACTTCGGCATCGCCCGCGCCATGGGCGAGTCCGGCATGACGATGACGCAGACCGCGGCGGTCATCGGCACCGCGCAGTACCTCTCGCCCGAGCAGGCCAAGGGCGAGCAGGTCGACGCGCGCTCCGACCTCTACTCCACGGGCTGTCTGCTGTACGAGCTGCTGACCGTGCGCCCGCCGTTCGTGGGCGACTCCCCGGTCGCGGTGGCCTACCAGCACGTGCGGGAAGAGCCGCAGGCCCCGAGCGTCTTCGACAACGAGATCACGCCCGAGATGGACGCGATCGTCCTCAAGGCGCTCACCAAGGACCCGGACTACCGCTACCAGTCGGCGGACGAGATGCGCGCCGACATCGAGGCCTGCCTCGACGGCCAGCCCGTCGCCGCCACCGCCGCGATGGGCGCCGTCGGCTACGGCGGCCCGGACGACCAGGCCACGGCCATGCTGCGCCCGCAGAACGGCGCGCCGGGCCAGGGCCAGACGTCGATGATGCCCCCGGTCAACCCGGACGACGGCGGCTACGGCTACGACGAGAACGGCCGCCGCGGCCGCCAGAAGAAGAGCAACACGTCGACGATCCTCCTCGTGGCCGCGGGCATCCTCGTCCTGGTGGGCGCGATCCTGATCGGCAAGTGGGCGTTCAGCGGCGGCGGGGGCGCGGCCGACGACAAGAAGGCACCGAATTTCGTCGGCGAGACGCTGAAGGAAGCCAAGGAGTCCGCGGCGAACGTCGACCTGAAGATCGAGGTCTCCGAGCGCAAGACCTGCGAGAAGTACCCCAAGGGCGAGATCTGCTCGCAGGACCCGACCGAGGGCACCAAGGTCGAGAAGGGCGACACGATCAACGTGGTCGTGTCCACGGGAGCCCCGAAGGTGGCCGTCCCGAGCGTCCTCGGCCTGGACGAGGACGAGGCCACCGAGAAGCTCGAGGGCGACGACTACCAGCTCAAGGTGGAGACCAAGCAGCGGATCTCCACGGAGACCGAGGGCAAGGTCCTCGAGCAGGACCCGGTCACCGGCACCGAGGTGCAAAAGGGCAGCACGATCACGCTGTACATCGCCAAGGAGCAGCAGAAGCCCACCGTCCCGGACGTGTCCGGTCAGACGTGGGAGGCCGCGAAGAAGCAGATCGAGGACAGCGGGCTCACCGCGACCCGTACGGACGTGGAGAGCGACAGCGTCGAGGAGGGCAAGGTCATCCAGACCACGCCCACCGCGGGCACGAAGGTCGACCCCAATTCCACGGTCACCGTCCAGGTGGCCAAGAAGAAGGCCGAGGAGGAGGACGTCCAGGTGCCCACCGTCACCGGCCAGAAGCTGTCCGACGCCCGTGACGCCATCGAGGACGCGGACCTGACGGTCGGCAACATCCAGGGCCCGCAGGACGACGACGCGCTGGTCGTCCTCGTCACCCCGACGCCGGGTACGAAGGTCAAGCCCGGCACCGCCGTCAACCTGACGACCGTCGGCGGCAGCGGCGGCCAGCAGGGCGGCGGCGACAACGGCGGCGGCGGTGACGACGGAGGCGGCGGCTTCATCGAGGGCGCCACCGGCTTCGGCCGTCACGAGCGGGACTGAGTCCCGAGCCCCCTACGGGAAGAGCCCCGGCACCACACGGTGCCGGGGCTCTCTCGTGCGCGGGCCGCGTCAGCGGAGCTCGGGCGGCGGTGTCCGCCTGTTGTCGACCTTCTCGACGCGTTCCAGCTCGCCCCACACCACGTAGCGGTACGCCGACGTGTACACGGGCGTGCAGGTCGTGAGGGTGATGTAGCGGCCGGGCTTCTTCGCGCCCGACTCCTTCGGGACGGGGTCGAGGACGCGGACGTTGAACTTCGAGGTCTCGGGAAGGGTCTTGTAGACCTTGTACACGTACCACTTGTCGCGGGTCTCGAAGACGATCGGGTCGCCCTCGCCGATCTTGTCGATCTTGTGGAACTTCGCGCCGTGGCCGTCGCGGTGGGCGGCCAGCGAGAAGTTGCCCTTCGCGTCCTGCGGCAGGGCGGACTTGACCGGGTCCGTGTAGTAGCCCGCGACTCCGTTGTTGAGGGTGTGGGTGGCGGTGCCCTTCTTCACGAGGATCTCGCCGCCGCCCATCGCCGGTACGTGGAGGAAGCCGATGCCGTCCTTGGTGTTCAGGGCGCCGGGGCCGCCGGCCCAGTGGTCGCGGACGCGGTCGCCCTGCTTCCTCGCCTCGCGGTCCGCTATGACGTTGGTCCACCACAGCGAGTAGACGACGAACAGGCCCAGGACCAGGCCCGCGGTGATGAGGAGTTCGCCGAAGACGCTGACGGCCGTCGCGATGGGGCCGCGGCCGCGCGGCCGCGGCCCGTCCGCGGGCTTGGACTCGTCGGTCCGCTCGTCCTCTTCGGTGGTGGCTGCCACTGCATCCGCCCTGTCTGTCTTGGCTTTCCGGCGCCCTTAGTCGACCAGCGCGGCCGGTTTCCCCTTGGCCCGTGGCCGGTCTTCGACCATCTTGCCCCACACGATCATTCGGTACTTACTCGTGAACTCGGGGGTGCAGGTGGTCAGTGTGATGTAGCGGCCTGGTTTCGTGAAGCCGGAGCCGGGTGGGACGGGGCCGAGGACCGCCGTGTTGCCGGGGCTGGTCTGCGGGAGGATGCTCGCCATCTTGTAGACGTAGTACGTGTCCTGCGTCTCGACCACGATCGGGTCGCCGGGTTTGAGCCGGTTGATGTACCGGAACGGCTCGCCGTGGGTGTTGCGGTGTCCGGCGACGGAGAAGTTGCCCGGGTCCGCGTCCGGCATCGGGGTCTTGGTGCCGCCCTCGCTGTAGTGGCCGACCATGCCCCGGTCGAGGACCTTGTGCTTGTCGATGCCCTCGGCGACCGGCACGACGACGTCGAGCTTGGGGATGTGCAGCAGCGCGAAGCCCTGGCCCGGCTCGAAGGTGCCGGGCTTGCCCTTGCCCTTCGCCCAGTCCTCCTGGAGGTCGCGGGCGGCCGCGTTCGCCTGCTGATGGGCCCTTATGTTCGTCCACCACAGCTGGTACGTGACGAACAGGAGCATCAGGACGCCCGCGGTGATGAACAGCTCGCCGATGACGCGGCTCGCCACGGTGGCCGGGCCCGGTCTGCGGGCGCGCTCGGCGCGCCGGGCTTCGAGCCTGGTCAGCGGGCGGTCCGGCGGGCTCTCGGTGGCGGGAGCCGCCCGCGCCCGGGCCTTCGCGCCCCGGCGGCCCTTGTGCTTGGCGGCCTTCCGCCGCGCGGCCCGGCCGCCCGGCACCACCGGCTCGCCCGCTATTCGGCGGGTGTCCGCCGTCCGCAGGCCGATGGTCTCGTCGTCCGGCGGCGGATCGTACGCCGGTACGTACGGCTCCGGGGCTTCGGGAACGAGCCCGGGCGCAGGAGCCTCGGCGGCAAGCTGAGGCGCGGGCGGATCGGCGGCAAGCTGAGGCGCGGGGGGATCGGGATCAGGCGCGTCCGGCGCCGGCGCACTGCGGAACCACGGTGACGGATGCTCCCCCGCCCCCGTCGCGTCGGCGCCCCCGTGCGCCTCCGCGGTCACGCCGTGGCCCTGCCCACCACCGGGGCGAGCCCGCTCGATCGTGCGACGGCCCCGGCGTCTCCGCACTCGGCGAGCCAGTTGGCGAGCATCAGGTGCCCGTGCTCGGTGAGGACGGACTCGGGGTGGAACTGCACGCCCTCGACGGGCAGTTCGCGGTGGCGCAGGCCCATGATGATGCCGTCCGCCGTGCGGGCGGTGACTTCCAGCTCCGCGGGCACCGTGGCGGGCTCGGCCGCAAGCGAGTGGTACCGGGTCGCGGTGAAGGGCGAGGGCAGGCCCGCGAAGACGCCCTTGCCCTCGTGCGTGACCGGCGAGGTCTTGCCGTGCAGGAGCTCCGGCGCCCGGTCCACGACGCCGCCGTACGCCACGGCCATCGACTGCATGCCCAGACAGACGCCGAAGACAGGCACCCCGGTGGCGGCGCAGTGGCGCACCATGTCCACGCAGACGCCCGCCTGCTCGGGGGTGCCGGGGCCCGGCGACAGGAGGACACCGTCGAAGCCGTCCTGCGCGTGCCGCAGCTCGACCTCGTCGTTGCGCAGGACCTCGCACTCCGCGCCCAGTTGGTACAGGTACTGCACGAGGTTGAAGACGAAGCTGTCGTAGTTGTCGACGACGAGGATGCGCGCGCCCATCAGTTGTCCACCGTCACGTCGTTGAAGGGAAGCAGGGGCTCGGCCCAGGGGAACACGTACTGGAACAGCACATAGACCACGGCGAGGACCAGCACCAGGGAGATCAGTGCTCTCACCCATGCGTTCCCCGGCAGATGTCGCCAGATCCAGCCGTACATGCCGTCCCTTTCGTCGCCACACGGCCACCCGGCCCCATCGCACCGGCCGTCGCCGCCGTACCGCACCAGACTAACGGCGCAGTGCCTCGGGTTTCCCTGCCTCCACGGGCTGGGTGGCGTCCAGATGGGCCCAGGCGATCAGCCGGTGGCTGTGGCCCCACTCGGGCTCGCAGGTGGTCAGGGTGAGATAGCGGCCGGGCGCGCGGTAGCCGGAGCCCCGCGGCACCGGGTCGACGACCCCGATGTCGCTGGGCAGCGTCTTGTACGGCTTCTTGTCGATGCGGTACGTGAACCAGGTCGTGCCGTCGGTCAGGACGACCGCGTCGCCGGGGCGCAGTGCGGGGAAGTCCTTGAACGGGTCGCCGTAGGTGCGCCGGTGTCCGGCCACGGCGAAGTTGCCCCGCTGGCCGAGCCGGGCGGTGCGCGCGTAGTGGCCGAGGCCCTTCTTGAGGGTGTCGGTGGCGGTGCCCTGGAGCACGGGCTTGTTCCACGTGAAACCGAAGCGGGGGATGTACATGACGGCGAAGGGCTCGCCGTTCTCGTAGGGGGCGGTCTCCTTGGCGAGGAGCGGGGCCGCGCCACCGCCCTCGCCCGCGGCCAAAGACTGTTCGGCCCACCGGTCCTGGAGGCGGTCGATCTGGTCGTCCATGGCCCGGTCGGCCTTCACTCCGGTCCAGAACAGCACGTAGACCACGAAGAGCACGATCAGGGTGCCGACGGTGACGCACAGTTCGCTGGCCGTCCGGACGAGCACGCGCACCGACACCGCAGGGACCTCCCGAGCGAGCGCTACTCCACAGGCTTCGCGTGATGAAGGTTCACTGTGCCCGAGTAGCCGGGAAGAGTCACCGCCCCGTCGTCGTCGACTTTCCAGCCGAGCCCGTAGGCGTTGACGTACAGCATGTAGTTCTGGATCTCGGGCGAGGCGGCGAGGGCCTTCTTGAGGCGGTCCGGGTCGCCGATCGCGGTCACCGTGTACGGCGGTGAGTAGACGCGGCCCTGGAGGATCAGGGTGTTGCCGACGCAGCGCACGGCGCTGGTGGAGATCAGCCGCTGGTCCATGACCTTGATGCCCTTGGCGCCGCCCTGCCACAGGGCGTTGACCACGGCCTGGAGGTCCTGCTGGTGGATGACCAGGTCGTTGGGCTGCGGCTCGGGGTAGCCGGGGAGCTTGGCGGTGGCGTGCGGCGGGGCGTCGGTGAGGGTGACCGAGACGGCCTGGCCGCTCAGCTTCTTGGTGCCCGCGTTCCGCTCCAGGGCACTGAGCCGGGCGTCGTCGGCCTTGGTGCCGGGACTGTCGCGGCGGGCGAGGGAATCGACCTCGTCGCGCAGCGAGCCGGTGGACGCGTCGAGGTCCCTGTTCTTGCGGCTGCGCTCCTGGATGAGGTCGGAGAGCTTCAGGAGGGAGTCGTCGGTGCGGATGTTGGTGCCCTTGGCCGTGTTGAAGCTGGTCATGAAGAGCAGGCCGGCGAGCGCGAAGACGCCTGCGGTGAGCACGCGGACCGGCCGCCAGCGGCGGCGTCGGCCCGTGCCCGGGGACGGCCGGCCCGGGCCCGTGGGGAAGTCGGCGGAATTGCTCAACGTACCCTTATCTCCTTCACCGCCGCGGAAGCACTACGCTAACGGACGCCCGGGGGAAGACTTAGCGCACCGTAGTGTCCGCCCCCGGCGCCCGACCCAGTTACCTGCGCGGCCACGCAGCGCATCGACAGGAGAGACCCTCGTGCCGAAGTCACGTATCCGCAAGAAGGCAGACGACTACACGCCCCCGTCGTCGAAGAAGGCGACGAACATCAAGCTGACCAGCCGCAGCTGGGTCGCTCCGGTGATGCTGGCGATGTTCCTGATCGGCCTCGCCTGGATCGTCGTCTTCTACGTCACGGACGGCGAGCTGCCGATCGACCCCCTGGGCAACTGGAACATCGTGGTCGGCTTCGGCTTCATCGCCGCGGGCTTCGGCGTCTCCACTCAGTGGAAGTAACGAGCCGGGGTAACGCCGGGGGCGGAACGCAAGCCCTGGCCTGAGTTATCCACAGCGCGAGCGGTGCCATCCACAGACCTGGGGAAAGGTCTGAAGATCTGTGGATAACTCTCCGGACGTTGACGCCGGTGTGACTGGTCGACCGCCCTGGCCCGACCCGTCCACTCCTTGCCCCGCCTGGGAAAACCCGGATCGGCGACGCACGGAACAGACGTTCCCCACTTCGTGCACAAGATCGGGCACAGACTGTGGACAACCTGGGGTGAGACGGTGGGGAGAACCCCGTATCCGCACCGGATACGGGGATCGTCCTGTATCCGCGGGCAGGCACGGCGATCGCCCCCGCACCGGGCTCGGGACTGTCCCGCATCCCCCGGCCGACAACGGCCGTGGCCCCGCCCGGGAACGGGCGGGGCCACGGAAGCCTCGGCTGAACCGGTGCCTCAGGTGAGCTGCACGGTCCGCACGATCACGGTGGCCGCGATCACCAGGAACACCAGGGCGCAGGTGCCCCACTGCACCAGGGCCCGGCGCTCGCGCGGCGCGTGCACCATGCCGTACGCGATGGCGACACCGGCGACGAGACCGCCGACGTGCGCCTGCCAGGCGATGCCGCTCCAGGTGAAGGTGAAGAGCAGGTTCAGCGCGAGCAGGGCGATGACCGGACGCATGTCGTAGTTCAGCCGGCGCATCAGGACCGCCGTCGCGCCGAGCAGGCCGAAGATCGCCCCGGAGGCGCCGAGCGAGGCGTCACTGGGGTCCGAGACCAGGTACGTCAGAGCGCTGCCGCCGAGCCCCGACAGCAGATACAGGGCGAGGAACCGCGCCCGCCCGAGCGCCGCCTCCAGGGGGCCGCCGAGCCACCAGAGCCCCAGCATGTTGAACGCGATGTGCCAGATCTCCTGGTGCGTGAACATGGCCGTGACCAGGCGGTACGCCTGACCGTCCGCCACGCCCTCGGTGGCGGGGAACGGCTCGGGGGGCCACCGGCCGATCAGGAACAGGTCCCCGACGAGGTCCTCACGGGCGCGCACCGCGACGAACACCAGCACGTTGAGGACAAGGATGATCTTCGTGAGCAGGCGCGGGTCCTGCGTGAGCGTGCCGCCCGCCAGGGTGCGCGGCTGAGTGGCCGCCGGGGCGTGTCCGGTGCCGGAGCCGCCCTTGACGCACTCGGGGCACTGGAAGCCGACGGAGGCGCTGATCATGCACTCCGGGCAGATCGGACGCTCGCAGCGGGTGCAGCTGATCGCCGTCTCCCGGCCGGGATGGCGGTAGCAGCTCGGCAGGCTCTGCGCGTCCTGCGGCCCCTCCGGGCTGCCTGGCGCCTGGTCCATCGCGGTCCCCTCTGGTCTGCCGTACGCGGGCGGCGTCGGCATGCTGGTCAACGCACCGCCCCGCCCTCCTCTACGGATGGGCGGGGCGGTTTTGTTCCCCGGCGGGCGGGAGCTCACCGGCGGGCGGGAGCTCCCGACGGACGGGATCGAGCGTGGAGGCGCTCAGCCCTCGCGCGTCTCGACGACGACGGACTCGATGACGACGTCGTTCACCGGGCGGTCCGTGCGCGGGTTGGTCTGCGTACCGGCGATGGCGTCCACGACCTTCTTGCCGGCGTCGTTGGTGACCTCGCCGAAGATGGTGTGCTTGCGGGTCAGCCACGCGGTCGGGGAGACCGTGATGAAGAACTGCGAGCCGTTGGTGCCCGGGCCCGCGTTGGCCATGGCGAGGAGGTACGGCTTGTCGAAGGCCAGGTCAGGGTGGAACTCGTCCTCGAACTCGTAGCCGGGGCCGCCCGTGCCGTTGCCCAGCGGGTCGCCGCCCTGGATCATGAAGCCGCTGATCACCCGGTGGAAGACCGTGCCGTCGTACAGCTTGTCCGTGGACTTCTTGCCGGTGGCGGGGTGCACCCACTCGCGCTCGCCCTGGGCGAGCTCAACAAAGTTCCTGACCGTTTTGGGCGCGTGGTTCGGCAGAAGCCGGATCTCGATGTCGCCCTGGTTGGTCTTGAGAGTGGCGTAAAGCTGCTCAGCCACGATCTGCCTTCCGTTGTCCTCTGTGACCCTCCGATCCTCGCACGGACCGGTTTGGGACGAGTAGCCGCCGAGCAGGCGCACCTGGGGACGATCCGTGGCATTGTCGTCGGCGGGCCCTGCCCGTACCGGATCGAGCGGCTTCGCCCGCCACGGATCGCGTGGTTCCGGGTGCGCCGGGAGCCGCGGGCCGTGCCCGACGCCGTGCCGGACACCGTGTCGCACCGGCGGCCGGGGCGGACCGACGCGCGCCCCGCGCTCGTGGGGGCGCCCCGGATGCCCATCCGCGCGTGGACCGGTTCCATCCCGGCAGGCATGATCCCGGAAAGGGTGGAAAGGTGACATACCTATACGCCACCAAGGAGGAGGATCCCGTGACCCGCAAAGACAGCGTGCGCGCCGCGGCCGACTCGGCGAAGGAAAGCGCGCGGCACGCCGCGGACGCGGTGGCGCCCTACGCCGAAGAAGCCAAGGACCGGGCCACCCACCTGGCACAGGAGGCGCGCTCGCGCCTCGCCCCGAAGGTGTCGCACGCGGCGCACACCGCCGCCGACCAGGCCCGCGCCCAGTACGGGGCGCACGTCGCGCCGCGCGTGGTGCAGGCACGGGGGCATGTGCCGCCGAAGCTCGACCACGCGGCGCACGAGGCCGCCGTCCGCACCCGCAGGGCCGCCCGCCAGGCCGCCGATTTCTCGAAGCCCCGCATCGAGCACGCCGTGGCCGTCTCCGGCCCGGTCCGCGAGGAGGCGGCGGCCCGGGGCGCGGCGGCGCTCGCCGCGCTGCGCGGTCAGGTGTCGCCGCAGGAGATCAAGGAGATCGCCCGCAGGCAGGAGCGCCGGTCCCGCACCGGCCGCACGGTCAAGCGGCTCGCCGTGCTCGGTGTGCTCGGTGCCGCCGCGATCGCCGTGTGGAAGTGGTGGGACAAGCAGGCCAACCCGGACTGGCTGGTCGAGCCCCCCGCGGCCACGGAGGTCCCCGACCGCACCCCGCTGACCTCGGTGGACGGCAGCGGCCAGGCGTCACTCGACCCCGAGGTGCAGGCGAAGCAGGCGGAGGCCGAGGCGGAGGGCGGGGACGAGCGGAGCTGACGCGGGGGCAGGGGGCGGGGAGGGGCAGGGTGTCCCGTCAGGGATCCAGCCTCCCCTCCACCACGTCCCGCGCCACCCCCGCCAGCTTCCGCTGGTGCGAGCGGGCGTAGCCGCGCAGGAGCGCGAACGCCTCGTCCATGGTCAGCGCCCGGCTCGCGGCGAGGATGCCCTTGGCCTGCTCGATGACGAGGCGGCTGGTCAGGGCGTGCTGGAGCTGCCCGGCGAGGGTGTGGGACCGGCGCAGCTCGTCCTCCCGCAGCAGCGCCGTGGCCACGATGTCCGCGAGGGACTGGCCGATGGCGAGCCCCTCGTCGGTGACCGGCTCCTCGGGGGAGCCCAAGAGCACGAGCGCGCCCACGGTCCGCTCCCGCCCGCGCAGCGGCCGGGCCGCGACATGCGTATAGCCCAGGGCCAGCGCACGCGGCACGTAGTGGGGCCAGCGCAGCCGGACGACCGGGTTCTCCAGGTCGGTCCGCGGCACGGGGCGCCCGGTCTCCCGGCAGTACGCCCCCGGCCCCTCGTCCTCCTGGTGCACGCCGAGGGCGAGGTCCCGGGCCGCGGTCTCGGAGGCGTACACCTGCGCTTCGCCCGACTCGGACGGCTCGCCGAGGACCGCGCAGGCGCGGGCGCCGAGGAGTTCGCTGCCGCGCGCGGCGAGCGCCGCCAGGAGCGCGGACGGGTCGACGGGATCGCCGGGAGCACCGCCCGCCAGCTCCACGAAGGCCTCGGCGAGGCGCTGCTGTGACATCGTCATGGTGACCCTCTCGGGGTGATCTTCAAATCACCGGCCACGATCTGCCCAGCGAGGGTCTCCAGGCTCTCCGCGTCGCTGAACGCCCGCGCCTTGATCAGTGCGAGGGCGTCCTCGACGTGACATCCCAGGTGCACGGAGAGCATGCCCGCCGCCTGCTGCACCACGTCCCGGTGGTCGATGCCGCCGTACAGCTCGGGGTCGGCGTCGGGGTCCAGGAGGACGGTGCGGGCCAGCGCCCCCACGATCTCCGTGAACGTCCGGGTGCCGACCAGGCCCGGGCGCGGGTCGAACACGGCGAGCGCGCCGAGGCAGCGGTCGCTGGAGTCCAGCGGGACCGCGGCGACCTCGTGGATGCCCAGCGCGGTCAGGGCCGGGCCGTAGCAGGGCCAGCGCGCCTCGATCGCCTCGCGGGAGGCGAAGACCAGGTTCCGGCTGCGGGTGGCGTCCTTGGTGGGGCCCTCGCTGAGCATGAACTCCAGGTCCTGCGCGGCGCGGGCCGGCCGGTCCGACGCGGCGACGGCGAGCTGCCGCTGCCTGCCGTCCACGAGGGTGAGGGCCGCGCTGCTCGTGCCGCAGGCCTCGGCGACACCGCTCATGAACCGCGGCCGGGCCCCGTGTCCCTGCTCCCACCACGTCATGCGGCGGGCGAAGGACTCCTGTAATCGCGCCGACGAACGATGGCACCCCGCGGCGGAGTACAGCGCGGCGGCGATGTCGAGGTGCAGCTCGCGACCCGTGGCCGCCGCCCACCTCTCGTGCCGCGCGGCCGCCTCCTCGGCGCGGACGGCCCGCTCCCGCGCCGATGCGGCACGGCGCCAGGCCGCCATCGCCTGGCTGACGGAGCCGTCGCCCGGAGTCATGGCCGAAGCGTACGCCCGCGCCCACATGTGGAGGAGGCCGTTTCGGTCTTTCCCTCACAACGTGGTGTGAGCTTCGCGCTCCGGTACGAGACTCGTCGTATGCGGACGCCCCGGCGCGCGGGGACCGCCTACCGCGTCCGTACGAAAGGGACCACGCCGGGTCGTGGAGGCGTCAGGCCAGGGAGGCGCTGTGGCTCTCCTCCATCAGCAGGACGACGCCTCCGTGATGGCCGTCGAAGGGTGAGCAGACCACGTTGCACACGATGGCGCGGCCGATGCGGTTCACCGCGGGCACGGCGATCGGGCCGGTGCGCCTGCCGGAGTCGAGGCACTTCTGGATCACCGGCCGCAGGTCCTCCGTCGGCAGCCCGAAGTCGAGCCCGAAGAACACCTCGTCCATGACCTCGTCCGGGCGGAGCCCCCACAGCTCGGCCGCGCCCCGGTTCCAGCTTCTGACCCGCGCGTCCGCCTCCAGGACGACCACACCGGCGGCGATGCTGCTCATCACGCCCTCCAGGAAGGCGCGGGCCTCGTCCAGTTCCTCGGTGCGGATGCGCATCTCTTCGTTCATGGTCTCCAGTTCCTCGTTGCCGGACTGGAGTTCCTCGTTCGTCGTTTCCAGTTCCTCGTTGGTGGACTGGAGTTCCTCGTTGGTGGTCTCCAGCTCCTCGATGCTGGACTGGAGTTCCTCGTTCGTCGTCTCCAACTCCTCGTTGGTGGACTGGAGCTCCTCGTACGCGGTCTCCAACTCCTCCCGGACCCGCTTGATCTCGGACTTGAGCTGGGTGGGAACCGTGACGTCGGAGAAGCTGATGACCGTGCCCGCGGGCAGTCCGTTGGCTCCGGTGAGCGGCTGGATCAGGATGTCGACGTACTGGAGGTCGTCGCCGACGCGGCGCTCCACCCGGTTCACCCGCAGTGATCTGCGCTCGTGCGTGGACTGCTCGATCAGCGAGCGCAGCTCGACGGGCCGGTAGGAGATCTCCAGGTCCTGGAAGAGCCGCCCGCAGTCATTGGCGGTGAGGCCGAACTGCACCCGCGCCTGGCTGTTGACGAGGACGACGACGCCCTCGGGGTCCAGGGCGACCGCGGAGACCGGCAGGGAGTCCACGATGAGGTCACGCATCTGGCGGTTGCGGGCCACCGAGCGCGGCTCCGCCCCGGCGCCCGCCCTGATCTTCAGCGGCGACGGCGGGTAGGGCGGCCCGGCGTCGCCGGGGCGGCGCCGGAAGACGCGCTGCCGCATGCTGACGATCTGGAAGCGGTCGGCGTCGTTCAGAAGCATCTCGGCCTTGCCGAGGAAGAGGTAGCCGCCCTCGCGCAGGGCGAAGTGGAAGCGGTCGATGATCTGCGTCTGCGCCTCGACGTTGAAGTACATCAGGGTGTTGCGGCACACCAGCAGGTCGAGCCGGGAGATGGGGGCGTCCCGGGTCACGTCGTGCCGCCCGAAGATCACCCGCCGCCGCAGATCGGGCCGGACGCTGTACTGCGTGCCGTTCTGCTCGAAGTACTTGTCGCGCAGCTCCGTCGGCAGCGCCTCCAGGGACTTGGCGGTGTACAGCGCCGAGCGGGCGTCCCGCAGGGCCTCCTCGTCGACGTCCGTGCCGTAGATCTTGACGCGGTTCAGACACTCCTCGATGCCGAGGGCCTCGGCGAACATGATCGCCAGGGAGTACGCCTCCTCGCCGCTGGAGCAGCCCGCGCTCCACACCCTGATCTCCTCCTCGGGCCCGGCCTCGGCGAGCAGCTCGGGCAGGACCTCGCGCTGGAGGTACGTCCACGCGTCCGGGTCGCGGAACATCGAGGTCACGTTGATCAGGATGGTGTTGAAGAGCACCCCGAATTCGTCCGAGTTGGTCTCCAGGAGGTCGCGGTAGTCCGCGTACGAGGAGATGTCGGCGTCGGCCATGCGCTTGCGGATGCGGCGCCCCAGGGACGAGCGCTTGTACCCGGTGAAATCGAAACCGCGGGCGTCCCGGAGAAAGCCGAGAAGTTCCTCCAGCTCCTCGTCCGTCTCGGATTCTCGTGTTGCGCCCATCACTGCCTCTTGGTCTCGACAAGTCCGCGGATCACCGCGGCGATCTCCTCCAGGGGTAGCACGAAGTCCACTGTTCCCGTACCCACGGCCGCCTCGGGCATGCCCTTGAATTCCGCTGACCACGGATCCTGGACGATCACGGTCCCGCCGCGCGACTTCACCGCGTCCACGCCCATCGCGCCGTCGACACCCGTCCCGGTCAGCACACAGGCGATGGCCCCGGGCCCGTACGCACCCGCCACCGACTCGAACAGCAGGTCCGCGGAGGGGCGTACGAAGTGGACGAGCGCGCTGCTCGACAGGGACAGCACGCCGTCGGAGCCCACCAGCAGGTGCCGGTCGGGCGGCGCGACGTAGACCGTGCCCGGCAGCGCGCGCTCGTCGTGCCCGGCGAGCTTCACAGGCAGGCGCGTACGGCGGGCGAGCACGTCGACGATGACGGTGCGGTGCCGCGGGTCGAGGTGCTGGACGACGAGAACGGGCACGGACAGGTCCTCGCCCAGCGCACCGAGCAGCTCGCCCAGGGCTCGGATCCCTCCGGCCGAGGAAGCGACGGCCACTACCGCGTACGCGTCGTCGGGGGACGCCTCCGAAGGCTGATGAGCCATCACGGGACGAGCCTATCGAACCCTCAGGACCGTGACAGGTGGGCCCGAACGCCCATGCGACGGGGCCCGTGCGCCCCCGCGCGTTACGCCAGGTGGCGCAACCGGGCGTGCGCCGCTCCGCCGCCCCCGTTGTCCTAGCGGACATGGGCTCCCACATAGACGGCCCGCAAACAGCGGGCAGAACTCGACGTGACGCACTGGGCATCGGTGTGGTCCTGCTCGCCTCAGGAGCGCTCGGCATGGCGGGCACCCCGCCGGACGCCGTCGCGGACCACGACGGCCCCGACGCCGACTCCGACGGCATCGCCGAATTCGACGGCCCGGACGGATTCGACAGCCCGGACGGGTTCGAAGACCTCGACGGACCCGTGGATCCGGACGACGTCGCAGGCGATGACGTCATGGGCTTCGACGGCGCCACAGACCCGCACAAGGACTGCGTGGTCGGCTACGACCCGCACTTCGAGGACGACCTGGCGGCGGCCGACGCCGCGGTCCCCGAGGTCCGCGCGCTCACCGGACCGCCGCGCCGCTTCGCACGCCCCCTGCGCCGCCGCTTCCGCGTCAGCGCCCGCTACGGCATCCGCGGCAACTGGCTCGCGGGCCACCACACCGGCATCGACCTGGCCGTGCCCCGGGGCACCCCGGTGTACGCCGTCGGGTCGGGCGTCGTCGTGCTCGCCCGCTGGTCGGGGGCGTACGGCAAGGCCGTCACGGTCCGCATGCCGGACGGCCACTACGCGCTGTACGCGCATCTGAACCGCATCTCCGTGCGGCAGGGGGCGCGCATCCGCACCGGCACCCGCATCGGCAGCAGCGGCAGCACGGGCCGCGCCACGGGACCCCACCTCCATCTGGAGATCCGGTCCCGGCGCGGCTACGGCTCGGACATCAGCCCGGTCCGCTATCTGGCCCGGCGCGGGGTCCGGCTCACCTAGCGGGCGCGGCCCGGCGCGTGCTCAGGTCTGCACGGCGGGGACGAGCTGGGTCACCGGCTGCACCAGGTCGGTGACCTGGTGCAGCTCGTTCAGCCGGTGGAGGCCGCCGAGCTGGCTGGACACCGTCGGCACGGCGTCGTGCTGTGCCTCGGGCAGCGGCATGCGGCCCAGCTCGTCGATGGTGGCCATCGGCGAGATCTCCTTGGCCTGCTGGGCACCGGTGGACGCGTGGGCGGCGGGTGCCACGAGCGCCGCCGCACCGGCGGCGAGGGACACGGCGGCAAGAATTCGTCGCGCTGAAGTCATGCCCTCAGCAACGGCCGAGCCGCCCGCGGGACACGGCCGCGCACCCCATTCCGCCCGCCGCTGGCACTAATGGCCTACAGAAGTACTGCTCGAATCGCCGCGCCTGTTCGATCTCCCGAAGATCATCGAAGAATTCGCGCCGTTACTTCACATCAGAGCGGCGCGTTAGAACAATCGCGGCCACACCCACGCGGCCGTGCTTTCCAATTCGAAGGAGAACGTGATGTCTCGCATCGCGAAGGCAGCCGCCCTTACGCTCGGCGCGGGTGCCGTCGTGCTGGGCGGCGCCGGACTCGCCACGGCCGACGCCGGCGCGCACGGCGTGGCCAAGGGTTCCCCCGGTGTCCTCTCGGGCAACCTGATCCAGGTTCCGGTCCACGTCCCGGTCAATGTCTGCGGCAACACCATCGACGCCGCCGGCCTGCTGAACCCGGCGTTCGGCAACACCTGCGTCAACAACGGCGGCACCGGCGGCGAGGGCGGCTACGGCCACTGAGCACGCCACCAAGGAGAAGCCCCCGGCGAGCTGCTCGCCGGGGGCTTCCCGTTTCCCGCGTACGGTTCCCCAGGTACTGGTTTCGCCGTACTGACTCCCTCGTACCGGCTCCCCGTACCGGCTCCCTCGCGCTAGCTCCCCGCACTGGGTCCCGTACCGGTTCACGCGTAGCGATAGATCCGCTCGTGGTCGAGCATGTCGCCCGGAGTCGTCCGCCACGGGGGCATCGGCTCGTTGCGGGAGACGACGCGGCCGTGCCCCGGCTCGCCGAGGCCCGGCGGGCGCTCCGGCAGAAAACGCGCGCCCCTGCGGTGCTCCCGTTCCCAGCGGCTCCACAGCAGGTCCACGAACGCGTGGTTCAGCCAGAACACGGGGTCGTTCACGGAGCCGCCGCCCAGCATGTGTCCGCCGACCCAGCGGTGCACGCGGTTGTGGTTGCGCCACCGCGCGGTGCCGACGCCGGACGTCCAGCCCTCCAGCTTGTTGCGGAAGCCGCCGTCCGCCCGCGAGTCCCAGGGCGGGACGTCGTACCGGGAGTCCTTCATCGCCCACTCCACGTCGGCGGGCGTGGGCAGGTCGATGGGGTTCGAGGGATTGCCGAACGCGCGGGTGAGGAAGTCCCCGTCGGTGACGCTCTCCTTGATCCGCCAGTGCCCGTTGCGGCGGGCGAACGGACCGGTGAGCACCTGCCGGTCGCCCTCGCGCCCGTTGCCGCCCAGGAAGCCGTCGCCCCACAGGGACGCGGCCGGGGTGCGGTCGCGCGTCCAGTCCCAGTACGGGACCGTGACCGCGTCGTCGACCCGCTGGAGGGCCCGCTCGAAGTCGAGCAGGAAGCGCCGGTGCCAGGGCAGGAACGTCGGCGTCATGTGGGCGACCCGGAGCCGCTCCTCACCGTCCGCCACGTAGAAGTCGATGTGCGTACGGACGAATTCGTCGTACTCGCCCCGACGCTTGAGGCTCAGCACCGCGTCCACGAATCTGCGCCGCTCCGCCCCGGTCAGCCGGTTCTGGTTCTTGCGTGTGTAGGCCACGCGCGCCCCCTTCGCATTCCCTCGCGCCCCGTGCGGTCGGGGCCCGTCAGTGGGTGTGACCGTTCAGCCGCGCCGTCACCCCGAGCTCGTCCACGGCCCCGCGGGCGGCCGCGAGCGGGGTCGCGTACGACCCGTAGTGGTCGACCATGGTCAGGTAGGTGCCGTCGGCGCGGCGCATGAGGCCGAGCTGCCGGCCGTCGACCGTGACGCGCCACCGGTCCTGGCCCGCGCCGCGCTCGCCCAGGACCGGGTCGCCCTGGATGCGCCGCCCCCGGTACGTCTCGTCGAACGAACCCTCGTCCGTGGCGCCCGGCGGGGTGGCCCGCGCCCCGCTCGCCCGCATCACCCCCACGGCGGCGAGCGTGGCCGCGGCCGCGACGCCCAGCAGGTGGCGCCGCCCGAGGCGGTGGGTCAGTGGCGTACCGGGCGCTGCGCTCATGTGCTCCCTCTTCCGCGGCCGTGTGCTGCCGGACCTCTAACCGCCCGACCCCCACGGTCCGTTACGGGCCGGGGTGCCGCGGGCCCGGCCGCACCGGCATGGGGCCCGCCCGGTCCACCGGCCCTGTGGGCTTCCCCAGGGCGTCAGTTGAGGCCCAGGTCGGCGGCCGGCTGCGCGCTGAGCAGGGGCTGGTGCAGGCCGCCGCCGGGCAGGCCGAGCGGCGGCAGGGCGGTGCCGTCGGCGCCCGGCGTACCCAGCGGCGCCTCCAGCGTGGCGCCCGGCGTGAGGGCGTACACGTCGGAGCCGCGCGCCGACAGGTCCACGCTCTTCAAGCTGTCCTCGCCCAGCACGTCCGTCAGCGGGGCCGTGAGCTGTACGTCGGGCAGCGCGTTGCCGACCGGGATCTGCGGGACGGCTCGCTCGGGCAGCAGCTTGCCCTCCACATAGCGGGGGCCTTCGAAGTCGCCGCCGGGCAGCGGCACCGGCAGGGTGCTGGTGACCTCGGGGGTCTGCAGGCCCAGGGAGTGCTTGACCCCGTCGAGCGGCACGGTCACGCCGGGGTGGTCCGCCGCGGCCGCGGTCGACGCCGCACAGGCTGCCGCGGTGCAGGCGAGGGCCGTGGCGATGGCCCCCCTCGTGGTGTGCTTCATGGCTCGGATCCTTTCGCTCACGGCGACCACTCGGTTCGCACAGGCTCAACGAGCCCGCCCCGCGCACCAGCACAAACTTCGCCCGAGCAACCGAATACTCGCTTTAGCGGATGATCCCCTCGACTGATCTCCCTGCCGGAGTCCGTCGGCCGGGACGGGGCCGCGGCGCCGCCTCAGCCGCGCAGCCGCTGCACCGGCAGCAGGCAGTGCGTTGCGTTCGTCAGGGTCTCCTCGTCGCCCGCGAAGGACCTGAGGTTGTCCTCCGAGACGGGTGCGCCGGGCGTACCCTCCGGCCACGCGCGCGTGGTCATGATGAAGTACGCGTGCCCGCGCTCCTGTACGGCGGCGAGCCACTCGGGCGGGACCACGCACTGGGCGTTGACGTGCGGCATGCTGACGACCGCCTGCCCCGCCTCGACGAGCAGGGTCACCGGCAGGCTGGGGTTGCGCGCGCCGTCGAGGAGCGGGCCGCCGACCGGCAGGCCGGAGTTGTGCAGCAGCGCGCCGACCGCCTCCGCCGAGGCGTCAGGACCGCCCTCGGCGTCCCCCAGGGGATAGGCCATGAGAAAGGCCATGTCCTTTTCTTCCTCGGGGTGTTCACCGCTCCAGGCGATGACACCCAGGGTGCCCATGTCGGCCGCCCGGAAAGGACGCTGCTCGCTCGGTTTCGTGGTCATGGGCGAAACCGTAGCGACGCGCGCGGCACGGATTTCGCGCTTGTCACCTAAGTGGCCGAACGGCCGTTCCGCATCACACGAAGGGAGGAGTCGGTCGAACGGGTGCGCTGGGGCAGGGCTGCCGAATTCGCTCTGCCACGCGTGCGTGTGGTCGAGCGCGTGCGGCGGGTCGGTCTCGCGCACAGGTGGCCGGGCAGGCGAAAGGCCGGCCCGCGGAAAGGGTTCCGCTGACCGGCCTTTGAGTGCCGCGTTCGCCCGGAAAGAGCACCGAGAGTGCCGGAGTCACCAAGAGCGCGGGGCGACGCCCCGTGGCGTCGAGCCGGGGCGCAACGTGCTGCGGGCGAACGTCAGTTGTTCACGCCGGTGTTGCCGAACGCCGGGTTCAGGGCGCCGATCAGATTCGCGGTGTTGCCCACGACGTTGACCGGGACGTTCACCGGGATCTGACCGACGTTGCCCGAGCCGACACCCGGGGAGTGCGCGGCGTCAGCGGCGGCGTCGGCGTCGGCGAAAGCGGCCCCCGACGCGGCACCCGCGGCCATGCCGGCGGCGGCGAGGACGAGAGCGGCCTTCTTGGCAGTGTTCATCATCAAACCTTCCCTTAGGGTTTGGCTGAAGCCTAGGGGCGGAATTCAGGGGATTCCTGGAATAACACGCCCAAGCATTTTCGGTTTCCCGTTCGGCTCAGCCCACCCGAAGGGAAACGGGAATTCGGGCGGCTAGTTGGCGAGCGGCAGGCCGCCGAGCAGCTGCGTCGGGCCGCCGCTCGCGTTCAGCCCGTCCGTGGCCTGCTTGACCGTGTTGACGACCGAGTTCTTGTTCTCGGTGTCCAGCATGTTGGTGTTCAGCGGCGCCGCGTCCAGGGTCGACTGGCTGAGCAGCGTGTCCAGGCCGCCGTTCAGGCTGGTGGGCGTCAGGTCGTTGGCGAAAGCGGGCGCGGCGGCACCGGCGATCGCCATCGATCCAGCGAGGACAGCGGCAGCCTTCAGGGGCTTCATCGTGTTCCTTTCTTGGTAACTCTTGTCACCGTTGGCCGGGTCACCAATGGGCTTCACTGCTCAGGCAATTACTTCTGCCTGTCGTCTCTCTCACCGGTCCTAACGAGCGGAACTCGGCACGGAAACCCCTGAAACTCAAACTTCCCGGAACCCACTCGATGGAAGGGAATCCGCATTCTTCTCATATCAACTGGACTACGCACACGTGAAGTTGACGAACAAATGACGGCCCGCGCATGACGAGACCCGCCGCACCGGAACGTGCCGGTGGGGCGGGTCTCGTCATGCGCGCCCCGGAAGGGACGCGTGCTTTCCCGGGCCGCTCGCTTCCCTGGCTACTCCTCCACCGGGAGCGGGACGGGCAGCTTCGGCAGCGGCAGGGCGTCCGTCGGCAGCTTGGGGAGCGCGGGCAGGCCCGGCAGGTTCGGGATCGGCAGACCACCGCTGAGCACCGTGGACACGACCACGTTGACCAGGCCGGTGACGACACCGGTGACGGCGGGGACGACCTGGGTCGGGTCGCCGCTCGTGACGGCCTTGAGCAGGCTGTCCACCGCGGTCTGGAGCGCCTTCAGGGCGTCGTCCTTGATGTCGAGGGGGACCTGCGCGGCCTGCGGGCCGCCCAGCGGCAGCTTCGGCACCGCGGCGGGGAGCGGCGGCAGGGCGGGGGCCGGGGGGACGGCGGGCGCGGCCGGTGCGGCCGGTGCGGCGGGTGCCTGGGGGACGCCGGGCACGGCGGCGGGCGGGGCGACCGGCGCCCCGGCGGTGATCTTGGCGATGGCTTCCTTGACCGCGTCGACGAGCTTGGTGGCGTCGGCGGCGGGCAGCTGGCCGTTGTCGGCCTTGAGCGCGGCCTGGAGGAGGTCGGTGACGGGGGTGAGGACGGCGCCCAGGTCTCCGAGCGCCTTCACCTGGCCGAGCAGGGCGTCCGCCCCGGGGACGGGCGCCTTCACGGCGGTCGCTTCCTGGCGGGCCTCCGCCTGCATGGCTATGGCCGGTCCGGCCGTGCCGAGGAGAAGCGCCGCGCAGAGCGTGGTGGTCGCGATACGCCGTGCGGGTGTAGCACGCATAGGTCGTTCCCTTTCGGTGGTCCGTCGGATCTTGTGATCACCGTGAAAGGGAGGATCGCCCTCCGCAACCGAGCGGGCGCGTCGCGTCACACCCCCCTGCGGGTCGACCGGACGTTTACGCAGGTGGGAAGCGGAAGTACGGGGCGGCCCTTGGGCGTTGCGGCTACCCGCCATTCGAGTACGGGCCCGAGGGCGCGACACGCCGACGACGCGGGGCCGACACGCCGGGACGGCCGCCTGTGCCGGTCACCCGGACGCCGCACGGGGCGAGGGCGCCGTCGGCGCATGGAAACGGCCGCCCCACAGGCTGCGGGGCGGCCGTACCGATCGAGGCGTCAGCTCAGTCGTTGACGCAGGTGTTGCCGAACGCCGGGTTCAGCAGGCCGATCACGTTGATCGTGTTGCCGCAGACGTTCACGGGCACGTGCACCGGAACCTGGATGACGTTGCCGGAGACGACACCGGGGGAGTTGGTGGCGGCACCCTGCGCGCCGCTGTCGGCGGCGGCGACACCGGCGCCACCGGCCACGGCGGCGGCCGCGACGGCGGAGAGGGCGAGAGCCTTGGTGGTACGCGACATGGAGAGTTGCTCCTTGGTCAAATGACGCTTGTGCCGTGCGGGATGCCCGGCGCGTGGATCAACGGCCATGCCTGACGGTCGGTTGTGCCCCGGACGGGTGATGGATGGGGCGAGCCATTTCGGTGACAGCCGTGTCGCCGTGTTGCCCCGCCGTGTTACTCACACCGGCGGCTCACGTCCACGAACCCTCTCCGGCCAGCGAATTGACCACCCGCTTCACAGTTTCGACACACGCGGTCGGGTCACGGAGAAGGCTCTTGGCTCCCGCTACAGTTGCGCTTCCTCTTGAGGAATTTCAGCCATAGATGTGCTCATGCCACAAATGTGCATATTCACTCGGTTAGCCCCGCCTTCGCCCCCGCAATCCCTTTTACGCCCGCCTCCGTGCTCCAGCGTTTCTCCGCTCCTCCCACTCCGGAAGGCCAACGCCGTCATGTGCCACTCCCCGGGCCCGCGTCGCGTCCTCGCCGTCCCGCTGCCGTGCGCCGCGTCCCCGCTGGTGCCCGGGCACGCGGCGGCCGCGCCACCCGGCGGCGGGGCGAAACACGGTGAGTCGGCAAAGAGGTATCACGCGCCGCGCCGCACGGGGGTCGTACGCGCCGCCGCCCCCGCGATCACCTCCCGCCGGGCGGTCACCCGGACGGCGGCACCGGGCCGCTGCCCCCTCGCCGGGGCCCGTTCCGTCCACGGCCCTCGCCCTGTCGGCGGCCCTCGCCCCTCCGCCCCGCGCGGCTCCCTCCGGGCCCGGGCCACCGCGGCCGTCGACGCGCGGCGGTAACGCACCTTGCCTCGCACCCATCCAGAGGAATCGCGCATGCCGCAGCCGTCGGTCCTCCCTCCCCCGCGTGTCCTGCACGTCAGCCAGCCCGTGGACGGCGGCGTCGCACGCGTGGTCCTGGACCTCGTCGAGGCCCAGCGCGCCGCGGGCCTCGACGTCCACGTCGCCTGCCCCGGAGGCGTCCTCGCGGGCGGACGCGGGCACGCCTGGGCGGCGAGCCGCTCCCCCGGGCCCTCGCTGTGGTCCGAGGTCCGCGAGCTCGACCGCGTCGTGTCCCTCGTACGCCCCGACCTCGTGCACGCCCACAGCGCCAAGGCGGGTCTCGCCGTGCGGCTCGCCGTGCGCGGGCGCGTGCCGACCGTCTTCCAGCCGCACGCCTGGTCGTTCGAGGCCGTCGGCGGGGTGACGGCCGTGCTCGCCCGCGCCTGGGAGAGGCACGGCGCGCGCTGGACGGCCCGGCTCGTGTGCGTCAGCGAGGCCGAGCGGCACACCGGCCTGCGCGCGGGCGTCGGCGGCACCGCCCGGGTCGTCCCCAACGGCATCGCCGTCGACCGCTTCCCGCCCCGGAACAGGGAGGCGAGCCGGGCCGAACTGCCGCTGCCCCCGGCCCGCGACGCCGCGACGCCGCTGGTGGTGTGCGTGGGGCGACTGTGCCGCCAGAAGGGGCAGGACGTGCTGCTCCGGGCCTGGGCGGCCGTCACCGCGGCGCTGCCCGCAGCCCGCCTCGCCCTCGTCGGCGACGGGCCGGACGCCGAGGCCCTGCGAGCGCGCGCCGACGGCTCGGTGCTCTTCGCCGGTGCGGTGCCGGACGCGGCGCCCTGGTACCGCGCAGCCGACGTGGTCGTCCAGCCGTCGCGCTGGGAGGGCATGGCGCTGGCCCCGCTGGAGGCCATGGCGTGCGGCAGGACCGTCGTGGTCACCGAGGTCAACGGCGCGCGCGAGAGCCTGCCGTCCGACCTCGTGCCCCACGCCCTGGTGCCGCCGGAGAACCCCGACGCCCTGGCCCGCGCGCTCATCGCCCTCCTCGAGGACCGGGCGCTGCGCGACCGGCTCGGGGAGCGGGCGCGCCACCACGTACTCGACCACCACGACGTGCGGCACACCGCCCGCGCGATCGAGGAGGTCTACCGCGAACTGCTCGGCACGGCACCCCCCACGTACGCGGCCGCCACGAAGGACAGGGAGTGCACCAACCCGTGAGTGCGGAACGAACCGTCGTCACCTCGTCAGGGGAGCTGAGACAGCACCAGCAGGACCCGGCCGCGGCCGTCGTCGTGGCGCCCCGGGAGGCGCTGGCCAAGCGCGTCGGGCACGGCCCCTGGCGGCCCGCGCGCCGACGGCGGGCGGCCTGGCCGCTGTTGGCCGTCGACGGGACCGCGGCGGCACTCGGAGTGTGCGCGTACGCCGTGTCCGAGGCCGCCGGGTCCGGACCCTTGCCGGGGTCCGCAGCCGACTGGGTGGCGGCGGCTCCCTGGACCCTCGTCTCCTGGGCCGCCACGGTCGCGCTGCTCACCACGGCCGTCGTCGCGCTGCACGCCCACGGCGGTCTGTACCGGCCCGCGCGGATGCCCCGCGCGCTCGACGAACTGCCCCCGCTCGGCGGGCGCGTGGCGGTCGCCTGGTGCGTGACGGCCACGTGCGCGGCCTCCGTGTCCGGCCTTCCCGTCCTGCCGCCGCTCGCTCCGCTCGCCTCCCTGTCGCCCGTCCCGCTCGTGACGGCGTGCGCGGCCCACTGCGCGCTGAGCACGGTCGGCCGGGCTCTGGTGTACGCACGGTTCCGCGGGGCGCTCGCGCGCGGGCCGCGGCCGGTTCTCGTCCTCGGCCACGGCCCCCGCGCCCGCGCGGTCGCCACCGCGCTGCTGCGCCAGCCCCGGTGCGGGATGCGCCCGGTCGGTGTCGTCTGCGACCCCGCCGACCTCGCCGCCCAGGGCCAGGAGACGGCCCCCGGCCTGCCGGTGCTCGCCACCCTGGACGAACTCCAGCGCGCCGCCATCCAGAACGACGTCCGCACCGTGCTGATCGCCACCGGCCGTACGGACTCCCGCGAGCACTGGCTGCCCGCCCTGCGCGCCCTCGGCTGCGACCTGTGGGAGCTCGCTCCGGTGCCGTCCCCCGCGGGGCACCAGCACGTGGCCGGGTTCCCGTGCCGCCCGCTGCCGCCCGGCGGTCCGCTCCGCACCAGCCTGCGCAAGCGCGCCCTCGACGTGCTGGTGTCGGCCGCGCTCCTCGTGCTCGCCGCGCCGCTCCTGCTGGTGTGCGCGGCGCTCCTGCGCGGCCTGGAGGGACCCGGCATCGTGTTCCGCCAGGAGCGCGTGGGCAAGGGCGGCCGACCGTTCACCCTGCTCAAGTTCCGCACCCACCGGCCCGCCGACCCGCAGGAGGCCGCGACCCGGTGGAGCGTCGCCGACGAACACCGGATGAGCGCGTACTGCCGCTTCCTGCGCCGCACCTCCCTCGACGAGCTGCCGCAGCTGTGGAACGTGCTGCGCGGCGACATGAGCCTGGTCGGGCCGCGTCCCGAACGCCCGTACTTCGTCGCCCAGTTCAGCCAGAAGTACCCCGACTACGCGCTCCGCCACCGCATGCCCACCGGCATCACCGGGCTCGCCCAGATCCACGGCCTGCGCGGGGACACCTCCATCGAGGACCGGTGCCGCTTCGACAACGCGTACATCGACAGCTGGTCGTTCTGGCAGGACCTGTGCATCCTGCTGCGCACCGTCGGCTGTCTCGTACGACACTCGGGGAGCTGACCCAGGGTGCCCACCGCTGACCACGCGCTGGCGCCGCCGCCCGCATCGGCCTCCGCGCCGCCGTACCTCGCCGCGCTGGTGCCCGTCGTGCGACGGGCCGCGCCCGTGCTGCCGATCGTCGCCGTCGTGGCGCTGCTCGCGCTTCCGGTGCCCGCGGGGGCCTCCGGCGACGGACCGCAGATCACGGTCGCCGACGTGGCCTCGGGGCTCGTCGTGGCGCTGTGCGTCCTGACCGCCGTGCGCTCCGCGCGGCGCCCGCTGACCCGGACCGCCGCGCTCCTGTTCGGCCTGCCCGTGGTCGGCGTCACCGCCGCCGCGTGCGCCGCACCGACCGGCGGCGCCGCGCTCGCCGGGGCCGCCCGCTACCTCCAGATCTTCGTCCTGGTGCCGCTCGCCGTCCTCGCGCTGCTCCGGGACGGCCGTGACGTACGCCTGGTGGCCTGGTCGTTCGTCGGGCTCGCCGGGTGGCAGGGCGCGCTCGGCGTGCACCAGTACGTCACCGGGACCGGCGCCTCGTACATGGGCGAGGACATCCGCGCGGTCGGGACGTTCGGGCCGACCGACGTCATGGGGATGGCCACCGTCGTGTCGTTCGGCGTGGTCTGCGCCCTCGCCCTCGCCTTCCGCGACGGCGCGCCCCGGCAGCGGGCCGCCGCGGTCACCTGCGCGGCGCTGCTGCTCGTTCCGCTCGCCCTGTCCTTCAGCCGGGGCGCGTGGATCGCCACGGCCGCCGCCTGCGGCGTGGTCCTGGTGCTGGCCGGGGTGCGGCGGGCGCTGCGCGTGCTGCTCGCCGCGACCGCCGCGGCCGTGGTCCTCGTCGGCGGCTTCGGGGTGGGCTCGCAGATGCTCCAGCAGCGCCTCGGCAGCATCACCGAAGTCGCCGACGCACCCGACCAGTCGGTCACCGACCGGTACACGATGTGGGCCGCTTCGTTCGACATGTGGCGCGAGCGCCCGGTCACCGGCGTGGGCCTCAAGAGCTTCCCCGAGTACCGCGACAGCCACGCCTCCGTCGCGCTCTCCTCCGGCAGCGATACCGCGGGCGCGGGTCACGGCTTCGCCCGTCAGCCGCTCCTGTCCCCGCACAACATGTACTTGCTGATCCTCAGCGAGCAGGGGCTGCTCGGCCTGTGCGCCCTCGCGGGCTGCTGGGTGGGCCTCCTGACCTGCGGACTCCGGCGCTGGGCCCGCACTCGTGCGCAGCCATCGGCCGCGCACGGCGACCGCCTCGACTGCGCGCTCCTGGCCTGTGGCCTCCTCGTCTGGCAGCTGGTCGACTTCCTGTACGCCGACATCGGCGGGCCCTCGACGGTCCTCACGGCCATCGTCCTGGGGGTCGCGGCCTGGTGGGGGGTCGGCGACCACACGCGGCGGCGGGAGGTGCCCGCACCATGATCACGGCCTCCGGGGGCGGGGACACGGGAGCGCCGGCGCCTCCCGGGGAGGCACCCGTCGACGTACGACCGCCCGAAGGGTCCGCCGGGGAGCGGGCCGACGGTCGGCAGGCGGCTCCTGCCGACCCCGACGGCCAGGGGAAGGCTCCCGCTGGAGCCGGGTCCGCCTCGGCCGATGCCGCGCCCGCGCGGGGCGGGAGGTTCCTCGCCAAGGCCGCGCTGGTGACCGCCGCTCTGTCCGTCGCCGGGTCGCTGCTCGGGCTCGCCCGGGACCAGGCGCTCGCGCACTTCTTCGGCGCCGGGGCAGACACCGACGCCTTCCTGGTGGCCTGGACCGTGCCGGAGATGGCGGCCACGCTCCTCATCGAGGACGGCCTGGCCTTCTTCCTCGTACCGGCGTTCAGCCTGGCCCTCGCCCAGCGCGGGCGCGGCACCGGACGCGATCCCGTGCGGGCCCTCGTCGCCGCCTCGCTGCCCCGGATGTGCCTGTGCTTCGCGGCCGCGGCCCTGGCCCTCGCCCTCGCGGCGCCCTGGGTGGTGGCGGCCCTGGCGCCCGGTCTGCCGGACCAGCGGCTCGCCGTGGATTGTACGAGGCTGACGGCGACCTGCGCCTTCTCGTTCGGCCTCGCGGGTTACTGCAGCGCCGCCCTGCGCGCCCACCAGCGCTACACCGTTCCCGCCCTGATCTACGTCGTCTACAACGCGGCCATCATCGCCACGCTCGCCCTGCTCGCCGCGCGGTGGGGCGTCCGGGCGGCGGCCGCCGGGGTCGCGGTGGGCGGCGCGCTGATGGTGGTCGCGCAAGTTCCTTCGCTGTGGCGTCAGTTGCGGCACGGCTCCGGCACGGGCACCGCCCGGGCGCTCACCGAGCCGACGTCGCCCCGGCTGCGGACCACGGTCATCTGGACCGTGCTGCTCTTCGCGCTGTGCCGTCAGTCGCAAGTCCTCATCGAGCGCTTCCTGGCGTCGTCGCTGCCCGGCGGCGCCATCTCGCATCTGAACTACGCGCAGAAGGTCGCGCAGATGCCGATGGCCCTGGCCCTGATGCTGTGCACCGTCACCTTCCCCGTCCTGGCCCGGGCGCAGGCCGAAGGGCAGACCCTCAAGGCACGGGACCGCGTGGAGCGGGACGTCGTGATGGCGGGGTGCGTGGTGCTGCTCGGCGCGGCCGCAGTGATCGCCGGGGCGCACCCCCTCATCCAACTCCTCTTCGAGCGTGGCGCGTTCACGCCCGAGGACACCGCCGCCACGGCGTCCGTCATGCGTGTGTACTCCCTGGGGCTCCTCGGTCACACCCTCGTCGGCGCCCTCGCCCGCTCCTACTTCGCGGGGGGCCGCGTCACCTGGGCGCCCGTGACCGCGATGGGCCTCGGCATCGTCGCCACGGCGGGCCTCGGCGTACTGAGCGTCGGCACCTTCGGGGTGTACGGGATCGCCGCCGCCAACGCCATCGGCATCTGCCTCACCGCCACGCTGCTGCTGCGCGGCATGGGCCCGCGCACCGTTCCCATCCGCATCCCCAAGGTCGTCGCGGAGCTCGCCGGGCTGGTCATCGCCGCCGCCGTCGCCACGCTCCTGGGCGCGCTGTGCGCTCGCTCCCTGACCGCACCGGTGCCCGCCCTGCTGGCCTGCGGCCCGACCGTGCTCCTGACCTTCGTCCTCGTGGCCTGGTTCCTGCGCGTCGGCCCGCTGGTCTCCGCCGTCTCCGCCCTCGGCCCCGCCCTACGAAAGCTGGCTTCGCGTCATGACCGCTGACACCAGACCCACCCCCCGCACCGCCTCCACACGGTCGTGGATCGCCATGTACCACTCCGTGGACCGCTGCCCCGACGACCCGTACCGGATCACCGTCACCCCCGAGCGCCTCGACGCCCAGCTCGCCCGGCTGCGCCGCCGCGGCCTCACCGGAGTGTCCATGGCCGAGCTGCTGCGCGCCCGCGCCGAGGGCCGCGCGGACGGGCTCGTCGGCCTCACCTTCGACGACGGCTACCAGGACTTCCTGGACCACGCCCTGCCGCTGCTCCACCGCCACGGCTGCACCGCCACGCTCTTCGTCCTGCCCGGCCGCCTCGACGGCGACAACGCCTGGGACCCGCTGGGCCCGCGCAAGCCCCTCCTGGGCGCCGAGGGCATCCGCGCCGCGCACGACAGCGGCATGGAGGTCGCCTCGCACAGCCTGACCCATGTGGACCTCACCCAGGCCGACGACGAGCAGCTCCAGCACGAGATCGCGGGCAGCCGCAGCGCCCTCGTCCAGCTCATCGGCGCCCCCGTGGACGGCTTCTGCTATCCGTACGGGTACGTCGACGCCCGGGTCCGGGAGGCGGTCCGCACGGCCGGGTACCGCTACGCCTGCGCCATCGACTCCGGGCCGCTCACCGGGGACTTCACCCTGCCGCGCGTCCACATCGGGCAGCAGGACATCGGCGTACGACTGTGGTTGAAGGAGCGCCTGAACAAGGCGCGGGGGAGGACGCTGCCGACGGCCGGGAGCCCTTCGACGCCGACGGCGGCGAGCCCTTCGACGGGTGCGCCCTGCGGGCATGTTTCACGTGAAACAGCCGCGCGGGCATCGCGGGAAGCGGCCCCACGTCCGCCGCGGGAAGCGGCTCTCCATGTACCGGGGGAATCGAACCCCCGTGCGCTACGGGAGGCGACCCCCCGTCCGGCACGGGAAGCGGCCACCCGGGTTCCTCGGGACGCGACCGCACGGGTTCCTCGGGACGCGACCGCACGGGTTCCTCGGGACGCGACCGCGCGAGTTCCCCGGGACGCGACCGCGCGTGTTTCACGTGAAACATCGGCGGGCGCGACGGCCGACCCTCGCAGCACCTCGAACACGGCTGCCGCGCCCTCCAGGACGGTGAAACCGTGAGGGCCCTGCACGTCATCACCGGTCTCGGCATGGGCGGCGCTGAGCAGCAACTCCGTTTGATGCTGCGGCACTTGCCCGCCAGCTGCGATGTCGTCACGCTCACCAACCCCGGCTCCGTCGCCCGTCAGATCATGGCCGAGGGCACCCGCGTCACCCACCTCGGCATGTCCGGCAACCGCGATCTGTCCGCCCTGCCCCGGCTCACCAAGCTGATCCGCGCCGGGCGCTACGACGTGGTCCACACCCATCTGTACCGGGCCTGTCTGTACGGCCGGATCGCCGCCCGCCTCGCGGGTGTCCGCGCGGTGGTCGCCACCGAGCACTCGCTGGGCGAGTCCCAGATGGAGGGGCGGCCCCTGACGGGCGGCGTACGCGCCCTGTATCTCGCCGGGGAGCGCCTCGGCCGCGTCACCGTCGCCGTGTCACCCGCCGTCGCGCGGCGCCTGCACCGGTGGGGAGTGCCTCGGCAACGCATCAGCGTCGTTCCGAACGGCATCGACGCGGACCGCTTCCGCTTCGATGCCGCCGCCCGTGCGATCACGCGCCGCCGCCTGGACCTGCCGGAGGACGCCTACGTCGTCGGAGGAGTGGGCCGCCTCACGCCCGGCAAGCGCTTCGACGTCCTGCTGCGCGCCGTCGCCCAGCTCCCGGGGGACGTCCTGGCCGTGCTCGTCGGCACGGGACCGCAGGAGGCCGAGCTGCGGGAGCTCGCCGAGCGGCTGCGGATCACAGGCCGCGTGCGCTTCGCGGGGGAGGCCCGGCACGAGCCCGAAGCCGCCCCGTCGGACGGCACCGACCTGCCGGCCCTGCTGTCGGCCATGGACGCGCTCGCCTCCCCCTCGCCCGAGGAGGCCTTCGGGCTCGCCCTCCTGGAGGGCCTGGCCAGCGGGCTTCCCGTGCTCTACGCCGACTGCCCGGCCATCGACGCCCGGCCCTGCGCCGAGCGCGGCCTCGCCATGCCCTGCCCGAGCAACCCGGACGCCCTCGCCCGCGCGCTGCACACCCTGCGCCCGCGCGGCACCGCGCCCCGCACGGCACCGCCCGCCGCCCACCACTACAGCGTCGCCCGCAGCGCCGGGCAGCTGATGAACGTCTACGAGTCGGCTCTCTCCGGCTCGACCTCGGAGGTGACCTTCGATGCGTAACCCCTTCCCCGCCAGGTCCGGTGGCGTGCGCGCGCGTCTGGCCCGGCTGCCCCGCTGGTGGCCGCTGCCCGCCTGCGCGCTGCTCGGCGCCACCGCGGGCGGCGCGTACGGCGTCCTGCACACCCCGCAGTACGCGGCGACCAGCTACGTCATCGCCGTGCCGCAGGAGCGCGCGGACCCGTCGACGGCCATCGGCTACGCGCAGGCCTACGGGCGGGTCGCGACCCAGCTGGCCGTCCTCGGCGACGCCCAGGTCGCGGCGGGCATGTCGGCCACGCGACTCAAGGACAGCGTGCGCGTGGCGACCTCACCGGACGCGCCGATGATCGCCATCACCGCGTCCTCGGCCCACCCGGGCGAGGCCGCGCTCACCGCCAACGCCGTGGCCCGCTCCCTCACGGTCAGCGCCAACCACACCAAGAAGAGCACCCAGATCAAGCTGCTCCCGTTCTCTCGTGCGCTGAAGCCCACCGCGCCCTCGTCGGTGTCGACGCCGGTGAGCGCCCTGGTCGGCACCAGCGCGGGCGGCCTCCTCGGCGGTCTCGCCCTCCTCGTCAGGCCCCGGCGCCCCGCCGCGCGGGCGGGGACGGCCGCCGTGCCCGCACCGAGTCCGGTCCTGGCCGGGGACGCGGTGTGACGGCGGCGATCGGCGGGATGACGGTCGAACTCTGCGTACGGGAGGAGGAGTTCGAAGGCCTGGCCGCGCCGTGGGGACGGCTCTACCGGGCCTGCCACGCGGCCACCCCGTTCCAGAGCCACGCCTGGCTGTCCTCCTGGTGGCAGTCGTACGGCACCCGGGGACGGCTGCGGGTCCTGCTGGTCCGGGACGGCGGGGAGCTGGTCGCGGCGGCGCCCCTCATGCGGGCGCGCGGCCCGCTGCCCGTGCTCACCCCGCTGGGCGGCGCCATCTCCGACTTCACCGACGTACTGCTCGACGAAACAGTCGCCGGTGACGGCCTGCGCGCCCTGACCGAGGGCCTCGCGGGCCTGGCGCGCGGCGCCCTGCTCGACTTCCGCGAGGTCCGCCCGGGTGGCTGCGTGGAACGCGTGTACGCGCGCTGGCACGGGCCCCGCCACGTCGTGGACGATTCGCCGTGCCTCGAACTCCCCCCGCTGCCCATGGAGGAGCTGCTCGCCCGGCTGCCGACGCCCCGGGCCCAGCGCACCCGCGCCAAACTGCGCAAACTCGCGAAGCTCGGCGTGGAGTCACGCGTCGTCCTGGCGGAGGACGTACCGGAGTCCCTGGAGACGCTGCTGCGCCTTCACCAACTCCAGTGGGAAGGACGGAAGGTGACTACCGAGCACCTGCGGCCGCGCTTCCGCGAGCACCTGATCCGCTCGGTGCGGCCCATGGTCGCCGCGGGCGAGGCGGTCGTCACCGAGTTCCACCTGGACGGCGAAGTGATGGCCGCGGATCTGACCCTCCTGTCCGGCGGCCTGGCCGGGGGCTATCTGTACGGCGCGCATCCGCTGCTGCGGGAGCGCAAGGCGGACGTCGCGACCATGCTCCTGGACGCCTGCACCCGTCACACGGCGGGCGAACGGCCCCGCACGCTCAGCCTGTTGCGCGGCACCGAGCCCTACAAGCACCACTGGCGCCCCGACCCGGTCGTCAACCGCCGCTATCTGCTGGCCCGTACCGGCACGGCCCCGCTGCTCGCCGCGGCCGCCGCCTCGGCGGCCGGGCGCCGCTGGGGCAAGCGGCTGCTCGACGCCCGGCGTGAGCGTCGCGGTGACGCGGCCCCCGAGTAGGTCCGCGCCACCGCGACCGACTGTGCGGCCCGCCTCAGCGGTCCCTGCGCCACCAGTCGAAGCGCAGGCACAGCTTGCCTCCCAGCCAGTACTCGACCCAGTCACCGAGGTCCAGCGGCGAACACTCGGTCGGGGTCGGCTTCGGCTCGGTCGGCTTCGGCGGCGTGTCCCCGCGTCCGGTGAGGAGTTCGCGGTAGACCCGCGAGGACCGGGGGTTGGTGGAGCACTGCCACACGCCGTGGGGGCAGTAGTCGGTGATGGTGTTGTAGAGCGGCTGCTTGTCGTCCATCCAGGCCAGCATGCGGCGCATGTACTCCGCGTTGTCCCCGTTGCGGAACAGGCCCCATTCGGGATACGAGATGGCCTTCTTGTGCTGCGCCGCGAACTCGACGTGGTGCTGGAGCCCGTACGGCTCGCTCACCTGCTCGTCGAACGCCATGCCCCGCGGCTGGTCGTACGAGTCCATGCCGACGATGTCGACGACGTCGTCACCGGGATAGCACTCGGTCCAGGGAACGGCGTCCCGGCCCCGGCTCGGCGTGAAGTCGAACCTGAACTTCTGCCCGGGCACCGCGCGCATGGCCGTGACGATGCGCTTCCAGTACGCCTTCCAGGACTCGGGGTCGGGAGCACACCGGTGCGTGTACGTGATGCCGTTCATCTCCCAGCCGAGCACGAGGACCGTGTCCGGCACCCCGAGGTCGACCAGGCGCCGCGCGAGCACCCGGTAGTGCTCGTCGAACTCGCCCGCCGCGCCCCGGCGCAGCAGCGAGCGCACCGCGTAGTCGCCGACGCCCTCCTCGTTGCGGTCGAGCATCGGCACGTTCAGCACGAACAGCCGGTCGTCCTTCTCCTTGCGCCAGTCCGCCCAGCTCTCCAGGAAGTCGGGCGCGCCCTCGATGTTGCTCCACCGGTCCCCCGGCAGATACGTGTGGCCGACCCGCAGCTCCGCGCCGCCGAGCCATGCGCTGAGCTCCTGGATCCGGCGGGGGCCGCGCGAGCCGTAGTCGACGTACGCGCCGAAGGTGCTCGCCCCGGCGGCTTCAGCGGGCTCGGCGGGCGACGGCACGGCGGGAGCGACGGGTGGCCGGGGAGCGACGGGACTCGCGGGCACGGGGCTGGCGGGAGTGGCCGGGGTCGCCGGAGTCGCGGGGGTCGCCGGAGTCGCCGGAGTCGCCGGAACAGCCGGCGCCGGCGTGGCGGGCGGGGGCGGGTCGTCGGCACGCCTGATGTCCACCGTGTATCCCGGCCCGGCGGCCAGTGCGGCCGACATAATGACTCCGGCGGCGATAAAGACCGCGCGTTTACCGCGTCGATGACTGTGTCGGGTCCTCATGCCTGCTCCTCGATTCCGCCTCCGCTTACTGACGCTCAGTCATTTTTATGTTTATTGCGCCAATCGAGCTCCTAATCCTCCGCGCCGACAGATCGCCCCTTTGGGCGATCGAACAGTAAGGGCGAAAGTGCAGCGTCTGGATACACGCATCCCCGCGGTCCTGCTGCGGATCGACAGGAATTCCTTCCACCACGGAACGCTGGGCGCGGTGCGCTCCCTGGGGCGTGCGGGAGTGGAGGTGCACCTGGTCGCCGCCGACGCGCACAGCCCTGTGGCCCGCTCGCGCTATCTGCACCGGATGCACCCACCGCCCGGACCCGCCGCGCCCCCGGCCGAGGTGGCCGCCGCGCTGCTCCGCGTCGCCGCCACCCTGCGCGGGCCCGCCGTCCTCATCCCCCTGGACGACGCGGGCTCCCTGGCCGTCAGCGCGCTGCGGACCGAGCTGAGCGACCGGTTCCTGCTGCCCGCGATGGCACCCGGCACGGCGGAGAGCGTGGCGGACAAGGCGGCGCTCGCCGAGCTGTGCGCGGCCGCCGGAGTACCGCATCCGCGGACCGAACTGCCGGACTCGGCGAGCCGGGCCGCGGCGGTCGCCCGCAGCCTCGGCCCGGCGGCGGTCGCCAAGTGGAGCCGCCCCTGGTGCCTGCCGCGCGACGCGGGCCTGCACAGCACGGTGGTCGTCCGCTCCCCCGGCGAGGCCGCGGCCCTGTTCGAGCGCGGCGCGGAGGCGGGCAGCCCCCTGCTGCTCCAGGCCTTCGTGGCGGCGGGCGGCGGCAACGACTGGTTCGTGCACGGATACGTGGGCCGCGACGGGCGCGTGCACGGCGGCGGCACGGGACGCAAGCTGCGCGCCTGGCCCCGCGCGGCGGGCATCACCGTGCGCGGCGAGTGGGTGCCCAACCCCGCCCTGGAGGCGCTCGCCGCCCGGCTCATGGCGACGGTCGGCTACCGGGGCGTCTTCGACCTCGATTTCCGCCAGGACACCGCGACGGGCACGTACCACCTGCTCGACTTCAACCCGCGCCCCGGCGCCCAGTTCCGCCTCTTCGCCGACGGCGCCGAGCTCGACGTCGTACGCGCGCTGCACCTGGACCTGACGCACCGCCCCCTGTCCGCGCCGCGCCCCCTGCCCGGCCGGACCTTCCTGGTGGAGAACTACGCCCCGCTGAGCGCGCTCCTCCCGCAGCAGAGCACGGCGCGCGAGCTGGCCTGGCACGCCCCGGACGACCGCGCCCCCGGCACGGCCCTGCGCAGCCTGTGGGGCCGCAATGTCGCACGGCGACTGCGTGAACGCGTACGCGCGCGTGCCGTACCGGCGTCACGGACGGGCGTACGGGAACCGGAGCGGCTCGGGAGCTGAGCGGCCCATGCGTAAAGCGTGGGGGCCGACCCGGATCGGGTCGGCCCCCACGCTTTACGTGGTGAACGTTCGGCTACGGCCGGGCCGTGGCGCGTCCGCGTCGGTAGAGAACCGCGCCGGCGCCGAGCAGCGCGGCACTCGCCGCCGCAGCACCGAGGAGGCCGGGCTCCGCACCCGTCCGCGCGAGCTGGGCCCGGGGGGCGGGGACGACGTCGGCCCGGGGCGCGGGCGGCACGGCCGGGGCCTCGTGCACCGGCACGGGGGCCTCGGGCGGCGTCACCGACCGGGGCGGAGCCTTCGGTTCCGGCGCCGTGGGCTCGGCGGGGCGGACCGGAGGCTTCCCGCGCGGCGGCACCGGCTGCTCCTGCGGCGGGGTGGGCGTGGAGTCCTCCTCGCAGCGGTTGCCGAAGGCCGGGTTGAGGGCCGCGACGACGTCCGCGGTGTTGCCGCAGAGGTCCAGAACGGGCTCCAGGGGCAGCTGCCCGAGGTTGCCCGACAGGAGACCCGGCGAGTCCGAGGCCTCACCCGTGGCCGTGGCTCCCGAACCGGCGGGCCGGGGGGCCGGGGGCGGCGTCGTGACGCTGCGCTCGGCGACCGGCTCGGCCGCGGGGCGCGCGGCGGGCTTGGGGGCGGCCTTGGGGACTGCCTCCACCGCGGGCCTGGCCGCGTGCTTGGCGGCCGGAGGCTGCGTGCGGGGGGACTCCTGCCGCGGGGCGGCGTGCTTGGGGGCCGCGTGCTTGGGGGCCGCGTGCCGCGGGGACGTGTGCGGCCGGGACTCCTGCCGCGAGGACACCGGGGCGTGGTGCGCCGTCGCGCGCTGGCTGGAGCGGTCGGCGCGATCGGCGTGGTCCGCGCGGTCGTACGCCTCCGAGCGCTCCCCGTAACCGTGCGCCGTCGAGGGCTTCCGCGCCTTCGGGGCCGCAGCCGTGCGGCGCTCGTGGGCGGGCTTCGCCTCGTGGGCGGACTTCTTCGCTTCCTCGGCGCGCTTCGTCGCCTCGTGCGCGGGCTTCTTCACCTCCCGGGCAGCGGTCGTCGCCTCACGCGCGGGCGTGGTCGTCTCCTGGGCGGGGGCCGCCGACTGCTGCTGCGCGCGGGCGGCGGCGCGCTCGGGGTGGTCCGACCGCCCCGTGTTCGCGCAACTGTTGCCGGTCGCCGGGTTAAGGCCTGCCGCAGCATCGGCGGTGTTGCCGCAGACGTTCACCGGCACTTCCACCGGGGCCTGCACGCTGTTGCCCGACAGGAGGCCGGGAGAACCGTGGGCCGCTCCGCTCGCGTCAGCCGCGAGGGCGGAGGTGCCAGACAGAGACAGGATGCTCGACGCCGCGGCGGCGGAGAGCATTCCTTTACTGAGGGCCTGTCGCAATCTAGTGATCTTCCTCTGTGCGGTGGAGCCGGCCTTGGCACCGAGTGGTACGCCAAGGCCGGCGAAGGCGCAGCCTGAACAGCTGGGCTGGCTGCGTCAGTCGTTGACGCAGGTGTTGCCGAACGCCGGGTTCAGCAGCGCGATCAGGTCGACGCTGTTGCCGCACACGTTGACGGGAACGTGGACGGGAACCTGGATGACGTTGCCGGACAGCACGCCCGGGGAGCCGTGCGCGCCACCCTTGGCGTCGGCGTCGGCGAACGCCGGGGAAGCCACACCCAGAGCCAGAACCGCGCCCGCGACGATGGCAGCGCTCTTTTTGAGCTTCACAACATTTCCCTTCTGTCGAGTCACGCCTATACGGCGGTCGAAACCGGGCGGTCAATATTTGCTTCCCGCACCGTGACCTGAGTCCTGTTAACGAGTGGAACTGGGCGAGGAAACCGAGATGGTGACGCGATTCGGAATTTCACTCGATTGACTCAGCAGACCAAGAAGCCCTGAAGCAGGGAGAGTTGAAAACCCATACGCGGGATCCGGACCGAAGCGTCCCGAGGCATCAGAAGCTCAGCCCGCACAGCGCCGCCGCACACCACACGGGCACAGAAAAGGGCCGCCCGGGCCGCCATCCCCCGAAAACGAGGTACGGGCGGCCCGGGCGACCCGGGAACACCGGCGCAATCAGCCGTTGTTCACACCGTTGCCGGACAGCGCCGAGATGTCGTCCAGGATGTGCGACAGCGGCTCGTCGCCCTTGGCCTGCGTCGAGTTCTCGACACACTGCTGGTTCTGCGGCGCCGACAGGATCGGGATGTCCTGGACGGCGATCGGGACCAGGCCGACGATCGAGCCCACGTTGGCCTTGATCGGCACGCCCGCGCACAGCTTGTTCAGCGAGCCCTGGACAGCCGAGAGCTGCGGGCTCATGTTGCCGTGCGTGGCCGAGTTGCCGAACGCCGACTTGGCGTCGTTGCCGCTCATCGAGTGGGTGCCGTTGTCGTCACCAATGGCCAGCGCGGTGGGCGCGGCGGCGGCAGACATTCCGACGACGGACGCGGCGACCGCGGCCGCTGCCATTGACTTCTTAAGCATTTCCTGTTCCTTTTCCTGGACAGAGACACGGCTTGCTTCAGCCCGGTTCAACAGGCCTACCAGGCGCACGGTTGCGCATGTTCACCCCATCGGATCCTTTTCCAGGAGAGAACTCGACACCGCATCGACAACGCGTCCGCAGCACAGAAATCAGCTGATCGCACCACCCTTGTCCTTTTGTCATTTCTTCTGCTTCCGCCCGTCTCTGCAGGGAAGTAGGAGATTCATATCCCGTACGTGGGCCATCCGAGTGAACCGGAGCAACCCCTGGCCATAGCGGCAGTTACCCAAAGTGCTCCTGGAAGGGGCTGAGACGGGGCTCATCAGAAGGGAAATCCTGTGCTCAAGAAGGTTATGGCCGCGACCGCGGTCACCGCTTCCGCAGTAGGCATGACCGCCGCGATGGCACCCACCGCCGGCGCCATCGGCAACGACCACGGCACCACCTCGGCGAGCGGCAACGGCGCCTCGCAGGAGTTCGGCAACTTCGCCACCCACGGCAACATGAGCCCGCAGATGGCGCTCATCCAGGGCTCGTTCAACAAGCCCTGCATCGGCCTGCCGGCCAAGGCCAACGTGGGCTCGATCGTCGGCGTGGTCCCGATCGCCGTGCAGGACATCCCGATCCTGTCGGCGCCGCAGAACCAGCAGTGTGTCGAGAACTCGACGCAGGCCAAGGGCGACGAGCCGCTGTCGCACATCCTCAACGACATTCCCGTCCTGTCCGGCAACGGCGCGGGCAACCACTGACGTCCGCCCGTCGCCCCCGGTACCAGCGGGCCGCCACGCTCTCCTCGGCGGCCCGCTGTGCTGTGAGGGGGCGCCCCTCACCGGGCCCGGGCCGACTCAGGACCGGGGCCAGAAGTCACGTCCCACGAGCTTCTGCCACTCCTGATCGGGTCGGCCCGGAACTGTCTTTCCCTGAGCGCTCCACTTGTGCAGAAGCGATTCATAGATCGGCTCAACGCGGCATTCCGAGGAACGCCTGCTGACCGGAATGACACCCTGCCTCTGCCATTTTCCGCCAGGGTTGCTCATGCCCTCACCTCGACACCGTGAAGCTTTCGCTTTCTTACGTACTCGATCGCCTTTTGCGTACTTGACCTACGTACCTGATTGCCTGCCCGGCAAAACAGCGGGCGGCCGCTTCGGATACGCGTGGGCGACACCCCTGTAATACCCGAGCGACACCCGATCGGTTCCACGATTCCACGTTTTGAGCGATGACCTCACTAATGGGCCGACCGGGTCGAGGGGCGCAACTCCGGCGCCATCACTCAGTTGATCATCACGCGGCTCCGTAACGGAGCCTCTTTCCGAAGGGAACCCACATGAAGAAGGTCCTGGCCTCCGCCGCCATCGCCGCGTCCGTCGCGGGCATGTCGGCCGTCGCGGCCCCGCAGGCCCTCGCCATCGGCGACGACTCGGGCACCACCTCGAAGAGCGGCAACGGCGCCTCGCAGGCGTTCGGCAACTCCGCGACGCACGGCGACATGAGCCCGCAGATGTCGCTGGTCCAGGGCTCGCTCAACAAGCCCTGCATCGGCCTGCCGGCCAAGGTGAACGCGGGCTCCATCGTCGGCCTGGTCCCGATCGCCGTCCAGGACATCAACGTCCTGTCCGCCCCGCAGAACCAGCAGTGTGTCGAGAACTCGACGCAGGCCAAGGGCGACGAGCCGCTGTCGCACATCCTCAGCGACATCCCGATCCTCTCGGGCAACGGCGCCGGCAACCACTGACGCCTCCTCCCTCCCGCCACCGTTCGGGGCCGGCCACCGCCGTGGCCGGCCCCGAACGCGTCTCCGGCGGCGCCACGCCCGCCGCTCGTCTTCCGGTCGGGTGAAGGCGCGAGCGGCACGCATCCCCTTCCGCGAGTCATCGGCGGCGGAGCAAAAGTGCCCTGTTTGGATGCGGATTAACCAGATTGTCTGCTTGTCTGCATGGAGGGATCCGATCATGCGAGTTCTGAGAAAGTCCGGGACGGCCTTGGCCATGGCCGTCGGTACGGCCTGCGCCGTGGGCGTCGCCTGCGGCACGGCCCTGGCTGGGGACGCCGATCAGACGCCAGGAGCAGCCGAGGTGCACGCGCCACCCCCGGCCGCGGCGGCGCCACCTGCCCCAGCGGGGCCCGCCGCGCGGAAGGCCGAGTCGCCGTCGGGCGACACCGCCTCCGACAGCACCTCCGACAGCACCGTCGCCAGTAGGGCCGAGCCCCCATCACCCGCCACCGACAAGCGGGCTGAGGCCCCGTCATCGGCGGGCGGATACGGCCACCAGGACGGATACGGCCACCACGGCCCCGCCGCGGACGCGCCCTCCACGAACCGCGGGGACGCGCACGATTACGGTGACGACGCCCCGCACGGATCCGACTACGGCGATACCGACGAGGACGGCCACGCGGACGGCTACGGAGACGGCGGCGAGACCGGCTACGGCGGCCCCAAGGATTCCGGTTACGGCGACGACCACGGCCCCTCCGGCTACGGCGACACCCCCTCCAGCCCGCCGCCGCACACGCCGCCCACGACGAAGCCGCCCACGACCCCGCCTCCGACGACGCGGCCGCCCACCTCGCAGCCGCCGACGTCTCAGCCCCCGACGTCTCAGCCCCCGACCTCCACCCCGCCGACGTCGCAGCCGCCGACCTCGGGGCCGCCCACCTCGGGGCCGCCGTCCCCGTCGCCCAGCACCTCCCGGCCGCCGGAGATGCCCCAGACCGGCTCCGGCAGCACCGTCGCCCTCGTCACCGCGAGCGGCCTCCTCATCGGCGCCGGGGTGCTCGTACGGCGCCTGAACCGCCGATTCGGTGACCGAGCGTAATAATCTGAACCAGGGTCAGCGGCCGTACGGCCACCTCGCCAGACACCGCTGACCTGCGGAAATGTCGCGAAGATCGATGTGGGGCCCGCCTTGGCAGCTCAAGGCGGGCCCCAGAGTGGTTGCGCAAGCGAACGCCCACTCGCGCTCACCCACCGACGTGCTGCGGCCCACCCCGTCCCGGGACATTCTGGAAGCAAACGGCCGTCATCCGGCCGGACCCGGAAGCGGGAGGCACGGCGATGAGCGAGGACACCCCGTCAGGCGTGGGGCACGGCCGGTCAGTGGTACCGCTCGTGCGCATGACGGCCCGGAGCCGCGACGAGCCGCACCGCACGGCGACCCCGCTGGAACTGCTCTTCGACCTGTGTTTCGTGGTCGCGGTGGCGCAGGCGGGAGCCCGTCTCGTGCACGCGATCGCCGAGGGCGACCCCGGCCACGGCATCGGCGGCTATCTCCTGGTCTTCTTCGCCATCTGGTGGGCCTGGGTGAACTTCACCTGGTTCGCCTCCGCCTACGACACCGACGACGTTCCCTACAGGATCGCCACCTTCGTGCAGATGGCGGGCGTCCTCGTGCTCTCCGCCGGGATCCCCCGGGCCTTCGACCAGGGCGACTACGCCGTCGCCATCACCGGCTACGTGATCATGCGAGTGGCGCTCGCCTTCCAGTGGCTGCGCGCCGCACGCGGCGAGACGGGAGCCGCCCGGCAGACCGCCCTGCGCTATGCCGTCGGCCTGGTGGTCGTGCAGATCGGCTGGGTCGTCCTGCTGCTGCTTCCGGACGCCGCCTGGTGGTGGGGGTTCGTGCCGCTGGCCGCCGCCGACCTCGCGGTGCCGGCCTTCGCCGAGCAGCACTACCGCACCACCTGGCACCCGCACCACATCGCCGAACGCTACGGCCTCTTCACCATCATCGTGCTCGGCGAAACCATCGCCGCCGCCACCGTCGCGGTGCGCTCGGCCCTGGATGAGTCCGCGGCCCTGGACGACCTGCTGCCGATCGCGGCCGGTGGGCTGCTGATCGTCTTCGCCGCGTTCTGGATCTACTTCGCCGTGCCCATCCACGAGTACCTGGCCACCCACCAGCACCCGTTCCTCTGGGCCTACAGCCACTATGTGATCTTCGGCTCGGCCGCCGCGATCGGCGCGGGCATCGAGGTCGCCGTCGAGCAGGCCACCCACCACGCCCACATCTCGACGCTCGCCGCGTCCCTCGCCGTCACCCTGCCGACCGCCCTGTTCATGATCACTACCTGGGCCGTGCACGCCCGCCATTTCAAGCGCGGCACCGCCCAGCACGCTGTCCTGCCCGTCGGCGCCGTCCTGGTCCTGGCCTGCAGCCTCGCCGGTCACTGGGCCGTCCCCCTGGCGGGCCTCGCCCTGACCTGCACGGTCGCCACCGGCATCTGGCTCGCCGCCCGGCCCGCCGCCCCACAGCCCTGACCAGTACCGCAAAAGAGCCCCTTCACCCTACGTTTCCGCAGGTCAAAGGGGCTCTCCAGGAGTGGAGCCTAGGGGAGTCGAACCCCTGACATCTGCCATGCAAAGACAGCGCTCTACCAACTGAGCTAAGGCCCCGGACAACGACACCGGTACGTGAAGATCACGGCCCGGGGAGCGTCGCAGACCAGAGTACCGGGTCCCACCGGGGATCTCGCAAAAGGATTGGGGGTCCCCGTGCGCGACCACTCTCCGTAAGATGCTCGACGTGGTTCGCGGCAGCGAACCGCAGTCCAATGGGGAAGCGATGGGGAGACGCAACATGGACGCTGCACAGCAAGAATCGACCGCAAGAGCACGGGAACTCCAGCGGAATTGGTACGGGGAGCCGCTGGGGGCACTCTTCCGTCGCCTCATTGACGACCTGGGCCTGAACCAGGCGCGGCTGGCCGGGGTGCTCGGCCTGTCCGCGCCCATGCTGTCCCAGCTCATGAGCGGCCAGCGCGCCAAGATCGGCAATCCGGCCGTGGTCCAGCGCGTCCAGCTGCTGCAGGAGCTGGCCGGGCAGGTCGCGGACGGCAGCGTGAGCGCCGCCGAGGCAACCGACCGCATGGACGAGATCAAGAAGTCCCAGGGGGGTTCCGTACTGACCAACACCACCCAGACCACGTCGAGTTCGGGCGCCCCCACGGTGAAGCGCGTGGTGCGCGAGATCCAGTCGCTGCTGCGCTCCGTCGCGGCGGCGGGCGACATCATCGATGCCGCGGACTCCCTCGCCCCGACCCACCCGGAACTGGCAGAGTTCCTCCGGGTGTACGGGGCGGGCCGCACCGCGGACGCCGTCGCCCACTACGAGGCGCACCAGAGCTGAGCCGTCGGCCGGGCCGCTGCCGGGCGGCCCGGAAGGGGAGCGGGGCACGACCATGGGTGAGGTCTTCGCCGGCCGGTACGAACTCGTCGACCCGATCGGCCGCGGGGGAGTAGGCGCCGTCTGGCGTGCCTGGGACCAGCGGCGGCGCCGGTATGTGGCCGCCAAGGTCCTGCAGCAGAGAAACGCCCATACGCTGCTCCGCTTCGTGCGGGAGCAGGCGCTGCGGATCGACCACCCGCACGTGCTCGCCCCCGCGAGCTGGGCCGCCGACGACGACCAGGTCCTGTTCACCATGGACCTGGTCACCGGCGGCTCGCTCGCCCATGTCATCGGTGACTACGGAGCGCTGCCGCCCCGCTTCTGCTGCACGCTCCTCGATCAGCTCCTCGCCGGTCTCGCCGCGGTGCACGCGGAAGGCGTCGTGCACCGTGACATCAAGCCCGCCAACATACTCCTCGAGGCCACCGGGACAGGGCGCCCGCACCTGCGCCTGTCCGACTTCGGCATCTCGATGCGCAAGGGCGAGCCACGGCTGACCGAGACGGACTACGTGGTGGGCACGCCCGGGTACTTCGCACCCGAGCAAATGCTGGGCGCCGAGCCGGACTTCACCGCCGACCTCTTCGCCGTCGGCCTCGTCGCCCTCTATCTGCTGCAGGGTGCCAAGCCGGACGCCAAGGCCCTCATCGAGCACTTCGCGGCACACGGCACCCCGGGCGCTCCCCGGGGCGTGCCCGAGCCGCTGTGGCAGGTCATCGCGACGCTGCTGCAACCCGATCCGCAGGCGCGCTTCCGCACCGCCACGGGAGCGCGCAAGGCGCTCGCCTCCGCCACCGAGGTCCTGCCGGAGCCCGGCCCCGACGACGAGCTCGTCGAGATCTTCGACCAACTGGGCCCGCTGCCCGAGGGGTTCGGCCCCGACGGCCCCCTCACTCCCGCACCCAATCCACCACCGCCCAATCCACCACCGCCCCAGCCGCCTTCGTCCCAGCATGCCGCCTCCCAGCACGCTGCCTCTCAGCACACTGCTTCGCAGCACGCCGCACCTCAGCCCCCTGCCTCCCAGCACGCCGGGCCTCAGCACGCCACGCCTGAGCACGGCGTCTCGCGGCACGCTGCCTCTCAACCATCCGCTTCTGGGCACACCTCGTCTCAACCATCCGCCTCTCAGTACAGCTCGCCCCAACCGTCCGCTTCTCCACACGCCGCGCCTCAACCGCCCGCGCCTCAACGGCTCTCGGCCCAACCACCCTCGGCTCAGCCGCCCGCAGCCCACCAGGCCTCGCCCCGTCAGCCTCCAGCCCACCCGCTCGCCGCTCAGCAGCCCGCGTCCCAGCCGCACACGCCACCGTCCGTACCGCGGCCACCCTCGGGACAACCCTCCGCGGGCCAACCGTCCATGGCCCGCCCCGCTGTGGGCCAACCCGCCACCGGTCAACCGGCCCTCGTCCAACCGCCCGTGGGCCACCCACCCCTGCCCCAGCACCCGATGGCGGACCCGTCCACGCCACAGCGCCCCATCGCACCGCCTCCACCCGTATCGCAACCGCCCACGCCCTCCACGCCCTCCACACCCCCCGCATCCCAACCGCTCGCGCCACCGTCGTCGCTCCCTCCGCACCCCCCGATGTCGGAGACCGGCAGCTTCCACCTGCCCCCGCCCACGCAGGCGCCCCCGCAGCCCGCGCAGCCGCCCACTCCCCCCGCGCGCACCCCGCTCCACTCCGTACCCGGCCATGCGGCATCCCCCCGTCCGACCGCACCGGCGGAGGACGGCCCCTCACAGGTCACGGGCTCCTCGGTGCGGCGCGCCTACGCATACGCTCCTACTTCTCCATACACCGCTCACCCGGCGCAGGTTCCCCACCCGAGCACCCCAATTCACGGACCTATCGCGCCGGTTGAAGCCCTGCTGTCGCCAGGCACGGCGGAGTCGGCGGAAGCGTCGCAGGAGGAGCAGCCCTCGCGCTCCCGCACCGCCCGTTCCCGGCCTGCCCGCTCCCACGCGGCCAGGCCGCAGCGCAACGGCCCGCCCGTGAAGGTGGCCCTGCCGATGCTGCTCGCCGCGCTGGCCTGCTTCGCGGTGGGCTTCTGGGCCCTGTCCCGCATCTGAGGCGCGGCCCGGGCGGGCCCTCAGGCCGAAGCGCGGCGCCCCGCTGCCCGTCTCCGCCCCACCAGCGTCCACACCCCCAGCACGGTCACCAGCACCGTTCCGGTGCCGATGCCCGCCGCGGCCAGGACCTTCATGGCTTCGTCGCCACCGGTGCCCGCGGCGGCCGTGCCACCCCGGCCCTCGCCGCGCGCGCCAGGGCCGCCGGAGGCGTCGTCCCCTCCTGCGCCGCCCCGTGCCGCCGCCTCGTCCCGCTCCGTCACGCCGAAGGCGTCCGCGGGGCGCGCCGCCCCGACGTACGCGGGTCCCGGCCGCCGCTCGCCGGAGACGTCCACCCGCAGGGTCAGTCCGACCGCCCCGTCGCCGAACTGCGCGCCGACGTCCGGGTCCAGAGAGACCGCCAGGTAGTACCACCCGGCGAAACGCACCCCTGCGACCCGGGAAATGGGCGCGTACCGGTTCTCGTAGGCGACGGGCGGCAGCGTCGGCAGCGTGGTCGACTTCTGGCGGCCGTCGTACGCGGTGTCCATGTCTTCGACCGGGCCGCGCGCGGGGTTGAACACGGACACCACCAGCGCGGACGTGACGTACTCACGGTCTGCGGCACCGCCGCTCACCCCGGACCCCCTGGCCCTGCCGGAACCATCGGATCCGCCAGGGCCCCCGATCCCGCCGGAAACCCCGGTGCCCCGCGCCCCGCCGACCTCGACCGTGACGGACAGCCGCTGGCCCCAGTCCACCGGTACGCGGTAGTAGCGTGTGCGCCCCGGCTCGACCCCGTCGCCCCAGACACCCCTGTCCAGGGCCTTGGCCGTGCTGAAGCTGCTGCCTCCCGCGCGCGGGAGGGCCGGGCCCGCGGGCGGGGCCGGCGTCCTCGGGTCCCCCGTCCGGGGCGGTGTCGTCGCGCCCCGCTCGGCGAGCGCGGGCTCCGAGCTGACGTGGAGCTCCAGATCCCAGGTCTCCGAAGTGGACGGTTTCTCGGTCGGGGACGAAATCGACGACCTGGAGTCGACGGTCCGCTCGACGACTACGTAGTAGGTGCCTGCCGTCGCGCACTGGCGCTCGTCCGGCCCGACCACGCGCGAGGCCGACGCGGTGAGGGGCCGGGGGCTGCGCGAGGCACCGAAGCGCACGGAGCCCGAGTCGCAGTCGAAGCCGTTCGCGTCCTCGACGGACACCCGGATGCCGTCCGCGAAGCCCACCTGGCTGCCGAGGCCGGGGAGCGCGGTGGCGGAGACGTAGACGTTGTCCTTGGCACCCAGGTCGAGCCGGTAGTAGAGCTGGGTCGTGCCGCCGGGGCCGGGGGGCTTGATGGAGCTCCTGTACGTCGATCCCGGTGTGAGAGGGCGGCTCCCGGTGCTGCTCGGCGTACCCGTGACGGTTCGTACGCCATCGGCGAAGGCGTACGGCAGCGGAGTCTCGGCCGCGTGCGCGGTCGCGGGGAGCGCGGCCGCGCACCACACCGCGCCCAGGAGCACGGCCCCCGCGCCCGCCACTGTCCGACGGCTCGCCCGGTGCCGCGTCACGCCGCTCTCCACCTCACCCTCCATTGATTTGCCCAAGCAAGCAATGAAATTGCGTAAGTGAATCAAGGGGGTCGCGGCCGCCGACCCGGGCGGCACCAGCCCCTCCGCCCCGGCGGGGGAACATCACACGTGCGGACCGAGCGTCAGCTGCCCAGCCCAGGAGGAGCGGGACAAAAGCCCCCTCGCACAGCACAGGGCCCCGACCGCTCTAGCGATCGGGGCCCTGTGACGAGACTGCCGTCGATACTCACGAACCCGTGGGCACGGAGTCAGTCGCCTCCGTCCACAGATCCTGCTCGGCGCGATCCGCCTGGATCTGGCGGTACACGAGGAGCCCGCCGATGGCGGCCAGTGCGACCAGGAGAAGCTTCTTCACCGCGCGACCTCGTCTTTCCTTGACGTAGGGGACTTCTGGCGCCCGACTATACACACCGACCGATACCGATCGGTGACCTGGATCGGCCTCAACTCCCCTCCGGAACACCGCAGTAGATGCGGACCGAATCCCTCCGCCTACGCTCCGTCCCCAGCGGGGTTCGCCGAGCTTGCCCCGCTTCCCGCTTTCTCGGGCCTCCTGCACCCATCTGGGTGGTGTTCATCTGAACATCGGCGCGACGCGAGCGTCGGTCCCCCACTGTCGGCCCCGCATACACATCATGAGGAAAGTACGCAAATCGCCCAACCCGAAAGTGAGGGGTTATGCCCGCCACCAAGGCCATGAAGCTGTGGGCCACACTCGTCTCCGCCGTCCTCGCGCTGTTCGCCGCGCTCGGCTTCGCCTCCTCGGCGGCCGCGGCCACGCCCGTACAGGACGCCACGACGACGTGCAAGAGCACGACGAGCGCACAGGAGCACGTGCTCGCCGCCTGGGCGATGGCGTACGAACGGTCCCTGCCACCCACCATGAAGCAACGCATCCGCGCCGAGGCCCACGGTTCGACGCCCAGCTGCCGCCACCTCCCCACGACGGACGCGGAGGCCGCGGACGACGGCTCAGGGGCCCTCACGAGCGCCAGCCTCGCCGCGGAGCCGTAACCCCGGAGCGGTGGACGTCACCCACGCAGAAGACCCCCAGCCGATACCGGCTGGGGGTCTTCTCGCTGGTGGGGCTAACAGGATTTGAACCTGTGGCCTCATCCTTATCAGGGATGCGCTCTAACCAACTGAGCTATAGCCCCGCCGCGCTCTGCGGGATGTCCCGCGCGCTGACCTCTGAAGATTAGCGCACGTGGGGGCCAGTCCCAAAATCGATAGCCCGTGGACCGGTGACCACGCCCTCGCCGGGGCACGCGCGTGTCGGCCGGGGCCCGCCGCCCCTGGGCCGACGGCCCCGTCACGAGCCGATCGGCCACCCGTCGGGAGCCCCGAAGCCCACGCGGAGCCCCGCCGCCCACGCGGAGCCTTGGAGGCCACGCGGGCCCCGGAGGCCGCGCGCAGACCGCACCGGAGCCGCGCAGCACGCTGCCGGGCTCCCTGGGCACAGGGACCCCGGCAGCGTACGGAAGCGCGGCGGGAAAGCGTGAGGAGCGTGTGGAGCGGAAAGGGCTACTCGTCCTCGGCCAGCGTCAGTTCCACGCCGCCGACGAAGCCCGCCGAGAGGTTGTAGATGAACGCGCCGAGGGTCGCGAGGGCCGTGGCGAGGACGACGTCGATGACCGCGATGATCGAGGTGAAGATCAGCACGCGCGGCAGCGAGAGGAACGCCTGGAGGTCGAAGCCGTTGGACTCGTTCGACCCCGTCGCCTCGGAGATCGTTCCGCCGACGGTGGAGAAGACGCCCATGGCGTCCATGACCATCCACAGCGTCGCGGCCGCGACGATCGTGCAGATGCCGAGCGCGATGGACAGCAGGAAGCTGACCTTCATCACCGACCAGGGGTCGGCCTTGGCCACGCGCAGCCTGGCCTTGCGCGTGCGCGGGGTGGTGCGCGCCCCCGTGCGGGGACGGCGGACCGCGCCGGTCGGCGCCGCCTGATAGGCCTGCGGCGGGTGGTACGGCTGGGAGCCCTGCTGCTGGGGCGGGCGCTCACCGGGCAGGGCGCTGGATCCGCCCCCCGCGGGCGCGCCCTTCTTGGCAGCCCCGCCCTTGGCGGGGGCCTCGGTCTCGGACGTCTGCGTGCCGCGACCTCGGGTGTCTGTCACAGTCCCCCCCTGGGATCCATGAGACTCGTGGGAGTCGTCATCAGTGGCGGAGCCACGGGCACCATCCTTGCCGGTTCCACGCGATCCAGCCGCTCCGGCGCCCGGGGCTCCACTCACGATGACTCACTCCTCGCGCTACTCGGCCGGGGACGGTGTGCCCTCGTCCGTACCGACGGCCGGAGTGCCGTCAGACGATTCGTCGACCCCGTCGACTTCCTCGGCCTCGCGCCCGGCCTCGGCGTTACGAGCGATGCCGACGACGGCATCGCGCTTGCCCAGGTTGATCAGTTGGACGCCCATGGTGTCACGGCCCGTCTCCCTGACCTCGTTGACTCGCGTGCGAATCACACCGCCGGAGAGGGTGATGGCGAGGATCTCGTCGGTCTCCTCGACCACCAGTGCGCCGACGAGCTCACCACGGTCCTCGACGATCTTGGCAGCCTTGATGCCGAGACCACCGCGGCCCTGGACGCGGTACTCGTCGACAGGGGTCCGCTTCGCGTACCCACCATCGGTGGCGGTGAAGACGAACGTACCGGGCCGGACCACGTTCATCGAGAGCAGCTGATCACCGTCGCGGAAGCTCATGCCCTTGACGCCGGAGGTCGCGCGGCCCATCGGGCGCAGCGCGTCATCCGTCGCGGTGAACCGGATCGACTGCGCCTTCTTGCTGATCAGAAGCAGATCGTCCTCGGCGGACACCAGCTCCGCGCCGATCAGCTCGTCGTCCGAACCGTCGTCCGTCTCGCGCAGATTGATGGCGATGACGCCGCCGGAGCGAGGCGAATCGTAATCCTTCAGAGGCGTCTTCTTGACCAGACCGCCCTTGGTGGCGAGCACCAGGTACGGCACGGCTTCGTAGTCACGGATCGCGAGGATCTCGGCGATCGACTCGTCCGGCTGGAAGGCGAGCAGGTTCGCGACGTGCTGGCCGCGCGCGTCCCGCCCGGCATCCGGGAGCTCGTACGCCTTCGCGCGGTAGACGCGGCCCTTGTTGGTGAAGAACAGCAGCCAGTGGTGCGTCGTCGACACGAAGAAGTGGTCGACGATGTCGTCCTGCTTCAGCTTCGCGCCGCGCACGCCCTTGCCGCCGCGCTTCTGCGAGCGGTAGTCCTCGGTCTTGGTGCGCTTGATGTAGCCGCCGCGCGTGATGGTGACGACGATGTCCTCTTCGGCGATCAGGTCCTCGATGGACATGTCACCGTCGAAGGGCACGAGGGCGGAGCGACGGTCCTCGCCGAACTTGTCGACGATCGCGGCGAGCTCCTCGCTGACGATCGCGCGCTGCTTCTCGGGCGAGGCCAGGATCGCGTTGTACTCGTTGATCTTCTGCTGGAGCTCGTCGTGCTCCTGGATGATCTTCTGGCGCTCCAGGGCGGCCAGTCGGCGGAGCTGCATCTCCAGGATGGCGTTGGCCTGGATCTCGTCGATCTCCAGGAGGCCCATCAGGCCCTCGCGCGCGACGTCGACGGTGTCGCTGCGCCGGATGAGCGCGATGACCTCGTCGATGGCGTCCAGGGCCTTGAGGAGGCCGCGCAGGATGTGGGCGCGCTCCTCGGCCTTGCGGAGCCGGAACTTCGTGCGCCGGACGATGACCTCGATCTGGTGGCCCACCCAGTGGCGGATGAACGCGTCCAGGGAGAGGGTGCGCGGCACGCCGTCGACGAGCGCCAGCATGTTGGCGCCGAAGTTCGTCTGCAGGTCCGTGTGCTTGTAGAGGTTGTTCAGGACGACCTTGGCGACCGCGTCCCGCTTGAGGACGATGACCAGGCGCTGGCCCGTGCGCGAGGACGTCTCGTCGCGGACGTCGGCGATGCCGCCGACCTTGCCGTCCTTCACCAGGTCGGCGATCTTCTGCGCGAGGTTGTCCGGGTTGACCTGGTAGGGCAGTTCCGTGACCACCAGGCACTGGCGGTTGTGGATCTCCTCGACCTCGACGACCGCGCGCATCGTGATGGAGCCGCGACCCGTGCGGTACGCCTCCTCGATGCCCTTGCGGCCCACTACGAGGGCACCGGTCGGGAAGTCGGGGCCCTTGATGCGCTCGATCAGGGCGTCGAGCAGCTCCTCGTGGGAGGCCTCCGGGTGCTCCAGGGCCCACTGCGCGCCCGCCGCGACCTCGCGGAGGTTGTGCGGCGGGATGTTGGTCGCCATGCCGACCGCGATGCCCGCCGAGCCGTTGATCAGCAGGTTCGGGAAGCGGGACGGCAGGACGGTGGGCTCCTGGGAGCGGCCGTCGTAGTTGTCCGTGAAGTCGACGGTGTCCTCGTCGATGTCCCGGACCATCTCCATGGACAGCGGCGCCATCTTGCACTCGGTGTAGCGCATGGCGGCCGCGGGGTCGTTGCCCGGAGAGCCGAAGTTTCCGTTCGAGTCCACCAGGGGCATGCGCATCGACCACGGCTGCGCGAGGCGGACCAGCGCGTCGTAGATCGAGGAGTCGCCGTGCGGGTGGTAGTTGCCCATGACGTCGCCGACGACGCGGGCACACTTGTAGAAGCCCTTCTCGGGGCGGTACCCGCCGTCGTACATCGCGTACAGGACGCGGCGGTGCACGGGCTTGAGACCGTCGCGGACGTCCGGCAGCGCGCGCGACACGATGACGGACATCGCGTAGTCGAGGTACGAGCGCTGCATCTCGGTCTCGAGCCCGACGGGCTCGATGCGCACCGTCTGGCCCTCGCCGTCCTCGGAAGGGGTGGGGTTGTTCTCGTCGGCCATGGCCGGTCAAGATCCTTTCGTACGTCAGTCAGCAGCCGTCGGGGTGCCTGACCGGCTCAGATGTCGAGGAAGCGGACGTCCTTGGCGTTGCGCTGGATGAACGAGCGGCGTGCCTCGACGTCCTCGCCCATGAGGACCGAGAAGAGGTCGTCGGCCTGGGCGGCGTCGTCGAGGGTGACCTGGCCGAGCACGCGGTGCTCGATGTCCATCGTGGTGATGCGCAGCTCCTCGGCGTTCATCTCGCCGAGACCCTTGAAGCGCTGGACCGAGTCGTCCCGGATCCGCTTGCCGTTCTGGCGGCCGAGCTCGATGAGCGCGTCGCGCTCGCGGTCCGAGTACGCGTACTCGAAGTCGTCCTTGCCCCACTTGATCTTGTACAGCGGCGGCCGGGACAGGAAGACGTGGCCCGCCTCGACGAGCGGACGCATGAAGCGGAACAGGAACGTCAGCAGCAGGGTGTTGATGTGCTGGCCGTCGACGTCGGCGTCCGCCATCAGGATGATCTTGTGGTACCGGAGCTTCTCGATGTCGAAGTCCTCGTGGACTCCGGTGCCGAAGGCCGAGATCAGCGCCTGGATCTCCTGGTTCTGCAGGATCTTGTCGACGCGGGCCTTCTCGACGTTCAGGATCTTGCCTCGGATGGGCAGGATCGCCTGGTACTCCGGGTCGCGGCCGGACTTGGCCGAGCCGCCGGCGGAGTCACCCTCGACGATGAAGATCTCGCACTTCGTCGGGTCGTTCGACTGGCAGTCGGAGAGCTTGCCCGGCAGGGACGCGGTCTCCAGGAGGCCCTTGCGGCGGGTGAGGTCACGCGCCTTGCGGGCGGCCACGCGCGCGGTGGCGGCCTGGATGCCCTTGCGGATGATGTCCGCGGCCTCATTCGGGTTGCGGTCGAACCAGTCCGTCAGGTGCTCGTGCACGACCTTCTGGACGAACGTCTTCGCCTCGGTGTTGCCGAGCTTCGTCTTGGTCTGGCCCTCGAACTGGGGCTCGCCCAGCTTCACCGAGATGATCGCGGTCAGACCCTCGCGGATGTCCTCACCCGTGAGGTTGTCGTCCTTCTCGCGGAGCAGCTTCTTGTCGCGCGCGTAACGGTTCACCAGACCGGTCAGCGCGGCGCGGAAGCCCTCTTCGTGGGTGCCGCCCTCGTGCGTGTGGATCGTGTTGGCGAAGGAGTACACGCCCTCGCTGTACTGCGAGTTCCACTGCATCGCGATCTCGACCGAGAGCATGCGCTCCTTGTCCTCGGCCTCGACGTCGATGACGGTCGGGTGGACGACCTCGCCCTTGCGGGAGTTGAGGTACGTCACGAAGTCGACGATGCCGCCCTCGTAGTGGTACGTGACCGAGCGGACCTCTTCGACGGTGTCGTCGGTGGCCTCGGCGGAGTCGGCGCCCGCCGTGGCCTTGGCCGACTCGCGCTCGTCGGTGAGCTTGATCGTCAGGCCCTTGTTGAGGAAGGCCATCTCCTGGAAGCGCCGCGCCAGCGTCTCGAAGGAGTACACGGTGGTCTCGAAGATGTCACCGTCGGCCCAGAAGGTGACCGACGTGCCCGTCTCGTCGGTGGCCTCGTGCCGCTCGAGCGGTGCCGTCGGGGCGCCCCCCTTGTAGTCCTGCGTCCAGCGGTAGCCGTCGGTCTTGATCTCGACGGACAGCTTGGTGGAGAGCGCGTTCACCACCGAGACACCCACGCCGTGCAGACCGCCGGAGACGGCGTACCCGCCACCGCCGAACTTGCCGCCCGCGTGCAGCACCGTGAGCACGACCTCGACGGCCGGCTTCTTCTCGACCGGGTGGATGCCCACCGGGATGCCACGGCCGTTGTCGATGACGCGCACGCCGCCGTCGGCGAGGATCGTGACGTCGATGGTGTCCGCGTGCCCGGCCAGGGCCTCGTCGACGGAGTTGTCGACGACTTCCTGCACGAGGTGGTGCAGGCCACGCTCGCCGGTCGAGCCGATGTACATGCCGGGCCGCTTGCGGACCGCGTCCAGACCCTCGAGGACGGTGATGGCGCTGGCGTCGTACGAGGCCGTGCCCTCGCCGGAGGCCTCGATGGCCTCGGGGGGTACGGCGCCGTCGCCGGCGGCAGTGGACGGGATGTTCTCGTTGGGGTTGCCGGAATCGGCCACGAAGCGCCCTTTCTGGCACAGCACAAAGCCAAGCTCCCGGCGCTGGCCGGAGCGGCTGCGGCGTGTTGCGTTGGTAAGCCTGGTTCAGCTCTTGCTCAGCTTCTCCCGCTGCTCCCCACGACTGGGGCGGGATTAGCTTCCAGTCTACCGGTAGCGCCGACAGTGATGGGGGTTTGCCGGTACCTGAGTCCGCATGTGCCGCCCTGAACCGGCATCAGCCGACTCCCCATATGCGCCCCCGGGCTCTAAGAGGCTCACAGCGGCACTCAGCGCTTCGGGCGGTCAACCCCCAGCTACCGACCGGATCTCGTCATCCGTAGGTGTCGCCGGGACCGGTGCTGCCGGGCGCTCGCAAGGGCCCGAAGCGGCGCGCGGGGCCACCGGGTCCGAGGACCTTGATGAGGCGTACGGTGCCGTGCCCGAGGTCCTCGTTCAGGCGCGCGACCAGCTGCGGAGCGAGCAGTCGCAGGTTCGTCGCCCAGGCCGTGGAGTCGCACTGGACGGTCAGGACGTGCTCGTTCTCGTCGTACCGCTGCGGTACGCAGTGCTTGGCAAGGTCCTCGCCGACGATCTCGGGCCAGCGGCCCATCACGCCGCCGACGGCCGCCGGGGTCTCCCAGCCGCGCTCGGTGATCAGGCGATTGATGGCGGAGCCGAGCGGCAGCGGATCGCGCCCGTCAGAGCGCGCGCCCGAGCGCAGGCCGCCGCGCCGGGCCTGCTTCTTCTGGCGGGTCGCGTCCCCACGCGCGCGTGCCTGCTCCTTGGCGGCGCGCAGGGCCACGCGGGCGAGGTCGACCCCGGAGGGCTCGGGCGGCGCGGGCTTGGCCGCCCCGGCGCCAGCGGGCTCCGAGGGGCGGTCGGGCTTCGAGGGCCTGCCGGGCTCGGTCATACGCGCTCCACCTCGCCGCCGGACACGGCGTACCGCGCGCCCGCCAGGACACCCGGTACGTCGTCGTCCACGGCGGCCGTGACCAGGACCTGCTCCCCGGAGGCCACCAGTTCCGCGAGCCGCTCGCGCCGGCGCGCGTCCAGCTCGGCGAACACGTCGTCCAGGACGAGGACCGGCTCATTGCCCTCGGCCCGGAGCAGGTCGTACGAGGCGAGCCGCAGCGCGAGTGCGTAGGACCACGACTCTCCGTGGGAGGCGTATCCCTTCGCGGGCAGCTGGCCAAGTTTGAGTAGTAGATCGTCCCTGTGGGGTCCTACGAGGGTGACGCCCCGCTCGATCTCCTGCTTGCGGGCCTCTCCCAGGGCGGCGATCAGCTGCTCGTAGAGCTCCTCGCGCGCGTGGCCGACGATTCCGGCCGAGGAGGGCTTGTAGTCGAGGCCGAGCGGGCCGCCGCCGGGGGCCAGCTGTTCGTACGCCTTGTCGGCGAGCGGCTGGAGCGCGGCGATGAGGTCGAGCCGCTGGGCGAGCAGCTCGGCGCCCGCCTGGGCGAGGTGCTGGTCCCAGACGTCGAGGGTGGACAGGTCCATGGAGCGGCCGCCGTGGCGCCGGGCGAGGGCGGCGGACTTCAGGAGCGTGTTGCGCTGCTTCAGGACGCGGTCGTAGTCGGAGCGGACCGCCGCCATGCGCGGGGAGCGGGCGGTGATCAGCTCGTCGAGGAAGCGGCGCCGCTCTCCGGGGTCGCCCTTGATCAGGGCCAGGTCCTCGGGGGCGAACAGGACCGTGCGCACGATGCCCAGCACGTCACGGGGTCTGACCTGCGAGGATCGATTGATGCGGGCGCGGTTCGCCTTGCCCGGGTTCAGTTCGAGCTCGATGAGCTGCTGGCGCTCGCCCTGGCGCACTGCGGCCCGGATGACGGCCCGGTCGGCGCCCATGCGCACCAGGGGAGCGTCCGAGGAGACCCGGTGGCTGCCGAGCGTCGCCAGATAGCCGACGGCCTCGACGAGGTTGGTCTTGCCTTGGCCGTTCGGCCCCACGAACGCGGTGACGCCCGGGTCGAGCGGAACCTCGACCCGGGCGTACGAGCGGAAGTCGGCCAGGGACAGGTGGGTGACGTGCATGATGTGGCGCCGACCTCCCCCGGCTTTCCTGCTGTGGCTAGGGGCCGCCGTGGCCTGGGTGCCGACGGCCCGCCCGCCGCGGCCCACCGCTGTCCACACAGGCTGTGGACAGCGGGCCGCGCGGGCTGTGGATCAGTGTTCGCTCTTGGACTCGACGGCGTGGCCGCCGAACTGGTTGCGCAGCGCCGCGATCATCTTCATCTGCGGCGAGTCGTCCTGCCGCGAGGAGAACCGCGCGAACAGCGACGCCGTGATCGCGGGCAGCGGCACCGCGTTGTCGATCGCCGCCTCCACCGTCCAGCGGCCCTCGCCGGAGTCCGCGGCGAAGCCCCGCAGCTTGTCCAGGTGCTCGTCGTCGTCCAGCGCGTTGACCGCCAGGTCAAGCAGCCAGGAACGGATGACCGTGCCCTCCTGCCAGGACCGGAAGACCTCCCGCACGTCCGTCACCGAGTCCACGGCCTCCAGCAGCTCCCAGCCCTCGGCATAGGCCTGCATCATCGCGTACTCGATGCCGTTGTGAACCATCTTCGCGAAGTGGCCCGCGCCGACCTTGCCCGCGTGCACGGAGCCGAAGTCGCCCTCCGGCTTGAGCGCGTCGAAGACGGGCTGCACCTTGGCGACGTTCTCCTTGTCGCCGCCGTACATCAGCGCGTAGCCGTTCTGCAGGCCCCAGACGCCGCCGGAGACGCCGCAGTCGACGAAGCCGATGCCCTTGGCCGCGAGCTCCTCGGCGTGCTTCTCGTCGTCCGTCCAGCGGGAGTTGCCGCCGTCCACCACGACGTCGCCGGGCGACAGGAGCTCGGCGAGCTCGTCGATGGTGGACTGGGTCGCGGCTCCGGCCGGGACCATCACCCACACCACGCGCGGGCCCTTGAGCTTGCTCACCAGCTCTTCGAGGCTGTGGACATCCGCGAGGTCCGGATTGCGGTCGTATCCGATGACGGTGTGGCCTGCGCGGCGAATGCGCTCGCGCATGTTGCCGCCCATCTTGCCGAGGCCGACGAGACCGAGCTCCATCAGTGCGTTCCTAACTAGCGATGTGGCGTAGAGGCACGTCACGGCCGCTCGGCGCTGAGCGGCTCCGCGTACCCGCGGCACGTTCGTACCCGCGTCCGAGCCTACGCCCGGACGCGGCCACACACCTGTGGGCTCAGCCGCTCAGACGTACCGGCATGATCAGGTACTTGTACGCCTCGTCCGCCTCGGCGTCCACGGCCGGCTTGCCGCTCAGGAGCGCGGGCTTCGTCGACGTCGTGAACGACAGCTGGGCGACCGGGGAGTCGATCGCGCTCAGGCCGTCGAGCAGGAACGTCGGGTTGAAGGCGATCGAGATGTCGTCGCCCTCGAGCTGGGCGTCGACCCTTTCCACAGCCTGTGCGTCGTCGCTGGAGCCGGCCTCCAGGATGAGCACGCCCTGCTCGAAGCTGAGCCGCACCGGGGTGTTCCGCTCGGCGACGAGCGCCACGCGCTTGACGGCCTCCACGAAGGGGGCGGTCTCGATGACGGCGACCGAGTTGAACTCCGTCGGGAAGAGCGTGCGGTACTTCGGGAGGTCGCCCTCCAGGAGGCGGGTCGTCGTGCGGCGGCCCGCGCCCTCGAAGCCGATGAGGCCCTCGCCCGCGCCGGAGCCGGACAGGGCCAGGGTGACCGTGTCGCCGCTCGTGAGGGCCTTGGCGGTGTCCAGGAGCGTCTTGGCGGGCACCAGGGCCACGGCGGACGTCTCCGGGTTCTCCGGCTTCCACAGGAACTCGCGGACCGCGAAGCGGTAGCGGTCGGTGGAGGCCAGCGTGACCGTGTCGCCCTCGATCTCGATGCGGACACCGGTGAGCACGGGCAGCGTGTCGTCGCGGCCCGCGGCGATGGCGACCTGGGAGGCGGCCGAGGCGAAGACCTCACCGGGGACGGTGCCCGTGGCGGTCGGCATCTGCGGCAGCGCCGGGTACTCCTCCACAGGCAGGGTGTGGAGGGTGAAGCGGGAGGAGCCGCAGACCACCGTCGCCCGTACACCGTCTGTGGAGATCTCCACCGGGCGGTTCGGCAGGGCGCGGCAGATGTCGGCCAGCAGGCGGCCGGAGACGAGGACCGTGCCCTCTTCGTCGACCTCGGCGTCCACGGAGACGCGGGCCGAGACCTCGTAGTCGAAGCTGGACAGGGAGAGGGCGCCCTCCTCGGCCTTCAGCAGCAGGCCCGCGAGGACGGGCGCTGGCGGCCGAGCCGGGAGGCTGCGTGCCGCCCACGCCACCGCCTCCGCGAGTACGTCGCGTTCCACCCGGATCTTCACTTAGCCGCCCTCCTGCTGTTGCTGGCACTGGGGACCAGTCTGACGCACCGCACTGACAGCTGGTGCCCGTCGGGGTCAAGTCGTGCCGAGAGGTCGTGGCGGCCCGAGCGGCGAGTTGTACACAGCCCCCACTTCAAAGCGGAAATCTGACTCTCTCTAGTCGGGAGTAGTAGTAGGGCCTGTGGAAACCGTGGATAACCGCGAATGCGCAGGTCAACGCCCATTTTTTGTCCACTGGCCCTGTGGGCGACGGCGGTGGACAACCGGGGGTAACTGTGGACGGGCGAAAGTTCTGCACACCCGATGCACAGGAGAGGGGGACTTCTCCCCAGCCCTGTCCCCAGCTTTACCCAGCTTCCCCACAGGCCAACCCGGCAGCTTTGTGTGACGCCTTTCACTCGACCCGGTGAGAGCGCGCGTCGCGTTGCCGAACAGTGGACAGGCCTGGGGAGAAGCTGTGTACAACCGGCCCCAGCCTGTGGGCCGCCGGTGGACAACTTTTCCCACCCCCTGTGGAGAAGATCTTTATCCACAGTCTGTGGAGAGTCTTCGTCCACGAATCCACAACCACCTGACCTGGCCTGATGACTATTCAGCAGGGTCCCCTGTGGACACCGTTGGGACAACTTCCCAGTCCCCAGGGTGTGGAGAGCGAAAAGGCCGCAGATCTGTGGAGAACCCGGGTGAGGTGACCATGAATCGAACAGAAGATGACGAAGAGGTCGCGGTCGGCGGGGGGCATCGGGGGTCATCGAGGGGCGGAGAGCGCCGTACACAGCCGTGGGGACGGGTTTCAGCGGGCCGCCGGGCGGGTTCTGGCGGCGCTGAGGAGGGCGCTCCTGGAACCGGGAACGTGCGCCAGGGAGCTCGCCCTGCGGCCCAGCTGCGGCCCTGCTGCGGCTCTTTCGCGGCGCTTCTGGAGGCGTGCTCCCACCGCGTGGGCACGCGCCTGTGGCTGACCGTGGCCCGGCTGCCTGTGGTCGACCATGGCCCGGCTGCTCCAACGCCCCGCCGGGCCCCACCCCGTAGGCGATGGCCCACTACGTAGGTGATGGCCCACTACGTAGGCACACGAAAACGCGGCAGGGCGCCCCGGAGACGTGTCCCCGGGGCGCCCTGCCGTGGCGTATCGCCGTTGCTGTCAGCCGTTCTTGATGCGGTTGGTGAGCTCGGTGACCTGGTTGTAGATCGAACGGCGCTCGGCCATCAGCGCGCGGATCTTGCGGTCGGCGTGCATCACCGTCGTGTGGTCGCGGCCGCCGAACTGCGCGCCGATCTTCGGCAGGGAGAGGTCGGTCAGCTCGCGGCACAGGTACATGGCGATCTGGCGGGCCGTCACCAGGACCCGGCTGCGCGACGATCCGCACAGGTCGTCCACCGTCAGGCCGAAGTAGTCGGCGGTGGCCGCCATGATGGCCGTCGCCGTGATCTCCGGAGCCGCGTCCTCGCCGCCCGGGATCAGGTCCTTCAGGACGATCTCGGTGAGACCCAGGTCCACAGGCTGTCGATTGAGCGACGCGAACGCCGTGACGCGGATCAGCGCGCCCTCCAGCTCACGGATGTTCCGCGAGATGCGGGACGCGATGAACTCCAGGACCTCCGGCGGGGCGTTGAGCTGCTCCTGGACCGCCTTCTTCCGCAGGATCGCGATGCGCGTCTCCAGCTCGGGCGGCTGGACGTCGGTGATCAGACCCCACTCGAAGCGATTGCGCAGCCGGTCCTCCAGGGTCACCAGCTGCTTGGGCGGCCGGTCACTGGAGAGCACGATCTGCTTGTTCGCGTTGTGGAGCGTGTTGAACGTGTGGAAGAACTCCTCCTGCGTCGACTCCTTGTCCGCGAGGAACTGGATGTCGTCGACGAGCAGGATGTCCATCTCGCGGTAGCGCTTGCGGAAGCTGTCGCCCTTGCCGTCGCGGATGGAGTTGATGAACTCGTTGGTGAACTCCTCGGAGCTCACGTAGCGCACGCGCGTGCCCGGGTACAGACTCCGCGCGTAGTGCCCGATCGCGTGCAGCAGGTGGGTCTTGCCGAGCCCCGACTCCCCGTAGATGAAAAGGGGGTTGTACGCCTTCGCGGGGGCCTCGGCGACGGCGACCGCGGCCGCGTGCGCGAAGCGGTTCGACGCCCCGATCACGAAGGTGTCGAAGAGGTACTTCGGGTTCAGCCGCGCGGTGGGCTCCCCCGGGCCGGTCGCGGGCGCGGGCTGTGCGGCCAGCGGGCCGGGAGCGCCGCTCGACGCGGGCAGGGAGGTGCCGCCGTGGCCGACGGGGCCCGAGGGACCGCCAGGGCCCCCGTGCGGGCCTGCGCCGGAGCCCGCGCCGGAGGGCGGCTCGTGCCGCTCACGCCGGTCGTGGCGGTCGTGCCGCTCCTGCCCCGGCCGCTCGGAGAGCTGCTGCTCGTACGGCGAGCGCTCCTGCGGCGGCTGCGGGCGGTAGTCGTGCTGCTGCGGCTGCTGCCCCGGGCTCGCGTACGGATCCCGCTCGGGGAAGCCGAGGCGCGGCTGCTGCCAGCCGTAGTCGTCCTGCGGCTGCTGCGGCCATGCGCCGGGGCGCTGGTAGTCCGGGTACGCCGGGCGGGCCGTCGGCAGCTGGTCCGGGCGCGGTCCCGCGGAGCGCTCGTCCCCGGGGCGGCGGCCGTACGCGTCGTACGCGTCATGCCCCTGGCCGGAGGCGGCGGGCGGCTCCTGCCCCTCGTACCGGGGTGCGGGCTCTTCGTAGCGGGGCGGCTGCTCTTCGTAGCGGGAGGGTTGGTCCTCGTACCGCGGCTGCTGGTGCTGGACCGGCGGCGCGGGCGGGGTCTGCGGCTCGCCCACGGAGTCGTCGACCGTGATGGCGATGCGGATCGGGCGCCCACACTCCCGGCTCAGCGTCTCGCTGACGACCGGGGCGAGACGGCCCTCCAGGACGCCCTTCGCAAATTCGTTCGGAACGGCGAGGAGCGCGGTGTCGGCGACGAGCGCGAGCGGCTGGCACCGTCGGATCCAGTGCTCGTCCTTCGCCTCGACGCCCTGCCCCCGCCCTTCGCCAAGCAGCTGCTCCAGAACCCTTGGCCACACTGCGGCAAGATCGGCAGGTACGTCAGCCACAGGGCACGCTCTCTCACAGGTCCCACGAAGGTGTGGTTCTTGGGACGGGTCGGGACGGAAATCGGGAGGGGCAGGGGGAAGGGAACGAATCGGAGTTCAGCCACGGTAGTCAGGGCGACGGGTGCGGTTCAAGTTGTTGTCCACAGGCTGTGCACAGTGTCTCTCCCTGACGGCTGGTTTGACCGGATGGCGTAGCCCCGCGTACCGTAACCAGGTCGAGTTGTCGATGGCTGCTGCCGCCTGCCTCCGATGGGCAAAGATCACGGTCAGTGATTGTGAAGCGGTGCACTCGGTGCCTATACGCGAGCTTCTCCGAGCTTCTCGTGGGCGCACGGTGACAGCCAGGCGATACCCGCCACCACACGAGTCATTACTGGAGCCCCCGAGTGAGCAAGCGCACCTTCCAGCCGAACAACCGTCGTCGCGCGAAGACCCACGGCTTCCGGCTGCGTATGCGCACCCGTGCCGGCCGCGCCATCCTGGCGTCCCGCCGTAGCAAGGGTCGCGCCCGCCTGTCCGCCTAAGCGCAATTAGGTCATGACGTCGTGCTGCCTACCGAGCATCGGCTGAGGCGGCGCGAGGATTTCGCGACCGCGGTACGGCGAGGACGCAGGGCTGGTCGCCCTCTCCTCGTCGTCCATCTACGCAGCGGTGCAACGGACCCGCACGTGCCGGGGGAGAGCCTTCCCCCGACACGTGCGGGTTTCGTCGTGAGCAAGGCCGTGGGTGGAGCCGTCGTACGCAATACGGTCAAGCGCCGACTTCGCCATCTGACACGCGACCGGTTGGCCCTGGTGCCCCCCGGTAGCCTGGTAGTCGTACGAGCGTTGCCCGGCGCGGGCGACGCCACCTACGCACAGCTGGCCCAAGACCTGGACGCCGCCCTGCGGCGCCTCCTTGGAGGGGGCGCGCGATGAAGTACCCGCTGCTGGCGCTGATCAAGCTGTACCAGTGGACGATCAGTCCACTCCTCGGCCCGGTGTGCAAGTACTACCCGTCGTGCTCCCACTACGGCTACCTCGCCATCGACCGGCACGGTGCGGTCAAGGGAACAGCGCTCACTGGCTGGCGCATCCTGCGGTGCAACCCGTGGTCGCTAGGTGGTGTCGATCACGTTCCGCCGCGCAAGCGTCCGCGGTGGCACGAGATGCTGCGCGCTGCCTGGCGCGAACGCAAGGGCGGGCCCTCCGCCGCTGGCGTGCCGACCGGAGACCTCCCACCGGCTCCCCCGAGCCCGGCCGCCGAGACCCCGTCCCATGCTCAAGGAGCCTGATTAGTGGACACGATTGCCGGTTTCTTCAGCTTCATCACGACACCCGTCTCCTGGGTCATCGTGCAGTTCCACAAACTGTACGGTGCGATCTTCGGCCCTGACACGGGCTGGGCCTGGGGCCTGTCGATCGTGTCCCTGGTGATCCTGATCCGCATCTGCCTGATCCCGCTCTTCGTGAAGCAGATCAAGGCGACCCGGGCCATGCAGACGCTGCAGCCCGAGATGAAGAAGATCCAGGAGCGCTACAAGAGCGACAAGCAGCGCCAGTCCGAAGAGATGATGAAGCTGTACAAGGAGTCGGGTACCAACCCGCTCTCCTCGTGCCTTCCCATCCTGGCGCAGTCGCCCTTCTTCTTCGCGCTGTACCACGTGCTCAACGGCATCGCGTCCAACAAGAAGATCGGCGTCATCGACCAGCAGCTGCTGGACAGCGCCCGTGACGCCCACATCTTCGGTGCCCCGCTCGCGGTGAAGTTCACGGACAGCGCCGACAAGGTCGCCTCGCTGGGCGCCTCGCTGACCGATGTGCGCGTCGTGACCGCGCTCATGATCATCCTGATGTCGGCCTCGCAGTTCTTCACGCAGCGCCAGCTGATGACGAAGAACGTCGACACGACGGTGAAGACGCCGTTCATGCAGCAGCAGAAGATGCTGATGTACGTCTTCCCCATCATGTTCGCCGTCTTCGGCATCAACTTCCCGGTCGGTGTCCTCGTCTACTGGCTGACCACCAACGTGTGGACCATGGGCCAGCAGATGTACGTGATCCGCCAGAACCCGACCCCCGGCTCCAAGGCCCAGGCCTCGTACCTGGAGCGCCTGCAGAAGCACATCACGACCGCCGGCAAGACCCGCAGCCGTGGCCAGGTCAGGGCCGTGAAGGCCATCGTCGCCAAGGGCCGCGACCGCAACGAGTACGAGCGGAAGTTCATCAACGGCCTGAACAAGGCCGGCTTCGCCGCCCAGGCCGACGGCACCGTGATCGTCAGCGACACCGTGGCCACCACGACCGAGGACGGTGCGCCCGCGGCAGCGCCCAAGCGGCAGCAGCCCAAGCGCCAGAGCAAGTCCAAGCGCCAGTCCGCCACCGCCGCCACGGGCGGCAAGACGGACGGCGGTGCTACGACCGACCCGGCCTCCGATGCCTCCGGTCCGTCGCTGACCAAGTCCGAGGACAGCAAGCCCCAGGGTGCCGCGGCCAAGAACAAGCCCGCCGGCGCCGCCTCGGGCAGCCAGCCCGGCCAGGGCACCCGCAGCAAAGCCAAGTCCGGACAGCGCAAGGGTCAGCAGCGGCCCAAGCACCCGTCCAAGAAGTAAAAGGAGTCCATCCCGTGACGGAAGGCACCACCACCTCCGCCGCAGCTGAGGCTGGCGACACCCTCACCCGCCTCGAGCAGGAGGGTGAGATCGCGGCGGACTACCTCGAGGGTCTGCTGGACATCGCCGACCTCGACGGCGACATCGACATGGACGTCGAGGCCGACCGGGCCGCGGTGTCGATCATCAGCGACGCCGGCAGTCGTGACCTGCAGAAGCTGGTCGGCCGGGACGGCGAGGTCCTGGAGGCGCTCCAGGAGCTGACCCGCCTCGCGGTGCACCGGGAGACCGGCGACCGCAGCCGCCTGATGCTGGACATCGCGGGATACCGCGCCAAGAAGCGCGAGGAGCTGTCCGAGCTGGGCGCCAAGGCCGCCGCCGACGCCAAGAGCTCCGGCGAACCGGTCAAGCTCAAGCCGATGACGCCGTTCGAGCGCAAGGTCGTGCACGACGCCGTCAAGGCCGCGGGTCTGCGCAGCGAGTCCGAGGGCGAGGAGCCGCAGCGCTTCGTCGTGGTCCTCCCCGCCTGATCTGTACGTCTCATCCCGGCCCCGTCTGTTCGCAGACGGGGCCGGTCTTTGTCAGCCTGATAGTCACTGACCCAGTGCGGTACGGAAGGACGGTCCCCGTGACGGAGGAAGCGGAGCTCCCCCCGGCGCCGGAGCAGGCGCGCGCGGTTTTCGGCGAGCGATTCCCGGACGCGGTCCGGTATGCGGAACTGCTCGCCGAGGCGGGAGTGCGGCGCGGCCTGATCGGCCCCCGCGAGGTTCCCCGGCTGTGGGAGCGGCACCTGCTGAACTGCGCCGTGCTGTCCGAGGTGGTTCCCGAGGGCGTGACGGTGTGCGATGTCGGCTCCGGGGCCGGACTGCCCGGCATCCCGCTCGCGCTCGTCCGCGAGGACCTCAAGATCACGCTCCTTGAGCCGCTGCTGCGGCGCACGAACTTCCTCAGCGAGGTCGTCGAGCTGCTGGGGCTCGACCACGTCACGGTCGTCCGTGGCCGCGCCGAGGAGGTCCTCGGCAAGCTGCAGCCCGTCCACGTCGTGACCGCGCGTGCCGTCGCTCCACTGGACCGTCTCGCTGGATGGGGCGTCCCGCTGCTGCGTCCGTACGGAGAGATGCTGGCGCTCAAGGGCGACACGGCCGAGGAAGAGGTCAAGGCGGCGGGCGCCGCCCTGAGCAAGCTCGGCGCCGAGTCCGTTTCCGTGGTGCAGGTGGGTGAAGGGGTCGTCGACCCGCTGTCCACCGTGGTGCGGGTCGAGGTGGGCGAGAGCCCCGGCGGTGTGCGCTTCGCTGCCAAGCGCGCCAAGGCCGCACGGGTCGGACGCGCCCGTCGCCGTCGCTGAAGAGGACGCCGTCGCTGAAAGGCGTCGGCGGCGCTGTCGATGAGGTGTCCGCCATGCCGTCGAGGTCTGTCGACCGCTGGTGGACGCGCGTTGACGTTCGTCGCTGATCCGTCCTGACGACGAGCCGTACTCCACAAAAGCTGTCAAACGTACGCGTACCGGGGTGTCGCACGAGCGGCACCCCGGTCGCCATGCATCGTGTTTCACGTGAAACGTCGCTCACTGCTGCATGGCATCATCAGTCGCGGTCGCGCTGCCGAACCTCGCGAGCGTCGGCCACTTGGTTCCCTCGATAAGGGAACGGAGTTGTCCACAGAGACGGATTCGTCCACAGAAGACCGGGCCTCGCTGGTTCACGACCCCGAAAGCATGGGAGGCTCTGTTCATTGCGAGCCTGTAGTCGAGGAGAGTGAATCCTTGCGGTCCGACGCCAACATCGCGGGACCGATGACCGATCCGGTCCCCGGTCCCCGTACCGAGTCGGCGGGGGAGGATGTTTCACGTGAAACACCGAGCCCGATGGACGACACCCCCATCGGTCGTGCTGCCCAACTGGCGGTGGAAGCTCTTGGCCGCGCAGGCGAGGGCCTGCCACGGCCCGAGCAGACCCGAATCATGGTCGTCGCCAACCAGAAGGGTGGAGTAGGCAAGACGACGACAACCGTCAACCTTGCCGCCTCACTGGCCTTGCACGGCGCGCGTGTTCTGGTGATCGACCTGGACCCGCAGGGGAATGCCTCCACGGCGCTCGGTATCGACCACCACGCCGAAGTCCCCTCCATCTACGACGTGTTGGTCGAGAGTAAGCCTCTCGCCGAGGTCGTCCAGCCCGTTCCTGATGTCGAGGGTCTCTTCTGCGCCCCGGCCACCATCGATCTCGCCGGTGCGGAGATCGAACTGGTGTCGCTGGTGGCTCGGGAGAGCCGACTCCAGCGGGCGATCCAGGCGTATGAGCAGCCGTTGGACTACATCCTCATCGACTGCCCGCCGTCGCTGGGGCTGTTGACGGTGAACGCCCTGGTGGCCGGTGCGGAGGTGCTGATCCCCATCCAGTGCGAGTACTACGCCCTGGAAGGCCTCGGTCAGCTCCTGCGCAACGTCGACCTGGTGCGGGGTCACCTCAACCCGAACCTGCATGTGTCGACCATCCTGCTCACCATGTACGACGGCCGGACCCGGCTGGCCTCCCAGGTGGCCGACGAGGTGCGCAACCACTTCGGCGACGAGGTGCTGAGGACGAGCATCCCGCGCTCGGTCCGCATCTCCGAGGCGCCCAGCTACGGCCAGACCGTGCTGACCTACGATCCAGGATCAAGCGGTGCCCTGTCGTACTTCGAGGCGGCGCGCGAGATCGCGCTGCGCGGAGTGGGCGTGCGGTACGACGTGCAGCACGCCCACACGGGCATCCAGAACGACCAGAACATGACGGAGGGGATCCAGTGAGCGAGCGACGAAGAGGGCTGGGCCGTGGCCTGGGCGCTCTGATCCCTGCGGCTCCTACAGAGAAGGCGACTGCGCCGACCACGGGTGGGGCGTCCACCTCGCCGACGGCCGTGCCCGTCCTCACCGCGGAGCGCGGGGTGGCGGCCGCCACCGTGGCTGCGCTTCCACAGAGTTCCCTTGCGCAGCCGCCCGTTCCGCAGGAGATGGAGGCGCCGGGCAGCGAGCCGGTGGAGGAACTGCGCAGCCCGGCCGGTGCGCACTTCGCCGAGCTGCCGCTCGACTCCATCACGCCGAACCCGAGGCAGCCGCGTGAGGTCTTCGACGAGGACGCCCTCGCGGAGCTGGTGACGTCCATCAAGGAAGTCGGACTTCTCCAGCCCGTGGTCGTGCGGCAGTTGGGCCCCTCGCGGTACGAGCTCATCATGGGCGAGCGGCGCTGGCGGGCTTGCCGTGAGGCGGGTCTTGAGCGCATCCCGGCGATCGTGCGGGCGACGGAGGACGACAAGCTCCTCCTGGACGCGCTCCTTGAGAACCTGCACCGCGCTCAGCTGAACCCGCTGGAAGAGGCCGCGGCCTACGACCAGCTGCTCAAGGACTTCAAGTGCACGCATGACCAGCTGGCGGACCGGATCGGCCGGTCCCGCCCGCAGGTCTCCAACACGCTTCGCCTCCTGAAGCTGTCGCCGAAGGTGCAGAACAGGGTCGCCGCCGGAGTGCTGTCCGCGGGCCATGCCCGGGCGCTGCTGTCCGTCGAGGACCAGGAGGAGCAGGACCGTCTCGCGTACCGGATCGTGGCCGAGGGGCTGTCGGTGCGGGCCGTCGAGGAGATCGTGACTCTCATGGGGTCGCGGCCGCAGACCAAGCCGAAGGCCAAGGGGCCTCGTGCCGGGGCCCGGGTGTCGCCTGCGTTGACGAGCCTCGCCACGCGCCTCTCGGACCGGTTCGAGACGCGGGTGCGGGTCGATCTGGGGCAGAAGAAGGGCAAGATCGTCGTCGACTTCGCCTCGCTGGACGACCTGGAGCGGATCCTCGCCACGCTGGCCCCTGAAGAGGGCTCGGTTCTCAAGCGTGGTCTGGCCGATGCCGCTTCCGAGGAAGCCTCGGAGGGCGAGCAGAGCTGAGCAGCGATGGCGTCCTGAGAAGCCGCGCGTTCAGCCTGGGAAGGGGCAGACCGCTGTAGCCGAATGCTGTGACGCCTGTGAAAGCGGGCCGTGTCCGGTGTGTGCCGGAACACGGCCCGCTCTTTGCTTTCTTCCGGTATCGATGCAATCACATCGTGGATACGATGCGCTTGGGTATGGCGCATCCAGCTGACGGCACCTCTTAGGGGAGGCGGGGGCCATGCGATCGGTGAGCCGCACCGGACTGATGACCGCAGGGTTCGGCCTGGGCGCGGTCGGTGGCTTCGTCGGCAGCCTGCTCAGGGAACGGAGCACACTGACAGCTGCTCGTGGCGCCGCGGGCGAAGGAGAAGAGGAACCGCCTTCATGGGGCGACGGCTCGTACCGCTCACGCTGGACAACCTTCCGGACCTTCCCAAGCGTTGCCGTGCGTGTGTCTTCTGGGAGCTGGACCCGGTCAGCGGGCAAGCCGCGCTGAAGGCCGGGACACCCGAGCTGGAGAAGGAAGCGTGGATCTCCGCCGTCCTGCTGGAGTGGGGGTCGTGCGGTCGGGTCGTCTACGTCGATGACGTGCCGGTGGGTTTCGTCCTCTACGCTCCCCCCGCCTATGTGCCGCGGTCCACGGCCTTTCCCACGAGCCCGGTCTCGCCGGACGCCGTTCAGCTGATGACTGCTTGGATCATGCCGGGCTATCAGGGACAGGGACTTGGCCGCGTCATCGTGCAGACGGTCGCCAAGGATCTGCTGCGCCGGGGGTTCAAGGCCATCGAGGCCTTCGGTGACGCGCGCTGGGAGAAACCGGCCTGTGTCCTGCCCGCGGACCATCTCCTCGCCGTGGGCTTCAAGACGGTCCGTCCGCACCCCGCCTACCCGAGACTCCGGCTGGAGCTGCGGACGACGCTCTCGTGGAAGGAAGACGTCGAGCTGGCGCTGGACCGACTGCTGGGAGCAGTGCAGAAGGAGCCGGCCCTAAGGCCGCTCTAGACGGACGGGATATGCCGCGGATCGCGCAGCGGACAGACGAATGGGCCAGCCCCGAGGGGTTGGCCCATTCGTGTTTCACGTGAAACATCGCTCTCCGCCGATGAGGCGGACACCGATGACGTGGTGCCTTACTCGGCGATGAAGTCCGCGAGGTCGCGCTCGATGGCGGCCTTCGGCTTGGCGCCGACGATGGTCTTGGCGACCTCGCCGTTCTGGTAGACGTTCAGCGTCGGGATCGACATGACGCCGTACTTGGCGGCCGTGCCCGGGTTCTCGTCGATGTTGAGCTTGACGATCTCGATCTTGTCGCCGTACTCCTGCGCGATGGCCTCGAGCGACGGCGCGATCTGGCGGCACGGACCGCACCAGGCGGCCCAGAAGTCCACCAGGACGGGCTTGTCGCTCTTGAGGACGTCCTCGTCGAAGGAAGCGTCGGTCACGTTCTTCAGGTTGGCCACGGCGGGCTCCTCACATGGTGGTGCGGGTGGGGGAGGACGGGAGGGTCAGACGGCAGCAGCGGCCGCGGTCTCGCTGTCCGCGAGGGCGGCGAGGAAGCGCTCGGCGTCCAGAGCGGCGGCACAGCCGGTGCCCGCCGCGGTGATCGCCTGGCGGTAGGTGTGGTCGACGACGTCACCGGCGGCGAAGACACCGGGGATGTTCGTCCGGGTCGACGGCGCGTCGACCTTCAGGTAGCCCTCGCCGTCCAGGTTCAGCTGGCCCTTGAAGAGCTCGGTGCGCGGGTCGTGGCCGATCGCGATGAACAGGCCGGTGGCCGGCAGCTCGGACGTCTCGCCCGTCTTGACGTTGCGCAGGGTGAGACCGGAGAGCTTCTGCTCACCCTTGATCTCGGCGACCTCGCTGTCCCAGACGAACTTGATCTTCGGGTCGGCGAAGGCGCGCTCCTGCATCGCCTTGGAGGCCCGCAGGCTGTCGCGGCGGTGGACGACCGTCACGGACTTGGCGAACCGGGAGAGGAAGGTCGCCTCCTCCATCGCGGTGTCGCCACCGCCGATGACGGCGATGTCGTGGTCCTTGAAGAAGAACCCGTCGCAGGTCGCGCACCAGGAGACGCCACGGCCGGACAGCGCGTCCTCGTTCGGCAGGCTCAGCTTGCGGTGCTGGGAGCCCGTCGTCACGATGACGGCCTTCGCGCGGTGCACCGTGCCGGCCGTGTCCGTGACGGTCTTGATCTCACCGGTGAGGTCGACGGAGACCACGTCGTCGGGCACGAGCTCGGCGCCGAAGCGCTCGGCCTGGGCGCGCATGTTGTCCATGAGCTCCGGGCCCATGATGCCGTCCTGGAAGCCCGGGAAGTTCTCTACGTCGGTGGTGTTCATCAGCGCACCGCCCGCGGTGACGGCACCCTCGAACACCAGGGGCTTCAGGGACGCGCGCGCGGTGTAGAGCGCCGCCGTGTAGCCGGCGGGCCCGGAGCCGATGATGATCACGTTACGGACGTCGGTCACGGCTTGATTCCTCGTCTCTGGAGACTGCTGCGTACTGCTGGCGGGTGCCTGTCTCAGGGCTCTCACCCCACCCAACGGATCCTACGGGGCGTGCATTCCCCAACGTGTCCGAGCACACGGAAGCGCGGGCGCGGGACAGCAGGGCGAGATCCACACGTACCCGTCGGGCTGGGGGCCGCTCAGTTCCGGGCGTAGGACTCGGTGAGCAGTACCTTGCCGATGGTCTCGGGGGACGAGGACGCGTTCACACAGGCGGCATCGACGATATACGCGGACACCTTGGCGCTGTCGGACTCATGGGCCACGACGACGAGGTAGGCGCTCTTGCCTTCGTAGGTGCCCTGGTCCACGGCCAGCGGTGCCCGACCGTTGAGGCTCCGCTCGATACAGGCGGGCACCTCGACGACGTCATCGGGTGTCGTCGAGCCCTTCTTCGGGCCGTTCGGGCTGGACTGCGGGCCGACGCGTGTCTTGGGAGAGGCGGTGTTGTCGGCACCCGCGATCGACGGCTCTGCGGGAAGCATGTCGTTGACGCGGTCCTGGAGCTTGTCCTTGGAGAACGCGTCAGAGCTTGCTGTGCGGCCCGCCACGGTCTCCGAGCCCTCCGAGTCGCTTCCCCACGGATGGATCAGCAGTGCGCCCAGGCCCAGGGCGGCGGCGGTGAAGACGGCACCGAGGGCTGCCGTACGGCGACGCCTCCCCCGGAAGCGCCCGCCCCGGCCCGGTCCGGTGGCCGCACGAGCGTGACCGGACGGGCCATGGGTGCCGCTGCTGGCCGCGGCGGAGGCGGCGGGCTTGCTTGATGAGGCAGCCGCTTCGCTCGGCTCGGAGGCCGATGTTTCACGTGAAACATCGGCAGCGGGCTCGGCAACGGGTTCGCGTGCGGAGGCTTCCTCGGCCTCGCGGGCCGACAAGGAGGCGCCCGCGTCCTCGGTGACGGTGGAGTCCAGAAGCGCCTCAGCCGCCAGAGCCGCGTCGATCCGCTCCGCGACATCGGCAGGCATGCGCGAGGGCCCGGGCAGCGTGCCCAGCATGCCGCGAATCTCTTCGAGGGAGTCGTAGACGTCGGTGCAGAGCGCGCAGCCGTCCAGGTGCTGCCGTACGTCGTGGGTGCGGGACGGTGAGAGCAGGCCTTCGGTGAGGTCGGAGATCTCGGAGACGTCCGGGTGCCCAGCCGAGTCCGTCGTCGTGGTCACGCTCGCCCACCTCCGCCCTTCACTGCCGCTGAATCGCCGGGTTCCGTGCCTTGGGACGACCCCGTACGCGGGGGGTCCGCTGCCGGTGGGACGGTTGTCCCCTGCGTCCGGTTCCTTCCTGGGGCGGCCTTTTTTCCTTCGCCCGGGTTGCCGGGGCCGCTTTCGCCCGGTGGCTCCGTCCGTAGATGGGTCAACAGGGGCAGCAGTCTTGCTCTGCCCCGCGCGCAGCGGCTCTTCACCGTGCCGGTGGGGACGTCGAGCACCCGGGCGGCCTCGGCCACGGGGTAGCCCTGCATGTCCACCAGGACGAGGGCGGCCCGTTGGTCGGGCGGCAGCGTGCTGAGCGCGCGCAGGAGCTCCCGGTGCAGATCGCCGCGCTCCACCGGTGCCGCCGCGGACTCGTGCGGCTCGAGGAGCTGGTCCAGGCGCTCGGTGTCGTCGACGGGCGAGGTCTTCCGGGAGGCGGCCTTGCGCGCCCGGTCGAGGCAGGCGTTCACGGTGATGCGGTGCAGCCAGGTCGTCACGGCGGACTGGCCGCGGAAGGTGTGCGCGGCCCGGTACGCGGAGACCAGGGCGTCCTGGACGGCGTCCGCGGCTTCCTCGCGGTCTCCGAGGGTGCGCAGGGCCACGGCCCACAGCCGGTCGCGATGGCGGCGGACGAGCTCGCCGAAGGCGTCCTTGTCGCCGTCGACGTGGCGGGTCAGGAGGTCGTGGTCGCTCAGCTCACCGTGCACGGCGTCGTCCGCCACCCCGAACCCCCTCCCCCTGCCGAGACGCGCGGGCCCTCAGCCCTTGATGCCCTTGAACTGGACGCCCGAGATGCCCTGCCGGTAGCCGGCGCCACGGTACTTCTCGGCCGGGACCGACGGAACCGCCGTCACCCAGAGGAGTACGTACCGGGGCTTGGCCTTGGAATTCACCTTGATCTTCAAGGAGGAGCCGGTTGTCCTGCCCTCACCGATCTTCTTCATCGAGCCGACCGGCCCGGAAGGTGACATCGAGTCGGCGGCGTACAGCGAGATCGACGTGCGGTCTCCGCCGTACAGGAGCTTGATCGTCGCGTCCGTGAGCTTGTTCTCCGAGCCCAGGTCGTAGACGAGGCCCGCGCCGGGCTTGTACGGGGCCAGGGGCGGACCCTCGTTGTACGTCGCGGTGCGCCAGACCGTGGAGCCGCTCTCGGTGGACTGCTTGAACTCTCCGCCGAGGCCGCTCGCCTGGGTGTTCTCGATGGAGATCGGCTTGCCGGGCTTGGGCTTGTTCTTGTCGCCGCCGTCGGACGTCTGCGACGTGCCCGAGTCCCCCGACTTGTTGTCGTGGTCCATGAGGGCGTCCGCCAGCTGCCAGCTGCCCAGGCCGAGCGCGGCGATGAGCAGCGCCGAGACCGCCCACTTGAGAGCCTTGCCCGTGCGGCTCTGCAGCGGGGGCGGCGGGGCCTGGATGACCTGCGTGGAGCCCGGAGGCTGCGGACCGCGGCCGTACGTGCCCTGTTGGTAGGTCGTGCGCTGGTACTCGGGCGGCGCCGTGAAGGCAGGCTCCGGCGGGCGGATGCGGGGCATCTCACCGACGGCCTTCACCAGGTCGTCCGGCGTGGTGCAGGCGGGCTCCTGGCGGGACGCGGTCGCGCCGTCGTTGGCGAGCGCGCGCATGGAGAGCTCGGACAGGCCCCTGTGCACCCCGGCACGGACCTGGTCCGGCGCGATGAGGCCGACGCCCTTGGGCAGCCCGGAGAGGCCGTGTGCGTCGTTCTCGTACGGCCAGCGCTGGGTCAGGGCGGCGTACAGGAGGGCGCCGATGGCCTCCGTGTCGGTGCGCTGCGGGGTCTCGGAGGTGATGCCGCGCAGCGCGGCGTTCACGGCGAGGCCGCGGATGCGGTACTGGCCCGAGGAGGTGCGCAGCACGGCGCCGGGCGTCAGCCGCAGATGGGCGAGGCCCTCGCGGTGCGCGGCGGCCATGGCCTGGGCGACCTGGCTGACGAGCTGGTAGGCGTCGTGGGCCTCCAGCGGGCCGGAGGCCAGCAGGGTGGTGAGCTCCGTGGCGTCCGGAAGCCATTCGTGCACCACGTAGACGAGGTCGTTCTCCTCGACCGCGTCCAGGACCTGCACGAAGCGCGGGTCGCCCAGGAGCGCAGCGGAGCGGGCCGCGGCGAGCACCGAGCGCCCGCGGGGATGGTCGGCGGGCAGCACGTGCACGCCCACCGCACGGCGGAGCTTCTCGTCCACCGCGCGCCAACTGCTGAAACCGTCCAGACGGGTGACGCACTCCTCGAGGCGATAGCGTCTGGCGAGTTTGTGGCCGCTGTGCAGTTCTGGGGGCGTGGTCGCCCCGGGCGGACTCGAGGGCCCCTTCGTCTCCGCCGCGCTGTCGTCCGCCGTGTCCCGCTCCCGGGTCTGGGCCACCCCGTCGGCCGTGGACTGATCCGCCTTCGCGGTCAGCGGCTCGTCGCCGCTGTTGCCTGCCACGTCGACGGCAGCCGTGCTCCGTTCCGCCACCGTCGTTCCTGCCTCCCCATCCGTTGCGCTACGTCAGACGCCAAAGCCAATTGTGCCCACAGACCGCCGCTATGCACGACACGCGGTAGCCGCCGATGGTTGTGCGGACTGCCACGCCTCAGCGTCCCAGGCGCCCCCGTACCGTGCCGACCAGGGAGTTGAGTTCCTGGATGCGCAGGCGCCGCGCGACGAGGAAGAAGACGCCGAACAGTACCGCGCAGCCGACGACCAGCGCGGCCAGTGAACCGAAGACGCCCTGTCCCAGCGCCTTCGTGATCGCGTACCCGGCCGCGGCGCCGAGAATCGCGCCCGGCACCGAGGCGATCACGAGACGGGCGTACGTACGGACCACGTTCGCACCGTCCAGGTCGCCCCCCAGCCGCTTGCTTAGCCGTCGCCAGGCCACGCCCACCCCGATCGCGTAGGCGAGGCCGTACGAAGCGGCCATGCCTGCTACGGCCCAGCGGGCGGGCAGCACCATGTAGCAGAGCGCGGAGGCGGCGGCGTTGAAGGCGGCCACGATGACCGTGTTGTAGAAGGGGGTGCGGGTGTCCTCGTACGCGTAGAAGGCGCGGAGGACGACGTACTGCACCGAGTACGGGATCAGGCCGAGGCCGAAGGCCATCAGCATGTAGCCCATGCGGGTGGCGCCGTTGACGCCGGACGAGCCGAACATGAGCGTGCACATCGGGATGCCGAGCGCGACGAAGCTGAAGGCGATCGGCACGATCGCGACGGCGGAGGTGCGCAGACCCTGGGAGATGTCGTCGCGGACCGCTCCGGCGTCGCCCTCGTGGGCCGCGCGGGACAGCCGGGGCAGCAGCGCCGCCATCAGCGAGACGGTGATGATGGCCTGTGGGAGCCCCCAGATGAGCTGGGCGTTGGAGTAGGCCGAGAAGCCCGTGCCGTCCATGCCGGAGTGCTTGACCGCCGCGGTGCCCAGCTGGGTCACGACGATCGCGCCGGCCTGGTTGGCGAGGACGAAGAGGATCGTCCACTTGGCGAGCATGGCGGCCTTGCCGAGGCCCTGGCCCTTCCAGTCGAAGCGCAGACGCGGCTTGAAGCCCGTCTCCCGGAGGTAGGGGAACATCGCGAGCGACTGGACGACCATGCCGAGCAGCACGCCGACGCCGAGGAGGCGCACACCGTCGTCGGGGATCGACGTGACGCGCATGCCCGACTTCTCCGAGGTGCCGTACACCCACAGGAACATGCCGAGCGTCGCGATGATGACGATGTTGTTGAGGACGGGCGTCCACATCATCGCGCCGAACTTCCCGCGCGCGTTGAGGATCTGCCCCATGACGACGTGGATGCCCATGAAGAAGATCGAGGGCAGGAAGTACCGGACGAAGGTGATCGCGACTTCGTTGGCCGCCGGGTCACTGGCGACCGGTGTCGACAGCAGGTGCACCAGGACGGGCGCGGCGAACCAGCCGACCACGGTGAGGATGCCCAGCGCCACCATGACCAGTGTGAGGAGGCGGTTGGCGTACGCCTGGCCGCCGTCCTCGTCGTCCTTCATGGCACGCACGAGCTGCGGCACGAAGACCGAGTTCAGACCGCCGCCCACGGTGAGGATGTAGATCATCGTCGGCAGCTGGTAGGCGACCTGGAAGGTGTCGCCGAGGAGGCCGATGCCGAGCGCCGAGACGATCATGGCGGAGCGGACGAAGCCGGTGAGCCGGGACACCATCGTGCCCGCGGCCATCACGGCGCTCGACTTCAGCAGGCTGGACGCGCGGCCGCCGGACTTCGCCGCGGGCGCCGCGGGCACGGGCTCCGGTGCCGAGGCCGGGGCCGGAACGGAGGGGGACTCACCGGGCGGACGCGCGATGTCGTACTGCTGCGCGTCCTGGTACGGCTGACCCTGCTGATTCGGGTCCTGGTAGTAGCCGTCCGCCTGCTGGTTCGCGTACGGGGCGTTCTGGTGGTTCACGTACGGGGTGCCGCTCTGGGGGTAGTACTGGGGGTCGTTCTGCGGGTACGCGTGCTGCGCGCCGCCCTGCTGGTCGGCGTACGGGGCCGCGCCCTGCTGCTGGTAGGGGTACGCGCCGCCCTGGCCGGGGTAACCGGCGGCCTGCTGGCCCGGGTAGGCGGTGCCGCCCTGCTGGCCCTGGCCCTGGTACGCGGCACCCTGCTGGTATCCGGCGTCCTGCTGGTAGCCGCCGTGGGGCTGCTGGCCCTGGGCGGGGTAGCCGCCCGCCTGGTACGCGCCCTGGCTCCGGGGGTCCTGCTGGTAGCCGTCGCCCAGGTGCGGGTCCTGCTGGTGTGCTCCGGCGCGCGGGTCGGGGTAGCCGCTGCCCTGCTGGTCGCGGAAGAGGTGGGCGAAGGCGTCCGGCTGGTGCCGCTCCTCGCCGGCCTGGGTGACGAGGTCGTCGACGCCGACGTACTGCGTCGTGCGCGGGTCGTCGCCGTACGGGAGGTGCCGGGTGGCGCCGTCCGGCTCCGGGGGCGGCGTCTGGGCCCATACACGGGGGTCCGGGGCGTGCTGGGGCGACGGCGGCTGGGCGTAGAGCTGCTGGGGGTCCTGGTACGTGCCGGGCGGGGGCGGGGGGTGCGCGGCACGGTCGTAGAGCGCCTCGGCCACCGGGTCCTGGGCCGACAGGTCCTGGGCGCGGTAGGGGTCCTGAGCGTAGGCGTCCTGGAGGTAGGCGTCGGGCGCCTGCTGCTGTGGCACCTGGCCGTCCTCATGGGGCCCTGGCGGCGGGCCCCCGGCAGCGCCGGAGCCGCCCGCGCCCTGGCCGCGCTCACCGTCGTACGGCGCGTTCATGGTTTACCCCACCTCATGGTCCCCGGGCCCACCGGCCACGACATCGCTCAACGGTCCACTCTCTCACCCGTGTGCGACGGCTCGGTGCTTTCCGGAGCGGTGTCCGGGGTCGGGTCACTCGGCTGCTCGGGTTCGCCCGCGTCCGGGCCGGCGTCGGGCGCGGGGTCGTCCGTGGCGTCACCGTCGTCGTCGGGGCCGCCATCCGGGCCCGCCTCCGCCTGCTGCCGCGCCGCGCGCTTGCGCTGGGTGTACATGCGGAATCCGGCGAGGACGAGCAGCAGGACGCCACCGGCGATGACCAGCATCACCGTGGGGGTGACCTCGGTGACGTTGACGTCGAAGTACACGGCGTCGCCGTACGGCTGGTTGTCCTCGGTGTAGAGCTGGGCGTACACCTGGACCGGTCCGTTGGCGTTGGCCGTGGTGGTGAACTTCACCGACTGGGTGTGACCGCCGCCCGTGATCTTGACCGGCTGCTCCTCGTAGAGGCCGTCACCGATCTTCAGACGCGTGGGGTTCGTCGACGTCAGCCGGAGCCTGAGGTGGTCGACGCCCTGGACGAGGTTGTTCTGCACCGTCACCGGAATCGTCGCGCTGCGGCCCGACAGCTTCGCGTCGGACTTCTTGATCAGCGAGACCTGGTGCATGAGGTTGGTCAGATAGCTCTGCACGCTCTTGCGGTAGCCCTGTGCCGCCGCCGCGCGGCCGCGCCACGACGTGGACATCTCGCGGTCCATGGCCCGGCCGAAGGGCGTGATCACCCGGTCCGGCTCGGAGAGGACCATCTGGAAGACGTCGAGCTCGTCCTGGGTGCCCCGGATCTCCTCGAACGCCGACCGGGGCAGCTCCTGCTTGCGGAGCGCGGCCGGGTAGGCGGCGGCCGACGGCACCTGGGTGGTGGCGCCCGGGTCCGGCTTCGCCTTCGCGGCCGCGGTCAGGTCCTGCGGCTGCGACCAGCGCTCGTCGTCGAGGGCCGTCAGGGCCTTGGCCATCGCCTGCGCCTGGCTCGTGGTGGGCGTGCGCTGCGGGGCGACGACGATGTTGCGCTGCTTGGTGTCCTGCAGCGTGATCATGAAGCTCTGGGCGAGGAACTCCTGGACCGCGAGGGTGGAGTTCTCGGACCGCGTCATGTCGCCCTGGAAGGCCGTGGAGAGCCGGGCGTCCGCGACCACGGCGGTGGTGCCGCCGCCGATGGGCCGGGCCGCGCTGGGCGTGTACAGCAGGCCGTGGGTCTCACGCAGGCTGTCGCTGCGGGTGATCACCCGGTGGGCGCCCGCGGACGTGGCCACGTCGACGACAGAGGGGTCGATGGCACCGTCGGCGGGCCAGGCGAAGTCGGACGTCGGCTTCACGAAGAGGATGTCGCGCACGGCCTTGGCGCCGACCTCGGTGGCCTCCTTGAGGTGGCCGAGGGACCCGGAGACCGCCTTTCCGGTGTGCGCGAGCGAGGCGAGGTCAGGGTCGGCGAAGGGCAGCGCGACGACCTTCTTGCCCTTGACCGTCTTCTGGAGCTCGGCGAGCCACTGCTTCGCGACCGTCTGGTAGCGGCCCGGAACCGTCGTCCCGTCCGGCCCTTCGACGTCGTACTTGTCCGTCATCGCCGCGACGGATACCAGCAGGTCCGGGTCGATGACCCAGGTGACGTCGAGCTGCTCGCCGAGCGTCACCAGCTGCTCCAGGCGGCCGCCCGGCTGGATCTCCTTGGCGAGGTCCTCGTTCTTGAAGACGGGCGTCTGCTGTTCGTCGGAGCGCGTCTGCGCGGTGAGGTGCGTGGTGGAGATGAGCGGCCACAGGTACGTGGTCTTCGTCTTCGTCTCCGCGGCTCCGTCCTGCCACGGCAGGAAGGTCCGTTCGATGCCGAGGACCTGCGGGTAGGCCTGGGCCGCCGTCTGGCCCGTCAGCGTCACGCCGAGCTGATAGACGCCGTCCATGCCGAGGTCGAGGGCGCTGACGGGCACGGAGATGCTGAAGTGCTGCGGGACGCCTGGGGCGAGCCTGGCGATCTTCTTGAGGTACTTCCCGCCGACCTCGGTGCCGTCGGTCCCGGGCTGGAACCCCTTGCGCTGCGCGGCGGTGTCGATCGCCGTGCGGCTGCCGAGGGGGGGAGCGACGCGCAGTCCGACCTGCGCCGCGGTGACCGGCTGGCGGCCCTCGTTCGTGACCGTGCCGGAGACGGTGACGGTGTCGCCCTTGCGGGGCGCGCTGGGCGTCAGGGTGTCCAGGGAGACGTCGACGGTCCGGGAGCCCGTGGCGGAGGCTTTCAGCCCCGTGCGCACGCTCTTGGCGGCGCTCTTCGCGCCCGTGGCCGCGCTCTTCACGTCCGGAGTGGCGGCGAGCGCGGCGGAGCCCGCAGGCACCTGGAGCAGACCGGCCAGTAGGGGTGCTCCGGCCAGCAGTACCGCTGTGCGCCGGAGCCACCGGCGGGCAGGTGAGGGGTTGGTCCCCGGGAAGTCTGCCGCCTCGGCCACGCGTTGCCCGTCCCTCGTCGTCGTCAGCTGTGTCGGTGGTTGTCGGATGCTGCGTCCACGCATGGTAACGAGGCGCGCCGGGCCTGAGTGCCGCGGACCACTCCACAAGATCGCGAGACCTTGCCCCGCAGGCCGCAAGGGCCGAGGTGAGCGCTGTGGACGGGCTTCACGAAGGCCGGGGAAATCGAGGCGGCCGCCGGGCGCCGGGGCACGTACCCTTTTCTGTTGTGCCGAACGCCAACGAAGACAACCCCCGTGCCCTGAGTCAGGTCCAGCAGCGCGCCGTGAGCGAGCTGCTGCGCGTGTCCCCTGTCGCAGACGACCTCGCCCGCCGCTTCCAGGAGGCCGGGTTCTCGCTCGCCCTGGTCGGCGGGTCGGTCCGGGACGCCCTCCTCGGCAGGCTCGGCAACGACCTGGACTTCACGACGGACGCCCGCCCCGAGGACGTACTGAAGATCGTCCGTCCGTGGGCGGACGCGGTGTGGGAGGTCGGGATCGCCTTCGGCACGGTGGGCTGCCAGAAGGACGCCCGCGTGGACGGCGTCGAGCAGCGCTTCGAGATCGAGGTGACGACATATCGATCGGAGGCGTACGACAGGACCTCCCGCAAGCCCGAGGTGTCGTACGGCGACTCCATCGAGGACGACCTCGTGCGCCGGGACTTCACCGTGAACGCCATGGCCGTGGCGCTCCCCGAGAAGGAGTTCATCGACCCGCACGGAGGCCTCGACGACCTGGCGGAGCGGGTCCTGCGCACCCCCGGCACCCCCGAGGAGTCGTTCTCGGACGACCCGCTGCGGATGATGCGGGCCGCGCGCTTCGCCGCGCAGCTGGACTTCGAGGTGGCCCCGGACGTCGTCGCCGCGATGAAGGCGATGGCCGAGCGCATCGAGATCGTGTCCGCCGAGCGGGTCCGTGACGAGCTGAACAAGCTGATCGTGGCGGCGCACCCCCGCAAGGGCCTGGCCCTCCTGGTCGACACCGGTCTCGCGGCCCACGTGCTGCCGGAGCTTCCGGCGCTGCGCCTTGAGCGCGACGAGCACCACCGGCACAAGGACGTCTACGACCACACCCTGATCGTCCTCGAGCAGGCGATGGCCCTGGAGACGGACGGCCCGGACCTGACGCTCCGGCTCGCCGCGCTGCTGCACGACATCGGCAAGCCGAAGACGCGCCGCTTCGAGACGGACGGCCGGGTCTCCTTCCACCACCACGAGGTGGTGGGCGCGAAGATGACCAAGAAGCGGATGACGGCTCTCAAGTACTCCAACGAGCTCGTCAAGGACGTCTCGCGACTGGTGGAGCTGCACCTGCGCTTCCACGGCTACGGCACGGGCGAGTGGACGGATTCCGCCGTCCGCCGCTACGTACGCGACGCGGGCCCGCTCCTGGAGCGACTGCACAAGCTGACCCGTTCCGACTGCACGACGCGTAACAAGCGCAAGGCCAACGCGCTGTCGCGGGCGTACGACGGCCTGGAGGAGCGCATCGCCCGCCTCCAGGAGCAGGAGGAGCTGGACGCGATCCGCCCCGATCTCGACGGCAACGAGATCATGGAGGTCCTGAGCGTCGGCCCCGGCCCGGTGATCGGCCAGGCCTACAAGTTCCTGCTGGAGCTGCGGCTGGAGAACGGCCCCATGGAGCGGGACGCGGCGATCGCGGAGCTCAAGGAGTGGTGGGCCGCACAGAACGCGGACAGCTGACGCTCAGCTGACAACGAGAAGGGGCGCGGTGTTTCACGTGAAACACCGCGCCCCTTCCTGTCGCGCTCGGAGCTCGTACGACGAGGCTGCCTAGGCCGAGGGGCCATGTTTCACGTGAAACATGGCCCCTCGGTGGGTGCACGGTCACCGGCAGGGGCGTTTGGTCAGTCTCGCGACATGACCAAGCCTCCTGGCAGACCAGGCCCTACTTGTCCGCGGAGCCGGACGGCACGTACGGCTTCAGGCAGAGGGTGAAGTCATCGCCGCCGCCCGTCTCGCGGTACTCGGCGTACTTCGTGCGGTCGCAGGTACCGCTTTCCTTCTTCTCCATGACCTTGTACTTGGCCTTCTTGTCGCCACAGTCCACGATCTTCAGGTCCGGGTCCGTAGAGCTCTCCGGCTTGCCGATGCTCATGCAGTCGCCGACCTCGGCCGCGGAGGCCTCGTCCTGGCCCGCCAGGATGGCCGCGCCGCCGAGGCCGAGGACGGCGACGACCGCCACCCCGATGAATATGAACTTCTTCTTGCTCTTGCGCGGGGCCACCGGGTCCGGGCCGCCCTGGTAGAAGGGCATGCCCTGCTGCGGAGCACCCGGGTGCTGGGGGTACGGCGGCGGGGGCGTCTGGCCGTACGGGGCCGCGCCGGGGTGCTGCGGAGCGCCCGGGCCCTGCGGCGGCTGACCGTAGGGCTGCTGGCCCTGGGCGAATGGGTTCTGGCCCTGGGGCGGCGGAGTGGACACGGGGATCCCCCTAGAAGAGATGCAGGACGAAGGGATTGCGGCGCGAGGGCGCGAAGGACCTCCGTAAGTTATCCGGCTCGCGCGGGCGCGATGAACCTCAGCCAAGCTCTGTGGCATTGATGTGACACTTACTGGACGTCAAACCTGGTCATAGCGCCAGCAATCGCCGCGTAGACCAGCGCGATCGAGGCAACCAACGCGACCGATTTGCCGTCCGGGGGCAGCATCAGTGCCGCGACGCCCGCCGCGCCGACGAAGGCGACGTTGAAGAGCACGTCGTACAGGGAGAAGATCCGGCCGCGGAAGCCGTCGTCGGCCGCCGACTGCACGACCGTGTCCGTGGCGATCTTCGCGCCCTGGGTGGTGAGCCCGATGACGAAGGCGGCGACGAGTATCGGGCCCGGCGCGAAGGGAAGCAGGAGCGCGGGGCTCAGGATCGCGGCGGCGGCCGCGCAGACGACCATCCAGCGCCGTGCTCCGAGCCTGCCGACAGCCCATGGGGTCACCAGGGCGGCCGCGAAGAACCCGGCGCCGGAGAACACCACGGCGACGCCGAGCAGCGCGAGCCCGTCGTCCTCGGTCGACGACCAGGCGTACCGGCACAGCATCAGCACCATGACCGTCAGGGCGCCGAAGCAGAACCGCATCAGGGTCATCGACACCAGGGCGTGCGCGGCCGTGCGGCGCTCGGCGAGGTGGCGTACGCCCGCCAGGAGCCCGCGTGCGGTACCGGCGAGCGCCACCCCCAGACGTGGTTGCACCAACTCCCTCTCGGGTCCGAGCAGGTCCCGCGGCATGCGCAGGGAGGCGAGCGCCGAGCACAGATAGAGCGCGGCTCCCAGGAGGACGACGGCCGCGTCCGAGTCGGCGGCGACGATGCGGACGAGGAAGGCGAGGCCCCCGCCCGCCGTCGCCGCGAGGGTCCCGGCGGTCGGCGACAGGGAGTTGGCCATGACCAGGCGGTCGTCGTCCACCACGCGCGGCAGCGCCGCCGAGAGCCCCGCCAGGACGAAGCGGTTGACGGCGGTGACGCACAGCGCGGAGGAGTAGAAGAGCCCGTCAGGCGCGTCGCTGAGCATCAGCACGGCCGTCAGGGACGCCAGCGCGGCCCGCAGGACGTTGCCGTACACGAGGACCTGTCGGCGCCTCCAGCGGTCGAGCAGGACGCCCGCGAACGGGCCGACGAGCGAGTACGGCAGCAGCAGCACCGCCATCGCCGAGGCGATCGCCGCGGGAGAGGCCTGCTTCTCCGGCGCGAAGACCACATACGTGGCGAGCGCGACCTGGTAGACGCCGTCCGCGCCCTGGGAGAGGAGGCGCACGGCGAGCAGTCGCCGGAAGTCCCGAAGGCGCAGCAGAACGCGCAGGTCACCGACGACAGCCATGGCGCACAGCCTCACATACGGGAAGGGCCCCCGGGTCGACGACCCGGGGACCCTCGGCAGGTCAGGTGTTCAGCGCGGTCAGCGCTCGACCTCGCCCTTGATGAACTTCTCGACGTTCGCGAAGGCCTCGTCGTCGAAGTACTGCACCGGCGGGGACTTCATGAAGTACGAGGACGCCGACAGGATCGGGCCGCCGATGCCGCGGTCCTTGGCGATCTTCGCGGCGCGCAGGGCGTCGATGATGACACCGGCCGAGTTCGGGGAGTCCCAGACCTCGAGCTTGTACTCCAGGTTCAGCGGGACGTCGCCGAAGGCACGGCCCTCGAGGCGGACGTACGCCCACTTGCGGTCGTCGAGCCACGCCACGTAGTCGGACGGGCCGATGTGGACGTTCTTCTCGCCCAGCTCGCGGTCGGGGATCTGCGAGGTGACGGCCTGCGTCTTCGAGATCTTCTTCGACTCGAGGCGGTCGCGCTCCAGCATGTTCTTGAAGTCCATGTTGCCGCCGACGTTCAGCTGCATGGTGCGCTCGAGACGGACACCGCGGTCCTCGAACAGCTTCGCCATGACGCGGTGCGTGATGGTGGCGCCGACCTGGGACTTGATGTCGTCACCGACGATCGGGACGCCGGCCTCGGTGAACTTGTCCGCCCATTCCTTGGTGCCCGCGATGAACACCGGCAGGGCGTTGACGAAGGCGACCTTGGCGTCGATGGCGCACTGCGCGTAGAACTTCGCGGCGTCCTCGGAACCGACGGGCAGGTAGCAGACGAGGACGTCGACCTGCTTGTCCTTGAGGACCTGGACGACGTCGACGGGGGCCTCGGTGGACTCCTCGATGGTCTGGCGGTAGTACTTGCCCAGACCGTCGTGGGTGTGGCCACGCTGGACCTGCACGCCACTGTTCGGCACGTCGCAGATCTTGATGGTGTTGTTCTCGCTGGCGCCGATGGCGTCCGCGAGGTCGAGGCCGACCTTCTTCGCGTCGACGTCGAAGGCGGCGACGAACTCGACGTCACCGACGTGGTAGTCGCCGAACTGGACGTGCATCAGGCCCGGGACCTTGCTGTCCGGGTCGGCGTCCTTGTAGTACTCGACGCCCTGGACCAGCGAGGCGGCGCAGTTGCCCACGCCGACGATGGCTACGCGAACCGAACCCATTCCGGTTGCTCCCTGTGTGATCTCGGTATTCCGGATGGCACCCCGCGAGTGCGGGGTGTCACTTGGCTGTGTCGCCGGACGCATCCGGCGGCGGGTTGTCCTCCCGCCGCCGGGGCAGGACGCCCGACTCCCCAGATGTGCTGTTCTGCTGAGCGGAGCTCCCGGGGCCGGACCGTTGCTGGTCGCGTCCCGCTCGCTCGCTCTCGATGAGCTCGTTCAGCCAGCGCACTTCGCGCTCCACGGACTCCATTCCGTGGCGCTGCAGCTCAAGCGTGTAGTCGTCGAGGCGCTCCCGGGTGCGGGCCAGAGAGGCCCGCATCTTCTCCAGGCGCTCCTCCAGGCGGCTGCGGCGGCCCTCGAGCACCCGCATCCGCACGTCCCGCGAGGTCTGGCCGAAGAAGGCGAAGCGGGCGGCGAAGTGCTCGTCCTCGTACGCGTCGGGGCCGGTCTGCGAGAGCAGTTCCTCGAAGTGTTCCTTACCTTCCGCGGTCAGCCGGTAGACGATCTTGGCGCGGCGCCCGGCGAGCGGAGCCGCCGCCAGGGCCTCTGCGGTGGCGGTTCCCGACTCCTCGATCAACCAGCCGTTGGCAACCAGTGTCTTCAGGCAGGGGTACAGCGACCCATAGCTGAAGGCGCGGAACACGCCCAGTGAGGTATTGAGCCGTTTGCGCAGCTCGTAGCCGTGCATCGGGGACTCGCGGAGCAGGCCGAGCACAGCGAACTCGAGGATGCCGGAGCGCCTGCTCATGGTGTCCTCCCGTCTGTCCCGGTCTGCCTGACACGGACCTTTATGCCGACCTGATGTATCGACTCGATACATCACGACGATAGAACGAGGTTCCTGCTGCGACAAGAGGGGGAACGGTGAACGGCGTCACATCACCGATTCGTAGGAAGTAACTTGCCTGATTTGGGGTGAACTTCAGCGCTAAGAGGGTTTTGACGGTGCGTAGTCTGTGCGCCATGCATACCGCCGGGAACCAAGTGACGTGAGGTGGCGTTACTGTCCCGGTGCCGTACGGACGAGTGCCGGAATGGACTCGTCCGTACGTCGGGGGGACCGGAAACCAGCTGCCGTTTCCAGGTGCGGACCACCGCGCCTGCCCGAGGAGTAGTCGTTCGATGAGCGAGCACCGTCGCAAGCCGCCACAGGGCGGCGGACGCGCCGCGGCCAGGCGGGGCGCGTCCGGCGCGCCGTCCGGCCGTCGCGCAGCACCGCGAGGCGCCACCGGATCGCCGTCTTCGCCGCACGGACCTTCGTCTTCGTACGAGTCCGGCGCCCCCGAGGACGAGGAGCGCTCCTACGGGGGGCGCGCGGAGGCCAGGCGCGCCGCCCGCAATGGCTCCGTGGGCGGAGGTCGGCGCCGGGCGCCGGAGAGCGGCGGACGCGGCCGCGGGCGGGGCTACGGCCCTCCCAAGAAGCGCTTCATCGACTATCCGCGCGCGGGCCGGAGCGGGCCGCGCCGCTGGATCCCGTCGTGGCGCCTGATCACGGGCCTGGTCATCGGGTTCTTCGGCAGCCTGATGGCGGTCGCGGGCATCGCGTACGCGCTCGTCGAGATCCCTGAGGTCGCCAACGCGGCCAAGGCGCAGAACAACGTCTACTACTGGGCCGACGGCTCGCAGATGGTCGCGACCGGCGGGGAGACCAACCGCCAGATCATCAAGTACGAGGACATCCCCGAGGCGATGCGCAACGCCGTCATCTCGGCGGAGAACAAGACGTTCTACAAGGACAAGGGTGTCGACCCGATGGGTATCGCCCGCGCCGTGGTGAACATGGCCAAGGGCGGTCAGACCCAGGGCGGCTCGACCATCACGCAGCAGTACGTGAAGAACGCCCGGCTCGACGACCAGTCGCAGACCTTCAGCCGGAAGTTCAAGGAGCTGTTCATCTCGATAAAGGTCGGCCGGACCGTCAGCAAGGAAGACATCATGGCGGGGTACCTCAACACCGCCTACTACGGCCGCAACGCCTACGGCATCCAGGCCGCCGCGCGCGCCTACTTCGGCAAGGAGGCGCAGAAGCTGAACCCCAGCGAGTGCGCCCTGCTCGCCACGGTCCTCAAGGGCGCCACCTACTACGACCCGGCGGGCTACCCGGAGATCGACCCCTCGGCCAACGCGCAGGCGAACACCGAGCGGGCCAAGAAGCGCTGGGCGTGGATCCTCGACGAGGAGGTCAAGGACGGCAGCATGGAGGCCTCCGAGCGGGACAAGTACACCAAGTTCCCGACGCCGCAGAACCCGCGCTCCAACGTCAAGCTGAGCGGCCAGATCGGCTACCTCGTCTCGCTCGCCAAGGCGTACGTCGTCAACAACACCGACATCTCCGCACGGGAGCTGGACCAGGGCGGCTACGAGATCCACACGACCTTCAGCAAGAAGAAGGTCACGGAGCTCGAAAAGGCCGTGAAGAAGGTCCGCAAGGAGAACATCAAGCCGAAGCTGCGCCCGGACAAGGACAAGTACGTCCAGTTCGGCGGCGCCTCGGTCAACCCCAGGACCGGCGCGATCGAGGCCATCTACGGCGGTGAGGACGCGACCAAGCACTTCACCAACAACGCGGACACGACGGGTGCGCAGGTCGGCTCCACGTACAAGCCCTTCGTCCTGGCGGCGGCCTTCAAGAACGGCATCCGGGACAAGACCGGGAGCGCGAACCAGGACAATGCCCAGCGCACCGTCATCAACCCGAAGAGCCTGTACAGCGGTAAGAACAAGCTCAAGATCAAGAACTACGACGGCACGGTCTGGACGGACAAGGACGGCAAGGAGTGGCTGCAGACCAACGACGGCCACCAGTCCTACAACCCGCCGAGCTACAAGATCGACCTGCGTGAGGCCATGCGGGAGTCGGTCAACTCCGCCTACGTCCAGCTCGGCATGGACGTCGGGCTCGACAAGGTGAAGGCCGCGGCCATAGACGCGGGGCTGCGGGACGACAACTCCATGGCGGGCGCCACCTACCCGTCCTTCTCCCTCGGTACGTCGTCCCCGAGTGCGATCCGGATGGCCGGTGCCTACGCCACGTTCGCGGCCAGCGGCAAACAGCGTGACCCGTTCTCGGTGAAGGAGATCGAGAAGGAGGGTCAGTCGGTCTACCAGCACCCGTCCAAGACGAAGGCCGCCTTCTCCCCCGAGGTCGCGGACAACGTCACGGACGTCCTGCGGACCGTCGTCGAGAAGGGCACGGGTACCTCGGCGAAGCTGCCCGGCCGCCAGGTGGCCGGCAAGACCGGTACGACCGATGGCAACAAGTCCGCCTGGTTCGTCGGCTACACCCCGCAGCTGTCCACGGCGATCAGCATGTACCGGATGGACGACGACGAGTCCAACAAGAAGCGCCAGTTCCTGGAGATGTTCGGCACGGGTGGCCAGGAGAAGATCCACGGCGCCTCGTTCCCCGCGGAGATCTGGCAGGACTACATGTCGGCCGCGCTCAAGGGCAAGCCCATCCTGAGGTTCCCGACGCCGCAGCCCATCGGTGAGATCGTCGGACAGCCCGTGGTGCCCTCGCCCACGCAGACGGCGGAAGAGGAGGAGCCGAGCGACACCCCGACGCCCACGCCTTCCGACTCCAAGTCCCACTCGCCCACCCCGACGAAGACCCCCGATCCGACTGAGACCTGCAAGCCCTGGGACCCGTCGTGCGAGGACGACGGCGGGGCCTCCGAGGGCGGGGACGACGACGGCGGCGTCATTGGCGACCCGGGCGGTGAGTCACCACCACCCACGGGCGACGCGAACGGTGGCAACGGAAGCGGAAACGGCAATGGAAACGGCCACAACGGCAACGACGGAGGAATCTTCGCCGGGCCGACCGGAGGCTGACCGCCGAGCCGCCGCATGTTTCACGTGAAACAAGGCCGCCGCGCCCCCGTGGTGCGGCGGCCTTGCCGTGCCTGAGGGGGCTGCTGGAGCCTCTGGACGGCCCGTTGCCGTGTGGCGGGGGGCTCCGGGCGCCGGGGTGCCACAGAGGGTGGACGCGTCGCCGCTTCCGGGGCCTGACAGGGTCCGTACGGCAGGATGTGCGCCATGCCCAGCGCAGAGAAGACGCCCCCCACACGCGCACATCCACCCCTGAGCGAGCGGGTGCCGCAGCCCGTGCTTCCCACGAGGCAGGACGAGGTCGCCGCCTCCGGCAGCGAGCTGCTCGGCGGGCCCGTCGGCCGCAGAGCGCTCCTCGCGGCGACCTGGTGGACGCCCGTGCGCGTCATCGCACTCGTCGCCCTCGGAATGTTCGCACTCGGCATGGTGCAGAAGGCGCCGTGCTACAACGGCTCCTGGTTCGTCGGCGCGAGCTCGCAGTACACCCACGCGTGCTACTCCGACATCCCTCACCTCTACCAGGGCCGTGGCTTCGCCGACGGACTCGTGCCGTACTTCGACAAGCTGCCCGGCGACATGGAGTACCTCGAGTACCCGGTGCTCACGGGGCTGTTCATGGAGGTGGCCGCCTGGCTGACGCCGGGCAGCGGCAGCCTGCAGCACCAGGAGAAGTTCTACTGGATGGTCAACGCCGGGATGCTGATGGCCTGCACGGCCGTCATCGCCGTCTGCGTGGCGCGCATCCACCGGCGCCGGCCCTGGGACGCGCTGCTCGTCGCGCTGGCGCCCGCCTTCGCGCTGACGGCCACGATCAACTGGGACCTGTTCGCCGTCGCCCTCACCGCGGCCGCGATGCTGATGTGGTCGCGCGGGCGCGCGGTCGCCTTCGGCATCCTGCTGGGGCTCGCGACGGCGGCCAAGCTCTATCCCGTGCTGCTCCTCGGCCCGCTGCTCGTGCTGTGCTGGCGCGCGGGCAAGTGGCGGGAGTTCGGGAGCGCGCTCATCGCCACGACCGCCGCCTGGCTTGCGGTGAACCTGCCGGTGATGATCCAGGCGCCGGACGGCTGGGCGAAGTTCTACAGCTTCAGCCGGGAGCGGGGCGTCGACTTCGGCTCGTTCTGGCTCATCCTCGCCCAGCGCATGGACGACCCGCCGACCACGGACACCGTGAACAGGCTGGCGGTGGTGCTCATGCTGCTCGCCTGCCTCGGCGTCGCGGCGCTCGGCTTCACCGCTCCCAGGCGCCCGCGCTTTGCGCAGCTCGCCTTCCTGATGGTCGCCGCCTTCATCCTCACCAACAAGGTGTACTCGCCGCAGTACGTGCTGTGGCTGATCCCGCTCGCCGCCCTGGCGCGTCCGCGCTGGCGGGACTTCCTGATCTGGCAGGCGTGCGAGGTCGCGTACTTCCTGGGCATCTGGATGTACCTCGCGTACACGACGAGCGGAGACGCCCACAAGGGACTGCCGACCGAGGGCTACCAAGTGGCCATCGCCATCCACCTGCTGGGGACGCTGTACCTGTGTGCCGTGGTCGTACGCGACATCCTTCTGCCGGAGCGGGACGTGGTGAGGCGGACCGGCGAGGACGACCCTTCGGGCGGGGTCCTGGACGGTGCGCCGGACGTGTTCGTGCTCAGTCTCGGCGGTCGGGCACCGCGGTACGACGGGGCACGTGACGGCGAGGAGACGTACGTGGAATGGGGGACGACGGGGAAGCGTTCGCCCTGAGCGAACATGATGACGCCCGGATGGCGGTGGACCGGAAGGCTGTGGGGTGCAGCAGGGGGCCGGACGCTGGAGGCCGGTTGAAGAGGCGGGGCAGGGACCTGGAGGGCGCTGAGGCCGCGGTCTGAGGCGCTGGAGGACCGGCACGCGAAAGGGCCGGGCGCGACGGTTGTCGCGCCCGGCCCTTTCACCGTTGAGGACCGCGCCCTTCGGCGCGGGTGCCGCGTGAGGTCAGCGGTCGACGATCCGGTCGAACTGCGTGGTGGTGTGCCGCAGATGCGCCACCAATTCCTCGCCCACCGTCGGCTCCGGCGCGTCCGACGGCACGAACAGGATCGACACCTGCATGTGCGGCGGCTCCGCGAACCAGCGCTGCTTGGCGCCCCAGACGAACGGCGAGAGGTTGCGGTTCACGGTCGCGAGACCCGCGCGGGCCACGCCCTTCGCGCGCGGCATCATCCCGTGCAGCGCCTTCGGCGCCTCCAGGCCGACGCCGTGCGAGGTGCCGCCCGCGACGACGACGAGCCAGCCGTCGGACGCGGCCTTCTGCTGCCGGTAGCCGAAACGGTCCCCCTTGGCGACGCGCGTCACGTCCAGGACGGAGCCCCGGTACTCGGTCGCGTGGTGGTCGCCCAGCCACAGGTGCGTGCCGATCCGCGCCCGGAAGCGGGTCTGCGGGAACTGCTGCTGCAGCCGGGCGAGTTCATCGGCCTTGAGGTGGCTGACGAACATCGTGTGCAGCGGAAGCCGCGCCGTGCGCAGCCGGTCCATCCAGCCGATGACCTCGTTGACGGCGTCCGTGCCGTCGGGCCGGTCGAGCGGCAGGTGGATCGCGAAGCCTTCGAGGCGCACGTCCTCGATGGCGGCGTGGAGATGCGGCAGGTCCTGCTCTGTGATGCCGTGCCGCTTCATCGAGGACATCACCTCGATGACGACACGGGCGCCCACGAGCCCGTGCACGCCGTCGAGCGACGACACGGAGCGGATGACGCGGTCAGGCAGCGGCACGGGCTCCTCGCCCCGCCGGAACGGGGTGAGGACCAGCAGGTCGCCGCCGAACCAGTCCTTGATCCGAGCGGCTTCGTAGGTCGTGCCGACGGCAAGGACATCGGCGCCGAATCGCGTGGCTTCCTCGGCGAGGCGCTCGTGGCCGAACCCGTAGCCGTTGCCCTTGCAGACCGGGACGATGCCTGGGAACTGGTCAAGCACGTGCTTCTGGTGTGCCCGCCAGCGCGCGGTGTCGACATAGAGCGTGAGCGCCATGGCTGGTCCCGGAACCTTTCTGGTGGCTGCGGTGTAACAGAGATATGGAAGGAATTGCGGAAGGCGACTGTGCGGGATCAGCGACGCGACATGTAGATGTCGAGCGCCTTGTGCAGCAGCTTGTTCAGCGGGAAGTCCCACTCGCCGACGTACTCGACGGCCTCGCCGCCGGTGCCGACCTTGAACTGGATCAGGCCGAAGAGGTGGTCCGTCTCGTCCAGCGAGTCGGAGATGCCGCGCAGGTCGTAGACCGAGGCGCCGAGCGCATAGGCGTCCCGCAGCATCCGCCACTGCATCGCGTTCGAGGGCCGGACCTCGCGGCCGATGTTGTCGGAGGCGCCGTAGGAGTACCAGACGTGCCCGCCCACGACGAGCATCGTCGCCGCCGACAGGTTCACGCCGTTGTGCCGCGCGAAGTACAGCCGCATGCGGTTGGGGTCCTCGGAGTTGAGGGCCCGCCACTGCTGCTGGAAGTAACTCAGCGGCCGCGGCCGAAACTTGTCGCGGATCGCCGTGATCTCGTACAGGCGCTGCCACTCGGGCAGGTCGTTGTAACCGCCCTGGACGACCTCGACACCGGCCTTCTCGGCCTTCTTGATGTTGCGGCGCCACAGCTGGTTGAAGTTCTTGAGGACCTCGTCCAGCGAGCGGTTGGCCAGCGGCACCTGGAAGACATAGCGGGGCTGCACGTCGCCGAAGCCGGCGCCGCCGTCCTCGCCCTGCTGCCAGCCCATGCGCCGCAGCTTGTCGGAGACTTCGAAGGCGCGCGGCTCGATGTGCGTGGCCTCGATGTCACGCAGGCGCTTCACGTCCGGGTTCTGGATGCCCGCCTTGATCGCGGGGGCGTTCCAGCGGCGGATGACGACCGGCGGGCCCATCTTCACCGAGAAGGCGCCCTGCTTCTTCAGGTGCGCGAGCATCGGCTGGAGCCACTCGTCCAGGTTCGGCGCGTACCAGTTGATGACCGGGCCCTCGGGGAGATACGCGAGATAGCGCTTCACCTTGGGCAGCTGGCGGTAGAGCACCAGGCCCGCGCCCACCATGTGACCGGTCCTGTCGTCGAACCAACCGAGGTTCTCCGAACGCCATTCACTCTTCACGTCTGCCCATGCGGGGACCTGGCAATGGCTCGCCGACGGCAGGCTCTGGATGTACGCCAGATGTTGCTCTCGGCTGATGGTCCTCAGGGTCAGGCTCATTCGCGGCGCTCCTCGGGCTGGTGTGTCCCCATGGGTACAGGGGCTCCGGCTCTAGCGCCGAAGCCTACTGCGCCCTGCGAGCGCCCCGTCTGGGCGTATCGCACCTTCGCCCCTGGCCCGTCTCTGACCAGGGGTGGTGCGGACCGGTCAACAGCCGGTTCGGAGAAGGCGGCGCGGCCGGGGACGGCTCATCCGCGGCCGTCGCAGGTCACCAGAGTCCCCCGAAGAGGCCGCCGTGCGCCATGCCCAGGAAGAAGCCGACCGCACAGGCACCGAGGCCGACGATCAGGAAGAAGCGCTCCCGCGTCGTCACCGAGATGAACTGTCCGTACGCGCCGGTGAAGATGCCCACCAGGCCGGTCCAGGAACTGAGCAGATGGAGGTTGTGGAACATCGCGGACACGAAGGCGATGGCGCCGAGGATCAGCGTGACGCCGAGCAGTGTGTCCTGGAGGGGATGGGGCTTGCCGTCGGTCGCGAAAAGGGAGCCGGCGGTGTCACGTCGCAATGTCTGTGCCATGGAGGCACCTCCTGCGGAAGGCAGCGCATCGTAGCGCCATACACACCCGATGTGTACAGATTCTGCCCGCCCGCCGCCGGATTTCAACCGGAAGCCTAGGTGCGGGTACTCTGTACCGTCTGCACCGGTGTCTGCCCAGGCCAGTCACTGATCCGTCACTGACTGGTACAGCCACACGACGCGACTCCCCCTCGGACCTCCGCTCGGGGCGGTCGATTGTCAGTGGCGGCCGATACCGTTGCGTACGCATCACGACCCTCCTGCCACGGAACGACCGTGGCCGCTGAGTCCAAAGGAGGTGGGTTCCACATGCGTCACTACGAGGTGATGGTCATCCTCGACCCCGATCTCGAGGAGCGCGCTGTCTCCCCGCTGATCGAGAACTTCCTCTCCGTCGTCCGTGAGGGCAACGGAAAGGTCGAGAAGGTCGACACCTGGGGCCGTCGTCGTCTCTCGTACGAGATCAAGAAGAAGCCCGAGGGCATCTACTCGGTCATCGACCTGCAGGCCGAGCCTGCGGTCGTCAAGGAGCTCGACCGCCAGATGAACCTGAACGAGTCGGTCCTCCGGACCAAGGTCCTCCGCCCCGAGACCCACTGAGCCCCCTGGCTCAGACCCGCTGAGCCGCGAGGCTCGGCGGTACTCGGGATTCGAGTAGCAGCACCAGCAGCCAGCAGCAAACCCGCCGAGAGGTTCCCCCAATGGCAGGCGAGACCGTCATCACGGTCGTCGGCAATCTTGTCGACGACCCCGAGCTGCGCTTCACCCCGTCCGGTGCGGCGGTCGCGAAGTTCCGCGTCGCGTCCACTCCCCGCACCTTCGACCGGCAGACCAATGAGTGGAAGGACGGCGAGAGCCTGTTCCTGACCTGCTCGGTCTGGCGTCAGGCGGCGGAGAACGTCGCCGAGTCGCTCCAGCGAGGCATGCGCGTCATCGTGCAGGGCCGGCTGAAGCAGCGGTCCTACGAGGACCGTGAGGGCATCAAGCGCACGGTCTACGAGCTGGACGTCGAGGAAGTCGGCGCCAGCCTGAAGAACGCCACGGCCAAGGTCACCAAGACCACCGGTCGCGGCGGCCAGGGTGGGTACGGCGGCGGTGGCGGCGGTCAGCAGGGCGGCGGCTGGGGCGGTGGCCCCGGTGGCGGTCAGCAGCAGGGTGGCGGCGGTGCTCCCGCCGACGACCCCTGGGCGACCGGTGCGCCGGCCGGTGGCGGCCAGCAGGGCGGCAGCGGCGGCGGTGGCGGCTGGGGCGGAAGCTCCGGCGGCTCCGGCGGCGGCTACTCGGACGAGCCCCCCTTCTAGGACCCAGGGCCCCGGTCCCGGGACGAGAAGGCGGGTCGTACCCACACTTCTTGATCACACAGGAGAAACACCATGGCGAAGCCGCCTGTGCGCAAGCCTAAGAAGAAGGTCTGCGCATTCTGCAAGGACAAGGTCACGTACGTGGACTACAAGGACACGAACATGCTGCGGAAGTTCATTTCCGACCGCGGCAAGATCCGTGCCCGCCGCGTGACCGGCAACTGCACGCAGCACCAGCGTGACGTCGCCACGGCCGTGAAGAACAGCCGTGAGATGGCGCTGCTGCCCTACACGTCCACCGCGCGATAAGGGAAGGGTGACCGAAACATGAAGATCATCCTCACCCACGAGGTCTCTGGCCTCGGTGCCGCTGGCGACGTCGTCGACGTCAAGGACGGTTACGCTCGCAACTACCTGATCCCGCGGAACTTCGCGATCCGCTGGACCAAGGGTGGCGAGAAGGACGTCGCGCAGATCCGTCGTGCGCGCAAGATCCACGAGATCGCGACCATCGAGCAGGCCAACGAGATCAAGGCCCAGCTCGAGGGCGTCAAGGTCCGTCTGGCCGTCCGCTCCGGCGACGCCGGTCGTCTCTTCGGTTCCGTCACCCCGGCTGACGTCGCTTCGGCGATCGCGGCTGCCGGTGGCCCGAAGGTCGACAAGCGCCGCATCGAGCTGGGCGCGCCGATCAAGACGCTGGGCGCCCACGCGACGTCCGTGCGTCTGCACCCCGAGGTGGCCGCCAAGGTCAACGTCGAGGTCGTCGCTGCCTGAACGCCGCGTTAGCGCTGCGTTTCGCAGGACTGAGCAAGAGGGCCGCACCTACTGGTGCGGCCCTCTTGTCATGCGTGGACGGCCTTGTCACGCAAGGGTGGCGTGGGGCGAGCGGATGGCGCTGAGCGGGAGTAGCTTCCATCGGCTGCGGCTGGAGTGCCTTGACGCGGCTGTGGATCAGGAAATGGTGCCCAGACGAAGGGCACGTTTCACGTGAAACATCGCCTCAGCGCGTGGCCCCTGTGACGATCCAGCGGCCCGAGCGGGAACGCAGCCACAGGGTGAGCATGCGTACGGTCATCATGAGCGTCATCGCGACCCACAGGGAGGTCAGTGCGCCGCCGAGGGTGGGGACGAGCAGAGCCGCGGGTGCGAACACCGCGAGGGTGATCAGCATGGCCCAGGCCAGATACGGACCGTCTCCCGCGCCCATGAGTACACCGTCGAGGACGTAGACGATGCCGCAGATCGGCTGTGCGAGGGCTATCACGATCAGCGCGGGCAGAGCGGCGTCCTGGACGGCGGCGTCGCCGGAGAAGAGCGGTACGAACGCAGGGCGGGCCAGGACGACCAGCAAGCCGAGGACGACACCCGAGGCGAAGCCCCACTGCACCATGCGGCGGCAGGCGTCGCGGGCGCCCTGGGCGTCGCCCGCTCCCAGATAGCGGCCGATGATGGCCTGCCCGGCGATCGCGATGGCGTCGAGAGCGAAGGACAGCAGACTCCACAGGGACAGGACGATCTGGTGCGCGGCTATGTCGGCGTCGCCGAGCCGGGCGGCCACGGCGGTGGCGATGATGACGATCGCCTTGAGGGAGAGCGTGCGGGCCAGAAGAGGGACGCCCGCCTGAGCGCAGGCCCTTATGCCTGCGGCGTCCGGGCGCAGCGAGGCGCCGTGGCGCCGGGCGCCACGGACGACGACGGTCAGATAGACGGCGGCCATCCCGCACTGGGCGAGGACGGTGCCCCAGGCGGACCCGGCGATGCCGAGGCCCGCTCCGTAGACGAGGAGCACGTTGAGCACGCCGTTGGCGACGAAGCCTGCGATGGCGACGTACAGCGGTGTCTTGGTGTCCTGGAGGCCGCGCAGGACGCCGGTGGCGGCGAGGACGGCCAGCATCGCGGGTATGCCGAGGGCCGAGATCCTCAGATAGGTGACAGCGTGCGGCGTGGCGGCGTCCGAGGCTCCGAAGAGGCCCACGAGTGCGGGTGCCGTGGGCAGGGCGACGGCGATCACGGCCACACCGAGCAGAAGGGCGAGCCAGATGCCGTCCATGCCCTGCCGGATGGCGGCCGGGAGATCACCTGCGCCCACGCGGCGGGCGACTGCGGCGGTGGTGGCGTACGCGAGGAAGACGAAGACGCTGACGGCGGTTGTCAGGAGGGCCGAGGCGATGCCGAGGCCGGCGAGCTGAGCGGTGCCGAGGTGGCCGACGATGGCGCTGTCGGCCATGACGAAGAGGGGCTCGGCCACGAGTGCGCCGAAGGCGGGAACGGCGAGTGCGACGATCTCTCGGTCGTGTCGTCGCCGGGCGGCCTTGGGCGCCGCGGGAGCCTGTGTCATGAGCACCAATCTAATCTTCCACAGGTAAGAGATGCAATTGACTTAGGACCCTTACCCAAGTCGAGAGTGGGCGCGGGAACGGGCACAGTTCGACGAGATCTTGGGCCGACTGGGGAAGTTTTTCTTCTGCACAGCCGGTGGATGGGAAAGATGCAGGTCAGGGCGGTTGTGGGAAGTCGCCTGAGGGCTTGTTCACAGGGCTGTCCACCGAGCCGTGCACAGGTTTCCCGGGGTTCTCCACAGCATCGGGGCAGTCATCCACAACGCCTGTGGATAACCAGATTGGCTGACGGTGCCGACGGGCCTACGGTTGTGCGGCGCCCGCCTCGTCCTGTCATCGGGGAAACCACGCAAATCCGACGCGTCAGAACCGGAGTTGGGCCCCCTTATTTGTCAGTGTCGTGCCGTAGGAAAGAGGGGCACGGCGAGGTCCGCGCGGCGGACGGGAGGAGGTGGCCCGGTGAGTATTTCCGAGCCCTTGGACGACCCGTGGGCCGACAGCGGACCGGGGGACCGGCTGCCCGCGTCCCGCCCGCGCCGCGACGGCGGCCAGGGCCGTGACGAGCAGCACGAGCGGGGCTGGGACGGAGGGAGCCCCTCCTTCGAGCGCGTACCGCCCCAGGACCTGGACGCGGAACAGTCCGTGCTCGGTGGCATGCTCCTGTCGAAGGACGCCATCGCCGATGTCGTCGAGGTGCTCAAGGGCCACGACTTCTACCGCCCGGCCCACGAGACGGTCTTCACCGCGATCCTCGATCTGTACGCCAAGGGCGAGCCCGCCGACCCCATCACGGTCGCTGCCGAGCTCACCAAGCGTGGTGAGATCACCAAGGTCGGCGGCCCCTCGTATCTGCACTCCCTGGTCCAGACGGTCCCGACCGCGGCGAACGCCGAGTACTACGCGGAGATCGTGCACGAGCGCGCGGTCCTGCGCCGCCTGGTCGAGGCGGGCACCCGCATCACGCAGATGGGATACGCGGCGGACGGCGACGTCGACGAGATCGTCAACAGCGCCCAGGCCGAGATCTACGCCGTCACCGAGCAGCGCACCAGCGAGGACTATCTGCCGCTCGGCGACATCATGGAGGGCGCCCTCGACGAGATCGAGGCGATCGGCTCCCGCAGCGGCGAGATGACGGGTGTGCCGACGGGCTTCACCGACTTCGACTCGCTCACCAACGGCCTGCACCCGGGCCAGATGATCGTCATCGCGGCCCGCCCCGCCATGGGTAAGTCCACGCTGGCCCTCGACTTCGCACGTGCCGCCTCCATCAAGCACAACCTGCCCAGCGTCATCTTCTCCCTGGAAATGGGGCGCAACGAGATCGCGATGCGTCTGCTGTCCGCGGAGGCACGTGTGGCGCTGCACCACATGCGCTCCGGCACGATGACGGACGAGGACTGGACCCGGCTCGCCCGCCGGATGCCCGAGGTCTCGGCGGCGCCGCTCTACATCGACGACTCCCCGAACCTGTCGATGATGGAGATCCGCGCGAAGTGCCGCCGCCTCAAGCAGCGCAGCGACATCAAGCTCGTGATCATCGACTATCTGCAGCTGATGCAGTCCGGTGGCTCGAAGCGCGCCGAGAGCCGCCAGCAGGAGGTCTCGGACATGTCGCGAAACCTGAAGCTGCTGGCCAAGGAGCTCGAAGTTCCGGTCATCGCGCTCTCGCAGCTGAACCGTGGTCCCGAACAGCGCACGGACAAGAAGCCCCAGGTCTCCGACCTGCGTGAGTCCGGCTCCATCGAGCAGGACGCCGACATGGTCATCCTGCTGCACCGCGAGGACGCGTACGAGAAGGAGTCACCGCGCGCGGGCGAGGCGGACATCATCGTGGGCAAGCACCGTAACGGCCCCACGGCGACGATCACCGTCGCCTTCCAGGGCCACTACTCGCGCTTCGTGGACATGGCCCAGACATAGCGCGCGCGGCAGGACGGTGCACGCCTGTCGGGCTACGCCGCCTTGCTCCCGCGCGGGGTCAGCTTCACGAGGCCCGGGTGGCGCTGCGCCGACAGGGCGCCCCGGACGATGAACTCCTTGTACCAGGCGGCGACGCGGCCCGTGAGTACGCGTTCGACCGCGCTGTCGTCGTCCCGGACGAACTGGATGAGGCCGTCGCGGCGGCCCAGGCTGACGCACTGGTTGAGGTACCGGAAGCGCAGCGGGCTCGGGGTGCGGCCTGCCAGACGGTCGCTGATCGACCGCGCCACATGGGCCGCCGACGGCAGCCCGGTGGCGCAGGCCATGCGCAGCTCCTGCCCGTCCTGCCGTCGAGCGGCGGCCGCGTCGCCGATGGCGTAGACGTTCGGGTGGGACACCGAGCGCAGCGTCGGGTCGACGAGCACGCGCCCGTGGTCGTCGACGGCCAGACCGGCCTCCCGCGCGATCTCCGGTACTCGGAAGCCTGTCGTCCACACCACCGTGTCCGAGGGCAGCAGCGCGCCGTCGGCGAGAAGTACGCCGTCCGCGCGGACCTCGGTGACCTTGGCGTGGTCCCGTACCTCGATGCCGAGGCGGGCGAAGACGCGCCGCAGGTGCTGCCGTCCCCGCTCGGAGAGTGCCGCGCCGAGCGCACCGCCGGTGACCAGGCGTACCTTCAACTCCGGTCGCGTCTCGGCCAGTTCGGCCGCGGCCTCGATGCCGGTCAGGCCGCCGCCGACGACCGTGACGGTGCCGCCCGCGGCCAGCCGTGCCCGCAGGCGGTCGGCATCCTCGGCGACGGCCAGCGGATACGCGTGCTCGGCCGCTCCCGGCACGGCGTCGTGGGCGGCGAGGCTGCCGAGCGCGTAGACCAGCGTGTCGTAGCCGAGGGGTGCGGCCTCGGCCAGGACGACCTCGCGACGCTCGGCGTCGATGGCGACGACTCGGTCGACGACGAACTCCACGGGTGCGCCCGTGAGGAGTTCGGCGATCGGCCGCTGGCGCACCTGCTGGCCCACCGCGACCTGGTGCATCCGCACCCGCTCGACGAACCGGTCGCTCGCGTTCACCAAGGTCACCCGGGTTCCGGCCTGCTTGGCGATCGACTTGGCCGCGACCACGCCCGCGTAACCCGCTCCCAGAACCACGATGTGCGCTGCCATCACGCTCTCCCTCCGATGTCCGCCGCCGGTGCGGCGTCGAAAAGTAGACAGAGTGGGGCCGCTGATTCGTGACATGCGCCGACGAGACGTGGGTCACAGGTGCGACCGTATGGGGTGCGCGGCGATTCCGGTCACTAGGCGGGCGCCCTTGTCCGCCCGAGCGGCCGGGCGCCCTGAGTACGTCCTTGGACTCGGCATCCTCGCCGGGCAGGCCGCAGCCAGGCCGAACAAGAACAACCCGTACGCAAGCGTGGACGTTTCACGTGAAACATGGCCTGGCCAGGCAGGACGCGGACTGGTGGCGGCCCGTGGACACGGACGCGTTCGTAATGGGCTCGACGCCCGGGCACACGCCCGTATGAACTGGCCCCATGACAAACGAAGAGCTGCTTCCCTCTACGCGCCGCGCCTTGACCCATCGGATTGCCACTGCTCAGACGGAGGGGCGAGCGCCGTCCCTGGTCGCTGCCGTCGTGCGGGGAGGTGAGCTGGTGTGGACGGGGAGCCGGACCTCGGTCGACGGCCATGGGCCGGACGAGAACGTGCAGTATCGCATCGGATCGATCACCAAGACGTTCACCGCTGTTCTGGTGATGCGGTTGCGCGACGAGGGCATGCTCGATCTCTCCGATCCGCTGGAGAAGCATCTGCCGGGCACCGGCGTTGGCGAGGTCACGATCGCTGAACTCCTGTCGCACCGGGGCGGACTCGCGGCCGAGACGCCGGGGCAGTGGTGGGAGCGCAGCTCCGCGTCACTGCGGCCCGAGCTGAGTGACGTCCTGGGGGAGCAGCCCTTCAAGCACCCGGTGGGGCACCGCTTCCACTACTCCAACCCTGGCTACACGCTGCTGGGTTCGCTGATCGAGGCGTTGCGTGGTGCGCCGTGGGAGGAGGTACTGCGCAGGGAGGTCCTGGAACCGCTCGGCCTGAACCGTACGAGCGGGCAGCCGATGGCTCCGCACGCGGGTGGCTGGGCGGTGCATCCGTGGGCTGATGTGTTGCTGCCGGAGCCCGTGGAGGACCTGGGGCTCATGGCTCCGGCCGGGCAGCTGTGGTCGACGACGGCTGACCTGGCGCGCTTCGCCGTGTTCCTGATGCGGGGCGATGACCGTGTGCTCTGTCTCGACACGGTCCGGGAGATGAAGGCGTCGGCGGCGGTCGCGGAGCTCGGTGACGCGGAGCAGACGTATGGGCTCGGTGTCGGCATCGTTCGGTTCAGCGGCGGCGCGCTCATCGGGCACACGGGCTCGCTGCCGGGCTTCGTCGCCAGCCTGTGGACCTGCGAGGAGGCCGATGTCGCGGCCGTGGTCCTTGCCAATTGCACCTCCGGTCTCCCGGTGGCCACGGTGGCGGCCGAGCTCGTAGGGATCGTGGCGGAGGCGGAGCCGCGCATCCCCGAGCCCTGGCGGCCGCTGCGCGAGGTCGACCCGGCCGTACTGGAGCTGACCGGACCTTGGTACTGGGGGACGAGTGCCCAGGTGCTGCGTCTCGCGGCTGATGGCGCGGTCCAGCTGAGCCCGCTCGCGGGCGGCGGTCGTGGCTCGCGCTTCCGGCCGAACGGTGACGGGACGTGGACCGGGCTCGACGGGTACTACGCGGGCGAGCTCCTGCGGGCGGTCCGGCGACCGGACGGTTCGGTGAGCCATCTCGATCTGGGGTCGTTCGTCTTCACGCGGGAGCCGTACGACGCGAAGGCTCCGGTGCCCGGCGGGGTGGACCCGGAGGGGTGGCGGGGCCTCGCGTAGACCGCGAACAGGGAACTGACCGCGGTCAAGGGCTGATTGCGGTCGAGCACCGACCTCGGGCAAGGACCCATCGCAGACCGGGGCTCGGCGCGGAGTCGAGGCCCAGGTTGTCCTGTTTCACGTTTCACGTGAAACAGCGAAGCAGGACAACCTGGATCTTTCGCTTCGTACGGCATCGGCCGTTCAGCAGCGTGACCGCCCGTTTCAGAGCTGGAGCTTGAAGCCCACGTGTGAGGCGGTGAAGCCCAGGCGCTCATAGAAGCGATGGGCGTCGGTGCGGGTGGCGTCCGAGGTCAGCTGCACCAACTGGCAGCCCTGGCGCCGGGATTCAGCGACGGCCCACTCGATGAACCGGGTGCCGAGGCCGCTGCCCCGCTCCTCGGCGTGCACTCGTACCGCTTCGATGATCGACCGCGTGGCGCCCTTCCGGGAAAGGCCCGGAATGATCGTGAGCTGGAGCGTGCCGACGACGCGGCCTTCGCGGACGGCGACGACCAGGTGCTGGTTCGGGTCCTCGGCGAGCCGCTGGAAGGCGGGGAAGTACGGGGTGAGGTCGTCCAGCGACTCGCGCTGGGCGCCCAGGGGGTCGTCCGCCAGCATGGCCACGATCGCGGGGATGTCATCGGCGACGGCAGGTCGTATCTCAAGATCTCCCATGGCCGCAGCCTATGCGCAGGCCTCAGGCCTCAGGGCGCAGGCCGCTGGGCGAGGGCGAGGGCGTGGGCTCGGCGGCGACCTGGGGGTGCGGCCTCGGAGGTGATGGCCTGTGGGCCTGTGGGCCTGTGGGCCTGTGGGCCTGTGGGCCTGTGGGGCCTGTGGGGCTCTCGGGCTGAGGCGGCGACTGCCGGTTCATGCGCTCGCCGCGCGCCTCCGACGCTCGCCACCCGCCCCCGGCGCTCGCCGCCCCGGCAGGCCCTGTCTCACACAGGCGCGCGCACCGATTCGACGACTCGGACCAGCGGGGCGAGCTCAGGGTTCTGCGCAGCTTCGTCCAGGGCCTCGCGCAGGGCCGCGTCGTTGGTGGGCCGAGCCTCGGCAAGGAGCTGGGTGCCGCTCTCGCTGACGTTCGTGTAGATGCCGCGCCGGTCGGTGGGGCACAGGTAGCGCAGGAGGAGACCGCGCTCCTCGAGCCGGGTGACCAGGCGGGTGGTGGCGCTCTGGCTGAGGACCACGGCATCGGCGACCTGCTTCATCTGCAGATGGCCGCCCTCGCCGTCGTGCTGGCGGCTGAGCACGTCGAGCAGGCTGTACTCCCGCACGCTCAGGCCGTGCTTGGCCTGGAGCGCCCGCTCCACATGGGACTCGATCTTCCCGTGGAGCAGGGAGAGCGCGCACCAGCCCTGGGCCAGCGCGGTGAGTGCGGGGTCGGTCGCTGTCATGGCGTTTCCTCCGTCTTCCTGCGTCCCAGAGCGGCTGCGTCCAGGATAGTCCACTGCTGCAATATCCAGCGCTTGCAATTAACCCGCGTCTGCAACTATTGTGGACGCACGTTAAGCGCTCCCGCAATCGTTTGGAAGGTAGCTCCATGCCTCTCGCGCTTCTGGCCCTAGCGATCGGGGCCTTCGGAATCGGGACCACCGAGTTCGTGATCATGGGACTCCTTCCCGAGGTCGCGGGTGACTTCGACGTCTCCATCCCCACGGCAGGGTTCCTCGTGACCGGCTACGCCCTGGGCGTCGTGCTCGGTGCCCCGCTGATGACCGCCCTCGGCACCCGCATCTCGCGCAAGCGGATGCTCATGCTCCTGATGGGCCTGTTCATTGCGGGCAACCTGCTCTCGGCCGTCGCACCGGCCTTCGGCGTGATGCTCGCCGGACGCGTCGTCGCCTCCCTCGCCCACGGCGCCTTCTTCGGCATCGGCTCGGTCGTCGCGGCCGAGCTGGTCGCCCCCGAGAAGAAGGCCGGGGCCATCGCCACCATGTTCTCGGGTCTGACCGTGGCCAATGTGGTCGGCGTCCCGCTGGGTACGTTCGTCGGCCAGGCCATTGGCTGGCGGATCACCTTCGTCATCGTCGCCGCCCTGGGTGTGGTCGGCCTCGCCGGTGTCGCCAAGCTCGTACCGGACCTGCCCAAGCCGGCGGGCGTGAGCCTGCGCCACGAGATCGGCGCGTTCCGCAACGTGCAGGTGCTGCTCGCCATGGCGATGACCGTGCTCGGCTTCGGTGGCGTGTTCGCGGCCATCACCTACATCACGCCGATGATGACGGAGGTCGCCGGCTACTCGGAATCCTCCGTGACCTGGCTGCTCGTCCTGTTCGGCCTCGGCATGGTCGGTGGCAACCTGATCGGCGGCCGGTTCGCGGACCGCGCGCTGATGCCCATGCTGTACGTCTCGCTCGGCGCGCTGGCCCTGGTCCTCGGCGTCTTCACGCTCACCGCGCACAACAAGATCGCCTCGGCCGTGACCATCATGCTGATCGGCGCCCTGGGCTTCGCCACCGTGCCGCCGCTGCAGAAGCGGGTCCTCGACCAGGCCTCCGGAGCACCCACGCTCGCCTCCGCCGTCAACATCGGCGCCTTCAACCTGGGCAACGCCCTCTCGGCCTGGCTCGGCGGCATCGTGATCTCCGCGGGCTTCGGTTACACCGCCCCGAACTGGGTCGGTGCCGTGCTCGCCGCGTCCGCCCTCGTCCTCGCCTTCCTCTCGGCGGCACTGGAGCGCCGGTCCCCCGCGCCCACCAAGGTCGTCACCGGCGCCACCCCCGTGCCCGAGCACGCGGCGGCCGCCCACCACTGACCCCAAGCCTCCCTCGCCCCGGCTTCCACTGGCCCGGGGCGAGGGGCCTCACCGAAACACCGTTCCACCAAGGAGAGACTCCTCGTGAGCACCACCCCCGCCCCCACCGCCGTCGCCCCGCTGACCATCTCCGACGCCGAGGCCCTCGTGAGCGCCGCGCACCGCGCCGCCGACACCGCCGGAGTCCACGTCAGCGTCACTGTCCTCGACGCAGGTGGCCACCTCCTCGCCTTCCGGCGTGACGACCGGGCGGTGCTGATCGCCGGCGAGACCAGCACGCGCAAGGCGTACACCGCGCTCCAGCTGGACACCCCGACCGCCGACCTCGTGGATGCGGTCCAGCCCGGCGGCCTCTTCCACACGCTGCCGACGGCCCTCGACCGGCCGCTGCTGTTCATCGCGGGCGGTGTGCCCGTCCACCGTGACGGCCGCCTCATCGGCGCCATCGGTGTCGGCGGTGGCGCCCCGGAGCAGGACCACGGATTCGCCACGACGGCCGTGGAGGCTCTCGTCTAGCCCTTGCCCCACCTCCTCAGGCCCGACCGGGCCCCAAGGGAAAGCCCGCCCTCACCGCCGGAAGAGTCACGGCAGGTGAGGGCGGGCTTCGGCGTGGAAGCGGTCCTGAGCGCTCAGCCCGCCGCCACCGTCAGCGGAGCGAACCGGCGTGTCCAGTCACCGGGCAGCTCCGGGATGCCGTACGTCATCACGGAGTTGAAGGCGATGGACTCCAGGCCGTGTGCCTTCACCCACGCGAGCAGTTCCTCGTGGCGGACGTCGATGTCCGTGCGCAGTGGGCGGTCGGTGCGGGCGCCGAGCGAGGCGATGAGCGCCTTGGCCGTGTCCGTGTCCCGGGCCACCAGCGGGCCGACGACGTGGGTCTCCATGTTCGGCCAGGCTCCCGCGTAGCCGATGATCTCGCCGGCCGCCTCCGCGACCCGAAGCTGATCGGTGAAGGCCGGGAGGCGAGTGATGATGGGGGTGCGGTCGAGGCCGAAGACCTCTGTGTCGAGCCGGACCAGGGCGGGCAGGTCCTCCGCGGTCGCCGCTCGGGTGGCGATGTCCGGCACCTGTGCGTCCGAGCCGTCGACGGAGAAGCGGCCGCGGACCATCTCGGCGCGGCCGGTCGTCTTGAAGCCGAGCTCCTCGTAGAGGGGGCGGCCGCTGGGCGTCGCGTGCAGGGTCAGCGGGGTGGTGCCCGCGTCCTCGACGACGGAGCGCATCAGATGGCGGCCGATGCCCTTGCGGGCGTGCCGTTCGGCGACCAGCACCATGCCGATCGCCGCCAGTCCTGGGTTCTCGTACGGCCCGTACTGCGTCACGACGCACGCGGCGATGAGGCCGGGGCCGTCGGGGTCGTCGATGCCGTAGCCCGTCCCGGCCGAGAGCAGCAGCCCCCATTTGTGTTCCTCGCGGGGCCAGCCGCGGTCCTCGGACAGATCGGCACAGGCGGTGAGGTCGCGAGGCGTGAGCCTACGGATGGGCAGTGCGGAGAGGGTAGGTGTCGACACGCGGGTCAGGCTGTCTGACGCATGACCTCGGCGTCCACCTCTTTGTGGGGAGAAGCACGCTGCTTTTCGCCAAGTTTCCTCTGACCACGCTGGTGAGCGGCGCGCAGGCGGCGGCCCCGCCGAGTCAGCCCCCAGGGCTTGAGCACGGAGATGACCGTCATGAAGAGGTAAGCGCTGAGGGAGACGATCGGTCCCATGATGAGGTCGGTCGAACTGGCCAGAGCGTCCCCCGCGGACACGGTCGCGACTGCTTCGTTGATCCCAGGCCGTAGCGCGAAGGTCGACGCGGCCGTCGTCGCCAGCGTCAGCCAGAACTTCGTGTACACCCAGCGATGGTGGGCGAGCCCCCAGGACGTACCGAGTGAGAGCAGCAGGCCGCTGAGCAGGGTGAGGAGTGCCAGGGGGAGGACGAGCCAGTCGGTGAAGACCTTCATCGCGCGGACGGAGGCCTCAATGGTCGGGTGGGAGTCGGTGGTGGTCGCGGCCGTGGCGAGCGCGAGCAGCCCGAGGGTGAGCCCGAGCCAGCCCGCCGAGGCGGCGACATGGACGACGAGGGTGGCCCGGCGTGCGGGGCGACGTAGTTTCACGTGAAACACCGTGCCGGGAGCAGCAGACCACGGCGTCTGACAGCGGGAGTAACCGTGGGTACTAGCCTCGGCGTACATGGCGCGCCTACACCTCTTCGACCTGGACGGAACGCTGCTGTACGGCACGGCGGCACCCGTGGAGATTTCCCGGCAACTGGGGCTGGAACAAGAAATAGCCGCACTTGAACGGGATTTCGTCTCGGGGCAGATCGATTCGGCTCAGTACGGAGTACGGGTCCACGGGCTGTGGGCGGATCTCACGGACGCCCATGTGGGGACGGCTTTCGACGGTGCGCCTTGGTTGTCCGGGATCCAGGACACCTGGGCCGAGATCCGGGCGAACGGTGACTACTGCGCCGTGGTCTCGCTCTCGCCCTCGTTCTTCGTCGAGCGACTGCTCGGCTGGGGCGCCCATGCCGCGCACGGCTCCCGCTTCCCCTCGGTGCCGTTCCGCGAGCCCGTGGACCCCACGGGCATCCTCAACGCGGCGGCCAAGGTGAAGGTCGCGAACCGGCTCTGTGAAGAGTTCGGCGTGGACCGGGCCGATTGCGTCGCCTATGGCGACTCGCTCTCCGACCTGGATCTGTTCGCCGCGGTGCCGGTTTCGGTCGCGGTCAACGCGGATGCGCGGCTGGTCGACCTGGCCACTCATTCCTACGTCGGGCGGGATCTGCGGCAGGCGTACGCATTGGTGCGCGCGTCGGTAAGGGAAGCGGTGGGAGAGGGTGGATCCCGGAATTCCGAATGAAAGAAGGGCACTTGTGTGTTCGACGGGTGCCGGTATGGTCGAGTCCGGTTCAAGCCGGGTGGGATTCGGTGCGCGCCGGGTGCGCGGGAGACGCACCCCTGGAGGCGCGCACGGATCAGCAAAGTTTAACGGGGTAAAGAGATCGAGGACCCGTTCTTCCGGCTAAGGGCCCCGCACGACGGGCGTGGATGCGATGCTGCGGGAGAGGTGACTGCGGCCAATGTCACATCTTTCCCTACTTGTCCGTAAAGCGTGGGGCGTCAGGGTTCAATGTGATCAACATGGGTTGCCGAGGCAAGGCGGGAAAGCAAGCACCTTCCGGTGAGGAAGTGCGCGGACCGACTGAGAGATGTTCGAGGCGAGGCACAGCATGGACGCTCCGACCACCACGTCGGCGGGCAACGGCACTTCCGGGCACGGCGGCAACTGGTTCACGCCACGGAGGCCGCCGGAGCGGCCGGAGGAGGCGGCTGCCTCCGACGAGGGCGGGGGCGGCGCGGAGCATGCCGAGCCGGGCCAGGAGGGGCCGGAGGGCCTCGAGCGCACGCGCCGCCAGGTGCCCGAGGGGCGGCGCGTAGCGACCATACGGCCTCTCGGCAGACCGGCCGCCGGGCCTGCCGAAGCCGAGGCGGGGCGAATACCGCCTGCCCGGCCCGCCGCGCCGGAGCCGACTCCTGAGCCGGTCCCGGAAGCAGCGGAAGCTGCCCGGGAGCCCACGCCCGATGCATCCCTCCGTACGGCCACGGAGACTTCATGGTGGACGGTGGCAGGGCGCACGCCAACCAGCCTCAGGAACACCGGGGTTGCCGCGCCGGGCAGCGGCACGGCGACGCTTCCGGCTCCCGAAGGCGCAGCCAGACCTCCGATGCCCGAGGCCGTGGCTCCGGCTGCCGAGGACGCGGAGGCTACGGAGAACACGGGCCCGGAAGCCAGCGCTCCGGCCGCAGGGGGCATGGCTCCGGGGGCCAGCATGCCGTCCGCGGAGGGCGCGGGTGCGGATTTCGCCGCTCCGGGCCCAGGGGCCGCGGACCCGGAAGCCAGCGTCCCGGCCGCCGAAGGCGCGAGCGCGGATTTCGCCGCTCCGAGCGCAGGGGGCACGAGCCCGGAAAGCAAAGCTTCGGCTGCAAGAAGCGCGGCCCCGGAACCCGGCGCTCAAGCCCTCCCTGACCTACCCAAGGCCTCCCCCGAGCCCGCCCCGTCCCTCGATGCCGTTCTCGTCCAGCGCACCATGGCCGAAATCGCCCCCATCGCCGACAAGGTCACCTCGTACTTCTACGCGCTGCTCTTCACCCGCCACCCCGACCTGCGCGCGCTGTTCCCCGCGGCGATGGACACCCAGCGCGACCGGCTCCTGACGGCCCTGCTGACCGCCGCGGAGCACATAGACCAGGCCGACGTCCTCGTGGACTACCTGCGCAACCTCGGTCGCGGGCACCGCAAGTACGGCACGCAGTCCGAGCACTACCCGGCCGTCGGGGAGTGTCTGATCGGGGCGCTGAGCCGGTACGCGAGCGCGGTCTGGGACGACGAGACCGAGGCCGCATGGGTCCGTACGTACACGACGATCTCCCAGGTGATGATCGACGCGGCGGCCGAGGACGAGCTGCGCGCGCCGGCCTGGTGGTACGCCGAGGTGGTCTCGCACGACCTGCGGACGTCCGACATCGCCGTCATCACCGTCCGCCCGGACCAGCCCTACCCCTTCCTCGCCGGGCAGTACACGAGCCTGGAGACGCCGTGGTGGCCGCGCATCTGGCGGCACTACTCCTTCGCTTCGGCGCCGCGCTCCGACGGGCTGCTCTCCTTCCACGTCAAGGCGGTCCCGGCGGGCTGGGTCTCCAACGCGCTGGTGCACCACGCGCGCCCCGGAGACGTGCTCCGGCTCGGACCGCCGTCCGGCTCCATGACCGTCGACCACAGCACGGACAGCGGGCTGCTCTGTCTCGGCGGCGGAACCGGCATCGCCCCCATCAAGGCCCTCGTGGAGGACGTCGCCGAGCACGGCAGGCGGCGCCCCGTCGAGGTGTTCTACGGTGCCCGCACCAACCACGACCTGTACGACATCGACACCATGCTGCGGCTCCAGCAGACGCACCCCTGGCTGGCCGTTCGCCCTGTCGTCGACACCCGCGCGCAGCTGCCGGACGCGGTGCGCGAGTACGGACCCTGGAACGAGTACGACGCGTATCTGTCAGGCCCGCCCGGAATGATCCGCAGCGGTGTCGACGCGCTGCGGGAGGTGGGCATACCGGCGGGACGGATCAGGCACGACTCGGTGGAGGAACTGGTCGCCGCGGGAGGCTGACCGCTGTGGACCGCCGATGAGCACAGGCGGCTGACGCACACGGGCGGCCGACCACCGCGGCACCAGAGGCAGCGCACAAAAGTGGCGCCAAGCCTCTTCGCCAGGAGCTTCAGCCCAGGTCAGGCGCGTGCATCGCGCGTACGCCCTCGATATTGCCGTCCAGATAGTGCCGTAGCGACAACGGCACGAGATGGACCGAGGCGATGCCGACACGGGTGAACGGCACCCGGACGATCTCGTACTCGCCGCTCGGCTCCTCGACCTCGGGGCCGTGCCGTTGGCCCGGGTCCATGGATTCCAGGCGGCAGACGAAGAAGTGCTGCACCTTCACGCCGGTGGCACCACCGTCCTCGCCGATGTGCTCGACCGTGTCCACGAAGCACGGCACCACATCAGTGATCTTGGCGCCGAGCTCCTCGTGGACCTCGCGGTGGAGCGCGTCGACCACCGTCGCGTCCTCGGCCTCGACCCCACCGCCGGGGGTGACCCAGTACGGATCCACGCCGGGCTTGGTCCGCTTGATGAGGATCAGATGGTTCCCGTCCAGAAGGACGGCACGTGCGGTGCGCTTGACCACTGGTCGGACGGTCATGGGAGAAATGTGGCCCGGACTGTTCCACGTGAAACATCGCGAACCAGTCGGGGCTCGCCTTACGTCCAGTCGACCGCAGCGCGCAGCAGCCACTCGTGCGCCCGCGCGATGTGCGGCATGGCGAGTGTGCCGGTGCGTACGACGAGGAAGTACGTCCGCAGCGGGGGCACCGCGGGGTCGAGCAGCGCCACGACCTCGCACCGCTCCAGGGCGGGCGTGCAGAGATAGCGGGGCAGGACGGCGAGTCCGGCGCCCTGGATCACACAGGCCAGGACGGCCCGCAGATCCGGCACGATGACGGCGCCCGACGCGGCCGGACGGGAGTCGAAGACGGCGGCCCAGTAGCGGGAGACGAGCGGCAGCGACTCGTGGACCTCCACGACCGGCAGGTTCTCGACCGTCAGGGCGCCCTTGCGGCGCAGTTTGCCGGGGCCGATCAGGGCGGCCCAGCGCGGTGCTGCGACCAGGACGTGCTCCTCGTCGCAGAGCGGTGTCGCGGTGAGCAGAGCACCCCGGGGGCGGGCGGTGGTGATGGCCAGGTCGTGGTGCCCGGCGGCGAGCCCCTCCAGGACCTCCTCGGCGTTGCCGAACGACGCGCGCAGGGCGAAACCCTGCCCGTCGGCCCCGGTCAGCGAGGTGAGGGCCGGAAGGGCCCGCTCCGCCGTGAACTCGGGCGGCCCCGCCAGGTGCAGGGTGCGAATCGACGAGTCCTCGTCGAGCCCGGCCTCGGCGATCTCCACCAGTGCGTCGAGGTGCGGGGCGGCCTTGTGGGCGAGCTCGTCGCCGATGGTCGTCGGGGTGACGCCACGGGCCTGACGCAGGAAGAGCGGACGGCCCAGCTGGCGCTCCAGCGTGCGGATCTGCGAGGTCACCGCGGGCTGGGACAGGCCGAGGAGAGCGGCGGCGCGGGTGAACGAGCCGGCTCGGTGCACCGTGACGAACGTGCGCAACAGGGCCAGATCCATGGTGTCACCTCTCCTCCCTGTCGGCCCCCGGCGCAGCACAACTATAAATTTGTCGATAGGTTGCTGTCGCTACTGTGATTGGACACTGACACAGAGTCAACTAGCCTTGTTCGCGCGGTTCTTCGCGCGCAGAACCGAGGGCGGTCCGAGCCACGAGGGGGGAGGCTCGGACCGTCCGATGTACGTAGCCCCGTACGTCCGTCCCGGAGGCCGGGTACGGGGGCAGGCCCCGGCCGGGCGGTGGTGGAGCTCAGTCCGCGGTCTCGTCCAGCGCACGCAGCACATCGGCCACCAGGTCCTCGGAGTCCTCAGCCCCGGCCGAGAAGCGGATGAATCCTTCCGGAACGGCGTCCCCGCCCCAGCGGCCGCGCCGCTCGGCGGTGGAACGCACACCTCCGAAGCTCGTCGCGTCGTCCACGAGCCGCAGCGCGTCGAGGAAACGGTCCGCACGCGCGCGTGAGGGCAGCACGAACGAGACCACACACCCGAAGCGCCGCATCTGCCGGGCCGCGATCTGGTGCGAGGGATCGTCGGGCAGGCCCGGGTAGCGCAGGCCGGTCACGTCGGCGTGGCCGCGCAGCGCCTCGGAGACAGCCAGGGCGTTTGCGTTCTGCCGGTCGACGCGCAGCTGGAGCGTGGCGAGCGAGCGGTGCGCCAGCCAGGCCTCCATGGGCCCCGGGATGGCGCCGACGATCTTGCGCCAACGCCGCACGCCGGCCGTGTGCTCGGCATCCCGGCAGGTCACGTAGCCGAGCAGGAGGTCGCCGTGGCCGGTGAGCTGCTTGGTGCCGCTGGCCACGGAGAAGTCGGCGCCGAGGTCGAGCGGGCGCTGGCCGAGCGGGGTGGCGAGGGTGTTGTCGACGGCGACCAGGGCGCCACGCGCGTGTGCCGCGTCGACGAGTCGACGGACGTCACAGACGTCGAGGCCGGGATTCGAAGGGGTCTCCAGCCACAGCAGCCGGGCGCCGTCGAGCACGTCGAGTTGCGCGTCGTCGGCCGTGGGCGCGGTGCGGACCTCGATGCCGTACGCGGTGAGCTGCTCACGGACCAGCGGCAGCGCCTGGTAGCCGTCGGTCGGCAGCACCACGGCGTCGCCGGTGCGCAGCTGGGAGAAGAGCACCGCGGAGATCGCGGCCATGCCCGAGGAGAAGACCAGCGTCTTCACGTCGCCGTTCGCGTGGTCCGGGGCTTCGAGCTGCCCGATGGCTCGCTCCAGGAGCGTCCAGGTCGGGTTCTCGTCGCGGCCGTAGGTGTACGGACCCGTGGGGTCGCCGGGCAGATGGAAGTGCGCGGCGAAGACGGGGCCCGGCAGCGTGGGCTCATGCTTCACGGGCTCGGGGAGCCCGGCGCGCACGGCGCGCGTGCCGTCGCCCGTACCCAGCGGTCGCGCGCGGCCGGGCGCGGCGGTGGGGCTCGCTGTCGGAGAGGGGCCAGTGTCGCTGGAGTTCGCCGTCGGAGAGGAGCCCGTGTCGCCGGTGCCCGCCGTCGGCGCAGGGGCCGTGCCGTAGCTGGAGCCCGTGGCCGTCGCGGGGCCCGCGCCCGCCGCGCGTATCTGCTCCGGTTCCGTCATGCCGGCCGTCCTTCCACCGCTTTCCGTACGACGTCGAGCAGGCCCTCGCACGCCGCTTCGACCATCTTCAGGCACTCCTCGAAGCCCACGAAGTCCCCGTAGTACGGATCCGGGACGTCGAGGTCGTCGGCGGCTTCGGCCGAGGGGTCGAACGAGCGCAGCAGCCGTACCTTGTCGGCGTCCTGCGGAGTCCGCGCCAGGCGGCGCAGGGCGCGCTCGTGGCCGCGGTCGAGCGCGACCACGAGGTCGAGCCGCGCGAACCAATCCTCCCGGAACTGCCGGGCCACGTGCGTGGTGTCGAAGCCCGCCGACGCCAGGACGGCGACGGTGCGCGGATCGGCCGCGTCCCCTTCGTGCCAGCCGTCGGTGCCCGCACTGTCCACCAGGACGAGGCCTTCGAGACCGGCGTCGCGCAGCAGGGCGCGGAAGACCGACTCGGCCATGGGGGAGCGGCAGATGTTGCCGGTGCACACGAAGCAGACGCTGAACGGCACGGCAGCGGGGCGGGGCGACGGGGTGGCGGAGGGCATCGGTCGGGTCAGTCCTTGTGGTCGGGCAGGGCGACGTTCAGCGCCCAGGAGACGATCGAAATGATCAGGCCACCGAACACCGCGGTCCAGAAGCCCTCGACGTGGAAACTGACATCCAGTTTGTCGGAGAGCCACGACGTCAGGAGCAGCATCAAGGCGTTGACCACCAGGGTGATCAGGCCGAGCGTCAGCACGAACAACGGGAAGGTGAGCACCTGTACGACGGGCTTGACCAGGAAGTTCACCAGGCCGAAGAGCAGCGCGACGACGAGCAGCGTGAGCGCTTTGCCGCCCGTGCTGTCGCCGGTGAGCGTGATCTTGTCGAGCAGCCAGACCGCGACGGCCAGAGCCACCGCGTTGGCGAGCGTCTTGACTACGAAATTCTTCATGTGTCTGATCGTGGCAGACGTACGGAGACAGCGGTCGGTCCACGACCTGGGGCAAGGGGCGCACAAGAGCGATGAAGGCATTCCGACTGGACGAGCTGGAAGCGGAGCGAGCCGCGAACGACGGCGCGTATCTGCAGTTTCTGCGGGAGCGGAACATGTCGGTCGGGCTCTACGCGCTGGACGCCGGGGAGACCGATCCGCAGCAGCCCCACCGCCAGGACGAGGTGTACATGATCGTCAGCGGCCGTGCGTCGATCACCGTGGGCATGGAGACGACGGCGGTCGCGCGCGGCAGCGTGGTGTACGTCCCGGCCGGGGTGCCGCACAAGTTCCACCACATCACCGAGGACCTGCGGGTTCTCGTCGTGTTCTCACCGCCGGAGCGGTGATGCGCGTGCTCTCGCCGCCCGTGAGGTGAGCTACGTCTCTCCGGGCCCGGGCCAACGGTGTGGGAGAGGCCCGGTCGCCTGGCTGTCCGCCTCAAGGCGTAGGGCGTCCCGGCCTCCCGTCGTCGGGCCGTCCGGCCGGGGGGGGGCCTGGGGAGACTTGGGCACGTCAGCCGGGGGCAGGGACTGGATCAGGGTCCGAACCCCGGGGTTCCCTAGGGGACGAGTCAGGGGCGGACAAGGGATCTCGCGGCCCCGAACGGGCTCTTTCCGTCCTAGCATCGAATGCGAGACACAAGGAATCCGCGCAGTGGCGGAGAACTGAACGCAGTGATGGAGAAACGGGAAAGGGCGAGGCAATGCGAGAGATCTTCGCGGGTATGCCGTGGTGGGTGAAGTGGGTCGCGGTGCCGATCGTCGCTCTGGTCGTGTTCGGCGGGCTGATAGCGAGCGTCATCGGCTTCGTGTTCGCTCTGCTCTTCAAGGTGCTGCTCTTCGTGGCCCTGGTCGGCGGACTGATCTATCTGGTGCGGAAGTTCATATCCCGCTCGCCTTCGTCCCGGGGCTCGTCGCACGCCGACTGGTGAGCCCGTCCCGTGCGGACGGGGCCCGCAGCGGGCCGACGGGGGAGCTCGCGAGAGACCGGCGAGGCATTTCAGGGCAGGCCGGTTGGGGGTCTCGCAGCAGGTCGCCCGGGGGACGCGCCGTGCTCGCCGACGACTTTGTCGCACCGACCAGCGAAGCCAAGCACCCCGACCGGGGGGCAAGCCGACCGATCAGTGAGGCCGTCGCGCGCTGATCAGTAAATCCTCGCGCAGTGACCACCGAAGTCAGTGACCACTGAAGTCAGCGAGGACCGAAGTCAGCGAGGACCGAAGCCAGTGGGCACCGTTTGGCGAAAGTCATCGCACACCGACAGGTGAAGTAGCACGCGATTCCCTCCCGAGGGGGAAGTTTCCCCACGCGGGACCCCGGAGCGGTGGCCAAGGGTTAGAGTCCGAAAACCGACGCGGGGCCGTCCCCGCAGGCGGGACCACTGCCCCCTCCCGTGTATCCCCGGCACGGGTGGACCCCCATGTGCACCGGGAGTGACCCATGGCCACGGTTGACGCCTCACCCCCACACGCCTCCCCCCATGCCAACGCCCCTGCACGCGAAGCCACCTCGTGCGGGAACGCCTCGACTCCCGCTTCGGCGCCTGACGCTTCCCCACCCGACGCTTCGGCAACCAGGACTTCGGCGGAGTCGACGTCGCCCGACACCGGCTCAACCGGAGTCGGCCCGACACTGATCGGCTCCGTGCAGCGGGCGATGCGTCTGCTGGAGGCCGCCGCGTCCCACCAGGACGGGGCGCCCGCGAAGCAGTTGGCCCGTGAGTCGGGGCTCGCGCTCCCGACGGCGTACCACTTGCTCAGAACGCTGACGCACGAAGGCTATCTGCGCAGGGAGCACGGCGTGTTCGTGCTCGGCGAGGCGGCGGAGCGGCTGGGGGCCAGCGCGGCGCAGCAGAACCGGCGCTCCATGCTCGGTGACGTCCTGGCGCACTGGCGCGACGCCATCGGCGTGCCGGTGTACTTCGCCATCTATCGCGACGGCGAGATCGAGGTCGTCTCGATCGCTGACACCTCGGGCAATCCGGCCGTCGAGGAGTGGGCGGACTTCCGGGAGACCGGTCACGCGCACGCGATCGGGCAGTGCCTGCTGGCGCAGCTCGACGACGAGGCGCGGCGCGAGCATCTCGACCGCTACCCGGTGCGGTCGCTCACGCCGAACACGGTGCGTGACGAACGGACGTTGCTGCGCAGGCTGGACGCGCTGGGGCGGATGGCGCCGGTGGTGGAGCACCAGGAGTACGCGCTGGGGACGGTCTGCGCCGCGATCCCGATCACGGTGGGGACCACGGCGGCCACGATGGCCATCTCCGTTCCGTCGGGTCAGGTGGACCGGCTCATGCCTGCGGCGCACATCCTGCAGGGCGAGCTCGGAAAGCTACTAAGGACACTCGCCTTCTCTATCAGCATCTGAAAACTCACTCCTTGTGATCTGGTGTGCACGTTGAGCAAGATGACACGAGTGTCAGGGAGTTGGTTCCTGGCCACGGAAGGCAACTGACGGGGTAGGCGGCGATGCGAGAGTCGGTCCAGGCAGAGGTCATGATGAGCTTCCTTGTGTCGGAGGATCTCTCGTTCCGGATCCCGGTGGAGCTGCGGTACGAGACGTGTGATCCCTACGCGGTGCGGCTGACCTTCCACCTGCCTGGTGACGCCCCGGTGACCTGGGCCTTCGGGCGGGAGTTGCTGGTGGACGGCGTGGGCAGGGCCTGCGGCGAGGGGGATGTGCACATCGCGCCCACCGGCCGCGACGAGCTCGACGAGGTGGTCATCAGGCTGCAAGTGGGGGGTGACCAGGCCCTGTTCAGGGTGGGGATCGCGCCGCTGCTCGCCTTCCTCGACCGGACGGACAAGCTGGTGCCGCTGGGCCAGGAGCGGTCGCTGGCCGACTTCGACACGCATCTCGACGAGGCGCTGTACCGCATCCTCGCGGAGGAGCAGAGCGCGGGCTGAGCACCGCCCGGCGCGCGGGGCGTGATGGCGGATTGGTGCTTGTCACGGGGAGTGACCGGACGACGGCGAGCGGCCGCAGGGCGGTCAGGGACCGGGAGGAAGGGGGAGGGACCGGCCCGCGAGGGGGAGTTCAGGGTTTTCGGCGTCGGCCCGTGCCGCCACGGGTGAGGCGTGGCCGGGCCGGAGAGGCGCCGGTGCGGGGCGAGGCGACACTGGCGGGCCCCGTGGGGCCCACAGGCCCCGGCCCGCCCGCTCCCCCAGGCCCACCGGGCCCCCCGGGCTCACCAGGGCCGTCAGACCCGCCAGGGCCTCCAGCCCCACCGGGCCCCACCGGCCCGCCCGGCGCACCGGGCCCCGCCGGATGTGAGGAGCCCACCGGGGAGCCCACCATGGCGCCCGGAGCCGCGGCCGGGCCGGCCGGGCCCGGTCGGTCGGCGGAGACGACCAGGGCGGCGAGCGCCGTGGTGACGGGGACGGAAGCCACGAGGCCGATCGAGCCGATCAGGGTGCGGACGATCTCCTCGGCGACCAACTCGCTGTTGGCCACGGTGCCCACGCTGCTCTGGGCGATGGAGAAGAGCAGCAGAAGGGGGAGAGCGGCGCCCGCGTAGGCGAGGACCAGGGTGTTCACGACCGACGCGATGTGGTCGCGGCCGATGCGGATGCCCGCGCGGTACAGACCGCGCCAGCCCATCGTCGGGTTGGCCTGGTGCAGCTCCCAGACCGCGGAGGTCTGGGTGACGGTGACGTCGTCGAGCACGCCGAGGGACCCGATGATGACGCCCGCGAGCAGCAGGCCGCTCATGTCGATGGACGGGTAGAGGCCGTGGATCAGGCCGGTGTTGTCGTCCGTGTTGCCGGTCAGGGAGGCCCAGCCGATGAAGAGCGAGCCGAGCAGGCCGATGAGGAGGAGGGAGATCAGGGTGCCGAGCACCGCCACCGATGTGCGCGCGGTCAGGCCGTGGCACATATAGAGCGCGATCAGCATGATGGCGCTGGCCCCGACGATGGCGACGACCAGGGGGTTCGAGCCCTGAAGGATCGCCGGCAGGATGAAGAAGGTCAGGATCAGGAAGCTCACCGCGAGGGCGACCAGGGCCATGACGCCGCGCAGCCGTCCCACCACGACGACGGCCAGCGCGAAGATGCCCGCGAGCAGGGCCATCGGGACCTTGCGGTTCACGTCGGCGATCGAATACTGCAGGCCCTTGGGCGCCTTGGGCTCGTAGGCGACCACCACGCCCTGGCCCAGCTTCAGCTGCCGGGGGGAGTCGGGCTGGACGATCTCCGTGAAGGTGTAGCCCTTGTCCGGGCCGCTGGTCACCTTGATCGTGGCCTTCTTGCAGGTGCCCTCGGCGCGCGACTGAGCGGACCGGCCCTCGGGGGTGGAGGTGTCGCCGTTGGGCGGGGTCTGCGAGGCGTTCACGTCCTCGCAGGGGAGCGTGTCCATCTTCGCCACGGTGGCCGACTGGGTCTGCCGGTCGAAGCCGACGCCGGTGCGCTCGTGGTCGGGGGTGCCGCCCGGCCAGAGCACCACGAGGCCGACGAGGACAGCCGTGGCGAAGGGGATCAGTACGGCGGCGATGACCTTGCGCAGATGCCGGGAGACGGGCGCGGCGGGGCCGTGGCTGTGCGCATGGCCGTGCCCGTGGCCATGCCCATGCGGTTCCGGCGGGGGCGGCGGTGTGGGGGGCTCTGTGGTGGTCACGGCCCGATCATCGCAAGAACGGAGGGGGCCCTCTGTTCACCGCGCCCGATATGACGCTAGCGTGGAGGCACCTTTGCACACGCGGGAGCTCGGAGCACCGGGCTGAGAGGGCGCTGACCTCCGTACGAACGGGAATCGAACCGTACGGAAGCCGCTGCGTCGACCGCCGAACCTGTTACCGGGTAATGCCGGCGTAGGGAGTAGGTCTCATGACCACATCGGACACACGCACGCCTGCCTCCATGCAGCCCGACAGCGGACAGACCGCTCCCAGCGGGCAGAACGCTTCGGAGGTCGGGAAGTCCACCGGCTGGCACAAGGCGTACATCGAGGGCTCACGCCCCGATCTGCGCGTGCCGGTCCGCCAGGTGCACCTCACCAACGGCAAGGCCGTGGCCCTGTACGACACCTCGGGTCCGTACACGGACCCGGAGATCGACACCGACGTGCGCCGGGGGCTCACCCCCCTGCGGGAGAACTGGATCATCGGCCGCGGCGACACCGAGGAGTACGCGGGCCGCCCGGTCCGCCCCGAGGACGACGGCATCAAGCACACCTCGCCCCGCGGCGGCCTGCGCAACCTCGACGCGGTCTTCCCCGGCCGCCCGCGCCAGCCGCGCCGCGCCCGCGCCGGGCAGGCGGTGACGCAGCTCGCGTACGCGCGCCGCGGGGAGATCACGCCGGAGATGGAGTACGTGGCCATCCGGGAGAGCATGGCGCCCGAGGTCGTTCGCGACGAGATCGCGGCGGGCCGCGCGGTCCTGCCGGCGAACGTGAACCACCCGGAGATCGAGCCGATGATCATCGGCAAGCGGTTCCTGGTGAAGGTCAACGCCAACATCGGCAACTCCGCGGTCACCTCCTCCATCGAGGAGGAGGTCGACAAGATGACGTGGGCGACCCAGTGGGGCGCCGACACGGTCATGGACCTGTCCACCGGCCGCAACATCCACACGACCCGCGAGTGGGTCCTGCGCAACTCCCCCGTGCCCATCGGCACCGTGCCGCTCTACCAGGCCCTGGAGAAGGTCGACGGCAAGGCCGAGGAGCTGACCTGGGACATCTACAAGGACACGGTCATCGAGCAGGCCGAGCAGGGCGTGGACTACATGACGGTGCACGCGGGCGTCCGCCTGCCGTACGTCCCGCTCACCGCGAACCGCAAGACGGGCATCGTCTCGCGCGGCGGCTCGATCATGGCGGCCTGGTGCCTTGCGCACCACAAGGAGAGCTTCCTCTACGAGCACTTCGAGGAGCTCTGCGAGATCCTCGCGGCGTACGACGTCACGTACTCGCTCGGGGACGGTCTCAGGCCCGGCTCCATCGCGGACGCCAACGACCGCGCCCAGTTCGCCGAGCTGGAGACCCTGGGCGAGCTGAACAAGATCGCCAAGGCGCACGACGTGCAGACGATGATCGAGGGCCCGGGCCACGTCCCGATGCACAAGATCAAGGAGAACATCGACCTCCAGCAGGAGATCTGCGAGGAGGCGCCGTTCTACACGCTCGGCCCGCTGACCACCGACATCGCGCCCGCGTACGACCACATCACCTCCGGCATCGGCGCCGCGATGATCGGCTGGTGGGGCACGGCGATGCTCTGCTACGTCACGCCGAAGGAGCACCTCGGCCTGCCCAACCGCGACGACGTGAAGACCGGCGTCATCACGTACAAGATCGCGGCGCACGCGGCGGACCTCGCCAAGGGGCACCCGGGCGCGCAGGACTGGGACGACGCGCTGTCGGACGCGCGCTTCGAATTCCGCTGGGAGGACCAGTTCAACCTGGCCCTCGATCCGGTGACGGCCCGTGAGTTCCACGACGAGACGCTGCCCGCGGAGCCCGCGAAGACGGCGCACTTCTGCTCGATGTGCGGGCCGAAGTTCTGCTCGATGAAGATCTCCCAGGACATCCGCAGGGAGCACGGGGGCTCGCAGGCCGAGATCGAGCAGGGGATGGCGGAGAAGTCCGCGGAGTTCGCGGCGGCGGGAAACCGGGTCTATCTGCCCATCGCCGACTGAGCCGACCGACCGGGCCGGTGGCCGCACGGCGGTGTCCGTACCGCGTACGGGCAGGGCGGAGCGGCCTCTTGGCGCGCCGGGGCGGGGGCCCGGCGCGTCGGCCCCGCGCGGACCGGTGCCCGTCCGGAGTGGCCCCGTCGCCGGGTGGCGACCGGGCCGCTCCCGTCGCCTGTCGGCGACCGGATGACGTCCGTCGGGTCAATCGGGCCGGTGCTCGGGACCGCCGTAGTCCGGGCTGGAGAAGTCCGGGCTGGAGTAGCTCGGCCGGGTGCCCGTGGTGGAACCGCTCTCGGGGCTGCTGAATCCCGGCCTGTGATAGCCGAGTTGCGGCATGCGCCCGGTCGGTCCCGCCGACGGCGGCCGGGGTGCGGGCGGTGCGCCCGGGTCCGCGAGTGCCTCCCGCAGGAACGGCAGGATGCCGCGCTCCAGGAGTGCCCGGCTCCAGGCTTCCCTGGCCCGTTCCACCTCCGCGTTCCGCTCGTCGTGCGAGCCTGCCTGGAGGGAGGTGGAGCCGTTGCGCAGGGCGGTCAGGAGCAGGCCGACCGCGGCGACCAGAATGGCGCCCGCGGTGAGCGCGCCGAACAGCCACCCGGCGGTGAGCAGGGTGTCCGCGAAGGCGGGCTCGGGGTTGAGCATCTTCAGGATGTAGCCGACGAGAAGGAAGATCGCGGCGGCCGCCCCGGCGAGGACCGGTGCGAGAACCGCGATCACGGCGACCGCTCCGGCACCGGCGGTGTCGGTGACCTCGCCCATCGTGGCGAGGCCCACGCCGCCGGAACTGGATTCGGCCGGGGTGGAGCTGGAGCCGCTCCCTTCACGGATCGATCGGGACGTGGAGCGTCCGGAGTTCCGCAGATCCTCACGGACCTTCACATATTGGCGGTATTCGGTCGCTGCCGCGGCCGTGATCAGTGCGGTGGCGTTGAGAGCCATCGTGCGCAGCTGCTCGGGGTTGAGTCGCTGGCCCACCGCGGCCAGCTCCGGGCGGTTCGGTGCGGTGCGCAGCGCCTCATCGAGGATCCGCGCGTACTCGGGGCGGTCCTCATTGAGCAGGTGTGGAGCGCTGTTCATGTGCATCCCCCGATGCTCCGTAGGGCTTGGGGCTCGCAGGATCACGAGCCGTCGGGCAGAAACGGAGGGGAGCCTGCTACGGATAGAGCGATGGTAGAGCCGTGACGGCACGCGGTGACAGGGGGTTTCCAGAATTGGCCCGCTGGCCAGCGAGATCCTGTAACGACGTGCTTACTCGTGCCCTTGCCCGGTGAACGCTCAGTTAGCCAGCGGCAACTGGCAGACCAGTAGCTTTCCGGCCATGGTCACTCCGCCGTCCATGGCGATGGCCAGGCCGTCGGCGTAGACGTGCGGGCCTTCGATCACCGGGCGGCCGTCGTCGTCCCCGTCGTACTCGGAGCCGACCTCGCCCAGGAGGTACGGGATGGGGCTGTGGCCGTGGACGATGCGGCTGCCGCCGTAGACGTCGAGGAGTTCGCGTACGGCGGCCGGGCCGGAGTCGTCGCGGAAGGCGAAGCGCTTGGTGAACTTGCGGAACAGGTCCCAGTATTCGTCCGCGTCGTTGCGCGTGAGCGCCTCGCGAATGGTGTCGTTGACCTCTTCGATCGAGTCGCCGTAGTCGAGGTACGCGGTGGTGTCGGAGTGCACGAGCAGATGCCCGTCCGCCTCCTCGATGGCGTCGAGGCGGGCCATCCACTGCAGGTGGTGGTCCTCCAGGCGCTCCATGTCGGTCTTCTGCCCGCCGTTCAGGAGCCAGGCGGCCTGGAACGTGGCGGTGCCCGCGCCGGAGTTGACCGGGGTGTCGCCGAAGCGCTTGGCGCCGATGAGCAGCAGCTCGTGGTTGCCCATGAGCGCCTTGCAGTAGCCGCCCGCGGCGGCGGCCTCGGCGGACAGGCGCATCACGAGGTCGATGACGCCGATGCCGTCGGGCCCGCGGTCGGTGAAGTCACCGAGGAACCACAGCCGGGTGTTGCCCGCGCACCAGGTGAGGTCGGCGTCGATGAGCCCCTCCGCCTGGAGCGCCCCGACCAGCTCGTCCAGATAGCCGTGGACGTCGCCCACGACGTAGAGCGGGCCGAGCTCGTCCGAGCTGGGCGCGGGCGGCGGCTCGGGCATCTCGCGCACCTCGACCTGCACGGTGTCCCCGCGGTTGATGACGGGGAGGTCGCGCTCGGTGGGGGTGTAGCCGTCGGGCAGGTCGCCCGCGGCGCCGGGGTGGCCCGGGACGGACATGGCCTCCGGCGGGGCCGCGGGGGCCTGCGCGGCCATGGGGCGTCCCAGGTGGTCGGGGCCGGGCGCGGCGACGGGGTGCCCCTGGGCTTCGGGGGCGTGCGGGGTCACCGGGTGCGCCTGGGGTTCGGGGGCCTGCGCGTGGCGCCCGGGGCCCGGCTGGACGGGGACCCGCGGCGGGACGGCGCCCGGCGCCCCGGAGGGGGCCTCAGGGGCGTGCGGGGCGTGTCCGGGGTGGAACTGCCCCTGGGCGGGGCCGGGGCCCTGGCCGGCGACGGGTGCCGGAGCGGACTGCTCCTGTTCGGCGGCCTGGTCGCCGCGTTCGGCAGCCTGGGTGCCGGTCTCGCGGACGCCCTCGTACACGTACGCGGGAACGCGGAAGTCGCGCAGCGTCGCCGTCCGCACCTCGGGTCCCTGACCGGCCCCCTGAGTCATCGACCCCTCCACCACCATTGCGCCGCATCTGCACCGTGATCGGACTGCCTGGTCGCAGCGGCCCGCGGTGTCGTCCGCCCATCATAGGAATGCGGCTGTCGCTGTGTGGTGCACCAGGGGTGGTGAATCGATGGGGAGAGCCAGTTCACCACGGTTTTCTCCCGAATTGGCCCGAGGTTTCCCCGCAGGCCACGGGCCCGGGGTGATGACCCCGGGCCCCTGGTCGGGCGGTCGGGAGCGCGGGGAGTCAGCCGTGGCCGGGGGCGCGGGGCGGGCTGACGGTTGTGCGCGGGGGGCGTCGCTCGGACGAGGTGCGCACGATCAGCTCGGTCGGTATCACCTGCTCGACGGGACGGCCGGTGTCCAGGCCCTCGATGGCGTCGATGAGCAGCTGGACCACGGCGGTGCCGATGCGGCGCGGCTTCAGCGAGAGCGTGGTGATGGGCGGCTCGGTGGTGGCGTACACGGTCGACTCGCTGCAGCACACGAGCAGCAGGTCGTCCGGGACGCGCAGGCCGTAGCGGCGGGCCGCGGCGAGCAGGTCGGTGCCGTTCGGGTCGAACAGGCCGTAGACGGCGTCGGGCCGGTCGGGCCGGGCGAGCAGCCGGTCGGCGGCGACGGCGCCCGCGCACGGGTCGTGCGCGGGGTAGGACTCGTACACCGGGTCCTGGCCGACGCGCTCGCACCAGCGCAGATAGGCGGTGGTGGACAGATGGGTGTACGTGTCCGTGGTGGTGCCGGTGAGCAGGCCGATGCGGCGGGCACCGGCCGCGGCGAGGTGTTCGAGGATCTCCAGGACCGCGGCCTCGTGGTCGTTGTCGACCCAGGCCGTGACCGGCAGGGAGCCGGCCGGGCGGCCGTCGGAGACCACCGGCAGGCCCTGCCGGACCAGCTCGCTGACCACGGGGTCGTGATCGGAGGGGTCGACGACGACGGTGCCGTCGAGCGCCACGTTCGACCAGACGTCGACGGGGCTGCGGCGCGAGGTCGCGGGCAGGATGACCAGGGCGTAGCCCCGGGCGAGGGCTGCGGATGTGGCGGCTCTCGCCATCTCCGCGAAGTACGCGAACTCGGTGAAGGTGAAAGGTTCATCCCCGTACGTCGTCACGGTCAGGCCGATGAGGCCCGACTTGCCGGTACGGAGTGTTCGGGCGGCCGCCGACGGGCGATAGCCCAGGCGGTCGGCGACCTCGCGGACATGGCGTCGAGTGGCATCGGGCAGTCGCCCTTTGCCGTTGAGCGCGTCGGAGACCGTCGTGATGGAGACACCGGCTGCGGCGGCGACGTCTCTGATGCCGGCTCGGCTCTGCCGGTTGCCCCGGCGGGCGGTCTCCGCGCGGCTCACCTGGTGCTTCCCTGCTGCTGTCATGGCGAGCCGATAGTAGGGCTCATGGGGGTGGGTAGTGCGGGCGCATATTCACCCGTTGACAGGCACGATTCTGCATGGTGATTTTCCCTCAATGACCTTAGATTGCAAGGGAGTTGGGCGTGTCGTCCAGCATCGTCCCCTTGTCGTCGCGCGGGGGCCTGCCAAATGAGCGAGGTCTCGAAGAGGTCTCAACTCACCTTCACGGGTGATGCGCGCCACGGAGTGAGCCACCGGCGCGCGCTTCCGTAGGGAGCGCCCCCTGAGATCGCGCGCGGCGGGCGTGAGCCGGGCCGCGCCCCCGGCCCGGGCCGGAGGGGCCCCGGATGCCCGTGAGGCGGGCCGCCGGGACGGCATACGTGCTGATTGGGGCCGCCAGGGCATTCGCAGCGGCCGCGAATCCTCATAAGGTGAGAATCATTGAAGGCCGGATGATCACGAGGAGGACCGCGGTGAGCGAGACGAGCCCGAGGCTGCGCGCCGAGTTGGAGGGTATTCCCACCTACAAGCCGGGCAAGCCCGCCGCGGCCGAGGGCCGGCAGGCGTACAAGCTGTCCTCGAACGAGAACCCCTACCCGCCGCTGCCGGGCGTCCTTGAGACCGCGATGGAGACCGTGCGGGCCTTCAACCGGTACCCGGACATGGCCTGCACGGGGCTGATGAGCGAGCTGGCCGACCGGTTCGGGGTGCCCGTGGCGCACGTCGCGACGGGCACCGGCTCCGTCGGCGTCGCCCAGCAGCTGATCCAGGCGACGTCGGGCCCGGGCGACGAGGTCATCTACGCCTGGCGGTCCTTCGAGGCGTACCCGATCATCACGCAGATCAGCGGGGCCACGTCGGTGCGGGTGCCGCTGACCTCCGGGGAGGTGCACGACCTCGACGCGATGGCGGCGGCCATCACCGACCGCACGCGCCTGATCTTCGTCTGCAACCCCAACAACCCGACCGGCACCGCGGTCCGCAAGGCCGAGCTCGAGCGCTTCCTCGACCGGGTGCCGAGCGACATCCTGGTGGTGCTCGACGAGGCCTACCGTGAGTTCGTCAGGGATCCGGAGGTCCCGGACGGCATCGAGCTCTACCGCGACCGGCCGAACGTCTGTGTCCTGCGGACCTTCTCCAAGGCGTACGGCCTCGCCGGCCTGCGCGTCGGCTTCGCGATCGCGCACGAGCCGGTGGCGGCCGCGCTGCGCAAGACGGCGGTGCCCTTCGGCGTCAGCCAGCTCGCCCAGGACGCGGCGGTGGCCTCGCTGCGGGCCGAGGACGAACTGCTCGGCCGGGTCGGCGTGCTGGTGGACGAGCGCACGCGGGTCCTGGAGGGGCTGCGGACGCAGGGCTGGACCGTGCCCGACACCCAGGCGAACTTCGTGTGGCTGCGGACCGGTGACCGGACCGTGGACTTCGCCGGGGTGTGCGAGCAGGCGGGCGTCACCGTGCGGCCGTTCCCCGGTGAGGGCGTCCGCGTCACGATCGGTGAGGTGGAGGCCAACGACATCTTCCTGAAGGTGGCGGAGGAGTTCCGCAAGGAGCTCTAGGCATCCGGCCGGATCTGCTCGGTCCGGCCCTGAAGCCCCGCGTGGACCCTCGTGTCCGCGCGGGGCTTTCTTGTTGCGGTCGAGAGCCTCGCAGGTGCTCGCGAAGCGGTATTTCTCCAGGTCACAGCAGGAGTGCCCCTCTGGGTCACGCATCCTCGCGAGGGTCGCGACAGGGCCGAACGGCCGCCATGAGGCCCCTGCTGATCGCTGTGGCAGGGCCGAGCGGCCCCACCCGTGAGCGCGTCGTCTACCCCGTTCCTTGCGGTAACGGGACCCCCCTTTCAAGCCTCGACAGCCAGTACGACATAATGCTTGTGAATGTGAACGCGTTCACAAGCGTGTCCCACTTGCTCCGTAGTTGTCTATGACATAAGGGGCAAACTGCCGCTATGGCGACGGCATGTAAGGAGAAGTCGACGTGGACCTGGCACTGGCGCCGGAAACCCTGGCGCGATGGCAGTTCGGCATCACCACCGTCTACCACTTCCTCTTCGTCCCCCTGACGATCTCCCTGGCCGCCCTCACGGCGATCCTTGAGACGGCCTGGGTGCGGACGGGCAAGGAGCACTACCTCAGAGCGACCAAGTTCTGGGGCAAGCTGTTCCTGATCAACATCGCGATGGGTGTCGTCACCGGCATCGTGCAGGAGTTCCAGTTCGGCATGAACTGGTCCGACTACTCACGGTTCGTCGGGGACGTCTTCGGCGCTCCGCTCGCCTTCGAGGCCCTGATCGCCTTCTTCTTCGAGTCGACCTTCATCGGCCTGTGGATCTTCGGCTGGGACAAGCTCCCGAAGAAGCTGCACTGCGCGACGATCTGGATGGTGTCGATCGGCACGGTCCTCTCGGCGTACTTCATCATCGCCGCGAACGCCTTTATGCAGCACCCGGTGGGCTACAAGATCACCGAGCGCGACGGCAAGAAGCGCGCCGAGCTCACCGACTTCGCCAAGGTGCTGTTCCAGGAGACAACGCTCGTCAACTTCTTCCACGTCATCGCGGCGACCATCCTGGTCGGCGGCGCCTTCATGACCGGCATCGCCATCTTCCACCTGCGCAAGAAGCGGCACGTCCGCACGATGCGGATGTCGCTGCGGCTCGGCCTGGTCACCGCGTTCGTCGGCACCCTGCTCACCGTCATCAGCGCCGACACCCTCGGCAAGGTCATGTACGAGCAGCAGCCGATGAAGATGTCGGCCGCCGAGGCCCTGTGGGAGTCGGAGAAGCCCGCGCCGTTCTCGCTGTTCGCCTACGGAGACGTGGCCAAGGGTCACAACGACGTCGCCATAGAGATCCCCGGGGTCCTCTCCTTCCTCGCCAAGAACAACTTCAGCGCGGAGATCCCCGGCATCAACGACCTCAACAAGGAAGCGCAGGACAAGTTCGGCCCCGGTGACTACCGGCCCAACATCCCCACCGCCTACTGGTCCTACCGCTGGATGATCGGCTTCGGCGGGGTCTCCATGGCCCTGTGCACCGCAGGACTCTGGCTCACCAGGCGGAAGGTCTGGCTCGCCCCGGAGCACCGCACGGGCGACGAGGACGTGCCGAAGCTGATGCTCACCAAGAACAAGGAGCTGGCGCCGAAGCTCGGCATCTGGTGGTGGCGCCTGTCGCAGTGGACGCTGATCTTCCCGCTCATCGGCACCGCCTGGGGCTGGATCTTCACCGAGACGGGCCGGCAGCCCTGGGTCGTCTACGGCGTCCTGAAGACCGAGGACGCGGTCTCCCCCGGCGTCTCGCAGGGTGAGGTGCTCACCTCGCTGATCGTCTTCACGCTGATCTACGCGATCCTCGCCGTGGTCGAGGTCAAGCTGCTGCTCAAGTACGTGCGCAAGGGCCCGCCCGAGCTCACCGACGCCGACCTCAACCCGCCCACCAAGATCGGCGGCCCGCCCGATGGCGGCACCGGCACGGACGCCGACGCCGACGCCGACCGGCCCATGGCCTTCTCGTACTAAGGAGCTGGGCGCACATGGAACTGCACGACGTCTGGTTCGTCCTGATCGCCGTCCTGTGGATCGGCTACTTCTTCCTCGAAGGCTTCGACTTCGGGGTCGGGGTCCTCACCAAGCTGCTCGCCCGTGACCGGACCGAGAAGCGGGTGCTCATCAACACCATCGGCCCGGTCTGGGACGGCAACGAGGTGTGGCTGCTCTCGGCGGGCGGCGCGACCTTCGCCGCCTTCCCCGAGTGGTACGCGACGCTCTTCTCCGGCTTCTATCTGCCGCTGCTGCTGATCCTGCTCTGCCTGATCGTGCGCGGTGTCGCCTTCGAGTACCGGGCGAAGCGCCCCGAGGAGCGCTGGCAGACCAACTGGGAGCACGCGATCTTCTGGACCTCGCTGCTCCCGGCGTTCCTGTGGGGCGTGGCCTTCGGCAACATCGTGCGCGGCGTGAAGATCGACGCGCAGAAGGAGTACGTGGGCAACGTCTGGGACCTGCTGAACCCGTACGCGATCCTCGGCGGCCTGGTCACGCTGACGCTCTTCACCTTCCACGGCACGGTGTTCACCGCGCTCAAGACGGTGGGCGACATCCGGATGCGGGCCCGCAAGCTCGCGGTCGTGCTCGGACTCGTCACGGCGGCGCTCGCGCTCGGCTTCCTCATCTGGACCCAGCTGGACAACGGTGACGGCAAGAGCCTGGCCGCGATGATCGTCGCCGTCGTGGCCCTCGTGGCCGCCATCGGAGCGATCCAACTCGGGCGGGAAGGCTGGTCATTCGCCCTGTCCGGCGTCACGATCGTCGCCGCCGTCGCGATGCTCTTCCTGACCCTCTTCCCGAACGTCATGCCGTCGTCGCTGAACGAGGACTGGAGCCTCACGGTCACCAACGCCTCGTCGACGCCCTACACCCTGAAGATCATGACCTGGTGCGCGGGCATCGCGACGCCCGTCGTGCTGCTCTACCAGTCGTGGACGTACTGGGTGTTCCGCAAGCGCATCGGTACGCAGCACATCGCTCCCGACCTTCCGGTCGGCGGCGCCCACTGAGCCCATGACCGCGTCCGCCGCGGCAACTGGCCCTGCTTCCCCGGTCCTTGGGAGGGTGTGTTTCACGTGAAACCAATCGACCCGCGCCTGCTCCGGTACGCCCGTGCCACTCGCTTCTTCCTGGCCGCGGTGGTGGTGCTCGGCCTCGCCGGGGCGGGGCTCGTGGTGGCCCAGGCGATGCTCATCGCCGAGATCGTGGTGGGCTCCTTCCAGCGCGGGCTCTCGGTCGGTGCGCTGCACACCCCGATCCTGCTGCTCACGGCGGTCGCGGTGGGCCGGGGGATCGTGGCCTGGCTGACCGAACTCGCCGCGCACCGGGCCAGCGCGGCGGTCAAGTCGGAGCTGCGGAGGCGTCTTGTCGAGCGGGCCGGGGCGCTGGGGCCCGGGTGGCTGACGGGGCAGCGGACAGGCTCGCTGATCAACCTGGCCACCCGGGGCGTGGACGCGCTCGACGACTACTTCTCGCGCTATCTGCCGCAGCTGGGCCTCGCGGTGGTGGTCCCGGTGGCGGTGCTCGCACGCGTCGTCACCGAGGACTGGGTGTCGGCGGCGATCATCACCGGCACGCTGCCGCTGATCCCGGTCTTCATGATCCTGATCGGCTGGGCGACCCAGGCCCGGATGGACCGCCAGTGGCGGCTCCTCTCACGCCTTTCAGGCCACTTCCTCGATGTGGTGGCGGGCCTGCCGACCCTCAAGGTGTTCGGCCGTGCCAAGGCGCAGGCCGAGGCCATCCGCAAGATCACCGGGGAGTACCGGCGGGCGACCATGCGGACGCTGCGCATCGCGTTCCTGTCGTCGTTCGCCCTGGAACTGCTCGCCACCATCTCCGTGGCCCTGGTGGCGGTCACCATCGGCATGCGGCTCGTGCACGGTGACATGGCGCTGTACGACGGCCTGGTCATCCTGATCCTCGCGCCCGAGGCGTACTTGCCGCTGCGGCAGGTCGGCGCGCGGTACCACGCGGCGGCGGAGGGGCTCGCCGCGGCGGAGGAGATCTTCGAGGTCCTGGAGACCCCTGTTCCGGCCGGAGGGAGCGCGCCGGTGCCCGCGGGCCCGCTGCGCGTGGAGGGCCTGGCCGTCCGCTACCCGGGCCGGGCGGCGGACGCCGTCAGCGGGGTCTCGTTCACCGTCGGGCGCGGGGAGACCGTCGCCCTGGTCGGGCCCAGCGGCTCCGGCAAGTCGACCCTCCTGAACGCACTGCTCGGTTTCGTCGAGCCCACCGCGGGGCGGGTGCGCGTCGGCGACGCGGACCTGGCGGACGTGTCCCTGGAGCGGTGGCGGGAGCAGGTGGCGTGGGTGCCGCAGCGGCCGCACCTCTTCGCGGGGTCCATCGCCGACAACGTACGGCTCGCGCGGCCGGACGCGGAGGACGCGGCCGTGCGGGACGCCCTGCGCGCGGCCGGGGCGCTGGAGTTCGTGGACGCCCTGCCGCTGGGGGCGGAGACCGCCCTCGGCGAGGACGGGGCCGGACTTTCCGCCGGGCAGCGGCAGCGGGTCGCCCTGGCACGGGCGTTCCTCGCGGACCGGCCCGTGGTGCTGCTCGACGAACCGACCGCCGCCCTGGACGGGGCGACCGAGGCAGGGGTCGTCGAGGCCGTCCGGCGGCTGGCCATGGGGCGGACCGTGGTGCTGGTCGTGCACCGGCCCGCGCTGCTGGCCGTCGCGGACCGGGTGGTCCGGGTGGGGACCTCCGAAACGGCGGGCTCGCGGGGGCCGTTGTGCTCGCCTGGGGCGTCTACCGGCCCGGTGTGCCACAGCGGGGAGCACGCTGTCGCTCTCGGCGAGGGCAGTGCGGTGTCCGGGGAGCGGTCGGGTGCGCGGGAGTCGGGTGAGTCGGAGTCGGGTGCGCGGGAGCCGGACGCGTGGGGTTCGGATGCGTGGGAGCCGGGAGCGCGGGATGCGGAAGCCTGGGCTTCGGACGCGCGGGAGTCGGCAGCTCGGGATGCGGAGGCGTGGGAGGAGTCCCGTCCGAAGGGCGGTGTCCTCGCGCGCGTGCGGGCCGTGGCGCGGCCCCGCAGGGGGCGGCTGAGCCTCGCCCTGCTGCTCGGCAGCCTCGCGCTGGGCAGCGCCGTGGGCCTCATGGCCACCTCCGGGTGGCTGATCTCGCGGGCCTCGGAGCAGCCGCCCGTGATGTACCTGATGATCGCCGTCACGGCGACCCGCGCCTTCGGCATCGGGCGGGCCTGCTTCCGCTACGCCGAGCGCCTGGTGTCGCACGACGCGGTGCTGCGGATGCTGGCCGACATGCGGGTCACCGTGTTCCGGCGCCTCGAACGCCTCGCCCCCGCGGGTCTGCGCGGTACGCGCCGCGGTGATCTGCTGTCCCGGCTCGTCGCCGACGTGGACGCGCTCCAGGACTACTGGCTGCGCTGGCTGCTGCCCGCCGGCGCCGCCGCGGTCGTGAGTGTCGGCGCGGTCGGCTTCACCGCCTGGCTGCTGCCGGAGGCGGGCGCGGTGCTCGCCGTCGGCCTGCTGGTCGCCGGGGTCGGGGTGCCGCTGGTCAGCGGGGCCGTGGCCCGTCGCGCGGAGCGGAAGCTGGCCCCCGCGCGCGGGGTGCTCGCCACCCGCGTGGCGGATCTGCTCACGGGGACGGCCGAGTTGACGGTCGCAGGCGCGCTGCGGCGCCGTACCGCGCACGTCCGGGACGCCGACGCCGAGCTGACCCGGATCGCGTCCCGGACCGCGAGCGCCACCGCGCTCGGCGACGGACTCGGCGCGCTCGCGACGGGCCTCACCGTGGCCGCCGCGGCGGTCGTCGGAGTCCAGGGCGTGCACGACGGACGGCTCGGCGGCATCGCGCTCGCCGTGGTCGTCCTGACGCCGCTCGCCGCGTTCGAGGCCGTGATGGGGCTGCCGCTGGCCGTGCAGTACCGCCAGCGCGTCAAGAAGAGCGCCGAGCGGGTCCACGAGGTCCTGGACGCGCCCGACCCGCTGCCGAGCCCTCGCCCGGCGTCCCCGGCCGCGCCCGGGACCGAGGAGCCCCGGGCGCCGCGCTCGCCCTTCCCGCTGCGCCTCGACGGGCTGCGGGTCCGCTACGAGGGGCAGGAGCGGGACGCGCTCGCGGGCGTGTCCCTGGTCCTCGAACGCGGCCGCCGCGTCGCCGTCGTCGGCCCCTCCGGATCCGGCAAGACCACGCTCGCCCACGTCCTGCTGCGTTTCCTCGGCGCGTACGAGGGGACGTACGCCCTCGGTGACACCGACACCTCCCGGCTCGACGGTGACGACGTGCGGCGCCTGGTCGGCCTGTGCGCGCAGGACGCGCACGTCTTCGACAGCTCCGTGCGCGAGAACCTGCTGCTCGCCCGCAAGGACGCGAGCGACGACGAGCTGTACGGGGCCCTGGCGCGCGCCCGGCTCGACGGCTGGGTGCGGTCCCTGCCCGACGGCCTGGACACGCTCGTCGGCGAACACGGGGCCCGCCTCTCCGGAGGACAGCGACAGCGGCTCGCGCTGGCCCGCGCGCTCCTAGCGGACTTCCCCGTCCTCGTCCTCGACGAGCCCGCCGAACACCTCGACCTGCCGACGGCCGACGCCCTCACCGCCGATCTGCTCGCGGCCACCGAGGGGCGGACGACGCTGCTCATCACCCACCGTCTCGCCGGACTGGACAAAGTTGACGAGGTGATCGTCCTGGAGGCCGGTCACGTCGTGCAGCGTGGCGCGTACGAGGAGCTGGTGGCCGTTGACGGACCGCTGCGGCGGATGCGGGAGCGCGAGGCGGCGGCGGACCTGCTGACGCACGCGGTCGGCTGACGCCATGGGGCCGGGCCAGGGGGTGAGGTCGAGCCTGGGGCGGGGGCCGAGCCCAGGTCCGGGGTCGGGTTCCGGGCCGTGGCCGGGGGCGGCGCGGCGGCCGATGGAGGCCCCGCCTCGGCGTGCCACGGCAAAACGGACTAACTACGCTCAAGGCATGTCCGTCCCCCCGGCCTCCGCCGCGCCGCCGCCTTCCGAAGGCACGTCGGCCCCGGCAGGCGCGGCCGGGGGCGGGACAGGGCCGTCCAGGGGCGCTGCCGACGTATCGGGCGCCCTCGGCCCGCCTGGGGCGTCGGGCCCGCCCGGACTCGCTGATCCGTCCGGCCCCACCAGCCCCACTAGTCCCTCCGGCCCCACCGACCCGCCCGACCCGGCCGAAGCCGCCGCGCGGGCCAGCCGCAGTCTTCAGGGGCTCTCCACGGAGCTCACCGCGCGCGTACCGCAGCTCCTGGAGGCGATGCGGTCCGTCGGCGCGGGCCTGGAGCTGCACACCACCCTGAACCGCATCTGTGAGACCGCGGCCCAGCTGACGAACGCCCGCTACGCCGCGATCGGCGTCGTGGCCGAGGACGGCGAGGGGCTCGCGGACTTCGTCTCCTTCGGCATCGACGAGGCCACCGCCGAGCGCATCGGCCACCTGCCCGACGGCCACCGCGGGCTGCTGGGCGCGCTCATCCACCAGCCCGAGACGCTGTGCCTCGCCGACCTCTCCACCGACCCGCGCTCCTGCGGCTTCCCCGCCCACCACCCGCCGATGCGCACCTTCCTGGGGGTGCCGATCCGCGTCCAGGGCGAGATCTTCGGGAACCTGTACCTCACGGAGAAGCGCACCGGGACGGCCCCCGGGGAGGCCGCCGAGTTCAACGACTACGACATGCACATGGTGCGGGTGCTCGCCACGGAGGCGGGCATCGCGATCGGCAACGCCCGCCTGTACGAGGCCGCCAAGCAGCGCGAGCGGTGGATCGACGGCTCCGTGGCGGTCACCACGGCGCTGCTCTCGGGCTCCGACGCGGAGGACGCCCTCGCGGTCGTCGCCGAGCAGGCCCGGCGCCTCGCGGACTCGGCGGCAGGGATCGTGCTGCTCCCGGACGACGAGGGCGGCATGGAGATCGTCGCCGTCTCCTCGGACGAGCCCAACGGGGCGCTCGGCGTCACCGTCCCTCCGGAGAGCCGCATCATCGCCGACCTCCTCGACGGGCAGGCGGTGTTCATCGACGACGCGGCCACCGACCCGCGCATCATGACGGACCTCGCGCGCGGGTACGGGCCCGTGATGATGCTGCCCCTCCAGAGCGACGGCCGGGTCCTGGGGACCCTCGTCACCCCACGCGCGCGTGGGGGACGGCCGTTCACCGAGGTGGAGCGGACGCTCGCCACCCAGTTCGCCTCGCAGGCCGCGCTCGCCCTGATGATGGCCGAGGCGCAGCGCGACCGGGAGCGGCTCGCGGTGTACGAGGACCGCGACCGCATCGCCCGTGACCTGCACGACCTGGTCATCCAGCGGCTCTTCGCCACCGGGATGATGCTGGAGAGCGCCCAGCGCAGGTCCGTGGTGCCCGAGGTGGTCAGAGGTGTCGGCAAGGCCGTCGACGAGCTGGACGTGACCATCCAGGAGATCCGCACCGCGATCTTCGCGCTCCAGCAGGGGCCCGCCGAGGCGCCCTCGGGGCTGCGGACCCGGGTCCTGCGCGAGATCAACATGGCGGCCGTGCCGCTCGGCTTCAAGCCCTCGCACCGCTTCCTGGGGCCCGTCGACACGGTCGTCGGCGAACTCACCGGCAAGAACCTCATCGCGGCCCTGCGCGAGGCCCTGTCGAACGCGTTCCGGCACGCGGGCGCCGACCGCATCGACGTCGTCGTCGACGCCACCCACGTGCTGCCCGACGGCCGCCAGGGCGTGCGCCTGACGGTGGCCGACGACGGCGTGGGCATCACCGAGGGCGGCCGCCGCAGCGGCCTGAAGAACCTCAAGCGGCGGGCCGAGTCCCTGGGCGGCTCCAGCTGGTACGGGCCGGGCATCGGCGAGGACGGGGGCGGCACGACGGTGGTGTGGCAGGCGCCGCACTGAAGCCGGGCCCGCGGTCGGCCGCTGTGGGGCGGGATCAGACGCGTAAGCCCCCACGGTGTCCGGCGCTCGGCGTGCACGCCCGAAGGCCGTGCGCCCCGACGGCCGTGCGCCCCGACGGCCGTGCGCCCCGACGGCCGTGCGGCGCTCAGGCGCGTATGGGCGGCCGCTGATCGGCGGTACGGGGGTGCGCCGTACGGGTCACCCGGTCCCCCGCGCGTACGAGTCCGCCGGGCCCCACGCGCGCGTGGGGGCAACGATCCGAGTCATGTGTGCCTGCCCGAGCCGCCTGAGCCGTCTCCACACCCGCCGCCCGCGGCGCCTGGTCGCCGTGCCGGTCCTGCTGTGCGCGCTCCTCGCCCTGGGCGCGCCGCCGCCCGCGGCCGCCGACGGGACCGACGGGCCCGGCGCCACCGACGGCCACGGCGGGTCGGGCACCAGCGCCGAGGTGGCCCGCCTCTACGAGGACGCGGCGAAGGCCACCGAGCGCTACGAGGGGGAGCGGCGCGCCGCCGACGTGCAGCGCGGCCGCGTCAAGAAGCTCGACCGGCTGCTCGCCGAGGAGCGCTACCAGGTCGCCGTCCTGCACGAGGACCTCGGCCGGATGGCCAGCGCCCAGTACCGCGCCGGCGGCGATCTGCCGCTCACCGCGCGACTGCTCCTCGCGGACAGCCCCGACGAACTGCTGCGCGGCAGGCGCGCCCTGGGCCAGGCGGACCTCGCCGTCACCAACGCCGTCGCCAAGACCCAGCGGGCCGCCGCCCGGCTCACCACCGCCAGGCGGTCGGCGGAGCGGGCGCGCGGCGTCCTCGACCGGCGCACAGCACGCCTCGCGCGCCTCAAGCGGGACATCGAAACGAAGCTGGAGTCGGCGCGCTGGACCCTCCAGGGAGAGGCCGACGCGTCCGTCGCTGCCGGTCAGTGCCGGGGCGCCGTCCGCCTGGAGCAGCCGGAAACGGCCACCACGCGCGCGTGGATGACGCCCGTGGAGACGTACGAGCTGTCCGCGGGCTTCGACAGCGCGGGCGAGCGGTGGGCGCGGCGGCACACGGGCCAGGACTTCGCCGTCGACATCGGCGCCCCGGTGCGGGCGGTGGGCGCGGGGCGGGTGGTGCGGGTCGCCTGCGGCGGGGGCTTCGGCATCGAGGTCGTGGTGCGCCACCCGGACGGCTACTACACGCAGTACGCGCATCTGGCGGCCGTGACCGTCGACCAGGGGGACGCGGTCCGCGCCGGGCAGTGGGTCGGACAGGCAGGCACGACCGGCAATTCGACCGGCCCGCACCTGCACTTCGAAACCCGCCTCACGCCGGACCTGGGCTCGGGAGTGGACCCGGTGAAGTGGCTGGCCGAGCGCGGGGTGAGCCTGGAATCGACCTCTACGGAGTGACCGCCCCCATGAGTTGACCGTCCCTAGAGGTAGATCGGTCTCTCTGGGGGGAACCGGCCCGGTCAACGGAACCAGCCCGGTCAACGGAACCAGCCCGGTCAACCGGCCTCTACGGAGAGGCGGTCCGCCAGGATGCGTTCGATGACGACGGCCACGCCGTCCTCGTTGTTGGCGACCGTACGGCCCGACGCGGCGGCGATCACGTCGGGGTGGGCGTTGCCCATCGCGTACGACACTCCGGCCCAGGAGAGCATCTCCACGTCGTTCGGCATGTCTCCGAAGGCCACGACTTCGTCGGGGGAGATGCCGCGCTCGGCGCAGCACAGCGCGAGGGTGCCCGCCTTGGTGACGCCGGGGGCGCTGATCTCCAGGAGGGCGGTCGGGCTGGAGCGGGTGATCTCGGCGCGCTCGCCCGCGGCCTCGCGTGCGAGGGCCAGGAAGTCGTCCGGCGCCATCTCGGGGTGGTGGGCGAGCAGCTTGAGGATGGGCTCGTCCGCGCAGGCGGCGTCCGCCACGAGGAGCTTCTCGGCGGGTGCCACGCTGCCCGCGGGGTCCATGCGCAGCGGCGGGTACTGCGGCTCGTGGTGCACCCCGCCGGTCCGGTCGACGGCGAAGGACGTGCCGGGGGCGGCGGCGCGGAGCAGCTCGACGACCTCCAGGGCGTTCTGCGGGGTCAGGCCCCGCACCTTGGTGAAGCGGTGCGCGCCGGGGCCACCGTGCAGATCGACGACCGCCGCGCCGTTGGCGCAGATCGCCAGGCCGTGGCCGTGGACGTGGTCGGCGACCACGTTCATCCAGCGCGCCGGGCGCCCGGTCACGAAGAAGACCTCGATCCCCGCGGTCTCGGCGGCGGCGAGCGCGGCGACCGTGCGCTCGGACACGGACTTGTCGTCGCGCAGCAGCGTGCCGTCCAGGTCCGTGGCGATCAGCCGGGGCGGGACGGAGGGGGCCGGGGTCCGGGGCCGGGCGGTAGCTGAGGTCACGTAGCTGATTGTCCCGCATATGCGCGCACGGGTGTGTGGCGGGGCGCACATGTGAGTACGACACGCCCCCGCACGCCCCGCCCGTACCCCGGGCTACGGCGGACGAGCCCCCGTCCCCCGCCGTCGTCGGCTACAGCTGTGCCAGTGCCTCCGTCGCGATGCGCTCGAAGACCTTCTGGTCCGCGGCGAAGTCCGTGCCCGGCAGCGGCCAGTGCAGCACGATCTCGTCGAAGCCGAGCGCGGCGTGCTTGCCCGCGAACTCCACGAAGGCGTCGAAGGACTCCAGCGGCCGGTCCGGCGTGAAGCCGGTGAGCAGGATCTTGTCCAGCTCGCCGGGGTCGCGGCCGGTCTGCTCGCAGGCGGCGCCGAGGCGGTCGACCTGGCCGCGGATGGCCTCCAGGGACTCCTCGGGGGTGCCGGTGGCGAAGATCTTCGGGTCGCCGGTGGTCACCCACGCCTGGCCGTACCGGGCGGCGAGCTTCAGGCCGCGCGGCCCCGTCGCGGCCACCGCGAACGGCAGCCGGGGGCGCTGCACGCAGCCCGGGATGTTCCGTGCCTCGTGCGCCGCGTAGTGCTCGCCCTCGTAGGTCACGGCGTCCTCGGTGAGCAGCCGGTCGAGCAGCGGCAGGAACTCTCCGAAGTGGTCCGCGCGTTCACGGGGTGTCCAGGGCTCCTCGTCGGCGCGGCGCAGCGCGGTGGCGTCGAAGCCGTTGCCGCCCGCGCCGATGCCGAGGGTGATCCGTCCGTTCGACACGTCGTCCAGCGTGATCAGTTCCTTGGCGAGCGTGACCGGGTGCCGGAAGTTGGGCGAGGTCACGAGCGTGCCGAGGCGGATGCGCTCGGTGGCGGCCGCGGCGGCGGTCAGCGTGGGCACCGCGCCGAACCACGGGCCGTCGCGAAAGGTCCGCCAGGACAGGTGGTCGTAGGTGTACGCGGTGTGGAAGCCCAGCTCCTCGGCGCGCTGCCAGCGCTCCCTGCCGCCCTCGTGCCAGCGGGTCACGGGCAGGATCACGGTGCTCAGACGCAGACTCATGTGATCGAGCCTACGGCGGCCCCCGGCAGGCCCCGCCCCGCCCGCCGGACGCCTGCGCGGGCCCGGCCACGGCCTCTGCCAGGCACTTCGCTCCGTGCCCGGGGCTTCAGCGGACCTTTCCGCTGAGCCAGGGAGTGAGCGAGATCATGGGGATGAGCTCCTTGTACGTCGCGTCCCCGGGCAGCGGCACGACCAGCCAGTAGCCGGGCGGGAAGCGCCGCCCCTTGACGTACGCGAGGCCGCCGAAGACGGACCGCAGGAAGGGCGGCACGTGGTCGCGCGGCACGTCGTGGCACTCGACGCCGTCGACGTCTATCAGGGCGTCGTCGTCCGGAAAGAGCCGCACGGACACCCGCGGGGACCCGCCGAACTCCACGAACGCCTCGTGCGGCAGCGAGCCGTCCGCGTCGGTCGTCACGGCGACACCGGCCGCGGTGCGGCGGGAGGTCCGGTCGGCGCCTATGTCATGGCCGACCTCGATCTCCAGGCCGTACTCGCGGGCTATCTCCCGCAGTGCCCTCACGGCGGCCTCGGTGCTGTGCAGATGCTCCATACCCATCGATCTTGCCGGGTCAGTCCGGCGCGGGAAAGCGCAGATAGCGGGCGGGCACAGCGGCGGTGAGCCAGACGCCGTTGGCGCTGACACAAAAGACGTGGCCGTCGCGGTGCATCGCGCCGGAGTCGACGGTCAGGACGACGGGCCGGCCGCGCCGCGCGCCCACGCGCGTCGCCGTCCCGCGGTCGGGCGAGAGGTGCACCGCGTGCCGGGTCATCGGCCGCAGGCCCTCGGCGCGGATCGCGGGCAGATGGCGGGCCACGGTGCCGTGGAAGAGCCGCGGGGGCGGGGCGGCCGGGGGCAGCTGGAGGTCCACGGCGACGGAGTGGCCCTGGTTGGCGCGGATCCGGTCGCCGTCGACCGTGAACCGCTGCTTGTCGCTGGCGGCCACCACGTGGTCGAGCTCGGCCCGGGTGAAGCGGAACCCATGGGCGGCGGCGGCCGCGATCAACGTGCCGATGTCCACCCAGCCACCGTCGTCGAGCGTGATCCCGATGCGCTCGGGCTGATGGCGCAGGTGCTTCGACAGGTATTTCGACACCTTTACGGTGCGCTGGCTGTCGGGAGGGGCCTTTGCGCTGCGCTGGCTGTCGGGAGGGGCCTTTGCGCTGCGCGGGCCGTCGGGACGGGCCTTTGCGGTGCGCTGGTCATCGGAAGGCGCGTTTGCGGTGCGGGGGCTGTCCAGAGGTGCCTCTGCGGCGTGCTGGTCGTCCAGAGGGGCTTTTGCGGTGACCGGCCCGTGGGGAGCGGCTGTTGCGGCGCGGGGGTTGTCCGGGGGCGCCTCCGCGGTGCGCTGGCCATTCGCAGGCGCTTCTGCGGTGTGCTGGTCGTCAACAGGGGCCTTTGCCGCGCGCGGGCCCGGGCAGTCCGGCGGCTCTTTTACGGTGTGCTCGCCGCCCGGCGGCGCCTCCGCGGCGGCCCGGGCGTCCGGAGGTCGGCCTTCCGGGGCTTGTCGTTCTTTCATCTCTTCAGCGTCGCGGTCCACCGTTCTCCACGCACTCGGTTTTCTGCCATCGACTTTTCATCGTGGAATTCGGCTTTCCATGTTTGATCCACAGACAAGTGCAGTTATCCACAGGTGACTTGGAAATTCTGTGGACAACTCTCAGGCGGAAGGCGTCTTTTGGTCAACTATGCCGGAATCAACCCTACTTGCCGCGAGTGCGTCCAATGTCCGTCCATGGAGCTCGCGTTCGGCGGCCGCCGTGATGAAGGCCGCCACGTTCTCCTGCCCAACCAACGCCTGGACCGCGTCCATTGTGCTGGCGGGCAGTGCCACGTACTGCGGCTCGGCAGGCTGTCGCGGAGGCTCCTCGGCGGCCAGGTGGCGGCGGAGGTTCCGGGTGGCGAACAGGCGCATGGCACGGGCCAGTTCCGCGTCGACCGACTTCTGCGCGAGCGGCCTCAGCCTGCGGATGAGAGAGGCCGCCTCCGCCGCGTCCGCCTCGCTCGGCGGATGGTTTCCCAGATACCGCGCGAAGACGTGCTCATTGGTGAACTCCAGGAAACGCGCCGCTATGTGCTCGACCTGACCCCGCAACTCCCGCAAATGGCCCGAGATCGCCGACAGCGGAACACCCGCCGCGTGCAACTCCGCCGCTACCGCAAGCTCTTGAGGGCTCGGCACCAGGAACTCGTCATCGGTGTCCGGCAGCGGCTCCAGTACGCCGAGCGCCACGGCGTCCGCGACCGCGGCGGCGTCCGGAGTGCCGCCGAAGGCCGCCTCCAGCTCCGCCCGGGTGATCCGGTCGGCCTTCTCGTCCGTCCACGGCCCGTCGACCTCGGCGACCAGGCCGAGCACACCGCCGAGGCCCCGGCCCGCGTCCCAGGCCTCGAGCAGCTCCTTGATGGAGGCCAGGGTGTAGCCCCGGTCGAGCAGGTCGGCGATCTGCCGCAGCCGCGCCAGATGGGCGTCGCCGTACACATTGGACCGCCCGCGCCGCTCGGGCCGGGGGAGCAGACCGCGGTCCTGATAGGCCCGGATGGTGCGCACGGTGGCTCCGCTGTGGTGGGCGAGATCCTCTATGCGGTACTCCACCAGGGGCGTGCCCGGCGGCGCCTCCACCCAGGGCGTGCCCGTCGGCTCCACCCGCGGCGCGCCCGTCGCCGATGCGCGGGCTTCCTCCCTGCGTCCGTCCAACGCTCCCCCGTCCTTTCCCGGTGGCACCCGGTCGTGCTCGGCGCTACGCGATGGCCGCGCGCCCGGCCGCCGCCACCGCGGCTCGCGCGGCGGGCGACCACGCCAGATACTCGACGGCCCTGCGCAGCGACCCCTCCTGCGACGGATGGTACGACCGCCGCAGATAGCGGGGCACGGCCGCGCCTATCCGCCGCCAGGGCGGCAGCAGGCCCTTCTTGACCGCCCTGTGGTGCGCGAGCAGCGAATACCGCAGCCGCCCCGCGAGCCGCGGATCGTGGCGGACGAGATACGCGGCGCCCCAGAGCCACAGGTACAGCATCACGGGGGCCGTGACCGCCATGCCCGCCGCCCGGCGGACGTACCGGGGAGCGCCGGTGCCGCCGCAGTGCTGGTACATGTCGAAGGCGACCGCGCGGTGCTCGACCTCCTCCGCGCCGTGCCAGCGCAGCAGGTCCAGCATCACCTCGTCCGCCCGGGCCCGGTCGAGCCCCTCCGCGTGCAGCACCCAGTCGCCGAGCACGGCCGTGAACTGCTCGATGGCCGCGACGATCGCGAGCCGGAAGCGCAGCCACTCCTGCGTGGCCACGGGCGCGCCCAACGGCGGCCGCTCGCCGAGGAGCTTCTCGAACAGGAAGTCCACGTACTTCGTGAACCCGGTGGTGTCCAGGCGCTGCGCGGCCAGGTGATCGAGCACGTACGCGTGCTGCACGCTGTGCGTGGCCTCCTGCCCCATGAACCCCTTGACGTCCGCGCGCAGCACCGGATCGGTGATCAGCGGCAGGCCCTCCTTGAAGACCTTCACGAACCAGCGCTCGCCCGCCGGGAGCAGCAGATGCAGGACGTTGATGACATGGGTGGCCGTGGGCTCGTCCGGGATCCAGTGCAGCGGGGTGGCGTCCCAGTCGAACGCGACCCGGCGCGGAACGATCGTGTAGTGCTCCTCGGAGGGCGGTGGGGTGCCGTGCTCCCTGCTCACAGCGGTGGCTCCAATCGGGCCAGCGCGCGCAGGGCCCTGGGCGAGAACCGGGACATGAGGTGGGCGCCGCGTGCCTCCGGGGTGACCGGCACCACGGCCTGATTGCGGGCCACGGCACGCAGCACGGCGTCGGCGACCTTCTCCGGCGGGTAGTTGCGCAGGCCGTAGAGCCGGGCGGACCTCTTCTGGCGGCGGGCCTCCTCACTGGCGGAGACCCCGGCGAAGCGGGCCGTCGCTGTGATGTTCGTGTTCACGAAGCCCGGGCAGATGGCGGAGACGCCGATGCCCCGGCCCGCGAGCTCGGCGCGCAGACACTCGCTGAGCATCAGGACGGCCGCCTTCGACGTGCTGTACGCGGGCAGCGCGCGCGAGGGCTGATAGGCCGCCGCCGACGCGGTGTTCACGATGTGGCCGCCCTGGCCGCGCTCGGCCATCTGCTTGCCGAAGAGGCGGCAGCCGTGGATGACGCCCCACAGATTGACGTCCAGGACCTTCTTCCAGTCCTCGGCGCTGGTGTCGAGGAAGGAGCCGGACAGGCCGACGCCCGCGTTGTTCACCAGGACGTCCACCACGCCGTACTCCGTGGCGACCTTCTCGGCGAGCTTCTCCATCGCCTGCTCGTCGCTCACGTCGACCGTCTCGGCCCAGGCCGCGGGGGCACCGACGAGCCGGGACAGCTCGGCGGTGCGGGCCGCGCTCTCCGCGTCCCGGTCGACGGCCACCACGCGCGCGCCCGCCTCGGCGAACGCGAAGGCCGTGGCCCTCCCGATGCCGCTGCCCGCGCCCGTGACGAGCACCAGCTGGCCGGAGAACCTCTCGGCGTACTTGCCCGGGGCCCCGGCCGCGCTCGTCACCGGCGGCACGCCGTCCTCGTGGGTGGTGACGAACTCGGTGATCCAGGAGGCCAGTTGGTCCGGGCGGGTGCGCGGCACCCAGTGCTTGGCGGGCAGCGTGCGCCGGGTCAGCTCCGGGGCCCACTGGTCCAGGTCGTCGTACAGCCGCTGGGACAGGAAGGCGTCGCCGGTCGGCGTGATGAGCTGCACCGGCGCGTGCGCGTACGCGTCCGGGCGGGGGCGGCGCAGTCGGGCGCGGACGTTGTCGCGGTAGAGCCAGGCGCCGTGCGCCGCGTCCGTCGTCAGGGACGGCGTGGGGTAGCCGTCCGCGGGCACCTTCTCCACGCGCTGGAGGATCTTCGGCCAGCGTCGGCCGAGCGGGCCGCGCCAGGCCAGCTCGGGGAGCACCGGGGTGTGCAGCATGTACACGTACCAGGACTTGGCGCCCTGGTTGACGAGCTGGGCTGCCCGGCGCGGGGTGGGCCGGGACAGGCGCTTCTTGATCCAGTGCCCGAAGTGGTCGAGGGACGGGCCGGACATCGACGTGAAGGACGCGATCCGCCCCTGGGTGCGCTGGACCGTCACGAACTCCCAGGCCTGCACCGAGCCCCAGTCGTGGCCCACCAGGTGCACCGGCTCGTCCGGGCTGACCGCGTCGGCGACCGCGAGGAAGTCGTCCGTCAGCTTCTCCAGCGTGAAGCCGCCGCGCAGCGGCTTGGGGGCCGTCGACCTGCCGTGGCCGCGCACGTCGTACAGCACCACGTGGAAGCGCTCGGCCAGGCGCGTGGCGACCTCGGACCACACTTCCTTGGAGTCCGGATAGCCGTGCACGAGCAGCACCGTGGGCCGCCCGGTCTCGCCCAGCTCGGCTACGCACAGCTCCACTCCGCCGGTGCGCACCCAGCGCTCGCGCGCGCCCTTCAGATCCACGGTCGTCATACGGCAGCCCTCTCAGCGTCTTCCACGGACCAGCGCCGCACGTGCGGCAGATCGTCGTCCAGCCAGAACGCGCTCTCCTCGGGGTCCTTGGAGTCGGTGACGACCAGGATCTCCTCGAACTTCGCCCCCGTGCCCCGGAATCCGAGGTGCGGCTCGACCGCCCACAGGCCCGGCTGCGGCGGGTGGTCGGAGAACTTGTACGGCGACCACAGGGGCGACCAGCCGTCCCGGTGGCCGTGCAGCGCGTCGCTCGCGAGGCCCTTCAGGGACTGAGTGCCGAAGCCGAACACGTGCGGCGAGAAGCGGCGCTCCTTGACCCGGTCGACCTTGTGCGCGATGACGCCGAAGGGATAGGCGCGATGGCGGTTGGCATAGCCCTGGCGGACCATGAGCCGGTCCACGTGTTCGTAGATCTCGCGCAGCGGGCGGCGCTCGCGCACCTCGCGCAGGATCAGCTCCCGGTGCGCCCGCAGGTCGGCGAGGAGCCGGTCGTGCACCGGATTGAGCCCGAGGCAGCCGGAATAACCGATGTCGGCCGTATAGCCCTCGAACACCGGGGCCATGTCGAGGATGAACGGCATCCCCGGCTCCAGCCTGCGGTGGGTGGGGAAGAACTGCAGCGGCACCCGGAAGTTCACGAACGCCGTGCGGTCGCCGAACCAGGCGAAGGGCAGGTGGAACCAGTCCCGCACGCCTCGCTCGCGCAGCCACACCCGCTGCATCCGCGCCGCCTCGCGCTCCGTCACCCCCGGCTTGAGCTGGGCGGCGACCGCTTCCGCGCATTCGTACGCGAGGGTCTGCACGCGGCGGAACCCCCGCAGCTCCGCGGAGAGTTCACCCTTCACTGCTGAGGTCATGCCACCGTCCGTCCCGTGTCCGGTCCACGCCCGCCGGGACGGCATCCCGACGCGCCGCGTCACCGTGCCGTTCCCGTACGCGCTCGTAACTTGACACTGATGAATGTGACAATGCTTGGCGGCTGCGTCAATAGGTCTGCGTGAGCCTTCGGGACAGGTCCGGAAGAACCCTGAGGGGGCCTCCGGGGGAACCCCCAAGGGTTCGACTTCCGGACGACCCCTACGGGCCCGTAATACTCGAGAGTGAGGGCGGAGACAGCCTGTGGAGTGACGCCCCGGTGTGGTCCGCGCCACTACCGTCGAACACGTGACTGTGATCGCGACCGAAAGCCTGAGCAAGCGGTTCCCGAAGGTGACCGCGCTCGACCGGCTGACCTTGGACATCGGACCCGGTGTGACCGGACTCGTCGGAGCCAACGGCGCCGGCAAGTCAACGATGATCAAGATCCTGCTGGGTCTGTCCCCCGCCACCGAGGGCACCGCGTCCGTGCTCGGCCTCGACGTCGCCACCAGCGGCGGCGAGATCCGCGAGCGCGTCGGCTACATGCCCGAGCACGACTGCCTGCCGCCCGACGTCTCGGCCACCGAGTTCGTCGTCCACATGGCGCGCATGTCCGGCCTGCCGCCCGCCGCGGCCCGCGAGCGCACCGCCGACACCCTGCGCCACGTAGGGCTCTACGAGGAGCGCTACCGCCCCATCGGCGGCTACTCGACCGGCATGAAGCAGCGCGTGAAGCTCGCCCAGGCGCTCGTGCACGATCCCCAGCTGGTCTTCCTCGACGAGCCGACCAACGGCCTCGACCCCGTCGGCCGCGACGAGATGCTGGACCTGATCCGGCGCGTGCACACCGACTTCGGCATCTCCGTCCTGGTCACGTCACACCTCCTCGGCGAGCTGGAGCGCACCTGCGACCACGTCGTCGTCATCGACGGCGGCAAGCTCCTGCGCTCCAGCTCCACCACGGACTTCACGCAGAGCACCGCGACCCTCGCCATCGAGGTCACCGACAGCGACGAGCACCCCGACGGCACCGGCGCGCTGCGCGCGGCCCTGCACGCCCACGGCGTGACCACCCACGACGACGGGGGCGGGCTGCCCGGCGCGGGCCACATCTTCCTGCTCGACGCCACGGACGAGGCGACGTACGACCTCGTCCGGGACACCGTCGCCGACCTCGGCCTCGGCCTCGTCCGCATGGAACAGCGCAGGCACCACATCGCGGAGGTCTTCCGCTCCCAGGACGAGCCGCAGCCGGAGCAGGTCTCCGAGCGCGCGGCCGCCTGGGCGGCGACCGCGGCCGCCGCCGAGCAGACGGGAGGCGGCAAGCGATGACCGCCGAGTCGACACGGGCGCGCGACGCCGACTCCACCCAGATCCACAACATCGGATACCGCACCTACGACGGCCCCCGCCTCGGCCGGGCCTACGCCACCCGCTCGCTGTACTCGCAGAGCCTGCGCGGCGCCTACGGCCTCGGCCGCTCGGCCAAGTCCAAGGTGCTCCCGATGATCCTTTTCGGGGTCATGTGCGCCCCCGCACTGATCATGGTCGCGGTCGCCGTCGCCACCAAGGCCGACGAACTGCCCGTGGACTACACGCGCTACGCGGTGCTCCTCCAGGCCGTCATCGGCCTCTACTTGGCGGCGCAGGCCCCGCAGACCGTCTCCAGGGACCTGCGGTTCAAGACCGTGCCGCTGTACTTCTCCCGCCCCATCGAACGCGTCGACTACGTACGCGCGAAGTTCGCGGCCATGGCGTCGGCCCTGTTCGTCCTCACCGCGACGCCGCTGATCGTGCTCTACGTAGGCGCCCTGTTGGCGAAGCTGGACTTCGCGGAGCAGACGAAGGGGTTCGCCCAGGGGCTCGTCTCCGTCGCCCTGCTGTCGTTGCTCTTCTCCGGGATCGCGCTCGTCATCTCCGCCGTGACGCCCCGCCGCGGCTTCGGCATCGCCGCCGTCATCGCCGTGCTCACCATCTCCTACGGAGCGGTGTCCACCGTCCAGGCCATCGCGCACGAACAGGGCGGCAACGGCACGGCCATCGAGTGGCTCGGCCTGTTCTCGCCGATCACTCTCATCGACGGAGTGCAGACCGCCTTCCTCGGCGCGACCTCCTCGTTCCCCGGGAACGAAGGCCCCTCGGCGGGAGTGGGCGTCGTCTACCTCCTCCTCGTTCTCGCCCTCGTAGCGGGCAGCTACGCCGCTCTCATGCGCCGCTACCGGAAGGCCGGACTATGACCACGATCAGCATCGACCACGTCTCACGCTGGTTCGGCAACGTGGTGGCCGTCAACGACGTCACGATGACCATCAGCCCCGGAGTCACCGGCCTGCTCGGTCCCAACGGCGCCGGGAAGTCCACCCTCATCAGCATGATGGGCGGCTTCCTCGCCCCCTCCACCGGCTCCGTCACCCTCGACGGAAAGCCCACCTGGCGCAACGAGGAGATCTACAAGCACCTCGGCATCGTGCCCGAGCGCGAGGGCATGTACGACTTCCTCACCGGCCTCGAATTCGTCGTCGCCAACGCCGAGTTGCACGGCCTGGGCAAGAAGGCGGCCCAACGGGCCCTCGCCACAGTCGAGATGGAGTACGCGCAGGACCGCAAGATCTCCACGTACTCCAAGGGCATGCGGCAGCGCGTGAAGATGGCCTCCGCGCTCGTCCACGAACCGTCCGCGCTGCTGCTCGACGAACCCTTCAACGGCATGGACCCGCGCCAGCGCATGCAGCTCATGGACCTGCTGCGGCGGATGGGCGACGAGGGCCGCACCGTCCTGTTCTCCTCCCACATCCTCGAAGAGGTCGAACAGCTCGCCTCGCACATCGAGGTGATCGTCGCGGGGCGGCACGCCGCGAGCGGCGACTTCCGGAAGATCCGCCGTCTGATGACGGACCGGCCGCACCGCTACCTGGTGCGCTCCAGCGACGACCGTGCGCTCGCGGCCGCGCTGATCGCCGACCCGTCCACCGCGGGCATCGAGGTCGACCTCAAGGAGGGCGCGCTGCGCATCCAGGCCGTCGACTTCGGCCGGTTCACCAGCCTGTTGCCGCGTGTCGCGCGCGAACACGACATCCGGCTGCTCACGGTCTCGCCCTCGGACGAGTCCCTAGAGTCGGTCTTCTCCTACCTCGTCGCGGCCTGAAAGGGAGCCATCGTGTACGACCCCACTGTCGCCCGGCTCACCTACCGGGCCCTGCTCGGCCGACGCCGGGCACTGATCCTCTTCGCCCTGCCGCTGCTGCTCATCGTGATCGCGGCCGCGGTGCGCGGCTTCAGCGGCGCCGACGACCAAGTGGCCTCCGACCTGCTCGGCGGCTTCGCGCTCGCCACCATGGTGCCGATCATCGGCGTCATCGCGGGCACCGGCGCCATCGGGCCCGAGATCGACGACGGCTCCGTGATGTACCTGCTGTCCAAGCCGGTCAAACGCCCCACGATCATCGTCACCAAGCTCACCGTGGCCGTCGCCGTCACCATGGCGTTCTCTGCGGTCCCGACGCTCATCGCGGGCCTGATCCTCAACGGCAACAGCCAGCAGGTCGCCGTCGCCTACACCATCGCCGCCCTGGTCTCCTCCATCGCGTACGCGGCGATCTTCCTGCTGCTCGGCACGGTCACCCGGCACGCCGTGGTCTTCGGGCTCGTGTACGCGCTCGTCTGGGAGGCCCTCTTCGGCTCCCTGGTCTCCGGGGCCCGCACGCTGAGCGTCCAGCAGTGGTCGCTCGCCGTGGCCCACAAGGCCGCCGACGGGGGCCAGCTCGTGACCTCCGACGTGGGCCTGCCCGCCGCCGTGATCCTGCTGGTCGTGGTCACGGCCGGGGCCACCTGGTACGCGGGCCAGAAGCTGCGGACCCTGACCGTCGCCGGGGACGAGTAGTCCCGGCGAGCCGCCTTGACGGCGCCTTCACCCTCCTGCCGGGACACTGGTGGGAGGGGGATGCGCAGGAGTGCCTAGGAGGTGCCGCGATGGCATCGGACGAGGGACGGGGCGACGGTCCCGGGAGCGACGCCTGGGACGAGGTGGTCCTCGACGACGACTTCATACGGTCCGCCGAGACCGCCGAGCCCTCCGCGCGGGCCCGGATGCTCACCGCCCGCTGGCGGCAGCAGGCCCCCGAGCCGCAGCCGTGGCGGTCCGACGAGCCGCCCGCCGGGTGGTTCTTCAGCCGGGCCCGCAAGCGCAGGCGCAAGCGGCGCGAGGGCTGAGCCCGGGAGCGTGCCCGGATCGGCCCGCGAGAAATTCGGTGGCGGGCAACCACGCGGCCCGGCACAGTAGTTGTGTCACCACGCGCCGGAAGCCACCAATCCGGCGTTCTCCTACCGGGAGTGAAGCCGACGGTCCGCAAGGGGCGTCGCGCTTCCGGCAGGGCGGTCCGCGGCAGGCTCCGGAGTCCTCACCCACTCCGTGCAGCCCCGTCACGGGGGAGACCGCCCGGGGGCGGCCGCTTCGAGCGCGCGCACTGCGCGGGCCGCCCCTCCCGGAGGGGGTGTGCGGCCGGAGCCCGGCGGATGATGGGCCGGGCCGACCCGGCGCCCTGTCCGAGCCGCACCGGAGCCCGGCGTCACGCCCGGGCCGCGCCCCGCCTGAGCCCGGCGTCGCGCCTGAGCCCGGCGTCGCGCCTGAGCCCGGCGTCGCGCCTGAGCCCGGCGTCGCGCCTGAGCCGTGCCCCGCCTAAGCCAGCAGCCGTTCCAGGACGACCGCGATGCCGTCGGCCTCGTTCGACGTCGTCACCTCGTCCGCCACTGCCTTCAGCTCCTCATGCGCGTTGGCCATGGCCACGCCGTGGGCGGACCAGGCGAACATGGGGATGTCATTGGGCATGTCGCCGAACGCGATCGTGTCCACGGCCTTCGCGCCGAGCCGACGGGCGGCCAGGGACAGGCCCGTCGCCTTGGTCAGACCCAGCGGCAGTATCTCCACGATGCCCTCGCCGGCCATCGTGACGCCCACGAGGTCCCCCGCGACCTCCCGCGCCACGGCCGTGAGCGCGTCGTCGTCGAGGCCCGGGTGCTGGACGTACAGCTTGTTCAGCGGAGCCGACCACAGGTCGGCCGGGTCGGCGAGCGGGACCGCGGGGAGCGGGCCGTCCTGGACCAGGTACCCGGGGCCGACGAGGACCTCGCCGTCGATGCCGTCACGGCTCGCGGCGAGCGCCAGCGGGCCGATCTCCGCCTCTATCTTCGCCAGGGCCAGGCCCGCCAGCTGCCGGTCCAGCGTGACCGAGGTGAGCAGGCGCCGCTCGCCCGCGTGGTAGACCTGCGCGCCCTGGCCGCACACGGCGATGCCCTCGTAGCCGAGGTCCTCAAGGACGTGCCGCGTCCACGGCACCGAGCGGCCGGTGACGATGATGTGGGCCGCGCCCGCCGCGGTGGCCGCGGTGAGCGCGTCACGGGTGCGCGCCGACACCGAGTCGTCGGGACGCAGGAGCGTTCCGTCGAGGTCGGTGGCGACGAGCTTGTACGGAAAGGCGGGGCCGTCGGAGCTCACTTGGCGAGGGGCTCCAGGATCTCGCGGCCGCCCAGGTACGGACGGAGCACCTCGGGGACGCGCACGGAGCCGTCCGCGAGCTGGTGGTTCTCCAGGAGCGCCACGATGGTGCGCGGCACGGCGCACAGTGTGCCGTTCAGGGTGGCGAGCGGCTGGACGGTCTTCTTGCCGTCCTTGTCCTCGCGCATGCGCACGGAGAGTCGGCGGGCCTGGAAGCTGTCGCAGTTCGAGGCGGAGGTCAGCTCGCGGTACTTGCCCTGGGTGGGGATCCAGGCCTCGCAGTCGAACTTGCGGGAGGCGGACGCGCCCAGGTCGCCCGTGGCGACGTCGATCACCTGGAAGGGCAGTTCGAGGCTGTTCAGCCACTGCTTCTCCCAGTCGAGGAGCCGCTGGTGCTCGGCCGCGGCGTCCTCGGGGGCGACGTACGAGAACATCTCGACCTTGTCGAACTGGTGCACCCGGAAGATGCCGCGGGTGTCCTTGCCGTACGTGCCCGCCTCGCGGCGGAAGCAGGGCGAGAAGCCCGCGTACCGCAGGGGGAGCTTGTCGGCCTCGATGATCTCGTCCATGTGGTACGCCGCGAGCGGGACCTCGGAGGTGCCGACCAGGTAGAAGTCGTCCTTCTCCAGGTGGTACACGTTCTCCGCGGCCTGGCCGAGGAAGCCCGTGCCCTCCATGGCGTGCGGGCGGACGAGCGCGGGGGTCAGCATCGGGATGAACCCGGCCTCGGTGGCCTGCGCGATGGCCGCGTTGACCAGCGCGAGCTCCAGGAGCGCGCCGACACCCGTCAGGTAGTAGAAGCGCGAGCCGGAGACCTTGGCGGCGCGCTCGACGTCGATGGCGCCGAGCGCCTGGCCGAGCTCCAGGTGGTCCTTCGGCTCGAAGCCCTCGGCGGCGAAGTCGCGGACCGTGCCGTGCGTCTCCAGGACGACGAAGTCCTCCTCGCCGCCGACCGGGACGTCCGGGTGCACGAGGTTGCCGAGGCGGAGGAGCAGGCGCTTGGTCTCGTCGTCGGCCTCGTCCTGCTCGGCGTTCGCGGCCTTGACCGCGGCGGCCAGCTCGCCCGCCTTCTTCAGGAGCTCGGCCTTCTCGTCGCCGGAGGCCTTGGGGATGAGCTTGCCGAGCGCCTTCTGCTCGGAACGGAGCTCGTCGAAACGGACCCCTGACGACCTGCGCCGCTCGTCGGCGGAGAGGAGGGAGTCGACGAGGCCGACGTCCTCTCCACGGGCGCGCTGCGAAGCGCGAACACGGTCGGGGTCCTCACGGAGCAGGCGAAGGTCAATCACCCCCCCAGGCTACCTTCGTGCGCTTCCGGCCCACGACTCGATTTTCCCCTGCCCTCCGATATGACCGAAATGCCGGAATGTGAATTTCTCGCCCATCGCCTCGCCCGTCTCCCGCGCTTTCACGGGTGGGGACGCGTGCTCGCCGGGCGCTCGTCGCGGCCCCGGCGCATGGTCGGGCCGGGTCAATAAAACGGGCGTCATTCCCCGAATCGGGGCAGATGGGCCTCGCCGTCTTGACTGGATTCCCTTGTGGGAAACGGGACTTGGAGGGCTGGTTGTCCACAGGAATCGGAGGGTCCGGAAAGTTATCCACAGGCTGTGCGAAAGATCTGTGGATGCCTGATCGGGGCCCTTCCCATGGTCCTCCACGGTGAAGGATTCCCTTTCCAAACCTGCTCAGCGCCAACTTTCGGGTGGAATTGGTTAACTCCAAAGTGTCACCACATGGAAAAAGGTGGACGAACGAGTGACGGGAGTGGCTGTGGGCGGACTTGGGCGCTGAGTGCCGTTTTGTCGACGATGTCGCACTGCCTTGTCGACTTGTCCCCAGGTCGAGAAGGGGACCTGTGGATAACTTCTGTGGACAACATAAATCTGCAGGTAGGACTACCGATCCGGAGCTGTGTGCAGGCAGGCGAAAGCACCGGGAAGACCCGGCGGCGGGGCGTTAAACGCTCAGAATCGGCCGTCCTGGCTGCGTGCGAGCCAGTCCGACGCCGACGTGAAGTCCTCGTCGGACGTCCCGGGCCGCAGCGGCCGTACGTTCTCCGGTGCCACTCCCGCACGCGGATACGAGCCGAGGAAGCGCACCTTCGGGCAGATCCTCTTCAGGCCCATCAGGGCCTCGCCGACGCGGCGGTCCGTGATGTGGCCCTCGGCGTCCACGGAGAAGCAGTAGTCGCCGATGCCGCGACCGGTCGGGCGGGACTCGATGCGCATCAGGTTGACGCCGCGCACCGCGAACTCCTGGAGCAGTTCGAGCAGCGCACCGGGGTGGTCGTCGCCGAGCCAGATCACCAGCGAGGTCTTGTCCGCGCCCGTCGGCGCCGCGGGCCGGGCGGGGCGGCCCACGAGGACGAACCGCGTCTCCGCGTTCGCCGCGTCGTGGATCTCGGTGACCAGCGGTTCGAGCCCGTACGTCGCCGCGGCGAACTCGCCCGCGAACGCCGCGTCGAACCGGCCCTCCTGCACGAGACGGGCGCCGTCCGCGTTCGACGCCGCCGACTCCCACACCGCGTCCGGCAGATGGGCGGCCAGCCAGTTGCGCACCTGCGGCTGGGCCACCGGGTGCCCGGTCACCGTCTTGACGTCCTTGAGCGCGGTGCCCGGACGCACCAGAAGGGCGAAGGCGATCGGCAGGACCACCTCGCGGTAGATCATCAACGGCTCGCCCTTGGCGAGCTCGTCCACGGTGGTCGTGACGCCGCCCTCCACCGAGTTCTCGATCGGCACCAGCGCCGCCGCGGCCTCGCCCGCGCGCACGGCGTCGAGGGCCGCGGGCACCGAGACCATCGGCACCAGCTCGCGGGTCGCGGCCTCCGGCAGGGTGCGCAGGGCGGCTTCGGTGAAGGTGCCTTCAGGGCCGAGGTAGGTGTAGCGCGTCGCCGACATGCCGTCACCCTAATGCGGCGGACGGGCCGGGCGTACGCGTCCGCCGCCGATGGCCCCTCCGCCACCGCCCGGAGCGGGTCAGCCCTCCAGCAACGCCTGCCCCACGTACCCACCGGCTTCCGCCCCGCCCGGCACCGCGTACACCCCGCTCGCCTCGTGCCGGATGAACTTCGACAGGGCGTCGCCCCGGTCGAGCTTCCGCTGCACCGGGACGAAGCCGCGCAGCGGGTCGGCCTGCCAGCAGATGAAGAGCAGTCCCGCGTCCGGCTCGCCCTTGCCGGTGAAGCCGTCGTGGTACGAGAACGGGCGGCGCAGCATCGCGGCGCCCCCGTTCTGGTCGGGGCGGCTGATGCGGGCGTGCGCGTTGAGCGGGACGACCAGGTCGCCGCCCGCGGTCGTCTTCTCCAGGTCCATCTCGGTGGTCTCCGTGCCGCCCGTCAGCGGCGCGCCGTCGGCCTTGCGGCGGCCGATGACGTCCTCCTGGGCCTTGGGCGCGAGCCCCTCCCAGTCGTCCAGGAGCATCCGGATGCGGCGTACGACGGCGTACGAGCCGCCCGCCATCCAGGCGGGGTCGGCGTCGGCGGCCTTGTCGGGCACGAAGATGCGCTTGTCGAAGTCGTCGTCGGACGGCTTCGGGTTGTTCGTGCCGTCGATCTGGCCCATGAGGTTGCGCGTCGTCATGGGACGGGCGGTGGCGCCGGGCGAGCGGTTGAAGCCGTTCATCTGCCAGCGGAGCCGCGCCGCCGAGCCCGTCTCGTTCTGCAGGGCGCGCAGCGCGTGGAAGGCGACCAGGGAGTCGTTGGCGCCGATCTGCACCCACAGGTCGCCGTTGCCGCGGGCCTTGTCGAGGCGGTCGGAGGAGAACTCCGGCAGCGGGTCGAGGGCGGCCGGGCGCTGCTTCTCCAGACCGGTGCGGCCGAAGAAGCTGTGGCCGAAGCCGAAGGTGACGGTCAGCGAGGAAGGGCCCGCGTCGCGCGCGATGTCGGTGTCCTGGCCGCGGCCCTCCACCGGCTTGCCCGCCATCAGCCGCTGCGCCACCGCCGACCAGCGGCGCAGCAGGGCCGTCGCCTCCTTGCGCCCGGAGTCCGGGGCGAGGTCGAAGGCGACCAGATGGCCGCAAGACTGCACGGGGGTGGTGATCCCGGGCTGATGTTTCCCGTGAAACATCACCTCGTCGGCCCCGAGTGACGTCAGCGGCGTGCCCGTCGTGTCCGAGCCGCCGGACGAGCCCGAGGACGCCGCCGCGTATCCGGCCGCGCCGCCTGCCGCGCCGAGTGCGAGGCCGGTGGCGCCCGCCGTACCGAGCAGGCGCCGTCGCGAAATGGTGTGGTCCGCCATGGGGTTCAGCCGATCTGCACGTTCTTGTCGAGGGTGACCTGGTCGATGTCGGAGGTGCGGACGGTCACCGCGACCTTCCAGTCGCCGGCCATGGGAATCTGCACTCCGCTCGCGCTCCAGTGTCCGGTGGCGATGCGGTCGGGGGCGACCGGCAGGGGACCGACGTCCTTGGCCTTGAGCGTGAAGGCGATCTTCACCTCGGGGATGTCGAAGGCGCTGCCGTTGGGCCGGGTCGCGTACACGTGCAGGTCGTTGCTGCCGGTGCGGCCGGGGTCGAGTTCGAGGCGCACGGTGCCCTTGCCGTCCTGGCCGCCGGTGTCGAACGGGATCTTGATCTTGACGGGCCCGGCGTTCCGGGGCGCGGACGAGGTGGCGTTCTTGGCCTCTTCCTCGGTGCGCCCCGGCTCGGTGGTGGTCAGGGCCGTGGTGACGGCGAGCAGGACGACGGCGACACCGACCTCGGCGAGCACCGAGCGGCGCAGGCCGGAGCGGTGCGGGTCGGCGTCGCGGACCCGCTTCTCCCGGGCGGCGTCCACGGCGGCCCGCTGCCGGGCGAGCTGGGCGGCGCGCTTGTCGTCACCGGCGGGCTTGTCGGCTGCCTTGTCGCCGGGCTTGTCCTTGGCCTTGTCGAGGGACGTGCCGGTCCCGGCGTCCGTGTCCACCGTCGCCGACACTCCGGTCTTGGAGCTGTGCGCGACGGCGACGGGCTTCTTCTTCTTGGTGCTCGCGCTCTTGGTGCTCGCGCTCTTGGCCGTGGAGTTCTTGGTGGCCGTGGAGTTCGTGGCCGTCGTGGCCGACGTGCGCTGTTCGACGACCGCCGTCGCCGCCGCCTCGGGTGCCAGGCCGCCCGCCTCGGCGAGGATGCGCCCGGTCCAGCGGCGCGACACGGAGGCGATGCCGACGAGGACGACGACGAGCCCGACCTTGATCAGGAGCAGCTGCCCGTAGTCGGTCTCCACGAGCGCGGTCCAGGAACCGACCTGCCGCCACGACTGGTAGAGCCCGGTCCCGGCGAGGGCGACGACGCTGCCGAAGGCCACCCCGGAGAAGCGGCGTACGGCATTCGCGTCGATCAGCGGCGCCCGGTACAGACACAGCAGCAGCGCCACGACCCCGCCGAGCCAGACGGCGACGGCGAGCAGGTGCAGCACGTCGACGGGCATGGCGAGCCCCGCCTGGATGCCGGTCGAGGCGTGCTCGGCGAGCGCCCAGGTCGCCGCGATGCCGATGGCGACGACCCCGCCGCCGACGGCCAGGCCGAAGGCCAGGTCCCGCTTTTCCTTGGGGTCCTCGCGCTTGTCGTACGCGCCGAACAGGACGGCGATGAACAGGGCGGCGGCCGCGAGGAGCAGCAGCCGCGAGACGAGCGCGGCGCCCGTCTTGGTCTGCAGGACGTCGCCCAGCTTCGCGAGGTCGAAGGCGTCGGCGAGCTTCCCGGAGCCGGTGTAGGGCGCGCGCAGCAGGAGCGTGGCCAGGGTGGCGCCGGTCAGGGTGAGCCAGCCGGAGACGACGAGGCGCTGGAGCGGCCGGACGCCCGCGCCGCGCGGCCAGCAGCCGAGGACGAAGGCGGCACCGCCGACGACGACGATGAACCCGGCGTACGAGAGGTAGCGCGCCGTGTCGTAGAGCGTGCCGACGAGGCCGCCGCCGACCTCCTGGTCGGGCAGCGCGACCTTGGTGTCGGACGGCGCGCCGATGGAGAAGGTGAAGGCTCCGGCGATGGGGTGGCTGTCGGCGGAGACGACCTGGTAGGCGACGGTGAAGGTGCCGTCGGGCAGGCCGGGCTTCAGCTTCACGCCGTACGTGGTGGAGCCGAGGTCGGTGGTCTTGCCGGTGTCGGCGCGCTTGCCCGCGGGGTCGAGGACCCGTACCGAGCCGTCGGACATGGCGACCTTCTCGGAGAAGGTCAGGGACACCTGGTCGGGTGCCTTGGCGACCACCGCCCCCCGCTTGGGATCGCTGTCGGTCAGCGCGGCGTGCGCGTCGGCGGGCGCCGCGGTGGCGAGGACGGCGCCGAGCACGGCGGAGACCAGGGCCGCGGCGACGAGCAACAGGCGCCCGAGTCCGGCGAGGTCCGGCCCCGGGCGGGGAGCGGTGGTCCGCATCAACTCTTCAGTCCCCTCAGTGCGACGAGTGCGAGGCGTGCGACGAGTGCGAGGCGTGCTGATCGGCCTTGGAGCCGTCGGCCGTGGCGTGCTGGTCGTGCTCGGAGTGCGTCTTCGGGTCGCCGGAGTGCGTCTTCTTACCGGAGTCCGTCTCGCCGGAGTCGGTCTTGCCGGAGTCGGCCTCGTGGGTCTTGTCGGCCTTGTCGGGGTCTGTCGTTCCGGAGCCCGGCTTCGGGTTGTACGTCGCTTCCTTCACCGGCATCTCGACGGTGATCGGGCCCGACTTCTCGAAGCGGAGCGTGACCTTCACCTTGTCGCCCAGCTTCGGCTTGTGCTTCAGCTTCTCGAGCATGATGTGGTTGCCGCCGCGGGCGAAGACGAGTTCGCCGTTCGCGGGCACGGCGAAGGACTTCTGCTCCTTCATCGTGCTGCCCTTGGTGGCGTGCAGGGTCACGCTGCCCGCGAGCGGGCTGGACGCCGAGGTGAGCGTGTCGGCGGCGCCCTTGTTGGTGAGCGTGAAGAAGCCGCCCGCCATGTCGTCCATGGCGGGGACGGGGATGTAGGCGCCGCTGACCTTCAGCTCGGGCTTGTCGGATGCGTCCTTCGAACCCTTGGCGTCCTTGTCGTCGTTGCAGCCGGTCAGGGCGAGGCCCGCGGCCAGTGCTATGGCACAGCCGGTGAGGAGGCGGCGCCGGGTGGTGCGGTGGTTCACGGGTTCTGTCCCTTGATGATCTTGGGGAGGTCCTGCGCGTACTCCTCGGCGCGGGTGTCCTGGCCGTTGTAGACGACGTATCCGGCGTCGGTCTTCGGGGAGAAGGCGATGACCTGCGTGCCGTGCATCGACTCGATCTTGTTGTTCTTGAGCTTCTTGGACGGCTCGATGCTGATGCCGACCGTCCGGGCGCTGCCCTGGATGGTCGGGAAGTCACCGGTGAGGCCGATGAACTCGGGGTCCTGGGCCTTCAGCCACTTGCCGAGTTCCTTGGGCGTGTCCCGCTCGGGGTCGGTGGTCACGAAGACGACCTGGAGCTGGTCGAGCTCCGCCTTGGTGACCACCTTCTTGCGCAGCATGTCCTTCTTGGCGACGGCGATGTTGCTCATCGTCAGCGGGCAGACGTCGGGGCAGTTGGTGTAGCCGTAGTACAGCAGCACCGGCTTGCCCTTGGTCCGCTCGCGCAGGTCGTACTTCTTGCCGTGGGTGTCGGTGAGGACCAGGTCCGGCTTCTTGAACGGCTTGTCGAGGACGGTCGCGGCCTGCTTCGACTCCGCCTCCATGGAGACGTCGGCGATCGGCTTGTCCTTCTTGTCGCCGTTGTCCCCGCCGCAGGCGGTCAGCGTGAGCCCCGCGGCGGCGAGCAGGGCCGCGCCGGCGAACGCGCGCCTCTTCGTGGTCTTCGGGCCCGACGTGGTGGTCTGGTTGCTCAACTTGCGCATACGAAAATGTCCCAGATGTGAGGGGGCCGGGACGCGCCGGGGCCGGTGTCCGGCGGCGGCGCGTCCCGAGGGCGGCCTGGGCGGCGACGCCTCAGCTGGTGGCGCGGCGGCGCTGGGCGACGACGCCGAAGGCGACGCCCGCCACGCCGACGACGATGCCGACGATGCCGAGGGTGCGGGCGGTGGTGTCGCTGCTGTCGCCGTCCGACGCGGTCTCCTGCTTGGCGTCGCCGGACTTGGCGTCGGCCTTGTCGTCCTTGGCGGCGGAGGCGCCGTGGTGGTCGTCGGACGCGGCGGTCAGCGCGAGCGTCGGCGCCGGGTACTCCGGCTCCTCGTCGCCCTTCTGCGGCTCGATCCAGCGGACGACTTCCTTGTTGTCGTACGTCTGCAGGGCCTTGAAGACCAGTTCGTCGGCGTCCTCGGGCAGCTGGCCGATGGACAGCGGGAACTTCTGGAAGTAGCCGGGCTCCACGCCCTTGTCGTCGGCGGTCCAGGTGACCTTGGAGACGGCCTCGTTGATCTTCTCGCCGTGGATCTCGATCGGCTTGTCGAGCTTGGTCTTGGTGACCTTCGCCTTCCAGCCGGGCACGGGCTGCGGCATCACGGACGCGAGCGGGTGGTCGGCGGGGAAGGTGACTTCCAGCTTGGTCGTCGAGGCGTCGTCGCGCTCGTTCGGGACCTTGAAGTTAACGGTCGCGTACCCGCCCTTGGCCGCCTGGCCCTCGGGGGTGACGCTGACGTGCGCGAAGGCGGGCACGGACAGCAGGAGGACGGCGGAGGCGGCGACGCCGCCCACGACGGAGGCGCGGGTGAGGGCGGCGGACTTCGGGGACTTCTGGGTCGTCATCGCGGAATGCTCCAGTTTCGGCAGGAGTGCGCGGCGGCCGGGCCGTCGTGGCGGGGCCCGTGGGCCCCCGACGAGCGGAGGCGCGGCCGTGCGTACGTGAGGTGTGCGGAAGGGGACGCGGTGCGCGGGCCGACTGGCCTCGCACCCGTGCGGGCACGCCGGGCGGCACCCCTCCGACAGCAGTACGTCCGTACGCCGGTGCGTCACTCAGTACGTCGTACGCCACTGCGTGCGCGTACGCGTAGGTGTCGCGTGGAGCGGGCCGCGTCAGGCGGCGAGCGAGAACGCGGTGGTCGCGGGCGGGCCGCGCCGGATCACCGTGTGCTGGAGCGCGGCCGCCCGGAGCTTCGGCGGCACGAGGGCACGGGCCGCGCGCGCCGGACCGGAGGCCGGCTCCGCCGCACCGGGGAGCCCGGCGCGCAGCGCGCGCACCAGAGTGAGGGCGGCGCGCAGGGAACGCATGAGCGCTCCTTGGGCGACCCCCTGCGCCCCTTGGGCGGAGAGCCGGACGAGCCGCATGAGCGCCACGTCGCCGCGGCGCAGCAGCCAACCCGCGGCCACGGCCGCGAGCACGTGCGCGAGCAGCATCGGCAGCGTCGGCAGGAGGGACATCGCTGAGCCCGGCATCATCGCGGACTGCGCGGCCGCCGCCTCGCCGGTGGCGTGGGCGTGCGCGCCGTGGCCGCCGGACGGGTCGAGCCCCGCGGTCTCCAGGATCTGCCGGGCCTGGACGGGAGTGATGGTCGCCCCGCCCGCCCCGCACACGATGCGGGCCGCGCGCTCGACGAGCGAGCCGCCGCCCGTGCCGCCCGCGACCATGGTCGTGCCGTGCTGGCCGAGCCCGAACAGCGCGTGCAGCCCGAGCTGCCCGACCGCGAGCGCCCCGGCGATGCCCGGGAGCGACCGCTCCCGTCCGGCAAGGGGCACCGCGAGCACGAGCACGGCGAGGAACCCGGCGCCGAGCGTCCACAGCGGGACGGTGGCGCAGGAAGCGAGCACATGGCCCCCGGCGGACAGCACGAGGCACACCGCGGCGAACATCGCGGCCCGCAGCAGTCGGAGATCGGCTCCGGCGCGCGCCTGGCGCTGGTGGGGGGCAGTCATGGCCGGGCCATCATCGCACTGGGCCGCCCCGCCCCGTACGGCAGGTCCGCAAGCTCCCGTCCATGCCGCAAGGCGACGGAATCACCCGAAATGATCCATAAGTGCCGGGAAGGCCCTGATGGGAGGGGCTCCGCGCATTCACGGCCCCGGCGCCGGGTAGGCGCAGCGGTATGTCCCGCTACACCGGACACAGCCCTCGCCGCGTCCGCCGTATGGGCGGCGTCACGTCAACTGGGCGCTTATCCCGGGGCGCTGGCGGCAATACGTATCGGTATGTCGAGCCGCGGCCAGAGGGCTGGAGCATGCCAGGAGGCTGAAGCATGAGCATCTGGTGGTCCCTCCATTTGCGGCGCGAAGCCGCGAGCGTCCCGCTCGCGAGGCGCCTGCTCATCGGCACGATGGAGACGGCCGGGGTGGACCCGGACGTCTCGTACGACCTGTCGCTCGCGCTCACCGAGGCCTGTGCGAACGCGGTGGAGCACGGTGGCGCGACGGGCGCCGCCACGGGTGCGTACCGCGTCACCGCCTATCTCGACGGCGAGAAGTGCCGCATCGAGGTCTCCGACTCCGGCCCCGGCCTGCCGCCGGGCCGGGTCTTCATGAGTGCCGCGAACACCCCCGCCACGAGGACGAAGGGCAGAAGGGGCACCGGGCGTGGCCGCCGCACGCGCCGCCGCGCGGGCACGCAGGCCGCCCCGGCCCCGCGCCCGTCCCGGACCCAGGCCCCGCCCTCCGCACCCGTGCCGCCTTCCGAGGTCGCCGAGAGCGGCCGTGGCCTGTGCCTCATCCGGGAGCTCGCCGACGACGTGCACTTCGGCAACAGGCCGGGTCGCGACGGCGGCGCGGTGATCAGCTTCGACAAGATCCTCAAGTGGCGGGAGGGCGCCCCGCTGGCGGCCGTGTGAGCCGTCCGCGGCCCGGTCTCAGGACTCGGCCCCGGACCGCCCCGGTCGGCCCCGGGGCTCAGCTCCGGACCGCCGCCGCGTAGGTGTCGAGGGCGGAGCGCGGGGCGCGGCCCAGAAGGGCCCGCAGGGCGTTGTCCGCTATGGAGGTGCCGTCGAGGAAGCCGCCCGCTATGGACGCGTACGTGCTGAGCAGCATCGGCACCTGGAAGGGCAGGGCCTGGCCGGACGCGGTGATCGCGGCGCGGGTCGCCTCCAGCCCGCCGGGCTCGTACGAACCGCCGGTCGCCGCGGCCAAGTCGGCGCCGCCGAGGGGCTCTTCGCCGACGAGCTCGTAGGTGCGCCCGGCGTGGGCGGCGGGGGCGGTGGCCACGCGGACGGCGACCTCGGCCAGGTCCTCGCGGGCGACCGCGGCGAGCCGTCCGTCACCGAGCGGCGCGGCTATCGTCCCGTCCGGACCCGGCGCGGCCACGGCGGCGAGGAACTCCGCGTACAGGCCGTTGCGCAGCACCGTCCAGTTCAGGGAGGAGCGGCGCAGTCTGCGCTCGGTCCAGCGGTGGGCGAGCGCGTACGTCAGATGGTCGCCGTCGCCGCTCAGGCTGGTGTAGACGAGGTGGCCGACGCCGGACTTCTCGGCGGCGGTGACGACGGCCTCGTGCCGGGCGATGACGACGTCGTCCTCGGCGGCGCCCGCGGAGATCACGAGGAGCGTGTCCACTCCGGTGAAGTCCAGGGAATCCGGGTCGTCGAAGTCGACGCGGCGCTGTCCGGGCGCGGGGGCGCGGGTGCCGACGGCGAAGGGCGTGTCCGCGCGGCCCGCGAGCTTCGCGGTGACGAGCCGGCCGAGTGCGCCGGTGGCGCCGGTGACGAGCAGCATGGGAACGATCCCCCGAGAAGAGCAGTTGGACTGGGTGACGACCGGTGCGAGAGGTGCTGTGCACTCGGTACGTGACCATCGTGAGCGATGGCGGGGGAGCACGTAAGGAGGCACTTTGATGTCAGTGGGGCACACGGTGGTAACCACTCCCGGGGCCGCGGCGGCCCGGGTTTCGGGGGAGGCGCCCGCGGCGGCGCAGGGTTCGGAGGAAGCGCCCGCGGCGGCGCTCAAGGCGCTGGTCGGCGAGCCCGTGATCGCGTGCGAGACACCGCAGGACGAGTGCGGGGTCAGGGACGTCCTGGACCGCCTCGGCGACAAGTGGTCGGTGTACGTCGTGGTCGAACTGGCGGGCGGCGTGCTGCGGTTCAAGGAGCTCCAGCGCCGCATCCACGGCGGCATCTCGCAGCGCATGCTCACGCTGACGGTGCGCCGGCTGGAGCGGGACGGCCTGGTGAAGCGGACGGTGCACCCGACGATCCCGCCGCAGGTCGAGTACGAGCTGACGGAGATGGGCCACAGCATGACCCACCTCATCAAGTCCCTCGCCGACTGGTCGATAGCCCACCGTCCGGCGATAGCGGCGGCACGGGAGGCGTACGACGGGGCGCAGAAGGCCCCCGACGCCCGGTAGGCCCCCGACGCCCGGTAGGCCCCCGGGGGCCCGCGACCTCCGGTAGGCCCTCGGTAGGCCCCGACCCCCGGTAGGCCCCCGGCGCCCGCCAGGGGACGACCTCGGTCAACTTGCCATTACGGCAACAACAGTTGCCGCTCCCGATGAGACGATCGCAGTCTGGTGCCAGTCCAGAAGGCGCTCGAAACGTCAGGAGGCCACCCGGTGTCCACGCAGGCCACGCCCCAGAACACGCCCGAGACCACGCCCCGGACCGGGGCTCAGACCACGCCGCGGCACACGCCCCAGGCCACGTCCGGGACGACGCCGCCGAACAACCGCGTCCACCACGTCCGTGCCGGGGAGCTCGACGGCTACACCGCCCTCAGCGGCGGCACCGTCGGCTCCCGGAAGCTGTGGATGGGCCTCGTGGAGCACGAGCCGATGAGCTCGACGGACAATCACCACCACGGCGAGTCCGAGGCGGGTGTCTACGTGGTCAGCGGCCACCCGGTGTTCGTCTTCCACGACGGCGAGCAGGAAGTCAGGATCGAGGCGGGCCCCGGCGACTTCCTGCTCGTGCCCCCGTTCGTCCCGCACCGGGAGGAGCACCCGGACCCGTACGAGCCGGTCGTCGTGGTGATCGCGCGCACCACCCAGGAGCCCATCAAGGTCTCCGTGCCCGAGCTGTACCAGCTCACGGCGGCGGACACGCGCTAGCGCACACTCAGCGCTCGCCGGAGGCCTCGTCGGAGACCTTGGCGGATTCCTCGGCGGAGGCCTCGGCCACCCCGGAGAGCCGGGCGAACTGCTCGTCGGACAGCTCCACTTCGAGTGCCCGTACGTTCTCCTCCAGGTGTCCCACCGACGTCGTACCGGGGATCGGCACGATCACGGGAGAGCGCCGCAGCAGCCAGGCGAGGGCCGTCTGGGCGGTGGTCGCGCCGAGCTCCGCCGCCACCTCCGCGACCACGCCGCCCGCCCGGGCGTGGGCGCCCATCGCCACGGGGAAGAACGGCAGGAACGCGATGCCCTGCTCGGTGGCGTAGTCGACGACGGCCTCGTGCTGCCGGTCGGCCAGGTTGTACAGGTTCTGCACGCTGGCGATCGGTGTGATCGCGGCCGCCTCGCGCAGCTGCTCCACGCCGACCTCGGACAGGCCGATGTGCCGCACCTTGCCCTCGTCGCGCAGCTGCTTGAGGGCGCCGATCTGGTCGGCGAGCGGATAGGCGTCGTCGAGCCGGTGCAGCTGGAGCAGGTCGAGCCGCTCCACGCGCAGGCGGCGCAGGCTCAGTTCGGCCTGCTGGCGCAGGTAGGCCGGGTGCCCGAGCGGCACCCACTCCGTCGCCGACGGGCGGACGACGCCGACCTTCGTGGCGATCGTCAGGTCGTCGGCGTAGGGGTGCAGCGCGTCGGCGATCAGCTCCTCACCGCCGCCGATCATGTACGAGTCGGCCGTGTCGATCAGGTTCACGCCGAGCCCGACGGCCTTGCGCAGCACGGCGGCAGCGGCGGCGCGGTCCGTCGGCGGCTTCCACACGTGGCCCGCGCCCGGCTCGCCGTCGGCGGGGTCGGGCGCCGCCGTGAGCCGCATCGCGCCGTAGCCGATGCGGCGCACCGGCAGATCGCCGCCGATCGCGAACGTGATCTGTTCCGTGCGTTCCCCAGTGCCCTTGTTCGTCATCGCTGCTCCCCCGTACGTGGTTGATGAGGTCTGTTGCGTACGCCCCTTGGTGAGGGACGTGTCAGATCCCAACCAGCGCCAACGGGTTCTTATTTCAGCAGCTCAGAACGGGGAGCGAGGCTTCATGCGCCGTTCACGTCCGGCCGCTCGTCCGCGTCCGTTTCGTGGTCCGTTTCGTGGTCGGGGGCGGGTGGCAGCGCCCGGCACAGGGCCTCGATCGCCGCCGTGTACGCGTGCTCGGAGGGTGTCGCGTAGCCGACGACGAGCCCGTCGGGGGCCGCCCCCGTCGCCTGCGGATGCCGGTAGTCGGCCAGCCCCTCCAGGCCCACTCCGTGCCATGCGGCGGCCTTCACGGCGGACGCCTCGGTGCCGGGGGGCAGCTGGAGCACGGCGTGCAGCCCCGCCGCGATGCCGGTGACGGTGATGTGCGGGGCGCGTTCGGCGAGCGCGGCGACGAGCTGGTCGCGGCGGCGCCGGTAGTGCTGCCGCATGCGGCGGACGTGGCGGTCGTACTGCCCGGACTCGATGAGCTCGGCGAGCGTGAGCTGGTCGAGGACGCTGGCCCACGCCTCCCGCTGGCCCTTGGCGGCGACGACGGCGTCCACGAGGTGCTCGGGCAGGACCATCCAGCCGAGCCGCACGGCCGGGGACAGGCTCTTGCTCACCGAGCCGATGTACACGACCCGTTCGGGATCGAGCCCCTGGAGGGCGCCCACGGGCTCGCGGTCGTAGCGGAACTCCCCGTCGTAGTCGTCCTCCAGGATCAGCCCCGCGCGCGTGCGGGCCCAGTCGACGACGGCGGTGCGGCGCGCGGGGTGCAGCGGCCCGCCCGTCGGGAACTGGTGCGCGGGCGTGAGCAGCACCCCACGGACCGGGCCGGGTGCGTCCGACAACTCCTCGACGCGGGCGCCGTGTTCGTCGAGGGACAGCGGCACCGGCCGCACCTTGGCCGTGTCGAGCAGGGAGCGGTGGAAGCCGAGGCCGTACGCCTCCACGGCGAGGGGGCCGCGCAGCACTCCGCCGGTGCCCGTGCCGAAGAGGAGCCGCAGGGCGTGCGCGAAGCCGGAGCACACCACGATCCGCTCCGGGTCGGTCCGCACCCCGCGCGAGCGCGCCAGATAGCCGGCGAGGGCGCGCCGCAGCTCGATCCGGCCGCGCGGGTCGCCGGGCCCGAACGCCTCGGTGGGCGCGGCGGTCAGGGCCCGCCGGGCGGCGGCGAGCCAGGCCGTGCGCGGGAAGGAACCGGCGTCCGGCTGGCCCTGGACCAGGTTGTGCGCGGGGGGCGCGTCCCCGGTGGGGGCGCGCTTGGGGACACGTATGCGCGGGGGTGGTGCGGCCCGCTCGGCGACCCGCGTCCCCGAGCCCTGGCGTGCGGTGAGCCAGCCTTCGGCGACCAGTTCCGCGTACGCGTCGGCGACGGTGTTGCGGGCGATCCCGAGGTCGGCGGCCAGGGAGCGGTACGGCGGCAGGCGGGTGCCCGGGGTGAGCCGCCCGGAGCGCACCGCCTCGCGCAGGGCACCGATCAGGGCGGCGCGGCGACTGCCGCTTCCGGAGAGGTCCAGGTGCAGGTCAGCGCCGATGCGCCCCGACGAATTGACCCGTGATTCCGCCATGGAAGTGCACCCTACCCAAGGTCTTTGGAGCTCGTAGATTCATGGTCATGACGAACAACACCGCAGTCACCGCGCCCGCCGCCACGCCGTCCGCCGCCACCGCGTCCGCAGTCGCCGGGTCCCCCGCCACCGCCGCCCAGGCCCCCCGCCTCAACTTCGCCAAGGTCGCGCCGAAGGTCTTCAAGGCAGTCATCGGCCTGGACGCCGCCGCCCGCGACGGCCTCGACCCGGCCCTGGTCGAGCTGGTCCAGATCCGCGCCTCGCACCTCAACGGCTGCGCGTACTGCCTGCACATGCACACCAACGACGCGCGCAAGGCGGGCGAGAGCGAGGACCGCCTGCACATGGTGGCCGTCTGGCGCGAGGCCAGGAACTTCTTCACGGCCAAGGAGCAGGCGGCGCTCGCGCTGACCGACGCGGTCACCCGTCTCGCCGACGCGGGCGTCCCCGACGCCGTCTACGCGGAGGCCGCCGCCCACTTCGAGGAGGCCGAGCTGGCCCAGGTCCTGTCCCTGATCTTCACGATCAACACGTGGAACCGGATCGCCCTGGCCACGGCCAAGGTCGCCGGCACGGACGAGCGCCAGGGCTGAGCACCGGCGCCCGTCCGTACCGGCCTGCGGGTGGGTCGTGGTGGGTCGCGCAGTTCCCCGCGCGCCTTCGGGGCGCACCCCCTGAGGCGGTCCACACGTGGCAGGGAACGGAAAACGCCGGACGGGGCTGGGGAATCCAGCCCCGTCCGGCGTTCGAGGACGAGTGCGCGGTGCGATCGGCCGTGCGAGGACGGACCTCAGCCCTTGAGCTGGGCCATCCACGCCTCGACCTCGTCCGCGCGGCGCGGCAGCGCGGCGGACAGGTTCCGGTTGCCGTCCTCGGTGACGAGGATGTCGTCCTCGATGCGCACGCCGATGCCGCGGTACTCCTCCGGCACGGTCAGGTCGTCCGCCTGGAAGTACAGGCCGGGCTCGACCGTCAGGCACATGCCGGGCTCAAGGGTGCCGTCCACGTAGGTCTCGGTGCGCGCGGCGGCGCAGTCGTGGACGTCCATGCCGAGCATGTGGCCGGTGCCGTGCAGCGTCCAGCGGCGCTGCAGACCGAGCTCCAGGACGCGCTCGACCGGGCCCTCGACGAGGCCCCACTCGACCAGCTTCTCGGCGAGCACGCGCTGCGCGGCGTCGTGGAAGTCGCGGTACTTCGCGCCCGGCTTCACCGCCGCGATGCCGGCCTCCTGGGCCTCGTACACGGCGTCGTAGATCTTCTTCTGCAGCTCGCTGAACCGGCCGTTGATCGGCAGCGTGCGGGTGATGTCCGCCGTGTAGTACGTGTGCGTCTCCACGCCCGCGTCGAGCAGGAGCAGGTCGCCGGAGCGGACCGCGCCGTCGTTGCGCACCCAGTGCAGGGTGGTGGCGTGCGGGCCCGCGGCGCAGATGGAGCCGTAGCCGATGTCGTTGCCCTCGACGCGGGCGCGCAGGAAGAACGTGCCTTCGATGTAGCGCTCGCTCGTCGCCTCGGCCTTGTCGAGGACCTTCACGACGTCCTCGAAGCCGCGCACCGTGGAGTCCACGGCCTTCTGCAGCTCGCCGACCTCGAACTCGTCCTTGACCAGGCGCTGCTCGGAGAGGAAGACCCGCAGCTCCTCGTCGCGCTCGGCGGTGACCTTGTCGGTCAGGGCCGCCTCGATCCCGGCGTCGTAGCCGCGCACGACGCGGACGGGACCGGTGGCCTCGCTCAGCAGGCCCGTGAGCTCGCGCACGTCCGACGCGGGGACGCCGTACAGCTTCTCGGCCTCGGTCAGCGAGTTCCGGCGGCCGACCCACAGCTCGCCCTGGCCGTCGAGCCAGAACTCGCCGTTCTCCCGGTCGGAGCGCGGCAGCAGGTAGATCGTCGCCTCGTGGCCCTCGCGCGTGGGCTCCAGGACGAGGACGCCGTCCTCCGTCTGGTTGCCGGTGAGGTACGCGTACTCGACCGAGGAGCGGAAGGCGTACTCCGTGTCGTTCGACCGGGTCTTCAGGTTGCCCGCGGGGATCACCAGGCGCTCGCCGGGGAAGCGCGCGGACAGCGCGGCACGGCGGGCGGCGGTGTGCCCGGCCTGGGCGACCGGCTCCAGGTCACGCAGCTCGGTGTCGGCCCAGCCGGACTTCATGTTCTCGGCGAGCTCGTCGGAGACACCCGGGTACAGGCCGTTCTTCCGCTGCTTGATCGGCTCTTCGTCCTCAGCTTCCGGGGTCTCCGGGTTGAGAGCGTCCGACACGGTCTGCCTCCTATGTACGACAACGGGCCTTCTCATCGTACGGCGGTCAGGAAGGGGTTCCAGAGGCAGAAGGACCCTTACAGTGCGCAGTCAGAAGGTCACGCGGAGCCCGGGTGCGCGTCGGAACGTCAGCCGGGACAGCGACCGGAGGGTGGCCTATTCGAAGCGGGCCGCGAGCAGCACCACGTCCTCGTCGCGCCCGGCGGCGCTGTCGATCCCCTCGGGCAGCACGGTCCGCAGGACGTGGTCGGCGACCGCTCCCGGGTCCTCCCGGGCGGCCTTCGGCACGCTCGCCGCCGCCGCGTGCAGGCGCGCGAACGCCCGGTCCATGGCGTCGCCGGTGCGGTGCAGCAGACCGTCGGTGTAGAGCAGCAGGGTCTCGCCGGGCTCCGGGCGGATCTCCACGCTCGGCGCCTCCCAGCAGGCGAGCATGCCGAGCGGCGCGGACAGGGAGGTCTCCACGAACTCCGTGCGCCGCTCCCCGACGAGCAGCGGGGGGCTGTGCCCGGCCCCGGCGAGGACGACCTTGCGCAGCGCGGGTTCGCAGTACGCGAACAGGGCCGTCGCCGAGCGCGCGGGCTCCGTCAGGCGCAGCAGCAGCTCCAGGTCGGACAGGACGGCGACGGGGTCCTCGCCCTCCATCACCGCGTACGCCCGCAGGCTCGCGCGCAGGCGGCCCATCGCGGCGACCGCGCTCGGCCCCGACCCCGTGACCGAGCCCACCGAGAGGCCGAGCGCCGCGTCGGGCAGCGGCAGCGCGTCGTACCAGTCGCCGCCGCCGCGCGCCCCGGCGCGGTGCCGCGCGGCCAGCTGCACGCCCGCGACCCGGGACAGACGCGAGGGCAGCAGCTCCTCGCGCAGGGTCGCCACGGTGGTGCGGGCGCGGCTGAGCTCGACGAGGCGGGCCAGGTGCTCGGCGGCGTAGCGGACGTACAGGCCGGTCAGATGGCGTCGGCGGGGCGCCGGTTCGGCGGGCTCGTCGTACAGCCAGACGGCCGCGCCGACGCCGCCGGTCGCCTCGGTGGCCAGGGGCAGCGCGTAGCTCGCCGCGTAGCCGAGGCGGCGGGCGACCTCGCGGTGGCGCGGGTCGAAGGTCTCGTCGGCGAAGAGGTCCGGCTGCGCGATCTCCGTGATCTCCGCGAGCGGGGTGCCCGCGGCGCTCGCCTCCAGGAGCCGGCCGTACGCGGTGGCGGCACGCGGCACCGTCTCCAGATACCCGAGGTCGGCGCGGGCGAAGCCGAGGCCGACGGTGGTGTCGGGGCCCAGGCCGTCGGCGGGCTCCACGACGACGAGGCCGCGGCGGGCGCCGACCAGGGCGGCACCGGCGTGGAGCACTTCGTTCAGGGCCTCGTCCAGGGTGGCCGTGCGGGACAGGCGCTCGGTGAGTTCGTGCAGCGTGGTGAGGTCGGAGACCCAGCCGGCCAGGCGGTCCTGGATGAGCGCGCCGGGGGCGCCGGGGGCTTCCGGGACGGGCGCGGCGGGCGGGGCAGTGTGCGCCGGTGGGGGAACAGTGGAATCGATTCCGGCCACTTTCGGCAGGTGCGGGGCGTTCATGGCTGACCGCTTTCCGGCCAGTGCGTATTGCTCAATAGCATCGCAAACCCCCTGTCATTCTGCGCCGCCAGCAATGTCTCCACATCTACACGCACTGGAGAGGGGATGTCCAGCATTGTCCTGCTGGGATTCCTGGTGTCCAGTGCGCGGCGTGAGAATTCTGCGAACTGGAAGTGATCTTGAGAACTTGGCTCAAAAGTGTTGCAGGGAACGCCATATTGCGGTCGACTGACATTGTTCGAAGGAGCGTCACAGCGGCCGTGATGGGTACGGATTCAAGTGGTGGCTCGGGGCTGGACCAGGGCAGTTGTGCGACGCCCGGAACCTGTCGCCGGACCCGGACGTCTTAACCCACGGCGACCGCGCCCCATCGTCCCGTGGCACCGGGGGCAAGAAGAACGCGGGACGGCAAACGCCAGGCGCCGCCACCCCACGCCACGTTAACGCTCGGCCCATAGGGGTTCCCCATGCCGCAGGCTGGGGTGTGACGCGCCAGCTTGTACGCACCTTGCATGCACCTTGTACGCGCACCTCGTACACAGCGATAGAGATCCACACATGGTGTGATGTGGCCCGAAGTGTCCCTCTGCGTGTAACGGAAAGGAACGAGCGCTCATGCGCGAGATCCTCGGAAGGCGACGCAGGCTCCTGTCCTGGCGAATCGGTAGGAAGTCTGACCAGAGTCCCTCTCTGATCGGTGCGGCCCTGACCTTCGCGACAGCATGGCGCTGGCCCGTGCTGCCCGGTGTCGGTATCGAAGGGCAGAGCAGGCAGCTCCTCGACGGCATCGCCGGACTCGACGGGCGCGCCGGTCTCGCCGGGCCCGGCGACACGCGTGGCGGCAAGAGTGCCAGAAGGACCGGCAAGCGGGGTGCGAAGCGGGGGCCGCGCGCCGCGAAGCGGGGAGCGGCCGACGAGCGGCCGGAGCTGTCGGTCGCCCAGCGTGACGCCGCCCGCGGCGGCCGGACCCGGTGCGCCTGCCCCGACCCGGAGTGCGTCGTTCCAGGCGCCCACCCGCTCGACCCGGGGCTCCTCGCCGCCACCACCGACGAGCGCATGGTCCGCTGGTGGTGGACCAACCGGCCCGGCGCACCCATCCTCCTCGCCACCGGCGGGCGCGCCCCCTGCGCCGTGAGCCTGCCCGCGGGCGCCGGCGCGCGCGCCCTCGCCGCGCTCGAACTCGAGGGCATCCGCCTCGGCCCCGTCGTGGCCACGTCGGCCCGTTGCTTCATCCTCGTAGCGCCGTACTCCATGGAGCAGTTGGGCGAGCTCCTGTACGCCAAGGACCGGGTGCCCGGCTCCCTGCGCTTCCACGGAGAGGGCGGGTACATCCCGCTGCCCCCGTCCGAGACGGGCCAGGGCCAGGCGCGCTGGGAGCGGGCCCCTTCCCCGAGCTCTCCACTTCGTTCGAGCCGGGGATGCCCCGTCCCCGGCTCCGCCGCCCCCTGGGTGCCCGACGTGGAGGCCGTCGTGGACGCGGTGGTCGACGCGCTCACTCATACGGGTGTGAGCGCGCCCGAGTTCTAAGGGAATTGGGCGCGCGGCGCGGGGCCGGGCGCCCCGGGTCGTTATCTTCGGCGCATGCACCCGCGCCCGGCCATGAACCCCCGCCTGCTCGCGCTCCTGGGCATCGTGGCCGTCGCCGCGCTGCTGCCCCTCGCCGGGGCGGCCGCGGGGCCGGTGTTCGACGACACCAAGGCGCCCGCCGATCCGGGGCGCGCGGGAGCACGTCCCCCGGAGCCGGGCACCTCGGTGCCGGAGGCCGGGGCCCGCGGGGCTTCCCGGGCCGAGCCGCCGCTCCGGCCGCACGGGGCCGGGGGCGGTCCCGGTGCCGCCGGTAGGCCAGGTGCCACAGACGACCCGGGTGCCGCGCGTGCCGCCGACGCCGCACTCCAGCCCGACACGCTCTCCCGCTGCGGCCCCGAACTCTCCTCCCCCGACGGCGTCGAGGCCCAGACCTGCGTACTGACCCAGGGGGCGGACACCTGGGCGCGTACCTACTACCGCAATGTCACCGGTGAGGCCCTGGAGGCCGTGCTGAGCGTGATGGGCCCCAGGGGGCGCACGGTGCAGATGTACTGCGCGGTGGGCGCGGGGGACGAGCCGGGGGCGTGCGACACCCCTAAGGAGCGCACATCGGGGGCCGCGGCGCGCTACACGGCGGTCGCGGAGTTCGCGAGTGAGAGCGGCGGCGCCCTGCTGCTGCGCTCGGGTAGCAACTCCGCCGGTCCACAAGGCAGTTGAGCGCGTAACTTCTGCCCGGGCATGGAAACGCCCGGTTGCTGGCGACGGGGGATGCACCAGCAACCGGGCTACCTGAACGGTAACAAGAGATCCGCGCTTGGCAAATTCGATCTCAGTTATCCGGACAGGGATTCACCTGCGCCCATGGGGAGTTGTGACAGGAGTCACGCGTTCGCTTCGGCTGACCCGTGGGTCAGGGAGACGGAGGTGAGGCGCCTGCGCGGGCTCCGCCCGGTCACCCGGCGCACTCACCCGGTTAAGAGCGCGTGACGGGGCGAGGTCCACAGGCCGCTCCCCGGTGCCCGGCGCCACCCACCTGTTCGAAATCCGACGCGCGACCTCAGCCGAATGTCATCCGTGGGCGAGCCCCGGGGCTTGGCGAAGCGCCGGTGGGAGGGCCATCGTGAGGTCCGGGAAGCGTGCGCGAGGGGCGCTGCTCCCGCGCACGGGGGGCAGGCCTCGTCCTCGGCCGCGCGGAGGGTGTCCACGGCCGCGCTGCTCCCGCGCACGGGGACGGGCCCCCGCGCGCGGTGCCTTGGGCGGACCGGCGACGGAAGTGGATCAGCTGAGCGTGACCTGGCGGTTGGTGAGGCCGCCGCGGGCGCGCCGCTCCTCCGCGGACAGCGGCTCCGTGGCCGCGAGCGCCGTCGCGAGCCGCTCGGCGAACTCGGCCGCGGGCTTCTCGACGTCCTGCGCCTCCATGCCGCTCGGCAGGTCCCACACCGGCACGGTCAGGCCGTGCGCGCGGAAGGAGCCGACCAGGCGGGTGCCCTCGCCGAGGCTCGACGCACCGGCGGCGTGCAGGCGCGCGAGCGCGTCGAGCAGCTCCTCCTCGGCGTGCGGCATGACCCACCGCAGGTGGTTCTTCTCCGGCGTCTCGCACCAGTACGCCGAGTCGACGCCGGCCAGCTTGACGGTCGGGATGGCGGCGGCGTTCGCCCGCTCCAGGGAGGCCGAGACCTCCGCCGTGGCGTTCTCCGCGTCCGGCACCCAGAACTCGAAGCCGGAGTGCACGACGGGCGCGAAGGGCGCCTTGTCGTCGAGGACGTCCTGCAGGCGCGGCCCGTCGGCGGGCGCCCTGCGGCCCGCCACCGGCTGGCCCGGCTCCGTGGTGAGCGCGCGGCTCAGCGTGTCGGCGAGGTCGCGGCTGATGTCGCCGGACGAGGTGTCGTTCTGCAGGCCCAGGAGGACCGAGCCGTCCTCGCGGCGCAGCGCGGGCCAGGCCATCGGCAGGACCGTCGCGAGGGTCACGGAGGGCACGCCGTCGGGCAGGCCGTCCTTCAGGGTCAGCTCGACCGTGGCGGCGGGCACCAGCTCGCGCAGCGCCACCCAGTCGCACTCGCCGGACAGCCCCTCGAAGGGGCGCTGCACCAGCTCGGTGACCGCGTGCGCGGCGGCCCGGCCGTGGCAGGCCTTGTAGCGGCGGCCCGAACCGCAGGGGCAGGGCTCCCTGGCGCCGACCACCGGGACCTCGTGGTCCTTGAGCTGCGGCTGCTTGCCCTTCGTCTGCGGGCGCTTCTTGGCCATCGTGGGTGTCTCCCGGTTACGGCTCGCTTGCGTACGGGCGCGAGCCTAGCCGTTCGAGGGTGGAGCGACCCGGCGCGTGCGCGCGCGGGGCCCGCGGGCCCCGGTGGCCTGCGGTTACGGCCCAGGTCCTGCGGCGGCTTCCGGTCCGCGTCCGCGGCGGCTGCGCGCGGCGCGGTCCCCTTCCGCGTACTCCGGCCCACGTCGACGAACCGTGGCCGGGTCGTCGTCGAGCCGTCGTCGTCGGGCTGCCACCGTCGGGCTGTCGCCGAACCGTCGTCGTCGGGCTGTCGCCGAACCGTCGTCGGGCTTCAGTCCACGTCGTCGAACGGGTCCGAGAAGCCCAGCTCGGCTATCGCGGAGGCCGACGGGGCGGCGACGCGCGTAGCGAAGTCCTCAGCGCGGTGCCCGGCGTGCACGAGGGCCCAGACCGTGACCTCGCCGCGGGCGTCGTCGCGTACTCCCCAGGCCTCGGCCAGGGCCGTGATGATGTTCAGCCCGCGGCCGCCGTGGGCGGTGACCGACGGAGTGGCCGGAACCGGGCGGGTCGGGCCGCCGCCGTCCGTCACCTCGACCGTCAGGCGTCCCGCCTTGTCGACCTGCCAGGCGGCGCGCACGTCTCCGTCGCCGCTGCCGTCACTGCCCTTCGGGCTGTCGTGCAGCCCACTGCCCAGTGGTCTGCCGTGTCGGCAGGCGTTGCTGAGCAGTTCGGAAAGGATCAGTACGGCGTCGTCGATGACCGACTCCGACACCCCGCTGACGCGAAGCTGATCGCGCATCCGGTGTCTGGCTTCCCCCACGCCCGCAGGACCATGGGGTACGGCCATGCTCGACGACGTGGGCACTTCCCGTGCCACCACAAACGCCACCCCCGAGACCTCCTTTGCCCCACGCCACGGAGTGGATGCCCCAATGGACTGGACCGGAAACCGGCCAACACCGGGATGGTGACGCACTCGTCACGATCGAATACGGACCGAACGCGCCGGTGCACACCCCGTAACGAAAGTTAGTCGCGGCCCAGTTGGGACAGAACCTGCTTCGGGCGGTTGGTGATGATGGCGTCGACGCCCAGACGGGCACAGAGTTCGACGTCCTGGGGCTCGTTCACGGTCCACACGTGGACCTGGTGGCCCGCCCGCTTGAGTTTGGCGACGTACCCGGGGTGGCTGCGGATGATCCGCATGCTCGGTCCCGCGACGCGCACCCCCTGGGGCAGCCGTCCGTCGCGGTGGCGCGGCGAGACGAACTGCATCAGGTAAACGGTCGGCAGGGTCGGCGACGCGGTGCGGACGCGTTGCAGCGAACGCGCCGAGAAGCTCATCACCCGCACCGGGGAGGGCTCCTCCGGAGAGGGCGCGTCCAGACCGAAGCGCTTCAGGAGGTGCAGCAGCCGCTCCTCGACCTGGCCCGCCCAGCGCGTGGGGTGCTTGGTCTCGATGGCGAGCTGAAGGCGACGCCCGGAGGCGTTGTTTTCGGCCACGAGCTCCAGGAGTCGCTCCAGGGTGAGGACCGAGGTGTCCTCCGGGGCCGGGCCCTCCTCCCAGTCGGGGTCCTCGGCGTACGGGCCCTGTTCGCGGTTCTTCCAAGAGCCGAAGTCGAGCGCGGCCAACTCGGCGAGCTCCAGGGCGGAGACGGCGCCGCGGCCGTTCGAGGTGCGGTTGACGCGGCGGTCGTGGACGCAGACCAGATGTCCGTCCGCGGTGAGCCGGACATCGCATTCGAGGGCGTCCGCGCCGTCCTCGACGGCCTTCTTGTAGGCGGCCAGTGTGTGCTCCGGGGCGTCCTCGGAGGCCCCTCGGTGGGCGACGACCTGGATGAGGTGCTGTCGTGCGTGGGTCACCGCGTCATGGTGCCACCGTCCGGGGGCGGGGGCCCGCGGGGCCGGGGTGTGAGGGCTGCGGCGGGTCGGGCGCGAGGGGTGCCGTGGGCCCTGGGGGTGCGGACCGGCGGCCTCGGGTATGCGGACCGGCGGCCTCTGGGGGTGCGGACCGGCGGCCTCTGGGGGGCGGACGACGATCCCGGGTATGTGGACCGGTGGCCCCGGGGGTGAGGGTCGGCGGCCCCAGGGGTGAGGTCGGCGCCGCGGTGCGCGGCCTTTCTCAGACTCCTCTCACGCTGCCTTCAGGTGGCTCTGTGACTCGGCTGTGAACCTTCGGATGAGCTTTCCGGAGACTCGGCAGGCTCCGGGGCTTCTGTGAGGCGCACGCGGTCTTCCACGGTTTTCCGGAACCTCCCGGAGCCTTCCGGAGCTTTCCGAATGCGGCGGTTTCGCCCGTCGTGAACGCACAGCGTCGGCTTATGGTGGCCTGACAGCCCATGGGAAAAGCTGACTGGGACAACTGAACGGTTGACCGGGTACCCGACCTGTGCCGCCCCGGGCCGATCTTTGGCCGTGACCGAGTACGACAGCGTGGACCGAGGAGAAGAAAGCTGTGAGCACCGAGAACGAGGGCACTGCGGTCCCCCCGGCCCCGTCCGCACCTCCTGTGCCGGTGGACACTCCCGCTGCTCCCGCCGCCCCTCCCGCACCGGAGGCGTCCGCGAGGCCGGAGCCCGCGTCCGCGCCCGCCCATGAGCCCGCCGCGGCGCCCGCGCCCGAGCAGGCGCCGCAGGACGCCGCGCAGACGCAGCCCCAGGCGCCCGCCGCACCGCCGGCGCCCGCGCCCCAGATCCCGGACCCGTACGCCCACACGGCGGCCGCGCACGCCCAGGCCCCCGCGCCTGCGGCCGCGTCGGGCGGCTCCTGGCCGCCGCCCCCGCCGCCCGCCGTGCCGTCGTACACGCAGGGCGGGGGCTCCGGATGGGGTTCCTCCTGGACGGCCGAGCAGCCGTCCGCGCCCCAGCCGGGCGGCCGCCGTCGCGGCGGTCTGGTCGCGGCCGTGCTCGCGGCGGCCCTCGTCGCGGGCGGCGTGGGCGGCGGCATCGGCTACTGGGCGGCGGACCGCAACGACGACAGCAGCACGGACTCCACGACGGTCTCCGCCTCGGACGCCCCCGCCGACCTCAAGCGCGAGCCGGGCTCGGTCGCCGGCATCGCGAGCAGGGCGCTGCCGAGCGTGGTCACCCTGGAGGCCCAGAGCGGCAGCGGCGAGGGCGGTACGGGCACCGGCTTCGTGTACGACAAGGAAGGCCACATCCTCACGAACAACCACGTGGTGGCCTCGGCCGCCGAGGGCGGCAAGCTGTCGGCCACGTTCTCGAACGGCAAGAAGTACGACGCCGAGGTGGTCGGCCGCGCGCAGGGGTACGACGTGGCGGTCATCAAGCTCAAGAACAAGCCGGCGAACCTGCGCCCGCTCGCGCTCGCCGACTCCGACAAGGTCGCCGTCGGTGACTCCACCATCGCGATCGGCGCCCCCTTCGGCCTGTCCAACACGGTCACGACGGGCATCGTCAGCGCGAAGAACCGCCCCGTCACCTCCAGCGACGGCGCCAGCAGCAAGAGCTCGTACATGAGCGCCCTGCAGACCGATGCGTCCATCAACCCGGGCAACTCCGGAGGCCCCCTCCTGGACGCGCGCGGCGCCGTCATCGGCATCAACTCCGCCATCAAGCCCGCCGACAGCGGGGGCGGCGTCGGCGGCGGGCAGTCCGGCTCCATCGGCCTCGGCTTCGCGATCCCGGTGAACCAGGCGAAGAACGTCGCGCAGCAGCTGATCAAGACCGGCCAGCCCACGTACCCGATGATCGGCGCCTCGGTCTCCCTGGCCGACGCCTCGGGCGGCGCGGTGATCTCCGACCGCGGCGCCGCCGGTTCGGGCCCCGCGGTCGAGCCGAACGGCCCCGCGGCCAAGGCGGGCCTGAAGTCCGGCGACGTCATCACGCAGCTCGACGACACGGTCATCGACAGCGGCCCGACCCTGATCGGCCAGATCTGGACCCACAAGCCGGGCGACAAGGTCAAGATCACCTACGAGCGCGACGGCAAGGAGCACACGGTGGACGTGACCTTGGGCGAGCGCAAGGGCGACAGCTGACCCGCTACTCTTGACCCCGCGCAAGCCCGCTCGATCACACGGCGGCAGCGCGGGGTGGGTTGCCCGAGCGGCCTAAGGGAACGGTCTTGAAAACCGTCGTGGCGCGAGTCACCGTGGGTTCAAATCCCACACCCACCGCGGGTGCTGGCCCAGAGCCAGCCGTCGAAGGGGCGTCCGGAGAGATCCGGGCGCCCCTTCGCGCGTGAAGGGTCCGCCCCTGGGGGCGTCCGGTGTGTGTGGCTGGTTCGCGGCCCGGGGCCGAGGCCGCATCGTGCGGCACGCGTGCGTGGGGTCAGGCGTGGCCGGTCAGGCGGGCCGCTGAGGCGATCGTGGAGCGGGCCTCGCGGAGGGTGAGGCCGACGCGCAGGGCCGCTTCGGTGAGGGGGGCGGTGAGGGCCTCGCCCAGGCCGTTCTCGTAGGCGCGGCAAGCGGCCCAGAACAGCCGGGTGTTGCGCTGGCCCTCGTGCGCGGCGAGGACGAACTGGACCAGGCCCTGGCCCTGTTGGGCGGCCTCGGGGCCGCCCGCGCGCGGCGGTGCCGTCGGGTGTCGGCGGAGCGGGGGCACGAGCAGCCGCAGAAGGGCCTCGGGGCATGCGGCCGGGGGCAGGTGGGCGGTGCCCGGCACGGTGCTGTACACGCCCTGTTCGGTGCGCGAGCCGGGGCCGACCAGATAGCCGCCCGCGCCCCGGATGTCGATGCCGGGGGCCAGACGGCCCGCCGAGTTGGGCACGACGACGTCCGGCGGCCCGGACAGCCAGACGTGACGCCCGCCGCTGGGGGTGGTGACGACGACGGTCTCCGGGATGGTGAACAGGTGCCGCAGCGCCAGCTCGCGCAGCGCGGCGGGGGCGTCGGCGCCGGACTTGGTGTCCAGGTCGATGCCGATCAGGTGGTACGGCGGCAGGCCGCACGCGATGCCGTAGCCCGAGGCCCAGGGCGCCGCGGCGAACAGCTCGCGGATGCGCACCGGGTCGGTGGAGGCGTCGTACACGCCGTGGCCCGTGCGTCCGCACTCGCCGTGGCAGGGCGGGGTGTGCGGGTCGTCGTGGTGCGGCGAGCGCAGCGCGGGGAGCTTGCCGCGGGTCAGGGGGATGACGGCGAGGCCCCGCTCGGCGGCGGACAGGGCGTGGGCCAGCGCGAGGGTGGCGGTGTGACGCTCGGCGGCGTGGCGTGCCCGCGCGCGGGGCGCCGGTCCGGAGGGCCGTGGCTCGTGGGCGGGCGGGTGCTCGGCGGCCGGCTCGTGCGGGCCGTCGTGGGCGGGGTGGTCTTCGGCATGGCGGTCGCTGGGGGCCATGACTTCATTTTCGTACTAGCGTTCGATGAAGGGAAGAGGGGGAGGCGTGCAGGGTGGCCGGATGGGGGCAGCGCCCCCTTTTGCCGGGGTTTTGCCGGAACGCTTCAGCCCGTGCGGCGTCTGGGGTCAGCTGGGGCGAGGGTGCTGAACTGGGGCGTTGGTGGAGCGAAGCGGGTTTATCGACTTGTCCTCACGCTTGCGGGGGAATAGTGACTTCCGGGGTGGTTCGGCGGGGATTCGGTGGGCAACTCTGGATGCGCGACGTCGTGCAGATCTCCGGGGCGGTCGGCCAACTGCCCTGGAACAAGCCGTATTTCAGGTGCGCCCGGCAGGGGCCGGAGCTCACCCCCCCCGTTCTGGAGGAAATAGACATGGCAAGCATCCGTACCGCCCGTGCCCTCGCCGCCGTCGCCGCACTGCCGCTGGCTGCCGCCCTCTTCTCGGGTGTCGCGATGGCCGACAACGGCTCGTTCGCGGACAACGGATCGAACGCGGGTGTTGCGGTCGTCAACGGCAGCGGTGTCGGCGATGACAACAACGGCAACTCCTCGACCACTCAGCAGCAGGCGGTCGGCAACGGCGCCTCCAACCAGAGCAACACGGCTCAGGTGAACGGCTCCGCGTTCACGGACATCGACCAGTCGAACGCCAACGTCGCCGTCAACTTCAGCGAACTGTGGTGAGCCGGGGCCTCGTCGGGGAGTGATCCTCGGGGCCTGCTCTGTGGGGTGATGTGACGGTTTGCGCGGCGGTGCCTCGGGCCCCGCCGCGCAGCTGTGTGTGCGGGGTGCGGCGGTCGGCGTCGGCTCCGCGTCTTGACACCCGTACGGAAACTGACGGACAGTCAGAAAATAGTGGCGTGGCGGCGGGGCATCCGTGGGAACCGGCGCGGCGGCTGCGGTGTACCGAATATGTCAGGAGTTCGCGGGGGCGGTTGATCAGGGCGGCGGAGGGGGCGACGGTGACGGGCAGCGCGCGGAGCAGGGCGGACGGACCGGCGGCGGGACCGGACGGACCCGACCGGTGGTACGGACGGCTGAAGGCGTACGAGGGCCGGTCCGCGGCCGAGTCCGGCCACGGCAGGGATCCGGTCAACGCACCGATGATCAGGCACTGGTGCGAGGCCATCGGCGACACCCACCCGGCCTATGCGGGGCCCGGCGCCATCGCCCCGCCGACCATGCTCCAGGCCTGGACGATGGGCGGCCTCGCGGGCCACGCGACCCGCTCGGAGGCGTACGACGAGCTGCTCGCGCTGCTCGACGACGCCGGGTGCACCTCGGTGGTCGCCACCGACTGCGAGCAGGAGTATCTGCGCCCACTGCGGCCGGGCGACGAGATCACGTTCGACGCGGTGATCGAGTCGGTGTCGGACCGCAAGACCACCAAGCTCGGCGCGGGGTATTTCGTGACGACCCGGATGGACATCCGCGCGGGCGGCGAGCTCGCGGGCACCCACCGCTTCCGGATCCTCAAGTACCGCCCCGCGAAGCGGCGGCCGACGGCCACGCCTGCCGCCCGGGGGCGCGGAGCTGCCCCGCCCGCTCGCCCGCGCCCGGTGGTCAACCGGGACAACGCCGGGTTCTGGGAGGGCGTGGCCCGCCGCCGCCTGCTCATCCAGCGCTGCGGGGCCTGTGGCACGCTCCGTTTCCCCTGGCTGCCGGGGTGCGGGGCCTGCGGCTCCCCCGAGTGGGACACGGTCGAGGCGAGCGGCGAGGGCACGGTCTATTCGTACGTGGTGATGCACCACCCCCCGTTCCCGGCCTTCGCCCCGCCGGACGGGGCCTCCGGCGGGGCGAGTCCGTACGCGGTGGCGCTCGTCGAGCTCGTGGAGGGCGTGCGGATCATCAGCAATGTGGTGGGGGTGCCACACCGGGCCGTGCGCATCGGGATGCCGGTGCGGCTGGAGTTCCAGCGGGTGGACGAGGACCTGGAGCTGCCGGTGTTCCGGGCCCTGGAGAGTGCGGCCTTGGCCGCTCCGGAAGGGGGCGAGGGCTGATGGGCCGCGCGGAGACGGGCCACGTGGGTGAGGGCCGCGCGGGTGAGGGCCGCGCGGAGCGGGGGCACCCGCCGAAGGGCCGGGTCACCGTGAGGGTGGGGGACACGCTGCCGCCGCTGGAGATCCCGATCACGCGCACGCTGATCGTCGCCGGAGCCATCGCCTCCAGGGACTACCAGGACGTGCACCACGACGTGGAGCTCGCCAAGGAGAGGGGTTCCCCGGACATCTTCATGAACATCCTCACCACCAACGGCCTGGTGGGGCGGTACATCACCGACCACTTCGGCCCTCGCGCGGCCCTGCGCCAGGTGAAGATCAGGCTGGGCGCGCCCAACTACCCCGGGGACACGATGGTGTTGACGGGCACCGTCGAGGAGGTCACCCGCGCCCCGGAGGGCGTCACGGCCACGGTCAGGGTCGTCGGGGCCAATGGCATGGGCAAGCACGTCACCGGCATGGTGACGGTGACGGTCGGGGGCGCGGCGGCGCGGGCGGGGGAGACGGGCCAGTCGGACGAGACGGGCGGCGCGGCCTCGCGCGGCGCGGCCCTGGCGGGCAAGGCGGGCGACGCTCCCCCAGGTGGCGTGGACCCGGCGGGCAAGACAAGCCCAGCGGGCAAGGCGGCCTCGGGCGGCTCGGCCCCAGGCGCAGCGGCCTCAGACGGTGTGGCCCCGGTGGGCGAGTCAAGCCCAGCAAGCGGCTCGGCCCCAGGAAGCGCAGCCCCAGGCGGCGCAGCCCCGGTCGGCTCACCCCCAGTCGTAGCAGGAGGTGCCGCATGAGCGTGCGGGCGCGGGACGACCTCGGTGGCAGGGCGGCGATCGTCGGGATCGGTGCCACCGAGTTCTCCAAGGACTCCGGGCGCAGCGAGCTGACACTGGCCGTGGAGGCGGTGCGGGCGGCGCTCGACGACGCGGGTCTCGCCCCCGCCGACGTCGACGGCCTGGTCACGTTCACGATGGACACGAGCCCGGAGATCACAGTCGCCCAGGCGGCGGGCATCGGCGAGCTCTCGTTCTTCTCCCGTGTGCACTACGGCGGCGGCGCGGCCTGCGCGACCGTGCAGCAGGCGGCGCTCGCGATAGCCGCGGGGGTGGCCGAAGTGGTGGTCTGCTACCGGGCGTTCAACGAGCGGTCCGGGCGCCGCTTCGGCGCCGGAGTGAGCCACCGCGAGCCCTCGGCGGAGGGTGTCGCGCTCGGCTGGGCGCTGCCGTTCGGACTGCTCACCCCGGCGTCCTGGGTGGCGATGGCCGCGCAGCGCTATCTGCACGCCCATGGGCTGACCCCGGAGGTCTTCGGCCACGTGGCGGTCACCGACCGGAAGTACGCGGCGACGAACCCGGCGGCGTATTTCCACGGCAGACCCATCACGCTGGAGGAGCACGCGGCCTCCCGGTGGATCGTGGAGCCGCTGCGGCTCCTGGACTGCTGCCAGGAGACCGACGGCGGCCAGGCCCTCGTCGTCACCAGCGCGGAGCGGGCCCGGGACCTGCCGAAGCCGCCCGCGGTGATCGCCGCCGCCGCGCAGGGCGCGGGCCGGGCGCAGGAGCAGATGACCAGCTACTACCGGGACGATCTCACCGGCCTGCCGGAAATGGGCGTCGTGGCACGGCAGTTGTGGCGCACCTCGGGGCTCGCCCCCGGCGATGTCGACGTAGGGATCCTCTATGACCACTTCACTCCGTTCGTGCTGATGCAGCTGGAGGAGTTCGGGTTCTGCGCGCCGGGTGAGGCCGCGGAGTTCGTCGCCAAGGAGCGGCTGCCGCTGAACACCCACGGCGGACAGCTCGGCGAGGCCTATCTCCACGGGATGAACGGCATGGCGGAGGCCGTGCGCCAGCTGCGCGGCACCGCGGTGAACCAGATACCCGGCGCCGCGCGCGCCCTGGTCACGGCGGGCACCGGCGTCCCCACTTCGGGGCTGATTCTGACGGCGGACGGCTGAACGCGGCGCGTGTCCCGGGCCGGGCACCCACCCCGGGCCGTTCACTCGCCCCATGCGCCACCGGAAGAAGATCACTGGCCTTGTCCTCGCCCTCGCCCTGGCGACGCTGGCCCTGGACACCTCGCGCCCACCCGAGGGTCCGGGACCTGCCGAAGCTTCGGGGCCCGCGCGTCCGGCGGTCCTCGGGGGACCGACGGGCCCGGGCCGGCCCGCGGCGGCGGCCGGGCCCGGGGTCTTCGACGGCCGGGCCTTCGACACCTGTCTGACGCCGTCGGCGGACACCATGCGGCGCTGGCTCGACTCGCCGTACCGCGCGGTGGGCGTCTACTACGCCGGGCGCGGCCGGGCCTGCCAGGACCAGCCGCAGCTGAGCCGCGCCTGGCTGACGGCGGTCGACGAGATGGGCTGGGGCGTGCTGCCGGTGTACGTCGGCTCGCAGTCCCCGTGCGTCCGGGCGGCGAACAAGCAGCACGTCCGCATCGGAAGCGAGCCCGGTCCCCAGGGCACCCGGGAGGGCCACGACGCGGTGCTCCGGGCCGCGGCGCTCGGCATGGGGCCGGACAGTCCGCTCTACCTCGACATGGAGGCGTATGCGTACCAGAACGAGAAATGCGCCACGGCCACGCTCACTTTCGTACGGGCCTGGAGCCGCGAAGTGCGCAGCCATGGCTACGTACCGGGCTTCTACAGCAGTGCCGATTCCGGCGTAGCGCACCTGGAGTCGGCGCGCCGGGCGGGGGTCGACGACCTGCCGTCGATCATGTGGTTCGCACGCTGGAACAACCGGCCCGACTTGTACGGTGAGCAGGGACTGCCCTGGTACGCCTGGCATCCGGAGCGCCGGATCCACCAGTACGCGGGCAACGTCACGGAGCGGTACGGCGGGCGCACGCTGCAGATCGATCGCAACCTGGTGCACGCGCCGGTGGCCGTGCTGGGGTGAGCGGAGACGGGAGCCGAGTGGGCAAGCGGTTTCCGGTTCCTCAGGGTCGAACCCTCAGGGGCGGGCTCCTTCTCCTCCACCTTCAGGAGGTGAGGCTACCTCCCCTCGTACAACCTGAGGCGGACACGGCTTCGGGACCTGCGGCCGATCCGCAGATGTAGGGGGCGCTTCTAGCGTGGAGCCATGACCGCATCCATGGTGTCCGTGTGCACCAGCGCATCGAAGGCCGCGACGCGGGGCGCGGGTCCTTCCGCCTACCCGTCGTTCGCCTCGTACGTCCGGGCCCGCCAGCCCGTGCTGCTGCGCACCGCTCGCTCGCTGACGGCGAACCCGAGCGACGCCGAGGACCTGCTGCAGACGGCCCTGACCAAGACCTACGTGGCCTGGGACCGGATCGAGGACCACCGGGCGCTCGACGGGTACGTGCGCCGGGCCCTGTTGAACACGCGCACGTCGCAGTGGCGCAAGCGCAAGGTCGACGAGTTCGCCTGTGACGAGCTGCCCGAGCCGGAGACCGTGCCGGCCGGTGACCCCGCCGAGCAGCAGGCGCTGCACGACGCGATGTGGCGCGCGATCATGAAGCTGCCGGCGCGGCAGCGGGCCATGGTCGTCCTGCGGTACTACGAGGACCTGAGCGAGGCCCAGACGGCCGAGGTGCTCGGGGTGTCCATCGGCACGGTCAAGAGCGCGGTGTCGCGGGCGCTCGGCAAGCTCCGCGAGGACCCGGAGCTGACGCCGGTCCGCTGAGCGGCAAGCCAACCGGCCAGCAAGCCGACTGGCCAGCAAGCCGGCTGGCCGGTCGGCCGGTTGGTCGGCGTTTCGCGGGCGCGTCGCGTGGCCGGGGCGCCGGGCGGGTGGCCGGGGCGCCGGGCGGGTGGCGGTCGTAGCTCAATTTGCGTTCTTGTGCGCTCGCGGTAGTGACATACCGCTCGGTATGCGGCGAGAATCTGGGGCTACCGCCAGGTAGAGCGCCGGGAGCACCCGGCCGCCTGCCGCCCGCCGACCGGGAGGACGCCGTGCTGAGCACCATGCAGGACGTACCGCTGACCGTGACCCGCATCCTCAACCACGGCGTGACCGTGCACGGGACATCACAGGTCACCACCTGGACCGGCGACGGTGCCCCACAGCGCCGCAGCTTCCGGGAGATCGGCGCCCGCGCCGCCCAGCTCGCCCACGCCCTGCGTGAGGACCTCGGGGTCAGCGACGACGAACGCGTCGCGACCTTCATGTGGAACAACGCCGAGCACGTCGAGGCCTACTTCGCCGTGCCCTGCATGGGCGCCGTCCTGCACACGCTCAATCTGCGGTTGCCCGCCGAGCAGCTCACCTGGATCGTCGGCCACGCGGCGGACCGCGTCATCATCGTCAACGGCTCCCTGCTAGGCCTGATCGCGCCGCTGCTCGACCGGATGCCGACGGTCGAGCACCTCGTCGTCTCCGGCCCCGGCGACCGCGCCCTCCTCGACGGCGTGCGGGCCCAGGTCCACGAGTACGAGGAACTGATCGCGGACCGGCCGACCGCCTACGACTGGCCCGAGCTCGACGAACGCCGTGCCGCCGCCATGTGCTACACCTCGGGCACCACCGGCGACCCCAAGGGCGTCGTCTACTCCCACCGCTCCATCTATCTGCACTCCATGCAGGTCAACATGGCCCAGTCCATGGGACTCACGGACGCCGACACCAGCCTCGTCGTCGTACCGCAGTTCCACGTCAACGCTTGGGGACTGCCGCACGCGACGTTCATGACGGGCGTCGGCATGCTGATGCCGGACCGCTTCCTCCAGCCCGCGCCGCTCGCCGAGATGATCGAGAGCGAGCGCCCTTCGCACGCCGCGGCCGTGCCCACCATCTGGCAGGGGCTGCTCGCCGAACTCACCGCGAAGCCCCGCGACGTGAGCTGTCTGCACCAGGTCACCATCGGCGGCGCGGCGTGTCCGACGTCCCTGATGGAGGCCTTCGACCGGCTGGGGGTCCGCGTCTGCCACGCCTGGGGCATGACGGAGACCTCCCCGCTCGGCACGGTCTCGCGGCCGCCCGCGCACGCCGTGGGCACCGACCAGGAGTTGGCCTACCGCCTCACCCAGGGCCGCTTCCCGGCCGGGGTCGAGGGCCGCCTCGTCGGCCCCGACGGCAGCCACCTCCCCTGGGACGGTGAGTCCGCGGGCGAACTGGAGGTCCGCGGCCCCTGGATCGCGGGCGCCTACTACGGCGGCGCGGGCGGCGACGTGGTCCGGCCCGAGGACAAGTTCAGCGCCGACGGCTGGCTCAAGACCGGGGACGTCGGCGTCATCTCCGCCGACGGCTTCCTGACCCTCACCGACCGGGCGAAGGACGTCATCAAGTCCGGCGGGGAGTGGATCTCCTCCGTCGAGCTGGAGAACGCCCTGATGTCCCACCCCGACGTCGCCGAGGCAGCCGTCGTCGCCGTCCCCGACGAGAAGTGGGGCGAGCGTCCCCTGGCCACCGTCGTCCTCAAGGAGGAGGCGACCGCCGACTACGCCGCCCTGCGCGACTTCCTGGCCACCCGCGTCGCCAAGTGGCAGCTCCCCGAGCGCTGGGCCCTCGTCGCCGCCGTCCCCAAGACGAGCGTCGGCAAGTTCGACAAGAAGGTGCTGCGCAGGCAGTACGCAGCCGGAGAACTGGACGTGACACGGGTCTGAGGGGCCGTGGCACGGGCCCGAGGGGCCGTCCCCCTCGGGCCCTGCCGCCTGCTCAGTTCGTGCCGATCTTCGCCAGCAGGTCGACGATCCGGGTCTGCACCTCGCTGCTCGTGGAGCGTTCGGCGAGGAACAGGACGGTCTCGCCCGCCGCGAGCTTCGGCAGGTCGGTCTCGTCGACGGCGGCCGTGTAGACGACCAGCGGCGTGCGGTTCAACTGGCCGTTGGCGCGCAGCCAGTCGATGATTCCCGCGCGCCGCCGGCGTACCTGGTGGAGGTCCATGACCACCAGGTTCGGCCGGGTCTGGGCGGCGAGCGTCACCGCGTCGGCGTCGCTCTCGGCCCGTGCGACCTGCATGCCGCGCCGCTCCAGGGTCGCCGTCAGGGCGAGGGCGATCTCCTCGTGCTCCTCGATCAGCAGGACCCGCGGCGGGTGCTGCTCGCTGTCGCGCGGCGCGAGGGCCTTCAGGAGCACGGCGGGGTCGGCGCCGTACGCCGCCTCGCGGGAGGCCTGCCCGAGCCCGGCCGTGACGAGCACGGGCACCTCGGCGGCGACGGCGGCCTGGCGCAGCGACTGCAGCGCGGTGCGCGTGATCGGGCCGGTCAGCGGGTCCACGAAGAGGGCCGCGGGGAACGCGGCGATCTGCGCGTCGACCTCCTCGCGCGAGTGCACGATGACGGGCCGGTAGCCGCGGTCGCTCAGTGCCTGCTGCGTGGTGACGTCGGGCGCGGGCCAGACGAGCAGTCGGCGCGGGTTGTCCAGCGGCTCGGGCGGCAACTCGTCGTCCATGGGCCGAGGCTGGGGCCGGTTCGTCACCTCGACGGCGCCACCGGGGCCGTCCAGCGGCTCGGGGCCCTCGGCGGCGTTCTCGTCCGGGGCGCCGATCGCGTACGAGCGTCCGGTGCCCTCGGTGCCCGGCGAGAGCCGGGGCTGCGGCTGCGGCTTGGTCTGCTGCGGCGCCTGCGGGTGCGGGCGGGCCGCGCTCTCCGGTCGCTCGTCGGCGCCGGGCTCGGGCGGCGTCGCCAGCTTGCGGCGGCGCCCCGAACCGCCCTGCGCGGGCTGAGCGGACTGCGCGGGGCCGTGCGACGGCTGGGCCTGCGGCTGTAGGGGCGGCTGCGGCTGGCGGCCGAAGGGCACGCCCTGGCCGAGCGTCCGGACGCTGATCGCGCGGCCCTGCGTCGAGTTCGGGTCGACGGACGCGGCCTCGGCGGGCAGCGGCTGCGCCGCACGCGCGCGTGGGTCACGTTCCGGCGGCAGGGCGGCGGCGCCCTGGGCGGGCGCCGCTCCGGCGTGCGGGACGGCCTGCGCGGCCGCGTGCGGGACTGCCTGCGGGGCCGCGTGCGGGACTGCCTGCGGGGCCTGTGGCGCGGCCTGCGGCGGCAGGGCGGTCGACGGCGTGCCCCCCGCGGGGGTGCCCTCGGCGGGCCTGGCGCCGGTCGGGACGCCTGCCGCCGGGGTGCCCGCGCCGGGCATGTCCTGGGGCGGAGTCGCACCGCCCGCCGGGTCGGCCGTCGGCGGGGCCTGCCGTGCGCGCCTGCGCCCGGTCGGGGCCTGCGGCTGCGCCTGGCCGGGCAGCGAGGGGGGCTGCGTGGGGTGCGGCTGCGGCGGGGTGTGGTCGTCGGTCGGGTCCTGCGGTGCCACGGCGTGCTGCCCCGTGTCGTCCTGCCTCGCGTCGCCCTGCCCCACGGGGAGGCCTCCCGGCGCGGGAGCGGGCACGGTGCCCCGGGCCGGAGCGGGCGCGCGGCCCTGCGGGGGCACGCCGCCACGTGCGGCGGCCTGCATCCCGGCCTGTACGCCCGCCGGGACGCTCACCGAGGCGCCGACCCGCGCGGGCCCGGCCTCCGTGGCGACCGTGCCGCGCGCGTCCTGCCCGGCACCGGAGGGGTGCGCACCGGCGAGCTGCCGCGCACCGCCCCGCACCGACTGTCCAGAGGCCTGCCCGGCGGCCGGTCCGGCGTCCTGCCCGGTGACCTGCTCGGCGCCGACCAGCGCCCCGCTGCCCTCCTCGCGGTCCGCCTCGGCCGGAGGCAGCGCGAACACCCGGCTGTTGGACGCCTCTTCCGCCGCGGCCCGCTCCCGGGCCGCCGCCAGCGCGCGCCGGGCGCGACGGCCACCGGGGCGCGGGGCGTCGGGGTCGTCGCCCTGTCCGTCCCCGGTCTCCGGAGCGGCCCCGGTCCCCGACGGCAACGCCAGCGCGTGCGACTCGCCCGCGCGCCGGGCACGCCGCCCCGAAGGACCGCCGTCGCCCTGCGGCGGCACTCCCTGGGACGGCACTCCCTGAGGGGGCACCGTTTCGCCGAGCGCCGCGGAACCGGCGGCGTGCTCGGCCGCCGTCATCACGGCCCCCTCGGCGGGGCTCGGCCGTCCCCGGCGCCGGCCGGTTCCTCCCGACGTACCGCCGGAGGTGTCACCGGACGCACCAGGCATACCGGACATGCCAGAGGCGCCAGGCGCGCCGGACGCACCGGCGCCCGTGTCCCCGGGCGCGACCGGGACGGCTTCCGCCGGACCGTGCGCCACCGCACGCCGCCTGCGCCGCCCGGTACCACCGGGACCGGCCTCCGCGGCGGGTCCGGCGACACCAGGCCCAGCACCAGGACCGACACCAAGCCCAGCACCAGGACCGACACCAGGCCCAGCACCAGGACCAGCACTCGTACGCACACCCGCACCCGGACCGGAGTCGGCGCCTCCAGGGACCCCCGCACCCGCGGTGTCACCGGAACCAGCCTCCCCGGGAAGGCCACTGTCGAGGAAGGAGTCCACCGAGGAGCGCCGCGCGCGCCTGCGGCCGCCCCCGGCGGGAGCCCCTGCCTGCTCGGGCACCGGGACACCGGCGCCCACCGTGTCGCCGCCCTGCGCGGGGCTCTCGGCGACGGCCGGAGCCGGTCGCGGGGCCACCTCGACGGACGTCCCCGGAGCGACGGACGCCCCGGGAGCGGGAGCGGCCCCGGCGCCGTCCCCGACCGGCACTTCGAGCACGTACGCGACGCCGCCCGTGCCCGGCACCTCATGCGTCTGGAGCACGCCGCCGTGGGCCCGCACGATGCCCTGGACGACGGGCTCGTGGACGGGGTCACCGCCGGTGTAGGGCCCGCGCACCTCGATGCGGACGACCTCGCCGCGCTGGGCCGCGGCGACGACGACGGTCGAGTCGACGTACCCGGCCGCGGCCTCGGGGCCGCCCGAAACCACGGCTCCCGCGCGCGTGTTGCCGGTAGCGTCGATTCCGGCCACGTCGGCGATCAGGTGCGCGAGGGCCGTCGCGAGCCGGTGCGCGTCCACGTGGACCGCGACCGGCGGCGCGTGCACGGCGAACTGGGCGCGGCCGGGCCCGATCAGCTCGACGGCCCCGTCGACGCCCGCCGCCACGACGGCGTCCAGCGGCACGACCGTACGGGCCAGTTCCTCGGCGCCCGTCTCCAGGCGCTGGAAGCCCAGGACGTTGTCCACGAGGGTCGTCATGCGCGCGTACCCGGCCGACAGGTGGTGCAGGACCTGGTTGGCCTCGGGCCAGAGCTGGCCCGCGTCGTCGGCGGCCAGCGCGGCCAGTTCGCGGCGCATCTCGTCGAGCGGCCCGCGCAGGGACCGGTCGAGGACGGCCACGAGCTGCTGGTGCCGGGCGTCGAGGGCGTCGTACCGCTCCTCCTCCTGCTCGGCGAAGGCCTCGAAGCGGTCCTTCTCGCGCTCGGCGAGCGCCGCGTACCGCTCCTGCTCGGCCGCGAGCTCCTCCGCGCGGCGCTCGGCGGCCTCGCGCAGCTCCTCGGCGTGCTGGGCGAGCGCCGCCTCGTGCTTCTCCGCGAGCGCGTCGTACGGCCGCCGGTCGGTGAAGGTCATGACCGCGCCGACGAGCTGGTCGCCGTCGCGCACGGGTGCCGTCGTCAGGTCGACCGCGACCTTCTCGCCGCTCTTGGCCCACAGGACCTGACCCCGCACGCGGTGCTTGCGGCCGGAGCGCAGCGTGTCCGCGAGCGGGGACTCGTCGTACGGGAACGGCTCGCCGTCGGCGCGCGAGTGCAGGACCAGCGGGTGCAGTTCCTGCCCGCCGAGGTCGCTCGCGCGAAAGCCGAGTATCTGGGCGGCGGCGGGGTTGACCAGGACGACGCGGCCGTCGGTGTCCGTGCCGACGACGCCCTCGGCGGCGGCCCGCAGGATCATCTCGGTCTGCCGCTGCGAACGCGCGAGCTCGGCTTCCGTGTTGAGCGCGCCGGACAGGTCACGGACGACGATCATCAGCATCTCGTCGCCGCTGTAACCGCTGTAGCCGCTGTGACCGCTGTGGCCGTAGCGCTCGTCGTAGGCGTTCCTGCTGTCCTCGAGGCTGGAGCTGGTGACCTCGACCGGGAACTCGTAGCCGTCCGTCCGGCGGGCGATCATCCGCTTCGGCTTGGTCCGTCCGCGTTCGTCCGTACTGTCCGGACGGCGCATGGAGCCGGGAATAAGCCGGGAGTCGAACTCCGGCAGCAGATCGAGCAGTCCGCGCCCCACGAGCGCGGTGCCGGGCGCCTCGAAGGCCTCGAGCGCGATGGCGTTCGCGTTCACGACGGTCCCGTTGGCGTTGACCAGCACCAGCGCGTCCGGGAGCGCGTCGAGTATGGCTGCGAGGCGAGCAGCGCCTCGGGATGGCCTGCTGCTCACGACGACGCTTCCTCCCTGGTTACCGCACCTTGCCGACCGCCCAGGCCATCTTGCCCCGCGGCCCGCGGCATGTCACGGGAGGAAAGTCTACGGGGAGCGGTTGCGGGCGCGACGCCGGATGAGGGGGAGTGAGAGGGAGACTGCACGCAGAAGCTGTGAGGGCTTCGGTCCTGCCTGGTCACGGTGGGGGCGCGCGGCGCACTTCACCACGGCGCCGCACGGCACTTCGCGGAACTGCACGGCACCTCGCGGAACTAGGGGAATTCGTCCGCCACGCGCGCGTGGCGGACGTTACGCGCCGGTGGAGGGCAGGACCGGAACCAGCGTGTTCCACCGCGAGATCTGGCAGCCGTCGGTCCGCTTGAAGGAGGCGTCGACGGGCCGCCCCTGCCAGGTGCCCGTCACGTGGGCGGTCTGCGAGCCGCCGTACACCTGCGTGCACATGGCGTCGCGCGCCACCGGCCGGAAGGGGTCGGCGCCTTCGGCCGCGAGCCCGTCCAGACGTGCGCACGCGTCGGAGGGAGCCGGGTGACTGCCGGCGGCCGGGCCGCATTCGAGGTCGTACGTCCTGTGCGCCGTCCCGTCGTTCTCGGAGTACGTGACTTCGAGGTGGTCGCGGCTGACGAGGCCCAGGTGATCGCGGGTGATCAGGTCGGCGGGGGCCGCGGCGGCGGACGGCGCCGCGAGGGCGGCGAAGGAGGCGGCGACGGTCGTGACGGTGGCCGCGACGGTGGTGCGGAAGGGACGGCGTTCGCTGACGGTCCTCACGGAGGCTCTCCTGGGGTGTGCGGTTTCCACCTCGCGCCCACCGGTGGGGCGGGCGCCTACCACCCCCTCTAACGCCCCCGGCCCTGCCGCGTTGCGGGGGCCTCGGACGCTTTGCTCTTCGACCCGCGCGACTAGTACCGTGGAAGCCGCGATTGGTGGCGCGGCCCCTGGCTGTGTCATCATCTGCACGCACACCCGCGCTCGCGGAGGTGCATCAGGTTGGAGGCGTCGCCTAGTCCGGTCTATGGCGCCGCACTGCTAATGCGGTTTCGGGGTAACCCCCTGATCGAGGGTTCAAATCCCTCCGCCTCCGCACATGAGCTGAAGCCCCGGTCCACTGGACCGGGGCTTCAGTGCTTCCTGAGCCTTCCGACCGCTTCCGGCCGACCCCGCCCTCACCCCGCCCCCTCCACGCGCGGGAACGTTTTCGCAGGTCACAAGGGGTGAGGCCAATGGATTTCACATGGCGGCGGCAGTCATGTAATGTTCTTCCTGTCGCCGCGAGCGGGCCGAAAGGACCGGGAGCGAGACAAAAACAAAACAAGCACTCGTAGCTTAACGGATAGAGCATCTGACTACGGATCAGAAGGTTGCAGGTTCGAATCCTGCCGAGTGCACAGCAGGCCAGAGGCCCCGGAGAGATCCGGGGCCTCTGGCTTTTGTCGTCATCTCTCGGGGCCTCCCCGACGGGGTCGAAGGGCGTGGCTGGGAGCCGAGTGCAGGGTGGGCTGGGGGCCTCGTGCCGTCCGAGAGCAGGAACGTGATCAGGGCCGCGACCTCGGTGGGTTCGGTGATGCGGTCCGATGCCATGCCGAACGTCTGCGGGATGTCCGCGAGGAACCGGGGCGTCCCGTCCCGTTGTCAGTGGTGTGCGTCATGCTCGATCGCATGACGTGGTGGTGCACGGGGGTGCGGTGGCACGCGGAGGGCAGGCCCGCCCTCGGCTGGTACGCGCCCGGACGGGAGCCGCGCGAGAGCGCGCCGGAGTACGGGGCCGTGCTCGCCTTCCGCGCCCGGGGCGGGCGGCGGTGCCTCGGGGTGTGGCGCGGCGGACGGTGGACGCCGTGTCCGGTGGGCGCGGGGGTCGCGGCGCGGGCCACGCGGGGGCAGTGCGAGGAGTGCGCCCGCGTCGACCGGGCGCACTCGGTCGCCGCGGACACCTTTGCCGACGATCCACGGCCGTATCACGTGTACGTGGCGTGGTTCGGCCCCGACGTGGTGAAGGTCGGCATCACGCGGGTCGCGCGGGGCGGCACGCGCCTCCTTGAGCAGGGGGCGGTGGCGTACAGCTGGCTGGGGCGCGGCCCGCTGATGGCCGCCCGCCGCACCGAGGAACTGCTGCGCACCGCGCTCGGCGTGCCGGACCGGATTCCGTACGCGCGCAAGCGGGCCCTGCGGGCGCGGTTGCCGCCCCCGGCCGAGCGGGCCCGCGAGCTGGCGGAGCTGCACCGGAGGGCGAGCGGGCTCGGCGGGTGGCCCGAATCGCTGGAGCGGCTGCCGTACGCGTGCGTCGACCACGGGGAGGTGTTCGGGCTCGCGCTCGGGCAGGCGACGGGGGTGGTCGGCGAGCTCGTGGACGGGGGCGCGGTCGCGGGCACGCTGGTCGGGGCGGCGGGGCCCGATCTGCATCTGGAGGTGCGGGAAGGGGCGGGGCGCGGGGGTGTGGTGGTCGTGGACGGGCGGGTGTTGAGCGGGTGGCGCCTTGAAGCGGTGGCGGAGGGGGCGGGGGTGACGGTTCCGGTACGGGGGATACCTGCGGTGCAGGGCGGATTGTTCTGAGCCCCGGCTCGCGGCCCGCCCCTGTGGGCCTTGGGTCCTGTCGGCGGCTTGCCCCTGCGGGGCTCGGGTCCTGTGGGCGGCCTGCTCCTGCGGGGCTCGGGTCCTGTCGGCGGCTTGCCCCTGCGGGGCTCGGGTCCTGTGGGCGGCCTGCTCCTGCGGGGCCTCGGGCCCCGTCCACGGCCTGCCCGGCTGGTGGCCCGCGTCGTCGGGGGCCCGTCGTGCGGGCGGTCCGCTGCGGCCTGCCGCGGACGGCCCGGCTCGTCGGCAGAGCGCGGCGCCGCTGACCTGCCTCCGGGGCCGCACCCCCGGTTCGCTGACCGGAAGGTCAAAACTGGCTGCCCGTTCGGCAAGGCGGGCTCGCTGAGGTGGACAGGGGGTTCGGCCGCCGGTGACGGTGGGTGCCATGACTGATCACGTGCTGACTGATGACGAGCTGACGGAGTACGAGCCCGGCGACCGCGGGAGACCTGAGGTGGTAGGGCCCGTCGGCCCCTTCGAACCGCCTTACTACTCGGTCGTGTTCACCGCCCTGCGCACCGACGGTGACCACGGCTACGGGGAGACCGCGCAGCGTATGGACGAGCTGGTGGCACAGGTCCCGGGCTTCCTCGGGGCCGACTCGGCGAGGACGCCCGGCGGGCTCGGGATCACCGTCGCGTACTTCCGGGACCTGGACGCGGTGAAGGCGTGGCGGGACGCCCCGGAGCACCGGGAGGCGCGGAAGCGGGGCCGGGAGGAGTGGTACGAGCGGTACGTGGTGCACGTGGCCAAGGTGGAGCGGAGTTACGGGCAGGAGCGGGGAGCGGGGGTGGCCGGCGGTGGCGAGTGAGACCGGGGAACAGCGGCACGACCGGGAGGAAGCCGACCGGGAGGAAGGCGACGGGGAGGGCTTGGGGAAGTCCTCGGGGAGGCTTTCGGAGGAGGTGCCGGGCTTCGGTGTGGGGAGGCTTTCGGAGGAGGTCCCGGGTTTCGGTGCGGGGAGGCTTTCGGAGGAGGTCCCGAGCCTCGGCGCGGGGAAGACCTCGGGGGAGGGCGCGACGGGTGGGCACCCGCAGGCAGCCCCGGGGAAGCCGGGCGAGGCCGAGGCCGTGGTGGCGTTCTGGCGGAGGCTCGGGCTGCCCGGGCTCGTCGACGTGCACACGCACTTCATGCCGGAGCGCGTCCTCGCCAAGGTGTGGGCGTACTTCGACGGGGTCGGGCCGCTGACGAACCGGAAGTGGCCCATCGCGTACCGGCACGACGAGGAGCGACGGCTCGCCGTGCTGCGGGAGTTCGGGGTGCGGGCCTTCACCGCGATGCTCTATCCGCACAAGCCGGGCATGGCCCGCTGGCTCAACGGCTGGGCGGTGGACTTCGCGGCCCGTACGCCGGACTGCCTGCACACGGCCACGCTGTTCCCGGAGCCCGGCGTCGAGGGCTATGTGCGGGAGGCGGTCGAGGCCGGGGCCCGGGTGTTCAAGGCGCACGTACAGGTGGGGGCGTACGACCCGAACGACGCGCTGCTCGACCCGGCGTGGGGGCTCCTCGCCGACACCGGCACGCCCGTGGTGATGCACTGCGGCTCCGGACCCGTGCCCGGCAAGCACACCGGACCCGAGCCGGTGGGGCGGCTGCTCGCGCGCCACCCCCGGCTGCGGCTCGTCGTGGCGCACATGGGCATGCCGGAGTACGCGGACTTCCTCGACCTGGCCGAGCGGTACGGGGAGGTGCGGCTCGACACGACGATGGCGTTCACGGACTTCAGCGAGCGGGAGGCGCCGTTCCCGCGCGGGGAGCGGGCACGGCTCGCGGACCTCGGCGACCGGATACTGCTCGGCACGGACTTCCCCAACATCCCCTACGGGTACGGGCATCAGCTGGAGGCGCTGGAGCGGCTCGGCCTCGGCGACGCGTGGCTCAGGGGGGTGTGCCACGGGAACGGGGCGCGGCTGTTCGGGCTGGAGTGACGCCCCACGCGGCCGCCCCGGCCGCCCCGTGCCCCGGCCGCCCCGCGCCCGTGCCCCGCCCTCCCGCCACGCCCGAGGCCCGCCCTCCCGCCGCACCCGAACCCCGCCCTCCCGCCGGGCCGAAAGCCCCGCCCCGGCCACCGGCCCCACCCCCTTCTTAGGGAATTCACAGGAACCCGCAAGCCCCCTCTCACCCCCCGCGCCCACGCTGAAGGCATGACCACGACCTCGCCCCAGGGGCGTACCGAACTGCTCAGGCCGGACGGGAGTCCCGTCCGCGTGCTCGTCGTGGACGACGAGGTGTCGCTCACCGAGCTGCTGTCCATGGCGCTGCGCTACGAGGGCTGGGAGATCCGCAGCGCCAGTGACGGCCTGGGGGCCGTGCGGGCCGCGCGGAGCTTCCGGCCGGACGTCGTCGTGCTGGACATGATGCTGGCCGGCATGGACGGCCTGTCCGTGCTCGGGCGGCTGCGGCGGGAACTGCCGGAGGTGCCGGTGCTGTTCCTGACCGGCAAGGACGCCGTCGAGGACCGGATCGCCGGGCTCACGGCGGGCGGCGACGACTACGTCACCAAGCCGTTCGGCCTGGAGGAGGTCGTCGCCCGGCTGCGCGGCCTGATCCGGCGGACCGGGGCGGGAGCGGGGCGCCGCAGCGAGTCCGTCCTCGCCGTCGGCGACCTCACCCTCGACGAGGACAGCCACGAGGTGACGCGTGGCGGGCAGTCCATCCACCTCACCGCCACCGAGTTCGAGCTGCTGCGGTACTTGATGCGCAACCCGCGGCGCGTGCTCAGCAAGGCGCAGATCCTCGACCGGGTGTGGAGCTACGACTTCGGCGGCCAGGCCAACGTCGTCGAGCTGTACATCTCGTATCTGCGCCGGAAGATCGACGTGGGCCGCGAGCCGATGATCCACACCCGGCGGGGCGCGGGCTATCTGATCAAGCCCGCCCCGGTCGCGGTGTGACCGCGCGGGGCGACGCCGGAGGGACCTGAACTCCCGCCGGACGCACGCGAGTCGGCGAGCGAACGTGCGGTGGCCCGCCCCCGCGGGACGGGGCGCCTCTCCCGGGCCGCAGCCGCCCGCCCAGGGCCCGCGTCTTCGACTCGGCCAAAGGAGTGAGACCCTCCGAAAAATTCTTGTACAGCGTAAGACGGCTCCTCTACGGTGTATGACGCATTCGGCCTCATACACCGTAGAAGAGAAGGAGCCGCCATGACGGCGACCACCGCCGAGCCCCCCGAGGCGGCCGCCGCGCCCCGGGACCGGCACCCGCAGCGCTGGCTGATCCTGGGCGTCATCTGCCTCGCCCAGCTCACGGTGCTGCTCGACAACACCGTCCTGAGCGTCGCCATCCCGTCGCTCACCCGCGAGCTCGACGCCACGTCGTCCGACATCCAGTGGATGATCAACGCGTACTCGCTCGTCCAGTCCGGCCTGCTGCTCACGGCGGGCAGCGCGGCGGACCGCTACGGCCGCAAGAAGATGCTGACCGCGGGTCTCGTCCTGTTCGGCCTCGGCTCGCTCGCGGCGGGACTCGCGCAGTCCTCGACGCAGCTCATCGCGGCCCGTGCCGGGATGGGCATCGGCGGCGCGCTCCTGATGACCACCACCCTCGCCGTCGTCGTGCAGATCTTCGACGAGGACGAGCGGGTGCGGGCGATCGGCCTGTGGGCGACCGTGAACTCCCTCGGCTTCGCGGCCGGTCCGCTGCTCGGCGGCTTCATGCTGAACCACTTCTGGTGGGGCTCGATCTTCCTGATCAACATCCCGGTGGCGCTGCTCGGCGTCATCGCGGTGGTCCGTCTGGTCCCCGAGTCCAAGAACCCGCAGGGCGACCGGCCCGACCTGGTCGGCGCGGTGCTCTCGACGATCGGCATGGCCTCGGTCGTGTACGCGATCATCTCCGGCCCCGAGCACGGCTGGACGTCGGCGCACGTCCTGGTCGCGGCGGGTGTCGGCGTGGGCGTCCTGGCCGGGTTCACGGTCTACGAACTGCGGATCCCGTACCCGATGCTGGACATGCACTTCTTCCGGAACAAGCAGTTCGTGGGCGCGGTGACCGGCGCGATCCTGGTCGCCTTCGGCATGGGCGGCTCGCTCTATCTGCTCACCCAGCACCTGCAGTTCGTCCTCGGCTACGAACCCCTTGAGGCCGGGCTGCGCACCGCGCCGCTCGCGGTCGCCGTGGTCGTCCTGAACACGGTGGGCCTCGGCGCGCGCCTGCACGCCAAGCTGGGCACCCCCGGCACGATCCTGACCGGCATGACCATGATGGCGGGCGGACTCGTGGTGATCGCGGTGTTCGGCGGCCACGCCTACTCGGGCATGTTCACCGGACTCGTCCTGATGGGCGCGGGCATCTCGTTCTCCATGCCCGCGATGGCCAACGCGATCATGAGCGCGATCCCGCCGGAGAAGGCGGGCGTGGGCGCGGGCGTCAACGGCACGCTCGCGGAGTTCGGCAACGGCCTCGGCGTGGCGGTCCTCGGGGCCGTCCTCAACGCCCGCTTCGCGGCGCTCGTCGCGGTCTCCGCCACCTCCTTCCCCGCGGCCATGGCCGCGGCGGGGTCGGCGGGCGAGCGGGAGCGGATCTCCGACGCGTTCGCCTCGGGCCTGGAGACCAGCCAGCTCGTCGGCGCGGCCGCGGTCTTCCTCGGCGGCGCCCTCGCGGCGGCGTTGCTGTGGCGGGCCGAGCGGGCAGACTCGGGTCAGCGCGCGCAGGGTGCCGTGGACGGGGCGTCCGCGTAGACCGGTGGCCGAGTGTCCGCGGAGCTCCGCGGACCGGGCGCCCGCACGGCCCCGCGGACCAGGCGTCCGCATAGCATCGAAGCCGGGCGGGCCGGCACGTCACGGCCCGCCCGCCCGTACCCGTCGCGAACAGGACCCGTACCAGGAAGGTGCGCCATGGTGAAGGCAGCCGACCGCACGAAGCGAAGGGCGCGCACGAGTGTCTGGCTGGAGAGCAAGGCGCCGCGCGGCTCCGGCCGCAAGGGCGACCAGCCGTCCGGCCTCGACCGGGACCGCATCACCGAGGCCACGGTCCGGCTCCTGGACTCGGAGGGGCTGGCCAAGTTCTCCATGCGCCGCCTCGCCGCGGACCTCGACGTCACGGCGATGTCCCTGTACTGGTACGTGGACACCAAGGACGACCTGCTCGAACTCGCCCTCGACTCGGTCTGCGCCGAGGTGCGCCTGCCCGACACCACGACCGACCCGTCCGCGTGGCGCGCGCAGCTGCGCGACCTCGCGCGGGCCTACCGGGCGCTGCTGATCCGCCACCCGTGGGTGTCGCCGCTGGTGGGCCAGTTCCTGAACATCGGCCCGAACTGGCTGCGGTACTCCCTCGCCGTGCAGCGGGCCGTGCGGAACACCGGCCTCGCGCCCCAGCAGCGCAACGGCGCGATCGCCGCGGTGTTCCAGTTCGTGTACGGCTACGGCACGATGGAGGGCCACTTCATCGCGCGCTGCAACGAGGCCGGGATGACCCTGGAGGAGTACTTCCGCGACGCGGTCGGCACGGTGAACGAGGAGATGCCGGGCAACGAGACGATCCGCAGCGCCCGGGAGCTGATGAACTCCCGTACCGAGGCCACGGTCGTCGAGATGTGGGAGCGGGACTTCGAGACCGCGCTCGACCTGCTGGTCGCGGGCATCGAGGGCCTCCTGTCCCGGCCCTGACACCCGCCCCGGCACCCACCCCGGCATCCGGCCCGGAGCCCGGCCCCCAGGATCACCGGCTAGGCGCCCGGCAGCTCCTCGCCGCGCACCGTCTGGATGTCGAGCTCCACCCGCAGCGTCGTGCCGATCGCGGCGATCCCGGCCCGTACGACCTGGTTGTAGTGCAGGGCGAAGTCCTCGCGGCGCAGCTCGGCGGTGGCGCGGAAGGCGGCGCGGGTGCCGCCCCACGGGTCGGGGCCGGTGCCGAGGTAGGTCAGGTCGAGGTCCACGGGCCGGACGACGCCGCGCAGGGCGAGGTCGCCGCGCACCGTCCAGCGGTCGGCCCCGGCGGGCTCCAGGTCCGTGGACCGGTAGGTGATCTCCGGGTACGCCGCCACGTCCAGGAAGTCCGGGCCCTTCAGGTGTGCGTCGCGCGGGCCGTTGCCCGTGTCGATGGAGGCGGCCCGGATCACGGCCTCCACGCGCGACTTCGCCAGGTCGTCGGCGATGTCCACGCGCCCCGAGAACACGGTGAACCGCCCGTGCACGCTGGAGATCCCCAGGTGCTGGGCGACCGCGCCCACGGTGGAGTGGGCGGGGTCGATCGTCCACGGCCCGGCCGGGGGCAGCTCGGCGCCGCCCGCGCGGGCCAGCACCACCTCGCCCACGTCGGCGCGGCCGCTCGCGGTGACCAGGGCGGTGGCCGCGGCGGGCGCGTACCCGACGGCGGTCACGATGACGGTGTACGGCCCGGCCGCGAGCGCGGTGGCGTCCCGCACCACGCCGTCCGCGTCCGCGTCCACGCGCAGCAGCTGCGCCCCCGTCATGTCCGTGACGGTCACGACGGCGCCCGGCACCGCCCACCCGTCCCGGGTGCGTACGCGCGCGCTGATCCCCATCCCACAACTCCCGTTTGCTCTGTCACTGCTTGAGGTGAAGGTCCGGTCCGGGGCGGTGCCGGCTGGCCGTCCCCTGCCATCGCGTGCCGGCACCGCCCCGGACCGGGGTCGGTCACTCGCCCGGGTGGGCGAGCTCGATCTCGTGCCCGTCGACGCCGTCCCCGGCGACGACGAGGGCGGTGGCCACCGGCGGGAAGCCGGCGGCGATCACGGTGTACTCGCCGCCGTCCAGGTCGGTGAAGGCGTACGCCCCGTCCGTCCCGGTGGTCGCGCTCGCCACGACGTTGCCCGCCGCGTCCACGAGGGTGACCCGCGCGTCGGCGAGCGGCTCTCCGGCGGTCCGCACGGTGCCGAGCACCCGTGCGCCGGGCCGCAGTTCGGCCTCGACCCGGGTGACGCCCACGGCGGCGACCTCGACGGGCAGGGCCACGGGCCGGTGCCCGGCCGCGTTCACGGCGACGGTGACGGCGCCCGGCACGAGCTCGCCGAAGGCGAACGCGCCCTGCTCGTCACAGGCCCCGGTGGCGAGGACGTCGCCGCGCACATCGGTCACGACGACCAGCGCGCCGGGCAGCGGCTGCTTGCCCTCGGCGGTCCGTACGACGCCGCTGAGCCCGCTGGTGCCGCTCAGGAGCACGTCGTACGCGAGCGGCTCGTCGCCGACCACGACGGTCGAGGCCTGCGGCTGGAACCCGTCGGCGGCCGCGATGAGCACGTACGACCCGGCGCCGGGCGCGTCCACGGCGTACGAGCCGTCGGCCCGCGCCACCGAGCGCCCGAGCTGCTGCCCGCCGAGCGAGATCAGCGTGACCGCGGAGCCGGGCACGGGTGCGCTCTCGGCGCCGCGCACGAAGCCGCGCACCGGAATCCCGCCCCCGGCCGAGGGAACGGCCGACGGCGCGGCGGCCGAGGCCCGGACGGCGGGCGCGCCCTCCGCGGCGGCGGCGACGGCGGCGAGCACGGGCTCCTCAACAGGAGCCGGAGCCTCCGCAGCGGACCCGGCGGCCGGAGCGGCCGGAGCGGCCGGAGCGGACTCCACCGACGAGGCCGCCGCCCCGGCGGACCGCAGCGGAACCTCCTTGATGAACAGGGTGATCAGGAAGGCGACGAAGGCGATGGGCGCCGCGATCAGGAAGACGTCGGCGATGCCGTGCCCGTACGCGCTCTCCATGACGGTGCGGAACGGCGCGGGCAGCTTGTCCAGATCGGGGATTCCGCCACCGGCGGTCCCGCCGTGCCCGAACGCGGCGCCCTGGGGGCCGAGATCGGCGATGCCGTCCTTCACGTAGTCGGTGATCCGCGTGGACATCACAGCACCGAGTGCGGACACACCCATGGCCCCACCGAGCGACCGGAAGAAGGTCACCACGGAACTCGCGGCACCGATGTCCTCGGGATCCACCTGATTCTGCGTGCACAGCACCAGGTTCTGCATCATCATGCCGATGCCGAGACCCATCAGGGCCATGTAGACGGCGATGTGCCAGTACGGGGTGTCGTACCGCATGGTGCCGAGGAGCCCGAGACCGGCGGTCAGCAGCACGCCACCGCTCACCAGCCAGGCCTTCCACTTCCCGGTCTTGGTGATGAGCTGCCCGGAGACAGTGGACGAGACGAACAACCCACCGATCATCGGAATCGTCAGAACGCCCGACATGGTCGGCGACTCGCCCCGGGCCAGCTGGAAGTACTGGCTGAAGAACACGGTGCCGGTGAACATCGCGACGCCCACGAACAGCGAGGCCGCCGAGGCGAGCGTGATGGTCCGGTTCCGGAAGAGCCGCAGCGGGATGATCGGCTCGCTGGCCCGCGACTCCACGAGCAGGAACAGCAGCCCGAGCAGGACCGCGCCACCGACCATCGTGTACGTCTGCCACGACAGCCACGCGTACTTCTTGCCCGCGCCGCTGCCCGCGAAGGTGATCCAGACGAGCAGCAGGGACACGGCGCCCGAGATGAGCAGCGCCCCGCCCCAGTCGACCTTCACGTCCCGCTTGACCACGGGCAGCTTCAGGGTCTTCTGAAGGACCACAAGAGCGATGACGGCGAACGGCACGCCCACGTAGAAGCACCAGCGCCAGCCGAGCCAGGAGGTGTCGGTGATGACGCCGCCGAGCAGCGGCCCGCCGACGGTGGCGACGGCGAAGGTGGCGCCCAGGTAGCCGGAGTAGCGCCCGCGCTCGCGCGGGGCGATCATCGCGGCCATGACGATCTGCGCGAGCGCGGACAGACCACCGACGCCGATGCCCTGCACGACGCGGCAGGCGATGAGCATGCCCGCGTTCTGCGAGAGCCCGGCGACAACGGACCCCAGCACATAAATGACAAGAGCGATCTGGACGAGCGCCTTCTTGCTGAACAGATCGGACAGCTTGCCCCACAGGGGCGTACTGGCCGTCATGGACAGCAGCGCGGCGGTGACGACCCAGGTGTAGGCGGACTGACCGCCGCCGAGGTCGCCGATGATCTCGGGCAGGGCGTTGGAGACGATCGTCGACGACAGGATCGCGACGAACATGCCGAGCAGCAGGCCGGAGAGCGCCTCCATGATCTGGCGGTGGGTCATCGGCGCGCTGTCGTGCGGATGCCCTCCGTGCTTGGCATGGCTGCCCCGCACACCGGACGGTGTGGATGTTGCCATGGGGTTCCTTCTCCTGGTTCTTACGCGGGTGTACGGGTGGGTGCCGCGACGCGCGGCGCGGCGGACCTGCAGTCCCCGAAGCTGTCGCGGAGGCGGGCCATCAAGGCGGTGAGCAGGCCGACTTCGTCGTCGGACCAGTCGCTGAGCCGCTCGGCGAGCAGCCGCGTGGTGCACTCGGAAAGGACTTCCATCTGCCGTTCACCGGCGGGGGTGAGGCGCAGGATGCGCGTGCGCTTGTCGGCGGGGTCGGGGGACCGGTCGATCCAGCCCCGCTCCGCGACGTGCGCCACGTGCCTGCTGGTCACCGACATGTCGACGGCGAGCAGCTCGGCGAGCCGGCCCATCCGCATCTCGCCGTAGCGGCTCAGCAGGGTCAGGACGGCCGCCGAGCCCGCCGGGCAGTCGTGCGGCAGGATCCGGGCGAGGTCGCGTTTGACGGCGCCGATGGCGCTGAGTTGGCGGGCCAGCTCCTCGTACTGACGCTGAGCGGCCACGGCACCCTCGCTTTCGTTGCTTAGGGCAACGATAAAAGCAGTTGGTTGCCGCAGGCAAACTAAATCGGCCCCAGCCCCCTAAAACCCTGGCAAAGCCCAGTACCCCCCTCTGTAAAGTCCCCGGTCAGAGGGGGGTTGGGCGGACCACCCCGGATTCGCTAGGGTCCTGCCCCATGGCACACAACCCCCATGCCCCGCAGGGCCCCGAGGGCCAGCACGACCCCGCAGGCTCCACGCAGATGTTCCGCGCGTTCGTCGACGAGACCCCACAGGGCCGCTCCCGCCCGCAGCAGGCGCCCGCGGGCCCGCGCATCGGCCTGATCGTGGGCGTCGTGGCGGCGATCGCCATCGTCGCGGCCGTGGCCTGGCTGGCCCTGAAGTAACTACCGCCAGTCCACGTCCACGTCGCGCGTCTCCACGTGCATCCCCCAGGGAACACGCCACGCGTCGACACAAACCGGCCAAGTCTTCCTGACGCTCTGCCCGCCCCCTAGGGGCGCGGGCATCTTCACCGTCGACTCCACGCTCCCCCAGTCGACTCCGAGCGCCCCGATGATGTGCGTCCCGAACTCCACGGTCCCCGACCGCACGGCCGCCCCACCGGTGTTCCGCAGCACCAGCGTCACGTCCTCACACCACCGCCGCGCCCCTGCCTCCCGCACGGGCGCCCCCACCTCCACCGAGGCGGGCCTCTCCGCCCCCGGCGAACCATGAGAGGGCCGAGGCCCCGGCCGCCCGGGCTTGCCGTCGCTTCCGCCGGAGGGGGAGGGTCGGGGCGTGGGCGCGGCGGACGTAGGCGCAGCAGACGACTCAACGGCGCGCCGCGGCGAACGCTCCGCGGCAGGGGGCGACGCGGTCTCGATCTCGCGAGCCCCTTGCCGAGGCCCGGGCGACTCCGTACGCCGTCGCTCACGAGGACGATCGAGGGGATCAAAGGAAACATCCGCACGAGGCGCGACGGCCTTGGCGGAGGCCCCACCCTCAGAGGCAACGTATCCGCTCCGCCCACCGCTGCCGCACGAGGCGACGAGCGCTAATCCCAACACGACAACCGGGAGGCTCACGAGTCTCCGACGCATCGCGCAAGTGTGCCTGACGCTTCGTCAATTAGTAACCCACGGACGCCAATCGGCACCGCATAACCGCCGGGGGACGGCCGCCGACGAAACGCGAGGGGCCGCGCCGGTATGTCCGCCCGGAGCACAGCAACGGCACTGCCCCGCGCGGGAGCCCACCCCGCGCACATGACGGCGAGGACGGACATACCGGCGGGGCCCCGCCGCACAACGAACGCAGGGCGCCGGACAACGGCGGGAAAGCAGCATCGGAAAGCGCCCGGGCAACGGCGGGAAAGCAAGCCGCCAAACAGCAGCGGAGAACAGAAGGCCGACCTCAGTCGGAGATGAGCCCCTCCCGGAGCTGGGCCAGGGTGCGGGTGAGCAGCCGGGAGACGTGCATCTGCGAGATCCCGACCTCCTCGCCGATCTGCGACTGCGTCATGTTCGCAAAGAACCGGAGCATGATGATCCGCCGCTCCCGCGGCGGCAGCTTCGCAAGCAGCGGCTTCAGCGACTCCCGGTACTCCACGCCCTCCAGGGCGGTGTCCTCGTACCCGAGCCGGTCCGCGAGCGACCCCTCGCCGCCGTCGTCCTCGGGCGCGGGGGAGTCGAGCGAGGAGGCGGTGTACGCGTTCCCCACCGCGAGCCCGTCGACGACGTCCTCTTCGGAGACGCCGAGCACGGCCGCGAGCTCGGGCACGGTCGGCGACCGGTCGAGCCGCTGCGCGAGGTCGTCACTGGCCTTGGTGAGCGCGAGCCGCAGCTCCTGCAGCCGCCGAGGCACCCGCACCGACCAACTCGTGTCCCGGAAGAACCGCTTGATCTCCCCGACCACGGTAGGCATCGCGAACGTGGGGAACTCGACCCCGCGCTCGCAGTCGAACCGGTCGATGGCCTTGATCAGCCCGATGGTGCCGACCTGGACGATGTCCTCCATCGGCTCGTTCCGGCTGCGGAAGCGCGCGGCCGCGTACCGCACGAGCGGCAGGTTGAGCTCGATGAGGGTGTCTCTGACGTACGCGCGCTCGGGACTGTCCTGATCGAGCGCGGCGAGCCGCAGGAAGAGGGAGCGGGACAGGGTCCTGGTGTCAATGGCCTCGGGCGCCGCCGGCACGGCGACCTCCGGCACGGCCGCCGGAGGAGCGGCCGGAGGAGCGGCCGGAGGAGTGGCCTCGGAACCCTGAAGCGCGTCGGGCGCGGACGCGCTCTCGCGGCCTTCGAGCGTGAGCGTGAGCACCTTCGAGCTGCCCTGGTCTGCGGACATGCCACCCCCTTGAGGTCGCGGACGGTCGCGGCCTGCGCCCACCGAAGGAACGCAGCCTCCACCTGAATACCGGAGCCGGAGCTGCGGCAAACGCGGTTCCAGCAGAATGTCACATGTCGGCAACACGCTGTAGTGACTTGTCGACAAGTGAGGGTGACGTACCTGCAGGAGAGAGAGGGTCTCGGCCGATTTCGCCCAACTCCCCGTCGGCAACGGCGAAAAGACCGCTCCACCCGATACGGTTACGCCTCGATCCGATTTGCGGATCGAAGCCGCGCGAAGCTTCTGGCCAACAGTCTTGACACATGCATCTGGGAGACGCCCAATTCGGCACTGATCTGAGACTGGGTCAGATTACTGTAGTACCGCAGCAGCAGAATGCGCTGCTCGCGCTCGGGCAGCTGCACGAGCAGATGCCGCACCAGATCGCGGTGCTCGACGCCGTCCAGGGCGGGGTCCTCGTACCCGAGCCGGTCGAGGAGCCCCGGCAGCCCGTCGCCCTCCTGTGCGGCCTCCAGGGACGTCGCGTGGTACGAACGCCCGGCCTCGATGCAGGCGAGGACCTCGTCCTCACCGATCCGCAGCCGCTCGGCGATCTCGGCGGTGGTCGGGGAGCGCCCGAAGGACGTGGTCAGATCCTCCGTGGCCCCGGTGACCTGAACCCACAGCTCGTGCAGGCGCCGCGGCACGTGCACCGTGCGCACGTTGTCGCGGAAGTAGCGCTTGATCTCGCCCACCACGGTCGGCATCGCGAAGGTGGGGAACTGGACGCCCCGGTCCGGGTCGAACCGGTCGATCGCGTTGATCAGCCCGATGGTGCCGACCTGGACGACGTCCTCCATCGGCTCGCTGCGGCTGCGGAAGCGCGCGGCCGCGTACCGCACGAGCGGCAGGTTGGCCTCGATGAGCGCGGCGCGCACGCGGGCGTGCGCGGGGGTGCCCGGTTCGAGCTCCTTGAGCTGGGCGAACAGGACCTGGGTGAGGGCCCGCGTATCGGCGCCCCGGGTGCTCGTGGGCCCCTTCGCGGGCGGCGCTTCGGGCGCAGAACTGGCCGGCAACGTCAACGCCACCCCTTCGAACCGGTCGACTCGATCAGCTTGGTCAACTCATCCGTCAAAAGCGGTCATAGCATCACAAGACATGTGCACTGTGTGCAAGCACCCCATAACTCCGTGTTGAGGGTGGTGGGACGGTGTGCGGCACCGGGAAACGCAAGCGGCCCCGCACCGTTGAGGTGCGGGGCCGCTGTGAGGTCTCGTAGAGGCCCGGAGGGTCTCGTCGAAGCGCGGGGTGGCGCGCGTACGCGGAAGGCGCCGTGCGCTCAGAACTCGTAGTCGGCGATGACCCAGGTCGCGAACTCGCGCCAGAGCGCGACGCCCGCCTGGTGGGCCGGGTGCTCCAGGTAGCGCCGGAGCGCGTCGGGGTCGGCGACGGCGGAGTTGATGGCGTAGTCGTAGGCGATGGGCCGGTCGGAGATGTTCCAGGCGCACTCCCAGTGCGCCAGCTCCGGGATGAGGCCGCCGAGCTCCTCGAAGGCCTTCACACCTGCGGCGACGCGCGGGTCGTCGCGCTCGACGCCGTCGTTCAGCTTGAACAGGACCAGATGGCGGATCATCAGGTGCTCCTAGTCGTCCTTGCCCCCGTTGGCGACCCACGTCATGAAGTCGCCGATGGCCTTGGCGGCGTCCGAGATGCCCTCGAAGCCGACCTGTACGTAGTCGGCGGCCTTGGCCGGATCAGTGATGATCACGTACAGGACGAACACCACAAGGACGAAGAGAATGAGCTTCTTTGGGTCCTTCACGCCGTGCCCTCCCCGTTTCCGCTCATCCCACGCCCCCGTCGCCCTCTGTCCTAGCCGCTGCCGCCTGTTGCCGGGCGAGTCTAACGTGGCGCTAACTCACCAGGTTTTTAAGGACCAATGACCCCCCGCGGAGGGGCCCTTCGCCTGCGGTGTCGCGGTGGTGACGGGCGGAGGATGGGGGAGAGCCCGCGGGATCTGGCAGGAATCCACGGGCCGGGACCGGCCTCCACTGCGGGGTCCGTGCCGCCCTCTCCCCCGGTGGCGGCGCGGACTTGAGAGAGCCGGGCCTCATCGGGGGGAGCGGCGTCCCCCCGTGCCGCTTCCCCCGGCCTTCCTCCGCGCGCGTAGGGGAGCGGCGCGCACGGGAAGAAACAACGCACGCAAGGCACGTCACGGCACAACGCAGGCCGCACCACGACCGAACAACGCACGCAAGGCACGTCACGGCACAACGCAAGCCGCACCATGACAAGCAGCGCACACAACGCCGAGCAGCGCACACAACGACGAAGGGCCCCGTCCTCAAGGACGGGGCCCTTCGTGCTGAAGAGCGGTAGCGGAGGGATTTGAACCCTCGGTGACTTGCGCCACACTCGCTTTCGAGGCGAGCTCCTTCGGCCGCTCGGACACGCTACCGAGAGAGATCCTAGCCCAAGGTGGGCCCTGCGCTGAAATCCGTTCCCGGCCAGACCGCGGCCGCCCCGGAATCCGCGCCGGGGAGGGGCCCGCTACCGCCCCCGGAAGAAGGCGGTGAGCAGCCGCGCGCAGTCGTCGGCGAGGACGTCCCCGACGACCTCGGGGCGGTGGTTGAGCCGCCGGTCGCGCACGAGGTCCCACAGGGAGCCCGCGGCGCCCGCCTTCTCGTCGCGGGCGCCGTACACGACCCGGTCCACGCGGGACTGCACGAGCGCGCCCGCGCACATCACGCACGGCTCCAGGGTGACGACGAGGGTGCAGCCGGGCAGCCGCCAGGAGCCGAGCGCGGCGGCGGCCCGGCGCAGCGCGAGGACCTCCGCGTGCGCGGTGGGGTCGCCGACAGCCTCGCGTTCGTTGTGGCCGCGCGCGAGCACCGTCTCGCCGTCCGGGGAAAGGACGACGGCGCCGACGGGTACGTCACCGCCCCGGACGGCCAGCGCGGCCTCGTCCAGGGCGAGCCGCATCGGAGCCTGCCAGCGGTCCCGTACGGGATCGGGGAGAGGGTTCACACGAGAAGCCACACGACGAACCTTACGGATCAAGGGGCCGGTCCGAGGGGCCGCCGTGGCGCGCGGACGTGGTCAGCGGACCGCTTCGAGCACCTCCGCGGCGCCCAGGACGTCGGCGATCTCGTTGAGGGCGTCCCCGCTCTCCAGGGCGAGCAGCTCCTTCTCCGATACGCCGAGGTCGCTCAGGATCTCCCGGTCGCCGAGCGGTCCCGCGGGCACGGCCTCGCCCCCGCCGTCGGTCTCGTCGTCGCCGGACGCGTCCTCGCCGTCCTCCGTGCCGTCGAGGTCGAGCGCGTCCAGGTCGTCCGCGCCGTCGTCCGGATCGCGCCCCAGCATCTCGTCGGTGAGCAGGATCTCGCCGTAGGCGCTGCGGGCGGCGGCGGCCGCGTCCGAGACGTAGATGCGCGGGTCGTCCTCGCCGTCCACGCGGACGACGCCGAACCACGCGTCTTCCTGCTCGATGAAGACGAGCACTGTTTCGTCGTCGGCGCCGCCCGCCTCGGCGGCGGCCTCACGGGCCAGGTCGGTCAGATCCGACAGGGTCTCCACATCGTCGAGCTCCGTGTCGCTCGCTTCCCACCCGTCTTCGGTGCGCGCGAGCAGTGCGGCGAAGTACACCGTGACTCTCCCACTGTTCATAGGCGCCGGTTGGGGATCCCCCCGGCGGACGTCGGGGGCGGGAATGCTGTGCCGAGCCCCGCCCACTCGGAATCGTGGCAGAAACAACGGCTTCAGGAGAGGTCTTCCGGCCGCTGTGTCCGCGTCGCGTTGTGAATCACATGCCGTTTCGCCGTCGTGGCCCCCGGCGGCTACCAGCGGAACGTGCGCATGCGCATCGCCTGTCGCAGCCGGGCCGCCCGTGCGCGGCGCGGTGTCACCCGGGCCCGCAGCTCGCGCGCCTCGGCCAGTTCGTGCAGGAACTGGGCACGGCGCCTGCGGCGCTCCGCGTCGGTCTCGCGCGCTTCCCTGTCGGGCATCGGCCACACCACCCCGGTCCGTACGTCCACCTTCCCCCGGGGAGCCGGGTTGATGCCAACGGAGGGACGAGGAGGGCCACAGCGGGCAGGTGCGGCCCGCGGGGGACGGAGGGGGCGCTTCGCCCGGTTACTGTTGAACAATGCGGATCCACGTCGTCGACCACCCGCTGGTGGCGCACAAACTCACCACGCTGCGCGACAAGCGCACCGACTCCCCGACCTTCCGGCGCCTGGCCGACGAGCTGGTCACCCTGCTCGCGTACGAGGCCACCCGGGACGTGCGCACCGAGCAGGTCGACATCGAGACCCCGGTCGTCGCGACGACCGGCGTGAAGCTGTCGTACCCGCGTCCCCTGGTGGTGCCGATCCTGCGGGCCGGGCTCGGCATGCTCGACGGCATGGTGCGCCTGCTGCCCACCGCCGAGGTCGGCTTCCTCGGCATGATCCGCAACGAGGAGACGCTCCAGGCGTCCACGTACGCGACCCGCATGCCGGAGGACCTGTCCGGCCGCCAGGTGTACGTCCTCGACCCGATGCTCGCCACCGGCGGCACCCTGGTCGCGGCGATCCAGGAGCTGATCAAGCGCGGCGCGGACGACGTGACGGCCGTGGTGCTGCTCGCCGCCCCCGAAGGCGTCGAGGTCATGGAGCGCGAGCTGGCGGGGACGCCGGTGACCGTGGTCACGGCCGCGGTGGACGAGCACCTGAACGACAGCGGGTACATCGTCCCGGGCCTCGGCGACGCCGGGGACCGGATGTACGGGACGGCCGAGTAACAGGTCGTCGGACCGCCGCGCGGCGGTGTGCGCTCAGCAGTTCTTGCCGTCGCCCGACGACGGCCCGGAGGGCGCCGGTGAGGGCTTGGCGAGTGCCGCCAGGGCCTCGGCGGCGTCCTTCTCCTTCGCCAGGCCCTTGAACCCGGCGCCGAGGATCAGGTCGACCGTGCCGCTCCTGCGGCCGTCGGTGCGCTTCTCGGCGCCGGTGAGCTGCGTGGCGAGCACCGGCAGCGCGGTGTCCAGGGCGGACCGGGGGCCGAGCACTATCCCGGGGCCCTTGACCTTCTTGTCGTACGCCTTCGTGGCGTTGTCGAACTTGGCGACGGCGAAGCCGCGCTTCTTCAGGGCGTCGGCGGTCTCCTTGGCGAGGCCCTCGCGGGGCGTGGCGTTGAAGACGTTCACGGTGATGCGGCGGGGCTCGGGCAGCGGCCCGGCCTTCCGCGCCGCTGCCTTCCGCTCCGGCTGTCTCTTCGCGCAGTCCTTGGCGGGGGCCGCGGCGGACGCCTCGTCACCGCCCGTGAAGACGTCGATGAGCTGCAGGGTGCCCCAGCCGATGAGGCCGAACGCGGCGAGGGCCGCGACGGCCGCGAGCACGATCCTGCGGCGGCCGCTCGGGCGGCGCATTCGCGGATATTTGTCCCCCGTGATGCGGTACTTGCCGCCCATGCCGGGGGGAGTGAGCATGCTCATGGGCGCAGCGTAGTGCCGACGGGGCACGATGCCTACTAAATGATCATTACCGGATGCGCAGTCCAACCCGAAAGGGCCAATGCGGAATTGGGCCCTGGCGCGGGGGGTGCTCCGGGGGTGGCGTCAGCCCAGTTCGAGGACGCGGGCGTGGAGGACCTGGCGCTGCTGGAGCGCGGCGCGGACCGCGCGGTGCAGGCCGTCCTCCAGATACAGGTCGCCCTGCCACTTGACCACGTGCGCGAAGAGGTCGCCGTAGAACGTGGAGTCCTCGGCGAGCAGGGTCTCCAGGTCGAGCTGGCCCTTGGTCGTCACGAGCTGATCGAGGCGGACCGGGCGCGGCGCGACGTCCGCCCACTGCCGGGTGCTTTCCCGGCCGTGGTCGGGGTACGGCCGGCCGTTTCCGATGCGCTTGAAGATCACACGGAAAGCCTACCGGTCAAGGCTCTCCGGGCGCAGCCATGGCGGCCGAGTGCGACCCTGGGAAATGCCGTCCGAAAGCAGGGCAAAGCGGGAACTCTCCAGTCGGGAGCGGGGTTCGAAGTGAGCGACAGCCGACCGACGCCGTCCACACCCGATGGCGGAAACCGCCCGAACGAGTCCGCGCCCGGGGTGTCCCCGGACGCGCAGCCGCCCCCCGGGGCCGCCGCGGCCTCCGAAGCCGCCGAGGTCGACGAGGTCGCCGAGGTCACGGAGATCGCCGCCGGGTACGCCTTCCAGGGACCCGCGCTCGACCTCGGGGCCGTCCTGTGGGAGGGCCGGTGCCACCCGGGCGCGCAGGTGCGCATCCCGCTGGCGATGCTCAACCGGCACGGGCTCGTCGCCGGGGCCACCGGCACCGGCAAGACCAAGACCCTCCAGCTCGTCGCCGAGCAGCTCGCGGCGCAGGGCGTGCCGGTCTTCCTCGCCGACGTCAAGGGCGACGTCTCGGGCGTCTCCGCGCCCGGCGAGCCGGGCGAGAAGGTCGCCGCACGGGCCCGCGAGGTCGGTCAGGAGTGGGCGCCGCGCGGCTTCACCAGCGAGTTCTACGCGCTCGGCGGCATCGGTACGGGCATCCCCGTGCGGGCCACCGTGACCAGCTTCGGCCCGCTCCTGATGGCGAAGGTCCTCCAGCTCAACCAGACCCAGGAGCAGTCCCTCGGCCTGATCTTCCACTACGCCGACCAGAAGGGCCTCGAACTCGTCGACCTCAAGGACCTGCGGGCGGTCGTCACCTTCCTCACCTCGCCCGAGGGCAAGGCCGAGCTGAAGACCGTCGGCGGTCTGTCGACCGCCACGGCCGGGGTCATCCTGCGGGCGCTCACCACGTTCGAGGCGCAGGGCATGGGGGACTTCTTCGGGGAGCCGGAGTTCGACACGAGCGAGTTCCTGCGGGTGGCCGGGGACGGGCAGGGCCTGGTGTCGGTCCTGGAGCTGCCCGCCGTCCAGGACAAGCCCGCGCTGTTCTCGACGTTCCTGATGTGGCTGCTCGCGGATCTGTACCACGACCTCCCGGAGGTCGGTGATCTGGACCGGCCGAAGCTCGTCTTCTTCTTCGACGAGGCGCACCTGCTGTTCAGCGGGGCGTCCAAGGCGTTCCTGGAGTCGATCACCCAGACCGTGCGGCTCATCCGCTCCAAGGGCGTCGGCGTCTTCTTCGTCACCCAGACGCCCAAGGACGTGCCCGCCGACGTGCTCGCCCAGCTCGGCAACCGCGTCCAGCACGCGCTGCGCGCCTTCACGCCCGAGGACCAGAAGGCCCTCAAGGCGACCGTGCGGACCTTCCCCACCTCCGCGTACGACCTGGAGGAGACCCTCACCGGCATGGGCACCGGCGAGGCCGTGGTCACCGTCCTGAGCGAGAAGGGCGCCCCGACGCCGGTCGCGGCGACGCGGCTGCGGGCGCCGCGGTCCCTGATGGGGCCGGTGCGGGCCGCGGACCTGGAGCAGGCGGTGCGGGGCTCCCTGCTCTACTCCCGGTACGCGGAGGCCGTGGACCGCCACTCCGCGTACGAACGCCTCCAGGAGGAGGCGGCCAAGGCCGCGGCGGCCCCCGCCGCGGAGGCGCCCGAGGCCGCCCGGGGCAAGGGCAAGGGCGAGAGCGGTGGCGGGGGCTCGGTGGTGGACCAGGTGGTCGGCAGCGGCATGTTCAAGTCGCTGCTGCGGTCCGTGGGCACGCAGCTGGGCCGGGAGATCTCCCGCTCGGTGTTCGGGACGGCCCGGCGGCGGCGTTGACCCCTGGGGTCCGTCCCGGCTAGGACGCGGCCCGCTTGGCCGCCGCCTTCTGCTCCTGCTTGTAGGCGCGGACCTTGTGCAGCGTCTCCGGGCCCGTGATGTCCGCCGCCGAGCGGTAGGACCCGGCCTCGCCGTAGGCCCCCGCGGCCGCCCGCCAGCCCGTGGGGCGCACGCCGAGCTGCTTGCCGAGCAGGGCCAGGAAGATCTGGGCCTTCTGCTTGCCGAAGCCGGGCAGGTCGGTGAGGCGGCCCAGGAGCTCCTTGCCGCTGCCCGCGTCCCGCCAGATCCCGGCGGCGTCCCCGTCGTAGTGCTCGACCAGGTACTGGCACAGCTTCTGGACGCGCCCCGCCATCGAGCCGGGGTACCGGTGCACGGCCGGCTTCGTGGCCAGGAGCGCGGCGAACGCCTCCGGGTCGTATGCGGCGATGTCGTGCGCGTCGAGGTCGTCCGCGCCCATCCGCCGCGCGATCGTGTACGGGCCCGCGAACGCCCACTCCATGGGGACCTGCTGGTCCAGGAGCATCCCGACGAGCGCGGCCAGCGGGCTGCGGCTCAGCAGCGCGTCGGCCTCGGCCTCCTGGGCGAGGTGCAGGGTGACGTCCTTGTCCATGGGCCGATCATCCCCCGGCCGGGCCCCGCACGCAGGCCGGGCTAGGCGGCGGCGCCGGTCGTGTCGGCCGCCGTCGTGCGCAGGGCCTTGAGGAAGGCCCGCAGGACCGGGCCCTCGGGGGCCGTCGCGCGGACGGCCGCCCAGATCGAGCGCGTCGGCCGGGGGCGGGTGACGTCGCGTACGACGACGTCCCCGGCGTCGTCCGGGACCCCGGCCAGGCCGAGGCCCGGCACCAGGGTCACGCCCACGCCCGCCGCCGCGAAGCCCCGGGCCGTCGCGTAGTCGCCGCTGTCCACGACGGAGTCGGGGGTGAAGCCCGCCGCCGCGCACGCGTCGAGCACGGCGTCCAGGCAGGGGCCCGGCAGCTCGCTGCCCACCCAGGGCTCCCCCGCGAGCTCGGCGAGGTCGAGCACGTCACGCTCTGCCAGGCGGTGGCCCACCGGCAGCACCGCGCGGTAGCGGTCGTCGAGGAGGTGGACGAAGCGGACGCCGTCCACGGGCGGCGCGTCGTGGCGCCGCACCACGAGCGCCAGGTCCACGCGGCCCGCCTTCACGTCCGGCAGCGGGTCCTCGTCGAGCCGCAGCTCCGTGTGCACGCCCGGGTGCTCCTGTCGCAGCAGGGCGAGGGCGGGCGCGACGAGGCGGGCGCCCGCCGTGGCGAAGTACCGCACGGAGATCCGCCCCGTGCGCCCGGCCCGCAGGTCGGCGAGCGCGGTCTCCGCCTCGGCGACGTGCCGCCCGACCGCCGCCGCGCAGTCCGCGAGCAGCCGCCCGGCGTCCGTGGGCCGCACGCCCCGCCCGGTCCGTTCGAGGAGGGCGACGCCCGCCTCCTTCTCCAGGGCCGCCATCTGCTGGCTGACCGCCGAGGGCGTGTAGCCCAGGTTCCGGGCCGCCGCGGTGACCGAGCCGCTGCTGACGACCGACCTCAGGATCTGCATGCGCCGCATGTCGAGCATGCGCCCAGCGTATGCCACGGATGTAGCACAGCTTAATGCTGGCTCCACATCTTTTCGCTTGTCTTATAGGTCGGGGCGCGGCACCGTCGACGTACACCCCCTGGCCCCTCCCCAACCCCTGGAGCCGTCGTGCGCGTCGCCGTCCTCGCCCTGCTGTGGGGTTCGAGCTTCCTGTGGATCAAACTCGCCCTCGACGGCGGGCTCGGACCGCTGTACGTCACCGTCGTGCGCTGCGCGCTCGGCGCCGCCGTGCTCCTCGGGCTCGCCCGCGCCACCCGTCAGCGCCTGCCGCGCGACCGCCGCACCTGGGGGCGTCTGGTCGTGGCCGCGCTGTTCTGCAACGCGCTGCCGTTCCTGTGCTTCAGCATCGGCGAGCAGACCGTCGACTCGGGCGTCGCGGGCGTCATGAACGCCACCACGCCGCTGTGGTCCCTGGGCCTCGGCCTGCTCCTGCGCACGGACCGGGGACTCGGCCCCCACCGGCTCGGCGGGCTCGTCCTGGGCTTCGCCGGTACGCTGCTGATCTTCGCGCCCTGGCACGAGGCGGGGCTCGCCAGCGGCGGCGCCCTGGTGCTGCTCGCCGCCGCCGTCAGCTACGCGGTGGCCTTCGCGTACATGGCCCGCCACCTCGTCGGCCGCGGCACCGCGCCGCTCGCCCTCTCCGCCGCCCAGCTCCTGGTGGCCACCGGCCTGACCGCGCTCGGCCTGCCCTTCACCGCGGGGCCCGCCGCCGCGCCGAGCCTCACCGGGCTCGTCGCCGTCGTGGTCCTCGGCGTCTTCGGCACCGGCCTCACCTTCCACCTCAACTCCCGCCTCATCGCCGACGAGGGCCCCACCGCGGCCGCGACCGTCGGCTATCTGCTGCCGGTGGTCTCGGTCGCGCTCGGGGCCCTCGTCCTGGGGGAGGAGCTGAGCGTGCGCGTCGTGGCGGGGATGGCGGTGGTGCTCGCCGGGGTCGGGCTCACCCGCTACCGGCCGAGCAGCGACCGCACCGCCGCCCGGTCCACGCCGTTCAGGGCCCGGATGACGAGCGGCGTGAGCAGCACGAGCAGGACGCCCACGGCGGAGACCCCGGCGACCTGCCACGGCGACTCGATGTAGTACGCGTGGTGCTCGCCGCCCGAGGTGAAGTCGTAGACGCGGTAGCCCGGCCAGTCCAGATAGCGCGCGAAGACCCAGGAGTACGCGGGGAACAGGGCGATGACCCAGCCGGTCACCCACAGCGTCACCGCCACGCAGAAGCTCGTCACGCGCCACGGGAACATCACCACCTGGAACAGCAGGGCCTTCCAGCCCGCCGCGTCCCCGAGCCGCGCCCACGCCCTGGCCCACGCGCCGCCCTCGGGCGGCGTCCGCGGGCCCGCCGGATCCGCCACCACGAGCCCGAGCCGGGCCCGCGCCCGCCCGCGCTCGGCGGCGCCGAGGCCGCGCGCCCCGGCCAGCATGGCCGCGTACACGGGGATGCCGAGCAGCGTGACGGCGAGGCCCGCGCCGAGCGAGAACAGCGTGACGGCGAAGACGAAACCGGCGATCGCGACGGGCAGGTTCGTCAGCGTGTACCCGAACTCCCGGAAGGTGCGCGCGGAGACGGGAGCCCGCCAGAAGCCGGGCCGTCGCGCGCGCTCGGGCGCGGCGGGGGCGGCGTAGGGGAGGGTCGTGGTCATGGCGGGCCTCGCGTTCGTCTGCTGCGTGGTGGGGACGTGCCGTGCGGACGTCCCCACTCTCCCCGGCCCCGGGCCGCGCCGACATGGGGCGGGGCGGTGTCCCGGGGTGTACCTAGGCCCCCTCTGCGCGGGCGGCGGAGACCTGGACGTTCTCCAGGACGCCGAGCGCGTCCGGGACGAGCACGGCCGCCGAGTAGTACGTGCTCACCAGGTAGGAGATGACGGCCTGGTCGTTGATCCCCATGAACCGCACGTTGAGCCCCGGCTCGTACTCGTCCGGGATCCCGGTCTGGCGCAGCCCGACGACGCCCGCGTCCTCCTCGCCGGTGCGTACGGCGATGATCGACGAGGTCTGCCCGGCGGAGACGGGGATCTTGCCGCAGGGCAGCAGCGGGACGCCGCGCCAGGCCGGAACGCGGCGCCCGTCCAGGTCGGTGTGCCCGAAGTACAGGCCCCGCTTGTTGCACTCGCGCCCGAAGGCCGCGACGGCGCGCGGGTGCGCGAACAGGAACCGCGTCTGCCGCCGCATGCTCAGGAGCTCGTCGAGGTCGTCCGGGGTCGGCGGTCCCGAGTGGGTCTGGATGCGCTGCCCGTGGTCGGCGTTGTGCAGCAGGCCGAACTCCCGGTTGTTGACCAGCTCGTGCTCCTGCCGCTCGCGCAGCGCCTCGATGGTCAGGCGGAGCTGCTGCTCGACCTGGTTCATCGGGTCGTTGTAGAGGTCGGCGACGCGCGAGTGCACCTTCAGGACGGTCTGCGCGACGCTCAGTTCGTACTCCCGGGGCCGGAGTTCGTAGTCGACGAACGTCCCGGGCAGCGGGGGCTCCCCGGAGTGCCCCGACGCCAGGTCGACGGCCGCCTCGCCGTGCTTGGTCTGCGGCAGGTCGCGCTCGGCGAACCGCCGTCGCGCGTGCTCCCGCAGCGCCTCGTGCCGCCCGGCGACGGCCTCGTACTCCTGCCGGGACAGCACGAGCACGGTGGTGGCGGTCGCGGCGCGCGCGGTGAACTCCCACGCCCCCGCGTCCGCGGCGTCCGGCGCGAGCGCCCGCCCGCCGAAGAACCCGCCGTCGGCGACGACGCCCAGCGTGGTCTCGTCGCCGTACGGACCGCGCCCGATCCGCTCCACGCGCCCGTGCGCGACGAGCACGACCTGGTCCACGGGGTGCCCGGCCTCGACGACGACCTGTCCCGGCTCGTACTCGCGCTGTGCGAACCGCGCGGCGAGCGCGCCGAGGGCCTCCGCCTCGTCGAACCCGCGCAGCAGGCCGAGTTCGGCGAGCTCCTGCGGTACGACGCGGACGTCGGCCCCCTCCTGCACGAAGGACACCCGGCCGTCACCCACGGCGTACGTCAGCCGCCGGTTGACCCGGTACGTGCCGCCCTTGACCTCCGTCCACGGCAGCGACCGCGACACCCAGCGGGAGCTGATGCCCTGCATCTGCGGCACGCTCTTGGTGGTCGTCGTCAGGTTCCGCGCGGCGGCGATCCCCAGGCTCAACTGGGCGCGTCCGCCCTCCTGTGCGCCCTCTTGACCGCTCTCCGGCTGCTGCTCCGCTGCTGTCGACATCGCGCGTCCCTTCCGGCTCCGGCAAGGCCTGGTGAGGCGCGACGAGCCAACAACCGGCGCGGACCCCGGTCAACGAGCGCCCCGTCCGCCCCCGGCGCCCGATGGCCGGTAAGCGCCGCCGCGCGGAACGTCACGGCACGTCGGCGCTCCGCCCACCGCCTCCGGCGGCGCGACGGCCACAAGGGAATGGCCGTTTGGCATATCACTCGAACGTGTAAATCCAGCGGGTGTGAGCCCCAGGGTGGTGGTGCTGGACCCAGGCTCAGCTCACACTCCCCGCCGGGGCCGCGCGGCCCCGACGATCGGTCCATGCAGCGATTCACGGACAAGACGGCCCTGATCACCGGCGGTACGAGCGGCATGGGCCTCGCGACGGCACGGCGCCTCCTCGACGAGGGCGCGCACGTGGCCATCACCGGCCGGGACGAGGAGCGCCTGGCACGGGCCGCGGCGCGGATCGGCGCCCCGGACAGGCTGCTCGCCGTACGGGCGGACGCGAGCAGCCTGACCGACCTGGACGCGTTGATGAGCGCGGTCGAGGACTGGCGCGGCGGCCTGGACACGGTCTTCGCCAACGCGGGCGTGGGGGTCTTCAAGCCGAGCGCGGAGATCACCGAGGCGGACTTCGACCACGCGGTGAACGTCAACTTCAAGGGCGTCTACTTCACCGCGCAGAAGGCCGTCCCGCTCCTGAGGGAGGGCGGCTCCCTCGTTCTCAACGCCTCCTGGACCCTCCACCGGGGCCTCGCCGTGGCGTCGGTCTACTCCGCCACCAAGGCGGCCGTCCACAACCTGGCCCGCACCCTGGGCGCCGAGCTCGCCCCCCGGGGCATCCGGGTCAACTCCGTCAGCCCCGGCTACATCGACACGCCCATGTACCGCGCGGCCGGCCCGGACCCCGCCGCCGAGTCCGCGGTCACCGCCCAGGTCCCCCTCGCCGCCCTCGGCCGCGCCGAGGAGGTGGCGGCCGCGGTCGCCTTCCTGTCCTCGGCCGACGCCTCGTACGTCACGGGGCAGGACCTGGTGGTCGACGGCGGCCTGGTCGGTTCGGTACCGGCGGCGTAGCGCGCAACGTCGAAGGGCCCCGCTGCAAGCAGCGGGGCCCTTCGACATCGTGCCCGGTGAGGCACTGGCGGAGGATACGAGATTCGAACTCGTGAGGGGTTGCCCCCAACACGCTTTCCAAGCGTGCGCCCTAGGCCTCTAGGCGAATCCTCCGCGGCAAACAATACAAGACGTTGAGGAGTGCTCGCGAACTCGTTCCCGGGGGTGGGGATCGGCTACTGTGGGGGCCAGCCCCTCACGTGGCGCTATCTGACTGAACTCCCCCAGGGCCGGAAGGCAGCAAGGGTAGGTCGGCTCTGGCGGGTGCGTGAGGGGCGCTTTGCGTTCTGTGGCCGGTGCTGCCGCAGGGCGGTCCGTGTTGTCAGTGGGCGCCATTAACCTCGTAGGTGTGTCGTCTCTCGCGCTGTACCGCCGCTATCGCCCGGAGTCGTTCGCCGAGGTCATCGGGCAGGAGCATGTAACCGACCCGCTGCAGCAGGCGCTGCGGAACAACCGGGTCAATCACGCGTACCTGTTCAGCGGCCCGCGCGGCTGCGGCAAGACGACGAGCGCGCGCATCCTCGCCCGCTGTCTGAACTGTGAGCAAGGTCCCACTCCGACCCCCTGCGGTGAGTGCCAGTCCTGCCGCGACCTCGCGCGGAACGGACCGGGGTCGATCGACGTCATCGAGATCGACGCCGCGTCCCACGGTGGCGTGGACGACGCCCGTGACCTGCGCGAGAAGGCCTTCTTCGGGCCCGCGAGCAGCCGGTACAAGATCTACATCATCGACGAGGCCCACATGGTCACGTCGGCGGGGTTCAACGCTCTCCTGAAGGTCGTCGAGGAGCCTCCGGAGCATCTGAAGTTCATCTTCGCCACGACCGAGCCCGAGAAGGTCATCGGCACCATCCGGTCGCGCACGCACCACTACCCGTTCCGGCTCGTGCCCCCCGGCACCCTGCGGGACTACCTCTCCGAGGTGTGCGGGCGCGAGGACATCCCCGTGGCGGACGGGGTGCTGCCCCTCGTCGTGCGCGCGGGCGCGGGGTCCGTGCGTGACTCCATGTCCGTGATGGACCAGCTCCTCGCGGGCGCCCGCGAGGACGGTGTGACGTACGCCATGGCCACCGGCCTCCTCGGGTACACGGACGGGTCGCTCCTCGACTCCGTGGTCGACGCGTTCGCCTCCGGGGACGGCGGCGCCGCCTTCGAGGTCGTCGACCGCGTCATCGAGGGCGGGAACGACCCCCGGCGGTTCGTCGCCGACCTGCTGGAGCGGCTGCGGGACCTCGTGATCCTCGCCGCCGTTCCCGACGCCGCCGAGAAGGGCCTCATCGACGCCCCCGTCGACGTGATCGAGCGCATGCAGGCGCAGGCCGGGGTGTTCGGCGCCGCCGAGCTCAGCCGCGCCGCCGACCTGGTCAACGCGGGCCTCACGGAGATGCGCGGCGCGACATCGCCCCGGCTCCAGCTGGAGCTGATCTGCGCCCGCGTGCTGCTGCCCGCCGCGTACGACGACGAGCGTGCCGTCATGGCCCGGCTCGACCGCCTGGAGCGGGGCGGGCACTTCATGGCGCAGGGTCCCGCTTCGGCGCCCCCGATGGGGTACGTGCCCGGGCCCGAGGCCCACGCGGGCGTGCAGCAGCCCGGCGTCGCCGTGCCGCCGCCCGGGCCCGTCGCTCCGCCCGGCCCGCCCGTTCCGCCCGGTGGTGGTCCCGCCGCCGCGCGTGCCGCGGTGCGGGGGGCTGCTGAAGGGGCTCCCGCCGGGGGCGCGGAGCCGTCCGGGCCCGCTCCGTCCGGGCCCGCGCAGGGTGCCACCCCGCCGCCTCCGCCGGTGGCTCCCGCGCCGCCCGCCGCCCCGGCCCCGGCCCCGCAGGCCCCCGAGCCCGCCCAGCCGTCCGCCCCCGCCGCGAGCCGGCCCGGCAGCTGGCCCACGGCCTCCGCTCCGGGCGGCGGAGCCGCGCCCGCGGCCTCCGGCGCGCCCCGGCCCGGCGGCTGGCCCACGGCCGCCCCCGCGGGCGGCGGCGCCCCCGCGCCCGCGCCGGTCACCCCGTCCGCGGCCCCGCAGGCCCCGGCCCCCGCACCCGCCCCTGCCCCGCAGGCCGCCGCGCCCGCGCCCACCGGCGGGCTCGACCCCCGCTCGCTGTGGCCGAACATCCTGGAGGCGGTCAAGAACCGCCGCCGCTTCACCTGGATCCTGCTCAGCCAGAACGCGCAGGTGGCGGGCTTCGACGGAACCACCCTCCAGATCGGCTTCGTCAACTCCGGGGCCCGGGACAACTTCGCGAGCAGCGGCAGCGAGGACGTCCTGCGCCAGGCGCTGTCCGAGCAGTTCGGCGTGCAGTGGAAGGTCGAGGCGATCGTCGACCCGTCCGGCGGCAGCGCGCCGCCGCCCGCCGCGACCGGCTTCGGCGGCGGCCAGGGCGGTGGCTATGGCGCCCCCTCCGGCGGCTACGGCGCTCCCGCCGCCCCCCGGCCCGCCCCGCAGGCGCCCGCGGCCCCGGCGCCGCAGCCCGCCGCCCGGCCCGCCCCGGCGCCTGCGGCTCCGGCGCCGGTCACGCCCGTCGCGCCGGCTCCGGAGCACATCGCCCCGGAGGACGACATCCCCGAGGACGACGATCCGGACCTCGTCGACTCCGCCCTGTCCGGGCACGAGCTGATCGTCCGCGAGCTGGGGGCGACGGTGGTCGAGGAGTATCCGAACGAGTAGGCGGGGGCCCTCAAGGGGCACCCCGGACCCGCCCCTTCCCGGGCCTGAGGGCTCCGCCCCGGGCCCCGTACTCGTACGAACCCACAAGCCGCCCCCACCTCCCACCTAGGACACCCCGCCAAACCCACCCGCCCCGCCGGGCTAGGCTGACCCCGTGAAGGTCCTCGTCATCGGCAGCGGTGCCCGCGAACACGCCCTGTGCCGCTCCCTGTCCCTCGACCCGGCGGTCACCGCCCTGCACTGCGCCCCCGGCAACGCCGGCATCGCGGAGGCGGCGGAGCTGCACCCGGTGGACGCCCTGGACGGCGCCGCCGTGGCCGGGCTCGCCCGTGAGCTGGGGGCGGACCTCGTCGTCGTGGGGCCGGAGGCGCCCCTCGTCGCCGGAGTCGCCGACGCCGTGCGGGAGGCGGGCATCCCGTGCTTCGGGCCGTCCAAGGAGGCCGCGCTCCTGGAGGGCTCCAAGGCCTTCGCCAAGGACGTGATGGCGGGCGCCGGGGTGCCCACGGCACGTTCGTACGTCTGCACCACCGAGGCGGAGGTCGACGAGGCGCTCGACGCCTTCGGCGCGCCGTACGTGGTCAAGGACGACGGCCTCGCCGCGGGCAAGGGCGTCGTGGTCACCAGCGACATCGAGCAGGCGAAGGAGCACGCCCGCGGCTGCGGCCGCGTCGTGATCGAGGAGTTCCTCGACGGCCCCGAGGTGTCGCTGTTCGCCGTCACCGACGGCGAGGCGGTCGTCCCGCTGCGCCCCGCCCAGGACTTCAAGCGCGCGCTCGACGGTGACGAGGGCCCCAACACCGGCGGTATGGGCGCCTACTCGCCGCTGCCGTGGGCCGACCCGAAGCTCGTCGACGAGGTGCTCGACACGGTCCTGCGGCCGACCGTCGACGAGCTGCGGCGGCGCGGCACCCCGTTCGCCGGGCTCCTCTACGCGGGGCTCGCGATCACCAGCAGGGGCGTGCGCGTCATCGAGTTCAACGCCCGCTTCGGCGACCCCGAGACGCAGGTCGTCCTCGCCCGCCTGGAGACCCCGCTCGCGGGCGTCCTGCTCGCCGCCGCGAACGGCACGCTCGCCGATCTGCCGCCGCTGCGCTGGAGCGACGACGCGGCCGTCACCGTCGTCATCGCCTCGCACAACTACCCGGACACCCCGCGCACCGGCGACCCCATCGTGGGCCTCGACGCGGTGGCGGCGCACGACGCCCCGCACGCGTACGTCCTGCACGCGGGCACCAAGCGCGAGGGCGACGCGGTCGTCAGCGCGGGCGGCCGCGTGCTGTCCGTGACCGCGACCGGCGCCGACCTGACGCAGGCCCGCGAGCGCGCGTACACGGCGGTGTCCCGCATCAGCCTGGACGGCTCCCAGCACCGCACGGACATCGCGGAGCGCGCCGCCGAGTAGCCGGGGGGCGACCGGGCGGTGACGTAACGTAAGGCCATGGCCTCAACTCGTCCGCGCCCCCGCCTCCTGTACGTCACCGACCTCGCCTACGAGGCGCGCGGGCGGCGCTACTGCGACGAGGACATCAAGCTGTCCGCCCGGCTGCGCGAGCACCTCGACGACATGGACGTCGCGCTGTGCCACCCGCTGGACGCGGCCGCCCTGATGGACGGCTTCGACCTCGTCGTCGTACGCAACAGCGGACCGGTCATCCACTACCAGGAGGCGTACGACGCCTTCCGGGACCGCGCGCTGCGGGACGGCGTGCGCGTGTACAACCCGCTGACGGGCCGCGCCGACATGGCGGGAAAGCAGTACCTCGTCAGCCTGACCGCCGAGGGGCTGCCGGTCATCCCGACCGTCGACCGCCGCGAGGACCTCCACCGGCTCCCCGAGGCCGCGTCGTACGTCGTCAAGCCCAAGCTCGGCGCCGACTCCATCGGCCTGCGGACCGTCACCCGCGAGGAGCTCGCGGGCCTGGAGTTCACCGCGGGCGGCGGACTCCTGGCCCAGCCCCGGATCGACTTCCGCTACGAGGTGTCCTTCTACTTCATCGACGACGCCTTCCAGTACGCGCTGTACGCACCCCGCCCCGACCGGCGCTGGGAGCTCGAACCGTACGCCCCGACGGACGACGACCTGGAGTTCGCGCGCGGGTTCGTCGACTGGAACACGCTCCCGTACGGCATCCAGCGCGTCGACGCCTGCCGGGCACCGGACGGACGGCTGCTCCTGGTCGAGCTCGAGGACCTCAATCCCTATCTGTCCCTCGACCTCATCGGCGCCGAAGGGCAGCGGGCGTTCGCCGGAAACCTCGCCGTTTCGCTGCGCCGTTACCTGGCGGACAGCTTTGCCCAAAGCCATTCCATCGAGTGACCGCTGGCCCATCCGGCTGACGCTGACCTGCGCCCCAACTAGGGTGCGGCGCAGGCGTTCCGGCACCCATAGCCAAACAGCCCACCGGCATTGCGATGTCGGTGGCGGGTGCCACAGTGGGGGAGTGAGCAACGCCAACGACGTGCGCCGCCGGCTCCGGCCGACGGCCGAGCTGTGAGGCAGCAGGGGGTGTCTTCGGTCGTGTCAGGTATGGGTGAGGAGGCGGGCGCGCAGGCCGCGCGCTCCCGGGCTCTCGCCGTGCTGCGCATCCGCGGCAGGGCGCTGGCCGTCGCCCTGCTGCCCGCGGCCGCGGCCGTCGTCCTGCTCGCCGCCGCGGTCACGGGCCACGTCGAGGGCGCCGCCTGGGCCGCGGCCCGCTGGGTCGTCACGGTGCTCGCCGTGCTCGCCCTCGTCGCCGCCTCGGTCGTCGCCCTGGTCGTCGCCCGCGCCAGACCCGCCCTGAGCCCCACGGTCCCGATCAGCGAAGCCGCCGCACCCGACCTGTACCGCCTGGTGCGCGACCTCGCCGACCGCCTGGACGTCCCCGCCCCCTCCGCGATAGCGCTCACCCCGGACTGCGACAGCTGGCTGGAGGACCGCACCCACCCGGCCCACGACGCGTGCGCGCGCCGCCGCGAGGCCGAGGCCGCCCAGGGCGCAGGGACGGGCCCGGCCCCCGCGGGCGGTGCCGCCGACGACGACCCGGACCCCGGCACCGGGATACGCGGCGGCCGCCCGCCCAAGAGCCGCGCCCCCGCCGCCCCCGTGCTGGTCATCGGCTCGCCCTTCCTGTGGTGGATGCGGGTCGGCGAGCTGCGTGCGGTCCTCGCCCCCGTCGTCGCGGGCACGGGCCCCTCGGCCCACCCGGACATAGCGGCCGCCCGCCGCTTCGTGCGCGGCCTGGACGCGGCCGTCGCCGTCGCCTCCGCGCCCGGCCGCGGCCCGATCACACGGACCGTCCTCGGCGGCGTCGGCTGGGTGGCGCGGCTGCTGCTCCGCGGCTGCCGGATGCATGCGGCCGAGATGGAGCGCGGCGTCGCGGCCGCCGCCGCCGAGCGCGCCCAGACCGTGGACTACGGCGCGCGGATCGTCGCCCAGGAGCAGGTCGGCCTCGCCTACGCGGGCTGGGACCGGCTCCTGACCCGGGTCGCGCTGCCCGCCTGGCGCATGGGCCGCTGGCCCTCCCGGCTCGACGCGGGCGTGGTCTCGGCGCTCACCGAGCTGTCCCGCAGGGACCGCCTCGCCGAAGGATTCGCCTCGCGGCTCGGCGAGCGCCCCGCCTGCGACCTCCTGGAGGAGCCCGGCGTGGTGGACGAGGCCGCCTCGCTGCTCGCCGCCCGGCTCTTCCACGGCGGACCCGCCGAGTCCGGCCCCGGCTGGGCCCCGGTGGCCTGGCAGGAGTACCCGGACGAGATCGTCGACCGCAAGTGGCGCATGGACGCGGCCCGGCTGCACCGCGTGCTCGACTCCCTCGGCGTCAGCCGCTCCTTCGACCCCGAGGCCCCCGACCCCGAGGGGCCGACGCTCGGCCGGGTCCTCGACCATCTGACGGACCCGGAGCGGGCGGCCCGCCGCCGTGCCTCCGACGCCCCGGAAGCCTCCGGTACCGGGGAAGCCTCCGGCATAGGGGAACCCGGCGCCGCCGAAGCCTGGCCCGAAGCCGACGACCACGACGACGCGCACCGCGAGGACGCCGACGAAGGCCGCGGCGGCCAGCTCGCCGCCGGGCTCAGCGCCGAGCTGGCCCGCGAGGAAGCCGCCGCCCCCGCCCGGCCCGCCCCGACCGGCCAGTCCCCGGACGACGCGCTCTGGGACGACGGCGCGCTGCCCCTGTTCCCGCTCCAGCCGCCCCGGTCCGGCCGCGAGCTGCTCACCGACCACGTAGCGGCGATGGTGTGCTGCGCGGCCATAGACACCGCGGGCGCGGCCCCCGGCCTCGACTGGCTGGACGGCCCCTCCCTGCTGATGGGCGGCGAGCGCGCGGCCGACCTCACCCCGCGCGTGCTCACCCTCGTGGAGGACGGCGACCCGGAGCCGCTGCGCGCCTGGCTCACCGCCCAGGGCATCCGCCCGGAGAAACCCCTGCGCCTCGTCTAGACACCCCGCCTCCCGGGCACCCCGGCTTCCGCGCCCACGGCCGGAGTGAAACGTTCCGGTCATCGCCGGTCTCGTTAATTCACGACGAACGGTGACGGACCGCGTGCGTAATGTGATGTGCTGGGACCGCGAAAGGGAAAGACCGCCGCGGACCGCGGCGGCTCCGCCTCCGCACCGGCACGGAGCCATCGACCACGCAGCGGCGGAGAACAGGCTCGGGGGAGCGAGGGAGGGGACAACGCATGGGACCGGAGCCGATCCGCCGCTGGGAGTCGGGCGCCCTCGCCCACGCCGTGACCGACCCCTTCGGCCAGGGCCCGCTGCCCTGGCTCCGGGGCGCGGAGCACTACTTCGACGACACGGGCCAGGTCGTCCCCTGGTACGTGGACCACGCCCCGGCGCCCGGCGCCACCGGCCACGTCCCGGCCCGCCGCCCCGGCGGCGGCCCCCGCACCGCCGACGACGTGCACCGCCAGATCAAGGGCTTCACCAGCACCGGCGCCGCCGCCCCGGGCGAGGCGCTCGACTTCCACATCACGGTCGACCCGCCGCAGCAGTTCAGCGTGGACATCTACCGCATCGGCCACTACGGCGGCGACGGCGCCGCGAAGATCACCACGAGCCCCCGTCTCGCGGGCATCGTGCAGCCCCCGCCGCTCACCGCCGACCGCACGGTCTCCTGCCACCACTGGTGGCTCTCCTGGCGCCTGCAGATCCCGGCGTACTGGAACATCGGCGCGTACGTCGCCGTCCTCACCACCGCCGACGGCTACCGCTCCCACGTGCCCTTCACCGTCCGCGACAGCCTCGTCCAGGGCGAGCTCGGCCACGCCCCGTCCGCCGACCTCCTCGTCGTGCTCCCCGACATCACCTGGCAGGCGTACAACCTCTACCCGGAGGACGGCCGCACCGGCGCCAGCCTCTACCACGCCTGGGACGAGCACGGCCGGCTCCTCGGCGAGGGCGAGGCCGCCGTCACGGTCTCCTTCGACCGGCCGTACGCGGGCGCGGGCCTGCCCCTGCACGTCGGCCACGCCTACGACTTCATCCGCTGGGCCGAGCGATACGGCTACGACCTCGCCTACGCCGACGCCCGCGACCTGCACGCGGGCCGCATCGACCCCACCCGCTACCGCGGCCTGGTCTTCCCCGGCCACGACGAGTACTGGTCCGCCGCGATGCGCCGCACCGCCGAACTGGCTCGGGAGAACGGCACCTCGCTGGTGTTCCTCTCCGCCAACACCATGTACTGGCAGGTGGAGTCGGGCCCGTCCCCGTCCGGCGTCCCGGACCGCCTGCTGACCTGCCGCAAGCGCCGCGGCCCCGGGAAGGCAGCGCTGTGGCGGGAGATCGACGCCCCCGAGCAGCAGCTGATGGGCATCCAGTACGCGGGCCGGGTCCCCGAGCCGCACCCGCTGATCGTCCGCAACGCCGACCACTGGCTGTGGGAGGCCACCGGCGCGCACGAGGGCGACGGCATCGACGGCCTGGTCGCGGGCGAGGCCGACCGCTACTTCCCGCGCACGGCGCTGCCCGAGCACCAGGACCGCATCCTGCTCGCGCACTCCCCGTACGAGGACGGCGAGGGCACCGTCCGCCACCAGGAGACCTCCCTGTACCGCGCCCCGTCCGGCGCGCTCGTCTTCGCCTCGGGCACCTTCGCCTGGTCCCCGGCGCTCGACCGGCCCGGCCACATCGACGCCCGCGTCCAGCGCGCCACCGCCAACCTCCTCGACCGGATCTGCAAGCGCGACTGACCCCGGTGCGGACCCGGCGGGCCGCCGTCCCGTCGGGACTCGGCCAACCCTTGGCCAAGACCACTCCCCGCATACGGGAGAATCGGAGCACTTGGACAGAACCACGGGGAGGAACCGTGTCCGGATTCGTCGAAAAGCCCGAGCCGATCCAGGTTCCGGGCCTGGTGCATCTGCACACCGGCAAGGTGCGCGAGCTGTACCAGAACGAGGCGGGCGACCTCGTGATGGTCGCCAGCGACCGCATGTCCGCCTACGACTGGGTGCTGCCCACCGAGATCCCCGACAAGGGCCGGGTGCTGACCCAGCTGTCGCTGTGGTGGTTCGACCAGCTCGCCGACATCGCCCCGAACCACGTGCTCTCCACCGAGCTGCCGCCCGGCGCACCCGCCGACTGGGAGGGGCGCACGCTGATCTGCAAGCGCCTGGAGATGGTGCCCGTCGAGTGCGTGGCCCGCGGCTATCTGACCGGCTCGGGCCTCCTTGAGTACAACGAGACCCGAACCGTCTGCGGCCTCGCGCTGCCCGAGGGCCTCACCGACGGCTCCGAGCTGCCCGCCCCGATCTTCACGCCCGCCACGAAGGCGGAGGTCGGCGAGCACGACGAGAACGTCTCGTACGAGGAGGTGGCCCGCCAGGTCGGCGCGGAGACGGCGGCCCAGCTGCGGCAGACCACCCTCGCCGTCTACGGCAGGGCCCGGGACATCGCGCGCGACCGGGGCGTGCTCCTCGCCGACACGAAGTTCGAGTTCGGCTTCGAGGGCGACGCCCTGGTCCTCGCCGACGAGGTCCTGACGCCGGACTCGTCCCGCTTCTGGCCCGCCGACACCTGGGAGCCGGGCCGCGCCCAGCCGTCCTTCGACAAGCAGTTCGTCCGCGACTGGCTGACGTCGTCCGCGTCCGGCTGGGACCGCCACGGCGAGCTGCCGCCCCCGCCGCTGCCCGAGGACGTGGTGGCCGCGACCCGCGCCAAGTACATCGAGGCGTACGAGCGCCTCACCGGCACCGCCTGGTAGCCGGGCACACGACGAAGCCCCCCGGTTCGGAGAACCGGGGGGCTTCACTTGAGCGGACGACCAGGTTCGAACTGGCGACCTCAACCTTGGCAAGGTTGCGCTCTACCAACTGAGCTACGTCCGCGCTGCGCCGAAGCGCGATAGCTACTATACCCAACCTCGCTCGCGTGCGAGACGCACTGCCGCGTGCCGGTTCTCGGCACCGGTCTTGGTGACCGCCGACGAGAGGTAGTTCCGGACCGTTCCCTGGGACAGCGAGGCGCGCTCGGCGATCTCCGCGACGGACGCGCCGTCGGCGGCGAGTTCGAGCACCTCGGCCTCGCGGGCGGTCAGCGGGGAGTCTCCCGCGGAGATCGCGTCGGCCGCCAACTCCTGGTCAACGTACCGCCGTCCGTCGTGCACGGTGCGGATGATCTCGGCGAGCCGCTGCGCGCTCACCGTCTTCGGTACGAACCCGCGCACGCCGACCGCGAGGGCCCGCTTGAGGTGGCCGGGGCGGCCGTGGCTGGTCACGATCATGACCCGGCAGCCGGGGAGTTCGTCGCGCAGGGATGTGGCCACGCTCACACCGTCCGCCCCCGGCATCTGGAGGTCGAGCACGGCCACGTCGGGCCGGTGGGCCCGGGCCATGGCGAGCGCCTCGGGCCCGGACGCGGCCTCCGCGACGACGGCGAGGTCGTCCTCCAGGCTGAGCAGGGCGGCGAGGGCGCCGCGGATCAGATGCTCGTCGTCGGCGAGCAGCACGCGCACGGTCACGACGCCCCCACCCTCGGGGCCCCGGCCAGGAGCGCGTCCTCAGCCTCGTCGCCGAGGTCCGCCCCGGGGGACACCGGCACCCGTGCGGTGAGCCGGAACAGGCTGCCGTCGGCACAGTGCTCCAGCGTGCCGCCCACGGCGGCGAGGCGTTCGCGCAGGCCCGGGAGCCCGGTGCCGCCGGTGGCCGCGCGGCCCTCGGGCACCCCGTCGTTCTCGATGGTCAACGTCGTCTGTCCTTCCGTGACCGACACGGTGATGGCGCAGTGCTGTGCGTCGCCGTGGCGCAGCACGTTCGTGGTGCCTTCCCGCACCACCCAGCCGAGGGCCGACTGCACCGCGGCCGGCAGGCCCGCGGGCTCCCCGGTCACCCGGCAGGGGATCCCGGCGGCCTCCAGGACCCCCTGGGCCCCGATGAGTTCCACGCCGAGCTCGACCTCGCGGTAGCCGCGTACGACTTCCCTGATCTCCCGCTGCGACTGCTGTGCGATCCGCTGCACCTCGACCATCTGGTCCACGGCCTCGGGCCGCCCGCGCCGGGCCAGCTGCGCGGCCAGCTCGCTCTTGAGGGCGATGACGGCGAGGTTGCGCCCCATCACGTCGTGCAGGTCGCGGCCGAAGCGCAGCCGCTCCTCGGCGACGGCGAGCCGGGCCTCGACCTCGCGGGCCCGGTCCGCCTCCCACATCACCGAGAGCGTCCAGGCCCCGCAGCGCGTGCTGAGCAGGGCCACGCCGGTGCCGAAGGCGACGAGCACGGCGATCCCGAGCAGCCGGCCGTCGCGCACGCCGACCGCGGCGAAGCCGGTCACGACCGCGGCCTCGACGAGTGCGAAGCGCACACCGAAGCTCCGCAGCGGCAGCGCGAAGGCGAGCGCCTCGAAGTGCGGTACGACGAGGAAGGCCACGGGGAAGCCGATCAGCCCCTCCTCGACGCCGTCCACGGTCTGGAGCGCGAGGGCGAGCACGAGCATGACCACCATCAGCGCGCGGGACACCGCGAGGTCCCGCGCGGGGTAGGGGGCGCGCCCCAAGTAGTGGTCGAGCGCCCGCCGCAGGCTGCGGTTCACCTGGACGCACTGCCCGGCGGCCGTCGCGACCATCGCCCAGCCGAGCACCTGCGCCGGGAGTTCCGGCGCCAGGCTCAGGCCGAGCGGCAGCGAACCCCAGCTCAGGAAGAGCAGCCAGGGCATGGCGTGCCAGAGCACCACGGACTGGAGCTCCACCCGCTCGATCTTGGTGCGCTGGTGCCAGCCGCGCTGCCAGGCCCGCATCCGGCCGACCACGTTCATCCCCTCCTCAGCGGCGCGGTTCCCAGCGGAACCACCGGCGTACAGCAAACACGCCGATCGCGATCCAGACCACCGCGGTCGCGAGGGTGCCGAGCGCCTCGGTGAAGGACAGCTGCCCGGTCCAGCCGCCGCGGATCAGCTCGATCACGGGGGAGAGCGGCAGGAGCGCGCAGACGTCGGCGATCCGGTCCGGCATCACTTCGAGCGGCACCATCGCCCCGGAGCCGAGGAACGACACGAGCAGCAGCGGCATGGCCGCGACCTGCGCGCTCTCCACGCTCCGGCTGAAGCTCGCCGTCACGGCCGCGAGCAGGGGCCACAGCACGAGGCCGAGGAGCAGCCCCAGGACGGCGTAGTGCGGCGCCTCGGGCGCGCCCACGTCGAGCAGCGCGAGACAGCCCGCGGTCAGGAGCAGCGACTGGACGAGGCCGACGGCCACGGACGGGAGCGCGGCGCCCGCGAGGATCTCCGCGTCCCGCACCTCACCGGTGCGCAGCCGCTTGAGGACGAGCTCCTCGCGCCGGGCCGCGTACACGTTCACGAGCGCCGAGTAGACGGCGAAGAGCAGGGAGAAGCCGATCGCGCCGGGCAGGACGACCGAGCCGACGGACAGTCCTGTGCCTTCCAGGTCCGCCTCCTCGGCGGCCTGGCGCACGCTGAACGGCAGGACGAGCGGCACGAAGAGCGCCGCGAACAGCGTGCCCTTGCTGCGGCCGAGCAGGGTCAGCTCGGCCCGTGCGAGGGCCCGCATGCGCTCGGCGGGGGTGGTGCGCGCGGTGCGCTTCTGCGCGGGGCGCGTCGTCGTCATGGTGCTCATGCCGTTTCCTCCGTGGCCGTGGCCGTGGCCGTGGCCGTGGCCGTGGCCTTGGTCCCGGCCGTGCCGTCGACGCCCGTGCTGTTGTCGGCCGTCGCGTCCCGGGCGATCCGCAGGAAGGCCTCTTCGAGGGAGGCGGCGCGGACGTCGAGCCCGTGCAGTTCGACGCCCGCCCGCCGGGCCCAGACGAGCAGTTCGGTCGCGGAGTGCTGGAGGGTGCCGGTGCGCAGCCGCACCGTGCGGCCCACCAGTTCGTGGTCGCTCACGCCGAGGTCGGCGAGCGGCGGCAGATCGCCGGGGAAGTAGCCCTCGGGCAGGTCGAAGGAGATCTGCGAGGGCTGGGTGGCGACGACGTCGGCGACGCGTCCGGAGGCGGCGATGCGGCCCTCGTGCATGATCGCGAGGCGGTCGGCGAGCTGCTCGGCCTCCTCCAGGTAGTGCGTGGTGAGCAGCACCGTGGTGCCGTTGTCCCGCAGGGCGCGCACCAACTCCCAGGTCTCGCGGCGGCCTTCGGCGTCGAGCCCGGTGGTCGGCTCGTCGAGGAACAGGACCTCGGGCTCGCCCATGAGCGCCATGGCGAGGTCGAGCCGGCGCTTCTCGCCGCCGGAGAGCTGCTTCACGCGGGTGTCGCCGCGCCTGGCGAGCCCGACGGCCTCCAGGGCCTCGCCGACGGGCCGGGCGCCGCTGGTGCACCCGGCCCACATGCGCGCGGTCTCGGTGACGGTCAGCTCGGAAGGGAAGCCGCCCTCCTGGAGCATCACGCCGATGCGCGGGCGCACCGCGGCCCGGTCGCGGTAGGGGTCGTGTCCGAGGACGCGGATCTCGCCCGCGGCCGGTTCGGCGAGGCCTTCCAGGAGTTCGACGGTGGAGGTCTTGCCCGCGCCGTTCGTCCCCAGGAGGGCGAACAGTTCGCCCTGCCCGACGGCGAACGAGATCCCCCGGACCGCTTCGAAGCCGCCCGCGTAGGTCCGCCGCAGGTCGGTGACGTCGATCACGTGCTCTGTCATGGCTCAAGCGTTCCGCGGGCGGGGGCGGTCCGGCAGTGCGGCCTGTCATCGGCGCCCATGACAAATGTCAGATCAGGCGCCGCGGGCCGCGGAAGCGGGGGCCGGAGAAGCCGTCGGCCGCGGAAGTCTCGGACCACAGGAGAAACAGGCGGGAACAGCAAGAAGCCCGGTACCTGGGGTACCGGGCTTCTCCTTGTGGAGCGAACGACGAGGTTCGAACTCGCGACCTCAACCTTGGCAAGGTTGCGCTCTACCAACTGAGCTACGTTCGCATCTGCTCCCGACCGGCTTTCACCGATCGGTGCGAGCACCAGCCTACCGCACCCGGATGGGTGGTCGGTGACCGATGTGGAGCGGGTGACAGGGATCGCACACTGCGCCTTCCCCCTGGAAGGGGGATGTTCTACTACTGAACTACACCCGCACGCTGCTGTGGGATTCGGCCTTTCGGCCTCGCCCCTCGGCGTGCTCCAGACTTTAGCTGATCACCAGGGGTGCCGCGCAAGTCGGCTGCACAGCACCCCTGCAGGCGGATCCGGCCGGGGACGGCGATGGGCCCGGCCGGAGTTCAGTTGGCGGCTTCGAAGGCCTCGTACACCTTCTTCGGGATGCGGCCCCTGGGCGGCACGTCGAGCTGGTGGGAGCGGGCCCAGGCGCGCACGGCGGCCGGGTCGGCCGTCACCGCCGTGTGCCGGTAGACCCTGCCGGACTTCGACTTCTTGCGGGCCGCCTGCAGGTAGGGGGCCAGCACCTTGCGAAGTTTCTCGGCATTGGTTTCGTTGAGGTCGATCTCGTACGACCTTCCGTCGAGACCGAAGGCGACCGTTTCCGCCGCTTCTGAGCCGTCGATGTCGTCATAGAGAGTGACCACGACACGCTGCGCCACGAATATCGGTCCTTTCGTGCGGCCGCACCGCATATGACATGCGCTGATGCCGACTGTCCGGCAGTTTTGGGACAAAGTATCGGCTATTGCCAATTCCTTTGTACAGGGCCCGGCAATGAAGCGGGAAGTCGGCTAAATCTCACCGCGTGTTCCGGGGGCGGGCCGTCCGGAATGCGGCCCCGCGGGCGCACGTCAGCAGCCTGTCCGGCGGGCGGTGCCCGGCGCAATGGCGAACTGTGATCTTTTCCGGGATTTTTCGCGCACGCACCGCTTGCGACACCCCGATGACCGGCCGATCCCTGAGCCGAAGTGACTGGCGTCACGTATGTTGCTACGAATCTACGCGGGTAGAATTTTTGTACGGGTAGTCTGAAGGAACCTGCTCAGCACCACGCCTGGCAGCACACGCAAGCACCACACACCGGGAGTGCCAGTGGCACGCGTCGTAGTCGACGTCATGCTCAAGCCGGAGATCCTCGACCCCCAGGGACAGGCGGTGCAGCGTGCACTGCCGCGCCTCGGATTCCAGGGCATCTCCGATGTACGTCAGGGAAAGCGCTTCGAACTCGAAGTGGACGGGCCGGTGGACGACGCCGCGCTCGCCCGTATCCACGAGATGGCGGAAACCTTCCTCGCCAACACGGTGATCGAGGACTTCGTCGTAAAGGTGGAGGCCACCGAGAGCGCCGCGGGGGCCCAGAAGTGACTGCCCGAATCGGAGTCGTCACATTTCCGGGAACCCTGGACGACCGTGACACGCAGCGCGCGGTGCGCGTGGCGGGCGCGGAGGCGGTGCCGCTCTGGCACCGGGACAAGGACCTCAAGCAGGTCGACGCCGTGGTGCTGCCCGGCGGATTCAGTTACGGCGACTATCTGCGGGCGGGCGCCATCTCGCGTTTCTCGCCCGTCATGGAGTCGGTCATCGACCAGGCCAAGGCGGGAATGCCGGTCCTCGGGATCTGCAACGGCTTCCAGGTCCTGACCGAGACGCACCTGCTCCCCGGCGCGATGCTGCGCAACAACCACCTGCACTTCATCTGCCGCGACCAGAAGCTGCGGGTCGAGTCGGACCGCACCGCCTGGACCGCCGACTACGAGGCGGGCCAGGAGATCTCCATCCCGCTGAAGAACATCGACGGACGCTACGTCGCCGACGAGCGCACCCTCGACATGCTGGAGGCTGAGGGCCGCGTCGCCTTCCGCTATCTGGACGTGAACCCGAACGGCTCGCTGCGCGACATCGCGGGCATCACGAACGAGGCGGGCAACGTCGTCGGTCTCATGCCGCACCCCGAGCACGCGGTGGAGCCGCTGATCGGGACCGGCCGCACGGACGGCCTGGGGTTCTTCACCTCGATCCTGAAGAAACTGGTGGACGCCCGATGACCCTCGACACCGTCAAGCACGCGGGGGAGACCCCCGAGACCGCGCTGCCCTGGGCCGAACTGGGCCTCAAGGAGGACGAGTACGCGCGCATCCGCGAGATCCTCGGCCGCCGCCCGACCGGTGCCGAGCTCGCCATGTACTCCGTCATGTGGTCCGAGCACTGCTCGTACAAGAGCAGCAAGGTCCATCTGAAGCAGTTCGGCGAGAAGGTCCCCGAGAACGACGCCATGCTCGTCGGCATCGGCGAGAACGCGGGCGTCGTGGACGTCGGCCAGGGCTACGCGGTCACCTTCAAGGTCGAGTCGCACAACCACCCCTCGTACATCGAGCCGTACCAGGGCGCCGCGACCGGCGTCGGCGGCATCGTGCGCGACATCCTCGCGATGGGCGCGCGCCCGGTCGCGGTCGTGGACCCGCTGCGCTTCGGCGCGGCCGACCACCCCGACACCAAGCGCGTCCTGCCCGGCGTGGTCGCGGGCATCGGCGGCTACGGCAACTGCCTGGGCCTGCCGAACATCGGCGGCGAGGTCGTCTTCGACGCCTGCTACCAGGGCAACCCGCTGGTCAACGCCGGCTGCATCGGCGTGATGAAGCACGAGGACATCCACCTCGCGAAGGCCTCGGGCGCGGGCAACAAGGTCATCCTGTACGGCGCCCGCACGGGCGGCGACGGCATCGGCGGCGTGTCCGTCCTGGCGTCGGAGACCTTCGAGTCCACCGGCCCCGCCAAGCGCCCCGCCGTGCAGGTCGGCGACCCGTTCCAGGAGAAGCTCCTCATCGAGTGCACCCTGGAGATCTTCAAGGAGAAGCTGGTCGACGGCATCCAGGACCTCGGCGGCGCCGGGCTCTCCTGTGCCACCAGCGAGCTGGCGTCGGCCGGTTCGGGCGGCATGCGCGTCGAGCTGGACACCGTGCCGCTGCGCGACGCGACGCTGTCTCCTGAGGAGATCCTCATGAGCGAGTCGCAGGAACGCATGTGCGCGATCGTCGAGCCCGGCAAGGTCGACCGCTTCCTGGAGATCTGCGAGAAGTGGGACGTCATCGCGACCGTCATCGGTGAGGTGACGGACGGCGAGCGCCTGGAGATCTTCTGGCACGGCGAGCAGATCGTCGACGTGCCGCCGCGCACGGTCGCGCACGAGGGCCCGGTCTACCACCGCCCCTACGCGCGCCCCTCCTGGCAGGACGCCCTCCAGGCCGACGACGCGGCGAAGCTGCCGCGCCCGGCGACCGCCGAGGAGCTCAAGGACCAGGTCCTGAAGGTCGTGGCGTCCCCGAACCAGGCCTCCAAGGCGTGGATCACCGACCAGTACGACCGCTTCGTGCAGGGCAACACGGTGCTCGCCCAGCCCGAGGACGCGGGCATGGTCCGCATCGACGAGGAGACCAACCTCGGCGTCGCCATGGCCACCGACGGCAACGGCCGGTACGCGAAGCTCGACCCGTACGCGGGCGCGCAGCTCGCGCTCGCCGAGTCGTACCGCAACGTCGCGGCCTCCGGCGCCCGGCCGCTCGCCATCTCCAACTGCCTGAACTTCGGCTCGCCCGAGGACCCGGACGTGATGTGGCAGTTCGCCGAGGCCACGCGTGGTCTGGCGGACGGCTGTCTGGAGCTGGGCACGCCGGTCACCGGCGGCAACGTCTCCCTGTACAACCAGACCGGCGAGACGGCGATCCACCCGACGCCCGTCGTGGCCGTGCTCGGCGTCATCGACGACGTCACGCGCCGCACGCCGGTCGCCTTCAAGGAAGAGGGCCAGCTCCTCTACCTGCTCGGCGACACCGGCGAGGAGTTCGGCGGCTCGGCCTGGTCCCAGGTCGTCCACGACCACCTGGGCGGTCTGCCGCCCAAGGTGGACCTGGAGCGCGAGCGGCTGCTCGCCGAGATCCTGATCTCGGCCTCGCGCGACGGCATGATCGACGCCGCCCACGACCTGTCCGACGGCGGTCTGGTGCAGGCCGTCGTGGAGTCCTGCCTGCGCGGCGGCCACGGCGCGCGCCTGGTCGTGCCGGACGCGCTGTCCAATAGCGGCTCCGCCACGGGGGACGCGTTCACGTTCCTCCTCTCGGAGTCGGCGGGCCGCGCGGTCGTGTCCGTGCCGCGCAGCGAGGAGCTCCGCTTCACCGACATGTGCGGCGCCCGGGGGCTCCCGGCCACGCGCATCGGTGTCGTGGACGGCGACGCCGTCGAGGTGCAGGGCCAGTTCGCGCTGTCCCTGAACGAGCTGCGCGCGGCCCACACGGAGACGATTCCCGGGCTCTTCGCCTAGGACGACCTCCCGCCCCGCCCGGGGCACCGCTCGTCGAGCCCCCGCCCGGACCCGGTCCGGGCGGGGGCTCTGTCGTGTCCGGAAGGTGCCCGACGGTGTGACCTTGTTTGGAGATACGTAATTACGTAATCTACGATCATGGAGCTTGAGGAACGCGTCGCCGCGCTCGAACGGCGCATGGCGGCACTGGAGAGCGCGGGCCGCGACCACGACAAGGCCGCACCCGCCGTGAGCGAGAGCGACTTCTGGGCCCTCGAAGGCCTGAAGGCACAGCTCGCCGAGCACGGCGCCACCGACGGCGGCGTGCTGTACACGGGGGCGGTGCGGCTGCCGACCGGGGAGCGCTACGACTGGCAGACCGGCCAGTTCACCGAGGTGCTCCTCGACGGCGACTGGTCCGAGGCCGCCGACTCCTTCGCCGCGCTCGGCCACGCCGTGCGGCTGCGGCTGCTGCGCGAGGTCCTCGGCGGCCGCCGCACCGTCGCGGAGCTCGCCGCGCTCGACGGGGTCGGCACGACCGGCCAGATCTACCACCACCTGCGCCAGCTGACCGGCGCGGGCTGGCTGCACACCACGGCTCGCGGCCGCTACCAGGTACCGGCGGACCGAGTGGTTCCGCTGCTCGTCCTCGTCGCGGCCGCCCGGCCCTGACCGCACCACGACCGCCAGGGGGAACCACCGTGTCCATACGCAAGCTCGCCGCCGTCCTCGGCCGCCTCCTGTGGCTGGTCTTCGTCGTGCAGGCGACCGCCGGGTTCTTCGTGGACCTGCCGTACACCTACTGGGTGGGCTGGCTCCCGGCCGTGGCCGCCATCGGCCTCGGCCTGCTGCCGGGGCAGAAGGCGCGGCAGCAGATCGCGAGCGACCCGCCCGCGCCCGTCGAGGTGGCGGCCCCGGTCACCGGCCGCTGGTCCGCGCTCAACAGCCCGGCCGACAAGGTGCCGAGCCACGGCACGCACGCCCTCGCCCAGACCTACGCCATCGACATCACCGCCGAGGGCGACCCGTCCGGCAAGCAGGCGCGGCCCGGCTTCGCCTGGCTCTGGCCCGTGGCCCGGCGCGGCAGCGCCTTCCCCGCCTTCGGCGCCCCGCTGCTCGCCGTGGCCGACGCGACCGTGGTGCACGCGGAGGACGGCCAGCGCGACCACCTCAGCCGCAACTCCCTGCTCGGGCTCCTCTACTTCTTCTTCGTCGAGGGCACGGTGCGCGGCGCCGCCCCGCCCCGCCGCGTGATCGGCAACCACGTCGTCCTCGACCTGGGCGACGGCGTCCACGCCGCGTACGCGCATGTGCGGCGCGGCTCCCTCGCCGTGCGCCCCGGGGACCGGGTGCGCACGGGCCAGGTCATCGGGAGGTGCGGGAACTCCGGCAACTCGACCGAGCCGCACGTGCACTTCCAGCTCATGGACGGCCCCGACATCGAGACGGCGCGCGGCGTCCCGTTCCGCTGGCGCGGGATCGGGGTGCCCGCCAACAGGGAGGTCTTCACGGCGGAGGCGCCCGCGGCCGGTGAGCCCCTGAAGTCCCCGAAGTCGCTGAAGCAGTGAATCCCTGACCCAGTACATGTTTGATCTCGGGCAAAAAACGTCCGCATACAATGCGGAGCATGGCACAGAAAGACGCGCTGGCCGCCGCTGAGGCGCCCCAGGCCCGTCGGCCCGGGCTGCGCGAGCGCAAGAAGCGACAGACCGCCGAGCGCATATGGCGGGCCGCGGTGGACCTCTTCATCGAGCGGGGCTTCGACAAGGTGTCCGTCGCCGAGATCGCCGAGGCCGCCGACGTATCGAAGATGACCGTCTTCAACTACTTCGGCACGAAGGAGGATCTGATCCTCGGGCCGATGGAGGAGCACGTCGCCGACGTCGCCGACGCGGTGCGCGGCCGGGCCCTTGGCGAGTCCGCCGTGGACGCCGTGCGCCGCCAGCTGCTCGGCGCGATCGCGGAGCGCTCCCCGGCCGTCGGCCTCAGCGACGACCGGCGCTCGCTGGAGACGGTGCGGCTCATCCTGGAGACACCCGTCCTGCTCAAGCGGGCACACGACTTCCACATGCGCGGCCAGACCCTGCTCGCCGACGCGCTCGCCGAGGAGACCGTCGAGCCGGTGCTCGCCCAGGTCGCCGCCGCGCAGCTCATCGGCGTACGCAACGCGGTCTGCTCGGACGCCATGCGCCGCCGCATGGCCGGGGAGCCGCTCGACGCGATCGCGGCGGACACCGAGCGCCACGCCAGGGCCGCCTTCGACCTCCTGGAAAAAGGCCTCAGCGGGTTCGCGGTCAAGGCTTAGGCTCCGGCTATGCCACCGGCCAAGAAGCGCGCCCGCGCGTACGACCCGACGAAGATCCGCGCCGCCGTCCTCGCCCAGTTCGCGACCGTGCGGGAGGCGGTCGCGGGCCTGACGGACGAGCAGCTCGCCCGGCCCACCAGGCTCGGCGACTGGAGCGTGCGCGAACTGGCCGCGCATCTGACGATGTCGCTCGGCGCGGTCGCGCGCGCCCTGGCCGCGCCCGAGCCGGACACGGCCGATGTCACCCTGCGGAACTGGGCGTTCCAGACGTCGGCGGCCGCGGGCCAGGTCGACGAGGACGTCCGCGCGATCGTGGGCGGCGGCACGGACCTCGACGCCCTGTTCGGACAGGCCGCCGACCGGCTCGCGGAGGCGCTGCCCGACGCGCCCGCCGGCCGTCTCGTCCAGATGCGCTTCGGCGGCATGACCCTCGCCGACTTCATGGTCACCCGCACCGTCGAACTCGTCGTCCACACCGACGACCTGAACGACGCCGTGCCCGGCCTCGACGTGCCGTACGACCGCCAGGCGCTGGCCGCCTGCACCCGGCTGCTCGCCGACACCTTGGCGCTCAAGGCCCCCGGCGGCGCGGTGGAGGTGCGGATTCCGCCGTACGCCGTGGTGCAGTGCGTCGAGGGCCCCCGGCACACCCGGGGCACCCCGCCGAACGTGGTCGAGACCGACCCGCTGACCTGGATCCGGCTCGCGACGGGACGGACGGCCTGGGCCGCCGCACTCGACGCGGCGAAGGTCGGCGCGAGCGGGGAGCGGGCGGATCTGGGCGGGCTCCTGCCGCTGATGTCGTAGCGGGACCGCGGGCGCGAGGGGAACCGGTCCGCCCGTCGCCCCGTCACAGTGACATGTACAAGCAGCGCGTAACCCAGACCCTCACCGTCCTCTTCGCCGCAGGTCTGCTCGCTGCCTGCGGCTCGGAGTCCGGATCGAAAGATTCCGACCAGTCCGCCAAGGGGGACTCCGGCTCCGCCGGCTCCAAGGCGTCCCTGACCGGCGTGCGGTGGAACGTCGAGAGCCTCACCGTCGACGGCAAGAAGCAGAAGGCGCCGGACGACGTCTACGTACGGCTCGGCGGAAAGGGCGGCACCGGCGGCAACTTCGGCTGCAACGGCTACGGCGCCGACGTCTCCGTGAAGGGCGACACCGTCCGCTTCAAGCCCGGCGTGCACACCGAGATGGCCTGCGAGGCGCTCGACTTCGAGAACAGCCTCGCCCGCGCCATCGACGGCACGCTCAAGGCCAGCGTCGACGACGACCGCCTCACCCTCACCAACGCCGACGGCGACCGGATCGCCCTGACCAGCAAGCCGGTGGCCCCCGGAGCCCCGCTCCAGGGCACGGTCTGGACCGTGGACTCCGTGGGCGAGGGCGACTCGGCGCGGCCCCTGCCGAAGCAGGTCGCGGGCAAGGCCCGGCTGATCTTCGGCAAGGACGGCACCGTGCGCGGCAACCTCGGCTGCAACGACGTCTCCGGCAAGGCCGAGTCGCGCGACGGCACCCTCGCCTTCGGCACGCCGAAGCTGACCCGCATGATGTGCACGGGCGCCAAGGCGAAGACCGAACGCGACCTGCTCAAGCTGTTCGAGGGCAAGACCCGGTACCAGGTCAAGAAGGACGGCCTCACCCTCACGGCGAAGGACGGCACGGTCGTGAGCGCGACCGCGACCGTCGACGCCAACGCGGACGCCGCCGCGAAGAAGTAGCCCGGCACGAAGAAGTAGCCCGGCACGAGCGCGCGCCGGACGGCCGGTCCACCGCGCGCCCGCGCCTTCGTGGCGGGGGCCCTCACGCCGTCGGATACGGCAGCAGGCCCGCCTCCGTCCGCTCCCACGCCGTCCGCAGCTCCGCGAGGAGCGCGGGCTCCCGGCGCGCCAGATCCGCCTGTTCCCGCTGGTCGCGGCCCAGGTGGAAGAGCTGGTCGGCGCCGTCCTTGCCGCGGTAGTACTTCCACGGCCCGCGCCGCAGCGCCCGCTCGCCGCGCACCCGCCAGAACAGGTCCCGCTCGCGCGGCTCGGTGCCGCGCAGCAGATACCCGGCGAGGCTCGTGCCGTCGAGCGGACGGTCCTGCCCGGGCCGGGCCCCGGCGAGTTCGAGCAGCGTCGCCGTCCAGTCAGGTGTGTACACGGGCAGGTCGCTGACCTGCCCGCCGTCGAGCCGGGCGGGCCAGCGCAGGATCGTCGGCACCCGGATGCCGCCCTCCCGCAGCGAGCCCTTGTTCCCGGACAGCGGCCAGTTGTAGGAGAAGCGCTCGCCGCCGTTGTCGGAGGCGAAGAAGACGAGGGTGTCGCGCTCCTGGCCGGACTTCTTCAGGGCGTGCAGCACGTGTCCGATCGACCGGTCCAGGTCCTGCACCATCTCCGTGTACTTGGCGATCGACCCGCCGTCCCGGTGCTGGAGGGCACCGCGGTCCCCGGCCTTGATGCGGCGCACGATCTCCGCGCTGACCTCGGTGTCGCCGTCGGCTATCCAGGGCCAGTGCGGGGTGGTGAAGTTGAGGTTGAGCAGCCACGGCCGGTCGTGGTCGCGCCGGATGTACTCGCCGGCCCGCTCGGTCAGGATCCGCGTGTAGTAGCGCAGGTCCTTGTAGGCCGTGTCGCCCTCGTACAGGTCGTACTCGCCGCCCAGGCCGAGCTTGGAGTAGTACTCAAGGGCCCCGCCGAAGTTCCCGAAGAACTCGTCCCAGCCCGACTTGGTGGGCGAGTAGTCCGGCAGGTAGCCGCAGTGCCACTTGCCGATGAGCGCGGTTGCGTACCCGGCGCCGCGCAGCAGCGAGGCGAGCGTGGGGTGGGTGGGCTCAAGGCCCACCGACCTGTCGGCGATGGGCTCGGCGAGCCCGCCCCGCGTCCGACCGGGGAAGCGCCCGGTGTACAGGCTGAAGCGGGTGGGGGAGCAGGTCGCGGAGCCCGAGTAGGCCTGGGTGAAGCGCACGCCCTGGCGGGCCAGGCGGTCCAGGTGCGGGGTTCTGATGTGCGGCGAGCCGTAGGACGACAGGTCGGCCCAGCCGAGGTCGTCGCCGAGGACGAAGAGGATGTTGGGCCGTCGGCCGGCCCGCCCGTCGGCCCGCCCGTCGGGCCGCTCGCGGGCGGCGAAGGGCCGCTCGGCGGGCGCGGCGACGGCCTCGCCCGCACCGATCCCGACGGCGGTGGCGGCGCCCGCCACACCTCCGGTGAAGGCGCGCCGGGACAACGGGTTCTCGTATGAAGACACAAAGGACTCCTGGGGCGGGGAGGGCCCCCTGCGCGGGGGCGTGCGGATGCCCCCGTGGCGCGGGCGGCGGGTGCGGCGGGCGAGGGCGGGGGAGCGGCCCGCCCGGGGCGGGAGAAGCACGGGAAAGCCGGGCGGCGGAGGCGGAAAGCACCCCGAAGTGACCCGAAGGGGGAACGTTTCAGCGTGACAAACGTCCCATGGGTCAGAGCGTCAAACCGCCCTGAAACGGGGCGAAGTGGAAGTCCGGCTCAGAGGGCGCGACGACAGATCGCGCTCGCGACGCGGGCCAGATCCACATGGCGGCGCCACACGAGCGGGAACGTCGGAAGGTCACCGGAGGGCTGCATGAACCAGGAGCCTCACGGAGCCCGCAGGAGGCTGTCAACGCCCTGTCGTGCCTGTTCACGAGCCCTTCGCACGGCTGAAGCAACCCCGCCGAGAGGAGATCGGCAAGGGGCCCGCCGGGAGATCCTCACCCGGGCCGCTTGGCGGAACGTACATATTCAGCCGGGCCCCTCGGAGGCCCCGTAAAGCACCCGCCTACGCTCCGTACAGGACCCGTATCCCCAATTCGGACCAGTGGTCGATCTCGCCTACACTCGGTGCCGTGCCACGTGGTGACGGTCGACTCAATCACGATCTGCTCCCCGGCGAGAAAGGCCCCCAGGACGCTTGTGGCGTCTTCGGTGTCTGGGCTCCGGGCGAAGAGGTCGCAAAGCTCACGTACTTCGGGCTCTACGCCCTCCAGCATCGGGGTCAGGAATCCGCGGGAATCGCGGTCAGCAACGGCTCCCAGATCCTCGTCTTCAAGGACATGGGCCTGGTCTCCCAGGTCTTCGACGAAACTTCCCTCGGCTCCCTCCAAGGTCATATCGCGGTCGGACACGCCCGCTACTCGACCACCGGAGCCTCGGTGTGGGAGAACGCGCAGCCCACGTTCCGTGCCACGGCCCACGGCTCCATCGCCCTCGGCCACAACGGCAACCTCGTCAACACGGCCCGGCTCGCCGAGCTGGTCGCCGCCCTGCCGAAGGAGAACGGCCGCGCGACCCAGCTCGCCGCGACCAACGACACGGACCTGGTCACCGCGCTGCTCGCGGGCCAGACCGATGCCGACGGCAAGCCGCTGACCATAGAGGAAGCCGCGGCCGCGGTCCTGCCGCAGGTGCGGGGCGCCTTCAGCCTCGTCTTCATGGACGAGCACACGCTGTACGCCGCCCGCGACCCGCAGGGCATCCGCCCGCTGGTCCTCGGCCGCCTGGAGCGCGGCTGGGTCGTCGCTTCGGAGTCCGCCGCCCTCGACATCTGCGGTGCCAGCTTCGTCCGCGAGATCGAGCCCGGCGAGTTCGTCGCCATCGACGAGAACGGTCTGCGCACCTCGCGATTCGCGGAAGCGAAGCCCAAGGGCTGTGTCTTCGAGTATGTCTATCTGGCCCGCCCCGACACCGACATCGCGGGCCGCAACGTCTACCTCTCGCGTGTCGAGATGGGGCGGAAACTGGCCAAAGAAGCGCCGGTCGACGCCGATCTCGTCATAGCGACCCCCGAGTCCGGCACCCCCGCCGCGATCGGCTACGCGGAGGCCTCCGGCATCCCCTTCGGCGCCGGCCTCGTCAAGAACGCCTATGTCGGGCGGACCTTCATCCAGCCCTCCCAGACCATCCGCCAGCTGGGCATCCGGCTGAAGCTGAACCCCCTCAAGGAAGTCATCAGGGGCAAGCGCCTGGTGGTCGTCGACGACTCGATCGTCCGCGGCAACACCCAGCGCGCCCTGGTCAAGATGCTCCGCGAGGCGGGCGCCGCCGAGGTGCACGTGCGGATCTCCTCGCCGCCCGTGAAGTGGCCGTGCTTCTTCGGCATCGACTTCGCGACCCGCGCCGAGCTCATCGCCAACGGCATGACCATCGACGAGATCGGCACCTCGCTCGGCGCCGACTCCCTGTCGTACATCTCCATCGACGGCATGATCGAGGCGACCACCATCGACAAGCCGGACCTGTGCCGCGCCTGCTTCGACGGCGAGTACCCGATGGAGCTGCCCGACCCCGAGCTGCTCGGCAAGCAGCTCCTGGAGACGGAGCTGGCCGCGGGCCCGGCGGCCACGGCCGCAGCCGATGCGATCCGTCGCCCCTGAGCCCCATCATCAACCCCGAAAGATCCCAGGCAATGTCTGAGACAACTGCTGGTACTGGTGCCTCCTACGCCGCGGCGGGCGTCGACATCGAGGCGGGCGACCGCGCTGTCGAGCTCATGAAGGAGTGGGTCAAGAAGACCCAGCGTCCGGAGGTGGCGGGCCTCGGCGGCCTCGGCGGCTTCGCCGGGCTCTTCGACGCCTCCGCCCTCAAGCGCTTCGAGCGGCCGCTGCTCGCCTCCGCCACGGACGGCGTCGGCACCAAGGTCGACCTCGCCCGGCAGCTCGGCGTGTACGACACCATCGGCCACGACCTGGTCGCCATGGTCATGGACGACATCGTCGTGTGCGGCGCCGAGCCGCTGTTCATGACCGACTACATCTGCGTCGGCAAGGTCCACCCCGAGCGCGTCGCCGCGATCGTCAAGGGCATCGCCGAGGGCTGTGTGCTCGCGGGCTGTGCGCTCGTGGGCGGCGAGACCGCCGAACACCCGGGCCTCCTCGGCCCGGACGACTTCGACGTCGCGGGCGCGGGCACCGGCGCCGTGGAGGCCGACCGCCTGCTCGGTCCGGATCGCATCCGTAAGGGTGACGCGGTCGTCGCCATGGCGTCCTCCGGGCTTCACTCCAACGGGTACTCGCTGGTCCGGCACGTGGTCTTCGACCGCGCGAAGATGACCCTGGACCAGCAGGTCGAGGAGTTCGGCCGCACGCTCGGCGAGGAGCTCCTGGAGCCCACCAAGATCTACTCCCTGGACTGTCTGGCGCTGACCCGCACCACCGACGTGCACGCGTTCAGCCACGTCACCGGCGGCGGCCTGGCGGCGAACCTGGCCCGGGTGATCCCGGACGGCCTGCACGCCACCGTGGACCGCTCCACCTGGGCGCCGGGCGCCGTCTTCGACCTCGTCGGCACGGCGGGGCGGGTCGAGCGCCTGGAGCTGGAGAAGACCCTGAACATGGGCGTCGGCATGATCGCCGTCGTGCCCGAGGACTCGGTCGACGTGGCCCTGGCGACGCTCGCCGACCGCGGCGTCGAGTCCTGGGTCGCGGGCGAGATCACCGACCGCGGCGACCACGCCGCGGGAGCCGAGCTCGTCGGCGACTACGCCAAGTGATCCAGGCCCGGTGATCCGGGCCCGCACAGCACGAAACCCGGTCCGGCAAGCTGCCCGGACCGGGTGAAGTGCGTTGTCGCGCTGTCCGCGAGAGGTGCGGACGCTATCGCGCGAAGAACCGAACTACGAGGTCAAGCGCCGCGGCGCTGCTGCGACGGGCCGGACTCGTCCGCGTCCTCGTCGTCATCGTCGTCGGTGTTGTACAGATCCGCGTACTGCGCGTACGGGTCTTCGTCGTCCTCGTCCTCGAACGGCTCGCCATTCGGCGGCTGCTGCGAAGTCGAAGCGCCCAGCTCATTGGCCAGACGCGACAGGTCAGTCCCGCCGCTGTTGTACTTCAGCTGGCGGGCGACCTTTGTCTGCTTGGCCTTGGCCCGGCCGCGCCCCATGGCTCGACCCCCTCGGTATCGGGGCTCATGGCCCCAGAGTCTTGACACGCGTTCATGATCCGGAACGGGCTCTCCGTGGAGAGACCGGTCCGTAGGGCTTCCACGGTACCTGTTCCTGCGGCCATACGGTACGTCGCCCGCAGGACGCGCCTGGGCGCACGACCGGCAAGGAGCCCTTTCCTCGCTGGTCAGCTGCGATTTTAACCTCTTCTTGGCGGGCGACCCGCCGACGGGCGTGAGTCTTCTCTCCCGATGACGCCGGCGGGCCCCGACGAGGGCCTTGTCAGGGCCCAATCAGGCCGTTCTGGAGGCCGTATTCAGTTGTCCCGGGCTGCGTTCCGCCTCCATTCGGACACGTTCCGCAGCCTTTGGTCCGGTACGCGTCAGCCGCGGCGGGCCTCCGCGATGCGCTGCTCGGCGATCCTGTCGGCCGCGGCGGCAGGCGGTATGCCGTCCGCCTTCGCGCGAGCGAAGATGGCGAGGGTGGTCTCGTAGATCTTCGAGGCCTTCGCCTTGCAGCGGTCGAAGTCGAAGCCGTGCAGCTCGTCGGCGACCTGGATCACGCCGCCCGCGTTCACCACGTAGTCCGGGGCGTAGAGGATGCCGCGGTCGGCGAGGTCCTTCTCGACGCCGGGGTGCGCGAGCTGGTTGTTGGCCGCGCCGCACACCACCCGGGCGGTGAGGACCGGCACGGTGTCGTCGTTCAGGGCGCCGCCGAGCGCGCACGGCGCGTACACGTCGAGGCCCTCCGTGCGGATCAGGGCCTCGGTGTCGGCGACGGAGGAGACCTGCGGGTGCTTGTCCGTGATGCGGCGCACGGAGTCCGCGCGCACGTCCGTGATCACGACCTCGGCGCCGTCCTCGACGAGGTGCTCGACGAGGATGTGCCCGACCTTGCCGACACCCGCGACGCCGACCTTGCGGCCGCGCAGCGTGGGCGCGCCCCACAGGATCTCGGCGGACGCCCGCATGCCCTGGAAGACGCCGAAGGCGGTCAGGACCGAGGAGTCGCCCGCGCCGCCGTTCTCGGGCGAGCGGCCGGTCGTCCAGCGGCTCTCGCGCGCCACGACGTCCATGTCCGCCACGTACGTACCGACGTCGCAGGCCGTCACGTAGCGGCCGCCGAGGGAGGCCACGAAGCGGCCGTAGGCGAGCAGCAGCTCCTCGCTCTTGATCTTGTCCGGGTCGCCGATGATGACGGCCTTGCCCCCGCCGTGGTCGAGGCCGGCCATGGCGTTCTTGTACGACATCCCGCGCGCGAGGTTCAGCGCGTCGGCGACGGCCGCCTCCTCGGTGGCGTAGGGGTAGAAGCGCGTGCCGCCGAGGGCGGGGCCCAGGGCGGTGGAGTGGATGGCGATGACGGCCTTCAGTCCGCTGGCGCGGTCCTGGCAGAGCACGACCTGCTCATGACCCCCCTGGTCCGACTGGAACAGGGTGTGCAGGACGCCGTCGGTTACATCGGTCACGGTGGTGACTCCCGGATACATAGCGGCGGTTGGACGGGTGCCCGTGCGGGTGGCGGGTCCCGTTGTGGCATGAGAGTAGAGCCTCGCGGGGCCCCGCCGCCGCACGGAGGTCGGCAAGACTCTGTCCCCTCCGCACGGGGGTCACTCTCCCGGGCTGCGAGACGGAGTACGGCGGTGTTCGGCCATGGCACGATTTGCAGTGTTTTCCAGCCGGTGGGCGGGGGAGGGGAGGAGCCGTGCCCAAGGTGTCCTCGGTGGTCGTCCCGTATGCGTCGTACCTGCGCGTGTACGAGCCCCTCGCCGCCTTCCCCGAGCCCGAGCGCACCCACTGGGCGCGCTACGCACGCCGCCCGGAGCGGCCCTCCTACCAGGACGAACTGCGGGCCTCGCTGGCGGATCTGGCGCCCACGCCGCCGATTCCGGTGCCGGTGCACGAGAGCCGGGAGGCCTTCGTGGTCGAGGCGGACGGCGTGGTGTGCGTCTGCCCCTGGCGCACCCGGCTGCGCGGCTGGCAGGCCCTCGACGAGCTGTCCGGGCTGCTGCCCGCGCCGGTCCTCGACGCGGTCATCCCGCCGGTGGTGCGCCGGCAGGCGGCCGCGGACTACGAGGCCTGGCTGGCGCTCAATCCCGACGCGCGCCCCTGGATCCGCACGGCGACTTGGCACGTCCCGCTGAACTGGTTCGTGCTCGTCGCGGACGAGGAGCGCTTCTACGACACGGCGTACGCCGACGCGGCCGACGGGGGCGAGCCGCCCGGGGCCGCGGCGCCCGTGCTGCGCTACCGCACGCCGATGGTGCAGGCCAGGCGCCGGGTGGCGCGCGGCCTGAAGGCGCTGCGGAACGCCATGGACGAGGGGCCGCTCATCGACGGCCTGGTGGACGTGGGCCGGTGGCTGGAGGAGTTCCACCCGCGCTCGCTCGTGGAGCTGGACTACGGCGGCCTGGTGCACACGCTGTCGGCGGAGACGCTCGACGAGGACCACTCGGCGGCGGACGTGGCCGCGGGGATCGAGGCGCTGCGCGACGGTGACGGCGTGGGCGCGGGCGAGGCGTACACGCGGCTCGTCGAGCGGTGGCGCGCGGTCCGGGAGCGGCAGTTCTCGAACTGACGTGGCCTTCTTGACGAAGCCGTAACACCGAGCCGGTGGTTTTCCCCTGGAAGTAGTGCATCCTGGGCTTTCCCTGTCCCGCCGCCGGGACGTAGGTCCCGATCCGGGCCTTTGCCTCAAGCGTGATGGACCGCACTTAACTGACCCTTGCGCCGATCAGCCTTCCTCATGCCAAAATAGGACAAGGAGTCCGGACAGGGCTCCTTCCGTCCAACTACGGGCGGAATGCTCGGCATTGCGCGCTATGGGGGGTCTGTTGACTCCTGATCGCTCTGTGACTGATCGTCACTGTGGCGTGACTGTCCGCTATGGCATGGTCCATCGGCTTCCGTCGCTGATGGACACCTGGGAGGGCAATTCCATCGGTTTGGCCGACGCGGCTGGACGGATGGTGTAGTTGTAGTGCCGAGGACAAGCCGTTCGTCCTATAACCGACTCGACTCGCGTCCGCCATTTCGGGCAACGCGGGTCAAGGTGCAGAATTTAGAGGAATGAACCGAGAAGGTTCGGTTCTCCCGAGGAGGCCGCTCATGACCGCTCGCACCCCTGATGCCGAGCCGCTGCTGACCCCGGCTGAGGTTGCCACGATGTTCCGCGTCGACCCCAAGACGGTCACGCGCTGGGCCAAGGCTGGCAAGCTCACGTCGATTCGCACGCTCGGCGGGCACCGCCGTTACCGCGAGGCCGAGGTCCGCGCACTGCTCGCGGGCATTCCGCAGCAGCGCAGCGAGGCCTGACGCAGGGCGTTATCGCAGCAAGAAGTGCACATCGGACGAAGGGCACCATCGCTGCCGGGTCCCCCAACCCGGCCGTACCGTCCGACCCATAGCTCCACACGACGCGGGTCCTGCCCCAACGGGGCCCCTGCCTGAGCCACTTGGGTGCGTCGTCGATCGCGCTGGACTCCGCCGGGTCCAGCGCGATCTTTTTTGTGCCCGGGCCCACGCGTCGGGGCCGCTCGTCCTACACGCTCTCCCAGGCTTCAACAAGACGGCTCACAGGGGCGCTCAACAGCGCGCATCGTGCGGCTCCGCCTACAGGTGCAATTGCACATATTAGATTGACCTGTTGTAGGGCGGGTGTAAGTTCAACGGTTTCTGAAACTCATTCGGTGACTACCGTCACACGCACCGTGGCTTGTTGCTCTTGCCGCCCTTGCGCTAATGGGGCGTAGCGCCCGGACGGGGCGAACACGCCTGTCCCTCACGGAGCGGACGGGGCCGCTTCCGTGGCTCTCAGCTTCCCATCGCGGGGGTGCCGCCCGCGGCGGCTTTGGTCATGCCTTGGGGGGACTTTCGTCCCCGCATTGCTCCGGGTGCCCCTCATCGGCCTCGGGCGCCTCTGTGGCCCCGTGGGCGTCGTCGGCGGGCTCCATGGCCAGGCGGAGCAGCCGGTGGCAGATGGGGCAGTGCCGGGTCGCGTGGCGGTACCTCGACGCCGCGGCGAGATGGGCGCGCAGCAGGGCGCGCGTCTCGTGCCGCGCGGATGCGGGGACTGGCGTCATGCGTCACCTCCGGGGGGCGTGGCCGCCCCTGGGCCCCTGGGTCCTGCTGATTGGGGTACCGGCGGAATGTGACGCCGTCAAGGAGTCGAGTGCGGGAACGGGCCGTGGGCCCTTGGGCGGGGTGGTCGCCCTGCGGGCTCGCCCTCAGGTGCCGGACAGGCTTGGTGGTCGCCCCCCCCGGGCTCGTCCTCGAACGCCGGACGGGCTCGACACTCCTGCTCGCCGTCGTCCGTGCACGCGAAAGCGGGCCGCATCCAGAGGATGCGGCCCGCTCTACTTGCGGTCCTGACGGGATTTGAACCCGCGGCCTCCACCTTGACAGGGTGGCGAGCACTCCAAACTGCTCCACAGGACCAGGTTTCGCGGCGCTTGTACTGCGTTGCGCTGCGAGAAGGACTGTACAGGAGTGCAGGCCAGCGGTCGAACTCACCCTGCGTGCCCGACCGGTTACGGCACCGCAGCGTCGATGGCCTTCACGATGCGCTTGTCCGAGACGGGGTAGGCCGTGCCGAGCGCGTGGGCGAAGTAGCTGACCCGCAGCTCCTCGATCATCCAGCGGATGTCCAGGACCTCCTGCGGGACCGGGCGGCCCTGCGGCAGCTGCTCCAGGAGCCAGGCGTACTCGTCGCGCATCTCGCGGACCTTCTCCATGCGCGTGGTGTCCCGTTGCGCGTTCGCCGGCATCTGCTGCAGGCGGCGGTCGGCGGCGACCATGTAGCGCATCAGGTCCTGGAGCCTGCGGATGCCCGTCCCGGTGACGAAGCCGGGCTTGATGAGACCGTCCAGCTGCTCCCGTACGTCCTGGAGGTTGGCGAGCAGCGCGGGGCTGCGCGTCGACTTCAGGCGCCGCTCACAGGCCTGCCAGGCGGCGAGGACCTGCTGGACCTGCGCGACCGTGCGGACCGTCGTGTCGACGATCTCGGCGCGCACCTTCTCGTAGAGCTTGCGGTACGACTCCTCGTCCCACACCGGCCCGCCGAAGTCCGCGATCAGCTTGTCCGCGGCGGCGGTCGCGCAGTCGGCGAACAGCGCGGGCATGGAGCCGTGCGGATTCGCGGACAGGGCGAGCTTCTGCTGGTTGGTCAGCTTGTCCTGGGCGAACTTGGCCGGATTCACCGGGATGTTGCGCAGGATGAGCCGGCGCGTGCCCTTCCACATGGCCTGGGCCTGCTCCGCCTCGGTGTCGAAGAGGCGTACGGAGACCGTGTCGCCGTCGTCGACCAGGGCCGGGAAGGCCTTCACGGGCTGGCCCGCGAATGGGGTCTCCCCTGCTCGAGCGGAGCCGAGAGCTTGGGGATGGGTCTCGAAGACGCGGTTCAGCGTCCCGATGGTCCAGTCCGTGAGGCCGGTGCGCTCGATGGTGGCGCCGCCCGTGCGCTCCGCCGTGGCGGCGGCCGCCTGCGACAGGGCCTTGCGGGCCTTCGGCTTGAGCTGGAGCTTGAGGGCCTCCAGGTCCTTGTCCTCGGCGAGCTTGCGGCGCCGCTCGTCGGTGATCCGGAAGGTGATCTTCAAGTGGTCGGGCACGCGTGTCAGGTCGAAGTCGTCCGGCGAGACCGGTACGCCGACCATGCGCTGCAGCTCGCGTGCCAGGGTGACGTGCAGCGGCTCCTGCAGGGGCACCGCACGCTCCAGGAACGCCTTCGCGAAGTTGGGCGCAGGGACGTAGTTCCGGCGGATCGGCTTGGGCAGGGAGCGGATCAACTCGATCACGACCTCCTCGCGCAGGCCGGGGATCTGCCAGTCGAAGCCCTCGTCGGTGACCTGGTTCAGGACCTGTAGCGGGACGTGGACCGTGACGCCGTCCGCGTCCGCGCCCGGCTCGAACTGGTACGTCACCCTGAACTTGAGCTGCCCCTGGCGCCACGCGTCGGGGTAGTCGTCCTTGGAGACGTCCCCCGCCTTCTCGTTGATGAGCATGGACCGCTCGAAGTCGAGCAGCTCCGGTTCGTCGTGGCGCTTCTTCTTCCACCAGGAGTCGAAGTGGGCGCCCGACACCACGTCCTCGGGCACGCGCTGGTCGTAGAAGTCGAAGAGCGTCTCGTCGTCGACGAGGATGTCGCGGCGCCGCGCCCGGTGCTCCAGCTCCTCGACCTCGGTGAGCAGCCTGCGGTTGTCGGCGAAGAACTTGTGGTGCGTGCGCCAGTCGCCCTCGACGAGCGCGTTGCGGATGAACAGGTCGCGCGAGACCTCGGGGTCGATCCGCCCGTAGTTCACCTTGCGGTCGGTGACGAGCGGGACGCCGTACAGCGTCACCTTCTCGTACGCCATCACGGCCGCCTGGTCCTTCTCCCAGTGCGGCTCGCTGTACGTGCGCTTGAGCAGGTGCTGGGCGAGCGGCTCGACCCACTCCGGCTCGACGCGGGCGTTCACCCGGGCCCACAGGCGTGACGTTTCGACGAGCTCGGCGGACATCACGAAGCGCGGCGGCTTCTTGAACAGCGCCGACCCCGGGAAGATCGCGAACTTCGCGCTCCGCGCCCCCAGGTACTCGTTCTTCGCGCCGTCCTTCACGTCCTTCATGCCGATGTGGCTCAGCAACCCGGCGAGCAGGGAGATGTGCACCTGCTTCTCCGGGGCGTCGCTGTCGTTCAGATGGATGCCCATCTGCTTGGCGACCGTGCGCAGCTGCGTGTAGATGTCCTGCCACTCGCGGATGCGCAGGAAGTTCAGGAACTCCCGCTTGCACATGCGGCGGAACGCGGAGGAGCCGAGCTCCTTCTGCTGCTCGCGCACGTACCGCCACAGATTGAGGTACGCCAGGAAGTCCGACGTCTCGTCCTTGAAGCGGGCGTGCTGCTGGTCGGCCTGTGTCTGCTTGTCGGCGGGGCGCTCCCGCGGGTCCTGGATGGACAGGGCGGCGGCGATCACCATGACCTCGCGGACGCAGCCGTTCTGGTCGGCCTCAAGGACCATGCGGGCCAGGCGCGGGTCCACCGGCAGCTGCGCCAGCTTGCGGCCCTGCTGGGTGAGGCGCTTGCGCGGGTCCTTCTGCGCCGGGTCGAGCGCGCCGAGCTCCTGGAGGAGCTGCACGCCGTCGCGGATGTTGCGGTGGTCCGGCGGGTCGATGAAGGGGAACTTCTCGATGTCGCCGAGGCCCGCCGCGGTCATCTGGAGGATGACGGACGCCAGGTTCGTCCGGAGGATCTCCGCGTCCGTGAACTCGGGACGGGCGGTGAAGTCGTCCTCGGAGTACAGGCGGATGCAGATGCCGTCGGACGTACGGCCGCAGCGGCCCTTGCGCTGGTTGGCGCTGGCCTGGCTGATCGCCTCGATGGGCAGGCGCTGCACCTTCGTGCGGTGGCTGTAGCGCGAGATGCGGGCCGTGCCCGGGTCGATGACGTACTTGATGCCCGGGACGGTCAGGGACGTCTCGGCGACGTTGGTCGCCAGGACGATTCTTCGACCGGTGTGCTGCTGGAAGACGCGGTGCTGCTCGGCGTGCGAGAGCCGCGCGTACAGCGGAAGTACTTCCGTGAACTTGTACTTCTTCTTCTCCAGCGCGTCCGCCGTGTCGCGGATCTCGCGCTCGCCGGAGAGGAAGACCAGGATGTCGCCCTTGCCCTCGGCCTGGAGCTCCTCGACCGCGTCCGTGATCGCGGTGATCTGGTCGCGGTCCGGGTCGTCGCCCTCCTCCTCCAGGAGCGGGCGGTAGCGGACCTCCACCGGATACGTACGGCCGCTGACCTCGACGATCGGGGCGTCACCGAAGTGCCGCGAGAACCGCTCGGGGTCGATGGTCGCCGAGGTGATGACCACCTTCAGGTCCGGCCGCTTGGGCAGCAGCTGCGCCAGGTAACCGAGGAGGAAGTCGATGTTGAGGCTGCGCTCGTGGGCCTCGTCGATGATGATCGTGTCGTACGCGCGCAGCTCGCGGTCCGTCTGGATCTCGGCCAGCAGGATGCCGTCCGTCATCAGCTTCACGTACGTGTTGCCGCTGACCTGGTCGGTGAAGCGGACCTTCCAGCCGACGGCCTCGCCCAGGGGCGTGTTCAGCTCGTCGGCGACGCGCTCGGCGACCGTACGGGCCGCGAGGCGGCGCGGCTGCGTGTGACCGATGAGGCCGCGCACGCCGCGGCCCAGCTCCAGACAGATCTTCGGGATCTGGGTGGTCTTGCCGGAGCCCGTCTCACCGGCGACGATCACGACCTGGTGGTCGCGGATCGCCTCCAGGATCGCGTCCTTCTTCTGGCTGACCGGCAGCTGCTCGGGATAGGTGATCGCGGGCACGCCGTCGGCGCGGCCCGCCATCCTGGTGGCGGCCTGGTCGATGTCCGTCGCGATCTCGGCGAGGACGGTGGCCCGGGCCTCGGGCTTGCGGATCCGGCGCGCACCTTCGAGCCGCCGGCCGATGCGGTGCGCGTCGCGCAGCGACAGCTCCGAGAGGCGGGGGGCGAGGGCGTCGAGGGTGAGGGCGGGCTGCGTAGACATACGCGATCCAGGATCTCACCCGGTGCTCACAGGTGGCCAACCGATTTCCCGGGGCGCGCGTCGCGGCACGTACCATTCCGGGCATGTTGTCCCGTGTGCGTACGCCGTGGTGCCCCCTGGTGGCGGTGCTGCTCGTGGTGCTCGGGGCGTTCTGCGGGCCCGCCTTCGCGGACCGGCCCGCGCCGCCCGTCGAGCGGGCGGCACACGTCTTCGTCCAGGAGACCGACGGGCGGGGGGTGCCCGGCTGCGGCCGGAGCGACGCCTCCGACCTGGGGCAGCGCCCCGCGGTGCCGCCGCGGCAGGGCCCCGGGTGCGAGCTGCCGCCGTCGGCGTACGCGGCCCGTGTCGTGGACTACGACTCCTGGGGAAGCGAGCCGGCCGTGCGGGCCGTCGCGTCGCTGCGCGGGCCGCCGCCGCTCACGCCGCCCTCACCGGTGGATCTCTCCGTTCTGCGCGTGTAGGAGGCCCCTGTCTCAGGGGCCCCTTCAGCTACGCACGCCTACGCACGCAACAGGAGAAGCGCATCAGCATGTCCACTGCCCGCAAGAAGAAGAACATCGCCGTCGTCGCCGCGGTCGCCGTCGCCGCCGGGGCGCTCGGCATCGCCTCCTACACGGCCACCAAGCCGGACGACTCCGCTTCCACGGGGTCCTCCGCGTCCGCCGAGAAGGGCTCGGACTCCGCCGCGCCCGAGGCGGGCGTCTTCCCCGAGCTGGAGGGGCTCGCCCGCCGCGAGGCCAAGGACCCGCTCGCCCAGGGCAAGGCCGACGCTCCCGTCGTCATGATCGAGTTCGCGGACTTCAAGTGCGGCTTCTGCGGCAAGTTCGCCCGTGACACCGAGCCCGACCTGGTGAAGAAGTACGTCGACAACGGCACCCTGCGCATCGAGTGGCGCAACTTCCCGATCTTCGGCGAGGACTCCGAGCGGGCGGCGCGCGGCGCCTGGGCCGCGGGCGAGCAGGGCCGGTTCTGGCAGTTCCACGAGGCCGCGTACGCGGACGGGGCCAAGGAGAAGGGCTTCGGCGAGGACCGGCTCAAGGAGCTGGCGCGCGAGGCCGGGATCAAGGACGTCCCGCGCTTCCTGCGGGACGCCGGGAGCGACGCGGCCAAGGCGGCCGTGAAGAAGGACCAGGACGAGGGCTACAAGCTCGGCGCCACGTCCACGCCGTCGTTCCTGGTCAACGGGCGGCCCATCGCGGGCGCACAGCCCCAGTCCGTCTTCGAGGAGGCGATCGAGAAGGCGGCGGCGAGCCGCGCCAAGGGCGGCAAGGAAGGGTCCGGCAAGTGACGGCCGACGTCGGATACTTCGCCGCCTTCCTCGCCGGTCTCCTCGCCCTGGTCAGCCCGTGCAGCGCGCTACTGCTTCCAGCGTTCTTCGCGTACTCGATCGACTCCACGTCGCGGCTGCTCGCCCGGACGGGGATCTTCTACGCCGGGCTCGCCACGACCCTCGTGCCGCTCGGGGCCGCCGGGTCCACGGCCGGGCGGTTCTTCTTCGGGCACCGGGAGGAGCTGGTCTTCTGGGCGGGCTGGACGATCATCGCGCTCGGGATCGCGCAGGTGGTGGGGTTCGGCTTCGCCTCCCGCCGCCTCGCCGAGCTGTCCGGGCGCATCCGGCCCACCACGGCGGTGTCGGTGTACGCGCTCGGTGCCGTCTACGGCCTTGCCGGGTTCTGCGCGGGCCCGATCCTCGGCAGCGTGCTCACGGTCGCCGCGGTGAGCGGCAGCCCGGTGTACGGCGGTGCGCTGCTCGCCGTGTACGCGCTGGGGATGGCGGTGCCGCTGTTCGTGCTCGCCGCGCTGTGGGAGCGGTTCGACCTGGGGCGGCGGCGGTGGCTGCGCGGCCGTGCCTTCCGCGTCGGCCGTCTGGAGCTGCACACCACGTCGCTGCTCTCCGGCCTGTTCTTCGTGCTGCTCGGCGCGCTGTTCCTCGCCTATGACGGCGCGGCCGCGCTGCCCGGTCTGCTCGACGTGGACGACTCGTACACGGTTCAGGAGAAGGCGAGCCGCATCGGTGACGCGGTGCCCGACTGGGCGGTCCTCGTCGGTCTGGTCGCCGTGGCGGCCGCGGTGGCCCTCGCGGCGGCCCTCCGCGGCCGTCGCGAGGAGTCGGGGGCGGCGCCGGACGCGGAGTAGCCCTTGCTCCCGGGCCCGCCCGGGACCGTGCCCACCCTTGGGTCGCAGGTCAACTGGCCTGCGACCCAAGGTGTTTCACGTGAAACATCCGCGGGGGAGGGGGCTCCCGCAGGGCCGGGGAACGACGAAAGCCCCCGTCCGGAGACGAGGGCTTCGTGACGGTGGCTGGGGCCGGGATCGAACCGGCGACCTATCGCTTTTCAGGCGATCGCTCGTACCAACTGAGCTACCCAGCCACGCAGCTCACCGAGGTGATCTGCAAGCGGTCCTGACGGGATTTGAACCCGCGGCCTCCACCTTGACAGGGTGGCGAGCACTCCAAACTGCTCCACAGGACCTTGCGTTGTGCGAGCACTAGTCTCGCACAGGGTGGTGCGTGCCCCCAACGGGATTCGAACCCGTGCTACCGCCTTGAAAGGGCGGCGTCCTAGGCCGCTAGACGATGAGGGCTATCGACCCGCCTGGGCGCTTCGCAGCGCGTCGGGGACGTGAGAAGCATATGGGATGCGGGGACCTATCGCCAAAACGGTTTACGAAGGAGGGCCCGGCGGGGGTGTCGAGGGCTCGGCCCCGGGCTGGTTCTCCTTGGGGAGATGGCGGCTGACCTCGGCCTTCGTGAGGCCGAGCCCGCCGAGCTTGATCTCGTCCCAGGCCTGGAGCCGCTTGGTCGCGCGGTCCAGATAGAGCACGGAGGTCTCCACGGGGTCGGGGTGTTCGCCCTCGACGGCGCGCAGCCCGCTGCCACCGGTGGAGCCCTCGGTCCGCAGCCGGGTGCCCTTGTCCATGACCTCCATGTCCTGGTGGTGCAGATGCCCCGCGAGCACCAGCGGCACCGTCCCGTCGGTCTCGCGCGCGGCCACCGGGTTGTGCGCGACCGCCACGTCGACCGGCGTGCGCGCGGCGGCCTGGGCGCGCAGGGACGAGGCGAGCGTGATGCCCGCCACTTCCTCCGCCGGGTTGCCCTCCGCCTTCGTGGACCGGTCGGGCGTGAACTGGGGGTCGCCGATGCCCGCGAAGCGCAGGCCCGCGACGTCGACGGGCTTGCCGTCGTCCAGGACGTGCGCGTTCTTGAGCTTCTTCAGATAGCGCTGCGTGGTCGTGGAGTCGTGGTTGCCGCGCACCCACACGTACGGCGCGTCGAGGTCCTCGACGGGGTCGAGGAAGGCGTTCTCGGCGGAGGTGCCGTGGTCCATGGTGTCGCCGGAGTCGACGATGACGTCGATGTCGTACTGCTCGACCAGCGAGTTGATGATCTTCCAGCTCGCCGGGTTGAGGTGGATGTCGGAGACGTGCAGGAGGCGGATCGTGGAGGGGTCCGGCTCGTACGCGGGCAGCGTCGACGTCACGTCGTACAGCTTGGTCACGTTCGTCACCAGGCGCGCCAACTCGCGCTGGTAGACGTCGAATTCGCTGACGATGTTGCGGGCGTTGCCGACCACGGAGGGCGCGCTGCTGAGCAGTCCCGAGAACTTCGGCTCCAGGACCGACCGGGGGTTCCAGGTGGCGAACGCCGCTGCGCCGGACGCGGCGAGCAGGGCCAGGGCGAGGCCGCCCGCGGCGAGCGCGCGCCGGGGGCGGCGGTAGACGGCGAGGCCGAGCGCGGTCGCCCCGGCGACGACCGCGGCGCAGGAGCGCACCGCGAGGTTCAGCGTGCCGTTCGCCACGTCGGAGGCCACTTCCTCCTGGAGCCCCGAGATTCGCTCGGGGTGGTCGACCAGGGCCTCGGAGCGCACCGGGTCGAGGCGGTCCACGTCGACGTCGAGGCGGATCGGCGCGGTGTGCGAGCGCAGTTCCAGGGAGCCCAGGGGCGACACGTCGATCTTCGTACCGCCGGTGAGCGAGGGTCGCAGCGCCATTCGGGTGTCCATCGGCCCCACGGACGTACGGACGCTGCCGACGATCAGCAGGCCGAGCCAGGCGCCGAGCACCACGACGGTGACCAGACCCAGGGAGCGCGCAAAAGGGCGCGGGTTCGTGCCGAGCTCGGCCAGAGCACGCCCCTGACGTGCGCTTTCGCGGCTGCTCCGGGGTGCGCGCCGGAAGGCGCGGACGCGGTCGGCGAGAGAGGTGGGGGCACCGCGCAGGCTGCGCAGGTGCCGCAGAACGACCGTGACGTCGCGCCCCATTGGGCGCGTATGCCCGCACGGAGAGGTGGCTATGCCTGCCGCTGATCGACGGTCGACAATGGGCCCGTGCTGGAGATGACGCGTGAGGAGTTCGAGGAACTGGTGGCCGAGGCGCTCGACCGGATCCCGCCCGAGCTGACACGGCTCATGGACAACGTGGCGGTGTTCGTCGAGGACGAGCCGCCCAGCGACGACCCCGAGCTGCTCGGGCTCTACGAGGGCACGCCGCTGACCGACCGCGGCGAGTGGTACGCCGGGGTGCTGCCGGACCGGATCACGATCTACCGGGGGCCGACGCTGCGGATGTGCGTGTCGCGCGAGGACGTCGTGGCGGAGACGGAGATCACCGTCGTGCACGAGGTGGCGCACCACTTCGGGATCGACGACGAGCGGCTGCACGCGCTCGGGTACGGCTGAGCGGCCCCGGCCGTGCCGTGCCGTTCCCGAGCGGCCGAGCGGTCCCGGGCGGGGCCCCGCCGTCCCTGATCGGCCGGGTCGCCGGGCCGGGCGCGGGTCCTCTTGGGGCGGTGCCGCGCGTGTCCTCTTGCCGGGCGCGGGAGTTGGGCAGGTCGTCTCTCTCCCCCTGCGCCTCGGAGGTGCTCGGCCGTGCGCCAGTTCTACGTTTCCGTCCGGTGGGCCGCGACCGTGGTGGCCGTCGCGGCGACCGCGGGCTGCATGAGCATCGGCGACGACGGGAGCGGCGCGCCCGTGCCCGGGAAGTCGGTCAAGGAGCGCGGGGGCGCCGCCGCGCCCGACGGCGGCACGGTGCTGCCCGGCGACGGACGCGGACGCGGCGACGACGGGGGCCGCGGGGGCGGCGACGGCAAGGGGAAGAAGAGCAAGGGCAAGCGCGGCGACAAGGGCGAGGCGTCACCGGAGGCCGACGGCGACGACAAGCCGGGCAGCAAGCCGTCGCGGGCCGGGTCCGGCACCGCCGCCGCGTCGGTCGAGCCGACGAAGAACGGGCGGCCGACGCCGACGCGCACGAAGCCGGGGCCCCGCCCCACGCGGACCACCCCCACCCCGGACCCGACGCCCGAGCCGCCCACGCCGTCGCCGGACCCCACGACCCCGGAGCCCTCGTCGTCGGCGCACGGGGAGGCGGAGGGGCCGGTCAAGGAGCAGGGGGAGCCGTCGCCTGAGGCGGGCCCGGCGTAGTCCGGGGCGGGTGGGGCGCGGCCCTGGGCGGGTGGGGCGTAGTCCGGGGCGGGTGGGGCGCCGGTCCATCGGCCTTCGGCCTCGTCCTCGAACGCCGGACGGGCTTGATCCTCCGCTCGCGTCGTCGCCCCCGACACCCGGCCTCTGTGGTGCACATTTGCCAATGTGGGTGGTAGGTGCGTATGGTGGTAGATCGTTTGATCCCATTTGCCCGGCGCCGACACAGAAGAGCGCCGCGTGGCGCGTACTCTCCCTTGCCGTGGCTGACCGCATAGAGGCGGTCCATTGCGAAATCACGGAGTTGACGGGCGCGTGCCGAGACTCCGGAAGGTTTCGCATTTCGCATGTCCATTTCCAGTTCTGACCACGCCGTCCTGCCCGAGAACGAGTCCGCCCTCGACGTGGCCGAGGCCGTCGTCGAGGCCGCCGCGACCGTCGAGTCCGAGGCCGTGGAGCCCGCGGAGCAGGTCGTCGAGGCCGAGGCCCTTGAGGCCGCTGACGCCGACGCCGACGCCGACAGCGAGGCCGACGCCGACGCCGAGCCCGAGATCACCTTCGGCGACCTCGGTCTGCCCGACGGCGTCGTCCGCAAGCTCGCGCGCAACGGCGTGCACACCCCCTTCCCGATCCAGGCCGCGACCATCCCGGACGCCCTGGCCGGCAAGGACATCCTCGGCCGCGGCCGCACCGGCTCCGGCAAGACCCTCTCCTTCGGTCTGCCGACCCTGGCGCGCCTCGCCGAGGGCCACACCGAGAAGAAGAAGCCCCGCGCGGTCATCCTGACCCCGACCCGCGAGCTGGCGATGCAGGTCGCCGACGCCCTCCAGCCCTACGGCGACGTCCTCGGCCTGAAGATGAAGGTCGTCTGCGGCGGTACGTCCATGGGCAACCAGATCTACGCCCTGGAGCGCGGCGTCGACATCCTCGTCGCCACCCCGGGCCGTCTGCGCGACATCATCAACCGCGGCGCCTGCTCCCTGGAGAACGTCGAGGTCGCCGTCCTCGACGAGGCCGACCAGATGTCCGACCTGGGCTTCCTGCCCGAGGTCACCGAGCTGCTCGACCAGGTCCCGGCCGGCGGCCAGCGCATGCTGTTCTCGGCCACGATGGAGAACGAGATCTCCACGCTGGTCAAGCGCTACCTGGTCAACCCGGTCAGCCACGAGGTCGACGCCGCCCAGGGCGCCGTCACGACCATGACGCACCACATCCTGATCGTGAAGCCCCGCGACAAGGCGCCGGTCACCGCCGCGATCGCCGCGCGCAAGGGCCGCACCATCATCTTCGTCCGCACCCAGCTGGGCGCCGACCGCATCGCCGAGCAGCTGCGCGACGCCGGTGTGAAGGCCGACGCGCTGCACGGCGGCATGACGCAGGGCGCGCGTACGCGGACCCTCGCGGACTTCAAGGACGGCTACGTCAACGCGCTCGTCGCCACCGACGTCGCCGCCCGAGGCATCCACGTCGACGGCATCGACCTGGTCCTGAACGTGGACCCGGCCGGCGACCACAAGGACTACCTGCACCGCTCGGGCCGTACGGCGCGCGCGGGCCGCAGCGGCACGGTCGTGTCCCTCTCCCTGCCGCACCAGCGCCGCCAGATCTTCCGCCTCATGGAGGACGCGGGCGTCGACGCCTCCCGCCACGTCATCAACGGCGGCGGCGCCTTCGACCCGGAGGTCGCCGAGATCACCGGCGCCCGCTCCATGACCGAGGTGCAGGCCGACTCCGCCAGCCAGGCCGCGAGCCAGGCCGAGCGCGATGTGCAGGGCCTGACCAAGGAGCTGGAGCGCGCCCAGCGCCGCGCCGCCGAGCTGCGTGAGGAGGCCGACCGCCTCACCGCGCGGGCCGCGCGCGAGCGGGGCGAGGACCCGGCCGAGGCGATCGCCGCTGCCGCCGCCGAGACCGCCGCCGACGCCGTCGCGGCCGAGGCCGCGCCGGTCTCCGTGCCGGAGCAGACGGACCAGCCGCAGGCCGAGCGCGCCGAGGGCTTCGACCGTGGCGACCGCGGTGGCTTCCAGCGCCGTGACGACCGTCGTGACGACCGGGGCGGCCGTTCCTTCGACCGTGACCGTCGTGACGACCGTGGCGGCTTCCAGCGCCGTGACGACCGTGGCGACCGCGGTGGCTTCCAGCGTCGCGACGACCGTCGTGACGACCGGGGCGGCCGTTCCTTCGACCGTGACCGTCGTGACGACCGTGGCGGCTTCCAGCGTCGCGACGACCGTGGCGACCGTGGCGGCTTCCAGCGTCGCGACGACCGTGGTGACCGTGGCGGCTTCCAGCGCCGTGACGACCGTGGCGACCGCGGTGGCTTCCAGCGCCGTGACGACCGTGGCGACCGCGGTGGCTTCCAGCGCCGTGACGACCGCGGCGGCCGTCCCTTCGAGCGTCGCGACGACCGCGGTGACCGTGGCGGCTTCCGCCGCGACGACCGCCCGTCGGGCCACCGCGGCAGCGACCGTCCGTTCAACCGCGACCGCCGCGACGACCGCCCCGCCGGTGGCGGCTACCGCTCCGGCGGCCACGACCGTCCGTCGTACAACCGCCGTGACGACCACCGCTCCGGCGGCTCCTTCGGCCGCCGCGACGACAAGCCGCGCTGGAAGCGCAACGGCTGACACGCCGGTCCGGCACACAGCCGATGACTGATGAAGGCGGGCACATCTCCGGATGTGCCCGCCTTCACGCGTACGCCGTCCCTGCACAACCCCGGTCCACGGGAGGCGGTTCGCTCCCCGTTCGCCCCGCCGCCACGGCCGCGCTGCCGATACCCGATCGGACTGCGGGGCCCGGCGGGCTATGCTCATGGGTGCGCCGACATCACGTCGGCGAGGACCGTTAGCTCAATTGGCAGAGCAGTGGACTTTTAATCCATTGGTTGTGGGTTCGAGTCCCACACGGTCTACGAGGAGCGGGAGAGGGAAGCCCCCTCTGACCTGCTAAGCAGCGCTCGGGTCCACTTCGGTGGGCTCGGGCGCTGCTTCGTTTGCGCGCCCTTGCGCGAGCGATGCGTGAGCGGACGGGGCATCAGAGGCCTTCCCCGCCTTGCGAGCCCGGGGGATCAGGTTCGCGGTCTTCTCGGCGATGTCGCGGTCGATCCCGGGGAGCGGGCTCGTATGCGTGGGCCCAGCGGCCGATGGTGAAGTGGGCGGCCCAGGACTGGCCGGGCGGGGCGGTGGCGGTGCGTTCGATGGAGGTCTGGGAGGCGGCCAGTGCTTTGGCGGCGAGCTTGTGGTTGCCGTCCAGGCGGAAGGCGTGCGCGTAGTACTGCTTGGCACGGTCCTGGTGGCCATCGTCGTCGCCCTCGTCCTGGTACATCCAGCTGATGAGGTGGGCGAGCTGAGAGGTCGCGGCGTACAGGTGGCGGCCGGTGGCCTCGGTGTACTTGCCGTCCAGCCCGGGACCGGCGTTGTCGGTGAGGTGGCTGACGGCCAGGCGGCGCACGTGGCTGCCGCCGTACTCGGCCGCCGAGTCGCCCAGGGTCTTGACCACGGCAAGGACGGCGTCCACCTCACCCTGGCCCACCCGTACGGCCCCTGCGAACGCGGTGCGCACGCGCCGGGTGACGGCCTCGGCGTCCGGCACGCCGAGGAGGGACAGGGTCGCGCCGTCGGAGGCGGTCAGGAAGCTCCGACGGTCCACGGCACTCCTCCCTCAGACCAGGACTGAGGCCACGGTATCCGCGGGTTCGGTGATCGGCGCGGGCATAGCGACGACCTGGGATGCGTCGATCCCCAAGACCTGGATCACGTAGGGGAACCAGTAGTCGGGGTTACGCTCGCCGACCATCAGCTTGCGGGCGTACTGCCGGGGCATGGCGGTGGGTCCTCTCGGCCTTGTCTCGGAAGGCATGCCGCGGCCCTCGCCACGCTGCACCTGCACAGGCAGCAACGAGGCACGTAAGGACTACATGGAGGATCCATGTGACCCCGATCCATTCCATCAGGAAGGGGGGGTGCCGTGCGCGGGAGGGCGGCGTGCGCCTCCGGGCCCCGGGGGCGCCGTGCGCGGGAGGGCGGCGTGCGCCTCCGGGCCCCGGGGGGCCTCCGCGTGCGGAGGCAGCTCATCAGGAAGAGACTGGGAAAGGTGACGCCCCCCGTGTGACGCCTCTGGGCTCGCGCCCCGGGTCCAGCCCGCCGCCGGAGACTCTTTCCCTTCCTCCTGGAGGCTGCCATGAACGCGCATCGCACGCCCGTGATGTTCATCCACGGCCTGTGGCTGCATTCGACGAGTTGGCAGGGCTGGGCCGACACCTTCAGCGAAGCCGGGTACGAGCCGTTGCTGCCCGAATGGCCGGGCGTTCCCGACACTGTCGCCGAGGCTCGCAGACAGCCCGAGCGGCAGGCCGGGGTCGGCCTCGCCGAGATCTCCGAGGCGCACGCCGAGGTCATCCGCACGCTCCACACCCCTCCGGTGCTGGTCGGGCATTCCGTGGGAGGCTTCATCGCCCAGCACCTGCTGGGCCAAGGGCTCGGCGCGGCGGCGGTGGCGATCTGCCCCGGGCAGATCAAGGGCGTCAAAGCCATCGCCCCGGCCCAGGCCAAGTCCGCCTTCGCCTTCCTGCGCAATCCCGGCAACACCAAGAGGGCCGTATCGCTCGACGCGGCGCAGTTCCGCTACGCCTTCGCCAACGCCGTCTCCCAGGAGGAGTCCGACGAACTGTTCGAACAGTGGACCATCCCCAGCCCGGCGCGGCCTCTGTTCCAGCTGGCCCTCGGCAACGTCACCCCGAACTCCGCCGCCAAGGTCAACACCGACAACGAGACCCGGGGCCCGCTCCTGCTGCTGTCCGGCAAACTCGACCACACGGTTCCCGACGTGCTGACCCGCTCCACCTTCAAGCAGTACCGCCGCTCCAGCGCCGTCACCGAGTACCAGCGCTTCGACGACCGAGGCCACTCCCTCATCGTCGACCACGGCTGGCCCGACCTCGCCGCGACGTCCTTGGCATGGCTGCGTAAGTCCGTTCCCGCGCTTTCGTCATAGCTGCCTCCCGCACCGCGCCGACTGTCGAGCACGGCGACAGCGCCGCCCTGCCCCTCGACACCGGCCGCACCCGCACAACCGGTCTGCTTACTGGAGGCTCTGGTTGTCGTCGCCGCGGTGGCGTCGCTGGGACTTCTGGTAGCGGCTCGCGGCCTCGCCCGCCGCGGACGTCAGCCGGGCCGCGGCGCGGATGCCGCGCGGGGCGTTGCCGCGTACCGTCCAGACGACCGCGCCGAAGCCGGCGAGTGCCAGTACGAGCAGCACGATGAGCAGTACGAGCATGCGCTTCCCCTTGGTCGGGCCCGGTCGGGCTCCTCGCATCCTCTCAGGCTCCCCGGGAGCGCTAGCCCGCCCACCGGCCCGTCAGGAACGTGAGGGCGCAGAGGGTCATGAGGGGCGCGGCCAGACAGACGTAGGCCGTGCGGACGCGCGGCGCGCGCAGGCTCCAGGCGGCCAGGGAGACCCACAGCGGCCACCACAGGAGGGTGGCGCGCGGCAGCGACATGTACCAGTACGACGTGCCGAGGGCGACGAGGGCCAGGCCCGTGTACGCCGCCTCCGCCCAGCGGCGGCGGTACAGGAGGAAGCCGGTCAGGACCAGGCCGAGGACCATCGTGAGGAGCTCGGCCTGGAACTCCACGGCGTAGCCGGTGGACGTGGTGTGGCCGAAGGCCGCCTCCCAGGTGTTGCGCCAGGCCTCCCACGGCGAGTGGAAGTCGCGGTACCAGCCGCGCTCCTCGGCGTGCTTCCACGCCATCCAGTCGCCGGTGCGGGACTTGAGGAACCAGCTGTACGCCAGCGGCGGCAGCGCGGGGAGCAGCAGCCAGGGCAGGGCGCGGCCGTCGCGGTGGGCGCGGACCGTGGTGAGGAAGTGGACCGCGAGCGCGGCGGCCAGGAACAGGCCGCTCACCCGGACCGTGGTCGCGAGCGCGGCGAGCACCGCCGCGAGCGGCCAGGCGCGCCGCCGCGCCGCCAGCCACGCGGGCAGGGCGAAGGCGAGGAACAGCGCCTCGGTGTAGCCCGCCGCGAGGAAGACCGCACACGGCGACAGGAGGAAGAACAGGACCGCCCGGCGGCCCGCGTCCGGGTGGGGCACGTGGTCGCGGGCGATGCGGGCGAGGGCGAGGACCGCCACCGCGCCGGCGGCGAAGGAGACGAGCAGCCCCGCCGCCGCCCAGTCCGGTACGACGGCGTGGACGGCGCGCAGCGTGAACGGGAAGCCCGGGAAGAAGGCCTCCCGGTTGTCCCAGCCCTCCATCCCGGGGCGGAGGTCCCCGGGAAAGTAGCCCTCTTGGGCTATGCGCAGGTAGTGCCACCAGTCCCACTGCTGCCAGGCGGACAGCGGGGACGCGGCGTGGCGGGTGCGGGAGTCGGGCGGGAACAGCCAGGTGGCGCCGTACGCCGTCGTCCACAGGCCCGCGCGCGTGACCACGTAGAGGAAGAGGACGTCCGCGTCCTCCTTGCCGAGCAGGCGCCACCGGCGGCGCCGCGGGGCGCCGCGCCGCCGGGGGACCTGGACGGAGGCGGCCGCTCCCGACCGGGGCCGGGGCGGGGAGGAAACGGACAAGACGGTGCCTCCGTGGGTGGGTTGGGGTGTTTCGGGGCGCGCGGGGCCGCCGCGCGGCAGTGCAGTGTGAGGGAGGGGAGCCGCCCGTGGGTAGACGTGGGCGACTGGCGCGGCACAGGTCCGCGCTCAAGGGGCCCGCGCTCAAGGGGCCTCGCGTTCAAGGCCCCGCGCTCAAGGGGCCCCGCGTTCAAGGGCCCCGCGCTCAAGTCACTCAAGGGCACCGGCACTCACGGGGCCTGGCCCTCAAGGGCCCCGGCGTATCAGCCGCGAGGCGCCCCCGTGCCGGAGCCCGTGTCGGAGCCCGTGTCGGAGGCCGCCGCCCCCAGCGCCGAACCGAGCGCCTCCCCGCTCTCCGGCGGATACGTGGGCGTGCGCGGCGGCGCGCTGCTCTCCGCGTCGCCGAGCTGCGATGCGGTGCCCGAGGTCTCCGTCGGCGGGAAGCTCGCGCTGGGCGGGGGCGGCGACTGGCCGTCCGTGGTCGGTGAGGGCGAAGGGGAGGGGGAGGGCGAGCGCGGCACGGACGGCGACTGGGGGCCCGAAGGGACGGTGGCGGGCGGCGTCGGCTCGGAGCTGTAGGTCAGCGCCAGGGCGCCCGCGCCCGCGACGAACAGGGTCGCGGCAACGGCGACGGCCGTGACGAAGACCCGGTGGGCCCGGCGTCCGCGCTGGACGACGACGGAGACGGGCGGCACACCGGCGTGGACGCGGCCGGCGTCGGCGGCCTCCTGGAACAGCGAGCGCAGGGGGTCGTGCGGTTCAGACACCGGGGGCCTCCTCGGTACGCGGGTCTGTCAGACGGAGGGCGAGCGCGGCACGGCCGCGCGAGAGATGGGTCTTGACCGTGCCGGGGGACAGGCCGGTCTCCCCGGCGATCTGCTCGACGGAGAGGTCGCACATGTAGTGCAGGGCGAGCGTCCGCCGCTGCTGCGGCGGCAGTTCGCGCAACGCCTCGACCAGGGCGACCGATTCGGGTCCTGGACCCTCGGCGTGCGGCGGGGCACCGCTGCGCTGCCAGGCCGAGGCCGAGCGGCGCACGCCGCGCCAGCGGCTCACCGCGAGCCGCCAGGCCACGGTGCGGATCCACGCCTCGGGGCGGCCGTCGCGGTCGAGCCGCCCCCGGCGGCTCCAGCCCTTGACGAACGCCTCCTGCACGACGTCCTGCGCTTCGTGCAGGTCGCCGAGCATCACGTACAGCTGCCCGGTCAGTCGTGCGGCCGCGTGCGCGTAGAACTCCTCGAACTCCTCGACGGTCAACAGATTGCTCCCGGATCTCCTTGGTCTCACCGTGCATACGCCCACCGACCCGCGTCCGGATGACACGGAAGGCGAAAGATCCAGGTGACGACGGTCACAGGCTGGATGCGGTGCACCCCGCTCGCAGCTCCGGCACGCGCGTCGCCGACGGGGCGCCCCACGACCGGCCCAACAAATCCTGCGCCCCCGGCGCCGCCGCGGCACGCTGCCAGTGGAATCTGATCCGGAGGTGCGGCATGGCGGCTCAGGCACAACCAGGGGCCCGGTCCCGCGGGCCCCGCGGGGGCATACCCGGCCGCCGGATCCGCGCGGCGGCGCTCGCCCTGCTCCTCGCCCTCACCGCGCAGGGCTGCGGCGGTTCCGACGAGCCCGGCGCCGCGGCCACCGCCCCCGCCCGCCGCGCCGACCTGCCCTTCAGCCATCCGGGCGTCCTCGTCAGCAAGGCCCAGCTCGACCGGGTGCGCGCCCACGTCGCGGCCCGCGAGCAGCCCTGGCGCACGGCGTACGAGCAGCTGCGCGCCAGCAAGTACGCGGCCGCCGACTACCGCCCGAAGCCGTACGCCGTGGTCGCCTGCCCGCCCGGCAACGAGCCGGGCCGGGGCTGCGTGGAGGAGCGCGAGGACGCCCTGGCCGCGTACACCCAGGCCCTGCTCTACAACGTCACCGGCGACCGCGCCCACGCCGAGAAGGCCATCGCGATCATGGACGCCTGGGCCCGGGTCGTCACCCGGCACACGGAGGCCAACGCGGGCCTGCAGACCGCCTGGGCCGCCACCTCCTGGGCGCGCGCCGCCGAAGCCGTGCGCTACACCTACGACGGCTGGGCCGACGGTGACCTGCTGCGCTTCGAGCGGATGCTCCGCAACGCCTATCTGCCCCAGGTCGTGGCCGGTTCGATCGAGTCCAACGGCAACTGGGACCTCGTCATGGCCGACGCCGTCATCGGCATGGCGGTGTTCCTCGACGACCACGCGGCCTTCGAGGAGGCGGTGCGCCACTTCCGCAGCCGCGTGCCCGCGTACTTCTATCTGAAGTCCGACGGACCGCTGCCCGTGGCGCCCCGGGGCAGCGACCTCGACACGGCGGCCGAGCTGAGCCGCTACTGGTTCGGCCAGAAGAGGTTCGCCGACGGGCTCGCGCAGGAGACCTGCCGCAACTTCAAGCACGCCGGGTACTCCCTGGCCGCCACCGCCCACATCGCCGAGACGGCCTGGCACCAGGGCGTCGACCTGTACGCCGAGGTCAAGGACCGGCTGCGGGCCGCGTTCGAGTTCCACTCCGGCTACCAGCTCGGCGCCACCGCGCCCGGCTGGCTGTGCGGCGGCAGGCTCCAGCGCGACCTCGGGCCCGACACGGAGGTCGGCCTGAACCATCTGCGCGGCCGCCTCGGCATGGACCTGCCGAACACCCGGAAGCTCACCCTGGAGCGGCGCCCGGAGGGCACCGACGACCTGTTCGTGGCCTGGGAGACGCTGACGCACGCGGAGAACACCTGAGGCGCGTGGGGCACCTCGGGTACCGGTTCGCGTTCTGTGCCCCTGATGGCGTACTGTTGGTTTCACCGACGCGGGGTGGAGCAGCTCGGTAGCTCGCTGGGCTCATAACCCAGAGGTCGCAGGTTCAAATCCTGTCCCCGCTACTGAAGAGCCGAAGGCCCGGAATCCCCAGGGATTCCGGGCCTTCGGCGTTTCCGGAAACCTCCACGCGGCCGGGGCTCGGGGCCGGGCCCGCACAGCGCCGACGGGGGCGCACGCCGTCCGCGCGAGCAGGCGCGCCACCGCCCCGCGCCAGGGCGCACGCTGCCCGCCGGATCACCCACTCGGAGCACGCCGGGTCGCCCCCGGGGCCCAACGCGGGAAGCCTTGGGCCGATGCGGCGGGTCTGCGGCGGGAGTGGAGCGGTGGTTGCTTTGGGCGGTGGGGGCCTCCGTACCGGAGCCGGGCCGGAGGCGTGCCATGGGCGCTGAGGGCCCGGCACCGCGCCGCGAGCGGGCCCTCACCCGCGTGCTGCCCCCGCTCCTGATCGTCGTCGGGGTCGCCTTCGACGCGCTCACACCGCCCCAGTTCACCGCGTCCCCGCTGTTCGCCGCCGCGCCCCTGATCGCGGCCCCGTTCTTCTCGCTCGGCACCACCGTGGCGACGGCCGCCGTGTCCTGCGTCGCCGTGCTCGCCCTGCGCATCGACAACCACTCGGGCGTGGACGTCGAGGTCGTCACCTCGTTCGTCACCATGCTGACCGTCGGCGCCCTCGCCGTCGTGATCAACCGCGTCGTCCGCCGCGGCGACGCCCGCCTCGCCTCCGCCCGCTCCATCGCCGAGGCCGCGCAGCGGGCCGTCCTGCCGCAGCCGGACCCGCGCATCGGCGGCCTCGACGTCGCCGCCCGGTACGAGGCCGCGCAGGCCGACGCCTTCATCGGCGGCGACCTGTACGCGGTGCAGGACACCCCGCACGGCGTCCGGCTGATCGTCGGCGACGTCCGCGGCAAGGGCATGGGCGCGGTGGCCGCCGTCGCCGTCGTCATCGGCTCCTTCCGCGAGGCGGCCGAGCAGGAGGCCACCCTGGAGGCCGTGGCGCAGCGCCTGGAGCGTGCCCTCGCGCGCGAGGGCACGCGGCGCGACGGGCTCGACGCCTTCGAGGGGTTCACCACGGCCGTCCTCGCGGAGATCCCGCGCGGCGGCGGCAGCGTACGCCTGGTCAACCGCGGCCACCCCGAGCCGCTCCTGCTGCGCGCCGACGGGCGTCTGCGCGTGCTCTCGCCCGCCGAACCCGCGCTGCCGCTCGGCATGGGCGACCTCGGCGTCTGGCCCGACCGGGCGGACGAGACCGACTTCCCGCCCGGATCCACGCTGCTGCTCCACACCGACGGGCTCAGCGAGGCCCGGGACGCGCGGGGCGCCTTCTACGACCCCGCGGCCCGGCTCGGGGGCCGCGTCTTCTCGGGAGCGGACGCCCCCGACGCGCTCCTGTCCACGCTCGTCGCCGAGGTCCTCGACCACACCGGCGGCGGCGCCACCGACGACATGGCGCTCCTCGCCGTACGACGGCCCGTCACACCCCGTGACTGAACGGAGTCCCAGCGCAGCGCAACTGACGCCCCGTCATGCGCAGCTGAAGATCGATCCCGCTGCGCAGCGTCATGGCGCCCACTCAACTCGCCCTATTCCCAGCCTTGATGTCCCGTTGTGTTCGTGGCGTAAGCGTTAACGATCAACTCGAACAGCTTGGAATACCGACCCGCTGTCTATTAACGTTCGATAACGCAGCGCGGTCGTCCCAGCCGTCACACCCGGCGGCTCCGCGCGCACGCGCCTAATCCCGCAAGGGAGCCGGGGAACCACCATCTTGGGGTGAATCGGACGCCTCTCGCGCACGCGGACCCGTATCCGCCGTGCACGAGCAGCGGCCGTAGGAGACCTTCCTGCTCCGAACCCGTCAGCTAACCCGGTAGGCGAGAAGGAAGGAAAGGAGTGCGCCCCCGTGGCGTCCAACCGGCCTGCCCCAGAAGCGCTCTACATACCCCACGGCAGTCTCATCGAGGGTGCCGACGGCGGCGAAGGACCCGGGGGACACACCGGGTACGCCGACCAGGCCGAGGCCTCCGCGCCCGCCGGGTACGCCGGTTACGCCTCCCAGGAGCCCCCGGCCTCCTGGGAGGAGTGGAACCCCACCGCGGAGACCGTCCGCCCCGTGCGCGGCAAGCACCGCATCCACAAGAAGGGCGGCGGCGGCCTCGCCCGCAGCTCCACCGTCCTGGGCGTCGGCGTCATCGCCGCCGTCGGCGCGGGCGGCATCGCCACCGCGCAGGGCGGTAAGCCGCCGGTCTCCATCGCCATGCCGGACCTGGGGTCGCTGCCCGGCGTCGGCTCCCTGATGGACGGCGACGACACCGCCGCACCGGTCACCGCCGCGGCCGCGGCGCCGCTCAGCTCCGCGGGCGTCACCGGCGCCGACGCCGAGCGGGGCACCACGGACGCGGGGGAGGCCCTGCGGGCCCGCATCCTCCAGCAGGCCGAGAACCAGCACCACCAGGCGGACGACGCGCAGCGCAGGCAGGCCGAGGACGCGGCCGTGGCCAGGGCCGCCGCGGCCGCCACGGCCCAGCAGGGCAAGGCGGCGGCCGAGGCCAAGGCGAAGGCCGCGAAGGAGAAGCGCGAGAAGGAGGAGGCGGCCCGCAAGAAGCGCGAGGCCGAGCGCCTCGCGAAGCTCGCCAAGAGCTACACGCTGCCCGCCTCCTCGTACGTCCTCACCTCCCACTTCGGCGACTCCGGCTCCATGTGGTCCTCGGGGCAGCACACCGGCCTGGACTTCGCGGGCTCCAGCGGCTCCCCGCTGAAGGCCGTCCACTCCGGCACCATCACGGAGGCGGGCTGGGCGCGCGCGTACGGCTACCGCACGGTCCTGAAGCTCGATGACGGCACCGAGATCTGGTACTGCCACCAGTCCTCGCTCTCCGTCAGCGTGGGCCAGAAGGTCAGCACCGGCGACGTCATCGGCCGCATGGGCGGCACGGGCAACGTCACCGGGGTCCACCTCCACCTGGAGGTCAGGACGGGTGGCGGCGCGGCCATCGACCCGCTGTCCTGGCTGCGCGGCAAGGGCCTGACCCCCTGATCCCGCCCGCCGCGGAGCCCCCCGTGACCGCGCGGCCCGCTGACGGCCGACCGCTGATCCGCTGACGGCCGACCTCTGACGGCCGATCGCTGACCGCTGGCGGCCGATCGCTGACCGCTGACCGCGAAGGGTCCTCAGACTCCGGCGGTCCTGGCGACGACCCCCCGACGCCAGGGCCGCCGGTTCCTCCGTCCCGCGGCCTCCCCGGCCGGTTCCACATCCTGGAATCCCTTGTCTGGAATCCGCCGTCCGACACCGGAATTCCCGACTTCGCAAGGATGTTGGCGCCGGTATGACCACTCTTCGCCCTCTGGGATCGTCCGACCTCGAAGTCTTCCCGCTCGCTCTCGGCGGCAACGTCTTCGGCTGGACCGCTGACCAGGACCAGTCCTTCGCCGTCCTCGACGCCTACGTCGCCGCGGGCGGCAACTTCATAGACACAGCGGACGCCTACACGTTCTGGGTGCCCGGCAACAAGGGCGGCGAGTCCGAGACCGTCCTCGGACGGTGGATGGCCGAGCGCGGCAACCGCGACGAGGTCGTGGTCGCCACCAAGGTCGGCGCGCTGCCCGAGTACAAGGGCCTGTCCGCGAGCACCATCAAGGCCGCCGCCGAGGAGTCGCTGCGCCGCCTCGGCACCGACTACATCGACCTGTACTACACGCACTACGACGACCCGTCCGTGCCCGTCGAGGAGTTCATCACCGCCCTCGACGAGCTGGTGCGGTCCGGCAAGGTGCGCGCGATCGCCGCGTCGAACATCACCGCCGAGCGCCTCCAGGAGTCCCTCGACTTCTCCGACCGCGAGGGCCTGGTCCGGTACGTGGCGCTCCAGCCGCACTACAACCTCGTCTCGCGCGACACCTACGAGGGCCCGCTCCAGGAGATCGCGTCGCGCTCCGGACTCGCCGCCGTGCCGTACTTCGGCCTCGCCGCGGGCTTCCTGACCGGCAAGTACCGCCCGGGCACGGAGGTCGACAGCGCCCGCGCCGAGAAGGCGGGAGAGTATCTGGCCACCGAGCGCGGCCGCCGCGTCCTCACCGCCCTCGACGAGGTGGCGAAGGCCCACGACGCCGAGGTCGCCACCGTCGCCCTCGCCTGGCTCGCCGCGCAGCCGACCGTGGCGGCCCCGATCGCCTCGGCCCGCACCCTGGAGCAGCTTCCGGCGCTCCTCGCGGTGGGCGACCTGGAGCTGACCGAGGCCGAGCTCGCGGCCCTCACGGCGGCCTCCGCCTGACGTCAGGGCCGATAGGGGTTGTGGCACGGGGGAAGCACCGGGCCGTACGCCCCGACGGGCCCGTACGCGGCGTGCGGCAGCGGCACCAGGACCGGGGCCGTCGCCCGCGCCGCGTAGCCGAGCGCGGGCGCGGCCACGGCCCTGCGCTCCCACAGGGCCTGAAGGAGCTCCCGCTCCCGCGCGACGAAGTCGGCGCCCGCCCTGCCGTGCCGGGCGCGGTGGCGCAGGAGCGCCAGGGCCGTCGCGCACGTCTCGTACTCGACGACGGTGCGGCCCGCGGGCTTGCCCAGGTGGAAGGCCGCGTAGTCACGGGCGAGCGTGCGGGCCGGCAGGGAGCCGAGCGCGTAGGGCTCGGGCGCGGTGAACCAGCCCGCGGCCACGTACACGGGCAGCTCGTCGCACACGAGGCGCAGCTCGCGCCGGCGCAGCCAGACGGCCAGCCAGGTGAGAAGGCCGAAGAGCGGCAGCATGAAGGTCGCGTACACGACGAAGAAGCCGTACTCGCCGAAGCCCGCGGAGCCGTTCCAGAAAGCGTGCAGGCCCATCGCGAGGAGCAGCCCGGCGCACGGCAGCAGCGCGCGGCGGGCGGTGCGGTGCTCGGCGGTCACGGCGGCGATGCCGAATCCGATGCCGGTGAGCACGGTGAAGAGCGGATGCGCGAACGGTGACATGACAACGCGGACGAAGAAGGTCGCGGCGGTCACCGAGGCGAGGCCGCTCTCGCCGCTGAGCTGGTCGGTGCCGAAGGCGTTGCCGAGGTAGAGGATGTTCTCGGTGAACGCGAAGCCGGTGGCGGTGACGCCCGCTATCACGAACCCGTCGACGACCCCGGTGAAGTCGGCTCTGCGGAACAGGAAGACGAGCAGGACGGCCGCCGCCTTCGCCGTCTCCTCGACGACGGGCGCTATGACGGTCGCGCCCAGGGTGTCCGCGCTGGTCGGGTCGGCCGTCGCGGTGGCTATCCAGCGGGTCGCGAAGCTGTTCGCCATGATCGCGATCAGCGCGGCCGCGCAGGCGCCCCAGGAGAAGGCGAACAACAGGTTCCGCCAGGGGCCCGGCGCCACCCGGTCCAGCCAGCGGAACGCGGCGATCAGCAGCGGCACGGGGAGCGTGGCGAGGCCGAGCCCCACCAGGAATCCCTCGGTGCCGGTCTGCTCGCGCACCAGGGCGAGGATCACCAGGCCGGAGAGGGCGAGCAGGATGACGAGGCCCGTCCCCCGGATGGCCCCGCGCTGCCACCAGTGCGGACGCCGGGGCCCGGATGTCCCGGCGAACGCGTCGGACCCGGCGGGCCCGCCGGGCGGCGTCGGGTGGCTCGGGACTGCGGGGCTGGTGGCCACGGATCGACCCTAACGAGGGTTGCGGCGGGCCGCGACGGTGCCTCGGCGGTGGCGGGCTGTGGAGCCTGCGGTGCCTCGGCGGTGGCGGGCTGTGGAGCCTGCGGTGCCTCGGTGGTGGCGGGCCGCGGAGCCTGCGGGGCCCTCGGCGGTGGCGGGCCGCGGAGTCGGCGGTGGCCCGGCCCCGGCGGCCCGCGGAGCGCCTCAGCCCCGGGCGAGCGTGGCGGCGCGGCGGAACAGCAGGTCGTTCACGACGTGTCCCTTCCGCAGGCCCTGGCCCTCGAAGCGGGTCAGCGGCCGGAAGTCGGGCCGCGGCGCGTACCCGCCGTCCGCCTGGGTGTTCTCGAAGTCGGGGTGCGCGCCGAGCACCTCCAGCATGTGCTCCGCGTACGGCTCCCAGTCCGTGGCGCAGTGCAGCACCGCGCCGGGCTTGAGCCGGGGCGCGAGCAGCGTCAGGAAGTCCGGCTGGATCAGGCGCCGCTTGTTGTGGCGGGCCTTGGGCCAGGGGTCGGGGAAGTACACGCGCGCGCCGTCCAGGCTCTCTGGGGCGAGCATCTCCCGGAGCAGGATCACGGCGTCGCCGTTGGCGACCCGGATGTTGGACAGGCCGTTCCGCTCCGCGAGATTCAGCAGGTTGCCCTGGCCGGGGGTGTGCACGTCCACGGCGAGGATGTTCGTGTCCGGGTCCGCGGCCGCCATCTGCGCGGTGGCCTCGCCCATGCCGAAGCCGATCTCCAGGACGACGGGCGCCTCGGAGCCGAACAGCTCCTGGAGGTCGAGCACCTTCGCGCCGTCGATGTCGAAGCCCCACTTGGGCCACAGGCGCTGCAGGGCGTCGCCCTGCGCGGTGGTGACCCGGCTGCGGCGCGGCGTGAAGCTGCGGATCCGCCGCTCGAACCGGCCCCCGGAGGGGTCGGGCACGGGACCTTCGGGGAAACGGGGGGCGCCCTTCGGGCGGGAGTTCTCAGACACAGTGCCGTCGATTTTAGTGCGGCGGGACCGGACGGGGGCGCCCCGAGCCGCCGGTCGGGTCAGTGCAGCGCGGCGAGGACCCGGCGGGCCACCTCCCGGCCGATGGGCAGCGAGGCGGTGGCCGCGGGCGAGGGCGCGTTCAGCACGTGCACGGCCCGGGCCCCCTCCTGGATCAGGAAGTCGTCGACGAGGGTCCCGTCCCGCAGCACGGCCTGCGCCCGCACGCCCGCCGCCGCGGGCACCAGGTCCTCGGCCCGCACGCCGGGCAGCAGCCGCCGCACGGCCTGCGTGAACGCCTCCTTGGACAGGGACCTGCGCAGCTCCCCCGCCCCGTACCGCCAGTGGCGCCGGGCGATCTGCCAGGAGCCCGGCCAGGCGAGCGTCGCGGCGAGCTCGCGGGGCCGCACCACCGACCAGTCGTACCCCTCGCGGGCCAGCGCGGGCACCGCGTTCGGCCCGACGTGGACGCCGCCGTCGACGCCGCGCGTGAGGTGCACGCCGAGGAAGGGGAAGGCCGGGTCGGGCACGGGGTACACGAGCCCGCGCACGAGCTCGGGCCGGGCGAGCGTGAAGTACTCCCCCCGGAAGGGCACGATCCGCATGTCGGGCTCGTCGCCGGTCAGCCGGGCGATCCGGTCGCAGTGCAGCCCCGCGCAGTTGACGAGGACCTTGGCGCGCAGGACGTCCCCGCGCGCGGTGCGCACGGCGACGCCGCGGTCGGGGCGGCGGTCGACGTGGACGACGTGGGAGTCGTAGCGCACCTCGGCGCCGGAGGCGTGGGCGAGCTGCTCGGCGACCGCGCCGTAGTCGCAGATGCCGGTGGTGCCGACGTGGATGGCGGCGATGCCCCGCACGTCCGGTTCGTACTCCGCTATCTGGGCGGGGCCGAGCTCGCGGACCGGGATGCCGTTCTCCCGGCCGCGCTGGACGAGGGCGTGCAGCCGGGGCAGCTCGGCGCGGTCGGTGGCGACGATGAGCTTGCCGGTGACCTGGTGCGCGATGCCGTACTCGGCGCAGAACTTGACCATCTCGGCGGCGCCGCCCACGGCGAAGCGCGCCTTCAGGGAGCCCGGGCGGTAGTAGATCCCGCTGTGGATCACTCCGCTGTTCCGCCCGGTCTGGTGGCGGGCGGGGCCCGGCTCCTTCTCCAGGACGGTCACCCGGGTGCCGGGCGCCGCCCGGGTGAGGGCATGCGCGACCGAAAGCCCGACGATGCCGCCCCCGACGACGAGCACGTCACAGTCATACGCCACGGAACCCCGACCCATCGCTCTGCACCTCCCACCCCGATAGTGCCCTGCACCACTGACAACGCCGTTAAACGTGGTCCTGGGCACCCGGGGCCGCGAAGGCCCGTGTCGCCGCTCACGCCGGGGCGACGAGCAGGGGGCGCGCCCGCTCCCGCAGCTCCACCACCCGGGGCTCGTCGCCGTAGGGCTCCAGGCGGTGCAGCAGGTCCTTCACGTACTCCGTGGTGCGTACGGAGGAGATGCGTCCGGCGACCTCCACCGCCCGTACGCCCTGCTCGCAGGCCGCGTCCAGGTTCCCGGACTCCAGCTCGGCGACGGCGGAGACGACGAGCCGCAGGCCGTGGGAGCGGACGAACTCCTCGGTGGGCCGGGACAGCGCCTGCTCCGTGAAGCGCCGCACCTGACGGGGCGCCTTCAGGTCGCGGTAGCACTCGGCGGCGTCCGCGGCGAAGCGGTCGTAGCCGTAGAAGCCGAGCCAGGACGGGTCGTGGTCGCCTTCGCGGGACCGTTCGAGCCAGCCCTCGGAGGCCCGCAGGGCCGCGCCCGCGGCCTGGGCGTCGTGGGCGCGCGCGTGCGCGCGTGCCTCGACGAGCCGGAAGAAGCTCATGGTCCTGGCGGTCGCGAGACTCCTGTTGCGCTCCAGGGCGGCCTGGGCGAGGTCGACGCCCTCGTCGCCGAAGCCCCGGTAGGTCGCCTGGAGGGACATCGACGCGAGGACGTACCCCCCCAGGGGCACGTCGGCGGCCGCGCGGGCCAGGCGGAGCGCCTGGATGTAGTACCGCTGGGCGGCCTCCTGCTGGCCGGTGTCGAAGGCCATCCAGCCGGCGAGCCGGGTCAGCTCGGCGGTGGCGCCGAACAGGGCGCGGCCCACCTCGTCCGAGTACGAGCCGAGGAGCAGCGGAGCCGCCTCGACGCGCAGGCACTCCGGGACCATCGACGAGCGCCAGTCGCCGCCGCCGTACTTGGAGTCCCAGCGCCGCGCGTCCTCGGCGGCCTCGCGCAGTTTCAGCACGTCGCTGTGGCCGACCTTCATCGGGGCGCCGCCCTCGTCGGCCCTGGCCACGTCGCGCGGGCCTTCGCGGCTGACGTCACGGGCCACCGAGCTGTCGGCCGGGGTTATGAGCCAGCGGGACGCGGGCGTGGCGTACGCGCTGACGGCGAAGGAACCGGCCAGGGACTGCCAGATGCCGCCGCCCGCGCGGCGGCCCGCGAGGTCGAGGCGGTACAGCTCGGTCGCCGACTTCACCGCGGCGCCGACGTCGCGCGGGAAGGCGAGGCCCACTTCGGGCGCCGGGTCCGCGTCGGCGAGGCCGATCTCGTGCAGGGGCACGGGGCGGCCGAGCTTCTGGCCGATGGCGGCGGCGATGAGGTGCGGCGCGGCGCCCTGCGGCACCATCCCCTTGGACACCCACCGGGCCACCGAGGTCTTGTCGTACCTGAGCGTCAACCCGCGTTGAGCACCGAGGTCGTTGACCCTGCGCGCGAGCCCCGCGTTGCTGATTCCCGCGAGGGCGAGAACGGTGCCGAGCTTTTCGTTCGGCCCGCGTTGCTCCCTGGACATGCGCCACCCCTCGGACACAGACGGCTGCCGGGCAGTGGCGTGACCGCGCGGCATTCGTGCTGCCTTCCCCCCGGGGGCGGCTACCGGGGGTCACCGGTGCGAACGGCGTGTCGCGCGCCGTTTCCCGATCCCGGCCCGCAAGAGCACGTGGCCGAGCCCCCAGGTATATGCCTCCGCGAAAACAACAGCACACCCAGCGTAGTTCGGCGAATCCCAAGCGTTAAGAGGCGTAGTTCCGTATGGCGAGATTGTTGTCCGTACGGGCGTGCGGCACCGTCGGAGCGTGCTCCGGGTGTGTGGCCGTGCGCCCGTGCGTGCGCTCTTCTACGGCCACCGGGAGGGCGTTTCCATGGATGACGCGTGGGTCGGCCCGCTGCGCTGGAGTCAGCGGGCTGGGGGACACCGCCGCCTCCATCCCCGCGGGCGGCGGACCGGTCCGGGAGGCGAACACCGCCTCCCGGGCTGTGCGTTGGCCGTCCCGGCCCTGGGGGGCGTGTTCGGCCACGGCTGAATTGGCCGAAAATCGCCCCTGCCTGCCCGCGCTCCAGCCGTCCCACGTCCCGGTGTTGACGTCGTTGCGACCTCAACCATAGATCGCCCGGGGCGCGTTCGCGCCGGTACGAGCGCCGTCGTAGACCCTCTCGCACGCCTCCTTCGTGGCAGCATGGGTCCCCAGTCCCTCGATTCCGGAGGGTCACTGGTTTGTCCACAGGCTGTGGAGGCGGCGATGCGGTGGTTGGTGGGGTGGAGCAGTACCACCGCGAGGCCCTCGGCCGCCCTCGGCACGGCGGGCGCCTCCGGGGACGACGGCGAGACCGTCCACCCCGTGGGCTCCCAGCTCCTCTGGGGCGACCCCGACCCCCTGTGGGCGGTCGGTGACTGGCGCCCCGACGAGGTGCGCACCGTCAAGGCCGACGACGAGACCCGCATCGCCGTGCTCGGCATCTGCGGGGCGAGCGACGAGGAGCTGCGGGCCAGCCTGTTCGCCGCCCGCGGCGGCGCGCTGCGGCACCTGACCGCCTGGCCCGGCAGCTACACCGCGGTCGTCCAGGTCGGCCGCCGCGTGATGGTCGCGGGCGACCTGGCGGGCGCCCGGCCCGTGTTCCACACCCCGTGGGCGGGCGGCACGGCGTACGCGACGGCCGCCCTGCCGCTGGCCGACCTCATCGAGGCCCACCTGGACATCGGCCACCTCGCGGCGCTGCTCGCCGCCCCCGACGTCCCGGAGGCGCTGCACGACTCGACGCCGTACCAGGGCGTGCGGCGCGTGCCCCCGGGGCATGCGCTGATCCTCCGCGCGGGCGCGCGCGAGGTCGCCGGGTACGAACCCGTCGCGTCCCTCGCCGTCGCGGCTCCGCCGACCGACGAGGCCAGCGCGGTGGAGGGCGTCCGGGACGCCCTCGTCGAAGCCGTACGCGCGCGGCTGCGGGCCCCGCGGCACGTCCCCGGCACCGACATCGACCCCGGCCCCGTCCCCGGCATGGGCCCCGCCGAGCGGCGCGCGGCCCGCGGCATGCCGGTGCCCGGCATCGGCGCCGACCTCTCCGGCGGCCCCGCCTCCGGCACCCTCGCCCTGCTCGCGGCGGGCCTGCCCGGGATGCCCGGCACGGTCCTCGGCCACGGCACCGGCGCGGGCGAGCGGCTCCTCGCCGTCACCTTCAACGACCTCGCCACGGGCGGCCGCGAGGCCGAGCTGGAGCGCGCGGGCACCATCGCCGCCAACCCCCGGCTGCACCACGTCGTCGTCGCCGGGGGCGAGGAGAGCCTCCCGTACGCCGACCTGGAAGGACCGCTGACCGACGAGCCCAGCGGCGTCCTCGTCGCCGCCCAGCGCCACCGCGCCCGCCTCGCCTCGGGCAGCGCGGACCACTTCACCGGCTACGGCGCCCGGCAGGTCCTCGACGCCCACCCGGCGCGCCTGGCCGACCTCCTGATGGACCGCAAGCGACGCCACCTGGTGCGGCCGGTGACCGCCCTCGCCAAGGCCGAGGGCTCCGTCCTGGTCCCCGCGCGCGTGTACGGCGCCGCGCGCCGCCTCGCCCGCACGGCACACCGCGCGGGCGTCGAGACCCTCGCCGACCGCCTCCTGCACCGCAGCTTCGAGGAGCCGGGCGGCGCCGTGGGCGCCTCGCTCGCCGCCCTCGCGTGGGCCAGACCGGGTCCCGCCGCGCGCTGGCTCACCGGTGAGGCCCTCGCAGAAGTATCGGTTCGCCTTCAGGAGACGACGACCCGCCCCGGGCCCGGGCCCGGACAGCGCCCCGGCGAGTTCCGCGCGCGGGCCGCCCTCTTCCGGCACGCGGCCGACCTGCGCGTCCTGGAGCAGGCCGCGGAGGTCCGCTTCCAGCGCCTGCACGCGCCCTTCCTGGACAACCAGGTCGTCCGCGCCTGCCGGGCCCTCCCGGAGTCCGTACGGGTACGTCCCGGGGCGCGCGCCCAGATCCTGCGCACGGTCCTCGAAGGCGCGGGCGTCAGCGAACTCCCGCCCGGCTGGGGCGCGCCGTCCCACGCCTCGAACGCGGCCGCGGCCCGCACCGGCCTGCGCACGGCGGTGGACGGCCTGCTCGCCCTCTTCGACACGCCCCTGCTCGCGCAGGCGGGCCTCGTCGAGGCCCGCGTCGTCCGCAAGGCGCTGCGTGCGGCGGCCGAGGGCGAACGGGTACCGCTCGACGGCCTCGCCGACCTGGTCGCCACGGAGGTGTGGCTGCGGCGGCTGCTGTCCCGGCGCGGCACCTGCTGGACCGGCACACCGGCACGTCAACGTGCCGTCCCTACGGGGACGGTGGTCCCCCAGCAGGGCACCCTGGGGGCTGCCAGGACACCGCACTCGCTGCCGCACTGAGCATGCAGGGCGGGGTGTTTCAGCCCGTCCGGCGTCCGAGGACAAGCACGGAGCGCGATCAGGCGGGGTCCAGGGGCGGCAGCTCCGGTTTCGGGAAGGGGCGGGCTTGGGGAGCCCCCCGGCAGGGCCCCACGAAAACCTCGCAGCGCCCCCGCCCCCGACGAGCCAGAATGACCCCGTGCGGTATCGAGTCCTGGGCGCCACCGAGGCGTACGACGACGCGGGAGCCCCCGTCCCGGTGGGCGGCCCCCGCCTGCGCGCCCTCCTCGCGGCCCTGGCCGCCCGCGCGGGCCGCACCGCGCCCGTCGACACCCTCATCGACGACATCTGGGCGGACGCCCCGCCCGCGGACGCCCCGGCCGCGCTCCAGGCCCTCGTGGGCCGCCTCCGCAGAGCTCTGGGCAAGGACGCCATCGCCTCGGAGCCCGGCGGCTACCGCCTCGCCGCCGCCCCCGACGACGTCGACCTCCACCGCTTCGAACGCCTGGCCCGCGAGGGCACCGCAGCCCTGGACCGGGGCGAGCCCGAGGCGGCCGCCCGCACCCTGCGCGAGGCCCTCGCCCTGTGGCACGGCCCCGCGCTCGCCGACCTGCCCGACCGCACGGCCGCCACCCGCCCGGAGGCCCGGCGCGCGGAGGCCGCCCGCGCGCGGGTCGAGGCGGACCTGCTGCTCGGCCGGGCCGCGGACCTCGTACCGGAACTACGGGAGTTGACCGCCACTCAGCCCTACGACGAGACCCTGCACGCCCTGCTGATCCGGGCGCTGCGCGACGCGGGCCGGGGCGCGGACGCGCTCGCCGCGTACGAACACTCGCGCCGCACCCTCGCGGACGGGCTCGGCGCCGACCCGGGCCGGGAACTGCGGGCGCTGCACGCGGAGTTGCTGGCGGAGCCGGTGCCGCCGGAGGGCGGTGCTCCGGAAGGGGGCCGTGCCTCGCGGGCGGATGCCGGGAGGGACGACCAGGGCGTACGGGCACGGGCCCCACGCCGTGAGCGGAAGGGGAACATCCGCCCCCGTCTGACCTCTTTCGTCGGCCGGGAACCCGAACTCGCCGCCATCCGTTCGGACATGCGGAGGGCCCGACTGGTCACGCTGACCGGACCGGGCGGCTCCGGCAAGACCCGCCTCGCCGAGGAAGCCGCCGCCGGGCATCCCAGCGCATGGCTGGCCGAGCTCGCCCCGCTCGACCGGCCGGAGGCGGTCCCCGGCGCGGTCGTCAGCGCGCTCGACCTGCGCGAGACCGTGCTGATCACGAGCGAGCTGACCGCTCCGCAGGACGACCCCGTCGCCCTGCTCGTCGAGTACTGCGCCCCGCGCAGCCTGCTCCTGCTCCTTGACAACTGCGAACACGTCATCGGCGCCGCCGCCGAACTCGCCGAGACCCTCCTCACCCGCTGCCCGGACCTCACCATCGTCGCGACCAGCCGCGAACCGCTGGGCGTGCCGGGCGAGGCCGTGCGCCCCGTGGAGCCGCTGCCGCCCGACCCGGCGCACCGCCTGTTCGCCGAGCGTGCCGCCGCCGTGCGCCCCGGCTTCGACGCCACCGCGGACGCCGCCGCCGTCGACGAGATCTGCCGCCGCCTCGACGGCCTGCCCCTGGCCATCGAGCTGGCCGCCGCCCGCCTTCGGCTGCTCACACCCCGGCAGATCGCCGACCGCCTCGACGACCGCTTCCGCCTGCTCACCAGCGGCTCCCGCACGGTCCTGCCCCGCCAGCAGACCCTGCGGGCGGTCGTCGACTGGTCCTGGGACCTCCTGGACGAGGCCGAGCGCACGGTCCTGCGCGAGGTCTCCGTCTTCGCGGGCGGCTGGGACCTGGAGGCCGCCGAGGCCGTGTGCACCGGCCCCGCCGCCGACCTCATCGGCGCCCTCGTCGACAAGTCCCTCGTCGTCGCGACCCCCGGCGCCGGACCCGAGGACCCCGACATGCGCTACCGCATGCTGGAGACCATCCACGAGTACGCGACCGAGCGCGCCGCCGAGACCCCCGCTGCCCGCGCCGCCGCCGAGGACCGCCACGGCGCGTACGTGCGCGCCCTCGTGGAGCGCGCCGAGCCGCTGCTGCGCTCCGCCGGGCAACTGCCGTGGATCCGCCGCCTGGAGTCCGAGCTCGACAACATCCGCGCGGCCCTGCACCGCGCCGTCGAGCACCGGGACGAGGAGCGGGCCCTCGCCCTCGCCCTCGGCATGGGCTGGTTCTGGTGGCTGCGCAACTACCAGACGGAGGGTTCGGACTGGGTCGGCCGCGTCCTTGGCTGCATCGTGCGGCCCGAGCCCCCGGAGGCCGCGGCCGGGCCGTCGCCCCTCGCCGCCTCCCCGCTGGCCCCCGGCGCCGCCGGGCTCGACGCCGACCTCGCCGACGAGGGCCACCCGAGGCACTGGCCCCGGATGGCCCTGCGGATGCTGCACCTGTTCCTGACGGTGGAGGCGGGGCCCGCGGACGTGCTCGCCGACGACGAAGCCCGGCGGTACATCCGCCGCGTCCGGGACACGCTGGCCCGGCCCGTGCCCGCGAGCGGCCTCTTCCCGGGGCTGCTCTGGCCGTTCACGATGTACTTCCTCGACGAGCCGCACAACGTGGTGCCGTCCCTGGACACGGCGGTCGCCAACTGCCGGCGCTTCGGCGGCGACTGGGAGATCGCGGTCACCCTGATGTTCCGGGTGCACACCGTCATCGACCGGCCCGGCCTCCTCGCCGGGGTCGACGAGGACCTGAGGGAGCTGCGCACGCTGAGCGGACGCGTGGGCGACCGCTGGCTGCGCGCGCAGGTCAGCAGCGCGGCGGGGGAGGCGGCGATGTCCCGCGGCCACCACGCGGACGCGCGCCGGGAGTACGAGGAGGCGCTGCACCTCGCGTACGAGGTGGGGGCGCACGCCGAGACCACGTTCCTGCTCGCCCGCCTCGCCGAGATCGCCTACCGCGAGGGCGACCGCGAGCTGGCCGCGAAGGGCCTGGACGAGGCGAGCGCAGAGGCCGACCGGTTCGGGGTCCCGGACGCCCGCGCGTTCGTCTGTCTGATGCGTGCCTCCCTGGCCATCGACGAAGGTGACGTGGTGCGGGCGCGCGCCCTGTGCGAGGCGGCCCGCAAGGAGGGCGAGCGCGGCACGCTGCCGCCGCAGTTCGGGGCGGGCCTCGGCAATGTGGAGGCCCGGGTCACCGCCGCCGAGTCGGGCCCCGGGGCCGGGCTCGCCGTGCTCGCCGACGTGCTGCGCGACGCCTTGCACCACCACTGCTCGGAGCCGGTCACGGCCAGTCTGGTGGACGTGGGCGCCGCGCTGTTCCTGCGCCTTCACGACCACGCCCGCGCGGCCCGGCTGCTCGCCCGGGCCACGCGCTGGCGGGGCGGCCACGAGCGCTCCGTGCCGGAGCGGGCCCTCGCCGAGCGCGTCGAGACCGAGGCCGGCCAGGCCCTGGGGCCGGGGGCCTACGAGCGGGAGCGGGCGGCGGGCGCCGCGCTGACCGTCGACGAGGTCCTGGCGGAGCTGGCCCCGCCGCGCTGAGCGCTCAGGTGCAGCGGAGGCGGGACTGCGCCCAGTCCGCGAGGGCCACCGAGTCGAAGTGCGTATGCGGCTCGACGACCAGACGGATCGTCTTGCGGCCGGTCAGACCGACCCGTACGGGCACGGCCGGATCACCGCCCTTGACCAGCTGCGACTGCCACAGGCGCACCCCGTCGGCGTACACGGAGAACCGCACCTGGCCGAGGGGCATCGTCATGTCGTCGACGCCGACGAGCGCCTCGTACGAGGTGCACGTGCGGTTGAGGTCGATGGTCACGGAGGAGGAGCCGTGCACGGTCACGCCGTGGCCGTACCGCTTGTCCCCGATGGACATGCCCCAGCGCTGCCACACCCAGCTGCTCTCGCCGAGCCGCATCTCGGGCTTGGTGCCGTCGCCGGTGAGGCCGTACTCCAGCTCGTTCCACTGGTAGACGACCGGTGCGGGGGGCGGTGTCGGCGTGGGGGTCGGCGTGGGCGTGGGCCTGGGCGGCGTCGGCCGGGGCTTCGGCGGCGGGGGCGGCTTCGGCTTGGGTTTCGGCGGTGGCGGCTTCGGCGTCGGCTTGGGAGCGGGCTTCGGCGGCGGCTTCGGCTTGGGCTCGGCCTTCACGGGCGGCGCGGGCTTCGGTCGCGACGGGGGCGGCGGCTCCGGCTTCGGCAGCGGCTTCGAGGGCGGCGGATTGCGCGGGATCACCGGCGGCTGGGCGGAGGTCGGCTGCGGCTTCGCCTCCGGCGGATCCTTCTTCTCCGGGCCCCCGGCGAGCGCGACCGCCACGGCCACCCCGGCCGCGACGACACCCGCCACGATGCCGACCTTCGCCGGGGTGCCGAGGCCCTCGGCGGCCGCGCCGCCCCCGGCCGCTCCGGCGCCGCCCGAGGCGCTGCCCGCGGCCGCGCCCGCGGCACCCGCCGCGCCCGCGCCCGCGACGCCGCCCCCGATGAGGGCGGCCACCTTGGCGTATCCGGCGGCACCGAACCAGCCGATGACGGCCACCGGCACGACGGCGGGGATGCCGCTGGCGACTTCCTTGATCTGGCCGGCGGCGAGACGGCAGTTGGCGCACTCCTCCAGGTGCTTGCGCAGGCCCCGCTCGGCGCGGGTGCGCAGGCCGCCGCGGGCGTAGGCACCGAGCCGGTCGGCGTAGCGCGCGCACTCCTCGCTCTCGGTGAGCGTGGCGCTCACATGGGCCTGGAGATAGGCCTGTTTGAGGCCTTCGCGGGCGCGGCTCGCGAGCACGCGCGTGCCGTTGGCGTCCAGGCCGAAGAGCGTGGCGACGTCGCTCGGCGACTCGTCCTCGACCTCCGTGTGCCACAGCACGGCCTGCCAGCGCTCGGGCAGGCTGCGGAAGGCCTGCATGGCGAGCGACTGCTCGGCCTCGTGCATGGCCCGCACGTCCGCGCCCAGGTCCAACGTTTCGTCGTCGGACACCTCGGAGCCCCGGGCCGCCTGCGCGGCGAAGACCGCGAAGTCGTCGACGAGCTGCTCCCGCTTCGCCGACTTCGTCCACCCGGCGGCGACGCGCCGCACCGTGGTCAGCAGATAGGCGCGCACCGCGTGCTCGGGCCCGGAACCGGACCGCACGGCCTGGAGCATCCGCGCGAACACCTCGGCCGTGAGGTCGTCCGCGGTGTGCGCGTCGCGGCAGCAGGTGCGGGCATAGCGGCGCACCGCGTCGGCGTGCCTGCGGTACAGCTCCTCGTACGCGGAGTCCTCGCCCGCCCGCATCCGGGCGATCAGATCGGCGTCGGGGGGTGGCGAAGCGTCACCGCCACGAGCGCCGGGCGTCCCGGCCTCCGTGCCGGGTGCGCCGGGCGAGCCGCTGCCGCGCTGGGGTGGCACGCTCGGGTCGGGGCCTGGCACACCGGAACCGGCGGCGGCGCCGGACGCGGAACCGCTCGTGCTCCCGCCGCCACCGCCGGGGCCGCCCTGGCTCGGCACCTGCCGGGAGGGCAGTCCGCCCGACTCGCCACCGGTGGAGCTGGGCTCGTCCCGCCCGTCAACACTCATCGCGGACAGCCCCCGCATGCACACTCAGACCCGGACACCGGGAAAGAGTGCCACACGGCCGCGCCCCGTCGAATAGGGACGACAAGCAACCACCCGTCCGGGGCGAGTTACCGCAACCGAGCGCTACCGTTCACCCATTCGGGGAATGCTCAACTCCTGTGCGTATCCGTGGAGTTGAGCATTCCGGGACCGTGGAGGCCCGAACGGGTGTTTACGAAGGCCGCGACCGCAGCCCCTCGAGGAGGATGTCGAGGAGCCGGGACGAGGCCGCGGCCTGCTGCGCCGCGTCCGGCAGCGAAGGCGCCGCCGTCGCTATCACGAGCAGCACGTCGGACACGGTCACGTCCGCGCGCAGCTCACCCGCCGCCCGCGCCCGATCCACGAGCCGCCCGACCACGTCGAGCAGCGCCGCGGCACCCGCGTCGTCGCTCTCCCGGGCCGGAGCGGGCCGCTGCTCCACCAGCCGCAGCTCCGGCGAGAGCGCCGGAGGCACCTGGCGCTGCTGCGGCACGCGGACCTCGGCGGCGTCCGCCACCCTGGTCCCGTCCACCGCGGCCGCGCCGTCGGTTCCCTCGCCCTCGTCCACGCTCACGCGCAGCACCTGGGGCGGAAGGAGCCGCCCCGCGCCCGAGGCCACGGACGTCCGCAGGAAGCGCGAGAGCGCCGACCACGGTTCGTCCTCCTGGCCGAGTGCCGCGCGGGCCTGCTCGGTCAGCCGGGAGGTCTCCTCCTCGGCTATCCGTCGCACCAGTACGTCCTTGCTCGGGAAGCGGCGGTAGACCGTGCCCACGCCGACGCGGGCCCGCCGTGCCACGTCCTCCATCGGCGCGCCGTACCCCAGCTCGCCGAAGACTTCGCGCGCCGCGCGCAGGACGTGCTCGAGATTCCGCTGCGCGTCCACGCGCAGCGGCGTCGTACGCGCTACGTCCCCCACTTCCCGTCCGTTTCCGCCCGAGGCGACGGCGGGTGCCGACGCTGTCGCGGAAGTCCAGTGAGAGTCCTGAATGTGCATATGTGTTCCCCCGGTAATGACGTCTCCCCCCGGAGACACTCCCCGCCATGTGATGACCGGCGTGTGAGGAGCGAGCTGCGCACGAATCCGGCAAACCGGACTCGACGAGCGCATCCCCCGACACCCCGACGTCACACGAACATAGTTGAGCCAGAGTCAATTCAGAAGGGGTGGGTTCCGCACGGGGTGCCCCCCGATCGGAGTACGCACCGTTTCCCACCCGATTGCACCCCGCGCCACCACCCTGCCACCACCCTCTGACCTGCGCACATTCCACCCGGTCTGCCAAGTGGAGCGGCTGCCGCCAACCAAGGCTTCCAGTCATACAAATTGCTGAGCCTGTGGACAAACGCGAAGTGCGGGTGCGTCATGGGATGGTGACGGAACCTGTGCGCATTCTCGTTGTCGGCGGTGGCTACGTCGGGATGTACACCGCGCTGCACCTCCAGCGGAAACTCAAGCAGGAGCTGCGGCGGGGCGAGACGGAGATCGTCGTGATCTCGCCCGATCCGTATATGACGTACCAGCCGTTCCTGCCCGAAGCCGCGGCCGGCTCGATCTCCCCGCGCCACGTCGTCGTCCCGCTGCGCCGCGTCCTCGACCGGTGCCGCGTGGTCGTCGGCGAGGTCACGTCGGTCGACCACGCCAAGCGCACCGCGTCCTTCACGACGCTCGCCACCCGCGAGGAGGGCACGGGCCCCCTCGCCCTCACGTACGACGAGCTCGTGCTCGCCCCCGGCTCCATCTCGCGCACCCTGCCCGTGCCCGGCCTCGCCGACTACGGCATCGGCTTCAAGACCGTCGAAGAGGCCATCGGACTGCGCAACCACGTCATTGAGCAGATGGACATCGCCTCCTCGACGCGCGACCCCGCCGTCCGCGACGCCGCCCTGACGTTCGTCTTCGTGGGCGGCGGCTACGCGGGCGTGGAGGCGCTCGGCGAGCTGGAGGACATGGCCCGCTACGCCGCCCGGTACTACCACAACGTCAAGGCCGAGGACATGAAGTGGATCCTCGTCGAGGCCTCCGGGCGCATCCTGCCCGAGGTCGGCGAGGAGATGGGCAAGTACACGGTCCGCGAGCTGCGCCGGCGCAACATCGACGTACGCCTGGAGACCCGGCTCGATTCCTGCGAGGACCGCGTCGCCGTCCTCAGCGACGGCGCCCGCTTCCCCACCCGTACGGTCGTGTGGACCGCGGGCGTCAAACCGCATCCGCTGCTCGCCGCCACGGACCTGCCGCTGACCGAACGCGGCCGCCTGAAGTGCACCGCCGAGCTGTCCGTCGACGGCGCCCCGCACGCGTGGGCCGCGGGCGACGCGGCCGCCGTCCCCGACGTCACCGCCGAGCAGCCGGGCACCGAGTGCGCGCCCAACGCCCAGCACGCCGTGCGCCAGGCCAAGGTCCTCGGCGACAACATCGCCGCATCACTGCGCGAACAGCCCCTCCAGGAGTACCGGCACAAGTACGTCGGCTCCGTGGCCTCCCTGGGACTGCACAAGGGCGTCGCCCACGTCTACGGACGCAAGCTGAAGGGCTACCCTGCCTGGTTCATGCACCGCGTCTACCACCTCAGCCGGGTGCCCACCGTCAACCGCAAGTCCCGCGTGCTCGCCGAATGGACGCTGTCCGGCCTGTTCAAACGCGAGATCGTCTCCCTGGGCTCACTGGAACACCCGCGCGCGGAGTTCGAACTCGCGGCCGGGGGCGAGCGCCCGAAGGAGTCCTGATGACCTCCGGCCGGAACTGCCCGAGCAGGACCGGCGTCTGACGGATGTCAGTCCGGTCGGCCAGACTGGACGTGTGACCATGAGCGGGCCCGCAAGAGGGCACCTGAGAAGCAAGGGTCCGCTCCACGCCATGCTGTGTCTTCCCGGGAGGCGGCGCCGCACGCCGCACCGCCACCGGCCGAACGCCCGGCCGTACACCCCCGCCCGATCCAGAAGCGACACCACGAGGCCTACCGCAGTGAACTTCACGCGCTGGAGCGCCCGGCTCCCCGGAACACAGCGCCGCGCCGCGGCGCGCGCCGAGACCGGCGGCTCCCCGGCACAGCGAGGCGAGAGCTCCGTCCCCGCGGCCCGCGCCGAGCGCGTCGCGGAGCATCCCACCGAAGGCGTCGACGCTCCCGGGGGCGTCGACGGGCTCCCCGCCCGCGAGGTCCTCGACAGCATCCCGGCCCTCGTGGCCCTCGTGCACGGCCCCGACCACCGCATCGCGTACGTCAACGACGCGTACGCCACGGCGTTCGGCCCCCGCCCCACCGGTGCCCCCGCGCGCGAGGCGCTGCCCGAGCTGGAGGAGGTCGGGCTCCTGCCGCTCCTGGACCAGGTGCTGCGCAGCTCCAAGCCGCGCACGGTCAAGTCCCGCAAGGTGCCCGGCGGCCGTTCGTACACGTTCACGTGCACCCCCGTGTCGCTGCCCCTGGGCGGGCCCGTCACGGATGCCCAGGACGGCGGGGTGCTGGTCTTCGCCGCCGACGTCACCGACCACGCCGACGCCGCCGAGCGCCTGCGCGCCAGCGAGCGCAGCCAGCGCGAGACCGCCGTCACGCTGCAACGCTCGCTGCTGCCCCAGGAGTTGGAGCAGCCCGACGACCTGCGCATCGCCGCCACGTACCAGCCGGGCGGCACCGAGGCCGCGGTCGGCGGCGACTGGTACGACGTGATCACGCTCGGCGGCGGCCGCACCGCCCTGGTCATCGGCGACGTCATGGGGCGCGGGGTGCGCGCGGCGGCCGTCATGGGCCAGCTCCGCACGGCCGTGCGCGCCTACGCCCGCCTCGACCTGCCGCCGCACGAGGTCCTGCAGCTCCTCGACGGCCTCGCCGCGGAGATCGACGCCAGCCAGATCGCCACGTGCGTGTACGCCGTCCACGACCCGAACGAGGGCAGCCTGTCGTACGCCTCGGCGGGCCACCTGCCGATCCTCGTCCGCGACGAGAACGGCACGATCCACCGCGCGGACGAGCCCACGGGCCCGCCGCTGGGCACCGGCGGCTGGCTGCACGCCTCCGGCTCCGTGCCGCTCGGCCCGGGATCCACCGCCGTGCTGTACACGGACGGCCTCGTGGAGCGCCGCAGCGAGGACATCGACGAGGGCGTCGCGTCCCTGGAGCGGGCCCTGGGCGGCGCCACCGGCACGCCCCAGGTGGTCTGCGACCGCCTGATCCGGGCCCTGGGGGTCACCGCCGACCACGACGACGACGTCGCGGTCCTCGTCCTCCAGCAGCCCGCCCGCACCGGCGCCGACGCGGAGCTGTTCCGCAACGCGGCCCTGGAGCTGCTCGGCGGCGTGGAGGCGGCCCCACGCGCGCGTGCCTTCGCCACCGGCGTCCTCGCCAGCTGGCGGTTCCCGCCGGAACTGCTCGACCTGGGCGTCCTGGCCACCAGCGAGCTCGTCGCGAACTCCCTGCAGCACGGCACCCCGCCGATGCGCCTGCGGCTGCGCCGCACCGACCGCCGGCTGATCATCGAGGTCACCGACGGCGACGACCACCTGCCCAGGCGCCGCCGCGCCGAGCCCGCGGACGAGGCGGGCCGCGGCATCGCGATCGTCGCCACGATCGCCTCGAACTGGGGCTCGCGCCGGACGCCCGGCGGCGGCAAGGCCGTGTGGTGCGAGTTCGCGCTCCCGCGCGCGTAGGCCCTGATACGACGACGCGCGCGTGGGCATCGCCCACGCGCGCGTAGCCGACGACGTGCCCGACCGGCCCCTCAGGAGTGGGCGGTCACGGCCTCCGGGGCGCTCTGGGCGACGACCCTGCTCTTCTGGGCGTACGGGTGGTTCTGCGCCGGCGTGAGGTGCTTGCCGAGCCGCAGCGCGAGCACCGTGATGCCCAGCGAGAAGAGCAGGAACGTCACGACGTACGGAGCGTGCAGCGTGGCGCCCATGGGCCCGCCCACGGCCGGGCCGACCGCCAGGGCCAGCTGCTTGACCAGGGCGAAGGCCGAGTTGTACCGGCCGACCATCGACTCCGGCGCCAGATCGGCGACCAGCGGCGCCACGGTCGGCGCGAGCATGGTCTCGCCGATCCCGAAGAGCGCGTACGTCGAGATGAAGGCGGCGGTGGCCATGGCCTGGCTGCCGTGGCCGAGGCCCGCGTAGCCCGCGGCGATCCACGCGACGGCCCAGATGAGGCCCACGGCCGCGATCACCTGCGAGCGCCTGCGGCGCTCGACGAACCGCAGGACGGCGAACTGGGCAACGACGATCGCGCCGGTGTTGGCGGCGAGCGCGATGCCGAGGGTCGACGGCGAGATCCCGGCGGCCTCCACGCCGTACGCGGACAGGCCGGACTCGAACTGGCCGTAGCAGGCGAAGAACAGCACGAAGCCCAGGACGCACAGCTGGAGCATCACGGGGTTGCGGAAGACGTCCTTCATGCTGCCCCGGGCCTGCGGCGCGGCGTCCGCGATCCGGGGCGAGCGGGGCAGGCGCGTGGTCAGCATGACGCCGACGAGCACCAGGAAGATCACGGTCTCGATGGCGAAGAGCAGTGTGAAGTCGCTGGGCCGCTCGTGCTTGACGAGCTGGCCGCCGATCAGGCCGCCGACGCCGAGGCCCAGGTTCTGCAGGAAGAACTGAGTGGCGAACGCGCGCGTGCGGGTGTCGGGCGTGGAGCACTCGACGATCATCGTCGCGAGCGCGGGCTGCATGACGGCCTGGCCCGCGCCGAGCGCGCCCGCCGAGAGCAGGACGAGGGGGGCACTGGCCGCCAGGCCCAGGCTCAGGGCGCCGACGGCGGCGGTGAGCAGGGCGGCGATGAGGACGGGCAGCGGTCCGCGCCGGTCGATGGCCCGGCCGGAGAACGGCAGCACGATGAGCGCGGCCACCGCGAAGGCGGCGAGCACGAG